>NZ_JAMBNY010000099.1 GCF_023715345.1 Paenibacillus camelliae
CAAGAAGTCAGAGCCCGTTAAATGGGTGATGGCGTGCCTTTTGTAGAATGAACCGGCGAGTTACGTTTGCATGCAAGGTTAAGTTGGAGAGACGGAGCCGTAGCGAAAGCGAGTCTGAATAGGGCGCTTATAGTATGCAGACGTAGACCCGAAACCGTGTGATCTACCCCTGTCCAGGATGAAGGTGCGGTAACACGCACTGGAGGTCCGAACCCACGCACGTTGAAAAGTGCGGGGATGAGGTGGGGGTAGCG
>NZ_JAMBNY010000100.1 GCF_023715345.1 Paenibacillus camelliae
TTCGCTTCCCGTTGTACTGGCCATTGTAGTACGTGTGTAGCCCAGGTCATAAGGGGCATGATGATTTGACGTCATCCCCACCTTCCTCCGGTTTGTCACCGGCAGTCACGTTAGAGTGCCCACCCAAGGTGCTGGCAACTAACATTAGGGGTTGCGCTCGTTGCGGGACTTAACCCAACATCTCACGACACGAGCTGACGACAACCATGCACCACCTGTGTCCCCTGTCCCGAAGGAAAGCTCTATCTCTAGA
>NZ_JAMBNY010000101.1 GCF_023715345.1 Paenibacillus camelliae
TGAACCGAAGCCCCAGTAAACGGCGGCCGTAACTATAACGGTCCTAAGGTAGCGAAATTCCTTGTCAGGTAAATTCTGACCCGCACGAATGGCGTAACGAATTGGGCGCTGTCTCAACGAGAGATCCGGTGAAATTTTAATACCTGTGAAGATGCAGGTTACCCGCGACAAGACGGAAAGACCCCATGGAGCTTTACTGTAGCTTGATATTGGACTTTGGTACGATCTGTACAGGATAGGTGGGAGCCT
>NZ_JAMBNY010000102.1 GCF_023715345.1 Paenibacillus camelliae
GCTGTTCCGCGTTCGCTCGCCGCTACTGACGGAATCACTTTTGTTTTCTCTTCCTCAGGGTACTTAGATGTTTCAGTTCCCCTGGTATGCCTCACTCTAACCTATGTATTCAGTTAGAAGTAACCGTCCATTACAACGGCTGGGTTTCCCCATTCGGAAATCCCCGGATCAAAGCTTGCTTACAGCTCCCCGAGGCAGTATCGTTGTTCGCCACGTCCTTCTTCGGCTCCTAGTGCCTAGGCATC
>NZ_JAMBNY010000103.1 GCF_023715345.1 Paenibacillus camelliae
CCCGCACTTTTCAACGTGCGTGGGTTCGGACCTCCAGTGCGTGTTACCGCACCTTCATCCTGGACAGGGGTAGATCACACGGTTTCGGGTCTACGTCTGCATACTATATGCGCCCTATTCAGACTCGCTTTCGCTACGGCTCCGTCTCTCCAACTTAACCTGGCATGCAAACGTAACTCGCCGGTTCATTCTACAAAAGGCACGCCATCACCCATTTAACGGGCTCTGACTTCTTG
>NZ_JAMBNY010000104.1 GCF_023715345.1 Paenibacillus camelliae
TTAGGCTTACGGCGGACAAGATTCTCACTTGTCTTTTCGTTACTCATACCGGCATTCTCACTTGAATACAGTCCACCAGTCCTTACGGTCTGACTTCAATCCGTATTCAACGCTCCCCTACCCAAGTACCAAATGGTACCTGCCATAGCTTCGGTGGTGTGTTTAGCCCCGTTACATTTTCGGCGCAGAGTCACTCGACCAGTGAGCTATTACGCACTCTTTAAATGGTGG
>NZ_JAMBNY010000105.1 GCF_023715345.1 Paenibacillus camelliae
TAATATAAAGTTGTAGATGGTGGGCCTTAGTGGACTCGAACCACCGACCTCACCCTTATCAGGGGTGCGCTCTAACCAGCTGAGCTAAAGGCCCTTATTAGCCACCGCTTGGCGACGTCCTACTCTCCCAGGACCCTGCGGTCCAAGTACCATCGGCGCTGGAGGGCTTAACGGTCGTGTTCGAGATGGGAACGTGTGGTTCCCCTCCGCCATCGCCACCAAACGATAAC
>NZ_JAMBNY010000106.1 GCF_023715345.1 Paenibacillus camelliae
GAGAGTAGGACGTCGCCAAGCGGTGGCTAATAAGGGCCTTTAGCTCAGCTGGTTAGAGCGCACCCCTGATAAGGGTGAGGTCGGTGGTTCGAGTCCACTAAGGCCCACCATCTACAACTTTATATTATATTATGGGGCCATAGCTCAGCTGGGAGAGCGCCTGCCTTGCAAGCAGGAGGTCAGCGGTTCGATCCCGCTTGGCTCCACCAAAGAAGATTTACAAC
>NZ_JAMBNY010000107.1 GCF_023715345.1 Paenibacillus camelliae
TTACCTCACCAACTAGCTAATGCACCGCAGGTCCATCCATAAGTGACAGATTGCTCCGCCTTTCCCAACTCTCTCATGCGAGAGAATTGCGTATCCGGTATTAGCATTCGTTTCCGAATGTTATCCCAGTCTTATGGGCAGGTTACCTACGTGTTACTCACCCGTCCGCCGCTAAGTCTCAAGGAAGCAAGCTTCCTATCAACTCCGCTCGAC
>NZ_JAMBNY010000108.1 GCF_023715345.1 Paenibacillus camelliae
GTCGAGCGGACTTGATGGAGTGCTTGCACTCCTGAGAGTTAGCGGCGGACGGGTGAGTAACACGTAGGTAACCTGCCCATAAGACCGGGATAACATTCGGAAACGAATGCTAATACCGGATACGCAAGTCTCTCGCATGAGAGAGTTGGGAAAGGCGGAGCAATCTGTCACTTATGGATGGACCTGCGGTGCATTAGCTAGTTGGTGAGGTAA
>NZ_JAMBNY010000010.1 GCF_023715345.1 Paenibacillus camelliae
GGAGATTTGCCGCTGGCTTCCTTCAGATTCCACCTCGCGATGGACACCCTTGCCTTAAGCTATGGCTACTACTGCCTTCACCATTCGGGACTTGAACCCTAGAGATAGCGCCCATGCTGGGCACACTGCTAAAAGTACTCCGCCATCTTAATTGTGGCGGAGTACTTTTTTATTCTATTAGTGGTATTTAAGCTCTACTAGCTTAGCTTTACTTAAACTTAACCTAATATAGCGGATGATAAACCAATGCTGATCGTATATATAAATCGATCCTACTGAATTTGATCCCATTGCTAAAAAAGCACATAATAGTACTAGGTATGTACTAGATTTATTCATGCCTATCAATGATCGTCATCACCTACTTTTATAAATGATTGATCTTCCGAAAGGAGTCTGCGTTAAACTATGCGAAAACGTTATGTGAATTTAGATGGCTCGACGAATGCCAAGTCTTTCTCTCAGATGCAGCAATGGCAGAAGGAACGACGCGCTAAGAAAAAGGATTTATCGTTTCAGCTGCCTCGCGTCGCTCCTGACATTGATTTTTTAACGAATAACCGCGAGCAAACATCCGTCACCTTTATCGGGCACTCCACCTTTCTTATTCAGCTTGGCGGATTGAATATCGTGACAGATCCAGTGTGGGCAGCACGTATGGGCTTTGGTGCAAGATTGAATGCTCCTGGCGTGCCGATCGATCAGCTGCCTCCGATTGATGTCGTTGTTTTATCACATGCACATTACGATCATCTTCATCTAGCTAGCTTAAAACGACTGCCAGGAGATTATATGCTCCTAGTTCCCGAAGGCTTAGGAGATTGGGCGAGACGCAAAGGCTTTGCTCGTGTAGAGCAGCTATCGTGGTGGTCAGAAAAGCAGATCGGAGAGGTAACCTTTGGCTTTGTGCCTGCCAAGCATTGGACGAGACGTACACCTTGGGATATGAATTCGTCACATTGGGGTGGCTGGGTGATGCAGCACCAGCAGCAGTGCATATACTTTGCCGGTGACAGCGGCTATGATGATTTATTCTCTAAAATAGGTGAGCGCTACAGCAATATATCCGTTGCTTTGATGCCAATCGGGGCATATGAGCCGGAGTGGTTTATGCGTGATTCGCATATGTCGCCAGAGGAAGCGGTGCAAGCGTTCATTGATATTGGTGCAAGCATATTTGTGCCGATGCATTATGATGCTTTCCATCTTGCTGATGATACGCCTAAGGAAGCACTTGATCGGCTACTTGCTGAGTGGATTAAACGTGAACTGCCAGCTGAGCGGCTTTGGACGATGGAGCTGGGGAGAACAAAGATATGGAATAAAGACTTCGAAATGGTATGATCAAGCATTTCAACTATCAGATTGGCATTATATTGTAATATTAGAAAGGATAGAGGTTCTAGAAGTCTATGAGCCTCTATCCCTTTTTTACTCATTTACATGGTAAGAAACTAGAACTGCTTTAGTTTAACAAGCTTTTTATAGCTTCAACTACGACATGCGGCTGATAAATCTGAATGGAATGCCAGCTATCCTCTACCATTATTCGTTTCGTTCGTTTCGTTAAGTTTAACAGTTCCTCTTGACTCTTTTTCCAATCCTCACTTTGTTTTCCAGCTGATAGAACGATGACAGGCATATCCTCCTTGAGCGGAGGAGCATTTTTCAACTGAACGGCACTTTCTTCTGTACAAATCAATTCCAAATATACGGCTCTAAAGGCTTTATTACTACGCCCTAAGGCAGTTACTTTACTTTGAATATGAGTAGGTAGCCTATTTGCCCCGATATGTCTTTTCAATAATCGCGGAAGGCCAATGGGCGACAATAAATAACCCAGTCTAAACAACCTCAGATTCTTTTCTCTTTCCACGTTTCTGTGTTGGCTCATGCTATGATCGAGATATCGGCTTTCATGAGTCGAGTCAACAAGGATTAGCCCCTTCACTTCCTCTGGATGTTGGGCTGCAAATAACCTCATCATCATTCCACCGTATGAATGCCCGACAAGGATGTACGGCGGTTTGAGATTCATTTCGTTTAGCAATAGACGTAGCTCCTGAACATAATTTTGGCAAGTAGCTCGATCCATTGCTCCTGTACTCCAACCAAAACTAGAACGGTCATAAGAGATTACTTTTGTATGTTTTGATATTTCTGGCTGAACTAGCGACCAATCTAATGAGAAGCCACCCATGCCAGACTCTAGTATTACGGTCGGTTGATCATGTTTAGTCTCTCCAGTCACGACTGCATGCAGACTACGCTGACCTATGAGATAGAGCTGCCCTTTTGGTTTGTTCTTATGTAGCTGATATTGGGTAACCAGAGTTTGACAAATGGATAATGGGAAACCAACTACTGATATTGCTGAACGAACACTTCTTTCGATAAAAGGTATCTGAGCCATACTGCTCCCCCTAATCGTGAACTATTATTATTCAGGTCATTCAATGTCAGTTAAGGAACGTTCTTGGATTTTTCTCAAGGTTCGTACTCATTACTCATTCCTTCCTAATCATATACAGGTACTGTTGTTAAACTTACCAGATAATGTTTCTTTTATTTTTATCTAAAAGAACTACACCGTCATCTTTCCCACCTAGTAAATTCGAAGATCAACTACATATCCGTTTACCTACAACAAAAATAATAGAAGGGTTCACTCCCAAGTCATTATGACAGGAGTGAACCCTTTTATCTAATGCGTCATCGGTGTCTACCGATCGCCATACAAAAGATTAACCACTTTTTTTGTATCATCTTCCGATTGAGCTGGTGCGATGATGTAATGGTTGTCGTCGTTTAAGTGGATCGAGAAATATTGTAGATCTTCAGCTATTTTTATATCTCCAGACATTCTGTTGAGATTAGATGACAATGCAGCGATGTAGCTCCCGCTCCCCTTGTCAGAAGAAATAATTTTGTGCGTAGTCCCATCTATTATCACTTCACCACTTAATTTGTAGTTGGAGAAAAACTTTCTCAACGAAATATCGACTTCAACTGTAACATTCTGCTCACTTATCGTGGTTGGGATTGTTTGACCATCCTCGATAATGAAATTCTCCACATACATCCCAGGAAGCTCTGTAGCTATCTTTTCATACTTAATATTAGAACCGATAAAAAGAATGATAAGTACACAGACAAGGATTAGTATTGGCCATAATATTTTTTTCTTCAAGATAGTTGCCTCCTGTTTATTTCATTCTTAATACATATGCGCGATAAAAGTAGGGTTATGCAAGTTAATAGTGATTTGATCATTCCCCATGGATTTACTTTTCAGTTTAACTTTCGTTAAGGTTCTCTTATCTGCATACCCATTATTGTATGCAGAATTGGCAAGCGAAAGTGAATTGTTATAGTCACCATATTCTGTTAGGTTGCCGTCAGTACCATCGTTATAAATTTGGTTGTTGCGGATAATGTACGCGTCAACATTATATGCCACATTTACATAGTTTGTAGATAATGCAAAGAACCAGTACTCACTCGATGTGTTGTATACAAATACAAACTTAACCGTAGTTAGCGTTTGCAAGTGTGCCACCGTTGCATCACCAGTGGAAGAAATGGAGTTCGTAGGTTTGCTAGAGAACAATAACTCCCATGGCAGCAAGTCGAATTTCTTAAGGGAAGCCCCGATTAATTTATCTACATAAATAGACAGGACTTCATTTATCCAATAGGTCGCTTGCGTGCTTCCCGAGCTAAATTGGCTATAGACCGTTTTTGTTTGGTTTTTACTAAGGTATGGATCATTGCCTTTGTACATGAAAGTTAGATGGTATTGTGTTTTACCAGAGTAAGTCGTTGCATACCCTGTGACATTATACATGTAATTCCATGTATCAATAATATCTTCCATTTCATCATAAATGCTGCTCGTTGAATAATCTAGTTGAAGTTTATCCTCGAAAGCTTCCGGATTGCTTTTTAGGAATTCTAGTAACAATTCTTTAGAAGGTTTCTCAACGCCTAATTTAGCTAACTGTGTATCAATAGATTGCATCTCTGCATCAATTTGTGACATTCGAGCATGCGAGGAATCAAGTAAAGATTTTTTGTTCGTAGCCGTTGCGTAGTTTTTTGAGATATATTCATTCTTTTTCTCTAGGATTAGTTTTTCATTGTTGAGTTTCATAATCTCCGTTTCAAGCTGTTCGATTTGCTTCACAGCAGCTGTACTTACCGGTTTCAGACCAGATAGCTTACTGTCAGCAGAACGAAGATCGAAGGAATTTGCTGAGGCTGTTGGTGCGACCAGTAAAAAGACTAAAACAAAAGACAGGATAACATTTAACCTACGTTTTGTACCTAACATGAAATCAACTCCTATTATATAGTATATCTGAATCATCTCAGATGGTAATAGGATAGCATTACTAATCATAGTATCGAATAATCTGTCATAAGTTTACATTTTTACATCATATTCGGATGTTTTTATAGGCCTTATTCATCTTAACTGTTACTTATTACCTAACACTGTAAAGGTAGAATCATTACGCAAGCATACATTCTTCACCACAGAATCCGCGACGCTGCACATGTAATTTCAGTTATTCCGAAAAACAAATAATTTTTTTTGTGGAATAACTGGCTTATAGTTACAGACTGGATAGAATAAGTTTTAGACTGAACACTTAATTGAAACAGCGACAGCCAAGGATGAGAAAATAAAATCCAAGACTGTGACTGTTTCAGTGTACTACTATTCTCCTTTAAACAATCAACTTCTCCATTTTCGCAATATTTAATGTCATTAAGGATAGACGTTCAACATCATAACAATCTAAAAACAGCTTACGATCTCTGTAAGCTGTTTTTATATATCAAGGTAATCAAAGAAAGGAGATTAATAAGGATGGATTATATACTAACTATGGAAGATATGGAGAGAATAGATAAATAGTATGCACTTGCTGAGAAAGAGATTGACATTATTTAATCGACATTATTGGCGCGGAAATGGTATGTTATATTTTTTGCGGATAAGATACCTGCCACTGCATAGCAGTGGCAGGCGGTAATGACTATTTTAACTTCACTCGTTGTAAACGTAGTGCGTTCAATACTACGGACACAGAGCTGAATGCCATCGCTGCGCCCGCTACCCATGGAGCAAGCAAGCCGATCGCCGCAATTGGAATGCCGACCGTATTATAGGCAAATGCCCAAAATAAATTCTGTTTAATATTACGCATTGTTTTACGACTCATGACAATCGCATCGGCTATACTGTTTAAGTCGCCTCGAATGAGTGTAATATCTGCAGCTTCCATCGCAACATCGGTACCTGTGCCAATCGCCATCCCGATATCCGCTGTTGCAAGTGCAGGAGCATCATTAATCCCGTCACCAACCATCGCTACCTTCTTACCCTGCTGCTGCAGCTTTTTCACTTCTTCTGCTTTACCCTCTGGAAGCACTTCCGCAATTACAACATTCACACCGACTTCTTTTCCGATAGCTTGAGCTGTACGTTCATTATCACCAGTCATCATAATGACGTTGATGCCCATATCTTGCAGTCTGTGTATTGCCTCCCGCGAAGTATCCTTGATCGTATCTGCTACAGCTACTAGTCCTGCATATTGTCCATTAACACCAGCTAGCATCGCTGTTTTGCCGCTACGTTCTAGCTCCTCCATCTGAGGGAGAACTGCTTGAATATCGATCCCATATTGCTGCATCAGTTTCCTTGTTCCGATTACAACACCTTGACCTGACACCGTTGCGATCACACCGTAGCCTGGAATGGCCTCAAAAAATTGAACATCGCCAAGTGTCATTCCCTTCTCTTGAATCCCTTGAACGATTGCTTCCGCTAACGGATGCTCCGATTGCTTTTCCGCTGCACCGATCAGAGATAAAAACTTCTCTTCATCTTGACCATCGGCAACGAGAACATCTGTTAATACAGGCTTACCATGTGTAACAGTCCCCGTCTTATCTACGACAACCGTGTCAATGCTTTGCGTTTGCTCTAAATGCTCCCCACCCTTGAACAGGATACCAAACTCTGCAGCTCGACCCGAGCCTGCCATAATTGAGGTTGGTGTTGCTAGACCGAGAGCACATGGGCAAGCAATTACAAGTATTGCAATTAACACTTCAAGCGCTGGTGTAAATTCACCAGGTGTCACCCATATTATCCAAATGAGGAAGGTAACCAAAGCAATTCCTACCACAATAGGGACAAATACTCCTGAAATTTGATCGGCCAACCGCTGAATCGGCGCTTTTGAACCTTGCGCATCCTCGACGACTTTTATGATTTGGGCTAATGCGGTGTCACGCCCTACCTTTGTCGCTGTCATTTTAATAGAGCCATTTTTGTTAATGGTTGACCCGAATAATAGATCGCCCGCCTGCTTATCTACTGGTAAGCTTTCTCCAGTTAACATCGATTCATCAACAGAGGTCATGCCATCTAAAACTTCGCCGTCTACTGGAATTTTTTCGCCTGGCTTCACTAAGATCGTATCACCCATCACTACTTCCTCAAGCGGTACCTCTATTTCAGCTCCATCACGTATAACGACGGCTGTCTTGGCTTGAAGCCCCATTAGCTTCTTAATGGCTTCAGATGAACGTCCCTTTGCCCTTGCTTCGAACAATTTGCCTAACAGAATTAGTGTAATTAATACTGCACTTGTCTCAAAGTATAGGTGTGGACCGTGGTGCGTTCCGCTTGTTACAATCGCTTGATATACACTATAAAAATAAGCTGCTGACGTGCCCATCGCAACAAGTACATCCATATTCGCACTACCATTACGAAGTGCTTTATAGGCACCTACATAAAACTGTCTTCCGATTATAAATTGGACCGGTGTCGCCAGTAGCATTTGGAACCACGGATTCATGAGGAGATCCGGTACATATAAAAACGATGTAAATGAAAAGTGCCCCACCATCGTCCATAATAGCGGTAAAGATAAAATCGCTGATAGAATGAATTTGCGCTGTTGAGCTTTAATATGCTTTTCGCGGTGGTCGACTTGCTCTTTCTCGTCTTGCTTCTGATGCGCGCCATAGCCTAGCTTCTCTACCCTTGCAATGATGTCGGCGATGGTTACTTCTGAAGGATTGTATTCGATCGTGGCTTTTTCAAGTGCTAAGTTAACGTTAGCTACTGCTACGCCATCTAATTTATTTAGCCCTTTTTCAATCCGGGTCGCACAGGCTGCACATGTCATGCCGGTAATATCAAATTCTGCCTTTTGCTTTACAACGCCGTAGCCAAGTAGCTCAATTTTCTTCTCGAAGTCTTGCTCACTCAGTTTGGTAGGGTCGTACTTAATCGATGACTTTTCTAAAGCTAGATTAACCGTCGCTTGCTCAACTCCATCCATTTTATTGAGTCCTTTTTCTATGCGTGTCGCACAAGCTGCACAAGTCATTCCAGTTATTTGAATACTCGCTTCCTTCATCGCTGCACTTTTGTCTGCTGTGCCCATAATCATGTCACCTCTTCTATATCGAATACCCCTATAGGGTATGTAAGTTTGAAAATAAGAGAGTGCTTCTATAGCACTCTATTCTACCCCGTAGCCTTGATCCTCAATCGTTTCTTTGATTGTGTCTAGGGATACTTGCGAATCATCAAAAGTTACGTCAACTTGACCAGCATCTAGCTTTACAGTAACCTGGTCAACACCTGCTAACTGACCAACGCTACCCTCAACCGATTTTACACAATGTCCACAGGACATACCTTGTACATGTAATGTTACATTTTTCATCGTACTCTCTCCTTTATCTGTAGCATATCTGTGTCATACAAATACTCTATGGGGGTATAAGGAAGATAAAAAAATTTATTTCCCTCTAGCTATGTTATCTTTTCATTAGCTTATGAATCGTCCCTACTAACTCGTCTAAAATCTCTTCATCGCCTTCAGAGAGACGATCTACTACACAGCCCTTGAGATGACCCTCAAGAAGAATTTTGGCAACACTATTTAAAGCAGATTGCGTAGCGGAAAGCTGCGTTATGACATCGTCACAGTAAGCATCCTTATCGATCATGCCTTTAATGCCTCGAATTTGGCCTTCGATCCGATTTAATCGCGTCGTTAAATCCTTCTTCACGCGTTCAGGATGATGGCTCTTACGACAAGACGTACTATCCTCGGTATGACAAGCTACTTCCTTCGATGTTTCCTCCATGTAAGTCAACCTCCTATCTTGATTTTATACTACCATACCCTAGCAGGGTATGTAAAGTGGCAAATATACTACGACATGAAATTCTTTTTACCCTTTGTTTATTATGTAACTGCTCCATAAATCTAATGTCACTGCGCTTCTTCTACACAATGTAAAGAACCTACCTGTGACGGTAGGTTCTTTAATAAAACCATATGGATATACTGCTCACCAACCCAGATTTATACTCCCCGGAATCGTATCGTTGATTTACATGTAATCAAAGCTTATTAAATAAAGTAAATCAGCCTAAGTACAATGCTCTTGACCACCTTATTCCTTTACGCCACCAAGTGCCACGCCTGCAATAATATATCTCGACAACAGGAAGTAGAACACAAATAGTGGCAATACCGTTAGGGAGAGACCTAAGTAGATCGATCCAAACTCCGTTCTATAAATATCTCCCCGCAGTAAGCTAACCATAATAGGTAAGGTATACTTATCCTTCTGTGTTAGTAGAATAAGCGGTGTAAATAGATTATTCCAGCTAGCTACAAACACAAAGATAGCTTGCGTTGCCAGCGCTGGTACCATAATTGGTAGAATAATTTTATTGTAGCCATAAAACTCACCTGCACCATCAATACGCGTTGCCTCTACAATTTCGAGTGACAGCGTAGCAAGCAAATATTGACGCATGAAAAACACGACTGCCGGCGACGCTATTGCAGGTAATATCAGAGGAAGAAAGTTGTTTGTCCAACCTAGCTGGTACATAAATTGAAAGAAACCTATCGCACTCGCCTGCGCTGGAATCATCATGACGCACAGAATAAAAGAAAAGAATGGCTGACGAAGCTTCCAGTTGTACGCAACAAGCCCATACGCGGTTAGTGCAGAGAAGTAAACTGCGCTTATCGTTGTTCCTGCAGAGACAATAAACGAGTTTAAGAATCCCTTGAACGGATCAAAGCTTTTATCAAGCAATACATTCCAGTTCGTCCATAAATGCGTGGACGGTATTAATGAAAGGCCGCTCTGTATCTCCGGTGTAGAGCGTGTAGCATTGATAAACATAATATAAAAAGGCACGATACTAAGTAAGGCGAAGAAGATACATACCGCGTATACGATAGCCTTGTTTATAGAGAAAGATTTTTTGTTCAGCAATGTCTCCATGAATTACACCTCTCTTGCGGCCGCTTTTGCAGCTTTTCTATTCTTCTTTTCTGCTTTCTTCAATTCTGCTGCATCACGGTCACGCATGAAGTAGAACAGAATTAAGGAAAGCACTACAGCGATAATAAACATAATCATGCTCGCTGCCGCAGCACGATTATACATATAAGTTCCTCTGAACGCTTGGTTATAAATGAACACAGATGCGGTCTGCGTAGCATTATCTGGTCCGCCTGCCAAGAACAGCTGCGGAATATCAAACATTTGCAGGCCACCAATCATCGATGTAATAAGCACATACAGAAGAATTGGTTTCAAGATCGGTAACGTAACACGGAAGAAGGTTTGTACATCTGAAGCACCGTCAATCGTTGCAGCCTCAAAGAGTGTTGGATTAATTCCCATTACACCTGCAATTAGAATGATCATTGTATTTCCATACCACATCCAAAATTGGATAAACCCAACTAGACCACGAGCAGTCGCTTTATCTTGTAAAAAATTAATTGGCGATTCTGATATTCCCACCAATTCATAGAAGCTGTTCACGGGTCCCATTGGATAGGCAAATAAAGCACTAAATAATACAGCAATTGTACCTGCTGTAATGATATTCGGCATATAAAGCAAAACCTTAAATGTGCCTTGACCTTTAATATTAAGGCGGCGATTAGTAAACCATGCAGTAAGCAATAATGCCAATACGATCTGTGGAATAAAGTTAATAATCCAGATTAGGCCAGTGTTATATAGTGATTTCTTAAAGGAAGCGTTGTCAAAAAGCAAGTCCTTAAAGTTCTGGAAAGGATTATCGAGAAATTGGATAGGCTTTGGGATTACTCCCTTCATATCAGTAAACCCAATGATCGCAGTATATAAAGTTGGGTATAACGAGAAAACTGCGAACGCTATAACAAACGGTAAGCAGAAGATATAGCCATATTTTGCATAGCTGACTCCTTTTTGCCGCATCTATACCACCTCATAAGTTGAAATAAGGGGCGGGAATACTTCTCGCCCCTTTGTTACTATTCTATTCGCTTTCGATACCCAATTGGTCTTTCACCTGTGCTTTGAAATCAGCAAGTGCTTGCTCACGGCTCTTGTTGCCCGCTGTGTATTCACGAACTTGATCACGCCAGATTAAGTTAATAGATTCGTCATACTGTGTTAAGTTTTTACCTGTTGCATTAGCGTTAGCTGGAACGAATACATCAAACATATTCTGTCCGCCTAACAAATCAACTTCACCGTTAGATTTATCCATAACAACAGAGGATGCTACGCTATCCTTCGTACCTTGCTCGCCTTCCTTCATTGTTCCATTAGCCCAGAAATATTGAAGTCCTGTGTCTGAAGAATCAAGTGTTACCCACTCAATGAAGTCAGCCACTGCTTGCTTCTTAGCTTCATCTTTTAGAACATTTTGGTTAGCTAGCAGCCATGTACCGCCCCAGAAGAAACCTTCAGGAGATTCAGCAATCGCCCAGTCGCCATGCGTATCTTTTACTTGACCGTTCATTACGTAGTTAATAAGCCATGCCGGTCCGAAGAATCCGAAAATTGGTTGGCTTCCAGTACCAGACATGTCTGCATACCATGATTCCGTCCAGTCTTCTGTATCGTTATGATAGCCATTATCTTTAAGTAGTTTTGCTTTATCCAAGAAATCCTCACGCTTAGGATCGATATGAAGCTTGCCATCTACAACCCAGCCTTTATCGGAACTGTTCTCAAATGCGTGCCAAATATCGCCGTCACCAGAAACAATACCGTAGCCTTTTTCTTTTAATTTTGCAGCTGCTTCAAAGAATTTATCCCAGCCAGGGCCGATTTCATTTTTAATCACTGCCGGATCATCCGTTCCAAATGTATCTTGAGCTAAGGAACGACGATAAATAAATGCTCCACCAGTCGCTTGATAGCCAAGAGCTTTCAGTTGACCTTCTTTACTACCGATATCAACCGTGTATTGAGCGATTCCAGCGTCCTTTACCATATCATCCGTTAATCCAAGATCTGCGTAATTAGCAGCGTAGTCTGACGCATCACCTTGAGAATATTTAAGAACAAATGCTGCTTCTGCTGCATAAATGTCTGGAGCGTCTTTTCCACCAGCCGCTAGTGCTTGGTCAAGTGCTGGTTGGTATGCCCCATCCGTTGTAGCAATAATAGTCGTATTAAATTCAACGTTAAGATCAGGATTCAGTTCAAGATATTTCGTTGTCATATTAGGAATTTCATCCGTAAAGCTCCAAAGATTGATCGTGATTTTTTCTCCGGAAGATGAATTCCCTGAGGATGAAGAATTGTCAGTAGTAGACGGAGTATTAGTAGAAGAATTGCCAGTGGATGAATTGCCATTGTTAGTTCCGTTGTTGCCACTACTGCAGGCTGCAAGCATAGATGCTAGTAAGACAATGATAGTAGTTAGAGTTAGAATGCGTTTCATAGTGAACCTCCCTTTATACCTCTTACTGTATTTTTGTAACCGCATTCATATTATAGTGCTTCTAAATAGTGGTTAAAAGGCAACGATATTGGGAAAAGTTCCAATATTATTGGGTCATTCCTTCTATACTTGTCATTTCCTTCCTATAATGCCTCGGGCTCATCCCTTCATTATCCTTAAATACTTGGATAAAGTATTTTGCTGTGCTATATCCTACCTTTTCAGCGATTTCCCATATTGGCATACTTGTCGTGATCAGCAGCTCCTTCGCTTTTTGTAATCGTGTGCGCGTCAAATAGTCACTAAACGTAACGCCTGTCTCCTCCTTGAACAGCACGCTGAAATAGCTCGCATTCAGATGGAAGTAGTCTGCTACCTGCTTCATGCTAATCGCTTCATGAAGATGCTCATCAATATAAGTCATCGCCATTTGAATTTGCGGGCCAAAACGAGCTTCCTCGCTTCGTACTTCAAGCAGCTTAGGGTCGACTAACTTCTCGATCGTATGAAGGCGTTCCATACTTCTATCAAGCTCTAACGCTTTTTGTATCGTTTCAATTAATAACGTTTTACCTATCGGCTTAACAAGGTATTCGAACACGCCAAGCTGCAGTGCTTTCTTCGCGTATTCGAACTCAGCATAGCCAGACATAACGATTACAACCGGTAATTGCCTATGCGAAGCCAACGCTTCCAGCATTTGAAGTCCGTTAATTTCTGGCATACGGACATCCGTAATAATAATATGAACGGTATTCTCCTCAAGCCACTTCAGTGCATCGACTCCACTCGGAGCCGTTTCAATCCGATGCTTGCCTGCTGACCAGACCTCTAACGTTTTCTTTATGCCTAGTCTTGTGCGCAGCTCGTCATCTACAATTAATATCGTTTTCATAATAGTCAGTTCCCCCTTCTTGAATCTTGCTCATTCGCTAACATTATTAATAACCCCCGCTCCTCTACAATGTAGAGATGCAGAATATTCAAATTTATATGTATTGGAATGTATTCAATTAATCCAATCATTTATGAAAGCGGTTTCAACACTTTACATTGAAAAAATAATCTACTAGTCGAAGTCACAATGCCTATAGCGTTCATCGTCAATGTCCTTCTCCTTTTACTTAGCATATCACATTATTATCTCTAGTTTACCTCGTATTAATCACTATGAACTAAATGTACCATTAAGCTAGAACTAGCGTCTATATTAATTTCTTATATTATATGAGCAGTTTCCAACTTTTTGAAGTAACAGCTGATCGCTGGCTGTTGCCATCTCTCTCTTCGCAAAAAGCCTATATATTATACAAATTTACCTATTTTATAAAAAATAGAAAAAATCAATTGTAAAAAAATACATAATTGGTTATGATGATTAACAGGTAGTGAATATAATACAGTAGTGAATGATAATTCCTACATCGAAGTGTTCGTTGATAAATGTGAGGTGAGTATGTGGATATTCATGTTCAATTCAAAAAAGGTGCGTTGGAGCTTTGTGTCTTAGTGCTAATACATCGAAAGCCTTGCTATGGCTTTGAGCTAGCCCAGCAGGTCTCTCAGCATATTCAAGTTGCCGAGGGCGCGCTTTACCCATTGCTAAGAAGACTTGTAGCAGACGGCCATTGTTCAACGTATTTACAGGAATCTAATGAAGGGCCACCGCGAAAATATTACGTTCTTACCCCTGAAGGAGAGCAATATATGAATACCATGGTTGAGGAATGGGATAAATTCGTCTCGAGTGTCTCCAAATTACTAAAGGAGGGTACAGCCAATGAATAAAGCGCAATTTTTAACGATATTGCGTAAAGAACTACGTGCTTTGCCGCAAAAGGAAAGAGATGAGCTAGTAGAAGACTATGAGCATCACTATGTCTTTGGTCAAAGTGCAGGCAAGAGTGAAGAGGAAATCTCGGCGGAGCTCGGCGATCCAAATGAAATAGCTGCAGAGGTGTTGGCGGAATATGAGCATCGCAACCCCATTCAACATTCGATAAGCAGCAGAAATAACCGTTCACGTACCATTATGGCGTGTATTGGGCTTTTCATCCTTAATTTTATGGTTTGTGTTGTACCACTCGGCTTATCGGTATGGGCGGCATGGCTGAGTCTTTTTGCTGGCTCCATTATAGTCGTCCTCTCCCCCTTTGCTGCTATAGTAGATTTTATTACTAACGATTATTATGGCGGTGGCAAATTATTCGCATCGATTGCGATGTCGGGGATTGGCATCATGTTGTCTATTGGTCTCTTTTCGTTAGGAGCCATGCTTAAGAAAGTGACCATTTCCTACGTTCGTTGGAACTTAAGCGTCATTAGAGGGGGAAAATAATATGAAGAGAAAGCTTTGGATTTTAGCCTTCCTACTCGTTGGTGTAGGCATTATTGGATTAGCGTTTAATAAGTTTCAGATCGGTGATGAAGGACTCATCCGTGTTGAAAAAAGCTGGTCTATTCAAGGCAATGAATTGAACGAGCTGATCGTAGACGGAGCTTCATCTGACGTGAAGATCGAGTTTATCGAGAGTGCAAGCGAGACCGCTAATATATCCATCTCAGGTAAAGTTGAGCCAGTTGTCGCCGAAAGAATAAAAAACACTGTCGTTGCGCATGAAGCATTAAAATTAGATTTGGAAACGAACGGTAATATGAGATTTGTCCAGTTTGGCTTCACCGATACAGAAATCAACATTCAAGTAAGCATGCCAAAGTCTGATGAACTCAATCATTTACAAGTGTCGATGTCCTCTGGCAATGCAAAAGTAATCGGCGCAGCTGTAGATTACATCACACTAGAATCTAAATCAGGGAACGCAACAATAAGCGATATTCAAGCGATCGAAGCTGCAATTAGCTCACAATCAGGGAATCTTAAGATAGAGAACATTACGAGCAAACTAATGGCATCAACTGACTCCGGTAATATTAATATTAAAACTCTCACCGGAGAGCTAGATGCGGATTCCAAGTCTGGCAATATTACAATTAACCAAGAGGAATCTAGTGATGCTACGGTCACGACTTCTTCTGGTGACGTAAAGTTTATTGCTGCTAACAACTTTGATGGCTTCTATGATGTAAGAAGCAACTCGGGGACTGTGTCAGCTCCAGAAAACAATGGAAATTCTGACGAGATCATTAAAATAAAAACCAGCTCAGGGAATATTACAGTTAAGCAATAGCAAAAATCGGGATGCCCATGAACATGGATGCATCCCGATTTTTTGTTATAAAGTGAGTATTACAAAGCCTCATACTTGAAAACCGCAAAGCGAGCAGGCGCTGATGCCTGTTCCTTCGTACCGTGTGCGTACATTCCAACCGTTACACCTGTAAACGTCGTTCCGGAGTTTGGCGAGATATCACTTGCCGGAGCTGCTGCAAGCTGAATCCAGCTCTCTCCATCCAAGGAGTAAGATAGGCTATACTCCTCTTCAGTCGCCTGAATAGCAAGCTTAATCCCTCCGTTGCCGCTGAACGCCGTAGCATCAATCGTTGCGAGAGTGTGCTCTGCACCCGCATTACGCATAAGCGTCGCTTGCACACTGAGCTTGCCGTTCTGCTGTACTAAGCCGATTGCAAAGTAGTTGTTATCACTCAATCTAGCAGCAATACCTGCCTCCTCACCATCCTGTACCGGCTCGTAGGCGAGCGTTGTCTCGACACGCATCGCATGATGCAGCTGTCTGCGACATACATACACAGTGTTCTGCCCATCATGAAGTGTGTTCGCATTACCGACGAGAGTCAGATATCCTTCATGCGCACTTAAGCTAACTGCATCCGCAGCAGGCAGTACACGTGAGTAGATCCAGTCCAAGCTAAGCGGTGCTTCTGATGAGAACGCCGTAATCAGCTGCTTCGGCTCTTCCTGCTGTTTAATGATCTGCTCCGAGGTGCTGCTCGACGGTACGGTTACCTGCATCTGCAGTCCAACATGCCCTTCATTGTTATCGACCATCGGCCATCCATCTACCCAAGTAACTGGTGCTAGAAATGTCTCGCGACCTAGCACACTGCCTTGCTCATTGCGCAGACGTACACCTAGAAACATGACCCACCAGTTGCCATCTGTATCATCAATTAGCTCAGCATGACCTGTATACTGTATTGGATGATCCTTCAGTCCATTATGCGTCAGAATAGGATGCTCCAGCAGCTCAAACGGGCCATACGGATTGTCACTGCGACCGATAATTTCACGATGCTCCGGTCCAGTTCCGCCTGAGGCGGTCATCATATAGTAAACACCGTTAATTTTATATAGATGTGGTCCTTCGACCCATGGTCCTTCATCGCCTTCGAAAACAACGACTGGTTCGGTTAGCGCTTCGCCTGTTTTCGGATTAATCTCATATTGAATAACATGAGACGTCTCTGCAAAGCCAGACTGCACTGATACGTACACCTTGCCATCATCGTCAAAGAACAAGGATGGATCGATACCACCATGAGGAATGAGAATTGGATCACTCCAAGGTCCCGCTGGATCCGTCGCTGTGACGAAGAAATTACCGATGCCGTATACATCTGTCGTAATCATATAGAATAAACCGTCATGATAACGAAGCACAGGCGCGTAAATTCCCTGAGAGCTTTTACGGTTAAGCAGTTGCACCTGACTTTCCGAATGCAGCACATGGCCGATTTGCTTCCAGTTCACTAAGTCCTTACTGTGGAAAATCGGCACACCAGGAAAGTATTCAAATGTGCTCGTTACGAGATAGTAATCCTCACCAACACGAATTGCGCTTGGATCAGGATAAAAGCCAGACAATACTGGATTGCGGTAGTGCAATGTTTTCGTCATTCTTATTACTCCTCCGTCCGAACCTACTTAGCAAAATCAGTAATACGCCAGAATGATTCCTTAGGCTGATGCTTCTCATCAAATACAAATGGCCAGTTTTTACGTCCTCTTACAGGGAAATTATCCAGCCATGTATAGTCCTCGGCTGCTCCCCAGAAGGTTATTGCAGTAATGACATCCTTATACTCACGGAACAGCTGGAAAATTTGATCGTAACGCTCTGCCTGAAGCTCAAGCATCTCCTCAGTCGGTGCCGTCAGATCTGTTCGGCGATCCTCATGATCGAACACTGATACATCAAGCTCTGTTACTTGAAGCTGCAAGCCAAGTGCAGCATACTTCTCAATCGCTGCGCGAATATCTTCGATGCTTGGTCCCTTCAAGTTCCAATGACCTTGCATGCCGATGCCATGAATCGGTACATCCTGATCAAGCAGAGATTGAACAAGCTTAATAATTTTGTCGCGTTTTACAGGATTGCACTCATTGTAGTCGTTGTAGAACAATATCGCATTCGGATCTGCTTCATGCGCAAAGTGGAAGGCTTTAGCGATAAAGTCCTCTCCCACCTGCTGCAGCCAGCGAGAATCACGTAAATATAGATCGCTTTTATCCTCGATAACTTCATTCACGACATCCCAGCCATAGATGAGACCTTTATAGCGACCAACAACGGTATCGATATGCGATTTCATACGTGCAAGCAGCTGCTCACGTGTTGCAGGCTGACCATTGTCACCCTCAAACACCCAATCGGTGGTTTGATTATGCCACACGAGCGTATGCCCTCTCATTTTCATACCGTTTGCTTTAGCAAAATCCATTAGCTTATCCGCCGCATCAAACGTATACAGCTTCTCTTCAGGGTGAACGCTTACAAATTTCATATCATTTTCAGCCGTAAGGCTATTAAAATGCGTCTGAAGGAGCTTTTCAGAACTTTTGATTGTAGTCAAATTAACTGCCGCACCAATATCAAAGTGATCCTTATACACTTCCCAAAGCTTCGGTACCTGTCTCATACTATCGTTCTCCTCTCAATGAGAAAATTTATGATCGCGCGTACATTACGAAGGGAGCCTTAGTAGTAAATTTCTTATCCTCTAAGGCTGTACCCTTCATTCCAATCTCAAATTAATATATTCTCCGGCCTTTTTCGTCAGCAATGCCGGACTTGCGATAGAAGTACGTGTTAACAATATCACGCCACTCTTTGCTATTCTCCAGCTGCATCTGTAAACGACCAAGTATATGCTCATATCGATCAGCATCCACCTTGTCCTTAAGCTCTTCCCAGCGTGAGATCCAATATTCCACACGCTCGACTCCTTCAAAATGCGTATCGTAAATATGCTGGATAACCGTTTTGCCGGAATGCAGCACATGCGTATACGGCACGTGATGGAAGAATAACAGCAGCTCATCTGGACAAGTGTCTAAGCTTTCATAGCGCGCAGCATGCTCCGGCTCATATTGGCTAGTGTAGCCTGTTCCGCTTGCAACTGTACGATTAACGCCAATGCCTTTGTTATCCGCAAAATGATACGTACCCCATTTTGAATATTCATAGCCGTCAATGTCTGGACCATAGTGATAATGCGGAGTAACCATCCAGCCAACACCTAGCGGTGAGGTGTATTTCTCATAGATAGACCAGGATTCCATCAAGAAGTCAATTAGCAACTGCTGTACGTCTGTTGACGATGAGAACGTGAGCTGTGCCCATTCCGCAGCAATCTCCTCACTGCTTAGTTCAGGATTCCATAGTAAGCGACCATAGCCATAAAGGTTGGCTTGCGCAAGATGGTGTCCCGTCCAGTTGTCATCATCTCCAATATTCGTAACCGCTGCAATACCTGAATATTTATACGGATGAATATTTCCAGCAGCAATTTCCTTAACGGTGCTGCCATCACCCTTCACCTTCGTATCAAAATCCAGTACTTCCTTCCACTGTGGAATGAGATAGCATACATGACGCTGCTGTCCCGTATATTCCTGCGTAATCTGGAACTCCATCACTGCATTTGTATTCGGCATCGCTCCAAAAAGCGGTGAAACTGGCTCGCGAACTTGGAAATCCATTGGACCATTTTTAATTTGCAGAATGACATTATCCATAAAGCGCCCATCTAGCGGTTTAAAGTGATCGTATGCTGCACGTGCACGATCGGTCGAACGGTCGCGCCAGTCTTGATGACAGTCATAGACAAAGCAGCGCCACAACACGAGACCGCCATATGGCTGAAGTGCTGTCGCCAGCATGTTGGCACCGTCTGCATGATCTCGACCATACGTAAATGGACCCGGGCGGTTTTCAGAATCGGCCTTTACGACAAAGCCCCCGAAATCAGGAATCGCCGCATAAACCTCTTCAGCCTTCTTCTTCCACCATGCCTGAACACGCTCATCAAGCGGATCTGCCGTGTCCACTTCACCAAGCTCAATCGTTGCCGCATAGTTAACGCTTAAGTAAAGCTTAATGCCATAGCTACGGAATATAGCTGCGAATTTTTTTACCTGTGGCAGAAGCTTATCTGTGATCAGAAAAGTTTCCGCTCGATGCACGTTAACGTTGTTAATGGCAATCCCGTTAATTCCAATCGATGCCATCATCCGTGCATAATCAACAATACGAGGACTATCGACGAGCAGCTCATTATCCTTATACAATATAGATCTTCCAGCATAACCGCGTTCGATGCTGCCATCCATATTGTCCCAATGGTTAATCATGCGCAGCTCATACTTCGGTTGTTCAGTTATATCAAGCAGCTCAATGCTTTCGCCCTGAGCCATCAGTCGCAGCAAGTGAAATACACCGTACAGCACTGCACGTTCACTTGCTCCAGCAATGGCAAGATAGGATTGCTTCTCTGAAGTAATCGTTTTCAAAACATAGCCTTCCTCATGGCTTAAAGCAGCGATTGGCCCGATAATGGCATCGTCAACGTATGCACTACTGCCGATTGTTCCCAGCACTAGGAATGAATTTTCCGCCTGCGCATCCTTTGCAACCTTTGGTGCTGCACCGGTCAGCTTAGGCAGTGCTAGCTCAAGCTCCTTAACCGCGGATGTAATTGGGCCTGCGTCAGTATTACCTGCAACGACAATCGTATTCGTCCAGTTTCGATACTGCTCTGCAAGCTGCTCATCTGTTACCGTATCATACCTGAGCCACGCTTCATACCCGTTAAACTTCATGTCTTTGTTTCATCCTCTCTAGCATGAAAAGCTGTGCTGTCCTAAATCGAACAGACACAGCCCTTCATTAAATTTTTGATGAAATGTTAATTGTCAGTTCAAGATTCGATGCCGAATAAGCATTCAGTCATACTTCGTGATCAAGGTTCAAACCAAGTCCAGCTTTCAGCACCGAGAAGGTTGGACGAAGCCAGAGCTTGAGAAGCGCAGCGTACGTTATGGGTACGTGAGCATCGGAAAGCTCGGCTGAGTTCAAGATTCGATGCCGAGTAAGCATTCAGTTACTCTTCGTGATCAAAGCTGAACCCAAGTCCAGCTTTCAGCACCGAGAAGGTTGGATAAAGCTAGGGTCTGAAGAGCGCAGCGTACGTAGTTGGTACGTGAGCACTGGAAGACCCAAGCTGAATTCAAAATTCGATGCCGAATAAGCTACCTAGTGTTGCTTCGTGATCAAAGCTGGACTAGCCTTTAACGCCACCTACCGTCATCCCCTGCACAAAATACTTCTGCAAGAACGGATACACGATAATGATCGGTAAGCTTGCAACAATCGTCATTGTTGCACGAATCGAAGTTGGCGTTACACTCGTCACGTTACCTTGTGCACCTGCAAAGGCATCTGCTGCAGTAGCGCCCGAGCTTGCTGCTGTATTCGAGGTTGACAATATCTTCATCAACTCATATTGTAAAGTACTTAGCTCTAATCGTGAAGAGTTATATAAAAATACGTCGAACCAAGAGTTCCATTGTGATACTGCAACGAACAAAGATACAGTAGCAAGTGCTGGAATAGTAAGCGGAAGAACGATCTTCATAAAGGTTGTAAACTCGCCCGCACCGTCGATTCTAGCAGATTCCATAATCCCTTCTGGCAAGCCTTCGATGAAGGAGCGAACGACGATCATATTAAACACACCGATGATACCAGGAATAATATATACCCAGAAGTTGTTTAATAGACCAAGCTCTTTTGTCAGCAAGTAGTTAGGAATAAGACCACCATTGAAGTACATCGTAAAGATAAAGGCAATCGTTACGAATTTTCTTAGTACATAATCCTGTCTACTAATCGTGTATGCTAGCATCGCCGTACAGAATACAGACACTAAAGTACCAATAATCGTACGTGCTGCTGAGATATAGGTTGCATAAAAGATTGATGATTCATTAAAAATATATTCATAGTTCGCCCATGTCCATTCCCGTGGCCAAATGTAGATATTGCCTCGGATCGAATCATTCGCATCGTTAAAGGAAAGAGCGAACATATTCAAGAACGGATATAATGTAACAATCATTAAGCAAATCATGAAAATGATGTTAGCTGTATCAAACAATTTATCAGGAACTGAAGAATACAATTTACGAGATGATTTGGCTCCACTCATGTTGTTAGCCTCCTTACATGATGATGATTAGTACAGTCTGCTTTCACCTAATCGTTTTGCTACATTGTTAGCAACCATTAGGAAGATGAAGCTGACAACGGTCTTAAACATACCAGCAGCTGTCGCTAAACCATAGTTGCCCATGTTCATCCCGTACTTTAAGACAAATATATCAAGGTTCTCCGAGTAATCCACGTTCATACCGTTTCCTAGTAGATACTGTGGCTCAAACCCAGACTCCAGAATATGCCCAAGGTTCATGATCAACAGAATTACAATTACGGATTTCATTCCTGGAAGCGTAATGTGCAGAATACGTTGTATGCGATTCGCTCCATCAATTTCAGCTGCTTCATATTGTGATGGATCAATTGTTGTAATGGCAGCTAAGTAAATGATCGTATTCCAACCAACATTCTTCCATACCTCTGTTGCCCCTAGAATACCCCAGAAGTATTCACCCTTACCAAGCCACAGAATAGGTTGATCAATTAGATTAAGCTTTAACATTAATACATTAATAATTCCTTCTGGTGCTAATGCTGTTTGTACAATGTTGGCCGCAACGACCCATGAAATAAAGTGTGGTAAATAACTAATCGTTTGTACCGTTCTTTTGAACATTAAGCTTCGAAGCTCGTTAAGCAAAAGTGCGAGCACGATCGCTGTTACGAAGCCAAGCACGAGGTTAATTGAGCTCATCACTAGCGTATTTCTTAATACGCGATAAAACGCTTCTTCCTGGAATAGCATCTTAAAGTTATTGAGTCCAACCCATTCTTGATTGAACAAATCTCTTGCTGGTCTAAACTTTTGAAACGCAATCGTCCATCCCCATAGCGGAACGTACTTAAACACAAACACCCATAATAGAAACGGCAGAGACATAAGCATAAGCATTTTTTGCTTAGATAGCTGTTTGAAAAATGTTCCGATACGCGAATTGCCAGTAGTAGCAGCTGCAGTTACGGTTTGTCCTGTATGTTTCCCCACCTTAAAATCTCCCTTCCGGCAAAAAATGCGTGCTTCTCTCCAACGGGTAGAAGGGAAAAGCGAAGGCTCGCTTCGCTTTTCCGTTAAGCTTTATTTACTTCTTACCAGTTGCCTGCTACACGCTCTTTTACATGTTTAGTCATGAATTCTTCATAGCCAGCAACATCTAGCTTACCGAATTCTGCTAGGTACTCATTCCATACTTTGTCGAACTCAGATGGAGCAGCAAATACTAGTTTTGGATAGAATTTTTGTTGAAGGTCACTAGCTTTTTGTGCATAGATTTGCTCTGGAGAACCTTGAGCTTTGTTGATACTCCAAGCAGGGTACCAAGGACGCTCGTCCGGCTCTGCGAACATGCCTGCAAACGTTTGAGAACCGTATGCATCAAGAAGTGCGCGGTCGCCTTCCGTATAACCAGCGTAAGCGACTTCAGGCTGATTACCTACTGCATAAGAGTTACCATTTTCAAACACAGAGTTGTTACCATAACGAGGCCAGCTGTACTCAAAGTACTGGAACCCATAAGAACGCTTGAAGTCGTTGTCGTTACGATTAGCAATTTGCTCATCGCTCATGATGTAACGGCCATTCTCATCAACAGAGTATGTTACGCCTTCTTCACCCCATTGAACGAGAACTTGGTTTTCTTCTGTCAACAAGTTATCCCAGTACTTAATGATACGAACTGGATCTTTCGCACTTACAGAGATACCGATACCGCGGTTGTTAACGAACGCTGGTGGATCGATATATTGGTCTTTTGTATTTTCATCAAATACAACAGGTAGACCTACATAACGGAAATCATCATTTCCTGCAGTTTTCAAGTTGTTCGTAGCATCGCCTACTTGCCAGCCGTAGTTAAAGTATCCTAGCACGCGGCCAGAAGTTAGCTTAGCAAGATATTGGTCTTTGTTCGCTGTGAATGTCTCAGGATCGAATAGACCTTTGCTGTTCAACTCATTAAGAGATTGAAGCCATTGCTTTTCATAATCTGTTGTTGCATAAACTTTTGCTTCATGAGTTTCCATGTCAACGTAGATGTCACCGTCATTAGGATAACCAGCAAGGTGCATTGGAGCGTTCGTGATTGTGAAGAAGTTGTCCTGAACACCTGCAAATGTAATGAAGCCGATTGTATCTTTACCATCTACAGAAGGATATTTCGCTTGATATTGCTCAATAAGATCAAAGTATTGATCAAGCGTTTTTACTTCTGGATAACCGAATTCTTTAAGAACACGGCGTTGCATCCAGAATGCGCCTTGAGAAACGTTTGGATCACTAATGTATCCTTGGTTTGCAGAGAAAGGCAGGATGTAGATGTTGCCATCTTCTGCTGTAAACTTGTCAAAATAATCGCCATAAACGCGTTTGATGTTAGGTGCATGCTGCTCAATCAGATCGTTCAATGGAATAAATGCTTCAGCATCTAGCAACTTCTCTATTTCACCTTCAGGAACGATAACATCTGGATATTCGCCTCCAGCAATCATTACCCCAGATTTCGTCGCAACATCGCCAACTGCAAATTCCATCTTCCAGTCAACGCCTGTTTGCTCTTGAAGGATTTTACCGATTGTTGTTTCACTTGCAAGTACATCCTTACCAGAACCAAAACCAAAGTAAGTAAATGTTACAGGATCCGTGCTAACCTCTGCGTTGTTACCAGAGCTTGCAGCGTTTTTATTCTCTTTATTTCCTGCATCATTGTTACCGCAGCCTGTAATGAGCAATATAGATGCCATTGCAACTGCTAGACCCGTCTTTAACCATTTTCTATTGGTCATTGATTTGTTCCCCTTCCTAACAATCTTATTTTGTAAGCACTTTCAGTATAGGATATTGTTAACTTAATCGTTACCCATAAAACTTTAGTTCGTCCTTTGTAAAATAAAGATATTTACTTAATGTAGTAAATATCCTATTTCGACACTATTCAACTTTTATCGCATAGGGCTGTATTCAAGATTCGATGTCGAGTTAGCTTTCAATATTACCTCGTGATCAAAGGCGAACTTATTGAACTACCTCTTCTAATCGATGTTCAATAAGTTCAGCTTTCAGCACCGAGAAGTTTGGAAGAAGCTAGAGCTTGAGAAGCGCAGCGTACGTAGTTGGTACGTGAGCACCGGAAGGCCCGGCTGAATTCAAGATTCGATGTCGAATTAGCTTCCAGTATTACCTCGTGATCAAAGGCGAACTTATTGAACTACCTCTTTAATGGGTAAGCGTAATATGATCCGTGTCCCATGCCCATGCTCACTCTCAATCTTGTACGTAAACTCATCGCCATAGCAGATTTTTAATCGAGTATAGACATTTTTCATTCCTACCGATTCACCCATACTATCATCCTCGGTGAAATAATGATGCAGCTCGTCCAGCTTTTCAGCACTCATTCCCATTCCGTTATCGGTAATAACAAAGACGATTTGCTCATGCTCACGGGCAATCTGTATCGTAATGAGACCGATGCCAGGGCTGTTTTCTACGCCATGAATACTTGCATTCTCCACAAAAGGAAGAAACGTCATTTTCGGAATAAGCAGCTCCTTCAGCGCTTCCTCTACCGTAATTTGATATTGCAGCTTATTGGCAAAGCGATATTTTTGAATTTCAAGAAAGCTTTCAATCAGCTCGATTTCCTCTCGGATCGTAACAAAGCTTCGTTTCCAGGAGATCGACTTTCTAAAAATTTTCGCCATATTTTGAATCGTTTTTGCCGTTTCCCCTTCTCCCTTCATTAAGCTGCGCATCCGTATCG
The DNA here is from genome assembly GCF_023715345.1 of Paenibacillus camelliae. GTDB lineage: Bacteria > Bacillota > Bacilli > Paenibacillales > Paenibacillaceae > Pristimantibacillus > Pristimantibacillus camelliae. The sequence goes on from NZ_JAMBNY010000010.1 coordinate 24,972, forward strand.
TTTCGAGTGCATTGAACAGAAAATGCGGATTGATTTGACTATGAAGCGCGTGAAGCTGAGCTTGCCGCTGCCTGATTTCGAGCTCTTTCTTTTGAATATCAGCCAAATACACATCGTTGATCAAATTCTCAATTCGCTCGATCATGCGGTTAAATTCAACAGCCAGCTCTCCGATCTCATCCCGCTCCTGAACATATGGAACAGGCTCGAAGTTTTTTCCTTTGACCTTCTTCATATGCTTCAACAGATGCTTAATTCTCGTATGAATCGAACGCGACATCATCAAAATAATAAACGTTGGAATAAAAAAATTGATCGCGGCAAGCCATACAATAAACTGACCCGAATGTCTAACCTCAGAAAGAACTTTCGCTTCATCTAGTACACCATAAAGCGACCATCCACCTAAGTAGCGATTATTCTCATACATTTGCTCGAAGGTGATGGCTTGCTGGGGCTTACTGATATTCTCCTTCAACATGGGCTCCATATTAGCTAAAAATGCGGGAGCATTACTGTAACGAACCTCATTGTTCTGATCCGTAAAATAAACATCGCCTTCAAACGATGATAGCGTAAGCAGCTGATTGACATATTCCATATTCAGGTCAATCTTTATAATATGCTCATACTTTCGATACCGCTTGTCCGCTATTTGCTGAATCACACTAATCGATGACGGAGTCACATATAGATTAGGGTACGCGTTGTTGTGATCCTTGATACTACGATACCAATCCGTCTCCCGCATAGAATCTTCTAAATTGATAATATTGCCTGAAGCCAAAATTGTAGGGTTATCAGTCATAATGTGAGCAGAGCTAACCGTTTTATACTCCTTATCTGAACGAATAAATATATTTTTTATCGAGGCAAGTGACTCAATGTACTGATCGTACGAAGCATAGTCCGTCTCAAGATGATTCTCCAGCAGCTTGTCGATCGAATAAAGGTAGGCAATACTTGCAGCATCATCGATGACAACACCTAGCTCATTTTTCAGCTGAAACATGGCCTGCTGGGCATCAACCGTCTTCTGCTTCTTAATGTTATTGGTCGTGACATTATAAAAAACGATATTCGTTAGGATGATCGGGATACACACACATACAATATAAATAAAGATTAGCTTACTTCTTAATTTTAGATGGTTAAAATGAAATCTGTGCACCGCCTGCTCACCTCATTATTTTTTGCCAAGCATTTTATTGCGATAGTCGGTAGGAGTTAGCTTCTCAAGCTTTTCGAACTGCGTAACAAAATAGTCCGCGTTTTGAAAGCCTACCTTTTCTGCCACCTCATACATACGCATATCCGTTTGCCTTAATAACCGCTTCGCCTCCTCCACTCTGAGCGAAAGCAAGTACTCATTAAAGTAAACTCCGTATGTTTTACGAAAAAGCTGACCTAAATATACAGAATTCATATAAAACTTTGCAGCAATACTTTTTAAATTGATATTTTCCTTGTAATGAGAATCGATATACTTTTTAATCTTTTCAATACTGCCCTTTCCTTGCTCGCTGCGCTTCTGAGCAATATAAGCAGCTGCCTGCTGTACAAACTGTACATAGATATGCTGAAGTTGGGTTAAATTGCGGTATTTGCGCTGCCAGGCAAGCAGCTCGTCAAGCAGGTCTAGCTCCTCTTCATCGCCTTCCATCTGTCTAATGCTGTTAATAACCCCAATTAAGCTGCGCGTAATCGTGTTCGATACTGCGCTTGGCGCGAATCGCTTCGTATGGAACTGTTCAAACATCGCTGCAATCGTCGCTTCATATGCTTCGTTTTGGTTTTCCTCAACCTGATCAATAAGCTTGCTATGCAGCTCTTCATCAACATCGAAATAATATAAAGACGTCTTCAGCACTTCCTCGGCAAATAGGACAGATTTGCTTGGCTCTACAAATTTATAATCCAAGCAATGATTCGCACTAATATACGAGTTAGCGATTTCTTTAAGATGTTCAACACTTTCACCAACATAGAGGGCAACCGTCTGCTCGAGCTCCTTCTCAAGCTGCTGACGAAGCCTATTGAAGAGCTCTGCTCTATCATTGTTCAATCCGCTTATAAGCTGCAGTGGGATAATCATCCCGTATTGATTATGGTCTCGAACTTGTATAGGCAGCGTCGTTCCATGGTGATCAAAGAACTTTTCCATAACGCGCTCTATCGCAGGCACATAATTCGTCATACCATCAGGCTGTAAATCTTGAACCTCAAGCAGCATGTAGGTATAAGGGGACGCTGCAGGAATTTGAAGTGCACCAGCAATTTGATCTATGCTTTGCTCGCTTAGCTCGGACTGTAGTAGTGTTTCCAGGATCGATTCAGTAATCGGTCTTGCTCCCGATAGAATGCTTAGTCTCTTTTGATTCAGCGTGCTTGCCAGCTTGCGCAGTGTAGACGCTAGCTCCTCTTCATCAACAGGCTTTAGGATATAGTCCTGCACATTATAACGCAGCGCCTGTTGAGCGTACGAGAAATCATGATATCCGCTTACAATAATAAAAAGAGGCTGGTGTGCTCCCTCCTCTTTCACTCGTTTAATTAGTGCTAATCCATCAAGTACGGGCATACGAATATCTGCAATGACAAGGTCAGGCTTAAGCTGCTCAATCATGTCGATTGCCTGAAGTCCATTCTCCGCTTCGCCACATATCTCATACTGCAAAGATGCCCAATCCATTAAATTAATTAGTCCTTTTCTCACGAAAATTTCATCGTCAACAATTAAAACCTTATACATTATTCCGCCTCCCTTTGCTGACTGTACATCAATCTGAATTATTTATATTGTACTGATATGATTCGACATAAACAACAAGCGAAGGAAACAGTCTACGCTATTCAAGCAAAAACTCCCCTTACTGCCTCAGGTTTGAAATACACCTGTCCACAGTAAGGGGAGCATATTCGTCGATCATAAAGTCTGGTTTTATCCAAGCTTGAGATCAGGATACAAGCTTTGAATCATCTCCACATTAAGAAAGTCCTTCATCGACCACTTAAAGCGTACATTGAAGCGTTCACATACCTCTTGAATCTGTGCCCGCTCTAGCTCTCCATCACGCAGATACAACTGCATCGCATGATAAATCATACCACTTCGAACGATATTTTTCGTAACGAGCACTTTGGCAAGCTTCTCTAACTCTGACAAGCTTCGCAGCATTTCAATTCGATTGTATACCGTATAATGGGTCGTGAACGTACGAGCACCGCGATGCTTTGTGTTGGAGTGCTTAAGGATATAGCTTGATTCTACCAGGTCTGCACTATCTGAAATCGCATTTTCACTACATTGACCATTTCGTTTAACATAAATTCGCTGTTCATTTGCCATCAAAGCGTAGGTACACAGCTGATCATCAAACGCAATAATTTCGCGTTTAACTTGACCCTGCTCGTCGTAAATCGTAACTTTATTCTCCTCTGGGTGAACATGCTCTATCTTTAACGTGACTAGCTCCATCAGCTTTTCACCTTGAATTCCATTCCATAACGCTTCTACGATAAATTTATCTTGTGCATTAACGAGCGCTTCGAATATATATTGCTTCTCCTCGAAGGACATGTAGTTTTTCACGGGAATGACAAGACTGTATATATAAGCCGTGCTGCGCTTTTTCCAAGGATTTACTTCATGAATCGAGAGTTTAGATTGGATTGCCCACTCAATATAAGAAGAGATCGTTGAATAGATCGATCTCGAGCTTTCCTTCGTTTTTGGCTGTAGTACGTTAATAACAAATTCTTTTAATTGCTCTTCGGTAAAATCACAGAGATCTTTCTGATACTGCTGTTCCAACATTGCCGATTTCTTAAAAATACGCCCATAAACCTCTTTTGTATCCTCATTGTCATAACGGTCCAAGTATTGTATCTTTACAGGTTTATTGTACAGTATGGCGTCAATTCTGTGCTGATGCATCAGTCGACTCCTTCCCAAAGCTAATTATCATGATCAATATTAAAAGATAAATTTATTGTATTATAAACCACATAATGACATAATAACAACCATATATTTCTATTAAAATAATGCCTTGACAAATTAATTTATAATTATTTTATTGAAATTATGAATTAATCCCACGTAATACACATATTATTTTCATAAAATATTTTGCGTGATATTGTCGACATTTGTAGTCGATTTAAGTAAAAAAACGACAGCTCCAAGTGTCATTACGAATGACGAATGGAGCTATCGTTTTTTTAATGGATCGCTTTGCTCTTACGTAAGCCTAGAGTAACTTGGGTTGCTCGCTGTATTGCTTTGAATCATGCTGCTAACGTCTAGCAACAAGTTGCTTAAGTTCGGACACCAACTGATCAAGCTTCTCAAACTGTCGACTCATGTCAACCATTTGGGCATATTGCTGCTCCATATTCGCGTTCACCTCTTGAACAGCACCCATGTTTTGCTGTGTCGTTGCAGATATACCGTTCATTCGATCAGCAAGCATAGACGACTGCTGAGCTAAGCTTTCTGTAGTGGCAGCTGCTTTTAATGTATGCTCTGACGCCTGCACCGAGTTCGACTCTGTCTGAGCAAGTGCTTCCGATGTTTCTTCCAATGATCTGCTGCTGCGCAGAACGGAATCGTTGCCTGCTTCAACGTGATGATAGGCTGCATCGATGCTTTGGTGAATGACGGCAAGCAGCTCGCTGATTTGTTCAACGGAGCCTCTTGTATGCTCGGCAAGCTTACTAACCTCACCTGATACGACAGCGAAGCCTCTGCCATGCTCACCTGCACGTGCTGCCTCGATTGCAGCGTTAAGCGCAAGCAAATGAATTTGTGAAGCAATGTCATTAATCGTTGTAGCAATATCCTGCACATGCTCGTTGCTTCGCTTTAGACGCTCCATTTCCTCGAGCGCTTGCTGCGTAGATTGCTTTAACTGCAGCATTTCTTCCTTCATATGCTGCATTTGCTCTGTGCTTTGTGTTGTTAGTCTTGCATTCTCCTCGGTATACTTCTCAACCATATGAAAGCTGTCTGTCATTTCATTAATACTAGCATCCATCGTTTGAGTTGCATCATTTATGGCTACGATATGACTCGTTTGCTGCTCAACAGCTGAAGTCATTTCATTAAATGTAGAGGTTACCTCATGTGAGATGCTTGTTGCAGTCGTCACTTGCTCTTTTTGCTTGGTGCTAAATTCATTAAGCACCATAATCGATTGCTCAAGCTTATCGATAAGCTTATCTGACAGCTCCTTAGACGCTAGAGCCTCCTGCTCTCTCATTTGAATGTTGCGCTGCAGCCGTTGTGCAAAGTAAGCAGACACACTTAGAGCAAGCGCCGCAAAAATGAGATATAAATATAAATACATTAAGGAATCATTCGGGAAAATTCTATCTCGAATCGCTTCATCCATATACAAGTATGTCGTTAACACTCCACCAAGCACACCAGTAATTACAATCGGACGATAATCCGAGTAAAGCGTTACAATCGCCATATTTACATAAATTAAAAAGTACGTGCTGACAATCGGCGCCGGATCACTCACAATAAGCACTGCAGTAATACTGACTAGCCCGAACGGAATAACGTACTTCACATACGGACTAAGCTTATTCACAAAGGTCATGATCGTCGCAACCGCTGAGATCAAGCCGCCAACGATGAGAAGCACAATGATCATATTCCAAGGTAACCCGATGCTGATGTCGGTAACGACACCCAACGCAAGCAAACACCATATTATCCAGACAAGCAATCGATTACGTTTATCCAATTCTGTTAGAGCTATCTTCGTCATCATAAAACCTCATTTTCTATTTAATTGCCGCTGTTGACCAGAGACTTGTACCATGAAAATTGATGTGCATATTGATTGATATATCCAACATCCATGACGGCAGGCACAACGTAATCCCCTTTGTAAAAGAGCTTGCCACCCAGCTTCTGCATAGGCACCTTGTAAAGAATCCTTAACGCTCTCATAAATACTGGCTCTAGCAACGATACGATACATGTAATATTGTGATTCGCTGCATTGGCGCATATCGAAGAAAGGACGTAATCCGTATACCTCCCTTTTCCGCGATAAGAGCTTAATAATGCGATTTTGTCACTTTCACCTACTTGTCCTTTAGCGTTTACTACCCACGGATGACTAGCAAATGGTGCGACCTCATTTATGCTGCTTCGATGATCTGCATAATATCGCTTCAATTCTGAGGTGCCAATCGGTTCCCCGTTTTCATTGTAAATAATACTTCGTTCTAGAGCGTTCTCGCCAAATTCGAGCTCATACCCCTTTTCTCGCCAAACTGTGATCCAAACCCCGTTAAATAGTGCTAAATCCACTTCATTTGCTACTGATTTGTACATATAAGCTGCGTCCACTCCTACTAATATCCTATAAAAACGATGGTTACAATTACCATTATGTAATATATTGTCATGCCAATAAATGGGACTGTCGCACTATTTTCATGTCATAAATTTCCATCTATAATATTAACCCAAAATTGTTGGTCGTTACATTCAACAGCAAGCAACCCTATTGAACGGAATCAATAGGGCTGCTTGCCATGCTATATTTATTGTCCTAGCTGAATCAAATGCTTCGGGTAGCTTGTTAGAACTTTCGCTTCTCCACTCTCAGCGATATAGATATTATCTTCAATCCGAACGCCGCCTATCGTCGGGTGATAGATGCCTGGTTCAACCGTAAACAGCATCCCAGCTTTAACCTGCTTGTTGTTCCCTGCTGAGACAGAAGGCTGCTCATGTACCTCCATCCCAAAGCCGTGTCCTAAGCGATGCGTGAATAAAGCACCATATCCCGCTTCCACAATTAGAGCTCTTGCCACCTGATCGAGCTCGGCAAAGGTGATGCCTGATCGACTTGCAGCAATCGCAGCTTCATTTGCCGCAAGCACAGTATGATAGATACGCTTTTGCTCTTCAGTAGGCTCGCCCATCACAAAGGTTCTTGTAATATCAGAGCAATAGCCTGCGGCTTGTACACCGATATCGATAAGCACGAAATCTCCCCGCTGCAGCTTAGCACCACTTGGCTTGCCATGCGGCAATGCAGATCTCGCACCAAATAGCACCATTGTCTCAAATGCCGGGCGATCTGCACCTTGCTTGCGCATCTGATATTCGATCTCAGCAGCAAGCTCCAGCTCCGACACGCCAACGGCAGCCAGCTTAGCTGCTGCTCCCATCACTTGTTCCACGATATCAACTGCCCGCTGCACCTTCATAATTTCCTCATTGCTTTTTATGATGCGAAGCGAGAGAAGCGCATCCACCAGGTCAATACAGATTGGATGATCTAATGCCTTAATGAGCTGCTCATAGCGTGCAACAGTCATTATTCCTTTCTCGATTCCAAGTCGTGCTGGCTCTTGCTTCATCGTACGAAGCAATACATCGTAAGGATTAACGCCATCCTCGATACCGATAATCGATGCTACATTACTTTCTTGTTTTGCAGCTTGAAGATCCAGCTGCGGGACGAACAACCATTCCTCACCACCTGAGTTCATATAATACGCTAGAAAGCGTTCATGTGGATCTGAATCAAAGTTCGTCAAATAATACACATTCGTTGGTGAGGTGATCAGCATACCATCCAGCTGCTGCTCCTGCATATATGTTTCAAGCTTCTTTTTACGATTCACCCAAGTATTATCCATACAAGTTAGTTTCCTTCCTATTTCTACTGTTATCCTTTATTTTATTGTACAGGATCAAGCTCATTTTTACGAAATATAGACTATTATGCTACCCAATATTAACGATTGGCCGCAAAAGCAATGCTGCATCTCCATTTTGCATATGAATTATTATCCAATTTATGATGTATTGTCCATTCATTATTATATGGTAAATTATTTTGGAAGCGCTGCCAATAATTCTACCTAGATCTGCAGCTCCGTATACTATTGAGGTGCTTTACCATTATATTAAGGAGGTATTATGTTGAAACACATTCGAAACACTATGCTTTCCCTAATTGTGCTGCTTGCTTTAGCAATACCAGCTGTAGGCTATGCAGCGGACGCTGAAAAGGATACGACCACGATTCAAGATTATGTAACAGCGATGCAGCCTGGGTGGAATCTGGGCAACACCTTTGATGCTGTAGGTACAGATGAAACCGCATGGGGCAATCCTCGCGTTACACAACCATTTATTGAAGAGCTTGCAAAGCAAGGATTTAAGAGCATTCGTATACCAGTTACCTTTGATCAGAGAATGGCAGCTGGCCCTGAATATACGATTGATGAAGCGTTTCTAGGTAGATTAGATCAAGTCATTCAATGGTCCATGGATGAAGGAATGTACGTCATGATCAACATTCATCATGATTCATGGATCTGGCTTGAGCAAGGCATGCATGAGAACCATGATGAGTCACTTGCACGCTTCGAGGCGATCTGGACACAGCTTGCAGACCGTTATAAAAATCACTCCACGAAGCTTATGTTCGAGAGCATCAACGAGCCTCGCTTCCATGGCAGTGACGAGGAAAAGCAAACCTATCTTGATGAACTAAATGCTTCTTTTTATGAAATTGTTAGAAATTCAGGCGGGCATAACGACGTTCGTCCGCTCGTACTGCCTACGCTAGATACAGGCAGTGAACCACATAAAGTCCAAGCGCTTCAAGCCTTTATACAAGAGCTGGATGATCCTAATATTATCGCTACCATTCACTATTATGGCTTCTGGCCATTCAGCGTGAATATCGCAGGGTTCACTACCTTTAATGAAGAAACGAAAAATGATATTATTACAACCTTCGATCGTGCATATGACAGCTTTGTCGCAGATGGCGTCCCGGTTATTATCGGAGAGTTTGGGCTGCTCGGCTTCGATACGGATCTTCATGCGATCCAGCAGGGTGAAAAGCTAAAGTTTTTCGAATATATGCTCCACTATGCACAAGAAAAGCAACTGACACATATGCTTTGGGATAATGGTCAGCATTTTGGACGTACCTCTTACGAATGGTCCGATCAAGAGCTATATGACATGATGAAAGCAAGCTGGGCTGGACGTTCAGCTACAGCGGACACGGACTCTATCTTCGTTAGAAAGAATGCTGCGATTAAAGATGTAGACATCAAGCTCCAGCTTCATGGTAACGAGCTAGTCGAACTCAAGTATGGCAATGAAGTGTTAGTTGCAGGCGATGATTATGTACTTCATAACGATGTGCTTACGTTAAAGGCGAGCCTCATTCAAGAGCTTACTGAATCTAAAGCACTCGGATCCAATACCGTTCTAACTGCTACATTCAACAGCGGAAAGGATTGGAAATTCTTTATCATCACCTACACAACACCAACATTAAGCAATACGAGCGGAACAACTGAGCAATTTAAAATTCCTGTAGCGTTTAACGGTGATAAGCTAGCGACGATGGAAGCCTTCTACGAGGATGGCAGCATTGCTGGCCCTCAGAACTGGACGTCCTTCAAGGAATTCGCCTATACGTTCAAGCCAAATTATGATGAAAACACGCTTACGCTGACAAAAAACTTCTTCAACGAGGTTAACGATGGCGTGGTTAAGCTAACACTGCATTTCTGGAGCGGTGAAAAACTCAACTACACCATTACAAAAACGGGTGACAATATTATTGGTCTTAGCAGTGTAGCACCTGGCGGCTCTACCGGCAATGGCGGTTCTACTGGAAACGATGGTTCTACAGGTAACAGCGGTAACGATAACCCAGATAACAGCAATGGTGATGGAAATGGAAATACGCCTACAGAGGAGCCATCAGATCCAGTGACACCAGTTGTTGTTTCATACAACGATATTACTTCTCATTGGGGCTATATCGGGATCTACCGTGCTACGGAGCTAGGATTAGTGAACGGTTATGCGGATGGCTCGTTCCGTCCAGATCAAGCATTAAATCGTGCGGAGCTTGCCGTGATCGTAGCTCGTGCATTAAAGCTGCCTGTGAACTCTACAGACGAAACTAGCTTTACAGATAATGACAAGACTCCTTCGTATGCGAAGTCCTCTATAGCACAGCTTACGAAGCTTGGTCTGCTTAACGGTTATACAGACGGCTCATTCCGTCCAAATGAAAGCATTACACGTGCTGAGCTTGCCGTTGTCATTGCTCGCGCCTTGAAGCTTGAGGGCAGCGCAGCATCTAGCTTTACTGACCAAGCGAGCATACCAGCATGGGCACAGAGTGAAGCAGCACTGCTAGATGAGCTAGGTATTATGACAGGCAAAGCCGATGGCCGCTTCGCTCCTCAAGCAGAGACAACACGCGCTGAAGCAGCAGCAGTCATAATTCGCGTCATTGATTATCTTACAAGTGTAAGCTCCACAACACCATAAACGTTATCATATCGCCTTAGAGCAATAACGATAACTTAATAGGGTAGCTTAAAAGCAAAACGCTCCGATTCATAGGATCATTGTTGATCACTATGAAGACGGAGCGTTTTGCCTTCTACTGGTTCCACATCGGTCTACATATTCCTTTTGTTCTTGGTCGTCATGTAATATATCAAATAAGCAACAGCAAATACCATGCCTGCAATAGCGAGAAATCCTAAGCCGATGATTAGCCAGAACCAAATACCAAAAATGGACCCGGACATCGTATCACCTCATCTATGTTTATGTACAATTTACCATATTTTAATATGTTTAGCACTTATAATCGTAATCAGCTCTTATGTTTCATTGCGATGAATCGGTAAGCTTCTCCATGACAGAGCGCAGCTTCTGCTCAGATGAGCTCTCCTTATCACGACGATCGTCAATTTTCACTGAGGTCGACACACGCTTAGCCCCTGATAGAAACGGCGCTTCATGCAGTGCAGCAATCGCTTTCCACACCTCATCCAACGGACCTTCAATAATTGTGCTCATCGATGTTAGTGTATAGCGAACGCCCTCCTGCTGCTGCAGCACGCGCTGCAGTTCAGCTACATAAGGACTCAAACTCGTACTTCCTGTTCCAATCGGAATGATTGTTACTTCAGCAATGGCCACTTTCCAACCCCTCCTTCTTAATTCCCCCTTACTTTAACGTTTACAACGGTGAAAGTAAAGCAAGTTTGTAGGCTTAATATGCGCTGCAGCTGCAAGTCATACGAATGAAGCATTCTACTTATTGTAGAGCAGCATCAAAAAAACCGTCATCGTTACATAGAACGATGACGGTTAGCTTATGCTTACTAATGACTCTTACTCATATCACCTATTAGGAAGGCTGTGCTTCCGGTATAAATTCAATAACTTCTGCCGGCTGCTTTTTCACTTCAATGAATTTCAGAACTAAGCCCTTTTTCTGCTTAATCGTAAACGCATAGCCCTCATGAGTAATGACTTTATTCAGATCAAGATCCGTGTTCTGCGCAAAGATCCAACCACCAAGCGTATCTACATTATCGTTTTCTAGTGAGATTTGCAGAAGCTCTGATACCTCTTCTAGCAACACTTTAGCATCGATAACGTAATGCCCCTCACTTACCGTACGTACATGTGCGACTTCATCACCGTCGAACTCATCGCGAATCTCACCAACAAGCTCTTCAATAATGTCCTCAGCTGTGACAAGACCAGATGTCCCGCCATATTCGTCAACAAGAATAGCTATATGAATACGTTCCTTTTGCATCTTCTGCAAAACTTCTTTAATCGGTGTCGTTTCAATTACATTGATCACGGGTTTAATAAAGTTTTTGAGTGCAAATGTTTTTGCTTTTCCAGGGTCTTCTAGACCTTTAATCAAGAAGTCTTTAATGTTAAAAAATCCGATAATATTATCACGATCACCATCAAAGATCGGATAACGCGTATATTTTTCCTGCGAGATACGCTTAAGAATTTCGTCATACGGCGTATCTATACTAAAAGCAACCATCTCTGTTCGCGGAATCATAATTTCACGAGCTAGACGGTCATCAAATTCAAATACATTGTTTACAAATTTCATTTCGCTATTGTTGATCTCACCGGACTTGTTGCTTTCTGCAATAAGCAATCGAATTTCCTCTTGTGTATGAGTTACTTCATGCTCACTTACTTGCTTCAAGCCGAACAAACCAACTAATAGACGTGCTGAACCATTCAAGAACCAAATAAATGGGAACAATACCTTATAGAAAATCATAATCGGTTTTGCGAAAGCAAGTGTAACCATTTCCGCTTTTTGAATCGCTACCGTTTTTGGAGCTAGTTCACCTACTACGACGTGTAGGAATGTTGCAAACAAGAATGCTCCACCAATTGTAAATACAGAGATTAGATTAGTAGGTATGCCGATCATTTCGAAAAATGGGTGTAAAATAAACTCGAAGGTTCTTTCTCCGACCATACCGATACCAAGGGCAGTTACTGTAATACCAAGCTGACACGCAGACAAGTATTCATCCAAATGCGTCGTTACATGCTTGGCTGCCTTGGAGCCTTTTTTCCCTTCAGCGATTAGCTGATCAATACGAGAACTACGAATTTTTACGATGGCAAATTCCGTAGCTACGAAAAATGCGGTTAATGCAATTAAAATGATAAAAACAAAAATATAAACTCCTGTCAAATGATTGTCCTACTTCAATAAAGTAGAACTCCACCTCCTACAATATGATAATTGATCTTAACTTCACGCAGATCGATCATATTGCAGAGCTGACCTTTACGCTAAGGAATGATATAACGATGGGCACCTCATTTATCCCGTATTAGCCAGCTGTTGCATATGAATCGCCATGCGCTTTTGTGCCGATGATCCCTGCAACGACTAGCTTACAAAAATGAAGCTTATCCTTCCCATTGCTCTTCCTCCTCGTCTCATAAATTTGCTTGACATCATTATTTACGTGAATTCCATTCACGTGGTTGCAATTTTTATTATACAACATTTCGACTCGGAGGGACTACTTTAATTCTATCTTCTATAAAGAGTGATCAGCCATCGCTAGCTTCCAAGCTTCATATCGCTTTGCCGCCGCACCACTCTCAACGATCGTCTTGCATATGTCCAAGCCATGTTCTATACCATTGACGCGCTGGGCTACGTACAATCGCATCGCTGCATTAAGCAGCACTTGGTTCGTAAAGGCAGGATGCCCTTTTCCATTCAGCACCTCTTCCGTCACCTGAACCTGCTTGCTGGCCGTCCATTCCATCTCTGGAATCGTTGCAGCTAATTCATATAGCTCTGGATCAATAACGAGTAATTCCGATCTTCCAGACTCAACATAGTAAGTACGTGTTGGACGATCAATAAATAAATCCTCCGAGCCTTCTACGCCTTGAACAATGAGTGCTCGTTCATATGCTAGCTCCTGAACTAACTCACTCATTCGATTAAATACTGTGTTGTGAAAAACACCAAATACGAGATAGGGAGAATGTGCATAATCGATTAGCTTTTCTACCGTACTCATTATTGTTCGCATATCCAGCTCCTCACGTATATTACGCAGTGCTTCTATAGCTGGACTCCAGTGCTGTGCAGGAACATATAATACACCTGTAGCCTGAGCTATATCGGCTGCACGCTCCCTGCTCAGTTGATTGAGCTCGACCCCTAGTGTAGTGATCATATCATGCAGGGTAATGCCTCGCTTAGGCGGAAGTGTCGGCGCACCATGCAGGGTTACCGGCAGGCCCGCTTCTGCTAATACAAATGAGGTTGCAAACGTAGCATAAAATGATCGCACTCTTCCATCATACGGACCTGTACAATCCATTCCTTCCATAGTTGGCAATCTATGAGCCTGTTCACGACATTTCACCACGAATGCCTTTAGCTCAGCCACACTTTCCATCTTAATCCGTTGTGCAACAAAAAAAGCACCAATCTGTGCAGGTGTAGCTTCTCCTGTTAGGATTGCTTCCGCTGCTCCGAGCGCTTCTTCATAGGTCAAGTCACGCGCACCTCTCTTGCCTCTTGCAACTTCCTTCAATAATCCTGTAAACATACGATTCGCCCCTTTCATGATTCCTCCAGCATTCGATATACATTCACTACTGATGACGCTACATCAATAAGCCGTTTCCGTTCATTCATCGCCTGCTTACGCAGCATATTATATGCTTCTGCTTCAGATACATTTTTCACTTTACATAGTATACCTTTCGCATGCTCAACCCATTTTCGTTCCTCGAGCTTTACTTTAAGCAGCTTTAGCTCCGTTGCCCATTGCTGTCGTTCAAAGCACTGCTTCGAGGCAAGAAATAGAGCCCAATGCAGCTCCTGTTCATTCATACCAGGAGTCAACATTCCGTCTAGCTGCAAATCACTGTCACAAAACGATTTGGAACGCTCACTTGATTGTGCACTGCACCACCATAGCATTGGGGTCTTCCTCGACTTCATTAGTGAATGAACCCATTGCTTCGTTTCATCTAAAGTCATATCCAGTATAATAACATCAGCTGCTTGAATACTCACCTTTGCCTCACTCATACAATGTGCATGACTTACCATATAGCCGATTGACTCAAGTGCATCTATAAGAAGGTTCGTGTCGTTATTAGCTGAATGCATCTCGTCTAACTTCACACTAGAGATCATTAATATCGAACGCATAGGAAGCTCTCCCTTCTACTGTATAGCACTAATATTCCGCCCTAAACTCATGTTAATATATATAACACATGTGAGGTTGTCTTGTCGATAACAATAAATCCATAACTTTTTATGTTAGGTATATTTACATGGATTCCATTTTGTAGTATAGTTGGTGTAAGAAAGAAATCAGAACATGCTCGAATACAATGGCGTATTCACATGAAATGGCAAAGAAGCCTGTCTTCATATAACGAACGTATAATCACACCCAACGTGTGCCTAGTTCGTTATAGGAAGCAGGCTTTTTCTAGTTTTTTCGGGACCGGAGAGGAGAGAGAACGATGAAAAAAAGAGAGAAGCTTGTAATGATTGGTAATGGAATGGCTGGTGTACGTACCGTTGAGCATTTGCTAAAGCTAGCCCCCCATGCATATGACATCACAATTATTGGAGATGAGCCGCACCCGAACTACAACCGCATCATGCTTTCATCGGTGTTGGCTGGTAGCACGGATATGAAGGAAATCGTTATTAATGACTGGGATTGGTACAAGGAGAACGGCATCAAGCTTGTTGTTGGGGAAAAGGCTGTACGTATCGATACGAAGCAGCGCCAAATCACAACCCAGCTAGGCAAACACTTTGATTATGATCGCGTCATTATCGCTACTGGATCACAGCCGTTTATGCTCCCAATTGCAGGGTCTAATAAAGAAGGCGTCATCGCGTTTCGCAATATTAAAGACTGCGAGACGATGCTGGAAGCATCAAAGCAATATAAAAAGGCAGTCGTTATAGGAGGCGGCTTGCTTGGACTTGAGGCAGCTAGAGGCCTCATTCATCTAGGAATGGAAACATCCGTCGTGCATATTCATGACTATCTTATGGAAAGACAGCTTGATGAGCCTGCATCTAGAATGCTGCAGCGAGAGCTAGAAGCTCAAGGCATGACCTTCCTGCTGAATAAGCAATCCGCATTCATCTCCGGTCGCAAGCGTGTGAGGGCATTGCATTTTACCGATGGCAGTGAGGTTCAAGCCGATCTTATCGTAATGGCAGTTGGCATCCGGCCGAATGTTGAGCTTGCAAAAGCATCTGGCATTGATGTTAATCGCGGAATTATTGTAAACGATGAAATGGAAACCAATCTCCCTGGTATCTACGCTGTAGGTGAATGTGCGGAGCATCGCGGCATTGCCTACGGTCTAGTCGCCCCACTTTATGAGCAAGGTATGGTGCTGGCAAAGCGACTTGCCGGTATTGATGCACCAGGATATCAAGGCTCTGTGACATCGACTAAGCTGAAGGTTTCTGGCGTTGATGTATTCTCAGCAGGGAGTTTCATAGAAGATGCAAGCAGAAAATCTCTCCGCATTCAAGATGATCTTGCTGGCACATATAAGAAAATTACGATCGATTCTAACGGCAAGTTAATTGGAGCTGTACTGTTTGGCGATACCTCTGATGGAGCAGAGCTGTTCTCCCTTATTAAAAGAGGAGAAATCGTAGAAGGACGTGAGAAAGAGCTGCTCCTAGGCATCTCACTCGATCAGCTTAACGGCGGCAATCCTGCCGCTAGATACGAGGCAATGCCAGACGACGAAATTGTCTGCGGCTGTAATGGTGTTACAAAAGCAACAATCGTTGATGCTATCCACTCGAAGGGCTGCAATAGCGTATCCAGCATTAAAGCCTGCACAAAGGCTTCTGGCTCCTGTGGCGGCTGTAAACCTATTGTGGAAGGATTGCTGAGCGTATATGCAGGTGATGCAGCAGCTGAACCTGTAAAGGAAGGGATCTGTGGCTGTACTACACTTTCTCGTGATGAGATCGTCGCTGAGATCCAGCGCATGAAGCTGTTATCTATAAAAGAAACGATGAATGTACTTGGGTGGTCAGAGCCAGAAGGCTGCTCAAAATGCCGCCCAGCCTTAAACTATTATATTGGTATGCTTTATCCGGAGGAGTACGCGGATGAGAAGGAATCACGAATCACGAACGAGCGCTACCACGCTAATATCCAAAAGGACGGCACCTTCTCTGTCGTACCTCGCGTGTATGGCGGGGTGACTACTCCTTCCGATCTCAAAAAAATTGCTGAGGTTGCAGAGAAATTCAATGTTCCGATGGTTAAATTCACAGGAGGACAACGACTTGATCTACTCGGCGTTAAGAAAGAGGATCTCCCAAAAATGTGGGAAGAGCTTGATATGCCATCAGGTCATGCTTACGGTAAAACGTTACGAACCGTAAAAACCTGTGTTGGCTCCACCTTCTGCCGCTTTGGCACACAGGATTCAATCGCCATGGGGATTCGAATGGAAAAAGCATTTGAAAGACTTAATGCTCCTTCCAAAGTAAAGCTGGCTGTATCTGGCTGTCCTCGTAATTGTGCAGAGGCTACGATTAAAGACCTTGGTATCGTTGCGATTGACGGCGGCTGGGAAATTCATGTAGGCGGAAATGGCGGGGTTAAGGTTAGAGCGACTGATCTGCTCTGTGTTGTAAAAACTGAGGACGAGGTAATGGAATGGTCCTCTGCGTTCCTTCAGTTATATCGCGAGCAAGCGATATGGAACGAGCGTACCGCTCAATGGATTGAACGTGTAGGTCTCGATTATGTGAAGCAAGCACTACAAAAGCAAGAGGATCGCTTGGCGTTAATGTCGCGCATTAATAAAACATTAAGCCTCACTACTGATCCGTGGAAAGAAATCATTCAGGACAAAGAGCTACGCAAAAACTTTGAACAGCTTGCCGATATTCAAACGGCTGCTCAATAGGAGGTATTCCAATGGCGACTTCAAAAATTTTAGTAGGTAAACGATCTGAAATCGATGTAAAGAGCTCTCGCAAGCTTCGCATTGAAAATATCGACATTGTACTCTTCCACTTATCAGATGGCAGTGTGCTAGCTGTAGAAAACAAATGCCCGCACAAAGGCGGCTTACTATCTGAAGGTATGGTTTGTGACGGCAAGGTTCATTGCCCGCTTCACGATTGGAAAATTGATTTACGCAGTGGCAAGGTGCAAGATCCGGATGAAGGCTGCGTTACAACGTTTAAGACAGAAGTTGATGAGCAAAGCGGTGACATCTATATCCACATGTAAAAAAGGAGTGGCTGAGCCATGAGTTATGTAAAACCTATAGAGGTGCTGGAAACGATGGTTATTAACGGGGCGAACAAAGCCAATGCAACCCCACTGCAAATGCTGATCCGTGGCGGATTAGGAGGAGCAATTTTAGCATGTGCTACAACGCTTGCCTTTACAGCAACTGCTCAAACTGGACTCGGCCTTGTAGGTGCTCTTGTGTTTCCTGTTGGCTTTGTCATTATCGTATTGTTAGGACTTGAGCTTGTCACAGGTAACTTCGCACTAATTCCTCTTTCTGTATTAGAAAAAAAGACAACGTCTGCTGCTATGTTGCGCAATTGGTTCTATGTCATCATCGGTCATTTACTAGGCTGCGCCGTCTACGCTTTGCTTTACTGGGTAAGCATAACAAGCATAGGCAGCAATACAGAGCACCCAATGATCGCAAACATTATTAGTATCTCGGAAGCAAAAACATTAAGCTACAAAGCGCTTGGCATGGAAGGCTTGGTTCTCGTTTTTGTTAAAGCTATTTTATGTAACTGGATGGTTACCCTTGGCGTCGTCATGGGGTTAACCTCCAAGTCAACGATCGGTAAAATTACAGCGATGTGGCTTCCGATCCTAATCTTTTTCGCACAAGGCTTCGAGCATGCCGTCGTTAATATGTTCGTGATCCCGATGGGCATGATGTTTGGAGCTAACGTAAGCATGGGTGACTGGTGGATATGGAATCAGATTCCCGTACTTGCCGGTAACCTCATTGGCAGTGTATTGTTTACAGCTTTGTTCTTGTATCTTTCCCATAAACCATTACCTTCTTTTTCACAGCTTCAACCTAAAGCTTCAGAAACTGTTCAAGAAAAGAGTTGATTCTATGAGTGAAAGAAACAGAAAGACTTCGATTGCCAATAACAGCAGCGTTGCGATTGTCGGCGCTGGCCCTGGAGACCCTGAGCTGCTAACGCTAAAAGCATTGCGTCGCATTCAGAAAGCGGAGGTCATCGTATATGATCGACTCGTAAGTCGTGCCATCATCTCCTTTGCTAAACCAAGCGCCGAGCTGATCTACTGCGGCAAAGCACCAGGCAAGCATGCAATGACCCAAGAAGAAATCAACAGTACAATGATCCAATATGCTCATGCTGGTAAAAACATCGTGCGACTTAAAGGCGGTGATCCTCTCATCTTTGGTCGCGGCGGTGAGGAGGCACTGGCACTGGCTGAAGTCGGCATTCCCTATACGATCATCCCTGGCATTACCTCCGCAATCGGTGCATCTGCTTCTGCATCCATTCCGTTAACGCATCGTGGCATCGCTGCTTCATTTGCCTGCATAACCGGTTCACGCTGCCAAGACAGCAATAAGCCCATTCGTTGGGATCTGCTGGCGCATAGCGTCGATACGTTAGCGATCTATATGGGTGTCAGTCAGCTGCACGATATCCAGCAGGAGCTGTTACAGGCTGGAAAGCCACACGTCACCCCCATTGCTTTTATCGAGCAGGGAACGACCAGTAACGAGAGGATTGTTACGGGCGTTTTAGGTGAGATGAGCAAGCTTGCTGAAGCCAAAAAGCTTACCAATCCAGCGCTTATCATTATCGGCGAGGTTGTCCTCGTTCGCGATCAGCTGCAGTATGCAATGAAGCAAGCACTCAAGCTTCAGCAGATCGGATAAATGCTTGTGTCTGCTGTCCCTGCAATGCGTCAACGTTTGACTGCGTTGTGGAGGATGGCAGACATTTTTTTGTAAAGTTAGAGCTTGTCGATAAATTCCTTTATCGATTGGTTGAGCTTCACTCCCTCAGTATCTCTTATATTATGACTACTGTTTTCTAGCCTGACTATCTCAAGACAATTAAAACTATCCTTATACCGTTCTAGCTGTTCTGTAGTGATTAGTGACCCTTCCAATCCACCATATATAAGCAGCACTGGCTTATTAAACGCAATGCTCAGCTCTTCATCTGTAGAATCGAGTTGTATGCCAATTACTGCTTCCTCACGAATCAGTTCAATTCGCTTTGTCGGCTTCAAGTAATGCTCAATATAGTCATGAACCCAGTCTTCGTCCATGCTTCTATGCTCTAACGGATAATCTAGCAGCATTAAGCTTTTAATACGATCATTATTCCTTCTAGTATAGCCGAGTGCGTAGGACACTCCTCTTGAAAATGCCATCAGATGTAGCTCTCTGAGCTGTGCATCCATTATGACTTGCTCGAGATCGATCACGTGATCGTTTAGATTATACCCGTGTATTGGCGTATCACTTAATCCTCTTCCGCGGAAAGACAACACAATCGTCCTTCTTGGCAACATAAACTTAATAAAATCCAAATAGTCCTCAGCAGTTTCAGATAAACCAGGACATACCACCAAAGGGGCTAGCTTTTCATCAGCGAAAGCTTTTGAATCCAAGTAGGCAATCCTTATTTCTCCTTGCGTCTTTATTACTGAAGACAACTTCACTGAAATCCCCCCATTTCACTATTGGATTGATATGAGTCAATAAGTATTTCCACATATCAGAAACTTTATAGATATTATACTCGGCATCACATAGCGAAGGGGGGATTCGATGAAAAAAATAATGATCAGCTTAATGTCAAACCTTATGGGAATCAAGCGAGCTCGTTGAGATGAAGTAATATGTTTATGGGTTCAGTAACATTAGCACAAAAAGCCAAGTGGATAACGGGACTGAACCCTATCCACTTGGCTTTATCATTTCTATCATTAGCTGCAGCTCTACCTGCTAACAGCAGATGTTCATTAAACTACTGTATAGCCTTGATCATCAATCACTTCTTCGATCTGAGCACGTGTTACTTTAGCTTCATCAAATTTAACAGCTACTTTGCCATCTGCCAAATTCACTTTAACGTCATCTACACCAGCCAGCTCTCCTACACTGCGCTCTACTGATTGTACGCAATGGTTACAGCTCATGCCTTCTACTTTCAACGTTACCTCTGTCATGTTCATTCCTCCCTATTCATTAACGTTCCATCCTGTACACTTACTATACATATGGCATCGCTATTGATTCATAGCTTCTGCATCGTTACAAGCATATATCTCAGCTGTTCAACAAGCATTGTTGCAAGCTTAATCCTAGTATAATATACCCCGTCAGGGTATGTAAAGCTTGAATTACACCAATAAAAAGCAATAACCTCGCGTTGGACAGCACTCTTTCAGCCGCCATTCCGAGGTTATTGTTTAGCATCAGCATGTCTATTATACCTTTGTTCTCGAACGATTATATCGTGTCGCCCATACACCCACAACAAGGCAGATGATGATCAAGCCGAACGTTACCGCCAACGTCTTCCAGTAATCATCATACAACGCTGTATCACTTCCGAGCATTACTCCATAGCTAACTAGCTTCCATGGTGAAGCATTCCAGAAGCTGCCGATGATTGAATCGATCATGCCACCGATCGGAATAACAATAATAGCGATCGTAGCAGCTAATCCCGTACTAAAGGCAGCACTGAGTGCGACGGTTAACGCCATAACAAAGAGCAACCAAACAGCATAAGTAACAATCATAATAAGGGCATCCTTGAATGAAACCGAGCCGTATAGCACCGATGTATAATACAGGCTGCCAGCATAGCCTAGCACAGCACTTAAGATCGCGACTAAGGCTGCAACTATCCACTTGCTCATAAACAATGAAACAGCTGATACTGGACGAATGTAGATCAAGGTCGCTGTCCCGCTGCTTCGATCTCGACTTATCGTTCCTACAAAAACAGCGATAAGCACGATAACACCGATTAATTGAAACTGACCCGTGGAAGCCATAAGCAGATCCAGCGGCTGAAGCTCGGGCATCATCATTTGAAAGCCTTCAGGCATATTTCCTACAGCCTTTAATATATCCTCCATGAAATAATTCATGACCGGATCACTTACCCCTAGCAGTATGAACACAAGTGGAATCCATATAAACTTGAAGCTACGCCAGCTTTCCCTAAATTCCTTAACGAGCAGTACTTGCAGTGAATTCACCAACACCAGCCACCTTCATGAATATTTGATCCAGCGATGCACTTTCACGCTCAACCTTAATAATTTCATAGCGCGAGGACGACAGCAGTGCCATTAATGCGTTCATCGTTGGCAGCTGCTCATCAATCGGCAATGTGACATTGCTGCCCTCTCTCACTGCATGTTCTGCTAAGGACTGCGCGAAGGCTTCCGCTTCAGCCTCGTGTACAAATTCGATTGAATATCTCGGATTGGCATAGCGCTGTTGTATCTCCTGCAGCGTGCCTTCCTCCACCAGTCTGCCTTCCTTCATAAACAGCACCTGATCTGTCACCTTTTCAGCATCGTGTAAAATATGCGTGGAATACAGAATCGTTGTCTCCCGCTGCAGCTCTTTAAGCAGCTCCATCACCTCTGCACGTCCGATCGGATCAAGTGCAGATACCGGCTCATCGAGCAGCAGAAGCTGCGGCTTATGAACAATCGCTTGCGCGATTCCGAGTCTTTGCTTCATTCCTCCTGAGAAGGTAGACGTTAGCCGCTTCATATCCTTGCCAAGACCAACATAGGTTAATACCTCTTCACTACGCTTCTTCGCTTCTCTTGCAGAGATACCGCTAAGTCTAGCGGTCATCTCAACGTACTCTAGCGCACTAAGCCACGAGTAAAACTTAGGATATTGCGGCAGAAAGCCAATATGCTTGCGAATGTCTCCGCCGTCTGCCAGCGTAACCTTCCCGTTGCTAGGCTCTAATAGTCCGCAAATCATCGACATCGTTGTTGTTTTACCAGCACCGTTAGGACCAATTAAGGCAGTGGCTGTATTAGGCTGAAGCGCAAAGCTCAATGCATCAACACTGACCTTACTGCCAAACTTCTTCGTTAATGCTTCCACTTTTAATAGGCTCATTGTTGTTTTCTCCCTATAATAAAATAAACGATAGAGGCTATCATTCCGCTAATTAAAATGAGAAGCAACCACATCACTTTAGGTCCTTTTGTCTCTGGAACACGGATCAGGTCAATAATTGCAATAATTTGCAGCACAAGCTGAATAACAAGAATCGGCGCAATAAGCTCCCATGGGATTGCGGATAATTCGTTCATTACACATCCTCCTTAAGCTTTAAGACATGCTTTAGATTTGTAATTATAGCTTGAAAAGCGGGATCATCCTGTAACGGTGCAAAGCTCGGATTATGGAGCAGCAGATTCACAATATCCTGCTTAATCGACTCTTCATCGCGCGGCGCCTGAGCTCCAAGAAAAATTTCTTGAGCAATCCACTCGTCAATTAAATAAAAATATGCATCTCCTCTTAGCTGTAATGGAAATTTCATGCTACGGCATGTTCGATAATACTGCTCTAGCATGCGAAGCGCATCCGCTTCACGCTGCTGCTTCATATATCCTGCCGCGGCATTAAAGTAAAATGTTAGACTAAGATTAGGGTTAAGCTGCTCGACTTGGAACAGTTGAAGCATTTGTTCAATACGATTCACCGTCTCATCAAAATGCTCTCTGTTAGCTGCTTCCAGCGCTAGACTTTCCGTTGCACTGGTGATCATGACGATCATGTATTGGTACATGCTGACCTGTACGACCAGCTTCGCTTTATCTTGATCACCAAGCATCTCATGCGCTTTTGCGATTAAAAATTCTTCCCCATATTGAATAGAAATTTTGTCACCTAAAAAAGTGAGCAGCTCCTGAGGCTTACCTGTTAGAAGAAGCACATAGGCTTGAATCATTCTCGCTTGATGTGTCAGCTTATAATCGTCACAATGTGAGATCACTCGCTCACTAAGCTCTGCAATGCGATTCAGCACAGCTGCCTGATCTGAAGCTCGGGTATAATAGTTGAGATATAGCTGAGACATCTGCACCAATAGAGGGTAGCAGGAATAATACTCAAGAAGCAGCTTCTCTATATCTGCCTGCACCTTATCGAAGGTCTCATCCCTGAATCGATTGGCAAATGCCGCATAATGCTCATTAATTTTTTTCCTTGTCAATTGAGGGTTATAGCCTAATAGTGCATCTATCGATAAATCCATTAGCGTTGCAAGCCTAGGTAGCAACGTCAGCTCAGGATAACTTAAGCCTTGCTCCCATTTGGATACGGCCGCATTCGATACTCCTACATAAGCAGCTACCTCACCTTGTGTCATGCGAAGCTGTTTGCGACGGCTACTGAAAATTTCTGCAAATTTTAATTGCTGCATCATTTTCGCTCCTTTCCCATTAAGCATAAAACGAAAAGCTAACGTTTGCTAACGATTAATTGTAATTATTCATTAATAAAATCAACCAATGGTTGAATCGAGGATTATAGAAAAGCACTGCTCTTTGCCGAATTCCCTCGCGAAGTACATAGTACTTCTTTGACAATTCATGAAAGAGACAGTGCTTCACTTATCTACATTTTACAGCTCTTGTATAGTATCGGTTTTCTTAATACTCTTACAAAAGGTCACTATTAAACTCTCGTTTTTTTTACTATTTAAATACTGCTCGTGGATGAATATACTTTTCCGTAAGCTTTAAATTAACTTTAACGACTCCAATTGGATATAAATCCTTATCGAACACAACAAAATACAATTTTTGATGTTGTTCTAGCTTATATTTTTCATCTCCCTTAAAGAACACTACAACTCCCGATTCGTATTTGACATCATCGATATTATCGTATGTCATTCTATACGAGTTAAAAGCTTCATACGTACTAGGATAATCATAGTTGTACAGAGCTATAGCAAATCTAGCATTAGGAATGCTACTCAGATCTACTTTCCCAGCATAGAAAATAGTAGAGCCAATAACCCCTCGCTCCTTCTTCAGCTGCTCTGAATCGTATTGAGTAATGGGAATTTTATAGTTTGCTCCATCAAACATTTTTAATGGTGTTGAATTATAGTTGTAGTTTCCTTCGTAAACTACACCCTTACCTCGAGTAACCTTGACCTTTATATTCCCCTTTACATTAGTCTTTAGAATAGTTTTTTCGTCATCGCTCAGAAAGTAACTTTGCTGGTATTTCTTAATCGTTATCATCTTATTCACTTGTTTTCCAGTGAGAGTTAATGAAGAAGGAATATTCAATGTTACTTGATCACCAGGCAACAGTTGATTTATTGACATATCATATGGAGAAAAGCTCAATTCTTGCTGAAGTGATCGTTTCGGTTTAATAACAAACTGATATATGCTTTCGGTGTCATTGTATGGGTTTTTCACGATCATTCGAATGTCTACCACATGATCCTTGTCTAGTTCCACAACAATACCCTGTTCTTTCTCCCTATCACGTTTCACAAATTTTCCATGCTTACGATATTCAATATCAACATTTACATTCATACCATTTAAAACATCGTAGTTGATGATCAATGGTTCTTTCGTATCTTCAGCATTAGGTTCAAAGTAAAACTCGTAATAATTCAGATCCGGCTTGAATTTTGTTAACACCTGAATAGGATATTGTTTATTTTCTTCATATACATCATAATATTGCGGCTTATACGTACCGTAGGACCACGTGAAATTCACATTTGATGTAACGTTGTTAAGCTTAGCCTTCGTAGCAATGAGCTTATCTATATCAATGTTTCCTTTTTTTGATATACCGTCACCTAAATGTTGCTGCGGAATATCAATGTAAATCTGTAGTGTTTCTATTAGTTTCCTATTGCTATCGTACAGTGTAATATAGTGTTCGGCTTCAGCATGAATACTTATTTCATCCCGACTATTACCATATTCATAGTCATAGCTTGTTAGAGATACGGGAAGCTTCTTAGATATATCTTCTTCATTATCAATCGTCCATTTCTGATCTTCTTTTGTAAAACCAATTGATCTATCATTGCCTAAACGTGAAGTCGTTTCATAAAATCTTGCAGTTGGATAGTGTTTCTTAATATAGTCGTCCATATCAATGGAATATTGATAATAATGCCTATAACTCACGCCATTAAATTCATTTAGTTCTTCTTTATTTACATATGAGATTGTATAATCACGTTCATTTAAAACTTTCGTTGTAGCTTCGTTAAGATCATATGGTACATCACCTAAGTAGATGGTTTTACCTTTCCTTACCACCTCTACGTTTAACTTTCCTTTAGGTTTAAGATCATTAAGTAAATATATTCGATCTTCACTTAATATTGAACCTAATTTATAGTCATTATCGTAATAATACACAGAATTACTCCAAGAATAACCATTTGTTGTGCTACTTGATGGAATGGAATAATACACCATATCGCCGTTCTGTAATAGTGGGTTATTCAAAAAAAGTCTATCATTCTCTTTTTTAATCTTGAATCCGTCCTGAAATATTGGTTCAACAGTTAGGTTAATGAATCTCCCATCTATTCTGACGATATGATCCTGTGAGGCGTTGAATGTTAATGTAATAACACCTTTATCATTAGAGAAGTGCTGTGCATACTCAGGTGATCCCAGTTCATGTTTACCATCCTCATTTATCATTGAAGAGATAGTAACTGCTGCTTCCTCTAGAGGTGCCGACGCTATAAGTGTCTTGTCTTGTAGTTTCGATGATAATTGGATTTTTAAGGTTACATCTTTATTTGCAAAACGTTGAGGAATAATGACATAATAATCTGAGTGGTCTTCATGAAATCCTTTCACACCATAATTTTTTTCTGATCGGACTTGATTCTTTAATAACTGTAATTTTCCATACCCTTCTATGGCTAATGTAATATCTTCTTCCTTCTCATTGTTACTTAAATGAGCAGGTAATGGTAAACTTGTTTTCAACCGATCTACAATTGCCACCGTTTCTGCTCTTGTTAGCTTATCTATAGGACGTACTTGTCCCTTTTCATCCTCGAACGTTATACCGTTAGCAGCAAGTGCTCCAAAGGAAGAACGTGACCATGATGCAATTTTATTATTATCGGAATAGGATAGTTTTCCATCGCCTGTTACCTCTAACAATCTTACTAGCATTACTATTGCTTCTTGTCTAGTTATCGTGGCACTCGGGGAAATCTTCTCCTTACTTGTGCCGGAAACATATCCTTTATATACGGCTGTCATCATTGGATAGTAAGCCCAATGTGTTGATGGTAAATCTCTAAAGCTCATTTTCTGGTCAGGTGTTTTAACCTGTATATTAAAAACTCTATTAACAATAGTAACAAACTCTGCTCTAGTAATAGTAGCTTGAGGTCTAAACGTGCCATCGGAATATCCATAAATATATTCCTCGTCAAGCCATTTAAGTATTGTATTCTCAGCCCAATGTCCTTTAAAATCTGTTCTTGCTGATGCGCTAGCTCCTACTGCAGTAGCAGTAATAATCATTATTATAAAACTAAGACATATCAAGCTCGTTATTTTTTTCAATCAACTTCCTCCTTCAAAAGTCATTTCCTACAATATACCTTTTTGCCTATTTATATACAATAGGTATCATAATTTCGTAGTTATAATTAACTAGTTTTCTAAGCATAAAAAAAGCACCCTCACGGTGCTATGCTAACAGCTTTGATAGTTCTTGGTATAAATAGCGGAGTATATTCCATAAAAATGCTCCCGCGCCAAGCCTCCACAGGACGAATATGATTAAAACAAGCAGCAGACAGGTGCCGCAGCCTGGACTTTCAGATGTAAAAGCACCGATGACGATTAGGAGCAATACGACAATTACGATGACCCATATCATATTCGCTTTCACCTCCAACGTCATCATACATTATTTTCCATAAACATACAATAACTTCATTCCAGCAGCGCAAAAAAAGCTTGCAGCTAGTTTATGGACTTCGTTGCCATGATCTAGCTGCAAGCTTAATTAAACACGTATCATCAATCATATCTATTCCGTTAACTACCTTCTTATGCTTCACTGCTTCATACGCATTAATCGCATACTATTAAGTGAAACGGCCAGCGTAGCGCCAATATCTGCCGTAATGGCTATCCATAGCGTCAACCAGCCTGGAATAACGAGCAGCAAAGCAATCAACTTAATGCCGATGGAAAAGGCGATATTGATCTTAATGATCTGCATCGCTTTACGACTGAGCTTTACTGTAAATGGCAGCTTGCTTAAGTCATCCGCCATCAGGGCGATATCTGCCGTCTCCAGCGCGGTGTCTGTTCCCGCTCCCCCCATCGCAATACCAACGCTTGAGGCAGCGAGCGCTGGCGCATCATTGACACCATCGCCTACCATCGCTACTTTGCCGTAACGCTCTTGCAGCTGCTTCACTCGCTGAAGCTTCTCTTCTGGCATCAGCTCAGCCTCAATATTCGTTACTCCTGCTTCTCGGCCAATATATTGCGCTGTGCTGTGTGCATCGCCTGTCAGCATAACCGTCTGCTTAATACCTAGCGCTTGTAGCTCCTGCAGCACTTTCCGACTTGAACTGCGAAGCTTATCGGCTACTGCAATTAATGCTAATACACGGTTATCCATCCCTGCCAGCATGACCGTTTTGCCCTGCTGCTGAAGCTCATCAATTCGCTGCTGCAGCGATTGTGGCAGCCGGATAGCAAGCTCCTCTGTAAATAATCTCGGACTCCCTACATAGAACGTAGTCCCTTGAACGCTGCCGCTAATCCCTTTACCTGTTATCGCGGTAAAGCCTTCAACTTTAACTGCTGAATCGTCAACGTCCTCTTCATGTGCCTTATTTACAATGGCTGAAGCAAGCGGATGCTGCGAGCGATGCTCCAGTGCAGCAATAATCGCCAGCAGCTGATCGGCGTCTGCTTCCTCAAGCACCTCATAATCCGTTACGCTTGGCACACCTTCCGTTAGCGTTCCGGTCTTATCGAAGGCAACAGCTTTCACTGAGCCCATTTCTTCTAGATAGATCCCGCCCTTAATTAACACACCTTGTTTAGCGGCATTACCAATCGCAGATACAATCGAGATTGGTGTTGATATTACTAATGCGCATGGGCAACCCACCACAAGCACCGCAAGCCCTTGATACACCCAAGTCGACCATGATCCATCCAACCATAGTGGAGGCAGCACAGCAACAAGCGCAGCAACGAGCATAATAGCGGGTGTATAGACTTTAGCGAATTTATCGATAAATGCTTGGGCAGGTGCACGCTCAGCTTGCGCTTCCTCTACGAGATGGATGATTCGTGCAATCGTTGTATCCTCAACATGCTTCGTAATTTCAACCTCGATCCAGCCTTCTCCATTCAGAGTACCAGCAAACACCTCATCGCCAACCCCCTTGGCGGCAGGAATCGATTCCCCTGTAATGGCTGCTTGGTTAACTGCAGATTGACCTTGAACAACGAGTCCATCCATAGCGATCTTCTGACCAGGCTTAACGAGCATAATATCGCCGATTATAATCTCTTCTACTGCAACCATTTGCTCTTGATTGCCACGGCGTATTAACGCTTCCTTAGGCGCAATATCCATAAGCTGCCGGATAGATTGTCTTGCTCGATTCATCGAATAACGCTCTAGCGCCTCACTAACCGCAAACAGGATAACAACGACAGCGATTTCAGCCCATTCTCCAATAATGGCGCCACCGATCACGGCAACGGTCATAAGCGTACGCATATCAAAATCTAATCGCAGCAAATTTTGCAAGCCTATCTTTAGCAGCTTAGCACCGCTAATCATTGTTGCTGCAAGAAACAATAAGATCGTAACGAGATTTTGCTCACCATTGATGCCGTAGGACAAGTAACCTAGCACGATAAGCAGTACTGAATATAGCAGCAAATGATAGGTCTGCCAGAACGAGGGCTTTTCCTTCGCTTCATTAGATGTAGCTGCAGCAGAGCGGCTACTAGCCGGTTCATCAGTCGTAATTTTCAATGATTCGAATGCCCCTGCCTGCTCCAGCTGAGCAATTGTAACGCTGCCGGCAACTGAAATTTTTGAAGCGCCAAAGTTCACTTTAGCATCCTGCACCCCTTCGATTTCCTTTACGTTACGTTCAAATTTGCCGGCGCAATTCGCACAGGTAAAGCCTTCCACGCGAT
Source organism: Paenibacillus camelliae (assembly GCF_023715345.1). Classification (GTDB taxonomy): domain Bacteria; phylum Bacillota; class Bacilli; order Paenibacillales; family Paenibacillaceae; genus Pristimantibacillus; species Pristimantibacillus camelliae. Next base: position 54,627 of record NZ_JAMBNY010000010.1, read on the forward strand.
AGGAGTGATAGGTGTTCGCTTGCTCGCTTCCATTACTCATGATGCTTCAGCTCCTTGCTATGTTCTAATGCGATTCCCATTAATGAGCGAACATGATCATCATCTAAACAATAAAAAGCTAGCTTACCCTCCTTACGAAACTTCACCAGACCACTTTTATTCATGGCACGTAAATGATGGGAGGTTGTCGCAACGGTCGCACCGATAATATGGGCTATATCACAAACACATAGCTCCTCTGATTGGCATAAGGCATAAATAATTTTCGAGCGATTCACATCGGCTAACGCCTTGAACAGCTGCGATACAAGCTGAAGCTCCTCAAGCTTGATCGCCGCTTGAATGCTGGTAACCTTCTCTTCGTTATAGCAATACGTTTCACATAGGCTCATGCCGTTCACCTCTTCATTCAAACATTTGCTTGAATATACTATAAGCTTTACCCTTACTTTATTCAAGCTGAGGTTAGAATGAATGTTGTCTAACATAATGTTTCCAGTATATAAGGAATTTACTCGACATTCTTAAGCACTTCTTATGTAGCGTTATATCGTTGTTATGTTCATTACTCCAACTAGAACCCCGAATCAATTATTTGAATGCAACCAATCTTAAATGATACAATGATATAGGTGCACAGTAACTTATAGGAGGTTTACCGTATCCATGTATAAGACCATTATTTTTGATGTTGACGGAACACTTATAAATACAGAAGATGCGGTTTTGGGCTCACTTCAAAAGCTCCTAAAGATAGATTACAACAAGGATATTGAACGCTCAAAATTGTCCTTTGTATTAGGGATTCCAGGTTCCGATTCATTGCCTAAACTAGGAATAGATAATATTGATAAGGCTAATGAAAGATGGAATTTTTTTATGAAAGACTTCTATCATTTAATTCATGTATACAATGAAATCAATAATCTTTTAGATACACTAATGATTAAGGGGGTAAACCAAGGTATTGTCACATCAAAAACGACACAAGAACTTAAAGACGATTTTGTACCATTTGGTCTAATGAAATATCTTTCATACATAGTTTGTGCAGATGATACGAAGAAACATAAACCAAATCCAGAACCACTTTTGAAATTTTTAGAGATTTCAAAAGCTGAACCCTCATCTTCAATTTACATAGGAGACACGATTTACGATTATGAATGTGCCAGAGATGCTGGTGTTGATTTTGGTTTAGCTTTATGGGGATGTAAAAATCATGAAAACATACCGGCAAAATATAAGTTTGAAAAGCCGTTAGATATACTGAACTTTGTAGATTAGGTTAGAAACATTCCATACAACAAAAAAAGACCTTCTTGCACTGCTCTATCGCAGTAGCTAGAAGGTCTTCTTTATTCTATATTAACGATATAGATTACTGTTTCCGATACATCTTTCTACTATTTCAGACACTCTCGTTCAGATGTCACACGCCAAACGTTAGCTTCTGTCGCGTTAGCCTTCCATTGAAGCAATGACGTTCAAGCTTGCTGCTTCGCAGGCGCTGCAATTGCTCGGAGTGATGCCGAGCTTTTTCTAACCATCAGCTTAGGCTCAATAACGGTATGCTTCTTCACTTTCTCTTGATTCATCATCCGTTGCAACACCTGAATCGCCGTACGTCCAAGCTCATTTGCCTCCTGCGATACGGTCGTAATCTCTGGTATAAAATGATGCGCAAGCGGAATATCGTCAAAGCCGACAATTGACATATCCTCTGGCACCTGAACGCCATGATCAATTGCGGTTTTAATCGCACCAATCGCTACAAAATCATTGACACAGAACACTGCGGTAGGCTGCTTCTTCAAAGAAAGCAAATGCTCCATTTGCTTCCGTCCGGAATCGATGGAAAAGCTATCCGGCAGGATCCACTCCTCACGTACTGTTAGTCCAGCATCCTTCAAAGTCTTCTTGAAGGCACGCAGCTTACTGGAGGTCGTACTCATATGCATCTCACCGCCTAAAAAGGCGATGTGCTTATGTCCATTATCGATAAGATACTGTACAGCCATACACGCCCCCTTGTATTCATCGGTGGCTACTCGGGTTAGTACGTTACCTTTTACAGTACCATTAATCAGCACGGTAGGAATCGATGATGCATGCTGAATAAGCTCTTGATCCAGCTCCTCATCACCATTTTTAAGATTGATTCGGCCTCCGAGAAATAACATGCCATCTACGCGTCGTTCGCGCAGCATGCTTAAATACGCCGATTCCTTCTCATAATTACCGATTGCGTTCATCAATAGAAACGTATGCCCTGTTGAATATGCTTCCGTTTCAGCACCAGCCAACACCTCTGTATAGAACGGGTTAGTCAGATCCGGAACAATAATGCCTATAATTCCCGTTTCCTTCTTCAACAGGCTCCGTGCCATAGCATTCGGCTGAAATTGATATTGCTGAATGAGTGCTTCTATTTTTTTGCGTGTTGAATCCTTAACAGGTGCCGTATCATTAATTACCCTAGACACCGTTGCCACAGATACATTGGCAAGCTTGGCAATATCGTATATTGTCATCTGCTTCATCACAGTAGAACCTCCGAACTAATGTCCACATATTACTTTCACATATTATAGCAAAAATAATTAAAACCTAACATATTTATACATATTTATATACATGTGACAGTAGGTTCGTGCACAATACACGAACCTACTACTTTATTACTATTAGATTAGAACATGACTTTTCAGCTCTGTCCATGGCATAGATGTGTGATTGTCAAACAGCAGCTTTACGCGATGCGGCAATCTTCCCTGCTCATCGAACAGCTCAAGCGTATTGATCCCATCGTTTAGCCAAGCAAGCGGCAGCTTATAATCCTCCTGCGGACCAACCTGCCAATATCGTCCAAGGTTTCTGCCATTCAACCTAATAAAGCCCTTGCTCATTCCTGTTAGACGCAGCTTCAGCCTAGCATGAGTTGGCATATCCGCTTGCGACCAAGTAAAGCTGCAGCGCTGCCACGCTGGTCCTCCCTTTTGCTGGCTCGAGGCCGATCGCTCGCTGACTTGTAAATCACCCAGTGAGACAACCTGCCACGGGTCCAGTCGATGCTGCTCATCGCATACAATAAGCTGCAATCGATCAATCGGAGAAGCTACATACTCCATTTCGAACGCATTCGATCCAGCTTGCAGATAGGAAGTGAGGTCTGCCGTATGGAATTTAAACCAATTTGCATAGCCTTCGAGCTCAACGTTAACCCCATTAATTTTCAGTGGTAAGCTTATTGCTCCAACAAGCAATACACGCTTGCCTGCTTCCATATGCCATGTCTTTTTTAACGTTTTAGTATCGCCCACAGCATTCACTTGCGACAAATCCACCATGGCATTCTCTAGCTGCCAACCACTGCGGAAATCAACAACGTCTGCATCTTTATACACAGCGCCTGAAATTCCTTTCTCCTCACCAAGATAAGGCGAAAAATTCAATCGGCCCATATGCTGCACGAGAAATTGAAGCTGATTACGTCCCTGCGGCAGCTGCAAGCGAATGCTTCCAGCTCCGACATCCCTTATGAACCCTTGCTCCTTACCGTTAACGTATACGCGCACAGGGTCCTGCAGAGCTGAGATCGCAATCGTTGTTTCACCTGCGTGATCACAATGCAGCTCATGGGAATATAGCAAGTATCCTGCTTCTTGACCAAATTCTGCAAAGCCAACTGGACGCTGCAGCACAATTCCACATGGGCTGCTTAGCATAACCTGTGAGCTGGACCAGCTCGTTAGCTGCGGCACTTCAGCCTGAGTCATAGTATTGCGGCTGCTCAGGGATGCCGGTGAATTATAAGAGAAGCTGCTGCTTTGTTCATCAATGTATAGCGTTGTTCTGCTATCATCCTGTGCCCCTTCCAGCACTCCCTCTGCAGTAATTGAGATATCCTTGCAGCCAATAATCCAGTCCGCCGTTGAATGACTAACCCGCCAAGCTTGTTTCGTGCTCTCTGCATTCAACACGACAAGCTCTACGAGTCGACCGTTCACCTTCATAGTAATAAGCTGTGGCTCCTCGAAGCTATAGAGGTCAAGCAGTAATTGCCTTTCATTATGCCATGTATATCGAACAGACGGATAATCACTCGCTGTCCACTCCAGCTCATCAACAGCTTCAAGCAGCACAGACAATCGCTGTCCCTTACCACCGCTAATGATTAGCACCTGACGATTCGCATAACTTTCATTGCCAATAAGATAGCCACCCATCGTTAGGCTTAGACCGTCCATTACGTTAATCCGATTCAGCACCGGAATCATCTGACCAGCTTCCAGTGTGATCGGTAACGTTAACTCATCATGCAGGGTAATAAAGAAGCTGTCCCGCTCCTCCTTCTTATTTTCCACAAACAGAAGCCGCTGCTCATCCATCTGAAGTCCAGCTATCGCTAGGCCTCCAGATGCTTTAATAGATGAGACATCTGCCTCCTGCGATTCCAATAGGAACGAAGACATCACTCCAGTAAATTGTGACAGCTTCTTCGCTGAATAGTACTTTTCAGTCGTTCGCCCGTATTCATTAAGCGGCGCATCATAGTCGTAGGACGTGATCATAAAAATATCGCTGCTGCCTACAGTTCTTCCGCCGTAGCTGCCAAAATTCGTTCCACCATAGAACATATAATGATTAATACCATCAAAGCCCGCTGCAATTGTCTCCAGCATTCTATTCTCATAAAGCAATTCTGTTTTCTGCAACGCTGCAGAGCCGCCCCAATGCTCGAACCATCCGGTCCAAAACTCTGTTACCAGCTTCGGAGTGTCTGGCTGCTTCGTTACTAATTGATTGTAATGATGCTTAGCACCTGACCAGAAGTTCGCACATTCAATCGTTTCCTCAGCCCCGCCGACACACGTAATAAGAGGAACCTCTATTCCGCGAGCTAGCATGCCATCACGAAGCAAGCGCATATAGTTTTTACCGCGTTCACTCTCCGCCAGATAGCCGTATTCATTCTCTACCTGAACGAGAATGACGTTCCCGCCCTTTGTTAGCTGCCGAGACGAGATGATTGGCAGCAGCTGATCAAAATAGCGAAATACGTAGCGTAAATGCTCCTCATGATCGATGCGATATTGCATATTTTCCTTTGTAGATAACCACCAAGGATAACCGCCAAAATCCCACTCTGCACAGATGAATGGTCCTGGTCTAGCAATGACCCATAGTCCTAATTCAGCGCAAAGGTCGATAAATGCACCACAGTCGTAATCACCTTCAAAGTTAAAGCTGCCTTCCTCTGCTTCATGTACATTCCAAGCAAAGTAAGTATCAATACAGTTCATGCCAGCAAGCTTAGCCTTTGTAAGTACGTCTCGCCATTCCTCCTTCGGCATGCGAAAATAATGAATTGCTGCACTATTAAGGAAAACGCGCTTGCCATCTATAACAAAACTTTTATTATCATACTGAATCGTCATAGCTGATCTCACCCATCCTATTTATTTGTTTATGGCCTAGTCGATCTATCCATATCACACACCTGTAACCATCTTATTGAAATGGGTTACACAACCTACTATTAAATAGCAACTGTATGAGGCCAGATCAGCGTCAGTGATACCTATCGTCTGATCAAAAAGTGTAGTAACAAATCCGAACTTTATGAACATTCCGTAGACCCACAGGCCGTCCGGATTTGTCACCATTACATCGCAAACCAAAAGTTAGCCAACAATACCTGACTGTTCAAAGTTCTGTACGAGTTTCTTCTGTACAGCGAAATAAATAATTAGCAATGGCAACAGATAAATGAATGCTGCCGCTTGTTTCACCGCATCAAACGCAAACACATTAGCCCCGGGTACATTGTACCAAGTTTGCACAGCATACAAAATGTTGTCTACATTAGCCGGTGAAAAGGTCTGAGCTAGCTTAATGCTTAAGTACGGTCCATCTGGATGGAAAAAGCCAGTGTAGTAGGTATCCCCATAGTTCCATACAAAGGACAGTATGCCAACTGTCATAATAGCCGGTATCGCATTAGGCAGACAAATTCGGAAATACGTCTGATAGAAGCCGCATCCATCAATGAGCGACGCCTCCTCCAGCTCCTTAGGCAGTCCTTTAAAGAATTGTCTAAAAATAAACACGAACATGCTCTGCTTCACACCAAAGCCGAAAACCGCCAATAAAATCAACGTAATCGGCTTATTGATCAAATCAACCGTGCTGCCACTAATCGCCGTAAAGATGCCGAAAATATCAAAGTTTTTGAAGCTCAAATATTGTGATATGAGCAAGGACTGAGGCGGCACAACGAATGTAAGAATGACGAGAAACATGACAATGTTTCTTCCCCAAAAATTCACTCTGCCAAGCGTATAGCCTGCAAGCGCACAGACAAAGATTTGGATAGCTGCAATCATAGCCGAGTAGAGAATCGATTGTACCATCGGCATCCCATTGCCAAACACCAGTCTTATTGCGGCTTCAAAGCTGACAATGGAAAACTCCATCGGCACCCAGACCACATCAGGATTCCCTAGATCCTCTAGGTTATTGAACACGGTCGGTATTAGCTTAATTAACGGATACAGAATGGCAAAGCCAAGACCGACAATCAACGATATGAACGCATACCAGAAAAGAATTTTCTTAAAGCTCTCTTTTACGTTGTATAAATTTAATTGCTTTGTTTGCTTTCTTGTTGATGTTTTAGTTTGAGTCATATGGCTTCACCACCCTGTTAATAACTAGCATCAAGATCAATAAATCGATTAATACATTCAATAAATAGACAACGGAAAGCGCAGAACCCGTACCAATACTATTTTTATTAAATGCGAAATAATAGATTTCCGTCGAGATGGTCGATTTAAGAAACATATCCACGAACGTATAAATCATCGCAAATAACATAATGTTTGCAAGTAGCGGCAATGTAATTTTCCAGAATACCTCGTAGCCGTTCGCTCCCTCGATTTTAGCCACTTCATATAGGGAGGCATTAATCGACTGTAACCCTGCTAGAAAAATGAGTGTTTGCACGCCTGTTTGTGAGATAAGCAAAAACACACCGTTAATTAGCTCCGAAATAAATCTTGTAACGTCACGCGGCAAGAAGGTATATTCTCTTAGGAAGTTTAATATAAACCCATTGTCAAACGTTTCTGTGATCGAAGCGTTTGCTACATCGCCACCTGTTGTCACTAGTGTTAAATCAACAACGACCTTCAACCCTAGTACGATTGGCAGGAAGAAGATAACGCGAGCAAGTCCACGCCCCTTAAAATTAGCATTTACAAGGATCGCACAGAACAAGCTAAAAATAACGATTACGGGCGTATTGATGAAAATATCTACATTCTCATCCGTAAATATCCGTAAAAACTGCGTACTTTGGCTTGAAACTTCCGTCGTGAACAAATCAATGAAGTTTTGAAAGCCAACATATTCAAGGCTCATCCCTCCGGAATCAGCAACGCCAACCTTATGGAATGAATACTTAATTGTGCTTATTAACGGATTTACAAAAAACAATATAAATCCAAGCAACCAAGGAAGCACAAAGATGATACCGTGAATCTTTCGCATATTCATATGTGAGATCTGAAATCTCCTGCTTTTATGTGCGGTATCTTCCATTACCCAACCTCCTAAAGCGTTTTGCTTTCCCGAATGAATATACTTCTTAGCAGCAAAACGCTGCTTCGGAAGCACACTCTTAGCGTTTTGCATTCAAGAATAACTATTGAATGACGTAGCCAAGTGCATCAAGCTGCTGTCCTTCAACGGTTACAGCGAACTTATTATAGTTAACGATCACCTTGACTCCAGATGCATAGGTTGTTTCAAACACATTCTCATCTACCATACGATGGTTCACAATCTCTGCTGAGCCAATCTTAGCGATTCCTGCGCTATATTCCTCATATAGCTCCTTCATTCGTTGCTTAATCGCGCGATATTCCGTTGCAAAGTACTCTCTGAATTCTGAATACTTAAGAATATCAACGTTTTCTGCGGTAATGGTAAACTTCGGAATACTACCGAGCTCCAGTGCTTGCAGAATAAAATAGTCACTACGGTCAGCCGATAGATTCACATTTAGCGTCGTATATTGCGTTAATCCATTCATAACGAGCTGTCTAAATGGTACGGACGTATACATCGTTCCGTAATCACTGCTTTCACGAGAGATATTTGCCGCATATGTCGCATAAGGCAGCTTATCGCTATTCGGATTATCAAGAGCTACTTTTTTGCTTTCAGTTAGCTTTTGCAAATTGTCATGGACAATCGAATTTGAGATATATGGATTAACAATCTCCTTATCCTTATAGCTCGCATAGTAGGTAGATCCCATATCATTGACAAAAATAGAGTCAAACCCACTAGAGTCTTTAATGAATCGATCTACCGTGTTACTTAGATTTAACGGGTTTAACAGATACTGAGCGGTTGTATACGTATCGAATATGCCAAGGGCAAGATTATATTGATGAATAGCCTGTGGCTTATTGTTAAAGCCATATACTGCATTGCGTTTCGCTTTAAACCCGTCCTCATCATCATATACACGCATCAAATCAATATTGAAGAATAACTCATGCTCGTTGCTCGCAGCATAGTTCATGAGCTGCTCCAGCTCTTTCTTATCCCCATTAGCCTTCACTAGCTCGGCTTTGTTACCGATTGAATTGTGCAATCCGCCGTTAAACACGCCTTTATAATTTACAACCGTCGGTATTCCCTCTAAATCCTGCAGAATGCCCTGCAGTTGGTCATAGCTCGTCATAGACTGTGACTTTTCATAAGGGATCCCGAGGAAGCGCTTCTCTAACATAAGTCCGCCAATGACATCCAAGAATAGCTTCGGACGATTGTCATAGGACAGCTGCAGCCCGTGTTGATCAATTAGATAGCTCTGATAGGCCTTTGCTAATTCATAGTGAGTTACCTCACTAGCAAACAGCTTATAGCGAACAGTATAATCAATATCCATTACGCCCGTTGAAGCGGTATACCGCGCTTCCTCCTCACTATATGGACCGAATACCTTTACGCGAGAGAACTGCATCGCATCAAAGCTGCTGAACACCTTATTATTAGGCGTTCCACCAAGTGACGTATCCTCCACCCCAAGCTGAACCTTGATTTTACCTAGCTCTGCTCCTTTTTCAACGATGCCGAGAAGACCGCTGCTTTTGCCCTTTTGATCGGTATAATATAGGCCAAACACTGGCATCATTAGATCCTCGGGGAATTCAGACATTTCATACAGCTTGTCGTAATAGGTGTTGTTGTAGATCGGCCGCTCATATTCCGGAAATTTACCGTTAAAGGTATTCATTTTGAACAAAGCGCCTGTGCCATCTGGAACAAAAATATAGCCGTCTGCAACATTTTTCGCTGCTGCCATACCGAATGAAGGAAGCACCGAAATATTTTGCATCGTGTAGAAGTCGTTACTGTTAGCAATCTCATAGGTCGGAACCTTAACAACGAGATCACCGTTGTCTAGTGTGACCTCCATCGTCACAATAAAGTTAGCTGGTTGAGTAATTTTAACAGTTAGTCCGTGAATGCTGCTCTCTTCAACTAACATATCTGTCGTGTAGTCAATCGCCTTCGTCATCGCGATTAGATCACGTACGAGTGACAACGGCGGCAGCCCTGCGAATCGGTAGTAATACAGATCATTCGCGCTATCATACTGATACGTTAAGGTTAGGGCATCCTTGAACTTCAAGGCCTGAGCCTCTGTAATTGCACCCTCTGCCAGCTTTTCATCAATCTTATCGATAAAATGAGCTTCATAATTCTCAGCTAATATCTTTTGTGGCACATACTCATTCAAGCGATACGATTCCGTCTCGAAGAAATCAAATATGATTTGAACACCGTTTTCAATTTGATTGAGCGTATAGCGTTTGTTTTGAATCGCATACGTATATGCATCCCATTCGTACAACGCCCCGTCCTTACCGAGATACTTAATAATAACCGGAGACTTATCGACGACACTGCTATCCTTATCGAGCGATAAGCTGCTCCACTCCGTACGGGTTTGTGTGTCAATCACTTTGATATTGAGCGTTTCCGTATTAATGTACAAATCCTTACCTTCATTGCTAGCTAATTTAATATTACCTGCCTGCTGATCAAGCTCACCAATTACTTCAGCTATTCCATCCTTAACGTATTCTGGCATGGCTTGACGCTTAATGCCTAGAGATTGAACCTGTGAAGGTACAAAAAATAGTGAAATAAAGGCTACAAGTAAAATCGCCGCAATGATCATCTCTTTTGCCCCCGCATTTCTGATGCGGTTGATTGCTGTTTCGCTAAAATTTCTAATCACATTGCGTCACCACCTTTTTGTTATTTCACTAAATACGGAATATACAAATCCAATCACTTTACCCATTAATGTAAAGTACAGCATCGCAAGAAAGATAATAATAACAGCTGCGATGAATGTAGCAATGAGCGTCAACACATTCGTTAATGCCGTATACTCATGCACCACGCAAAGCCCGCAGAACAATAGAAAGCAAAACCATACGGTTCCAATCATCGTAAAGGCATTTAACAGCGGTGCCTCCTCCATCGTCACGACATTACTTAGTAAAATGCCTGAGATATCAAAAAGCAGCTTCGGCACTAAGGCATAACACATCACGATGAATATGTCGCCAATGGAGCCGTTCCCATCAAACAGCGTTGTAATGCTCCAATTACTGATAAGAAACAGGACGATCGGGAACAAGGTCGTAATAAAAATCGTTATGCTGTTAATATAGTGAATCGGAAAAGTATTTAAGATAAAGCCTGTATATTGATAGGATAAAACACCAACAATACCGACAAGAATCAGAATCAAGGTAGGAAGGATATATCTTTTCTTCTCATGATTAATGACTTGATAGAATCCATCAAATGGATGCAATAACACATGAAACATCAGTTTTCCATCTTCGATAATAGACATAAATACAGATCATACCCTTTCTAAACGGATTTAATAGGTTATGGAACTATGCTTAACCGTTCTTCCTGTTATATCTGTATTCCGAATAAATTAAGTAACCAGCAAAGAGTAGAAACGGTATCACAAGCCAAATGAAGTTATTTTGAATGAAAATATTGCGATATCCTGCAAATGCTTTTGAGAAATAGCTGCGTGCGTTGCCTAGCTTGGAATAATACATCGCCTCTTCATATTCATCCTGCATGAGATAGTTTCTACCTACTCCTGTATAAGCAATATCATAGTTACTGTTCAGCTCAATGGTTTTAGCATAGCTTTCTGCAGCCTCTTCCCATTGTCCATAGTAATACTGCTTCTCTGCATACAATGCCGCTTCACCAAACTCGGTCGGTTGATACACGTGTGCGATGGCAAACTGTTTATCCGTAACGATTAGTTTGTCGCCAAACCAAGTAATAGAAGTTGGCTCCCTTACATCACCCTTCGAATATCCAATCGAGCCAAAAATATTCAATAGATCTCCTTGAAAGTTGTAAAGGAACACTCTGCCTTTGTTTTTGTCTAGTAATGCATACACGCCATAGTCTGAAACAGCGATATCAACAAATTGGCTGCGATCATCTGCCGACAAGTAATTCACATCACCGATGACCCAAAAGTAACCATTCTCCATCAGTACATTCTCGCCCTTGGAATTAAAGCGAAACACTTTATCCTGAGCAGAAGAATCAAAGGTTGTTGCGTAGATCATGCCTTCAGAATCAATCGAAAGGTTGTTAAAGGCTGGAGCAAACACCTTCTCCATCTTTTCCTTTTGCTCACTTGTTGCGATTGTTTTCCAAAAATGATCGATCACATTTACTCGTGGCTTGTTCAAGCCGAAGTATCTAGAGAAAGTCCCATTGTTATGAATCTCAATAATGCCTTCGTAGCTACCCTGGACAATGACGCTAATTTTCCCATCCTTATCTACCACGATTTTGGAAGGCTTGAATAATGTAGCGCCGACCATATTTTCTGGCCGTTCGATGATACGCTTAAATTGATAGGTAAGACCATCTAGGACAACAATCCGCTCTGCTCCCGTATCCGCAATATAGAGCTCATCGCTGTATTCATGATAGAATACCCCTTCTGGCTTATCTAACATGAGCTGTTTGTTGGCAGCATCAACGATAATTTTATTGTTTTCGTCTCGAATGAGTTTAATGGATTGCAATAATTGTAGGTTGGCGTCTAGTACATTCACTCTACTTTCCAATGTATCGACTAGAAAAATACGTTCATCCTTGCTTACAAATACATCATCGATACTCCCCATCTTAATCTGCCCGAGCTGACCTTGATCGATCGTATCCATCCATTCAAAAGCAGGCAGACTTCTCGGGGTATCGCCCCAATAGTCATAGATGTAATTCGTTTCTTGCGTATGTTCAGCGAACACTGGAGTGGAGGGAAGAAGCATACATAATATTAAAACGAATAATAAAACCCTCTTTTTCTTCATCGCTGCTAGACTTCCTTTCCATATGTTTATTGACCTGCTGATCGTTATCTCAATCTCGCTTATTCTTTAATACCTGTAGTAGCCATCGTTGAGATTACATTACTTTGAGAGATAACGAATACGACAACAGGTACAACAAGCATGATTAATGTAACAGCGGAAGCAACCCCCGTTCTCGCTATACCTGCATTAACGATCTGTGATAACGCATAGCTGACCGGCTTCAGTTTCTCCGTAAAGATGACGCCCCCGCCTGTCGTTCCCCACAACGATTGGAAAGATAAAATAATTAACGTAATCCAAGCCGAGCGAGATAATGGCATCATAATTCGCCAGAAAATCGTGAGCTCCTTGGCACCATCAATTTTAGCCGCTTCAATTAAGGCATCTGGAACCTGAACCATAAAGTTCATCATCAAAAATAGTCCCAGCGTTCCACCAATAGAAGGCAGCAACAATGCCCAATATGTGTCAATCATATGCAGCTTTGACATAATGATATAGTTCGGCAAAGCCGTTACCGTACCGTTAAACATGAGAGAGTAAACAATCAGCTTTGACATCGTTTTGGAGCCAGGAAAAACATACTTTGCAAGTGGAAAGGCTGCCATTGAGCCAATAATAACCGAGCCCAGCGTACCTACTGCTGTAATAAAAAATGTATTGAAAATATATCTCGTGATCGGTACCCACGAATTTCCGATGACGATGAATAAGTCCTGAAAATTCGTAAGTGTCGGACTCATTACGAACAATCGTGGTGGAAAGATAAAGATCTCATTCAACGGCTTAAACGCGTTATTAATGATGAAGATTAAGGGCCATACGCTGAATAGACCGAACAACCCTAAAAGGATCGTTAGCGACATATCGCCCATAATGCTTCTGTTTCTACGCTTGAATTTTCTAGATACATAAGCTTTTTTTATTGTCGCAACAATACTACTCACATTACGCACCTACCCTTCTTAATGCTTTCTGCACGATAATGTTAGTAAACAGCATCGTAAAGAATAAGATTGTTGCAATCGCAGAAGCATAACCCATCTCATATCGAATGAAGCCATAGTCATGTAGGTGCGTCAGAATCGTATGACCTGAGTATTCAACGGATGGGAATCCAGCTAATTCAATCGATAACTGGGATACCGAGAATGAAGCTGTAATCTGCATAACCGCTCCGAATAGAAGCTGAGGTCTCATCGATGGCAGTGTAATGTACCATAGCTCCTGCCAACGATTTTTAATTCCGTCAATGCTGCCTGCTTCGTACAACGTTTTGTCTACATTTTGTAGTCCGGCAATAAAGGCCAGGAAGCTGACGCCTAAGCTTAACCAAAGCTGAACTAGGATCAGAATTGGAAATACGTAATCCTTATTATCAAAGAATAGAATGGGTTCTGTTATAAAGCCTAAGCGCAGCAGCCAGGAGTTAGCGTAACCATACATATCGGAAGAAAAGATAAGCTTCCAGATTAAGTAGGCATTACCTGAGATAGAAGGTGCATAAAACACTAACGTCATAATGGCACGAACCTTAGGGGTAAGCTCATTGATTAACCAAGAGAATACAAAACACATTAAGTAACTTATTGGCCCTGTAATCAATGCAAAAAACAATGTGTTTTTTACGGCGATCAGGAATATATCATCATTTACTATGAGATTAATATAGTTTCTAAATCCGACAAATGAAGGAGCTTCAAGCATATTGAAGGATGTAAAGCTAATAACCATTGACGCCATTACTGGAATGACAGTGAACACGATGAATAGTATCGCGAACGGCATGATTAATAGATACTTCGCCCCATGCTCTTTCCATATCTTCGAAAATGACCTATTGTTTTTTCTTCGCGTGATTGTTTGATTTGTCAGCATACTCTCTGTTTACTCCTTTTCCCATAGATTGCAAGACGTACTTCAATCACTGCTGATATAGGATAGATGGAACTCCTGACGTTTTTTTGTAAGCTCCTTATCGATCTGCTTGTTGTTCAGATATAAGGCTTCACGTGGACTTTCACCACTCGTAACGACGCCGCGGAACGCATAATCAATGGCCCTCGTTGTCATATATCCGCCAGGCACCTCTGGCACGCCTACAGTAGCCTCGAACTGTTCTTTAATCTGTGCGGCATCCTTAATTGACCACGGCAGTTGATCGAGTACCTCGACATTTGCGGTTGGATAACGAGCAGCAGATCCCATAATCGCTTCTAATGCATTGGCATATTCTGTTTGCGTTTCTGTCGACAGCCACCATTGCATAAACTCCCAAGCAGCCTCTTTGTTGTCAGCATCATCAAGAAGAACAGTATTAATTGTGCTTGATACGACCTGGTTATTGATTGTGCCATCCGCTCGCTCTATACCAGGCAGTGGAGAGAAGGACCATTGACCTCTAATCTCTGGAGCAAATACCTCTAGCTGGTTATAGGTCGTGTATTGCGCGATACCAGCTGGCATCTCACCCGTTCTGAAGCGGTTTGGAAAATCAGCAGAAACAGGCAGGCGATAGCTTGTAAAGAAGCGTGTCACACGACTAAATGCATTCATCGCATTGTCTTCCGTCAGTGCACTCTCTATGCCGTAATCGTTGCCTTCACCCTTGAATAGATCACCGTCGTATTGAAACACCATAGAAGGGACTAGCTCTTGACCTGGGATGTAAAAATCATAGTTGTTTGCGTGGAGCACTGAGATAACATGCTCTACGTCATCCCATGTTTTTGGCGGTGTAAGCTCAAGCTGCGATAAAATGTCATCGCGGTAAAACATCATGAGGAAGGTTTGCTGCTCTGGCAGCGCATACACTCCCTCTTGGAACGTAACCGTACGAAGTGCGCTATCATAGAACTTTTCGGCTATAGCATCATATCCCTCTAGCTTTGAAAGATCCGTTAGGGCGTTACGCATGGCGAAGTTAACAACCATGTCTTGCGGAATGGACAATGCCACATCTGGACCGTTGCCTGCTAAAGTAGCTGGCAATATAACGTCCTCGGGAATAAGCATTAAATTGACTGGAATATTACTTTGCGGAGTAAATTTTTGATCAATCATATCTTTAATAATTTGAGCCTGATCTCGACCAGACGATACCCACACCGTAATGGCATCCTCACTTGTATCTCCAAACATCTCTGTTTCGTCTACAAAGAATGTAGAGAAAAATCGAGACACACTGTTGTATGCGCTAACAAAAAAGTTTGGCTTCGCTTTTTTCAGCTCAGATCCAGGAGCATACAATGTGAAGCTGTCAAGCTGCAAAGGCATCTCAGAAATCGATGTAATCCAAGTACCTAAAGAAGATATATTGTTCGCTAACGTACCGAGCTCTTTAATGACTGTGTCAGGTTTAGCTGCAATACCCGCTGCCTGTACCAGCATCTTCTCGACCATTGCTGTTTTTTCGCCCTTTTCACCGGTGATTCTCACTAATTCGTCAACAACCCGCTTCAAGCGTTCACTCTCAGCTTGGAAAAGCTCAGAATAGTTAGGAATTTTTTTCGTAATTTCATAATCAATATATTGGTCTGGTACGAGTCCAGTAATTTGCACAGTTTTTCGATAAAGATCATTAAGAACAAATACACTTTTTTCTACTTCGGATAGAGGCATTGCAAATTCACCTAACACAACCTCTAAGGAAATCGTATTTTCCCCTTCCTGCAGCAGAACAAAATACTCTTCATCTTCCTGTCCAATGGTGTAATTGACGAATCCAGAGTGAAACGCAAACGGAACAGCCATCGCTTCACGATATGGAACTTCACCATTTACTTTTAGTTGTCTATAGGACATTACGCCACGGTTCGTATTTTGTACGCCTCGGAAGGATAGGTGGTACAAGCCTTCCTCTGGCACATCAATCTTCCACTCGATATAATCTCCGGGCGTTCTCCAGTTGGGTCCGCCAATAGCATTTAGCTTAATTTTGTACGGATGATAAGGCTCCGTATTGGGATTGCTATAATCAGTAGCCATCGTAATGTCCACAGATGACTTTTCAATACCTAATGTGCTGCCATCGATACGTTCTGCTTGGTAGACAAGGTTTTCCTTGCTATACACGCTATACTTTTGCTTCCACTCGCTCAGCACTTCTTCATAGGATCTTACTTGTGGAGCAGTCTTTAGCGTAAGATCATGAATCTCCATAGGCTCTTTTACGGATTCAAGCGTAATCGTATGTGTGCCGGCACTAAAATAAAATTTGTAGGGCTCTAGATTTCTTTTTTGTGCATCACCGATATACACCGTCGTCAATCGCGGCTTTTCTACCGCTAAAGGTCTAATCTCATTACCGTTTCGCTCCATGATGGCTTCCCCGTTGCTATTGTCCCATACACGGTTAAACACTAATTGATTCATCCCCTTAAAATAGCTTTCACCATCAATAAGGAGCTTTCTTTCAATTTTCGAGTTTGTACCCTTTACTGGGATATACGACAGTGAAAGATTGTAGAAGCCCGCTTCCTTCACTTGAAACGACCACTCAATCGCGCCTTGTTCACCCGTTGTAACCGCTTCTCCATTAACTAACGCTTCCATACCATCAAGCGCCTTAAACGTCGTCACATCCACCTTTACCTCAGCGGATGCCATGTTCCCTTCATACCCTTGTGCTGAGAGGTACTCGCCGTATGAATCCTCAATATATTCATGGCTTTCCTTCTCCAGCTCAATAGCAAAAGCAGGGTCAGTGTTACCTGACCCTAGCCCTGCAGGCATGAACATGGCTAAAACTAAGACTAAAACCATACTGAATCTGAACGCTCTTTTTTTCATGCCCATACCTTACCTCCGTGATAATTACGAAGTGCCGCTATCATTGCGGTTCAACAACCTTATAGTGCGAGTTCAAAAAGTCCAGCTTTCAAAGAAGGACTTTTTGAACTACCTCGTTAATTACTCAACTTTTACCTTCAGCGTCAAATTCGCTGTATTTCCAGCAAAGTCTGTAACTGTAATTACTACATCGTATTCACCTGGAGTCGTTGCATCCAGTTCACTTACATCAGCCGTTAGATTCGCTTTTACATCAAAGCCGTCTTTATCAGCAGCAGTATCAATAAAGTCATCCTTCCAGTTAATCGCTGAAACATCTTCATCTACATTAACCGTACGATACTCTGCTTTTGCTGTAATGGTAGGTGCAGTTGTGTTATTTGGATCGTAAATAACAACATTAAACTTTTTGCTTGCTTCGTTGCCAGCAGCATCCTTCACACTTAACGCTAAGCCGCCTTCATATTTTGCTATTGCTGTAAAGTCAATGGCACTCGTATCTACAGCAACCGCTTCAAATGCAATGTCGCCATCAACACCATCTTCAGCTTTTACGAATTCATTCCAATTCACAGTTGCTGGATCAGTTCCTGCTGCTACTGCAATCGGAGTAACCGTTTCTGTAAAGAACGGAGGCATATTATCTACAGGCGCACTAGCACTCAATGCGCTTTCCGTCGAGCTCATCGCGTCAAGAATACGGTTTTTATTCGCATCAATTGCAGCTGCATATTTTGGCGTGCCGTTTAAGCCGTAAATCGAGCTACCCATGATTTGCTCTTCCCACATTGGGCCCCAAGATAGAATCGTTGCAAACTCGTTTGGAACGGGATCTGCAGATAGAGCAAGGAACGCTTCCATTACTGCCTCACCATAGGTTTCGTTCGTTACGTCTAAACCAAAGTTAAGTGCTGCAGCCTTCGCTTGAGTCGTTAAATAATCAAGCGCTTTATCACTGTTAGCCAATGTTTTATATGCAGTTGACCAGTAGATTTTGTATGCTTCAAGTGCAAGCTTTGTACGCTCTTCGTCAATACCTTTCAGTACAGCCATTTGGTTACCAGGAGCAACGTGCTGTTGGTACTTCGGATCATCAGCAGACAAATGATCTGGTCTTGGGAATGGAACAACCCCCATAGACTCTCCACGCTCAGCTAATGCCTGACCTGCGCCAGCTGCTAGCCAAGGAACCATATTCGTAAATACCGTTTCACCATTACCGAAATCATTCGCATTCCAAGTCCAGCCTGGTCCAGGCTCGCTATCATTGTATCTAGCTGTAAACATTAAGTTTTTATTCGTCAGGCGATCAATGTACTCAATCGCTTGCTTTGCTTCTGCAGAATCAGCTGTTAGGCCATTTTCGCCATACACCGCACTACCATTGGAGTGGATTGCATGATAGGCTGTTTGTCTGTAGTCCGTTTGGAACGCTTTAATAGGCACATCCGTTCTAACTGGAGACATTTTGTTAGCATAGAACTCGTTAATTTTCGTTAAGTAGTCTTCGAATTTTGACCATGTCCACTCGCCCTTTTTCCAAAGGTCATGTGGATAAACAGTCTGACCATTTTCCTTCAAAGCATCAACCTGATCTAGATAGTCGATATTGTAGACAAGCGGCCATTGTGGCACGAATTCAAGAATGTAGTTCAAGAAATAAACGCCACCGAACATTTGGTTACCAAACATCCACTCGTGGTCTGGATCTGCAAAGATGTCTTTATATTGATCTAGTGGCTGGAAGATATTTTGTCCGAGCAATGTCCCTTGAGAACCGCCCCATAGCAAAGCAATGTCTACGATAGGATCGTTAGCAAGGACAGATTTCAGCAATGATTCACGGATATCCTCAGGATATTGCTTCCACTCTATTTTTACGTTTAGTTCATTTAACACGGCTTCTTCAGCTGCTTTTCTAGCTGCAAGCTGATCTGGAGGCATACCTGGCTCACCAGTTACTGGATCTGTCCAGCTTGGGTCATCTCCAGGCTGCCAGTGAGTACCAAAAACGATAACCGTTGGCTCTCCACTCGGCTGATCATTGTTGCTTGTTTGCTCTGTGTTTTCTGTATTGGTATTGTTATTGGTCGGTTTCGGGGTATTCTCAGTTTTAGAACAAGCACTGAGCAATACTGTAGTAATTAGAACTAATGTCGTTAACAACGTAAAAGCTTTTTTTGATTTACTTACCATACTTTGCTTCCCCCTGTTTTCGTAATTTGTAATCCAATCGTTCGATCAGAAAAAGAAAAACATTATGATTAGACAGAAGTTGACGAATGACTCATTTACACCACACATAAAGTAAAAAGTAAGCGCTTTAATTTTCAAGCAACATTCATTCAAAAAAAGCTTTTATCACCTTCCTATCCGTTCCCCTTATTCATAACCTTAATCAAATGATCCCTGCAAAATTAATCATAATGTAACCCGTTTTATGAAAGGGGTTTCACTTCTCTCAAAAAAAATAGGTGAATTAGTTCATCTCTTGTTTGATGCCATTTTATCGCCTCATACTTTATATTGTCAACACAAAAATTTTAATGCCATTCTGACCAAGCCTTACTGAGCTATCAACACAAAAACTTCAAAAATTTTGAAAATAACCGTTGTTTTTTAATGACGTCCTTCGTATAATGGTGTAAATGTAACCGCTTTCTATGATGATCCGGCAAATTTTATAAGCAAACTGTTCTTCACTTTAATCATACTTCTCTTTCATCGTTCTACTCTTGAATAGTTCTACTCTTGTATAGTTTCACTCTTGTTTCACTCTTGTTTTACTCTTGTTTTACTCTTGTTTTATTCATGAATTATTCTCTCTTGAATTTGTTATTTTCTTGGGTCTTCTTAGCCCTTTATGAAATGGGTTTCATAAAGGGTATGTTATTCGTAACTGGAGGGTGTGAATGACAAGTCAAAAAAAGATGCTCCTGATTGCCTTAGTTGCAGTCTTGTTTATCGTCTGTCTTGTTACTTTAACTATGAATATGAGGGAGAAAAAAATGATAACTAGTGATACTGACATGCTAGTAGAAAATACGGCTGTCCATTTGATTGAGCATGATGGCGTGCAGGTAGCCTATCAAAATGGATTACCAATCCCTGAGTTTTCTACTTGGAAGATGAATGAAGAACGCAGACAATATATTTCCTTGAATGGAGAATGGAAATTCGGACATGAGGATGACATCAATTGTCCCCAAGCTGATCTTACATGCAGCGATACTACGTATGATGATTCCGCTTGGTCTGTGCAACCCGTTCCAGCAAGTCTTGACCTAGCCTACGATAATAAGAAATACCAATATACATTCGGTTCATTTTGGTTTCGTAAAGTCTTTAAGGTCGAACAAGATTGGAACGACAAATTCGTTAAATTAAACGCGCTAGGAATGGGCTATCATTCTGTTGTTTTTATCAATGGAACGAAGGTTGGAGTGAATGAAGGCAGCGCAACGCCCTTCTCCTTCAATATTTCGCCTTACTTAAATTATGGCGAAGACAATATCATCGCTGTCCAAATTATTAGACGAGCACACGACCATGAAGATGTTGGAGCTCTGCCAGCTGGTGGATTTGACTGGTGGGATTATTCCGGCATTACTAGAGATATCTACTTGGAGGCGACAGCTCCACAGACGATCTCTAAAGTCATTGTCGATGCTTCTCCTCTTAAGAAACGAGTCCGTGCTTCTGTCGTCCTACTAAACTACAGCAAAGAAGCTGCAACGCTAGATGTGCAGGTTCATCCAGGTGTGGACAATATAGAAGCTCAAACGAAAAGCGTATCGTTAGGTGCGGATGAAGTAAAGGTCGTTGGCTTTGAATTTGATGCACCGGATATCGAGGCGTGGTCAACAGAGTCACCCAACCTATACCAGCTAACAGCTGAAATTATAAATGGCGATCGGCTCATTACACAATATGGCGCGATAGACGTAGAGGTTGGAGATGCAAAGGTGCTAGTTAACGGCTCTCCAGAATGGTTCAAGGCGACAAACTGGCACGATGAGAACAAAGAGTCAGGCCGATCCATGTCACCTGAGGAATATCGTGCAGAGATTGATGTCGCTAAAAGCGCGAGCGCTAATCTTATCCGTAATGCTCACTACAATCGTCATCCATATGCTTATGAGTATGCTGATCAGATCGGAATCTTTGTCATGGATGAGATCGAGAATTACTGGTTGAGTGAGCAGGCGATCGGTCATCAATTGTACGAAAAAGGGTTATCACGCGAAAAAGCAATCGCTATGGCTTGGAATCAGGTGAATCATCCATCTGTCATCATTTGGAGTGTGGCGAATGAAAATACACCGAATAATACGACACATTTGGCATGGTTTAACGATATGAGAGATGCAGTAAGATTGGTCGACCCTAAGAAGAGACCTGTCACCTACGCTTCCAATACCCAGCATCATCCGGTTGATATGTCCATGTCAGCGGCCGATATTATCGGATTCAACCAATATTATGGCTTCCACGGTGGCGAATCTGAGGATTACGGCGCCGAGCAGTACAGAAAGAAATTGCTAGAAATCCACGAGCGTTACCCTAGCAAGCCTATCATTCTATCAGAGAATGGAACATGGTCGAGCTTAGGCGATCGCGCACGCGAGCAGTGGCAAGCAGGCAATTTTGCTGCCCATTGGGACGTAACCGTTACTTATCCATTTACAGCAGGCTACACCTTCTGGAATCTAAAGGATTATCGCAGCAAGATGGAGTACACAAGCCGAGATCCTCAGCGCCTGTCGGGAATGGGAATGGTGGATTGGAATAATCGTTCACCTAAGGTTGTCTATTACTACTTCCAGGAAGCAACAGATCGCGGTGCGAATCGGATCATGAATCCTCGCTTTGAACGGGGTATTGAGGAATGGCAGGTTATCTCCTCTACTAAACAACAGTCGGTCACGCCTACTGAGGAAGGTCTGCAGCTCACATTAAATGCATCAGACTCTATTATGTTGAAGCAAAATGCATTTGATCTCTTAGCGGGCAAATATGTATTAGAGCTTCAATTAAGCAGTCCAGAAGATGCTGTAGCTGGAAAAATTGTGCTTAAGTCCAGCTATTTGTCTGGCGGATCATTAGAGAAGACGTTTGATTCTAGCGGCTCGATCAAGCTGCCATTTACGCTGACGCATAATGGGGTTACCAGTGTAACTGTTCAGCTTCAATTTGAAGGCACAAAAGCGAATGAGCAGATCATCATCGAACAAGTGAATTTGTTTCCCGAGTTGAAGTAGCAAGCAAATGAATAGGGCTGTTCAGCGAGTAAGCATCTGCTTACTTGCTGAACAGCCCCTTCTTGCGTTAAATGATATTTATTGCAGCTAGTCCATCGTTTAATGCCAATATGTAGGATACGCTCGATTGCTGCGTAAATTGTTAATGATTAATCCCATAATTACGATCGTTACCGATCCGATAAGGACTGGCGTAACAAGATACTGCCAGCTATAGCCACCTGCGATAATAATGATCGGATTAGCCGCGGCAGGCGGGTGCGTCGTTTTCGTCAGCATGACGACAATTAATGAGACGCAAACGGCTAGTGCAAGCGTCCATGCATAATAGCCAAATAATGCGTGCACAGCTATACCGATTGCACTTGAGAGCAAATGCCCACCAATTACATTACGCGGCTGAGAGTAAGGCACCTGCCATGCGCCAAACACAAGCAAGCAGCTCGCTCCGAATGGCGCCATAATCCATAGTGTTTCAGTAAAGCCAGTTAATGAAAGCAATATTCCGATGGTAACCGTCCCGCCTATTACGACTGTTAGCATATCTTTGATGTCAACGGTGGATGGATTATTCCCTCTGCCCGCCATCTTCGAGATATAGCGGTGCATCACATGCCCTGTCTTTGTTGCAGTACGATTCATTGTATATTTCTTCCTCCATTTCCCATCCATCAATATACAATGAACCGTACTACCTGTCAATTTTATCTAAGTGAAGCGTTGACCTACTAAACCTCCTTGCGCTGCAAGTAAATAAAGCCGGCGATAAAAAACAAGACAAAGCTACCTCCAATGACCGTGATGAGCTGCTCCCACGGAGCATAGAAAATATCACTCTCATTATCCGTAATATACATCATCAAAAAAGGCTGTCCCCACGGATAAAAGGGCGCAAGATCTTCCGAATTCAGAACAAGCATCGTAGGAATCGTAAAGATGACATTTACAGCAAATGGAGCAGCCAAGGATTGAAACAGCGTGGAAAGAAACAGCATAAGCGCGATTAGTGGCAGTGTTGCAAGCCAGCCCCCTATCGTACCGCGTATCAGCAGCTCTAGCGGGAATGGTTCACCATACTGCTTCAACAAGCCAGCCACTAGCAGTGCGAGCAGCACAAGCAGCTGCATACATAAGCTTAATAGGCTAACGATTAGGAATTTGGCTACATATACCTTTCCCCGCGTCGTTGGTAAAGCAAACAGCTGCTTCCAGCCCCCTGCTTGATGCTCATAGCGACAAATTAGCGTTGCAAGCACACCGATCATTAGCGGCAAAAACAAAACGCCATAAGCTAGATTCGCATTTATCGCTGCATACACGTACTTTTGACCTGTTAGCTCCTCTGCATCAACATTAACATTCAAAGCAATCGCCAGTACGATTAGAGGTGCCAGCAATATAAAGGGAACGATATTCGTTTTCCATAGTTTAAACCATTCTGTCTTCAGCAATGCCTTCATTTAGCTCACATCCTTTCTACAGAAGTGCCACATGCCAGCTATAAACAGCAGCAAGCCAGCACTAATGCCAAGTACGATATTGATGAAAGGATTATTCCAATCGTTCGCTAATGTTGGCCATTTCCATAGGAACCAATCGGGAAGAAAAAAAGCCATGAAAGTCAGAATTACTCCGACTACCCCTATGCTCACGGTGATGCCCTGATTGTTGTTAGCGACCGCAACCCACAGGTGAAACGCAATGAGCGCCTGTGACGCAAGCCACGGATAAAAGCTGACTTGCATAATGCGCAGCCACGGGATGTCATCGCCTAGACCTAGCGTTAGTCCGTATAACGTCGTGCCGATGCCTAGTATAATCGAGGATACGAATAATAGCGTCGTCGCGATTACGTACTTAGATAGATAGACTGACGATCGACTGACCGGTAGCGCCAGCCATTGCTTCCAGGCATTCGTTTGGTTCTCTATACTTGCCATCATCGACGTCAAAATGACGATACCTAATACGAGTGCAAGCGGCGTTAAGCTAAGAATATTGTCTAAGTAAATCGCCCAGTCGTCATCGCTTAATGACAGCAAATAATCTTTGCGAACGCCATAATTGACCATCGTCAAACCGACTACACCTAGCGGGCCTAATACGGTTAGAAACCAAAGACCCTTTCTCTTTATTTTCATCCATTCTGATCGAAGTAATTGGCTGAGCATTATAAACTCACCCCATCCGTCATACTTAAGAAAATTTGCTCGAGCGACTGCTTGTTTTCCTCCACCCGATAGATGTCATGTCCTTGATGAACGAGTAAAGAGACCGCATCTGCCACACTGCGATTCGAGCAGTTTTCGAGAATAAGCTGCTCTTGCTCATGAGCAGCTGCAAGCTCCAGCTGCTTCAGCGCAGCAACCGCTTTGCCAGGCTCACTGCATTGAATTCTAATCGTAGAACGAGCCAGCTTTCGCAAATTCGACATCTGATCCTGATAGATTAGCTTCCCCCTCGACACCACGCCTACCGCTGTAGCGATCTGGTCGATTTCGGATAAGAGATGACTGGATATTAATACAGTCATGCCATATTGCTGCGGCAAGCTTTTAATAAGCTCACGAATCTCAATAATGCCTGAAGGATCAAGTCCGTTCGTTGGCTCATCCAGCACCAGCAGCTTCGGCTGATGCAGCAATGCTGCGGCGATGCCCAATCTCTGCTTCATCCCTAGTGAGAAGCCTTTAACTTTACGATGAGCAGCCTCCGTTAAGCGCACCGTTTCCAATACCTCACTAATGCGCTTATGTGGTACGCCTACGATTTCACGCACAACGTTCAAGTTTTCATAGGCGGTAAGATGCGGATAGTAGGATGGATTCTCAACGAGCGAGCCGACCTGACGCAAGATATCTAGCTTATGCTTCTGTAGCTCCTTACCAAAGATGCGCACTGTACCAGATGTAGGCTTCATTAATCCAAGCAGCATACGAATGGTCGTCGTTTTCCCTGCTCCATTCGGACCTAAAAACCCGTAAATTTCCCCTTCACGAATGACCATATCGACATGGTCAACCGCTTGCTGCTTCTGAAATGTTTTCGTTAATTGCTCTGTTTGTACAATAATACTCATGTTTTTCACCTCTAAAGCCAGTATAAATAGGCAAGGTTAAAGTGAGGTGTGGGGAAAGGTTAAATTTTGTTTAAATTAAAAACAGAACCTTCCCCTGTACTTTGGGAAAGTTCTGCTTAGTGGTTAGTCTTACGGAGTTGTTTTAATTTCTATTGTTTGACTTTTACAATTCCATTTCACTGAGAATCCAATGATTTCTGCTATGTCTAGAGGCTTAGTTTAGAGGATGTCGTATTTCTATGATGAATTCTTCATCTCTACGATAGTGCTGCCATGTTAAGCCCATACCTTCTACCATCATATGGACGATGGACAAGCCAATGCCTGCACCCTTGTTATCAGTCACGCCATCCATCCCTTGACCACGATCTACCACACGGATCGCATCATAACCTTCGCAGGCTTCCGTTTCGATCGCAACAAGCTTGCCATCACGAGCATGTCGCAGCACGTTTTGCAGCAGGTTATCGAACATTCGCTTCATCCAGATCGGATCTACCTCCCACGTCGGTACGTGAAGCTCTCCAAGCCTCATCTCAATCTCAAAGCCATTTTGCTCAAATACCGCATACCAAGCCGCGATATGCTCCCGCAAAAATCGGTTAATTTGAAGCTGAGCCTGTTCATAGCGATACTGAGCACTCGATAATAGCGTATAGGCAAGTAAATTATCTACAAGCTCGTCGATATGACGGACGGAGCTATCCATCGTCTGCAGCGCTTTTGCTGCTCCATCAGGCAGCTCGTACTTGCTGACGGTATATGCATTAGCACGCAGCTTCGTTAGTGGAGTCCGAATATCGTGTGACAAATTAGCAATCAGCTCACGCCGAATCTGCTCCTCGTTCAGCTCTCTTTGGCGGCTATCATTCAATTGCTCCACCATATTGTTGAACGAATGCTCAAGCTGACCGATCTCATCTTGCTTCTTAACGTCAATAGATACTGGCAAGCCATCGGGATTACGCTTACTCATCGCACGCTGTAAGAAGAGCAGCCGCTTACGAATATTACGGAAAAATAAATACGAGATGACGATAAAGACGATAACAATAATTAAAATACCTGCCAGCAACCATATGCCGAATTTCTCAAAAATATCCGAATATGGATCTCTGAATAGCTCTCGAGGAAGCTCAACTACGACAAAGCCATTGTTCTCCTTGCCCTCTACAAAAGCAACGACTGTAAAGGGATCTTTACCATATCTGCTCTTCATAAAAGAAACAATGTCTGACTGTGACCATTGCTGTGGCAGCTCATATTGTACATTCCAGCTGCTCAGTAGCTGCCCGTCCTGGCTAATCCAGAACATACCTGCCTCTGGGTATTGCTCGCTCCATTTCTGATAAAGCAGCTTTACGTCCTCTTCAGTGGCAGAGGTGTCACTTGCAGCCTGATGCCAGCTGTTTTCTACTTTCTCATACTCGGGTATATCGTTTTGAGCCATTTGATTCGTTATACCGGTGAAAATAATTGCACCGCCAATATACGTTAGTTGAAACAGACCTAACGCACACAAAATAATAACCATATACTTAGCTTGCAGAGAGCCGAATAGCTTCCTCATAGCTTCACACGATAACCGATTCCGCGAATCGTCTCTATGATAGTTGGCTGTGATGGGTCAAGCTCGATCTTCTCGCGCAAATATCGGATATGTACCATAAGCGTTTTATCGCCTTCGATATAGCTTTCTCCCCATACCTGCTCATAGAGCTGCTCCTTCGTCAGTATTTGGTTCAAATGACGAATAAAGCATTGGAACAGCAGAAATTGCTTACCCGTCAGCAGTATCTCCTCATTCGTCTGCTTGTTCACAATGTGAAGCTCCTTCGTATGAATCCGCAAATGCTGGAGCTCTATCGTCTGCTCATTTTTCTGAAAGCGACGAAGCAGTACCTCGATGCGTGCAGCAAGCTCATCGGGATGAAATGGCTTTGTCACATAATCATCCGCGAAGCTTAAGCCTTCGAGCTTGTCCTCCACTGCTGTTCGCGCCGACAGCATGAGGATAGGCAGCGTGCTGTTTTCTCGTTTTAGACGCTTACCAATCGAGAATCCGTCTAGTCCAGGGAGCATAACGTCCAAAATTGCTAAATCTGCTTGCCCCGCGTACGCTTCAGCTCCCTCTCCTGATTGTAGCCAGCTTACTTCGTAGCCCTTATCCTGCAGCTCCTGTGACAGCCACGAACCGATCTCATGATCATCTTCAATGTATAAAATGTGAGGCATTTTTGACCAACTCCGTTCTAATCAACGATATCGTCATTATAGCCCACAAGTTTTTAATCCAGCAACGGTTGGTTTGGTCTTGGTAAAGGCGTGAGGGTGGATACTTGGGTCGAGGGGCGGTGACTTGTGCGGCGTGGGGCGGTGACTACTTTCTCTGCGCGGGGAGATATTGTGGTGTGGGGGCGGTGACTTGTGCGGCGTGAGGGCGATGAATGGTACGGCACGAGGAGATATTGTGGTGTGGGGGCGGTGACTTGTACAGCGTGGGGCGATGAATAGTACGGCACGAGGAGATATTGTGGTGTGGGGCGTGCTATCTTGGGTGATTTTTCATACAAATGAGGCATTTACGGCGCTGAATCAGCGACTTTGGGTGATTTTTCATACAAATGTATCACTTACGGCCTGAATCAGCGACTTTTGAGTGGTTTTTCATACAAAGTGGCACATTCGGCGCACGATTAGCACCTTTTGTATGGTTTTTCATACAAACGAACCACTTATAGCGCTGAATCAGCGAATTTGGGTGCTTTTTCATACAAATGAGGCAGTTACGGCGCTGAATCAGCGACTTTGGATGATTTTTCATACAAATGAGTCACTTACCGCGCTGGATCAGCGAATTTGGGTGCTTTTTCATACAAAACCGTCACTTTCAGCGCTGAATCAGCGACCTTGGGGTGGTTTTTCATACAAATGAGGCATTTACGTCGCTGAATCAGAGACTTTGGATGACTTTTCATACAAATGAGGCATTTACAGCGCTGAATCAGCGACTTTTGGGTGGTTTTTCATACAAAGTGGCGCATTCGGCGCACGATTAGCACCTTTTGTATGGTTTTTCATACAAATGAACCATTTATGGCGCTGAATCAGCGAATTTAGGTGCTTTTTCATACAAATGAGCCACTTACGGCGCTGAATCAGCGACTCTGGGTGCTTTTTCATACAAATGAGGCATTTACGGTGCTGAATCGGCGACTTTTGTATGGTTTTTCATACAATTGAGCCACTTATGGCGCTGAATCAGCGAATTTGTATGGTTTTTCACACAAATGAGGCATTTACGGTGCTGGATCAGCGACTCTGGGTGCTTTTTCATACAAATGAGCCACTTATGGCGCTGAATCAGCGAATTTGTATGGTTTTTCACACAAATGGCATTTACGTGCTGGATCAGCGACTTTGGGTGCTTTTTCATACAAAACCGTCACTTACAGCGCACGATTAGCAACTTTTGTATGGTTTTTCATACAACTGAGCCAATTACGGTGCTGGATCAGTGACTTTGGGTGATTTTTCATACAAATGCGGCATTTACGGCGCTGAATCAGCGACTTTGGATGACTTTCCATACAAATGTATCACTTACCGCGCTGAATCAGCGAACTTGGGTGCTTTTTCATACAAAACCGTTACTTACAGCGTACGATCAGCGCCTTTTGTATGCTTTTTCACACGAATGGGGCAATAACGACACATAGTCACCTACTTTTGGGTGAGCTGCTTTCAAATTACAATATGCCCCTACACTATACAGCGTATTGCTTCATATACTCATCGATTTGCAGATGTGCATCCTTTACATCATCACTATGTGTAATGCTCACTAGTGCTGGCTTTAGCTCCCGGACGATACGACTACTTGCAATTGCCTGATCCATATATGCGGTAAACATTTTCATTGGCTGCTGAAGCTGTCCTTTTTTTGAGGTAAATAGGTCTCCGCTGAGCAATACGTTATCCTTGGCATGATAATACACGACATGACCAGGTGAATGACCTGGCGTATGATAAGGGATCAGATCACCGAAGGCTTCAAGCTCACCATTTTCGTTTATTGGCAGGGGCTGCACAACGTTTGGAGGGACGAGTGCCTCCGCTTTCTTTCTACGTGGGAATGGAGCTTTGCCTTCCATATAGTCCAGATCAAAGGCATGAGCATAGACAGGAATATTTCGCTCACGAATGATGTTCTTCACCCCGCCGACATGATCAGAATGACCATGTGTCAGTAGGATTGCCTTTATCTCGCCAAGCTTTTCGGCCTCGCGCAATATATGTTTACTCATAAAGGCCATACCAGTATCAATGATGTAAACACCATTACTAGCCTGCACAAGCCATACACTAACCTTGAACAAACACCAGAATTCCAGCTTCGTAATATGCTCTGAAATTTTGCAAATTTTCATAAATAATCCTCCCTTATTCCTCTAAATGACTGGACTATCTTAATAGTTTGACTCCTTCACCACTACACTTAAACAACCCCCACACAAACCTTAAGCTTCATTTCCTTTATCCGACATACTGAGATAAATGTCATCCACAAGCTCATCGATTTTCGATTGATTTTCGGCGTATTTTCCTTGCTCCATAAAGCTGCCAGCAAGTCGCAGTGCGTGCAGTGCATTTTCATAAAACTTAATTTTCCGCTCAATATCTTCAATCTTCTGAGTGAATGTTGTCACTGACGCAATATTACACTCCTGTGAAATCGGCTGCTGCTCCAACGTAAGCAAATATCGGATTTCTTGCAGTGAGAACCCTATTTGCTTCAGCACAATAATATACTTCATTGATTTTTCACATTGGTCATCGTACAAACGATAGCCATTATCTAAACGCTTCGGCTTCAGCAGCCCTTCTGCTTCATAATATCTTGCTGTATCACTCGTAATCTGATATTTCTCAGTAAATTGTTTAATATGCATCGTGTGCCCTCCTCTTTAAGGGTAGCGTATCATTGGAGTATACTCCAAGGTCAATAGTTTTTTGACAATGAATGCATTAATTGTTTCATCATGAATGCATTCATTATTTCATTGGTTAACGTGAACGAACAAAATCAGAAAAGGCCGTCTTAAAAGTCATTGTTTATGACCTTAAGACAGCCTCTATTACGTTGCGCAATTGCTTTTTACTATTTTAATTGTCACCTTTAAGTGACGGAATGCTCACTTCGTATAATTGAAGGGATTTCTACTTCGCACTAAAATTCAAATCTATCTACTGAGCAGTCAAACCGCCATCAGCGACAAATTCGGCTCCAGTTGAGTAGCTAGATTCATCGGATGCTAGAAACAGTACAAGATTCGTAATTTCCTCTGATTGGGCAATACGCTGCAGTGGAATGAATTTCGCAAACTGTTTAATTTGCTCTACTGCATCGCCTTCCGAAACCATCGGTGTTTCGATCACTCCAGGATGAACTGAGTTTACGCGAATTCCATATTTAGCAAACTCAATCGCTGCTGCTTTACTCATTCCACGAACAGCGAATTTTGAATCCGTATAGCCCACCGCACCAGCAACCAGCCCATTAATGGAAGATATGTTAACAATGGAGCCATTTTCAGTCTTTTTCATAGAGGGTAGCACAGTCTTCATCCCTAGAAAAACCGATACTTGGTTAATATCGATAATTTTACGATATTGCTCCTCTGTCATTGCCTCAAAGCTGCTTGCTACGCTGATCCCTGCATTGTTAACCAATATATTCACTGGTCCGAATGCTTTCTCAGCTTCTGTAACAACACGTTCCCAGTCCTGTGAACTCGTCACGTCTTGTTGAACAAACATTGCATTTTCCCCAAGCTCAGAAGCAAGTGCTTGTCCCGCTTCTGCATTTAAGTCCGTAATAACGACCTTTGCACCTTCCTCAACAAACCTACGTGCATGAGAAGCACCCATACCGCGAGCTCCGCCCGTCACAATAGCAACCTTATTAGCTAATCTACCCATCTGTCATTACTCCTTTATTGTGAAGTGTGAATTATGAAGATAAGTAAATTATAGCGCTCGGAAGTTTCGAAAGCAAAAATGTTGAAGTCCTACTTTCCGTTGCTTTCTCATACTGCAAAACCTCAAATTATGGTTAAAGTTTAGCTTATTACATTTATGCTCGAAAGTTAACTTATTGCCTTAATATTTCACAACATGAAACATTAACAAGGTTTACCCTCTGGTAATAAGCCTTGCTCAAGCCACGCTCTTAGCATATCATTGAACGCTTGAGGTGCAGCCATGGAAATGCCGTGCCCTATATTAGGCAGCACCACTGCATGGCAGTTAGGGTTGGCATCACTAAGTAGCTTTGCCGACTTACGCATCATCCCTTTTTCTTTATCACCTACAGTAACAAGCATTTGTGACTGTGCACGTGAAAACTGAGATGGGATTTGGAAGCTCATATTTTCTTGAAGAACGCGTATTAATGCTTCAGCTGTAATCTGCTTGCTTTCTTCAAAATAGCGCTCAAAATCGTCATCCTGAACGTACAGTGTTTTGGATTGCAGCCTTGAAAATGAACGATTGCGAATTAGCGGGTGCATTAGCTTAATTGATGGGCCGATCCATCTTGCCATCGCGGGCTGCGGTACAACGAGCGCACTATTAATCATGGCATAATCAATAAGATCAGGCTTCATGCTTAGCATCTGTACAAGCACCTGCGCTCCTAAAGAAAATCCCACCACATTGACAGACATCCCGTTCGCTTTGTTCTCAATTAGTTCAAGCATTGCTTCTGCGCTTGACTCCATCGAAAATGGCGGCGTCTGCTTGCTTAAGCCTTGCTCTGGAAGATCGGGCACTATACAGTAATAATCCGAAAAATGTTCAACCTGTCTTTTCCACATCCAGCCGCTTACTCCGCCCCCATGTAAAAACAGGAGAAGTGGGCCATTTTTATCGCCATACTCTTCATAGTGTACTGACATTTATTGCACCTCATCTCTTCATGCTGTCTGTTATTGAGGTAATTCTAGATGGTAGCACTTATGTCCTGCATTTCTATAGAATCATCACTAGTTAAATTGGGCATACTTCCCATACCTATACCTCTAACCTCTAAGCATTGCACTCATCACAAGCAACATGAACAATAATTCATAGTGAAGGAGACTTTTCCTTGTTAAACAATGCTAAAGCTTCAAAAAAACTATCTATGCTTGCCGCTATCCTACTCTTACTATTAAGCGTTGTTATGTGGCTAATAATTGCGCTGTCGATAACGCAAGAGCGAAGCATTGCTGCGCCGATCGAGAAAGCTAATAAGCCGGTCATTGTTCTACTGTTCGATTCACTGATGAATGAGCCTATGCAAGCTGCGGTTAAGGAAGGGATGACTCCCGCTATTTCTTATTTGATGAAGCATGGCACATTATATCCTGAGGTCGTCAGCGCTTATCCAACGATGTCTGTATCGATTGACAGCACAATCTTGACTGGCAGCTACGCGGACAAGCACCGAATTCCAGGACTCATATGGTTCAACGAGTCCGAACAGCAAATCGTTAGCTACGGTAGCGGACCTCATGAGATTTGGGATAATGGTGTAAAGCAAGTGCTGCAAAACAGCATCCTTAAGCTGAATGGGCAGCATTTAAGCGATGAGGTTAAGACGATTCACGAGCGATTAGCCGAAGCACAGATTCAAAGCGCCTCGATTAATGGCTTAATTTATCGCGGCAATACCCCTCACACGTTGACCATACCTGGGCTGCTGTCGCGTTCTAGCCTGATGCCTAGCAGCGTTGCTGCAGTGAATGGTCCAGATCTACTCTCGCTTGGTGTGTTAGCACAATATAACAAAAAGAACGACCAGCATAATCTTGCGTGGGACCGCTTAGGCATAAATAATAAATTTACAGTCCAGGAGCTTGCGTATCTCATACAGAATGATAAGCTGCCAGCCTTTACGCTTGCATACTTCCCTGATACGGATGCAACCCTGCATAAGCACGGACCTCAACATTTGCAGGCTATAAAAACAGTCGATGAAACGATTCAAAGCCTATTTAATCTCTATCCTTCCTGGGATCAGGCATTGGAGGAAGCGGTGTGGATCGTATTGGGAGACAGTGGGCAATCGCTTGTTCTTGAAGACAAAGAGCGTGGATTAATCAATATGAATGAGCTGCTGTCAGGCTACAGCTTATGGAGCAAGAAGCATCCGAACGGTCAGCTTGCCTTTGCGCTGAATGAGCGTATGGGATATATCCATATTCTAGATGAACAGCTACCCCAAGAGGAGCTCATTCAACGCTTAAAGCAGGAAAAAAGAATTCAATTTATTGCTTGGCATAAGGATGGTGTGAACTATGTTGCAAGCCCAGAGCATGAGCAGCTGCTCATCTATAAACCTAACGGACCTTATCGCGATTCATATCAGCAAACATGGAACATCGCAGGGGATTTATCCTTATTGAGCTTAACGCTTGATGACAAGCAGCAGCTTTATTATGAAGACTATCCTGATGCACTTGCTCGATTACATGGCGCTTTACATACACAGGAAGGGAATTTCATCATTATTGATGCCAAGCCCTCCTATGAATTTTCTGATCATCACAGCTATAACCATACAGGCGGCGGCTCGCACGGTTCTCTTCACAAAGTAGATTCACTTGTTCCGCTTATAGCTGCTGGTACAACGATAGAGCTCAAGGATACGAGACTTGTTGCACTCCAAGAGTGGCTGCTATCGATCGTTCTCGGGCAAAATAAACTATAAATTGTTCGCATTAAAGGGAAGGGATTCATGTGACGCAACTGGAATAAAGCTATATTTCATATAATGTTAAGGGGACTGAAACGATGGAATTCGCATGGCTATCGCTTTACAGTAAACTTCAAACGATGTCAGACATTCCAGATGAACAATGGACTATATTCCAAAAGCTAGCTGAACCAATGACAGTCAAGAAAAATAGTTATTTTGCTCGACAAGGTGAGCCTTCTAATTCCATTGCCTTTTGTATGAACGGTTTATTGAGACTGTATTATACAACTGCGGATGGTACAACGTTCAATAAGAGCTTTTGCAGCTCAGGAGACTTTGTAGCATCTTATCGTGCCTTACTAACTAGCTCGCCATCATACTTCTCAATAGAAGCATTAATGGATAGTGAATTGCTAGTTATTCGTTACGAGCATTTTCAATCGTTATTTACAGAGCATATTTGTTGGGAACGATTAGGAAGAAATATAGTAGAGCAGCTGTATATAAAAAAAGAACAACGTGAATACGAGCTACTTATGCTCTCAGCGGAGGAACGTTATCGTCTATTTCTAGAAAGACATTCTCACATGATCAACGATATTCCGCAATATCATATTGCATCTTTTCTAGGAATTACACCCGTTGCCTTAAGTAGAATTAAAAGAAAAATTAACCTAGGTTAATTACAAGCTTTCTCTTTCTCGCTATATTGAGAAAAGAAAGGAAGTGGGAGCTATGAATCGATCAGGGCATACTGTGCTTATTACTGGTGGCGCTGCTGGTATTGGTCAGGCGCTAACAGAGAAATTTATTAGTACCCATAATGAGGTTATTATTGTGGGACGCAATGAACAGAAGCTGAAAATGATGAAGCAGCGCTATGCTGCTATCTCAACCTATACTTGCAATCTGAACGATAATGAGCAAGTAAAGCAGCTTGCTGAGCAAGTGATTCATAACCACCCGCGGCTCAGTGTACTCATTAACAATGCAGGAATACAATACAACTATTCTCTTGCTGGCAATGAACTTTATGATGCTCAGATTGAAGCTGAAATTATGACGAATTTGACCTCGCCGATCTTGTTGACTGCTCAACTTATCCCGCTCCTTAGACAACAAAAACAAGCAGCCATCGTCAATGTATCCTCTGCTTTAGGCTTTGTTCCAAAGCAATCGGCACCTGTCTATTGTGCAACCAAGGGAGGACTCCATATATTCACCAAGGCCCTTCGCTATCAGCTTGAGTCTACGCCTATTAAGGTGTTCGAGATCATTCCTCCCATTGTCGAAACCGACATGACAAAAGGCAGAGGACACGGGAAAATATCTCCCTATGAGCTAGCAGAGCAGTTTTTCCGCTATTATGAACAAGATCGCTTTGAGGCCCCTATCGGTAAATCCAAGTGGCTCAGTCTAATAAATCGCATACTTCCCACATTAGCTGAACGAATGCTACGAAACAGTTAGATTCATGCCCACTTGCTGCTAATTAACGTTATGATGCTTTTTATAGCAGCATAATGCATCGCTTCGTGGTACAGACAAAAGCTAAGGCTCTCACCTACTGTTGATAGATGCAATCCTGTCGATGTCGCGTAGCTTTCAGGCAGTGGAGCATTCAAGCACTGTTCGTTCTGTGCTTGAATTCGCTCAAGCTGCTGCTTTAATAACGTGATAAGCTCCTCTTTCGTTGGTGCTTTTTTCGTCCACTCCTTAGGGGATGTACCTGTAGCAAACCATTCGTGAAAGTGCTCAGGGATGTTTGCCTCCTCGCCAGTCAACGTAAATGCGAATTTTTCTGTCACAACATAAATATGACCGAGATTCCATTTTACATGGTTGTTCAGGCCCTCAGGAATAATCTCAAGCTCTTCTTCCGCTTGTTGTTCAATCGCTCGAATGGTCTGCAGCCGTGCAAATTCAAGCTGGTTAAATATCCAATCCTTCATCCACATCTTCTCCTTTTCATAACAAAAATTAACCGTATAACGCATGGTTTAATAGTTAAAATTATACATTGTACTCATTAACCCGTCAATCATGGTATAATAGGTTAAAATCACGTAAGAGATTGGAATGAACGGATGAACACAGAATTGAAGTTCCCTTTGCTTTCTGGAGATCTATGCATGGATCTCGTCAATACAGAGGTCGTTAGCTATGGTCATCGGCATGATTTACTTGCTGAGCCAAGTCATCTTATCGCTTGGATCGATACGTTAGCGGATGCCGGTTATATCAACTATGAGCAATTTCGAGCACCGGTTGCGCAATGGGCAGTGGAAGCTTTGCCTGAACTTCGCAGCCTGCGCTCGTTTTTGCGTTTACAGTTTGAGCGAATGGCCGATGGTGTGCGAGCAGAGGAAGGCTGGATTGCTCATTTGGAAGCGATGATAGAGCGCGCGCCATTTGCTTATCAATGGCGTAAGGATCGCATGCTTTCTGTTCCTGTCGGTGCTCCTGAGGCTGCATTATTATCGATCATTGCGCTCAATGCTATGCAGCTGCTAGCAAGCGGTCAGCTTCAGCACGTTCATCGCTGCGGCAACATTGAATGTGTGCTGCTGTTTATCGATAGTAATCCGCGCCGCAAATGGTGCTCGATGAAAATTTGCGGAAATCGCATGAAGGTAACACGCCATCAGAAGCAAAAAAAGCAAGAGCAAGCCAAGGACATATAAGTAGATAAAAAAGAGCGTAAAGCCTCTTTATGAAGTGCCCCTATCAAGTAGTAGACAGTAGAAATAATAAAATGACTACTACTACAACGATAGGAGCATATCACATTAGCTTTACGCTCTTAATGATTATTCATATTAATTATTCATCTTCCGAGATCTATTAAGGGTGTCAGTTGGTACCGATATAAGTTAATTAATCCTCAACAAACTGCACAGTTACGGCGCTTTTAGCCCCCAGATTCAGCTCGATCGGCTCATGTCCCGCCAGCTCAATCAATACATTACTTGCTTGTTCACTATCATTAAAGGCAATAACGGCAATTGACCCGTCAACGTTGCGCATCGCAACCGTATGGATTGCTTCATGATCTGCACTAGCTTCTATACGGAGCGCCTTCGGACGAACACATTTGCTAAAATGTGCAAGTGCGTAGTAATCAAGCGTATACTCCAGCGTTTTCGTTTGCTGATTTACCTTCAGCAGTCCTCTGCAGGTGCTCTCCCCGAAGCCTGGAACGAATGGACCATTCTCCTCATCAAGCGCCATATTCCACAGCACAAAGCTCTTACTGTAATTACGAAGGATAGCAATACCAGTGCGCATGACGTTGGAGAACGCAGGCTCAAAAGCAGGAATCCAATCACCGCCAGAGCCCTCCGTAAAGTGAACCTCTTTACTAGGGTTCGTAAGGAACACATCACTCTGTGCGCTCGGTCTACCGCCATACCAATGCCAAGCTACGCCGTCTACAGCATCACCAGCCTCATCCAGCACGTGAAGCGGATAATCTGGTCGATCCCAGTTATGATCGTAGCACAGTATCTTCGTCGTAATTCCTGCTGCAACGAAGGCAGGCTTGAGATGATGCTTAATAAATTCGCTTTGCACCACTGGCAGCATCAGCATGCCAGGATAGTGACCTGGACAATATAACGGCTCGTTCTGAGGCGTCACCGCATAGATGTGCAGCCCTTGTGCCGCATAGGCTTGAATGTATTTCACAAAATATTGCGCATACGAAGCGTAATATTCTGGCTTCAGCTCGCCACCGATCATCGAGCCGCTCGTCTTCATCCAGCCAGGCGCACTCCACGGAGATGCCATTAGCTTAAGCTGTGGATTAAGCTTTTGCGCTTGCTTCGTCAGAGGGATAATATCTGCTTCATCATGTGCAGCAGAGAACCTTGCTTGATCAACGTCCTCCTCGCCCTCTGGAAGATCGTTGTAGCTGTAAAAATCTCTTGCATAATCAGAGGCACCCATCGGATTACGAATGACAGATAGTCCGATGCCCTGCTCTGGATGGAACAGCTTCTGCATCGCTTCCTCACGCTGTGCTTCCGTTAACACTTGATTCATTAAATATGCAGAGGAATCTGTAAAGGATGCGCCGAATCCATCAATTTCTTGATAGGCTTGCTCGGGATTGATCGTAATCTTTACCGCCGCCCCTTCTCTCGCCTGCGGCTTCAGCTCCTCTAGCGTCTTTGAAGCGAACAGCTCATGCTCTCCACTTGAGTAATACAATATGACGTTTCTTGCCATTCCAAACCACTCCTCTACTCTCTATGCTGACTACTTCTGATAAACGGACGTATTGAACAGATACTTATAAACCAAGCTTTTCTTTGTTTCTTGCCATTTTTTCGTTGTAGATACTTACAATTGCATCCCAGTTGTTATCGTTCAGGAATTGCTTGTATTCCTCTAGCACCGAATTGAAGGTAGCATCGTCCTTCGAACGGATCAGACTTACAAGTGTCGTATTCCACTGTGTATTAATCGCACTTAACGAACGCGCTTCTGCCGTACCTTGATCTGGATTGATGTTCTCTAGAATGAAGTGTGGTACAAGCTTGCCCTTACCCCATTCCTGCATTTGCTTAATGGAATCCGGGAAGGCATCATCACTCAATGTTTTATGACGATCATGACCGAAGAACATAAATTCCCCGAAGCGGTATTCCTTCTTAAATTGATCCGCATTGTTCAGCTGCATTTCCTTTACTTCTGGCATAAGTGCAACTTTACCCTCAGCATTAATCTCATACGTCTCGCCTTCAATGCCATAGTTCATCAGCATTTGTCCTTCTTCACTGAGCAAATACGTGAAGAGCTGAATAGACTTGGCAGGATCTATATTGGAGTTTGTAATGAAGCTAATCATCCAGCCTGTAATACCAGATTGATTCAATGTCGGTGAATTGCCTA
This sequence comes from Paenibacillus camelliae, assembly GCF_023715345.1. Taxonomy (GTDB): domain Bacteria; phylum Bacillota; class Bacilli; order Paenibacillales; family Paenibacillaceae; genus Pristimantibacillus; species Pristimantibacillus camelliae. The sequence goes on from NZ_JAMBNY010000010.1 coordinate 93,864, forward strand.
CGGTGCTTTGCGGTCCATCAATCGCTATATATTCCTTGCCTTCGTTGTTGCTTGCGAATATTTGAAGATTACCACCCTGCTGCGGAGTACCATCTAACATCATCGTAGCGTACTTTCCTGATTTGACCTTTTCCTCGAAAGCGGTACCATCATCTGCGAAGCTGTCATCACTAATTAGACCGCCGCGGTACGCTCCATTCAGCGTGGAGATCCAAGTTAAATAGTCCTCGTCGAGATTACGATTGTAGTGGTTTCCGTCTGCATCCGTTAGCGGAACACCGATGAAGTCCTGGAATACATCGCCTAAGGAGCCTGTGCCGGTTCCGATTGAGTTAAAGCCAAATGGAATTAGCTCCGGAAATTGAGCTTTAATCGCTTGCAGTGTCGCAGTAAATTGCTCTGGTGTCGAGAAGTCAGGCTGACCTAGCGCTTCGTACACATCCTTACGAATAACGAAAGCTGTTTTCGCTGGAATGGTCCCTTGCTCATAATCCGCTTGCGTATTGGAGTAGTTCGGATAGCCATATGTTTTACCATCTGCTAGCTGAAACCAGTTTAACGTATCCTGAGCTGCAACCTGATTGAAGTAAGGGTCGTATTTCTCAGCCAGATCATTTAGCGGCAATGCCCATGTATCCGCCTTTTGTACGATTGAAGAATTAGAATCAAACACGGAAATTAAATCTGGCATATCGTCACCAGCAAAAAATGTATTTAGCTTCGTGTCGTCCCCAGTAATGAACGTAATATCAAGATTTAAGTCTTCTTTAATCTTTTTCGTTACAACATCGTTGCCATAATCGCTATTCCACCAGTCGGCATTCACATACCAGGTCAATGTCGTCGATTCTTTCGTATCTAGCTTCCACGCCGGCGTATTCGGATCAAGCGTATAGCGATCCTCGATTGACGTATTTAACCCAGCACCACCGCTTTTTTCCTTGCTGCATGCCGACAATACAAGCACGACAGCCATTAACAACATCAGCAAAATTTTTGTCTTATTCTTTCTAGCTGTTCCCATTAAAAACCCTCCCTTTAATAAAAACGTTTTAATTTTTTAGTGCAACAAGCTGATACAACCTTCAATCCTTGAGCTCTATTCTTTTACCGCACCCAGCATCATTCCTGAAATGAAATAGCGCTGTAATAGCGGATAAATAGCAACAATTGGCAATGTAGTAATAACAATTGTCGCTAGCTGCACCCCTTTGGTCGTCGTTTCAATGATGACGGAGCCGCCGATGTTTTGCATCGATTGTGTTTGAGACTGAACAATGATCTCATACAGCTTCATCTGCAGTGGATAAAGTGCTTCATTCGTGACATACAGCTTCGTCGTCATGAAGTCGTTCCACTGATTCACACCATTGAACATCGCGATCGTTGCCATAGCTGGCATAGAAAGCGGAATAAAAATACTTAAAAATACTCGCCAATCTCCAGCACCGTCAATTTTGGCTGATTCCTCTAGTGAGGAAGGCACATTTCTGAAAAAGTTCATTAAAATAATGACATCATAAAAGCTTAACAGCGCAGGTATGATGTATACCCAAAAGCTATTCAGTAATCCAAGGGACTTGATCAATAGATAAGTTGGGATCATCCCTCCGGAGAAAAACATCGTAATGACACCCATCGTCACATAAAATTTACGTCCACGAACATTGCTCTTGCTTAGTCCGTAAGCGACCATCGCGCAAAAGAGTACGTGCGTAAGGACACCTATCACTGTTTTCGCGACGGAGATAAAGAACGACTGACCGATCGAATCATCTCGGAATACGGCACGATAGTTTTCCAGCGACAGCTCGGAAGGCCAAAATATAAATCCTCCTTCAGCGAGTGCTTTGCTTGAGCTAAATGATGAAATAACGACATTCCACAGCGGTACTAGAATGAGTATCAACACAATCGATAGGCATGTAATGTTGATCGTATCGAATACACGACTATCCCAGTCCTTGCGCATAATTTTTCGTTCCATGCTTTTCCTCCTCCTGCCTACAATACCGACTGATTATCATTTAGCCTCTTCGTAACTGCATTAGCGGAAACGAGCAAAATGACAGAGACAATTGAAACACCTAGACCAACTGCAGTCGCGTAAGAGAAATCCCCCTGTGTCATACCCATTCGGTAAACGTACGAGTTAATAACCTCGGCCTTCTCACGGTTTTGCGAGTTCATTAATACGAGTGTTTGATCCAAATTAGAGCCAAGCAAGCCGCTGATCGTCAAAATCAAATTCAAGCTGATCATCAGCTTCATATTGGGGATCGTAATATGCCAGATCTGCTTCAGACGATTAGCACCGTCAATTTTCGCAGCTTCATAATAGGTTGGATCGATCTTAGCCATGACGGCCAAGTACAGAATCGTTCCCCAGCCCGCTTCCTTCCAAATATCAGAGAGCGTGGCGATCCACCAGTACTTATCTGGATCCAGTAGAATGTTTCTCGGCTCATCGATAATGCCTAGTGCGAGCAGCAGCTCGTTAAACAATCCTGTCGTCGCAAACCAGTTAATCAGCATACCGCCTAGCACGATCCATGATAGGAAATGCGGTAAATACGATATCGTCTGCACAAATTTCTTAAAGCCTCGTAAGCTCACTTCGTAAATCATAATGGCCAAAATAATCGGAACGATAAATCCAATCGCTAGCTTCAAAAAGCTAATGCCAAGCGTATTGACGACCGATTCCCAGAAAAACTTATCCTTCATAATAATTTCAAAGTTTTCGAAGGCTACCCAAGGAGCGGTATCGAGACGGTCAATGACCGTATAGCGCTTAAATGCAATCGTTAAGCCGTAAATTGGAATGTAGCAAAAAATAAACATAAAAATAACACCAGGCCAGATCATCGACTGTATTTCCCATTGCCTAGCAAAATCAACGAAAAACTGCTTAAACCGTTGCCCCATAGTTGGTTTCTCGCTCATATAGCCAGATGCTTTACTCATGTTTCAGCCCCCTCGCATAATAAAAACGTTTTTATTTTTCGTAAAAATTTTTTATGTGTGTTTTTGCAATATTTTTTTGAGCTATCACCCTTCTATGAATCAGCATTTGATTTGTGTAGAGCCTCTTACAATCATTTCACCTGGCAGCTTTTCGATTTTCCCTTGCTCTTTTTGCTGGATTAGATCGATAAGATGCTCAATCACCATAACGCCCTGCCTCTTAATCGGATTGCGAACGGTCGTTAATGGCGGGTTAAAGTAAGGAGCAATATCAATGTCATCGAAGCCCAATACACTAAAGTCCTTCGGTACATCATAGCCCTCTGACTTTAAGGCACGAATACAGCCAATTGCACTTAAGTCATTCCCTGCTAAAAATGCTGTCGGCAGCTTTTCAGCGTGCTTATGCATAAAATACTTAACAGCATTATAGGAGCCTTCCTCCTCGAAGTATCCCTGCAATATATAATCATCGTCAATCGGATAATTAAACTCTTGAAGTGCGGCCAGATAGCCTTTTTTACGTTGAACGCTGTCGAACATCGAATCAACGCCCGAAATATAAGCGATCTGCTTATGACCTAAGTTAATTAAGTATTTTGTTGCTTCATAGCCAGCCACATAGGAATCAAAAATGATACTGCCCATCGATTTGTTGCTAAACATGCGATCCAAGAACACAGCCTTAATATTGTTCTTCTCCATCGCGGCAAGCTCTTTTTCTGCGATTCGCTCTTCCTCGAAAATAATGACGCCATCTACTCTTCCACCAAGAATATTGCTCATTATTGTCTTTTTATCCTTCGTCACAAAAACGTTCAGCCCATAGCCTCGCTTCTCGCACTCACGCGACATCGTGTCTACTAAAATATAAAAATAAGGACCGGACACGCTCGTCGTGAAAAAGCCGAGCATTTTCGTTTTTCCTGACTTTAGCAGCTTGCCGTTCAGATTCGGCACATAGTTTAGACGCTTTGCAACATCAAGCACATGCTGCTTCGTTACCGGATTTAGTACATCCACATCATTCAATGCATTAGAAACTGTGGAGATCGACACCCCAGCTTCCCTAGCCACATCTTTTATCGTCACTTTTCTCATGAAGTTCTTCCTTTTCAATAAAAACGTTTTTATATCTAAAAAGTTAGCATAAAAGCGTTTCCATTACAACTGTTTTTTACAGAAATTAAACTTTTTATTTTTTACAACAAAATCGATTGCCGTAATGGAACTCCCAAGCTTTTACTCATTCTAGTTGGTTTGCTCTTTTTCGATACGATTAATAAATTCATTTAGTTGGCTTACAATACTTTTAGATTTAGATTCCATCATAGAAAATACCTGTTTCCATGACTTTGAAATAATACGGGTTCCTTCCTATTCTAGTTGTTGCTTTATGTAAATTTCTGTTAGTATCTATAGTAAATCAACTCTCAAACTCTTTATCATCATTTAATCTAGGAGGTACCTATATGGTCTATGCGGCTCTACTGCGGGGAATAAATGTCGGCGGCAATAACAAGATCGATATGAAAACACTGAAAGCAGCATTCGAGCAAGTCGGCATGAACAACGTCGTCACCTATATTAATTCAGGCAATATTGTGTTCACTGCCGCTGACTACACTAAGGACGAGCTCGTGCAATTGCTAGAAAAAGCTATCCTGGACACGTTCGGACTACAGATTAAGGTGCTTATTGTCAGCTTAGAAGATATGCAAAAGGTCATGTCCACTCTTCCAGCCTCATGGACAAACGACGACAAGATGCGAAGCGATGTGTTGTTTTTATGGGAAGCGATCAATGATGAATCTATCCTTGAAAGGCTCCCATATAAGCCGGAGCTAGAAACGGTGAAGTATGCACCTGGTGCCATACTATGGTCAATAGACAAAGCAACCGTAACGAAGGGCGGCATGACTAAGCTAATTGGTACGAAGCTATATCAGCAGATGACGATTAGGAATGTAAACACGACTCGTAAAATATATGAGCTTATGCTGGCGGCAGAGAAACAGGTAAAAGAATAAGGACATTATCCGAGACCTTTAAGGCCACGATAATGTCCTGCTTTGTACTGGCTCTACTTCCTAAGTTGTACCGCGATGTACTAGCGGCGGTATTCTAAGTTGTACTACGCTAATCTGCGTTAATCTGCCCTAATCCACCTTGCTTTTACGATACTGATTCGGTGATAAACCGATCGTCTTCTTAAAGGCGGTGCTGAAGTAATGCTGTGTATCATATCCGATCTGCTGGGCAATTTCATGAATCGGCAGATCACTGCCATGCAATAAATCAATCGCTCGCTTCATCCGTACATACGTTAGATAATGGATGAAGGAACGCCCTGTCTCTTGCTTAAACAAGCGGCTCAAGTATACCGGAGAGACATTCAGTGACTTTGCTGCCTTTTCAAGTGACAGCTGCTGATCCATATAATGCGCTTGAACCCATTCCTTAGCCTGCTTAATTAGCGGTGATAGCTTCCAATCGCGATTAATATTGCTTTTCGCTTGCTGATATACGGAGTGCAGCTCCTCCATCCCTTGCTTGTTCGGCTCACAGCAGATCAGCACCTGAATGTTTAGATAATCCTGCACCGATTGAATGAGATGCTGCAGCATATGGTCAGGAGGCTGCTTCTGAAGTAAAAACACGAGATATTCATCATAATCTCGAAAATGAATACACTCCTTCTCACCAAGACATTCCAGTGCAATATTTTCTATCGCGAACAGCAGCAGCTGACGGTCCCGCTGCGAATACAGCGTTTCACCGCTCGACAGCTCAGGCCAGCGCAGCACGCACACCGCTGAGATCTCATGCTGCGGCAAATGAAGAAACATCAGCTGCTCACGAATTTCATCCAAGCTTAATTCACCGCGCATCCAGTCTAGGCAGAATCGATCCCGCAGCAGATCAATATGCTTCTCAATCTGCTTGGAGGCTGCCTGCATCAGGTTTTGCTGCGTATGATCATTCTCAAGCCTGGAGATAACCTCCTCCAGCACCTCTGTTAAATGCTCAGGATTAACGGGCTTAAGAATATAGTCCGTTACTTCAAGCTTAATCGCTTCCTGCGCATAGGAAAACTCATCATGTCCAGTAATAATAATAATTCTACAGGAAGGCAGCTGCTCATGAATGTGCCTGATTAACGTTAGCCCATTCATTATCGGCATACTGAGGTCAACGAGCATAATATCGACTTGATGCGCTAGCGCAAGCTCGAGCGCTTCCTCACCATCCTCTGCTTCACCGACAACAGTTAAGCCAAGCTGCTCCCATGCAATGGCTGTACGTATCCCTTCGCGAATAATCGCCTCATCATCGGCGATAATGATGCTCCATGTTCCCGCTCCGTTCATTACTATCCCTCCCCTGTGCCTTCACAATAGGGTGACGAATCGTCACAACGGTACCACTGCCTACCTTACTTTGTACGGTTAGGCCATAATGCTTACTGAAGCTAAGCTGAATCCTTTCCTGTACATTGCGCAGCCCATAGCCTGAACGGTTGCCGTTCAGCGTCAGCTCTGCGCTTTCTACTAGCTCCTGACTAGAAGCCGCTGATGCCAGTGCTTGCTGCAGCGCGTCCAATCGCTCCTCGGACATACCTGCGCCATCATCCTCAATGTGGAGCATTAACGAACCATCAGCGACACCTACTTTAATATGCAGCTGGCCCGGTCCTCTGCGTTCCTTTATCCCATGGTATATCGCATTTTCAACAATCGGTTGCAGGATCAGCTTAAGGACAATAAGACCTCTTGCTTGCTCCTCGACCTCTATCGTGTAATTAAGCTTATCCTTGTATCGCGTCTTCTGAATTTTCAAGTAGCTGCTTATATGATCAAGCTCATCCTCAAGCGGAATCAGCTCTTGGCCTTGACTTAGACCCATGCGAAACAGCTTAGACAGCGCTTCAACCATCTCTGTTGCTTCCTTCGCACCATCCTTGCGTGCCAGCCATTGGATCGTATCGAGCGTATTGTATAGAAAATGCGGCTGAATATGCGCCTGCAGGCTGCGCAGCTCGGCCTCCCGCTTTTTGCGTTGCTCCTTCTCTACTTGATGGATTAAACGCTTGATCTGGGCAAGCATCTTATTAAAGCTGCGGCCCAGCAAGCCGATCTCATCTGCTCGCTCGCCATTAATCCGTATGCTCATATTGCCCTCTTCTACCTTCCGCATCACAGAGGCAAGCTGGGAGATGGGACGTGAGATTGAATTAGCTAAAAAGTATGACGCGGTAATACCAAGCATACAAACAACAAATACGAACAGCACCAAATACAGGTTCATGTCCTTGATGGCCTGCAGCGTATCCTGCAGTGGAAATATGCCTACGGTCGTCCAGTTCGTAAAGCTCGATGCTTGATAGATGAACTGCAGCTTCTGCCCATTCACCTCGCGCGACAGTATACCTGAGTTGCTGCTTACAAGCTCTCGATACAGCTCACCATCCATTAGCGTCTGCCCACTTGGCGCATAGATCGGATCGCCATGCTCATCAATGACGACAAGATAGCCCCACTTGCCAAGCTTTACATCTCGTACAGTTTCAGCAATAACGCGCAGCTTTAGATCAATCAGCACAACGCCTTTATTGCGACCGGTGTATGGGTCCTGGATCGATCGCACGACCGACACTAGCTCATTCTCTTTATAATTGACATGCGTCGTAACGTTGCGGTTGTATGGGCGCCCGATCATTTTGAAGATGCCCTTCTCCTTTACCGCTTCCTTGTACCAATACTCCTCGGTCAGGTTGCTGTCGCCACGCGCATACATTTCATTGCTTAAATATTGTCCATCACTGCTTACGATCATAATACCGGCAATCTCAGGGTACAGTGTTGAGAAGCCCTGTAGAAACTTAAATACGCGATAACGGTCCTCATCCTTCGTAATCGAGACATGCCCATCATTCAAAAAGCTTTGAATCTCTGGATTCATCGAAATAAAGTAAGAGATATTTTGTATATTGGCGGCATGGGCATCTAGTGATTTGTTCACATGACCGATCAGCTGCAGCGTTTGTGAATTCGCCTGCTTCTCTAGCACATTGCTAACCGCCCATGACAGTAGAATCGTAATACATAGCGAAGGCAGAATACTAATAAGCAAAAAGTGTACAATGAGCTTATTACGAATTGGCCAGTTGTTTAGTTGTAGTCGTTCACGCAGCATATCCCATCACCATCCGCTTATATTGCGTAGCCGCTTGCTTCAATGTTGCCGCAGGAGATGCAAAGATTAGACGGCCTACCTCCTCCGACCGCCCCATCATTCGATTCATCTCATCGTTGCTACTTCGCATAGAAATGATCGACATTATCTCTCGTCACCACCGTTACACCTGTATCTACATAGGTCGGTACCGGCGACACGTTAGCGCTTCGCCAATCAGAGATCGGCTCTGTGAGCTCATTTCTAAGATGAAATAGCTGCATGAGCGACCAATAGCCCATATTCCACGTGCCTTGCGCAATCGTTGCTGATATCGTTCCGGACTTAATCATATCTAGCGTTCCTTTATCGGTATCGAAGCAAATAATCGTCAGTTTTCTCTGCATGCTCGATGCAAGCAGCGCATTGCCTGCGCCTACTCCACCATTCGCTTCCGTCACAAAAATCCCCGTTAATTTATCGTAGGTCTCGATCATCTCAAGCGCCTTCTGCTCAGAAATCAGCTGATCACCTTTGCCATCCGCGATAGAGACAACCTGCATATCCGGATATTCACGCTCGATCGTTTCCCGAAAGCCCATCGTTCGCTGCTGGTGGTTCAATTGATTAGGTAATGTAATGATGCCGATCTGACCGGTGCCGCCTGCTTGCTTTGCCATCTCTCTTGCCGCAGTTACGCCTGCCTCGTAATTGTTCGTTCCAATAAAGGAGTAAGCCTTGCTGTTAGGCGCATCGGAATCAAACATGACGACAGGAATACCCGCTTCTACCGCCTTCTGAATTGCGTCATTCAGCGCCTCAGAGTCGATTGCAGTTACTGCAATGCCCGCTGGCTTGCGGGCGATGACCTGCTCCAGCACGATGACCTCCTCCTGTGTATCGTACTGCGTGGAACCACGATACTCTACAGAGACACCTAAAGCTTCAGCAGCATCCTCGAATCCTTTGAGCACATTTTTCCAATAGTCGATGCCCGTAAGAAAATTAACCATGACGTATTTTTCATCAAGCCCGCCTCGAAGGCCAGCCTCCTGCTCGATGAAGCTCGTCTGATTTTCCCGAAAATGAACGACATACAAATAAGAAAGCAGCGTCACAATGAGAACGAGGTATAGCAGCAGCAGCTTCTTCATGAAACTCCCCCATATTCTTTCATTTATGGTAATCTAGCATTTAATCGTATTATACCACCATTTAGGAGGACTTGTTTTTATTGTAAATGTCAAATGCGACCGCAAGCAGCAGCACGAGCCCCTTAATTCCCTGCTGATAATCAATACCGAGACCGACGAGTGACATCCCGTTATTCATGACCCCCATAACAAGGCCGCCAACAATTGCTCCAATGACCGTTCCGACACCACCTGTTGCTGAGGCGCCTCCGATAAATGCGGCAGCAATCGCATCAAGCTCGAAGTTCACACCGGCCTTTGGTGTCGCAGCATTCAATCTAGCAGCAAAGACTAGACCAGCTAGTGCAGCCATTACGCCCATATTTACGAACACCCAGAACGTCATTTTTTTCGTTTTTACCCCTGATAGACGCGCGGCCTTCTCGTTGCCTCCAAGGGCATAGATATGTCTACCCATCACAGTTCTGCGCATCATAAAGGTATAGAAGGCAATTAAAGCAAACAGCAAGATGAAGATATTAGGCAAGCCCTTATAGGAGGCTAAGATAATCATAAAGTAGTTAATAATCGCCACGATCAGCACTTGCTTCGCGATAAACATACCAAAAGGGAGCACCTCCAGCTGGTAGCGCTGATCTATCATCCGCTTTCTCCATTCCATTAACACGAACAGCAGCGACAAGCCCACACCGATCATAATCGTTAGCAAATGCGTGCTGCCACTTGAAAAGTCAGGCAGGAAGCCGGTGCTTATTGCACGGAAGCCATCCGGGAAAGGAGCGACAGATTTGCCATCAAGCACAAGCATCGTCAAGCCGCGGAACAGCAACATTCCTGCGAGCGTAACGATAAATGACGGTATTTTTACGTAGGCCACCCAAAAGCCTTGCCACGCCCCGACCGCTGCACCGATCAGCAGCGAAAGCACAATCGCTACACCAAAATGTATGTTGTAATTGACCATCATAATCGCTGACACCGCACCGACGAAGGCAGCGACAGAGCCAACAGACAAGTCGATATGACCAGTAATAATGACGAGCAGCATCCCGATCGCCAAGATGAGAATATAGCTATTTTGTAGAACTAGATTGGTAATATTAAGCGGCTTAAGCAAAGTGCCGTCTGTAATAATTTGAAAAAATAGCATAATGAGTGCTAATGCAATAAACATCCCGTACTGTCTTATGTTGCCAACAAATAACCTCTTAACGGTATCCAGCATCGGTTAATCCCTTCCCTTCGTCATGTACTTCATAAGCAGCTCCTGTGAGGCGTCTTCACGACCCACCTCTCCTGTAATTCGACCTTCATTCATTACGTAAATGCGATCGCACATGCCGAGCAGCTCGGGCAGCTCGGAGGAAATCATCAATACACCCTTGCCTTGTGCCGCAACATCGTGAATAATCGTATAAATTTCGTATTTGGCGCCAACATCGATGCCCCGCGTCGGCTCATCGAGAATAAGCAGCTCCGGATCTGTAAATATCCATTTACTAAGGACAACCTTCTGCTGATTACCGCCGCTCAGGTTACCTGTCTTCTGATGCACGCTTGGCGTCTTAATCGCCATCTTCTCTCTAAAGCTTTCGGCTTCAATGAGCTCCTGATGATCGTTCACCAAATAGCGCTTCGATATTTTCTTTAAGCTAGCAAGCGTGATATTGCGCTTAATATCCTCCATAAGAATAAGACCGTACTCCTTGCGATCCTCTGTTACGTAGGCAATACCGTGCTCGATCGCCTCCGTAATGGTATTCAGCCTGAGCGGTTGTCCGTTCTTAGACAGCTGCCCGCTAATTTTTTGACCGTAGCTTTTTCCAAACAGGCTCATCGCAAATTCCGTTCTTCCCGCCCCCATTAGCCCGGCTATACCGACAATTTCGCCTCTTCGTACATGAAGACTTGCTTGATCGACGATTTTCCGCTCCGCCTGTGTCGGGTGATATACGGTCCAGTCCTTAACCTCAAAGAAGGCTTCTCCAATATTCGCTTTACGGTGTGGATAACGATGGGTCAGATCGCGTCCAACCATCCCTTGAATAATCCGTTCCTCGGTAATCTGCTCAAGATGTACATCAAGCGTCTCGATCGTTTTCCCGTCTCTAAGTATCGTAATCGAATCAGCAACCTTCATAATTTCGTTCAGCTTGTGAGAAATAATGATTGAGGTGATCCCTTCCTTCTTGAAGGCTAGCAGCAGCTGCAGCAGGTTTTCACTATCCTCTTCATTCAAGGCTGCAGTAGGCTCATCTAGGATGAGCAGCTTTACTTCCTTAGATAATGCCTTGGCGATCTCGACGAGCTGCTGCTTACCAACACCAAGTGAGCCGGCACGTACAGACGGTGATTCCTGTAAGCCAACCGTTGTTAAAAGCGCTCTTGTATCAAGCTCTGTCTTATACCAATCTATTAATCCTCTAGCTACCCGCTCATTGCCTAGAAATATATTCTCTGCAATCGAAAGCTGCGGAATTAAAGCCAGCTCCTGATGGATAATGACGATCCCCTTCGCTTCGCTGTCCGTAATCGTGCGAAACTGGCAGAGCTGTCCCTTGAAAAGTATCTCTCCCTCATAGGAGCCGCTTGGGTACACACCTGACAGCACCTTCATCAGGGTAGATTTGCCCGCGCCGTTTTCTCCCATTAAGGCGTGTATTTCGCCTTCCTTTACCTGCAAATTTACGTTTTCAAGCGCCTTGACGCCTGGAAACTCCTTCGTAATGCTTCGCATTTCCAATATATAATCAGACACTGTACTCACACTCCTGTCGTTATACTCAGTGAGACAGAAATGATTTAGCGCAGCATGTGCGCTAAATCATTCGTTCATTGCTTATCGTTGATTAATTCAGATCGCTTTCCTTGTAGTAGCCGGAATCAATCAGCACCTCTTTATAGTTCTCGATATCAACCGATACAGGCTCCAGTAGGAACGATGGAACAACCTTTACGCCGTTATCATATGTTTCTGTATCATTAATTTGCGCTTCCTTACCTTCTAGCACAGCCTCTGCCATACTTACAGCGACCTTAGCCAGCTCACGCGTATCCTTAAATATTGTAGATGTCTGCTCACCAGCAACAATTGACTTAACGGAAGCAAGCTCTGCATCCTGACCGCTAATAATCGGCATTGGCTTATCCGCTGTACCATAGCCTACGCCTTTCAATGAAGAGATAATTCCGATACTAATACCGTCATAAGGCGACAATACAGCATGAACATCCTCTGTTGTGTAATTCGCACTTAGCAGGTTATCCATTCGCGCTTGAGCTGTAGCTCCATCCCAGCGCAGCGTTGCAACTTGCTCCATTGTTGTTTGACCGCTCTTAACGACTACCTTGCCACTATCGATATATGGCTGTAGCACACTCATCGCACCGTTAAAGAAGAAGTATGCATTGTTATCATCCGGCGAGCCTGCAAACAGCTCGATATTGAATGGACCTTTGCCATCCTTCAGGCCAAGCTTATCCTCTAGGTAGGAGGCCTGCAGTACACCAACCTTAAAGTTATCGAAGGTTGCGTAGTAGCTAACATGCTCGGAATTGCGAATAAGTCGGTCATATGCGATAACTGCTATATTCTCATCCGCTGCTTTTTGCAGTACATCCGTTAACGATTCACCGTCGATCGCTGCGATGACAAGCACCTTAACGCCCTTCGTAATCATGTTCTCGATCTGAGAGACTTGGTTCTCGATGACATCCTCTGCATATTGCAAATCAACCGAGTAGCCAAGCGCTTCGAATTCCTTCTTCATGTTCGCCCCGTCATTAACCCAGCGCTCAGACGACTTTGTTGGCATAGCAAGCCCAACACTGCCCTTGCTTCCACCATTACTGCTGCCGCCATTGCTTCCACCGTTGCTTTCCTTTTGACCATTACCAGCGCATGCAGCCAATACGACAGCCAGCATAACAATGAGCACACTTAACCACATTTTTTTCATCTCGACGATCCCCTCTTTCATTTGAATTCATCCCCATTGTACCGAGGGCTCCAGTTTATGTATTTCGAATGAATTAACCAGTTTTTATAAAAATTTAACTACTTCGATTTAAAACAAAACACCCCTTGAGCTTCGAACTGGATTCATTCGAATGAGCTCAAGGGGTATTTGTTCTCTTACGCATTGCTTAGCAGGATGTATCGTTTAGGAGTTTAATAATATATACGATTAATAAAACTCGATATCGATGCTTTTCCTTTGCTCGTCTGCAAGCTTTGGCATCCTCACTTCAAGCACACCATTTTTATATACTGCACTAATCCCATCCTGAGACACAGCGCAAGGCAGCGATACCGCACGTTCAAAGCGGCCAACAACCCGCTCCTGTCTATGCGTATGTTTTTCCTTCCCTTGATTCGAGCGCTTCAACGTGCCCTTAATATGCAGCATATGGTTATCGATGCTGATCTGCACATCCTCTTTACTCTCTATGCCAGGTAGATCACAGGTCGCAATGACTTCATCGGCTGTTTCGTATACATCTACACGAACACTCCCAAAAAGATAGTCACGGCTTATCGAAGAGAATTCCTGGAATATGCTATCTACTTCATGCCTAAATTGGCTCAACTGACGAAACGGATCATATGGCCATTGCGCCATAGCAAACGCCTCCCTTTTTCCTACTCTTAAAGTGACTTCTGAAAAAACTATATGCAGCATGCAAAAAAAGGTTAAAAAAATAGGCAGGAACATAGCACAAGTGCCGTTCCATGCCTATTGAGATCATTTGTTTACATTTATTTGTTATTTGTAGCTTGTTATTTGTTTATCGAGTGCTGCAGCACAGCTCCTGTTGCTTTCTTCAATAGAAGCACAAACAGTGCACCGAATAGCAGTAAAACACTCGTAACGATGAATAGCGTCTCAATGGAGGTTTGCAGCAGACCTAAGCCTGAAGAGCCTGCAACAACTCCTAAGGAGAAGAATGCATAGAAATATCCGTAAGCCTTACCTCTGTTCTCATTGTTCGTGCCGCGCATGAGCAGTACATTAATGGAAGGGAACAAGAAAGCGAAGCCGACACCATATAATGCGAGCACTCCGTAATAAACACTCACACTCTCAATCATTGCGAGCAAAAGCTGACTAATGCCAAGTAAGGATAGCCCTATAATTAAGCTGTAATGCGCAGGGATACGGTCGAATAAATTTTTAGTCCTCATTACGAAGATAAATACAACGACTAGACCAAACACACTTAGCAGCGTTCCACTAAATCTAGAGTCGTAGCCGAACTGTGCTACACGCAGCGGCAGCAAATAAGCTAGCGCCCCTTGTGAGAACATAAGCAGAAAAGCGCCTAAGAAAGAGAAGACCACCGGACGATTCCATGTAAATGGCTGTGATTCCTTCTTCTCCTTGTTAAATACGATATTACGCAAGTAAATTAACGTAACGATCGCAAGCAGTATTCCAAACACAGCCACGCATATAAATACGGTTGGAGCTGACGTTCTCGCTGCTACGATCCCGCTAAAGGCTGGACCAACAATGGCCGCAATCCCTACAAATGCGCCCGTCACTGCATTTTGACTGCCAGCCTTCTCTGCCTTACTCTGATTCGCTACAAAGGTAAAGGCAGCCGGTACGATAAAGCCTCCGATAAACCCGTGAATAAATCGAACCGTTAACAGCGCAGCTGGTGTGCTTACAAAGCTATAGGATACAAGAAGTATGCTTGTTCCGACCAGCCCAACCGTCAGCATCTTAAATGCACCGAAGCGGTCTGTAAAGAATCCCGCTAATATATTTCCACCTGTATTAGCCAGTGAATATGCCCCTACGATAAAGCCTGCAACGGTCAGTGAAGCTCCTAACGACTCTGCAAAGGTACTCATAACGGGCAATTGCGTAAACAGATCAATAAAGGTGAAAAATATAATGCTATACACGACCCATAGTAACGGTATCGGCTTTGCAAGCAAGGACTCTTCATGCTTTTTCAAGTACCGATCGAACACAAAGTTTCCAAGTGGAATAAATGCTACAAGAACTGCGAGCAAGCTCCAATAGGGCTTCCATCGTATAAACAGCTGCGCAACAACGATGGAAATCGCATAAACAGTAAATATAAATCCATGAATCGCACCAACGATTGTAACGGCTAGTGGCATACCAGCCCAATATTTAAGAGGCATAGCGATGCATAGCAGCACAAGCAAGGATAAGCCATCCATAAGACCAAATAAACGTAAAAAACGTATTGGAAGTTTTTGATTTCTCATCTAACCATGTCCTTATCATCATATTTACTCTATTATAAAGGATTTAGCGCGAGAAAATATCACAATTGATAAACATTTTCATGCCAATATGATGACTTTTAAGCGAACAGCTTCACAAATTGCTTGGTAATTGCTCAATGTACTGCTTGAAAATGGTTCATCCACTCCCGAATAGATTCATCTAGCACGACCGGCTCGTCATAGCCGTAAAATAATACCTGTAGGCCGTTGTCGAGCATCGTATAGGAATAGGCAATGGGCTCGCCATTGAAGATATATAGTTTATAATAATTCTGTTGATAGCCATTATTGTTATTGGAGCTAAGCTTTGGCTCACCTTCTTGAAGCAACGTAACGAGCTCGTTACTTCGAGCTGCATCAAGTACAACTAAAGGAGCTTTCCCATCCTCCAGGCTATACCACTCTATCTTTTCAATATTTTTCTTCATGCCTTCGCTAAAGCTTGTTTTGAATGGATCCCGCTGGTCATTGGCTACATATAGACGGTAACCGTTAATGCTACGCTCATCAATTGCTGCAATCAGCACAGTGGTATCGTAGCCTTCTACCCGATACAGTTTCGTGCCAATGTCGAGATAAGCTGCATCTCCTGGCTGAATGCGATAGCTAGCATTGGTCACGACGTCACCTACTTTAAATTTTACCTCACCAACGACCTCATCCGTTACTAAAGCAGGGTCAGCGATTATCGCATTATGCAGCCCTGTGTACTGATTATTCTTTAGCTTAACAAAATCCACCCAGTCAATCGAAGCTTGAGGAACGCCTTTTATTGGATTTAGATATAGAATTCCTCGACCTCCGCAGCTGAACAAGGCAATGATCAGTACTACTGCAACGATCAATAGTATAGCGAGCTTCCTTTTCAATATCCTCAACTCCTATTCAGGAACTTCTCCTTCATCTAAAATTCCGATGTTATAAGTCTAGACGATACATACTCCTACGAGGTTACAGTGCTATCGTTAGACCAGTGTCATGGACTGTAGCTGTAGCTGTCGCTTCTAGATTCATTCCCAATTTATGATTACTATTATGGTGATCGTAGAAGGATGTCGGATTATCACTTTTTTTACATTTGAATTCAACATTTATATACAAAGTTCAGCCTAGAAGCTGTGGTGATTTTCGTTTATAGTAAAGACACGGGCTTGTACCCTTCTTTTCATTTTACCTTCTCTACGATACTCTCTATGGAATATAGCTTCTATTCCTTATGTATTTCTCTTCTAATTGACTAAAGTATAAGATTAGCTTTCTAGCTTTATACATACGTTCACCTTCGATGTACTTTTACCTTCAATGTAAGACAGCACTTCCATTCATCAGACTGTCATTCATCAATCCATCAAACCATCTGCGTATTTCTTAACACTTCTTAAGCATCGTTACCGATCTTAAATAACCGCCAACTGTTTTCAAGCTATGTTCAAGCTAACTTGATCTATCTCAATCTCATTCTCAGTCTATTTTCATATCTATTACATATCTACTCGCTTTTTACAGTTTCCATTATCTCTCTTGAAATATCATCAGATTTTCATTTTACTTTTAGACTAAATATAATATAATACTTAGTATAAGTTCACTTATAAATTATTTCGGGAGGGATTAGCATGACAGATATTAACAAAAAACTTACAACAGCATTTGGTGCTCCTGTGGCTAACGACGATGATTCATTAACAGCAGGTCCTCGTGGACCGGTTCTACTTCAAGATGTATGGCTTCTTGAAAAGCTGGCTCATTTTGATCGCGAGGTTATTCCTGAGCGTCGTATGCATGCTAAAGGCTCCGGTGCTTTCGGTACATTTACAGTCACTAACGACATTACTAAATATACAAAGGCAAAGCTCTTCTCAGAACTCGGCAAGCAAACCGATGTATTTATTCGCTTCTCTACTGTTGCAGGTGAGCGTGGTGCCGCTGATGCTGAGCGTGATATTCGTGGTACAGCGATTAAGTTTTACACTGAAGAAGGCAACTGGGATATTGTAGGTAACAACACACCAGTATTCTTCTTCCGTGATCCTAAGCGTTTCCCTGATCTTAATCACGTTGTAAAGCGCGACCCTAAAACAAATATGCATAACCCTCAAGCGAACTGGGATTTCTGGACTAGCCTTCCAGAGGCACTTCATCAGGTTACGATCGTTATGAGTGACCGTGGTATCCCTGCTTCCTATCGTCAAATGCATATGTTCGGAAGCCATACGTTCAGCATGTACAACGAAAACAACGAGCGTGTATGGGTTAAATTCCACTTCCGCAGCGAGCAAGGCATTCATAACTTAACCGATGAGGAAGCAACGAAAGTTGTCGGCCAAGACCGTGAATCTCATCAAAGAGATCTATTCAACGCAATTGAAGAGGGCAATTTCCCTAAATGGAAAATGTACATCCAAGTGATGACTGAAGAGCAAGCGAACAATATGCCATACAATCCGTTTGACTTAACAAAAGTATGGTATAAAAAAGACTTCCCTCTCATCGAGGTTGGTGTGCTTGAGCTTAACCGTAACCCTGAAAACTACTTTATCGACGTAGAGCAAGCAGCATTCTCTCCTGCGAGCGTAGTACCAGGTATCGGCTTCTCACCTGATAGAATGCTTCAAGGTCGTCTGTTCTCTTATGGTGACGCTCAACGTTATCGTCTAGGAACAAACTACTGGCAAATTCCAGTAAACTATCCGAAAAACGTTGCAAACTTCTGCCCGTTCCATCGTGATGGTGCTGGTCGTGTATATCAGAACAATCCAAGCGTTCCATACGCTCCAAACAGCTATAATCAAAATGAAAGCAGCAAAGAGCATCAAGAGCCTGCTCTTGACCTATTCGGTGCTGCAGATCATTGGAACTTCCGTGAGGATGATGACAACTACTACGAGCAACCAGGTAAATTGTTCAATCTTCTATCCGCTGAAGAGCAGCAAAGACTGTTCGCTAACACGGTAGCTGCTATGCAAGGAACAACGAAGGATATCAAATTGCGCCATATCAACAACTGCTACAAGGCTGATCCTGCATATGGTGAAGGTCTGGCAAATGCATTTGGTATTGCACTAAGTGAAGTTGAAGCAGCTGCAGGCAGTAATTAAGCTAATGCTGAAGCTAGAAGCTTCTAAGCTTCTCGGTATATAAAAAGGATGGATTTCTCGTCATTGTGAGCTGACGGAGAGATCCATCCTTTTTTCTTGCCGCTAAATTATGTTACTTCATTGTGAAAAAAGCGAATAAATAAAGGACTTTAGTAGCATTTTGTAGAATAAATTAAGGTGAGATAGGTTGATTTCACTGTATTTTGCAACTTTCCGTAACATTTGTTAGTCTAATATCGGGGTATGTTATGATTATAGAAAACTTTAACCTAGAAAGGGGTATTTCTCCTTGTCCAAGCTTACAAAAACGGTAATCGTGCTTGGCTTCTTAGGCATCATATTATCGAGCTGTTCAAGCGCTGTAAATAATACACCTGCTAATAAAGCGCAAAATCAGCCTTCGGAAGTACCATTAACGGTTGATCAAATTGAATCTGACATTCTACTTATAGAAAATAATGGAATTTCTGTTACAGGAGCACTTCAAAAAGATGCAGAGATTATTGTACCTATCACCGTGCATATAGATGATAAATCGAAAACGTACCAATGGCAAAACGTTGCTGATCCAGAATACTACCCCAAGCTTATTGTGGACGATCTCAATCAAGATCAACAGGATGAGATCTATCTATTCCTAACAAAAGGCTACGGCACAGGTGTTATTGACACACAAATCCATATTCTACGTAAAGATTTTTCAGAAATTACCGCACCTAATCCATCCGTAGATCTAAAGGACAAGCTGCAATCTTCCGTAGAAGAGATCGATAGCGAGCAACACTATACTTTAAAACTACAGAATAAAACCTATACGTATACCTTCAAGCACGATGAAGCTGCGATGTGGTTCGAAGAGGTTGTTGTCGGCAAAACAACGACATACCGAATCGAAAACGGTCAGCTTATCGTATCGTTATCACTGCAGGTTGCTCCTACCCTTACAATCGGTACGCTGGAGATGAGCTATGAGTTGCTGGAGAAGCAGTTTAAGCTCGCACAAATCAAACTCGTGTAGAGGTTGTTTATAAAGTACGACTTTGATTTCGGTGTATAGCGCTGATGCATATTCGACTTCGAATATGTCAGGCTACCTAAAGCTGCGGTGCTCACGTATTAAAAACATACGCTGTGCTCCTCGCTTTTTAGTATCCAGTCATCTTCTTGGAACTGAAAGCCGAACTTTCTAAACTACATTTGCAAAGATGTTCAAAAAGTCCAGCTTTAATTACGAGGTAATCCGTTGTCGTTTATTCGACATCGAATATGTAGTGCTACCGAAAGGTTATGCTTCCGTAGTATGTTTTCTACGAAAACATTTTAGGTGCTCACGTAGTGGTACCTACGCTGTGCTCCTCGTTTTCTACTAGCCCTCCATCTTCTCGGTACTGAAAGCCGAACTTTCTAAACTTCGACTAACAAAACCCTCCTGCTGACCTTGGCCAGCAGGAGGGTTTTGTTTATTCACTAAAATCAAGGTTGGATGGCTGCTTCGGAAGTGCGTCTAGTGCCATCATATTGGTTACTGGTGTTCGATGATCGACTGCTTCAAACTTAAAGCCGTCTGCCCATACCTTACCCTTGCCGATAAGCAGCACCCCGAAGTGAATCGACGCACTTTCCTCGGGCACATCGAGCACTATTGAATAATGGTTCCAATCCGTAGAGCCAACGATTGGTCGATTCTCCATATTATCAAATTGAATTGGATCGCCAGCAGCACTGTCCACTCTGCACCATGCTGCACATCGTGCCGCATTCTCCGATTTCAAATAGCAGGACATTTTGATACGTTTGCCTTTATAATCATCTGCAAGAAAGCTTTGCATCATTGTACCGAATTGGCCTCCAGATTCATCCACTTCCTCTATCGAATATAGAACGCCTGATTTTTTTCCTGAATGAAAAATCTTTTCATCTACGCCAAAAGCATAACTCCCTGGATGTGAACCACTTAAAAACCAACCTTTTGCTTGCTTGTCATCATTGCTCATACCATTGTCCTCCGTTCCAATTAACGTGCTCATTATTTTTCGATATTTACCTGGTGGCATCGCATACAGCTCACGAAATGATCGAGTAAATGCTTCTTGTGACTGGAATTGCAGCTCAATAGCAATATGGAGTATCGGCTCATCCGTGTGCATAAGCAGCATCGCTGCAAGGGCTAGCCTTCGTACTCGAATATATTCACTAATGGCTAGGCCTGTTTCTTGCTTAAATATCCGTGTCAGATGAAACTTTGAATATCCTACTAGCTCTGAAAAGTCGTCTAAGTATAAGCTGCTGGTCAGATGCTCCTCAATATATTGAATGGTTCGCTGCGTAACGTTACTATATTTCATTCGCTCACCTCATCCTTATCATAACGTATCCGAACAAGATCGTTTTGATATAAATTGCTATGTTTTTGACGAATATTCGAGCGCTTGCTGTAAACAATAATGACAGCTAAACTCAATCATCGACTGTGAGGAAAACCTAATGAGAGAGCAATATTCATTTGCAGATCTGAACGATCAACCAGAGCTGCTTGAAGATCTTCAACAGCTTGAACAAAAAATTGAACAACAGCTAGGCAGAACCGTGAATTTAATTGCTTTTACTCCCGATTCTTCTATTGAATCAGATGTATCCAATGAGCAGCATGATCCAGATGACCAATCTCCATAATTAAAGGGTACGCCAATTCAGCAGCAGTTGAATTGGCGTACCCTTTTTTAGAATGACTGTCCTATGTTTTGTCGTTAATTTTCGTATGCAATAAACGCTACTTGATCTTTACCACAGCTCTCACATACTAGCAAATGAGGACATACCGGTTCATTAGCCGTATGAGGATAGCCATCCCCCATCTTCACGGTCTCGTCATCATTATAATGACCGTAAGGGTCAAGAAAATCGCTAACTTTACCTGCATCGGTCATCTGAGCACGGCATACCGGACATTCATCATTTATTTGCCGTAGTGCATTACATAAAGGACATACTGCCATCGTTCATTCCTCCGGTAGCATCATGATGTAAACATGCAAGTTTAGTATATCCTTCTTTGTAGCTTGCATACGAGCATAATCATGTCTTATCGTCTGTCATTAAACCTTCTTCGATTTTATAAAATCCTGCTTGTACAAGCCATGCTTTGTACAATAGAAGTAAAGCGTACCGCGAGTCTGAATCGGCATGCGGAACTCTGCATTCTGCTCCGGATACAGCTTAATGAGGTTCATACGGTCATACGTAACGAACGCTGCGAAGGAGATATAATGCTCCTTGCTCATCTCATGCTCCAGCGTCATATAATAGTCATTGTCTACCGCTTCTGCTTGTACTTGATGCTCAGCCTCTGCAGGTTGAGCCTTGAGTGGTTCTACGATTCTACCGCAGCAGGATAGTGTTGGATGGCCAGTACTCGTCATGACATTCCCACAATCTGTGCATACATAAAAGTTAATTGATTTCATATTTCCACGATCCTGTTCATTCGGTTTTAGATCCCCTTCTAATAGCTTATCGACATGAACGCCCAATATCGCAGCCAGCTCACTTAGCAAGGACACATCAGGGCAGCCTAGGCCGCGTTCCCATTTTGATATTGTTTTATCGCTAATATTCATCTGATCGGCTAGCTGCTTCTGCGTCATTCCTTTTTCTTTTCGTAATTGAAGAATTAGTGCACCGACTTTTACGCAATCCACCGTTCATTCACCTCCAGCTTCTCCATCATAACGCGAACCGATGCTCGCGCTCAATCAACGCTTCGTAGAGTTTACCGCTATATATCACAAAACAGGAGCTATACCATGCTAGCTCCTGTTTTCATTCGATATTTCCTGTTTAACTTTTCATCAGTATATCACACGTTCTGACTGATGCATTCTGAATCAATAGCTTATGCTCCTGTGCAGATACGTATCAATCACTCGTTAGCTCTCGCACCTCAATTGGAAGAAGCATTTGCTTTAAGCGGTCACGGTGCTGCTCGTACTGTACCGGCAGCATTAGCTTGCTGCCCATCGTCTCTGGCGATTCATCATAAGCAAATCCTGGCGGATCGGTCGCAATCTCAAACAGAATGCTGCCCGGCTCGCGGAAATAAATTGCATTGAAATAGCTGCGATCTCGCACATCTGTCACATGCAAGCCAAAGCTCGATACGAACTCCTGCCATGAGCGTTGATCTTGATCGTCCTCCGCTCTCCAAGCGATATGGTGGACGGTGCCTGGCCCCATCTTACCAAGCTGACCCTCGGTCATTTTTATATCGATGATGTTGCCGATCTGTGCAGTAGAAGCATATCTAGCATATACCCCATCCGTTCCAATTGCTTGAAGTCCAAGCACATCGGACAGTACAGTCGCTGTATGCTGCGGACGACTGGAATAGAGCACTGCACCACCGAAGCCTTTAATAGCTACATCCTTCGTAACTCCTCCGAATGTCCAGTGATTTAACGGACCTTCTTCACGCTCGACCAGCTCGAGATGCAGTCCATGAACATCGTCAAACTGCAGCAAGGTTTCGCCAAATCGCTCTGCCACGACATAAGGAATGTTAAAAGACGTTAGACGTTGCTTCCAATATTCAAGTGCGCCGACAGGAATGGCATACGTCGTAACTCCAACCTGACCATCGCCAATGACCCCAGGATGTGCGTTAGCCCATGGGAAAAACGTGATGATCGTCCCTGGACTTCCAGCTTCATCCCCAAAGTATAAATGATAGGTGCCTGGATCATCGAAGTTAACGGTTTGCTTCACTAAACGCAAGCCAAGCACACCTGCGTAAAAATCGATATTCTCCTGTGGATGCCCGACAATGGCGGTAATATGGTGTATGCCAGCAGTATGCTTCTTCATATATTTCATCTCCAATACGGTTTGAAAGCTTCTATTCACATGAAGCTTCCCCCATTATAAATATTCCTTCTCCAGCTTCAACGTACTGCGAACGGTGTCTATCGGTCGAACTAATCGTTCGATCTGCTCGCGCTGCGGCTCTAAAAACGGCGGCAAGGATAGCTTTTCACCGAGTGTCTCATAAGGCTCATCACCTAAGAAGCCTGGTCCGTCTGTTGCCCATTCGAATAAGATCCCCGGTGCAACACGCACATATAATGATTCAAAGAAGAAGCGATCGACGTGACCTGAGTTCGGGAATCCAAAATCGCTCATTCGTTTAATCCAATCATGTAGTACGCTGTTGTCCTCTACACGGAACGCAGCATGATGCACAGTCCCGAAGCCTTGTCGTCCAGGTGGTAGAACAATATTGTGTTCGACAATGACCTGGGCACCATTGCCCCCTTCGCCAGTCTCATATAGATATAACGAGCCTTCCTTCGCTACCTGACGCATCAGCAATACCTTTTCTAGCAGCTCCTGCATGTATTCAATTTTCATAACGCGTATATGAATCGGCCCAAGGCCTGTAATTGCAAATTCAAGCGGTACGGGACCGTTCTGCCACGGCGTACCAGAGGCAACGCCTTCGTTATGCTCATCGGATACAAGCATATATTGCTGATCATCAAAATCAACAAAGGACAATACTTTTTTGCCAAAAAGCTCCTCGATGCCTGTATGCTTGACCTCATATTTGTCGAAGCGTTTAACCCAGTACTCAAGTGCCGCATCGGTAGGCACGCGAAATGCTGTTTTATAAATTTCGTTCGTACCGTGTGTTCCCTTTGGAATGCCTGGAAAATCAAAAAACGTCATATCTGTACCAGCTGAGCCGGTATCATCGGTAAAGAATAAATGATAGGTCTGAATATCATCCTGATTGACCGTTTTCTTTACGAGACGCATGCCAAGCACATACGTAAAAAATTGATAATTTTTCTCTGCACTGCTTGTAATGGCAGTAACATGGTGAATACCTTTTAATGGACTAATCATTTGTTTTTCCTCCAATATTATATGTCTTAATTTTAAGATATATATCCAAAAAAAATGTTAACTCTTGCTTATTATGTTCAACTAGCGACCAATAAATAATCTTTAATTTAAGATAATTGTAGCATCTTTGTTTTCTCTCGTCAACCGTAAAGGCGCAGCAGATTATCTGCTGCGCTCAAGACTTCATATACGTACGTACTATATGGCCTCTGCCGAACGCTTCACAAGCTTCTGATAATAAGCATGACGCTCCAGCAGCTCTTGATGCGTTCCTCTTCCTGTAATCTCACCGTTTTCAAGTACAATTAATTGATCGGCATGTGTAACCGTAGATAGTCGATGCGCGATAATAATTGTCGTTCTTCCCTTCATCGCTTGCTGTAATGCTTCCTGCACATAGGCTTCTGACTCATTATCTAAGCTAGATGTGGCCTCATCCAGCAATAATATTTTGGGATCTCGTAGTAAAGCTCTCGCAATGGCAATTCTTTGACGCTGCCCTCCAGATAGCTTAATACCAGCTTCCCCAACCTGAGTGTCGAGCTGCTCCTCTAGCTTGCTTACAAATTCCCAAGCGTTTGCATTTTTCAGTGCTGCAATGATCTCTGTCTCACTGGCGCTCGCATCACCGTAAGCGACATTTTCACGTATAGTTCCGTTCGTTAGTGGGCTTTCCTGTGATACATAGCCAAACAGCCCGCGCCACTCTGTAAGCTTAATCTGATCAATCGGCTGTTCTCCGAACATAATACTGCCTCCTGCCCGTTCATAAAAGCGCTCAAGCAAGGAAAAGATCGTCGTCTTCCCGCCGCCGCTCGTACCAACAAGCGCCGTCGTTTTGCCGTAAGGGATATGAAGGGACAGCTGATCGAAGATTTCCTTCTCATCATATCGAAAGTTAACTTGATCAAATACGATATCTCCTTGCTTCGACTTCAGGCCTTCACTTCCAGACGACTCAACTGGCTGCTCCAGCATCTCGTGCAGACGCTCTGTCGCTCCTAAAGCTTTCTGGAAGGAGGTGAAAAAGGTCGCCATCTGCGTGAATGGAACGACAATCTGAACGAGATAGAACATAATAGCGACAAGTGCACCCGCTGTTACAGCACCAGACGCTACCTGTGCTCCGCCGTAACCAAAGATCATAATAAGGACCAGCATAATAACGAGTGTCATAACCGGAGACAGAATGGATAATATTTTCGCTTCCTTTAGCCCGAAACGGTACAAATTATGAATTTGCTGCTGTCCCTTTTTATTTTCTGTTTCCTCAGCTTGGTAGGCCTTTACAAGACGAATATTGGTAAGCACACGTCCAAGATTAGCTGTGAAGTTTGCCATCTCATCCTGATTAGCAAGAGAAATTTTATTCATCTTCTGCCCAAGCGGCAGCAGCACAATAATCGATAAAGGTACGGCCACTAGCATAAGAAGTGTCATTCTCCAATCAATCCATAGCAGAATAGCTACAGAGCCAACAACGGAAAGCATACCTGTAAAAAATGATATAAAGTGCTGGGTAATCAGTTCCTTAATTACATTGGTGTCTTGTGTAATGCGGCTCATCGTTTCGCCTGACTCATGCTGATCAAAATAAGTAATACGCAAACGCAGCACATGTGACCATACTCGCTGTCTGATCGCTGCTACGATCTTACCACCAATCGCCGACATCATGTAAAAGGCAACACCTGATATCGCCGTCTGTACGATCAGCGCAAGTCCCACGAAAATCAGCGACAGCCACGACATGCCCTGCTCTGCAAATGAATTGACGACGTTCATCGTCAGTAAAGGCACCGCTAGTCCAAGCCCTGTTTCTATAATGCCTAGCAGCACGGCGATGATGATCATCCATGTTGGAGGATTGGCCTCCTTCATAAGCCTCAGCAGCTTACTCGGTTGAAATGCAGCCTTACTCATCGTTATTCCCTCCTAGTATGGACTTCTTCATAATTCGTTCAAGCCACTGCTCTTCTTCCTTCGTAAATGGCATATGAAAAAGCGATTCGTCAATTTCTGTTCCTTCATCAATCTGCTTTGTCGCTTCAATAATACGAGTCAGCAAATGCTCGGGTACAATGGAGAGCATCTCTTCAACGATAAGGAGAACCTCTTCATCCGGCAGCTGCATGCGATATGCCTCCTTCAGCTTCAACGTCGTTTCCATATGATGCTTCGTGTAATCTATAATGTTTTCCTTATACAATTGCTCTAGCTCATCTACCAAATCTTCAGGCAGAAGCGTCTTGAAGTAGGTATGCTGCTCATCGCTATGAATTAAATCATGTATGATCGATAAGAAGACGTCCGTATGAATCTCTTCCTGGTTCTCTGACAGTGTAATCGCATTCTCAAGAGTAGCAATCGTCTTTTCGATTTGTGCCTTTTTAATAAGCATCTCCTGCTTCTGCCTTACGAGCGATTTATGAAGATTAAGATCACTCGTAGCCAGCATGCTCTGTATATCCTCCAGCGGGTACCCTAAAAATTTAAAGGTCAATATTTTCTGTAAGGTGACCATATTGTCATCCTCATAATATCTTCGCCCAGATGGCGATACATAAGTAGGCTTAAGCAGCCCTTTCTCGTCGTAATAGCGCAATGTTCTAATTGTAACTCCGGTCTTTTTGGAAAATTGTCCTATCGTAAGCATTGTTTTCCCTCCCTCACGCTTCATTATAAATGCTGACGTAACGGTAGAATCAAGCGCTATCTTTATAATTCGTTCTTCATATCTTTCGCCAAGCATTTACGCATATAGCTCGTTTAAGGTATACTATTGTTATTGGGATTGATTCTCATTATTATTTAACGGAAATACACTATTCCTATACTTAAGGAGGAGCAATATGTTTATACAGCTTCGCAAATGGATTGTAACTGAAGGGAATGCAGATAAAATACTAGAGCGATTCAAAAGAAAGCCTGAGGATGGACCTTCACTGATCGAGCAGCGTGAAGGCTTCATTGGTCGAGAGCTTCTAGTGAAGAAAACTCGTCGCGGTGACGAAGAGGTCATTATGCTTGTTCGTTGGGAGTCTGAGGAAGCGTGGAAGGCTTGGGAAAAAAGCCCCGAGCATATCGCTGGACACCGTGCAAAGTTGAAAGAAGGCGGCAAGCCTGCTCAGCCAGATTATGTAATCAGCATGGAGCACGGCGCGTACTACGTCGTAGAATAGCTCGTCAACAATTCAAGCTATTCCCTGCATCACGAATGAAGCGCAAAGCGTACTATGTCTGTCCGCTTTGCGCTTTATTGTTTATCAAGCTCTCCTGCATAATAAAAAGCCGCAAGGCATCTGGAGCTTCCAGATGCCTCACGGCTTTATTACATATTACTTCAATTCAGCAAGCACTTCTTCGATTTTAGCTAGCTCAGACTGCAAGCCACCGCCGCTTAGGTACCAAAGCGGTCCATCTAGATATACAATACGGCCATTTTCATAAGCTGTTGTTTTCTTAATAATGTTGTTTTCCATATCCGCTTGGATGTTGGATTCTCCACCCGTTGCAGCTGTACGGTCGATAACGAACAATACTTCAGGGTTGAACTCTAGAATTGCTTCAAAGCCAAAGTCAGAGCCATGAGATGAAGACTGAATGTCTTCCGTCACTGGCTTAAAGCCATAGATGTCATAAATATATCCAAAGCGAGAATTTTGTGCGAAGCCAGACAATTTACCTTCGTTATACATCGTTACAAGAGATGTTTCAAAGTTGCCAGCTAGTGCATTAATTTCTTCAAGCGCACTATCAAATTTAGCTAGGTAATCATCAGCTTCAGCTTTTTTATCGAACATTGTAGCTGCTACATCTACAGATGCTAGGAATGTATTCCAATAATCATCCTGCGTTGCACCTACAAAAATAACTGGAGCGATTTCTTTCAGCTCTTCATAATACGTAGATTGACGACCAGAGATAAAAATTACATCTGGAGCAAGCTCAGCGATATCTTCAAGCAATGGTGCTTTTAATGTACCTACGCTTGTATACTCATCACTTGCAAACTCTTGTAGATGTGCTGGCAAAGTAGAATCCTTAGGAAGTCCAACAACACCTTCAACACCTAGTTCATTTAATGTATCTAAGAAACCATAGTCAAATACTACAAGTTTTTCTGGCATTGTTTCAAACGTTACATCCTCATAATTAATCGTGCCTTTTGCTTCGTCTTCAGTAGATGCTACTGTAGAAGAAACCGTTAGAGGATAAGCTGAATTGCCTTGCTCATCTGCAGCTGGTTGTTCTGAAGTAACTGGTTGCTCTTCAGTCGTATTACCACCTGTCGTTTTGTTTGCTTCATTCCCCTTTTCAGTTCCACATCCAACAAGTAAAACTGAAATTGCCAAGATGGCACTTGCTAATTTCCACATTTTCATTTTATATCTCTCTCCTTATATATGTTCTATGTACCCCTACAAAAATGATAATCATTATCACTGACAACGATTCTCATTATAGATGCATTTGTCAGCATCGTCAAGTATATTTTGTAAAATTTATTTGTATCGTCATATTCTTTTCTGAAATGTTAACAATCATTCATCTATAGCTAACTAAAACTAACTAGTAACAAGCTTACTATTACAAAAGCCCCTTGCAGGTTAGATCGCTCTAATCTACAAGGGGCTATATCATTACATGAATCATTACGTATGAGAATTAAAATATATACAAATCCGGCAACCGTTCTGCTCCTGAATCGGAATATCCATGTCGTAAATGTCACGCAAAGCATCGGAGTTAATAATTTCGTGTGTTGGTCCGTCTTTTACGAGCTTGCCATCCTTCAGCGCTACAATACGATCAGAGTATACCGATGCAAAGTTAATATCGTGTAAAACGATAATAACCGTTTTGCCAAGCTCATCAACGAGTCTGCGCAAAATCTTCATAATTTGAACCGAATGCTTCATATCTAAATTATTGAGTGGCTCATCAAGCAGAATATACTCAGTATCCTGAGCAATAACCATCGCAATGAACGCACGCTGCTTCTGTCCGCCTGACAGCTCATCAATAAATTTATGCTGCATATCGCCAAGGTTCATATATTCAATCGCAGTATCCACGAATTTCTCATCTTCGGAATTCAGATGCCCTTTGGAATATGGATAGCGTCCAAAGGAAACCAGCTCGCGTACCGTCAAGCGAACACTAATATGGTTCGTTTGCTTTAGGATCGATACACGCTTTGCAAATTCACTAGATTTCCACTTCCTAACGCTGTTCTGGTCCAATAGTACTTCACCAGAATCTGCTTCTAGCAGCCGACTTACCATAGATAGCAGAGTGGATTTGCCGGCGCCGTTCGGCCCGATGAACGATGTAATCGTTTTAGGCTCAATCGTAATCGACACGTCCTCTACAACAGGCTTCTTGCCGAATCGTTTCGTTAAATCTTTGATTTGAATCATCCTGCTGCCCTACTTTCCTTCAGTAATAGATAAATAAAGTAAATGCCGCCAATAAAGTTAATGATGACACTTAATGTCGTTCGTAGCTCGAAGATATGCTCGACCAAAAACTGACCGCCAACGATCGCGATAATGCTAATTAGACTTGCCCCAAGAATAAGAACCGAGTGCTTATAGGTCGTTAAATATTGATAGGCTAAATTAGCTACGATCAGCCCTAGAAACGTAATTGGTCCAACTAGTGCTGTGGAAGTTGCAATTAAAACCGATGACAGAATAAGCACATTCATAACCATTCGATCATAATTGATACCAAGGTTCATCGCATTCTCACGACCAAGTGACATGACATCAAGCTTGCCCATCATACGATAGCCGTAAATAAACGCGACGACTAATATAGCGAGGGCGATATATAACAGATCCTTCTTCACATTAACAAAATTCGCGAATAGTCGGTTTTGTAGGCTGAGATATTCAACTGGATCAATAATGACCTGCAGAAATGTGACGAGACTGCCTAATAGTGTACCGAGAATCATCCCAATGAGCAGTAGCAAATAGATCGGGTGCTTATCTGCTCGGAATAGAAATCGGTACAGTATGAGTGCAAATAACACCATCGCAATGATCGCTGCCCCAAAGTTAAGATACTTGTTCAATACCCATACCGACATCGAGCCAGCAAAAAAGTAAATTAACGTTTGGACGACGGTATACATGGAATCCAGTCCCATAACCGATGGAGTCAGAATTCGATTGTGAGTAATCGTCTGGAATACGACCGTTGAATAAGCGATGGCGATACCTGTAAGTACCATAGCAGCTACGCGTACCATACGACGTGGAAATGCGTAATCAAAGCCGCCCTTTATATCATAAAAACCATAAAATAAGATGCAAATGATTGCTAGCACGCCAAGAGCAATAAGCTTTGTACTATTTTTTCGCATAGGCTCTCCCCCTAAATAGCATAAATAAGAAGATCGCACTACCGATAACTGCAACGGTCACATTAACTGGAATTTCGTAAGGATGAACAATGACACGCCCTAAAATATCACAAAGC
Organism: Paenibacillus camelliae; assembly: GCF_023715345.1. Classification (GTDB taxonomy): domain Bacteria; phylum Bacillota; class Bacilli; order Paenibacillales; family Paenibacillaceae; genus Pristimantibacillus; species Pristimantibacillus camelliae. Next base: position 124,919 of record NZ_JAMBNY010000010.1, read on the forward strand.
AATAAAAATGCGACACCTAAAGCAGCAGTATGTGGAATCGTCTTGCGCAAGTTATCTCCCAAATATAATGACACGATATTGGGTACAATTAAACCTAAAAATGGGATTACCCCGACAGTAAGGACGACAGTTGTTGAAATAATGGCAACAAGTACGAGCCCTAGATTCAATACAAGCTTATAGCTCAGTCCTAGATTTTTCGCGAAGTCCTCGCCCATGCCTGCAACCGTAAACTTATTAGCATACAGGTAGGCAAGTATAACCGCTGGAATGCTGATGTACAGCAGCTCGTAGCGTCCTGATATCACTAGCGTAAAGCTGCCCATTAGCCAGGATGAGATATTTTGAATCAAATCATTTTCATAGGCGAAAAATGTCGTAACTGATGAAAGGATATTACCATACATAATTCCGATTAGCGGAACAAAGATGACATCCTTGAATTTAATGCGATCAAGAATTTGCATAAAGACTAACGTTCCGACTAAGGCAAATAGAAAGCTAAATATAATTTGCTGCGTATACGTTACATTCGTGATAAACAGCATCGAAATTAATATCCCGAGCTTTGCTGCATCTAATGTACCAGCTGTCGTTGGTGAAACGAATTTGTTACGGCTTAAAGATTGCATGATCAATCCCGCAATACTCATGCCTGCGCCCGCCAATATAATCGCCATTAAGCGTGGAACCCGACTAATGAGAAAGATTTCAATTTTATCTGTGTTCCCATTAAACAGATCACTCAATCTAATATCGATTGCACCAATAAATAGCGATATACATGACAAGACCACAATGGCAATCATTAACATCCAAAGTCTCATACGTCATCCTCATCATGTATTTATTATTTCAGTATGAAAATTGAAAACGATTATCATTCTGAGTGTACGATTTCAATTATAGTAAAAACAGGCCTTAAAATCAATGACTAGCTTGTTACGATGCAATGCCATCCTTTGGATTTGCTTTATATGCGTACATATTTTTGAGATTAGTTAACCATGCTAAGTCATAGGTCTAAGGAAAGGAGCGCAACGTAACATGAGTGATAGAAACTATATTCATAATGATCATGAACGCACAGACAATAATGGCCAGCGAAAAAACAAGGTACATGGCGGGGAATTCCGCAATGGACGTTTAAGCCAAATCAAGAATAACAATCCGCAAGGCGAAGACGTGCCGAATGAATTTATTAGCCATCGAGATCACGAATAGCATGATAAAGCTCGGCTGCAATGCAGCAGTCGAGTTCAATTATAATTAAAAGCTAAATAAAAACTAAGGAGCGATACATACGATGAGTCATCGTTTTGAGGGTAAGGTTGTATTAATTACTGGCGGGGGATCTGGACTTGGTCAAGCCTCTGCTGTGCAGTTAGCTAAGGAGGGAGCGAAGCTTACCTTAGTCGACCTCAGTCAGGAGGGTTTAGAGGCTTCCAAGAAATTAATCGAGCAGGCTGCACCGCAGGCTGAAGTACTGTTAATTACCGCAGATGTTTCTAATGAACAAGCGGTTCAAGACTTTGTTAATCAGACGGTTCAGAAATTCGGTCGTATTGATGGCTTTTTCAACAATGCAGGCATTGAAGGCAAGCAAAATCTAACCGAGGATTATGGCATTGAAGAGTTCCGTAAAGTTGTCAATATTAATCTAAACGGTGTTTTTTACGGGCTAAAATACGTGCTTGAAGTGATGAAAAAGCAAGGCTCCGGTGCGATTGTAAATACGGCTTCTGTAGGAGGCATCCGTGGAGTGGGCAATCAATCTGGCTATGCAGCAAGTAAGCACGGCGTAGTAGGCTTAACTCGCAACTCGGGCATTGAGTATGGGGAGTTTGGAATAACTGTCAATGCCATTGCGCCAGGGGCAATTATGACGCCAATGGTGGAAAATTCATTAAAGCAAATAGATCCCGTGAACTGGGAAGAAGCAGGTAAGCAGTTTGTTTCAAGCAATCCGATGAAGCGCTTTGGTAAACCAGTGGAAGTAGCTAATCTCGTTGCCTTTCTATTATCGGATCAAGCTTCCTTTATTAATGCGACAGTTATTCCTATCGATGGTGGTCAATCGTATAAATACTAAGATTGCCTCTTCAATATGGCTCCGAGATATCGAGCACAAAAAAGTCGACTGCAGCAATGCAGTCGACTTTTTATGCGAGCTAATTTAGTCCCTCATGCCTTTAAGGAATGAGATGGTATATCTCTATCTTTTCAATTATGCCATCCTTCACTTCCAGCTCCATAAAGTTGTATTCCATCGGGTCCTGAACAATATACGCTCCATTATTCTCCTTACTTCTGCCATCATTACTTAGAACAAGCTCTGGATATGCGATAAGCGCCTCATCTAACGAGCTGCCGACCTCAATGCCTTTAGTGGTGGGATAACCACTTGCTGTTAATGAGATGGACATTATCCAAAACTGCTCACGGTTTTGCTTAGGCGAGAACAGCTCGAGCTGTAGACCTTCATATATAATCGTCTTCTGCAATGATCCTGTTAGTGTGTCGCCCTTTACTTCCTGTACATTTGTTGACATCGGCGCACCAAATATCGACTCGAGATCAACTTCATCGTCCAATGCTTTAAGTGGAATGACATGGTCCTCATAAACGATGGCATATTGATGTTCAAGCGGCACCAATTCGCCCTGAGTGGCAGGTGATGGATTTGGCTGATCATTCGTCAGCCCATCATGCTCGCTATCAGTATGATCGTCGGTTGAGTCAACACTCCCACCAATGTTCTGGTCTATGCCCTCAACTGCGATTTGGTCATTGCCCTCACCATTGATCTGTTCATTGCCTGCTCCATCCACTTGCTCCTCATGCTTATTAGATTGGTTTTGTGCCACGTTTCCAGCCGTGTCATTGCCTTTACCAGCGCATGCAGAGCAAGCCATTAGTATGACGAGCATTGATAGGATTGCTATCCAGCTTTTCATGCTCATATCACTCACACTTCCTATCGTTAGATTGTATTGCTTACCTAACGATAGGACGTCACCATATGTTGCTGTTCATAAGCTGTTTTATTCATTTTTTTCGCCTATTAGCATCACTCTAGTTTAGAGATGATGCGCTTCTGCTTGATAGCTTATCGTTTAACTACCTTAGCGATGAGCTGTGTATACATTCGCTTTGCTAATGGCGCGAATGCGGTCAATCTGCTCGCTAGTCAATGCTGGCATATCGGCAGCTGCTATATTCTGCTTTAGCTGCTCCAGCGTTCTAGCCCCAGGAATCGCAACGGCAACTGCTGGATGACTAAGTGAGTATCGAATCGCAAGCTGCGTTAAATTCGGATCAATGTTTTGCAGCTGGCTGCGCAGCTCACGAAGCTCCTCCAGCTCATAGCCTAACACACCTTTTACTGGCTCACGACCAGTTGCTAAAGCACCACTTGCTAACGGCCCGCGTGCAATGACACTAATTTCGGATTTTTGTAGCAGTGGAAGTACCTCCTCCTCTGCTCTACGATCCACGATGCTGTACTGGTTCATGACACTCGCGATAGAGGAACGAGCTACATATTCTCGTATTACATTCGGACGAATGGAGGAAATTCCATATGCTCGAATCACACCTTCTTGCTTGAGCTGCTCGAACGCTTCAATCGCTTCCTCTATGTTATCCTCGATCATTCCGCCATGCAGCTGGTAGAGATCAATATAGTCTGTGCCGAGACGCTGCAAGCTTTGCTTCACTGCACGTAATATGTATTCCTTAGAGGCATCCCACACCCATCCGTCTTGCCCTGGAATGCGTCGATTCCCAACCTTCGTAGCTAGAATCACTTGATCACGCTTGCCTGCAATAGCTTTTCCAACAAGCTCTTCATTACGACCCGCATCATATAAGTCAGCCGTATCAATAAAGTTGACGCCAAGCTCAATTGCTTCATGAATGATACGCGTAGCAGGCGCTTCCTCTGTGCCTAATGACATGCAGCCTAATCCAATCTCGCTCACCATAAGCTCTGAGCGACCTAATTGATTTTTCTTCATACGATCCCCCTCCTGTTCTCCTTTCATTATAACCAACTTATGAATACGAATCACGCCAATCATACCGATTCAGCATGTGGAACGAATCGACTTGTACGATATAAAAAGCGGCTAATCGGACATAACCGACTAGCCGCTTTCTATGAACTTTTATTATGGTCTTTACGATACTTTACAATGGACTTACGATGAATTATTCAATTGGCGTAAGCATCGCTTCAATCTCCGCACGTCTACCTTCCAAAAATGGCGGTAGATCAAGCCTTTGACCTAGCTCCTCTATCGATGTATCTACCGTTAAGCCCGGACCATCCGTTGCTAGCTCGAATACAATTCCATTATGCTCTCGGAAGTACAAGCTTTCAAAATAATATCGATCGGTAATTTTCATGACGTGAAAGCCATGCTCATTAATGCGATCATACCATTGACGCAGCTGCTCGCCATTCTTCACTCGTATCGCCAGATGATGAACGCTGCCTCTCCCAGCTCTCTCCTTCGGCCCTTGCTGCTCGACGATAACAATTTCACCGTATGCTTTTCCTTCTACGGACTGGTAAAGTAGTCCTTGCTCTGTTTCTCCTGCCAAAGCGTAACCGAAGATATGCTCTAACGTATGAGCTAAGCTAGCCGCTGATTCGACCGTCATCTCCACAGCACCCATCCCTAATATTTGGTGCTCCTTAGGAACCGTTGAACCCTCCCATGCCGTCCAGTAATCCGGCACTTCATCGCCACTCACATGCAGCAGCACCAGTCTAAGTCCATCCACATCCTCAACATGCAGTGCAGCACGACCGATATAGGTTGTCAGCTCACCATGGGACACACCATACTTGGAAAATCGCTCTCTCCAATAATGAAGACTTTCCACCGAAGGAACGAATAATCCGATACGCGTAATGGCGTTCGTGCCACGATGTGTTCTGCCGACTGATGGAAGCTCAAAAAACGTTAGCTCTGTCCCTGGACTTCCCGTCATATCACCATAAAATAAGTGATACATGCTAGGATCGTCTTGGTTGACTGTCTTTTTCACTCGCCGCATGCCTAATATTTCATTATAGAAACGATGATTTTGCTGTGCATTTTTTGTAATCATCGAAATGTGATGATGTCCAGCAATTTGAAGCATGCTCATAACCTCCATAAATTATCTTAATATTAAGATAATCACCCAAAAATAATGTCACTTTATTATATACGATTACAGCATGCTGCCCGCTCCAACTATAGAGCAGGCAGCATGCCGATAACCTTTGTATTATTATGCCGCTGGATTGATTTCCAATTCAACTTTAATTTTAATATCCTTACCTACGAGCACACCGCCAGTTTCAAGCGCTGCGTTCCAAGTCAAACCAAACTCTTCACGGTTCAGCTTAGCCTCTGCTTCAAAGCCGTATACTTCAACGCCCCAAGGATTTTTACCTTTGCCACCGTATTCCACTTCAAACGTAATGGATTTCGTTACGCCTTTAATTGTCAAATCGCCAGTTACTTCATAGTCGTCGCCGTCTTTCGTAATGCTTGTTGACTTGAAGTCAATCGTAGGATTGTTCTCTACATCAAAAAAATCAGCGGATTTCAAATGATTATCGCGATCCTCACTGCTTGTATCGATGCTTGCTACATCGAATGAAAAGGCAATCGTTGCTGTCGTTAGATCAGCAAGATCTGCTGCCTCAATATCTGCAGAATATGCATTGAACTTTCCTCTCACCTTAGAAACCATCATATGCTTCACTTCAAAACCTACAGATGAATGCGATTGATCTACTACCCATTTAGCCATTATAAATTCCTCCAATTCGTTATTATCTCTAAATTGAGATATGTGTTTGAAAAAAAATCATCTAGCTCTTCTTGCTCTGATGAAGTAATTAATCTTAAATTTAAGATAAATTTATCATAGATCGAATACACTGTCTACTGTATTTTAAGAATTATTTTCCATTTGGAGCTCACGATAAGCAGCAATCAGGGAATAAACGACAATTAGTATTTGAGCTTTAATATATTTTGTTCAGTTTTGAATGTCGAACTATTGAATAATAATAGTGCATCGTTAATCTGATGCTCCTCCATATAACTGTCGATGCTGCCATTGTAATAACGAATATCGATAACATGCAGCTCCTTGACATGAGAAACGAGGAATGGAAGCACGCTGTGAGCGTAAGAATCTTTAATTATTAAGAGCTTATCTAAATCAACCTGTTTAGCGTTTAGCTCCGTAACAATTTGCATCAACGCATGGACACCGCCTTGAAAATATGAATATTGATCCTTTTTAGTTAAATAAGTAGGATCATATAGCGAATGACTCGTCGTGTTCGTATCCGCAATATATAGCTCTGAGCTGACAGGTTTAACCGGCGTATAGATTTCAATGGAGTCTGGCTTTATCCCGCTAAATAAGCTTCTTGTATGATAGCTTCCAAGAAAGCTATCAGATACGGTTGTTATTGTGAAATCCTCCTCTGTAGCTGCATGCCATCCCTGCTGCTTAGCATAGGCTTCATAAGCTAAATAAGCACCATAGCTAGTCCAATGATGATCGGTTTTATAAAAAATCGGTTTACTGCTGTTTTTCATCGGCTCTAGAAAAGTATAGCCATCAATCCATGTCATATTAGCAGCTACCTGCTCAGCAATAAATTGATGGATGAGCTGCTGTGAGTAGGACTGTGCAAGCCAAGGAAGTTTATTTTGATAGAGCCCGATAGAAGTAGGAGCTAGCAAAAAAGTAATGTTCTTATCGTGATGACGCTTTGCAAACTCATTCACTGCATTCGTATACTGCTCAAGCTTATCATAATCGGGGGCCTCTAATTTTTCAAAGAGATAGCCATCCTTACCGCGGTATATGCCATTGTTCTCTTGCTGCAGCCTAAGCCGCTCTAATATAGATTTACTAACCACCCATTGATCCCGATAAGGAAAATGATCGGTAATGTAAGTCTCGGCATCTTTGGTGAATTGACCCTCGAACAGCTTCATCCAAGTAAATTGCGGAACACCTTGTAATTTTCGATTTTCCAACTCCGAATAATAGCTTTTGGGCAGCAGTATAAACAGAAGGAATAAGCCGCTCAAAATAGTAATAAAGCTCCACGTATACCATTTGCTTATCGTTGATGAATGTGATGACATGATGAGCGGCTCCTCCTTAATACACGATTGTGGCGAATACATTAAAACCTGAAATATAGAAACGGATTAAACGATGCATCGACCAAATAAGCAATCGATACAAGCAGCAAGATGATGTGCCAAATGAACGAGACAGATTGAAATACGAGCGAACTGGAATGTGATGCTATGAGACGGCTCTTACTGAGCGGCATCGATGCCAAGATAAGGATTAACAGCAATATACCGTTTGTATATAGCACGTATAGAAACGGTTCATTCCAAGCTGGCATACTATTCCCACCGAACATAGCTCTGAAGTAGCCGGCCATCTGTGGTATGGATTCAACTGCGAATATAACCCAACCAAGCAGAATGAAAAGTATAGCGTAGCCATGACTCATCCAAGCCGGTAAACGATCAAGCATACGCAACATAAACCACTTCTCTAGCATCAGAATAATGCCGAAATAAACGCCCCAAATCAGAAAGTTCCAGCTTGCTCCATGCCAAATTCCTGTAAGCATCCAAACCATTGCTATGTTCCGTAATTGCTTGAGTCGCCCTTGCCTATTGCCTCCAAGTGGAATGTAGACATATTGGCGAAACCATGACCCTAGCGATATATGCCAACGACGCCAAAACTCGGTTATGCTCCGTGAAATGTAAGGAAAGTTGAAATTCTCATTGAATCGAAAGCCAAGCATTAAACCAAGTCCGATAGCCATATCTGAATAGCCGCTAAAATCAAAATAAATTTGAAAGGCAAAAGCTATAATACCGAGCCATGCCATGAGCATCGAGAGTGATTCAACTGGCTGTGCTGAAATTTGGTTCCAAATGATACCGATATTGTTAGCAAGCAGTACTTTTTTCGCAAGACCAATAATGAAGCGCCTTACGCCTTCAGCAAACATCGCATGACCAACCGTTCGGCTGAGCAATTGCTCAGCAATCGTTGAATACTGAACAATTGGGCCTGCAACAAGCTGCGGAAATAGTGAGATATAGGCTGCAAAGTCAATCCAATTACGCTGAGCCTCAACATCTCTTCGATACACATCGATAATGTAAGAAATCGATTGGAACGTATAGAAGGAAATACCGATGGGCAGCGGTAATTCAAGCAATGGAATAGATGTACCCCATGCTGTATTTATATTAATAATTAAAAAATCAGCGTACTTGAAAAAACCAAGCACGCTAACATTAATTGCAACCGATGCAACGACTATAAGCTTTCTTTTCATAGCACCGTACGTTGGACTGCTAAGTAGTAAGCCGAAAACATAATCTCCTATCGTTGCAAAAATCATGAGCACAATGTAGACAGGCTCCCCCCAAGCGTAAAAGACGAGGCTAGCTACTAGTAGTACCACGTTTTTCAGGCGTTTAGGAGAAACATAATAAATGAACAGCAAAATAGGTAAATAGAGAAATAAAAATAATAAGCTGCTAAAGACCATACTGGCCTCCATCTTTTCCTAAATAAAAATTAGAAAGGTTCAATATTATGAAGCAAAAAAGCTATTGAACTGTTCAACAATATCATCAGCATTTTCAGATATTACGAAAAGCACATAATTGCCTTGTGTAACAATTTTGTAGTTTTTAGCATTTTCATATTGATCCGGCAGATAGGTTTCAAATTGTTTCTGAACATCTGTCGCACGTTGCTTTATGCCTTCTTCAATTGTAGGCATTGAAGCTGCATCTTTAAGCTTAAAAATAGCAATCTCATTCGTTTTTATATTCATCATTGGCATTTTGACGACGAATTGCTCTGCCAAAGCAGGGTCGAAATGATACATATCCTTGATCATCTCAGCATTCATATCTAATTGTGATGGCTCCTCTACAGCTGCAAGAATAGCATCCATCATTTCTGCAGGAGTACTTGAACCGTTGACTTCATTTAGTTCTTCTTCGCTTCCTGTCTGATCGTTGCCAGCATCTTCAGTTGGTTTATTTTGCTCACCAGCCGCATCATTATTCGAGTTATTGTTTGAACCTTGCTCGGTTGGTGGCGTGGATTCAGGCTTTTCCTTGTTGTCATTACCAGCGCAGGCTGTTAGTGCAAGTCCCATAGCAATGACTAATACAAATGCGATTGCTCTTTTTTTCATAGTTGTCATACTCCCTTATCTCATAGTTGTCGTTTCATGTATCACTAACGTATAAAATTTAAATATTGTTGCAAAAATTGTCGAATACTCTTTTAGAATCTGATGATATCGTTAGGTTATATGTTAAAAACCGGAATAATTCTAGAGCTATTATCGCTAAACTTATCCACTTTTTTTTCCGTTAATGCAACCAGGACGGGGACGGCATATTCAGAAGCATGATAATATAAGGTCATATTGAATAAAGGGGTATGAAAGAAATGTCCACTCATCCAAATTGGAAAACAGGTGCTACCGGATACAAATTTATAGCTTCCTTTAGCGGAGGTAAGGATAGTACCCTTGCCTTATATAAAGCAATGAAGACTGGGGAAGCCATTGGGCTTATCGCTATGCTGGAGGAAGAGGGAACACGCTCCAGATCTCATGGCATGCCTCCCGAGCTATTGCAAGCGCAAGCTGATTCTATAGGCTTACCACTACATACCACGGCTTCTAGCTGGCAAGATTACGAAGAAAAATTTATACGCATGCTAGAAACAGCTAAGCTTCAAGGTGCCGAAGTGTTAGTAACGGGAGACTTGGACATGCCTGCTCACGGCTGTTGGCACGATAAAGTAACAAAAATAGCTGGGTTAAAGCTCGCCATGCCTCTATGGGAGATGAATCATCGAGATGCTGTTGAAGAGTTTATCCGGCTTGGATTCATCACGATCATTGTCACGGTTAATTTGTCATTAGGTATGAAAGAGGAGGATCTTGGGCGTATACTGACCCTTGATTATGTGGATGAGCTTATTGTACGCGGGATCGACCCATGCGGCGAAGGCGGTGAGTTCCATACGACTGTCATTGACGGCCCTCTATTCAAACAAAGAATCAACGTAACAAAAGGTGAAATCATTCGCAACGGGGAGTATGCTTTCTTACCATTAGCAACAGAGGATCTCAAGCGGAGCTAAGAAAGTACAGAGACATTTGCTTCAAATAAAAATCAACGATGGGTTAATGCTAATGCTATCGCCCATCGTTGATTGGAACAGTTCATGAACCATCACTTATTGATTTGAACATTACTCATTTATTGCATACTCATTTACTCCTCTATCATTAAACGGCGTGTCGTTATCTTTTTTATTCCATAAGAGACAAGGAAGGATATGACATAGGACAACAGGATAAGAGCGATGCAAACGAACAGAATAAGCGGTATGTTTATAATAAATTGCACATTTCGAACCCCTGCACCGGTTAGCAGCACGGACAACAATGGATTAGTATATATAGCGCCCAAGCCCCCACCTAACAGCACAGATAGTACAACGACCGGCAAAAAGCTCAATGATATTTGCGACATTAGCTGAAAGGTCGTATATCCTAATGACCTTAGAACGCCTAGCTCTTTTTTACGCTGCAGGATCATTTTCTTAATAACAAGGTACAGAATTAACACAACAACTAGAAAGGTGATCACCAATACGGTAACCATGACCGTAAACACCGCTGAAGTATAGATTTTACTCTGACTTTGGATCGTATCTGTAACATCAATAATATTGGTAATGTCATGTCCAAACTGAGCTTTTAGTTGTTGAATAAAGCTCGTATTATCAACACCTTCTATATACAGGTTTAACAATGTCCCCTCATAATGTGGCAGCACCTGCTTGGCCCCACTCACCGTTATATACGTCATCTGACCGAGATTACTAATGGACTGACTCAAACCTGTAATCAGATAATTGGACTTCAGCTCCCCTGCCTCAACCTCGACCATATCACCAATCGTTTTATTTAGCGCGCTGGCCACAACCCATGACACAGCAATTTCGTTATCATACTTCGGATATCTCCCTTCATAGACCAATTGATTATTCAATTTACTGTAGTCATCGGACATATTCATATAGAACGATTGGCCATCTACCTTCATGCTGGTCATATCCAGTACGGCAACTTTAGTCATATGCTCCATCTGTTCCAAGCTCGTCAGGATTTGCTCATAATCGGCTGCATCTGTAATTTGCAGCATAATATTTGAGGTTTCTGCACCAACAAGATGGATAAAAGCTGTTTTGTCTTTTCCAATATTGTAATAAAGCACAACCGAGAATACGGATGCAAAGGTAATAGCTGTTACGATAACAGATATCATTAAATTTTGCTTCATATTCGTAAGGGTCGTCTTACAGGCTAGTAGCAATTGAAGAGGGCCTTTCGCTTTATCGAGCGGAAATCTATTTTTCTTGAAGTTATGAGTAATAATTCCCCCTCTTAACGCGACGACAGGAGGTAGTCTGAAAATACGTAGTGAAGACATAACTACCACAAGCACGATTAATAGTAGAATTAGCGCAATGCTTATGAGATTAATGAGTGGTAAAAAGCTTTTACTCCATAACAAGCCAGATAGTGTCGTCACAACACTACCGAATACAGGTAGAACGAGATAAGATATAGCTGCTCCTAACACACCTGCACTTAAAGTGATGATGACGAATTGCAATAAGATCGATAACATGACTTGATAGCTTGTATATCCTAGCGCCTTAAGAACCCCAATATTATTCATGCCTTCTGTAATATGATTGCTCACTCTAAATTGAATGACGATTAATGCGACAGCAATAATAACTAGAGCAAATGCCATAAGAATCATCGTAATGATGTTGATGGTCATAGATCCCACACTCTTTACAATGTCACTATCTAGCGTTGTAAATAATGGAGCTGACGCACTTCTCCCAGGAGGATCTGGAAATTCCCCAGTAAAGTCGTTCAGAAAACCGGTGATCTGTCCACTATCCTGAAGCTTAATTGAATATAGAACGCCATGATCGGCAGTATGCTCCTCTAGTTTAATGAATTGTTCCTCTGGCAAATAAAACTTTAATATTCCGGTATTATGCATCCCCATCATTGCACTTTCAAAGAAACCGGCAATCGTGTAGTGGAATGACTGATCGTCAATATGCAAGGTAAAGGAATCCCCTAGCTGATACCCCGCATTCAGCTTAAAGTCATATGGAACATAAATCCCATTTGTAACCTCTGGCTCTGATGACTGCTCGACCAGCTTTATTGGAGAAAGCTGTCTATCCTGTTCGGCTTGCTGCACAGCTATACCAATGCTCATATCATTCTCACCATAGGAAAACCTTCCTGCGGCCCAAATGACAGCCTCTCTTTCCGAAGCGGCTACTCGAGGGTCTTGCTTAATGTAATCATAGTAGACTTGCTGTTCATCGGAGCGATCAAGTAAAAGGTTAATGTTAGGCTCCTGCAATTGCTCGAATTTGTTATCAAAAAATGTATTCATTTTTATAGCTATCGTTAGGCTGACATTCAGCAAAATGCTTGCTATCATAATCATGAAAAATAAAGATATAATCGAGCTTCTAGAGCCCTTCATATTAGATAGAGCAAGATTCCACAGCTTCATACTACCACCCCATCTCATTGAGAAAAGCTTGGAGCTGGTGCTGTCGTTGTTCGCGGTTGTTATTATAGTAGGAGTCCAGTGATAAGTCTCCACATATAACGCCATCCCGTAAATAGAGCACTCGATTACCACGAAGAGCTGTTTTCAAATCATGTGTAACCATAACAATACTCTGCCCATGTTCATTGAAGCTGCTTAAAATATCTAGCACGGCATCACTTGAAGAAGAGTTAAGCGCGCCCGTCGGCTCATCTGCAAATACGATTTGTGGTCTGTTAATAAGTGCACGCACGATCCCCACACGCTGAGCCTCTCCTCCAGAAAGCTGTGAAGGGAACTTGCCCCAATCCTTTTCTAGCAAGCCTACCTTTAATAGTAGCTCCTTCGCCCTTTTTACTACATTCTTCTTATCTCTGCTTACCAGCAAACCACTAGCTAGAATGTTATCAAGGACACTCATATGATCCAACAAATTAATATGCTGAAAAATAAATCCACAATGTTTTCTGCGAAATAATGCGAGCTGATCCTGATTCAGCTTGCTTATATTTTGATTGTTCACGATGATGCTTCCAAGCGTTGGCTGATCCATACCGCTTAACGCATAAAGCAGTGTGGATTTCCCAGAGCCTGAAGCGCCCATAATAACGGTGAAATCACCGTTTTGCAGCGTTAGATCTAGGTTTTTCAACACATGCTGCTGATTACCACCACTAGAGTAGGTTTTACAAAGCTTTTCCGTTACGATTAAACTGTCAGACATGCTTGCACCTTCCTTTTGTATCGAACATTAATTTATTTATCAAGGTAGCTCTATCATACAAAAGAAGATATTATTGAATCTTTATCTATTCCTTAACTGATTCTTAATTGTTCAACTATTATCGATAACCCGCTAGCTATACCAGCTTAATTTGCAGGACAACCGTAAATCCATCGTTATGATTAAAACAGTAAATATCACCCTGCATTTTGTTCATGAGATATTTTGAAATATATAAGCCCAGCCCCGATCCGTTTTGACCGTCTGCATTACTTCCACGATAAAATTTCCGGAAGATGAGAGGGATTTCATCCTCTTTCATTCCCTTCCCTTCATCTGTAATGGAAAGCTCAAGATATTCATTCACCAGCTTGGCTTGAATAGCTACGCTGCCATCCGAGTACTTATACGCATTGCTAACTACATTATCAATAACCTGCTGCAATCTATTCGTATCGGTTAGAAGCAGGCACTCTGGTATATCACCACAGATAATCCGGTTATCGTAATTAACCGAATCGATCATACGCGTTAATACGATGCTTAACTCTTCAGATAATGTAACTTGCAGCTCATTCAATTCCTCCAACGTTGCATGGAACATATCCGTAACGAGTAGATTAATTTGCTCAGACTTGGAATAGATCATATTTAATTGTTTCACCGTCTTCTCATCTTCGGCACGAAGCAGCATTAGCTCGCTAATCGCTTTAATCGATGCTACAGGAGTTTTAATGTCATGACTTAAGCTTGCGACAAGCTCCTTCTTACTGCGATTGGCTTCGTATTCACTAGCTTTTGCAGCTGCCAATTCATCCCTCATCATATCAAAGCTCTCTGTAAACGCACCGAATGGATTGTTTTTCATCATGTGCAGCGGAATATCGAAATTCCCTCTAGCAATATGCTGAGCAAAATGCTGCAGCTGCTTAAACGGCTTAAATATAACTTGATGAATATAGACAATATAAACCATTAAAAACATAGCAATTACGATGAAAATAATAATAAGTGCAACAACAAGCCGATGCTTAATATCGTTAATAACCGCTTCGTAGTTATTGTGAATGAGCACTTTCCCTACATGTTTTTGCATAATGGAGACATCGATGACGGTACTACGGTTTTTTATTGCTTCATTAATCGAAGAGTCCGCATTCTCATTATTTTGGTAGATGAGCTCACCTTTGTCATTTACAACTGAGAAAACGAGATCGCTCTCACTATAGTTTCCCGCTTCAATATCTGACCAATGCTGTTCAACCAATTTCACAATTTCATTCATTGCCACTACGTCCACTTGACTGCTCATGTTTGTTCTCTGCAAGAGCAGCATGGTTATCGTAATACTGACAACGAGCATAGCAGCACTAATAAGTATTAGCCCTCTCATCCTCATAACGGTTGATCCTCGAGCATATAGCCTGTGCCCCAAATCGTTTTAATGTAGATTGGTTCATTAGGGTTCTCCTCTATTTTTTCACGCAAATGACGAATATGTACATTCAAAGTTCCATCTCCCGTGATGACGTCTCCCCAAACCTTGCGGAAGAGCTCATCCTTGGAGATGATACGATTTTTATTTTCTGCCAAGTAACAAAGCAGCTTGAATTCCATCGTTTTTAGCGATATCTCTTTGCCCTTTACTCGCACCCGATTTTTATCTCGATCAATATATACGTCACCAAATGCTAACGTTTCAAGCTGCTGCTGACCACCATATCGCTTTAGAACGGCTTTTACTTTTGCGAGCAATATACTAAGCGTATACGGCTTATGGATATAATCATCTCCTCCGATGTTCAACGCAATCAGCACATCATCATCACTCGATCTGGCGCTAATAAATAAAATCGGAATTTGCGTCGTTGCTCTTAGCTTCTTACATAAGTCAAAGCCTGAATTTTGTCCTAGATTAATGTCCAACAGGATAAGCTCTGTATTGTGCTGCTCCAGAAACTGCAAGCACTCCTCCGCACTGGTAACATAGTAGGTTTTTACATCAAACATATTAAAGTATTCACTAGTCGTTTCTGCTAGCTCCAACTCGTCATCTACAATTAAGCAATGATAGTTCATGATCAATCTCCATATCCATTATTTAGCTAACCATAGCTCATCTCTAACATATCATATTTCTCGTTTACGGTGCTGTTTATTGCATAGATTGTACTATGAGTATCATTTCACCTGATTAATAATCATTAGCTCAGAACTGGTCCTCATTAGTTGCAGAGCATTTATTTACATATGACGTTATTGACGATATGAGCAAATGATTGTTTCGGAATCAGATTACCTACTGATATGCTAAATATGTAAATTTTTTGTAAATAAAACAATGATATAAGGAGGTAATGTTAAGCTTCGCTTCTGAGCTGCTTACCCTATGGATTCAATGTCATACCTAATCTAAAAATCAGGAGGGATTTCATTGAAGAAAACTATTAAAAGCGTCACCAGCATCGCTTTAGTGCTCTCACTTGCATTAACACTTATTGCTGCAGCAGCGGTTACGTCTGTACAGGCCGCAAGTCTAACCATCATCAATAGCGGTGGCTGGAATGAAGCTGCATATGTCGAATGGGCTTCTGTAAGCAATGCAGTAGGATATAACGTATATGTAAAAGCCGCCAATGCTTCTGATTCCCAATACCAACAACTCGATAATGAACTCATTCGTAAGTATCCTAATCATTGGAGAGCTGACGCGGTTGGTCTTGCGGCTGGACAATATGTGATGAAGGTGGAAGCTAGACTGTCTGGTGGTTCAACCGCAAGTGCAGTATCGGGTACATTATCTGTAGCCGCCCATGACCGATCTGGATTCGCATTCTCGAGTAATTCCACATACGGTACGGGCTCAGGTGCTTACAATAATAACGGAACACTTAAGCCTGGCGCCCAGGTGCTTTATATTACTTCGGAGACAGCTCGAACAGTTACCCTTAACGTAAAGACAAGCAGCTCTGGACAAATACAAACCGGTATTGGGATTGGAGAAATATTAAAGCTGCGTCAAAAAGGCTATGACACTACTCCGCTTGCCATTAGAGTAATTGGTAAAGTGACGGCAAGTGATATGAGCGGACAGCTGAACAGCAGTGGCTATCTTGAGGTGAAAGGTAAGAACAATTATTCAGAGATGAATATGACGATTGAAGGCATTGGAAATGATGCCTACGCTTATGGCTGGGGATTATTGCTTAGATATGTAGGCAATGTCGAGGTAAGAAATCTCGGCCTTATGATGTTCCCTGACGATGGGATCTCGATGGATACAGGTAACGTTAATGTGTGGGTGCACAATAACGATATTTTCTATGGAGCGGCAGGCGGAGATGCAGATCAGGCAAAAGGTGACGGCTCCACTGATCTGAAAAAAGGATCAACCTACATTACCATCTCCTACAATCACTACTGGGATTCAGGAAAAGCATCGCTTGTCGGGCTCAGTGAGTCCTCTGAATTCTTTGTTACGTTCCATCATAACTGGTTTGATCATTCGGACTCTCGCCATCCACGCATTAGAGTAGCCTCCGTCCATATTTACAATAACTACTTTGATGGTATTTCCAAATACGGCGTTGGAATTACAACAGGTGGGTCTGCTTTTGTAGAATCTAACTACTTTAGAAATGCCAAATACCCAATGATGAGCTCACAGCAAGGAACCGATACATTAGGAGCAGGTACGTTCTCAGGTGAGAACGGTGGCATGATAAAAGCCTACAACAATACCATTGTCGGTGCTACAAGTCTCATCTATGCAAACGCCAATGCGGGAACAGCTCCTGCACACGCCACATCCTTTGATGCCTATCTCGCTTCAACTAGAAATGAAACCGTTCCGAGCTCCTACAAAGCATTGAAGGGCGGAACCGTCTACAACAACTTTGATACAAGTGTCGATCTGGGCGTACAATCCTCCAATATTGATCAAGTAAGCAATGTGGTGCAAGTCGTTACGTCAAAGGCGGGACGCTTGAACAAGGGAGACTTTACGTGGCAGTTTAATAATGCCGTCGACGATACCTCCTATGCCGTTAACGCAGCGCTAATGAATAAAATTATAAACTACACCTCACAGCTTGTTTCTGTAGGCGGTAATTCTAGCCCAGCACAACCTAGCCCTACTCCTTCAGCTACACCATCACCAACAGCATCTCCGACTCCAACACCGACCTCGACTCCTGTACCGACCACAACTCCTGTGCCTACAGCGGGTCAATATGTTCATAACTTTACGGCCGATGGAACGACGAGCAATTTCTTCAATATTCAAGGTAATCTATCGACTAGCAAAGGTACAGTGTCCTATAACGGACTGACCCTTACGCAGTGCTTAAAAATTGAAAGCTCAACCAGCATTACCTTTACGACAACTACTTCCACAACGCTAACGCTAGTGCTTAATTCTGCAGATGGCACGAAAATTAAAGTAGATGGAACAAGTCATACGATATCAGGTGGTATCGTCACCGTATCACTTTCACCTGGTGCTCACACGATTACAAAAGACAGCGTGTCTAATCTCTACTACATGCAGCTAACGTAATAGCTAATAGGAAACTCGTGATATTGTTTATATTTATGATGAAAGAAAAAAGCGTCCTCTACAGGCCGCTTTTTTCTTTCATTCTTGCGATTGACATTAAGTCCAACCCCAGACTAATTTCTTAGCAGATAACGAAGGGTATAATGAATATATGAATTATAAAATCCAACTTTGTATATTGCTGGATTAATAATATTGAAACAGGAAGAAATATGAGGTGATTTCATGTTAGAAAAACTCAGGAAAATTAATATGAGAACTGCTGTATTTATGGGTATTATTTTTTACTCACTGACTATCTTAATCCACATTCTTATTATAAGCAAAAGTATTCCATTCACATGGGTTAATGGCGGAAGGTCTGAATCATTCGCTGAACAGCTACCAATATCTATTGTAAATTTCGTTATTTCTATTATTGGTGTAGTTTTTACGTTGATTGTTGGTAGAATTAAACGATATAAATACAAAAGAGGAATAACCGTTATATGTTGGTTTTTTGTTGTACTTTGGTCTTTGGGTTTTATACAACAATTGTTTGGAACACCTTTTGAAAAAATGGTTTGTTCGTTAGTATTGCTTATTGGAGTCATCTCGAACTTGCGTATGGCGATTGAAAAAAGATAATAGTATGCAGACAGAGCGAGGACATCTAAACTATACCATCATGACCCCCATGAATTAAAAGCACAACCGGACTACCTGGTTTTTCAGTCTGTATAAGGATGCTTTGCATTAGCCCCTCCGATCTTAACGCGCTCAATCACACTTATGCCTTATCTGAAACTTTGAAATTGGTACTAAACCATTTCATCTCCTCACTCCTTAGTAATTTTGTGTAAGAAAAATGAGACTTGCTCCTCCATCTCTTTCTCAAGAGTTGTAGTGTCACGACCATCAAACCGCATAATTTGATATTGGGTCATCATCGTAAATATTGGATATTGGTATTCTACCGCTAGCGAAATTTTAATTATCGTTTCATCAAAAACTTTTGAACATATTAAGATTATGACGAAAAATGTCGATATCTATTATATAAATACATATTAGAAGGAAGATGACGCCAAATGACAGCAAGAGAAGAGCAGCCAAGGGCAAAGAAATCTAAAGTTTCGTTAAAGCAACTGTGGAGTGACCGCAGGTCATTAGTAAAGCAATCATGGAGACAGCTCAGTATGATGAGAACAAAAATGATTCTCGCTTTTTTACTCGTGCTCGTTGCACCAAGTTTTCTAATTGGCTACTTTTCATATCAAACTGCCAAAGATGAAGTGCAAAAAAGAATTGAAGATTCTATTGATTACAACCTTGATCTAATCCGTGGTAATCTTCATATGCAGCTTAAATCTGCAATAAACACGATTGAGGGCTTAGAGGCACAGCTTCAGACAAGTGATCGAGCTTTAACCAGTAATGAACTCAACGCCATAATGAATAACACACGTTTTATTGATCTTAAATCTATTCGTTTGGTGAAAAACGATGGCACGGTTGTCGAGTCATCTTCACAAGAAGTTTTTAAAGAACTTGATAAGCAATCTGCTGCCTTCATACAGCAAATGCAAGAAGCTTTTGGTGCAACCGAACAAGCGCCCCCTCCCTCTATGAATAATGGAAAACCGGACAATATTCTTGAATCAGAGTGGTATGTCCATACGATTGAAAAATCAGGTGCGCCTGTGATCTCTGACACTTTAGTCGATCAAGCGACTGGTCAGACAACCGTCGCCGTTTCCAGATTGCTCTCTAGCGGAGATGTGCTGCAAGTAAGAATTGATATGAGTGAATTTACAGAGCTCGTAAAAAGAACTCTAATTGGTGATACTGGAACGTTAATTGTGGTCGATTCACAAAACAAAGTGGTATCAGGCTCAGGCTTTATTTTCGACATTGGTATTTTTGTGCCTGGCATGCCTTACTTTCCAATGCCAGCTTTATCAGAACCTGTAATGGATGAAACGAGAAATATATCGTATGTGCAAGTTAATTCTGGGGCACCGGATGATGATGAAATGGTTCTCGACATGTATACCGCTGCTGACCCTATGACCGGTTGGACCGTAACAGGTATGCTAGCCGTTGCCGATTATAATGACGCGGCAGCGCCTATTCTGAAAAGGGCCATAACCGTTATAGGAATATCCTTTCTCTTCGCTGCCATCATTGTGTTTATCATCATACGCGGGTTTATATTGAAGATGATTGCATTGCGCGAAGGAACGATTGCGGTAAGTAACGGTAATCTAACTAGTCGGGTTAATATGCGCACGAAGGATGAATTCGGGCTTATGGCGAAAGCTTTCAATGATATGACAGAGTCACTGCAATCCATGGTTCGTGAACTTAGCACGACTTCCTCTCGCTTGTCAGATTCGTCGACAACGATTCACTCAAGCACAGAGCAAACTGCCGAATCGATTCAACAGGTTGCTACAACGATGCAGGAGACAGCTGAGCTAGCTAGTAGTGGGGCAATCTCTTCCCAACAAACAGCGATTGCAGTTGATGAAATGGCTAAAGGTGTGACAAGCATTGCTGATTCTGCAGCTGTGATCGTGGATACAACGGGGCAAACAGAAAAGGATGTAATAATCGGCAATCATACCATTGAACAGGTTCAGTCACAGATGGATCGAATCCTACATGCGGTAGGTCAAAGCACGGAGATAATGAATGGGTTAAGCGACCTGTCTATAGACGCAAGAAGAATGAACGAATCGATTACTGATATTTCCGAGCAAACGAACCTACTAGCGCTAAATGCATCGATTGAAGCGGCACGTGCAGGTGAGCAAGGCCGAGGATTTGCAGTAGTAGCTGGAGAAGTACGCAAGCTATCCGAACAATCCAGACAAGCTGCGGAGCGAATTAATGCTACGATAATGCAAATGGTTGATCTCATTGAACAATCTAGTCAAAAGATGAAAGGTGATGTAACGAATCAAGTACAAGAAGGGATTCGCATTAGCAGTGAGGCCGCAACAGCCTTCGCAAATATCGAACAGTCCACTTCTAAGATCACCGAACAGATTCAAGGAATCTCAGCAGTTTCCGAGCAACTTTCTGCAAGTGCAGAGCAAGTAGCTGCATCTGTTAACGAGCTGTCGGGAGTGTCAGCCCACTCTGCTGAGGGAGCACAGACCACGTTTACTGCGGTCAAGGAACAAATGAGTTCAATCGAGAAGATCAATACATCCTCTCAACAACTGGCTGATATGGCAGCACATCTTCAACAACTTGTTACACGGTTTAAGCTTTAATGATTAAAAATTAAAGAGATAAAATAGTATAGTAGCAAAAGGGATTTAGAATCTTACGACTCTAAATCCCTTTTGTCATCCATCTGAAAGTAGCGGATCTTTTTATGTAAAGCGATAATAGATCAGCAGGAACGTAGACAGAGCAAAGATGAAATTCAGTGAAACAAAGATCATCTGGTCCAGCCTTCTACTATGCATCTCTACAGGAGGCTTATAGAAGCTGACGCCTTCAATAATAAAGATAATCAATACGATATGGATCATGAAATGCCCTATCAGCTCTGTCATCCCGAACAACATCGTTGTCGATATGAATATAGCAGTTAGGACGGCAGAGAGCAGACGGTTTAAGATACCAACTACGAGTAAATAACCGACAATAAACTCGATAAAAGCAGCCATCACTACGAATGCCTCAGGAGCAAAACCGAAGGTTGGGACGCCATGATGCTCGATAATGTCTAGCGCCATCGTTGGAAAAACCCATTTTTCTACGGCAACCCAGCACAAGGATAGCCCCGTTCCTAGATAAAGTAGCGGCATCCCCCATGGTTCCCACTTCGTCTTCTGCAGCAATAACGTACCAACGATTGCCAGATAGAAGCCGTAATCCAGCATATGAAACATGCCCACGGATATCGTTAGCATAATTAACAGCACCAACGTTACGAATGCCCCAGCTTTCGTAGCGATGTGATGAGGAATCAGCAGGAGGACGATGGCGCCCCAAAGCAGAATAGTTTCAACTATTGAGCTAATCTCAAATTCCGGTACAAAAAGCGTGCCAGAAATCACCTGAATGAGCAGTGCCGCTGCCAGTCCGTATTTTAATATCGTATACGTATAATCTCGCCATTGATCTAGCTTGCGATCAACAGCAGCCATTGGTCCCCATTTCGATAAGGAAGGTAGTAGCTGCGTTAAGACCGCGAGCAAAATCGCGATAAATACAGCTAAGACTAAAAATAATGGCGATAAAATATTGGTGATCGTTTCCTTTTCTGGTGCAACATCGGTAAACCACTTAACGTGAGCCTCGGCAACAGTCAACCCTGAGCAGAAGATAAGCAAGCCTGCAAGTAAAATAACGATTGGTTTTTTCAAGCATAATCATCCTTTGATCTCTATTTTTGAACATTGTAACAAATTATGACAGATAACAATAGTTCACATGTCAAGCTAATATGGCATTACATATGACTTGGCAGTAGTTCAGCATAATATTATTCTTATCCTTCCCATTCTCAGCCACCTTAAATACTAATAAATTTATCATCTCTATATATGCTTGACTAAAATCAGAACATACGTTCTTTTTTTGGTGTATAATTCTGCTAAGCTAAGTATGAAACTTCGTTGTAATAGAAAAAATGTATGGAGTAGCAATCGATACATAGGAGGTAAATGATGGGTAGAGTCGTTCATTTTGAGATCCACGTCGATGATATGGAGCGCGCAAAAAAATTTTATGGTGACGTTTTTGGGTGGACATTTGAGGATTGGAGCAGCTATGCTGGCATGCCTTACTTCGGTGCTGTTACAGGTGATTCTAGTGAACCTGGCATTGACGGTGCTTTAATGCAGCGTCACGGTTCTCCCCCTGAACCAGGTAAGCCGTTGAGTGGCTTTGCTTGTACAATGAATGTAGAAGACTATGATGCAACGGAGGCTAAAATCCTTAGCCTTGGGGGGAAAGTAGCATTGCCTAAGCATGCACTTCCCGGAATGGCTTGGCAAGGCTATTATTTAGACACAGAAGGTAATATTTTCGGTGTTCATCAGCCGGATAAAAATGCAAAATAAATGGTAACTGCCCATATTAAAATGTACCCAATAAGATGGACACTTGAAAAAGGTCATCTTATTGGGTCTTTTTTGTTTATAATGAGAAGTACAAACTATCGGGGCGGATGAATATGAGCAAACAATTATTTACAAAGCAGCAACAGGAGCAATTAAGACAGAATCCTCATGTAAAAAGAGTTAGCGAAAAAGCAATTACGTATACGGACGCATTTAAGCAGTTATTTATTCATGAAAATGAGCAAGGGAAACTCCCATCTCAAATTTTTGAAGAAGCTGGGTTTGATGCAGAAGTGTTAGGGACGACACGTATCTGGAAGGCTTCTAGTCGTTGGCGTGCAGCTTATAAGGATAACGGAGTAGCGGGATTAGAGGATACACGTAAGCACAGTTCTGGTCGCCCGTTAGAGCGTGAGTTAAGCATCGAAGAGAAATATGCACGTTTAGAGGCGAAGATGAAATTAGTACAAGCGGAGAATGAACTATTAAAAAAGCTCGATCAACTAGAAAGGCAGATGATGAAAAAGAAATCCTATTAAGTACCAGTCAGAAATTTCAACTCATTTATCATATCATTGAGAAATATCAATTAAAACGTCTTGCTAGCTATCTTTGTAAACTTACAGGCGTATCACGTTCAGGCTATTATGGTTATTTCAAAGAAGAGGCAGTACGCAATCGGATAAAGCGTGAGGAAGCCGATATGAAATTGAGAGCGATCATTCTAAAAGCCTATCGTTTCCGCCATCGCAACAAAGGGGCACGTCAAATTAAAATGACGTTAGAAAATCAATATCAGATTGTATTTAACTTAAAACGAATTCGTCGTATTATGAAAAAGTTTTCAATCCTATGTCCGATTCGAAAAGCCAATCCATACCGAAGAATGGCGAAAGCAACAAAGGAACATCGAACATGTCCAAACCTGCTACAACGTCAGTTTAAGCAAGGGGTAGCAGGAAAAGTATTATTAACGGACATTACCTATTTAACGTATAGATACGGCAAGCGTGCCTATTTGTCTACCATAAAAGATGCCGAAACCAATGAAATTTTAGCCTATGAAGTATCCGATAAAATCACATTAGATATTGCAATCAACACGCTCCAAAAATTGAAGTTAAAACGCCGTCATTTAACCAAAGATGCTATTATTCATTCCGATCAAGGAGTGCACTACACAAATCCAAAATTTCAAAAGCTGGTAAAGAAAATGAAGTTGGGCCAATCGATGTCACGTAGAGGAAATTGTTGGGATAATGCCCCGCAAGAATCCTTCTTTGGTCATTTTAAAGATGAAACAAGAATTAGTCATTGTGAAACGAAAGACGAGGTTAGACAAGAAATTAAAGACTATATAATTTATTACAATCATTATCGTGGTCAGTGGAATCTAAATAAGCTGCCGCCTGCAAAATACAGACAGCAGCTTATTCAAGTTGCCTAACCTTTTAATAATTGTCCTTTACAAAGGGTACATTTCATATAACGAACAAAGACACCATCCTTTTTTAGATGGTGTCTTTGTTCGTTACCGATGCTGATCAATGAGAATTTGATTACCATCGGGATCTTCAATGACTAGATGTGCTGGACCCTGATTCGTTTCATCCGCCTCAGTCAACAATTTCAATCCTTTAGATTTGAGTTGTTTTTGAATATCTCGAATATCCATAAACGTATCGAGGTTTTCAGCGTTTTAAGACTTACTGAAAATGCACCTAATTCCATATATAATCTCCTCTAAATATAATGAAGCGACCTTTGCAGGTCGCTTTTCTAGTTGAGCTGGTGAATATGAGGGAATTATAAATATTACAAAACATTAAGTAGATACGCCGTTCCCATTAATACACCTAGCATAACACCTAATAGCAATGACCACTTTACCGTTACCTTCCACTCTGAAGACCCAATGACAAAATATTTTTTAATATGATTCATCTCGCCACCTCCTCACCATTTATTGTAAATAAATACAATATTATTCGCAATCTATTATTCTATTCCTTTAAAGCCACCGTATGTGGTATAGGTACACTCCTCCGTAAATAAAATAAGTTATTGACAAATTTTATATAAATACCTATAATACAAACGACACTGATAATCATTATCATCTACACGACGACATCATCAATAATAATAGATAGGGTGGGTTTTGTAATGAAATTAGTAAGTCGTTTATCAATAAAGAGCATTGTTTTTGCTTTTCTAGCACTAATTGTTATCACTGGTTGTTCAAGCAATTCGTCGTCTAATACACCTGACACAAATCAAGCGTCCAATAGCAATGCCGAAGCTACAGCTACACCAGAAGAAACGAATGCAGATGCTAACACAGAGTCCGGTGAAGAAGCTAGCACGCAATTCCCTATTACCATTAAGCATGCCTTCGGCGAAACCATTATTGAAAGTAAGCCGGAGCGTGTAGCTACGATCGCTTGGGCGAATCATGACGTTGCACTTGCATTAGGCGTCGTGCCTGTAGGTTTCTCTGCTGCAAACTATGGCGTTCAGGACGATAGCGGCCTACTGCCATGGACAGCTAAGAAGCTGGAGGAGCTTGGCGCGACAGATGTTAATGTGTATCAAGATACGGCTGGTCTAGATTATGAAGCGATCTCCGATTCCAATCCTGAAGTCATTCTTGCAGCATATTCAGGCATTACACAGGAGGAATATGACACACTAAGCCAAATCGCTCCAGTAGTAGCCTATCCAACGGTTCCTTGGGTCATCTCATGGCGCGAGCAGGTTCAGCTTAATGCTGCTGGGATGGGCATGGTCGCTGAGGGTGAGCAATTAATTAAGGAAACAGAACAGCTCATTGCAGATAAAGCAAGTCAATATCCAGAGTTAAAAGGTGTGAAGGCAGCCTTTACTTACTTCTCGCCTTCTGATCTATCAAGCTTCTATGTATATGGTACTACTGATCCTCGCGGAGAATTTCTACTAGAGCTTGGTATGGAATTTCCAGAGAGCATTAACAGCCACTTTACGCCAGAAACAGGCTTTGCCCTTACGTTAAGTGCAGAAAATGCAGATGCGCTGAATGAAGCTGATATTCTCGTTACTTATGGCGACCAAGCATTACTTGAAGCGCTGCAGGCTGATCCACTATTCAGTCAAGTTCCAGCGATTAAAAGAGGCTCTATGGTACTCATTCCAGACGGCACAGCATTAGCTGCCGCAGGCAATCCGAATCCACTTTCCATCGAGTACACGACTGGTGAATATTTAGAATTAGTTGCAGATGCAATCCAAAAAATTAATCAATAAGAAGATGGGGTCTACATCAATGGAGCGAGGTACGTATTTACCAAAACATTTTATAGCAGTGTTAGTGTTTTCTCTCGTTTTACTAATGCTCTGTATTCTAGCCTCCATTATGTTTGGCGCTAGACCACTAAGCCTTCAAGAGGTCATTGAGGGCTTAATGCAAAATCCAGACAGCAGCGCCGCAAGTATTATACAGAAGCGAGTGCTGCGCACGATATTTTGCTTATGCTGCGGCATAGCATTAGGAATATCGGGTGCCCTTATGCAGTCTGTCACCCGTAATCCTATCGCTGACCCGAGCATTCTTGGTGTCAATACTGGTGCAGCCTTGTTTGTTGTTTGTGGCATGGTATTTTTCCAGATCAGTACAGCCAATCAATATATCTGGTTCGCATTAGCTGGCTCAGTCATAACCTCTGTGTTCGTGTTCGGTATCGGATCGATGGGACGTGGCGGAGCTACACCATTAAAGCTTGTATTAGCTGGAGCTGCTACGACAGCTGCCCTCTCCTCTTTAACGACAGCTATCATGATTCCGCGCTCCTATGTGATGGATCAATTTAGGTTTTGGCAGGTTGGCAGTGTTGGCGCAGGCACCTGGAATTCACTGACGACCTTTATTCCGTTTCTAGTCGTTGGCGTAATCGTGGCACTCATCAGTGCACCAGCGTTAAATGCGCTAGCACTAGGTGACGAGGTTGCAACTGGGCTTGGAGTTAAAACGGGCTTGCTGCGATTCTTTGCAGTATTTGCTGGTGTCATTCTATGTGGTGCAACCACTGCTGTCGCTGGTCCGATCGGCTTTATCGGCCTATTAGCTACACATGTCATCCGACTCATTGTAGGCTCTGACCAGCGCTGGCTCATTCCACTGTCCGCTATATCGGGTGCCGTAATCTTAACGATTTCCGATGTATTAGGCAGAATTATTGGTAGACCAGGAGAATTAGAGGTTGGGGTGCTGACCGCATTTATAGGTGCCCCCATCCTTATCATATTAGCGATGAAAGCGAAAGTGCGTTCACTATGAAAATACATTCGATTGACTATGTTATCGCAGGCCGATTACAGCGTAGACGCAGATGGATGCTAGTGACAGCCCTGCTCGCTGCTCTGGCATGCTGCTTATGCGTGGCCGTTCTATTGCTAGGCAATACATTTTATCCGCTCCCCGTTGTCATATCAGTCTTAATGGGTGAGGAAATAAAGGGTGCAACGTTTGCCATTGAGACGATTCGCTTGCCCCGAATGCTTGCTGGACTATTTGCAGGCTTTGCTTTCGGAATCGCAGGCTATGTATTTCAAACGATTCTTCGAAATCCATTAGCGAATCCAAATGTAATTGGGATTACTTCTGGATCAAGCGCCGCTGCCGTATATTGTATTATTGTACTGCAAAGCAGCAAAGCGGTTATATCTATCGCCTCAGTTGCTGCAGGGCTTGTAACCGTTGTTGTCATCTATATGCTGGCGCGTGTTGGCGGAAACACCTTCTCGATTGGACGATTAGTACTCGTAGGGATTGGAATTCAAGCGATGTGCAACTCCATCGTCACCTATCTATTACTGATCGGAAAAGAGCATGACCTCCCTGCTGCCATTCGCTGGATAACTGGGAGCTTGAATGGAGTAAAGCTGGATGAGCTTCCTGTGCTTATGATCTCCTCCTTTATTCTCGTACCGCTGATCTATATACTAGGCAGACCGCTCATGATGCTGGAGCTTGGTGAGCAGATGGCGACAACGCTCGGTGTACGTACCGATCTTACACGCGTTCTGCTGATCGTAAGTGCCGTATTTCTTGTAGCCATTGCGACATCGATTACTGGACCTATCGCCTCTATCGCTTTACTATCTGGTCCGATAGCGAATCGTCTAGTTGGCGCTGGCAATTCAAACAGTATAGCAGCAGGGCTTGTCGGCGCAAACATCGTATTAGCTGCTGATCTTATTGGTCAGTTCGCATTTACGACGAAGTACCCAGCAGGTATTATTACCGCAATCATTGGTGCGCCTTATCTATTATTGTTGTTAATTCAAATGAACCGCAGGGGGGATTTCTAATGATAACAAAAAGCCATATGTTTGAGGCTCAGCAGCTTGTGGCTGGCTATGACTCGAAGATGATTCTTGATCATGTTAGCCTGCAAATCCCCAGCAATGAGATTAGCGTCATTATTGGTGCCAATGCTTGTGGTAAGTCGACCTTATTAAAAACGCTAGCACGTTTGATCAAGCCAG
Organism: Paenibacillus camelliae; assembly: GCF_023715345.1. Classification (GTDB taxonomy): domain Bacteria; phylum Bacillota; class Bacilli; order Paenibacillales; family Paenibacillaceae; genus Pristimantibacillus; species Pristimantibacillus camelliae. Next base: position 153,551 of record NZ_JAMBNY010000010.1, read on the forward strand.
CCTCGGGTCAAGTTATTCTCGACGGGCAACCTATTCATAAAATCCCTTCTAAGCAGCTAGCTAGAGTCGTTGGCCTGCTTCCTCAGTCACCCATTGTTCCAGAAGGAATTACGGTAGCTGATCTAGTCGGACGCGGACGCTATCCTCATCAGTCAATCTTCGGCAGCTGGAGCAAGCGTGATTACGAAGCGGTTGCCGAAGCGATGGACATTATGAACATCACAGAGCTCGCTAATCGAAATATCGATGAATTATCGGGTGGTCAACGTCAGCGCGTATGGATTGCGATGGCACTGGCGCAGCAAACCGATATCTTATTTCTCGATGAGCCAACTACATTTCTAGACATTACGTATCAGGTTGAAATTTTAGATTTACTAACCGATCTTAATCGAAACTACGGTACAACGATCGTAATGGTGCTGCATGATATTAATTTATCTGCGAGATATGCAGATTATATCTTTGCTCTGCGTCAAGGAAAGCTTATTGCAGAGGGCCCTCCTTCAGAGGTCATTACGAGTCAATTGATTAAGGACGTCTTTGGGTTAGACTGTACAGTCATTCAGGATCCAATATCTGATTCTCCATCGGTAATTCCGATTGGAAGACATCATGTGAACGGGAATATGTTAATGGAGGTACAAGGATGAACACTAAAGATGTGTACGATGTAACGATTATCGGAGCAGGACCAGCCGGATTGTATTCTGCCTTTTACTGTGGGCTTCGAGAGATGAAAACCAAAATTATCGAGTTTCAATCCTTTCTGGGTGGTAAAGTCAATGTCTATCCTGAGAAGCTGATCTGGGATGTTGGCGGGCTAACCCCAGTAACAGGAGAGCAATTAATTCAGCAGCTTATCAAGCAAGGATTAACCTTTAACCCTACCGTTGTGTTAAATGAAAAGGTTAATTCCATCGACAAGGACGAAGAAGACTTGTTCGTCCTCCATACGAGCTCCGGTCAGCTGCATTACTCTAAAACGATTATTGTCGCTATCGGTGGAGGAATTCTGCAGCCGATGAAGCTGCAGCTTGAGGGCGCCGAAAAGTTTGAGGTAACGAATTTGCATTATACCGTGAAGTCGTACGCACGCTTTCATAATAAAACGATTCTTATCTCAGGTGGAGGTAACTCTGCATTAGATTGGGCACATGAATTAAGCGAAATCGCCAAGGCGGTGTATATTACGTATCGTAAGGATACACTGAAGGGACACGAGGCCACGATTACAAAGGTACAGCAGAACGGGGTGCAATTTCTACTAAATACAGAGATTGAGAAGCTAATTGCTTCTGATGATCACACCGTTATTGAACGTGTTATCCTGCACAACCAGCAAGAGAATTCCTCCATCGAGCTTCAAGTCGATGAAGTCATTGTGTGTCACGGCTATGAGCATGAGAAGGAGCTTATTAACAACAGCAAGGTCAGCATTAAGATGAAGAATGAATATTGCATTGACGGCACGCCGCTGAGTGAGACTTCCGTGCCGGGTATCTTTGCTGCGGGAGATGTGCTAACTCATGAAGGGAAGCTCCATCTCATCGCCGGCACATTTCAGGATGCTGCTAATGCAGCAAATCGTGCGAAGCAATATATTACACCGGATGCTACCTCGTATGGTATGGTATCCTCGCACAATGATCTGTTCAAAGCAAAAAATAAGGAACTCATCCAGCAAATGCTGGTCTAGACATATATAAAGAAAGCTGCGTCCACATTGGCTGCAGCTTTTTTTCGTTTAAAGTTATTACTATCCTGATATCTGAACAATTGTAAGCAACGTGCATTTATGTAAAAAACGATTCTAATTATCTTTTACATATTTCTGTGCTAATCCAAACCAATATAATAGGAATATCTGTATACAATAACTTCTTTTGAAAATAAGGGTATCTAAGGTATCATATGGTATAATCTTCTAGAATGTTATTGTTATCCTTTAAGAAGGAGGGAATGAAAATGTTCGTTTTTACTACGATGTGCTCCATGCAAAGTCTGAACTACAAACAACGGCGGTTGTTGTATGGAGCTGGAAAAACATTTACCGCTAACAAATATATGGTGATTACGCGTTTGTAGTTAAGACTTTGCTTCCTTAAAACTTCGAAAAAATTTTAAGGGGCAGAGCAACGATGAAATATATAAACGCTGATACTATTCTACCAAGCGATCTACTAAAGGAAGTCCAGAAGTATATCCAAGGTGGAATGGTATATATCCCTACTCCTGAAAGCTCGCGAAAAGGATGGGGCGAAAACTCCGGGGGTAGAACATATTTGAACCTCCGAAACGATGAGATTCGAAGAAAATTTTCTGAAGGTTTAACCATCGATCAACTATCAGAACAATTCTTCCTCTCTTGCGAAAGCATTAAAAAAATCGTCTATTCGAGAAAATAGACCCGATAAGCCACATTGGATAAATTCTGATGTGGCTTTTTTATATGTAAAGAATGGCTCTAGTTATTCTGGATATATGTTCTAATTCACGTCCTTATTATAATTACAGTATCCCGCAACATCCCGTAACAATGAGGTCAACGTTAAAGCATTATTTACAAAAATTAGGAGGAAATGAATGCCAAAAGTAAATAGAGGTAAGGCACTTTGGAATGTACCAGCAAGAGGTAGAGGCACTTGCCCAATCTGTCTAGCAACAAGAATTAAACTGTTATATACGCGCACTACATCACATGGGGAACAAATGAAGGTGTGTAAACGTTGCTCAGCTGCAGCTAGCCATAAAGTTGATGAGGCATACCTTAGTAATCTGCCCCTTCCCTTCCGACGAAAGCATAAAAAGCTGCTGCCCCATGTACGGACCTGAAAACAGTGCTTCAAGAGATAGTAGGCCAACAGAGCAGATATGTTACCTGCACAAAAAAAGCGATGAAGTGTTTCTTCATCGCTTTTTGCCCATGATATTAACCAAGGCGATGTACACTGCCGTTATTATTTAGCTCGTCCCTCTCCTCTCATTATGCCACCTCTTGACCTCATTGCCGAAACATTTCTACCCTGCATCCGATATTTCTCACCTTACCCTCACTCTATTAAACGCTTACAATTACAACATATTCATATAAAGGGAGGAAATATTAAATGTTTAAAGCTGCAAAGTTAGGGCTAGTCGGAATACTCATCGTTGTTCTTCTTGCTGCGTGCGGTTCAAACTCATCGAGCGACGGCTCCACCAATAAGTCTACAGAAAAAATTACACTTACCATTTGGAATAACTGGTCCGGACAAGATGCTAAAGCGGTAGCCATGCGCAAAATATTAGAAGACTTTCAATCTGAAAATCCAAATATTACGCTTGAGATTGAAGCACTGGCAACTGATGGATTGAAAACTAGACTGAGAACAGCTGCTGCTGCTGATGAAATGCCAGATTTATTCGTTATGTGGCCGGGTGCTATGACGAAGGAGTTTGTGCAGGGTGATCTATTGCAGCCTATTAATGAATTTCTAGATCAGAACGCGGAGTGGAAAAACAACTTTATCGAAAATGCATTGGTCGATTTCACGGTCGAGGATAATATCTACTCTGTGCCTATGAATCTCGCACCAAGCTCATTGCTATATTATAACGAGGATCTGTTCAAGCAGTACAACGTAAAGGTTCCTACCACTTGGGATGAGCTGTTACAAGCCGTCGATACCTTTAATGCTAATAACATTATCCCCATTGCTCTAGGCAATAAAGCAAACTGGGTCGCTCAATCTACTACCTTCTCCACGATCGGTGATCGAGTAACTGGGACAGAATGGTTCCTTAAAGCAGTTGATCAGAGTGGAGCGAGCTTTACAGACCCAGAATTTATTGAGGCATTGAAGCTATATCAAGAGCTAGGAGAAGCAAAAGCTTATCAGGAAGGCTTCAACAGCATTGATGAAAACCAAATGTTGCAGCTATATACACAAGGGAAAGCAGCTATGGTGATTAACGGTGGCTGGGCAGTAGCTGGACTAGTAAACACTGCTTCCGAGGAGATATTAAACGCAACCAATATTACCATTCTGCCTACAGTCGACGGCGGTAAAGGTGCTGCGAAAACAACAGCTGGCGTTGTTGGGACTGGTCTTGGCGTCAACAAAAAGCTATCTGGTGCTAAAAAGGACGCTGCAATGAAGCTATTCTATGCGCTAGCTGGCCCAGATGGACAAAAAGCTACACTAGAGAGCAGTACACTAATTAGCTACAATCTTGAGCTAGATCCTTCTAAAGCTAACCCTTTATTTATTAAGCTGACAGAGCTAATGAAGGAAACAAAAATCGTTCCTGTCTATGATTCCAAGCTTAGCTCTGCTGCAGTAGAAGCCATCAATAACGGCTTACAGGAGCTGCTGCTTGGCGGAGATCCAGAGGATATTGCGAAACGAATCCAAGCTGCACAAGCTGGAGCTGTTAATTAATCGAAGGATTGGACGTAGCTCTCCATTATGGAGAGCTACTCCTTTAAAGGAGTGAGATCATGAATTCTGCAACCGTCAAACGATTTATCGCTGTAGCGCTAGCTCCTTCGCTTATTCTATATTCGTTGTTTGTGTTTGTCCCTGTTATATGGTCAGCATATTACAGCCTATTTAACTGGTCAGGGATCGGGCAAGCGGCCTTTATTGGCTTGCAAAACTACAAAGAGCTTCTAAGCGACAGCATATTCTGGCATTCTCTCGGTAACAATGTGATTTTTGTACTCGCCTCTGTTCTTGGGCAAGTCCCTCTCGCCTTGCTGCTGGCGATTATTTTATATAAAAGCAATGCGCTTCAGCGCTTTCTTAGAGCAGCGGTGTTTATGCCAATGGTGCTATCAACGGTCGTCATCGGGCTCATATGGAACTATGTCTATCATCCACAAATCGGTATATTAAACTTTTTATTAGATGCCTTAAATCTAAGCGCATTAAAAATGGAATGGCTATCCGATCCTGACATCGCCATCTTTTCGTTAATTCCACCACTAATATGGAGCTTTGTCGGACTCTATCTCATTATTTTTATTTCTGCATTGCAAAATATTCCAGGGGAGCTTGATGACGCAGCTAAAATAGACGGCGCAAAGGGCTTCACGAAGCTGTTCAAAATTACATTGCCTATGATATGGGGAACCATTCAAGTTGCATTAATCTTGTGTATTGCAGGCAGCTTAAAATCATTCGATCTCGTCTATATCATGACACGTGGAGGTCCTGCACATGCGACTGAGCTACTCGCGACCTATATGTATAATGCTACCTTCTCAACCTTTCGATATGGCTATGGCAGCACCATATCCACAGCGATTGTGATCATTAGCCTATTACTCATCGGTACGAGTCAATGGTTAACAAGCAGAAGAAAATAAAGCACCTGCAAAGGAGGTTATCATGAGTAAACTTGCGTTTCATTCTCCCTATTCTATGAAAAAAACGTATTCCATTCGTAGAATCGTATCTACGATCGGATGGATATTCATTACGATTTATGGCATTCTTACTATATATCCCTTGTTTTGGCTTATTCTAAGCTCATTTAAATCCAATGCACAGTTCTTTAGTGAGCCTTTTGCATTGCCTAATCAATGGATGTTCGATAACTTTATTACCGCATGGACAACGTCTAAGATGGGTGTAGCTTTCCGCAACTCGACGCTCGTATCCATCATTGCCTTATTGTTTACCTTATTGCTTTCTGGTCTGACCTCTTATGTACTTGCTAGATTTAATTTCAAACTAAAGGGCCTAACGATGCTCTTTTTTGTTGTCGGCATGTTAATTCCGATCCATAGCACGCTGGTCCCCCTTTTTATATTAATGAAGCAGCTATCCATACTTAACTCTTACTGGGCGCTTATATTACCTTATACAGCTTTCGCCCTGCCGACAGCAATTTTTATATTAACGGCCTATTTATCTACCATTCCGAAGGAAATAGAAGAAGCAGCTTATATAGATGGTACTAGCTTATGGGGCGTATTCTTCCGAATTATGCTGCCGATCTCACTCCCTGCTCTATCGACCGTATCGATCTTAACGTTTCTTCACTCCTGGAATGACTTTTCGTTTGCATTAGTATTTATAAGCAAGTCTACATTAAAAACATTACCACTTGCTGTTTCCAACTTCGCTGATGGCTTTCAGACGGATTATAGTCTAACGCTGGCAGCAATGACGCTATCCGTCATACCAACCATTATCGTATTTTTACTATTTCAGGAGCAGGTGATGAAGGGCATGACCGCTGGAGCAGTGAAAGGTTAGATGCTTCGATTTGTGGAGGGGATATATTCTTGAAGCGATGGATTGATCAATCTTTACGTCAAAAGCTAACGATACTTATGATATTATCTACGATATTTCCGATTTTGCTACTGGGGATATATTCCTTCTACATCTCACTGCAGGGAAACCGTCAAAACATTGATCAAACAGGCAACGATATATTAAATCAGATGGAAGCGAGTCTCAAGTATCAGCTGCAGGATATTGAGCGAACGTCCATCTTTCTAATTGGCCTGCAAGAAATTCAAGCCTATGCTAGCAGCACAAGCCCTACAGGACAACAGCAATCGGTCGTTCTGAGCATACTAACGAATCTCGTCAGCTCTAAGGACCATATCTTTGATATATCGCTATATACGAAGGGCTCACCTGATGTGATATCAACCTCGAGCCTGTACTCCTCCGACCTATCCAATCATCTAGATATCAGCTCCGTGAACAAAAAGGTATGGAGTAATCCTTATGCCGTCGTTAATTATGCAGGAGAGCATCGCATCATTACGTTCGCTCGCCCACTGCGCAGCATTAACAACTACGAGACATTAGGCTGGATTTCTATTAGTGTTAATGAACAGCAGCTCATTGACTCACTCCTCCATTTTCGACTGGACGGTAAGCAAGGTGACATGTACATCCTTAATGAACACAATATCATTATCGCTGCCTCACAAAAAGATAGGCTTACTGAAGCAATGGGCCACTATTATCCATTATTAGTGAAGGACGCTAGAGAAAAAGCTGAGTTTCATAAAGGGGTAAATCGATATAGCTATGAGGGCACTCGCCACGTCATGCTGTACTCCCCTAATTTCTATGAGCAATGGAGTATTATCGGTATGTATCCTCACGATATCTACCGAGCTGAAAGCAGCTCCATTCTAAAATTCGCCATCATTACCGTCGTCATATCGATTATGATTACAGGTTTTTTAATACTATTTACAGTGCGTCATATTACGAATCCACTACGACTGCTTACAAGATTATTGTCCAAGATCAATCCCGACGAGCCGATGCCTGTCTATCATAGCCGCTCTAATGATGAGATAGGTGAGCTGGCCAAGAGCTATAGCAGGCTCAGTAAGCATATTGAGCAATTAAAGAAAAAGGTTGTTCGGATTGAAGTTCGAAAAAAAGAAGCCGATATGCGTGCACTGCAATCCCAGATCAACCCTCACTTTCTATATAACACACTCTCCTCCGTCCAATGGATTGCTTTAATGGAGAACCAATCAAAAATTGCAGATATGATCGGCGCACTAAGTGACTTTCTGCGCTTTAGTCTAAACAAGGGCAATGAATTTTGTAAAATTGAGCATGAAATCGAACATGTAAAAAACTATGTAACGATACAAAACATCCGATACCCTGATAAATTTGACGTCGATTATATTGTGAATGCTGACGTAACGAATCATTATATGCTCAAGCTATTGCTGCAGCCACTTGTAGAAAATGCGATGATTCACGGCATTCAAAAGCTTACTGGCAAAGGCAGTATTACCGTATGTATTGAGCAAAAGGGTAATCTTATTCACTATATGGTGCTCGATAATGGAGTCGGCATGAGCGCTGAAAGGCTTGAGTTTGTACAGCAAATGCTGCAATCCTCGATGCAGGATGAAAGCTCCGATGAGGTTTACGGCTTACGCAATGTAAACGAACGCCTCATCCTACACTATGGTCCCGATTCACGATTACATATAAAGAGCAGTGCTAACCAAGGAACTCAAATTTATTTCACCACTCCAATTATAGGAGATAAGCCATGATGAAAATTATGATTGTAGATGATGAAGTGATTATTCGTACCGGATTAGCCACCGTAATTAAGTGGGATGAGCTAGGACTAACCTTTTTAGAGCCTGCGGCATCTGCAGAGGAAGCGATGGAACGAATTCCAGTAGAGCAGCCTGATATCTTGTTAACCGATATTCGCATGACTGGAAAAACCGGACTTCAGCTTGCCGAAGAAGCACGAGAGATTTTACCTAGTTTAGATATTATTATTTTGACTGGCTATGATGATTTCAGCTATACCCAGCAGGCGATACGCCAAGGAATCAATGACTACTTACTAAAAACGAGCAGGCCCGATGATATTATCCGAACGGTTCTAAGAGCAAAGCAGCGTCTCGAGGAAAAAAGTCATCAGCATAATCAAGAGCAGCTTGCCCGTCGAAATCATTTACTCGAAAAGTGGATCATTCACGGTGAGCCTATTCAAGAACAGAATGAGCTTGAAGAGCTGCAGCTCTTGAATCCTGACAGTCAGGCGCAACAGATTTTGGGGTATCAAGTGTGGATGATTACAGGCAGCGGCTGGAATGAGTCACCTAAGAAGGAAAAGCTGCTCTCCTTTGCGATTGAAAACATCTGCAGAGAGCTGCTTCAATGTGAAACATTTATTCAACAGGAGCGTGTCATCGTGCTTATGCCTGTTCCTCACATGCAGGATGAACGTGAACGTGAGCTTAAGCTTCGTCGTAACGAGCAAGCTGTCATGAAGATAAAAAGCATGCTGCGTTGCCAGCTCAATGTCACGATTGGGCAGCTTGTTCATAACAAAGTACATTTACATGATTCCTATAAATCCGCCCTGCACATCGAGCCTTATCATCGTCTGATTAACGATTCCATTACTCGGTATGACGATATGCTCTTACGAGCAGGTGCACCTACCACCTGTACAGCAGGCCATGAGCATCAACTAATTACAATTCTGCTTGAGGATGATCCGCTATCGTTGAAGACATGGGTGAATGATTACATCCAGCAGCATTTAGCGCATCCACAATTTACACTTGATTCATTAGAAGCTGCGATGCAGCATGTCGTCACGATTGTGAATCAATGGCTAACAAGGGCACAGCAAGCCATCGACAGAGCAAGTCTCTACCCTCTTAGCATACTTTTCCGTTATAGCAGAGAGATGGAGCCTTCTGTTTGCTTGTTCCAATATATTCATTCCGTCATGAAAATGTATCATCATCAGCTTGCTAGCTCGACAATATCACATGTTCAAAAAGCGAAAAGCTTTATTGAATCTAATGCTGAGCTAGATCTCAATCTTCAACAGGTAGCGAACCGAATCCATATTCATCCTAGCCATTTGAGTGAGCTGTTCAAGAAAGAAACAGGCATGACCTTTAGCGATTACATTACACAGCAGCGCATGAAGCGTGCAGCTCAGCTATTAAGCACGACGAGATTGAAGGTAGGCGAAATCGCAAACCATGTTGGCTATACCGATGTGAAGTATTTTAGTCAGCTGTTCAAGAAGGATACAGGTATTACTCCAAGCGAGTATAGAGAGATGACGTATCAATAGGAAGGAGCATATCGATGAAGCTGCATAATAATTGGAAGGTACAAGGCTTTGAAGTCGGGGAACGCAGGCCGCTGGAGCTAGCTGCTGCGGATCTGGATGATCGTTTTTGGATTAACACCTCCGTGCCAGCAGATATCCATTCGATCTATATTCAGCGTAAACTCATTCCTGATCCGTACTTTGGGCATCAGGATCAAGCAAGCCGATTTATTGAGCGCAAGGAATGGTGGTATCGCAAGTCATTCCAGCATGAGACTGTTCATTCAACTCAGCAATCCGAGTCATCTACTGCATTAAAGCATGAGCTCATTTTTGAAGGCCTCGACACGTTTGCTACCATTTACTTTAACGGTGTAGAAATTGGCAAAGCAGAAAATATGCATCGCACGTATCGCTTTGATGTTACGAGGCTACTGAAGAATGGAAAAAACGTTATTGCGATACGGTTTGACCCGCTCCATCTTCACTATGAAAACAAAATGCTGTTCGACTGGTCGTCCTATACGAAGGAAAGACCATGGATACGTAAAGCAGCGATGAATTGGGGCTGGGATTGGGGCCCACGTCTCGTTACCGTTGGGATATGGAAAGAGGTTAGGCTCGAGCAGAAGCACAGAATAACGATCGAGCACCTGCATGTGCAAACAAATCAAATTCAGGATCAACACGCCGAGTTTAAAGTAAATGTCGAGCTAACAAAAGCAAGAAGCTATTCACAATATCAATGTCGAGCTATGCTGTATGACGCCGAGGGCAGCATCGTGGCGCAGCATACCGTTGAGCTGGACAATAGAAGCAGTGCTGACGCTAAGCGAACTGTTAACGTAGCGCACAGCCGAATCACTCAGCAGACAGTTAACTCAAACAACAGTGCCAACAATCAGCATACTGCTAGCACAAACGAAACAGCTGTTACTCAGCAAACGGCCAGCGTAAAAGGCAATGTCTGTACCGTACTGCTTACTGTTGCTCAGCCCCAGCTATGGTGGACACATGACTTAGGTAAGCCGTATCTGTATACCTTGCATGTGGAGCTCATTGATAGCGTTAATGATGTGTGCGTCGCTAAAAAGTCACAACGTGTTGGGATTCGCACCATCGAGCTACAGCTAGAGAACGAGCAAGGGCAGCCACATTTCCAATTTGTCCTTAATGGCGTAAAGCTTTTTGCCAAAGGAGCAAACTGGATTCCTGCAGATCATATGATAGCTACGATATCAGATCAACGTTATATCGAGCATATTAAGCTGGCCGTCGCTAGCAACATGAATATGCTACGTGTTTGGGCCGGAGGAATATATGAAAAGGACATCTTCTATGAGCAATGTGATGAACAAGGACTGCTAGTATGGCAGGACTTTGCCTTTGCTAACACCTTGTTCCCGGACTTTAATCAGCCATTCGAGCACAATGTGAAGGCAGAGATTATCGATAATGTGAAGAGATTGCGCAGCTATACCTCCCTTGCACTTTGGTGTGGGAACAATGAGATCGACTGGCTCTATGATATGAAATCCTCCGAAGGCAGCATCACTTCCCCCTTTTATGGAGAAGCCATCTATCATGAGTGGATTCCTGAGCTGCTGGAGGAGCTGGATCCTGATCGTCCTTATTGGCCCTCATCTCCCTATGGCGGCGATGATGCGAACGATCCAGATGTAGGTGATCGTCACAACTGGCAGGTATGGCATGGCTCTGTATACCCGCGCCGCTCTGGAGACATTCCACTGCTTGATTACAGTGTTGAGGGCGTTAGCTTCAAGCATTATAAGCAGGACTTTACGTTGTTTAGCAGTGAATTCGGCATGCATGCTTCGGCTAATCGCTTTACGCTGCAATCCTATATTCCAGAAGGTGAGTTTTACTGGAATAGCGATGAGATGGCTTATCGGAACAAGGACACGAATCATCTAAAGGGGATTCTATTAATGGAGGGATATACCGATATCCCGCAAAACATTGAGCAGTACATGAACTTCTCAATGCTTACACAGGCTGAAGGACTGAAGTATGGTATTGAGCATTACCGTCGTCATATGCACCGAACAAGCGGAGCTTTAATCTGGCAGTTTAACGATAGCTGGCCGGGTACCAGCTGGTCCTTAGTCGATTATTTACTGCTTCCAAAAGCATCTTACTATTACGCTAGAAGTTTTTTTGCTCCTGTATTACTATCGATGGAACATGAGCCTCATGAGCCAATGAAATTTTATGTCGTTAATGATACGCTTGAGCGCTATTCCGGTAAGGTCACTGTCACACTTGCCTCATTCACAGGTGAACAGATTGCTTCGGAAAGCTATGATGTTGTTGTGGAGCCAGGCTGCTGCACACCTATTGGCATAATTGAAGAAGCTCTCTATTTAACGACATGGAAGGCAAGCGACGTCGTCGTTGTCATGTCCTCTAATGATCTGCCTGTCAGCAATAACTATTATTATTTACGAGATCATAAGGAGCTTTCGCTTCCTTCTGCTGAGCTCGAGTGGAGCATCAACCATGAACAACAAAGCGTTACCGTTAAAGCAAATCACGCACTAGCACGTATGGTTAAGCTAGAAATCATGAATCAGGCCGTTAGCTTTGAGGATAACTACTTCGACCTATTAGCTGGTGAGCAGCGAGTCATTAACGTCGTTAAGCATGATGCTTCGATTCAGTGGGAACATCTGCACATCACTGCTATAAATAGCGTGCAGCCGACTCCTTCAACATAGGGCGCAAAAGCTAATCCTATTACAATACATGAATAAATGGCGTTGCGGGGAGGTTATCCCTGCAACGCCATTGTTGTTATAACCCCTTAACGGTCTCGATTGACTAAGTAATTCAATATATGCTGCAAAAATGTTGTTCGCCGCGGCATCTCCTTCAACGCTTCCATAGCAAGACAGTAGTGCTTCCACATCTCCTTCTTCGCACCTTCCTGCCCTAATACGGTAACGAAATTTGACGTATTGTTCAGAGCATCCTGACCTACGGATTTTCCAAGCAAATGCGCGTCTCCCTCCAGATCAAGTAAATCATCCTGAATCTGAAAAGCGATTCCTGCATGATAAGCGAATGTTTTTAGTAGCGATATTTCCTGATCATCAACGTTCGCAAGTATAGCCGGCATGAGTAAGGCAGCCTCAAAGGCTATTCCGGTTTTGTAGAAGCAAATCATATTTAATTGCTCCAGCGTTAATGCTTTCCCTTTAGCGTTTAGATCCATTAGCTGCCCCATACAGAGTTCCTCTGTTGTACGCGAAGAATAATGAATAAGCTTAAGTACGGCTTTCGGGTCGAATTGGTCAAGCGAGGTTTGATCCTGAATCGCCTTTTGAATGAGATATAGACCCGTTAATTCTGCAGTTGCACTATTGTGTATCTGGTGCAGTGTTGAGCGCCCTCTTCGAATAGACGCGTTATCCTGTGATGGTAAATCATCAAATATAAGAGAAGCAGTATGCATGTACTCTAATGATCGTAATAAAGGCACGATCGATTCCGGCTTGAATCCATATTCCTGCACACCCATGAACCAAGTTATAATTGGTCGCAGCCGTTTAGCATCTCCTGCCAGGCTATAATTTGCCGCATCGATTAGTATCTCCTTTGTAGCAAGGAGCTCGTCGGACTTGGCGATCTGTAGCGTGCTATTAATTTGCTCACGTGTCGCCTGAATCGTCTTCTTAAACTCTTCCTTAAGCTTGCGTTCGTTTTTAAGATTGTTAATAAATTGATCTCGCAGTAGCTTGTCAAAGAAATCCACATCATCAGCTTTTTGCACCAGTCGTTGAATGATCCGATTCAACACGGAATTTCCGGAAGCGAATATGTCCATCGTTCGATTGTATTGTTCCGTACCGATTCTAGCTTTATACCGCTTGAGACCGTTGATGGCACGACTAAGAATAACTTCACGGCTCTTAGCATCGGAATGATAAACCTCGTGAATCAAATAGTATATAACCGTCCAGTATAATTCATAGGGATTAATGAGATCTGGTCGCTGATCTCGGTATGTTAAATAATAGGTATAGGATGTTACCGCTCCATCCTTCATATCGTCGAACATATCAGCAAAATCGTCTGCCAGCTGATTATAAATACCATAGAAGAAGGTTCGATCCTCAAAGCCTTGATCAAGAGGAGCACGAATGACAGATCTTGCTATTAATCTGGAAGCAGCAGATTTCAATATAACAGGAATATACAGCTCTTCGTTCGTATACGCAGCATCGGATAAATTCTTAGCTCTATCACGCTCCTGGGAATGAAAGAATGTATACGCCAGCTCAAAAAATTGACTCTGCGCGTCTTGTTGATGCTGCTTAATATATTCAAAAGCCTCTGTTAGCTCTGCGTGAATATAGAGCATTAAAGCGTTGTTCTCTCCCGTCCATTCGCCAACCTGCGGCACCGTACCCGTGCAAAGCGCAGCTCGTATTACTCGAGAATATTCTGCTTTCTCTTGATCCGTTAACACCTGCGCATCGAGCAAATCATCTATGAATGGGTACGTCAATCCATAGGAATAGCCAAGCCTTATCGCTTCATCAAGTCTACGAGCACGTTCTTCAGTCGATGTCTCTTCACTTATCTCTTCACTCGCATGTAGGACAACACCTACAATAATCTTAATCAGCTTGCGCTGGGCATGCTCGGCATTCATTCCCTCGGGGATATGAGACGCAACATTCCGTAGCTTCTCTAACACCCAGATTACAGCTGTTTCTACATCTTCCTTCTGTGCCCACCGATACAGCTCTACTAAGCTGAAAAACTCTGACTGCTCGTCTTGCTTGCCTTTCGTGGAACGAAGCAAGCGCTGCTTAACGTCAGCAGCAACACGCTGAATTTTGGCCTCAGTATCAGGTGAATCCAAGGCTTTGCCCAAATCTCTCATATAAATATAGGAGATGCTTCGATCGAGGTAATCATCCAATTTGCCTGTACGATTCAGCCATTGAATATAACTATAATTATGCCCAGCTTTTGATTTTCTTCTTGGTGACAGGAAGGATAACCAGGATCCATGTTGAGTGTGATGTTCCTTCCATAATCTGAAGTCCTCTGTCAAAGCAGGAGCATACGTTTTTTCCTTAACAATCTTATATAATGATGCAAAATATTGCTTGGCTTTCTGTTCTGCCTGCCGATAACTAGTATCGACATCAACAATTAATTCTTTATTCATATGATGTATACCTCAACTTATCAAATCCGTGTCATACTAATACGAAGGGATAGTAGTCCGGTTGCATGTCATCTTGTAGATTATATTGTTATCACTAACCATATGCTTTTTAGAAAGATCTTACTACATAATGTTATTGCAAATTTAGCTGCTAATTAAGTTACTTCCTCATTCACAAATTCAACATAAATCGAGTAGGAGGGGGCGGCTAGCCCCCGTCCTCTCACACCACCGTGCATACCGTTCGGTACACGGCGGTTCATGTCATATTCCGCAAAAGACTGTATCTGTCCGTTAAACTTCTCAGTCCAAGAGATGACCAATATTGGTTGTTCATTGACCGATGAAGAATCGGACTACATGCAATTCGCCAGTGTTTCTTCCTCGAATTTCCCCATTCATGTGCCTTTTGTTTCGAAACGCCTAACGACAGCAGTTTTCTGACCTTTGTCTTCGGCTGCTTCCATTCTTTCCATATACACATTCGAAGCCTTCTTCTTATCCATTCGTCCAACGCTTGGAACACAC
>NZ_JAMBNY010000109.1 GCF_023715345.1 Paenibacillus camelliae
GTCGAGCGGACTTGATGGAGTGCTTGCACTCCTGAGAGTTAGCGGCGGACGGGTGAGTAACACGTAGGTAACCTGCCCATAAGACTGGGATAACATTCGGAAACGAATGCTAATACCGGATACGCAAATCTCTCGCATGAGAGAGTTGGGAAAGGCGGAGCAATCTGTCACTTATGGATGGACCTGCGGTGCATTAGCTAGTTGGTGAGGTAA
>NZ_JAMBNY010000110.1 GCF_023715345.1 Paenibacillus camelliae
TTACCTCACCAACTAGCTAATGCACCGCAGGTCCATCCATAAGTGACAGATTGCTCCGCCTTTCCCAACTCTCTCATGCGAGAGAATTGCGTATCCGGTATTAGCATTCGTTTCCGAATGTTATCCCGGTCTTATGGGCAGGTTACCTACGTGTTACTCACCCGTCCGCCGCTAACTCTCAGGAGTGCAAGCACTCCATCAAGTCCGCTCGAC
>NZ_JAMBNY010000111.1 GCF_023715345.1 Paenibacillus camelliae
TTGCGTATCCGGTATTAGCATTCGTTTCCGAATGTTATCCCAGTCTTATGGGCAGGTTACCTACGTGTTACTCACCCGTCCGCCGCTAAGTCTCAAGGAAGCAAGCTTCCTATCAACTCCGCTCGACTTGCATGTATTAGGCACGCCGCCAGCGTTCGTCCTGAGCCAGGATCAAACTCTCCATTAAAGTGTTTGATTGCTCATT
>NZ_JAMBNY010000011.1 GCF_023715345.1 Paenibacillus camelliae
TGGGAGTACACCTCATCTCATTGGTTTCGTTTGGTCACTTAATCAATTCGAGATTTAGGGAGGTACTCCTTTTTCTGTACATTAGAAAGCTAGATCTAGCAAGGCTTTAGATTTATGAAATTGATTCGATTTATTAATTCATAAATATATTTAGGGGTAGTATTCCCAAACATCGGATCAATTTCATTCTCCCAATCTTTAATGTAGACATAGATAAAGTCATCTTGATTGAATGTCTCTTCAAATATTGATATTACTCTTTTGTTAACTTGTTTAATTCTTCGATTTGAACCATTTCTGAACGGTTCACCTAGTTCGAATCTAATATGTAATTCTCTATTAAAGTTTGAAAAATCATGTCCAACATAATTAATGATTTCTTTTATCATTTGATCACCTATTTTCTCTATTAGTTCTTGTGATCTTTCGTCTAACGTTCTTGCATTAACGAACCTGCGCACAGCAGGTTGTCACATGGATCTACTGCACTGCCAAACACATCACCAGTGACCGAGGAGCGCATGCGACGATGCGTTAATGCTGTGTTATGTGACGTAATCGCTTCCTGCTCATTGCTTTCAAACCATCGCTTTTTGAACCTACTTCTCGGTCAAAAGCCTGCGCGATCACTGGTTTTTAATCGGCTTCTCTGCTAAAAGCCTTCTCAACCATTTGGTTTAATCTGCTTCGCTGCTAAAAGCCTTCTCAACCATCCGGTTTTTAATCTACTACGCTGCCAAAAGCCTTCTCAACCATCCGGTTTTTAATCTACTTCTCTGTCAAAAGCCTTCTCAACCATTTGGTTTAATCTGCTTCGCTGCCAAAAGCCTTCTCAACCATTCGGTTTTAATCTACTTCTCTGTCAAGAGCCTACTTAACATTCGTTTTTCGATTATGTCACATAACGTTCTTGCATTAACGAACCTGCGCATAGCAGGTTGTCACATGAATAACCTTCTCTGCCAAATACATCGCCAGTGACCAAGGAGCGAATGCGACGCAGCGCTAATGCTGTGTTATAGGATGGAGCCGACTTCTTCGAACTACTTCCTCAATATTCTTTGATAACTTCTTTTATTGTCTTCTTTGTTTGACTATCCCATATAAAACTTAATTCAAATGTTCCCTGTCTAAAGAACAATGGAAATCTTCTTCTAAACCAATCTTGCACAGGTATTTCATCAATTTTCCCGATATCTACCCACTCTAATTCTCCTTCAGGGGGGTCATCCAATAATTCACCTTCAAATTCTGTAGCCAAATAATTAAATACCATATACCTTAATCCAGTATTCGGTTCACAAAATTCATCAAGACCTTTATATTCAATCTTTTTTATGATTAATCCAGTCTCTTCCTTTACTTCTCTTATTGCTCCTTCAACTATACTTTCAGGAAAATCCACCTTTCCTCCAGGTGCAATATACCCTGGAAATCCTAAATGATCTGGCCGATTAATTAACAGTACTTTCCCTTCAGCTTCTACCATCACCATGGTATATAATATATGTTCAATGAATTTGTTCATCTGAATATCACAACTTTCATTTTTATGTTAATTTTTCGGCTCTTTCCTATAACGTTCTCGTATTAGCGAACCTGCGCATAGCAGGTTGTCACATGAATTCACTTCTCTGTCGAAAGCATCACCAGTGACCAAGGAGCGAATGCGACGATGCGCTAATGCAAGTGTTAGGTGAAGCAGTTGCTTCTTGCCTTTGCCTACATAAAAACTACTGAATGTTGCCATGCCCTCTTATATGTTTTTATGTTTAATTTCCTTTTGAAAATCTCTTAATCTTCTTTTAATCTTGTTTTTAACCTATTCCGTTTTTAGTTGGATCTCCAACTGGTGCGTCTCTTGGTGAAAGTAAGAAGGGTAACCTTCAGGTTTTATTTTGGGTTTTAACTTGGATTTTAACTTGGGTTTTAACTAATCTATTCAATTGTCTTTAACAAATTTTTTTCAACTGTTTCACCTAACGTTCTTGCATTAACGAACCTGCGCACAGCAGGTTGTCACATGAATCTACTTCTCTGAAACATCACCAGTGACCGCGGAGCGAATGCGACGTAGCGCTAATGCTGTGTTATCTGAAGGTACAGGCATACTAGAAATACTTACAAATTATGCTTCTCATTTACTGCATTTATAAATTTTCTTCTTATTTCTTGTATTCTATTTTCAACTTCTTGTTTGGATAATTTATAAATCCTATTATCACCAAAATTAATGTTTGGGTTGTCTCTATTTACTAACATAGTATATTCCCATGATTCTTCTGGATTTATATAGCTATCTTATTGATTATTTCTCTTATTGGCATTCTTTGAATCTTTGAGACATCATATGGTCCTTCATATTCATCAGATTCATTCGGCTTTCTAACAAATTGTTTACATCGTTCTTCACATGCACCAAATTCTCTAAAATTCAATTGTGCTTCTCGTAACGAGACTTTATTTGCTCCACCAGCATAATCCGGATCATTATACTGAACACCATCATCTTCCCAGAAACATATTTCACAAATGTCATAAGTCCCTGGTGGTTGTTCCGTTAAAGATTTAAATCCGCAACAAGGACATGCATAACTCATTTTGACCTCCAAGATATTTTTTTCTGTACTTTCAGATAACGTTCCTGCATTAGCGAACCCGAAAGGCTTAAGTGGAGCGTATGCGGAACGGGTCGTAGACTTAGCCTTGCAGGGTTGGCACGTGAATCAGCTTCTCTGCCAACTTCTTCACCGTGACCGAGGAGCTTGTGACGATGCGTTAATGCTGTGTTAGGTGATGTATCAGCCATCTTCGGATATACTAAAATAAAGATCCTATATATCCCCCTAGTATTAAGGTAATACCTGTCCATAATAATCCTATCAACCAATTATCTTTAATCATTTCTGCAATACCTTGTGGGCTTATTCCATATATATCATAAAATTTAGAGTTGGTCTTCAAAGATCCACTAGCTGTTCTTTCCAATATTGTTTGTAAGCAATCGACTTTCCTTAACGTCGATTGGTGTAGCTTGACGTATTCCTTATCATCAAACGCTTTTGCTTCAGCAGCTCCAGCTAACATATCCTTATCTGTAATACTATTAAGTTCTATCAGTTTTTGAAATCTTGGGTGTCCTATATATCTCAATCCAAATATATCTACGAGATATCTTGATAGATCTACTTTCTTTTCGTCACTAATTTGTTCTGGCACACCTCCGAGTACAGAATACCTATGTTCAATTGCTTCAAACCCATAGTTTATGTCTCTCATATTCCAATGAATCCAATCAAAGGATTTATGATTCTTTACAAAATTATAGAAATCAGTCAACATCTCTTTCTCAAGTAGATTGTATTCCATCTCAATTTCTTCGAAAGGGACATTTTGCAATTCTGCTACCTTATGTATAGAGAATGATTTAGTCTGGCCAGTCGCCAAGTATCTGACAGCTATTGAGGTAATTCTTGGTGTTCTACCATTGGGGATATTATAAAAACTTTCACATGAATAATGGATTACAAGAGCATGTGATGCATTGTCTACCATTGAAATAATCTTTTCAAGGGCTTTTTTTCGTCTTTTTGCTTTATTAAGTGTAGCCATACACCTACTCCTTATATTAGTTTCTTTTTATTAGTACTCGCTGATATTTCACCTAACTCCCTAATTGCTGTTGTTCATAAAATCTCCTACAGGAGGTAGGATTAACGTACGGTTGCGGTAATTGGCAGCGTGGCGGTGGGATTTACGTCGTTATGACGTTGTAGATCTGCTCCGTGCTTCACGTCCCGCGATGCATTCGCTTTAGCTACATGCGCCGAATGGCTTGTCACTTTTACCTGCCTACCGCTTCAACATACTCCATCCTGCTCCGGCCCCGTTCCCGCTCCTACCTTACCTTCCCCCAGTAACATCACAGCTCCCACCAACTGCCGCATCACCATAGACCACAGACGCACGCTCATCTTACATATCGAGCGGGCTTTTAATCCTGCGAATCTCCTTTGTGCTTACATGCGTATAGCGCTGTGTTGTCTTTGCACTTTGATGGCCGAGGAGCTCTTGGATATACCGGATATCGATCCCGCTCTCTAGCAGATGTGTTGCAAATGAATGTCGCAGAGCGTGAATACTTGCATCTTTATGTACATCTGCAATAAGCAATGCTCTTTCGAATATTTTTTGTGCGGTTCGCTCACTCATATGCTTATGGTGATGTTGACCTGGGAACAGCCAGGTTTGGGGCATTTCTTCGGCGATATATTCCTCTAGCACCTGCCAAGCAGCATCGGACAACAAGGTTTGACGATCCTTCTTACCTTTACCCTGTTTGACAATGAGAAGTCCTCTTTCCTGATCTATATGCTCTATTTTTAGCCTTACAACTTCTCCTACTCTTAGTCCTGCAGTATAAGTCATATATAGCAGTGCACGATGCTTTAGATTTGGTAGTGCGTTTAATATACGCTTTACTTCCTCTAAGGAAAGCACGCTTGGAAGCTTTTGTTCTTTTTTCATTCGAATGTACGGCTGATCGTTCTTCTCTTTTAACACCTTTATGAAGTAAAATTTAGTGGCGCTTATGCACTGGTTTATGTAGGAGGAGGAACACTTTTTCTCAGCTAAATGCAAGGTGTAGCTTGAAATATACTTTCCGCTCCAACGATATTGCTTCTCTTTTACATACTGACTGTACAATTCCAGATGATTAACATACACGCGGATCGTTTTGCGACTGTACCCTCGCATCAGCAAAGCATCAACCATTCGCTTACGTTCCTCATCGTCCCATTCCGTCATAGCTGGCTTTGATTGCTCATCATCGCTCGGTTTAGAGCTCGGGCTCATCCTCTCGTTGATTGCATCCATCAGCTCAGTGAATCCCTGAAGCTCGCTTAGCTCCATTCGCAGTCCCTCATCAAGCTTCAGCTCGGACATATTCTGCTGCATATACGAAATTACACTTATCGTATACGGTACGATCCAGCATCTATGCTGAGGCATCCATTTACGTCCCGGAATAAGACGAACTTTTTCTAATCTCTCATTTGTAAATGGAAAGGTTAATGCGAGCCATTGATCATCAAACTTTCTTAACGTAAAAGACATGGAATGACCTCCTTATTATACCTTACTTTTCCAGTTATGTAATATAAAAAAGGGCTTACAGGAACAAGTCATTCTTGTTCTTGCAAGCCCGATGCTTTCGGTCTGAAACGATTAAATTAGTATATCTACTTTCCCTCTATCATACCTATGCTAGCGAATCTATTTTCATTTACCACATGCCTCATTTAGCAGATCTAGTATACTTCTTAGTCATGTACAACCTCTGTTCCAGCTATAAAATCATGAATGGAACGCTTATCCTCCCGAACGCCGACCATAACTGCGCTCACAATGACTGCAATGCCGCACGTTAAGCCGTACACCAGCCCAGCAATAATATTTCGCTTAATCATCGTCCATAGCGTAGGCGGCATAAAGTCGTCAATTTTTCGAATTCGAATACCACATATGCGCTTGCCAATCGTATAGCCGTTCCAAAATACAGGAACCAGCAACGAGTACAACGCTGACAATATATCAGTCCATACATCACGGTTAGTGTCACCACTAATAATCAGTGATAAAACATACAACGGTACTCCGATAATAATTCCATCCAGCAACGCAGCACCGAGTCTAATCCAGAAACCCGCTTCACGCTCCAATTGCAGCCTCTCCTTCTTCCGTCGATTATTTACGTGCCGCATTTACCTCGATTAACAGCATAATCAATTTATTCCAATTATAGTATATGTCCACCTGTATGAATAGCTACAAATTATTCATATGACCACTAGTATGAATAGATGCGAATAATTCAAACTTAGCTGCTAATCGTTCATTTCTTTTTTCCAGTTCATTAACGTTTGTTCATGACTATTGATCATTACATCAACCCATCGCCTCATCTCATACAACTGATTGTTGGCAGAGGGCTTGCTCTCAACAGCTTGGATACCTTGTTCAACAATTCGCTTTAAATTGGTGAATCCTTTAATTCTAATTTGGATAGCACGCTCCCATATCGATTCACAAACGACATAATAATCCGTCCGCTCACCGGCTACTGTTGTTCTCTCTAACAGCCCACTCGACGTCAGCAGTCTTACATTCGTCGAAACGCTCCCTCGGCTAATTTTCAAATGCGTTGCCATTTGCTCTGCGGATAAGGGCTGGTCAGAAACCAGCATTAACCCTAAAATTCTTCCACCAATTCTCGGTATCCCATAGTCCTCGTAATACATACCTAGCTTATCGATAAATGAGCTTTTATCCTTATCAAGCTCGAATGGTTGATCGTTCATTTGTAGATTGCTCCTCTCTAGCTATTTCTTAAAAATCGAATAAGTGCAACGTTAAATGCGGATGGATTATCCTGATTAGAGCAATGACTCGCCTGAGGGAGCTCAATGCAAGTACAATAAGGCTCACTAGCAGCCCACGCTGGGGCGATTTTTTTAATGTTTCCTGTCTCGTCACGGTCACCATAAACAAGCAGTATCGGCTTATTGATTAGATAGCCCTCTTCGTAATGCAAGCATGCAGCTGTTGCTAAAAATATTTTGGTGAAATCCCGTTTACCAATGCGTTGAAAGGACTCTCTTAAATACTGCTGCACATCAGCCTTTAGCGCACTTGCTTTTACACTCGCTTCAACTAACATCTTCCATGGGAACATACGGGTTAATAACGGAGTAATACTTAGGTAAAATGCCTCTAGCCTAGTCAATTTCATCGTATTACAGGTGCAGTCAATTAACACCAGTTTCTCTACCTTATCTGGGTAGTAAAAAGTAAATTCTTGTGCAGTATTTCCACCCATAGACTGGCCGATTAGTGTCGCTTTTTCGATTCGCTCGATATTCATTATCTCCGCTAAATCTTCCATAATCATGTTTATGCTGAAATTGTCCCCCATTGGGCGCGAAAGCCCATGTCCTCTTGCGTCCCACAGCAGGACGTTAAAATCTTGGCTTACCGTATCCATTTGCTCACGAAACATGGCATGATCCGCTCCTGCACCATGTAGAAATATTAGCCACGGGTAATCCCCACGATTTGAAACCCAGTAGTGAATAGTACAGCCCTCTCGTGTAAGTATCCTTTGCTCAAGCAACATCATCATCCCACACCTCCTTCGGAGTTTCATTTTAATAATTTCAGTATACACTAAAATAGGTGAAACTAACTACTTATCTCCTTTACTAGAAGGCGAATAATATGGATTTACTTATTTACTTTTCTGCTTTTCTGCTTTTTACTTTTCTCCTTTTTTGCTTTTTTGCTTATTCCTTTTTAAATAGGCTGTTTTCGTAAGCATTGTTGTTTATATGATTACAATTCACAAGGAAATCGGTATATAATGTATATAGATTTAGTTTACTGTTGTCTTGGAGGAGGTAGTTATGAGTTTACTTAATATCTCTTTTGTAATACTGATAGTCATAGGATTACTACTGTTTGTTTATGGGCTACAGAAAAATTCCCAATTATCTATGTTTTTCGGTGGAGTGGCTTTTTTGTCTCCTATATTTTACTTTATTGGATGGACTTCTTTTTTGCCTCTTATTGCCCCAATTGCACTGGTAATTTCATACTTTGGCAAGAAAAAGATAAATCTCACTTAAATAGACCCGAAAGGGTCTATTTTTATATACTTCTAAGTATTTTGACAGTTGCATAATTTGATTTCTGTGTTGCTGGAATAATATTTGCTCTACTCGTTTATCAAATGCTCAGCGTCGATTTCTTCGGCTTTAACACGCCCTGTTCCTGCTTTATTGCCATTTCTATCTTGTGCTACTACAACAGCAATTTTAAGGTTAGAGATGCCTTTTGTTGTCTTTTTTACCAGCCTTTTTGGCTCTTCTATGTGTGATTCCACGACGATCTTTTAAGGACTCACGAAAGAAGTCTCGTCACTTTCTACGATTACTTACTTTAGAGCATATCAAAAACACCGCCGTCACTGAAATTCTCAGTAACGGCGGTGTTATCGTGCTCCTATGTATAGATCTGAGTTAGATTTGCAGACTGCTTAGTTCTGCTATTGATCGACGGTCCATCTGCTTTCTGCTTAGTTCTGCTATAAATCCACGATCAATCTGCTTTTGCTTAGTTCTACTATAGATCGACGGTCCATCTGCTTTCTGCTTCGTTCTGCTATAGATCTACGGTCAATCTGCTTTTGCTTAGTTCTGCTATAGACCCACGGTCAATCTGCTTACCACTTGTAACTCTTCTCTCGTTACTGCTTTAATCTGCTTCCCTACTTAATACTTAAAATTCACTTCACAAGTAACTTATCCTGCGTCATTTACATGTGCGAATGGTAAGCTTATCATCGCTCAGCGTAAATTGAATATGCTCCCATACAAGCTCTATGAAGCGCTCTGGCTCATAAATATCCCACGTATTCATATTCAGTGCATCATCAAAGCTTAGCACATAGTCAGCTGGAAATCTCGATACCTCACTAGCTGTTCCTTTGCAGAACCAATATGCGATAAGCTTCTCCCACGCCTTGCGATCCTCATTGTATGGACTATCAGCTTCGCTTGCGGAAATCGTCGAGCCATCCTCTGCACGCTGATGGCTAGCTACTGCTTTACCTACAGCCCCTTCCGCTAAATGCAGCCGCTCAGCTAATGCCGCCAGCTCCTTCACTTCCGCTTCAACTACTAGGTCTACCGAGCCTTGAGCCCAGACCAACGCATAGCCAAGCTCATTCATATAAATATCACTTTTCCCAACAGCAGGACGTTTTTTTATGCCAAGCTCCTCTGCTAGAGTGACGATTGCTCATCTGTAAGCTGTCCCAAGGAGTAGACACCGATCTCATCCGGCATCTCGCCATACTCTCTAATATAGCCAACGCTCCGAACCTGCCCCTGCTTTGCTTTGCGGTCACGCATGAGGACAAGCATAAGCTTCATCGTCATCATTTTTCTTTCCAGCTGCTCCATTGGCTCCATATCCGTGCCATCCACTCCTCTTTTGTTTGTCATAAATGATCATATTGTAGCACGGATGATCTATTGTCGTAACCAGTGGATTCATTCGCTACTTCATTCGCAACATATTAATACATTGCATATTAATACCCTTGCACGTATTTGGGAGGGGGAGCTTTACAATGCCCAACTTGTTTGAGGAGCTTCATAATGTTCGCTTGCTTGAATAGCTCATAATGTTCAGCTTATTTGATTAGCTCATAATGCCCCATCTGTTCGATTACCTTCATAATTTCCAACTTGCTTGATCAGCTTCATAATGTTCAGCTTATTTGATTAGCTCATAATGCCCCATCTTTTCGATTACCTTCATAATTTCCAGCCTGCTTGATTCGCTCATAATGCCCCGCTTATTTGATCAACTTCATAATGCCCGCTCGTTTAATCAGCTATATAATGCCCAGTCTGCTTAAGAAGCTTCTGCTGCTGCTCTGCACGCTGTACCCTATCCGCATAATCCTCTGCAATCTGGTAGCTCAGGCCCCTCATTTGTAGCATCGTGCGCAGCTCCTCCACATTATGCACCATCCCCTCGCCAACACTGACGATTGCGCCATATTGCTCATAGTGATGCGTATCACTTCCTGCAACAACTGGCAGCTCCAGCAACTGAGCGAGCTGCTGGACACGCTGCTCCATATCCAGCCCGTATTTATAGAGATCACGTCCATTAAGATCAAATGCATCGAGCTCGCGCAGCAGCTCATGAGCAATATGGGAAAGTGGGTTTTCCTCACGGAACGGATGCGCACCAATACACACACAATGAAGCGAGTGCGCTTGCTTCAACAGCTGAGCCAGCCCTATAAACCGACTACGGTCGCGGTGCGGCTCTAAATGCTCACTTAACCTGCGAATCGCCATTAATTCTCCAATGACAACAATATGTCCGCCCTCTGCCACATCAACTTCAATCCCCGGCAATATAATGAGTCCCTTATACGTAAAATGTCCATTCTCGTATGTCGCAAGCTGCTCCAGTTGATCGTAAATATCCTCAAATTGCAGCGTGTTAAAATGCTCCGTTAATGCGATAACATCCAAATGCTGCGATGCATGTGTGAGCATATCCTTCAAATAATCCCGCGACAGCTCGCTTTGCTTGCTCCATTTACAATGTGTATGTAGATCAATTCTCATCCTTCCGCCTCCCCTATTCGCACACATGGTGTGTACTGTTCTTCGTACTGTTCTTCGTACTGTTCTTCGTAATGATCTTCGTAGCGTTATGCCGTATTACCTTCTATTATATTGAAAAAATTTTTTCATTTGAACTATTTTGAAAATAATTAACGCAAACTCAATATCCCGATAACAAATCGCTAACAATTCCCCTCTATTCTTAAAGCATCAAGTGAACACAGTCACCTTAGCGAACTTCAAATTTAAGGAGGAATCGTTATGCGTTTATCAGCTACAAATCAACGATGGGAGCTCACCTCTCAGCAAAAGCTAATGATTTTTATTTTATCTATGTCGTTGTATGGCATCTCCAACATGATTACTGAGCTATTACCCGAAATTAGAATTGGACCAGTTGAGCTAAAGGTAGAGTACTTTATTTTTATCCCGCTGCTGTTTGCTATCCTTTTCAATCCATTGTATGCCGCACTCGGCGCGTCAGTTGGTGAGCTTGTTTTCGGAGAGCTGCTGCTTGGGCAATTTGGCGGCATAAGTGAGCTAGAGAAGTTCATTCAGTTCTCACTGGCGATTTTTGTGGCTGGCATGCTCGTAACTAATCCGCGCAGTAAGCGACAGCTAGCATTTGCAGCGTATGTGGCCATTGGTATTGACCAATTGCTCGGCACGATTGTTGACATTGCGAAGGTCTACATTGGAATTGAGGATCTTGAAGCCGTGCCAGGTTTGCCTGAAAGCATACTAGCCATCGAGGGCTTCTCATTCCTCAACGCTATGATCGTCTCTGGTACATTGTTTTCCTTACTGCCTACTCTATATCTCGTGCCGCGTTTATATGGAAAAGTCGAGCCCCTGCTCGGTATGAAGCCACGAGATGGCCGAGCGAAGAGCTCTATCACTGAATTTGTAACTCCGCGCTTTATCATTATTGCGATTATGCTTGCTGCTATTGCCGCTGCTGCAGAGTTTTTGGCGGAGTCTGATATTGAGCTTTTCTCCTGGGAATGGGAAGCAGACTGGGGCAGTAGTGCGCTATGGATTAGCCTAGGGGTAGCACTCGTTTTGCTAGTAACAGTCTCCTTGATCATTCGCTCGCGCAAAAAGCAACAGCCTAAAGGAGAGCATTTATGATGACTATGGCTCAAGCACAAGCAGGTGCACAGGCTATACACGCAAAAACATACGCAACCGATATGGAGGTAAATGCCAGAGTTGATAAGCAGGCCGATGCTATTGCCAGTATGGCTGACAGTCAGCAAGCCAACGTGCTAGCTACTACAGACACGGTTGTACAGGTAAGCGCACATTCAGGTACTCATCATGCCGCTGACGAGCAGGCCATTATCGAAGTGCGCAATGTATCCTTTTGCTACCCAGGAGCTGAGGTCAATACTTTACAGGATGTGAGCCTCCGCATAACCCGCGGTGATTTTGTTGCGGTGATCGGCAGTAATGGCAGCGGTAAATCAACGCTATGCAAATGTCTCAACGGGCTCATTCCGACCTATTACAGTGGAGATTTTGAGGGCAAGGTGCTTGTAAATGGCATCGACACATCAAGCACAACGATTGCTCAGCTGTCTAAGCATGTCGCTTATGTGTTTCAGGATTTTGAGAATCAGCTCGTGCGTCCTACGGTGTTCGATGAGCTATGCTTTGCCCCGCTCAACTTTGGCTATGAGAACTATAAAGAGCGTGCGCAGCAGGCACTGCGCATGCTAGATATCGAGGAGCTATCCAAGCAGTGGATCTGGCAGCTAAGCGGTGGGCAGAAGCATATGGTCGCACTTGCGGCAGCTCTTGCCCTTGATCCAGAGGTGATTATCGTCGACGAGCCGGTCGCTCAGCTAGATCCCGCGCATGCGAGGCTGATCTATGAGAAGCTCGCTATGTTAAATGACACCTATCATAAAACAATTATCGTTATCGAGCATCATACCGAATATATCGCAGACTTCTGCAAGAACGTTATTTTGCTTGATCAAGGTGGCCGTGTGCGATGGAGTAAGCCAGTAGATGCTGCGTTGTCCGCAATAGAGGAGCTGCAGGAGCTTCATATTCAGCCACCACAGGTAACACAAGCGATGGCTGCACTCCAGCTTCGCGATCCAGCAACTCAGCTGTACCCCGTGACAATCGAACATGCAGCTCAGCTATTGCAGCCGCTGCCCGGCCAGCAACTAATTCAACCAGAGCATAACGCTTCAAGCCCGCCGGAGCCATTAAATATAGACAATAGCTCCGACTCAAGCGATCGTAAAGCACTTGTCATTATCGACCATGCAACAAGCGGCTATCAGAGCATGAACAAGCAGCATACTGCAACGCTTCGTGACATCAATCTCACGATATACGAAGGAGATCGTATCGCGCTTGTCGGCAACAATGGCGCTGGTAAGTCGACGCTGCTACGCCTTATCGCGGGTATACGCAAGCCGTGGTCAGGCAGCGTAAACGTGTGCGGCAACGATACCCGAAGCACAACACCCGAGCAGCTGTCCGATGCGGTATCTTTCATATTTCAAAATCCAGAGGAAATGTTTATTGCAGATCATATTCGCGAGGATATTGAGTTTTTCTTGAAGGCTCGAAAGCAAGAGCGGATCGAACCCTTCATCAATCACATCATAGATACCTTCAATCTGTCAGAGCTTCAGCAGCGTGATGGGCGCTTGCTCAGCGGAGGGCAGCAGCGAAGAGCTACACTGGCCATCGGGCTTGCGATGAAGCCAACCGTGATGCTGCTTGATGAACCGACAGCGAGCCTTGACATCGTTAGTCGCCGCGAAATGACAAAGCTATTCGACGAGCTGCATGAACAGGTGCAGGCTATCGTTGTTGCTACGCATGATATGCAGCTCGTTGCAGACTGGGCAACGCGAGTAATCGTCATGCATAACGGCGAAATATTGCTTGATGGTCGCAGCGAGGAAGTGTTTCAGCAGCCTCATTTACTAGAGCTGGCTGCACTTATTCCACCGCAAATCGTCCAGCTTGGTCATAGATTACAATGGCAGCAGCCAGCACTGAGCGTAGAGCAATTCGTCAAGCGCATGAAGCAGCTTACACTTCTTACATCAGCCGGCCCTTCGCCCACACGATAGCTATTACGTTTAGAACGGGAGGTACGTTATGGAGATTACTAATCCAGTACATAAGCCAGGCTTCTGGGAAAAAATTAGCGTGGAGCGCATTAAGGTTGAGCTGCTTCGTACCGCCTACGGGCAGTCGATGACCTTTTTATCGCGCTTCGATCCGCGTATACTTATGGCATGGTACGCTTTTTTCGCCATCACGCCATGGTTTATTCATAATAAGGTTATTTTACTCGGCTTTCTTATTGCCATCGCCATACTCACCTATACCTCAAAGCCTAGCCTGCTTGTGCTGCTTGTGCTTGCGATTGGCTTGATTTCTGATGCAGCCTATATGCTCGTTGTTTCGTTAATGTTTGGAGGAGGCCTCGCCGCGGCGTGGGCATTAAGTACACTAACGCTTAAGCTGCTCGTCATCACCCTTGCCAGCATTGCTGTATTCACAAGCATGGACCCTGAGCGATTGAGTGACGGGCTGCTAAGCTTAGGCATGCCAGCACAATTCAGCTTTGGGGTTGCTTACGGCTTCCGTATGCTGCCGATTTTAATCGAGGAGTACAACAACATTCTTTATTCCTATCGGCTTCGCGGAAAATCTCCTCAGAAAAAAAGCCTGCGCATGCTAATTTATAGCTTCAAGCTATCCGTTATCGCCTTCTATCCCCTAATCCTTAATACAGCGAAACGGACTCGAACAACGGTGGAAGCGCTCGAAATTAAAGGCTTCACCTATGCAATGCACGATCCGAAGGTAAAAAAGCTAAAGCTGTCATATTTGAAAATTACCTTAAAGGATCTAGCTTTTCTTGCCGTATCAGCGTTCTATATTACCGTCGTTTTTTATCTCGGCAGCATGCTAGAGCTTTAGTTTAATCTTTGATTGAATGATTCTTTCTACTATTTTGCTCAGAGAAAGGAGCAGTGCATCCTATGAATATTGATTTGCATTGCCATATTAAGCTGTCTAAGAAGCAGAATTTTTCATTAAACTATTTTCAGCAAAGCATTGCCGAGGCGACAGAGGCAGGACTAGATGCCATTGCGATGACGGAGCATTTCAATACGAACCATTACTATGACATTTATGAGCAGTTGAACGAGCACTATCCTTATACGAAGCAGCATTATTACGATATAAATGGCTTCAAGGTTTTCCCTGGTATGGAGGTTGACGTTACAGGCGGCGGACATATATTGGTCGTTGGTGAGCGAGACAGCATACTTATGCTTCGCCATATGCTTTCGCCTCATGAAGAGAAGCATAAGTTCGTAGAATTCGAGCAGCTGCTAGATTGGTGCGATGAGCTTAGTCTTATTCGGTTCGGTGCGCATCCATTCCGCACCAGTAATCCGCTAATTAGCCACTCAAGCGAGCTGCTGCAGCGACTGCATGCCTTTGATATGAATGGCAAGGATCTGTATACGTATGGGGAGGCAATGATCGAGCGAGTGGAGCAGCTTGCTGAGCACATCGGCATTCCCATTATTGCAGGAAGTGATACCCATCACCCGCTGCAGTTTGGCGCGATCTATAATCAATTCCCTGATCCGATCAATTGCCCACGCGAGCTGCTAAAAGCCATTCAACAGAGGCAGCATGCGATTCACATTGCAGCGGATCTAACACATCGCGTAAAGTCGGCTAGCTTAGTGAAGAAGCTGCTCAAGGAGCGTGGGCCTGTCGAGGCTGCCTTCCTCTAGTTGCCGACGCACCGCTGAACATTGCTGCCATGAGCAATAGCGTGTCGGGTGATGTCCATGCGTGACTGCGAGGCACCGGCATATGCAGCAGCGAAGCACTGCCACGCGCAGCTACATACTACTATTGCCAAGCGCGCTATGCACAGCTACAATGAGTTCAACGTCTAACAGGAAGTGATGAATTATGTCTTCAGTGCAATTTCAATTTAATATTCCGATTGAACAGATGTCCAAGAGCCAGCAAAAAATTGCTGACTTCATCGTTAAGCATGCTGAACGCATTCCGTTTTATACCGAGGAAAATATCGCTTTAGGGGCAGGTGTAAGCATCTCAACGGTATCCCGCTTCTGGCAAGCAATCGGCTACGATAACTTAAAGGCCTTCAAGAAGCAGCTTCAGGATGCACAGCTTTCACTTACACCCCCAGCAGTCAAGATACAGCAAGTGCTTGATCAGGCTGATTCCAATATTACCAATCTCGCCTTTCAAATGTTTGACGCTGCTGCTGCCCATCTCTCTGAAACGAAGGGAAGGCTGCTTGCCGATCAATATAATCTAGCAGTGAGCACGTTGACCAGTGCACGGCATATCTATGTGCATGCTCCAGGATCTGCGGCTTGCCTAGGACAGCTGCTGCAATTCCGTCTTAATCGTATTGGCATATTCGTGCAGCTTTTAGCTGAGAGCGGCCATTCCTTGCATGAGAAGCTCGTGCATGCAGGAGGTGAGGATGTCGTGCTCTGCTTTGGCTTTGTCCGCACATCACCAGAGCTTTCCGTCATTCTCGAACAGTCGCAGCAGGCTGGCTATCGTACCATCCTCATTACCGATCTGCTCGTTGCTGAGATGATCGACCAAAGCGACATTGTGCTTCATGTCGATCGTGGAGAGCGAGAAGCTTTTCATTCACTCGTTGCACCGATGGTGCTGGTGGATAGTCTCTCAATCTCGATTACAGGAGAGCACGGCGAAGAGGCGATGCATAAGCTGCAGCAGCTACATCAGCTGCGTAAGCAGTACAGCTCGATACTCCCAAAATAAAATATCCACATTATCCATCGATGCTATGAAGTTCAGCCTAGTACGTTATATTGTTACGCCTAGGCTAGACTCTATATCTATTACTATATCTACAACCAATGCTATATCTACATATGTACCTACAAAAGCTCCTATCCAACCACGACAGTGAATGATGTGGCTTAGGAGCTTATCTCTCTTAATATTCCCCCCTATATCTCCCTAAGGTTATCACTCAGCACGGCTGAACAATGATAATCAGGTATTTAACCCCTTTAACTTTTTATCTTTGTGCACACCTATCCACAGAATCGGTATACGTTTTATTACGAAGCAATCATCGCCATCCACAGCTTCCAACAAATATCTCCTCGATCCGCAATACACTCTAACAATTTTACATATTATTTTTTCAAGATTCGACGAGTTTCCCCATAATTATATGGAGTTATCCACTAGATGTGGATATGTTGTGCACAAATTAACACAATTTATTGATATTTGTATACATATCTTGTGATATCCACATGTGCATAATCAATATGTCACAATGTATCTTTTCTTCGTTCCAGCTGCCATGCTTCGTCTGCCAACTTGGCGATTTTTAGCTTACCAATTCACTTACTGTCAGTCAAACTAGACTACTCTATTTTTATCTGTGACAACACAATATTGTATGATTATTATGATTTTGGCTTCATCTAATCAGAATCGCTGTAACAGCGACAACAATAACACGACGGCTATAACAAGCAACAAAAAAGCACTCCAGCTGAGACAAGCAACATAGCTGGAGTGCGGTAGATTAATCTATAGAAGTTATAGCAGTAGATCAAGCAATGTGTGACATGAAACGATAAGTGTAAATAATCCGAATGATTTATTAGCCACGCCATTTAGCTAAGGCTAGCAAAAGTCATCATCATAGCAAGTTCGAACATGTACACCACCTGCTACAGTCCGAGCTTCTGTCCTTTCTCAAGACGAACGATCTGCTTCTCGCCTTCATCAGCCAGTTCACGGAATTGGCTGATCGTATCACGCATTTTTGGCAGCGCATCCTGCTTGTAGGTGCTAATAGACTCAAGTGCAGACAATACATCCGAGAACGCACTTTTCAGCGTATCCACTGAAATACTCGCCTCTAGCGACTGCTTATGAATCGCTGCTCCTTGCTCCTTCAGCATTCTCGATGTACCGCTGATCAGATTATTCGTCGTTTCATTGAGCAGCTCAATCTTTTTCAGTACAATCTGCTGATTGTATAGCGCACTAGCAACAGTAACCGCGATTTTCAGTGCTGATACGGTAACATTACGTGCACGATCGACACCACGTATAAGCTCCTTATTGTTGCGAATGACGACCTCCATCGCCATAATGCCCTGCTGGTTCACGACCAGCATCTGCTGAAGATCCATCACACGCTGGCGCAGTGGAAACAGCACTTCCTCGGTAATAAAGCGAACCTTATCCTCCGATTCCCCACGCTCTTTTGCAAGCTCAATTTGACTTTCAATTTCCGTGTCCATCAACACGCCAAGTTGAATTTCCTTTTGCAGCTTTTTCGTTAGCTCGCGCAAGGTTTGCTGCTCAAGCTCAAGCGTCGTATTGTCATTACGCAGCACAACCTTACCTTTATCTAGCGATCCAATAATATCAGAGATCACAACATCGGCCTTTTGATATTTAGCAAAATAGTTGCGCATCGGATTGAATAGCTTTCCAAGAAAGCCGGTTTTAGCGAAATCAACCGCGCTCGGATCGAGATCCTTGAGCTGCATATGCAGCTCAGTTAACCCCTTCGCAACCTGACCGCCCTCATCCCCTGACTTGGCTAGACGGCCTACCGATACCTGCAGCATATTATTTTTCTCAGATGACGCACGCATCGTTGATAAACCAAACTTATCGATCGATTGTAGAATCTCGCTTCGCTCATCATACGATTCTACATCAAGTCCGATAATGGTGCTGACATTATTTTTAGCGAGCTCTTTAAGCTGTGTAACCTCTTCCGGCTCTGGCTTAATTTCCTCTTCAATCACCGCTTTAATTACCTCTGGCTCTGCAACTTCCATACTGAATGACATGCAATCTCCTCCTTCATTTCAATAGCTATATGATCTGAAACGTCTGCATCGTCATGCTGCACAAGCTTCCATTACTTCTTTTACAAGCAAGCTAGCAAGCTACATTTGTACGTTAAGCAGGTTACTAATTTTGTACACGACATCATCCGTATCTGCATTAATGCTCGCTGCTTCGTTAATACTCGATATTTCATGAAGCGCATCAATATTCGCGTTATAGCCTATCGTATAGATCGGTATTTTGTACGCCTCGACTAGCCTCTTAATTTCCTTTAATGAGTGACCCTCATTCGTCTCGCCATCACTTAATACGAAAATGAGCGGCTTCACATTCGCATCTAGAGCCATTTCATCCTGCAGCATTTTAATCGCAACAGCGATGCCGTCAAATGTTGCTGTTCCCCCACCTGCCTGCAGGCTTTCCACCGCACCTACAAACATGGATTGCTGATTCGTATCATATGCAGCTAGCGGAAGATTGATCTCCACATTGCTAGAATACGAGACAAGACCAATGCTATTGTCACGTCCGAGATATTTTTGTCCGCTGAGCAGAGACTCCTTCAATCGATGAAGCGGCTCGCCATCCATGCTTCCCGATACGTCAGCGACAAAGACTGCTGCAACGGGCTTATTCGCATTTTTCTTTTCCTTCCACAGACGCTGAGCTGACGTTAGGACTGCGCCGTCTACTGTACCAAGCTCGGCTTGATAGTCATTCAACCCATTAAATCCTTTCTTACTTGCCGCCTCTTGATATTTGTCCTGCACGACAAAGTCTCCAAATGCCTCAATGATGTCTAGCTTTTCCCGAGACAGATCGCCTAGCGCATATAACGGACTGTCATGTCTCACTCCAAAAGGAGTAAATTCATAGCCTGCCTTAAAATCTGTTGCATTGACAAAGGTTTGATATTCAAGAACGAAAGCATCCAGCATGCCCGTTTTCGCAGCTTCACGCATTTGAAGCGTCGTTGAAGCGATGAATGGAACATTCGCCTGGAATCGTTCGAAGCCGCTTACTGCAGCTGAACTTAGCATGTCGCTGGAATCAAAATTTTGTAGAGCCGTAACAAGGAAATTAAGACCTGTCGAGCTTGCAAATGGGTCGGTATACCCCATCGACAGCACATTATCCGCGATTGCATCCGTAATCGTCTTTACATTGATGTCGCCATACTTCTCAACGAGCTCATCATGCTTCGTTTTCGTCGTTACAACACCTGTAACATTACCAACTAGACGATCATTGACCAGCGTCGTCTTCACGCCTGATGCTTTAACCATCTCACCCCACAGCTCATTAGATGGAGTAAAGGCGTCCGGTACATATTTTCCCGAGCGAATATAGTCGGTGGCAGTACCTGATGCGATATTGCGAATTTTTACAGAAACCTGCTTGCCGTTTACTTCTATGCCGCTTTTGTTGAACTCCTCCGCTACCTCATTCAGCCAGCCATCGACGCCTGTTCCTGATTTTTCAGTCGATGAGAAGATCTCAACAAAGGTTGACGTTGAAGGCTCTACGGAGATCGAAAACTTCTCGATATCTGGAAGTGTATCAATTAAGGAAACAGGGTCTAGGTCGACCTGCCCTTTAATCGGAGCGGCGTTCGTTACGCTGATGTTTTTAATCATTTTCTCCAGGCTTTTATTTGCCTCATCAATGGTTACTTCTTTTTCCGTCTTCCCCATGTTCGTCGTTAGGCTTACTCCGATATAAACGATAATAAATACCGCGACTACAATACTAATTAACGTAATAAACTTTTTCTTCACCCTATCTCTCCCCTTTACTGCTTGTAGTATTTCGTTTGCTTGATGAGCTGGTCGATCTCCTGCATGCACGGCATATCGTCAAGCTCGCGATAATCTGTAGTACCAAGTCGTGTCGTTTCTAGCATAAGCTGATCTAGCTTAATCAAAATTTCTTCATTCGAGCTAATGTAGCCGAGCACATAATCTGTATATTCCTTGCGCAGCTGCTGCTTTTGCTGCGTAACGCGCGGAGATAGCATCCGCTGCATACGCTGATCCCCAGCAGACAGACCCGACAGCTCGCTGCCTCTCAGCTTGCTAATTAAACCTTTTATATTGTTATTGAACAGCTGCTCTACGGCGGATATGACACCTAAAAATCGACTATAGCTTAGTTCACTAGGCTGAAACCGTTGGCTTAATAGATCAAGCAGCGCCAGCTTTTTTTGCTTCATACGGTGAAGCTGATCGAGCGCATGCTGGACCTCCATGCTAAACAGCTTATGCTGTCGATATTGCACCAACGCTTGCTGCGCGTCCTGCTCAACAGCCTCTGTCTCCCGCAGCAAAATTTTATTATCTGGCTGCTTGAATACAAATCGATAGCTTGCATAAATAACGAGGATACCGCTTAAAATAAGCAATGTAAGTGCTGCCGATTTTTCTAATGGCGAATCACTCGTTAGATCGACACCAAGAAAACCTGGCGATAGGACAATGATATTCACGACTATAACTGCTATAAGTAAGCCTATTAGCTTAAGCTGCCTCATCACGCTAACCTCCCCCCGAATTGCTGCAACTCTAAATAGTTTACCATATAAATAATGGCAATTTATTATAAATTTGCTATCGTTACTCGTTTATTCATTAGATACGAACTTTTACCAGTCACGTTTCATCATATGAGCAAATTCATGTTTGTATTATTAAAAGGACAGCAATAATGGACAGCATTTACAGGAGCTCCCTCGTTCGATATGATGAGCCTAGTAGAACATCTAGCAAATTATCCAACCTATAGTTCATAGATTATGAATAGAGAAGAGGAAGGCGAATGAGCGTAACCATTAAACAGATCATCGATACCTTACCAAGCTCTCCGGTTGAGCTTGAAAGCACTGTAGATCAGCTGCTATATGGGAATGAAAATGACGAGGTAAGCGAAATTGCTGTTACATTTATGGCTAATCAAGAGGTGCTGGAGCAGGCCGTCCAGCTCGGAATTAGGTTCATTATTTCACATGAGGGGTTATACTACAGTCATCATCAAGCCTACCCGCTGCCGGCGGATAGCGACATTTTGTATGAGCGAGAGCAGTTTATTAAGAAGCATGGTCTAGCGATCTATCGCTATCACGATCATTGCCATCGCCACCAGCCCGATCTGATTACACGTGGCTTAGTGAATAAGCTGGACTGGCAGAAGCATATTTCACTGGAGACTGCAGTTGCAACGATCGTTCAGCTGCCCCCTACCCCGCTGCAAGCGATAATTACTGCCGTTAAGGATAAGCTTCAGCTGCCATACATACGCTTCAGAGGAGAGCAGAGCAAGCCGTGCAGGAACATCGGTGTGCTCGTAGGCTATCGCGGAAACGGAGCATCGCTCATACCATTAATTGCGAAGCATCAGCTTGATGCTGTTATTATCGGTGAGGGCATGGAATGGGAGGCGCCGGAATATATTCGAGATGCAGCCGCTCTGGGCAGTCCTTGTGGGATCATCGTGTTAGGGCATGCAGAAAGCGAGCTGCCTGGGATAGATTTAATTGGAGAAATGCTGCAGCAGGCACTGCCACAGCTACAAGTACACCATCTGAAGGCGCAGCCAATCTACACCATTGGATAGCACGCATAACTACACTGGATGAAGACATAATAAGGACGTACTCCAATTCATCAATCATATTGCTTTATTAAAGGAGCGTTGTCCCATGCGTAGATCCAATAACAAGTTGCCGTCTAAATCAGTAGATGCAGATTTTCACACATCAAAACTAAACCGCGTCGTTGATACGGAGAATGAATTTGCAGCAGAGTTTGGAGAAAGTCTATACGGTAGCCAAGCTCGCGAGGCTTTTGAGCAAGAGCAGCTCAGAAAGAAACATGCAAAAAATAAGCAACAATAACACAAAACATCGCCATGCTTTTGATCGCATGGCGATGTTTTGTAATCATATTAGACGAAGATGAGTTCTGCTTACATGACCTACTGGGTGCATTTATCCTTACTTTACCGCTACGCTTTTTAAGCCCTTAAGATAACGATTCGATACAAAGCATTTCTGACCATTAATCATAATAATCTCACGCTTCGCAATATCCACCTCGGCGATATTGTCCTTATTGACGACAAAGGAGTTGTGGCAGCGGTAAAACCGTGAATCCATGCTTAATACATCCTTTAGCTTATAGTAAAACTCTACCTGACGATTTACGGTATGCAGAATGAGCTTATGCGGCTGCAGTGCCGTCTCAAAAAACAATATATCATTATAATCAACACTAATCATTTTTTCGCCAGACTTCACTTGAAACAGCTTGCGGTTTTTGTATGTATTCTTTACATATCGCTGATAAGCGGTATCCACACATTCAATGACACGATTCTGTATATCCGTATATTGATCCTTCGAGATATAATCCATCGCCTCTACCTTGTAGGTAAACGTCAAATACGTTAGCTCCGAGTGTGTCGTTACAAATACGATAGAGCCTTGATTATCGTATTCGCGGATCTCTGCTGCGATTAATATCCCGTTCTTATCTTCTTTAAGATCCACATCCAAAAAGTATAAGCCAACCACATTGTTTGCTTTTACATAGTCTAAAATTTCCTTTGAATGTGCTGTTGAAATCGTAATTTCTGCGTCTAAGTTTTCTATTAGGATGTAATCTGAGATGTACTTTGTTAGCTGACGACGCTGTTCATCGTTATCTTCACAAATAAAAATCTCAAGCATGTTACTAAATCCTCCTAATCCGCTATATCCAAAACCTGAGTAAATTTTCCATGCAAAATTTGAGTATCCATCGTGACATTGTTGCAGCTTGCAACCATTTCACGCAGGTTGTTAAGTCCTAAGCCGCGATTTTCACCTTTCGTTGAAAAACCCTTCTCGTAGATTTTATGAAGCTCTGGCGTTGACGGTCGGCTACTGTTCGACACAACGATAATATTGGAGCCCCCACGCTTTATTAGAGCGACATGCACAAAGGGCTTCTCGCAATGAATAGCCTCTTCAATCGCATTGTCTAATATAATACCGACACAACGGCATAAATTGACAGGGTCCATATTAATCTGTTCTACTGGCTCAACAACCTCAACGTTCGCATCGATATTTAGCTCCTGAGCTTTTATAATTTTTGAGGAAATAATCCCCTTCAACTCTTGAATCTTCAAATTATGAAGTGAACCAAGCTTGTAAGCGTTGGACTTCATATTCATACTGATCGGCATAATGTTGTTATTAAAATACTGCTCCAGCTCTTCAATGTTCTTCGCTCTTATATATTCAGACATCGATAGCAGTATATTGATATAGTCATGGCGAAACTTCTGCATATTCGTATACATTTGTTCCAAGTTTTCCGTATACTCGGTCAGCCGTTCATATTGAATTTGCTGATTGCGCATATTCGTTTCCTTCACAATCATTCTTGTGAGCAGGAAGCATACACCGATTAATATGCTAAAGTAAAAAATAAACAGCACACTGTTTGCTCGAATGTTCTCATCTGAAAAACCTGATTGTTTACCTATTAAAATATTAATATAGAAAATAACGAGGGTAACGATACTTAATATAGCAAACAGCATACTGTAGCTGCGCATGAAGCTATCCTGCTTTAAGAAGTTTGCCAAAAAGTATGAAACGATGAAGCTTAATAGAAGTGTAACTATACAGATAATGATGTTAATCATTGATATATATGAATCGGATTGTAAATAGTCAATGGATGGTTGTTTTATCATCAAAAATACGGCTCTGACAATATAATCACTAATTACTAGGTTTATTACTGCGACTACGGGAACGACGATACTTGGAAACAATTTCTTTCGAAAGAAGCCAAGCGATACGACCCAGATTAAGAGCATAATAAACACACCAATGATGCCCTGCCACAAAAATAATGGATAACCTAAAATGATCGAGCCGATAAGTAATGAAATTAGTAGTTTTTTACTCATTTCATATTGGAACAATATGTATATCGATATGATTAGTGTTATGGTTTGCAAACTAATATTAATGAAAACAGACATAAGAGAACCTCTAATCTTTTCTATTATTTGCAATGTTGAGTATATTTTCTATCTTTACTATATTATAACACACTCTATAATAAACGTTGATTGTTAATAGAGTATTAATCTTCATAAACAAATAGACTTTTCCTCGTCAGATGTGCTCTAACAAGGAAAAGTCTATTATATACATTTGAATAAAACTATTCGAGTAAGATTATTTGGATTGCTTCAGTAGCTCCGTAGGGATTTTTGGCTCGTGGGACCAGAATAGACAAGCGCTTTCCAATGCTTGCTCGCCGCTTTTCTTAGCGACATCCCCCATGAATTTTGAAGCCATTCCTCTCATACCGTTAAGCAGACCTTGATTCTGTTTCATATTGTTCATAATTTTTAACACTCCTTTTTAATAATTTATATGTGAGTGGTAGGATCATGACAATTTGAATCGCCACGCCCAACATAAGAAGACTCCTAATGAATGGATCTGGGTACAGGAAGGCAACTCCTGTGACCACAGCGCACGCCACTATCGACTTCATTCGAAGTGAGCGTCTTCTCTCGGCTCCGATAATCGGCGACTTGTCCGTATCAGCCGGTGCATACAAATAAAGTAGAGTGATAAACAATAGTCCACATCCGATAACCATCAATCTAGTAAACGGAAGGTACTGAGATAGAATAGGTGTGCCGATAAATAAGATTATACTCACGATACTGCATACCGTGCTAGAGTTAGCATGCAACCCATAGGCATATCTTCTTACTACCGCATAAGCGACATGAAGAATTAACGTCTGAAGAAAAAGTCCTAGCAAGATGGCTAAACCGTAAACAATGAGTCCTTTCGACACGTTGGTTAAGATTGTCTCAATGCCTAGCTTCATCTTCAAGTAGTCGATGTGATCACCTTGGCGCTCCTTGTTCAACCAGAGAGCCATGCGACTCGCAAGCGATTCTATGATCCCTATACGCTGTACGCTTTCTTCCTGCATGTGCTTCACCTCTCTATGTCTTTATTATACATACCAGGACGAGCTATGCATCAAATTGTCTTAATATTGCGTTTATTCATCATAACTGTATCATTTTCCCTATTTTTTATGACATTCATGTCAAAAAATGCGATGATTCGTTATGACGCACAGTTTGTCAGTAGCTGCTGACGCAGTGTGTTCATTACATTGTACAGATGAATATAGTATTGCTTGATTTGTTCTCTGCAGTAATGCTCGGGACTATATTCGAACCTTACAGTTGTCCCAGCTTGTCCACATCTAATCCGTATAAATAGCTCGTATGGGCCATATTGATCGGCAGGTACTTCTACCAATCGCTGACAGAGCACCTCCTCATAGCTGTACACGATTGAGTAGTCATTGCGCTTACTAATGGTCGTAAATTCGCCTTCCTTACGTTTTTGATGCTGCAATTGCAAGGTCATTAAGCGACTTCTCATCACACCAAGGCCCTGAACTACCTCACCATTCATATAATAGAAGCAGCCAACTTCATCGAAATTCCTTAGCGTAGAGCGCCAATTATCGATCATCCCGTATAGCTCACCTTCTGAGTCATAGCCGAGCATTTGCTCGACAATAAGCTGGTAAACGACCGACGCCTCCACATTGTACCGTTTCTTGATCTGCTCGATCACCATCATTTGATCACTTGACAGCTCATACGAAGCTGTAATAATCCTCATGCCAGGCTCCTGAATAAGAGGGAACTGGACCGGATCTTGACGCTTTTGCCTGAAATTAGAGGAAATGATCTCCATATTGCGTACTAAACGATAGGAAGACAAATTCCCTGAAGGAAGCTGATACCCACTTCTTAATGCTCTAAAAAGCGTATCCTCAAAGCACTTCACTCCATAATGGTCCACACATATGCTATGAAACTCTAGATACATATAACGCTTGTCATCATACTCCAAAAACTTAATGCGCCAAGGATAGCCCTCTAACAACGGCACACTCGTTTCCTCCGTTATAATATACATCTCCGGCTGCATGCCGATATCCACGATAGGGATATCCCAATCATTTAAAGAGGGGAGCTGCACGATGTATTGCTCATAGCGCTGCAGCTTGCGCTCATACTTGAACTGGACCTGCAGCATAGC
The DNA here is from genome assembly GCF_023715345.1 of Paenibacillus camelliae. Lineage (GTDB taxonomy): Bacteria > Bacillota > Bacilli > Paenibacillales > Paenibacillaceae > Pristimantibacillus > Pristimantibacillus camelliae. The sequence continues at coordinate 26,266 of NZ_JAMBNY010000011.1, forward strand.
ATGACTGCTTATTGTGCGATACAACGCCATGCTAAGCTGACTATAGCTCATAGTCGCTGGCAGCTCATACAAATAAGGCTTGCGATAAATAGATCGTCCGCTGCTTCGAAGAATGCTCGTTTGCATCCTCGTTAATTCTGTCGCAAAATCTTCAGGGTCATTTGATTGATATCGACTGTAAAACAGCAAATGAATTCTCCTTCCTGTTTCTTCCTCTCAGCAATACCTCCCTGATGCATTCCTATAATCTCTCAGTTCTCGTTCTACATAGTAGCAGTAATATTAAGCCTGCACATAGCAACAAACTAACCATATAACCGAGCAGCTGCTCTATATGTCTGCCTGGATCATCGAAAATGATTGATATCACCTCTGTCAGCCAGTAGGTTGGTACAATGCTCGCCATCGAATTGAAGATAAACGGCAGCTCGATACTAGCTCCAATCAACCCACATATAAGAAACAGCGCGCAACCGATTATCGTTAATATTAACCCTTTACCATTGTCTGAACGAGCTCGATTCTTGGCAATCAGTCCAACCCCAGCCGTAATAATAATTAACAAACAGTAAGCACTGAACAATATTAAATAGTCCATGAAGGCTAGTTCTAATTTTGACGGTAGTAGTCGTTCTACTGCCAGCACCATTGCCAGAAGCTGTAACATACTGATAACTAAAAAGACCAGTACCTTCTGACCATAAAAGCTAAGCTTGCTTAACGTACTAAGGAATATTCGCTGTGCAGTCTTATGCTGCTTATCACTGTAAAACATCATCGTGCTTATAAGCGCTAATATCGTGAGAATACCGATCATACCGCTCATCATGCTAGAGAATTGTTCAACCTGATTAGGCTCATACAGTTTCGCTAGTAAAAGTGCTAGCAGCACAGGCAGCATCACCATGCCAGCAAGAACCAATTTACGCTTGACCAAACGTCTCGCATACAACTCAAACACATACATGTGCCAACTTTCCCTTTCTTAACGGATTTTTCAGAGTATGTCTCGATATTCATTCATCACTTTATTATCTATCATCGATTCAATCGTTCCTTCAGCAGATAATATACCATCCTTCAAAATGCCAATATGCGTACACAGCTGCTTGATTTCTTCCATGTTCTGCGAAAGATATACAATTGTCATCCCCAAATCATGCAGCTGCCTCACTATTTCTATTATAAATGAAACCGCTTTCTTATCAATATGTTCCGTTAACGAATCCATAATGACAACGTCAGGCATATGCACAATGCCACAAGCAATATTTAATCGTTGAAGCTGCTCATCTGACAGCTTGGCCGAGACTAGCCTGCGTTCCTCCCATAGACCCACCAGCTGCAAGGCTTGTTCTACTTGCTGCTTTAGCCGCTCGCCCCGGTACTGATATAGCTTGCCGAATAACATCACGTTCTCATATACCGATACATCATATATTAATGCCTTTTGCTGCGGCACATATCCTACTCTTCGATTCGTGCTAGAGTTGAGACGCTCGTTGAACCACGTTATCGTGCCCTGCTCAGGTTTTTCTAACCCAAGCATCACCTTGGCTAACGTCGTCTTTCCCGAACAAGCAGCTCCGTATAAACCATAAATGCTCTGATCCTCAATCATCAATTCTACTTTTTTTAATATAAGCTGCTTGTGATCATAGCCGAAGTTGATGGACTCCCCTCTAAAAACTGTACGTACCACTCGTATTCCTCCTAATTTGCTACAACCTATCCGAAAGCTAGTGTAGCACGATGTACGTCTCAGTAACTCAACCTATCCTAAATGAGCGCTACAATGTAATAACTGTAAAATAAATATGTCACTCATGATCATAATACTGCCATATCCCCTCATGCAGAGCTTATGACGAATACGTCCTCTCTCAAGAAAAAACGGTCTTTTACTCGGAGTAAAAGACCGTTTTTTGTAAATGCTGCATCGAAGCTATGATATGCTGAAGCTCATTTTCCCCCATATCGCCAAGTCGCTTCCCAAGCTCTTGCTTCATATGCTCGAATGCCTCGGCCATATACTTTTCCCCTAGCTCTGACAATCGAATATATTGCTTTCTGCGATCCGTAGGGTCGTCGAATCTTTCGCACAGCCCTTTTTCCGTCAGCTTTCGCAGCTCACGGCTTGTATTGGGCATGGAAATGCCTTTACACTCGCTAATTTGACTCGGTGTTAACGGCTGGTCGATCGCAATAAACTCCATGATCTCATATTGCAAGGCAGTTAAGCCATGCAGAGGCATTGTTTTCGTCATGTCATAATGCACTTGATGTACGGCCGCTATAAAAGAAACGGTTTGCTGAAATAGCTTGTCTCTCTCATCCATGCTCTCACCTCATAATATTATCAAAAGATAATTATCTATTGACAACTAATAATCGTCATGCTAATTTATTATCAAATGATAACAAAGAAGGTGGAAAATGAAAACCCTCATTATCTTCACCCATCCCAATCATCAAAGCTTAAGCTATGCATTTCTGCAGCAGACGCTGCAAGGGCTAAAGGATAATCGTGTCGAGCATGAGCTTCAGGTGCTCGATCTGTACGCTGAATCATTTGATCCAAGGCTCGTGTTTAATGAGCACCAGCGAAGAAGGGATATGCATAAAGATCCTAGACTAGAGAAGTATCGCCAGCAGCTGCTATGGGCCGAAAAAATTATACTCATCTATCCGATCTGGTGGGGTCGTCCTCCTGCCATGCTGCTTGGCTACATTGATCAAATGTTCGCCTCGAATTTTGCCTATAAGGACGATGGGAAGCTGCTGCCAGAAGGTCTACTGAAAGGAAAATCCGTCGTCTGCATATCGTCGATGAAGGGACCGACGCTATACCCTCTGTTTTGGCTAAATAATGCCCACAAGGTGCTAATGAAAAAAGCGCTGTTTCAATATGTTGGGATCAGAAGGGTGAAATTCTTCGAATTCGGTGGAATGGAGAAGAAGAACGGCAAGCAAGAAAAGCAGCTGAGAAGAGTGTATCAATACTTCAAGACACTCGAAGCTTAATATGCTTATACAACTCGTGTCTTATCGTATTGTTTATCAACACTAAAAACCAACCCTTACGCTGAAGGGTTGGTTTTTAAGACTGGGAAACCTATATTAAGCTTTGCGCTGTTGCTTTTTGCTTCCAAAACATAGATATAAACAAGCCCACAATGAGTAGAATGACAGCCATATAATACGGATAATCTACATCAATATCGAATAGCATGCCGCCAACGATTGGCCCCATGACGTTCGCCAAAGAGGTAAACATCGAGTTCATGCCTGCTACAAACCCCTGCTCGTCACCCGCCACATTTGATAAGTAATTCGTAATGGCTGGACGAATCAGATCAAAGCCTACAAAGACGATAAAGGTTAATAGCATAATTGTAAGATAGGAATTCGCCTGTGTCACAAGAAATACGGTTACAGCGGAGAAGATTAGACAATAGCGCACTAACCCGATCTCCCCCAGCTTAACAGTCAACCGATTGAACAAAGCAACTTGAACAATGGCACCAATAATCGCTCCACCCGTAATCGATATCGCAATGTCCTTCGGTGTAAAATTAAACTTGTGATCGACAAACAAGCTGAAAAACGATTCAAACGCGGCCAGGCCGAATGAGGATACAAAGATCATAATAAATGCAATTAAAAACATCGGGATAAACATTTTTTTCAAGCCCGACTTTTTATTCGCCGCAGAATCATGCTGCACCATACGTTGTCGAGCTGGCTCAGATAAAAATAGAACAGAAAGAATCGCGGCAACAAACCCGAGTACAGCTGCCGTATAAAAAGGTACCCTTGTTCCTAGCTCAGCTAAAAACCCACCAATTCCTGGCCCAATGATAAAGCCAGTGCTAATGGCAGCAGACATATAGCCAAATGCCTTTGGTCGACTCTCTTGTGTTGTAATATCGGTAATAAATGCGGTAACCGCCGGCATAATAAAGGCTGCACTCACCCCACCGAGTATCCGCGACAGGAACAAGATCTCTACTGTTTTCCCCATACCAAACAGTAACTCAGATATGCCAAAGATGATTAAGCCAATCACAACGATAATCTTTCTGCCATATCGGTCCACTGCTCTTCCAGTAAATGGTGATACGATTAACTGTGTTAGAGCAAAGGCCGCCGTCAAGTTGCCAACGACTTTACCGCTAATATTAAGCTCATTCATAATCGTTGGAAGGATCGGAATAACGAGCCCAATGCCTAAAAAGGCAATAAATAAATTGCCAAGCAAGATCGCTAAGGTTGAATTTTCTTTTAATTTATTCATATAGAACGCTCCGTTCGCCAAGGAAATATTAATATCATGTTTTGGACGTCCTATATACAATAATGCCTACAGTTACTATAGAGTCAACTGCTATTTTTCATTCATTTTCACCTTAAGCTGAACGATATATTCCGGCTTTTGATGAGAGGAATACGTCGTTGGCAGATAAAACTCATACACGTCTGATTGCACGCTGCATTGCTGCTGTTCAATATAATGCAGCAGCTGATTGTAATGCTCCATATAATTATCCATCGAAAACATAAAGGATATACACAGATAGCGCCCCTCGCTCATTGTAACGACAGACATGTCTTTATCCAGATTATGAAGGTAACGGTCAGTCAGTAAAGGTGTAAACAAGTATTGATATTGAATCTCTTCTAACGAGCCAAACGCCTTTAGCGGATAGATGCATCCAAACTTCGTTGCCACGCCACCCGCTTCATCTATCGTTTTAATTAACGGTGTGAAGTAATCATTGGATACAAAGGCAGGAGAAGAATTTTGCAGCTTAATGCTTAACAAGCGAATCGCATCTTCCTCACTTTCATATACCTCGTCCATGACGGGAATAGAAAGCTGATTTGAAATTTGGTTTTTCGTCTTTAATAGCGTGTTCTGAACTTCCTGCAGCCTTTTAATTTTAGAGTCTATGACCGTCTCCTGATCAGCTAAAAATGTGACCAGCTCATCGAGCGTATAGTCCAGCACTTGCTTAATCGTTGCAAGTGGAATCTCAAGATATCGCAACGCTTTGATCAGATCGAGACTATGCAGCTGCGTATCATCATAGTACCGATAATTCGAGCTAGGATCGATATGTATCGGTTTAAACAAGCCTATCTGGTCGTAATACCGAAGGGTTTGAATAGGTAAATTCGAAAGCTTAGACATCTCACCTATCGTGTAGTAATTGTTGCTCATAACATACTTCCCTCTATTTCAAATTAACCTTCTATAACTAAAGCGCTGCTTCTTCGCAAGTAATCATTCTACTTCTCATTGCGATTATTTACGTCCGTAATCGGCCTTAATTTCTCCCCAGCGCTCCGTTTGCCACTTCATAATTTTTGTGGAATATGTATTGGATTTAAGCCAATCCGTTGCGCGATCAACTAAGTCCCACATCTCTTGTGTAGAAGCATTGCGTGCAAGGTTTGTGTTGGGCGACTTTTGCTTTACCCACTTCATCGCAGTCATCGAATCACTATATATATTGCGTGTATCACCTGTTTTTGCGATAAATGCAAGTGCATGGACGATGGCCAGATACTCGCCTAGATTATTCGTACCATTGGGGATCGGCCCAACCGAGAACAGCACCTCACCCGTTTTCGTATCGACGCCTTTATATTCAATCGGCCCTGGGTTGCCGGACGTTCCTACATCGACAGATATCGTATGATAGTCGATCTCCTCCTGTACGGATGCAGCTGAAGCAGAGCTAACCGTTTTCTTCGATTTAGATGCCGCATAGCCACTTGCACTTGAAGCGGCTTTGCCTTTATTATTGCCCCAATGTGATTGCCAGCCCTGCGCGTAGGCTTTCTCTGCCTCAGCTTTAGACTCATACGCTTTAAACTTGGCGCCTTCAAAGCCATTCACCTGCTGCTGACAATCACTCCAGCTTGTATATATCCCTGGTTTCTTTCCAACCCATACAACGTAATATTTTTGCTTTGCCATTATGCACCCCATAGATTGATTCATTTGACCATTGGCTTGATACTTGTCCATGGTCATTCGGCGATTCGGTTGCCTTATTCAAAAGTAACGTATTTCGGGGGATAAATCCAGCGCTCCGTAGTTGGTGAGGCGGTATTCAGTGTTGTCCTCTGATTGCAGCGCTACGTAGATGGTGAGGTTTATGCAGCGCTCCTTAAATAGTGAGGCTGCAATTGCTGTTGTCCTCTGATTGCAGCGCTCCGTAGACGGTGAGGTTATTGCAGCGCTACGTAAATAGTGAGGCTACAATTGCTGTTGTCCTCTGATTTCTAGAAGGATATTAAATGTAGAAATCAGAGGACAAAGGCAACCGCTATCGCTTTTCCGCTCTCACTATTTACTCCGCTGGAGCATGGGCTCGCCAGCTACTCCGCTGGGGCGGTTGTGGTCGTGCTTCGCGGCTTTCTCTCCAGCTGCTCCGCTGGGGGGTGTGAGAAGCGCTTCGCGGGTTGCCTCGCTAGCAACTCCGCTGGAGCAAGGACTCGCCAGCTACTTCGCTAGGGGTGGTTGTGGGTAGCGCTTCGCGGACTGCATCACCAGCTACTCCGCTTGGGGGTGATTGTGGGTAGCGCTTCGCGGGCTGCCTCGCAGCTACTCCGCTAAAAGTTCAACTCCACACAAAAACAGGGCACTCTCGGTCTTGTGTGACCTGAGTGCCCTTTGTGGCATATGATTTATATATTATTTCACGATGAGTACTGGACATTTGCTTAGCTGGGTAACCTTGTGGCTCACTCCGCCTAGCATCACTTCTTTAATATTGCCTAAGCCGCGGCTGCCGATGACGATGAGGTCTTGCTGCTGTTCGCAGGCGACTTCAACAATTTTCCTTGATATGCTGCTGCCCTGTACGAATAAGCTGGAAGCCTCGATGCCTTGTACCTTTAGCTTCTCCTGCGCTTCTCTCAGCAGCTCATGCCCTGCCTTGCTAACTTCTGCTAATATTTTTTGGAGATCGGTAATTACAACGTTCGGTGGGATGACCAGCTCTTTTCCGACATTGATCAGGGTAAGCTTCGCTTCATACTGCTTAGCAAGCTGCGCAGCAGTGACCAGCACCTTTTCACTCATTTTAGAGCCGTCGATAGCAACAAGAATACGATTAAACATATACATTCCCCCTCAATTGTAGCTTACTCAAGTCTAGTAAGAGGTAGCTATACCTATATTATAAATGAAAGCGCTTCATATGTGCCAGATAAATTATGTAAAAATTCTGACAACTATCAATGGATGAAAGCCTAGCTAAATCTATAGTATACTTACTTGAGAATGAATTAAGAGTAGGCGGTGCATGATCATTGACTCAAATTGAACCAAAAAAACGTGCTGCACGTAATCGTACAATTACGTTAACGGAGGACGAGCTTCAATTTTATAAAAAGCAGCTAATTACGTTGTCCGAGCCAGCCTCGGCCGAAACGATTATGAATAAAACGATTCATCAGGACTTATTTGAAGCGATTGACCGACTTCCTGATCAATTTGTTGACCTTATGTTTATTGATCCACCTTATAATCTTACGAAAAGCTTCAATGGTAAAACCTTCACTAAAATGTCCAGTGATGAGTACACCGAGTGGCTAGATTCCTGGTTTTCTAAGCTTGTCCGCGTGCTAAAGCCAGATGCCTCAGTATATATTTGCGGAGATTGGCGCTCCAGCCATTCGATTTTTGAGGTAGCATCGAGATACTTGAATGTCTTGAATCGTATCACTTGGGAGCGTGAGAAAGGTCGCGGCTCCCTATCCAACTGGAAGAACGCATCCGAGGATATATGGTTCTGTACCAACTCCACGAATTACAAATTTTACGTCGATCGTGTGAAGATGAAGCGAAAAGTCATTGCTCCATATCGTAATGAGGAAGGCAAGCCGAAAGATTGGGACGAGCAATCTGGAGGAAAATTCCGTTTAACACATCCGTCTAACCTATGGACAGATCTGACCGTTCCTTTCTGGTCAATGCCAGAAAATACAGATCATCCGACTCAAAAGCCAGAGAAGCTTCTCGCAAAAATCATTCTGGCGAGCTCAGATGAGCAGGATGTTGTGTTCGATCCGTTCTCCGGTGCAGGTACAACCTCTGTAACAGCGAAGAAGCTGAATCGACGCTACGTCGGTGTAGAGCTAGATGAGGTCTATGCTTGCTTAACTGAGAAGCGCCTTGCGCTTGCTGAGCAGGACGCATCGATTCAAGGCTACTCTGAAGGTGTATTCTGGGAAAGAAATTCGCTGCAGGAGCAGTCCAAGGCGAAGAGCACACGTCCAGCCGCTGATGAGAACATGACGCTAGATCTAGGCTTAGATCTGGATTAACGAGGTGTATCTAAGGAGCAAAAGAGGCGTAACATTTATCTTTTTTTATTAAACAGTTAAAGTTATTAAAATTAAAGTTACAGCCTATATTTTTAGCTCCCATCTCCTCCATATGCATATAATCAAACAGCTGTCCCATGCCGCATCGACGCGACGTGAGACAGCTGTTTTTAATTTAACAAGCAAGAAACAAGAATAAGTCCATTTACAATTTATTACGAGGATCTTGCATAACTAGCATAATCTTGCATAACTAGCATAAATGACATTACCTACCCCGCTCGCTGCTAATCTACTAATGTAGCTAGTGAGAGTACTCGATCAGCTTAATCATTCGAACCCGCTACTCCGAGTACTTCTCACGAGCAATAAGCTCATCGATAAAGCTAAGTGCCCGCTCCGGATTGAATCGTGGTGCACGATCTTTTGCTGCTAGTGCTTGAAACACGCGAGCGTGAAGCTGGCTGCTGCCTCTGGAGCTACGGCCTGACCAGTGATGCTGAATAAGCGTATGATCAAGGATATCCTCATCGAAGCAGTTTACCATATAGGTATCAATTTGCTGCAGCTCCGCATTGATATGGATCATATACACTGCGCACACGGTATGTCCGTCAGATAGTGCCTCCAGCTGCTTATCGACATTGTACAGCTTCGGATTGGCAGTTGCCGAGCCTGTGCTTGTCTTAATATCAATGAGCAGTCGCCCGCCATCGTCAAGCATTACCGTTTCATCTGCAAGACCGTGCTGATTCAGCCCTTCCTTCGTAAGCAGCTGTTCGATGCGATTGCCTCGCAAATTGACGTTGGTCGATTCTTCCTTAGCAATATTCAAAATTTCATCGCTGTACTTGAACACGAGCTGATCAAGCTCTGCCTTTACGCGCTCGAGCTCGTCATTCTTCGTGTAGGAATAGAGCAAGCTTTGATGAATACGCTCTGTCATCGCCTCATCAATGACGAATGCAGACTTTTGCGAGCTGATCTGCGACGTTTCCTCTACTAATCGACTGATATTATCAGCTGTTTCAATGCTTTCATGGAACGCAAACAACTCATCAAAATACTGTGGCTCATTAGGTATTACTCGATCTGCTGCCACCTTGATCTCTCGCATAATATCGTGCCCGAGAAACGAGCCGCGAATATTTGTCTCCGTCAATGCCTTGGAGCTATGCGATATTTTCTTCAAGAATGTCGTATTAACAAGCATAAATTCGTAGGAAGTAGGCTTCAGCAGACATAATATAATCGGTATGTGATCAAACTTTAGTACATTTTTTAACGCCAGCACTGTATTAGCAAAGCTATCCTTAGAGCTGTAGGAAAAGCGAACTGCATACTCTTCAGAATCCGCTATAAACAGCTTGCCCTTTTTCGTCATTTGAAATAGAGAGGTCAGATCCTCTACTGCCTTGCTCTTCTCAATCGGTGTATTTACATTATAATAGGCTTGAACTGCCCTTTGCAGCGCTTCTGCAATCATGTCCATCCCCCTGTTGCAATCTAGTAAGATCATCCTATTATACCGTAATGCATGACTGCTGTCAGAGGTAGGTTAATGGAAGCTAATCCCTAATTATGCTTGCGATAGCCCTGCAAAGCTAGTCTAGCTTTATATGCAAGCCACACGACTATAGCAACGAGCATCATGTCGAATACAACGTTAAACATAAACAGATGCTTGCTTAGATCAGCGAGCCCGTCCCCGACAATCGGAATGAGATAGGCAGCACAGCCCACCAATCCTAACAGCATAAACAGCTCTGCACGAATGCGATCTCTATGATGACGTGCACGCAGCCACTCGTACAGCGCTGCACCGTAGTAGAGTACATACACGAGCACGATAAAGTATAGCTTGCTTGGGATAACACTTCGCTTAAATTCACTCCAGCCACTATACTTAAAGGTCACTGCTCCTGGCGGCTTCCCCTCTGCTTTTTCATAATTCCCCAAGTAGTATGGACGAATATTCATACTATGCTCTGCTGCATAGGCCATCATCTCTATGAAACGACCAGGCTGCTTCAGATAGAACAGCATAATATCTACATGTGAGATGCGGCTATAAAAATCCTCCTCAAGCCTCGGATCATTCTGCTTAATCTCTGTATCTCCTTGAAAATAGTTTGTTCCAGCTAACACTGATAAATAGCTCGGTAATCCAAGCTTCTTCAGGTCATTCTCGACATCGTCCGAATGATGCAGCACGCCAAAAAATACCGTTTGATATAAATTAATTTGCTTAAAGTCCTTCGGCGCCAATATGTACATCGCTGCCGAGATAACCACTAATGCAGCACCTAGCGATAATGCAAGTCGCTTCCAGCTAAGACTATAATCACGGACAAATGCTAATCGAATAAAAATGATGGCGAACAATATGCCAACCGGAGCATTCTGTGTTTTCGAGCAGACTAAGAAAATGCATGCGATAAAAAACATGACGAGCAATGTCTTCGTCGGCTTCTCATCATATGTAAGCTTTAAGCCTAAAGCCATCGTCAGCAATAAAAAAATCAGCGAAACCGGCTCACCATAAAGCGAATTAAAATACGCTACATAGCCAACATCGTGAAAAACAAAAAGCAGCAGTGCTGTTAGTACAATGGATACAAGCCATCCTTTTACACGATACACATGAATAAGGATTACATTAGCTGTCACGTGAAGAATGGCATAAATTGCCCCAAGTACACGAATATCAAATACAGCGGAGTTGAACAGCTGAGCAAAAAATCTAGCGATAGCCACAATAATTAGCTGCGTTGACGGATAAAAGCCTCTAAAAAACGCATCATAAGCATAAAGTGCATGGGCATAACGAAAAAATCGATCCTCATATGCTTCCGACATATCATAGTAGTTAAGACCAATTGAACCCATTATTCTTAAAAAATCTCCGTTATCCGCTACCCCAATAAAGCCACCTGTAAACAGCAGAACGACCATTAGGATGGACGCTGCGATAGCATAAATCCATTCCATTCGTATGTATCTTTTCACGATCATTTTCCTCTCCAAACTTATCCTACTTAAAAATCCAATATCAAAAAAACCAGTATAGGTAACAGACCACCATTTATCATAACATAAACTTTATAACCTACCAAAATCATCCATGTTTACTTCACATCTACGAATCCCATTTCCAAAATACAAATCCCATTATGATGAAATGCATACGTGCATAGCGAATGGTCGACGGGTCATACTAAGCTTCGGAGGTGACGATAATGTCAGATGTACTGCCTATTGATAAGCAGACGTTAGCCCAAGCATGGCAAAATACGCTGCCGACATTTCTTAATCAGGCGGATGAGTGCAATGTTCAACCGGATGCTAAGTTTGATGATACATTGCTCATCCATATTGCCAATAGTGGCCGCAGTCATTATTCCGCTGATTTTCGCTTAAGCTATGTTGATGAGCGTGAGGTTAAGGTCGAGCTGCTTGATGTGGAGAAAGGAAACACTGCTGCAGACGAGACAACGACCCATGCACAAAATCTTGTAGAGGGCTATGTTCGCAATATTCATGAATGTGCGCAAAGCTTGAAAGGACTGACGAATCAATGACAAAAGCGAAGCCAGGTATAGATAAAAACCTGCAAAACGTCGTCAAGGAATTGGAAACAACGACAGACCTAACCGCTCATACGAACCAACAGCTGAATCAAAAGCATATGGATCAGCGTCATGAGGACATGCTTCATTTCCGCAAAAAAGCATATGAGAACGAGAACCAAGAATAAATACAGCAATATAGGAAAACGAAACGTTCAAGATACAATTTGTGCACATTTAGAGCACATTTAGAGTGGAGCACTTTTAGGACACAATTAAGTTACTTTAGGTAACAAATTTAACGATATTGGAGGAGTTAACGATGGCAAAAGGAACGGACCGCAATCATTCGAATAAAGATCATCGCGCTAATACTAATCATCAACCTAACGAGCCGCTTTCAGGCTCTAAAAAGGTCAAAAACGCAAACCATTCTCGCAACAACCACGGTGAAGGCTCATAATATTGGGATGCATAGCTTGATGCGTGTTAGCATGTCATATCTTCTGGAGCGCAGCTTTGCAGCAGGCTCGTAAGTTGCAGCATTTTGTGTGATTCTTCACACAAAATGCTTAATTATTACTCAATTACAGTTGTTTTGGATGAAATTTCATACAAAACTCCACCATTTCACCCATCTGCACCTCATTTTGTATGATTTATCATATAAGGTGTCACCATCGGCGCATTGATATGTTATTTCGGGTGATACTTCACACTAAAGTGCTGCAAAACAAAAAAGCTACAAAAAAAGCTGCCCATTAAGTCAGTTCAACTAACTTAATGGGCAGCAGCTCCTTTAACGCTTCCACAAGACGTTCTTCAACGTTCGCTCGCCGCTACTGACGGAATCACTTGGCCAATTGCTACGTGATGAGCACTCTGTATCCCCCGTGCGTGAACGTTGCCATGATACAGCAACGCAGTCACTACTACTCATTATTACAGCATCGCCATCATTGCACCGCCGAGATCGCCCCTACAGCATCGCCATCATTGCACCGCCGAGCATGCCTGCTACAGCTTCGCCATCACTGCACCACCGAGCATCACCCGCTACAGCTTCGCCATCACTGCACTGCCGAGAATTCCCGTTACAACATTGCCATCACTGCACCGCCGAGCATGCCTGCTACAACGACAACCCAAGGCGGCAACTTCCAAAAGACGAGCATAACGAACAATAGTGCCGCAACAACAAAGTCGGTCGTTGTCGCAATCGTTGTTGTCCATATCGGATCGTACAGCGCGGCTAGCAATATACCTACGACTGCAGCATTCATGCCATGAAGAGCGCCCTGCATCTTAACACTGCGGCGCAGCTGATTCCAGAACGGCAGTGCTCCGATTACCAAAAGAAATGCCGGCAGGAATATCGCGATAGTGGCGACGATCGCACCAGCTATGCCATTCATCATCGCTCCTAAATAAGCCGCAAACGTAAACAGTGGTCCAGGTACAGCCTGTGCTGCACCGTAGCCTGCCAGAAAATCCCCTTCACTGATAAGTCCTGATGGTACAACCTCCTGCTCTAGCAGCGGAAGCACGACATGCCCCCCACCGAATACAAGAGAGCCCGCTCGATAAAAGCTATCGAAGATTACAAGCCAATCCCAATTGGCATAATGCGTAGCCACTGGTAACAGAATAAGCAGCACGAAAAATAACAATAAGCAGCTAGCAGCAAAGACCTTTCGAATCGGAATCTCAAGCTGCTTCTCATTAGCTGTCACTGCATGGCGATATAGCAATAAGCCGACACTGCCAGCTACGATAATGACTAGCACTTGGGTTACTGCCGACTGCCAGAGTAATACCGTCGAAGCAGCAAGTATCGCTATGGTCGCTTTGGACCTGCTGTTAGCCAGCTTTTGTCCCATACCTAATACTGCTTGCGCAACGATAGCAACAGCAACGAGCTTCAACCCATGAATCCAGCCGAGCTCCCCTAGCCCACTGCTTTGCAGAATTAAGGCAAAGACGACAAGCGCTATAACGGAAGGCAGTGTAAAACCTAGCCACGCCATCATTCCGCCTAGCAGCCCAGAGCGTATAACGCCGATACCGATTCCAACCTGACTGCTTGCTGGTCCTGGCAAAAACTGACATAACGCAACGAGGTCAGCATAGCTGCGTTCATCCATCCATTTTCTTCGCTCAATATATTCGTTATGGAAATACCCTAAATGCGCGACCGGTCCTCCGAATGAGGTTAAGCCAAGCTTGAACGAAACTGCCAACACCTCTAGCAGCGCTGCGGCTTTATTTTTCGGCTTAGAGCTCTGTTCGATCCTTGCTTCATTGCCTTCCATGAAAGTTCCTCCATCATCCATCTATTGATTTTCTACTAAAACAACGTATCTTCACTCGACTGCTTTATAAGCTCCTTTCATCATAGGAAATAGGCAAGCTTCAATCAATACATGGATTGTAAATTTTTCAGGATTTGTAAACGTCATGCTTAACACTTCGCTCGTATTGCATCGCATGTTTGTGTGCTATAATACAGTGAAAATACACTATGGATATAAGGAAAGACGAGGAAAGCATCATGCAAGAGATTACAGGGTATAAATCGATTGCCCTAGACATCGCTCAACGAATTGTAAGTGGAGAATTTAAAGTGAATAGTAAGCTTTCTGGTCGTTCTTTGCTTGCGAGTCAGTATCATGTCTCTCCAGAAACGATTCGTAAAGCCATCGGACTTCTAAAAGATGAACAGATCGTGCTCGTTTCACAGGGCAAAGAAATTTTAGTTCTCTCCGATCAACACGCGTATAACTACATTACTAAACACAACTACCTTAAATCTGCATATTCGCTAAAACAGGATTTGCAGGAGCTGCTCAAGCTTAAAAAGGACCTTGACCAACGCTTTGAATCAACATTAAAAGAGATTATTCAAGCATCAGACAGACTACAAAGTCTTAAGCCCTATCATCCCGTCGAGATCAAGGTTGCTGAACAGTCACATGTTGTCGGAAGAACGATTGGTGATTTACAATTTTGGCAGCATACAGGTGCTACAATTATTGCTCTTCGTAGAGGCACAGAAGTATCCATTTCGCCAGGACCACATGTCATTATATGGGCGGATGATGTGCTCGTAGTTGTCGGTGACGGTCAAGTTGAAGAGCGAACAAAAACCTACCTTAACCTGAGCCAACCAACTAATTGAATATAAATGATAGAGTAAAAAAACGGTTAGTTTCTTAGCGAAGAAATTAACCGTTTTTTTGTAATTTTTGTATAATATATCTCAACTATAACTAACAACTTGTACTAAACATATAGGTTGTTAGTTACAAAAATGTGTGTTATAGTACTAACTAGCTTAAAACCGAAGCTCATTATGCGTATATTGTTCGTTTGCACTTTTTTACATTAATTTCCAATCATATACTAGCATAGCGATCTTCTGGTTTAAGCCATGCCTTACTACTTCATCTTGCTACTTTCAAGAATGAGCATCAACGAATAGAAGGAGGTCAGCTATGATTAAATTCAAAGCGATAAACAAAACGTACAATGATGGACATCAAGTTCTGAAAAATCTGAATCTTACAATTAATCAAGGCGAAATTACTGTATTAATTGGACCCAGTGGCTGTGGTAAAACAACGACGATGAAGCTTATCAATCGACTTATCACACCATCTTCCGGTGAGATTTTGTTACAAGACGAAAACATTGCAAATTTAGATCCAATTAAGCTGAGGAGAAAGATCGGCTATGTTATTCAAAACATCGGACTCTTTCCTCATATGACGATTGCACAAAACGTTGCCGTCGTTCCTCGATTATTAAAATGGGATAAGAAAGAAATCAATGCTAAGGTCGACGAGCTGCTCAATCTTGTAGGCTTAGATCCGAATATTTATCGAGATCGTTACCCTTCCGAGTTAAGTGGAGGTCAGCAACAAAGGGTTGGTGTAATCCGAGCACTCGCTGCCAATCCCGTACTGATTCTAATGGATGAGCCGTTTAGTGCACTCGATCCCATTAGTCGAGAGCAGCTGCAGGATGAATTAGTTCGCTTGCAGCAGGAAATAAAAACAACGATCGTTTTCGTTACCCATGACATGGATGAAGCGATAAAGATTGCTGATACCATCGTCATAATGAAGGATGGAGAAATTGTTCAAGCAGGAGCACCCGAGCAAATATTGCGCCACCCTGCCAATGACTTCGTTAAGCATTTTATCGGATCAAAGCGTATGCAATCCGTTCAAGCCATGCAGGAACCTACAGTTGACGACGTAATGGCCGATCAGCCTGCCGTTATTTATCCTTCACGTGGTCTTGCCTATGCAGTGAAGCTAATGGAATCACGCAAGGTCGATTCACTTTTTGTTATTGATAAAAATAATAAGCTGTTAGGCAGCGTCTCTATCTATCAAATTCTCGATCAATACAAGGATGAGACAAAGCTTGTTGCAGATGTTATGAAGCCAGCCCCGCATGTTGTGCTTTCTGGAACCTCGCTGTCCGCCGCATTAAATCTTATGAATGAACATCAGCTTTCGAATATGCCGATCGTGAAGCAAGAACATCAATTTGTAGGTCTGATCACAAGAGGTTCCGTCATCAGCCATATGACAGAGCTCTATACATCAGAGCATATCGGAGGCGAGATCCATGCCGTTCACTAATACGATAAGCAGCTTTCTCCAATTTCTACAGGAGCGCTACCCCGATATTTTAGTCGCAACGCGCGAGCATTTAACGATCTCCGTCATTTCCATCCTGTTAAGTACGCTCATAGCAGTACCTGTAGGGATGTATTTGGCTAATAACAAAATTAAATGGCTGCATAGTGCTGTATTCTCTATAGCCAATCTCTTTCAGACCATTCCAAGCCTGGCGCTGCTAGCGATATTACTGCCTTTATTCGGCATAGGCATGAAGCCCGCTATATTCGCACTTTTCCTATATGCGATATTGCCTATACTGCGTAACACTTACGCAGGCTTTCAATCGGTAGATCAATCTATCGTCGAAGCAGCTAAAGGGATGGGCTATAGTGCATCACAGCGATTATTTTCTATACAGTTGCCGCTTGCATTTCCGTACATTATGTCCGGACTGCGTATGACGATTGTATATATTATTAGCTGGACGACGCTTGCCGCACTTGTCGGTGCTGGTGGCTTAGGACAGCTTATTGTATCCGGCATTGGCGTGAACAAACAGGAGCTTGTGCTTGCAGGTGCGCTCGCAGCTATTCTGTTAACCGTGCTTACGGATCAAATTCTTGGCTTTATTGAGAAACGAGTATTTCGAAAAGTAAAAGCAAACTAAAGCTTTACACGATGCAATCATCTATATTACAAAACTAAAACAAGAGGTGTTTATTAATATGAAGAGGAAAAGTCTTAAACTTATAACCGCTATTACCTTGCTCGCAACCGTGGTGCTTTCCGGCTGCAGCAATGGAGGCTCACAAAAAATTACGATCGGTACGCAGACGTATTCAGAGCCTAAAATTATTGCGGAAATGTACAAGGCACTTATTGAGGAAAATACAGACATTACGGTTGATATTGTAGCGGATCTAGCTGCAAGTCCAATCGTTATTCAATCCATGGATAAAAACGATATTCAAATGGCAACGCTCTACTCTGGAGAAATCTTCAATAACTATTTTGAAATCGAAGATACGAAGGATCGTCAGGAGGTATTGCAGCAAGCACAGCAAGGCTTTGACGAAAATTTTAGCTTTAAATGGTTCGATGGATTTGGCTTTGAAAACACCTACGCCTTTACAGTGCGCAAGGAGCTAGCAGATGAATATCAATTAACGAAGGTTTCTGATCTGAAAAACTATGCAGATACGATGAAGCTTGGTGTGGATACGACGTGGCTAGAAAGAGATAACGATGGCTACCGCCCATTCCAGGAGCATTATGGCATAACCTTTAATGACGTATTTCCAATGGAAATTTCACTCGTCTATCAAGCAGTAGCAGATGAGCAGGTCGATGTCGTTCTTGCGTATACGACAGACCCAGGCATCAAGGAGTTCAATCTGCAAACGTTAGAGGATGACCTACAGTTCTTCCCTCCATTCGATGCGTCACCTGTACTTCGCAAGGATACGTTAGAGAAGCACCCTGAGCTAGAGGAAATTGTGATGACACTCGTTGGCAAAATCGATGCGGCAACGATGACTTCATTGAACTATGAGGTTGATGTTAACAAACGCAGTCCGAAGGAAGTGGCTGTTGAGTTTTTGAAAGAAAATAATCTATTAAAGAGTGAAGCTTAAGGATGTGATCGAGTTATGATTCTACAAGCAAATGGAATAGGTTCATTCATGCAATACTTGAGTGACAATGCATCCAACCTGCTTCAACTCACACTTGAGCATATTGTCATGGTCATATGTGGCCTGGCTCTTGCATTATTAGTCGGAATTCCTTTAGGCGTCCTATGCACTCGCTCCGAGAAGCTGGCCTCTGTTATATTGGCAGCAGCAAATGTCATTCAGGTTATACCAAGCTTAGCATTGCTTGCGATTCTGATGATGTTTCTTGGGCTAGGCTTTAAGACGATTGTTGTTGGCTTATTCTTCTATTCCTTACTGCCAATCATTCGAAATACGTATGTTGGCTTAAAGGAGATTGATCCGAATATCAATCAAGCCGGTAAAGGCCTAGGTATGAATAACTGGCAGCTGCTTATTAAAGTTCAGCTTCCGCTCGCCCTGCCATTTTTAATGGCTGGCTTCCGCGTCGCTGCGGTTATCGCCATCGGGGTTGCTACCCTAGCACCATTAATTGGTGGTGACGGCTTAGGAAGAGAGATTTATGCCGGACTCAATATGCGTAACAGTCTTAAAATTTATGCCGGTGCCATTCCCGCGGCTCTGCTTGCCATAGTAACGGACATCGTACTCGGCAGATTGCAGGAAAAGTGGAAGGCTAAGCATAAAAAACCAACGATGAAGCAAGATGCTGCTGGGCAAGATCAGGCAACAATGTCCGCATAAGCATTTACGCTCTTATTGGATCATCTGAAAAGCATCAGCGACTTAAATTCTAGCTTTTAACTAACTGGGAGGCAGCCTCGATAGAGGCTGCCTCCCTTTATTATGAAAAGCTACTCCACAACAAGCTGCTTATACTCGGCTGCATATATAATAAATTTCACCCTTACAAGCGAAAATTCCCCCTATTCAATACGAGTAAAGCTACAGCACAATAGAACTACAGACGAGAAACACAAATGTATACAAAGTTACCAGTTACATACATTTTGTGTCATTGTCTTCGTTTTCAACCATTCACTACATCGTAGAGTTCTCTTTAGAAATGCATTGTCAAATCGAAGGGAGAGATGTTTGTAATGAATTTGGTTAACCGTAGTAAAAAATGGTCTACTCGTATGATGCTCATGTCCGTATTACTTCTAATTGTAAGCGCTTTTGGCCCAACGTCATTTGCGGCCACTGCAACCTCGCAGCAAGATAATAGCTACAAAATTGTTGGTTACTTTCCTTCCTGGGGAGCCTATGGACGCAATTTCAACGTTGCGGATATTGACGCCTCCAAGCTGACACACATTAACTATGCTTTTGCTGATATTTGCTGGAACGGTACACATGGAAATCCTGACCCAACTGGCCCTAACCCTCAAACCTGGCCATGCCAAAATGAAGCTGGTCAAACCATCAACGTACCAAACGGTACAATTGTGTTAGGTGATCCGTGGATTGACGCACAAAAATCATTTCCAGGAGACACATGGGATCAGCCCATTCGCGGCAATCTGAACGAGCTAATTAAGCTAAAGCAACAGCATCCACATTTGAAAACGATTATTTCGGTAGGCGGCTGGTCGTGGTCGAACCGCTTCTCAGACGTAGCGGCATCCGATGCGACGCGTAAGGCCTTTGCCCAATCAGCGGTTGACTTTATCCGTAAATACCAGATGGACGGCGTTGATCTCGATTGGGAGTACCCGGTAAGCGGTGGCTTGCCTGGCAATAGCTACCGTCCAGAGGACAAGCAAAACCATACGCTTCTACTACAGGAAGTACGTAATTATTTGGATGCTGCGGAAATCGAGGATGATAAAACGTACACGCTAACGATCGCTTCCTCTGCTTCGCCGAGTTACGCTGAAAACAATGAGCTGGATGAGATTGCTGAGATCGTCGATTGGATTAACATTATGACTTATGATTTCAACGGTGGCTGGAGTAATCAAAGCGCGCATAACGCTCCACTGTACCTTGATAGTGCAGCCATCGCAGCTAATGTAGAAAATGCAGCCACGTTTAACGCGGACAGTGGGGTACAAGGTCATCTTAATGCAGGCGTTCCAGCTGAAAAGATTGTACTTGGACTTCCGTTCTATGGTCGCGGCTGGGCAGGCTGTGCACCAGGGGCCAATGGTGATGGACAATACCAGCCATGTACGGGCACACCTGCGGGAACTTGGGAAAGCGGCGTATTTGATTACGGCGATCTCGTTGCCAATTACGTCAACAAAAACGGCTTTGTCCGTTACTGGAATGACGAGGCGAAAGTACCTTATCTATACAATGCCTCTTCAAAAACGTTTATTAGCTATGACGATTCAGAATCCTTTACGCATAAAGTTAATTACATTAAATCAAGAGGCCTCGGCGGCGGCATGTTCTGGGAGCTGTCATCCGACTGCCACGTTAGTCCGCAATATAGCTGCAGCGGCACGAAGCTGCTGGACGTGTTGGCTGAGCAATTGAATAACGGCGAAGGTCCAGACCCTGGTGGTCCTGGCACAGGAGATCCTGACACCACCCCTCCTACTGCTCCGACGGGTCTAACCGTTACAGGGAAAACGGCAACCTCGATATCACTAAGCTGGACAGCATCAACGGATAACAACGGAGTAACCGGCTATCAGGTATTCAGAGATGGCACGCTTGTGTCAAGCCTAGCGGGTACTAGCACCACGATCAATAATTTAACGAGCAATACTACTTATGTATTTACAGTAAAAGCGCGCGATGCGGCCGGCAATCTCTCGGACGCAAGCGCTCCTCTAAGCGTTACGACAGACGAAGCAGCTACACCAGCTTGTCCGGTAGCCGAGTGGAATGCTAGTCAAATTTATACCAGTGGCAACCAAGTGGTCTACAATGGAATCATCTATGAGGCGCAATGGTGGACGCAAGGTGAGCGCCCAGATCTATCCGGCGAGTGGGATGTGTGGAGAGTGATCGGTTCTTGCTGACGCGACGACTTATGGCAGGATGAAGTAACTAGAGCTGATAAAAGCTGAAAGTGTGACAAGAAATGAACTCAAAACGGGATAGGCAATGTGCCTATCCCGTTACTTTGTCTGCTCTCGAATGGATTTTCTAAATTATGCAGAGTCGTATGTACTCTCTTAGACTTAAATAGACGACTGCCTCCTGTATGTATCCATCCACTTAAATGCTTCAAGTAATAAACTCATTTATTAAACCAGCCATCAGCTGTTTTATTAATCACACTGAATATATAGGCTGCTAACTATTCAAGCAGCTAAATATATATGCGGCTAAATATATATGCGGCTAAACTTCCGAGCCTAATCTCCTCTATCTGAGCCAGCTAGAAGCAATTCTTTACGCTTGTTAGCTTGTTAGCCTGTTGCTCATTGACTTGCTGCTAACTCCGATACCACGTTGCTGTTATACTTCAGGTTCAGCTATTCAGACAGCCGCTCCGCCCAACAACCTCAAGCCAGCGCTCAGCAAGCAAGTAATGTCCGGCAACCGTTGGATGAATACCATCCCATAGCCAAGCCTCCGCTTCCTTCCGCTTTACCGCCTCGTCAAACACGTCCTGCAGCGGTACGTGTATCGCATCAAATTGCTCAGCAAGCTGACGAACCTTCCCTTGATAGTCCATAATTAATTCGTGCCACATGGCAAACTGCTGCTCAGTAGCTTTTGTCTTAAGTATGAATGGCTCACATAGCACGAGCTGCGTATTCGGCAGCACTTCCTTCGTCTCCTCCAGCAGATGACGATACACGCGCTCAAAGCGATCCGTCACACCGCCCGCATCGTTGTGAACAATGCGCCAAGCATCATTGACCCCAACCAGTATACTTAGAATATTCGGCTTAATGCTAATCGCGTCCTCATTCCAGCGTGCATACAGATCCGATACTCGATCTCCACTCACTCCGCGATTCACAAAATGTGGATTGCTTTCCGCATGCTCACTGCCCAGCTTGCCCGCAATTATATAAGCGTAGCCGTGTCCGAGAATATGATTCAAGTCATTGCCTCGATCCCGATTGCCATCCGTAATCGAGTCCCCTTGAAATAAAATAACCGTATTAGGCTTCATTGCCATTCATTCCTCCCTGGAAAGCGTTTCGTCCTAGCCTCTCATCTCATTGTAGTACGAATGGGCTGGAAGGAAAAGCTAGCATACCGTCTAGTTTTATTGATTAATCGCCTGCTCATGTGCTTCGGAGAACTGCTCTGGCGTTGCAGCCTTGCCGAATAGCGCCTGGATCTGATTCAAGTGCACCTCTGCTGTATCTGCTTCTAGCTGTACATCGGCATATAACGTAATGCTGCTTGCATTGTTCATCTCGTTAAATAGCTCGACATATAGAGCTGGCAGCTCCACACTGCCGGTATCGACCTTCGTTGCCGGAATAACACCTGCATCAGTTACGGCTATTTCGCCCCATTTCTCAACAAAGTAAGCGACAAAGTCCTTCGCTGCATCCTTCACTGGAGAATTCTCAGCTACGAACAGCCCTACTCCAGGACCGCCTACCCAGCTATCCGCGTCACCAGCACCACCTTCAACGACAGGGAATTTGAAGAAGCCTACTTTAGCCTTAAACTCCTGTGGCACGTCTTCGTTAGCAGTAAAGTTCGCAAGCTCCCATGTCCCCATCAAATACATCGCTGCGGTTTCATTATAAAAATCAGCTTTCCCCTCGTCGTTGGAAAGTCCGTTAAAGCCTTTATTGAACGCCTTCAGGTCTACAAGCTGTTGAACCTCACTTGCCGCTTGCAGCAAGCTATCCTGCATATACGTGTCCTTGCCCGCTAATGCACTGGAGAACACCTCTTGCCCTGCAATACGATCTGCAAGATACATAT
Organism: Paenibacillus camelliae; assembly: GCF_023715345.1. Lineage (GTDB taxonomy): Bacteria > Bacillota > Bacilli > Paenibacillales > Paenibacillaceae > Pristimantibacillus > Pristimantibacillus camelliae. Next base: position 49,282 of record NZ_JAMBNY010000011.1, read on the forward strand.
ACCATAGCGAACCTGTCCAGCGATCCTTATTACCGAGTGCAATCGGTGCGATACCATTAGCTGTAAGCGTCGCAATGACTTGCTTAAACTCGGCATAGGTTGTCGGCACTTCAAGGTTGTGGTTAGCAAAAATCTCTTTATTGTAATAAATCGGAGCAATATTAAACTCTAATGGCACACCGTATGTTTTGCCGTCTACTTGGAAGGCATCGGTCGTTCCTGACACGAATTGCTCGCCTAGACCATTGCCAAGCAGGTCGTCAAGCGATGCGAACAGTCCCCCCTCTACATACGGCTGTAAAAAGCCTGCTGCCCAGGTTACGCCTACATCAGGCAAGGAGTTCGAGGTCGATAATATTTTTAGCTTGTTTTTGTATTGCTCATTATCAAGCACTTCGACCTTTATCTTTACGTTCGGATTGTCAGCTTCATATTGACCAATAATGTCATTGACCACATTGTTCTGTGCTGTGGAAACACCGTCTGGCCATAAATGCATAAAGCTTAGCGTGACCTTATCACCTGAGGCGTTTTCACCTTGACGATTGCTTGCTGCATGGCTGCCTTCTTTTTTCCCGCTACTGGTACCACAACCAGCAAACACAACAGTTAGGCATAGGACAAGCAGAAGCATCAGCTTTTGTGTTTTCATCTTGATCTCCCCTTTAACTGAAATCGTGTACACTATATACTGCATCAATACCGCGCAATAAACTTCTACCTTCTGCAAGTTTGTACTGGTTGAATAAATCCATTATGATCCCATTCGAGTTTAACGATCTAGTTCATTCTCTTCTGCTCTATTCTCTCTTCTCTTCGTAATAATGCACGCTGAACAGCTTCAATAATGACGGTTTTCTCAATCGGCTTCAGCAAGTAATCCACGGCATCGAATTGAATCGCTTTTTGCGCATATGAGAAGTCCGAGTAGCCCGATATGAAGATGCACATCGGCTTCCTGCTCATCTCATTCAGCCGTTCTACCAGCTCCAGACCTGACAATCCAGGCATCCGAATATCGGAAATTAGTACATCGATCTCATATGTCTCGAGCAGCTCTAATGCTTGAAGTCCATTCTCTGCTAGCCTTATCTCATAATCCTCGGTTAGCCAGCCTTCCATTACTCGTTTAATCCCTTCTCGCGTACGCGGCTCATCATCAGCAATGAGTAGCTGTAACATCAATTCATCCCCCTAGATTGAACTGGTATGTGGAAGCTCACTTCTGTCCCCTGCTGTGAGCTTTTAATCGACAAGCCTTCGGTTTTCTCTCCAAATGACAGCTTAAGTCGTTGATGCGTATTTTTCAGTCCAACACCAAGATGCTTGTCTTGCGTAGCTCCCACCTGCAGCGAGCCTTGGGTTAGCTCATGCGTGACGCGATGCAGCTGCTCGCTGGAGAAGCCAGGTCCATTGTCCTTTACCGTAATCACAAGCTGCTGAGCGGAGTTGCTGCTAACCTGGATGCTCAGCTTGCCGCGCTGCAGACTTCGCTCAATGCCATGCTCAATCGCATTTTCAATAATGGGCTGTATCATCAGCTTAGGAATCGGAATGGTTTTGTACTCATCTGCACAATCAATTTCCCATTCGAAACGATCCATAAGCCGCATCTTCATAATGAGCAGGTAGCGCTCCGCATGCTCCAGCTCGGCTCCAATCGTCACCCATTGATCGCTGTCCTGCTTCGTAATGACATAACGAAATACACCACTCATTGCCACGATTACCTCAGCAAGCTCAGATTGACCATTCTCCTCCAGCTCCCAGTAAAAAGCCTCTAGTGTATTGAACAAAAAATGCGGATTGATCTGGGCCTGTAATGCTTTAAGCTCCGTTTGACTTTGCAATATTTCTTTTTCATAGACGACTTGGATGAGTGCCTGCAAGGAATCCACCATTTGATTGTATGTATTATTAAGCTCATTAATTTCAATAGAGTTGCTAGTTTCATCAATATGCTTAAGCCCTCCACCGCCGAGTCTTGCTCCGCGCATCGCCCGTATTAGCTTTAGAATAGGTCGGCTAATTCGATCGGCAATGAAAAAGCTTAATATTAAAAACAATATGCTGCTGACGATGAGTGAGATGATGATCGTGGAACGAAGCAGTGCCAGTCCTTCGGTTGCTTTCGTCACAGGTGTCATAATGCTAAGCTCCCAGTCCGCCATCGCGATACTACGCTTAACGTTAAAGTAGCTGCGTTCGTTAATCTCAACGACATCCATATCCCCCGTCGCTTCAGGCAAGGTAACAGCTGCGCTTGCATTGGTGAAAATAACGTTGCCCAGCTGGTCAGTCAGCCACAAAAAGTCTTGATTCTCACTCTGCTCCATATCTGCAACAGAGGATAAATCGAACAACGAGGGGTCGACATGAACGACGAGATAGCCAACATGCTGGAACGACTGATTCATCAAGCGAATATTGCGTATGGTCACAATACTGTTACCGAATCGCTCACTGTAATTCGTCCATACAAGCTTCCCCTGTGCCAAATTCGATAGCGTAATCAATGACTGGGAATACCGTTCATTCAGCCGCTCATTGCTAATCGGCAAGTAGCTCTCATGGTCTAGCGTATAGATCTCTATCGCCCTGATTCCGACCTGATAGGCCTCCAGCTTGCGCACCTCCTGCTGCAGCAGCTGCAACTGGTCGAAGCTTGCTTCTATGCCACTGTAGTCGTCCTGCATCATTGTCTGGACAAGCGCATTCGTCGCTACCTGCGAGGAGAATGTATCAATTTGCTGCATAAGCAGCTCAACATTGGCAATCGACTGCACCGCCGTATTGTTCATATGCTTCTCCGCATTTGTCTGCAGCAGCTCACTTACTTGGACATTGATATAAATTCCTACCGTTAATAGAATCACTAGCATCATACTTGTATATACAACAAACATTTGCTTACGGAACGTATTAAGCTTTGCCCACTGCCACATCGCTATTCCTCATCTCATAAATGATCTACTAATCTAGTTGTTCTAGGAAAACTTCCTACCACTATATAAAATTTAGTAAAAAAAGATATAAATTACAACCATTCATCACACTTTAGGCAAAATAAAACACCATTCCTTGCTGCTTGTATGATACGTCGATACAAGCTAGTCAAAAAATGGTGCTTCCTCTTCCTATGTAATTTGCACTGTAACCACGGAAAACAAACAATTGTCCGCGCATTAAGATAACGCCTACCTCTTATGCTTCCTCTTCCATACGACAAACTGTTAATAAGGGCAACCACGTAATCACGTTGTTTTTGGTATAAGTGGAGAAATTGTCTTGGCTTTCCCTGACATCAACCTGCAGCTGGAGCTGCTGAACAGCATGTAATGGCTGGCAACCATAGCTGAAGGATGACATAATACTCGAGCCAATTGGATTAGAACCAGCTGCATAGGAGGTGCTTCCTTCATCATCTACAACCATACACCGAACCTGTCCCAAAAGCCCCCATTCAAGCTCAGCTTGATCAAGATCGATAGAGATTACTCCCACATGAAGCAGCATATCATCCTTTAATGCACCTGCAAGCTGCTGCTTCAGTCGATACAATATCGCGTCTGAAGCATAATATTCCTCGGCATACGCTCGAAACATCTTGAGTATGGCTGACATAACAATTGCGGCAGGAAGCTTATTGCCTGATAGACTGCCTCCAAGCATAACGATACGTCTAGCCTGCTCATCATATATATGGAAGAATGTAGTTCCACCTTGTAGCTCATGGCTCTGCCCTTTAATAGTCCAACCGTCAAAGCTCAGCTGCTTATCAGGAAATAACTGCTGATCCTGTAAATGATTAAAGGTTACGGTCTGTTGTCCAGCTTCATAAGGGGATACGATAGGACACGGCGAGAGTGTATCTGCGTTCTTTATATCTAATCGATACAAATTCACTCTCATCCGATTAAGATCTCCCATAAGATAAGAGGATGCCACGTAAACCGCAGCAATCGCCATCGTTATAATAATAGAAGAACTAGCGATAAGTACGGGCCAGTTCGGCGCAACCCCTTGTTCGATCCCTTCGTAGTTATGCCAGAACACACTGATTAGCATGAACAGCAAAATGCCGATAACGATAAACTTGATTCGATTGACCACATTGTATATACGAGGCTGCAGCATTTGAACGAAATGAAGCCGCTTTACCTCTTGCAGCAGAATCCATTTCAGCATGATGGCGTGAATGATTGCAAAAGCTACAAAGGTAGACAGATCCAAGAAAAGCCCTTTCCAAAACTGCATCAGCTCTTTCTCTGGCCAAGGCGGCAATCCCGCAGTGTACAAACGATACGTTTGTGCGATAGTAAGCCCTGCTAACGCGTAGACCCAAAATACTTCACTAGGCAATGACGTGAAGTGCAGCCACACGTCATTAGCCTCCATTTCAGCTGTATCCTTTTTAGCTAATTTAGCTGCTCGTGTTAAACGGATATGCGTATATAATATGAGAAAAGTAAGCAGCAGCACGTAACCAATACCTACTCCGAACAACGTACGTTGAAATTGTTCAGTTGACCCATAGCTCACAAATTCATTAGAAAACAGCATGCCTGCTACAACGATAAAACCAATACCTCCATACATTGCGTAGCACTTTACGGCTAGACTCTGGTGCATCGAATGTTCCTTCATCCTTTTATCCCCACCTGTAAGCCAATCTATTATTATTCCATTTCAAATCTTATTGCATCATGAATAGGATCAAGCTCCAACCAACTTAGGTCATACATTTCACTGTTAGACCAATCCTGCTGCCGAATATATACATAACCATTATTTAAGCACTTACTATAAAGTTTAGCTCCAGCTCATACTGAAGCCGATATCGTCTCTGTAAGTATGGGTATCGAATTGAGTACGTTCATGATGAAGGGCTGTCGTAACAGCTTGCTCAGATGTGTAGTACAGAGGAATTGATGCTCTTATCGCATCATGATAATTGAGGATTTTCTACCTATATCCCATTATATCACGGACATTTTAGAAAGTAGATACTCCGCTTTATACATATATGCACCCTCTCTATTCCGTTTCGTAAATGATAATATTTATGTTTTATTGCCAAAACCTTCCGAGATGTGCTTAAGCAGCCTTGCCTTTAAGTATTGTTTGTATTAATATATATAATACTTAAGTGTAAAAGGAGCGTAGATTGTCATGCTCATTTCCTTGCAGCTGGATAGCGCAGTCCCACTTTATGAGCAGCTTCGCAATGAAATTGTGCTTGGTATTGCTAAGGGTAAGCTTCCAATTGGTGAGAGGCTGCCCACCGTTCGTCAGCTTGCTGAGGATCTAGGCATTAACACGATGACCGTGAATAAGGCATATGCCTTATTAAAGCAAGAGGGCTATATTGTCATCGATCGACGTCATGGAGCTAAGGTTAGCGGTCAACTCGCTCATCCTATTCATGCAGAATACGAAGCAGCGCTTGAGAAAAATCTCGAGCTGATGATCGCTGAGGCTGTCGTACATGGCATGACGCATGAGCAATTTCAGAAGCTATGCGAAAATACATTTTCACAGATGAATATCCAATCTTAGACAAGAGGTGATTCTATGCTGATGAGCATTATTTTTACTATCCCAACCATCATCCTATTCCTCGTTATCGTCTTAACTTACCGTTCAGTCGCTACCTATAAAAATGGTATGCTGTTCGCCGTTACATTACCGCCCGAAGCAATGGAGCATCCAGAGCTGCAGCAAGTCCAGTCACAATATAAGCAGCAATATAAGCGTGTCTGGCTCTCGATGCTGATTGCTTATCTCCCCTTCTTTGCGATGTACAATTGGACTGCTTTTCAAATCATTTACTTTCTACTATGGACATGTACTTTTGTTATCGTCGTTGTCTTTCCTTTTCGTAGAGCATTCCGAGCGACGCTCGAGCTTAAGAGACAGCAGGACTGGTTTGTCGGGAAAAAGCATACGATTCAAGCTGACCTGCGTGCAGCACAGCTGAAAAATAAACGAACGGCACCGTTTGGCCTCTTTATACTGCCGCTGGCACTAGGTGCGCTGTTAACCTGGTGGATAGGAACACAGGATACTCAGCTGTACAGCCTAGGGTTCGGAGCGATTGGCATTACCTTGCTGTTCCTTGTCATTATGCAGCTTATACGCCGCAGCAAATCTACCGTTTACAGTGAAAACTCTGATATTAATATCGCCTTGAATCAATCCAAGCGCAGATCATTATCCTATTTGTTTTTCTTCCTTGCACTAATAGAAAACCTGCACTTTTATCTCATTGCGATGCTTCTTCTAAATGAGCAGGAGGCGATGTCTCAGCTATGGCTGGCTGTCACCATCTCATTCTCGATTCTTCCGATACTGCTTATTGCAGGTGTATACCGCAGCATCCAAACGGTGCAGCGTGATATGCTGGAGCTGGATGGTCAAACCGTATATAGTGACGACGATGAGTATTGGGCTAATGGCTTTACGTACCATAACCCGTACGATAAGAGCTTAATGGTTCCGAAGCGAGTCGGTATAGGGGAAACCATCAATACCGGTACAACTGCTGGAAAGATCATTATGGGTGGCGTAGTGGTGTTGCTTGTTGCAGTGATCGGTGGTGTTTCTTTCTTGCTGATTCGTTCTGAGCTGACGTCACCATCCCTTACCATTACTGCCGAGCATGACATTGCGATTGATTATCCGATGTATTCCTTTACGTTTGATATGGAGGAGATTGAGGAAGTCGAGCTCGTTACTTCTATTCCTTCTGGAGCGAAGGCTAATGGCGAGGCTACGAATAAATATGCCCGTGGTCACTTCCGCTTAAGTGAGCTCGGTAAAACGAGACTGTATGTGTTCAAAAATAATCCTCCTTATATCCGGCTGAAGCTAAGTGATCAGTATGTATTCTACAATGACATCGATCCTGAGGTGACGAAGCAGCTGTTCGAGCAGATCGAGCAAGCCATCGAGGCGGCTAGATAAACTTGGCGTGAACTAGGGAAGCATTATTTTCATACATTGCACCAAAATGCCAGCAGCCTTCGAGCGATACGCTCGAAGGCTGCTGGCTTTGACAACACTACATGTTTTTTAGTTTAATTGGTTATCTTTCTTTTAATGCTCTATCTAATTCACTATATAAATAATTTTTTTAGAGATAGTCCTCTAATAAGTCTATTTAAGATAGAAATATATCATAGATCTTAAATTAACTTTAAAAAATGAAGTAAATTGTAAAGTTATTCCGTTAAAACCAGAAATCTATCTAGATATAATAATGGTTAGGAAATGTTTAGCATTCTTAAAAATGGAAGCGCTTAATATTTCCATATTTTATCTAGGGGGAATGAATCAGATGAAAGGTAAACTTACTAGATGGGTCTCTGTGCTAATGATAGCGGCACTGCTGATTCCATCAGGATGGCTTGTGCCATCAGTTGCAAAAGCTGAGTCACAGGATATTCCTGTCATTCTGTATCATCGTATTGTCCAGACACCATCGAATGAATGGACAGACACTAGTATCGATAAGTTTAAAAGCACGATGCAATACCTCCATGATCATGGCTATACAACATTGACTTCACAGCAGTATGTGGAGATTTTAAGCGGAGAGGCTACAACGATACCAGAGAAGCCTATTCTGCTAACCTTTGATGATGCAACACCAGACTTTGTAACAAATGCGCTTCCTATACTGGAAGAGCTGGATATGAATGCTGTACTATTCGTCGTTACAGATTGGATTGACGGTGACTACAGCATGTCCAGTGAGCAGCTTCAGAAGCTCGCTGATGATCATCCAAACGTTAGTATTGAAAACCATACTGCGAATCACGAAAGTGACGGGTATTGGAAAAACGTAAACCAAGCAGATGCATCTGCGGCCATTGCCAAAGCAAATGCTGATCTTAAAGCAGTAACTGGCAAGGATCCATTGCTATTTGCTTTCCCTTACGGCGACTATAACCCAGCAGTTCAAGCGGCAGCTGAGGAAAACGGCATTCACTATGCGTTCAAGGTAGGCTACCCGAACAGCGGTAACTATGCAATGGGACGTCATTATGTGATGATGAACACTACGCTGTCTGAACTTGCAGGTTGGATAGGCGGACCGGCTCCTTCACCTGAAGCTCCTGTGGAACAGGACCCTGTTGTCGTGTACCACGAAACCTTTGAGAATGGTCAAGGCGCTGCTACGCAGTCAGGTGACGCTAAGCTATCTGTTGTAAACAAGGCTTTTGACGGCAACAGCGATGACGCTGCGTTGTACGTTGATAACAGAACAAATGACTGGGATGCGGCTGATTTCCCATTCGATAAGCTTGGATTAAAGAATGGAGAAACATACCAAGTAACTGTATCCGTCTATGTAGATGAGGGCGTTGAAGTACCAGAGGGCGCTCAAGCCTTCCTACAAACCGTATCCAGCTACAGTTGGTTGGCGGGTGTGAATTATACGGCAGGCAATGCAATTACGTTAAAGGCTAACCTAACTGTAGACACGGAAAATGATACTGCGCTTCGCGTACAATCTAATGCAGTAGGGGCTCCGGTTCCATTCTACATTGGCGACATCCTTATCACACAACAGCCTAAAGAAGTGGAAGAGCCGCAAGAGGTTGTCGTTTATCATGAAACCTTTAAGGACGGTGCTGGTGTTGCAACGCAAGCCGGCTCAAATTTGACAGCGGTTTCAGATGTTGTGTTTGAAGGCAATGAGGATGGTCATGCCATTCATATTACTGATCGCTCAGCAAACTGGCATGGTGCTGATATTCCATTTGATAAGGTCAATATGGAAAACGGTAAAACCTACACCATTACAGTCAAAGGCTATATCGCTGACGATGTTACTGTCCCAGCAGGGGCACAGGTACTCGTACAAAATGTAGATATATATCAGGGCTTATATCTACAAGCAAATATGGAGGCTGGAAAATCCTTCACAGCAACAGGCACTCATACAGTAGACACTACGCCAACTGAGGATGGTACGTTCGATCGTGCGTTCCGCATTCAGTCTAACGATGCAGGCGCTAATGTACCTTTCTACGTCGGTGACATTGTTATTACAACGATGGCTGCTTCGGAAGAAGAACCAGAAGATAATCGTCCACCAGCTAAAGAGTTTACTCCAATCACATTTGACGACGAGCAGTTCGGCGGATTTGTTGGAAGACACGGTGATGAAATCTTAACGATTACAGATGAAGCGAACCATACTGAGGATGGAAAATTTGCGCTGAAGGTTGAAAATCGCAATGAAAATTGGCATGGACCTTCCTTGCGCGTAGAGGAGTACGTTAACAGAGGACATGAGTATAAGATTTCAGCATGGGTTAAGCTGATTTCTCCAGCAACAGCACAGCTCCAATTGTCTACACAAGTAGGCAACGGTGACGGTGCTAGCTACAACAACCTGCAAGGCAAAACGGTAAGTGTAGACGATGGCTGGGTTCAGCTAGAGGGAACGTACCGTTACAGCAGTGTAGGTAATGAGTACTTAACGATTTATGTGGAAAGCTCTAACAACAGCACGGCTTCATTCTACATTGATGATGTAACCTTCGAGCCTACAGGCACTGGAGTTGTTGATATCGAGCGTGATTTAACTCCACTGAAGGATGTATACAAAGACGATTTCCTAATTGGTAACGCAGTATCTCTCGGCGAGTTCGATGGAACAAGACTTGAGCTGCTAAAACTTCATCATAATCTTATTTCCGCTGAAAATGCGATGAAACCGAGCTATGCCTATGATGAACAAGGAGAGTTCGATTTCACTGCTGAGGATCAGCTTGTACAAAAAGCGTTGGATGAAGGCTTTAAGATTCACGGTCATGTGCTCGTATGGCATCAGCAATCACGTGAAGCTCTGCACACTGGTGAGGATGGCAACCCATTACCACGTGAAGAGGCAATCAAAAACTTAGAAACACATGTTAAAACAGTCGTTGAGCATTTCGGTGATAAGGTTATTTCATGGGATGTCGTGAATGAAGCAATGAATGATAACCCTCCTAATCCGTCAGACTGGAGAGATTCATTACGACAATCTGGCTGGTTACAAGCAATTGGCGATGACTATCTAGAGCTTGCTTACCGTTTCGCCAAGGAAGCCATTGATGAAAACGGCTGGGATATTAAGCTTTACTACAACGACTACAATGATGATAATCAGCGTAAAGCAGAAGCCATCTATCAAATGGTGAAAGAAATTAATGAAAAATATGCTGATGAAAACGATGGAGAGCTACTCATTGACGGAATCGGTATGCAGGCACATTACAACCTAAATACGAATCCAGAAAACGTTAGACTTTCTATGGAGAAATTCATTTCCCTAGGCGTTGAAGTCGGTATTACTGAGCTTGATATTACAGCAGGCAGCGACAACGTCCTAACTGAGCAGCAAGCACAGCAGCAAGCGTATCTCTACGCACAGCTGTTTAAGCTGTATAAAGAAAAGGCTGAGCATATCTCTCGCGTCACACTATGGGGCTTAAATGATGCGACAAGCTGGAGAGCAGCACAAAGTCCGTTATTATTCGATAGAGACATGAAGGCTAAGCCTGCATATTATGCGGTTCTTAACCCTGAGAAGTTCATTGAGGAGTATGATGGCGGCGAAGATGTCGAAGCGAATCAAGGCAAAGCACTATTCGGCACACCAACGATCGATGGTGAAATTGATGCAGCATGGAACAACGCTCCAGCATTACAAATCAATCGTTATCAGATGGCTTGGCAAGGAGCAAACGGTATCGCTAAAGCGCTATGGGATGAAGATCATCTATATGTATTGTTCCAAGTGAGCGATTCCAACCTAGATGATTCTAGTGCGGATGCTTGGGAGCAAGACTCAGTAGAAGTGTTTGTAGATGAAAACAATGAAAAAACAACCTTCTTCCAAGGAGATGATGGTCAATATCGCGTAAACTTTAAGAACGTAGCATCATTTAATCCTAGCAACATTGATGAGGGCTTTGAATCTGCTGTAAGTACGAGCGATGCTGGATACACAGTAGAAGTAAAAATCCCTTTCAGAACCATTACTGCGCAACACAATACAGAGATCGGATTTGACCTTCAGATCAACGATGGTCAAAACGGAGCACGTCAAAGTATTGCGACATGGAACGATTTGACAGGTCAAGGCTTCCAAAGCACATCTGTATTTGGTAATTTGACGCTTGTTACTACGCTTGATGAACCTGGCAGCAATCCTAATCCTAATCCTAATCCTTCGCCAGGAACAGTGACTACACCACCTGCAGATAACACCGACCCGAACGCTGTCGTTCCTGAAGTTTCGACAGTAAACAATCGCGTAGTTGGTAAAATTACTGCAGATCAGCTGAAAAACACATTAGCGAAAGCAACCGCTGATGCAAATGGTGTAAAACAGCTTAACATCGAGCTTTCTAAGCAAGCCAATGCAACAGGCTATGATGTACAACTGCCGGTTCAAGGCTTGCAGGACCAACAAGCTGTGTTCACCATTACAACAGAGTTTGGAACAATTACGCTTTCAGGTGAAGCATTGCTTAAAGCAGCTGGTGATGCTGATCAATTAACGATTCGTATTACTCCTGCTTCAGCTGATGGCTTGAATGAAACAGCACGCGAAAAGGTTGGCGACCGCCCAGCGGTTCAAGTAAGTCTGTTGGCAAACAATAACGAAGCTGTTGAATCGTTGAATGGATTAACTATTGCTATTCCGTACACACCAAGCAATGAAGAAAACAGCAACACCGATAACCTTGTTGTGCTGCGTATGGATAGCATGGGTAACACTACAGTCGTTACTAATGGCCGCTATGATGCTGCCTCAGGAACTGTTGTATTCGAAACAAACGAGCCAGGTAGCTTCGCTGTTGCTTATGCATCCAATAGCTTCGAAGATACTGCAGCTGTACCATGGGCTAAGCAAGCTATCGATGCTATGGCGGCACGCGAAATTATTAATGGCGTATCTCCTAGCAGCTATGCGCCTCAGCAATCTATTAACCGTGCTGACTTTATTACGTTACTAGTTAGAGCTCTTAATCTGAATGCCGAGGTTAGCGACGAGTCAGCATTTAGCGACGTAGAGCAATCTGCTTATTATTACAATGAGCTTGCTATCGCTAGAGCGTTAGGCATCGCTTCTGGTTATAGCGATAACAGCTTCAAGCCAGGAGAAGAGATTTCTCGTCAAGATATGATGGTATTAACAGTACGTGCGCTTGCCGCTGCCGGAATAGACTTGAATGCAGATGGCTCATTAGCTCAGTTCTCTGATTCTGACGATGTAGCAGCCTATGCACAAGCTCAGGCAGCTGCACTTGTAGATGCAGGCATCATTAACGGTAAAAATGGAAAAATTGCTCCGCAGGATTCACTGACTCGTGCAGAAGCAGCCGTTATTCTACATCGCATCTGGAAGCTGTAATCGTTAGCAGTCGTATCTTCACAGCGTAAACAATAGAAGCCGTTCCTTATGAGGTGCCCATGCACCTAGTATAAGGAACGGCTTCTTTGGCTCATAAGCTGCTTGTCAGCGACGAGCTTTCCATTTACCACCATATATGACGCTTGTATCTCTACGTAAATACAGGAGGCGCCTCACAGGTCAACATGTGACCTATAAGGCGCCTCCTGTTTATTTGCTCTATGCTGCTATCGTACATAGAATATCGGTGACAGGCTCCGAACACTTCATCATCTTTTGCGCTTGACTAGTTCTGCCACACCTCATCAACAGCTGCTTGGAACGGCTCCTTGTACGTCTCCACTACCGTAGAAACAGATACACCTTGTCTCAGTTCATCAACAAATGCATAATAAGGCATCGAAGGATACGCATCAATTCCTTCTATAATACGGAAGCTTTCTCCAGCCAATTGAGCGTTTGCCACATCCGCTTCATTTTGGAACCATTTCTCTAGATCAGCTTGACGTGGATAATCATAAATCGATTCAATATCGTAAATTTTCTCCCATAGGTAAACAATTTGATCTGGGTTCTCGACTGCTTTTGGAATGGTGTAATAGTTAGGAATCGTGTTGAAGGAATGATATTGCGAGCTGTTAGGTCCTTTAGGGAATGGCAGGAAGCCGATATCATATTCCGCCATATCTGTGTTAAAGGAATCCATCTCATAATCCGCAGCAGCAAACATCAATGTGTTCCCTTGAATGAAGAATTGCTTCGGCTCCGTCCAGTCGCCTCCCTCAGTTGGTCTTGCAACGGCTTCCGTTGCCATACGAGAGATAAAATTCAAAGCCTCCAACGTCTTAGGATCCTCTAAGTTTTGCTGACCATTAACAACCATATTTGTTTCATTAGAAGATAATGCTTGAATAAGAATAGAGTCCGTTGCTAGACCCCAAGTATCGATTTTTCCATCGTTGTTGGTGTCCTTGTTACCTTGCTTCGCTACTTCAATAAATGTATCCCAATTCCAGTTATCTTCATCGACATATTCCTGTAAGTCCTTAATGCCAAGCTGATTCATTAGCGTACGGTTATAGAATACGCCTTGACTTGCTCCAGCTACTCCGATACGGAAGCCATAGCCCTTCCCGTCATATTCAGATAGCTCCTTCGTATATTGAACAACAAATGCATTGTCATTAATTACATAGTCATCGAGCGGCCAGAATAAATCCTGCTTAACGAGTGTAGGAATCATCCACGGTCTTGCAAGCCTAATAATATCACCTAGCGGCTCTCCAGCCATTAAAGATGCCTTTACCTTATCTTGATACTCACCGTAGTCAACAACAACGTATTCCACGTTGAAGTTATGCTTTTCCATTAATGCATCTAGATTTTGCTTCATTTGGATCGAATCAGGGCTAGTTTCCTGAATCGACTCATCATACCAGGACACAAGCTTTAATGTTCTACCACCCATGTCAAAGTCCATCTCAGGTGTTACATTTGGATTAACCGTAGCCTCAGGCTCATCAGCATCCCCTTCATCCGTCGCTTCGCTAGGCTCTGGCGTTGGATTCTCCGTATTTTGTACGACATCATTGTTGCCTGATGTGCTTTCTCCTCCATTACTGCTGCAGGCTACCATAAAAACTAACATTAAACTGCACAATACTACCATTAATTTTCGTAAGCTCATTTTTAGTCCCCCTTCTCTTCAGTCGCTAAGGCAGCGCTTTCATGATTGCATACGTTCATTACTTGAACTATTCCACGTATCGCAAAAAACTAACGATCACGGGAGACGATGTTGTTTACTGCCCACTTAGCAATCACATACAAATTATATAAATGCACCCTCCTAGTAACCATAGAGAATCTAAAGATTATTTGTAATATTTCAATATTGTTTTATTTAGCAACCCATTCGCAGGCTAAACAATGTTCTCACAGGTTGTATTGTGAGGTGATCATAGTAAAATAGTTTACAACTCACCTGCTTACTTGCTCATTCACATGTTTAATGGATCGTGAACTTCTACAAGTGAAGGAGGTATCGATGATGGACTTTGAAAAATTTGAATATTTAACCCCTAATTTATTTTATTTCGTAGAGAGAAAGGACTCCCCAGATTGGCAAATTCCAATCCGGCATAATCACTTTCACGAGCTTTATTTCATTATTGGCGGAAAGTCAGCCTTTCACGTAAACAATCAGGCATTTATCGCTGGGGCCAATGACATCGTCTATATCCCCGGAGGCAGTATCCGTGAGGCTTATACCTTTAAGGGAAACCCGATGCACAGCTTTGCTATTAATTTTCATTGGCTTAACGACAATCATGTACATCTACCGTTCGATATCGTCTCAAAAAATAAAATGAATACGGACATCCTTTCTTATTTGAAAGAGCTTCATCATCTGCAAACCAACAAAACAACCTTTTGTACATTTAAAGAACGGGCGTTATTCATGCTGCTGCTAAATCAATTGTTTCAAATACATTATTATAAGACTCAAAACAATATTGATCCGAGAATAAAAAGAGTCACCGATTATATCGAATTGCATTATGCAGAATGTATTGAAATCGATAAGCTCGCACATATGACTAATCTTCACGCCGTGTACCTAGGGAAGCTGTTTAAGTCGAATACCGGCTTCACGATTAAAGAATACATCAATCGAGTCCGTATCAACCGTGCCGAGCAGCTGCTTTCTAACGGCAACCATAGTGTGTCCGAGGTCGCCGGACAGTGCGGCTTTCAAGATATATACTACTTTAGTAAAGTGTTTAAGAAGACAAAGGGCTATGCTCCCTCCATCGTAACCAAAAAGCAAATTATATAATAAAAAAGAAGCGTCCTTCAGCCAGATAATATCCATGGCAGGAGGACGCTTTGCTTTATGAAGCCTAGCCTATTCAGTTGGTATCATTCAATCAAAGTGATCAGTGGAAATCAGCTATCGCTTTATAGCATGAATGTAATGGATCGTTTCAAATGCTGATAGATCATCTGCTCGAGAGCCAAAGTATCGTTCTTGAATCATTGAAGGTGTAAGATGCTCGTATATAAGTAAGCCCGCTTCCTCTAACAATGCCTCAATCTCAGCATACGTGTAACAGGATTTCATCGCTTCCCCGCCGGCAGCGGCCATTTTCAACATATTGTCAACGCGATTATGACGTCCTTTTTCGGTAAATAGATGTTCATCCGCCAGATCTAAAACGATAGAGCTGCCTGATGGAAGCTGAGAGAACAGCAACTGCAGCAGGCTTGCAAGCTCATGCTTTGTTATATAATATGAAACACCGAGTAAGCTGCAGAATGTTTTTCTATGAGATAATCCTGCACGGTATAGGTCATCAAGTCTCAGCTGCTGACTAAAGTCCATCGGAACAAAATGAAGATGACTTGGAATGACGAAGCCCGCCTCCTCTAATCGCTTCTGTTTAAATAGCTGTGTTGAAGGATGATCAATCTCATAGATCGCTAATGTCCCCTCCAGCTCGGGATGTCTAAAACAAAAGGTATCCATCCCTGCTCCAAGAATGACATACTGCTCTATGCCTAGCCTGAGCTCATTCATTAGTACATCTTCACAAAAAGCTGCACGAGATAATGGTGTAGAAGACAGCTGGACCTGTGTAATCCAACGCAAAAGTTCATCTGGATGATCCTTGTGCGTCCTAGCAAGCTCAGCATTAAAGAAAGATATCCCGTTAATCATGCTGCTGCTAATCGCTGAAAACTCGGATGAAGTGATTAGCTTCGTCGCTAGCTTATCATCAAAAATTTTAGGCTCGTCATAGCGACTATGATACGCACGAGCAAAGGCAGACACTAAAGAGGTGATACTCGATTCATTAGCTTTCATTGCAACCTCTCCTTGACATAAAAAAAGATTCCCCTGGCCAGGAGAATCTCATTATACAGCTTAAATCAATAAATGTAAATTATAGCATATTTTAACTTTTTTGTCAAGTGTTTTTTGCGTCGTTAGCGATATCACGATCAAATAGCTAACCTATCGCTTATTAGCTTTGCGCATTGAGGCCGAAGCTGCAGCAGCTGGTCTTGTTTGCTGTACGGTGCCGAAAGGGTGCTCCGGCGGTGCATAGAGCGTATATAGCTTAAGCGTTTTGTTGCCAGTATTAATTAGATTGTGCCAGGTTCCCGCAGGTACAACGATCGAATCATCCTCGCGCACATACCTTTGAATGCTTAGATCATTTGGGCTGTTCCCCATTTTAACGACCCCTTGTCCTTCCTCTAATCGTAAAAATTGATCGGTATGATCATGCTTTTCCAATCCAATCTCTTCACCTGGGCGAAGGCTCATTAACACAAGCTGCAAATGATTCCCCGTCCATAATGTATTCCGAAAATACGTATTTTGTTCCGTTGCATCATCGATATTTATTACTAATGGATTCGGCCCATAATCCTTTAAGACGACATCTCGATACGTCTGCTCAGCCTTCTCCGCTGCATCATTCCAATCCGAATCTTTCCAACGATCGACAGGATAACTAACACAATTCCAATGACTCCCATTCCAATACCACTGTACTGGAGGGCAGTACCAATTGTCACGCTCATAGGGGGAAAACATACTCAAGCCTCCTCTAATATATGTTCCCTTCATCCTATGTTCTTGCCTAGTAACAGGTACACGTGACACAAAAAATGGGCTCATTGCATTAGAGCTAGTTTGGAGCTAATTTGGAGCTGCTTCGATGTTAAAAAGAAACCTGCTATCTAGTCATATTCGCACTAGCACTGTTGTTGGGTTGGTAAAGGTTATTGAAGCATTTAAAGCTAAGCAAGCCTGGTGAGATAACATACCTCTCTCCAAGCTTGCCCGTTGTCTTAACAAGAGTACTACTGTATCGTCATGTGAAGGCTCTGCATTGCATTACTGCAAGAGCTCTAATCCAAATTATATATCCGGTACAATAGCACAGCCGCTTCTGCTCTCGTTAGTTCCGCTAATGGATTCAGCTTGCCATATGAGCCTTTGACAAGCTTTGCTGCAGTGAGCTGAGCAATATAGTCTTTAGCGTAGTCAGCGATATGATCCGCATCCTCGAATGCATCAAGCAAATCTTTCTCATCCTTAGCCTCCAGCTTATGCAAGACATGTAACGCTCTCGCGATGATAACCATCATATCCTGTCTTGTTATCGTTGCATGTGGCTCAAAAGCATGACCATCTCCTTGAACGAGTCCGAGCTGCTGTGCAATAGCGATTGCGTTGTAGTAATAAGCACCCTCTGCGACATCGGTGAACGTCGCTTTACCTTCAGCTTGTAGACCTAACGTTCTAACAAGCAGCACGGTGAAGTCCGCACGAGTAATCGAAGCGTTTGGATTAAACTCAGCGTCCGTTACGCCGCGAATAATGCCCTTAGTTGCGAGCACTTCAATTTCTCGCTTAGCCCACGCTAGGTCATTAATATCTGCAAAGCTTTTCAGCTGTTGCTCAATGACGAATACACCGGAATGGGCAGCTAGGAACACGATTGCCTTCTGCTTCGCATCATACTTACCATTGCTAATTAAGGAGCGCGCTCCGTTCTCAGCCTCATGCGTTACCGTAATTAGCTCATAATCAGACGATTGAGGTAGCTCATATGGAATCGTAACCTGTACGGGAATATTGGCATTACTCCAGCTAACAGCCGCTGCATTAACAGAGAAGGAAAGCTCTACTTTACGTGTATCTCCTTGCTTCTGCTGCTTCACATGCAATGTAATCTTATCATCGGCAGCTATTCCGAGCGCTTCCCAAGCCGATACTGGTACCGTAATTGTTCCCGCTCCCGTCTGAATAACGATTTCCTTACTGCCCTCGTGAAGCTTGGTAGCTGGCAGCGTTAATGCGTAGGAATCAGCCTGAGGTAAGATAGAAATGGTGATGCGCTGTTTAGATGAAAACTGCTTCAGCACATTCTCCCACTGTTCCTTCGTTATCTCTGCCTGTATCGTATTACTTGATGCATCACGAACACCGTCGATGCGATAAGCTGTCTGATCCGATCCAGAGTCACCAGGCTGAGGTGCTGGCACAACCGGTATCGATGGATTTGGATTCGTAGGATTTGGATTAGAGGTTGAAGGCTCATTCGTATAATTAATGTATGGTACCTTAAGCGCTCCATTCAACACAGTATCCCGAATATCCTCACCTAAGTAATAGCCAAGATGCGGCGGCTGATTATAGGCTACGTTCTGCCAAGCAATACCCATTCGATACACCGTATCATGCATCAGTGTGTACAGGCGATAATCCGTTGGAATCGTCGTGCTGTATACTCTAAGCTCTGAGCTATCCTCTGCCGGCAGAAGTACTTCCTCGCGCCAATCTCCGAGTATATCCGCCTGCAGTGTTGGCGTTGCTTTTGTGCCATTATTGCTTACTACACCTTCAAACTCCTCAAGCAGCTCTGCCTGCAGCGTAGCTTCGTTGAATTTCGTAATGGAGGTGTTATCCAGCAGCTCATGCAGCAGATCTCCGTCCCAATACAGGGCAAAGTTGATTGATAACCGTGCAGCTCGATGACTGTCTGCGATTACTTCATTCTTCACATTATATATGCCTCCGCCTTGCTCCACACGATCTGGAGCTGTACCCCAGAATTCATAGCCAGGCTTAGAGGTAATATTTGCGGCTAAGCCGCGGCCTGCATCAACAGAGCCATAGAATGACATAATCGTCTCACCCGTCGCTCCATCATGATACTCAAGTGAAGCAACTGCTGGGTCCTCATGCACGCCGATAAAGTGCAGCCCCTCTCGATCCGGGTCAAACGCACCGACATGCATCGCGTCACCATGCGACCCTCTTTCTCGGCCCATATTGCCATCCATCATGTATAGAATTTTTCCATCCTCATCAAGCACGAGAGAACCTGCGATAATCTCATCATAGCCGTCATTATCTACATCGCCTGTAGCAAGACTATGATAGCCTAGCCCTCCGCCACGGCCCTCTACCGCTGAATCGAACGTCCACTCCGTAACTAAGTGACCGTCAACAAGCGAGTAGGCAACAAACGTTGTACGCTCATAATAGCCGCGACCGTATACGACACTTGGCTTTTTCCCATCCAAATAAGCGAGTCCTGCTAAGTAGCGATCCGAGCGATTATGGAAGCTGTCTCCCCAGGATGTAACATCACCGAGTGCAAATTCATAGTCAATCGTATCGATGACTTTACCTGTCAGCCCCTCGAATACGGTAATGTATTCCGGACCATCAAACACCTTGCCTGAGTCATTCACCCATCGTCCATTATCCTCCGCATTGCCGATTACGCTTATTACCTTACTAGAATCATAGATTCCATCGGTAGTGCCGTAGACTGTCGTAGCATCTGCTGTTTTAATCAGCATCTCACTTCGTCCATCACCATCCAGATCTGCAACGATAAACTGATGATAGTGAGCGCCTGAGGTTAGATTAAGTCCCATATTCATCCGCCATAGCAGTGTACCGTCCAGCTTGTAGGCATCAAATATCGTCGGACCTGTCATCCCCGTCTGCGAGCTATCAATTGCGTTCGATGGGTACCACTTCACGATGATCTCATATTCGCCATCACCGTCTAGGTCACCCACACTAGCATCATTGACACTATACGTGTACTCACCTGTTGCTGTCGTTCCACCCTCAGGCTTCTGCATCGGAATAGCTAAATAAGACTGATCAAGCGCGATGGTGTCACCATCCTTCTTGTAATTCCCGCTACGAATGCGCTCTACCTCATAGCGATCTCCCGCTTCACCTGCTTCATCCACAAAATTCGTTACCGATAATGGTGCAGCATTCAGCTTCACCCCATCGCGATACAGATTAAAGGTAACTCCTGCCTCATATTCATCTGCAAGCAGTCGCCAGCTCACGAATATTCCATCTTCTGATTGGAGTGCAATGACACCTCGGTCAAGCCACTCTGTATTTCTTGCCATCTCTGGCGCTGGCAAGCGATGATAAACATACTGCAGTGCTGTTTTATCCAATGGATTGTCATATTCACCTTCTTCATCCAGCACACCTCTGAACGTGTATACGCCAGACTTACTAGCATCCCATGGCGTTACCTCTTCCCATGATGCAACCGCAGCCTCAGCAGTAGATCCATCAGAGAGCGTAACGGGTACGGTGCTCGGCAAGCCAATCGTAGCCACATCATCCGTAGCATCGCCAACATAGATGCGGTGATATGGCAGCACATCTACAAAGGTAATCGTATGATCACTAAGTGGCAGCAAGTACAGTGCAACATTATCGAGATAAGTGTCCCATGTCAGATTGTTGCCAGAGGTACGCATACCTCCTAGACGAATGCCGCCTACCTTCGTATCGATCTCCAGCTCATCCATCGAGATTCGATACGTTTCATTAACTTCTAGTGATTCATTAACCATGTTAAGCACGATTTCGTTCTTAATATAATCAATGTCTATCGTCGTTCTGTACCAAGCTTCTGGCTCGGTAATCGTTGTTGCTCCTCGCTGTATGCCATTGCCGATATAATAAGAAATCGGTGATTGATTCGTATGGTTAAGTGTCAGTATCGTCTGATTGCTTCCATTCATTATTCTTAGCTCGCCACCGTTTTCACTTGGATTCGAGCCCTTATCATTGACCTTCCCAGGATACCAATCAAACTCCAGGCGAAGCGACTGTCCCATGTAGGCCTGTGCAAAGTCTTTTGTAGCTACTCTTCCGCCGGACTGATCCGTAATATTAAAATGCAGCTTGGAGGAGCTGTTGCCAGCAAGCTCTTCGGTATGAAGGGCAAGCGTTGCATTCGCTGTCGTAAAGCCCCAATATGCAGGAACGAGATCAGCTGAATCACCAAAGTCTGTATAGAGCACCGCCTCATAGCCTGCAGGAGGCTCTGGCGCGTTATCGACTGCAATGACCTTGATCGTTACACTCAGCTTGATATCATCGGAATTAATAACACCGGACACTCCTGTTAGATCCAGCTCACCGATAAACTCATATTCTCCTGCTTCTGCTGCATCATAATCCGAGCTCGACCAGTTAACAGGAATATTGCTGCGTGTCGCCAGATTGCTTAGCTGAATATCTACACGCTGCGGCAATATCGATATAATATCTGCGAGTGACTGATGAGGCGGAACGGAATACACTGCTTCATAAGGGGTAGTCACAGCAGCAATGCTGCGCGGCTGCTGCTCTGGAGCTGCTGCCTCTGAGGCTTCAGCTATGTAATTATCCACATACATCGTGAAGCCAAGCGTCTGTCCACTCGCACGATTACCGATTAGCTGGATGCCTGACAGCATGTTCGTATAATCTACAGACATTAAGCTAATGGGACCACTGTTGATTAGCTCTTGGTCTGTCGCTTTGTCCCACACCTTAAGTGACACCTGCTCCTCAGCAAAATCGTAATAAACCTCAACCTTCAGCCACACTGCAGGATCATGACTGGCTAGTCCCTCCGCTAATTGACTGAGATCAACTCCGGTTGAACCGACACCGTAATAAATGCCGCCCTGTGCTCCGCCCTTTTTAACGATGCGAAAGACTGGCTTATTATTGGCATCCTGCCACAATATTTCACTGGAATTCGCTGCAGTACGTACATCCTCAGGCAGCCAATCAAACGTATAGCGCAGCTCCTGGGCATTGGTTGCTGCTGCAAAAGGCTTGCTTGCCGAACGATTGCCAGATCCAGCGCCTGCAATCTTCAGTACATGATCGCCTTCCTGCGTTGCAATACTAGCCTCTGCAGTGCCAGAAATAAAACCACCCATATCCTCCTCGAATGTATGCTGCTCCTGAACAATGAGCGCACCGTCATCAGTTGGCGCTCCTTCATTCGCAGACATATAGGCTGCATTAGAAACCATTAAAGCAAAAACAAGGAATAAAGATACGATCCTTTTAGAAGCTCGATTCATCTTTTTGGAACACTCCCTCATTCTTTTTTTAGCTTAAGCGTCTCTAGGAAGCAGAAGAGTGACACCTCGCTTTCCGCAGCAAATCATCTGCACACTTACCTTAAAATGAGGGGACTAGTACCGTCTATTCTAAATTTTTGCGTTAACAAGGGTTTCAAGCCAGCCCAGCCTTCGTTAGACAATGGAACATTTTTGCCCTGATAGGCTTATCTTGCCAAAAAGAGTAGAGAACCACGTTCATGTGGTCTTAAATCATCACATAATCGTACGATGATTCGTCTTACGTTTACTTTTGAGTACGAACAGCGCTGCAACGCTATGGCATAACCATAAGCTAAATATCGCGGTCATCACCATCAAGCCTATAGATAAATCATAGGGATAGCCGAACCATCCCATCGCTGATGGTCTTACAGCTAGAAGTAACCACCATAGCAGCATGCACAAAGCTCCCCAGCATAGAAGAGAAAGCGATATGCTCCAATAGCTCTTCTTATAGATGGTTCCGACACGCAAGCTGCGAATGAACCATAGGAGGAGCAATAAGCTTGCACCAATGAGGACCATTGCCACGATGCCGAGAAGCTTGCCGAAGGTCATCTGTGCAGCAACATCCTCAGGTGTTAGCCCCATCATGATGCGAGCAACACCTTCCGCGATGCCGAGTTGAATCTCTGGATGCATCTCTCCGAGTAAGAGTGCTACGCCGATTTCATGCTCTGGTACGAACAGAATGACCGATGAGGAACCAATGCCATCCCCTGTCTTATAGTAGACCTTTGTTTGCTCAATCTCCTTTAGCTTAAAGCCGCTCGTCGTATATTCCGCATCACCTGTCTCATTGGCGACATAGCCTACCCTATATTCCTTCACATCGTGTAATTGCCCAATAGCTGAATGAGAAGCATAGCCCAATTGATAGGATATAAATTTGCCTAAGTCCTCAATCGTACTATATGCACCGCCATCGGGGTCCTGGGCAGCGCCAAATTCCTCATATGATCGCTTTAGATGCAGCTTCCCAGTAAAAAACCAGCTATATTCCTTAGCGATGCGTTCCTCAGAAAGTGTTACAAGATCCTTTCCATAGACCGTATCCATCATCCCTAATGGCTCAAACAGCTGCTTTTGCATATACTCATAGTAGCTCTGACCTGTTACTGCCTCGATCGTGTAGCCAAGTATATCGTAGCAGCCGTTGCAGTAGTTCCCAGTTTGTCCAGGCTCCTCAGTTAATGCGATGCGTGCGAATTGACGCACATACGTCTCTAGCGAATCCTTGGCATCCTTATGTGCGAATACTAATCCGTCTGTTTGCATAGAACCCATGCCACCTGCTGAATGGGCTAATAGATGTCTTATCGTTAATTGAGCGGAGCTTGCCTCATCCTTCAGCTTAAACCAAGGAATGTAGGCTTGGACAGGCTGATCGATATCTAATTTCCCTGCTTCATGCAGCTGCAGAATGACAGTAGCTGTAAACACCTTCGTAATCGATGCGGCAAAATATACCGTATCCTTGTTAGGCACCGCTAGTTGCTCTCGATCGACTACACCAAATCCATCAGAGTGAATAAGCTGATCCTTGTGTACAATCCCTAAAGCTCCTCCGACAACTTGATTTCGGGCAAACTGCTCCTCTACATAGCTCGATGCTTGCTGCAGCTTCTCGCTCCAATCACTTGCTTGTGCCATTACAGGCTGGAACGCAGCAAGAAAAATAACTACACAGACAACCATTATGCGCATATGCATATTCAAGCCCCTCTCCAATCCACAATTTATATTATTTATGTAATATTTACCAATACGAAGCGTAAAAAAATTCGTTTCTCATTTAATAAAAGATTTACATATATGAATAGCATTAATTCAATTGTAACAACGATTAACAACACTTATTCCATCTATCATTAGCTGAATAAACAACACTAAATAGCACAAAACCTCCGCACCGAAGGTTTTCCTTTGGGTACGGAGGCTTTCCTTTGGGTACGGAGGCTTTCCTTCAGGTACAGAGGTTTTATCTGCTGTTCCTATTCGATATGGCTAGTGATACATGTTGATATAAAGATATGAGTCACTTAATATTGATAAGCTTACGCTTACTTAACGCTAAAGCGAATAACGTTCCAAGAAGCTTTGGATAGCATGGACTTTGCACTCGACTGATCAACAACCGTTGATCCTCCTGCGTACGGCACAACCTGCTGTGGTGAAGCTGTTGAATTGACCGCCTTCAGGTCATCGTGCTCAAGCACAATATGCTCAAGAAAACTTATCTCTCCAAAGCTGCGGAGATCAACATCAAGCGCCATGCTTTCGCTGAGATGACGATTGACTGCAAAAATCGTAATTACTCCTTGCTCTTCCTCGTAGACAACGACAGATTCCAGGTACGGTACATCAGTAAAGTCCTTCGAATCGTATACCGGACTAGATACTATCGATTGCAGCACCTTTCCTCTTCCGTAGCTAGACGCATGAAGGAAAGGATAATAAGTCGTTTGCAGCAGCAAGCCGCCATCTGCCGTCGTCGTAATCGGTGCGATAACATTCACTAGCTGAGCAAGACATGCCATCTTCACGCGGTCTGTGTGCTTCAGTATCGTAATTAAGTAGCATCCTACAGCAAGCGCATCCTCCATATTGTACACATCTTCAAACTCTGGAGGCGCAATCTGCCAGCGCTGCTCTGCTCGACTGCTGCCAATCGTTTTCCATACATTCCACTCATCAAGAGATAGCATTAGCTTCTTCTTGCTGCGTTTTTTAGCTTGTGTCGCATCACAGATGGAAGCGACACTATTAATAAAGTGATCTAGATCAAGGGAGGTTGCTAGAAAGTTAGCCGTGTCATTATAGTTATTGTTGTAGTATGTATGCAAGGATAAATAATCGACCTGATCGTAGCACAGATCAAGAACTGTCGATTCCCAATAACCGAATGTTTGCATGCCGCTGCTTGAGCTTCCACATGCCACTAGCTCAATCGAAGGATCTACCCATCTCATCACTTTTGCCGTTTCATTCGCAAGTCGACCGTATTCCTCTGCAGTTTTGGCACAGATCTGCCAAGGCCCATCCATTTCATTGCCTAAGCACCAGGTTTTAAAGCGATGCGGCTCCTTGTAGCCGTGCGCAATACGCAGATCGCTCCAATATGAGCCAGAAGGATGATTGCAATAATCAACGAGGTTACGTGCTGCATCAGCTCCGCGAGTACCAAGGTTGACAGCCATCATCACATCACTGCCAACTAGCTTTGCCCAATCTGCAAATTCATTCGTTCCGACCTCATTCGTCTCAGTTGTCCACCACGCAAGCTCCAGTAGACGTTTACGCTGATCCTTCGGGCCGACGCCATCCTCCCAGTTGTAACCGGATACAAAATTCCCGCCTGGATAGCGAATAATGGGCACCTGCAACGCTTTAACTGCTTCAATGACATCCCGGCGAAACCCTTGCTCATCTGCAGATGGATGACCAGGCTCATAGATTCCACCATACACGGCACGACCTAAGTGCTCAATAAAAGACCCGTATATACGCTGATCCACGTCTGCTACTACAAAGTTCTTATCTACCATAACCTTTGATTGAATTGTCATGAAGAGCCTCCTTGATCTCACTTTAGAATTTATGAAATTGCGAATTCATATCATTGATTTCCTACTAAATTTGTATCATAATAAGGGTATTCTTGCAATGTTTACGTTTACAATTAATATAAAACCATATCCTATAGTTGAGGTGAGCAATATGCTACTAACGACCAATCAAACATCGCTGCTTGTATATGAAGCATTGGCGAGCGACATTCGCTTAAAGATTATTGACCGGCTGTTTGAGAAGGAAATGAATATTAAAGAGCTGGCTGCCGAGCTTTATCTGAGCAATGCGATCGTTAGCAGCCATGTTGCTAAGCTGGAGAAGGCGGGAATTGTAGGAAGCAAGATGAAGCGGATTAATGGGGGAACGTACAAGATGTGCTATATCAACACCGAGCATATGCAGATCAAGCTCTCCCCTATTCAGCATCAACGTAGCTATGAGGAAGTGTCGATACCGGTTGGACAATATTCGAATCACGAGGCACAGCCAACCTGTGGTCTCGCAACAACCGAGAAGATGATTGGACACTATGATGATCCCGTCTATTTTCTAGATCCCGAGCACGTTCATGCCTCCATTCTCTGGTTCGCAAGAGGGTTTGTCGAATACAAGATTCCGAATTATGTACACAAGGATCAACAGCTAGTCGAGCTTGAGATTTCTATGGAAATTGGCTCAGAAGCCCCTCAGGTGAACGAGCATTGGCCAAGCGACATCTCCTTTTATGTTAACAATCGAATGCTCGGCACATGGACAAGCCCGGGGGATTTTGGAGAGCATAGAGGTCGCCTAACTCCTGTATGGTGGCAGTCCGATGTTAATCAGTACGGCATGCTGAAGGTGCTGCGCATTAATGAATCAGGCACCTATATCGATGGCAAGAAAATATCTGAGGTCACGCTAAGCAGCTTAATGGTGGATGCTCAATATTGGACGTTCCGCATTAGTGCTGAGGAGCTGAAAAAGGGGCGTGGCGGATTAACACTATACGGCAAAGGCTTCGGAAACTACGATCAGGATATCGTCATTCGCAGCTACTATAAAAGCTAGAGCTGCTATACTTGCAACATATACAACCACCCCATCATCTACGTATCTACTTAAACGATATAAAAAGCAGCGTGCTAGAAGTTGATCCTTCCGGCACGCTGCAGCGTATATCTATTCATATTTAACTAGCATTACCGTTAGTGCTAATCCACGCTAGTATTACTACGACTAGTATTACTACGATCTATTAAAACTACATTGTACTAGGCTATGTCATAGATTGCTATATTGCCTAGCAGCCTTACAGCTAGAGCTTTAATGTATCGTAGGATACCTCTCCAAATTCGCCGCATAGATCAAGGAATATCCCTCTCATATCGAAGATCTCTTTCTCTTGCTCGACGTACTCTAGTACCTTTCTTCGCAGTGAAGTATCTGGCTTCGCATCCTTCACGTCCAGCATCTCATTAAATACAAAATTCCATAGGAAGCTAATAGAGCCAGCTGTTGGATATAAGTAGAATTGCTCCTGGAATTTAACGATATTGCTGGTCGGAGGCAGCATGTCACGCAGCTGAGGTGTGAACAGCCACGTATGACAGTACATCCCTTTAGGCTTCACCTCTGGAAAATGCTTTGCGAAAAACTGCTTTGCTTGCTTGTATGATTCCTTCACACTGTCCATATCGAATGCAGCATCTCTCGGAATATGAATATCGAACACTATATCGTCCTTATCCAATACCTTCTCCCATTCTAGACGAGACAGCTTCACCGGACTAGGCATCCCTTTTCCTTCAGGGGTCACGGGATGTCCGATATAGTAATCGTCGGTTTCCTCGTAGGTTGTCACAAAGCCATCCTCTGTTTTTTCCTTTTTACATACGCCCTGCATATCGCCACTGGCTCTTAGCTCGATCCCCTCTCTGCATAAGAGCATAAGGGTTTTATTTTCGGCATGGTAGAAGCCCTTCACATCACCAGAGAATGGAATCGTCAAATACTGAATGCTGCCTATTCGAAACATTCGGGCTTCGAGATGGCGCCAAATCCAGCTAAAATTACGAATCGCATAATAGCCTACTAGATTATAGGCGTTCTGTACCCATGTTGAGATATCCCGCACTGTTTCAACAAAGAATTCTTCACTTAAACCTAGCTCCTTATATCGCTTTTCTGTTAGCGGCAATCGCTGCAGCGCAGCATGCAAGTATAACAAGGAGGCATGGTTGCCAAGCACCTCTTCAGCATACGGATCAATCTTTAGCGGCTCCCACACCGTTGTCCAATAACCGCTCTCAATATAACTTGTATAAAATTGTTTATGAATGTGAAGCAGTTTCTCATCTTGTTCAAGAAGGTCACCAATCTCCAGTAATATAGCGGTCGCCCCTTCAGGCATTAAAATCTTGTTACAGTAATGCTTCATCTGTTCGTTGGATAACAATTGCCATTCCATCGGATCACTCCCCAAGTTTGTA
The DNA here is from genome assembly GCF_023715345.1 of Paenibacillus camelliae. GTDB lineage: Bacteria > Bacillota > Bacilli > Paenibacillales > Paenibacillaceae > Pristimantibacillus > Pristimantibacillus camelliae. The sequence continues at coordinate 77,725 of NZ_JAMBNY010000011.1, forward strand.
TGTGCAGCTGTGCAATAATTCTATTAACCCGATTAATCATCAGTTCTCTTAAAAAAAAAGAGCTTTCACAATACCAATATAGCAAATTTTAACCCCAATCACTACACATCTTTCTCCTATACTGCTTATATAGATTCCTGCGGATTTTCAAAAAGCAGGCTCATTCATTATGTCATTGTCCATGCCGTACACGTATACATGCAATATATTTATCACTACAATCAGAGGTGGGTATACAATGGCGAATAATCGTTTGTCTAATCTTATTGGAAAATTCGTCCGCGTCAATAGAGGCGGACCAGAATCGAGTGATGGTGTATTAGTAGCAGTAAAGCATGATTATATTGTTCTCTTTATTAAAAAGGACGGATTTATCTTTTATAATCTGGAGCACATAAAAAGCATTACTCTCCTTAATCACCATGGGAGACATGATTTCCATAGCTTGAACCATAGAACACCTCGCACCTTTATTGAAGCGTTACGGGCCAATAAGCATCGTTTAATAAAGGTTAACAGAGGCGGGCCTGATAGCGTAACCGGCGTATTAACAGAGGTGCACCCGCATTATATTAAACTCATTGCGGATCATGAGACGGTCATTATTTTTACCCATCATATTAAAAGCTTTACCCCTCCGCTTAGAACCGTGAATTCATTGAAAGTGCGAAATAAAAGATAAGCTTCATACGAAAAGCTAAACTAGACTGAGTGTCTCTGGTTTAGCTTTTTCGATTGAGGGCTTGTCGAGCTTTACGTAACGACACGAGGGCGAATATGGAATTTTTATACAGAGGGCTATCTCATTATTACAAAGAAAAGGCATGAGTCGTATATATACAGTATTAACTACCCATAGCATTCACCCTACTAGGCAAATACCCTTCATCTACTCACACACAGAGCAATAAAAGGAAGGAGGTTAGTACATGTTGTTACTCATATCACTGTTAGTCATACTCGGCTTATTGCTTTATATGTTTCTTAAGCCGAGAGCTATAGGCAAAAGCCATACCATCTCTTCCAGTGAACAGTCGCTTGACATAAAATCTACAGCATCCTATAGCGAGGCGAAGCGAAATGGTTGAATCACTTCTATTAACGGCTGGCAGCATTTTCATAATAACCGTTGCCCTACTCATCTTACGTCCATATCGAATGAACGAAGCTATTCCCGTCACCATTGGTGCGATAGCTATTTATATATTCGGTATTGTAAGCTTTCAGGATGTTATATCTATTATTGGGATCGTAAATGGAGCAGCAATAACGATATTATCGACCATTGTCATGTCGATCGTTCTGGAGAGTATTGGCTTTTTTAGATGGGCTGCTTTTAATTTAGCTATCAGATCGCAAGGCTCGGGAAGAGCGCTGTTCTGGTATATCAATGTCATCTGCTTCCTTATGACGATGTTTTTTAATAACGATGGAAGCATACTCATCACCACTCCCATCATTATTCAAACGCTAAATGTACTGAACCTGAAAACAAGACAAAAAATTCCTTACCTGCTGTCAGGTGCTCTAATCGCTACAGGAGCAAGCGCTCCAATCGGGGTAAGTAATCTCGCGAATTTAATATCATTAAAAATCGTGGGCCTCGATCTCAATGCCTATGCAACGATGATGCTTATTCCGTCCATGATCGGCTTGCTGTCCATTTCCTTCTTACTGTTCTTCCACTTCAGAAAAGAAATTCCCGTGCATATCCCCGTGATTCATCGTGACACGGCTGAATGGTTTCAACAATCAACGAATCGTTCGTCCAATATGAGAAGAATCCACCCACTCATGCCTACTACTGCTGCTAATCCTCCATCCTCAAGCATAGACTGGCGAATGTTTGTCATATGCATCATCATCGTAATTTTAACTAGAATCAGTTTTTTTGTATTGCAGCCTCTAGGTATCTCGACAGAATGGCCTGCCATCGTTGGTGCTTTATTGCTTATTGCAGTGCGTTGGTTGAGAAAAGGAATCGCTCCAACAGACATCGCTTCAAAAACGCCTTGGCACATTCTTCTTTTTGCATTAGGCATGTATGTGATCGTCTACGGCCTCTATAATGCTGGCTTAATCGAAATTATTATTAGTCAATTAGGTGAATATGTAGCTGACAATCGGTTTAATGCGATCTTTATTATCGGCCTCCTGCTGAGCTTTATGTCTAACCTATTCAACAACCTGCCTTCTGTCATGATCGGAACCCTCTCATTAACAGAAATGCATTTAGAGCCTTCCATCTTACATGCTGGGTATTTCGCTAGCATAATTGGTGCAGATATTGGTGCCCTCATTCTTCCGATGGGTACACTCGCATCACTTCTATGGATGCATATTTTGAGGGAACATAACATTCATTTTACGTGGCGGAAGTATATAAAAACAACGTTAGTCGTCATCCCAATTTCCTTACTCATTAGCTTCACTAGCTTATATTATTGGCTTGAATTATTTTATTAATTTGAGGTGAGTATAGTTGTCCATGATACATTCGTTGCTTAATAAAGTAGTTAATATTGAAATTTCGGGTGAAAAGCGGCATACCGGAATATTGATTGATTATGGCCGAGATATGCTTGTTGTCTATAACGGTATGAATTTCATTTACTTTCCTACTCATCATATCCAGAATATTAGAGCTAATGATAAGCCTGAGGAGGAAATTACTAGCCCTTCCGATACACAATATGAGAGCGAGCCCAACCTTTCCTATCGAAAAGTATTGCTGAATGCGCGTGGCCAGTTTCTAGAAGTTTATATTTCAGGACAGCTGTCCTTACATGGCTACGTTACAGCGATTATGAACAATTACTTTGTGTTTTATTCTCCTGTATACAAAACAATCTATATCCCGATGTATCACTTGAAATGGTTAATTCCGTATCCTACAGAGCAAACACCATTCTCGATCGATCGCGAACGACTTCCGGTGAGTCCCTCTATCGTGCCTCTTGCTCGAACGTTCGAGGAGCAGCTGGATAAGCTGATTGGTGAGATCATTGTATTTGATCTAGGAGTTAACCCTAACAAGATCGGATTGCTAAGCAGCATCGAGGATCATTATGTCGAATTAGTTATCGGAAAAGGGGAACGATTCATTCTAAATATGCATCATATTAAGTCTGTCCACTCTCCAAAGCAGCTGTAGCAGCTTGCAGCTTGGCTATGCTCGGTCGCAAAAACAATACACTAAGAGCACGGTTGTTCGCTAATCAAAATGAACTGTGCTCTGATCTGTGCACATAATTCATGACGTTATGGTTAGACTAAGCATAGCTTCGAAAAAGGAGGATGACACCCGTATGGACAGCACAGAACAATTTGTAGAGGACTTTAATCAAAAGCAGCAAAAGCATGAGCAGAACCAAAAGCGACAAAGCAAATCTCATGCTGGACACAAATTGCCTAATAAGCAGCACAGCACCAATAAATAATCGAGATTTCACTCGATTCTAATACCTGTCGTTATCCCTTATTATGCCGAGAGTTAACCCTCTCGGATTATTTTTATTCTCATTCAGTTGATTTAGTATGACTAGGCAATCCGTTGTATACTTGACTTTACATATATACCAAGCCAGAAGCCACAGCATAATTAATGAACATGCGTGTGGCTTTTTCCTTTGAATTTTACTTACTCATTTGACGGACTCTTTAACGGACTAAATCATTGATGACATAAATGATATAATGAACAACATATTGCTGAGGGTCGACAATAGGATCAAGTAACTGGTCAGCGAACAATTGAAAGGGTTGAGTAGATTATGGCAGACATATTAGCAGATAGATTTTCTAAGCAGCTTCTACATGATTTTTCACGCATCGTTAAACAAGCCCATCCAGGCTTTAATTCGGAGCAGTTTATACAGCTCGTCTTCGATGAACATTGGACGGATAAACAGCTTAAGCAGCGTATTCGACATATTAGTACTTCGCTCGGGCAGACGCTGCCAGCGGATTATGACGCTGCGATTGAGATATTGTCTGCCATTAGCCCGCAATGCTCAGGCTTTGAATATTTATTTTTGCCTGATTTTGTAGAGCTATACGGATTGCCGCATTGGGAGACATCGATGCAGGCACTAGCTCATTTTACTTCATCATCTAGCTCAGAATTTGCGGTGCGTCCATTTATAGAGCAGGATCCAACCCGAATGCTGCAGCAAATGCTTGAATGGGCCCATCATTCTAATCATCATGTGCGACGACTGGCTAGTGAGGGCTGTAGACCTAAGCTTCCTTGGGCTGCCCCGCTTCGTATGTTTATCAACGATCCGACGCCAATTCTGCCAATTTTGCAGCAGCTTAAGGCTGATGAATCAGAATATGTGAGAAAAAGCGTCGCCAACAACTTAAATGATATCGGCAAAAGTCACCCTGATCTACTGAAGCAAGTGGCACGCCAGTGGCTCGGTCATGATCCACGCACGGATTGGATTGTGAAGCACGGCTGCCGTACCCTGCTGCGCAAGGCAGATCCCGAGGTTTTAGCATTATTCGGACTAAGCACTACACCTGATGTAACGATTAGTCAATTCCAGCTATCAGAAAAGCAGGTTGCTATTGGTGATGGACTCCCGTTTTCTTTTTCTGTGCGCTCCAATTCGTCCTCTCCACAGCTGCTACGAGTAGAATACGCCATCGATTTTGTGAAAGCGAACGGTAAAACGTCGCGCAAGCTGTTTAAGATTACGGAAAATGAGTTTGATCATACCGATCGGACCTATACACGTACACATTCGTTCAAGGACCTTACGACACGAAAGCATTATGCTGGCATGCATCAGCTGTCCATCATCATCAATGGCGTAGAGCAGGTGACGGAGGCATTTGAAGTAACGTCACCTATGTAATTTATGTCAGCCTTTGAATAAGGTAGCAATAATTGATTTTGACCACAGCCTATGAAATGATAGGTATGGGTGATGAATACAATGGAAAATTATGAAAAGAAGCTTATTGAAAGCGAAAGCCTCGCTAGTAAAATGGGCGGAGCACGTAAAGGAGCCGGACGAAAGCCAATTGGCGTAACTCGAAAGCTATCATTGACCTTGCCTCAGCAATGCTGGGAAGAGATTGATCGTTATTGCCAAAGAGGAGATTACTCCGTCTCCGAGGTTCTAAGAGCAATCATTGAAGATCATCTCCACAATGCAGATCTATTATAAGTAATGGATTGGAGGTCGATTCATGTATTTGGATTTAAGCGAAGGTCGTATATTTTATACAGTTTCCGGAGTTGGACAACCGGTCATTTTGCTGCACGGTAATTTTAATAATCATTCGATATGGGATGAACAAGTTGAAGCGTTATCTACGGCTTATCAAGTGATCCGGCTTGATTGGCGTGGCTATGGTCAATCCAGTACACCTACATCTCCCTTCTCTAACGTAGATGATCTAAAGGCACTTATTGATTGGTTAAAGCTGGATAAGGTTACGCTTGTCGGATCATCTTCAGGCGGAGGTGCGGCAATAGATTTTACGCTGGCCTACCCTCATCACGTACGGCGTCTTGTTCTTGTCTGCCCTTCTGTTCATGGCCATTCGCTGCCGTTACGTATGACTTGGCATGGGATAAAAAACTTTTACAACGTTCATCGTCATGGGAAGGAGCGCGCGATCGAGTCCTTCATCAGCAATCCTTTCTGGCGATATTATTTTCCCTCTAGTGACAAACAAGAAGCGCTTGCTAAGGTGCTGCATCACATCAGAAATGCGGACAGCTTCTGTAGATTCTCTCCACAATTATTAATGGCTTCGAAGCCCTCTGCCATAGGTCGATTAGATGAGCTACAAGCCCCGACACTCATCGTTATTTCTGATCAAGACCATCCGTACAACATAAAGACAGCTCATCTTTTACATACTAAGATTAAGCATTCAACCAAGCGGATAATGGAAAACTGCAGGCACCTTCCCTTTATTGAAAATCCTATTGAGTTTAATAAAGTATTGATAGATTTCTTGTCCAAGATTATGTAAAATTTTTCTATATCCAATGATGAAGGAGCGAAAGCAATGATTACAAATGTCGGACAAATTATGCTATATGTAAACAATCAGGATGAGGCCGTAAACTTCTGGACGGAAAAGCTTGGATTCCGTGTTATTGCCGAGGAGGATAATGGTCAAGGCTTCCGCTGGATAGAAGTCGCTCCTGATGGTGCAGCTACAAGTATCGTACTGCATAACAAGGAGTTTGTTGCTAAGATGGAGCCTGACATGAATCTCGGTACACCTTCATTGATGTTCTTCACGCATGATCTCAATCAATTACATACCGATTTGACGAACAAAAATGTTAAGGTCGGTGAGATCGTTTCGCTTCCTAATAACGCGAGAGTGTTCAACTTTGCCGATGTTGAGGACAATTACTTTGCAGTTACAGAGAAGAAATAACGTAGACTCGTTAAACCTTGCCACCCACAGCACAGCATATTATTCAGCGGAGCATTAGTACTACCTCCACACCTAATGTGCGAATAATCTTATAGCTAAAAAGCCCCGTTCCATTGATGTCCCCCTTAAGGTTAACACTTAACCATTGGAGGGACAGTTTACATGCACGGGGCTTTCTCATTACATTAAACAAAATTGTCAAAGGAATATAAAGTTATCTGAGGGTGTTGAATTAGAACGTCAAGGCATATGTGAAACAATTCTATTGATCAAAGTCATTTAAGATATTAGAAACAGTCGGGGTTGGAATTCTTTTTTTAAGGCACAACAACAGGTTGTTGAGTTGGTACAGCATTCCCTATTTTTTTAGCATTCTTGGATTCCTGAATCTCAGTCGGGCTCATCGGTTTAAAGTCAGAGTGGTTTCCTAAGTCTCTTGCCGATAGTGTAATTCCTACAACCACTATTAACGTAGTCATTACAGCAGCAATTACAACTACTTTCATCTTTTTCAATTTTTCACCCCTTTTCAGGTTAGAAGGAAACGTTTAGTTCTTCTTTAACTATATTTACTTCTCAGTTTTAGTGCTCTCATCATAAAACTCAATTAAAGCATCTCGATCAGGGAAAACTTCGTCTTTCACCTCCAACTGTCACGGAAAGTTTTGTATACACTTACCATTATAACAAAAATATGTAATTATAATAGGCGCACATCCATTACGATCACTCAGATGAATTTACCGCATTCTATCTCCCTTTTGTGCATGAAGGACTGGAATCATCCATTGATAGGTGGATAGATCACGCAAGCTATAACGTTCCAGCTTTCTGCCTACTGGCTCAAAGCCAAACGATTGCAGCAGGAGCATTAGATTGAAGCACGCAAATGCATCCCCTGCTCCGCATTCCAACGTTACGAACAGTGCGGGATTATGCCATTCCAAGTTAGCCTGCTCCAACTCCAGCCATTGCTGCCCTTCTAGCATCTCCGTAATTGCAACAGACAATCGAAAGCCTATTCGACCGACTAACCACTCACCGTCAACGGCATCCGGCTGAATGAATGCTTCATCACAGCGCAATTGATATTGCTTCATAAGAACGTCAATCTTCTCTTCGATTGCCGCTGCATAAGGATTTAACTGCTTTTTTACCCGAAGTGGAAACCATAATATAGGTACGCTAACATCCCATTTAGTTAATTGTAAATGCTGATCGTTAGATTCAATTCCCTGTAAATATTGTCTTGCAACCTGCAGTGCTGATAGCTTACCGTCTATTTCACCGCGCCACTTCATAATCCATTCAACCTTCTCATCCTTTGAAGCACGAAGATAGGCACGTATATCACTTAGGTTAATATCGGCTAACCGCAGGGAATGAATTTTAATCGCATCTGGAATTTGTTCCTCACCATACATCCGGTAGCCATTGTCCTCACGATATTTCGGAATGATTAAACGTTCCTTCTCGTAATAGCGCAGTGTGCTTGCAGGCAGACCCGTTCGTGTTGAAAACATCTGTATCGTCATCACTGCATCCGTCACCATGCATGCACCTCATCCTGTATATTAGTAATAGTTCCAAACATTGATGCGATTGCCGTCAGGATCGTAGAAATGAAATCCCATCCAACGCTCGCCGACAGGCGTCGATGTCTCTATCCCTTGTTCTCTTAATCGCTGCTCCAGCTCAAGAAATTGATCTCTCTCCCACACAACAAAGTACATTCTTGCCCCTGGATTGGCCTTTGTATAAGGAGTTGAATCTGGAAGCTCCTCCAGCCATATATACTCCCACTTGCCCTCTCCTTCTAATTCCTCTCCTAGTAGAGCGAAGCCTTGATCACTATAATCTGTCGCAAAAACCCTAAGTCCTAAAACCGATTCATACCAAGCAACGGCGGACTTCAAGCTACGCACACCTAGCCATAGTGGCTTGTCAGCATAACGAATAAATTTTGCGTTAGGAAACTCATCCTGCAGTCGCTTATCTTCGCACAACGTAAGTCTTACATTACCAAAGGCATTGATATCCATTCCACGTGTACCATCAGGCATAACAAATGGATCTGAGAACGTTATCCCTTGCTCACTATAATAAGCCATCGCATTTTCTAGGTTAGCCGTAACAAAGCAAAAACGCATATGACCTTCCTCATAACCATTCGGAGTAAAGTGCTCATGCTCCAGCTCAAATGATTTTAAGTTAACTTGTCCACCTCCTGGCAGACGAAAGAATGCTTTTCTGCCTACGGGGCTAAGCACAGAATCGATCAACTCCCAATCCATATGCTTTCGATACCATTCCACACCTTCATCAAAGCTTTCAGCAGGCACCATAATAAATCCGCCATCGAACTCTACTTTCGTTGCCGTTTCCATATAAAACCTCCATTTGTTTACAATATTTAATATATTTTCACTATACACCTTAAAGTAACTTTAATGTCAACAACGTTTTTTCAGCATTATCAATCGAATAAAGCCCCAATGATTAGAACGGATTCTAACCACTGGGGCTTAAAGCATAACTGTACATTAAACCTTATTATTTAGATAACAATGATAATACTTGCAACTTTGTAATCTAACGGGAGCTAATAGCGCTGAAATACTAACCGCTCGATAAACACTGCTGCCTCGGCTCGTGTCGTTATCCCTTGGGCTGCAATCTTGTCGTCATAACCCTCGATGATTCCATGATCAATTAGCGCAGCGATGATCTCTTTAGCATAGCTAGCTATGCTCGATGCATCTGCAAATCGTTCTAAAGCTGCATCATCGTGAGCCAGGCTGAGCCGCAGCTCCTCCACCCTCTGGATTGCTTTGTAAGCCATCACAAACATTTCTTGACGCTCGATCTGTTGATTCGGCTTAAACTCACCTGTTGGATAGCCGTTCACAATGCCAAGCTGCTGTGCCTTAACGATGGCATCATAGTAATAAGCATCACGATCAACATCGGTAAATGCTGCTGCTTGATCTGACCTAGCAGATAAGCCCAAAGCACGCATAAGCATAACTATGAAATCAGCTCGCGTTATGGTTTCATTCGGGGCGAAGCTAGATTCATTAACCCCATTAATGACTCCTTTAGCTGCCAGCGTACGAATAGCATTATATGCCCAATGCGTACTTGGCACATCAACGAATGATTTACTGCCTATGCCTACAGCAAACTCACCGAGATGATTGGCCTTCCATCTCATACCCTTCGCCTTAGCATCATAGTACGCATTGGGAATCGGCGTACTCGTACCGCCCTTAGCCATATGCCATATTGTGAGCATCGAGAGCTCGTTGTTGTTTTCAACAGCTGGTTCATACGGTACGAATAGCTGCAATGCGGAGTCTAGATCTAGACCGTCCAGCGGCTGATCATTCCAATACAGCTCAAATGCAATGGCTGAGTTTACGCGCTCATCATTAGCCGATGGCGAAGCATTGGACGCTTCCTCTATATCTCGAATGCTCACTAGCAGCGTATCTTGCTCACCCATCGTTCGGCCACTAAATGCTTGACTAGGGATGACGATGCTGCCAGCATCGGTTACAAGCTCGATGTTATACGCTTCAATACTTGCGTCAAACAAATGAGCAGGCAGCTTTAACCGATAGTTTTTCTGCACCTGAGCACTTTGATCAGCTAGAGTAATGGTAATGCTGCGCTTGGATAGCTGATCTAAACCATCCAATGCCGCCTTCGCTTGAGCAGCTGTTAGCTCTCCAGCTACGACGCCATTAGCGACTGAGCCCTGCATCACAATTGACGTTGTAGGAGCAGGACTAGGCTCGATAATAGGTTGGCTTGGTGTGTGTGGATTGTTATTCGTTATCGGAGCAATAAAGCTTAAGAAATCTCCAAGCACAATATTACCCGCTTCGTCACGCGCAATATGTTCTGGTAACTCTAGACTTTTGAAATTGCTTTCTGTAATCTCGGTTCCAGCGTGATTGGCAAACCGCGCTCCATCATAGAGATAGTTGGTTAACGATCGAACAGCATCAGGCACCTGGTCTTTAGCGATGCTTTCTGTTGCAAAGGAAACGAAGCTGTCAACTGTAAAGTCAGGGGTAATATGCGGATAGGTCGTAAAAACAATATTCCCCTTCGCATTGTTGAAGCCTATATTATTGCGTGCGATTACCCCAGGATTACTATTGCTTGTAAAGCCCACTGTTCCATTGTTAAAAGCAATACTGTTGCGAATAACATGTTGCACATGGATGCCTTCACCACCTAGCTTGAAGCCGTTGCCGTCACCCTTTAGCTCCGAGCTCCCTATCGGATAGCCGTTGTTATACGCAATGCTGTTTTCAATCGTTACTGCTCCAATAGCCCCTGAGCCGGCCTTCGTATACAAATCCCAGCCATCATCTACGTTATTGTAGGCAATCGCACCGCGGAACACATTGCCTACACCAGAGGTTAGCTTCGCTGCAAAACCGTCTGCATTGTTGTCGGAAGGATCTCGATTGGCAAATGAATCACTGTTTAGAATCAAGTTATACGACGGCCAATCTTCGATATTTGTCGAATCATCCGTCCTGCTAATTTGCAGGCCGGTATCCCCGTGCTCATAGAAACGGCTAAGCTCAATAATGTTGTGGCTTCCGCCAATCGTAAAGCCTTTCGTATTGCCTGCTGAACGAGCAAAATCTATTCCGATGATATGCCAGTAGTTCCCGCTTAACACGACGCCCTCTGATTTCTTATTAAAGTCGATGACGGGTCTTGCGCCATCCGCTGCCTTTAATGTCTTCATCGCAGCTTCCGTTCCATCATTATACTTTTGAATATTCAGCCTGCGATCTCGCACATAGTGACCGTCTTGGACAATAATTGTTTGCCCTGGCGCCACATACTGGATAGCTGTATCAAGATCAAGCGGGTCCTCTAATGTACCAGCTGCCTCAGCGCTTCCATCAGGAGCGACATAAATATCACCTTCATACTGCTTTGCGGTTACAGTCCGGTTAAGAATAATCGTCTCATGGCTTGTTAGAAGCTCACTGTCACTAGGATTAAAGCTAATTGTAAACCGATTATGTCCACGCTCGATATTCGTTGCTTGAGTGAGGACTTGATTCGCTTCTATCGACACATCACTAGCAATGATTGTATTACCCTGCTTAATCGTTACTAGCCCCGACGTATTCGACTTCAGCTTGATCTCATATTGATCCGTCGTTGAGGTGTTTAATGGAGATATCCAAGTAATCTCAGGCTCAAGCGGAGCAGCAGGCGGCTCAACTCGAGGAGGATCGGATGCGACAGCAGTCACGTTAAGCTCAATATTATGAACCTCAATCGTTGCTAATCGCGCTGCATAAAACCCTACATACATCTTATTGTCCTGCACACTTAAAATATGTGGCGTATAGAGGATGGCAGGCTCGCTGTCATTCAGCTGAGCTGTAAATCCGCTGTTCGTTTTAGCTAAAGTCAATCGATAGGATTGTGCAGGATAAGTATTACCTGGCGCTGGTCGTTCCGCTTGAAGCATAACGGATTGGATGCCTTGACTTCCGCTGCCATCCGGCGACTCAATGCCAGTCCGAACAAATAGCTGTGTTCCATTCGGATTACGTGTTCCACCGCTATAGCCGCCGACTGCAGCAATATTCGAAGCAAATACCGACGAATCATTAGCCGCTCCAATTGCATCCCGCGCCATAATGCCAAATGACTCCTGACCATCATGATCAGGTGACTTAGCATATTCGATAACTTTAATGTCTGCAGACAGTTCGAAGTTATCCTCTAATGCATCCAGCTCGACATAATAGAAGCTAATCCCGTCATGATCACCTGTTACTTTCCCCGCAGAGCCACCGATTGCTTTTAACGTAACCACTCCCTGCTCATCGACCTCAATCGTGTTATTGCTTGCCGAGGTAGACTGGCCAAACCGAATGCTTTTCCACTCCACTGGTGCAGCATCGCGGACATGCACGATCAGCTCTAATGCGGGCAGCTGCTCATTGTTGGATGTAATCATTAGCTTGTACTCGCCCGCTGCCTCCGCGTTAAAGCTAGAGGAATCCAAGCTGTATTCGTTATCTGTAATCGCTTCCAATTCACCGTTATCATAAGCAATTGCCAGCTCTAGCTGAGCTACATCCAAGCTTTTCCCGAGCTTATAGGTTGTTTTAGGGTACTTAGTAATAACTAGAGCTACAGCTTCCTTCTCCTTCACGGTTAACGGCAGCGTGACCGACTGTTCGCGATAGGTGATCACCAGTTGCTGCTCACCAGCACTAGCAGTACTGAATCCAGAAATCGTCAAAGCCTCTTTCTCGATTCGTTTTCTTGTGCCGTCACTATATTGTCCGTACACCATCAATCCATCGAGCTCTAGCTCTTCGCCAATAAAATATGTTGTCTTTATTGGCTGCTGTGTAATCTCCAGACTCGTTAAGCTAGCATCTACAACATTAACGGTAAATTCAGTAGCTACATCAGTACCTTCCGTTGCTACAACATTAACGGTGTAGCTGCCTGCAGTCGTAAAGCGATGCTTGTCTCCTTTATCATTATTGCCAAAGCCATCATAGCGTTGACCCTCTATCATGATGGAATATAGATCGGGTGTAAGCTCACGATACATATAGCCATCTTCATAATTAGCTTCAACCGTTAATCCGTGAAGCTGAAGCTCTTCCCCAACATAGTAGCTTGTAACGGCTGGTTCGTATACGATCTCAAGCGAGGTCACCTGTAAAGCCACCACCTCATAGGCTAGCAGTGCAGTCTGCCCTTTATAATGAACCATTAAATGCTTAATGCCAAGCTCAGAGCTGTCAAAGCCTGTTACCAGGTACTCATCCTCTGAAAGCACGCTCCGACTTCCGTCACTCATCACTGCTGTCACCGTGAGCCCCGTCAGATCCAGCTCCTCATGAAGGCGATATGTTGTTTTCATCGCTGTTGTGTTCAGCTCAATCGCATGTACTGCTGCTGTATCAATGGACAGCTGGATATTAGAAAACGTCACCTGTGCATCACGCGCAACATATACACCGGCATACAACTGCTCTGAAAATAACTGTTCTGCGCTTATAACCTGACTTTCACCATTGACGGATAATGTATAGCTATCTTGATTTTTTTCTATTTTGAGCTCATATTGCTCATCAGCTGCTGGAGGATTGGCTAATGAAAAAGCGTCAAGCTTCGTTTGTGTTCCTCCACTGCCACCTTCGACTCCAAATTTGTAATAGCCCTTCATCACCGTATCGAGTGCACCAACAGCAACGTAGTTAGAGGTAATCGTTGCAGAGCCTTCACCGACCGTATCGCGCAGCATCAATCCGAATGATTTTTGATTAGGCGTGGAGATCGATGTATTGCTGTTGAACGCTTCAACCTTAGCAGTTGCCTGCAGTGTAAAGCTTGCTTCAGCGGGAACCTCGTAGGCTAATAGCGATAAGCCCTCATCGCCAGAAGCTATCTTTCCACCCGAAGCCTCTAGCGTGTATGCACCAGGATCTTGCAGCATGGGCTCTGGATTCTTTTCCTCTGAAGTATTGCTGCCGAAGGCATAAAACTTCAGCTCACCAAGCTCTGGTACTGTCGGCTCGTTAGATGCAACGGTAAGCTCGATATTGTCATAGGTTATATCTGCATTGCGAGCAGTGAATAGCCCAACATAGCTAATGTCTGATACATAGTCATCAACGACAGAGCTATAGCCATTTACCGTTACAACGATAAGACCCGATGTTTTTTTAACGTTAAGCTGATAGCTGTTATTCGCTGCTGGGGCTGACAATTGCTCATCCAAGTCACGTTTTGCCTGTTCGGTATTTACTCTGCTAAACAGCTTCAGCTTTTTATCTAAGGCTCCTACTGCCAAATAATCATCCTTCGCATAATCGCTCCCGTGAACATTGTTGTACACTGTATTTCTTAGCATCACACCAAAGGAAGCTTGATTATTGTCTGCAATACTATGAATGGTAGCAGTAGCTGAAAATTCAAAATCTTGATCCTGCGGCACGGACTGATAGACATAAGCAATCCCATCTGTCGTAGAGGATATCTTGCCGCGATCGTTCATGCTTTTCATATGAACGCTTCCCTGCTCATCCTCGACCATACTAAAATTAGCAGCAGTAATTTTATCTTGTCCCCCGACATCACCGAATACGGAGGCTTGCCAGCTAGAATTAGGCTGAAGCTGCGCGATGGCCGGCTCTTGAGGCGGCTCGCTCGCACTCTCTTCTGCTAATACGCCAATATTGGCGGGCAATAACAGCATCATTGCAAGTAATGAAGTCAATGTTTTACCTATCCATTTACTTTTCATCCGATAGTTTTCATCTCCTTGCTTGAATTTCCTTGCCTGATTATTGAAACCGCTTGCAAATCGTTATTTCTTAAATTACACTAACCCTATTTAGTTCCTTTGCATCCTCTTTAACTCTCTTTCATCCTTGTACATGCACTTTAATCCTCTTTAGTCCAATTCAAGAATCTGGACCTTAATCTACACAGCCTCCTCATGCACCTTTCCCTCCTTGTCGTCTTTCACCTCACTTTCTCTAAACACACATTGAGTGTATCGCAATGAGATTATCATCTTTTCAGCCTAAACCTGCTGTCCAGACTATACTATAGCGAAGGATTGCAGTACCTCAATAATCA
The DNA here is from genome assembly GCF_023715345.1 of Paenibacillus camelliae. Classification (GTDB taxonomy): domain Bacteria; phylum Bacillota; class Bacilli; order Paenibacillales; family Paenibacillaceae; genus Pristimantibacillus; species Pristimantibacillus camelliae. The sequence continues at coordinate 92,791 of NZ_JAMBNY010000011.1, forward strand.
TGTAAACAGGCTTTTGCTCTTACGGATAAGACGGACGAATGATACGTTATTTTTATGAATTAACAACATAATGCTTATTGCCTCCAAAAATGATTATTCTAGATGATTAGGACATCTATGAACGCATATAAGAAGAAAGGTGAAAAAAATACCATTTATCCCGTATAATAGAGAGGTACAAATTCATAAGGGGTGTGACGCATGCAATATACATATCTAGGTCGTTCTGGATTAAAGGTGAGCAAGCTTTGCCTAGGCACGATGAATTTTGGAGTAAGCACAGACGAAAAGGAAGCTTTTCGCATTATGGATGCTGCGGTGGACGCTGGCATTAATTTCTTCGATACAGCCAACGTTTACGGCTGGGGTGAGAATGCAGGCAGAACCGAGGAGATTATAGGTCGATGGTTCGCACAGGGCGGTGGACGTCGTGAAAAGGTTGTATTGGCTACGAAATTCTTCGGTAAAATGCATGATGAGCATGATGGTCCGAATGATGATGGCGGACTTTCAGCGTATAAGCTTCGTCGTCATTTGGAAGGCTCATTAAAGCGTCTGCAGACCGATCATATCGAGCTATATCAGATGCACCACGTGGATCGCAACGTCTCTTGGGATGAGCTGTGGGAAGGGTTCCGCGTAGCGATCAATCAAGGGAAAATCGGATACGTTGGCTCGAGTAATTTCGCGGGCTTCGACCTTGTGAAAGCGCAATATGAAGCAAAATCTCACAATATGCTAGGCTTAGTCAGTGAGCAGCATAAATACAGCTTATTGTGCCGACTTCCTGAATTAGAGCTGCTACCAGCTGCACAGGAGCAAGGTATTGGCGTTATTGCTTGGAGTCCATTAGATGGCGGTCTGCTAAGTGGACATGCTCTTAAACCGATTGAAGGATCGACGCGTGCCAACAATCCTGATCGTGTAGAAAAGCATCGCCAGCAGCTCGAAGCTTTCGAGCGTCTATGCAAGGAAATTGGCGAAAGTGAAGCGAATGTTGCATTGGCTTGGACGTTGACCCATCCTGCCTTAACGGCACCAATTATCGGTCCACGTACACTCGAGCAGCTGCAAGGTGCGCTGCGTGTCGTCGATATTGTATTAGAGGAATCTGTACTTAAGCAGCTAGATGAAATCTTCCCTGGTCCAGGTGGCGCTGCGCCAAAAGCTTACGCTTGGTAACTAACTCTTAACGATCGACTGAGCATGCTACGGCGTAATCCAATTAAATTTAGCTTAATGATTCAAGATCGAATAAATACAACACCCCCTAACTACTAACGTTAGGGGTATCTTCGTGTTACCATATAAGTAACAACTGCAACAACTACTGAAGGAGCTCGATGAATGAAACAACCGTATAGCTTGATCCAAGATAAATGGAAATGGAATGTCGTTTTAACGCTTGGTGGTGCATTGATGGGAGCTGGAATTGCTGACTGCTTATTCTCATTAAGACAGATGGACTTGAATCAGCTCGCTAGAGGACTCACAATCTTTAGTGCAGGTCTTACGATATTAGTTGTTTTGGACAACACGAAAACGCAAAAAAAATCGGAAGACATGCAAAAAGAGAATCAGCTTCGTCTTGAAAAGGTTGAGGATCAGCTAAACGCCATTCATCACACGCAACAGCTGACGGAGAAGCAGCTGAATGAAATAAAGGACTTGCTGCGTCAAGCTAATGAAGACAAGCGATTGCAGCAACACAATCAGCATACAGAGACTCAAGAAATAAACGAAAAAGCACCTACCGAAAGTACATAGGTTCAAAATCGATTCAACGGATTCATTCCATATCCTTATCGTGTCCTAACAAAAAAGCCGAAATTCACAACAATGTGAATCTCGGCTTTTGTTTAATCTGCTGTATTTTACTTACAAAAGTATATTAAACAACTTTTTTATGTTTAATTACTTGACAAAATTACATTAACTAAATATACTTACTTTCAGAAAGTAACTAACAAAACACAACAGGAGGGACATACGAATGAAAAAAAATCAAATAGGTCAAGCGATCTTACGTGTTATGCTTGGTTTTATTTTTTTCATACATGGTGTAGACAAATTTAGAGGCGGAATCAACTACATTGTTGAATACTTTGAAAGCTTAGGTATTCCAGGTTTTATGGCTTATGTTGTCGCTATCATCGAATTAGTTGGCGGTATTGCATTAATCCTCGGCATTGGTACAAGAATCGTTGCGATACTAACTGCTCTAATTATGGTGGGAGCTATCTTTACCGCAAAGCTTTCATTAGGTCTGCTTGGAGTAGAAGGCATGGCTGGCTATGAGCTAGATCTTGCGCTGCTTGCGATGTCTATCTATCTGATCTTGGCAAGAAAAATTTATATCTCTCTAGATGCACTAATGTTCAAAAAACAAGAAAACAACTAATATGCTGAAGGATTAGCGCATTGCTAGTCCTTCTATCGAATAAATAAACGATGTTGTTAGGCGGTGGAGATATGAAGGATACAGGAATTGAGATTGGCCTATACACGCTCGCTGATATATGTCCTGATCCGCATACAGGTAGTGCGGTCAGCGCAAGTCAGCGTATGAAGGAAATCGTTGAAGCTGCTAAACTTGCTGATGAGGCGGGACTAGATGTGTTTGGAGTTGGTGAGCATCACAGGCTAGATTACGCCGTATCTTCTCCTGCCGTTGTTTTAGCCAGCATCGCTCAGGTCACCAAACGCATCAAACTGACAAGTGCTACTACTGTGTTAAGCACAGTAGACCCCGTACGTCTTTTTGAGGACTTTGCTACATTAGACTTGCTTTCTGATGGTCGTGCAGAAATCATTGCCGGTCGAGGAGCTTTTATAGAATCTTTTCCTTTATTTGGTTATAATACTAACAACTACGATGCTTTATTCTCAGAGCATATGGATTTATTGCTCAAGCTTAATAATAATGCAACGGTTTCCTGGGAGGGTCAATTCCGACCATCCTTACGTAATGCAGAGATTGCTCCCCGTCCCTTGCAGCAAGAGATTCCTATATGGACTGGGGTTGGTGGAACACCAGAGAGTGCTATTCGAGCAGGGAAACTAGGAACCGGTATAGCTTTGGCTATACTTGGCGGAGATCCTATACGATTTAAGCCACTCGTCGATCTGTACCGCAAGGCTGGAATCGAGGCTGGCCATAGTGAAGAGAAGCTAAAGGTTGGCGTAACGGGACATGGATTCCTAGCAGCCACCACTCAGGAGGCTAAGCAGCAGTTTTATCCTTACTATTCTAACTATTGGTACCATGTAAACAAGCAGCGTGGAGGCTTAACGTTCAGGATGTCTGAAGCAGAGTTTGAGCAGATGACCCGTCCTGAAACTGCCTTATTCGTTGGAAGTCCGCAGCAAATTGCTGAGAAAATTGTTCAGCAGCACGAGCTTTTTGGACATCAGCGTTTCATGGCGCAAATCGATATCGGTGGATTGCCGTTCAACAAAGTAGCGGAAGGTATCGAGCTGCTAGCTACAAAAGTAGCACCAATCGTTAGGAAACAAACAAGTAAGTGAGTTCATCCATCACTCATAACAACTTAAGAATGACAGCTGGAGGTGTAAACGATGGGTTTTTTAGATAAACTATTTGGTAGAACAACGAAGGAGGAAAAAGTTATGGCAGAAAAATTAAACATCGGTATCATTTTGGGAAGTACACGTGAAGGACGTGTAAGTCCGCAGGTAGGTAACTGGGTAAAAGAAATTGCTAACAAACGCGGGGATGCTAACTATGAAATTGTTGACATCGCTGATTTCAACCTTCCGTTTCTAGGAACAACAGATGGTACTGAGCCTGGCATTGCAGCATGGAATCAAAAGCTTGCTAGCCTAGATGGTTTTATCTTCATCGTTCAGGAATACAATCACAGCATTACAGGCGCACTAAAAAATGCACTAGACTTTGCTCGTGAAGCTTGGAACAACAAAGCTGCGGGAATCGTAAGCTACGGTTCTGTAGGTGGAGCTCGTGCCGCTGAGCATCTACGTGGCATTTTGGGAGAGCTTGCAGTGGCAGATGTTCGTACACATCCTGCTTTGTCCTTGTTCACAGACTTCGAGAACGGTTCAAACTTCAAGCCTGCTGACATGCATGCCAATACGGTAAACGAAATGCTTGACCAGCTTGTTAAATGGTCAACTGCACTAAAAACTATTCGATAAAGCATAACATTAAAGCTTATCGATTCAGAATAAAATAGTCGTAAAAACTGCCCTTTTCATATATTAGAAAAGGGCAGTTTTATTATGCTATGTCCTACTGCCTCAAACTCCTTCGATGAAAGTCTGTCAGCGGAAGAAGCATTGCTAGTCCATAATTTTTTCATGTTTTGCTTTCGATCTCATATGGAATAACACTTTTACTATGATTGCAATGAGCGAAACACCTACTGCAATGATGATGCTTTCCGTTTCATTGAGGCCAACTACATAGCCAATGATATAATAAATCATTATTCGCATGAGAAACAGCATGATCTCATAATACAGCTGTCTACCTACAATATATTTCAAAGTAAATTCAATAAGATGATCAAGAGTAACTATATAAATCAAATACGAGATGGCTAATATCACTAGCTGATTCATGCTGATCTCTAAGGAAAAAACGATATTAACAATACTCGTTGAACCAACGATAGCAAAGACAACGAGTCCGATAAATGCAGTGATAATAAGGGAAAATGCTGCCGAAAGAAAAACAACCTTCCTATTACTTATTTTTTCTCCTTCAGCTTCTAGTTTATTCTTACTATATATAAACGTAAAAATAAGTAGTATTGAGATGATATATATGACCAGTAAAGTAACGATTATGCTCATAGGTTACACTCTCCTCATTAAAGGAGTACGCATGTATGACCTGTTCGGTTTCATGGACCAGCTTACCAAAGAGGTTTAAGTAGAAAAAGCCCAAAAACTGTAACTTCTTTACAGTAAAATTGGGCATAAGATCAATAACTCTACTATTTATGTCTCAACCGTAGATTCAGAGACCGGAACGTAGTTAACGACTTTAAGGACAATCGGCGAATCTGCTAGAATCGCTTCACCATCTACAGGAACTGTAATCGCCAGCGATCCAGTGCCAGCCGCCCCAGCTGTATAAACGCTGATTCCGTCCATTTGTGGAACTCCATTTATAAAAACCTGAGTGTAACTGTTATCTACCGCAAGCTCCGGCAGTGCTGTAGCGACTGCACCTGTATCATCGAAAAAATCATCTGTGTTAATCGTTAATGTTGCGCCTGCCGCAGTATCTACGGTGGTGACGTAAAAAAACTTAGCGGAATCAGGCCCTACCGTTGTTGTGGTGTTTACAACTACCTGTAGCTTCATTATTTGTAATGCCATAATTAGCCCTCCTTCCTTATCGATTTCCCTTCACTTCATAGAGTTTGAGAAAGGTTAATTACATATTATTCATAAAAATCTACGTTGTTCGGGTAGACTTATCCTCAAATTCTATCAAGTTATACAATATACGCTTTAATTTTGATCGATTCTATAATGATAGGTGTTCCTGCCAATATCGTTGTTCCAGTTCGTTTGATGTAAAGTGCATCCTTACTTACGTCGAAAAGGCCTCCAGCCTGAATAACTCCATTAATAAACAAATTATAATATCCTTTTTTCCCAACGCTCTGAAAACGTTCAATCGTCTTACCACTGTCGTCTGTAAATTGGCCTGCAGGTAACCTCCATTCTTCGGATAACGTAACATCTATGGAAGGAATAAAGAAGTATCGTTGGATCATGGGACGAAACCGAATTTTTGAGGATTTCCTCTTGCTTCGTCTATGTCTCCTTTTGCAACGAGGAGGGGATTTTTTGTCTACAAAGCCTGTTAATTTGAAGCAGTATTTTTTCTTGCATTTTTTTCTTTGCATCTTCATCACCCCCAGCCTCAGACTATAGTATTTATATGCCTTAATGAAGAACGGGGGTTGAAGCAACGGCCTATGGTGTCACTCTGCCAAGTGCTTTTTAATGGCTGCTGTGCATATGAAAAAGCCCCAGCAAGCAGGTTTCAAAACCTGCAAGGCTGAGGCTGTAATGCGTATATCCTTTATTTATTCAATGCTTTAGTCTTACAGTGGTTTCTAGCCTTATTGCTCGGCCTTTTCTTCTTCCCACACCGTATCCAAAACCTGGCTAAAATATGGAACCGGCTGTGCGCCAGAAACAGCATACTTGTCGTTAAACACAAAGAAAGGCACACCTTGCACACCAATCTGTCGTGATTCGGCGATATCCTTACTCACCTTCTCGGCATACTCTTTCCCTGCTATGATGCCGCGAACTTTCTCTCCAGCAAGTCCTACCTCTTCAGCCAAGCGGACAATAGCTTCTGGATCACTTAAAACCTCACCCTCTGCAAAATGAGCAGCGTATAAACGATCAAAAAACTCATTACCTTTTCCCTGCTCTTTTGCATATTGGAATACGTGATGTGCGTCAGCCGTGCTAGCAAACTTTGCGATATCGTAATTAATGTCAACGCCTGATGCTTTGGCCATATCCGTAACCTGCTGTAGCATCGCCTTCGTTTGTTCAACAGGAATGCCTTTAAGGTTAGAAAATGATTCGTAATACGCCTCACCTGGAACGTACTCGGCATCTGGTGATAGCAAAAAGCTTTTATATTCGATTTCAACGTTTTCGGCATGTTCAAAGCTCTCTAAAGCCTTTGCTAAATGTGCTTCTCCAATGTAACAGAACGGACATACAAAATCAGACCATATCGTAATTTTCATTCTTTTTCCTCTTTCCCTTGGGTGATTGGTCCACATATTCCAGTATTAATATCACAGACGAAGCCTGCAGCTCCATCTATATTTTTTAATACTTGAATACGGTTTAGATCTTTAGCTTTTATAGTAGAACCGTTGTCTTTAGAAACAGTATCTTTAGATGGTTTTATGACATCATTTTGCTTTTCATCCGCCATCGTTATACCTCCCCTGTATACATAAACTGCTATGATCAAGTTACTAACCTTTTTTTATAATCTGTAACAATTATAGTTACAATTAAAACCCCTGTCAAATCCAATCCATTCTATTAAACTCCCAATAAAATGATCCACTAACTACCATATGTACCTGTCCGATTCACAAACGATGAATATATTAATAGCATCAAGAATAAACGTGAGGTGATTGTATTGGAGGTGATCACACCTTGTTAATCGGAGTATGTGTTTCTAATGAGAAACGAAAGTTCAGAGCCTATGTCAAAGAACGGCTCAAATTATATTCGGGGAATGCTGAGCTGATTGCATTTCGAATGAAGGACCTAGACTTGAAGCGTAAGAGAGTAAAAGGAGAATACTTGAAGAAGAAAGGTAAAAAAATTCATCGTGTGAAGGGAGTCTATCCACTCCCTGCTGCTATTTATGTACAAACATATGTCCATCCACGTATGCTAAAAAAACTGGAGAAGGCCATAGGCCGAAAGGTCTTCAACAACTTCATATGTGACAAATGGCAATGCTCGAAGCTTCTCTTCGCCGATACAGAGCTACAAGCTTATCTTCCATACACACGAAAATTGAAGGATTTAACCAGCGTGCAAAAAGCACTAGATCGCTATCGAGATGTTATTCTAAAACCTATTAATGCAGTGTACGCCTACGGTGGCAAAGGGATTATTCGTGTACGGCTGGAGGAGGATAATGAGATCGAGGCCTATTATTGGAGTTCGAAAGGAATGAACAAGAAAATTTTCACTTCTTATAACAGCTTGTGGAAGTTTTTATTGGATAAGCGATCTGATGATGACTATATCGTTCAACAGTTTATTCCCACGATGAAAGTTGAAGATAACGCAACCGATATCCGGTTGCATATGAATAGAGACGGTTCTGGACAATGGGTAGTGTCTGATATTCTGCTACGCGTCGCCACGAATGAAAGTCATCTTAGTCATCAGCTTAACATGACTCTTGAAATTGATTATCTGGATAATAAGTTTCCTCAGCATCAAGGTGAAACAGATGAGTCATATATGAAAGAATCCATTATAAAGGTTGGGCTAATGATTTGCCGTGCATTCGATCATGCAGGGTATCATATGGGAGATTTGGGCATCGACATCGGCGTCGATGAGCACGGTCATCCTTGGGTATTTGAAGTCAATACCCTCCCAAATCCATATCCCTCTTATAATTATGCAGCATTCACATATCCTATTGAATATGCGCTTTATCTTGCGGCCAAGAAGAAGAAGACATGACGTCTCTTCTTCTTTTTTAGTCTCTTCCTCTATTCTGCATCTTACTTACTACCCATTTTATTCTCGAATTTGTATCACTAGCTTCCCTCTCGTATGCTTTGTTTCAATTCGCGTATGAGCCATTCGCAGAGCTTCTTCAGCTAGTGGATATGCTTCATTAATATAGGATTTTAGGCTTTGCTCTTGCAGCCACCCTTCGATCTGCTCCAGCTCTTCTCGCTTCGGATTCACGACGACAAATTTACCTTCTACTCCATAGGCTTTGACTATATCTTCAATAGATGGTGTTACAATCGATACGATTCTGCCGCCTTGCTTCAGCACGTTGCTGTTTTTCTGTTGATCTATTCCCATAATAAAATCAAAAACGATATCCACGTCACGAGCTGCTTCTGAAAAATCAACAGACGTGTAATCAATAACCTCGTCCGCACCTAAGCTGCGAACAAATTCATGATTACTTGCCCTTGCTGTTGTCATCACATAAGCTCCTGCGCGCTTGGCCATTTGAATTGCAACATGGCCTACCCCACCTGCTCCGCCATGGATCAGCACTCGCTGACCTTCCTTTAGCTCACCATAATGGAATAATGAGTGCCAGGCTGTCAGCGCGACTGCGGGTAATGCCCCCGCTTCCTGAAAAGTGATCGTAGAGGAAAGCTTGGCTAATTGATCCTCCTCAGCAACTGCATATTCCGCATAAGTCCCCGTACTCCCTAAGCCGAATACTCGATCTCCTTGCTTAAATTGCGTTACCGCAGTACCGACCTCCTTCACAACGCCTGCAAGATCTAGTCCTAGAATATGAGGAAAGCTATGCACTGGAAATACCTCCTGCATAACACCTGCCCGAATATTGCAGTCAACCGGATTGACGGACGTTGCATACAGTTCAACAAGCACCTGATTGTCGTTATAGCTTGGCACAGCCACTTGCTCACCTCTCAGCACATCTGGATTTCCGTATTCTTGTATCGTTATCGCTCTCATTTGGATAGCCTCCTTAATTTATGATCATTTGTTGAATAATCAACAACTGTCTATTACAATGAAATTGTATGGATTAATTTGGAAGAGAGCAATCGTTAATACTGCTCGAAATGTTCATTAATCAACACATTCTACATAAATGTTCATCTAAATAGGGAGGCCGTAACGATGACAGTGGATCGTCGAGTATTAAAGTCACAGGAAGCGATAAAAAAAGCCTTCTTCGAGCTCATGGCTGAAAAAGACTTCAAGGATATTACCGTTCATCTCATATCGGAAAGGGCTAACCTCAATCGGGGTACATTCTATCTACATTACTTAGATAAGTTTGACCTGTTAGACAAGTGTATTGAGGAGCAATTCGCCGAGTTAATGCGAGTTTGTGCTGCGAAGGAGCATGATCAGACACATTACCCTACATTCGATTCCATACTAACGACTACGCAATATTTTGAGGAGCATTTCATGTTCTATTCTTGCATGTTGAACAACAAAGGCATGCCTTCCTTTCGCGATCGAATGCTTGATCTCATGGTGAAGGGCATACATGAGCAGATCAATATGAGTGATATCAATAAAGGGATGAACAAGGATATTCTCGTCCAATTCATGGCATCAGCCATTGTAGGCATCATCGAATGGTGGATAGTGAACCACATGCCGGTCCCCGCACAGCAATTGGCTAAAGAGCTATGGACGCTGCTGGAAAGAAATCAGATTAATCAGTAGCCGATCGTAATGACTTCATAGTCTTATTTAAGGCTTATATCGAAGCCAAGCATCTATCTAACATCCAACCATTATCCTAGGTTAAACAAACCCTTAACAAAGCCAACGATGGTGTTGCCTGCCAAAAACTTAAGTGCCATGACCGAGATTACGACGATTACGCCTACGATGATTCCATAGGTTTCTTTTTTGGATTTTGACATAGTTACTATATACACTCCTTTAATACGTGTTCTTACTATTACATTAACAAAGGAGTAGTTTGGATTTTTGATATCGTTTGCTATGTTTTCATTTGAGGTAAATGCCATGCATTGCCACACTTATGGAAGTTACACTATAATTTACCTAGTTAAAGCAAGTACGGTACGGAAGGAGGCGGGCTCATGCGCTCATACTGGATTTGGCTCTTGTTCATGGTAGCAGCCTGGCTATGTGCCTGGCTAAGCTTGCCTGTCGAGGAAGCGTTGAAGCCTTGGCGACTTGTTGTTGCCGCACTATTTTTTATGCTATATTTCATCGCCCCGCTGCTGCGCAATCGTCCAGTATGGCTGACCTCCACATTAATCGGCGCTTCCATCCTGGCTACGGTCGCATTACAGCTAGAGTATACGGGTGAGCATTCTTTATATGTACTACTAATCTATTCCTTGCTTGCGGGAAAGGCCATCTATCGCCTTCCCCCTATTCACGCAGTCATCGTGGGAATTGCATTACTTAGTAATCTTCTTGCTCCTAGCTGGTTCGGTTACCCTTCCTTTCCTCCTATGTTTGCTATTCTGCTTGCGGCCATACATGCCACCGGTCTGGCTGTATACAGCCACGCTAAGACTAATATGGAAGCGACCGATCTACGCAATGATGTGCTGCTCAGTGAATATCGCGCGATGAAACGGCGTATCGTTACCAATGAAAAAGCGGCACGTCAGGAAGAACGGACACAGATTGCTAGAGATATACATGATTCGGTCGGGCATAAGCTGACGGCGCTGCTGATGCAGCTTGAGGTGCTGCGTATGCAAGCGGATGAACAGCTTGCCCCTCGAGTCACCGAACTTAAAGAGCTGGCTAGAGAAAGTCTTGAGGAAACAAGGAGCGCCGTGAAGTCCTTAAAGCAGCCAGAAACAGGCGGTCTTACCGCTATTCTTAACATGATTCGCAAGCTGGAAGCCGAACAGTTCATGCGGGTTCACTTTACTGTTCAGCACGGAGCCCTTTCCGCTCCACTGAGCGCCTCGCAATCGTTCGCTGTCTACCGAGCGGTACAAGAGGCGCTTACTAATCTGATGAAGCACAGTGAGTCTAAGGAAGCTTTTATTACGTTCGAAGCACCTGGGGGCGGGATCTTTCGATTCGAGGTCGTGAATCGCCTAAAGAATAAAGTGGTTGTGCGCGAAGGCTTCGGTCTGCGTTCCATGCGGGAGCGGATCGAGGAAGCCGGAGGAACACTAGAAGTAGTCGCTTACCCAGATTCCTTCGTAATACGCGGCGTTATGCCAATCCTGAAGGAAGGTGGTGAAACGTTATGATTAAAATATTGCTCGTTGAAGACCAAGCTATGGTGAGGCAAGGCTTGAAAATGATGATCGAAACAGATGAAGGTCTGCGTGTAAGCGGTGAAGCCTCCAATGGGAAAGAGGCGGTAGCACTGTGTGAATCCCATTCCTTCGATATTATCGTGATGGATATTCGTATGCCTGAGATGGACGGACTGGAGGCAACACGCATTATTCGCTCCCGCTGGCCGAGCAGCAAAGTGCTCATTCTTACCACCTTCAACGATGATGAATATGCGCTTGAGGCACTCAAGAGCGGAGCGAGCGGCTACATGCTTAAGGACGCGGAGCCGTCAGCACTAATTCGCGCTATCCATAGCTGCTTATCGGTCGGGATGGCGCTGCAGGACGATGTTGCTGCGAAAATTATTCCACGGCTGCTCAAGGATGAGCAGGAGCACGAGGTCGACAAGTCCATCACCCCGCGTGAGCTTTCGATCCTTCGTCTAATTGGAGAGGGACGCAGTAACCGGGAAATTGCCGATCAGCTTGGGCTATCGATCGGAACAGTGAAGAATAACGTTAGCCAGGTCATGGAAAAGCTGGAGCTCAGAGATCGAACGCAGCTAGCGATCTACGCTATCCGGCACAATCTAGTTTGATCGACCGTGACCAGAGTCATGGTTCTACATAAAAGTAATGACGGAGGACAGTGGGAGCACTGTCTTTTTGTCTGTACACTTAACTCATAAACATCGAACAGGATTCGAAATAAGAAGAACGCCAACAACAAGGAGGCATTAAGCATGCTGGAAACGGTCGAGCTGAGTAAAAGCTTCAAGGGTAAGACGGTGGTAGACGGTGTAAGCTTGTATCTTGATCAAGGCGAATCGGTTGGCTTGCTTGGACCTAACGGAGCAGGTAAATCAACGACGATCTCTATGATTTCGTCCTTGCTCGCCCCAACGCATGGAGATGTATTGCTGCGTGGAAAGAGCGTTATTAAGCATCCGCAGGATATACGTAGGGTGCTAGGCGTCGTGCCGCAAGAAATCGCTCTTTACGAGGAGCTTAGCGCATATGAAAATTTACAATTTTTCGGACGAATTTATAAGCTAAAAAAAACAGCACTAGAGAGCAAAATTCAGGAGGTGCTGGAGATTGTCGGCCTACGTGAACGACAGAAGGAGCTCATCAAAACCTTCTCTGGTGGCATGAAACGCCGCATCAATATCGCTGCCGCTCTGCTACACAATCCGCAAATCGTTATTATGGATGAACCAACCGTTGGGATTGATCCTCAATCACGGAATCATATTTTGGATACAGTTAGATATCTAAATCTTGAGAAAGGCACGACAGTCTTGTACACGAGCCACTACATGGAGGAGGTTGAGCAGCTATGCAAGCGCATGTATATCATGGACCATGGTAAGGTCATTGCCTCCGGTACGAAAGAAGAACTCGGACGCATCTTGTCCAGTGAAGATACGATCCTGCTGCAGCTCGATGCTTATGATGATGCTTTTATTGAAGAGATCCGCTCATTAGATCCGGTCAGACAGGTTGAGCGGACGGATCAGGGACTGAAGCTCATTATAGCTAAGCAGAGTCGAGTGCTCAGCTCTATCGTTCAGAGCGCGGAACGTCACAGCGTACAATTGATCAACATGCATGTGCATACACCAAGTCTTGAAGATGTATTTCTTCATCTTACCGGTCGGACCTTACGCGATTAAAGGAGTGGGATATCGATGAGAGCTTTTCTGAAAAAGGATGTGCTCGTTTACTGGCGTGATCGAAAGCAAAATATATTCTCACTAGTCATTCCCCTCATTCTAATTGTCGTGCTGGGGCTTTTATTACCGAACTGGATTGAGAATCCTACAAGCACACTCCAATTAAAAGCGGCCATGGTCGTTCATGACAACGAAGCTGCAGGCCTTGAGCAATTCCAAAGCTCTCTTAAGAGCAGAGGTCTACCAGATGAAGAGGCCGCTGTATTATTTGAGCTTGCAGCACTTTCACCACCTGTTAGCTTGCTGAACGATATGCTGAAAAGTGACCAGATTGTCAGCATGGTCGAGTGGGTTGAGCTGGATGAGGAAGCAGCGCTCCGCCGTTTGCAATCCGGAGAGATTCAAGCCATCGTAACCTTACCTGAAGACTTCACGCTGCACATCTTGAATAAGACACTGCTTGACGAGGGGAACGGTGCGGCGATAAGCCTGACGTCTGACGATCCTTCCATCGAGGTTGGTGTTCTTCAAGGCATCATTGAAGGCTTCACTCAGCAATTCAATGCAAGTTCGGCCATTGCACATGCTGGCACTCATTCTGCAGTTACGTTAAATCAGGAGGCCGTTCTACCTTCTATAGGCGGCGTGGAGACGATTGAAGGTGTACGTGTGCTAACCTCATTCCAATATTTCACGCTCGCGGTTGGCGCTATGTTTGCCATGTATGTAGCTGCTAACTCAGCAAACAAAGCGATTACAGAGAAGAGAGAGCATGTGTTCCAGCGTATATTACTGTCGGGCAGCCACCCACTAACGTATCTAGCAGGAAAAATTGTTGCAACCTTGATGATGTCCTTGCTGCAGCTGACACTGGTGATCCTCATCTGTCATTTCGTGCTCGACTTGTTTCCTGGATATTCACTTGAGTTCTGGCTTGGCTTTTCCCTATTAATGATGATGATGTGTCTGATTGTCGCAGCGCTGGGGGGATTGTTCACTGCCGCGATGTTCCGGATGAATGCGAATACGGCCAATGCAATCATTCAAGCATTATTATTGATTATCGGCGTTATCGGCGGGAACTTTGCCCCTATCTATATTTTACCCGACGCGGTTCAACAGCTATGGGAATGGACACCAAACGGCCTTTGGTTATCGACCATGATTCAATGGATTCAGCAGGAATCATGGGAGGCCGCGATCAATGGCATGCTAGGTCTGTCCGCGTTCATTATAGCGATTATCGCACTGAGCGTATGGACATTTCCAAAAAGGGGGCGAATCTAAATGGTTCCAGTTTTTCTAGCACAATGGATGAAGGAGAAACGTTCCCCTTATATGGTTCTCATCTTTATTAGCATCAGCATTGCCGCAGCTCTACTCTTCGGATCCAATATGGATATCAAATTAAAAATTGATACCTTTCGAGGAGAAGGTGTGACTGTAGAAGAGGCTGAGCGCTGGATTGATCGCCTTAATGAAAGCGGGGCCTTCATCTTTAGCTTGCGAGCCGAAGAAGAATCTTTGGCTGATGTGCGCCAAGGGCGCTCGGATATGGCGGTTAGATTATTGAAGGACGACTATCGTATTATCGCTGTAATGGAGAGCACGAATGTCGAGCTCGTCCAGCAGCATATGCAAGCCGTTTATCATGAGGAATTTCGAATCATGGCCGCAGCATCACACGCCGAAGATGAACTGGAATTCCGTGAAGCGATGAAAACGTATATGGAACAACCACCTCTGAAGCTTCAGTCTTCCACCTCTTCAGGCAGTGAGCTGCGAAGCTACGATATGAGATTACAGCTGCTATTTGGCTTTTCTCTGTTCCTTGCTATGCTTACTGTGGGGTTCAGAGTTAACGCTATGACTGCCGAGAAAATATCCGGCATCTGGAACCGTGTCATCCTGTCTCCATTGACGAAGACAGAGATGTATCTGGGCCATCTAACCTACAGTACGCTGATTGGTATCGTTCAAATCACAATGGTTTTCTTACTCGCTAAGTACTTATTTGGTTTTAGTCTTGGGCATAGCTTCGGGATGCTAGCCATGATCGTTGTGCTTTACACGATGACCATCGTTGCTATGAGCATGCTATTTACAGGAATATTAAGGACACCGGAGCAATTCGGTGCAATATTCACCTCTATCGTACCGATTATGCCGCTCATTAGCGGTGCCTATATGCCGCCAGGTACGATTACGAACGACGTGCTGCTGTTCATTGGCCAGTTCTTGCCACTTCAGCATGCGCTAGATGCTCTAATCGGCGTCTCGATATATGAGCAGGGCTGGACGGACATCTACTTGCCGCTTGCCAAGCTGCTGTTGATGGCTGTTATTTTCTTCGGAGTAGGGATTAACCTCGTTGAGCGCCGTCGCTTATAGCGCAACGAATAAAATAAGCCGATGAATGATCAAGGTTAAACTTGAATAATTCATCGGCTTGTTGGCTTGTTACAGCTTAATTTATTATTCTGCTCGTTACATTACAGCTTCAGATATCGTCTTAAAGCGGAAATCAATAGATCATGGTCCTCCTGATCAGGCAGTCCAGATACAGTAATCGTACCGATCATTCCTTCACCTTCCACATGAAGCGGAAATCCGCCACCCGCTCCGACATAGTCAGAAAGGGGCAATCCATCACGTTCCTCTATCGTTGTTCCTTCCTGACGAGCTTGTAAAGCAACACGCCACGAGCTCTGTCCATAATGCCGAACCACATTATTTTTACGACGAATCCAATCCTCATTTTCTACTGTAGTTCCCGCCATCGCATGAGCAAACAACCGTTGCCCTTGGCGATAAATTTCTACAGTAATGCTTTTACCTAGACTTCTTGCTTCGTCGATTATTGCAAGTCCAACCTGTAGTGCCGTTTCATTCGTGAATGCGCTGAATCTAAGCTCTTGCTCTTCTTTCTCCATCTGAATCAATTGATCCTTCATGTTTCTCCCCCATTTTTTTCAATCTCTGCCTTCTACTTTTCGCTTGAATGTCATGTATTTCCTTCTTTTATCCCCTATTGAGTAAGCAAAAAATAAAAAATGTCACCGGCAGCTCCTAATGCTAGCTGATGCTAACAAATAAGAGTGCGCCGATGACATTGTCGTGAGTATGCGTTAGAACTTCTCTGGAAACTGTTTGTAGATGCCCTCTGCTAAAATATTCGCCAGATGGAGCATATGGATTTCGTTTTGATCTGTTGCTTCAATGTCCCTCTGCCAGTCTCCATTCAGACAGGCAAGAACGATTTCGGTAATTAATTGAAGATGCGTATACAGCATGTCCTGCATCTCCTTGAACGGCCAGTTTGGATTAGCATCGCTCAAAAATTTAGCTATATCATCTGCGTTACGATGCCACTGGGTCTGTTGCTTCTTAACCTCTGCCTGATTGCCTGCTTTGGCAGCAGCTACGATGTGGCCTGCAATCTCAATATGTTCGGTTAAAAGCTCAGCAAGCTTATTACCAGCAGCTTCTCCGTAAAACGGCTTAATGATATTCCCTATATCCTGTTGATTCCGTAATAGTCGCTCTAGCACATATTGCTGATCCGGTCGATCAGAGATCGCACTGACAATATAGCTTCTTGTCCATATCGTATGATCAATCCAAGCCTTCTCCATATCACCTTTCAGCTTTACGAATGCAGGACTTAGACAGATGTCCTCCCGCTTCTCAGCTGCCTTCACTTCTGTTGTAGCTAGTGCAGAATTTAAGCTAAATACAATCGCTACGGCTAACAGCAGCACAACCATTTTTTTCATTATGTATCTACTCCTCTGTACGTTTGGATTGAATTTACAGTAGTATTATGGTTATCTTGTCCAAACTTATACAGATAAGATCATGAACAATTAGGTTGATTGGCATTAAGAACATCTGGCAAGCCCTCCATAGATCGAATGTCAAAACGCGCCTCGGTAGTGAACCGGGCGCGTTTTGACGTGATCAGCCTGAAGGTGAAGACATTCTCTCTTATTGCATAAACTTTTCAATATATTGCATCGTCTCTTTTGTTGGTGCAGCCTCCATCCGGTAAAACTCCTCCATTCGTTTACCATTCAACGTGTATGTGATCTTAATATAGATGTCTTGATATACGCTTAGTAGATATCGGTCAACGCTGTCCCTTGCTAGAACAAACGATCTGCCAAGATAGGCACCTTTAGGCTCTCCATTAGGTATGATGTCAAAGGAATACTCATTTAGCACGTTGGATGTATGAACATGACTCGCATCTAAGTAGTCCATCATTTTCTCGTTAAGGTGAAAGGACATTATGACATCTTTCATCTCAACGACCGGGTCAGAAAGGTATAACTCATAATTAATACGTGTCGCATCTTCATCCTCTTCTATCTCTACCGTATTCGTTAGTGCATAGTTTGCTGGAGTATAAACATACTCACCCGAGTTTATATATTCTCTTAATTCTATCCCTTCCGAAGCATACGTTGTCTCTTTCATCAACGATCCGTTAGCACTGCATCCGCTAAGTAATAGGAAAACTAGTAGGAATGTCGTAATTAATAGCTGTCTATTCATAAGTAAAGCTCCATTCTAGCGGTAGGCAACAACCATGCTTTTATTACGATTTATACTTACATTCTTCAACATAATATTACCATTTATGATAGAATCGAACTATATTTATTACTTATATCATTGGAGTGATAGCATTGAATTGGCCTATAGCTATTAAAAAAGCGACTAAACTAGCAACTGCAGTCATCGTTTCTGCTAGCTTACTAGCATCACTTTCTTACACCACATTCGCCGCAACACATCGTGTACATGAACAAGTGAACACGCGAACGGAGCAAGATATTTATAAAAAATGGCAACAATATTTGCCGCAAGCATTCAATAGTGATCAATTATTTGAGGTTGAGCCTAAGTACTCCGCTCCTTACAGCGCGGGTCAATTAAAGGAACAAGTGCTTCAGGATGCAGTAAACGCAACTAATTTTGCGCGTTATCTGGCTGGGTTGCCTGATGATGTCACACTGGATTATTCCTTAGCTGAACAGCAGCAAGCAGGCGCTGTGCTAATGGCTGAGCTTGGCACGATTACCCATTATCCGACTAAGCCTTCTGATATGGCTGATGATTTCTTTGAGCTCGGTCGCACGTCCGCCTCTTCTAGTAATCTATCAGCAGGACGCAGCTCATTGTACAACACTGTGTTTTACGGCTATATGGCCGATAATTCAGGAAGCAATCTCTATTCCGTCGGGCATCGACGCTGGATACTGAATCCTGACATGAAGAAAACAATGTTCGGCTTGGCGTATGATCCTTCATCCAGATACAGATTTTATTCAACGATGTATGCTTTCGACCGCGAACGAGATGAGGATGAAGTAGATTATCAATATATCGCTTGGCCATCAGCAGGTCTGTTTCCAACAGACGTGCTGACTGCTGCTGATCCGTGGTCCGTTTCATTGAATACGAGCATGTACAGTACAAATCAAACAGATGATATATATGTCACCATTCATAGAGCACGCGATAACAAAACATGGACACTCAATGCAAGCAATCAAGACGAGCAGGGAGATTTCTTCCAGGTTAATACTGGCGGATACGGCATTAACTTCGCTATTATTTTCCGTCCGAAGGATATTGGAGCATATACAGATGGGGATGCTTTCGAGGTTACCATCCAAAATCTATATACTGTATCCGGTGAAAAAACCTCACTCTCTTATACAACAGAAATGTTCTCGCTGCAGTCTTCCTTCAAAAACAATGCTACGCGCTATGCGCTGAGCGGACAGCAGTTGAAGCTCCCTGTACATGGAAATGCAACGAGATTCACTTCAAGTGATCCAAGCATAGCCTCCGTTGATCGCAGTGGCGTCGTGACAGCACATAAGCCTGGGTATGTCTATATAACGGTAGATAATTATTTGCCTGCCGCGAATAGTATGGTTACCGTTAACGTAAATGATTCAGCCTATAGCAAGACTAGCGGATGGGCGAGTTCAAGTATTATCCAAGCTAATGAACATGGAATCCTAAATAATAGTCCTTATTATCAAGACCTGACGACACCAGTAACTCAAGAGGAATTTGTCCATTATGTTGTCGGAATGCTTAAGGCGCTGAATCCACAACTGAATATTGATGATTATTATGATGTAAAATCACCATTTACTGATGTGCGCAGCACAGACTCTGGCATCATATGGGCATACGAACAAGGCATTATTAATGGAACTGGTCAAGGAAAATTCTCACCTGATAACGTCATTACGCGTGAGCAAGCAGCAACGCTTCTGCTTAACGTGTATAAGTATCTAGGTGGAGAATTACAGCCCGCTGCTCAAGCTGCTTTTGCAGATCAGGGAAAAATTGCTAGCTGGGCAATATCATCCGTTAATCAAGCAGCTAAGCTGTCCATAATGGGCGGCGTGTCCGATACATTGTTTGATCCGAAAGGGAAATACTCTCACGAGCAAACGATTGTCACACTGCTGCGACTCTATCAAAAATTTGCAGAGTAAAACGGCTTGTACCAACTTTTAGCTTGGTGAAGCAATAGTAGTTACAATAGAAAAGCCGAGCGAATATGAGGATGATATCCTGACATTCGCTCGGCTTCATTTATATTGAATACTTCTTAGTGTAGCGACCGATCATTTTCCTTATCTTTTCAATATCCAATCAGCAATATCGGTAATCAGCTTCTTACTTACGTTAGCTGGTGTACTATACTCTAATCCGATGGACACACCCTCATAGTCTGTTAGTAAATGATTCATAGCTGGATAGGAGATGAAGGTTGTGTCACTGTGGTCCTCTAGCGCTGTTTTCCATCCCTCAAACTGCTCCATAGAAACTTGCCAATCATTTTCTCCTTGTAACACGAGTAGAGGTTTATTCATATCTTTCATTACTCCCGCAGGCACATAGTCGCGCTGCTCATACCACCAATATGCTGGGGACATTGGGAACGTACTCGGCATATTATCCTTGGAATACGCTGGGTCTAATAGCATGGCTTTAATCTGCTCCATCATCACTGCATTCTGCTCTTGCGATGAAACGACCTCTTGTGGCAAACCTAACGTTTTCATTTTATCGATAACGACTTTCTGCTGTTCAACTAGTGCATCGATAAATGTACTGCTAGGAGCCGATATTAGGATCGCACCAGTAATATCATTCCCCTCGTCTTGCTCTATAATCTTTGGCATAACAAAGCCACCTTGGCTATGCCCAGCAACGTATAGCTTATCTTTATCTACTTCCCCACGTTGCTGCAGCCATTCCATTGCATGATAAACATCATCAACGGATTCATTTTTCAATGTAAATTGTGGCTGTCCAGAAACCTTGAAGGTGTGCTCCTTCGTAACCTTTTCGTAACGAAGAACCGCAATATTTCTCGAAGCTAAGCCCACTGCCAAATCTTTAAATACTTTCGTACCAGATATCGTAGAATCACGATCATGAGGACCTGAACCATGAACTAATATAACGACAGGGAATGGTCCTTCTCCTTTAGGAACAGTGAACGTACCAGGTACAGCAAACGAACCTTCTCCGATAACTACTTCTTCTTCTATATAATTACCAGTATCATAGTCTGGCTTAGTATAAGGAGATACACTAGCTGCAATATCTATGGAAAGATCGTCAACATAACCATCTTGATCAAAACGAACGATAATATTCAGAGGAGCATTCGTCGTTTCATAGCTCATCACCGCATTAATGTGTACATCATTATATTCCATAGAAAGGTCTTTAAGCATCACTGGTTTTCCTGCAAGTAAAGCATATTGTTGACCAATAGAGGACCACATGGCATCTTGAGGGATAGTGTTCTTAAGTGCTTGACTCATTATATTGGTAATTCCACTTGCATTGCCGGAAAACAACTTATGTACAAATTGAGTGGCATTGATCTCGTAATTTTGATTGGAAAACAAAATACTTCCAGTCTCTTCGTCCCATTCCACTTGATTAGTTAACAATTTATTTATCGTATGGAGCGAAATATAAGAACGGTTCGATTGAACAATAGGCTTTTCATCAAGCTTAAGACTAGTGCCATTAACAATGGCCTGTTCTTGACCAGCTGTCAGAACAATGACATCACTACCTCGTTCTACCGTTATCTCTTGCTTCTGTTGATCCCAAGAAACCTTCGCCCCTAGCGCCTCAGCAACTGACCGCAATGGCACTAAGTCGTTTTTTTCCTTAGCATGAACGGAATAAGGACTCCCTAGAACAGTAGATGCGACAAGCACACTAGTAAGCATCGTAATCGCTAAAGATTTCTTCAATTTTTTCATGTTTCTCACATTCATCACTCTCCTCTATAGATTCTAGCAATCATGCTAGCATGCTAGTTCATACTTTATTCCTTATCTACAAGCTTAATATTTGTGAAGATAATTAAAATAAACAAACCGATTACTAGCGCACCGACCAGTATCTGTTCTGATAGGAACGTGTAGAAGCTCGAAATTAAAAATAAAATTCCAATAACAGTGATATATCCTCCAACTAAATTCGCTAGTAACGTCTTATTTTTAACTCTTTTTTCATTAAAGCCAGCTAATAGCCATGTTTGCTTCCCTACTCCTATAATCAGCCCCAGCACAATAAAAACTAGACCAACAATCCAAAGATTATTCTCCATCTTATATCCTCCTCTCCTTATAATCTTTTGGCGATACTTGGAATAATGTATAAAGGTACAACAATGGATATTGCTAAGTAAATCAGTAAATAATCAGGCGTCATAAACGAGTCCATATTATCATTGGAGATTAGAAAGAAGTAGCAGGCTAATAAACTATTCATGACTACAATGAAGCCAAATGAGTAGTAATGAATGTTCGTCTTCACTCGTTCATCTACTTCGATCTCGTCATTGTTTTTATATCTCATAAACTTAGCTATTAGAACACAGCATGCCAGAATACAGCCTAACGTAGCTTTAACCCAGCCTGTATTCACAAATACAATGACTACTAGTAGTAGAACTGCAGGTATATAATAAAGCAGCTTCATGTACTTATTCCTCCATCCAAAACAAATGATCCACTGGGGCTTCGAGATACTTAGAGATAAGCAAGCACACCTTGATTGAGGGATTATAGTTCTGTGCTTCTATCAAATTCATCGTTTGTCTTGTTAAGCCAATAAGTTTGGCTAATTCCCCCTGATTGTATTTGCCTTGCTCAATTCTTACTAATTTTACTCGATTACGAATCGTTATCTCGACCAATGTCCCTTTCACCTCTTCGTTTCATAATATCACATATACATTAAAAATGTAATATATATTTTACTTTTTTAATGTATATGTGATAAGAAATATATATTTAACATTAATTTTGTCCATTAAGTAATGAAAGCCGAGCCGAATTCAGGAGATGATTAACCTGAAACTTTGGCTCGGCTAACTGTGCCTACTTATATAGCTTATAGGTTAGTCAATAACCTCAATGCCCATACTTAGCTATTCCTCTGTTCACGCTGATGACGGGTAATCTTACGCTGAATTAGCTCCTCAATGACCTGCTCCATAAATTTCTCTTCTTCCTTATTAAAGGCAGAAGGAAATAAATATGGGTTAGGCTCAACAATAGGCTTCATCGTGGATACCATCGCTTCGGCATGGTCAAGCACTTTAGGGTCACTCGGTGCTTTTCCCTCTTGAATGTATCGCTTCATTGTACTCGTCCATATGGTCATTTCCTTATCGGCTTCAAGCTGCACGTTGCTTGCGTGGATCTTATTCAATGCCGAAACTGCCTCATGCTCACGTAACCAGCGATTACGTGCATCCTCATTTTTTAAGGCATGAATAAGCACAAGCAGAGAGTCATGGTCGATTGCTTCCTGGCCCGTAGCAGTTCTTTGCACGCGGGCAATGATTTCTAGCACCGAGTCAATCTGTTTTCGTTTTTCTTCCAGCAGCTTTGCCTGAATGTCCAGTTTGCTCGATAGATCTTGCTGAGACAGCTTAAGATGCTCGGAAATTTCCAGCAGTGGCACATCTAAAAATTTTAGCACTAATATTTTTTGAAGCTCGGCAATGGAGCTATCGTCATACTTCCGATGCCCATGCTCCGTGTACTCCGAAGGCTTCAACAGCCCAATTTGATCATAGTGACGTAATGTGCGCTCCGTGATTCCTGTCAGCTTTGCAAATTCCCCAATAGAGTATTTTTTCTCCATCATCATTTACTGTTCACTCCCTTTCAGTATGAACGATATCACTTGACGTTACGTCAAGTGCAAGTGCATTTTTAGATGTGTTGGAACATTTGAACTGAAAACAGAAAGCCAAGCAAACGTCGGGATATCATCCTGCATCTGCTCGGCTTCAGTATGGTTTTAGTCGTGAACACATCAAGTTGAAAATCGCTGAATAATAACGTCCGCTGCTTGCTCTGCTGTGATGCTCGACACATCCACTTTCGTTGTATTCAGTTTTTCATATAGCGGAATGCGCGCTAAGCTTCTTAATATTATATCTTCCGTACGATGTCCGGCAGCTACATCCTTCATCAGTCGCTTAGTTAATGCATCCCTACTACAAACTAAGGATATGGGATGAACCTTGCAGCAATCTGTATCAAGACGTGAAATAATGTCGTCAACAATGGCTTGCTCATGCATAACCCAGCAAAACACAATATGGTTAAAAGCCGAGCACTTGATAAAGTTATTCAAAAGAAAGCATATATTTTGCATAACCATCTCTTTGGTTTCTTCGGTCACTTGAAATGGATTCATATCCCAGCACCAGTCCCCGTCAAGAAACACGCTGTTGTTCAATTTGTTCTTTAGCATTTGGCAGGTCGTTGTTTTACCAACGCCCATCGTACCGCCAATCAGATAGATATGTTTCATATCGAGGCCCTCTACCTTCTAATGAGTTTATCTATCGTTCGTTATACTATAATATTTCGCTGTAAACAAGCTTAGGTCGTTATCGTAACATACCGAGCAATAAGCAGGAGAATATGCTAAAAACCGGCTGAGCTATGATGAAAATACTATCTGAATGAATATAGTTATAAATTTTTAATGTAGACTAATTTGAAACAATTTAAACGAACCTTTATGATGATAAAGAACAACTGGAGAGGAGAATAACAACATGACAACAGAAACATCACCAAACGAACTTCGAAATTTTACCGTATCCACTGAAATATTCTTCAAGCCGAACCTTGATATTTATGCCCAAATGACTTATATCGTCCTTAGCTCCAGCACGTCTGATGCTGCTTCGCTAACGATCGAAGAGATTGCGAAGAAAGGGCGCATGTCGGCGAAGCAAGCGGTCAAATCAATGCAGGCGCTGATAGAAGAGAAGCTTATTCCACATAAATTGTTCCGTAAGATGATTGGAGAGTTCCAGGATGACCGCCTATCCTGGGCTGCTAAGGGGCTGCTTACCTACTGTAAGGAGAATCCAAGCATTACCATTTCAGAGCTTCTGGACCTTTCCGATCAATCTGGCGAGGACGAAAACAGCATTCGCAAGGCACTCTTAGAGCTTGAACGGCACGGCTATTTCGAGGAGCTGCCAGAGCTGCGGAAATTGTTACATAGTCAATAAAATATAAAAAAGCAGGTCAATTCCTCTGAAGTGCACCCCAATTGTTAGACACTAAAATGTACCCAATAAGATGGACACTTGAAAAAGGTCATCTTATTGGGTCTTTTTTTGTTTATAATGAAAAAAACAACAATCGGAGCGGATGTATATGAGCAAACAATTATTTACAAAACAACAACAGGAACAATTAAGACAGAATCCTCATGTAAAAAGAGTTAGCGAAAAAGCAATTACGTATACGGACGCATTTAAGCAGTTATTTACTCATGAAAATGAGCAAGGGAAACTCCCCTCTCAAATTTTTGAAGAAGCTGGGTTTGATGCAGAAGTGTTAGGGACGACACGCATCTGGAAGGCTTCTAGTCGTTGGCGTGCAGCTTATAAGGATAACGGAGTAGCGGGATTAGAGGATACACGTAAGCACAGTTCTGGTCGCCCGTTAGAGCGTGAGTTAAGCATCGAAGAGAAATATGCACGTTTAGAGGCGAAGATGAAATTAGTACAAGCGGAGAATGAACTATTAAAAAAGCTCGATCAACTAGAAAGGCAGATGATGAAAAAGAAATCCTATTAAGTACCAGTCAGAAATTTCAACTCATTTATCATATCATTGAGAAATATCAATTAAAACGTCTTGCTAGCTATCTTTGTAAACTCACAGGCGTATCACGTTCAGGCTATTATGGTTATTTCAAAGAAGAGGCAGTACGCAATCGGATAAAGCGTGAGGAAGCCGATATGAAATTGAGAGCGATCATTCTAAAAGCCTATCGTTTCCGCCATCGCAACAAAGGGGCACGTCAAATTAAAATGACGTTAGAAAATCAATATCAGATTGTATTTAACTTAAAACGAATTCGTCGTATTATGAAAAAGTTTTCAATCCTATGTCCGATTCGAAAAGCCAATCCATACCGAAGAATGGCGAAAGCAACAAAGGAACATCGAACATGTCCAAACCTGCTACAACGTCAGTTTAAGCAAGGGGTAGCAGGAAAAGTATTATTAACGGACATTACCTATTTAACGTATAGATACGGCAAGCGTGCCTATTTGTCTACCATAAAAGATGCCGAAACCAATGAAATTTTAGCCTATGAAGTATCCGATAAAATCACATTAGATATTGCAATCAACACGCTCCAAAAATTGAAGTTAAAACACCGTCATTTAACCAAAGATGCTATTATTCATTCCGATCAAGGTGTGCACTATACGAATCCGAAATTTCAAAAGATGGTAAAGAAAATGAAGTTAGGTCAATCGATGTCACGTAGAGGGAATTGTTGGGATAATGCCCGGCAAGAATCCTTCTTTGGTCATTTTAAAGATGAAACGAGAATCAATATTTGTGAAACGTTAGACGAGTTTAGACAAGAAATTAAAGACTATATAATCTATTACAATCATTATCGTGGTCAGTGGAATCTAAATAAGCTGCCGCCTGCAAAATACAGACAGCAGCTTATTCAAGTTGCCTGACCTTTTAATAATTGTCCTTTACAAAGGGTACATTTCAATACCTTATTTTCTTTGTTACGACTTTTTTTCTAGAAAATTCATTACCACATTTTAGAGCAGTTGTTATTTAACTATGCTGCCTTATAACGTGATAAGCCACCGGTATAATTTGTGGCAGTCTCATTGGTTTCCTTTCCCCCAATTCCGTTCCACGTTAGTTGAAGGTACAGAGATTAATATATTATGAATTGAATACTTCTCTATTTGTTTCAATAACATCATGAATTGAAAATGTACCTCCTGAAGCTACCAGCTTTTCCATCACCTTATCACGCAGAACTGGCGCTTTTTCTTTATTAGCTTTAGTTAAAGCTATAGTTAATTCCTCTATGGTGAGTTCTGTGCAGTATGCAGGAGTTCCAGGCTGTTGTCTCCATGAATCGTTTAAAGAACCACCATCTACGGCATCGAAGCCTAGATCGTTTGCTACACCCATAATGATTTGTTTATGGGATAGGTTATCCCCAGCAACCGCTATAGCAATGCGTCCATTCGTCCCCTCGGGAGTTCCATGATGCTCTAACGTATAGGCTAAGAAATTGTTGAATGCTTTAATGATGGGTTTTCCTAAATGTTTGGATACCCAAACACTTTCAACCATCCCGTTCTCAACTTCTTCGATTTTACCGCTCAATTGAGGATAATAATTTGAAGTGTCAACAATGACGACTTCCTCCCCAACTTTATCAATAATGTTGCGAATGCTTGGCAGTGCATGGAAAGGAATAGATATTACTAGAACATCAATATTTGTAATTACATCCTCTACACTTACGGGTGTTGCTGCAAGTACTTTTCCTTCTAGCCGTTCAATCCCACGAGCATCTGCAATTTTAACATCATGTCCACTCCCAACAAGTTTTTTTGCGATGTTCGAAGCGATTGGTCCTGCACCTATAATTCCAACATTCATTTTCATTTCTCCATTCTATATTTTATTTGAACTTAGCGATCGTCTCATCGGTTGCCATCGTGTATATCAATGTATGGATTTCATCGTCTCGCCATTCACTACGACGCGACGGATGAAGATTGCCATAACCAAGCCAATCAATGCGATAATCATCGTAAACAAGAACACATTTTGAGCTCCAGCCGTCATCGCGTTTGCAATTTCAGTCTGCTTGGACGGGGCGGAGGAGCCATGCAAATATTTCTCCATACCGCCAGTAAGGATACTGATTGCAACTGCTGTTCCAATCGCGCCTCCAACCTGCTGCAGTGTGTTCATGACTGCAGTGCCGTGCGGATATAATTCCGGCGGTAATTGATTTAGCCCGTTCGTTTGAGCTGGCGTCCAAATTAAGGCTATCCCAATCGTGAGCCCGATATGCAAAGCAATGATAAATGCCACTGTAGAGGTAACGGATATCGTTGTAAAGAACCATAACATGGCTGTAAGGATAACGAGCCCGGGAATAACAAGCCATTTTGGTCCATATTTATCGAATAAACGCCCCACATATGGTTGGATGAGACCGCTTAGTACACTACCCGGCAAAAGCATGAGTCCCGTGATTAACACAGACAGTTCTTTACCAGTTTGCAGAAACATCGGAAGTATAATCGTGCTCGACATACTGATCAACATACATGACATGATAAGAAGCATCCCAATAACGTACATTGGATACTTGAAAACGCGCAGATTCAACATTGGGTTGCTCATATTCTGTCGCAGTATGAAAAATAACAGTGCGACGAGCCCGATGGCGATTGATATGATCACAACCATGCTACTCCAACCTTCAGATCCTTCGCCTGCCTTACTGAAGCCAAAGACAACTCCTCCGAAGCCAATCGTTGACAATAAAACAGATAGTAGATCAATCCGAGGCTTAGTGACATCAGTAACGTTTTTCAAATACTTAAGCCCTATCAAAAACCCTATAACCAAAAGTGGTAACGATATCCAAAAGATGTAATGCCATGTAAAATATTCTATTAACAGACCGCCTATTGTCGGTCCAGAAGCTGGTGCGACCATGATAACAAGTGAGACCAATCCCATTGCCGCCCCCCGCTTTTCCGGTGGATATATAACAAGAACAGTATTAAATATGAGTGGAAGTAACAATCCCATCCCTATCGCTTGCAAAACTCTGGCGAACATCAACATTTCAAAATTGAATGCGAGCGCCGCAATCAATGTACCTACAATTAAACTAATGACCGAACCTGCGAACAGCTTCCTCGTCGAAAACATCTGCAACAGTAATCCACTCATTGGCATTAAAATGCCAAGAGTCAACATAAAACCAGTTGTTAACCACTGTGCGGTCGCAGCCAAAATTTGGAACACTTCCATTAAATTAGTCAATGCTATATTTAGAGAGGTTTCGTTAAACATGCCAACAGCACCGCATATAAGTAACGCTGTCAAGATGGCAAGCGTATTGTATTGATTCTTCAATTTATATCTCCTCATAAATCTATGTTTAATTAATATCAGATTAATTTTTAGCAAATCCTTGTTTGTTTAAATACTCAAGCATTAAGGGGAGTCTACTTCTATCAAGATGATCCTCAATATGATCTTTCCATCCTTTTACTTTCTTTACTGTGAAAGGCGCTTTAATAGGACGATCTTGATAATATTCACGCATCTGTTGGTCATATGCTGCTAATTTTTCTTCATCTAGAGATTGATACTGATTATCAAACATGACCATCGATTGAGGCAAACGCGGTTTCAGTCCTGGCTTCTCTCTAGCAGGATTTCCTATGCATAGCCCTACTAAAGGAATCACATACTTTGGCAAATTTAATACCTCGGTTAATTCAGTAATATTAGCTCTTACTCCACCAATATAAACACCACCGAGTCCCATGGATTCTGCTGCAGTCAATGCATTTTGAGCCATTAGGCCAGCATCGAATGAGCCGATTAAAAGATATTCAATATATCCAAGGTCAACATTCGGGGCAATTTGATGATTTCGGTTAAAATCTGCACAAAAAACCCAAAACTCTGCTGCTTCTTCGATATAAGGTTGATTTACAGAAAGTTTCATCACTTTTTTTCGTAGTTCTGGATCTGTAATTCTAATGATGGAGACCACTTGCAAAAGGCTGAATGATGAAGTTTGATTAGCTGCCTTAAAGATTGCATCTCTTTGTTCCTCTGTCAGTGGTTGATCTGTGTAAGACCGAACAGATGAATGATTATGAAGCAATTCAATCGTATTATTCATTTGATTCACTCCTCTATTTATTTTTCTTTATTTCAGCCTTCCGTATTCGTAGGGAACCCCCATATTCTCGCGTAGTGTTTTGCCCTCATATTCTCTGTGAAACAAACCGCGATCCTGCAAAATTGGGACAACCTGTTCCACAAAATCAGCAACTCCATCATAGGCTATATCGGGAACAACTGAGAATCCGTCACATGCACCAGCCAAAAACCATTCTTCCAAGAAGTCAGCAACTTGTACGGGGGTACCTGCAACTACCGGATGGTAGTTTATAACCCCATGCGCAAGAACATCTCGAATGGAAAGCCCTTGTTTCAACAGCTGTAAAGCCTTGGGGGAACGC
This sequence comes from Paenibacillus camelliae, assembly GCF_023715345.1. Lineage (GTDB taxonomy): Bacteria > Bacillota > Bacilli > Paenibacillales > Paenibacillaceae > Pristimantibacillus > Pristimantibacillus camelliae. The sequence goes on from NZ_JAMBNY010000011.1 coordinate 122,664, forward strand.
GGATCTCGCGGGTTGGCGTATGCATTATTCAACAAGTCAGCCGCTAAAGGCTGGTCAATATCTACCACGTTCACTGATAGCGGTATACCAATCATGGAACCAAGGTAACTTACTCTGCTTGGAATCTCATCCGGATTAAAACTCATAAGCTGTCTTCGCCGTTCTAAAGCTTCTCCTTCCGTTGCGGCTAGCGAAAACATAAATCCTGCATACATTTTAATATCATCAGGATTTCGGCCAAATCGAACAGCACTTTGTCGAAGCGCTTGCCTGTGCCGACGAGCAGATTCTATATCATAAGGATTCGCATAGACACCAGATGCGTACTTCCCCGCCAATTCTAATCCTTCTTTCCCTCCGCCTGCTTGGAAAATAACGGGCTGACCTTGCTCGGAAGGTGGGATTGGCAAAGGACCACGAGATGCATAATACTGGCCTTCGAGATTTATAGGTTGAATCTTGTTCATGTCCGCAAATTTCCCACCTTCTACATCTAAAGTCCAAGCGTCTGCCTCCCAACTTCCCCATAATGCTTGGACAATTTGTATGCTTTCATGAGCCATGTCATACCGTTCCTTGCGATTAGCAATCTGAGCACCGAAGTTTGCTGCAGCTAATGGATCGGATGTGGTGACCGCATTCCATCCTACACGTCCATGACTGATAACATCTAATGCTTTGAACTGACGTGCAATGTTATATGGATAATTGAATGTCGTGGAGAGGGTAGCAACAAGCCCAATATGTTTCGTTTCTCTGGCTACAGCCATTAGCGCTAACATAGGGTCCATAGGGAACATGGGAGTCTGAGGACCTAAATCATTCGTTAGTGCAGGAGTATCGGCAATAAAAATCATTTGAAACTTTCCTTTTTCAGCTAACTTTGCCCGTTCCACATAACTATCCGTATTCGTGTAAGCCGCTGGGTCTGTGCCAGGCATTCTCCAGGCGCTGAATTCGGCACCGTACCCTGAAACCATTTGTAATGCTAGTTGCATTTCTTTTCTCTTTTTCATATGTCTCTTCTCCCTTTATTCTAAATAGGTAGATCAAATTATTTAGCATACTAAGTAATTTTGGTTAGCATACTAAGTAACTACGGAAGAGATAACTTATAATAAGTTACTCTCCATTTGCTTCAATAGTCTCCTTAATAATAAGCGCTCTTCTGGTAAAATTGTATGCAGTAGTTTTTCTTGCTGCTGTTTCCATCTTATTTCAACCGGTTTCTCTAATTCTTTGCCAATATCCGTTAGATAAATCCTCATAACTCTTGCGTCTTGTTTATCGCGTTCACGGTATATGAATCCGTTTTGCTCCAGTGATTTAACCATATTTGTTATTGTAGGTGGTTCGCATTTTAAGTGTTCACATAGTTGCATTTGTGTTATTCCATCACCTACCCACAAACGAGAAAGTAAATTATCTTGTCCTACATAAAGGTTAAGTTCCCTTAGAGACTCGCTATAATCTCGACGCATTTGGGAGGAAATCCTATCTAACGACTGACGAATATCACAGTCTACTGTATCTTTCATTATTAACCTCCTAAGCAGTCAATGAATAAATACTTAGCCCACTAAATATATCACGATAAAATTGTTTGTGTCAACAGATTCAATCAGAAGCTATTGGCTAAAAAAAATAATTGTCCAGGTCGATATTCTTCGCTACTGAACATAAATCTGTGCAGTTGACACCATTCAAGCAACTCAGCATCTATAATATGTATTATATCGATGGCATATATTCACACGATTACATATCTTATATTCACCACGTTATCCTGCCAAATAGCTTAATACATACCGTCAGTCTAATCCTTTATTTTTTAGTCTACAACTTTATTTTCTCGATACATGGAGCGCCTCATTTCTGTTAAAGAAGTCCAAGAGGTCATTCCCTGCTGGCTCCAAACCTATTCTGGGCGGTTGTTCCCTTAGAGGTCACTGCACATTGTATATATACGCCTATTAGCGACCAAATCCTTCTAAATACCGTACCAGTTACCGCAAATACTTTATAGAAGTCTTTTTAGGCTCCACATTAGACTCAGTGGTTAACTGGTACCAATCTCTATTAGCACTTTTATCTAAAGTAATAAAAGTTTCTCGTTCAACTAACGTTCTCCGTTAGCTTAATAAACTATTTGATTATGATTAGGCTTGGAGAGCTTTTTGTAATGATTTTTTCATTGTTTCCACTAAATTCTGACGTGTTTCAGCAGATAATTCTAATAGGGAAAGGTAAGGGTTTAAATCTTCCAATTCGACTAATAAAAGCTCCCCTTGCTCATTCCGACAAGCATCAACTCGTTGAATTCCCCAATCAAGATTGTTCCATTCAATAAATCGTTTAGCAAAAGCTAGATCTTCTTCCGTAGGTACATACTCTTTCAATTCCCATCTTTTATCTTTATCTGGTGCATAAAGAGCATACTGAAATTCTTTGTCGATAAAATAAAATGAGACTTCATATTCAAAATTGATAAATGGTTGTACCAATGTATTTTTCGATTCTGAATTAACTTTTTCACTCAGTTCATCTTTTGTAACAAATTCCATCCCGATAGAGTCTGCTCCATCTTTCGGCTTTACGATATACATGTCCACACTAGGAAGTTTATTTAGGGAATCAAGGGTATCAATGGTTGGAATAACAGGAAAATGAGCATTTGTTAGTTCAATTAAATATTCTTTTCCGTTCATATCAGCCTTCCCGTCAAACGAATTATATGTGTTTAAATGTTTAGAAACAATTCGGCTGCGGAATGCTTCATATTTGTCTTTAAAATTTGCGACTGGACCTGCATTTCGGAAAACAATTAAATCAGCATTATCTTCAAATGCTTCAATATCTTCAGGATGACAGATGACTAAATTAAAGGCTTCTCTAAGTTTTGAAGTTAGAAATAAATCCTCTTCATAATAGTTTCTTCCTTTTGCTTCATAATATAAATCTGTTACAAATAGTAGCGTCTTCATTACGCCTTCACCTGCTTTTCTTTAGATTTTTATTGCTAAAAAACAAAAAATCCCGTCTCAGTAAGAGACGAGATTGAAACTCGCGGTACCACTCTTGTTTAATAAGATGTTTGAAAACATTTTATTACCCTTTACAAACGTACATTCATACGTTGTCCCTTGTAACGGAGGAAACCGATAAAGCTTACTAAACATTCGGCTTTACTTCTCAGAGATGATTTTCGGTTATTATCTGAACACTGGTTTTCAGCAAAACACCAGCTCTCTTTGGAACAGAAATAATAACGTACTCTTTCTCTTCATAGAATTTTATATAAAGTAAATTATTTTTTTATGATTATATATTAGACAGGCAATAAAATCAATAGTAGTAAAAGGTAAATACTTCTTTTTCCTTTTTCCACAAACCTGCACCTTAGTTCAATAATAAAGGACGCTCCCGCGCCTTCGCTTGGGCTATGTCCTACTCATTATATTACCACTTCCCATTATTAATTAAAGCATATACGCGAGTAGCATGTAGTGTTTTAAATAGATCCTTAACTTAATTTAAGCACTAAGAAAATACTTAATTTTCTTTAACCATTTATACTTTATTATGATTTATTCGGCCTACCTTCACCTAATAAGAGCCAATTCAAATTAATATCATACTTCTTAGATAAAGATATTAAAGTTTCTGCTGAGGGCTTACATTTATTCTTCTCAATCTCGCTCAATCGGCCTTGTGATATTTCTATTTCATTAGCAAATTGCTGTTGGGTTAATTTCACTAACTCTCGTACATGCTTAACTCTTTCTCCAATACTCATTTAGAAACCTCTCCTTAAAATAAAAAGTCCCGATGAAATAATTCATCGGGACTGAATTTGTAGTTCCACACTTTTTTTACTGGTTCCAAAGTTTCTTTATTGGTTCCAAACTTTTTTTACTGGTTCCATACTTTTTTATCACTGGACAAGTGAGTTACCCCTCACTCGAACCCTATTCCACAGTCACGCTCTTCGCAAGGTTACGAGGTTTATCCACGTCATGACCTAGTGCAAGTGATGCGTAGTAGCTGATCAACTGCAGCGGCACTACAGCTAGAGCTGGTGTTAGCACCGGCAATGTTTTCGGAATAGAGAATACTTCGTCTACAGACTTCGCTACCTCGTCCTCAAACCCTTGATTCGTTACCGCAAGCACATGCGCACCGCGTGCTTTTACTTCCTTAATATTGCTTAGCGTCTTCTCGTACAGATCCTCTTGTGAGATGAGCGCAATAACTGGAATATCGTCCTCGATAAGCGCAAGTGTACCATGCTTCAATTCACCGGCTGCATATGCTTCAGAGTGAATATAGGAGATTTCCTTCAGCTTCAAGGAGCCTTCCTGTGCAACCGCATAGTCCACGCCACGGCCGATGAAAAACAAACTTGTATGATGGGACATCGATTCCGCTACTTGCTTCAATACAGCAGATTGCTTCAAGATTTCTTCTACTTGCTCCGGGAGAGCAGTCAGAGCTTCAATGATATGTGCCATTTGCTCTGAAGTTTGTGTACCACGTACACGGGCAAGATGAAGACCAAACAAGTAGAATGCAATCAATTGTGAAGAATATGCTTTTGTAGAAGCAACAGCGATCTCAGGTCCAGCCCAAGTAACAAGTACATCATCCGCTTCACGAGCGACAGATGATCCAACAACGTTCGTAATCGCTAGCACGCGCGCACCATTACGTTGTGCTTCACGCATTGCTGCGAGTGTATCTGCTGTTTCACCAGATTGACTTACAACGATCACAAGAGTATCTGGTGTAATAATTGGATTACGATAGCGGTACTCAGATGCAACATCGGTCTCAACTGGGATACGCGCTAATGATTCAATAACACTTTTACCAACAAGTCCTGCATGATATGCAGTACCGCAGGCAACAATATGAACCTTATTGATCGACTTCACATAGTCGTCGTTCATTTCGAGCTCTTTGCTAAGGTTAACGGACTGACCATCCTCAGCAACACGGCCAAGCATCGTTTCACGATAAGCCTTTGGCTGCTCATAAATTTCTTTTAGCATGAAGTGGTCAAAGCCTGCTTTTTCCGCAGTGACAAGATCCCAATCGATATGCATAATATCTTTGGCGATTGTTTCACCACTTAGGTTAAGCAGCTCTACACCATTAGCTGTAAGCACAGCCATTTCACCGTCATCTAAAATATAAACGTCACGGGTATATTCAAGAATAGCTGGAATGTCGGAACCGATAAAGTTCTCGCCTTTCCCTACTCCGATAATAAGTGGACTTGCATAACGAACAGCAACAAGCTTTTCTGGCTCATGAGACGTAAGCACGCCAAGAGCAAATGCACCTCTCATACGCTTAGTCGCACGTTGCACTGCTTCAACAAGATTGCCATCATACTCATCTGCAATTAGATGAGATACAACCTCTGTGTCCGTCTCAGATACAAATACATGACCCTTCGCGATCAATTCCTCTTTAAGATCTAGATAATTCTCAATAATACCGTTATGAACAACGGAAAATTGATGCGAGTTATCTGTATGCGGATGAGAGTTGACATCTGAAGGTCTGCCGTGCGTTGCCCAGCGAGTATGGCCAATACCTGCTGTACCGTGTAATGGTGCACCATCAAGCTTTTCTTCCAAATTAGCAATGCGGCCCTTAGCTTTTTGAATCTCAAGGCCTTGCTCAGTAAACACTGCAATACCTGCAGAATCATAACCACGATATTCAAGCTTTTTCAAGCCAGATAGCAAAATTTCTTGTGTTTCACCGTTACCAATATATCCTACAATACCACACATAATTGTAATCCTCCGTATTGTGCATCGCTCACATCATCTAGCTGCTTATGCTATAGGATGTGCTGCCCCTTAAGCTTCTATGCTCAAGGGATGTTATGCCAACACTTGTCTTGTGTAGGTGGTACTCTATGAAATGGGCAATCTTAATACAGTTCCCCCAACCCAGCAACCACCTACTCTCCCTAGTAAGCAGAAGCTAGATTCGAACGATCACATTCATTTATTTTTTAATTTTCATACAGTAAACCAGCTTTCAGCACCGAGAATATTGGATAAAGCTAAGGTCTGAGGAAGCGGAGCGTACGTATTTGGTACGTGAGCATCCGAAGACCTGGCTGAATTCAATATTCGATGTCGACATCACGTTAAGTATTGCTTCGTGATCAAAGTTGGTTTTGCAGACAGCTAGCTGTTTGTACGATCAGTTGCCCAATCGCTTTGCAGTCTAGCTTACGGTTGTCTGGATTACCGAAAGGTCCCCGCCGAATGTTTCGAACACCTTTACCTCGTCAGCTTAACATTACAGGCCCACTGTCCTGTTCTCCGATCGTTAAGCTCTGGCGCTTATGTTGCTTTGTAACCTCTATCCTCGCTTTCCTTCTAGAATCATAATATCTATCATATTCATTTTCATGCTTGGATGCAACAATTTATTATGAAATGGACAAGAGCTGAAGTGGACAGCACCCGCCATCGCTCTCCAGCTCTGTACTTTTTCGTTGTTAAAAAAATTTAACCTAATTGTTCCTTCACGACTTTCGCAATACGATCAACGTAAGCATCGACAAGCTCCTTGTCAGGACCTTCAGCCATGACGCGAATTAACGATTCTGTACCGGATGGACGAACGAGCACACGACCGTTGTCGCCAAGCTCAGCCTCAACCTCAGCTACTGCTTTTAGAATCGCTTCGTTGCCTTGATACAAGCTCTTGTCTGCAACACGCACGTTAACAAGCTGCTGCGGATATTTACGCATCAGTGTTTTTAGCTCAGACAGCTTTTTGCCTGATTGCTTTATCGTGTCAACCAGCTGAAGTGCCGTAAGAATACCGTCACCCGTCGTAATATAGTCTAGGAATATAACGTGTCCGGATTGCTCACCGCCTAGGTTATAGCCGCCACGACGCATTTCCTCCATCACATAACGGTCGCCAACAGCAGTTTGAGCTGTCTTAAGTCCAATGCTCTCTGCGCCCTTGAAGAAGCCAATATTCGCCATAACCGTTGTAACGACGGTGTCATTCTTGAGTCTGCCTTCACGCTTCATACGATCGCCAATGATGCATAGAATAAAGTCGCCATCGACTTCTTCACCCTTCTCATCAACTGCGATTAAGCGGTCTGCATCGCCATCGAAGGACAGGCCAAAGTCTGCATTATTCGCTAATACCTGCTCACGCAAATACTCTGGATGTGTTGATCCTACGCCATCGTTAATGTTTTTGCCATCTGGCTCTGCCCCAACCGTAATGATGTCCGCTCCGAGCTCTCTGAAAATTTGCGGAGCTAGCTCATAGGCAGAGCCATGTGCGCAGTCCAGCACAATTTTCAATCCATCGAATGTGCTTGCTACTGTAGTTTTCAAGTACTCCACATACTTCTGTGCAAGCTCACGTGCATCAATACGCGAACCAACATCTCCGCCAATTGGGCGAGGCAGCTCATCAACCTCTGCATCAATTAAAGCTTCGATCTCAAGCTCTGTTTCATCAGATAGCTTGAAGCCATCGCCTGCGAAAAACTTAATTCCGTTATCCTGTACCGGATTATGCGAAGCTGAGATCATAACCCCTGCATCCGCCTTTAATTCCTTCGTTAAGTAAGCTACAGCTGGTGTGGATACGACGCCAACGCGAATAACATCCGCACCAATGGACAATAGTCCAGATGTAAGTGCTGCTTCAAGCATTTGACCAGAAATACGTGTATCTCGACCGATTACTACCTTCGGCTTAGCAGCTGTACGTGTGAGCACATAACCTCCACAGCGACCAATTTTATATGCCAATTCTGGTGTAAGCTCCGTATTTGCTACTCCACGTACACCATCTGTTCCAAAGTATTTCCCCATCGTTCTTCTCCCTTTTATTACGAGTTTATTTGTTACGATTTATTAATCTATTCTGCGATAATCGTTTTTGCTAATTTAAGGTGTTGGACTAGGTTCAGCTTCTCCGTCATCGGTGCTGCCATTCTCGTCCTTCGAATCTGGCTTGTCGCTAGGACTAGGACCTGCAGTCTCATTCTCTGTGCTATCTTCCTCATCCTGAGGCTTCTTCACACCGTCATTACCGGAGGTAGCGCCTGTTGAGCCGCTACCCCCGTCTGGCTGCTTTTGATCTGTCTCCTGCTGCGTGCCGTCATTTCGATTCGGGTCGTTATTTAATGCATCTACCTCTTCTGTGCTGCTAATTTTCACGGTGACAGATAGTGAAAATTCATCGGTCTCGGCAATCTGTAAATATGCAGGCAGTTGTGCATCAACGGTCAGCTCATGCGTTCCGACGGCAAGTCCAGTGACATCGAGTGAAAGCTTAATATCTGAAGCTCTCAGCCTTTGCAGCAGCGTTGTCGCCCCTTTTATATTCACAGGGATGCGCCCATTACTTGAGTTGTCTATGCTTGCCTTCAGGTCATCAGCTAGTCCAATCAGCGTAACTGGAATATTCGACATCGTTCGCTGCTCTGTCGCCTCAATGACGATGTTAACAGGAATCTCTTCTGGAGTAACCGCAGCGATCCCATCTGTTTTTTCTGCCTTCACCATGATTTGACCTGTTTCCTTCACTTTGGAAAGATCCAGGATAAACCCATCGAACATCGCCACCTCGTCGAGCTTTGCTTGCATGGCGTTAATCGTAACCGATTGCTGAGGTGTGCTGATCGATACTAAGCTATAGCCCTCCGGCAAGGTGCCTGTATAACGCAGCTGAACAGGCACTTCCTTGGATGGCAGTGTAATTTTTGTCTCTGCAGTTAATGTGTCGGGAACAATGGTCACATTATTAATCGGATTGCCTTGCGTGTCATAGGCAACCACCTTCGCCTTTTTGTTCACTACAGCAGCATCAGCGCCACTTACATCAACCGTCACAGCAACCATACCGAGGCGAGCATAATCATCCTTCGGCATCGTCACTTCAACGACATTACCTGTGTCGCCAATAATCGAGGATTCACCAATTAAATAGCCTTCTGCAGGTGTTCCTTCGGTTAGCACCTTCACTTCATGCGTCTGAGTTTCAAGCTCCTCGATCTGGACCATCACTACGCGAGGCGAAATTTCAATATCTCGTATTCCTGATGGCAGATCGACCGTCAGCGGCAGCTCCTGAATACCAGGGCCGACCCCTGTTAGATCAAGCTTAACGACGTAATCATCGTTATTAGCCGCCAGCAGGCTTGAGATCCGCCCTTCTACGACTAATCGTGCTACGGTCGGCTCCATGGCGGTAAGTATATATTTATCCGTATTCAGACCTTCATGCACGATAGCTGCTGCTTCAATTACCTTCGTATCTGTATTAGACGTTACGGACTGCGGAGAAGTTTCTGGGTCGATATGTACAACAACCCAAATCAATAAAGCCACTAATACAGCGATGACTTTCAATGAGGTAGGATGATTTAATAATTTATCCATGCTCACCCTCCTTTTTGCGTCTAAACCAATTAAATTCCTTCTTGGTTGACTCTTTACTTGGAGATAGCTCCTCATACAGCTTAGAAATTAAAGATTCTTCATTAATATCGCGGACAATCATTCCGTTGATCGACAGCGACACTTGTCCTGTCTCCTCTGAAACGATTAATGAGATCGCATCGCTGACCTCACTCACTCCAATTGCTGCACGATGTCGCGTTCCGAGTTCCTTGCTGATGAACGGGTTCTCAGACAACGGCAGATAACAGCCAGCAGCCATAATCTGATTAGCTCGAATAATAACTGCCCCATCATGCAACGGAGAATTCGGCGTAAAAATATTCAATAACAGCTCTGAGGATATTTTTGATTCGAGGGCAATCCCTGACTCAATCATTTCTGTAACCCCAGTTTTTCGCTCGAAGACGATGAGTGCCCCGATTTTACGCTTTGACATAGAGCGAACTGCTCTAATAATTTCATCAATCTGCTCATTTAGATCAGTACGATCGAGCGTAGAGCTTCGCGAAAACAAATTGCCTCGTCCAAGCTGCTCCAATACCCTTCGTAATTCAGGCTGGAAAATGATGAGCACCGTAACAATACCGAAGGTGAACATCTGATTCATTAACCATTTTAATGTATAAAGATCAAACCATGTGCTGATTGCCCACGTCGCTACGAGCACAAAGATCCCTTTCAGCAGCTGTACTGCTCGTGTTCCACGTACAAGCAGCATCATTTTATATATAATAAAAGCGACGATCCCCACATCAATGATATCTTTAACCCAATCCTGCCATGTGGAATCCGCAAAATAATTCATCGCTCAACCCCCAACTGCCAATAAGACGAATGCTAAACACGAAGCCTCTTATTGCTTTCGATATTGTCGAAGTAAAATCCTTTATCTAGCAAAAAAAATAAAAACTCCCCTAGAAAAGGGGAGCTTTGTCGATTACTGTGGAATCACTTCATTAAAAGATGAAGTTACCTTATACCAGAACCAATCCAATGCTTGATCGATGACTTTGCTTTGTCCTGCAATATGTCCTGTTGAGGCTAGTACCATCTTGCCATCGATAACGGTAACATTACCGCTAACCGCACCCTTCACCTCAACTATACCATTTTCTACAACCAAATCGCCAGTCAACTCGATGCCTTCTGGCACAATTATTGTATTTCCTTGAATAACTACATGCTGAAGGTCGTCCTGGGAGGCAGAAATGATCAATTTTGAGTCCTGATCCCACGATGCAAACAAGCTTACAATCATCACTGCAATAAATACAGCAGCCGCCGTTAGACCAGGGTAACGATATAACCAGCGAACAAATCTCGCTTTGGATTTCGTTTGGTGCTTCGTTGGCAACTGCGCAAGAATCGATTGCCTTAGCTTCGTAGCATCTGCAGTGCTGCGCTCACTTACAATCGATGATTGCAGTGTATACTTCGCAAGCGCATCTGTCCGTTCATATTGCTCGTATGTTTTCATACAGCTATCGCATTGATTCAAATGCGACTTTAACTGTTCATGCTGATTACCTTCAAGCTCACCGTCTAGGTATTGATGAATGAATTCAACCGCTACCTTACAATTCATAGCAGCCAGCCCTCTTTCCGTCTTATGGTCATGCTTTTTAGCCTTATTAGCAATACGAAATATTCTCGAATATGTTTCAAAAGAATGCTGCATTATTTTTCGAATGCAGCTTATAAGCGATACTCCAGCTTTTTGCGTAAAAATTCACGCCCGCGGTGGACTCTTGTTTTAATCGTTGTGACTGGCATGTCCAATATATCTCCTACCTCTTGTAGCGATAGCTCATGAATATAACGTAATATCATAACGGTTTTGTATTTGGGCGGTAAAGAATCAATCGCCTGGTGAATAATACGCTGAGTTTCAGATAGTAACAACTCAGATTCTGGGGTGCGATTGTCGCTTGGGATCATGGAATAACCGTCCAGACCTTCATATTCTGACGACTCTGCATCCAAAGAATAAATAGGCTTACGTTTTCGAAGCCGATCAATACATAAATTCGTAGCAATGCGATAAATCCACGTAGAAAACTTCATCGTATCGATATATCGCTCTAAGTTGTTATAGACACGCAGGAACGTATCCTGTACAACATCCTCAGCCTCCTGACGATTGTTAAGCATCCGATAGGCCATGTGATAAAGCTTTTCCTGATACAGATCTACAAGCTCTGCAAAAGCAGCCTGATCGCCTTTCAATGCCAGCTTTACGAGCTGACTCTCTAATAAATTCACTCCACTATTCCTCCAAACGTCTCATGGTACGTCTGATCATTATTCATATATTTTATCCTATAATAGAAAAAGATTCGAGCCTTATGTCTCGAATCTTCAGAAATATTTTATTGTGTCGTTACGGCTGATGCAATCCCTTCAATATATTCGACAATGATATTAGATGGAATCGCGAAGCCAATCCCTTGAGCCTCTGAGCTAACCGCCGTATTCATACCAATCACTTCTCCTGTTTCGTTAAGAAGTGGTCCTCCTGAGTTCCCGGGGTTAATCGCAGCATCCGTTTGCAGCATATGCTCAATAGTTTGAGGCTGGCCATTCTCATCTTGAACGGTAATCGGTCGCTCTTTCGCACTAATGACGCCCATCGTAAGCGTATAATCATAGCCGTATGGATTGCCAATCGCCATCACCCAATCCCCGATGACAAGATTATCTGAATTGGCGATCGTTAGCGCCGGCAACGATCGATGATCAGGTGCCGTAATCTGCAGCAGTGCAATATCGAGCTCAGTATCACTGTTCATAACCGTTGCAACCATAGGCTCATCGTAGCCTGTAACGAATACCTCGACCTTCTCAGCTTCTGACACTACATGCGCATTCGTAACGATATAGCCTGCTTCATCTATAATAAACCCTGTCCCTGAGCCGCTTAGCTGCAGAATTGAGTCCTCATTCCCCTCCTGCTGCTGATGCTGGGATGAATCCTGCTCCGGCATAATACCGAAATATTGCCACATTCGCGGATCATCGAACATGCTTGAACGCTGCGGTGCGGTATAGGTTTGGATTTTCACGACCGCAGGTGAAGCTTCTGCATATACATCAGATGGTGTCTTCGCGTCTGTTTTATTCGAGGCTGTTGTCAGCCCTGCCCCACTATAGTTATAGCTTACTGCTTCTCTGGCCGCCTCTATTCCACCAGTGAATACATTCAAGCGATCCGCTGCAAAGCTTAGCCCTCCGATCAACAAAGCACCCGCTAAAAATGCGGACATATAAGAGATATAAGATCGATTCGACTTTTTTCGTTTTTTTGCTCCCGATGGTGAATATTTCTCCAGCTGACGATAGTAAGCTTCGAACTGTTCCTCACCAGCAGGTGGATTAGTTTGTAATGTTGTATGGTCATGAAGATGTTTGTTTTGCATGATGCATAGCTCCCTTCATCTGTGTATCTATGTGCTACTCTGTTAATCAGAGCTGCGCTTTATTGGATACTTCTATATTGAAGGCTGCACCTTAAATCAAACTTAAAGGAACTATAAAGCAACATAAAACTTGAACACATAGGTAGCAACCAAAGTTAAATGTTCAGTAGAGTTAATTCAAGCGAAGTAATTTAAGTAGTAGACTACAAGCTTTTAAACAGAAAACCCTGTTCCGTCAGACGGAACAGGGTTTTCATTCAATATATTATGCTATACAGGATCAGACATTCATGCATTAGCCCGTATTACGAAGGCCTGCTGCAATACCATTAATCGTAAGCAATACTTCACGAAGCAGCTCTTGATCGTCATTGCCCGTTTCACGAATCGCACGCAGCTCTTGAAGCAGTTGAACCTGCAAGTAGCTAAGCGGATCAACATACGGGTTGCGCAATTTAATCGACTCTTGAATAACTGGAACATTATCAAGAATTTCGTTTTGATTCGTAATTTTAAGAATAAGCTCAGACGTAAGCTTAAATTCCTTCTCAATCTGCGTGAAGATTCTTTCACGGACTGTGTCATCCTTAATCATCGTAGCGTACTGAGACGCGATCTGCATATCTGCTTTCGCAAGTGCCATTTGCAGATTGTTGATCAGACTATGGAAGAATGGGAATTTCTCATACATCGTCTGAAGTGTAGCTAGCTTCTTCTCATCGCCGCCGACATACTGCTGAAGCGCAGTACCTGCAGCATACCAAGCAGGCAGCAGATAACGGCTTTGTGTCCAAGAGAATACCCATGGAATCGCACGTAGATCCTCAAAACGATCACTGTTTTTACGTTTTGATGGACGAGAACCGATATTCAGCTCTCCCACTTCTTGAAGCGGCGTTGATTCCTTAAGGAATGTTAGGAAATCTGGATCACGGAAGATCAGATCCTGGTATTTATTCAATGCTGTTTCGGAGATCTCAGCAGAAATCTCTTCCCATTCCTTCTCCACCTGAGGCGCTTGATCAGGATATTTTGCAAGGAAAGCATTCGTAATGAGTGCCCACGTTGCTTGCTCTAGCGAACGAGACGCAATACCCTGCAAGGAATAACGAGAAGATAGAACCTCGCCCTGCTCCGTAATTTTAATGCCCGCGCCCACTGTATGTGGAGGCTGCGCAAGAATACTACGATTAAGCGACATACCGCCACGACCTAGTGAACCGCCACGACCATGGAAGAATTTCAGCTTCACATCATACTCGCCTGCAGCCTTCGTGATGCTCTTCAGAGCAATACGAAGCTCCCAGTTCGCAGTAATGGCTCCGCCATCCTTGTTGCTGTCAGAATAGCCAAGCATAATTTCATGCATATTGCCACGAGCAGCAACCGCTTTGCGGTACATTGGAATTTCGAACAGCTGCTTCATAATAGCTGGGGCAGCGTGTAGATCTTCGATCGTCTCGAATAAAGGTACAGCTTGAATCGTACAGATGACGTTACCTTCTTCATCTATGCGGAACAAACCAACTTCCTTCGCAAATACCATGACCTCAAGCATATCGCTTACTGCTTCCGTCATACTTATGAGATAGCTTGTAATGCAGTTTGTACCGAATTCTTTCTGTGCTTTAGCTACTACCTCGTACACATCCAAGCATTCACGCGTTGATGCAGAATACTCAATATGATGAGATGTAAGTGGACGTTGATCCTCAAGCAGCTTGACAAGCACTTTAATTTTCTCATCTTCGGACAATTCACTATAGTTATCCACAATACCTAGCTTGTGAAGCACTTCTGTCATTGCATTTTCGTGCTCTTGGCTATGCTGACGAATATCTAGCGTCATCAGATGGAAGCCGAATAGCTCCACTTGACGCAATAGCTTCGCCAAATAAGTGTCTGCAAAATAATCCGCATAGTGATTGCGTAAGCTACGATCAATAATACGAAGATCCACCATTAGCTCTTCCGGGCTGCTATAATAAGGCGCGCCCTCTGCTGATTCTGGGTCCACTGTATTTGAAAGTTTTTCAATCATAAAAGCGATTTTAACACGATATGGTTCCGTTGGATTTCTCCATAGATCCGTTGTTTTATTATCGATAACGCTACGATCTTGCTCAATCGAAGCTAACAGCTCATCCGTTACAGAAACAAGATTGGTGCTGAAGCTGAGCATACTCATCATCTCACGAAGCTGCTCCTCGTATTTCTGAACAGCTAATTGGCGATGCAGCGTAAGGGTCTGCCAAGTGACATCAGACGTTACGGAAGGGTTTCCGTCACGGTCTCCTCCTATCCATGAGCCAAATCTCAAGTAGCTAGGAACATGCCATTTTTTCTCTGGATAATATTTAGTTAAACAACGCTCAAGCTCTTCATATACGCTTGGAATTGCATCAAATAATGTTTCATCAAAATAATATAAGCCGTTTTTAACTTCATCTATAACGGTAGGCTTACGATCACGAAGCTCATCTGTTTGCCATAGAATTAATACTTCATTCATTAGCTTCTCAGTCAGCTTCTCACGCTCACGATAGGTTAGTGTAGGATTATCTAGCTCCATCACATCTGCTGCAATGCGCTTATGAATATCCAATACTGCACGACGCGTAGCTTCCGTTGGATGTGCGGTCATAACAAGCTCTAATGAAATGCCCGCTAGCATATCTTCAATATCTTCAGTCGAGATGTTTCGATCCTTCAGTGCTTTAATCGCACTTTCAATCGAACCATTTTGAACCTCTTCACCAGCTAAAAATTCGTAATCACGTTTTCTTCTAATGCGATGGTTTTGTTCTGCAATGTTGACTAACTGGAAATAAATCGCGAATGCACGAATGACTTGGTGACGCTTTTCTGAGCTAAGCGATGAAATTGTTTTTTTCATGTCTTCAAACAACTCAGGGCTAAATTCAGCGCGCAGCGCTTTGCTTTGCTCTCTGATTTGTTCAACTAATTCTAAAAGCTCACGTCCACCTTGATGGACGAGCACTTCACCGAGTATATTGCCCAGGTAACGGACATCGCGTCTAAGTAAATTGTTAGATTGCGTCCGATTAGTCGCTGTTGATGTTACGCTTTGATCCGACATACTCTTCCTCCCACAGATCTGTACAGCAAACTCACAAACCATGCTTAATATACAAGCTATAAACCATATTCGTAAGATTACTCTCAGTTATTCGCAAAAAAATCACTTCGTTTATTATACAACAAAATACAACATCATAGAAGCCTTACAAGCATAATTAATCTAAAAAATAGCTGAATTTGACCTCTTTTTTAGATGGAAAGCGCTTAATCAGGAAATTGTGATACATGTAAATAAGTACAAACTTTTTTATCTATTCTTTAATGTGTTTGATTCATAGGAAACTCTTCTATAATTGAGAACAATCTTAGTATTGCCAATTAATTAACGTTGATGTATAGCGTGCCCTCTCTAATAATATTATCGTAATACTATAAACTTTATTTAAATGCGGTCTAGGTTTTTACAATATAAGGGTATAACAAGGGGACGGAAGCTCTGACAGAATAATGTAAATAGCGGGGCATATTTATAAGCCGTAGTGAATATTCGGGTAATATATGGGTAAAGAAGAAAAGTGCAAATAAAAGCGAGGGATATATACGCTGAATTGCCTGCTATGAAGCCTAATATACACAACATAGCTCTAGCTGCACCTATAGACTTACATCACATAGACGAAGGCCGAACAATCACTTCTATTATATATAGGGGAGTCGGAGCATGCACGAGGCTTGGAGCGCTGCGCGAACAACAAAAAAAGCCTTGATCAAGATCAAGGCTTTACGATGTCTTAGTTATGGAGCGGGCGATGGGAATCGAACCCACGCTATTAGCTTGGAAGGCTAAAGTTCTACCATTGAACTACGCCCGCATATATAATGGTCGGGATGACACGATTTGAACATGCGACCCCCTGGTCCCAAACCAGGTGCTCTACCAAGCTGAGCTACATCCCGAAGTGTAATTAAGTGGCGCGGCCTAAGAGATTCGAACTCCTGACCTTTTGATTCGTAGTCAAACGCTCTATCCAGCTGAGCTAAGGCCGCAAATATGGAGCGGAAGACGGGAATCGAACCCGCGACCCTCGCCTTGGCAAGGCGATGCTCTACCGCTGAGCCACTTCCGCAAAACTTAATTACGTTCGTCATTCGCAACGTTTTGTCGCGGCGACAAGTAATAATATATCACTAACGAAAACAGATTGCAAGTATTTTTTCAAAAAAATTTATGATTTCTTATAAATGACTTGTTAGAGCGAATACAAGCAAAGCGAATATGCTTTTACTCCAAGGTTCGAAGCAAAAGCATATCCACGTTTTTAGCATTTCATCGCTTCTGTTGTTATTCTATTCTTCCTATGAAGTAGATATACTTCAGCCCTTATAGCGATGAATGCTCAGCGGTATGCTGCTGAAGCTTGCTAGCAGACTTCTCCTGCCTTCTTGCCACAATGACATACATGACAGGCACAACGATAAGCGTAAGCAATGTAGAGTATAACAGGCCGGATATAATCGCTACTGCCATCGGCTTAAACAATGAGCTTCCATCAATCGCCATCGGCGTTAATGCGCCGACAGCTGTAAACGTTGTAATAAGAATTGGACGCAGTCTAACCTTACCCGCATTCGCTACAGCCTCATACAATGACTTGCCAGCATGGCGTTCCTGCTCAATAAATTCAATAAGAATGATACCATTGCGGACAACGATACCTGTTAAGCTGACAACGCCCATAAACGCCATAAAGCCTAGTGGTGAATTCGTTAAGAATAATCCAATTAATGCTCCACCGAAAGCAAGATAGACAGACATCAGTATAATGACAGGGAGCAGCAACGATTTAAACTGCATCACCATTAAAATATAGATCAGCAATACGACGACAATCCATAGCTTAGTAATGGAGTTGAATGCATCATCCCGCTGCTCGTTCTCCCCGCCAACTAATACACTATAGTTATCTGGTAGCTCAAGCTGCTTTAGCTTTTCATTCAATTCATCTGTAATTTCACTCGGCAATTTGCCTTCATTATAGCTTTGAATCGTTACAACTCTTCGTGAATCCTTATGAAGGATGGAGTGCACCTGCTCATCACGCTCTAGCGTCACAACCTCATCCAGCTTAACAAGCTCTCCTCCTCTTGCAGGAACGGCTAGCTGATTGAAGGCATCACTGATATCGCTGCCTTTATCGTGAAGAACTCTCACCTTCACATCTAGCAGCTGGTTATTGTCGGATAGATCAGCTACCTTTATCCCTTCACTTATTAAGCGAAGCGTAGTCGACACATCCTTCTCTGCAATTCCTTCTTGCTGCAATCGTTGTTGATCCATATTGAATTCAACAATCGGCATATTCGAGCCCATATCATCAGAGATGTTAATCGCACCATCGATCTCCGCTAGATAACCCTTCACCTTGGAGGATAGCTCCTTCAATACATCAAGATCGTCACCTTTAATGCTAACGGCAACTGGTGCCCCGACTGGAGGCCCCTGCTCCAGCTCTCTTGCAACGATATCAACTCCAGGGAATTTCTCCTGTAGGCCGACACGCCAAGGCTGCAGCATATCCTTTGTTTTTATCTGCTCCATATCAATCTTTACAAACAACTGCCCAACCGTTTCGCCATAGCTGCCTGTCTCTGAATAGTAGAACTTCGGTGTTGCTCGACCGGTGTAAGCAGTAACCGAGCTAACTCCCTCTTGCTCGCGTAACCAAGCGGAGGCATCATTCATAACCTGACGCGTCGTCTCAATCGAGCTCCCGATCGGCAATCTGAAGTCGATTAGCATCACCTCTCGCTCTGCTTTCGGGAAAAATTGCATGCCGAGTAACGGAAATAGTGCGAGACTACTGCTGCCCACGACGAGCGCGACGATAGCAGTTAATACCGGTCGCTTAATAAAGCGTACAATTTGCTTTTCATAGAATAGGCTTAATTTGTGAATTGGCTTACCTAATAAGCCAGGTGTTACGTTATTAATTCGGTGCTGCTTACCTTTACGAACGGCTCTTTCACTAATCCACAATCGAAAAATTGGGATGACCGTAATCGATACAAGCAAGGAAGCCAGCATCGTCAGCGTAATAACAACAGGCAATGGATGAATAAAGTTACCGACGTTGCCCGTCATAAAATATAAAGGGACAAAGGAAGCTATCGTTGCTAAAGTAGCTGTCGTAATCGAGATCGCTACATCCTTACTTCCTTTAATAGATGCCTGCATCGGTGAATCGCCCAGCGATAGTCTGCGCTGAATACTATCGTTCACTACGACTGCGTCATCGACAAGTATCCCGAGCACAATAATTAACGCTACGATCGAGATCTGATTAAGATCAACACCGAAGCTCTCAATGGGTATAAAACCAATCGCAGCAGAGACCGGTATCGCTAACGCAACAATGATCGATGTAATGAAGGAAAGGCCGAAGGAGCATATAATAATAACGATAATCATACCGATAAGCAGCTCTCGTCCTAGGTCAAGAAACAGATGATCGACGCTTTCCTTCTGTGAGAATTCAGATACTAGCTGCACGTATGCTGGCAGCTCCTTCTCTAATGAAGCAACTACGCCATCAATATCCTCCTGCAGCGCATAAACATCGACACCACTACCTGAATTGACAACTAACGTGAGCGCGTACAGATCGTTGTACTGCACGAAGGCATTATCATTTACAGCAGCTTTTTCAACATTAGCAATATCCTCAATCCGGATCGTTGCTTGTTCATTTTGAAAAACGACGACTTGATTAATGTCATCAATAGATTCCCATTCACCGCTAAGCTTCAGATAAGAGTATTGCTCTGCCTCCTGAATGCCACCGAGCGGCACGCGCTGGTACGCATTTGAGATTGCCTGTACAACTGCACCCCAAGGTAGACCGAGCTCATTCATTTTTTCTGTATCTAGATAGATCGCTACCTCTTCCTCAGGCAGCCCTACAATTTCAACATTACTAACACCAGACAGCTGACTTAATTCAAACTTCCATTGCTCCGCAACTGCTCTTAATTCCTCCAGCTGTTCAGGAGACTCCACCGCAAACTGATAAATTTGCTGGGCAATATTGTTTAGATTATCAAGCAAGACGGGCTTGTAAGCTTCCTCTGGCAAATCATTTTCTGCTAATTGGATTTTCTGCCGCAATACATCCCATACCTTGCGGTTATCTTCATCCGTACCAGGCTCAACCTCTACAATAATTGTTGACACATTTAATGAAGAGGTTGAATCAACACGAATAATTTGAGAGATATCTTTAATGCTGTTTTCGAGCGGGGTTGTTACATACTGCTCTACTTTTTCAGGAGATGCACCGGGGAATATCGTTTGAATTACGGCTACGGTTAACGATACCTCTGGATTTTCTCTTTTGGGCATCGTAAAGAAGCTTAAGCTTCCGATTAAGGTTGCCATAATAAAAAACAATAGAGTAACCTTACGATTTCTCAGTATAAACTCAATCAATTTCTCTCCTCCTATGATCTAATCTAATCGCTATGACCTCATAAGAAAAGCTACAGCAGAAGCTAGTGTTACATTCTTTCATTGCTTCATGGTGCAGCTTTTCATGTTTAATTATTGTATGATTTCAATAAACTGTAAATCGCAGTGCACTACTAATCTAACCCGCAATATAGTAGTGGAGCATGTAGTAGTTTTCTACTGCCCACTTATGTGATGAATAGCTTTCTTAGGCAAAGGCTTTACATAGAGATATAGCAGTGAAATACTTGCCAGTCCGATCATGCCCGCACACACATATACGGTAGGCACAAGCGCTTCAGCAAAGGCATGCCCACTCGTAACAAGTCCATTGCGATGAAACACAACACCCGCTATCGCAATGCCAAATACACCGCCAAGCTCCCGTATCGCATTACTCACACCGGAGCCTTCGCCTGTATAGGCATCGGGAATACCCTCAAGCACACCATGTTGAATGCCAGTAAAGCATAGCCCCATCCCGATGCCAGCACCGATCATACCTGGAGCTAAATAACCAAATGAAAAGATCGGTCCAAGTTGGTTAATGACAAGACCAAAGCTGCATAGCGCAATAACCTGTAGCAGCAAGCCTACCATTAATATAGAGCGGACACGATATTTGTTCATAAACACTCCTGCCAAAGGCGCAGCGATCATCGTCATCGTCGTCCACAGCATTTCACGCACACCCGCTTCCAGCGGACTGTACCCTTGCACCTGCTGCAAGAACAAGGTCAGAACG
Source organism: Paenibacillus camelliae (assembly GCF_023715345.1). Lineage (GTDB taxonomy): Bacteria > Bacillota > Bacilli > Paenibacillales > Paenibacillaceae > Pristimantibacillus > Pristimantibacillus camelliae. The sequence goes on from NZ_JAMBNY010000011.1 coordinate 143,841, forward strand.
AATATCGAGCCGAATATGCCTGCACTCATCCAAAACCCTACGAAATTCGTTACCGAAAACGATGGATAACGGAACAGCTTTAATGTGATTAACGAATACGAGCAGCGAGACTCCCATATTAGAAAAGCAATGAGCAAGATTGCGCCGCCAATTGCACCAATCATAATCGAGAGATGACTCCACGTTAATAGATTGCCTGTGATCAGTGCATATACAATGCCGAACAAGCCAGAAGTAAGCAGAACTAGACCAACGATATCGAAACGTTTCTTAATTCCGTACGATTCCTCGATCCAGAAGAAGCATAGCAGCACGGTAATGATGCCGACAGGAACATTAACGAGAAAGATCATCTCCCACGTGAAATAGTCGAGGATGATGCCGCCAATTAGCGGACCAATCGTCAGCCCAAGTCCGGATATTCCAGACCAAATCCCAACAGCGAGCGCACGCTTTTCTTCTGGGAAGGCGGTATAAATTAGCGTTAAGCTAATCGGCAGAATGGCAGCCGCCCCGATGCCTTGAATGCCTCTTGCTACAATTAAGAGGAGAATGGATTGACTAAGACCTGCAAGAAGTGAGCCCGCAGTAAATAAAGCGAGACCGAGTACAAAGCCATTCCTTCTGCCATACCTTTCTGCAAGCAGACTAAATGGGATCATCCCAACGGCAAACATAAGGGTATAGGCATTCATTACCCACTCCAAATGCACCATATCTGTCTGCAGCAATAGCTCAATCTGTGGTAATGCTACTCCAACAATCAACGTATCCAGCATAGCCATGAATAAACCTAAACATGAAATTGTCATAATCTTGCCATTGCGCCACTTATTCATACAGCCTCCTAGATCTATGCAGAGAGTCGCACGTTTTTTCTTGCCCTTAACCATTTAGATAAGTAAGTCTATATAGTCACTTCATCTATACCTTAACAATCGTATCCGCCGTCATCCTGCCAGACTTCATCACACCATAAACACCATGTACATTGCGGGTCCAATGTCCAGCAAGATACAAGCCAGAAACCGGCGTTCTCGGTCCCATATTCGATCCCCATCGTTGACTATGGCCTTTCCTCCAGCCATATATCGAGCCTGCTTGGTTCAACGTATAGCGTTCAATCGTACGAGGTGTCGCAAGCTCGAAGAAATGGATTCGTTCCTTAAAGCCCGGCATAATCGAATCAATGAGAGCGATAAATTGTTCCTCAATATAGGACTTTCCATATTCCTCACGAATCTGTTCCATATGCTCTGCTTCACAGAGTGCCATCACTGAAACAATCCCGTAGCCCTCGGGAGCTAGCTGAGCATCGGTATGCGTCGGACTGCATATCGACAGCCAAGGATGCTCGTCGTTCCTCGTTGGATCATACAAGCGCAAGGAATCTTCCATGCCGTCATTCGGGAACCAAAACAGCTCATGCGGCAGCTGCTCCAGCCAATGATCCTTATGCATCGCCGCATACAATACGACGCTAGAGTAGGAAGGCTTAAGTGAATTTATTCTTCGATGATAGGCTGCTGGCAAGTCTGATTCATCCAGCAAATGCGTGAATGTCTGCTTCATATCTGCATTCGATATAATTAATGGAGCGTAATATTCATTGCCTTTATGATCAATGACCCCATGAACCCGTTCCTGCTCCATCAGTATGCGCTCTACTCGGCGCCGAATCTGCACCTTGCCGCCACGTGATTCTATGGCCAACTTCAACGTATCGGCGATTTTCTGTGAGCTGCCTTTAATATAGAAGGCTCCGCCATGATACGAAACCATCGTGCTCATCATATAGGTAGTAGATAGCTGTGCAGGCGATATCCCTGCATAAGGACATAATGAGCTTAGCAAAAATGCTGTTCTTGGGTTTTGGAATCGATCGGCTAGATACTGTGCGAACGATTGACGGTTAATGTCCAGCAGTCTCTCATTGAGCGCCTGATTGCTGCCATAGGAGCCGTCATTCAGCATATAACCTCCTAGCTGTTTTATCTCGGAGATTACCGCTTCAACAGCCGCTTTGTCCTCAGGGAACCAGCTGCCTAGACGTTCTGCCATGTCATCTAGATTAGCTGGAATATCATAACGCGCATCCTCGATTTGTACCGTGAACATTGGATCAACTGGAATGAAGGAGATATGCTGCTCTACACCAAGCCGCTCGAATATGCGCTGCAGCTCACCCCCTGGCTCGCATCCCCCAATCAAATGTACAGCCGCATCGAAGATGAAGCCCTTTCTGCGAAAGGAGCTAGCACATCCGCCTACGATATAATGCTGCTCCAGCACTAACACCCTTTTACCCGCTTCCGCCAGTATTGCCGCTGTCGTCAAACCTCCTAGGCCAGAACCAACGACGATCGCATCATAGGACGTCATACTAAACTCCCTTCCATTGAAACACCGTGCCTGCGAAAAGCCACTTACTCGTTTCGATAGCTAAGAACATGACGTTGTCTCCTTGATTAACCTTGCCTGTACGCACAGCATGCTCGAATGCAAGCAGAACAGCGGGAGAGCCGGTATTGCCAACGTATTTTAGGTTGTCATATACACGATTCTCGATCTCTAGCCATTCCTCGCTTAGCTTCCCTGAGCGCTGCAGGTCATCGCGCAGGTAACCTGTGTTGCCTTCAGGAATAATACAGCCTTGAATGTCCTTGGCTGTTACGCCCGCTTTGCTCAATGTTTCATGGAAGCCCTCATGTAAAATATCTGCTGTATATTTGGCAGAGCCTGTAAAGTCCACCTTTAATGAAAAAAGTCCTTTATCTAACGCTTCATGGGTAATCGGAATGGCTGTTCCGCCAATCGGCACGATCATGCCCGGCTTCTTCCCACCGCCTGCACACGCAAACGCACTTTTGCCGATCAAATGTCCGTTCGCCTGCTCACTCGCCTGCAGCACCATTGCCGCGGAGCCGTCACCGAACGAATAAATGCACAGCTTATCCCGTAAACGCAGATCATCCTTATCCTTATGTCCGTACATCTGGTAGAGCAGCGGTGAGATCACCTCTGTACCGATGACGAGTGCCGTGCGGTATTGCCCTGTGCTAAGATACAGCTTCGCGATATCCAGCGCTTGAACAGCACCGCAGCAGCCAGAACGAACCTCGATTGTCGCTGCAGTTCTAAGTCCTAAGTTATCCTGCACCTGGGTTACTGTAGCTGGCAACGGATAATCTGGGCTGCAGGTCGACATAACGATAAGATCAACATCCTCTGCCGATACGCCTGCCTTCTCTAAGGCAAGCCTTGCTGACTTTGCTGAAATATCACTGTTCGACTCAGAAGGCTCACCTGTCTCTGCATTAATGGTCCAATAGCGATCCTGCACATCAACCTGAGCCATTAATTCTTCATCCAGCTCCCCAATTAAACTTGCTAGTCTATCATTGGATATAGATTCACCTGGCATATAGGAAGCAATACTTAAAATATTGACGAAACTCATTCACCATTCCCACCTTTATTCATATTTGCTAAGTAAAATGCTTGTATACGATCCTGTTAAGGAAGCACCATTGACAAGAATATGTTCCAATGAAACATCCTTGGCTAGCGTCGTAGCATGCTCGCGTACTTGTGGCAAGCAGCCTTGCTGCATCGATAACAGGGCAGCAATCAGTTGAAAGCCATTAGCCGCTCCTTGTACCTCACCGATGACATGCTTGCAGGAAGCAAGCAGCGGCGCATCCGAGTATAAGCGAGCAATCGCCTGGCGCTCTGCTGAAGCAGCAGCATCCATAGCTGGCTGTGCCATAAAAATTGCATCCGGCACAATCGATTCACCGTGCACACTTTGCAACGCTTTCTGCATTGCTCGCTCTAAACCGCCGCGACGAGCCAGCTCGGCAACAGCTGTATCATACGTAGGCTCTGCGAGCGATACAGCTTCTCCGCGCCCTGTTGAACTAAGTTGTGCTCCACGCTCCGTGTCACCTAGCGATACAGCCTGAGCAACAGTCTCCGTACGATTCGCCAACATAGCTTGAGTGACTGCCCCCTTGTGATTCACTTGAGAAGGCTCGAACGTTCTCCCATATCCTGAAACCTCAGCATAAATCGTCGCATGACGAGCTAGTGCATGGGTAAGTGACTCGACTACAACGGCTACTGCCCCTTCTCCGAGCACAAAGCCTGACTGATCGGCTGAGTTAAAGTCCGCTGCTTCAGCGGGATGCGAGCTTATCAACCCTGCGTCCTTGTAGCCACTAATGACGTATGGGGTAAGCACATCGGCAGCAATTGCGACGATCGCCTCAGCATCTCTGCTTTGAATATGCTCATAAGCCATACAAAGCGCTGAGGAGAAGGACGCATGACCATCCACTACAGTAGAGGAAACACCTCTAGCCTGAGTGTGCATCGCTACTTGACCGGCAGCTTGATTGAAGACAGTATTCGGAAAATGTGCTGGATTGGCAGCTGGCGCTCCTTCGTTCAGCACTGGAAAATAAAATTGCTCTAAGCTTTCCATCGTTCCGTTAGCCGTACCGAATACGACGCCAACCTGATTGGAATTATAATCCGTCAGCTCTAGCTCACTATCCTTCAGTGCATCCATTGCAACGGAAACCGTTAGCTTTCCGAGCGTATCCATTCTTCTTGCGTCTTTTCGAGAAATATAATCTGTGGAATTATAATCGGTTAGCTTGCTCACATACGTGCGGTTTTGATCAGCATCGAGCATCTCTGTCCATAGACTCTGTGCTGCATCCGTTTCCGCACTCGTTATCGCATCCCATAAGGAGGATGGCTTCGTGCCAGCGGCGCTAATTTGAGCAATGCCTGTAATGACAACACGCTCACGTTCACGCTCGAGGGATGCTGCTGCATCAGCGGAGTTAGCTTCCTTTGCCTGCTTATAATCAGCTGATGGCTCATAGGCGCGAAATACGACGGAGCAATTGTTGCCTCCAAAAGCAAAATTGTTGGATATGGCGTAGATGAGCTTCTGCTGAATCGCTTCATTAGGGGTATAATCCAAATCACACTCGGGATCTGGCTTGGTGTAGTTTGCTGTTGGAGGGATATGGTGATGGTGTAAGGCTAGCACAGTGACAATGCCTTCAACGGCTCCAGCTGCGCCTAGTAAATGTCCAATCATCGACTTCGTGCTGCTAACCCTTGCACGACTCGCTGCCACTTCGCCGAGCGCTTGCTTAATAGCCATCGTTTCTGCACTATCGTTTTTAGGAGTTCCTGTTCCATGTCCATTAATATAGTCTACGTCTTCAGGGTGGACACCGCTTTTCTCAAGAGCCATGGAAATCGCGCGTGCAGCACCTTCGCCTTCAGGATGCGGAGCAGTTGGATGGTAGCCATCTGCAGAAAGACCGAATTCAAGCACTTCGGCGTAGATACGCGCCTGCCGTGCTGCGGCATGCTGCTCACTTTCTAGCACCAATATTCCCGCTCCTTCTCCTAGTGATAGCCCATCACGGTCTCCAGAGTATGGCTTGCAGGGCTCAGTGGACAGGGATTGCAGAGAATGGAAGCCAGATACCGCAAGGATCGAGAGCGCATCTGCTCCACCGGCTAGTACAACGGACGCTTTCCCGCTTCGAATAAGGTCAGCTGCATGACCGATCGCATTACCACCTGCTGCACAAGCGGTCGATATCGTAACGACAGGTCCATGGATTCCAGCATGGGAGCTGACCGTTTCCGCAATTCCGTTAAAGCGAACCTGCTGCCATAATTCGGCTTCCGCCTGTTCGCCTGCTTGCCTTTGCTTGATCCAACGCTCCCAGCTCTTTGCTCCTCCAAGGCATGTTCCAATGACGCAGCCCGCATCCTCTGGAAGCTGCTGAAGCTTTGCAGATTGAAGCGCCTCTTCTGCTGCTCGTAATGCAAAGGATACCGCGCGATCCGTGGCATGAAGATTCTGTGCAGCCTCAAGCTCTTCAAGCGGCTGCTTCACCTCGCCTGCGATATTAGCCATATAGCCATCCATCGCAATAGATTCCACCTTATGTATGCCATGAGTACCTTGAAGGACAGCATGCCATAGCTCTTCTGCATTGGTGCCTAGCGCTGTAATTGCTCCGATCCCTGTCACAACAACCTTTTGCTTTTGATTACTCACTGCTACTCCTCCCAATTATGCGAGCGCCTTAAATATAAGCGCCGTATTTTCTCCATTCAATCCCCGTGCGAGCGACATAACTGCAGTTACCGAGACTTCCCTAGGCTGCTCAGCGATAAAATCAACCTTCCACGATGGATCAGCTTGCGATAGATGAAGCGTATGAGGCAGCACGCCTGATTGAATGGCCATTAACGAGGCATAGGCATTGAATGCCCCTGCATTGGAAAATTGATGACCAACCGTCGGCTTGATCGAGCTGACCGCGGTTGTCTGGGCAGCAAATATCGAGGCGATTGCTCGTGCTTCTGATTCATCTCCACTTTTTGTGCCGCTGCCGTGCGCACATACATACTTGATCTCAGCTGGTGAAAGATTGCTATGACGCAGTGCCTTTTTCATCGCTGTCTGCAGTCCAATTCCTTCATCCGATGGCTTAACGATATTGTCGCAATCCATTCCGTTGCCATAGCCAACGATCTCCCCATACACCTTCGCGCCGCGCGCTAATGCATGCTCAAGCTCCTCAACAACGAGCATCGTTGAGCCTTCTCCTAGCAAGGCACCTTTGCGCTGTCTATCGAACGGACGATAATAACGCCGATCTTCTCCCTCTTCCCTGTTCAGCACGCCCATTCCATCAACCTTCAAGTAATTCCACCACGTTAATGGATCGGAAAAGCCTCCTGCGAGCGCAGCATCTGCCTCGCCCATAGCTACAGCCCGCGCTGCGTTGCCGATCGCAACGGCACTGGCATTCGCGGTTCCCATGTAATAGCAATTAGGCCCTCTTAAATCAAGCTCCTCCGATATATAAAACATCGAGGAGGCAGGCAAGCCTTTAACGAAAAACAGCGGATGTACATGATCTCTAACCTTCATAACGAAATCACTAATCGTCTCAACACTCGGCTCCATAATCGCTTCAACCATATCCTCTGGCGGTGTATCCACTTCTTTACTTCCACCAACGTACAAACCAAAGCGCTGGCCCGATACGAAGCCTTTAGGCAGCCCAGCATCCTCCATCGCCAGCATCGAGGCGGAATAACACATCGAGTCTCCACGAGACATCATTCGCAGCTTTTTCACTGATTTGATATACGCCTTTGGATTATAGGAGATAATCGGATAGCCATACTGCGTATTGAATTTATCTGCTCGAAGATGTGACAGCTTTTGCACCGCACTATCTCCTCGCAAAATCGAATGCCAAACCTCCTCATTACTTGAGCCCAGTGGGGAGATCAATCCTAACCCAGTTACAACGACACGTCTCATACAACAACCACCTGCTTTACACCTCTTTGTTGCCAATAAGCGCTCATTTGCTGCTGGATTTCAGCTGTCGCCTTAGCAGCACTGAAGCTCATTCTCCCAACGGTTACGACCGTTTTTCCCGCTACCTGAATCTTTCCCTTAAACTGCATAAGCTCAGGTTCCTTCCCAGTCAGCTCTACCTTCACCATCATCCGATCACCCGGCTTTACATAGGAACGCCACTTCACATTGCTAAGCTCCGTCATACAATAAGCTGTAGCATAATCGTCCTGACTGGCCAGTACTCCTTCAGCTAAACGCTGCATCGCCATAATCGACAGCATCCCAGGCCATACCGGCTTTAGCGGAAAATGCGTATCAAAAATAATATGGCTCATCGTAATATGCTGATAAGCTTCTGCTTTCTCGCCTGGTAACCATTCCACTACTCGATCAATAACGTTAATTGACATCATTACGCTCTCCCTCGAATGATTTAACAGCCAAGCAAACATTAGTCCCGCCAAATGCAAATGCATTAACTAAAGCCGTCTCGACGCTTGCTTGGCGTGAAGCATTAGGAACACAATCCAGCGTCAGCTTTATATCTGGCGTCTCGTAATTAATGGTAGGCGGCAACATCCCATCACGCATCGCAAGCACTGCACTAATAAAATTAATACCGCCTGATGCATTCGTCAGATGACCGATCATCGATTTGACGGAGCTTACAGCAACTTCCTCAGCAGCCTCGCCTAATGCAGCTCGAATCGCCATCGTTTCACTATAATCGTTGTACGGTGTGCTCGTGCCGTGAACCGATATGTAATCCACCTCGTTTGGCTCAAGCCCCGCTTCAGCCATCGCTTGGCGCATAACCGTAATACACTCCCCACCATCAGGTGGAGAATCTGTAATCCGATAAGCATTCATCGTGCTCGAAAAACCTACAAGCTCGGCATAAATGTGCGCATTTCTAGCTAAGGCATGCTCTAGCTCCTCCAGCACAATCATCGTTGCGCCTTCGCCGATAACAAAGCCATCTCGTTCCTTGTCGAAAGGGCGGGAAGCATGTGCAGGATCATCGTTACGTGTAGATAAAGCACCTAGCAAGCTGAAGCCAAGCACGTCTATGTAATTAATCATCGAGTCGTATCCACCAGCGACCATAATCGAAGCCTCACCTGCTTGGATAGCACGAAAAGCGGTACCAATTGAATGTGCACTCGATGCGCATGCAGTATTGATCGTATACATCGGTCCAGCAGCACGAAGCCATTGCGCCATTAACGACGCTCCCGTAACACTGCTTCGCTTCAAAATATCGAGCGGACCGAAGAAGCCCTCTGCTGTCTCTTCATCATCCTTAAAGTAACGAATGAACGTTTCTTGAAACTGCTTTAGATCTGGGTAAATTAACCCGCAGCCCATAGCAATCCCGATATCCGGATTCGGTGCATCGCCCGCTGAAAGCTTCGCATCTTGGATAGCCTCCAAAAAAGCATTAAGCCCAAAGCCAGAGGATCGAGAAAGAAGCTTAGTCAGCTTTACCGGTAGTGTTGGGTGCAGTTCAAAATCTTTAACCTCAGCAGCAATTCGCGTATCCATACTTGAAGCATCAAACAATGTAATCGTGTCCGTTCCCGACTTTCCAGCTAGCATATTACGCCATGTCTGTTCTGTATTGAGACCTAGTGGTGTTACGCAGCCTAATCCAGTAACAACAACTCTTTTCTTCATTGCCCCTCCCCCGATGACAGCTCATGAAACGTACGCTTTGTACGCTCTACATCCTCCAGCTCAGCAGTCGAAACTAGAGAACACATCATATAGTTCATCTTCATTACCACTTCATCATTTACAGCACCATGCCCAGAAAAAACCGCCGCATTTTCATGCAGCGAATCTACATGCCCGTATAGCACAAGCTCATCTCCAGGGATGACACGCTTATGGAAGGTGATCGATTCTGCTGACAGAAGCACGGCTCGCTGCTTAAAATTTGTCGTCAGCATAATAAGCCAAGCACCTGCCTGACATAGTGCCTCCACCATTAAAGGCTCCGGAAAATAATGCTCACCCGTAATCGCATCCTTCATGTAGCAATCCTGGTAATTCAACAATTTACTTGCTGTAATCGATTCACCTGCATTCCAATCCTTTATCCGGTCAACCATATAAAATCTCATAACGAACACCTCACTTTCGTTCTTGATCAAGCAGCAGTACGACTTGAGCGATCGCATATTCATCGGAATGGCTAAGCGATACATCCATCGAAACTACACCCAGCTTGTTGACGAACTGAAGCGCATTGCCTAGCAGCTCTAGGTTGGGCTTACCAGATAAAGCCTCGTTTCTAATCCCGATCTCATTCAGCTCTATCCCTTTGCCCATGCCCGTTCCAATCGCTTTAAGGAAAGCCTCCTTCGCCGCAAACCTAGCCGATAAATACTCAGCCTTCCTTCGTTTCCCTTCCGCATAGGCAAGCTCCCTTAATGTAAAAATACTATCCATTCTTAGCTGATTGGATAGTATTTTTTTCTCCATAATGGCAACGCTTTGCAGGTCCACTCCGGTACGGATATCAAGTTTAGTGAGTAACAGAAGCCATTTCTCCTTTTCTGATCTCAACAAGGCTAACCAGATTGTCTACCGTGAACAGCGTAAGCACTCGTTCCGCTTCAAACTTGCGCAAGCTGTCTACATCAATTTGAGGCAAGCTTTTTTTAAGCTGTGCTAAGCCAACATCAGAGAGATAGCCTTCCTCTGTCCCGAACTCCTCGTCTGGAATTCCACCTGTAATCATTAGCGTAATGTCGTTGATCGTTACCTTGAAGCCTAGCTTACGCTCAATACGGAAGAGTACATCGAGCAGATCTAGCGATTCAGCACCCAAATCCCCAAGCAACGTTGCTTCACCTACTACTTCATCCTCGTCTACACCAATTGCATCAACTAATGCTTGCTGAACAACCTCAAAAATTTCATTGCGTTCCATGTTCATTCCTCCAATTGTTTTTATAATGGTCTACCAATTCCAACGGTGCATAGTGCACCGCCATCCACAGCAAGTGTACTTCCCGTGATGTGACTTGCATCATCCGATGCTAAAAACAGCACGGCTTGTGCTACCTCCTCGGGCTTACCAAACCGCTTTTGCGGTATTTGAGGGAGATAGCGCTTTTCTTCCTTCAGCAAGCCTTCCACCATTTCGGTCTCAGAGAAGCCTGGCAATACAGCGCATACTCTAATATTGAAGCGCGCGAGCTCAACAGCGGCAGTACGAGTAAATGCGTTAATTGCAGCCTTCGAGCATGCGTAATTCGATTGTCCGACCCAGCCGCCTTCACTCATTGCAGAGGATACATTGACGATAACCCCGCTTCGCTGAAGCATCATTGGCTCCAGTGCAGCCTTCGAGCAATTGAACACTCCACCAAAATTAACATTCATCACCTTCTGCCAATCTTCAGGCTCCATCTGGAATACTAATCGATCATAAGCGATTCCTGCGTTGTTAACGACGATGTCGAGCTTTCCATATGTATCTAAAATAAACGTCATCATTTCCTTTACCTGCTGCATGTCACTTACATCAGCTCTATAGATGGATGCGGTACCTCCTTGTGCCTTAATGAGCTTACAAACTTCCTCCGCTTGAGCTTGGTTGCGGTTATAGTTAATGACTACCGTTGCACCTCGACTTGCAGCTGCTATACTTATTGCTCGACCAATCCCGCGAGACCCACCCGTAACAAGCATCACTTTATCTGTCAAATTCACTTCCCTACACCTCCCTTCGAATAGAGCGTCACGCGCGTGTGATGTTCATCGTCATGCGCAGTGCTATGTTCAGCGTCATGCACCAGTATGATGTGCAGCGCTAATGTGTCTCATTGTTGCCCATCCATGTCGTCAGCTATGTATGTTGACTGTACAATGCGCTAGCTATCATTCGTTCTGTACGTTGACCTATGTGGGCTACATAATATGTAAGTTACGCGTACTACCTTTTCCACTTCTGCCAGCCAGTCTATGTCGATATTGCCTTCGTCTTATTAAGCCACGACTCAAGCTTTTTGTAGCTATCGATATTGACAGCCTGAATGGAGTGATCTAGGTGCTTAACAAGTCCACTTAATACGCGTCCTGGTCCAACTTCTACAAACTGGACATCGTCCATTGCTTCTACTACTTTAGCGACAACCTGCTGCCACTTTACTGGCGCAGTCGCTTGAGCTACCAGAAGCTCCGCTACTCTATCTCCATCTGTCTCGAATGCTTCGCTTACGCTGCTAATTAATGGTACTTGCAGTGGCTGTATAGATATCTGTTCAATTTTACTTCTCAATGCTGGAACGATGCCTTCGATAAGTGGACTGTGAAATGCTCCACTAACCGGTAGCTTTACAACTCGCTCCGCACCTTCCGCTTCAGATGCACGCATCGCTTCATGTACCAGTTCATCCTCACCTGAAATCACTAGCTGTGAAGGACCATTATAGTTCGCAATCATAATTACTCCGCGCTCACGCAGCGATGCACAGATAGCTTCCAGCTTTTCAGCATCTAGCCCCATAATGGCTGCCATACTCCCAGCATGCATTTTCTGAGCATGCTGCATAAGCCGTCCTCGTTCAGCTACAATTTCAAGACCTTCCAGGAAGCTAAAGCCCTTTGCCGCAGCAACTGCGGAAAACTCCCCTAAGCTATGACCGATTACCGCTGAGCTGCTTACTTCATGCTCTTCAAGCAAAGCATGCAATGCCATAGACACGGTATAGATAGCTGGTTGTGCATACTGCGTCTGCTTAAGCTGCTGCTCATCACCGGAAAAACAAAGCTCACTTAGCTTGTATCCTAGCAACTCATCTGCAGCTTCGAAATAATTTTGTCGAATAGCAGGAAAATTTTCATAGATCTCTTTCCCCATACCCAGTCTCTGCGATCCCTGCCCCGGAAACATAAAACATATCTGCATAATTGAACGAGCCTCCATATCACAATTCCATAAATTTGTATTTATGGTGCTACATACCTAATGATATACAGTTTTCTCATTCAAGTTAATAGCTTTAAACCTCTAAACATCTAGTAGTCAAACACTATTTTTTCAGTGGAATTCATGCAAAACTACTATTTACCAAATTAGCTACAACTTGTATTGTGGGAATGTCGTATATGAGAAGAAGGACGAGTCACAACATTTGTCAAAAGGAGTTGAAATTTGTGGAGTTAAGCGAAGCATTAAGACAACATTTATTAGAGATATTTTCCCAGCTACCATATGAGCAGTGGGACGAGCGTTTTCAAGAGATATGCCAACATAATTCCGAGCTGCAAAAGTATAATGATCTCCCTAGCTACGATCTACTAATCGAACTCATGGAGTATAGCTTTGGTCAAATCGTTAGTCACATTGACCCGATTGTGTCAGACCCCAAGCTAGATACTGTTTCGAAGCTGCAATTATTGACAAAGGCATTTATAAAATTTGCGATTAGTGATCCATACGCTTATCGTATTGCATTTCTAGTTAGGCCAGCAGGCAACACCCATGAGCATATTCCAGTTGAATCCGCTATTCGTTTCCGTGTGCTCATAAGAAAGGTTTTTCGATCATTATCACAGCGACATTCCCGTACTGAGCCCTTAGAATTACAGGTACAAGGCTTAATGTGCGTGCTTAATGGCATTGTTGTATCGTCTTTGTTCCTGCAGCGTATGGATCTCATCGAAGTAGAAAGCTTAAGCAGCTATGTCACTTCTCATTATTTACGCGGAATTTTGCAAGAGAATTTTCCTCAAAGTTAAAGTGTTGACAAATATTGGTGTTATTGCTATAGTGATCTCGGAAACTAAAAATTAAATTTCAGTTTCCATTGATCCTACCAGCAGTACATTTAAGGAGCGAACATATTGGACGAAATCAATCAAGAAGCTATGCAACTTAAAGATAAAATTATGAAAAAGTATTTTCAGCTTGGTATGGAGCAAGGATTCAGTAAAGTATTACTCGATCAAGTCGCCTCAGAGCTCTCGATCAGTAAAAAAACGATTTACAAATTTTTCACAAGTAAAGAAGAAATTATATCTGCTTGTATCGATGACGTCTTTACTACGATTGATGCTGAGGTGCTTCCGATCATGACGGATCAATCCATTGGCATTATTGAAAAAATCACTCGTTTACCAGAGATCGTAGCGAAGCATCTTATGTTCTTTACTCGTCAGCAGGTTGTAGAGATTCAACGGACATTTCCTCATCTGTGGAGCAAAGTATTAGAGCAGCGGAAGCTAAGAATTGAACGCTATGAAGCGTTGTTTCGAGCAGCCAAAGAAAGAGGGTTCATTATTGACGTAGAGCCTAAGCTACTCGTTCACTTCTTTCTAGTAACGATTGAAGCCTTTACGAAGGAAAGCTTTATGGATGAGCACAATATTTCGTATGCAGAGTCTCTTCAGATGGTAAGTAAAATTTTGTTAGAAGGAATATTGAGTAAATCGAGTAATTGAAAGGAGACCAGTTTATGAAAAACAAAAATGTTCTCATTGTTGGGGCTTCAAGCGGTATCGGGCGGGCTGTATCGTTACAGTTCGCGAGGGAAGGTGCGAATGTCATCATCTCCTCCCGATCATCAAGTGCGCTTGAATCCTTAAGGAGGCAAATCGAAGTAAGTGGAGGATCATGCTATGTGCATCCTTGTGACATATGCTCAGAGGAAGCGGTTCAGCAGTTAATTGCGGAGACTACTGAGCGATTTGGTCATATTGATATCGCTATTTTAGGTTCTGCGGTGCAGTATATCGATCGTGTGGATCAGCTTGATCTTAGTGAGGTTGATGCAATGTTCCAGACCAACGTCGTAGGCATTATTCGTTGCTCTCGCTATTTGCTACCTCATATGCTTAAACGAAAATCGGGGCAGATCGTGCTAATCTCATCAATTATGGCCGAGGCCGCATTCCCACAAATGGTTCCTTATGGTGCGACGAAAGCAGCGATATCTAACTTTGCTCGAGGTTTGCAAAGAGAGGTTGCCCCTCAGGGTGTAGTTGTCACGCTCGTTTCACCAGGTCATATGAATACCAATCTAAGCTCACATCTTCAGGATCGGCTTCCGCACTGGTATGGTAAATCAGGCTCCCTGGACATTAACAAGGTAGCAGAAGAAATGGTAGTAGCGATAAAAAATAAACGTACAGAGGTTGTCATTGGCCGTCAAAATAAAATGCTTGGGCAAATGATTAAGTTTTTACCTCCTGTAGCGAACAATATCATCCGAAAGATAACTACCTAAGCTTTATTATTCGGAAGGAGTAGATTATATGGATTTGGAAACAGATATTATTATCGTCGGTGGTGCTGTTGCAGGCGCTGCACTAGCATGTGCATTAGCTAAATATAATTTCAAGGTTCTTGTCGTTGACCGCCGTAAGGATCCTGGCAGTATGAATCGCGGAGATGGACTGCAGCCAAGAACGCTAGAGATTCTTGAGCAGTGGGGTGTGCTACAGCAATTTCAACAAATCCCTCATATCAAATCCTATGGCATCGAGCTTCATCACGGGGTGTTCAAGGAGCTTATGAAAATTGACCTCAAGCCACTGTCTTCAAGTAAATATAATTACATTATGAACATTCCCCATCGTGAGATTGAGCAAGGCCTGCTTGATTGGGCAAACAGCTACGAGCATATTCAGATTATGCGAGGAAGCTCTGTAGAGCGTATGCTCTACAATGATCAAGGCAACGTATCCGGTGTGGTTATTAAGACGGGCAAGGAGCTAACCACCTGCCATGCTAAAATTGTCGTCGCAGCAGATGGAGGGCAATCGCTACTTCGTAAGGAGCTTAGCATTAAGGCAGATCGAATGGTGTATAATCATGAGCTTGTCGTGCTTCATATGCCTCGACCTGCTTCGTTTCAGGGTGACCTAAGAACACAGGTTCATCTGCATCGAGACGGTGCTGTTGTATTAATCCCATTACCCGATCAGCAAATGAGAATTACAGTCGTTGTCCCATCTGGAAAGGCTTCAGAGTGGCGAAAATACAGTGATAACGAGCTACTGCAGCAATTAGCAAGACGTGTGCCTATGTTAAAAGAAATTAGCATCTTCCATCGCGAGGGTGAGCACGTCTACAAAATGGTACGCATGCACGCTGATCAATACTATGCGAAGCAAGCTGCCCTGATCGGTGATGCAGCTCATCTCACTCATGCATCTTCCGGACAAGGGATGAATATGGCCATTCAAGACGCGGACGTCTTAAGTAAACTGCTTGCCAAAAGCTTGCACGGTCAGCTGGCCATTGACGAGGCTCTTGCATTGTACGAGCAAGTCCGCAAGCCTATAAACGAGGATATCCTCTCAAGATCAAACTTCATGTCTTCAGTCGTGTTTACTCCCAACAAACTTCTTCATGCCGGAAAAATGTTTGGCATGTTCTCAACGAGATTCCTACCTGGTCTACGACACAAAATTAGCAGTAAAATCGCACTTGGCATTGCAGGTGTAAATCAAGAAGAAACCATTCGGTTGCAATTATCTTCAGTTATAGAGCATATGTGATAGGATTGGAGAGAGACCATAATGGATAATGTTAGAATCAACATTCTAATTGGAGTTCCGAAAAACTTTCTGTGGAAAATTGGCATTGAAAAGGCTATTAGCAGTATGCCTAGCTATTCAATTATCGGTGAATATGCAAGTGGTGAGGAGATCATTACAGCATGTAAGGAATCAACCATTAGATTGCTCATACTCGATCAGCAGCTTAACGATATGACAGCTGTCGAGCTGCATGAACGTTTGATCTCCAAGAAAATAAACATTCCGATTTTATTAATTGGAGACAATAAAACCATCGACACCGAAATTAGTGAGCTGTTCCAAATCGGAATCAAAGGTTATATTCTTAATAATTGCACTGAGGAGCAGCTTATGGATGCAATAACCCATGTGAGCAGAAATAAGGAATGGTGCTCACCAACCTGTAACCCTAGGCTTTTTATCTCAAAAAGCCTATCCAATAGATTCGATCATACCCGAAAAAAGATAACGCATCGAGAGCATGAAATATTAAATCTCATGATGAAGGGTCACAATAACAGTGAAATTTCTGATTTACTATGTCTAAGCATCAATACGGTGCAAAATCATATCTGTAATATCTACTCTAAATTCGGTGTTAGAGAGCGATTAAAAGCCATTAATTATGCGCTAAAGGAAGGATTAATTGAGATTTAGTGCAGCACGACGATTAAAACTTCACTCCCCCATCGACGCCTTAGCTCGGATCAAGTATTCATAGCTCGTTACGATATCCCTTCCACACAACAAAAAAACCACCAGATCAACTGGTGGTGTCCAATTCGTATATGGTGCGCGTGGAGGGACTTGAACCCCCACGGTCGCCCGCTAGATCCTAAGTCTAGTGCGTCTGCCAATTCCGCCACACGCGCACATTGTGTATACTCATATGAACTTGTCCTTTAAGGAGTTAAATGGTGCGCGTGGAGGGACTTGAACCCCCACGGTCGCCCGCTAGATCCTAAGTCTAGTGCGTCTGCCAATTCCGCCACACGCGCACATTGTATACTCATATGAACTTGTCCTTTAAGGGTTAATGGTGCGCGTGGAGGGACTTGAACCCCCACGGTCGCCCGCTAGATCCTAAGTCTAGTGCGTCTGCCAATTCCGCCACACGCGCACACCCAAAAATTGAGTACCTTTATAGAATACAGGATTGAAAAAGAAAAGTCAACTATTTTCCACTGTAAAATTTCTACACTAACATGCTTAATAATGTGCAATATGTTCAAGCCTTCTGCTGCATGAAGCATGTAGCAGAAGGCTTGATCTATTGCTATGATATGCCATCTTTGATTGCTATTCAGGCAAACTTGTCGTTGCAGCTACCTTAGCTGTAATAATCTCGCTGCCCAAAATTGGACTTTCACCGGAAGGGGGACCTTGGTTAGCATGTGCCTGATGGAACATATCACTATTTCTCCATGCTTCGAAGCTTTCATAAGTATCCCGGTACATATTCACATCCATAATGTCATGATCCTCATGATTAACGATCAGTACCTCTACTTTGTGAAAGCCTTCTAGCTTGTGCATAGGACTTGGTGCTGTAAAGCGAGGTGCCATTTTCTCAGCAAACCCCTTTTTGGTTTTGATACGATTGGTAACGACGATCATCATCTTCACTCCTTCTTTTATAATACTCCGATTAATTACGTAAGGAGCTTAATTAGCCCCTGTTAGCCCTATTAAGCAGTGTTGTTTAACGTGAAATTGTATGTACACTCTACACTCCTGGTAACAACTATTATAGTATAAGCTAATTTCATCTTATTAATCAAAATTAGCAGGTGCTCTAATAAATAAAAACATAGAAATACAAAAAAACCACCAGATTAACTGGTGGTGTCCAATTCGTATATGGTGCGCGTGGAGGGACTTGAACCCCCACGGTCGCCCGCTAGATCCTAAGTCTAGTGCGTCTGCCAATTCCGCCACACGCGCACATTGTATAAAACTGGTGAGCCATGAAGGACTCGAACCTTCGACACCCTGATTAAAAGTCAGGTGCTCTACCAACTGAGCTAATGGCTCTCATAAGAGAAAATGGCTGGGGATCAAGGATTCGAACCTTGGAATGACGGAGTCAAAGTCCGTTGCCTTACCGCTTGGCTAATCCCCATTATAATGGTGGAGGATGACGGGATCGAACCGCCGACCCTCTGCTTGTAAGGCAGATGCTCTCCCAGCTGAGCTAATCCTCCAATTTGGTGACCCGTAGGGGATTCGAACCCCTGTTACCTCCGTGAAAGGGAGGTGTCTTAACCCCTTGACCAACGGGCCATATTCATTTGTACGTCTTGTCCAACCATGTTGTAAATGGAGCTCTCAACCGGGATCGAACCGGTGACCTCATCCTTACCATGGATGCACTCTACCGACTGAGCTATGAGAGCAATGGCTCCCCGAACAGGACTCGAACCTGTGACAACTCGATTAACAGTCGAGTGCTCTACCAACTGAGCTATCAGGGAACGATACAGTCGCTCACATTGTTCGCTATAAGCAAACAATATTGAAGGTTGTACCTTCAAAACTGGATATGAAAGTTGTGAATCTCCAAAGTAATCAAGCAGAAGCATATGCTTCCGATGTGACTTGTGAACCTTCGCTTGCGCTCCGTATTCAAAGTCTGTAGGATAAGCCCTCGACCGATTAGTACTGGTCAGCTCCATGCATTGCTGCACTTCCACCCCCAGCCTATCAACCTCGTCGTCTTCAAGGGGTCTTACTAATTGGGAA
>NZ_JAMBNY010000012.1 GCF_023715345.1 Paenibacillus camelliae
AAATACTACAACCATTACAGATATCAATGGGGATTAAAAAAGATGACCCCTGTTCAGTACAGGAATCATCTTTTGAAGACGGCCTAGCTCACTCTTTTTTAGTGTCCTTGACAAGGGTACCAGTTTATAAGGCTAGCCCCTCCTTTTCATCCATATTACGCACTCCACATGTGTCGTCTGCTGGTCGTAGTAAGTGCCAATTGAGTAAATGCTAGAAATTAATCATTTGGTTTCTTTTTCTCTAACGATATCCAAACTAGACCAAATGCGATTAATAGTGCACCTAGAATTTGAATAACGGTAATCGACTCTTTAAATACTACATACCCCATTATTGTTGCAGTTAAGGGTACAAGATAGCGAAAGAAGTTAGCCTTCGTTGCTCCAACCTTAAACATACACAAGTTCCATAAAATAAATGCAAGTACTGTACATATAAGTACGTTAAATGCGATTACTATAAACTGGCCTGCAGCTAGATTAGTCCATTCAGTTTCGCCCCAATAAGGGAGTGTAAATGGAAACATAGCAATAGAACCAATTGCTATCGTCCAGGTACTTATTCTTAATGCTGAATAATGCTTCATCAATGACATCGACATCAGATTATAAATAGCGCCTATTATACTGACGAGGAATGCAAATAAATTTCCAAGCATATGTACAGAAGACAGATTAATCTTCTCTGTTCCACCTACAATAACAATTGAAACACCTACTAGTGCTAAACAGCCACCTACAATAATACCTTTAGTGAGCTGCTCTTTTATAAGAAGTGGTGCAAGAAGTGCAACAAAGATTGGCCAAGGTGCAACATTTAAAAGTGATGCATTCGCTAACGTTGTTAGCTTTATTGAATAAACAACCAATAACTCAAGAACTGCTATACCAAGAATTGATACAATAATCAACTGTGGGATATGTCGTCGCTCAATCCCAACGCTGCCTTCACGCCATTTAAGAAGGATAAAGAAAAGTGGTGCTGCAATACCAAACCGCAAAAACGTAAATACAATCGGGTGGAATGAATCCAAAGCTAGCTTCGAAATCCCAAAATTACTACCCCATATTATTGCTACAAATATTAATCCTAAGTAGTGCCATTTACGCCCCATGATGTTCTGATGTCCTCCGATTAATCTAATTTATAAGTGCATTAACTACTTTAGTATACATGGAAGCACTCTATAAACAACCACAAAATATGGTAAAGCTTATCATTACTGATAAGCTCTCTGTAATCTACGTTGTGGACTTTTTCAACGTAGTGAGATTAAATCATGAAGAACCTTGCTAATCACTCAAAAACATCACAACACAAAAAAACCCTTGCTACGCAAGGGTTCCCAATCACACTCTATATTCTTTTCAACCACGCCACGCACTCCACATGCCCCGTATGCGGGAACATATCAACCGGCGTTACCTCCACTGTGCGATATCCACCATCCTCAAGCACGCGCAGATCGCGCGCTAACGTCGATGGGTTACAGCTCACATATACAACTCGCTCTGGCTGAATCGCGAGGATCGTCTCCAGCAGCGCTGGATCACAGCCCTTGCGCGGTGGATCGACAACGATGACATCGGCATTCATACCTTCCTGCTTCCAGCGTGGAATAACGACCTCTGCTGGGCCTGCTTCAAACGTCGTATTGTCCAATCCATTCAGCTCCGCATTGCGCTTTGCATCCTCGATCGCTTCAGGCACAATCTCTACCCCATACACATGTCCCGCCTGTCTTGCGAGAAATAGTGAGATCGAGCCTATACCGCAATACGCATCGATGACCTGCTCTTTGCCTGTAAGCGCCGCATATTCCACCGCCTTGCGGTACAGCGTTACGGTCTGCTCAGGATTCACCTGATAGAACGAACGCGCTGATATCGCAAAGCGCAGTCCATCCAGCTCATCATAGATGACCTCACTACCCCATAGCACCTCGGTGCGCTCGCCGAATATCGCATTCGTTACTTTATTGTTAATGTTATGCACGATGCTCTTCACATTCGGGACACGCTTGCGCAGCTGTTCAATCCACTCGGTCTTGCGCGGCAGCTTCTCTGTATTCGTGATGAGTACGATCATAATCTCGCCTGTCACAACACCGATACGTGTCATCACATGACGCAGCACGCCGCTGTTCGTATCCTCATCGTATGGCTGAATGTTCAGCTCCTTCGCAAGCTGCTTAACGATTGCGATTACCTCATCATTAAGATCCTTCTGAATAAGGCAATTGTCCATATCGATAATACGGTGACTGCCCTTCGCATAAAAGCCTCCGACAAGCTCACCGTTATCTGCCGCAAGTCCAATCGGTACCGCTGCTTTATTGCGATACCTCCACGGATCACTCATGCCTATCGTATCATGCACGATTAAGCCAGCACGGTAATCAGCACCTGTATGTGGGTTAAGCGCATCATCTTTTTCAGCTTCACCTGTAACTGCTTCCTCCGCTACATTCAGTTTCCCGATTCGCGTCAGGCTGTCGATCACATGCTGCCTCTTCCACTTCAGCTGCGCTTCATAATCGAAATGCTGTAGCTGACACCCGCCACACTGCGCATAGATTGGGCAAGCCGGCTCAATGCGCTGCTCGCTCTTCGAATGATGGGACAGCAGCTTCCCATAGCCATACTGTTTTTTGCTCTTCAGCACCTTAGCCTCGACACGCTCACCTGGCAGCGCATGCGGGATGAACAGGGTGAAGCCCTGCTCTGTACGTCCGACACCATCACCATCATGCGTTAAGCCGATCATATCGACGGTTACAACTTCATTTTTCGCATGCAAGCCCTCAGCTGCCACTGGCTTGCTGCTGCGTTTTTTTCTATGCTGTTCTGTTTGTTTTCCTTGCTTACGCTTCATACTTACTCTCCGCTCTACGCTCTATATGCTGAGCCGCCTACACTTTATCTTATCATTCGATAACTAGCTGTAGGTCGACTCCCCTGTTTCATCCATATATATCTCAATATGCAATGGTAAATTTTCAAATACGGCTGGCAATGTTCCACCATACTCTCCATCGAGGTTCAGCTGAACCTTATCTGGAGATGTGACGGTTAAACGGTTTGTGCGGAAATGCACGACATGAGGATCTCCAAAATGCTCTCCGCGCAGCGCTAATGTGACGAGCCGAATAAATTCAGCTAAATTGCATTTGCGCACAAGCAGTACATCAAAGAGCCCATCATTCAGCTTCGAATCTGGAGCTAGCTGCTCAAATCCGCCTACCGAGTTGCTGTTGCAAATAAGGAACAGCATAAACTCACCAACAAATTCGCCTACACCTTCAGCTTCAAAGGTAAGCTCAGTCGGACGAAGATGCACCATCTTCTCCATCCCCTTTAAATAATAAGCAAGCTGACCAATCATCGTCTTCAGCTTGATCGGCACATCATAGGTCAGCTCCGTTAAGAAGCCGCCACCTGCAATATTAATAAAGTAGCGTTCATTCGCACGACCAACATCGATGTTTTCTTTATATTGATTAATGATAAGCTCACAAGCATACTCCCAGTGCTTTGGGATGCCCATCGCTCGAGCAAAATCATTCGTTGTCCCTACAGGTATAATGCCAAGCGGCAATCGATTCGGCATATTGGCAAGACCGTTAATAATCTCGTACAGTGTGCCATCACCGCCCGCTGCGATAATCATATCGTAGCCGCCTCTTGCAAGCGACCTCTCTACCTCCGCCGTTGCGTCGCCCTCGCCCTGCGTCGCATAGCAGGATACCTCAATACCGCCTTCATCCAGCTTCTGCAATATATCGGGCAATCTAC
Source organism: Paenibacillus camelliae (assembly GCF_023715345.1). Classification (GTDB taxonomy): domain Bacteria; phylum Bacillota; class Bacilli; order Paenibacillales; family Paenibacillaceae; genus Pristimantibacillus; species Pristimantibacillus camelliae. Next base: position 3,796 of record NZ_JAMBNY010000012.1, read on the forward strand.
GGCGCATCTCTTCTCTACCTGAGGTAGGGTTGTAGATTAATCTCGCTCTTTTCATTGCGTGCACTCCTTATCCAATGCATAGCTTTCGAACCTTCTGCAAAGCAGCTTAGACATCTCTGAGTGTGGAAGCAAGGTCGACCCTTTATACGTATAGTCTAGCCCATCTAACCGAGCTGGAATCACATGTCTTGTAAAATATCCTGGGCTAATAAACAGCGGAATAACGATCACATGAGGAGTTATCTGCTGCAGCTCAACTAGTGCTGCTCGTGAACCTTCTGGCAATAGCGGCGCGTAGGCAACCTTTTGCACGCTAAGCTTATCGCCTAACACAGCTGCAAGCTGCTTCATTCCCGCTTCCCACTTTTCATAAAAGTACGTCATACTGCTACCATGACCAAGCAGAAGCACTGCCTCCTGGCGCTCAGGATTCAGCTGCTCCTCGATCTGTTCCTGCAGAATACGCACCACTTCTGGCTCAACACCAATCGGCTCATCGAAGAAAATATGTGCCCCAAAACGAAATGGCTCCAGATCACCAATAAAATCACACGCCGGCTCAAATCCGAACGCCTGCTTGATCTCATCCACATGAGAGCTTCCACTAGAAACAAATAAAGGCATTACATGAATATGTGTAACGCCCTCCTTCTCAAGTGTATCTATTCCGTCTTGGATCAGATGCCCCTCAACCAATTCTAGATAGGAAGAATAGACTGGTATTACGCTTCGTCTTGCCCGCTCCGCTTCATCTGATGCATTCGCCAGCCACTGCTGCCTAGCTGCTTCAACCGCTTCATCAACAGCCTTCACCCATGATTGCTCTCTTGAGCCGTGACTTATAACAAGAATACCGTGCTTCATGTTCATCATTATTTCTTAATGCGGTCAAGCGCAAGCTTATACCCGTCGTTGCCGTAGTTCAAGCAGCGTTTTACACGTGAGATTGTTGCTGTGCTCGCACCAGTTTCCGTTTCAATTTGATTATAGGTGCTGCCGTTACCGAGCATGCGGGCAACCTCAAGACGTTGTGACATCGATTGGATCTCATTCACCGTACACAAATCCTCGAAGAACACATAGCACTCTTCCACATCCTTCAAGGTTAATATCGCTTCAAAGAGCTGATCGATCGATTTATCATTTAACTTTTTTAATTGCAAAGGGATCTCTCCTTACGGTCTGTATTTCTAATATTTATTGTAGCTTGATTTAAGCAATAGTTCAAACATTACCGTGTTCACGCTTTAAAGAATTACAGACTCTGCCAATATGAACATTTGTCTAATTTATTTCTGTTTATCTAGGCGAATATCCAGACCACGCTAATGCCTATCTCATATGCTATCATAACGAAATGTAAAAGGTTGTGATTGAAGATGAATTCCTCTCCACATACGCAAGCCTATGCTTACCGGAGAAATCCAGCACAAAGCGTTCACGCCTCAACCTTTCATCCTCAGCAATTCGGACATGGGCATGGGCATGTTGGCACGATTACTCAGGCTCGCCCACCACAAGGACACTATTCAACAAGTGCTAGCATTTCTCCGTTTCAGGCAGCACAAAGCAATGCTGTTGCCGTGCAGGAAGTAGAAACGAATACGGAAAAAGAAAAGAAGCCTTCAAGCGGCTTTAGCCTTGCCAGCCTAACTAAATACGCCAATATTGATGAATTGAAAGGTCTCGTTGATCGGTTTGGAGGACTAGAAGGAATATTAAGTACGGTTACGACAGTGCAAAAGGTCGTCAGCACGGTTGGTCAGATTGCGCCAATGGTTAAGGTTGTCACCGGTGTACTAGGTAAAAATAAAGCAGGTGCCGCGCCACCTACTGAAGCCTCTATCCCAGCTAGACGCCGAGTAAGGACAACGACAAAACCACGTTCGACTAGATCGAACCGTTCAGCACCACCAAGACGTAACGGGCAAGGTAGATCGAATTCAACACGCAGATCTTCCACTCCCTTAATGAAGCGTCCACCGTCACGTTAAGCTTCCCGAAGAACAGAAGAGACCTCAGGTTCATCATAGGATGAGCACTGAGGTCTCTTAGTTGTATTATAAAAACAATGCTTTATATAGATAGAAGCAGCCCATTGCAATACCAGAAGAAATAGGAATCGTTATAAACCAAGCGATAACAATTCGTCCAGCAACGCCCCACTTCACGGCTGCAAAGCGCTTCGCACTTCCTACCCCGAGAATCGAGGATGTAATGACGTGGGTTGTACTTACAGGCAAATGTAGGAACGTTGCGGAAATGATTACGAGCGCAGAGCCCATATCCGCAGCAAAACCGTTGATCGGTTCGATCTTAAAGATTTTTGTCCCCATCGTCTTAATAATTTTCCAGCCACCAACTGCAGTACCTAGTGCCATCGCAAGCGCAGCAGAAAATTTAACCCATAGTGGCACGTCCATATTATCCTGAATGCCAGCTGCGACTAGAGCGAATACGATAATCCCCATCGCTTTCTGTGCATCGTTCGTACCGTGTGAGAACGATTGAAATAGCGCAGTTACAACTTGTCCAGATCGGAAGCCCTTATTGATTGAGTGTGGACTCTTTCTTGCAAATATGATTTTAAGTATAGACATAATAATAAAACCAGCAACAAATGCAATAAGCGGTGAAATTAACAATGCTTTAAGAATATCTAAAAATCCATTAGCATTAATTTTGTCAAAGCCTTCTGCGGCAATGACCGAACCAGCTAATGCTCCGATTAACGCATGTGAGGAGGAGGAAGGAATTCCAAACCACCATGTGATAAGATTCCAGGCAATTGCACCGATAAGTGCACAGATAACCACCTCAACCCCATGCTGCAAATCCGCTGGGTTAGCTACACCGCTACCGATCGTTTTCGCTACGCCAGTAAAAGTAACAGCACCTAAGAAGTTCATCACTGCAGCAAGCATGATAGCAACTCTTGGCTTAAGTGCACGCGTAGAAACGGAGGTTGCGATTGCATTTGCTGTATCATGAAACCCGTTAATAAAGTCAAATGCTAATGCAAGAAAGACAACAGCTATTAATACATATATTTCCATCTGTATGACCTCTGCTCTCCCGCTTAGCTATTACGCATAACGATAGTTTCAAGTGTATTTGCTACATCCTCGCAGCAGTCCGTTGTTTGCTCAAGACGTTCATATATTTCCTTACGCTTGATCAATTCAATCGGGTCCGTTACATCCTTGAACAGCTTTGTAATACAAGAGATAAGTAAGTCATCGCCTTCGTTTTCAAGACCATGAATAGCAATATTATGTTCACGAATCGGTAACAGTTTCTTCTGCGTTAGAAGATCAATCGCACTTTTGATTTGATGTGCGGAACGAACTAGAATGTCAGCAAAAGCTGTAATATGCTCATCCTTCTCCTTCACACCGTACATGAGGAAACGCATGCTTGTTGCTTCTAGACCATCCATTACATCATCAAGTGATGTTGTTAGCGCCATAATATCATCGCGTTCAATAGGTGTAATGAATACTTTGTTCAGCTCACTCAAAATCGTATGTGTTTTTTGGTCACAGCTGCTTTCATATTCTTTCATTTTCTTTACAAATGATTCAACATCTGAAAGATCGGATACACCTTTTGCAAAGTATTCAGCCGCTTCTACTATAGTATCAGCCATTTCTTCAAAGGTTCTGAAGAAAATATCTTTTTTGGTTTTCTTGAACATGTCAATCCCCTTTATCGACTTAAGAATGGTAGCTCACGATGCGTTCGCCATGAAATAGTGTAACCTAGATTTGTTAACGCAATGTAAACATTAATGAAAAATTAATAATTATTTTCATATATTTTCTCATTCCTTGTCGAAATTGATGGAATCATAACGATTCAATCGTACTATTCCCAATTGACATGCTCTGTAATAGTCTTTCCTGTAGGTAGAATATGGATAATGCTTTGTCCTGGAAGCAGCTTGATCTCTTCATTATTGCTAACGAAACGAAGCATACCATCCTCAGCAGCTATCCATTGACCTTCTATCGACTGTCCATTCTGTATAACGAGTGCATTGCCGCCCGATTGTAAATCTACACTCAAGCGTCCTTCATTGTCGAGCACCTTATGATTAGTCTGCATAAAGATTAAGTTTACAGCAGATAGCTGCTTATCGTTATTTTTGTCAATATGCGGCTCATCATTAATGCTGCGTTTATATACCCCTTCGTCAAGTTGATAGCTGACTTTATATCCCTTTAGCTGAAACTGTACATCAAGCTGCTTAATAGAGCCTACTTGCATCGACTCTGCTTCAGCTTCAGTTAGAAAGCTATAGCCTTGAATGGTAGCTTCCTCTCTGTACCCCTTTTTACTTACGCCTTCACGCAGCTTGGACAAATTCGTATATAAGTTATGCGGGGCTTTACGCTCAGAGCTTCTCCAGTAGTAGCTGCCCGCGTTCGATATTTCATCTAAATAAGGCTTTCCTTGCTTTTGTAGGATCGCATAGGCATCATTACTTGCCCCAGCATGAGCAATAATCGCATCATAGCTATCGGCAATCTCAATAAAATATGGACGATTGCTTCGTACAGGACCAATATCAAAATCAGCAGTCTCCGTGCTTTGGAAGATTGCAATTAGTCTTGTAATTCCTCCTTCGGCAAGCACTTCCCAGATGATATCTGCCTCAGTTAAGCCGCTTTGCGGGCGTGCAGGCGCAAGATTATTAATAAGCACAGCAACCGGTCGGGTGTTATTCTGCTCCTCAAAACCGACTCCAGACAGGAGTGATGGATAGGTTGGCGGAGCAGGTGTTGGTGCAGCTTCCTCTGTCGGCGGCGGAGTTGATTCAAGTGGAGGAACCTCTTGCTTCACATCTTCCTTACCACACGCAGTTACAACCACCATGACTAGCACAAGTAAAATAAGACCAAATTTCAACTTCATTTTATGCCTCCTATATTATAGGTTTCCTATTTCATTTAACCACGGAATTGCCTCGATGTGTTGACTTTTCTCCAAATTGCGACTAAAAATCCAATAAATATCACAACATAACTTCATAATGGTATTTATTAGAGAGGAATTAGCAGTAATATGATCGATGTACAACGTGGCGGTATTAGTGTATGGCTAGCTTCTTCAATCATTATATTAAGCACAGGGATTTTGTCTCACGTAATGGCCTTGCCTGTTATCTTAAATATTGCAGGTCGAGATTCTTGGGTATCTGTAATCATAGCTGCCCCAATATATTTGATATGGATTTTTATATTTATTAAGCTTGTACACGGCTTAAATAAAATTTCGTTAATGGAGTGGATCGAGCAGCACTGGGGAAAATGGATGGGTTGGTTAATGAAAATTGTTTTTTGCGGGGCTTTGTTCTTTAACTCCTTTTACACGATGATCGATACGGTCATGTGGACGAATTCGACCTATTTACAGCAAACTCCAATTTTCGTTATTATGCTTTGCTTTGTTCTTGTTTGTTTTTTCATGGCATTCTCTGGATTGCAGTCTATTGCGATCGTTGCATCGATACTGCTTCCGCTCGTTTCATTTCTTGGATACTTCATTTCGTTTTCTAATATGAAATTTAAAGATTACTCCTTATTGTTTCCGATTTTTGATCAGGGGTTACAACCGCCTATTCATGGTAGCTTCTATGTTCTGTCGTCCCTGTTTGACGTGTGGATATATATCTTATTCGCTCATCATGTGAAGAAGAAGATTAAGCCTTGGCAGCTATTTCTATTCGGGTTGTTTATGCTCATGATTGCAATGGGACCAATTATTGGTGGAATTACAGAGTTTGGACCCGAGGAAGCGATGAAGCAACGACATACTGCCTACGACCAATGGAAAATACTTAGCCTTGGTCAGCTTCTACAGCATACTGATTTTCTATCGATCTATCAGTGGTTATCAGGATCGATTACACGCTCTGCCATATCACTTTATTTAATGGTCGATATCTTTCAATTCAAAACGAACAAGCAACGTTATATCGTCATGACGTTATTGAAAGTATTGATGATTGGGCTGCTGTTCCTACCGTGGCGATCGGAGATGATGCTTTACATCTTACAGAGCTTCTATTTTCCCGCGCTTTTTGGCTTCGTGATCGTCTTATGTCTTGCGATCGGAATAACACAATGGATTGTGAATCGAAAGGAGTCGATGGAGAATGACATTGAATCATGAAAGCACACTTGATATGAACAAGCTAGATAGGGAAACCTTTCAATCCTTGTATGAGGGAACGTCGGATATTTTCATATTCAGTAAATATTATTCTACTGACTCAGTAGCGAGCCGTTATTATATGAAGCCGCCGGTCGAGGTTTTATTTATCATGTCGGAGGTGCTTACCGATAATAACGAATTTAAGGAAACGATTCTTCCTGCTTTAACAAAAGTATATGAACAAACTGGCTTCTCCAATAAGATTCAGATGGAGAAATCTCCCTTGATTAGCTGGCTCGTTCAAGGTAGTAAGGAAAATCCAATTACCGTTCGAATGATGTCCAACCTGCTGTTTGAAGGGAATATAATCTGTGTGTTTCCTTCGTTAAGTTTAATCATGTCGATAAAATGTGCACAAATCCCTGTTCGCACGCCAGAGGAGTCATCATCGGAGATAGCGATTCGTGGTGCAAAGGATGGATTGGTCGAGGATATAGGTGTAAATATTGCTCTCATTCGAAAAAGAGTAAGAAATGAAGATCTTATCGTTGAGCCATATATGGTCGGCACCATAACAGACACTAAGCTAGCGCTTATCTATATAAAAAACATTGCGAATGAAGGGATCATCGCTGAGATAAAGAATCGAATCGCAAAGATTGACGTAGAGCAGGTTGTTACAACTGGGCAGCTAGAAGAGCTCGTGGGAGACAGTACGTATCTGTTTCCGACAATGGATTACTCCTCAAGGCCAGACTATATCGTTCAGAATTTACTAAATGGCCGCTTCGTACTAATGTTAGACAACAATCCAATGGCCATACTAGCACCGGGAAATTTCTTGCATCTGCTTATATCACCAGAGGACAGCTATTTTCCGCTGTTCGCCTCCAATGTAGGCCGGTTATTTCGTGTGCTAGCGATACTAGCAACGATCTTCTTGCCTTCTTTCTATATTGCGATGACGACTTTTCACCCAGATCAAGTGCCCTTTACGATGCTTGCTACCATTTCCTTAGCACGTACAGGTATTCCAATGGAAGCACCAATCGAGATGTTTTTAATTATGACCTTTATGGAGCTGTTTCGAGAGGCAAGTTTACGGTTGCCAAGTAATATGGCTCAAACCATTACGGTGGTCGGTGGTCTTATTATGGGAGAAGCCGCAATACGTGCTGGCCTAGTTTCTCCTATTATCGTAGTTGTTGCTGCCATTTCCATCATTACTGGGGCTACGCTCGTAAACCAATCACTAACGAGCAGTGTCGTATTTTTACGGTTCATAGCGTTTTTATTCGGCTCCACATTTGGGATCTATGGTGTGATCATCGCTTACATTTTGTTTATATTGTTTCTCTCTCGCTTACGGTCGTTCGGTATACCATATTTGGCTCCGATGGCACCATTTAATTTTAAAAACTTTATTATTGCGATCTTTCAGGTCCCGATGCGTTTTCGTAGGGGACGTCCGACCTTCCTTCATACGAAGAAAACAAAAAGGGATGAGTAGCCTTGAACATGTTCAGAAGCAGTATTAAAATCTGTTTGATATGTATTGTGCTGACGCTGATGCCTGGCTGCTGGAGCGCAGTAGACATCCAGAATCAGCACTATGTCACTAGTCTAGGTGTTGATTACGACGGTGAGATGTTTTTTGTGTATGCACAAATCGTTCGTTTTGAGAATATTGCTCGTATGGAATCACAGGGTGCAGGATCTCCTATCAATACATATGTTGGGAAAGGAGAAGGCACTTCACTTAATATTGCTGTTTCTAATCTGTATGCCACCTCTCAAGTCCGTATCGACTGGGGACATACGAAAGCGATTGTAGTAACGGAGCGTGCGATAAGGTCGCTTGAAAAGTTAGCTGGTCATATCTATCGTTCTCCAGAGACTCGATACAATACATGGTTTTATGTAACCGATGGTTCGATTGAGGAGATTTTTCTAACCAATTCATTCTATGATCGTACGTCTCTCTTTTCTATACTGCATATGCCGATGAATTCTTTTAGACAAGGATCAACGGTTCCTCCAATCCAAATGTTTAAATATATATCTATCTCCAATGAACCGGATCGTATTACCGTTATTCCAGTGATCGGTACAGACAATGAGCAATGGAAAACGAATGAGGGAGAATTAAAGCTATTAAAGATTATTGGAGCATATTTTGAGTCTCATAATGGTGTGAAGAAAATATTACCTATAGATCAGTTAGAAGGAATGCGCTGGATAGATCCTAGGTTGACAAGAACGATGTTAACTGTGAAGGATGAGGAGAAGGAATATGCGGTGTTAATTCTTCATAATACAAAAGTAAAGAAGAAAACAAAGCTAGTAAATGGAGAGCCGAAGTTTACGGTAGAAGCTCACTTCAAAGGCTCGTTGAATGAATATTTAAGTGAACTCGACTACCCTAAGATGATACAGCTTGCAAGAAAACAAATTGAAAAAGAAATAATGGAGGCTTATGAATTAAGTTTAAAAGAACAGCTCGATTTATTTTATCTCATGCACAGCTTTCGGATGAAAGATCCAGACGCGTGGAAGCGAATGACGAACAATGGTAAAAAATTTATATTAGATGAAAAATCACTTGAACACTTGGAAATCGATATAGACATCCCATACAACGGTAAATATAAACGTAGAAGATAAGCATGAAGCACATCGTATGCATCATTATACGGTGCGCTTCATGCTCTGTAATTTGGTGTCTTACTTCAATAATTTATGCTAATGATCCTATTCCTTCATTTGCATACTTCTAATATTTCATAGAACATACTTACTTAGATCGACCAATTCAACCATTCCTGCTTTTGTTCCTCTAGCTTGTTAAGCCAACCGATGGTCGCATGAATCGCTTCCTGTTGATGAGCATGCGTTGAATACGTATGGTTCGCTTGAAATATAATTTCCTTTTCACACGTCCCCTCTGCTCTTGTCCAGAACAGCTTCTGATATAGAAAGGTATAATCGACTGGGATAATATCGTCACTCGTACCATGAACTAAGAAAACATCACCTGAGAAACGAGTTAACGATTGGAAGGGCTGATGCTCCATCAATGAATCGAAGAAGATCGGTGAAAGTGAATAGCCCTGATAATCTGTTCGCCCCGATTGATAAGCCTCATCATAGCCTTCCCGTCCAACGATGCGGACAATATCATTGAAAGGATAGCCGACAGCGGACCATAGAATCAAGCGCTTTACTCGTCTGTCCTTAATCGCAGTCATAATAGATACCGCACCTCCAAGGCTGTGCCCAAGAAGTGTAACGCGTGTAGGATCAATGCAATCCAAACTCGTAGCATAATTAAGAACGGTGCGCGTCTGCTCAACCATGGAATCAAAGCCTAATGCACCATAATCGCCGTTGCTCTCCCCACAGCCGCCATAATCGAAGCGAAGGACAAAATTCCCTTCTGCTGCAAGCGCTCTGGCTGTTTTTACAAATAAGCGATCTACCCCAATTCGGCTTCCTACAAATCCATGGCAAATGACGATAATAGGGCGTTTTTCTTGCAAAGTTGTCTGACCTTCGCCAGCTGTAGGGTAATGGAGCGTCGCTGTTAGCTCCAGATGATCATGCGTAATTGTCAGTTGTTTTTCCATTAGACGGATTGCCTCCTCGTGTTCAACCTTAAGCTTCAAGCTGTATGATCTATCAAGGTTTTACTTTATCCATATATCATTATTCAATCTTCATTATTCCGACCTGTATACTATGAATTATAAATAAAAGATATCACGGATGCCGCGGTATGTCAACTTAAGCAGCAAACAAAAAACTGATTCTATCGCAGCTGCAATGTAGCTTTAGCTTACGATAAAATCAGTTATCTTATGTTCTTATAGTTTATTATGATTATTATAATTCATCAGCAGTAACAAATTCATATCCAAGTTCTCGAAGCTCATCGATAACTAGCGGCAACAAGGTTACCGTATTTTCAACATGCTTGCTGCCAAAGCTGTGAAGCAATATATTGCCCCCATCCTTCGCATTTGCAAGAATATTTTCCAGCATATCCTCAACAGAAGAGCCATCCCAGTCACGTGGGTCAATATTCCAGAGCATTACCGATTTATCCATTTCTTCGATCTGTGCATAGTTCGCATCGTTAATTGCACCATAGGGTGGACGTACGATTGTCGGTACATGCCCAACTGCTCCGAAGATAAGTTCATCGGTACGAGTGATCTCATCAGCCAGCTCTTCACGCGTTAATTTCGTAAAATTAGGATGATTATAGGAATGATTGCCAATTAGATGACCTTCAGCTTCAATTCTTTGCAGCACCTCAGGATACTTCTTAACTTGAATACCAACGACAAAAAAGGTAGCAACTACTTTCTTTTCCTGCAAAATATCTAATATTTGAGGTGTAAATTTCAAATCTGGTCCGTCATCAAATGTAATTGCAATTTTCATTGATTGCTGCTGCTCCTCTTCATGTATACTTGACGATGCTTCCTCTTGATCGATAGAAGAATCCGCTTTCTCAAGAACTTCCTCGATTGGCTCTATCTCATCAAATTCTGAATAATGCGCTTGCGAATCTGCAGCTACATTTCCCATTTTATCTGAAGCTCCCGTATAAGATTGTCCATCTGTTGCCTCTTGTTGTTCATTAGGCAAATCTACTAATTTGGAGTGAGAATCTGTTGCTACTAAATTAGTAAAAATAGTTGATGGCATAGAAGTAGGCTTATGCGGCTCAATAGAAGGATACAAGGAGCATCCTGCCATTACAATTAATATGAACGCTAAGACCGCAACTTGAAATGACCTGAAATAGAAGTTTTTGTGCATCATCATTCTCACCCTCTATTAACCTTTCTTCAGATCATATTCATGCAGCTACATGATAGAAAAAAGCTGTGATCCACTTCGCCACGTGCACTTGACGAGCTTCTTCGACAACGCTTTCTATATAACTCTATTATAACATAGATTTATGAGAGAATCTTAATCTTTTGCGAGAATTTTAGGGGAATTTGGGTGTTTCTTGAAATTGGTTCTTTCTGCCTAGTGCTAAATAAATGGTTTATGTAAATGGTGAGGTTACAATTGCTGTTGGCCGCTGATTTCAGCGCTACGTAGATGGTGAGGTTACTATTGCTGTTGTCCTCTGATTTCTTGAAGTATATTAATTGTAGAAATCAGAGGACAAAGGCAACCGCTTCGCTTTTCCACTCTCACCATTACTCCGCTGGGGCGGTGTGTGGGCGGTCGCTTCGGTGAGACTACCTCACCAGTTACTCCGCTGGGGCGGTGTGTGGGCATTGCTTCGGTGTGCCTGCCTCATCAGTTACTCCGCTGGGGCGGTGTGTGGGTGGCGCTTTGGTGAGCCTACCTCACCAGTTACTCCGTTGGGCGTGGCACTGTCGTATTTGGAGGTAATTGACAAGTAAATCAGAAATTAATTAGGACCATGCACAACCGTTCATTAGCTATTGAACATGATAGCTAGAGCTTCAACGGCTTCAGTAATGGTGGCGTCATACTGAGTTGCTGAACCGGTTTCTCCGTTATACCAGTATAGAATAAGAACATTCTCGACTTCATATATAGAAGGTACTGGCATGTCGTATTTGCTTGCTTGTTTATTGAAATCATCAAGTCCTTTAATTCTGTTCTTTTCTGAGTTGAATAAATAGATTGATATATTTTCACCATTGTCGAGTTTGTAGGTTATTGCTTTCTTTCCATTCAATTCAAAATAATTTACGTGCTCATTTTTATCGATTAGTTTTATTCCTTTGTTGTCGAAAGCCTCTATGATGTCTTTCATGCTTAACTTCTGCCCGGAGTTGCAGGCTGTAAGTAAAAGTATCGCAAGCAACAAATAACATACCCTCTTCACTAAACCCCTCCTTGTCGCATGATTGGTTAACGTGGTCACAATAAGGGAATATGTTTCTCAAATTATGGGAGTGATTATCATGTGAAGTGAAGCATCAACATCTATAATATTTTGGAAAAATAGATGCAAGGCATATTTGACTCTATCTCTTCGATAAGAACTTCCTGATCTATAGATATCTTAACACAGATAACATCATATAAATAGAAAATATGGTTTAATTAGGATATTATAATAATAATGAAAAGTTTGCTTGTCATTAAAGCGGGGGACTATCTAATTTGGGAGGGATAGAATGATTAAGGCATTAGTTATTTTAATGTTCGTTGTTGTACTTATCGGATGTGCTATCATATTAATGTTGGCTCAGGTTATCGCTCAGTTAGACGGTGGAGGTCTATTCAGTAACATTCCAATTATAGTGTATTTAATCATTGTAGTAGCTATTTGTCTGTGCGCGTGGGCACTTCCTTTTGATGAGAAGAAATAGAATTCTACTAACAAATTTGCATATAAAAAGCAGTGAGGCGACTGTGAAGTGCTCTCACTGCTTTTTATAATTATACATAATTAGCTTAAACCAAAGCCTTCATCGCAATATCGTTGCGATGCTGCATACCTTCGAATTTAATATTGACAATCGCTTCATACGCATGCTGGCGTGCAGATGCAATGTCTTGTCCACGACCAACGACTCCTAACACACGTCCGCCGTTTGTTACGATCTCATCATTTTCTTGTGCAGTACCTGCATGGAATACTAGTGCTCCTGTTGCTTCAGCCGCTTCAAGCCCCGTAATTACTTTACCTTTCGGATAGCTGCCAGGATACCCTTCTGATGCAAGTACGACACATACTGCTGCTTCAGCATCCCACTCAATCGTAAGATCAGCAAGCGTACCGTTCATTGCAGCAAGCACGATTTCCAGAAGATCCGTTTTCAGACGAGGAAGCACAACCTGTGTCTCAGGATCACCCATACGTGCGTTAAACTCAATCGTTTTCGGACCATCCTTCGTAATCATCAGGCCGGCAAACAATACACCGCGGAAAGGACGACCTTCGCTTACCATTGCTTTAGCTGTTGGCTCAATAATATTGACAATCGCATCCTCCACAATGGACGAATCAATATGAGGCAGCGGTGTATATGTACCCATACCGCCCGTATTTGGACCCTTATCGCCATCAAATATCGGCTTATGGTCTTGAGCAGGCACCATTGGCTTAACAGTCTCGCCATCTACAAATGCTAGTATAGACATTTCTTGACCTGCAAGAAATTCCTCAATAACAACTTGATTGCCTGCATCGCCAAATACTTTGTCCAGCATGATAGAGCGAAGTGCCTCTTCTGCTTCTTCAAGTGTTGCTGCTACAGTAACACCTTTTCCTGCTGCCAAGCCGTCCGCTTTAATAACGATCGGTGCTTCCTGCTCCTTCAAATAAGCAAGAGCCGTTTCAAAGCTTGTAAATGTCTCATATTTCGCAGTAGGTATATTGTATTTTTTCAGCAAATTCTTCATGAAAATTTTGCTGCCCTCAATCTCTGCAGCTGCTTTATTCGGACCAAACGCAGGAATGCCTGCCGCCTCGAATGCATCAACGATGCCTTGCGCTAGCGGATCATCTGGGCCAACGAATACAAGATCAATGCTTGCTTCCTTCGCAAATGCTACAAGCTCATCAAACTGAAATACACCAATCGGCACGCACTCAGCAATTTGAGCGATACCAGCATTGCCTGGCGCACAATATAGCTTGTTTACCTTGCTGCTTTTTTTCAAGGACCAAGTAATCGCATGCTCACGACCACCGCCGCCAATAACAAGAATGTTCACTATAACAATCCTCCTCTGGTACATTTCCAATAAGAGTTCAATAAGTTACCTTTAAATATGAGTTCAAACGCTTGGCTTTCAGGACCGAGAAGATAGCATGAAGCTAGGGAATGAGGAGCACAGCGTACGTTAGTTGGTACGCGAGCACCACAGGCTCCCGATGAATGCTATATTCGATGTCGAATAAACTACAATGCAACACTTCGTCATCAAAGTCAGGCTTTTGAACTTACCTATACAAGCTTGGCTTTCAGGACCGAGAAGATAGCAAGAAGCTAGGGAACGAGGAGCACAGCGTACGTTAGTTGGTACGCGAGCACCACAGGCTCCCGATGAATGCTATATTCGATGTCGAATACGCTACAACGTACTACTTCGTCATCAAAGTCGAGCGTTTGAACTTACCTCTAAATAAGTAGTTCAAACGCTTGGCTTTCAGGACCGAGAAGATAGCAAGAAGCTAGGGAACGAGGAGCACAGCGTACGTCAGTTGGTACGCGAGCACCGCAGGCTCCCGATGAATGCTATATTCGATGTCGAATACGCTACAACGCGCTGCTTCGTCATCAAAGTCGAGCGTTTGAACTTTCCTCTAATTAGTAGTTCAAACGCTTGGCTTTCAGGACCGAGAAGATAGCATAAAGCTAGGGAACGAGGAGCATAGCGTACGTTAGTTGGTACGCGAGCACCGCAGGCTCCCGATGAATGCTATATTCGATGTCGAATACGCTACAACGCGCTGCTTCGTCATCAAAGTCGAGCGTTTGAACTTTCCTCTAAATTAGTGTTTGAAATGACGTACGCCTGTGAATACCATCGCAATCCCATGGGCATTTGCCACTGCGATTGACTCTTCGTCCTTAATGGAGCCGCCTGGCTGAATGATTGCTGTAATTCCTGCTTTTCCAGCAAGCTCTACAGTGTCTCCCATTGGGAAAAATGCATCAGAAGCAAGTACTGCACCTTTTGCTTGCTCTCCTGCTTGCTCGATTGCAATACGAGCTGCCCCTACACGATTCATCTGACCAGCACCAACGCCAATCGTCATATCGCCTTTAGCAAGAAGGATCGCATTAGATTTAACATGCTTAACGACCTTCCATCCGAATAGAAGCTGCTTCATTTCATCTTCCGTAGGTTTACGGTCTGTAACAACCTGAAGATCATCCACTGATAAATGATGTACATCGCTTTGCTGTACTAGCATGCCGCCATCTACTGAAGTAACAACCCACTCAGGTTTACGCTCAGCAGCTGATGTGAATTCTCCTAGCTTCAGTAAGCGAATGTTTTTCTTCTTCGTCAAAATATCCAGCGCTTCTGGCGTAAAGTCAGGCGCAATAATAATCTCAAGGAAAATAGAGCCTAGCAGCTCAGCAGTATCCGCACCAATCGTACGGTTAGCTGCAACAATTCCTCCGAAAATCGACGTCGGGTCAGCATCATAAGCTTTTTGATAGGCTTGATGAATGTCTGTACCAATGCCTACACCACAAGGGTTCATATGCTTTACAGCTACGACCGCTGGCTCTTCGAATTCCTTCAAAATCGCAAGCGCTGCATTCGCATCATTAATATTATTATAGGAAAGCTCTTTACCGTGAAGCTGCTCTGCAGTAGTAATATTACCACTCGCTGCAAGCGGCTTTTTATAAAATGCTGCTTGCTGATGCGGGTTTTCACCATAGCGCAAATCCTGTACCTTTTCATACGTAACGGTATAAGTTTCCGGCAGTGGATCGCCTTGTAGGTTAGATAAGTAGTTAGAGATTAGAGAGTCGTATGCCGCAGTGTGACGGAATACTTTCGCAGCAAGGCGCTTGCGTGTTTCTAGTGTTGTATCGCCTTCAGCTTTTACTTCCTCCAAAATGCCTGCATAATCGGCAGCGTCAACAACTACCGTTACAAATGCGTGGTTTTTCGCTGCGGAGCGAAGCATTGTCGGCCCACCGATATCGATGTTTTCAATCGCATCCTCGTAAGATACATCTGGCTTTGCGATTGTTTCCTTGAACGGGTAAAGATTCACGACAACAAGGTCGATATAGTCTAGTCCAAGCTCCTTCATCGCCTGTTGATGCTCAGCGCTATCACGCACAGCTAGCAAGCCACTATGAACAGCCGGATGTAATGTTTTTACACGTCCATCTAAAATTTCTGGAAAACCTGTCACATCAGAAATCCCGATAACAGGCACGCCTTCCTTCTGCAGCAAATTGAACGTACCGCCTGTAGAAATGATTTCTACACCTTGCTCTGCCAATGCTTTTGAAAACTCCACAATACCTGTCTTGTCCGATACACTAATTAACGCTCTACGAATCGCCACTTATATACCCTCCTAAATGTATTTCAAGCTTTTTATGAAAACTTTATAGTTATGCTCAACATGCTATTCGTCCTGCCGTTGCAAGATACAGGTGATTCCCATCGCTGTGATCTACGGATTTCTTATAGAACTACATCCATAATCGAAATGCTAGGATAAAGGCGACCGCTTACGCTTGTTCACCTTCCTGTATCCCTCCACTTAATTTACCTTGGATCATTTATTGTACTAGTGTATTGTTTATCCTAATTGCTAATGGTGACATGTCTGCCGCTGATACTTACTTTGCCAGCCGCGATCCAGCTAATAACCTCAGGATACAGCTCCTGCTCGATAACATGAATACGCACCGCCAGTGTCTCCTCTGTATCATCAGCGAAGACGTCCAACGCTCGCTGAGCGATAATCGGGCCACTGTCCAAGCCGCCATCTACAAAGTGCACCGTAACGCCTGTTACCTTCACTCCATATTGCAGCGCCTGTCCAATAGCATTGATACCTGGGAAGCTTGGAAGCATGGACGGATGAATATTAATCATTCTGCCTTCATACGCTTCGACAAGCACTGGTGTAATGATTCGCATATAACCTGCAAGTACAACCAGATCCACCTGCTTTTCACGCAGCTTCTGCAATATTTCCTGCTCATACGCCTCTCGGGAAGCATAATCCTTGGGCTTGAATAAAAATGCTTCTACACCCGCTCGCTGCGCTCGTGCAGCTACTGGTGCTTGAGGCTTATCACAAACAAGAAGCTCGATGGAGACATCGAGCTTCCCTGCTTGTACTGCATCGACAATCGCTTGAAAATTCGAGCCGTTGCCAGATGCAAACACAGCAATACGTAATGACATTACACTTCTGCTCCTGTAAAGGTAACGATACGTTGACCTTCCGTCACCGTACCGATGCGATATGCTTTTTCACCTAGCTCGCCAGCGATGCGAATTGCATCCTCAGCTTGTTCAGCAGGTACGACCACAACAAGTCCAATGCCCATGTTAAATGTTGTGAACATATCACGGTTTGAGATGCTTCCTTTTTGCTGCATAAGCTCGAAGATCGGAAGAATTGGCCATGAACCGTAAGCAATATCTACATTTACACCTTCAGGAAGCACACGAGGAATATTTTCAATAAAGCCGCCGCCAGTAATGTGAGCCATACCCTTCACATTCACTTGCTCAATCAGCTTTAGAGCAGATTTAACATAAATTTTTGTTGGCTCAAGCAATACATCGCCCAGCTTAGCGCCGCCTAGCTCAGCTAGTTCATCCTGCAGATCATAACCTACTTCTTCAAGCAGCAGTTTGCGAACGAGTGAGAAACCATTACTATGAATACCGCTGGAGGCGAAGCCTAGCACAGCATCTCCTGGAGCAATGGTGGAGCCGTCAATCATCTTTTTGCGATCAACAATACCAACTGTAAAGCCCGCGATATCATATTCCTCTTCGGAATACATGCCTGGCATTTCAGCAGTTTCGCCGCCAATTAGGGCGCAGCCTGATTGCACGCAGCCTTCAGAAATACCAGCGACAATCGCCTCGATCTTCTCAGGCTCAACCTTGCCGCATGCAAGATAGTCAAGGAAGAACAATGGCTCTGCACCTTGAACGATAATATCATTAACGCACATTGCTACTGCGTCGATTCCGATCGTATCATGCTTATCCATCGCAAAAGCAAGCTTTAGCTTAGTACCTACACCGTCTGTACCAGAAACAAGGATAGGCTCCTCATACTTTTCCTTATTCAAGCTGAACAAGCCGCCGAACCCGCCTAGATCCGTTAAAACCTCAGGACGGAATGTGCGCTTTACATGTTTTTTCATACGCTCTACAGCTTCATTGCCGGCTGCAATATCAACGCCCGCTTTTTTGTACGCCTCTGACATATTGTCAACTCCTAAAAATTTATCAGCTTCGCTTATGATTCTCTAACGCTCGAACCTTCCTTCGTCAGGAGGTCGCTTTTAGAGAACATAAGCTCCGCAGTAGCTTAAAGATTATTACCGTCATCAAGCCTGTGCTTTTTGAACTTTCCATTTAAATAGAGGTTCAATAAGTTCAGGCTTCAGGACCAAGAAGATTGGACGCTAGTAGAAAACGAGTAGCGCAGCGTACGCTTTTGGTACGTGAGCAACGCAGTTTTCGCTAGCGTTCAAAATTAGATGTCGAGTCCGCTACAACGCCCTACATCGTCATCAAAGTCGGACTTTCAAGTTCCCACTTCCAATAGAGGGGAAAAAGCTTGGATTTCAGTACCAAGAAGATGGAGCAAAGCTAGAAATTACGGAGCGCAGCGTACGTTGTTGGTACGTGAGCACCGTAAATTTCGGCTGAGTTCCATATTCGATGCCGACTAAGCTACAACGGTTTACTTCGTAATCAAATTCGAGCTTTTTGCCCTACCTCTACTAGCAGGAGCAGCTTTTGTCTGACTCTTCGTCTACCACCGTCGGATAATCATTATCAAAACAGCCCATACATAGGCCGTATTTATACTTATCTTCATGACCGCCTACTGCTTCCATAAAGCCTACATCCGTTAGAAATGCAAGTGAGTCTGCATTAATCTGCTGACGAATTTCCTCGATGCTGCGGCTTGAAGCAATAAGCTCCTTGCGGTCAGGCGTATCGATTCCGTAATAGCACGGATTCTTAAATGGAGGTGAAGTAATTCGTACATGCACCTCAGTCGCCCCAGCTTCACGAAGCAGGTTTACGATGCGCAGCGATGTTGTACCGCGTACGATGGAGTCATCAATCATGACCACTCGCTTTCCTTCTACGACTTTGCGTACAGCAGAAAGCTTCATCTTCACTCCGCGCTCACGCAGCTCCTGCGAAGGCTGAATAAAGGTACGACCTGTATATTTATTTTTAATGAGCCCAAGCTCATATGGAATACCTGTTTGCTCTGCGTAGCCAATTGCTGCTGAAATACTTGAGTCAGGAACACCTGTAACTACGTCAGCATCAACAAATGACTCCTGGGCAAGTCGTTTACCCATCCGCTTGCGTGAAGCATGGATGTTAATCTCTTGAATGTCGCTGTCTGGACGTGCGAAGTAAATATACTCCATCGCACATACGGCACGACGAGATTCACCTGCGTCATAGCGATCGTAATGGATGCCCGACTCATCAAGAATAATCATCTCGCCAGGCTGGATATCACGCACATATTGAGCGCCTATCGTCTCGAAGGCACAGGTCTCAGAGGCAAAGGCATAGCCCTCACCAATGGTAGCCATAGATAGTGGACGCAGACCATGAGGGTCCGATGCTACAATCAGCTTTTCATTCGTCATAAGCAGAAAAGCGAAGCCTCCGACCAAACGGCGCAGTGCATCACGTGCAGCCTCTACGAAATCCTTCTTCGAGCGCGCGATCAAATGCGCAATGACTTCTGTATCGCTGGAGGTTTGAAAGATCGAACCGTTATCCTCTAGCTCTTTACGAATTTCAGGTGCATTGACAATGTTGCCGTTGGTCGCGATCGCTAAATCCCCATCACGGTATTTGAAAATAAGCGGCTGAGCATTCGATAGCTTGCTCTCACCTGCAGTAGAATAACGAACGTGACCGATTGCGCGCTCACCTTTCAAACGATCGAGGATCGCTTGATCGAACACTTCCTTCACAAGCCCCATCTCACGATGATAGTTAAACTTGTTGCCGTCACTGCCATCTACTGTGCAAATTCCCGCACTTTCCTCACCGCGATGCTGAAGGGCATGTAAACCGAAAAAGGAAACAGCGGCAGCATCGTGGTGTCCGTAGACACCAAATACGCCGCATTCCTCTCTTAATTTATCGAAAATATCGTCTCGACCGATGCCCTCGTTATAGTGATCTCCTGTCCAAAGCTTCAAGTCTGCTATTTCATTAGACATGGGATCGCTTCCTTCCACACTCTCTCCAAATTAGCTACTGGCGCTTGAATCGCTGCTTTATCATTGACCAAAATATTAAGATCCTTGCCGCCTACCGTACCAAGTACAGTTGCTTTAACACCATGGCTAGCAATATGAGCAACAAGCTCATCAGCTTTTTCTGGTGAAGCTGAAAGCAGAATACGTGATTGTGATTCACTGAACAGATAGTGGTCTGTACGAAGCTCTGTGCTTACAGTAACGCTCGCACCAATGCCGCCGCTCATGCAAGACTCAGCAATAGCTACGGCAAAACCGCCATCAGATAGGTCATGCGCAGAGGCAACTAGACCGCTCTGGATTGCAGAAAGCACAGACTGTTGAAGCTTTTTCTCAACCTCAAGATCAAGCGCTGGTGGACGACCTGAAGGAGCACCGTTCTTCACATATTGCAGCTCAGAACCGCCGAATTCAGCCTTCGTCTCCCCTAGAAGGATGATAACATCTCCTTCCTTTTTAAAGCCTTGCGTCGTAATATGATCAACGTCGTGCACTAGACCAACCATACCGATAACCGGCGTTGGGTAAATTGCACCTTTTGCATTTTCATTGTACAAGCTAACGTTACCGCCGATAACTGGCGTAGCAAGCGCATTACAAGCTTCACTAATACCGTCAGCGGATTTTTCGATTTGCCAGAATACTTCTGGCTTCTCTGGAGAACCGAAGTTCAAGTTGTCTGTAATCGCAAGCGGCTCAGCACCGGAGCACACGATATTACGTGCAGCCTCAGATACAGCAATGCTGCCGCCTACTTGTGGATCAAGATATACATAACGGCTGTTGCAATCTGTTGTCATTGCAAGCGCCTTGCGTGTACCATCAACTAGCACAACCGCAGCGTCAGAGCCCGGCTGTACAGCAGTAGCCGTACGCACCATGTAATCGTACTGATTGTAAACCCATTCCTTGCTCGCTACGGTAGGCGAAGCAAGAATTTGCTCAAGCGTTCCGTTCAGATCAGTAATCTCTGCAAAAGCACCAGTATCTACGTTAGCAAACTCGCTATAGTAAGCTGGCTCAGTAGACGGCTGATTGTACACTGGACACTCATCTACAAGCGCCTTAACCGGCATATTTGCAACTTCTTCTCCTTGATGGAATAGACGCAAACGACCATCGTCAGTTACTTTACCAACCTTCACGCAGATAACTCCCCAGCGATCGAAGATTTCCTTCGCTTGTGCTTCATGCTGAGGCTCGATAACGAACAGCATACGCTCTTGAGACTCAGACAGCATCATTTCATAAGGTGTCATGCCCGTTTCGCGCTGTGGCACTTCGTCAAGATATAGCTCTAGACCATTACCTGCTTTAGATGCCATCTCTGCGGATGAACAAGTTAGACCTGCTGCACCCATATCTTGAATACCTAGAACGATACCAGAGTTGATCAATTCCAAGGTCGCTTCCATAACAAGCTTCTCCATAAATGGATCGCCAACCTGTACCGCCGTTTTCTTCTCTTCAGACTCCTCAGTCAGCTCGACAGATGCGAACGTTGCACCGTGGATACCATCGCGACCCGTTGCAGGTCCTACGTAGAATACCGGGTTACCTACCCCTTTAGCGACACCGCGTTGGATTTTGTCATGATCGATTAAGCCGACGCACATCGCGTTAACGAGTGGATTACCTTCATAGCTCTCATCGAAATTTACTTCTCCACCAACGGTCGGAATACCGATACAGTTACCGTAGCCTGCAATTCCACTAACTACGTTTTCGAACAAATATTTCACACGCTCATTTTCAAGACGACCAAAACGCAGGCTGTTTAGAGATGCAATTGGACGAGCACCCATAGAGAAAATGTCGCGGATAATTCCACCTACACCAGTCGCAGCGCCTTGATAAGGCTCAACAGCGGATGGATGGTTATGCGATTCAATCTTGAACACAACCGCTTGATTGTCACCGATATCTACAATCCCTGCGCCCTCACCAGGACCCATCAATACTTTAGGACCTGTTGTCGGGAACTTTTTCAAGATCGGCTTAGAGTTTTTATAAGCACAGTGCTCAGACCACATTACGCTGAATACACCGATCTCAGTGTAGTTAGGCTTGCGTCCACCAAGGAAGCCGCAGATTAGCTCATATTCATAATCTGAAACGCCGAATTGCTGATAAATTTTTTGCTCCGCAATTTGTTCTGCGGTAGGTTCCTTAGCTGTTAATTGCTGTGCCATGTTGTTCCCTCCATGCATTCAAAATCGAAGTAAACATGCGTTTACCGTCCGCAGATCCAAGGATCTCATTCACTGCGCGTTCAGGGTGAGGCATCATACCAACGACATTGCCTGCTTTATTGCTAATCCCTGCTATATTAAGAATTGAACCGTTCGGGTTGGTATCTCCCGCATAACGGAAAATGATTTGATTATTTGCTTGCAGCTCTGCTAAAGTCTCATCATCGCAGAAGTAGTTACCTTCACCATGAGCGATTGGAATATTAATGATTTCCCCTTGCTCATATTCACTAGTGAGAGGATTATTGTTGTTCACAACCTCAAGCTGAGATTGGTGACAACGGAATTTCAAGCCAGTGTTACGAATAAGCGCTCCTGGCAGAAGGTTAGCTTCTGTAAGGATCTGGAATCCATTACAAATGCCTAGAATATATTTACCTGCTTCTGCAGCTTTCTTCACTTCACTCATAACATTTGCAAAGCTGGCCATTGCACCACAACGTAGGTAGTCACCATAGGAGAAGCCTCCAGGTACTAGAATACAATCGTATGTTGAAAGATCAGTAGCTGTATGCCATACATAGTCTACTTCTTGACCAATGGTTTGCTCTACAGCTTTATAGCAGTCGATATCACAGTTCGAGCCTGGAAATACAAGTACCGCAAACTTCATCACATTAGTCCTCCAGTTCAAATCGGTAGTCTTCTACAACCGTATTAGCTAGTAGCTTTTCGCACATCACTTTAAGACGAGCTTCTGCTTCAGCACGATCTGTTGTGTCTAGTTCAATCTCAAGATACTTACCAATACGAACCTTCCCTACTTCTGCAAAACCAAGGGAGTGAAGTCCGCCTTTCACTGCTGCTCCTTGTGGGTCAAGTACATTCTCTTTAATCGTTACATAAACCGTAGCCTTCATAATAGCCTCCTATAGACCTGTAGTAGTCGCGATCCATATCGCAGATATATTAATGGGTTATACTAATTGCTTGCCAGTTAGACGAGTATAAATATTACGATAACGTGCGGTTGTTTCTTCTACGACATGTGCAGGAAGAGGAGCAGGCATGCTTTCTCTGTCCCAATCTGAGCCTAGCAAATATGCGCGTACGGGCTCTTTGTCCATGCTGTCGATTTCAATATCATAAGCAAATTTATCTTCTGCCCAGAAACGCGAGGAATCTGGTGTGAAAATTTCATCAATTAAAATAATTTCGCCGCCAATAATACCAAATTCAAATTTACAATCTGCTAGAATAATACCTTTCTCATGGCAATACTCATGCGCAAAGTTATATAATGCAAGACTACGCTCACGCAGTGCCTCAGCAAGCTCCTTGCCAATCCGCTTACTCATCTCGGTGAATGAAATGTCTTCATCGTGACCGATATCATTTTTGGCAGAAGGTGTAAAAATCGGCTCAGGCAGCTTCTCGTTTTTCCGAAGGCCTGCCGGCAATGCATCGCCATTAATAGCACCAGTCTGTTCATACTGTCTCCAGCCACCACCAGTAATATAGCCGCGCACGATGCATTCCATATCAATGCGCTCCGCCTTTTTCGTAACGGTAACGCGATGTTTCAGCAGCTCAGGCTCCGTGATAAGATCTCCAAGCTTGTATACATCCGTATGCACGACATGGTTGGCAATAATATGCTCGGTAAGCGCGAACCAATAAGCTGATAGTGAGTTAAGCACATTGCCCTTGTCAGGAACTGCTGGGTCAAGCACATAGTCAAACGCTGAGATGCGATCTGTTACGACAATCAGAAAATGCTCTCCCAAATCGTACAGCTCTCGAACCTTGCCCTTATAAATAAGCGGGGCTCGCACATACTCAGCAGCAGACGAGATGGCCTTCACTTGCGTAGTCATGAACCTATTCCTCCTAAATGATGATGATCTAAAGCTTTGATTAATAGGGCGCATCTAGGCGACAGAAGATCTTTCGTGAAGCAGTGCAGCGAAGCTGCCGACCTTCACACCCCCACCGAGGTACTCACGAAGCTTTCCTGAGGTCGCTACCCACACGAGGACATCCTCGAACGTTCGGCGAGTCAGCACCGAGAAGATGCCGTGAAGCTAGTGACGTGAAGAGCGCAGCGTACGTAGTTGGTACGTGAGCACTGGAGCAAACGATGAACGGCATCTTCGACGCCGATTACGCTGCGTCAGCATCACTTCGTGATCACTCGCCGACTTCCCCGAGTTTCTCGGAGATTAAGACCGAGAGATCTGCGTGAAGCTAGTGACGCGAAGCGCGCAACGTACGGGTTAGGTACGTGAGCACTGAAGCAAGCGATGAACGCAAAGCTCGACGCCGAATCCGCTACACCAGCATAATCATCGTCCTAATCTTCGAGAAGACCTAAGCGGGTGAAGATTGTAGAGACGTGTTTTAGATGCCACGCCGGATTAAAGCAATCCTCAATCTCCTCTGGAGAAAGTACCGAAG
The DNA here is from genome assembly GCF_023715345.1 of Paenibacillus camelliae. Taxonomy (GTDB): domain Bacteria; phylum Bacillota; class Bacilli; order Paenibacillales; family Paenibacillaceae; genus Pristimantibacillus; species Pristimantibacillus camelliae. Next base: position 28,595 of record NZ_JAMBNY010000012.1, read on the forward strand.
TAATCTCCTCGGTCGCTTCAATGATTTCGCGGAACTGAACCTTCGTCTCCCAAGCCTGCATCGCACGTGGCTGAACCGTATCGTACGCTTGCTCACGGCTGAAGCCTTTATCAATCAGTTTCGTCATGACGCGGCCAGAGAATGGCACGCCATACGTTGCTTGCATGTTGCGTTTCATATTTTCAGGGAATACCGTTAAGTTTTTAATGATGTTGCCAAGACGATTCAGCATATAGTTCAGCAGCATGGTTGCATCTGGAAGGATGACGCGCTCTGCTGAAGAGTGTGAGATATCACGCTCATGCCAAAGGGTTACATTCTCATAGGCTGTTAGCATATGACCACGAATCACACGCGACAAGCCGGAAATATTCTCGCAGCCAATCGGATTACGCTTATGCGGCATAGCCGATGAGCCCTTTTGACCTTTCGCGAACGGTTCCTCTACCTCGCGGAACTCGCTCTTTTGCAACGCACGAATTTCTGTTGCGAATTTATCTAGAGAAGTTGCAATTAATGCTAGTGTCGCCATATATTCAGCATGACGGTCACGCTGCAGCGTTTGAGTCGAGATTGGAGCTGCCTTGATGCCTAGCTTTTGACATACGAATTGCTCTACGAATGGATCGATATTCGCATACGTACCAACTGCACCGGAAATTTTACCGTATTGCACATTGTCAGCTGCATGCTCGAAGCGATCAAGATTACGCTTCATTTCCTCATACCATAGGGCAAGCTTCAGGCCAAATGTTGTCGGCTCTGCATGAACACCATGTGTACGTCCCATCATCGGAGTATCTTTATACTTTTTCGCTTGGTCACGCAGGATCGCGATAAAGTTTTCAATATCCTTACGAAGGATTGTGTTCGCTTGACGAAGCAAATATCCATTAGCCGTGTCTACGACATCGGTAGAGGTAAGACCGTAGTGCACCCATTTGCGCTCAGGTCCAACCGTTTCGGATACGGCACGTGTAAATGCGATAACATCATGACGTGTCTCTTGCTCAATTTCATAGATACGATCAATATCGAATGTCGCTTTCGCACGCAATGCCTCTACATCCTCACGAGGGATCACACCAAGCTCTACCCAAGCCTCACATGAGCAAAGTTCAACCTCTAGCCACGCTTGAAATTTGTTTTGCTCTGTCCAGATGGCTCTCATCTCTGGTCTGCTGTAACGTTCTAACATTAAGTACACCCTTCCAACGTTTTTTATTTATTCCAGCTATTCCATTCCTCTGACCATATCCCAGTACGCTCAATCCACTGCATCGCCTGTTCTATAGAGGAAGCTAGCACGTTCACATGGCCCATTTTACGATTATGCACCGCGTCTGCCTTGCCATACAGATGAACCTTCGTACTCACTTGAAGCTCATTTGCTAGTGAATCCTGTACAGCCATGCGCTCCAGCAGCGGCTCTACATGCTGACCAAGCACATTGACCATAACGACTGGCTGACGAAGCGATGGATCACCAAGCGGCAAATTGCATACTGCGCGAACATGCTGTTCAAACTGTGACGTTATGCAAGCCTCCATCGTATAATGACCGCTGTTATGAGGTCTTGGAGCTAGCTCATTGACGAACAAGCTTCCTTCCTCTGTAACAAACATCTCGACTGCGATTAGCCCAACAGCCTGTAAGCCTTCGGCGATTTGAATCGCTAGCTGCTCCGCTTGCTGGCGCAGATCATCTGAGATACGTGCAGGAACAATCGATAAGTGTAAAATATTTTGCACATGAATATTTTCCGATGCTGGGAATACCTTTACTTCACCTTGTGGACTTCTTGCAGCAATTACCGAGATCTCTTTCGTGAAACGAATAAACTTCTCTAGCACGAGCTCAGTTTTCGCTTTTGAAAGTGCAGCGTAAGCTTCTTCGATCTCTTCCTCGCTGCGAATGACCCATTGTCCCTTACCATCGTAGCCACCCGTTGCTGTTTTCAAAACAGACGGTGTGCCGAAATGTGCAATGGCTTCTCGTAAATCATCCACGGACGTAATTTCACGATATGGAGCAACCTGTACCCCTGCCGCCTCAATTGCACGCTTCTCACGCAAGCGATGCTGAGTCGTATGAAGCAGCTTATTGCCTTGAGGCACATAGCTTTCCTTCATCAGCATTCCCGCTACTTCCGAGCTAACATTCTCAAACTCGTACGTAATCACATCCGCTTGTTGAGCAAGCATGCGTGCCGCATCTGCATCGCTATAGGCAGCAACAATTTGCTCTGATACCTGCCCCATCGGCCCGTTCGGCGTAGGGTCAAGCGTGATAAAGCGGTAGCCGAGCTCACTGCCTGCATTAGCCAGCATTCGGCCAAGCTGACCTCCTCCAAGTACCCCAATCGTCGCACCAGGAAGAATTGTCTTTATCATTGCCTGCTGCTCGATACTCATAGCTCCTCACTGCTTTCCAGCACTTCCTGCTTAACTCTTTCACGTCGTGCAGTCACACGTGCCTGTACCTCTTGATCAAAGGCTCCGATCATCTGCCCGGCCAGTAACCCTGCATTAGTAGCACCTGCATTGCCAATCGCTACCGTTGCAACAGGAATGCCGCCCGGCATTTGAACGATGGACAGCAAGGAATCTAGTCCATTTAGAGTTGAGGACTTAACGGGTACGCCGATCACTGGGAGTATCGTCTTCGCGGCTACCATCCCAGGCAAATGCGCTGCGCCACCTGCTCCCGCTATAATCACCTTAATACCACGCGCTGCAGCTGTTTCCGCATATTCGAACATTAAATCAGGGGTGCGATGTGCGGATACGACCTTTTTCTCATATGGAATCTCCAGCTCTTCTAGCACATCACAAGCCAGCTTCATTGTTGCCCAATCAGACTTGCTTCCCATAATTACGCCAACCAATGCAGACATTACGAAAAACCTACTTTCTTATATAAAGTGTTTACGAATAATTGACATAAAAAAAGCCAATAGCAATAAATCTCTCGAATTGCTACTGACTTCGATGAACAAGCGCAGAATTCTCTCGCTGTTCCCACTAATGGCTTGATCGAAGAATAAGTAACATGTCCATATAAATGCTACACCGATTGACAAGCAGCTATGCTATTCTGACAACTCTCATGCATGCTCCAACCTTTTCTTCTTCAATCTATTTACGAAGCTCGTAGTCCAGAAAGCTTTGGTTCCGGGTAGAAACGTTTGAGCCATTCCCTCAAACCTATACGAGATAATTATTTTCTTGTTAACAACAACTATAGTTTATCGAACTATATGTGCACTGTCAACAAAATACGAACATTAATTAATGTTCATTTATTATAGTTCGTTTTTCTGACATGTAGCAGCTATAAAATTTAGATTATCCGACGATTTTTCAGTAAGAAGTATAAAATCTCACATTAAACGTCATCTGTAGAGCGAATATTAATTCTGAACCTCTACCTTTGACTTAGCAACCGATCCTTTTGCCATCCGTGAAGCGTTACAGGAAGCTGCAGTCGCTTATGATCATCTTGGACTAAAAGTCGAATTTTTAGAGCGCCGCATAACGTATTTGATACTACAGTTCACCAATCAGGAATATACATTTAGCATATCGTGTGCTCACTCAATTTGTAGGAGCTATGATGATGACGAAAGGAGGCTTACTATGCAAATTCATACTGTGAGAAGGAATGATTCTTTGTGGAATCTTGCTCAAACGTATGGTGTTCCACTTCAGCATATCGTTGAGGTAAATGCGATCGAGGAAAGTGACCCGCTAGTGGTAGGTCAAGCACTAATCATTCCATCTCAGCCAGGAAATAGAACACATACTGTAGCAAGAGGGGAATCGTTATGGTCAATTGCAAGACAATATGGATTAACGCTCACTGAGCTTGCTGCTGCTAATCAGCTGACGAATCCAGCGATGATTCAAGTTGGTCAAACATTAATCATCCCTCCACCTAAGCTGACAACGATTGAGGTTAACGGGTATATGGAACGAATGGATGAAGAAGCGGCTGCTGAGATCAGGCAAATTAGCGATGAACTGACCTATGCAACGATGTTCAGCTATAAGATCAAAACGGACGGAACATTAATTGAGCTTAATGATGAAGTTGTGCGGGAGGCTGCCATTGCAAGTGGAGTTGCACCAATGATGGCCATAACGAACATTTCCGAGGAGGGGTTTTCTAGAGAGCTCATCCACGAGGTGTTAAATAATGACTTATCGTACACGCATCTAATCACCACGGTCTCTAATACGATGCAGGAGCGTGGCTTCAAAGCACTAAACATTGACTTCGAGTATATTCCTCCAGAGGATCGAGAGCTGTATAACAACTTCCTAAGAGATATCACAGCTCATCTACACCAATTTGGCTATCTCGTTTCAACGGCCGTCGCCCCTAAATATCGCGCCGATCAGCCTGGAATATTATACGAGTCTCACGATTACAGGGCACATGGGGAAATTGTAGACTTTGTCATTATTATGACCTATGAATGGGGCTGGACGGGCGGACCGCCTCGTGCAGTTGCACCTCTAAATGAAGTTGCTAAAGTAATCAGCTATGCGCTTACCGAAATACCAGCAAACAAAATTATGATGGGTATCCCGCTATACGGCTACCATTGGACGTTGCCTTTTGTTGAAGGTGAATCGAGAGCTGCCGCGCTTAGCACGAATGCTGCCATTAATCTAGCTAGAGAGCGAAAGGCTGCCATTGAATATGACAATACCGCTCAGTCTCCGCATTTTTCATTCTATGATACGGAGGGCAAGCAGCATATTGTTTGGTTCGAGGACGCAAGAAGCCTGCAGGCAAAGTTTAATCTCGTCAAGCAATACGGACTTCGAGGCGTTAGCTACTGGAAGCTTGGCATTCCAGCGGAGACAAACTGGTACCTACTTAGTGAGAATTTTACAGTTAAAAAAATATGAATCTACTTTCTAGACCTTATAAGTTTTTCTACTATAATATGTAGCGAACGTATTAGCTTATATTCAGTAATCCATAGAAGGTGTGCTGTATGTTGCTATGCTGTTACAATAGGGCGAATTACGTGGCATAGTGTAACGAGATAAATTGGTGAAACCTCAGTAAAGCCTAGTTATCATGCCTCCTATTGTTTCTTCTGTCATACAGCATACCTTTATTGTATTGATGACTTTACTAGTAACTCCTGCATCTCTGCTCGCTTATCACTCTATGAAGGAGCTATGGCGGAAGAGAAATAACAAGCGACCTGCTACAATAGCAGGCCGCACAGTTGTGTATCTGTAGTTTTAATTAAACCAAGCTTTCGCTAAATTATTTGTGAAATTCGAGTCCTTCATTGGAACATTAGCCGATCCGAAGTCAGTAGTATTTAATGCATTTCTAGCGGCAGACGTCAAATCATCCCAGTCAATCAAAGGCTGATAACCACCGGTTGTACTTGTTGTGAATAGAGCGTGATTGAGTGGCCATGTGCTCTTGTACTCGAGCTTAGGGTGAGTTCCATTCGTGTTGGAGCTGTTTGGAGCTACATTATAAAAGTTACCGTGCTGTGAATAGGAAATAGACAAAATCTGTGGATTAGCTGCTACTGGATTATCAATCCATACGACGGCTGCCTCCCAGTCATGTCTGTGACCTAATCCAGAAGAAGGCGAGTCTTTAGGCATATACCACGAATACATAATGGCGTATACTCCGTTGTACCATGCTGCGCGAGAGTAAACCTGTCCAGGACTGGAGCTGCAGCCTGAGCTAGAGCCTCCTGAAGGGGCTAGTCCTCCACTCGTATTCCCTTGTGCATCCACGGCTGGAAAGGGTACGCAGCCTGTGGTCACCTTCAATGTCGGCTGAAATGTCTTTGCTGCAATCTGTGCAGTCGTTGTAGGTGTGACCTCAGTAAAGCCTACAACTTGATCGTGAGGGATGACAGCTGCATACACTGTAGGAACAGCTGTAACTAGAAACGTCAAAACAAGCAAATAAGATAATGCTTTGAGTTTGCTGGTCATCTAGTCAATTCCTCCTTTTATCGTGATCTAACGCGCACTTACAGGATCAGTGACTCCGGAGTCCACCTGCACATTTACCATAAATTGTTACACCTCTAGCGTCAATATACTATATTCCGTTAGCATACTAAAATCTAGATCTGAGAGATTTTATTCTATAAAAAATAGAAGCCCCGATGACCTATCGAAGCATCATCGGGGCTTTATACTTGTTCCACAAATTGTTTTACTACTCGAAACTATAACGTCCTCGTTATTACATACACTATGCCTCGACCCACGTCGTTACATCAGCGACGGAGCGGCGAGTCGGTGCAGCTGGTACAAGCTCTGGATAGCCGACATATACAAGCCCAACTAGCTTTTCTTTATCTGATAGCTGAAAATGCTCATGCATGACTGGGTGATACAACGGTGCGCCAGAGCGCCATATTGCACCAAGCTCTAAAGCATGTGCAGCTAGCAATAGATTCTGAACTGCTGCGTGGGTTGCTGCAAGCTCTTCTTCCATAATCGCGCGTGGATCTTCAGACGGTGAACATATTGCTGCAATAACTACAGGAGCTCGAAATGCTTTTTTCGCTTCCTTCTCAAGCTTTTCCGCATCGGACTCACCAGTCGTTGCTTGATGTACCTTCGCGTAGCCTTCCCCAAGCAAGCTTCGCCCTTCCCCGGTCATCACAATAAATTTCCATGGCTGTGTATTATAATGACTTGGCGCATAGCTTGCAGCATCAATAAGCTGCTCAATGAGTGCCTTTGGCACCTCATCCTTCTTCACTCGACCTACCGTTCTGCGCTCCTTTAGCGCTTTTAAGATTGCTTCACGTTGTGCTGATGACACATTAGACATGTACATATCTCCTCTCCCCATCGATTGTATCAATGTATGTCGTTGTGCTTCTGTATTATTCAAACAACTTCAAGTACTTTGCATAGCCGCGTTCAACAAGCTTTGCCTTCGGTATGAACTCTAATGAAGCGGAATTGATACAGTATCTTAATCCTGTTGGCTGTGGCCCATCTTCGAATACATGCCCTAGATGCGAATCGCCAAACTTGGAACGAACCTCCGTGCGGATCATACCATGCGTTACATCCAGCTCCTCAAGCACATGGTCATCCTCTAGCGGCTTAGTGAAGCTTGGCCAGCCGCAATGTGCATCGAATTTATCCTTAGAGCTGAATAATGGCTCTCCAGAGACGATATCGACATAAATGCCTTCCTCCGTATGGTCCCAAAACTCATTACGAAACGGCGGCTCAGTCGCATTACGCTGAGTAACCTCGTATTGAATTGGTGTCAGACGAGCCTTAAGCTCGGAATCATCCTTTTTCACTGACCAGTGCTTTTTAATAAACTCATCTCTGCCTGAGCCTTTGCGGTACATTTTATAACGCATAGGATTCTTCTTGTAGTAATCCTGGTGATACTCCTCAGCTGGATAAAACTCTTTCGCTGGTACGATCTCTGTCACAATCGGCTTACTGAAAATCCCGCTTTCCTGCAGCCATTGCTTGGAGCGTTCAGCCTCCTGTTTTTGCTCCTCGGAGTGGTAAAAGATGAAGGTACGATAAGAGTGACCTTTATCGTGGAACTGGCCCTCAGCATCAGTAGGATCAATCTGCTGCCAATACTTCTCCAGCAGCTCCTCGTAGCTGATAATCGATGGATCAAACTCGATCTGAATTGCCTCTACATGACCCGTTGATTCGGAGCATACCTCCTCATACGTAGGGTTAGGTGTGTCGCCACCCGTATATCCTGAGATGACAGAATGTACACCTCTCATTTTATCAAATGGTGTAACCATACACCAAAAGCAGCCTCCTGCAAAGGTAGCTAGTTGTGTTGCCATATATATTACCTCCTTATAAGCGCTCCGCTTAGCCATCTCTATGCTCGAACCTTCCTGCGGAAGGAGGTCGCTTGTGAGATGGTAAGCTACGCTGATGTTTTTATTACATGCTAGAGATAAATGCTTTAGTTGGCATAGCTTCGGTTTTCGCGTAAGTTTCAGCGCTTCGCTTAACTGTCTCTAACGCTCGGACCTTCCTGCGTCAGGAGGTCGCTTTTAGAGATAGTTAAGCTACGCTGATGCCTACATTAAATCCTAAAGAACATGCCTGCTTGTAAGCTTATCCTTCGCATTCTACGATTACTCAGCGCTCCACTTACCATCTCTGCGCTCGAACCTTCCTGCGTCAGGAGGGTCGCTTAAAGATGGAAGCTCCGCTGGAGTCTTCTCTAGTATACCAATATTGTCACATCATCATCAAAGCCTTCACTTCAAGCTAACCTCTTTCGGCTTTCAGCGCTCCGCTTAACCATCTCTATGCTCGAACCTTCCTACGGAAGGAGGTCGCTTGTTAGATGGTAAGCTACGCTGTAGTTTTTTATATGCTAAAGATAAATGCTTTAGTTTGCATATCCTGCGCGTTTGTATGAGCATTCGGCGCGTTGCTTAACTGTCTCTAACGCTCGGACCTTCCTGCGTCAGGAGGTCGCTTTTAGAGATAGTTAAGCTCCGCTGATGCCTACATTAAATCCTAAAGAACATGCCTGTTGTAAGCCTATCCTTTGCATTCTACGATTACTCAGCGCTACACTTACCATCTCTGCGCTCGAACCTTCCTGCGTCAGGAGGGTCGCTTAGAGATGGAAGCTCCGCTGGGGTCTTCTCTAGTATACCAATATTGTCACATCGTCATCAAAGCCTTCACTTCAAGCTAACCTCTTTCGGCTTTCAGCGCTCCGCTTAATTGTCTCTAACGCTCGGACCTTCCTGCGTCAGGAGGTCGCTTTTAGAGATAGTTAAGCTCCGCTGATGCTTACATTAAATCCTAAAGAACATGCCTGCTTGTAAGCTTATCCTTCGCATTCTACGATTACTCAGCGCTACGCTGTAGCTAAAATCTCATCAAAGCCACCCTTTAAGCTAATCTCCATTCGGCTTTCAGCGCTCCGCTTAACCATCTCTACGCTCGAACCTTCCTGCGTCAGGAGGTCGCTTTAGAGTTGGTAAGCTGCGCTAGGGGTTATAGAAAACGAGTAGCGCAGCGTACGTTACTTGGTACGTGAGCAACAGAGTTTTCGCTAGCGTTCAACTCCGCTAAACTTCTCTAACGCTCGAACCTTCCTGCGTCAGGAGGTCGCTTTTAGAGAAGTTTAGCTACGCTGTTATTATCGTCATCAAAGCCACACCTTTAGCTAATCTCCTTTCGGCTTTCAGGACCGAGAAGATGGGGTAAAACTAGAAAACAAGGAGCGCAGCGTACGTAATTTTGGTACGTGAGCACCGCAGTTTTCGGTTGAACCCCATATTCGACGTCGAATCAGCTGCCATGAAGTTACATCGTCATCAAAGCCGAATTATGTAAAATTATACATGCCCCCATATATCCCCATCAAAATGTTACAATATTTTAATGTTGCAAACTTTATTCAACTAGACGCGTCTAATAGTATTGAGGTGAAACGTAGTGTCAGACATGCAAGTACAACAACAAGAAAGAAATTCCAATCCCGTTCTCCCCGCTGAGAAGCGAAAGGAGCGAGCAAAAAAGCGACGATCCAAGCTCTTATTCGTTAATTTTATGATGCTATGGCTGCTGCTTATCGCATGCGGTCTTTATGGCGCTCATACGTACATGAACCATGTAGAGCAAAGCTTAGCTGATCAGCTTAGTCAAGAAACTGAGCAGCGGCTAACTGAACTTGAGACAAGCTTTAACACAAAGCTCAGCGAGCTGGATAGCAGCTACAATGAAAAAATCGCCGCGCTTGGCGAGCAAATCGAAGAGTTGAATCAGCTGCTTACGTTCGTCAAGGATAATAGCAGTAATAATAATGACAACAGCAATCAGCTATACTCGCAAATCAACGATATTAAAGCTCAGCTGCAAAAGCTTCAAAAAAGCATGGAGCTGTTAAAATGACAAGTAGCATTCAGTATCTAAACCGTCTCATGCTGTTTGTCATTGCCCCCTTCATCGGGTGCTTTATCGCGCTTGTCTTATTAAACAGTACCAAAGCTTACATAGCTGATCCAGCTCCAATCAGCGAGCCAGTACTCGAAGCTGAAGCATACAACCATGCTGCGGAAGCACTTACTACAAGCACTGAGCTTGCTCAAGTCACACGTGCGAATATTGAGCATAGCTACTCTAAATATAGTGAAACGACAAAGCTCGTCAGCTCTATCGTACCAATGATTAAGGATACACTCAATTATCCGTATTCGATTTATGATCAAAAGCTTAATAAAAAGCTAGGAACTCCTTCAGCTACAATTAACAGCAGCAAGCTTAAGGCCCAGCTATATTATAAAAGCTATGAGCATTTTCAAGGGTACATCGTAAAGATTAAACTCAAGTCATCTAAGGCTGTCGACATGGTACTCGGCGGTGATGAGCTTGGAGATGCAATGACTACATTAAAAGCAGCCAAGACGTATGGCGCCGCTGTTGCCGTGAATGCTGGTGGGTTTGCGGATTCTGGCTCGAAGCGCTATCCGCTTGGAACTACGATCATTAACGGAAAGTACGTCAACGGCTTTCAACCTAGCAAGAACAATCTCTTCTTTGCTGGCTTCAATGATCAGAACGAACTAATCGGCGGTGTCTTCAAGGATAAAGAGAAGCTGGACAAGCTTAAGCCCCGCTTCGGTGCAAGCTTCGTTCCAGTTCTCCTGAAGGATGGGAAGAAACAAACAATTCCAGCGAAGTGGAAAACCTCCCCTAAGCGTGCACCACGCGTTGTGCTTGGGAATTTCAAGGATGATCAAATCATTCTATTCGTCACAGACGGCTATAATACGAATGGAAGCGCAGGTGCTACACTTGCAGAAATTCAAAACATCCTTCGTTCATACGATGTTCAATCCGCCTATAACATGGACGGAGGTGGCTCTGCGTCGCTTATATTTAATGGAAATATTATTAATTCGCCGTCAGACGGCAAGCTGAGAAAGCTACCTACGCATTTATTGTTTTATAAATAAGTAAGCTTAAGCTCCACTGCATTTTAACATCATGGCTGCCTTAAGCATCGCCATATCCTGCTCATACTCTAACAGCAGATGTTCAGCTTCATCAATGGTGACCGGTACGAAACGAATCGCATCACCTGGCTTTAGCTGGCCAAACATCGGAATATCTACCGCAGCAACGAAGGCAATGCGTGGATATCCTCCAGTGGTCTGTCGATCGGATAGCAAGACGATCGGCTGGCCGTTGGCAGGAAGCTGGATGAGTCCATGAACTGTTCCTTCCGAGATCATCTCTTTAGAGCCTTCTAGCTCCAGCATTTCGCCATGCAGACGATAGCCCATTCGATCGGACTGAGCATCAATACGCCATGTGCCATTCAGCCATTTCTGTTTACTATCCGCTGTAAGCAGCTCATATTCAGGTCCAGGAATAAATCGTATCGTAACCTGTTCTTCTGGAGCCATCGCGAATAGCTTAGCGTTAAACGCAGGCCCTATGCTCTGCTGCAGCTTCTTCCATAGCCTTGCACTGCGTGAGGCTTCATCAACATGACCAACCTCCAGCATATCTCCACTATGTAACGACCTACCATTAAATCCGCCCAATTGACCTCTCATATTCGTGCTGCTACTGCCCAACACTAACGGAACCCGGATACCACCAGCCATTGCAACATATACGCGACAGCCGCTTACATAGCTCGCAAACGTTAAGATGCTGCCTTTTTTCACAATGATCGGCTGCCACATAGGAAGCGAGGCTTGGTCCATCATAGGTGACATATTTGCACCACATATCGCTATCAAATGGTCCTCTGTAAACCTAAGCGCTGCTCCAGACAAGGTCAATTCAAGCACCGCCGCATCCTCTGGATTCCCTACGAGCAGATTCGCCACTCGAGCGGAGCCTTCATCCATCGCTCCATTCACATTGACTCCATATTTCTGATAGCCAAAGCGCCCTCGATCTTGGATGGTAGCCAGCATTCCTGTCTTTATCATTTCGATTGCCATACGATCTCTCCTTACGTCCAATGCAGCTCGCCGATACTAGCAAACTGCTCGTGCGTGATCGGGATAAATTTAATACGATCGCCTGTTTCAATTAATGTTGGAATCTCAAACTCGGGATGAAATAGCTTTAACGGCGTACGACCAATGATTCTCCAGCCTCCCGGTGTAGATATCGGGTAGATACCAGTCTGAGCTCCTGCAATACCGACACTACCCGCTTCGATAGATGCTCTCGGTATCGCCTTACGGGGCATTGCAATAGCCTTATTCATTCCACCTAAATACGGAAATCCTGGGGCAAAGCCCAGCATATGAACGAGATATGTGCCGCTCGAATGAATGGCAATTACTTCTTCAGGCGTAAGCTCATTATGTCTCGCCACATCTACAAGATCTGGTCCATAGCTGCCTCCATAGCATACAGGTATTTCAACAATGCGACCTCTACTATTGCTGCTCTCCTCGTTCTTTCCTTCAATATAAGGCTCGATGATCGCTTCTAGCTGCTTCTGGAGCCATACTCTTGGAGAAGACAGCTGCATATTATTGCTTCTTGCCCACTTCCATATGTGCCATGGATCATAATGAACCGTTATCGTGCAATATGCAGGCACATACTCTATCACACCCTGCAGCTTATGACCTTCCAGCTCAGCTAGCAAATGTACAACTCTATTATGTGTTTGTTCGTCGATGTCATCGCCTAACGTAATGATGATCGATTTTTCACCTAGCGCCATAATCTCAGCCTTCATCTATCTCACCCTTCCTCTCCACTGCTCTTATAGCTCCAGCTTTGAAGGATGGGCGATATCGACACCAGCCGCTTTAAGCGCTTGAGATAGCTCGATGACATGCTGCAGCGCATCCGGCGAATCGCCATGAACGCATATCGTATCTGCACGCATAGGGATATCCTCCCCTGTACGACTTTCGACTTTATGCTCCTTCACCATACGAATCATTCGCTCTGATGAAAACTTCGATTGTACAATAAGCGCCTGTTCATGAGAGCGTGGTGTTAACGCACCATTCTTTTCATAATTACGGTCGGCGAACACTTCATTCAAGGTACGCATCCCTGCTCTGGCACCTGCCTTGATGAGCTTACTGTTGGATTGACCAACGACATACATATCTGGATCTATCCGATATGCCGCTTCCGCAATCGCTTCTGCAATATCTGTACTTTCGTTCGCCATATGATATAAGGCGCCGTGCGGCTTTACATGCTTTATTCGGCTGCCTTCAGCAACCGCAAAGGCTTGCAGTGCACCCATCTGGTACAGGACAAGACCATAGATCTCCTCCGCAGGTATATCCATCATGCGACGGCCGAAGCCATGTCGATCTGGCAGACCTGGATGCGCGCCGATGGCAACATCGTATTTAAGAGCAAGCTTCACTGTTTTACGCATCGTCAATGGATCGCCTGCATGAAAGCCACAAGCAATATTTGTAGATGTTATATATTTCATCAGCTCTTCATCTTGTCCAAAGGAATAAATGCCAAAGCTTTCACCCATATCACAATTTAAATCCACTTTATACATATTTACACTCCCATTTATGTATTCGTATCCAATTCTAACGATATACAGAACCTTCCTAACTAAATTGTACCTTTAATAATAGAAGAAATGCAATTTGATTAAATACTGATTGACTGATCGTCAGTTGCAGTAGAGGTGATCTCGTGATCTAAGTAGTAAAGGTTATTAAGAGATAAACACTTTGCAATGTGGTTATGCTAATGGTGGCATATAACAATAGAGAGGAAGTTGCTTTTACATGTCGGTTGAAGTCTATTTAACGTTTAACGGGAATTGTCGTGAGGCTGTCCATTTCTATAAGGAGGTATTTCATGCGGAAGAGCCGAAAATAATGACCTTCGGTGATTCTCCTGATGGACCGAAGGAGCTATTTAATGAAAGCACGAAGGACTTAGTGATGCATACTCGGCTTATTATTAATGGAAGCACCGTTATGTTCTCTGATACATTTCCCGGTGTGGATTATATTGTCGGCAACAACATCACTCTTGCCTACATTAGCGATCATGCCGAGGAGCTTAAAGAAGTCTATGAAAAGCTCAAGGCTGGCGGCGAGGTTTTAATGGAGCTGCAGGAGACATTCTGGAGCAAGCTGTACGGTCAAGTGATCGACCGTTATGGGATTCAATGGCAGCTTAATCTCGGGCAATAAACATATAAAAAAGAAGCAGCGCCGGCCAAGCGCTGCTTCTTTATAAGTTCGTGCTTTAAGATAATGTAAGCTCTTATTCGCCACCCATGAATAGATAACGATAAGCAATAAGTACAGCAAGAATCCACATTAACCAGTGAACCTTATATTTGCCTTTACCTGTCACATTCGCGATAGTCGCTAGGACAACATAGAATACGATACCGAAAGAGATACCGTTAGCAATGCTGTAAGAGAAGCCCATGAACGCAATCGTGAAGAAGGATGGAATAGCATAAACCATATCTGTAAAATCAATATCCTTCACGGATTGCATCATTAGTACACCTACGATAATAAGTGCAGCTGATGTAGCAGCTCCTGGAATAAGTGCTACAAGCGGAGATAAGAATAGAGCAAGCAAGAAACAGATACCTGTTGTTACTGCTGTTAGGCCTGTACGTCCGCCTTGCGCAATACCTGAAGAGCTTTCAACGAAAGCTGTTACTGTACTTGTACCAAGCACCGCACCGCCGCTTACGCCGATTGCGTCAACAAACATCGCTTTACCTACACGTTTTTTACCTTCCACTGGATCCTTCATGATACCTGCTTTTGTAGCCGTACCAACTAGTGTACCGAAGGTATCAAACAGCTCAACGAATGTAAAGGTTAGAATAACTGTAATTAGACCAACTTCAAACACGCCTGCAAAGTCAAAGTCTGCAAAGTGCATAGTCGTAAAGTCAGGAATCCAAGTTTTACCTGCAAATGTTTCACTAACATTCACATTTCCTGTTACGATCGCAATTAAAGTTGTACCAAGAATACCCCATAGAATCGCTCCAGGTACACGAAGCACCATAAGAATCCCAATAAGAGCAAGAGCAACAATAGTAAGTAGCATCGTTGGATCTGAGAAGCTTCCAATCCCAATAACAGTCTCAGGACCTGTCACAGGTGTAAATGTAAATGCCTTAATATCTGCAAAGCTTTCAACAGAAATCGTCATTAAGCCGCTGTTTTTCATACCAATAACCGTAATAAACAAACCAATACCGACGGTAATTGCATGCTTTAAGCTGTCTGGTACAGCATCAATTAGCATTTGACGAACTTGTGTAATCGTTAGAATAATAAAGATAACACCTGAAATAAATACAGCTGTTAGTCCCATTGCCGGACTAATCGGTGCATCTGTAGCCGCTGAAGCTAAAATAACGGATGCGAAATACGCATTTAGCCCCATACCTGGTGCAAGCGCAACGGGGAAATTAACGAATAGACCCATCGCAATGGTGAAGATACCTGCTGCAAGAGCAGTTGCTATAAACACTCCCGTCCAATCAAGACCAGCATTTGACAATATCATTGGGTTAACTGCCAAAATATAAGCCATCGTCATGAAAGTCGTTAGACCTGCCATAATTTCAGTTCTGACATTTGTTCCTAGTTCCTTTAAACGAAAGAAACGCTCCATTTTGAATATTACCTCCCAAAATTGTGTTGGAACAAGCAAAAAAAGCCATAGAAAAATGCTTGTGTGTCGCATTCCCTAGGCTTTGCAAAAAGGAGAAAAATATACCACCGGCCGAGTGGTTTTCTCTCACCTTTCGTAGCCAGATCATTTACGGTGACCTTGTAGAGACTCTCAAGCCAATTCTTGAGATTATACGAAAGAATATGCTTTTGTTATATTCCGTCTACAATTTTATAGAAATTACGACATGCCGTCAATACGTTTTACGAATATTTTAATATAAAATTCTATTTAATATTCGTATTTTGATCGAAGAAGTAAGTCTGGAGCACTATTAAGTTACTTTTTCCCAACATAAATCATTGAATTTTATAGAAATATTGCTGGAATGAGGACAATCGCTAAAATTCCAATTGTAATTAACCATGCGATCGGATTACCGTAATTAATAGACCAGCCTACTCCGAATCTTTTCTCCACAAAGATCGCTGGATCGTTGCGATTAACATAAAAGATGCCAAGCTTCCAATGCTGATCTAGATCGGCAACCTCTACGGAGGCTTTTCCCTGCTGAGTATTACTATTCTTCAATCTCGAGCCGCCTTGCCCTAGCTTCACACTCAATAGAATAGACCCTAACAATATAATCCCAACAATAGCAAAGACGATTACCATAAAGGTATTGCTAGACCACTCTAATAAAGGAGAAAGCTGACCAAGCACCATTAGTATTACGACAAGAAATCCGGCAATAGCTAGAAACACAGACCATGAGTAACGAAAGATGACATTGCGTTGTAATGAACCGTGCGGATCTTGACTTTCAATCACTTGCTTAGATCTAGCAATAGACAGATGCGAGATGATGAACACGATAATCATCGCTATGGATAGCCACGATAATGTCAGCACAGAGCCTATGCTTTTCTCTACCGCTCTCGTCACCTCTCCGTTAAAGTCATATTGCATCGGTAAAAGCTCTGGAAACTTGTCGTAATGAATGATGCTGTATCCCATAGCTAAAGCGACGACAATGATATGAGGGACATACCAAACAAGTGAGATGGTTGTTTTTTCCTTATGAAATCTGGTTTGAACGACAATCTTCTGAGACGAGCTTGTCTCCTCATACCAGGGCTGCTGCTGCTTCCAAGCCTTAATTTGCAGATGACTGACGATATAAACCAGAAAGGTTAAAACTAAGTAGCTAACAATTATGACTGAATACCATATCGAATGATCTTGTTCACTACCCTCTGGCTTAATCAGTATGAACATCGCTGCTATAAGTATAATACCGAGGCCTAAGCATAACAGCATATAGCGCTTAATATGTCTCGCAATATAGGATTGTTGCTTTACACCATCTGGCACGGTAACGCCAAATGCTTCTGTTCTCCGTGTTAAATATGGAGTGAATGCCATTAATAATATTACCGGAATAAATATACCGATTAAAACTAAATTAGCTCCTGTCATCAGACCCATCTCCTTTAGAAGTATAGTTCTATTGCTGGCGAGGCTGCAGTGATTCATGTACCTCATAAAATAGCTCTCTAATCTGCTCCTGCGTCATACCTCGACATATTGCTTCAGCAATAATAGGCTTCATCCGTTCAGCCTGTCTGCGCTTAAACAGCTCATCGGCCTTCGGGAATTCGTTTGGTTCGATGACTACGCCCTGCTTTCGATTAATTTGAACGTAGCCCTCTTGCTTTAATAGCTGGTAGGCCTTATTGACCGTGTGTAAATTTACACCTAAATCTACGGCTAATGCACGAACAGATGGCAATCCTTCGCCTTTTGCCAGCTCTCCGCGTGCGATTCCTTCGATAATACTTTCAGCGATTTGCGTATAAATTGGCGTTTCAGATTGCAAATCAATAGATAAGAGCACGCATGCTTCACCTCACTTATCTGTATATATGTTCTATCTGTTATATATATAGTATAACAGATAGAACATCATGTCAATTATTTACGTTATTTAAATGTAGCTTAACTGAGCAACTTCCAATCTTTTGCACGTGACAATGTGTACTCGTTATGTAACTATTAATGAAGGCTTACATATTTTTACTTGAGCAGTTGTTCACAGAAAGTTAACAATTGGTTTTTGCGACATTTATTTCACTAGAGCCGCGCAACTTCCAAAGCGTACATGTCGTTTAACCTAATGTTATTACGTTTGATAGGTCTTATTTATTAGCAACCATCAATAAAGAATAGCCAGATGCATTTAAAGGAGATTAAATATGAAACGATACTTAAAAGTAGTTACAGCGAGTGTTGCTGTATTAAGCTTGACCGCATTACCTTTTATACAATCAAACGAATCTGCTCGTCCATTTGTAGCCTACGCTGCTCAGACGTCTGTAGAGCAGCAATCATTGGCTCTTACTGGTAACGATCGATTCCAGTTTACTAAAAATAGCAACCTTATCTATGTAAATGGTGTTCCTACCTCTTCAGATGAAGCTCTGAAGGTTGAAAAAGGGACAACCTATGTACAATTTAAAAGCATTGCTAAGCTTTTTGGATATAAAGTGAGCTATGATAGCCAGACAAAGCAGTCGATTGCATCGAATGGCAGCCATAAAATCGCATTTAAGCAAGGTGAAAGCACGATAACGGTTGATGGAAAAAGAACCAATGCTGGCGGTAAAGCATTTACAAGCAATGGTCATCTTATGATTCCTCTACGTGCATGGGCGAATGCTACTGGCAGCAGTCTGCAGGTAAGTGGCGGCTACATATCGTTAACGCTTAATACGCTGCCTAAAGCTAATTTCTCAGTCAATGAACGTTACATTGTCGCAGGGGAAACTACGGTAACAATTAAGGATCAAGCGGCAGCAACAGGTGGATTCAGCATCGTTGAAGAGAAATGGGATGGATTAGAGGAGACATACGCTGAACCTGGACAGTACACGATTACTCGACAAGTAAAAGATAATCGTGGAATATGGAGTGAGCCATATACGGTTACGATCACAGTTAATAAGCCTAATGTTGCTCCTATCGCTGACTTCTCTACGAATAAATTAACGTATAAAATCGGTGAGCCGATCTACTACAATAACTTGAGCTCAGACGATGGCAAAATTGTTCGTAACACTTGGACTGGAAATGAACCTGCTTTCTTCAAAGCAGGCACGTATACGGTAAAGCTTGAGGTTCAGGATGATTTTGGTGCTGTCTCGTCCGTTGAAAAACAGATCACTGTTTCGAATGAGGTCTTGTACACGAAGGATCAATTCTATTTGAACTTCGCCGTACCGGGAGATAAAATCCCTGTTGATCCTTCCTTCTCGTTATCGCTTCCTTCGATTGCATATGGAATTGTATCAGAGGACGTAACTTCTGTTCGTACGAATAGCCCTGAGCAGCTAACTGGAGCAGCCATTGATTATGCCGATACCATTTCTGGTGCCGTACGATTCAATATACACAAGCAAAATATTGCGGAGCAGCCTCTCCAGCTGCATCTTATTGCAACGAATGAAAGCGATGAGCCGACGACTGTTTCGACCAATCGCTTCGTCTATGCTGGCCCTGTAACTCATGTATCTACAGCGGGTAAAACAGCAGCTGCACGCTACCTAGAGAAGCTTCTAGAGCCGTTACAGCCTGAAACAGTTACTCTATTGCCTGGAGAAAGCGTGGAGCTTATGACCAATGTTCCTGCGATTACACCAGCTAAGACGCTAACCATCTTTGGTGAATATTACAGCCCTACTCCTATCAAATATTCATTAGTTGTTACTGAAAAGGATGGAGATGGCATCGCAGCGCTAGAAACACTACCACAAAGTGAGCATGATGGCAAGCATATTCGAGGAACATTCTCGGGTGGCAATAGAAGTCTTGTTGTTGATAAGGTGCTCGGTGAAAATCGTGGTGAAAAGCTAGTTCTAGGCGATAAGCAGCAAGAGCACGACAAGCTGCTTACAGGTGTTGACGCTGTAACAGGTGAGCCACTTATTAACTATGGCAATGGCGGTGTAGTTTACGATCTTACATTGGATATTGAGCCTCATACTGCCGTTCTATTAAACCCTCGTGGTGGTCATTATGGCGGCGCACTCATCGTTAATGACAAGGTTATCCCATTAACGTCTAATAGTATTCTTAAGGGTCAGGATGAAGCTGGATTTATTCATCGCAGCGGAAGCTTCCAAGAAACCATTAATATTAAGTACATTGTTGCACCTGGAAGCAATATGCCTCTTCATCTTATGTTCGTACCGATTCCTTCATTAGATGCTGCCGACAATGCAAATGCAACAAGCGCTGAGCAGGATGGTCAGCAGGAGAATCAGCAAGAGACTGTTCAATCTCAAAATTAACGAGTTGATATCGTAATGACAAAAGGTCAGTCTGTCGTACCACCTATCCGTGGACGACAGACTGACCTTGTTTTAACTCATGCTCCCTTAAATCATGTAATTAGATTCAAGCTTATTTTTACAGCGAATAAATATCCTCAATGATCGTTTTCAGCGTTGCCAGCTCAAGCTTGGCATCCATGGTTTCTCTGGCTTCGACCGCTGTTGTAAACCGATTGATACTTTCATGGAGACGTTCGTACTCTCCTTCATCACCGATTAATTGAAGCTTCCAATTATTTTTTGCATATATCTTCATTAAGTCGTCCATTTGATTATGTAGTGCGTCCCAGTCCTCAGCATGCAAGTGATGCTCTAGATTACTCAAGAATTGATTAAAATCACGCTGACCTGTAACACTAGAGCAGCCAGTTAGTACGAAACATAATGTAAAACCTACGATAATTACAGCTATAGCTTTATTAAAACGCATGAATATTCCTGCCTCCTTCTTCTATCCCTGCATATTTTGTCTTAGAAATTCCCATAATAAGCAAAACTTATGCAGGAGACTTCATTTTGCATGTAAGAGGAGGAGCAGTATGCCTGAGATCGCAGTTATTTTTATTCGCTCTGTTATCGCATTTATTGTTCTGCTTGTTTTAACGAGAATTATGGGTAAAAAGCAGCTATCGCAGTTAACCTTTTTTGATTATATCGTTGGGATTACCATAGGGTCGATTGCAGCAACGATGTCCGTGGATCAAAACATTAAAATATCGAATGGCTTGATCTCCTTAATCGTCTGGGGCCTTATTCCAATTCTACTTGGCTATTGGGGATTAAAATCTAGGGCATTCGCAAGGCTAACCGATGGTAGGCCCTCTATCGTTGTTCGAGAGGGAAAGGTTCTAGAGGATGAAATGAAGAAGAACCAGTTTAACATCAATGAATTAATGATGATGCTTCGAGAGAAGGGTGTATTTAAGCTGGATGACGTAGAGATGGCAGTCTTAGAAACGAACGGTGAGCTAAGTATTATGAAAAAAACTGAGGCCGATCCAATCACCGCTAGCTTACTAGGGATGAAAGTAAAAAATGAACACGCACCAGCCCTACTTATCGTCGATGGCCATATATTGCAAGAGAACCTAAGTGCACTCAAGCTCGATAAGCAATGGCTAACGAAAGAAATTAAAAATAAAGGCGCTTATGATGAACGAGATGTATTTATTGCACAGGTCGATGCCAATAAGCAGCTGTATGTCGATCTGTATCAAGATAACGTTGGCAAAAAGCATTAGTAACAAAGAAAAATTAAAGAAAATTCTTATTTATGAGCATGTCCGTCGCTACATAATCTATACTACTTTCATGTCATCAAAAAGCAGCTGACACTATATTACAAGTGTCAGCTGCTTTATTTGTTCTATACAATCTATGCTATTTTTGGGCTCGCTCATGTATCTGAAGCAGCTGTTCAACATTCAGCTCGGCTGTGCTTGCATAAACATGATGCGCATGAGGAAAGTGATCCTTCTGCCCAATCGCCACTGCTGTCATCTTAGCTGCTAGGATGGCATCCACCCCAGCAACCGCATCCTCGATGCCAACACAAGCCTGTGCATCAACCCCTAGCTGCTGTGCTGCAGCTAGAAAAACCTCAGGATCAGGTTTAGAATTTTTAATCTTGGCTGCATCGACAATGATATCGAATTGCTCCTCCATCTGAAGGTTTCTAATGACGGAAAATGCATTTTTGCTCGCTGAAGCGATCGCGGTCTTAATTCCACGCTGCTTTAGGTCAGCAAGCAGCTCTGGAATACCTGGCAATACATCCGACGGCTTAATGGTCGCAATTAATTCCTTATATAGCTCATTTTTTCGTTCTGCCAGCTCATGCAGCTGCTCATCGCTATAGTGCAGCGGCTCCTTGGATAGACTAAGCAGCAAACGTAATGATTCAAGTCGGGATACACCCTTTAGATTTTCATTGAATTCTCTAGTAAATGGTAGATTAAGCTCATCACCAATAGCTTTCCAGGCAAGATAATGATGCTCCGCTGTGTCTGTAATGACACCATCAAGATCGAAAATAACAGCCTGAATTGGAGTAGTTGTCATGTCTTGGTTCCCTCACTTTCTTTTAGAGGTTGTTCAAAAAGCTCGAGCCGAGCTTTTTGAACGTAATTTATCATTATATTTTTTGCTTGTAGGAGCCGCCCTGATTCAATGAAACAGACTGTCCGTAAAGCGTAATTGTTAACGCATCACCTGACAGCAAATTCAGTTCAACCTCGCCACGAGTAACTTTAACTTCGATGGAGCGTCCTTTATATTGCAGCTTGAACTGATAATCCTTCCAATCTGCCGGCAGCTTTGGCGCTAGAGACAACGAATCTTGTTTAATTCTTACGCCTCCAAACCCAAACACGATAGCCATCCACGTTCCGCCCATATTCGCAAGGTGCAGGCCATCCTTCGTGTTACCATGGGTATTATCTAGATCTAAGCGAGCCGTTTCTCTAAAGTAGTGGTACGCTTTTTCATCGTAGCCGATTTTTGAAGCCATTATGCTGAATATACAGCTGGATAATGAGGAGTCATGCGTCGTAATTTGCTCATAGTAGTCATAGGAATGCTTGATTGTTTCCAATGACTGCTCATCCTCTAGTAGGAAATGAGCAAGCACAGTATCTGCCTGCTTACATACCTGATAACGATAGATCGTTAATGGATGGTAATGCAATAGCAGCGGATATTTTTCCTTTGGTGTATTAGCAAAATCCCACACCTTTTTATTCATGAACGAATCGTCCTGAGGATTAATATCAAGCTTCTCGTCATAAGGCAGATACATCACTTGTGCTGCTCGACTCCACGAGTCGATCTCTTCGACGGTTAGCTCTAGCTTCTGAAGCAGCTGCTCATAGCTCTCAGGAAGACTTTGCTGCACTAGCTGTAGTGACTTTGCCGCCCACGCTAAGTTATTCTTCGCCATAACATTCGTATAATAGTTGTTGTTGACGCAGCAAGTATACTCATCTGGACCTGTTACTTCATCGATATAGAAGCGGCCATCACGCTCATGACCAACCTCCATCCAAAGTCTTGCAGTTTCTGCGAGCACTTCACTTCCGTAATCAGCAAAAAATTGAACATCCTCTGTTGCCATATAATATTGAATATAGCTATAGGCAATATCGGCGCTAATATGATACTGCGCTGTGCCCGATGGGAAGAATGAAGAGCATTCCGTTCCAGCTATTGTTCGCCAAGGATAAAGCGCACCCTTAGCATGCCCCATTTCCTTCGCACGTTCTTTCGCAAACGGCAGGATCTGATAGCGATACAGTAATAGCTGTTTAGCTATCTCTGGCTGAGTAAGTAAAAATACTGGGAACATATAAATTTCTGTATCCCAGAAATAATGCCCTTCATAGCCTTCACCAGACAAACCTTTCGCAGCGATGTTACTGTATTGGTCGCGACCCGCTGATTGCAGCAATTGGAATATATTGAAACGAATTCCTTCCTGCAACGCAGCATCGCCTGAAATGACAATATCTGATTTGTCCCAGAACTTACTTAATACTTGCTGCTGCAGCTCAAGTTGCTGGGTAAAGCCGGTACCAGAGAGCTCTCTTGCTTTTTGCTTAGCAGTCTCCAAGCTTTGCTCACCATGACGCAGCGTATCGGTATATACATTCCACTTCGTAAAGGTAATTGGCTGATCCCCTGCAAAGACAGCAGTGTAGCTAACCTGCTGCTGCTCAGCAACAAGCTCTCTTTGCTTAGCATCGGTATGACTATGCGCAACTGCACAGCTAACAGATAGCTTAGAGGTTAACGTTTCATTCTGAACATAAGCAATGTCATCCTCAGAGCCAATCGCAGTCGTCGTGAGCAGCTTAGCATGGCCTGAAGCTACACGTGGATCATTAACTGCTGTGTAGTTTTTAACATCCCCTTGAACGGTAGATACTACCGTAATATCGCCTGTCACTGCAATAGGTACAATGCTTACATCAATGACGAATAGCTCACGAGAAGCAAAGGATACAATACGGCGGAATACCAGTTCCAGCTCTTGGCCTGATGGAGATTTCCAATGAATGCGTCGTTCAGCATAGCCTTGATCCAGCTTCAGCTCACGCGAAAAAGCAAGCACTTCGCCAGAAAACAGGCTGAATCTTTCCTTCGCACTTCCTACGAAAATTTCAATGCCTTGTGCGTCAATTATGTTGACTAGCTTCTGCTGTGTTGATGGAAAACCATAAAGCTTCTCGCCGTATGGAATCGTAATGACGTCGTGATAAGCATTGATATAGCTGCCTCGTATGCTGTTCATATCTTCACGATAGCCTTCTTCAAAATTCCCTCGCACACCTAAATAACCGTTGCCTAGTGCATAAATACTCTCTTGATTTAGTAGATCAGCCTCTAGTAGCGACTGATTCACAATAGACCATGTCATAGCGTAAACCCCTATCCTGCTTATTATGAATGAACAACGACGTCCAAACCGGTCGTATTGCTT
This sequence comes from Paenibacillus camelliae, assembly GCF_023715345.1. Classification (GTDB taxonomy): domain Bacteria; phylum Bacillota; class Bacilli; order Paenibacillales; family Paenibacillaceae; genus Pristimantibacillus; species Pristimantibacillus camelliae. The sequence goes on from NZ_JAMBNY010000012.1 coordinate 53,120, forward strand.
AAGATGGTTGCGCTCGTTGTGTCGGTTTCTTGATCAATGTATAGATAGATATCCAATGTTCCCTTACCAATCGTTAAGCCTACAATATTCAGCTCTTGAATATCGAGTGGCAGTGCTGGTGCTAAGCTAACTTCACCTTGCAGCATATTAACCTGCAAGCCAAGCATAGCTTGAAGCATCACGAAGGTTGTCGCAGCAGACCATGCTTGCGGCGAACAGGTTGTAGGATAGCGAACGAGACGATCATATTCCTGCTTGCTATAACCACAAAACAGCTCTGGAAAACGCTGATCTGGCACTTCGGCAGCTGCTCTTAGCAGCCCGGACACGATATGTCTTGCTTCCTTCTGAAGTCCACTACGCAAGCAGCCTAGTAGAATCATGCCGTTGTCATGCGGCCAGATACTACCGTTATGGTAGCTCATTGGATAATAGCCGGTCGACTGATTACTCATCGTACGAATGCCATAGCCAGAGAACATATCTTCTGATAGCAATCTGTTCCCAATCTTCTCTGCATATTGATTCTTTACGAAGGATGCCATCAGCAGATGACCCGCGTTAGACGTAACAGAACGGACAGGCTTTAGCTCGCCATCAAGCGCAATGCTGAAAAACTGCTCATCCTCCATCCAGAAATTCTCTACAATTCTCTCCTCTAGCTGCTCCGCCTGCTGCTTGAGCAGCTGGCTGCGTTCAGCCTGATTAAGCTTGGCGAATATTTCAGCTAAGCCTTGCTTCGCATAGCTGATGTACCCCTGAACCTCTACGAGCGCAATCGGAGCTGTAGCAAGGTCCCCATTTTCATTGACGATACTGTTGGCTGAATCTTTCCAACCCTGATTAGGGAAGCCCTGCTCTGCTTCTTGTTGGTAGGTTAAAAACCCTGCCGCATTCCGCTGACAGCGTGTATCGATCCATGATAACGCAGCATCAATAGAGTCTTTTAGTTCATCTACGATCGCTAGATCACCGCTCCATCTTACATACTCAACGAGCAGCACAAGAAACAGCGGTGTCGAATCAACGCCACCATAGTATGGTGAAAATGGCGACTGACCAGTCTGCACAAGCTCACCAAAACGAATTTCATGCATAATTTTTCCGAATTCCTCATCACGCCAAGGATTATCCGCTTTACCTTGATACGCTGCGAGTGTACGCAGCGTACCTAATGCATGCGACGGATGTAGCGGAAGCATAAAGATTGAAGTAATAATACTATCTCTGCCAAACACTGTAGCAAACCAAGGCAAGCCTGCAACCGTCGTTGCACCATAGCCGATATCCCGCTGAAGCATACGTAAGTCTTGTAAGCTTCTATCGTATAAAGTATTAAATAGAGAATTAGCGCTCATCACACGTGTATTGCTCGTCAACCACTGATCGTAGCTGCTAGTCAGGCTTTGTAATGCCTCGTTATAGGAGAGCAGCTCGCCATCTAGTAGAGTCTCTGCACCAGCATTAGCATTTAATGGTGTAAGCTGTGGTTTAATAACAAGCTGTATCGTTTGTTGCTCTCCCGGAGCTAAATCTAGCGTATATTGAAGCAGCTGCTCAGACTGGCGAACCTCTGGGCTGCCGTCCCAATGTATTGACGTTTTACGGATCTGCTCATCCTTGCCAACATATTGAAGCTGCATCATCTTGCCGTTATAGGTCGTATCCATACGTTGCCCAACTTCGCCAGTGCGATAGCGTCGTACGATGAACATATCTTGAAAATCCCCATCAAATTGCAGTGTAAGCTTAACCTGCTGCGGAGATAAGAAATAATTTGTAACTAGCAGTTGCTCATGCATGACATTGTCGTGCAAAAAGCTGCTGCGCTTAATTTCAACTGCTCCAACATCCTTTACCTCATGCTTTAGCATCGTCGTCAGCAGATAGCTTTCCGACACGCTGCTTTCTAGCAATTCTGGAAGCTGATCATTAATGCGCAGCTCATAGTGGCTTAGGAACCGGGTATCCTTCATATATAAGCCATGACCTGCTTCTAGCTTTGGATCGACATTACCATACGAATCGGTTACGTAAAATAATGCTCCCTCCATGATGACTTTATTACTCATACATGCTCCCTTTCAGCTAACAAAAGCTTTACTTAACCGCTCCTGCCGCAATTCCTTTAATGATGTATTTTTGTGCAAAAGCGTAGAATATGACGACTGGAATAATCGTTAAGGTTAAGCCTGCCATTGCCTGATTCCATACAATCGTAAACTCTCCGAAGAAATAGAAGGTTGAAAGCTGAATCGTGCGCAGTCCTTTATCAGAAAGCACTAGTGATGGTAGCAGGTAGTCATTCCATGAAGCGATAACGTCAAGTATAGCTACTGTAACCGTGATGCTTGTTAATAGTGGGAATACAATTCTCCAGAAGACACCAAATGTACTAGCCCCATCTAGAACAGCAGCCTCCTCAAGAGCGATCGGTATCGACTTAATAAAGCCATGATATAAGAATACGGCTATACCAGCATGGAAGCCGATATTCATAAAGATCAAGCCCTCATGCGTATTAAGCATTGGTAAATGTAAATTCGTACGAATCCAGTCCATAACCTGCATTAGCGGCATCATTAATGTCTGGAACGGAATTAACATCGTTGCTACAAACGAGAAAAATATAATTTTACTCATCGCATTGTCACGACGTACAAGCATCCATGCTGTCATAGATGATAGAATAACAACAAAAATCACGGTTGCGATCGTAACATAGAGTGAATTCCCTAATACGGTAAGGAAATTCATCTTCTTCATTGCGCCTGCGTAATATTCGAAGCTAAAGGAGCCTGGTAATGCAAGCACATTCTCATAAAGCTCCGAACGAGTTTTGAAGGAGTTGACGAGCATAATGTAGATCGGTGACAAGAAGAGCAGTGCACCGATGACAATTAGCGTTGAAATTACACCATTTCTAGCTTTGCCCATTACATCTGCACCTCTTTTCGTTTCGTAATCACCACTTGTGTAAGCGTAACAAGTGCTACGATCACAAAGAACACAATAGCTTTAGCCTGACCAAGTCCATAGTTACCATATCCGAATATTTCATTAAAGATATTCATTGCAAATAGCTCAGTTGTATGAATTGGACCACCATTGGTTAGTGATAAATTGACATCGTAAATTTTGAATGCACCGGACAATGTTAAAAATAAGCAAATTGTAAAGGATGGCATCAACAATGGGAAAACAATTTTCGTAATACGATGCCATAAATTTGCTCCATCTACTTTAGCTGCCTCCATCACTTCTTCGGAAATCCCTTGAATACCAGCGATATAGATAACCATCGTATAGCCTGCCATTTGCCATGTAAATACAATAACAAGAGCTAGCAAGGCATAGTTTGGATCAATGAGCCAATTAAAGAAGATGGAGTCTATTCCTGTTGTCTCACCTATCTGTTTAAATCCATCCGTGAAAATGAAGCGCCAAATGTAACCTAAGATTAGACCACCAATAAGGTTTGGCATAAATAGCAGGGTACGTGCTAGGTTGCTCGTTCTAAAACCTGCAGTTACGATTAAGGAGAAGATCAAGCCTAACAGATTGACGCTAATTAGAGCGAATACTGTAAATTTGATTGTTTGCCATGCGGAATCAAGAAAACGTTGATCCTGAAATAGTGTCGCGTAGTTATCCAAGCCGACGAATAATTTCGGGTTGCTCGGAATACCATCCCAGTCGATAAAGGAATAATAGATCCCGATCAAAAATGGAATGACGACGACCGTTAAGAAAATTAAAAATAGCGGCATTGTAAAAAGCATATACCATAGCTTGCTATTTCTATTCATAATTGAAATCACCCTTTCACCAGAATTGTCGTAGTAGATAAAACGAAAGCCTAACTTCATGTTTCAGAGTTAGGCTTTCCATATTGCACATCCCTGTATTATTTAGCAGCTTTTGCCCACACTTCACCAAGCTTCTCTAGATATTGCTCTGGAGTCATGGAAGTGTTAAGGAAAAATTCAGATGTTAGAGGCGCTAGATCATTAATGATAATCCCTTGTGGGAAATAATTTAGTGCCCAAGATATAGTGTTGCCTGACTGAGTTGCATCAAATACTTGTTGTGATAGTGGATCTAGTCCAGTTGGTTCGATTGTTGTTACAGCTGGAATGAATCCGAAATCATTAACTACTGTGTTTTTACCTGTTTCACTTGTGTATAGCCAATCAATGAAAGCATTTGCTGCTTTGATTTGAGCTTCTGATGCTTTGTTGTTAATAACCCAGCCAGCTGGAATATCAACCGCTAGTTTATCGTTTCCTAGAATCGGAAGTGGAGCCATACCGATTTCCATTTCATCATAATCAGCTAGCATACCGTAGCTCCAGTTACCTTGGTGAACAGCTGCTGTTTTACCAGTCGCTAGATCACCCATTTGCGTGTCGTACGTTACTTCCATTGGATTAACGGAGTTAGCACGGATCGCGTCCATTACTTGAGCAAACTCTTGGAATGCTGGAACTTCTGACAATTTCACTTCGCCTTTGTTCACTTGCTCGATGAAAGCAACAGGATCTTCCTGTAATGCGAACGGAGTATTAATGATGTGACCAATTAGGAAATAAGCTTCTTGAGACAAGCTTAGACCGTTAATACCGTCAGCTTTGAACTGCTCTAATTGTTGAACTAGAGAATTTGTATCCGTTACTTTAGAAGGGTCGTAAAGCTCTTTGTTGTACACAAGACCGAAGCCTTCAACACCGATTGGCATACCCACCACTTTACCGTCAATTTCTAGTGCCATGTTAGGAGAAATATACTCCGCATACGGCTCATTCGTCATATCATGGTAGTAGGAAGCGAATTTCTCAGCCTCTGCACCTGGCTGTACGGAGAAAATCGTTGGGCCTTCATTAGCTGCAAGCTTTGTTTGTAGCTGTGTAATGTAAGAGTCACCAGCGGATCCCCATACTTCAACTTCATTACCTGTTTCTTCTTTATACTTAACCACTAGATTTTCAAGTGCTTCAGCAATTTCAACTTTACTTTGGAACAACGTAATCTTTTCTAATTTTTCGCTTTGGTTAGCGTTGTTTCCTGTGTTGCTTGTGCCTTCATTGGCTTTGTTGTTTGCATTGTTGCCACAAGCTGACAATACAATTAACATCGCAGACAGTAGGACGAATGCCCATCTTTTCTTCATCATTGTAATACCCCCTAAAATTATCTTCCTTTTAATTATATTTTTTATCATCTACTGACCACAGGTGTTATATTCACCTAAATGAGTAATTTTTGAATCTGCTGTCCGAGTAAATAAATAAAAGCATCCAGCAACAGTGACAATCCTACAAATTCAGTAAGAGTTTGTCATTTATTGCTTGCTGGATGCTAATAAGTATTAAGTATTACGGCTTATACGTTTTTCTATAAGCGGTAGGCGTCATGCCTATATGCTTTTTGAACACCTTGCTAAAGTAATTAAGCTCTTCGAAGCCACTCTCCTCTGCTACTTCGTGTATCGTTAAGTCAGTGTGTACTAGCAGTGAGCAGGCCTTATCCATTCTAAGCTGAGATAAATAATTCATAATCGTTGTCTGATATTCTTCCTTAAATCGCTTAGCTAAGTATTGAGGAGAGAAATGAAATTGCTCGGCAAGACTTGCCAGAGTAATATCTTCCTTCATGTGGTCGTTTATATAGTTACGAACGGCAGCAATTGATTGTACAGAACCACTCTCAACTTTACTGTAATCGATAAGCTCGACAATGTCGCTAAAGGTCTGCTTCAGTCTCGCTGACCATTCCTCCATCTGAGCAAGCCATAAAGGCATCGTAGCATGAAAACGATCATCACTTAATTGAACATAGATACGCATCAATAGCAAATTTATCTCCACCGTATAATGCTGCAGCTCTCTTAACGTTAATCGGCCCCCGGCCGTCAATTCACGTGTAAACTCATCGACCAGCTCATGAAGGTATTGCTTATTTTTTGAGCGAACGGCTTCTACAATAACACGCTCCTTATCAATGAAAAACAAGGATGCCTCGGACTTTTCAATCTGCTTCGAGCTACTAAGGACATTGCTATTGAGGATCACGGACTTCTCCTCAAGCAATACTTGCTGAAGCTTATCTGCGGCTAAAGCTACACTGCGAAAGCCTACAAAGGAGGAAAGTCGAAGCGTGCGCTGCCATGCCTCCTGAAGTCTATAAACAGATTTCTCGATGTCATCGGGCAGCATTCTCGTGCTAACAAACAATATAATGAATGATTGGTACTGTAGCGAATACCAAGCTCCAAGCGGCGTGAATAACTCTTCTATTATATTTTTGACGGCAAAGTTGAACAATTGCTCGTCGCGTTCATAATATTGTTTAACGATAGCATCTTTATTTCTTGGTAGATATGTGATGACATAGAAACGATCAGGGTCAATGCCTAAGGTAGCTAAGAAGTCTGAAATCGCACGGCTTCCGTTCTGCTCTTCCTCGATTAGGCTTGCAAAGCGCTGTTCATTAACTATATTATTTACCTCATTTAAACGAAAATTGTTGCTTAGCTCTTTAAGCCGTGCCTGCTGTTCCTCTCTTATTTGCTTGCATGCCTTCTCAATCGCTTGATCAAGATCGCTAATTTTGAATGGCTTAAGCAAATAATCTATACCATTGGCAAGCAGTGTTGCGCGTGTATAAGTAAACTGCTGATATCCGCTCAACACAATAACCTTGGATGTCCAACCTTCCTCTCTTAGCTTCTCTAGAAACTGTGGACCATCCATAATATGCATGCTCATGTCCGAGATGATTAGCTCTGGATGATGCTGCCTAACCAGCTCCAGTGCTTCTAGGCCGTTGTCAGCCATTAGTATTTGATTAATCCCGTGCTTTGACCAATCAATGGAAAGCTCTATGCCCTCACGCACATGCTCTTCATCATCAACAATCAGCAGCTTCATGCTCGTTCCCCCTAGGTGTTTCGATTGGCAACCGTAATGCTACAACTGTGCGCTCATAAGACTTGCTCTCAATAGACCATTGGAACGCTCGGCCATAATACAGCGATAATCTTTTTAGTACATTGGACAAGCCAATTCCTTGTCTTTCTGTTACGATAACCTGCTGCTCAACGTAGCTTGCTTTTACTTGCTCAATTTGCTGCTCTGTAAAGCCTTTTCCATTATCTATTACTTCAACTAACATGTCATGCTGAGACAATGTAATATCAACAACGATATGAATATGTCCTTGCCCACGCTCCAACCCATGGATAATACTGTTTTCAATAAGCGGTTGCAGCATCATCTTCGGTACGTGAATGTGATGTGCTTCTTCAGGACACTTCAGCTCGAATTGGAGCTTTTGCTTATATCGTCCCTGCTGCAGCACCATATAATGCTTCAAATGCTCGATTTCCTCCCATAGCAGCACATCTTCCTTTTCAATATCCATAGAATAACGGAATAATGCGGCAAATTCAGCCAATCGATCACTCACCTCACTAGCATTAGATTTAATTGCTAGCGTGCCAATCGATTGCAATGTGTTGTAGAAGAAATGCGGGTTAATTTGTGCCTGCAGCATTTTTAGTCTTGCCTGAGACAGCTCTAGCTGATGACGATATTGCTTATTCCACAGCTCATCCAGCTCAATCGCCATTTCTTGAAACCGAATCTCTAGAAGGTCAAGCTCATCCGGCGTGGCAGGGGCAGCCTTCTTCATTAGTCGGAAATTTCCCATTTGCAGCTTTTTTATATTTCGCAGCATATGCTTAATTCTGCGCAGCATATAATACGAAATGATTGCTGCCAATATCGAAACAAATACAATCGAGATCACTTGAATCGACAAGGTCTTGCCTAATGCAGCGGTAAGTGCCTCATTAATGAGTGCTTGCGGTATGAACTTCACAAGTGTCACAGTCAAGCCATTATCTACTGTTTCCCGATAATAGACATAGCTGCCTTCCTTCGCTTGTAATTCCCCTTTGGATATGCCTATACTCGAAGCCTGCAATGCTGCCTCAAGCTCATTATGCCAAGCCAAGCTATGTTCTGTTAATGATGAAACTGCTTCACTCTCCGTTGCATAGAGCAGCTCCATCTCCTTACCGATAAACATGTATACCGGACCTTGCTCGCTTGTCGTTAACGATGCAAGCATGCTCTGTATTTGCGTGGTCTTCACATCAAATGTCGTGATCCCGATAACGTCTCGAGTAGATATATCAATGAAGGGCTTATTCACGCGCAGTCTTAGCTCGCGATTAATATTCGTTACTTGAAAGGGATGCTGAAGCTCGCTATGAGCATACGACAGCTCTCCATTTCGAAAGTCAGGTATCGTAATTTTCGAATTGTAAGTATTGCGAATATTGAATTGCTTATTCGTAAGTGCACTCTTGTAGGAGACCGTGCCTACTTCCCCGTAATTTGCATAAATTTGCCCAAGCCTTTGCGCAATATATACGCTTTCTGCCGGTGATTGTGGCTCTGTCGATGAAAGCAGTCTTACAAGCGCAGGATCAGAGAAGTACGATAAGCCAAGCAACGACAAATCATGGAGATAGGATTGTAACGCGGACATCGTAATCGACATTGAATTTTGATTCAGTTCTACGTACTGCTTCTTGATCTCTTTACCTGTAATCTGATAAGACAAATAGTTGGATATAATAAATGGTATAGTGGTCGCAATAATTAAGCTAATAATAATTTTAGATATGATGCTTCCTTTAATAAGCTTCATTCAAGCATCCTCCCCAGTATGCAAACATGTCAGTATTCGCAGTTCATTGTAGCATAGCAATGAGAGAAATGGATAGAAGAGCTAATTTGCAGTTTACTTCATTATTGGAACATAACGGATGATTATAGAGTGATAATAGGCATCGTTATTATACAGACTCTGCATCGATCCCTATACAGTATAGGAGGTGATTAATATGTATTTAATTACAGCTGTGTACATCATCATTCTTATTGCTTTTATCGTACTATTAGTATTGGGTATTATTCAATGTGCGAAAAACTCGTTCAAGGCTGGACTCATCTTCTTTAGCATGATGATCTTGCTGAAGGCTTACTCTTACATCTCTCCGCAATTTATCAATCGTATGCTACAATCTCGAGCATTCGATATAAGCATAGGCTTATTCATAAGTATTCATAATCTAGTGATATTATTGGTCGAAATCAGTGCTTACGTCATACTAGTCATTGGGCTCTACAATCTGTGGAGTAGTAAAAAAGCTAATTTCCATCGTTAGCACCATAAACAAAACACTCCTACAGTCGTGAGCTGTAAGGAGTGCTTTGTTATGTACATGGATATATTGTTTCTGCATGCTCACTGCAGATCTTGAGTGAACAATTTATCTATTGTGTTACAGGCTGGCTTGCTCAATCCAAAGCTTACGTTTCTCATACATCATCGTCAACTCATTTTCTTCTGCCCGTATACTAGCTTCAAGTGTATTAACGACCATCCTTACTTGATGAAGAGCATTCAATGTCTGCTGCTGAGCATCGTTGATTCTACCCTGCACAATCCAATCCGCAATTAACCCATCAAACCAGTAATCAGCCATTTTAAGTATTCCGCCTATATCTACTTGAACATCAATAGCTTGCTTCAGATCAGCAAGCTCCTTATGGAAGACTTCTAGCTGTCGATTAGCGTTATGAATATAGCTGCGCGCATCATCGATATGTTCGTGCTTAATATGAGTGCTTATTAATCCGCCGTTTGCCCACATATCCCAATTTCCCCAGTTCTCAGCTTTCTCTAAGCTATTGGAAGCATCACTTAGGTGTGACATTACACTTTTCCCAGCCGATAGTGCTTCACGCAGCTCTTTAAGCAACAGACTTTTTTCTGCAATTAGCAGCTCCATCTCATCAAGCTCAAGCGCTGATTGCGGGCATGTTCTTAGCCATTCTTCCTTTTCGTGCATTAGTCGGTTGTATTCGGATTCTGCATTAGCCAATTCAGCTAATTTCAAGCCGTTCTCTTTCTGCTCTTCCTTTAACTCTGCCAGCGTTTGCTCAGCTTCCTGCAGCTTCAACGCTGCTGCCAAGGCCTCCTGACGTTCAAGCTCTAACTGCTCCTCTTTGCTGCGCAAAATAGTATGAAATAAATTCGTTAGCGACATTGTTGTTAGCTTCTCTACATCCCGCTGCTCCATATCAAGCTTCACCTTAAGCTCAATAATTAGCGCTTCCTGCTCTCTCATGCGCTGAGCTAGCAGCTGTCGTCTGCTTTCCAACCGTGAATGCTCATGCAACCGTTCCTTTGTTTCAATCAACTGCTTAAAATCTATCGCCATCAAGTACCGCCTCCCATTACCGAATCTTTTATGTTTAATACGTAAAATTTAATTATTGGATTCATATAGTAGAAAATAATGAAATTTATGGTTAAAATTATATGAAAGAGGTGATTTGCTATCTTTATCAATTATTTGCAATTTGCATTTCCTATTATATTATTCATCTGTTTTATTGTCGGACTAATCTTAAGCAGCAAGCACGCTTTTCGAGAAGGCACTGTTTTTTTTCTATTATTAATAGTCGTCGAGATTATAAAATTTTTCATCTCTCTATTATCCGAACGGATTATTATATCGGCTCAAGACTTGTTTGGAATAAGTGGGGGGCAGCTTATTAGTATCATACACACTATGCTGACAGCTATAGAGCTCATTGCCTTTATTACCTTAATTCAAGGACTTTACCGCCTATGGAGAAAGAAGGAGAGCAATCCAGCATGATTGTTCTCTTTTACTTACATCTATTATATGATAACTAATTGTAACGTCTAATTTTTGCTGTAAGATAATGGTAGACTACTGCAGCTCCAGTGAGAAGCTAAAGAGCTATATAAAAATATAGCAACCTAAAAGGAGTAACTTAATGAGAAAAGCAAAACTCATTTTATGTGTTACCATTTTGTTTTCCATGCTTACGGGTTGTAGCACGAAAGATGAATCGAATAACTATTCGAACGTTCAGTTAATCCTTTCGAATGAAAATAATTTCCGATTAGAATTATTAGAGATTATCCACGAATATAGAGTCATCTTACAGTTCATTGTCGATGATCAAGAGCGAGAAAACATCGAGTATTTGGAAGGGCGTATAGATGGATTTCTAAGTCGCAATAATCAGACCATCTATAGCACACTAAATCAAGATAATATTAATAAGACGACTTTAGATGCTATCGTGCGAGACGAATTGCAAAAACCTTTATCCAGATTTATTAGTTTAATGTTTAATTCGTTAACTGAGATTAAGAATATCGGTATTGATAAGCTAGACGATTCTTACATTAAATATTATGACTCCGTACTCAGTCTATTAGAGGTATTCGACCATGCTCCTTCTAATCTATTTACAGATGAAAACTCCTCGAAATCGAAAGAAATACTAACTGCGATTCATTCAATCATTGAAAGGTATGAGGGTAATCACTAGTAATCACAAACTAAGCAAATAAGGCGAGGACAACAAATGTGATTTGTTGCCTCGCCTTGTCTCCGCTTATATTTATACCAAAACCGTGAGCAGCTCTCTCCCTACTTCAACAGAATCGCTCTTTAAGATCTTCACATCTGCGTATTGTTCTGAATTCGTACATCCACGTAAACTATAAGTTCAGTTGTTTCACTATATTGCTCTCTATACGATGTCGTGTGCTTTCATTTTGAGCAGCTCTTTTTCTTGTTTGTTTTTAAATGCTTTTCTCCCTTGTACCCATTGTCCTAAAAGAAAGGCAAGTCCAACAGCTATAATTAGTATTTGTGCTAAAACGTTATTATTCGTTGTGAAAAGTAGCGTCCCTCTCCAAATGACAAAAGCAGCAGGTAGTAATGCACCCCAAAATATATGATGACGGCTAGCTAAAAAATATTGCCCCCCTAAACAAGCTGCAATAATAAATACATCTGCTATATCTCCAAATCCAAACATTAATTTTCATTCCTTTCTTTTTTATATTTCTCAATAATTAATTTTGCTTCTTCTAATTCAATTCGATCATCAATAACAAGCTGTTTTACAAACTGAATAAAGTCTTCATTTTCCGTTTCGTCATTTAATTTGATTTTTTCAATTAAACGATCAAGCTTGATTCTCACAGTTGGATAAGACACTTCGTAAAGCTTTGCAACTTCCTTTAATGAGCCTGAATGAATGACAAATTTTTTGATAAACTCTATATCCTCTTTTTCTAATGCATAAATCCAACTAGGAATATCTTTACTTTCCATTCCTTCACCTCCACCTCACATTAATTAAATTTATTTATATTTTAATTTATAGTTAAATAAAAATCAAGTTTATTTTAATTTTATTAATCTTTTCATTTTTTATTGATAGTTATTAGAAGACCACAAAAGGACGATATTGACCGATCGTCCCTTTTAATGAGAGCTACACGTACGAGTAGTGACCTTCCCCAATATATTTTCGACTAGTCTTTCCAAAAAGTAAGCATCTGTTCCTTCTCTTACAATCCTATTCGTTTGAAACAGCGTATCGTCCAAATCAATTATGTACAAGCATCGTTATTCAACTATAATGACTTAAAACAAAAGCAAGGCACAGAGCGCAATTTCAGCCTCCATGCCTTGCTTCCAAACAGATTGTCTAGTTTAAGAGAACAAGCTTTAACTTTATCAACCAACCTACGTTGTACGGTATGACTTCAGGAATTTGACCGCTAGCGCAATATCCGCTTCAGGATTCGTGCCTACCTCTCGTTCTATCGTCAAATAGCCCTTGTAGCCAATATCATTTAACGCTTGTAAATAGTCGTTCCATTGTACTTTGCCTTCTCCAAGCGGTACTTCACGGAAGGATGGACCGCTCGTTGCCATCTCGGCAATTTTGTCGTGGTCTAATTCTGATTCGTAGCCATATTCACCGTAAACTTCTCTAGGGTCGACTTCAGCAGCCAGCTTAATGCCATCCTTAGCATGCGTATGAACGATATAATCCTTCAGCGTATATACCCCCTGCACCGGATCATCACCTGTAACCATGACCATATTGGCGGGATCGAAATTAACCGCGACTCCCTTCGAGCCAAGGCCATCTAAAAATGATTTCAGCTGTACTGCTCTTTCTGGACCTGTTTCTATCGCAAAATAAGCACCTAATCCGCTGGCATAGCTGCTTAATTCCTCACAAGCCTCATGCATCGTCGCATAAATTCTACTATTCTTATCCTCTGGCACGATTCCGATATGCGTAGTTACAATGTTCGTGCCAAGCTCCAATCCGAGCTCCATAATCCGTTTGGACTTTTCAATTTTTTCTTTATTTTGAGCAGGGTCCTGAAAGCCATGACCACCAAGATCGCCTACCAAAGCAGAGATTTCTAGACCTAAGGATGAGATGTAATCCTTCCATTCCTTGCGCGCGGCTGCTGATAGGTTCGCAGGATCGAACTCTCCCTTTACTGCATAAATTTGCACTCCATCTGCACCCAATTGCTTTGCCTTGAGCAGCCCTTGCTTCACTCCAACACCAAAGCTGTCAACAATAACACCAATTTTATTAGTCATGATTGGCCTTGTCATCGTATTCTCACACTCCTTAATTTTCAGATTAAAGCTCATCCCACATCCGTTTCACATAATCGAAGCCAAGCTTTGTACCTAGCTTGCATTCTTCCATTCCTTCAAACTCTATAGATATATAACCGTCATAGCCACTACGCTTAACGATCTCAACAATGCTTGGCATATCTATATCACCTTGCCCAACGATAGCGCCTCTGAGCCATCTTCCACCCGAGGAGCTGAACCAGCCTGCACCAGGCTTGATTCGTGCTGAGCGAACATAGAAGTCTTTAAAGTGCACCATCGAAGCAAGATGAATATTGTTAGCAACCGCGATCACAGGATCCTCATCGGCACATAGGAAATTACCGATATCAAGCGTCGTACGGAAATTGTCACGTGCCACTGCACCAACAATTGCTTGCACTCGCTCACTATGCTGAACAAAAAATCCATGGTTCTCAATACTCGTTGTAATTCCGTAAGCTGCAGCATAATCAGCGATCTGGCGGCATGCATCAACGAGTCCTGGCAGCTCTTCTAAAAAATTGCCGATCGATAGGTCATCACTTTTCGCTACATCATGACGCATACGCTTAATACCGAGCGTTGCGCACACATCAACCTCTCGCTTAACTCTTGCAATCTCCTGCTCTCTTTCCTCTTCATCTAGGCCAGAAAAGTTAGCACCAATGGCGTAATTAGACAGCTCTAACCCTGCATTGTTTGCTGTTTGCTTGATGACTTCGATCAGCTCAGCCTGCTCAACAAGGTTATATCCAATCGGGACGATCTCTGCATGCTCTGCACCAAGCTCCGCAATCGTTTCAATAACTCCTTCTAGCGTAAGCTCACCTGACTTGTAAGCGCCATGAAGGCTGTACGTGCTTATTCCTAGCTTCATTGTTCGCTCGCCTCCTCTACCGGACTTGCTATCTCGATCCACTCATCGCGATGTGCAAGAGCGGTTTGACCTGCCTCGATAAGCGCAATGACTGCCAACGTCTCCTCTGGCTGTACCGGCGGCTTGCCATTCTCGAAGAATTTTAATATAGCATCCATCAGCTGCTCAAACATGTTCGAGCATTGAGCAATAAGGCTTCCTTCACCGTTACTCCGTTGAATAATAGCCTGAAACGGTGCGCTTTTCATCTGAAGATATGAGGCCTGCCGCCCATCCGGCAGCTCTACAATGAGAAGGCGTCCATTTTCAGTCGATAGACTCTTTATTCGTTTATAGGTCGTTCCCATCAAGGTTACGATCATTTCAAACTGATGAACAGCATAATTCTCATATCTACCTGGTCCAGCTACGGCTAAGTATTCAATAGCATCCGCTTCGATTCTCGCCGCATGATCTTGAATTTCAAGCGCATAGCGTAGTGCTGATGTTGAGAATAGCGGTGTATTCCCTTCCTTCGCGTGCTTGAATATACGCTGTGCAGTCGCTAGATCAGGTGCAAACGTCTTATCCATATAGACGGGCTTGCCAGATTGTAGAGGGAGCTGAGCAAGACGTTCATGATGCTCCGGATGGTCAGGCGATAGGATGATGATTGCATCAGATCGCTCGATCAGCTCCTCAATCGTCGCTACTTGCTGCACGCCTTGTTCGATGCACCACTGTTCCGATGTCATACCGTTAGGCTTGTCGATTTCTGCCCATGCGTAGGCAACCTCCCATTCTAGCCCAAGCTGCTTAGCCCGCTCGGCAATCCATGCTGGATAGTTGTTAGCATGCCATTCATCTAGATAGTAATCTATGAAGCCTATCTTTTTCATAGAGTAACCTCTTTTCCGATAGCAGCGGACTCGTAGAGAGCATCCATCACTTGAGTTGTCACCAACGTATGATCGATATTGGCACGATTTTTCTCCATCGATTGAATCGACTCTAGAAAAGCTTTAACCTCAGCTGCGAACATATCCTCATGTGTAAAGCTTGCCGCTGTCTCATATAGCATGCCATTTTTACTTGTATATAACGTAAATTCACCGCCATATTGCAGCTTGATTCCAGCCTTACTTCCTAAAAATTCTACAAACATCGCCTTCTCGCCAATGTTCTGTGCCCAAGCTCCGTTCATACTAATCGTTGGACCCGACGTGCGGATTAGCCCCGTAATGAAATCCTCAACATCAAACGTTCCGTCTAGCAATGGTGGGCCTGCCCACATGCTCGTAAAAGCATACTCTTTAATATTGCGCCCTAGCTCACCATAAGCTGCACCTGACACGGTATGTGCCTTAATGTCATTACCTAGAATATAGAAGATAAGATCAAGGAAATGCACGCCCCAATCGATTAGTACGCCGCCGCCTGATTTCTCCTTCATTGTAAATGGGCCGCCTAATCCTGGAATTGAGCGATGTGAACGGAAGGAGCAATACACATGATAGAGATTGCCAAGCTCACCAGCATCTATAAGCTCTTTAATTTTGTTGACCGCTGTATTGAAGCGATTAACGACTCCAATGTTAAGAATTTTGTTGTTACGGTCTGCTGCCAGCTTCATCTCAGTTGCTTCCGCATAGGATAACGCAGCTGGCTTTTCGCAAAGCACGTGCTTACCCGCATTCAACGCTGCAATCGTAATAGGAGCATGCGAAGCATTCGGTGTACATACGGAGATCGCATCGATTTCCGGATCAGCCAGCACCTTCGCCAAATCAGAGGTCGGATGAGGGACGCCATATTCAGCAGCTAGCTCCTCTGCTCTCTCAATGACGTCATCTACCAAGTATTTAATGTCAGCTAAGCCGCTTTTCACATATGATGGTACGTGCTGCGTACGTGCAATTTGCCCACAACCGATAACTGCTACCTTTAATTTTTTCATTTTTGCCAGCCTCCTGAGCTTGATTTAGCTTTGTATAAAATTCGCTTATTACAATTGCACATTCTCATTTATATCAATTTATCGCTTTCTATCTCGAAACATCACGCGTACTATTTTTCATCGCATCCAGCACTTCCTGCTCTGTGGCTAAAGGCGTATCACCTGCAACCGTATGAGCGAGCATTGCTGCATATGCTGCAAATTCTACGGCATGTGCTGGCTCTGCTTCTGTCAGCTCACCATGAATGATGCCACTCGCATAGGCATCACCTGCACCTACACGATCATAGACAGCAAAGGTTAACGGATGAGAGTAGTAAAATTGACTATCCTTATATAAATATCCTCTTAGCGTGTGCGTATGATCAGTGTTGATCGTTCGATGTGTGCCAGCAGCTGCTTTAAGCTTATACTTCTCTGCTACGAGAGGAATCAACTCCTCAAGCTGCTCCGCTCGATCTTCCTTATGAGTAGACATGCCGAGCACATGCAGTGCATCTTTTTCATTCATAAATACAAGATCAGCAAGCTGCAGCAGCTCCTCATAGTGAGGCCTTGCTAGCTTATATCCGTCTTCTCCCCACAGTGATGGACGATAGTTACAATCAAATATAACCGTTCCACCTGCTGCCTTAACGGCCGCTGCCAGCTCCTTCATCGCTGCACGTACATTATCGTTCATTGCTAGCGTAATACCGCATAGATGCAATGCATCGATGTCACTGGCAACTTGGGCAAAGCTCGCAGCATCAAACGTAGCTGTATTAAAGCTGCTCCCCCAGCGGTCTGTATAGGTTACGCGGCTTGGCCTCGCGCCGAAGCCGTGCTCCAGAAAATAACTGCCGACATATTTGCCACCACGAGCGACATAGTCTGTGCTCAAGCCTAACCGCCGTAAATAAGCTACTGCCGCATCACCAAGCGGATTGCTTGGCAGCACTGTCACCATCTGCGAATGATGCCCATAGCGTGTTAATGCAGAGCCTACATTCACACCTGTACCTGAGAAGGAGTAAGTTAGTTGATCGCTTTGCGATAGCGTAGCATAGCGTGGTACCTCTAATCGCATCATGACCTCGCCAAAAGCAGCTACCTTACTCATAACGATTAACCAGAGCCTTCAAGGATGCATATAGCTTAACGACATCCGGAACCTTCGTTGCACCAGTCGCCGGATCGATGATGGAGCTGTATACGTGCGGGATTACTTGAGGTACACCAGCCTGAAGGGCTATCTCTACAATAGCCTCAAAATTATCAAGATCAATTCCGCCTGTAGGCTCAAGCGCAAAGCCTTCTTCACCGCACGCTTGTGCCACTGCGCGATATTCCTCCTCAAGCTTTAAGCCGCCCATTGGGAAATATTTCAGCGCATTCCCCCCCATATCACGAACAAGCGCAATGGCTGCCTTCACAGGAACAATCGCCTTTTCGCTAATTGCACTGCTTGCTACTCCTGTTGAGATATTGACGTAGCCTGGCTTACCGCAAGGAGATACTAAGCTGTTAACCCAGCTTTCTCTTCCGTTTAGATTAGCTCGCGTCGCTCCAACGGCAGGGAAGATTTGATTAATATGTGCGCCCGCATAGCTTTTAACGATCTCGGCGACAACAGCGGCCTGGCGATTATCTCCCGCTCCGAGTCCAATAGATACAGCATCGTCTATCGCAGCACCGTATTCCTTCATGGCCTCCACAGCTGTCGCTGCATCTGGGTAGGACTTGGAAAGCACACCAACTAGCACATGTCCCTCTGCTGCTTCAAAGATTTCCTTCGCATTCGTTATAGAATTCGTCAGTACATTTAATGCGGCTTTACCTTTGTACATTCGTTTGTTCATTATGCTCGTCCTCCGATGATTTCACGTATTCTGCTAGCGATAACTGTCATATCGTCACCTTGCAAGGAGCGAGGATCAATATCAAAATATCCTTGCTTCACGCCATAATCACGCGTATAAACGGCGATGTCCCCTTCGCGCAGTTGATCATTTACCACAGCTGCATTCATTCCTGCTTGACCTGCATCGATATGAATTC
The DNA here is from genome assembly GCF_023715345.1 of Paenibacillus camelliae. GTDB lineage: Bacteria > Bacillota > Bacilli > Paenibacillales > Paenibacillaceae > Pristimantibacillus > Pristimantibacillus camelliae. The sequence goes on from NZ_JAMBNY010000012.1 coordinate 71,537, forward strand.
GACTACGGAATATAGCTCGACCCGCCTCATCCTGTACTACATTGACAGTAACACCTGGTAATTCTGACAAGCTGTCTAGCTCCGCGAGCGCAGCCTTCTCCTGCTCGCTCTTATCCAGCTTCACCATATACTCATCAAGCGCCTGCAGTAAGCCGAAGATGCTCTCCTTGCCGACCTTCATGCTTCTTCCGATACCGTGCAGCTGAGTTCTCACCCAATCCGTATATGGCTGCTTGCCAGCAACGATACCCGAGGTCGGACCTTCAATCGCCTTAGAGCCGCTATAAATGGCTAGATCGGCATAACGGATATATTTACGCAGATCCTCTTCCGCTGCAGCATCAACAATTAGTGGAATGCGATGACGGCGAGCTAGCTCGCTTACCTCTTCAACGCTGGCCATATTTTTTTGCACGCAATGATGTGATTTAACGAACAGAATAGCAGCCGTTCGTTCGGAGATGGCCTCCTCGATATGCTCTGTTCGTCCCTCGTTGGCGTAGCCCACCTCGATGATCCGACCACCACCAAGCGCCACCATCGTCTCAACTGGAGCGCCGTACTGCACATTGTGACCCTTGAACATAATAATCTCGTTCACGTAGATGGGATCTTGATGCAGGCGCAGACTTGCTCGTTGCTGCCCCTTCGTTACAACTGCCGCTACAGATAATGCAATTCCACTTGATGCTGAGTTAACAGCAACTGCACCTTCTGCCTCCAGCACCCGAGCAATATGCTCCCCTGATTTGATAACGAGATCTGCCATCTCAACATACTGCTGACCACCCTGCTTTACAGCCTCCATTACCGTATCCGTTGGGGCGGATACCCCTAAAATGCTCATTCTGCCGCTAGCATTGACTACTCGCTTCAATCCGTATTTAGCATGCATTGTATGTTCCATCTCTTACCACTCCTCTTACCTTTATATGCTGCTCAGCTAGTCGTTCCTGTCCTTCCGAATCAACGAGTCGCTTCGCTTCCTGTCTTAGCTCGAACAGCGTAATATCAGCTGCCCCACCTATACTGATACTGCCTAGCTCAGGTCGGTTTAGAATAGCGGCGGCATGTTCCGTTACCATCATCACGACCTGCTGCAGACTGTAGCCTAGCAGTAGAAATTTGCTCATCGTATCTGCCAAGCTATATACAGGGCCATTCATCCGATTATTTCTATATATATCTGTACTGATTGTATCCGGATGTATTCCAGCAGCTTTCGCTTTTTCAGCAGTTTCGAATGAAAAGCTGGCCGTGCCATGACCAACATCGAGGCGAATTCCCCTTGCAATTGCAGCTAGCAGCGCTTCAATAGGCTGACCAGATTCAGAGAATAGATTATTCGCCTTCCCATTGAGAAAATGAGTAACGATGTCATCACGCTGAAGCTGACCTATCACATCTGTAATATTGGGCGGACCTGAGCCGATATGGACCATAAGCGGGAGCCCATAGCGCTTAGACCACTTACGTGCAATCGTTAATGGCTCTAGCCCGAGCTCCTTCACTACACTGCGGCTAATTCTTGCCTTTAGGCCTATGATAAAATCTTTATGTCTATTCAATGCAGCAGCAAGTCGCTGCTCATCCAACCACGCTAAGCGGGAAAGCTCATCCACTCGCTCGAGACCGATATGAGAAATATTCAAGAACGATAACACTCGAGTCTTAGCAGTGGCAGCTCTCTCCTGCAGGGCATCAATCCGATCAGCACCGCAGCTGCCTGCATCTACAATCGTTGTTACGCCCTGCTTTATGCCGATCTCGTCGATGTCATCTCCATAAGGCGCGAGCTCAGCCATCGCGTGCACATGTAGATCAATCCAGCCTGAGGATACGTAAAGTCCTGAGCAATCAATGCTCGTCTCTGCTTTACCTTGACCTGCCGCTGCAAGCTCTACGATTATTCCATTGGCAATGACGATATCTACCGTCCTGCCATTAACGAGTGTTGCGTGCTGCAGCACTAATTCCATATACTCTCCCTCCTATCCGTTGCTCCAAGAAGCTTGGTCGCTAGTAGATAACGAGTCGCACAGCGTACGGTTTTGGTACATGAGCAACAAAGTTTTCGCTAGCGTCCAACTCCGCTAAACATCTCTAACGCTCAAACCTTCGGCTCCGCTTATGATTCTCTAATGCTCGAACCTTCGGCTCCGCTTATGATTCTCTAACGCTCGAACCTTCCTTCGTCAGGAGGTCGCTTTTAGAGATCATAAGCTCCGCAGTGCTAAAAGAATATTAGCGTCATCAAAGTCGGACGTATTAAACTACCATTTCCAATAAAGGGGAAAAAACTTGGATTTCAGTACCAAGAAGATGGAGCAAAGCTAGAAATTACGGAGCGCAGCGTACGGTATTGGTACGTGAGCACCGTAAATTTCGGCTGAGTTCCATATTCGATGCCGACTAAGCTACAATGATTTACTTCGTAATCAAATTCGAGTTTTTGCCCTACCCATTCAAATAAAGGTTTAATTCGTTCGGCTTTCAGGACCAAGAAGATCGGTCGCTAGTAGATAACGAGTCGCGCAACGTACGGTTTTGGTACGTGAGCAACGGAGTTTTCGCTAGCGTCCAAGCTTCGACGTCGAGTAAGCTACAACGAAGTTACTTCGTCATCAAAGTCGGACGCATTAAACTACCTCTTAATGGTGATACGACACAGTTCTGGAGCCAGCGAACTCCCCCCAGCAAACAACGTCAGCTCACAAGGCTCGACCTTGTATTCCATCTCTCGGTTCCAGATTGCCAGCTCATTTTTGCCAAGCTCAAATTGTATCGTGGTCTGCTCTCCGGGCTGAAGCTCTACCTTGGCAAAGCCTTTTAGCTCCCTTGTTCTTCTAGTGATCGGGGAGCCCTGCGCTTGTATATACAGCTGAACTGCTTCTGCTCCTGCGTATTGGCCTTCATTGACTACTTTCACAGAAACGATAAGCTTTGCACCGTTCTCCAGCGCTTCAGCTGATATAGTACTCTCCACTGACTCCTCGAGCGCACAGCTAAACTTGGTGTAGCTGAGGCCATAACCGAATGGATATAGTGGCTGCTCAGACATGTCGACATAAGGACGTCGTCTGCCTTGATTTTTCTGATTATAATAAACGGGCAGCTGGCTAGATGATCTCGGCATGGAGACAGATAGCTTACCGCTTGGATTTACATGCCCATACACTATCTCCGCTAGTGCTGTCCCTCCTTCAGGCCCTGGATAAAACGCACATAGAACGGCTTCGCAATAGCGTTCAACGACTTCCAGCACATGAGGTCTGCCTTGAATAACAACTGCAACAAGCGGAGTGCCCGTAGCTGCTAGCTGTTCAATTAACTTCTCCTGCATACCGCCAAGCTGCAGGTTTGCCAGATCGACTCCTTCACCGCAGTCCATCTCTCCTGTATGATGACCGCCCATCATAATAGCTCCATTGCTATCAAATTGATCGCCAAAATCTCTTGCACTGCTGCCACCAATAACAACGATTGCAACCTCGGAAGCCTTGGCGGCTGCTACCGCTTCTGCTAGCCCTTCATCCTGCATATCACGTATGCCACAGCCTCGTGCATAAATAATTTCAGAGCCTTTTGGTGCAAGCTGTTGAAGACCTTGCAGCACGGTCGTGCACGTTCCAGGTCGCTGGATGCTCGTATAGTCGCCAAGCTGATTGTATACGTGATCTGCATTTGGACCTATTACCGCTATACGGCGCGGCGAAGCAACCAGTGGCAGAATGCTATTATTGTTTTTTAGCATAACGACTGATTCCCGTGCCAGCTGGACATTAACATCCTTCGCCTGATCTGCGCCAACATTCGTTGCAGCTAACGTTTCATCCACCAGAGGCTTGTCGAATAAGCCGAGCTCGAATTTAAGCTTAAGCACTCGCCGCACGGCTCGATCGACATCCTCGATAGCGACTAAGCCTTGCTCAACCGAGGCCTCAAGCTTAGTAAAGGATTGATCCCACAGACTAAGATCTACTCCGGATTGAAGCGCAAGTGCTGCGGCCCCTTCAAAGCTTCCAGCAATGGAGGTTAATCGATCGATGGCACAGCCGTCGGCCATTACGATTCCCTCGAACTCCCACTCCTCGCGCAGCACACGCTGCAAAAGCCACGAATTAGCATGACACGGTACGCCGTCAATCTCATTGTAGGCCGCCATGACTCCTAGCGCCCCAGCCTTAATGCCAGATAGAGCAGCTGGCAAATGAATTTCACGGAGCTCGCGTTCTCCGATATTCGCAGGACCAGCATTGTGACCACCCTGCGCAGCTCCTTGCGCACATAAGTGCTTTAATACAGCGGCCACCTTATGACCAGATCTAAGCTCTTCCACATTATTGCCTTGCAGCCCGCGCACAACTGCCTCTGTGAATCGAGAAGCGAGAAATGGATCCTCACCATAGCATTCTTCCGTTCTCCCCCATCTCGGCTCCTGCAATATATCCAGTGCAGAAACTAGCCCAAGATGTGCGCCTCGACTACGGATCTCAGATGCGACATACGAATAAGCCCGCTCAGCCAGTGCAGGATTCCAGGTCGAGCCTACTGCCAGATTCACGGGCAATAATGTCGAATCCAGCGCCTGATGACCATGCGGGCATTCTTCAGATAGCAGCACAGGGATACCAAGACGAGTATGCTCGCGCACATACCGCTGAATAGCGTTCGCCACCTTACCACTTTGTGCAGTTGGAATTCCGTTATCATGTGTAACTGCGGACCAAGGATCTGCTCGAAACAGGCCATAGAGCGCACCCATTCCATCACCGAGCTGTACCTGCTGCTTGAATAGCTCCGTTAGCTCGATATCGTCTCCAGTACGCTTATAAGCGTCCCAGCCGTACATATGCTGATTAAGCTGTCCAATCTTCTCCTTCAGCGCCATACGAGCAAGCAAATCCTCAACACGCTGCTCGATCGGAAGCTCAGCATTTTTATAGACAGCATCCATTCCACTTCACTCTCCCTGTTAAGCCTCAACTTCATCGTGCAAATCTACCTACATATGTGCTTAGACGCCTGCACTGACCGCACGATATTCCTTCGGAGTCATGCCTGTTACTGTCTTGAAAACCGATACAAAATATTTGTATTCCTTATACCCAACCTGGTCAGCTATTTCAAATACCTTATCATTTGTTGATGCAAGTAAGCGCTGCGCCTGAGAAATGCGAACATCATTAATGAATTCCTTAAAGTTTTTGCCTGAGTTTTGCTTAAAAATATAGCTAAAATGATTCGGTGTAATATTGAGCCATTCTGCGATTTCGGATGCCTTCACATCCTCGCTGTAATGCTCTCTTACATACTTCATCGCCTTCTCGACGATCCAGTACGATTTAGTAACGGATTGATTGCGAATCAGCTCTAACCAAGCGTGTAAATCATCAAGCAATAATTGCTCCAGCAATTCGTAGCTATTGTACTGATGCAAATCAACAGATTGACGTTCGCCATTTTGCTCAAATTGTAAAGCATTGTTGCGCAGCCGCTGACGAAGAAGTGTCATTTGCTCCTCATAAATTTCGAGCAGCTCTGGCAGTAACAGCTGGTGTTCTCGCAGCTCAGCAAGCAACGTCTTCACCATGGTCCTTGCTTCATCACACTCTTGACGGTATAGCAGTCCGCTTAAGCGAGTAGCCCAGTCCGCTGGTGGTGTATAGCTATGAATAGATGGTCTGCTCGATTCTATTGCTTTACACCTTGGCATCGTTAGAATCGATTCGTTCTGTGGCAGTAATATATGATAAGGAAGCATTTGCCAGACCTGCTCACACAATACTGTCGTTTGCTCCAGATCATTAAAGCAATCAGAGGCAGCAATAATGATCCGTCCATCATGCTTCCAGCCTGCTGCGATCTGCTGCAGTAATTCGTTCCAATCCTTCTCATGCAAGGTACGATGCTTATCGTAAACAAAGGTGTAGAGAAGATTGGCATTCGTAAATACAAATATCGAACCCAGTCCAGCAGCGTCCAAAGCTGACTTTATGTCCTCTGTCCATTCATCCTGCAGCCTTTTGAGTGCATCTGCAGAAAGCTCCCCATAATGAAGCTTAAATTCAGTTAATTGAGTAGCAAGAATACGATAAGTGCCTTTAAATTTCTTTAGCTGTTTAACGAGCTCCGTCTCAACAAATTCTGATTTGCTATATATCGCGTTCATAAACCACAGCTCTGCCTCTTCGGGCGAAATCGTATTAGCCTCTTCATGAATTCGTTCAATCACTTTGCTAACGACAGCCTTCAGCTCGTCAATGTTAACTGGCTTCAGCAAATAATCGATAACACCCTGTCGCATCGCGCGGCGAGCATATTCAAAATCCTCATAGCCGCTAATCATGATCATATTGATATCTGGGTAATGATTGCGCAGCTGCTCAGCCAGCTCCAGCCCATCCATGCCATCCATGCGAATGTCAGACAAGACGATATCGATAGCCTCAGCCTGAACAATCTCTAATGCCTGTTCTCCATCCCAAGCAACGCCTACTACCTCAACGCCAAGCTGCTCCCAGTCAATCGTTTGTTTAAGCCCTTCGCAAATGATCGGTTCGTCATCGACAATAATCATTCGAATATTAGCATTTGGTTTTTTAGTGTAATGATTATGCTTATCCATCTACTACTCACCACCATTAGAATTGACGTATGGAATTTTTAGCCTTACCCAGGTGCCTTGTTCCTTAACAGGCATCAGCTCCAGCCCGTAGCCCGTACCGAAGAAAATAGTTAAGCGCTCATTAATATTTTGCAGAGCACCAATTTTGTCTGACTTTTGCTGCCGTTGCTTCAGCATAGCTTGAAGCTGCTGTACCTGCTGAGCATCCATTCCTTTTCCATTGTCACGAACATCTATCCAGATCTCATTGCCTCTCTGATAAGCGATCACCTTGATCCAATTGTCATTGGATTTAGTTTGGAAGCCGTGAATTAAGAAGTTCTCTACCAGCGGCTGAATGATCGTTTTCGGAATTTTGACATCTTCTAATGTATACTCCATAAACAATGTATAGTGCAGCCGAGTACCTAGACGTACCTGATGCAGCGCCAAATACGATTGAACAAACTGCATCTCTTGCATCAGCGTCGTTTCGTATTGCCCATTGTTCACGCTAGACCTGAAGAAGCGCGAGAGCATTTCAATAAGGTGACTCGCTTTTTCTGCATGCTCCAGACGCGCAGTCCAGCGTATCGTATCCAGCGTATTATATAAGAAGTGCGGATCCATTTGGCTTTGCAGTAGCTTTAGCTCCGATTCTCGCTCTCTTATTTCCAATTTATATTTATGATCGATCAGCTCTTGAATGGTATCAACCATCGCATTGAATTTACGACCTAAGTCAGAAATCTCATTCTTAGAATGAACGGGTACCCTTGCACTAAAATCTCCCATCATTACGCGAGTCGTTTCATTTTTCAGCCGCAGAATCGGTAGAATGATCATATAATGAAAGCCTACGAGTGCCAGAGCAAGCAGCAACAATATGCCTAGCAGCACGGCTGACATAATCCAGCGTACACCTACTAATTGCTGGTCAATGACGGACTTAGGAATCGCGGTAACGATAGTCCAGTCTGTACCGTCCATATGACGACTAAACGTATAATAGGAGGAATCGCCTGCCTGGTAGCTTGTGTCCCTAGCTCCTGTGCTTCTCATCGACTCTAATATATGATGTGGATCGAGATTCAACGCCGCCTGCGCGTTTTCGGATTGCAGCACCAGCTCGTCGTTAGGCCCGATGACATATACATATCCTTGCTCCCGATACTGTTCATTCTCTAGTAGCTTGACGATGCTTTGCTCGTCTAGTCGAATGACTAGATTACCAAGCGGAGTTGTTACGTCCTTGTATTTATTCAGAACACGAAACAGGGAAATGATTCTAACTTCACCATTCCAGCCACTGTTAGCAGTGTAGCCTTCGCTCCAGACAATTTTGCCTCGCAGCTCTAAGGCCTGCTGCAGCCATTGCTGTTCGTCCCCATATACCGGTTCTCCCATTTCTATTAAGCCACCGTTCAAACCATCGATCGTAATCGAACGAATATACGGCTTGGAAAACAAGTGAAAGCTTAGCAAGCCCTCTACTGATTCTTTTAGATCATCGACATATTCACTATATTGGTACGGATTAGATTGCAGATAATCGTTGAGATCCGGATTGTAAATTAAGTAGTCCGCTAGATCCTCAACCATTGAAAATTGCTCTTCCAGCTGATTAACGACTGCATCCAAATTTCGAACCGTCGACTCTACATATTGATCTTGCAAAATTTTAGTGTAGGTTGATTGAACGAGAATGCCTACTCCCAAAGTCGGTAAAATTACTAGCAGAAAAAAGATAAGTATTGCGATTTGCTTGAGCCCATAGTTTCTGAATATTCGTAATTTACCGGTCATGGTTAACATCCCCCTCGATGACTTACAGCTTAGCCTTTGACAGCTCCTGCTACCATCCCGTTAACAAGCTGCTTTTGGAGCAGCAAATAGAAGATAATAATAGGAACTAAGGCAATTGTAAGCGCCGCCATCTGCAAGGTCAAGCTAGCGGTTTCTATCCCTACAAAGTTAGCAATACCAAGTGGCAAGGTTTTTAGTGACTCTGAGCTTATCAATACTAATGCGAATAAATACTCGTTCCAGTTGTAGATAAAATTCAAAATAACGACGGTAGCGATGGCTGGGCGAGTAATTGGCAGGATGATCGACCAGAAGATTCGATAGATTCCTGCTCCATCCATAACCCCCGATTCTTCGAGATCACGCGGAAAGCTGCGCATAAAGCCTTCCAGAATAAAGATGGTTAAAGATAGATGAAAGGCCGTGTAAGGCAAGATCAACGATAAATACGTGTCCAGTAAGCTTAAATTTTTCATGATCATAAAGATCGGAATAAGTGTTGCGTGAATAGGAATGAGCATGCCGAGCAGAAATAATCCATACAACGCTCCACGCAGCTTGAATTCAAAACGAGATAGGAAGAACGCTGCCAATGCTCCAAGCATTACGGTCACGATGAGCGATATGAACGTAATGAGCAAGCTATTGAAAAAGTAAACGTCCATATTGGCGACTTCCCATGCCTTGCTATAGTTAGAAAACTGGAGTACTTCAGGCAATGCGAATGGGCTTGCTGCATACTCCTGTTCTGTCTTGAAGGAGCCGACGATCATATAAAAGATCGGAATGATGTTGAATAAGGCAAACACTCCAAGGAACAAATAAGCAAAAATATAATACAGGGGTGATTTTTTGGTCATCATGTTCAGCTCCTTTCTAGTCCTTTTCCCTACCGACTCTGTTTGCGATCACCACGACGATCAGGCTGAACAATAGAATCAGAATAGAAACTGCGCTACCGTAGCCGAACTGTCTGCTCAAAAAGGCATTGTTGTACATATAAATCGTCATGACTTCAGTCTGATGAGCAGGTCCACCACCGGTCAAAATTTGAATCAAATCAAATACGCGGAACGAATTGCTTATGCTGTATATGACCGTTACGAGAATGGTGGCACGAATCATAGGAATCGTAATTAAAATTACTTTTCTTAAGCCAGTAGCTCCATCAAGCTCTGCAGCCTCGTTCACTTCACTAGATATGTTTTGCAGTGCTGCTAGAAAAATGATCATGTACAAGCCACAGTTTTGCCAGATATATGCTAGGCTAATGGAAAGCATCGACCAATCAGGATCACCAAGCCAGTTGCGTTGCCAGCCTTCCAAGCCAATGACGCCTAAGACGCTGTTTAGAAAGCCATACTCTGTGTTGTAGATCATTCCCCAGATAAGTGAAACCATTACCGAGGAAATAACGACTGGGATAAAGCCTACCGTTCTAAAGAAGCCATTTCCTTTCAAGCTTCGATTAAGCAATAGTGCAAGCAGCAATCCAAGAGGAAGCTGTCCGATCAAGCCGGTTAACATAATGATGACGTTATTTTTAACAGAGAGCCAAAAAATATCGTCCTGAAAAATGTCACCAAAATTGTCCAAGCCAATAAATACTTTGGCAGATATACCATCCCAATTAAACAATGAATAATACAAGCTGAGAATGATGGGGAGAATGGCTACGCCAACATAAATAATTAGCGAGGGGAGCAGCCCTACAAAAATTGCGAGCCTAGTTTTTTTTAACGTATGCATCAGGTACCCTCCTCCAAGCACAGTCTATCTTTGGGTAAAACAAGCTAGTATACGTCTATCAATATACTAGCTTGTTTGTCTCCTTTTATTGGATCGTTAATATGCTTACTGTCCGATTAATTCTTGCGTATCCTTAGCGACTTCCTCTGGTGTTCCTCTTCCTACAGTTAACGCTTGTAAGCCGTTCTCAAACTCTTTTGCTGCTTGCGTATTGATAACAGCGTCGAATACAGGAGCTGTACCGTTGCTTGTCAGCTCATACATTTCCTTCAGATACGGGCTAATATCGTCGCCCATCTCTACGTTAGCTGGAACGAGAATACCTGCTTTTGCTAGGTCAGTATAAAGCTCTTCATTTACAAAGAATTTCATAAATTCAACAGCTGCTGCCTTTTTCTTCTCGTCTAGTCCATTTTTAATGGCAATACCAAATTGCGGTACACCTGCAGCCATTTTTTGATCACCTAAGCCGCCAGGAACACTTGGGAACAAGGCGATTCCGAACTTGTCACCTTCTTCATTCGTTGTACGAATGCGTCCGTCCACTGTAGCAGATGAAATATGCATCGCTGCTTTACCTTGAATCAGATAGTCCTGTGCTTGAACAGAATCCATATTGTTTGCATCGATATTGAATGCTTCTAGCTTTGTCAGCTCGTCAATAACCGCGATTGCACTTACATACTCTGGGTCTGTTAATTGCGCTTCTCCTGCCATTACCTTATGAAGGAAGTCCTCACCAGCAAACCGTTGACCAATAATGGACATATAGGATGATTGAAGCGGCCATTTTTCTTTGTTACCTAGAGAAATTGGTGTAATACCTGCTTCCTTCAGCTTTTTGATCATCTCAATAAACTCCTCATACGTAGCAGGGAATTCATTGTAGCCAACCTGTGCCAAATACTCTTTGTTGTAATAGATGATGTCTACAAAGTTACGCTTTGTCGGAATCGCTAGTTGATTGCCATCCACATTGTAGCCTGCAAGCGCATCTTCACGAACAAGATCATTCCAGCTGTCCATATGATCGTTCAGAGGCATAAGCAAGTCACCTTTTACAAGTGGATCAAGGTCAGCACCTGGCCAAGCAACGTTAATGTCTGCTAGGTTGTTCGCAGTTGCTAGTGTAAATAGCTTCGTCTTGTATTGTGCTGCTGCTACACCGTCCTGCTCGATTTTAATGTTAGGAAATTGCTCTTCAAAAGCTGCAATGCGCGCCTTGTAAACCTCGTTATCCACGTTAGGTGATGTCCAAGGATGCATCATCGTTAATGTAATAGTCTCTCCACTAGCACTCTTTCCATTATTAGAGCTGCCCTCATTACCGTTTTCCTTTGAATTACCACATGCTGCAACGACAACCATAACTGCAGCTAAAACTAGTGACAAAGAAATTCTCATCCAATTGCTTCGTTTCATATCATCGACTCCTCTTTTTTAATGATATATCCACTTCCTCAGGAAGCGTTTACAATTACTTTAGAGATTGCTTATGCTACTCTTTCTAGATAGGGCTGTACGATAGAGCATGCTACAGTACACTTTCATACAGCCTAACCTTGCTTTCCATCATGTTCAAATGTAACCGCTGTTAATTTCCTGCAACAATGTAATCAACTAATTCATCAAGTGGCACAGTAGCAAGAGCTATCGCTGTATCCGTTACACCATAATAGATATACAGCAGGCCATCCTTCACTACATTGGCTGTTGGAAAAATAACGTTAGGAACTTGATAGCCGAACTTCTCATAATATGGCTCCGGCTCCATAATGAAGTTCTTCGTTCTAGCAATAATTTTTTCCGGATTTTCAAGATCTAGCAGAAGTGCACCGACACGATATACACTGTCCATGTCTACGCCATGATACAGGACAAGCCAGCCTTTATCTGTTTTGATAGGGGGAGTAGAGCCACCGATTTTTTTCTGTTCCCAAGGTTCAGTACCAGCCTTCGCCAATAGCTTAGGCTCTTCCCAATGAATAAGATCATCGGAATAAGTAATCCACATGGCAGCTTTTTCTGTGCCATATTCAGGACCAACGTACTCCTCAGGGCGACGCAGCAGCACATATTTATTATTGATTTTCTCAGGAAACAAAATATTGTCTCGATCATTAATGTCGAGTGGTGTTGTGTCGCTGAGATATTCCCAATGGATCAGATCCTTTGATGTTAGAATACCTGAGCGAGTGAGCCAATGCTGTGGATCATCACCCCAACCGTCTGGATATTCAGGTATCGAACGTTCTGGCAATCCTGTGCCTGTTGGGTAATAATTCATCGCACATGGCCGAAGCGCATAGTTTAGATAGAATGTATCGTCTATTTTTACAATACGCGGGTCTTGAACACTGCCATAAGGGAAACCAAGCATATCTGGTGTTACGATCGGCTCATCCTTTACATGGGTAAAGTTAACGCCATCATCACTTTCCAGTAAGCCTAAGAAGTTTTTACATGGTGTTAAGGAACCCGCTGTGCGCTCGATCATATAGAACTTCCCATTGTCGATAATGACTGCAGGATTAAATACAGTAGCCTTGCGCCATTCGAATAGTCCTGGTACAACGATCGGGTTTTGGGGATGTCTCGTTATTTCCATTGCTAGCTATACCTCCTTATAAGATGTGTGATCGACTTATGAGTTAAATTATATAGCCCAGCGTTTGCGAATTATATCCGATAAATCTTCGATTACATCCGATAACATCCGATTTATAGATTTTTCCATTGTATCCGTTTACACAATCTGGATGATGCTATTCATTTTAAATATGATCATGATCTGTTGAAACAACATTAACAATAAAAAAGCTCTCTTTCATTAGTGAATAATCACCAATGAAAGAGAGCTAAAGTTGAAACTTGCCAGGTTGTAGAAAAAATCCTATTCAAGCAGCTTCGTTAGTCTTAGATGTCATCTCATATACAACGCGGTTACACACCGTCTACTTTACCATCGATACGGACAGGCATTCTCTAATTCATCAGTATGTCTAGGCCTATGACTTTGAGCTTGTTGCATTCCCCTCATTGCCAGCTGATTTGTTTTTAGTGCCTTTACTTTTATAAGGCTTAGGAGAATTAGCAGCTCTGCGCTCCGCGGCCTGCCAACGGTTCCATCCTTTTTTACCTGTACCTCTACCTGTACCCTTTGCTTTACTCAATTGATCACTCCGTTAATTAGTGTGTCTTCCTATGTAATATCATAGCATTGGTGTCAAATGGTGCGGTTATACATGGAGCATGAAAGTTAAGTTTTAGTTATAGATTTGTTTGTTTGTCTCTTTCGGTTAGATAAACTCGATCTTCTAATAAAGGCATCTTATAAACAAAGGAGGAGATTGCAGACACCTTATATAATATTATAAAAAAGGAGATTACATATGAAAAAAATAACAGTGACAATTGCGATACTAATACTCTTAGCACTTACAGCATGTAATACTAAGGATAGTAGCTATACAGCCCCCGACGGAAAAGAATATAAATATAAATTAGAATTAACAGGTATGATGCCTAATGCATCGAAAGAATCGAAATATATTATTTTGACAAATGACATAACATTGACCTTTGATAAAGTAGCCAAGAGTATTTATAGCAGCAATAGTAAAGACAGTGATGGATTTGATTATTACTTATTGTTAACGGAATAATGGTTGACCACGAACTAGAGTGACTCTGAATTATGTATGATTCTTCTCTATTGCAGCTTCCTAGACCATTCGTTGCAGTTAACTAAGTGATTTACTTTCAAAAAAACTTGGAGAAACCCTGTACTGAACCAGGCTCTCCAAGTTTTTTTGTATGTTAATTGTTATTCCCACTCATCGTCGCTGATGGTTTTGAAGTAATGGTAATTTCATACACCACGCTCTTAACGTTGTCTACTTCATTTACGATACGAACGGAGATTTTCTCTACAACTTGCCATCAACCGATGTTACTACGTTTGAATAAAATTTTAATTAGAAAAAACTTGAAATATCAAATTAATCAGTTATACTGATTATATATTTAACTGATTAATTGTGGAGGTGAGCAAAAAAGTTGGAGCCTTGGAATCAATCATATGGTTTTTTACTTGGAAAGGTTCTTCAGCAAATGGAAATAAAATTTGCTGAAGGTCTTGCAATGTATGACATTAATGCTAGACAATACGGTGTTCTTTTATTTGTAAAAGGAAACCCTTACTCATCACAGAAAGATATATCTGACAACCTACAAATTGATCGGACAACAATGGTAAGTCATATCGACCATTTAGAAGCTTTAGGTTTTGTGGAGAGAACAAAGAATTCTAATGATAGAAGATCCTATAGCCTTTTGATTACATCTAAAGGAAATGAGGTAGTGGATTCGCGTTGGGAATTTTTAAATACAATTGAATTAGGAGTTTTAGCCCCATTAAATGACCACGAAAAACAATTATTGAAGGAATTTCTGGTTAGAATTTGGAGTTCACTTTGAAACGGGAGGCAATATTTCGATGCACGCACTTGATTATTTTAACGCACGTTTAGAAGCTACATTTAGCCCTATGGATTATATGAGAGCGACGCAATTGAATCCGGATAAATACTTATTGATCGATGTTAGAAATGGTCCTAGTCACGTTAGAAGTTTAACTATTAAGGACGCTGTGATTATCCCACAACAAGAGCTATCCAATCGATTACATGAAATACCAAAAGAAAAGGAAATTGTTGTTTACTGCTGGGATGTATGGTGTAATACTGCTGCCAAAGCAGCCATATTCTTAATTGAACATGGCTATACAGTGAAGGAGCTATCTGGAGGAATTGCTGCTTGGAAAGAAATGAACTTTCCAGTGACAGATGCTTCACAAGGTGAAGACAATTTTGATTGTGGATGTTGATTTTCACGAGTAAGGTTCGTTTTTGAATCAGCTTCTATATACAAAGGCTCTCTTCTATTTGTGCTATTCACAAGTAAAAGAGAGCTTTTTTAGACCAATCGTTGCAGTTGACTAAGTGATTTAGTTTCACTCAAGAATAGTAGTAGCAGGTTACTTAGAAGCCACATCATACACGATTCTGTAAAATTACGAATCAATTCATCTTATTCATTGATCGCGAACCTTTTTGCTGATCTAGCTCGGGCGCGTTCAATTTCAACCTCGCGATTTCGAGGCTCCGCTTTAGTCTCTAGCGCATCCAATAAATTTTGGGATATAAGCTGAATTTCATAAACAGCACGATTAAATGCTTCCTCATTTGCCTTTGACGGCTTGTTAAAGCCCGTTATTTTTCTCACGTACTGGAGAGCAGCTGCCTCAATTTCTTCGTTAGTAGCAACTGGCTCAAAGTTGAATAGCGTCTTAATGTTTCGGCACATCATTATCTCCTTTAACCTTTTTTATTTATTTTACTATGTTGTACTAGCCTTAGCCAGAACTACAAAAAAACTTGGAGAAATCCTGCACTAAAGCAGGCTCTCCAAGTTTTATTTTTGTATGTTATATGTTATTCCCACTCAATCGTTGCTGGTGGTTTAGAAGTAAATTCGTACACAACGCCTACGCTTTCTACAAAAACATATAGTTTATTATATTTGTCTACTCAAGAACTTTTGATTTATTATAATCTAAATAATCAGTTGTAATTTCTTTAATAATTCTATCTAGTGCAATACATAAAACTGATAGTCCTGAGATAATAAATATTTCTACATCGTTACTATTATTAATATCATTCAAATAAAACTTGAATTCTATGAAAAGTTGGGATACTGCGAGGATAAGTATAAATAAATACATAATAATTCTTCTAATAAAAACCTCTTCTTTAACCCGATTAATGGTAATTACTCTATTAAAATACACCCAATAATTAAAGAAAAATGGAATAAAACATAATACTAAAAAATAATGACTATAATTATGCGACCATTTTAATTCCGTTAAAAATGTTAACACTATAACTAATAGTGACAATATTATTGTAAAACTAAATATTTGTTTCACTAGTAACTCAAACCTATTGACCAAATATAATCGTCTTAACCAATTAAGTCTTTTTAATTGATTATTTATCCAATAATTAATTGAAACATAAGTAGGATTACTCTTTTTATATTCAATAATAATTGAATCCCTAATAAAAATAATAAAAAGAAAACTAAATAACATAACTGCAAATTTAATTGCAAAATAATCTAAGTTATTCCTTAACTCAAAAAACAACGATAAAGCGTAAATTATAAAAATAACAGTAACGATTAAAGAAATCAGTTCTGTTGCGATTACTATTCCCTTTCTTTTTATTTTAGATCCTAAAAATTTTCCGAACTTATTTGCAACAACACTAAAAATCATATTATAAAAGAATGTCAAAATAAGAAGTAGCACTCCCATTATAACAATATATACAATAATGATAAGTATATTTGACCACAAGTTATTCTCAGTGCTTAATAGAATAGTAGCTACCAAACTATAAACTCCTCTCCTATTTTAATCATTCTATTCTAAAAAACTCCCTAATTATTCAAATAAGAGAGTAAATCTTGAGTCAATGTCCAAGGTTCATATAGTTATCTGTTCTTGCAGAGATAAATTCCATTTAAAATCTTTAAGGTATTCCAATTGTCTCATAATTCCTATATTGCACTACTTCGTTAACTAGTTAGTATTAATATTCTAACGAGTAGCTAGGGATACTTCCCTAGTGTACATTCAATACCAACGGTTTATTTTATTGTGCGAGAGCCCTACGCGACTAAGATTAAGATAGTAAAAGTACAATATCTAGAATGGTAAATCATCATCACTAATTTTACTTACTTTTTGCATCTTAATCCATTTGTCATTCCAATCAAATTGTGTAAATATTTTCAATTTATCATTCTCATCGAAAATAACTTTATTAATAGTTAAATAGAAGTAAATATTATTTTGTTCTAGTACGTATTCATAATGTTTATCATAGTCATCATAATCAAATAAATTCTTCTCTGTAAATTGTCTAGCTTTTAACCAAACCTCTAATTCTTCCTTATTTGAAAAGAAGATTCTATATGGGGTATTCGTCGCTTCTTTTAAATTAATAAATGCAGGATGATTGCTCAACAATATTTCTTTAATAGCAGTATCAGAGTTTTTTCTTTCTTCCGTTAAGAAATTAACTAACTTATTTAACGTTTGGGCAGTAGCATTAATATTCTCAAGTGTTTTTACTTCTCCAAGTTTAGCTTGCTGTTGTAACAATCTTTGAAATAATCCCGCCCATTGTTCTCTAAGAAAAAATATAATTTCTTGTGAATTTTCAAACGGTGAAATTGGGTTGTTATGAGACAATCCCTCTATTTCTTCAATAAATGCAAATATTTTAACATCATCTACATAGCTATACTTAATATTTTCTACATCTTTATTTAATAGATACATTCTGTACTCACCCATTACTGATTTGTCAATAAATATGTAGACTTGCTTTCCTAGTTTATGAGCTGTTTTTATTTCCATCTGAGTAATAGAATAAGGTTCATTTTTCGACCCACTTCCATATCTACCACCTATAATAGCAATTAGAATGTCTGTATTATCTACTTCTCTGTAACAATAATCTTCTAATTTTTCCTCACTACCGTAAGGTATATTTCCCTTTTCATTTAATACAGCATCGTAACCCAAATCTTTTATAAATCTTTCTAAATCTGCTCTTACATATTTTAAATCATAAAAAGTTGAGCTGACAAACACTCTTGGTCTAGCCATTACTTCACCTCTGCATATCTTGTCATTAACTTCTTAGAATACATATTAATAAAATATACTAAATTTAATCTTTTTTTACAACTTTACAAATAACATAATGCGATAGGGTAATTAGACATTAAAAATATGTAATGTATACAATATTACAATAGGAGCATTACATTCATTAACTCATTAATTATATAATTTATTCATAAAAAACTCCCTTCTATTTGTCGAATAAGACAAATAAAAGAGAGAATTTTTTTAAGACCAATAGTTGCAGGTGAACGAATCATACTCTCAAGTATTGTGACTAAAATCCCTTGCTACACAAGGCTTGTCAGCTACAAAAGCCTACTCCCATTCAATCGTAACAGACGGCTTAACGTTACGTCATACACGATAAGGATAACGTTATCTACTTCATTGACGATACGAACAGAAATTTTCTCTAGCACACCCTAAAGGATACGTGCCCAGGCTACTGTCATACCTTCAACAATAGATATTACTGCACGGATACCTACAGTATAAGAGTAGGTAAAAGCGTTGTCCATTCCCCCTAGGCAGCGCATATGCTCCACAGTCAATTTATTAATTTATCATTTTTACTATGCTCTAGGTTCACTTACTTGTGTAATGATATCACTTACAAGCCATTTACCGTTTTCAAGTACTAATGTAATATTACGCCAGTAGTAATTTGGATATAGGTCCTCTGATAAATGAGGGTAGTCTTTATGATAATTAAGTAATGGTTGCTAAATGATGCATAAAAAATTCCATTAAATTACTATACTGTATAAAAAAAGCCTGCTAATCCAAAAAGAATTAACAGGCATTAATATTCTATAATCCTATTCCCACTCAATCGTCGCAGGTGGTTTAGACGTAATGTCATACACAATACGGTTAACGTTATCTACTTCGTTAACGATACGAACAGAGATTTTCTCTAGCACGTCCCAAGGGATACGTGCCCAGTCTGCTGTCATACCATCAATGGATGTTACTGCACGAATACCTACCGTGTAGGAGTACGTACGAGCATCGCCCATAACGCCTACAGACTTCATGTTAGGCAGCGCAGTGAAGTATTGCCAGATCTCACGATCAAGACCTGCTTTTGCAATTTCTTCACGAAGGATATAATCAGAGTCACGAACGATTTTCAGCTTGTCCTCTGTTACTTCGCCAAGTACACGGATCGCTAGACCTGGACCTGGGAACGGCTGACGCCATACGATTTCAGCAGGTAAGCCGCACTCTTCCCCAACCTTACGAACCTCGTCCTTGAATAGAGCTTTTAACGGCTCTACAAGCTCGAATTTAATATCTTCAGGCAATCCACCTACGTTGTGGTGAGATTTGATTGTTTGGGCAGTTGCAGTACCACTTTCTACGATATCTGTGTAAAGTGTACCTTGTGCCAAGAATTTGAAATCGTCGAATTTTGCAGATTCCTCTTGGAATACATAGATAAATTCGTTACCGATGATTTTACGTTTTTGCTCAGGATCATCAACGCCAGCTAGTTTACCTAGGAAACGTTCTTGAGCATCGATTTTAACAACCTTCATATCAAATTTACCAACAAAGGTTTCCATTACGCTTTCAGCTTCGCCTTTACGCAATAGACCGTGGTCGATAAACATACAAGTCAATTGATCACCGATTGCTTTATGAAGCAAGATCGCAACAACAGAAGAATCTACACCACCAGAAAGTGCGCATAGAACTTTTTCGTTTCCAACTTGTTTACGAATGTCAGCAATCGTATCCTCGATAAAGCTTTCCATTGTCCAATTTCCTTCGCACTCACATACGTTATATAGGAAATTACGGATCATCTCATTCCCCTTCAAGGAGTGACGGACCTCTGGGTGGAATTGGACAGCGTAGAAGCGACGTGCTTCATCACTCATCGCAGCGATCGGCGCGTGCTCTGTGCTTGCGTCTACTCTAAAGCCAACAGGTGGCTCAATAACAAGGTCGCTATGGCTCATCCATACCGTTTGTGAGCATTCAAGACCTGATGTAAGTGTGCAATTATCAATAAAGGTAACGTCTGCTTTACCATACTCACGCTTGCCGGCACGCTCAACCTTGCCGCTTAGCTGATGAGACATCATTTGCATTCCGTAGCAGATACCTAAAATTGGAATATTCAAATCGTAAATCGCTGGATCAACAAGTGGAGAATTTTCTTCGTATACACTTGCAGGACCTCCAGAAAATACGATACCCTTTGGATTAATTTCGCGAATCTTTTCAACAGAAGTATTGTAAGGCAATAGCTCACTATATACTCCCAAATCACGAATACGTCTTGCAATCAATTGGTTGTATTGTCCTCCAAAATCGAGAACAACGATGATTTCGTTTTGCTTCGTCATGACCGAGCCTCCCATAATTAATGTGATAATTATAGCTATTTCGATTCCACGTAGTCAAGCAACTTCGACCGTTCTCCACAAAAACGTCGCGAACTACATAAAAAGGTCGTGTTATATGTCAAAACATCGACGTATAACACGACATTCCTTGAATTTTCTGATTTATACATTAATTTCAACCATTGGTTAAATCGAAGAAATTTTATCTCGCTGCCACTGACGTATCAGACTCATATTGCTCGTTGCCAAGAGGCAATACTTGATCCGTATCGACCTTCGAACGAATGCTAGATTTACGACCCTTACCGCTTTTACCACTTAGCCCTTGTAACATGTGGACAAGCTCTGCTGGCTCAGGAGGAGTCATCTGCTTGCTGTAGTAAAACCTTTCAAGCTGAGAGATTAGCTGCTTCAGTGCTTGCTTTTGCGCTTCGCCATCCACACTATCATAAAGCGACTCGAGTCGCTGTCTCCATGTTAAATGTGCCAAATCATCACTAATCCCTCGTTCTAAGGATCTAATGTGACGGGTGATGAGCAGCTCCATCGTATGCTGCAGTCGACTTTGCAGCTTAGGCAGCTCCGCTCTAGCCTGCTGCTGCATGCTTAACCGCTTTTTATTACGCGATGGGTAGCTGATTGGAAGTGCTAACAGCTGCTCATAGCTGCCCAGCAACTGGTAGCCTCGTCGATATCGACGAATTAACCTTTGCTGCCTCATTGGCTGCCATGCCAAGCGAATAACTAGGCTGATCAATGTAAGACCAGCCGCAGCTGCGCCTATTAGCTGCCACTGCATCGGTGTAATGCTGGAGCCGATGCGATATAGCTCTGTCCAGATGCGGTCACCTAGCTGTCCAAGCTGAGAGGCAATACCTGCCGTTGCAGCTTCATCTTCCTCAGCGCCTGGTGTTGGATCAAATGCTACCCAGCCAACGTTAGGGAAATACACCTCTACCCACGCATGAGCATCCTTTGCGCTCACTTTATACTGCGTCTGAACAACACCGCTATCTAGCGTTCTCTCTCCAACTGCTTCTCCCATCTGATAGCCTTTCACATATCGAGCTGGAATATCCTGTGACCTTAACATAACGACCATAGCTGTAGCGAAATGAACACAATAGCCCTTCTGCTGCTCAAACAAGAAATGATCTACGAAATCTTCATCCTCTTGCGGTAGCGAGCTTTTCAAGCTGTATGTATAGTTTTCCTCGAGATATTGCTGGATTGCCATTACTTGATCGTACCTGCTCGTTAAGCCGCCTCCAGATACTTCCTGCGCAAGAGCAATGACCCTTTCCGGCAGCTGCTCTGGCAGCTGCAAGTAGGCTTGAAGCATATCGCTTTCCCACGCACGCTGCGCCAGCTCCTTATCTGGTGCTTCAAGGTCATTGAGTTCCTCTACATTGACGATAGGCAGCTCAGTCAGCACCGAATAGCTTTTTATCGGAGCATCCTTTATAGGGGAATACAGCGTGCCTGTTGCCGTCTCAGTAATATAATTGCTTAGGTTACGCTCAGGATCGCTTGCGATGAGCTCAAGCACAACGCCTTTTGTTCCTGATTGCATTAGCGGCATACCGATCTGAGGCTCAACATAGGAGATTGATTGCTGCAGGCGAATGCGATTGCTGGTTGAACCAAGCTGCGCACCTGCCGTTGCCTCCTCAGGAATTGTGTGTAGAGCAACCGCTCCATTCTGGTCACTCCAGCCCTTGCCTGTATAGGTCGATCTGATCTCAGCGCGCCAATTGCTCCTCTGAGCAGACCAACCGAAAAATACGACCTCATCCGATGTTCTTAGCGTCTGTCCAAGCACGGAATCATCGTGACCGTAGCCTGCCATTCCAACCGCACCCTCTCGATAGCTGCTGCTTGTGACATTTTTAAGCGGAAGGCCGCTTGTCTGCTGCGCCCATACAGAGAGATCTTCAGTAAAGGACGGTGAGAATAGGCTTGACCAAGCAACTGGCTCGCTTCGCTTTTCTTTATTATGACTCATCGCCATCCCTCCAGCGATAATCGTAACGGCAAGCAGAAAAATACTCACATATTGATACCTGACCTGCTTACCCCAGCTAGCCGTTGTTAGCTGCCTGCGCTGAAGCTTCGGTAGAGTTGTGAATGCGACAAGCAGCAATCCTTCAGCAATTGCTCGCAGCATACCCTGCCATATATCAATGCCTAAGGATGCATGCAGTGTAATAAGGTACAGCAGCGTCACAGCTGATAGAGAAAGAGAAAACTGGTAATACCATACAATGGACTGCAGTGATGGCGCCAGCAGCAGCCAACCTGTAAATAGTAGAATCGTACGGATCTCGTCATTCATCGACCATATGCCGTAATGCAGCATATCCTTCACATTTTCAGCCAGTAACGGTCCTAGCTCCATGGCCCATCCAGAAAGCGATTGCTCGTCCCCTTTATAAATGAGAAACATTGCTCCGAGCCCTGTCACTACACCAATCAAGATGAAATAAGCGATTCTCGGCTTAAATAAACCGAATGCAAGGATAATAGCCGTCATCCATATCAGTGCCTGTGGGTGTAGAAGGCTGCTCCATTCCCCTGCACCTACCCAGGGCAAAAGCCACTCCAACAGCAAACCAAATAGTAGCAAGGTCGTGATGACTCGATAGGTAAAGGAGGGCTCTAATGAATCACGCTCCTGAAGCATATCGCTCACTTCCTTTCTCAATCTCAATGACCGGCTGCGGCTTTTCGCAGCTATAACGCCAGACAATTTGAATACCTGCCTGCTCCATTATTTTTTGCTGCTCACGCATTGCATAGGTCATCACTCGATTCGTCGTTACAAACTGCAGCTCTAATCTGCTGCCTTTTAGCAATGCGGCCTCAGCAAGGGCAAGCCAGCCCTCGTTATCCTTCCAAGCACCAGAATAGACAACAATATGTCCACCCGTCGGCAGCAGCATCGACATATGTGCTACTCGATCCTTCATATGCGCCGTTACATCTGGACGTGTGATAGCAAGTAAATATTTAAGCTCAGCGGCACCCTGCTCATCTGTATAATCAAAGCTCCAATTATCGCACAGCACAGAGACTCGTTGACGTTCTCCCGCTTCCACGGTGTCCGCCAAGCACCAGCTGATTAATGAGCCAAACATCTGATCTTGCTGGGCATCGCGATAAGGCAAATCATATTGGTCAAGCACGATGCAAAGTCGTGGTGCCGCTTCTTTATCTTCAGCCATTCGCGTATGCAGTCCTCTACCTCTTGCTGCGGCACGCTGATCAATTCTGCGGTAGCTGTCACCGGCCATATAGGGCCTTGTCATAGCACTCAATTCATCCTCGTTCTTACTTGTAATAGGTTGTTGAGGATGCAGGCTGCTTGTGCTCGGCGGACGATAGCTGCTATCTGCCTGCCTCTTCAGCCATCTACTGCTTGTATGACGCGCAACATAGCTTTCCTCCTCAGGCTGCTCAAGCCTCGGAAGAACAATGAGCTGAGCTTTTTGGATGCGCTCAACTTTTATACAGGTGAGCCCTAACCAGTCCCCGACGCGAATAATGGTAGGGGCAGCGTCATAGTTGCCTCTCTCCATATCTTGGATTCGATAGGTAAGTGACATCGAACGGTGGAATAGTGGCATAAAGCCTGCACGCAGCTTTAGTCGATGATCACGCATCATACTGGTGTTATGAAGCTGATCATCAATCGCGTACCATAAACCAGGGAGCGGCAAGCTGCGTTTCATGCGTACGGAAACCAACAGCTCACCTTGCTCCAGCATCAAAGCCGACATATCGCGCTCATAGCTGAGCTTATATGCTCCAAGCCAAGGAAAGACTCCGCTGAATATGATCACCATAGAAAATGTCGTAAGCAGCAGCCACTCAGGTGCATCACCACGCAGCAGCACAGCCGTTACTGAAGCAAGCCAAAGCAAGATAATGCCGCACCACGCTCCGTAACGTGTTCGATAGCTTGGCTCAAGCTCAATCACATGGCTAACTGGCTCTGTTCTTGTGCTAGCCTTCTCGTTGTCAATGTCACCAGCAGCTATTGCTTCATGCTCACCTATGCTCTCATTGCTCATTGGCATGCTGCTTGTATGATCGTGATCGATTGATTGAGCAACTGTGCTCCAATCTGCATTCGTATTGGCTGTATTCTGACTTGCACTTAAATCTCCATTCGATTGGACAGAAACTAATTTGGCTTCAGAAGCCCTTACTTTTTTCTTTTGGTCTGCCTTCATCTTGCTCTCCCCTTTAAATGGCTAGAGATCGGAATATGCTGCAGCAACCTCATCATCATATCCTGCTTCTGGGCATGAGCTGTCGGATAGCCCCTGAGCTCAATACGATGTGCGAGCACCGTTACGCCAAGCTGTAGTAAGTCATCAGGGACGATAAAGCCTCTATCCTGCATATATGCACTAGCCTGTGCCGCTCGCAGCCAGTCACGCAATGCACGTGGGCTTAGTCCTAGCAATAGCTCTTCGTTGTTCCTTGTTTCTGCAGCAACCTCCGTCATGTAGGCGAGCAAGGATGGATGGATATATACCTGCTGCAGCTCGGCCTGCATCTGCT
This sequence comes from Paenibacillus camelliae, assembly GCF_023715345.1. Taxonomy (GTDB): domain Bacteria; phylum Bacillota; class Bacilli; order Paenibacillales; family Paenibacillaceae; genus Pristimantibacillus; species Pristimantibacillus camelliae. The sequence continues at coordinate 96,393 of NZ_JAMBNY010000012.1, forward strand.
GCCATTCCTCGTGTGAGATGAGTGCACGCAACAACTCAGGCTGTGGTCGTCTTGATGCAGCGAATTGACCGAGCAGCTCCTGCTCTGACTGCTGACTAGGATACCCGATACTGAGCTGCATCATAAAGCGATCAAGCTGCGCCTCCAGCAGTCGATTCGTTCCTTCATAGCGAATCGGATTTTGAGTAGCGATAAATACAAATGGCTGGGGCAGCGCATAGGTTGTCCCTTCAATACTGACACTACGATGCTCTAATGCTTCAAGCAGCGCAGATTGCGTTCTCGTGCTAGCACGATTCAATTCATCAGCGAGTACCACGTTAGCCATAATAGGACCCTCTCGATATACAAGCCCTCTGCCGCTGGCATCGACAACCATTCCGCCAACAATATCAGCAGGCATAAGATCCGAAGTGAATTGAATGCGATGAAACTTTCCGCCAAGCAATCTAGCAATCGCTGTAGCGAGCATCGTTTTTCCTACTCCAGGTACATCTTCGATTAGTAGATGTCCTCCAGCTAGCAATCCGACCATTACTTCGCGAATCGTCGCTTGCTTGCCTAATAATATTTGTCCGAGCCGTTGCTCCATGCGCTGCAGCAGCACGCTTGGCGGCTGGGCCCAATGAAACTCCGAACGTATAGAAACAGCTTCTTGCTCCGTCATTGGAGCGGCGTTAGAGGAATTAGTCATCGTTGTACCTCCTAGTATCATTTCTACCTCTAGTATCGCCACTCTCTCAATCTTTTAATCAGCTAGAGACGCTGTATTCATATAAAATAGGGCAGCTTAAAGGTCACCTTGAATGCCCCTTAAACTGCCCTAAAGTCTCATATAACGCTAAGCTGCACAGCCCCGAACATTTAGCTCGATGCTTGCTTTCTCAGCAGCTCCATTTTCTCCTTCAATCGCTTTGCTTGCTTTTCATTCAGAACCTTTCGATCCCATTTAATAGATTTCGCTAGTCGAGAGGTAACAGGCTCTGTTTCTTCCGTTATCGCGAGAAATTCATACTTCAGAGATTGAAAATAGTCGATAATGTCGGGTAAGGCAGCTACTGTTTCCGCATGCGTAGCACTGTCATGCAACAGGACAATCATGCGCTCGGCTACAGTCGCCTTCTTAATCTCGGCGATGATTTCTTCTGCGGTCACATCTCGGGAGCGTGAGTCTCCGCTATCCACATTCCAATCGAACACCGCATATCCTGCTTCCTCAACAGCCTTCAAATAGCTGCTGTCGAAATTCCCATGCGTTCCACCAGGCGCACGAAATAAGTAGGGTACCTTACCCGTCGTCTCGTAAATGGTCTCGGCTGTATCGATAACTTGATCGACAAATTGTTCTGGATGCTCATACAGCTCAGGATAGCGATGATTGTACGAATGATTGCCGATGCTATGTCCTTCCTTCACGATGCGTTGAGCAAGCTCAGGATATTGTGCGGTTTTTTCGCCTAGTACAAAAAAAGTAGCTTTAATATTTGAATCTGCGAGCAAGTCCAGAATTGGTGCTGTCAGCTTGCTAGGTCCATCGTCAAATGTTAAATAGACTCGTCCTGCATAGGAGCTGCTTGAATCGGACTGTTTAGAAGGTGCTTCTGACGTCAAGTCTTCCCTATCCCTGCTAGGTTTACATGCTTCATGCTCTGGGCTAAAGCTTTCGGACTGCATCGACAGCTGTCTTAAACAGCCTAGCTGTTCAGCGGCACCGTAATATATTTTTCCCACTGTGTCACGCTGAACGTTTTCTCCACGCTTCACTTGGAGAATATCGGTTGCTTCAAGACGCTGCTTGTTACGTTCTTGTGAGTATTGTAAACGGCTGTCTGTTTCTGCAGATGCCAGTGCTATACCTGTAGCTTCCTGCACCAGCATGTGATTAGCAGGCACAAGGGAGTATAGCTCGCCTATCGTCCATAGCGATGTAGCCATAACTAATGCTATCGCAGCTAGCAACACCCATTTTCTCCATCCTTTGCTCAACTTGCTCAACGACAACGCCTCCTGTATTGAACACTTCCTTCAATATATGAAGTACATGTAGGACGCATGTCTTATAATTCGTATTTACAGAAATATCACCAAAAGAAAAAAACGAGCATAAGAGAGCAGCGCTTACAGCCACATCCCTAATACTCGTTTCTTAATTACTTTATTCTTTATGACTTTTTACTCTTTGCAATTTATTATGCCGACACACGATCAATTGGTCAGTGTTATTCGTTAGCCTTAACGCGTGTAGCCACATTTGTATTTTTAGATCAGTCGTCCCTCTATTGTTTGCTGTGCATCTTAACTGCTTCAAGCACAGCATCGGCATGGCCTTTCACCTTAACCTTTAGCCATTGCTCGATTAGCTTGCCCTTTTCATCGATTAGAAACGTAGAGCGAACGATGCCCATATATTCGCGTCCATATAGCTTTTTCAGCTGCCACACTTCATACTTCTCGCACACTTTATGATTCGTATCTGAAAGCAGTAGATACGGAAGCTCCTTCTTCTCAATAAAATTACGATGTGACTTTTCGGTGTCCATGCTGATGCCAACAACCTCAACACCGAGCTGCTGCAGCTCTGCATAGCGATCACGCAGATCACAAGCTTCCTGCGTGCAGGCAGGTGTCATATTTTTAGGATAAAAGAAAATAACAACCTTTTTTCCACGCTGCTCCTTCAGCGACCAGATGGTACCATCAGACGCAGGGAGACGAAATTGTGGTGCTGTTTTTCCGATTTGTAACATCATTGTAAGTCCCTCCTAAAGAGGAAGTTCTAAAAGTCCCTCTTTGATCACGTTGTAACACTGTAAGCTTATTCGACTTCGAATCTTGAATTCAGCCGGGTCTTCCGGTACTCACGTACCAACTACGTACGCTGCGTTCCTCAGCCTCTAGCTTCTTACAACCTTCTTGGTGCTGAAAGATGAACTTTTTGAACGATTATTGAAGAGGTAGTTCAATAAGTCCCTCTTTGATCACGTTGTAACTCACTGTATGCTTACTCGACTTCGAATCTTGAATTCAGCCAGGCCTTCCGGTACTCACGTACCAACTACGTACGCTGCGTTCCTCATTCCCTAGCTTCTTTCAACCTTCTTGATGCTGAAAGATGAACTTTTTGAACGATTATTGAAGAGGTAGTTCTAAAAGTTCCTCTTTGATCACGTTGTAACTCACTGTATGCTTACTCGACTTCGAATCTTGAATTCAGCCAGGTCTTCCGGTACTCACGTACCAACTACGTACGCTGCGCTCCTCGTTTTCTACTAGCGATCAACCTTCTCGGTGCTGAAAGATGAACTTTTTGAACGATTATTGAAGAGGTAGTTCAATAAGTCCCTCTTTGATCACGTTGCAACACTGTATGCTTACTCGACTTCGAATCTTGAATTCAGCCAGGCCTTCCGGTACTCACGTACCAACTACGTACGCTGCGTTCCTCATTCCCTAGCTTCTTTCAACCTTCTTGATGCTGAAAGATGAACTTTTTGAACGATTATTGAAGAGGTAGTTCTAAAAGTTCCTCTTTGATCACGTTGCAACTCATTGTAGTTATTCGACGTCGAATCTTAACTCGAATCTTGAATTTAGCCTGGCGTTTAAGAGCCCGCTCCACGGTAGCGTTTCACGCCACGATTCCATATGAACAGGCCGATGCCAAGAACAACTAAGCCGACGACTGGTGTTAGCAGCGCTAGCTTAGAGATATCATCTTCCTTTGGCTCGAGAAAATAAGAAGCTGGAATGATGCCAACAAAGGCGAATGGCAATATCCATGTCAATACAAAGCGAATTAGCTTGTTGTATATATTTACCGGATAGCGACCGTAGTTTTGAATGTTATACATGAGCGGTACAATGCCTGTTGGTGAATCAGAATAGAACGACAGCGCACTTAGAGCCGTATAGATACCACCGTATATAAACACTGCGCCTAACACAAGCACAATAAATACGACAATATCGATAGCTTGCAGCGTCAATCCCATCTCTAGCCAGCAAACAGCCATGACGATCATCCCGACAATTGAGCCGAACAAGGATGGCGGGTCCATGTTTTCCAGCAGCACCTGATATAAACTGTGCGCTGGTCTTGTTAGCACACGATCCATCTCACCCTTCACGATGTAACGCTCTCCAAAATTCCATATGTTGAAAAATGTATTGAATACGCCAAACGGTACCATAAAGAAGCCATAGACGAAGATTACCTCAGATTGCGTCCAGCCGCCTAAGAGCGGTGTGTGTTGGAAAACGATAAGTATAAATATAAGGTTCATCCCCTGCTGAAGCAGATCAGAAATTACCTCAATCCAAAAATCAGCACGATAGGTCATCCGACTTTTGACATAGTTTTTTAAGTACTCAAGCATTAGCTTCATATATCGCATGTCGATTAACCTCCCTGCACAAACAGACGTTGTCTAGCTGCCCGCCACATGACCACAATCGGAATAAGCAGAACAACAAGCCAAACAAGCTGAATAATAAATACAGAGCCTGCTTCAGCCAGTGGTGTACGTCCAGTGAAAATTGAGCTTGGCAAATAAGTGATGGCTTGAAACGGAAGCCAGTTCATCACCGAGGATAGCCAGCCTGGAAAGAAAGCAATCGGTATAATTACACCTGAAAACAAATCAACCATGACTCGCTTCATGCGCATAAGCCCCTCATTGTTCTCGACAAAGAAAGCAAACAGCCCAGTCATAATATTAAGCTGTGAATTAATAAGGAAGCTGAACACGAGCATCGCAAGATACGTTAACCATACGACTGGATCTGTCGGTAGATCGACAGGGAATATGAAGCAGACGATAGCTAAGCCTGGAATCATAAATAATAGAAAACGGAATAGTCCTTCCCCAAAGCCTTGCATTAATTTGACGATCAGATAGTTGTATGGACGAATCATTTGAATCGCTACGCTGCCATCACGAATTTCATTGGCAATATCGCGATCGAGATTATTGAAGTAAAAGGCTCTTGCCATCCAAGATATCGCTAGATAGGTCGTCATCTGATCGATAGAGAACCCTGCCAGCGTCTCCTGCGAGCCGTAGATGGCCTTCCATAAAAAATAATACGCACCAATATTAATGGCATAAATAATTATTCCACTATAATAATTTACGCGATAAGCAAGCATCATTAAAAATCGCATGCGGATAAAATCAAGATAAGCAGACATCATGACAGCACAGACTCCTTCTCTTGGACGTGATCCGCCTGTGTATTGTCCTCGCTCTCCTTCACCTCTGCTGAGCCTGTTTGATAAATTCCACGTACGATATCATCCGTGTTCGTCTCAAATATTTTAATATCGCGAATTTGCGCTCCGCCAACAACAAGACCCATCGCTTCAGAGAAATTTACCTCGTGCGGTACGAATAACGTTGCGGTAAATTCATTCTCTCTCGTCCAAGCTACATTCATCGTGCTCGTAAGCTGGTGTAGTCTGCTAATTGACATTGCCTCACCGAACTGGAACTGAATTTCGCGTCCTTTACTCCACGTCGTTTTCAGCTCCTCCAGTCCTCCATCATAAATGATCGAGCCGTCATCAAGCATAATGACGCGAGAGCATAGCGCCTCGATATCCTGAAGATCATGCGTCGTCAGCAATATCGTTGTTCCTTCTTGCCGATTCATCTCTAATAGAAAGTCTCGAATTTCTGTTTTTACGACAATATCGAGTCCAATCGTCGGCTCATCGAGAAATACAATAGCCGGATTATGCAGCAGCGATGCAACAAGCTCACATCTCATCCGTTGCCCAAGACTTAGCTTGCGGACCGGACGATTCAACAATTCTCCGAGATGAAGTCGTTCGACCAATTGATCTAAGCGCCGATTAAAGTCGTTTAATGGCACATCATATACCTTGCGCAGCAGCTGGAAGGACTCTATCACTCCGATATCCCACCATAGCTGAGAACGCTGACCAAATACGACACCAATTCCTTTAACAAACTTCTCACGATCTCGATGAGGCACATAGCCATTAACGTTAAGCTCTCCTGAGGTAGGAACGAGTATGCCTGTCAGCATTTTAATGGTCGTTGATTTCCCTGCCCCGTTCTCACCAATATATCCGCATATTTCGCCTTGCGGGATTTGGAACGTAATATCATTAACTGCCGTGACATGTGTATATTCACGCTTAAATAAATCCTTGAATGCACCAGACAGACCTACTCTGTTCTTCTGCACCTTAAACTGCTTACGCAGGTCTTTAACATCTATTGCTAGCATATGACAATGATAGCTCCTTTCATCGACATTTCCTGGGAAATATTATGGTAATACGAAAAACTTGCAACAACTTGTCTACTGCCATTATAATTTGGTGATATGTAATCATACAAAAACTTCTAGCTAAATGTAAATGTTGTTCAGGTTCAAAATTTTGGCGATTACAAAGCACTCGGCGCTGCTTTGATCAAGAGTAGACTTTTTGAACAACCTATAGGCAAACATAGTGGTGATTCAGTAATATGACCATGAACTAGTTTACCATAAAAGTAGCGATGAGGTTGTCTATGATACGCATGAACATTATACACAGATATTGAAAGGGGACCAAACACGCGATGCGTACTCGGTCAAAAAAACGCAAATCAAAGTGGTTATTAACAATTATTCTTATCGTCATAGCACTTATTATTGGAGCAGCAGTTTATTGGGGATCAGGTGTTTTTAGTTCACTCGATGGACTACAGAAGGACTTAAAAGACTCCTTAATTAATCCAGAGAAGCCAGCCATCGAAGTCGAGGTACCAAAATGGGAAGGCAAAGAACGAGTGAACATTTTACTATTAGGCGGTGACGCTCGAGAGGCAGAGGAAAATGAGATGGCTCGCTCTGACTCGATGATCGTCGCATCCATCGATCCTGTTACGAAGCAAGCCAATCTGTTCAGTATTCTTCGTGATACGTACACAGACATAGAGGGCTACGGTAAAGGGCGAATTAATACAGCGATTACGCTTGGCGGAGCACCGTTAGCGATGCAAACTATTGGAGACTTGCTTGATCTAGAGATCCAATACTATCTGTATACCGATTTCGAAGGCTTCAAAGCACTAGTCGATGCGATTGGCGGCGTATATTATACGGTAGAAAAAAATATGAAATATACCGATAATGCCGACAAAAACCGCTATGATATCGATCTAAAAGAGGGCTACCAGCTGCTTGATGGCGATAAGGCGCTACAGTATGTCCGTTTCCGTCATGACGCCATGAGTGATTATACGCGCACAGAGCGTCAGCGCAACTTCTTAATGACCGTTGCGAAAGAAATGCAATCGACTTGGAATATTATTCGCATGAAGGAAATTATCGATAGCGTCTCACCTTATATCGATACTAATATTAGTGTGAATGATATGCTGAAGCTTGGTCAGCTGGGAGTAGGCCTACAAATCGGAGATAGTGCACAAATTCCTCCGTTTGACCTGCTTCGTGAAACGACAGTAGGTGGTGCTTCTGTATTGGGCTACTCAAGCAAGGAAGACATTCAAGGCTATGTCCAAGAGGTGCTAACACCAAAGCCTGATCCAACCAATGATCCAGATGCTGCACTTAGCGACGCTGATGCACAAGCCGATGGGGCAGATAGTGCAGGCAGCACGAACTGACATTAACAAACTCGGCTTAGAATATGTTAAACTAAAGAGCAGTGATGCTCTATCATTACACGCAAAGCAGGAGCGATCAATCGCTCCTGCTTTTATCGTTGTTGGACTGAGCCAATCCCTTATGTAAAAGGAGAATATTTATGTTAAACGAAAGAAAACGCTCAGAGCAGCTTTATGAGGAGGCTCTGCAGCATATCGTCGGAGGAGTCAATTCTCCTTCGCGTTCATATAAGGCTGTCGGGGGTGGTGCACCCGTCTTTATGGAGCGCGCACAAGGCGCTTACTTCTATGATGTCGACGGCAACAAATATATTGACTACTTAGCAGCCTATGGTCCGATCATTACCGGACATGCTCATCCTCACATTACTGAAGCGATTATTAAAGCTGCAACTAATGGTACGCTTTACGGTACACCGACAGAGCTTGAAATCCATCTTGCTAAAATGCTCAAATCTGCGATTCCTTCGATGGACAAGGTCCGTTTTGTAAACTCGGGAACTGAAGCCGTAATGACGACCATTCGTGTAGCACGCGCATATACCGGAAGAAACAAAATTATTAAATTTGCAGGATGCTACCATGGTCATTCAGATCTCGTGCTTGTCGCTGCTGGCTCCGGTCCATCGACACTGGGCATCCCTGACAGTGCTGGTATTCCTACTAGCATCGCACATGAGGTCATTACCGTTCCTTACAACGACATTCCTGCTTTGAAGGAGGCTTTGGAGCGCTGGGGAGATGAAACCGCCGCGGTTATGATCGAACCGATTGTTGGTAACTTCGGCATGGTTATGCCACATCCAGGCTACTTAGAGGCTGTATGCTCTTTGTCTAGAGCAGCAGGAGCACTAGTCATCTACGATGAGGTCATTAGCGCATTCCGCTTCCATTACGGCTCATCTCAAACGTATGCTGCTTTCCCTGACCATCAAGCAATCGAGCCGGATCTTACCGCTCTTGGGAAAATCATTGGCGGTGGTCTTCCAATCGGTGCTTATGGCGGACGCAAGGATATTATGGAGAAGGTTGCACCGCTGGGCCCTGCTTATCAAGCAGGAACGATGGCAGGCAACCCTGCATCTATTTCTGCAGGTATCGCATGCTTAGAGGTGCTGCAAACTCCAGGCATCTATGAGCGCATGGATCAACTAGCGACTAAGCTTAAGCAAGGCTTGCTCGATGCAGCTAAGCAGTCTAATATCGCATTAACCGTTAATCAGATCCGCGGCTCGTTATCGACACACTTCTGTAATCATGAGGTGACAAACTACGATCAGGCACTTGATACCGACGGTGAATTGTTTGGACGATTCTTTAAAGGTATGCTCGAGCGCGGCATTAACCTTGCACCTTCGAAGTATGAGGCATGGTTCTTAACGACAGAGCATACTGAAGCAGATATTGATCAAACGATCGAAGCGGCACACGAGGTTATGTCGAAACTATAGTAGAAGCAGGTCTGTATTGTATTGAGGTTAACTGAATAAACTAAAGCATTTGAATACAACAACATTAGACTACATATAAGGAGGTGCTTTATGAATATTCAATATTTACATCCTTCAGATCAAATTGTCATGATGATGGAACGAATATACAGGTATGGTATGACAACGACCTCCGGTGGAAATCTATCGATCGTTGATGAGAACGGCGATATGTGGATTACACCTGCCGGCGTAGACAAGGGAGAGCTGACACGTCAAGATATCGTTTGTGTAAAGGCTGACGGCACAATTGTTGGAAAGCATCGTCCATCTAGTGAGTTTCCATTCCATAAGCTAATCTACGAGCAGCGACCAGATCTTAAAGCAGTCCTTCATGCACATCCTCCTGCACTTATTGCATTCAGTATTGTGAGGCAAATTCCAAACGTTGCTATGCTGCCTCATGATTACCGAGTGTGTGGCACAGTTGGCATGGCACCTTATGGACTGCCGGGCAGTATGGAGCTTGGAAACAATATCGCGCAGGTCTTCTCCACTGGCATTAATACGGTCATGCTTGAGAATCATGGTGTCGTCGTAGGCGGCGAAACGATGTTCGAGGCGTTCCAGCGCTTTGAGACATTAGAGTATTGTGCACGTCTAGAGATTAATGCTAGACGTATCGGTACGCCAGTCGAGCTTATTACGAAGGTCGACATCGTTGCCCATGAACCAGAGCTCGATGAGTTCGTACCGTCAGTGATTAGCAGTGAAGAGCGTGAGGCTCGCCGTGAGATGTGCAAGCTTATACATCGCTCCTATGAACAGCAGCTCTTTACGAGCACGCAGGGAACCTTCTCACAGCGCTTATCTGATGGCTCTATCCTTACGACGCCATTCGATATGGACCGTAAATATTTGCAACCTGAAGATCTCGTCCGTATTAAGGACGGCAAGCGAGAAGCAGGAAAAGTGCCTAGCCGCTCTATTAAGCTGCAAACAGCTATTTATGAGGCTCAGCCTCATATACGCTCAATTATATTGGCGCACCCACCGAACATTATGGCCTTTGCCATTACAGGTGAGGTATTCGATTCGCGCATGATTCCTGAGAGCTACATCCTGCTGCGTGATATTCCTAAGGTACCGCATGATGATCTGTACACGAAGGAAAATGAGGTTGCTCAGCTGCTGACGCCGCAAACCCCGATCGTAATCGGTCAAAATTGCTGTGCCATCGTAACGGGCACTAGTCTGCTAAGCACCTTCGATCGTTTGGAGGTTGCCGAATACAGTGCGATGGCCGTTATTTCTGCTAAAGCGCTAGGTAACATTATTCATATGGAGCCTGCGCGTATCGAGGAAATCGACATAGCCTTTAAGCTAAAATAATATGAAATAGATAGCGCCGATAAGCATGTATTCAGTATGGAATACTAGCTATCGGCGCTTTTGCATAGGAGCTTATATCATCAATAATGCTTCAACTGGACCATTCACTGTTTACTCGCTAGCCTCTGTCTATTAACTACGTTAATGAGCTGCTTCCGAACAAGCTTGCTCATGGCTTAGCAGCTTCTCTTTCATTCCAATTCCCCCAGCACTAAAGCCTGTCAGCTTGCCGTTGGATCCGATAACACGGTGACAGGGGACAACAATCATGACCGGATTTTTGCCGATGGCACCGCCTACTGCTCTGACTGCGGCGCGATTTCCAACGGAAACTGCAATGTCTAGGTAGCTTACCGTCTTGCCATACGGAATAGTTTTCAGTGCATCCCATACTCGCTGTTGAAATGTCGTTCCACGTAAATCTAGCGGACAATCGAAGGAGCTTCGTTCGCCACTCCAGTATTGCAACAGCTGCTCAATATAGCCCTGAAGCTCCGCATCGTTTTTAATCAATTCCGCTTGCTCAATATGCTTGCTGCACCAACGTTCTAGCTGTTCGACATCATCATTTACATCGATGTAGCATAGTCCTTGCTCTGTCGCTGCAACGATATAATTAACATCATTAACATCTAACTTGCTCCAATATACGTTCAAGCAATTATTCCTCCAATCTCTAACTTTATTAAAATAAAGTTCAATAAGCTCAGGCTTCAGGACCAAGAAGATTGGACGCTAGTAGAAAACGAGTAGCGCAGCGTACGATTTTGGTACGTGAGCAACTACAATGTTTTTGCAGAAAACATGTATCGGAAGCATAATCTTCGCTAGCGTTCAATATTCGACGCCGAGTTTACTACAAACTCGTAACCTCGTCATCAAGCCAGTGCTTATTGAACTTCCTCTAAATAGAAAAATGGGACAAGCTGCTTGCAGCAAGTCCCATCTTGTCCTATGTTCTAAAGTATGAGGCCTTCTCTAATAATTCTGTTGACTTCATGCGCAGCTCGTCCGTCGATGCCGCAATTTCCTCCATGATCGCAGCTTGCTGCTGAGACGTATCATGAACGCTTTCCGCACCTTCACGGATGTTTTGCGCAACCTGAGCAACCTTACTTGTTTGCTCACGTGATTCCCTAACTTGCTTTGCTTGAATTTCAAGCAGCTGAGCCATTTTTTCAACGGTAGCAGACACACTTTCTGCTTCCTCTTTTACTTCTTGGAAGGCTTTAGCGAACTGTTCGCCATTTTCAGCTTCCTGACTCGATAGCTCATATTGCTTCGTAATCGACTGAACTGCTGCCGATACTCCATGCTGCACCTGCTCAATGAGCTGGCGAATTTCATCAACCGCATGACCACTGCTATCTGCAAGCGTCTTGACTTCCTGTGCAACGACAACGAAGCCTCTCCCCTCTTCTCCTGCACGTGCTGCTTCAATCGCTGCATTCAGTGCAAGCAGGTGAGTTTGCTCAGCGATACCGCCAACGACACTCGATATATTTCCTATTTGTTCAGCAAGCTCACTAAGCTGCTGAATCGTTTCTAGTGATCCTCGATTCAATTGCTCTAAATGACGCATCCCTTCAACTAGTGAATGGAATACCTCTTCACTTTGTGTAGCTGCCGCATTCATATGCTCCGTGCGCTGCTTCGCAACGCTTGCCTCTTCCTGCATATTTAATGCAGACTGATATAGCTCGTCTGCTGCAGTGTGAAGCAGATTCGTCGAGCTTGCCTGCATCGAGGTACCGGATGTAATTTGCTCTGATTGAATAGTTAGCCCCTCTAGCTGTGCCGCAGTTTGACTAACAGCTCCTTGCAGCTCTTGCACATGTCGGTCAGTGAGCGAGGAATTCGCTTTAATGCTAGTAACGATCGTACGCAGCTGCTCTGTCATTTTATTAACAGCCTCTGCAAGCTGATACATTTCGTCACGTGAACGAACCTCGATCGCAGCAACATTCAAGTTCCCTTTCGCTGCTTCAGTCACCGTATCGGTAACAGCAACTAATGGCTTAAGCATCCAACGTGATGCAACATAACCGAACAAGCCTGTCCAAAAAACACCTACTGCTAATGTTCCTACTACGAATAGCCATGTTGGTATACTAGAGAATAGATCTAGCTGACCAAGAATAAGAAGTACAAACGCACTTGTCGCATATGTAATCGCGGATACGATCGTAATTCCAAGTACCATTTTTCTGACGATACTTTTACGAATAAACATAAATTCGCTCCTTTTTATTTAGAGTATCTATTACTTATTATAGTTATCAAAAGAGCTTTGCAGCTGCTGCAGCAATGGTTGATGGATATGACCGTTCGATGCTACAACATCTCGTGCTTCAAGGTGATAAGGCTGACCATGGCGATCGGTTACTGTGCCGCCTGCTTCTTGAATAATAAGCGAGCCAGCTGCCAAATCCCAGCTATTCAAGTTATATTCAAAAAAGCCCGTTAATCGTCCTGCAGCGACATAAGCAAGATGCAGAGCGGCAGATCCAACTGCACGTATATTGCGGACCTGTGGTGCTAGCTGGGCAATCGCATGCAAATTAAGCGGAAGGGCATAGCTCTGATCCGGTGGAAATCCGGAAGCGATCAAGCTTTCTTGTAGCGTCTGCTCCTGGGAAACGGCAAGACGTTTACCATGTACGTAAGCACCTTTCCCTTTCTCCGCAACAAACAATTCATCAGAGCTCGGATCGTAGATCACGCCAACGATAACTTCGCCTTTATGAGCAAGTGCGATCGATATACAATAGTATGGAAAGCCGTGGATATAGTTCGTTGTCCCGTCAATGGGGTCAACAATCCACAAGTACTCTGCATCCTTCGCACTAGCAATCGCCTTCGAGGATGCCTCTGCGCCTGGTTCAACGCCTTCTTCTCCGAGAAAAGCATGCTGTGGGAAGTGTGTACTAATTAAATTGCGAATCAAACGTTCTGAGCCTTTGTCGATTTCTGTAACTAAATCAGATGCAGAAACCTTTTGATTCAGCTTCAGTGCAGTGCCAAGCTTCGTTTTCACCCATTCTCCTGCCTTAGCAGCACTGTTAATGGCTACAGCTGTAAAGCTTTTGCTGCCTACAACGGAGGGCAATTGTTTCTCGTTCATATATGATCACCCTTTCATTGATGATTACTATCTATTGACTCTATGCTATAGCTATTAATGCCTTCAAGTATTTCTACATAGCTGTCTGTCTACTTCCATATTAGTACAAAATTCGATAACACTCAAACATTGTTTCATAGAATTACAAAAATAATACCTCTTTATTAAAACGTTTACAAAAATGTTCATATAAACGTGAACCAGCATAATAGCTTGATGCTTTATGCTGGTTCACTTCTTCTACTTTTTTAGGTCAACTCAATCGCTCCATTATTTAACACGACGATATGCTCATGCTGCTGAGCTTTCACTCGAAAATCATCCATTAGCTGGAATAGAGCAGCATCTTTAGCCTTCGCCTCTAGCATACAATCGATAGCCGATGCATGCTGCTTGGCCTGCTGTAAGAAATGAAGCAGCGGCTCTACCTCAACATAATCGGCATGACCACGCGGATCGCTTAAGCTTCTCGGACTGGACGAGTGAATTTTAACTGGCAGCTCATCAAGCGTAACATTAAGCCTCTCACACTCGCGTGTCCACGTAGCAACGATACGCGGCCAGTAGTAATGGATTAGCTCATCCTCCGTTATCGAACCTGGATTGACCCAGTGATGATGGATATCGAGCACCATTGGTACGCCGACAGCCTCTGCAGCCGCAAGAGTTTCAGCTACATTGAACGTTTTATCGTCATTTTCCAGCGTAACTCTATGTCTAATCCTTGCGGGCAGCTCACTAAATTGCTGTATGAATCGTTTCCCTGCCGTCTCCTTATCACCGTACGCGCCACCCATGTGGATGTTGCATTTGCTTTTCTCATCTAGCCCCATTGCCTCAAGCATGGCGACATGGTATTCCATATCTCGTATAGAGCTCTTGAGCACCTCTTCACGTGGCGTGCTGAATACACAAAAATGGTCGGGGTGAAGGGAAACACGCATCCCTTTATCCTTCACAAACTGACCGATCGCTTGAAACGGCTCAGCAAGCTTGTCGTAAGGGACCCAGTCCTCGAGCGCTGCATGGGTAGCAAGTGGAATTAGCTTAGAGGAAAAGCGGTACACCATAATGTCATTGCCGTAGCAATGCTTAAGCAGCCGCAGCGTATTGTGCAAGTTCGTATTTGCGATTTGCTCTAAACGCCCAAGCGCTGCCTCACGGTCTGCAAGCTTGGAAAAGCTGGCATAGGTCATCGTTTTGGACGGTGACGATTCCTTTAGCTCTAAGCTTAATGCAACAAAGCCAAATCTAACTCTTGTCATTACTGTTCTCCAAAAAACATCTCCTCGGCAAGCGCAGTTTGTACACGTGCCTCTTCTTCTGTTAATTTGCGAACGAGCTCCATCTCAACCTGAGTCACTTCTTCACCTTGAAAGTTAATTTCAGCGATAGAAGCTAATACACGAACAATAGCAATTGCTTGATTGGAGGGGGTATATGCTATAACCTTTTGTCCGGTTGGATAGACTCGAAAGCCCTTCTTCACCATCTTACCCTTTCCGTACTCCAACAATTCATATAATTCCTGATCTGATTTGAATTTACATACTGAATTAAATTCTGTTTGAAATCCCATTCATATCCCTCGCGATCTATAATCATCTTATTTCATTGTATAATGTTTAATCTTGTTCAGTATATCGAAAATTAGCCCATATAGCCATAAATTCATCATGATCAAAGGTACTTTCTCCCCTACACTCGCAGTTGTTTAAGTAGAAGGCTGCATGAAAAAAGCATCCTATAGCATGTATTCGTTTTTCGATCGAATCATGCCAATAAGATGCTTTTAGGTTGTATGGACTCTAGTAATCGCAATGCTATTGCAGGTCACCAGTATAATCAATTAATTGCTTCTCTGCGTGTCGGTCGAAGGCAAGCTGGATTAGCTTATCAAGCAAATCCTTATAGCTTAAGCCTGTTTCTCTCCACAATAGCGGATACATACTGAATGGTGTGAAGCCTGGTAAAGTATTCGCTTCATTCAAATACCAGTTACCCGTTGTACGCTCTAAGAAGAAATCGATTCGGGACAGGCCCGTGCCATCAATCGCTTGAAAGGCAGTTATCGCCATCTCTCGCACTTGCTCCATCTGTTCCTCGCTTATTTCAGCTGGAATAGCCATTCTTGATTTGCCATCAATGTACTTCGCCTTGTAGTCATAGAAGGCGTTGGAGGAAATAATTTCCCCTGCAATAGATGCCGCTGGCTCCTCATTGCCTAGTACAGCAACCTCAATCTCACGACCATCCACGAACTCCTCAACGATGACTTTACGATCAAAGCGGAATGCATACTCAATCGCTTGAATCAGCTCCTCACGATTGTTTGCTTTAGAAACACCTACACTAGAGCCTAGGTTAGCAGGCTTAACAAAGCAAGGGTAGCCGAGAGCGATCTCGCATTCCATTAAGTAAAATTCTTGCTGCTTCAGCCATTGCGGCTTCGTGAAGTAACGAAACACACATTGAGGCAAGCCAGCATCAGCAAATGCCTTTTTCATAAATACTTTATCCATGCCAACAGAGGAAGCTAATACACCTGCACCAACATAGGGAATGTTCGCCATCTCGAACAGACCTTGAATCGTTCCATCCTCGCCAAATGTACCGTGCAGCAATGGCAGCATCACATCGACTTGATCCTCATGCACAATTCCATCTATAGCTGAAAATAAAGAAAATAGTGCAGCATGTGTCGTTCCTTTTCCAGTGCTAGCTGCAATACGCAGCTGTTCAGCGGATTCAGGTGGCTGATTCATGGCAGGGCCAGACAGCCATTGCCCTTGCTTCGTAATATAAAACGGCTTAATCTCATATTTGCTATAATCAAATTCCTTCGAAACGGCAAATGCAGTGGACAGAGATACCTCATGCTCCCCTGACTTACCGCCGTAAACTAGGCCTACCTTAATTTTACTTCCCATTACTGTTCCTCCGCTGCTTTCATTAAGCACACGATGTGTACCTTCTTTTTGATAAATGAATGAGGTGGACAGCTGCAGTTTGCTTACAAATAATCACTTATATGAAAGAAGCGATAACGTGTATTCGGTGTCCAGGCATAGGAATCCTGATAGTCCCAGTAACGATGCTTGCTTGCTACCGTATTGGCATTAACAAGCGGCTGCCCTTTACTATCAAAGGCGGTAACAATTGTCGAATGCTGAAACGTATTGTTCCCGTTCCAATCGTAGACAATAATATCACCAAGCTCAAGCTTATCTGCACGATCAACCTCGACTGCACGCAAGCCCTTGCTGCGTGATTTCGATAGAAATGCAGTCAGCGAGCGAGATACTGCCCAGCTGTAGCTCCACCATTCCTTACCCTTTTGCTGTCGTCCTTTGTACCACCATCCACTATCTCTTCTATTAGTATAGTGCATCGGTACTTCACCTGCAAAGAGACATTGGGAAACATAATTCGTGCAGTTGGCTTCGAACTCCTCGTACTGTGGATTCGGTTGATTCCACCAAGTATCGGCGTATGCTACTGCTTGCTCCCGACGATAACGCTTCATATTACGCATGTTGCGGAAATTAATAAGCTCAGGATTTAGGTATGGTCTAGGAACCAACGGCTCCTCCTCTTCCTCGATGTCATTTTGAGCATTCCAATCGATGGCTGTGGATGCATAACGAGGCTTGCGTTCAGGAGTAATGGGCTCGATCCTTGTAATACGCCAGCTGTCTTCCGTGCTTGATAGCCATATCCGCTCCTGATCAACGCGTTCCTCAAAATAATGCTGATCATCCTGAGCGATTTTCCGTTTCACATATAGCTTTACATTTAAGATGACTTCATTCTCGAGCTCATTTACACTTAGTATTTCTGCCTTCATCTCACTTCCCGCTACATGGGCTCCGCGATATAGATCCCGTTCACGTAGTCGGTTCAATCGCTCGCTTAAACGCTCATTATGTAGCTGGTCAAGTGAAAACTCGCTTAAACGATAGCTGTGCTGCTCTGTTTCTGCTTGATTGTAGCGCGTAATATATTGCTGAAACAGTGGCCTCCAATCTGTTACCTTCTCTCGTTTAACCTTACTCGTTAACGGCGGTAATGAGGCTTTAATTGTGCCTGTTCTGGTAGGCTGCTGATCCATGCTTGGAGCAAAGTTAGAAGCTTGCACATGCTTGGATTGCCCTGTAATCATCGTTGAGCGCTGTGCAGCGTGAATAACTGCCTGCTGCTGCTTGCCTTTTGTCTTTTTTCTTCTGCGTCTTGTGTGGACTGTGGACCTGCTCATACTTCCCCTCCTCACAGCTTTGAATTGTAAAAAGTCTACCGTGGTTGGATAACTGCTTCATTATATGCATAGACTTGGCTATTCATGTTGAATTCAACATACGATGCATGCCGAATATGCTACTGGGTGTTACTTAAAGCTAGAGATTGAGAAGCGCAGCGTACGTTATTGGTACGTGAGCACCGGAAAGCTCGGCTGAGTTCAAGATTCGACGCCGAATATGCTACCTAGTGTTACTTCGTGATCAAAGTCGGACTTTTTGAACTTCATCTATAATAAGCGTTCAAAAAGTTCAGGCTTCAGGACCGAGAAGATGAAGCGATACTAGAGAGCGAGTAGCGCAGCGTACGTTATTGGTACGTGAGCAACAGAGCTTTCGGTAGAGCTTCATATTCGAAGCCGACTAAGCTACAACGAGTAACGTCGTCATCAAGCCTGGACTTTTTGAACTTCATCTAAGAAAGGTTACATTTACACTTTACGTCCGCACTCATTTACCGCTATACTATAGATATAGGTTATTTTGAAATACAGTTTCACCTAATGAAACTGTAAATAAATGAACAAAGGAGACTTACGATGGCTACACAAAACGAATATTCCGTTCGCTCCACGCTTGTATCTGGCGGTAAAGAGTATGCTTACTACCAGCTAGCTGGACTTGAACAACAAGGCTTTAAAGATATTTCCAAGCTGCCATTCTCCATTAAAGTATTGCTTGAAGCAGCTGTTCGTCAATTTGACGGCCGTGCCATTACACCAGAGCATGTTAAGCAGCTTGCTAACTGGGCGAATGGACGCGAGGATAAAGAGATTCCTTTCATTCCAGCTCGTATCGTTCTACAAGACTTTACAGGTGTTCCGGTTGTTGTTGACTTAGCAGCAATGCGTGACACTGTTAAAAAAGCTGGTGGAGACCCTAAAAAAATCAATCCGCTTGTTCCTGTTGACCTTGTTATCGACCACTCTGTTATGGTTGATGCATTCGGTACTCCAGAGGCGCTTGAGTATAATACTAAAGTTGAATTTGAGCGTAACGAGGAGCGCTACCGTTTCCTTCGCTGGGCTCAAACTGCATTTGATAACTTCCGTGCTGTTCCTCCAGGAACAGGTATCGTTCACCAAGTTAACCTTGAGTATCTGGCAAGCGTTGCAGCTACAAAAACAGTTGATGGTGAAACGGTTGTATTCCCTGACTCTCTAGTTGGTACGGACTCTCATACAACAATGATCAATGGTCTTGGTGTTGTTGGTTGGGGTGTTGGTGGTATCGAGGCGGAAGCAGGTATGCTTGGACAACCTCTATACTTCGTTATGCCTGAGGTTATTGGCTTCAAGCTTACAGGCAGCCTAGCAGAGGGTGCAACAGCGACTGACCTTGCACTTACGGTTACTGAAATGCTTCGTAAAAAAGGCGTAGTAGGTAAATTCGTAGAGTTCTTCGGTCCTGGTCTATCCAATATTTCATTGCCTGACCGTGCGACAGTTGCGAATATGGCGCCAGAATACGGTGCGACAATTGGCTTCTTCCCAGTAGACAGCGAGACACTATCGTTCATGCGTCAAACTGGCCGCTCTGAAGAGCAAATCGCTCTTGTTGAAGCTTACTACAAAGCTCAAGATATGTATCGTACAGATGAAACGCCAGATCCTGTATTTACAGATGTGATCGAGCTTGATCTTTCTACAATCGTTCCTTCACTTGCAGGTCCTAAACGTCCGCAAGACCGTGTAGAGCTTACTAACATGAAGAAGGAATTTAACGATGCAATCCGTAAGCCTGTTGAAAAAGGCGGCTACGGCTTGTCTGAAGAAAAAATCGCACAAAGCGTTCCTGTGAAGCATCCTAACGGTGCGGAAACTGAGCTTAAAGCAGGTGCAGTTGTTATCGCTGCGATTACAAGCTGTACAAACACTTCCAACCCTAGCGTAATGCTTGGTGCTGGTCTTGTAGCTAAAAAAGCAGTTGAACGTGGCTTAGTGAAGCCTGCATACGTGAAAAGCTCACTTACACCAGGTTCTCTAGTTGTTACGGAATACTTGAAAAAAGCGAATCTTATCGAGCCGCTTGAAGCTCTTGGCTTCCACGTTGCTGGGTATGGCTGTGCAACATGTATCGGTAACTCTGGTCCACTTCCTGAGGAAGTAAGCCAAGCGGTAGCTGACAACGATCTAACCGTTGCTGCAGTTATCTCTGGTAACCGTAACTTTGAAGGCCGCGTGCATGCTCAAGTAAAAGCAAACTACCTTGCTTCTCCACCACTTGTCGTTGCTTATGCTCTAGCTGGTACAGTTAATATTGACCTTGCTACTGAGCCAATTGGCTACGATCAACAAGGTGAAGCTGTATACTTGAAAGATATCTGGCCAACAAATGCTGAGATTAAAGAAGCTGTTGCAGCATCTCTTAATCCGCAAATGTTCCATGATAAATATGCGAATGTATTTACGCAAAATGAACGCTGGAATGCGATCGATGTACCTGAAGGCGAAAGCTATGAGTGGGATGCGAAGTCAACTTATATTCAAAACCCTCCATTCTTCTCTGACCTAGGTGAAGGTCTAAACGATATCGCTGATATTAAAGCGGCTAACGTACTAGCATTGATGGGTGACTCTGTAACAACAGACCATATCTCTCCTGCTGGTAACATTACCGTATCAAGCCCAGCGGGCAAATACTTGATCGACAATGGCGTAGAGCGTAAAGATTTCAACTCTTATGGTTCTCGTCGTGGTAACCATGAAGTAATGATGCGCGGTACATTTGCCAACATTCGTATCCGTAACGCAGTTGCTCCAGGTACTGAGGGTGGCGTAACAACTTACCTGCCTGACAACGAAGTAATGTCCATCTATGATGCTTCCATGAAGTATCAAGCAGAAGATAAAAACCTAGTCGTTATCGCTGGTAAAGAGTACGGTACTGGTTCTTCTCGTGACTGGGCTGCAAAAGGTACGTATCTTCTAGGCGTTAAAGCAGTTATCGCTGAGAGCTTTGAGCGTATTCACCGTTCTAACCTTGTTGGTATGGGCGTGCTTCCGCTTCAGTTCAAAGCAGGTGACAGCTGGCAGTCTCTAGGCATCACTGGCCGCGAAACATTCGACATTACTGGCTTGTCTAACGACGTTCAGCCAGGACAAGAGGTTGCGGTAACAGCTACTCGTGAAGACGGCACAACGTTCCAATTCAATGTGATCGTTCGTCTTGATTCACTTGTAGACGTAGACTACTACCATAACGGCGGTATTCTGCAAACTGTACTTCGTCAAATGATCGCAAATATGTAAGCTGAACTCATTGCTTCTAAACTCGTATAGAATGCAATAAAATAAGGGGTTGCCTCCAGGTCATGGTACATGACTTGTAGGCAGCCCCTGTTTATTTACTTCATCCATTCATCGCGAAGAGTGATGTACTTGAATGTAGTTATCCTCTATGCTCTCTAATCTAGCTTTTTCAGTAAAGAATAAAAACTCCGTATCAATTTTCCCATTATAATAGCTTCTTCCGCTGTATGATTTCATAAGAGTTGAATGTTCGCCAGTTCTATCATAATACATGAAGCTTATTATTATGTTCTGAAATGCTAATGATTTATCTTCAAAGGATATTGGTTTTTTTATTTGATTATTCGTTAACTCTCTAATAGTAGCAGACCAATCATCCCATAGCTTCATCGAACCATACGTTTTTCCCTCTAAGGAAACTGCTTCATCAAGCTGTATTTTGGGATAATAGTAATGTTCTATTCCTCTTGATACCCTATAGCCTCTATGCCTCTCCATATAAAAGTGAAGGCTATCAACGTTACTATCCGGATGTAAATTCCAAACGATATGATAGGTTGAAGGATCGTTCCCAAGCTTCCATAACTCAGGTAAACCTCTCGTACTAACATAAACAAGCTTCCAACTGTAATGCTTCCAAACCCAATAGCTTAATCCATAATCATCATTTTCTGATATAAATGGAACGACAATGTGCTTATCATCCAGTTTTATGGTATCCTGAATGACCTTAGCTTGGGCTTGAGGGAACACATCATTGATCTTATCTATGAGCTGCGTAGCATCATGAAACGCGCCAGGCTTCGCACTAATGATCCAATAAGCGCTAAATAGTACCGCAATAGCTATTACAACGGTAGTAGTAATCTTCCACTTCTTTCTATCCATCACTTATTCCCTCCTGCAGCAAGGATTTCTCAAAGCGATAGTATAGCTGCTTATCATGCGTAGAAGTGATTATTCCTTTTCCATCCATTTCTACGTAGATTACTGTAGATAAACCACTGCCCCATTTGCTATCCGTGCCTATTAGTAAATAAGGGAATTGCTCTTGCCTATTGTTCTGGTCACTTTCAAGCACAATTTTTACATACAGCTCATCACTTTTTAATTGAGCCTCCTGCATTGATGAAAGCTGCTCCTTTAAACTTTCTACATTCAACGAGACTTCCTCAGCAGAAGGATGAAGCCTAATAATTGATGCGTTGTTTACCTTTGCAATATGAGTAGAAAGCTTATCCGTCGGATAAAGGACATTCTGAAGCGGTATTGATAACAGCGTTGCTGCCAACAGCAAATAATTCGCTCCAAAACCCAGCCATGCAAATGAGCGATATTTTTGCCATCTATGCTTGTTACCTCTGCATACAAGAAAAATTAACCACACACCTAGTGGTAATATCGCAAACCTCAGCATCGTATTCGACATAGACCAATCAAATGAAAAAGAAAATAATCCAACAAGCATAACAATAATCATCTTCCATACGCTAGGCTTTAATGCTTGCTTCTGATACTGTTTATACGCAAAGTAAGCAATCCCAGCATAAGCTAGAGCGTTAGTTATGATCGGAACAATGCCTATCCCCATATTGAGCGTAACATTCAATCGGCCTCCCACCTCCTCATAGCTTCAATATAGTTTACTAATAACAGCACCAACCTTTGCATACATTAACATAAATTAACATAACTTTCTTCATCAGTAAACCATAACGCTACACAGTACATCACTGGACACAGCAAAGCGGCCAGTCCCTACGAGGAGGTGCTGGCCGCTTTCCGCTTTGTTAGCTTATATTCTGTTGTGCTTATCATTCGCCAGAGTATGCTAAATTGATCATGCTCTCCTGCTATTCATCTGTCATTAGCTGGTGAAGCAATTATTCCAGCGTATAGCCTTCTAGCGGTGTCTTGCGAATAAATGTGCCATCTACATAATCAGCCAAGTATCGCTTGCCGAACATCAAATCATACTGCACCTTAAGGTAATCATCTACCAATGACTTGGAGTGCTCAGGTACTTTGTTATACAACTGGCTCTCTGCATCAACATAGAGTGCTCCTGTCATGGCGGGAAGCTTCTTTGCCAGCATGGAGCCAAGCGCAAACTGCGCAGGCTTGCCCATATGGAGCTCATCCAGGATGACGGACCCGAGGAAGGAATAGCTCAATGCGGGATACATTTGTTTTTCCATTGGCATGTTTGACCAGGTGACGAATGGAATGCTTCGCATCCGCTGCCATTCCTCAAGCGACCATTCCCAAGCGCTAGGGCTGGAAATGAGTCCCCCTTGCAAATAGACGGAATATTGCTCGCCCAGCATAGGCAAATGATCGCCATAGAAAATAATTACGGTCGGCTCTCCTGATTGCTCAAAATGAGTAATTAAATCTCCCAGCGCTTTATCGGCATCGCGCACACCTTGAGTGTATGTTTGCAAAATCTGAGCTGCCTCTTCTGTCAGTTCCCCCGAAACCTGCACCTCATGCTCCTGATAGCGCGGTTTGCTGTATGGTCCGTGATTTTGCATCGTAACAGCATAAATAAACATCGGTCTGTCGGAAGCTGAAACCTCCTCGATAATGCTCTTTGTCACTTCCTCATCTGAAATATAAGCGCCTTTGAACTGAGGATTGTCAAAGCCTGTCTTGCTCTTATAGCGCTCAAAGCCAAACGACTTGTACACCCGATTGCGGCTCCAAAACCAGCCGTCATACGGATGAATCCCCATGCTGTAATAACCTTGGTCTTCAAAATAGGAGGCCAGTGTCGGCAGTGAATCGCCTACATGCTGCTGATAAGGCACCGCCCCTTGCGGCAGCAGACTCATCGACAGGCCGGTCAGCACCTCAAACTCGACATTGCTTGTCCCGCCGCCGAATTGCGGCGACAGCAGATACCCTGAGGTGAACTGCTGCTGCAAACCTCGTACAGTCGGAATCGGGTCCTCACTGAAGGACACATTGGGCAGCAGCATCGGGTCCCAGAAGGCTTCATTCATAATGAAAATAACATTCGGCATAACTTCAGCACGGCCACTCGCCGACGAATTATCTTGCACACCGTTAGCCGACTGGGCGCGATCCTGTTGAATGGTGACTATGCTGTCTGCAATTCGGGCAAGCTCCTCCTTGCTGTAGCCCTCGGGCCGTTCAATAATTGTATGCTTTACATTCATGATAAAAGCAGCTGCCAGCCCATTATCGGTGTAAGTTTTGTTCTGATTCCAGACGGTTTCCTTATAACCAAGCTCCTTAGCCAGCTTGCCAGCCCATGTTGACTGCACACCTACTGCATACAGTACATATATAGACAACAGGCCGAACATAAGCCGCACCAGCAGCGGCAGCGAAAGCTTTGGCACAATGATGCGCAGAAGAAAAATGCAGATGATACACAGTAATATGATCAGCAGCTTGGAGGCTGCCGAGAAGCTGGAGATGTAAGGGAAAATATTAAGTCCTTCTTTTCTCAGCATCAAATCCCAAGGGAAGAACGGTTCTCCAATGAGCGAGGACTTGAAGTAGCTGGTCAAGGCTGCTAGCGTCAAAAGCAGAGCCGATAGACCAGCAGCAACCACAAATCGACCGACAAGCGCATAGACCAAAATAAATAAAGTTATATAAATACCATAATTGAACATTGAGATGGTGGTGTTCTTCAGCATCCATTCAACCGCGCTGATCAGAGAGCCACGCTGCAACATCTCCGTCCACAGCACTAAACCAATCGGCAGCAACAGCGTCATGCCTGTTATACTACTGTATTTTCGCAGCGGACTTCCCTCTAAAATTCGCTGTAGCCCAGCTCGCCAGGCAATAATGCGTGCAGTAAATATCATTGCGCATCACCTGCCTTGCCTGAGGGAGAGGGCGCACTTGATCCATACTCCGAATAGTTAGCATAATTTCTCAGTATATCATCAATAATCAAATACACTTCTCCGTTTGTCAGAGATGTCCTATCATCGATGGCAGCCAATGTTTCGCCGGCAAGCCATTTTTTATCAACAAAATGCTCCACTGTTCCTTTGTGCTGATCCAATCCCATCGAAGCAGATATAATATGTATGGCGCGTTCCAGAGATAGCGGACTGCTTTTCATGTCCTCTTCAACAATATCATTTACACCCACAGCAGCATCCCCGGCAAATTTCTCAGGTACGGCTTGGCGCAATTTAGGCGTTTGCCCTAGCAGGCGCATCGGATTCGATGGCTCGTCCAGCTTGAAGCCTTCATTATTATAACTGCCGGTCGTAATTAACAAGCTTATCGCTGTCAGCAGACCGCGCGCCGCTTTATGCTTCAGGTAGTACGGAGTCGGAAACTTGTTCATCTTTAGATCAACGCCTTGCTCTGTAAGCAGGTTACGCAGTTTGTCCATATACTCCTGAGACTTCGACATTTCTCGAACAGTGATGACTTCATTAATCGACATTGCTGCGGCTGCTCCTGCCGCTTGGCCTGTCGCCATTCCGAGTGGCACGACCCGCGCGCTGCCGTGAGCCATTGATTGAAAGCTTGCCGAACGGCCCACAACAAGCAGATCATCAACCTTCAATGGAACAAGCGAGCGGAACGGCACACCGTATTGCATCGGCTTCATCAGAATATATCCGGCATCCTTGCTGCCTGTACTGTGCAGATCGACCTGGTAGGAGCCATAAGCAATAGCATCATAATGATCGCGATTTTCCATCAGGTCACGGATCGAAAGAACATATTCGCCTACAATATGGCGGCTTTCCCGAACGTATAGCTCTTCTGCTACACCTGCAAATTCCACTGCTTCGAATTCTTTAACAGTTTGTTTCATATAGTCAATAAATCGCGGCGCTTCTTGTTTGCCGATCTCATAGCCTTCCTTGCGCGACTCCGGATCAAGCGGGTCAACACCGAACACCATCATTGCATTAATTAGCGCTGTACCATCAGCCTGCCTACCAATGTTGAGCGATCTTACACGCACCCGGTCCGGGTCAGTAGCAACGTATCCTACAGCTTCTGGAAACCCCCAAATGCTTGTCCCGAACTGACCGCTGCCCTTGCGCTTGCCAAAGGCTGTCCAAACTTCATCAGTAATGCCTTTAATTTTTATAACCAGTGTTACAGCAGTTTTTGATTCTTTATCGCCCATATCCTCACGCCCTGTCATATATGGCGCTCCTGCTGCTGCAGCAATATCCGCGTCCTGCGTAGCATCAATTACGACCTTGGACCGAATGCGAGTTTTACTGTTGTCCTTGCTGACAACGTCAAGTCCGCTCACCTTTAACATCGAGTCGTTAGCTTCAACCACTGGTTGCATCTCGGAGACGTTCAGCATCAGATCGATATTTGGTTCGTCCTTCACCATCTTGAAGAACACATTCGCCGCTGTTTGCGTATCGAAGGATGTGCCTTCGAGCTGATCGAACCATTCGCGGAACAATCCTTCGTTGAGAAACTTCAGTTTAGTGGAAAACGACGGTTGTGACGGTGAATTATTAAGATCAAGCGTATTTAACCCTCCCAAAGTAAACAAGCCGCCCAGTCGGTCGCGATCTCGTCCATCGATCAGCAGTACCTTCATGCCGTTGCGGGCTGCTGAGATGGCAGCCATCACGCCTTCCGGGTCAGTTCCGGCAACAATCACATCATACTCTTCTTTTTCTGCCTTCGTATGTTGACCAACATCCATCGATACCGTTTGATTACTGCTCTTATTCTCAGACTTATCATTAATCACCAACATAATAGCAACAATAATGATAAACAAGAAAATACATAATAGTCTTAGTCCAAGCTTTGTTTTCATCGTTAACAGCTCTCCTTCAATTGTTTACATGAGTCCAATTGTAGAGAGCTGTGTTTAATTACTATTGTCAGATCGCTGTATAGCAGCTGAATAAATGCTTAACATTTACTTAATAAATAGATGTGAAAACTTCAGCTTTCGCTAGTGGGTAATAATCCTCAGAGTAACCATCAAGTTCCTCCTTATCTAGCTTCCTCTCAATAAATACGATCCTTGTTGGTAGAAAACGTGAGCCTATTTCACGGTCAATATCGTCATAAAGTATACTTTTCTCGTTTGTAAACTACAACCTTATAAAAAAAGACTTCACCTAGTCGGAACTAAGTGAAGTCTTCATATTTACTATTCTTTTACCCAAACCATCATTTCACCTTCACCGCGATTGGCCCACGTGTAATAAGGGATAAAGGTTAGCTTCTTAGGCTTTTGTTGAAGCTCTACGTTCGCTGCATATAGGTCATCATTCCATGTCTCAAGATCTTCAATAACCCCATCAGCCTCAATCGTGACGACTCCGCCAGCTAGCTGTTCATTGAACTTTAGCTCTAACGCTGCGTCCTTAGGCAAGCGGACATGCTGCAAGTTTGCGCCATTATCTGCTTCCTCCATGCAATATACGATCGGTCCGCGCTGCAAAGCTACTTTGCCAGCGTTCGCTCTTATGCTCGGATGACTCTTCATACGTTTAATGGATAGATCCAGCTCCAGCTTGATCGTATCTCC
Organism: Paenibacillus camelliae; assembly: GCF_023715345.1. Lineage (GTDB taxonomy): Bacteria > Bacillota > Bacilli > Paenibacillales > Paenibacillaceae > Pristimantibacillus > Pristimantibacillus camelliae. The sequence continues at coordinate 124,051 of NZ_JAMBNY010000012.1, forward strand.
ATTGCTCCATTCTCTATCGATGACAGCATAGCCATCCTTCATTATAGCTGCAAGCTCTATTTCCTTGCCGTTTACCAGGATCTTCGCCTGCTCGGACCAGCTCGGAATGCGTACTGCTATACCGAAGCGAGCTGCTGCATCTAGCTGGATCTCATAGGATACGTTACCCTTCCACGGCAGCTCAGAGGTTTGAGTAATCTCTACGCTTGCACCATTTAGCTCAACCTTAGTCTTCCCTCCAATAAATAGATGGGAATAGATCGTGTTGTCACGAACAGAATATAGGTAGTCTCCTAGAGAAGATAGCAAGCGCGCCAAGTTTGGAGGACAGCAGGCACAGCCATACCACTCTGGACGTACTGGCTTGATATGGTTATAGTTATGATTCTTTCTATGACATTGCGAAGGGAAAACTTCAAGCGGATTCACATAGAAGAAATGCTTTCCATCCAGCGCCATTCCCGAAATAACGGTATTGTAAAGCGCGCGCTCCATCACATCAGCATAGTGTGCATGTGGCTCGAGCTGCAGCATGCGCTGTGCTGAAAAGATTAATCCTATCGAAGCACATGTCTCCGCATATACAGTATCGTTTGGCAGGTCATAGTCAAATGAGAAGGCTTCCCCATGTACCATTGAACCAATTCCGCCCGTTATATACATCTGCTTGCTTACAATGTTATTCCACAATGTGCGACTTGCATCAAGCAGCGTTTTATCATTCGTTTCTCTAGCAATATCGATCATACCGGAAAGCATATAAACGACACGCACCGCATGGCCTATTGCTTCAGACTGCTCTCTTACCGGCTTATGAGCCTGAAAATACGAGTGATCGATATGTATGCGGCCTTTATGCCATATACTCGTCCAGCCTCGTTTTTCTGCTTCTTCCTCGAAGAACTTGTTCGTACCACGCTTATCAATAAAATATTTACTTAGATTAAGGTAGGACTCATTATTCGTAGCATGATACAGCTTCACAAGTGCAAGCTCGATCTCCTGGTGACCGTCATAGCCTTGAATTTGGCCTGGTCCATCACCAAATACTTCAGCGATATGATCTGCCAAGCGACATACAATATCAAGTAGCTTCGTCTTTCCTGTCGCATCATAATATGCGACCGCTGCTTCAATCATATGACCAGCAGTGTACAGCTCATGCGCCTCTGTAAGGTTCGTCCACTTTTCGTCAGGTGCCTTAATCGTGAAGTACGTATTTAGGTAGCCGTCTGGCTCCTGTGCCTTCTCTATAATATCAATCATCTCATCCGCAATAGCTTCAAGCTCAGCATTGGGCTGCTTCATTAACAAATAAGCAACCGCTTCTAACCATTTGGCAACGTCTGTATCCTGGAACACGAAGCCATAAAACTCGCCTTCAGCTAACCCCGCTGCAATTTTAAAGTTTTGTACCGCGTGACTCTTCTCAGCGCCCTCAACACGGTCATTGATTGCCTCCCATTGATAAGGAACAACAACGTCTCGAACGAGCTGTGTATACTGATTCCAGAATGGATCATTCAGTTCAACCTGCTTCATTGAGACAAATTTAGATGGATTAATCGTTGCGACCATATTATCCCTCCTACTTAAATTTCACACTTACTAATGTTATTGTATGTGTTAATATACTAGTAAATCGATACAAAATATCAACTAAAACTTATAATATCTCACACATACAGGAGGGTGTTATCATGAAGGAGCCTGCCTATATTTATTTTAATAGTCCGCCTTCCCCTTACTACTTAGAAAGTGGATTTTCAGACTACCAGATCGGAGATTCCCATCCGAATCGACACCGCATTAATTTATTCGATCTTATTATTGTACGAGACGGCTGTTTACACTTAGCGGAGGAGGACAACAGCTGGCGGCTTGAAGCAGGTGAAACGCTCATCCTTCTTCCCGACCGCCACCACTACAGCGTGGAGCCGGTTAAAGAGGCTACCTCCTTCTACTGGATCCACTTCCAAACGGTGAATGAATGGATCGAAACGGAGCAAATTCATTATAAATTTCAAGTCGAAGCCCACCAGGAATGCTTCAATCCATCCCCATATACAATGCAGCTTCCTAAGTCTATGAAGCTAAGCTTTCCACAGCAGGCTTATCAGCTAATTGAGCAGATGAACGAAGCAAGCAAGCACGTGGAACCTAAAGCCTATTGGCAAAAGCAGTATGCCTTTGAGGAGCTGCTGCGGATGATGGACGCGAAGCAGAATCAAGCTCAAACTAGCAGCATCGTTCGGCTCGCGGAGCAAGTCGAGCACTATCTTCGCAATCATTATGAGCAGCAAATTACGAATCAATCATTGTCGCATGCCTTTAATTATCACTACAATTACATCACTAGAGCACTTAAGCAGGTTTATGGCTATACCCCTAACGAATATGTGACGAAGCTTCGCTTAGACCAAGCCAAAACGATGCTTCTGAACACGCATGCCACGATCTCCGATATTGCAAGCTCAGTTGGCTTTGAGAATGTACCTTACTTTGCAAACTGCTTTCAAAAGCATGTTGGAATTTCGCCTTCAGGCTTCCGCAAAAAATATTACGATTAAATAACTACAGCCCAATGGTTAGTGTGTGAACTAACCATTGGGCTGTAAGCTGTCATTCTTAGTCAAAAAACATAGTTACGATCGTCTATACCTTGAATTTGCCTAATGCTTCTGTCAGCTGCTGAGCGAGAGATTGCAGTCGCTGTGAGGAGCTCGACACTTCCTCGACAGCCGTCTGCTGCTGCTCAGAAGCTGCTGCGATCTCCTGCGTACGAGAGGCAGATGTATGGGCCATCTGCTCGAGCTCAACCATGGAAGCCGCGATCTCCTCGCTTCCTGCTGACATTTGCTCCGATGCTGCCGATACCTCCTGCACCTGTGCAGAAACCTGATTGACCGCTTGCAGAATGGAGCGGAACGATTCACCTGAAGCATGAACCAGCTCCGAACCCGTTTGCGTTTCATCTGCTGATTCATTTAGCACAGTCGCTACTGCCTCGGTTTTCGTTCCGATCTCCTGCAGCATCGTTGCAATCTCATGCGATGATTCCTTAGAGCGCTCCGCAAGCTTACGGATTTCTTGGGCAACAACGGCAAAGCCTTTTCCTGATTCACCTGCACGGGCTGCTTCAATGGATGCGTTTAACGCAAGCAGATTGGTCTGATCAGCAATTTCAGTAATCTGAACGATTATATCATTAATATGTATATTGGACTCGTTCAGCTCCTGCATAATATGTGAAGCACCTGTCACTTGCTGCTCGATCTTATTCATTTGCTGTACGGTTTGATTAATGATCGCCTCTCCCCCAGCTGCCAGCTGTGACGTATCTGTAGCGAGCTCAGAAACTGTGGAGGAGGAATCAGCAATTTTCTGAATGCCAATAGTCATCTCTGTCATCGCTCGCTGACACTCTTGAGCACTCGCCAGCTGGCTCTCGGCACCAGCTGCTGAGCTTTGTATCGAAGTGGATATGTCTTGCGTTACGCTTTCCGCCTGACTCGCGGTTTCCTTCATTGTAAATGACGCTTCAGAAACCTCTTTCGCTGTATGCTCAACACGATAGGTTAACTCTCTTAAGCTTGCTACCATTTCATTAAATGATTGTGCTACTTGTCCAATCTCATTACGATTGGTGTTTGGTACCTGAATGGTTAAGTCTCCATTTGCTGCTTCCTTTGCATACTGAACAAGCACGCGCAGCGGTCGAACGATCACTCTAACAAGTAATATAACGATGGAGATAGCACTTGCCGACACCACGATCGCAATGATTGTACTCTTTATAATTAGATGATTTAGCTTAGATTGTAGCTTGTCATAATCGTATTCGATGCCAAGCAAGGCAATCGTACTTCCGTCCACGCTTTTAATTGGTGCAAGATATGCCATCCATGTTCCGTAATCATCCTTAAAATCCTCAGTAAGTACCGCTCCCTGTGAGACTGCCTTTAAGAATGAGTCATAATATTCAGCACTAGGTACATAGTTACCTCCTGCCTGCAAGCCCGCTTCAGCCATTGAATCGGAAACCTGAATATATTGAAGCACGTCCCGTCCTTCATTCTGTATCGTCTCTATCTTTAGATAATAGGCATTAGCAACAACCTCATCGTCAATCATCGCATTCAGTAGTCGCTTCAACGTATCCAGCTCACTAGATTCTGCTGCTTGTCCTGTCCCGTTCTCAACCGCTTCAAACAACGCTGTATTCGCTTGTGATAGCGCCTGAAGCTTCTCACCAATAATGGTAAATTCATTGAAGATAGCCTTATGCTGGGCTTCATACGATAGATAGTTCATCCCCATCGTAAGCGTCATACACAGAATACCTAATAGTAAAGAACTACTGAACAAAAAGCTCTTGTTTTTTATCCATTTCTTCATTGCTGTTCACTCCTTCACATGATGTAAGTAACGTATAGATTGGAACTGCAAAATGCTGCTGTATGTTAGGATAAACTTGAGAACGATGAGTGTCTGCCTGAGACCTAAGAGCTATATCCTACCACTATTATCGGTTTTACATGTGAGCAGATGTAGAGTTAATTTTTATTAAAAATACGGCTACTTTATTTGGGATGATGTAGAAATTATCTTTTCATTCATGAATTAAGTTGTTATAATTTTTGAATCGGTGTGTAGAGATATTGGAATAGGTATACTGTCCAAAAATATATGTCGTAAGATACGTCTACCATCCGAAGATTATATTTCGGAGGGGAAACTATGTATAAGGAAGAAAGACTGCCACAAAACGCAAAAGAAGGCATATTATTTTTACTGATTGTTTCCATTATTTCAGTAAACACGATCGCACCTATGATTATGGGGATGGAACGTGGCTTCACGAAAGAAAATTACATCGAAACACTAAAAATCATCCCTTTTATGTGGGTGATCGTCGTTCTGCTGGTAAGATTGGTTGCGGGACCATTGGTCGGTAAAATCATGCCAAAACTGGTAGGACAAACCGATTGATTTAATGCTAGAGTGTTATTGACTATATTTTTGAACGTTACGATCTTATCCATTCTTCTCACCATAATAGGAACATGGGTCGGTACTAGACAAATTAGCTTAGAGCCATTCCAAAACTTCTTTCATAGTTGGTTTAGAAACTTTGGCATCGCATTTTGGATTGAGTTATTAATTGCTCAGCCAATAGCAAGGTTTGCCATGAAAAAAATACATGCAAGACAGACTAACAGAGCAAAAATGAAAAGCCAAAGCTTTTAGGCAGGTAGCCAAAACATGCTGACACTAACCATCGCTAATTGACGTGCATTAACTTAAATAACCGCCCCTATGGGCGGTTATTTTTTTGTGAATGATCAGCATCGGAATGAACTTAGCAATAATCAAAAAAATCCCCTTCTGCATGAACGAACAGGCAGCATAACATCGTATCACCGCTGCTTATTCATGTTTTATGCATAAGGAGATTCTCGATTAATATATACATGCTTAAAGCAGCTATCTCACTGCTATCTTGTCATCATACTCATTCGTTTAGCTGCGCTTTGCATAATCGGAGCATATTCACGCATACTTTCCAGCGTCAGCCTACCCGATGGTCCAGATACAGCCAGTGCAGCTATAATCTGTCCTTCCCGATCAAATATCGGTACCGATACAGCCGCAACTCCGCTTTCTCGTTCCTCAAAGCTAACGGCATATCCAAGCTCTAGCACATCACAGAGCTCACTTTGATAGGTATCCATCGTAAGCTGGTCTCTTAGCTGCCACGTCGGATGCTGCCATATTTCCTGCTGTTCCTCTTGGCTCGCATAGGCAATAAGCACCTTGCTTGATGCCCCTGCATATAAAGGAAAACGAGCACCAACAGGCGCTACTCTACGAACAGGCTCATTGCTTTGAACTGATTGAATTCGAATCCGTTCTACTCCAGAGCGAACATAGATGCTGATCGTTTCTCCAAGTTGATCACGCAATCTTTCCATTTCCTTCTGCCACATCATGGATTGATCATTCGTAGCTGAAAGAACTGCTGACAGCTCCCACACCATTAGTCCGAGCTGATACCGATCTGTTGCAGCATCTCGTTCGATAAAACCTTTTTCTTCCAACGTCGCTAACATGCGATGTACGGTGCTTTTATGTAAACCGACCTGTTGAGCTAGTTCTGTCATAGCCCAGCTTGGACGAATCGTGAAGCATATCAAAATATCGAGCGCTCTTTCTACCGATCGAACGGTATTTTTTCCTTCATCCATGAGCATCCCTCCTACATTTATTGTATCACGCATATTCGGTAACTAACAGTATATTGTTTCGCACAATAAAACTAATTTCAAATTCAATGATAACACTTCTCATTTATATTTGTAAGACTCTCTATCTATAAGACTAATTTTATGAGAAAAGTTCCAGTTGACAGTCGAAACTTGTCGGCTTAGCATTAAATTAAACTGCTGATAAAGAGGTGAGTCAACATGAGTCGTGCACCACTGCAAACCAATACACCCATACCTAGCTTCAAGACGACGCGTAAATCTAAGCTGACTCACTTCTCCGTGGCGAGCACCGTATCCTTGCTTGCTTTTATCAGCATTATCGTCATCGTTAGTCATGCGATCATCGCATGGAATCTTGCATTCCCTTACGTCCCTCCACTGGAAAGCAACCCTAGTGATAAAAAGGATCTGAGCTATGAGGTAATCGTCTATCCCAGTCGTAGCGGCAACACAACCGTAGACAGCTGGTTCATCCCTGCTAGGTCAGCAGCATCAGGTGAGGAGTCAGGGCAAACGATCATACTATCACATGGCTACGGGGCTAACCGCGAGGAAAGCTGGGTTCCCATGTACGACTTAGCAGAGCTAATGCACGAGCTTGGCTATAACGTCATCATGTTCGATTATGGCTACGCCTCTAAAAGCTACAGCGCACCCGCAACTTGGGGCTCTGAAGAAAAAAATCAATTGCTGGCTGCTGTTGATTACGCTAAGGAGCGAGGAGCCGATCGAATCATTGTATGGGGCTTTTCGATGGGCGGCGGAACAGCGCTACAGGCTGCGTTAGAAACAGAGCATATTGACGGACTTATATTAGACAGCTTATTTTTACCAAGTCCTGAAACGCTATATACGAATATCAAACAATACATCGGTCTTCCTAAATATCCGACGACCTCCATTATTGGCAAGCTGCTTCCACTTTGGACGAATCATAGCTTTTCGAACACTCCAGCAGAAACTATACTGGAAACAACCTATGATATACCACTGTTTATTATTCACGGTACAGCGGATAATAAGGCGGATGTATACATCGCTGAACGTATAGCTGCCAATCAGACCCTACATCAATCAAGACTTTGGGTTATTGAGGGCGGCATGCATGAGCTGTTATTTCGTAAAGATCCTAATCAGTATATGAAAAACATTTCGCAGTTTTTAAGCTCATTCTAATGATAAACTAGCAAACTAGCAGGAAATCCACTGGATTTTCTGCTTTTCTTTTTGTAAATTATTGGGTATAATTCAAGCTACAGCTGATTCATCTATGAGTTCTGCTGTGATAGACGAGATGAGTTAAACGAGACGAGTTAGATGAGATGAGACAAGGAGAGATGTAAGATGAATAATGAAACTTTGTATGATCAGCAAGGTGTAGCTATGACCTGTCGTTCCTTCAAGGAATATTGTCGTATGTTTTTACTTGAAGATGAGCTCCCTCGCCACGGTAAAGTTTTAGACGTAGCTTCAGGCGCTTCTTCCTTTACCGCTGAGCTATGTGAGCGAGGCTATGAAGCGTATGCTTGTGACCCGCTTTACAAGCTCACACCGAATGCGATGCAGAAGCATGGCCTAGCAGAGCATGAGCTTGCTTCCGCCAAGCTATCAGCGAAGCAGCATGCCTTCGTATGGAAGGATTATGCCTCACTTCAGGAGCATGATGAGCTGCGACAAGCGTCACTGCAGCAGTTTATTGCACATTACCGGAACAACAGTGCTCATTCCCGCTATGTGGTTGGAGCATTGCCTAAGCTGCCTTTTCCCGATCACACCTTCGAGCTTGTATGCTGTAATCACTTTCTGTTTTTATATCAGGAGCAATTTGATGAGAATTTTCATCTAGAAGCGCTGCTGGAGATGTTAAGAGTAACGAAGCAGGGCGGACGCATTGTCGTTTACCCGTTAGTCGGCTTTCGCAATGAGATATATCCGAAGCTGCCACTGCTCATTGAAAGGCTGCAGGAGCAGCACGCTGAAGTAAGGCTGAGAAGCACCACTTTTCGCTTCCTCCCCGCAGCCGATCGATTTCTAGAAATCATTAAGCGATAACGCAAGGCGCAGAGTTGACCTCTACAATCCAAAGTGGAAAGTAGAAGCCGACTCTGCGCCCTTTTGTATATTGCAGCGTATCAATTTGCTGTAAAGCCAAGCTCTACTAGCTTGTCACGAGCGACCTCTCTATCGTCAAAATGCGTTTTCTCCGTTCCGATAATCTGATAGGTTTCATGACCTTTTCCGGCAATAACAATAATGTCACCCTCGCCCGCTCCCTCAATGGCGCGCTCAATCGCTTCCTTGCGATCGACAATCACCGTATAATGCTCAGCTGATAAATGTCCTGTCATATCATCTAGTATTGCTGAAGGGTCCTCTGTACGCGGGTTATCAGACGTAAAGTATACCTGATCTGCGAGGTTCATCGCGATGTCAGCCATGATCGGACGCTTCGTGCGATCTCGATCTCCGCCGCAGCCAACGATACATATAAGCTTGCGAGGCTCTAGCTGGCGTGCCGTAGTTAGCACATTTTCCAGGCTATCTGGTGTGTGTGCATAATCAACCACAATCGCAAACGGCTGTCCTTGCTGCACCGCTTCGAATCGTCCTGCTACGCCCTTCACACTCTCTATCGCTTCCTTAATCTGAGCTAGCGTCAATCCTTCTGGCAGCACTGCACTAATCGCTGCTAATAGATTGTAGACGTTGAACTTTCCAATAAGCGAGGTCTGCAGCGTTGTTGAGCCGATTGGCGTCTCTAGCGTAAAGCTTGTTCCTGAGGCGGTGATAACAATATTCGTCGCACGAACTAGCGCTTTCTCATTTAAACCGTATGTGATTAGCTGGGCACTCGTACCTTGCGCGTAGGCTTCGCTCCATGGATCATCTGCATTCAGTACCGCATACTTCGGCTCGTCATACGTATTGCCAAGCTGAGCAAACAACAAGCCTTTAGCTTGCCCATAAGCATCCATTGTCTTGTGATAATCGAGATGATCCTGTGTCAAATTCGTAAATACAGCAGTCTTGAACTGGCAGCCATGCACTCGTCCGAGATGTAGCGCATGAGAGGATACCTCCATCACGCCATATTCCACATCAGCCTTCACCATGTCGTTAAAATAACGCTGCAGGTCGTAGCAAAGCGGTGTTGTCAGCTTTGCCTCCTCCTGATAGCCTGGGTATCTAATCTCAATCGTTCCGATCACACCAGTAGGATGCTGATGGTAAGTAAGTAAATGCTCAATCAAATTCGTCGTTGTCGTCTTACCGTTTGTTCCAGTGACACCTATGAGTTTAAGCTTAGATGTTGGTGAATTGTAAAAACGATCAACGATAACTGATGCTGCTCTTGTTGTGCTCGGCACTTGAACATAGGTAATGCCCTCAGCTAGCTCTACATCCTGCTCGACGACGATGACCTTTGCACCTCGCTCGATGGCCTGCGGAATGTAGTCATGACCATCCATATTCGCACCCTTCGTACAAACAAACATATACCCTTCTTCGATGACTCGCGAATCATTATGAATGCCGGTCACCTCGACCTCCGTATTTCCCGTGACCTTCGCGAACAATAATGGCTTTATCAACTCAATTAATTTCATAGATAACACTCCTTTAGCTTTCTGATGAGCTTATATCCATACCCATTTTACTCTGTATCTCATGCTATGCGTGCTTATATGCCATATACACAAAAAATTGCGACTGATTAGATGTTTTCTACCTACTCGCCATTATACTCTAATTTTTTTCGAGTATACAGTTTACGTTTAACACAGAAATCGAGCATCTTGCTTAAGTAAAAAAAGACGATCAGCTGCTAGCTAGCAACCGACCGTCTTCTTATGTGAAACATTTATTTAATTAGCTGCATAAATTCAGAGCGAAGCGCTGCGTCATGCTTGTACAACCCACGAGCAGCAGTCGTAATCGTCAAACTTCCAGGCTTCTTAACACCACGTGCGCACATGCACAGATGCTCACCCTCAACCACGACAAACACCCCTTGCGGATCAAGCTCTTCATCAAGTACATTCGCAATCGTAGAAGTAATACGCTCTTGTACCTGCAAACGACGAGAGACAGCTTCTACAAGACGAGCAAGCTTGCTTAGACCAACAATTTTACCACTTGGTAAATATCCGATGTGTACCTTCCCGAAAAACGGAGCCATATGATGCTCGCATTGACTGTAATAAACGATGTCTTTAACGATAACGAGCTCTTCATGGTTTTCATCAAATACAACACCGAGCACTTCTCGCGGTTCTACCTCGTAGCCTGCAAAAATCTCCTCATACATGCGTGTGACGCGAGCTGGAGTTTCAATAAGACCCTCGCGCTCTACATCCTCACCAATTAGCTTCAGTATTTCCTTTATATGATCCTCTATTTTTTCTCGGTTGCTGGAAACCTGGGAATTGACGTAATCCTTCTTACCCGCCATCCTGTAAGTTCGCTCCCTCCTGTTCCTCGTTTCTATCTACGAGGAGACTTCTTCTGGTTTTTCATCATTTGCTGAGCTTTTTGCATTTGCTTGCTGTTTAAATTATAGCCCATCGATTTCGCCATTTTTTGCATCATCTCAGGATTCATATTAGCAAGCTGCTTCTGCATCATCTCAGGATTGTTCTGCATATTTTCAATCTGCTTGCGCAGGTAGAATACTCCGATCGCAAATCCACCAATCAACCCTACTACAAGCGTTACAATAGGAATTACTACATCATACCACGCCATTGTTTCACCTTGACCTTTCAATTATACAATGATAGCTTGACATCCCAGTATCATACCATGAAGCGGCTATTTTAGCAACGAATGACCATGCTATTCTGTTGCTTCCAGCTGCACCAGCGCTTCTTGAATGCTCTCTATGACAAGGTCAACTTGTTCACGTGCCAATGCCGATTGAAGCGCCTCCGAAGAAGCATCCGTGCCTATTCTGCCTAAAGCCCACGCTGCTGTAGCTCGCAGCACCTCTCTAGAATCGATCTGTAGCACTTCTCTTAACGCGGGAATAGCGGTGACATCCTTGAAGTTACCCAGAGCAATAACGGCGTTGCGCTGAATAGGCTTCTTACCACGCCATGCACCCGACACATGTCCGAATTGTTGCTTAAACTCCTTGTTGCTAAGTGACAACAACGGAATAAGCAGCGGCTTAGCAAGCTCTGGATCTGGCTGCAGATCCTCATGCTGGGTCCAGTTTTTCCCTCGATTAATCGGGCAAACGATTTGGCAGGTGTCACAGCCATATAAGCGATTGCCGATTTTGCGCATATACTCATCACTTAGCATCGTTTTCGTTTGCGTTAAGAAGGAGACACATTTCTGTGCATCGAGCTCTCCAGGACCTACAAGCGCACCTGTTGGGCAAGCGTCGATGCATTTCGTGCAGCTGCCGCACTGCTCGGTTACCTGCTCATCTGGCTCTAACGGCAGATTCGTAATCATTTCCCCAAGATATATCCATGAGCCTAGCTCTGGATTAATAATGGAGCAGTTTTTTGCACTAAAGCCTATCCCTGCTCGCTCCGCAACCGCTCGATCAGACAACTCTCCCGTATCTACCATGCTTTCCGCTCGCAGCTCTGGCACACGCTCACGCAGCCATTGCTCCAGCTTGCTTAGTCGATCTCGTAGCACATGATGATAATCATTGCCCCAGGAAGCTCGCGCAAATATGCCGCGTCTAGCACCTTCGACGGACTTTGGAGCATTCTCCAGCTTCGTGGAATAGGCAACAGCAATCGAGATGATGGACTTCGGTCGATCGAATAATAGGGACGGGTTCGTCCGGCGCTCAATATCCTTTGGCTCAAAGCCAGACTCCCTGCCTAGTGCTCGGTGACGAATTAATCGCTCCTTTAACGTAACAAAAGGATCCGGCGACGCCACACCTATGGCGTCAATGCCTAAATCCTTTGCTGCTTCCTTCATATCTTGCTTTAATTGTTTCCATTGATCTATTGTCATCATCGATAACCTTTAATAGCGGCACGAGCCAACTCATCACAGCGATTGTTGTACTCGTTGTCGCTATGCCCTTTTACTTTCACATATTGTACCTGATGCTGCTTCATCAAGCCCCATAGCTGCTTCCAAAGATCTTGATTCTCGACAGGCTCCTTCTTGCTATTAACCCAACCGTTACGAAGCCACCCATAGATCCAGCCCTTTTGGAAGCAGTTCACGACATAAGCAGAATCGCTATAAACCTTAACGTGGCATGGCTCCTTCAAAATTTCTAGTGCTTTGATGACAGCCATAATTTCCATCCGGTTATTTGTCGTTGCTCGTTCTCCACCGCTAAGCTCCTTGACATGCTTGCCGTAAAAAAGCATCGCCCCATAGCCACCTGGACCAGGATTACCTGAGCAAGCACCGTCTGTATAGATCGTTACTTCCTTCACGCTTTTGCCTCCAATTAAAACCACTTAAACTCTGATAACGGCCATATCACACCATCGATACGACCAATAATTTCATCCTCATCTATAGGTCCGAAGCTACGGCTGTCATTACTCATCATGAGCTTTCGATTGTCGCCCATAACAAAGTACTGTCCATCGGGTACGGTAACATTAACAACATCCCGTCCTTCTATCACTGAATCCGTGTATTCCTCTTCAAGCATCTCTCCGTTGCGATAGAGCTCGCCATCTCTTATCTCAATATGGTCGCCGCCAACACCAACGATACGCTTCACAAAATATTTATTGTCTTTCTCCACCGCACGATTAGGATTATTAAGCACGACAACATCGCCAAATTTCGGCTTGCCGATCAAATATACAATTTTATTAGAAAAAAGCCACTGTCTGTCTGATAACGTGGGCTCCATCGATCTGCCGCTTACAATCGCCGGCGAGAATAAAAATGCTTGTACTAAAAATACAATAACGAAAGAAATAGCAATCGTCTTAACCCAATCCCATAACTCTGAAAGCATCAACTTACCCCTCTCCATTTAACTCCATCCATTTATTATAGTAATAATTAACTTGCTGTTCATGAAATGGAGCCTCTCCCTGTTCAATGCGCTGCAACAGCTCATGCAAGCCAGCTTGTACTCTCTCCTCCACAATATGCGGGTAATGATAGAGCTGCTTATGCTGCTCATATTCGTCCTCATCGACAACGACACATCTGCCGTCTAGCGTCAGCAGCACATCAAGATCATAGTCAATATACGTAATCGTACCTTGCGTATAATAAGGCGGGGAAGCAATATTGCAATAGTACCGTATACCGCTCTCCTCCAGCAATGCAACAACGTTATACCAGCATCCCGGTATGAAAAATGATACAGCCGGCACGCGGCTAACCCATTGCTTGCCGTTGGCTTCAACGATTGGTGTTTGTTGATTCACAATAACAATCATATGCTCCTGCTGATGCGGCGCTAGTAGTTCGGCATGCGGAACGAGCCAATTTTGCTGCCAGACGCGATGCACATGTCCATCATGCTTAAAGCTTTTAATTACACATTGCTCAAATGGCTTCATTCTGCATGCCTCCCTTCATTGTTGCCTATTATTATACAATACGAAGTAGGCTGCTGTCTCTTTTTCCCTATAATTGTTAATGCTGAAGAACAACCCGCTCTTCCTCACCATCTATTGTAATTATGAATTGTATGATTTCATTTTCATCATAAAAATACGTCGAGCTTTTTCCTTCTGTTCTATCTCCTATAAGCTTAACATCCGCTTTAATATTAGAGTGCTCACTTATTATTTCATAAGTAATGACATTATTCTTCGGAATCGTCTGACCAACATAAATGAGCTGCCAGTTAACGTCATAGTTTTCACCTTTAGGTGATGTAGAAATCGTATAAGACGCTCGCCAGTTCTGACTTTCTCCTCTGTAAATAACTTCATTATCCTTCGCTGCGCACCCTAGCAACGATATAATGATAAAAATGAATAGGAGGAAGCAGCTCATATTCCTAATCATGGTGACACATCCTTTCATCTATCCCCTCTTCGGTATACGAAATGAAACCGACGTACCTTTTCCTTCTTCACTCTTCATGGTGAGCCCACAGCCATATTCTCGCTTCAACCGCCGATCAGTGTTTAGCAAGCCAATTCCTTTATGATTAGCTGCTTGATCCAGCAATCCGTGTAAAGTCGCTTTACTCATCCCAAGTCCATTATCCTCTACCGTTACGGAGACAGAATCACCGTGATCTGCAATGCTTATCGTTATCCTGCCTCCAGAGACTCGTTTCAGTATGCCGTGTGATATGGCATTCTCTACAATTGGCTGAATGGTCAACGGGGGAATGTTTATGTCAATCGATTCATCCACTTGCCATATCACCTGTATTCGATTGCCAAAGCGTCTCTGCTGGATGGAGAGATAAGCTCGAACAAGCTCAAGCTCAATATCGATAGGAGCCAATCCCTCAGAGTTTTGAAAGTCGATACTCAGCCTTACATATTGGGATAGCTCATCAATCAGATGATCCATCTGGTCCAGATCAATTCTGCCAAGCGCGGCAATAGAATGAAAGGTATTTATCATAAAATGCGGCTTGATTTGTGCTTGCAGCCAAGCTGCTTCCATACGCATTTTTTCACTCGTCGACCGTTTCATATGTATAAGCGATTTCACTCGAGAGACAAGCTCTATTGCATTCATCGGCTTCGCAACATAGTCATTCGCTCCCACTCTAAAGCCAGCTTCAATCCCTTCCTCTTGGTTGTATGCGGTTAATAGCAGAATTGGAAGCTCTGACATTGTGTACCTCTCTCTAATGCGTGCAGTTAATTCATAGCCAGACATCTGTGGCATCATCACATCAGCAATAACCAGATCCCAGTTACCTTTATTGAGCAACGCTAAAGCATCTTCTCCATTCGTTACGCTATACACCTCGTAAGGGACCAATGAAAAAATACTTTCAAGCACCTTTAAGTTGACAGGATCATCATCAACGGTCAATATTCGAATATTATTCTGATGGATACCGGTACTTTGGTTCTCGTTACTCAATTGCGGACTAGTAAGCTCTGTAGAGACCTCGATTTGATACTTGTCTATAGCAGCATCAATGCCTGCTGCGGTCTCTTCCAGCTGATTGCTGGGAGATAATCTAAGTGAAAATGAAAAAACTGAACCCTCGCCTAACGTCGAGTCTACCTTCAGCTCTCCACCATGGATTTCAACTAGCTGCTTACAAATGCTTAAGCCAATTCCTAAGCCTTCCTCATGCTGTACACGAGAGGCTAGCTTTCCTTTATAGGGTTCAAATATACGATCTACATACTCCTCCTCGATGCCTACTCCGTCATCCCTCACGGATATTGTTGCCCTCTTGTCTGTAGCAACTGCATGAATGGAAACCTCACCGACATATGTAAATTTAACCGCATTATGAATAAGGTTGAATAAAATCTGATACAGCTTTTGTTCATCTGCAAGAACGTTAGGAAAATTAGCCGGTATGTGATTAACTAGTCGCAGTTTTTTAGCGTCCGCCATTAACCGGAGCATGTCCACCACGGATTCCGCGATGCTATGAACGGATGTCTCCTTTAACTCGATGGCATCACGCTTTACATACCCTCTCTCCAATTCTAGCAATTCATTCAATATGAGGGACATTCGTCGTCCGACCGTTACTAATAGCTTTAGATCACGATCGCTTTGCTCGTTCAGATTACTACTCTCTCTATCGATTACACTTTGGGATATATTCATTATGCTATGAAGTGGATTTTTCATCTCATGCGCAACCGTAACTAAAAATCTATCTTTGTTTCTATCCGCTTGTTGAAGCTCTGCCATCATTTGTTCGGTTTGATCAAGCGCTAGAAAATATTGTTTTATAAAGTACATGGAGTAACAGACAACTGCAATGAGGAGATCAAAAGGATAGGATTTAAATTGGATATTAAAGATCTCGATAATCATGAGCCAAATTAAACTGTACACTGCCGCTAGCGTTCCGAAATACAGAAATAAATGATCCCGGTTCAACCGGCTAATCGTTTTGGCAGCATACAAGATGGCTACTAAACATGGTCCTAACGCGATAAAGCAGTTGACATGTGTTATGGGTATAATGAACCGAAGGGGGGCCATGACAGATAACAATCCTAATATCCCCATAAGCTTCACATATCGGCCATACCAACGAACTTGCAGCAATTTTGGAAGATGCCCTCTGGTAAGCTTTAGCATCAAATATCCACCAGCAATCAACCCTACATTAATTGCTCTGTAGCTCGACTCAAAATTCATATCAAGCCAAACAGATAATAACCTTTCTGTAAGTAACGTAATAAAAATAACGATGCCAATCATTAAAGAAAAATATAACAGGCGATTGTCTCGTCTATTACGAAAGCCCATTATATAAATGATAAGCGCATAAAGGGCATTAACTAAGTAAATCGCACAGGAGAAAAGAACGACAGCTAAATCAATCGTTAAGCTTTTTTCAATATTCTGTTCAGTCCCAAAGATTGGTGATGCAATCAACCCACCATATAAAAAATCATCAAAATTGGTTACATGAATAACGAGTTCTATCTCCTCCAACTTATCGATTTCTAAATGAACAGTAAAGGGCGCATTCCTCGGTTGACTTTCCTGCTTATTGACAGCAACTTTACCTAATTTATATACCAGTTCACCATTAATAAACACTTCCGCTGCACTACTGATTTTAGGAAAATGGATAGAATATCGTTCTTCTTGATTGGGATCCAGCTTAATCCTCATTCGGTACGTACCATATCCGTGCTTATCTGAAGATTTATCCGTAAAGCTCCATGTACCAGGAACTGAAATAAATTCGTTAGCAGGTACAATGGAAGAGACATCTGTTATCTCATTATACAGAAAAACCCCAGGTAAAAATTCCCATTTCCCCTCTAAAGAAACGATGTGGTCAGATAAATGGCTCCAGCCTTTAAGATCCAATACTCCTCGATTGACCTTTGGGTGTTCCGGTGTTGTGAACGAATAAAACCATACTAAACGAAAAACAGAAAGCACTAGTAAAAACATTACGGTTAAACTTACGAATCTTTTCATCCGTATCTTATTTAATTTATTCAAAGTGGCATCCTGAATTC
This sequence comes from Paenibacillus camelliae, assembly GCF_023715345.1. GTDB lineage: Bacteria > Bacillota > Bacilli > Paenibacillales > Paenibacillaceae > Pristimantibacillus > Pristimantibacillus camelliae. Next base: position 141,425 of record NZ_JAMBNY010000012.1, read on the forward strand.
CTTTCCTATTTTACGTAGCTTGCTTTTCCTTCCAGCGCTCATACCATTTCTGTACCTCAGCGCTAGGTGAGACATTAAATTGGTTCTTCAGCATCTCTGTCATCTTATGATATTGATACTCAACCTGATAGCGATTAGAAAGTTTATTATATAGCTTCATCAACATTAGATAACTGACTTCTGCATAAGGATATAGCTCCTGAATTTTATGATATACGGTAATGGCTTCGTTAAATTCTCCTACCGATGTATAATAATCTGCAAGCTTCTTGGAATGACCAAACCAGAGTGATCTAATTCTCTCTCTTTCAGCCTCTGACCAGGTATAGTCCGTTTCCGCTAAATATTCTCCCTGATACAAATAAATCAGCTTTTTATGCATAGGTATCGTCCCGCTATTAATCGGGGGAAGCTCTTTTAAACCATTTTCCCATTCATCTACATCAAGCCGCACGCCGTTCAAATCCAATATGTACCCATCTTCATAATTTAATATTTTTATATTAAAGCCTATGGACTCTAGTGCTTTACGAATATGATAAATCGTTGAGTATAAGTGCGTAAAAGCTTTATCCCAGTTCATTTCAGGCCAAAATGTGTCAATGATAACCTCCTTACGAATAAGCTTTTGCCGATGTTGAAGTAGAAATAAAAATAACTCCTTGGTCTTGCTTGTTCTCCAGCGGACATTAAGCTTCTGCTCCCCATCACCGATAAAATTGAGAGATTTGAAGCAGCATACCCTTTGCTCGTGAGAAGTATGGGCACTAACTGGGCGCGTGTCTCTTAGGCGACTGATTGTTTTCAATAATCGATCTCGCATGATCGGCTTAAGAAGGTAGTCAAGTGCATTAATCTCAAAGGCTTTAATGGCATAATTGCTATAAGCCGTAATAAATACAATATGAACCGACGAATTGAAGTTCTGGATTTTTTCAGCTAGTTCTATCCCATTTATTTCAGGCATTTCGATATCGAGAAAAACGATATCCGGTTGTTCTTTCTTTATTGCATCTAGCGCTCGATGAGGATCTATGAATGTCCCGATCAACTGTACACCTTCAATTTCCTCTATTAATTTTTCCATACGAGCAAGTGCTAGCTGTTCATCGTCAACAACAATAACCTTCATAAAACTTTCCTCCTATACACGCAAAAAACGTGGTAAAGCCTAAGTTATTTTAATTAGTTCGATTCCGAATATAAACAATAGCGATTTTCTCCTAACTTTTTGGCTTGATACATCGCTTTATCAGCCTGTTGCAGCAGGTCGCTGTAATTAGCATCATGAGCACTTCCGAGGCTAATTCCTATACTTACTGTAATATTGAACTCAAAACCACCAATTTGATACTCATTCTGTATACTTTGAAGGATCAGACCCGCTAATTGCTCCGCATGATCCACGCTTTTGCCCTTTATCACGAAAATAAATTCATCGCCTCCATACCGATACACTTGCTGTTCGGAAGTGACAAATTGCTTTAGTCTTTTCCCTACTTCCTTTACCAGACTATCACCAGCGCCATGTCCCCACGTATCATTAATAACTTTAAAACGATCTAAATCTAGAAATAAAATTGCCGTCTTTATATTTCCTTTAGGCGTTCTTAGCATACGATTCAATTCATTACGGTTAGGCAAGCCAGTAACTGAATCCCAATAGGCTAGCTTTTTCAATCTATTTCGTTCAAAAAGTGCAGCTACCAATATGATTAGTAAGACTTGAATAATGATTGCTAGTGTTAGCATCCAACCATTTTGTATAAATATATTAGCTTCCATAGAAACATCCATCACTCCAATAATACAAGGAATTACCTAAATAAACAAAAAATACATCCCGCAAACATTAAGCGGGATGCAAAACCTTTAACTCGTACAAAACTATACATGATAGAACTAGACAATTTCTTAGCAAGTATAGATACTTCATTTACGTCAATCTATTCTTTTAGCGTGAACAATAAATCTCGCATCGCTTACTTCGTATGTGCATGTTACTAGCGTAAGGATTTGATCTTGCGTTGAAACGTTGACACCTGTATCGTAGCTCGATTCAGCAATGATTTTTTGTAAATATTCACTGTATTCTTGCTCATTATTAAATTCAAATTGAAAAAATTGATGCTGTGGCGTATACGTATACACCGAAAATATCTTCCATGTGGTAGACTGCTCCAAGCCGTCAAATTCAATAATGTCTCTCTCATTGTAATATGCTTCGTTTTTATAATTGGATAATTCACCAAACATACTGCCGTCCTTCATGTGATGACCATAAATAACGGTATGAGCATCCTTCGTAATATCCTCATTACGATAGTCCATGAAAATTGCACCGCGCAATGATCGTTTACGCTCTATATCATGGTTTAAGTAGTAATCATTATCACTATACTTTACGACGGGATAATCAATCTTTGTTCCCGCAATGCTTATCCAGCCTACAGTGTCAGAATTTATCTCTAGTAAGCTCTTAAATTTATCTGCACCTCGCTGCTGCATAGCTTGAGCTTTGCTTTCAGTTTCATTCCCAATCGGTACTGCAGCATGCTCAGCTTGTAATCCTATCGTATACTGCTGCTTCAAGCGAGCATGCAATGTATTGCTTTTATAACCATCATACAGATACATGACGATATGAGCCCCACTATATATAAAAATGCCCGTTAAGATGATGAGCAGCAACCTTTTAATCAGCCTCACCTTAAGCATTCTCCTTTCATGAACAAAGGATGCGTACACCTACTGTACGCATCCTACATGTAATGTAATACCTTTGAATCATTGCAGAACGTTCACTGCAAAACTTTTTACTCGCTATGCATTCTACGCTTGCCACGTAATAGTATCGCGATTAGAAGCAACGCACTTCCGATAAATAACCAAATCATCAATGAAATAGAATCTCCTGTTTTCGGAAGCTCATTCTTAGCACTACCTACACCTTTACCCGCTGGAGCAGCTGAATGGTTGCTTGCTGTCTCTTCTTTCCCAGCTGTAATGGAATCTGGTTTAGGCTTTTGTGTTTGAACCGGACTTACATCAGCATTTTGCTCTGGCGTAGTTGGTTCAGGTGTTCCTTCTGGTGTTGGTGATTGATCAGTATCTGGTGTTGACTCTGAATGATCAGCATCTGGTGTTGACTCTGGATCAGTCTCGACCGTTGGCTCTGTGTCACCTTCTGGTGTTGGCTCTGGATCTGTTTCTGGCGTTGGCTCTGGTGCAGGCTCTGGGCTAACATCCGGAGTCGGTACTGGTCCTTGCGGTACATAAGGCTTCACTAACGCACTGCATTGCTCTCCAACGTTAATAGTCCCTACATAGCTAGTGCCTTCGTATACATAGTAAACACCTGGCTCAACAGTATACGGGATAACCGCTTCACCATTTTCATCAGTAGTGCCAGCTGCAATAACTGCTCCTTCTGTATTTCTAATTTCGAAGGAAACACCCTCACGTGTTTGACCATACATGTTCTGAACAATTAATGTGAATACAGGGCAAGCATTCACTGGTACCTGAACAGCTGCTTCGCATGTCTCGTTAATATAATTCACTGTGATATTGCCGAGCTCAATACCGGACTCATTCAGTACGGTATATGTGACTCCATGCTGCAGCTTTGCCTTATCGTTAAACACGATCTTTCCATCGGTGTTCGTTACACCCGCTTCGACAATCTCACCTGCTTTATTAACAATTGTCACTTTAACTCCTGCTCCTACAGCAGACAAGTCATTGTCAATAACAACTAGTGTAAAGGTTGGACATGCATTCTTCATTACGATACCCTGACAATCTTGTCTGTACGTAACATTAACGCGGCCAAGCTCTTCACCTGCGGTTCCATCATCATTTGCTTCATATACAGTTACTTGACCAACGGCTTGGTTGGCCGGCAGCATAATCTTACCCTCTGCGCTTGTCATACCGTTGAATACTTCAGCATCTGCGCTGTCCTTCACGATCACTCTTGTGTTCGCTTTTGGCGTCGTTCCATTTGGCGTAATGACAGTAATCTCAAATACAGTACATGCACGCGGCTTTACAACCTCCGCTTCACAATTCCCAGTATAGGTCACTGTAAATGTGCCTAGCACTTTACCTGCATGGCTTCCAGAGGCAATAGCTACCTCATACTCGCCTGGTGGCACATCACCTAAGCTAGATTGGAAGGATACTTCACCGCTTCCATTTACCGTTCTCATAAAGGCTGCATTCGTCGCTGTATTGGTAAGCGTCACTTCCGTACCTGCTGTCACTAGACCATCCTCATCTGAAAGTGTCACGACAAAGGTTGGACATGCGATTGGCGGCTGTACGGTCGCTTCGCAATCCGTTCCTACGATAAATTCTCCTAGCTTAGTGCTAGCTTCATAGACCTCATAGGCGCCAGGCGCTAGATTGGATAGCTGCACTCTGCCCTCTGAATCGGTAGTCATCGTTGCAACGACCGTATTCGTAGCCTTGCTGACAATCGTAACGGCTGCAGCACTGCGAGTGTTGCCATTTTGGTCATGCACAGTTAATGCGAATGTTTCACATACTCTTGCAATATCTTGCGGATTCAGTACCGCTTCACAGTTCCCGTTCTGATAGCTAATGACGACTTCGCCTACAAGCTGCTTATCCTCGTACAGCTTATACGTACCTGCCGGTGTGGTAGCTGGTACGACGAATTTTCCGTCTGCATTTGTCGTTTCACTTGCAATCGTCGTGTTAGACAAATCCTTCAACGTTACCCTTACATCTGGACGTGGATTTCCATCCTCATCATGTACTGTAATGGTTACTAATGGGCAAGCATTCGCTGGAGTTTGCAGCGTTGCACCACAGATTTCATCAATGTCGCTAACTGTAAAGTCACCTAGCTCTACACCTGATTGGCTAACGTATGCTGTATAGGTTTCACCCTGCTGCAGCTTTGCTTTATCGCTGAACACAATCTGCCCAGCTGCATCCGTAACGCCCGTTGCTACAACATCGCCGGCTTGATTCTTAATGTCGATGTTCACGCCTGCAGCGAATGAAGTAGCATCGCTATTGTTTACGGTTAATGTGTAGGTTGGACATGCATTTTTCATAACAACAGCCTGACAATCATCCTTGTACGATACGTTAACACTACCAAGCTGCTCCAAGCTTTGATCTGGCAGTACTTCATATACGGTGTATGTGCCAACTGCTTGGTTGGCCGGCAGCGCAATCTTACCCTCTGCACTTGTCATGCCGTTGAATACTTCAGCATCTGCGCTGTCCTTCACGATCACTCTCGTGTTCGCTTTTGGCGTCGTTCCATTTGGAGCAATGACGGTAATCTCAAATACCGTACATGCACGCGGCTTTACAACCTCCGCTTCACAATTCCCAGTATAGGTCACTGTAAATGTGCCTAGCACTTTACCTGCATCGCTTCCAGAGGCAATAGCTACCTCATACTCGCCTGGTGGCACATCACCTAAGCTAGATAGGAAGGATACTTCACCGCTTCCATTTACCGTTCTCGTAAAGGCTGCATTCGTCACTGTATTCGTCAGCGTCACTTCCGTACCTGCTGTCACTAAGCCATCCTCATCGGACAGTGTCACGACAAAGGTCGGGCATGCGATTGGCGGCTGTACGACTGCTTCGCAATCCGTTCCTACTGCAAATTCTCCTAGCTTAGTGCTAGCTTCATAGACCTCATAAGCGCCAGGCGCTAGATTGGATAGCAGCACTATACCATCTGAATCGGTAGTCATCGTTGCAACGACCGTATTCGTAGCTTTGCTAACAATCGTAACGGCTGCAGCACTGCGAGTGTTGCCATTTTGGTCATGCACAGTTAATGCGAATGTTTCACATACTCTTGCAATATCTTGCGGATTCAGTACCGCTTCACAGTTCCCGTTCTGATAGCTAATGACGACTTCGCCTACAAGCTGCTTATCCTCGTACAGCTTATACGTACCTGCCGGTGTGGTAGCTGGTACGACGAATTTTCCGTCTGCATTTGTCGTTTCACTTGCAATCGTCGTGTTAGACAAATCCTTCAACGTTACCCTTACATCTGGACGTGGATTTCCATCCTCATCATGTACTGTAATGGTTACTAATGGGCAAGCATTCGCTGGAGTTTGCAGCGTTGCACCACAGATTTCATCAATGTAGCTAACTGTAAAGTCACCTAGCTCTACACCTGATTGGCTAACGTATGCTGTATAGGTTTCACCCTGCTGCAGCTTTGCTTTATCGCTGAACACAATCTGCCCAGCTGCATCCGTAACGCCCGTTGCTACAACATCGCCGGCTTGATTCTTAATGTCGATGTTCACGCCTGCAGCGAATGAAGTAGCATCGCTATTGTTTACGGTTAATGTGTAGGTTGGACATGCATTTTTCATAACAACAGCCTGACAATCATCCTTGTACGATACGTTAACACTACCAAGCTGCTCCAAGCTTTGATCTGGCAGTACTTCATGTACGGTGTATGTGCCAACTGCTTGGTTGGCCGGCAGCGCAATCTTACCCTCTGCACTTGTCATGCCGTTGAATACTTCAGCATCTGCGCTGTCCTTCACGATCACTCTCGTGTTCGCTTTTGGCGTCGTTCCATTTGGAGCAATGACGGTAATCTCAAATACCGTACATGCACGCGGCTTTACAACCTCCGCTTCACAATTCCCAGTATAGGTCACTGTAAATGTGCCTAGGACTTTACCTGCATCGCTTCCAGAGGCAATAGCTACCTCATACTCGCCTGGTGGCACATCACCTAAGCTAGATAGGAAGGATACTTCACCGCTTCCATTTACCGTTCTCGTAAAGGCTGCATTCGTCGCTGTATTCGTCAGCGTCACTTCCGTACCTGCTGTCACTAGGCCATCCTCATCGGACAGTGTCACGACAAAGGTCGGGCATGCGATTGGTGGCTGTACGACTGCTTCGCAATCTGAACCTACGATAAATTCTCCAACCTGTGTGCCGTTTACGTTGACAAGGTAAGTCCCTGGTGAAAGATTGGCAATAGCTACTTTACCTTCACTATCCGTTGGGGTCATTGGTGTTACTGTATTGGATGGATCATCTTTATCGATGATCGTTACAGAAGCATTGGCGTTTGCTCTGCCATCAGCATCATATACAGTTAATATAAATGTTTCACATACTCTTGCCACATTCAATTCTGCTTCACAATTGCCATTCTGATAGCTAATGACAACTTCACCTAAATACTGTCTATCCTCATACAGCTTATAGGTGCCTGCTGGAGTTGTAACTGGCACGGTAAACTTACCATTCTCATCTGTTATCGTTGTAGTAATGATGTCGCCTGCAGAGTTTTTCAAGATAACCGTTACATCTGGACGAACATCATTGTCTTCATTGTGTACAACAATGGTAAAGGTCGGACACGCTGGAATTGGCTGCACTTCACCTTGACAATCGCCATTGGTATAGTTCACGATCACCGTACCTAGAACAACATCATCTGCATCCTTCACGGTGTACACACCAGCTTGAACGAACGTGCCCGTCGTACCTGGACGATTAATATCGGTTAACTGCCCTAAGGCGTTAGTCGTGCCTGTGTAGACGACAGTACCGTTACCATCCAGCAGCGTAATTACTTTATTAGCTTCGAGCTGTCCATCCATATTTTTAACCGTTAGAGTAAATGCCGGACATGCCCCTGAAAGATCTACATCCTCAATATTGTTGACAACATAGGGACTTCCACCTACAACCATATCAAGCGCCGCACTCATCGTTATTTCAATGTCTGAAGCAGTGATATAGCCTGTCGGTGTTTCCTCCTTCAGGATGTACTTTCCGTAACGCACCTGTTCGAATGCAACTATACCATCTACATTCGTTATTCCTTCATATAGCTTAATTGTGTTGGCTTTATTCCAAAGCTCAAACTTAACTCCTGCAAGCACGTCAGTTTCTCCAGTTAAAGGGTTTACTTTGAACTTGTTCACCTGTAGCGTACCCTTAGCACCTGAAGCACTTGTATCTGAAAAGTCGTATTTGAAGAGTTTAAGGTCTTTGCCTTTGTCGCTCGTGCCGCTTCCCTCAGCTGCTGCGTAGCCGATTGATGCTTCATTGGAAACATCTTCACCTTCATTACCGTCACCCAAGAAATAGGTGGAGTACGTTATAATGTAGCCTTTTCCACTGAGATCTCCTAAATTAATGCTGAAGCTCCCGTCACCTTGAACGCTGATCTCGCTTGCATTAATTTCAGTTATGCCTCCTACATTTACTGAGGTGCCGCCTGCGTTTAATTTAATTTCTTGCTTTTTGAATGTATCTAGCAGGAGCAATTGATTGGCAGATGGCTTATCTGTAAGTACAATTTCCCCTAGCTGCGAATTAGACGCATTGACGATAACTGTCCAATTAATAATGTCTTGTGCTGGAAGTATAGATGCTGACTTCGTAATGAGCTCGTTCGCACGATTAGTAATGGTTGCAGTCGCATCATATCTATAGCTTCCGCTGTCAGGAGTAGCGAGTATAGCCGTGTTCGTATACCTGCTAGCGTCTCCTGTGCTTTGACCGTAAATATCGTCAGCGTCCTTTGTTTTATACTCGATCAAGTAGGCTTCATTGTTTTCACTTGCCGTTAAGCCAGCAAAGGTAATGACGAAGCCTGTTACTTTGCCATCCGTTAAGGCTGGGTCAATGCTCCACTTTGAAGTACTTAGTTGAGACGCTGTTTTTTGCCCATCCTCTGATGATGCTAGATTCAATCGAGTGATTGTAAATTGCTCCTGCAAGGTTTCACCATCAGGCACAGCAATATAGTGACCAGCACCTAAAGTATCAGTCACCGTAGCATTGTTTAAATTCTGCTTATTGATATTTACCGCGATGCGCCATGACATCTCTTGCACGCTGTTGTCGACCGATACACGCTTATAGCCGTTGTTAAAGGTTGGCGAGCTTGGGTCAGGAGTATAATCCTCTGTTCTGTTCGCTTTATTATCGGTGCTTAAAGCACCATCCCACGAAGCATTTGCTGTGTTGATATATGCGTTAGCGACACCACCATTTGACTTTACGTCAAACTTTGTTTTGTATTGAATCCTAACGGTGGTACCTTGTGGGATATCATCTGTAAATGCTATTTCAAAGCCTGCATTTCCAGCTGTTGGTGCATTGCCATCCTGATCGGTAATGCTGTACGATAGCTCGTTAGCACCTGTAACACGATATAGATCCGTTCCATCCCATGTTGTTAGTGTATGCTGTAATGAGTCACCAGCTTTATTCTCCGTCGTAAAGCTGTCGCTTATTGTGAAGTTCTTCAGATCCTTCTCTGCGTTAATCGTCAATGTCCATGTAATCGTTTTGTTTACATAGTCAATCGTCCCGCGAGACTTATTGAAGATGTTCGGTGATAGCGTAACCGTTGCTGATTTAGCTTCATCGTTATCGGCTCTCGTCACTGTATTGGTTACGGTCCCACTGTTGGCGTTCGTTACGAATTCATCCTCAAGCACTGTTTCATATTCGATAAGATAAGCCGCCGCTACATCACCGTCACTGTTCGCATCTCCGCTGAAGTCCAAAGTAAAGCGGTCATCTGCCTTAGACCCATTAAAGCTATATTCTGCTCCTTCACCAAGTTCTGTTAAGCTTTCTGCAGATTGACCATCGGCAGATAGCGTTACACGATACACCTTTAAGCTTGTGTAATCAATGATGTGCTTGCCTGTTGCACCTGGTGTGGATATCGTATCTGTCAGCTTAGCATCATCAGCATCAATTTTCTGTCCTAGCCAGTTATACTTAACGGACCATTTGGACTTGTATTTATCTCCAGTTTGCGATTTAGCAAGGCTCGGGCCGTAACTAACCGATTGAGAGGCACCTGCAGTTGTATTTCCCGGTATGTCGTCTCCCGTAAGTGTCGCTGTGTTCGTGTAATTCTCGCTTGATGTTGTTGGGCTAGCTGTCACAACAGTATCATAGGTAATCTTGTAAGCGTAATAACCGTCTGCAAGCTGAATAGGAAATTCCGTCTCACTCCTCGTATCTACAGGAGCACCCGAAGTACTTGGATTAAAGCCATTCAAGCCAACCTTGTACTGCTCTACCGTTATATTCCCGGTCAATTCATGCTTACTATCTGGCAGATCATCTAGACTAGCACTCTCTAGCTTCTGACCAGCTGTATTAACCCATATCGTCCACGGAATTGATACGGTTCCATCTTCCGCACGGTTTATAGCTCCTGCACTTTTTGTAAGTAGGTTTCCGCTTCCTAGCGGATCAAACTTAAATGGCAGTGTCGTAGATGCTCCGCCTTCGATCGGAATAATTAAATCCTGCTCTAGCTCATTCTCATCTGCAAAATTGCCGAATCTCGAATTAAATGTAAATTGAATCGTTCCAACGGAGCCTTCCTCAAGCTCACTATCCAGTGTGACAGTTACCGTCTTAGCATCACTATCATAAGTAGAATGATAGGCAAGCCAGTCACCAGTCTCTTCGAGGCTTCTAGCTTGGTCGAATGAACCATCGAAATATTCCTCGATCATGTTCGCAGGCATAGGGAATTCAAAGCTCGAGCCAATGCCATAATCTTGACTTGGTTCCACCTCAAAAACATAGCTTAAGAAGACGTTATCTCCTTTTTTCGGATTAGGACCCGAGTAGCTGAATAAATCGTCAGCTTCCACAATGAGGTGACCATTAGGGTCATATAGACGCAAACCGGTAAAGTTCATCTTAACATCGGCCTGCATATTAGCTGGCAATGCCATTAGCGAAGCAAGTAGATCTTCTTCGGTACCTTCTTCTGTTGCTTCATCTACTTCGCCTCCAGCGTCTTCCTCAGAGCCAGCATCCGTCTCTTCGTCAGCACCTTCTTCGGTTCCAGCATCTGTTCCTTCGTCAGCACCTTCTTCAGAGCCAGCATCTGTTCCTTCGTCAGTACCTTCTTCGGTTCCAGCATCTGTTCCTTCGCCAGTACCTTCTTCAGAACCAGCATCTGTCCCTTCGTCAGTATTCGTTTCATCAGTTGGCTCGGTACTTACATCGCCACTAATCTCCGTATCCTCTTGTACTTCCTCTACCGTCTCATTGCCGGCTGATTCACCAGCAGCTGGTAGCGATGAAAGAGGGTCACCTTCAGCAAATACTGTAAGTGGGCTAAATAATACCTGGAGCACTAACAGCAAAGCAAGCATTGCAATGTTAACCTTTTTCATTCCTCTCTCCCCATCTCGGTGTGGAGAGATCTTTAACCGTTAGCTGGTAATGCGCAGCCTTCTAAACTGGAAGAGCTGCGACAAGTGCAAGCAAACGACTCGCCTCTCTCACCCCAGTTTATTAATTATCTCGGCAGCATACTTCTGAACCCTTATCGTTATGTGAAACAAGTAATCGTGCTAGTCATATAAGGAGACATCTGTGTATACAGCCTCTTTAATGAGCCATCGACGCTTTGTTTCACCTCCTATAACGTCATGACTTTTCTATCTTTTATAAAATTCACCTTAGTATAAACAACGGTACTCGACAATTTCTGTACAACGATTACTGCTTCAGTAGTAGTACAAAACACCTAAAAATAAAGGAACCTTAAAGGCTTCAAGCCTTTCAAGGTTCCCTCAATCTACAATCAATAATGAAATCAATGATTCAATGATGGACGAAATTATTTAAGCAGATCCGCTTACCCCAAGCTGATCGACGAGCCATGGCACTGAGCTTACGCCAGAGATTTGATGCTTCCCAGGGTGAATGTCAGCATCCAGCTGCTGTGCGGCTCCTAGCGCAGCGTAGTGCTCCTCGAGCTGCTTAACAGCCCGTCTTGTCGCCTGCACGGGGAAGATATGATCATGCTCTCCCGCTTCAATAAACAACGGTCGAGGTGCGAGAAGCTCTACAATATCTGTCTGCTCTGCATCCTGTAATAATGAAGGCACATAGTTATCGATGCAATGACGAATCGACAATATACTATCCGCAAAGGTGTTCATCCAGCCTGACAATACGATCGCCTTCATTCGCTCATCCAGCACTGCAGTATAGGCTGCAATAAGTGAACCTCCAGAGAAACCAAATGCACCAATACGATCGGGCTTAATATCGGCTCTCGTCTGCATATAATCTAGTGCACGCATCGCTTCATATACACGCATCCCAGCTAGTGTCCTTCCATTCATGAGCAGCTGTGCAGATAAGGTCGCACAGGAGTTACTTCCGGGAGGCTGATTCATCTCCTTCGCTACACGTCTAGCTCCAAACCCCATAACCTCAGGGAGAACGACGATTAATCCCTTACGCACCAATTGCAGTGCGATGCGCTGGTGGATGCCAGGTTCATCAAGCCAATTCCCTGCTGCATCCATGCCGAGTGCATCATAGTATCCACTCCCATGACCGTGACAAGCTAATACAGCAGAATATTGTTCCTTCTTCTCTTTCGGGACTAGAACAAGCACTGGCACTTGAACATGTGGCATCGTCGTATAGGTAAGACGCTCCATATAAAATTCATCATATTCCTTACGCTCAATTAGCTGTGGAGACATCGGAATATGATCCTCAGGAAATTGACCTAATCCTCGCTTTAAGGCATTAAGTGTATACTGTTTTCTTTCAAGCTCAGACAGCGTATTCAATCTACGCTCTCGGTCAAGTGATGTTTCCTTGTTCAGCTCCTGTAAAAAGGCATCAACGGTCCAATTCATCTCTCAACCTTCCTCTCTCTTAATAGAAAATTGCCTACATATCTGGAATGATACTAGATATACACGATTATGTAAAATTTTACCTCACACCTAGAAGGAGCAATTTAAAAACAAAAAAGCATATCTACGAATCTCGTAAATATGCCCAACATAGAATGCGAGTGTTACCCGCTTACAATACTTAGTTTCTTAAAGGATGTAATAAAGTCCGTCGCTGCAAAGCCTAATGATTCGAACAAAGGAAAAATTGGTTCATTAGCCTCATCTGCAGTAATATAAATTTTTGATACTTTCTTTTGATCAAAACGTTGCTTCAATGCTTCAGCAAGCTGCTTGTCTATCTCTCTATTCTGATAACTCTCTGCAATGACGATACGATAATAATAGCCTTTATTATTATCAATCGTTCCTATGATTACGCCAACAATTTCATTGTCAGCCTCAGCAACGATTACGAGATCACTATCCCAGCCTAGTTGACGACCGAAAGCGATTAGAGTTTGCTCACAAACTTCTTCAGAGAGCACTTCTTCGAAAAGCTCCTTGATACGGCGATAATCAGCCAGTTGAATCGAACGTACATTCATCATCTACACCTACTTTTAATAAGTTCAGTATCAAAAATATAACGACAGTTTCTATTAAAATCCTTTATATTTAGACATATTATATCTTGAAATTCTGTAAATGAACATCTATTTTTCTTGTAAACGCTCTCACAAACTCTCAAATGCTTTATTTTATACATTATAATGAATAAATTTTTAGCCTTTGTATCACACTGTTCGATAGCGTTTAAAGTTGCATTCTACTTTTTCAACACGAATGTTGCTTTATTCCCTTAAATCAGAGATAATTAATATGTAACTACATAAATAATTGGAGGTTATCGAACATGGCACATCAATTACCATCTCTACCTTACGCTCATAATGCACTTGAGCCGCACATCGACGCTTTGACGATGGAGATTCACCACGGTCGTCATCACAATACTTACGTAACGAACCTAAATGGTGCTTTGGAATCTGCTCCAGAGCTTCAAAGCAAATCTGTTGAGGAGCTAATCGCTGACCTTGACAGTGTTCCTGAAGCAATCCGCACTGCTGTTCGCAACAACGGTGGTGGACATGCTAACCATAGCCTTTTCTGGGAAACAATCGGCCCTAACGGCGGTGGAGCTCCTACAGGAAAGCTAGCTAACGCAATTGATAGCAAATTCGGTAACTTTGAAAACTTCAAGGCTGAATTTGCAAAAGCAGCTACAACTCGCTTCGGCAGTGGCTGGGCATTCCTTGCTGTAAATAACGGCGAGCTAGAAGTATACAGCCTACCTAACCAAGACAGCCCAATTATGGAAGGTAAAACTCCTGTTCTTGGCCTTGACGTTTGGGAGCATGCATACTACTTGAACTATCAAAACAAACGCCCTGATTACATTGCAGCGTTCTGGAACGTTGTAAACTGGGAAGAAGTTGGAAAACGCTACGAAGCAGCTCTATAATTACGATACGTGCTGCATTGCAAAGAGCCGTCTGAACGATGTTCAGACGGCTTTTTTATGTTCATTTATCTCCTTACGAGTGGAACCCATTAACTTCCAACAGCATAAGCTACTGCAGGACGAATGCCTAATTCACTCGTAAAGGAGTTTGAATACTTACATGAGTAATAAGCAAAGCTTTTCACGAAAAAAATCTAATCCATGTGATTGCCGTCAAGCGTCAAGTAGCGCTCCAGTTGTGCTGCCCTTCCCTCCTATTGTTGCTCCGCCTCTAATTGGACCTGGTCCATTTACACCTTGGGGCCAGCCATATGGTCAGCCATGGGGAGGCCCTGGACCTTACGCTACTGGTCCTTGGGGAGTTGGTCCGACTCCATATCCATACCAACCACAGCCTTTATTTCAACCTATTCCAACACCAGCTTTTCCTCGAGAGGATGAATCGAATAATAGCCAATGGGGCGACATAGACGCCAATCCAGTGCCTACTGCTGAATTAGCAGCAGAAGCTATAGCGGATTTAAGACCTTCACCTGGGCATGGACCTGGACACGGCTCTGGACACGGACCTGGACACGGACCTGGACATGGACCTGGGCACGGACCTGGACACGGACCTGGGCACGGACCTGGGCATGGACCTGGACACGGACCTGGACATGGACCTGGGCACGGACCTTGGGGACCTGGACCTTGGGGACCCGGACCTTGGGGACCCGGACCTTGGGGACCTGGACCTTGGGGACCTGGACCTTGGGGTGGACCTGGACCTTGGGGTGGACCTGGACCTTGGGGCGGCCCTGGACCTTGGGGTGGACCTGTCCTCCCAATACCACTTCCGATACCAATCGGCGGGCCAAGAGATGAGCAAGTCTATGTGAACATTAACGGTGGTACCGCGTACCCTAACGCAACGGCTTCCTATCGCTTAAATTATGAGCCAGGCATCACTATTTACGATGCGCTAAGCAGCACTGGGGTGATTCAGCTGTCACCACAAGGGCAGATTCTTGCAGTAAGTGGAGTAGGTATCGGCGGTAATGTCGACTGCTTAATAAGTATCGATGGCAGATCGATCTCAGATACTACGCTTGGTCACCAGCTGCAGCCAAATGATCAAATTGGTATCGAGCTCATCTATGCTTAAATAAAACAAGGGCGCAGCTCAATAAACTGGTACCCATAGACTAGACACTTTGAAAAAAGTGTTTAAGCTATGGGTATTTTTTTGTACACTGGTATAAGTAGCGGGGGGATGAAATCATGAGCAAGAAACAATTCACTGATATAGAAC
>NZ_JAMBNY010000013.1 GCF_023715345.1 Paenibacillus camelliae
ATTCATTTCTACAATCACCATAGGTATCAAAAACGATTAAGCGGCCTGAGCCCATTAGAATTCAGGACTCGAGCCGCTTAATGTCTCTTTTACTATTTCCACTGTCTACTTGACAGGGGGCAGTTCAAACTTCCATGCTTGCTCATATACTTTTTGGCTCTATTTATTCAGCTTGAACATTATCTTCATTATCTTGCTCTACATCACTATCGGCACCTTCGGTCTCAGTTGTGCTATCGTTCGTGCCTGTTCTGCTCTTACCAAACAATTTCTCATATAGAGCATCATTCGGTTTATCTCTTAAGCCAAACACTGCATCGTACGCGTCAAAGATTTGGCGTCCAATCGGTGCTGCTCCCCAGCCTCCGAAGCCACCATCAGGCACAACGACTGCGACTGCCAGCTTCGGTTTATCTGCTGGTGCATAAGCGATAAATACCGCATTCTCAGCTACGCGTCCTTTCACATCCTGCTCTGATGTACCTGTTTTACTATTATAGCTATGACCAAAGCCATCAAAGCCTTGCCCTTTTACTTGAGACATTCCCGTCTCGATCTCTTTCCAGTACTCATCAGGAATGTCAACCTCGTTCAAGACGACAGGCTCAAAGCTTTCAAGCAATTCTCCTGTAGAAGAACGAATCTCATTGACAAACTGTGGCTTCAACCGTTTTCCACGATTAGCAAGCATCGCAGTATATTGCGCCAACTGGAGCGTCGTATACTTCCCTTGCTGCCCAAAAGATGCATAGACTAATGCAGATTGTGGACTGCCTCGCTCAGCCTCTGAGAAATAATCAATTACTCCTGCGCTTTCATATGCTAATCCGCTCTCTGTCGATACGCCAAGTCCGAACTGCTTCATATAGCTATCCCATATTTCAAGGCTTGACTTTCCATTGACAGAACCACGCTTGTATAGTCGATCACCGATCATAGCAGCCATAAATGGGTTCGAGGATTTGGCAATCGCTAGCGCACCATCAATTTTACCAAGTGATTTATTCCCTGCGTTCCGGATATACGCCTCATGTCCTGCCTTACCGTACGTGAAACGCCCGGTATCGTTATAATACGTCGATGTTGTAAATAATCCTTCATTCAAGCCAATGAGCACGGTCAGCGGTTTTATTGTCGAACCAAGGTTAACAATTGAGGACGGATGACCTGGTCTCTCCTCATCGGAGTACGGTCCGTAAACGGTACGTATCGTTCCGTTATTGAGGACGTGCAGGAAATTATCATAATCCTCTGGACTGATACTTCCTCCTGCCCATATGTTAGAATCATAATCTGGCATACTTGCCATCGCTACGATCTTGCCTGTTTCCACTTCCATTGCAACGGCGAAGCCAGTTTTTGCATATGGTGCTCGTTCATATGGAAATGGTGAGTTTTGAATTTTTTCCAAATGAGCCATAATGGAGTTTTCTGTATGAAGCTGCAGATCCTTATCAATGGTCAGATACAGATCAGCGCCTTTTTCTGGATTCGTTATCGTGATCTCACCTGTTATCGCTCCAGCGCTGTTTACAGGGTAAGACTTCAATCCATTCGTACCGCGTAAGACGTCCTGATACATATATTCTATCCCATCGAAGCCAACCTCTTCTTGCTCAAGGTATTTATAGATTGGATTCGTTTCTTCCATCTTTTCGGCATAAAACTCATAAGAATTTCGTGCACCACTATATTTTTTCAGATAACCAACGAGCTGAACGGCAACAGTATCCTCAGAATAATGGCGAACACTTTCTTCATGAATATTCACACCGACGAACTCTGATTGATTCTCCATGATGTAAGCAAGCTCTTCATTCGTTAGCCCTGTTTTAATTCTTCGAGGAGTAGATATATAATTCCGTCTGTACTCTAAATCCATCTGACGAATGATATCCTCTTTCGTCATCATGTTCTTTTCATCACCATAGGTTTCAAAAACCTTTGCGAGCTTTTCAGCCATCTCTACTGCTTGATCCGTAGAGCTCCTGCCTCCTCGAATCGTTGGTTGAATGTTATAGTACAACGATTGTGTGGAGGAGGAGTATGCTATGGGATTACCATTCACGTCATAGATATTGCCTCGAATTGGAGCGATAGGATCGTGTTTTTCTGACTTTTTACTTCCCGCTGCACTTAATTGCGGTCCCTCTACAAACTGAAGCACTGCTAAGCGAACGATCAGCACGCTAAACACTGCAAACAATATAAAGAAAAATATATTCAGACGAAATGAAAATTGCTTTCGTCGATTAATTTCTCTTTGCTTTGGATCATCCTGCATCCTCGTTCACCTTCCTTGCATGTTACTTATTGCTGTTTTTTTGAGCTTGAGCAATGAAATCAGCAATAACGTCATTGCTCTTCACCTTAAATGCCGGAGCACCCTTTACCGAGATGGAAACCTCATCACTTCCAGATTGACCTTTAACAACGAGCGAAGTCGTAGTAATTGTAAAGGCACCACCTTCACCTGCTTCATAGGATGCGGTTTTCGCTTCCTCAACCATTGCGTCAAGCGCATCCTGCTTAACATTATCTGCAACCTTACTTCCGATTTCCTTCAGCTCTTCAATACCAGATGTAACAAGCTCTGTACCAATTTGTTTGACATCATCAAGACTATAACCGCTATACATAATCAGTCCCAGCACGATGAGCAGGATAAGCCCCCATTTGGCAACTGTTTTGACAACGTTAATGACGATAAGCACGATAATTAGCCCAATGACTAAAACGTACCATTTTTCTTGAATAAATGTTAACCATGTTTCCCAATCGTAACTCGAAAAATCTAAAAAGCTCATGTTCATCCCCCTTTTAATCTACACCAAATGAATAGTAGACATAAGTTGTCCTCATCATGCGTACAAGTATTAGTACTATGCTAGAAGGAGGCATATGCCTGTGAAAACCGCATTATGGCTTTACTTATTTCTATTCATTGCATTTTTTGATTTGCACGCTCAGTACCCGATCCTGACACCATTTGCTATCAGCTTAGGTGCTGCTCCATCCTTTATCGGATTAATGATGGGCTTATACTCCATTACTCATTTGCCCGGTAATTTGATGGCCAGCGTATATGTGGATCGCTTTGGCAGCCGCCCATTTATCGTAATCAGCCTACTATTAGCTGGTGCAATTCTATTATTCCAAGCATACGTTACGAACCCTTGGCAGCTGCTTCTGCTTCGCTCTATCGCAGGATTTGTGCTCGCGTTTCTATCACCTGCATGTCTATCATTGTTAGCGAGATTAAGCACAGATATAAGCGAGCAAGGAAAATTAATGGCCGGCAACGGATTGGTTCATACACTTGCCTCCGTTGTGTCACCTGCCGCTGGTGCTTTTCTAGTTGCTAAACTCGGTTTTACAGCCGCTTTTTATATATTAGGCTGGATCCTAATCATCACTGCGATATTAGCAATGTTTTTCATTAAAGAAAGTAAAATTGCACCTGTTAGCAAAGCAAATCAAAACGCTCAGCCTGAAATTTCTTCACCTAATCATCATACCATAGAACAAAGTGGCGATACCTTAAAATCAACTTCACTATCGTGGAAAATTTTCATGATTCCAATAGGTTTAAGCTGTGCTCTAGGTATATTAACGTTTGAACTGCCATTAATGGTGCAAAATAATGGCTCAATTATGACTACTGGCCTATTATTTACCGTCATTAGTATTGGATCTTTAATAACGTTATGTATGCTGTTTATTAACAAGTATAATCCAGCCTACAGAACGATATTAGGCACCATTGCGTTAGCCGTGCTGTATTTTTTACTTGCATCGAATCTATCGATTCCTTTTATGCTGTTATTGCTGCTCATTGGTATGTGCAAAGGCATTGTGTTCCCTGCATTATCCCATTGGCTTATTCAAGTAAGTGATGGTGAGCGCTATGGACGTACATTCTCTATGCTCGCCATTGCCTCATCCATTGGCGCATTTCTTGGACCGTTTCTTGCCGGTCACTTAAGAGATTTTATCTCGCCATACTTTATTGCGTTTGTCATTCTCGCAGTTGCTCTTGCGTTTAATGCGTTGCCTGAGCGTACTCCACCTAAACTCACCCTACCTATATAGGATAGGTTGGTTCAAAAGTACGGCTTTGATTACGATGTAACTTTAGATAGCAGATTCGGCATCGAATACGGAGCGCTACCGAAATTTCCGTTGCTCACGTACCAAGTACGTACGCTGCGCTACTCGATTTCTACTAGCACTCCGTCTTCTTGGTACTGAAAGCCGAACTTTTGAACCTTCATTTTAAGGGGTAGGTTAAAAGTACGACTTTGATTACGATGTAACTTTTGATAGCAGATTCGGCGTCGAATCTTGAACGCTAGCGAACCCTACAGTGCTCACGTACCAATAACGTACGCTGCGCTCTTCGGTCTCTACTAACGTCCAAGCTTCTCGGTACTGAAAGCCTAGCTTTTGAACCCTGATTTTAATGGGTGGGTTCAAAAGTACGGCTTTGATTACGATGTAACTTAATTAGCATATTCGGCATCGAATCTTGAACGCTAGCGAAAACTCCGTTGCTCACGTACCAACATCGTACGCTGCGCTACTTATTTTCTACTAACCCCAGCGAAGCTTACCATCTCTAAAGCGACCCTCCTTCCGCAGGAAGGTTCGAGCGTAGAGATGGTCAAGCGGAGCGCTGAAAGCCGAACTTTTGAACCTTCATTTTAAGGGGTAGGTTAAAAGTACGACTTTGATTACGATGTAACTTAAATAGCATATTCGGCATCGAATCTTGAACGCTAGCGAACCCTACAGTGCTCACGTACCAATAACGTACGCTGCGCTCTTCGGTCTCTACTAACGTCCAAGCTTCTTGGTACTGAAAGCCTAGCTTTTGAACCTTTATTTTATTGGGTAGGTTAAAAGTACGACTTTGATTACGATGTAACTTAAATAGCAGATTCGGCGTCGATTATGAAGCGCATTTTACAGAGCTGTTAGGTTTACAGCTCTGTTTTTATTTATCGTTCAACCGTGGTAAACTAAGCTTCAGTTCATGCTACGGAGGTAAGCTATCATGAGAATATCCATCATCGTTGAAGGTAAGAATGATCGCAGTAAGCTGCAGCAAGTATTGGATAATGAAATCCATATTGTTTGTACGTTTGGTACACCAGGTAACAAACAGCTGCAGTCGATTGCTTATGAGCTTCGTCATGACGAAGTATTTATATTCACGGACAATGATTCCTCTGGACGGCGTATTCGTGGACTGCTAAGAGAGCTGTTTCCAGACGCTACTCACATCTATACCAAACGAGGCTACAAAGGCGTAGAAGGAACGCCGCTTGATTATTTAGCTGGGCAATTAGAAAAAGCAGGACTAGAGGAATTTGTCATATTCCCTGCTAATCCTGCTTCAAGCTGGCATAAAGATGAATTTTAGTACAGCTTCTTTAATTGTTTGTAAATATCTTCCGCTGTCAACTCAGGATCTCCCGCTTCGAGATTAGGCGAGCCATTGATCCATTCGCGGATATTTCCATCCTCATCAACAAGGGAAATAATATTGCTATGATAGAATGTTTTGTTCTGCTCGTCATAGATGACTGCTACACCAAATTCGCGTGCTAGCTCAATGGATTCTTCTTTATCCTGTGCACGTAAAAACTTCCATGAATCAAACTCTGCACCTGTACGTTCTGCAAAATCTCGAATCACTTCAGGTGTGTCCGTTTCTGGATCAAACGTAATCGAGATGAGCTCGACCTTCTCTCCAAGCTCCCCTTTTTCCCTTAATATATCCTGTACTTCACCTAGCAAATAGGTTGTCGGTGGACATACATCAGGACAGCTCGCAAAGTAGAAGTAAACAATTCTATTTTTACCATTTGTCGATTCTAGGCTAACTTCATTGCCATCGATGTCAGTTAGAGAAAAGCTCGGTGCCGCCTGCTTTACTGTAAGTGGAGCTTCAGGCTTTAACACATACATGTACAGCAAATAGCCACCCATTAATAAAATCAAACAAACTAAAGCAATTTGAAAAGCATACTTCTTTAAGAATGCCATGTCTCTTTTTCCCCTTTCAGAGCTACAGCTTTGTAGTATTGATAATTAACATAATAAATACAATCATTAAGTAGTTCACTGAAATAAGAAAGTTTGTTTTCGCCCATTTGTCATCGTCTTTAGCTGTGAAACCAGTTAATGTATGAATTATCCAGATAACGGTAAGAACAGTAGAGACAATGAGATAAAACATGCCAGCCAAATTATAAGTATATAGTAAAATTACGGTGACCAAAAGCAGTACGAGATACGGTATCATTTGAATCTTCGTTCGCTTAACCCCTTTTACTACGGGAAGCAATGGAAAACCTGCAGCTCGATACTCCTCCACTCTCCGGATAGCAAGCGACCAAAAGTGTGCAGGCTGCCATAAGAATAAAAACGCAAACAACAAAAATGCACCCATATCAAATTCAGAGGTCACTGCACAATACCCAATAACAGGAGGCATTGCTCCAGATATACCACCAACCGAGGTGCTCCAAGTAGAGGTGCGTTTTAACCACATTGTGTAAATAACAATGTATGCGATCCAGCCTATCACTCCAAGTATACCGCTAATTACGTTGACTTGCGTAAATAATACAGTTAATCCGACAACCCCAAGTATTATGCCATATATCAATACATGCGCTGGCTTCATTCGTTGAGATGGCAACGTACGATTTCGTGTGCGTTCCATCTTCATATCAAGCTCGCGGTCATAATAGTTGTTGATGACCGTTGCAGAAGCCATCGTTAAGGTACTGCCGATTAGCATCCAAATTAATAATACCCAATCAAAAGTCCACTTTGAAGCGATCCAGTAGCCTGCAAATGCAGCAAAAATGTTCAGTCGCAACAGGTTGGGCTTCGTTAAACTTATTAGATCTTTTAACACTTGCTAATCCTCCCGCTTTACGCAACACACTATATTTGCGATTATCCATCTTGATGAACCGTAACTAATCATACCGAAAAATAAAGCTTGTGACAATGTTCACTATTATTGTTCATTAATTCGTCATTCAAATGTGACAAAAACAATGTCACATATCCATCCCAAAATCATTGTCACACATGAGTGCCTAGTTCCATAGTATACCGTATAGTCTTGCGCCTAAAAACTAAATAAGGAGCTGATTGACTATATCATGGCTGTCATTAAAGCTAATACAGAGCATACCCGAATGCTTGCTCGATTGATGCGAGCAGAAGCAGAGGGTGAAGGTGAATTAGGCATGCTTATGGTAGGTAATGTTGGTGTAAATCGAGTGCTTGGGGAATGTCTTGATTTCCGAAATATTCGCTCGATCCCCGACATGGTTTATCAAAGTCCAGGCGGCTTCGAAGCAACGCAAAAGGGTTACTTTTATCAGAGAGCTCGTGAAAGTGAGATTCGACTTGCAAGGCGAGCAATTGGTGGAGAACGAACCCATCCTGCAACCTTCGCGCTATGGTTTTTCCGGCCTAGTGGAAGCTGCCCTAGCACTTGGTATGACCAACCGAACAGTGGCAGATTCAAGAGTCATTGCTTTTTTCATCCTACCCCTCAAAACTGTCCTAGCGTGTATTAACATTATTATTTTATTAATGAAGGGAAGTTACATGTAATGAGTTATTTTGATCAATCTTATTATTACCCTCAGAATTATGCACCATTCTATCGAGATGCGATGGCTGCTCCTCAGTACGTTCCAACTAGTGCGATGACTCCTGCTCAATTCGTTCCAACCAGCGCAATGACTCCACCACCATCAGTACCGAGCGGAGCAATGGTTACACCAATGGGTGAGACAGTCGTGACACAGCAGCCACAATTTGAGGAATCCTATGTAGAAAATATTTTACGTCTAAACCGCGGAAAAGTCGGTACGTTTTATATGACATATGAGAACAACTCACAATGGAATGCAAAAATTTTCGTAGGTATTATCGAGGCAGCTGGTCGCGATCATATTATTATTAGTGATCCGAGAACTGGACAGCGTCACCTGTTACTTATGCTGAATCTTGACTATGTAACGTTCGATGAGCCGATTAATTATGAGTATCCGTTCCATGGTCAAATTGTAACCCCAGAGACGCCACCATTATAATTAAAAATCCTTTGTGCTATGATTTCTCTTTTCATTAGAGGAGAGAATTCATAGCTTTTTCATGTTTTCAGGCAGCGTTATGCTTTATTGAATGATTATGGAGTGGTAAGCTTGGTTAATACTGATGAGGACATTATTGATTAGGAGGCTACTCAGTGGATTCTGCATCACATTTTGTAATTGGCGTCGGCTTAGCAGGCTTGTCGCAGCTTGATCCTCTCGTTCAAACCGATCCTGCATTAGTAACCGTAATAATGATTGGAGTAATTGCTGGTTCACAAGCTCCAGACTTTGACACCATTACTCGGCTAAAAAATAATGAAACCTATATTCGTCAGCATCGAGGCTTTTCACATTCGATTCCTGCTATTATGTTTTGGACAGTTATACTTACAGCTCTATTGTACTTATTTGTTCCAAAACCTTCTGGCCTTCTTCATTTATTAGGCTGGATATTTCTCGCAGTGAGCTTACATGTGTTTATGGACTTGTTTAATACTTATGGTACACAGGCATTGAGACCTTTTTCGAAAAAGTGGATCTCATGGAACATTATCCATATCTTTGATCCATTTATTTTTATAACACATGTTATTGCAGTGCTTTTATGGATTACTGGAATGGCAGAGCCTGTCGTTGTTTTCCCTACGCTATATGCTTGTCTGTTCCTATATTATGTAGTGAGAACGATCTATCATCGATGGATTGACGTAACCGTCTCACGGAAAATGTCTCTGCCAGATGACGACACATTAACGGTTATGCCAACCGTTCGCTTTCGCTATTGGCATCTCATGCTAAAGCGAGCTGATGGAAGCTACGAGCTAGGCAGCTACATTAAAGGCCAAATCAATTGGCTTGAAACTGTTTCATCTGATGAACATCCTTTAATCGAGCAATCAAAATCACACCCATCTGTTGCGGCACTGCTTGATTTTTCCTATCATACAGTCGCCAACGTAACGACCCATGACTGGGGTACAGAAGTACGCTGGTGCGATGCCAGGTATCGCTATCGTAAGCAGTATCCATTCGTAGCCATTGTATTTTATAATCATCAACAGCAGCCTATCGCTTCATATGTGGGCTGGCTGAATGATCGTAAGCTGTATAAGCGTTTGTATCAGGAGGCTAAGCTCAATCCATCTCCATCTTAGCAGTCATTGATCAAACGTAGTAAATAGATATAATAAAAAGAGCTCAAGGTTTCCCTTGAGCTCTCACTTAATAATGTGGTAAAAATATTAACGTTGACCGCCGGACAGTTGTTGTTCTGCGATTTGAACTAGCTTTTTAGTAATATATCCACCGACAGATCCTGCTTCACGAGTCGTTAGGTTACCGTTATATCCTTCTGGAGATAGTTGAACACCCAACTCCTGAGCAGCTTCCATTTTCATTTGGTTCAAAGCTTGTTGTGCTTGTGGAACGATTAATTGATTGCTTCTGTTTGCCATGATGTAAGTCTCCTTTCGACCTCTTCGCATAATTTCATTTGCAAGCTTGCAAACATATTATGTGCACGAAAACAATTACTATACACGATGAATTCATTTTTTTTAAGGAGAAATTAAAAATGCCTAAATATTTAGCTTTGATTTTTGCAACGATTGGAATATTGTTTTTAAGTGCAATGTCGATTTCAATTGCTCACAGTATGGTTTGGGTAATGATTTGGGGATTGTTAGCGGTTGCTACAATAGGGGTGGGGTTTGTGGTTCGTAAACGTTACAATAAGAGGAATGTAAAGCCTGAATCTCAAGAGGAATAATCAATTAAGCTTTTACGCGGACTAAAAGTGGTCATGCTATTATTCCAAGTCGACATATTGTAATTGGACTCATATAACACGCTTGCCGACCATCCCTTTCGGTTAGGTCTAACAGAGAAGTCATATAATATTTCACCGTGAGTCCAATTACGCTTCAGCTTCAAGGCCTCAATCGCTAAGCTGCGAAAGCTTTCCACCTGATCTCTCGTTAACCCTTCTTGCTCTGCCTCAATTTCATTGTTCTTTAGGTAAATGGGATGATGCTTTACCCCAAATTTACCAATCGTGTTATTACGGATTTGTAGTAATACAGTCCCAGCGCACGCTCCTGTCAGCTCATTCTCTAGCTGCCTGAAAACAAAGTCGATTTGTCTTGCTAATGAAATTTCCTTCATCAAAAAGCTCCTTTCTTCACTAAATTATGTCGGTATGTATCAAATATAGCGAATATTCTACGTTAATTCACCGCAATTTTTTCCGTAAACCACGTATAAAATACCCGTAACCACGCAATGCAACTGTATCTCACGCAGTATTTTCTTATAATTCAATAAGAATTATTACCCATTTCTGTCATAGACCGAACTAAAAAGTGGTGCTATAATATGGATAATATCGAAAAAGGAGCGCTTTCATATGGAGAAAATAACGCAATGGTTTAATTCATTATCCGTAAAAAGCAAGATTATGTTTGTTACATACACCAATCTTTCCATTTTGACAATTTTTGCGCTAGTGTTTTCTTTCATTGTTGGTGAATATACTACTCCAATCATTATCATTGCTGCAGTTGCTTATGGTATCGCTTACCCAATCGTTCTTGTTACAGAACATGCAATCACGGCTTCCTTTCATGAAATTCAAAGTGCTGCCAATCGTATATCTAAAGGGGATTTTACGCAAACCATCGATACTGACGCGACAAATGCAGGTGAATTAGGTCATACATTCAACAGCATGGTTCAAAAGCTAAGAGAACTTTTATCTGAAACAATGAACATTACAAAGCATGTATCTGAAACGAGCCGTAGCATTTTCGAAAAAAATAATAGCATTAAACAAACGATGGAGCAGGTCGCAGTTTCGGCAAACGAGCTTGCAACTGGTGCTAATGTCATCTCTGAGGATGTTTCTGGGATGACCGAGTCGATTAACGAAATCGAACAAAAGGTTTCTAATTATGCAGTAGCAACGAAAGAAATGAACGTACGCTCAGAACAGACGATAGAGCTTGTTAATCGCGGTAGAATTGCTCTAGAGAATCAAAGTGAGGGCATGAGCAGAAATATAGAAGCAACAGAGCAAGTGGCGAGCACGATCAAGGAGCTGGCAGAAAACGCAAAAGGTATTAGTGCGATGACGAAGGCGATTTCTGAGATCGCTGAGCAAACGAATCTGTTATCCTTGAATGCTTCCATCGAAGCTGCTCGTGCAGGTGAGCACGGCCGAGGCTTTGCCGTTGTTGCTCAGGAGGTTAGAAAGCTTGCTGAAGAATCTACGTCCTCCACGAAAGAGGTATTCAATCTTGTTAAGAGCATAGATAAAGGGATTCAGAACACAATTGAGAATATGAAGCTTAATGAAGAAGTTGTTAGTATGCAAGCGGAGCATATTCGTCAGACAGAAGAAATCTTCAATCAGATCGTTGAAAGTATTCAATTTATCGGAGAGCAAATTTATCAATTTTCACAAGAAAGTGATAATATGCTAGAGAGCGCTAAGCATATTTCATCTGCCATTCAAAACATCTCTGCCATTACAGAGCAATCTGCGGCAGGAACTGAGCAAGTATCTGCATCCATGAACGAACAAATTCCATCCGTACAAGCAGTCGTTGAAGAAACAGAAAAGATGTTAAATATGGCAACTCAGCTTCAACGGACAATCCAAGTATTTAAATTAAAATAATATGCTTCAGAATATGTAATAAAGGGCCTGTCCAAAAAGTCATTCGATTGACTTTGGGCAGGCCCTACTTTATTTAGCTTATTAATTTAATATGGGGTAAAGTAATGTTCAATCAGTGCTTATACTTAGCCAATAAAGAGTTGTACCCATTTACCTTGAACATAGCCTACACCAAGCTTTGTGTAATTAGCATTTAAGATATTCGCACGGTGTCCTGGGCTGTTCATCCAATCGTTCATTACTTGCTCTTCAGATGTTTGTCCATAAGCAATATTTTCACCTGCAGTACGATAAGAAACGCCAAATTCACTTAACATGTCAAAAGGAGATCCGTAAGTCGGTGAAGTATGGCTGAAGTAGTTATTTACTGCCATATCACGTGCCTTCTCTGTCGCTACTTCATTAAGCTTCGTATCTAGCTCAAGCGCAGAAAGTCCTGCTGCTGCTCTTTCTTTGTTAACAAGAGAAAGAATTTCCTGCTGAGCTTCCGTAGCAACGACTGGGTTAGTGCTAGGTTTTGCTGTCGGAGCTTGAGTAGGCTGTGCAGTCGGTGCTGCTGTTGGTGCCTTTGTTGGCTGTGCAGTCGGTGCTGCTGTTGGTGCCTTTGTTGGCTGTGCAGTCGGTGCTGCTGTTGGTGCCTTTGTTGGCTGTGCAGTCGGTGCTGCTGTTGGTGCCTTCGTAGGCTGTGCAGTCGGTGCCGCTGTTGGTGCCTTCGTTGGCTGTGCAGTTGGTGCTGCTGTTGGTGCCTTTGTTGGCTGTGCAGTCGGTGCCGCTGTTGGTGCCTTCGTTGGCTGTGCAGTTGGTGCTGCTGGCTGAGCGTACTCTAGAGAAAACTGTCCACTTAAGAAATAAAGCTTCCATGGACCTAATTGTACAGTCATTTTTGATTCTTTCGAGAATAAACCTAGCTTCTCATTAATTTTTTGAATAATTAGAGATTGTTGTGGGAAGCTAAACGTATCTTCCTTTTTTGCTTGACTATTTGCAGAAACAGTTAAACCTGAAGTTGCAATAAGTGTTGTAGCTGCAAGTACAGCCACACCTCGTTTGAATGTATTCTTCTTCATAAGTACCTCCTAGAATATGTTAGTAAATTTTCTATCAGCTTTGGATGCCGACATTAGCCTTAGGCATTGGTACCGAACTACCTACATTTTCATCCTAGCAAAGCAAAATTCACTTAGCATGCAATAAAATTTACCAATATAAAAATGAAAGCGCTTAACTTATTGGCTGGCTTGTATTATTAAAATACATTCATCTATAATAAACCTGTGAATTAGAACTCAATTAAACCAACTTAGGAGCTGAAAACTACGTGAAGAACGTTATGCCTTTTTTAATGTTTGAAGGAACTGCAGAGGAAGCTATGAATTTTTACACTTCTGTGATTGAGGATTCAGCTATAACAAGCATTACTCGTTACGGACCAAATGAAAATGGAACCGAAGGCAGTGTGATGCAAGCAACTTTTACATTAAAAGGACAATCATTTATGTGCATTGACAGCCATGTAAAACATCAATTCACATTTACGCCTTCCTTCTCTATCTTCGTCGTATGCGATACAGAAGAAGAATTAGAGCAGCTTTATACGCAGTTATCTTCTGGCGGAAAGCTACTTATGCCGATGGACAACTATGGTTTTAGTAAAAAATTTGCTTGGGTGAACGATAAATTCGGGGTATCTTGGCAATTGAACCTGCCATAGAATACGTAGGTACCGAGAGTCAAATTTATAGACTAACAGCTTGATATCCCTTCTCAAGCCTATGCACGTAAAGAGGCCCAATCCTCAAGATCGGGCCTCTTTGCAATTTCACTTGTTGAATCCTTTAACAATTAGCCAGATGGGAAAACCAATCTCAAATATTCCACCAGGAATAAATAAAACAATTCCCGGGTCAACTCCAATGATCGATAAGCAGCTGCTAGCGAAAAGCGAAGCATAACCGACAATCCCTAGCAAGGATAGAGGTCGTGGAATCAGTTTCTTTCGATACATCAAGTAACAGATCATTACACTTCCTATGCCAAGAGCGAGCATTGCCAATTCAAAAGTCATCTCTTGACCTTTAATAAGCAATTCTCCGATGACGGAATAGCTTTCCCAATTCGTACCATCCGCTGTATTAAAGGTCTCACTTAAAGTTAGTAGAACGAGTGGGCTGATTATCCCTACGATAAGAAGTACCGACTCTATAATTCTTGAGCTTAAATAGCCAATCGCGATCGATTCCTTGTGATGTCTCAACAATGGAAATAATAGCATGGCTATACCTACAACTACAGCGGAATTCATAAACTCAAGTAACAGACCAATATAAATTTCAGTACGATTCGAGTAGATATGAGACAAATAATCAGAAGAAGTAAGATTAGCTTCGATCAGCGTGCTACCGATCATATACGATGCAGTTGCAATCAGGAATAAAACGCCGATTATCCTCTCATTCGTTCTAGTGATCACTATGCATTCTCCTTTCAACTATGGATCTACTTTCAGCATATCCGTAGTGGAAAAAGATGAATAGACACTAAAGTGTTGAGTTCGATTTATTCAATCCAGCCTAGCTTGCGGGCGGTCGCAACCGCTTCTGTACGTCGTTCTACGTGTAGCTTGGCAAAAATACGTCTATTGTGACCCTTCACTGTATCGAGCGCTAAATATAGCCTATCTCCAATCTCTTGATTCGAGTATCCGAGAGCAATCAGCTGCAGTACTTCAAGCTCTCGTGTCGTTAAAGGCTCGATATAATCTGGTACATTTCTTTTATAAAGTAACGCTATTTTTTCAAACTCTTCAATATCTGCTAACCGGTTCAAGAGTCTATGTGCGCGAACATATTTTTTGATAGCGTCAATGTAATCCATTGCGTCTGAAGCCCCCTGCTGTAATAGCGTAATTCGAGCAATCATAAGTTTACACGAAACAATCATATCCTTGTTATCTGCTTGTTTCGCCAATTGAAGGCTCTTCTGTACATATTTCATCGAGGATTCTTGATCGTCCCATGCATAACTAATTCTTGCCAAACCTATATATGCTTCACATATCGCAGCCAAAGGCTTATCACCGTGCTCTAGCAATGCTCTGCTATAGTACTGCTCTGCACTATGTAGTTGTCCTTCCTGTTCTTCTAAATTTCCGAGGCCAACATAGGCTTGCACTTCAATGATATTGCCTCCTATTTTACGGCTAACGGTCAGTACCTCGATGAAAGCTTGTTTCGCCTCCACAAGATTGTTGCGATGCTGGTGAGCATCACCAAGCAGCCAAAGTGCCGTAATACGCACTGGCAGCAAGCTAGAATCAAGATACTTTAGAGCAAGACCGCATTGTGCAATTACGATATCTACTTGATGATTGTCCCGCTTGTTTTTGTTATGTGCAGGAACAATTTGTCCAACAAGCTCATTCGTTTTGTCAATGGAATCCGTCGAAAGTAGTTCATCTTCTGCTACGATCAGCCTCAATTCAGGCGGTCCAGAGCTCGCAATAGCCGCAACTGCTGCGCGCGTAGTTGCGATTATACCTAGCAAGTTATTAACGCTTGCATCCATATTAATTACCGCCAATGCAGCCTCTGCTGCCAGCAGCTTAGATTCAACCTCTGTTGGTCTGCCAGCCATCAGTAGTGCCGAAGCATACATCACCCATAACGACGGCCTTGCATTCAATTCCTTCTCCGGTAAAGACTCTAGCCAGTTCAGCACAGGCGTAACCTCACCTTGAAGATGCAGCGGCATACCGTTCCCTTCGACGAGACGAGCAGCCCTTTCTATATCATTAGCAGCTACCGCGTGACGGAAGGCTTCTAGGTTAAGACCATTCTTCTCATACCATACGCTTGCACGATGATGCATTAAAGCAACATCCTCCAGCTCTCCCAACCGAGCCCGCTTCTGTAGCTGACGAGTGAGCAATTCTGCAAAAAGATGATGATATCGATACCATTGTTGTTCATTATCCAACGCAACAATAAATAGATTAGCGTTTTCGAGCTTCAGCAGTACCTCTTCTCCCGAGACAGAGCTTTGCTCAAGCATCACGGCATCACATAGCGATCCGCAAAATCGATCAAGAATCGAAGTATATAGTAAAAACTTCTGCATAGATTCTGTTTGTCTAAGCAATACCTCATTGAAGAGATAATCGAGCAGAACATGTTGATTAACTAAAGATAATGGCGGCAATGGCTCTGAATGCTCAGCTTGTTGACCCTGCATGGAAAGAGCAGCCATTTGCAGCCCTGCAATCCATCCTTCCGTACGTTTTTCAAGCATAACGACGGATTCCTTAGTCAGATTTAATTTCATCATATCATTCAAATAAGAGGCTATCTCCTCATCATTAAATCGCAAATCCATGACGCCGATGTCATTGACTTCGTTCTTAACCCGCATGGTCGTCAAATATAATTCTGGTTCTTCACGTGTTAAGATCACAATATGCAAGTTCGAGGGCATATGCTCTAGCAGCATGGATACGGCGTCATGAATAGACTTAGCGTGAATCACATGGTAATCATCAAGTACAAGTACGATAGGTATTGCTAGTCGCGATATATCATTGATTAGAACTGAGATTATAGAAGGGAGCGGTGGTGACTGAGGAGATTGGATTAAATCTGTGACATACCATTCGTGATAAGATATATGGTTACGCATTGCTGCAACAAGGTAAGCCAAAAAGCCAGCAATTTCATTATCTCTTTCATCTAGTGAAAGCCATGCCACTTGACGATGACATTTGCTAAGCCAATCGCTTACTAATGTAGTTTTCCCATACCCTGTAGAACCCGATATCAAGGTTAATTTTCGATGCAGCCCTTGATCAAGCAGACCAATCAAACGTTGGCGTATTACTGTATCAGGTCTAAGCCTAGGGACATTAAGCTTCGTAGCGATTAGAGGTGCTACCATTACTTCACCCGCTTCACGATAAATAGTAATGACTTCCTGGGTGAATTATATCATCTTTCCAGCAGATATTTGCTTATTATTGTTAACTCTGAATGCGGTGGTGTTAAAGCCTTTAATAATGAGCCAAACGGCAAGGATCATTTCATTAGCCGCTACTGGAAGTGCAAGCATAACCCCCCACACTGAAATCTGTGAAATAACACCAAACATCTCTAACAAAGCTGCAATGAATACAAGCGACGCCCCTGTCATGCCTAGAATCGGTATAAATTTTGGGACAAGCCCTGATTTGTAGAAAATATAACTGTATAGCATCGTATTAATGCCGAGCATAAAGTTTGGACCAAGCATAAATGTCCATTCATGAATTGCTTTTAATAGTACCCCCGTAGCTTCCAATGAAATAGTATCTGTGACAATACCTGACGTATACGCCCGACTTAAGGATAGAAGGGAAAGCACACTAATAATACCGATTAAAATGATAACAGCCTCAAGAAATCTAAAACACACATGCCCAAGAGCTAAGCTTTCATTGTATTTCCTTAACAAGGGAAACATCGTAATTGAAGTGCCGATAGCCGAACAGACAAGAACAAGCTCCATTATGGCTCCCCATACGACCTGATTGCCATGTGCTGAACCATCTACGAAATAGCTTGGGCTGTTTAGAATCGGGTCGTACAATAATAGGCCAACGATAGCCGAAACCGCAGCAAGTATGAAGAAGAACCCTACCATTTTTGAAGCCGTATTGCTCGTATACATATTGTTGCCTCCTTTGTTTTCAAGAGCCATTACTTACTCCTTAGCACTGTCCTCGTAAAAAAACACTTCCTCTAGAGGCAAATTGAACACTCGAGCAATGCGAAAGGCCAATTCCAGAGATGGGGAATAGTTTCCCTTCTCAAGCGCCACGATTGTTTGTCTTGTTACGCCCACCAAGTCGGCCAATTGCTGCTGCGTCATTTCGTCCTGATTAAATCGTAATCTTCTAATATGATTTCCAACAAGGTGTTTACCCATCTTAGACTCCTTTCCTGTAGTAATAAAGCTTCATAACAGAACCGATCACGTCAGAGATGAACCCTGCGATAATGAGGATGATAAACATCGTCTGCAGCTGCTCATTCATAACCAGTGTTCCCATCGCTAGTAGAAAGCCGATGATAAACATAAAAAACGAGATTCGATTGGCCTTCATCTCAATCAGTTTATCGAGCTCATCCGCAAATGTCGGTTCCTTCTCACCAGTTGTCATCCTAAAAATGATGTTAAAAATAATACTAATGATGATGTGCGCGATGATCGTTACCACGGTTAAGATTAGGACAAATGACCCCCAATAACGTAAAGCTTCTGAAGATAGTTCCCCCCCTGGATATTTCGGATACATGTACAAGCAATAGACTACGAAAATAAGGATTGAGCTGAACATTGATACAATACTTTTCTTTTCTTGATACGTCATGCACCATTCCACCTTTACAAGGTTAATAAGTAAATTCTGTTATACAAAATGTAATATATTCCATACACTATGTCAAGTTTATTTTACACATTGTATGATTTTCTTTACATACGATCGTGAACATAAATTAGTAAATGAATGAAAAGGAGCCCTTGCGGGCGAATTCAAGCGATCGATAAAGTTGAGCTAAACGAAAAAAACGACCTCAGTGGGTCGTTTTTCGTCCTATAGTGAGTTCAAGGCTAAGTTCGTGTTAACAGTAAAATTCCGTCAGGCTCTTGTGATCTCATATGCTGTAGTCACCATCTAAAGCGTTATCGGCTGCATTAGACCATCCTCACCAAAGGTAATGCGGTCAATACAAACCTCGCGATGATAGCCTTTTCCTTCTGTAAAGCGAGATAAAGGCGTGACAAATCGATGATACGCCATCCAGTATTCATCCTTGCCAGGCTCTTGCATAATCGAATGGTGACCGGTACCAAGCATACCTTTTTCAGCGTTCTTCATGAGCACTGGGTAATGATAGGTAACTGGACCATAGAGGTGCTTCGACGTACCGTAGTTAACATGATAATTCTCACTGCCTGTATCGTCGCAGGACCATGTAAAATGATACAAGCCTCCTCGCTTAAGAACCGTAACGGCCTCTCTGAAATCATGTAGACCTTCTATATTAGCCATCGTTTCCTCAACGACACTGACCATATCGCTGCCTAGCTGCACGATAGCACCATCTCCATTGCCAAACAATAGATAGGAGGTGCCATCTTCCTCCCTATAAACTGCTGGATCAATCGTTTGACCCATCTTAATCGATAGACGCTTCATCTGCTCCATCGTAAGAAGCGGCTCAGGCATAGCAGTAAATGGACCGATAGGCGCCGGTGCAACAGCAACACCAATCGCGCTCACGCCGTTAGCCATTTTCCCACAGAAATAAAAATAGTAGCTCCCGTTCTTCTCAGCAATGGCAGGCGCCCATGCGTTGCCCACTGCCCATGGAACGTCAGGTGACAGTAAATCTACAATGACACCTTCATCCTTCCATATACGGAGGTCATCTGATGAAAATACATGAAACTCAGTACCTGACCAGCCAGTAAAGCCATCAGATGTCGGATACAGATAGTAGCGGTCTCCAAACTTCGCAAGGTCTGGATCGGCATATTGACCGGGCAGCACCTGATGTCCATCGCCATATGCGGCTAGCAGCTGCGCACACTCGTCAATCGTAATCGGAATGACACTGCCGTGCCGTTTTTTGCTCGCCCCAAGATCAAAATCACCTTCCTCCACGACCCGGAATTCACCACTGTCCAAATCCGTCGTCAGCAGTGGAAGATACCCTTTGCCTTCTGCAAAGCGATCGATAATTAAACACCATTCCTCACGATCGTTAAGCTTGAAGATTTGTGGCCCTTCAACACCATATATTTTCTCTAAATTCGGAGCAGTTACAGCAGTGAACGCGTCTTTATGTAAGCTATTACCTTTTTCAAGCGTAATATTTTTCGTAGTCTCATCCTTGGATAGACGATAATAGCTTCCTTCGTGGGCAATGATCGTCGTGTCAATAATATGATTATCTCGCTCGATATATAGCTCTGCGCTGCTAAAATGAACAAAGTCTTTCGTTCGTGCACTATATATTTTGTGCTTACGCTCTGAGCTATCTAAGCCTTCCGTCGCTGATGCCCAGAATACAAGAAAATCTTGTGCCTCTTCATCATAGATCGCTTCGGGTGCCCACACACAGCCAGCTCCATCGATTCCAACCGTAACAGCCCAAGGCTTAGACCAATTGACCAAATCAGCGGACTTCCATACGATAATGTCTCTGCTGCCCTCGGTTACTGCAGCACCCCAGCCTTTGCCACTAGCGATTCGCAGATCTGTAGCAATGATATAAAAATGATGATCTAGCGGCGAGCGAATAATGAATGGATCTCTCACCCCTTTTTCACCTAAATCAGAGCGTAGCACTGGCTGACCACCGTTAAGGTCCTTCCAATGTAAGCCATCCTCACTATAAGAAAAATACACTTGCTCCCCATCTGGTTGCTCTCCAATAAAATGTGCGAGCAAATAACCACCATAAATCGTAGACATCGCCAATTTCCCTCCAGTGTACAAATTAGATGAACTTTCCTGGATAACCGAAGTAAGGTGTGCCATCCGCATTCCAAGTAAATGCTTGAGCTCTTGCGTGGCGGTTAGGATCAAACAGCGGCTCACCGTCAATTTCCTTATAAGGCCGAGCATGATAAATGAGAATATCCTTGCTGCCATCAAGAGTCGTTGTAAAGCTATTATGACCTGGTCCATATTGCTGTGTCTCTTCATGTGAACGGAATACTGGCCCTTCTGCTTTGATCCATGAATCTGGATGAAGCAGATCACTTGAAGCATCTGCAGATATGATGCCCATCGCATAGTTATGATCTGTAGCGCTTGCTGAATATGTAATAAAGATTTTACCGTTGCGCTGAAGTACAGCAGGCCCTTCTACAACATTGTGGCCGATTCTTTCCCATGGCTGATCTGGTTTTACGATCAGGACCTGCTTGCTTTGAAGGGTCCATGGATTGCTCATCTGAGCGATGTATAAATTAGTGCCTCTACCCATCGAAGCGTCTTCCTGAGCCCATACTAGATATCGGTTACCACCAGTCTCAAAGGTCGTAGCGTCTAAGGAGAAGGACTCCCAATCAGTCGTCACCTGCCCCTTTTCTACCCACTCCCCTTGTAACGGATTCGCTGATGCATTCTCTAGTACATAAATTCTTTGCGCAAATATTGCGTCTGAATGGCCTGCTGCAAAGTAGACATACCATTTATTATCGATATAATGAAGCTCAGGCGCCCATACTAAGCCACCCATGACACCGCTTTCATGTTTTAGCCATATATCTACGGGCTCAGCATCCTTTAGGCCCTCTAAGCTACTTGATCTTCGCAGCTCAATGCGATCATACTCAGGTACAGAAGCTGTGAAATAGTAGTAGCCATCCGTGTGCAGGTATACCCAAGGATCAGCTCGCTGCTCAACAATAATATTGCTCATGCTCTATTTCCTCCTCTCTTTCTTAACTTTATTCTAAACTGAAACCGATTTCATTTCAATAAAATTGTATTTATTCAATAAAAAGAAAGCCAGTATAGAGGGATCGTCTCCTCCATACTGGCTCTAAATTCACATATATTATTCGGTAACTTTAATTACTTTTCCTGTTTCTTGTGAAGCGAATGCATCAAGAATAACTTTAAGTGATGCTCTTCCTTCTTCACCCGTAACCGCAGGTACTGTATCGTTAACGATCGATTCTACAAATTTATCGATAACAAAGCTAGAAAGCTGCTTTTCGTTCGTAGAAATTTCTCCGGTTTGATATTTATTAACTGTACCATCACGAAGCTCAACGATAACCTGGTCGACTGGATCTGTACCGATGCGCATTACTCCGTTTTCACACCATAGCATTGTGCTGTTGTCCTCACCTTTGTAGTAAGTCCAGCTTGCTACAAGTGTACCGATCGCACCTGATTTCATGCGAAGAATACAGGATGCGTTATCATCACTTTCAGTGTCCTTCTTATCTAGTGTTCCAACGAATGCAGCAACCTCAGATACTTCATCATCAAGCATCCAGCGGATAAGGTCTGACTTATGAACACCTAGATCGCCCATTGCGCCCATAATTGCTTCTTCTTTACGGAAGAACCAGCTATTTGCACCGTCGATACTCCATGCATCAGGACCAGGATGGCCAAAGGATGTACGGAATGTAAGCACTTTGCCAAGTACACCAGTTTTAAGAATTTCTTTTGCTTTTTCGTGAGGAGGCATAAAGCGTTGGTTATGTCCTACCATAAGCTTTACGTTGTTCGCTTTAGCAGCTTCAATCATTGCTGCAGCTTCTTCATCAGTTACAGCCATTGGCTTTTCAACAAGCACATGTGCTCCAGCTTTAGCTGCTTCGATGGATTGCTCAGCATGCAAGTAGTTCGGCGTACATACGCTTACTGCATCTGGCTTTACCTCTGCAAGCATTTCCTTATAATCGGCGTATGCTTTGCCACCAAGCTCCTTCGCATAGTGCTCTGCACGCTCAATAATAGGGTCAACAAAAGCGACTAGCTCAACATTCGGATTTTCAACATATTCAGGAATATGACGATATTTTGCGATAGATCCACAACCAATTACTGCAACTCTAATTTTAGACATTCAATACTCTCTCCTTTAGTACGATTATTAAAATTGGTTTAAGTAGTGCTTTTTAAGCCAGTTCATGCTTGTTGCAACGGATTCAAGCGGTGGATTCGTGCAAGAATCCTGCTCTACTATAATCCACTCTACATCGGCATCAGAAGCAGCCTTAACAATAGCCTCTAGTGGTAAATCGCCTTCTCCAAGCTCGACGGTATCAATTGTTTTCTCTGGGTCGCGGCTTTCCTTTAAGTAATCCTTCAGATGAAGCAGCGGCAGGCGTCCAGCATATTTTTGAATATATGCAACTGGATCAATACCGGAGAACTGTACCCAGCCAATATCCATCTCAACCTTTAGATCTTCTGCTGGTACACGCTCAAACAATGCTTCGAATACCATCTGACCATCGATTCGCGTACTGAATTCAAAATCATGATTATGGTACATTAGCTCGATTCCTTGCTCTGTACATGCTTTACCAATGGCAGCCAGATCAACAAGATGCTGCTGCCATGCTTCTACACTGCGAAGCTCTTCAGGAAGCCAAGGGCATATTGCATATTTGGAGCCAATCGTTTTCAAGTAATCAATCTCAGCCTGCAGGTTATCCTTTAAGCTGCTAAGCTGAATATGACAGCCAATTGCTTTTAGTCCAAGCTCATCAAGCAGCTCCTTCATGCGTGCTGCCGGAATATCACCATAATGGAAAAATTCTACACCCTCATAGCCTAATCCTGCCACATGACGCAGCGTACCTTCAAAATCTTCTGCTAATTGATCGCGAAGTGTATAAAGCTGTACACCAATATTCATTCTCTTCATTGTACACGCGCTCCTTATATTTCATGTTTATGTTGGATTTTGCTTTACTTGATATAAGTATAGCGCATACATCTGCAGAAAAACATTAATCGAATTAGCATAAACTTATGCGATTTTGTCATTATGATAGATCAGTAGCTTTTCGCGTCACTTTATTAGCAGCCCATTGCAGCAGTGGAAATACAATAAAATAAATAAAGAGCAATCGGAATAGTTGAAATAACGTAACAAAAGCCGGATCCGCTTTCATTGCGGTTGCTATTAAGCTCATTTGATCCATCCCGCCCGCTGCAGTACTTAAAAAGCTCGTTATCATATCAACCTGCGCAAGCTTTGCGAGTACAATCGAGCAGCCATAGCTAAATAATAATAGGATTAACGCGCTAATAAGTCCCATCATAATGACCTTCCAGGGGAGCTTAATCATGTCTGGCTTTAGCATAAGACCAATATATGCTCCTATAGAAAGCTGAGCAGCATGCAGCATTGAATCAGGAATCGCTGGTGGCTGTACCCCGAAAGCATTAATGACAATGCCTACAACAACCGGTGCTAAAAAATAGGCAACAGGCAGCTTAAGCAGCTTACCTAGCGGAACGGAAGCAAAAGCGAGCAGCACATACAGTGCAATTTTCCAAAACGGTTCTTCCGGGTGGTGTACAGCATCGGGTAGCAATTGACCGCTAACGATAAAGGGTACGATGCTGACAATGGAGAGTACCCTGATGACTTGAAAATATGTAACAGTGCCAAGGTCTATGCCCTTATGCTCCTCTGCAAACGTAACAGACTGCGATAATCCACCCGGTATGCTAGAGGTTAATGCAGTCATAAAAGACATTCCTGTTAGCTTTTGTGTAACGAATGCGAGCAATATACAAAAGAATAGCAGTACAATATTGAGCATCAGCATCAAGAGCAAATAATTTCCGATATTCAAAAATATTGATCTGGTAAAGGCTTCACCTATTGCAGCTCCTAGCAGCACTAATCCGCAGTTACGAAGCCAGCTAGGCCATACCCAGCTCGTTTTTGTTCGAATTGTAAGCTGAGCTAGCATGACTGAAAATATAGGTCCAAGCAGCCACGGCATCGGCAAATGAAGCAGCTGAAACAAGAGGACGCCAACTGAAGCTGAACCAAGCACCTTTATTATGGGGAGCAATTTCTCGCCACATCCTTTAGTTAAATATAGCGCTTAGGCGCTTTACCAGTATACCAGTTATCGCTCTTTAAGTTCCATACTTTGTCTATATGAAATAAAGCTCCAGATACCAGCATTGCCGGCATCTGAAGCTCATAAAAATTAATATTTACACTTAAGCTAGCTCGATTGTAAAGCTTGCATCGCCGACAGCACCAAGGCTAATAACGCCTTCCTCTACTTTTGCGTCAACGCCTGTAACTGCTTTAGCCGCTGCTTCACCTTTCACTGCTACAGAGAATGGTTTGCTTGCGCCTTTTACAGCTACAGTGATCGCATTCCCGCTACGAGAAGCTTCAACTGTCAATGAAACATTACCCTTCGCGTCGCGTACAACTGTGCTTGCTTGTGCACCATCCTGCAAGTTATGCAGCTGTAGCTGAACACCGTCAGCAAAATCATAATCAGGACGATCATTAACAGCCCCAATTGCAAGAATGCTGTTCTGACGAACGAATAACGGTAGACTCATGAAGTCGTAGGTTTCTGTTCTCCATACACCACCATCAACCGTTTCCCCAGTTAATAGATGGTTCCATTTACCTGCAGGCAAGTAGTACGTTACTTCGCCTTCTTCAGTAAAGATAGGAGCAACTAGCAAGGAATCACCAAGCATATATTGACGATCCAATTGCTCAACGGCAGGATCACCGTGGAATTCTAATACCATCGCACGCATAGATGGAATACCTTGCTCATGTGCTTGAACAGCAGTGTTGTACAAGTATGGCATTAGTGAGCTTTTTAGCTTCGTAAACTTACGAGTTACATCAACTGCCTCTTGGTCATAATCCCAAGGCACACGATAAGATTTGGAACCGTGAAGACGGCTGTGGCTGGATAGCAAGCCGAACTGCAGCCAACGCTTGAACACATGGCTTGGCGCTGTATTCTCGAAGCCGCCAATATCATGACTCCAGAAGCCAAAGCCAGACAAGCCTAGTGATAAACCGCCGCGAAGGCTTTCTGCCATTGATTCATAGTCCGCATAGCAGTCTCCACCCCAGTGTACTGGGAATTGCTGACCGCCAGCTGTTGCTGAACGAGCAAATACGGCTGCTTCATTTTTACCAAGCTTCTCTTCCAGCACTTCGAATACAACTTTGTTATATAGCTGTGTATAGTAGTTGTGCATTTTATATGGATCAGAGCCGTCAAAGTAAACAACGTCTGTCGGGATACGCTCACCGAAGTCTGTTTTGAAGCTATCAACGCCCATATCTACTAGCTCACGCAGGTAAGATGCATACCACTCACAAGCTGCAGGGTTTGTGAAGTCTACAAGCGCCATGCCAGGCTGCCATAGATCCCATTGCCATACGTCGCCATTAGGCTTTTTAACAAGATATCCGTTCGCTTTACCTTCCTCGAACAAGCGAGAGCGTTGAGCGATGTATGGATTAATCCATACACAAATTTTCAATCCGCGCTCCTTCAAGCGTGCAAGCATGCCTTCTGGGTCAGGGAATACAGACTCATCCCATTTGAAATCCGTCCAATGGAACTCCTTCATCCAGAAGCAGTCGAAGTGGAATACATGAAGCGGAAGATCACGCTCTACCATGCCGTCTACGAAGGAATTTACCGTTTGCTCATCGTAGTTTGTTGTGAACGATGTGCTCAGCCATAGACCAAATGTCCAAGCTGGTGGCAATGCTGGGCGACCTGTTAGCTGTGTATAGCGATCAAGTACACCTTTCATGTCTGGACCATCGATAATGAAGTATTCAAGCGATTCGCCTTCTACGCTGAATTGAACCTTCTTCACCTTCTCTGAAGCAACCTCTAAGGAAACTAGCTCAGGCTGGTTAACAAATACGCCGTAGCCTTTGTTCGTAATATAGAATGGGATGTTTTTGTACGTTTGCTCAGAGCTCGTACCGCCATCCTCGTTCCAAATATCGACCGTTTGTCCATTCTTCACGAATGCAGTAAAGCGCTCGCCTAGACCATATACCCATTCGCCAACACCAAGATCAAGCTCTTCGCGTACATACGCCTTATGCTTGCCTTCTTTAATGTAAGCCATAGATTTTTGCTGGCTGCCTGTGATGCGCTTGCCATTGCGTAGGAAGTCAACCTTCCACTCAGGACCTTTTGCAATTCGTACGCTTAGATTGCCGCTTGTCAGCATCGCATACTCTTCTGTTTCCTCGATAACTGCATGACTTTCAGCAGATTTGGATAGCTCAAAGTTAGGACCAACATCACGAACACCCGCATGATGAATAATTTTAACGCCAATGACACCTGGAAGCGGAGAGTGAAATTGAATCGTAAGCAGCATCGTATCTAGCATATTTGCACGTGTTACGATCGGACGTGGAGCAGCGTAAGCTGTAAGCACTCCATCCTTTTCATAAAAATCATGTGCTTGTACTGCGCCTTGAACATTGAACTGCTCATGGATTAACCAGTTTCCGTTTTGAAATTTCATAGGATCTGCACAACCTTTCTATGTGAAAATGTTTTGGACAGTAATATATGTGTTATACTTGCATTATAGTGATATTATTTCATTAAATCTAACAGAATAATGCTCAAATATAGCACTATTTTGATGTTTTGAAGAGAAGGTGAGTTGCATGGACTTAACAATTAAAACGAGCTTGAAGGAAAATAGAAGACATGGTAATGATTCCTTTCCGCTTGCCTCCTACTGGATAGATCAAAATATTGCAGGCGCACCGATACTCGAATGCCACTGGCATGATGAGGTTGAATTTTTTTATGTAATGGAGGGCGAAGTACTGTTCCAGCTCGACACGGACTATTTTCCTGTCAAGGCAGGGGAAGCGGTGTTCATTGATAGCGGGGAAATTCATGCTGGACATTCTTATAACAATTCAACCTGTATGTACGGTGCAGTTGTGTTTGATTCACAGCTGCTTTCAAGCTCCAGCTTTGATCATATACAAGCAAATTATATTGCTCCTTTTCTAGACCGTACGAAGACATTTCCAGTTCATATTACAGGCGATTCACGTTGGGAGCGTCAGCTGTTGTTTCAGCTTCGCGAGCTGCTATCGATCTGTGATCAGGGTGACCTCGGCTATGAGCTGGCGGCGAAGCAACAGCTGTACGCCATGCTGCACACCATCCTGCCGCAGGGCAGACATGTGAATCGAAGCAAAGGATTAAACAATGAAACGAAATCGCTACGCCTGAAAAAAGCGATCACCTATATTCAGCTGCATTATCATCAACCGCTAAAAATTGCTGAAATTGCTGGGCAAATCCCGATGAGTGAGGGCCAATTTATTCGTTTCTTCAAAAGCATGACACGTCAGACCCCGATCGAATACCTTAACTCGTACCGAATTCGCCGTGCAGCGGAGCTTCTGCTTGATCCGAGCAATAAGATCTCCTCTGTTGCGATGGATGTTGGCTTTGATCATATGAGCTACTTCGTAAAAGTGTTTCGCCAGCAAATGAATTG
The DNA here is from genome assembly GCF_023715345.1 of Paenibacillus camelliae. GTDB lineage: Bacteria > Bacillota > Bacilli > Paenibacillales > Paenibacillaceae > Pristimantibacillus > Pristimantibacillus camelliae. The sequence goes on from NZ_JAMBNY010000013.1 coordinate 27,887, forward strand.
TACGCCATCAGACTATCGCAAACGAATGCTTCATGCGGGCGCTGAATCCTTAAAAGTATGATCAAATTTCTGGCTTCCATTCATTATGAGAAAACTTTCATCGGAATTTGTGGCATAATGCTCGAATATCATAGTTTTTTCAAAATTTTTTAAGGAAATATTAAGGTTTGCTCTTTACACTGTATATAAATCATCGCAGTGTTGGAGGTTGGTAACATGGCAACTACACTCGTATTCCAAAATAAAGCAATCCCTGTATATATGAGTGAACAAAATAAGAAAGCAATGCGCAAGCTTGAATCCATTCTTAATCGCAAATGGGAAACTGGCAAACAAGCGCTGAAGCAATGTCTAGCTACGCTGATCAGTATTGAGATCGTAGGCTCCGAGGCTACATTGCATGCGTTGACTGAACACCATACTCTTACTATTTCTCTATACTAAACATACTCTCTATAAGAAAAAGCCTTGGCTGAACTTCCGCCTTAAGGTTAGACATTCTCTAACCTTAAGGCGCCGTTCAATAGCCAGGCTTTTTTTGTTTATATCTATTTGTTTGGTTATACCTACATTAATGTATGAATTGCTATTGTATGAATTGCTATTTTTGAGCCGCTAATTGCGGTTCCTTTCTGTTTCCCCATAAGAAGAGCAATGTGCCGATCCAAGCAAACGTCGACGCGATCATTAAGATGACATCGATATTAAGGGTACCCGTTAATGAAGTTCCTAGTATTGGCCCAATAGACCCGCGAATCCCAAAAAACATAAGGTGGATTCCGAATACTACAGCCTCTCTACCAGGTGCAATCTTAAATATAAATGCCATAATGCCAATGTCCCAGATCGCTTCTCCAATCCCTTGGATGCCATTACCGAGCAGTACAGCTGGATAGGTTCCCCATAAGCTGTACAGCATAGGAACGATTGCGTACGCGCTTATGCCGATAAGCAGAATATATTTAATATCTATTCTATCTATCATAATGCCGCCTAGCCAAAAGGTTAGCAACAGCGCAACATAATAGGCTACACGCGCATAGCCGATCTCTACGTTAGTTAGCCCGAGAATATCCACTTGAATAATTTGATACAGTGGAATGGAGATCATATTGCCAAAGCCCGAAAATGTTGTTGCTATTAAGAAAATCGCAAGCAGCCGATTGCTTTTTATAAGCTGAAACTGCTCTATAATTTTCTGCTTGCGCCCTACCTTTGCCACCTCTTTAACGGCACTCGTCTTTGGAGCGCTGCCTTGCTTTGATACTTTAATAGAATTGAAGATACTAACCGAGATAAACCCAGCGATTGCGGCAGCAATAAGTGGACCACGTGGACCCAATATATCTGCCCAGCTTCCTACTAGATAAGCTAGCGGAATCATCAGCATACCCGATCCTACGCGTACGTATCCCATTAGTCGACCACGAATATTCGTTGGATATATCCGAGAGACTAGCGCTGCATAGGCAGGAGCTTGAATGCCCATTAGCAGCTGGAAGATAACCGCTGTCACCACGTATACATTGGGATCAGGAAATATTGCCGGTAGTAATAATAGCAAGCGGCCAATCATATTCGGCCATATCGTAAATGGCTTCGGACTGCTGCTTTTTTCGATCCAGGATGCCCAGATCGGCGAAAAGATTAAGCCGATCGCAGGTGCTGCCGACAATATGCCAACCTGTAAATTCGATGCACCCTCCTGAATCGCGAAGGCAATGTAAAATTGATTCATTACGACGTTAAATAAGCTAAAAAACAGTGTAGCAATAAAATCAACTCGAACGTTCCACCAAACTCGTGGCGGCATATGCATGCCTAAAGCATAATGATGATGAGGCTTATTTTGTTGTGCCATGCTCAGTTACCTTCTTTTTCAGATGATCACATCGATACTGTCCGAGAAGTAACATACTATATCTTTCGGCTTTTGTATAGTACCTACCAAATTTTTAATAAAGTTTCCTCGTAAATCTTTCGAGGCATGGAATATCTCATAAAACACAGCTGTTTCGCCGGAATTAGGTCTAGTTATGTGATTTATCATATAAAACGCAGCTGTACCGCCGTAAAACGCTCTAGTTATATGGATTATCATATAAAACGCTGCTGTTTCGCCGGGATTCGCTCTAGTTATGTGAATTATCATATAAAACGCAGCTGTATCGCCGTTATTCGCTCTAGTTATGTGATTTATCACATAAAACGCAGCTGTTTCGACCGCATTCGCTCTAGTTATATGAAATATCATATAACACGCAGCTGAACCACCCGAATTTGCTCTAGCTATGTGAATGCCTCTTCAACTGGCTCTTATTGCATAAAAAACAGCTGTTCCCTATTTGTTAATGGGAACAGCTGCTTCGTCGTTCATTTTAGGTTTGGTACTTCAGAGCTTTCGCTCATATCAACGCTTATTGCTGACCTAGCAGTATGCTAGCATATGGTGAATCGATTGGAATCATGATGACAGGCTCATTGCTTAGCGTCACGACATAGCTTTCTAATGTACGATACAAATTATAAAATTGCGGGTCTTTACCGTAAGCGTCGTTATAGATTTTAGCTGCTTCCTGCTCGCCTTCTGCAACGATTTTCTTCGCGTCTGCTTCAGCCTGAGCCATTAGCTCAAGTGCAGTACGGTCAGCCTTTGATGTAATTTTGCGAGATTCTTCATCACCTTCGGACAAGTAACGCGCAGCGATTGATTCACGGTCAGAAATCATCCGATTATAAACACTTTCCTTATTGCTCTCTGGCAGATCAGTACGCTTGATACGAACATCTACAATTTGGATTCCGTAGTCGTCACGCTGTAAAGCTACCGCGACGTCCTTAGTGATATCATCATTCAAATTACCGCGTGCGGTATTCTCGCTAATGATCTCATCGTAGTTTACTTCAGATAACTTACGACGGACTGAGTTATATACCGCTTCATCAATACGACGTGTACCTGCAGAAACCGTGTGACTCGTCTTAATAAACTTTTGCGGATCATTAATTCTCCACACCGTATAGTTATCTACGAAAATAATCTTTTTATCTTTCGTCATAATTTGAGTTGGAGCATTGACATAGGTCATCTGATATTTAGGTAGCGATGTAACGTTATCAATGAACGGAACCTTAAAATAAAGACCAGGCTCCTTCTTTGCATCAATGGCTTCTCCGAATCTCAGTATAATTTTATATTCGCCTTCCTTAACTACGAACAGCGAGCCAGCAGCAATAATAACGAATACGATAACAAGTGCTGCTAATCCATACCATTTTTTCATCTTATGCTCCTCCTTTACTGTGCTGACGATTGAGAATTATTGGTGCTTGGTGTTGATTGAGACTGACTTGTCGTGCTCGAGCTTGATCTTGCTGTAGAGCCTGAGCGATTCATCATCTCATTAAGCGGTAAATAATTCACAGTATCGCTGTTAGAGTTCGTAATGAAAATCTGAGCATTAGGTAGAATTTTTTCTAACGTTTCAAGGATTAAACGGTTTTCCGTAATATCCTTATTGTTTGAGTACTCCGCATAGATCGCATTGAACTTAGCAACATCCCCTTGTGCGTTCAATATACGAGATGCTTTCTCCGCCTCAGCCTGCTCAATTAACGCTTGAGCCTCACCGCGTGCTTTTGGAATACGATCATTTTCATATTTCATCGCATTGTTAATTTTCGTATTTTTTTGCTCACGCGCATTCGTAACTGCACGGAATGCATCCGAAACTTCACCGCTAGGTGGCTCGATATCCTGGAACTTCAGGTCAATAATTTGAATTCCTGTTTCGTACTTATCCATAAGCTCAACAAGCTGGATACGAGCTAGCTCTTGGATTTCTGTCTTACCGTCTGTGATGACATAATCCAGCTTCTGAGCACCAATGACTGAGCGAATGGAAGCGATAGACGCATTACGTAAAAAGGTTTCCGGGTTTTCGATATTCGTTAAATAATGCTTAATATTATTAATTTTCCAAGTGATAACCGCATCAGCTGCTACGATATTTTCATCACCTGTTATCATCATTGCCTCTTCCTCTACTACTTCATCTCCGCTGGCTGTTTCACGATAGCCAATAGCAATGTTTTGGGTTAGCTCAGCAGGAACGATTTGTACTTGTTGGATCGGATGCGGAAGTTTAAAGTGCAGACCTGAACCTGCTTCATGTGTAATTTTACCAAAGGTGTACACCGCTGCTCTTTCCCTCTCCTCTACCGTATAGAAGGACGTCGAACCAATATAAAGCAATGCAACTGCAACAATAGCAATAACGACAAATTTTCTTACTGACTTCATATTAACTTCTGGTTTATTATTGTTCGGTGGTCCCTGCTCTGGCTTAAATGTTTCAAAACTCATATGTTGTTCTCTCCTCTCTAGATTACTGATATGTTATACGGCATTTTCAACAAATGGTCACAGTTTTTTCAGCTTTATTTAAGGTTTCTTCAAAAAGAAAGGCATCCTGCTTGAGGATGCCCACTATTTAACTAACGTTAGCTTTACATTATTTTGTATTAAACAAAGAGATATACAGATCAATTCCACCCTGCTCATCGCTAAACGCGGCAAGCTCGATTTCCGTATATCCGATCTGCCAAGTTGTCGTTAGCTCTGCCTCACCAGCTGCGATGCTGTCTGCGAATCGTTCAACATCTTCATGATAATCAGCTTCATCATAGAAATAAAGCTCATCGCGGTACGGCTCACCAAAATGTGCTTCCAATTCATTATAAAGTGTACCAATGGCAAGCAAGTAGTCCATATTCGATTGAGCCTGCACATCAAACGTATAATCAAGGCTAAACAGCTTATCTCCATCAAAATAGTACGTAGGATATGCTGTAAAGCCAGCTATGTCAATCGCTTCATAGCGTATATGTGCTTTGTCTTGATCGATCAGCTCTAAACTTTCACTTTCCATAACGGAGGCAAAGCTGTCATTCCATTGCTGATCTCTAAGCCATACTGAAAGCTCGTTTTTTTCAGGAGCAGACGTTATATTAATCGTACGTTGCTTCCCATCCCAAACAACCTTTGCGCCTGTTGCCTCACTTATAAAGCGAATAGGCACGAGCGTTCTGCCCTTAAGTACCGTTGCAGCCGTATCCATTTTTACTTGCTTGTTGTTAATGTACGCAACATTTTCTCCGATTTTTAAATGCATTAAAATATAATCATTATAGCCCGTTACCATTTTTTCTTGCTGATCCCATGAATAATTCATTCCTAGTGCTTTGAACACTGTTGTGTATTGGACCAATGTGTTATTATTTGACATAATCGGGTCGACGTCAAATTTCACTTGCTTGCCATCAACAAAAACCTTAATAGGATCTGTCGGAGCTGCAGCAGAAGCTATACTAGCCGGTAGTAATAATGTGAGCATTACAATAAGTGCAAACCATTTTTTCATTAACTAAGCTCTCCCTCTCTAATTGAAATTGTATTGCTAGCATATAATCAAAACACGTATATCATACCAATATTTGAGAATAAAGTGAACGTATATGACCAATTCATCTCAAGGAGGAGATCCAGATCGAGTGGAATAAAAGAGTGTCAGAGCTTGAACAGCGCCTAGCAGCCGTAGAGCAAGAGCTGCAGCAGCTGAAAAAAAGCTCCGGGGGACAGCAGCAATCGCCCCCCCAGCAGACACAAGCAACAATACAGCAGGGAGCCCTTCACCCACCACCTGCAGCTGATTATCAGGGTAACCCTACAAGACAGCCACTAAATCAGCAACAGAGTATGGGCGGGCCACAGCAACAGGTGCACCGTAATGCTGATGGACAACAGCATTTGCAACAAAATCCGGTAGGTCAACAGGGCACTGGTCCAGGACAGCAGCATGTACAGCAGAGCGTCCATCCAGCGCAGCCACAGCATGCACAGCAAGGCGCACGTCCAGCGCAGCAGCATGTACAGCAGGGCGCAGGTCCAAGGCAGCCACAGCACTTGCAGCAGCACTTGCAGCAGATCGCACGACCAGCGCAGCAACAGCATGTACAGCAGGGCACAAGTCCAGGACAGCAGCAGCATGTACAGCAGGGCGCAGGTCCAAGGCAGCCACAGCACTTACAGCACGGAGCTCCTGGTCAGCAGCAGTATTTCCCGAACCATATGCAGCCTAATCTTGGCAATCAGCCAATTCCTAACATGGTGTCAAATCAACCTAATAAAGCATCCGGCCGAAGCATGGAAAACATTTTGGTGCGCTATGTACTTCCAATAGTATTTATCATCATCCTGCTTATCGGTATTCTTATGCTGTTTATAGCGGGCGTTGCTTTTGGTCTTATTACTGAGCCTGTTCGCTGTATATTAGGCTTACTGCTAGCAACCGCAATGTACGTAACAGGTATGCTTCAGCATCAGCGGAGCAAGCGACCCATACTCGGAAAAGCGCTGCTTGGAGGAGCTCATGGTGTCTTAATTATTACGATATCAATAGCTCATCTATCCTATGAACTGTTCGGTGTGGTCATAGCCGCTGCTTTTTATGTATTATCCTGTGCTCTTATTATCTATTCGGCTATTCGCTGGCGTTCCCAGCTGCTCGTATGTATCGCGATATTCTCAGCATATCTATGCGTATATCTAATCGATATTCAAAATGTACATGCGATTCCATACCTGCTTGTACAATTAGTTATTTCAATTAGCATGATGCTTCTCAGCTCAGCACTGAAATACCGATATGCTCACGGCATCGCATATTTTTTACTGCACTTTTCATTAATTATTACAAGCAACGTGCATTCGGAGGCTTCCAATGGCTTCTTGATTGCTGCATTGCTGGCACAGCATCTCGTTGTATTCATTCAATATATGAAACGAAAGCAGCTTCATGCTGAGTCTCATGTCATGCAGGCTGTTGGTGTGTTAGCCATCATAAGCTGGACAGCACATATTTACGGCGGTAAGAGCACGATTTTCCTGATCGTATCGATCATCATCGCAGCAGCTTACGCTGTAGCTATCTTATTTTTTGAACGTGGAGAAGCCAATGAGGAGCATGAACAGCGCTCACCATTCAAGCTACGTATTGAGATTAGCGCATTATTGGCGGCATTTGCGCTAATTTGCTTCTTTATAAATTTGCTTGGCACTCCATACACGAATCTTATTCTTTACGGTACCGGTGTCACGCTCGTTCTGTACGGCTTAAGGGATAACCTTAACCTGCTACGCTGGTTCGGAGCAGCAGCGCTAGGTATCGGCACCGTTAGTATTATGTTTGAGCCGCTTGATGCCATTCTCTCTTATGAGATGCTTTGCTGGATTGTCGTTCTTGCAAGCTTCCCAGTCATCTATCGTGAATGCAAGCAAACCCTACAATCAGAAGAGGCGCATAATCCGGCGAACGTTAAGGTATGGCTGTCAACCATCCTTTGGATTGAAGCTGCACTAGCCTTTTGGTTTATTACGATATTCGGTAATCTTGTAGGTGAGCTAATAGGTACGTCAGACTCAAGGCCATATTTTGTTTCTTTTGCATGGCTGCTCTACGCTATTATCGCCATTGCATATGGAGCGACTCGCAGTGCTGCACAGGCACGCTTAACGGGTATTATTCTACTACTCGTGATCGCATTCAAGGTCGTATTTATTGATATTACGTTCCTAAACATTCTCATTAAGTCCATCCTGTTTACGGTACTGGGCGGAGTCGGTATCTTAGTGTCCTACCTTCTCTATAATAAAACAGACGACCAAAATAAAACGCAGTAGGATTTGACTAAATAACTAATTAACAAAGCCGCTCATCGCAAGATGAGCGGCTTTTCTGCCTCTGTGGCACGACACAATAACTGCAGCTCGCTTCATTGCAGCATTAGATATTATAGCTGTCTGCAATCTAACAAAGCCTCATGAAATTTTATTCGTATCTTCGACAACGATATCCTCTATATCATCAATGTTGAACCAATCATCATCCACTCGAAATCGTCCATGTAATGTGCTAACGTTATTGACGATACCTACTACTTTAAGCTCCTCATATGGATCATACATATGGAGTGACAACGATATTTTATACTGCATACTTTGCCGTAGTGCATCGCTGATAAGCTCCCGCCTGTCTATAATTACCCTTTTCTTTAGCTTTCTTTCCATGATCTAACCTCCATTAAACAGAGCTATTAATATAATGGAAGGATCTTGCCAGCCAACATACGGTTACATCAGATCGTCGCCATTAATTAATAATTACATTATATGCGAACAAGTGTTCGTTTTCAAGTGATTACATGACAATTTCCCGGTGTTATAGCTATACAAGCACAAAAAAAGCCGCTTCTAAGAGCGGCTCTGAATTAACAATATGTAGATATAGAAAAAGGAACCTAGAAACGTAAGCCACCACGCAAACGTTAAGTTCCTTTAGAAGAAGGTACTTGCCCCTCTCAACCTCATTCTAACATACATCGTTCCATAATAGGACTAGCAGGTTTTCCCATGTAACTACAGCTTCTTGACCACTTGATGGATAGTGCTCGGTCCTTTTAATTCTTTGTCTCCATAGTCGAACGTACCGCATATAATGTGCCTAGAGGTTCTTATCCCGTTCTTACAGAAAGGAATTCATCATCATGAAGAATAGAAATGACGAGGAATCCAGAGAGATAAAAATCGCAAGACTCGCACTTATCGGTGCTGCTATAGTGGTAATTGGTGATGGAATCGCTGCCTATGCAGCTGCTTTAACATTAGACCTATTAGAAAACCCTGAACCAGATACTCGGAGTTCTTCAGCAACCGATCATCTCGAGGAAACTCAGGCACAGATTGATCATTATATTAACGAATTGATTTCGATTAGAAATAAATTGAGCTAACCGTACGATAAGATATAACTTTGTAGACTATTACACGAATACAACTTACGTATTTTTGCTTTCAGATAGCATGAGGGCTTCTATGTAATCAATCCCATCTGCCGTGCGAAAAGAGAATGATACGCCTTGTGATGCTCATTATCAATGTACAATTGCTTCTTTGTTCCTGTTAAACCCATAACTTTAGTTTTAGACGGCCATTCTGGTCCTCCCGAAAAATACAAATCATAGAGTTGTTTTAATATTGCTTGTCTTAATTTTTTTCGAGTATAGATTTCTTCAATCTCCATAACTTATCACCTATATCACCTATTCGATGAAATAACAAAAAAAGTCCTTGCTATGCAAGGACTTGAACGTTTATATGTATGGTGCGGTAGAGAGGACTCGAACCTCCACGGGTATTCACCCACCACCCCCTCAAGATGGCGCGTCTGCCATTCCGCCACTACCGCAAATGGGAACATTATAATATTCATCCAGCTGACTTACTTAGAAGAAAACTGGTGAGCCATGAAGGACTCGAACCTTCGACACCCTGATTAAAAGTCAGGTGCTCTACCAACTGAGCTAATGGCTCTCATGATTATTGTTACTCATGCGAGCTGCTCTCATAAGAATAGTGGTGACCCGTAGGGGATTCGAACCCCTGTTACCTCCGTGAAAGGGAGGTGTCTTAACCCCTTGACCAACGGGCCGTGCAAACTAACTTCAAAAGAGACAAGATGTATCTTAACACATCAACTTACACTATGCAACAACTTTTTTTTCTAATGTAGGAAAATAAAAAAGACCGGTTAGTTCGGTCCATTATCAGCATCTTCCTAGTAAGAAAAATGATGGCGGAGAAGGTGGGATTCGAACCCACGCACCACTTACGCAGTCTAACCCCTTAGCAGAGGGTCCCCTTGAGCCACTTGGGTACTTCTCCATGAATGGCTCCCCGAACAGGACTCGAACCTGTGACAACTCGATTAACAGTCGAGTGCTCTACCAACTGAGCTATCAGGGAACAACAAAAAGATAAAGCGGACAAGTAATAATCTACCATGTCCCTTATTCTTTGTCAAGCATTTTTACATTTAATTTTCCACTGCATCTACCACAGCGATATTTGCTTACATCCATCCTTCTTTTCCGATAATATTGCTGGCCACAATGCACGCATTGCAGCAAGTAGCGATATTCCCGTTTCTTAGCTTCCTTTCGCTCAGGAAGCGTGTTGCAATAGCGCGAGCCTCCCACATGAGCAAGCAATTGCTTAAAATCTTGATCCCTATGCTTGTAGCCACGGTTTAATATATGCAAATGATAATGGCATAGCTCATGCTTTATAATTTTTTCCGTTTCTTCCTTACCGAATGCAGCCAGCTGATGGGGACTAATCTCAATATTGTGTGACTGAGTAAAATAGCGGCCACCAGTCGCCTTTAGTCTTGCGTTGAATGTCGCCTTATGGATAAAGGGTCTGCCAAAGTATTGCAGCGAAACCTCCTCCACCCATTGCTGAAGCTCTTCATTGTTCATATACAATCACCTTAATTATGAAAAATAAAATAATATTATCGTGTATCTCTTCTAGTATCCGTTCACTACTTGAATTGTAATTGAATTATACGCTAAACTGTCAAGTAGAACTGCTATCATTGAGGGGAGAGTTTCATTTTATTATGGCTATTATGCGCTATGTCTTATTGCAGCAACAAACCCAGCTCACTTTTGTTGAAATGCCCGCTACGCATGCATACCAGCTAAGTGCGCTTAACCTGCGCCTGCAGAAGGAAATCGATAAATTAACAGCAGAAGAAGTACCTGTTCTTCCGCTTGCTGTTGCTGAATGTGATGCCGTTGAGCTTCATTCAAGCGATGCCCGCATCGTCTCAGGCTTAGATTATATTAATACACTTGAAGCAGATTTCTCTGCAATTAAAGAAAAATCTTACCCGCTAATTTCATTGTTAACGGAAATTCGTGCACTTCAAGCCCAGCTAGAGCAATGGTATGAAGAACTAGAAGAAGAAGCTTAAGCAATTACCGTAGTGACGCTCAACTCCATAAGTTTATAAGCTTAAAAGTGCACATATTCTCTATAGGCTTTCGACGCTAAGGTTATTACTTAGTTATTAAGTTATGTACTACACGGTATAATTCAATCATATGCTACATCACTAGAGCTGTCATGGGATTACACCCTGGCAGCTCTTCTTATTGACTCGATTAAGACAGGCACGAGATAAGCCCAGAGGACATATGTTATACAACACCATAAGCTACATGCACAAGGAGGTATAGCGATGCCCCACTGGCTTAAGAATCAATTAATGCGAGCATTCCAACGTGGCGATAAACGAAAAATACGTCTACTTAATGATTGCTGGTACTTCTACCGTTCTCAATCCTATCATATGAAAAGCGATACGGATAACAATCAATCCATATAATTGGACATTAGCACGTACAAACAATTAAGCCATTCATTTGCGTTAGACTTAGATCTCTCGCGCAAAATGAATGGCTTTCATGTTTAATCACTTAATTAATTCAGTTTTATGACCACGATCATTGTGGTTTTTTCATCGTTAATGCGACACGGCTTCGCTTAAGATCAACATCGAGCACCCATACCGTTACGGTATCACCAACAGATACAACGTCCATCGGATGCTTTACGAAGCGATCGCTTAGCTGAGAGATATGGACAAGCCCATCATTCTTCAAGCCAATATCGACAAATGCTCCAAAGTCAATGACGTTGCGCACCGTGCCTTGTAGCTCCATGCCCTTCGTTAAATCCTCAATGTTAAGCACATCGGTATGGAAAATCGGCGGCGGAAGCTCCTCACGCGGGTCACGACCTGGACGCAGAAGACTCTCGACGATATCCGTCAGCGTTGGCACACCGACCTCCAGCTTTTGCGCCAGCTCCTCAAGCTGGATTGAATTCAGCGCTTCGTTCAACACATCCGTTCCTACAGCTGCCTCCGACATACCAAGCTCCTTAAGCAGCGCTTTGACAACATTATAGGACTCAGGGTGAATCGGAGTATTGTCCAGCACCTGCTCACCATCTACAATGCGCAGGAAGCCGATACATTGCTCGTAGGACTTTGCACCGAGGCGGGGCACCTTCTGAAGCTGATTACGCTTCGTAAAGCGACCATTCTCATCACGGTAACGCACGATGTTTTTGGCGATCGTCCCATTGATGCCAGCAACATAAGAAAGCAAGGAAGGTGAAGCTGTATTCACATCAACACCAACGTGGTTAACTGCCGATTCGACTACAGCTCCCAGCGACTCCTCCAAGCGCTTCTGCGTTACGTCATGCTGATATTGTCCTACTCCAATAGCTTTGGGCTCTATTTTAACGAGCTCTGCTAGCGGGTCCTGCAAACGTCGCGCAATCGAAACTGCACTGCGCTCTGCTACATCCAGATCAGGAAACTCGTCAGCTGCGAGCGGTGAAGCAGAGTACACAGATGCCCCCGCTTCATTGACGATGATGTATTTCAGTTCTCCAGCTCGCGAGTGGCGTTTAATGACATCCGCAATAAATTGCTCCGTTTCTCTTGATGCCGTTCCGTTGCCAATGACAATGAGCTCAATGCTGTATTTATCGATCAACCCGCGGATCAGCTTTTCAGCCTCTGCTGTTTTATGATGCGGTGCAGTCGGGTAGCATACACCAACCTCTAGCATCTTCCCAATATCATCAACGACTGCAAGCTTGCAGCCCGTACGGAATGCAGGGTCTACGCCAAGCACAATTTTACCGCGAACCGGTGGTTGCAGCAGCAGATTACGCAGATTGGCAGAGAAGATCGTAATCGCATGTGCTTCGGCCTTATCGGTCAATTCGCCGCGCACCTCACGCTCGATTGACGGTGCAATCAAACGCTTGTAGACATCCTGAATCACATCGTCAAGCAGCTCAACGACCTCGGGCTTTGCATAGCTTTTCACAATCCCCTTATGGATGTACTGCTCAATTTTATCAATATCGAGCTCGAGACTAACCTTTAGCAGCTCCTCACGCTCTCCACGATTAATCGCAAGGATGCGATGCGGTGGCAGCTTAGCAATCGGCTCCTGGTAATCATAATACATCTCATACACACTCTCGGCCTCTGCATCCTTTGCCACCGTACGCATAATTCCCTGACTGAAGGTGAAGGTCCGAATCCAAGTGCGTATTTTCGCATCGTCTGCAAGCTGCTCAGCGATGATATCCTTCGCTCCCGCCAGCGCGTCTTCAGCTGTAGCAACCCCTTTTTCCTCATTGACATAACGTGCAGCCTCACCTAGCAAGTCCGTACCCTTTTGCTCCAGCAGCCATAAGGCAAGTGGCTCAAGCCCCTTCTCCTTAGCCACACTTGCTCTTGTTTTACGCTTCTGACGATAAGGACGATACAGATCCTCAACCTCTTGAAGCTTCGCGCTTGCTGTAATCGCTGCTGCAAGCTCGTCTGTAAGCTTGCCTTGCTCCTCAATTAGACGGAGCACCTCTTCCTTTCGTGCTTGCAGATTACGCAAGTACTGCAGCTTTTCCTCAATCGATCTGAGCTGTACTTCATCCAGCTCGCCGGTCATCTCTTTTCGATAGCGCGCGATAAATGGAATCGTATTCCCTTCATCGAGCAGCTCGACTGCAGACTTAATCTTTTTCACAGGAATTGCGAGCTGTTTTGCAATTTCCTCTACCATATTCAATGCCATGTCTATACCCCATCCTTTTCTCCATGCTTACCGCAGCATTACCGTAGCAATAGGCAACAGAAGCATCCCTCGACTAGTGCAGGAATGCTTCTGAAATGTTCTATGTCAGTCTTACGTATGGATTGTTAGCTTTTTCATAGCCGATCGAAGTCCGTGGACCATGTCCTGGATAGACAATCGTCTCGTCTGCTAGCTTGTACAATTTATTTTGTATGGAATCAAACAGATCTGCTTCACGTCCGCCAGGAAGGTCCGTACGGCCTACTGAGGAGCGGAACAACACATCGCCAGAGAAGATATGACCATCGCACACAAAGCTTACACTGCCTGGCGAATGCCCTGGCGTATGCAGTACCTTGAACGTATGGTCGATCAGCTTCAGCTCCATCCCTTCATCCAGTGCGTGCTCGGCTGGATCTGTTGCAAGCGGCGGGGTAACATCCTGCCAGCGCATCGATCCATTTTTGCGAGAATCCGTCAGCCAATCGGCTTCCAGATCATGCACATAGACAGGGCAATTTGCCTCCTTGCGCACCTCGTCAACACCACCCATATGATCAAAATGAGCGTGTGTCAGCAGAATCGCTTCAATCTCTACCTGCTCAATGCGATCAAGGAGTCGCTTCGGATTCATGCCGGGATCGATAATAATTCCTTTACGCTTACCTTCTGTTTCTCCTTGCACCGTTAGCAGATAACAATTCGTCTGCAATGGTCCTAATGAAAAGCTCTCTACCGAAAAATTGCTCATCGTTAAATGCTCTCCAATACTTCACGTAATTCAGCTACAACATAATTTTGATAGCCATAGCCTTCGCCATATTGTCTCATAATCTCTTCACGAACTTTAGCCATGCGGTCAGCATAGTCTGGAGCATTTGGATCCGGATTAGTCGCTTTGAATTCAGCCATTACTGCTTGTACATGCTTTGGTCTAGGCCCCCATTGTCCTAGAACTGCTCCACCCGTATCTGCAATAAGAACGATTGGAATGGATCGACCGCCGAAAGTTAAAAATTGATCCATCGTGTCGGTATGCTCTTCCATAATTAACACATCAATCGGAATGCCGCTGTTTTCCAATACATTAAATACGACCGGAATATTGCGAACAGCGTCGCCACACCAATCTGCCATCAGAATTAAGCAGCGCAAATCATCACGATTGTTTAGTGACTCAAAAAACTCACGATCATCCTCAGAAGGCCAGCTGAACTGCTCCTTATTGTGGATAAATTGCTCTTGGTTTTTCGTCATGCCCGCGATAAATTGCTCAGGTGTAAGTCCTTTTCCAAGCTTGTTTGCAACATTTTTACTCATCGTATGTAGACCTCTTTCTATTTAAATTTTTAAGCGAATTAGTTATTCTTTTTGAATCGGCGCAAATACAGCACCAGAACAACGACAATCGCAATTGCAATAATTGCATAAGCGATATTCGAATATACATCCATAAACTCTACAATGTCTTCCCAACGATCACCAAGCGTTGTACCTAGTAGTACAAGCACTGTGTTCCAAATCAGCGTTCCAATCGTCGTATAGAACAAGAAAGGAGTCAGCTTCATCCCTGACATCCCGGCAGGAACCGATATCAAGCTGCGAATTAATGGAATCATGCGACAAAAAAATACAGCCTTATTTCCGTGCTTATCAAACCAAGCATCTGCACGGTGAATATCCTCTTTCTTCACTCGCAGCAGCTTCCCCCAACGATCAATGATCTTCTCCAGACGTTCAACCTCTAAGATACGCCCGATATAATATAGAATAATTGCACCAATCAATGATCCTAGCGTTGCAGTGATTATAACTCCAAGCGGAGTCAAATCCGTTCTTGTCGTCATAAAGCCGCCAAAAGTAAGAATGATCTCGGATGGTATCGGCGGGAAAATATTTTCAACCGCAATTAAAATTAAAATCCCAAGATACCCAAATTTTTCCATAATTTCAATAATCCAGCTTTCCATCTCCAACCCCCATCATATGTATTACTAAACGATATTCTACCATATGTAAAGACATGCTTCCAATCGAACATCATATGTCCTTGATACAAAGGCTTTGGTGACCAGCCCAACTCTAGCTGCATATACATAAGTAGAAGGGAGCTGATTCGTGTTGAAGCAACAGAGAGCTAATCATCAGCCTGACCTGCCAACTGCTCGCAGCATTCGCCGAACCTGTAAATCCGAGTTATATCGTACGATTAAACGGATGAAGGTATGGATACCCGAGCATAAAATAAAAGAAGCCGAAAAGGTGTATTTTCAGAAGGTTGCCGCTAATCTTATATGGATACATGAGCACCGCAGCAATCGAAAAAAGCAAGTTGAGTGGTGGGAAGCAAACGTATGCGACGAGCTCGTTAGCATTCTGGAGGTTGACCGTGATCGTTTCGTAGAGGCTTTCAAGGCTGCCTATGGCTGCTGAGCCCGTCATCGCTAATCATAGGTTGTATCACCGCACTCTTTCACCTACAATTACAGGGCTGAATCCGCTGTTACCTAACAGCTGGCATTCAGCCCTGTATTGTTTAATCACTATGCAATAGCAGCTATTCAGCAACGCCGTCAGAAACGCCTGTCGTATCTGTCGTTGTTTCGTCGATTAAGCCGTTATGCAGCGTAACAGTCCCGCCGCCAAGACCTTCATTCACCATACGATCAATGTCCATCTCATATTCTCTTCGTCCATCAAAGTAAAGATCGGGTGAATCTTGATTCTTTTTAGATCGATTTCTCATCATTCGTCACCCCTTTCCTGACAGCCCACCACCGACAACATCTATTCTGCTGCCTGCAGCTTGCTGACTTCGCTAGTAAATCGATATTATCGTTCCCAGCATTTTTCCCCTCATACATCGCACTTTTTCGTGCAATTGTGCGCAGCCATTCATCATTCTTTTAGACTACTTTTTCAAATTGAATGCATGTTTTATAGCTTTTCAGAATACATAGTGATAGAACGTTCTATTCGAAAGAGATGCACGAAGACGAAAGGAGTATGTGCGTGAAGCAGAAACAGCGCTCCCATTGGTCGTTTTTGTTGATGCGTGGACCTGATCAGTCCGTGAAGCAATTTAACGTATCTAAGCGATCTGTAATTGCTGCACCTGTAGCACTGATGGCGATTTTTAGTGGTGTCGTTGTCGGACTCCAGATTAAGGCTCATTCGGATCTTCATCGAATTCAACAAGAACATAAAGCCTTGCAGCTTCAATATTCCACTATGATTCATGAGCATAGTGATGAATTATTAACGAAGGAGGCTACAATTAGCAATCTAGCTGCTCAATTGTCAGCTTTACAGCAGGAGCAACTATCCATCTCCAGCAAACTGCAAGAGCTTAAAGCGCTAGAAGCTCAGCTACAGGACTTTATTCAAACCTATGGAGAAGATGTGCCGTTGCACATGAATAGAGAACTTACAAAACAGCCATTATCACAGGTCATACCTAACCAGGCTGCAAGCTCTGAATTAGCTCGTAGTCAATATCATATTGCAACTATGGCTTATCAAAACGATGCTCCAATTGTTCAAATGAGCCAAACACTGGAGAATCTTAAAGCATCTATGGAGACTACGTTGACACGAGCACAATATGTAAGAGAGCAGGTTGATAGCTATCCTAATTATTGGCCAACGGAGGAGCACTATATTACGTCTGGCTTCGGTTATCGATCAGATCCTTTTACAGGACGTCTTCGCTTCCATGCAGGGATTGATATTGCAGGTAAAAAAGGCGACGGCGTCTTTAGTGCAGCCGATGGTGTTATCGTCGAATCTGGCTTCGATAGAGCTTACGGCAACTTTGTCATCGTGGAGCATCTTCACAACCTTCGCACCGTTTACATGCACTTGGATTCTATTGAAGCGAAGGAAGGAGATGAAGTCGTTAGAGGCGAAAAGATCGGTACGATGGGAAGCAGTGGACGAAGCACAGGCACCCATCTTCACTTTCAGGTTTTGCAGCACGAGCAAGCCGTTTCGCCCCTTCCATTTCTACGTAATGAAAAGATCGTTAAGGAGGATCAACATGTTTAAGGATACGAAGAAACTAATTGGAACCGATACATTAATTGGTCAAGGAACAGTAGTGGAAGGCAATATTTTGACAGAGGCCAATTTACGGATCGAAGGTGAATTTCACGGTGAAATTACTACAAAGGGAGATATTATTGTCGGGGAATTCGGAGTGGCGCAAGCCGATATTAGCTGTGTTACACTAACGATTGCCGGTCAAGTGCAAGGAAATGTCACGGTAAGCGGTCGTCTTATTATTACTCCTTCTGGCCAGCTTAACGGTAATGCACTCGTTCACTCGATTATCGTACAAGAGGGAGGCGCGTTTAACGGTGAATGTCAGATGAACACTGCTATAAAATCTGAGCTTAGCACGATACCAAAATCACAAGAAGATAAACAGGATAAGCACGACAAACAAGAGAAGGCAAAGGCCCGTCAGGCTGGATAATTCCCTCACTTGGTAACAAGAGTTTTGTCTCATAAAAGTTAGTTTCATAATAGGTGGAGTAATTGGTTAGCCTACAGCTGATACCAAATTACTCCGCCTTTTCGTTGTGGTAGCATTGCTAGCATGACTTAATAGTTGGTATTGTGCATAAAAGCATAATGCCGAAGCTGAAACATTGTAATAAGAAATTGCGTCTGGATATTAGTTCCATTTGTAAGGAGTGAGTTCATATTATAAGTATAAAACGTTTAGTTACTAGCAATGTCATCTCATATGCTGCAGCCATCTTATCTGTGTGTGTAGGGCTTTTATATACACTAAATTTTCATTCAACATTCTCTTTATTCAAAGCTGTTTCTTCGGTTGCAGATGGGCAAGGGCTCGTTGAGCTTTGGGCTACATACACGATCTATAGCGGAATTAGCATTCTAATTCTTATCTTTCTGACAAGCATATTCAAGCACCACGCTATAGTAAAACGGAGTCTGCAAGGAATAATATTGCTTTCTATGCTGATTACGTCTGCCGCTCAATTGCTCCCTTTGTTTTGGTGGATACTCGTTGGTGGAGCAGACTTCACATGGCAAAGTGCACTCGGCTTCTCCCTACATCTTGTATTATTTCTTCTAGCATTTATTAACATACTCTCTATATCCAACAATCTTGTTCCGACCAATCAGCAATCCATAGTGTAGTCTGATTCGTAGCATAGCGTTGCACGTTTATCTTCTTAAAATGTATACTTCACCATAAAAAAACTGCACCTACAATTGTTATGGAATGTAACAATTGAGGTGCAGTTTTCAAATGAGGTGATGTTAAAGCTTTGGGACTACAATTATGTAGTCCCAAAGCTTTAGCTTGCGATTATCTCGACAATTCTTATTTTGCTGTCGTTAATAACGCTTCTTTTTTACTAGACTCGAATGCGATTAGCAGTGCATCCTGCTGATCGTGTCCAGCTTGCTGCGCAGATTTAATATGCTGCAGCATTTTTTTATAATCCTTCGGAATTACTTTAACAAATTTGTCTAGTTCATCAGCAAAGTGCAACAAAATTCGAGATGCCACCGTGCTTCCTGTGTACTGAACATGGTTTTTCAGCATCATTTGCAGCTCATTGATATCCTCTTGCTCTTCCATATGCTCAAGCAGAATCATTTCAAGATTACTACGCTCGATCAGCTTGCGGTCAGGATCGTATACATAAGCGACGCCACCAGACATCCCTGCACCAAAGTTTCTGCCCGTTTCGCCAAGAATAACAACTCGGCCACCCGTCATATACTCACAGCCATGATCGCCTACTCCTTCAACAACGACACGTACGCCCGAGTTTCTCACGGCAAAACGTTCGCCCGCTATACCGCGGATATAAGCTTCACCGCTCGTTGCTCCGTAGAGCACCGTATTACCCGTAACGACATTGCTTTCAGCGGCAAATGTTGATTTCTCAGAAGGTGCGACGATTAGCTTACCGCCTGATAGTCCTTTACCGAAATAATCGTTCGTATCACCTTCAACAGATAAGGTTATCCCCTGCGGTACAAACGCCCCAAACGATTGACCCGCTGTTCCAACGAAATGATACCAGATCGTATCTTCAGGAAGGCCTTCCCCGCCATAGCGCTTCGTTACCTCGTAGCCTAATGTTGTGCCGACAACACGGTCCGTATTTTTTATCGGATACGTTCCTCTCACCTGCTGCTTGCTCTCTAGTGCTGCTTTAGCGTTAGGGATCAGCTCACGTGCATCAAGTGACAGCTCAAGACCATGGTTTTGCAGCTTAGATTGATAGCGTGTTGAGCCTTCTGCTGGCTCTTGATTGTACAGGATTGCAGACAGATCGATTCCTTTCGCTTTCAAATGCTCATCAAGCTCTCTCGTCTGCAAACGATCTACTCGGCCTACCATCTCCTCCACGGTGCGGAAGCCTAGCTCAGCCATCCATTCACGCAGCTCTTCAGCAATAAAGGTTAGATAGTTCACAATATGCTGAGGATCTCCGGTAAAGTTTTTGCGTAGCTCTGGATTTTGTGTCGCTACACCAACAGGACAAGTATCCAGCTGACATACACGCATCATGACACAGCCTAACACGATAAGCGGAGCAGTAGAGAAGCCAAACTCCTCTGCACCAAGCAATGCTGCAATCGCAACATCGCGACCGTTCATCAGCTTACCATCCGTCTCCAGCACTACCCGATCTCTCAATTGGTTAAGCATTAGCGTCTGATGCGTTTCAGACAAACCTAGCTCCCATGGCAAGCCTGCGTGTCGAATTGAGCCAATTGGTGAAGCACCTGTTCCTCCATCATAGCCACTAATCGTAATAACATCCGCTCTTGCTTTTGCCACACCAGCAGCAATCGTTCCGACACCTGAACCAGCGACAAGCTTAACACTAATTCGTGCAGCAGGATTCGCATTTTTCAAATCGTGAATTAGCTCAGCCAAATCCTCGATCGAATAAATATCATGATGTGGAGGAGGTGAGATTAGTCCAACGCCTGGCGTTGAGCCACGAACCTCAGCAACCCATGGGTACACCTTCTGACCTGGAAGCTGACCACCTTCACCCGGTTTTGCTCCCTGTGCCATTTTGATTTGGATTTCATCGGCATTTGTCAAATACTGACTAGTTACACCAAAGCGTCCGGATGCAACCTGCTTAATGGAGCTGCGACGAAGATCGCCATTCTCATCTGGTTGGAAGCGTGATGGATGCTCGCCGCCTTCACCCGTATTGGAACGTCCACCTAGACGATTCATTGCAATCGCTAAGCTTTCATGAGCCTCTTGGCTAATAGAGCCGAAGGACATTGCTCCGGTTTTGAAGCGTTTTACAATAGAGGACACACTCTCAACCTCTTCTAACGGTACAGATGGAGCATCCTTCTTAAAATCAAGCAAGGATCGAAGCATTAGATGTTTTTTGTTTTCTCCTTGAATAAGCGTAGAGAATTTTTTGTACAGCTTATAATCATTTTTACGCGCTGCCTGCTGCAACGTATGGATCGTTTGCGGAGTTAGCAAATGCTCCTCGCCTTCACGTCTCCATTGATATTCTCCACCTGAGTCAAGTACTCGATCAACACCTTCATTGGCAGAGAAGCCGAGATCATGTGCAGCCTGTGCATCCTTCGCGATTTGCGTCAGATGTATACCGCCAATACGAGATGGCGTCCAAGTAAAGTACTTCTCAATTAAGCTTTCCTCAAGTCCTACTGCCTCGAAGATTTGAGCGCCTCGGTACGACTGAATGGTCGATATGCCCATTTTAGATAGAACCTTAACAACACCTTTTGTAGCAGCTTTAATATAGTTATTAACCGCCTTATAGTAGGACAGACCACGAAGAGTCCCTTTATCGATATGTGCTTCCAACGTCTCGAAAACAAGGTAAGGGTTAATTACATTTGCGCCATATCCAAGCAGCAATGCAAAATGATGTACCTCTCTTGGCTCCCCAGACTCTAACAAGATGGAAACCTTCGTACGATTACCATTGCGAATTAAATGATGATGCAGTGCAGATACCGCAAGCAAAGCTGGGATCGCTGTATTATCTTTATCTAGACCGCGATCAGATAGAATGATTAAGTTATGCCCTTTCGCAATAATGCGATCAGCGGCTTCAAACATCTCATCCAGTGCTCGCTCTAGCCCTTTTTCTCCGCTACCAGAAGCAAAGAAGATCGGAAGCGTCATCGCCTTGAAGCCCTCGCGACGAATATGTCTAAGCTTAGCGAATTGCTCGTTCGATAGAATCGGGGTAGCGAGCTTTACATGACGACAGCTTTCTGGCTCCGGCATAAGTAGATTGCGCTCAGGGCCAATCGTCGTTACCGTCGATGTAATCAATTCTTCACGAATCGCATCAATCGGAGGATTCGTCACCTGTGCGAATAACTGTTTAAAGTAGCTGTAAAGTCTCTGTGGTCGCTCGGATAATACTGCAAGCGGTGCATCGTAGCCCATTGAGCTAAGCGGCTCTTGGCCACTAATTGCCATCGGCTCGATAATGCGTTGAATTTCTTCATACGTAAAGCCAAACGCTTGCTGACGCTGCTGCAAGCTCTCTGGGCGAACCTCTGGCAGAAGAGGCGCATCTGGAAGATCATTTAGATCGACTAAATGCTCATTAAGCCACTGACGATAAGGATGCTCCTCAGCAATCATTGCCTTAATCTCCTCATCTGGAACGATGCAGCCTTTCACAGTATCTATAAGCAGCATGCGACCAGGACGCAGTCGATCCTTGTAGAGCACTTCCTCTGGCTCAATTGGAACAGCACCAGCCTCAGAGCCTAGTATAATGTGCTCATCCTTCGTCACGTAATAGCGAGCAGGTCGCAAGCCGTTACGGTCAAGCATCGCACCAATCTGCAAGCCGTCCGTAAAGCCCATAGCCGCTGGGCCATCCCATGGCTCCATTAACGTACTATGGTACTCATAGAACGCTTTGCGCGAGCTATCCATTTCCTTATGGTTAGACCATGGCTCTGGCACCATCATCATAGCCACATGAGCCAAAGAGCGTCCTGCAAGATGTAAAAACTCAAAGGTGTTGTCAAACATCGCTGTATCTGAACCATCCGGAGCAATAATCGGCATAATTTTTTCCAGATCATCGCCGAACAACTCGCTAGCAAGCAGCGTCTGTCTAGCGTGCATCCAGTTTACATTGCCGCGCAACGTATTAATTTCTCCATTATGAATCATATAGTGGAAAGGATGCGCACGCTCCCAGCTCGGAAATGTGTTTGTACTGAAGCGTGAATGCACCATTGCCATAGCGGACACGACTTCAGGGTTGTTCAATTCAATGTAAAAGGAACGAACCTGTTCGGTTGTCAGCATTCCTTTGTATACGATTTTACGAGAGGACATGCTAGAGAAGTAGAACATCTCTCCTCCGCTCTGTTCCCCGTACCGCACAGCAAGCTCAGCACGTTTGCGAATAACATACAGCTTACGCTCAAAAGCCATTGTGTCTGTTAAATTTGCATTACGTCTAATAAATACTTGCGCGACATATGGCTTAACCGACAGCGCTGATTGTCCTAGCCCATTATCGTTCGTAGGAACCTCACGAAAACCGATTAGCTCCTGTCCTTCTTCTTCTATGATTTGAGCCAGTACTGCTTCGATTTCTTGACGTGAAGCAGCATCTTGCGGCATAAACATCATTCCGACCGCATATTGCTCTGGCTCTGGCAGCTCAATGTTCTGCTTTTTCCACTCACTTGAGTAAAATTGGTGTGGAATTTGAATTAGTATCCCTGCGCCATCGCCTGTATTCGGCTCGCTGCCTTGACCGCCGCGATGCTCCATATTTTCAAGCAAGTTTAATGCTTTACTTATAACATCATGCGACTTTACTCCCTTAATGCTAGCGACAAAGCCCATACCACAAGCATCTTTCTCAAATTGCGGGTCATATAGTCCTTGTCTAGGTGGTAAATTAACTAATTTTCTGTTCATTATCTATTTCCCCTCTATCATAAAAATTTCCATATCTCTCTTCTGCTTTGGAACAACTTATAATAGAATAGATATAAGAGATTTTAAGAATGTTCTCTTATCCCTAATTGTTCACCTTGTCTAAATTTTTTTCATTTTTCGTATTGCCTGTTTCACAACAAAGCGTCTTAATCACCCGTTTGTTTGGTAATGAAATGATTTTAGCACTTTTTGAACAATAAATATAGAGGGGTATTTGCGAAAAACCTTTATAATAAAGGAATTTAAGTCGAAAGGATTTGTGTTTTATGTGCACTAATTTGGAGTATTGTAAGACCGCAACAAATCGCGTTTTTGTAGTATTATTCATTTCAGTACTTATATTTTCTACACTTTTACCCCAGCAAGCAGCAGCTAGCCAGCCAATGGTTAGTAGCGGAAAAGTGCAAACAGAAAAAAATTCTTTAAATATTTTAGTTTTAGGAGATTCTTTAGCTGTTGGCTATGAGCATGAGCATCGCTTGAACAATCAATTCAAGCCTTACGGAATTGGAGAACAGATTTATGAACAAGCGCTATTCCATGGTCATCGTGCAACCTATGCGAACTATGGAGTACTAGGCTTACGTACAGAAGGACTGAAACTATGGCTTGATGCGGCTAAGCAGCAGCAGGCGATAAAGCCAGCAGCAGTTCAGCTTGGATTAAAAGACCCGCGTGTGGATACATTAATTGGAGATACTGCACAGTTGCATGACGATATTGTTAATGCTGATCTTATTATGCTATCTATCGGCGGCAATGACTTTCTACAAATTTTGACCCAGCTTGATTTGAAAAAAACTTGGAGCAGCTGGACTGCAGCGGAGCGAGAGCAGCTGAACAGTCAGCTTGCTGCAACGACGGAAAACTACGCGCAGCAGCTAACCTCTATTCTCTCAATTCTATCTGAGCTGAATCCAGACGTTATGATTGCAACGCAAAATCAATACTTGCCCGTTCCAAAGCTAAATATTAATGGCAAGGAGGTCTACTTAGAGGTAGACAGTAATTTAGCGAACGTTTTAATTGATGCGCGCGCGACTATAAACAATAGCTTCTCGGAGATCATTGCAGAATTCAATAAAAAAGGGCTCGCCATTCAATACATCGATGCATCAACTGTTATTGAGGATAACGCGTTAAATCTAACCTCTATCGCTCAATTGGATATCCATCCGAATGAGAAAGGCTACAAAAAATTAGCTGAAGAGTATAGCCGATTAATATGGGGAGATTATCGTACCGTGGAGCCACGCAAGGAAGGTATACCTCTATCGGTTGTTGTAAACGGCAAGGAAGTGATTAGCAGCTATCCAACGAAGCTCATTGAAGGCCGAACATATCTTGTCTTGAGTGATATTACACAAGCGATGGGTGCAAAGCTTGGCTGGAGCAACAAGACACAAACAGCTACCGTTACGATAGATGATCGTGTAGTAGAATTAACCATCGACGCAAAAACCTACAAGGTCAACGGACAATCCTACACATTAAACGCTTCTCCAGCATTTCTAGATAAGGAGCTTAATAAGACGTATGTACCAGTAGCTGCTCTATCTGAAGGTCTTGGGTTGTTTGTGGAGTATCATGCTAAGACGAAAACGGTATACGTAAACCGTTAAGAGGAAGTTCAAAAAATCCAGGCTTGATGACGATGTATGTCTGAGAGTGTTTCGACTTCGAATCTTGAATTCAGCCGGGCTTTCCGATGCTCACGTACCCAATACGTACGCTGTGCTTCTCAAGCCCTAGCTTCTTTCAACCTTCTCGGTCCTGAATCCTGAACTTTTTGAACACGTATTAGAATTGAAGTTCAAAAAACTTGAATTTGATGACGATGCGGGACTGAGATGATTATTCGGCATCGAATATGTCACGCTACCGAAAGCTACGGTGCTCACGTACTAACTACGTACGCTGCGCTCCTCGCTTTCTAGTAGCGTGCCATCTTCTCGGTCCTGAAATCCAAGCCTTTCGAACACACATTGAATTAGAAGTTCAAAAAATCCAGGCTTAATGACGATGTATGTCTGAGAGTCTTTCGACTTCGAATCTTGAATTCAGCCGGGCTTTCCGATGCTCACGTACCCAATACGTACGCTGTGCTTCTCAAGCCCTAGCTTCTTTCAACCTTCTCGGTCCTGAATCCTGAACTTTTTGAACACGTATTAGAATTGAAGTTCAAAAAACTTGAATTTGATGACGAAGTAGGACTGAGATGATTATTCGGCATCGAATAGGTCACGCTACCGAAAGCTACGGTGCTCACGTACCCAATACGTACGCTGTGCTTCTCAGTCCCTAGCTTCTTTCAACCTTCTCGGTCCTGGTAACTCTGAACTAATAGGACTCCATTAATGCTTTCATATTTTCCATGCTCTTGGCAGTCCAGCGATTAAGCTTGTCTAGCTTTTCAAGCTCTTGCTGGGCTGCATGAAGCAGCGATTCTTTATAATCAGGAATATCGCCCTCATAATGCTCGACATCTCTCGGCAGTACCGTTGTTTTCTCACTATAGGCCAGTGCTCTCCGTTCATGAAACATCGGTACATCCGGGTTGTATGGATGATGCAGATCTCCTTGCTCAGGATGCTTTACGACCGCTAATACTTGTACAACGAGTCTTGGGTCATAACGCTCGACAATCTCACCTATGTAAACTCCAGTTCTCACCTTTGCAGTAACCCGTTGACCAATGTGGAACTCTAATGAACTCATATACATACCTCCTTCTGTTATAAATTTACTGTAAATGATGATGATTTTTGATGCAACTAGAATAAACTGGACTTGTGTAACGATGAAGTTGCGGGGTAATATGGAAGATAAGAAGAAGGTGAATGTTATGAGCAAGAAAAGAGTATTGCTGCTATCTGAAGGCTTCGGTTCTGGTCATACTCAAGCAGCGCATGCTCTTAGTGAAGGATTAAAACATATCAATCCTGAAATCTCTACAAAAGTCCTAGAGCTAGGCAGCTTTCTTAACCCAGTAATGGCTCCAATCATTATTAATGCGTATCGAAAAACCGTCAGCAAGCAGCCTAAAGTAGTAGGCATGATGTATCGGAGCAATTACCGAAAGCCAACGAACCGTATTACCAAAAATGCACTTTATCGTTTATTCTATACTCAAACGGCAAAGGTTGTAGCGAAGCTCAACCCACAGGTTATTATATGTACGCATCCCGTACCCGGCATGATGATCGGTAAACTGAAGGAAGATGGCTTAAAAACGCCGCTGTTAACCGTTATAACAGATTACGATGCCCATGGCTCATGGGTGAATGATGAGGTCAATCAATATCTAGTCTCTTCAGATGTTGTGAAGGATCGGCTGATCGAAAAGGGAACACGTCGGGACAGAATCTCAGTAACAGGCATTCCTATTCACCCGAAGTTTTGGAAGTCCTCACCAAAAGAAGAGCTACGTGCTAAGTTTAACCTGAAGGATATGCCAACGGTACTCATTATGGGTGGCGGATGGGGAATCCTGCACGAGGATAGTGTATTATCCTATATGACCAAATGGCGAGAATCAACTCAGCTCATCTATTGTGTAGGCTCCAATAATGATATGAAGGAAAAATTGGATGCTGATCCGCTATTTAAGCATCCAAATATTCATGTTATTGGCTTTACTCAGCATATTAATGAGTTAATGGAAGTTAGCGATCTACTGGTTACGAAGCCAGGTGGCATGACCTGTACTGAAGGACTAAGCAAAGCACTCCCCATGTTATTCTACGAGCCCATTCCTGGTCAAGAGGAAGAAAACTGCGAGTATTTTATTAATATGGGCTTTGGTGAAATGCTTTCGAGCACAGATACTGTCGATCGTTGGTTCAAGATTATTCATGATCGCACAAAAATTAGTGAGGTTCGAGAACAGCTTGTGCATACGCGTAATACACACTACGACCCTTTACATTGTGTAAAAGCAGTGCTCAAATTTTTGTAGCACTGCTTTTTTTTTGAAACCAATTACCTACCCATTACGTAAAAAAATAGACGCTACACCTTTTTATTCTGTGTTAAACTGAAATTACTTGACCAATAAAGTAGCAGATCTGCTTTTTTCGTCATAGTTTTTGGAAGATTTCGTTAAAGGAGCAAGCTATTAATGGAAGAATTTGTAGAATTTATGGGGAATTTCGGACCTCTAGGTCTTGCCATCCACTCTTTTCTGGATGCCATTATTTTCCCAATACCTGCTTTCTTTACACAGGTATCGTTAAGCATGCTCAATCCGACTAACGCACTTTGGTTAGCTACATTTGGATTCATCGCTTGTCTCATTGGAACGCCTATCGGCTACTTAATCGGTAAAGTATTCGGAACAGGTATCTTGACTCGCTTTGTAAAGCCTGAGCTTACTGAAAAAGCAACGAACTACTTTAAAAATAAAGGCTCTGTCGCCATACTCATCGGTGCGTTCACGCCGATTCCCTTTAAAGTTTTCACTATCTTATCTGGCGTATTAAAGTACCCACTCTGGCAGCTGATGGCTTATGCCGCGATTGGTAGAGCAACAAAGTTTTATGTTGTAGGCGCATTGTTTTATATGTTTGGTAAAACCGCGGAATCTATGGTTCATAATGTTTCGCTTTATATTTTCATTACGGTTGTGCCGATCATTGTCATCTTCCTACTCGTTAGAAAATGGATGAAAAAACGCAAGGAGCGCAAGCTATTAGCGCTTGAGCAAGGTAATGAACAGCAAGCTGAAATGTAAAATAATATATATTCTATATTGAAATGCAATGAAGCCAGTATTGAAAGGTTATTAACTCTCAATACTGGCTTCATTCACTTGTAGACATCTGCTTGCTCACTCTCCCCGAAATCCTCATTCTAGCCATGAAAAGCACAGCATATATACAAAAAGTGGGTGTCTCTAAGTCATACTATTCTGACTTTAGAGACACCCACTGCTTTTTATTTAGCTATTTGCACAACATTATTTAATCGCACTACCGCCGTACAAGAAGCGATGTTCCCAATGCTTGCCTGTAAATGTATCTACTTTTACGCCACCACTCTCTTTAGAGTATGTGTGTAGAATTTTACCGTCACCCAAGTAAATCCCTACATGCGTAATACGAGCAGTAGATTTATTGATTCCGCTGTAGCTTGATTTGCTTGTACCTTTATAAGACATGAAGAACATAAGGTCACCACGCTCTAGCTGGCTAATGCTTGTTTTCGCATTGCCTAGTTCTTTTACATAGGCACCCTGTTTTCTAGAGTCGCCACCTACATTAATACCAAGCGCATCCTTGAAGGCTTGTCTTACAAAGTCAGAGCAGTCAAATGTTGTTGTTGTGTTGCGGTTCGAGCCATACTCGTATGGAGTACCCAAGTATTTCATACCTGCAGCGATCACTTTTTCTACAGCTGCATTTGAATTGGTTACCGTTGAACCAGAATTGCTGCTGGAGCCTGTGTTGTTGCTAGAACCTGTGTTACTGCTGGAACCAGTATTAATGTTAGAGCCTGTCCCATTTACAGAAATATATTTGCTTGAGCTAGATACATAACCTGTTACACCATTAGCATCTGTTACTTTGTACCAGCTGCCTGTTTTGCTTAGAACAGTAACCTGCTCACCTTTTTTAATATAACGCATGCGAGGATATGATGTACCTGCTCCTTCACGGAAAGATACAGATCTAACAATTGTACCTTTACCAAGATTGCTGCTTGCACTAACTGTGTTACCTGCACTGTTAGAGCTAGAGCTGCTTGGTGCGCTTGTTGAATTACCTACAACCTCAGTATATTTGCTACCATTGGAGATGTAACCAGTATTCCCTTTACCGTCTGTTACTTGCAGCCAGCCATTAGCTGCAACACCGATAACTGTTACTTGCTCTCCTTTAGAGATCATACGAATAGCTTTGTTCGCTGTGCTAGGGCCTGTACGAAGATTAACACCCCAAGTTACTTCTGCAACCTGATTAATGGCGCTTACCTCTGCTGCATAAGTGGTCGGTGCTGGTGCTAGCGATAACCCTCCTACAGCTATGCTAATTGCTAATGCTGCTGTTGTTACTTTGTACTTTATAGAATAGTTCATTCTTGCTGTTCTCCTTCCTCTTGCTGCATATTCGCTTCGTTAAGCGTTGTACACATTATAGAATTAGAAGGGAACAACGGGCATCTGCCTTGGTTCCTAAATAACTAAGACCGCTAACGCCCGAAAACTGGGCTCTCTAATGGTGAGAGAAAATTAATAAAGGATGCCTCTATTATGAGAGACATCCTTTATTTTAATAATTGAACCAATAATATCTTGTTTCTGGAGATGAGAAATATGAAAACACTCTCATCTTAGAACGAAGAACACTACTAAGCATATATAGGACTTTTTATTCATTTTCATAGGACCTATCGGGATTTACCAGTATTTACTGCCTATCATGAGTCGTCCCATCATCCCGGTTTTTATCATTTTCTAGTCATATATGTCCGTTTCTTATCGCTTTATCTCGCTTCGTAAGGCTCGACATGGACGTTCACATTCAATATTTTATGCTTTTTATAAAGCCTTCTTTCAATCTCATCACAGATCGTATGGCCTTCAATTAACGTTAATTTAGGGTCAACCAACACGATAACCTCAACAAGCACGTTGTTACCATGCACCCTTGCCTTCAAATCAGATATTTCACGTACACCCTTCGTGTGTGCAACGGTCGTATGAAGCTTTTTTAGCACTTTCTCATCAATACCATCCGTTAGTGCATGGGTTGAGCTAACAAAAATATCCCATGCTGTCTTACAGATAATGATACCGACCACGGTTGCGGCAATAGGATCTAGCCAAGGCATATTTAGCTGAGCCCCGAATATCCCTACTGCTGCTCCAATACTAACGAGTGCATCCGATAAATTATCCTTTGCCGCTGCTTGAAGAGCAGCATTGTTAATTTTTTTGGAAAGCCGATTGTTATACGTATAGACAAGCAGCATCGCAGCTGCTGAAGCTAAAGCGACCCATGCTGTAACGAGACTCGGTGTCTTAATATCACCTTCAAATAAGGATCTACCAGCCTCTACAATGACCTGTAGGCCTACAGTCGCCATAATAAATGATGCAACTAGTGCGGCGATCGTTTCTGCACGAAAATGTCCATAAGGGTGATCCACGTCTGGCGGCTTTTGTGATATTTTCAAGCCTATCAATACGGCGATTGATGCTATAATATCCGTTAAATTGTTATATCCGTCCGCTACGAGCGCTCCAGATAAAAAGCTATACCCTATCCAGAGCTTGATTGAGGATAGAACAAGGTACGCACCTATACTTAGCCATGCACCTTTTTCCCCCTGCTTAATTTCTTCATACTGTGTCAGCTTGAAAACCTCCCCAACTACTGCAAGCACCTTAAATTCACTTTCCGTATCATACATGATAACTATCGTGTGAGTCTACAGAAACAGTTTTTACCTAAGTCGCAACTTGTGTACGACTCCAACAATGACGACCCTCTCTAACAAAGTTTCATCAGTGCAAATTAATACAGATGCTACTAACGTATGTATTGTTTTTACATACAGTGTCGACCAGTTTATGAAAAGGAATGCACCTAAAACAAAAAAAGCCTCGCTAGGCTCATCTGGCAATACCAGTGGCCTAGCAAGACTTTCATCTTATAGCTTTAGTTCTCCGTCATACATTTTTTCACGTAGAGCTTTGATCTCACTGCTCTCAAGATATTCATCATACGTCATTAAGCGGTCAATGACACCGTTTGGCGTAAACTCAATAATACGGTTCGCTACCGTTTGAACGAATTGATGGTCATGAGATGTAAACAATACAGTACAATCTGTTTCCATCATACCGTTGTTCAATGCTGTAATGGATTCTAGATCCAAGTGGTTCGTAGGCTCATCCATAATAAATACGTTTGCGCCTTCCAGCATCATCTTAGACAACATACAACGAACCTTTTCTCCCCCTGAAAGCACATTCGCTTTCTTCAGCGCTTCATCACCAGAGAATAGCATACGGCCTAAAAATCCGCGAAGGAATGTTTCGTCTGGATCTTTAGAATATTGACGCAGCCATTCCACGAGGTTCATATCAACACCGTCAAAATACTTTGAGTTGTCTTTCGGGAAATAAGAACGTGTCGTTGTAACTCCCCAAGAATATGTTCCTGCATCCGGCTCACGCTCACCAGCAATTGTTTCGAAGAACGCTGTTTTGGGAAGGCCGTTCGGACCAACAAAGGCTATTTTATCACCTTTATTAATGGTAAGTGTTAAATTATTGATCAGCACTTCGCCTTCAACAGAAATCGTTAAGCCTTCTGTAAGCAGCAGCTGCTTACCAGCTTCGCGCTCTCCTTTAAATTGGATAAACGGATATTTACGATTCGAAGGGCGAATGTCATCAAGTGTAATTTTATCAAGAAGCTTTTTACGAGAAGTTGCTTGCTTGGATTTTGATTTATTCGCGCTAAAGCGTTGAACAAACGCTTGAAGCTCTTTAATCTTATCTTCCTTCTTCTTGTTCTCAGCACGCATAAGCTGTAGTGCCAGCTGACTGGACTCGTACCAGAAGTCGTAGTTACCAACATACATCTGAATTTTACCGAAGTCGATATCAGCGATATGCGTACATACCGTGTTCAAGAAATGACGATCATGGCTGACTACGATAACAGTACCTTCGTAATCTGCAAGGAAGTTTTCCAACCAACGAATCGATTCAATGTCCAAATGGTTCGTAGGCTCATCGAGTAATAGAATTTGTGGCGAACCGAACAATGCTTGTGCTAGGAGCACGCGTACCTTCTCATTGCCGTCAAGCTCAGCCATTTGCTTGTAATGAAGATCTGGTCCGATGCCAAGACCGTTAAGCATTTCTGCTGCCTCAGACTCAGCTTCCCAGCCGTTCATCTCTGCAAATTCTGCTTCAAGCTCACCCGCACGCATACCATCCTCATCGGTAAAGTCTGCTTTAGCGTAGAGCGCATCCTTTTCCTTCATTACATCATACAGTTTTTTATGACCCATAATGACCGTTTCAAGCACTTGAAACTCATCATACTCATAATGGTTCTGCTTCAATACTGCTAGACGCTCACCTGGTGTAATATGCACTTCACCTTGGGAAGGCTCGATTTCACCAGATAATATTTTAAGGAAAGTAGACTTCCCAGCACCGTTCGCACCGATTAGGCCATAACAGTTACCAGGAGTAAACTTAATATTTACATCTTCAAAAAGCGCACGCTTGCCAAATCGAAGCGTGATGCCATTTGTACTAATCATGAGTAAATCCCGTCCTTCTCTTCATACTTACTACCTCGGACTATTATAGCATAGTCTCTCTTATAAAACTCTCGTTTAACGCTAAATTTTCGAAATCATTGTTCATAATTGGAGCTCACCACTTAAAATCTGCTTGAAATTTTGATATTTTATAAATAACTGTTAAGCTAAATCTATACCAAAATTTTATTAAATCCGGGGAGGATCTATATATGAAGCTGCTATCGATTGAACCAACACCTAGTCCGAACTCTATGAAGCTTAATTTAGACGAGACATTACCGCGTGGCCGTCGTCTTACGTACACCGTCAAGGAGCTAGAGCAGACGCCGGAGCCTTATCGCAGCCTGCTTTCTATTCAAGGTGTAAGAAGCTTATTCCATACAACAGATTTTATTGCACTAGACCGTAAGCCGGGTGCAGACTGGGCTGCAATTCTAGCTGAAGCACGCACCATTCTACAGGCTGATCAGGAGCTGGCTACTGGAGTCGGCCAATCTAGCACGAGCTATGGGGAAGCTCAGGTGCTTGTGCAGATGTTCCGCGGTATTCCAATCCAGGTTCGTGTTCGCACCGTTGACGGTGAAACTAGAGCTGCACTTCCACAAAAATTCATTGATGCCGTTTCCAAAGCCGCTGGCTCAACGATGATTCGTGAGCGGAAGCTCGAGGAGTTCGGTGTTCGTTACGGAGCACCTGAGGACATCGCAAGTGAGATCGTACAGGAGCTTGAAGCAAGCTACACTGCCGATCGTCTGGAAGAGCTCATTCATGCATCACTTGCTATAGGCAATGCTGGTGACAGCACACCGCAGCAGGAGATTGTTCGTCCGGCACCATTGGATGGACATCACGTGCTTCGTGAATTTGAGCATGAAGACTGGCAAGCACGTTATGCTGCGCTTGATCGTTATGCACTGGATGAGCAAGCGCCACAGGTGCTGCAGCTAGCACTAAAGGATAGCAATGCATCCATCCGTAGACTGGCTGTCGTTTTCCTTGGTGATCTTCGCACGCCTGAGGCGATGCCGCTGCTCTATCAAGCATTAGCTGATTCCTCTGCCTCTGTACGTCGTACAGCTGGCGATACGCTTTCTGATCTTGGTGATGCGGGTGCCATCGAACCGATGATTACCGCACTAAGTGACAAGAACAAGCTCGTTCGCTGGAGAGCAGCACGCTTCATGTATGAGGTTGGAGATGAACGCGCATTGCCTGCACTGAAGATTGCAGCGAATGATCCTGAGTTTGAAATTCAGCTGCAAGCAAAAATTGCGATTGAACGTATTGAACGAGGAGAAGAAGCGGCTGGTTCCGTATGGCAGCAAATGACTGCTGCTCGGCAAAAGCAGCAATAAGTCTATGCTGAACCTAATGCTGTAACGAGCTCAATACCCGACTATAGATTGAGAAAAGCAGTAGAAGTGCGGTCCACGGGCTTGCACAGCTACTGCTTTTTACATGTACATTCATTTTTGCTCTTACTGCATTTACACTCTTACTGCTTCTACGCTCTCACTGCTTTTACGCTTCTTCACGAATTAATGCTCCGCATGGTCTATCGCTTGCTTCAACAGTGAAATGACATGACTGTCGTCACAGGAGTATATCATCGTCGTTCCTTCCCGGCGATTTTTAACGAGCTTCATCATCCGCAGAAAGCTTAGCTGATGCGATACTGCTGACTGCGACATCTCTAGCACCTCAGTCAAATGCCCCACCGAGCATTCCTCCTGCGATAGCAGATACAATATTTTTATTCGCGTCGGGTCAGACAATGCCTTAAACATTTGTGAGATGTGATCAATCGTCTCCGAGCTTAAAAACGCATGGTCCTTAGCCTCCATCATTATTCCACCTTTATATGCACATATCTTCATTTATTATTATAAATATTCGACTAATTCTGGAGTGTTGTCAAGCAGGCAGGATCCACCACTCCTCCTTAATCCATGTGCTAGGAATACGCGAAGGTAAGCTGTACAGCTGTATCTCCTTGCTCGCTAAGCTCATAGTAGCTCATTTGATAGGATAGTCTTTTGTTTAGTGAACGCAGTGCCTTCTCTACATCCTTCTCGACTTGCTGGCCTTCCACATAACGAAACTCAAGCTCCGTTTGCTTCTGCTCCACAGCTAGCTTCAGGAGCTCGCGCAGCTCATCGTAGGCTGAAACGGTAAACTCATCATCATGCCAATGGAAGCCAAGCTCCTCTCGCAATGCCTGCAGCTCCTTGTATGCTTCTGACTGAGCATCGAGTACAGCAGCTTTTTCCTTCAGCGTCGTTTTATAGCTAACCGTTGCGACAGGATAATCCCCTTCCCAGATATGATCCTTGCTTAGCTCCTCATCACTAACGAGGTAGTAACGATAGCTCACATCATCTGGCGCTTGACCGACTGGATCATCCCAAGTAAGGTCCAGCTGATACCAACGATCATCTAGCTTAATCATATTCCAGGCATGCTCCTGACCCTTTGCTGTCCCCTCTACGATCCGAACATCGAAGCCCGCTTCACTGTAAAGCATATAACCAAGCATTGCATAGCCTTGGCAAACAGCAAGCCCTTCCGTCAATGCCTCATAGGCCGTATAACGTGTCAATCCCTCATCGTATTGGACATGTGTAACGACCCAGTCATGCAGTAGCTTAATCTGTTCTTCCTTCGTGTATTGTGATAGATTCATCGAGGCGATAAGCTCCTTCACATACTGTTGCACTTGCTCGGTCATTTCCTTGCTTTCACGGAAGTCTGTTTTTAGCTCAACCTCTGTATATAGCAGTTTGTTACTAATGGTGTAGCTGTAGGAGGACATCGCATACCGAGAGTATTCATTCATGACGAGCGCTTGATCTAGCCAGTTACTAAGCTCACTAGAAACTTTGTCATAGGAGCCTTCGATTCGGAAGGTAACGCTCGGACTCCTCTCGTCTAGCTGCGCTGCTAGAAACTGTACAATGCCATCGACATCGCTTGTGGAGAGCTCTGTATTCGATACTGCTGCCGTTGCTGACGTATTTTCCATAGACAGGTTCTTTTGAAGCGACAGCGATTGCTCTACCTTATCAAGCTCTTCCTTAAGCTTCGTACCCGCCTTCTGTGCGGTTTGCTGCATCGTATCCTGGAACGTTTCTATAATAGCTGGCTTAGACTCCCACGTGATCTCTTTTAGCAAATAATAGGATAGGTACAACGCCGCAATGACGAACAGAATACCTAGTAGTTTCCTCATAACAGCCTCCTTTTCGGCTTATTGATAAACTCTTCATTATTCTATTTTCTACTAAAGTTTCATAGAATATACCTATTGTATTGCAGCTAAAGCGCAAAACAGTGCGTTAGAATAGATGCTGCTACAGCTCTGCAACGATCTCTGTGTAGCGCCTAACTGTGGCAGTAATCTCCTCAAAGCGCCCAGCCTTCGCATGCTCAAGATCAACTAGCTTAGTGCCCATCCCAACCGCCTGTGCACCTGCTGCAAAGTATTCCGTAATATTGTCGAGCCTTACACCGCCTGTAGCAATAATCGGAAGGTCTGCAATCGGTCCTCTAATTTCACGTATATAGTTTATTCCTAACGTTCCCATCGGGAACAGTTTAATCGCATCAACGCCTGCCTTTTTTGCAGCTAGTATTTCTGTTGGCGTCATCACACCAGGCCAGATCGGTATGTGCTGCTGCTTCGCATAGTCAATAACCTCTACATCCAAATTCGGAGAGATGAGAAACTGCGCCCCCGCTGCAACTGCACGCTTCGCATGCTCCAGATCGATAACGGTTCCCGCGCCAACATAGGCCTGCTTAGAAAACTCCTTTCTCCACTCGGTAATCATCGATTCTGCTCCTGCTGTATTCATCGTAATCTCCATAAATCTTACACCGCCGCGTATAATCGCTTGACCCGTTTGTAATGAATAATGAGGCTCTACACCACGTAATATCGCAATAATTTTACTATCAATCAGTTCGTTCAGCATTGTCATCACACTATACTCCCTTCGACTTCCAATAGTTTCGCAATATTTTTAAGAATAAATTAGGAAATGGCAAGCTGTTCATATCGTCCTTCGATATATAACGCAGCTGAGCCTCTTGTTTAAGCTCAGACTGATTATGCTGCTTCTGCTCCGATGATTGCTCCAGCTCCGTTGACTGCTCCTGCTCGTGAGCAATACTTTGCGTCTGCTCGTAATCTGTCGCTGACTCCGCGACCTTCAAATTGCTTAATCGTTCATCAATGAGCCCCTGCTCTTCGTCGGCTGCCATAATATCTCTATCGTGGGCTGCAGCAATTTCCTGCTGTACTTCCTCCGCGCTATCCGCCACAAAGAATCTCATCTTCCAGTGAATATGACTGAATATATGCTCCTGATCGCATAGCCATGCTTTCGGTCTAATAAGCATGCCATGATTGACGTATAGCTCCTCAGAGATCGCTTGGCCGAGCAGTGGCTGCTCCTTCTGCTCTTCTTCATACAGCGCAGCTTGATCCCCCTCAATAAGTACATGAGGCAGCTCCCACATGCCGGCAAGCAGTCCTTCAGTTGGTCGCTGACGCACAAGCACTTTGCCTGCATGCTCACCCTGACCTTCAACGATGACAGCAGCTCTATATTCTACTCTCGCCTTTTTCGCTTTAGTCTTAATAGGCAGCTCCAGCTCTCTTCCTTGCAGCCTAGCCTCACAGTTGTCCATCACTGGGCATATAAGACAATTGGGATTTTTGGGCGTGCACATTAATGCACCAAGCTCCATGAGCGCTTGGTTAAAATATCGTGCCTGTCCCTCTGGAATCATCGTTGCAACAAGCTTTTCTAGCTTCACTCTTGTTGACGCTTTAGCGATATCATCCTCTAATGCAAAAAATCGAGAGATGACCCGCATCACATTGCCATCCACAGCGGGAATTGGCTCATTGTAGGCAATGCTCATGATCGCTCCGCACGTATAAGGTCCTACACCCTTTAAGGCAGCTACCTCTTCCTTCGTTGTAGGCATGATCCCATTATGCTGCTCCATGACCATCCTCGCACCAGCCTGTAAATTACGCGCTCTCGAATAATAGCCTAAGCCTTCCCAGCTCTTTAAAACCTCATCCTCAGGAGCCTCTGCAAGAGCTTTAATGGTAGGGAATTTATTAATAAATGAATTGAAATATGGAATGACCGTATCTACTCTTGTTTGCTGAAGCATGATCTCAGAAACCCAAATACGATAAGGATCTTGGTTCTGTCTCCAAGGCAAATCGCGCTGAATATGAAAATACCATTCCAGCAAATCCTTCCCGTATTTCACCTTTTTTTGCTCCAAGCTGTTATGTGTCATCGTAATAAACCGCCTTTATATTTGAAATTACAGTGTAGATCACTATAATGGTAATGAATGATCTCGTTTATTATATCACTTATCTCTGGGAGGTCTAACTGTGAAATCTATGAAACTAGTGATCCTAATCGGAATAGCGGCCATGCTTCTGACGGCATGCGGCCAGTCCGACAACGATAGCGGCAAAGTAACACTTAAACAAGCCCCTGACGAGGTAGCTTCAATCTATAAATCTTCCTGTATTGGCTGTCATGCAACAGATCTATCTGGGAAAATTGGAGACAAAACGGATATACAGCTAGTCTTCGAACGCTTGAGCTACGAGGAGATCATAGAGGCAATTATGCAAGGTGGAGATACAATGCCATCGTTTAAGGACAGCCTGACAGAAGAAGAAATTAACGGGCTAGCAGCGTGGCTTTCGAAGCAGCAGCAAGTAGAATAAAAGCAAACATCGGCACGGTCAACGAGTGTGATCATGCCGATGCTTTATATTAAATAAGCTACTACTTATTCAATCGTAAAATCATTAGCGAAACGTTGTTCGTTTATATGAAATAGAACATGTTCGCTTAAAGGACTATCTTTCTCTACCTTAGGATGACGGAACATCTTTATCCTTTCCATCCCGATTTTTTTCATTACATTTTTGGATGGGTTATTCACATCAGCAGTAAAGCTATAAACGTCATTAAACCCCAGCTTGTCGAATCCATACTGCAAGCAGGCTGAAGCTCCCTCAGTTGCATACCCTTTTCCCCAAGCCTCTTTTTTTAGCCGCCAGCCTATTTCGATGCAAGGTGTGAAATCAGCCTCGAAGGTTGCCCTGTGAAAGCCAATAAATCCTATAAATTCTTTAGTTTCCTTTACCTCCACAGCATACAACCCAAAGCCATACTCCTTAAATTCCACTAAAATCCTTTGATAAAAAGCATTGGTTTCTTCGCTCGTTAAGGTTTTAGGGAAATACCTCATGACCTGTTCATCCGCATTTAATTGACTGAATGGCTCTAAGTCCTCTGCTTCCCAGTCACGCAGTTGCAATCTCGACGTTTCTAAATATATCATGGTACACCTCTCTAACTTTCCTGCTTGTTCGCTTAATAAGACTAGCAGAAATCCTAAGTTTTGTTTACATTTCGACACAGTAAGCAGGCATAATTTGAACAACGCAATTATCTTATTCGAAGCGATATTCTCTTATTTCTTGCAGCTATGTAACGTAACCGGTTATAAACTACAGTACAATCATTAATGCGTATACATCAAGTATCACAGTATCTACAACAGAAATAAAAACACCACTACCCCAGACGGAGTAATGGTGAAAGTATACATCAAAGGTACGCCCACGAGACGCCCCAGCGGAGTAATGATGAGTGTACATCGAAGGCACACACACGAGACACCCCAGCGGAGTAATGATGTTGTGTACATCGAAGGCACACACACGAGATACCCCAGCGGAGTAATGGTGAGTGTACATCGAAGGCACACACACGAGATACCCCAGCGGAGTAATGATGAGTGTACATCGAAGGCACACACACGAGACACCCCAGCGGAGTAATGATGAGAGCGTAAAAGCGAAGCGGTTGCCTTTGTTCCCAGATTTCGACCATTAAAATACTTCAAGAAATCTGGGAACAACAGCAATTGGAGCCTCATCATTACGGAGCGCTGAAATCTGGGAACAACAGCAATTGAAGCCTCATCATTACGGAGCGCATTATAGCTCCTCTATCACCGCGAAAGCCGATGCGAGCTCACGCTCATGTGTAATGGACAAATGGATCGCAATCGTTTTATGCGCCAAATTCAGCCGAAGCTTTGCACCCTCACTTAATGTACATAGGGGCTTGCCTGATTCCTGCCTCGTTATGATCATGTCGTGAAAGCCAAGTACACTACCAATGCCGCAGCCCAGTGCTTTACTTATCGCTTCCTTTGCTGCAAATCTTCCCGCAACAAACTCAGCCATACGCGATGTACTTTCAAACTGCTCGATGTCGTGACGCTCGCTTTCAGCAAAAATACGCTGTAAAAAACGGTTACCCGCCTTACCTTCCAATATCGTTGTAAAGCGGGCAATTGCGGCAAGATCATGACCGATGCCTATAATCATTTAATAGTTACCATCCTTTGGTCTATGTTATTCGATAATATGTCGGTGCCGGCGCCGATCACCCTTTCGATGGACGAGAAACTTTTCGATCTCATTCTCATTAACTGGCCTGCTAATATAAAAGCCTTGAATGAACTGACACCCTAATTCATCCAGAAGCTCTAGCTGGGTGCTGTCCTCAACCCCTTCGGCTACGATCTTCATATCTAAGCTTTTTGCGATATTAATGATTGCATTGACAATCTTGTATCCCTTTTCATCTGTAACCATCTCTCGAATGAAGCTTTTATCTATCTTCAATATTTCGATTGGAAAGTTTTTAAGTACTGATAGGGATGAATAACTAATCCCAAAATCATCAATGGCTACGGAAATACCAAGCTTGCGAATTTCCTCAATGACGTGAAGGGCAGCATAGGATTGATCAATAATCGTCGATTCCGTAATCTCAAACGTGAGATTGGCAGGATTCATGCCTGTTTCCTCTATGATCTCTTTTACGGTAGACAAAAATTGTATTGATTTGAGCTGTAAGCCTGAAATATTAATAGAGATCTTGATGGGATCGTAGCCCTGCTTAATCCATTCCATCCCTTGCTCACAGGCTGCACGTATAACCCAAGCACCAATCGGTACAATGAGGCCTACTGATTCTGCAACGGGTATAAATTTGTCTGGCGTAAGGATATCTCCACTCTCTGTACGCATTCGCAGCAGCACTTCTAAACCATAAAAGCGTTTGTTGCGTGCATATACCTGCGGCTGGAATAAGAGTAAAAACTGTTCCTTAGCAAGGGCATCTCTCAGCATTTTCTCCATTTTACGCTTATCCTGCTGATAATTAACCATCTGAGAGTTAAACTTTATATAATTGTTCTTTCCGTTATGCTTCACCTGGAACAACGCGATATCCGCTTTTCTTAGCAGCTCTTCATAATCTTGTCCATCGCTCGGATATAAGCTGCAGCCGATGCTTACTGATAGATTAATATCACGGTTTATGAAATTCATACGCTGAGAAATTTGCTCTGATAGCTCTAAAGCGAATCGATCAACCTCTTCAACATGGTCGTATTGAAACAGAATAACAAATTCATCCCCACCAAATCGGGACACATAGTCACCTTGTTTAACACTGCGAATGAGCACCTCTGAAATTTGATCAATAATATCATCACCAATATGATGGCCATAAAGATCGTTAATTAGCTTGAAGTTATCAATATCGAGCACGCACAGCGCAAACTTTTGTGTTTCCTCATTTATCATAACCTTGATCGCTTCATAGAAGCGTCTTCGATTATAAAAGCCTTGAACCGTGCTTGTCTCCTCTTCTTCAACCCGCTTCTTCGATATGTCTCGAATGGCTCCAATCAGCTTTTGAATATTGCCCATGCGATCTCGAGTGCTTTCAGCGCTTACATTTGCCAAGTAGAAATGACCTCTCGCATCCTTTATGCGGAGCTCCACATAAAATGGCTTGTTGTCTCGGAAGTGGTCATAAAAATGCTTGCGCACCATTGGAATATCATTGGGATGCACAAATACCTCTAAACCAAGTAATGGTGTATCCCTGATTTGAAACTTTAGCTTTCGATTAAGCCATACCTTCTTTTGTGAAAAATCAATTTCAAACAATATATCATCCGTTAATCTGTTATAAACCTCATTGCGCTCCTTAAGCGCTTGGTGCTGCTGGTTCAGACTAGCAGACTCGTCCAATAAGGCGATACGATCAAACGTATTGGAGATAATATCGAACAAATGCACGATTCTCAAATAATCCGTAGAACGTGTTAATGTTTTTTCTGATGATGTTCCGAATGAAAGCAGACTCCAATTATTTTGCGTTAAACGATATGGAAGGATGTACACTACCTCATTGTCGTCACTAGAACCCTCGACTTCAAAGGCAGGTGGATTATTGTGCAGCGTCTCATATCGCAGCTCGTACATATCATGGAACTCGCTACTCCCCTTCTCAAAATGGTAGAAGTCATGTATGGTAAGCTTTGGCTCCTTATTGGTAGTATAACCATGCTGCCGCATGATAGCACCCCAATTAAAATAATTTTCAAGCAGCAATGATAAATCCTGAATTTTTTTGAACTGGTAACCTAATATGTATCGATTAAACTCATAATTAACATTATTTTCAGTACGCAGAGCGTTAATATGGTTAGCGTACTCGCTTACATCTGATTGCTCCTGTAGCTTCTCTTGTTCGTTGTTAGAGCAACCACATGATTGTCTCATGAACATTCGGAAAGGCAATACATCCATCTCAAAGCCTTGCCCAGAATCCTCAATACGCAATAATAGCTTTTCCATCGCGCGCTGGACAATGGCTTCTAAATTTTGCTCAATGCTCGAGATTGGTACGATGGAGTGCCGCGCCGTACTAGAATTATCAAATCCGATCAACGCAAAATGCTCGGGTACAC
The DNA here is from genome assembly GCF_023715345.1 of Paenibacillus camelliae. GTDB lineage: Bacteria > Bacillota > Bacilli > Paenibacillales > Paenibacillaceae > Pristimantibacillus > Pristimantibacillus camelliae. The sequence continues at coordinate 70,617 of NZ_JAMBNY010000013.1, forward strand.
GGTATCCCTTCTCCATTAGCTTCTCGACGATGCCGAAGCCGCACATATCTGTGCATACAACTGCCGCCGTTATTGGAAATCCATCAGCAATGATAAGCTCCGCAGTTTTCTTTCCGCCAAACACAGTCATGTCCCCGACGTCGTATAAGTAGGATGGCTTTACCTCTAAGCCCAGGTCCTTCATCGCTTCTAGATAGCCAAGATATCGATAGTGCATATCATCCATGTAGTCGCTGCTGCCGATATAACCGATATTCCGGTGACCATGCTGGTAAAGATGTTTAACGGCCTCGTAAGCTGCACGTTTATTATCCGCACAAACCATTCCACTGCTCATTTTGAGCTTTCGAATATCTTTAGCAATCGCAATAATTGGTTTTTGGTATCGTTCTTCCATCTGTTTTAGGAAATGATCCTCGACGGCAACATTTATAACGATCCAGCCATCAACACGATTCATAGCAATAGGTACATTGTAGTATTTTCCACCTGTACGAACAATAATGAGGTTAACATTCAGCTGATTAGCTATTTTATGAATATTTTGAATGATTTCAGAATAGTAATTTCCGCCTAGAAAAGGAGTTAAGACGCCTATAGTCTGTTGTCGCTGCATACAAGTTCCTCCTCTTTCCCTCACAACATTCTTATTAGAAAAAATTATAACATACAATATATATACACAGAATATCAAATTACGCTTATTATTGTAAGCGCTCTTATTAAATTGTGCAGCTTTATGTCGTAAAATAGAAGAAACCTGTCGTAACTGAAAGTACGGCAGGTTTCTTACCCTTACGTTCCTTGATAGGAACAGTGCTATGTTTAATTGTTTCTTCTGTAGCTAAAGACTTATATTAGCGACAGAATTTATCGAATGCACTAATCAAATCTGCTGAAATTTCAGATGCAGAGCGATTTTCGATGCTATGACGCTCGATAAAGTAAACGAGCTCTCCGTCCTTCATTAGTGCAATAGAAGGGGAAGATGGCGGATATGGTGCAAAGTACTCACGAGCTTTTGCTGTTGCTTCTTTATCTTGACCCGCAAATACCGTAAACAATTGATCAGGTACTACATCATGCTGCAATGCGTGCGCTACGCCAGGACGGCATTGACCAGCAGCACATCCACACACCGAGTTGATGACAACTAGTGCCGTACCTTTAGCATCTGGCAAATTAGCTTCAACTTCCTCAGGCGTGCGAAGCTCTTTAATTCCGATGCTTGTTAGCTCGTCACGCATAGGTTGAATCATATCCAACATATATCTCTCAAATGACATTGACATTCATAACACTCCCTTGTTGTTTATCTTCTCCATTATACCTTCACGTAAGAAGGCAGTGCAACACAATCCTACGAGCTTAACAGTTGTTCCTCTAGAGGAAAGTGAATCTGAAATATCGTTCCCTGCTGAGAATTATTCAAAACACTAATTTTGCCGTTATGTCGATGCACGATATTTGCACATAAAGGTAATCCTAGGCCTGTACCCATACGCTTAGAGGAATAGAAGGGTTCAAATATTTTTTGCTTTAGCTCATCGGGAATACCAAGTCCTGTATCTGCAATTGATAGGATGATTTGACGATTAACGAACATCGTCTTAATGGTTAGTACCCCGTCCTGCTGCATCGCCTCCATTCCGTTGCGCGAAATATTAAGCAGTAGCTGTTTAATTTCCGATTCATTGATCTGATATGGTGGCAATTGATCGCTGAGCTCTACAACTAGCATCTGTCCTCGCAGGTTAGCATCGGCCTGAAGTAAAGGGACAAGCTCATTAATGACATCATTTAAGCTGTTAGAAAACTTTTGTTCCCGCTTGTTTTGTGCTAACGTTAGGAAGTCACTAATGATTTGATTCGTTCGATCTAGCTCTTCTATTATAATTGAGAAATATTCTCGTTGTGCTACATGAGAGCGTTCCTGTAGTAGCTGGACATAGCCTCGTACTACAGCCATGGGATTGCGAATTTCGTGTGTTATGCTTGCTGCCATCTCACCAACGAGGCTTAAACGATCCATTCGATCTAGCTCTCTACGTAGTGCCTGTAGCTCGGTAACATCTTGCACGAATAATCCGACTGCATGCAAACCGTCCTTGTCGATGGAATAGATCGGTATGGCAGAATACATCAATTCTTGCTCTTCGTTCTGCACAGTAGTATGTATAGGGATACTCGTTTCAAACACCTGCTGAATCAGCCTTGACACAACTGGATAACTCGCATCCGATAATACATGACTGAGCTGTTGCCTGCGCGTGCTTTGCACATCAATTTCAGATAGTCTGTCATAATTCTGATAGGCTTGCTGGTTAGCGTATATAATTTGCTCATCTCGATTGATGTTGAGAACTGCGAATGGTGCATATTGAATGACCTGTACCCAGGTTTTCAGTTCATCATGTGACTCCTTTATTGTTTCATATTTCTTTCTATAATGCTGTGCTTGCTCTTGTTTAAGTATTCCACTGTATGATAGAAAAACGATCACAATAAAAACAAAACATTTCACTAATGTCTCAAATGCTTCGTTACCTGACCTTAAAAATATGAACGGTTCTTCAGATATATGTAATGAAAAAAGTATAAGTAGTACGCTAGAAGTGCAGAGGTTGGAAAGCATGAAGAGTATTTTTCGCGTGCCATCAAGCATATGAAATCGTGTGTGACTAAGAATAAACACAAACGTAATGATCGTTATGTATGTAACGTATTGCAAAAATTGTTGCGGAGAAGAAAACTGCAGGTAATCATATAAGATCAATACTGCAGCAATGAAGAGGCCCCATCCTTTTCCCGCATAATATATGGCATATGAAAAGGTAATGACCGCAACCATATAATGAATATTATATTTATATGTTATGATTTGTGTTAGTACAAATATGCTTATTAGCGATAACGATCCCAGTATAAAGGTACGCACCTTTTGTCTACCACAATAAACTGGAAAATAATATAAATAAACTCCTGGTATGACAGCCAGAAGAATCATTAGCACGAATTTGTAATACACAAAAAGCCTCCTTAGCAAAGTAATTTGCATTAATAGTTCAGTGATGCTGCATCTAATCAACGATTAAAGAACTCTATTCTGGCTGCTTCGTCTATTCACTTACAAAATACATGCTTGTTATGTATTTCACTAATGTTTATGCTAATATCTAGTATACACAAATACAAGTTACTTCGGTAACATTCTTAACGGTATAAATTATTGCTATAATTAATAAAAATCTAACATAGAAGTAAAAGAGGGGCAAAATGACATACGACATTATCATTATTGGAGCAGGCTCAGCAGGTCTAATGGCCGCTGTTGCTGCTAGTCAATCTAGTGCTAGTGTACTACTAATTGATAAAGGTGACAAGCTAGGAAGAAAGCTAGGCATTTCAGGCGGAGGTCGTTGTAACGTAACCAATGCAAAAGAGCTGGACGAGCTCATTAAAAATATACCGGGCAACGGCAGATTTCTGTACAGCTCACTAGCTACTTTCAGTAATTACGACATCATGCAATTTTTCGAATCGCTCGGCATTGCTTTAAAGGAGGAAGACAACGGTAGAATGTTCCCTGTGTCTAACAAGGCGAAGTCTGTTGTCGATGCCCTCGTCGGAAAGGTGAGAGCACAAGGCGTCCACATTAAAGTAAACAGTCCTGTTGCTAAGGTACTCTACGAGAATGGTAAAGTAAAGGGCGTTAAGCTGAAAAGCGGTGACATCTATTACTGTAAGAAGGTAATCGTAGCCGTAGGTGGTAAATCTGTCCCACATACAGGCTCTACAGGTGATGGCTACCCTTGGGCGGAAGAGGCAGGACATACGATTGTTGAACTATTCCCTACTGAGGTTCCATTAACTTCAAGAGAGCATTTTATAAAAGATAAGGAGCTCCAAGGACTATCTCTGCGTGATGTTGAGCTGACAGTATGGAGCTTGAAGAACAAAAAACTCATTACCCATCGCGGGGACATGCTCTTTACACACTTCGGGATATCAGGACCAATCGTGCTGCGCTGCAGCCAGTTTGTTGTAAAAGAGCTAAAGAAAAGCACTGGCACACCGATTATGCTCACGGCAGATCTTAAGCCTGATATATCGCAGCAAAACGTATATGATGAGACCTACTTATTATGCCAGCAAGAGCCTAAAAAGCTAATCCGGAACGTGTTGAAAAGCTATGTACCAGAGCGAATTCTACCTATATTGATGAGAAAAGCTGAGCTGAGCGAGGATTTAACGTTCGATCATATTCCGAAGGATAAGTGGCAGGAGCTTGCTCGCTTAATAAAAGCATTTCCTATTCGAATTCATGGCTCTCAAAGCATCGAGGAGGCTTTTGTTACAGGTGGAGGCGTTAACCTTAAAGAGATTAACCCGAGTACACTGGAATCTAAGCTAATGAGCGGACTATATTTTTGTGGAGAAGTATTAGATATACACGGATACACTGGTGGATATAACATTACAGCCGCTTTTTCCACAGGCTATAATGCTGGCCGAGATGCGGCGGAAAGCCTTGCATATGACGACTAATCTCATCTTCAGGTGAGCATTTAAAATGAACAGGACCTCCGTACACCATCTACGGAGGTCCTTTGTTGTACCTGCATGCCCAATGCTAATCTTACTCACGACCGCCTGAAAAAGAAGACATATCGCCGATGTCTAGCAGTAGTTCTTCATCATCTACCAAATCCTCATTGACGAGATGAGCAGGTATCGTGATCGCATCTAGTCCATAAGCAGTAGACGCGATAAGCTCCTCTTGAATAGTAGACTGTTCGACTAAAGTACCGCCGTGTGCTTGACAGATTTCCAAGGCAGACGTAAGATCCTCGCCAATAACGTGAATATGTAAACGTGTTGGGTTATGCATCGCTGGGTCATAGCCTAGCTCCTGCAGCAAGGAAAATGCCTGATCTGCTTTATCCGAATCAACAAAATCGAATAAGATCGCCATAGGCATATTCATAAAAACAGCTCCTTCATGTTCCATAGTGGGTTAACTAATCAAGTTCATACCCACTTAGTATGTGAACATAAAGGAGCTTTATATACATATTAGCCGCGGAAAGCAACCAGTTGATCGTTCATCTCTTTCGTTTGAGCGTAAACTTGCTGATATACGCGGAATAGCGATTCATATGTTGCAACAGCTTCTGGGTTAGGCTCGTAGCTATCTGCATGCTTCACGAATTGATCAGCACATGCCTCTAAGCTTTCAAACCAACCGCAGCCATATGCAGCAAGCATAGCGGCACCAAGGCCAGGACCTTGCTCATTTTCAAGCGAAACAACCGTCGCATTGAAAATATCAGCCTGCATTTGCAGCCATGTTGGGTTCTGTGCACCACCACCGATGGACACAACTTTATCAACCGTTTTACCAGCTTGGCGGAACATATCAACCGACTCGTTCAAGCTGAATGTGATGCCCTCCATTACTGCACGAGCAAAATGAATGCGCTCATGTGTACCGTCAACACCGATAAAGCTAGCACGAATATTTGGATCAGCATGTGGCGTACGCTCACCAACAAGGTAAGGCGTGAACAGCAAGCCGTTAGAACCAGGCTTCACATTTTCAATTCCAGCTAGCATTTCATCGAATGATTCGTTAGGAGCAAATGTTTTCTTGAACCAGCTTAGCGAGTAACCAGCTGCAAGCGTTACCCCCATCGCGTAGAAGGAATCTTCTTTACCATGGTTGAAGAAATGAACCTTGCCACCAAAATCCTTCGTTTTATCATTTTCATAGGAAAGAATAACACCTGACGTACCGATACTGCTTAGCGTTAAGCCTTCTGACAGAATGCCTGCTCCAATCGCTCCGCATGCGTTATCTGCACCACCTGCAAATACTTTCGTCTCTGCAGATAGTCCTGTTTGAGAAGCAACCTCTGGCAGCAATGTGCCAACCAAGCCATGAGATTCAACAAGCGCTGGGCAGAAGCTTTCAGGCAAGTTGAATGCGCTTAATACTTCCTTGCTCCATTTTTTATTAGCAACATCAAGCATTAATGTACCTGCTGCATCGGAATAATCCATATGAAGCTCGCCAGTTAAGCGATAACGTACATAATCCTTCGGAAGCACAAAGATTGTTGCTTGATCGAACAAATCCTTCTCGTGCTGACGCACCCATAAAATCTTCGGCAGCGTAAAGCCTTCAAGCGCCGGGTTACGTGTCACGCTTAATAGCGTATCACCAAGCACCTGCTCGATTTCGCGGCATTGCTCAGTCGTGCGCGTGTCATTCCATAGAATTGCAGGACGAACAACCTCGCCGTTAGCGTTTAATAGAACAAGACCGTGCATTTGACCAGAGAAGCTAATGCCTTCAATCGAAGAAGCATCGATTCCTGCAGCAGAAGCTACTTCCTTCATTGCTTCAATCGTAGCAGTCACCCAATCCTCTGGCTTTTGCTCACTCCAGCTTGGACGGTCATGAAATAAAGGATAGCTGCGCGTAGCTTCAGCAGCAATTTTCCCATTGCGATCCATAAGAAGCGTCTTAACCGCACTTGTCCCAAGATCGACACCGATAACATAGCTCATTAAAAACCCTCCTAAAGCGTTTCGCTTCTTCTATGAATATGCTTCCTTGCAGCGAAACGCCGCTTCGAAAGCATTTACTTTGCGTTTCGCTCTATCTTTGAATAAGCTTCCTAGCAGCAAAACGCTGCGTGAGTTCAAATACAGCTCGTCACAAGGACGAGCTGTATTGGTATAACCTATGAATGTTTTAATCGTTATGCGTATTAAACGCTGAAGATAACTTCGCTTAGACGTAGACGTAGGTTTTCGATACGTCCAGATTTGTTGCGAGGTACAGGGTTAGTTAAAGCATATGCTTCAAGATCTTTAAGCGTTGTTTTACCTGCAACAACATCAGCACCAAGACCTTCTTTGAACGTTGCATATTTATCTTCGATCACGCTATCAAGTACTTTTTCGTCGATAAGTTTTGCAGCAGCTTTCAAGCCCCATGCAAAGCTATCCATACCAGCGATATGAGCTAGTGCTAGATCGTCCATTTGGAAGGAAGAACGACGAACTTTAGCGTCAAAGTTAACGCCACCGCGGCCAAGACCGCCAGCTTTTAGTACTTCGTACATTGTTAGAGTAGTAGAGTATAGATCTGTTGGGAACTCATCTGTATCCCAGCCAAGTAGCATATTACCTTGGTTAGCATCTAGAGAACCAAGCATGCCGTTAATAGCAGCTACACGGATTTCATGCTCAAATGTATGGCCAGCAAGCGTTGCATGGTTAGCTTCAAGGTTTAGCTTGAATTTATCTTCTAGGCCGTAAGTTTTAAGGAATGAAATTGTTGTTGCAGCATCAAAGTCATATTGATGGCTAGTTGGCTCTTTTGGTTTAGGCTCGATTAGGAATTGTGCATCAAAGCCAATTTCTTGTGCATAATCAACTGCCATATGGTAGAAGCGTGCCAAGTTATCAAGCTCTAGCTTCATGTCTGTGTTTAGTAGAGACTCGTAACCTTCACGACCGCCCCAGAATACATAGTTTTCAGCGCCAAGCTCTTTACCGATCTCAAGACCTTTTTTAACTTGAGCTGCTGCATAAGCGTAAGAATCGATGTTAGCTGCAGTAGCTGCACCGTGTACATAACGCGGGTTTGTAAAGTTGTTAGCTGTGTTCCATAGAAGCTTTTTGCCAGTAGATTTTTGGTAGTCCTTCAGCATGGCAACGATTACATCAAGGTTCTTGAAAGACTCTTGAAGTGTTGCGCCTTCTGGAGCGATATCTACATCATGGAAGCAGTAGAATGGAATGTTTAGCTTTTCCATAAATTCAAAGTTTGCTTCTACGCGAGCTTTTGAACGATCAAGACCGTCGAATTTATCCCAAGTACGAACCATTGTGCCAGCACCGAACGGATCTGTACCGTTAGCATTAAAAGTATGCCAGTATGCTACTGCAAAACGAAGATGCTCTTCCATTGTTTTACCGAATACAACCTCAGATGGATTGTAATGTTTGAATGCAAATGGGTTTTTAGATGTTTTACCTTCAAATTGAACTTTATTAAGATCAGTGAAATAAGTCATGGAAGTAACTCCTCCTTAAATTGAGTAATTAACCTTGGACTAAGAATAACACAACTACACTTAGTTTGTCTATTAAACAAAGTAAGATTTATTAAAATTTTTTTTAGCCTAATTTTGGTTGATAGATTTCCCTCTATAGCAAGGCTTTAAAACTTTACTTATCTCATTGCCGTCTAATGTTTATGTAAATAAATTACAAATCCTTTACATCTAATGAATGCGTATAGATTACAAAATGACATTGGAGGCTATCGCTATGAGGAATAAACGGGTTCAGTCTATACTTGTCCTCTTGTTCATAACTACGTTAAGTGTCGTAGCAGCCTGTCAAACTTCACCCCCACCATCTACAGTCACTTCTATAGGCAGCCCTCCAGGGAGTCATCCCAACTTTAGTCAAACTCTGGGAGAAACGAAATGTGCTATCTATGCTGATATGATGGTTTTACCTTTCGAGGAGGCGATCCAGGAAGCAGATCTTGTCGTAAAGCTAAGTATTGAGCAAGCCCTTGAAGAGTTCGACTCGCCAACCCATAAAACGCTTTATGAGGCTAGTGTGCTGAATGTAGTGAAGGGTGACAAGGAGCTTACAACGATCCATGTGTTACAAGCAGGAAACAGTAAATGCTCATTTAATGACAACCCATTATTTATGCCTGGTGAGCAGTACTATCTCATTCTCAATAAAGCTTCGGGGAACAATCCAGTAGAAAGATTTTATATTCAAGGTGAAGAAACAGGTATGTATAAAGTGCTAGAGGATGGCTATATCGTAAAACTCGCCCATAGGGACAGTTATCTATCTGATATTATCGATACTACCCTCACATCCGAGCTGCAAGCTAACTATGATGAACCGATTATGGTATTTACTGAACAGCAGTTTATGGATAAAGTTATCCAACTGCTTGATGAATAGCCTATTATGTCCTAAACTTAATTTATCTGTTAAACTAAGTTATTTATATGCTATACTGTTTTTACATTAAGTTTAGGACGGGGGAAGTTCGTTGAAGTCGAAAGCAACAGGAGATCTTGCATTAGTAAAGAAAATGAATTCCTATATTGTATTCCACTGTATTCGCAAGCATTCACCTGTTTCTAGGGCACAAATTTCCGAGCTTACAGGCTTGAACAAAGCGACCGTATCAAGTCTCGTTAATGAGCTTCTTGAGAACAATCTAGTGATAGAGATCGGTCCTGGTGAATCCAGCGGAGGACGCAAGCCCGTGCTCTTACTGTTTAATGAACGGGCCGGTTATGCCATTGGTGTTGATTTGGGAGTTAACTATATACGTAGTGTCCTTGTCGATCTGAACGGAAACATTATTGAAGAACGCTATGAGAAGCTTAAGCAAAAGCAGCGTGAGCTCGCTTTCGATACATTGACTGCTAATATTGATGCATTGATCAAACAAGTACCAGATAGCACTTACGGCGTTGTCGGCATAGGAGTTGGAGCACCCGGCATTGTTGATCAGGATGGCAATATATTATTTGCTCCAAATATGAAATGGCGCGAGGTTCCGCTGCAAAGCATGCTATCAGAACGGTATCAGCTGCCTGTCATCATTGATAATGAAGCAAATGCGGGCGCACAGGGTGAGCAAAAGTATGGTGCTGGTCAAGGCATTCGCAATCTAGTTTATCTCAGTGTCGGCTATGGTATTGGTTCAGGCATGATCCTTGATAAGGAGCTGTATAAAGGTACATCCGGCTTTTCAGGTGAATTGGGTCATCTTTCGATATCATTTGATGGCAAGGAATGCAGCTGTGGAAACTTAGGCTGCTGGGAGCTTTATGCTTCGGAGAAGGCTTTGCTTGAAGAAGCTTCTCATCTAGGCTACGAAGGCTTGGATGAGCTTATTGCCGCAGCACAGCTAGGTAATGAAGATGTGCTGAAGCTTTTCGATCATATCGGCCGTTTTCTTGGCATCGGCATAGCCAACATTATTAATACCCTTAATCCAGATTGCGTAATGATCGGTAATCGCATGAGCAGTGCGGAGCAGTGGATCATGCCTGCTATACAACAAACGGTACAGCAGCGTGCCCTTTCCTTTCATAGCGAAGCGCTCAAAATTCTGTTTGCCGAGCTGAAAGAACATTCCGCTGTGCGCGGGGCGGCATATTATGCTATCGATCGTTTTTATGAGCAGTTCAAAGCGATATAGTCAGCTGTATAACGTATGATGTCATTGCGATTACCAAGCGTATAGTTAAATTATTCAAGTAGGTTTTCATCGATACGAGCGCAAAAAAATCCCGAGAGATGCTAAGCACATAGCTTCTCTCGGGATTTTTTGTTGTTCTGTTCGAATACTCAGAGTTAGTCGTTTTATTTTCCTTCTTGTCTTGTTGGCTTATTTACTGTCTTATTTACTGTCTTATTTCCTCATTTCCAGCGATGCACTCCGGCTAGCTCACTCGCTTTACCGATAATTTCGATGTCGACATCGTGCTGCTTGATAACACCATTCGAATAGTGCACATTAAACGTAAACGTATGCTTGCCACGAGCCAGGTTGCTAAAGGCTTCCTCCCACATGCTGCCAGTCCATCGTAAATCCTTCTCATAGGAGAGCTCTACTGAGGTTCCTGTTGTTTGAAGTAGTACGGACACATTCACTGCATAGGTTGTACTGCCCGCTTCAGCGTGATCGGCTAATGTTGTATCGGCAGAAAGCATGAAGCGTTCTCCGCTGTAAAACTGCAGTGGCAGCCATTGCTTAGAGCTATCTGCTGGTAAAGATTCATTATACTTATTTCTATGGCTTTCCCATGTTTCAGTATGAGCGACCTGTCCGACAATGCTAAGCTGTCCAACCTGAATCGTTCGTGTTAGCTTAACAGGCTCAGACTTTGAATCCGTAACCACCTGTTCAATATGATAGCTCCCCGGCAAAAGCTGCGATAGCGTGAACGCATCACTATTATATTTGCTGCAAGGGACGATATAATAACTGGATGCGTTGGGATAATAGCTTTTCTGACCATCGGGTGCAGTAACCGTATACCGAATGGACAGTGTATCAAGGTCCAGATCGTCAACCGCATGCCTGATTTTTAGTTGATCTCCTTCATAAATGACGACTGGTGAATGCGTAAAGCCTGCAGTTGGTGGGCGATTAAGCTGTAAATAAAAGTACTTGTCCACTGAATAGTCGCTCCACTCATAGCCATCGTAAACACGTACTGCTACGCGATATATCGGCCCTTCTGATAGCCAACCATTAGGAATCGTAAAGTATTTATTAACAGTTGTTGTGGCTGCTGTTGTGCGCAGCACCGTTCCCGCTTGGTTTTTCAGCTGCAGCTGGTATTGTACCTGCGGATCGTTGTCTGCGTCCGTCATCGTCCAGCGAATGGTAGGATTTAGCGTATTAAATTCTGTTGCCGTTGCTGTGCTTGTACCGCTTGGCTGCGTCACTTCTGCTTTCGGCGCGCGGTTGACAATGTAAATCTTCTTCACGATGGAATCTGAAGCACCGTCATTGTCCGTCACTGTATGACGAATATCGAATGTGCCAATGGAGCTGAATGAACGAATAAAGTCTGCATCCGTACTTAGTGTTAATGGTGATAATCCGTCTCTAAGCAGCTCATAACGATAAGCTTCGATCCAGCCATCATAATCTGTTCCTAGACTCTTAAAGTCAATGTTAACGTTACGATAGGCCGTAATTGGAGTTCGTGTAAAATCAGCGACTGGTCGCTTGTTGAGTATTGAAAATTTAATTTTATCTACTTCGCTCTCAGCGCCTAACTGATCTTGTACCCAATGTTCCATCGTATGAGTGCCTTTTTCGTCAAGCTTGATATTGGATAGATTCTTATCATAGTAAGAAATTACTTTGCCACTAGGTGTAGTCAGCTTCCAAAAATATTTCAAACTGCTTCGATCCTCGCTATCAGGATCATCACTATTTGCTGTAAAATTATACGGTTCGTCAACATAACCATAGACAGGATAGCTTATAATTTCAGCTGTTGGAATTTGATTGAGTACCTGGAAGCTATGCGTCATATAACTTTCAGCCCCTAGCGGATCTGTAGCTCGTAGCTCCAAGGACCATGTACCAACAGCATCTTTACCTAGACCACGATCACGTATGCGAAATGAAACATCCTTTGTTGTTCCAAGACTATACGTTTTATCTCCTTTCATTAATCTCCACCTGTAGGTGACGGCATCACCATCAAGATCGGGATTTTCCGTTATATTCAAGACTGTATTCATTGTATCTCGATACGTAGTCGTTAATGGCTCAAATTGAGCAATCGGTGCATGGTTCACAACATCAGCATAATCCTGATACCAAGACGACCATAAACCTTCACTATCTTGTACTCGCAATCGAATCTGATACGTGCCTAGCTGATTTAGTCCTGCATTAATAGCTGCGTTTTTAATCTCATTACCTGTTGGTGTGCTGCCTTTTGTAAGCAGCTGTTTTCCCTCTTTTGAAACAATCCACTCTCTTGTAATAATAGGATCACCGTCGGGATCATAGGATTGGTCAGTGAGCGTAAAGTTTTTGCTCCATGAAACCGATTTGGGATTTACGATAAAGCGTGCCACCGGCGGTTGGTTGCTATCCTTCGTTGTCACAAATTTGATGACCTCATTGGACCAGGCACCGTCTCTATCCTTAACCTTAAGCGACACTAGATAGTCCGTATTGGCTGCCAGTGTCGTTGGTGGCGATCCCATCGTCCAATCTATATCATCAGCCTTTTTCCACTTCCAGACTGCCGTTACAATTCCTTTATTGCGCTCAGAATAACGATCTAAATCGTAAGATAGATCAACAATCGTTAACTTTCTACTTGTATTCACCGTAGCTGTAAAATCCGCTACGGGCGCTCTATGAACAAACAGTACTAGCCTCGACAGTGAATCTAAGCTCCACTCTCGATAGTTAGCAAACGCTGCATTCGTGCTTGGATTATCCTGAACCTGGACAACCAATTCATACTTACCTACTTTTGTGAATTTCGTAGTTGGTGTAGGCTGATATTGTCCTGTTCCTGCCATGACACCGGTGTGATTTTCATAAACTGTAGGGTCATGTGTTGTTTTGAAGCGTTCGTTAAATTTCGGATCATTTTCAGCATCTTCATAGAACGTATTAAGTAGCAGATCAGAGCTATAGGAGCCTGTCTCCTGATCGTAGTTGAGCACTAAGGTATCTGTCACTCGTTTAGGATTCTTAACAGCGGTGTCCTTGATATGCTTTGCGATGACGGTTTTAATTGCACTCATAGATGTGCTGCTCGTAAATACACCACCACTTTTATTAGTAGCAATTAAGCTTTCATTACGTAATTTATTGGCAGCTGTACCAATCGCAATATAACTGGCATATTGACCACCTAACTCCGTAGCAAGATCTACCTCATACTCTGTGCTACTTAGCTCAGATAGGCTTCCACGATTAAACATAATGACATAATTATTACGATCGTCACGCCAGTTAATTCTACTTACTAGATCAAATACCTTTGACGTAGAAGTACCTTGTATATAATGGATCGATGAAATAATATTTTCCGCTTGCAATTCGGTTTGCAGCTGCTTTAATCCATCTTTAATCGTAGTAAGCGATATCGTTTCATTAGCGATCAGCACATGAAGATCTGCTTCTTTCCTGTTTGTAATCATGCCGGCCACTTCTTGAAGTGCTACGTTCATATCTGTATTGGTTATAAACCTACCTCTATTATCTATTGTGGTTAGAAGTTTTCTATGTAATTCCTCGTTCTTACCAGTACCAAGCGCAAGATAGGTGACTTGTTGTTTAGTCATTTCAGCAGCTAAGTCTGCTAGATTACGACTATTATTAAGCTGCATTAGTGAGCTATCATCTATCCTTACATAGTACTTCTCTGCGTCAGATCTATAAGTTACTTCATTAAGAACGTCTATCATGTACCTTTTGTCTCCAATTACATGCTCTAGGTATGGAATTAATCTGATATCTACTTTATTCCTCCCCCCTAGAGCCCAATCTTCAGCTATAAATGTTTTATCTAATACCGCACTCCATTCTTCAGTATCAAGATTCAATTTATATAATAAAGGTGTTGTTCCATCTTTAGTAGTTGAAGTAAAAAACAAATCACTACCTAACAATCCTGATGGTTGTATATATCCGAGACCTGTTCGATCAAAGCCTGTCATATCAATATAGTGTTTTTCTCCATCTACGTCGTCCATGATGATCAGTTTGAATATATTTCTATCTATTGTAACTATTCTTCCATCATCTGTAATTGCCCACCAATGCAAATGAGATTCAAACTTATTGTCATAATATTCTGTTGATCCTTCATTAATTTTTCCTTTTATAACGCTATTCTCACTTCTATCAAACCTTGATACAGTATAATAATACGTACTTCCGTATCCAGCTTCCCATTCCGAAAATATAGGGTCACTAAAAATTAAATCTCCTGTTGCTGGATCTAGTTTATAAGGTTGTTTTAGTGTTCCATAATCCCCTTTATCAGCTGTGGTTTGATAATTACTCTGATTTTGATATATCCCTTGTGATACATAATTTGGTGCAATTGTCCCCTTACTCGCTAAATATCTATCTAGGCTGGAATAATACTTGAAACCAATATGATTTGTATCATATAAAGCTCCATCACTTGTCACAAGAAAGCGGGTATTTTTTGCTATAGAATCAGAATCAGTCCATGGACTAGATGTTGATTGGTACATATACATAAAATGATTTAATGCATCAAGTCTTGTAGTGCTATGTCCCCAAGGACTCCCAAAGAAACCTGAAATACCACTACTCCAAGGTAAACTTTCTACAGATCTCTTAGCATCTTCATAATCATAATAAACAACTTGGTATGCTGGCATTCTACAATTATTCCAATTGCCAGAGTTTGCTGGCCCTCTGGTCATACCTATAATTCTACCGTCCTGCGTTAGTGTCACATGACCAATAAATTGATCATATGGAGATGCCACATTATCTGATTCTACCCCTTCTGCAATACAGGCAGGGCCGTAGGGATAAAACATTGGTTGGCCTGATCTTACTAATCCATCGTTTGTTGGATCTCCAAACTGTGTGAGTCTTACACCAGGACCGTAATAGAAAATTGTTTTCTCATCTTCTAACATGTAGGCTATATTAATAGCGCCTGTAGCTGAATCTATAGCAGTATCAGATACTTTTACGACTTCATTTGTCAATGTGTCATAATAATATAAAGGCCCCCAGTAATCAAAACTCATATGCCCTAAGTCACTATTGTCTATGAAGGGGGTTGCTGCAAAATATTGACGGGTCTTCCCTTCATTAGACTTCTCTACATGGATCTTATAATCTAATCCGTCAGCCTGTAATTTTGGTCTTAGCTGTAAATTAATAAAGCTATTCACTTCATCCAACGTTTTACTCGTATTGCCAACATCGATAATCACGTCTACTTTACGCTTCTCTTTTACTTCAAAATCAACAAATGGAGGCAAGTTTAGAACCTGCCCCACATCATCTCCCTTTTGTATGGCATAGCCAGTAGGTATTGAAGTAAGCAAGAGCAGTAATGTAAGAATGAATAAACTAATTCTTTTCATCATTACTTCTCCCCTATTGCCACGTATTAGATTTCTTTCTGTCACTTGCCGTTACAAAGGCTTCAATGGTCGGTTGACCAAATTCCTCTTGAACTTCAAGCATGAAGCGATATTCTCCGACATGTCTTGTTTCATAGCTCACTTCAGTTTCATTGCCTGTAGCGAACAGTTTTCTGGTTTCATTAAACACACCATCATCATTCGCATCAAAGACTACATACCAATTTCGTTTGGCTATCGTGTCACCGTCAAACGAATAGGACCGATCTTTAAGCGTAAAGGTTGCAATGTTACCTCTTTCAGGATCACGATAAATTTTCTTCTGAAATTCAAAATTTGCATATGGCTCTTCATCAAGCTTAATCGTGTAGACCTGCGTTGCTGTACTCGTATAGCCAGCGGTATTTTCAACGGAAACAGTTACTCGATAATCTCCTGCTTTTTTGAATAGTACATCAATTGATTTTTTTCCCTTTAATGCACCTTCGTATTTAATTTGATTATTAAGATTTTCGTTTAAAGATTCGATTTTCCATGTGGTTTTAGTATCGATGGTTGGATATTTTAGGGGGGTATTAGAGGATTCAGTGAAGGTTACTTTTCTATTTTCTTTAAGTGTTCCTGTTTGCGTAATTGCTGCTTCTACTGTAGGTTCTATAACAACGAGAGAATGAATCGTACTATGCTGCAAGTCGTCATTATCCTTAACATGTAGCTGTAATCTTTGTGGACCGAGTTGATCATACCAAGCTGTAGCGGTTTCTCCTGCTGGATTCCACTCACTAGGTGGTGCATCTTTCGCATTTGGCATTGTCCAGCGATACTCCACAATATAGCCATCGGGATCATACGACTCTAAACCATGAAACACAGCATAATCGCCTTTTTTGACCTCTTGATCGCCGTTGATGATTGCTACTGGACTTTTAAGCTCGGGTTTTATAACGGGTGGTGGTGGATCAGCTTTCTTATAGACATAGGTGTTAGCGGTTAATAAGCCCGTATCTAGTTCTCCCTTGTACATGCCTGACTTAAAATCTACCTTTGCCCGTCCATTAAATATTTGTGTTAAATCTTCTTTCCCAGCCAATGCTGTCTTTGGTATCGTAAATTCATAGGTTCCTGTAACCTTTGTCTTTCCATTTGCAGTTATCTTGATTAACGGTGCACTTTGACTGTTATCTTCTGTCCTCAGATAGATTCTGTAGTCCCGTAATGCACCAGGATCCTTCATATTAATTACTTCTGCGTTCAGTGTAACATTTACTTTAATGTCTTTATCAGCAAACTTAATGCTGTTTGGATCTGCAATAAGCTCACCAACCAACATTGGATCTTCTGATTTAATGTACTTAAACGTTATTGTTCCGTCATACTTATAAGTCTCTACTTCTGCTTTTGCTACAAGTATGTACTCAATGGTTACAGGGTACATTTTGCAAGCCGCATGTCCTGTTAAGAATGCTGGATTATTAGAATAAATATCTCTAAGTTCTTTTAGTACCAATCGAGTAGGAGAATATTGTGTACCGATAGTTGGTTTGTATGGATCATACTTTTGATTTGCAACAAATGCAGGATTACCTAATGTAGGTTTAATATGATCGTTATCTTTAGGTAGATGTACAGTGTTATGTATGACTTTATTACTTGGAATAACAGTTTCTACATTTAACCAAGTTGTGCCAGCAATATTAAACGAGGGATCTACAAAGGTCGTAATATCATGTACTTTTCCGTATGGAATGTCTGTCGGTGGTGTAGTTTTAGAAGGTGGTACAGGTTCATTACTTGTATAACGTTTATAATATTCCCTTCCATCGGTGAGGTTATAGGTGTTTGCTTGCCAATCATAGCCATCACTATATCGACAAAATACATTACCTGGGTTAGATGATAATTTGGTGCCATCACTATTTTTATAACCTTTAACATCTATTGTTCCAGTTACCTTCTCACCTAAAATTGTTACTTCAATAATTTCTTTTTCACGGTTCGGTGAAAATTTTATTATTCTATTGGTACCTTTATCGTAGGAATACGTGTCAGATTGATATAACACCGAAGCAGCGTCTTTAGGGTATGGAATTTCATAATTTTTTCTTGATTCGCTTAGTCCTTCTTCTGGTTCAACATTATAATATTCCTCGACTTCTATATTTACTTTTGCTTGAGCTTGCTGATTAGGTATTAACCCAATCAGCAAACCTAGGATCAGTAAAGATAGATATAATCGTTTCATTTAATCCACCTTCTCTGCAATTCTTTGATACTGACTTTCAGCTTTATAGTTTGTACCGATTCCAATAAAATCAATATCTTTATCAGTAACATTGAGGAACGCTATATTACTTGTGATTTTTTCTCCATTTTCTAATCTATAGTCTCTAATATATGTTGTGTCATTTTCATAATCACTATGGATCATAGAAACTGCCGGATTCATTGTCTCTCCGAACTTCATTGTCACATAAAATTTAGGATTCATATCACGATAATTCTCTTGCACCACTCTACCCGTATTATTTTCAAGGGTAAAGTTCATGATTAGAATGTCCTTCGCTTGATCGAACTTAGTAAATTCATACTTCTCTTGCAATGCCTTTGCTTCTGCAGATGAAGTCTTATACAAATACGCACTATGCACCGTTAACTTTAATCCGTCACTTGTTTCTTGTGTGAACGGTAGTTTAATCAAGCGATTAAAACCCATATCCGTAAAGTTATCATAAGAGATCTCACTATCTTTTTTCGTAATGAACAGAACACTATTCGTTACACTTTCAAACTTCACTGTTACGCCTAACCCTTCGCCAATATACCGAGCCGGAATAAACACACGCCCCTGCTTCATCTCAGCCACGGTATCCATTGTTACGTTCTTACCATTAACCGCAATAACCTTCTTGCCTACTGTAACCAATACCGTATTATCCCCTCTAGTCAACGTTGCCGTTTGCTTCGCATTATCCCACTTAATATTTTTACTTTCTACTCCAAGCGCTGTAGCGATTAAGCGTAGAGATCCCATTGTGCGGTTATCCTTGATAATATATGGCTGTGGCTCGCCAGCTGGAGTGACGAACAGCTTGCCATCCACCTTGAATGTAGGGACGTTGTTGTTTGCTGGCGCTGCAGAGACAGCGCTTACGAAAGTCATCAACATTACTACTACTGCTAGAATCGATATACTCTTTTCCATTTCGGTGCTCACTCTCCATATAATTTTGATAACAAAAAAAGCACTCCCTCTTATGGAAGTGCTTCTTCGCTAAAAATAATATAGCATATTCATCCAAATATTTCTATATCAAAAATCTATTAACCGAACTCTTTCTCCGCGTCCTCCTGCTGTAGGCCGCTTTTCAGGTCATAACCAGTTGGCTTTTGGAAGATTCTTAGGCCAAACTCCGGCGCCACGGCGAAGATATGGTCAAATATATCCGACTGTATTCCCTCATAAATCGCCCAAGCCGTACTATTAGCAAATGCGTAAATCTCCAGTGGAAGTCCAGATTCCTCCGGCTGCAGCTGTCTAACCATGCAGGTCATCTCTTTATGAATTTTAGGATGCTTTTCGATATATTGCTGAATATACACTCTAAATATACCGATATTGGTAAGCCCTCTGCCGTTTACTTTTACGGAGCGATCTACATTATGCTCTGTATTATATGCTTCGATCTCCTGCTCCTTGGTCTCAATGTACTCTCGCAAATAATGAATTTTTTTGAAGCGCTCAAGCATTTCAGGC
The DNA here is from genome assembly GCF_023715345.1 of Paenibacillus camelliae. GTDB lineage: Bacteria > Bacillota > Bacilli > Paenibacillales > Paenibacillaceae > Pristimantibacillus > Pristimantibacillus camelliae. The sequence goes on from NZ_JAMBNY010000013.1 coordinate 90,064, forward strand.
GTGCAGAACGTAATACTGCTTGTATCAATATTAATCGAGCGCTTAATGCGTCGACCACCGGATGTTTGCATCCCTCTCCAGTTCTTGAATGAATCTGAGATTAGTGCGTAGGTCGGTATCGACGTAATCGTCTTATCCCAATTTTGCACCTTTACGGTATTTAGTGATATATCGATAACATCTCCGTCTGCTCCATACTTGGTCATTTCAATCCAATCGCCTACACGGACCATATCGTTCGTCGTAAGCTGTACTCCTGCTGTTAATCCAAGGATCGAATCTTTGAATACAAGCATCGTCACAGCGGATAACGCACCTAGCCCGCTGAGCAGAATAAGTGGACTTACTCCGAACAAGCTGGATAGAAGCAAGATTCCCCCCATAATGAAGAGAATAATTTTAGCGACTTGAATGTAGCCTCGTATTGGACGTGTTTTTGATATTTCAAGTGTAATATAGTAATCATGAATGGCATTAAGAAACGAGTTAATAACGAGTAAAATCACGACGATCAAGTATATCGTAACGCCTTTTTCGATTAAACTCGCGTATTCTGTAAACAAGTAGGTCGACAAATATATAATAATTGCGGGAACGATGTGAGACAGTCTATGAAACACCTTTCGCTCCAGCATATAGTTATCCCACTTTATTTTATTGTTGTTGATATAGAAAGTAATGAACTTAAGTACGACCTTCTTCGTAATATAATTTGCTATAACACTTAACAAGGCGATGCCAATCATTAATATAATTGTGCTTAATCCCTCGGCCGAATTCTCACCCACACCTACATCGACAAGCCAGGTCTGCAGCCAATCCTGTTGAGTATTTACTACATTCTCCATATGCCCCTCCTAAACTGTCATAATCCGTCCCCTATCTCCTTTGGCACATGTTCCAATTGAACAATGTCGTTGATAAAGAAGGATTAGCTTAAAGTCTTGACCTATATTTTAGCATAATCATGAGCGATACCCAACGCCTGATCCTACATATAGCTCCTTGGAGTCATTCTACTAATGTGAACGCGTGCTATAATGAAGTCTAATATGATGCAAGTTCGGAAAGGAGAATTCCATGTCTAGCTGTCGAATATTAATTATTGACGATCATGAATATGCTCGTGAAGGCATCCGAACGATTATTGGACAGGACCCACATTTTATTATCGTTGCAGAAGGTGCGTCTGGAGAAGAAGCGATTACCTTAACGGAGCAATATATGCCTGACCTGATTCTGATGGACATTCAGATGCCGGGAATCGGTGGTCTAGAGGCTACTAAGCAGTTAAAAAACAACTTTCCCTATATAAAAATTATTATCGTTACCGTCTCAGATGATATCACCCATCTATTTGAAGCGATAAAATACGGAGCCCAAGGCTATCTATTAAAGAACCTGCAGCCTAGCACTTGGCTAGATTATTTGCATGCTGTCGCCTTAGATGAAGCGCCTGTAACGAAGGAGCTCGCGTTTCGCATGCTAAAGGAATTTACGGCTAAGCCAAGCTCTGATTCAGAGAGTCACCCGTTAACGGCTAGAGAGCAGGAGATTTTAAGATTAGTTGCCAAAGGATTTGTTAATCGCGAGATCGCTGTCCAGCTCGAAATCTCTGAGCACACGGTTAAAAATCATTTGAAGAATATATTGCAGAAGCTGCATCTGAGCAATCGTGTACAGCTTACTCGCTATGCATATGAAAAGGGCTGGGTACAGGATCAATAAGTTGCGAATAGGAGCGAACCATGAACTACAAATTGAATAAATGGCTAATTCTAATAATCCCGACACTAACCATTGGTTTATGGGAGTACATCCGACACGAGTTTTTGCTGTCCTATATATCGATGGATCTTGGGAATTTACTATCCCCTGTCATCGTATTTATTGTTACCATCGTATTTTTAACGAGACTGTTTACTATAATGGAGCGAAGCCAGCAGGAGCTAGCTGAAGCGAAGGCGATGCAGGAGGTATTGCTTGAACGAGAGCATATTGCTGCCGAGCTGCATGACGGGATCGCTCAATCACTGTTTCTGCTGAATGTCCAGCTAGAGCAAGCGCACGGCGAGCAATCGGAGGAGCATTATCGGAAGCTGAAAGCACAAATTCATCATACGAATGCGTATGTTCGCGAAGCAATCGCCAGCCTGCGCTCGCCAATAAAAGTACAGGGCTTGCGCATGCAAGAGCAGCTGAAGCAATTTCTAAGTGAGCTGGAGATGCTCATGGATGTCAGCATTCACGTGAACTGGAGGCTGGAGGATGAGCTGCTCTCGCTGAAGGAACGAATTGATCTGCTGCTGTCCATTCGAGAAGCGCTGCACAACATTAGAAAGCATGCGAAGGCAAATAACATCTGGATCGACGCATTCCCTACGGAAGGTGGTTGGTACTGCTGTGTTAAAGATGATGGAGTGGGCATAACTGAGCAGTTATTATCTCGCAGCGAGCAGTTCGGCCTATCGATGGTTCAGGAACGAGCTGAAACGTGGAGCTGGAGCTTTACGATCGAGCGTCAGCAGGATCATACTCGCTTCCAAATACAAAGCAATGCTTAACATACAATAGACAGTAGATAGCACAGCCCGCTAGGGTTAGGAACGTCCTAACCCTAGCGGGCTGCTTATATTAGCGCCTGATTCACGCTAGCTTATCTAAGATGAGATCTCCGCGATCTGCTCCAATATCTCGTCTATTTCTGTATAAGCTCCATGGTGAATTCGTTGAATGGTCCCCTCTGCATCAATAAGCACGCTTACCGGATATCCCTGAACACCAAGCGCTCTCTTCCAGGCGAGCTCTTCATCTCGAAGCACCTCCATCGTTAAGTCGTAGCGCTCGATCATCGGCTTGATCTTATCAAGACCTTCCTTCATGTTGATCGCTACAAAAGCAACCTCCGGAGCAAATGCTTGTGCTTCATTCAGCAATGGAAGCTCATTGATGCAAGGCTTGCACCAGCTTGCCCACAAATTTATAAGCATCGGTCCATCCTGTGCTGCTTTTAGCGTTCTCTTCTCGCCCTCTAAGCTAAGCAGCTCAATCTGTGGAAGTGAATCACCAACGGTAACGATCTTGCTTCCTTTGGGCTGCAGCGTCATATACAAGATGACCGCAAGGATACTCATCGCTGCCACCATGAGAATAGCAAGCTGCACTCGCTTACGCAGCTTTGATTGCTGTTTAGCTTCGTACACGTTTCATCGGCCCTTCCTCGCCCCAAAATAACTGCTCGTAGGCTTTCTGTATTCCTTCTTCCCCATATTGCTGCTTTATGTCACTGTAGCTGGACGACAGCTTTATCTGCCCTTGATCAAGGAGAACAATATGATCAGCTGCTGCTTCAGCTACCTGCAGCTGATGCGTGGAGAACAACACAAGCGTGCCTTGCCTTGCTGTCTCATCAATAATCGAAACAAACTGCTTCATCCAGTATGGATCTAAGCCATTCGTAGGCTCATCTAGCAGCAGCAGTGCTGGCTTGCTAAGCAATGCCTGCGCTAGCAGCAGCCGCTGCCTCATCCCTTTCGAAAACTGATGCACCTTCTTCTTCCCTGTATCCTGTAAGCCAACGAGCGCTAGCAGCTCTCGAACTCGTTCTGTTGACTGTTGCTTAAGCTCTCCCCAGAATTTCAATGATTCGTAAGCTGTAAAGCTGCCGGTGAACTGATAATCATCAGGCATGTAGCCTATAGCTGATAAATACTGCTCCGGCTGTGCTTCTATCGTCAGCTCGTTCAGCGTTATAGAGCCGGTTGATGGTTTGCTTAAGCCAGCAATCATCCGAATAATACTGCTTTTTCCTGCGCCATTCCCACCACAGAGGGCGACAATTTGACCAGCAGTAAAAGAAAGCGAGAATGGCGCCACGAGCTGCTTCTGAGCAATGACTTTTGACACATCAGTTAGCTGCAGAACGTTATCCACGATATCGCCCCCTTTTCCATAGCCAGCCTGCTAACGCTAAGCTTCCAAGCACATAACCAATCGTCAGTAAAGTAAACGCTATATGACCAGAAGGATGCGTAACCCAAGTAATCCATTGGTAATACTCAGGTCCAACGATCATGCCACCACCTAATGCAGCAATGATATAAACTCTAATCCATTCTGCCGGGTTGAAGAAGGTCATAATCGTAAGAAGCGGCTTTATCCACAAATATGGCAGCTGTCCGAGCAAGGCAATCATAATCGGTGACCAGCCAATAATAAAGAAGAACCATATTCCGATTACATAGGTTAACGCCTGCCAGCGCGTTGAGGCGATAGCACCAATAACCATAGCAATCGCTAGAAACGCAGCAATCAGCAGCACCGCGAATATAAAGAGCAAAGCGTACACAGATGCGGTAAAACCGCTCGCTGTAAAGCTGCTAATGATACCTGTTACGCTGTAGCCAATTGTTACAATCGAGATCAGGACAAGCAGCAGCCCGATATATTTACCACCTAACCAGCTCGTCATGCTTAATCGATACGTATATAGCAATGCAGCGCTGCCATCCTCTTTCTCACCAGTTATGGAGAATGCTCCTAGCATTAGAGTAATAAGCGGTAGCAAATATAACGTTAAATTCATAAGCATTCCTGTAACACCAGAGTAGCCAGAGCTGTAGCCCTGCTGATGGATAAGGAGCATGCTCAGCATAAAGATAACAAATAATGCGAGAAAGGAATATGCCCACGGATTGCGGAAGCCTATCCTCAGCTCCCGCTTCATAATCGTTGTAAAGTGATTCATAATAATCTCCTTCTAAGCAAACCGTGATGATGAGGGAGGAGCTTTTAGCTGCCTAATATAAGCCAGCATGAGCTCTGTTATGGTCGTCTGCTTTACCAAGTGTGACAACCTCACTATGCGGCATCATCATGCACTGCTGCTTCGTTATGAGCATCCGCTTCACCATGTGCCTCTTCTTCATCATGCGCATCTGCATCATCATGTGCTTCTGCATCATCATGCGCATCTGAATGATCATGCCCGTGACTATGGCCGTGATCGTGAGAACCCATCATCTCTTTATTCACTTCCCATGAATGAGCAGCTAAAGCTTCTGCATCCATTAACATTCCAACCCCATGCTCGTTCATATAGCTATTAGCAGCTGCTTCTGTCTCGAATGAAATGACACCGTAAGCCATAGGTGTTTGGATCGATGCATCGTACACATAGTAGGCTTTATCGTATTTAATCCATTCCAAGCTGTTATGATCGCGTACATACGTTGCTGCAATGCTGTCTGCACTATGCTCATTACGCCATTCCACTAAGCAGCCAAGATCATCGAATTTAAGAGAGCGACCTTCCTTCGTAATAATTTGCGTTGCATATGCATCATCCTTAATTGCCATATTGCATACTTCACAACGATCAATTTCTTCATTGATTGCTACCGGAGGATAGTCATCCTTTCCACATGCCGCAGTAAACAGCATAAATGTTAACAGTACAACGCTTAATATTTTCTTCATTGTTCTCTTCTCCTTAGCTTTAACATCATATAGGTGCTAGCTGCACCGAGCAGCGTCCACACGAGAAGCATTCCCCATTGAATCCGCTTCTCCCCAGCACGTTCTAGCACATGAACCGACATACTAGGTGATTGGTCAGCAATCCACTGGTCACGCTGTGCCGCATAGAGCTGCTCAATAAATGAGATGCCCGGTGTGCCGAACAGCAGCTGAAAGCTTGGTCTACGTTCAATAAGCGATAAAAAGAACGGTGAGCTGGCATAGGTTAAGTCACTATAGCCATCACCATTGCTATCTAAGCCTTGATGTGTGTCCCAATAATTGTGCTGGATTATAGGCTTGCTGCTTCCGTCATCCCATATATTTGTTACGTTACCGATAAAATCATTGTTCTCCAGCTTTATTTGCTCGCCCTTTTGCAGCTGAAGTGCGACGAAATTGTGCAGCAACCGATTATGCTGCACTTGTATAGCTTCGCTGCGCTCAATATTTATACCAATGCGATTCTCGATAACCTCATTGTTAAACACCGTCGCATCCACTACGTCATAGATTAGAATGCCCCCCGCATTGGCATTGTCCTGCTGCTTTAGCAGCTTGTTGCCTTGCAGCGTAATATGATCAGACGTCATAATCATCAGACCGATAATATTTCCCTCACTCGTATTGTCCAGCAGCTCCACCTGCTCGGCATACATCATATGATAGGCGTACCGCGAATCCCTTACCTCGTTATGTTGGATTAACAACCGTTGGCTGCCTTCTGTATAAATGCCATCGTACATGCCACTTACAGTATTGCCGAGCACAGCAATATCGCTGCTGTTGAATAGATAGATCCCATTGCCTCTGCTGCTTAGCTTGGCAGATGATTTCCCCTTCCATTCAATCGTATTATCGGTCAGCGTACTATGCTGAAGCTCAGTCCCTTTAATCGCGGTTGCCATTGATTTCAGCTGCAAGCCCTCTAACGTAATGTCTCGCTGCTGCTTGACGACGATGACTGGCTCATCAGGGTTCTCCCGCTTATCATCAATCACTAGATCCTTTAGCGTAATCTGATCACTCGCTAGTATTATCGTTGCTGACTCAGCTTCAATATGAACCGTTGTAGCAGCACCTTGACCGATGATTTCCATCGGCTTAGTAATCGTTACAGGCCCAGAATAATCTCCAGCTTCAAGTGTTAATTGTCCATAAGCGGGAGTATCATCCACGAGCTCCTGTAGGCTTATGTAGCTCGGTGACTTCTTGTATAAGTTTGATTGAGGCAGCTCGCGGTACCCACTTGAGCCCGACTCACTAGCCTTTGCTACAGCTGCCGAGTCAAGCTGAATAGAGAACAGGCATAGCAGGCTTAATACTGAGCCTAATGCCAGCACTAATTTTCTCATGATCACTTCACCTCAACCGTATGGCTAGTCATGATGTGTACGCTACCCAAATTAAAGTGAAGGGTAATTAAATTTTCACCACTGTTCTCAAAAATTGCCTCGATCTCATAATAGAGCTGACCATCCTGCTCGATCTCTGCTGCATCATATAATCTCGTTTCTCTTGCATTGTCCCTTAGCTCAATGCGCATGCCATCTCTCGGCTTCTGCTCATCTATCAGTCTTACTCTAATAAGGGTAAGCTCCCCCGACTGGGGCTCCTGAGGATTTGTAATGATCTCTGTATCAACCTCCTGTGGCACAATAAGCTCAGGAGGTCCATTAGACATTGATTCACTACTGCCACAGCCAGTTAAAAGCACAATCACAAGCATCAAAAGCAAGCAGGACGATCCTACATTCCTTGCCCTTCTAAACACGTCCTCACCACTTTCTTCAAATTATTCATTAGTATAGCCCTATTGATCATTAGCTACATGACTATATCGAGCTATATTTGAGATGAAGTTGTGTAAGTTCTTTGACAATTACATACAAACAGCTCTCAATTAAAAAAGGACGTTCATTAATCGCAGTCAGCGACCAATGAACGTCCTCAATTTAGAACAATATAGAATAAATAATATAAGTTCTACAACAAGTAATAGCCGCTCTAAGAGCACGATTAGCGCGCTCTATCCTTAGGAAGCACGAAGGATAATAAGCCTATCAATGGAAGCAAGCTCGCAGCAACCATAACAAATTCCATAGATTTTAGATCGGCCACGCTGCCTAATACGACCGAGCCGACTGCTCCCATACCGAAAGCGAAGCCAGTAACAAGTCCTGACGCCGTTCCGACTTTACCTGGCATAATCTCCTGAGCATAAACAACACTTACAGAAAATCCAGATTGCAATATTAAGCCTAGTAACGAGATGACAGGGTATATCCAAAAAAGTGATACATGTGGCAGCAGCAGCGCTAAAGGAATGGACCCAACTAGCGAAGCAATCATCATCGTTCTTCTTCCGATTCGATCCGCGAGCATCCCGCCAAAAAATGTACCGACTACGCCGAATACCATAAATAGATACAGTGGAATTTGCGCTTGCTGAATCGTTAAACCGTACGCCTCTCTAGCAAAAAATTGATAGTAGTTTCCAATCGCTGCACTATACCAAGAGCGTGCGAATACGATAATTAATAATATTCCGATTCCGATATAGACAACCTTGCTTGGAATAGACGGGGCTTCAATGGATGCAGAAGCTTGCTTCTTCTTCACTGGAATCGTTCCATGCTGGGCTAGCTGTCTAGAATACCATGGCACAACGTATAGCAGAATACCTATTGCCGTAGCGGCCAGCAGCGTTCCCCAAATGGCCCCTCGCTGACCTAATGGAACAAAGATGAAAATCGTCATCAGTGGGGCTAGCGATGAACCAAAGTTACCGCCAACCTGATAGATAGACTGTGCTAGACCTCGCTTATTGCCGGCTGCCAGATATACAACGCGTGAGCCCTCTGGATGGAATACAGCAGATCCAAGACCAATTCCGACAACACAGCATAGGACGATCCAGAAGTTAGGTGCAAAGGCTAAGCCTGCTATGCCCGCCATACTACTAAGCATCCCGATAATGAGCAGCCATGGCATTGGCTTGCGGTCTGACCATAGCCCTACAACAGGCTGCATAACGGATGAAGTCATATTTAACGTAAAAGCTATCCATCCGATTTGAGCATAGCTTAAATTCAATGAGGTTTGAAAGATTGGAAACAAGGCAGAGACAACAACCTGCATCGAATCATTCAACATATGTACTGCACTTACTGCAAATAAAATGGAGTAAACCGTTAAGCTTTTCATCGTCGCCTTGGCCGATGATGGTTGACTGGCTCTAGAATTCATAGTTCTCTCTCCGTGTTAAAATTTTAGTACTAAAGTAATTATTACCAAATGATCATATCACAAGCTACATTCATCCACAACGAGTTTTTTTATTAGACTCTTTCCAAAAAGTACATTACTGTGTTATAATGTAAACGCTAACATTTCAGTTGTTCATATATCTAAGGGGGTATTCGAATGTTGAGTGTTGCACTGAATGAACGAACAATGTTTGGTGATTTCGATCTCGAGAAAGAAATCATTTATTTCAAGATTGGTTCTGAAGGGCTTGTCAGTCTACATGCACACAATTACAGCAGAAGAGTTCAACTGTCACCATCAGATCTGAAGCGTTTAACGAAAAGCAAAGGCTACTATGCAATTAGCTCAAACTGCTATATTAATCTTTCTCGTATTCGCTCCATTATATCTGGCATCGTCTATTTTGGTAACGAGCAAAACAGCACGAAAATGCTATCTGTAAGCAAGCGTACAGAGCAAAAAATCAAACAACTGCTTGCTGTATAACGATTAACGATCACATATGCCGCTAGTTCTAGGCTTGCTTAGGATTAGCGGTTGTTTGTTTGCTTTAATGCTGATATGCTAAAGAATGTGCGAGTTATCGCATCCGAATAAATTCAAACGCTACATCTGTTAAGGAGGAATAGCATGGCAACAATAGGAAAAGCCTTTGAGGGAACGTTTCATGATGAGTCTGCAGTTTGGCTGCAATGGGGTCAATATGAGGCGGCAGTCCTTCCTAACGTAGGTGCCAATCTAATCGCTTTTCGTGATCATGAACGTCATTTAACGATTTTAAGAGAACCAACTGCTGCTGATATGGACAGCTTCCGTGCAAATCCAGGCATTCACGGTATCCCTGTTCTGTTTCCGCCGAACCGTTACGAGGATGGTAAATTTACATTCAACGGTGTAAATTACCAATTTCCTGTCAATGAAGAAGCTACAGGCAATCATTTGCACGGATTTTTCCATACAGCACGCTGGAATGTAGATGAATTCAATGTCACTGCAGCTGAAAGCTATGTAGTACTTAGCATTACGATTAATAACGGACACGAAATCTATCAGTATCTTCCTCACGAATTCACGATCAAGCTTCGCTATTCCTTAAGTGAGCTAGGATTAGCACAACAAGTTACTGTACATAATCATGGTGAAACTGCGATGCCTTGCATGATTGCCTTCCATACAGCAATCAACGCACCATTTGCAGAAGGAAGCACGGCAGATGACTACACTTATACACTCACCATTAAAGATCGCTGGGAGCTTAATGAGCGCATGCTGCCTACCGGCAAATACCAGCCATTAACGGATGAGGAAGCTAAGATGAGCACAACAGGACTTAATCCTTTCTGGAGCGAGATGGACAACCATTATACAAGCAGCACGAAAAATGGCCGCAATATGATGGAGCTTACCGATCGCCGACTTGGCTTAAAGCTGATCTATGATGTTGGAACCGCTTATAAGCAGTGGATGATCTGGAACAACGGCGCATCAGGTGAGTTTTTCTGCCCAGAGCCGCAGCTTAACCTCGTTAATGCGCCTAATAGCACATTACCAGCTGAAGAGATCGGCCTAGTAACACTTGAGCCAGGTCAGATCTGGGAAGAAACGAGCCGTCTGTATATTATCAAAGCTTAATATCATTAAAATAAGCCGAGCAGCACATCGTAGAAAGTACACACAGCTAGCATTGCTAGAGAGAATGTACCTTCCATATATGATGTAGTGCTCGGCTTTTATAAACTAATTTCAATGTTTGCGATTCATGTTGTTATTTTAGCGTTGTAAATCGTTGCGATTCCTTCTGAAGCTCCGTCGCAATATCTGCCAGACCATCAACATTCGATTTAACCTCATTCATGATCTGCTGCTGATCATCAGTCGTTGATGCGACTTGCTTTGCTCGCTGTGCGTTCGCATCGGATAATTGTGTCATCTCCATCAATGATGCCGTTACCTGCTCAGAGCTTGCAGACATTTCCTCAGATGCTGCGGATACCTCCTGCAGCTGTGCATTAATAACCGTAATGGACTCAACAATTTGCTCAAACAATTGCTGCGTTTGCTTAACCTCATTCATACCGAGATGAATATCCTCTTGTGAACGTCCAACAACTTCAACGGCGGATGCTGATTTATTCTGAATCTCTTTTACTAGCTTTGTAATACTCATAGCTGACTGCTTCGTATGATCCGCTAAGCTGCGTACCTCATTAGCTACAACAGCAAAGCCTTTACCATGCTCTCCAGCACGTGCTGCTTCAATGGATGCATTTAGTGCTAGCAAATTTACTTGCTCCGATATTTCTTGAATAAAGCTGATAGATTTACTAATCGCATCGGATTGCTCCGCGAAGGCTTGAATTACTTCACTTGTTTGCTCTACGCCTTGATGAATCGAGTTCATTTGATTCGTTATCGCATTCATCCGCGCTTGTCCATGATGAGCCTGCTCTGTCGCCGAGACAGTTAGCTCCGCAACCTGAGATGCCGACTCTGATATTCTATTAATTCCTGCTGCGACTTCTTCCATAGAACGAGTAGACTCCTGAGAGTGAATAAGCTGAGTCGAAGCCTGCTCTGCAATGTTTCTTACATCCTCAGCGATCTGGGCTGCATGCTCCTTCGTCTGCTCAGTAGAAGCTAACAGCTCCTCTGTGCTTGCTGCAACGGTATGGGAATGAGTAGACATCTTCGTAACGATAACATTTAAGGATTCAACCATGTTATTGAAGCTGTCCGATAATTTACCGAATTCATTGTCCCATTCATACTGATTGCGCACAGTCAGATCTCCATCCTCGACGCGCTTCATATCAGTAATTAGTTTCTGGATTGGAGTACGTATTGTAGCAAAGATATAATAACCAAATGCACCGCCAAGCAGAACGAGCGTAATTAATGTAACGATCACACCGAATTTTCTACTGTTTGCATCATCGATATTGTTTTTATTCAGTTCTGCAGCTTCATCAAGATGGACCTGCTTTAGCTCACGTAATGTATTAATCATCTCTACGCGCTGCTTCGTTAATCTATTGTTATAAAACGCAAACGCCTCAAGTGTCTTACCTTCTTCCAAACGTTCAACGACACTGTTATACTCGATTTCTATATTTTTTGATAACGCCGTATATTGCTCAAAAAGCCCCTTGCTTTCTTCACTTAGCGACAGACTTGATATTTTTTCTTCTAGCTCGTGAATAGTATTCGTATACTGTTCAAGATTTTTTTTAACTTCATCAGCCTTGACCAACGTACCTCCTAGAATCATCTCCACTTGAGCATTCTCAACCTGTACGTTCGCGGTTACTAGCTCACTTATGTACTCATTTGACATCATATTCTCTTGATACATTTTTTTAGCATTCCGGTTTACTTTATCTAGGGAGCTAGATCCAACAATACCAATCACTACACTGAAGCAAAGTAAGGATACAATCAAAATGACAAGCTTTACAGAAACATCCACATCCAATATTTTTTTTCTGATCTCTTTAAGCTTTAACACGATGCCTAACTTCCTCTCCTATATGTCTTAATATGTATGTATCTTTATCACAAAACGCTTTTGATTTCATTTTGTGGAATTTTTGTATAAATAATGGATGAACTTACTTTCATTCTCTTCAAAAAGTTAATTATAAACTAAAGTCACAGTTTTGGGAATGCACAAAAATAGCTGCACCATTAACGATGCAGCTTTTTATAATCTTTCGGTGTACAGCCTGTTATTTTTTTGAATAGCTTTTGGAAATAAACGGGATCACTGTAGCCAACCGATTGTGCTATTTCGTAATTTTTCATATGTGGATGATCGGTTAGAAACTGCTTTGCTTTCTCAATACGAATGACGATGAGATGATCTGTAATCGTGCTGCCGGTCATTTGCTTAAATAATCGGCTAACATAATGTGCACTCATCCCGACCTGTTCTGCGATGTACTCTAACTCAAGGTTACGATCATATTGCTCGAGCAGTAGCGATTTGATGGAATGAATGGCATGGTGTCCTTGCATCTCCTGTACTTCCTTTTCCTCCAGCACTTCCGGCTCTAATCTACGTACTGCTCCCTTTATGCGCTGAAGCACCTCCGCAAGCTGCTGCTTATCAATCGGCTTTAGCAGGTAATCGCACACACCGCAACGTATCGCTTTTCGAGCATATTCAAACTCGCTAAAGCCACTAAAGATCAATTTTGCAAATGAGCGATCATTTACTGCTTCGATCAGCTTTAACCCGTCCATCTTCGGCATTTTAATATCAGTAATTAACACATCAAGCTCATGATCCTCCAGTCTATTAATATGAGTGAGCGCATCAAAGCCATTGCTATAGGATCCGATAACAACAATATTGCTGTCCATCTTGCTTAATATTTTCTCTAATCCTGCCCTAATCATAGGCTCATCATCAGCAACAATGACCTTCATACTTTTCAGCTCCTTCTTTATTTAACAGCCCCACTTGTTACCCCTGAGAAGATATATCGCTGTAAAAACAAATACATAACTGCTGTAGGAATCATAATAATCAGTATCGCAGCCGATATCAATTGCCAGTCTCCGCTGTTATTGCCAAAAAAGCGCATGAGCGATGTTGAGACTACGACATGCTGAGCTCTTGGTAGATACAGATACGGTACAAAAAAGTCGTTGTAGATCGAAATCGTCTTAAGAATAATAATCGTATAAGTTGCAGGTGCAAGCAATGGGAAAATTATTGAACGGAAAATTCGAACCAGTGAAGCTCCCTCTATCATCGCACTCTCATCAAGCTCGTACGGGATATTTTTAATAAATTGCAGGTAAATATAGATCTGTATAATGTCAGCTCCGATATAAAGCAGCACCGGTCCCATTAAATTATTCGTCAGCCCAAGTGAAGCAATCGTTTTATAATTGACCACCTGCGTTGTAATCTGCGGAATAATCGTAGCAAACATAAATAAACCGACTAATATGCCCTGCAAACGGAACTGAAAGCGAGAAATTGCATAGCAAAACGCCGAGCCTAGCAGGATATTGAAAAACAAAGTGACGATAATAATTGTTGCCGTATTTCCAAATGCTAGCGGGATACTTGCCTGCTTGAAGGCTTGAACGAAGTTATCAAAATAAAAGAAGGAATCTGGCAAAGACATCGTTGACGCTTCAAAGAACTTCTCCTTCGTCTTAAACGCATTTACAACTATAATATACGGCGGGAATAGGATGACTAGTGCTGCTAGACATAGAATGATATATTTTAGTCCTTGCTGGAGCTTTCCTATTACTCCCATACTAATCATCTCCTCTTGATAGTAGATAGCGCTGAATCGATAATACAATAACGACGAACAACAGCAGTACAACACTCATTGCAGAAGCAAGACCGTAATTATTAAACTGGAAAGCTGTCTCAATGATTTTCATAACGAATGTCTCACTAGCCCCTGCAGGTCCACCCTTCGTCAATACGAACGGCAAATCGAAAACCTCTAACGCCCCCGTTACCGTAAGGAATAAATTGAGCTCGATAATTTTATATATATTTGGCAAAGTAATTTTCGAAAACTTCTGCCATGCATTGGCACCGTCAATAGAGGCCGCTTCGTATAAATCACTAGGAATGGATTGCAGCGCCCCTAAGTAAATAACCATATTAAAGCCCATAAATCGCCAAAGCCCTACGGATGCGAGCGTATAGTTAACGAAGTCCTTATTGCCCAGCCAGCTCGTCTGTGACAGCTGCTCGAACCCAAGCGAGCCTAGCAGCGCATTTAACGAACCATTTGTTGTGTCATATACATATCCGAACAAGTAAGCAACGGCTACGCCATTGAGAATGTAAGGTAAAAACAATAGTAAACGGAAGCCGTTTCTACCTCTTAGCTTCGTATTCAGGATCACTGCAAAAAACAGCGCAAGCATGTTTTGAATAATACCAACAACGAAGTAAGCAAAGTTATGCTTAAAAACGCCAAAAATATCTGGATTCGAAAACACTTCAACATAGTTGGCAAAGCCAATCCATTCCTTATTCGCACTTACGCCATTCCACTTCATAAAGCTCAATCTAAGCAGCTCAAGCGCTGGATAATAAGCAAATGTAAACAGAAGCAGCAATGGTATCGTTATAAAACAGATCAGGATTACTTTTTTCTGCGTTTGGAACGATAGTTTGCTGAGCACCGGTCATCACTGCCTTTCCTTCAGAGATGTAAAAGGGAGGAGGATTATCATAGTGACAATCCTCCAGCCTCATTGCGTTATTCCTTTATGCCCAAATCACTTCTTGCCTTCGCCCATCGTCCATTTACTTTTTCCAGAACGGCAGCAGGATCATCGGACAGTACAAACTCCTGTACCGTTGCTGCTTGATCGAGCTGTGCTGCATTCTGAATATCTATCGCTACATCAGATGGCTGAGCAGGCTCAAAGTATTTCACATCGTAGCTATTAAACTCAGCAAGCTGGGCAAGCTTCGGCTCTCTATCCTTAAGTGTAGGAATAAAGCCCGCGAATTCATCATAGCCAGATTCCTCAATCATCCAATGAATAAATGCTTTGGCTGCAGGTACATTACCGTTCTTGTTGACGGCATAGAAAAAGTCAGGATTAAGCGGTGCTTTCGCTTGACCGCTATTATCAGCAGGGAACGGGAAGAAGCCTACATTATCTGGATCTGCACCATTCTCAATCACTTGATTAATGACCCAGTTGCCTAATAGATACATTCCAAATTTGCCTGTTGCAATATCCTTTTTCGATTGCTCCCAGTTCGTTGAGTTGATATCCGGCTCTAGATAACCCTTCTCATAAAGCTCACGAACGATGCTCCATGTTTTACCGTATTCATTATCCATCGTATAAGGGGTGTCCGTGTCTGCTCGTTTGTTCTGGTGATCGCTCGCTTCACCAATTAGCGATGGAATATCATGCACCCAAACATCTAACGGCCACTTATCCTTAAAGTTGGATGCTAGCGGCACGATGCCGCTTTGCTTCAGCTTCTCACAGGCAGCTAGAAATTCTTCATACGTTTTGGGAACGTCTGTAATTCCCGCTTTAGCAAATGCTTCCTTGTTGTATACAATTCCTACTGTTGAACCGCCAGAGGAGATCCCGTACATTTGCCCCTCATGTGCTCTTAGCTCCTTAAAATAAATATCTCCGGAAAATTCAATATCGTTAAGCGGTGCGAAGTATTCTGGAAACTCTGCATTGGACAGCGTTGGTAAAAATACGACATCCGGAAAATCTCCCGAGCTCATGCGTACCTTTAATGTTGCGTCATAATCCAATATCGCTTCAAATTCAAGGTTGACACCTGGATACTTTTCTTCAAACCTTTTTTTGTATTCATCGTATACATTGCCAATCATATCTGTCCGGTTCGTAAGAAATACAATATCCCCCTTGATCTCTCCATCATCTCCTGCAGGTTCGTTCTTTTCATTTGTGTTCCCACTACATGCAGATAACATTGTTAGCATAACAATCACAGACAATAATAACATTAAACTCTTTTTCATCTCTTTTCCCCCTATTATTTTGTAATCGCTGTCATGATTAGCTTACTGGAATTTTCAGCTCTTTAAAATGGTTTGAAATGCGATTTATTGTCTTGAATTGACATTTAGAAAATCGGTTATCCCTTTATATATAAAGATCTCCTTATAATGAAGTGTGACATTACCCTTTAACGTTCCTGCGCCTACCCCTTCAAGTTCTCCGCCCCTTTTCTAGACACATTGCATAAAAACTAAAAAAACTCTTGCTAAAACATTAGGTATCATGTTTACTTGTTATAGAGTAATCACATAAAGTTATATAACAAAACTAACAAAATTAAGGAGGCTGACCAATGGCGCTTTCATTACCTTATATCGCCGGAATGACTTGGGGATGGACTGGAATTCGAGGAACTTGGGATGACGCTGAAGCAGATCGTTCCATGCAGCTTATGAAGGATAGGCTCGCTGTAAATTGGACAGCAATTACATTTGCTGCGCTTCAGGATCATCCGCAGGCTACCGTCATTCGTTATCAGGAATCCCCAACTGTTACAGATAGTGAGATTAAGCATGCGATCATACAAGCTCAGCAGCTTGGGCTTAAGGTAATTCTAAAGCCTGTCGTCAATTGTGCAGACGGCACGTGGCGGGCACATATTAATTTCTTTGATGTGGATGTACCATGTGAGCCGAAGTGGAGTGATTGGTTCGCCAGCTACACGGAATTCATGGTGCATTATGCGAAGCTCGCGCAAGAGATGAACGTAGAAATGCTCTGTATAGGCTGTGAAATGGTGCAGACTGATCGCAGAGCAAGCGAGTGGCGTGCACTAATTACGGAAGTAAGAAAGCATTACAGCGGACTCATCACTTATAACTGCGACAAATACCAGGAAGGCAATGTGACATGGTGGGATGCGGTCGACATTATATCCTCCAGTGGTTACTACCCGATTGATCAGTGGGAGCAGCAGCTTGATCGAATGGAGGGAGTCATTAGTCAGTATAATAAGCCGTTCTTCTTTATGGAGGCTGGTTGCCCTAGCCGTGAAGGCTCTCCTTATCTGCCTAATGATTGGGGCCTGCAGGGCGCACCAAGCGAGCAGAGCCAGCAGCAGTTTTACGAGGCGATGTTTTCAGCCTGTGAGCAGCGTTCATGGGTACGTGGTTTTCTGCTATGGGATTGGCCTTCGCATTTGTATGAAGAAAGCCAAGCTAAGGATAATGATGACTACTGTATGTTCGGTAAGGCAGCTGAAGGTACGGTTCGCAGTTACTATACTCATAAGACAATGGAGGAGGCCGAAGTATGACGAGCATAATACAGAGCGAAATACGTACGAAGTGGGCTGGAGAGCTCGAACTGGAGCTCAAAGACAACATTCTTGGCTTTTGGCTGAAGCATAGTTTTGATGAGCAGTGTGGTGGCTTTTTAGGACAGGTCAACCGAGATTTAACCATTGTTGCAGATGCACCTAAAAGCTTAGTACTGAATACACGCTTGCTATGGACCTTTTCCTATGCTTATCGAATGTATGGGGATGCTAGCTACCTTTCTGCTGCTGAGCGCGCCTTCGATTATTTAAATAAGCATTTTGCTGATCGAGCTAACGGCGGATATTATTGGATGCTCCATGCAGACGGCTCACCGCTTGAAGGAAAAAAACAGATATATGGGCAAGCCTTTGCGGTTTATGCTTATTCGGAATATTTCCGTGCAACGAAGAACTTGCAGGCACTCGATTATGCGATACAAGCCTACAGACTTATTGAGCAGTACGGTTACGATCCGGTCTATGGCGGCTATATTGAAGCATTATCCGAGGCTTGGGAGGAGACTGATGACCTCAGCCTAAGTGACAAGGATCTTAATGAGAAGAAATCGATGAACACACACCTTCACGTGTTAGAGGCTTATACGAATTTGTACCGCGTATGGCAGTCAGTCGAGCTGCAAGCTCAGCTGACCTCGCTTGTTAGGCTTACGATCAAGCATATCGTCGATGAACACACAGGACATTTCAAGCTGTTCTTCGATGAAGCTTGGCAATCACAATCTCAGCATATTTCCTATGGTCATGATATTGAAGGCAGCTGGCTTTTAGTCGAAGCTGCAGAGGTTCTCGGTGATGCAGCATTGCTTGAGGAAACAAAGAAAGTTGCACTTAAAATGGCTGATGCTGTGCTTACACGAGGCTATGATACAGACGGCGGCTTGTTTAATGAAGCACTTGGAGACACCATCATCGATGATCATAAAGATTGGTGGCCGCAAGCAGAAGCAGTGGTCGGCTTCTATAACGCTTATCAGCTCACAGGTAAGGAGACATATCTTGAAGCATCTCTTCGCTCATGGCGATTTATACAGCACGCGATCGTTGATCAGACATATGGAGAATGGTACTGGAGTGTGAAAAGAGATGGCAGTCCAAGCGACAATATGCAGAAGATTAGCGCTTGGAAATGCCCTTATCATAACAGTCGCGCCTGCTTCGAGCTGCTGGAGCGATTGCAGCTTGCAGACGTGCAGCAAGATTAAGCACAGCACATGATGTAGCATCGGACGATGAAGCATAGGACGATGAAATACAGCATAATTGAAATGAAGGGATGATTATCATGACAGTTTTTGAACAACGCAAGGCATATCTTACAAAGCAATACGAGGAGCTAATCTCTCGACCTAACGCTCCACTTGAAGGTGGCAACGGAATTTTTGAACGCTATCAGCATCCAATTCTAACAGCGGCACATGCCCCGCTGCATTGGCAATACGATTACAATCCGTCAACCAATCCATATTTTATGGAGCGGCTTGGAATCAATTGTGTATTCAATCCTGGCGCGATCTATCTTAACAGTAAATATTACGTCGTCGCTCGCGTAGAAGGCAATGACCGAAAATCATTTTTCGCAATAGCTGAGAGTGACAATGGGGTTGACCATTTCCGGTTTTGGGATGCTCCACTCAACTTGCCTGAAACCGATGAGCCGGACATCAACGTATACGATATGCGCTTAGTACAGCATGAGGATGGTTGGATCTATGGTCTGTTCTGTACAGAGCGTAAGGACCCTGATGCCGCTCCTGGTGATCTATCAAGCGCTATTGCGCAATGCGGCATCGCTCGTACAAAGGATCTAAAGTCGTGGGAACGTCTTGCCGATCTAAAAACACGCTCCAATCAGCAGCGTAATGTCGTGCTTCATCCAGAATTTGTTGACGGCAAGTACGCGTTCTATACTCGCCCACAGGATGGCTTTATCGATACAGGCTCAGGCGGAGGCATCGGCTGGGGCTTATCCGATAGCATCGAGCAAGCAAAGATCGATGAAGAAATTATTATTGATGAGCGCTATTATCATACGATTAAAGAAGTAAAGAACGGTCAAGGCCCTGCTCCGATTAAGACAGATAAAGGCTGGCTTCATATCGCTCATGGTGTTCGCAACACTGCGGCCGGCTTGCGTTATGTTGTCTATCTATTTGTTACGAGTCTCGAGGATCCCTCTAAGGTGATTTATGCGCCAGGTGGGCATCTGATCGCACCGCAAGGAGAAGAGCGTGTCGGTGATGTATCGAATGTTATCTTCTGTAATGGTGCTGTCGTGAATGAGGATGGTAAGGTGTTTATCTACTACGCCTCATCCGATACGCGCTGCCATGTTGCAACTTCCTCGGTTGAGCGGCTGCTTGATTACGCAGTCAATACGCCCCCAGACGGGATGCGCTCCTACGCTTGTGTTCAGCAAAGACTAGCGCTTATTGAGAGGAATGCTAGCTTCGTGTAAGTGTGACGAATCGAGTAGGCCTATGCGCATGCGCATAGGCCTCTCACAGATCCGGACATGCGGGTCATCGCATCCGGCTCCTCCAGTGACTATCCCCTCTGGGGATGAAGTTCTTTGTAAATCATAGATAGACTGCAAAGACCGATTTCTTCAAACCATTGATTTGGCATCGCATATTGAGCATAAGTGGAATGAGAACTGCGCCATGCTGTCATACGTAGCCCAGGTAGGTCACGGCTTTTCCATCCTCTTCTACGCATCTCTCGGTGAAGTTTCCGCACCTTTCTCCAGCTTCGCAACTGGACAGAACGAAGCCTTCTTCTTATCCATTTGTCCAGATCCCGAAATCTCATCTGTACATCTGCCATTCCGAAATAGTTGCCCCACCCACGGAGATAGGGATTCAATTTTTTCTTCACCAATTGCTGCACATCCACCGTTTGGTTTCGTCTTGTGATTTCCTTCACACGTTTCTTGAATTTTGTCATCGCTTTATCTGACGGTACCATCCATTTCCCTGGTTTGAATTCATGCCCAAGAAACTCGAAAGATTCCCTCTTGCTATTGACGATTTTCGTCTTTTCTGGATGAATGATAAGTCCCATTTCTCTCTCTAGCAGCTTCGTTACCGATTTTAGAATCCGCTCTGCTCCTTTTTGCGTACGACAACAAATCACAAAGTCATCTGCATAGCGTGTCAGTCGATGCCCGCGTTCCGTCATCGCCAGATCTAACGGATGTAGATAGATATTGGCTAGCAGAGGGCTGATGACTCCCCCTTGTGGTGTGCCCTGCTCATTTAGGTGAAAGCTTCCACCGTCTAGGATACCTGCCTTCAGGAATTTCTCCAACAAAGTTAACACACTTCCATCGACTACGGTTTCTTTCACCATGCGGATGAGCTTCTCATGCGGAATGGTGTCGAAATAAGACTTCAAGTCTGCATCAATCACATATCGATATCCATCGTTTAGATCTTGACGGATCTTCTTCAATGCCATGTGTGCACTTCTTCCCGGTCGAAACCCATAGCTACAATCCATAAACTTTGATTCATAAATCGGTTCCAATATGCGTCTCGTTGCGGCTTGAACCACTCGGTCTCCCACGGTAGGAATGCCCAGCGGCCTTGACGTTCCGTCTGCTTTGGGGATGTAGACACGACGTACGGGTTTTGGGTGATACGTCTTGTTCTTTAGTGTCTGCTGAACCACTTCTAGATGGTGTTCCAACTGCGATTCGAATGCCTGGATGGTCATTCGATCAATCCCTGCTGAACCTCGGTTTCGCTTGACCTCTTTAAAGGCTTCCTCTAGGTTTGGCTTCGCCCATATCTTGTCGATGAGGCTGTACCATTTGCGTTCCTTTTGATTTACTCCTTCACGAGAGTGATTGGTTGTTCCTTGTTCTTCCATGTTCGTTTTCCTTCCCGATTTCGTTCCATGATTTGTAGCCTTACGGCAATCTTCATTTCCAAAATAGTACTCGCCCCAGACGGCTTCTCCTTATGTTCATTCCCCGGATCTTCGCACATCCTAGCTCCCCGGCTTCTGTCTGGCACATGGCTTCTCTCCATCTCTCTTCTTCCACGGTTTCGGGCTTCACACAAGTCTTCGCCTTTTGAGTCGAAGCTTGTATTGACGACATCGCGCCAATTCATTTGCCTTTGCGGTCTTTCCGGCAAACTTTGTAACTACTATCCCTACGTCTGACTTCTCACCACTCTTAACATTGTCTTGATCCTCACGATCTCGAGCAATGGTTACCACTTGATATGGAAATGATGAGATCTCCTTGGGTCACGTCAACCGACTTTCCCCCGAATCCAGTCCTCTTAACTTACGGAGTCTATGGTGGTACAGGACTTCCTCTTCTTTTGCAGAGTTATCCGACTCCGTCAGCCAACATGGTTAAACCGCCTATTCCGGGTTTTGCCTTCGCATCCTCCGCACGCATTCTCGCGAACTACGCACTATGCGTCAGCTATGCACTTCCGCCACCTGCGGTGTGCTGGAGACTTTCACTCGTTAGTCGATTGCGCTGCCAAGCGCACAAAAAGCCGGCATTAAGGATCACATCCTCAATACCGGCTTTACTAATTTAAATGAAATACTATTGGAAGCTGTACACCTTTACCATTAACGTGGAATGTTGTGTAACATATCGCCTGCTGTCCATCTGATCGAATCTCACCAAAAGGAACCAAGCTATCTTTGTATATGACCATTCTATCTTCCGGAATTCCTGCTTGATCTAATCGAGCTAGCTTTTCGAATTCAGCAATAACGATACTATGTTTTGAACCTGCATACTCAACTATATCGTTCTTATCCATTTGCTTAAACAACTTCATAAAATCGCTTGCTAGTAAAAGAGGTTCGTTTTTCGGATGGTCTGGTTCAGTTATGATACTTATTAATCCGTCATCCTCTATACGGTAGCTTTTTGTCATTCGTTCATCATCAATAGAATAAGAAACGGTGAAGGATAAAAACGTTGTCTTTGCCGATCCTTCAAATCTATGAGTTTGTACTGAATTGTTGCTATTGTCGAGGTTAGTAGCTAGCATAAAAAATATTGCTAATGACAGCAGCACAGTAATTAAAAAATAAACAGGTTTATATCTTCTCATATAAGTTTACCTTTGCAGGCTAATTTGTTCGATAGGTGAAGCAATTTGGATTTGCAGTATCAATTCGGAAGATTCATTGGTAAGCATATTTACCCACATATAGCTTTTATCTGAGCCTTGCCACATGATACTTTCATTCTTTTCGGCTGATGCTGCAGCACTGTCCAAGGTATTGAAATTAGTAGAACGAGGCTCTGGAAAGGATTCTTGTATAACATCCTTTACCGCTAAGCCCAGCTCATCGAATAGCTCTTTTTCACTCGTAATAAACAAGTACGCACCAGATACCAATTGATTCTCTTCAAAGTTGTAGATGATATGCTGTTGAATTGAATCATCTAATGGCAGCTTGCCCTTAACAAGCAATCGATCTATGTCGTCGATCTGAATGCCGGTCAATTGTTTTTGCTGAATCACTCCTTCTTTAGATATTAGCCACGGAATCTCTTCAATTACAAAAGTGTTATCCTTATGCACCGTTTCTAATAGAGGCCTTACGACTTTATAAAGTGAAGTAGAAGCCTTCTTATTGGACTCATCACCTGAGCTATTACATCCGCTGACAACTAGCAATGTAAGAGTAAATGCTAGTATACAGAGCAATAACTTTTTAGAATAACGCAAACCTCATCACTCCTAGAAAATATAACACTCAATCTTACTTTAAATTCCATATTAACATGTGCCGTTTCAAGATATGTCTTTCCCTCTTAAGTTGTGAGTTTTTAAGCACAGCTGCTTCGTGGTATCATCTCCACTAAATATTTATTAATTTGTAATTTATTACAATGCAGTGTAACATCTTCTGTATTCATGGAGAATAATATTAAAAGGAGTATTTGCTATGAAGTTTTTTGGAAAGCTAATAGGTATCCTGTCCCTTGCATTTGCACTGTTATTCTCAACCTCTGGCTGTTTCCCAAATCAGGAAGTTTCTAAAATAGAGTCGGAATATGTTACGTTTACTTACTCTCGATATGTAACAGACGAACCTAATAGCTCTATAATTAATGAATTTTGGTACTACGATAGCATAGAACAGCTAGCGAAAAAAATATTTGAGATAGAGTATACCTCTCAGTATCCACTAGGATATTACGATAAAGCCAATAACCTTATTTATTACACGAAAAGTGTCTTACTTGATCAATCAACCGATACGTCTGGAGATCAAATATTCGTAACTGATTTAAATACAAATACAGAAAAACAATTAACAGAAGATCTTTTTGCAGTCAATTATATTATTCCCGTAGAGAATCAATTATTATTTGTTGCGCGTCCACAAAAATCTAATGTACTACAACTGGGTTCACTTAACTTAAATACTGGAGAACTTACCTATTGGGGAAGCGAAGATACAATTGATGATACTAATATAGAAACGATTTCGGTGGATCAAAAAAACAAAAAAATTTATGTGTCTGCTTATTCAGATGCCGAGAGAAGATACAATGTACTTCATCAGGATGGACCTGCTGGGAAGAACAATTTCAAAATGCCCTTGCATTCAGTATATGAAATTGATTACTCTTTTGAAAAATACCGTGTGTTGTTTAGCAAGAATGAATGGATTCGAACAATAATGACTACAGATAACGTTGTGGCTGCATTCAGTGATAAACAATATAATGAAGCTGATGTTCCATCTACGCTAATTAGATACAGCTTAACAGACAATACAGTGACTGAAACAGCTTGGGATACTTATCGACTACAAATAGGGGACGCGAATTACTCTTCTGATGGTACGTTAATCTATTCCATTGCTGATATTAATAATAAGCGTGGATTATATAAATACTCATTAGTGTCCAAGGAATTCAGCGAGATCTTCATACAATCGAATGGTTTTTTGAATAATATACAGGTTGTAAAACATACTTCCGCATCAATAACGCCTTCATCAACCTCGATTGATGATAACACCGCTATATCCACTGAGGATAATAACGAGGCTACTTGTCCCACTGAAATTGAGAAGAATGACGCGACTCGTCACTCTGCTGGCATTGAAACTGAATACAAAGATTTTAACGAATATATGAAGCATCATATTCCGACTCAAATGGAGCCATCCACCTTGTTAATTTACGGTGAAAATAATGAACCAACGATTACAAAGCTACCTTCTCAGCAACCAAATGAGCAGTTACCACAAGACAAAGCAGATACAGAGCAACAAGAGCTACTGCTACAAGAAGAGAAGATGATTATTAAGATAAAAGAGGAAGCACGGTGTTTGCCTGTTATTGAGCTTGGTTATGATCTTCCTGATCCAGAACCGGGACTCGCTGTGTTGTACGGTACTGATGGCCTTATTAATCGTATTTATTATGTGAACGAACAGTAGTAACCTCTAATAGGAAAAGTTTCGTAATGGGAGGAAACGATTTGAATCGATTCAGAGAAAAAAAGTGGATGATAGGATGCATCGCTATGGCTATTGTTCTCCTTATTGTTTCGGCGAATATTTTTGCTTTAAATAAACAATTGAATGAACTTAAGAAGGATTACGTAGGGAATCTAAACCATGAATGGTATGAGCTTTATCGCATGTCTGAAACGGTAGAAAAACACTATATAACGAACGATTATCAAGAACCTACAAGATATCGATTGTTTGTGAATCAAGTAGCTCACAATTTTACAGGAAGACCAGATGATTTATCAATAAATATGAGAAATCTGCTAACACTAGCGTATGACCCTTTATTCCTGGATTTATCCCTTGAGGAAGGTCCCTTAAACAAAGAGGAAGCTTCAACATTACTTAAAGATATGAATGATGACATCATGCTTATTAGCCGAAGCATAATTGATATGCCAGACGATGAGAAAGAGAATTTGCTGTTGGATCCAACATCATCGGAATTTAATAAAGTAAGTACAGAAGTTAAGGCTGCCTATCATAAATATATTAAATTAGTAGATGAATCAATTTCATAATGCACTTCTCTAAATAAAGTCAGACGAACAGAATTTCTGAAATCTCATTTTTGAAGCTTAAGCTGCTTGTTGGTTGAATTGTTTATTGATGCGATCTACTGCTAATTTCGT
>NZ_JAMBNY010000014.1 GCF_023715345.1 Paenibacillus camelliae
CGGAGATTTGCCGCTGGCTTCCTTCAGATTCCACCTCGCGATGGACACCCTTGCCTTAAGCTATGGCTACTACTGCCTTCACCATTCGGGACTTGAACCCTAGAGATAGCGCCCATGCTGGGCACACCGCAAAAAGCACACGAACCGTTATAGACGATTCGTGTGCTTCACGACTTTATAATGCTATGAGTATAAATCAAAATGGTAGCTTGCACAAGTCCTGCTCCTTCGCAAGATCTACAACAATTGCATGTGGCGGTGCTTCAGCTTCAGCTTGCTGCTCAATATGGATTGGGAAACATACACTGCTCCAGCGTTCAGCCATATAGCTGAGCTCATAGCTTGGATAGGAAGGAACGATCGTAACATGAACTTGAATTCCCATCCATCTAGAAAATGATTGCATCGAGCGTATAATCCACTCCATCTCATCCTTTGGCTCTTCCGCTAACAAGACATAATGCTTTTCTACCTGATGATGCCGACACATCCGATAATACAAATGAACAGCAGCCGCTGCAAGCACATAGCATCCAATAACAAAAAGTAGAAGACTTATCATCGTCGTAACCTCCTCTTTGCATATTGTATGCACTACCAAACTATGCGGTCACCTAAGAAAGCCCTTTCTGAAAAGGATGTTCAAAAAGCCGAACTTTTTGAACCTGCATTTAAAGACCAAAAATGGCTATGTCGTATTTTATTCAGTCAATACAGTTAACATAACCATCTTTTATGTGCGCAGTAAAATCTACGATATTATTCAGTTTCGTTTATTCAATATGTGTTCAAAAAGTCCAACTTTCAGTGCTACTTCGTGATCAAAGCTGAGCTTTTTGAACTTCCGAGTTAAATATGTGTTCAAAAAGTTCAGTTTTCAGCACCGAGAAGTTTGAATAAAGCTAGAGCTAGAGAAGCGCAGCGTACGTTATTGGTACGTGAGCATCGGAAAGCTCGGCTGAATTCAAAATTCGACGTCGGATCCACTTCCATTAATACTTCGTGATCAAAGCTGAGCTTTTTGAACTTCCTCTAAAGTGTTACCCAGCCAAATTTGATGGAGTTAATAACAGCCTGCGTCCGATCATCCACTTCCATCTTCTGCAGTATGCTGCTGACATGGTTCTTAACGGTTTTCTCACTAATAAACAAATGCTCGCCAATCATTTTGTTGCTTTTTCCTTCTGCCATTAGACGCAATACCTCGGCCTCACGGCGAGTTAATGGACTTTCTTCTAGCGGAATGTATGTGGCACCAATATCAATGGTTTGATTCGTAGCCACACCAATCTCATCTAGATACGTCATGCGACGTAGCTGGTTAATTAGCTTGCCTGTTACCTTAGGATGAATATAAGAATATCCTTGCGATACTGCACGGATCGCATTAATGAGCGATTCTGCACCCATATCCTTTAGCAGATAGCCTGTAGCCCCCTTGCGCAGCGACTCAAACACATAGCTCTCATCATCATGTATCGATAGAATAATAACCTTTACTGCAGGAAATAAATCGCGCAATCGTTCAGTCGTTACTACGCCTGTCTCGATTGGCATGTTAATATCCATCAGCACAATATCAGGTAGCGTATGATTACAGAACTCTAGCACTTGAATGCCATCACCGCACTCGCCAATGACTTCAAGATCACTCTCCATATTCAAAATACGCTTCAACCCTTCACGAAACAGCTGATGATCATCAGCGAGTAAGATTTTAATTGGTTCTGCACTTACTCCGTTTCCTTCTTGCATACTCATCAACACTTTTCCCCTTTCCTAGCTACTTTTCAATGGTATTTGGATTTTAATTCCAGTTCCTTTATAAGGCTCCGATTGAATATCAATCGTTCCCTCGAGCAGATCAACGCGCTCGTACATTCCGATAATCCCGTAATGTGCCTGATCGTCATTGTCGGGCTTACGCTTAAAGCCCTTTCCATTATCGTTCACAGATATTTGCAGCTTATCGTTCATGTAGCTTAATACAATGGAGACTCTAGAAGCCTCCGCATGCTTATGAACGTTGGACAACGCTTCCTGTAGTAATCGATAAATGGCTGCTTCCATAGAGGAGCTTAATCGAATTTCTTTCCCAGTAACCTCGAACAGCGTATGAATCTTTGTCTTATCTTCAAAATCCTGCGCCAGCTTACGCAGTGTTGGAATTAGACCCAGATCATCCAGTGCCATCGGTCTTAGGTTGAATATCACTTTTCTGATTTCCTCTAACCCAGATCGTACCTGCCCTTTAAGATCTCCTAATTCCATTTGAATAAGATCATAATCTTGCTTTGCAGCCATCCGCTCGGCAATCTCTGTGCGTAGCACAAGATTAGCTAATGTCTGCGCAGGTCCATCATGAATCTCTCTTGCTATACGTTTACGCTCCTCTTCCTGTGCCAAAATAATTTTAAGACCTAGCAGCTGACGATTTTTGGCGGATTCCAAGATGCGCGTTACATTATCCAAATCACCGGATAAATACTCTAGTACAACATTCATTTGCGAGGCAATACTTTCAGCACGCTCGATGTTTTTCTCCACATTTCGTATACGTAATTGAAGATCATCTCTACGCAGCTTTAAGTGCTTTTCTTGTTCTCTTGAAGTCGCAAGCTGAAGCTGGATTAAGGTCGCTTTCTCATAAGCTCGCTTAATATCCAGCTCCCCATAGCGTGTAAAATCGCGACTTACTTCCGTAAGGCGAATCCTAGCATATCGGTATTCCATCTCAAGCTTATCTACTTGCTCGATCACTTGAATGGTTTGCTGCAGCACTTGCTCGAGTTCTTTTTCTAAGGCTGACCGCTCGCTGCGAGCTGATTCACACACCTCATATATTTGATATTTACTGTCTTCCATTACACGTATCGCATTTGTAAATATGCGATTAATATCGAGGGAGAGAGGATCCACCTAAACCAGGACTCCTTTACATAAATTGCTTTCACAATTATACCATAACTAGTATGAGAACGATATTTTGTTACTGTATCGTTATGCTGCGCTCTGCATGGTTATATGTCACCTTGTAGCCTAGCTTTTCTGAGAATAAGCGAACAGGGATCATCGTTCTACCTTGAGACACGTATGGTTCAACCTCTGCCTCATAGCGTTTGCCGTTAAGAATGTATTTCTTATCATTCAGCTTCATTTCGAACATATTGCTTCCGCTTAGAACAGTAACGCGCTTTGCAGAGTTTTTATATCTGACCTGAGCACCGAGCTGCTCCGTAATGAAACGTACAGGTAGATACGTATATTTATCCTTCAATGTTGGAGCAACCTCCAGCTGTACCGCCTTGCCGTTTACGAAAGCTTGCTTGCTATCCAGTGTCAACTTTATAACATTCGAGCTCGATGCGGTTGAGTTTGGATTCTGTCCGTATTGAACGATATTATCGATCGTAATGCTTCCTGTCGGAGCAACACCGGCTTTTGTCGAATCAACCGTAACGACATAGATGCGTCTCAGCTTCAGTGCACCCTTCATCTGACTGCTGTCTACATCAACTTTTATATTTTTCCATCCTGTCCAATTCACGGACTTCGCCAAATCTACATAATGGATCTTATTGTCTTCATCTATTAATTCAGCACGCAGCCAGTTGTTGCTGCCATCGCCGAGGATATCCAAAGATATTCCGTTTAAGCCGGCCATCAATGTGCGTCCTGCTGTTCCTAGCTTCGCGTAGGATGCCTTCGTGCCTGTGCCTGCAGTGAAATCATAGCTGATCTGCAGTGCTTTGTCCTTACTATCGGATGAAGCACCCGCTACAAGCTTCGCGCTTCCTTTCGTTGTGTCTGCCGGTGTAACTTCACTCGTAATGCTGTAGCCGACATTGTTAAAGCTTTCTACCGTAGAGGTGGACATCTCATTCGTAAATGGAATCATGGCAGCGACATCTCCATAGCGAGCAATCGCATAGCCATTTTTAGCTCCATTGGTTACAGCATTCACTTTAATCGTACCGTCTTTAAATGTACCATCAAAGCCTACAAATTCCCATGTTAAATGATTTCCACTAAGCGTATATTGATCTCCATTGTTCAAGGTCGCCTTAAGTGAGACTGGAACAGTCGCTCCAGCTGATAGCACACCTACCCCTGACATGGACACGAGTGACTTCAATTGATCACTGCCGACAACCTCAACCTTCATCGATGCGGAAGCAGACCCAGACTTCGCTGTTACGGTCGCTGTACCAGCTGATTTCGCTGTAAATACATCTCCTGCAAATGCTCCTGCGCCGCCTTCACTAGACCATGAAGGCGTTCCAGCTATCTCGATCGGATTATAATGCGTGTCGTAACCTCTTAGATTAAAGGTAGCGGTTTGGCCAATAAGCATTTTTTGCGAGCCTGTTACAATGAGTCCTTTCAATGAGCTCTGTGGCGCAGATGTGAACACACCAATGCCATTAGCCACCGCACGCATGGAGCTCTCTTGTGTCGCATGAGCAAGCGAAAGCGAGGTATAGCCCAGCTTGCGCTCTACCATCGTCGTAGAGCCGCCTCCATCTAGATTAACAGCCTTATGAGCACCTAGCTTCACCATAACTGTCTGCAGCTCTCTTAAGCTTAGACCAGTATTTGAGCCGGATCGTTCGGCTGTCACCATATACACCTTCTTGCCGTCTGCGGAATAACCAATCGCTGTACGAGAGGTGTAGGAGCTTCCGCTCACTCCTGTAATATCACGTGAAAAGCTTGAAGCTTTGCCGTTTTCAACGAGCAGGGTATGTCCGCTTACCATCATGTCAAAGCTGCTAGGATCTATCTTTTTCTTCGTTGTCTGTGAGATCAAGCTATACTCTGCGTTGATCGTGTCTCCAACGGATAGGCCAAGCAGGAAGTTTGCTGCATCCTTATGACCGCGCAGTACGTACCCATTCTCAGGAATGGAAGAAGTAATGGTGCCGTTTTGGACGATCTCCTGTACGACATTGTCTACGACAAGCACTTCTGTTGGTGTCGTACCTGAGCTTGCTGGTCTTTCCTTGCCGCCCCATGCACTTGTATAAATAAATAAACGATTATAATGGCTATAAGCTTCACCCGTAACGTCCGAGCTGTAGGTGGATTGATTAATGCCTGAAAGTGGAAAGCTTGTTCCGCTCGATGCCGTTACAACACCTTCAAATACATAAGAATCGATCGAAGGTTTTTTATCCGCAGTTATGCCAAATGCATACATCCCTTTTAACAACGATGGGCTAACAAGCATGTCTCCGGATACAATATGCGAGCCAAGCGGCGCACCTTCTCTGAACATATTAAACACATCGCCATTAATCGCTGCAATTGCGCCAGAGTTCGTAGCCATCGTCATCATATTCGTTCTTGTACCGACTTCACCGTTCTTCCCGTTAATCGCTTGCAGGGAGATGTATGGATTAGACAAGTCTACTTCCAGCACATGAACGCCAGTAGAGATTTGCTTGCTCCCTCGCGTCGTTGTAAATGTGTAATCTTTGCGTATAACGCCAGAAGAAATAATGCTTTCCCCATTCACCGTTAGCTTTGGCTGCTGAGCAGTAGCAGCGTAAGCACGATCGCTAAGGCCAGTCACTGAAACTGGCAGCAATGACTGGATTGGTGCAACAATCAATGCACCGGAAATAAGTAGAATCATTGTCTTTTTATTCGTAAATAGCTTCTTTATCGTGTAGCGTTGCATCTATTAGTCTCTCTCCTATCTCTTTACTTTATTATATTAGACTACAAGAGAAGATAGAAAGTTGCCCGCGACTGGTAATTTATTTCATAGATTAGAATCTATTAATGTTCGAATGATACGACAGCTTTAAAACCATCTAATCTAAGCAAGAATTGCCAATAAATATAATAACAGCGGCTCTACCGTTACGGGTAGAGCCGCTGTTTTCTATATGCTGTGTACGATTACTTTTGTAAATAATTTGCACGCTCGAGCACACGTTGGATCATAATGATTCCTTGTACACGCTCAGCATTACTCTTAGGTGATAGAGCCGTTGTTGATGTACCAGAGATAATGCCAATTTCGATAGCTTGCGCAAGACCAGTTCTTGCATAGGAGCTCACGGATGATTTGTCCTTGAAGCCGCTAAGTACACTATCAGCTGTGGCATTCAGCTTCGTATCAAGACCAACGGCATTGGCCATGCGAATCATCATAAGTGCCATATCCTGTCTAGTGATGTAGCTGTTCGGTTCAAAGGATGTCGCTGATACACCTGAGACAAGGCCAGCTTCAACAGCAGCACCGATATAGCCGCCCATGACCGAATTGCTGTTCACATCCTTGAATTTTTTCGCTGCATCCTTGTTGGCGCTTAGACCTAATCCACGAACAATATACGTAGCGAACTCACCGCGTGTAATATTTGTTTTTGGATTAAAGTTCGTTGCACTGTGACCTTCCGCTATAAATTTACGTGTCATCAATGAGATCGAGCTAAGACCCCAATGCTTAGATGAATCGCTATATAGCTTGTTGTTGGAGACAATGGCGTAGGCACTGTTGCCTGGACGCTTAAACGTTATCGTTGTCGTGTTGCCTGATTTACTAAACGTTGTTGGTACGTAAGAGATCTGACCAACGACCTCATCATAGAACACGGCTGTCGTGTTATTGTTCGTAATGGAACGCGTCGTGTTCACCGTACGTGTAAGATTACCCGTTATTTTCGCAGGTTGAGATTGCGAACCGTTTACGATAAGTGCGTCGTAATAATACGGTCCTTCCAGCAGCGTAGCACCGCTGCGGTTAATTGCCGTAACGAGTGAGGATGTCGCTGGTGTATCTCCTTCTTCAAGCACAACCTTCAAATAGTTAGAAACAGAGCTTCCTCCAAGTGCTCTTGCAGCCGCGTTGACGTCAATAGAGCTTACTGGAAGCAAGTACGTTTTGTCACCATGCTTCACAACTAATGTAAAGTCGCCTTTTCTTGCGGCATACTCCAGTGCAGAGATCGAATACGCAACAATCGCTGCGCGCTCTGATGTCGGCACCTCGAAGATTAGCTGTGACTCCGTAAGCTTTGCATCCGATAACGTTGAGATCGCCGTTGTAAGCTTTTCTGTTGCGATCGTATATCGATTAACAGTATATCCGCCTGGTGAGATGTCACTGCTTGTTGTACTTGCTGATGTTTTAATAATAATACCGTTCGCATGGGACGCATAGTCGTTCGACAGAGCATCAAGCACGGTTGTTTGGTTCGCAACGTTCAGGTCGGTAAAGCCATTGACCGCTATGCCTGCAGAGCTGCGAAGCGAGCTATTCGTATTAAAGTAAGATACCTTTACTGTTTCGCCGACTTTCGCTGCGCTATTCAGCTTCAATGTCACCTGCGATCCATTGATCGTTATATTAGAGATTACTCTTACATTTTCTGATATTCGAACAAGGAAATTAGTCTCGCTTGGCACAGAGCCTGCATCCAATGCACCAGAGAAATTAATCGTTATGGTATCTCCCTTAATCACTGCCCCTTGTACGGATACGGTTGTTTTGTCACTGCCTCCATCGGTTGTACCGTTCGTTGCCTTCACACTAGAGAATGAAGCTGCAGCATTGTTGCTATTATCATGCAGTGTTGATCCCGTACCGTAGTAAGTAACGTATACCGTATCTGCTGCAGCTGGCGTTGAAGAAAGTGTCAGCACAACGGTATCCGTCGTCAGATCAACAGAACGAACCGAAGTCGTACGGCCGTTGACAAGCACGGAATATTGGTAAGTACCTGGCTTGGTGCTAGAGTTCAACGTTTTGTTGTATTTCAAGAACAGCTTATCAGCGACTACTGATATCGTTTGTAGCGTAGGTGGTCCCGCTACTTCACCGCCACCGCTGTTGTTTGTCGTTCCTACAGTGTGCGAGAATGACGCAACCTTATTGTTAGATAAGCCGCTTATCGGATATAGCCCTTGAACATAGTTAACGATAACTGTAGAGTTCGAAGCGATCGATTGATTCATCGTAAATACAAGACTATTATTCGATTGAGATAGTCGCTGAATCGTAACAGCTCGCCCATTAGCCGTAACGACAAACTGTGTATACGCTAAGGAGTTAAGCGTGTCGAGCGTTTCGCTGAAGGTTAACGTAATTGTGCTTCCACTATAGCTGCTGGATGTGACAACTGGATTCGCTTCTGTGAATCCATTCGTAGCTACTCGATTAGCAAAATCCGGTGCTTCGTTGCCTGTCAGATCCTGAATCTGTCCAGTTCTGCCCTTACTGTAGGACACGAGTACCTGCTGATTGTTGGTCACACTCGATGACAAGGTAAGGAATACGACGTTTCCTTCCACTTTTACACTGTTAATATTGCGCGCATTACCTGCAACCGTAACATAATAGCTAGCAGGTGAAGGATTCAATGTTTCCTTCAGTAGCTCATTATAGACGATACGAATCGTATTACCGCTTACCTCTGTTTTTATGATTGAAGGTGGCGTTGTATCTCCACCTAGTGTTTTGAATTTCCATTGATACTGATTTTTAATACCTACAAAATAATTGCCGCTTTGATCGACGATAGAGTTTGGCTCAATATGAATATAATAATCTGTGTTAGGATCAAGCGCACTTGCAGGTGTTAGATTGACAACCTTGCTGTCCTTTGGATCGACCGTAAGAACCGCTGTCACATCCGTTGATCGACTTGAAACGCTATAGATCGTTGCCCCGCTGCTATGTTGATTCACCTGTACAGGCTTATCAAATGTCAGCTTAAACTTCTCATTTGTCGTTGCTACCGTAGTACTTAAGTTAGACGGTGACAAGGCAGTAAGCTGTGGTCCTGTACCTGTTTGCTGTGATGAGACCACAAAGCTATAGTTCTTTCCCGTAATACCTGAGAACGCATTTCCTGCAACGTCAACTAACGCCTGATTTGAAATCGTTACATAGTAACGCGTATTAATAGCAAACGATTTTGCAGCTTCGCCGCCCTTAGCACTATGTGGATCAATCGTTAATTGATTGCTTCCACCACCAGTAATTCGAGCGGATGTTATATCGATGGAACGATAGATAGCATTAGAATTGTACTCTCTAATTTCGAGCGTACCATTTTTAGCGTAAACCGGCTCGGAGAAGGTAAGAATAATATTCTCATTCACACCTACATTATTGCTACCGCTGGCAGGTGAATACGTTGTAATTACCGGCGGTACTGTATCAGTAGCGTGGCCTGTCTGGAATCGCCAATCAGTTGCATTAGACATCCCATAATAAATATCATTTACTCTGCCTGTAGCGTAAAAAGCACCTGGCTCAACCGTTATGTAATAGTTCGTATTCGGTTCTAGATCAACCAGTGGATCAATCGTAACCTTTGAACCAGCGATGCTAATACGTGGGCTGTTAGCGAGCTCGTTAAATACGATATCATTGTTCGCTACTTTACGTATCATGACACGTTTGCTTGAGCTTGCACTAACGATTTTGTCAAAGCTTAACGTTAAGTTATCCGATACCGCTACACCTGACGCGTTGTTGGTAGGAGTAGTGGATCGAAGCTCTACTGGACTTTTATCTGTGTTTAGCTGCCAGATGTTTCCAGCATAATTGTTGCCTGCTGCATCCACAATCGCACCGTGTGGAATGCTAACCGTATACTGTGTTGATGGCTGAAGTACTTGATTCGGTGTAATCGTAATCGTTCTTGTACCGCTGCCCACAATTTCTTGTGATGATACGGCAATTGAGCGATTGTCTGTTGTACTGCTTAGCGTAATGAAACCACTCGCTGCATATACGGGTTCGCTAAACGTGAAGGACAGTGACCCTGTAATTGGTAGCTTCACATTACAGCTGCCATACAAGGGGCATAGCGCTGAGCTTTGTGATTGAAGGGTTGGATGTACATTATCCACGATCGCGCTAGTTTTCATATTCCACTCAGATGGAGAACTAATGCCAGCAAATACTGCACCGTTCGATGAGTTAGCAACCGCACCACCCTCAACCAACACATAATATTCTGTGTCTAGATCCAACTGGATATGATTTGCATTTATTGTCAGCACATTGCTAGAAACTGAAACATAGGGTGAGTTCATAGTAAATGCTTGAATTTCTGCATTATCTGCATAGCGATAAATCGTTATTTTTTTGTTAAGATCATGCTTTACAATATTTTCATCAAATGTGATCTTAAATATTGGTCGTACTGCAACATTCATTGCGTTATCCGCTGGACTTAAGCTGACGACGACTGGTCCCAAAGTAGCCGCAGCTGCTTCCTTCTGTACCAAGCTCGCAGGAAGCGCTATTTGTAATAACATAATAATTGCAATGATCAAAGATAGTTTTTGTTTTCCCCGCATCATTCACACTCCTCAAATTACACTCGTACCATATTTGTCGGTTTTTTCGTCTTCAAAATGAAGGGTCTTAAGTCACAAAACGATGTGCATGCTCCTTTCCAAAACAAATAAGCCAGACTCTGCATCTAATCACATTAGACGTAAAATCTGACTTAAAAGTTTCTAACTTATGGGATTAAAGACCTGCGTCTTGCTTCAAAATTTCAGCTTTATCTACGCGCTCCCACGGTAGATCGATATCTGTACGGCCAAAATGTCCGTAAGCCGCCGTTTGAGAGTAAATAGGACGACGAAGATCAAGCATTTTAATGATTCCTGCAGGACGAAGATCAAAGTTTTTACGAATGATCTCAACTAGCTTCTCGTCAGCAACATGACCAGTACCATACGTATCTACGTTGATGGATACAGGCTGTGCAACACCGATCGCATAAGCCAATTGAATTTCACATTTATCCGCTAGACCAGCAGCAACGATATTTTTAGCTACGTAGCGAGCAGCATATGCAGCGGAACGGTCAACCTTCGTTGGATCCTTACCGGAGAATGCTCCACCGCCATGACGTGCATAACCGCCATACGTGTCTACAATAATTTTACGGCCTGTTAGACCAGCATCACCTTGTGGTCCACCAATAACAAAGCGGCCAGTTGGGTTAATGAAATATTTTGTTTGCTCATCAAGCCACTCTTGAGGTACAACTGGCTTAATAACATGCTCCATAATATCAGATTGAATTTGAGCAAGAGTAATCTCTTCAGCATGCTGAGTGGAAACAACGATCGTGTCTACACGAACCGGCTTGCCATCTTCATACTCAATCGTAACTTGTGTTTTACCGTCCGGACGTAAGTAATCTAATTTACCGTTTTTACGTACTTCAGACAGACGACGGGCGATACGGTGTGATAGCGCGATTGGAAGCGGCATAAGCTCAGGCGTCTCATTCGTTGCGAAGCCGAACATTAAACCTTGGTCACCAGCACCAATGTCCTCATTCTCTTGATTAACATCTTTACCATCACGAGACTCTAGCGCTGCATTAACCCCTTGAGCAATGTCAGCAGACTGCTCATTCAGTGACGTCAATACTGCACAGGTGCTGTAGTCAAAGCCATACTTTGCACGTGTGTAACCGATCTCCTTAATTGTACGACGAGCAATTGCTGAAATATCAATATAATCAGCCTTACTCGTAATCTCCCCAATAACAAGCACTAAGCCTGTCGCAACAGAAACCTCACATGCAACACGCGCATTAGGATCGGCTTCCAAAAATGCATCTAGAACCGCATCAGAAATTTGGTCACAAATTTTATCGGGATGACCTTCTGTTACTGATTCTGATGTGAATAAGTGGCGTCCTTTTACCGACATCCGTATCAACCTCCCATAGCTTATATATATAAGAATAACCTTATACACAAAAAATGAACCTTTTCCCGTAGGAAAAGGTTGATTACAACACTTCTAAGATAGAATAATACAGAAAATCAAGCTTCGTGTCAATGCAAGTCAAATTCCCAGTTATTATGCAGAATCTTAGATTACGTTGCGGCAAAACCTAGATTCGACCTAACACTTGCTCTGCTTGCTGTATGAGACGTTTCGTAATGGAACCACCAATATATCCTACATTTCTTGTCGATACAGTTGCCCAGTCAATCGAGCCTTTAACAGGAGTCGCTGCTGCCCCTAATTCATCAGCGAATTCTGAATTAAGATCTTGAGCCGGTGCGGCATATAATCCCAGCTCCGCTGCTAGCTCATACTTCATCGCTTCAAGCGCAGCCTTCGCCTCTGGAACAACGACTTGATTTCGTCTGCTCATCGTCAATTCCTCCTTTTATCATATAGAAGATGATTACAAACATAGTATGGCTGTGAGCCACGGTTATACGCTGATGAAGTTTTGACAAGCTTGGCTAATCTTTGCTCTTTATCCAATTGAGTTACATACGCGAATATTTTTAGACCGGTCAAAAGAAAAAAGGCTGCTCATATGGTCAGTTCATCGACCTAGAGCAGCCTTTCAATCATCATATAAAATTATTCTAAAGTATAAGTGCCTTTAACTAAAACAATTAATGATGTTTTTGAATCTGAAGAAGCTTGAATACCACGACCCTCACGAGGGAACCATATTAGATGATTGGCAGGTACAGGTGAACCTTTTTTAATATCAACACCAGCCGTTACATCCGATATACCGTTAGCATCTGAGCTGTATGCGATAGCTTTTCCTCCGCGAACGACAGCTTCACTACCAGCATTCACCATTAACGTTTTACCAACAGGAACGGTTACAACCTCTAGTGCTTGACTTGCCGAAGATGAACCACCTCCAGAAGCACCACTGCCGCCTAGCTTAGCGATCTGCTCATCGACATAGCTTTTCGTAACGACAGGATCATTAACGGTTCCTGGTGTCACTGAGCTCGTTCCAACCGTCAATGCATTACCGAGTACGACTCCCGTAATGATGCCGATCGCTAGAATCGATGCAGCGCCTAGCTTTTTGAACGACAATTGTTTCATACGTCCGTTCATCTCCTCTCTCTAGTAATTTGACATTTATACTGCTGAATCAACAACTACTTATTTAACAATTTCATTAAAGGTTAATTGTTTAGTAGCAATTAATCGCTTATGTCCCTTATACACGTCGTAAATATTTAACGTATATTGATTAATGAATCGATTACGTAGAAGATCATTCGTGTACATAAACTTCATCTCTTTGTTCTTTCCTAGCAGCAAGTTAGAATCCGTTGTTTCTGTAGCTTCTGTTTTGTCCTTGTTAATCGTAAATTCCTTAGAGAACGAAATAGCAGGTACATTAGGATCTACAAATTCTACTAGAATGCTGTGCTCATCGGAATATGCAGACGCATTTTCTCTGATCTCAACATCATATTCAAAGGACAGCTCGATAGAGTCAGCAATGAATCCGTCTGAAATCGCTGGTACTGCAGTAATATATCTCAAGCTTACATCATACTGGCTAAACGGAAGCTTCTCAAAGCTATTCGTTGGCTGTCTATCCGTGAAGACATGTCTTGTATATACAGGATTCAGTACAGCTTCAATCTCAGTTTCTGCTAATGCTAGAGATTCCCCAAAGTAAAACTCTAGTTGCTCTTGCTCGAAGTTCTTTGGAATTACAGCCCACGCACTTAATACAAGCTTACCACTTGGCAATAAGCGTTGTTCATATTTTGCAAAGTTGAGATCTATGATTTCATCATCTTTATTAGTAATATAACCTTTTAATTCACCTGGCACAATGGTTCTACGCTCTTTGTTGGTATATTCCAATTCAGCATAGAATAGGTTTGTCTGGCCGCCTTCATACATGTATGAATTTAATAGTTTAACATCCGCACGTTTACCAGCAGAATCAATTTCATACTTTTGATTACTTGCTAATAATTGAGCATTTCTCAAATTATCTACTGTGAATGTATGAACGTCGGATTCCTTCTCGTTATCTATCATCTTAAAACCTAGCTTATTCACTGTTTGTGTATACGGAATTTGCGTATAGACTAACATACGATAAGACTGGTTAGGTGATAGTGCAAGGATAGGATCTACATTATAAACCTTCGTCATTGTAGCTGGTAATGCAACACCATCCAAAACAAACTGTCCAGAAAGATCTAATTTTGATTTAGCTGTACTGCTCGTATTCGTCACTTTGAACTCAGCAACTACTAAATCCATTAAATCATTCGGTGTACGCTGAGAAGATATCTGTTCAATCTTTAATCCTTCATATGTTGTTGAAGCTGTTGGATTAGTTGTAGGTCCAGTAGACGCCCCTAGAGCTAATTTAAAATTAGCTAAAAAGTTTCTATAGCTGTCCTTTTCTTGCATCACAACAATTTGGCTATTGGATAGCGATTTGCTGTCAGGAATCAATCCAACTAACGAAATCTCTTTCTTGATATTCGGCAGTAGATTTCCAGCTTCCTCTTCTTTAGCTAGATTTAATGGGTACAAGTAGCCTTCTTTCGTTTTTAGGTAGTATTTAACGTCAGGAATAGCTACTGGAAAAGTACTTTTGTTTTCAAGTGTAATTTTAGTTTCTAATTCGGTCTTGTTATTATTCGTTTTAACTGTACTTTTGTCCGATTGGAAGGCAATCGAAGTGTCGTTAATACGAACGATTTTAGCTGTATTGATATCTACAGCAGGTGTATCCACTAAATTCAACAATTGAATAGAAAACTTAGGTATTCCAAATTCGCCCTCGCTCGGATCTATGTATCCATTAATAATTAGCTCCTTCGAAAGTGCTTCAACTGGAATGGAAACGCCAAGTGTAAGACTCTTACGCTCGTTACCTTTAAGCGTTAACGTTTCATAGGATGGTGTAATCGTGTACGATTTTCCACCAACGGATGCCTGAAATTTTAGATTATCAAGATTAATGGATTTTGAAGATAAGTTACGAATGGCCATATCAAAATTGATGTAACCATACTCCTGATCTCTGTACATAATATAATTACTAATTAATACATTAAGCTTGTTACTATCAATTAATATTTCCTTAGATCTTTTATATGGAGTGATTTTATAATCTTTTGCACTTAATGTTCCTATCACTCTTTCGTAGCTACTTACGCTAAAGTCCCATTTAATGATGTTAATTTGAAAATCATTCAAACTAGCTGATGCCTCAGCATTTGTATAATACGTTAAATATGTAGTTCCTTTAGAAGGTACAATTTGTTTTGTCTTATCCGCTTCGATTAACTTCGTAACATAAGACTTATTACTTTTCCCTTTAATTCTTGCCCAATAATCAATAAGAGGCAGGCTTGAGGACGAATTATTCTTAAATTCC
Organism: Paenibacillus camelliae; assembly: GCF_023715345.1. Classification (GTDB taxonomy): domain Bacteria; phylum Bacillota; class Bacilli; order Paenibacillales; family Paenibacillaceae; genus Pristimantibacillus; species Pristimantibacillus camelliae. The sequence continues at coordinate 15,183 of NZ_JAMBNY010000014.1, forward strand.
AAAGTAAAAGCAAAAATCTGCCCTGTTTCGTTCTTCATACTTTCCACATCATATAGACTGACAGATATATCAGAAGCAACCTTTACTGATTGATTCGACAGTCCGTCAGCCTTTACATTAGGTATACAAAGCAGCATTAACGTTAAGCTAAGTATTAATATCAATGATTTCCTCGAAAAAATCTCTTTGTACAATTGATAAACCATTATTTCCCCTCCTAACATTCTACATTATCAGACGCGATCACCCTAGATAAAGTTGCGAGATATAAATAAAAAATCCTTCCCAGAGGGAAGGATTTTTTATTTAAGATTTGTTAATAATAAAGTAATAATTACTTAACATTAACGTTTACTACGTAGAAGCTGTTACCTACTTGGATAGTAAGAACTGTGCTACCAGTAGAACCAGTTAGGCTAGCAGTTGCACCAGAAGCTGCAACGATAGAGTTGTTAGAGCTTAGAATAGCTGTTGGAGTTACTGCAAGAGCATCACCATAGATATTCGCACCAACAAGAGCACCGTTATCTTTGTCGAATAGAGCAGCTGTCAATTGTGCTTGAGTAGCATTTTTGTCAATGCTGATAGATGTTTTGTTTTGAGTAACTTTATCAACAATTGTTTCGTTAGAAGCAGCTGCTGTGAATGTTACAGTACCAACAATTACACCGTTAAGCTTAACGTTTACTGCTTCAGTACCTTTTTTAGTAGCAGATACTGATTGACCAGTAATAGTTAGGATAGAACCAGATGTTACAGCAGATTCAACAGTTACACCAGTGTTTACGATACCAGTTTTGTTACCGTTAACGTCTTTAGTGTAAACAGTGATTGTACGGCTAGTTTCACCTAGGTGTTTGTTTGTGTCAGTAGTATGACGGTTGAAATCGATTGTAGTGCCATCAGCTTCAACTAGGTAACCGTTAGCAGCAGCTTGAGCTACGTTGTTAACAGTTAGAGTTCTAGTTACAGCTGCATTGTTGATTTGTACAGAAACTGTAGCAGTTACAGATCCAGTGTCAGCGCCAGCTTGGAATTCAAACTTAGCTTGACCGTTACCATCAGTAGTAACTGGAGAAGATGTAACTAGTTGTACGTTGTTGTTAGCAGGTACAGTCAATGCAACAGATACGCCGCTTAGCGCTTGACCGTATTGGTCTTTAGCAGTAACAGTTACAGAGTTATTAATTGAAGTACCTTGAACAACGCTGATGTTTGTAGAAGATAGGTCATAAGAAGCAACAGATTGTGCAGCTTTAACCGTAATTACAAGGTTTTTAGAAACTGTGAAACCATCGTATTTAGCAGTTACTACGATTGTAGCAGTACCCGCTTGAAGAGCTGTAAATGGTTGAGAAGTTGCACCAGCAGCTTCAGTGTTGTTTACAACAACGATAGATGGGTTAAGAGATCTGTAAGTTACTTCTGGAGCAGCGATCTCATCACCTTTTTGGTCTTTAACTACACGTGTAATTGTACCAGTTGCCGCAGAACCGTTAGCACCAAGGTATACAGTGTTGTTGTCAGTACCAGCTACTTTAAGCGTATCGATAGATACAGATAGTGCATTTTTAACAGTAATGATAACATTACCAGTTGTTACAGCATTGTTGTTGTTCAATGTAGCATTAACTACAGAGATGTAACCAGCATTAGCTGGAAGTGCAGTGTTCAAAGTGCTAGGAACAACTACAGTTGGTGCAGAAGATGTAATTGTGAAATCGTTAATACCGAATTCAGAAGAAACATCGTTTCCGTTAGCATCTTTAACTACTAGCTCTAGTTTAGAACCAACTTGAACTGTAGTGTTTTTGAAAGAAACACTTGCAGCAACAGGAGCTGTGTAAGTGAAGTCTGCAGAAGCAGTTTCAAGTACGTTGTCTTCGTTGCTAATTGCGTTATTTACAGTAACAGTGTAAGCAGAACCGTTAACTAGGTTACCAGCAAGAGAAACTTGTGCTTTGTTACCTTCAACAGTAACTTTTTCAACTAGAACAGGGTTACCGTTAGAGTTAACAACTGTTACGTCTTCGTTAGAAACTTTTTTAAGATCTGTGTTGAACTCAAGAGATACAGCTGTAGAAACGAATGCAGAAGCGCTAACTAGTTCAAGATCAGTCACTTCATATCCTTTAAGACCAAGGATGTTTCCTAGTTTTTTGCCATCGATTTTGAAATCAAGAGCAGTTACTAGAGAGCTGTAGATATCGCCACGGATAGCGTTAGCAGTTTTGTCAAGATCTTCAGAAACTAGACCTAGTTCAACTGCTTTTTCGAATACGTCAGCATATGCAACGTCTTTATCAGCGCCAAGAACGCGAAGAAGAACTGCTGCGAATTGTTGGTTAGTGATAGGGTTATTTACGCCGAATCTAGTAGTAGTTTCGCCAGTGAAATAACCTTCTTCTTTAGCCCAAGACACAAAACCGTTGTAGAACTTAGAATCAAGATCTTCAAAGCCGTGTGTATTAGCGTGTGCTTTAGCTTCTTCTTCAGCACCTAGTAGACGTGCAACAAGAACTGTTACATCTTGACGTAACCATTCTTTGTCTTCGTCAAGACCTGCGGATGTACCTTTAATCACTCCAAGATCTTGGAGTTTTTGACCTGCTGCTTTACCGTCAGCAGATACAACAGTTGCAAACATGGAGAATACCATTGCAATTGCAACTAATAGAGATAAACTTTTTTTCATAACCTTTTTTTCTCCTCCTCTAAATTGCTTCGGTTGTTGAGAGTTTTGTTTTGATAATAAATGGCTCGTTTTACTCATAGCCAGTTCACCCCCTTCCTAGAGTAGAGCACGTAATATTAAATGATGTCTACGAGCATGACTGTTAGATAAGTTACACGCTGTAGAAACTTGTAAACAATGAGAGAATGGTGCTAGATTACGTGTATCACTATAACATTATACAATGTTGTGCCCAGACCGTAAAGAGGAAGTTGAATTTTCATTCCAAATCTTTCCGAATTCCAGGTTCCCTGACCTCTCAATCAAACTTACATTCATTTAGACGCATGAAAACTAAAAAGGTTGCGTTCAATTCAGAAGTTTTTTGAAGTTCGAGTTAAGGAAGCGTGATGGAAATTTTTATTTCAAATTTCTATTAATAGTATAGCCTGTACTAGAATTGAAGTCGATACCAAACTTTTACCATACCTTCATTATAGCACCAAGCGGTACAAGAGTCTCCTCTTATACCGCTTTGGCTTCCATACTAATTATAAATTTGAGGTAGCTTCTTCAAGCTGTTCATAACACGTGCCATGATGATTGCCGCATCACTACGCAGCATTCTAGCTTTCGGATCAAAGATAGATCCTGCTTTTGGATCTGCGCTGTTAATTGGCTTACCTACGATAAAGCCCTTCTTCTGAATGGCAAGCACCGCAGGGATTGCATAGAAGTCGAAGTTTCCTCCATCGAGGAATGCTTTATCTAGCTGTTGTCTTGCTTTTGTTGAGTTGGTCTCTAGCTTAAGCTCCAATGCACGAGCGAGAATGACCGCTGCATCCTGACGAGTGATGGATACATCCTCACCGAAGAAGCCAGGTCTTGTTCCGTTTACAATGCCCGCACGAGCGGCTGTTTCAATGTAACGATAGTCATAGATAGAGTTGGAGTTGCTTGCATTCGTAATCGTTTCTGGATAGTACGTAAAATGCAGGCTTCCAGAGTAGTTCAGCGGAAGATCAAGTGCACGCACTATCATACGTGTAAATTCTCCGCGTGTAATGTACTCATCTCCACCAAAGCGATTCACAGGCTCAACTGCGTTCATTACCCCTTTAGAGTAAATAGCCTCCATCGCCTCACGTGCATAGCTATGATCGATAATATCGTTGTAGCTGCGCGTTAGCTTCACGGCTACATAGTAACCGAACTTCTCAAATGGAACAGTAATCGTACCCTTCTTATCATCGACAACCCCGCCAATGTTTTCCCAAGTACTAGCGTATGGATCGAAGCGGAATACCGTTATCGTCGTTCCAGCGCTCTGTACAATGCTTTTATCGTACGTTATCGATAACGAGCCTACATTGCTTGGCACGAGCTCACGGTTGATTTGACCGTAACGACTAGCAAAGTTTCCTGTATGCTTCCCTACAACGTTCGGGAACGGGAATGGATCTAAGCCGCTCGTAATCGGGTCGTACTGTGGTGACGATACATCTGGATCATCGGCTAGACCAGCATCAATCCAGAACAATGGACTTGCTTTAATGAATCGGTTCGCAAAGCTTTCAAATCTTGTTTTAATATGAAGATCTCCTGTCGCTTGACTATTCGCTGAATAATCAGGCGGCTGACTTTCGAACATATGTCGATCAATAATTCCGTCGTTCGGGTTAGCAATGGCAAACAAGATGTCGTGGTTATTATAAACCTGCGTAGCATAGTTTGCTGATTCATTGTACTTCGGACGTATTAAATTCGTACTCTTCGGAAAAGTTAATGCCAATGTATTATTAAACAATTTATGAGAGCTTTTCATCGTTTCGAGATATTGCGCACCAGGTATATTCGTCGGTACATACTTTACATTAAACGTGTCCGTTGTCGTATTATCGCCACGTTTTATCGTAAAGGAGATCTTCGTGTCCTTGTTGGCCTTCAGATCATTTACGATGGCACGGAACGCTTTTACGGTTGACGTTGTACCTTGACTGTAATCAATATAATCGATTTTTTCCATCTCCTGCTTACCGATCGTGATCGATTCTGCTCCTGGAGAAGTAATAATGACCTCTACAAAGTTCTTATTCGTTACGCGCTCTTCCACAACCGGCGACTTAATGTTGTATGGAATAGAGATCGGGTTAACCTCTAAGCGATACGTTGCACGAGGTCCTGTTAGACCCGCATTATATACAGTAATAACATATACTAGTGGACTACCATCCTCAGGCATTTTCTGATTCGTAATATCGAAGAAGAAATTCTGTGATTCCATGTCGTAGTAGAATGTTATGTTTGCATCCGGCGTAGAACCGCTTTCTTTGCCACTGTTGAATAAGAGATCAGCACCTGTGTCTGTTTTCTTAATATTACGTTGCTTGTCCGTTGCCTTAAATTGCTTGGTTAAATCCCAATTTACTGTAGAGTTCCAGTCAGGATTTGTAATGGTAACAATATAATCTGCTCCAGTAATGGAGTTTTGTGTGTTTGAATCAAGCTTCTGCTCGACCTCTTCCTTTGTAGTACCTAGATCAATAAAATCGAATGTACCATACACGTTAAATTCAGCTTGTCTTGTCGTATAGGCGCCGTTACTAAATGTAAAGTTTGCATCATTGGACTTCGGCGGCCAGTTATCTGAACCAGAAGTATAAGGATATACCCCGTCCGTGTTAGGTGCTGGAACACTTGGAAGATTCGTAGGAACAACGTTAAACTTTATCGTGTTCTCATAGCTGTAATTACTTGATTGGAATACAAACTTAACTGTATTCTCTCCAGCTTTATTCATAATGGATGCAAGATTATCACTAAAATTACTCGTGAATGATGTTACTTTTCCATTAGGATCAATTACTGTTCCAACTGGATGGAACAACGATGAAGTTGGATAACCATCTGCATCTACTGAAAATGCTTGAATAGGAACTTCAACGTTATTTAAGTATAAGAATACCGATTGACGCTTCGTTCTTACATTAGTATTAGTGTCGATTTCGTCTTTATAGACAACATCCTTATAGTTGGCGATGTTCATAATACGACCAACTAACGCGCCAATTCGTTCGACAAGATCATCATTATTATCCTTATACGAATCGAAATTAACAGACATACCATTTACAACATTCTCAAACTTCACATACGGACCATATTGAAGCTTGAACACTACGTTTTTAACGTCAGTTACAGCATTAGTCGCATCTGTAAGCTTAAATCCAACCGTATTTGTACCTGATTTATCAAGCTTAGAAAATTTAAGGAATACGCGAAGATATGACACCTCTATGCCGTCTACATTTCTCGTAACTACCTCAGTTATCGCTTGATTATTATCTTTAAGCACTTCAAATGAATAGTTGGTTCCATTGATGGTAACTTCGATCTCATCTTCGTATGATGTCCCTAAGTTCCCATGGTTAGCAATAAGAACTTCAACAGCCATTGGAATAGAGTATACCTCTACACCTGCTGCTGGAATATCTGTAGGCTGCAGCGCTTTAATGCGGCTTGGAGATGTTACGGATGCATCGTACCCAGATAGATAGTTAATGTCTGCGATATATGCTTTATTACCATCTCGCAAAACAAACTGTCTTGTACTTGATGTATCGTATTGTGTTGAGTTTGGAGCCTTCATCGTCATTCTGATTTGTGTGTCGAATGCCAATGTATTAGGCAATGTATAGCTATACTCTACTGTTACGTATTTCGTATCAGCCGTTAGTGCCGATGGATTTAAAGAAACGATATTAACTGTAGGATTAGTAGCTACTCCTGTAATTGCAAGACTTAGGTTACGTCTAAGCACACTATCTACAGTCGATGGGTCCGTTACATCAACAGGATTCGAGTTTGTAGCGATATTCGCAACGTCATATAGCGGCAAAGGAATAATCGCCTTTCCTTTAAGAACAAGCGGGTTATTCATATCTACCGTATACTCACCATTGTAAGATAATGCATATGAGTTACCGCTATTCTCAAGTCTCTCATCGAAGTATGTAACCTCACCGTTGTAAAGCGTAACCTGACGAGTCGTCTCAATGACTTGTCCGCCGTTGGTCACTTTAAACTTAATCGTATTCATCCCTTTATTAATCGTAAGCTGGGATGTAGTAAAACGGAAGTTGCCTGTTTGAGACACGTTAAAATCATAGCTGAAGTTATTGATTTCTACCGTTACTTTAGAAGCATTCGGTGCATAACCATCAATCGTTATCACACCTGTTTGTGTTTGCGTTTGACCGTCAGAGTATAGCATCGTTACGCCATTCTCCAACACATCGTATGATCTATTCTCGAATAAAATTTTCAAGTCATTCAACATCGGGCTGTCGCGGAATTCTATGTAGATGGATTCTTCTTGTGTTGAAGTGCCAGCAACCCCTTTAAACGTAATTTTATTCAGGCCTGGAAACAGCTCTACATTCGATACAGTGAGTCGATTATCACCTGTCGTTGTAATTCCTGTTGTAATATCCTCTGTGCTGTTTAATGGTGTATCACTATTGAGCGTTACCTGCTCCACCTTATAGCTAATAGAAGATCCAACAACCCCGTTAATCGTTCCTGATAGGTTTACGTATTTAGTTGAAACGATCCGTGCAGATGTTTTATCATCCTTCTCATTCGGGAAGATAAAGAAACTCCCTGCGGCATCAACTTGACTCGCCGGACCGTACACTGGAATTAATGTAACGATGAGTGCCAGTGCTAAAAAGATCGATACTAGTTTTTTCAAGTGAATACTCCTCTCTTCATGACATTTTTCGATATTTTTTCTATATGAACTGCACACTGTGCATATCACATGAGCATGAACGGCATGTCCTACAGTAACTCCTTCCCACAATTTACTATTACTCTACTACTTTAGACGCAGGTTTTGCTAAAAAGTTCCGTATCATTTATATCGGTTGGATGAGGTTGGATTTAAAGTGGTCGTAATATGAAATTATTGCTAATGACAACTTTCGTTCCGAAATGACAAAAAAGGTGCTCGAGGATCATCCTTCAATGATCCTGAGCACCTTTATATTGAAAAAGATTATTTACTACGTGACTGTGAATTGACGATCCCAAGCTTGAGTCCCAGCTTATGCAATAACCCGATCAGCGGTCGACGTGACTTGTCTACAATGCCGATTACCTCAGCCCCAATTTGAGTTAGGAAGATGACAATACATACAACGGCAAATGTAATCCAGTTTGCTCCGTTAAACTTAATAACTGCGGACTGTACAATAGCCATCGAGCCGAATATAGCCGCGATGCCCCAAATCATGAGTACGGTCTTGCGATGTCCATAGCCTAAATCCTGCAAGCGATGGTGCAGATGCCCCTTATCGGGTGCAAAGATCGGCTTTTTGTTTACAAGCCTGCGGATAATAGCAAAGAACGTATCCGATAATGGTACACCAATAATAAGCAATGGAATAACAAATGAAACAAGCGTTACCTGCTTAAAGGCAATTAATGAGAGCATCGCTAAGCAAAACCCTAGAAATAATGATCCTGAATCACCCATAAAAATTTTCGCTGGGTGAAAATTATATCGTAAAAATCCAATGATTCCGCCGAGCAGTAACGTGCTTAGTAAAATAACAGGCGTGAAGCCCATAATAATCGCCATAATTAAAATCGTTGCTATCGCAATACCTGATACCCCGGAAGCTAAGCCGTCCAGTCCATCAATTAGATTAATGGCGTTCGTTACCCCAACAATCCATAGAATGGTGACAGGGATGCCAATCCAATCATTGATTTGCTGCATATCCTCACCAAACGGCAGGCTTACAAATTCAATCGAAATGTTAAAGCCAAAAACGACAACGCATGCGGCAATAATTTGCAGGACAAGCTTTAGCTTTGCTGAAAGCTCAAAGCGATCGTCAAACGCACCAGTCAGTATAATAATTGTACCGCCTACCAGCACTGCCTTAAGTAAATTCAAGTCCTTACCGAGCAGTGTCCCCTCTGGAAATAGCGTGATAACACAAAAGAACGAAACCACGAATGCAAGATAAATAGCGAGACCGCCCATTCTTGGCATAATACGCGTATGGACCTTGCGATGGTTAGGTTTATCAATTGCGCCTACAAAAAAAGCGAATTTTTTAACGAGCGGTGTGATAAGTAAAGCAACGATAAGAGCAATTGCGAATCCAATCGCATAAATGACTCCAATAGACATAGTGTAGATTCTCCCCCTCTGGATTTACAAGCGAGATTAAGTTGTCTACCGTTATCATTAGCCGTAGACAATCAACTTATCCAGCGTCTCTGATGCCATTTGTATAGATATCTCGTTTCTTATAAGCATCGTGTTGAATTATACTCTCAATGAAAACAAAATACTACTATCGAAATTTACCTAAAAAACAGAAATTAGCCTGTTTTTACGAATTTTCAATATGTTTTGTAACATTCTCTTTATTACGCATCACTTTTAACATAAACTTTGGCAGAACCAGCATGCGTGGCAAACGCTTCGGTTCCTGAAGCAAACGGAACAGCCACTCGATGCGCAGCTTCTGTATCCACTCAGGTGCTCGCTTAAGCTTACCTGAGATGACATCGAAGCTTCCGCCAACGCCCATAATAAGCGGTACGCCTAGCTTCTCGCGATGCTTTACGATCCATGGCTCCTGCGTTTCTGCACCTCGAGCAACAAACAATAAATCAGGCTTCAGCTCGGCAATAGAAGCAACGACCTCATCGTCTTCATCGGCACCAAAGAAACCATTGCGATAACCGACAATGCGCACTTGCGGATACTGCATCTGAAGGGATTGTGCTGCGGCTTCAATAATTTCCTGTGTAGTACCCAGTAAGTACACCTTCCAATGATGCGATTCACCGACCTTAAGCAGCTCGTGAAGCAGCTCGATACCAGTGACTCGTTCAGCGACAGGATCGCCGCCTTTTTGTGCAGCCCAAACGACTCCCGCACCATCAGGCACAATAAGATCTGATTTTAGCATCATTTCTTTATAGGTTGGCTTCTCCAGTGCACTCATGATCATAATCGGATTAGCTGTTATGACATGTGTTTGCTCTCTTGCATTAATTCGGTCCGTTAAGTATTGAACCGTATCCTTCATTCCCATCTTCGAAAAAGGAATACCGAAAATATGAACTTTAGGTATAGTTTTCGTCATGAGGAAATCACCTCGATATATTCTGACGCAAAAATTGACTGATTTGTTGCGCTGGTTTTTGGGATTGTTCTTTTAATGTTTGAATTTGTCGACTTCGCTGCTCCAGCCATTGGTCACGATGATCTAAAATATTCCCCATCTGCTCCACAAATTCCTTAGACTCGAGCTCATTTGTTGTGCCTACCACTTTAGCTTCAATTCGCTTTAGAAACTGATCAATTTTCGGATCATAGGACAGGCCAAGCATCGGTACTCGCTGGTTAGCTGCATAGATTAGCGCATGCAACCTCATACCGAACAATGCATCACACTCCGATACAGCCTGCAGCATCAGCATGGGGTCATCGGGTAGATCCATTAGCTTAATACTGCTTCCTGCTCCGATCCGTGATTGGATCTGATCGATTAGAAACTGTGACGCTTCGATATCATCAGGTAGATGGAAGGGTAAAAATGTTAGCATCACGTTACGCTGCTCGGTTAGCGCTATAAGTGCCTCACCAATCCGCTGTAGGTCTGAGCGATCCTTGTTCCAAAACCTAACAGATATACCGATCTGTTGTACACCACTTGCTTCAGGCAGCAATTGCTGGCGCTGCTCAGGAAGCGGCATCCCCATAACCGGGTCTGGTACGATCTCGATTTTGGTGTTTACACCGATCGAGCTTAGAAATTGTGAAGATTGTTCATCACGCACCGAAACATATTGACTCTTATTCATCGCGGAACGAATAAATGCGTACATTGACTGACGATGAACAGGACCAATTCCTTGTGCATAGATAAAGGTTGGCTTGCGGAGCCATTGTGCCAGCTTAATGATCCCTGTATAGTATGGAATGCTTTTCATGCCAGTTGCATCTTGAAGCAAGCTTCCCCCACCGCTAATTAACGCATCAGAAGAAGATATCGCACGCCACACGGACGCAGGGTGCATGCGTGGCACAGCTTCCACGCCGTACTTTTTTGATGTCCAGCTTGGATCTCCACTTAGCACGACTGGAGCAAGGGTAATGCCTGCTGCTTTACCCTGCTCCTCTAATGCTAATAATATGGACTTGAGCACTGCCTCATCCCCGCTATTTTTAAAGCCGTAATAGCCTGAAATTACTACTCGAAACGTTGTTGAAGCTTCGGCCATACCCATTTACGCCAAACTCCTTCCAATACTGTCCATATCGCAATCAGCACTAAGCCGAAAATAATACCTATTCCTAAGCCTAACAGAGTACGCAATGTTGACATCATAATTGGTGTATGAATATGTGTGAACGTGCTTACCATCGTTAGCTGACCTAATGTACCGACAATTAGTAGCAGCCAGGAGGCTCTATAACGTAATGCTAAGAACAATCCAAGAATAAGCGGAGGATGTCCTAGCATAAACTCTTTAAATCTCGGACGTACGCCGACAGTTGTTTCAAGCCATTGTCTGATCATCATCTCGATCGCTGATACCTGACCGCTATTGCCTGTGCGAGATAAGTAGTATGCCCCAACTGCTGCCACGATAACAGCAACGACTACCCATAATAAGCTAATTGGTGTCATAAGAAGCTTCCAAAGGCGTGTAATGGAGCCTTTCGCTCCTTGACCTCGATACAACAGCACGTAAATCGCAACGAGCGCAATTGGACCTAGGTGAAGTAAGCTAACTCCTCTAAACTGCTCAATAACTAAGCTGTACGTAATGTTAAACAGCAGTCCGAATACGATCGGTACAGCACATAGCGTAATGATCGTACCTACGATAAACCAGTTCAGCGTTAAGCCAAGTCTGCGAGATAGTGGAAGCTCAGGGAAGATCCAGCGATCAGTCTCCACCGTCCCATCATGAATTGGCGTAGTACCACTTAACGTCCAGTTGGTATTGCCGAGCATTCGACGTTCACCAATGGTACGTGAATATATACGGTTAAGCATCCAGATTACACCTAGCGTCGGACCACTGATTGCGGCGCCAAGCGCTAACGCTTGCTCCATTAACGAGCTATTCAGCACATATAGTCCTGCTGAACCTAGTAAGCCTAATACAAATACGATGATTTCTGTTCCTGGCAAAAATGCTCCAACAAGCAGCGTAATAAACGCTACTGCAGCCAGTGCTACGATCATACGTACAAGCTTCGTCCATGATGGGTTCTCATATTGAAAGGCGCTAGCCATACCATCAGGGTAGCCGGCTTTTTCCATCTGAGCAATGACACCCTCTTCTCCAGAAAGCGTCTCGATAAGCTTGTCCGCAGAGTGCTCTAACACTCCCGTATTACCGTTAGCTTTGATGCCGACATTCAAGAAGAACATACGAATGTTACGGTCCTTGGCAGCAAGCTTGAAGCGATCGGTCATCCCTTCGGCTGTCATCGTAAAGCTATCATTCTCAGACAAGGAATATAGTCGCACCACATCATAATCAAGTAAATACGAAAGTGTGCTCATGCCCGCTTGAGGAACTTTAAGATTTTCAATGGCCGCAACGCCCATACCATGCTGCTTTAGCAAAGCTCCAAAATGATTCAAGCTTTTTAATTCGGCTTGGTCAGTTGCACCTTTAGCCTTAGAACCATCAAAAATGATTCGCGTCACACCATACTCACTTAGACGTTTGATTTGCTGCTCAGCCATGTCCATATTGTATGGCTGTACGCGATCCGAGAACCTTGCAATAATTTGGAAGCCATAGCTTGATAGCTTCTCCACTGCAATCGGGTCAAAGTCTAATGTTTTTAGCGTCGCAGCATTGACCGCTTCTTCGATAATTAAAGCTGGCTTACCTTCATAAGTCCAGTCGGTAACATTCACGCCTTGTCGTTCATACTCGCGCTCTATGATCGGCTTGATCATCTCCGCTTCATGCTCTCCGGTAAATACAACATACGTGTGGTTAACATTGGTGTCGAGCACTTTACTTAGCAGAGAAGCCATTTCCTTCTCTGAATAATAGACAAGACGGCCTGACTGCATAAGATCACGTAAGGAGCTCTCATACAACGACATAGATTGTACTCCAGCGTCCTTCAAAGCAAGCAGCTTCTCATCAATAAATTGTGAAACATTGCTTTGATAGTTGGCAATTTCCTCTAAATCCCGATAGTCGAATACATATTCAACGGTATCGGCCGATTGTTCCATCTCAACTCTTAAGAATGCTAAAGGTAACGCTGCTAATACTCCTATTAACGTAATGATCCATAGCAGTGTCCTTGCTTTTTTATTCCATTGCTTCCAGCGCACGATAGTCCTCCATTTCTAACCTTTACTCATAACAAAGCTAGGATTGCCTGCTACATCTTCGTAGGCAATCCTAATGCTAATATACGTATCTACCTATATCATAACGAAATTAGATTCCATCTACACGTTTCATTACATCTTCAATTAATGCAGCCTGTTTGGCAGCTGCATCCTCAGCAGAGGTGCCTTTTACGGCAAAGTAAACTTTAATCTTAGGCTCTGTGCCTGAAGGTCTTAAGCAGAACCATGAACCATCCTTCAAGATGAACTTCAGTACGTTCTCAGGACGTAACCCATCAATGCTCTGAGAGTAATCAAGCACTTCAGCAATCTCAATTCCAGCCACTTGAGCCGGCGGCTGTTCACGGAAGTTTGTCATAATCGCTGAGATTTGCGCCACACCATCAATACCTTTTAATGTCCGGGATTGCTGGCTTTCTAGGAAATAGCCAAATTGCTCATACAGCTCAACAAGCACGTCATAAAGTGTTTTCCCTTGTGTGCTGTAATATGCTGCAGCCTCGCAAATCAACATAGAAGCGACAATCGCATCCTTGTCACGCGCATAGGTTCCAGTCAAGTAACCATAGCTTTCCTCATAGCCAAACAGGAAAGTCTTTTCTCCTGTTTGTTCATATCTGGTCATTTTCTCGCCGATGTATTTAAACCCTGTTAATGTATTTTCAACACTAGCACCATAATGCTTAGCGATAACCTCGCCCATTTCACTTGTAACAATGGTTTTGATCACTACTCCGTTAGCAGGCAGCTGGCCACGTTCCTTTAGCTGACTAAGCAAGTAATGAATCATCAATGCACCAGATTGGTTACCTGTCAGCACGACGTATTCGCCATCGTTGTTTTTTACAACAGCACCCATGCGGTCAGCATCGGGATCGGTGCCAACGATAACATCAGCGCCTACTTTACGAGCTAGCTCAATCGCTAGTGTGAATGCCTCCTTCTCTTCTGGATTAGGAGATTTGACCGTGCTAAAATTACCGTCTGGCTGCTCCTGCTGCGCTACAACATGCACTTGCTTAAAGCCAGCGGCAGCAAGCACTTGACGAACAGGCATATTTCCCGATCCATGCAGCGGCGTGAATACGACTTTGAAGCTTTCGCCAAGCTCACCTTGCAATAGCGGTTGATTGACGCTTTGAGCAACGACAGTATTCACGTACGCTTCGTCAATATCATCGCCTAGCCATACAAGCAAGCCTTGCTCTTCGGCTTCTGCTTGAGACATCCGTTTTACCTCATCGAAGCTTGCTATGCCAGCAATCGCCGCTATCACTTGCTCCGCATCCTCAGGCACAAGCTGACAGCCATCTGCCCCATATGCCTTGTATCCATTATATTCAGGCGGATTATGACTAGCTGTAATAACCACACCTGTGCTTGCTTTAAGATGACGGATAGCGAAAGACAGCTGCGGAGTTGGACGTAGTGAACGGAATAAATAAGTACGCACTCCATTGGCAGCTAGTACAAGCGCTGCATCCAATGCAAACTGTGGAGAATTATTGCGCGAATCATGAGCGATTACAGATGAAGGCTGTTCAAGCTTTTGAGCGAGCAGCCAGTTCGCTAAGCCCTGGGTAGCCTTTCCAACCGTATAGGCATTCAAACGATTGGTTCCAGCGCCCATTACCCCACGTAATCCGCCTGTACCGAATTCTAAGTCTCTATAGAAACGATCCATAATTTCTTGATCATTACCAGCTAGACCAGCTAGCTCTTGCTTCGTTGCCGCATCAATGGATGGATCATTCATCCAGCTTTCATATCTATGGTTGACTTGCTCCTGATTTAAACGTGTCATATGATACCTTCTTTCTTATTCCTTTATTGCTTCGCTGGGTCGGATAGTGCAAACATAAGCTCGCCTTCTGCTACGACCTTGCCATCCACTTTTGCCGTACCTTTACCTTTGCCAATCGAGCCCTTTAGTCGCGTGATTTCAACCTCAAGCGTTAATGTATCGCCAGGTGTCACCTGACCACGGAAACGGAAGCCATCAATGCCAGCAAAGAACCCTAGCTTACCTTTGTTGGCTTCAAGCATAAGCATCGCAACAGAGCCCACTTGGGCTAATGCCTCAACAATTAGCACACCAGGCATTACGGGATATCCTGGAAAATGCCCGACAAAATAAGGTTCATTCATTGTCACGTTTTTAATTCCGACTGCACGCTCTCCAGGCACAACCTCTGTGATTCGGTCAATAAGTAAAAATGGTGGTCGGTGTGGAATAATCTTTTGAATTTCATTAATATCCATCATTAGTATGTCCCTCTTTTCCTTTAATTGCGTGTTTCATAAGCTTCAACAATCCATGTCAATATTGCAGTTAACACTGCTGCTTAATCCAAGGGATTAAATTGAAACAACCACTTTGTTCATTCATGCGTATAAATTTTGCTACTTGTCCCCATACTATAGATACCCTTCAGTGTCCTGCAGGAAATGAAGGTTGAGATAAGGAGGCTTGCTTGCTGGAACGAATGTTCAATGGTAAGCAAGCCTCTTTGTGTGTGTATGATTTTACCTAGCTTTCAACTATTATAGACTACCTCAGTTAAAATGAAAACTTAACGGAAAGTAAAAATCAGCCAGCAGGCTGCTGACTGATTATTATTCATCATCTATATGCAATTATGTCGCTTATGATTCAGCAAATATTAAATCCCACAAATGCTTGTAGGTGCTGAATTTAAACGCTTCTTCCTTCGGTTGATCCCCCATAATGACATAACCGATATACAGCCCCGCAAGCAGCATGACGATCATGATGAGAGGTGCTATGCTTTTTCTTAAAATCCAAAGCAATGTCCGTGCCCACAATGGATATCGGCGTACAGGTGCATCGACTGCCAGCTTCTCGTCGTCATGAGTAAACGCTCTTCTCTCTTCGTCTGGCAATTCTTGACGTGTTTTATTTCTACGCCATAGCTGCTGAAATCTGCCTCCAGTGGCTGATGAATGCTTTTTTGCTCTCGTTAAAGAGGTCTCATGCTGCAAAGAAGCTTCATCTGGACCTTTCCAATTGTCTTCATCGTTACGGTTCTCATTCATAATTTCACCTAATTACTACGCAAATTGTTCGCTATTTGCATCATCGTCTCACTAGAGCTTAATGCTCTCGCAGCTAGCTGATATGCACGCTGAACTCTGATCATATCTGTCATTTCTGTGGAAAGATCTACGTTAGATTGCTCAACGTATCCTTGACGAACTGCCAATCGGTTGTCAGTGTTAGGTATGACCTCTGCTACCGCTTGATCAGCATCCGCACCAGCTGCTAATGCAAATAGGTTGTCAGCAGCAAGAACTAATGCATCCGGACGTACAGCCTCCACCAAACTAATACGACCTAACGGAATAGTATCTCCGATCTCATCCACCGCATTCACAGATCCATCCGCTCGAACCTGCATCGCGTAGCCCTCTGGCACAACAATTCTGCCCTGTGAACCATCAGGAAGCGTCGCGACCACTGGATAGCCTTGAGAGGTTGTAAGTACTGCCTCTCCCGCTTCGTTGATGCTAATTTGGAACGAGCCATCTCGTGTATAGGCTGCTGTTCCTGCTGCATCCACCTGCACTTGGAATAGTGCATTTCCTTCAATAGCAAGGTCTGTTAATACGCCGGTCTCCTTCATCGTACCCTGGGTAAAGTCCGTGGCAATACCTGTCACTCTAGAGCCCCAGCCTTGATTAAAGCCAAGCGGAGCTTTACGTCCATCTAACGCAAAGCTATCAGGCTGCTCCTTTACCGTGTTTAGCAAATCTTCAAATACAGCTGATTTCTTTTTATATCCTACTGTGTTAGAGTTCGCTACATTATCAGCAATCAGATCCAGCTTCATCTGATAGGAGTTCATCGAATTTAGCGCTTTTATCATGGAGCTATTCATGAATCATTACCTCCCTAGCTAATTCTGCCAATGTCATTAGCTGTTTTTTGCAGCGTTGTATCATAGAATTGAATAACCTTCTGATTCGCTTCATAGGCGCGAAGTGCAGCCATTAAGTCTACAGAAGCCTGCGTGATATCAACGTTAGATTGTTCGATATAGCCTTGACGCACCTCTACTGCATCATCTTCCGTAATTGCAGCAGCTGAACCTTCTTCTAATCTAAAGCTGCCATCACCCTCGCGAACTAGACCATGAGGGTTGTCTATACGAGAGATGAGTAGTTGAATTCCCGTATCCGTGCCTGCTGATGTAACAAGACGACGATCATTCGTTAGTGTCAAATCCTCGATACTGACGCCAGCAGGAAGAACGATTGGCTCATCGTTGGTTCCTAGCACATAATCTCCCGTGCTCGTCGTTAAAAAGCCTTCACTATTTACGGAAAATTGACCACCTCTTGTGTAGCGACGTTCACCCTGCTCATTTTGCACAGTGAAATACGCCTGTGGCTGATAAACAACCTCTCCGTTATCTGTTACAGCTTTGCCTGATTGATCGAAGATAAGGCCATCGACTGCAATATTAGAAATAATCGCAAAGTCATAGCGGTTATTCGTCTGTGTTAAATCACCCTGCAAGTGATACGTCAAGCTTTCTTCTGCAAAGACGTTGCCTGTCCAGGTTCCGATCGTTTTCGGCTGGTTACTGTCTACACCCGTCATCGACAGAAGCATCTCATTGAATGAACGAAGTGGTGTTGTGTTTTGTTTAAACCCTGCTGTTTCTATATTAGCAATATTATTTGTAATGGTGTCATGTCGGCGCTGCTGGCTAGTAAGCCCTGATGCAGCAGAATAGAGCCCTCTAAGCATGTTGCTCCTCCTTCATCATCATCATCGGTATCCGAACTTATAAGAGGTCGTTCATAACGTCTATCTTTGGTCACGCATTCTACGTATATATCGGATAGAGGACGATGTTAGTGAATAGCGCGAACAATTACGAATAAGCACTTCAGCACGTCCCCCTTATGACGTCTTACCAGTGCTTATTCGTGTTCGGCTTATCTTTTCAGCTTGTCCAAATTATCTAAGAGGATGCCTGTGCCTTTAACGACACAATGCATAGGATTTTCTGCAATGAGAACGGGTACCTTCAGCTGATCTGCTAGCAGCGAATCGAATCCGCCCAGCAAAGCGCCGCCCCCCGTCAATATTACGCCTCGATCGATAATATCGGCTGACAGCTCTGGCGGAGTTTGCTCCAATACATACTTTGCCGCAGACACAATCGACATAACAGGATCCCACAGCGCTTCACGAACTTCATTGGAGCGAATAGTAATGGTTTGCGGCAAACCAGTGACCATGTCTCTTCCGCGAATATCAATTTCTTCTACAGGTGCTTGCTCAAGTACAGTCCCGATGCGAATTTTAATATCCTCGCTCGTACGCTCACCGATTAACAGCTTGTACTTGCTTTTAATATATTTCATGATCGCCTCGTCAAACTTGTCTCCCGCAACCTTGATGGAAGAAGCCGTTACGATATCGCCCATGGACAATACGGCCACATCTGTTGTACCACCGCCGATGTCTACGACCATATTGCCGCTAGGCTGGAAGATATCCATTCCAGCCCCTATTGCGGCAGCCTTTGGTTCTTCTTCTAAATACACGTCTTTCGCACCGCTTCTTTCTGCTGCTTCACGAATGGCCTTCTGCTCAACAGAGGTTATGTTCGTAGGTGCACAGATTAGGATGCGCGGACGTGAGTACCATGTACGTCCATCTACACGATGGATAAATTCTTTCAGCATCATTTCTGTAATATCAAAATCAGCAATTACGCCATCACGAAGCGGACGAATTGCCACAATATTGCCTGGAGTACGACCTACCATACGATGAGCTTCTTCCCCAACGGCCAGTACTTTTTTAGTATCGCTCTCGATGGCAACAACAGAAGGCTCGTCGAGTACAACACCCTTTCCCTTTACATGAATCGATACGTTCGCTGTACCGAGATCAATACCAATATCCTTACTAAACATTAGGTCATTTTCCTCCAACGAATAATGTATTATTTTTCCCCGGAAATAATCACAGTTAATAACATTATTCGCCAAAATATCAGAAAATCCTCTCCTTAAAAAATATTTTATATTGGTATTTCCTTCATAAAGGAAAGTTGCGACCTCTTTACTTCGGATTCCCTACTGTGAGCACCTCTCTTTTTTTAGGCGTATTCTTTTTATACTTAATTTTCGTTGCTTCTCCGCCGCGCAAATGACGGATAGACTTATGATATTCGAGAATGTGCTTCACTTGATCCGCCAACTCAGGGTTAATTTCTGGCAATCGCTCTGTTAAATCTTTATGCACCGTACTTTTAGATACACCGAATTCTTTTGCGATCGTTCGGACCGTCTGCTTAGTTTCGACTAAACAACGACCGATTTTGATCGTTCGCTCCTTGATGTAATCGTGCACGCTCCCGCCTCCCTACTCGTATTAAGTTTGGTACATTATATGAGTAGGTCTTACAGATATTCGTTGTGTCCAAGCTTGGAGCGTAACAAATGCAATAAATATTTTTTCAAGCGGCATACTTTAGCCTGTCCTATCCCGTCTCTATGCAAGTCGGCTCATAAATATAACAAAAAAAAGACCTATTCTCCAAAAAGGAGAACAGGTCTCTCGCAATTACTCAACGATATAATCGCCTGGATTCACATTGTCACCATTCAATCTTGCTTCGAAGTGCAAGTGAACACCTAGATCGCTCTCAACATCATTACGACCCGCCTTAGCAATTACTGTGCCTTGCAGCACTTCGTCACCTTCATTAACCGCCACATCGCTTAAGCTTTGGTAAACAGTTGATAGGCCATTGCCATGACTAATCTCAACGAGATTACCGTTGATCGGATTTTTTTCTACAACGGTTACTGTACCGCCTAGAGCTGCTTGAACATCGAATGCGATGCCATCAGGATGCACAAAATCGATACCCATATGAGGAGCGAATGTTGTGCCAACTTGGATTAGTGCAGCTTCATTTTCAACTGCAGTTGCTTTCGTATCATAGAATGGAATCTCGATTTGAAGATCGTTGATGTTAGCAACAGGCCACTGCATATCCTCACCAGTCGCTGCAATCTCATCGGAAGCATCCATATCTACTGCCGCAACATCTTTGTCTGTTTCACTGTTTACTGCAGTACCTTCCTCTGATACCTCCGTACCTGTGGTTGGCTGGTCAGTAAAATTATCCTGATATACCCACAGTAAGGTAACGATAATAGCTGCTGTAATCATAAACAATGCTGGAGAAAACCATTTTTGGGCTAGCAGCCTTTTCACACCAGTTTTTGGCTCGGCAACATTAGAAACTCTCTTTTCAGATTTAAGAGAATCCTCTGTTGATTGTGATTTGTTTTGATTGTTGAATTCATTCATTTATATCACCTCACTAGCCATTGTTGCCAGATTGATCAGCTTTATACGTGACATGAATGAATTTTTACTAGTTTTTTGCAAGCTTATAAGCTAGCTTGTTCAATACTAACTCCAGTATAGTAATGCGTAATAATATCTTCTGCTAGATAGCCTGCCTTGGCCATACCGTTGGCCCCCCATTGACTAAGTCCAACACCATGCCCGTACCCATAGCATATGAATGTTACGGACTCCTGCTGCTTATCAATGGTCCACATCATATCCGTAGATGAGAGAGCTAGCTTTTCCCGCAGCTCCTTTCCTGTAAAGCTAGCACCGTTAACAGTCAAGGATTCAATTCTTCCGCTTTCCGTACGTTCAACCTTCGTAATGTTCACACTGCCGTTTCTACGGCTTTCCTTCAAATTAAGCCGTTCATACAGCTCATTAAAGCTGATGCTCACCTCTGATTCATAACTTGGTGATAACGCTTCATCCCAAGGGCTCGCAACACTTCTGAGATAAGCGACTTCTTGCCCCCATACAGCATCTGAGTTCTCTGTATAACCGTTGCTCGTTGAGAAGAACAACGCATCAATCGGTTCATTCTCATAGCTAATAATTTTCCCCTTCGTTTCTTCTAGCGCTTTAACAAACTTTTCATAAGGCTCTGGATAATCCGCCTCATATGCTTTAACTTCTTCTATCGACAAATATACCTGATCAGAGGTCGTATCCGTTACGATATAGGATTGCTTTTCCTCAGACCTCTCTGCCTGAAGAATTCGACGAACAATATATGTACGAATCGCCATCATCTGTGCTTTAATTGCTTCATACTCAAAGCTTCCAGGCAGCTCAGCCAATGAAACACCGAGCACATATTGCTCTAGCGGCACCTGTTCAACGGTATTTTCATTACTTAATAGAACAGTGATGACTGGTTCTTTCTGTGAAGCTTGCTGCGTGTCTAGCTTCGGTTGTCTATCATTTTCCGAGGTTACGATACCTTCGGAATTTGTAGGTAGCTCATTATTCTTCGGCCCTTGCTCTATTACTCTCTCACGCTGCTTATCTTGCCCCATACGATTACTATGTCGATGATTCAGCTCCTGTAAGACGAGTACCTCCGATTGCCCTTGTGCGTATACGACTGACTTTGTCCGTGAACTCTTTTGCTGCAGGTCATACGTTACTAACAAGCTCATAAATACGACTACGGTCATAACTGCGATTAAATAAAGTCTCCATTGTTTTACCATTTACTCTCCTCCATAGCAATAACACGTCTCTATGTTATAGCCTATGAAAACAACTAGAAGAATAGAATCATAGATCAAAAAAACGGTGTACGTCCATTTACTGGAACGTACACCGTTTATCTTTCTATCTCAATGACTAAGCCATTAATTCCTGTACTGGAGTTAAAACGACAGACTCATGCTTTACCTTAATTTTAGAAGGCTCCTCCAGGTCTCTGCTTCGTGTAATATTCGCACCAAGCGAAGCAAGCTTTCCGGTTATATCTACATATCCGCGATCTATGTGATGAAGTCCATCAATCATCGTCTCGCCTTCAGCTGCAAGACCAGCACAGATTAATGCTGCTCCCGCACGTAGATCTGTAGCTGTTACTTTAGCTCCCTGCAAAGCAGTGCTACCTGTTACAACAGCCGTTCTGCCATCAACTTTAATGTTCGCTGCCATCTTAAGAAATTCCTCGACATGCATAAAGCGATTTTCAAATACGGTTTCCGTAACGACGCTTGTTCCTTCTGATACTAGCAACAACGCCATCATCTGTGACTGCATATCTGTAGGAAAGCCAGGATGTGGCAATGTTTTAACATCGACTGATTTTAATGGATGCTGCGCACGTACATGCACACCGTTATCGTGAGCAACAACGCTCACGCCCATTTCCTCAAGCTTTGAAATAACTGGTGCCAAATGATCAGCAATAGCCCCTTCAACGAATACATCTCCGCCAGTAATGGCAGCAGCAATCATATAAGTACCTGCTTCGATACGATCTGGTATAACACTATGTGCGGCTCCGTGCAGCGCTGTAACACCTTCAATACGAATAATTCCGGTTCCTGCACCTCTTACTTTACCACCCATTGCGTTGATATAGTTAGCCAAATCAACAATTTCCGGTTCTCTAGCCGCGTTTTCAATAATGGTTGTGCCGTTAGCTAAGGAAGCTGCCATCATGATGTTTTCAGTAGCCCCAACGCTTGCGACATCTAAATAAATTTTTGCACCTTGAAGCCCTTGTGGACAGGTAGCTTCAATGGCACCTTGGTCTAGCTGAATCTTTGCACCCATCGCTTCAAATCCCTTTAGATGCTGTTCAATGGGACGTGAACCGATCGCGCAGCCGCCAGGCAGTGAAATTTTAACTCTGCCAACTCGTGCAAGTAAAGGCCCCATCACTAAGAAGGAGGCTCTCATCTTACGTATCAGTTCATATGGAGCTTCCGATGACGTAATCTGTGCCGCAGAGATCGTCATCGTCTCCTGATCAAATAGTGTGTCTGCACCAAGAGTGTTTAATACCTCACGAATGGTCATTACATCATCTAATTCAGGAACATCTGAAATTACACTTTTACCTTCAGTCGCTAATAATGAGGCCGCAAGAATAGGAAGTACCGCGTTTTTTGCTCCACTTACACGTACCGTACCCTTTAATCGTTGACCTCCGCGGACGATAATCTTTGCCATCTTGCGTCCCTCCGCGAATCATATTTATCGGTTTCCGGATTTTTCCATTTAGAGTATAATCATACACTCATCAACCTTCATCTTAACATCATTACCTATAAATCGACAACAACAATTTTAATTCGTTATAATATTGTCGATTTTAATAGTGAAATGTGTATTCAAAAAGTCTGACTTATTGAACAATTTCTCAAAAGACGACGTCGTCATTTTTCATGTATTGATACCAAGTGTTTGCAATATTGATTCGAGTTATTCTACAAAATCTTGGAGCATTGTGGAGAAGCCCCAGTACTGCAGAAAAAAACTTCCTAACTGGTAACCGAGCACGATAGCAATGACAATTTGCAGCATCTTTGCTTTCGGATGGTTCACATTTTTAAGTATTTTATCCCATGCAACGATGGATAGCAGCATCCATACGAATAAAATACACAAAACGACGACGACGATTGAAAAAATCCCTTGAACCCCTTCACTCATTGACATCCTCACCTTCTTATAACCAAAACGCTAGCCCTATTAGAGCTGCAAGAGAGCTGAAGCCTATGACGTACCAATGCACAGGAACACTCATTAATTCAGTCACATCGAGCGATGTGTCCTTCGTAATGTACATTCGAATTATATATTCTAAAGGTATTGTAGCCATTAAAGTATGTGAGATGAGCCACAGTGCAATTAACCCATATTGACCATACGCACTCCATAGTTCAATTATGCTTAGCTGATACGAAAACCCTGCTGATAAAGGAGCCGACATAAGTGCCAGTAAAAACAGCATAATGACAAAGGCAAGAATCGGCCTGCGGTGATATAAGCCAGTCAATGCATGAATCTGCATATGTTCTGGTGCGAGCACCGTCCTAAACATGCTGTAGCAGCCGAGAAGCATAACAGCGTACCAGATGGCAGCAAGGATCGTCAGGGTAATGTCTAGCTCTGCTGACATCGCTTTGGCGCTTGTCACTACTGCAATAAGCGTTAATAGATGATAGATCGCTTGCCACATCAACATCCGATTGATATTGCGCTGTCTATTATTAACGAGCCATATCGCTAGCGACATTGCGATACTTACAACGACAGGCAGCTTCCACGCTACACTATTAAAATCAAATACCGATAAAAAGCTGGCATTCACTTCTGGCAATGCTGCAACTGCATGCTCCCAAAATTTATGTAGCTGATGCAGTTCATATTCCAATAAATCTACCGCAATAATTGGATAGCATCCTAGAACAATGATGAATGTCAGTAGAATGATAGCTGGCAAGGCTTCGATAAATCGAAGATCAGCTATATCCTTCATACGTGCATCAGCTTGTCCTTGTTGCAAGCGGAACAAAAAGCGTACATTATAAGCAACGACACTCATCATACCAAGCACACCGGCAACTGTAATCCACCTACTAATAGGAAAGCTAAGCAGGATGGCATGGTAGGTTCCTAGAAAATGTGATAGGCCTGGTATACCCATTAATCCACACAAAGCAGCTGTAAACATCCCGGTCAAATAAGGCGATCCTTTTAATGCTCCATTCCACTGCTCCAGCTGTAAGCTAGATGTTCTCTCATACAGGGATGTAAGCAGCACACAAAGCAAAGCGATAATGAGCTGGAATGACAGCATCTGCAGCCACATCATCGTCAATCCTATCTCTGAGCCTGATAGCAGCAGTATAACGAGGATAGAGTATTGGCCCCATACAATATATGCGAGCCAGCTCTTCACATTTTGTTGGCGCCACAAGCCTATGCTAGCCAGCAGCCATTGAAAACCCATAATCCAAATGACTGGCTTGCTAATCCAATGCATCATATCAGCGAAATATACTAGTCCGATGCGATAGCTAATATAGATGCCTATTGAACCTATTGCTAGACTGTAGATTACAGATACAACGAGATGACTTTGCCTATATACTGATAAAAAAGGTCGATGCATTCCGATAATGGGAATATAACATACTAAACCTACTAGCAGCATGAAAAATGCTAATATTCGCTGATCATGATCTGCTGTTTCCGTTAATGTACTGGCGAGAGGAAGCTCCCCAAGCTGAACGTTAGATAATTGAAAATACTGATCGCTACTACCAAGCAACAGGATGCAGCTCATCGAAATAAAAAATATTCCAGCTAGCTGCCAATAGAAAAATCGTCTTGCCGTTCTTTCAGAATGTTCGTCTCCCCATATCCCAATCAGTAGTAAAAATAGAAAGGCTAGCAGCAAAAGTGCCGCACACAATAGTAGTCCATCTCTGATTGAGTATATATGTAACAATACGGCTTCAACGAGTAACACTAACACATAGAATAGCTTATGTCGTTTTTTAATATGCACAGCCGCTATACATACAGCTAGCATCACAACACTCGTAAAGAAGCTGAGCCAAAGCGAGACGCTATCCATGCCATAGCTTAGACTTATAATCGACACTTTTGTCGATAGGTGAATATGAAACTCCGAGAGCATCCCTCGTTGCATAGCTCCAAAAAGCATATAAGAAAGGATGATGAGGGGAGTAGCCGCGCTTACGATTGATAATCGCCGATAGCTTCGTAGATTAATACGGTGGCAGAGGGCTAGAATACCTACTAGTACACCAGGAATCACAAGCAGCAGTGGTAATATGATATTATTCAGTATTATCCCCCCCTACGCTATACCATAGTACAATCATGATGATCGTTAAAACAGCAACAAGACCTATACTTTGCAGAATATTAGCCTGAGCTCCGGTACGACTAATGAAGCGTAATGGAAACGGAAGCCACGTCGTAAGCAGCTGGACGATGGCACGTTCTATAAGCTGACCACCTCTAGCCACAAGTCGCCCCAGCTTCCTAATCGTATTAGCTAGTCGCTCTCCACTTTGTTGGAGCCCTTCGTCGATATATTCAAGTTTACTGGATAACGCTCCAGTAATTCGTTCGCTGAACAACCAAGCAATCATAACACCTACGGCTATACTGAGCATAGTTAAAAGCATAGGACCAAGCTTCATCGTTTCCATCGTCTGCATATTAAACAACCATTGCTCTAGCCGTTGATTATCAACTAACCAAAGTAACCCTAATCCAATTAACAATAGAGCTGGCCATAACACAATAAAGACCGCTCCTCTTTTTGGAGGGAAAGACAACTTTTTCCAATATGATGTAAAGGATATCGTTACGCCTAATGCCGAGCACATGACAACGAGCAGAGCCGCAATTGTCCAGCTTGAATTCTGCACAGCAATGGTAGCAATTAATGACTGTTGCATCCAGTAGCCACTTAATGGCGGCACACCAATTAGTGTAAGCACGGCAACCAGGAAAGAGCCAAACACAATAACCGAGGAGGTACGTATGGCTGAGCCGTAGATCGCAATCAAAGACAGCATAATAAACGTCAGCTGAGCGATCATGTAAACATAGACACCATGCCCATATGCAAATATCATAATGCCTACCATGGTCATGCCGATATAAGCCATTGCATCCTGTATACGCGTAAGTATACGTATGGTGCACCAGAGAACGACAATAGCACCGAGCCACTTACATAATGTCAACACATCCGTACTTTCTGTAATGACGACTCGAAACCGAAGAAGAATAGAGATAGGCAACAGCGCACTGCCAAAGCAGAAAATTACCACTCTTAGAATCGGGCGTTCAAGCTCAAGCTGCTTCATCCAGTGTCCATATGGAATAAGACCTGCTATAAACAACGCGCTCGCAACGAGAGCACCGGCAATGATATGTTTCATCTGCTGCGTAAATCCTGCTGCCGAGCCACTGAAAAACGTTTCAAGCATCGTAAACTCTAATGAGTGATTCGGTATGTACCAATATAGAACGACTAGTGCAGCAAGAAATGCGGCATAGCCTGCCAATTGTGCCGTAATAAATTGAAAGATTGCTTTTGGTTTACTGCCATATATCGGATGAGATAACAGCAAATATAGACTGAAGCTTATAAGCAATGCACAAGCAAAAAAGGTGACAGCATGATCAGCTAATACAACTCCGCTTGCTGCAAACAATAATAAGCCCATGTAGCCATATATCGATGATATCGCGGCTTGATCCTGCTTATGATAGAGCAGACATAGCAGTAGGATATTGATCCCTGTAATTAAAACAAGCAGCCATGCAGCCAAATTGTTTAACTCATAGCCAATACGGAAGAATGTATCTCCGATAACGAGCCAATCGACATAGTAGCTATAATCATCAGCCTGGATAGTTGCCCTCTCCCACGTCAATCCAATCGCTATGATAAATGCCGCAGCGGAAAGCAATGTACTACTTACTACCATTACGCGCTGATGACTTCTGCCAACCGTTAATCCAATAATAAATATTAAGCCATATAAAAAAGGGATTACCCATACGATATCTGACCATGCAAGCATATTGTTGTTTCACCTCTCTAACGAGCAGTCACTATTAATCTTACTAATGTGCAAGCTAGTTGTCCAGTTTGTCTATGGTGGCGCTATCTAATAAAAAAGCTGCCTATTGCCATAGCAATAAGCAGCTTTTTATTATTTGTGAATATGTGTAACGTTCAGACGATTCATTGCACGCTGAAGAGCAAGCTCTGCTCTGCGGAAATCAATTTCATCGGTTTTCGCAATGGTTAAACGCTGCTCAGCACGCTGCTTAGCGGCCTCTGCACGTTCAATATTGATGTCCTCTGCAAGTTCTGCACTTTCAGCTAGAATAACGACCTTGTCCTTACGAACTTCGATGAATCCGCCATTCACTGCAACTACATCCGAGATCCCATCACGCTTAATGGTTACTGGCGCAATACGTAAAGGTGTAACAAGCGGAATATGGTTAGGCATAATACCTAGCTGACCTTCAAGGCCTGTAACAACAACCATATTTGCTTGCTCTCCATATACTTTGCGCTCAGGCGTTACGATTTCTACTAGAAACGTACTCATGTGGATTCCTCCCGCCCTTCGCTAGACAAGCGTTTTGGCCTTCTCCACGGCTTCTTCGATTGTACCTACATAGCGGAATGCTTCCTCTGGCAGGTCATCGTGCTTGCCCTCGAGAATTTCTTTAAAGCTGCGTACGGATTCTTTAACCGGTACGTATTTACCTGCAAGACCTGTAAATGGTTCTGCAACGTGGAATGGCTGAGATAGGAACAATTGAATTTTACGTGCGCGAGCAACGATCAATTTTTGTTCGTCAGAAAGCTCATCCATACCAAGGATTGCGATAATATCTTGAAGCTCTTTGTACGTTTGAAGAATTTTCTTCACGCCTTGAGCTACATTGTAATGCTCTTGTCCAAGAATTTCAGGCGCAAGAATACGAGAAGAGGACGCAAGCGGATCTACCGCTGGGAAGATACCCATCTCAGAAATTTTACGCTCTAGGTTAGTCGTTGCATCAAGGTGAGCGAACGTTGTTGCTGGAGCCGGATCCGTATAGTCATCGGCTGGAACGTAGATCGCTTGAATCGATGTAACTGAACCTTTTTTCGTAGACGTAATACGCTCTTGCAATTGACCCATCTCTGTCGCAAGCGTTGGCTGGTAACCTACCGCTGATGGCATACGGCCTAGGAGCGCGGATACCTCAGAACCTGCTTGTGTAAAGCGGAAGATGTTATCGACGAACAGAAGCACGTCACGACCTTCAGCATCACGGAAATATTCAGCCATTGTAAGACCTGTTAGTGCTACGCGAAGACGCGCACCTGGAGGTTCGTTCATCTGACCGAATACCATCGCCGTTTTGCTTAATACGCCAGAATCCTTCATCTCGTGGTACAAGTCGTTACCCTCACGAGTACGCTCACCTACACCCGCGAATACGGAGATACCGCCGTGCTCTTGTGCGATGTTGTTGATTAATTCCTGGATTGTTACGGTTTTACCTACACCGGCACCACCGAACAAACCAATTTTACCACCTTTTGCATATGGAGCAAGAAGGTCGATAACTTTAATACCTGTTTCAAGAATTTCAGCTTGAGTAGACAATTCGTCAAAAGTCGGTGCTGGACGATGGATAGGTAGTTTTTCTTCAGCTACCACATCGCCAGCTTCGTCGATTGGTTGACCAAGTACGTTAAATACGCGGCCAAGTGTTGGAGCACCTACAGGTACTGTAATAGCAGCGCCAGTGTCCACTGCTTCCATACCGCGAACTAGTCCGTCTGTAGAGCTCATCGCTACGGTACGAACAAGATTATCGCCAAGGTGAACGGCAACTTCAAGTGTAAGATCAATGTCTACACCGCCGCCAGCCTCTGCATTATGCTTAATCGTTACAGCATTCATAATCTCTGGCAGATTACCGCGTTCAAACTCCAAATCGACGACCGGACCCATGACGGATACAACGCGTCCTTTTTTCATTGCTTTCCCTCCTGGTTCCTCATTTATGAACTTAAGATTGTGCGTTAGCTCCCGCAACAATTTCCGTAATTTCCTGCGTAATCGCAGCTTGACGAGCACGGTTATATGTCAACGTCAATGAGTTAATCATCTTCGTAGCATTTTTCGTAGCACTGCCCATTGCAGTCATACGTGCACCTTGCTCACTCGCTTTTCCATCCAATACTGCGCTATAAATAAGCGTTTCAGCGTATTTCGGCAGCAGTACCTCAAGCACACCTTCAGCAGAAGGCTCGTACTCATAAGAAGAAACAGCCTGATTATTGCCTTCAAAGTTTTCTAGTGGCAGCAATCTAGTTTCCGTTGGAATTTGAGTAAGTGCGTTTACAAACTTATTATAGTAAATATAAAGCTCATCATAAGATCCGTCTGAGAATTTGCTTACCGCGCTTGCAGCAATAGACTTAATGTCACCAAACGTTGGAGCATCAGCAAGACCGATGATCTCCTCAATGATCGGCATATTTCTACGACGGAAATAGTCACGACCTTTACGTCCGATTACAAAAATCACATATTCATCAGTAGATTGATGTCTTTCTTTAATTGTAAGCGTTAATTGGCGCAAGAGATTGGCATTATAACCACCAGCCAAACCACGGTCTGAAGTAATGACGAGATATGCTGTTTTCTTAATTGGACGAGCCTCAAGCATAGGATGACTTACACCCTTCGTGCCTGCAGCAATATTACTCACCACTTCTAGCAACTTATCAGCATATGGACGTGCAGCTACTGCAGCCTCTTGAGCTTTTCTAAGCTTAGATGCAGCAACCATCTCCATCGCTTTCGTAATTTGGCGTGTATTTTGTTTACCTTTAATCTCACGCTTAATCTCACGCATGCCTTTTGCCATTCGTTTCACCCGCCTTCGATGCCCAGCATCGCTGCCAGGCTTGGTAAGGGATCTGTACTATGCATCACGTACAGATGATATTATGTCGAACGAGCGTTGCTGCGCCGTCTATTAAACGGATGCAGCAAAGCTTCTTTTAAATTCGTTAATTGCATCAACAAGAGCCTTCTCATTGTCAGCAGCAAGATCCTTCGTATCGCGGATTGACGCGCCGATTTGTGGATATTTGCTGTCTAGGAATGCTAGGAACTCTTGCTCAAAGCGAAGAATGTCCTCGATCGCAATTTCATCAAGATGACCTTTAACCGCTGTGTAGATTGAGATAACTTGCTGCTCAACCGGCATTGGCTGGTTAACTCCTTGCTTAAGGATTTCCATCGTACGAGCACCACGGTTTAGACGTGCTACTGTAGACTTATCAAGGTCAGATCCGAATTGCGAGAACGCTTGAAGCTCACGATAAGCAGCAAGGTCAAGACGCAGTGTACCTGCAACCTTTTTCATCGCTTTAATCTGAGCGGAACCACCAACACGTGATACGGAAATACCAACGTTAACCGCTGGACGTTGTCCAGAGTAGAACAGGTCAGACTCAAGGAAGATCTGTCCGTCCGTGATGGAGATTACGTTTGTTGGAATATATGCAGATACGTCAGAAGCTTGAGTTTCGATAAATGGTAGAGCAGTCAAGGAACCGCCGCCTAGTTTATCACTCAGCTTAGCAGCACGCTCTAGCAAACGAGAGTGCAAGTAGAATACATCCCCTGGATACGCCTCACGACCTGGAGGACGACGAAGCAATAGGGAAAGCTCACGATATGCTGCAGCTTGTTTCGTTAAGTCATCATAGATTACAAGAACATGCTCGCCTTTGTACATGAAGTACTCACCCATTGAGCAACCTGCATATGGTGCAAGGAATAGCAATGGAGAAGGCTCAGAAGCACTTGCTGTAACTACGATTGTGTAATCTAGTGCACCATGGCGACGCAATGTTTCTACTACGTTAGCAACGGTAGATTGCTTCTGACCAATCGCTACATAGATACATTTTACGCCTGTGCCCTTTTGGTTAATAATCGCGTCAATTGCGATTGTTGTTTTACCCGTTTGACGGTCACCGATGATCAACTCACGTTGACCGCGGCCAATTGGTACCATGGAGTCAATCGCTTTAATACCAGTCTGCATTGGCTCATGAACGCTTTTACGATCGATAACACCAGGAGCTGGTGATTCAATTGCGCGGAATTCCGTTGTGTTAATTGGTCCTTTGCCGTCAACTGGTTGACCCAGTGCGTTAACGACACGTCCAAGTAGTGCTTCACCAACTGGAACTTCCATAATGCGACCCGTACGTTTAACTTGGTCACCTTCACGAATATCAGTATACGGTCCTAGAATAACGACACCGACGTTGCTCTCTTCAAGGTTAAGAGCCATACCGACGACACCATTTGCGAATTCAAGAAGCTCTCCCTGCATCGCATTTTCAAGACCGTGAACGCGAGCGATACCGTCACCGACGTTGATAACAGTGCCGACATCCACGACTTGAATTTCAGATTTGTAGTTTTCAATTTGCTGTTTAATCAGCGTACTAATTTCATCAGGTCTGATACTCAATTCGTTCACCCCTATCTACAGTGCTTTAGAATTTAAAGTTTTTTGCAAACGCTCCAGCTTACCTGCTAGACTTCCGTCGTAAAGGCGATCACCGATACGCACTTGTACGCCACCAAGAAGCGCTGGATTTTCGACTTGCTCAGCAACGATCTTTTTGCCTGTAATTCCTTCGAATTGAGCAGCTACACCTGCCAGCTCAGCATCTGACAGCTTTTTCGCAGTATAAACTACCGCTTTAGCTTGGCCAAGTGCTGCACCTGCGATTTTAACGTAGCTATCATATAAATTCGGGATTACGGATTGGCGACCACGCTCAATCATAAGTCGTAACGTGCTGTATACAAGCTCAGACAGCTCTGCGCCGAAGGAATCCTTCAACAGCTGCATTTTGTTTTCAGTCTGCACGCTTGGCAGAGCTAAAAATTTATTCAATTGCTCATTGCTCTCTAACGCGTCAACAATAAGCTTAAGCTCATTTTCAACTTGAGAAACGATCTTGCCAGCGGCTGCAAGTTCGAACAACGCTTGTGCGTAGCGTTTAGCTACCACGATATCGCGGCTCATTTACTTCCAACCTCTTTAAGATACTTGTTAACAATCTCCTCTTGGGATTTCTCGTCCACTTGCTTCTCAATAATTTTGGAAGCGATTTGCACAGAAATGCCGCCCACTTCTGTACGAAGCGCGGAGATCGCTTTATTTTTCTCACTCTCGATATCTTTGAGTGCTTCATCCTTAAGTCTAGCTGCTTCATTTTTAGCAGATGTAACAATTTCATCAGCTTGCTTCGAGCTAGTTGCACGAGCCTGCTCAAGAATTGCATATGCTTCCTTACGTGCTTCATCAAGCGCTGCCTTTTGCTCAGCCATCGAAGCTTCCGCTGCGTTACGGCTAGTTTCTGCAGCATTCATTTGTTCTTTAATTAACTCTCTACGCTTCTCCATTACTCCAAACAATGGACCGAACGCATATTTGTTCAAAAGCCAGAGCAAGAGTAGAAAGGCAATAATTGTAATCAAGGTAGATGACATAACGATATCCATATCTGCACTCCTTTCCTCCGATTAGTAAAGGTAATCAAAACAAAGGCGAAGAGGGCAAGCCCTTCCCCGCCATTAGAGGTAAATATTAAGCGCTGAAGAACGCCAAGAAACCGATAACTACGCCAACGATAGGAACAACCTCTACGATACCAGCACCGATAAACATTGTTGTTTGAAGTGCTGCTTTTTGTTCTGGTTGACGAGCGATACCCTCAACTGTTTTAGATACGATCATACCGTTACCAATACCTGCGCCAATCGCGCCCAAACCTACTGCAATAGCTGCTGCCAATACACTCATTACTGAATCCTCCTCAAATTTAGAAAATAATTTTAATTAAAATCTGTATAACAAACCTTGAAGCCGCCCATTAGGCTCGTTCAAAGCTAGTTCCTAACATTAATGGCTCAATGCAGGATCGTCCTCGTGAACGGCTGCCTGCGAGATATACACCATTGTAAGAATTGTGAATAGGAAGGCTTGAATTGCACCTACGAAAATACTAAAGCCTTGCCATACCATCATAAACGGTACGCCCCAACCACCTAGCATCAAAATGGTTGTAATTAAGATTTCACCCGCTAGAATGTTTGCGTATAGACGCAAAGCCAACGTTAAAGGCTTCGCCAGCGTTTCAATCAAGTTAATTGGGAAGAAAATTGGATATGGCTCAAAGTAATGCTTCAAATAGTGCTTTTTATTCCACTTTAACCCTAGAGAATGCACGATGATGAATACGACAAGCGCTAGTCCAGCTGTTACCGATAGATCAGCTGTTGGAGATTTCCACCAAGCGATATGCGCATGACCATCATGAGAATCAAGCACTGCTTGCGTAATACCTAGCCACTCAATTTCTGTTGTTGCTTCCGTCACGATTTGGAACGGCAAGCCTAGCAAGTTACCTACGAAAATAAATACAATGATCGTCATCCCTAAGCTAACAAACTTCTTTGCTTTTTCAAACGGCATTGTACTTGCAATCGTGCTGTGAACGAATTCGATAATCCACTCCATGAAGTTTTGCATCTTACTAGGATTTTCAACTGATAGATTACGAACAGATAAGCGAGCTAGCACTAATACAATTATTGAAGTTACAACAATTGCAATAATAGCTGAAAGGTCAAAGCGGATCCCCATGAATTCCACTATTGGAAACAAATGCATAAGTCAATATCACCCCTTTCCGCTGTTATTTTCTTTCACAGTGTGAATAAAAGCTGCCACTAATATAAGAAAAGGCATCACCATGCTGCCAACAAGCGCTGCAGGTAAATTGATTATGTCTGGGTATCGATAGCCGAACATCGCAAGCAGTAAAACCGTCGCGATCCGATTACCAAATCCGAGCCCTTTTCTTCTTGTGCGAGTTCCTTCTTGCTGCACTGCAGATTCAGTTGACATTACAACTCTCCGCTGCAATAAAAACGCATTCATAGCACTCGCGAGTAAGCCCAGCGCTAACCCTAATGCCACTGATCTCCACTGGGGCAATGCAGCATAGGCGATTAACGTCGGCACCAGAAGGCAGAGCATCCAACGTGTTGCTGACTTCATCATTTTATCCATCGGAGCCCTCCAACACCTTCAATACTACTAAGATTGCAGATCCGATCCCAATAGCAAGTCCAGTTAGAACACCACCGATGAGCCAACCCTTGCTGCCAGTCAAATCACTCACATAAGAACCTACCCAATAGCCAAGAACAATGAAGATTGCGACCTGTATTCCGAATACTCCCATAAGAGCAATAGCAAAAATTGGCCGATCTTTTTTTCTTTGCTTTGTCATAGGTAGACACTCCTGTCAATCCTAATATATTTTATCGAAGCGGTAGAAGGTTTGTCAATTCTAATTCCAATATAAATGCTTATATTTACGGCTAACAATCCTTATCTGATAAGGGTTGTTAGCCAGCGAAAACCGTACAGTACTACTGTATACTGTATATTCGGCTACGTCATCTTCTTAAAACAAAAACTATGAACGTTGTGTGAACGGATCAGGACGATTAGTTGATTTTCCGAAAAAATGGAGAATGGAATCAACAATTCGCTCTGAAGCCTGTCCATCTCCATACGGATTAGCTGCCTGACTCATACGTTTGTATAGCTCTGAATCGGTAAGCAGTACTTTCGCACGCTCATATACTTGCTCTTCATCTGTACCAACAAGCTCAAGTGTTCCAGCTTCAATTCCTTCAGGACGCTCAGTCGTATCACGCAGCACAAGCGTAGGTACGCCAAACGACGGCGCTTCTTCCTGCAAGCCCCCTGAATCTGTCATAATCATGTATGTATGAGGGTAAAAATTATGGAATTCGAATACGTCAAGCGGCTCGATTAGCTGTATGCGTGGGTGATTGCCCAATATTTCCTTGGCTGGCTCGCGAACAGCTGGATTAGGGTGAACAGCATATACGAACACAACATCCTCAAACTCATCTGCGATACGCTTAACTGCACGGAAAATATTACGATGAGGCTCACCGATTGATTCGCGACGGTGTGCAGTCATCAGCACCATGCGTTTTCCACGGGCCCAATCGATGACGGGATGCATAAAGGATTCATCCACTGTATATTGAAATACATCAGTGGCTGTATTACCGGTAATGTAAATCGTCTCTTCGTTTTTATTCTCTTTACGTAGGTTGTTTGCTGACCACTCAGTCGGCGCAAAATGAATATCTGACAAAACGCCAGCAAGTTGACGATTCATCTCCTCAGGATAAGGAGACATCTTGTTCCAAGTCCGCAACCCTGCCTCGACATGTCCGACTTTAATTTTTTTCAAAAACGCAGCATAGCTGGCTAGAAACGTTGTCTGTGTATCTCCGTGAACGAGAACGATATCTGGCTTAGCTTCTTCTAACACTGGATCTAGACCTTCAATGACGCTTATCGTCGTTTGTGTTAGCGTTTGACGCTCCTTCATGACGTTCAAGTCATAATTCGGCTTGATCTCAAAAAATTCAAGCACTTGATCAAGAATTTCCCTATGCTGAGCCGTAACACATACGATCGATTCAATCTCATCCTCGCGCTTTTGCAGCTCCAGCACCAGAGGAGCCATCTTTACAGCCTCAGGTCTCGTTCCAAAAATCGTCATCACTTTCAACTTCGACAAACTGCTCAACTCCAATTCATTCTACATTTCAGTTAATTCGTACCAAATATACGGTCGCCTGCGTCTCCAAGGCCTGGCACAATATAGCCTTTCTCGTTAAGACGCTCATCCTGCGCTGCAATATAGATATCAATATCTGGATGTGCATCCTGTACAGCTTTAATCCCTTCAGGCGCTGCAATGACACACATTAGCTTGATATGATCACAGCCGCGTTGCTTTAGAGAGTTAATGGCAGCAACAGCAGAGCCGCCTGTTGCAAGCATTGGATCTACAACAATAAGTAGACGTTCCTGCGCATCAGTAGGTAAATTAATGTAATATTCTTTAGGCTTTAATGTTTCGTGATCACGAGCCAGTCCAATATGACCAACCTTTGCAGAAGGAATCATCTTAAGGATCCCATCCACCATTCCGAGACCAGCACGAAGAATCGGCACTAGCCCAATCATACGTCCAGACACAATCTTGGCATCCGTAACAGCTACAGGTGTTTCTACCTGAACCGTCTCGAGCGGCAAATCTCTAGTAATCTCATATGCCATGAAAGTAGCTACTTCATCGATGAGCTCACGAAAATCCTTTGTGTTTGTATTTTTGTCTCGAATAAATGTTAACTTGTGCTGGATCATCGGATGATCACAAATAAATAATTTACCCATGTTGCCTCCCAAATTTATCCTTTTTCTATTATTCATCTATTTTATTCTTATTATTAATATTGCTCATAATCCAACTTATTATAGCACTGTCATTAGCGAGTTGCATCATAATTTACTTGTTGTTAACAAGCAAGCCACATTTCTTTATGAAGTTAGGGAAAAAGTTAGTGAAAATTATATCATACATTAAACAAAATCGACCAAAAGCAAGCTGCCTTGGTCGATTTTGTTTTATATTCACATTCCTTAACAGTGTTTTACGCGTAATGACATGCAGCAAAATGCTTATCCTTCACTTCTAGCAGCTTAGGAGCATCCACTTTACATTTATCAGTAGCGATCGGGCATCTCGTATGGAACGGACAGCCGGTTGGAAGATGGATTGGACTAGGCAGATCACCGCTTAGTACAATTCTCTCCCTTGTCTGCTCTACATCAGGATCTGGAATCGGTATCGCAGACATCAACGCTCTTGTGTAAGGATGTCTTGGGTCGCTATACAGGTCTTCGCTACGCGCAAGCTCTACGATTTTGCCGAGGTACATCACGGCCACTCGGTCACTAATATGCTTGACCATAGACAGATCATGCGCAATAAACAAATACGTTAAGCCCATATCACGCTGAAGGTCCTGCAAGAGATTAACGACCTGTGCCTGAATCGATACGTCCAGTGCAGAGATTGGTTCGTCTGCAATAATGAACTTCGGATTTACCGCAAGTGCTCGAGCAATCCCGATACGTTGACGTTGACCACCTGAAAATTCATGAGGATAACGTGAAGCGTGCGCAGCATTAAGATTAACGAGATCAAGCAGTTGCTCAACACGTTTTTTACGCTCTTTACGGCTGCTAACGAGCTTATGCACATCAAGGGATTCACCGATAATGTCCATAACCGTCATTCTAGGATTGAGTGAAGCGTACGGATCCTGGAAGATCATCTGCATATCGCGGCGAAGCTGCTTCAGCTCTGAACCGCGCATCGAATAAATGTTTTTTCCATTGAACAGTACTTCACCTTCCGTAGGCTCGTATAAGCGCATCATCGTGCGGCCAGCTGTTGACTTCCCGCATCCAGATTCACCTACAACCCCTACGGTTTCACCTTGCTCTATCGAAAAATTAAGATCATTGACTGCTTTAAGAATGTTATTATTACCTAGATTAAAAAATTTACTTAAATGATTAACCTCTATAAGCGGCTTACTCATTGGTTCACTTCCCCCTTCGCATAAGGGTGCAACAGCCAGCAGGCTGCTCGATGACCAGCATGCTCATCGCCCTCTTCAGCTGCGACAAGATCTGGGTCATTATCCACACATACTCTCATTGCCTCATCACATCGAGCGCAGAAGCTGCAGCCCTTCGGTGGCGAGAACAAATCTGGCGGTGTGCCATGAATAGGAACTAATGGCTCGTCCTTCTTCTGATCAAGACGTGGAACAGAACGAAGAAGACCTCTTGTATACGGGTGCTGCGGATTGTTGAATATCTCATGCTTCGTTCCCGTTTCTACAACCTTACCCGCATACATAACGATGACGCGATCACATACATCGGCAACAACGCCTAGATCGTGTGTAATAAGCACAATGGAAGTGCCCATTTTTTGCTGCAAGTCCTTCATGACCTGCATAATTTGAGCTTGAATCGTTACATCAAGCGCGGTCGTTGGCTCATCCGCAATTAATAATGCGGGATTGCAAGCCAGCGCAATAGCAATCATAGCACGCTGACGCATACCACCGGAAAATTGATGGGGATATTGGTCTACACGGCTTTCTGGATTTGGTATACCAACAAGCTTAAGCATTTCGATCGCACGCTCCCGTGCATCTGCTTTGCTTATTTTTTCGTGCTTTTTAAGACCTTCGATAATTTGAGTACCGATTGTTAGCGTAGGATTCAATGATGTCATCGGATCCTGAAAGATCATCCCGATATCTTTACCTCGAACAGCTTCCATCTCTTTATCTGATTTTTTTAATAGATCTTCCCCATTAAATAATATTTCACCACTCAAATTAGCAGGAGGACTCGGAATAAGGCGCATCAAGGATTGAGCGGTGACACTTTTACCACAACCTGATTCACCTACAATAGCTACTGCTTCACCCTTGTTAATATGAAAATTCACGCCGCGTACTGCTTGTACGACACCACCGCGAACATTAAAGTTAACCTTTAGATCATGAACCTCAAGTAGCTTTTCCATGTTTCCACCTCCTATTTTTTCATCTTCGGATCAAGCGCATCACGTAAGCCATCTCCAAAAATATTAAAGCAAAGCATTGTTAAACTTATGAGTATAGCAGGGAACAGCATCCGCCATGGATATACAGTCATCGCCTTTAAGGCGTCATTAATCAACGTACCTAGAGAAGCAGCAGGCGATTGAACACCTAAGCCAAGAAAGCTTAGAAAAGCCTCTGCGAATATTGCTGATGGCACAGTCATCGTAATCGTAACGATAATTGGTCCTAGCGCATTCGGAATAAGATGCTTAAACATAATGCGGCTTGTACTTGCACCGATCGTACGTGCAGCAAGCACATACTCTTGGTTTTTTAGCTGCATGACTTGTCCGCGTACAATCCAGGCCATATTGATCCAGCCTGTAATACTTAGTGCGAGAACGATCGTAAACATACTAGGCTCTAGAACAACAATGAGCAGAATGACAACAAGCATACTTGGAATAGAGTACATAATTTCACAAAAGCGGTTTAAGATTTCATCGACTTTACCGCCATAGTAGCCCATAATGCCGCCGATAATGACGCCAAGTACTAGATCAACCAGCGCAGCATATAGTCCAACCTGCAAGGAGATCCCTGCGCCCATCCATGTTCTCTCGAACATATCGCGGCCTAGTGCATCGGTACCAAACCAATGGTCAGGACCAGGAGGGAGGTTCGTACTTGAAAGATCATTCGTTTTATAATCATAAGGTGTCATAAACTGAGCAAAAATCGCAAACAAAGCAATAACGATTAACACATACAAGCTAATCATCGCTAGTTTATTTTCTTTTAGACGAAGCCATGCATCCTTCCAAGCCGATATACTTTCGCGTACAACAAGCTCTTTGGGCTGCTCCGTTCTGTCTAATTTAGCAAAATCTTGCTTTTTTAGCGTTTGATCTGACATTACGAACCTCCTTTCCCGCCTGTAAGTTTGATCCGAGGATCAACAAAGCCATAGGCGACATCCGTAATAAGACGTGCGATCATGAGGATAACTGCATAGAATAACGTTAAACCCATAATGAGTGTATAGTCACGATTCGTAATACTGCTAACAAAGTCTTTACCTAGACCGCCGATACCAAAGATCTGTTCGACAATGACCGAACCGGTAATAATGTTGGCTGTCATAGGACCTACGTAGGTTACAACAGGTAAAATCGCATTACGCAAAGCATGCTTTACGAGAATTACTCTGCCCGACAAGCCTTTTGAACGAGCCGTTTTAATATAATCAGCCGAAAGCACCTCTAGCATGCTGGATCTCGTTAATCGCGCGATAAACGCGGTAGGCAAGAAAGAGAGTGCGATAACAGGTAGAACATAATCGAGCGGTCCATACAGGCCAGTTACATTAAACCAGCGCAGCTGAACACCAAATATATACTGCAATGCAGAAGCAACGACAAAGTTAGGAATAGAAACTCCTAGTACGGCTATAAAAATAGTAAATCCGTCTAGAAACTTACGATGATTCAATGCTGCTACAAGACCAAGCAGCACCCCGACAACAATAGATACTAAAATTGCTAACACACCAAGTTGCATTGAATAGGCAAAGCCATTTTTTATTACGCTTTCTACGGTAACGTACTGCTGTTTCATTGATGTACCCAAGTCAAACTGCAGTAAATTACCAATATAAGTGATATACTGCTTCCATAAAGGCTGGTCAAATCCATATCTTTCCATCAGCATTTGTTGAATAGCTGGAGGAATGTTTTTTTCAGATTGAAACGGATTGCCGGGTATGGCCTTCATTAAGAAGAATGTTGCTGAAGCTAATACAAAAAGCGATAGCAGCATAAACAGTATCTTCTTGATAACGTATCGAACCAATTGCTTGTACACCTCCATATCATGCTGAAAGAAAGGGATATATGCTACCAACTGCGCATATATCCCTCGATTTTTCTAACGTACTTATTCTGCTTCTGCTTCGTAATAACCACGCGTGAAGATAACATCGCCTTTATAGTCAACGTAAACACCTTTAACGTCAGGCTTCATTAGATACACTGTACTGTAGTAGTAAATCGGAATGATCGAATGCGAATCAATAATCATTTTTTCAGCTTCGGCCATTAAACGAACACGTTCAGCTGCGTCTGTTGACTGATCCACTTGACTTACAAGCGCATCGTATTCAACGTTAGCATAGCCCGTGTTGTTGTTTCCGCTTTTTGAAGTAAAGAGTCCAATGAATGAAATCGGATCGTTGTAGTCAGCACCCCAGCCTGCACGTGCAACCTGATAGTTCATTGCTGTACGATTATCTAGGAATACGCCCCACTCTTCGTTACCGATTTGAGCGTTAACACCAAGATTATTGCTCCACATATCAACGACAG
Source organism: Paenibacillus camelliae (assembly GCF_023715345.1). Classification (GTDB taxonomy): domain Bacteria; phylum Bacillota; class Bacilli; order Paenibacillales; family Paenibacillaceae; genus Pristimantibacillus; species Pristimantibacillus camelliae. The sequence goes on from NZ_JAMBNY010000014.1 coordinate 56,696, forward strand.
CTTCAGCAACCTTTTGGTGTAGTTCATTCGTGTTAAACGTTAATGAGAAAGCTGGAAGCTCTGTAAGTCCTTCTTCGGCAAGACCCTCTGCAAGCAATTGTTTTGCAAGCTCAAGATCCTCTTGGAAGTAGTTATCATCGACTTCATTGCGATATTCATCCTCAACGCCTTTAATACCCGGAGGAACTAAGCCGTAAGCAGGAATTTGTCCGCCAAGCGTTACTTTTTCAGTAATCGCTGCACGATCGATGGATAGAGACAATGCCTGTCTAATTTTTTCGTTTGTAAATGGCGCTTCCGTTGTATTGATCAAATAGTAGTACAAGCTAGCTGTACCTTTAATTTGGAACTCATTAGGATATTTCTCCTTCAAGCTCGCAAACTGATCGGTTGGAAGAGCACCTGTAGGGTAACCAGCATAGTCCAGCTTACCAGTCTCATACATATTAAGCTCAGAGTTAGAATCGTTAACCATCGTGAAGGATACTTTAGCGAATTTAATATCATTACGAGCATAATAAGATTCACTTGGTTCTAGGACGATGGATGTATTACGTTTCCACTCCGTCATCGTAAATGGACCGTTGGTAATCATTGTATCTGCTGCTGCAGCAAATGCTTCATTCTCAGTTACCGATTGGTGAACCGGGAAGTAGATTGCTGTAGAAAGCAAGGATTCAAAATACACGGTCGGAGCATTAAGCGTTACGACTAATGTATGATCGTCTGTCGCTTTGATCTTTACGTCGTCGACAGAGCCAGAGCCCGTATTATATGCTTCTGCACCTTCGATATAGTACATTTGGTAAGCATATTGAGATGGCTTAGGAACTAGCTTCGGATCTAGTGCACGTTTCCATGAGAATTCAAAGTCATGTGCTGTTATAGGATCACCGTTGTTCCATTTTGCATCAGAACGAATAGTGAATGTGTACGTTTTACCGTCCTCAGACACATCCCATTTCTCAGCAATACCTGGCTGTACGTTTCCATTCTCATCAATGATCGTCAAGCCCTCGTAGATCGCATTAATGACTGTGAATGACACCTGATCTGTTGCCTGAGCAGGATCCAGAGTTGGTGGTTCACTTGCTAAATTGATGCGAAACTCATTGTTGTTTGCTCCGCTCTCATTTTTTGAGCCAGATGCGCAGCCTGTAACAACAAGCGCTAGCACTAGCACCAACGAGAGCATGAAAACCAATTTGTTCTTCTTCATGCTGATACTCCCCTTTTTCTTGATGTATAAAGCACTTGGTGTGGAATCGAGTGAATGCATCAGTAAAGAAATTGACGATAGCCATCATGCATGCATGAATATTCAATCGCCTTAATATTCCTACTTGTAATGCAAGGTTACAATTCCTTAATAAAAAGACGGAGATGAATATAACTCTAATTCAACACCTCTGTCAAGACAGCAGCCGGCCTATGAAAGCGACTCCCTACAAGGTCAAATTTGTGAACCAATTGTTATTACTGAAATTGAAGCAGCTATTTAGACTTTGTGAACAACTTTCGAATACAGTTTATGGATGTGTTAATTTAACTGCATTGGCAATACATGATAAATTAATTTACCTATTTTGCCACGTTTTCTATTTTACTATTTGCATAATTACACTGCTCTATACACTTTAATTGTCATAATCATGCATTTTATGCGTTTAGATATACACAATTTTTCAATGATTTACAGCTATTTTTGCAAATAAAAAAACCATAAAAAGGTATAGGTTTACCTTTTTATGGTTTCCGTTAATCGTTATGAATATTAGTAAGTTAATCCAGGGTAGATAGGGAATTTTGCTGTTAGATCGCGTACTTTTTTACGAGCTGCGTCTTTAACTGCTTCATCCTGTGGATTCTTCAACACTGATGCGATTACTTCTGCAATGACACTCATCGCAGCTGCGTCCATACCACGCGCTGTAGCAGCTGGCGTACCGATACGGATACCGCTTGTTACAAATGGGCTAGTAGGATCGAATGGAATCGCATTTTTATTAACCGTAATACCAACCTCATCTAGTACGTGCTCAGCATCTTTACCAGTAATGTTTAGGTTACGAGTATCGATAAGCATTAAGTGGTTGTCCGTTCCACCTGATACTAGATTAATGCCTTGTGCGCTTAACGCTTCAGCTAGCACCTTCGCGTTGTTCACTACATTAGTAGCATATTGCTTAAACTCATCCTGCAATGCTTCGCCGAATGCAACAGCTTTTGCAGCAATGATATGCATAAGCGGGCCGCCTTGTGAGCCAGGGAATACTGCTTTATCAATTGCTGGAGCCCAAGCTTTACGACAAAGGATCATACCACCGCGTGGTCCGCGAAGTGTTTTGTGCGTTGTTGTCGTAACAAAGTGAGCATGTGGTACTGGGTTTGGATGCAAGCCAGCAGCAACAAGACCTGCGATATGAGCCATGTCAACCATGAACAATGCGCCAACCTCATTAGCAATTTGACCAAGCTTTTCAAAATCAATAATACGTGGATATGCACTAGCACCCGCTACGATTAGACGTGGACGGTGCTTGAAGGCAAGCTTGCGAACTTCTTCATAATCAATCGTGAAGGAATCCTCTTGCACACCATAAGCTACGAAATTGTATAGAAGCCCGGAAGCATTAACAGGGCTACCATGCGTTAAGTGACCACCATGCGCAAGGTTCATACCAAGCACAGTATCGCCAGGCTTTAATGCCGCCAGATACACAGCCATATTCGCTTGAGCGCCAGAGTGTGGCTGTACGTTAGCATGCTCTGCACCAAATAGCTCTTTCGCACGATCGCGAGCAATATCTTCTACGATATCAACATGCTCACAGCCGCCATAGTAACGCTTGCTAGGGTATCCTTCTGCATATTTGTTCGTTAGAACAGATCCCATTGCTTCCAATACTGCTGGACTTACGATGTTCTCCGATGCGATTAGTTCAATATTATCGCGTTGACGCTGAAGCTCTAATCCAAGTGCTTCTAAAACCTGTGGGTCTTGCTTACGTAAATGCTCCATTAAAATGCCTCCCTAAATAATTTCAATTTATTCATATACTGCTCGCTCGCCGCCAATTAGCTTCGGGCGTGTAAAAGCCAGCGTAACATGTGCTGATCCAATCGATTGAATCGATGCTCTGAACGGTACAACAACCTGCTTCAAATGCATACCAATAAAGGTATCTCCAATATCAATTCCAGCGTCAGCAGCTATGCTTTCTACAAGACAAGGCTGCTTCAGTTGATTGTAAGCATATGCAGCCATAGAGCCGCCTGCCTTGGGGATAGGCCGTGCCTGTACAATGGTGAGTCCTAGGTTTTCAGCCAGCTCCTGCTCGATAACGATCGCGCGGTTCAAATGCTCACAGCATTGGAACACAGGTATAAGGGGATAGCTGCTAGCTACTTGCTGAATGCCAGAGTAGATCGCTTCCGCAATATCTTCTGCGCCAGCTGAGCCAATATGCGCTCCTGCTACCTCACTTGTGCTGGCACCAATGATGAAAAGCTTCGCCTTGGTCCACTGGCATCTTTCCATTAATTCACTCGTTACTTTAGCTACCTCGGCAGTAATTGTATCTAGTGAATAGGACATACAACTACTCCCCTTTAATGTAGCGCTTTTCGATCTCCATCACTTTACCGATGCGATTGACATGGCGCTCACCTTTTGAGAACGGAGTTTCCAACCAGATTTTAACGATATCAAGGGCAAGGCCAGGGCCAAGTACACGCTCGCCAAGTGCCAATACATTCGTATCGTTATGATCACGCGTTGCATGGGCAGAAAATGTATCAGAAACGAGTGCACAACGAATGCCCGCACGCTTGTTAGCTGCGATCGACATCCCAATGCCAGTTCCGCAAATTAAAATTCCACGATCTGCTTTGCCTTCTGCAACAAGGTCGCATACAGGAAGTGCATAGTCTGGATAGTCAACTGATGTATCGCAGTCACAGCCAAAATCAACAATTTCATGTCCTAATGACTGGATGAACGGTACGATTTCATTTTTTAAGCGAAAGCCGCCATGGTCAGCGCTTATTGCAATTTTCAAGGTAAAACACCCTTTCGTTCTGTTAGGATAAGGAACTAGATGCAGTTACGTCATACTTATGGTTGTTCAAAGAATCCAACTTTGATCACGAAGTAATACTGAAAGTCGAACTTTGAACTTATATTTATAGTAGTAGTATAACGCTTTTTCGAAAAAAATGAAAAAAGAGCAAGACATGCTGAATGACAGCACGCTGCTCTTTGCCCAGGCGACCGGCCGTATACTTCGATGCTCCATTGTGGTTACCCACTGAAGTCGCCAGTTACATCGAAGACCGTTATGTTATATTTATAATATCCGATCTTTGTTGAAATATCAATCACCTAAGATGAAAATGTACGCTAACTTTATCGGATATGATTATTCACATCTAATTAAGAAGTCTTCATCGATATAAGCCTGTCCACTACCTTTTGAATTGCTTCCTCTAGCTCCTTCGCACACTCGTCATATACGAATTGAGAACCTCCAAACGGATCGGCCACATCAAAGCTTGGAATGCTGTGCTCAAGCTCCATTGCGCGTTGACGCTTCATCTCATCTAGTGGCTGGCCTAACGCTTGCTGCATTTGAAGATCAGAATAAATCCCTTCTAGCTCTGTAAGCTTAGCCTGAAGCTGATCGTCCATATATGCGAATTCCTTGACCGTGTAGATATGATCCATCACTGCGGGATAGCGCCGAATAATTTCGCGCTTATGACCAGCTGTCATCGTTAAGATCAGATCAGCCCATTGCAGCACCTCATCATTCAATGCCGTAGAATGACCATGATGCTGAATGCCGTGCTGCTGCAAAGCATGAACAGAGTTCGCTGATACAGGTATGCCATCAACGGTTGAGATGCCAGCGGATCGAACGGTAACTGCCAGCCCTTTCTTTTGAGCCAAGCTTCTAAAAAACGCTTCGGCCATTGGAGATCGACATGTATTGCCGGTGCATAAGAACAATATTTGTTTCATCATCGCCAACTCCTTTACGTTCTCTATTATACAATAAAGTAAATTCCAAAAACGACTAGAATGACACCACCTAGCGTTTCACCATAGTCTCCAAGTGAATGACTAACTCTCTTCCCTAATGTCAAGCCTAGCATTGCCATCACAGCACCAAAGCATCCAAACAGCAATACCGTCAGCCATAGCGGTAGTTGAAACATACCAAGCGTGATGCCTACGGAGAAGGAATCGACACTTACACTAAAGGATAATAGCAACAAGCCCCATATCGTTCGATGATCAAAGAGCTGTGCTTCCTCTTCCTTTAAGGAGTGAATAATCATATGCAGTCCAAGTATAATAAGTAAAACTCCAGCAGCTATCGTCGCCCATTCCCCAAGAACAACGCTCATCATCTTACCCATCAACATACCGCCAATCGGCATCAGAATGTGGAACAAGCCGATCACTATACCGAGCTTCAATATATGCAGATAACGTATCCCTTTTAACCCAATCCCAATGCCGAGAGAAAAAGCATCAAAGCCTAGTGCGAGTGCTATCATCGTAATCGTCATGAGCTGTCCTAGCCAAACATTCATCTCCATATTCCCTATCTCCTTGTCCGATATACTCGTACAAGCATATGCGAACAAGTAGGAAAAGTTGACAACTTATTATGTAATGGGTACGTGAGCACCGGAAGGCCCGCTGAATTCAAGATTCGATGCCGAATAAGCTACATCGAGTTACTTCGTCATCAAGCCTGGACTTTTTGAACGTCCTCTTCAAATAAGGGTTCAAAAAGTTCGGGTTTCAGGACCAAGAAGATGAAGCAATACTAGAAAGCGAGTAGCGCAGCGTACGGTGTTGGTACGTGAGCAACGGAGCTTTCGGTAGAGCTTCATATTCGACGTCGACTAATCTCCACGAGTTACTTCGTCATCAAGCCTGAACTTTTTGACTTCATCTTCTAAAGGTTAATAACGTTGTGACCTGCCGCCTTCATCAACCTATTCATAAACGCCGCTCCAATGCCTTCTGTCGTACTAGCCTCCGACCATATGCGTGTAACGCCATATTCATCAAACTTACGAAGCGCTTCGTATAACCGCGAGGCTGCCTGCTCTAGCTGATTGACACTACCTAAGCTAAGGACAAGATCGGCCTGTTCGTAGTGGTGTGCATTTTCTTTGAAGCACAACACACCACATTTATTCTCGGCTGCATGCATTGTAACTTGCTGTACGATATATTGCGATACGGCTGCTGACTCACCCTTCACGATAACCAGCTTTCCTTGCGGGGCATAGTGCGTATACTTCATCCCTGGAGAACGCGGAGCTTCCTTGGTCTCCAGCTCAGTCTCTAAGGTTACGCTAGCTTCTGGACAGCAGGCTTGCAGCTGCTCAACAGTTACACCACCTGGTCGCAAAATTTGAATATGTTGACCGGATACCTCTACGACTGTAGATTCCAAACCAACACCTGTAGCGCCCCCATCGACAATCCCCTCGATTTTACCTTGCAAGTCGTCAAGGACATGAGAGGCCAGCGTAGGACTTGGTCTACCTGATGTATTAGCGCTAGGCGCTGCAATAGGTACTGCTGCTTGCCGCATCAGCTCTAACGCGATCGGATGATCTGGCATTCTTAGTCCGACTGTTTGAAGACCAGCCGTCACTTGATTAGACAACACACCCTGCCTTACAGGTAATATTAATGTTAATGGCCCCGGCCAAAATTGATCCATTAACCGTTCAGCAAGCTCATTTGTGCAGTTTGTAAGCTCATGAACTTGACTGCGATCATATATATGTACAATAAGCGGATTATCTGAAGGTCTCCCTTTGGCAGAAAATATCCCCCTTACTGCTTCTTCACTTCGCGCGTCGGCACCGAGTCCGTACACGGTTTCCGTAGGAAAAGCGATTTGCTTTCCTGCTGAAAGCAGTGCTGCCGGCTGAGCCAGCTGTACGTGCCAATCGGATTTTATTTGATCGATCTTCCATACCTTTGTATGAATCATCACGTCCATCCATCCCTCTTCATCGTTTGCCACGCTATTATAGCATAGTTGGAATAGGACTGGCATTTGTGTTTCTTATTAGTTAAGCAAACAACGAGCTAAACCAAGCTCCAAGATCCTCTAGCAGCTCAACGATAAAGAACTTTACTTCGATCTCAGCTGATTCCTCAGATGCCTCAGCGTCAGCTTGCAGTTCTACTGTTTCAGCTTCAGCCTCCTCAGCTGCGGACACCTTAGCAACACTTGTAGCCTCACCCGCTACTGCATCCGTAAAGCAAAGCGGAGGAAATAGTACACACCACCAGTTACGGCCTTCGCCTTTACCGAGCGTAATGAGCAACGCCTCGTATTCCCCAGCAGGATATACAACCTGTCCATACATCTTAGTAGGAAACTCTACTTGTCCAATCTCTGTATCAAATCCATATTGGTAGCCATTGCTAGAGAGTGTATCTGCAACAACCTGCTGCAGCTGCTGCTCGCGACTTGCAAGCAGCACCCGTGCCTCGTCAATGGACATTGGCTCATCAACCCAGCCATTCATCATTTCAACGACAGCATCACGGACCTTTGCTTTAATAAATTGATCAGAAGCAGAATCAGAGTTAGCCAAAATACGTAGTCTGATCGCTTCCTCAGGAATTGCATTCGTGTGAAGCGCAGCATCAACCTTTTGATATTCCCAGCTCATCACTAAAACCATTAAAATAAGTGCAACATACCCATAAACCTTACGATATGAAAAAGAAGAAGATAAATGCATCATTCTACACAAGCCCCTTTCGTACACCCGCTAAAATGTACCGCTTGCGTCCCGGAACGTCTCTACAGTTATCTTGTCCAAAATTAACACACTATAAACCTATCAATCTATTAATTGTAGTAGAAAAAGTATGACTTTGATTACGAGGTAATACGTTGGAGTTTAGTCGACATCGAATATGTCATGCTACCGATGTGATGCTTACGACGTATGTTTTCTTCGAAAACATTTTAGGTGCTCACGTACCCACCACGTACACTGCGCTCCTTAATATCTAGTAGCACTCCATCTTCTTGGTCTTGAAAGCAAAACTTTTTAACTCCTATTACAAAATAAAAACAAAAAAGCACGACTTAGATACGGCGTAGCACGTGGTGCCTAACCAGTATCTAAGTCATGCTTTTTTTATTTACGAGCGTATAGCAAGCACGTGACGGTCAATGCCTGCATAGTCCGTTATGATGCTCACTTCGTCCCATGCCTGGAGTGAACGCAGCAGATCTGCAACGATTGCTGGCTGGTGAATGCCTAACTCGAAAGCTACGAGCCTTGGCTTATTCGGAAGCTCTGCTATCGTATCAATCATTGCTCGATAAGGATCCAAGCCATCTTTACCGCCAACTAACGCTAAATGTGGCTCATAATCTTTTACTTCACGCTGCAGACCTTCCATATCCGACTCTGGTATATATGGCGGATTGGAGATAAGCACATCGATGATATTTTCGTTATGCTTTAATGCATCAGCCGTGCGAAAGGGCTGTAGCAGATCGCCTTGAACCCAGCTCATCTTGTCCAATACCCCGTGCTGCTTTGCATTGAGCTTCGCTTGCGCTAACGCATCGTGGGACAGGTCAGAGGCGATTACGTTCCAAGAAGGACGCTCGGCCTGCAGCGTAACCGCTATTGCTCCACTGCCTGTACCAACATCAAGCACGTGGAGTGAAGCTTCTGCCCACTGTGACGTACGCTTTAGCACCGCTTCTACGAGCAGCTCTGTCTCAGGACGTGGAATGAGTACAGCAGGCGATACAGCAAAACGGCGGCCGTAAAACCATGCCTCTGACGTAATATATTGGATCGGCTCGCCATTACCTTTACGTTCTAGACACGCTCCCCACTCCTCTAAGCGATTAGCCGGGAATAGCTCCTGCCATTGAAGGAGCAGCTGTGCGCGCTCAAGCTTAAGCACATGCAACAGCAGCAGCTCGGCATTTTCCTTCGCCTCACCTACACCTTGGTCACGTAAAAAAGCAGTCGCTAGCTGAAGCTTCTCAAAAATGGTATGTCCTTCCGATTGGCAAGCTGCAATAAGTGAAGGTTGCTGTGTCAATAGGTCCACCTCCTTCTAAGAATTAATTCAATAACTATTAGATCGAAATACATGCCATGGTAGTAAAAAAGCGCAAGCCTGCAGCAGCCTCTCACAACAAGCTGCCTCCGGCTCACGCTTACGCATTACTTTATTATGCACCCATTGTTTCGTTCTCTAACAATTCTGCTTGCTCTGCTACAGTAAGCTGATTGATAATCTCGTCCATATCACCGTTCATGACAGAATCAAGCTTATGAAGAGTTAGACCAATGCGATGGTCTGTTACACGACTTTGCGGGAAGTTATATGTGCGAATACGTTCGCTTCGATCCCCTGTACCAACCTTGCTTTTACGCTCGCCAGCATATTTCGCTTCCTCTTCTTGACGGCGAATATCATAGATACGGGCACGAAGCACTTGTAGCGCCTTCGCTTTATTATCATTTTGCGATTTGCCGTCTTGGCACGTTGCCATAATACCTGTAGGTACGTGCAGTACACGAACAGCGGATTTCGTCGTGTTAACGGACTGTCCGCCAGCACCGCTGGAGCAGAAGGTATCGATTCGAATATCTTTGTCAAGAATTTCAACTTCAACGTCCTCAACCTCAGGCATCACTGCAACAGTAGAGGTAGAGGTATGGATACGGCCTCCAGACTCCGTCACAGGAATACGCTGAACACGATGCGCACCACTTTCGTATTTCATCTTGCTGTATGCGCCTTTACCATTAATCATAAAGATAACTTCTTTAAATCCGCCCAAGTCATTTTCTGTATATTCCATCAGCTCTGTTTTCCAGCCTTGAGCGTCAGCATACTTCGTATACATACGATAAAGCTCATAAGCAAACAAAGCGGCTTCATCTCCGCCCGCAGCTCCGCGAATTTCCACAATGACGTTTTTGTCATCATTCGGATCTTTCGGAAGAAGCAATATGCGTACCTTCTCCTCAAGCTCCACTTTGCGTTCAGATAGCTCATCAACTTCCATCTTGACCATCTCGCGCATATCATCATCAAGCTTTTCGGCTAGCATTTCCTTAGCGTCATCGAGCTGCTGACTTACCTGTTTATATTCAGTATAGGCATCATAGGCAGCTTGAAGATCCGATTGCTCCTTTGAAAGCTCACGCAATCGTTTTGGATCGCTAGCTACATCTGGATCACACAGCAATTCGCTTAACTTTTCATACCGATCAGCTAGTGCCTGTAAACGATCTAACACGTTATTCACCTCTGTCATTTCCTCAAAATAAAATAATTTTTATTATAACATATCCAAAGGCAGCTTAGAACTCATAGCTTTTTGGAAGTTATAAAATAATCATTTACCAACAAGTTATCAACACTATTCACATATTCATCCACAGACTCTGGGTAAATATACACATGAATTAATAAAGTTATCCACAGTTTAGTTTATTTCCTACTATAATATACACATAAATATAAAAAAGTGCTCCGTCCATCCACAGTTTGGAGACGAAGCACAATTATTTTGTTACACGTTGAATCGGAAGTGCATGACATCGCCATCCTGCACGACATACTCTTTACCTTCAAGACGCAACTGACCGCGCTCGCGAACAGTAGCCATAGAACCCGCTGCGGCAAGATCCTCGAAAGAGACAACCTCCGCTCGTATAAAACCACGTTCAAAATCGGTGTGAATAACTCCTGCTGCCTGCGGGGCCTTCATTCCTTTACGAATCGTCCAAGCGCGCACTTCCTGCACACCCGCTGTAAAGTACGTATATAAACCAAGTAGCTTATATGCAGCTCGAATCAAACGATTCAGGCCTGATTCCTCAAGTCCGAGCTCCTCAAGAAACATTTCCTTATCCTCGCCATCAAGCTCAGCGATCTCGGATTCAACCTTCGCGCTAATCGGAACAACTTCCGCGCCTTCGTTAGCAGCGAATTCGCGAACGATCTTCACATACTCATTATCCTCAGGATTAGCTACATCATCTTCACTAACATTCGCTGCGTAAAGCACAGGCTTTAATGTAAGCAGATGTAATTCCTTAATAAGGGTAAGCTCATCTTCTGATAGCTCTATGCTGCGTGCTGGCTTGTCATTGTACAATGCCTCTTTAACCTTCTCCAGCACCTCAACCTCTTGTGCAACTTTTTTGTCGCCGCCCTTCATGTTTTTACGTGAGCGCTCGATGCGACGATCCACAGAGTCGATATCAGCTAGAATCAGCTCAAGATTAATTGTCTGAATGTCACTAAGCGGATCTACCTTACCGGATACATGCGTAATATTTTCATCCTGGAAGCAACGAACGACATGAACAATCGCATCCACCTCGCGGATATGTGCTAGGAACTTGTTGCCTAGACCTTCACCTTTACTCGCACCCGCTACAAGTCCAGCAATATCAACGAACTCAAACGCTGTCGGCACAGTATTGTTAGGCTTTACTAATTCCACTAATTTATCCAAGCGTGTATCAGGTACTTCAACAACGCCTACGTTTGGATCAATAGTACAGAATGGATAGTTTGCAGATTCCGCACCTGCTTGCGTAATAGCATTAAATAAGGTTGATTTACCCACGTTTGGCAAACCAACAACCCCACATGAAAGACCCATAATTTCAACTCCTAAAACTTTTCATGATAACTTCTTGATATACTTCTTGTTCATGAAAAGTACTTCGTAAGCATACGCTTAACTTTTCATGATAACTTCTTGATATACTTTTTGTTCATGAAAAGTACTACGTAAGCATATGCTTAACTTTTCATGATAACTTCTTGAGCATCACTAAATTCCCGTTTAGAACATAACTTTCGTCATTATACCTTAGGTTAGGCGACAAAGAAAGACCATAACCAGATTCGTTACGATGTTCAAAAGTTAGACGTAGATTATGAATTTATAAGTATAATGGCACCGTTTCATGATCGATATGCATAATTAAAGCTGCCCCTGCAGTGAAACACTGTAAGGACAGCTCATTATAAAAACTACAATATTAAACGTTGGCGATTTTCGTTTTTAGTGCATCCTTGCTTTGAAGACCTACCATTTTATCAACGGGTTGACCGTCTTTGAACAAAATAAGCGTTGGAATACTCATTACTCCAAATTGTGCTGCAAGCTCTGGCTGCTCATCAACGTTGATTTTACCGATAGTTGCTTGACCCTCTAGCTCAGTAGCAAGCTCTTCAACGATAGGAAGCTGCATTTTACAAGGTCCGCACCATGGAGCCCAAAAATCTACAAGAGAAACACCGTTCTCGATAGATTGATTAAAGTTATCTTTCGTTAATACGATTGCCATTACAATCATCCTCTCTGATCACTAATGTAATATGATTAAGGGCTTAACCCTACACACCGACAGGTGTTTAACATTCATGGATTTGCTTCAGCACATCACTAATTGTAATATGGCTGAAATGCTCCTCCAGTTTTTTCTCAGCAGTACAGAAGATACCATACATGACAGTATTCATATTCGAACCTACCATACAATCCGTTTCTGGATTTCCAGAGCACCAGCTCGGTATTAAAGAGCCTTGTGCCATAACACGATACACATCAGCTAATGTCACCGTATCTGGATCGATGGTAAGACGATACCCGCCACCAGAGCCCTCCCTAGTATTAACGAAGCCACTGCGTCGCATACCACTCATTACTTTCCGAATTCGCGCTGAGTGAGTACCTACGTTTTCAGCAATCATTTCGCTACTGGCCATCCTATCCGGTAGGTTAGCCAAATAAACTAAACTATGCACTGCAATTGTAAATTCACTATTCACTTCAGTGGGCCTCCCTGCTTTATACTGTAATAATAAACGTTACAGTTATAGTTGTCAATATCGCCCCACTCCTGCCTATTAAGATTCAACAGTTGATAATCAAATATACATCGTTATCCATACAAAACGATCTCCTGCATCTGAGTGCAAGAGATCGTTTTGTGCTTAATTTATGGTCGTAGTTACGCACTAACAAAACAAATTAATGAGTAAGCTGCTTCACTAATTGAAGGAATACATCCATTTCCCCATCTGTTCCAATACTAACACGTAAAAAGTTATCAATACGCGGAGAAGCAAAGTAACGTACAAGCACACCTTGCTCGCGCAGCTGCTCAAATAGCTGTTTTGCTGCAAAGGAAGGATGCGAAATAAATAAGAAATTGGCTTTTGACGGCGTTACAATGAAACCGAGAGATTCTAGCTTTTCAGCAACTCGTTCACGCGTCGCAACGACCTTCGCTGTCATTTCTCTAAAATACGCTTCATCCTCTATCGAGGCAACAGCACCGGCTAGTGCAACGCGATCGATGGTATAAGAATTGAATGAGTTCTTCGTACGATTAAGACCTTCGATTAGCTCCTCAGAGCCAAACGCATATCCTACTCGCAGGCCAGCAAGCGAACGTGACTTAGACAATGTCTGAATGACGAGTAAATTGGAATAGGAGTTAACAAGCGTGACAGCCGACTCCGCTCCAAAATCAACATAAGCCTCATCAATAATAACGACTTGGTCTGCATTATTCTTCAATAGTTGTTTCACATCCTCCAGCGACAGTGGCATCGCTGTAGGGGCGTTCGGATTAGGAATAATGATACCGCCATGGTCGCCAGTATATTGCTCTACATTGATGTTATACTGATCATCTAGTGGTATAAGCCTAGGCGTAATGCCGTAAAACTTCGAATAAACCTTATAGAAGCTATACGTCACATCAGGAAATAGCACTGGCTTGCTTGGGTCAAAGAATGACGCAAAAGCAAATGCTAGTATTTCATCTGAGCCGTTTCCTACAAATACTTGCTTCGGTGATAGACCAGCATGCTGAGCAAGCGTTTGGACAAGCACATCACAATTAGGATCAGGATACAATCTCAAATCCTCATTTATCGTATCTGTCATCGCTGCAATGGCAAGCGGTGAAGGAGGATATGGGTTTTCGTTTGTATTCAGCTTTATATATTTTTTATCCTTAGGCTGCTCGCCAGGCACATACGGCTCTAGCGAGGCAGTAAGGGGACTCCAATATTTACTCACGCTTGCTTCACTCCTCAATCATTTCATGCTTCATTAAATATCCCCGCCTAGTTGAAGATACATCTCTTATCGTTCACCTTAAGCCTTCTTTGGATCAAATGAGCTTTTTAAAGAGACAACTCGGTTAAATACAAGCTGATTGTCTTCGCCTCTAGCAGGATCCACACAGAAATAGCCATGGCGGAAAAATTGGAACTTGTCGCCTGTTTGAGCATCCTTCATGTTAGGCTCAATATATCCGTTAACGATGCGCATAGAGTTAGGGTTAATCCGCTCAAGAAACGGTACATCCTTCAATTCCGGCGCATCTTCAATTAGTGGTTCGAACAAACGCAGCTGTGCTGGAACTGCCATCGATGCTTCTACCCAATGAATCGTGCCCTTTACTTTACGACCTGTAAACCCACTGCCAGACTTCGTCTCAGGGTCATAGGTGCAGCGTAGCTCGATAATTTCGCCTTGTTCATTTTTTACAACTTCATTGCACACGATGAAGTAAGCATGCTTAAGACGAACCTCGTTGCCAGGGAACAAACGGAAGTATTTGCTCGGCGGATTTTCCATAAAGTCCTCGCGTTCAATATAAATCTCACGAGAAAACGGAATTTGACGGATGCCCATCTCTGGATTTTCAGCATTAATTTCTGCATCCAGCCATTCCACTTGACCCTCTGGATAGTTTGTAATTACGACTTTAATCGGATCTAGTACAGCCATCGTACGCGGAGCCTTCAGCTTTAGATCCTCGCGAATGAAATATTCCAGGTAGCTTTCCTCAATCGTACTGTTCGCTTTCGCTACGCCAATCTCACGACAGAAGTTGCGGATCGCTTCCGCTGTATAGCCTTTGCGACGCATCCCACTAATCGTCGGCATACGAGGATCATCCCAGCCCTCTACAACACCCTCATCGACGAGAGATTTCAGATATCGCTTACTCATAATCGTATTTGTAATGTTAAGACGAGCGAACTCATACTGACGCGGCTGAGCGTCCATCTCACACTCTGCAACAACCCAGTCATATAGCGGTCTGTGATCCTCAAACTCAAGTGTACAGATCGAATGTGTAATGCCTTCAATTGCATCACTTAGCGGATGAGCAAAGTCATACATCGGATAAATGCACCATGCATCGCCTGTGCGGTGATGATGAGCGTGAGCGATACGGTACAAGACAGGATCGCGCATCGTTATATTAGATGAAGCCATATCAATTTTTGCACGAAGCACACGTTCTCCGTCCTTAAATTCTCCTGATCTCATGCGTGCAAACAGATCAAGATTCTCCTCCACGGAGCGATCACGGTAAGGACTGTTTTGCCCAGGCTCAGTTAACGTCCCTCTCGTCGTACGCATCTCTTCAGCAGATAAGTCACATACATAGGCCTTGCCCTTCTTAATAAGTAGCACCGCGCGATTGTATAACTCTTCAAAATAATCAGAGGCATAGTACAGATTGTCCCAATCAAATCCAAGCCACTGAACATCTTCTTTAATCGAGTTTACATATTCAGTATCCTCTTTTACTGGGTTCGTATCATCAAAGCGAAGATTTGTTTTCCCTTTAAACTCATCTGCCAGTTCAAAGTTAAGGCAGATAGATTTCGCATGACCAATGTGTAGATATCCATTAGGCTCTGGTGGAAAACGAGTGATGACCTCATTTACTCTTCCTTCCTGCAAATCATCTATAACTATATGTTTTATAAAATTAGAAGCAACTGATTTCGTTTCGTTACTGTTTTCCATCTATACCAACCTTTCACGTAAGCGAGTATTTATCCCTCTATGATACACAACTTTTCATGAAAATACACCCATTTTACACACCAAATCATCCGTTTCATCAACCTGTTTTAGCGTTTATGACGGATACGTATCTTATTTCTCTATCCTATCAATTCTGAGAGAAATATGAAAACGATTAGAATCTTCTCACATTTTACACAGAATTAGATTTTCAGTTTATTATATTGCTTGTAACATCTGACAAGTAACAAGTAAGCCTATTGCCAAATTCTTATGAGAAATCATGAGAAACGGGGGATCCATTTGGGGTGAATTGAACTGCGTTGCGAGTGCTCGTGACGGTAGATTCATAGGGAACCTTCAACCGAACCCGTCAGCTAACCTCGTCGGCACATCTGGAAGGAGACTTAAATTGTGAAAAAGCTTAGCATAATGGTATTAGCGATCACCTTACTGTTAGCGTTCTCAGCAGGAAGCGTTTCTGCTAGCTCGTCTTCAATGCTTACCAATATTGAGGATGTAAAAGGAACAAAGTACAAGTACGGCGGTAATACTACTAGCGGGTTTGATTGTTCTGGATTTGTTCGTTATATTTTCGAAAAGATGGATGTTGAGCTACCTCGCCGTTCTGCAGATCAAGCATCTGAAGGAACTAAAGTTGCTAAAGACAACTTGAAATCTGGCGATCTTGTATTCTTTGATACAAGCGGCTCTAACAACGGAGGTATTACGCACGTAGGAATCTACATAGGCGATGGTAAATTCGCTCACGCTTCTACAAGCAAAGGCGTTACTATTGACTCTCTAGACTCTTCTTACTACAAGCCGCGTTATGTAACGGCTAGACGTGTACTATCCGATGAACAGTACGAAAATTACGTAGAAGCAAGTAAATAAGTGACAAAGAGATAGGATGGCTCTACTAGAGCACGTCGTATCTCTTTTTTATTTTCCGATCTTAGGATAGCTGTATTATTATTGTATGTATGACCTGTACAAATATGACTGCCTGTACCTATTCACTCTCAAGAAAAAGGAACGATGCTTTGTCTTGTCTGTTCAATCCTATAAGCTTATTTTAAGCTTAGTCATGATCATTGATTGAACACCCTTATAGACGATAAGCATCGTTCCTTTGTTGCATGATGACTAATATTTATTTATGAGTAGCTGGTAAAGCTTCCTGTAAATTACGATTGCCACCGTAGACCATCATGACAATCATGAACGTTAGCATAATAGCTACTAACGCCGCAACAATGGTGATCGTAGTTGCCGCATTATATTGGTCCATAGACCATCCCGTCAGCTTAGGGAACAATGCGCCCCCTACGCCTCCACACGCGACAAGCAAGCTCGTTGTGCGATCTGTCATGCCCTGTAGACATGCATTCACATACACAAGACCAATGCCAAATACTCCTGCAAACCCTAAACCACTTAATGCAATCATCACAAATTGTGCCCATGCCTGTTCAATGAACACCATACCTATAAAGGCAATGACAGCAACGGCCATCGACACGATTAAGTATTTGATATAGCCGTAACGGTCAGCCAACACGCCGCAGAACACACGACCAACTACCATAAATGCCCAGAACAAGCTAAGCATGCTTGCAGCGCTTGACTCAGAGAGTCCGCTTCGCTCAATCATAATCGATGGTAAATAGTTCGATACACTCATCTCGACGCCAACATACAGGAAGAAGAACATCATAGCCAGAATGAGAAACGGCAACGCTCGCTGCTGATACTTCGGTTTATGCAGCACTGCGGCACGCTCCTGCTTCGAAGGCTGTGAAATTTTATCATCGAGGTCTTTACCGAATGAAAGACAAAGCCAAAGCAACAAGGTTATACCGCTTATTGCTGTTAAGATCGGGAATGACCATTCCCATATATGATATCGAATAAGTACAGCCGCTGTTAGCGGAATAAATAATGCACCTAATCCAAAAAATGTTTCAATTTTACTCATCGCTGTCGCGGTTTGATCCTTGAACAAGTCGATGATCAATGCTCCGATTACTGATTCAATCATACCGAAGCCAAATCCAGCAAAAGGCGCAATGATTAGCATCCATTCCCACGCTGGAAGCAGACTATATATCCCTTCTGCCAGTGTTAAAGCGCTAAAAGCAATGACGATGGTAATTCTTTTCCCTAGTCTTGTCGATAGAGAAGGTCCTAATAATACCCCCACTAAAAAGCCTAAAAATTGATTCATAATCCATTGGCCGCCATCGGCATATGAGATCTCATAATGCGTGACGATCTGCTCTAGAATCGATCCACCGATAATATGAGCAATTCCGATAACAAGATATGAAAGGCAGCCAAGCCACAATATTTTTTTCACGTCTAAACTCCTTTAAATCAGGCATGCAGGTATGCTCCGCATGCCCCTGTTGTTAGATTAACCGAACGGTGTGATACACTTGATCATTCGTTTTCACTACGATGTGATACAGCTTTGAGTTATATATCACTTGCCCGCTTCCGACCTCAATCTCCGGATGCTCGCCAAGTCCATAGAATACATCATCTGCTAGAGCCTCAAGCACCTCATGCTTTTCTTCCCCCTGCAGCTCGTTCCATGCTTCTACATCCATCTCAAAAAACAGATAGCAATCCTCAATATTACTTATTGCATCTGTTAGCTCTTGTAAAATATCACGATATTCACGCGCGTGGCGCACACCCATAAGTGATCCTCCTATTTTATGTATTTTTGTCTATTATGACATAAGCAGCATAAATTGTCCTCGATATATGCTCACCGTTTCGAGCAAGCATGAACGAAAATTGCGCTACTGTTCACAGTATTTCCTTAATTTCCTCACTACAAATCTAAATCTTCTAAATATCGTTACCATTTACTCTAATGTCAGAATGCCTATTTGACGATAATAGAAATAGTAGTTCTTTGTCGAAAATGGATTAATAGAGGTGTATAATGAAGAATTCAACAATTATTGGTCTAATTTTAGGTTTTGCAGCTGTAATTATCGGTATGGTACTGAAAGGTGCAAGCTTAAGCGCCTTCCTTAATCCAGCAGCATTCATGATTATTATCGTAGGTACGATTGCCGCCGTTACCATTGCCTTCCCACTAGGAGAGCTAAAAAAGGTTGGCACACTATTCAAGCTTCTATTCACAGAGCGTCCGCTTGTGAAACGCGAAGATCTGATAAAGCAGTTTGTTGAATGGGCTGGAATTACGCGTCGTGAAGGTTTGCTTGCACTCGAAGCGAGAGTCGATGATATCGAGGATCCGTTCCTTAAAAATGGTATGCGTATGATTATTGATGGAAATGATCAGGATCTTGTACGAGATGTACTGCTAGAGGATATTTCCGCTACAGAAGAGCGCCACAAAGCCGGTGCTTTAATCTTTACGCAAGCAGGTACATATGCGCCAACACTCGGGGTTCTAGGCGCTGTTATCGGTCTGATCGCTGCTCTTGCCGATATGAGCGACATGGAGTCACTGGCACACGCAATTTCAGCTGCTTTTATGGCAACGCTGCTAGGTATTTTTACAGGTTATGTTTTATGGCATCCGATGGCCAACAAATTAAAACGCCTATCTAAAGCAGAAATTCAAATTCGTCTGATGATGCTAGAAGGATTGCTTTCTATTCAATCTGGTGTATCTACTATTGCGATTGAACAAAAGCTGTCTGTATTCTTAACACCAACTGAACGTCAAGCAATGAAAGCGAAGGAGGAAGGAGACGTTGAGCAAAAAGCGTAGACATGAGGAACACGAAGAGCATGTCGATGAATCCTGGCTAGTCCCTTATGCCGACATCCTGACATTGCTGCTTGCCCTGTTCATTGTTTTATATTCAATGAGCCAAGTCGATGCAAAAAAGTTTCAAGATCTATCCCAAGCATTCAGTGTTGCGTTCAGTAATGGACAAGGGGTATTGGATATGCCTTCTATTATAGAGCGCGGCCCAGATGCCGATGCAGAGAACGGCGGGAATGAGAATTCCGACTTAGAAGGAATGACTGATGAAGAACCATTATCGGAGCAAGAGATCGAACAGCTTCTTGAGCAAAGCGAACATGATTTAAATACACTCAAGCAAGAAATTGATGAGTATATTGCCGATAACGGTCTCACAAGCAGCCTTGAGACATCACTGAATATGTCACAGCTGCTCATTACGATTCGTGACAATGCCCTATTCGATTCAGCGGAAGCTTCAGTTAAAGAGGACGGGCGTGAGTTGGCTGTCAGCATTGCTAAAATGCTTGAAAACTATCCTGACTTTAACGTCGTAATCGCTGGCCATACAGACAACGCACCGATTCGAAACGCAACCTATCGATCTAACTGGGATCTAAGCGTTATGCGTGCTGTACGGTTTCTAGATATTATATTGCTGAACACAAACCTAGATCCAAAGCGATTCAGTCCAGTTGGGTACGGGGAGTATCATCCGGTTGAAACGAACGATACGAGTGAAGGCCGTGCTAAAAATAGACGTGTAGAAATCTCGATCGTTCACAATTATTTTGATCCAAACAAGCAGCAAATTATATCCGCCAAGGAAATCGAATAATAAAAAGGCGTATCCGACCGCTTACACGCGTCAGGATACGCCTTTTCTATATATCGTCGTGTAGTAGTGATAAGCACCAAGCTCCAATGAATGAAACAAGCTACTCATTTGGTTGATAGTGAATTTCTTCGAACAAGATATGCTTTTCGTCCTCCGTAAGATCTCTCCATTTCCCTTTCGGAAGATCTGCCAGCAGGATATTCATAATACGAATACGTTTTAACCGTAGTACTTGATATCCTAATGCTTCACACATGCGGCGAATCTGTCGGTTTCGCCCCTCTGTCAAAATAATGTGAAAGGTGCTCGTCCCTACTTGCTTTAGCTTGCATGGCAGCGTCATACTCCCAAGAATATGCACGCCCTCTGACATCCCCTTCAGAAAGCTAGGGGTAAGCGGCTTATCAACCGTTACGATATACTCCTTTTCATGTCTGCCTTCTGAGCGAAGAATAGGATTAACCACATCTCCGTCGTTCGTCAATAGAATGAGTCCCTCGGAGTCTTTATCCAAGCGACCAATCGGAAATATTCGTTCGCGATGATTCACAAAGTCAACAATATTTCCTTTAATATGACGCTCTGTTGTACTCGTAATCCCTACCGGCTTATGTAAAGCGATATAAACATGCTTCTTCTGAGCACCGAGTGGACGACCGTTAATACGCACATCATCGCCCAGCTCTGCCTGAGACCCGAGCTCTGCCTTTATACCATTAATCGTCACTCGACCTTCTGCTACAAGCTTGTCAGCTTCTCTTCGCGAGCAATAGCCTGTCTCACTAATGAATTTATTGATTCTCAAAGATGCCACCTCATGATTTAATATACCTTCCGCTTTGACCAATAGGCAATTTCTTCAGCAGTTACAATTAGAAATTGCTCTGTACATAGCTGTGCCAGCTTGAACATCGCTTGAGCGATTTCCTTCGCTTGATTCGGTTTGTATTTTCTCATTTTACCTTTAAATACAAACGATAGCCAGCTGCTAAGCTTTGCAGCTAGTGCTTCTCCAAAGCGAAACTCATTGCGATCTCCCATTATAAGGGACGGCCTTACAATGATTAACTGTGGCAGCTTGAGCTCCTGGAGTGCCCGTTCAGCTAAGCCCTTTACTTTACTATAGAAGAATATTGAGTCTTCATTTGCGCCAATGGCGGATATGTAAACAAACTTTCTAGCATGATGCTTGCTGGCAAGCTTTGCAAGCTCCACGACATAATGATAATCGACCTGCTTAAACTGCTCTTTTGTTTTTGCTTTTTTCATCGTTGTACCAAGTGCACAGAACACATCTGCGTCCTCAAACCAATCGCTTGGGCATTCGTGAAGATCATTGAATGAGATCAATTGCTGCTCTAATCTCGGATGTACAACGCTTAATCGTTTCCGTGCAATAACTGTCACTTTACTATACTTCTTGCTACTGAGCAACAAACGAACCAGATCCTTACCTACTAGACCTGTCGCACCAACGATAACAGCTTTCAAGTTCTCTCACACCCTCCTGGACTTATAGATTGCTTGCCTCAGCATATTGATTTCTTTCCTCAGAAAGTGGTAGCAATATCCTTACTGTCGTCCCAACATTAACCTGACTGCTTAGCTCCATCAAGCCTTGATGAGATTGAATAATTTTTTGACTGACCATAATACCAAGGCCTGTACCATTTTCTTTAACGGTAAAGAATGGATCACCGATCCGTTTAAGCGTCTCTTCATCCATACCGATTCCTTCATCTGTAACCTGCACACTGACATGATTAGCCAAACGTTGAATAGCTATATGTACTTGTCCGCCGTTAGGCATCGCTTCAATTGCATTCTTTAATACATTGATAAAGACTTGCTTAAGCTGATTATCTTCACACGGTATGCTGCAATCATCATTCGTGTAGTTTTCCTTAATGACAACATTGTGCATTAACGCCTCGCTGCTCATGAACACGCTTACTTCAGCTATAATATCTCGAATATCTCGATACTTAAATTTAACGGCTTGCGGCTTCGAGAGAATTAAAAACTCACCGACAATGAGATTGATTCGTTCGAGCTCAGAGAGCATTACTCTAACGTGATCTAAATTCAGCTTCTTGCTCTGTACTTGTAGCTGCAGAAAGCCTCGCAATGTCGTCAACGGATTACGAATTTCATGCGCAACCCCCGCTGCGAGCTGACCTACTGTGTTCAGCTTCTCAGAACGACGCATAAGCTCTTCCATCCGGTGGCGGTGACGCATATCTCTACAGATGTTAGCAAATCCAGTAATTTCGTTATTAATATCTCGAATTGGACTAATGGTGATGCTGACTGGTATCGTTTCACCATCCTTGGTTTGTCGATAGGTTTCAATAGGCTTAATAACTTCACCCTTTTGCACAAGTCTAAGCAGCTCTTCCTTCTCCTTGATCAGATGCTCTGGTACTACGCGATAACGATTGCCAATCGCTTCAGCTGCTGAGAAGCCGAACAGCTCCTCGAAGGCTTTATTCGCTTGTATAACTCGCCCTTCTACATCCATAATGTAAATCGCATCCGAGGAGTGATTGATAAAGGACTCCATGTACAGACGCATTCGTCTGTTTTCATCAAATGCATGTCTAAGCTTATTCATATATATGCTTAAGTTCTGACTCATTGCATTAATTTTGAATGCTAATAGTCCAAACTCATCCTTTGTCGTGATTGGGATAGGTCGCTGAAAGCGAACAGAGGAAACCTCATTTACCTTCCATAATATATCTTTCAATGGCCTTAGCATTCGTGAAACGAACCAATAGCTTGCGATACTCGTAAAGAACACTAAATAGATAAGTACAGCATAGAACAGATTGTTGTCATTGCTATACATTTTATCGTATAACTTTTTATCGTACAGCAGAACCATTCGCTGACCACTATTTAATTGCGTACGATAATCACTTATGTAATATTCCTTACTTAGCGCATGGACCTCTCTGAATTGATGCGACTGCTGTATGTCATAAGCTTTGTTAAGCTGTAAAAGTGCCGCATTCACCTGATCCTTCTCCCCTGCTGCCAGCAGCTGCTTCCCTTCTCCCTCATCAATATAGGCTAGATCAATCAAATAAGGCTTGTCTGCCTGAATAAATCGAAATAGCTCCGATAGCTGGGTGTCAGCCTGCGGAGCTTCAATGTGGATATGTTGAATCAATCGTTCAGACAAGGTTTGAGAAGATTGACCTAAAAGATCAGCGTTACTTTGCTGATGATTGTATTCCCATAGAATTTGGAACACTACAATTACAAGCATTAGCAAACCTGCTATAGTTATACTTAGTTTATACTTAAGTGACACGGACTCACACCCTTATTCGTTTAACTTATCAACAAATTACTAACATACTCCACAATGTATTGTGAATATCGTGGATAGTATGTGGATTAAACTGTGAATAAATAAAAGTTATACACAAAGTTGTGCACAGTATGTTAACAAAAGAATGTTTGTTCGATGTATAAATATAAAAATCTGTAGATAAGGAGAATCCTATGTATCCTAATCAAGATGAAATGTGGATGAAAGAAGCCATCGCAGAAGCCAAGAAGGCAGAGAACTTAGGAGAAGTACCTATTGGAGCTGTCGTCGTCAGGGAAGGTGTTATTATCGGTCGCGGTCATAATCTAAGGGAGACGCAGCATAATCCTATCGCTCATGCCGAAATTATGGCCATTCAACAGGCTAGCCAAGCATTAGATGCTTGGCGTTTGTTAGATTGTACACTCTATGTAACCCTTGAGCCTTGTCCAATGTGTGCGGGCGCCATCGTCCAATCACGTGTGAAGCGTGTCGTATACGGTACCGGCGACCCAAAGGCAGGCTGCGCAGGGACACTAATGAATTTATTGCAGGAGCCCCGGTTCAATCATGAGACGGAACTCACTAGATTTGTTTTACAGGAAGATTGCGCTTCTTTGTTAACAAACTTTTTCAAGCAGCTTCGCTTAAAACGCAAAAATGCATCAGATTAGTATTTCAGAGATCTTTCTTTAGTCTTGTTATGTTCGCATACAGATTGTCGTTTCATCGTTTGCAAAGCAACAATAAGCTGGTCAGCTTCTTCGCTAATAGCAAGGACGGCTGGGTGAGTAAAGCTGCCTTTCTCCTCTACCACCTCGTAGAGCTTGTCCCGAAGCGATTGCAGTTGAAGTTCAATAAGTTTTTTTTCCATAGCTCGCTTCGATTCACTCTCCTCTTTATGCGGTATAGCTTATGTTTAATTATAGCGAGTTTATATGATGATGTGTGTTAGATACTGTCGATACATAATTGCGAATAAAAGTTATTTTACGACAAATATAGTGTTTATCTTTCAAATTATACAGTTTATTCACTAATATTTACAATACATAATAAGACCTAACCTTTATTCGACATTTTTTTTGTCGAAACGCTTTTGCGCGGCTAAATCATTGCTATTATCATAAGTTACCTTTATGTTAAGTAGCTTCTCAAATGAATGTTTAGCCATTCATTGTAACAACGAGCTTATTTTATAGTATATTTATGGTAGACAATCGATATAGTATAGAGACTATTGGTTGTAAATTATTAGATGGAGGGTAATGCTATTGAATACTCAAGAAGAAAGAACATGGAGTATGCTTGCACATCTATCATCATTAGCAGCGTTGTTATTTACAGGGCTTGGTTTTATTTGTGGTTTTATCGGTCCGCTCATCATATGGCTGCTTAAAAAAGATCAATCCCACATTGTTGCAGAAAATGCCAAGGAAGCACTAAACTTTAACATTTCGTATACCATCTATTCACTCATCGCAGTTATGCTCGTATTTTTATTAGTTGGTTTTCTTCTCGTCCCTATCGTCTATGTCGTATGGCTTGTTTTTGCCATCATCGCTACTGTGAAAACGAATCAAGGTCAGTATTATCGTTATCCATTCATATTCCGCTTTATTCGATAGGAATGCACAACAAAAACGCCGAGCAACGTTGCTCGGCGTTTATTATTTTCAACTCATTGGACAGTTAATAAATCAAAAACGCTCAAGCATAAGCTTGAGCGTGTCAATTCATAATTGGCGGAGAGAGAGGGATTCGAACCCCCGTGGGCTTGCACCCTAACGGTTTTCAAGACCGCCCCTCGTTATAAAAATCCACCAATCCTTACACTATCTGAGTTTATGGCACTTTATTGTTGAACCGCTACAGCGGTCTGAGTTATAACGTCCATTTTAGTACATGACCGTTAGATAACTTCATCATATTAGTTTTGTATATATGAGTCAATCCTCAACAATCGCTATAAATTCGCTATTCGTTGGCTTAGATTTGCTTATGTTGACCGTATAGCCGAACAGGTGACTGATGCTGTCGATGTTTTGGATAACTGAGTTACTTCTAATATGATATTTTCCCATGACTTTATAGGGTTTTGATTGAAATATTAGTTGGTTAATTTGCAAGGGTAACTTTTGATGGGAAGATTGTCAATCATATTAATAATAATAACAAACAAAAAGCTCCTATTTACCACGTTGGATAAATAGAAGCTCAGTAACGACTTATTATGTTGTCGATACTACTCAATCGTGACTGGCGGAAATCGTAAAACAAGACAAAGTACAATTAACCAGCTTGTCTGTACTCAGTAATTTTTTCTAGAACATAATCTAACAATAATATGCTTTTTAATGAATTTTCAATAGTACCATATGAAACATCGCCACCATGTAGAATAGCATTTCTATTCAAGAATGAGTCAATTGGTTTCCCATGTTCAAAGTTCCCTAATACTATTTCAAAATAAAATGCCTTTACAGCTTCGTCAAATGAATAATTATCTTTATCAGATAATAATTTCGTCATATATTCTTTCATCAATTTACTACCCATCATGCCACTATGATTGAAACCTTGTGCTATTACCCCCTCAATTTGTGCTATTGTGGTAGGAATTGAGACATTATATAATTCCAACTCATGTGCCTTAATAATATCTTGAAAAATACTTTTTCTATTTTGAAAGAAACTTGATTCTCCCCATAATTCGAGCATTACTCGCAATGTCTCTGAATTAAATTTCTTCAACATCAATTTATTTACAAACAAAATTGCCTGTTCTTTATCTTTCTCGAATAATTCAACAATCTCAATTATTTCATACGGAAGTAAATAATTACTTGGTGGATAACCTATTTCAATTATATACGTCTTAAATCTTTGTGAACTATCCCCATATTTAATTATTGTATCTCTAAATGACTCATAATTTTTTGTCAGTTTAGAAAAATCAATTGTTCCTAAAGATTCTTTTATCTTAGACTGAAAGTTAGCAAGTGCCTCTTCTACTGGTTTCATCTGTTGATTTACTCTTAATAGGTATTGTTTGATTATTTCGCGAATCTGTTCAATACCTTCATTTCTATTTTCCATTTACGCTCCCTCTCTTAACATTCCTTTTATCAACAAAGATTATCATCTTGTTACATCCAGTCACACAACCATAATAAAAAACACACCTAATACATTAAATTTTGTAATAAGTGTGCTATATATTCTTATCATTACTTCAGTAGTCAGGATGATTCCATTTTCGCTAAAAGTGTCGTTGCTCAAAACTCTTGCTATATCTAAGTTTCATTCACAATTATTAGGCAACTACTACTTCCCAATAATGTTCAATATTTTTCATTATAAAGCAGTAGTAGCGGGTTGTGAAGTGGTGATTAATACTGGTATCGGTTAATCTTATTGGATAATTCAGCAGTTAATTTATCAATATCATCTTTCATTATATTGAATCTAATAAAATTTCTAATAAAAAAGTTAGCAACACAAAATATGCTGCTAACTCTTTTATTTACTATGATATTTCTAATAACTCTGTGAATATTTCACGTCGTGCACTATTAGATTTATTAACAAAATCAACCGTATTTACCCACTCTATAAGTTTTGTCTCTACATCACTCGTAAATTCATTAGATTCCATAAAAGAAAAGTAACCTACTAAATATAAGATATAATCCATACGAGTAATCTTTTCTTTTAATTCATTCTGTTCAATGAAGGATAAGGCTTTCTCAAGTGAGTCCAAAGTCAACTGAATTATTGACCTAAACTTATCCATGTCTAACTTTGTCAAAACAGCTTCTTTAGTATCTGAAGGAATAGGTGCATAATTAGTATTATGAATTCCTTGTTTCTCAATAACTTCATATGCAGGATTTAGTGCAGCTATCGGGTATGATACATTAGTAGTAAAAGGAGAAAACAGCTCTTCGTAACCAAATTCATAAATCTTTTGTCTAAACGGTTCTGTATAATCAACATAAATATCCAAATTATGAACTTTTAACTTTGAAAAACTCATTTGAAGTGCTGTTACTCTACTTCCAGCATTATTTAACACCTCAAACCATTCGATTTGTTCCTCTTCTGTTAGATTTTCTGCAATATTAATAGTATAGTTATAACTTCTTATTTTTGTTCTAACACGAATTGCAGTTGCAAACAAAGCATTAAACGTTCCTTTTTGCTGCAGATAATCCATTAGTACTTTTTCTTTCTCATTTAATAGAATGCCTACTGGTATTTGAGATTTTGTTATTGCACCCTCTACTACTCGGAAAGTACCTCTCGAAAAATCCAACACGATATTTCTAAAACTTTCATGATTCACATAAGCCTTAAAATTTGTTGTTAAACGTTGCTGTCCGTCAACAACAGACTGATGGTCTCCTCTTATTTGAGTATGTGGAATTAATTCTCGATTTAGAAAGGAAATTTGCGGCACGTCTTCTTCTGATGAGTTACTTATTTCATTAATCGATATAGGAGCAACTGGTGCTTTTCCAAAGAGCTGAAAATTAAACAAATCAATTGCCTTTTGGAATGTCCAACTCAAATCTCTTTGGTACAATGGCAAAGTAATTTTATTTGCTTTTATCTTCTCACACATTGTTGCAATATCCATCTGATGAGTTTTCTTTGTTGGATTAAATCCAGTTGCATTTTCGATTTTCAAACTTATTCTCATAATTAATCCCCTCTTTCTAATAATTTATCTTAAACACAATATATTCCAATTAATTTATTTTGTCAAGCAGCTAATTTTAGCAGCTACTTAATTTTACCGATTAAATACGAATATTCAGTAAAATTATACGTAGCTGCTACCTATAATTTAATAAAATGAGTTATTTTTTAACTCAATTATTGTAGCTGCTAATTGAATTTCAAGTTTTGTATTCAACAAATCTCCTTATCATTGGTATAAAATCTAGTATCAAAACATTGAAGAGCCTGTATAAACACAGGCTCTTCAATGTTTTCTAATATTATATGAGATTACTCGATTACTCCCACTCAATCGTCGCTGGCGGCTTAGAAGTCACATCGTAAACGATACGGTTTACGTTACGTTATCTACTTCGTTAACGATACGTACAGAGATTTTCTCTATGCCTATATTAAAACTTAACATATAGACATTGCAAATTTTAGTTATTATTTGAATTAGTCGTAATTTGTAGAAATTAATTGTAATATGTTGTAATATTACTAAAAGTAACCACCTTTTATTTTTATACAACGAATCAATCTTAAACCACTTAATAAAGGAGTTTCTAAAAATGAAATTAGTTCGTTTTAGTGTAAAGAATTACAAAGTCTTTAAAGATAGATTTTCAATAGATTTTTCCAAAGACTCTATTGTTATTCTTACTGGTAGAAACAATACTGGAAAATCAACGATATTAGAAGCTATCAATTGTTTTTTCCAAAAGGAAACCAAAGCTAAAACTATCCCAAATGATTGCTTCTCTGTACGAGGAATAGATATAGTACTAGAAGCTGTTTTTGAAACAACCGACGATAGTGTGACAATTATTAAAAAGTATAAAGAAGAGAGTACACCAACTTTTAATGATGATAAGGGAGTAGAGATAAAAAAAACTCATGGCTTATTCAATACACTAGAAGAAATCTTAAATAATAAACCTTTTTACATAACTCCCTCCATGTTACCTGACGATATAAACGATTTAATTCAAAATATTTACTCAGAAATAATAAAAAATGACCTCTTAAAACTTGAAAACTTTAACAGTGAATCAAATGATAGTAAAGAACTTTTAGAATTAGCTGAAGAATATAAAAACTTAAAGGCAGCATATCCTTCATTTCTTCGAAAAATCAAACAAAATACTGATAGTATTTTACTAAAAGTTAGTAATGATGTATCTATGAATCTAAAAACACTTTTTTCCAATCAACATCTTTCACTGAATGTTATTGGTGGTGAAAGCTCTGGATTTTCTGCAACCGACTTACTTAAATCCACAAATTCAAGTGTCCATATTGATAGTAATAAACAATCAAACATGCCTTTATCCAACCAAGGTACTGGTCTTCAGAGAATGAGTCTCATATATCTCATACAGAATATGATAGAAAAAAAACTATTAGGAGAAAATGAAAATAAACTGTTGCTTATCGATGAACCCGAAGCATTCTTACATCCTGAAGCTGTTCGTGCTTTAAGTCGGTCACTGTATACAATAGGTAAAACAATGCCCTTAATGATTTCAACTCATTCTCCAATACTTATTGACTTATCAGAAAAACATACATCTATACAGGTTTTCAGAGTAGGGGAAAAAGAAGCTATTCAGCTATATCAATCAGTAAATGAACAGTTTGATGAAGATGATATTGCAAATATGAAAATTCTAAATTATGTAGATTCCTATGTTAACGAATTTTTCTTTGCAGAAAAAGTTGTGATTGTAGAGGGAGATACTGAATATATTGCCTTTAAGCATCTATCAAAAGAGAGAGGGGATAATATTCATATTATCCGTGCAAGAGGGAAAGGAACTATAGCTACTCTCATGAAAATTCTAAATCAGTTCCATTCATCTTACGATGTACTACATGATGTAGACAATCACGAAAAACATTCGGCTACTACTCTTAAAGCACAGTTAACGAATTGCAAAAAAATATTGGAACTTAAAAAAAGTGATAACATTAGAGTTTTTTGTTCTATATCTCATTTTGAAAAAGCTATTGGTTTAGAGGATATTTCAAATAGTAATAAGACCAAAAATATTTATCAAATATTACATAAGAAAGAACAGCAAGGACAAAGTAAAGATTTATTTACTTCAGCTCTTAGCTTAATTGAAAATATATATGACCAAATAATTAACCGTAACAATAGTACTCAACTAAAGGGAGGATTTAAATTAATATCTAGCTCAGAAGACTATGAAAAATTATTCGTTGGTTTGATTGCTCAAAAAACTGAAGATGAAGAAGAAAGTAAAAAGCAGAAAGTGTAATCATTATTAAATAGTACTTACAGGATAAAGTTTAAGGAATCTGAAATAATTCAGATTCCTTAAACTATTTCAGTTGAGCCTAGAAGAATCTCCTATTATTTATAAACAATTAACTATAACCACTAACAAAGCTCTTTTCTTTTACGAATCTTACTCTCTCGCTTCAATGTACTCATACTTATCATCGTACCTCTTCGATTCATTTCTCTTTCTACCTGCGCAAATGACATTGTCTCCAATAGCTTCATAGCCTCATCTAATTGATACTGTGTATACTTCTTAGGTCTGCCTTCTTTATAGCCAGCATTTTGTTTGGCAATAGCTTTTCCTTCTTGTGTACGCTCAACAATCATGTTTCGTTCCATCTCAGCAACAGCAAGCAAAGTCGTTAAGAAGAACCTTCCCATACTTGTATTCTCTAATAGTCCTACATTAAGAACATGAACTTTTACACCCTTTTCAAACAACTTCTCAATGAGTTCTATGCCTTCCTTAGTGTTACGTGCTAGACGGTCTAGCTTGGTTACAACGAGCTTGTCACCTTCTCTTAGCTTGTCTAATAACTTATTAAGCTCAGGTCTATCAGTAGAAGAACCTGTGAATTTTTCTTGATATATGACTTCAACATTTTCATTGTTTAATACGTGAATTTGTGCTTCAAGGTCTTGAGAATTTGTAGAGACTCTCGCATAAGCATATATAGTCATATTATCCTCCTTTTCAATTAACTTTTGACACTAATATATGAAACCATCAAACACCTTGATATTACTGGACATAACTTTCGGTGTCAATACTTAATAGTTATGACACCAGTCCTATAAAATGTTTATCTTTGACTAACTTATTGACGAATTTCCACTATTCGAATTATCCGTTTAAATAACTCATTCCTTTAATTATTAGTAAACTAAATCTTTATATAAATTACAGTAGAGAAATTCATATGGGGGATACTTTACAGTATCTTATCAAATCAATATTAATTCATGTGGCTATAATACTTCTAAATATAAACCCAGTGGTAAAATTTCACGTTACGAAAGCTCTTCTTATCAAATTTAGTAACCTCTTAATGTTTTTCTAACTGCCATAAGATAGTAAAGTCGACTAAATTTTTTTTGAATCTGTGTGTTTTTTTACCGTAGATGTACAGTATTATATGACCTACTCTCCGACACATTCGGAGAGTTTTTTTAGTTTATACATCACATTTATGTGAAAGGAGGCATCGAGAGTGACCGATACTGAGTTACGTTCTGCTCTATTACAATTTCAGAGAAAATACGGAACTTCAATAACTTTTTTTGCAATAAGTGTGGAGTTTCTAGAGAACATCTTAGTAGATGGCTTAATAATAACACTTACATTATTTCGTCAGAGATTAAAGAAAAAAAATGAAATTAATTAAAGGAGAAATATAAAATGACCAACGTAAACGTAGTAGATGCACCTTGTGGGTATGGCAAAACATCTTGGGCTATACAATACATGAATGAAATGAGTATTGAAACTCATAAATTTATTTATGTTACACCGTTTCTTAATGAGGTCACAAGAGTACAGGAATCAGTATATTCAAGAAAGTTTTATGAGCCAGAGTCGATTAAAGGAGAAACTAAACTAGACGACTTACATCGACTGTTAGGACAAGGCAAGGATATTGCCACGACTCATGCACTATTTCAGATGGCAAATGCTGAAACAAAGGAACTTATACGAATTAATAACTACACTTTGATTCTTGATGAAGTTATGAATGTTATCGAACAAGTTCCACTAAAGAAAAATGACTTGGACTTACTAATCGAAGCACGCGTAATTGATTATGTTGTTGACAACGGATTAACATATATCAAATGGAATGAAGATAAGGTCGAATATGACACCGAATATAATCATATTAAACAAATGGCACTGGCAAATAACCTCATGTACTGCGACAATTCAGCTTTAATTTGGAATTTGCCATGCGATATTTTTTTGATGTTCAAAGATGTATTCATCCTTACCTACCTTTTCAAAGGACAGTTCCAGAGATATTACTATGACTTGCATGGAATACAATATAGATATTTATCTGTTGTCAAAGACCAACAAGAATACAGCCTTGTTCCATATCAAAACAGGCAAATTCATGATAAAACTGCTCTAAATAAGTTAGTGTCAATCTATGAGGGACAGCTAAATGCCATCGGAGATAAAAGAAACGCTCTGTCTACAAGTTGGTTTGAGAATCAGAAAAATAAAGATTTTATACCGATACTAAAGAGAAATACGTACAACTTTTTCACCAACATCTGTAAGGCAAACAATAATACAGCATTATGGACAACTGTAATGGGTAGCAAAGAAAAAAATAGAATAAAAGTTCAACCAAAAAGTTTTACCAAATGCTTTATTCCTATGACCTCTAGGGCAACCAATCAGTACAAGGAAAAATACCATCTTGCTTATCTGATTAATAGATTCATGAATCCTATTGAGAAGAAGTTCTTTGAACAGTATGGAGTCGAAGTAGACCAAGATGCATGGGCATTATCAGAACTCATACAGTGGGTTTGGAGAAGTCGTGTTCGGGAAGGTCAGTCAATTCATATTTATATCCCAAGTCGAAGAATGAGGAAATTGTTCAGTAACTATCTGACTTCGGATGACTTTGAGACTCCACCACAGAATGCTATTGTTGATGAACCGCCTAGCGACTGGCATATTTAGTTCTTAGGCAAAAGACTGCCTAAGCACATATGAAAAAGCCAGTAAAAACAAGGTGTTTTTTTCAATATCCTTAAAGAAGAAGTACAAAAAAACAGTTACATCGAACCTATACCCCAGACGAGTCGAAAAGCGAAGCGTTCGACTCGTAGACAAGCCAAAAAGCAAGGCTTTTTGGCGCGTCAGAAAAATAGTTTACTCAGTAAATTATGAAGTAGTAGGTTGTATTTATTGTAACTTTTTGATAAAATAACCTTGTATTTTACATAATATTGAAATGAGATGAATTTCAAATGTTTGTATATTCTTACTGTTTGGACAACATCATAACTATATCTTTTCTAAAACAGAGTAGCTAATCAGCCACTCTGTTTTTTTTATCAGTACTTTATTTGACACTTGTAAAAGGAGATTGAAAAAATGAGTAGAAGCAGTCGTAAAGTCAAATGGAAGAATGTCTCCATTACGGCATCCAATGTAGACGATTACTTGAACGACTTATATCATGACACCAAAGGTCAATATATTAATCAAGGGGTATCCTTTAACAAGGATGACCCCTACCAGATGGGATTGCTGAAACTAGCACTTCTTGAACCATTCGCATTCAGCGGTCTTTGTAAACAGTTACTTGCGAATCACTTTGCTAGTAAGTCGCAACAGGCTGTTACTGGATTCCAACCGCAACATGTTGAGCTACAAGAGATTGAAGGGTTCGTGCCTAAACCTCAAACATATGAATCTCAAATAGAACATGAAATAAATGAAGAAAATTCTGCTACTCCTACAACTATACAGCAGGAAGAAAAACAATCTAGTACAGTTCATTCATATAAATCTTCCTCTAAACCAGTTGGTTCCAAGGTTAAGAAGAAAAAGAAAAAAAACAAAGTAAACGAAAGCATTGAAGAATTAGAAGCATTATTAAAGCCGAATCCAGATGCTAATAAATAAAGTCTTCTGAAGTTAACTATATTCTTATTCAATAAAATCTCAATTCTATTTACAGTTTGAAGCGGGAATTTTCCTGTTATTAATAATGACTTAATACGGAGGAATTTTGAATGTCAGAAAACACACTCGACAATTCTATTTTACAGAACCAATTACTAAATTTGTTAAAGCAGTCTTTAACTAAATCTGAGTTTATGGAATGGTTCAGCGAACTGAACATTGAGGAACTAACTAATGACAATAGAATAATCTTCGGTACATCTGACAAAGAAAAGAAGGAATATCTGGAGGTTCGATATTTCAGTTTGTTGAAATCTAAACTCAGAGAGCTTACAGGACATGATTACGAATTACATTTTAATGTTAAAAGTGAGGTGCAAAAAACTTCCAAAAAAATAAAGAAACCGATAAGCGATGTATTTGGAATACTAGGACCAGTATCTGATGAAGTAAAGGAAAAACTAAAGGGTAAGTCTTTTCAACAAATCAGAGAAGAGGCAAGGGCAGAATATATTAATGAAAAGTATGGCGACTTAGGGACTGATGGTGAGACGAGCTTTGATACATGTTCCAATTGTGGCTCAGACAATCCTTTAACTACGGAGTAAAGTATTACGACAGTGATTCAACTAAGCTTCTTAGAAGAATCGAAAAACTATTGAACGATTTAGAAAGTGACTCGTAACCCGAAATAAAAAGCACCGAACAGAGCTGCTCGGTGCTTTACCTTCCTTATATTAATCCAACAATATCGTTAATACCTGACGTTTAGTCAACATCCTCTTTACCAGTTGCTTCTTTGTACTCAAACAAGTAAACATCAAAACAAGCGTGTTACCATTTCTCAGTTCCCCCGTTCATAAACTTCTCATATTGTTCTCGAACATCAGCAACGTCTTGATTAACATAACGATTCACCATTTCCATTGAAGAATGCCCAAGCAATCGACGTAATGAAAACGGGTCACCCGTTGCTTTTATATATCGAGTCGCAAATGTGTGTCGGAACGTGTGAGGACTAATACGAACTCCTGTAACTTTAGCCCGCTTACCTATGAAGCTGATACATCTCGTTGCCCAATCCTTGTCTAATGGGCGTCCAAACTCATTGAGAAATAAATTAGGGGCTTGCCCGTTTTTTTCATGCCAGGCAAGATAAATAATCAAAAGTTCTTTTGTTCTAGCACCGAAATAAACCATTCGTGCTTTTCTGGTTTTAGCCGATTCAGCCCGAACAGATGCTGAACGATTCTGTAAATCAATTTCCTCTACAAAAATTCGCATACATTCCCCAATACGTACTCCTGTATCAAGCAGAAATGACATTAAAAGTGCATCACGCAGTCCAGTAAAGGTAGTTAGCTCACAGCAGTTGAATAGTTTTCGTTCCTGTGCCTTTGAAATTACTTGAAAGTCTTCTTCTGGTACTCTTAGCAACTCTACATTATCAAACGGAGATTCTCTAATGATGCCCTCGCTCATAGACCAATTGAACATTGCTTTAACTGTTCTTAATCTAATGTTTATTGTAGATGGTTTTAACTTCTGAACCGTCAGCATATGAGAAATCCATGAACGAATTACATCTCGATTAGGTACAAAGTTATCCAGACCGCTGTACTCTAAGGATAGGAATCGGCGAAACCAGTTCATGTGTTTCCTATAGTCCTCTAAGGTACGCTCTGCCGCTCCTGCTGCTTTTCTTGCAGTATAATAGCGATTAAACAACTTATTCAATGTCATCGTCTCAGGACGTGAATTCTCATCTTCTTGATGTTCAGCGTTGTTGATTTCCAAAACCGAAGGAGTAAGTCGGTCTAATAACCGCTGTGGTATATCCAAAGTGTTCTTTCTTTGCCCTCTTTTGTGGGCTGTTTTTCCTGTACTTGTACTCATATTTAAGTGCCTCCCGTTAGATTTATCTCTAACGGTCATGAACACAAAAAAACGCATCAGACCGCTGTTCAACAGTCTAGTGCGTTTCAGTCATCATCACAGCAATTCCTTGCGTGATAAGTAATTTAAGTAATTGGCGGAGAGAGAGGGATTCGAACCCCCGTGGGCTTGCACCCTAACGGTTTTCAAGACCGCCCCGTTATGACCGCTTCGGTATCTCTCCAAGAAAGTATTTTATTTTGCTGACAAGAAAGAGTATACCATAGTTGAAAAGGGGAATGCAACCCCTTTTTCAACTTTTTTTGAAATTTATTTTGGAGCAATAACTTCAACGCCGCCCATGTAAGGACGAAGCACCTTCGGCACAACAATTGATCCGTCGGCTTGCTGGTAATTTTCAAGGATAGCTGCAACCGTACGACCAATTGCAAGTCCAGATCCGTTAAGCGTATGAACAAACTCCGGCTTACTCTTAGGCTCAGGACGATACTTAATACCTGCACGTCGTGCTTGGAAGTCCTCAAAATTAGTACAAGAAGAGATTTCACGGTACGTTTCTGCGCTTGGAAGCCAAACCTCAATATCATAGGTTTTAGCCGATCCAAAGCCCATATCGCCTGTGCATAGTGTAATGACTCTGTATGGAAGCTCCAGTAGCTGCAACACTTTCTCTGCATTAGCGGTCAAGCTTTCAAGCTCTTCATAGGAATGCTCAGGCTTAACGACTTTCACAAGCTCTACCTTGTTGAATTGATGCTGACGAATCAAGCCACGTGTGTCACGACCTGCAGCACCTGCTTCAGAGCGGAAGCATGCACTAAAGGCTACAAACTTAGCTGGGAGCGACTCTGCATCTAGAATTTCATCTCTTAATATATTGGTTACAGGAACCTCTGCTGTCGGAATTAAGAAATAATCCGTATCCGCTAGTTTGAATAGATCTTCCTCAAACTTAGGCAGCTGTCCTGTTCCGATCAAGCTATCGCGATTAACGATGTAAGGCGGCAGGATCTCCTCATAGCCATGCTCATCGCTATGTAGATCCATCATAAAGCTCATCAATGCGCGCTCTAGACGGGCGCCTAGGCCGCGGTAGAACACAAAGCGGGAGCCTGTTACTTTAGCAGCACGCTCAAAGTCCAGAATCGCAAGCTCTGCCGCTAGATCATAGTGTGCCTTTGGTTCAAACGCGAACTCGGTAGGCTCGCCCACTCTACGGATCTCAACATTCTCTTCCTCTGACTTGCCCACTGGAACGGAAGAGTGCGGAATGTTAGGAATTGCAAGAAGCATATCATTGACCTGCGTGTCTAGCACGCGAAGCTCATCATCAAGCTCCTTAATACGATCTCCGACCTCACGCATTTCAGTAATGAGCGCCTGGGCATCACCACCGCTTTTTTTAATCGTTGCCACTTCTTGTGATACAGTGTTGCGACGATTTTTCAATTGCTCTGTCATCTGAATAAGCTCACGGCGCTTTTGATCAAGCTCAGGAAAAGCTGCAATAAGCTCTAAGGAAGCTTGACGATTACGGAGTGCTTCTTCTACCTTAGCAAAGTCCGTACGCAATAATTTGACATCTAACATGATTGTCCCCTTTCTAGCCAGAGTTGTGGATATTCCATCAACTCTTGTTAGCTAGGCACGTAAAGCCTGTGCCTCTTTTACCATCTCAACGAAATATGCGTGCAGTCGAACATCATCTGTCAGCTCCGGGTGAAATGAGCACGCTAGCAGCGAACCTTGACGCGCTGTTACAATCTCACCGTTATACTCTGACAATACATCGACCTGTTTACCTACTGATTTAATTAATGGAGCACGAATAAACACCGCTGTGATCGGCTCATCGATTCCTTTGACAGGAAGTGCTGTTTCAAAGCTTTCACGCTGACGACCAAACGCATTACGAGCAACGGTCATATCCATCAGCTTCAAATGTGCATCCTCTTGTCCCTCAATACGATCAGCCAAGACGATTAGACCTGCACAAGTACCGAACAAAGGCTTCCCTGCTTCATGAAAGTCAGCAATCGCCTCCATAAAGCCATATTTGCGCATTAGCTTTCCAATGGTTGTGCTCTCGCCACCAGGAATGACGAGCCCGTCCAATTGCTCTAGCTGCTCAATACGCTTAACCGCTACAGCTTCTGCTCCGACAGCTTCTAGGCTGCGTATATGCTCTGCTACAGCGCCTTGCAGCGCTAATACTCCAATCTTCATATCCTGTTCCTCCCCATTTTCGCAAAGGCCGACCTACCCAGGTCACTGGATAGCTCGGCTCTTAGGGTTTATCTATATAGTATTGTCTTAGATTCCGCGATCTTGCATACGTTCAGCAGCATGCAGCTTAGAGATTTCAATGCCCTTCATAGGAGTACCAAGGTTTTTGGATACTTCTGCGATAAGCTTATAATCTTGATAATGCGTAGTTGCTTCAACAATAGCACGAGCAAATTTCTCTGGGCTATCGGATTTGAAAATACCGGAGCCTACAAATACACCGTCCGCACCTAGCTCCATCATTAATGCAGCATCCGCTGGCGTTGCAACTCCACCAGCTGCAAAGTTAACAACTGGAAGCTTACCAGTTTCGTGAACGCCAAGCAACAAGTCATAAGGTACGCCAAGCAGCTTAGCTTCATTATAAAGCTCGTCCTTAGAAAGGTTTTGAACCTTACGGATTTGTCCGTTAATTAGACGTAGATGACGAACAGCTTCAACGATGTTACCTGTTCCAGGCTCACCCTTTGTACGAAGCATTGCCGCGCCTTCTTGGATTCGACGAAGCGCCTCACCAAGATCCTTAGCGCCACATACGAAAGGAACTGTAAACTCATGCTTACTAATATGGAAAACTTCGTCCGCTGGTGTTAGCACTTCGCTTTCATCAATGTAGTCAACGCCCATTGATTCGAGCACTCTTGCTTCAACAATATGACCGATACGAGCTTTCGCCATTACTGGAATTGAAACAACCTTCATTACCTCTTCTACAATTGTAGGGTCGGCCATACGAGCGACTCCACCAGCTGCACGAATATCAGATGGTACACGCTCAAGTGCCATAACTGCCGTAGCGCCAGCAGCTTCGGCAATTTTCGCTTGCTCGGCATTCATAACGTCCATAATGACGCCGCCCTTTTGCATTTCAGCCATGCCACTTTTTACTCGAAAAGTACCTGTTTCCATTGTTACGTCTCCTCCTAAATTACGCATCTACGAATATAGATCACCGTTATTACTCTAAGCATTGATTTTACAGGAATGAGGGCACTTCGACAAGTCCTTATTTCCTTGTAACTCACTCGGATTAAAAGATATTTAAGATGCTATCGAACAGGCCGGAGAAAAAGTCTCCAATTCCTCTAAAGAACAACTTAAACCATGATGCTTTTTCCGCATCAGCTGTCGTAATTAAATCAACATAATGCTGAGTTTCTACATTGTTATGGTCTACAAATTTATAGGTGAGCGTACCGACCTTTGTTCCTGCTGCAATCGGTGCGACCAATTGATCTTCTGTCTGAATCTCAGCATCGATCAATTCCAGGCTAGCCTCTTTTCCCTTTTCTGTCATCACCGTAATGTCCTTACTTGTTACAACAGGGATTTCTTTATCTACACCTTTTTTTATTTTAACCGTTTCATAGCCTTCTACTACACTTTTTGGTGAGATCACCGTATGTTTATCGAATGTTGCATAAGCATAATTGTATAGGGATGCAGTCTCTTGGAATCTAGCATCCTTCGAGCGTGTATCCATGACTACACTAATATAACGTAGGCCATTACGTTCAACTGTTCCAGCAAAGTTATAACCAGCTGCACTAATAAAGCCTGTTTTTAGTCCGTCAACACCTTCATATGCTAAATGCTTTAGACCTGATCTATTCACATTTGCACCGAGCATATAGTTAAAGTTAATCATCGGTGCGTCATCGCGTTCACGGAATTTATATTCCTGAAGACCAGAGTATTTCAAGAAATCAGGATACTCCTGTAAAATATGACGCGCGAGTAACGCAACATCTCTTGCAGACATCATCGTTGTATCTTCCAGCCCAGTAACACTAGTGAAAACTGCAGATGTTAAACCAAGCTGCTCTGCTGTCTCATTCATACGATCAATAAAAGCTTGAATGCTTCCTTCTACTGCTATAGCTAGCGCCTTTGTCGCATCATTCGCTGAACCAACGGCCATTGCGATGTAAAGATCTTCAACCGTATGCTGGTCACCAGCTGCAAGATAGATCTGAGATTCAGACGCATGTGTATCTGCGGCTTCAGGTGTTACTGTAATGACTTGATCCCAATTTAATCGACCATTGCCAATTTCCTGCATTACAATATACTCTGTCATCAATTTTGTCATACTTGCAATTGGCAGCGTTTCGTCGGGATTTACCTCGTACATTACTTGACCCGTTTCAAATTCAATTAATATCGCTGATTTCACCTGTAAACCAAGTGAATTTTCAGTACTTGGTCTGTTATTATAGCCAACTGCTCCTGCACGTGGTGCGCTTAAGGCCAATGTAGACACAATTAGCAACGTGCACAGCACAAACATCGACAGTAATCGAATTTTCCCCATCGTTTTTAACACCTTTATTCCCCATTTCCCTTTGGATTGTCCAGCTCTAATTGTAACATACTTCAACATACGAGTTAAACCTTTTAACATCGCGCCACAGTTCCAATTAGATTAGGATTTTCTATTATACGGGCGCAACAAAGAGAAAGCCAGAGCTCGATCCATTATAGGGTCGCCGAGCTCCGGCTTACTTGCGTTTAATATTAAATTATAGAGAGTAGTTTGGCGCTTCTTTCGTAATTTGTACATCATGTGGATGACTTTCACGAAGACCTGCACCGGTAATACGAATAAATTGTGTATCGTTTCTAAGCTCTTCAAGCGTTGCAGTACCACAGTACCCCATACCTGAACGCAAACCACCAATAAGTTGGTGAACGGTATCAGCAAGTGGTCCTTTATAGGCAACTCGTCCTTCAATACCTTCTGGAACAAGCTTGCTTTCATTCTCTTGGAAGTAACGATCCTTACTACCAGCCTTCATCGCAGCTAATGAACCCATTCCGCGATATACTTTATAGCTACGGCCTTGGAAAATTTCAGTTTCTCCTGGGCTTTCAGCTGTTCCAGCAAACAAGCTTCCGATCATAATTGCACTTGCGCCTGCTGCGATGGATTTGGAGATGTCACCAGAGTATTTAATTCCTCCGTCAGCAATAATAGGAACGTTATACTGTCTAGCTACTGATGCACAATCGTAAATTGCTGTAATTTGAGGTACACCAATCCCTGCAATAACACGGGTTGTACAAATCGATCCCGGGCCAATACCAACCTTA
The DNA here is from genome assembly GCF_023715345.1 of Paenibacillus camelliae. GTDB lineage: Bacteria > Bacillota > Bacilli > Paenibacillales > Paenibacillaceae > Pristimantibacillus > Pristimantibacillus camelliae. Next base: position 98,451 of record NZ_JAMBNY010000014.1, read on the forward strand.
ACGACAGATGCACCTGCCTCGATAAGATCACGTGTTGCTTCGCCTGTTGCAACATTACCAGCAATAATCGTTAGGTTAGGGAAGGTATTGCGCAATTCCTTCACCGCATTCAGGATGTTAGAGGAATGTCCGTGTGCAGAGTCGACAACTAGAGCGTCAGCACCTGCAGCAACTAGTGCCGCTGCGCGTTCTTGTGTATCTTTAGAGATACCAATTGCAGCTCCACATAATAGTCGGCCTTGGCTGTCTTTTGCTGCGTTCGGGAATTGAATCGCTTTTTCAATATCCTTAATCGTAATAAGACCTTTTAATGTGTTATCTTCATCGACGATTGGCAGCTTTTCAATTTTATGCTGCTGCAGTATTCCTTCTGCTTGCTGCAGCGTCGTTCCAACTGGTGCAGTTACAAGCTGCTCATGTGTCATGACTTCTTTAATTTTAATTGAATAGTCATGAACAAAGCGTAGATCACGGTTTGTTAGGATACCGACTAATTTTTTATTTTCATCAACAATAGGCACACCAGAGATACGGTACTTGCCCATCAATTCTTCCGCGTCATATACATGATGATCAGGCGTCAATGAGAATGGATTCGTAATAACTCCACTTTCCGAACGCTTAACACGATCCACTTCTTCTGCCTGTTGTGCAATAGTCATGTTTTTGTGGATAATACCCATTCCACCTTCACGAGCTATAGCGATCGCCAATGCAGACTCCGTTACGGTATCCATTCCTGCACTAATCAAAGGAATGTTTAGCTTGACTGTATCGCTCAATCGAACAGATACATCAACAGATCTTGGTAGAATTTCTGATTTGCGAGGAATAAGCAATACGTCGTCAAACGTTAGCCCTTCTTTAGCGAATTTATTTTCCCACACGAGTATGTTCCTCCCTTATTTTCCCTTAGTTTTCTTCTCTCTGAACGTATATTATTGCAATATTATCACTTGAGTTAGGGGCTGTCAATGCGCATAACTGCTGCAAAATCATAGTTTGTAAATAGGCGAAATGTTCAATAAATTAGAAAAAATCAGTCAAATAGGTCGTATGTTCCCTAATTCGTAATTGTAAGCGTTTCATAGCTTGTTCACTACCTTCGAGCTGTTCAACGTGCTTTAGTACTTGCCACTTCTGGTAATTAAGCAGCCATGATGTTAAAGCACCGATGGAGATGATGACCTGAGGTGATGCTAGCTCTACTTTGGTTAGTGTAGCCTTTCCACTGGATGCTATTCGTAGCTCAAAATGTCCATTATTCCATGGTGCATGTTCATCGCTAATTTGTAAAGTGAATATTTCTTCCTGGTCTGAAGGCTCAAATGGATATTGCGCGATAAACGGTTCAACATCAACGATCCGAGCCATAAAGTATGGAATGAGCTCTTGTTTGATCCTTGGATTGTCAAGTCCGTAAGCAAAGCAATCATCTGACGGTGCTGTCCATCTCAAGCGATCAATCATGGAATCATGCTGAGCGATATACAGCATTAGCTGCTGCTGAGCTGCTGCTGTTAATGTTATAAATTCATGAATCGTCATTATACGGTTAGCTACCTCGTAAATCATATATCCATCTAGCTCACCTTGATCATTGTATGCACCAGCGTAAGTTCCAGGCTTTCTCTTCGTAATGCTTTCCTTCCACCACTTATCACCACGTTGGAGCATGCCGTTATAACGTTTCGCATAACGATCATATGTAGTTTGGAGCATCTGCCAATCCTCTACTCGCTTCACAGTACCAAGATGCTTGCCGCTGAGCTTATTACGCAGTGATGATAAGTGGTCAGCGCTCATTTCGTATTGTTTATACTCAATATAGGTTTCCCAGCCATACTTACGATAAAACGAGAACGAAAATGGATGAAGCATAGAAATGGATTGGCTATTCTCCTTCATCTTCACTAAAAGCTCTTTAAGTATACGTGCAACATATCCATGTCTCCGGTGCTCCGGCCAAGTAGACACACCAGCGATTCCGCCCATGCTGAATAATTCCCCGTTCACATACACATTCAAATGCAATAGCGTTGCCTGTGCGCACAACTGTTCATGTTGAAAAACGCCAACTCGATATACATCGTCCGTTAAAAAGCTTGCACGTCTTTCTTCTAGCTGCTCAGCTGTAAGTGGATATTGAAATGCAAAGGACGAAAGCTTCATGCTCTCTTCAAAATCAGCTGTCGTTAGCGTTCGTAGATTCGGACCGTTCATCGTAATACCCCCTGATTATAGTTTAGCAGATTATACAAGAACGATTACGACTTGGCAATACTGTCTAATCTTCTTATAGCATGCTAAAAAGCCATACTTGTTGAATTCTCACCATCAGCATACATATCGCTGCCTCATCATCGAATATACTCAATCAGATTCAAATACTCTCTTGAATTACTGCAATGACTTCCTCCGCACAACAAAAAAAGCCTACTGCATACGCAATAGGCTTCCTTCGTGCTTGGCAACGTCCTACTCTCCCAGGACCCTGCGGTCCAAGTACCATCGGCGCTGAAAGGCTTAACGGTCGTGTTCGAGATGGGTACGCGTGGTTCCCTTTCGCCATCGTCACCAAACGTTGTAGATGCTTCCGAAGTGGCTTGCACCCTCAAAACTGGATATGAAAGTTGTGAATCTCCAAAGTGAATCAAGCAGAAGCATATGCTTCCGATGTGACTTGTGAACCTTCGCTTGCGCTCCGTATTCAAAGTCTGTAGGATAAGCCCTCGACCGATTAGTACTGGTCAGCTCCATGCATTGCTGCACTTCCAC
>NZ_JAMBNY010000015.1 GCF_023715345.1 Paenibacillus camelliae
TCACAGGTTCGAGTCCTGTTCGGGGAGCCATTCATGGAGAAGTACCCAAGTGGCTCAAGGGGACCCTCTGCTAAGGGGTTAGACTGCGTAAGTGGTGCGTGGGTTCGAATCCCACCTTCTCCGCCATGCTTTTCTTCGCTAAAAAAACTATTAAAAAAAGACTTGATTTAATAGTTTAGAGATGATATTATATCTCTTGTCGCTGAAATAAAAGCAGTGAAATTGATAGAATTACATAAAGCAAGGCCCGTTGGTCAAGGGGTTAAGACACCTCCCTTTCACGGAGGTAACAGGGGTTCGAATCCCCTACGGGTCACCAAATTGCCGCTTTAGCTCAATTGGTAGAGCAACTGACTTGTAATCAGTAGGTTGGGGGTTCAAGTCCTCTAGGCGGCACCATTTTTGCGGAAGTGGCTCAGCGGTAGAGCATCGCCTTGCCAAGGCGAGGGTCGCGGGTTCGATTCCCGTCTTCCGCTCCATACATCGGGATGTAGCTCAGCTTGGTAGAGCACTTGGTTTGGGACCAAGGGGTCGCATGTTCAAATCGTGTCATCCCGACCATCATTACATATTAACTTTGCAGATCACTGCAAAGTTTTTTTGTTTTAAATTCATACTTCGAATTACTAGTCTATTCGTCGCTATCTGTATACGATAGAGTAAATTCGATCCTCCCATGAATCTTTTATCCTTATTTGGGCATGCTAACAACAAATAGGGCAATTGGAGGAATGAAGGTGAAGTATACAATAAAGCTGATGAGCATATTGCTTGCTGCAGCTATGATGGTTGTTGTTCTGATTGATTGGGATGTTAACGCAGCGGCTAAAACAGAAAAGCCCTTCCATTTTGGCTTTAAGCGCAGCATTGGTGGAAATCTGCCATCGATCGAGCAAGAAGGCTTTTCAAACATTATACAAAAAAATGATGCACTATTTTTAGGAAACACAACAAAGAAGGTGTTGTATCTAACCTTTGATAATGGATATGAAAATGGATTTACAGCTCCAATATTGGATACGCTTAGAGAAAAAAATGTTCCAGCTACTTTTTTTGTAACTGGCCACTATATACAGGATCAGCCGGACTTAATTAAAAGAATGGTTGATGAAGGCCATATTATTGGTAATCACTCGTGGAGTCACCCGGATATGACAACGATGAGTAATGATCAGATTAGACAGGAGCTTGCAAAAGTTAGGGATGGAGTGGCTGCAATTTCCAGTCAGAAAACAATGCAATATTTAAGACCACCACGTGGAATTTTTAGCGATCGTGTACTCGCTGTAAGTCGGGAAGAAGGGTATACGAGTGTTTTTTGGTCACTTGCTTACAAGGATTGGGAGGTTAACAATCAGAAGGGTGGAGAATACGCTTATCAGCAAATCATGAAGCAGCTGCATCCTGGCAGCATTATGCTTATCCACTCTGTATCGAGTGATAATGCAGCTGCACTTCCTAGAGTTATCGATGACGCTCGAGCAAAGGGATATGAATTCGAGAGCTTGGATACACTTATGGCGGAGCAGCTTCTACCGTTTACATTTTAAATTAAAGATGCCAGTAAATCTTAACGCTGCTCAATTAACACGTTAGCTTTACTGGCATCTTTTTTATGGTTGCGCAGGCTGTTTCGCAAAGAAATGAGTAAGTGCTTTATAAACTTCGCCCTTTTCACGAATTATGAAGTGTTTAAACTTCTTATTGGAAATATGCTTATATGCACTCATTAACGTACTGTTCCGATTGTATTGATTAACCTCACCGTAGCCAAACATATTGCTTCGCTGCATAAGCTTCTCGATTAGGCGCACACACCGCTCATTATCTGATGTAAGATTGTCACCGTCCGAAAAGTGGAAGGGGTAAATATTCCACAGCTGTGTAGGGTAACGCTCATCAATGAGGTCTAGTGCTTTTTGATATGCTGAGGAGCATATCGTTCCGCCGCTTTCTCCGCGCGAAAAGAAATCTTCTTCGGAGACTTCCTTAGCTTCTGTATGATGGGCAACATATATGATTTCAACATGCTCATATTTTCTGCGTAAAAATCTCGACATCCAAAAGAAAAAGCTTCTAGCACAGTATTTCTCAAAAGCCCCCATTGAACCGGATGTATCCATAAGAGCAAAAATGACTGCATTCGATTGTGGCTTAACAATTTCTGTCCAAGTTTTATATCTTAGGTCATCCGGAGAGATCCCGCCAATTCCTTTTTTACCTGCATTGGCATTCCGCCTTAGATTTTCAAGCAGCGTTCTTTTTTTGTCGATATTCGACATGATGCCTTTTTTACGTATATCATGAAACACAACCTCTGAGGTTTGCAGCTGGTCCTTTTGCTTTTCCTCTAGGTTTGGTAGCTCCATTTCTTCAAAAAGCATATCCTCCAGCTCATCGATGCTAATCTCAGTATCGTATACGTCCTCTCCTGGTTGATCTCCGGCATCCTGGCCTTTTCCAGGCTTTTTAGCTGCTTGTGGATCTACACCAAGTACATCACCAACCTGTGAATCTCCATCACCTTGACCAACATGTTTCTTTTTATTGTAATTATAAATAAAACGTGCCTCATCTAAGCTTTTAATTGGAACTTTAACGGTTTTCCGTCCATCTGACAATATAATGCTTTCATCGGATACAAGATCAGGTAAATTGTTCTTGATAGCTTCTCGCACACGCTCTTGATGTCTAGCTTGATCATTATAGCCTTTTCGATGCAATGACCAGTCTTCTCGTGAAACGACAAATAACGGTTGCTGCTTCATACGAGGTCACCTCTTTTACGTCTTTTATGTATTCATTGTATGCGTGAAAGAAGCATGTATGATGATTAGAATGATTACAACATATGATTTACTCGAACATTCGGATGCTCACAATATTATCATTCGCTCGAACATTCCTACGGAATGAGGGTCGCTCATGATAATATTGTTCGCTTGAAGGCAAAACTACAGCTTGTCAGTAGATCTTGAAGTTAACAAATTATCTGGAAATTTTAATATAATTAGAAATAACATAGTAAAGGAGTAGGAGCTACTTATCGAATAATAATTTCGGAGTTGCGACAAGGGAGGAGTAGTTATGCGAAGTGAGCAGGAAATGCTGGATCTGATAATTAGTGTTGCTAAGAAAGATGAACGTATTAGGGCAATCCTGATGCTTGGTTCTCGGGCGAACCCAAGTGTGCCAAGAGATAAATACCAAGATTATGACATTACCTATTTTGTAAAGGATGTAAAGCCATTTTACAATAATATTGAATGGATTAATGAGCACTTTGGTAAACCGGTTATGATGCAGATGCCTGAAAACATGACTTTACTCCCCAACACTGGTGACGGTCATTTTATATACTTAATGATATTTGAAGATGGGAATCGTATTGACCTCAGCATAGAATATACACCTTATATAGATGACGGAGAACCTGCTATTACTCTTTTGGACAAGGACAACTATCTACCACAGCTACCAACTCCTAGTGACAAACACTGGTATATTAAGCATCCAACTGAAAAACTCTTTGCAGATTGCTGTAATGAGTTCTGGTGGTGCTTAAACAATGTTGGTAAAGGTATAGCTAGGAATGAACTGCCATACGCCATGAAAATGTTTAATGAATATGTAAGGGATATGCTTAACAAAATGCTGGAGTGGTATATTGGCGTAAATAACGACTTTTCAGTCTCTGCCGGAAAGTTCGGTAAATACTTCAAGAATTACCTCCCTGCTCATTTATATAAAATGTACTTAAAAACTTACTCTGATGCTGATTGCGACAATCTCTGGACATCGGTTTACACTGCCTGTGACTTATTCCATATCGCTGCCGTTCACGTTGCGAACAACAGTAGATATAACTACAATCAATACGAAGAAAACGAAATGAGAGGCTATTTGAACAAAATCAAAGGTGAAATATACTAGAGATTTCATACTATTGCAAGTGTACCGAAACTAAAACATGCAGGCAGCTGATTATAACAGCTGCCTGCATGTTTATTAAGACTATGCAAAAGTAATATCTATTGATATTACGCTTCAAATTTGAACCACTTCAGGTCGAATTGACTGCCTGGCAGGAACACGAACATAATCTTTTGCTTTCCTTCTACCGGCTGAAGCTCATAGGTACGCGTAATATAATCATCTGAATGAGTGAATTCAACCATTTGCTTGCTGTCGCCCTGGTCACCACTCATGATGATCGTAATTGTATTTTTGTCGATTGGAGAGTGTCCACAGATCGTAAGCTTGCTTGCACCTTCTACAAAGTTCATATCATCAAAAATGATAGAGACGTTATTTCCTATATTCTCAATGGCATGCTCTGTAATCGTAAAGGAGTCACCATACAGCTGATCGTAATCAAGTGCACGAAGCTGCTGGTATGCTTTCTCAAGCTTGGTGAACTGGAAGCCTTTAAGATGAATTTTTCGATTAAGAACAAGTGATAATGTAGTTATTCCTTTAAGTCGCTTATTCAGCTTATAGGTTTCTTCCTGATAAACATTCCATTTCGTCGGCTTGTCATAGCTTAACGTACCAAGATGTGTTGCGCCTTCATCTGTAGGATAGCCTTCCCACAGCTCCATCGTAAATGGATCACTATCTAGCGAGAAGATAGGCAGCGTTACTTCATCAGAGCCAAAGCTACCAAAATCAATTTTCTCAAAGCAGATAATGCTCTCGCTATCACGAGCAGTTGCGACACCACGCTCATTACCCATCGTAAGATTCGTACTGCGCTCACTGTAGTAGCCAGCAGAGACGAATTCATAAGGTGTAATAAACGCCTGTCCAATACCGTTAATCGAGAACTCGAGCAGGGAGTAATGCTGCAGCTTATCTTTTCCGTTTTTGATACCACAGCGAATATATAATTCACCATCGCCAAGCGCATGTATCGTCGCATGAGCGCCATTAACATCAAGCCTTGCCATATTGGCATCAACACCTGCTGCATTGGCTAGACGCCATTCTACATCCTCATACGTTGCATTGTGAGGATGAAGCTTGATCACAACAGGAAGCGAGCGCAGCTCAGCATTCATCGTTGTTCCTTGAGGAGCGATGATCTCGATTTTACGTACTGGAACTTCTTCTTGCTCCAGCTGAATGCTGCTTTGCGAGAAATCATGCTCAAAGGCTTCCGCGTACGCATAGAGTGTATCTACTTGCTGTTCTGCAGAGTACGCATAGAGTGTATCTACTTGCTGTTCTGCAGATTGCTGCGGAGCAGGCTTGCTTACCAACGTAAGCTTACTTGCTTCAAGTCCTCTAGATGCTACTGTAACAGTAATCTCACCAGGCTCTAGTGTGCTTGCTACAATTGCGAGCAGCTTTCCACTAAACAATCTACGGTTTGTACCTTTGTAGGAGTCGTAGTCTGTGCTGTCACCATTATCTAGTCCAACAAGTCGACCAGGTCCGTCAATGGTAACATGAACGCGATTGTTCGCATTTTGAACAGGTAATCCGTGCTCATCGACTGTACTTATCTCAATAAAGGCTAAGTCAGAGCCTGTTGCAGCTAGTGTTTGTTCATTGGTCTGCTGAACTAGCTTCACAGCATCCCCGAAGGAGGCTTGTGTATCCGTCGCAATAACCTCATCATACTCGTTGTAAGCAACTGCCTTTAATACACCCTTCTGATAAGGGATTTGCCATTCTCCAAGCAGCTTCTGCCCGTGCTTATGATCGATATGAACAATTCCTTGAGATTGATCGTTGAAAAACAGCTCAATCTTCGGTGCATTAGAGCAAACGCGAACATCAATCAGTTGCCCTTCAGAAAAGTCCCAATAAGGGAATATATGAACCATTGGATTTACGCGATAGTCAGTCCATTCAGCCTGATAGATATAGAAGGAATCCTTTTTAAATCCGGCAGTATCAAGCTGTCCGAAGTATGAATTTTTCGTATGATATGGCGTTGGCTCACCGATATAATCAAAGCCAGTCCATATGAATTGACCTAATGAATAGGTCGCATCGCGGTCTGCTATAATGCAGGCCTCCGTATTTTTCGCTCCCCAGCTTGTCGAGCTATTGCCTAGTGCAGAGCATTGCTCATCGTCATCAGCAAGGACAGCCTGAGCAAGTGGGAAATGGTAAATACCGCGACTTTGCACAACAGAAGCTGTCTCACTGCCGTAGATGATCCAGTCAGGATGCTCCTCATGATGCTGATCGTAGTATTTCTCACCATAATTGTAGCCAGCGACTTTTACGATATCAGCGCATTTTTGTGCATTTTCCCACGGCATAAAGTTAGAGCCGATCGTTACGACAGCATTACGCTTATAATCCAGCTGCTCTACTAGCTCCATTAGCTCACGCGTAAGCTCTTGGCCTCGTTCGCTTGCATGTGTATCATAGATCTCATTTCCAATACTCCACATAATAAGGCTTGGATGATTGCGATCGCGTCGAACCCAGCTGTTTATATCCTTTTGCCACCAGTCTGGATAGAAGCGTGCATAGTCATAAGGCGTCTTCGGTCGTTCCCACATATCGAATGCTTCTGAGCAAATAAGTACGCCCATCTCATCGGCAAGCTCCATCAGCTCAACCGCAGGCATATTGTGTGCTGTTCTAATCGCATTGACACCCATCTCGATTAACAGCTCTATTTGTCGTCTCATCGCTTTACGATTAACCGCAGCGCCGAGTGCACCCAAATCATGATGCTGGCATACTCCGTAAATTTTGACATACTCGCCATTTAAGAAAAAGCCATCGTTTGTTGTAAAGTGCAACGTACGGAAGCCAAACTTCTCAGAATCCGTTTGCAGTAGCTGCTCGTCACGATACAAGGAGGTTGATAGTGTATATAGATTTCCAGCCCCGATGCTCCATAGCTTAGGGCTTGCTACTTGAAGCTCAGACTTAGCAGTAATGGTTTCCCCTGCTGCAGCAGTAAGCGGTGTGCTTAGCTGTGCAACGAGCTTTCCATCTGCATCAAGCAGCTGCTGATCAATACGGTAGGCAGAGTCCTTGCTTACTGCTGTGTCAAAGTAAACCTCTGTATCAATATCAACAAGCCAGCTGTCGTCTAGCTGTTTTGTCGCTATATATACACCGTGCGTTGGCAGATGGGTTACAGTCTTTTCAATAAGCCAGACAGAACGATAGATCCCGGCACCGGAATACCAGCGAGAATTCGGAGATTGGTGAACGACTTTAACGAGAATCTCATTATTCCCTTGGATAAGATAAGATGTAATATCCATCTCAAAGCTAGAATAGCCGTATTTCCACTCTCCGACCGCTTGTCCATTAACATATAACGTGCTATCCATATAGACGCCTTCAAAATACAAGGAAGTGATCGTTTCTTGTGACAGCTTGTCCATAAAAAGCGTTTTACGATACCAGCCTTCACCGTTTTCGTACAGGTTGTTGCTATCGTAGATCAGCCAGTCATGCGGCAGTGTTACCGCCATCCAGTTATCTGCTGCCAGCGCAGCCTCAAGGCCAGTATCTAGTGGTTGCTTCGAGAAAGACCAGTCATTGTTGAACAATTGCTTTTTACTCATATGAGCAGCGCTCCTTCACATCAATAGTTGCAATTACACCATGAGATTGATTACTGTAGTGAATTGTTTATGCAGCGATCACAGCAGTCTGCTTCAGTGCCATGCTGCTTGTACGATTGATCGCGTGTACATCTACGCATCAGCATAACATTCATAATAGTTATATCGTTTGGAATGACATATTATTGCATTAGATTGTATTAGCCAATTTAGCTTAGCGCTCTTGAGATAGGCTGAGTAAAGCTATGTCAGTGTCCACTATGAAGCCTAATGATGTAAATGCTTTCCTACAGTTCAATGCAATCATATCATGATCGTTTTTATACTTCCACTAGTAACAATCTTTATAGTCAAATTGATAGATGAATGAAACAAAAATGAAACAATAGGTTCATATCCGATAGTAGAAGTGTTATAGGCGGGATGGTAAACTTAAATGATAAGAGAAATATGAAATTATGAAAAATGATTAGAAGGGGTGACATGATGAAACTATTTCATACAGCAGACTGGCATTTAGGAAAGCTCGTTCAAGGTGTATATATGACGGAAGATCAAGCTGCAGTGCTTGATCATTTTATAGAAGCAATAGAGAGGGAAAAACCTGATGCGGTAATTATCGCTGGTGACCTGTACGATAGAGCGATCCCTCCAACAGAAGCAGTCGAGCTGCTGAATAAAACATTAGAGCGAATTGTACTGGAGCTTGAGGTGCCAGTGCTTGCAATAGCAGGAAATCACGACAGTCCAGATCGGATTGATTTTGCAGTAAAGCTGATGGAGCGTAACCAGCTTTATATGAGCGGCCAGCTAAGATTCCCAATCGAACCCGTCGTAATGCAAGATGCTGACGGAGAGGTTCATTTTTATTTAATTCCGTATGCTGACCCTTCTATCGTCAGATATTTGCTAGGGCAAGATGATATTCGCAGCCACCAAGAGGCGATGGAGGCGATCGTTCAGCATATTGTTGAACACTGGGATCCGAATGCCCGACACGTTCTCGTTGGACATGCATTCGTAACGGCATATGGTGAAGCATCAGAGAATACGAGTGACGCAGAACGACCTTTGTCTATCGGTGGAGCAGAATATGTAAGTGCACAGCTGCTTGAAGCCTTTGATTATGTAGCACTTGGGCATCTGCATCAGGCGCACCATGTTGGTCTCGAGCACGTTCGTTATTCTGGTTCTCCGCTTAAGTATTCAATATCAGAGGAAAAGCATAACAAGGGCTATCTCATCGTCGAGCTTGGGAAAACAAATATTAGCATTGAAAAGGCTGCACTTCCTGCAAGAAGGGATATGAGACGCGTTGTTGGGACAATGGATGAGATTGAGCGTCATGAACGCAATGATGATTATGTGTACGTAACCTTAACAGATGAGAATCCAGTATTATTTCCGATGGAGAAAATTCGTGCGGTTTATCCTAATGCGATGCATGTGGAGCGTGTAGCGCATCGACATGCTAATGCCATAGAAGGAGAGGAGCGAGCTTCTGTCGTTATGAAGCAGGAGCTAAAGCCGCTTGAGCTGTTTCGAGCATTCTATGAGGAAGTACGGGGCGTGGAGCTGTCTGCTGATAAGGAAAAGCTGTTCGCTAGTGCCTATGAGCAGCTTGTGAAGGAGAGTGGGGAGTAGTATGAGACCATTAGAGCTAACACTGACAGCTTTTGGACCCTATCGTGAGCGAGAAGTTATTGATTTTCGCGATTTAGGGGATCATCGACTATTCGTCATCTCTGGAAATACTGGAGCTGGTAAAACGACGATATTTGATGCAATATCCTTTGCACTGTATGGCGCTGCTAGCGGTGAGGATCGAGCGGAAACTCGTATGCTGCGGAGTCATTTTGCTGATGAAGCGACGCATACATCTGTCGAGTTGACATTTGCAGTTCGTGACAAAACCTATCGCATTTTTAGACAGATGAAGCATAGAAAAGGTAACAATAAAAGTGAAACCGGTGAAAAAATCGAGCTGTTTGAGCTAACGGATCAAGGGGAAGTCCCGGCAGTTGATCGCTTCGTTATTCGAGATGTTGATCAACGCATTACAGAAATAATTGGTTTAACGAAGGATCAGTTTATCCAAATTGTGATGCTCCCACAGGGGGAATTCCGAAAACTCCTCACCTCGAGCACAGATAATAAAGAAGAAATATTGCGTAAAATTTTTCGCACAGAGAAATTCGAGCGGCTGGAGCAGCTCGTCGGTCAGCAAACGAAGCAGCTGCAGGAGCAGCTTCGTGATCAGCAGCATGCTCAGCGTTCGCTGCTGCAGTCAATTGCCGAGCAGCTGCCGCTAAGAGAAGGTAGTCAGCTGGAGGAAGTGTACAAGCAGGAGCAGCAAAACAGCTATCAAGTATTGATGGCCTTACAAGAAGAAAAGGCTGCATATGAGCAGCTCCAGCAAGAGATCGATCAAAAAAAGATAGAACAAGCAGAAAGGCTGTCTTCAGCTCGCAAAGCACTACAAGAAGCACAGCAGCACAACGGTAAGCTTACGCAGCTGCATTCAAAGCAAGCTGAGCATGGCTTACTTCAGGAGCGGGCAGCTGAGATTGAGGCGATGAAGAAAAAGCTTGCTGAAGGTGAAAAGGCAAGATTCGTCGAGCCCTTTGAGAGCCGCTGGCTGCGTGCCCAGCAGCAGGCTGATGAAGGTACCGAGCGATTACGACAATTATTAGAGCGTAAGCTCCAGCTGAATGCCGAGCTGCAAGAGGCTCAGCAGGAATGGGAGGCACAGCAGCAGCTTGAACCTAAGCGTACGGCGCAGCAGCTAGAACTGCATGAATTAGAAGGCTTGGCTCCGCTAGTTAAGCAGCTTAAGCAGCTTGCTGAGCAGGAGATCGAGACAAAGCAGCGTGTAGAGCACGTAAAACGAGAGCAAGCGGAGCAAGCGCTGAAGCTTCAGCAGGCGAAAGCACGAAAGCTTGAGCTGACAGAGCTGCTTGAGGCTCGTGAGCAGGACGCTGTGCGATATGCCGAGCTGCAAGCACAGCTGAAGAGTATTCAAAAGCAAGGAACAGAAATCAGCACTATTGTCATGGAAACTGCGGCACTGCTAGAGCTAGAGCAGCAAATTGGCGAAGCATCAGCTGCCGTTAAGCATGCCTTCACAGCATTGGAAGAGCTAGAGCAGCAATGGCTGAATGGTCAGGCTAGTCAGCTTGCGATGCATCTGCATGACGGACAACCTTGTCCCGTATGCGGAAGTGAGCAGCATCCGAATAAAGCCAATCAGCTCGTGCAGCTACCTTCAAAGGAACAGCTAGAGCAGGCTAAGGCTGTCCATATGCAGAAGCTTCAGGTTCAGCAGCGAATCGAAGCGGAATGCAGCGCAAAGCGTCATATGCTTATAGCTCAGCTGAAGCAGCTTGAGCTACTGGATTCATTAGACTCATTGGAATCATTGGAGTCGCTGGATAAGTCGGAATCCCCTGCAAGTGAAAGTGAGCTGGAGCCATTCGCACCGTATGATGATTTCAATCTCGTATTCAGTAAGCTGCAAGATGCTCAGAAGAAGCTACGAGAACAATGGAAATCGGTAAAGGATCAGTCTGCTGAACTACAGTTGACTATGGAACAGACGATGAAGCAAAAGCAGGAGCTTGTGCTGCTAGAGCAGAGCCTGCATAAGCTTGAGCTAGAACGTGATCGTCTCGTCACTGAGCTGCAGCAGGTCACCATTCAACAAACGACCATCGAAGCGACGATGAAGCAGCTTGCCGAGCGGGTGCCCGAGCAGCTGCAGGATAATCATAGGCTGCAGCAAAAGCTGGACGAGCTGCGCCAGCAAGTTTCGCTGCTGCAAGCACAGTGGAAGGCAGCGAGTGATCGGTACCAAGCCGTTGTTACGCAGCATACAACGGTTCTTGCGCAGATTGAGAGCCAGCAGCAGCTCGTTGATCGAGTGCAGAATGAGCTGGAGGAGAGCTTGCAAAGTCTGCAGACGCAGCTTGAGGAGTCTGGATTTGCGGATCAAGCTCATTACATGAGTGCGAAGCTAACAATGGATCAGCTTAAACAGCTAAGAACTTCAGTAGAGCAATATGAGCAGCAGCTTTCTCGTCTTAACAATGAGCTAGAGCTGCTACAACAGGAGCTGGCAGGTAAACTCGAATATATGGAGATCGAGTCTCTCCAGACGCAATACGAAAGCAGTCAGCAAATTTTTGAGCAGCTATTGGCCGACGAGGCAGAGCATAAGCGCTGCTTTGCAGATTTACAGCGTTTCATCGATCGCATTCAAAGCTATAGTGGTCAGCTTCAGGAGCTTGAGGCCCAGCTGAGCCTGCTAAGTGATTTGTTTACGACGATGAAAGGAGATAATCCGTTAAAGCTGTCGTTTGAACGGTATATTCTTATCGATTATTTAGAGCAAATTCTTGTGATGGCGAATTTACGGCTTAGTAAGCTTTCTAATGGTCAGTTTGAGCTGCGTAGAAGTGATCGACTGGAAACACACGGAAAGCAAAGTGGCTTAGGGCTGGATGTATATGATGCGTATACAGGGCAAGTTCGTGATGTAAAGACTTTGTCTGGCGGTGAGAAGTTCAATGCAGCACTATGCTTAGCCTTAGGCATGACAGACGTCATTCAGTCTCATCAGGGCGGAGTATCGATCGAGATGATGTTTATTGATGAAGGCTTCGGTTCATTGGATGAGGAGTCTTTGCAGAAGGCGATCCAAACATTAGTTGATCTGCAGCGTGCCGGTCGAATGATCGGTGTTATCTCCCACGTTCAGGAGCTGAAAAATGCGTTGCCTGCCTGCCTAGAAGTTAATAAAACAGCAGATGGTTACTCAAAGGCAAGCTTTATCATTAAGTAACCTAGCTAAACGGTTCAAATATATAAAAAGACACAGCTCAGTGTCGAGTTAACGACAACGCGAGCTGTGTCAATTTGCTTATATTATACTGCAAATGCGCCAATGAACGACAGCAGCAGTAGAATGATTCCTCCCAAGCATAGAAAGGCATTAAATATCGTGCCAAGAATACCAAAGACTTTTTTGCGCTGCTTAATAAATAGGCTTATAAAACCTAATATTAAACCAATAAAAGATAGGACTGCTGTACCCATCATTAGTAGGCCGCCGATTAAAATAGAAACGAAGAAGGGCGGGAACTCAGAGCCATTTATAATACCTTCGATATAAGCAGGGTCTTGCAGAAGTAAAATATCCTGCTCATTCATATCGAAGATGCTGGCAAAGATTACGATAAAGCCAATAACGGTTGAAAGTAAAGCGAGCATGGAAAGGATAAAGCTTGCAATGCCTAGTCCGGAATGCTTAAGCTTACCGCTTGGCTCTTGGGATGACGGATAGCCACCCTGTCCTTGTTCATTATAAGGATTAGCAGAAGCATAAGACGATTGTCCGGGAGCTGCTTGATATCCAGTCATAAAATCACCGTTCGTTTGTTCAGCGGAAGGAGCTGATTTTGGTGTATAGCGCCCTTTAACTTTAAGAGGCTTAGACGGCTTTGGTTCTGAAATAATATCTGGTGTATTTGGTTTTGATGAATGTGAATGTTCCATGATTACTCCTTCAATAGATTTTTTCTAATTATACTACAAACAAAGGATGGATGACTATGTTTAGAAAGTACTTTGCAATTGGTGTGCTTGGTGCTGCACTGGCGATAGCGCTTGGGGCTTTTGGAGCACATGGGCTTAAAGAACTGGTATCGGAACGCATGCTGCAAAATTTCGAGACAGGCGTAAGATATCAAATGTACAGCTCACTAGGAATAATGTTAATTGCTTTAGCTTCTACGATCGTGACAGAAGGGAAGAGTCTGTCAATCGGTGCCCTCCTAATTACGATTGGAACCTGCATCTTTAGTGGAAGTTTATACATTATGGCATTGACAGGAATAACCATTCTAGGTGCGATTACCCCAATTGGCGGTGTATTAATGATCGGTGGCTGGATCATGGTTTGCAGCGGTGTCTTAAAATTTAAAGCAAGATAACATTTTTTTCTATGACAAATGACATATTTCGATTATAATTGTGTTTAAGGTGACATTTTTAATCGTGGATTAAAATCTTTGGCATGATGAATCGAGGGATTAGAGTTGTTCAAGCGAAATCAAATGTATGGTTTTGGGCCTACGATTGTAGCAGGTTTTCTTATCGTCTTATCCCTTGCTTGGATGTTAATTGCGTTATTTATCGTACAATCATTTATGTACCGCGTTATTCTAGGCACTGTTGGATTACTTCTAGTTATTACTGCTATAGTACTGTTACTACGTTCTAGAAAGATTGCATCTTCAAAAAACATTCATGAATCAATCGTAGATACATTGTTTCAATCTGATGCGGTAGCACTCGCTCTAATTAACCATGAGGGGAAAATTGTCGAGCTGAATGATACAACTGCCAATATGCTTGGCTATGAAGAGCGTCAAGAGCTCCTCGGCGTGCCTATTATGGATATGATAGAGCAATCTAGTCAAGAAGCACTAGCTAGCTCATTAGAGCAAGTTCGTGCCGGAAAAATCGAATCTATAAACATACATGCGCTGCATCGTTCGTCCTTTCCACTTGAGCTCCACGTCAGCTGTGAGCCAGTCATTAAGGACGGCAGGGTAATCGGATCGTTATTAATCAGTCATGATCTAAGCGATCATAAGCGGAATCTAGAAAGAATTCGCTATATGGCCTATTATGACGATATGACAGGGCTACCTAACCGCACCTTGTTTCAAATTCGCTTTGATGAATGGCTTCTACGAGCGAAGGAAGACCATTTTATGCTTGGTGTTTGTTATATTGATCTTGATAATTTCAAGCTAATTAATGCCTCCTTTGGTCGTGAGTATGCAGATCTTATGCTGCTCCAGATGGCCGATCGTCTGAATCGATTGCTGTCTGAGCATGATTTTGTTGCAAGAATGGAGGGAGATTCCTTTGCATTGCTGCTTAATCATTTAGAGCATATTGACCAGCTATTGGAACGAGCGCAGCATATTTTGGATGCTATTAGCGAGCCATATGATATAAAGGGTGTTCCTGTACATATGAGCGCAAGTATGGGGATAGCAGTCAATATTGATCCGGATGACGATGGCTATTCCTTATTCAAAAAAGCAGATATGGCACTTGTAAAAGTGAAAGAAACAGCTAGCGACCCGATATTAATCTATTCCGAGGAATGGAATAATTCATCCTATGAGCGATTGAAGCTTCAGCATGAAATTCACCGGGCTATTCAAAAGCATGAGTTTGAATTATACTATCAGCCTCAATATGATGTGGTGCAGGGTAAAATCGTAGGTGTGGAAGCACTCATTCGGTGGAATCATCCGACAAAAGGGCTGTTATCGCCTCTCCACTTTATTCCGCTAGCGGAAGAGAGTGGTCTAATTGTCCCGATTGGTGAATGGGTTATACGTGAGGCGTGTCGTCAAAACAAGGAGTGGCTAGATGCTGGGCTGCCGATAGTACCAGTAGCTGTTAACCTCTCCATTAGGCAATTTGTTAGAAATGATATGTCGCTGCAAATCTCAAAAATACTAGAGGAAAGCGGCTTGCCTCCTGAATATTTAGATATTGAAATTACAGAATCTATGAGTATAGATATTAATGAGATGAACCGCACATTAGTGGCAATTAGTAATTTAGGGGTTGGAATTAGTGTGGATGATTTTGGGACAGGCTATAGCTCATTCCATTATCTAAAATCACTTCCAATCAATCGTTTGAAGATAGACCGTTCATTTGTGATGGATATCTTAAAAGAAAAAAGTCATGCTGAGATTGTATCAGCGATCATCGCAATGGCCCATAAGCTCAATTTACAGGTTATTGCTGAAGGTGTTGAAACGAATGAACAGCTTGAGTTTTTACGATCACTTCAATGTGATGAGATGCAGGGCTATCTAAAAAGTCCTCCCGTTCCAAGTGAACAATTCCAAAAGCTATTATATTCTGCTTAAATTAAAAGAGGCTGAGCCGATATTGATACAATCGGTTCAGCCTCTATTTTTTAGTAATCTAAGAATAATAGTGTAATTCTAAGACTCGATATAGTCCTCGATTTCGTTCAGTCTAAATGTATAAACTTGTTTTTCATCAACATGGTACACCGTAATGATCGATTCCTGTTCACTGACGTTAATGACACGACAAGGAATGCTTGATTTTATCCCCAATCCACGATTAACAATTAGACGTATAAGCTTATTTTTACTCTTAAATTGATGGAATATATCTAAGCTGTGAGAGTAGGAATCCTCTTTAGAATCTTTTTTCTTGTCAGAATCATTTGTAGCAGTAGATTTTGTGGGGCTGGAAACAGCTTTACCATTTGTATCTTGCTGCTGGATAGGAATTGTAGCCTTGGAACCCGCATTAGCTATTCTGGCATCTAATTCTTGTCCGAGCTCGATGCCGGATAAGATTTTATAATCAATGAAGTTTGCTGCGTTTAATTTATTTAGTAACTGAGCTAACGCGGACGCATGATGCTCATCCTCTATCAATAGCTGTACATTGTAAACATACGATGATTTGCTCATCTCATTCATTTCCCCCGCGTATTAAGATATTCCTACTATACCATGAAAAAATCTATTTCTAAAGCCCCAATGCAAAGCATGAAATTATTTAAATAATAGTATAAAATGCTCATTTTTGTAAAATTCTTGGTCATTTCATATGTTTTAACGTTATAATCAGAACCGTGTGAATTCGAGATGCGAAAGCAAACCATAAGGAGGAATCATAATGAAGAAAAAATTGGTGAAGACAGGTATTATTGCGACCATGCTGCTTGTGGCATCAGGTGCAACGTATGCAGCGTCAAACTTTGAGAAGATTCAAGCGAATTTGAATCACGCGATTACTTTTAAATTAAAGGGTAGTTCATGGACTCCAGTCGATTCAAAAGGAAAAAAACTTGCGCCTATTACATATAACAACACAACATACTTACCATTAAGATCTGTTGCTGAGCAACGGGTATGGAGGTTGTGTGGAACCAAGAGAAGCAGCTCGTTGAATTGAAGGAAAAGGTAGTTAGAGAAGTTCAAGAGAAGTTCTCTGAGAAAAATGTAAAGATGACTGCAGGCTACACCGCTGGAATTACGAGAGATGAAGAAGTTCTGCTTGTTGGCGGCGTTCAGTATGATGCGGCTTATATTGTAAAAGGCGTGAATAGTGCAGGCTATTCGGTTACGCTAGAGTTTCCTAAAGGCGTAAAAGAATTAAAGCTAACGCTCGGCTATAAGGATACGAAAAAAGATGGCGGTGCTGAATATTCCATACGAACTACCGATAAACAGACCTACGCAATTGGTGATATCGCAAATGATTCTACGAAATCAGATATAACCGTTGTCGCTAATGGTGAAACGAAGTTTACGTTTAATTTTAAAGCCGAAGCTGGCTCAGATGGCACAGGCTACATCTTATGGGATGATAGCTACATTATCTATGAGAAGTAAACTCTAACCATACTGCTGTCATATCAAAAATAAGTAAACAAGAAAGGGTGTCATTCGAAAGAATGGCATCCTTTTGCGCTTATAAAAAGCTATTTCTATAACTGACATTGTGATCACTGGTACACAATCACTCTGTTTATGCATATCGTGTATAAGTATATAACATTCGATATGAGGTGAACAGCAGATGATTAAAATGATACCGTTCTCTTTACCAAGTGGTGCCACAGTTATTGGAACAGAGGTGAAGCTGCCTAAAACATCACTATTATCGATATCGTCGGATAAAGGGTATATTATGTGCGGAGCGCTTGATGTAGCTCTGCTGAATAGTAAGCTTAAGGATCGCAAGATTATTGCAGGCAGAGCAGTGGGGGTAAGAACGCTGGATGAGCTTATGCATGCACCGCTAGAGTCGGTAACAGAAGAAGCTGAGCGACTAGGCATTCATGTAGGTATGAAAGGGATAGACGCTTTAGAGCGAATGATTTAGTGAGAGCGGAGTGGTTATTACGCATAACTATCAGAAGATAGCTTGATACAGTAACGTCCGCGGTGGTTCAAGCATGAAAAAGATGCCAAGCTCATATGAGCTTGGCATCTCCGCATATCATATGGTGTTATTGCTCGAACAGCTTACGTAGGTTTTCTTCGTAAGGAGCTGTAACAATGCCTTTTTCCGTAATAATCCCTGCAACATATTCATTAGGCGTAATATCGAAGGCAGGGTTGAATACTTTAACGCCTTGCGGCGCAGTACGCTTGCCAAAGCCTTCAGTAATTTCCTCATCTGGACGCTCTTCAATCGGAATTTCCGCACCTGTAGGCGTGTTAAGGTCAATCGTAGAAAGCGGGCATGCAACATAGAATGGAATACCATGAGCTTTTGCAAGCACAGCAACGCTGTATGTTCCAATCTTATTAGCTACGTCACCATTTGCCGCTACGCGATCGGTCCCAACAATGACTGCATCAACCCAACCTTTAGACATGACCATACCAGCCATATTGTCACAGATAAGCGTAACATCGATGCCTGCTTGATGAAGCTCGAACGCTGTTAGGCGTGCACCTTGTAGAACTGGACGTGTCTCATCTGCGAATACACGAAGCTTCATGCCGCGCTCTTTCGCTAGATAGAATGGTGCTAGTGCGGTTCCGTATTTTGCCGTCGCTAGTCCACCTGCATTACAGTGTGTTAGAACACCCATATCTTCCTTGAACAAGGAAAGTGCATATTCACCAATTGCACGGTTGGTCTCTTCATCCTGCTGTTGAATAGCAATCGCTTCGGCCTCAAGTGCTTTTTTGCTGTCCTCTAGTGAGAAGCCTTGCACCACAATTTGCTCAGCAGCAGCTTTCATGCGATCTAGTGCCCAGAACAGGTTTACAGCCGTTGGACGAGAAGTTGCAAGATATTCTGCAGACTCGACAACAAGCTGTTTCCACTGCTCTAAGCTTTCAGCTGCTTGGCTCGCCACGACAACGCCGTAAGCGGCAGCGATCCCAATAGCGGGTGCTCCTCGAACTTTAAGATGACGTATCGCTTCCCATACATCCTCTTTCGTTACTAGCGGTAAATATACAATTTCTTCAGGAAGCAAACGTTGGTCGAGCAGGTCAATTTGTCCATAGCTCCACTTAACGGATTCCAAGCCTACATAGGTTTCATTCATTTATCTAATTCCTTTCTCCTTGAGATCTATCTCTCTAGTTGTTTTTTAACAAGCTCTATAAGCTCTTCAATCGTATCGATGGATCGATTACGAACAATAAGCTCTGTACCTATTGCTAGTGCTAATCGTTGTGCAGAATTGCGGATCGCAGCATCTTCAATACCATCGATGTCTACTACATGAGCAAGTCCTACAATTCGACGCACCATTTTTGCGCCAGTATAGCCAACCGTATCCTGAAGAACCTTCTTCATATAGTATTCCTTATAGCCCTTGGCTTCATTAGCCATTCTGTCCACGCCATGCGTTTCCCATAAAGCTAGGAACTTATCGTTGAATTGGTTCCAAATCGAAATAATCGTCTGAAGTAGATTGTTGCGGAAAGCTTCGCGGGCAGCTGCATCCTTCATCCAATACTCTTGTCCAGCATAATTCAATAGAAGATTTGCAAAAACCGCACCAATATCATATCCCATTGGTCCGTAATATGCGAATTCTGGGTCGATGACTTTCGTAGAATTCTCTTTAATAAATATACTGCCTGTGTGCAGATCGCCGTGTAGCAGCGCTTGAGCCTGTGTTAAAAACTTTTCGCGCAATATCGCTATTTCTAGATGCAGGTCATCGTTTGCGCGAAGTGCAGCGGCTGCGTCCTCGATCGCAGGTTCATAATTGTTGTTAGATGAAACGGTGTACGGATCATCGAAGATAAGATCTTCAGTAATTTTACATAGATCAGGATTAATAAAGTTTTTTACTTGCAGCTTCTTATCCTGCTGGTTCATCCCAAGATCCGAAGTGTAGAATAACGTGTTTGCTAAAAAGGTAGAGATATGATCAGCGAAGTGTGGATATTCGTTACCTTCGATTAACCCCTTGCGCATAATCACGTGATCGCTCAGATCCTCCATAATCGTAAGAGAGAGCTCTGGATCATATTTGTAAACTTGCGGCACTAAGCCTGGTGCTAGCTTGCCTTCGAGAATTAGCTTTTCACTCTCAATACGAGCACGATCTAAGGTTAGCGGCCATGAATCTCCAACGACTTTTGCATAAGGGAGAGCCTGCTTCATAATTAAGCTTTTACCACTTGTTGAATCTATTATATGAAAAACAAGATTCAGATTACCGTCTCCGATTTCCCTGCAGCTTAAAGAGGCGTTGCTAGGAAAAAACTGGTCTAGATTGCGTGCAATTTCTATGGCCTCTTGTTCCGTCAAAGGATGATATGTTGACATATCGTCCACCTCCAAATCATTATCGTTCTTACACCATAAAGTATAGTATAATAGATTATGACATCGCATGGAATATCAAATTTACCAATTCCATTAAAATTTATCGGAATAATATGTATTTCACATATTGCAACCGGGACAATGCGAAAATGTGAAGGAGATGATGGGATGATTCAACAAGCGAATCCAGTCGCATTTAAAGAATGGGCAGTTACAGTTGATTCCTTATTAAAAGGAGAACTGATCTTTGTACTTCGTAAGGGTGGCATAAGCGAGGAAACAAAGCACTTTGCGTTAAGCTCCCATCAGTTCTATCTGATGCCTGCATATGAGCACCAAAAGGAGCATCTGTTAAAGCCCGCATATCAAGGGCGCATTCCAGATACGATGAAGGGGTGGTCACCAGATCAATCGGAGATGAAGCTTGAGGGCTACGCAGAAGCAGTGGAGGATATTTTAATCCATGATATGGACAAGCTAAAGGCAGTCTCTAATCTTCATATTTGGACAGATCAGTTTGCTGAGGAAAGACTTAAATGGAAGAAAACCGAGCCATTGCATTTAATTGTGCTGCGGGTTTACCGTTTAATGGAGCCAGTAACTACGGCAATGCAGGACGCATATCGTGGATGCAGATCTTGGGTAAACATTGAGGAATCACTTCCAGAGCTGCAATATGAGCCAGTACTGACGGATGAGCAATTTTCCATTAAATATAAAGAACTGAAGCTTGCATTGACATAAATAACGGTGAAAAGCTTGTAAAAGCTGCAATAAAGTCGTTTATGATTGATTTATAACTAAAACTAAATTATAATAATTATTGAGAATCATTGAGAATCAACATATAAAGATGTAGATAACCGTGGAGGGATAGTATATTATGTCGACGAAATTTGTCATCGATGGCCTAAAAGCCGAAATCGAAGGAAAAGAAATTCTTAAAGGAATTAACCTTGAAATAAAAGGCGGCGAGATCCATGCCATCATGGGGCCGAACGGAACAGGTAAATCTACGTTAGCCTCTGCACTAATGGGTCACCCTAAGTACGAAGTTACAGGCGGTTCCGTATCACTTGACGGAGAAGACGTACTTGAGATGGAAGTGGATGAGCGCGCTCGTGCAGGCATGTTCCTTGCGATGCAGTATCCATCTGAAATTCCTGGTGTAACAAACTCTGACTTCCTACGCTCTGCGATTAATGCACGCCGTGAGGAAGGCAATGAAATTTCTCTTATCAAATTCATCCGTCAAATGGAAGGTAAGATGAAAGAGCTTGAGATGAACCCTGAGTTTGCACATCGTTACTTGAACGAAGGCTTCTCCGGTGGTGAGAAGAAACGTAATGAAATTCTTCAAATGATGCTTCTAGATCCTAAGCTCGTTATTCTTGACGAGATTGACTCTGGTCTAGACATCGATGCATTGCGTATTGTAGCAGAAGGTGTTAACGCTATGCGCTCAGAGGAACGCGGATTCCTAATTATTACGCACTATCAACGTCTACTTGACTATATTACACCTGACCATGTACACGTAATGATGCAAGGTCGCATCGTTAAATCTGGTGGCCCTGAGCTTGCACAACGTCTTGAAAAAGAAGGCTATGATTGGGTTAAAGAAGAACTAGGTATTACTGATGAAACGGTTGGCCAGGCCTAATCGGAGAAGGAGGCAATAGTAAATGAGTACACAATTAACAACTCCGACCGATCGTCAATCTACGGAGGCGCTAGCGAGAAGTAAAGGTGAGCCAAATTGGCTTGTAGCGCTACGTGGTCAAGCGGCTGAGCTAACAGCAACACTGCCGTGGCCAAAGCCTGAAAAGGTTAAAATTGAACGCTGGAATTTAACGGCGGTTGGTCAATATGAAGCAACAGCAGCAGTAAGCTCCATTAGTGAGCTTCCACAAACAGTTCAAGAGCTCATTGCTGAAGGTACTGAAAACTTGCTAGTGCAAAAGAATACTGGTGCTGTATGGTCAAAGCTTTCTAGTGAGCTAGCTGACAAAGGTGTTATTTTTACGGACCTTGAAACAGCGGTTAAAGAGCATAGCGAGCTTGTTGAGAAGTATTTGTTCCAAGCAATCAAGTTTGATGAGGATAAATTAACAGCACTAAACGCTGCACTATGGAACGGCGGAGTATTTGTATACGTTCCTAAAAACGTCGAGGTTGAACTTCCTCTACAGGCAGTTCTTTACAATGATAAAGCTGAAGCAACGTTTGCTCCGCATATTTTGATTGTTGCTGAGGATAATAGCCGTGTTACGTATGTAGATTCTACAGTAACCGTTAAAGATGCTGTAACAGAGGCGTTTACACATCCTTCACTTGTTGAAGTGTTTGTTAAGCCAGGCGCACAAGTACGCTTTGGTTCCGTTCACTCTCTAGGTGAAAGTGGAGTTGATCTATCGCTTCGCCGTGCGGTTGTTGACCGTGATGGCCGTATCGAATGGATCATCGGTGACTTGAATGATGGAAACACTGTATCTGATACGAAGTCTGTCCTAGTTGGTCATGGCTCAACTTCGGATACAAAAGTTATCAGTGTTGGCCAGCATAAACAACAAATGAGCCTTACAACACAAGCCGTTCATTTTGGTAAGAGCTCAGACAGTAATATGATTACACGTGCGGTTATGCGTGATTCAGCTTCTGCGATCATCAATGGTGTTACTAAGATTGAACACGGAGCAACGAAAGCTAACGGTGTTCAAGCTGAGAAAGTATTGATGCTTAGCTCTAAAGCACGCGGTGACGCCAATCCAATTCTACTTATCGATGAGGATGATGTAACTGCAGGTCACGCGGCGAGTGTTGGTCAGGTTAACCCTGAGCAGGTTTACTATCTAATGTCTCGTGGTATTACAAAACCAGACGCTGAACGTTTAATCATTCACGGATTCTTGGCGCCTGTCGTTTCTGAGGTGCCAGTAGAAGCTGTTCGAGACCAGTTGAATCGACTTCTTGAAAGGAAGCTTGAGGGATGAATATAAATGCGATACGGGAACAATTTCCGATATTGCATCAAGAGATAAATGGGCACCCGCTTGTTTATCTTGACAGCGCGGCATCTTCTCAGAAGCCGCGTTCCGTCATTGATGCGGTGAGAAACTATTATGAGCTTGACCATGCTAATGTGCATCGAGGTGTCCATTCCTTAGGATCTCGTGCAACTGACGCATATGAGGGAGCTCGTGAGAAGGTAGCCAGATTTATTAATGCGCCATCTCCAGAGCAAATTGTGTTTACAAGAGGTACGACAACAGCGTTAAATCTTGTTGCATCAAGCTATGCACGTGAAGTATGCCGTGAAGGTGACGAGATCGTGATTACTCCTATGGAGCATCACAGTAATCTCATTCCTTGGCAGCAGGTAGCAAAGGCAACGGGTGCGACATTGAAATATATTCCGCTTCAACCGGATGGAACGATTGATCTTGCAGATGCAGAGTCAGTTATTACACCGAAGACAAAGGTCGTTTCAATGACGTATGTATCTAATGTGCTCGGTATTATGAATCCGATCAAGGCCATTACCGAAATTGCTCATCGAAATGGTGCAATAATGGTCGTGGACGGAGCGCAGAGCACTCCTCATTTGAAGATCGATGTGCAGGAGCTGGACATTGACTTCTATGCATTCTCAGGGCATAAAATGTGCGGTCCTACGGGCATTGGCGCGTTATACGGACGCATGGAGCTGCTTCAGAACATGGAGCCGATTGAATTCGGCGGTGAAATGATCGACTTTGTAGAATTGTATGAATCTACATGGAAAGATGTTCCTTATCGTTTTGAAGGGGGAACTCCGATTATTGCAGGTGCCGTTGGTCTAGGTGCAGCTATCGATTTTCTTGAGGAGATTGGAATGGACGCAATCGAGGAGCATGTAAAGCATTTAGCAGTCTATGCTTCTGAAGTATTGTCCTCGATAGACGGCTTGACGATCTATGGTCCAAAGAAAGAACGTGCAGGTTTAGTTACTTTTAATCTTGAAGATGTGCATCCACATGATGTTGCTACCGTATTAGATACAAAAGGTATTGCCATTCGTGCAGGGCATCATTGCTGCCAGCCGTTAATGCGTTGGTTGAATGTATCTGCAACGGCAAGAGCAAGCTTTTATATATATAATACAACGGATGAAATTGATCAGTTAGCCGATGCACTTATTCAAACAAAGGAGTTCTTCGGCTATGGAATTGAATGATTTGTATCGACGTGTCATCATGGATCATTATAAAAACCCTCGTAATCGTGGGGAACTGGAAGACGAGTCCGTATCGGTCCAGCTTAATAACCCAACCTGCGGTGACCGCATCTCGCTGCAGCTGCAGGTGGAAAATGGTGTCGTTACAAATGCTCGTTTTACAGGCGAAGGCTGCTCAATCAGCATGAGCTCTGCGTCAATGATGACGGAGGCGGTTAAGGGACGCACGTTTGAAGAGGCGCTATCACTCGCAGAACGTTTCTCCTCGCTTATGCAGGGTGAAGAAGTTGAGTTTGACGAACTAGAGGATATTGAAGCTCTATCAGGTGTTAACAAATTTCCAGCACGCATTAAATGTGCTACACTTGCGTGGAACGCCTTGAAAAAAGGGATAGAGCCGCAAAAGCATTAACGTATAAATAAGGCAGTCAAAAAAGGAGTGTGACAGATCATGGCAAAGTCGATGCCGGATTTAGGTGAGTACAAATATGGCTTCCGTGATGAGCATAAAGCGATTTTCCAATCAGGTAAAGGTCTTACGGAAGAAGTTGTACGCACGATTTCTTCGATGAAGAACGAGCCAGAATGGATGCTCGAGTTCCGTTTGAAATCTCTTGAGCAATTTAACAAAATGCCGATGCCAACATGGGGCGGAGATTTGAGTGAGCTAGATTTCAACGATATTCAATACTACGTTAAACCTTCTGAAAAGCAAGGGAAAACGTGGGAGGAAGTTCCTCAAGAAATTAAAGAAACGTTTGATAAGCTAGGTATTCCTGAAGCAGAGCAAAAGTTTCTAGCTGGTGTATCCGCTCAGTACGAATCTGAGGTTGTATACCACAGCATGCAAGAGGATCTTGAGAAGCAGGG
This sequence comes from Paenibacillus camelliae, assembly GCF_023715345.1. Classification (GTDB taxonomy): domain Bacteria; phylum Bacillota; class Bacilli; order Paenibacillales; family Paenibacillaceae; genus Pristimantibacillus; species Pristimantibacillus camelliae. The sequence continues at coordinate 25,018 of NZ_JAMBNY010000015.1, forward strand.
CGTTATCTTCACGGATACGGACACTGCGCTACGTGAGCATCCTGAAATTTTCAAACAATATTTTGGAACGATTGTTCCTCCAAGCGACAATAAATTCGCTGCACTAAACTCAGCAGTTTGGTCTGGCGGAAGCTTCATCTACGTACCTAAGGGTGTACAATGTGAAATTCCGTTGCAGGCGTATTTCCGTATTAACTCTGAAAACATGGGTCAGTTCGAGCGTACGCTTATTATTGCAGATGAAGGCGCATCTGTGCACTATGTAGAGGGCTGTACAGCTCCTGTATATAGCACGAATTCCTTGCACTCTGCAGTCGTTGAGATTATCTGCTTGAAGGATTCAAAAATTCGTTATACAACGATTCAGAACTGGGCACCAAACATCTACAACCTTGTAACGAAGCGTGCGGTTGCTGACGAGAATGCATCGATGGAATGGGTAGATGGAAACATCGGCTCTAAGCTTACGATGAAATATCCAGCCGTTGTCCTTCGCGGTCGTGGTGCGAAAGGTACGGTTCTATCCATCGCTGTTGCTGGTAAAGGTCAATTACAGGATGCAGGTGCGAAAATGACTCACCTAGCTCCAGATACAAGCTCTACTATCGTATCTAAATCGATCTCGAAGCATGGCGGTAAAGTATCGTATCGTGGACTTGCTCACTTTGGACGTAATTCCGACGGAGCAAAATCAAACATCAAATGTGATACGTTGATTCTTGATAATGAATCTACTTCCGATACAATTCCATATAATGAGATCTTAAATGACAACATTATTTTGGAGCATGAAGCTACAGTATCCAAGGTTTCTGAAGATCAGCTATTCTACTTGATGAGCCGTGGACTTACTGAAGATGAAGCGACGCAAATGATCGTTATGGGCTTTATCGAGCCATTCACGAAGGAGCTTCCTATGGAATATGCAGTTGAGATGAACCGTCTCATCAAATTCGAGATGGAAGGCTCTATCGGTTAATAAGTAACGATAATAGCTTAAATGTGGGAGACGAACTTCAAAGTTCGTCTCCTTCTGTTTTTGCATAAGCTTAGAAAGTTGTGGGGATTAAATGAAAAGCTATGATATTATATTTTTTGATCTAGATGATACCCTTTTCGATTTTAGGAGTGCACAGCAAGCAGCCTTTAGTAAGGTGTTTGAGCAATACAAGCTCAAAGACATTGAGCAATATGAGAAAAGTTACCGTAGTATTAGTAAGGTGCTGTGGAGAGACCTAGAAAACGGGTTAATAAGCCTTTCAAAGTTAGGCTCTGAGAGGTTTAGAAGATTATTTGTAGAACATGAGCTTGAATTAGATGACGTTACATTTAATCAAGATTACTTAAAGTTTCTTGGAGAACAAACACATCTCGTTCAAGGCGCTGAGAAAGTCATTAAAGAGCTTTCACATAAACGATTAGCTGCTATTACAAATGGTTTTACTGATGTACAGATTTCAAGAATTAATAAATCGCCATTAGTAGGACGGTTTGAACATATAATAATATCCGAAGCTACTGGATTCCAAAAGCCGCAAGCAGGAATCTTTGATGTTGCTTTTGAGAAAATGAAGATTACTAATAAAGCAAAAGTGCTAATGGTAGGGGACTCATTAACTTCTGATATTCAAGGAGGATTAAACTACGGGATTGACACCTGTTGGTTCAATCCTAATGCTGTAGAAAATCTCTCTTCGATTAAACCTACTTATGAAGTTAATCATCTAGAAGGCCTATTAGATATAGTGAAGTAATGGCTTGGAGTTAAGCTTTTGAATTCATTTTTAGTTACAACGATGAACAAAAAGGAGAGGAACAGTACATCTGTTTCTCTCCTTTTCAGGCTAGGGCGTATTACAATTTACAGCTACTTGGACGCATCTTCACTGCCTTGCACATGCAGTGGAGGAGGAAGTAGCCAGCCCTTGTTCTTATTCATTTCTAGAATACGCAAGCCTAATGCTGTCATCGTTACATGGTACTTACCATACAATGCTCCAATGTCTTCACGAATCGATTGTCCCATCGCAGCACTGCACGCAGCTAGCGATGCAGAGGTTTCGACTGCAATCTTAGCTCCGATCTCAGGATCAGTAAAGCGTGCACCGATTGGAATATCGTCTAGCTCAACGGAAGGACGTTCTGGCATCGTAGGCGGTGGTGCAATACCATTTTCAAGTAGGATGGCATCGGTCTCTTTAATCTCGAGCTTGGATTGATCAAGTAAATCATGAATGATTTTCTTCAAATCCTCGTCCCCGGCATGATTGAGGTACAATTGATAGCAGGAAACTGCACCCTTAGCAGCCCAAGAGGTCATCCATAGTGTATAAACCTCTCCGTAGTGTAATGGTTGTTCTTTTGGATTACCACTTAAAATACCCATATTGGTTGTCTCCTTTATTACAATGTTATGGTTAGTTATTTAAATCATATAGCCCTGGTGCATGCTCGTTTGGCATTTCAGGCATTTGAGGAACAGGGAAGCCCACTGGTGGCTGCATAATTTGTAAATCCCCGCCATTGCGGCTTGGGGTTTGTCCATTGAATATCTCGCCAACTGTATCTTGATCCAAACGGAAATTAAATAATGCATTGTGGAAGCCCATATCAACAAACTTTCTGCATTCCGGATACTTGTTAATATCATAGTTAGGTACAGGGAATATTTTTCCCCAATCTACACCAAGCGTTTCCAATGCTTTTGCAAATGCGTTCTGATGAGCATTATCCCGTACAATAAGGAATCCTAGCGTTTCGCGGAAAGCCTTATTTGTGCTCATCTCATATATTCTTGATTTTTGGAGTACTCCCGTAGACTCTAATACGATGTTGTTCAGCATATCGGCTACAAGATTGCCGTGACAGTATACCCAGGAGCCGTTCCATGGGTTACCTCCAGCATCAACAGGCAGTGAGCTTTGTGCGCCCATAATAAAATGATGAGGATTCGCATTTTTAATAGCCTCATCAAGTGGCGCGCCATCGACACCTGCGTTACCGACTCCCGAATCACCTGCTCCGTTAAGTAATTGGTTTATCGTGTTTTGTACAAGCTCTACATGAGCGATCTCTTCGAGAAATACAGCTCGCAGCAAGTCACGATATTTTTTCTCTTTTCCTCTGAAGTTAGAGCTCTGAAAAAAGAACTGCATCATTGTACGCATCTCACCAAACTGACCACCAAGTGCTTCCTGTAATACTTTAGCCGCGGCAGGGTCTGGTTTATCTGGTACAATCATGTTAATTAGATCCTCTTTATAGAAATACATGATCGTGCTCCTTACTCAGCTTATTTAATGATAAGTGTTGATGCCTTATCAATTACATCATTAAATTATCCAATCGAGTCGTAAATATGTATGTTCAGAAATGAAAAAGCAGGATTAGCATTTTATGCCTTGTATCATTCTATTGAATTACATATGATAGAATTAGAAATAATAAGGTTGAAGAGATGGGATGGAGGATATAGATGAACAACAGAAATCAATATCAGCAAGGGTTTAGAATATATAAAGATTCAGATCATAGAACGACTATGTCTTCTAAACCGATATCCTCGGTCCAAGCGCAATCTCCTAGTCACGGAGATAAGCAAATGGAAATCGCACTGCTGCATAAGCTGCATGCAAAGACGAAAATCGTAGGTTTTCTTGTTTATCAAAGCGACATTAAAGGAATACGCTTTTACGATCCGACGAAGCGTAAATTCATTGATGTCGCGCCATGGCAGCTGAATAGATTTGCCTTAAGTAAGCTAAAGCTAATGGGAATTAGAACAATTGATTTGGTGCGTCATGAAGGTGGTCAGTCAGAAGGTACAGTGGTCGTCGAGTTTATATCGAAACAAGAAGCAGCCGGCCATTTTCGTGCAAATCGTATGGTTTCGAATGATCTGGCAGAGGCACTAAGTGGAATTATGAACTATATGTCCGAGGATGAATATCAAGCACTACTCAAGGAGTTTACATAAATAATCCGATAGCTCAATGCAGCTATGACAGCGTATTTCATAAATAGATCAAGAGACAGCCTAATGCAAGCTCAGGGAGGTAATGATGAAGCAGAAGCTTTATATAAATGGACAATGGACAGAGGGACATGAGCGGGATATTGAGCTCTTATCACCATATACCGGAGAGAAAATTGCTTCTGTTGCTTGTGCTTCTCAGGCACAGGTGGATGAGGCTATTCAATTTGCTGTATTAGCGAAAGAAACTATGCGTTCAATGACTGCCTATGACAGAAGTGTAATTCTTGAAGGTGTAAGCCAACAGCTTGTCGCCCGTAGAGAAGAAGCTGCTCGAATCATTTCCATGGAGTCCGCTAAGCCGCTGAAGGCTGCATATATAGAGGTAGATCGTACAGCTACGACGTTTAAGCTTGCTGCAGAGGAAGCGAAGCGACTCTATGGCGAGATGATACCAACGGATAGTGTGCCAGGTGGAGAGCAGCGACTCGCCTTTACAAAAAAAGAGCCTGTAGGCGTTATTGGCGCTATTACTCCCTTTAACTTTCCTATGAATCTTGTTGCTCATAAGCTTGGTCCTGCTTTTGCTGCTGGTAATTGTGTGATTTTAAAGCCTGCAGAGCAGACGCCATTGTCTGCTTTGCTTATTGCGGATCTGTTTCATGAAGCTGGCTTACCCGCAGGTGCATTACATGTTGTCTGCTCGAGAGGGAAGGATATTGCAGAGTTTATCGTAAAAGATGAGCGAGTAAATTATATTTCCTTCACTGGAAGTCCAGCTGTTGGTGAGCAGGTTCGCAGCAATGCACGTCTAAAGCGTGTAACGTTGGAGCTTGGATCTAATTCTGCAGTAATTATTGATGAAGATACTGATCTAGATAAGGTTGCAGCTCGCTGCGTCGCGGGTGCTTTTTCGAATCAAGGACAGGTGTGCATCTCCTTGCAGCGTATTTATGTTATGGAGAATATATTTGATGAGTTTATCGAAAAATTTGTCGCTTGTACGAAGCAGCTTGTTATCGGAGATCCGCTTGATCTAGCCACTGATGTGTCGGCTATGATTAACTCTGCTGCCATTGAGCGTTCTTTGTCATGGGTGCATGAAGCGCTGCAGCAAGGTGCAGGAATAATGTCTGGCGGATATGCCAAAGATCGAATCATGATGCCTACGATACTTGTCGGTGTACCTGAGACGGCAAAGGTGATGCAGGAAGAGGTATTCGCACCACTGGTAAGTATTAACCGAGTATCGAGCTTAGATCAAGCCATTGAGCTAGTCAATCAATCCAACTATGGCTTGCAAGCAGGAATATATACAAAGCAGCTAGAAGCAGCACTTCATGCGGGGGATCAGCTACAAGCAGGCGGAATACTTATCAATGATATTCCAACCTTTCGATTAGATCATATGCCGTATGGTGGGTGGAAAAATAGTGGGATCGGGCGCGAAGGGATTAAATATGCAATGGAAGAAATGTGTGAGACCAAGCTAATTATCATTAATCGTAGTTAATGAAAACAAGAAAAGGAGCGATCTCGTTTGTTACGAGAGTCGCTCCTTTTTCATATTGTGGTGCTTTCCATTGCAAGTATCAGATAGATAAGATTGCAGTATTATCACTTAGCCTTGATCGTTAGAAGATACAGCAGGTTGATTGCTTTTCTTGCTATCTGTTTTTCTAATAAAGAATGCTAGCAGCAATGCTAGAATACCAAGGACTAGACCAAGCGCAAAAGCTGCGCGGAAGCCTTCAATCGAAGCAAGCAGCTGCTGTGCTGGATCTAATGGGTTCTCACTGTTCTGAAGAAATGCCGCTGCGCTGTTACTCATACGAGAAATGAACAATGCTGTACCGATCGCTCCAGCAACTTGCATTAAAGTACTGAATATTGCTGTACCATGTGGATATAAGTCGGGTGTAAGCTGATTCAGACCATGTGTTTGAGTAGGCATCATCGCAAGTGCAATACCAACCATAAGTATAATATGATAAGTAATAATTTGTGCACTTGTAGTGTCACTTCCAACGCCCGTGAATAGCCATATAGCAAGCACCATCAAAGCGATCCCTGGCACAATGATGACGCGAGGACCGAATCGGTCAAACAGCTTTCCAGTTATCGGTGCCATAATCCCGTTTAGAATGGAAGCAGGCAGCATAATTAGACCGGATTTGAATGCAGTAACAAGCAATACTGTTTGTAAAAATAGCGGCAGCAGAACCATAGTCGAAAACATAGACATCATAACGACGCACATCAGGACAACGGTAAGTGAAAACATCGGAAAACGGAATGCACGAAGATCGAGGATAGGGCTTTCCACTCTCAATTGTCGTAGGATAAAGAGTAGAAGGGACACTCCACCAGCTATCATCGTGGTGTAGACGATAGGATCACTCCAGCCATAATCCCCTGAAGCACTAAAGCTGTATACGATACCGCCGAAACCAATCGTTGATAGGATAATAGATAGCCAATCTACCTTCGGCTTGGTAACAACAGTTACGTTTTTCATATATAACGCACCGAGTATAATCGATATTGCAGCCAGTGGAATAACGATTATAAATAACCAGCGCCAATTCAACTGATCAACAATAATACCTGATAAGGTCGGTCCAATAGCCGGGGCAAACGTCATAACAAGCCCAATCAAGCCCATTGCTCCGCCACGCTTTTCAGGTGGAATAATTACAAGGATCGTATTCATCATTAATGGAATCATTAACCCTGTACCTAAAGCCTGAATAATTCTTCCGATAAGTAAAACTCCAAAGCTTGGCGCTATAGCAGCAATAACGGTACCTATAAAAAAGCTAACCATTGATGCTAAAAACATTTGTCGAGATGTGAGCCATTGTTGCAGAATAGCAGTAACTGGTACAAGCACACCCACGACAAGCATATAACCTGTTGTAAGCCATTGAATGGTTGCGTAGCTCACTTGTAGATCTTCTACAAGGACAGCTAATGCGTTACCAAGTAATGTCTCATTCAATAACGAGACAAACGCTCCGACGATAAGTGCAATAAAAATCGGTATGATTTTTAGCTTGCTTACATCAACTTGTGACGTATGAGTTTGTGTGGTGTTTGGATTCATGTTTCTCTCCTCTTTATTTAGTACTTTTTGCCAACACTTATAACTATACTGAAGGCTTTAGCATATGGCTAGATAATTTTTTCTTAATTACTAAAATATTTAAAGCATAAAAATAAGCAATGACAATGCGTGTTGGCATTAGTCATTGCTTACACTTTCAGTACAGTTAGAAGTAGACATGAATTATATCAAGTGTACGTTCTTGTGTCAAATCAATAAACTCGGAGTCAACTTGAATGAGCGGACTAAAATATTCCGTTGGGTGAGTCATAACGATCATGCCTGTTCTTCCGTCGTTTAGTTGAACGCGCTTACCAATAAAGTTAGGAATCATATGAGCGATAAATGCGTGAGTAATGATAGGATCTAATTCGGTAAAGCTCAGACGATATAATTCCTTAAGAACAAATAGCAGATCACGTTCCTTTTGATAGGCACGCGAAGAAATCATGGCGCTATAAATATCAGCGACGGCAATAATTTTACCGAACAATGAAATTTCATCACCTGATTTGCCATGTGGATAACCTGAACCGTTCATTCGTTCATGGTGATCTAAAGCCCCAAGCGCCGTTTCATGATCACCAGTAGAGTTGCGTATAATTTCATAGCCGTAAAGGGTATGACGTTTAATTTCCTCGAATTCCTCTGCTGTTAGCTTCTCTGGCTTATTAAGCACTTGCGGATCAATTTTACATTTACCGATATCGTGCAAGAAACCCGCATTACCTACTTTTGTTGATTGCTCATTGGATAGTCCAATCCAGTTAGCTATGTAATAGGAAAGCATGCCAACCTGTACAGAATGCTGATAAGTATAGCTGTCAGAGTTATTTAATAGCAGCAACAGCGATACGACATCGCGTTCCAGCACTAGATTCTGTATTAAAGGCTCAAACTCGGCAGCTGCTTTATCAGTATCGATCTTATTATGTTCACGTGCACTATCGAACATTTCTTTTACGTTTTGCACAACGGAATCATACAATGGCTTCATATGCGGAACCCATTTGGGAGTAGCTGTAGACTCTAATGTGCGTTCTAACATATCTAAATCTTCAAGACTACTATTAATGATCGAACTTCGATCCAGTATTTCAATATATTCGATGGAATGCTGAATTAACTTACTAATTTCCTTACTATGTAGTACCGTGTTTTTAGATAAAATATGAAGACCATAGCTGTTAAAAACATCTTCACGCAGAACATCACTATCGATGATATCTGTTACATGGATACGCATAGCCCACCTCGCTTGTTTATGTTTCTTGTACTGGTAAAGAGGGTAATTTTAACCAAACTAGTCTTGTGATCTATATTATCAAACCGTATTCTAACTTTCAATAATTAATTGCTAATATTACCAATTTAATGTTAGATTTCAACAAATTTCTTCAGTATATTTACTGCAAATTCGACATCTTCAGTCCCTTGTATCATAATTCGATGATCAGGGAACAATATTAGATTGATTTGATCAGAATATTTAATTTTTACGAGATAGCGATTGCGCTTCGTTTCATAGGTTTTTTCATATAGAGCAGCGAATTCATCTAATGTGTAAGGCAATGGTTCAGCTAAAGTAAGCTGTATTGTTTGCCGCCCGCAAATGCTAGTAGAATGAATAAGAGATACTTCGTTTAGCCAATCTCGACTACCTTGGGAGCAGCATGGACATTGCTCATTTTTTGCATGTGAGATATCAAGGCTCAATTGCTGCAGGCTCCAGCAATCCAGCTGTAACAGTGCTGAATTGCATTGCTTCTGTTGACCAGTCGCTAGCTTCATAATTTCAGCAGCCTGGATGGATGCAATCATATGCACGATCGGACCCAGTACTCCAGCTGTATCACATGTATCTACTGCGCCGAGCTCTGGTGGCTCAGGGAATAAGCAACGAAAGCATGGAGTATGCTGCGGAATAAAGGTTGCTGTGGAGCCGCTTGTACCTACGACAGCACCGTATACCCATGGCTTATTATAGGAAACACTATAATCATTTATCAGATAGCGAATGGTGAAATTGTCGCTGCCATCAACGATGAAGTCTATACCATCAAGAAGCTGCTCAATATTGCCAGCATGTACATCTGCAATAATAGGATCAATAGTTATTGAAGAATTTACACGGCGCAGAGCATGAGCAGCTGCTATAGCTTTAGGCATAAACTGCTCGGCATCCTGTTCATTATAGAGCGACTGGCGATGTAAATTGCTAATTTCTACAAAGTCACGATCAATGATGCGCAAATAGCCGATTCCTGCTCTTACGAGCAGGTCGGCTATTGCGGATCCAAGTGCACCCATGCCAATAACAGCACAGGAAGCTGTAGCAAGCTTGTCCTGTCCAGTGGAGCCAATCGAATATGCTTTTATTTGCTTTGCATAGCGAAGCGTTGGATCAAACTTCATATACTTCTTTCCTTTTATTCATAATTTGTGGTCAGAACATGTTGTTTTCGGTGGTTTAGATGGCTAACATGTTTAGTTTTTAACAGGTGCAGTTGGATCCCAAGGACCAAGCTGATGTCCTTTCCATTCTGAGCCATCTTCCCATATTTCCTTCTTCCAGATAGGAACGATTTGCTTTAACCGTTCAATCGCATAGCGGCTTGCTTCGTAGCAATCCGCTCGTCTAGCAGTTGCGACAGCAATGACGACACTAATTTCTGCCAGACCAACCTGACCAATCCGATGAGTTATCGCAGTATCGGCATCCTTCCATCGCTCGGCGATTTCGTCTCCGATCTGCCGCATCGTTTTAATAGCCATCGGAATATAAGCCTCATATTCAAGGAAAACGGTACGCAGTCCTTCTGTAAATTCACGTGTCGTTCCAACAAAAAGCAACGTGGCACCACATGCAGGAGTGATGACTTTGTTCATTACTTCTTCGACTTGTATTGGTCGCTCTGTTATAACGAATTTGTCAGAAGTATTCCCAGTCTCCTCAGAAGCTTTCGAGTTAGCTTCGCTTTGTCCACCAGAGACAGGTGGCAGAAGCGCCAGCTCGTCGCTTGCCTTTACAGATTGCTCGTCACGGCAATAGGCCTGATTAGCAGCAACGTAGCAGCTCTTTAGAACACGTTGCTGCTCAGGATATTGTTCTATTAAATATTGCTTTAATTCTTTAGCAGTAAGCTCGCTTTGTGCCAGTTCAAGTGTAATGCTAGGTTTTTCAAAACGCTGTGCAAGTCCAGCGAAAAGTTGAATTTTCCATATGTATGTCATAATCTACCTACTTATAATTGTAATCTTAAGTAGTATTAGCATACCATAGTTGAAGGAAAAATGTTATTCTTAAGAGTAGCAAAGAAGGGAAGTGACAGCATGCGGCAACTTAAGGATTCATTTGGCAGAGTACATAATTATTTGCGACTATCAGTAACAGTTGCAATTTACGATGCCTATACTGCATGCCTGAAGAAGGTATGGAATTCGCTGCGTCAGAAACACTTCTTTCCTATAATGAAATGGACGTAAAGCCAGATCATGAAATGGCTGCAAAGCTTAAATATGGCGTACTAAGCCACACACCAACAAGTCGGCGTATGTCGAAATTAGGTGGCTAGCAGCTCAGCGAAACAAATTGAGTGGACTTAAGCTATGGTGGAGAGGTGATTCAATGTCAATAAATGATGAATATGACACTGCTATTGAGGTTGTTATCTTCCATAGTAACGATCTACATAGTCGATTGGAGCAGGCTGCTAAAACGGCAACGATTATTGAACAGGGAAGACTTAAGTACGGGACAGAGCAAGTAATAGCTGTAGATTTGGGCGATCATATGGATCGTGCAAGGATGGAGACTGAAGGAACGGATGGACTTGTTCATCAAGCGATTATAGAGGCTACTGCTTATGATGTCGTAACGCTTGGTAATAATGAAGGGCTGACTTTTTCTGCTGAGCAGCTGGATGCGGTATATAGTGACAGCTCATTTCAGGTAATCTGCTGCAATTTACATAAGCTTCATGGAGACAATCCATCATGGCTTACTTCCTCTACTATTATCGAACGTGCTGGGTTGTCCGTTGGATTTATTGCTGCAACAGCAAATTTCTATCAGTTTTATGAATTGATGGGTTGGCAAACGACGGAACCGATCATTGAAATAAAAAAAGAGATTGAGCGAATACGGTCTTCTTGCGATGTTATTGTGCTCATGTCACATCTCGGCATTAAGTATGATGAACGTATTGCTGATGAGTGCGAGCATATTGATGTCATTCTTGGATCACACACGCATCATTTGTTTGATCCTCCAGAGCTTCGTAATGGTACCCTGATGTGTGCCGCTGGAAAATTTGGTTCCTATGTTGGTAAGGTAAACATTTCATATAATAAAGTGCTTCAAAAAGCAGTGATTACTGGTGAAGTCATTCCTACAGCCGCTTATCCAGAGAATGAACAGATTATGGATATTATTGCGCAAGGAAAACTAGATGCACAGAAGAAGCTGTCACGTGTTATTGAAGTACTCAAGGAACCGCTTGAGGTTAGTCATTATCGTGAGTCACCTCTTTCAAATTTACTAGCCATTGGTCTGCGGAGCTGGTGTGACGCCGAGATTGGTATTGTAAACTCGGGGCAGCTTCTAGGCAGCTTGGCGATAGGTCCGGTAACGGCTGGAGAGCTGCATGCGATCTGTCCATCACCAATCAATCCATGTGTTTTGATGCTAAAAGGTAGCGAGCTTATACAGGCTCTTGAACAATCTTTGCTAGTGGAGTATCAGGATTTTAAGCCGAGAGGCTTTGGATTTCGTGGAGAGCAGCTTGGAATGTTAGCTGTCGATGGCTTAGAGGTAATATATGCTTTAGATAAACCGCCGCTTAACAGAATTCAATCTGTTTATGTCAATGGAGAAGCTTTAGAGCTGCAACGCTCGTACCGAGTTGCAAGTATCGACATGTTTACTTTTAAAGTAGGCTATACAAGCCTAGCAAATTTCGAAAATGCCACCTATTATTTGCCAGAGTTTATTCGAAATATTATGGAAGTAGAGCTAACCAACGCAGAGCATATTGAGCAAAGTAAAACAAAAAGATGGATAAGAAGCGAATAAACGTTAGATCCTATCATTCCTGCTCAAAAAAACTGATGCTAAATACCTAAATTATTTAAATTTATTTAGCAGGGTTGTGACATTATTCGAGTTCAGGTTAAAATTAATGTACAGTTAACAAACAGAAGGGATCAGAAGGATGCGTCTTCTTACTATCAAACAATGTAAACCGGGCATGAAGCTGGCGAAAAAAATTTTCACAGAAGATGGCATTGTGCTCCTTGGTGAAAATATGGAGCTTACAGCTAGATTGATTGCCAGATTAGAGGAGTGTAATGTACAGTACGTATATATTCATGATCCTCGCACAGAAGATATTAATAATGATACGTTAATTAGCGAAGAGACTTTTCGTGTTGCAGTAAAGGAAATACGTAAAAATTTTTCGTTAATGATGGAGCCAGTCTCTACGAATAAAGGGGCGACGAGACCTTTTATCGCTAAGCCTCTAAAGGATATGATGGGGCTTATTATTGATGATCTCTCTAGTAATAAGGACGCCATGATTATGCTGATGAATATGGGAATTGTAGATCATTACCTGTACCAGCATTCGCTGAACGTATGCGTCTATACGTCGCTACTAGGGATGAGCTACGGGTATTCTCGCGAAGAAACCATTCATTTAGGCCTTGGTGCATTGCTGCACGATATTGGAAAAACAAAGATTGACGTTGATATATTAAAGAAGCCGGATGCATTAACGAAGGAAGAATATGAGGAGATGAAGCTTCACACGAACAGAGGCTTCGAAATTTTAAAGGACGAGCCGAATTTGCCATTGTCTGTAGCGCACTGCGCTTTGCAGCATCATGAGCGACTGGATGGTAGCGGTTATCCAAGAGCATTAAAAGGCAACGATATTATGGAGCATGCGAGATGGATTGGTATTGTCGATTCGTACGATGCGATGACGACAAGTCGAGTATACAGCAGCCCCATGCTCCCTCATTTGGCAATGGAGCATCTATATGCTGGCTCTGGCACATTGTATGAGCAGTGGATGCTTGCTCATTTCCGAGATAAGGTCGTTATATATCCTATTGGCATTACGGTAAAGCTTAACTCAGGAGAAACGGCAGTTGTTGTTGACTATGATCCGAGCTATCCGCAACGGCCGATCGTACGTGTGCTTACGAACGAAATCGGCGAGGATCTGACAGTGCCTTACGAGATAAATTTGTCTCGTGAGCTAAGCACTATGATTGTAAAATGAATGACGCTGCTTTATGAGTTGGAAAGAAACCGCCTAGCGAGGCGGTTTTTCTTGTTGCTAAAATTGATTTCATTGATTCTAAGTAGGAAGAACTATACAATATACTTGTATTAATAGAATAATAAGGTGCGATTATATGATGACAAAAACAATAATTCCATTATCACCCAATAATGATCCGTGGGAAGCTATACACTCCTTAGAAAAATACGGGAAGCATCGCTTGACAAGCGTTGAAATGACCGTATCTAATCTGTGCAATATGCGCTGTGAGCATTGTGCAGTTGGAGACACACTCGTGCTTAAGGAGCCAGAAAAGATACCGCTGGAGCTTATGTTGAAGCGTTTGGACGAAGTTAAGGAGCTTACAACCATTAGTATTACTGGTGGTGAGCCGACATTCATGCAAAAAACGGTAGATGAATATATTGTCCCGCTGTTGCAATATGCGAGAAGCAGAGGGATCTATTCACAGATCAATTCAAATGTGACGCTTCCTTTTGAACGATATGAGAAAATAGCGAAGTATTTAGATGTAATGCATATTTCGTTCAATTATACGGAAGCAAAAGACTTTCATGAGGTTGGATTTGCCAAATCTGGGCATCCTGTACCATTAGAGGTTGCACAGAAGCTGTATGAGCGAATGATTGATAATGCAAAGCGGTTAAGCGATGCAGGGGTGCTTGTGTCTGCTGAATCTATGATTAATTATCGTACACATAACAAAATTTCACGTATTCATGAGCTTATCGTGGAGATGGGCTGCCAGCGCCATGAGGTGCATCCGATGTATCCAAGCTCATTTGCAAAGGATTTGCCTGTATTATCTAAGGAGCAAATGCGCAAGTCGATTGAGCAATTGCTGGAAACAAGAGATCAAAGCGTATGGATGCTGTTTGGGACGCTTCCATTCTACCATTGCAGCTCGGACTCAGAGGAACGCAAGCTGCTTGCAAGATTGGCTAACGAAAAAAATGTTACGGTGCGCAATGATCCGGATGGTCGTAACCGTTTGAATGTAAATTTATTTACAGGAGAAGTTTTTGTAACTGATTTTTCAGATGTGCCTTCCTTCGGAAGTATATATGATTCTAACTTGGATGATATCTTTGATCAGTGGCAAATGCATAAGTTGGCACAAAGCGTCAATTGTCATTGTCCAGCAGTAGCCTGCTGTGGACCGAATTTGCTAGTTAAGGATATGTATTATAAAGATGTTGATTTCTTAGCACGTCAAGCGATTGTAGAATAAATAGTGAGGAAGTGATCTATTGACCGTTCGCGCAATGCTTTCCGTTGCAGTTGCACTTGGTTTGCTGTATTTGTCTTTTACAGCAGGAGCTCCGTTTTTATTGGCTCTCGTCGTTGCGATATTTTTAGAGCCTGTCAATTTATTTCTAATAAAACGGCTTCGATTAAATCGCCTAGTTTCTGCAATTATAACCTGCACGCTGTTTACAATCGGTTTGCTTGGGCTAATGTTTTTAATTGGTCTAAAGGTGCTCAATGAAGTGATTGCTTTCGTGGAGAAGCTGCCTCGCTATTTCTCTAATTTAAGTGTATTTGCTAATGACTGGTTATCTCAGCTGCGTAAAACGTATGAAAACCTTCCGCCTGAATCGGTTGAATCGATCGAACAATATGTGATGTCGCTGCTCGATTGGCTGACAAAACAAGCGATGGGTTTATCCGGCAGACTGGGCGGCGTAATATCTAGTGTACCGAGCCTGTTTATTTTCTTCATTGTGTTTATCGTAGCCGTATATATGTTTAGCTTTAGCTTGAATACCCTAAAGCAATCGGTGCTATCGTTTTTCCATGAAGGATCGAGAGATAAAGTTAATTCAGTGCTTGAAAGTCTTAGAAATTCAATCTTCGGGTTTTTACGCTCGCAATTGATTCTAAGTGCGCTGACTTATATTATTTCGCTAGTAGGATTACTTGTACTGCAAGTGAAATATCCGCTGGCTATTGCACTATTAATTATTATCGTCGATATTATGCCTATTCTTGGAACAGGCTCAGTGTTAGTACCGTGGGCGATCTACTGCATTTTTGTAGGGGATATATTTACAGGAATCGGTCTGTTGCTATTATTTATCGTAATAACGGTGTTCAGAAGAATTGTGGAGCCGAAGGTGCTGGGAGATTCTGTTGGCATTAGCGCCTTGTCAGTTCTTATAAGCTTATATGTAGGCTTGGAGCTTGTCGGCGTAATCGGAGTCTTTCTTGGACCACTCGTCGTCATTATTTACAAAGCCTGCAGACAAGCGGGTATTATACCAACGTCAATAAAGCTGTAAAGCTCACGAAGGACGGATCATAAAGGCGCAGCAACCACTGCTTGAACGAATGGAAATAAACGGTTGCTGCGCCTTTATATTTTCTTAGTTGATAACAATATATGGTATATTATTATTGTTTAACAAGTACATGCGAAAAGGAGTCATATTCATGAAGCCATCATTCCTTGCTTTGCTGCGCTACAGGCCCACCAAAATGATAGCAGCCTCAATTCTCGTTCTTATGAGTTTATGGATTGCATTGCCTGTCTTTGCACAGGAATCCGAAGCGGAGCTGCATGTTTCGATCCTCGTTCCGTTAATGGTCATTGGACTTTACTCTTTGTTTATAGTAACCGTTCATCACATGCTATTCAGAGATCAACAGCTGGTTGACCAAGCATGGCTAATGAAACGAAGAATGCTATTAAGCGGAGCATTAATACTTGGATTACTGATAAGGCTATTATTAGCAGCGTTCAATGAAGGCTACGTGAACGATTTGAACTTGTTTCATTATTGGGGTAACTATGCCTTTAATGAAGGATTACTTAATCTTTACCATGGTGATTTCTTTCTTGATTATCCTCCTGGCTATCTGTACGTGTTATATATTGTTGCTGCAGTGCAGAAGCTGTTCGGAATAACATATGGCAGTGCAGCATTTCTTATCCTGTACAAGCTTCCAACGATCATTGTTGATCTGTGTGCATCCTACTATATATACAAGCAAGCAAATAAAAAGCTTTCGTTCCCAGTCTCGTTCGGATTAATGATGATTTATCTGTTCAACCCTGTCGTATTACTTGATGGCGCCGTATGGGGACAGGTAGATTCTATTTTCACTTTTCTTATTATCATTAGTGTTGGTCTCTATACAGATGGGAGACTAGGTAAAGCATCCGTCATCTTTGCTCTTGCAGCGTTAACTAAGCCGCAAGCCTTTATTTTTATGCCAATTGTGCTGCTCGTTCTACTCTATAAAAAGCGCTGGAAAGCGGTAATAACGTGTGCTGCATGGGGCTTTGGTACGTTTTTGTTGCTTTCATTGCCTCTATTTCTTAAGGGCGGAGGACTATGGCAGCTTATAGACCTCTATCGCGGTACATTATCGTCCTATGCCTACGCCACTTTGAATGCATTCAATACATACATGCTGTTTAACCTTAATTGGGTCTCAACTGAGCATATAGCAGCTGGTGCTACGCTTGGATTCTATGGAATGATTGCTATTTTTGCTGCGGTTGCCTACGCTGCATTTATCGGAATTCGCAGTAAAGCAAAATCATCCTCATTGTACTTTATAGCTGCAGCTTTACTTATTATCGTCTTTATGTTTGTAACCAAAATGCATGAGCGTTATATGTTTGCAGCAATCGCTCTGCTCGTTATGGCCTTTATACAGAGTGAGGATCGACGACTACTCTACTTAAGCTATGGCTTTACATTTACGAACACATTGAATTTATATGTCGTACTTGAAGCCAGCAAGACGACAACCTTTATTCCATATGACGGAGTCGCAATTCTATGCTCTGTCGCAAATCTTGTAATGACTTTCGTGCTGCTCTATGTTGGTTATGATCTCTATGTGAAGGAGCGGGTGTTCAAGCTATTCGTACGTCATGAGCGAGAGCATCATCAGCATGCTCTGGAGCGTGTGCTTTCAGCTAGCTCTACAGATTCGCAGCAGAAGGATCGTGCTTGGTATAATATCGGTATGACTCGTAAGGATTGGATTATCGTGGCAAGTGTGACGGCTGTTTACACGATAATATCGTTGATTAACCTTGGTAGCATCAACGGACCGAAAACAGTGTGGCAGCCGGCGACCATTGAAGATACTATCGTGTTTGACCTTGGAGAATCCAAGCAGCTTCAGCGAGTGATCTCCTTCGGCGGTGTGGGGGATGGCGAATATCGATATTCTTTTTCAAACGACGGGGTAAGCTGGACCGACGAGCAAACCTTAATACATGATCATGTTGCTGTGTTTTTGTGGAAAGAAGCGGATGTACAGGTTGCTGCACGCTATGTAAAGCTTCAGCCTGTTAAGCTTGGTTTTAGTTTACATGAAATGGGCTTTTTCGAGGTAGGCTCGCAAACCCCGCTGCCTGTACAAGTATCAACAGTATATGAGCCTCAAGGTGCAGCCCGCGGAGCGGCAAGCCATCTGATTGATGAGCAAAGCATTGTGCCTTTCCATCATACGTATAGTGTTGGCAGCTATTTTGATGAGATTTATCATGCCAGAACGGCATACGAGCATTTGGAAGGCATACAAGCCTATGAAAGCACGCATCCACCGCTTGGGAAAATATTGATTTCTTTAGGTATACAGTTATTTGGTTTAAGTCCTTTTGGCTGGCGAATCGTTGGTGCGATATGTGGTGCGCTTATGCTTCCGATCATTTATCTAATGGCTAAAGCGATTCTGCGAAGAAGCGGGTATGCCGTGGGGGCAATGCTACTGTATGCCGTAGACTTCATGCATTTTACGCAGACGCGTATTGCTACGATTGATGTGTATGCTGTACTGTTCATTATGCTTATGTTTTACTTCATGCAACGCTATGCGAGCATGAATTTTTACAGAGATAGGCTACGTAAAACCTTTATTCCACTCGGCTTAGCGGGATTGTTTTTTGGTTTCGGTATCGCCTCCAAATGGATCGTGTTCTATGGGGGGGCAGGCCTTGCAGTGATGCTGGCTATCACGCTGCTCCAGCGCTACTTCGAGTATCGAAGTGCCGGTGTGCTGCTTCATGGGCAGAACAGGGACAGCATAGAAGAGAACGTGATCGCTCGTGCACAAGCGATACGTGCTAGATTTTTTCCGTACACGATCTCTACGATAGCGATCTGTTTGCTATTTTATATCGCAATACCGCTTAGTATCTACGCTTTGGCGAATATTCCCGTGCTTAAACCAATGGAGAGTGGCTACACGCTGAAAGCGTTAATTGATTATCAAGTAAATATGTACAATTACCATAGCAATCTTGTTTCGTCACATCCATTCTCCTCAACCTGGTGGGAGTGGCCATTTATGAAGCGGCCGGTGTGGTATTACCTTGATTCCGCGCCTATGGAAGGAATGCGCTCTACCATTGCAGCATTTGGTAATCCACTTATTTGGTGGTCAGGCTTGTTTACAATGCTGGCTACGACTGTAATAAGTATTAGAAGGAAGGATCAAGGTGCTATCATGCTAGTTATTGCGTACTTCTCGCAATATGTACCATGGATGCTCGTACCGCGTGAAACTTTCCTGTATCATTATTTTGCTATGGTTCCGTTCATGATTGTTAGCATCATGTATGTATTTAAGCTGCTTGAGGAGAAATTTAAATGGAGCCGAAATGTGCGTTTAGGATATATTACTGCAGCTGTCGTGCTGTTTGCTATGTTTTATCCTGTGCTTTCAGGAATGCCAGCTTCAGAGGACTATATTGTTCACGTGCTGCGCTGGTTCCCTTCATGGTTATTTTAGAACAAACTTGAGCGAAGGAGTCTAATGATGTCACATGCGTTTATTAGTGTAATCGTACCGATGTACAATGAAGAGGAAGTAATCGGAACGACATTTAAACGGCTAAAAGAGGTAATGGATTCAACAGGTGATCGCTATGAGCTGATCTTTGTAAACGATGGTAGCAAGGATCGTTCGGCAGACATGATTCGAGAACTGTCTCGTAAGCATAAGGAAATTGTGCTCATCGACTTTTCACGTAATTTTGGTCATCAAATCGCCATTACTGCAGGGATGGATTATGCCCAGGGCGATGCAATAATTATCATTGATGCTGATTTGCAGGATCCACCAGAGATTATGCTGGACATGATTGCCAAATGGCGTGAGGGCTACGAGGTTGTATACGGTAAACGAATAAAACGCAAGGGAGAAACTTGGTTCAAAAAGACGACGGCTATGCTGTTTTATCGCACGCTGCGCGCGTTAACAAGTGTAGATATCCCAAGCGATACAGGTGATTTCCGCTTAATAGATCGGAAGGTTTGCGATGTACTGAAGGGGCTTAAAGAGAAAAATCGTTTTGTGCGAGGTCTGATTAGCTGGATTGGGTTTAAGCAGACGAGTGTAGAATTTGTTCGCGAGGAGCGCTACGCAGGTGTTACAAAGTATCCGCTT
The DNA here is from genome assembly GCF_023715345.1 of Paenibacillus camelliae. Taxonomy (GTDB): domain Bacteria; phylum Bacillota; class Bacilli; order Paenibacillales; family Paenibacillaceae; genus Pristimantibacillus; species Pristimantibacillus camelliae. Next base: position 44,822 of record NZ_JAMBNY010000015.1, read on the forward strand.
AAGCGTATGCTAAAATTCGCGCTTGATGCGATTACATCGTTTTCGTACAAGCCTTTGCGGATCGCTAGCTATATTGGATTTACGATTTCATTTGTCAGCTTTATATACTTGCTTATCGTCCTGTATCAGCGTCTCTTTACCGAATCAACAACTGCGGGCTGGGCAAGTATTGTTGCGATAAACCTGCTGTTTAATGGGATCATCCTCATTTTGCTTGGTGTGATCGGAGAATATATCGGTCGAATTTACGACGAAACAAAAAATCGTCCACTTTATATTGTGCGTGAAGCGGTAGGCCAGCAGCTAGACAGTGAGCATCATGCTCGTAAATCAGAGGATGAACGATGACTGAACAAGGTATGGTAAATGAGAAAGCTCAAACAAAACCGAATAAAGCGATTCGGCAATTTTTATCGTTCAGTATCATCGGTGTGCTGAATACAGCAGTAGACATTGCCGTATACTGGCTGCTGCTGCAGCTTTCTGTAGTGTATGTGCTGGCGAACATTGCTGCCTATGCTGCCGGGATGCTGAACAGCTTTATATGGAATCGAGCGATTACTTTTCGAACAAAACAGCGAGAAAAGCATGCTTTTGATGTAATCCTACGCTTTGTGCTGTGGAATCTGTTGTCTTTGCTGCTCTCAAGCTTGCTCATTACGCTGCTCATTGAAGGTCTACAGTGGCATGAGCTGTCGAGTAAGCTTGTCGCGACTGCATGCATTGTAGTGTTTCAGTTCATCGGAACGAAAAAATGGGTGTTTCGTCAGTAATTTGTCTAGCCTATTTTTTCTATATAGGTAACAATCCCCTTCAATGAGACATATTATATGTTGACTGTATCCCTTGACCTTGGTATACCATAACACCCTGGCAAGGAGGGCTGAAACACATTGAGGGACAACGACCATAAAAGCAAGTTTCTATTAACTCATCGTGAGCGCGAAGTATTTGAGTTGCTCGTGCAGGATAAAACTACAAGAGATATTGCCCAGCAGCTCTTCATTAGTGAGAAAACTGTACGAAACCACATCTCAAATGTGATGCAAAAGTTGAATGTGAAAGGTCGTTCGCAAGCAGTTGTAGAGTTAATTAAGTTGGGAGAGCTGAAGATTTAGTCGCTCTTGCCAGATTCTCTAACTCCTATCATTTGCCATGTGAATGCAAGGCTTGAGAGTTAATTAGCACATTCTTGTGCTAATTAAGCTCTCATTTTTTGTGCTGTTTTGAATATATGCTTGTCATATTAGTAGTTTTTGAGCCATAATACGAAGATAGTAACAATTTATCAGACCACATAACTAGGAATATGGTATTATGTTCTTTACGGGTTTAATTGCTATATACAGAAGGAGACACAATGCGTAGAAATATATGGTTAATTGCAATTAGCAGCATCGTCCTACTCGTCGTTGTTAACAATGTAGTATTTTTCTATATTACTCGTTACCTGCTGCAACAAGAGCTTGATCAGCAATTAATTTCTTTAAGTGCACAAGTTAGACAGGCTGCAGAGCAGAGACGGGTAGGACTTGACTTATTCGAGGAGCAGATCAGTCGAGAGCTGCGTGCGGCATCTATTGCAGCAAAGTACGCGCTGGATGAAGATGTTGAAAACATTACGGCTGAGCAGCTTGAAGCACTCGCTAAGGAACTGGACTTATCACATATTACACTATTAAAAAAGCTGGAAAACAACGACATTGTCTTATATCAATCATCTGATCCGAAGCAAATTAATAAAAGCACAGCATCGTGGGATCCTTGGCATCGTATTTTTCATGAATTATTCGAAATGAAAACGATTGATGAAGAATGGCTTGGAACGTCATTGCCGAATTTCTGGTCTGGTCCCTACGAGGTTTCATCCACGGATTACACGAATATTTACAAATGGGGCTACTTTTATGATGGTACAACCAATTACATGATAGACCCTTATATAGATTACACAGCAGTCAATACGTATAATGAGCTAACTGGCCTCGACCGATTGTTTGAGGATCTCGTACAATCCAATGAATCACTCTTGGAAATTAGTATAGTCAATCCGCTCACATTCCCAAATGATCAAGTGACCATTGAAGAGGATGGGAGTGAACGAAAGCATATTGTACAGCGACCTGTGCTATATGGCAGCTATAATTATAAATCTAAGCATGATGAGCTGGATGTAAAAAAAGCGTTTAATAGTGGAGAACGGATTACACGTACAGAGAGAACTGCTAAAGCCTACACCTACAAGATGTTTATTCCTGTATCAGTTGAAGAAGAGCGTCTAGCAATGGTGGATGAGGAAGGACAGCCTATGGAAGGCTACGTTCTTGTTATCACTTCAAGCTACGAGCATATCGCTGAAAGCTTGAGAGAAAGTGTCGTTCGTGTTGCTTTAATGACGATATTGATTACATCCATTATGCTTCCTGCTGTTATTCTTGTCATGAATTACTTTAAAAATTTACGAGAAGAGGCAGTAAAAGTTGCTCAGGATACCTACATTGAAGAAATTAATGCATTGTTTCAATCGATACGTTCTCAGCGGCATGATTTTATTAATCAAGTACAAACGATTCACTCACTTATTAAGCTGAAGCATTATGACGAAGTAGAGAACTATGCGGCAGAGATTGCCGGTGAAATTCATTTTATTAATGATTATATTAATATTGGCAATCCAGCAGTAGCAGCTCTTATTCGATCCAAGCTATCTCAGGCTGAGGCTTATCATATTGAATTTACGCACGATGTAAAGGCGGTTAAGCTGACGGAGCTGGCGGGACAAGCGTTAGATATTAATCGTATTCTCGGTAATCTGATTGATAATGCCTTTGATGAGGTGTTGAAATACGAAGAGAGCGATCGGAAAGTCTCGCTTTATGGACGGGAAGAGCAGCATACATTGCACCTGAAAATTAGCAACTATTGTGAAAACGCAAAAGAAAAAATAAATCTACCGCTATTCAAAAGCGGCTTCAGCACAAAGCTTGGAGAGCATCATGGCCTAGGCTTGTCTATTATCGAAAGTATTGTGAAGCAGTATAAGGGCGATATTCAAATGAGTGCACCTGACGATGAGACGATCGTGTTTGAAGTTAGAATTCCGCTGAAAACGAACTAATTGAATGAACGAGCACAGGTTTTTATTCTATAACCTGTGCTCGTTTTTTTATGAGCCTGCATATAGTATCCAGTATCACACCAATAGCATCTTAGTAGTGAAATTAATCACAATAGTATTTAATCAAGCAGAAAAATAAAAACATTCCCGAAATATTATAGTAGCCCCGTTTTTTTGATATAATAGATAGAATGGAGAGATATGAAGTGGGGTGACTCAAGAGGCGTGCAAATGTATAATCAGCTGTTAACTGCCTTTGATGAGCTATGTCAGGAGGGGCGATTTGCCGCTAACGTGAAACGTGCGTGGCAGTTGTTCCAAGCTGAAGCCGTGCAAAAAATAACGGTTTACTCAAAAAATATGATTAATGGAATTGTAAAAGATATAGAACTGCATGCTGTCGTCATTGATTCAGAAAACATTCGCTACAGCAGCTGTACCTGTCATCATAGTGAGTTTTGTGAGCACATTGGAGCTTTGTTTTTTCAATACTGTAAAGGTCTTGAGAATGGGAAAGTGTTAGCTGAGCAGGCTTATTTTCAATTGCTCGGTGTTACAAGAGCGTCTAAGTTCATTAAACCATCTGATTCGGAGCTGCTGATCAACCAGAATACGAACCCAGCTGAGCTGTTTCGGCTTATGCACGAGCAGTATGGAGATGACTGGAAAAAGTGCAAGCATTCATTCCATCCCTTATCTCAAACGCTAACGTCGATTAAAGGATTAGCTAAGGATAGTCCCTTTGAGGTTCAACAATTGCATTGGTGCGCGTCTACCTTGTATGTATTGTACCTAGGAGAACGGGCTTTGCAGGCTTCAGACAGCTTTAGTCGTTATTACCATGAAATGACCTTTAAGCGAATTGCAGAGCCATGGATTTCCAATTTAAATGACCTTCTGACTGAGATTAAAAGCAGCGAGCTTCAAACCTTTCAGCTTGCATGGGTAAAACAGCTGCTTGCCTTCGTATATGAATGTGCGGCGAAGTCTGAAAAGCCGACAATTGAGTGGGATTATATACACTATCATTTAATAAGCTTGCTTGCCGGCAATGCTGATCAAGAGCATGAATTTATAACATTATTCATTCGTAGACTTGATGCAGAACTGGGGCCATATATGCGTAATATGCTATACGGTTCACTTGCAGCGCTCAAGCTGTATGCTGGCGAGGATAAAGAAGCGATCAGCTATATAGAGCAATGTCAGTTTGAGAAAGTGCAGAGACTTATTTATCCGTATGTTGAAAGCAAAATGCTGGAGCAGCGATGGGATAAGGTGCAGCTGTGGATGGATATGCTGCTTCAACATTTCACTAATGGGAATCATCTGCGCTCGGTTGGACCATTTCTAGCACTTTGCCGAAAAGCGAGCCAGCTGCAGCCTGAAGATGATCGATGGCAAGCCATCATGCTGATGCTGCTGCCACATTCCTATTCAGCGCTTGCTGAGCATTATGCCGCTCATGGTAAGTATGAGGCTTGGGCTGATCTACAGATGTACATGGGAAGGAAGCCAGAGGATTTTAAGGGCAATGAGCTGCAGAGCATTGAGAAGCATGCCCCAGAGGTCGTACTACCCATGTACCATCAAGCAGTAGAAGCAGCTATTCATACGAGAAACAGACAGGGATATCGAACGGCTGCTCGACATATGAAAAAGCTTCAAGCGCTTTATGAGCAATTAGGTAAGCAGATGACCTGGGACCGGTACTTTGAAGCTATGCAGTTAAAGTACAGTCGGTTGAGAGCATTTCAAGAGGAGCTATTGAAAGGAAAGCTAATGTAATGACAATAAGCAGTGGACTACAGTCTTTATCGATTGATGGGATATGGAGTACAAATGAAGAGGGTTATGGTGTCGTCTTACGAGTAGATGGCTGGCGCGAAGCTCCTTATGGACAGCTTAGAAGCTATTTATTCGGCTGGGATGCCCGTACATGGTATGGGACGGACATCGATGAGAGCAAGCTGAATGGAAGAACAATTTTAAGGCTTAGCCCTCTACAAGCATTGGAATTTTTAGCTGCACCAGGCTCATTGCGAATGGTTAAGCTCCGCCACAGTGAGCGTTTGCAGCTATTGAAAAATATGTCACACCTATTGATTGAGTGCTTGGAGCATGGAAGATTTGAGCCAGATGCTTCTACTTGGAGCGCGGAGAAGCCAGGCTGGAGAGCAGTATTTACGCCAGATCAACAGCAAAGCTGGGAGCAATGTCTTGAGTCGGCGAAAGCTTATGGCTTCGAGGGAGTCAATCAGTGGTTTAGTTTAGTCATCAATGAATTAATTGAAGTTCAGACTAATGTTAAGCAAAGTTGGAATGCTCTGCTCCATGAGGTTGGTGATGGCATGCTGCTAACGAAGGTTGTAGATGAGGAGGAATGGCTTACTGCAATCGGCTATAAGGAGGATACCCTTCCTTATAAGCTTGCCATTGCATTGCATGAACCGCTTGGCAGGTCAGGAAGCTGGATGCTTCGAACCTCAATCTATGATGCGGATAGCGAGCAGTGGTATACCCTCACCTATAATAAGCTTGAACAACGCTGGCTAATGGAGCAGGCAGACGGAGTCATCATTGGTGTGCCAAGCCATTGGAAGGATACACTTGGAGATAAGCTGCAGCGTGAGAGGCTTAGATATGCCGAGGTTATGGGAGAGCAGCCACTAGTAGATGAGTACGGTGTCCTTCAGCAGCCAATGACTGAACAAGAGGCATGGACATTTCTAGAAACATCGAGCCAACAGCTTCTAGCAGCCGGCTGCAAGGTTATATTACCTGCATGGTGGGAAGGCATACGCAGCCGACGATTGAAGATAAAGGGGAAAGTTCGCCACTCCGTTGGTTCCGCAGCGGAGCCAATGTTCGGACTTGATCAAATCGTACAATTCGATTGGCGATTTGCGCTTGGTGATGCTGAATTAAGCGAAGAGGACTTTCTTAATATTGCGGCCAGTAACCGTCAGCTTATTCATATTGCTGACCAATGGGTTTATTTAAGCACAGAGGATCTTGCTCAAGTTAAAAAATGGCTAAAGCAGGTACATCGAAAGAAGGGTTTAACGTTCAGCGATGTGCTTCAAATGCATCTGAGGGGCGAGCATGCAGACTGGCTTGATGAGGATGCAGAATTTGAGCTGGAAACCGAGATTGAGCTCAATGATCATCTGAAGAGATGGCTATCGCAGCTGCAAAATGTTAGTGAAATTCCTCTCATGGAAACGCCATCGTTGTTTTTAGGTGAGTTAAGGCCTTATCAGCAGCAAGGCTCATCCTGGCTATTGTTTTTACGTAGCTACGGTCTTGGAGCAGTGCTTGCTGATGATATGGGCTTGGGGAAGACGATACAGTATATGGCCTATCTAGCATCAATAAAAGAAAAGGGCCAGGCAATGGATACACCTTCTCTGCTTATCTGTCCAACCTCAGTCATCGGGAATTGGGAGAGAGAGCTAGAGCGCTTTGCACCTCATCTGAATGTTGTATTGCATTATGGATCAAAAAGGCCGAAGGCGGAGCAATTTTTTGATTCGATAAGGGGCGCAGACCTTGTTATTACCTCGTATGCATTAGCACAAATCGACAGTGAAGAATTACAGCAAATCAGCTGGGATTCGTTGTGCTTAGATGAAGCGCAAAACATAAAAAATGCGTACACTAAGCAGGCGATCGCTATTCGTAAGCTTCATGCCAAGCATCGCATTGCTTTAACAGGAACGCCGATGGAGAATAGACTAACTGAGCTGTGGTCTATTTATGACTTTATTAACCCTGGCTATCTCGGCAGTTTATATCAATTCCGCAAATCGGTTATTGCACCCATTGAGCGTGATAAGGATGCGAAAAAAATCGAAGCGCTCCAGCGCTGGGTTAAGCCGTTCATGCTAAGAAGGGTGAAGAAGGATCCGAACATCTCACTATCATTGCCTGAGAAGCAGGAGAGCAAGAGCTTTATTCCGTTAACGAAAGAGCAGGTTTCATTATATGAGGGCATCGTTAGTGATCTGCTGAATAGGCTGGAGAAAGAAGGGCCGATGCAGCGTAGAGGATTAATTCTTGGTTCATTAACGAAGCTGAAGCAGCTCTGTGACCATCCAGCGCTTGTATTACAGAAGCAATCGAAGCGACAATGGGAGATTACGCGATCTAGTAAACTAGAGCGACTTGTCGAGATTGTTGACCATATATACGAGCAGGAGGAGCGCTGTCTAATTTTTACACAATACATTGAGATGGGCGAGCAGATTCAAAAGATATTATCTCAGCGGTACGAGCTAGAGGTGCCTTATTTACATGGAGCGGTGCCGAAGCAAAAGCGTGACGATATGATTGCCGCTTTTCAAAATGAGGATCTCCCTCATGTTGCCTTTGTACTAAGTCTTAAAGCAGGCGGAACGGGCTTAAACCTTACTGCAGCCAATCATGTGATACACTTTGATCGCTGGTGGAATCCTGCTGTAGAAAATCAAGCGACGGATCGTGCATTTCGGATTGGTCAGAAAAGACAAGTGCAGGTGCATAAATTTATAACAATAGGTACGCTTGAAGAAAAAATTGACGAAATGATCGAAGGAAAGCAGCAGCTTAACGATCAAATTGTACAGCAGTCAGATCAATGGATAACCGAGTTGAGCACAGATGAGCTAAAGGATTTGTTTACGCTAAGGAACAATTGGCTGAAGGAGTGACGTACGCGTGAAGAAGCAGGAGGAACATGCAGCGAATCATATCGCGGAAGCCTTGAAGGAAATAGAGCAAGCGAATACTGCAACGAGTGAAGAGATCAGTTCAGTGCCCATGCAGGTCGATGCTGATCAGGAGGAAGCTCCGCCAAAGACTGGAAGCAAGCAATGGAAAGCATTCTATCAGAGGGTTTCCGAATATGCAAAGGAATTGCGCGAGAGTAGAAAGTAAATGTATGAACAAGGGGGGGACAGAAGCTAGAATGGCTTTTGTCCCCTTTACTGCTTTAATACTAACGATTACCGCATCACGTGATCAAAGGTCAAATCATGCAATATATAGGCAAGGAAGAAAATGACCGATGGGTTCTCATAGCGATGTTGAATATGGGTAAGCTGCTGCTCGTATTTGGACGCGTAATGAGGATTGTTACGTATCTCAAGATTGCTTTTAATGAGTGCATCGATTTTATCTGCGATGTCAACGAGTAGTCCCTCGTAGGTGTCGTCCTTCGCATAGACTAAAAAGTCCATCATATCCTCGATCATAAAGCTAGGCAGCTCATTGACCATATCTCTTGCAACTTGAGCCTCGAACTGTGCGAAGGCTTCCTTCACATCGACAGAGGAGTGCTTAATTGGCGATGCAACATCTCCGCTTACACCTTCGACGACATCATGCATGATCGATTTGCCGAGCAAACTGTATAAATTGATATCCTCGATCTTATATTTTTCTTTTTCCAGATGAGCATGAAACAATGCAATAGCTGCTACACGGAAGCTATGCGTTGCATCGTTATCAGGGATGAGATTAAAGCTGCCACCCCAGCGCTCGATCATATCAAGATTAAGTATATAATCTAAAAATTGGGCGACACCTTGATCCTGCTCCATGGCATGTAACAGCCAGCGGATCGAATCATAGCTGCTCGATAATAGCTGCGTTCTCAGCTCTTCGTAGCGGGCTGTAAAATACCCTCCTTGCTGCAGCTCGCTTTCGCGCTTGCAAAACAGCATCGCATCAAAGGAATCAATGTCACGAACTAGTCCTCCAGTATAGCTCGCATCTTCGGCTTGGACGATATACTGTGTAAAGGAATATTGTAGTGATTTTGATAAATGACTGACAAGCTGCTGATTGACCTCACTCTCAAGTCTCTGGATATGCGCAATCAGCGTCTTCTCTTTTTTTGTTACATATTTAATAGACCCTGTAACTGTCTCGTTCAGATCATGAAGTAAAGCTTTACCTATTAATTCCGCAGGAGATATTGCTTTCATTAACAAACGTTGCTCAATAATGCTGATGAGAACGGCAATTGCAGCGCAACGGAAGCTGTGACTGGCTGCATTGTCCTGGTGTCTTGGTGAATATTCCTGCCAACGTCGAACATATTGCATCTGGAAAATAGATTTGTAATAATGACTATTGTTCATAATACACCTCATCCTTATCATCTGAACAAACGATACATATGTATTTATGATATTATACAGTTAATTGTAAGGAACAACTAGTGGATTCAAGGGATTGCGAGCCTACTTCACTAGCGCGCAGTAGGCCATTCATGAAAAAAAGTTTACAAAACTTTTACAATCGGAAGCTAGTCAAAGCGATCTGACGAGAGTACGATGAATAAGGACATGATCGAATGACAAAGGAGGTCGCGTAGTGTTAAGCTTTCGTGCGAGATTGACGACGATTATTATTTCTATGGTCGCATTATCTGTTATCGCTTCAGGTTTATTGATGCTTAAAACATTTAAGGAAAACCATATTAATGTACTAGAAGATACACTGGAACGTGAAATGAGATTGATTGCCGCGCAGATGGAATGGATTAGCGGAAGTGATGAACTCCTTATTGATTTTTATACGCCACATGTACAACAGCTGAAGGAGCTGATGGAAACACGAGTTACCCTTATCAAGGGTGACGGCACCGTCATAGCAGATTCAGATTATAATCCACGCGATATGGACAACCATGGCCATCGTGAGGAAATAATCGGTGCGATTGAAAATGGAATTGGAAAATCAACACGCTCGAGTGACACTCTACAACAAAGCATGCTGTACGTTGCTATTCCAGTGACGAATACGGTTAGTAATGAAAACTACGTGCTGCGGCTCGCAATCAGCCTGCAGGAGGTTGAGCAATCGATAAGCAGCTTAACAGTCGTACTCGTTGCAGGCTTAATTATTTTATTTGTAGTAGCAGCTCTAATAAGCTATCGTATAGCGCTTGGTTTGACAAGACCGCTTGAGAAAATTACACAGGTTGCAAAACGAATTAAAAATATGGACTATCGTGCCCGTGTTGATGTGCAAAAGAATGATGAGATCGGTGAGCTAGGACATGCGATCAATGCAATGGCAGAGAGTCTTCAGATTCAAATGACCCGCATTCGTCAGAATGAAAATCATCTGCAAAGCGTGCTTAGCAATATGATTAACGGCATTGTCATGATGGATGCAAGCGGCTCGATTCTCATCATGAATGAACGTGCTGAGCAGATTCTAGGGATTTCTGCAGCCAAGCTCATAGGTAGACATTATCGTGAAATGAAACAGCAATTTGAGCTGTCCCAGCTCATAATAGAAGGCTTTGAAACGAAAAGTCATATTCATGAGGAGATTACATTCTATTACCCAGAGGAACGACTGCTGGAGCTGAATATTGTTCCAATCTATCAAGGCAGCAGCTCTGATCTCGGAGGGGTACTGCTTGTATTGCAAGACGTATCGGCCATTCGCCGATTAGAGCGAATGAGAAGTGAGTTTGTCGCTAACGTTTCTCATGAACTAAAAACACCGATTGCAGCAGTAAAAGGCTTCGCTGAAACATTGCTGGGCGGTGCTGTTAAGGATGAAGAAACGACTAAGGCGTTTCTTGGAATTATTTACGATGAGAGTGAACGTCTAAATCGTCTGATTGGTGATATATTGGAGCTGTCTAAAATTGAATCTCGTCGTGCTCCGCTTATATTATCTCCTGTAGATATTAAGCAATTTATGACTAATACGATTGCCATCCTTGAGGTTAGTGCAGATCAAAAGCAAATCGAAGTAAATCTTTATTCTCCTGAGGAGCTTTATATGGAGGGGGATGAGGATCGATTAAGACAAATTTTCGTTAACCTGCTGAGTAATGCAATATCCTACACACCAGAAGGCGGGAAAATTTTCGTTAACATATCACTTACTGAGCAAGAGAAGGTACAAATTACGATTAAAGATACGGGTATTGGTATTCCAGAGAAAGATCTTCCACGTATCTTTGAGCGATTCTACCGTGTGGATAAGGCACGTTCCAGAGGTTCAGGCGGGACGGGACTAGGTCTATCGATCGTTAAGCATTTAGTTGAGATGCATAAAGGGACGATCACTGTGGAGAGTGCAGTTGGAGAAGGGACAACCTTTACACTAGAGCTTCCGTTAATGCATTAATTGTTTTACATTTTTTTAATATTAGTGTTACACTATGCTTAATTGAATTATTGTTTCGTATGGAGGTCAAGCAATGTCGAATAAAATACTGGTCATTGAGGATGAGCCGACACTTTCAAGGTTATTATCTTACAATTTGACACAAGAGGGATATGACACTACTGTCATCGAGCATGGTGGTGAGGGGCTGCAGACAGCGCTGCAGAACAAGTTTGATCTCATTATTCTAGATATTATGCTGCCTGGCATGAACGGGTTTGAAATTCTTAATCGCCTTCACCAGAATGGAGTGAGAACGCCTGTCATTATTCTTACGGCTCGCAATGCAGAGGAAGAAGTAGTACAAGGTTTGAAGCATGGAGCTGATGATTATATAACAAAACCTTTCGGTGTAGCAGAATTGCTTGCCCGTGTATCAGCAGTTCTTCGTCGCACTCAAAATGAGGATCCCAAACCACTACTTTCTGATGAGAAGGTGATTCAGGCTGGTGAGCTGTCTATTTATCCTGAGAAGTATGAAGTGAGTGTTAAAGGACAGCCCATTTCCTTGCGTCCGAAGGAGTTCGAAGTACTGCTATATCTTGTTCAGAGACCAGGTATGGTCATTAGTCGTGATGACCTCATGAATGTCGTATGGGGCTTTGACTATATCGGAGGCCAGCGCACCGTTGATGTCCATGTAAGCTCTCTTCGGAAAAAGCTGGAGCTTGAACAGCAGTCCGTACGTATTGAATCGATTCGAGGCGTCGGCTACAAGCTCGTAATGCCAAAAAAACTCGTAAGCCCTAACACATAGGACTTGCGAGTTTTTACATTTTAAAGATGCTATAGAATAGTTGAGCTTCATATCGTGCATCCACCACAATCTACTCCTCAGATTTCCAAAGCAGCATTTTCTTTTGGTATTGCTTTGGAGAGCAATCGTTATACTTTTTGAACATTTTGTAAAAGTGGGCCATATTGGGCATGCCAATTTTTTCTCCCACCTCCATTATACTTAAATCCTTCGTTAACAAAAGGCGTTCAGCCCGTTTTATTTTACGATAGTTTACATATTCAGTAAAAGATAGTCCGATTGTTTTTTTGAAAAACTTGACGAAATAATAATAGCTCATATTGGCAATGCGGCATACTTCCTCTACTTGAATACGATCATCGAGATGCTGCTCGACATGGTCGAGTACAGGCTTGAGCCTAATTTTATCGAAGGGCTCCTGCTCGGCTATAATGTTTTTGCTGTCATTACGAAGCAGCATTAATAGAATTTGCTTGATTAATATACTTACTGCGATTTCATAGCCTATATTTTTCGTTGTTGCTTCTTCTAGAATACTTCGAATATAGCGTGCGATTTCAGCCTTTATGTGCGGATGCTCATTAAAGATATAATTGGCTTTACTTAAAGGAGCATGAGTATCAGAAAAGTAACGCATATAAGAGATTGAGCTCTGATCGAAGAAATGCTCCAGATCAAATTGCACAACAATATATTCTAGCGCTTCAGAACAATAATCACGATGAAGCTCTGAAGCCCCTAAAATGACGACATCGTCCTTGCAAAGCTGCAATGATTCATCTTCCATATACAAATCTAGCTTGCCGTTAAGTATAAGCAGCAGTTCAAGCTGTTTATGGTAATGCCATTCTGTGCGAGTGTTCTGCTCTCGATGTGTTTGAAAAATACGGACACTCAGCAAAGGATTGTCATACGGGACGATTTCGTGAGTTGCCTCCATAGAGCCTTCCTCCCTTCACTCTTATTATAGAGCGGATATACAACAATATAAAGCTGTCCTATGACAAAGATATCGTTTATGTAGACGAAATTTAATATTAACTTTACAAAGCATTGCATGTTAGCTAATGCTTATCTCCTATAGTAGGTCTTAAGATACAGTGATAGGAGATGATCTTAATGCAGGCATTACATGAAAAAGAGAAGATGCAGCATGAATCATTCACATCCAAGACAACCCAGATTAAGCATAAAGAGATGAATGAAAGTGTGTATTCTAATGAAGAAAAGGAGGCAGAGTTCCTTCTTCAAACATTCGAACAAACTGATGACATACTTATTCAATCGGTAACGAGTGTTCCCTTTATTTCACCGAACTTGAATTGTGAGCGAGCACTTGAGCTGTTCAGAGAGCAGCCTGAGCATGAATGCATCGTCATCGTCGATGAAGGCCAACAGCCAATTGGACTTGTTATGCGTAACGCTTTATTCATTAAGCTAAGCTTGCCATTAGTTAGAGAGCTGTATAGTCAACGACCAATAATAAAGCTAACCGATACTAACCCCTTAATTGTGGATGTACATACAGAGCTTTATGACGTTGTTAAGCAAGCTTTAGGCCGTACAGGCACACACCTGTATGATTGCGTCATCGTCTGTGATGGCAAGCGTGTAAAAGGTGTGCTAACGATGTCTGACTTATTGAAGCTATCAACAGCGCTGCAAAATCAATCGAAGGAAGCGCAATATCATCTGATCTCTTCCTCCAAGCGTACGATTAAACGAATTGTAGAAGAAGTAGAACAGGTCCATGCTGCTGTTCAAGTAAGTGAGCATAAATCTGAGACAATGGTCGACATGACGTTAGAAGGGAAAAATATGCTGCAAAAGCTTACTGACACAGTGGCCATCATAAGCAGCAATGCTAAGCAGCAGCAAACACAGATGGAACAACTGCAGTTGAGTGCCACAACGATTCAAAACGTGACAAAGCTGGTGCAGGAAATGAGTGAGCAAAGCAATTTGCTTGCCATTAATGCCTCGATCGAGGCAGCTCGCGCTGGAGCGCACGGAAGGTCCTTCGGTGTCGTAGCGACGGAGATGATGAATCTTGCCTCACAAACAAAACGCTATGCTGTACAAATCAAAGAGGCTATCGAGCAAATTGTTACAGCCATACATGACACAAAGCACTTAACGGAGCGAGGGGCTATTTTTAGTATACAAAGTGATGAAATGATTACTAATGCGGAATCCATCTTTCAAGATCTCTTTAAGATGGTTGCTCAAAACAAACAGGAACTGCAGCATATCGACCAACAGGCTCAACTGGCCAATGAACAGGCACAAGCAACGATGAATGAGCTTAATAAGCTTTCAGAGCTTCACAAGTAATATTTATGTAAACACAACCTTTAAACAAATAAAATTATTTTACACAGTGTTTACATTATAAAAATATGAGATTAACAAACAATGATTACTATAAACATGTAAGACAAATAAGAGAATAAACAAATAGGGAAATGAAAAGAGGAGTGGTTATTTTGAAGAGCAAAACAATTAAGGGGTTCGCAACACTAGTTATGGCTGCAGTACTCGTATTTACAGCAGCATGTGGCAACAATAACAATAAGGAAGCAAATCAACCAAGTAACTCTAATGCACCTGCAGCAACAAACAGTGCAAATGCACCAACTGAGTCTACTGAGCCAGAAGTTAAGCTTAGCGGTGAAATCAAAATCGATGGATCCTCAACAGTATTCCCTGTAACAGAAGCCGTTGCTGAAGAGTTCAGAAAAGTACATCCTGACGTACGTGTTCCAGTCGGAGTTTCTGGCACAGGCGGCGGTATGAAGCAATTTACAGCTGGTGAAATTCCAATTGCCAACGCTTCTCGTCCAATGAAGGATTCTGAAGCAGAAGCTGCAAAAGCAGCAGGCATTGAATTTACCCAAATCGATGTAGCTTATGATGGTCTATCTGTAGTTGTGAGCCAACAAAATGACTTTATCGATCATCTGACAGTTGAAGAGCTTACAAAAATCTTCTCTGTTGAAGGCAATGCAGTAAACTGGTCTGACATTCGTGCAGAATGGCCTTCAGAGCCAATCGTAATCTTCAGCCCAGGTGCTGACTCAGGTACTTATGATTACTTCGCAGAAGTAGTTCTTGAAGATGCAAACATGAAAACAGAGGGTGTTACATTCTCTGAGGATGATAATACGCTTGTAACAGGCGTTGCTGGTACACCGAATGGTATTGGTTACTTCGGTTATGCATACTACGAGGAAAACCAAGATACATTAAAAGCTGTTCCAATCGATGGCGGTAATGGTGCAGTAGCTCCAACGTTTGACACAATTAAAGATGGTTCTTACACCCCACTTTCTCGTGAGCTTTACTTCTACGTTAACAACGCAGAAATGGCTCGCCCAGAAGTAGCAGAATTCGTTAAGTTCTACATTGAAAATGCTAGTGAGCTTGCTGGCGAGGTTGGATATGTAGGTATGCCGCAAGAAGCATACGACGAGCAACTAGCTAAAATCGACGCTCTTAAATAAATGAATCATAGTGTTTAGTCAGTAAAAGAGAAAAATGTGGTGTCTCTCGGCATCACTTTTTTTTCTCCTAATATGTTAAAGAATTGTAAACAATAGGGGAGGCAAAAAGGATGCCTAACAAGCAAGAGACAACCATA
The DNA here is from genome assembly GCF_023715345.1 of Paenibacillus camelliae. GTDB lineage: Bacteria > Bacillota > Bacilli > Paenibacillales > Paenibacillaceae > Pristimantibacillus > Pristimantibacillus camelliae. Next base: position 60,515 of record NZ_JAMBNY010000015.1, read on the forward strand.
GATAAAACGAATGCAAGCAGCAATCCATTTAAAAATAGTCGTGTAAGCATACTTAATAAAATCATGCCTATACTACTATTTTTATGTGCGATTGTATCGGTCTTTACGACAATTGGAATTGTCATAACATTATTATCAGAAACAGTAAACTTCTTTAGAGAAATCCCTATATTTGATTTTCTATTCGGAACGAAGTGGTCAGCGCTCATTGAGCCTAAGCAATTTGGAATATTGCCGCTCTTAGCAGGAACGTTAATGATTACGTCAATCGCAATTATTGTTGCTCTGCCAATTGGTTTGGCGAGTGCGATTTATTTATCTGAGTATGCACCAGATAAGGTTCGCAGAATTGTAAAGCCTATCCTTGAGGTGCTTGCAGGTGTTCCGACGATTGTATATGGTTACTTTGCCATTAGTATTATTACACCAATAATACAGTTTATTTTCCCAAGTGCCGGCGTCTATAACGCATTGAGTGCAGGGATTGCCGTTGGTATTATGATCATTCCAATGATCTGTTCCTTAAGTGAGGATGCAATGAGTGCTGTTCCGCGTTCATTGCGTGATGGTGCGTATGCGCTTGGTGCAACTCGCTTTGAGGTAGCACTTAAAATCGTCGTTCCTGCTGCTTTCTCTGGTATCGTATCTTCCGCGGTGCTTGCCTTTTCACGTGCACTAGGTGAAACGATGATCGTTTCATTAGCAGCAGGCTCAACACCGACGTTAACGTTTAATCCGTTAGATAGTATTCAGACGATGACGGCTTATATTGTTCAAGTGAGCTTAGGAGATATCGCTCACGGTAGTATTGAATATGGATCAATTTTTGCCGTTGGTATGACGTTGTTCGTATTTACATTCCTACTAAATATTTTAGCGCAATACATTTCAAGACGCTTCAGAGAGGAGTACTAGGATGAATATTTTCCATGATGCGAACCGTAAGCAAATTGCGAATCGCCGCGTAAAAGATAAATCGCTTCATATGATCTTCTTACTTGCGACATCGGTTGGGATTATCGCTCTTACCGTATTATTGGTTGACATTATCATCGATGGCTGGTCGAATTTATCACCGGATCTATTCACGAATTTCCCATCAAGAAAAGCGGAAGACGCGGGTATGAAATCAGGCTTGGTCGGCTCTATGTATATCATGTTAATCCTAGTTCCTCTATCTTTTATTCTTGGAGTGGGCGCGGCAATATATCTAGAGGAGTATGCACCAAAAAATAAATTAACACGTTTAATTCAATTAAATATTAGTACGTTGGCAGGCGTTCCTTCTATCGTTTACGGTATTTTAGGTTTGGCATTATTTGTTCGTATGCTTAGTCTCCAAAAAAGCTTGATTTCCGGAGCACTTACAATGACGCTTCTCGTACTGCCAATTATTATTGTAGCGGCTCAGGAAGCGATTCGTGCAGTGCCGCGTTCAAGAAGAGATGCATCATTCGCACTAGGCGCAACAAAATGGCAAACAGTATCTCGTTCTGTATTGCCTTCATCGTTGCCAGGTATTTTAACTGGAGTTATTCTAGCTGCTTCTCGCGCTATCGGTGAAACGGCTCCACTTATTATCGTGGGTGCTTCAACCTATGTTGCATTTTTACCGAAGAGCTTGACGGACGCATTTACAGCGATGCCAATACAGATTTACAACTGGATCTCAAGACCACAGGTTGCATTTAAGGATTTGGGAGCAAGTGCGATTATCATCTTGCTAGCGATATTAATTTTGCTTAATATTACTGCGGTTATCATTCGGAACAAATATCAGAAGAACATCTAACTTACTGAACCTATAGATATGGAGGAATTATGAATGTCTACTTTAATAGAAGCAAAAGACCTGAATTTGTTTTATACAGACTTTCATGCACTAAAAAACGTTAACCTTACAATACCTGAAAAAGCAGTCACAGCTTTTATCGGACCTTCTGGCTGTGGTAAATCGACACTGCTTCGTACGTTGAATCGAATGAATGATATGATAGCGGGAACGAGAATTGAGGGTAAACTTACGATTAGCGGGACTGATATTTACTCTCAGGAGGTCGACGTTGAAACTCTTCGTAAAAAGGTAGGAATGGTATTCCAGCAGCCTAACCCATTTCCGAAATCAATCTACGACAATATTGCATACGGTCCTCGCTTGCACGGTATAAAAAGCAAGCAAAAGCTCGATGAGATCGTCGAAACGAGCTTGAAATCAGCTGCGCTGTGGAACGAAGTAAAGGATCATCTTAAGCGTTCAGCTTTATCTATCTCGGGTGGTCAGCAGCAGCGTCTATGTATTGCAAGAGCACTTGCTGTAAATCCTGATATTCTTCTTATGGATGAAGCAACATCAGCGCTTGATCCGATTTCAACACTGAAGATTGAAGAGCTTGTGCAGGATCTGCGAGATAAATATACGATTGTTATGGTTACGCACAACATGCATCAGGCAGCTCGCGTATCCAATCAAACCGTGTTTTTCCTAAATGGGGAAGTTGTTGAATACGATGATACAGAGAAGCTATTCTCGAATCCTGAGGATCAACGTACAGAGGATTATATTAGCGGTCGCTTCGGATAAATAAAAATAGATAACGATTGGGGAGGATTCCATCATGATGACGTTCCGTAAAGAATTTGACCAAGGTCTTGAGCAATTGAATCAATGGCTTGTAGAAATGGGCGAGTTTGTTGAGCAATCAGTTGAAAAAGCAATTAACTCACTCAAGGATAATGATCAGGAGCAGGCAAAAAAGATTATTGCAGATGACGTTAAAGTCAATGAGATGGAAGAAAGAATATTAGAGCTTGGCTTGAAGCTGATTGCTACGCAGCAGCCAGTAGCTAAGGACCTTCGCAGAATCATTGCAGCATTTCGTATTGCTAACGATCTAGAGCGTATGGGTGATCTATCTCGTGATATTGCCAATGCGGTGCTAAGACTGCAAGGAGAGCCGCTCATTAAGCCGATTATTGATCTGCCACGGATGGGTGAGATTGCTCGTAACATGACGTATGAAGCGATACAGGCCTATGTGGATGAGAATGTGGACCTTGCTTATAAAATGGCAAAAGACGATGATCAAGTCGATGCGCTATATAGTCAAATTTCACGCGAGCTCGTTTTGCTTATGATGGAAAACCCACGCAATATCGCACAAGCGCAAGTATTAAGCTTCGTTGGTCGCTATATCGAGCGCTATGGTGATCATGCTACGAATATTGGTGAGAGTGTTGTCTATCTCGTAACAGGCAAACGTCCAGACCTAAACGCTTAAGATGTAGTTCAAAAAGATTCAGCTTTGATCACGAGGTATTACTGGAAGCTTAATCGACGTCGAATTTTGAATTCAGCCGGGCCATGCGGTTCTCACGTACATAATGCGTACGCTGCGCTCCTCTGTCCCTAGCTTTATTCAAACTTCTTGGTGCTGAAAGCTGAACTTTTTGAACCTTTATTGAAGAGGTAGTTCAAAAAGATTCAGCTTTGATCACGAGGTTTAACTGAAGGATTAATCGACGTCGAATATTGAATTCAGCCGAGCTTTCCGATGCTCACGTACCAATACCGTACGCTGCGCTTCTCAATCTCTAGCTTCATCCAATCTTCTTGGTGCTGAAAGCTGAACTTTTTGAACCTTTATTGAAAAGGTAGTTCAAAAAGATTCAGCTTTGATCACGAGGTTGAACTGAAGGATTAATCGACGTCGAATTTTGAATTCAGCCGGGCCTTGTGGTGCTCACGTACATAATTCGTACGCTGCGCTCCTCTGTCCCTAGCTTTATTCAAACTTCTTGGTGCTGAAAGCTGAGCTTGGTGATCATACATGTATTGTTTTGTCGAAAAAGGACTTTCCCTAGATCAAATGATTAGGGAAGGTCCTTTTTGTGGTATCATAATAGAGTATGTTAAGTTAAAAAGAATGAGGTGCAGCTTCAAATGAAAAAATGGATGCTTATAGATGGGAATAGTATTACATATCGTGCGTTTTTCGCTATGCCGCCTCTTACAAACTCTTCAGGTATGCAAACGAATGCGATCTACGGATTTACTACCATGCTATTGAAGCTGATTGAAGAGCAAAAGCCAACGCATATATTAGTAGCCTTTGATGCTGGGAAAACCAATTTTAGACACGAACAATTTACAGAATATAAAGCCGGACGACAGAAAACTCCTCCTGAGCTATCACAGCAGTTTCCAATGCTGAAGGAGCTTATTCAAGCGTTTGGTATTGCTCAATACGAGATCGAAGGATATGAAGCTGATGATATTATCGGTACACTTACTGCCGAAGCGGACAAGCAAAATGTTGAAACTCTTGTCATCTCTGGTGATAAGGACATGCTGCAGCTTGCTTCGTCTAACGTAACAATCGCTGTTACACGCAAAGGTGTTAGCGAGGTTGAGCTTTATTCTCCCGCAACGATTCAGGAAAAATACGGACTAGAGCCGAAGCAAATTATAGATCTTAAAGGTTTAATGGGAGATACCTCCGATAATATCCCTGGCGTTCCAGGAGTAGGAGAAAAAACAGCGCTTAAGCTGCTCCATCAGTTCCCAACGGTCGAAGAAGTCATCGAAAACTTAGATGCTCAAAAAGGGAAGCTTAAGGAAAACCTTACGAATCACCAGCAATCTGCTTTAATGAGTAAGCAGCTAGCGACGATCTTCCGAGAAGTTCCGATTACATTGACTGAGGAGCAGATGTCGTATAGCGGTTATGATTCATCGACACTAGCCGAACAGCTGCGTAAGCTCGAGTTTAAGTCATTGCTAGAACGTCTTGATGTAAGTGTGGGCAGCAGCTCCAATCAAGAGGAAGCAAAGCAAGCGCTAGAAGCTCTTCGTATTCATCATTTGACTGAAGATAGCCTTGACCAGCTGCCACAGCTAATCGATTATTTGGGCAAAGAACAGGAGCATGGCTTATACATCGAAGCGATCGGAGACAATCCGCATCATGCAACGTTCAATGGTTTAGCAATTGCGTTTGGGGATGAGGTATTTGTCATCTCGCCTACATTATTAAAGCAGCAGGAGCTAGCTGAAGTTGTTAACTGGCTTGGCGACGAACAGATCAAAAAATATGGATACGATTTACATAAGATAGAGCTTGTATTGCATTGGCACGGTATTAAGCTAGGTGGGGGTTTCTTTGATGTACAGCTTGTTGCGTATTTATTAGACCCAACAGACGGTAATCAGCTTTTACATACGATAGCTGAACGTAATGGTCTGCTTGGACTGCGTTCAGACGATGAAGTCTATGGTAAGGGAGCAAAGCTAAAGCTTCCAGAGCAGTCTGTGCTCTTTAATCATTTGGCGGTGAAGGCGAGCATCGTTCAGCAGCTTGTACCAAAGCTGAATAAGCAGCTAGAGGATACGTCAATGACCTCACTTTATTATGATCTTGAAGGACCATTATCTCGGATACTGGCGACTATGGAGCGACAAGGCATCAGTGTGGAGCGCAAAGAGCTGGAGCAGCAAGGTGTGGAGCTTGAGGCCGCCTTATCCCGACTTACAACTAGCATATATGAGCTTGCTGGCATGGAATTTAAGATTAGCTCTCCTAAGCAGCTAGGTGAAGTGCTGTTTGAAAAGCTTGGATTGCCTGCCAAGAAAAAAACAAAAACAGGCTACTCTACTGATGCTGAAGTGCTTGAAGAGCTAGCTCCGTATCATCCGATCGTTCAGCATATTCTTGATTACCGACAGCTGTCTAAGCTTCAATCTACATACATTGAAGGTTTGTTGAAGGAGATCAGAGAGGAAACGGGGCATATTCATACGTACTATCGTCAAACGATAGCAGCGACAGGACGATTAAGCTCTCAATTCCCTAATCTACAAAACATTCCAATTCGTTTGGAAGAGGGAAGAAAAATAAGAAAAGCATTCGTTCCATCTGAGCCAGGCTGGAGTATTGTTGCTGCAGACTACTCTCAGATTGAGCTTCGTGTTCTTGCTCATATCTCGGGTGATGAACGGTTAAAGGAAGCGTTCAATCATAACCTCGATATTCATACGAAAACAGCAATGGATGTTTTTGGAGTTACAGCTGATCAGGTGGACAGCAATATGCGCCGATCGGCGAAAGCAGTCAACTTTGGTATTGTATACGGCATTAGTGATTTTGGACTATCACAAAATCTAGGAATCACACGTAAGGAAGCGTCACAGTTTATTGAGCAGTATTTTAATGTGTTTAGCGGTGTTCGCAAATACATGGATGATATTGTAGCTGAGGCGAAGCAAAACGGCTATATCGTTACATTGCTGGAGCGTCGTCGTTATGTTCCTGATATTCATGCCTCGAACTACAATATACGTTCATTTGCAGAGCGAATAGCGATGAATACACCAATTCAAGGATCAGCGGCAGATATTATCAAGCTGGCTATGGTTCGCATGAATGATGAGCTTAAGCAGCGCAATCTACAAAGCCGGATGCTACTGCAGGTGCATGATGAGCTTGTATTCGAAGTGCCACCGAATGAGCTTGAGCTTATGAAGGAGCTTGTACCGCAGGTTATGGCAGAAGCAATCAAGCTTGACGTTCCTCTCGTTGCTGAAGTAAGCTATGGCGATAGCTGGTATGAAGCGAAATAATTAAATTGAGGTGACGGAAATTGCCAGAGCTACCAGAGGTAGAAACGGTTGCAAGAACATTAAAGTCGCTTGTTGTTGGAAAAACAATCGAGAATGTTCAAGTGTTTTTGCCTAGAATTATTCAAAAACCAGAGGAAATTGAGCAATTTTGCGATGCTTTGATCGGACACAGCATTGTCGATGTAGCAAGAAGAGGAAAATTTCTTCGAATTATATTAGATGGTTTGGTTCTTGTTTCCCATTTACGTATGGAGGGCCGCTACGGGGTATATGTCGATGATGAGCCTGTGGAGAAGCACACCCATGTTATATTTGATTTTACGGATGGAACCCAGTTAAGATATAAGGATGTTCGTCAATTTGGTACGATGCATTTATTCAAGGAGGGTGAGGAGCTGCTCGAGCTCCCGCTGAGAAAGCTGGGTGTTGAGCCGTTATCGGATCAATTTACGTTCGAGCTGCTTCGCAGTAAGCTGGAAAAACGTACATCCAAAATAAAGCCACTCCTATTAAACCAAGAATTAATTGTTGGATTAGGGAATATATATGTCGATGAAGCGCTGTTTACTGCTAAAATACACCCGGAGCGTACGCCAGATACGTTAACAACTCAGGAATGGAAAAGATTGCATCAAGCTATTGTGGATACGTTAAGTCGTGCTGTTGAAGCAGGAGGTTCATCGATTAAGTCCTATGTTAATGGACAAGGTGAAATGGGGATGTTCCAGCAGCAGTTGCTTGCATATGGTCGAGTAAATGAGCCGTGCAGCAGCTGCGGGACCCCAATTGAGAAATTCGTAGTTGGTGGTAGAGGGACGCATATCTGTCCCAAATGTCAGCGAATGAAAAAATAGAATAATCACGGATATCCTTACCTACGCATATGATACGTTACGCTTGTAGGCATTTGTCTACGACGTATTGTACTGATGTAGGAAGGAGTTCGAACATGTTATTCATACATTTTGCGTCTATTGCGGCATTAGCCATTGCAGTGAGTCTTGATAGCTTCGGTGTTGGAATAACCTATGGTTTGCGTAAAATAACGATTCCGTTTCTTTCAATAGTAATTATAGCTTGCTGCTCCGGCGGTGTTATTGCTATTTCCATGCAGGCGGGTACTTGGCTTACCTCTTTTTTACCGCCAATTGTAGCAAGTCGAATCGGTGCAGTCATATTAATTGCAATTGGATGCTGGGCTTTATATCAATTTTATCGAAATCTACGTGAGCAAAAGGAAGTTCATACTGAGCTAGTGCAAGATGGTGATGATCATGGACAGCAAGCACAGCTTAGCAACGAGCATGCGAAGCCTGAGATGATTAATTCTACATTGTTTACAATTGAATTTAAGCGACTTGGAGTGGTCATACAGATTTTACGTAAGCCACAGACGGCAGATTTTGATGATTCTGGAACGATATCCTCCTCTGAGGCCTTGATGCTTGGCATAGCACTGTCTCTGGATGCGCTTGGGGCAGGACTAGGAGCGGCTATGCTTGGGCTTCCAGCCGTTTATACGCCATTAATCATTGCATGCTTTAGTGCGATGTTTCTTATAGTAGGTACGATGCTCGGCCGTAAGCTCTCACATTTACCGATGGTACATTATATAAGTGGTTTGCCGGGACTGCTGCTCATTTTATTAGGTGTAATGAAATTATTTTAGTGAGGTGAATGCAATGCTGATCGGATTAACAGGCGGAATTGCTAGTGGTAAAAGTACAGTCAGCGCAATGCTAGTTGAGCATAATGCTTTGCTTGTTGATGCGGATCAGGTTGCTCGCGAAGTAGTGGAGCCGGGAGAGCCCGCTCTACTACAAATCGCGAAAAGCTTTGGTAAGGAAGTACTCTATCCAGACGGTAGCTTAAATCGAAAGCAACTAGGCTCTATTGTTTTTTCTGACTCGGACAAGCTTAAACAGCTGGAGCAGATTACTCATCCAGCGATTCGAGAACGAATGCTTCAAACCATTGAGGTGTACAAGCAGCAGCAGCCTCATGCGTTAATCGTAGCAGATATCCCTTTGTTGTATGAAACGAATCAGGCTCATTTATATGAAGGGGTACTTGTCGTCTATATCCCTCGTGAGCTGCAGCTTGAACGTTTAATGAAGCGAAATGGTTTAACAAAGGATGAGGCGGAAGCACGAATTGCATCCCAAATGGATATTGAAGAGAAGAAAAGTCGAGCCAACTGGGTTATCGATAACTCTTCAACGTTAGAATACACCCGGCAGCAGGTTGAATCGCTTATGAAAAGGCTAGGTAGCGAATGAAGAAAAAACGAACGCGCCGTAAACTGCTGCTGTTAGTCATCATATGCTTTATCGCAATTCTATTTATTCAGTCGAGCTGGTTAAGTAAATGGATGTACCCTGTGAAATACGAAGGAATTATTGTTGAAATGTCGGATAAATATGAGGTTGATCCTCATCTGATTGCAGCCATTATACGTGTCGAATCCAATTTTCAAACAGGAAGAGAATCCCATAAGGGAGCCGTTGGATTAATGCAGCTAATGCCTACAACTGCAGAATGGATTATCGAGCTAACTGATATGGATAAATTTACAGTTCAAGAGCTCAAGTTTAATCCTGAGTCGAATATAGAGCTAGGGGTATGGTATATTAAGCATCTATTAGATCGATTTGATGGAGATCTTATTAAATCGGTCGCCGCTTACAATGCTGGACCCGGTAACGTAATAAGGTGGCTGGAGGAAGGCACGTGGGATGGAAGCTATGAGTCTGCAGATCAAATCCCATTTGGAGAAACACGGAAATATGTACAGAAGGTTATTTATTACTACAATAAGTATAAAGAGCTTTATCCTAAGCTAAAGCACGAAGCTCATCATGCTCAAATGGAAATTGATGCAGTCGGCAAATCAGAACTTTAAGCTGGACTGAGATAAAGCTGCAATATTATAATATGTTTAACAATTGAGGCGTTAATAAGCAATGAGACTGCCCTAAGTAGGGCAGACCCATTGCATCATACTTCTAGAACACTAAATTATAAATTAACGACCTGCTAAAGATTGTTCCGCGATTTGGACAAGGCGACGAGTGATGTTACCACCGATATAACCAGTCTCTTTAGTAAGAACATTACCGTAGTAACCGTCTTGTGGAATCGCGATACCAAGTTCTTGCGCTACTTCGAATTTCAATCGATCAATAGCTTCGATTGCTTGAGGAATTAGCAATTGGTTGCTGTTACGATTTCGTGACATATTGTTTCACCTCCTTGCGGTTGGTAAAAGTATTATGTGCGAGATTTAATGATTTATTACAGGAAACGTCTGGCAAAAAGAAAGGAGGGTTATAGATGAAGTGCCCATACTGTGATTACTCAGGTACTAAAGTTTTAGATTCCCGTCCTGCTAACGAAAACAAATCCATTCGTAGGCGTCGTGAATGCGAGAAGTGCAGTCGACGATTTACAACATTTGAGATGATCGAGGAAACGCCGCTTATCGTTATTAAGAAAGACGGCAGCCGTGAAGAATTTAGCCGTGATAAAATTCTTAGAGGCTTGATTCGAGCATGCGAAAAGCGTCCAGTTCCAGTGGAACGCTTAGAAGTGATCGTGTCTGAGGTTGAGAAAGAGCTTCGAACGACAGCTCTTGCAGAGGTAGATAGCAGTGCAATTGGAGCTAGTGTTATGAAGCAGCTGTATCCAGTTGATGAGGTTGCATATGTACGATTCGCTTCTGTATATCGTCAGTTTAAAGATATTGACATGTTCATGAAGGAGCTTAATACATTGCTGTCTAACTCTAGAATTCCTTCTTCTGAGGAATAAAAATATGAAGGGGTCTCAAAGTCACTTTTGACTTTGAGACCCCTTTTGTGTGCTTCGTAAACAGTGAGGTTTTAATTGCTGTTGTCCACTGATTTCATCGCTCCGTAAACAGTGAGGTTCCAATTGCTGTTGTCCTCTGATTTCTCGAATAATCATCTGTTGTAAAAATCAGAGGACAAAGGCAACCGCTTTGCTTTTACACTCTCACTGTTTACTCCGCTGGAGCGATTGCGGGTAGTATCTTAGAAGTGCCCTCACCGTTTACTCCGCTGGAGCGATTGCGGGTAGTAGCTGTGAAGGTGCCTCTCACCGATTACTCCGCTGGAGCGTTGTTTGGGTAATTGCTTCGGGTTCCCTCACGTTTACTCCGCTGTAGCGATTGTGGGTAGTAGCTGTGAAGGTGCCCCTCACCGATTACTCCGCTGGGCGCCTTCGGGCAACCGCTATGATGGCAGGATTGTTACGGCTGCTTGTTTGCCGCTGAGTTGAATGCCCGTTGCTGCTTTTCCATAAGCTTTCAGGTCTATAATGACTTGCTCTAGCAATGCCTTTGCTTGAGGGCCTTGCTTTCCGCTCAGCTTAATAACAAGGGCTACGGGATGTCCGGATTGGAGAAGCTTTTCACATTGCTTAAGCTTCGTATCATAGTCGTGCTGCTCAATCGTTGGTGTCAGCCTGATTTCCTTTTCTTTCTTAGGTGCAGAGGATTTGGGCTGAACGACCTGCTTCGCTTTTCCGCGAGCGATGAGCTGGCATTGTGGGGGGCTGCTCATTATGTTGATACACACTAAATCAGCTTGCTGTTCTTTAGCAAGCTGTAGCGCTTTTTTTGTAGCAAGATATCCTAGGTTTTGTCCATCTAAATCAAGCAGCTCTACTTCCGCTGCTTTTATTTTTTCATTCATCATTAAAGCCATTGTATACTCTCCTAAATTTTAAGCATAATATGTGTCAGTTAATTAATCATGGAGCTTCGATATGAGTGCTTCTGGATTAAGAAGTGTAAGTTTTTTATTGCTTAATTCAATAAGCGCTTGATCTTGTAATTCGATCATCACTTTAGACACTGTTTCTCTAGCAGCGCCAACCGTATCAGCAAGCTGCTGATGTGTAATTTTTACAGGAATATGGCAGGTACCATCCTCGCGTGTTGCCCCGACCTCTTTACCTAGATCTAATAAGCGGCGGATGATACGGTTTTGTACCGTAAGAAAGGTCAAATCATAGATCTGATTATTGGCCTTGCGCAATCTTTCCATTGTGTAATTCAGCAAAAGAAACGGAACATTGCGATCTTTCTCTACGAGCTGGTGAAAATCGGAACGGTGAAGTGAATATACCTTTACAGCCGTCAGAGCTTCAGCAGTAGCAGAACGAGATAGACCTGGCTGCATTAATGCCATCTCTCCAAAATATTCCCCTTTAGCTAGATACGCTAGCGTGATTCGTTTAGCTTTGTTAGAGGTATAGATACTTACCATACCAGAGCGTACGAAGAAAATTTGATTTCCCTCGTCTCCCTCATGAAAAATAACGCTCCCTTTCTTATAAGCTTCTTCACGCATATAAGGTACAAGTGTTTCTAGCAAAACCTGGTCAATATCTTTAAAGAACGGGATATTTGCTCTTAATTTATTCATATCAATAATTTTCAACCCATGATTCCTCACTTTAATATTAAAAATTTATAATCGTGCTTGCGACTCCTTCGTTCTTTTTGCAATATCTATAGGTGGAATTTGAGGATTGAATGTTAAGAAAACGCTTAGCTACGCACTATCTTCATGATAACGATAAGCTCGCCGTTTATCAATCTATTCAATAAAAAAATAGATCAACAAAGAATTAGCGCTTTTTCACTGCTTCTCTGAGGCAAAAAAGGGCTCTTTTTCGTTGTAATCCGTAAATGATACCGCTATGATTAAATTAGTACATTTTACTTAGTTAAAGAATGACGAAATGCCAATATACTTAACGTAGCTATTTTGAGGAGGAATGGGATGAAACCGCTTATTTTTGTTGATCGTAGACTGCCTGAGGACGTTAAGAGTTATTTAGAGGAGCACTGTTCAGTTTTATCTTGGAAGCCCGATGAAAAACGAGATGAGACGAGATTACAAGCTTATTTGACTGATGTAGAAGGCTATTTTACAAGTGGCGCAATGAAAGTAACGGAAGAACTTCTAACATCTGCTCCTAAGCTTAAGGTTATAAGCACAATGAGTGTCGGCTATAACCATTTTGATATACCGGCTATGCGTGCCCGTGGAGTGATTGGTACACATACGCCTTATGTGCTTGATGATACAGTTGCAGATCTTATTGTTGGATTGATGCTCTCTACAGCTCGACGCATAACAGAGCTGGATCGCTTTATTCGTCAAGGCCAATGGAAAGGAAATGAAGGCAGAAAGCTGTTTGGGCTTGATGTACATCATCGAAAGCTTGGAATTATTGGAATGGGTAGAATTGGAGAGGTAGTTACTAAGCGTGCTAAGTTTGGCTTTGATATGGAGGTTTCCTATTACAATCGTTCTCGCAAGCCTGCATTAGAACAAGAACTAGGCATTGAATATAAAAGCATGGAGCAGCTGCTTCGTGATTCAGACTTTATCGTGCTGCTAACTCCATTGACACCTGAGACTAAAGGATTAATAGGCGCTGAGCAGTTTTCAATGATGAAGCAAAGTGCTATATTTATAAATGCATCTAGAGGTGCGACAGTTGATGAGCAGGCACTCATTCACGCGCTGCAAAGTCATACTATTGCAGGTGCTGGTTTAGATGTGTTCATGCAAGAGCCACTACCCGCTCAGCATCCGCTATTAGATATGGATCAAGTTGTTATGACTCCTCATATTGGATCTGCAACCGAGGCAACACGTGATCAAATGGCGATGCTAGCTGCACGAAATCTCGTGCATGCACTTCTAGGAACTGGTGAAGCACATATCGTGCCGGAGCTAGCACAATAATCATCTAATTGAATAAAGATGAGAGAGAACACTTTATGATGATGTAAGAGGGAACGATAAATTATGACAATAGGCATTTTTGATTCAGGCATAGGTGGGTTAACCGTTCTCAATGAAGCGCTAAGAAGGCTTCCAACTGAGGATTACGTGTATATGGCGGATACTCTGAATGTTCCCTATGGAACGAAAAGTCAAGAGGATGTACAAGGCTATATTCTTGAAACGGTTCATCAGATGATGAAGCTTGATATTGATGCACTTGTAATAGCATGCAATACGGCTACTAGTATTGCAGTAGAGCTGCTGCGAGAACGGTACCCAAGCATTCCGATTATAGGAATGGAACCAGCTGTTAAGCCAGCAGTAGAGATGAATGCATCCACTGGACGAAGAGTGCTTGTGTTTGCCACACCACTAACACTCTCATTGCCGAAGTACTATGCCCTTGTCACAAGAGTTGATGATAGTGGCATTGTAGATTCCCTGCCAATGGAAAAGCTCGTGTTGTACTGCGAAAGAATGCAGTTTCACGATGAGGAAGTTAAGCAGTACTTTATGGATAAGCTTGCTCCCTATAACTTGGAGCATTACGGAATGATTGTTTTAGGTTGTACACATTATCCATTCTTTAAGCCTCTTCTTCAAGAAATATTACCGTCGCATGTCGGTATCGTTGATGGTAGCGTGGGCACGGTCCGAAGATTAGCAGCGCAGCTTCATCGCTATGGCTTAGCTAGAGGGAAAGGATCAGGGAAGGTTACCTTTATCAATACAGCCCATCAAGATGATTACAATAAAAGAATGGAAAGCGCATTACATCATTTACAGCAGCAGGAATGATAAGTGCATCCTTTGTTCATGTTTTTATTCAATTTATATCATACATTAATATTTAGCCTAGGGGGTTCACTTTGTGAGAATTGGTGCAATTGAAGCTGGTGGAACTAAAATTATTTGTGGAATTGGCAATGAGCATGGTGTAATTGAGAAAAAAATCAATTTTCCGACGGAGTCTCCGGATATTGTCTTTCCTAAAATTCGTGAATTTTTCGAAGGAGAGCAAATTGATGCGCTTGGTGTGGGTACATTTGGTCCAATCGATGTTAATCGCAACAGCGAAACATATGGTTATATTACTTCGACGCCAAAGCCAGGCTGGGGAAATGTAGATTTTGTAGGTCAGCTTAAGCAGTACATTGATGTTCCGATTGGTTTTGATACCGATGTTAATGGGGCAGCACTCGGAGAGGCACTTTGGGGTAGCGCAAAGGGGCTCGATAGCTGTGTATATTATACGATCGGCACAGGAGTTGGCGTTGGCGTTTATACGGAGGGGAAGCTGGTGCACGGCTTGTTACACCCTGAAGCGGGACATATTCCGGTTAGACGTCATCCAGAGGATTCATACGAAGGCTTCTGTCCATACCATGGCGACTGCTTAGAAGGCGTTGCAGCTGGTCCAGCTATCGAACGACGCTTCGGAGTAAAGGGGCATGAGCTAGGCAAGGATCACGAGGCATGGAAGTTTGAGGCGTACTATTTAGGACAAGCACTAATGTCGACAATATTGCTGCTTTCACCTGAGCGAATCATTCTTGGTGGAGGCGTCATGCATCAAGAACAGCTGTTTCCATTAATTCGTGAGGAAGTGAAGCGGAACTTAAATGGATATGTTCAGCATTCAATGATACTTGAGCATATTGACCAATATATTATTCCGCCAGGTCTTGGGGATAATGCGGGGTTAAGCGGTGCAATTGCCCTTGGTTTGTTAGAATATAACGCGAATAAATAACAAACAATGTAACCATAAAGAAACCATTAATGCAATTTCTTGAAACGAAAGGCTAGCAGCTTCGTATGACTAATATCGGTAAAAATCGGGGAGGTTGTTGAAATGAGTATTTTTGAACGATTGTTTCGTATTGGTAAATCGAATGTGAATGCTGCGATAGATAAGATGGAGGATCCGGTTAAAATTATTGACCAGGTATTACGCGAGTTAGATGAGGACGTTGAAAAAGTTACGGCTGCGGTAACATCTCAGATGGCAGTAGAGAAGCGCTTTGAGCGTGAATTGAAGGAAGCTGAGGAGCTAGTTGCCAAACGTGACTCACAAGCCCGTCAAGCGTTACTTGCAGGCAACGACGAGCTCGCTAGAGAAGCATTGGCTGATAAAGCTAAGCAATCGGAGAAACGTGATAAGGTGCAGGAAAGCTATAATCGTTCGAAGGCTACTTCTGATAAACTGCGCGATCAGCTGCGTGATTTGAAGGCACGAGTTAACGAGATGAAGGACCAGCGCAGCACGCTTATTGCACAAGCGGAGGCCGCTAAGGCACAGCAAAAAATTAATTCTACGATGAAGGGTGTAGGGAAAAACGACGTAGGTGCTACCTTCAATCGTATGGAGGAAAAAATTAAAAAAATGCATGACGAGGCGGACGCTGCTTTCGAATTAGCTAATGAAGATAAATCGTTAGATCAGAAGTTCGAGGAACAGCTAAAATCATCTAAAGCTAATGCAATAGATGATGAGCTCGCTGCATTAAAAGCTGAGCTTAATGGAAATAAATAATGTCATCCATTCATATAGCTATGAAGGAAGAGGGGAAAAGCCAGGTTATGAAAACCAGGCTTTTTCTTTATGGAGGTCGCTTGATGAGAAGGAGAAAAAATAAAGGCTTAATTCGTGTTTTATTAACAGTTGCAGTATTCATATGTATTCAGCTTATTCTTGTGCTGCCTGTTCAAGCTATTACTCCTAATGGTACATATATTCAGGATGAAATCGAGGCACTCTCTAGTCAAGAAAAGAATGCGCTGGAAACAAGCATGTATCGTCAGGGTGTGAAGCTGAATGTATTGCTTGTAGAGACGCTTGATGGAAGAGGAGTAGAAGACTATAGTGAGTTGCTATTTACAGATTGGGGACTTGGGGCGGATGAAGGCCTGCTTGTAATCGCTGACCGAGATGGATTAGTTCAGCTTCAGCTGCAAATCGACTCTCGGCTGGAGAAGGCTATATATGCGCAGCTGGACGGTAGAAATCCCGTAACCACCTTTCTGGAGCAGCAGTTTTACCCTTATGCTGCAGAAGGTAATTATTACAAAGCGATAGACGATACGATCAATGGTCTAGCATATTATCTCGAGCAATATAGCAGCCTTCCAGCAGCTCCAGCTGGTGACACTGCAGCAACTTCAAGCAGTAAGGGCTCGGGCTATGCGATGCTAGTCATGTTTGGATTACTTATTGTTGTTGCGTTAATTATGATTGTTGTCGTACAACGTAAAAAGCGTAAGCGCGCGAAAGAGCTTCTGCTAAAGCTGGAGGATCACTACGAAAAAATTTCAGAGAAGCTGCAGCGGCTAGACCATGAGATGAATGAGATCAAAAAGTTTTCTCAAGGTAAATCGCGAGAGATTGTAGGAGATGTAGAGGATGACCTTTATGACTTACTGCAGCAGCTATCTACTTATCCTGAGCAGCTTCGTGCATGGAAAGGCTTAAGTCCGGCCCAGCTACAGCGGAAAGAGCAAGATTTAAGATCGCTTGAACGTTCGCTACATCAGATTGATCAAACGATCGAGGAACTCCAGGCAGTAGTTGATAAGTATAAAAATATTGAAGCAGCTGCTGTAAAACTACTACAAGAGCGAAAATCCAGCTTTGAGCAGGGGAAGCAAGCATTATTGTCGATTGCAACAGATGCAGAAACAACGCTTCAAGCGCTGTTTGAAAGACAGCGTGATATTGAGACCCTGCTGGAGCAAATCGACGCTACGCTTGCATTCAACCCCATCGAAGCAAGCACACGACTAAGCAGTGAGGAAGCAACGATACAAAGCTGGGTGGATGATGTAAATGCATACGAGCATCTCATCGATACATTGCGTAAGCTGCCGGAGCATATTAAACAAACAAAGAGCAAAATTGATCTGCTTATCCAGCAGGAGCAGCTGACTTTGCAGGAAATTTCCCCTTATCAATGGTTTGATTCAATGAACGGGCAGCTGCTTACGATAGAACGTTCCTTAAAAATTGGTGATGTACCGTCGGCAAGAGAATGTGCAAACCGAATTGAGCAATGGCTGCAAACTGCACTTACAGATGTCACCAAATCGATTGATGCACGAGATGGCAATCTTGAGCATGCGCGAGCGCTAGAGGATGGCTTAAAGGATCTACGTGTAGACCGCTTGCCACAAGCTGAGCGGGCGATTGAGCAGGCAAAGCAGCAATATGATCGACTCCATTGGCATGAGGCTGAGCAGAAGCAGCTGCAAATTCCAGAGCAGCTAGTTCGAGTAGAGCAAAAGGTTAAGCTTGCTCAGCAATACAATGACATCAAAGTACAGCGTTATTTTGAAGCGGAGAAGCTGTTGCAGGAAGCACAGAACGAATTGAATGAGCTTGAGGCACAAAGTCTGGAGCACGAACAGCTCATCTATGAGCTGAACCGCACTTATCAATCGTATGGTGACCGTGTTAATCAGCTTAAGCATAGCTACGAACAGGTTCGACATCAGCTTCAGCTTAATGGTATTCGGATTCAAGGTATGATGGCTGGTGTGGAGAGCAACGGGCTCGAACTACTATTAAAGATTCAACAACAGCTATCTGCAACACCTCGCAAGCTGGATCAGCTAGGACAGGATATGATCCAGGCTCAGCATCAGTTTGAGCAGTTTAGACAAATTGCAGCTCAAGAAATCGCCGCAAAGGAAGCGAGAGAGCGTGCAGAGCAGGAACGACTTCGTCAATTGGCTCAAATGGAAATGATGAGAAGAATGATGAATCAATCCAATCGCAACTCCAGAGGTGGTGGCCGTGGTGGCTTTGGGGGTGGCGGCTTCGGCGGTGGCTCTCGAGGCGGCGGCGGCAGCTTTAGAGGCGGCGGTTCTCGAGGTGGTGGCGGCAGCTTCAGAGGCGGCGGCTCTCGAGGCGGTGGAGGTAGGTTTAAGTAATCCATTGAACTTGAATAGCCTGTTGAGTTTTCTCAACAGGCTATTTTTTATTCTCTAGAAACATTCGTTGTCGCTGTTTACCATGTTTAATGTTGTCGCTTCGCTCAGCTTACAATGGTTATTGAAGATAAGCCTGCATGTTCAGCTTCATGCTCAGCACAAGTCTTACACGCTCGTCGATAAGCGCCTCATCTATTTCACCCTGCTCGACTGCTTCGATTAAACGTTGTCTAACGAGCTGCTGCTGCTTAGGTTTATGTCCGATAATGAGCATCGTGTTACCTGCTTGAATGGCTTTAACAGCTGCTTCAGACAGTTCATACTGCTCGGTAATACCTCCCATGATTAAATCATCAGTAATGATAAGACCATCAAATTGCAGCACCTTACGTAAGTAATAAGAGATGATCGTTTTCGACAAGGAGGCAGGATAGTCTGCATCCAGCTTCGGTACTAATAGATGACCGACCATTATCGCGTCAATGTCATTAGCAATTGCTGTTCGGAATGGAAGGAGCTCTAGCTGTTCAAGCTCATCCCAGCTTTTATCAATGACAGGTAATTCGATATGTGAGTCAATGGTTGTATCGCCGTGTCCAGGAAAGTGCTTGCCGACGGTTAGTACATGCTTGCCTAAACCTTCTAGCATGGCAGTGCTATGTGTAGTGACACTATCCGCAGTTGCTCCAAATGCTCTCGACCCAATAACGGGATTGTTTGGATTGCTGTTAATATCAAGCACGGGGGAAAAGTTCATATCAATGGATAAATCTGCTAACGCTTTGCCAATTAGGTCACCATTTGCTTGCGTAATGGCTGTGTCATTCAGCTCTCCTAGCTCAGCTGCTGAGGGGAACTGCTCAGGCAATCGGTTAACCTTTCCGCCTTCTTGATCAATTGTTACCCACAATGGTATATCGTTCGAAGGCAGCTTTTTCAGCTCATGGATGAACGTTGTTAGCTGCTGCTCTGAGTCAATATTTCGCTTAAACAATATAATGTTGCCAATGCCCTGCTCAGCAATGAGCCTCCTCGTGTCAGTACTTACGGTTGAAGCTCGGTCCTCAATACCAACAATAAGAAGCTGCCCAATTTTCTCCTCTAACGTTAACTGTGCCAAACGATCCTCAACCTGTTGAATAATATCTTCTTCCGGTTGCTGCTCTGTATACGAATTCTCGTAAATCTCTTCATCAATGACTATAGGTTCCTCGCTATCAAGCTCTATGGAAGGTTTATGCTCTACAATTGGTGTATCCACAAAAGTCGGAGCTGCTGGTTTTATGTTATAGAGCATTGTTACTGCATAGATGACGATGACTAGCGTTAAAGCTGTGCTAAAAAAAATAAGCAGCCGCTTATGTTTCAATGTCCGCACCTCTCAAACAAGTGGTATAATAAAGCAAGAGCTAGCTTAACAATATTTACCTTTACATCATAACTGCACTAGCGTAGAGAAGCAACTAAAGCAAATGGGAAATGGAGTGGAAACAAATGAGTAATCAAAAAATCCGTTGGGGCGTGCTTGGATGCGCTTCCATCGCAAAGCGTTCAGTAGTACCTGGTATACAAGGCTCACAGCTTAATGAAGTCCGTGCAATTGCAAGTCGTTCTCTTGAAAAATCACTAGAGACAGCTAAGGAATTAAATATTCCAGTAGCTTATGGCAGCTATGAAGAGCTGATCAATGATCAGGAGCTTGACGCGATTTACATACCATTACCGAATCAGCTGCATAAGGAATGGACCATTAAAGCGATGAAAGCAGGAAAGCACGTGCTGTGCGAGAAGCCAATTGCCTTAACACACAAGGAGGCAGAGGAGATGCTGCTTGTGTCGAAGGAGATGGGGGTTATCGTCGCGGAGGCATTTATGTACCGTTATCATCCTCGCTATGAACGGATTAAGCAGCTCATCGCAGATGGAGCGATCGGAGATCTTCGTCTAATTAAAGGTTCATTTACGTTCAATAATGGTGATAGCACTGACAATGTCCGCTTTGTTAAGGAATGGGGAGGCGGCTCGTTATATGATGTTGGCTGCTATCCAATCAGCGCTGCACGATATTTCTTAGATCGTGAACCAATAGCGGCTACGATGCAGGCTATGTTCTCAGAGAAGCATGGTGGCGTCGATATGATGGCTGCAGGCCTAGTAGAGTTTCCTGGTGATGTCTCGCTATTGTTCGATTGCGGCATGTGGGCGGCCTTCCGCAACCCGATGGAAATTCTCGGCACGAAGGGAAGAATTGAGATTCCTCATGCATTTCTAGGTAAAAATGAAAATGAAGGCAATTATTATCTTCATACTGATCAAGGAGTAGAGGAAATGAAGGCTGAGAGCTTGGATACATACTCCTTGCAAGCCGATGCGTTCGCTCGTGCGATTTATGGGGAGCAGCCTTTGCCGTTCCCGCTAGAGGACGCTATTGCTAATATGAAGGTGCTTGAAGCATGTTTACAATCAGCTGAGAATGGAACTCGTGTCACACTAAACGGATAACGTGAACAAGGAGTGTGTTTTCATGCAATATATGAGCATAGCAGGTTGTTCAAAGCCAATTTCTAAAGTGATTAAAGGTACAGATTATTTACAGGTTGCTACCTATGAGCTGAACAGAGAGCAGCTGGATCAATTTGTTGAAATCGGAGGCAATACGGTTGATACCGCTCATATTTATACGGGGGGAGAAAGCGAGACAGTATTAGGCCGCTATGTGGAAGAGCGAAATTTACGACAGGAGCTCGTTATATTCACTAAGGGCGGCATCTCAAGCTTGAAGCGGGATGTATTGCATGCTGAGATACAAACTAGTCTAGAGCGCCTTAGAACAGATTACATCGACCTATATGCCCTGCATCGTGATGATGCTTCGCTGACGGTTGGTGAAATTGTTGAGATGATGAATGAATATATTGATTCAGGCACGATTCATGCGATAGGGGTATCAAATTGGACTCCTACTCGATTACTTGAAGCGAATCGCTATGCTGCTGAGCATGGACTAGTTGGATTTACGTTCAATTCTCCTAATCTCAGTCTTGCTAAGCCCAAAGAGCCGTATTGGAACGGTGTGCTATATGTCGACGAAGAAATGGCTTCTATGCATGAAAACACAATGCTTCCTTGCTTGTCCTGGTCTCCGCTAGCAAGAGGCTTCTTCTCTGGACGTTTCTCTCCAGACGCTATAACAGATAAGGATATTGCTAGAGTATTTTATAGTGATGATAATTGGGCGAAGTATGATCGTGCTGAGAAGCTCGCTGCAGAGAAGGGGTTGTCTACTGCAGAAATTGCTTTAGCTTATGTTGCTAATCAGAGCTATCCAACAGCTATTATTGCGGGCGCACGGACGATGGAGGAGCTTCAATCCTGCGTTCGTGCGATGGGGCTGAAGCTATCGACTGAAGAGGTTGCTTGGCTGGAGCAGGGATCACAGAGCACGTAATGAAATCCGTCAAAGTATGACAATTAATATAATTGAAAGAAGGACCACTCGATGGAGTGGTCCTTTTTTTTGCAGCGTAGATAATAAGCTTAGAGTAGCATTGGTTAATAACTTCGTGTTCAATTCAAGCTAGAGATCTAGTTTAAGCTTACGACTTAAACAACGTCGCAATGGATCCACCCTCCGTAATGATTTGAATCGCTTTGGAGATGAGTGGGGCTACGGTTAGAACGACGAATTTATCGGAGTGGTTCTCATCAAGCTGTATCGTATTCGTAATAACGATCTCATTAATGTTCGGGTGATCCAGCTTCTGTAACGCTTCGCCTGAGAATATTCCGTGGGTCGCACAAATAAACGCATCGTTTGCACCCTTCTTCTTTAGCGCTTCAACGACATTAACGATTGTACTGCCCGTATCAATCATATCCTCGATAATAATTGGCGTCATGCCTTCAACTTCACCGATAATATGCGTAATCTCGGATTGATTGTGTGCGGGGCGATTTTTAATCATTATGGCAAAGGGACAATCAATTAAGCCAGCCAGCTTTTCTGCGACAGTAGCTCGTCCAGCATCTGGTGATACAACGACCGGATTAATTATTCTCTTCTCACATATGTAATTAATGATAATGTCCAGTGCGGTGAGATGGTCAACGGTTATGTCGAAGAAACCTTGGATAGGATCGGCATGCAGGTCGATCGTAATAATTCTTTGAGCACCCGCTGTAGTTAATACATCAGCGACCATTTTTGCCGAGATTGGTTCACGAGGTTTACTTTTTCGTTCCTGACGTGCGTAGCCGTAATAAGGCATCACGATATTAATCGATCGTGCTGAAGCACGCTTTGCCGCATCAATCATGATGAGCAGCTCAACCAAATGCTCATTGACGGGGTGAGAGAGTGCCTGTACGAGAAAAACATCATGGTTACGCACGGTTTCTTCATAGGAGACATGGATCTCGCCACTTTGTTGACGTGATATGTTGGCTTGACCTAATGGAACATTCAATTGTTCACATATGGATTGTGCAAGTGGGCGGTTAGAAGAACCAGAGAAAATTTTTATTTGAGCCATGTTATCCTCCAAGCTTTGTATATTCGAGCTTCATGTGATGTTGCATTTACTTCCATCTTATCAGATTAATAATAGGTTAACAAATTACGGTGCCTAAAAACAAGAAAAAGACAACAGTCATAATAGCACGAGGCTACTATGACTGTTGTCTTTCTTTATTTTAGATTTTGAATATCGACGCTAGGGTCTACGTCGGCTTCATAGTTGACATCTTCGCGGTTAAATCCGAATAAGCCAAAGAACTCATTGCGATAGCCTTCAAGGTCAGTTAGCTCATATACGTTTTCCGTTGTGAGCTGCTCCCATGTTTTACTTACCGCTTCTTGAATTTCAGGACGCATTTCCCAATCATCAATACGAATTTGGCGTTTGTCATCTACTGGAATTTCACCTTCAATGTAGAGGCGTTCTGAGAATAGACGGTACATTTGTTCAATACAGCCTTCATGCGTTCCAGCTTCTTTCATCACCTTGTATAGAGCTGAGATATAAAGCGGTACAACTGGAATTGCTGAGCTTGATTGAGTAACAAGCGCCTTGTTCACAGAAATAAATGCTCGTCCGCCGTTTTGCTTTAATTGGTCATGCAAGACGTCTGCTGTTTGCTGCAAATCTTGCTTAGCTGCACCAATCGTTCCGTCATGGTAGACGGCATGCGTAATTTCAGGTCCTATGTAAGAATAGGCTACGGTTGTCGCATCTTCAGTAATCGCATCTGCTGCTTGAAGCGCATCAATCCACATTTTCCAGTCCTCACCGCCCATAACGGCGATCGTTTGTCTTAGCTCATCTTCTGTAGCAGGCTCAATCGTCGCTTCAGTTACTTCACCAGTATGGAAGTTAACGGTTTTATTCGTATAAACTTCATGTAGCGGCTTAATAACAGAAGAGAACACTTCTCCAGTCTTTGGATGAACGCGACGTGGAGATGCGACACTGTATACGATTAAATCAACTTTGCCTAATTGTGTTTTAATCAGATCGATTGTTTTGCTTTTAATTTCGTCTGAGAAAGCATCACCGACGATACTGAAGGATTTCAAACCTTCCTTAGCAGCAGCTGCTTCAAACGCAGCAGAGTTGTACCAACCAGCCGTTGCAGTACGTACACCTTCTGCACCTTTGTCAAAGTACACGCCAACCGTATTGGCACGAGATCCAAAGGCTGCGACAATGCGAGAGGCTAAGCCGTAACCAGTTGAAGCGCCGACTACTAATACATTTTTTGGTCCATTTAATGCAGGCTGTTGTTTTACAAAGTTGATTTGTTCTTCTACCTGCTTTTCGCAGCCAACAGGATGTGCTGTCGTACAAATAAATCCTCTAGTTTTTGGTTGAATGATCATAGGTTAGATATTCCTTTCTTCCTTATATTCTCTATGAATATCCTTGTTCATTACTCTATTTTACTTATAATTGCGCAATAATGGAAGGGCAAACTAACAGGCGCCCTCGAAGATCAGGTTTTTCTTGCGAAAGCAGCCTGAAAGTTAACTGGCTTTAACTACATGCCACTGTTAAGACTTTGCTCTCTGAGTAGAGCGAGTCGCTTCGTGAGGTTGCCACCTATGGTACCAATCTCTTTAGTAGAGATATGACCATAATAACCGTCTGCTGGTAATGGAATACCTAGCTCATGAGCGATTTCGAGCTTCATTTGCTCAATTGCTAGCTCGTGTATAGAGAACTTCTGCTTTTTACTCATAATCTATCACTCCTTTTAAGCTATTATGAGTAGAAAGTGGAGCAAGTATACATTACTTGCTAGGTTTGTGGCTGCCTCCTGCGGTAGCGTATAGCGTCCACCATTCTTCACGCGTCATCTGCTCAGCCTGGCAAGCGGCATCCTGACATGCCATGACACGCGAGGCATTTGTAGTTCCAAGCACAGGCTGTATCCCTGCCGGGTGTTTTAACAGCCAGCCAAGCAGTATAGCTTCCTTACTCGTTTCTTTATCAGCTGCTAGTCTTTCAATATATTGTGCAGTAAGCAGCTCAGCTTCTGTAGCATCCGAACGAATAGCTCCAGTATATCGCCCTTGCGCAAGTGGCCCCCAGGCTTGTATTTGCATTCGCTTCTGCTGCATATACGTCATTAATTGTGGATCGAAGCTCGTTGCAGCACCTTCGTCACGATTGATATTCAGCCCCTGATCGATAAAGTGCCGATGAGCTAGACTTAGATGCAGCTGATTGACGATAAGAGGCTCACGAATCGCTGATTGGAGATATTCGATATGAGCACTATGCATATTCGATACGCCAAAATGCTTAACCTTGCCATTTGCTTTCAATTGATCGATAGCTTCTGCAACTTCTTCAGGCTCCATTAAAGGGTCAGGACGATGCAAAAGTAAGATATCTATGTACTCGGTGCCTAGTCTCTTTAATATACCGTCAACCGACTGCAGTATATGCTGTTTTGAAAAATTATAACGGACGGGGAGAGTGCCATCTGCCAGCTGTATTCCACATTTTGACTGGATAATAATTTGCTCACGCAGAGCAGGTCTAGCAGCTAACAGCTCGCCAAATATTCGCTCAGCCTTACCTCTTGTATAGATATCCGCATGATCAAAGAAGTTAATTCCGATAGAAAGTGCTGCATCGACCACAGCTTCAAGCTGCTTTTTGTGTTCAGCCGTATAAGGCTCTGTTTCATCCCAGGACCCGCCAAAACCCATACACCCGATGGCGAGCCTGCTTGCTGGAATTCCGTGACCTTGAAGTGGTATATCCTTCATTAGAAATCTCTCCCTTCTTCTTCCATTTATTTCAACTCAAAATTATTATAACAAATTGAGCACGAGGTGTTGTCAAAATAGTAAATAAACATTATGATAGCAGTAGAATTAACATTTTAATTCTCGATTTATATATGTATTAATCCAACATTTTTATGAGAAGGGTGATAACCATGGCTGCAAACAAATTAACAATTAATGCGGATCAGCAATTATCAACGATTGATCGTCAAATTTATGGTCATTTTTCAGAGCATTTGGGACGCTGTATTTATGAAGGAATCTGGGTTGGGGAGGATTCTCCAATTGAAAATACGAATGGTATTCGTAACGATGTGCTGAAAGCGCTTAAGGAAATTAAAATTCCAGGTCTGCGCTGGCCAGGCGGATGCTTTGCCGATGAATATCATTGGAAGGATGGCATCGGTCCTAGAGAAACACGCAAGCGTATGATTAATACGCACTGGGGCGGAGTTGTTGAGAATAATCATTTCGGTACACATGAATTTATGCTGCTCTGTGAGCTGCTTGAATGTGAACCAATTATTTGCGGTAACGTTGGCAGTGGTACCGTTCAAGAGATGTCAGAATGGGTAGAGTATATGACATTCGACGGCGTGTCCCCTATGGCAGAGCTTCGTGCTGAAAACGGTCGTGAAAAACCATGGAAGCTTAAATATTTCGGTGTGGGCAATGAGAACTGGGGCTGCGGAGGAAATATGCGCCCAGAATATTATGCTGATCTATATCGTCGTTACAGTACATATGTACGTAATTATGGAGAAAATAAAATTTTCAAAATTGCATGTGGACCGAACGTAGACGACTACCGTTGGACAGAGGTATTGATGCGTGAGGCAGGTCGCCACATGGATGCGCTATCGCTTCACTACTATACGGTTCCGAACACATGGGAGAACAAAGGCTCTGCAACAGGCTTCCCAGAGAATGAATGGATTGAAACGTTGATCAAGACTCAGCATATGGATGAGCTGATTACACGTCATTCTGCTATTATGGATCAATACGATCCGAGTAAGCGTGTAGCATTAGTTGTCGATGAGTGGGGCACTTGGTATAATGTTGAGCCAGGCACGAATCCAGGCTTCCTCTATCAGCAGAACAGCATTCGTGATGCACTAGTCGCTGCGCTTAACTTCAACATCTTCCATGCGCATAGTGATCGTGTTCGTATGGCGAATATTGCTCAAGTTATCAACGTATTGCAATCGGTTATTTTAACAGAGGGCGAGAAAATGATCCTGACACCTACGTATCATGTCTTTAACATGTACAAGGTGCATCAGGATGCGAAGCTGCTTCAGCTAGATCTACAATCTGAGGACTACACGAGCAATGGCAAAACAATGAAGGCAGTTAGTGCTACGGCTTCTGTAGATGCTGAAGGTGCTGTTCATATTAGCTTAGCTCATGTCGATCCTACTAAATCTGCAACTATTGAGATTGATCTTCGCGGTCTAGCAAACGAAAAATTCTCAATTGATGCAGTTGAGCTAACGGCTTCTTCGCTGGATGCTCACAATACGTTTGAAGCTCCTGACACAGTTAAGCCAAGTGCATTCTCTGCATTTGAGGTTAATGGTCATCAGCTTAAAGTAACACTGTCCCCAATGTCTGTTACAACACTAAGTATTCGCTAATGGCTGGAGATGAGTAAAATGGAAGCAGTGGATCGCAATCGCAGCTGCCGAGGCTGTGGGCCTCAATACGAGGTGACGGAGGCGCAAATAGATCGTATTCTACAAGCGCCAATGTTCAAGGATCCTAGTGTTGTAGTTCCAGCTTCAATCTACGAGGAAAGGCTCGCTGCCTGCAGAGACTGTGAGCATTTACTTCAAGGACAAACCTGTCTGTTGTGCGGCTGCTTTGTACGGGTGTCAGCTTATTATCGCAATAAGAGCTGCCCTAACGTGAAGAGTCGGAGATGGGGACCTTATACAACGTAATTCCGCATGATTGTTTAAGTAACATCAAAAGCTTCATCGTTTGATGCCAATGAAATAAGAAGAGACAGTTGCTGCGATTAGGATATAACCATCCACGCAGCTGCTGTCTCTTTATTTTTATATTTATAAGTTATGATATAGGTCTGTATCGAGCGAAATTACTGTTGTTTATGCTTCTACAGGGCGATTGGAGCTTCGAATGACCTCCTGATTATCCCAGAGCAGCTTACGCAGGTTAGATTTAGAGCCTTGAATAATATAATGAGGAATTTGATTGCTTTTTGCTATTTCTATACCTTCCCAGGTTGCTCGATGTGACGTAGAGGTCAGTATCATAAACAGTGCTTGGGAACGACTTAGCTCTGATGCGATGCGATCAGGATGCTCGCCTCCATCATGAACAAGCGCAGCACCAGTTTCTTTTACTACAGACTCAAACCACTTTCTTTGACCGCCTATAATTGTAATTGTGCAATCTTCGAGGTATGGTTCAATCTTTCTACGAGCCGTAGCTTTAGGCCTTGATTCGTTCTTTTTGCGTCCAGGATGCGTCTCTGTCATCTCACCTTGTACGCGATACAGCTTCGTTAGCCTAGCAATATGACCATCCTCAGCGACGTTAAAGGTACAAGGATCTCCATGATTCGGCTTTTGAATTTCGATATCCTTGAAATGAATAGGGAATCGGTTGCTTTCATCATTAAGATCGACGCAATACCATTTCTGATCTTGATCGAAAATAACAAACCCGTCATAGGTTTCAATCGGTGAGTAGCTGTCATCACCCTGGAATAGTAGCTCAATAGTATAATGGTTTGATCTGCCAGGATGAGCTGTTGGTGTGCATAAAACCTCTGCTTCATGCTGCAGCTCAAGCTGCTGCACGAGTGATTCTGTAATATTAAATATTTCTCCGTTTTCTAGCTCTATGTATCCGCCATGATCACGACGGTAGAAGGTACCGTAGCGCTGGTTTTGTTGCTTATTAGCAGCGGTTACATTTTTCAACTCGTCAGGTGTAAATAGCTGTTCTACATCGATCGGAGCTTCCTTATTCGGCTGCTTATTGTCCATATTTTGCTGCTGCTGCTCATGCTGGAACTTATCAATGGATTCAACGATTTGAAGCATATTTAGCATTTGCTGACGATAGTAAAGCCTTTGCTCGTAGGTTGCATGCTCATCCTTCATTAGGTTGAGCAGATCTCGATTATACATATCTAGCTTGCTATGCATATGCGTAGTGATCTCGCTGAGCTGCTCTTCAAGTGGCTGCTTACTGTTAGCAAGCGATTGAAGCTCCTCCTGACGCTGCTGGGCAATTTGCTGCCAATTTGCCGTTTGGCGTTTGCTATCGTCCAGCTCTTTTTGCAGCTGCTCAAGCTGTAGATTAAGCTTGCGGATATCGTCAAGATTTAATTTGTTTTGGCTTAGCAATGATGCTCTTTCTGAAAGCCAACGGTCTTCATCTTCCTTACGGCGTAGAGTTGTCTCTTGCTGCATACGTTCAAGATTAATTACCTTCATATCATACATAGCAATCTGCTCCTTTAACAGCATAGCTTGTTGCTGAAGCTTCTCTTGTTCCTGTTGCAGCTGACGGATGGTTTTGTCCTTTTGCACACTTGCCAGCTCTATTTGCTGCCTTGTTGAAATTTCTTTACTAACCTTATCTTCTAAGACGGATATTTTCTTCTCAAGCCTGAGCTTTTCATGCTTCGTGTCCAGCTCATCTATTTCGATGAGTTCACTGCTGGCCGCGACAGCACTTTTTACTTCTGACGTTTCCTGCAGCTCTGAATTATCCTGTAGATCTTCAAGCTCTTTTAGTATAGACAGGTATAGCTCCTCTTGCTCAGCGTGCTCTTGATGAAAATAAAGCGTCCAATATACTGTCCAGTAGCCATGCTCAGCGGTAAGCTGTGGCAGTTGATACTTAATGGTACTAAGTGAGGGTGGTTCTTGTATCGTTCTATCTATTAAAAAGAGAAGCAGTTGCTTTTTTAATTTTCGATCACTTGTTATTTTTTTAAGGACGAAATTTAATTTTTTGTAGAAGAGAAGCTCGGGCCACTGCTTTAGATCTTTTCTCGTAAATGGTAATTTTAATGTTATCGCTAGCATGAGCTTATCGTAATTGGATATCGAGCGTACGTATTGCATTAAGCTGTGCTGCGGGAAAGGTCGGTTTACATGAACTTCCATATTATTTTTATACTTCGTAACAACTTCTGTACTTCTTGTGTCCTCATAGACACCACCTGCTATTGAATTTACTTTCAAGCTATCACCCCTTAAGTTATATTGCTTTATAATATTCTTCTAGAAAAATATTCGACGTAAAGGCAAATGATTCCTGTAGGTAAATAGCCTTAAAATTGCTCTAGAGCCTATGTAGTATCGTTAGTAATCGTGTCGATATTAGGCTAACAGCGTTGAATCTCAAGGTATTGAAAAAGCCAATGATTAGACGAATTTGTCCAATCATTGGCTTCTAAATTAAAAATTAAAGTTATCAGGGTCGGAGCCAAAGCGTCGGTTCTGATTCAGTGCTGAGATCTGCTGCATTTCCTCTGCACTAAGCTCAAAGTCAAAAATTTGGCTGTTTTCTACAAGGCGAGAAGAGGTTGTTGTTTTTGGAATAGTAATGACACCATTCTGAATGTCCCAACGAAGGACTACTTGAGCAGGAGACTTTCCGTGCTTAGCTGCAATTTCCTTTAAGATAGGCACATCAAGATTACCTTGCATTAATGGACTCCAAGCTGTCATACGAATGCCTTTGGATTCACAATATGCTCTAAGTGGCTCCTGTGTAAGTAGCGGGTGATATTCGACTTGATTCACTGCAGGTGTAAGGCTGCTGACAGCTGCAATATCATCAAGATGATGCTGATGGAAGTTACTTACACCGATTGCACGTGCATAGCCTTTGCTATAAATTTCCTCAAGTGCTCTCCAAGTGTCTTGGTACTTGCCTTTTACCGGCCAGTGGATAAGAACAAGGTCAACGACATCCATGTTTAGCTTGCGTCTGCTTACATCAAATGCTGCTAGTGCTTGCTCATAGCCCTGATCGCTATTCCAAATTTTCGTCGTAACGAAAATATCCTCGCGGCTTACTCCGCTTTTAGCGATCCCACGTCCTACGCCTTCTTCATTGCCATATGCTGCTGCAGTATCGATGGCGCGATAGCCTTTGCTAATCGCATCCGTTACTACACGTTCCGCTTCATCGTCACTAACCTTCCATACACCGAGACCTAGCATCGGCATCGTTACACCATTGTTTAACGTTACGTTTTGAATCACACAAAACCCTCCATTCAAATTTGCTTGCGTTATAGAGTATTGCTGCATCTGCCTGCAGTAATTCCTTTGTGCTAGTTTAGCTCTTAGAAGTTATAGGCAATTTTTTAGAATTGCATGCACATCTTCCTTGTGAAGCTGCTTGAATGATCCGATTGGGCCATAGCGTACAGCTTCCTCAGCCATTCGCTCAAGCTGACTATCGTCGATGTTAAACTCTGCTAGCGTTGTTTCGGAGCCGATTCGCTTGAAGAAGGACTGCGTTGCGTCAATACCAGCGAGTGCTAGTTCCTCTGTTGATTTGCCCTCTGCAGAAATTCCCCAAACTCTTGTAGCGTATTGAGCGAACCGCTCTGGACGCTCCTTGTAAACATATTTCATCCAGTTAGGGAATACGATGGCCAAGCCAGCGCCATGTGGAATGTCATAGATTGCACTAATCTCATGCTCGATTCCGTGAGAGGCCCAGTCATTTTGCATACCAACTGAAATTTGACCACCATTAAGTGCCATCGTACTGCACCACATTAAATTAGCACGCGCTGCAGCATGCTCAGGGTTTTCAAGAGCAAGCTCTACATTCTCAATAACCGTCTGCAGGATCGACTCACAGAAGCGCTCCTGTAGCGGCGTATCTTGTGTTAGGCTGAAGTATTGCTCGAATACATGTGACATAATATCGATTGAGCCATATACCGTTTGATTTGCTGGAACGGTGTACGTAAGCGACGGATCAAGGATAGAAAAGCGTGGATATACATGTGGACTTCCAGAGCCGCGTTTTAGCTTGTTTTCCCAGTCGCTTATAACCATCGAGCCATTCATTTCTGTTCCTGTAGCAGATAATGTAAGCACTGTACCGATAGGGATGGCAGACTGAATTCTAGCTTTATTCGTAAAGAAATCCCAAACATCACCCTCGTAAGGTACGCCTGCTGCGATAGCTTTGGCTGCGTCAATTACACTGCCGCCACCGACTGCTAGTATAAAGTCAAGCTGATGCTCGCGTACAAGCTTAATGCCTTCATAAACACTCGTCAAACGAGGATTAGGCTCTATTCCACCAAGCTCAACGAAGTTAATGTTTTGTTGCTTTAGCTGAGAAGTGATGGAATCATATAGTCCCGTTCGCTTAATGCTATTGCCGCCGTACACTAATAGTACGTTTTTGCTGTATGTAGCCGTTATTGCGCCTGTCTCGCTTGATTTGCCTTCACCGAAAATGATGCGAGTAGGATTATGGAATGTGAAAGGTAAAATTGTAGTTCCCTCCTTAATTAACATTAACTATAAAGTTAATGAATACGTGTTTATTGCCTATGTCTTATTGTATTTCATGGAAAATACCGTGTCAAATGCGAACTTGTCTATTGATTAATTAACTTTCAAATTATACAATTATCGCTAGATATATAGTGAAATGGGGATCTATTATGGAAATCTCGGTAAATCGAGATAATTTTTCGATATTAGAAAGCTTTGCATCACCTACTCGAATTCGTATTATTGA
The DNA here is from genome assembly GCF_023715345.1 of Paenibacillus camelliae. Lineage (GTDB taxonomy): Bacteria > Bacillota > Bacilli > Paenibacillales > Paenibacillaceae > Pristimantibacillus > Pristimantibacillus camelliae. The sequence goes on from NZ_JAMBNY010000015.1 coordinate 92,949, forward strand.
GCTATTAAATGAACAACCGATGAATATTCGCGCCTTATCCGAGGCGCTGGAAATAAAACCACCGATCGTTACACGTCATATTCAAATGCTTGAAAAGGCTGGTATTGTACGCAGCGAGCTGATCGCAGGTAAGAGAGGACAGCAGAAGCTGTGCTACTTGCAGCTTGATCAGATGGTATTGAATTTTAAATGCCAGCATGGTGATAGGAAGCAACAGCTGCAAAAATATGAAGTTATGATTCCTATTGGTATGTATTCAGACTATAATATTGAGCCCTCTTGTGGTCTTGCTTCAGAGCAGAGCATGCTCGGTATGTGTGATGATCCTAGGTATTTCGGAGATCCTGTTCATCGTGATGCGCATGTTTTGTGGTTTAGCAGCGGTTATATTGAATACCGTATACCGAATTTTATGCTGTACAGTGAGCAGGCGAGTGCGCTTGAGGTATCTTTAGAGATTTGCTCCCAAACACCATGCTCTTCGACACATTTGCAGCCCTCTGACATTGTATTTAGCTTCAATGGAATCGATGTTGCTGCGTGGACGTTCCCTGGAAAGATAGGGAAGGGTAGGGCTATCTTCACTCCACAGTGGTGGCATAAGGATATTCAGCATGGTGTATTGAAGCATATTCGCATCAATGAGCAAGGGACGTATATTGACGGTGTACAGGTATCTAATGTAACGATAGATGCGTTATCATTATGTGCCGATGAAGAGATCGTTATGCGAATTAGTAGTCGTAGCGATGCGAAGCATTGTGGCGGGGTTACACTGTTTGGCAGCGGCTTCGGCAATTACAATCAGGATATAAGCTGCCAAATCGTATGCAAGTAGTTGCGGCTATGGAGTGATTGCTCTTATAACAATAACTCCATAGCACTGCGCTCTTTATCCGCTATGTCCAGTAGAAGGGCAGATGCTTGTACTAGCTCCTGTTGATCTCCTGTTCTGCCTGCACGATCAATTAAATTTGAGACATTTACCCACAGTGGGGCGATTTCTGAAAACATGCGGTGAGCTTGTTCGATTCTCGTTTCCTCCAATTGATCGGCGCATTCTCGCAAAAAATCTCGGAACAGATTTCGAAATAAAGCCCCGCCAGTTCCTGCTCGCTCCATCAGTAATGCGGTTAAGCACAGATCATGCTCGAAATTGTTACTGCGGGAAGGCCACTTCAATATTTCTTTGCTCATTTTAACAATGCCTTTATTGCCGATATTACGAATAGGTGGGTTCAAATAGTCATGTGCATTGTTAGATAACGCCTTGCGAATAGCGGGAATAAGTGGTGGTAATTTCTCGATTGCTTCGATCGTAAAGGAACGATTTCGCGAGCTCATCGGTCCTTTTGCATTTCTTGCAGCAGCTAAACTAGTCAATTGCGTTTTCACCAGTCCACCTTGTTGCCTGGTGTCGGCCATGTAGGCGAACTCATCATCGAAGCCGTACATGACTGCATAATGACCAGCAAAATGTACTTTGTTCGTAAAATAATCTAAGTAGTAGGAATCTAATTTCAGTGCAACGGGAGTTCCTTTTTCAATGCAAAGCCGTACGTTCTTCCAAGCCTTATCGACGGACGATGTTTCTAGCGTGTTGACAGTTAAGCCAATGCGATTGGCAAGGTTAGCGCTCAATGCATCTGTTTTTATTCTTCCACCGATAAATGGAAACTCCATTCCCTTCGAGTCCCAATATATAAATCCTAGACCTTGCCCAAGACCAAACAGCATCGGTTCAGACAATTGAATGTCCATATGCTGCAGTAAATTGCCCATGGCAGTCGTCTCGCAATGCTCGCCTTCATAGGCAACAAAATTTCCAATAATGGTCGTCATATATTCCGTTCTCCTCCAACAATTCATTAATAAGATAGTTTAACGTTCATGTGTTTACTATTGATAAGGTGTAATGAGTATTAACGTTCAGTCTTAATATACTGCGTAGGAGATTTGCCGACAGCAGCCTTGAAATCCTTGCTAAAATGGGCTTGATCGAAATAGCCGAGATCCATGGCCAATTGAGTCAAATCCATTCCACGTTCTATCCGGTCGATCGCCTCATGCATGCGATAGCGACGAATGACCCATTTAGGGCTCACTCCTATATATTGATTGAACCAGCGCTGCAATGTTCTCTTCGGTATGCCAAACTGCTCAACTAATTGTTCGACCTTGGTAATCTCCGTATTATGAATAATTTCATCAATTGCTTCATTAAGTAAATCGACCGTTGCATTATAATCAGGCTTGCTTTGCCGTAATAGCTTTTCGACAAGCAGAATCTTTTCTTCTTCGCGCTCTAGCGAAAATAATTCTTTTTCGAACGCTTTAACATTTAGCGTAAAGTAGTCAGAGATGTTAACGGTTTGATCTGTAAGAGTAGAGACAGGTGCTTGAACATAACAATGAAAAGCCCCAGGCCTAAAGAGCACACCTACAATTTGTCCTTCCCCCTGAAGCACATTTATAGATTTTCTGCTTTCAATGCCACGTATATACGAATGTCCACGCTGAAAGACGACGTTTACCCCTGGATGCTGCAAAACTTCTTGAGAATAAGGGGGATGCTCTCGTAAATCCCATGTGATTAGCCAATAATGCTGAATAAAGAACGAAAGATCGTTAGACGGAGCATGTCGTGAAATTGAAAACTTATGCATACCCGTATCAAAATTTAAGATTCCCATATTCGGATTGCGATGTTGATTATTCATTGGTTCCACCCCTGAAACAATATGGTTGGCGCGATTTTACAATCATTAGCATATCCGGCATGCTATGATCTCACCATAAACTAAAATGGTTTCTAAAGGAATAGCAATGGGAGGAATTTATCGTGAAATTAGAGTATGTATTTTATATCGGTACAAGTCCTGAGCAGGTGTGGGATGTCTTAGTCAATCCAGAGAAATCGATAAAAGCATTTTTGGGGGGAGCCATCCGTTCAACATTTCAGGTGGGTGATGATATTGAATTTGTAGGCCCAGGCGCCGATGGTGAAGATACGGTACATATTTATGGGAAGCTTCTTCAATATGAACCAAACCGACTGCTGAGCTATACAGATCATCCTGGTCCATCTCATTATGCCGAGCATGCTCAGATGGAAAGCCGAGTCATCTTATCGTTGGAACGAGTAGGGGGTTGCACCAAACTACACCTTATTAATGATCAATGGACAGAGAATAACCCGTTATTCCAAAAGACAGAGCAATACTGGTGGATGATTCTTTGTAATATTAAGACAATGGCGGAAGCTGGAAAGCCTTTAGATTTTGGATTTTAGCAATAGTTTGGTATAGCATCTTAATCGTGTGTTCCGATTCACCGAGACTTGTAAAAGGTTGATTCTAACTGAATCAGCCTTTTTTGTAGTGTGCCCAGCATGGGCGCTATCTCTAGGGTTCAAGTCCCGAATGGTGAAGGCAGTAGTAGCCATAGCTTAAGGCAAGGGTGTCCATCGCGAGGTGGAATCTGAAGGAAGCCAGCGGC
>NZ_JAMBNY010000016.1 GCF_023715345.1 Paenibacillus camelliae
CTCTTGGACTGAGAAGTTTAACGGACAGATACAGTCTTTTGCGGAATATGACATGAACCGCCGTGTACCGAACGGTATGCACGGTGGTGTGAGAGGACGGGGGCTAGCCGCCCCCTCCTACTCGATTGCTATAAGGATCTATAAGGATTTTCTTAGTTTAATGTTTCGTTTTGAAATAGACACCTCTCTAGTTTTATGACAGTATGGAAAATAGAAAAGAGGATATTTATTGTAGATTAGAAAGGAAGCTGGATTATGATTATAGCCCTGATCTTATTATCCACTGCATTATTAGCTCAGACGGTATATTTTCTTTACTATAAAAATCAGATAAAAGATATCGGTAATCAGTTATCTTTTATTTCTAAGCATGATTCTTTCAAATTTGTCCATATACAAGTCAGACCTAAAGAAATTTATCAACTAGTCGATATTTGCAACAGCTTGTTAAGAGGTCAGAGGGAATTAAACCAGCAATTTATTAAAAAAAATGAAGAAATCAATACGACCATTATAAGCTTGTCTCATGACATAAGAACGCCATTGACATCACTTGGCGGTTATCTTCAAATGGCTGAAAGTACACAATCTTTAACGGAAAAATCGCGTTACATCGGGCTAGCTCAAACTAGAATGAAGCAAATGGTCACATTGGTAGATGAATTATTCTTTTATACAAAACTTCAAAATCCGGAATTCGTTTTAGATTTAGATTCATTGGACGTTATAGATGTTTTGCAAAAGCGACTATTTTATTTTATTGATGAGTTTTCTCGTGGTGAGTCAGAGCCTGAATTGGAGTTGCCTGAATCGCCAATTTACATACTTAGTAATAGCAATGCGTTGGAAAGAATATTTGAAAATATTATTAAAAATTATTTCTTGCACGGTGACCGTGATCGTTCACTTTCCATTCGGTGTGAAAACGAGTCGGATAAGGTTGTTATTCACTTTACTAATCAATTGAAGCATGACCAGTCCATTCAAGCGGATAAAATTTTTACTCGTTTTTATAAAGAAGATCTTTCACGGAGCATACATTCTTCTGGGTTAGGACTTTTCATCGTGAAAACATTAATGGAGAAAATGGGTGGCAGTGTTCAGGTAAGCTTGGAAGGGAAGCAATTTTGTTTAAGTATAACTTTTGTGAAGGCTGAGAAGGAGAAGGAATATGTATGAGTTCAAGGTGCAGCAGCACCAAATTCTAATTGTTGAAGATGACGAGCATATCAACAATATTATTAAGGATGTTCTTCAAAAAGAGAATTTACGATGCACACAGGCATACTCCGGTACCGAAGCCAAGCTCATTGCAGCACGCGATCAATTTCAGCTGATTATTTTGGATCTTATGCTTCCTGGACTGTCTGGGGAAGGCTTTATGCAGTATTTGAGGGATGAACTGAAGTGCGATACGCCGGTCATCGTGTTATCGGCCAAAGATCAATTAGATCAAAAGCTGAATTTATTCGAGTTAGGTGCAGTAGATTATGTTACAAAGCCGTTTGAAGTGAAGGAGCTGCTTGCAAGAATCAATGTACATTTACATAGAAACACAAAAACGGAAAGCTCTGATCATTATCGTCACAAAAATCTTATCCTAAATTGTACCACTCGAAGTGTCGTCGTTAATCAAACCGAGCTTAATGTAACAAGGCAGGAATATCGAATTATTGAGCTATTGCTGAAAAACCCTTCTCGCATATTTACGAAGCAGGATTTGTACGAGCTCGGCTGGGACGATATGTATATGGGAGAGGACAAGACTATTACTGTTCACATCAGCAATATTCGCAAAAAAATTAAAATGTATGATGATCAAACTTATATTGATACCGTCTGGGGAATTGGTTTTAGATTAAGTCCATAAAACTTTGAACTTTCTTTACCTTTTCTGAGAGATATATTGGCATTTAGTTTGTAGACTATGTCTAACGGGAGGTGTCAAATATGACGAGCACAATCATAGAAGTTAGACAGCTTACAAAAAAGTTTAAGGCGAAAACAGCGGTATATAACGCAGATTTCAAAATAGCGAGAGGTGAAATTTTCGGATTGATTGGTCAAAATGGAGCGGGTAAATCCACTTTGCTCAAAATGATTGGAGGGCTAATTCATTCCACCTCGGGTGAGATTTATTTCTTTGACCGCTCAGAATCAAAGGACCAGTCTTTTTTTGAGAGAATGGGGCTGCTAATTGAAAATCCGGGATTATATCCTCAGTACACCGCATATAAAACGCTGCAGCTATTAGCTATCGCTTATGGGCTCAAGAGCCCAAACCAATATATTATTCACTTGTTACGACTAGTAGGCCTTGATGCTTCTGATAAGACAAAGGTAAAAAACTATTCCATGGGGATGAAGCAGAAGCTAGGTATTGCCATTGCGTTGCTTGGAAGTCCAGACGTTTTAATATTAGATGAACCGATTAATGGTTTAGACCCGCAAGGTATCGTTGAGATGAGAAAGTTAATCCTAGAGTTGAATAAGACGGGGCTTACCATTATTATTTCTAGCCATATCTTAGAGGAATTATCGAAGATCGCGACAACATACGCCATCATCCATAAAGGTAAGATCATAGAAGTTATCTCTAAAGATGATTTACTGCTTAAGTGTGAGGAACGGATCGAGCTTGAAGTTGATCATGTTGAAGAGGTGTTGCCAGTTTTGGAACAGCAGCTGAACATAAGCAATTATAGAGTCATTGATCAACAGAATGTGCATATCTACGACTCCCATATTGAAAATCATCAAATCGTTCATCTACTTGCTAGAAATCAAAAGCTGGTGCATTCCATTGTTAAGTATAAGATGAGCTTGGAGCAATATTTTTTAGAATTGACAAAGAGTGCAGGTGAATTGCATGCTTAATATATTTAGGATGGACTTGCATCGTTTTATTACGAACAAAATCATGTATATACTGCTCTTGGTTTTTTGCGCGTTTCAGATTTTCGGAATATTTATGTTTAAGCAATATGCACAGCCAATTCAAGCTGGTGGAATAGATATTAGTAAAATGAATGAGAGTGAGTTTATTCAACACTTATTCTCGCAGCCACCCTCTTGGATATTGATCTATATCTTTGTATTCTGTGTATATTTCTATTTCAGTGAATATAATTCTGGTTTTTATAAAAATTATATTACGATGAAGAAGGCTCGAGTTTACTCGGTCGTTTCAAAAATTTTGGTTCAAGCTATTTTTACGGTCTTTATGATGGTTGCTATGGTTGTATCTGATTTGATCGGCAGGGGAATCTTTTTTGATAATACTTCGATAGGTGATCTGGGGTATTTTGCAAAATTATTGATCGGCTTGTTTTTACTCCTGTGGGCTTTTTCCATCTTAATCCTATGTACCTCCATATTCACTAGAAGCATGCTTGTAAGCTTTGGTATCGCGCTGGTCTTAGTACTGAATGTGGTTGGTATGATATTCGCTGTTTTAGAATCATTGCTGGACAACGTCTACTTGTCTCAATACTTGCTAGTTAGTACAATCTACAGCACATTTGATTATAATCATGGAAGGGATTTAATTCATATCGCTAGCGTAGCGACTGTGACACTCCTGCTGTTCGCTTTTATTGCTATTCGGTTAAAAATAAAAGAGGATCTGAGGTAAAACAGGAGGAGTAGCAATCGAACAACAATCCAACTCTACATGCAACAAGCAAACCACGCCAAATAGAGGTGTGGTTTGCTTGTTGATATGCACATACGAAACTTGTTAAGGATTACATTTTTTACTTAATTTTTACTGTATGCCTATTGACTTGACTGCTACTTAGTAATACTATATAGTGGTAGTAAGTAATACTGAATACCTGTCATACAGAATAGTGAGGTGTAGATGCTGGATAACTTAACAGAAATGCTCAAAGGCGTACTTGAGGGCTGCGTACTTGAAATTATAAGCCGCGAAGAAACCTATGGCTATGAAATTACGCGGCAGCTTAACGCTCTTGGATTTCAAGATGTCGTGGAGGGAACGGTGTACACGATTCTAGTTCGTCTTGAAAAAAATAAGCTAGTAGAGATTAGCAAGAAGCCATCGGAAATGGGACCGCCTAGAAAGTTTTTTTCGCTCAACGAAGCGGGGCGTGAAGAACTGCAAAGGTTCTGGAGTAAATGGGAGTTTGTGTCATCCAAAATAAATGAGCTAAAGGAGCGGGAATAATAATGAGCTTTTGGGAAAAAGTCACAGGAAGTGACATAACTAAAGAAATGAAGGCATTTGAAACACGTGTCAAAAAGCTGCCAGCGGAATATCAAGCGGCATGGGAACAAATCAATACTCATCTATGGCAGCACTCTGATTTCACTGGTCGTAAGCTTATGCCGATCCTTGACGGTGTGCTTGGCCTGCTCGAAGAAACGGCGGCGGATGGTCAGCGTGTGCATGATGCTCTGGGTGACGATATTAAGGGCTTCTGTTCAGCGTTACTAGGCGTGGATGGTGTAAAGTCTTATCGCGATAAGTGGCGTGAGCAGTTGAACAATAATATCGCAAAAAAACTAGGTAAATAGGAGGGGTTAATATGAGCATACAAGATATGATACAAGGTAAAAAAGAGTGGCGCGCGCATATGGCGCGTGTCAAAGCACTTCCTGAAGATTATCGGTTTGTATATAAAGAGATTCAAAAATATTTCTTTAAGGTGGGACCAGTTGAATTAAACAACGGAATTGGTTTGCTCTCGGGGATTGTCGATTTATTTGAAGAAGGGGCTGCATTAGGGAAAGGTGTGCTTGAAGTGACGGGCAATGATGTAGCAGCTTTCTGTGACGATTTAATCAAAGATTCGAAGACCTACACTGATATCTATCAAGAATACGTTGATCAGGAAGTGAATAAGGCCATGAACAAGGTTAAGGGGAAAAGTAAGTAAATCGACCAATTTTTTTTATAATCTCTATATTTGTTGAATAGCTGATATAACGAGCGATCAATCTGCTTAAGCTAAGCCACAAACAAAATCGGCCCTCGTAGGAAGGGCCGATGGTTATGTTTCACTCTATACTTGGTGCTCGAATTGCTTCGCATACAGCTGTGCGTATACACCGCCGCGTGCTAGCAGTGATTGGTGCGTACCCTGTTCTGCGATCCCGTCTTTCGTTAGTACGATAATTCGCCCAGCATTGCGAATCGTAGATAGGCGATGAGCAACAACGATCGTTGTCCGCCCTTTGGCCAGTATCTCTAGCGATTCCTTAACGATGCTCTCACTTTCATTATCTAGCGAACTGGTCGCTTCATCGAGAATGAGGCAAGGCGGATTCTTCAAAAATACACGAGCGATGCTCAGCCGCTGCTTCTGGCCCCCAGAGAGCTTCACGCCTCGTTGTCCGACCTCTGAATGGTAGCCATTAGGCAGACTCATGATAAAATCATGAGCGTTCGCTTGTTTTGCTGCGGCCATAATCTCTTCTTCGGTGGCGGAGGGGTTGCCGTAACGGATATTATCTATTACGGTTCCTGCAAATAAGTAGACGTCCTGCTGTACAACCCCAATAGATTGTCTTAACGAAGACAATTCAAGGTCACGAACATTGATCCCGTCCAGCAGTACTTCACCGTCGGTTACATCATAGAAGCGGGGGACAAGTGAGCACAGCGTTGTTTTCCCGATGCCAGACGGACCAACTAGCGCTACATACTCACCGGGCTGTATATGCAGCGACAGGTTTACTAGAACATCGTCTAAATGCTCCTCGTAGCGGAAGAAGACATTCTTGAACTCTATCTCCCCGCGTACTTCAGTCATGTTTACTGTACTAGGCTTATTCTCGATTGCGGGCTTTAGGTTCATTATTTCCATAAAACGCTGGAAGCCTGTTACGCCTTCTTGTAGCTGACTACTCATGTGAGCCAATGCGCGTAGAGGCTCAGTCATAAATGTTATATAAAGCAAAAACGTAATCAGATCGGATAAATCTAGTGTCTGATTAATGATGTGTGTACTTCCGTAAATGATCACCGCAACGGTGATGAGGTGGATCAAAATTTGAAAGCCATTGTAGAATAGAGCTTCAGCCCAGTATGTCTTCTTGCGACTCTCTAGGAAACGTTCATTCTCTGCGTTAAACTTGTCGATCTCTATCTGCTCATTACTGAATGATTGTACGACTCGAATACCTGACAGACTATTCTCCACTTGCGCGTTAACATCTGAAATTCGTTCTTTGTTATGTCGCAGTGTTCTGTTCAGTCTCTTGTTAAATACCAGAGTGAAGACAGCTAGGATAGGCATAAAGCATAGAACAACGACGGCTAATGGTGCGTTGATCGAGAAAAGGATGACGAATGCGCCAACCGAGCGAATGAAATATCTCATATAGTCTTCGGGACCGTGATGATACAGTTCAGAAAGCAGCAGTAAATCGTTTGTGATGCGAGACATGAGCTGGCCTACACGTTGTTTATCGTAGAAGCTGAAGGAGAGCTTCTGCATATGAGCAAACAGCTCACTGCGCAAATCCCGTTCCATGCGAGCGCCGAGTTCATGGCCTTTATAGTCGATGAAGTGGTTGCCTACTTTCTCGATGACGATCAGCAATACCATGAGACCGCCAATCCAGTACACTTGACTCAATGCGGTCGAAAGATCGCTTTCCAGGATGTTCTTCGTAACATGCCTGACGAGCAGCGGGAACACCAGACTAAGAGCGGATACTAATAAAACGCAAGCCATGATTCCAATAAATAATGATAAATAAGGCTTATAATAAGAAAGAAATCTTTTTACAGGAAATTGCATGGATCGTTAACCCCTTTTTGTGTTTTTAGACACATATAAGGGGGGCCGTTCACAAGTTAAGAGATCGTTCCACCCTTATATGCTTGTGCGGATACCATCATTTTTTTCATGTCAATTCCTCCTTATAGGTTAATACCACCATTATAGGCAATTGTGTACAGCGTGTATAGAAAAATAATCCAACAATTGAACACTTTATAGTAAATTCCAAGAGCGGGGTCAAACGCGTAAATCAATTATGATTTCATAGACATAGCAAGTCGTATCACCTGCTGTATAGGAGTTGCTGGGTTTTCCATTTGATTGACATCTCCAACAAAAAACATATCCTTTTCGGGATAGTAAAATGCTAGGGAACCTGTTGAACCAGAATGACCAATTAACTCGCCTTTCCCCGCAAAAAGAGTAGCAAGTCCATTTAGTGGAATTCTCATATATCCAGCACCGTAATGTATGGGAAACATAGAAGCCTGCAGCCTGTTATTTACTTTTAGTTCATGAAAAACAGTACTATTAAATAACTTTCCTTTGAAGAAAGCCTTGATAAATACCATTAATTCACGAGCCGTAGAAACACAACCGCCACTTGCCCGAATGCTCCTAATTAATTGGGGACGGGAATAGGCAGTGTCCTTATAATAAACTTTCGGGATAAAATCATCCTCATTCGTGGGGAGATAAGTATTCTTAAGCTCTAAAGGGTCAAAAATTAATTGTCTATATACATCTTCCAATGGTGAATTAGTAACAATTTCAATGATTTCTCCGAGGATGTCAAAGTTTATATTGGCGTAATGAGCTCTTTTCCCCATATCTGGTGCAAAGTGTGGTTTTATTTCCTTCGTCTTAGTTATCGTTTCATCAAATTCAATGTACACATCATTAGAAAGAGCACGTAGCTTCGACTTATTGCTACCCTCTTCAATGGCATCCCTCAACCCACTTGTATGGAACAATAAGTTCGAGAGGGTAAGTCTATTAGAATAATCTTGACCTTTGTAGACGTGAAGGTTCTTTAATGTATCTTCTTTTAAATATTTTGTTAATGCATCGTTCAGTGAAAGTTTTCCTTGCTCTCTCAAAATAAAAATACAAGTGGTTGTGAGCAGCTTTGTAATACTTGCAATAAGGAATGGCGTATCTACATTCTTACCCCCGTATCCAATACTGTATGAAACATCTCCATTGGAGTTTTCTACGAGAAGAACTGATTCATGTATTTGCTTTTTCTTTGTAACCTTTTCGAAAATGTTTTGGAATTTTTGTCTTGGAATTTCCATATTCATGATTGCCTCCTATAGCGAGCAGCAACAATGATATCTGATGCTGTGCTGTCCAGTAATTCTATGATTTGTTCTTCACTAACACTGTGCGGCAATAGTCCGTTTGCGACCATAACAGATAGACCTGTCTGAAATATTCTCATTTTTAACAGAATTAGCTTGAGTTCCTCGCTAGAAAGTCCCTCAAGATCCGCATCTTCCTTCATCATCTCTACAAGGTCGTTACCCATATTTTCATCATAATCTTGAAGATGGTCGTTAGGTCTCATTACGAGATCTCTGAATAGTACACTGTAATCCTTGGCAAATCGAACGCTAGCTACTCCAATATCGTGGAAAGGGTTCCCACTGTTAATTTCCGATAAATATTGCTTGCTGATCTCCGAAACCTTCTTCACAACCTCCTTTATTAACTCATTAATATCTGTGAAATTGACATAGATGGGAGCAATAGAGCTTCCCAATTGGTCTGCTACCTTACGGATCGTTATGCCCTGCAAGCCTTCAACGCATGCGATCTCAAAAGCAGCATCGATAATTTGTTCCTTCGTAAATTTGTTTTTTGGTGCCATAATGAGCTGCTCCTTTTATTGTGAATCGTTTGATATATAACATGTGATCTATATTGATGATTATACAATATTTTCCGATTGTGTAAAGGGGTTTTAGACGACGATCATGATAGAAGGGTTGTCTGATGAATGGAGAGCTTATGCAAGAGGTTATAATCGTCATCCAAGTAGCTTTTTTTGAATCCACGAGTCCTTTTGCTATAATGAAATGGCTAGTAAACAACCATTTAAGGAGAGATTACATTGGCTTTGAATCCATATTTAATTTTCGACGGAAATGCACGAGAGGCTGCATTGTATTATGCAGAAGTATTTGGTCTTCCCGAACCACAGCTTATGACCTTCGGATCGGTACATTCAGAGCACTTACCCCCGGGAACCGAGAATTTGATCATGCACACGAACCTAGATATTGCTGGTGGTAAATTAATGATCTCCGACAATATACCAGGAACTTCTTTTCAGCAGGGGACTAACTTTACAATTGCTTATGTAAGTAACGATGAGAAGGCAATAAGAGATGCATTCGAAAAGTTAAAGGTGGACAGCGTGAGTGTAATGATGGAGCTGCAGGAGACACCATGGAGCAAATGCTACGGCAGCCTAACTGATAAATTCAACATCGAATGGCAATTCAGTCATGAAGCCTGAAAATTTGAACGTATTTTATATGAAATAGGCTGGGTAACTCCCGCCTAATAGATGAGAGTCCTGAACACTTACGTGAAGTAAGAGATTCGGGACTCTCATGTTTTAAATACAAATTCTATATAATCTCCGTAACATTTATTAAGTTAAGATTTTGAAAATTAATGCAATAAATCCCTATATTTACAAAAACTAAACCCAAGCTTGTTCATTACGATGATAGAATGAAACTGCATTCTTAGACTACGACATCATGACTGATAAAAATATCATGTTGGAGGGACAAGTGATGAATTGGAAACCGTACAAGCGCTTACTGGCTGCAGCTCTTGCAGCACTAACGTTGACGATGAGCGCGCAGGTTGTACTGGCAGAAGGACCTGCTGATCCAGCGCCGTTCATTAACGCGAAGGTTGTGAACGAGAATGCCGGTAAGAAGGTGCTATTCGACAATACGCACGCTCAGACGGCGGGTGCAGCGGATTGGGTCATTGACGGAGGATTTTCTGAATTTGGACAAGCGATTGCGGCGGATGGCTACTACGTTAAGGAGCTTCGTAAGTCAAGCCCGTTCACCTATGATGATCTGAAGGATTATGACGTATTTGTCGTTGCGGAGCCGAACATTCCGTTCAAGCAATCTGAACAAGAGGCGATGGAGCAATATGTAGAGGATGGCGGAAGCATCTTCTTTATCGGCGACCATTACAATGCTGATCGAAATAAAAACCGCTGGGATGGCTCTGAATCGATTAACGGTTACCGACGTGGAGCGTGGGACAATCCTACGAAAGGGATGAATGCAGAAGAAATTGCAGCGATGCAGGGCGTCGTTAGCTCTGACTGGCTAAGTGATAATTTTGGCGTTCGTTTTCGTTATAATGCACTAGGCGATGTAACGGCGAATGTTATTGTTGAACCAGAGCAGGCATTTGGCATTACAGATGGCGTAGAGGCTGTAGCGATGCATGCTGGATCGACGCTTGCGATTACAGATCCGACAAAGGCGAAAGGTATCGTCTATGTGCCAGAAACAAATGCAGCATGGGGGAATGCAGTTGACCAAGGTGTATACAACGGCGGTGGCATTGCCGAAGGCCCCTATGTAGCAGTAGCGAAAAAAGGCAAAGGCAAAGCGGCATTTATCGGGGATTCTTCTCCGGTTGAGGACGCATCACCGAAATATTTGCGTGAGGAGACTGGCGCTAGAAAAACGACCTATGACGGCTTTAAGGAGCAGGATGATGCCGTTCTACTGCTTAATCTTATTGATTGGCTTGCTGAGCAGGAGGACTATACGAGTCTTGCACAAGTCACTGGATTGCAGCTTGATCAGCCGACCGTTCTGCTGCCAATGGAGGAACCTTCTGCTTCAACGGAGCCTCAATCCGAGCCTTGGTCTGCTCCAGCTGCGGGCTATAAATGGTATGACAGCTCGACATTTAAGCCGGGCTCCTATGGTGGACCTGCAGCTGCTGCACAAGCGGAGTATAGCTTCTTGCATCAGTCGCAGCTGCCTACGCAACAAATCTTTCAAATTCGAGTTGTTGTAACGAATTTGCCGCCGAACACGACGGTTTCAGGCTTTAGCACAGGCATTTACTTAACGGGAGGCACTCAAATTGCTCAGTTTCAGCGAGAGGATGGAACGTGGCCGACTAGCTATGGCTATAGTACGGCATACAGCGTAACCTCTGACAGTAATGGTCGTGCGTTTAAGGATTTGACGGTTCGCCTTAATCCTAATACTACTGCAACGACGGCCAATCTTCGTTTGCGTCAGAACGGAACGAATTTATTGACACAAAGTGTTCAGCTGGCTAATGTTCCAGCAGAGGAGCTCCCTGGCGAGGAGGGACCAATCCCTGCACTGATTTCTATTGAAGAAGCACGTACCAAGTCAGTAGGCGCAACGGTTACCGTTGAGGGTGTTATTACGACGGAGCCTGGCTTGTTCGGTGCTCAGGGGTTCTACGTACAGGATGAGACAGCTGGTATATACGTGTTTCAGACGCAGAGCGGATTTCATCAAGGGGATAAGGTGAAGATTACAGCTCCACTGACGCTCTTTAACACAGAGCTGGAATTGACGGATATCGTTGCGATTGAAAAGACTGGCACCGCGGAGCTACCGACAGCAGCCGAAGCTGAGTCTATTGATGACGCGAATCAAGCTCAGCTGGTTGTGCTGCGTAATGTGACGATTGAGAACATAATTGAGGCAGCTCCAGCTGGATCCTTTGAATTTGATGCCGTTAGCGGTAGCCACACCAGCCATGTGCGTGTTGATGGGCGTACCGGCTTATCATTGACAAACTTTCCTTTCGAGGAAGGAGATATTGTAGATATTACGGGCATATCAGCCATTTTTAGAGATGTGTATCAGCTTAAGCCGAGAGGCTTGGAGGATTTTGCGGAGGCTGCAGCCTCCTTAGACGTGCTCGCACCAGTGACTAGCGCAGTATTGTCAGAGCAACCAGCTCCTGCTGCAGAAGGCTGGCATAAAGAAGCTGTAACTGTTACCTTATCGGCTACTGATAATTCAGAGGGGCCTATAACGACTTACTACGTGTTGAATGGGAGCGAAACGCTTACGTATACTGCTCCAATTCAATTAAGTAATGAAGGAATTAATCATCTATCCTATTATTCTATCGACCAAGCAGGGAACGAAGAAGAAGCAAGCAGTCTTCTTATTAAGCTTGATCTAACAGCGCCAACTGCCGTGCTGACGCAAGCTGGTGGACAGCTTGAAGACGTCTCAGTCAAGGAGACAGTCAGCTTCGAGCTTACTGCCTCAGATAGTCAATCTGGTATTGCTTCTGCTGAGCTGCTGCTGGACGGGAAGGTGATCGCAACCGGTACGGAGCTTTCAGCAGCTGATCTAGGTGTCGGTGAGCATACGGTCAGTTACGTCGTAACTGATATTGCTGGTCATCAAGCAGAGGGCAGTGCAGTGTTTAAGGTAGTAGAGGAGCTTTCCACAGGAGTACCGAGTAAGCCAGTATTAAGTCATAACAATGGTCATGCTAATGGGCTGCTAGCTGGCAGCTACACCGTGACGATGAATATGTGGTGGGGCAATAACGGCTCCGTCTATAAGCTGTATGAGGATGGCGAGCTGATCTATACAACGAAGCTGACCGATGCGTCTCCTTCAGCACAAACAGTGAAGGTGGACGTATCAGGCAAGGGGAATGGCAGCTATACCTATGTAGCAGAGTTGTCTAACAGCCACGGTACGACAGTGAGTGCTCCGATTACCGTAACAGTTAAGGATGCTGCTCCTGGTCATGCGGTGTTATCTCACAATAACTGGGATGGCGATGGCAGCTACAACATCTCAATGAACATGTGGTGGGGGACGAACGCTAGTGAGTATCGCTTATATGAAAATGGCGAGCTAATCGACACTCAAAGCTTGGCAGAAGCGACGCCGACAGCGCAAAATGCTGTTACAGTGGTGTCCGGTCGCGCGCCAGGAGTATATGAGTATCGCTGCGAGCTCGTTAATTCGGCTGGTTCTACGTTCAGCAAGACGATGACCGTTACCGTTAACAAAGCTAAACAAGCAGCATAATAAAGGCTAATAAAGAAGCAAGGAGCACGTGGACATTCCACGCGCTCCTTGCTTCTTAGCTGTAAGTTATTCAAAATAATGCGACTCAGGTGGCTATGACGCATAGTCACCTGAGTCGCTTTGTTTTATTGTTCAGATGGAAGTGTAGCTGCGTAGTGCTCAATAAATTGCAGTGCTTTCTCGGCATTTGGCGCATTCGCACGAATGCCTACAAGCAGTTTGGTGTGAGCAATTGGCAGATCCTTCGCTAGATCACTTTCGGTGAGATCAATCATATAGACGTGCTCTGGCCCAATCGGTACATTATCCTCCTGTACGGCTCCCTTGACAGCGTACTTGCTATCTACAAGATGTGATAATGACTCTACGTTATCTAGCTCAATATACATTCCTGCCTGCTGGAAAGTCCAATCCTTCATGGCCTCGTCTGCGATATAAAGATCAGGTGTTTCTGTCATCAGCATGACCATCGCCTTTTGCAAATATGCATATTGCATCGAAGGATCATCAGGGACATAAATCATTTCCGTTACGACACGCTGAAACTCTGGGAAATCAGTTAAAAATTTCTCATTCGTTGTTTCAAAGTTTTTATCATCAGTCGTATCAAAGTAATTACCGATAAATGAAATAGATAAGTCAATGGGTGGCAAGCTTGCAAGATAGCGCTTTTCCTCTTGACGATCGATAAAAGCAACGATACCGTAAATGAGCGCTATAACGAGCCCGATTGCTACGAAGGTATGAATTTTATAATAGCGCCAAAAATGATCAAGCTTCTTTGCTTGTCCAGCCATTTTTTTGTATTTGCCGTATTCCTCTTGCTCAAAAGCTTCTGTATATTGTTTCGTTTCATAATCTAAGATCGCTCGATACGCTGCCGTAATCTTATCAAAATCAAAACCATCATCAGGTAGTGTTTGACCTAGGGCAGCTTGCTTTGTTCTTGCTCTGTGCTTCCGCAAAGCCTGATCATAGCGTTGTTCAACGAGTCCTTTACTTGCAAATGGTTCAAGACCTAGCTCTTCATAGGCTTTTTTTATGTCTTCCATTCTGTCACCCCTGCATTGATTTTCATTTCCAAATTTTATAATTGGTTTAAGGTTTCTAGATTAGTATACGATATTTTGTAGTCCGATGGATGCATTATTTGAAGAATGTTTGTCGGATGTCTGAAAATGTAATCGTTTTATATAGTTTATGCTATTATTGTACGGTGCAAAATAATGTTGGTTGCATTATTATCATTACACCGATGGTAAGTGGTTTTATTAGTGAAAGGAATGGTTGTCGTTGTTGTACGATCCTGTCGTATTTGAAAATTTAAAGGTAGCCTTAGAAAATCAGCTGTATGATCTTGATAATTTGGACCAAAGAATTGTCATAACAAGTCGTACAGATATTTTGGATATGGCTGTTATGTCAAGGCGGTGGTCTCTTGGCTTTATGCTGCCTGATCGCGAGCAAAGCTGTGCGGTTAAGGCTGAAATTATATTATCCACCTCGATCGAGGAATTATCCGATGAACTACTTGAACGTTCAGGTACAAATCCAGCCTGCAGCCTGCTATTGAAATTTACAGGCAGTGTTGAGCAGCCGACGGTCGATTGTCCGCAAATCGAGCGAGTGATTGAGGAAGCCTGGAATCGAGATTTAATCCCCGTTCAGCGGTTAACAGCAACCTTTGGCGATCATGCCTATCCTATTGAAGGGGCTGAGCTGTGGGTCCCACGCTACTATGAAAATGAAATTCTTCTACCGTTCAATCGCCGAATTAATGAGGATCAGATGGAGGATTTAGAGTCATTGATCGAGCATACGATTCGAACGCTTGAAGCTTTAGACAAGATTATGCTATAGTAACAGTTGACAATTGAACAAAAGTTCTGAGCAGCTACTCATGTAGTCTCAGGAGAGGTTCGCGAACTCCCTCTATAAAAAACTAAACGGAACGATAGCCGCTATCAATGTATAGTACGGTATCGTTGTTTTGTGTTCGGTGAGTATTGCTTCTAGCAATGCTCACCGTTTTTTGTTGGATAGCTGGGGCGTACGTTGCTTGGATTTGTTATCGATTGATCATTATTGGTCAGGAGGAGTATCTATGCTGCAGCAAGAAAAAGCAGTCGTAGTTTTTAGTGGTGGTCAGGATAGCACCACTTGTTTATTTTGGGCGTTAAAAAACTTTGCCGAGGTAGAAACGGTAACGTTTCATTATGGACAGCGCCATGCCCAAGAGCTTGATTGTGCTGCTAGTATCGCGAAGGAGCTTGGTGTAAAGCACCATGTGCTCGATATGGGATTGCTTAATCAGCTTGCCCCTAATGCACTCACGCGCTCTGATATTGAAATTGAAGCGAAGGATGGCGAAGTTCCTACAACCTTCGTGGAAGGACGTAATTTGTTGTTTCTTTCCTTTGCAGCCGTGCTTGCTAAAGGAATCGGAGCAAAGCATATTGTAACCGGTGTTTGCGAGACTGATTTTAGCGGTTATCCAGATTGCCGTGACATTTTTGTAAAGTCATTAAATGTAACATTAAATTTGGCGATGGACTATTCGTTCGTTATAGATACACCACTTATGTGGCTAGATAAAGCAGAAACATGGCGTCTAGCAGATGATTTGGGGGCATTTGATTTCGTTCGTGAGCGAACACTAACGTGCTATAACGGCATCGTTGCGGATGGCTGCGGGGAGTGTCCTGCTTGTCAGCTACGTCGCCGAGGACTTGAACAATACTTGGAAAGACGGGAGGGCTAATGATGCTACAACAGCTCTATCCGCAGGTTCAGCATCCTTTTGCCTATGAGCTTAACAAGGATTTTCAGTTTGCAGCTGCACACTATGTTCCCTCTTCAAAAGCTGGAAAATGCCAGCGAGTGCATGGACATACGTATTTCGCTAACGTTACTGTAGCCGGCAATGAGCTGGATGATACTGGATTTTTAGTGAACTTTGCAACGATTAAGCAGCTGATACATGATCGTTTCGATCATACGCTACTTAATGAGCATAACGATACCTTTAATGATGAGCAGCCTGATTTTTTTCCAACTACTGAGGTTGTAGCTCGGACGATTTACGAGATTATTGCGAATTACTTGGCAACGACTGACAATAAGCCGATGTGCCTTCAAGTGTTTTTGCGTGAAACACCAACAAGCTATTGCTTATATCGTCCAGTTGAGCTGCTTCGCGAGCTGCAAGGAGGGAGCCGCTAATGGAAGCTGTTGAAGTGAAGCCGAGTGAAGCTACAACAGCTCGCGCGATTCCAGTGCTAGAGGTTTTTGGACCAACAGTGCAAGGAGAAGGGATGGTCATCGGACGAAAAACGATGTTTGTCCGTACGGCAGGCTGTGATTATCGCTGTGCTTGGTGCGACTCTGCATTCACTTGGGACGGAAGTGCGAAGGATGATATTAGAATGCTTACGTCCGCTCAAATTATTGCTCAGCTCGATGCGCTTGGTCAGGATTGCTATGATCACGTGACGCTTTCTGGGGGGAATCCTGCGCTGCTGTCGCAGCTTGGAGAGCTCATCGAGCAGCTTCATGCTAGAGGCAAGCAGGTTGCACTGGAAACCCAAGGCAGCCGTTGGCAGGATTGGTTCCTGTTAATTGATGATCTGACGATCTCGCCTAAACCTCCGAGCTCTAAGATGGATACAAACTGGGAGAAGCTGGATGATATTGTCGAAAAATTAGTAAAGCATCAGTCTCAATTTTGCCTCAAGGTTGTCGTCTTCAATGAAGAGGATTTAGCCTATGCGAAGCGGGTGCATCAGCGGTATCCGAAAGTGCCTTTTTATGTACAAGCCGGTAATGATGAGCTGGCGGAGCAGGAAGCTGCACGATTGCTGCCTTATTTGCTTGAACGCTATGAATGGCTAATTGACCGTACGATGGCAGATGCGGAACTGAATTCGGTTTATGTGCTGCCGCAGCTTCATACGTGGGTGTGGGGCAATAAAAAAGGGGTATAGTAGCCCTTAATATGTTGAGTAGGAAGGAAGAGTATCAGATGGAAGGTAGAAAACAAGAAGAACTTACAGGAATTACATTGCTTGGCAACCAAGGGACTAAGTACCCGTTCGACTATGCGCCAGAGCTGCTTGAGACATTTGACAACAAGCATCCAAATCGTGATTACTTTGTTAAATTTAACTGTCCAGAATTCACTAGTCTATGTCCGATTACAGGCCAGCCAGATTTTGCGACGATCTATATTTCTTATATTCCTGATGTGAAAATGGTGGAAAGCAAGTCGTTGAAGCTATATTTATTCAGCTTCCGTAACCATGGAGATTTTCACGAGGACTGCATGAACATTATTATGAACGATTTAATTAAGCTTATGAATCCACGTTATATTGAAGTATGGGGCAAATTCACCCCTCGCGGTGGAATCTCTATCGACCCGTACACAAACTGGGGACGTCCTGGTACAAAATATGAGCAAATGGCTGATTACCGCCTCATGAATCATGATTTGTACCCAGAAAAAATCGATAATCGATAAGCATAGCAATTATTTATTATTATTATTGTAAATACGTGACTTAAAATATCTAAGCCAGCATCGGTAATCGCGCCTGTTAAAGCGTGCACCACCGATGCTGGTTTTTTTTACATCGTATAACGCCCTCAAGGCACTGCCTCCCTGAGCCACCCACAAAGAGCTCCAAGCGGCAACCTGCTTAGTGGAAAGCGTCAGCGCTGGGCTTGTACCCCGCTTTGTACATAGGGAAGCTTCATATGTATTGCCTCCCTGAACCACCCACAAAGAGCTCCAAGCGGAGCAACCTACTCGGTGGAAAGCGCCAGCGTCGGGCTTGTGCCCCGCTTTGTACATAGGGAAGCTTCATATGTATTGCCTCCCTGAATACCCACAAAGAGCTCCAAGCGGAGCAACCTGCTCGGTGGAAAGCGCCAGCGCCGGGCCTTGTGACCCGTTTTGTACCACTAAAGTTATCATTCCACAAAACGGGTCACAAAAGCCCGTGTAACCGAGTACGGTCTGCGTAGCGTGCAAAAGCCCGTGAAACGAGCAGCGTTACGGAGCTATGCAAAAGCCCGTGGAACGAGCAGCATTGCGTAGTGCTGAAAAATGGTTGCATCTTTACACACTTCCTGCATATAATAAGAACATATGTTCGTGTTATAGTAAATGAAAACGAGGGGAACGCTGTTGGTAACGGGAGCTTGTAGGGAGGTACGAAAATGAGTATCATTAATACGAAAAGTGAGCATAGACTAGCAGCAGAGGGCAAGACAAGTTCTGCACCAGCTATACCGCTTCAGGAGCAATATGAGTCAGATGCGATAAAACAGTATGTACTGCTTGAGATGGTGCTGCGCATTATCGATCATGATGTAAAGGCAATAGGCAATTCGAAAATTAAGCTGCCGCGTTTGTACGAATCCATTCTTCGTGGAGTTCAGGATCGTGTTCTGCTTGATATGGCTGATCTAAGGCGCATGTTCCGAAAGAATGGCATTAAAATTTATGAAGAGCTGCAGGAAAAGGAAGGGCTGCTTGCCAAATACGTGTGCAGGGGCTACCACCACCAGCTGTTTATGCTGTGGGGCTTTATAAAAGTAGAATGTGAACGCGTACTGAAGCAATATATGTCTGCATAATTCAAGAAATGTTCATCATTTTGTCATAAAGATGAAAAACTTATCTAATTTAATTAGTTAATGGTTGAGAAAATTGGGCTTTGTTAGGTAATATAGGAAATAGACATTATGATATAGAAGGGGAGCACATTGTAATGCAGAAATGGATTATGTTTACTTTAGTATCGATTGCGTCTGTAATGGCTGTATGTCTATTGGCTTTCGGATTACCGGATAAGCCTGTAGATGAATCCGCTTCATTACCTGAAGGTGTATCTTTGATGAAGATCATCGCATCAAATGACTTTACCTTTAATGAAGAGGAGTTTACTGCTAACGTTGGCGATACTGTCATTATGCGTTTCTCTAACAAAAGCGGAATTCATGGAATTGATATTGAAGAATTAGGAATTAGTTTGGACAAGGATAACGCGGAAACAGAGCATACGTTTACAGAGCCAGGCGAATATTTGATTGTTTGTAACATCCCATGTGGACCTGGACACGCTACAATGACTGCGAAGCTCATTGTAACAGCAGCATAGTAGATTATAAAAGAGCCTTTCGGGGCTCTTTTTTCTTTTGTACAGCTCACCTGCTAGCTCATGTGGCAATGAGTTAGCGAAAATGAGATTATAGTTGTCGTAAAATGGCGACTAGGGTATCATTAAGAAAGATTGAAGCAGTGCATTTTAAGTGAATAGTAGGAGGAAATCTCATTGATCACACATATTGTATTTTTCAAATTAAAGGACAACAGTCCAGCAAAAGTTGAAGAAACAGCACAAGTGCTGCGTAATATGGAAGGTAAAATCGAGCAATTAAAATATATCGAGGTTGGTGTAGATATTCTGCATTCTGAGCGCTCTTATGATATAGCGTTAATTACGAAATTCGATTCGATGGCTGATCTTGATGCGTATCAAGTGCATCCTGTACATCAAAAAGTGATCGAGCATATGTCTGTAGTACGTGAATCCTCTGTTGCAGTAGACTACGAAAGCTAAGAGGAAGCAGAACGATGCGTGAAGTTTATGAAATGGCGACCTATCTTGTACTCATCATTGTAAGCTGCATAGTGATGGGAGTATGGTTAAAGCGCAAAGGAAAGAAGAAAGAACAGCAAGAACAGAAAGAACGGTCTGAAAAGCAATAGCAGCGGAAAAGGTGGCGATAAATTCGTGTATTACGTAAATCAAGAGCAGATATCGATACGTTTAGCTGTAATACCCGCTTTAACGGATACGATGAATATGCTGCAGCAAAATTGGACAGGCTCTGCGATTGAGCGTCTGGCTCAGGAACGTGCATTGCATATCGCGATCGAGGTTGTTACGGATGTAGGCAGCTATCTTATTGATGGATTTCTTATGCGTGATGCTTCCAGCTATGAGGATATTGTAGAGATTACAGCTGGTGAAGGTGTATATCCAGACGGTATGAAGGAAGTATTACTTGAACTTGTTCGCTTACGTCGTCCGCTAGTCCAAGAGTATTATGAATGGCAGTCTGATGAGCTGCATCCGTTAGTCAAACAGCTCCCACAGCTGCTCAATGATTTTAAAGCAGCGGTCGAGCAATATGTAGCATCAGAGTTAGTATAGGATGAGGGTGAGCTATCATGAAGCAAACTGGTTCGACTCGAGACGCCATTATTTACAAGCTGCGTAGTCAAGGAAGAATGCAGATCAGCGCAATAGCTCACCAGCTCGGATTAACTGAAATGGCTATTCGCAGACATATGCATGAGCTCTCGAAACAAGGCTATGTAGACATTATTTCGATCAAGCAAGCAATGGGAAGACCGCTTCATGCTTATGAGCTAACCGCAAAGGCAGAGGAGCTGTTTCCTAGAAATTATCAGCTGCTTGCTGTTGATTTGCTTCGTGAGCTGGAGGATGATCCAGATACGAAGCCTTATATCGATCGCATGTTCCAGGGCAGAAAGCAAAAGCTTAAGCAGCGCTATGCCGCAAGCATGAAGCGCAAGGACCTGGCTAGTAAGGTTGAAGCATTAACAGTGATTCAGCAGGCAGGCGGCTATATGGCAGAAATGAAGCAGGATGAGCTTTACTATTATATCGAAGAATATAATTGCCCGATAAAAGGTGTGGCTGACCAATACTACCAAGCATGTCAATGTGAGCTGGAATTGTTCCAAGAGCTGTTGGATGCTCCGGTGGAGCGGGTGGAGTGCTTGTCCAAGGGCGGTACTAAATGCAATTATCGTATACCGATATCTACAAAAGCATAATAGAGCAGTAATCATTAAGAACGCATGGCGGTAACCGCCATGCGTTTTTTTTGTGGAATATTGTGTCAGGACAAGCCCAATCTGATTATAATGTGGTACGCGACTGGGCAGATGTCTAGTAAAGTTTCTGCAAGGGAGGAGTAGTCATGCCGATAGAGCATAGCTTGCTAATTATAGCAGCAGCTGTTGTCATCGCTGTTTGTGCGGTCATCATTACGCTGCGTATGCTTGTGTTAAGGTTAAGTGTCATCATGAGAAGAACCACCGAGATGCAGCGTGATTTGAATCGATTAGCTACGGAATGCAGCACGTTGATCGAAACGACAGATTATACCGTCAAAGAGATTGGAAAGACCGTTTCAGCGGTAAATCATGTAGCAGAGGCAGCTAAAACGATAGGACAGAGCATGGAGCAAACGGCCGTTTCAGTTAGAAAAGTAAGTGATAAGTTTGCAAAGCGAGCTACCATGTATGTAGAGAAAGAAAATAAACAATTGGACGATATGATGCAATGGGCAGAGCTTGCGATGTCGGCATGGCAGCTTTGGCAGGATGGTCGTACAAAAAGTGAAAAGTGAGAAGGGAGAAATAAATATGGCTTTCAAAAACAAAGGTGTTGCATTTATTGTCGGTGCGGTAGCAGGTACTGTTGTAGGTAGTGTGACAGCATTGCTGTTAGCACCTAAAAGCGGGAAAGAGCTTCGCGGTGATATTAAGGCTGGTACAGCAAAAGTGGTGGAAGCAGGCTCTGAAGCGATTGATCATGTTTCCGAAACAGTTTACGAGGTAAGTAAAAAGGTTGAAGACCGCGCTGTGAAATTAGTTGAGAATACGAAGCAAGGCGTTCAGCAGGCTGTAGCCTATGTTAAAGGCGGTAAAACAAATGAAATCAATACAGAAGATGTGGTAGCTAATGAAGCTAGTACGACAGAAGCAGAAACGGATAATAATGAGCTAAATGAAACAGCTGCTGAAGTGCATGCAGAGACGCAAACGACTGATGTAAAAGAAGCAGAGCTGGAAGCGACAACAGCTTCAGAACAATCCGACGAACCGAAGCAGAAACTAGCTGTTGTCCAGTAAAACAAGTCTTCTATAATTGGGCTTGCAATGCAACTCGGAATGTTGAATACTACTTACAGGGCAGAGTTAAGAAGAAAGTGGTGGGGTTGTGCAACGTCCGATAGCGGTGTTGGATTCTGGCGTAGGTGGATTGACAGTAGTGAAGGAGCTGCTTAAGCAGCTGCCGCAGGAAACGATTGTATATTATGGTGATACAGCAAGAGCTCCGTATGGACCTAGACCAACGGAAGAGGTTGTTAGCTTTACAGAAGAAATAGTAAATAAGCTGCTTCGATATGACCCGAAATTAATCATTATCGCATGTAATACAGCAACTGCCGCCGCATTGGATAAACTAAAACGCTCACTAAACGTTCCAATTATTGGTGTAATCGAGCCAGGAGCTAAAGCTGCACTGCAAGCTACCCAAACCGGTTACATCGGTGTAATAGGTACGGAGGGCACCATAAAGAGTAAGGCGTATGATCAGGCATTGCTTGCCTATACGAAGGATATTCAAATTGTTACGCAAGCATGTCCGGCATTTGTGCCATTAGTTGAGAAACGAGAGTATCATAGTACAAAGGCATATCACGTTGTATATGAAGCAATTGGACATATGCGCTCATACCCAATAGATTGTTTAATCTTAGGATGTACACACTACCCATTTCTTGCAGATACTATTGCTGAAGTGATGGGCGAAAACGTAAGGCTTATTCATTCTGCAGAGGAAACTGCGCGTCAAGCACAAAAGCTCGTAGCCGAAAATGAGGCTGAGGATCAAGCAAAAGCAATAATACATGGATCTACGAAGATCATTCATCATTTTTTATGTAGTGGTAATGTGGACTCATTTCAAGCTATTGTAGAGGAATGGCTGGCAGCAGAGCTAGGCGCGAGAAAAAGAACGTACAGTAGAGTCGATCATTCTGCTTAATGAATGTATATTACCCAACCAACGGTCAGTTTCAAATGCAGAGGCTGACCGTTGTTGTATAGAGGATCGAAGTCTAGGGAAATCCTAGCTGTAAGTCTAGTGTATGTGAAGTTGTGGTTGATATATAATGGCAACAAATATATACAACAACGACGCTAAGGAGTGAAAGACAATGAAAAAGCTATTTTCTCTAAGACATTGGAGATCAACATTCTCATTAATTTATAAGCTAATTACTTCACGTCGCGTAGCTTTATGGGAAAAGCTGTTGTTTCTCATTCCTGTTGCTGTTTATTGGATTAGTCCGGATATTATGCCGTTTATACCAGTGGACGATATTGCTTTCACAATGATTATTGCAGAAGCGTTTGCTAGCAGAATGGCTAAGAAGTATAATATAACTAGAACGTAACAGAGACAGAAGAATAAGGAGCGGACAAGCTATGAAATGCAAAATCTCAAGAAATGCAGCGAAAGTGATAAAAACTGAGCTGGACAAGCCAGAAAGTGAAGGCAAGCTGCTGCGTGTATTTGTTACCCATGCGCACGGTGACCATGCACACTATGGTCTAGGAGTAGACAATCCTACGGAAGCTGATGTTGTCGTATCGACGGATAGTGGAATTGATGTTATTCTTGAAAAAGGCAATGAATTTTTAGATGGCGTACGCGTCGATTACTTTTACTTACCAGAAGAAGGCTTTGTTATTACAAACCCTTCAAAAGGAAACCACGGGGATCATTAATTAGCAAAAAGATGGACAGAATGGGAAGAGGAAACATGGCGACAAATGATATACGAGTTTGCGATAAATGCAGACATATGCAGATGAAGAGAACAGTAGCCAAGCTTGAAAAGCTAGTTCCTGGCACTGAAATTAAGATAGGCTGTAAATCGTATTGCGGTCCTTGTAAGCGTACTGCGTTTGTATTTGTAAACGGTCGATATGTGAAAGGCGCAACGGAAGATGAAGCCATTGAAAAAGCAATGACGTACGTAAAAAAATAATAGCTCGAGAAAAGTCCTTCACTTACGGCATGCCATAAGCTGAAGGGCTTTTTTCAAATGAAAGTGCAGGTAATGATGAGTAAACAAAGCAATCGTTGGTATTACAGCGGCTTGATTGGACTATTGGTCGCTGTAATTGCCTTTCAATTGATATGGCTTCCAGCTCCATATGTTATGTCCGCACAGCTGGAATGGATTGAGGTTATTAACTGGCTATATTATGTGCTGCTGCTCATTCCACTGTGCTGGCTTATCGGCGCTTGGCTATCGTGGCGCCAGACGAAAAGTGAGCAAACGGCAAAAAGGGAAGTAAACAGCTTCTTGCAGATCATAATTATGGCAGGATCTGCAGCATTGATTGTACTGCTGTCACAGCCACTGCAATATTTAGCAGCTGCTGCTATATTGCTCGCGATCGTTATACTGGCCATAGGCTTAACGCTTTATTACAGGCTAGGCGTAAAAAGATTATTATGGCGCGGATTAGCTTACGCTCTAGCCCTGCTTGTATTGCTGTGCCCGACAGGGTATAACGTAACCTATCCTGGCATGACGATGAATATGAATAGCTATGCACAGCTGCAGCTAGCTCAGGATGAGCGTACGAATGGGTGGATCGATGGTGTTCTTGTATTTGAACGTCCAGCTTTTCCGATTGATTGGCTGTATGAGAAGCTTTTGCAGCAGATCGTGGTGGAAAAAGCTGCTGAGAATGAACCGAGCATTAACGAAACCTATCGTCAAGTCGTACAAATGAAAAACAACGCCAACGAATTGGCTGCAGCTGTTGCTTGGCAGCAAGCAGGCAAAGGCCAAGCCATCTACTATGATGGAGTACAGGTTGCAGCCATTATGACACAGTCACCTGCAGATGGAGTATTAGAGGCTGGTGATATTATTACGGCAGTGAATCAGGTAGAAATTGTGCACCGCGATGAACTGCTGGAGTATATGTCTGGATATGTAAGGCCTGGTGAGGAAGTCGAGCTGCAGCTGCTAAGACAGAACGAGCGTAAAAAGGTTGTCGTTGGTACGATGCCGGCAAGTGAAGATGAGCAGCGCCCGGTATTAGGCATAGCAGTACAGGATGCTTATCATATCGATTTGGAGCTTGATGTTAGTCTTGCAGCGTATATTGCGCACGCTGGCGGGCCCTCTCATGGTGCAATGCTAACTTTGGCGTTGTATGATCAATTGACTGCTGCTGATGTGACGAAGGGGTTACATATAGCGGGAACAGGTACAATTGAGGTAGATGGAAGTATAGGAATGGTTGGTGGTATTCCGCAAAAGGCCTATGCTGTAGGACGTACGGATGCAGATGTATTTTTTGTCCCGCTGGCTGGAATGGAAGCAGCTAAAGCCGCAGCTCCGCATCTCAATATCGTTGGCGTAGAGCACTTTGAAGATGTACTGAGCTGGATTGAACAGCATTAGCTAGATTATTACCAAAAAGTGTGCAAATAGAAAAGGATGCTCCCGTCACAGCCGTTGACGGAAGCATCCTTTATTAGTGTTAGAGTACCATTAACACAAGCTTATCGGGTACGACACAAGCCTATGGGGTACGCGGAGGAAGCGGTCCAAAGAACATGTTGAGATTACATTGAATTCGTCCGTTGTACAGCTTGCGTTTCTTATCCGCAACCTTGCCCATATAATGCTCGACATCTGTTGATGGACTAAAGATAAAGTAAGACCATGTTGGATAGTATAGCGTCACTTTACCGAGCTGACGCATCGCTAGCTCAGCTTCTGTCTCATCACCTAAGCGCTCACCGTATGGTGGATTCGTAATGACTACGCCGTAATCTCCTTGAGGTCTGATCTTAGAAACAGGCAGCACCTGCAGCTTAATTTCCTTGCCAAAGCCAGCACGACGAATCGCTTGCTGCGCGATTTCGATTGCATTAGGATCGATATCCGAGCCCATGATGTTTAGTGGGATATCATCCTTTACTGAATCATAGGCTTCATCACGTGCTCGGTCCCATAGCTCGGCAGGAACAAGCTGCCAATTTTCGGAATCGAAGCTGCGGCGCAGTCCAGGAGCGATGTTCCATCCCAGCATAGCTGCTTCAATGAGAATTGTGCCTGAGCCGCAGAAAGGATCATAAAGCGGTCGATCTGGCTTCCAGCGAGATAACTGAACAATAGCAGAAGCCATCGTTTCACGAAGCGGAGCTTCTGTTGCGGCTTTACGATAGCCGCGCTTATGTAATCCTGAGCCAGAAGTATCAATCGTCAGCAACGCTTCATCGTTAAGAAGGGTTATCTCAATAACATAGAGAGGACCATCCTCAGAAAACCATTCAACGCCGTGCTTCTCCTTAAGCTTTTCAACGATCGCTTTTTTTACGACACCTTGCACAGCAGGCACACTTGTAAGCTGGGATTTATGAGAGCGACCATTTACCGGAAATTCTGCATCAGCGGGAATCCAGTCCTCCCAGTTTAGCGCCTTTACACCTTCAAACAAATCATCAAAGGTTGTCGCTTTGAACCGGCCCATATTAATGAGTACACGTCCAGCGGTACGCAGCCATAGGTTAGCACGTGCAATATCGATGAAATCACCTTTAAAGTTCACTCGACCGTTTTCGGTAACGGTATCCGTATATCCAAGCTCCTTCAGCTCACGAGCAACAATCGATTCAAGTCCCATTGGAGCTGTAGCAATTAAATTCAATTCAGCCATATATGCAACACTCATTTCTTTATAAAGTAGATCGAACTTCTATGCTAAATGCTATTTTACTGTATCTTGCTCAAATAACAAAGCTTGATTCAGTAATGTTGTCACAGCGACTATAAAATCATACAATAAACGTTAGACTAATGATAGATATTTGTGGAAAATCGACAAAGTGCAGAATGAGAGGAATCGCTAACGTGACGAATGAAGAACAATATATCGACAGTTTATTTGAACAAGATGAAATCCTAGAGAACATTCGTGTAGCAACGAGCGCAGCAGGAATGCCTGATATAGCAGTGGCTCAAGGCTATGGACGCTTGCTTACGATGCTAGTCAGTATGAACAACGTAACGAATGCGCTAGAAATCGGTGCCCTAGGCGGATACAGCGGAGTATGCATCGCGCGTGGCTTGCAGCAGGGAGGACGATTAACGTGCCTAGAGCTGCTGCCACAGTTTGCTGAGGTGGCAAAAACCAATGTAACAAAGGCAGGCTTTGGAGAGCAGATTGATTATATGATTGGTGACGCTAAGCTTAGCCTAGAGCAGCTTGTCGAGAGGAATGAACGCTTTCAATTTTTCTTTATCGATGCGGATAAGGAAGGGTATCCAGCTTACTTAGAATATGCCATTCGATTGGCGGATCCAGGTGCGATCATCGTAGCAGACAATATATTGCTCCGCGGTCGTACCATTAATGAGAACAAGCAAGGACCTGCTGTTCAAGCTGTACGTTCGTTCAACGAAACGATTGTAAGGGACGCTCGCTTGCAGAGCACGATATTGCCAGGCTATGACGGATTGGCAATCGCGCGTGTGCTTTAGTACAGACTAGCGAGGATAGATTATTCTAACTTATAAACGTGAAACAGCTAAGCAAGTTGTGCGCTTATCGGCACAGCAGGCTTAGCTGTTAAAGGGTTAAGGGTAGTGGCAGCTTCGAGCTAGTGCTTTTCCTGCCTTTTTAGTTTTAGCTTAGCTCGCTGGTTTATCAAGGAGTACCAAGCCCAAATTCCATTGACCAGCATTAATACAGCTGAAATAATAAATAGTCCATCGATACCAATCCAGCCAGATACAACACCGCCAGCAACGGGGGCAATCACATTGCCTAGACTAATAAAGCTGCTATTGAAGCTGTAGGTCCGCGTCTCCATACCTCTAGGAGAGTATTGGCCAAGCAAAGCGTTGACTGTCGGCACGAGACCTCCTAGGAAAAAACCGAGACAGAAGCGGGCAATTAACAAATGCCAAACATCTGAAGCGACGGCTTGGGGAATAAAGCTGACTGCTGCTCCAACTAGACTGATGAGCAATATTTTTTCTGCACCAATGCGATCACCAATTTTGCCAAGCACGGGTGAGGCGAGCATATTAGAAAGCCCGGTGGCCGAGCTTACAAGCCCTGCGAAGAAAGCGATATTGACTAATTCAGGATTAAGCTCCTGTATGTAGAGCGGTATTAACGACATAGGGCTCATATTAGCAAATTGAATCAAAACCGTAATCATAAACAATGCCATAATCTGAGGCACTGCGATGATTTGCTTGAATCCGGCTAGCACGGACATTTGCTCAGTGTTAGACGCTTCCTTGCGATTAAAGCGCTCCTTTACGACGAATAAAACGATCATTGTCGCAATAAAGATCGAGGCACCTGTAATATAAAATATAAAACGATAGCCTATCGCATCTGCAAGAATTCCACCTATAAGCGGACCAAGAATCGTACCAGCAATTCCTCCAGATTGCAGCGTTCCCATAGCGAATCCAAGCTTTTCTTTAGGTGTTGTGGCAGAGACAAGAGCTACTGAAGCAGGGTTAAAGCCTGAGATGACACCGTTGAGCAATCGCAGCAGCAGTAAATGGAGCGGTGTTGCGGCAAAGCCCATCAAGCACATGACAATCGCCATACCGAAGCCTGAACGCAGTAGCATAAGCTTACGGCCATAGCGTTCGGACAGTTTACCCCATAACGGCTGGAATAAAAAGGCGGTAACAAAGTTACTGGCAAAAATCGCTCCAGCCCATATCCCGATTGCATGGGGATCACTCAGGCCTAGATCAGTTTGCAAATATAGGGTCAAAAATGGCATAATCATAGTCATGCCAGACATTACTAGAAACTGACCAAACCATAAGACGATAAGATTCTTTTTCCATTGTTCCATACTATTATTATAGCATGTTTGCAAAACAATATTTTATACGCTGCATTTAACTCAAATGTCATTGGATTGTCAAAGGAATCTACAACGATGAGTTGTTAGTACCAAGTGAAATGGGGCATAATGAGTAAGAAATGAATATAAAGTGAGAAGAGGGTCTTCATGACATACAATGATTTGTTTTTACGCGCTTGTATGAAAGAAAAGGTTGAACGTGTGCCGGTATGGTATATGCGTCAGGCTGGGAGATATGATCCTGAATATCGCAAGATTAAAGAGAAATATAGTTTGCTGGAAATTTGCAAGCAGCCTGAGCTAGCGGCAGAAGTAACGATGATGCCAGTAAAAAAACTCGGAGTCGATGCTGCAATTCTATATTCAGATATTATGAACCCTGTCGCATCGCTAGGTATTGATTTTGATATTGTAGCGAATGTTGGACCGGTGATCTACAATCCGATACGTACGGCTGAAGATGTAGCAAGATTGAAGCCAATTGATGTGGAGGGCGATCTTTCGCATGTGATCGAGACGATTAAAATATTAGCAGGCGAGCTCAAGGTACCACTGATTACATTTGCGGGTGCGCCATTTACGATTGCTAGTTATTTAATAGAAGGCAAGCCATCGAAAAATTATCTCCGCACGAAGGAGCTCATGTATAGTGCTCCTGACGTTTGGTTTCAATTAATGGATAAGCTTGGTGACATGGTTATTACATATTTGCGAGCACATATCGCAGCGGGCGGAAAAGCATTTCAGCTGTTTGATAGCTGGGTAGGTGCACTAACACCAGCGGATTTCAAGACGTTTGTGCTGCCTACGATTGAACGAATCTTTTCAGAGCTGAGTGATCTGCCACAACCAAAAATTTATTTCCCAGGAGTTGCATCCGGAGAGCTGCTCCCTGAGCTGAAGAACGTTCAAGCAAATGTGATCGGCCTGGATTGGAGAATCTCCATTGAGGAAGGTAGACGCAGACTTGAACATCGTGTAGCGGTTCAGGGGAATTTAGATCCAACGATTTTACAGGCACCGCAGCATGTGATTGAAAAGCGAGCAGCAGAGATCATAGATCAAGGTATACAAGAGCCCGGCTATATCTTTAATTTGGGACATGGACTGTACCCTGAGGCATCACTGGATAAGCTAAAAGCATTAACCGAATTCATCCATGACTATTCAGATCAAGCATATGCAAAGCAGAAACAGGAGGCTAAATCATAATGGTGCAAGCATCAAAAATAGGTGTGCTCGTCATGTCATATGGCACACCCACATCGCTAGATAACGTTGAAGCATACTACACACATATTCGCCGCGGTCATCCTCCAACAGAGGAGCAGCTCCAAGAGCTGAAGGATCGCTATGAAGCGATTGTAGGTGGTGTATTCCCTTTACGTGAAAATACGAATGCTCAGGTTGCAGGGCTGCAGGCCAAGTTGGATGAGATTGCACCTGGCCGCTATCAATGCTTTCAGGGCTTGAAGCATGCAGAACCGTTTATTGAAGATGGTGTAGAGGAAATCGCAAAAGCAGGCATCACACAAGCGGTTGGTATTGTACTTGCACCGCATTATTCTGTGATGAGTGTCGGTGGTTATATTAAGCGAGCACAGGTGAAGGCTACGGAGCTAGGTATTAAAATGTGCTTCGTTCATTCCTACCATCTGCATCCGAAGCTCGTAAGTGCGCTATCCGATCGTGTTAACAAGGTGCATGAGCAGCTGCTTCCATTAAGTGGAGAAAAGCCGGTAAAGGTGTTATTTAGTGCACATAGCCTACCAGAAAAAATTAGAGAGCTTGGCGATCCGTACGAGCAGCAGCTGTTAAATACGTCCGAGGCAATCGCAGAAGCTACAGAAATCGAAGACTGGGAATTTACATGGCAGAGCGCTGGTCGTACCAACGAGCCATGGCTTGGTCCAGATATTCTAGATACGATGGAACGGGTCGCACAAGAAGGATACAAGGCGGTTCTGTCTGCACCTATCGGCTTCGTGTCCGATCATCTGGAAGTACTATATGATCTCGATATTGAAGCAAAGGCAAAGGCAGCAGAGCTTGGCATTGCATTTGATCGAATTGAAATGTTAAACACAGATCCACTGTACATGGAAACGTTGGCCGAATCGGTTGTAACTGTCCGTGAACAGCTAGGAAAGGATTGAGTATATGCGGAGTGCAGAATCAATTGATACGATTGTCGTAATTGGCGGGGGGATCAGTGGACTGAGCTCCGCTTTTTACTTGCGTAAAATGGCGGAGGAGCAAGGAAGATCAATCCAAATCGAGCTAGTAGAAGCAGGACCACAGCTCGGAGGTAAAATTAATACGCTGCATAGAGATGGCTTTGTTATAGAAAAGGGACCGGATTCGTTTCTATCACGAAAGCTACCGATCATCGAGCTGGCACATGATCTTGGGATTGAGGAAGAGTTGGTTCCGACAAATACGAAAGCTGCAAAAACCTATATCATGAAGGATGGTAGACTTCATTCAATGCCAAAGGGGCTCGTGCTAGGCATCCCTACGAGTATATTGCCCTTTCTAGAGTCTGACCTCGTGAGCGGGCAAGGCAAGCTAACTGCGCTTGCGGATGTGTGGAAGCGACCTCAGCCACAGGATGATGATGAATCGCTGGGCGGATTTTTAGCTAGAAGAATAGGCGATGAGATCGTAAAGCATATAGCAGAACCGCTATTGGCAGGCATCTATGCGGGAGATTTGTACAAGCTAAGTCTTCAGGCAACATTCCCACAGTTTGCACAGTATGAGAAGGAGCATGGCAGCATCATATTAGGCTCGCGTCATCAGCGAGCGCTTATGGCAGAGAAGAATAAAGGGAAGCCTCCGGCAACCTTTATGACATTTAGAAAAGGCCTAACAACGATGGTTGAGGCACTAATAAAAGAGCTGGAGTCAATCACGATACATACAGGTATAAAGGTAGATGCGTTGAACCCGCAGGCTCGAGGCTATGAGCTGTCACTATCTAACGGTCAAAAGCTGCAAGCAGATGCTGTCATCGTGACGACACCTGCATATGCTGCCCATGATCTGCTTAAAGAACATATCGAAAATCGCATGCTAGAAGCGATACGTTATGTTTCAGTAGCAAATGTTGTGCTAGCCTTCGATAAATCGACCATCGATGTGCAATTTGACGGGTCTGGCTTTTTAGTCCCTCGTTCAGAAGGCTTGCGTATTACCGCATGTACCTGGACTTCTAATAAATGGCTCCATTCCACTCCTGATGATAAAGTGCTAGTGCGATGCTACGTAGGGCATTCAGAGGATCAAGAGTCGATCAAGCTAGATGATGAAGCGTTAGTTGCAGCTGTTCGTGAAGATATTGAGAAGGCCATTGGATTAAAGGCAACACCGATTTTCACGGAGATTACGCGCTTAAATCGTTCGATGCCACAATACCCAGTCGGTCATGTGCAAGCAATTCGTGAGCTGAGAACAGAGCTGAATGAAAAGCTGCCTGGCGTGTGGGTAACTGGAGCAGCCTTTGACGGCGTTGGATTACCGGATTGTATTCGTCAAGGGAAAGAAGCTGCGCGATTGATGTTGGACTATATCGCACATAAATCATAACGCTACAAGATTCGATGTCGTATAACATTCAATGCTGCGTCGTGATTAAAGAGGGACTTTTGAACAATCTCTATTATAAAGGCTGATTTCACTATCTAGTGGTAGTGAATCAGCCTTTTATTTTTCTGAAGGATGCAAATATAGGATACTCAAGACTTCAAGAACAAGTTATAATGAATAGAAAATCTTGCCACGAGAATGAACACTGTTAACAAAGGGGTGCGGTCATGTCGTTATCAAGAGTGGAGTCTCGAAAACAGCAGCAATTGCAAACGCAGGGTAACAGGAAAAAAAGAAAAAGATCAGCATTAATATCGGTCAGTTTGGTCGCATTATTATTTATTGGGCTCGCGTTTGTATTTCAATATGACCGTATAAAGGATATGCTAAGCTCGATAAGTGATAGCTTTAGTAAAGAGGAACGCATAATACATAATGTTGTGGATATTGAGCCAGGTTGGAGCGAGAATGTAACAGAAACCAATCAAGATGCTGTGACCGGGACAACGGATGGCGCTATTGATATTGAGGAGCCTGCTTCGTCTGAGCAAGACGGTACAGAAGCTTCCGGTGACGGGAGCCAAGGCGGTGGGATAACCGGACATCCAGGCACAGGAGAAGATGGTGTACAGGAGCCTGTAACACCTCCGTCTGAGCCTAATATAGATGCGACCGTTCAACTTGCATTTGTTGGTGATATATTACAGGGAGAATATATTGATGGCTATTTGCAGCAGGAAGGCTACAATTACCCTTATGAGCAGGCGTTATTCCATTTAACGTCCGCTGACTTAACTGCAGGTAATTTGGAGATGCCTATTACAACAAGAGATCAGCCAGCTGAGGACAAGACGTATATATTTAGAGGAAAGCCAGAAGCATTAACTGGACTCGTTCATGCTGGCATCGATGTCGTGTCACTTGCCAACAATCATACGCTGGATCATGGGATTGACGGTATGCTGGATACGAGAAAGTATCTAGATGAATACGGTATTGCGCATGTAGGAGCGGGCAATAATGCAGAAGAAGCCTATGCCCCCGTCATCAAGGAGTCTAATGGTATAAAGGTTGCGTTTGTTGGAACGAGTAGGGTGCTTCCCGTCACGACTTGGAAGGCAACGCCTTATCAGGCAGGCTTAGCAGAGTCCTATGCACCAGAACAAACGCTGCAAGCAATAGAAGAGATAGAGGATGAAGCGCATATTACTGTTGTGCTCGTACATTGGGGGATTGAACGCTCTGATTCTCCTGAGCCATATCAGTTGGATTTGGCAAGAAGATATATTGATGCAGGGGCAGATCTAGTGATTGGCAGTCACCCGCACGTACTGCAAGGCTTTGAGCAGTATAACGGAAAGTGGATTGCTTATTCATTAGGTAACTTTGTATTTGCAGCACATCCTAAAGGCAGGCAAGCTGAAACAGGAGTGTTGACGGCAACCTGCAATGCACAAGCAGAGTGTGAGGCGCAATTCGCACCGATGAAAATTGTTAACGCTCAGCCGACACCGATTGAAGGCGAGGCATCCCAGCAGCTGTTTGATTTCTTAGAAGAGGTTTCGTTCGATGTTAGAATTGACGAGAGAGGTAATTTATCGGCTTCGCAATAGCCAATCATGTAGTATTGCAGTGGCCAATA
The DNA here is from genome assembly GCF_023715345.1 of Paenibacillus camelliae. GTDB lineage: Bacteria > Bacillota > Bacilli > Paenibacillales > Paenibacillaceae > Pristimantibacillus > Pristimantibacillus camelliae. The sequence continues at coordinate 33,848 of NZ_JAMBNY010000016.1, forward strand.
TAGAAAAGAGGCAGTAAAGAATGGTTGCAATTGTATCAGAATGGTGGCTGCGGCTGCTAATAGGTTTAGTAGGAAGCGGCCTGATGGGATATGCAGCATACCGCGCAAGGTCATTGTCACAGTCAGGGATGATGTCAGCTATCGTCATGGGAACGAGCTTCATACTTTTCGGAGAGCCAATCTGGTTTACATTACTCATCGTATTTTTCATAAGCTCAAGCTTTTGGTCCAAATGGCGAAAGTCTTCTAAAGCGAAGCAGAATGCGGAACAATTGTACGAGAAGGGAAGTCAGCGTGATGCAGGTCAGGTATGGGCGAACGGTGGAGTCGGTCTCTTGCTATGCGTAGTCTATGCTGCGACGGAGCTGCAAGGTCTGCTGCTAGCCTATGTTGGTGTAATGGCAGCTGTCACAGCAGATACGTGGGCAACCGAGATTGGTGCATTAAGCAAACGTCAGCCACGCTCGGTCATAACGCTTAAACCTGTTCAACCTGGAACAAGTGGTGGAGTGACAGCTCTTGGATTAGCGGCATCTACAGCAGGTGGATTGCTGATTGGTATAACTGCTTATATTATGGATTCGTCCTTACTGCATGCCATTTGGATTGGAGCGCTGACAGGATTACTAGGCTCTATTGCAGATTCATGGCTTGGTGCAAAGTGGCAGGCGATGTATCGCTGCGTCGTGTGCGGCAAGGAAACAGAACGAACCTCGCATTGTAAGCAGAGAACGACCTCGATACGGGGCGCTGCTTGGTTAAACAATGATCGAGTGAACATGCTATCGAGCATCATCGCCGGACTGATTGCTTTCATACTATCGATACTGATCATGACTTAGTATGGTTATGGTGTAGAGCGAACCTCTACATGTCTTATAGGAAAATGGAGCAATGCTTATATTCAAGTGAAATATATTGGTCCATGTACAGAAAAACCGTCTCCTTGTAAATGGTTAGGTCATCCTTCCATTTACTAAGAGACGGTTTTTGTAGTTTCGACTTTGATGACGATAAGGCTTGCAGCATACACGGCGTGGAATCAACAGCAATTGAAGCCACGCCATGATCGAAGCGACCGTGAATGTGCTAAAAACTGCGCTCGCTACTTCACTAATTGCTCCATCTGCTCAATAAGCTCTCCAAATACGCTCATCGCTTGCTTAATTGGCTCAGGGGATGACATATCCACACCTGCGCGCTTCAAAATATCTATTGGATAGTCGCTGCCCCCGCTTTTTAAGAAGCTGAGATAGCGTTCTACAGCCGGAGCGCCTTCATCCAGTATTTGCTTCGAGAAGCTAGTTGCAGCAGAGAAGCCTGTTGCGTATTTGTACACATAGAAGCTAGTGTAGAAATGAGGGATGCGTGCCCATTCCATCGCAATATCCTCATCTACAACGACACCATCGCCGTAATATAGTTTATTCAGATTATAGTAAATTTCACTGTAATCTTCAGGTGTTAACGATTCACCTTTCTCAGAACGCTCATGAACAATTTTCTCAAACTCCGCGAACATCGTCTGACGGAACACCGTTGTACGGAATTGGTCCGCATAATACGTCAACAGATAAAGCTTTTCTTTCGGATCAGTTGATTTTTTCAGCAAGTAATCCATCAGCAATGCTTCGTTCAGAGTCGATGCAACTTCAGCAAGGAAGATCGGGTACTGAGCATTGCGGTAGTTTTGAGCCTCGTCAGAATAATAGGAATGCAGCGCATGACCCATCTCATGCGTCAATGTGAACATGCTATTCAGATTATCCTTATGGTTGAGCAGTACATATGGATGCGTTCCATAGGCTCCCCAGCTATACGCACCGCTGCGCTTGCCTTCGTTCTCGTAAACGTCAATCCAGCCATCATTAAAGCCTTGCTTTAAAACGGTTAGGTAATCATCGCCTAGTGGCTGCAAGCTTTCCGTTACGATGTCCTTTGCCTGATCATATGTAATATTCATGTCGAACTCTTCAACAAGTGGAGCAAATAAATCGTACATATGCAGCTCATCTACGCCAAGCAGCTTTTTACGAAGCTCCATGTAACGGTACATCAACGGCAAATGCTCGTGAATCGTATCGATTAGGTTATTGTAAACATCAGTTGGCACATTGTCGCCGTAAAGGGCATTTTCTAGCACTGAATTGTACTTGCGAGTCTTCGTATAGAATAGGTTCTTATTAATATTCGCTGTAAATGTAGCCCCAAGTGTGTTGCTGAACTTCTTGTATGTAGCATAAACGGCTTGAAATGCTTCACGACGTACATCACGGTTTTTGCTTTCAAGGAATTGAATATAAGTGCCGTGCGTAAGCTCGACTTCCTCACCGTTCTCATTTTTTACTTTCGGGAATTTCATATCAGCATTGTTCAACATGCTGAACACATTGCTCGGTGCAGAGCTAATATTGCCAACCTGAGCAAGTAGAGCCTCTTCTGCTTGAGTTAGAATATGCGCCTTGGAGCGTTTCATTTCCGTCAAAGCATGCTTATAGTCGCTAAGGGATGGATCTGCAATTAAGCGGTCCAGTTCTTCATTAGACAAGGACAGAATTTCTGGAGTAATAAAGGATAATGCCTCATTTGCATCAACGTTTAGTTTGCGCGCTTTATCCGATAAAGCTTGATATTTGGTATTAGCCATATTTTGATGCAAACGCATGTTGGCATAAACATAAAGTCGCTCTAAATGCTTAGACAGCTCATCTTCCAGCTCGAAGCAGCTTAGCACTTCTTGGGCTGAATTCAGCTTGCCTCTGTAGGCCTCGAATTTAGGAATCAAGCCTTTAGCTTTTTCGAATTCTTCATCCCATTGTTTTTCTGTAGCAAAAATATCTTCCAGCTTCCATTGATATTGAGTATCCATTTCCTCGCGTTTTTTTACAGTAGTCATCGTATTCCTCCTTATTTCATTTTGTTTGATATACGGCTTCTCAGCTGCAGCATGTAGGTTAGCTGAGCTAGAGAGAGCGGTTATCAGGAAAAGACATAGCCATTTCTTTACAGCCGTGTTCATCATTGCACCTCTTGAGAAAGTTTTCAATTTATCTTTCCCCAAGCGTGCTTCGTTCATTCTTAAGCTGGTCTGTATACGTTAGATTATGTTCCTAGGCTGAATAAAGAATATACGATTATGAAAAATGCGAACAAAATCATCACAATCGAAGAGATAGCCATCCACTTCTTCAACGGAGGAGGTATCGTATCCTTCTTCATAATAAGAACTACACCTAAACAAAATGCAACGATAATAAAAACAATGCTAATTGTGCTGTCCATACGAATCACCTCCAGACTAAGACCGAGCTAATCAAAACTTCCTTTAAATGCTGCGTAGATTACTCATGATCTGCTCGAGCTCGTCCTCACGGCCAATGAAGTCCTCTTTACGAAAGAAGTTGTCAGCCCAATGAAGCAGCTCAGCACGACTTATAAACTGGAAGCCTTCTTCTCCCCATTGATCTGAAATGTGTCGAACAACAAGTGTTTTTCCTTGCTCCTCCACCGTAAGCATATTGTATTTATCCTGCTTATAAATCACATGTTTTTTGAACAAACTCATCACACTTTCTATATTGTTTATGGTTAATAGTACCATCATAGCTATAATTAATTCGCTAATCAACCGAGCAAGTAGATTTTTTCATTCGTAATAATTTCATTAGTATTAATAAGTAGGCTCGTATTTGTTTCCTATATGTGAAAAGTTGGCATGTAATGCGCGCATAAACATAACAGTTGTTGAATATAACTGAAATTGTGCGGCTATCGTGACATTAACTAAGATTGGCAAAATATTATTTAAATTAAAAGGCATAATTATTAATAATGCCCCATATAATAAAACATATTCAATAATTGTAAAAATTGCAATTTAATTGAATTAAATTTATAATGTTTGTATTCACTGCTTAGGCGGTGGTCAATTTTAGGAGGTAGTGTAATTTGAAAGGTACAGTAAAATGGTTTAATGCAGAAAAAGGTTATGGTTTTATTCAAGCAGAAAATGGTGAAGATGTTTTCGTACATTTCTCTGCAATTCTTGGCGATGGCTTTAAGTCTTTAGATGAAGGACAGTCAGTTGAATTTGACATTACTGAAGGTAATCGTGGTTCACAAGCTGCGAATGTTCAGAAGCTATAAATAAATGAGCTAAGCCAAAGAGGGTTTGTTTGCACTGATGTTGCAGACAAGCCCTCTTTTTTGTGAATGATTTTTGTATAATTTTATACATATTATGAAGTGAAGAGTAAGGTGATTTACACAAATCATGAAACTGTAATAGTTAAATGCTAGATTATTATGGGCAAATTATGTTACATTAGGTTGTAGATGATTTGAGATCAGATTTGCACTATTCATCTGCACGGATGGTCACTGCGATCCAGGAGGTACATTCATATGATCATAGCCAAAAGGAGCAAACAGGCTCCGACGGGTGCTATCCGACTAATGCATCGGGTGTACAAGTATGTATTGCCAAGTGTAGATGCTGAGTTGGCAAAGTTGAAGGAAAAAGCACAACATATTCCGGATCCCGAATTAAGGCAGCAAGCTTTGAACAGTATTAGGGATAAGAAGTTTCATTGCCAAGGCGGTGGAGTATACGCTGCTGCTAATTTACAATATCATGAAGTGTTAATTTCACTAATTGTCGCTCTGCAAACGATTAGTGATTATTTAGATAATTTGTGTGATCGAAGTACGTCTCTTGATGCAGATGATTTTCGTATGCTTCATCAGTCTATGCTCGATGCCATTAATCCGACAGCTAAGCTGCAGGATTATTACGCTTACCGTACGGAGAAAGATGACAACGGGTATTTGCACGGTCTAGTACAGCAATGTCAGACACAAATTAGAAAGCTTCCTGCATATGATAAGGTGCAGCCTCATGTTCATGAGCTTGTATCATTATATTGTGATTTGCAGGTGTACAAGCATATTGCGAAGGATCAACGTGAGGAAAAACTGCTTTCATGGTGGAGGCTTCACCAGAATAAGTATCCTCAGTTACAATGGAATGAGTTTGCTGCTGCAACAGGATCAACGCTTGGTATGTTTATGTTGTTTCTCAACGCAACTGACCCTGAGTTGACTGAGCAAGAGGGGCAAGCATTTAAAAATATTTATTTCCCTCATGTATGTGCCTTACATATTTTGCTTGATTACTTAATTGACCAGGCGGAAGATAAGGCTGGTGGTGATTTGAATTTCTGCAGCTACTACAAGGATGAAGCAAGTCTTGTAGAACGTATCGCTATGATTGTGAATCGGGCAAGAGAGGATGTACAGCATCTTCCCGAATCTGGTTTTCATCGTTTAATCATTGAAGGATTATTAGCTTTATATTTATCTGACCCTAAAGTACAGCAGCAGTCTGATGTACGTAAGGTCTCTAAGCAATTGATGAAAAGAAGCCCGATAACTCGTTTGTTTTTTTTAATGAATAGCATGTGGATACGAAAGCAGCAGGCTTAATATATATATTGAAATTTTGAAAGCGAGGAACTAACAATGTCATCAGTGAAAAAAATTGCAGTATTAACTAGCGGTGGGGATTCTCAAGGGATGAATGCTGCTGTTCGCGCGGTAGTACGTAGTGCGATTTTCCATGGAATTGAGGTTTATGGGGTACAACGAGGATATCAAGGCTTATTGAATGACGACTTGCGTCCAATGGATCTGCGCAGTGTTGGTGATATTATTCAACGCGGAGGTACAATTCTACAAACTGCTCGTTGTAAAGAGTTTACGACGCCAGAAGGACAAGAGAAGGGTGCAAACATCTTGCGTGCGAGAGGTATTGACGGTCTAGTTGTCATCGGTGGAGATGGCTCTTATCAAGGAGCGAACAAGCTGAGCAAGCTTGGCATCAAGACGATGGGAATTCCAGGAACGATTGATAACGATATTCCTTACACTGACTTTACAATAGGCTTTGATACAGCTGTTGGCATCGTAGTTGATGCGATCAATAAAATTCGTGATACGATGTCTTCCCATGAGCGTACGTCAGTCGTCGAAGTTATGGGTCGTCACTGCGGAGATATAGCGTTGTATGCAGGTCTAGCTAGTGGTGCAGAAACGATTATCGTGCCTGAAGTACCGTACGATATTAATGAAGTTGCAGACCGTATGAAGCATAATTTCGAAAAAGGAAAGCGTCATAGTATTATTATCGTTGCTGAAGGGGCAGGTAAGGGCGAGGATGTTGCTAATAAACTTACTGAGCTTAGCGGTATCGAAGCGCGTGTTACCGTACTTGGACATATTCAACGTGGTGGAACGCCGACAGCTCAGGATCGAGTGTTAGCAAGCAGACTAGGCGACTTCGCTGTTCGTCAGCTAATGGAAGGTAATTCTGGTAAAGGCTGCGGTGTTGTGAACGGTGAGCTAACGACAACAGATATTGAAGTCGTTACGACAACGAAACGTCCATTCAACATGGATATGTACAATCTGGCATTGCGTTTATCTCAATAAAGTATAAAAATGAGGGATGGTGAGGCAATAAACGGCTTCACGATCTCTTTTTTATAGATGGATAATAAAAAGCCTTTGCCACGTGGCAAAGGCTTTAAAAATATTAAAGTGAGGCGATATTACCCGATTACCTGTTAATGCAGTATTGTTCCTAGCTGTCCCCGACAGATGCTGAATTGAACGATTTCCAGTGCATCAGAAGGCTCGAGAAGCTCTATTCCATCTCGAAGCACAATTTTGGTGTCGAGTTCCTCTGACGTTAAAAAATGAAACATTTCAGGCGCTAGACGTTCAACAATTGTTGCAAGTTTAACTGTTTCCATATCCATCAACAACACCCCAATCCCAAAGTTTAAAGTGTTAAAGAGAGGAAAAAAACATCGTTACAACGTTGCTATGGAACATTTTTATTATACCACAAAAGAACAAAGATAACACATTTTCGCATTTAGTTTTCATGTAAGTTTTCTAAATTGCCCGATGACGCTGACCGTCTCAACAATATTAACAAAAGCGTGTTGGTCAATGCTCTGTATTTCTTTTTTTAGCCCTGCAAGCTCGTATCTTGTCCGAACGGTCATAAGCATATCTCGATCATTGGACGTAAAGGCTCCGCGGGTTTTAATGATGGTAATTCCTCTTGGGTGGTTCAACAGCTGTTTGAGCATGGCATCAGTTTCCGTCGTAATAATAAACACGGTTACCTTTAAGTGCTTAATGTGAATGACATCGATAATTTTCCCAGCGACAAAGATGGATACAAGGGAGTACATCGCAAGCTCAAAATCCCAAGTGAATAAAATATGTAGTGTAATAACGAGACCGTTTAATGTTGAAAGGATAACACCGAGCGGCAAATCTTTTTTTAACGTTACGATCGACGCAATAATATCGAATCCACCAGTCGATCCTCCGCAGCGAAGGGCAATACCACTAGCTAAGCCAACCGCGATGCCACCGTAAACTGCTCCTAGAAGCTCATCGTGTGCTAGCTGATACACCGGTATTAATTGCATAAACAGTGTTGAAGTTGCTACTGAAAATATACTCCAAATGACAATCTGCTTACCTAATACGAACCAGCCCCAGATCAGTACTGGTAAATTTAATAATAGGAACAGCCAGCCAATATTGCTTTTTGTAATGTAACCAATGACCATCGCAACACCAGATATACCACCACTTAACAGCTGCAGCGGTACAAGCAGCATATTAAATCCAAAAGCTAGCAGTAAGGAGCTGACAGTCATCATAATAAAGCGAAAAACAATCTGTTTTTTGCTGAGCAAAAGATTACGCATTTTTACTAATCACTCCTATGTATAATTAAGACGGCTTATTATTACTATAGTATTATGATAAACGTTAGCTAGTATTCACATGTAAAACTGTGGTATAATAGGTAAGACGTTTTTTTAGAGGCTTTAAAATAGAAGGAGTATGAGAAAAGTTTGAAAACATTTGCTGAATTTGGCTTGGAACCTAAGGTGTTGCAAGCAATTACAGAGCTTGGTTTTGAGGAATCTACACCGATACAAGATAAAGCGATTCCGATTGCATTAACTGGACAAGACTTGATTGGCCAAGCTCAAACTGGTACGGGTAAGACTGCGGCGTTCGGGATACCGCTAATTAATAAAATCCCGGTTAGCGAGGAGCGCATTGTAGCGCTTATTATGACTCCAACACGTGAGCTGGCTATTCAAGTTTCAGAAGAAATCGGTAAGCTTACGAGATACAAAGGACTTCGTTCATTGCCAATTTATGGTGGACAAGAGATTGGCCGTCAAATTCGTGCACTGAAAAAGAAGCCGCAAATTATTATTGGAACACCTGGACGTCTTCTAGACCACATTAATCGTAAAACGATTCGTCTTGAAGATGTACAAACTGTTGTACTTGATGAAGCGGATGAAATGCTGGATATGGGCTTTATGGAAGATATTCAAAATATTTTGAAGCAGGTTCCAGAAGAGCGCCAAACGATGTTGTTCTCTGCAACAATGCCAGCTAACATTCAACGCCTAGCACAGCAGTTCTTGAAAGAGCCTGCGCATGTATCTGTTATCCCTAAACAGGTTACTGCACCATCTATTGAGCAATCTTACATCGAAGTGCATGAACGTCAAAAGTTCGAAGCACTTAGCCGTTTGCTTGATATGGAGTCTCCAGAGCTTGCAATTATTTTTGGACGCACGAAGCGTCGTGTTGATGAACTGAGCGAAGCGTTGCAAAAACGTGGCTATAGTGCAGATGGTTTGCATGGTGATTTGTCTCAGAATCAACGAGATACCGTTATGCGTAAATTCCGCGACGGAAGCATCGATGTTCTTGTAGCTACAGATGTAGCTGCACGTGGACTAGATGTATCAGGTGTTACACATGTTATCAACTTTGACCTTCCACAGGATCCTGAAAGCTACGTACACCGTATCGGTCGTACTGGCCGTGCAGGTAAAGAAGGTAAGGCATGGTCATTTGTTACACCTCGTGAAATTGACCATTTACATTTTATCGAGCGTATTACACGTCAACGCATGGTGCGTAAGCCGTTGCCTAGCTTAACTGAAGCTATCGAGGGTAAACAACGCATTACTGCTGAGCGTATCATTGATATTGTGGAACATGGTGAATTTGCTGAATATAAAGGACTTGCTATTCAAATGCTTGAGCAATATGATTCAGTTCAGTTGCTTGCAGCATCATTGAAGCTGCTAACAGGTGATAAGAAGGAAGTTGAAATTGAGCTTACTCCTGAAGAGCCGCTTCGTGCAAAAAAACGCAGACCTGATGTACGTTCCAGTGGACGCCCATTCCAGCGTGGTGGTGGTGGCAGCAATTATCGCGGCGGTAACAATAGCTCGCGTGATCGTCGCTACGGCAACAACCGCAGCGGAAGTGGGGATGGTAACGGTCGAAGCTACTCGAAAAAAAGTGAAGGACGCAGCTACGAAGGCCGCTCTGATAGACGCCCTCGTTCCAACTCCTACTCCAAAAGCGAGTAAACATGAAAAGTCCGTGTTGCCTGCGGGCAACACGGACTTTTTCTACATATTTACTTATTTGTTCAATCGATTAACGTATTAGTAACCGTAACCGTTACCGAAGCCAAATGTTGCAACAATGATAACTAGAAGAATGAATAGTACTAAAACCCATGCAGCGTAATTACCACCGTATCCACAGTTGTTGTATGATGCGTTGCCCATATTAGCAACCTCCTTTAAGTTTTCTTGTTGGGGAACATACCATATACTATGCTGTAGCTTATCGTTGGTTTAGACCAATACCCAGATAATGTGATTTTGGGCTATTTTCTCTTCTGTACTTTTTTGAAAATGGAGGCGTATTCAATGGAACCTAGAGGTGTTATGGGTGGGATTTACCGACTTACAGAGTGGATAATGAGGCTATCGGTCATTAATCTATTATGGATATTGTGCGGCGCGCCGTTCTTTGTGTTCTTCTTTATGAGCTTTATATCTCTTGTAAATGGACAAGTGCCTGAAGATCAAATGTTGAGCTTCATCCAGACCGCTTGCTTAACCTTAGGAGTCTTAGCACCATTCACATTCTTCCCTTCAACGGCTGCGATGTTCTCTGTTGCTCGTAAGTGGGTTACTGGTGAAGGTGATGTACCGATGTTCAAAACCTTCTTTAAGGGATATAAGGATAACTTTAAGCAAAGTATGCTCGGTGGCATTATCTATACGATTCTTATTATTGTTCTTGTTGTCGATTATTACTTCTTCGCAAACAGCGGCAGCGGACAAATTGTTTCAGGTATTTTCATTGGATTAATCGTACTTGCTTTAGTTTCATTACTTAATTTCTTCTCTATGCTCGTACATTATCATATGAAAACGTTCCAATTAATTAAAAACTCAGTGCTTATTACCATTGGTAAGCCGTTACGCTCGATTACGACAGCAATATTAGTTGGGTTTGTATTGTTTTTAAGCTTCACTCAATTTACATGGCTACTTCCTTTCTTTACTGGGAGCGTGATCGCGGCTGTTGCTTACTGGAATTTTAATCTAATTTATACTAAACTGCAGCAGCAGCTCGAGGATATGAAGAAGAATGAAGAAGAAGAGGTCGAAATTGCTGCGGAGATGGATCGTGAGGATCTCGTAAAGTCAGATTATAAAGATACCAAATAATTACAGAGGCAAATTCGTTTACATTTGCCCTAAATCGGTCTATAATGACATTACATCCTGCGATGTACGTAACGCTCAGCGTTGTTTTGAACCAATGGCTGTTTCACGGGAGTTCAAATCTTTATGCAGCTGACCTGCCCTTCTACAGGGACTTCAAATGCATAAATGCGGACACCCACCTGCGAGAGCGGGTTCAGAAACATTTTGAGCTGAACGGCATATGCGGGTTGTCATACGTAGATCGAGAGCGATTACCGGTGCAAGCTGGTGAAAGCTCTTTTTTCATACATAGAATCATGTTATCATGTAGAGAGTTAGGACACAGAGGGGGAGATCACTGTTGTTAAAACGCACCTTAGTTGGGTTAATACGAAGCTTTGAGGGAACAGGGGACAAGGCAAAGGATCCTGCATTAAAATCACACGTCTACAAGCTATCCAAAGATAAAGCTTGGGAGGAAGTCGTGTCTACTTTAAAGAAGATGCAAGGATATAAGCTTCTGCATGAGGTACAAAGCGTTGGCGAGATCGTTCTAGAAAAGCGGACGATATTCGGAAGAACGATGGATATTACGGTCTCTGTCATTGGTGTGGATCCATTGAGATCCGCCGTAGATATTTATTCGGCATCGAGAGGCTCTCTAGGAGATCTAGGCTCTAATTATCGAGTTATATTAGACATTTATCGCGTGCTAGACAAAAAGCTTTCTGCATACAAGCTGAATAATGTTTAAAGAAAAAGCGAGGAAGGGCTATCCTTCACTCGCTTTGTTTCCAGTTATACCAGCTCTTTAACAGCTGCGATCGCAGCGTCATAATTAGGATGGTTAGACATTTCTGACAAGTACTCAACGTATTTTATTTCGTTGTTTTCATCTAGGATGAAAATAGAGCGCATATCCAGTGCAAATTCCTTTATGTATACGCCGTAGGAAAGGCCGAAGTTGTTGTCCTTATAATCAGACAGCATCACGACGCGATCTACACCGGCTGCACCGCACCAGCGAGCTTGAGCGAAAGGTGTGTCGACGCTAACTGTTAGTACGACGACATTGTCTCCTAGGCTGGATGCAGCTTCATTGAATTTACGGGTTTGAGCTTCACATACACCCGTGTCAATGGAAGGGATAACACTAATAAGCTTAACTTTACCTGCATAATCCTGTAACGATACATATTCACCCAATGATTTGCATAGGGTGAAGTCCGGAGCTTTATCTCCTACGTTTAATTCTGGACCAACTAATGTAATCGGATTGCCCTTTAAAGTAGCAACACCAGTGCGTTCTTGAGTCATGAAAAAAACCTCCTTAAATAAGATGCATTACGTACATATTATAACGTTACGATTTAGGGATGTCCAATCACAAGAGGAGGTAATGCTATGATTTTCATACGTTACGAAAGCTTTAAAGGGTATTTACGGAGTTATCCGATTACGGCTGCCATTGCATTTTTATGCATTGTTTGTTTTATAATTACGTTAATTCCTGCTTGGGGAAATAAAGCTTACAGCTTTGGGATGTTCGTAGCTATCACTGGCATTGATCCAATGGGACTAACAGAGCCGTGGCGCTACGTCACATCTGTGTTCCTGCATGCGGATTTCGGTCACTTATTTAAAAATATGATGATGCTGATTATATTTGCTCCACCTCTCGAGTTTGTGATGAAAAGTCGGCGTTATGTATGGTTCTACTTGCTGTGCGGAATTGGGGGAAATGCTCTCTCAGCCGTAATGAGTAATATACAAGGAGATGGCTATCATCTATCTCTGGGCGCTTCAGGAGCTATTTTCGGAGTGTTTGGTGCATATTTCTTCCTTGCAATGTTTCGTAAGCAGCTATTAGATACAGCATCGATTAGAACGATCTATATTATTTTAGTAATAAGCTTAATTACAACCTTCGTCACACCGATGATTGATGTATGGGGTCATATTGGCGGATTTATTACCGGCTTTATGCTGTACCGTTTTTTTGATCAGCTGCAAATGAACAAGCTAAAAAATAGATAAATAGTAGGAGTAGGAGAGAATTGATGATATGGAACTGCGACAGCTTTATTATTTTGTAAAGGTGGCGAAGAAAGAGCATGTTACGCAAGCTGCTGAAGAGCTTCATGTCGCGCAATCAGCGGTAAGTAGGCAGATACATCAGCTGGAAGAGGAGCTAGGAGTAAAGCTTTTCGTGCAAAAGGGAAGAAACCTGCAGTTAACACCAGTTGGTCAGCTATTTCTACGCAGAGCCGATGAAATATTAAAGGATCTTGAGCGTGCAGTGCAGGAAATTCATGAATTTCTTGACCCGGAAAAAGGCGAGATCCGCCTAGGGTTTCCGCATAGTCTCGGAATATCACTCGTTCCTCAGGTTGTGGCTGCCTTCCGTAGTCATAATCCTGATGTTCGCTTTAGGTTTAAACAAGGGATGTACCCTTCATTAATTCGTGACCTGGTTAAAGGAGAAATTGATCTTGCATTTATTTCACCAGTGCCGAACGATATCGAGCAAGTAACAGGTAAGGTACTTATTACAGAGGAGTTATTTGCAATTCTTCCTAGTAATCATCCGTTGGCCCGCAGGGAACAGGTTCGACTAGAGGAGCTGAAGACTGATCCGTTCATTATGTTTAGTGAAGGGTACTCTCTGCGTTCGCTTGTTATTAACGCTTGTGAGCAGGCTGGGTTTAAACCGAATATTGCATTCGAGGGGGAAGAGACCGAGACGATTCGGGGGCTTGTAGCGGCTGGAATGGGGGTAAGCTTGCTTCCTAAGCTTGCTGTTGAATATATATCGCCGCTTCCTATCTCGATTGTTAAGGTTGTTGATCCTGTCGTTACAAGAAATATCGGGCTCATCCATCGAACGAATGAAAAGCTGCCGCTAGTAGCAAAGGTATTTTACAATTTTTTATTAGATTACTTTGCAAAGTATACAAAGCAATAATAAAGGCGAGTGTGAACATCTATGTTGATGTTCACACTCGCCTTTTCATTATTCACGATTTTGTGTAAGGATTAATACGAATCGAATAAGCTCGATTAAAGACAACAGTGCAGCAGCTACATAAGTCAACGCTGCGGAGTTAAGCACTTTTGCAACACCGCGCTCTTCATCACTGCGGATAAAGCCTTCAGCTACCATTAAATCTCTTGCTCGATTACTTGCATTGAACTCAACTGGCAGTGTAATGAGCTGGAATAGAACGGTGATAGCGAAGAAGATAACACCGATTTGTGCAAGACCAAACATATTAAATAAGAAACCGGCAAGTAGAAGAAACGGTGCAATCCCCGATGCAAAATTTACAATTGGGAAAATTTTATGACGAGCTACTAGGAATGGATAGGATTCCTTGTGCTGAATCGCATGCCCGATTTCATGACATGCAACCGATATCGCGCTAATTGAACGCTCATAATATACAGGCTCTGATAAGCGTACAACACGATTGATTGGATCGTAGTGGTCAGTAAGAGCGCCTGCTACTGGTTCGATCGGGATATGCTGTAGACCATTGTTGTCCAGCATTCTTCTTGCAGCTTGATATCCCGTTAAGCCGCTTGATGCCTCTACGTCGGACCATTTCTTAAATGTTCCTTTAACTTTGAACTGTGCCCAAATTGTCAATCCGAAAGCCAAAATTAACAATATGTAGATCATATTTACATTCCTCCATAAGATGTTAATAGACGCAGTCGAGAAATCGTACAAGGATCATGTAAGTGGGAACGTTAACTATATAATTGACCCTTTGTTAATGAGGATCATTAATGCCTCCATACAAGCGGCTGTTTGTGGGAGAAGACGGGAATAAAGATGCTTCGCTTGCTTCGGCTTTAGCTGATCCAATACAGGTTCTAGCTCCTTCACTTCACGTTGCAAGGCATGCAACTGTTTCTCCAGCTCAGAAAGCTTTTGCTTGATCTCTTTCTTCGGAGAGATATGATCCCATTGCTCCAAAATGTTCTTAATCTCGTCTAACGTATATTTGTCTTTTTTTAATGATTCAATACGTTCTAATCGCTCTAAGGTTTCAACATTATATAGACGATAATTAACTTTTGACCGTTTTGCAGGCATGATCAGTCCAATCGAGGTATAATAATCAATCGTCCGTGAGCTTATATTCGCGCGTTCGGCCAATTCTCCGATGCGTAGAAGCGTTGCCTCTGTCAATATTGTTCACCGTCCTTTCTAACGTATCTTTATTATTTTAATAGGAAAGAGTGTTGCTCGTCAAATATGTATATAGGTATTTCAGCGCCTTGTTACTAGCCAATTGAACTATATGTCAGCTTAGTGAAAGCTATCAATTGAATAGGAAGATATGCATTGGAATGCAAATTAAAATACAAATAATCAATTCAATACCGTCGCCATCACGGATATAATGACATTAAATCTTTCTTTTGATGTCAGTATACCTTACAAAATTGGAGTGGTGATTATGGTTAAGAAAACATTACTAGCTTTGGGTCTGCTTTCAATGGTTTTTCCTTTTGCAGCTTATGCGTCAGAGGCAGAACTGGCGAAGCTAACGATGGGTCTCGATTCATTATGGGTTATGCTCGCATTTATTCTAGTTCTACTTATGCAAGGCGGCTTCATCTTATTAGAGGCTGGTTCAACACGTATGAAAAATGCAGGTCACGTAGCTGGTAAAACTTTACTGACGGTTGGATTAGCAGCGTTAGTATATTGGGCAATTGGCTATGGCATTGCATTTGGTACAAGTGATCTAAATGCATTTATAGGATGGGGAGAGTTTTTCTTTAACCCGGCTAAGGCAGCTTTAGAAGGGGAGAGCTTCCCAGCTGCAGTATTTTTCTTATTTCAATTAGCGTTTGCAGCAATCTCATTATCCATTGCTTGGGGAGGTTTTGCTGAAAGAGCTAAGCTCGGCTCTTATATCGTATTTACATTGTTTTATGTTTCCTTTATTTACCCGATCGTTGCACATTGGATTTGGGGTGGCGGCTGGTTAGCTGATCATGGTGCGCAAGATTTTGCAGGCTCTACCGTTGTACATTTATCAGGTGCAGTAGCAGCGCTCGTTGCTACGATCCTTCTTAAGCCTCGTATCGGTAAATTTAACAAAGATGGATCACCTAATGAAATTTTAGGACATAACCAAGTATATACTGCTTTATCCGTGCTACTGCTATGGGTTGGTTGGTTTGGATTTAACGCAGGCTCGACGGTTGCGATTGATGATGGATTTTTTGCTTACGTAGGCTTTACTACGATGCTTGCGGCTGGTGCTGGTGGGGTTGCTGCAATGCTTATCTCTTGGATTGTTGGAGGTAAAGCAGATATTACGACAATGTTGAATGGTGTGCTTGCTGGTTTGGTAGCTATTACAGCTTCCTGTGCATTTGTTGATCCGTGGGCTGCAGTCGTTATCGGTCTAATTGCTGGCGTGCTAGTGTTTTACAGTGTGAAGCTGTTCGAGAAGCTTAAAATTGACGATCCAATTTACGCGCTTTCCGTTCATGGTATGGCAGGGATTTGGGGTACGCTTGCTAACGGTATTTTCGCAACACAAGAGCTTGCAGAAAAAGTTGGAGTTGGTCAAGGCGGCTTAATCGACACAGGAAGCTTCAAACAACTGTGGGTACAAATCGAGTCAGTCGTATTTGCAGGAGTATTTGTTGCCGTTGCATCCTTTATCGTACTAGGTGTAATGAAGGCGATTATGGGCTTCCGTGTTACTGAAGAGCAAGAAATTATCGGGCTTGACCTATCAGAGCATGGTGTCTATGGATACCCTGAACAAATGAGTAAGACTGAAAAAGTATAGGCTGTCGGTGGTCATCTCTGCCTCTAATTATGTTTAGCTTATGTTATTGTATTGCGGTTAGTAGAGAGATATAGGTTGTTCATTAAAATATGCTGGGAGTCGATCGCGTTGGATGCTGGTTACTATGCAGAGCTTAAAGATAATATTATACAGGCTGATCAGCTCCTTCAGCTGCGGCGCATAAGAGATCGATTCCAGCACGCAATACAGCCAGCGGAGCAAACATGGAGTGAGAGCAGCAGCGTTGCACAATATAACGCTTGTATTAATGAACTTCACGACGCGCTGATCTCTAGAACCATTAAGATTGCAGAACGCAGCATGACAGGAGAAGGACTCGGTCCTCCTCCTGTCTCTTATTGCTACTTATTGCTTGGCAGTGCTGGGCGAAGTGAGCAAACGCTCGCAAGTGATCAAGACAGTGCACTCATCTATGCAGATCATGAATCAGCTGATGAAGTGAAGATGTATTTTTTAGCTTTCGCTCAAAAAATCGTAACGATGCTGACTGAGCTTGGTTATCCACCTTGTGAAGGTAAGGTCCAAAGTGATCAACGTTTATGGTGCCAATCAGAGACAGAATGGATCGACCAGCTTAATCATTGGTTTACTGATGCCAGCTGGGAATCAGTGCGCTATTTATTGATCGTAGCAGATGGCCGTTGTATTGCTGGAAGTAGCTTGCTGCAAGAACGTGTTAGAGCGAGCTATGAACAAGGGATTATTCAGCATCCTCCTATACTTGAGCGTATGATCGATAATACACTACATCATAAAGTGCTTCTAGGGATGCTAGGACAATTTATTACCGATCGATACGGAGAGGCAGCCGGCAGCATTGATGTAAAGTATGGCGCCTATATTCCAATGGTAAATTCAATCCGGTGGTTAGCATTGAGAGCAAACATACGAGAAACGTCAACGCTATCCAGATTGGAGCAATTGTATCAGCAAGGCATTATAACAGAGAATGATTACGTCTCGTATCGTGATGCTTTTCTGCAAATACTCGCACTTAGGCTAATGGCGGGCTTTCACACCGAGAATAATCAATATAAAGGGAATAGCAAGCTATATCTGAGCAAAATAGATAAAAGAGAAAAAAGAAAACTGAAGCATAATTTAAAGCTGGGGAAGAAGATGCAGAGGCTCGTATTGATGAAATTTGCAGCATATAAGTAGGATGGTGCTATAGATGAAGGAACCAAGCGGGATAGGGAAAATGTGGAATTTGTATAAGCTAGGTGGAATTACACCCGCCATTGCTTCCGTTCTAGGCGCTAACCATGCTCAGCAGATGGCACAAATAAGAAGCTTGAACCGTTTGCAGCAGAAGACAAACGCTTGGGATAAAAAGCTGACTGAGCTTGACATCGTTGTTTTTGATTTAGAAACGACAGGCTTTAGTGTAACGAATGGCGATGCCATCATATCGTTCGGTGCAGTTGCAGTGAGAGATGGTTGTATTAGGGAAGAGGAGAGCTTTTATTCATTAGTGAACCCTAAACGATCCATTCCTTCAACGATAACGGAGCTGACAGGGATAACGAACGAAATGGCTCAACAGGCAGAGGAGCTGATAGATGTACTCAGCGCATTTATGCAGTTTGTTGGCAAACGGGTGCTTGTTGCTCATGCATCAGGTCATGATAAAAAATTCCTTAATCAAGCGCTGTGGAAAACGTCAAAAACAAGCCTCAATCACCGCGTAATTGATACGATGATGCTTGCTAAATGGTTAGAGCCGTCTTTGCCCCAATATGATCTGGATTCCTTACTACAAAGGCACCAAATTCCTATTCACAATCGTCATCATGCGTACTCCGATGCTTGGATGACTGCCCATCTGTGGCTAAACTATATCCAAGCAATTAAAGAGAAGAAACCAAACATCAATACGCTAGGAGATTTGTATGCATATTTAAGCCAGCATTAGTGGACAGTCCCAGAATCGATTTGCCGCATGATCAAAGCGGTAGAATTGAAGCTGTGGTCTGTCTATTTGTTTTAAACTAACAATCGCATAAATTAATTGGTGATCGATAAAGCCTTCGATATCTGCTTGAGATGGACTAGCTTCTTCCGCTGGATGGGAATGGAAGATGCCAACGACATGGTGACCGGACTGTATCGCCGAAAAATAATGATGCACCCACTGCTCAGCATCGAACAGAAAGGCCTGTTCAGCGGCTTCGTGACGATTGACAATCGGCTGGAAATCTATAATCGTGTCGCTATCAGTCGCAGCGAGCAGCAAGCCGCAGGCCTCGTATGGTAGCTGCTGTGCACAATAGTCAATGATTCGCTTTGTACAGCTTTTCGTAATGGATGAAACTCTGTTATTGCTCGTACTGATGATAGTCCTCTCCCTTCATATAGAACTGAATTGATGAACAGTAGAGGGGGCCTCTATTAGCCAAGTATAGCAAAATTAACGATTGCATACACTAATACTATACGGATTCGAAGCGAAGCTTGAAGCGCTTATCGCTTCCATGATAGTATTAACTATAGTATAGACAGAGGAAAGGGCAGACTATGAAAAAGATTTCTTCTATTCTTGTTATTGCATTACTACTTGGCGGATTTGCAATTTACGAGTTTGTTCAATCAGGCAAGCAATCCTCAACTAGTGCACAATCGATAGCCATGCAGACGTTTAAGCCGAAGGCAGGGGAGCTTTCATTTGCTAATGAGCTGCCTAATCTTAATGATGTTCCAATTAGCTTTGGCGGAGAGCAAGAGGGCAAACTTCAGCTCATCAATTTCTGGGCTTCCTGGTGTGGTCCTTGTGAACTTGAGGCGCCGGATTTACAGAAGCTGCATCAGAAGTATGGGGATAAGCTTGCGATGTTCGGTGTGAATGCGACGGATACAGATAATGAAAGACAAGCGAGAAAATTTGTAGACGATTTTGGCTTCACCTTCGAGGTACTGTTTGATCGCGATGGCGATATTACGAAGCTGTACCGCGTGAATACATTTCCTACAAGCTTCATCATCGATGATGAGGGCGTAATAAAAGAAAGAATCAATGGAGTCATTACGCTTGAGCAGTGGGAAAAGATCATAGACTCACATCTAATAAATTTATAAATATGTTTAAAGGCGTGTATCACGGAAGCTGTACGGACTCTATGGTCGGTAACAGCAATCTGTAATACACGCCTTATTATTTTGCAGAAAAGCAAGTATTGCTCGACAAAGTTAAATGTTCGTTAATCCAACAAAATCTTGTGAAACTTGTGCAGGTGCATCAATATTGACCTTCTGCAAACTGAGGAGAGCGTAATGTAGGCTGTCCACAATAGCATCCCAGCTTGCGTCAATCACGTTGCCTGACAGACCGACAGTATTCCAGCTATGCTGTTTACCGGTTGATTCAACGAGCACACGTACCTTCGCGGCCGTGGCATCTGTTTCATCGATAACACGTACTTTATAGTCAGTAAGATAAACATGCTCGATATCTGGATAATGCTGAGCTAAAGCCTTGCGTAATGCAGTGTCAAGTGCGTTAACTGGCCCATTTCCTTCAGCAACCGTATAAATTTGCTTGCCATCAATATTGATCTTTACTACAGCCTCAGAGATAATCTGATCCTGCTTGCTTTCCGTATGGACTTTATAGGATTCCACCTGGAATGCCGGCTTCCAATCCCCGAAAGCTTTGCGAAGCAGAAGCTCTAGTGAAGCGTCTGCAGCTTCAAACTGATAGCCTTCATGCTCTAGCTGTTTAATATGATCCATAATTTTTTTCGTTTTTTCGTTATTCGTATTCACGTTAAGTCCAAGTGCACTAGCTTTTGAAATAATGTTGCTTTGTCCTGCAAGCTCAGATACAAGCACGCGCTGCTTATTACCGACCAGCTCAGGAACAATATGCTCATACGTCGAAGAATCCTTCATGATGGCAGATACATGGATGCCGCCTTTATGAGCAAATGCCGCATTTCCAACATAAGGCTGCCCTACTGGCATATGAACGTTAGCCACCTCACTAATGTAGCGAGCGGTATTCGTCAGCATAGCTAGTTTTTCTGGTGGCAGAACATAATGGTTCATTTTTAATTGAAGGTTAGGAATGATCGAGCATAGATTTGCGTTACCACAACGCTCGCCATACCCGTTAATCGTTCCTTGTACTTGTGTTGCACCCGCATTTACAGCAGCTAGCGTATTGGCAACCGCAAGCTCACAGTCGTTATGTGTATGAATGCCGATAGGCATGTCCAGTTCTTCCTTGACGCGATGTACAATATCCGCAATTTCATTAGGCATAGTACCGCCATTCGTATCACATAATACAAGCCAGTCCGCACCGCCTTGCTTGGCTGCATGTAAGGCTGCAAGAGCGTACTGGGGATTGTTTTTGTAGCCGTCAAAAAAATGCTCAGCATCGTACATCGCTTCAATTCCGTTACGCTTCAAAAATGCAAATGAATCTTGAATCATCGCTAAATTTTCTTCCAGCGTCGTTTGGAGAGCGATATGTACATGGAAATCCCATGCCTTACCTACAAGGGTAGCTGCTGGAACGCCTGATTCAACAATTTTTAAGAGGCTCGTATCGTGCTCAGCAACACTATTTTTCCGACGTGTGCTTCCGAATGCAGTTAGCTTAGCGTTTAGATTCAATGATTTTACACGTTGGAAAAATTCGATATCTTTACCGTTACTGCCTGGATTGCCGCCTTCAATATAGTGAACGCCTAATTGATCTAGCTTTTTGGCGATTTTTAATTTATCATCTGCGGACAGGCTGATCCCTTCTCCTTGAGTGCCGTCACGCAGCGTAGTGTCAAAAATAAAGATGTTCGATGACATAAAAAAAATGACGCCTCCTTCTCTGATAGCAAGTACACAACAAACATTATTGGTTTATTATATCACTATATAACTGTAAAGTGATAGCATCGTGTAAAAATATACGTAGCAATGTACGAATTATGCATAGGAGAATTATGCAAGTATAGCACGAGATAGGTTCATACGAACATTTGTGCTATAATTATATGAAGAGACATCAAAGTATAGACATAAATTGTTGCAAATGGTGACGAGGTGAGCGGCTTGGCAAACGTTCAAGATTACTATCCTTCGAACGGAAGGGTAATATTGCATATAGATATGAATGCCTTTTACTGTTCCGTGCATAGTGCTGATGATCCTCAGCAGTATAAAGGAAAGGCAACGGCTGTTTCCGGTAGCGTGGAGAAAAGAAAAGGAATTATCGTTACATGCTCTTACGAGGCGAGAAAGCTTGGTATTCGTACGGGGATGAATGTAAGAGAGGCTCAAAGAATTGCGCCTGATTTAATCTTTATCTCACCTAATTTTGATCTATATCGTCAATACTCGAAGCAATTTATGAAAATTGCTTATCAATATACACCAGTTATCGAGCAGGTTTCCATTGATGAGTGCTATCTCGATATAACTGGGTCTAAGATATTCGGCACGCCATTAGATATTGCTCATACAATTCAGCAGAGAATTGCTCAGGAGCTTTCATTGCCATGCTCTATTGGAATTGCACCGAATAAGCTGCTGGCAAAAATGGCATCTGATATGAAAAAACCTAACGGTATAACGGTTCTGCGAAAAAGAGATGTTCCTAAGCTACTGTGGAATAAGCCTTGTCAGGAGCTTTTCGGGATCGGTGCGAAAACGGCTGAGAAGCTTAAAAAGCTTCATATCAACACAATTGGAGAGCTTGCTGCCGCTGATGATCAGCTGCTTTTGAAGTCCTTTGGGGTGATAGGTGGGTGGATGAAGGCAGCTGCCAATGGAATCGACGATAGCGAAGTGAAATCTGAACAAGAAGCAAGTAAATCAATCGGACATACAACAACTTTACCAGTTGATCTAACGAATATCGACGATATAAATCGCGTATTACTAAACCTGTCCGATCAAACAACTCGCAGATTAAGGCGTCAGCGATTAGTTGCTTCGACCGTACAAATTACGATTCGTAGGCCAGATATGTCGACAATTACCCGTTCTTATACGATGCCTGTCCCCACGCATAATTTAGAACAAGTGTATAAGCATGCTCAGCAGCTGTTTGAAAAGCATTGGGTGATCGGCGAGCCCGTCAGATTGTTAGGCGTTACGCTTCAGAACCTAAAGGCTGAGTATGAAGCAGCGATTCAGCTTGATTTATTTAATTATGAGGAAGAGCCTAAGAAGGAAGCACTAACTAAAGTAATGGATCAGCTAAGAGATAAATTTGGTGAACATGCCGTTCTAACGGCTGGAATGTTAAGCGATGACCCTTCCAGTCTGATTCGTAATAAAAAAATACGAGGAACATCATTGGAAAAATTAGATCGGGATTATTTAGAATAAGTTGGTACGTAGTACACAATCGCCTGTATTTTGTGATATAATAACTTTTGGTATATATACAGAATTCATGGTTACATGTTTTTTTGTTGTGATAGAACTAGGAGGGAATAGCGTTGGCTAAATTTACATGGGTAGAAAAAGACACTTGCATCGCATGTGGTGCATGTGGGGCTACTGCACCAGACATCTATGACTATGATGATGAAGGGCTAGCCGAAGTGATTTTTAATGGAGATAACAATAGAGGGATTACAGAAATCCCTGAAGATATGTACGAAGATATGCAGGATGCTTGTGACGGATGTCCAACAGACTCTATCCACATTTCGGACGAACCGTTTAACGAAGAATAATAAAGCTTAAGAGGCAGTGTAGATGTTGCGTATGTTACGTCTATGCTGTTTTTTTGTTTACAAATATTGGATATTATTGTAAGCTGAAGTATGCCTGATTATCGGAGGTGGTACGTTGAGCAATTTTCGCAAGCGAGACTACATCATTTCGTTTATTATAATGCTTGGGCTTAGTTTGTTTAACATCATTGGTGGAGTAGGAAGTATAGTTGGACCTGTTGTTCTAAGTATTGTTGCTTCCTTGTTTATAAGCTTTATTGTCGGGACGTTAACGAATTTTATATTCAGGTATGACAAAAAGGAATAAGTTATAAAAAGCTGCATGACCTGTCTCTTGTTAGGGGCTGATCACGCAGCTTTCTTATGCTTAATATTATGAGAAGATAATAATGAGAGCAGCAAGGATGACGATGACAGCTCCAGCTACGCCCGCTGTCCAATATATCGCTTTTTTATTCACTTCTTCTTGTTGCTTTTGTTTCATTGTTGCTGGCTTGCGTTTTGGTGCGCTCATATTTAATCAACCTTTCTATCGCAAATTTGTCTCTATAGGCTTATTGTAATGGTTTTCCATAGGACTGGCAATATGAAGGCGCTAACATGAATGGAAGAACAATACTTTCTTTTTATGAGCAAAAACGATAAACTGAAAGATAGAGATTATTTACTTGAAACGGAGTGGACATGTTGTTATATAGAAAAATTTTAAAGCCATTTTTCTTCAAAATGGATCCAGAGAAAGCACATCATCTCGTTATCGATGGGTTATCTATGGCAGGGAAGGTTCCCGGTGGGTTGTCAGTAATGAATGGGATGTATGGAGTAAAGCCATCAGCAGAGCTTAAGGTCAAGCTATTGGATATGGAGTTTATGCATCCGATTGGTTTAGCCGCAGGCCTGGATAAGAATGGAGTGGCTACGGATGGATTTTCAAATATTGGCTTTGCATTTGTAGAAGCTGGCACAGTAACACCTAAGCCGCAGCCTGGTAATGAGCAGCCGCGGCTATTTCGCTTGCCACCAGATGAGGCATTGATTAATCGAATGGGCTTTAATAATCATGGTGCCGAGGAGATGGCAAAAGCACTGCAGCGTCGAAAGAATCGCAGTATTCCAGTAGCTGTCAACATCGGAAAAAATAAAATAACAGCTAATGAGCTTGCCTATGAGGATTATCGCTCTTGCATAAGAACATTATATGATCATGGTGATTTTTTTGTCGTCAATATAAGCTCTCCCAATACGCAAGGTCTTCGCGATCTGCAGCATGGGAATGAGCTACATAATTTGCTCGTACATGTTTGTGAAGAAATGGAAATCCAAGCGGATCAGCGTCAAGCAAAGATAAAGCCAATCTTTGTGAAGATTGCTCCTGATATGTCGGATGATCAGCTAGAGCATACCGTACAAACGATTAAAGACAGTAATATCAACGGAATTATTGCAACGAATACGACACTATCAAGGGAAGGACTATCCCATCCGAATCAAGGAGAGACAGGTGGTCTGAGCGGAGTGCCGTTGAGAGAGCGTTCTACAGAGGTCATCCGCAGCGTGTACAAGCTTACAGAAGGAAAACTTCCAATCATCGGCTCAGGTGGAATCTTTACTGCTCAAGATGCATACGATAAAATTCGAGCAGGAGCATCGATGGTTGAGGTTTATACTGCATTAATTTATAAGGGACCAGCATTGCTTCAAGAGCTTACTTCAGGATTAAAGGAATGCATGCGTAAAGACGGCTTCTCTAATATTATGGAAGCAATCGGTGCAGATCATAAATAAAGATGAATACAGGAGGCGGCCAAATGGACGGTAGAGATTGGAGTCTATTTTTGCAGCCATACGAACAGGCAGTTGAAGAGCTTAAGGTTAAATTCAAGACAATGCGAACTGAGCTTAAAAGTCGCGAAGACTATGCGCCGATTGAATTTGTTACCGGTCGAGTAAAGCGAATTTCAAGTATTTTAGATAAAGCAAAACGATTAAATGTCAGCGACGATCGATTGCATCTAGGGATCGAGGACATTGCTGGTATACGTATTATGTGTCAGTTTGTAGATGATATTTACCGAGTGGCATCTCTCATTCGTATGCGCAAGGATTTAAAGCTAGTTTATGAGAAGGATTATATAACTAATTATAAGGAAAGCGGTTATCGCAGCTATCATATGATTATTGAGTATCCTGTTCAAACCGCATTAGGTCATACATTAATTTTAGCAGAGATCCAAATTAGAACGCTGGCCATGAATTTTTGGGCAACGATTGAGCATTCGTTAAATTACAAATATAAGAAGGATTTGCCAGAGGATGTTAAGGATCGACTGCAGAAGGCAGCAGAAGCAGCGAATTTGTTAGACAATGAGATGACGACGATAAGAAAAGAAATATTAGATGCGCAAATGAAGTTTGAAGAAAACTCCAGCTGTGTGGCAACGATATTATCGGGTATTCAGAAGCTTTACTCCTTTCACCAGGTAAGGCTTGCCGCACAGTATCAAAATAAGTTCAACGAGCTGTTCGACTTGGAGGACTATGAAGCGTTAGAGCAGCTTTCATTAGAGCTAGTTGCAGATATTGCACAAGCAAGAAAAAACAATCCGCTCTAAACAAAAGCACGGGATCTCATCAGTGAGATCCCGTGCTTTAGCTTTATAGATGAATTAATGTTTAAACTGCTCGTCAATTGCAAGCTTGATTTCTTCTAGGCTGCTTCCCGAGTCAGCCATTTCTACTACAAGCTGCAGCTCTTGCTTACAGATCCCGCAGGTTGTACTGTGATCGGTCCAGGTAATTGGTCCGTCATCTGACTGCTCAACCATATAGCACCTCAGTAACGAATCATGAGGCTCGTCAATGTCGGTCCCGTCCATACATCCGCAATAGCAAGGAAGCTCGTGCATATGATGTGCATGATCTACGACTTCACCATATAGTGAAGCAGTAAGCTCTGTTTGCTGCTCTAGAAATTGAGGCAGCTCCTCGGCAGAGGCCGTCGTCTCCCACGTCTCTGAGCCTACTTGATGCACGTGAGTGGATTCCTTCTCACTCAAGCTGCAGGCAGCAAGAAATGTAATGATTGCAAAGCCAAGCAAAAATAAATACATGAGACTTGAATGCTTGGACGACTGTTGCTCATGCTGATCAGCATCAACATTCATATCGTTCATTCCCTACTCCTTTTCTTAGCCTTTGTATTTTTCAAAAAATGCTCGGAATTCTTCCAAGCTCGAACCTTGATTAGAGCCTTCTACTGTTACACCACCGACGATGCGTTCTTTCTCAACACCATCTTCGAAGTAGATTAACGTTGGTGTGAATTCCACATTATATTTCGTTTGATACTCAGGGAACTCCAGCACATTAAACTGATGCATTTCTACGCCAAGCTCATTAACAATTGGCATAATTTGTGGTGTTGTTTGTTTACAGTAGATGCATGTGGAAGAAAACATATAGACGATAAAATCTTCCTTATTTTCAACCTTTTCATCGAGCGCTGCAGGTAATATAATATTCTGGTAATTCTCGTCTTTCAAAAGTTCACGAGTAGCTGGATTCAACTCGCTTGACGGCTTGCCGTAAAGAGCATTGTCCGGTTCGAGGTTGTTGATGACGACGATACCAACGAGCAATAGAACGATGATGCCAATGTAAATAAACACCGTCTTATTTTTTTTCTTTTTTTTGTTCACAGGCTTGTTACCTCCGAATAATAGGATTATAAGTGATAAGTCTCTTACTTTTTTATATTATACACGAAAACTATAGTAGATGAAAATTTTCTACAGCTAATGGGGGTTATGCATGAAGATAGATCTGCCAGACATGTTTGTTCAAAAAATGAAGCTGCTGCTCGGTGAAGAATATGAGCAGTTTATAGCTTCCTATAATGAGCATCGCTATTACGGATTACGACTAAATGAACTGAAAATTAAAGTCTCGGAATGGGGATCGTTACCAGAGGATACGCAAACCTACCAAGCTCAGATTCCTTGGTGTGAGAGTGCCTATTACTATAATGAAGATATACGCCCAGGGAAGCATCCATATTACCATGCAGGCTTATATTACATTCAAGAGCCAAGTGCAATGGTTCCTGTAGAGCTGCTTGACGTTCAGCCAGGTCATAGAGTGCTAGATTTGTGTGCCGCTCCAGGCGGTAAATCAACACAGATCGCATCCAAGCTTCAGCAGCAAGGTACATTAGTGAGTAATGACATTGCGACAGAGCGCTTGAAGCCGTTAATTAAAAATCTTGAGCTTGCAGGGGTTCGTA
Source organism: Paenibacillus camelliae (assembly GCF_023715345.1). GTDB lineage: Bacteria > Bacillota > Bacilli > Paenibacillales > Paenibacillaceae > Pristimantibacillus > Pristimantibacillus camelliae. Next base: position 61,290 of record NZ_JAMBNY010000016.1, read on the forward strand.
ATGCGGTTGTGTTGAATGAGCATCCCGCCAATATCGCTAAACGATTTATCGGCTGGTTCGATCGAATTCTCGTTGATGCACCATGCTCAGGTGAAGGAATGTTTAGAAAGCAGCCGGCAATGATTGAGGAGTGGAACTCCTATTCTGTTGAACGTTGCTCTAATATGCAACGTGAAATACTAGAAGAGCTTGCATTAATGCTTGCACCAGGTGGACGTATGGTATACTCAACCTGTACGTTCTCGCCAGAAGAGAACGAAGAGCAAATTGCACAATTCATTGCACAGCATCCTGAATTTAGTATCGTCCCAATTGAGCCGAAATTTGGATGGACCAGCGGTAAGCCACAATGGGTGTCAGCAGAGACAAAAGCAATGCTTGACGAGGAGCAGATGCAAAGCATTGCAGGGACAATTCGTTTATGGCCTCACCATATGAAGGGGGAAGGGCATTTTGTAGCCGTGTTGAGGAAACAAGGGGAACCATATATCCCACCTCAGCAAGCAGATCAGGAATTGAGCGAGCTTCGTATTGCTTGGCCTGAGCCTTTTCACAACAATGAGCACAATCGTTATCAATCGAAACCTAAAGCTAAGCAAGCGGTACAAAAACAACAGTCAAAAAAGCCAAAAACTACAGAGATAAATTTGCAAATGCTATGGCAGCAGTTTCAGCAGGATAATGTGCTGCTTACAGGGTATGAGCCCATGCGAGCGGTATTAATAGGTGATAGAGTTTTTGTACAGCCCTACGAGCTGCCTAATCTTGACGGCTTAAAGGTTGCGCGTGCAGGCTGGATGATCGGTGAGATTAAAAATAATAAATTCCTTCCCTATCATCCACTTGCAATGGGTATTCGACCAGAAGAGGCGACACGTGTGCTTTCACTCTCCCCTGATAGTGAGCTGCTGCTGCGATATCTAAGAGGCGAAACGATATTTGTTAAGGAAGAGCAGCTGCAGATTAATGGAGAACTGAAATGCAATGGCTTTGTGTTGGTTTGCGTAAATCGATTTCCAGTCGGATTCGGAAAGTACATGGATGGCATGATAAAAAATGAGCTTCCAGCAGGTTGGAGGATGATGTAATTGAGTGAGAAGCTTCGGGTGGATAAACTGCTCGCACATGCAGGGTACGGTACACGAAGTGAGATTAAGAAGGCAGTAAAGCAGGGGAGAGTACTTGTCAATGAACAGAAAATAAAGGATAGCGGGATCATCGTTAATCCAGCAGTTGACATCGTTGCCTTTGATGGTGAGATTGTTAGCTATCGTTCGGTCATTTATATTATGCTGAATAAGCCTCAAGGAGTTATTTCAGCTACGGAGGATGGACGTGAACGTACGGTCATTGATTTGCTTGATCCAGAAGATGTGCTGTTAAAGCCATTTCCTGTTGGTCGTCTTGATAAAGATACGACAGGGCTGTTGCTGCTTACGAATGATGGACAGCTGGCACATGAGCTGTTATCCCCGAAAAAGCATGTAGATAAAACGTATGAGGCTTGTGTTCTAGGAAAGGTAACGGTGGAGGATCAGCTTGCTTTTGAGCAAGGCGTTACGTTGGATGATGGCTACGTTACTCGACCAGCTAAGCTAACTATTCTATCACATGAAGAGCGTGAGGACGATGTAATCAGCTGGATAAGACTAACGATAACAGAAGGGAAATTTCATCAGGTCAAACGCATGTTTCAGAGCGTTGGCAAGAAGGTGCTAACGCTTAATCGCATATCGATGGGACCGCTTGAGCTTGACCCAGCATTAGCGCTTGGTCACTATCGTGAGCTAACTGATGAAGAAGTCGAGCTGCTTAAGCAGCATCGTGCAAAGTGATAATCTAAATTTCAGTGATCGCGATCATAGAGTCATAAATATCTAATCTGCCGCATTAATAATAGTAGAGGTATGTAATTCTAGTGAATGCACCTTAAATGCGGAGGTATATTATGGCCAAAAATAACCGAGGTAAATCATTGTACAAGCAGCCTTCAAGATCTCGCGGTACATGCCCCATCTGTTTGGCGACACGTACCAAGCTGCTCGAAACTGTTAAAAAAGCTGATGGCACGCAGCTGAGTGTATGCAAGCGCTGCAGTAACGCCTCAGCTGAGCGAATTGAGTCTGCGGTCAATACGCGCTTACCGCTTGCGTTTCGCAGGAAGCATAGGAAGGCATTCCATCAGCTGAAAGCACAGCAACTGAAGTAGCGAGCATATCTCGCACACTGAAGAAGTCCAGTCGAAATCTATAGAATTCGATTGGGCTTTTTTAATATGTTTCTAGTTTTTAATATTGTTATTTTCAGATATCGGTGTAAAATTTATGTAGCGACTACAAGAAATGATTGATTAAAATTACAACGCCTCTCGCTAAGCTTTACCTGAGTTACAAGTACAATTTTCCAGATTTTCTTCAATGATAACTATGATAGACTGTTGTATATTCAATCAAAGGGGTGGGCGAAAGAGGTGAGCGCGCAATGATCGTAAAGACTCCATGGCCTCGAAAGCTTATTAGCTTCATAATATCCATTACTTTGTTATTATTTATAATTTTGACGTTATTCACACCATTGAGTATGGCAGAAGCTCCCGATCATGAAGATCGAATTCCAGCATTATTGAATTTAAGCACGGGCTTCGAACATGAATTTTATGCTGATTTAGATGGTGAATGGTTCTTTTTTGAAGAAAAACTACTCTCGCCAACTGACGTTTATCATTACATTATAAGAGATCAGACGAGTACCGTACATATCCCTAGCTCATTTAAAAAACAGATTGGAGCTTCCGATACTTTTGGCACCTATGCAACGAGGGTCAAGATACCTGAAGAATATATCGGAAGAACACTTGCCATTCACATCCCTTTTCAATATAGCGCCTATAAGCTATTCGCGGATCGGGTTGAAATAGCTAGTAATGGTACCGTTGGCACGAATGCTTTAGAGCATCGAACAGAAATGTCACCTATGCTTGGCTACTTCGTTCCAATTACAGAAGAGATTCTGTTGACGCTACAGATATCGAGCTTTAACGATTTGCGTGGTGGCCTTGAGAATTCGATGTATATCGGTGATGCTGCAGTCGTCGGACAAAATTTCTATACCAACGTTATTTGGATGCTATTTGTCATCGGCTGTATTGTAATTATGGGAATCTTCACCATTCTTTTTGCTTGGTTTCGTAGGCAAGAAAGGGAATTTTTAATTTTTGGACTGTTTTGCATTAGTTATGCGGTTCAAGCTTTTTTTGGAGATCCATTCTTTTATACATTAACGTTGCTACGCGTTTCATTTGAGTGGGGAACAAGGCTAGAATATTTATTTGCTGAGGCAAGTCTGTTAATGCTCATTCTGTTATTCTCTCAATGGTATCCCAAGTTTTCTAAGCGAGTATTAACGAGCGTATTTGCTGTAACGGTGCTTATTATGCTATTAACGATTGTAACTAAGCCCATTATGTTTCAGCAGCTGTTTCAGTATGTTTTTTATTTGTCGTTATTTGTCGCAGCGTATGCCATCTATATCATACGAATTAGCTTTAAAGACCTAGAAATTCATGATTCACCTAATCTGATTGGACTAATTGTTGTAGCTCTTGGCTTATTAAACGATTATATGATGTCGCTTGGCTGGATACATTCTATAAAACTATCCTTGCTTGCCGTAGGCGTCTATGTTGTCGCTCAAGTGTTTATTATGAGTAAAAGCTATGCGAATAAGGTCCAAGAAACAGAGGATCTCAACAATAGTTTAACGCTAATGAATGCGACATTGGATGAGCAGGTGAATGTAAGAACAAGAGAGCTGAAGCTTGCCAATGAGCAACTGGCACACCAAGCGACCATTGATAGCTTGACGGGATTGTACAACCGGCATCGCTTTAATGCTTTTTTTCGGCAAGCGTTTCAGGAAGCACTTGATCAACGGACACCTCTATCGGTTATTGTGCTTGATCTGGATGAATTTAAGAAATATAACGATTACTACGGTCATTTACAGGGTGATAAACTCATTAAGGAAATTGTCCATATAACAAGTCAAAAGCTACCGCCAAACAGCTTATATGCTCGCTTTGGTGGAGAGGAATTTGTCGTAGTACTTCCATATACGCTGCAGGAAGAAGCCGTTAAAATTGCAGAGTGTATGAGAGCTGCTGTGGAGGATGCGAAGCTGCTTCATGAGGGGAGACAGAATGAACGCTATGCCACAATTAGCTTAGGTGTTGCGACTCTCGATCATAGGGCGCAATTTCGCTTCGAGACTGAGCTCATCGATGCAGCGGATCAGCAGCTTTATCGTGCGAAGCGGGAAGGAAGAAATCGGGCCTATGCCGTATCATATGAAATGACATGAAGAAAGGGCAGATTGAAAGCCTGAATGCTGTATCATTTACAGCTTCAAGTAAGTCCAATTTGCCCTGATGTTAATGATTTACGGTCTTATCTACGTCCTCTTCCACCGGATCGACCGGGCTTGCTTGCTTGATTTCGTGATCTACTGCTGTTGTTTGAGCGAGTCGAAGATGATTTCTTGGTTGATCTAGGTTTTATACCCTTGGCCAAATCAAGATCAGCTTGTGTAATTTCCCAAGGACTATTTTTCTTTGTCTTCGGTCTCGATTTGCCCACATCTGCTGAAGCTGGTGATGAAGATGCTCTATCCTGTCTACCTTTCGAAGGCTGCTTACGAGCAGAGTTCATGCGAGATTTTGCTGCGGATGAACTTACAGATGTCCCGTCTTGTTCCAGCTCACGTCGGACAATTCTTTGCTTAATGCTTCGTTCAATAGCTTCCAGCTTATTAGCATCTCTAGCGGTAGCAAGGGTAATCGCATAGCCAGCATGACCAGCTCGTCCAGTACGACCGATACGATGAATATAGCTTTCAGCGTCTAGCGGCATATCGTAGTTATAGACATGGGATACTCCTTCAACGTCTAGACCACGTGCAGCAACATCGGTAGCAACAAGGATCTGAAGCTTCATATCTCTAAAGCGTTTCATTACTTGCTCACGCTTAGCCTGTGTCAAGTCGCCATGGAGCTCGTCAGCATTGAAGCCTTCATCCTGCAAAGCCTCCGTTAGCTTTGAAGCACGCAGCTTCGTACGGCAGAAAATAACCGCTAAAAAAGGGTTGTTTGTGCGAAGCAGCTGAATAAGCGCACCTTGCTTTGCTCGGTCAGTTGTCATCACGACACGCTGCTTAATGTTATCAAGCGTGACTTGCTGAGACTTGATCTCAATATATTGCGGCTTGTTCATCAGCGAACCAGCGAGGTTGCGGATAGCGTCAGGCATCGTTGCCGAGAACAGCATCGATTGCTTTGCTTTAGGTGTTTGCATAAGAATCGATTCGACTTCAGGCAAAAATCCCATATGGAGCATTTGGTCGGCTTCATCTAGCACCATATGCGTTAGCTTTCCAATATTCATGCTGCCGCGTCTAAGATGGTCTAATAATCGACCAGGTGTTGCAACGACGATTTGTGGAGCGTTTTTAAGCTTCTTAACCTGCGCGATAACATCTTGTCCACCATAGCAGGCAAGAACAGATGCGTTAACTACGCTAGCTAATTTCTTTAACTCACTAGTAATTTGAATCGCGAGCTCGCGTGTCGGTGTTAAGATTAGTGCCTGTACTTGATCTTTGTCCGTTCGTACCTGCATTAAAATGGGTAAGATAAAGGCTAGAGTTTTGCCTGTACCTGTCTGAGCTTTAGCAATAAGATCTGCTCCGTTCAGCAATGCGGGTATAGCTTCTGCTTGAATCGGGGTAGGCTCGGAGATTCCATGTAGCTGCAGTTGGGTAGCAAGCTGCTCGGTTACTCCTAATTGAATAAATTTGTTTGTCATCACGATATGTCCTCATTTCTTTTCATCTGTATTAGTATACCAGTTGTAACCAATGAGTGCATCATTTGCTTTCATATGTTATGCTAAAGTATCTGTGTTATTTTTTCACTCAGCAAAATGGAGGTGTTTCTTATCGCATTCGGTATCACGCGAGCTGAATTAGAAGCTTGGAAAGCAGCTATCGACCAAGGCGAAATCGCTTTTTTAACTCATTATTGGCGAGATGCACGCTTCCCAAACAGCCGAACCGTTACGAAAGTTGGCTGTCGTGATGTCAATAAGCTTGCTTCATGGTGCATCGAGCATCATTTAGATCCTCAATATATTCATTATAGAGATAAATATCCGCATTTTGATTTACTCGGCCCTTATCAATATAAGGTTTTGCAGCAACTTGGTCTTCATGATCATATTGTACGTTTTGGACTACATAAGCAACGTCAATAAAACTACGAAACAATGAAGAAAGTGTGGTGCAGCCAATGTTCTACCGAGTGTGGCAAGTAGCTCTAGTTGCTGGACTGTCATGTGTGTGCGGCATAAATTATACATGGTATAGATGGTTCGATTATCAAATTCTTGGAATTAATAAAGGGTCGTTATATATAAGCCTGCAAGTATGGGGGTACGTGCTGTTAGCACTGGGCGTGCTTCTGGCGCTGTCCATTCCAGCTAGAAAGTTTACCAACGTTAAAATGATCGACAAGCAGCTGGAAATCGTGGTGGCCGTCGTATTCGTGCTTCAGCTGCCGATTGTAAGTCTTTGGTTTATGGCACTGTTTATGCAGGGGGGGGAAGCAGTAAGTGGTGTGCTCATTCATTTAATATTGCTTGGGCTTGCACTTAACAGCTACCTTTCAAGTTATCCTCCGAGTAAGCAGCAGGATTTACCCGATACAACTGAGGAGGCACCTCATGTCTCTTGACTTGACACTGCTTTGCAGGATTAATATAATCAATTATAAATGTAAACAGTAATGCAACGAAGAGGAATAGTATGATCGATCTCAAGCTTCAGAGAACCGGCGGTTGGTGAAAGCCGGTGCTTGAACGAGCGGAACTCGCCTTGGAGCAGTGTATGAACACCAATTATGGTAAATACACCGTATGTCTGCGATAAAGACAATAAAGTGAACAGCTCGTATAGCATACGGCTGTTAACTAGGGTGGTACCACGTGAGCAATCCTCTCGTCCCTAGCGTTAATCCGCGGGGAGAGAGGTTTTTTTGTGTACATTAAAGGAGGAGTATCAATGAGTCAAGAGCAATCAAGACATGGCTACAGTCCATTATCGATTGAACCAAAATGGCAAAAGTATTGGGATGAGAACAAAACATTTAAAACAGGCGAGGACAAAAATAAGCCGAAGTTTTACGCGCTTGATATGTTTCCTTATCCATCTGGCGCTGGCTTGCATGTCGGACATCCAGAGGGCTATACCGCAACAGATATCGTCTCGCGCTACAAACGTATGCAAGGCTATAATGTGCTCCATCCGATGGGCTGGGATGCCTTCGGTCTACCTGCGGAGCAGCATGCGCTGAATACAGGTCAGCATCCAAGAGATATTACATTTGTTAACATTGATAATTTCCGTCGTCAGATTAAGTCACTCGGCTTCTCTTACGACTGGGATCGTGAAATTAGTACGACAGATCCAGAATATTATAAATGGACGCAGTGGATTTTTATTCAGCTTTATAACAGAGGCTTAGCGTATGTTGATGAGGTGCCTGTTAACTGGTGTCCAGCGCTTGGTACCGTGCTTGCTAATGAAGAAGTTATCGATGGCCTTAGTGAGCGTGGTGGTCACCCCGTTATTCGCAAACCAATGCGTCAGTGGGTACTGAAAATTACGGAATATGCAGAGCGCTTGCTAGAAGACCTAGAGGAGCTTGATTGGTCAGAAAGCATTAAAGACATGCAGCGCAACTGGATCGGCAAATCTACCGGTGCAGAAGTAACATTCTCTATTGATGGTCATGATGAGTCGCTTGTCGTATTTACGACACGTCCGGATACTCTATTTGGAGCAACTTATTGCGTACTAGCGCCTGAGCATAGCCTTGTAGCGCAAATTACAACAGAAGAGCAAAAAGCTGTTGTAGAAGCATATCAAGAGACAGCAGCTCGTAAGTCTGATCTTGAACGTACGGATCTAGCGAAGGAAAAAACAGGTGTCTTTACTGGTGCATATGCGATTAACCCAGTTAACGGAGCTAAGCTTCCGATCTGGATTGCTGATTATGTATTAGCAGGCTACGGCACTGGTGCGATTATGGCTGTACCTGGTCACGATTCCCGTGACTATGAGTTTGCTACGCAATTTGAGCTGCCAATTATAGAGGTCGTTTCTGGTGGAGACATATCTAAGGAAGCCTACACAGGCGATGGAGCTCATGTCAACTCTGAGTTTTTGAACGGTCTTAACAATGAAGATGCTATCGCTGCGATGATTAAGCATCTAGAGGAAACAGGCAAAGGAAAAGCGAAGGTGACATATCGCTTGAGAGATTGGCTGTTTTCACGTCAACGTTATTGGGGAGAGCCAATTCCAATTCTACATCTTGAGGACGGCACAATGAAAACTGTTCCGGAGGATCAGCTTCCATTATTGCTTCCTGATGTGGATGCGATTCAGCCTTCAGGCACAGGTGAGTCACCGCTTGCTAATGTTGAGGACTGGGTGAACACCATTGATCCAGAGACAGGTATGAAGGCGCGTCGCGAGACGAATACGATGCCGCAATGGGCGGGAAGCTGCTGGTATTATCTGCGCTTTATCGATCCAAAAAATACAGAGCAGATTTGCTCACCTGAGAAACAAGCAGAATGGCTACCAGTTGATCTGTATATCGGTGGTGCTGAGCATGCGGTGCTGCATCTGTTATATGCTCGCTTCTGGCATAAAGTACTTTATGATATTGGCGTTGTAAATACAAAAGAACCATTCCAAAAGCTTGTTAACCAAGGAATGATTCTAGGTACGAACAATGAAAAAATGTCTAAATCACGTGGTAATGTCATTAACCCTGACGATATCGTAAACGAGTATGGTGCAGATACACTGCGCATTTACGAAATGTTTATGGGACCGCTTGAAGCGACGAAGCCATGGAACACGAACGGGGTAGAAGGCTCCTATCGTTTCCTAGGTCGGATCTGGAGACTATTCGTAACAGAATCTGGTGCGCTTAACCCACGTATTTCCGATACAGAGCAAGCTAGCGAAGCCTTTATGCGTACATGGCACCGTTCGATTAAGAAAATTACGGACGATGTAGAGCATCTACGATTTAATACAGCGATCAGCCAAATGATGATCTTTGTTAATGAAGCGTATAAAGCTGATGTGCTGCCTCGCAAAGCGATGGAAGACTTCGTTAAAATGATTGCGCCATTCGCACCTCATTTAGCTGAAGAACTATGGGAGCTGCTTGGACATTCAGGTACGATTACGTATCAAGCATGGCCTACGTTTGATGAAGCTTGGACTGTAGATCAGCAAGTGGAAATTGTCGTTCAAGTAAATGGTAAAATAGTAGAGCGTTTATCGATTGCTGCAGACTTAGATGAAGCAGGCATGGAAGAACAAGCGAAGCAGCTGCCTAAGGTTGCAGAGCTTATTCAAGGAAAAACTGTTCGAAAAGTTATTGCCGTAAAAGGTAAGCTTGTAAATATTGTAGCTAACTAATCAACGATAGTAAGAGATAAGAGAGGTAGCGAGCATAGCTGAAGCACAGCTATTGCTCGCGTACCTCTTCTTTCTTAAATTGAGCACTAACAACCTCAACATCTTCAAAATACTTGGCATGAGTTGTGCGAATCAGGCTATTGAATAAGCCTGTCGAGTCTTTTTTGAGCATTGCTAAAGCTTTTGCTGTTATACCTCCAGGTACTGCAACTCTTCGTTGAACCTCTTCTGGTGTCATCCCACCTTCAGTAAGCAATAAGCCAGTACCGAGCATCATATTGCTCGCAATCATCATCGCTGCATCGCGTGAGATTCCAGTTTCCTCAACGGCTGCATCAACAAATTGCTGCAGAAAGAACGACATAAACGCAGGCCCACAGCTAGATATATCTGAAACGATTCTTGTATAGCTTTCTTCAATACGGATAGGCTCGCTAATATAGGCAAGCAGCTGCTCCAGCATCGTTTGATGTGCCTCATCGATTTGTTCGCTATATATACAAAGTGTTGCTCCGCTCCACATTTTGTTCGTTATACTTGGGATTATTTTAGCAATATGACAGTTTAGCTCCTGTTCCAAATGTGACAGCTGCACAGGGCTCGTAATTGATACAATTAGCTGTTCATCTCTTACGAATGGTTTGATTTCCGAGATGACATGAGCAAACTCATGAGGCTTGATACATAAAAAAACAATATCTGCTTGCTGTACGACAGCTGTATTGGTTTGCTTAGCCTGCAGGCCAGGAAATTTGCATGCGAGCTGCTCAACCTTGGAATATGTTCGATTGCTCACACTTATCTGGTTCGGCTCCACAGCCTCAGCTATTATAAAAGCTTCTATTAATAGGCTCCCCATACTTCCTGCTCCGATAAATCCAATATTCATCACGTTCCCTCCTATTTATGAAAGTGTGAAAGCTCTATTCATCCTATCGTATTCGATACCGCTTGTTTGTTATGTCAGAAATATACAGAAAGAGGTGAGCTCTTATGTTATCTATGAACAACGATAAAGATCGGATGCGTTACATCCTAATTGGTATTTTATGCACAGGCTTTCTATGCGTGATTATTGCCCTATGTCTCCAGCTTCGAGGCGATGCCGTTGGGGAAGAAATTGCTGTTGATGAGCTTCTGCAGCAATACTGGCAAGAGCAGCAGGTAGCTACTATAGATGAGCAAGCGACAGATGTAACAGCTTCAGCTCCCGGAATAAATTCAGGTACAGAATCAGAGCTGGATAGTAGTAGTGTGAGCGTCACGGAAGCTGCAGATTCACTGAACGAAGAGAAGATAGAGTCAACTAATGCGGTCATGGCGGAAGATGATGCCGGAAAAATAGATATCAACCGTGCAACAGCAGAACAATTGCAGCAGCTGAAAGGGATTGGTCCGTCTAAAGCTAAAGCGATCATCGATGACCGAGAGCATAAGGGAAGCTTCCATTCTATCGAGGATATAAAGCGAGTGAAGGGTATTGGTGAAAAACTTTATGCAGGGATTAAAGAAAGTATTGTAGCAAATCCATAGTTGGTTCATAATGGTAGGGAGTCATGATAAATAGGATATATTACCACTTTAGGAGGATTGTTTTATGTCTGAGGAAAAAAAGCTTTCTCTAGAAACATTATCTATTCACGGAGGTCAAAGCATCGATCCAACTACGATGTCTCGTGCAGTTCCTATTTACCAAACAACATCCTATGGCTTTAAAGATACAGATCATGCAGCTAATCTATTCGGATTAGCAGAGTTTGGTAATATTTATACTCGTATTATGAATCCGACAACGGATGTTCTAGAAAATCGTGTGGCGCAAATGGAGGGTGGAGCGGCAGCATTAGCAGTTGCATCTGGACAAGCTGCGATTACATACGCAATCCTTAATATTGCGGAATCAGGTGATGAGATAGTTTCTGCTACTAGCTTATATGGCGGTACATACAATTTATTCGCCCATACGTTCAAAAAGTTAGGCATTACTGTTCGATTCGCTGATCCATCTGATCCAAACAATTTCCGCGAGCTTATTAATGAAAAAACGAAAGCGGTATTTGCTGAGACGATCGGAAATCCTAAGGGAGATATTATTGATATCGAAGCGGTTGCTGCGATTGCTCATGAGCATGGCATTCCTTTCATTGTCGACAATACATTCCCAAGTCCATACCTGTGCCGTCCTATCGAGCATGGAGCTGATATTGTTGTTCATTCAGCGACGAAGTTTATCGGTGGTCATGGTACATCCATTGGTGGTGTAATCGTTGATAGTGGTAAGTTCGATTGGGCTGCGAGCAACAAATTCCCAGGCTTAACTGAACCAGATCCAAGCTACCATGGTGTTGTCTTTACACAGGCTGTAGGACCGATTGCATATATCATTAAAGCACGCGTGCAGCTTCTTCGTGATATGGGTGCTGCTTTATCGCCTTTCAATGCGTTTTTATTGCTGCAAGGACTGGAAACGCTTCATCTACGTATGGAAAGACATAGCGAAAATGCACTTGCGGTTGCAAAATACCTAGAGGCACATGATGCGGTAGAATGGGTCAACTATCCAGGCTTGGAGAGCCACCCGTCCTACGATCTAGCTCAGAAGTATTTACCAGAAGGACAAGGTGCAATCATGACCTTCGGCATCAAGGGCGGCGTAGAGGCAGGTAAAAAGCTCATTAATGCAGTGAAGCTATTCTCTCATCTGGCGAATGTTGGAGACTCCAAGTCACTTATCATTCACCCTGCGAGCACTACACATCAGCAGCTTGGCGAAGCAGAGCAAATCGCTGCCGGTGTACTACCTGGTATGGTCCGTCTATCTGTCGGTACGGAAGGAATTGACGATATCATTGCAGATCTAGAGCAAGCGATCGCAAGCAGCCAACAAGCCTAATTGTCATCGATATGGTCTGACCTGCGCAAGCTTTGCAATCCTACGCGTATTGGGATTATAATATTGCTAACATGAAATGCGAGGAAGGGAAGATCAACATGCAAAGCAAGCAACGAGAGCATGCTCGTAAGGATTGGGATACTTATTTTATGGATATTGCATATATGGTATCCACTCGCTCAAGGTGTCACCGCAGACATGTAGGAGCGGTTCTAGTACAAGGTAAGAAACTGCTTGGTACCGCGTACAACGGTGCTCCTATGGGAGTTGAAGATTGTGAAGAAGCAGGCTGTATGATCACTGAGGAATTTGAGCTCGTCCATAATGAGCATGGTGAGGAACAGGTCGTTAAAAAACAGCGCTGCATCCGTACCATCCATGCCGAGCAAAACCTTTTGCTGTTTACCGATCGAATTGATCGTGAAGGCTCCGTCGTATATGTGACAGATCAGCCTTGCTGGACCTGTGCGAATATGCTAGCTAATAGTGGTGTGAAAGAAATCGTATTTCATCGGCCATATGCGAAAGACGACCAAAAGGTTCGTCATTTAATGGAGCAGGTAGGCATTATTTTTAGATCATTACATTTGTACGAGCCGCCAGCACATGCGGCGATGGATATTCAACCATAGCAACCATATAGTAGATAAAAGGAAGAACCTAGACATTGACGTCTAGGTTCTTTTTTTGTTGAGGAGGAAAGTGAACGTTGAACAAAAGACCGGTTGTATATATCGTAATATCCTTTTTACTTGGGCATGTTGCGGCCTCGAATCAGCAGCTGAATCTGTGGATTTATCTATTAATGGCATTTATATTGTGTATAAGCATAGCACTGCTGTTTAAGCGATGTACAATAAAGCTGGCTGTGCTATGTCTACTGCTGTTTTTGGGAGGTTCTGCAGAGCGATATATGGTCGACGCTCGAAACGTTACTGCTTTGCCTGAGCAGCTCCAGGAAGCCAATGTGCAAGCGACTGGTATGATTGTCAGTGAAGTAGAGCTGGATGGAGATCGTGCTAAGTTTGTGCTTCAATCCGCTCAGCTGATAGTTAACGGTGAGGAATATGTCTTAGACAGAGCTGAAAAGTTTATCGTTCACGTGACGTTAGCTGCTGAAGAAGAGCTGTTTGAAGCGAAGCAATGGCATCGCGGCTTAGAAATTAAACTTGCAGGAGAGCTATCTGTACCTGAGGAAGCAAGCAATGCAGGGGCGTTCAATTATCGAATGTATTTGAAGCAGCAAGGCATTCACTGGCTATGGAAAAGCAAGGGTAGCAGCAATGTGAAAATTATAAAACAAGCGCGGCATATTAGCTATATGTATCATGGCGTCGACGAAATACGAAAAAAACTTGCAGCTCCACTAGACGACTTGTTTTCATCAGAGGAAAGCGGCTATCTTAAAGGATTAATATTAGGTATACGAGCAGATCTTGATCCTGAACAATTTCGAAGCTTCTCCACACTTGGTCTAACTCATATATTAGCAATATCTGGATTGCATGTAGCCGTGTTTATGTATATGGTAACGGCACTGCTCAAGCTGCTTCGTCGCAGTAAAGAGCAAATCATCTATTCGCTCCTAATTGCCATTCCGTTCTATGTTGCACTAACAGGTGCATCGCCCTCCGTACTAAGAGCTGGCATGATGGCAATGATCGGACTAATTGCTGCACGAGCGGGTAAGCTGAAGGATGGCCTTCACATTATTGCGATCGTTGCGGCTTTACTCGTGTTGTGGGATCCATATATGCTTCATGATGTCAGCTTTCAACTATCCTTCATCGTAACACTTGGACTTATTATAGGTGTTCCTGCTATTCAAAGCTTATTTTCTACATCCACACGATGGAAGTGGGCCTTGGACCTGCTTTCAATAACTATCGTTGCTCAGATCATCTCCTTCCCCGTTACGATATATTACTTTAATCAATTTCATATTCTATCATTGCTTGCTAATTTTTTTCTTGTACCATTCATAAGCACAGTCGTCATGCCCATAGCGAGCATTGGGCTGCTGCTAGGGCATTTGTCATTAACGCTCGCCAAACCAATTTCCAGCATTGTCCATTGGTGCAATGAGCTAAGTTTTGATATCGTAGCTTTATTAGGAAATGTTCATCAGCTGCATACGATTTGGGCAACACCTTCACTCATATGGATCATTCTTTGGTATAGTTTATGGCTTGCGATATTTCGTTACTGGAAAGCTAAGCACGTAGTCGCTCAGGCTGAAGACAGGAAAAAGGCGGATGATACGGAGCCAATTAATGTCATCGATGAATACAAACCAATCGATTATAACCAATCTGATCATTGGATAAAACGGAATGTTCAACCGTTAGTTTATACATTAGCGGTCGTACTACTTGTTGTATACGCTTATATTCCTCAATCGTTTAATCGGACGGGGATCATTAGCTTTCTTGATGTTGGACAAGGAGATGCTAGTCTCATTCGTACACCTACAGGGAAAATCATTCTTGTCGATGGCGGTGGAACTTTAAAGTTCGGAGAGCAAGAGGACTGGAAGCAGCGAAGGGATCCATTTGAGGTAGGGAAAAAGGTGCTGCTGCCACTGCTCATGAAGCGTGGTGTACACCACATTGATCTATTAATTATATCCCATCTTGATAGCGATCACATCGGAGGTTTATATGAAGTTGTCAAGCAAATTCCAGTGAAGGAGATTTGGTGGAATGGTAGCTTTGATACGACAGAGGATGCTGAAAAGCTCTTCTCATTAATTATGGAAAAGAGAATTCCATTGCGAACACCGCTCATCGGTGAATCGATAGCGGTAGATAGCTATACCCAAATTGATGTTCTGTGGCCATTGCTCGAGACTCCAAGTCATATAGAAGAATTAAAACGACAGAACGATCAGAGTCTTGTGTTTTTGCTTACTGTGTACAACTCTACTTTTTTATATACTGGAGATATTGGAAAGGAAGCAGAGGAACGTCTTGTGAACATGCATGCGGCTAAAGTTAAGGAAGGGCAGCTGGAGCCATTACCGACTATATCGGTATTGAAGGCAGCACATCATGGCAGTCGTTATTCAACAGACTATTCATGGCTATCCTACACGCAGCCAAGTAATACTGTTATTTCTGCTGGGCGCAACAATCGTTATGGACATCCTCATCCGGATGTTTTGGAAAGATTGTCACTATACAGTAGCCTTGTCTGGCGTATTGATCAGCAAGGAGAAGTGATGTTTAAGGTGAAAAAAGATCAGCTTTATTACTGGAAATGGAAATAGACGGTGACGGATGTATCATTATTTGATATGCTTTATTGTGGTGGAATCTATAAATGAAAAGCTATATTATTTAACGAAAATAATTTCAAATAAAAATAATGATAACAGTTATAAAGCTGCAACCTTTAAGCACATCACTTCGTCAATAAGGTTGCATGAGAGGGGGAGCTTTCACGTGGTAGAGCCATCGTTAATAAAATCGGCTCAATCGGGTGATCGGGAAGCATTAGTCACTCTTTTGCGAGAGATTGAAAACCATGTGTATCGAACGGCTTACTATATATTAAACAATGAGCAGGATGCTCTTGATGCTTCTCAGGAAGCTCTTATTCGGATTTATACTAAAATAGATACGTATGAGGAAAAGGCTCAGTTTAAGACATGGGTACAGCGAATCGTTACCAATATTTGTATTGACAAGTTTAGACGCAGCAAACCAACCGTATCAATCGAAGAGCATGAGCTTGTGTTTCAGGAAAAAAGTAATGTCGAGCATGATGTGCTTGCCGCATTTGCTATGGATGATATTAGACAAGCAATTGAGCAGCTACCTGAACATCATCGAACAGTTGTAGTTTTACGGTATTTACAGGATTTCTCGTATAACGAGATAGCAGCTTCACTTGATCTGCCTTTAAATACGGTAAAGTCCTACTTATTCCGAGCGAGACAACAGCTACAGCAATTACTACAAGATTATCAGAAAGGTGGTGTTAGGGGATGATATGCACTGAAGTAGGTGAATTAATGCAGCGGCAATTAGATTATGATTTGAATGAGCAAGAGCTAACATTGTTGATGAATCATTTAACTGAATGTGACGCTTGTAAAGATTTATTTGAGAAGCTAACACTACTGTCAGGAAGCTTGGAACAGCTGCCTCGTGTAACTCCATCGGTAAGCATTGTAGATTCAATATTGCCGGAGCTTGATGCGATTGATCGACAAAGAGTAACCGCTCAATCGAAACATAAGCGTTATGCGAGAATGCGCTGGATTACAACTGCAGCAAGCGTTGCGGCAGCGGCTTCTGTCGTATTCATAATGTCATTGGGATGGAATGGCTCTCGATCAGATAATAGCGTAGCATATGATGTTGCCATTAGTTCTTCATCTGATACTCGTGTCGCACAACCATTTGATGTTTCTAATTTATTCAGAGACAATGAAGCAATGATGGAGCGTGCAAATGATATTCAAACAGAAAGCACAGGCGCTTACACGATCGAGCCGTTGTCAACACCGAGCGGTATTACACACAACACAGATACATCAGCTACAGAAGGTAATGCAAGTGGACAGTCGTCGGTTAAAACCAACACCCCACCTTTAGCAAGCGATTCTAATGCCTCAGATGCTAGTGATCAGTCAAGAAATGAATTTGATGAAGGAAGCAAGCAGGGCGGATTTGTTAAAAAAGATATGGAAAAGCCAGAGCAAGAAATGCTAGGTATTGCAGCTGTAACGGAGAATGAAGCTGACATGGAAGAGCCTAGTACAGGAATGCTTGGCATTGCGAATGAAACTTCTGAATTAGCGAAGAATTATTCTCCAGATGAAGAGGTCTATGTTGTTATTGAAGGGCATACAATAGCGTTGTATGAGACAAGTTCGAATGAGCAGCTCCGTACCTGGGAAATGTCTATCACAGGTACCGCGCAGTTTGTCGGTTGGGATTCAGAAAGTCAATCGTTTATTTACGAAGTTACGGATGTAGAAGGTCAAACTAATAGCTATACGATAAATCTAAATGAGCAAAACGAGTAACACTTTTATACCATGCTGCGTATATATACTGTATGTAACGTCTACGACTGGTACACACCGTCGTAAGACCATTCTATAGCTAGTGCCATGGAGCTAGCTAGGAATGTTAACATATAACAAAGGGATGCCTCATGAAAGTGCGGTCATCCCTTTGTTTTGTGCTATGAGCATTGAACTTTTCTAATGACAATGGTACACTTTGTCTCGATTCAACCTTAGGAGGTGCAGCATTGGAAGCATCGGATGCAATAAAGGCAGTACAAGCAGGCAGGTTTTCACCTTTCTATGTACTGTACGGTAAGGATCGATACCGGATGGAGCAATTTGTAGAGTTGATAAAAAATAAAATGTTTCAGCCAGAAGATCAAAATATGGGGATTAATAAATATGATACGCAAGAAACCTCGCTTGATGAGATTATGATGGAGGCTGATTCTGCTCCATTTTTTATGGAGAAAAAGCTAATTCTCGTTAAGGACAGTGTTGTATTTGGGACAGGTAAGGACAACTCGAAGCTTGAGCATCGTCAAGAAGCGATATTAAATTATATCGAACATCCTCTGGAAAGCTCAGTTGTTGTATTTATCGTTAATGCTGAAAAGTTAGATGAACGAAAAAAGCTTGTAAAAAGCTTGAAAAATAGAAAAGTCATTATTCACTTTCCTGAGCTGGAGCCTAATCAATTGCTGCAATGGCTTAAAAAAAGGGCTGGAGAACAAGGAAGGCTGCTGGATCCTGATGGAGGAGAGCTTCTCATTCGAAGAGTTGGCGTGTCCATGCAGCAGCTGGTGCAGGAATTGGACAAGCTGTGCTTGCACGTAGGAGAACGTGGAGAGATCACACGGGAGCTTGTAGATCAGCTTATAGGCGTAACGGTTGAAGAAGATGTATTCCTGCTTGTAGATGCCATTGTGAATGTAAAGCTATCAGATGCGCTTGCGATGTATAAAGCGCTGCTAATTCGTAAGGAAGAGCCAATTAAGCTCGTTGCACTTATTGTACGACAAATTAGAATGATGATTCATATAAAAGAGCTTGAAGGGCATCACTATAGTCCTCAGCAAATTGCTGGAATGATTGGTGCTCACCCCTATGCAGTTAAACTAGCAGCTGAAAAATCAAAAGGCTACCAGAAAAAAAGATTAGCTGAGCTGCTCAGCTCATTAGCCGATCTTGATTATGGCATGAAAACTGGAAAAGTTGATAAAGCGTTAGGATTAGAGCTATTCATATTGTCACTAGGTAGTAGCTATACACTATCCTTTCAAAGCGAATCCTTTATGATGGATTAACAGTGAGAATGGCTGTAGCTGCTATTCACTTCAGAGCGTTCGTACATAACCTCGTCCTTTACAAAGTCACAACAAGGGCGGGGTTATTTTATATTTATAGCGATACATATACATGTAGGAGTAAAAACAATACGAATAAGACGAAATAGTAGACTAGCTTAATCAGAAGGTATGATTAGAAATGGGGAATTGAATTTAATTTTGAAAGGAAATGAAAGTAATATTCGTAAGGAGCATCTAAAGGGTGCTACAAGAGGTAAGTATTTTATGAAGTAGAATGAAGGGTGAGATTTCGTTTGACACAACAAAAATCATTTGCAAGATTTTTAATTGTATGGTTTGGGCAGTTGATCTCTATGATTGGTATTGGACTTACTGCATTTTCACTTGGAGTATATGCATTTGAAACGACGAATACGGCAACTGCTGTTGCGTTAATTACGTTGTTTGCTTTTGTACCTAACATATTGTTGCGTCCGATCGGTGGAGTGCTGGCAGATCGTTACGATCGACGTCTCATGATGATTGTCGGTGATCTAGGTGCAGCTATAGGCTTGATGTTCATACTTATGATGATGTTAACGAATAATATTGAGCTTTGGCATATTTATGTCGGTGTCTCAATTAGCTCGATTTTTTCATCCTTGCAGGCCCCGGCATATCGTGCCTCCGCAACAGATTTACTAGAGGAGAAGGACTTCTCCAAAGGGAGTGGACTTGTTCAGCTTGCAGAATCAGCAAAATTTTTATTCTCACCCATCATTGCGGGCATACTATTATCGATTACGACAATTGAGATCATATTAGTCATTAATATAATGACATACCTCGTTGCAATACTAGCGGTGTTTTTTATTCGAAAGAAGCTGATTGCGGCTTCACAGCACGAAGAGCGCAAGCCTTGGTATTACGAAATAATAGAGGGCTGGAATACGATAAAAAATAATCGAGGTGTTCTGCTACTTGTTATCATTGTGTCGATTATTACCTTCTATCTTGGATTTCTGGAGACGTTAATTGGGCCTATGCTTTTATCATTTACAACTGCCAAAACACTAGGGATGTTCCAGTCTATAAGTGCGATTGGCATGCTTATAACCTCATTACTGATCGGGATGTTTTCGTTAACGAAGCGTTATTCCTCTATGCTTGTTATGGGCTTGGTGTTAGCTGGCTTTGCTTTCGCAATGCTTGGCACCACGACGAATATTTATATGCTCATTTTTGCAGGCTTTTTATTTTTAGGATCGTTGCCATTTGTTAATACGAGTGCGGATGTGCTCGTTAGGCGAAACATTCCCAATGATAAGCAAGGTCGTGTCTGGGGGATTATTGGAATCCTGTCGCAAGTAGGCTTTATTATTGCGTATAGTACTGCTGGTCTACTTGCCGATAAGGTGTTTAATCCTTTGCTTGTGGAAGGTGGGAAATTAGCAGGTTCAGTCGGTTCTGTTATTGGAGTAGGTCCAGGCAGAGGGATTGGGTTGTTATTTATAATAGCAGGTTTTCTTGTCGTCGTTGTCGCGCTATTGACTTCACGGATACGAGCTATTCAAGCTCTGGACGAGGAGAACAATTTACATACTGCTCCTGTTAGTAATGTGCTCCATTAGTTGCTCCGTAAATGGTGGGGTTCTATAGCCGTTGTAGTGTTGAGCATCGCTACGTAAATGGTGAGGTTCTATAGCCGTTGTAGTGTTGAGCATCGCTACGTAAATGGTGAGGTTCCAATTGCTGTTGCCCTCTGATTTCTGGAAGGGGATTAATGGTAGAAATCAGAGGACAAAGGCAACCGCTTCGCTTTTCCACTCTCACCATTTACTCCGCTGTAGCGTCGTTATGGCGGATGCAACGAAGCGAACCTCACCATTTACTCCGCTGTAGCGTCGTTATGGCGGATGCAACGAAGCGAACCTCACCATTTACTCCGCTGTAACGTCGTTATGGCGGATGCAACGAAGCGAACCTCACCATTTACTCCGCTGTAGCGTCGTTATGGCGGATGCAACGAAGTGAACCTCACCATTTATCCAACTATAATATCATCGTGAGCATTCGCTTCAATTAATATTTCTCGCTCTTCACTCCGCTAATGGTCATCGTGGTTGTCGCTCCACGGTTACAATCTTCAATTGTTTTGCTGCTCTTCCTGAGCCGCATGCCTAATCACTATTACCAGCCATTCTCTTCGCAGATACTGTGCTTTAGCCACCGGTACTAATCTACTACTGTAACAACTGCCGTTATTGCTGTGTACGAGCACTCTATGCATTTTCTAGCATAATTGCTTTGAGAAGCTTTACTAAGAAGTAGCCACACTCCTTGCAATGCTAGGTTCCCGTATTAAAACACACAAAAAAACCTCGACCAGAGGACGAGGTTTTACATTCATCGGCTATTAAGCTTGTGCGCTAAGAGCGTTCAATCTTTTAGCAAGACGAGATTTTTTGCGGGCAGCCGCATTTTTATGAATTAGGCCTTTAGTTACAGCCTTGTCCAATTTCTTCGAAGCAGTGATCAAAGCAGCTTTTGCAGCTTCAACATCAGCGCCTGCAATAGCTTGGTCAGCTGTTTTAACTGCAGTACGAAGTGCAGAACGTTGAGAAGCGTTCAGTGCGCGACGTTTTTCATTAGTTTTTACACGTTTGATCGCGGATTTAATGTTTGGCATGGAATTCACCTCCTAGACTAGTCAAAGCGTTTCATGTTCCAGAAACCTGTTCAACACAACTTAAAATATATTAGCATGTGCGTAGTCAAAATGCAAGAGCAGAGCGGTGATAAACATTAAAATGGCTGTGCATGAATTGTTGTACAAGAGCGAACAATACGAATGTAAAACAATGATAGAGGAGGCATTTAAAATGTCAGAACTTGATTTATCTCCATATCAGGTACGTACTGATCTAGCAATCGAAGCTGTTGAGATGGCTACGGAGCTAGCGACCGCCCCAATTACTGGTGTCGAAAAGGAAACGTTTGAAGATCAAGGGATTACCATTACACGCTTGCACGTGCAAAATCAAGTAGGTTCTCAAGCTATCGGTAAAATGGTCGGCAGATATGTAACGATTGAGGTGCCTCAGCTGCGCAATGGGGATACGACGCTACAGGATCGTGTAGCTACACATATGGCGAAGGAGTTCGAATTGTTTCTTCAGCGGCTTTCTATTACAAAGGATGCAAAGGTATTAATTGTAGGACTCGGTAACTGGAATGTAACACCAGATGCTCTTGGTCCTATCGTAGTGGAAAATGTTATGGTAACGAGGCACTTTTTCGAGCTGATGCCAAACGACGTAGCGCCTGGCTACCGTCCAGTAAGTGCTGTGTCACCTGGTGTACTCGGAATAACAGGGATTGAATCGAGCGAAATTGTTAGAGGAATTGTCGACCAGTCGAAGCCTGATCTTGTTATCGCGATAGATGCACTTGCTTCTAAGTCCATAGAGAGAGTGAATACAACCATTCAAATAGCTGATATTGGTATTCATCCTGGATCAGGCATTGGAAACAAACGTAAAGGATTAACACAAGAAACACTAGGCGTCCCTGTGATTGCAATCGGTGTCCCAACAGTTCTTTATGCATCAACCATCGTTAACAACACCATTGATCTAATGCGCAATCACCTTGCAAAAAACAATGGCGATAACGATAAAATTTTCGGGCTACTTAATCAAATGAATGAGCAGGAGCGACTGTCGTTAGTAAAAGAAGTACTGGAGCCAATTGGTCACAACATGCTCGTGACACCGAAAGAAATCGATGAATTTATCGAGGATATAGGTAACATCATTGCCAGTGGATTAAATGCATCGCTACATGAGGCAATCGATACGAACAATGTAGGTGCATATACACATTAAATGTGAATGGAATCCTTATCGGGGCTGTGACAAAAGCAAAGCGTTTGCTTTTGTCACAGCCCTTTTAAGCTTGATTATGTGAACTAGGCACAGCTCACAAATAACCTAGCGGAGTAAGTGGCGAATTGAAACCACGCAGCACAGCCCACTTTACACACCCGGTGGAGTAACGGCGAAGTTATCCAACGAAGCGATACCACACAAGTCGTCTCAATGGAGTATGTCACGATGTTGATCCCAAGAAGCGATGCCACATGCTGTTCCTATTGAACACATGCCGTTCCTATTGAGTAAGTGGTGAGATGCCACGAAGAGATACCCCGACAGAACACTCCAAGAAGTAACACAAGGTGAACAACGCAGCAATACACACAAGCTGCTCCAGCGGAGCAAACGGTGAGAGTGGAAAAGCGAAGCGGTTGCCTTTGTCCTCTGATTTCTACTATTAATCTCCTTCCAGAAATCAGAGGGCAACAGCAATTGAAAGCTCACCGTTTGCGGAGCGCTGAAATCAGAGGGCAACAGCAATTGAAACCTCACCGTTTGCGGAGCGCTGAAACCTCACCGTTCACGTAGCGCCTAAAGTCTCTCATTCTATCAATTCCAAAATATAGTTCTAGCACAGCGAGCAGGCTCATAGAGTAGAAGTAGAATGATAGAAATCAACTGGAGAGGGAGATTGCAATGGAAAGAGAGCTTAAACTAACGGTAGCGACCGAACGTTGGAATAGTGCGGAGGAATGGAAGGAATTAAAAGGCTATGCCAAAACATTTATGCTGTTAATGCTATTATCGATGACGTTCGTTATATTGATCGGAATCGGTTCGTATATGAGACATGAGATAAGTGCAAAGCAAACGACGTATGGTCTTGCAACAGTTGACATCAAGCAGTCTGCACTACAGGGAATGCTTGCCGAAGAGCTGCCTTATTACGCGTCCAATCAGAAGCTAGACACGTTCTCTTTATCAAGCTTAGGACTATGGCTGCTAGAAAAGGTAACAAATGTATCATTACTCGATCCAGCTAGCCTTGTTGCTAGTGAGATGCTATATAGCAGTGTAGAAGAGCAATCTACATTAATCCATGGAGGAGAAGGCTCCGATCCGGCGATAGCACCACAGGATGATAAGAACATGAGCTTAGCGCCGATTGATGACGAGTATTTGGACGAACTGTTAGCAGAAGTGGGCAATGACAATAGCAGCGAACCAGATGAGGTTCCAGTTGCGCCGGAGCAAGAAGAGGAACCGGCTCAACCACAAGGAGTAGAGAGTGCTGCTAAGCCAGTTGCATTCATCTATCACACTCATAACCGCGAATCGTGGAATTCTGAAACTTCGAACGATGATGCACAATCAACGAAGAACAATATAACATTAGTTGGTCAGCGATTAGCCGAGGAGCTAGAGAAGCATGGGCTAGGAGCGATGGTATCCGATACGGATTATCCAACCGCTGTACCTGACTATGAGTGGGAGTATAGCTATAAATACTCTCGTAAAACGGTTAAAGAAGCGATTGCAAGCAACGACGAGCTGCAATATGTATTTGATTTGCATCGTGATTCTCAAGCTAGAAAATATACGACAGCTGAAATTAATGGTGAGAGCTATGCACAGGTATACTTTATTATTGGACAACGTAATCCAAATTGGAAAGAAAACGAAGCGTTTGCCCTGAAAATTCATGAGAAGCTTGAAGAGCAGTATCCAGGTTTATCTCGTGGCATTTGGGGGAAAAATGCGAATAGCGGCAATGCGGAATATAATCAGACGTTGTCCAGTCAAAGCGTTTTAATAGAAGTTGGCGGTATAGACAATACGCTTGAAGAAAGCTATCGAACGGCGAAGGCTTTAGCTGACGTTATTGCACAAATCCATCAATCTGAGGGCTAGTAAAGGAGGGAGTAGCTATGTTTCGCAATAAGGCTTGGAAGTGGCTCGTATTGGGAGGTGCCATTACGGTCATCTTGCTGTACATGCTCGAAATGACAACGACAGGTATAGAGCGCATTTATGGTCCACTGGATGAAACTGCGGCTGCGGCACAATCTCAGACAAGCAACGAGAAAGCTATCGGTCTAATCCCTATTGAAGCTGCTGATGATACTCAAGCCTCTGACAGTTTCAAAACGAACTTTACTCCAAAAAGCCCGATTGATAAGGAAATTGCTGCACTAGAGGCTGAAATCGCAGAGCTGAAACGACTTGCACTGCTTAAAGAAAAGGAAGAGCTTCAGCAAAAGCTTTTATTAAATGAGGATGCAGCTAAACCAGCTGTAAATCGAGTGGCTGATACGACTTCCGAGGTACTGCAAAACGCTTCTTCATCTGGCCTGCAATTTATAGCCAAATTATTTAGCAATGTGATTGATTAGGTGATACGATGTGTCGACAGGATGTGCTTTCAATAAAGCCTTTCCTGCCGACACATTTGCTTTTTTTATAAGCATTAAAACTTTTATATACGTGTCCATTGATGTGAATAACGTTTAACGGTATAATAGGTTGATTGATTATTCAAGGAATGTGTGGAGGTTAGGCATGACCGACGTTCGCGAAAGACAGAAGAAAATTAGAAATTTTTCGATTATCGCTCATATTGACCATGGAAAGTCGACATTAGCGGACAGAATTATTGAGCTAACTGGAGGGCTCAGCTCACGTGAAATGCAGACACAGGTGCTTGATAAGATGGACCTGGAACGTGAGCGTGGTATTACGATTAAGCTTCAGTCTGTACGATTGACATATCGTGCGAAGGATGGCGAAGAGTACTTACTCAACTTGATCGATACACCTGGACACGTCGACTTTACATATGAAGTATCACGAAGCCTAGCGGCTTGTGAGGGTGCTTTATTAGTTGTCGATGCTGCACAAGGGATTGAGGCTCAAACGCTAGCTAACGTTTACCTAGCGCTTGATAATAATTTGGAAATTATACCGGTTCTTAATAAAATAGATCTGCCAAGCGCGGAGCCTGATCGTGTGAAGCAAGAAATCGAGGATGTCATTGGACTTGATGCAAGTGAAGCTGTGCATGCATCTGCAAAAGCCGGTATTGGAATAGAGGATATTCTTGAGCAGGTCGTAGCTAATGTGCCAGCGCCTGAGGGTGATCCTGAAGCGCCACTCCAAGCTCTTATATTTGACTCTCATTACGATCCATACAAAGGTGTTATCGTCTATGTCCGTGTAGTAAACGGCTCAATTAAGGCAGGTCAAAACATTCGCTTTATGGCAACGAATGCGGAGTTTGAGGTTATTGAGGTGGGCTGCTTTACACCGAAAGCAGTAATCGTTGATGAGCTTCGCGTAGGCGATGTTGGATTTGTTGTAGCGGGCATTAAAAATGTGAAGGATACTCGCGTCGGGGATACGATTACCGATGCTGATCGTCCAGCAGGTGAGGGGCTGCCAGGTTATCGCCGTATTAACCCGATGGTTTATTGTGGCCTATATCCAATTGACTCACAGGACTACAATGACCTGCGTGAGGCACTAGAAAAGCTAGAGCTAAATGACGCATCCCTTCGTTACGAGCCGGAGAGCTCGACTGCGCTTGGATTCGGTTTCCGTTGTGGATTTCTAGGCTTACTGCACATGGAGGTTATTCAGGAGCGGATTGAGCGCGAGTTCAATATCCCACTGATAACGACTGCACCGAGCGTTATTTATCGAGTAACATTGACGAACGGAAACGTATTAGAAATAGACAATCCTTCTAATTATCCAGATTCCAGTAAGCTTGATTTTGTTGAGGAGCCGTTCGTTAAAGCAAGTATTATTGTGCCAAATGATTATGTTGGTTCCGTTATGGAGCTATGTCAGAATAAACGCGGTGAATTTATTAATATGGAATATTTGGATGAGAATCGTGTCACGATTACGTACAATCTTCCATTAGCCGAGATCGTTTATGACTTCTTTGACCAACTGAAATCAAGCACTAAGGGATATGCATCCTTCGATTATGAGCTGATCGGTTACCGTAAATCCAACCTTGTGAAAATGGATATTATGCTAAATGGTGAGCAAGTCGATGCGTTGTCAGTCATCGTTCACCGTGATCGTGCTCATCACCGAGGACGGATTATCTGTGAAAAGCTTAGAGGCTTAATTCCTCGACAAATGTTCGAGGTGCCTGTTCAAGCCTCGATCGGAACGAAAATTATTGCTCGTGAAACCGTTAAAGCGATGCGTAAAAACGTATTAGCCAAATGCTATGGCGGTGACATTAGCCGTAAGCGTAAGCTGCTTGAAAAGCAAAAAGAAGGTAAGAAGCGCATGAAGCAGGTTGGTAACGTTGAAGTACCGCAGGAAGCGTTTATGGCGGTATTGAAGATCGACGAAGATTAATAGCTGCTGCATGATTGCAGCTTTTATGAAGGGCTGGCTTTGTTGTCGATGTGCATATCGGTGACGAAGCAGCCCTTTTTTATACGAAAGGAGGAGTATGAATGCAGCCGATTCCAGAGGCACTCTATATTCATATCCCATTTTGCACCAATAAGTGTCACTATTGTGATTTCACTTCCTATATATTGAAGGGTCAGCCTGTTGATGAATACTTGGACGCATTAGAGCTAGAGATGCGACTAACAACCGAGCAATGGAAGCCGAAGCAAATTAAAACTGTGTTCGTAGGAGGTGGTACACCTACGGTACTTACACCACCGCAGATGGAGAAGTTTCTAAGCTCCGTTCGTCGCTGGTTTCCACTGGCGGATGACGTGGAGTTTTCTATGGAGGCCAATCCTGGCACAACTGATCGCGATAAGCTGCAGGCAATGAAGGACGGAGGAGTTAACCGAATTAGCTTTGGCGTACAGTCCTTCGATAATGAGTTGCTGAAGAGAATTGGCAGAATCCATGAGGTGGATGATGTATATCGTAGCTTAGAAAATGCAAGAGCAGTAGGTTTTACGAATATGTCGATCGATCTCATGTTTGGACTTCCAGGGCAGACGGTAGAACTGCTCGATGAGAGCGTGCAAAAAGCGCTGGAGCTAGACCTGCCACATTATTCCCTCTATAGCTTAAAGATCGAGGAAAACACACTATTTCACAGGCTGTATGAACGCAATGAGCTAGTGCTTCCTCCAGAAGAGGATGAGTACAAGATGTATCTGCACCTCATCGACCGAATAACAGAAGCAGGCTATAAGCATTATGAGATAAGTAATTTTGCGAAGCCAGGCTATGAAAGTCGTCATAATAGCACATATTGGCGCAATGAACCATACTATGGTTTAGGCACAGGAGCCCATGGCTATGTGAACCGTCAGCGTCATATGAACATCAAAGGAGTTCAGCCATATATCGATGCCTGCAAGTCGAAACTCCCTCGATTAGAGCAATACGATATTAGTGAACAGGAAGCGAAGGAAGACTTCATGATGGTTGGTCTGCGGCTGTTAGACGGTGTTACGGCGTCACGCTACAGTGAGCAGTTTCCACAGTCCACGCTTGAAGCTGATTTTGGCGAAATGATTGAACGACAAATCAAACAGGGGTTAATGGAACGCATTCCCGCTGATCAAGATACGATCTATCGACTAACGAAGCAAGGACTATTACTCGGTAATGAGGTGTTCGCGGCTTTTTTAGCAGATGAGTAATTTTTGGGATTGCAAAAACTCGTGGATTGATGTATATTCATTCATATTGATTGAATAATTATTAGTTCATGTGCAACCCCGGAGGTGAAGGCAGCAGTGAAAACATTAAATGTATTATGTAGAAATGCAACAAGAGAAGATGTTGAATCACTATACACGTTAATTACTGGCTACGCGGAGAAAGGAATTATGCTGCCTCGCTCGCGTGATGCACTGCTACGAAGTATAGATACGTTTGTGGTTGCGGAAATTGACGGTCAGTTTGTAGGCTGCGGCGCTTTGACGAAGCTGGGAGAGGATTTAGTAGAAATTCGCTCGCTCGGCATGTCTGAAGGCTATAAAGGCTACGGAATCGGTGGATTAATCGTTGAACAGCTTATAAAAAATGCGAAAGAATTAAAAATTAGTAAAATCATGGCACTCACTTATGCAGTTTCTTTCTTCGTTAAGAATGGATTTGAGATTGTGGAAAAAGAAATTTTTCCTGAGAAGGTTTGGACAGATTGTGTTAATTGTCCAAAGCGCCATGCTTGTGACGAAATTGCGGTCATGAAAAAAATAGGATAATTTCGCGGAACGATACCAAATCGACTTGACAATGATCTAGCCGATTTGGTATTTTTGTATTAATGATTAGCACTCAAAGTTAATGAGTGCTAACGAAGTTGAACAAGCATGAAACCTATTGAATGGAGGATGATGAAATGCTAACAGAGCGACAAAGGTTAATACTAAAAGCAATTGTAGATGATTACATTCGATCAGCAGAACCTGTCGGATCTAGGAGCATTTCCAAGCGAGATGACATCGGTTATAGTCCGGCTACCATTAGAAATGAAATGGCGGACCTTGAGGATCTCGGATATTTAGAGCAGCCGCATACGTCAGCTGGTCGTATTCCTTCTACATTAGGCTACCGCTATTATGTTGATCATTTGCTTAATCGGAATGAACAGTTAGGTATTGAGATCGACAGAGCAAAAATCCGTTCCTTTCTAACTGATGAGTTGAACCGGATGGAGCAGGTGATACAGCATGCTGCGCTTGTGCTTTCCAACTTAACGAACTATACATCCATACTATTAGGACCAGAGCTATTCACTAATTCATTAAAGCATTTTGGCTTAGTACCACTGAATGACAACAGTGCAGTAGCGATCATCGTTACCAATACCGGGCATGTTGAAAATCGTACCATAACGATACCTTCAGGATTGTCTATGGATAAGCTGCAGCAAGTAACGAATATTTTGAACGCTAAGCTGGCAGGTGTGCCGTTAATACAGCTGAAGTCTAAGCTATATACGGAAGTCGGACATGAGCTAGAGCGTTATGTCGGACATTTCGAAGGACTGCTTAATGTTATCGAGGATGCATTAAAGCAGGGAGACGAGCATCGTGTCTTTATGAGCGGAACAACGAATATGCTCATTCAGCCTGAATTCAAGGATGTAGATAAAGTTAAAATGATACTAGATATGCTTGAGGAAACTCCAACGGTTATGAAATTGTTTTCCTCGCAACCACAAGGTATCCGTGTTCGTATAGGTACTGAAAATACACATCAAGCTATAGCAGATTGCAGCTTTATTACTGCAACCTATGAGCTCGATGGAGATGTGCTTGGAACAATTGGAATACTAGGGCCGACTCGTATGGAGTATGGCAAGGTAATCTCTTATCTGGATTTTATCTCAAAAGATATGAGTGTTATTTTGGGGCGTTGGTTTAACAAATAAGCCGCACTAAATATAGGAGGTGACAGGGTGAGTACGAAGGAGCAAAACAATGAGTTCGTTGACCTTGAGGAGCAAAAGCTTGAGGGGAATACTCATGAGGAAGCGATGGAGACAACCCTAGAGGAAGAAGAAACGATGTCAGCGGAAGCTGATCAAACTACACAAGCTGATGAGGCTGTGGCAGAACAATTGAATAAGCAGCTAGAGGAAGCGAACAGCAAGCTGTTACGTGTTCAGGCTGATTATGATAACTTCAGAAAAAGAACACAGAAAGAAAAAGAAGAGCTGGCAAAGTATGCTTCTGCTAAGCTTATCGAAAATCTGCTTCCATCGATCGATAACTTTGATCGTGCACTAGCTGCTTCTGAAGCGACAGGTGATTTTGAGGCATTAGCTAAAGGTCTTGATATGATCTATCGCCAGCTGAAAAGCACGATGGAAGCCGAAGGACTTGCTGAGATGGAGCCAGTTGGAACACCATTTAATCCAGAATTCCATCAAGCAGTGATGACGGTTGAAACTGATGAGTATGAAGAAGGCATTGTTGTTGAAGTGTTACAAAAAGGCTACATGCTGAAGGATAAAGTCATTCGTCCTGCAATGGTAAAAGTAAGCGGCTAAGCTGCTTCAATCTGCAATGAATACTTAAAGATTAAAAATAAATCATGAGCGTTGTGATATACGCAATGCTTCATTAGATTGATATAAATTTAGGAGGATTCGTAAATGAGTAAAGTTATTGGTATTGACCTTGGTACTACAAACTCCTGCGTTGCTGTTATGGAAGGCGGCGAGGCAGTAGTTATTCCTAACCCAGAGGGCGGTCGTACGACTCCATCTGTCGTAGGCTTCAAAAAAGACGGAGAGCGTATCGTTGGTGAAACAGCTAAACGTCAAGCGATTACTAACCCAGATCGTACAATCATGTCCATTAAACGTCATATGGGTACAAACCATAAAGAAGTAATTGACGGAAAAGAATATTCTCCACAAGAGATTTCTGCGATTACGCTGCAAAAACTAAAATCAGACGCTGAGGCATATCTTGGTCAGCCGGTTACACAAGCGGTTATTACTGTTCCTGCATACTTTAATGATAGTCAGCGTCAAGCTACAAAAGATGCTGGTAAAATCGCTGGTCTTGAAGTACTTCGTATCGTCAATGAGCCGACTGCAGCAGCACTAGCATATGGCTTAGAAAAATCTGAGGATCAAACAATTCTAGTATATGACCTTGGTGGTGGTACGTTTGACGTATCTATCCTTGAGCTTGGCGATGGTTTCTTTGAAGTTAAAGCAACAAGCGGCGACAATAAGCTTGGTGGTGATGACTTTGACCAAGTCATTATTGATTATCTTGTTACAGAATTCAAAAAAGAAAACGGCGTAGACCTATCTAAGGACAAGGCAGCTATTCAACGTCTAAAGGATGCAGCTGAAAAAGCTAAAAAAGAGCTTTCAGGTGTTTTAACTACGACGATTTCTCTTCCGTTTATTACAATGGTAGACAGTGTACCTGCTCACTTAGAGATGAATCTAACACGTGCTAAATTCGAAGAGCTTTCTGCTGATCTTGTAGAGCGCACGATGGTGCCAACTCGCCAAGCATTGAAAGATGCAGGACTTTCTACAAGCGAAATTGATAAAATTGTTCTTGTTGGTGGATCAACTCGTATTCCTGCAGTTCAAGATGCAGTTAAAAAGCTAACTGGTAAAGAACCGCACAAAGGAGTTAACCCGGATGAGGTTGTCGCACTAGGTGCTGCAGTTCAAGCGGGTGTGTTAACGGGTGATGTTAAGGATGTCGTTCTACTTGACGTAACTCCGCTATCACTTGGTATTGAAACAGCGGGCGGCGTATTTACGAAAATGATCGAGCGTAATACAACGATCCCTACAAGTAAAGCGCAAATCTTCTCCACGTATGCAGATAATCAGCCAGGCGTTGAAATTCACGTGCTTCAAGGTGAGCGCTCCATGGCTGCTGACAATAAAACATTAGGTCGCTTCCAGCTAAATGATATTCCACCAGCACCACGTGGCGTACCTCAAATCGAAGTTAAATTCGATATTGATGCGAACGGTATCGTTAACGTATCTGCGATGGATAAAGGAACTGGAAAAAGCCAAAATATTACAATTACTTCATCTAGCGGCTTAAGTGACGAAGAAATCGATAAAATGATGAAGGAAGCCGAGCTGCATGCAGAACAAGATGCGAAGCGCAAAGAGCTTGTTGAAGCGAAAAACAATGCAGATCAGCTTGTATACCAAACAGAAAAAACGTTAAAAGACCTAGAAGGCAAAGTTGATGCAGCGGAAGTAGATAAAGCGAATGAAGCGAAAGAAAAACTGAAATCTGCAGCTGCAACAGACGACATTGATCAAATTAAATCCGCAACAGAAGAATTGACTGCGATCGTTCAGCAGCTTTCCACTAAGCTGTATGAGCAGGCACAGCAAGCGCAGGCAGGTGGCGCTGAGGGAGCGGATGCAGCACCAGGTAAGGATGATGTTGTAGACGCTGATTACGAAGTTGTCGATGATAACAACAACAAGTAATAATTAGCTATGAAAGGTCAAAGCGGGTTATTCCGG
This sequence comes from Paenibacillus camelliae, assembly GCF_023715345.1. Classification (GTDB taxonomy): domain Bacteria; phylum Bacillota; class Bacilli; order Paenibacillales; family Paenibacillaceae; genus Pristimantibacillus; species Pristimantibacillus camelliae. The sequence continues at coordinate 93,895 of NZ_JAMBNY010000016.1, forward strand.
TCTTTGACCTTTCGCTTGTCATGTTGTAAAAAGGTAATGGGAGGTGAGATCAATTGGCTGAAAAGCGAGATTATTATGAGGTGCTTGGGGTAAGTAAGGATGCATCTGGTGATGATATTAAAAAAGCTTACCGTAAGCTCGCTCGACAATATCATCCTGACGTCAACAAGGCGGCGGATGCTGAAGATAAATTCAAGGAAGTCAAAGAAGCATATGACGTGTTAAGCGATGATGGCAAACGTGACACGTACGATCGTTATGGTCATATTGATCCGAATCAAGGTATGGGAGGCGCAGGTGGCGCTGACTTTGGTGGATTTGGTGATATATTTGATATGTTTTTCGGTGGCGGTGGACGCCAGCGTGATCCGAACGCGCCTCAACGTGGTAAGGATCTGCAATATACGATGACGATTGAATTTGTTGAAGCGGCATTTGGTAAAGAAACAGAGGTTACAATTCCTCGTGAGGAGAACTGTGATACTTGTCGTGGTACAGGTGCTAAGCCTGGCACGTCTCCAAAGGTTTGCTCGACATGTCATGGTTCTGGCCAGCAGGAAGTCGTGCAAAATACACCATTTGGTCGCATTGCTAACCGTCGTGTATGTCAAAGCTGCCGTGGTACTGGTAAGATGATTACCGATAAATGCGGAACATGTCACGGAAATGGTCGTCTAAGAAAGCAGCGTCGCATTAAGGTGAACATTCCAGCTGGTGTAGATGACGGTCAACAAATTCGTATTAGCGGTGAAGGTGAAGGCGGTAAAAACGGTGGACCTGCTGGTGACCTCTATATCGTGCTGCGCGTAAAATCTCACGAATTCTTCGATCGTGAAGGCGATGATATTTACGTAGAGGTTCCAATTACGTTCGCACAAGCAGCACTTGGCGATGATATTGAAGTACCGACCTTGACTGAGCGAGTGAGAATGAAAATTCCAGCTGGCACGCAAACAGGGAAGTACTTCCGTCTAAAAGGTAAAGGCGTACCAAAGCTAAGAGGCGGAGGAAACGGCGATCAGCATGTCAAGGTTACAGTTGTAACACCTACAAACCTTACAGAAGAACAGAAGGATCTGCTTCGTCAGTTAGGTGGGTTGGGTAATCAAGCCGTTGCTGCAACGGAAGAGCATCATGAATCGATCTTTGAAAGAATGAAGAAAGCGTTCCGCGGCGAATAGAGGCTCACATACTTTTAATGCGCTCGAACATTCGGTGCTCACATTCTTTTAATACGCTCGAACATTCCTGCGGAATGAGGGTCGCTTTGTTAAAAGTATGTTCGCTTGGAGCTTATTGAATATAAACCGAGATATACCTTTGAATTGCAATTGCAGCTCTGTTGTTAGTTGATGACTAACAAAAGGGCTGCAAACTTCATTCCGGTATCGCTCGGTTTTTTTTGTGATCGTACACTGTAAGGTCATATAAAATGAAACGGAACCTACCGTGATCGCAAAGTTGGAGATGAAAATAAAAAAACGGAAACGTGGTATTTCTAAAGATCAAGTAAGTGTCGTTGTTACCTACGACTATAAAAAACAGTAATACCATTTTCAAATGTGTGGGTCTTAGAATTGAATAAAATCAAATTACAGATAAAATTTGATTCTTATGATGGATGTCATGTTCTATAAACTCGTAGATAATGTAAAGCAATGAGTAAGGAGTGCTTGTATGTGGACAATTTTCTACGCCGTTTACGGTCACATGTTTGACGGCAACGTCTGGATCTGTAAGCAGTATCTCGATTAACTTAAGACGTGTTTGCTTGAATTCTTCGAGCAAACTATTTTTTGAAATGCCCGAACGGGCATATTCATAGGCCTTTTGGTTGAACGAATTGAAGTCTGGAAAGACCATTCCTTTGCCATTTTTAATAGCAGGGATAATCGTATTGATGAGGTAATTATCCCAATTTTGAAGATGCGAAACAATTTCGGAGACTGTTGCTTTCCCTTCGGTAATTGGAGTTAACCATATTTTATCGTCCAAATCACGCAATGTATCCGTCCACTCTATAAATTCTTTATACCGATGAATTGTATCATTGCTTAAGTTAATCATATTGAAAACCTCCACATTTATTAAATGAAATAGGAACTTATGTTCTCATTATATTCTTTATACTCCCAGGAATCTACTAAAACTAACACTAACGATTAACATTAGTGAATAAAACTTGTAATCAATAATAATTGAACATCTAATTAGTTGAATCAATTTCATAAATCTAAAGCCTTGCTAGATCTAGCTTTCTAATGTACAGAAAAAGGAGTACCTCCCTAAATCTCGAATTGATTAAGTGACCAAACGAAACCAATGAGATGAGGTGTACTCCCA
>NZ_JAMBNY010000017.1 GCF_023715345.1 Paenibacillus camelliae
TCCGCCGCTAACTCTCAGGAGTGCAAGCACTCCATCAAGTCCGCTCGACTTGCATGTATTAGGCACGCCGCCAGCGTTCGTCCTGAGCCAGGATCAAACTCTCCATTAAAGTGTTTGATTGCTCATTTATTTCGCTTTTTATCAACAACTCAACGGGGTTGAATTGTTAATGGCAGTTCTTACTCGTTGTTCAGTTTTCAAGGAACAATGTCGTTCTCATCTCATCTTGCGAGTGTGACTCGAACGTTTTGTTTTTGTGTGTCTTTCGCGATCTCTCGCGGCGACAAGAAATAATATACCATATGCTTCGCCCATAATGCAACCCTTTTTTATAATTTTTTTATTATTTTTATAAAAAGCCTCGCAGCACAAGGGCTGCGAGGCTTTTAGACAAGCACAATATATTGTATCCCCATTAACAACAGAATACCCGGTAATCCAAGAACAGCAGTCGTTCCTATCGTTAGAGGATTAATTGGCAGAGCATAGGGCTGCATGACTTCAATATAATTTAATAGAAAAAGTGCTGTCGCAGCTATAATCCAATGTACAATAACCTTCTTTAAGCTTATACGAGACAGTGGTTTTCTAAGCAACATAATAAACAGTCCAGCAGATGACGCAACAAATATCGTTAACCAAATTAAATTCATAGCACAAACCCCCGTAGCTTAGACCACTCTACATCCATCGCTCTAGCTTTATTCAATAACATCCGATACCTCTGCTCAGCGGCCATTTGCCTTAAAATCGCCCATTCGACTTCGTCATGTCCAACAGCAAACTGAAACATAATTTCTGTAGCCCGTTTATCTTCTAATGCTTGCTTAATTTCAGCTCGTAGCTTGTCCATTTCTCGCTGCTTCTCACGCGTAATTGAACGTGACTTCTCTACTTGTCCCGCTTCACGTTGCATCATATATCGTTTAAGCATTTGTTCCGCCTCCTTACTTACTACATATGTATGAGCAAGCAAAAGAATTAGAACTTACAATTGAAAAGGGTCCGCTAAGATATATTCTCAGCAGACCCTTAATTATTATTGTAGCAATATTTCGATAAAAATTTATAAGTTCGGACTTCAGGACCGAGAAGCTTGGACGCTAGTAGAAAATGAAGAGCGCAGCGTACGCTTTTGGTACATGAGCACTGGAGTTTTCGCTAGCGTTCAAGATTTGACGTCGAATAAACTTCCACGAATCCACATCGTCATCAAGTTCATGCTTATTAAACTACATCTTCCAAGTTCAAAAAGCTTGGCTTTCAGGACCAAGAAGATGGGACGATACTAGAAACTAAGGAGCGCAGCGTACGCGTTTGGTACGTGAGCACCGCAGGTTTCGGTAGCGTCACATATTCGATGTCGAGCTCACCACAATGTACGGCATCGTCATCAAAGTCAAGCTTTTTGAACCACCTTATAACAGCTCACGTCTTCCTTCTAGCGCCTTGGATAGCGTTACTTCATCTGCATACTCCAAATCGCCTCCTACAGGAAGACCGTGCGCGATGCGTGTCACCTTTATACCGAACGGTTTCACAAGCCTCGAAATATACATTGCTGTTGCTTCACCCTCGATATTTGGATTGGTAGCGAGGATAAGCTCCTGCACCGTATCGTCTCCAAGCCGCTTTAATAACTCAGCAATCCGAATTTGGTCAGGACCTATCCCTTCCATAGGAGATATTGCGCCCTGTAACACATGATAGTATCCATCAAATTCCTTTGTTCGCTCCATGGCAATCAAATCCTTTGATTCTTGAACAACACATATCACTTCTGCATTTCTACTCTTGTCCTGACATACTCTGCACGGATCTGTATCCGTAATGTTACAGCATATCGAGCAATAAAAAAGATTACGCTTTACACTGACTAGCGCTTTAGCAAAGTCAATGACGTCATCTTCCTTCATTCGTAGCACATGGAAGGCAAGTCGTGCAGCCGTTTTCGGTCCAATCCCAGGTAAACGAGTAAAGGAATCAATAAGTTTAGCAATAGGTTCTGGGTAATGCACGTTGTAGGTACAGCTCCTTTCGAATAGCTAGAGCTATCCTATCTTTCCATGTATCTTCATTAGAATAAGCCTGGAATTTTCATACCACCAGTGAATTTACCCATATCTGAGTTAGCAACCTCTTCAGCTTTAGTAAGTGCGTCATTAATAGCTGTTAGTACAAGATCTTGAAGCATCTCGATATCATCTGGATCTACTGCCTCTGGCTTAATGTCTACGCTCAGTACCTTTTTATGACCATTAACAGTAACAGTAACTACGCCACCTGCAGTACCTTCAAATGTTTTGTGTTCTAGCTCTTCCTGAGCTTTTAGCATTTGTGCCTGCATTTTTTTCACTTGCTTCATCATTTGATTCATATTATTCATACTATACACCTCATCCTTTATTCTTTTACGACGACAAGCTCTTCACCGAATAGCTTTACAGCTTCTTCGACCCATTCTGGCTGCTTGCTACCGCCTTGTTGTGTAGATATATTCTCAGGCTCTAGCTCCAGTGACTCGACGACTTTTTCTTCATTTCCATCGAGTGCAGCCTGCCAGTCCTTGAGCATAACAGTTACGATAGTATACGGCTGATTCATTACTTCAGCTGAAACTTGCTCGATAATTTCACGATGCGATGGTCGCTCTGTCATTTCACGATGCATATCGTTTCTAAAGGTTAAGAGCATCTGACCATCAACTGCGGCTACCAGCTCACTATCCTTCAACCAAGCCTGGACGGTAACCTTTCGTTCTTTTACGAGCATCATAATATCGCCCCACTTCATACGTGCAGCTTGCGTTTCTTGACTATTCAAAGAAGCGAGAAACGGATCAAGCTTGACCTTTGGGCGATTTGCGCCGCTAGCCGCAAAGTTTCTGCGGGCTGGTTGACGCTCATTACTTTGCGCTGATGGAGCTGATGCCGAAACGCCCTGCTTCATTAGCTTCGTTAATTGTGACTCTAAGCTTTGGATCTGTTGTCGCAGTGAAGCAATCTCCTGCGAGCTTGCTGTCGATGCTTGCTGCGTGCTAGAAGCTTGAGTTGAACAAAGCTTCAGCAGAGCCACTTCAAGCAAGGTTTGAGGCTGAGCTGCAGTTTTTAGCTCCTGCTGGTAATGATTGAGTATTTCAATCATACGGAACAGCTCCTCAGCTGTATAAGCGGAAGCCATAGCTTCAAACTGCTCAACTTCAACGATGCGTTCTGTTGCCGCTCGTCCGTTAGGCGCAAGCTTTAAGACAAGCAGATCGCGGAAATAGTAAATGAGATTTTCCATGCATTTGTCGGGACTTTTCCCTGCTTGCATGAGCTGTTCAACGAGAGAAAGCATTAAAGCAGCGTTTTTCTGTTGTATGGCTTCAGCAAGCTTATAAAATTGCTCTGCAGCGATACCGCCTGTAACGTCAACTGCTGCCTCAAGTGTAATCTGTCGATCGGAAAATGCAGCTGTTTGTTCAAGCAATCCAATCGCATCACGCATACCGCCTTCAGATAGCCGAGCGATATAGGCTAACGCTTCTTCAGTCGCTTGGATGCCTTCCTCTCTGCAAATCTCATCAAGTCTTGTGACCTGTTCTGCAGTAGATACCTGCCTAAAGTCAAAACGTTGACAGCGTGAAATAATCGTTGCTGGCAGCTTATGAGGCTCCGTGGTTGCCAATATAAAGATAACATGCGCTGGAGGCTCTTCCAATGTTTTTAGCAGCGCGTTGAACGCCTCTGCTGTTAGCATATGAACCTCGTCGATAATATACACTTTGTATCGCACTTCCGTCGGAGCATAGCGTACTTTTTCACGAATATCGCGAATTTCATCAATCCCGCGATTCGATGCAGCGTCAATTTCTACTACATCCATAATATGTCCTTCTGTAATGCCAATGCAAGTATCACATACATTACACGGCTCAACAGCGGGACCATGAACACAGTTAACCGCCTTGGCTAACACTTTAGCCGTCGTTGTTTTCCCTGTTCCTCGCGGGCCGTTAAACAAATACGCATGAGATACACGCTGTTCACGTATCGCATTTTGTAGCGTCTGTATAATATGCTGTTGTCCGACCATATCCTTGAACATCTGCGGACGCCAAGAACGATATAGAGCTATATGTGACACGTTATGATCTCCCTTGCAACTTGTTCAATAGCAAGTGCTATTGCGCCATCTTATTATACTACAATAGAAAGCTTTACAACATCTTAAACTGGATGAAAAACAAAAAACCTGGTAATGAACGAGATTTTACTCATTCATTACCAGGTCTTAGATGATCATTAATATCAATAGATAGAACCGTGCACCTATCGTCGATAGAAGCGATCCGAGTGACTTTCTTGCTACATAGCTCGAGCAAGGCACTCCTTCGGCACATGAACTAACTCACTTATGGCTGCTTCCTTCCGGACCTGACCAGGTTCATAAGCGTCCATTGCGAAGGACCCCGCCGTCAACACTACTTGCAAGCGTCAAACCTCACATCGACAACACCTAAGATAGGAATTCAACCTCGCTATAGCGGATTGCGAGTTACAGGGCACCGCTACCTCCCCATCTAGCACGGCAAGGAACAGTATATTACAAACTAGACAAAAGTGCAACCTTATCATACGGTTTAACACAAATTGCTAAAGGTATGCGGATTGTAGGCACACAAAAAAGCCTTTAGCACTTAATAGCACTAAAGGCTTCGATATGCCGCCTTGTTCAGGCACACAATTTACATACCGTATTTCTTTTTGAAACGATCTACACGGCCACCAGCGTCTAGGAACTTTTGCTTACCAGTGAAAAATGGATGACATGCGGAACAAACCTCAACTTTAATGTTCTGTTTAATAGAACCAGTCTCGAATGTGTTACCACAAGCGCAAGTCGCTGTAACGGTGTGGTATGTCGGATGAATACCTTGTTTCATCTCGTTCACCTCTTTCTGCCCTGGATCTCAGACGGACCAGAGTTATATGCACATAAAAAGATTTTAACAGATGGATGTTTCAATTGCAATGGAAAAGATATCGGCTAATTTTTCAATAAATACCGATGTTTCACAGCTTACTTATTAGTAGATGAGTTGCTTGTTGTCGTTTTCGCAACAGGCTTTCTTACCGTAGCTGATGTCGTTCTTTTTACTGGCGCTGCATCTGTCTTTTTAAGACTTTCAACTGTCGCGCCATCAGAAGCTATGTCAAGCGACATCAGAAACTGCTCATTGTTCTCTGAATTCTTCATTTTTTTGAGGAATTGATCTACAAATTCGAAGGAATCATTCATACTTTTACGAATAGCCCACACTTTATCAAGCTCTTCCTGCGTTAATAGCATCTCCTCACGTCTTGTTCCAGAACGACGGATATCAATTGCAGGAAAGATGCGGCGTTCAGCAAGCTTGCGATCGAGATGCAGCTCCATATTACCCGTACCTTTAAACTCCTCATAAATAATATCATCCATACGCGAGCCAGTCTCGATTAAGGCCGTCGCTAGAATCGTCAAGCTGCCACCCTCTTCCACATTACGTGCAGAGCCAAAGAAGCGCTTTGGACGGTGGAACGCAGCAGGATCGATCCCTCCACTCAATGTACGACCAGACGGCGGTACATGCAAGTTAAATGCACGTGCAAGCCTTGTAATGCTGTCGAGGAGGATGACAACATCCTTCTTATGCTCGACAAGACGAAGAGCACGCTCAAGCACAAGCTCAGCAACCTTGATATGATTTTCTGGAAGTTCATCGAAGGTAGAAGCTACAACTTCACCTTTAACAGAACGTTGCATATCCGTTACTTCTTCTGGTCGCTCATCAATGAGCAGTATGAACAACTCGATATCAGGATGGTTTGTAGAAATGCTGTTGGCAATTTCTTTTAAGAGTAGAGTTTTACCTGCCTTAGGAGGAGCTACGATGAGACCACGTTGGCCGAGGCCTACAGGGGCAAGCAAATCCATAATGCGCGTGGAAAGATTACTTTGCTTTGTTTCTAGCACTAGCTTTTTCTCAGGGTAGAGAGGCGTAAGTGCAGGGAAGTGTAACCGTTCTGCCGCAGTTTCAGGACTTTCTCCGTTTACTGCATTAACTTGAAGCAATCCATAATAACGCTCTGATTCTTTGGGTAATCTACATTTTCCTGAAACGAGATCCCCATTGCGCAGATCAAACTTTTTAATTTGAGAGGCTGAGATATAAATATCTTCTTTACTTGGCAAATAATTGATTGGACGCAGGAAGCCATAGCCGTCAGGCAGTACCTCCAATATCCCTTCCATAAATAAAAAACCGCTTTTTTCCGCTTGAGCTCTAAGAATCGCAAAGATTAATTCTTTTTTCTTCAATTGACCGTAATAAGGAATTTGATATTGCTTTGCAAGCTTATATAGCTCTGTTAATTTCATGTTCTCCAAATGTGCAATTTGAAGATCTGACATGCTCTCACCACTTTATAATAAAATATAAACCTTGCTAATATTTAAACAGCATTGCCCGAATCTATGAAAACTATTCGAGCAATACTGCTTCAAACTAGATTAATTGTTTTCTCGCCATACATCTGCACCAAGATTGCGCAGATTTTCAACAAGGTGATCATACCCGCGATCAATATACTCTACATTCGATATTTCGGTAACCTCATTCTCTACCGTTAACGCCGCTACAACAAGCGCAGCTCCAGCACGCAAATCAGCGGCCTTCACTTTCGCTGCAGATAGCTTGCCACCTTCAATAATCGCAGTACGACCTTCCACGCGCATATTGGCTCCCATTAAGATTAGCTCTGGGACATGCTTGAAGCGTGTACCGTAAACATAATCTGTGAGCAGGCTTGTGCCTTTCGCACAAGCAAGCAACGATGTCATCGGCGACTGAAGATCCGTCGGAAAGCCAGGATAGACTAGCGCTTTAACATCTACTGCATTATAGGAAGGCTTACCTATAATACGAATAGCTTCATCGTACTCCTCTACTTCGACACCCATCTCTTCTAGCTTTGCTGTTAAAGCTTCAAGATGCTTCGGAATAACATTGTCGACCAATACATTTCCTCTAGTTGCAGCAGCCATAATCATATAGGTCCCTGCTTGAATACGATCCGAAATAATAGAATGGCGGCAACCCTTCATCTCCGTTACCCCTTCAATTCGAATCGTTTCCGTGCCTGCACCTTTAATTTTAGCTCCCATAGCGGTCAGCAAAGTGGCTACATCAACAATTTCTGGCTCCTTCGCGGCGTTTTCAATAACCGTAACGCCAGTGGCACGAGAAGCTGCCAGCATAATATTTATGGTCGCACCAACACTTGCAACGTCTAGATAGATTTTTGCACCTTTGAGCTCTTTTGCTTTAATATGCAGTGCGCCTTGTTCATTCGTAACAACTGCACCCAGTGCCTCAAATCCTTTAATATGCTGATCGATTGGACGTGGTTCAAAATTACAGCCACCCGGCATACCAATAGTCGCTTCGCCGAAACGACCGAGCAATGCACCCATTAAATAATAAGAAGCACGCAGCTTTTTCACTTTACCGTTTGGCATTGGTTTAGATACTAAGTTGGCGGGGTTGATGCGAATTTCATCACGTTCACGCTGAACAATAGCACCTAACTCCTCTAAAATTTCACTATAAATCGCGACATCACTAATCTGAGGTAAATTATCAAGGATAACCTCTGTATCAGCTAATATTGCAGCTGGTAATAATGCAATCGCGCTGTTTTTTGCTCCGCTAATGGTTACTGTTCCATGTAGCGGTTTTCCACCGCGTATCATTAATTTCTCCATGAATCTAATGGTCCTCCCGTTTACCTGGAAGTCAACATAGTAAAAACCGCCATAAAGCGTGCTCCACGGTCAACTAGACGTATGAGGCGCGCGCTGACAATAGGCGGTTTTACATGTATCCCTTGTCCCTGTTTCTATTACACATATACCTATAATAAAACGAAAGTACGTTCCATTCATAAAATGTGTATCCTAGTAATTGTATTGTTTTAGTAGCTATTGTTGAATCTAATATGCGGACAACTTCCATCGCTCCATTACATCAATCAAAAACAAGTTGTCCATAGATATTCAACGATATTATAGCATAGTGCGTCGCGATTTCCTACCGCTTGTAGTCCTAAAATAACGGAAGCATCGCTACAGGGTGTAGCGATGCTTCCGCTTAAAATCACTTCTTAATTTAAGAATTCAACTTACTACGCGTCTTGAGTTGATAATTCACTTCAATACGGAGCTCATCAATGTCAAATGGCTTAGTGAAATGCTTTACAGCTCCGAGTTCGGTCGCTTGATTGATCATATCCAGCTCTCCATACGCTGTCATCATAATAACAGTAATCGTTGGGTCAATCGCCTTGATATGCTTGAGAATTTCTAGACCGTCCATACCTGGAATCTTCATATCCAGCAACACAAGATCAGGCCGCTCGCTGCGAACAATTTCTAGTGCAACTTTACCATTGGATGCTTGGGTTGTATGGTAGCCTTCACTATTAAAAACTTCCATCAGCAGAAGTCTTATTCCATTTTGATCATCAACTATGAGTACTTTTTGCTTATCCAAACAAATTCTACCCCCTAACATCGCATAGCACATATTACTTACTATTAACTAGTATCAGTATTCGATGTCAGGAGGTAGATTCCTTCTTTTTTGGTTAAGTTTAACTATGCTGTTTTATTAATTATTGTTGTTGTTTTAATGATGCTTCCACGAAACCACTAAATAATGGCTGTGGACGATTCGGTCTTGATGTGAACTCAGGATGGAATTGTACAGCAAGGAACCAAGGATGCTCCTTCACTTCCACCATTTCTACAAGGCGACCGTCAGGTGATGTCCCAGAGATGACAAGTCCCGCTTCCTCAAGTGCTTCTCTGTATTCATTATTAAACTCATAACGATGACGATGACGCTCGTACACTAGCTCGTCATTGTAGGCCACGTGCGCATTCGTTCCTTCAACTACTTTACATGGATAAAGTCCTAGGCGCATAGTACCACCCATGTCAGCAATATCTTTTTGATCTGGCAGCAGATCAATGACTGGATATGGCGTTGATGCATTAATTTCCGAGCTGTTGGCATTAACAAGACCAAGAACGTTGCGTGCATATTCGATTACCGCAACTTGCATACCTAGGCAAATACCAAAGAACGGTACTTTATTCTCGCGTGCATAACGGATAGCCGTAATTTTTCCTTCAATCCCACGATCGCCAAAGCCACCTGGAACAAGAATACCGTGAACACCTTGCAGCGATTGTGCAACATTAGCTTCATTAACCTCTTCAGCATCTACCCAGCGAATCGTTACATCAGAATCATGCATAATGCCTGCATGGCGCAAAGCCTCTGCAATACTTAGATAAGCGTCATGAAGTGCAACGTATTTACCAACGATTGCAATTTCTACATTGTTTTTCAATGATTTAACACGTTCAACTAAGGCAGTCCATTCTGTCATATTAGCCTGTGGAGCATCGATTTTCAGGTGGTTCAATACAATTTGATCAAGCCCCTGTGCCTGAAGCATTAATGGCACCTCATATAGTGTCGATGCATCTAGACATTCAACAACCGCATTCGCATCGATATCGCAGAACAAACCGATTTTACGCTTCAAATCTTCAGCAAGCGGATATTCTGAACGACAAACGATAACGTTTGGTTGAATGCCAATGGAGCGAAGCTCTTTCACGCTATGCTGAGTCGGCTTCGTTTTCACTTCACCTGCTGCTTTAATATATGGAATCAGTGTGACATGGACGTACATGACATTGTCACGACCGATATCACTTTTAATTTGACGAATTGCTTCTAGGAAAGGCAAGCTCTCGATGTCACCTACAGTGCCGCCGATTTCTGTAATCACGACATCTGCACCAGTTTCTTTGCCAGCACGGAAGACACGCTCTTTAATTTCATTCGTAATGTGTGGAATAACCTGAACCGTTCCACCCAAATAATCACCACGACGTTCCTTAGTGATAACATTAGAATAGATTTTACCTGTCGTTACATTGCTGTTTTTTGATAAGTTAATATCAATAAAGCGCTCATAGTGACCGAGATCTAGATCCGTTTCCGCACCATCATCTGTTACGAAAACTTCACCATGCTGGTATGGACTCATTGTTCCTGGATCGACGTTAATGTAAGGATCGAATTTTTGGATTGTAACCTTAAGTCCTCTGTTTTTAAGTAATCTTCCTAGGGAAGCTGCCGTAATCCCTTTACCTAATGATGAAACTACTCCGCCTGTAACAAAAATATATTTGGTCACTGTGATAATACCCTCCATGCTTTCATTATGTTTTAGCTTTCCCAAATGCAAAAAAATCAAGCCTTGCCCACAAAAAACAATGTGAAACACGGCTTATATATTACCTCTACAAACAAAAAAAGTGACACCCGTAGCACGGGGGCACTTTTCTCATTCTGGTATATAAATAATACATAGATATGTTAAGCTGTTTGTTTAGCCCATAGGATAGTTTACCTTCCCGTATAGGCTCGTGTCAAGCAATTCTGAAGGCTAGACACAAATTCGCAACGTTTGAATCAGCTTATAATAGGAAGCCCTGAAATTACTTATCCTCTTCCTCAAAATCTTCGAATTCTTCTTCCTCTTCTTCCTCTTCTTCAAGAGACATATCTTCGTCCTCTACTTCGTCAAGCTCAACATCTTCTTCGACTTCCTCATCCGATTCGCTGAACTCATCCTCTTCCTCATCATAGGAGTCAAAGCCGTCCTCTTCGGATTCGAATGCATCCTCTTCGATATACTCATCTTCTTCATCAAGATCATCGTCATCATTAATAATACGTGTACGTTTCGTATTTCCAACTGGATCTTCTGCACGCTCAACTGGATACCAGCGCTTTAAACCCCATATATTGTTACCAACACAAGCAAAACGTCCATCAATATTGATTTCTGTGTAAACCTGAGCAATAAATTGGTTAATATCCTCATCAGTAATACCACGCAGCTTCGCTACCTCCATGATGAGGTCTCGATAATAGTGTGGAGTATTCGCTACTTTTAATACCTCAAACGCTAAATCAACCAACGGCATCTCGCGAATACGCTCTGGGTCAATCTTCAATGTGATTCCGCTCATCTTAACACATCCTCTCTTGCTATCTGAATAAGTTGAATAGGTCCCTCTCAATTAACAATAGTCAAACTATAGTAAACATTATTTCCTTTAAAAATGCAAGTTGTAACATGGACGTGATATTTATTTTTTTTGGAGCGTATGTAAAGGCAAAAAAGCGACAGGATTTCTCCTGTCGCAATTGACTGTATCCTTCTGCCGATCCTCCAGCTTGGATCGGCAGAATAGATGAGCATAAAGCTCTTTCTATATGTTATGAGCCAGCATTAAAATTGACACGGTAATAAGCCTAAACTTTGAAAAAAAAGGCAGATGCATAAACACCCTCATGTAACTTCTCATACAATATTGAACATTGTTTATTGAGGAGGATGCTTTGCCATGAATTCAAAGAAGTATGACGATGCAATCATTCAGCTTCATACCTCCGCTACTCGAAAATTAGTGAATAACGGTATTCCATGGGGAGTTGATAAAATAAAAGCACCCCAGGCATGGACATTTTCCACAGGTAGAAACATAAAAATCGGCGTCATCGATACAGGCATAGATTATCACCACCCTGCCCTGCGAGGCTCTATATTACCCGGCATCAATTTAGTTGAGTCTAATCGTCCGCCCGTCGATGATAATGGTCATGGTACCCATATTGCAGGAACTATCGCTGCGGCCAATGCTGCTCACGGTATGATTGGTGTAGCTCCTCATGCACTAATCGCCCCGGTGAAGGCCTTTGACCAGTATGGGAGCGCATATGTATCTGATATCGTGCAGGCGATTGATTGGTGTGTGCGCAATAAGATGAACATCATCAACATGAGCTTTGGTATGCGCACAAAGAGCAGATCGATGTTAAATGCCGTTAATCGTGCGTATCAAAAAGGTGTCATTATTATCGCATCCTCAGGAAACGACAGTAAACGCAAGTCTATCGATTATCCCGCACGTTACCTCCACACGGTTGCCGTCGGTGCGACCAATGCCAATCGCAAGGTAGCTCCATTTTCTAATCGTGGCGAATATATTGATATTTATGCACCTGGCGATCGAATCGTATCTGCTTGGCTTAATAATGAATATCATGAAATGAACGGAACAAGCATGGCTACGTCACATGTAAGCGGAGCTGTTGCACTATTACTCGAGTTATATCCACAGCTCCGTCCAGGTGATATTAAAGCAGTACTCAAACGTTCCATGCAGCCATTAAAGTATACAAAATCCCGTAAAGCAGGCGAGCTTGACGTTATGAAGATGCTTAACGCTGCGAAAGAATTATATGGTTAACGAATGGAATAGATAAAAACTGCCGAATCAGTTCGACTGATTCGGCAGCTCTGTTCTATGCTATTAGCTTTAAGCTTTACATATCGTCTTCTGCAGCATCCTCAGCTTGACGATGCATTTGCTCTGGTGCAGATACACCAATTAGCTTAAGTGCATTAACAAGCGTTACCTTCACTGCTTGCAGCAGCACTAGACGGGCATTCGTTACCTCTACATTGTCCGTTAAAACTTTCTCTGCACGATAATAGCTGTGGAAAATCGATGCAAGATCATATACGTAACGA
Organism: Paenibacillus camelliae; assembly: GCF_023715345.1. Taxonomy (GTDB): domain Bacteria; phylum Bacillota; class Bacilli; order Paenibacillales; family Paenibacillaceae; genus Pristimantibacillus; species Pristimantibacillus camelliae. Next base: position 12,708 of record NZ_JAMBNY010000017.1, read on the forward strand.
ACGATTCGATGCGGTGCGAAGCTGCTAGCCGCTTCACTAATTTCCTGCGGGAACTCTCCAAGCTTACGAAGCAGCTCATATTCATGTGCAGATGTTAGCACATCTAGCTTTACAGATTGCAGCTCTGGTATCGCTACGTTTTGCTCTGCGGCTTGACGCAGCACACTGCAAATGCGCGCATGCGCATATTGTACGTAGAATACTGGATTTTCATTGGAGGTTGCAACAGCAAGATCCATATCAAAATCAAGATGAGAGTCCATGCTGCGCGATGTGAAATTATAGCGAATCGCATCAACGCCTACTTCGTCCATTAGATCCTGCATTGTTACTGCTTTACCCGTACGTTTCGACATCTTAACCTTTTCCCCGTTTTGGAACAAGCTAACCATTTGTGCAATGAGCACAGTAAGCTTCTCAGGATCGTTACCTAATGCCGCCATCGCTGCCTTCATACGCGGGATATAACCATGATGGTCAGCCCCCCAAATATTAATCATGCGATCATAGCCACGGCTATACTTGTCGAGATGGTAGGCGATATCCGGAGTTAGGTAAGTGTAAGAGCCGTCATTCTTAATAAGCACGCGATTCTTATCGTCGCCAAACGTCGTAGTGTTCAGCCATGTTGCACCTTCTTCTTCATATACATGACCAGATTCCTTCAGCTGCTGAAGGGCTTCAGTCACCTTTCCATCCTCATATAACGATGTTTCACTGTACCAGATATCAAATTCAACGCGGAATCTTGCTAGGTCTCGCTTAATTTTATCTAGCTCCCGTTCCAAACCGTAGCCGCGATAAAAATCATATTTTTCCTTGCCTTCCAGCTGAAGCAGTGATTCACCCTTCTCCTCGACAAGCGCTTTTGCAAATCCGATAATATCATCACCGTGGTAGCCATCCTCAGGCATCACTGCATCCTTACCTAATTGCTGTAAATATCTAGCTTCAATAGATAGTGCCAGATTCTCTATTTGCTTACCTGCATCATTAATGTAGTATTCACGGGTAACCTCGTAGCCGGCAAAATCAAGCACGTTGCAAAGTGCATCACCAACAGCAGCTCCGCGTGCATGTCCTAGATGCAAATTACCAGTAGGATTGGCACTTACAAATTCAACCTCAACGCGCTGTCCACTACCATCGCCTACACGACCGTAGCGCTCGCTTGCTGTTAATACTTCACCGATCACTTCATATAGATAACGATTGTCCATCCGGAAATTAATAAAGCCTGGTCCAGCGATCTCAGCACTTTGAATTGACGCCGCTTCAAGATCCAAATGCTTAATAATCTCTTCTGCAATGACACGCGGATTTTTTTTAGCCAGCTTTGTTAGCTGCATAGCCGCATTTGTCGCTAAATCCCCATGCGCCTTATCCTTCGGAACCTCCAACACAAACGCTGGCAGCTGATCAGCTTCTACCAATTCCGCCTTCACTACGGCATCGGCAATGGCTTCCTTTACCGTTGCATATAATCGATCTAATACATAAGTTGTCATATTGCTGTTGCCTCCTTCAATAATAAACGCAATTTAAACCTTCCAGTTGATTGTTCTCCAACATAAAGCTCATAATCCCATACTAAAGAAAATGGAAGCCGCTTAGGCAAACCTAAAACGATATGCTCCATTACATCTTTAATGATGAGCTGATAGGTATAAGCTGCTGTCTCCAGATTGATCATCCCATTGCTGTAGAAGCCTTCTCGACGTTCATGTATTCGGTACACTTGCTCAGCGTCTACCGCGCCTTTTCGAGATACCTTTAATTCATTAGACTCATAGCGCAATAAATGTCTAACCTCTCCAGCATCCGTCTGCTCCGTGTACTTTATGTAAAACGCTTTATCCTTCAAATACCATTCACCAAGCATTTGCTGTGTGACGACTTCATTGTCCTGCTCACTTTCGAGCTGTATCCATATCTTTTGTTTATAGTTCATACCGAACGCTCCATATGCCTTACGTTATATCTTATTACTATAAACAGTAACGAAGCGAATTTCAATAATTACTGCGGTTAGCAGCAACTAAAATAAAAAGCTTGCCTGCACAGACCCACAAGCGGCGGTCTACACAGACAAGCTTTACTTTGTTACTTATTTTACGAGATCTTCAACAAACTTCGGCAGGATGAAGGCAGCCTTATGCAAGCGCGGGCTGTAATATTTTGTGTCCAGCTCCGGCAGTGCAGAAGTGTCCACCTCAAGTGGATCATACTTTTTACTTCCCATTGTAAAGGTCCATAGTCCGCTTGGATACGTTGGAATATTGGCTCCGTATACACGAACAATCGGGAATACTTCCTTCACATCACGATTTACTGTTTGAATAAGATCGGCTTTAAACCAAGGATTATCTGTTTGTGCAACGAAGATTCCATCTTCTTTTAACGCTTCATAGATTCCTTGATAGAAGCCGCGTGTGAACAGATTAGCTGCAGGTCCAACTGGCTCAGTTGAATCAACCATGATGACATCATACGTATTTTTATGATCATGAATATGCATAAAACCATCATTAACGATTACCTCAACGCGAGGATTGTCTAGCTCACCTGCAATCGTTGGCAAATACTTTTTGGAGTATTCAATAACTTTACCATCAATATCAACAAGCACCGCTTTTTTAACCTTTGGGTGCTTCATAATTTCACGAATAACACCACCGTCACCACCGCCTACTACGAGCACATGCTCTGGATTCGGATGTGTGAACAAGATGGGATGAGCAACCATTTCATGGTATACGAACTCATCCTTAACTGTAGTCATAACCATACCGTCAAGAACAAGCATGGTCCCAAATTCTTCAGTTTCAATCATATCTAGCTGTTGGAATTCTGTTTGCTCATTAACATAAGTTTTCGTAATCTTCGCAGTAATACCGAAGCTTTCAGTTTGTTTCTCTGTATACCATAATTCCATGTCCAATACCCTCTTTCTCTCAGTGGTTCAAAAAGTAATTATAGAGTAACAGATCAAAAAATCAACATAAATTTGTAAATCTGAAGAAATAAATATTTATGCCTATATCCAGATACTGTGAATATCAAACAAGCTAACGCTCCATACTACTGATATAGCTAGTTATTGCCAGTTAACGAGGTGAGACAGATGTCTAATCAATCCAAGCAACCGAAGAGACCACGCTTTCCGCTATTAGCAGAGCGTTATCTTTTTCATATCATTCGTTTTAACCGCTGGCTGCGCAGAGGCATCATCGCGCTCGCTGTCGTGATGGGACTTACACTTGGCGGCTTGTATTACTTGAAGCAGCAGGATCTGCCTGCCTCCAGCATCAGCCAAGCAAGTCAGCTTGTTGATCGTAACGGTGAACTAATCAGCTATTTCCATACGGGAGTCAATCGGCGTGCAGTATCGCTCTCTGAGATGTCCCCCTATGTTATTCAAGCAACACTCGCCATAGAGGATCAACGTTTTTATTCACATTTCGGATTCGATATTAAGGGACTAGCTCGCGCGGTTATTGTTAATGTCAGCTCACTATCGGCAAAGCAAGGAGCCAGCACGTTAACACAGCAGCTTGCCCGTAATCTGTATCTTACACATGAGAAAACATTCGAACGAAAAATAAAAGAAGCGATTTATACCGCACAGCTTGAGATGAAATATTCCAAGGATGAAATTCTGGAGATGTATCTCAATCAAATTTACTATGGCCATGGCGCTTATGGCATTGAAGCGGCAGCCAGATATTTTTTTAACAAGCCTGCCAGTGAGCTTAATTTGGCAGAAAGTACGATGTTAGCTGGTATTCCCAAAGGCCCAACATACTATTCGCCGCTAAATGATATGCACAACGCTAAACGCAGACAATCGCTCATATTACAGGCGATGGTGGAAAATGGCTACATTAATGAAGAGCAAAAAGCGGAAGCCTATCTACAAGTTTTAAGCTTTACGGCAACTGAGGATGAAAACTTAGTCCATGAAACTGATGCTTCTTATTTTAAAGATTACGTCATTCAAACGGCGATTCATGAGCTTGGAATCGATGAGCAGCTGCTTTATGAGGGTGGGGTAACGATATATACGACGCTAGACAATGAGATGCAGCGCATTGCCGAGCAACAGATTATTAATGGATTGCCAGCAAGCAGCGAGCAGCAGGCTGCACTTGTGGCGATTGATCCGCGTAATGGGCATATTAAAGCGATGGTTGGTGGAAGAAGCTACGAAAACAATCAGTACAATCGAGCGATCGCTACAACTAGACAGCCAGGCTCTACGTTTAAGCCGTTTTTATATATTACGGCACTCAGGCAGCACGAGCTGACCGTTCGCTCAGCCTTCAAAAGTGAGCCTACCGTCTTTACTTACGATGATGGAAGGAAAACATATGAGCCGCAAAACTACGGTGATAAGTACGTCAATGACTATATTACTTTACGCAAGGCGATTGCGAGCTCTGATAATATATATGCGGTAAGCACGATGATGCAGGTCGGACCAGAAGCGGTCATCGAAACAACAAGAAAGCTTGGTATCCGCTCGCCACTAGAGGCAGTACCTTCACTTGCTCTAGGCACGTCTCCAATCAGTCCACTTGAGCTTGCATCAGCCTACGGTGTGTTTGCCAATCAAGGTGTATACAACAAGCCGATCTCTATTCTAAAGGTTGTCAATAAAAGTGGTAAGACGATATACGAGGCTAACTACGAGCCAACGGTTGCGATAAGTGAAGAGGAAGCCTTTTTAATGACCTCTTTATTAGAGGATGTTTTTGAGCCTGGAGGGACCGCACACCGCGTTCAGTCTATCCTTCATCGACCAGTCGCTGGAAAAAGCGGAACGACCCCAGTTGATGCATGGATGATTGGCTATACGCCAGAGCTGAGCACTGCTGTCTGGGTCGGATATGATAAGGATCGTTACTTAACAGTAGCAGAGTCTCATCGAGCTGCACCAATATTCGCGAATTTCATGGAGAACGCGCTACATTCGATTCCTCCAAAAATGTTTCCAATTCCAGAAAATATCGTTTCGGTATATATAGATGAAGAAACAGGATTATTAGCATCTGAGGCTTGCCCTTCGGACACATTAGAATACTTTCTTGCAGGCACAGAACCAACCCAATACTGCGAATCAGCTGATGAGGAGCTGACTAGCGATGAGGAAGCTGCTCCACAGCCTTCTATAGAAATGAATGAACACAAAAGCTACCGCAATTGGTGGGAACAAGTTAAAAAATGGTGGATGCGCTAATCAAAACTAAATGTTTGTCCAAATTTTGATTAAAATGTGAAAAGTATTTGAACAATGTGACGACTTTGTGATATATTAAGACTAAGTAAACCTTTACATCCTTACTAAGGAGTGTGATTGGTATGAATTCCAACACAAAATCAATGAATATACGTAACGTAATGACAGAACAACCTGATGCATCGAAGCTCGTCAAAATTATGACGATCATTGCCTGGCTCGTATTAGGCATTGGTGTTGTATTGTGTTTGGCTAATATTACAGAGTTTAATGATCGCAATTGGGGACTAATGATCGGTATTGGTTTCCTAGTAGGCAGCGTTCACATTTACGTAATAGGCACTGCAATCGCCCTTGTGCACAAGCGTGCCTCACATCAAGCATCGCAAAGTGATGTAAAATCCAACTAATTCATTTCGTAACCTTTAAATAAGGAAGCAACGCGTCTTCGGTAGTCGAGGATGCCTTGCTTCCTTATTTTTTTGCCTTTTACCACTGTTTTACAAAGATAAGTATATGTTATGTCGATCAAGTGAAAGATCTTTGACGAATATAAGACGAATTATTTACGGAATCGCAAACCATAGAGTCTTTTTATCGATTATTTGTTATCTTAAGACGTAAGTTAAATAATTCAAGGAGTGAAACTTTCATGAGACCTGTTTTTCGAAAGCTGTCGGCTATGCTAAGTGTCACATTGTTACTAATCTTGACCGGATGTAGCAACGAAAAATACTTAGTACTAGATCCTAAAGGTCCAATCGCCTCAGCTCAAAAGGACTTGATCCTAATTACAGTGGCGATATGTACTGCGATTGCGATACCTGTTTTTATTATTACAGCAGTCATTGTGTGGCGGTACAGAGAACGCCCTAACAGCAAAGCTTCCTATAAGCCTAATTGGGAGCACAGCACTAAATTGGAGCTCACGTGGTGGGGTATTCCAATTATCGCAATCATCATTCTAGCAATTGTTACGGTTAACTATACGTATAAGCTAGAGCCATCAACAGCTATTCAATCGGATAAGGAGCCTATCGAAATTCAAGTCACTTCACTCGACTGGAAATGGTTGTTCACTTATCCTGAACAAGGTGTTGCAACGATTAACTATGTTCAAATGCCTGTCGATACACCCGTTCGTTTCAAGCTGACATCAGATATGGCAATGAACTCATTCTGGATTCCTAGTTTAGGTGGTCAATTATATACAATGAGCGGAATGGCCATGACACTACATCTTCTAGCAGATGAGGAAGGCAGCTATTACGGCTCAGGCGCCAACTTTACTGGTGAGCACTTTGCACAAATGACCTTCACTGCTAACGTAACCTCTCAAGAGGAATTCGATGCATGGGTTAAAGATGTGAAGTCTACTGAAGCTGCCCTAACGGAAGAAGACGTAGTTAAGTTGAAAGAGAAGGGTACACATGAGGTTGCTCAATTCTCCAGCTTCCCAGACAACGTATTCTATGACATTATGATGCAGTACGTTGAAGAAGGCGAAAAAGGTGCGCATGCACACCATGTTACAACATCCGAAGACGCTGAAGCTTCTGAGCATCAGCATCACTAATTGGAGATAAGGAAAGGAGCTCAAATTCGATGTTTGAAACGATTAAAGAGTTTGCATCGGAGTTTTTCGTCACGGGCGACCCAATGATTCTGGGTGCTCAAGTATCGATTGCTTTGGCGATGGTTGCCATCGTATTCGTACTGACGTACTTCAAAAAATGGCGTTGGCTATGGTCAGAATGGTTAACTTCTGTCGATCATAAAAAGATTGGTATTATGTATATCATCTGTTCTATCCTGATGCTTTTCCGTGGTGGCGTTGACGCATTATTGATGCGTGTTCAGCTCGCAGCACCTGAGCTAGAGTTCTTGCACGCAGATCACTACAATCAGATCTTCACTACGCACGGCGTTATTATGATTCTATTTATGGCGATGCCATTAATGTTCGGTTTGTTCAATATTATCGTTCCATTGCAAATCGGTGCGCGCGACGTTGCGTTCCCATTCCTAAACTCATTCAGCTTCTGGATGTTCTTCGCAGGTGCAATGCTGTTCAACCTTTCCTTCGTTATTGGTGGTTCACCAGACGCTGGTTGGCTAGCATATCCACCATTATCTGAACTTACAGGTAGCCCTGGGGTAGGACAGGATTTCTATATTTGGGGTATTCAGATATCCGGTGTAGGTTCCCTAGCGTCCGGTATCAACTTTGTCGTAACGATTCTTAAAATGCGTGCACCTGGCATGAAGCTAATGAAAATGCCAATGTTCTCTTGGTCTGTTCTTGCTTCATCCGTAACCATTATGTTCGCATTCCCAATTCTTACAGTTACATTATTCCTATTGTTCTTAGACCGCTATGTTGGCGCACACTTCTTTACAGTTGACGCCGGCGGTAACCCAATGATGTATCTTAACTTGATCTGGATGTGGGGTCACCCAGAGGTATATATTGTCGTCTTGCCTGCATTCGGTATTTTCTCAGAGGTTGTTGCAACCTTCTCGAAAAAGAAAATCTTTGGTTACAAGTCCATGGTATTCGCTCTAATGTCCATTAGCTTCTTCTCCTTCTTTACTTGGGCCCATCACTTCTTCACAATGGGTTCTGGAGCAAACGTTAATGCGTTCTTCGCGGTTACAACGATGATTATCGCAATCCCTACCGGGGTTAAAGTGTTTAACTGGCTGTTTACGATGTATCGCGGTAAGCTATCCTTCCCTACACCTATGATGTGGGCAGTCGCATTTATTCCGTGTTTCGTCGTGGGTGGTATGACAGGGGTTATGCTTTCCGTAGCACCTGCTGACTTCCAGTTCCATAACAGCTACTTCTTGATCGCTCACTTCCACCAAGTACTAATCGGTGGTGTAGTCTTCGGTTACTTTGCAGGTCTTTACTACTGGTGGCCAAAAATGTTCGGCTTCAAGCTGCATGAAGGCTTAGGCAAATGGGCATTCTGGTTCTGGAATATCGGTTTCTATGTGTGCTTCATGCCGCAATACGCACTTGGTCTAATGGGTATGACTCGTCGCTTTAATGAGTATAATTTCGATATGGGCTGGCAGCCGCTTAACGTTGTTTCAACGATCGGTGCTTTCCTAATGGGTATCGCATTTATCTTCCAAGTATGGCAAATCGCGCACAGCATTCGCTTTATGAAGAAAGAAAACACTGGCGACAACTGGGGCCAAGGACGTACACTTGAGTGGTCTATTCCTTCTCCTGCGCCATTCTACAACTTTGCACGTACTCCAAAAGTCGTTGCACAAGATGACTGGTGGGAAAAACAACAACGTCGTGAGAGAGGCGAAGCAGATCCAGCTGAGGTTATCGCTGCAGATAATGCACCTCTTGAACCGATTCATATGCCTAAAAACTCGGGCATCCCAATTATTATGTCCGGCTTCTGGTTCATCGCAGGTTTCGGCTTTGTATGGGACTGGACATGGATGGTTGTACTAGGTCTAGTCGGCGTTGCCGTATCTATGCTTGCACGTTCCTTCAATTACAACGATGACTACTATGTACAGGCTGATGAAATCGAACGTATTGAAGCCGCTGCTGCAAGGGGGGCTAATTAATGTCACAAGCAAATGCTCATTCACATGATCATGGTCATCACGATCAAGAGTCGCTAAAGCAATTTGGCTTCTGGCTCTTCATGATTACTGACGTTATATTGTTCGCAACATTGTTTGCCACATTCGTTGTATTGCGCGGCAATACAGCAAGTGGACCAATTGGTGCCGAGCTTATCGAAATGAACGGGATTATTGTTTCTACGTTCATCCTATTAACAAGTAGCTTTACAAGTGGATTGGCGCTGCTATCCATGAATAAAGGAGATAAAAAAGGACTTATTCTATGGCTAGCTGTTTCCGCATTGCTCGGCTTATCCTTTATCTACCTTGAAGTAAATGAATTTATTCATCTTGTTCATGAGGGTGCTAACATCGGCACAAGTGCTTATTGGTCAGCATTCTTTACACTTGTAGGTACGCATGGTCTCCACGTATCTATTGGTATCGTATGGATGACGGCGATTATTTTCCAAATCGCAAGACGCGGCATTACACCGGTGACGAAGCGTAAGGTCAACATTATTAGCTTGTATTGGCACTTCTTGGATGCAGTGTGGATCTTCGTCTTTTCCATCGTCTACCTTATGGAGGTGATGTAGTATGGCATCTCAAAACCATTCACATGAAGAAACAGGCCATACACATGGTTCACTAAAATCGTATATTATCGGTTTTGTGTTATCCATTGTTCTAACGATCATTCCGCTCGTTGCGGTCATGAACGATATGTTTAACAAGAGCACGACGATTGTTATTATTCTCGTAACCGCAGTGCTACAGTTTCTAGTACAGCTTCTATTCTTCATGCATATTCGCGAAGAGGATAAGCCGCGCTACAACTCTATTTCATTGATTTTTGCTATATTGCTTCTGTTGACAATCGTGATCGGATCAATCTGGATTATGACTTACAACCAGGTTGCTGTATAAGCGAACTCATTATAACGGATGGAGAATTCACTCCATTAAAAAGCTCCCCTACGTTAGTCAGGATTGTTCATATCCTGCTACATCAGGGGAGCTTTTTTTTCATATTACATATATTCATTGATATCGTCGTCTTACTCTGTTATGTACTTAACGCCTCTAGCGAGTATTGGAACAAAGCATCCATCTCTATCGCTTGAATCATCGTTAGAAGCTGTTTAGATTCATCATCAAGCGTTGAACTTAGCTTCACTACCTCAATAAATTGCTCACTGCTCCAGCCTCCATGTTGAAAGGATTGCAATATCGTATTGCTGCGTAGTTCATTAACCTGCCCTCGCCAATGCTGCTGGAGCCACTCGGATACACGCTGCTGAACCTGCTGCATAACGGGGTGACGGGAGGCTTGCCAGAACCAGTATCTCGCGTTAGAGTAGTCGGATTCCATTCGATGCATAATGCCGTGCCAGTAAGCTCCTGTCATATCGTGCTCGATCTGCTGAGCATAGGAATGAGATAGGCTTAAGCTTTCGTTGCGCAGATGAAGAGCAGCGATGATGGTTATTATTTCTGTACTGCTTCCCCATTCGTTTAGCGCTTCAATTCTTGGCTTCAATGAAGGATTCCACGTTTTGCTTGGGAAAAGTGATACTGGCTCTGTTCTTTGGTCAAGTATTTCGATAATAGCAGTAATATCTGATTTCATCATGTTCGTCTCCCTTCATATTCATATCATCTATTTTGTAGAAGACTAATAGCTAATCGTACATCACATACCCTGATTCAGGATGATAGGGTGCGAATCCTGCCATGCTGCGTAGGCGATAACGAATCGGATGGTTACTGCCAATCAGTATGCTGTTGCGAATATCACGTTCCTCTGCAGCTTGCAGTGTAAAAGCATACGTATGCGGAAAGACAACCTGCAATGTGTTATAGATTGCATTGCTTCTAACATCTAGCTTCCCTTTATTTGTTACATTAATTAGTAATGTGCCTTGACGCTTAAGCTTCGCTCGTGCCATATCAAAAAACTGCACCGTTGACAAATGCTGAGGATTACCTTTGCTAGTAAAGGCATCTAATACAATACAATCAAAAAGGCGCTGCTCCTGCTCTAGCAGCAATCGTCCATCACCAATCAATATAGGACTCCCCTTCCAGCCAAAGTGCTGCTGACTTAGCTGCACTACTGTTTCACTGATCTCTGCAGTCACGCAGTTGCTGTCAGCGAAATAGCTCGATAAGGTACCGATACCATGACCAATAATAAAAATATCGTCGCCGCCGTTATTTTCTTTTGTACTGTTATGCTCTATCAGATGAATCAATGCTCGAGGATATTCAAAGAGGATACGGTCTGGCTGCTGTAAATCTATCGCCCCCTGCACCGCATCATCGGCAAATTGCAGCACACGAAAGCTTCCTTTTTCGTCAAACAGCGTATTTGTTTCATATACAAGTACCCGTTCATCTGCTGCTCCGTGAGAAGCTAGTATATTCATGATAGCTTCCTTCCCTGTATGTACGTCTTATAAAGTTATTATAAATGAAGGCTCAAAAAGTACAACTTCGCCTTAACGAAAAAAAGAAGCAACTCTAGGCCATAACTTCAGCTTTGAGTCACTTCATTATTTGTATGTGAAATTTGCATGATATCTTCCCGATCTTATGCTTCCACAACTACGATATGCTCTGGCACATTCAATACAAGCTGACTTCTAATCCCGGAATTGGCAAAGCGATTGCTTTCATATTCAAGCGGCTGTATAAACACATACAGCACCTCGCCTACCTGACTTGTTCGAAGCAGCTTCTGTTCGGTCAGCGGTACAGGCTTCTCTGCTTCATACCGTACAGTGCCAAGCAATGTGATATCCTGAAGTCCTGCTTGTTGCTCAAGCTCGTAGCTAAGTGAGCCTTTTATCACGATCTTTTCAATATGCTGCTCAGGGAGCTGGACACTTTCTTCAATAAAAGCATGTCTCTCCTTCACATGAAAGGCTTCATTGACTTCCCCTAACAGCCCACTCGACATTAGCGCAGCAAGCATGAGTGCTCCTGCACCAATACAGCCAACAAACCACACCGCCACCCAGTTATACTGAAGCTTATATTTCTTCAAAAAGCGTTCAGAGTGCACGACGATTAGCTCAATACCAAGCATAATAAAGACGACCGGCGCCAGCCACAGTAGCAGCTGATAAGCAGATGTAGTTTGCCATAGGGAAGCAGAAAAAGCTACACCAATACCAATCAAGGTTAATCCCATAGAATAGGTTCCTATTCTCCATATTCTATGATCATCTCTAGCCTTCTCCTGCAGTCCATTCGACATGGATGTCACCACCTGTTCCATTAGTCCTCCCTCCTATAGCGCTCTTTGTTCGATGCATTGGTACCAAATAACAGCTTAATGCCAAGCAGTATTAGGATAAATGCAATGACGATCGTCGGAATCATATACTTAAACTCAACATATTGTCTCCACAGCTCATGAAATCTAGGTTGAATCACCTGCTGTGCGATTCGATCAAGTAAATAGTAAATACCTACGAGCAGCAACCCTGCACCAATCCAGCGTTGATATGGCATAAAGGAGGCTACAAACGGCTCATCCTGCAATCCATGCTCGCTTAGCTTTCTTAGCTGAACCATCACGTCGAAGAATGCAAAGCACCATAGCAGTGGAAGTAAGAATAGAAACAATGTTAAGCGAAGCTGATCCATTACAAATATACTGATTAAAAATAATCCCATTAGCTGCAAGCCTCGTTGCTGCAAGCCAAGATATAAATGACCTGCACCAGGGAAAATCGATAGGATCATTGCAGTTGCTCGATTTTTCTTGCCGCTCGCTAGATGCTCTTCTACATGTGCGAACAATGACTGATCCTCAAGCAGCTCGCCTCTTTGCTTGCGAGCTAACAACGACATCGCGTCGAACATGCTGTAGATCCAAATAATCGGCAGTGCCAGCCACAGCACTAATATACTTGGTGTTCTAAGGACTGTAGCAACAAATAATACGACGCCAAAGCCACCAATAAACGTAATCATCAGTGTAATTCCGCGCTGCATCAACCCCATATACATATGTCCAAGACCCGGCAGTATAGACAGCATCATCATCTTTGTTTTTTCCTGCTGCTCAACGACGTGCAACGGATCAGGTTCGATTACAATTCCATTCTGTACGACAGCCTGTGGTTGAAATGCGCGATGCTTTCCATTGGCGATCGTAATGATCATATCGAGCATATTCAAGCAAGCGAATATAAAGGAAATAACTAAACCTACAGCGATGTCATTGCCGTAAACGTTACCATCGGTTATTAATAACAAGAACATGAACCCGAGTGGCCCAAAAAAACCCCCCGCGTAAAATAAAAAACGGATGATGCGTCCAATATACAAATGTCCGACTCCAGGTATAAACGACAGTAAAAACGCAACTAACGGACTTTTTGCCTCCAACCTATTCACTCTCCTATCTATTTATAGAATGTAGAATTATTCAAATCTACGTTCCTGTATTTGATGTAGCCATTGAGTCGCTTTATCAAGCCATCGCTCGGATTGCGGTATGAGGACTTGATCCGACTGTTCAGTAAGTGGCTGCTCTATACCTTGCTCCAGCTGAACCATAGAGCTTGAGATGGCACCTATAACCCCAGTGCCGACTAGTAGCACGGTTATAGATGCAGCGACAGCAACTTGAGCTAGCGGACGTTGAATCCATCTATGTTTCTTCGGTTTTTGTTCAGCCTCAATGGCAAATAGGATATGCTCGGCAGCCTGTTCAGCCGAAGGGAGATATTGTGGCACCTCGACACTCGTCCAATGAATAAACCGTTCAAGACAAGCATCGCATAGCTGAATTTCGAGCTCCACACGCTGACGATCCACCTGTGACAGCTTGTTTTGTACATACCCTTGCATTTCTAGATCTGTAATATGCAGTTTTTCTTCCTTCATTCAAAGTCCTCCCTTCGCCAATGCCGTTTTAGCCATAATCTCGCGCGGTATAATCTTGATTCGACTGATTTCTTCTCAAGTTGAAGCTCACTTGCTATTTCCTCATATGATTTCTCATCAATATAAAACGAATGAATGACATCCTTATAATGCTCCGGCATGCGGTCCAGCTCTTCCTGAATGAAGACCTTGCGCTCCTGCAGCATGATGGCTTGCTCCGTAGAGAGTATAGTAGAATCCGCTTGCTGTGCATGATCTTCTATCCATTGCTCATCCTGTGCGACCGTCACCTTCTGCCGTGCGAGCTTTCGACGCATATCAATCGCGCGATTTACCGTTATGCGCGTGATCCAAGTCTTTAGCCCTTGATTACGGTATTCGGGGAGAGCGCGATAAATTTGAACGAACACTTCCTGTGTTACGTCTTCTGCATCCTGATGATGATGGAGCACCGCATAGGCTGTTCGATATACATGCTCGTAATATGCCTTTACAAAATCCTTATAGGCTGCAGCACCACCTGTATAGATTTTGTTGATCCATTCCTGCTCAGTAATCTCGCTCTCCCTCCTCTCCACATGAATAGACGAATCTCAACACAGTGACCACTGCGCATTTCGTAAAAAAATAAAAAAATCTTCTCGTGCTCTAAGCAGCTGCGTGCTACAGCTTCTTTTCACACAAGAAGATTAATGATTAACATTAGTCAGCGAGTAACGTTTTAAGCTCCTCTGGGGAATGCTCCCACCATTCCAGATTATGCTCCATCAGCAGCTTGCGGAGTGCTGCTTTTTCGATAGGGCCAATATTATCAAGCATATAGCGACGCTTAATCGCAGCATCCAATCGATTCACATGATCGGCAAGAATTTTCCATCCACGTCTTGCTTCACTGTCAATCAGCATCTCACAGGAGGTAGCACCAGCATAATAAGCCCCTTCCTCTGATCGTTCAACAGCTACCCAAACAACCCAGCATGGACGACCGTTCGGTGTATCTTCTTTATTCGGAGTGAATTTAATACCACGTTCGATTTTGCTTTTAGCATGCATCGCTCCTACATCTAGGTAAGCGACACCTTCATCAATAATGACACATGCTACATCGCTAAGATCGATAGAACCAGCACCGAAACCTCTATGTTTCTTATTGCTCACAACGTTGAGCGTTAATGATCTTTTTTCCTTTTTCTCTGGTTGTGGGGATTGATTTGTATCCTCTGTCACTTTGCTCACACCCTTCCAATAGAAGTCTTTATTCAATAAAAGCTTTGAGACCTCGTTACTATAATCGTTCAAAAGATTGGCTCCCGATGAATGCTATGCTCGACGTCGAATATGCTATGAAACACTACATCGTCATCAAAGCCAAGCTTTTTGACCTCATCTTCCAATAAAAGTTCAAAAGGTTTGGCTTTCAGGACCGAGAGCATAGCATGAAGCTAGGGAACGAGGAGCACAGCGTACGTCATTATGTACGTGAGCACCACAGGCTCCCGATGAATGCTATGATCGACGTCGAATGCGCTATAAAACAGTACATCGTCATCAAAGCCAAGCTTTTTGACCTCATCTTCCAATAAAAGTTCAAAAGGTTTGGCTTTCAGGACCGAGAGCATAGCGTGAAGCTAGGGAACGAGGAGCGCAGCGTACGTATTTTGTACGTGAGCACCACAGGCTCCCGATGAATGCTATGATCGACGTCGAATATGCTATGAAACACTTCATCGTCATCAAAGCCAAGCTTTTTGACCTCATCTTAAACAATAATTCTATTTTAGCTAATATTATCGGAAAAGCCAACATATACATGCTGTAGATGCTTGTCAACGGGAGGGAATCGTAGGATGTCTGAAAAGCCATACAAACTACTACTACTTGGCTTACTTATCGTCGTATTCTTGTTTGCTACTTGGCCGTATCAATTTCAGCATGCATGGCAATCAGGTTATACGTATGCAGGATCGCCTGCAGCAATGAATGTAATGACCTCAAGCGCAATCATGAATGATTCAAAAGAGAACAAGCCTCTCACTTCACTGCCTATTAATAGTGATGTTGGCAATATCGCGCCACAACCAGCGCTAAGCGATCGTATTGTTAATTATCACATTCAGGTTAACTTGAATGAGGAGCTAAACGTGCTAGAAGGAGATCAAGTGATCACATGGCGTAACCCTGGTAAGCAGCAGGTTCAGGATCTGTATCTGCATTTGTACGCCAATGCATTTAAGTCTCCCCAAACGACCTTTATGCAAGAATCTGGAGGAAAGCTTCGTTCAGACCAAGCTACTGCGAACAGTGAAGGCTATATTAACCTGACAAGCCTCGAATCAATGGAAGGAGAAAGCCTGCTTCCTCGTCTAAAATTTGTATCACCTGATGACGGTAATCATGAAGACTATACGGTAGCGACATTCCGATTACTTGAACCAGTTGCACCTGGAGAAGATGTAACGTTACGACTCAAATTCGAGGTAAAGCTACCTGAAGTATTTGCTCGCATGGGCTATGCAGGTGAATTCATTATGGCTGGACAATGGTTTCCGAAGGTAGCCGTGTATGAGACTGAAAACACCTCAGGTAAGCGAGAAGGCTGGAATGTTCACCAGTACCATGGCAACTCAGAGTTTTACAGTAATTTCGGTGTATATAGCGTCAAAGTTCATGTGCCTGAGCATTATGTCGTTGCAGGTACCGGCATGCAGACGAAGGTAACAAAACTTGGACAAGGCAGAAAAATGGTTTCCTTTTATGCCGAGGATGTGCATGATTTCGCCTTTTCAGCATCGCCTGACTTTATTACACATGAAGCATCCTACTCCGGAGCTGGAGTACCTGGAGTTAAATTAAAGCTCTATGTAGATAAGGAGCATGATGCGTTGTCCGAGCGCTATCTCCATGCAGCCAAGTCAGCACTTTCGTATTTCGGTAAAAATTACGGCACATATCCATATAGCACCTTATCGATTGTCGTACCGCCAAAAGGTGCATCTGGAGCAGGTGGTATGGAATACCCTACACTCGTAACGGCACTTGCAGCAGACAACGAAAACCCTGGATATGAGCTGGAACGCACGGTCATTCATGAGATTGCACATCAGTACTGGTATGGCATCATCGCTAATAATGAATTTGAAGAAGCGTGGCTTGATGAAGCCTTTGCCTCATATACAGAGGAAAAAGTGATGGAGTACGTATATGGTGTAAAATCAGACCACCGCATTGAAGCAAGCTATATTACAGCACCTGCACCTTTAAAGCTCAACGCTTGGTCATATGACAATCATTCGCATTATGCTGAAAATGTATATTTGCGTGGTAAGCTTCTCTTGCTTGACTTAGAGCAGCTATTAGGGAGCGAGCTAATGACCAAAGTTATGCGCAGCTATTTCCAATCGTATCAGTTCAAGCATCCTACTACCGCTCAGTTTCAAGAAGTGCTTGAGCAAGTCACGAAGCGATCGTGGCAAAGCTATTTTGATTCTTACGTGTACGCTAACGAAACGAACGACCTCGTCATCACAAAAATAGACAAGCGTAAATTACAAGAAATGAATAAGGACATCTATGAATACACCATTTTGCTCAGTCAAAACAGTGCAGTAAAGCGAATTGTGCCTATTGAACTTGTATATGAGGATGGGGCAATCGTGCGGAAGGAATGGGAGATCGGTGATGAAGCGAATTTACATTTCGTAGAACGATCTGAGGTACCGTTATCCTGGATCAAGCTTGATCCAGACCAAAGCAATAAACTCGATACGAGGCTTAACAACAACTTTATGCGTGCAGAGCTGCCTGAACCAGAGCGAAAAGCTGTAGCTATTACAGCAACCTCGCTGCTTGATTCACTGCTGCGTTTGTTGAGCTGGTAGAGGAGGAATATGAATATGTCGCAAAGGCTACACCAAGGCTGGAGTGTGACGAAACGTCATGTCAATATTATACTGCTATACTTTATTTATCAGGCGATTTGGGGTTTCGTTCTATACCGAATCATCGATCATATCGTCTCCCCTCTCCTGCTTCGTTATCCTAAAATAACGAACAGCTCAGAAGCCATGCAGCTGTTTTGGATTGAAACAGAGTTTAATCTCATGAAAACAGATATGATCGTTCCTTATATATGGAGCTTAGCTGGACTGCTGCTGCTTCGCATGATGATTACACCTATTATTCAAAGCGGCATGTATTACAGTTTGTTCGAAATGAGCCAAGGTGCTGAACGAACTGCCTTTCGTAAAGGAATAGCTGCAACGTGGAAACCGATGATGCTTGTGTACTGGCTAAAAAGCATTGCGATCCTCGCACCACTGGTCTACTTACTTCGTCCCTTACTATTCATACAGGATCCACAAGCCGCGTTTACCTCCTTACTAGATCAGCCTGGCTGGCTATGGATTGGCTTTATATTATGGGCTGCAATGATCAGTCTCTTATCGTATATGATTACACTCGGTATTGGAGCAAAGCTTTCACCAGTGCAGGCACTGTTAAGTACGATTAAGCACACCGCGCGTGTACTAATCATCGGTATCACCTTGACTTGCTGCTACCTTCTTATTAGCTTGCCAATCCATACCTTATCAATTGTGTGGGTGACCTTTATCAGCTTCGTCTTGTATCAATTGCTGCCGCTCGTTCGAGTAGTCTTTAAGGTGTGGACGATCTCTGCTCACTATAACGCGATGGGCAATGATCTATCTCAATAACGAATTCAGAAAAAAATTAGGACTAATCTATATGATTAGTCCTAATTTTTTTGTCCGCATTCCAAGCCGAACTCGCAATATTCTAATTTACAGGTTATGTAGTCTCACTCTACAAATACTTATGCAAAAAAAAAACGAAAGTGCTCGAATGTCGACAGCATAGAGTCTTGCTTCGAGCACTTTCAGTCTGTTCATTATAATGGTTTCCCTTTATCATCCAAAGGCTGCGTAAATACGGTTTAGTTCGGCTCTTTCTTGCGGACTAAGCTTCTGAGCTTCTTCAATCTCGTAGCAACCAAATGTATCATACAGCCTCGAGGACGGATCGACTTCTACATACGTGCACCATGGTAGCCAGTGATAATGGCTCTGAAGGGTCTGGCTCGTAAAATTACCGCTTTCATGTCCTATGCCAGGCATAATGTAACCGACACTTCCGTCTACATCATTGGACTGGCGGGTATTATTGTGAATAAATTGAGCAAAGTCAAGGTAATGCTCATCCCCGGTAATGATATACAGTCTATAGTACGTATACGAGCAGGCTGCCATATACACGTCGGCTCCTCCACCGACCGTAATAATACTTTGACCGCTGATCGAATACTGATTGAATGGATGCTTCGGCCAAGGGGTACGGACTGGGAAGGTCCAAGCATAGGTCCATGTCTCTGTATAATCGGCAGCACCGATCGCCGCCTCGAGCCATTTCTCCTCACCAGTTAGATCGTATAGCGCTAAAAACCCGAACAGCGCGTAGATACCGGCCTCCTTATCCTGAATATCCGCATTGTCACATGTTCCGCCTCGGTATTCTAAGTTGAGATAATTTTGAACGAAAGCCCATTCCCCTGCTCGAATCGCGGCATTCTTGTAGCGCTCTTCGCCGGTAACTAGATAAAACTGAACTAAGAAACGAATAACACTAGGAGTGTTAGACTTCGAATCCATACGAATCGTATTGTCAGTATTATATGCTCGGTAGAAGCTTCCATCTTCGTTCTGAATACTCGTCAGCCAGTCAGCGGTTTTTCGGCAGAAATCTAGCCATGATGCTCGCTCATCCCCCTTCTTCCGCATGTATAGGTATGCGTCCAGGATCGCCTCAATTCCGTCTGCTAGCATCCGAATATAGTGTGGGTATGGCTCAAAGCCCTCAATATTAGGGTTATAGCACATCTGCGGAAGGCCGGAATCCGTCATCGCTACCCGAGTCCAAAAGTCTATGATGTTAACCCCTTTTTCGAACGACTCCGATTCATTTTCCTTGTCACCGTAACGCAGCAGCTGGTAACCGATGCCGGGCTGCTGTCCAACGAATCCGAACTGAAAGGATACACATGAGATATCCATGTCGGGCAGCTGGCAAGCAAAGGGCAGCCCATAGGAGTCTCCATACTTTCGAGTGTAGTGAGTTAGTAGCTTCATACAGTTATGAAAATGCTGCTCATTATCTACCTCAAATAATTTGTCTCGCAACCTGCTATAGGCCGTACGCCAAGTATCCTTCATCATCGATTGGAAGCTGTTGTAATGATTGAATTGAATAGCAACGGAATAATGCTGTTCAAACCCTACTTCTACCGGATGATTGATACGCTGGAACGTTTTAGATTGCTTCTGGTAATCGAGACCGGAGTATATCGCATTTCTTCTAGGCATCTGCCCATCACAGGCTGGATATACATAATCGATAGACAGGCCATCGATCTGTGTCTCTAACTCCTTGCGTACCGCAAAGCCATAATACATATAGTTCAATGTTTTACTCTCTGGCTTGCTCATACCGAGCGCTCCGATCGTGCACCGCGGGTCTGTATTATTCTCGGCCCGAAGAATATCTGTGGATTGCATCGTAACGTCTGCTGCCCAGCGTGATAAAGTAGCCGTCTCGCCTGATTGAATATTCTGCATCGCGAACAATGGCAAAGCCATGCTAGTCTCCATGCGCCAATAATATTCACAATCGAGGTCTTTGCCCATCGCATAATCTGGAGCAAATTCATTCTGCTTATACCAAACGCCTGGAGCAAAACAATTATAATCACGCGTAACATCCGATTCCGCCATAACGAAGGAAACCTTACTTGAGAAACCGAGGTCGTCTCCCGCCTTCAGCACCTTGACGCTGCGGCTTACTTTGAAGCCATCTCCAGCAGTCTCATAACGGTCTGCAAAAGAAAATGAGGACCCCGAAGGTACTGTCAATATTCCTTCGGCCAAAATATGATTACCTGCTGTTGTAATATGACTGTAAGCCTGATCATAAAACTCGCTGATCGCAAACGCCGTCTTGACAGTAACAAACATCGGGCGCTTGTTGTAATAAAGAAGCTTGCCCTCTTTTTGAACCTCCATGCCACCTTGATCAAATATTAAGGCATAATCTCCGCTAACTAGCTTCATCGTATATCCCCCTATTAGAATGGTTTATCTCAAATTCAACGTTACTCTACTAGCTTGTGGTGTACTACCATCATTGCTCAATTTTTGTGTAACATTTAACGTGTTTTCGATAAGCGAATAACATTCCATGAAAGCTTTTTAGCTATAGCCTTCACCCTTCCATTCTCCAAGCGCGTATCAGCATTAATTGATGGCTTGATAACATCTGGATGATCATAACAATTACCAGCTTCCAAATCATTCGTGTACATCTCGATGTGTTCAGCAAGCTCATAGCCCTCAAAGGCTCGAAGATCGAGATCTACCTCGATGTCATCAGCAATGGCACGGTTGATCATAAAGATACAAAGCTCCTCCTTCTCCTCATGCATAACTGCCGCTGCTTCAATAGCCTGCACATTTTCGTAGGCATGGCACTGAACAGAGCCAGTTAAAGCAAACTGCTCCGTGTTGAAGGTCGGCCCGTCAACAGCAGGCATTAGCGATATTCCGCCACGAGACAGCTTGTTCATTTGAGCATAAGGATAGTAGGATGCATTCTTCCATACATGTGAGCCATTAAAGGATAGTGCATCACGGATTCCACCTGTCATGCAGCCAATCTTTATTCGGTCTGCATGACGCAGAAACGTCATCATTACAGAGGACATTGCCAATGCTTTTAGCATCTGATTCGAACCAAAATCTCGATCGTTATAATCCTCTGGATCGAACTTTTTAAAGCTATTCTCTCTTGGTGCGAATTGAAAGTAGCTTTTCGTAACATCCTGCCACCCTCTGCGTCCAAAGAGCACCTCCCCCTGCTTGCCAAAATTCGCGCCGTACTCATCGAAGGAGATGTACATTTTCTTAGGCGTTCTCAGCTTAGTTTGCAGGTAGTCACAAACTGCAATTGTCGTCCGAATATAATCCTCGAACACTGAGGATATATTGAGAAAGTTAGCGATATCCCCTTCTGGCGCTGTATGGTAATGATGCAGAGAAATATAATCAACCGATTCATAGCACTGCTCGAGTGCAGCCATCTCCCACTCAGGGAAATGACGGTGATGGTCCGACGTTCCTGCGAAGACCGTTTCAGCCTCATTATCAATCCACTTGACGAGCTTAGCTATCTCATGCGTACGTATGCCAAACCCCACAGGATCCTTCTCCCATGAACCGATCTGCCAATGTCCGTCCATTTCGTTGCCTAGATACCATGTACGGATTGGATAAGGTTCAAGCTGACCGTGCTTTTTGCGAAGCTCTGACCAATATGTACCGCCTGCAACGCGTGAGTATTCAACAAGATGCGCTGCGCTCTTCATGTCCTCTGTTCCAAGATTGATCGTATACATGGGGTCAGTCTCAACCTGCATCGCCCATTTCATATATTCGTCATGTCCTATTGTATTAGGTTCTATCTGAAACCATGCTAGGTCGAGCTGCGCCTTGCGTTCCTCGAGCGGGCCGATCGAATTTTTCCAATCCCAGCCCGAGACCCAGTTGCCGCCTGGAAATCTCAATGCAGGAAGGTCCAATTCCTTCACAGCATCGATAATATCACGGCGAAAACCCATCTCGTCAGCTGTCGGGTGCTTAGGGTTATAGATTCCACCATACACCCAGCTACCGATAGGCTCTAGGAACGCTCCAAAAAGACGCTTATCAACAGATCCGATCCGATACTCGGGATGAACGGTAACGTTTGCTTTCTTCATTCTTTGATCCTCCTCTTACTTTAATGTGTACGCCTATGCTTTAATGGCTCCTACAAGCATCCCTTTCACAAAGTGCTTCTGCAGCAATGGAAATACGCACATAATGGGCAGCATCGATACGATAACCGCTGCCATCTTTAGACCTTCTGAGAATTGTTTATCCGTCTGCACATTCGATATATTTAACTGCTGACTAATTTGAGAATCGATAACGATCGACCTTAAGGCCAGCTGCAAAACAGTGAGGTCGCCCTTGCGAATAAAGATCATCGCATTAAACCATTCATTCCAGCGGTCAACGGCATAGAATAGCGTCATCGTCGCGATAATGGGCAAGGATAAAGGCAAAATAATTTTGAATAAAATACGCCATTCTCCTGCCCCGTCGAGCTTAGCAGACTCCATTAACGAGATCGGGATTGTCGTGAAATTATTCATCATAATGATGAGATAGAACGAATTAATGCCATAAACTAGCACGACCGACCAGATTGTATTGATCAGTGATAATTCCTTCATGAGTAAGTACATCGGGATGATTCCACCAGAAAACAGCATCGTTAACACGACAAAATAAATAAAAAACCTCTTGAAGGGAAACGAAGGTCGGCTAAGTCCATAAGCCATACTCGTCGTTAAAAACATATTGAGTGGCAAGCCTAACGTAAGGAGCAGCAGCGTTGTACGGTAGCCAGTCCATATCCGCCCGTCCTCGAACAAGGATTTGTAGTTTTCAAACGTAAACGACTTCGGAAACAACAGAATGGAAGACTTCAAATACTCCTGTTGGGTCACGAATGAGACGGCAACCACATTGAGAAACGGCAGGATGATCGCGACAGCAAAGCCTGTAAGCAGAATCGCTAACAATACATCCAGCATCTCAATTCTATTGTTCAATTTACTGCTGCTCGGCTTATGCGCCTGTGTCTGCTCAGACCTAATCTCTGTCATTGTTCACTTTCCTTTCTCTCGGTAGATCACTTTTATCTCTGTACTTTCACTTTCTTTTTCATAGATGGAAAGAGTCCTTCTGCCCCTAACCACTTACACACGCGGTCTGCAAACAGCAGAAGTGCAAAGTTTATAACTGATCGAAATAAACTGACTGCACTAGAGAAAGAAAAATCTGCGGCTGATTGGAAGGTGATGCGATAAATATACATATCCAAAATTTCGCCTGCCTTCGCTGTAGCTGCATTGCTAATATTAAAGATCTGATCGAAGCCCGAGTTCATCAGATTGCCTACGGTTAAAATCAGCATAACAACGATCGTGCTTTGGATCCCTGGAAGTGTAATATAGCGCATGATTTGCAGACGGGTCGCACCGTCAAGCTGTGCTGATTCATATTGCTCTGTATCAATGCCTGTAATCGCTGCCAAATAAATAATCATCGTCCAACCCGCTGATTTCCAGTTATCGGTGATATATAACAGCGGCCTAAAGATTTGAGTATTGCCAAGAAAGTTTACCGGATCTCCGCCTAATAAACGGATGATCCCATTAACCAGGCCCTGCATATCTAGTGAGTTTATAAGGACGCTGGAAACGATAATCCATGACAAAAAGTGGGGAAAGGTATAGACCGTCTGAATTGCTTTCTTGTACCTATTCATACGAAGTTCATTCAATAGAAGAGCTAATAGAATAGGAAAAGGAAACTGAAAAAGGATACGCCCAAGATTAATCCATAGCGTTCTCCAGACAGATTCTAGAAACGCAGGATCTCTAAATACATAGGTGAAATTCTCTAGTCCAATCCATGGGCTACCAAATATGCCAAGATTCGCTTTGTAGGTTTTGAACGCTAGTGACAAGCCGTACATCGGAACGTAGGCAAAGATCAGAAACCATATGACACCGGGAAGTATGAGGAAATAAATTTCCTTCGACTTCAGAACGCGACTAATCAAGGATGAATCATTCTTTACTACATGCGTATTTTCCATATTTAGCCCCTCTGAAATAAATTTTAATTCATTGGTAGAAACGCATTAGCAAGCATTCGCCAACTGCAGCAAACGTAATGTTTGCTACAGTTGGCGTAGTATTGGCATTATAGCTGACGTGCTTAGCAGCTAGTTTCCTAGTGTGGAATTAAGCTCATCAAGCACCGGCTGGATAATGGACATCTTAGAATCTACCCATTTTCTCCAATTCTCTTCTATATCCCCCGATTGCGTCACGATATTAGCATATTCGGTGTAATAGTCCATTTGAGCTCTTCTAAAGCTTGGAGAGTCGTAGGCGAATAGCTCCCAATCGACTTTGGCGAATGAATCAGGCGTAGCAACTTGCGTTCTCTCCGTATACAGCTGCTTGGATAAGTCTCTTAACGACTTAGTCGTGTTCGGGTTGTCGAAGGCAAAGTCATCGAAAAGTATGGTGCTGCCTAGCAGATAACCCATCGATGGATACTTACCCGTAGCGCCGCCAAGCGGCTTGCCTTCCTTAGCTTGATCATAGAGTGATTTCACAGTTGTTCCATCACTTTCATACGCCCAGTCAACGTTTTCTATTCCCATATTAAGAATGGTATTTCCCTCTAATGTTGCATTGTAATCAAGAATATCCATATAGCGTTCGAATACTTCATCCTTAATATTTGGGCTGAATATGATGGCGCCCCAGTAGTTGATCAGATCATATTGATGGTAATTGCCATCATCACCAAGAACAGTCGCCATCTGGATATTGTCATATGGATCCGTGCCTATATTTGCTTGAAAATCATCATAGAATTGCTGAAGTGCAGAGGTTGGAGCCTGGAAGAATGTAGCACCAGCAATGCCTTGCACGTTAAAGAAGGAGCCGTGCTCTTCATTCTTAACCGTATAGAAATCTTGGCTCATTAATCCTGAACGATAGGCTTCAGAGAATAGTTTTAGACCTTTAAGCGTGTCTTCTGATGCTCCACCCCATTTGTAGGTTCCGTCAGTGTCCTTGTAGAACTTGTTAAAATGGGTGCTGTTTCTTGCAACGAATAGATCTACAGCATGTGTCGTGTTCTCGGCAATAGGAATAAGCTTGTTCCCAGCATTTCCAGGGTCTTGTTCTTTAATGAGCTGAGCGAATTCCATAACTTCAGATGTCGTATAGGTAGTTTTGATTGGGAAGCCTACTGCTTCTGCCCAATCTTTACGAAGGAACAAGGATGGATGGTTCGGTAGAGGATCGCCAGGAAGATTGTTCATAAATCGTGCTCTCGGTATAAAGTAAGTGCCGCCAAAGGTCTGTTCCATTTGAGGGCCAATCGATGTTTTATCAAAAACAGCTGCTACGTTAGGCCAACGGGTCTTCCAGTCATCAGGAAACCTTTTGATCAGACCCTGTTCAACAAAGGAGGCAGCGTCAGCATGATTGTAGTTATATACAGCTACATCAGGCATATCTCCCGAGTTAATCCAGATACGAAGACGCTCACTCCAGTTATCCCAGTTTAATGCGGCTACATCCATTTCATAGTTGAATTTTTCAGAATAATACTGAGCTAAAGGATCTCCCTTCGTATAATCGAAGCCTTCTATTCCCTGTACTGAGGCATACGAGAACTTAACCTTTTTAGAGAGATCAGTTTGAGGCTTCCAGTTGCCATCATTATCTCCGTCACTGGCTTGTGGTGCGGGTGTAGAATTACTTTCACTGCTAGGCGTTACGCTTGGAGAATTGCTTTCATTTTTTGTGTTGTCACTGCATGCTGTAAAAACAAACATCATCATGGCCGTAATCAATACTAAACTTAAAGATTTGGCTAGTTTGTTCACGCTAGAGACACCCTTTCTTTTAACTTATTTATTATAACTTTTGCTCTTTGGATCAGAGCTGATGGTTATAACTTCGAGTAGGGTAAACTTACAGCAGCATTCTTTTATACCTAGCGAAATTCAAAGTATTTCACTTAATTTAAAGCGCTTACATATTGATTCATGAGGATATAATAAATTATCAATTTATCCAAAACAATGACCTATTCTCTTGTATAATTGATCTATTCTTAGATTTTGAGAATTGAAAAATCAATGAATAGATCAATCGTCAACATTCGATATTATATTGTATCCGATTCGACATTATATGTGCTGCGCTCCGTAAATGGTGTGGTTTCAATTGCTGTTGTTCGGCGCTCCGAACATGGTTTGGTTACAATTGCTGTTGTTCCCAGATTTCTAGAAGTATGTTAAATGTAGAAATCCGGGAACAAAGGCAACCGCTTCGCTTTTCCACCAATCCATGTTCTCCGCTGGAGTGGTTGTGTGGGTGGTCGCTTAGTAGAAACACCACACCATTTGCTCCGCTGGAGCGGTTGAGTGGGCGTTGCTTCGTGTTACACTTTCGCCTTTACTGCGCTAGAGCATCTGTGTGGGCGTCGCCTTGATGTTATCACCGCACCATTTACTTCGCGTGGCATATTCCATCCTTCATAACAAAGAGGCTGTATCAAGGGTCTAATCCCTTGATACAGCCTCTATTTATCCAATCTTACCTTTATTATTCGATTACCCATTTACCATCAGGTAACGCATTAAGAGTCTATCTTTACGCTACAGATCTGCTAGTCGATAGCCTGCTCCTCTTACTGTAACGATATACTTTGGGTCGACTGCGCTATCCTCTAATTTCTTACGCAGGCTTTTGATGTGTACATCCACTACATTGCTGCCTGCATAGAACTGAAGTCCCCATATGATTTCGAGCAGCATTTCCCTAGTTTGAACGGAGCCGTCAGAGTTTAAGAAGTGTAGCAGCAGATCATATTCGGTTTTCGTCAGATCAATACGCTCATCTTCCCTCATGACGATCATGCGCTTCAAATCAACCTTTAAATCCTTATAGATATGAAGATCGTTGAAATGTGCATGACGCAGCTGGTTCTCTAGAAGATCATTGATGTGCTCGATTATCCCATCTACTGCGGATGGCCATAGCAATGTTTCCACTCCATCTAGCTCTTCATTAGCAAGCTCGCCGGCACGCTCATCACGCAAAGCAACAAGTGGGATTGGATAGCTTCTAGCAATGCGCAGCAGGGTCTGTTCACGCTGCTGCTCTGAATCGCTATGTTCGTCTTCCAATGGCAGTGTGTCATACACAATAAGCTCGGGCTTGAGTGCGGATAGCAAGCCTTCGTTGAACTCATGCAATGAAAATACATCAAAGCAAGCACTTGAGAGAGAGACGTACAAGCTCTCCAAGCGTTCCGGATAAGGGCTTATGATCATAACACGCTTCGTTAAGCTGCAAAGCTTTTTTGCTCCTGAGCTTGTCGCCGAAACTATTGCTTGTTCGTGCATTGCTCACACAACCCTTCCATTACAATATGGGGATGCTGAATGCTGTATCGGGTTTGCTCAGCAACCTGGTCGAGCCATGTCTGAGGAATGTCAACGAGCACCTCTTCTACCTTTCCACAGGATGTACATACAATATGCTGATGCTCCTCCGTACGAGCATCATATCGACTAACCGATTCGCCAAGCTTCAGCTCCTGAATAAGGTGTACCTCCGTCAAATAGCGTAACGAGTTATAAACTGTACCATAGGCAAAATTAAAGCCTTTCGCACGTAAACGTTCTATAATATCGGCTGCTGTCGGATGGTCATGTGATTCCTGAACAACCTCAAGAATCGCTCGACGCTGTACTGTTAAATTAATTTTTTGTGCCATAGCAATGCCGCCTTTCACAATATTAGATTTAGTATAAATCTAATATTAACTCCAGTCAATCTACAACAACTAATCCTCAGCGTTTCGACACCATTTCCCAGGAAATAGCACGAAAACTGCCTCTTTCTCTATATTAGATGAAAAGGGACAGTTTTCGTACAGGTTACAATATTGGACTAAGCAGCCTGGAAATGGACTCCTTGAATCGATTAAACCAAGGTCTATTCTCATATTCCTCTAGCGTTAGCAGATGCGAAACCTCCACATCCTCGTAGAAGATGCTCTCAAGTCTAGCTGCTACCTCTTTATTATAAATGAACGCATTCATCTCGAAATTCAGCTTAAAGCTTCGGATATCAAGGTTTGCTGTACCTACAGATGCCACTTTACGATCAACCACTAACGTTTTCGCATGTAGGAAGCCCGCTTTATACAAATGAACCTTTACCCCACAGGACAGTAATTCTCCAAGATATGATTGTGTTGCCCAAAACACAAAAAAGTGGTCAGGCTTACTTGGCAGCATCAGATGAACGTCCTTGCCTGATAATGCGGCTGTTCTTAGCGCGTTTAGCAAGCTGCTATCAGGGACGAAGTAAGGTGTTTGCAGCAAAACAGTCTCCTTTGCTGAGTAGATCATTTTAATGTAAGAATTTTTAATTTCCTGAAATTCGGAGTCAGGTCCGCTCGCAACAACCTGAATGCCAATCGGCTCACTGCATTCCATTGGCTGTTCTGGAAAGTACTTGGAATGATAGGCAAGGCTTAAATTCGATGCAATGTTCCAATCGATCATAAACTGTGCCTGCATCTGAAGAACAGCTTCACCTTGAATACGTAAATGCGTATCTCTCCATTTACCAAAATGCTTATTCAGTCCCAAGTACTCATCGCCTATATTAAACCCGCCGATATAACCAATCTCTCCATCGATTACAACAAGCTTGCGATGATTACGATAGTTAATTTTTATGTTAAGGTATGGGATCCGTGAAGGGAAAAAAGCCGCCTCAAGCCCACCTGCCTCACGAAATTCCTTGAAAAACTTTTTTGGCAAATTCGAGCTCCCAATGTGATCATACAGGAAATGAACCTTGATTCCCTCTTTTGCCTTTGCCGTTAGTGCGCGCATCAATCTGCGACCAAGCTCATCATCACGAACGATATAATAGACGAGATGAATATGGTGCTTCGCACGACTTATATCTTCTATTAATGCATCGAATTTCTCATGGCCATCCGTATAGATATCGACCTGATTATGTGTCGTAAACAATGAAAATGCTGTCGACAAATTCATTGTAATTAGGTCAGTATATTCCTCCACCTCGGACCCGGCGAGATCAATTTCTCCACAATTAATGCGCCGATGCTGCTCTTTAATCATATCATTGATCATGCTCGGGTTAATGCCTAGAAGCTTTGTCAGCTTACGTTTTTTGAATTTCTGTCCGAGAATAAGATAAAGTACAAATCCAACAACCGGAATGAAAAATAATACCATAATCCAAGCCCATGTCGAGCTAATATTACGCCTTTCAAGAAAAATAATGGTTATAGCAAGAAATATATTAAGAATCATAACGATTAAATAAATCTGTTGCCATATAAGCATTCCCTATTCTCCTTCAACTAACGTACTTTTAATACTAGTTCAAAAAGTTCAGCCTTTAGTGCTACCTCGTGTCCATAGATGTCATCTAGAGCATTTTCTATTAACGCTTGACTGGGCTTACTTGATAATACTCTTCTAATGTTAAGTCTTCTTCATCAATATGCTTAGCGAGCTCCACGCCAACATAGCGCAAATGCCAAGGCTCATATTTATAGCCTGTAATCTCCTGCTTGCCTTCTGGATAACGAATAATAAAACCATAGGCTGCTGCGTTGTTCTCGAGCCATATCGCTTCTGCTGTTCCTCCAAAGCAGTCCTGTGCTGCGCATTTGCCATCACTGCTCGTTACATCAATGGCTAAGCCTGTTTCATGCTCGCTAGTTCCTGGCTCCGCACTATAGGTTTTTGCCTTCTCATAACCATCCCGTTCTACATATCGGTTAAATAACGCCGTTTGTGTGCTGTGAGAGCGGTAAGCAGACACACCTGCTAGATAGATACCATCCACTTCTGCTGCTTCAAACATATGCTCAAGTGCCTCCGCCGCTTCCTGACGAAGCATGCGTTTTTCAATCTTCTCCTCGAATATAAAGAGAACATCCGGATAGACGAGATCATCAGGCTCATAATTATCTGGCAGCTTATAGTCTGGATTAACAATAACGCTAACACTTTTTGCATCTGTATCGGGCTCAATGTTAGGTGTAGCCGTTGGTGTACTCTCCTGGTCTGGATCAGGCGAATCTGACGGCTCTTCCACATCCTCACCGGAATTTTCTGGGTTATTTGTTAAGTTTTCATCAATATCTGAAACATTATCTGTTGTTTCTTCGTTTACATTAGTATCACTTGGTTGACTTACACTAATATCAGGTGCTTTTTGTTCTTCTTTTTGGTTAACAAATGTAACAATTAATACAATAAGTAGTGCGAGGGATAAAACAAGTAATAATAGTCTTCCTAATTTCATTCTAGAATTTCCTCCTTAAAGATGACCGTAAAGCTGAGCACGAGAAAGAAAAGTGAGGTGTTTTATAATAATAAAGAACACTCTGACTGATATGTGAGCAATTTACAGTTTTTTAGATTTTGACATTGAAACTTAATATTAGCATAATAGATAAGTAATTATATCATCTATGTAGCTTTCATGAATATATAAAGAGATACGAAGGGTAGGATGTACAGTGTTAAACGATAGCTACAAACGCCTTTTTAGTATGCAACCGATCTTGTTTTTTTCGTTCATTATGCTGCTAAAAAGTGCCTTAGCCTGGATGGTTATATTTGAGAATGGAATGTCCTGGACATTATTGCTTAAAGAGCTGCCATTCGCATTAATCATCTTCTGTTTTATCGAGGTATTCGCAAAAAAACGCAAAATTCTTTATTACTTGCTAGCGAACCTTCTAATGACAACCATTCTTTTTGCCGTCATTATGTATTACAAGTATTACGGAGTCATTGTAACATACTTTGCTCTAGCTCAAGTAAATCAAGTTACCGCAGTTAAAAATAGTGTATTTTCCTTAATGGACCCTTATTTCTTGCTTATCTTTGTAGACGTTGTAATATTAGCCGCTCTACTTATTAAGAAGAAAGGCGATATCGATTGGAAAATGAAGGTCAACAGACCTAGCAGCAGAAAAGTTGCCTTAGCTGTTCTTACCGTTTCATTAATTGTGTGCCTGTTCAATATTGTACCGAACCGTGCAAGCATGAATGAAATTGTAAAAGCTGAGCAAATGGGTATTCTAAATTATGAAGCCTATATGATATTCTCCAGCAAAGAAACAGAATATGTCGAGCCTAATGAGATCTCGCAGCAAAAAATTAACGATATTAAAAAAATTATCCCTGTGGAGCAGCCTTTTCAATTTGGAACAGCTGCAGGTAAAAACGTCATTATGATCCAAATGGAATCATTCCAAAATTTCTTAGTCAATCTTTCTGTAGACGGTCAGGAGATTACACCGAATTTTAATAAGCTGGTTAATGAGCACTTTTACTTTAATAAGTTCTATCAGCAAGTAGGTCAAGGTAACACGTCTGATGCAGAGTATGTCGTCAACACATCACTCTACATTCCACCGCGCGGCGCTGCTACACAAATGTATGCTGATCGCGAGCTGCCTAGCTTACCAAAGCTGCTGGAAGAACACCAATATGACACTGCTACCTTCCATACCAACGTCGTTGAATTTTGGAATCGTGGCGAGCTGTATGAGTCACTAGGCTTTAATAATTATTATGATACCGAGTACTTTGGTGAAGAGGATACTGTATTCTTCGGTGCCTCTGACGATGTATTATACCGTAAAACACTTGATAAATTAGTGGAGATGGACGCAGCTGAAAATCCATTTTACGCTCATGTTATCTCTATGACAGCTCATCATCCTTACACATTGCCTGAGGATAAGCAATATATCACCTTGCCAGAACGCTTCCAAAAAACATTGGTTGGTGATTATCTAGTCGCTCAGCATTATGCAGATCAAGCACTTGGTGCTTTTATTGACGACATGAAGGAAAAAGGACTTTGGGACAACAGTCTAATTGTGCTTTATGGTGATCATCTTGGCTTACCGATCTATTCATTGAACTCAAATGAGCTAGCATTAATGGAAGAGATGTACGGTCGGGAGTATACGTACACCGATATGATTAATATTCCACTAGTTATCATTAATGAAGGAGTTACTGAGCCTAAGGTATTTGAGCAAACAGCTGGTCAGGTCGATATTACGCCTACTATTGCTAACCTGCTAGGTATTAGTATGGAAAATCAATTGCATTTTGGACAGGACATCTTCAATCAATATGAAAATCTACTGCCACAGCGCTATTATTTACCTACAGGCTCCTTCCTTACTAGCGAAGAGCTATTCCTATCAGGCAGCGGCTACTCTGACGGCAAGCATTTCTCGTTATCTGGTACAAGTACAGAAAGCGGTACAGCAACAGAAGACGAGTTCCAACGCGCATTAGAGCTGCTGCAGCTGTCAGACAGCTACGTTAACAGCCTTCCTCTTAAGGACGGAGAAAAGCCTTCTAGCAAGTAGGAATTGTTGAATTACAACATTGCATGAGTGCTCTTCATGCAAAACAGCATATAAAAAATGGGTGGTCTGCCACTTCAGCGAAAGCTGATGTAGTAGACCACCCATTTTATTTCATTGAGCATATTTTCTTGTTATCGATAAGGACGGTGGAGCTCATGATACAGCTCCTCCTCCGTCATAAACTCCACAATATCCTCATGCTTTGTCAGTATCGCATAGCCTAGCATTAGCTTAGTCATAGCTGCCTCTGGAGCCATTCCACTCAGTAATACGGCACCTGCCTCGAATAGCTTTGCTGTCGAAGCATAGTGGACATCCTCTGCACGCTTAGCGGGAGTGAGAAATACATCAATCCCCTCGTTAAGGCATCTGCGGATAAAGGTAGGCAGTGAATATGGGCCGCTATCTAACGAGCAGGCTGTTGCAGAATGGTATAAATCATGCACGATCGCCTTTGGCTTCATGCTTCCCCATTGATACAGCTCATAGTTCAGTCCCGGATACGGCTTAATATACACAATCTGATCAGCAAGCTCCGTAATCCTCTCTATGCTTTGCGTCCAGCGATTAGATACTGGCATAAGCTGCTGCATCGCTGGATTGCGTGTATCTTCGGTCCATATCAGCTTACCTTGCTTTAGCTGGCCAAGTGTAAGCTCATAAGGGCTGCGAAACTGATCGGTAAAGGCTTCACACTGCATAAGACGTGTAGCTAAGTATAGCTGACTTTCTCCGCGATCATTCTCGTATACGACAAAAACACCTGGAGGAGCCTCTGTTTCAATCCATTGTACAGCCTCACTAAAATTACGGAGGCCATTAGCTCGCTCATCCTCAAGCGGGTAATTGCTTGCGATCAGCACAATGGGGATCTTCGTTTGGGCAAGCAGGTAACCGAGCATTGCTGCTGAGTAAGCCAGTGTATCTGAGCCATGCGTCACAATAATGCCTTTGTACTGCTCCTGTGGAATTTGCTTAATTTGCTCAGCAAGGCTAAGCCATTGCTGAGCAATTAAATTTTCACTTAATATATTGAGTGGCTGTATCGTATCAAATGTTGTCTGCAGGTCGTACTGCTCCTTAAATTGATCAATAATCATATAGGAACCAGAAGCACTTACATCAACTGCGCTTCCTTGCCTTGTACTTCCTATTGTTCCTCCTGTAAATACAACCATAATTTCATTCATGTTCGCTAATCCTCTACTTTCTACTAACAAATGGCCACCAATTGT
The DNA here is from genome assembly GCF_023715345.1 of Paenibacillus camelliae. Classification (GTDB taxonomy): domain Bacteria; phylum Bacillota; class Bacilli; order Paenibacillales; family Paenibacillaceae; genus Pristimantibacillus; species Pristimantibacillus camelliae. The sequence goes on from NZ_JAMBNY010000017.1 coordinate 46,859, forward strand.
ATTTCCCGAACAGCTTAACAGCTACAGGTATAAACAATGGTAGCATAATTAGAGCATATAGGAAAAGTCCGCACAGCACGAGTGTTGCAATTTGAAGCAAGCTCATTACACCTGAAGGAAGCATCGCCGCAAACGTTCCGCCAAGTATAATGGCTGCGGACATAATAACGGAGCCCATGCTCTTCATCGCTTCATGGATTGCCACGGTAGGCTGCATATGAGCATTTTCCTTAAAGCGATCCATTAGGAAGATACTGTAGTCTACACCAAGAGCGATCAGCATAACAAAGCCGAAGAATGGAACGGCCCAGCTTACGCCAGATAGACCTGCAATATCTACGAAAATCAATTCTGTAATCGCAAGTGACGTGCTGTACGTAATTAATAAGGAAGCAACGACATAGATCGGAATGACGACAGAACGGAATAATAGCAATAAGATAATAAAAATACCGATCAGCATAAGTGTTACCGTTTTTGAATAATCTGCGCTGCTCATTTGCATCAGGTCATTATTCATACTCGTAACGCCTCCGAGCTGTACATCAGCTCCTTCATGTACAGTGCCAGCCAATTGATCCTTCACGACGATGGACAAGCCGTCGATGATCTCAATCGAAGAAATCGCGTAAGGGTTATCCTCCATAATGACATCAAACGTAATGAGCTTTCGATCATCAGACATATATTGATCAAGTACAGCAGCAAAGGCTTCGTCTGTAATAGCTTCCTCAGGCATATACCAGCCAGCAAGCTGCTTATCTGGTGACTCGACAAGCCCCTTCAAATAATTCTCTGCAGAGCCAAAACCATCCGTTACCTGCTCAAGTCCATCCACGCTTAAGGCTAGCCCCTCGGTTAGCTGTACCAGCTGCTCTTGAATGCTTACAAAGCCTTCCTGCAGCTCCGCTCCACCTGCCGCTATTCCACCTAGACCTTCAGCCAGCTGTGGTGCTTGAGCGCTGCCTTGAGCTGTGCCCGCTGCGAGCTGATCAAGTCCTTGTCGCAACGCACTCATTCCACCAGCAACCTGCTTCATGCCTTCAGAGAAAGCTTTCTGACCTGCACTAGCCTCTGCTAATGCCGTATTCGCTGTTGCAAATCCACTCAGCATGCCAGCTAGCCCTTGATTTAGCTCTGCAATCGCAGCATGTAATGCTGTTGCTCCAGCTGCTAGCTGTTCAATCGAAGCAGTAAGTGAAATATACGTTGGATCATCGGCAAGCTCAGGGTACTGCTGCTGCAAGGCTTTCATTCCTTGATCCACACCAGACAGCCCTGTTGCAAGCGTCGCCTGCTGCTCAGCAATCGCAGCATAGCCTTTCGATAGCTGCTCTCCGCCAGCATATAGCTCATTATAGCCCTGTAATAGCTCATCACTCGCTGATGCTAGCTTCAATGCATTCTGTTCAAGCTCCTTCAAGCCCGCTTCCAGCTGCTTAGCAGACAGTGCACCTTGCTTCATTCCCGAGCTAATCTCCGATAAACCGTCAGATAGCTTATTCACTCCATCTTGCAGCTGCTTGCTACCAGAAACAAGCTGCTCAGCTCCATCGATGGCAGCATTAAGCTGTGGTGTATTTTCCGCTAATGCCTGTTCAGCTTCAGCTAATCCATCTCGTATCTCAAGCAAGCCATCCTGTCCTTGTGAAAGACCTTCTTCAAGCTGACCGACCTGATCGGTAACGAGGAAGTCCTCCAACGGTTCACCTAGCGGCCGAGTGGCACTACGCACAGTTGCGACGCCATCCTGCTCCAGCAAAGCACGAGATGCCTTTTCAATGACAGCCATGCCCTCAGAGGAGTCGAATGGCTGCTCGCTCTTGATGACGACCGTTGTAGGCATGGCTTCACCAGGTCCAAAGTTGTTAGCGATAAGATTGAAGCCTTTAACCGAATCGTATTTCTCACCAATTTCATCAAGTGAGTTATAGGAAACAAGATCATCCTTCGTTAATAACAGTGGTACGATAATGATTGCTACAATTAATAAAGCCGCCATTGGGCGTTTCAGTGAAAATGCACCAACTTTATCCCATAGCTTACTTTTACCGTGCTCCAGCTTTCCTTTGGCAGGCCAAAACAGCTTATTGCCGAGTGTATATAGGAAGAAAGGAACAACGGTGTATAGTGCGATCAGCATGACAGCTATCCCTACAGCTACTGCAACGGCAGAGCGATACAATATAAATGTCGAGAAGCCAATCGCACTGAAGCCTACCAGCACAGCAATACCTGATACAAGCACTGTTTTTCCAGCCGTGCGATACGTCGTTAGAATGGCTTCTTGTTTATCCTCATGCTTACTGAGCTCTTCCTTGTACCTGCTAATTAACAGGATGCAATAGTCCGTTCCAATCCCGAACAAGACCGCCATCATGAAGATTTGTGTGAAGGTAGACAGCGGAAAATCAACGGTATCTGCAAGAAACGCAACAATGGATTGCGATACGATATAAGATAGGCCAACCGTTAATAATGGCACAATCGGCGCAACTGCCGAGCGGAAGACTAAAAATAGTACGATAAGAATAAAGCCAACGGTAATGAGCTCCGTGCGCTTTAAGCCTTCCTCGGAGCTGAGCAGAACATCCTGACTAATAAGCCAGCTACCGGTGTAATAATGCTCTATCTCGATAGACGCTAACGCTTCATAGAGCTGGTCTATCGCTTGATCTACTTCTCTGCCATTCATCTGTACATCTAGCAGCACAATCGCCGTTGACTCATCAGGAGCCAGCATCTGCTCCTTCAATTCCTCATTGTCGAAGTAAGAGGTAATCGATGCAATGCCCAGCTGCTCCTTATTCTCTTCCAGCAGAGCAAGAGCCGATTGTATTTCCTCTTGCTGCTCAGCTGTTAATCCACCCTCCTGATGGAACACGAGGGCTGTAGAATTGCCTGATCCAGAGTCGCTGCTCTTCTCCTCTATCAGCTTGGCTGCTAGAGATGATGAATATTGCTCGGGCACTGTAATTTCGCCTTTTTCTCTAACGAGTGACGCAAGATTAGGTGCTGCAATAAACAGCCCAACGGCAGCGACAATCCATACTGCTATAACGATCCATCTAAGTTTCAAAATCCCTTTCAAGCAAATGCCTCCTATTCTAAATCCATCATTAGCACTTCTGAGATATGCTCCAGCACAGCTATATATTCAAACGCTTTAGCTTCCCCGATCTTACTTATATAAGGCTCAATAATATGATAAATCGTTTCTTCTATACGGCTGTGCTGTCGATCGCCTTCCTCCGTAAGTGATAAATATACGACTCTCCGATCTTCTTGACTTGGAGTTCTCACAACATAACCTTTATTAACCATGCGGCTAATAACCGATGTGATCGTACTTTTCCCTACACAAAGCAAATCGGCCAATTCCGATGAGCTAACATCGTTATTACGCTTTAAGTAGCGTAATATAAACAGCTGCTCTGGCGTAATATCATTAGGTAGCCCTTCCTTGACTTTACTGCTTAATCTACGATTAATCATATACGTCGCTCGTTCATAGCGCTCGACAATCTCTGTCATCCTCTCATTAGCCATACCAACACCTCCCCACAAAATAGTTCTATGATGAAACTATTCTATCATCAAATAGTTTGGTCATAGAACTACTTTTACCTAAATTTCACAATTCATTCACAACTGCTTCCCACAAAAAAAGGAGCTGCAATCGAAACGAACGATTGCAGCTCCTAAGCCTTACCACATACCTACATCTATACCTATTCTTATACTCCTGCATTTCCATGCCTGTTATATCTGTCTTATTATTATATCTTTATCTATCTCTATATCTTTATCTGCTTCTATACCTATGCCATTGCTATCTAATTATGCCGTTATTGCCCCCGTACCAGCCTGAAGCTGATACATGAGATAGTACTTACCTCTCTGTTCCATAAGCTGATCGTGATTACCACGTTCAACAATAACTCCGCGATCCAATACTAAAATTTGATCAGCTGCACGTATCGTCGATAAGCGATGAGCAATAACAAAGGTTGTGCGTCCTCGCTTCAGCACCTCGAGCGCCGCTTGAATGACAGACTCTGTCTCTGTATCAATACTTGCCGTCGCTTCGTCCAAAATAAGAATAGCCGGATCATAAGCAAGCGCTCTAGCAAAGGATATGAGCTGACGTTGACCAGCTGACAGCGTGCTACCTTTCTCAATGACCTCTGTATCAATGCCTTTCGGCAGCTGCATAAACATGTCATATGCGCCTACATCCTTCAGCGCCTGAATAACACGCTCTCTTGATATCTCCTCATTATTTAAGCTGACATTAGATGCGATGGTCCCTGTAAACAAGAACGGATCCTGCAGAACAATGCCCATATGCTTACGAATTTGCTGCTTAGAAAAGCTGCGCAGATCAACACCATCAATCGTTATACGGCCTTCCTCTATATCATAAAAGCGGAACAGTAAATTCAGAATTGAGCTTTTTCCAGAACCAGTATGACCAACGAGTGCAATCGTCTCCCCTTGCTTAGCGGAAAATTGAATATTTTTTAGAACATATTCCTTTTCCTTGTATGCAAAGGACACGTTCTCAAAGGCAACATCCCCACGATAACGAGGCATAGGCTGATCATCAACCTCCATACCAGGCTCATCCATAAGCTTGAATACACGTTCTGCAGATACTCTCGCTACCTCCAAATTAGATAGCTGATTAACAATGCCCACAATAGGATTAAACATGCGATTCAAATAATCAATATAAGCAAACAGTAAGCCAACCGTAATAGCCGCTCCGAGCTGATTCGTAAAAAACAGCACAAGAATGACCGCATAAATTAAGTTGCGCAGTACGTTCAGCAAATTATGAGAGGTCCACGAATTTAAGCTGAGCATTTTATTTTGGTATTTGAAGTAATACGAATTAAGCTCATCAAATTCCTTCTCCATCGCTTTTTCTTTGCGAAAGGCTTGAATAATGGACATCCCTTGAATCGACTCGTTAACTGTGCCGTTAATCTCACTAAGCTTCGCTCTTAGCACTCGATTGTATTTGGAAGCAAAGCGCCGATAGATGTAGATCCATAGCATCAAAATCGGAATTAATGGCAGTGTGATGAAGCCAAGCGTCGGATTCATAGCGAATATTGCAGCATAGATTGCTACAATATAGACCAAACCCATGCTGAAGTTAGCAATAACACCGACATACAGCTCTCTAATCGCTTCCGTATCATTCGTTACACGAGAGACAATCTGCCCTGCTGCGTAATGATCATAGTATTTAACCGGCAGCTTTTGGGTGTGCGCATAAACATCATGTCGAAGCTTCTGAACAATGCGATTCGCTGCTGTCTGCAGCAAAATGCGCTGAGAGTATACAAAAATGGCTGCCACTGCAAGCAATACTAAGTAAATCGCTGACAAACGTAGAATGGATGGAATTTCTGGCTTGTAAAATTGATACAGCTCTTCCTTCGTCAACAGGGTGGCTTGCTCACTATTGTCTCCTTCATTCACGAGATAAAAACGTAAACCTTGCTGCTCAAATTCCATGCTACCTAGCACAGCTGTACTCGGATTAAGCTTATCCTCACGTACAAGCCATTGCTCCTTATATGGAACAGCCTCAGCCGTCCCTTCTTCTACGTAATACCACGTTTTATTGATACCTGTAATATGTTCATCGATCATCTTTTTCGCAAGTAATGGTCCCATTACCTCGGCACTAACTGCAATAATTAAAAATATAAGTGCAACGATAATCGTCTTTTTATAGAGTAAACCATACTGCAGCAATCGCTTTCCTGTCTTTATCGTTCGATCTGGCTGCTGTACTTGCTCTGTCTCTATCGTCATGCTTCTCACCTCTCTATTTTAACCGCGTTAACTATGAGCTTAGCTCGAGCTCGATCTGCTGACGACCATATTGCTCCTTATACCAGCCATCACGCTTCAGCAGCTGCTCATGCGTTCCTTCTTCAGCAATTACTCCATCTTCCATCACTACAATCCAATCTGCGTGCTGGACGGCAGATAAGCGGTGTGTCGTAATTATCGTCGTTTTGTGCTGTCGCTCATGCTTAATGCCCTCAATAATTTCTATTTCTGTTTTTGCATCTACAGCCGATAGTGCGTCATCCAGCAGCAGTATTTCAGGATTTGCAATTAATGCCCGCGCAATGCTCACACGCTGCTTCTGACCACCGGACAATGCAACACCACGCTCTCCAACCATCGTCTCTAAGCCCTCAGGCAAAAACTGAATATCTTTGGCGAACGAAGCTCGTTCAAGCGCTCGCTGAAGCTGCTCTTCGGTCGCATCTGCTTTACCAAACAATATATTGCTGCGGATTGAACGTGAGAACAAAAACGGCTGCTGCGGCACGTAGCCGACATATCCGATTGCGTCATTCAGTTTCAGCTCGTCAATGCTATGTTCCCCAAGCTTTAATGTTCCTTGGCCTAGTGGATATTCACGCAGCAGCTGCTTCAGTATCGTCGTTTTACCGCTTCCTGTTTTACCGACAATACCAAGTGTCTGCCCTTGCTTAATGCGTATATTAAGCGCACTTAAGTTTTCATTAGATGAGCTTGGATATTGGAAAGAATATCGCTCAAAAGCGACTTGAGAAGGACTGTGCTTCTCCACTGTATTCTTCTTATCTTCTACATCTGCCTTGCTTGCTAGCGTTTCATTGACACGGTCGAGAGAGGCGTTGCCTCGCTGCATAATATTGATGAGCTCCCCCATCGCGATCATCGGCCAAATGAGCATCCCTAAAAACATATTGAATGTCACAAGCTGACCAAGCGTCAGCTCACTATTGAACACAAGATAGGCACCGTAGCCAATTCCAATTAAATAGCTGATCCCAACAATTACTTTAATCGCAGGCTCAAACAGTGCATCGATTCTTACAACTGCTAAGTTTTTCTCAAGCACTTCCTGCGTCTTCGCTTGAAACTTTTGCTCACTTGCTTTTTCCTGAACGAAGGCACGAAGCACTCGAACGCCAGAGACAGACTCCAGTACATCATCATTCAGCTCACCAAAAGCATCCTGAGCTGCCATAAAGCGCTGATGAATTTTCTTACCAAAGATCGACAGTACCAGCGCAATGATCGGCAATGGTAGTAATGCTGCAAGTGTCAGCTTCCAACTAATCGCTACGCTCATCATAACAACGATGCTGATCATAAATATGGTTGAATCGAATAGCGTCAAGATTCCGAAGCCGGCCGTATTCGATACCGCACCAAGATCATTCGTTGCTCGAGCCATTAAATCTCCTGTACGATTTCGCTCGTAGAAGGAAGGCTTCATTCGTAAAAAATGTGACATTAGATTAGTGCGTAGTATGCGTTCCAGCACGAATGCTGCACCAAACAGCATGTAATGCCAAATATAATTGATGCCATAGGCAACGATCGTCACGACAACCCAGCCAATGATCATCCACCGGAATTGTACCGACGAAAACTGACCCTGTTGGATACCGTCAATAACAACACCAATTAGCCACGGTGGAAGCAGGTCGACTAAGCCTGCAAAAAACAGCAAGCTAATCGCCAGCGTATATCGTTTCCACTCCAGCTTGAAAAACCATCCTAGTTTTTTTAATACATTCATCATGTTGCTTAACAACCCCTCGTTATTAACGATTTCAATAGAGCACACAAAAAAGAGCATGCCTGCGTAGACATGCTCTTCCTCACACGGGTCTTAGATCACAAAGATGCGAAACTAAGCCCATTATGCGAAAAAAAAGGCGCATGACTACGTTACGTAATCATGCGCCGTATGTACTTAACTATACGTTACGGGCACGGATTACGTCATGATGTTGAAACAAGCCTGTTAAAACCATATTGCCAAACTGAACCAAGCTAATCATACGTAACCCTCCTCTCATAATGTTAAAATATGTTACAACAATATCATTGGATAAACCTCCTTGTCAATCAATAAAATGTAAAAATTAAAATTGAAGGATTCAACAACTTACTTATGTATAGCTAATAACCTAATTGCTATTCACTATATTTTCTTATTGTCAATCCTGTATCGTCTAACTTATACTTACTATAATTTGATGTATTTTGTCGATATTTGTCTAAAACACGTTGTGTTACTTATATTAAAGCTGGAGGGCTAATCATTGTCTATCCGAATTAAATTATCATTAGCTATCTCTCTCATCGTTACGGCAGTACTTATTCTCAATGTTGTATTCTCGCAAATTAATGCGGTTCGTGTACAGAATGAAAACATTGAACAGCAGGTTACCAATATTGCCAAACAGCTCGCTGTTTCTATAGAGCTTATTGAAACTACGAATCGCAGCATCGAAAATGAGCTCGCTCATCGCCTTAAAGCGGCAGCAATAGCTGTAGAGCAGCTGCTTGATCCAGATATCTCTAACCTTTCGAATGAACTTCTAAAGCAAGTGAGAGATCAAGTAGGAGTTACAGATATTACATTATGGGTGCTAGAGGATGAAGAGCTTGTTACTGTATTATCCTCTAATCCAGATGAAATTAATTTAAGATCAAAAACATGGGACTATTGGGATATAGCATTGAAGGATGTCATGCACTTACGTCCTGTCTCTGTTGATCAAGGACAGCACTCTACAAATTTCTATTCAGGTCCAGTTAACTTTGCAGTTTCAGATCCTACTAAGGTAAACAAATGGGGATATTATTACTCAGGCAAAACAAACTACATGATTAATACGATGATCAACACGGATCTTTCCTTCTCAAATGGCTATATTAACGGAAAAGAAACGATTGTGAAGGAGCTTATTAAAGAGAATGAAAACCTGTTAGAAATTACTGCATTCGATCCGGAGTTCTTTGGCAAAGAGAAAATCATTAAGCTCAAGCAAGGGCAGCCTATTTACAATCTTGATGTGCGTGATGTGATGTTCGGCTCCTACAACTACAGCAATGTTGAAAAAGATTTGAAGCTGGTCAATCAGGCCGTGTCCACCAATCAGTTTCAATCTTCAACATTTGAACATAACGATCAGCAGCTTGTTCGCACCTTCATTCCAATTACAGGTAGCAAACCATATATTATAAGCTTAGTCCTCGATAAAGAGTCGATGCTATCTAGTACGACGAAGCAGCTGCTTGACCATACGATGATCAGCATCGTGCTGCTGCTTATTACGATCGTAGGGAGCTATCTAATAGCAGAGCTGCTTACTGCACCGTTGACTAAAATTATGGTTAAGGTTAACGCGATCTCGATGAATCAATTCAATACGCCGTTAGAGCACAGAAGTAAGGATGAGCTCGGCTTGCTTGCCTCACAGGTTAACACGATGGGCAGCAATCTGTACCATTATACCGAAGAGCTAAAGAAAACAAACGATGAGCTGATGAGTACAAAACAATACTTGGAATCCTTCTTTAACCATACAAAGGATGCCATTCATATTATGGATCTCAACTTCAACATCATTCAGATGAATAGTGCATTTGAAGAAATGTTCGAATACAGCAGCGAAGAGCTTCTCGGTCAGCCATTGTTCCGCCACTCTGAGGAGCAGCAAAAGTCTTATAATATGCTGCTCATGCAAGTAATGGAAAACAACGGGATCTCTAGCTATGAAACCGTCATGTATACTAAGTCAGGACGCCCTGTAGACGTAAGTATTACACTGTCAGGGATTATTGATGAGTACGGCGATACCGTGGCTTTCGCTTCCATTACACGTAATATTACACAGCGCAAGCAAAACGAGGAGCTGCGTCGCAACAATGAAAAGCTCTCTGCAATCGGTCAAACGGCTGCCAGCATCGCACATGAAATTCGTAATCCGTTAACGACCGTTCAAGGATTTTTGTCGCTCAACAAAACGAAGGGGAATCTACCTGAGCAGCATATCGATCTCGTCATGCAGGAAATTCAACATATGGATTCGATCATTAGCCAGTTTCTAAGCATGTCCAAGCAGCAGATTGAGCACTGGTCACCTGTGTATATAGAACGATTAATTCGTGATATTGTTACTTTAATGAAGTCCTCTGGTAAGCTGAATAATATAAACTTCAAGCTAAAGGCAGTAGAGGCATTGCCACCAGTGCACGGCTCGGAGCAACATCTTAAGCAGGTATTCGTTAATCTAATTAAAAACAGTATTGAGGCTATGCCAGAGGGCGGAGAGCTCCTCATTCATATTGACCTGAGCACTGAGCCCAAGTCCATGACGATTACGATTCGAGACACTGGTATCGGCATCTCAGAGCAAGAGCTCAGCCATATATTTGACCCATTCTATACGAACAAAGAAGGCGGAACCGGCTTAGGCTTACTTGTTACTCAGCAAATAATTTCTAATCATCATGGCTCACTCAGCTTCTCGAGCGAGCTTGGAGTAGGCACGGCTGCAACCATTGTATTACCCATCTGATGCGTCGGTGCTTATGTCAAATAGTACAAATCAAATAAAAAATATACAAGCAGTAATTGACTTCATTAACAAATAGGAGAATAATAAAAGAAAAACTCTAATCATTTTGATCGTGTAATGCACTAGGAGGAATCATACATGAGCATTGTAAATCAGTTAATGGAATTCAATAAAGATTTTGTCGAGAATAAAGAGTATGAAAAATATATTACCGACAAATATCCAGAGAAAAAGATCGCCATCCTAACTTGTATGGATACTCGCTTGATGGAGCTGCTGCCAAAGGCGCTTAATCTTCGTAATGGTGATGCAAAATTCATTAAGAACGCTGGCGCTGTATTAACTCAGCCCTTCGGATCCGCGATGCGCAGTATTCTTGTAGCCGTATATGAGCTTCAAGCAAAAGAGGTCGTTGTTATTGGACATCACGGCTGTGGCATGACTAACCTAGATACACAAGGCATGGTACAAAAAATTGTTGAAGAAGGCGGCGTAGATCCGCTCGTTATTGAAACATTGGAGCGTTCCGGCATCCGTATGGAGAAGTTCCTAAGAGGCTTTACCGCACCGGAGCATGGTGTAATGCATAGCGTTAAGATGATCCGTAATCATCCGCTATTTCCTCAGCATGTGCCTGTGCACGGCTTTATTATGGACCCACTAACTGGAGCACTCGATCTGCTCGTTGAAGACTATCGAGAATAACGACAACAAGGCATAATCTCAGCTTAGGCGAGAGATTATGCCTTTTTAGTAGTTGCTTTGATGTGATTTGAGGATAGCGTCAAGCCGGCTCTGCGCAATGTCTTGATTTATACTTATAGCTGCCCTTACTCCATCACCAGCTGCTAGCACAGCTTGTGCAGGGGATATGCTCATCACATCTCCGGCAGCATATACTCCAGCTATACTCGTCCTCCCTTTACCGTCCTGCCATATTCCTCCGTGATCAGCCAGCCTGCAGCCGAGCTGCTGCACGAGCGATCCAGCATGCTGCCAATAAGTTGATACAAATCCGCCGCTACACGCAATTCGCTTACCATTCTGCAGCACAACACCCTTCAGCTTGCCTTCTCTACCGGTAAGTGACTTTATCGGCTCTATATGCAGCACAACACCAAGCTGCTGAAGCAGCTCCCGCTCCTCACTCGTTATTGATCCTTTTCCATTCGTAAACAGGTGCAGCCTGCTGCTCCATTGCTTCAGCGTTGCACTAAGTGCAAGGCCGTTATTGCTTTCTGTTATAATAGCAAGCGATTTGCCGCTTAGCTCATAGCCGTCACAGTACGGGCAACTGAACATTGACTTGCCATAAAATCGTTGCAGTCCGCTAACGCCGGGAAGCGATTCCTTTAAACCGGTTGCCAGCAGTAATCGATCGGCCTTAAACGTCGTTCCGCTTTTCGTGCTTATCGTGAAAGTACCATCGGTTAAGCGTTTAGCTTGGCTAATCGTTGCTACATAGCGCTTTATATTCGGATATTGGCGAAGCTCTTGATGAGCAAGCCTGCGAAAACGACTAGGAGCGATGCCTTCTCTCGTAATAAATCCATGCATATGCCCGGTTACTGCATTGCGCGGCTTTTGATTGTCGAATAGCAGCACCTGATGATTAGCTCGAGCTAATACAAGTGCCGCATTCAAGCCTGCCGGGCCGCCACCAATAATAGCAACGATCATCATCTCACACTCCTCACTCATTTGTATAAATGTATGAGCTATTCGTTTCAGGTATACATATACAAAAAGAGAGCAGGCCAGTGATCGATCTCACTAGCCTGCTCCAGTACTCAATTCATACTCGCTTTACCATTATGAATTGGATTTATATGTTTTGTTGTACCAGCCTTTTGCCGCCTCAATCTCGCTTCTAGACAGCTGGTGGCCATAGCGCTCCCAGAGCAGCTCTAAACTAGCTCCTGCTCCCTCTAACAGCTCCGCAAGCTCCTTCGTTTCCTGCGGTGGACAGATCGGATCATTCTCACCAGCAGCGATAAATACTTCCTTACCGCTAAGATCAGGCAATTGTAATCCACGAAGCGGCACCATCGGATGGTGCAAGATCGCGCCCATTAGTGCATCCTGATAGTGAAACATTAAGCTTGCTGCGATATTAGCACCGTTGGAGTAGCCGATCGCGACAACCTTACTGCGGTCAAAGCCATATTGCTGCGCAGCTTGATCGATAAACTTGTTCAGCTCTTCTGTCCGAAGCTTCAAATCCTCAATATCAAATACACCTTCTGCAAGCCGTCTAAAAAATCTTGGCATGCCATTCTCAAGCACATTTCCTCGCACACTCAATATCGAAGCTTCCGCATCAATATGCTTTGCTATGCCTAATAAATCCTGCTCAGTCCCACCCGTTCCATGTAAAAGCAGCAGCACCGGTGCTGTTTTATCCGTACCTTGTTCATATATATGCTTCATCATTATCCTCCTTTGCAGCAGGCAGCTCTACTACTGCACTGTTGACGTTCTATTCCATATGATATCTTCAAATTAAGATTTATATTCGAAAGAAGATCACCGCTAGCACGGTGATCCGCCCTCTTTAAAGGTTCTCTCCGCATAAATTCCCAATTTTTTAAGCAAAGCTGTCGCTTCCTGCTGCTCCTGCTGTGTAAGCCCCTCTACCGCAGCTTCAATGACGCTCGCATGCTGTGGGAACACCTCTTCTATAAATGCAGATCCAGCACTTGTTACTTCAGCGTAAATAAGTCGTCTGTCCTCTGTGGAAACTCGGCGCTTAGCGAGCCCTTTTTTCTCCAGCTTATCAACGACATACGTTATATTACCGCTGCTCATTAGCACCTTACTGCCGATTTGCTGCAGAGGCTGAGGGCCTTTATGATATAAAAGCTCCAGTACACCGAATTCCGTACGATTCAAGCCATGCTTACGAATATCTCTGTCGCCATGAGCAGACACCCATTGACTAGCGCGCGATAACGCAATATATAACTCCAGCGCTGCTTCCGACTGTTTGTAACGATTCGTTACACTCATGATAAGCATTCCTTTCTAAAAACATCTTAAATTTAAGATAACAGAACATTCGACAACTGTCAACGTTATCTTTACTTGACTTGATTTATGATTATCGGTATTCTGAACATAATCCTAATATATGAAAGCTATGAATAGAAAAAGTAATTGCGATACGCATGTTTAAGCGAGTCGATGGCTGGTGAAAAGATCGACACATGCCGCGTAATGAATGGGTCTATTCGCTGCAACCTGAACGACACGACTCCTTGTCGTGCTAGTAGGCATTGCCGGCGCTCACCGTTACCGAGCTGATTTTGGCAGAGCTTCTGTCAAAATACAAGTGCGACTAAGGTCGAATTTGGGTGGTACCGCGGAGATCAAGCTTCGTCCCTTCTTTTAGGGATGGAGCTTTTTTTATTTACTTTAACAATCTATAAAGAGGTGGATCATCATGAAACGTATGTTGTCTGGTATTAAACCAAGTGGTGTGCTCAATATTGGCGGCTATTCTGGGGCATTAAGTCAATTTGTTCGCAATCAGGAGGAATACGAGTGCTTCTTCTTCATTCCTGACCTGCATGCTATTACTGTCTATCAGGACCCTAAGGAATTGAACGAGCGCTCTCGTGAGCTGGCTGCGCTATACATTGCAGCAGGTATCGATCCTAAGCGTTCCGCTGTATTCCTACAATCCTCCGTGTCTGCTCATGCAGAAATGGGCTGGTTGATGGAAACACAGGCTCACTTTGGTGAGCTTAGCCGAATGACACAATTTAAAGATAAGTCTGATGGCAAGGAAACCGTTAGCTCCGCCCTCTTCACTTATCCTGCTTTAATGGCTGCAGATATTTTATTGTATCAAGCTACACATGTCCCTGTCGGTGATGATCAGAAGCAGCATGTAGAGCTTACACGCGATCTAGCTAGTCGATTCAACAATCGCTACGGAGAAACCTTTATCATTCCTGAGCCGATTATTCAGGATACAGGTGCACGTATTATGGGGCTGGATGATCCATCGAAAAAAATGAGCAAATCCAATCCTAACGCAAGCAGCTACATTCTGATGACAGATGAGCCAGCGGTTATCCGCAAAAAGTTCTCACGTGCCGTTACCGACTCCGAAATGTCCGTACGCTACGACTGGGATACGAAGCCAGCCGTGAGTAACCTTATCGAAATCTACAGCGTATTTTCAGGCCTATCGATTCCAGAGGTGGAGAAACACTTTGAAGGGCAAGGCTACGGCAACTTCAAAAAGGAGATTGCTGAGGTTGTTGTTGCTAAGCTAGAGCCAATTCAACAGCATTTTAAAGAAATCGTTCACTCCGCAGAGCTTGACGCTATTCTTAAAGATGGTGCAGAACGTGCAGCAGCTATCGCTAATGAGACACTGCTGAAGGCGAAACGCAACCTAGGCTTTCTTATCGTGTAGTTCCTTTACCTTTCATTAGATAATAAAGAAGGGCAAGCAGATGGAGGATATGACATACTCCACTTGCTTGCCCTTTACTATTCAGCTTATTCATCCATTGTTGTCATTTACGACGATCCACTTCGCTCTAGCAGCTCTGATGAGCACCCACTTCAGCATAGTCTAAACATGCGAGCGATGATTCAACGAGCAAGCCATAAGCACCGCGCCGTATGCCGCATCCTTTATTGGCATAATCAGCTTCACTTGGGGGTAGGTGCTAGCGAGCTTCCGCTCTAACGCACTATGCACAAATGGCGATTTTTGCAGCACGCTGCCTGAGATTGCAATCGGGCTACGTTGCAGCTTGAGCCTCTCAATGACCGGAACAATGAGCTCATACAGACTCTCTGCTGTGGACTTCGCAAGCTTCAGTGCCTGCGCATCTCCTAGCTCACACGCCTTCGTCATAATCGGTGCTAGCGCTGCAATGTCCTTCTTCGTTGTGTGCTTGCCATATACGAAGCCGATAATGTCTTGAACGGTACGCAAACCGAGCTGCTCATACACCATTGCAGGTATGATGGAATCCTTTAATCTGCCATCCTCCGCTTGAACAAGCAACGATAACAATTGACGTCCAATACTGTAGCCGCTGCCTTCATCATCGATTAAATGGCCAAAGCCACCTGTACGATGCTTTTCTCCATATCCGTTCACACCGAAGCAGATCGAGCCCGTCCCCGCGATAAGTATAATACCCTCCATCGCATTTTGCGCGCCATAGAGCGCGATCTCTTGATCACCCGTAATATATACAGGACCTTCATAGCCTTGAGCTCTAACATTTTGCTCTAGCTTAATGCTAACCTGCGGATTGCTAATGCCGGCAGCGCCGATAACGATTTGGCTTACTTGATCAAGTGAACCGCAGCTTTCTTTAATCGACTCGAACATTTGCGCAAATGAAGCCGCAATTGTCTCTTCATCCCCGCCGTTATAGTTGATCGCCCCTACATGAAATTGCTTCAGAAGCTCACCTTGTTCATTAGCGACATCTACTGCTGTTTTTGTTCCTCCGCCATCAATGCCAACGACATATGTCATAATTAAATATCCCCCCTTTGCAGCTCTACTGTTACCCGAATATTATAAGGCTATCGTTATTTTTGCGGTAGGTTTAAATTTGCCCGATAACACCGGTACGAGCGATTGGAATGCACCTTGGGAATATTCAAAGGCTGCAAGTCCTGTGCATTCACCTTTCAGCAGCGAAAGATCATATGGTCGACCTAGCGCAACGGCTGTCACATGTAAGCCTGCTTCCATTAATGCATGGGCAAGCTTAAGCTGACCTGTGTTCTCTCGACCGTTGAACAAACCTAGCACGATGCGCTTGTAGTCCTTTGCTTGATCAACAACTGCTTGAATCTGTTCCTCATTAGGATCGACATCGACGGCCACATAGGAAGCCTCAAACTGTTCACCCATATATTCAGCAAAGTTCAATTGATCATTTACACTGCTTGAAGCCATATCGGAACGGTAGGAGTAGGCGCCGACAAACAACACCTCTTTACTACCTTCTTGTACTGGCTCTAGCTCTCCCTTCACTAAGCATATCGTCTCTGTACGAATGAGTTCGTTAGAGCGACGATGCGTATCGCAGCCAACGATGTCTGTATTAGGCGCTGCTACGTCAGCTACTTCTGCTTTGTAGGCGAGTATTTTAGATACTGCGCGGTCGATTACCGCTTCCTCAAGCTCACCGGAAGCGATAGCTGCCTCGATTAGCTCGATCGCATCCTTAACGACCGACGGTGAATGACTAATAAAGACAAGATCGACGCCAGCCTTCACCGCTCCAAGCGCGCCTTGTGCTGTGCCATAGAAGCGTTTGATCGCATCCATCTCTAAGCAATCCGATACGACAAGACCTTTGAAGCCGAGCTTTTCCTTCAGCAGCTCCGTAATAATCATATAAGACATCGTTCCCGGCACACCTGACTTCTCGATTTGTGGGAACAGAATATGCGCACTCATAATCGCCTTGGCACCTTGCTTAATGGCTTCAACGAACGGACGAAGCTCTAGCGCCTCCAGCTCTTCCAGCGACTTGTCAATCGTCGGTAAGCCGATATGGGAATCTACATTCGTGTCGCCATGACCAGGAAAATGCTTAAGTGAGGACATAACGCCTCCATCAAGCAGTCCCTTCATCATTGCGATACCGTATTCCTGAACAACCTCTGCAGAGTCTCCGTACGAACGCACATTAATGACGGGATTCAAAGGATTGTTGTTAATATCCATAACAGGAGCCAGATTAAAGTTAATGCCAAGAGCCTTCAGCTCGCGTGCCGTAATGCGTCCTGCAGTATATGCATGCTCAGGACGACCCGTAGACGCAATCGCCATTGCACCTGCAACATTCGTTGCATCGCTAGGCATACGCGTCACGCGGCCACCTTCCTGATCAATCGTAATAAAGCCCGGAATTCCTGTATAGGAAACAAACCATTGCTGAAGCTCACTTACGAGATTACCAAGCTGCACCTTATCCGCAATGTTATGTGAGAACAGAATAATATTTCCTACTTTATATTGCTCAATAACTTCCCTAAGCTCACTAGACAGCGTCGTCGATGGAAACCCTGTAACGAACATTTGCCCAATCTTCTCTCTAAGCGTCATTTGCTCTAATGTTTTCATCTCTATCCCTGCCTTATTTATATATATGATAATCCTTTTTCAGTTCAGCAAACTGCTTGCTCTCCTCAGCAAACTGCTCAAGCAATTGCGCCGCGGTCACATTGGGTTGACGGTATACGTTGTCGCCGCACAGCAAATCAATAAACGGGCGAGAGCCCTCCTTAATTGGTGGTAAAAAGGAAAATTGCTCATATAGATCTCGAATCGTAAACATCAGCGTTACACCGACGTCAAGCGGTCTAATAAGCTGTTCATCTGTAACATAAAGCTGTACACCGCCACATAGCTCTCCTGCATGCTTAGATACCGTCGGCTTGAAGTGAACAGGGCGGAACCGAACGCCAGGCAGCTGCTTAGCATTCATGACATCAGCAAGCTGCTGTGCTTCAATGTAAGGCGCACCGATCATTTCAAATGGGAAGGTCGTTCCTCTACCCTCAGAGCAATTTGTTCCTTCGAACAAGCATGTGCCCGGATAAAGCAAAGCCGTCTCATAGCGAGGCATACCAAGCGATGGATGAACCCATGTTAGGCCTGTCTGCGGAAAACGCATCTCACGCTGCCAGCCAGACAACGGTACAACATGCAGGTCAGCATTCCAGCCCATCTGGTCATTGGCCATCGTCGCAATTTCCCCCGCGGTTAAGCCATATCGAACAGCGAGCTCATAATTGCCAACAAACGACTTGAAGCCTTGCTTTAGGATATTCCCCTCGATAGTCACACCGTCAAGTGGGTTAACGCGGTCTAGCACGACAAATGGAATGCCAGCCTTTGCACAATCCTCAAGTGCATACAGCATCGTATAAATAAATGTATAATAGCGAACGCCTACATCCTGAATATCATAAACCATCACGTCGACGGCATCGAGCATTTCAGCCGTAAGACGTTTAGAATCTTTACGATATAAGCTGAATACCTTCACACCCGTATAAGGGTCCTCATACGTATCAACAAGTGCACCTGCATCTAAGTCGCCACGAACACCATGCTCTGGCGAAAACATCGCTGCAAGATTGAAATTTTCATGCAAAATCGATATCGTCGAGCGAAAATCAGTCGTAAGCCCTGTAGGTGTCGTAATTAATCCCACTCGCTTTCCTTCGAGCTTATGACGGTCATTCAATAGCATATCTACTCCGTTAAGTACCATATCATGCTGCCTCCTAGATAGGTGATGGGTGAAAAGAAAGGGAATGCATCCTGGTTCCAAGAAACACTCCCTTTTGATGCTATTTATATTTATTAGAGTTCAAAATCCGATTCAATGCCCTATACGCTACAGACGCGATACATCGTCATCAAGGCTGAACTTTTTGAACTTCCCATTTAAATAATGGTTCAAAAAGTTGGCCTTCAGGACCAAGAAGATGAAGTGATACTAGAAAGCGAGTAGCGCAGCGTACGTAGTTGGTACGTGAGCAACAGAGCTTTCGGTAGAGCTTCATATTCGACGTCGACTAGGCTACAACGCGATACATCGTCATCAAGGCTGAACTTTTTGAACTTCCTCTTATAGGGTGGAGTGTCTCAGTTTCATTGTTTCGGGGGGAACCATAAACGCCTCCGCATACATCTTTCTCGCTTCGCAGCCGCGAACAACAGCTAATGCTTTGTAGTAGTCCAGGTACTTAAAGGACTTGCTGCCTGTGACGAACCAATGCTTGCTAAGCGCCTCGATCCATAGATCGAACGCAGCCTGATCGAAATCAACGTAAAGATACGGAACATAATCCACCGCATCCTCCCAGTTTTCCGAGTAAAGCAGTTTTGCTGCAAAATGGTTAGGAAGCTCGCGCTCAATCGTCGGCATGCTAGCGTAAAAACGTGCATCGTTGACGATATGATGAGTGAGAGCATGATCCTTATGCATGCTGTTTTTCCAATGTGTAATAATGACATTAGGCTTCACTTGACGAATCACATCACAAACTTCCATACGAATTTGCTCTGTGTCCGGCACCTCGCCATCTTGATAGTCGAATACGAATGCCTCACCGCCTAGCATTTGAGCAAAAGTATGTGCTTCCTGGACCTTCTGCTCACGGTACTGAGCCATATCCTGACCTGCCGGCACGCCGCGCTCTCCTGCTGTTAGTGCAAGCGTAACGATTCGATCTCCCTTTAAGCTATGGCTGGCAAGGACACCGCCTGATGCCAGCTCGACATCCCCCACATGTGCGCCAATTGCTAAGATGGTTTGCTTCTCACTCATATTAATTGCTCCTTTCGCAATATGGAAAACTGCTTCACGACTTGAAAGCCAGCTTTTTCATAGATTCGGATGGCAGGATTATTGCTCCCTGTAAACAATGAGACATAGTCACAAGCATTGCTTTGAAACGCTTCCACCATGTGGAAAAACAATACACTTCCAAGCCCATGACCTTCATGCTCAGGGTGAACACCAATCCCTGTAAAATAAGCACGCCCATTGGGCTGCCTAACAATCGGACCTGCGAAGCCAACACAGCGATCACCATGTACCGCTGCAACAAATGGAATGTGACGCGCTGCCGCATCGGTAATTTCTTGCTGCCATTGCGGATTTCCGAGCGCTGTTAGCAGCTCCTCCAAATGCTCATGCTTTTCAGGATCAAAATATTGCACACGATAGCCCTTTTCTGCGGCCTTCTGCTCCTTCGCGGCAATATCCTCTGGTATCGTAAAATGACCAAGCTTTAAGTACATGCCGCATTGCGTTGCACGGTCGATATACCCTCGTTCTATAAGACACTGATATAGCGGCACATCTTGGCTAATTCCAGGCGCGTTATTATGCTCATGCTCCAGTGCTGTCGGTATATTCCATACCAGCTTTACTGGATTGAAGAACAATACCTCCGCCTGTGTTTTGCCAAGTGTCTTAAAACGCTGCTCCAACTTATCGACGAAGCGATGATACAGCTGCTGATCAGCGTCTTTCTTAACCCATGCACAGGTGATATAGCCCGCAACCTCACCAAGCGGCAAATCATCACCGACACTGCCAGCAGCAAAACCAATTAGCTCGTCCTCGTTGTAGGCAACGAGCACGCAACCCGAGTCATAGTATTGATGCTGAATAAAGGTGCTGAGAAACTCAGCTTCCGTAAGTGGCTTATAATGATAAATCGTAGCCACTTCATTCCACAGTGCTACGACTTCTCCGACATCCTCGATTTGAAAGCTTCTTATGTCCATACGGTTTCCCCCATTAGGAGCGTATTATTGGATTGGCCAGCTCAGCTTACCCATCACAACTGGCTGACTTGCTCCTGTTACGTTAGCAATATTGTTGGGTAATCGCTGCATCGTATAATGGGCCAGTAGCCCAAAGGCGATCGCTTCCTTCGCATCACTGCTTCCGCCGATATCCTCCTGCGTCAGCACTTTGACACTATTTGGTGTAAACAGCTGCTTCAGATAGCTAATGAGCGTTACGTTATAGCTGCCTCCTCCACCAACGAGCAGCTCATGTGCCGGATGTTCATCAGCAATAAAGTGCTCATAGCTATAGTGAATCGACCAAGCAGTCGCATAGGTAACGGTTGCAATAACATCTTCTGCACGCCATTGTTGTTTACGCATCATCGTAAGGATTTGCTCTGCATACTGTGTACCGAACCGTTCCCGACCGGTAGACTTAGGCAGAGGCATCCGGTAATAGTCATCCTGCTGCAGCCAAGCTAGCAGTTCATCAATCAATTGCCCTTGAGCAGCAATCTGCCCTCCGACATCCATCGTTAGCGGTGCGAACAGCTGTGCAACGAGTGCATCGATGATCATGTTGCCCGGTCCTGTATCGAAAGCATAGACATCCTCTGCTGATGCTCCCGCCGGCAGTACCGTTACATTGCCGATGCCACCGATATTTTGCAGCAGGCGTGTCTTACGCTCACTGCGATACAGCAAGTATTCCGTAAATGGAACTAGCGGCGCACCTTGTCCGCCAACCGCCATATCTGCAATTCGAAAATCTGAGACGCAAGGAATTCCTGTTCGATTGGCGATAACCGCACCTTCACCAATCTGCACCGTAAAGCGTACCTTTTTTCCTTCGATACTATGATCCCAAGGCGCATGATAGATCGTTTGACCATGAGAACCGATAACGCTAATTTGCTTTGCCTGGAGCCCACTCTTCGCAATAACGGAAGATGTGGCTTGGGCGTAAAGCTCGCCCAGCCACATATTCATCATTCCTACTTTGTCTATCGTTGCAAGCGCAGGATCAAAAAGCTCAAAGATTCGATCTCTTGTCTCCTTAGGGAAAGGCGTATTCTCAAAGGCAAGCAATTGAACGCTTACCTCCTGCGCGCTTGTGCTGTCAATCTCAATGACTGCCGCATCAATCCCATCAACAGAAGTACCCGACATTAGCCCGACGACATAGGTTTTAGACATTAGCCCTTCACCGCTCCTACCGTTACCCCTTCAAGGAAGTATTTTTGAAGACTGAAGAATAGAATAAACATTGGAACAGCTGAAATTGTCGCACCCGCCATCATTGGCGCAAAGTATGTTGTATTTGCAAAACGGAAGTTTTTCAGACCAACCTGAATCGTCTGCATATCCATCGTGTTCGTTACGAGGAATGGCCAGAAGAAATCATTCCAAGCTGCCATAAACGTTAGAATTGCAAGTACAGCCATGACCGTTTTAGAAAGTGGCGCAATAATGTGCCAGAAAATTTTCGGTTGAGAACAGCCCTCGATTTTTGCTGCCTCTAGAATTTCACCCGGAATGGATGACATGAACTGCTTCACAAGGAAGATGTTGTAGACCGTCACGATGCTAGGCATAATAAGTGCGGGATACGTATTTTGCAGTTCGAAAATGTTAACAATTAGAATATAAAGTGGTACTTGTGTAACTTGGCCCGGAATCATCATGGAACCTAGCAGGATTGCAAACAAAATGTTTTTACCTTTAAATTTCATTTTGGCAAAAGCATAGCCCGCTAGTGTTGCGAAGATTACGTTGGAAACCGTAATACAGGCTGCAACAATGAGAGAGTTCAATAGCCAATCCCATGAATACGGACTAAAGTTAAAGAAGAATTTATAGGACTCGAATGATATTTTGTTCGGTATTAGAGAGTAGCTCATCGCTCCAGCTTCCACTGGATCTCCAAATGAGGAGATTAACATAAAATATATCGGGAAAATGGTAGCTAAGGCAAACAGGACTAGGAACGCAATAATCAAGCCATTACGGACGAACAGAGCCCATTTGCTTTTGAAGTTGTTATTATATAAAGCCATATGTTCCGCCCCTTTTCCTAGTATTCGATATCTTTACCTAAGAACTTGAATTGAATGAAGGATACAATTGCAATAATTGCTGCTAGTACTAGAGATTGTGCTGCTGCCTCACCAAATTCGAAATATGTGAACGCATTGTTAAAGATTAACAATCCTACCATTGTCGTTGCATGGTCTGGTCCACCGCCTGTCATTAGATAAGCGTTTTGGAATACTTGGAAGGAACCAATGATACCAGTAACGAGTAGGAAAAGCGTTGTTGGCTTAAGGAAAGGTATGACGATAAACCAAAGCTTTTGCAAGAAGGTTGCACCGTCAATTTCAGCTGCTTCATAGTAGCTGTTATCGATTCCAAGTAATGCAGCTAGATAAATAATAATAGCTGTACCATGACTAGACAGCCATGACATTAACACGAGAGAGAACATTGCTGTTGCACTGGAACCAAGCCAGTTTTGATTTTCCATCCCAAAAAACATAACAATTTGGTTAGCGATACCGGATTTTAACGGATCGAAGATCCACAGCCATACGACAGCCATTGCTACACCTGATGCTACTGCAGGCAGATAGTAAATTGCCTTAAACACCGTTTGTGTTCTTTTCTTAAAAGGAATAATAAGAATCGCAATAAGAAAGGAAATCAAAATATTAATTGGTACAGTTAGTAGTGTATATACTGCTGTATTTTTAATTGCCTTCCAGAATAACTCATCCGTAAATGAATTTTTAAAGTTTTCTAGACCAACATAAGTGGACCCTAATGGTCTGTATTCCTGTAAGCTAATCATAAAAGCATTAATAACCGGATATGCGGTAAATAAACAGAACGCAATAAGAGCCACTGCGATAAATGCATAACCCCAACCGCTATCACTTTCGAGTCTTAATTTTCTTCTTTTAGTCAACGTTTGATTCATTGGGCCGCACCTCTCTTCTTCGTACAGTACAAACACAGGGACTATATTCAGAATGAAAGCTGTACGTTCAATCTACGTACAGCTTTCACCATCCTAATCATTTATCGATTAGTCAACTACAACGCCATCTTCACCGAAGGATTTAATTGCAGCAGCTTTAACTGCATCATACATTTCTTGAGGTGAAATCTCGTCAGCTAGCAATGCTTGCAGCTTAGGAACAATAACCTCAGTTTCAATTTTAATTGCTTCAGCAGCAAGTTCAGTTGGAATATCTGTGCGCGCTGCTACTGCTTTAGACATCATAATTTCATCAGCTTTAAGGTTTTCTTCGCTGCGAGGATACACTTCAAGCACCTCAGCATTGCGTGCAGATTCAGAAACCGGGCTCAAGAACAGCTCATTCGTGAAGTTTGCTGCAACAGAACCAGAAGACAGGTAATGAATCGCTAAACCAATGTTGTGAAGATGTGCTTCACTTGGCTCTTTTTTACCACGTAGTGCAATGAAACCATCTACAACTGCTGTCGGAATGTAATCTGCACCGTTGAATGAAGGTACTGGAAGCGCGATGTATTCTGCTTCGATAGAATCAGCTACTGCAGAACCGTCGTTCGCTTTAATCTTTTCATTGTTTAGACGAGCAGAGTTTTCAAAGCTTGCAAGACCTTTACCAGTAATCATTGTTTGACCTGTTAGGAACATGTTCCAACGTTTACCAGCATCGATAGAGCTTAGCTCTTTAGGCATTGAACCATCGTCGATCATTTGACGGATCGCTTCAAGTAGGCCTAGGAAGTTTTTACTTGTGTAAGTGAATTTGTAATCTTCATCAAAGTACTCTGGAAGACCAGCAGATTTAGCCATAATGCTTAGGTAGTCTTTAGATGTAACACCAGATGTCGCGAATACAAATCCGTAACGAGATGTATTACCTTTATCATCCTTAACTACACCAGCTTTAATCGCTTCACGGAATTCATCGTATGTCCAGCCGTTTTCTTGAACAGCCTTATAATCAATTCCTGCTTCCTCAAGGAACTGCTTGTTACCACCGATGGAGTGAATAGCAAGATATGCAGGCAAGCCATATTGTGCATCACCTAGCTGGAAGAACTTCATTGGTACTTCATCATAATCAGCTTTAACTTCATCAGAAAGAACTTGGTTAAGATCTAGAAGCACATCTAGTGCAGCGTATTTTGAAATCGCCGTTGAACCAACCCATGCGATATCTGGTGGAGAACCTGCATTCACTTGAGTGTCAAGCTTTTGAGTCATATCCTCCCAGCTTGCTGGTTCAATTTTCAAAGTCAAGTGTGGATACATTTCATTAAACTCTTTTTCCATCTCTGGAAATCTAGCTTGGAAGTTTGCCGATGCTGGTGGCAGCAATGCAGTGATCGTGTCTTTCTCTAATGATTCACTACTGTTACCACCTGAATTCGTTGCATTGCCTGCATTGTTCGTCGCATTAGGCGTGTTATTGTTTTTTCCTCCGCAAGCTGCCAGCAATGATACGAGCATGATTACGGTTAACAACATTGTAAAACCACGTAATCCTTTTTTCATGTTTAATGCCTCCCCGTTTTTTAATTACGTCTAACCTAGTCTTACTCGCTTTTTCTTTCTACTAACTCGACATAATTGCATGAATCGCTTCTTTCAATCTGCCATTATGCTGAGCCAGCTGCTGCTCTGCTTCCTGTGCATCAAGACCTGTCTTAATCATCATTATCGCCAATTTACAGTTCATTGATGCTTTAGTAAGTGTGTCAGAAGCAGTTGTAGAATCTACGCCAGTCGCTCGCATAATGATGCGAACAGAGCGGTCCACCAGCTTAATATTGCTAGCCTTAAGGTCAACCATCAAGTTATTGTAGGTTTTCCCAAGCTTCACCATCGTGCAGGTGGTAAGCATATTAAGCACAAGCTTTTGGGCAGTCCCTGCCTTTAAGCGTGTGGAGCCACTAATGACTTCCGGACCAACAACAGGTGCAATGGCCACATCAACAATTGGTTCCAGCTTAGAGCCTTTGTTGTTACATACAGCAATCGTCTTCGCGCCGAGCTCTCTTGCCCTAGTTAAAGCACCAATGACAAACCTTGCACTCCCGCTCGCTGATATGCCGACCACAACATCCTTGCTGGTAACTCCAATCTCATTGATTAAGGCAATTCCTTCTTCCAAATTATCCTCGCAGCCTTCAACCGCATTACGCAAGGCCGTGTCTCCACCTGCGATAAACCCTTGAACTAAGGAAGGATCAGTACCAAATGTTGGTGGACATTCAGAAGCATCCAATACACCTAGGCGGCCGGATGTCCCCGCTCCTATATAAAACATTTTCCCACCATTAGCTAGACTTTGGTGTAGAATATCTACCGCTTTTGCAATATGCGGAACTTCCTTTGCTACAGCTGCAGGTACCAAAGCATCCTGTTGATTCATAATCTGCACCATTTGCTCTGTTGTGCATTCATCAATCATTAAGGTGTCCGGGTTAATTGCCTCTGTCGTCAATCCCGCAAGGTAGTCATTCATAGTCTCCCTCCTCGCTGTCTATACCTAACATTTAATTTACATATATACGTCAGGTTTGTTCACAACTCCTATATATCCATCTTAATATACCGCTTACAATACGTCAATACTTTTTGAAATAAAATTTCAAACAAAAATATAATTTTGTTGTTTTGTTTCAAATTGTGCAAAAAAGAGACATTAATCTGCAAATGATTAATGTCTCCATCCCTTTCGCACGTTAGCGTCTATGTTTGTCTATACTAACGTCTATGCTTTTTATTTAATATGTTACGCGTCTTTTTTAGATGTACCTTTACATGCTCGTATTCAGCACTAGCAACTCCTGCAAATAAAATATCGATAACGGTCAGCATAGCAATACGCGAGCCCATTGCGCCACTTCGGATCGTCACCTCTGGCGTAGAAATGCTCAGCACGATATCTGCTTTCTCTGCTAGCTCACTTTTTGTATATTTCGTAATGGCGATACACTTTGCTTTATTTTTTTGGGCTATTTCTAGTGCATCCAATATTTCAATGGTCGCCCCTGAATTGGATATAAAAATAGCAACGTCATTCTCCTCCAGCAAAGTCGCTGCAGTCAACTGACTATGTCCGTCCGTATAGGCATGACACATTTTTTGAATCCTAGAAAATTTCTGCTCCCCATCCATGCAGACGAGACCTGATGCTCCAACGCCGAAAAACACAATTCGTTTACTTGTACGCAGCGCCTCAACTGCTCGCGCGATTTCCCCATTATCAATCACGCTTAGCGTATCTTCAATCGACTTGCAATTGTTTAATGAAATATTAGAGATAATGGTCGACAGCTCATCTCCCGGCTGAATATCAGTATACTGCGTCTTCTGCTCTTCCTCGCGAGAACCTAGAGACGCAGAGATGCTTACGATAAAATTGCGATAGCCGCTATAGCCCATGGTTTTACAAAACCTGAGCACAGAAGCATCACTTGTTTTGCTAGCCTGAGCCAGCGTCTTAATTGAAAGATGAGGAATTTCTTCTGTGTTTTCCAAAATATAGTCAGCAACCATTCGTTCAACTGGAGTCAGGCTATCCTTCATCTCACGAATTTTAATTAACACATTACTATTAATACTCATAATCTACCTACTCACGATTATTTTCTACCTTATTAGAAGACAGCTATACTCTATCATAAGGAAAGGACATCAAGCAAAACTCGTAGAATGAATGCTACTATCTAGATGTATGACCGTGATGTATAGTCACAATTCGACAGCTTTGACTACTTCGAGCATAGCATTCGCTCATGTAAAAAGTCAACAATGTGCATAGCCTGCATCGGCTGCTGTGGCTTATGCTTCTCGATACCAAGCTTCATCTGCAGCAGACAGCCTGGATTGCTTGTCAGCATATAGCTCGCCTCAGTGCGATCTGCATGCACCATCTTATGCTCCAGTATGCTGCCAGCCATCTCCGGCTGTACAACATTGTAGGTCCCTGCGGAACCACAGCAACGATCCGATTCTACCATCTCAATATACTCGGTATTCGCCACGTTCTTCATTAGTGTTCTAGGAGCGCTTGACCCTTTCATTACATTGCGTAAGTGGCAGGAATCCTGATACGTCACTTTAACATGTTCAGTCTGGGAGGATCTATCTGCAAACTCTAGCGGATTCCCCTTCTCCACAAGTAGTGTACTAATATCAATGACGCGCTCTGCAAACCATTTTCCATCTTCACGGTATTGCTCATCCTGTGCTAGCAAATGGTCATATTCTATGAGCAGCGCACCACAGCCACCTGCATTTGAAACGATATAATCGACACCCAGCTCCTTAAACACATCGATGTTCGTTTTCGCCAGCGCTCTTGCATCTTCCATTTCACCACTATGTGCATACAACGCCCCACAGCATACTTGTGCGTCTGGAATGTGCACGTCAAAGCCTGCTGCAGATAGCAGCTCAACAGTATTTACATTCGTATCAGCAAACATAACATCCATAATGCAGCCACGGAACATCGCTACTGTGCCAACCTTCTTGCCCTTTGCAGCATAAAAGGTTCCCATTCGCTCAACAACACCTTTACTGCTCGCTTCAGGCAATATCTGCTCCATCTCGGCCAGATGCTTAGGAAACAGCTTCATGATGCCAGTGCCACGTGCTACCTTTTGCAAGCCAGATTTCTGGTAGAAAGCTAGCGAGCCTCCAAGCAGCTTCATGCTGCCTCGTTTAGGGAATACTCCTTTAAACAGTGTTTTGCGCATTATCTTTACTGGAGCTGAATGCTGGGCATGCTCCTCCAACGCTTCCTTTGTCTGCTCTATAAGTTGCCCGTATTTCACATCTGCTGGACATGCCGGCTCACATGCACGGCAGCCAAGACATAGGTTCATCTGATCCTTGAACTGCTCATCCGGCTCCATCAATCCATCTACCGCTGCCTTCATCATCGCAATTCGGCCGCGTGGTGATGCTGGCTCCATCCCTGTTTCGTTAAAGGTCGGACATGCCGGCAAGCAAAAGCCGCAGCGCATACAATTCGTCAGCTGATCGTAATCCAGCTTCTCTAGCAAAGTGCGTGCCAGAGGGTTGCTATGTTCGATATTTGGTTTACCAAATGTACTAGCCACGTTGAATCACC
Source organism: Paenibacillus camelliae (assembly GCF_023715345.1). Taxonomy (GTDB): domain Bacteria; phylum Bacillota; class Bacilli; order Paenibacillales; family Paenibacillaceae; genus Pristimantibacillus; species Pristimantibacillus camelliae. Next base: position 75,709 of record NZ_JAMBNY010000017.1, read on the forward strand.
ACTCTCTTCTTAGCTTGCTTTGCGAACATCTTATCTGGGTTCAATAGATTGAGTGGATCGAAGGCTGTCTTAATTCCTTTCATCACTTCAATCCCCGCTTCTCCAACCTTCCACTCCAGATAAGGCGCCTTCACAACACCAACACCATGCTCACCCGTTATCGTACCTCCAAGCTCAATCGCTGCCTCGAAGATTTCGGCAAACGCCTCCTCTACGCGATGTACCTCATCCTTATCTCGTGCATCGGTCGTCGCAGTTGGATGCAGATTTCCATCCCCTGCATGACCAAACGTTGCAATATTGACGTTGTACTTCTGCGCGATAGCATTTGTTTTAAGCACCATATCCGCTATTTTGGAGCGAGGTACCGTTGCATCCTCTAATATCGTTGTTGGACGCAAGCGTGCTAGTGCTGTAAACGCACTACGTCTTGCGGTTAGCAGCTTTTCTGCTTCCTCGCGTGTCTTAGCGATCTCAAGTCGATCAGCCTGCTCCTCACGGCATATGCTATAGATCTTCTCAATATCTCGCTCTACCATTTCCGGCTCGCCGTCCTGCTCGATAATTAAAATAGCTGCCATATCTAGAGGCAGGCCAATTTTAGCGAAATCATCTACGACTCGAATGGTTGGGTTATCCAATATTTCTAGCGTCGCAGGAATAATTTGCTGCTTAATGATTTTAGATACTGTACGCGCAGCACCATAGATATCCTTATACATTGCAATCATTGTTTTCTTCGTTTTCGGTGGTGGGATCAGCTTTAGAATCGCTTCAGTAATAACTGCCAGCGTTCCTTCTGAGCCGACGAGCAGCTTCGTAAGATCATAGCCCGCTACATCCTTCGTCAGCTTCCCGCCTGTGTGAATAACCGATCCGTTAGCAAGCACGGCTGTTAATCCAAGCACATAATCTTTCGTTGTACCGTACTTCAAGCCGCGCAAGCCGCCAGAGCATTCAGCGATATTGCCACCGATGGTTGAGATTTTCATGCTGCTTGGGTCTGGCGGATAGAACAGTCCAAGCTCCTCAATATGACTACTAAAATGTTGTGTAATGACTCCAGGCTGTACCGTAGCCGTAAGGTTTTCCATGTCCACTTCGATAATCTTATTCATGCGGTGCATGACCATAACGATACCACCACTTAACGGAGTTGTGCCACCGCATAGATTAGAGCCAGAGCCTCTCGTTACGATTGGGATACGGTTAGCGCTTGCAATTTTCATAATTTCACTAACCTGCTCGGTTGTTTCAGGGTAGATCACCCCATCAGGTAAAGCTTGAAGCATCGGTGTACCGTCATAGGAATGCGCAATAAGTGCTTCCTGATCGGTTCTAAAGTATTTATCGCCAACAATTGCTTTGAGTTGTTTGCTTATTAATTCTGTAATCACAATATGTCCTCCTTATCAGAAAGTGAACAGGTCATCTGATGACTTTGATATTGATTATAGCTTAAATGAGGTGTACAGTATAGTCAATGACCAACAATTTTTTTGGAGGTATTATGCAACCAATTAAAGTGGAAACGGAAAAAGGACATGAAATCGTGAAGCGCATGATCCTTTCACAAATAGAAGAAGGAACACTTCAGCCCGGCGAACGATTACCCTCTGTGGTTGATCTTGCCACGGCTTATGGCGTCGGACGCTCGACCATTCGAGAAGCACTAAGTGCGCTTAAAGCAACAGGCTGGATAGATGTGAAGCATGGCGGGGGCACCTTTGTCAGCAAAACGCTGCCTACCTTGCAAGCAGATATGAAGGACCCATTTGCAGAAGCGGATGATCTAATAGAGTTGCTAGAGGTGCGCATCTGGTTAGAAAGCGGAGCCGCTGTTAGCGCGGCGGAGCGAAGAACGCCACAGGATCTTACTACACTTCAGCAAATTGTGCACAGGATGGAGCTTGCACTGCAGCAGGATGACACCGCGCTAAGCGAGCAAGCCGATATCGACTTTCATCTTGCGATAGCAAATGCGTCACATAACCAACTGCTTAATTCGCTCATGAGCTCACTGTCCAGTAAGCTAACGGAGACAATCGGTAAGTCAAGACAGCTATGGTTTTTCGAGGACAAGTCTTCAGCGAGCCAGCTGCTTAAGGAGCATCAAATGATCTATGAGGCCATTGCTGAGCAGGATGGCGAAAGAGCAAGCCAGCTGATTACCGCTCATTTGCGCAAGGTTAGAATGGTATTGAAGCGAGGCAATGTAACTTAATATAGATTGATGTAATGCAGGAATTATGCCTGTTAGAGATTCGAGATGTTGTTGTTGACCAATATAAAAATCACACTATAGTAGAGTAATAATAGAACCTAATACTATAGTGTGATTTTTCACGTTTTTTAAGATGCACTTCAACTCTATTCGCCCAACATTTACCATGTTATAATCAACATAGCAATAGACAAGCTTATATGGGCGGTCGGCTACCTCTCTACAGAAGGGAGGGATGCCTAATGACAGTTTTTGAAGCACTGATGTTAATGTTTACCTTCGGTACACTTATCGTGTTGATACTGTCGTTCAAAGACAAATAGGCCGCCCCTCAGGAAAGGAATGGCGGTCTACTTGATCTGCTTTTAATTAACCTGATATAAGCCTACCGCCCTTAAAAGCGGCTATTGCAACGGGAGTCGTGTTACCAGCACGGCTCCTTATGCATTATACGCAAGTATAGCAAGTATTTATACTCATATTGTACCACGAGTGATTGCGCTCATCAATAAATTGTGATAACCGTTAGCTCTAGCCGTTAGATGCTTTATCAAGCTGCTTGCTGCGCAGCTGACCGCATGCCGCATCGATGTCAGTGCCATGCTCCAATCGAACGCTAACGCTAACCTTATGCTTCTTCAGCATATCGTAGAATGCACGAATGTCTTCCTGTGTGCTGCGCTGATACTGACTATGCTCGTCAACTGGATTATACGGAATCAGATTGACATTCACCATAGCTTTACGCGACTCCAACAGCTCCGCTAGCTCGACAGCATGCTCAAGCTGATCATTAACTCCTCGAAGCAATATATATTCAATCGTCGCACGGCGATTAGAATGCTCCAAGTAATAATCAATGGCAGGCATTAGCTTTTCAAGCGGATATGCTTTGTTGATCTTCATAATGCGCGAACGCAGCTCATTGTTAGGTGCGTGCAGCGAAATCGCAAGATTTACGCCGAGATCACTATCCGTAAAGTCTTTGAACTTGTTCACCAAACCGCTTGTTGATACGGTAATATGGCGCGGACCAATCGCAAGTCCCTGATGATCCTTCACCGTACGAATAAAGTTTGACATATGCTCAAAATTATCGAACGGCTCACCAATGCCCATCACGACGATATGGCTTACACGATCTCCATTGCCTTCCGCGTCAAGGAAAAACTGCACCTGCATTAGCTGCTCAGTGATTTCTCCACTCGTCAAATCACGACTTTTCGCAATTAAGCCGCTCGCGCAAAAGCTGCATCCGATATTGCAGCCAACCTGAGTCGTCACACATACTGACAGACCAAACTTATGGCGCATAAGCACCGTCTCGATCAGATTACCGTCCTTGAGCTGGAACAAAAACTTCACCGTTCCATCCTGAGATTGCTGGCGTGTATGCTCAGATAGTGTTTCTATAACAAAATGCTCATCTAATAGAGCAATCGTTGCAGCGTTAACCTCGGTCATATCACTGAAGCTGCGAACACGACTGCGATATAAATTGCGCCAAATGTGCACTGCACGCGAGCGTTTCTCGCCTTGCTCCTCTAGCCACTGAGATAGCTGCTCAAAGGTTAATCCATAAATTGATGACTTCATACTTTTCTATCCTCATTCCGCTCAGGAGTGTGGTCATAGCTGATCTACTGATCACAGACATACTGACATGACCTATTGACTCCAAAGCTTATAATATCCATTTTATATTCGCTCTCTATTTTCCCAAAATTAGCGCCACAATACAAGTAGCTTTATTGATCAGCCATCGGAATGTCGACTTCAATCGTATCTGACAAATAATTAGGGTAAGCTACGATAGGAAAACGAATCGGATTCGTATGGTCTTCGAGTACAAAACGATGCGTCGTTCGGAAAACCTCACCTGAACTAGCAGAGCTCGAACTAAAATTTACGGTTTCACCATTCGCATCAATACCCGTAGAGAATAGACTTGCTATATACTGTTCGTTGAGCCATTCTGCTCCAACGTAAATAAGTGAATCGTTATTAACCGACAATTGCCCTTCCATATAAGGTGACTGATATAATACTTTCTGCTGTTCGAAATCAACCTCGATATAGTCTTGCCCCTTAGGCAATGCTTCAATCTCACCTAATCGCAACGTTAGCTTCTGTGGATCCCGGAAGTAATTACTTTCAATATAAAGCGAGTAGCCCTTCTCATCAAAGGTTCCCATTGAAATCACACCACCCGATGCAGCTCCCCACTGCTCACCATGCTCATCTATAAGCTCCAAGCTGCGAACACTAAGCAGCCTCATGCTATTGCTTTCATCCGCACGCAGCTTCAGCTCTGCCCGAAGCGGCGAGATGTTCAGCTCATCAATCCAGATCTTCTGATCGTTGATAACAACCTCTTTGGCGATAGAATAGCTTTTCGTCTCAGCAATCGGTTGCTTCAGCTCGAATGGAATGGTCATAACCGTCTTATGCTCATCTGTAAATGTCAGTTCTAGCTCAAATTGCTTAGAGCTATAATCTAGCCCTCCCTCCCCATGGACTCTGATCTCATCTTCAATGGCCAAATCACCATCTTGATGAAAAAAGGAATAGCTAAAACCAGTCCCCATCTCTTTCCCACCATGAAGTAAGCTAATCCCTCTTAGATCAACACTATCTAACAATTCGGGATCATTTGCAGCAACTCGATAATAGATAATCATCCCGGACTCATCTGCAATGACGCCCTTTAACGTGAGCTCTAGACCATTTTTTGTAACTGTCTGATCAATCACTTCATAATATTCATTGTCTACAATGTCCTGCATTCCTTTATCCTGATTGCCTGCAATTAGCTCCACTAGCTCCGCGACAACTGGAATGTTCGCTAACGAGCTTGCAAACACCGGTGAAACACGAATACCTATAATAAACGCGATCACAATGCTTGCTGCCATCGCACCACTAATGAGCCGCAGCTTTAATTTCCTAAGACGTAAGTCACGAGCTTCTTGCTCTGCTCTACGCTTCCCCTCTAATATAGCATGCTCAAGCTCTAGTTCTGGTACGGCAATCGTATCGAGTAAATTCATATATCGATCTTGTTTATACTCATCCATTATAGGCCCTCCTCTCTGAATAGATGTCTCAGCTTGCGCAAAGTATAATGCAGCTTCGATTTAACAGTGCCTTCCGGCAGCTTTAGCTGCTTGGCGATCGCTGCATTCGTTCGATCCTCAACATACTTCATATAAATCAGCTCACGCTGCTGTTCGTCTAATGCCGACAAGCTATCCAGCCACTCCACATCAAGCGGCTGCTCGTATGGAATTTGCTCATATCGCTCAACTTCACTTGGCAGCTCTCTTTTCTTTTTGCGCAGCATATCACGGCATATATTCATCATGATTCTCGTCAGCCACGTGCCAATGTAACGAGGCTCTTTTACGGTATGAATGCTACGAAAGCAGCGGTAGCTCAGTTCCTGCATCGCTTCAACCGCATCATGCTCATTTCGTAAATAGCTGTAAGCAATACGGTATAACGGCGATTTATAATGCTCCAGCAAGGCAATTACTGCTTCCTGATTCCCTTTGATCGCTGCACGGACCAACGGCTCCTCCAGCATGCTCTTCACCTCTTTCTACACATTAGACACGCGAGAACAGTATTTCGTTCAAATCTTAGAAAATAAATATACAAAATAAAAACGGCAATCCATAAAGATCACCGTTTCATTCTATCACTTTTATTAGGCATGCTTTTGAATTAATGAAATTTGCCCTGCATGAATTCCTGAATGATATATAAGCTGAACAATGGCATCAAGCGGAGTGAAGATGCCACGAGGTGTTTTTACCTCCTTGTTCCATTCTTCCGCAGACATAGATAATATGGCATCTTTCACTGTCGCATGAGATGCTTTAAGGAGATCGATATGCTCCTGCAAATTCAGGAACTCAACCTTTGCATGTGCGGGTCCACGCAGCGTATAATAAGTAAGCTCTTCTGGCTTAGACTTGCCGAATACCCACTCTGCGTAAACATATTCCACCTCTGCGCTATGTCGAAGCATATATCCAATCGTTGCTGGTCCGATGGCCAAGCTTAATGCATCCTCTGGGAGTCCACTGACCATATTGTGGAACCGAGACTGAGCCATATCCCACATTGCCACGATGGTTTTCGTATCCATGATCATCTAGACCCTCCTTAACGATTCGCTTGTTTAGCCCCTGCACCATGAGCATCACGATTCACATGTTCAAAATAATCACCTGTGAAATCAACATCGAACGCTTGGCCAAAGCCTACGACATAACGACCTGTCGTCAACGTCAGCTCAAACAATGAGAAGTCTAGCTTTCGCAGCATATTAAAGGTAGGAGCACCAAACTTCTCTTCGAATTTTGAAAACACCTGCTCATAGCCACTATTACCGACGTTAATGGCTGTTCCTTTAAACCGAGCGCGTTCCCTTGCAAATATGTTTTTTGTCGTTGCTTCATCTGCTGCGAGCATGACATCAACCGCGCGGTTTGCTTCAAGATTGCGATAATGCTCGGCCATTTGACTTAAGTAAACATATACTTTGCCATTATGCTCGACGTAGGGAGCATACGATAAAAACGGTGTGCCATCCAAACTAATCGTGCTTAAAAACAGAGACTTCATACTGCCTATTAGCTGCTTATAGTTATGCTTAAGTGCCGCTGCATCTACTGACTTCACATTCATTTCTTTCACTCCTTTACATGTTCATGTTATGTACAACGTATATATGACATTTTTGACTTATGTACTGCTAGCTGAAACCTATACCTTCTAACGAAGAGGTAATTGATAATTGTTATCAATTAATATGTATGCAGTTTTATAAAAAAAAGACTTTATTATTTAGCTGACTTAATCCCTGACATTGTGCAATGATCAAGGGTTTTCGCTAATAATAAAGTCATGTTGGAGAATGTTCCTTCTGATGATTAAGTAAATATTGCATAAACTGCTCGGGTGTTAAATTTCCCTTTTGCTGATTACACGTTAAACACGCACAAACGCAATTCACGGGCGTTGTATGCCCACCCTTGGCACGTGGTACGAGGTGATCAATCGTATCGCCATACTCTCCGCAGTAATGACAAGTATGATGATCACGAGCTAGTATAAATCTTCGAAATTCCTTACTACTATAGATCATACGTATCGTGTATGGATTAATAATGACGGCTGCGCCTTCCTTAACAAGCAGCTTTGCCTGTGCAGGATCGACCTCTTGAATCCAACGGCGCCCAGTATCTGACCGTCCGCGCATCCGAACTACCCCGCGCCACGTTGGGCGCAAATCATCAGCATGAAGCCCATTACTATCTGGCTGCCGATGATAGAGCAGCGGCTGCCGTTTCTTTCGATTCCAGCGCGCTCTGCTAGGAGTAAGCTGCAATGCTAATGACCATTTAGACTCATCAATATACTGTCCAGCTGAGGTTCCTGCTTGTCTGCATTGCTTGCATGTTCCACGACGACTGTCTGGTCGCTCGCGTCTGCCAGTTCTGCGCAGAAAATCATGGAGCGGCTTTTCTTGTCCGCAGCTTATACAATACTTCGTCTTTACCTCCACGATACACCCTACTTCCTTCCGTCCGTATAGTACTTCGATTATAGCATACAATAAGACTCATGTTGAATGCCTGGGTTTATCACAGTAAGGTTAATATCATCAGGTGTGACAAAAGTCACTTTCTATCTGAGCACAGTTTATTATAGTATTTATGGTAATGGTCACCAACTACTAGGAGGTAAATTATGTCTAATAAAATTATTCACATTCCAGAAAATCCCGTATCGCGCTTTCTATTTACTAGCACGCAAGCTGCTTGGTTTTGGTTAGTCGTACGGCTTTATGTAGGTTATACGTGGTTAACAGCCGGTTGGAAGAAGGTTAATAGTGATGCTTGGACAGGTGAAAATGCAGGGGTCGCTGTTAAAGGCTTCATGCAAGGTGCGCTTGCAAAGGCAGAGGAAGGGAAAGACGTATCGTCATGGTATGCGGCATTCCTAGAAAACTTCGTCATTCCAAATGCGAAAGCTTTCTCTTATGTCGTCGCTTTCGGTGAAGTACTTGTTGGCTTAGGCTTGATTTTAGGTCTACTAACAGGTATTGCCGCTTTCGCTGGTGGTTTGATGAACGTCAGCTTCCTGTTTGCAGGTACAGTAAGCTCCAATCCTCTACTGTTCATCCTTGCAACGTGGCTTGTGCTTGCATGGAAAAATGCAGGCTGGTATGGACTTGACCGCTGGGCACTGCCATTGCTAGGCACACCGTGGTCACGGAAGAAAACTTCGACCTATGAATAACAAACGATAAAAATAGAAGCTACATCAACTATAGAATCTCAACTCCACTTACTGGGGAAGAGATTCTTTTTTTTATTACTGCAATATTACTTTTTATATCCTTCCAGTTGTATAATTGCGATAACTCAATGTTTTGATGTTATTTACATTGGGATTAATTTCGGTTAGTTAGTAAAAGAGATGTTTTCCAAATGCATTAGTAGTGTTCTTATTTGAAATAGCTGAGAATGGGTGAATATCATTGCATAGGTATATGTTCTCGACAACAAAAAAAGCAGAAAAATACATCGATCAGATTGTACACCAACTGGTAATATTATTTAATGTCTCACATCAAGAAGCAATTGGTCGCGTCAATAGACATTGGACAAATTGCGAGCATATTGATGATGAAAGCATGATTTATCATATGCTTCCTGATGAGTGGGCACATGAAGTATATTATGGAAGTGATTCAATGTGGTGGGGCAAAGATAAGAGTGCTTTAAGCCCTCTACCATATGAAGATGATATAAAATAGCTAAGTATGGATGTTCACTATAATAACATTCGAGAATATAATTCCTTCTCCAACGGACAAAACCTCGAATTCCACGTTATGTTGCGGAATTCGAGGTTCTACTGTTATCTTACACATATTATTTCCCAAATTATTTCAAAAATTTCTCGCTACCATCGTACGTGCCGATGATGCCGTACAGGTCAGGACGACGATCACGGAATACGCCCCACTCAATACGCATCGTTTCGATCTCATCAAGATCAAATTCTGCTACTAGCACAGTTTCCTCTGTGCGTCCCGCTTCTGCCACCTTGTTGCCTTGTGGGCCAGCAATAAAGGACGAGCCATAGAACGTAATCGAAGAGTCCTCATCGCTTTCTAGACCTACACGGTTAGATGCTACAACAGGCACGAGGTTAGAGCCAGCGTGTCCCTGCATACAGATTTGCCAGTGATCCTTAGAGTCGATCCCGCTGTCCTGCGGCTCAGAGCCAATTGCAGTTGGGTAGAATAGAATTTCTGCACCCATAAGCGCCATGCAGCGAGCTGCTTCCGGATACCACTGATCCCAGCAAATGCCTACTCCGATTTTTGCATATTTTGTATCCCAAACCTTAAAGCCTGTATCGCCTGGGTTGAAATAAAACTTCTCTTCATAGCCAGGTCCATCTGGAATATGACTTTTACGGTATAGGCCTAAAATTTCACCGTCAGCATCAATAACGACGATAGAATTATAGCGCGCATTGTTTTTCTTCTCGTAGAAGCTGATTGGCAATACAACGCCAAGCTCTTTCGCTACTTGCTGAAAATGCAGGATTGCCGGGTTTTTCTCCATCTCTGTTGCATAGACGTAATAGTCTGCCTTTTCCTTCTGGCAGAAATAGTACGTTTCGAACAGCTCCTGCAGCAAGATGATTTGCGCACCTTGCTTTGCTGCTTCACGCACAAATGCATCTGCCTTCGCAATATTCTCTTCTCTTGTCGCTTCACAGCTCATTTGAGTTGCAGCTACTTTTACTTTTCTCATCGACATTTTTTCCTCCAATCATCGCTTCGCATATTCAGCGCTTCGCTTATCCATCTCTAACGCTCGAACCTTCAGCGCTTCGCTTATCCATCTCTAACGCTCGAACCTTCCTTCGTCAGGAGGTCGCTTTTAGTGATGGATAAGCTTCGCTGGTGTTTTATTTTTGTATTTATCGCTTGCGATGTTGCAAGCGTTGTGTGACTAATCTTCGTGGCGCTTAGAATACTCATCGCTCCGCCCACCCCCTCCATCGCTTAACATTCCTACGGAATGAGGGGCGCTGATGGAAAGGGCGAGCTTCGCTGTTGTCTGTCATATTCGATGCCGAGTTCACTTCAATGAGCTACTTCGTAATCAACTTCGGACTTTTTAACTACTTCTTCCAATAGAGGCTCAAAAATTCGGCTTTCAGGACCGAGAAGATGGGACGAAGCTAGAAATTACGGAGCGCAGCGTACGTTGTTGGTACGTGAGCACCGTAAATTTCGACTGAGTTCCATATTCGACGTCGACTAATCTACAACGCTCAGCATCGTCATCAAAGTCGGACTTTTGAGCTACCTCTTCCAATAAAGGTGTAAAAGCTGGGCTTTCAGGACCAAGAAGCTTGCACGCTAGTAGAAAACGAGGAGCGCAGCGTACGTTATTGGTACGTGAGCACCGGAGTTTTCGCTAGCGTTCAAG
>NZ_JAMBNY010000018.1 GCF_023715345.1 Paenibacillus camelliae
TAGCAAGTGGTGCGGTTGATCCTGGCACGCTAGTATCACTTAGCGCAGCAGATGGCGCAAGTATCTACTATACAATTGACGGTAGTACGCCAAGTGCAAGCAGCACGCTTTATACTGCTCCGATCTCCATTACAGAGGCTGTAACGATTAAAGCTATCGCTGTTAAAAGTGGAATGACTAACAGCAGCTTACTTACCCTAAGCTATACAATTAAGCCACAAGTGGCGATTCCTACTGCCGATGTGGCAAGTGGTGCGGTTGATCCTGGCACGCTAGTATCACTTAGCGCAGCAGATGGTGCAAGTATCTACTATACGACTGATGGTAGTACGCCTAACTCTAGCAGCACACTTTATACTGCTCCGATCTCCATTACAGAAGCTGTAACGATCAAAGCAATTGCTGTTAAAAGTGGAATGACTAACAGCAGCTTACTTACCCTAAGCTATACGATTAAGCCACAAGCGACGATTCCGACTGCTAATGTAGCAAGCGGTGCGGTTGATCCTGGCACGCTAGTATCACTTAGCGCAGCAGATGGCGCGAGTATCTACTATACAACTGACGGTAGTGTGCCTAGTACAAGCAGCACACTTTATACTGCTCCGATCTCCATTACAGAGGCAGTAACAATCAAAGCCATTGCTGTTAAAAGTGGCATGACTAACAGCAGCTTACTTACCCTAAGCTATACGATTAAGCCACAAGCGGCGATCCCGACTGCCAACGTGGCAAGCGGTGCGGTTGATCCTGGCACGCTAGTATCACTTAGCGCAGCAGATGGCGCAAGTATCTACTATACGACTGACGGTAGTGTACCTAGTACAAGCAGCACACTTTATACTGCTCCGATCTCCATTACAGAAGCAGTAACAATCAAAGCAATTGCTGTTAAAAGCGGCATGACTAATAGCAGCGTACTTACCCTAAGCTATACGATTAAGCCACAAGCGGCGATCCCAACTGCTAATGTAGCAAGCGGTGCGGTTGATCCTGGCACGCTAGTATCGCTTAGCTCAACAGATGGCGCAAGTATCTACTATACGACTGACGGTAGTGTACCTAGTACAATCAGCACACTTTATACTGCTCCAATCTCCATTACAGAAGCAGTAACGATCAAAGCAATTGCTGTTAAAAGCGGCATGACTAACAGCAGCGTACTTACCCTAAGCTATACGATTAAGCCACAAGCGGCAATTCCTACTGCCAATGTAGCAAGCGGTGCGGTTGATCCTGGCACGCTAGTATCGCTTAGCGCAGCAGATGGTGCAAGTATCTACTATACGACTGACGGTAGTACGCCTGACTCTAGCAGCTCGCTTTATACTGCTCCGATCTCCATTACAGAAGCAGTAACGATTAAAGCAATTGCTGTTAAAAGTGGCATGACTAACAGCAGCGTACTTACCCTAAGCTATACCATTAAACCACAAGCAGCAATTCCTACTGCTAATGTAGCAAGCGGTGCGGTTGATCCTGGCACGCTAGTATCACTTAGCGCAGCAGATGGTGCAAGTATCTACTATACAACTGACGGTAGTACGCCAAGTGCAAGCAGCACACTTTATACTGCTCCGATCTCCATTACAGAAGCAGTAACGATTAAAGCCATTGCTGTTAAAAGCGGAATGACTAACAGCAGCGTACTTTCCTTGAGCTATACGATTAAGCCACAAGCGGCGATCCCAACTGCTAATGTAGCAAGTGGTGCGGTTGATGATGGCACGCTAGTATCACTTAGTGCAGCAGATGGTGCAAGTATCTACTATACAACTGACGGTAGTGTACCTAGTACAAGCAGCACACTTTATACTGCTCCAATTTCGATTACAGAAGCAGTAACGATTAAAGCAATTGCTGTTAAGTCCGGCTGGATGAATAGCCCAGTAGCGAGTTTTGAATATACCGTGATCATACCTATCGTATTACCTGAGTTGATAGAATCCCCTTCATCTTCAATGGTAGGAGCGGTCTACTATGGTTTCATAACAGCTTCTGGTGGAACAGGTGCCCTTACTTATTCAATTACGGCTGGCCAACTACCACCGGGACTAGCATTAGATCCGAATACGGGAGAAATTACCGGTACTCCAGCCGCTAGCGGTACTTATAGTTTCATGATTAGTGTGACGGATTCGGCAACAACTCCGGTAACGGCGTCTATGCAATATATATTAACCATTGATCAGCAAATTCCACCGACAGTGACGGCTCTGTATTCCAGTCAGACAACTGTTACGCTGCCGACAGCAGGACTTACTCACAAGCTTGCCATTACTGCCAACTTCGATAACTACACATCTCGCGACGTAACCGCAGAAGCACAATATGTGAGCAACAATGAGTCTATCGCGACAGTCAGCGCTGCAGGCGTTGTGACAGCGGTCGGAAGCGGAACGGCGAGCATTACCGTTACCTATGGCGGCTTAACAAAGACTGTAACCGTGACCGTGTCAACAACGCTCCAATTGGATCTCCTTGACGCCTTTCTAGCATCAAATCCAATGCGAGTAGGGGAGACCACTAATTTCATCGTCACTACAATCTTTATCGATGGATTAGGGAAAGATGAAGCGTTTGATGCGCTCGATTGGGTGACGATTGAAATTGCAGATCCTGACGTAGTATCAATTGATGAAAACTACTTTGTTACGGCGCTTAAATCGGGTAGCACTACAATTAAAGTATCGTTTTTATCTGAGGAAGTATTTATAACACTCGACGTTCTGTAATAAACTATAGCGAAGGAAACGTGCAAGCATACAAAAAGGTTGGACAGAAAACATGATGTGTTTTCTTGCCCAACCTTTCTTTTTTGAGGACTCTCGCTGACTTTTTCGTATCTTCTTCACTCAGCATATGATCTGGACATTATTTGGCATCCAAAACTTTATAGATTTTTTGAACCCTTTTTAATTGTGCAGCTGTTAAATATTGTGCTCTTTTTTGTAGCACATTCAAAAATTGCTGTTTATTTTCATCAGCTACAGCTAACAGAATACTTTCAGCATGCTGAGGTACTTCCTTAGATCTGCACTTTTCAAGGTGATTAAGTAAATAAGGGAAAATTTCTTCATTGTTTTCCTCACTTACGGTTGCTAGCTTGGCGAGAGTTAAAACCCCTTTATCCATTGTGATTACAGACCCAGTTTCCATGACATGTTTTATTGTTTGGATATGAGGCACAATGGTTTCAGCTGCTACCTCAGCAATCGTTGATAATGCCTGCATCGCTCCCCACACTAAACGATTATTACGGCTTTTTAGCAGTTCAATAAAAGTTAATGCATACATACTGATGAGCTCTGGATTAACTTGCCCTATTTCGTATGCTACTTTAATGCAATCGGATTGAATTTTTTTATCTTTACTTGCTAGATGTTCAATAATTTCTTCGATTGCAGAATGATTTTTATCTTTCGCTAATTCATGCGCCAACTCAATATTAGGTGCTTCATCGTCTCGATGGAGTTGAGAGGCTAAACGATTCACTACTGACATGAACATCCCTCACGCTATAATTAGTAACTGCATTCATGCTTATCGCATGTAATCCTACCTTTAGTATTTCCATAATAATTGAGGTAGAAGTTTGGCTATCTTGAGGTTTCCCAATAAAAAACCGTTCGATCCACAAACATCATGGCGTCGAACGGTTTCTATACAACTCTCACCTTCACTTAGATCAATACAACATAGGTTTATTCGGAAGACAGCATAATCTTCTCTAGTTCAAGAGGTTCAATATACACTCCGTCCTTGTAAGCCCTCATATTACCGCCAGATATCTCATCGATAAGAGCAACCTGCCCATCCTTAACGCGACCAAATTCTAGCTTAATATCATAAAGCTCAATACCTTTCTTAAAGAGCTCATCCTTCACGATCTGGCAAATTTGCTTCGTCAGGTTCTCGAGTGTAGCATACTCCTCTGCTGACAATATACCAAGCATCTCCAGAGCAGACATACTAATGGGTGGGTCCTGACGCTGATCGTCCTTCAACGTTACTTCCACAAAAGCATCCAATGCTTGTCCTTCCTGTGCATACAAGCCATAACGACGAAGGAAGCTGCCGACCGCGCGATAACGACATATTACCTCAAGTCCTTTTCCGAATACCGTAGCAGGCAACACAGTCATAGTTGCTTCCTTAATATCAGCATCTATGTAGTGAGTCGGAATATTGGCTGCTTTCAATTTCTCGAAGAAGAACTTCGTTAAGCTTAATCCTGCACGCCCAGCACCTTCCATCACTAAGCCTACGGTGTTTGCACCAGGATCGAACACACCATTCTCTCCGGTCACATCATCCTTGAACTTCAGTAAGTAATTCCCATTGTCTAACTCATAGACATCCTTTGTCTTACCTGTATAAATAAGATTCACAATATAGGACCCCTTTTACAAATATATTAGATTCTCCGAATACCCCATATTATACCATAATGTATACCAACTCTGAGAAGCCCTTCTGATGTTGTTATCTATTTCTCACCTAACACTTTACCATACTTACCGCCGCCACCATGTACAATGTTTAATTGGCCTAATCTTGCCCTATGAATCAATTCCACTAATTTTTCTGGTACTACTTCTAGAAGCTGCTCCTTTGTTACATGGTGTAAAATGTTCATCTCCGTTCCAAACACTTGTAATAGTCGCTTCATTGTTTTAGGTCCTAAACCTGGTATGAAATCAAGCGGTACCTGATGGACGTACGGTGGTCTGTTAACAGGAGTTACGTCTTCGTCTGATAACTCCTTAATACGAGTCGATACACCTTTAATGAAATCTGTGCTTCCACACGCTGAGCATACCTCCATTTCCATGCTTACCTGCTCACCACAATGGAAACAAATTGACTCGTAATACTTACCAAGCAATGGATTTAAACCATAATTCGCACGTATCAAGCGTCCTTCTTCATGTCGAAGCGCTTTTCGAAGCTCATGAAAGCTTGACTCCTCCATTAAAAACTTTCCGTATTCACGCCCCATCTTACCTAGCGAATGTGCATCGGAGTTTGTTAAGAACGGATATGGATGAAGTTCATGTATACGCTCGACCATTTGGGTATCTGAACTTAGGCCCAGCTCAATTCCATCAATAAGCTGGGCATCAAATACTTCTGTTAAGCTCCGTTGAACGCCTTTCCCATATAAACTTTTAAACGGTGTAAATACATGTGCAGGAATAAACAATCCACCATATTCATGTACCCTTTGTTGTAGAATTCGACCTTCTACATAAATACGCTGCGTACTCAGTGAAATATTTTTAACATGCTGACTCATCCATTGCGAAAAACCTTTCATCTTCTCCACTGTTGGAAAGTAGGTTAAAACATGAATTGGTCCATGACAGTTTGTGTCATATACTTCAATTTCAGAGCCTAATATTAGGGTCGTATTTTGAAATTGTAGTCCCCCTTCTGCTAGCTCCTCCATAGCTCCTAGGTTGACTAACTGTTCAATTTCTAATAATACTTCAGGTACATGACAGTCAATGATCCCTATCATATCAAGCCCTTTTTGACTATTTGCATATTGAAGAATAGCCTGCAAGGTTAAGTTTCTACTCCCTGTTATTTTCACTGGTTTTCCACTTGCCGTTCGTCCAATATGAATGTGTAAATCGACAAAAAACTCCTTCAAGCTCCTGCCTCCTCCCTTAAATTTTTATGTAAATATACTTTATACATATGATTAGAGCCTACTGGTACTTATCACAATATACATTAGTCCATTATTAATAGTGTATTAGTGGAAAAGGAGGAGAGTTAAGTGGGAGTACTTTTAGAAAAGATTTGGATAGACAAACAGCTTGAAACACTCCCCTTATGGCAACAAATAGCCTATAACTCTTTCACTTCCATGGTAGCGGATGATCATAATAAGTATCCATGTATCCCAGGAAGACAAGGGTTTCTTACCAATAATCTTCGGTTCAGTTTTATAGGAGATCCGCGTGAGCTAAATTCAGCAAAAGAACTCGCAGAAGCCTTAAGGGTGTATGGAAAATGTTCACGTGATACAGGAAAATATGCCTCTTTGGTTGTCTTCTTTGAAACATCTAAAGTTCTTCTTGAGAACGATGATATAGAGTATTTCCGTGAGTTATTTTGGACTATCTTGAACAATGTAACCACATTTGATGAATCGGAATGGCCTGAACATATCCCCTCAGATCCATCTGACCATAAATGGGAATTTTGTTTTGATGGAGAGCCTTACTTTACTTTTTGTGCTACACCAGCTCATGTTATACGCAAGAGCCGTTATTTTCCAAGCCTGTTCATTGCGTTTCAACCTCGATGGGTGTTTGAGGAAATAAACGATTCTACAGCATTTGGACGTAATATGAAAAAGCTGATTCGAAAAAGGCTTGTAGATTATGATAGAGTTCCTGTCCATCCTAATTTGAATTGGTATGGAAATAAAGACAATCATGAATGGAAACAATATTTTTTAAGTGACGATGATAGTAGTCCATCTAAATGTCCCTTTATGAGAATGAAAATAAATTATCAAGCTTTCTTAATATAGATATGTAGTCACTCATAGAAAACTGTTGATTACATCCTATTCAATTAAAGCTCCTATAATATAATCCCTTCTATGCTAGTAAATAAATTTACTTCAAAAGGAGATATTATTTGTGTACTTAAATTAAACAGGAGGGAAACATTTTGCAAAATCAGAACCAAACCGAAAATCAATTTGCAACAAACAGCCCCAATCAACAACATATTAAAAATCACGGTGGTCATGAGTTATTTGATGCTCACGAAGTCATTGCTGGTTTAATCAATATGTTAGATCAATATCAAATGTATGATCAATATCAAATGTATGATCAATATGTTCAGGATCCCGAATTAAAGTCTATTTTACAACGGCAATCTTCTTTTGTTACACAAATGTACAATACAGTTGTCGAAAGTTTTCAAACGGGACAAGATCCAACCATCCCTACCCAGCAATATAAAATGACCCAAAACAACAATGTTCTATATGGAATGATGCCAGGGCAACCTAAAAAACCTAATCAGTCCATAAATGAGCTTTCAGATCAAGGCCTGTCCGCTTACATGTTAGGAAACACAAAATCATTAGCCACTCTGTTAGCGATGACAGCCCTAGAGATGACAAACCCCGTGCTTCGCCGTGTTATTGCAGATAGTGTACCGAATTTTATTGAGATGAGCTATGAAATATTCCTTTACCAAAACAAACATAGGTATTATCAAGTTCCTCAACTGATGGATCAAGATATGAACATCATGCTTACAAGCTATTCAAAGGTTCCTCAACAAGGAAATATAAATATGCCTCATTAAAAAAACGGGCTGGATATAAGAACAATCTTATTCCAGCCATTTTATTAAGACCTAATTCTCCTCTAAACAATGAATGATGCTAAAGCAAGTCAGATCGTTTACACATATCAAATAATTCCATAGGGGTGTTGTTTAATGGAAGAGTATCTTATAGAAGGGAAAACAGGATATAGTCTTAAATTATCCAAAGGTCAAATTATTAAAGTAATTGATCTGGAAGGACAACAAATTGCAGACTTTGTTGCATACCATGAAAAAAATTATGAAGAAAGACTAGACCCAGTTGCAACAAGGGATGCTTTACAGTCCACTGATATTAAAGTAAACGACAAATTGTATTCCAATTTATATAGACCGATGCTAACGTTACTAAAAGACACTGTAGGAAAACATGATTTACTATCACCTGCATGTCGACCTGAAATGTATAAGTTGTTGTACAATAAAGAAAAACCGTTAGAAAATTGTTACTGTATTTTAAATAAGGCGCTTTCACATTACAATGTTCCAGCACCAAGTCAGCATTATCCTTTTAATATCTTTATGAATACCATCATTGAAAAGAATAATCAAATTGAGATTAGAACATCTCTGTCTTCCCCAGGAGACTATGTAGAGCTCTGTGCGGAAATGGACTTAATTATTGCCATTTCAGCATGTCCTAATGAAGAAAGTGCAGGTAATGGCTACCACTCTTCTTCTATAAAAGTAGAGGTGTACTCATAACACCGTGGTGGATGTAAGTGAGACAAGTAAAATTCCGAACACTCAAATTTTATTGAGTAATCCAAGGTTTAGATTTTCAAACGGATATCCAGCTTGTCATCAGTTTTGTACTAAAATTGTACATAGGTGCTCTATCCTTCTATGCGTAACATACAAAAGACCGGACAAAGCAATCAGCTTTTAGTCCGGTCTCTACAGCTCTTCTAGAATAAAGTCAATGACTCAACATTATTTTGAACGATAAATTCTCGCTTCATACGGTGCTAGCGTCATATGCTGTTCATATGAAGCTGATGTATGAATACTGCTTAGCACTAATTCAAAGCGATAGCTGTTTAACTCCTCAGGTAATGTAATCTGTGCTTCTTGACCAAACATATTTACTATAATCACAGCTTTTTCGCCATTCCATTCGCGTGTATAGGCGTAAACCTGCTCATCTTCAGGCAGGATCAAATCGTATTTTCCATAAATGAGCAGCTCGT
The DNA here is from genome assembly GCF_023715345.1 of Paenibacillus camelliae. GTDB lineage: Bacteria > Bacillota > Bacilli > Paenibacillales > Paenibacillaceae > Pristimantibacillus > Pristimantibacillus camelliae. The sequence continues at coordinate 8,556 of NZ_JAMBNY010000018.1, forward strand.
CAGCTTTACGCAGCTTAATCATCTTTTTGTAATAGTTTAGAATCGAGCTCTCATCCTGCTGGGCAGCAGCAACGTTAATCGTCTTATAGTTTGGATTTATCTTGAGCCAAGGTGAACCTGTTGTAAAGCCTGCACCCTCCTCAGCACTCCACTGCATCGGTGTACGAGAGTTATCTCGACCATTGATCCAGATTGGTGCCATTAGTTCCTCATGCGTCTTTCCGTTAGCTAATCCAATTCGATACGCATTTTTTGCAGATACATCGTCGTAATCTTCTATGGAATCAAACTTCGTATTCGTCATACCTATTTCTTGACCTTGATAAATAAACGGTGTCCCCTGCATGAAGAAGAATAATGTAGCTAGTGCTTTTGATGACTCTAACCAATAATTTTTGTCATCCCCCCATACGGATACAGAACGTGGTAAGTCATGGTTTTCAAGAAATAAAGCATTCCAACCTGTACCCTCTAATGCATGTTGCCAGCGAGTGTACACTTTTTTTAGAGTTAATAAATCCAGTTTTCCATCAGTATCTTGGCCCCAGAGCCCATTTGCTTCAAACTGAAAGATCATATTAAATTTTCCGTTTTTCTCACCGACCCACTCATCAGCATCTGCAGTGGTTACTCCATTCGCTTCACCAACTGTCATAATATCATACTTGGCAAATGTCTCACGATGAAGCTCTTCCAAAAATGTCTGAATACCAGGCTGGTTAAGATGATATGGGAAGGACGATACGTAGTCTAAGCCATCTGGGTTCGGTAAATCTGGGAATCCAGGTGCCTTTTTAATATGCGAAATGGCATCGACACGATAGCCATCAACACCTTTATCAAGCCACCAATTAACAGTTTCATACAGTTCCTTGCGCACAACAGGATTTTCCCAGTTAAGATCAGGCTGCTTGGAAGAAAAAATATGCATGAAGTATTGATCCGTTAATTCATCATACTTCCAAGCTGAGCCATGAAAAATACTTTCCCAGTTATTTGGTTCCTTACCGTCTTTACCATCTCTCCAGATATAATAGTCACGATACGGGTTATCCTTGCTTTTTCTTGACTCAATAAACCAAGGGTGCTCGTCGGATGTGTGATTAATAACAAGATCTAATGTCAACTTCATACCACGTGCATGCACTTGCTCTAGCAATTCGTCGAAATCAGCCATTGTACCGAAATCATCCATAATGTCTTTATAATCAGAAATATCATAGCCATTATCATCGTTAGGCGACTTATACATTGGACAAATCCAAATGACATCTATTCCTAAATCCTTGAGATAATCGAGTTTTGTAATAATCCCTCTTATATCACCAATACCATCACCATTTGTATCAGCAAAGCTGCGGGGATATATTTGATATGCGACTGCTTCTTTCCACCACGTTTTTTTCATTTTATTGACCTCACTTTTATATATAATCAACTAAAAAATACTGTAGTTAATCCAGCACAATGTTTCCTGTTAACATTAGGTTGACTTTCTAATGACTAATTTAAACGGTAATGTATAGATTTTATCCTCAACCTCAACCTCATTACCTTCCAAACGATTAATAATTAGGTCCATTGCTTGATATCCGATATCACTTACAGGCTGCTTAATCGTTGTCAGTTCTGGCATTAGCATTTCTGCCAATGGCTGATCGTCAAAGCCTATGACCGCAAGTTCCTCTGGAATACGTAATCCTACTTTTCGCGCTTCCATTATAATTCCTGCAGCAACCTCATCACTACCTGTAAAGATAGCATCGGGTCTATCTTGCATATTGTATATTTGGTGCAATACCTTTCTTCCATCTTCAATCGTATGTCGCTTTATAAAAAGCCAACTCGGATTAATCTCGATATCAGCCTCAGCTAATGCTTTCTCATACCCATGATTTCGATCCTTATATTTCCCAGAATCATTAAATAATCCACCCGTGCAATACGCTATTTTTCGATATCCTTGCTGCACTAAGTGCTTCACACCTTCGTATGATGCGGTAAATTGATCAACCTTTACTATTGGTACAAAAGGCTCTGGTAAATACTCATTACACAGCACAATAGGTCCAAATTTCAAATATTTCTTTATTGTATCCCAATCATTTTCATAGGCGGTCATAATAACTCCATCTACTTGCTTACGCTTCAATAAATTAAGGAAATCTACTTCCCGCTTACTATCCTCATTACTTTGGAAAATCACCGTCTGATATCCTCTTCTATACCCTTCTTTTTCTATTGATTCCACCAGGTATGAAAAAAAAGGATTTACAATTCTTGGGACAATAACTCCAATTATTTTTCCGGCCAATCCCCTTAATTTTTGAGCAGAAACGTTAGGTGTGTATCCAATTTCTTTCATCACTTTTATTACTCGTTCTCTTTTTTCAGGGGCAATATGTGGATAGTTATTAATCACTCTAGATACTGTTGATTTGGAAACACCTGATAACCGAACAACATCGTTAATATTAGGCATATCTTTCACTCCATACTACATCTTTTTAGTGAACTCATATTGATATATCCAAAAAGTATAAAAAGAAACATCAGGCATGAATGTCAATGACGCATCTTACTAGTGATTGAGCCTATAATGTGCAATGAAATTACGCATACGTATTGATCAATTGATTATTATCGTATATACGTCTCTTTAACAACTGATACGGATAATGCTCCAAGCACAAGTAAAACACCTGATACTAAAAGCATCGCTGGCATTGAAGAGCCTAACAATGGGAACAATGCAAAGCTTGCACAGGAAGCAATAATTTGTGGAATACAAATACTACTGTTAAACAAACCTAAATACGTACCCATATTTTCACCTGACAAGGCATTCGTTAGCATTGTGAATGGGAACATCATCATACTTGCCCATGCAATCCCTATACAGAAGAATGAAACAAGCAATAGATTTTGGCTTTCTACAAAGAATATAGAACCAAATCCAATTGCACCAATTAATAAACTTATGGCATACCAAGGTTTATGATGATTATTTGAAATACGCGATAACACAAGGGACCAAATTACCGCTGCAATAGCTTGTACTGCAGAAAGAATACCGAACCAGTTCCCTGCTGTTTGGTACTCTGCACTAGCTGCATTAGTCGTACTCCAAACATTATCTGCAATTGCACCTGTACCATACGTCCACAGATATTGAAAACCCATCCAACAGAATAATTGAACTAATGAGATGGTCCAGAAGATTTTCGGTGCTTTACGAAGTAAAGCAAACATGCTTACTTTCTCTTTCTTCGCATTAAGCTTAATTCCATGGTAGGCAGCATATTCAGCAGGCGAATATTCTTTAACCTTAAGCACTGTAAATAAGCAACAAATTACTAAAATAACGGCACCAACATAGAAAGACACAACAACCGATCTTGGTACAACTCCCTCTGGTGCTGTGTTAGAGACGCCTAATAACGTAAGCACAAAGGGAAAGATACTTGCTAATACAGCACCACTATTAGAAAGAAAGCTCTGTATGGAATAAGCAAAGCCCTTTTGCTCCTCATTTACCATATCACCAACCATCATTTTAAACGGTTGCATTGCTACATTAGAAGCCACATCCATAAACAAAATCGTTACAGATGCAAAGGTTAACGCAACGACTGCAGTAAAACCAAAACTACCTGAATTAGGTAGTAAGCACATGACGATAACGGCGACTAAAGCACCAACAATTAAATAAGGAACGCGTCTTCCTAGTTTAGGTATCCATGTTCGATCGGAAAGATAACCTACAATGGGTTGGACAATTAAGCCCGCTAGTGGGGGCAAAATAAAGAAAAATCCTAAGGAATTGGGATCAGCACCAATGGTCTGAAAGATACGACCCATGTTCGAGCTTTGCAAAGCAAAAGCCATTTGGACACCTAAAAATCCAAAGCTAATCATCCAAATGATACTGATTGGAAGCTTAGGTAATTGTCTCATCGTGTTAGTACTACTTACTTGATCAGATTGAGTTGCCATTCTGAATCCTCCAATAATTTTTAATTAATTCTCTGAGCTGCAATATGACTGAGAGGATTGTTTGTTTGAAAATACTTGAAATCGATTTCAACAGAATCAATAAATCAATCATCAACATTCGTTACTCTAGCTAATAAAGCAATAACGCTTACAATCTATTGCAAACAACATTAGTATACCTAAACTGTAGATAATTATAGTTCTTTTTCGAGTTTCTCACAATAATAAAATTAAAATGACACAAATTCGCAAATATCTATTTAATTTGGTTGTAATATTAAATTGAAATCGATTTCAAAAATTACTCATCAAATACATGATAATTTTTCGTTCACTAAATAAATTTAACTAATCTTCTTTACTTAGAATACGGTTCAGCTTAGTGAATGCAAGAGAGATTGTATCCATGTACGAATATTAACAAAATATAGTATGATTATAGTAATTTATCATTAAGGTAAGCAATGGCTACCGCTTTAATACTATAGGATAAAGGAGAGTTTTTATGGAATATCATGTATCCATACATGGGAATGATCAGGCACAAGGAACAGCTGATCAACCCTTTCGTACAATATCACGAGCTGCGGCTCTTGCCATAGCTGGTGATACGGTTATTGTTCATGCGGGAGTATACAGGGAATGGGTTAACCCGGCTAACGGAGGAACAGCTGATCATCGAATCATTTATCGCTCCGCAGGAGATGGGGAAGTCGTTATTACAGGAGCTGAACGAATTACCGACTGGATATCTGAAGGAGACAATGTTTGGAGCACTGAGGTACCCAATTCGATGTTTTCCGTTCGTAATCCCTTTGAAGTAGAGTTGAGTGGAGACTGGCTATTTGACGGAGCGTACTCGGTTCATCTCGGTGATGTTTATTTGGATCATAAATCTCTGTATGAGACCGATCGTCTCGAAAAGGTTCGCAATCCCGAAGTGTGGTCTGAAGCCAAGTATCCCCAGGACTCGCTATTACAATGGTATGCGGAAGTTGGCTCTGTAACAACGAAGATATGGGCTAACTTTGGAGGAAAAGATCCTCGTAAGGAAAATGTAGAAATCAATGTGCGTCCTTATTGTTTCTGGCCTGAAAAACCAGGGCTTAATTACATAACTGTAAGCGGATTCACACTTCGTCAAGCCTCTCCGCAATGGGCGCCACCTACAGACTACCAGGAAGGCCTAATCGGACCTCACTGGAGCAAGGGCTGGGTTATTGAAAATAATATAATTAGTGAATCCAAATGTGTTGGGATCAGTCTAGGTACCGAGATCGGTACAGGTCACGCGAAGTCCAATGGGAAGCATAGTAAAGGCGGTACTCAACGCGAGCAGGAGGTTATTTTACGGGCGTTACGCTCAGGCTGGCATAAGGATAGCGTGGGCAGTCACATCGTTCGCGGCAATGTCATTCACGATTGTGAGCAGGCAGCTATTGTAGGTCATATGGGGGCAGCCTTTAGCCAGATTTATCAGAACCGTATTTACAATATTCACCACAAGCGGCTTAGACACGGTGCCGAGGTGGCTGGGATCAAACTGCATGCAGCACTAGATACACAAATTAATGAAAATATAATCTATAACTGCTACCGTGGACTTTGGCTTGACTGGCAGGCACAGGGTACTCGCATCAGCCGTAACGTATTTTTTGACAACCTTTCTGAAGACCTCTTCGTTGAGGTTTGCCATGGCCCGTATCTAGTTGATCACAATCTGTTCCTCTCCCCTATGAATTTTAGGAATATGGCGCAGGGCGGAGCATTTGCACATAACTTGTTTGCTGGTAAATTTGTCGTTCGTTCGGAGATCACTCGAATTACACCGTATCACTTCCCTCACGAAACGGCAATGGCCGGATACTCCAATATTACCGGAGGCGATGACAGATACTATAACAATATCTTTTTAGGGGATAATGAGGCTTATAAAGCGCCTGTTCCAATAACCTTTTTTGAGCATCTTCCACTCAAGCCAAGGGATGAGGTTGGAGAGGACGGAAAGACCGTTATGGATGGCGTTCCGGACAATTCTATTTGCTATCTGCATAATGTGGGGCTGGGCGGATACGACAAGCATCCTAACTTTAAAGATAAGAAATGGTGGGAGTACACGAAAGAAGAGCTTGTCGAGCTGGGCGATGCCGCAAAGGATTTCTTTATAGGAAATGCTGTTCTTCCTGTAGCTATGGGTGGAAATGTATATCTTAACGATGCGGTACCAAGTAGTCATGAATCCAATGCGAGAATCTATACGCAGAAGGGCATAAACGTTGAGGTTGATTCTGCACAAGGTAAGGTAAACATTCAAATGAATGAGCCCGCACTGCTTGCGGGAGCCTCTTCATTGGTGGTAACGACCGACCTGCTTGGCAAGACTTATCACGCCGATATGAAGTACGAGGAACCAGACAGTACTCCATACCGATTGGACTCCGACTTTTTCGGAACGAAGAGACCTGATGCAGATGTCACACCTGGTCCGTTTGAATTGAACGATAATGGTACGATTACTTTTGAATTTTAATTAAAATAATGGTTGAGATCCAGTCCGAAACGCATTCCATCTAGCGTGAAGAAACGACAGGCCGAGCAGCTTTATCGTTTCTCTTAACTGACTTATGTTGGAGTTAATACTATTGTAAGCTCAAAATAAAACATGCCCTGTCCGTTTGCGAACAGGGCATGTTTTACTTATGGTTGTTCACCTTATATCTGAAGAGCGAATTTCATGTTCAATTTGGTTTATCTTCATAGTGCTTGGCAATGCGATACGCCATTTCCTGTAACTGGTGCCTCAGCTCTTGTGGCTCACGTATATGAATGGCTGTGCCAAACGTAATCAGATACTTAGGAAGATACTTATTCATGGTTTGGACATCAAGCAGAAAGGTTACCTCCCGATCGTTTCTCTCCGTCACATAGTGACGCAGATGCCAGTGTCCACCAATCGTATTCAATATATCGGGCTCTCCCTCAATGCGGATAACCATTAGCGGTCCATCCGCCTCTAGTCCCTCTTCAGACTCGTCGCGGAAGTATTGGGATGCAGAGAAAAACTCGGGTTTTTCGAAATGAAATTCAGTCATCTCTAAACGTTCGATTCGGTCTACTCGGAACGTCCGCATCGCCTTCGACCGTTGGCAATGCGCGATAGCATACCACTGATTTCGGTTGTAAACTAGCCCATATGGATTAACTTCTCGTTCGTCGGCCTGCTCCGCATTCGCTTTACGATAGGCGATTCGAACCGTTTGTCCCTTATTAGCCGCTTCCTCCAGATCTCTAAGCAACGGAATGGTGAAAGAGGCGCGTACAGGAGAAATCACATCTAAACCACTCGTTTGACGGTACAAATTATGCCGTTGCTCTTCGTGCAGTCCAACCTCCACTTTCTTTAACGCTATTTTCAGTTCTTCCGTATACGGGTAACCAGCACCTTCTGCGAATTTCGATGCATCAACAAGTGCCTTTAACTCTACAGAGTCGAAGAACAATGGTGTCTCCTTGAAGCTTTCAAGAATGTGAATGCCTCCATCGTGACCTGATTCTGAGACAATCGGCACGCCGCTGGCACATAATGCGTCAATATATCGGTATACCGTTCGCACACTAATCTCCAAATTATCCGCGATTTGTGCGGCAGTAAGCTTCCTTCCGTATCTCAGCATCCAAAGCACAGACAGCATGTTGTCCCATTTAGCCATAGAAGCACCTTCTCTCCACCCGAAAAAATATCCAATAAGCATTCCAGTTCTATATCATTATATACTTATTAATCTGCTTATCTGCTATTTATAGCATTCATTAATTCGAAGAAATATTTTGAATCGTACGTCTTGTAAAGATTGAACCACGCGTCTAATGTTTCTGCATCCAATACTTCCATTACCTTCAATACATGCATTGCAAATTCCAACGGGGCTATTCCAGTTGCCGTAATGAGATTGCCATCCGTTACTGCTGGTTTATCCTGATAATAGTTTTCTCCATTGTATTGAGGACAAATCATTTTCATATATTCTAGATTGTTGCTTGTATGCGCTCTTGAATCTAGCAATCCCATCCTGGCCATTGCTACTGTTGCCCCACAGATGGCCGCAACAACCGTACCTTCTTCTAAAGCTGTGGCAAGTTTTTTTAATATCGGTTCGTGAATTTCATCCATCCACGTATTTCCCCCTGGAAGAATGACAACATCATTGCTATCCAACATACACTCATCAACAGACATATTAGGAATTACTTTCAATCCACCCATTGTAGTCACAGGTTGTTTATGAGCCCCTACTGTAACCAACGTTATAGGTGCCAAATCCTTCTTAAAATACCTACCCGAGTTTAGCTCCGCAATTAAATAGCCTACCTCCCAGTCTGACATCGTATCAAATACATAAAGATACACGTTCTTTGTATACATAGCTTGCACTCCTTTTATCATTATTCCATCTCGTCGATATCTCTAATATAAAAAAACTTCACTGACACTTTCCGTCAGTGAAGTTTTTAAGCTCGGTAAAATAAACGTATATATTTCTGCAGATTGTGCGGTTATTATACTTTGTTTTTAGTTTGCCTATTTATAGTATGGTTCTCCTTAACATGAGTAGGGCGAAATTATACGAAACTCTTACAGAAGCATCTTTGGTTCCCAATTAGTCTGAAATGAAATTATTAATTTTCTCGAATTCAAAGCACTAGTTCGTGAACAAATCTTGTGCTACTTTAAAGCTATAGAGACATTATTATTTGAACTAATATACTCTACGAATCTTTTATATTTACTTTTTTTGTTTATATGATAATTAATCCCCAACCCTTTTAATTCACTTAATATATATTCACACTCTAATTCAGAGTTGACTCCTTCAACCTCGAGCTCAAAAGATTCATTTCCCCCTGGAAAAAATGAATGATCTAATTCAAAAGTGTATTCATTAAACAGTCTTACTTTCAATCGTTCATTTTGTATATACCCTAAAAAACAAATTTCAGAAGAATCAATAATCATCTTCAAGTCGTGTTTTTTTTCAGCAATCGTTCCAAGTATCTCTGAAGGATTTGATTTAAAGTATTCGAATTCTTTATTAGATATTTGCCTTTCTATCTCCAAAGATGAAATAAAGCGACTCTCACTTTTTGATTTTATTTTTAGACAGAGTAACCATTGTCCATCTTCATTACGGATTCTCAATGTAATTCCAGCCTTATCCAACCTAAAATCAAGAGTGTCAAAATAGTAATTAGTCTGGCGTATTGGATTAGGACATTTTGGAGCATAATTAAGTATTTTAGTAAAGGAATCATGCTCAAGTAAAAGTTTTAATTCCTTTTCTGTAATTGCCATGAAATCATCTCCCTTAGATTTTACAACTTAAACTCCATCTCACTTTCAAATACTAACTTTTTTTCACTTTAGTTCGGAACATATTTTTCTCTCTTATTCGCCACATCATTTAGCAATGGCATTATATTTTGAACAGCATATTTCTTGTACTCGGTGGCATTTTCTTTATCTACACTATAAAGTCTCATTATCCGAAGACCATTATTAAGAGAACTAATTATCTGGGAACTTTCTCGAATTTTAACTGGAGAAATAACATAGAATCCCCTTGTTGATTTCTCCAAAAGCTGAGCACCAGCATCCATATCCTTTAAAGGAAATCTCTCGTCTGTATATATCTTGAATTTTTCTTCACCGAATTCTTCCTTCATTTTATCAAAACTCTCTGAAAAGCATTCGCTTAAGAGAGTCTTTTTGTCTTTCTGATCAATAAACTCTTCTACCTCGTATACCCTCTTCCATAAGTTTCTGTCTTTTATATCCCGAAGAGCACTTCTACGTTCTTCTCCCAACTCACTCATTAGGTGGTTAACGAATTCTTCATCAGTTAATGAAGTGTATAGTTCTTCAAAATCATTAGCTGTTAACGACTTCTTAGACCATTTAACGAAATTTAGTCCGTTCTCCTCTGTTACAAAATTCAACATTGCCCTGCATGCCTCGTTAGTTTTATGACCGTAAACCTGGACGTACATTTCATATCTAGCTTGTAAAAAATTTTCAATTGCATGTAACCCACTTCGTTTAAGGCCTAACCTGATTTTTCCATCATTCTTAGCATACGCTAACATAGATTTTAATACTCTTGATTCAGAGTAATTACCATATGGTACACCAGCGAAATAACTGTCTCGCTTAAGATAATCCATTCGATCGCAATCAATCGGTGCACTCGCTACAATATCATTCAATATAGGAAGCACATCAAACTCTCTATCAAAAATAGATATTAAGCGCTTACCTAAACTTAATTCAGGCTTTAAAATAGTTAAAATATTATAAATCTGTTCCTTTGTGACTCCTACAGTCCTATTTAAAACTTTATATGTAAAATAAGATGATACATGCTCATGCTCTATCCTAATATCTTTATTACCTTTTTCAAGTTGCTTTTCTACATATTTTTCAAGTAGAACTTCCATTCTCTGAATAAATTTGGTATCTTTATTTATCATTTCATCACTTCGTAAAATTAACATAAATTCTTCAATATTAGGAGCAAATGCATCAAACAAATGAGATAACGGCCCATGCCCGATATCATGTAGTAATGCCGCTAATCGAAGCTCAATAAATGTCTGTTTTAATGTATCTCCATTCTGAGATAGTGATTGGCTTAAATCAACACCAACTCCCAAATCCAGAGCACCATAAAACTCACTGCTTTCTGCAATATCTCCGCGTATTCTTGCTGTATATCCATTTTCTAAAATAGCGAGAAACATTTGATGTGCATAATTCATTACTCCGATAGAGTGCTCAAATCTAGTATGTTTAGCTGAAGGAAAGACCTTATATAAAAATGAGTTCTGTCTGACATGATGTAACCTGCGAAAAAGTGGGTCTTGGATAACTTGCATCTCATTCATTGACACTCGGATTACTCCGTGTATTGGATCATTTATACTACGTAGTAGGTCAAGCTCTTCAAAAAATATCATTTGAATACCCCCATGAAGAGAATTTTGTTAATTTACATATATAACAAATAAATATAATACATAAACTATGGAAGACCTGCATCTCATACTATGTTTTTTCGTAAGATACTCCCCTTCAATAACGCTTCTTGTTATGAGGGACATGCTTCAACAGAATTAAACTTTCCCTATTGAGCCATTATAATATTCTTTTTACTACTAGAAAAATATTCAATATTTAAAACTATAAAAAAGACATTTCTTATCCATTTTTATACAACTCATAAAACGCTAAGATCAGTAAAATAAGTGGAAGTTCCTACCTGAAATGTATTACAATTCTCTCTCAAAAATCCCTGATCTTTTTTAGAATTAAAAAACTAAACTCTCCATATTTATGATTTTCTCACATAACACTTTTTAAATAATCTCTGGCTTCTTTAGAAAGTTTCTCTATTGAGAAATTAGCTAATTGTACTTTATCAGTTTGGCTTGCAATTCTAGCTATATCATTAAGTAACTTTTCTCTTTCAATAGCTCTAGACCAGAGTAGACTGCTTCCTTTATTAATATCATGATGAATTTCTTGAAGATAGTTATTACGGTCATAAATGTACCGATACTCATGTTTTACTTTTTTCTCACTAAAAAATTCTCTATCGATAAATTGAACAGTACATTGAATACATTCAAATAGTTTTTTTATCTTTATTTCCGTATAGTCTTCGTCATAAATGCTAGCTGCCAACTCAATAGGGGATACTCCTTGATTCAATTCGAAATGAACTAGTTCCTCCACTTTTATTTTTAATTCATTAACAAATTCCATGTAATATCCTCTCCAGTTCTGGTTTTAAATTATCATCCAGATACTCCTGTGCTCTTATTAAATCTTCAATTTCCATTACGTCTCTTCCTGCAAACTTTATTTTGATTTTTGTATTAATAAAAATAACCAGTACACCATCATTATTTGTAGTTGGTTTAGTAAATTTAGGTAGTAGACGTTTTAACTTTGAATAGAGTGTGTTTTCCTTTGGCTCAATGTTAAACTGTTCAAGCAAATCAACCGCTACTAACTGAATTCTTTCAGTGAGTATTTTTCTGATCATTTTTCTTCTTTCAAGAGGTCTTTTTTCATTGTAAATATGGTTAAATTCGTCAGTTTTATCCCTGATTTTTTTTCTAAACATTTTTTCAAGTGTTTCTTCGATAAGCTCATCATCTAAACCTATGGATTTTAACTCTTGTCTCTTAGCTTCAGTTTCTTCTAAAATTAAATTCCTCGCTATTTCGAATTCATTATGAAAATCAATAAGTCCACTATATGAGTCAATTTGCTCAATAGACTCTCCACGTATTACAGCTTGTCCATAAATAGTTTCTCTCTTTTCATATTCATTATCACCAATTTCAATCTCTCGAACTTTTTTATATCGACTAATATCATCAACTTCTTTTTTGAAGAACTCCCATAGTTCATCTAACCCTAGCTCATCATGGTAAATTACTAGTGCATTGTTATCAACCTCGTAACGCGTTATCTCGTTATCAGGTATCGCCCTTAATACTCTTCCAATTACCTGTGCGAATCTATTTAAACTTTTATATGGACGAAACAATGCAGCAATAGTCAAGTATCTATGATCATACCCTTCACCCATCATATCTACATTTACTACTACGTTATATTTGTGGTGCTCAATTTGTTGAAACTTAATGTCCTGTTCTTCACGCGACATTTTACTGTGAATCAACACAGCACTCACGCCCTCTGAATTATACAACTCCTCCAATTTTTCTGCATGTTTTATGCTACAGGCAGAAGCCATAATTTTATGAGGTACTTGAGGAGATATTCTCTTTAGTTGATCTAATTCATCAATACTTTTTTTTACTATTTCTAATGAACAAGCATCCGACATCGCAACTGACTTCTGCACCCATGCTTCGTCTTTTAATTCCTTAGCCTCATTAAGAGAAAGTATACTTCCATCTTCTAGATAAAACGTTATTTCCTTAGTCTCTATAGTTTTGTTTCTAAGCCACTTTACATATCTACTCTCCATTACTTCAGATAATTTTGTTTCGTGTATTTTCTTCCCAGGAACAGCGACACCATCCCCACGATATGGTGTACCAGTCACATGCAATACCTTAGCATTTGAAAAATAGTTTAATGCAGTCTGCCATGACTCTGCAGGTGCATGGTGTGCCTCGTCAATAATTATCATATCAAAATGGTCTCTTTGTACTCTGTTTAACAAACCGTTAGTAGAGTTTATCCGTTGAACATTAGTATAAACAATGTTGGCACTACTTAACTCACTATCTAAAATTTCATTCTCAAATGAAACTAGAACAGGATTATCTTGAATATCAAACAGAACATTTGTATTAATCCAAAAATTTTCGTCTAGCGCCTCCATAGTCTTCGCAATACTTTTCTTTGTTACATGCCCCGGTGTAATAATTAGTACTCTTCCCTCACAAACACCAAAAGGAGCTATGGCGATTAATCCACTTTTCCCTGTACCAGTTGGAAGTACAACTAATGCTTCTTCCTGTGGACTTGATAGAAAATGAGATTGAATTTTTAAGTAAGCCTCCAATTGAGGCTTGCGAAGTTTTACATTTCCTTCAATAAAGCAGGGGGTTTCTTTAAAATACATAATCCCAACCACATCCTTTCCTCTCAGATTTCAAAAAGTGACCTAATTCGACAACCACATATAAACTAGAAAACGACAGCCGTCATAGAACGTTGTCGTTTATATACATATTACCATATAAAAGTTATTTTTGAATATTATTTATAAAATGTTACTATCTTTTAAATTTCTCCTTTACTTATGATAAGGTTCCCCCCGATTTATCTTCACCGCACGATACACCTGCTCAATAAGCACAAGCCGCATCAACTGATGCGGCAGTGTCATACGGCCGAAGCTTAGGCGTTGATTCGCCCGCTTCAGCACTGCCTGCGACAGTCCGTTACTGCCGCCAATCACAAACACGACATGGCTCTTGCCATACGTCGCGAGCTTGTCCAGCTGCTCGGCCAGCTCCTCGCTCGACCATAGCTGGCCGTCGATCGCTAGGGCGATCACATGCGCTTCCGGTTTAATATGAGCAAGTATCTTCTCGCCCTCGCGATCTCGCACCTGCTCTTCTTCCGCTTCACTCATCGTCTCTGGTGCCTTTTCATCTGGCACCTCGTTCATCGTCAGCTTTATGTACGGGCCGAGGCGCTTTGCATACTCAGCCATACCCATCACAAGATACTTTTCCTTCAGCTTGCCTACAGCTACAATGCCGATATGCATCTAGACCACCAATACTTCCGCAGCATCCTCGCATAGATCACACTTACGCGGCGGGTCCCAGTCGGCGAATTCCGTTTCTTTCAAATCAACCATATCCGGTGCATCCTCATATTCATCAACAAAGCGCTCTATCGCATGCTCAATACAGCTTTTACATACACAATACATAATGTCTCTTCCTTTATCATTAGAGTGTCATATTTTTTATAGTGTTAGCATATCACAATTCGTTATTCGATACAGCAAAAGCCGCAGGATCAGCGAGTAACTTTTCATTCTCGCTTTCTGCGGCTCCCCATTCACCATCTATATGATCCAGCCTTACTCTTCCGGTATATTCTCGCCCAGCGTAACAGTCGCTTCACGCAGCTCGTTGCCACGATAGTAATGCACGACGATGCTGTCTCCGATGCGCTTATGATTGTACAGATACTTCCGCAGCTCGCGTGTGCTTCCTACCTTCGTATCGTCCAGCTTAACGATAACATCGTTATACTGCAGACCCGCTTCCTTCGCAGGCCCAAGTGCCTCCAGTACAATAATGCCCTCGTACACTTCCTTCGGCAAGCTTAGTGAGCCTTCACCGTCTGAGCCATCCGCATCAAGCTCCTGCCTATTCCAGTACTGCTGCAGATCGAGCATATAGACGCCTAGGTAAGCGCGTGATACATAGCCCTGCTCAATAAGCTCACCGACGATGGGCATAACATTATTGATCGGAATTGCATAGCCAATGCTTTCCACACCGAAGTTGCTAATCTTCATGCTGTTGATGCCTACTACCCGACCATTCAGATCAACGAGCGGGCCTCCGCTGTTACCTTGGTTAATCGCAGCATCTACACGAATAACCTCCTGCTCCCAGTCCAGCATGCCGTTCTGCCCAAGCGACACCGGCACAGTTTCGCGAATGACGCTCACTACACCGAAGGTAATTGATTCGCCCATACCGAGTGGATTGCCCATCGCCATGACGAACTCCGCTGCTCGCAGACTGGAGGAATCTCCGATCTCTGCTACCTGATCGATACCGGCAGCTTTCATCTTCAATACAGCAAGATCGGTAATCTGATCAAGTCCAACGACCTCAGCCTCACGCTGCTCGCCGGTCGTCAGCACCGCCTTCACGCGATGTGCTGACGCGACCACATGATAGTTGGTCACAATATAAGCATACTCCTTATCCTTCTGCACAATAACGCCAGAGCCAACACCTGTTTCGCGATATATGCCGCCTTCGTCACTATCCTGCTCCAGCACACCACCATTAAGGCCAAGTGAGAACTTTTGTTCATTAATGATGCTGACGACTGCGGGGCGAATATGGTCGCTTGCTTGCACAGCACGCGCAGAAAGATCTAGATTTGACGATTTAGATGAAGGGTTAAAGCCAAAAATGAGTCCATATAATACGGTCATGACGATAACGGTCGTTACTGATGAAAGTATAACAAGCTGTAGGTGCTTCTGATTTCTTACACCCGAAAACCATTTGTTCCCCCGACTGTGACCGCTTTGAAGATCTCTTTTTGCCTTGCGAGACACCTTCGAGGAATAAAAATCATCATCGAATAAGCTCATGAACTGCGACCCCCTTCATCTTTCTTCTATATTGATATACAAAATTAGGAATGTTTTTGCGAGATTAGACTAAACTAGTAATAGCATTCAATTACTTCATTTGTATTTTACCATAAATTACATATAGGAGGCTTTATTTATATGACAACTTCCCGCACGTATGAGCATGTGCAGCTCGCCGCACAGCTCGCTGATTTAAAACAGGAGCATTACCAGACCCTGCTTACCTTGAATGGATTGCTCGCGATCCTCACAAGTAAAGGCATCGTCAATGATGGTGAGCTGACTCGTATGATGCAGCGAATTGATCGTACACTTGAAGAGCTTATTGCCGACCTAGCTCATCCCAAGGCGTTGGCCGATCAGCGAAAGTAGGACGAAGCGGAAACTCCTCTCGCTTATAAAATATTCCGTTGTTCTCCAATATAGAATTAACGGTTAGCATCGCTAGATCCATTTGATTATGGTCCTGACTCAGATGAGCGAGGTAGACCCGCTTCGTGCGATCCGTCATTAGCTCGATGAGTGCTTCCCCTGCAGCAACATTGGATAGATGTCCAATGTCGCTTAATATGCGCCGCTTAATGTTCCAAGGATAGCGACCCATGCGCAGCATCTCCGTATCATGGTTCGATTCTAGTATAAGTGCATCACAATCGATAATATGGCCTTTTACTTTTTCACTCATATAGCCTAGATCTGTTGCTACCCCCAGCTTGCGGCCATCCTGCTCGAAGGTGTACCCTACTGGCTCTGCAGCATCATGCGAGATATGGAATGTTGATACGCGCATCGTACCGAATGATAGGTCTTCCCCGCTTTGGAACACCATACGCTTGTCCTGACTGATCGTGCCGACATGCCGCTCTAGTGCATCCCATGTCGGCTCATTCGCGTAGATCGGTAAGTTATATTTGCGTGCGAAGGCGCCTAAGCCTTTAATATGATCTGAATGCTCATGTGTGACGAGCAGCGCGTCGAGCTCATGTCCCGATATCCCCTGCTGCTTCATCAGCTCATCCAGCTTCTTAGCGCTTAGTCCCGCATCAATCATAATCGTCTGATCATTACCTTGTATAATTGTTGCATTCCCCGTAGATCCACTTGCTAAAACTGTAAAACGTAATCCCATTCTTCTAAATTCCCTTCTCCTGGCTGACAGGAGCTGTTATAGCTTGTCCTCCGTATTGTCAGTTAATACCTCTCCACTAATTGCATCCACATAGTATACCTTGCTGTCATCCAGCATCACTCGCCATGCAGGCGTTGCCACCTGCACCTCCGAGTCAAAGATCTGCCCGTAATAGCCGAGCTGAATATCTATAATGACAGCACCTGGCTCCAAATACGTCTCGATTAAGCTCGATACGATCTTGGAAGAAGCCAGCACCTGCTGCTTTTCACCTGTGCGCGTAATTTCTACGCGATCCTGCAGATAGGCCGTAATTTTTAAGTTGCTATTGTACAGCTCAAGCTTCGTATGGAACATTGGCCGTCCGTCAACGACCCGATGCATAACGAATACACCCTCGGTGCTATTGCTGCTATGCAGATCGTATACATATTCACTTAGATCAGGAATAAATGTGCCAAGCGTACGCTCCAGCTGCTTTTCATTAAAGACAACAGCACTATCTACCGCCGGCACGATTAGGGTAGGCTTACGGTTTTCCATACTATCTGATTCTAGCAAATACGTTAAGTCACCCATCATCGGTGTTTCGGACGGTAGATTCGTATTCAGCGTAATCCGCTTCTGCTGCATCAGCTGCAGCTTGTCGGCAGGAAGCTCAGCAGAGTTGGCATTCGCATTAAGCTGAGCCCTGACATTACTCCATAGCTGATAGCCTAGCAATATATTCAACAGCAGAAACGAAATAATCATTACGGTCTTTGCTCTACTCCAGTCCAACTCGCTTCACCTCTCTTTTTCTTATGATCCATAGCACCTACCACGCACTTAGCCATTAAGGACATGCTCATTCTGTTGCTATTACAACCGCCACTGTTACTACTGTTTTTGTTATTACAGTTACTAATGTTGCTACTGCTTGCTACTGCTGTTGCTCTTCCTGCTCTTGTTTCTCTTGCTGCTCTTGGTCCTCTGTCTCTTTCTTCGTCTCTGTCGTTACCGTATGCTTTGGCTCATATCCCGCTGGCATAGCGTCCATGAGCACTTCCTCACTGCCATCCTCTAATAACACGGCCCACACTGGCAGAAATTCTATCCGTTGCTCCTGCTGTGGAACAACCTTAAGCGCAGGATAGATCGTCACGATCTCATCCGTTCGACCATACGTTTCCAGCTGGTTTTGCAACAGATTACCGCCATAGAGCCAGCGTATTTCCTTACGTTCCTCCTGCTGTGGCAGCTTAATGAGTGAGCGTTCATACTCAACGACTACCCCCTGCTGCACACCTAGATGAACATATCCATAATGGAATGGACTAATATCAATAACCGGATACTGGTCAATATATTTACGAAAACGAACATAGCGCTCTTCCACCGTCGGAATGTTCACAAGCTGGTACGTCGTATCCCAACCACCATGCTGATTAACGAAGTCAACAGCCAAGTACACATTCTCATTAAACGCTGCACTGCTAGATTGTGAAGCGACAGAGTTCGTGTAGCTAATCCATAGTCCGTTCTGCTCCACCTTTAAGCCGCGTTTACCATCGGTATAGATTTGCGAGCCAGATCGATTGACGATGGCCCGTGTCGTACTCGAATCAAAGAATAAGCTGCGCTGCATCTGCTCAGGCGTAAACACCTCATAGCTATATAGATACTCCGTCGCTTGAATGGGCTCATTCGCGACGTACAGCTGACCATGCATATACGTAAAGCGCGGCAAATACTGGCCGAACCCTATATAATCGCCAATATCCTTCACCGTCAAATCAACATGAAGTGCCTGATATACGGTTGATCCGTTCTGATCGAAGAAATAGGCAAGCACTTCCTCCGATTCTTCCTGTGCAAAGATCAGTACACCGCTCAGCATAACGCTGTCCTGAACGCCGCCTTCTGTATCAAGCTTCATTAACTTTTTCAACAGCTCGAAGGAAATCCCTTTCGTAAAGGAAAGCTCAATTCCCTTATGCTCACGCCTGATCTCCTCCCAGTTTAGCCCTGGGTTAACAAGCACCTGAAAGCCCTTGAATTCACGGCTTGCTAGACGCTGTCGCACAATTAGCTCGTAAAACTGCGTGTTCGGATAGATCATCGCGTGCTCATCGCTGCCAAGATGAAGAATAAGCTCCTCTGGAAAAACTACCTGCTCGACGTTGCTGCCTTGACCTAGCAGCTCCGTGTTCACATAATCCTGATCAGAGCGTGTCGTTGTGCCAAGCCATGGCATCCGATAGGCAAGAAAATAGGTTTGCACAAGACTAAGCGCCACCAGCAGAATCAATATGCCTGTTTTTGCTCGCTCGATCATTTAGCTTTGCCCCCTTCCAACAGCAGCGGCAGACTAAATGTAACCGTCGTTCCCACATTCAGCTCTGACTCCAGTGTAATCTTACCACCGTGATGCTTAACGATTTCCCGGGCAATAGACAAGCCAAGTCCCGTACCGCCCAGATTACGTGATCGCGCCTTATCTACGCGATAGAAACGATCAAATATTCGTGATAGGTCCTTGCCCGGAATACCAATCCCGGTATCCTGTACGCTAATATCCACATAGGCTTTATCCTTGGAGCGCATCGCTGTAATGATAATACTGCCACCATCCGTCGTATATTTAACCGCATTGGATACTAAATTATCTAGCACTTGATCGATTTGATCCCGATCAAGCAATACCTGCTTCACGCTGCGATCGACCTTCACTTTAGCAGTAATAGCCTTCTGCCGCAGCTGGAATGAAAAACGATCCGCTACCTCATCCAGCATGTCCTGAATGTTCGTCTTCTGACGACGCAGCGGTGCCTGATTCGAGTCGAGTCGCGACAAATGCAGCAGGTCACTAACTAAGCGAATCATGCGCTCCGTCTCATTGCGTATAACACCGACAAAGCGTTCCGACAGCTCTCTTTCGTCAAGCGCCCCTTCGTTAAGCGCCTCTGCATAGCTTTTTATCGTCGTAAGCGGTGTGCGAAGCTCGTGCGATACGTTGGCAACAAACTGCCGGCGTGAATACTCCAGCTTCTCCTGATCGGTAACATCCTGCAGCACCGCAATCGAGCCAGTGATGCCGCGGTCACGTCGATGAATAGGTGATAAAGTCACCTTTAGAATTGTTTCCTCTTCATCCATATCCGCTTCATCATAATGCTCCTTGCTCATAATGAAGATTTGCGTGCGACCCTGCTGCAGCTCAGCAAGCTGCTCCTCACTAAGGCCAAGCACTGCTGGAAGCTGAGTATTCTGCAGCGTACCTAGCTCTAGCAGCTCAAGTGCGCGTTTATTCCAGACGATAACCGTATTGCTTTCGTCTGCAGCAAGTACACCGTCACTCATATTAGATAGAACGGAGATTAGCTTCTCATTCTCCTCTTCGTTAGCAGACAATGCTTCCTTTAGACGAATTGTCATATCGTTAAATGCCATGCTTAGCCGTCCAATCTCATCGTTGCCGAGTACAGGTGCCTTCATATCAAAGTGCCCCTCTGCAACAAGCTCAGCCTGACGCGTCAAGCCTTGAATCGGATGAGTAATGGTATGGGCGAGCACAACGCCAAGCACACCCGTTAAGCATAATGCAATAATTGTACCTGAGAAGAAGATCTGATTGACGCGGTCCATCGTGTTATATACTTCAGTCATCGATGCAACGATATGAACGGCTCCGACGACCTTCTCATTATAGGTGACGGGAACAGCAATCATTTTCTTGCGCGTTCCGTCCTCATCAATAAACTCTTCTTCATTGTCAGATATATTTTGCAGCGCACGGCTGACCGCCAGCGATTTATTCTTCTGCCCAATATATGACTGATGAAGCTGCAGAGAGGTGGCCACGATTTTACCGTTGTTATCGAGCACCTGCACCTCTGCTCCGCTTATACTGAACAAATTACGCACGACAAGATTGAGATCCTCATTCGTGCTTTCTGTCGCATCCCCATCACTATCCATCGTCGGCGATAAGCTAGGCGCGGCGAATTTAGCCAAAATATCAGCCTGCTCCTTTAAATTATTCGTGAAGTTGTTAATGAGCGATGTTTTCACCGTGCTAATAAAATAAACCCCGATGAGCTGCATCGCTACTAAAATAAGCAGGACATAGATGATAACAAGCTTAACCTGCACCGTCTGGAAGAACGGCTTCACCTTCCACCTCAGCTTCATCCTAAACTCCCGAATTTCGGATTGCGCATCATATAGCCTAAGCCACGGCGCGTAAGAATATATTCAGGACGACTAGGATCATCCTCAATCTTTTCACGCAGGCGCCTGATTGTAACATCTACCGTGCGCACATCTCCAAAATATTCAAAGCCCCATACGGCCTGCAGTAGATGCTCGCGTGTCATCACCTTGCCGCTATTGCGAGCCATATAATGTACAAGCTCGAACTCTCGGTGCGTCAGCTCAACAGGCTCACCGTCCTTGTAGAGCACATACATATCGGTATCGATAAATAGATTAAACAGCTTGAAGCCCTGCTGCTCCGGCTCATGCTCAATCTGTCCTGCCTCGACAACCTGCTGTTGCTCTTGGCTAGACTTTTTCTGTCTCCGCAGATGTGCCTTCACACGTGCAAGCAGCTCTCTTGTGCTGAATGGCTTCGTAACATAATCATCCGCTCCGAGCTCAAGTCCGAGCACCTTATCGATTTCATTATCCTTCGCAGTTAGCATAATAATCGGCATATTCAGCTTTGTACGGACCTCGCGGCACACGTCCATTCCATCCTTCACAGGCAGCATCAGATCCAGCAGAATAAGATCGGGCTGCTCCGAAAATGCCAATGATACAGCTTCCGCTCCATCAAATGCGCATATCACCTCATAGCCTTCCTTTTCAAGGCTGAATTTCAATATATCTGCAATAGGCTGCTCGTCATCTACTACTAAAACTTTTCCGTACATGTGTCAACACCGCCTTTAATCATCGTACTTCTATTTTACCATAGGCGAGTCGCTTGTACCTTACTCGTTTCATAATAAAAGGCTGAATCAGTTAGGAGCTCTTACTCCTACTAATTCAGCCTTTGTTTTATAGATAACTTAGCGGATTAACCGCCTCGCCGTTTTTCAAAATTTCAAAGTGTAAATGAACGCCGGTCGAACGTCCCGTGTTGCCCATTACACCAATCTTATCGCCTTTTGCAACCTTATCGCCTTTGCTTACATCATACGAGCTTAAATGTCCGTACAATGTTTTATAGCCATTTTTATGGTCGATAATGATCGTTTTGCCGTAGCCGTTCTTATTGCCAACAAATTCAACGACACCAGCGTCAGACGCTTTAATTGATTTATTCCCCGTAAAGTCTACACCAGCATGCAGTCGTCCCCAACGCTTGCCGAACTTACTGGAGATTCGGTAATTAGATACCGGATAAGCAAACGAGCCTGATCCAGTTCCTGCGATAATCATCGTGCCCTTCTCAATAATCGTTGGCACTGCTTCCTCAATCACTTCCTGAGCGACAAGCTCCTCGGATAGAATATATCCGTTTTCCTTCGTTACCTCGTATACGAGGCGCTGACTGCCTGGTGAACCGTTTTGAATCGTCTTTTGCTCACCTTCACGCATTTCATCGTTCTCTACGTATTGAATCGGAATTGCAATTTCTTCAATCTCTACAAGCTCCTCTACGGAACGAACAGTAATATCAGGCATACGTACAGTTAAATCTAACTCATCGCCTGCTGTAATTCTATCTCCTTCAATCGAAGGATTGTTTTCATAAATAACCTGCTCTGAGATACCAAATTTTTGTGCAATACAGCCGATGCAATCGCCCTTTTGCACAACGTATTTCGTAGGCTTCGTGCTGCCATCTACTATTTTCTTATATAAATCTTCTTCTTCTAGTATAGCTGTTGGCTCGATCTGATCCAACGTAATATCGACTTTCTCTACAAATCCAACATCTTTAATCGTAAGCGATTCATCCTCTGATGATGCATTAGCTTCTGAAGAAGCCTTATCATCTGCTGCTTCCTCATTCGCATTATAGGAAAGGGATTGAATTTGTCTTGATTCCTGCACCGATGCTGCCTGTGGTGCATATTGACTCTGCAGTCGATTCAATATATTCGTAGCTGCAACCTCATCCTTGACATAGCCAAGTGTCTTCCCATCTACAACGATCGCAACCCCTACTGCATGTGAAGCGAAAGATTGCTCTAGCTTGCTTAATGTTGCTTCAGAATCTGCTGCGATCTTAAATCCTACCTCTGATTCGTATGTAAGCTCGCCTGTTTCAAGCTCCATCGAGACGCCAGGATTGTTGTTAGCAAGCTCCAGTTCCTCTTCCTCGATGAATTGCTGAACCTCATCTTTATGATTAACCGTACCTACGTATTCACCGTTTTGATATACATGAAAAATTTCAAAAGTATTCGTTTTAATATATTGTTGATATTGTTGAACACCAATAATAACTGAAGCGGTTACTGCAATAATGGCTCCACCAATGATTGTGGATTTTTTACGCCAAAGTGGTGTTGTACGTATCACTGCATCGGTTGCATCGTTTTGTTGTACATGCTCGTTGTCTGAGTCCTTTGATGAAGAGCTACCTTTTAGCTTATTGACTAAGCTTGAAGCATACGCCTTCAAACGACTCATGTCCCCGAATCCGGCCATGATATTCTCCTTTTCGCACTTTTGCTGTTAGTGTCGGTGTCGGAACAGGAAAAAAGACACATGCTCCTGTCGGATCACCTGCCTTTTACTTTAACACACGGTCATAAATACGGGCAACCTTTGCCAAAACTATGACACATTAATATTTTTTTAGAATTACCATTAATTCTTCATATTCTTCCTTCGATAAATGCTGCGCCATGACCTGCTGAATGTCGGTAAGCTCCCGCTCTGTAAGGCCATCCTCTATGTAGGTCGAGAACATTTGCCACGATTCGGAAGGTAGCTTGAGCATTAACAGCTCGAACAGCCGCTCCTTATCCTCCGTTGCTAACAACTCCTTCGAGGCGTCAATATCCTCAGGTGTAATCGTTGATTGGCCCCCTGTTTCTACAGGTGCAAGCACGTCCAGCGTATCCTGCTCCCAGATATCCTCTTCCTCCTGCTGCCCTGTTGTTCCCTCTGTAAGCTCGTCTAATTGCTCCGTATCTGATTGCTCTATATCTGTTTGTTCATCTGTACCATCTATTTCGCCCGACACTTGCCCCTGCCGAATATCATCGTGATCTACCTTATCTATCTGATCCTGCTGCTGTCTATCATCAGGCGTATTAGCTGCGATCGCCGCGGACTTATTCGTACCCCATATCATACTCCAAACATCTGATAGAGCCATCGGCTCTACCTCTATCGGAATCTCATACTGCTTTAGCAGTGCTGAAACGTAACTCGTCACAACATATCCCGTCGTCCATATCGACAATAAGGCTGCAATAACAACAATAGCTACAATTCTTGTCATCCATAATCCAATCTTCCAAGCCATTCTCTCTCACCCCTTCTCTATCATTATGGACAGAAAAAAAGAGACCCATTCTTCCTATAGGGTGAAAACAATAAAATAAGGCTTCGCCGTGCCGCCGATAGCGGTCCGCGCGAAGCCTTATAAAGCTAGCTGCTCTAGAGATAGAGCTGCCTATACATAGATAGGTAAAACTTGATTAGTTTGCTCACGGTTGCGGCCAACAGAGAAGATAGCAATCGGTATGCCTGTTAGCTCTTCGATGCGGCGAACATAATTCAGCGCATTCGTCGGAAGCTCCTCTAAACGCTTAACGCCAGAAACATCCTCGCTCCAGCCTGGAAGCTCTTCATAGATCGCTTCACACTCGCCAACCGCCTTCAAGCTTGCTGGATAGTTGTAGATCACTTCACCGCGGTATTTATAACCTGTGCAGATCTTAACCGTCTCAAGCCCTGTCAGTACGTCGATGGAGTTGAGAGATAAGCCTGTAATGCCGCTTACGCGACGTGCGTGACGAACAACGACTGTATCGAACCAGCCCACACGACGCGGACGACCAGTAACCGTACCATACTCATGGCCTTTATCGCGAATAAGCTGTCCAATCTCATTGTCCTGCTCCGTAGGGAATGGACCATCACCTACACGAGTCGTATACGCTTTAGCAACACCAATAACCTGCTGAATGCGAGATGGACCAACACCTGAGCCGATGCATACTCCACCTGCAGATGGGTTTGACGATGTAACATACGGGTAAGTACCTTGATCGATGTCCAGCATCACGCCCTGTGCACCCTCAAACAATACATTTTTATTGCTGTCGATTGCGTCGTTCAGCACAACAGACGTATCGGTTACATACGGACGCAGTACTTCCGCAAAACGTAGGTAATCGTTAATGATCTGATCCGCATCAACTGGATCTGCACCGTATACTTGTTGAATAAGCTTGTTTTTCTCTAATACGATTGCACGAACACGTGCTTCAAATTCTTCTGCATCCATTAAGTCTACGATACGAATACCGTTACGAGATGCTTTATCCATATAGCAAGGGCCAATCCCTTTGCGAGTCGTTCCGATTTTTTGATCGCCTTTGCGATCCTCTTCTAGCTCATCAAGCTTAATATGGTATGGCATAATGACATGGGCACGATCACTTATAACGAGATTGTCCGTTGAAAAGCCATTCTCGTGAATATAGTTGATTTCCTCAATTAGAGCCTCTGGATTAATGACCATTCCGTTACCAATTACACATGTTTTGTTATGATTGAATATGCCGGAAGGAATCATCGTTAACTTGTACTTCTTATTCTCGATCAGAATCGTGTGACCAGCGTTGTTACCGCCTTGGTAGCGTGCAACGACATCCGCACCTTCTGCAAGATAGTCAGTTATTTTACCTTTCCCTTCATCTCCCCATTGTGTTCCAACAACTACTACTGTTGACATAACCATACCTCCATTCGATGTAAACCATCGAAAAATTTATCATTCAATGAAACCATATACCGATTAAGCTTCCACAAAAACAGCATAATTATTTTAGCAATCGACCCATTAAAAGTCAAACAAAAAAGCGAACAATAAAATTGTTCGCTTGGTGATCGTTCGGTTATTTATGAGGCCTGTGATGGATCTTGATGATTTCTATCTAAATTTACGAACTTATTGAAGTTTTTCAGGAACACTAGCTCGACGGTACCAACTGGTCCGTTACGCTGCTTGGCAATAATAATCTCGATGATATTCTTCTTTTCGGATTCCTTATCATAGTAATCGTCACGATACAGGAACGATACAATGTCGGCATCCTGCTCAATCGATCCAGATTCACGAAGGTCGGACATCATTGGACGCTTGTCCTGACGCTGCTCGACACCACGACTAAGCTGGGACAGTGCAATAACAGGTACATCAAGCTCACGAGCAATTTGCTTTAGCGTACGAGAGATCTCAGATACTTCCTGTTGGCGGTTTTCCCCTGCTTTACCGCGTCCAGATATGAGCTGCAAGTAATCAATAAGAATCATACCTAGCCCCTTTTCCTTCTTCAAGCGGCGGCACTTCGCACGGATATCAGCTACCATAATCCCCGGAGTATCATCGATAAAAATGTTCGCCTCCGATAGCGAACCAATCGCCATCGTCAGCTTCTCCCAATCGTCTGCCTCCAGATTACCGGTACGCAGACGTGTCGCATCAACGTTGGCCTCTGCACAGATCATACGCTGAACGAGCTGTGCGGCGGACATCTCCAGTGAGAAGATCGCTACCGTTTCCTTTGCACGCACGCCTACATTCTGTGCGATATTCAAGGCGAAGGCTGTTTTACCTACCGATGGACGTGCAGCAACGATGATGAGGTCACTGCGCTGAAAGCCTGCGGTCATCCGATCCAGATCAACGAACCCAGACGGAATACCCGAGGTCCCACCTCGATTGGCATATAAAAACTCAACCTTCTCGAAAACCTCCATCAATGCATCACGAATCGAGACAAAGCCGCTGCTGGAACGGCGATTGGAGATTTCCAGTATATTTTTCTCTGCATCACTCAGTAAGCTGGTCACATCATCTGCACTTGCATAGCCGTCAGAGACAATGTTCGTTGCTGTACGTATAAGTCTACGCAGCATCGATTTTTCTTCAACGATTTGAGCATAGTATTCTACATTGGCAGCTGTAGGAACGGAATTGGCCAGCTTTGCCAAATAACTTACACCGCCAATTTCCTCCAGTGAACCCTTATCCTGCAAATGAGCAGTAAGCGTAACGAGGTCAATCGGCTGATTATTTTCCCCCAGCTCGATCATTGCTTCAAAGATCAATTGGTGGGCGGTGCTGTAGAAATCTTCACTTTTAACCCGTTCCATCGCAGTAATTAACGCTTCCGACTGAAGCAATGCTGCACCTATAACTGCCTGCTCTGCTTCCATGTTTTGCGGTGGTACACGGTCGAAAATAGCTTCTGGGTTCATCGCCCTAGCACACTCCTCTCGTTACTTTGCTGCATATTAATTATTCTTCGACAGTTTGCACCTTTAGTGTACCTTTCACTTCTGGATGAAGCTTTACGGGTACCTGTGTTGTTCCTAGCGAACGAATCGGCTCATCAAGCTCAATTTTACGCTTATCAATTTTATAGCCTAGCTTAGCAAGTGAATCAGCGATTTGCTTGCTTGTAATCGCACCGAACAAACGCCCGCCTTCGCCGGCTTTTGCTTTTACGATAACGACAAGCTCCTCTAGCTTTTTGCCTAGAGCAATCGCATTTTCCTTCTCTTGCTGCTTGCGCTTAT
Organism: Paenibacillus camelliae; assembly: GCF_023715345.1. GTDB lineage: Bacteria > Bacillota > Bacilli > Paenibacillales > Paenibacillaceae > Pristimantibacillus > Pristimantibacillus camelliae. Next base: position 36,339 of record NZ_JAMBNY010000018.1, read on the forward strand.
CTTCGGAAGCCTTTTGCATATCAAGAGTTTTTACGTTACCTTCAGAAGCAATTTTAACCAGGTTTTTTGGAAGTAGAAAATTACGAACATAGCCCTCAGACAAGTCTTTAATTTCACCTTTTTTACCTTGGCCCTTTACATCTTGTAAAAAAATTACCTTCATTCAAATAACCCCTCTTCTTCATCAATTTGTTTCAGTATTGCTTTTAGTTTATCAGCTGCTTCATCTACCGTACACTCGAGCTGTGCTGCTGCATTCGTTAAATGTCCACCGCCACCCATACGCTCCATAATGACCTGTACATTAATCTGACCGAACGAGCGTGCACTGATCGCGACGATCCCGTCTGGTCGTTCTGCAATAACGAAGGAGGCATATATATTGGACATGTTAAGCAGTGTATCAGCCGATTGCGCGATAAGCAGCTGCGGTTTAACTTCTCCCTGTGCAACAACTGCAACCGCAATATGGTCGTACAGTATCGTTGCATGCTTAATAATTTCGGATTTCGTAATATAGCCATTCAGATCCTCTTGCAGCATCCGCTGAATCATAGACGAGTCAGCGCCGTTGCGTCTAAGGAACGATGCCGCTTCGAACGTTCTTGCACCAGTCCGCAGCGAAAAGCTTTTTGTATCAACAGTAATACCAGCCAGCAGAGATGTTGCTTCACGCACGTCGAGTGAGATACGATCATGAATGTATTGAAGCAGCTCTGTCACGAGCTCACACGTTGACGAGGCATAAGGCTCAAGATACATGAGCGTCGCATGACTTAAAAACTCCTCGCTGCGACGATGGTGGTCGATGACCGCAATGCGCTCCGTCATGCTAAGCAGCTTCGGTTCTGCAACCATCGATGCCTTATGCGTGTCTACAACAACAGCCAGCGTATGGCTGTTCATAAGTGCAATCGCTTGATCAGGCGTAATAAATCGTTGCGCAATTTTCTCGTCCTCGCGCAGCAGCTCCATCATACGGTCGATCGACGGGTTCACACCTTCTAGCACGATATAGCTTTCCTTGCCGAGCATGCGTGCGGCCTTCAGTATACCTACTGCGGCGCCAATTGAATCCGTATCAGGTGTACGATGTCCCATAATGATGACATTGTAGCTTTCCTTAATGAGATCACGCAGTGTGTGTGCGACGACACGTGCACGGACCTTTGTCCGCTTCTCTACTGCATTCGTTTTGCCGCCGTAGAAGGTTTGGCGCGTTCCAAGCTTAACCGTTGCCTGGTCGCCTCCTCGGCCTAGCGCAATATCTAAGCTTCGATTCACCCATTGACCAAGCTCTACAATATGCTCAGCACCCGCAGCAAAGCCAATGCTTAGTGTAATCGGAATCTTCTGATCGCTAGTCATCTCTCGCACATCATCTAATATATCAAAGCGTGTTTGCTCCAATATACGAAGGGTATGCACATCAGTAATGAGCATAAAACGATCAGAGGTAAGCCGCTTGATCAGCACCTCATGCCGCTGAGCCCAGTCCGTAATCAGCCCCGTCACCTTGGATAGCAGTGAGCTTCGTTGATGATCATCTAAGCCCTGCGTCACCTCTTCGAGATTGTCGATCATGACAATTCCTAGCGACAGACGCTCTTCATCGTACTTTTTATGCAATGCCCATGATTCTGTAATATCCTCCACATAGACAACCTGTGCTTTTTCCCTGAAGGTTAAACGATACATGTGCTGATGCAGCATAACCTCTGCTACAGTGTCAGGCTCCTTCAATTGAGATAACGCCGGAAATAGTTTGCTAATTGACTCACCGACTAAGTTATCCTCCTTGAATATTTGGCCAATATACGGATTGTGCCACTCAACGAGCTGCTCATCATTATATATGATAATGCCGAATGGCAGCTGTTGAATAATATCGGTACCGCTAGTCTTTAAACGGTAGGACAGCGTCTGAACATACTGCTTGAAGTCCTTGCGAAAGGCACGCTCAGCGATATACATATAGATCGCTGTACCAATAGCAAGCAGCAGTCCTACAAGTCCTGCTATCCATGAAAAATAGCTAAGCAGCGCTGATAGTAATAGCACGATAAGCAGGGCCAATACACTGTGAAGCCCATGCCAGCGTTTAGATAAAAAATTTGGCATAATGATTATCGCTCCTGTGCCTATTGTTGCTTAGAAAACATTTTTCTAAGTGGAAAAGCTACATCCAAAAGACCAATAATGCTTGCTGGTGGTAGCAAAAGTACCGGAAAAGCAATCAGGAATGGTATAACCTTCGCCCAGCCGCGATTGTCGGCAATATAGTAAAAGAAGCCTACAGCTTGTATTGCAAAGATGATGCTTAATGCTGGTACAAGGTTCATAATCGCCAGTGTCATAAACGAACCATCTGTAGGGTCAATCGTTAGCTCGAGTAAATAGGCAATAAAATACACAAAAACTAGAAAGCGTGGCAGCCTCCAATCCTTAGCCTTCGGGTAGGCTGTCACTTGCAGTCCCTCGGCGTGAACCACTCTGCGAGCGATGGTGTGGGAGCATGCGACGACAAGCAGCGCCATAATAAAGAATACTAAAGGAATCATGCTCGTCATAATGGTGACGAAGCTATCTGTCATCTCGGAGCTCCATGCGATAGGCGACATGCCCTGTGCGGCAACATCGTTGAGCATTGTTGTCATGTAATTGCTCATATCCGATATGATCGAAATGTTCAGTATGTTTTCAAGCATCAACAAGCCTAGCATAAACATGACGACAACAAGGCCGATCATTTTCGGAACAATAGAGCTCGAAGCTAGACCTTTTTTATAATAGTTAGCTAGAACAATGCTCGGAATGATAGCCATACAACTAAAGCTTAAATAAAGGATCGGATCTAAAATTAAACTTCCGATAACGAGCACGGCCAGCGTATGAACAATGCTCGAATTTCGATTTAGCAGCGTATAAAGTACTGTATATGGAACCAACATAAGCAGTAATGCCGCAATGTTCAACCCCGGTATAACCATTAATAATGGAAGCACTAGAGCAATCAAGCTCCATAGTATCGGCTTCTTTCCCGTTTTCAAAAAATTCACCTCTGAGAAGTCAGTATCACGTGATTTACACTATATTATATTATAACATAAATTATACCCTGTCGGACGATGCCGCATTAGGAATCACTTGGTACATAATCGTGATTGAATATTGTTATTGCATTATCGTTTTTCGATGTTTATCATTCTTCGTAGGCAGTTATTATTTGGAATATTATTAGGAAGTGACCATGGATGAAGAAAAAACAATTTCTAGTCGTTGGACTCGGAAGATTCGGCAGCAGCATGACGCGTACCTTAGTTGATAACGGTCACGAGGTGCTTGCTGTGGACAAGGATGCTGAGCTAGTACAGGATATAGCCCCTTATGCGACCCATGCTGTCCAAGCGGATTGTACAGATGAGGTTGTGCTTAAGCAGCTCGGCGTAAGTAATTTTACTCATGCCATCGTAGCTATAGGCGATGATCTGCAGGCAAGTATTTTAACGACGTTGATGCTTAAGGAAATGAATATTCCGATCGTTATTACAAAAGCGCGCGATGAGATGCATGGCAATGTGCTTCGAAAAATAGGCGCTGACAAGATCATTTACCCTGAACGCGATATGGCGGTGCGGCTTGCGAATCAGCTTAGCTCGAACAGCATTATCGACTATATTGAGCTATCCGATGAATATAATATTGTCGAGATGCTCGCGCCAGCTGCCATGATCGGACTTTCACTTCAAAAGCTTAATATTCGCGCCCGCTTCGGCTGCACCATTCTCGCCATTAAAACGGAGCAGCGCATGAACATTGCACCAAGCGCCGATGATAAGATCGAGGCTGGCAACATTCTACTCGTTATCGGTAGCCAGGAGCAAGTGCTGCAGCTGGAGAAGTATTATGAACGAAAAAAATAAATTAAACCAAAAAGCAGGGCTGTTAGCATTCCGATACCAGCTAAACCCTCCGCAAATGATCATTGTTATATTTGCACTACTGATCGGGTGCGGTACGCTGCTGCTTATGATGCCCTTTTCCTCTACATCTGGTCATTCCATTGGGTTTATTAATGCACTGTTTACTGCCATATCCGCTGTATGCGTAAATGGCTTAAGTGTGCTTGATCTAAGTGACGACTTCACTGTGGCAGGACAAACAATCGTCATGATTCTTGTTCAGATCGGTGGTCTCGGCTTTATGACCATCAGCGTAATTATTGCGATTATTATGAGAAAGCGCATTGGGTTAAAGGATCGTCTGCTCATTCAGCAAACGACTCAATCGACAAGCGCTCAAGGGCTTGTCCGGCTCTGTATTTATATTATGATCATCGTATTCGCATTTGAATCCATTGCGACGCTTATTCTGACTGTACATTGGCAGCCGAGCATGGGCTGGGGAAATGCATTTTACTACGGTCTGTTTCACTCGATATCTGCCTTTAACAATGCAGGCTTTGCCTTATGGTCTGAAGGACTTGTAGCTTATGTCGGTGATCCGATTGTCAATTTCGTTGTCATTACCCTGTTTGTTGCCGGTGGTCTGGGGTACATCGTTATAATTGAGCTTGTTCAAAAAAGAAGATGGCGCAAATTTTCTTTGCACACGAAAATTGTGCTTTCCTCATCTCTCATTATATCGATCATTGGTTTCAGCATTCTCTTCTTACTCGAATCGATGAATCCTTCCACGTTCGGGTTATTGAATGGTAACGAACGCTTTCAGGCGGCTTGGTTCCAAACCCTTGTGCCCCGCAGCTCGGGCTTTAATACCATAGATATTACAAGCATGCTGCCTGCATCTCAGTTTTTACTTATTATCTTTATGTTCATCGGTGCAGCCTCTGGTGGTACGGGCGGCGGTGTAAAGATTAACACAGTCGTCGTGCTAATCCTTGCCACCATAACGACCTTCAGAGGCGGAGGCAAAGTACATGCTTTTGGCAGACGCGTCCCAGATGGCTCGATCCTTCGCGCACTTGCGGTCGTAATGAGCTCGATTATGGTCGTACTGCTTGTAGCTCTGGCGCTTACGATTACCGAGGATCTGCTAGAGGATCACTTTCTCGAGGTGCTATTCGAAGCAACGTCAGCCTTCAGCACCACAGGTCTATCGATGGGGTTAACGAAGGATTTATCGTTACCCGGTAAAATCATTGTGAGCATCACGATGTTTATCGGCAGACTCGGTCCATTAACTCTCGCTTATGCACTCGCTACACGCAAGCAGCAATCACGTATCAGCTATCCAGAAGACAATATTCTTATTGGTTAACAAAAGCAAGAGCAAGCAGCCACTGTCATGCTACAGTGAGTCTGCTTGCTCTTGTTTTTTGCTGCTAATTCTATTAATTCCGCTAATACTGCAAATTGCAAATTGCTCATACTGTACCTGTCTCATACTGTACCTGTATTGTTTTTCTCTTACCTGACTTTTATGTTCAACGCATCACTAGCTTATCTAGTGACAGGCTCTCAGCATACTGCTCATCAACCTCAAAGCCTATACCTGGCTGATCTGGTAAGCGTACGCTACCTTGATCCACAGTCACTTCTGGTGTAATGATGTCGCGCTGCCAGTACCTCGAGGAAGCAGATATATCTCCCGGTATTGTAAACCCTGGCAGCGTAGCGAGCGCCATATTATGCGCTCGGCCAATGCCTGTCTCCAGCATCCCGCCACACCATAACGGTACATCATGATCACGGCATAGCTGATGAATACGTAAGGCTTCATTCCAGCCGCCAACACGACCAAGCTTCACATTTACAACCTTGCAGCTGCCTAGCTGTATCGCTTTGCGCACATCCTCTGCGTGCAATATGCTCTCATCGAGACAGATTGGTGTTTGCAAGTGCTGCTGCAGCTGTGCATGATCAATTATGTCGTCGGCTGCAAGCGGCTGCTCGATCATCATCAGATTGTATGGATCTAGCTGCATCAGCTCTTCCGTCTGTTCGAGCGTGTAGGCTGAGTTCGCATCAGCCATTAGTGGCAGCTGCGGATATCGCTCTCGAAGTGCGGCAACTAACGAAAGGTCCTGCCCCGGCTTAATTTTTACTTTTATCCGTTCATAGCCCTGCTCAAGATATTGATCGATAAGCTCATAATAATGATCGATGGTAGGCTGCAAACCGATAGCTACGCCAACCTTTATCTCATGACGAGTACCACCAATTAGCTGATACAGAGGCTTGTTTTGGCGCTTTGCATAGGCATCCCATACAGCCATATCAACAGCTGCCTTCGCCATTGCGTTACGCTTAATCCCGCTCCACAGCTGCGTGAGCTCACGAGGATGCTTAATCTCTTGCTGTAGTAAGGGCGGTATAATAAATTGCTGGAGCATATGCCAGGCACCTTGCACCGTTTCCTCGGTATACCAAGGGGTAGCAAAAGCGACACATTCACCCCAGCCGACATGACCATCTGAATCTATGACTTGAACAATAATCGTCTCACGATCTGTATAGGCGCCATATGACGTTACGAACGGTGACACCAGCTCCATCCGGAGGCGATGCAGTATGACCGAATCAATCTTCATTCCATCACATCCTACTCGTTGCTTCTGCAGCCTTGTTTAATTCATCGGCAGCAGCTTGCTCAGCTCTCTACGGAGCAGCTTGTTGGAAGCATTTCTCGGCAGCTCCTCTACCGCATAGATGGCTGTAGGCAGCTTATACTTAGCTAGACGAGCGCGGCAATAGCTTAGCAGCTCTTCTTCATTCAGCATCTTACCTGGCCGCATAACGACAAAGGCAATCGGACATTGCCCCCATACCTCATGCTCCGCTCCAGTAACCCCTGCCTCTAGTACATCGGGATGACCGATTAATACAGACTCGATTTCTGCAGGATATACGTTTTCACCGCCAGAGATCAGCATGTCCTTACGCCGATCCAGCACGAATAAAAAGCCTTCCTCGTCAACATATCCGATATCTCCTGTATATAGCCAGCCTTCATCAAAGCTGTCCGCTGCGGCACCATTCAGATAGCCTCTTGTTACGTTAGGCCCCTTCACGATAATTTCACCTGCTTCACCAGCCGGCTGAACGTTACCATTCTGTACGATACGAAGGTCTCCTTGAAACAATGGCTTACCAGCTGAGCCCAGCTTCGTCAGCATATACTCAGGATGAAGCGTTGCGAACTGCGAGCAGGTCTCCGTCATTCCGTACGTTTGTACGACTGGAATTTGCTTAGCAACACAGGCTTCAAGCAGAGGTAATGGTGCTGGACCTCCACCAAGCAGCATGCAGCGAAAGTTTGCTGGATAGCTTTGCTCTCCCAGCTCCTCTAGCATACGAAGCAGCATATTACTAACGACTGACATGACCGTTACCCCTTGATGCATAATGGCTGCATTCGCTGACTTAGGCGAAAACCTCTCCTGTATCACAATTGGAATGCCGTAAATCACACTGCGCAGCAGAATCGATAGACCGCTTATATGGAATAAAGGCACAGCAGCTAGCCATTTGTCTTGCTCTGACAAACCAAGATTGAGCATCGAACCGATAGCCGAGCTAAAGTGGTTGTCATAGCTTTGCAGCACACCCTTCGCATAGCCCGTCGTACCTGATGTATACATAATCGTATAAACTGCTTGCTCCTCAACGTCATGCAGCAGCTGCGTTGGGGCAGCTGCTGCATCGGATTGCAATTCAGTTATCGATACGATATGAAGCTGCTCGAGCTCCTGCTGAAGCGCTTCTGCTATGTTTGCATAGCTTTCACTATATACAAGCAGGCGGCAACGGCTGTCTCGCAGCTGATACAGCAGCTCATGCTCTGTTAAGCGAGTATTAAGCGGCATCAGCTGTGCACCCGTATAAGGTATGCTGTGCACAAGCGTAACAAAAGCCATACTGCTCTCGCTTAAGCAAGCGACAACATCTCCAGCCTGTACATGCTCCAGCAGATTCGCTGCAGCATTTCTTGCCTGCAAGCGCAGCTCGGCGAAGCTGATTGTTCCTTCTGCAGCTTCAACAGCTATTCGATCAGGGGTTAGATAAGCTCGCTTTTCCAGCCAGATGGGTATTTGCATAGTAACCCCCCTTTTTCATCATTCCCTCTAGAGGTAATTCATTAAGTCTGGCTTTGGTCACGAAGCAGTACTGAGACTTTATTCGTCATCGAATCTTGAATTCGGCCGAGCTTAATGAACCCTTATTTGAAGAGGTAGTTCAAAAAGTCCCCAGGATCACTCTTGTCATGCTGAACGTTTCATTCGGCAGGCTTCGAAGCTTGAACTCGAGGACTTAATGATCACATATTATACATTATGGGAATCTTGGGAACTGCTTAAAGTCCGGTGTACGCTTTTCCTTAAACGCGTCACGGCCTTCCTTCGCCTCTTCTGTTGTGTAGTAAAGCAGCGTTGCGTCACCAGCTAGCTGCTGAATTCCCGCAAGACCATCCGTATCTGCGTTAAATGCTGCCTTCAAGAAGCGAAGCGCCGTAGGGCTTTTCGTTAGCATTTCCTGACACCATTTCACCGTTTCAGCTTCCAGCTGATCTAGCGGCACTACTGTATTTACAAGACCCATGTCCAGTGCTTCCTGAGCATTGTACTGACGACATAGGTACCAGATTTCTCTTGCCTTCTTATGACCAACAATGCGTGCAAGATAGCCTGCACCGTAGCCACCGTCAAAGCTACCTACGGTTGGACCTGTTTGTCCAAAACGAGCGTTATCTGCTGCAATCGTCAAGTCACATACAATATGTAATACATGACCTCCACCAATCGCGTAGCCAGCAACCATAGCTACAACTGGTTTAGGAATTGTGCGAATCAAGCGCTGAAGATCAAGCACATTCAATCGAGGAATTTGGTCCTCACCAACATAGCCACCATGACCACGAACCTTCTGATCGCCGCCTGAGCAGAATGCGAGATCGCCTGCACCTGTCAGAATGATAACACCAATACTGGCGTCATCGCGCGCCCATGCAAAAGCATCGATTAGCTCCGAAACTGTCTTTGGACGAAATGCGTTGCGCACCTCTGGACGATTGATCGTAATTTTGGCCATGCCTTCATATGTTTCATAAATAATATCCTCATACTCGCCTTGCTTAACCCAAGGTACTACTGCCATGCCTACACCATCCCTTTCTTATCTAGAAACCTCTTTATTATTGTATCAAATAAATGCGGCTGTTCCACATGTACATTATGACCTGCACCTGGCACAATTTCCAGCTGTGCTTGTGGCAGCCTGCCTTGCATCTGCTTTGCAATATGACAATACTTTGTATCAAGTTCACCTGCAATGAGCAGCACAGGTATCATCAGCTCATCAAGCTGCTGCCACCACGAGGGCTGCACGCCTGTCCCTATCCCTCGCAGGCTTTGGGCAAGACCGAATGGACGATTGCGCAGTCTTAACTCATGTAGCTGCTTCTGCCTCGCTTCTGGCAGCTGCAGCATGGAGCTAAACAATGGAAGCTTACCCCAATAGTCTGCAAACCATTCAATGCCTTGCTGCTCTATTCGCTTGGCTAACGCCTGATCGCTCTTGGTACGTGCCAGCCGCTCCTCTTCACTTGCAAGTCCAGGCGAGCTGCTCTCCATAATTAGTGAGCGCACCAGTTCCCTTTTTTGCATCGCAAAGGAAAGCGCAATTCTTCCGCCCATCGAATAGCCCAGCACATGAACCTGCTTATGCCCGAGCATCTGCAGCAGCTCAGCCAAATCCTCGACTACTTCAAAGGTAGAGTATCGCTCTACCTGTAGCGGTGCATCAGAGCTGCCGTGTCCAAGCATATCTACCATAATTAACTGATATGTTCGAGATAAGCTTGCTGCGAGCGGCTCCCACTGCGCAATTGAGCCAGTAAAGCCATGAATAAGCAGCAGTGGCTCACCGCTTCCGATGCACCGTACGTTATAGCTTACACCACGAATGCTATAGATGGTTCCATTCGTTGTTCCTTGATCTGTTCCTTGAACGTCTGACTTCATGCCATCACCTAGCCCTTCAGCTGCTGAAGTCGCTGCTCCAGCACTGGCCATATGCCGCGATGGTGGGTAACATTCATAGCACGCGTTGTTGGAATCTCAATAATATGAAGTCCGCCGGCTTGCTGTGCTTCGATAAATGCAGCTCTGAACTGCTCCCAGCTGCCTGCACGTGTAAATGCACCATCATATAGCTTTGCCGCATGCTCGTAGTCCAGCCCAATCGGAGTGCCAAATAGTAGCTCAAAATGCTTATCCATTCCAGCCTGCGGAAGGAAGGAGAATATACCTCCGCCATCATTGTTAATAACGACGATTGTAATGTTCAGCTGATGCAGCTTTGCCCCTAGCAATCCGTTCAGATCATGATAGAATGACAAGTCACCGAGCAGCAGCACCGTTCCTTCCTCAAGCGCGCTAATTCCCATCGCCGTCGAGACGAGTCCGTCAATTCCGTTCGCCCCACGATTAGCCATAACTCGAATGCTTCGAGCATCATTACGCCAGAAGCTATCGACATCTCTAATCGGCATCGAGTTGCCGACGAATAGCGTGCTTCCATCCTGCATCAGCTGCTGAAGCTCTGCAACAGCTGTCCCTTCGAACAGCTCTGAATTATATTCCTTCTCTGCTGCTTCACTAAGCACCTGCGCTGTTGTCAGCTGAACCTGCTGCCAGCGCTTCAGCCAGCTGGAATCAGCAGCTCTACGATTAGTGTCATGCTGCGTCAGCCAATCATTAAGCTGCTCACACAACGTTATCGGCTCAGCTAGTACACGATCGGATATAAGCAGCGTTGGGTCGCGCCAGCCCGCTTCGTCAATGACGATATGACGAGCCTCCGTATGCTTATTCATATATTGTAGGAGCGGTTTCGATACAGGCATCGCTCCAAAGCGCAGCAATACGTCTGGTACCAGCTCCTCCTTCACCGCCTCCACGCGCAAGAAGGAATCGTAGCTGTCTATGACAAGCTGCTTGCTGTGAGCGCCATTTCTAAGCTGCGACAAAGGGTCAGCTACTATTGGATAGCCCAGTCGTTCTGCTAGCTCCACAATGAGCGGTGCTAGTGCAGGATCATCGTGCGGTCCGCATATGATAAGGCCACGCTCTGCTTCGATCAACGCATCAGCTAGCTTATTGAGCTCATGAGCATCAAGCCCAGCTTTCGCAGCATAGATTGATGTGTAGCTTGTCCCGCTTGTCCGCTCACTATTATACAGCTGAGGATGCTCAATATCAGGCAATAATGGCTCTCGTAGCGGAAAATTAAGATGCACAACGCCGCGTGGTGCACTCTGAGATGTCATCACAGCACGTGAAGCCATTACACGCGCATGTCGCAGCATCGCTGGCGACTTCTCTGGGAGAGGCATCTCCATAAACCATTTGACATGACTACCGTACATCCCCAGCTGATCGATCGTTTGTGGTGCTCCTACATCCCTTAGCTCATGCGGACGATCAGCGGTTAGTACGATAAGTGGAACACGTGATAGGTTAGCCTCAGCTATCGCAGGATAATAATTTGCTGCAGCCGTACCGGACGTGCATAGCAGAGCAACAGCCTGTCTGCTGCTCTTAGCAAGTCCTAGCGCAAAAAACGCAGCAGAGCGTTCGTCGATCTGAATCCATACCTTCAGCTCAGGGTGCTCTGCTGCTAATATCGCAATTGGAGTTGAGCGTGATCCAGGGCTTACGACAATATGCTTCAGTCCCGAACGTACCAGCTCATCTACAAACGCGCCTAAATATAAGGTTGTACCCTCGTTGGTCATCTCGCTCCTCCTCATTGCATGTTCTATTCATTCATCATAATCATACGATCCATACTTCTATTATGATGCGATTATTGCTTGCTGCTTGTATGAAGCGCATCCAATGCTTTAAGCATCGGTGTGAATTTAAGTGATGTTTCCTTATACTCGCTCAGCGGCTCAGAATCTCCTACGATCCCGCAGCCTGCAAATAAATAAGCAAGCTCCTCGCGCAGCAATGCTGAACGAATGGCTGCTGCAAACTCTCCATCGGAATCAGTATTCATCCACCCAATCGGAGCGGCATACCAGCCACGATCCATCTGCTCGAGTGTTCGAATAGCTTCAAGCGCTCGCTCTCTCGGCATACCGCCAAGTGCTGGAGTCGGATGAAGCGCTTCTACTGCCTGCAGCAGCGACACGCCTTCCTTTACTTTGCCCTTGATCGGTGTTGCAAGATGCTGGATATCCTTCAGCTTACGAATAATAGGCGCATCCGGTGCATCGACATGGACACAAAGCTGCTGCATTGCTGCTACAATCATATCTACAGCTAAGCGGTGCTCATGTAGATTCTTAAGATCGTGACGCAAAAAGCTCGCGAGCTCCTCGTCCTCTTGTGACGTTTGCCCACGTGCCACCGATCCAGCTAACGAAAGTGTAAGCAGCTGCTGTCCCTCACGTCTAATAAGACGCTCAGGTGTTGCCCCTACAAAGCAGCTATTCGGTTTATCAATTGCAAATACGTACGTATTCAGCTGCTCCTTAAGCAAGCTTCGTAATACAGCCTCCGTGCGAAATGCTTCATCAGACTGGAGCATGACAGTTCGTGCAAGTACGACCTTCTCTAAATTCCCCTCACGTATAGAAGCAGCAGCCTGCTCAACCGCAGTCATCCAATCAGAGGGTGCAATTTCCTCATGAATCATGGAATCATGAGGTGCATCGAGTACCTCACTGTCAACCAGCGGAGGCAACTCGCTAAGCAGCCTATCCAGCTCAGCATCCTCTGCTCGTTCTTCGTTAGGTGCAATGAGCTGATTGCTTGTCATATAATAACGTCCATCATGTGCGGTAATCATAAATTTAGGCACAGCAAAGCTAGTATGAGCAAAATCACTCCACTTCTCTGACTGTTCGATCTGCGGATCAAAGGAAAACCCGCCAAACAATATAGGACCTGTATATGGAGATGGCTTATCGACAATCGCATCGTCTACTATAGCCTTCCACTTGCTATCTACATATTTAAAACGATTCTGTTTATCATCAGCCTCGATCGTTAATACTGCACCTAATCCTACATAGGTTAGTGCACGACCCGGCTCTGACCAATAAAATCGATTACCACGATACATATGCTCTTGATAAGAAAAAAAGGCTGGCAAATCCGTCTGATTGATTTCAATAACGGAGCTAACCAACACTTGCTTGCCTAGGCGTTCGGCCTTGGCCTTTCCTTCTTTCACTAATGCATTCATGCTCGTGCTTAACATACTATAAGTCACGTTCTTCACCCTTGTCATAACCTTGCCGTTTTATCTGTTTCAAGAATACACCCCTGCCTGAATAACGTCAACTTTCTGCCAAGTTTCATGCGTTGACACAATAGGTTCATTCCCCTAAACTTATAGTGCAAGTTCATAAAGTTCGGTTTTCAGCACATTTTAGGACAACATAATTTATATAGTAAGGATGCGTGAATATGCAAACCCAACTACAAGCTGCTAATAGCAATGTTTGGTGGCGGCTAATGCGGCCACATACACTTACAGCTTCGTTTGTACCCGTCTTCACAGGTACCGCCATGGCATTGTACGATGGCAGCGTACAACTTATACTTTTTATGCTTATGCTTATTGCGTCACTGCTAATACAAGCTGCAACCAATATGTTTAATGAGTACTATGATTACGTCAGAGGCTTGGACAATGAAAACTCTGTAGGAATTGGTGGCACCATCGTCCGAGATGGCGTCGCTCCTAAATTTGTTCGTAATCTCGCCTTTTTATTTTACTTTATATCGTTGCTGATTGGGATATATATTTGTTACTCCAGCTCTTGGTGGATCGCGGTCATTGGACTACTATCTATGGCGGTTGGATACTTTTATACCGCTGGTCCCTTTCCAATAGCGTATACACCGTTTGGCGAGCTGTTTTCCGGCTTATTTATGGGCCCAGTCATCATTATGATTACGTATTTCATTCAAACTGGCGATCTAAACTGGAGTCATCTCTTTGTGTCGATCAGCGTTGGCTTTTTAATCGGTGCACTTAATTTATCCAACAATATTCGTGATATGGATGGAGATAAGGAGCACGGTCGACGTACCATCGCAGTTTTGCTTGGAAGACCTGCTTCAATTCAGCTGCTTGGTGCCATTTTTGCGATCGCCTTTGCCTGGATCATCGTCTTAGTTTTTATGAAGCATGTCACGCCATGGGCAATGCTTGTATTGATTAGTGTACCACAAGCGATAAGCGCTTATAAGCAATTCATCGGAAAAACAGTAGCCTTTGAAATGATGCCTGCCATGAAGGCAACCGGTAAGCTCAACACAATGTTCGGCGTACTGCTGACGTTTAGCTTCATTATTGGATACCTTGTCGAACAATTTCTATGAAAAGGTAGTTGTTACTTATGAACATGATGGACACTACAGGAACGATTATAGAAGCACTACAGATCGAGACAGTATTACTAACACCTGAAAAGGTGATATGCACCATGCCCGTTAATGAGCGTACACGGCAGCCCTTTGGGTTTCTACACGGCGGAGCATCGCTCGTCCTAGCCGAGACAGTAGCTAGCATTGGCGCATGGGCTTCGATCGACCAAGAGAATGAAGTTGCCATGGGCATGGAAATTAACGCCAATCATGTCCGTAGCGTTCGCGAGGGCATCGTAACTGCCGTTGGTGTCCCGCTTCATAAAGGCCGAAAAAGCGCCGTATGGGATATAAAAATTACCGATGAGCAGGATCGACTTCTATGTGTTTCTCGCTGCACGGTAGCTATATCACCAAAGCGTCCGTAGTCGTAAGCAGATGAATATAGGAATATATATGAAAAGCACCAGCGCAAGGAGATATGGGGATCAACATCTGAACCTACTCTTTGCACTGGTGCTTTTTTATGATTATTGATTCAGTGTTGTGCCTTGCTGTGCTTTCACTGGCTCATTAGATGAACCTGAGAACAGCATCTTAAGCAATGGCGGTGTCACTAAGGTTGTCACAATGACAACTAGCACCACTGATGTAAAGTATTGCTGCGGCAATAAGCCTGACGCAAGACCGGAAGACGCAATAATTAAAGCAACCTCACCACGAGAGATCATACCTGCGCCAATGACGAGCGATGATTTCATGGAAAAGCCGGTTATCCGTGCTCCGAAGCCGCACCCAATCAGCTTTGTTATAATCGCAACAATGCTAAGCAATACCATAAACCAAACCTGCTCGCCTAGCCCGTCAAATGTAATGTTTAATCCGATGCTGACAAAAAACACAGGAACGAACAATGTATACGTAATTGGTTCAACTCGGTGCTCTACTTCCTTGCGGAATTTCGTCTGACTAATTGCGATCCCAGCTGCAAAGGAACCAATGATGCCGGCTACTCCTAACCATTCTGCGAAGTAAGCAAACCCAAGACAAAGCACAATCGCACCACTCATAATCGCCTCTGTTACTTTAAGCTTAGCTGCCAGCTTCATAATAAGCGGAACCAACCATATACTTGCTACAGCAATGACGGCAAAGAAGATAACTTTCTTCCCTATCAACAACGGAATAGATACACTTTCTCCTCCCGTACCTAAGAAGCTCATCATGATTGCAAGTAAAATAACTACGACGATATCATCAACAACTGCCGCACCTAGTATGGTAGTACCCTCACGTGAGCTAAGCTTATCCATCTCCTTCAAAGCTTGTACAGAGATACTAACGCTTGTCGCACATAGCAGCAAGCCCATAAATAATGCTTCCGTCTGTGAAAGCCCTAAAGCGATAGCAACACCGTACCCACCAATTAGCGGTAAAACTATGCCACCGAGTGCAACAGCAACCGCTGATTTCCAGTTAGCCTTTAATTGCTCAAGATCCGTTTCCAGCCCTGCGATAAACATCAGCAGCAGCACTCCGATTTCGGCGAAGTGACCAATGAACTCGTTAGGCTCGACCCAGCCAAGAACGGCAGGTCCAACCAATATTCCTGCTATCAGCTTTCCAAGCACAGAAGGCTGACCAATCATAACAGCTAGATGTCCTGCAACCTTCGTAAATATAACAATAATGACTAGTGCTAATATATATTCCATATGAGTTCTCCTATCCATTCATCTCTATTGTAGCAGGTAGTTTACATCACGAAAAAAGAGTCCGCAAACTACGGACTCTCCAAAAAATAAATAGGAGGAGCCTGTAGTGACAGGCTCCTCCTATTCTTGCATATATAACTACTATTCAGTAGTGTATGGTAGCAAAGCGATTTGACGAGAACGTTTAACCGCAATTGTCAATAGACGTTGATACTTAGCGCTTGTACCAGTTACACGACGAGGTAGAATTTTACCACGCTCGCTGATGAACTTTTTAAGCAAATCAGTATCTTTATAGTCAATGTGCGTAATTTTGTTTACTGTGAAGTAACAAACTTTACGACGTTTGTTGCGTCCGCCTTTACGAGAGAATTTACGCTCGCTGCGCTCTTCTCCGCCTTCTTTTTTGAAGCTCATTTGAACCCATCCTTTCATTAAAAATTCAATTTCGTGTTCATATTAGAACGGCAAGTCATCTTCTGAAATATCAATTGGGCGTCCATCATCCTTAAAAGGATCGACGTTGCTACTGCGTGATGGTTGAGCTGGTCGATTAGAGCTGCCACCTGCATTATAACCATCACCACTACCATAGCTACCCTCTTCACGTTGTTGATTGCCATCACGATTAGATTCCAAGAAGCGAACATTGTCTGCAATTACTTCCGTAACATACACACGCTTGCCCTCATTATTCTCGTAATTTCTTACCTGAATACGGCCTTCAACTGCGGTTAAACGACCTTTGCGCAAGTAATTTGCACATGTTTCTGCCAGTTGGCGCCAAGTGACAACCGGAATAAAATCCGCTTCACGTTCGCCGTTACTACCAGAAAACGGACGATCAACAGCAATCGTAAATTGAGTTACAGCAACACCAGCGGGGGTATAACGAAGCTCAGGATCTCTAGTTAATCTACCGATCAATATTACGCGGTTCAACATCTATATGACCTCCCAATCAAACCTTCACACTTCTTAAGCTACATCTCTTACGATCAACACACGGATAACTTCATCCGCAATCTTCATCACGCGGTCAAGCTCGCTAACAATTTCAGCTGTTGCCGAGAACTGTGTAAGAACAAAATAACCTTCACGAAGTTTGTTGATTTCATACGCAAGACGACGTTTGCCAAGGATATCAGATTTAATAACCTCACCGCCGTTAGAGATGACACTGTTGAATTTTTCAACTAGAGCTTGAACAGCTTCCTGTTCAACATCCGGACGGATGATGTACATCACTTCATATTTGCGCATTACATTTCACCTCCTTTTGGACTAACGGCCCCACGAAGTGGAGCAAGGAGCGAACAATTAAGCTCGCATCTGTATATTATACTAAATCAATTGGGCGATGGCAAGATAAAACGGTGCTGTTGCATCAACTTTCAATTATTTCCCTACATAACTTAACACTAATCACGCATGTAATGATCTTAGGCATCATATATAAGCAAGTAAATATGAGAATAGTGCACGACCAAGTGAATTTTAGTCAGCATTACTTCTATATTCTATATAAGTCATTTATTAGTCATTCGAGATGACAGTTGAGTTTACTATTCGCGTTATTATGAAATTCAATCGTAAAGCTTTGTACTGTTCACTCTCTGGACCGCTAAAACGGATAGCTAACCAAATAACTCATTTTTTTTATTTATGATGTATAAAACGAAATACAATGTGGCACTATATTATTGACGGTGAAGAGAGGTGTGGTTCCGTTGTACTTCACTAGCTTAAGTTCAACAGATTCAAAAAAGCTTATTCTTGCAGTTAATTGCGACAAAGAAGTGTGCTCTTTACCTTAAAAAAGTATTGAGCTGAATGAATACGAGTTATTCCTTAGCCTACGCTGAGTTGTTTTCGTAAGTCAGTTCTTTGTCTAGAATGAATTTGCTAACTAATCAACCACCGTCAAAAAGCCTCATCCCTTTGTCATATGACGACGGGATGGGGCTTTTCTACTTTCTTACTGCTTCTTATTTATCCCTTCGCTTTTTAAAGGTTGCTGCTTTTAATCATTTCCCTGGAAATATGTGTTATGACATTTTAAGCGCTTACCACGGTATTCATGGCAACCTGCTCAAAACACAAAATGAATTGAAAAAGTTATCCCTCAAAAAATAAGAGCTGCCATCAATAGCTGTGGATAGTCAAATTTTAATGTTATTAACAATCTTAACAACTCCACAATGACGGTTTCCACAGTAATAATGTTAATGTTTAATCACACAGCTGTGAGCTGTGCTCTATGTTAGGACTGCTCTATTTGAAATTTTTAATTGCAAATTTGTTATTGCGACTTACTTTAAAATGTAGGTCTGTGCATGTCATATCGCTTCATAGTTACGATTCAAATTGAAGCTCTGCCATCCTTTTCCTTACCTTTCTCCCGTAACTTGTAACAATATCGCTGTATAATGATCGCTTCCTTAAGAAATTGATAAATTGCAGCTTATGTTTTATAAAGTGACATAAAACACTCAGAATTTTGTCTATTTTTCAGTGATAACGTCATTAATAGCCGGGAAGCCGCGAAACTCGAAATAACGACAGAGGGAGGGTGTCAACTATGCTGTCATCCTTATCCTGTTTTGTGCTGTATTCCATGATTGGTAAGCATTCATACGCATAGGTGTGACCTATTGGATCAATGATGGCAAAACCTTTAATGAACATATAACGATTCTAGTACGATCTAATGATGAGCTCGCGGAGTTTATCGGGGCAACAATATAGCGTGGATTTATTGAACATTGTTGGACAGAAGAACAGCATATAGCTTAGTAATAGTGCATGTACAACATGCTACTACTACTATTCAAGCCATATATTTAAACAACAAAAAGAGGCTCCTTATTAAGAGCCTCTAAATGTTATTGACGAATGAATGGCGGAGAAGGTGGGATTCGAACCCACGCACGCCTTGCGACGCCTAACTGATTTCGAGTCAGTCCCCTTATAACCACTTGGGTACTTCTCCTTTTGCACGAAATTAATATATCATAAATGACTATCAGTATTCAACTTTATTTCTTAACCAGTGCTTCTCCAATTCTATTCTTCTGATACCTCTGATTTTCCCACTACTTTACGCATGTTTTTTTCGAATTTTGCGCGCGGCAGTAAGATACTGTGTCCACAACCAACACACTTCATTCGAATATCCATCCCCATGCGGATAACTATCATTTCGTTTGATCCACATGGGTGTAGCTTCTTCATCTGAACAATATCCCCAAGCTCGAATTGCTTACGCTCCATATCGAAATCACCTCGCATTTTTATTCATGTGGATCTTTATCTTCCTATAGCAGAAAGTATCCACAGTTATAGACACTTCATTTAATCAATGGAATAGCTTATCCGTCGTAGACACCTGTTCATAGCTTATCTCTCAACAAGAATAATGTTGAGCTTCGTGTTCCTCGAGTCCCACTTATAAAAGAATCCTCTTCCTCTTTACCTAGAACCTACTGCCTTTTGTTGCTGTCTCTTCTAGGCGCTTCTGACCTGCCTCATGAAACGATGCTATATACAAAGAAATCATCCATCTTATGTACTACTATACTAAATAAATCGAAAGCACGGCTATTCTCCTGAGCTCAACCGCATATACATTATTATCTCGCTTACATTATAGTCTTTGCTCATATCCTTCAGCAGTATGTTCAAATATTCCGCGAATATCCACATGCTCACTCGTTAGTATGTCCTTCACTTGCTCAAGTTCAGCTGCTGGAAAATGTATAGACAATGCGCAGCCCGCTGTAATTTCCTTCGGTGTAGGACATATATCAATATCAATCTCTGCATATTCTAATAACATCTCTGCTCGCAGCGCCTGCTGCGTCGAATCAAATGCAATAAGCATGTTCATGAAAGCTGCTCCTTTCTCACCTAGAAGTATAAATTAAACAATTCAGTAACATACTGATACTAATATTTTGTTTCAAGAAAGGAAACTTACAAGAAACAATGGAAACGAACTCACCTATTAAATTACCCTATAACTCTCCAATGATTCGAAGTTTGCTGCAGCAAGAGCTTTCGAACCTGTTGGGATTGGCTCTCCCTCACCAACCAATCGTCGTTATATGCATTGGCACAGATCGTTCAACTGGAGATTCATTGGGGCCGTTAGTAGGATCTTCCCTAGCTAAATACCGTTCGAGCTTTATGCATGTTTTCGGAACAATTGCTGAGCCTGTGCATGCGCTTAACTTAGCTGACACCTTAGCATCGATTCATAAACAATTCACCCATCCATTTATTATTGGAATTGATGCATGCTTAGGTCAAGCTTCAAGTGTTGGCTGTATTCAAGCAGGGCAAGGTCCCGTTCGTCCTGGAGCAGGAGTGAACAAGGATTTACCTCCTGTAGGAGATATCCATATTACCGGTATCGTAAATGTCGGTGGATTCATGGAGTATTTTGTTTTGCAAAACACACGTCTTCATCTGGTTATGTCAATGTCTGAAATTATATCACAATGTCTTTACTACGCTACATCAAAGCATATACGTTCGATGAATATGAACAGCGAGCAGTCTACTGGCATTCATTAGCCTTTCACGTACGCTACTCGCTGTAGTTGTACTATTTTGCTTCATCGATCACTTTACGTTCCTCTGGTGTTAATGAATAACTGGATTCACCTTTTTGTAATGGTTTTCCGTATAAATACATACCCTCTCTACTGTGTATGCTTGTAAGGACGACTCCATCCTTCTCGTCATTTGTTATAGCAAGTGAAAAGCTCAAGTCGCTGCCTGTATTGGAAAAAGCATTATATCGGTGAATTGCCATTTTGCTTTTTTGTAATGGCACTCGCTTCTCTAATGCTTCGATTCTACTAAACGCCGCAGCTAAGTCCTTTTGCTCCTGCCTTTGTTCTTCCTTTAATGACACGAGAACACCTTCTAAGTTCTCTACCCCTGTTCCATCCATCATTGACCGGTAGGAACGGGTTATTTTTTTCAACTTTCTACTCATTCCGAGCATTATAATAGCCTGTACGACAATGACAATTGCAAGTGCCATGATTATGATTTCAATGTACTCAGTAACCAAAATGTTTCTCTCCTTCAGGCCATGTTAAGCAATTTATTATTAGTATTGTTCTATAATTTCCTTTACAGCCAAAACTAATGCATCCACTTCTTCATCTGTCGTATTGTAGCCTACACTAGCTCTAACCGCCCCCCGCTCACTCGTTCCTGCAGCCATATGCGCTGTCGGTGTACAATGAAAACCTGATCGAACAGCAATTTGATAATGCTGATCTAGAATAAATGACAATTCTGATGGATCAATATGTGGAATATAGAACGAAACAATTCCAGTTCTAGGCTGACCGATGTCTGGCCCTAAGCACACCACACCTTCAACGTCCATAAGACCGCTAAGCAGCCGCTGTGACAGCTTCCACTCATGTTCATAGATCTTATCGATACCGATGCGCGAGATGTACTCTACGCCAGCTGTAAGCCCCGCAATGCCTGCTGTATTTTGTGTCCCTGCTTCATAACGATCTGGTCGAATAAGTGGCTGGTGGGGCGCCTCAGATTGACTTCCTGTACCGCCCTGCATAAGCGGCTCAAGATCGATATCCGGTGCAATATATAGACCACCTGTCCCCTGTGGTCCAAGCAATCCCTTATGTCCTGGAAAAGCAAGCATATCGATACCAAGCTTCACCACATCAACAGGTATAATACCTACACTTTGCGCTCCATCCACAAGCAGCTTTGCTCCATGCTTATGCACAATTTCACTAATTTCAGCTATCGGCAGAATAGTCCCAAGCAAATTTGAGCTATGATTTACAGCGACAAGTGTCGTATTGGCCTTCATCGCTGCTTCAAGCTGATTAAGATTAAAAAAGCCTTTCTCATCCGCATCTATATAGGTTACCTCTACACCTTTTTGTTCCAGATCATAAAGCGGTCTACGAACCGAATTATGCTCCACTGAGCTAGCTATCACGTGGTCGCCTGCTTTAACAAAGCCTTTTATCGCCATATTCAACCCCATCGTTGTATTGTGCGTAAACACAATATCATTGGGGTTATTCACATTGAGTAGCTTTGCAAGCTGCATTCTACCCTTGAATAAAATACGACTAGCTCGCACCGCCATCGCGTGACTACCTCTACCAGGATTGGCGCTATCATTTTTCATTGCTGCTGTAACCGCCTCTATCACTTCATCGGGCTTCGGCCAAGACGTTGCAGCATGGTCTAAGTAGTAAAATCGTTCAGACAATTTGCTCCCCTCCAAGCTAACAATGGCACATCTAGCTATAATCTTTCTAGCAAAAGATTATTACTTAGATGTGCCATATTGGTTATTCTATCAACACCTCTTGCTTATTGCTTATTGCTGTAGTAACTCTAGTATACGCTCCAAGTCTTGCTTACTGTAGTACTCTAGCTCGATTTTCCCTTTATGCTTTGATTGTTTAATTTTAACCCCTGTCTGAAAACGATCGCGCAAGGTAGATTCGACACTTTCAATAAAAGGATCTCGTTTCTTTGTTTTTTCGTTTCTTTGTTGTGGTGGTTTTCGGTTTGCGAGCTTATTTATTTCATCCTCTAGCTCTCGAACACTCCATTCACCATCAACACAAAGCTTAGCAAGCTCTAGCTGCAGCTTCTCTTCCTTCACACCTACAATTGCTCGAGCATGCCCCATTGACAATGTTCCACGTGAAACATCTTCCTTAATTGACTCTGGCAGGCTTAGCAGTCGCATGAAGTTAGCAATATGAGAACGAGATTTTCCTACCTTTAGGGACAATTCCTCTTGAGTCAGTTTGAATTTATTAATTAATGCTTCATACGCTAGTGCCGTTTCAATCGCATTAAGGTCTTCGCGTTGCAAGTTTTCAATTAGGGCCATTTCCATGACCTGAGAGTCTGTCAGCTCTCTAACAACTGCAGGTATACGTTCATTGCCACATAGCTGTGACGCACGAAAACGGCGCTCACCTGCTACAATTTCAAAGCCTCTTAATACTCTACGCACAATAATCGGCTGAATAACCCCTTGCTGCTTAATTGATTCAGCTAGCTCTCGTATCGTATCATCATCAAATGTTTTACGCGGCTGATAAGGGTTGGGTCTAATATCGTTCAGCGGTATGCGAACTACCTCTTCTTCATCCGTTTCTACTGGTTGAAACAGCGCATCTAATCCTTTACCTAGAGATTTTTTCATAAGAAATCACTTCCTTAGCTAGTTCAAGATACACTTCTGCCCCTTTTGATTTAGGATCATATGAAATAATCGCCTTTCCGTGTGAAGGCGCTTCGCTGAGCCGCACATTTCTTGGGATAACCGTCTGATAGACTTTTTGTTGGAAGTACTTTTTCACCTCTTCGATAACTTGAAGCCCAAGATTGGTTCGTGCATCAAGCATCGTTAACAGTACTCCTTCAATCTGCAATGAAGTATTGAGATGTTTCTGCACTAATCTTACTGTATTTAACAACTGACTTAATCCTTCAAGCGCATAATATTCACATTGGATTGGAATCAATACAGAATCGGCAGCAGTTAATGAATTAATCGTTAATATACCTAGCGAGGGTGGGCAATCAATCATAACATAATCGTAACGATCTCTAACCAAGGCAACAGCCTTCTTTAGGCGCTGCTCTCTAGAAATGGTTGGGACAAGTTCAATCTCTGCTCCCGCAAGCTGGATCGTTGCTGGAATGATATCAAGACCCGGTATAGCCGTTTCAAGTATCGTTTCCTTAGGATTGACCTCATTCACTAATACATCATAGATGCAATGAGTGACATCCCCCTTATTAATACCAAGGCCGCTTGTTGTATTGCCCTGAGGGTCAATATCGATTAGCAACACTTTTTTACCTAACGATGCTAAGCAAGCAGATAGATTAACAGAAGTCGTTGTTTTCCCTACACCGCCCTTTTGATTCGCAATCGCAATAACTTTAGACATCTTCTCACCTCATGTTTACAACTATTGGAGACATGGCAAGACTACTAGCAAAAATGTAGTAATATGGCCGTTTCATTGTGTTATTTTTTGTTTTTAGGAATCTGGATCACGATTTCATAATGATCATCATGATCTTGCTCCTTTGTCTTGATCGCTAAGCCAGATCCGGATACCATATCTATCGATTGACGAATCGTGTTGAGGGCGAGCCGAACATCTTTAGTGAACGAAATCCTCTTTGCTTTCTTCGGCTTTGACGCTTCTTTAAGAAATGCGATGCGAGCTTCTGTCTGCTTAACATTCCAATCGTTTTTAATAATATCCTCAAGAACTTTCATTTGAAGCTCTTCTGTATCAAGTGTTAGCAACGCACGTGCATGACGTTCTGTAATTTTACGCTCCATAAGTGCCTGCTTTACCGCTTCCGGCAAAGCAAGAAGCCTTAGCTTATTGGCAATCGTTGATTGGCTCTTACCAAGTCGCTGAGCTAAGCTTTCTTGTGTTAGCTGATGCAGCTCAATTAAACGCTGATAAGCAACAGCCTCTTCCACTGCAGTTAAGTTTTCGCGCTGCAAATTTTCGATTAACGCAATAGATGCTGTTTGCGCATCATTAAACTCACGAACAATTGCAGGAATCGTCTCTAGTCCAAGCTTTGTTACGGCTCTCCAGCGACGCTCTCCAGCTATAATTTCATATTTATTGTTACGCATTCTTACAACAATAGGCTGAATAACGCCGTGTGTACGAATGGTTTGGCACAGCTCATCTATGCGTTCGTCATCGAATACCGTTCTTGGTTGAAACGGACTTGTTACAATCTCGCTAAGCGGAATCTGCTTAACTTCCTCTTGATTTGACTTCGACTCAGCGAATCCGAACAACTTAGAAATATGATCCTTCATATTGACTATAACCACCTAATCATGTGATGAAAAAACAATTTAACCGTCATTGATCATGTGAAACGCACAAACCTATAGCTTGGCTACATTCCGATAACAATCATATACTATAAATATTCGACCACATTTCCGAGAAATCCTGCTCTTTCACCAATTAATATGACAATAAAAAATAGCAACTAACCGTGTTAGTTGCTATTATAACCTTTAACTAAGTGTTATGGATACCTAATAATCGTTCCACGTGGAACAATTTATTTAACAAGCGGCTGCTTTAGCGGCAGGCCAGCCTTGCGCGGATACTTTTTTGGAGTTGCAGCAAGCTTCTTTACACATACAATATGACGCTCTGACTGCTCATTTGGAAGCTTTAACTCATACTGCTGGACAACCTTCCCTTTCAGCTCTGAAAGGCTGTAGGCAGCCTCCTGCAGCTCCTCAGCAAGACTTGCGCCTTTCATGCTAGCGAATATACCGCCGGCTGCTGTAAATGGGAGACAAAACTCATTCAACACGGCAAGTCTAGCAACAGCACGTGCGGTCACTAGATCGAAAGCGTCACGATACTTCGGCAGTCTCGCTACATCCTCCGCACGTCCATGTATCGCCTCTACCTGCTCTAGGCCTAACTCGTTAACAAGATGATTCAAGAAGTTAATTCTTTTGTTAAGTGAGTCAACAATGAGCACCTGAAGGTGAGGAAATACAATTTTTAGTGGAATACTTGGAAAACCTGCTCCTGATCCAATATCCGCCAATTTTTTAATATCCTTCATATTCACAAAGAATGAAAGTGAAATAGAATCATAAAAATGCTTTTCGTATACAGCATCCCGCTCCGTAATGCCTGTTAGATTCATTTTTTCGTTCCATTCCACAAGCAACTCATAATAGCGTTCAAGCTGAGCCAATTGTCGCTCATCAAGTATAATTTGATGAGCGGCAAGCTGCTCAGTGAACCATGCAATTGTCTGATCCATTATGATCCTTTCGCAGCCGTTACTCGGTTAAAATGCTCCAAGTAAATGAGCAAGACTGAAATATCAGCTGGGGTTACTCCACCAATTCGGCTCGCTTGACCGATGGAAAGCGGACGAATAAGTTCAAGCTTCTGTCTTGCTTCATTGGCTAGTCCTTTAATATCGTTATAGTCGATTGTATCTGGAATACGCTTACGTTCCATTTTGTTTAATCGCTCTACCTGTTGAAGCTGCTTTTCAATATAGCCTGCATATTTAATTTGAATTTCGACCTGTTCCTTCATTTCAGCTGTAAGTTCATAAGGAGACGGTGAAATTCTTTCAAGCATCTCATACGTAATCTCTGGTCGACGCAGCAGCATAATGATGCTGCCCCCTTGGTTAAGCTCAGCTGAGCCCACTTCCTCTAATAGTTCTTTCGCATCTGAAGGCTTAATTTTCGTGTCATGCAGGCGCTGAACCTCTAGCTCAACAAGCTCTTTCTTTTGCAAGAAAGCTTGGTAGCGCTCCTCTGTAATTAATCCGATCTCGTAACCAAGTGGAGTAAGACGCAGATCAGCATTGTCATGACGCAGCAACAATCTATATTCAGCACGTGAAGTCAACAGTCGATATGGATCATTCGTTCCTTTTGTGACCAAATCATCGATCATAACGCCAATATAACCATCTGAGCGCCCAATAATGATTGGCTCCTTGCCTTGAACCTTGCGTGCCGCATTAATTCCAGCAATGATCCCCTGCCCTGCAGCTTCTTCATAGCCGGATGTACCGTTTATTTGTCCAGCTGTGAATAATCCATCAATTTGCTTTGTTTCAAGTGAAGGCCATAGCTGAGTCGGAATAACCGCATCATACTCAATCGCATAACCATTACGCATCATTTGTGCATTTTCAAGACCCGGCACAGAACGAACCATCTCCAGCTGTACATCCTCTGGCATGCTCGTAGACAAGCCTTGAACATAATACTCGAGTGTATTACGGCCTTCTGGCTCTAAAAAGATCTGATGCTTCGGCTTATCCGCAAAGCGTACAATTTTGTCCTCGATGGATGGACAATAGCGTGGTCCTGTTCCTTCAATTGCACCTGAAAACATCGGTGCACGATGCAAGTTATCGTTAATCACTTTATGAGTCGTTTCAGATGTATACGTTAGCCAGCAAGGAATTTGCTCAATATTAGATTCCTTTGTTTCATAGGAGAAAAACTTCGGATTTTCGTCCCCAGGCTGTATTTCTGTTTTGGAGAAATCAATCGTTTCACCATTGACACGCGGCGGAGTTCCAGTCTTAAAGCGAATTAGCTCTAAGCCATGCTCCTTCAATGATGCTGCAAGCTTCACGGATGGCTGTTGATTGTTAGGGCCACTTTCATACATCAGCTCACCCATAATGATTTTGCCACGCAAATACGTACCTGTCGTAATAATGACCGCTTTGGCACGGTAGTGAGCACCCGTTTGCGTGACCACTCCTACACAACGACCATCCTCTACGATAAGCTCTTCGACCATCCCTTGTCTTAACGTAAGATTTGGCGTCGTCTCAATCGTTTTTTTCATTTCATGCTGATACAAGAACTTATCCGCCTGTGCACGAAGTGCATGCACTGCAGGACCTTTCCCTGTATTTAGCATACGCATTTGAATAAATGTCTTATCGATATTACGGCCCATCTCACCACCTAGGGCATCGATCTCACGTACTACATGCCCTTTTGCCGGACCACCAATCGATGGGTTACAAGGCATAAATGCAACCATATCTAGATTAATCGTTAGCATTAGCGTTTCGCAGCCCATACGAGCCGTTGCAAGGGCCGCTTCAGCACCTGCATGACCGGCTCCAACTACAATGACATCATATTCCTTAGCTGTATATCCCATTGCTTAACCTCCTGTCGTTACTTAACCTTAGTAAATGTTACTTATGGAAAAATATTCTTTATATTGCAAAATAAAACTTAATACGCAGCTTACTTTCCAAGACAGAACTGCGAGAATATTTGGTCGATCAACGAATCTCCCGCTTCTACACCTAATATTTCTCCAAGCGCTTCCCATGCCAATCTTGCATCAATCTGAATAACATCGATAGGGATACCCATGTAAGTCGCTTCGATCGCATCTTCCATCGATTGCTTAGCTCGCTTTAACAGCGAGATATGACGGACATTACTTACGTAAGTAAGATCATTCGCTTCTAGCTTACCCTCAAAAAACATTTCACTAATTGCTTTTTCGAGTTGATCTAGCCCTTCCTGCTGTAACATAGACATTTTAACAATAGAACCGCCATGAAGGAAAGGGATAACTTCATCTAAATTCAGCTTTGACTCCAGATCCATCTTATTCACAATAACAATAATACTTCTTCCCTGCAATGATGCTAGCAGCTCCTTGTCCTCATCCTGCAGCGGTTCATTGTTATTTAAGACAAATAGAACCAAATCCGCCTCTGTAATCGCATCTCGTGACCGCTCAACCCCGATTCGCTCTACAACATCACTTGTTTCACGGATACCTGCTGTATCAAGGAGACGAAGCGGTATGCCATTCAAGGTAACATACTGTTCAATAACGTCACGCGTTGTACCTGGAATATCCGTAACAATGGCACGGTTTTCCTGACTTAATGTATTCATTAGTGACGATTTTCCTACGTTTGGTCGACCAACAATCGCTGTTAATATTCCCTCACGCAATATTTTTCCTTCACTAGCCGTTTTAAGCAGCTGATCAATCTCGACGATTGTCTTTTCACATTGTTCACGGATATAGTTGCTCGTCATCTCTTCGACATCATGCTCAGGATAGTCTATATTTACTTCGATATGCGCAAGCAGCTCAATGACATTTTGACGCAGCGCCTTAATTTTAGTTGATAACACACCTTCTGCTTGCTTTCTCGCGACAGCAAACGCTCGATCAGATTTCGAACGAATAAGGTCAATGACCG
The DNA here is from genome assembly GCF_023715345.1 of Paenibacillus camelliae. Classification (GTDB taxonomy): domain Bacteria; phylum Bacillota; class Bacilli; order Paenibacillales; family Paenibacillaceae; genus Pristimantibacillus; species Pristimantibacillus camelliae. Next base: position 65,232 of record NZ_JAMBNY010000018.1, read on the forward strand.
CTTCAGCCTGCATCAGATCGATACGCCCATTAAGAAACGCGCGCTTCGTAAATTCACCAGGCTCTGCAATACGAATATCCTCCTGCTGCAGAAGCACATCCATTACACGTGATATAGCGATAACTCCTCCATGAGCGTTAATCTCTACAACATCTTCAGCGGTAAATGAGCGAGGTCCCCTCATCAGCGAGACGAGCACTTCCTCTTCCTTCTCTCCCGTTGTAGGATCGACTATATACCCGTAATGAATTGTATGTGAAGCTGCGTCACGCAGCGGTTGTTTTGTTTTAAATATGCGATCGACTCCCTCTATTGCTTTTGGGCCACTGACACGGATGATGGCTATTCCACCTTCTCCTACAGCTGTTGCGATCGCAGCAATTGTATCATGCTCAACCATTGTGCAATTCACCTCTCTATTGTATGTTCAATATGCTTGACGATCAGTACGCGGCAGTAAGCAGCAGCGCATGACCTCGTAATCAAAGCCGAGCTTATTGAACCACCTCTTCAATGTATGTTCAATATGCTTGGCTTTCAGTACCGAGAAGATGGCACGTTACTAGAAAACGAGGAGCGCAGCGTAGACAAACCTACGTGAGCACCGAAGTTTTCGGTAGAATGACATATTCGACGCCGAGTAAGCAGCAGCGCATGACTTCGTAATCAAAGTCATGCTTATTGAACCACCTCTTCAATATAAGATCAATATGCTTGGCTTTCAGTACCGAGAAGATGGCACGTTACTAGAAAACGAGGAGCGCAGCGTAGATAGACCTACGTGAGCACCGAAGTTTTCGGTAGCGTGACATATTCGACGCCGAGTAAGCAGCAGCGCATGACTTCGTAATCAAAGTCATGCTTATTGAACCACCTCTTCAATATAAGTTCAATATGCTAGGCTTTCAGTACCGAGAAGATGGCACGTTACTAGAAAACGAGGAGCGCAGCGTAGATAGACCTACGTGAGCACCGAAGTTTTCGGTAGCGTGACATATTCGACGCCGAGTAAGCAGTAGCGCATGACTTCGTAATCAAAGCCAAGTTTATTGAACCACCTCTCATAAACGGAAAACAGCAATGACTTCAATAGTCATTGCTGCACTCCTATTTCTACATGTATGCTTCATTCTACTTACTTCAAAGTAATGACAACACGACGATTAGGCTCATCGCCTTGACTAAAGGTACGCACCTTTGGATGACTTTGCAGCTGAGAATGAATAACTTTGCGTTCATGGGGCACCATCGGCTCAAGTACGACTTCCTTCCTTGTCCGAACGACGCGTCCTGCTAACCGCTCAGAAAGATCCTCTAAGGTTTTGCGACGACGTTCTCTAAAATTCTCAGCATCTAAAACAATTCGGATATGATTGTCGGAATAACGATTGGCAACGATAGTAACGAGATATTGTAAAGCGTCCAGCGTCTGGCCGCGACGGCCAATTAGCATTCCGAGATCACCATTACAAGATATAGAAAGCAGCATGTTATCCTTCGTTTCAGTCCAAGTCAATTGGACATCCAGCCCCATCGCATGAGCTACATCACGAATAAAACGCTCTGCTTCCTCCTTAGGATCAGGAATCAATTCAAGCTCAACCTTAGCATCCTTTGAACCGATTAACCCTAAAAATCCTTTAGCAGGCTGCTCTAGCACGACAACCTTTACGCGATCTTCTGTCACCTGTAGCTGTGCCAATCCATTTCGAACCGCATCCTCGATTGTCTTTCCTGATGCAAGAACTTTCGTCATTTCGCAAGAACCTCCTTCTTCTCTTTCCCTTTCCCTTTACGGTTCGGTAATACATATAGGAAGTAATTTTGAACAATCGTATAAATGTTACTGAACACCCAGTAAAGCGGAAGCGCCATTGGGAAGGACAGTGACATTACAAAGATCATAATTGGGAAAATCCCTAGCAATATAGACATACCTGGCATTTGCTGTTGCTGTGTCTGCTGCATCATTTTTGTCTGAATAAATGTAGTAGCAGCTGCAATTAACGGTAGGAAATACCATGGGCTTGTCTCATCCAAGGTCCAACCAAACAATTGGCTGGAGCGAATATTCTCATTCCAGTAAATCGCATTGTACAGCGCAATAAATACAGGCATCTGAATAATAAGCGGTAAACAACCAGCTAACGGGTTAACGTTATGCACCTGATACAGCTTCATCATTTCTTCTTGCATTTTTTGCGGATTGTCTTTGTGCTTTGCGCGCAGCTCAGTAATTTGCGGTTGCAATGCTTGCATTGCCTTCGAGCTACGGTATTGCTTCAATGTTAAAGGTAGGATTAACGTACGAACAACGATCGTAAGTAATAGAATCGCAAGTACGTAGCTGCCTTGGAACCAATTAGCGAACGTATCTAATGTTAACGCGAAGTAGTAAACAACATTACGCTCCCAAAAGTTACCCTCGAGCAGGTTTTCGGTCGTCATGGTATGGTCCACCTGAGGCGCACATCCTGCCAATAAGCTGATCGATAAAATCAGACCAACCACTAAAATCCATTTTCGATTGTTACGGAACAACATGCAATCTCCTCTCTGAGAGCTAATACACAAATCTAACATAGACTATACCATAAATTATTCCACAAATAAACAACAGTTAACCGCTTTCGAGAACCATCCTGTGTCACTTTTATGAGCAATAGAAAAAAGCCTTAGCTTCGTTCTTTAAGAATAGCGGTTCTAGGGCTTTTTCGTTTGCTTTCCTTTAATAAGCCAGCTTTTCGAAGCACATGCCGAACAGAACGCTCCAGCTCCGAATAACTCATCGATACAGCAGGCTTTCTTACGATTAATATAAAGTCTACATGCGGAACAATTTGTACTTCCATATGTCTAACAATTTCTTTGATCACTCGGCGCATTCGGTTACGAACGACCGCATTGCCGACTTTTTTACTTGCGGATATGCCTAGACGGAATGGCTCAGCAGTAGGCTGCTTTGACCAATAAACGACGAATTGACCGTTAGCAAACGATCTTCCCCCTCGATATACACGACTATAATCTTCACGATTTCGTAGACGAAGCTTCCTGCGCACTGATCTCGTCACCATTCCTTCTTATATAGTAGCTAATCCTTCTTATTATAGTAGTTAAATTTTTATAGTGTCTAAATTCTAGCAAAACCATAAAAAAAAGACCACCGAGTGTGGTCTTCTGGACTATGCACTTAGCACTTTTCTTCCTTTTTGACGACGAGCTGCTAAAACTTTACGTCCATTTTTACTGCTCATACGCTTACGGAAACCATGTACTTTAGCACGTTTGCTTACATTCGGCTTAAATGTAGGACCCATTATGCTGCACCTCCTATATGATTCTTATCCAAACGCCTAAATCCAATCACAGGATACAGCGCTAAATAGATAACCAAAAACACGCTTTTAATATTAAACCACGTCAGCACTAAAAAGTCAATCAAGGACCATAGGTAAAAGCTGCACATTTCAGATCCATGAATAGCTTCGTTTCTCATTGTGGATAACTAATAAAACCATTGTTTCGACTCGTGTTGAATAGGATGTGGATAGATTTCATCGCATCATTTCGAGTGTTGTCGAATTTTACACAAAATATAAACAATATCTTGTGTTGTAGATAACGTCTGTACACAACCTATTGAAATTGTGGATAATTTACTCAATTTCATTGAAATACAAGGGATCTTTTGCTATGATAGTAATGTTTTCGTTGTGGATTATTTAGAATTGTACCAAGGTTATTAACAGCCTGTGGATAATATTGTGTACAACATCTTGCATATATGAATAACTTTTTATGAGCATATCTGCTTAATGTGGACAACTTCTTCTAAAAGGATCTAAATTTCGACACCAACGCGAGCCCATCTTCATTATAAGAATATGAAATAAGGAGTGACAGTCTGTGGATAGCCATACTCATGATTTATGGCAGCAAGTATTGTCTATCATACAAACGAAGCTAAGCAAACCGAGTTACGACACCTGGTTTAAAGCGACAAAAGCAACGTTTATTGATGAATCACTACTTGAAATTATTGCGCCAACTACGTTTGCTGCGGAATGGCTAGAAAATAAATACACAAATCTAATCAAAGCGACACTATATGAATATTTAGGCCGAAACATCAATATTAAATATTCCATTGGTGAGTCAAAATCAGCAGAACAAGCCGTGGTTTTTCCACCGAAACAACCTGCCAGTCCTGTTAACGTCGAAGAAGCTCCTTCCAATATGCTCAATCCCAAATATACGTTCGATACTTTCGTAATTGGCACAAACAACCGTTTTGCCCATGCTGCATCGCTTGCAGTAGCAGAAGCCCCTGCCAAAGCGTATAATCCATTATTTTTATATGGTGGCGTTGGCTTAGGAAAAACACATCTTATGCATGCGATCGGACATTATATTATGGAGCATAATCCGAATATGCGCGTGCTCTACATTTCATCTGAAAAGTTTACGAATGAATTTATTAATGCGATTCGTGACAGTCAAGGGGAAAGCTTCCGTACCAAATATCGCAATATCGATGTTCTACTGATTGATGATATTCAATTTATTGCAGGCAAGGAGCAAACTCAGGAGGAATTTTTCCATACCTTTAATGCACTGCATGAGGAACGCAAGCAGATCATTATTTCAAGTGATCGGCCTCCAAAGGAAATTCCTACGCTCGAGGAACGCTTAAGATCCCGCTTCGAATGGGGCTTAATTACGGATATACAGCCTCCAGACCTAGAGACGAGAATCGCGATTCTACGGAAAAAGGCGAAGGCAGAGAATCTGGATATCCCTAATGAAGCAATGAATTACATCGCGAATCAAATTGATACAAATATTCGTGAGCTGGAAGGTGCACTTATTCGCGTAGTCGCTTATTCTTCCCTTATTAACGCTGATATTACATCTCATCTGGCTGCTGAAGCGCTTAAGGATATTATTCCATCTTCACGGCCACGTATGATTACGATCAACGATATTCAAGCGAAAGTTGGCGAATTCTACGGCTTGAAGCTTGAGGATTTCAAAGCTAGAAAGCGGACAAAGGCTGTAGCTTTCCCAAGACAGATTGCGATGTACTTATCAAGAGAGCTAACCGACTTCTCACTGCCTAAAATCGGTGAAGCATTTGGCGGGCGTGATCATACAACCGTCATCCATGCGCACGAAAAAATAACAAAGCTCGTTCAAGAAGATCAAGAGCTGTACAAAATCATTACCAATATTACAGAAAAAATTAAAAATTAATGTGAACAACTAAACAAGCCTATGCACACGCTATGCACATGTGGATAGGCTTGTTTTATCCATACTTAGAGGGGTTATCCACATATTCAGTGCCCCTACTGCTACTACTACTAGTTTTTTAAACAAATATCATCTATTAGAAACGAGGAGATCGCGTTGAAATTAACGATCGCAAAAAATGAGCTCAATCAAGCTATCCAAAACGTTGCAAAAGCAATCGCAGCACGTCCAACGATTCCTATTTTAGGCGGTATAAAAATCGATGTTACACATCAAGCTGTAACGTTAACAGCAAGTGATACTGATATATCTATTCAAAACTTTATTCCTGTAGAACAAAATGGACAAATTATTGCAGATATCGAGAAACCAGGTAGTGTTGTTCTCCCTGCTAAATTTGTAGTCGAAATCGTTAAAAAGCTTCCTTCTGATCAGGTATCTATCGAGGTTAGTCAGCATTTTCAAACATTAATTCGTTCAGGTTCAACAGAAATTCAAATGGTTGGTTTAGATCCTGAGGATTTCCCAGTTCTGCCTAGCATTGAACAGGATCATGTCCTTTCAGTACCTGGAGAACTAATTAAATCGATGATTAGACAAACGGTGCTTGCCGCTTCAACAAGTGAACAAACACCAATTTTGACAGGTGTTTTGTGGAATTTACAGCAAGGTGAGCTTAAGTTTGTTGCAACGGATCGCCACCGTCTTGCTAGCCGTACAACGAATGTGGATGTCGCTGAAGATTTCCGTTTCAGCAATATTGTTATTGCAGCTAAAACATTGAACGAGCTGTATAAACTAATTCCTGACCAGCATGCGCCTGTTGATATCGTTGTAGCAGAAAACCAAGTACTGTTTAAACTTGATCAAATCTTATTCTACACTCGCATTTTAGACGGAACGTATCCAGACACATCGAAAATTATTCCGTCCGTATTTGAAACAGAAATAGTACTTGATACTAAAAATTTAATAGATGCAATGGATCGTGCATATTTGATGTCTCGTGAGGATAAAACGAATATTGTGCGCGTAACGACGATCGACAATGGAACCATTGAAATATCCTCCAGCTCAACAGAGCTTGGTCGTGTTACAGAGCAGATCGAAGTTATTGATTACAAGGGTGAAACGCTGCGTATCGCGTTCAACTCCAAATATATGCTCGATGTATTAAAGGTTATTGATAGTGAAAAGATTGTTATCGGCTTTACCGGTGCAATGAGACCAATCATCATTCGCCCGCTGGATCACGATTATTGCGTTTACGTTATTTTGCCGTATCGTACAACAGGCTAGGAGGTAGCTACCGTGAAGGAAATTGAAATATCCACAGAGTATATCGCGCTTGGGCCGTTCTTAAAGCTGTCGGATTGCATATCCACAGGTGGACAAGCGAAGTTTTTTCTACAAGAAACGCAGGTGTTAATAAATGGCGAGCCAGATCAACGCCGCGGACGAAAGTTATACCCTGGGGATAAAGTTGAAGTAAAAGGGTACGGAACATTTATCATCGTCAGCTCGTCATGATGGCCGCTCGGGAGGCTATGAGGTGCGACTTCAATCAATTAAATTGAGCAATTATCGTAACTATGAATCGCTAGAGCTTGAAACGCCGCATATGGTTAACGTGTTTTTAGGAGCCAATGCTCAAGGCAAGACGAATTTGCTTGAATCGATTCTTGTCTTAGCTCTAACCAAGTCTCATCGCACAGCTAAGGATAAAGAGCTAATTGGCTGGCAAGGTGATCATGCTTATATCGGAGGAGTAGTCGATAAGAAATACGGCAGGCTTTCTCTAGAGTTGACGTACGGTCAAAAGGGAAAAAAAGCAAAACTGAATGGTCTGGAGCAGCGGAAGCTAAGCAACTACGTAGGTGGATTAAACGTTGTGATGTTTGCGCCAGAGGATCTTGAAATAGTGAAAGGTACGCCAGGGGTACGAAGACGATTTCTCGATATGGAAATCGGTCAAGTGCAGCCTGGCTATCTGCACTGGCTTCAGCAGTATCACAAGGTACTGCAGCAAAGAAATAATGTGCTGAAGAATGGTATCCACGCAAGTGATGCAGCGATGCTTGAAGTTTGGAACATGCAATTAGCCCAATTCGGTGTTAAAATAATGATGAAAAGGCAACACTTTATAGACAAGCTGCAAACGTATGCTCAGCGAATTCACGCCGGCATAACGAATGACGCCGAACAACTGCGGTTAGCTTACAAACCGTCGCTTGACAGTGAGCATTTGCAAGATGAAGCTATGTTATTCGAGCAATTTATGGTAAAGTTATCACAGGTAAAAGACCAGGAGTTTCGTAGAGGTATAAGTTTAGTTGGACCTCACCGTGATGATATCGCTTTTTTTATTAATGAAAAAGAAGCCCAAGTATTTGGATCACAGGGGCAGCAGCGAACGACAGCGTTATCGATTAAGCTGGCTGAGCTGGAGCTTATACATGAGGAGATTGGCGAATACCCTATTCTACTGCTGGATGACGTGCTGTCAGAGCTCGATCGCAATCGTCAAACGCAGCTGATTGAGACGTTTCAAAGCAAGGTCCAAACGTTCATTACGACGACTGGGCTAGAAAGTGTTGATATGGACCGGCTTCACCATGCAGGCATTTATTATGTGAAGGACGGAAAAGTTAGCATGTCTCCGGATTGAGGTGAAATGATGTATATCCATGTTGGTGGAGAAAAAATAGTGCGAACTTCAGAGATCATTGCGATTTTTGATATTACGATAGAAAGCTCTTCTAAACTATCGAAACAGTTTATGACCGGTGCGATGCAGCGTAAGGAAATTGAGATGATTGGTGAAGAGGAAGCGAAAAGCATCGTCGTTACATCAAAAAAAGTGATTTATTCACCGATTTCGTCGTCGACACTAAAAAAGAGAGCACATCATTTTGCAGCATTATAAACATACGCCTATTGCACAATATAGAATGATTTTAGAGATTTTAAAGGGATTAGCAGTTGAGAGGAGCAGTGAACGCGCATGTCTTTGGAACAACACACGTATGATGAGAGCCAGATACAGGTACTAGAGGGGCTAGAAGCAGTCCGTAAGCGTCCTGGTATGTATATCGGTTCTACAAGCGCAAAGGGTTTGCATCATCTTGTATGGGAGGTCGTCGATAACAGTATCGATGAAGCATTAGCAGGCCACTGCGATCAAATTGATGTGATTATTCATGAGGATAATCGCGTTACTGTTATTGATAATGGACGCGGTATTCCTGTTGGGATGAATACCAAACTTAATAAATCAACGCTTGAAGTCGTACTAACTGTGCTGCATGCAGGAGGAAAATTCGGCGGTGATGGCTACAAGGTTTCTGGCGGTCTCCATGGTGTCGGTGTTTCTGTTGTTAATGCGCTGTCTGAGCATGTTAAAGTTCAAGTTAAGCGTGACGGTCATCTCCATCAACAAGAATATGTACGCGGTGTACCACAGTATGATATTAAAGTTATCGAAGATACTGATGAAACAGGTACAACGGTAACCTTTAAGCCAGATAGTGAGATTTTCACAGAAACGACTGTGTTTGAGTATGAAATTTTGCAGACGCGGATTCGCGAGCTGGCGTTTTTGAATAAAGGAATTAAGCTTACGCTGAAAGATGAGCGTACGGGACAATTTGAGGAATTCCATTATGAAGGTGGTATTAGCGAGTTTGTTAAGTACCTAAGTCGTCATCGTGAAGTTATTCATGAGGAGCCGATTTATGTAGAAGGCAATCGTGACAATATCCAGGTGGAAGTTTCTTTGCAATATAATACGAGTTATTCAGACTATCTCTATTCCTTTGCTAACAACATTCATACGCATGAGGGTGGTACGCATGAATCAGGCTTTAAATCTGCACTTACCCGTATCGTTAATGAGTATGCACGTCGTATGAGCTTGCTGAAGGATAGCGATACGAATTTTACTGGCGATGATGTGAGAGAAGGCTTAACTGCCATTATCTCTGTTAAAATTCCTGAGCCACAGTTCGAAGGACAGACAAAAACAAAGCTCGGCAACAGTGAAGTTCGCGGAATTGTTGAATCGTTGTTCTCTGAAAAGTTCCAGGAATTTTTGAACGAAAATCCAAGTGTCTCGAAGAAAATTATCGAGAAAGGTCTTCAAGCTGCTAGAGCACGCGAAGCAGCTAAGAAAGCACGCGAGCTTACACGTCGCAAAAGTGTGCTTGAGGTAGGCTCATTGCCTGGTAAGCTTGCTGACTGCTCATCGAAGGATGCATCGATTAGTGAGCTTTATATCGTAGAGGGTGACTCTGCGGGCGGATCTGCGAAGCAAGGACGAGATCGTCATTTTCAGGCGATTTTGCCGCTGCGTGGTAAGATCCTCAACGTAGAGAAAGCACGACTCGATCGAATTTTGAGCAATGCGGAGATCAGAGCAATAATAACAGCACTCGGAACTGGAATTGGTGAAGATTTTGATATTGAAAAGGCTAGATATCATAAAGTCGTCATTATGACAGATGCCGACGTTGATGGTGCTCATATTCGAACGCTGCTGCTGACATTCTTCTATCGCTATATGCGTCAAATTATTGAAGCAGGCTTTATCTATATCGCACAGCCGCCGCTCTTTAAGATTGAGCGTAATAAGGTGGTGCGTTATGCACTTACTGAGCAGGAACGCGACGAAATTGTATTAGAGATGGGCGAAGGCAATAAAATCAATATCCAACGCTATAAAGGTCTTGGAGAGATGGATGCAACGCAGCTATGGGAAACAACAATGGATCCTGAAAGCCGTACGATGCTACAGGTATCGATTTCCGATGCGATGGAAGCTGACAAGATCTTCGATACGCTTATGGGTGACAACGTAGAGCCGCGTAGAGACTTTATCCAGAAATACGCGAAGTATGTAACGAATCTAGATTTCTAGGGTTGGTTCCTAATGATACAGAGAGATGCTGTGCTGGCAATGAAAGCTGCTAGCTACAGCATCTTTTTTGTATAAACCCGTACATTTACATCAAGACAGTAAAGTTAATGAATGGTATAATATAGATTGGTACTCTTGTTTATAGATGACCTAGATAGATGTAAACATAGTCGAAAGTACGCGTCATTCTATATTCTTCTCAAGTTTGCCTGTTGGCATAATTGGGGATTATAGGAATATGAAACAATGGCGTCAGGGAGGTAAAGCATGGCCGAGGAACAAAAAATGTCAATTGTAGATCGTGATATAGGTACGGAAATGCGCGATTCGTTTATGGATTATGCGATGAGCATAATCGTAAGCCGCGCGTTGCCTGATGTAAGAGATGGGCTTAAGCCCGTTCATCGTCGTATTCTATACGCGATGTCAGACTTAGGCATGTCGCCGGATAAACCTTATAAAAAATCAGCTAGGATTGTTGGAGAAGTAATCGGTAAGTATCACCCACACGGTGATTCAGCTGTATATGAATCTATGGTTCGTATGGCACAAGACTTCTCAATGCGTTATACACTAGTTGATGGACATGGTAACTTTGGATCTGTTGATGGTGATATGGCAGCGGCCATGCGTTATACAGAAGCAAGATTATCTAAAATGGCAATGGAATTGTTGCGAGACATCAATAAAGAAACGATTGATTTTATAGATAACTATGACGGTGAAGAAAGAGAACCGGTTGTTCTTCCTTCACGTTTTCCTAATCTGCTCGTCAATGGGGTAACAGGTATCGCTGTTGGTATGGCAACGAACATTCCTCCCCATAATCTAACTGAAGTAATCGAGGGTGCACAGGCGCTTATTCGCAATCCAGAACTTACTTCACTTGAGCTAATGGATTATATAACTGGTCCTGACTTTCCAACAGCAGGATTTATATTAGGACGAGCAGGCATTAAGCAAGCTTATTTAACGGGTCGCGGCTCAGTGACGATGCGTTCTCGCTGTGAAATCGAAGATGAGAATGGAAAAGCTCGCATTATTGTTACGGAGATACCTTATCAAGTCATTAAAGCTCGTCTGATCGAAAAAATTGCTGAGCTGGTTCGTGAGAAGAAGCTTGAAGGCATTACCGATCTAAGAGATGAATCCGACCGTAACGGTATGCGTATCGTCATCGAATTGCGCAGAGACGTTAATCCTAATGTTGTTCTTAACAACTTGTATAAGCAAACACAGCTGCAGACAAACTTTGGGGTTAATATGCTTGCGCTTGTAAACGGTGAGCCTAAAACATTAAATCTGCACGATATGCTTTATCATTATTTGCAGCACCAGATTGAAGTTATTCGTCGTCGTACAGAGTTCGAGCTAAAAAAAGCAGAAGCGCGTGCACATATTCTAGAAGGCTTGCGCATTGCCTTAGATCATTTGGATGAGGTTATTACCCTCATTCGCTCATCACAAACCGCTGATGAGGCGCGTGAAGGCTTAATCGAGCGTTTTTCACTTACGCATGAGCAAGCACAAGCGATTCTTGATATGCGCTTGCAGCGTCTAACCGGACTAGAGCGCGATAAGATTGAAGCAGAGTACGAGGAGCTTATGCGCAAAATTGCAGAATATCGTGCAATCCTTGCTGATGAGCAGCTAGTGCTTGATATCATCTACGAGGAGCTCGAGGAAATTAAGCAGCGTTTCGGAGATGAGCGCCGTACAGAAATTACTGCGAGTGATGAGGAAATTTTGGACGAGGATTTAATTCCGCGAGAAGAAGTTCTTATTTCTATCACACATTCTGGCTATGTGAAGCGTCTGCCTGTCACAACGTATCGTAGTCAGAAGCGAGGTGGACGCGGTGTCGTGGGGATGGATACGAAAGAGAATGACTTCGTTGAGCATCTGTTCGTAACGAACTCTCACCATTACTTGCTCATATTTACGAATAAAGGCAAGGTCTATAGATTAAAGGCTTATGAAGTGCCTGAATTAGGCCGTACAGCACGCGGGACACCGATTATCAATCTTATTCAGATTGAACAAGGTGAAACGATCAATGCGGTTATTCCTGTAGAGTCCTTCAATGACGAGCAATATCTATTCTTCGCGACGAAGCACGGTATCGTGAAGAAAACACCGCTTAGCGACTATATTAACATTCGCAAGGTTGGTCTAATCGCGATATCCCTTCGTGAGGAAGACGATCTAATCGATGTGAGGCTTACAGATGGTACGCAGGAAATTATTCTTGGTACAAGCCACGGGATGTCGATTCGATTCTCAGAAAAGGATGTACGTTCTATGGGACGTTCCGCAACTGGTGTAAAAGGTATTCAACTGGTAAATGATGATACGCTGATTGGTATGGACGTTGTCGTTGAAGGCAGAGAAGTACTTGTCGTTACGGCAAATGGTTATGGTAAGCGTACGCCAGGAGAAGAATATCGTCCTCAAAACCGCGGTGGTATCGGAATTAAAACAATCCATAGAACCGAGGAACGTGGTCTAGTTGTCGCACTTAAAGTCGTTGATGATAATGAGGATCTGATGATTATGACTGCATCAGGCACATTAATTCGAATGGGTATGGAAGACATTAAGTCGATGAAGCGCGATACGATGGGCGTTAAGCTAATCAATACACGTGAGGACGACTTCGTATCAACTGTTACAAGAGTAGAGAAGAGTGAAGAGGAGTCCGAGGACGCTGCAATAGATGGGCAAGTAGCGGGTGAGATAGAAACGGATGCTTCTGTTGAATCATCCTCTGACGAGCCAACCACTGACGAACCGATCTCTGATGAGGAATAGCACGAAGTAATATGAGAGCTAGAAAGGAAGAGGACCTATGGTATCTGTCAAAGTTGATCAGCTTAAGCTAGGTGATAAATTACTTGAAGATGTCCTCACTCCACTAGGAAGCACATTATTACTAAAGGAAAAGGCAATTACTGAACGTGAACTAGAGATATTAAAAGCCTTTATGATTGAAGAGGTTGAGATCGTAAGTCATCAATCGGAGGAGAGAGCAAGCAAAGAGGATGACTCTTCTACTCCAGCAACGAAACAAGTGGGACAAGCTAGCACTTTTTATAGCGAGTATGAGAAGATGGTAGAGATGCTGCGGCAGCTCTCCCATCTTATTACTGCTAGTCAACCAATACCACTGATGGATTTGCGTAAGCAGCTAAACAATATTTTTGATCGTATTGGCGAATATAATCTCATCACGTTCACGCCAGCCTTTAATAATAATCAAGATTATATGCTTCATAAAAGTGTCGTCACATCTCTTACATCCTATTTATTAGCACAATGGGTAGGGTTACCTCAGAAAGATTGGATGCAGGTAGCGCTAGCCGGGCTTTTAATGGATATAGGTAATGTTAAGATTGATTCGGATATATTGAACAAACCGGGAAAACTAACTGAACAAGAAAAACAAATCATAAAAAAACATACAGTTTATGGTTATCAGATTTTGCGTTCGATTACAGCTCTCAATGAAGGGGTAAAGCTGGCTGCACTTCAGCATCATGAACGAGTGGATGGATCGGGATATCCCAATCAGTTTCTAGGCAGTCAGCTTCATCCATATTCGAAAATTGTCGCGATAGCAGATATATATCATGCTATGACACTTAATAATGTATACCGTAAACCGATTTCTCCATATCTTGTGCTTGAACAAATCCAAAGTGATGCATTTGGAAAGCTAGAACCATCGTATGTGAGAACATTTATAGCTAAAGTTGCGAACTTCAATACGGGAACAAAAGTCAAGCTAAGTGATGGTCGTGTTGGAGAAATTGTATTTTTTGAACGCGATCATCCGACACGCCCTTGGGTTTCAGTCCAAAATACAATCGTTAACTTAACGATAGAACGCAGTCTGCATATTATAGAAATTATACAGTAGCTAATAACGCCTTCTTATCTATTTGTTGTGTCATACAACGAGATAAGAAGGTTTTTATATTATTCGACAAAAACTTTTATAAAACACTTGCATAAGTCTAGTGAAATATGTTATATTATTTCTTGTCGCCGCGAGAGATCGCGACAGACACACAAAAACAAAACGTTCGAGTCACACTCGCAAGATGAGATGAGAACGACATTGTTCCTTGAAAACTGAACAACGAGTAAGAACTGCCATCAATGTTTTCCACCCCGTCGGTGGGCATTGATAAAAGCGAAATATAATGAGCAATCAAACACTTTAATGGAGAGTTTGATCCTGGCTCAGGACGAACGCTGGCGGCGTGCCTAATACATGCAAGTCGAGCGGACTTGATGGAGTGCTTGCACTCCTGAGAGTTAGCGGCGGA
>NZ_JAMBNY010000019.1 GCF_023715345.1 Paenibacillus camelliae
CGCTCGACTTGCATGTATTAGGCACGCCGCCAGCGTTCGTCCTGAGCCAGGATCAAACTCTCCATTAAAGTGTTTGATTGCTCATTTATTTCGCTTTTTATCAACAACTCAACGGGGTTGAATTGTTGATGGCAGTTCTTACTCGTTGTTCAGTTTTCAAGGAACAATGTCGTTCTTATCTCATCTTGCGAGTGTGACTCGAACGTTTTGTTTTTGTGTGTCTGTCGCGATCTCTCGCGGCGACAAGAAATAATATACCACAGGGGCCGCTTATTATGCAACCCCCTTTTAAAACTTTTTTAAATTCTTTTTTCAAAACAGCTAGAAACACTAATAGCTAAAGCCTTTATTGATGCTTTCTTCTATTTAAGCGTTCGGACATTTAAAGCGTATTTCGATAGCTGCTTAGGTGTCGCGATGCGAGCGTACATCCTAAATATGATCTTATATCGCTTAGCGATTGATTTCCGAATTTCTCCGTCCAGCCTATTGTCGCCTAGATCAAGAAGCATCTCATCAAGCTCCTTACGTAATACATAATCTAGTTCTTTACATTCTCTATCATTAAACAGCATACCGAGCATGAATGAGCTCCTCCTTCAATATCGTTAAGCAAATCAGCATTAAAAAAAGACGATGCTAATCATCGTCTTATTGTTATGGTCAATATTGATCTTTTTTTATACCTGCAAGAGAACATATTTGATTGAAGGGAGCGAGCTTAATTGATCGTGGAAGCTAGCCACATCGTAAACGTACTTTCAATAATAGAAGCAATGAGCAGTACCACTGTCGCATAAAGCGCAATAACCCCACACCGTTTAAGCGTATCTTTATAAGAAGCTCCAATCGATTCAAGCTTATTGTGATTGGATATTAACGCCCACATCGTGCTAAACAACAATCTTCCTAAGCGCAATCCATAAGCAGCTACAATAATTAACGCCGGAATCTCCAATATGCCATGTGGCAGCAATGTCTTCACCACTAAGTCAAACAAAGATATCGCCATCTGCCCATCAATGGACAGCTTTAATATATAGCCGATCAGCATTCCGTTTATCGCAAGAAAGAACACAGGGAAAATTCCGAAGAATGCACCTAAGAATATGACCATGACAGATTTGATTGCATTATTGAAGAAGATAAAGATCATCATCGACATCGTTGGATTGCCGCTCTGATCTATTTGCTCCACTAATTGTCCCATAGCGTTCATTTGGTTATTAAGGAAGACAGTAAAGCCCTCGTTAGTCATCCCTACATAAATACTAACAGCAAATATAATCGTAGCTACAATAATAAATTGCTTTGTTACCTTCAAATCATGCCACACATTACGCAGTTTAAACATTTTATCACCTCATCAATAAAACATTGAATATCTTTTTTGTACGAGCATAGATTGTACTATAGGTCTGACAAGCCCGATTCAGTAAATTACACGGTAAGTAGAGAGGAGAATAATATCAATGAATTCTTTTTTTGTGTTATCTGCCAGCAAAATAAAAAAGTACTTCTTTTTAACGATTGCACTCGTGTTTGCAGTCGGGGTAATTTACACTGAGCGAGACAATATTACTGTATTCGCACCACAGCAGCCACTTGCGATCTACAACGTACCTACAGAGCGTAATGTCGTTGCTCTAACCTTTGACATTAGCTGGGGTGACAAGCGTCTGGAGCCTATCTTAGAAGTGCTTAAACAGAAAGACATTACTTCAGCAACCTTCTTCGTATCCTCTGTATGGAGTCAGCAGCATCCTGAGCTCGTTAAAAAGATTCAAGAGGCTGGCTACGAAATTGGCAGCCATGGTCACAAGCATGATAATTATTCTACTTTAACTGACGAAGAGATACGCAGTCAGATAACTACAGCTCATAGTATTATATCAGAGGTCACAGGTACAAGTCCTAATTTAATTCGTTTGCCTAATGGTGATTTTGATAAGCGCGTGCTTAAGATCGCTAGCGAGCTTCAATATCAAGTGATTCAATGGGATACCGATTCAATGGATTGGTTAAGCATCGGTACCGAAAAAATTGCTGATCGTGTCATTTCCCGTGCGCATCCTGGAGACATTATTCTTATGCATGCTAGTGACTCAGCTAAACAAACACATCTTGCTCTGCCTATTATTATTGATCAGCTGCGCGATAAAGGTTATGACTTCGTATCTGTATCTGAGCTGCTTACTCAAACAGAAACGCAAGGTCAATCTGTTACGAGCTCTTAGGTTAACGAGGATCATTAACTTACAAGCATAACAAATTTACCTTGCGTCCTATAATTCATCATCTTATTAAACAGCCGTTTTTGCTGGTACGCCAGCGGAAGCGGCTGTCGCATTTCCAGTAAGCTTAGCCATCTGATGGTTTTGATATAAGTTACAAACAAAGAGTGGAAGCATCATAAAGATGATAGCCCCTACATTGTTCTCACCTTGAATGGCTGGGTAGGATTCAATCGATGTGATAACAAACATTAAGAACATCGTTGGAATAAAAGCAGAGCGATTCGTCTGTTTTACCTTGAACCAGGAAGCAGCTAATGACAGGATAAACAGGCTTAGCGGTAAAACCCAGAAGAACCAATTGTTCATTCTGCCATCATACAATACGTATCCTAGCAGAAAAACAGCGAATATGGTTGTATAACCCTGCAGCGCGTTCCATAAGTATTTTTTACGAAACACACTTAACGCGATATAGTTGAGTGTTAAGTAAGCGAAAAAACACATTTGACTAAATGCGCCAATTACTGTGCCCGCAAGAAGCATCATGAACAGGTTAAAGCCTGTAGCCTTAATACCTAAAAAACCAAATTCTTGATCAGTTAGCAGCATAGTTAGCCCTAGTACCATACATACGGCAGCACCGATAGCCATGGTGCTCCAAAATAAGAAAAACCATTTTCTAATAGTCACGCCAAAATTCCTCCTGAATATTGATTTACACGACGATGTTTACTTTTTAATTTATGGGGATCTTTTGAACAACCTCTTTTACTGTATTTTACCACGTTCACACAAAAATGCTAACAAGCACTATGATAAAACATCGAACATTGCGCATGCTATAGGTACGAGACATTTTTTATGTAGGAGGTATTTTTATCATGCGACATTTTATTGCTTTGTCTATGCTTATAGCCTCCATTACCCTTCTAACAAGCTGCAGCACTGGAGGCAGCGGCGGTGGTGGAGAATCCTCCGCTATGACCTACAAGGATATGAAGTCGATGGTCATCGATATTCTTAAAACAGAGGATGCACAAAAGGCGTTGCAGGAATCCGCCAGCGCTCAATCCGGCTATAAGGCACAGAGCGCTACGATGCTCAATGCACAAGATCAAGAGTCGGTTCGATTAGCAGTAAAGGATGTCATCCTCTCACCAGAGTATGATGAAGTATTAAAATCATTAATGACTGATACCCGCTTCGCAGGTGAATTTTCTAAAGCCGTTAATGAAATGAATAAAGATCTTCATGTTGAACTTATAAAGGATCCCCAGTATCAAGAAGGACTCGTATCGGCATTCGAGTCTGATCATTTGCAGAAGGTGATCTTAAAAGTCTTCAAGGGACCGGAATATCGCAAGGAATTGATGACATTAATGCAGGAGTCACTTAAAAATCCGATCTTCAAAATGCAGCTGCTTGACCTGATGAAACAGGCCGTAGCAGATGAGCTAACCGTTAAGCCCCAATCTGTTAGCGGTAGTGGAGAAGAAAGCGGACAAAGCAACTCCGGCTCAGACAAAGAATCTGAATCATCTAAGGATAAGGCCGGCGGTGAATCTGAAAAAGAATCCTAAGTCAAAAAGCTCCGAAGCATCAATGCTCGGAGCTTTTTTATATCCTCTATTATTCGCAATGCTTCATCACTTTTTGTGCCAGCTCTTGATACAGCTCGCCAATCGGTGTATCTGCTGCAAATACACTTGGTGAAAAGTTTGGATCGAGCGGGTGGTTTTCAGGCTGTCCTAGCGGAATTTGTGCTAACAGCTCACAATGAAGCGTCTCTGCAAGCTTGCCTCCACCACCGCGACCAAATACATACTCCCGTTCACCGGTTAGCTTCGATTCGAAATATGACATATTTTCAACGACACCGATAATTTCATGCTCCGTCTTAATGGCCATTGCACCTGCACGTGCAGCTACAAAGGAGGCCGTTGCATGAGGGGTAGTCACGATGATTTCTTTACTCTGCGGAATCATTTGATGAACATCAAGCGCCACATCACCTGTTCCTGGTGGAAGATCTAGCAGCACATAATCCAGTTCTCCCCACTCGATCTCCTGGAAGAAGTTGCGCAGCATCTTTCCAAGCATAGGTCCTCGCCATACAATTGGACTATTGTCCTCTACGAAGAAGCCCATAGAGATAACTTTAACACCAAATCGCTCAATCGGAATGACACGGTCATTAATGACTTCAGGACGTTCTTCAATGCCCATCATATCAGGCACACTAAATCCATAGATATCCGCATCAATAATGCCTACTCGCTTCCCGCTGCGAGCAAGAGCTGTCGCTAGATTAACGGTAACTGTTGATTTTCCTACGCCGCCTTTGCCCGATGCAATCGCAATAAAGTTTACATTGCTTTGCTCGGTAAGTAACGGACTTTGCAAATTCGCACCATGGCCTTGCACCTTGGGCTGAGACTGCTGCTTCGATGCTCCACTTTCCTGCTGCTGATGGGCTGTAGCTGCAACACCACTGTCTCTGAATCGGCAATACAATGCTGTCGCTCCAGCTTCCTTCAAGCTATCGAGCAGAACAGCTTCAATTGCAGACTGCTGCTCCTGAGCAGCACCCAAAATCGTTACAGATACCTGATCATTACGCACCATTACGTCTCGAAAGCTTATTTGATTCGCACCATATTGAGATGCAAGTATTGACTCAATCGTTGATACCGCTAGTTCACGTGTAATTGCCATCTCTATTCCCACCTTTTTAGTTAAGCGCTTTAGTCTTATATATATAGCATAGGCGGTTTGCGAGCAGAAGTGAAGGGCTGCCTGCAAATTTTCACATTTCAATCATTATTCCACTTGTTCCTTCGCACTATTCTGAGTGACATACTGCAATATCCCTTTGTAGATCGAAGCCGCGACAGTGCGTTGATACTGAGCATCGACGAGCAGCTGTGATTCTGCCGGGTTAGAGAGAAACCCAACTTCAACGAGAGCAGCAGGGATGTGTTGCATCGCCTTCAAAATATAAATCGTCTCCACCGTATTGGCTTCCCGATTCGTATTCTCAAGATTAAGTTTCAGCTGCTCTTGAATCGCTTTAGCAAGTACTTCACTTTCCTCTATCGCGGTCTTGTGATAGAACGTTTGAGCACCAGACCATCTTTCCTGCGGGATACTATTCATATGGATGCTGATGAGCAGCTCCGGATTAGCTTCTTGGAGCAAGGATACCCGCTTTAACAGATCCTCTGTTTTCCGTTTGCTGTACGATTTCGTATCATCCTGGGCAAGATCGTAATCCCCTTCGCGAGTCATAAATACAATCGCACCCGCTTCTTGCAAATAATCTCTTACATACAGCGCAATGGACAAGCTTAGATCCTTTTCAATTGCCCCACTTTTACTAACTGCCCCTCCATCCACACCTCCGTGACCAGCATCTATCGCGATCGTCATTCCTGATAGCGGCAGACTCCAGGTTGACCACGTACTGCTTGAAGGTGGTGTGCGGCTTAATAAAAACACTGCTATGACCACCAAACCTAATCCGGCTAACAATCGCATCTTGCTTTTAGGCGACAGCCATACAATAAAACGCTGACGAAATTTAAGCATAAAAAACCACCTCATAGCCATTTTCATAGAACGTACAAGCTGCAACAAGCAGGTACTTCTATATATATGGGACAAGGTGGTTTTTTATGAATTAACTATAGTAGTAGATGTTCAAAAGTCCAACTTTGATTACGAAGTCACGCGTTGAGGCGTACTCGACATCGAATATTGAACAAATATTAACGAACGAGAATATTGCGATACTTGCCAAAGTCTCCGCTTGAACCAGTACCAACTTCAAGCCCATTCACATCAAGCAATGGCCATTGAGGGTCACGAGCACCGAAGCCTGTAAATATACCGCCACGTACGTTAGCAAAGCCAGCATCATTGGCAAGTACATCAAAATCAGCAGGGTATCCGCATTGCTCGCTTTGAAGTGGCAATGCATCACCCTTCGTATACGTAGCTGCTGGATGCTTTTGTCGCAAGATCATGTTCACAGCAGGATCAAACAGGAAGCTATCGAACAAATTAACCTGAAGCTTAACCTCTCCATCCACGAGCAATACGCTGTCATCGTTTTGATCACTAATGGAAACAATCACTCCGCATGCTGCTGTCGCGTGCGTAACACGATCAATCAATATAAGTCCGCCCATCGTCTTGTGTGATTGGAACTCATCGACAACAAGCGGTTCAGCTACGACGATATCGCAGCTTACTAGCTCATTTTTAACAGCGCTAGTAGCCGGTAGCAGCTCTCCATTATTAACGTCAACCTTATGATGAATCTCTGTCACAATAGCCGGCAACAGCTTAGTGCCAACCTTGATCCAATATTCCTTACCGGGAACCAGCTGCTGTTCATCCATCCATAGCAGCGTCGCGGATAACGTCGTCGCGGTTTGCAGACCAGCGTCTCGCGTCAGCACACATCCACGCGAAACGTCTACCTCACGATCCAGCTGTATGGTAACAGGCTGTCCGGCAATCGCACGCTCTACCTTCGTGTCACCAACATATAGTGACTTGACGATTGCCGTCTCGCCACTTGGTAAAATCGTAATCGTCTCGCCAACTTCAACTTTACCTGCTTCGATCTGACCTTGGAAGCCACGGAAGCTATGGTCAGGACGACTAACCCGCTGCACAGGCATGTAAAAGCCTTGCTCTATGACATCTCCGGATATATCGACCGTTTCCAGATGCTCGAGCAATGTCGGGCCATCATACCACGGCATATTAGCCGAACGCTGCGTTACATTGTCACCTTCTGTTGCCGAAACAGGAATAATTAGCGTATTCTCTAGACCAAGTCCTTTGCTTAGCTGTTCGATATCCTCGGAAATGTCCAGGAAGCGGCGTTGGTCATAGCCAGCAAGATCAATTTTATTTACGGCAAATACAAAATGCTTAATCCCCATCAGCGCACAGATCCGAGCGTGGCGACGAGTTTGCACCAAAACACCTTGTGTAGCATCTAGTAAAATAATTGCCAAATCTGCGAATGCCGCACCGACTGCCATATTGCGAGTATACTCCTCATGTCCCGGAGTATCGGCAACGATAAAGCTGCGACGGTCTGTATTAAAATATCGATAAGCGACATCAATCGTAATGCCTTGCTCACGCTCTGCCATCAATCCATCAAGCAATAGTGAATAGTCGATTGCACCGTTACGGCTGCCAACCTGACTATCTAGCAAAAGTGCTTGCTCTTGGTCTGCGTACAGCATTTTTGAATCATATAAAATATGACCGATCAACGTAGACTTTCCGTCGTCGACGCTGCCACAGGTAATAAATTTTAGAAGACTGCTTTCTGCATGACTCATTAGAAATACCCCTCCCGTTTGCGACGCTCCATGCTGCCCGCGGCTTCTTTGTCAATGACGCGGCTTGTACGTTCGGAAGTGGTTGCCGACAATGTCTCCGCAATAACCTCATCGAGCGTATCTGCATCTGACTCAACCCCGCCTGTAAGTGGGTAACAGCCTAGTGTACGGAAACGCACCTTCTTCATTTCAGGAGTTTCACCAGGCAGAAGTCTCATGCGGCTATCGTCCACCATAATAATATTGCCATCACGGTGCACAACTGGACGCTCTGCTGCAAAATACAGTGGAACAATCTCGATCTTCTCGCGCTGGATATATTGCCAAATATCCTTCTCTGTCCAGTTAGAGATCGGGAATACGCGCATGCTCTCCCCTTTGTGGATGCGTGTATTGTACAGCTTCCACATTTCTGGACGTTGGTTTTTAGGGTCCCATGTGTGCTGCTCGTTACGGAATGAGAAGATACGTTCCTTCGCGCGAGACTTTTCCTCGTCGCGACGTCCGCCTCCGAAAGCGGCAGTAAACTGATACTTCGTCAACGCTTCTTTGAGAGCTTGCGTTTTCATAATATCGGTGTACGCTGCTCCGTGATCAAACGGGTTGATCCCTTCCGCAATAGCAGCTTCGTTGCGGTGTACAATTAGCTCAACACCCAGCTCCTTCGCTCGACGGTCACGGAATTCAATCATTTCGCGAAATTTCCAACTCGTATCTATCTGAAGCAACGGAAATGGCGGTTTTTCTGGATAAAATGCCTTCATTGCAAGATGAAGCATCACGGATGAATCTTTACCAATCGAATACAGCATAACCGGGCGCTCGCACTCAGCGGCAACCTCACGGAAAATGTAGATTGCTTCAGCCTCCAGCTTATCTAAATGTGTCAGCGACATGTGTATCACTCCTATATTGCCAATCAATTTGATTTCATTATATGATTTATCCTAGTGGAATACTAGTATTAATTACGCAAACGTTTTACTTGCATAATTGCTTAATATTGCATAGGATTTGCGCAAATTGGCTTTAGTTTTACGCAAAAAGCCGTTATGATCATAGTGAGCTGATCTTTTTAATCAAATTGAACATATTATTCGAGTTCAAAAGCTTAACTTCGCACTGCTTTGTCATCAAAGTTGAGTTTTTTTGAACTACCTCTAGGGGGAGTCCGATGACTTTAAAACAAATCGCTGCTATGGCAGATGTCTCTATCTCTACTGTATCGCGTATATTAAATTCCCCAGACAATAGCTTTGCCAGCAAAGAAGTGCGCGACAGAGTGTGGAAGGTCGTTAAGGAAATCGGCTATGTGCCGAATCAGAGCGCTCGTGAGCTCAAGCTTGGCAAGTCAACCTCCAAGCGCAATGCTCCACCTTCCATCTCGTGCATTCTAGGACGTACGAAGCATTTGGACGATGATCCATTCTTTGCGCAAATTTCTCGTGCAATTGAACAGCAAGCGCTCGACTTAGGGTACGCCATGCATTTATCCTACTCACTATTCGATATTGATACCGATGCATTGCTCGCTCAGATCGAATCAGCACATACAGACGGCGCAATTATATTAGGCCGCTTCAGCAACGATAGTATGAATTTTCTTGAGCAGCATTACAAAAACCTCGTCTATGTCGGACGTAACGTCATCGATGCAAGCTGCGACCAAGTGATCTGCGATGGGTACGAAGCAACACAAACTGCAATTATGCATCTCATTGCCACTGGACATAAACGAATCGGTTATATTGGGGAGACAACAAATGAAGTGCGGTATGAAGCGTACTGCGACATCCTGAAAAAATACGGATTAGAGCACTCGGAGAAATGGGTAAGCAACTGCCCGCAAAATGGGTCCGGTGGCTATCAGGGAGCTGAACAACTATTAGCAAAAGCTTCTCCGTTTCCGACAGCTGTATTTTGCTCTAATGATATTGTGGCCATTGCCGCACTACGACGTTTTACAGAGGAGAAGATCAAGGTGCCAGAGCAGCTATCCATTATAAGCATGGATAACATCGAGCTATCTGGTTATGTATCGCCGATGCTGACAACGGTAGGGATGCCCATTGTCGAGATGGGGAATTGGGCAGTACAGCTGTTAATTGACCGCATCCAAAAGCGTCGTAAGCTTCCTGCTAAAGTGTTACTGCCAAGCAAGTTAATTATTCGCGAGAGCGTAGCTAGTCTAAGTTAACCAGCTAGTTACGGGGAAAACCATAGCCCAAGTTATGCTAAGGAGCGACTTAAGAATCAACATGGTACTTAAATATTAAGCAAAAGCAGCTCGAAGGGTTCCAACTTACGGATGAACCTTTCGAGCTGCTTTGCGACTTGTTGTTCCACTGTCAATTATCACTTACTGTTGACTCAGCTTGCTTTAGTTAGTTGATTTCCTTCAGTTACTACAGCTACTTCTTCAGTTGTTTTATTCACGTTGTGTTACTGTAGTTGCTTCACTTCGCCTGTTTCTCAACTATTTTTACTTGTGCAGGCCACACTCTGTTTTTTCTTGCCCTGTCCATCTTCCTGCGCGTGGATCTTCACCAGGCATCACTTGGCGAGTGCAATACTCACAACCGATGCTTGGGTAATGGTTGTCATGCAAAGGATTATAGATGACGTTATTATCACGAATATACTTCCACACGTCATCATTCGTCCAATCTGCAATTGGATTGAATTTCACAAGTCCAAACTTTGTATCATACTCAATCTTCTTAGCATTAGCACGTGTCGGCGCTTGATCACGACGAATACCTGTAATCCATGCTTCGTATTTTGCCAATGTACGAGTTAAAGGCTCTACTTTACGTATATTACAACATGCATTAGCATCTGTTTCCCATAGCTTTTCGCCATGCTGCTTCGCCTGCTGCTCTGGTGTAATAAGTGGTTTAACTTCAACAAATGGAATACCTGGATAACGAGCTGCTAGTCGATCTCTTGTATCATAAGTTTCCTTAAAATGAAAGTCTGTATCTAAATAAAAAATATCTGTTGTAGGACTGACGCGCTGCAGCATATCGACAAGCACAACGTCCTCCGCTCCGAAGCTGCATGCGAAGGTAATGTTAGGAAACGTTTCTACTGCAAAACGAAGCACTTCCTCAGCACTTGCAGATTCCAAAGCAACCGCTTGTTCAGCGATTAATTTTTCCTTCTCAATCAAATTCATACTATTCCCCTCGCTTTTATAGACAATATAGATGGCACGCTGGTTTAATTATAGCTTTTTCTATTATTGACTTCAATATCAATGCATAACATTTATTGACTAAATACATTGACCCTTATCAATACAACTTGCACGATCCTGTATAATGAATGTATACGAATACGAAGTGGTAAGGATAAGGAGTTGCATATATGCTCAAGTATACTATTTGTTTTATTCAATACGGTGATGAGCTGTTATTACTTAATCGCCTAAAGTCCCCCAATATGGGTTTATGGAATGGGATAGGTGGTAAGCTCGAAGCAAATGAAACACCACTGCAAAGTATTATTCGAGAGATCGCTGAGGAAACCGGACTTATAGTGGAGCCAGATCAAGTTCAACCAGCAGGAGTTGTACGGTGGATCAGTAGCCATGATGATTGTAATGAGGCGCAATCAGGCATGTATGTTTTTTATTGTAACCTACAGGAGGAGAAGCTAC
Organism: Paenibacillus camelliae; assembly: GCF_023715345.1. Taxonomy (GTDB): domain Bacteria; phylum Bacillota; class Bacilli; order Paenibacillales; family Paenibacillaceae; genus Pristimantibacillus; species Pristimantibacillus camelliae. Next base: position 11,265 of record NZ_JAMBNY010000019.1, read on the forward strand.
ATATCGATACACCAGTAGCTGTGGATGAGGGTATTCTTATGTGGAAGTCATTATCATGGGTGCTTCATGAGCATAATGCAGGCATCGTTGATAATATTCAGCACTTTTTACCCGTTATTCTGCAAGGAAATCTTCAGCTTGAGCATATCTTTACCTATAACGATCAGGATGAGCTTGTTGCTTATAGGACAAAGCCGCTTGAATGGCTAGCTGAGGGATCCATAATGTCTATCGTAAAATGATCGTTGCATTGTTGCTTTAATTTTCCATGCCTCGCTATGGTCGTATGTTTATTTAATAATTGGGGAAGTTATTCGAGTAACCCCATCACTACGATTTATTAGGAGGAAGCTAACAATGAACAATCAATACTCGTCTTATAATCAATATGGGACAAGTGGTCAATTCAACACACATTCCTTTGACAGCAGTTCTCAAGCTCGACAACAGCTTGCTCAAATCGAGCAGCTTGTACAGCAGCTTATTAGTCAAACACAGCAAGCATCGATGCAATATCAACAGCTCCTTACTCAAGAGCAGCAAAACGCACGTACACTAGAACAGCTTGCACAGAAGGAACAGCATGCTGCTCATGTTATTCAAACTGCTCTTCAAGGTCACCATACGGCTACGCAGCAATTGCATCAGATCTCTTCACTATGCAATCAAATTTCAATTCCAAGCCCATCGAGCTATGCTACTGCTGGCACTTCTAGTTATGTGTCTGGATCTACTCCATCAAGCACTTCTGGTTATACGACGGGTTCTAGCAGCTATCCAACCAGCTCCAACAGCTTTACTTCAAGCTCCAATGCTTACCCAAGCAGCAGCTCTGTAGATTTCAATCAAAATCAATATACTTCATCGATTAATCATTCCATCGGAAGCAGCCCATTAAGCAGCAGCTCGCTTAACAACAGCTCACTTGGCAATAGCTCATTAAACAACAGCTCTCTCAGCAACAACTCACTAAGCAATAGCTCTTTGAGCAACAGCACACTAAGCAACAGCTCTCTGAGCAATAGCTCGTTTAACCAATCAACAGGCAGCAACGGAATTAGCAGTACCGTTGCGAAATACACGAACACTCTTCCACAAAACTAAGATAATCAAGGCGTCAGACATATCCCTGTACGCTAGCTATATAGCCGGACAAACAAAGAAAGTCTCAAACTCATTGCAAAATGAGTTTGAGACTTTCTTTTACGTTATCATTAAGCTAATAAAAAACACAGTTCCTAAAAGGAACTGTGCTGCTTACTATTTATTAACGGAAAGGTGCTGTTACTGCATTACCCATATCTCTTAACAAATCAGCAATATCCGTAGCCATATCTCTTACTGGCTGACCATCCAGTGGCTGCATTTGTCCTTGAATCGAACGAATACGGTCATGCATTGCACGTTCCGATGTCACATGAACGTTATAGCCGTTATTATCTTGTTCTAATGCTCTTCTAACGTCCTGTTCAACCTTTGCTCGTTGACCAACATTGTTAAGCTCAAGACCAACAATAATATCTCGGCCATTAACAAATACTGTAGCATCGTTAACGCCGTTCACGTTACGTACACGCTGTACCAATCGTTGCTGTTGATTGTTCATTTGATCGCCATTACTCATCGTGTTGTTACGATCATTACCATTAAGCGTTGTACCATTACGTGCAGAGTTTTTGTTCATCATACCATTGTCATAGGCGTTACCATTGATGAAACCGTCTGGCCCGTTCTGAGTTGACTGAGTACGGATCCTGTCATTTCGGACATTGTCTCTGGTGTTGTTATCATCTGTTCCGCATGCTGTTAAGCTTAGCGCTAGTGCTGTACACACAAAGGTCGCTCCAATACGTTTGTACATGTTGTCCTTCACCTCCTACATATAAAATGCACTTGAGGTGATGGTTTTATGCCTAATGTGATTGACTCATACTGGAAACGCCATGTTCTCAGCACGGCCTGTATAATCGCACATATGCTACATTATTACTGCAGCTGTGTTCCGTTTTTGAACATAATAAAAACCCCTTCCCGGATAACCCAGGAAGGGGTTGTAAACGTCCATACAAAAACGATATTAACGTTTTGAGAACTGAGGCGCACGACGTGCCGCTTTAAGACCGTATTTTTTACGCTCTTTCATACGAGGGTCACGTGTTAAGAAGCCTGCACGTTTCAAAGATGGGCGGAATTCAGGATCCGCTTTAAGAAGCGCACGAGAGATACCATGACGGATAGCACCCGCTTGTCCAGACATACCTCCACCTTGAGCGATAACCAATACATCGTATTTGTCAACTGTATCAGTTAAGTTCAATGGTTGTTTAACGATTAGCTTAAGAGTTTCTAAGCCAAAATATTCATTGATATCACGTTTGTTAATAATGATTCGTCCTTCACCCGGCACAAGACGTACGCGTGCAACAGAGTGCTTACGACGACCAGTTCCATAGTATTGCACTTGAGCCATGAAACATGTCCTCCTCTTCTATTACCCGCGAAGTTCGTAAACTTCAGGGTTTTGTGCTTGATGTGGATGTTCCGCACCTGCATATACTTTAAGTTTAAGCTTCATTTTGTTACCAAGACGATTCTTAGGCAACATACCGTGTACAGCTAGCTCAACCATACGCTCAGGTTTCTTTTGTAGCATCTCGCCAGCTGGAGTTACTTTCAAACCACCAGAGTAGCCAGAGTGACGGTAGTATTTTTTGTCAGCCATTTTGTTACCAGTTAGAACGATTTTGTCAGCGTTAATAATAACTACGAAATCACCAGTATCAAGATGTGGTGTAAATTGTGGCTTGTGTTTACCGCGAATTAGCGCAGCTGCTTCGCTCGCAAGACGACCAAGAGTTTTGCCCTCAGCGTCAATCAAAAGCCATTTACGTTCTACTTCATTAGGCTTAGCCATATAAGTGGTACGCATGGATGTTCCTCCTTGATTCAATTACATTATTCTTTTTATAACAACGGAATCGTTAAATTCTTCATTTAAGTTTATCATTGTTCATAAGCAATCCTAGTCGGGGCTGTGGGAGAGCCACTAAGAAAGCACAAAATATATTTTACTATATACAGTGAGAATAATCAAGTGCTTTCTTCAATAAAAACCGCGTGCTTATCATATTTTTCTCAGTCTCTAGACTTAGAAAGTATACAACATGGGGCCGATTGTTAGATTCGATCTACATGTTATACTAAATCTATAAATTCCATTCAAGGAGAATTATAGTATGAATAAGCAAACCTTACTCGGATTGATTATTATCATCGTTGGAGCTGCAATTCTATTCTCCAATGTGTTCGATCTCAAGTTTAGCAATGACTTCACTAAAGGTGAGGAGGTATCACACTTGTACGACGCAACGCAAATCAATGAATTAACGATCCGTACGTCATCGGTTAATGTGAAGCTGCTTCCAACAGATAGTAATACTATACAGATGAAGCTATATGATTCTAGAAATAAAACGTATGATGTGACGAAGCATGTAACAAAGTCGGAATTCAGCAATCAGCTTGAGCTTAATGTTAACTCACCACGTAAATGGTATATTCCATTTCAGTTTAAGAGCTATACGTATGAGATTACTGTCCCAACCCACCTAATACGTGATCTGCAGGTTGATTCAAAAAGCGGTAATATTATTAGCAATAGCATCAACTTAGATGAATTAACACTTGAAGCAAATAGCGGTAATATAACGATTCAAAAATCAAACAGCGAGACTTTATCTGCAAAGGTATCTAGCGGAAACATTAAGCTCAATGATATCTCGAGCCATTCATTCTCGGCTACTGCTTCGAGTGGAAACATAACAGCGGAACAACTCGAAAGCTCATCTGTAGCATTAAAAGCAACGAGCGGTAACGCGAAGTTAACTTCGTTTACAGCAGTCGATGTTCGAGCTGAAGTGAGCAGCGGAAACCTATCATTAGAAGGTAAAACAGCTGGACTGAATGCATCCTCATCTTCAGGGAATATTCATATCGAAATCGATGATTTGTCAAAGGAAAGCAGACTTGAAAGCAGCAGTGGGAACATTAGGCTAACGTTTCTAAAGCAGCCTCAATCTCTCACTGTTATTCATCAAAAAAGCTCCGGTTCATCCTCAATCGGTAAATCGGGCTTTGAGTTAATTACCCAAGAAAATCGTAAGCTTGAAGGCAAATTCGGAAGCGGAGAAGTTCCGTTGTATGTTAAAACATCGTCAGGCAACTTCAGTCTTCAATAAGATATCCAGCTTCATTCATAGCTTACATCCATGAGCATAAGCCCGATTGGCAGTGCCGTTGGACCTGCGAGACTACGATCGCAGCCCTCCAATATGTTGCACATGTCTTCGGGCTTTAACTTTTGATGCCCAATCTTGAGCAACGTCCCCGTAATGATTCGTACCATATTGTACGTAAAACCATTCCCCGTCATCTCAATATGAATAATCGGCCCCTCTTCAATCAGCCTTGCTTCATAGATCGTCCGTACATGATGCGGCTTAACAGAACGCGTAGAAGTAAAGGACGTAAAATCATGTGTACCTACAATATACGACAACGCTTGTCTCATAAGCTCCCGGTTCAACGGAACAGGTACGTGTAAGCGATAATGACGTCCAAATAAATCAGGGAATTTACCGTTATCAATACTGTAACGATACGTTTTACGCTTAGCCGAATGCCTCGCATGAAAATCTAACGGCATTTCCTTCGCTTCCAATATCATCACGTCGTCCGGTAGACGCGAATTCATTGCAATAGCAAAACGATCGATGGGAATGTTGCATTCCGTAAGAAAGTGAAATACTTGACCGCGAGCATGTACACCGGCATCGGTACGACCAGAAGCATGGATCGTAATATCTTCCTTTGTTAGAATCTTCAGCACATCTTCGATAACGTTTTGTACTGCTCGATCCTTAGGCTGAGCTTGAAATCCATTAAACTTCGTTCCATCATAGCTTACCTTCATACAAATGTTTCGCATCATCATTTCCTTTCAGCGCTCCGGAATAATGCGTTGTTTCAGTCGCGGTTTAAATTCCGATTCTTCGAATTAGATAAAGAGGAAGAATCGGAACTTAAAAGCGACACGCTTCGCTTTCCACAATCGCATACTCCTCCGCTGGGGTCTTCTTCTGTGTTGCCCAAGAAGCTTTTTACTACTTCTCGCTTTACCTCAGGGCAAAGCATCGCTGGGGCAGCAACACCAGCATGAGATAACATCGTAGTCTTCTCAGCAAACATCTTCGGAGCAAAGCTTTAAGCTTTTAAGATTTTAACTTTAAATAAGGAGCAAAAAGTCTGGCTTTCAGGACCAAGAAGATGGGACGATACTAGAAAACGAGGAGCACAGCGTACGTAAATTGGTACGTGAGCACCGGAGTTTTCGGTAGCGTTCCATATTCGATGTCGAGTACGCTACAGCGCAAGACATCGTCATCAAAGCCAGGCTTTTTGGTTTCATCTCAAAAGAAAAAGGTGGACCTAAAAGGCCACCTTTTTTTATTAATCACGGTCAACTAGCTCTAAGTAAACCATAGGAGCAGCGTCACCACGACGAGGTCCTAGTTTAAGGATACGAGTGTAACCACCGTTACGCTCTGCATAACGAGAAGCCAATTCAGAGAAAAGCTTTTGAATTGCATCTTTCTCGCCATCTACAGTTTCACGACGTACGTAAGCAGCAACTTGACGACGTGCAGAAAGGTCACCTTTCTTTGCTTTCGTGATTAGCTTTTCAGCGATAGAACGAACCTCTTTCGCTTTAGCTTCTGTAGTTTGAATACGCTCATATAGGAACAAGTCAGTTACAAGATCACGGAAAAGTGCTTTACGTGCGCTTGCATCACGACCTAATTTTTGGTATGCCATTTTGATTTCCCCTCCCTTGCTGTTTTCTTCACCGCTTCAGCTGAGAAGCTCTACTCGTCTGTACGGAGGCCAAGACCCAGTTCTTCAAGCTTCTCTTGAACTTCTTCTAGAGATTTACGACCAAGGTTACGGACCTTCATCATATCCTCTTCAGATTTCGTGATAAGCTCTTGAACGGTATTAATACCTGCACGCTTCAAGCAGTTGTAAGAACGAACAGAAAGATCAAGCTCTTCGATAGTCATCTCAAGCACTTTTTCTTTCTTATCTTCTTCCTTCTCAACCATGATTTCCGCATCTTTGGCTTCATCCGTTAATCCAACGAACAAGTCCAAGTGCTCTGTCAATATTTTAGCTCCAAGGCTTACAGCCTCTTCAGGACGAATACTTCCGTCAGTCCAAACTTCAAGCGTTAGCTTGTCATAGTTTGTAACTTGACCTACGCGAGTATTCTCAACGCTATAATTAACACGAGTAATGGGCGTGTAGATTGAATCTACAGGAATGACGCCTATCGGTTGATCGTCGCTTTTGTTCCGGTCAGCTTGCACATAACCACGTCCGCGGTTAGCGAAAATTCTCATATGCAAACGTGCTCCGGATGCCAAAGTCGCAATGTGAAGATCAGGGCTCAAAATCTCGACATCACTGTCAGCACGAATATCACCAGCTGTTACGATACCTTCACCTTCAGCGTCAATTTCCAATACCTTTTCTTCATCGGAGTGGATTTTCAGCGAGAGTCCTTTCAAATTCAGGATGATTTCAGTAACGTCTTCGATCACTCCTGGAACTGTAGAAAACTCATGCAGTACACCATCGATCTGAACGGATGTTACTGCAGCGCCAGGTAAAGAAGATAACAAAATTCGACGAAGCGAATTTCCCAGCGTTGTGCCGTACCCGCGTTCTAGCGGCTCAACAACGAATTTACCATATGTGCCTCCGTCGTTCAATTCTACGGTTTCGATTTTCGGCTTTTCGATCTCAATCACAATAGTACCCTCCTTCAAACGTCGCTCCGTTACCTAAGTCGTTTTTATGTCAAACCTCGTAGTATGCCAAACCTTCACAACCATTATTCACAGATTGTTACTATTTGATACCACCAAGTCAACAAATTACACGCGACGACGTTTTGGTGGACGGCATCCGTTATGCGGAACTGGTGTTACGTCCTTAATTAGGTTCACTTCCAAGCCAGCAGCTTGAAGTGAGCGAATTGCAGCTTCACGGCCTGCTCCAGGACCTTTAACCATAACCTCAACCGTTCTCATGCCATGTTCCATAGCAGCCTTTGCAGCTGTTTCAGCAGCCATCTGAGCTGCGAAAGGAGTACTCTTACGAGAACCTTTGAAGCCTAGACCACCAGAACTTGCCCAAGAGATTGCATTACCATGTGGATCTGTAATCGTAACGATTGTGTTGTTAAATGTCGAGCGGATATGTGCTACGCCGCTATCAATATTTTTACGATCACGACGCTTAGTACGAACGACTTTTTTAGCTTTAGCCATTATCGTTTATCCTCCCTTCTTATTTCTTCTTGTTAGCTACAGTACGACGAGGACCTTTACGTGTACGAGCATTTGTTTTAGTACGTTGACCGCGAACTGGAAGACCACGGCGGTGACGAAGACCACGGTAGCAACCAATTTCAGTTAGACGTTTGATGTTAAGGGATACTTCACGACGAAGGTCGCCTTCTACCTTAACGTTTTTGTCGATTTCATCACGAATACGACCAAGCTCATCTTCTGTAAGATCACGAACACGAGTGTCCGGATTTACGCCAGTAGATGCAAGAATCTTCTGAGCCGTAGTATTTCCGATACCGAAAATATACGTCAAAGAGATAACAACGCGTTTGTCACGCGGAATATCTACGCCAGCTATACGTGCCATTGAGTATGTTCCTCCTTATCCTTGTTTTTGTTTGTGTCTCGGATTTTCACAAATCACCATAACATTACCTTTGCGACGAATAACTTTGCATTTCTCGCAAATTGGCTTAACCGAAGGTCTTACCTTCATTGTGATTACCTCCCGAATCTTTCGTAAATAGATCCATAAAGACTATTTACGATAGGTGATACGCCCTCTTGATAGATCATAAGGCGATAACTGAATGACCACTTTGTCTCCAGTAAGAATGCGAATAAAGTGCATTCTAAGTTTGCCAGATACATGAGCAAGAATCTGATGACCGTTTTCAAGCTCTACCTTAAACATAGCGTTTGGTAGCGGCTCAATTACTGTACCTTCAACTTCAATAACATCTTCTTTAGCCATTTTAGTTCTCCTTTCCATGTGCATACTTCTGCACAGCATAACGCAACTTAGCATTCGTTACTTTGCCTGTTTCCTGCAAGCTGATTGCAACCTCTTGACTAATAATAGGCAGCAGCTCGAGATGCAGAACGTTCTTTTTCTTTGGCGCGTCGAATTTGCGTTTCTTTCCGTCAGCAATGAGTACGAAGCGCTCATCAAGCACATCGACGATTACTGCATAACGCTCCTCGTCCTTACCTTTAAGAATTTTGATTAATTGTCCGATTTGAGCTTTCATCATGATCGTTTCCTCAACTTTGAGATGGCAGCTTCGTCAATATCTCAAAACCGTCCTCCGTAACGGCAACCGTATGCTCAAAATGAGCGCACCATGTACCGTCCCGAGTAACTACCGTCCAGTTATCTTCAAGTGTCCGAACATATCGTTCACCTATGTTAACCATAGGCTCGATTGCTAGCACCATTCCAGGCTTCAGCCGCGGTCCTCTGTCTTTTACTCCATAGTTCGGAATTTGCGGTTCTTCATGAAGATCGGCACCGACCCCATGACCAACATATTCACGAACGACAGAAAATCCTGCTGCTTCAATTACCTCTTGTATGGCGTGCGATATCGTATACAGTCTGACATCAGGCTTCACTAGCGAGATTCCAGCATACAGTGATTGCTCTCCAACCGTTAAGAGGCGTTTGACCTCTTCCGATACAGCACCAACCGGATAGGTCCATGCTGAATCACCGTGGTAACCACCGTATTGCGCGCCGATATCGAGACTAATAATATCGCCCTCGTTCAGCTTGCGTGAACCTGGAAACCCATGCACAAGCTCGTCATTTACAGAAGCACAGACGCTGGATGGGAAACCATTATAACCTTTAAAAGATGGAATTGCACCTTGACTGCGAATGTACTTTTCAGCTATCGCGTCGAGCTCACCCGTCGTAATTCCAGGTTCAATTGCTTGAACCATCAATTGATGTGTCTTGGCAACAATTCGCCCTGCTTCTCTCATTAATTGCAGTTCCGATTCGGATTTGCAAATGATCATTACAAGGAACCTCTCAAAGTTGAAATGATCTCAGCAGTCACAACATTGATATCTTGTTCACCGTTCACTTCACGCAGCAACCCTTGTTTACTGTAGTAGTCTAAAAGAGGCGCTGTTTTAGATGTATATTCATCTAGGCGTGTACCAACCTTCTCTTCTGAATCATCAGAGCGTTGATACAGCTCACCGCCATCCTTATCGCAAACTCCTTCAGCTTTAGGAGGGTTGAACATAATATGATACGTTGCACCACATGATTTACAGATGCGACGACCTGTTAGACGAGCTAGCAGAAGATCGCGATCAACATCAAGGTTAACAACATGATCAATGCTGCGGCCTAGCTCTTGCAGCATGCTGTCAAGCGCTTCAGCTTGTTGAATCGTACGAGGGAATCCATCAAGCAGGAAACCTTTTTCGCAATCTGCTTGTGCTAGTCTTTCCTTTACGATTCCGTTGGTGATCTCATCAGGAACGAGTAGACCTTGATCGATATACTCCTTCGCTTTAAGACCGATTGGCGTGCCTTGCTTCATCGCTAGACGAAAAGCATCGCCGGTAGAAATATGCGGAATGTTAAATTCCTCAACAATTCTCTCCGCTTGCGTTCCTTTACCTGCTCCCGGAGGACCCATAAATAGAATGTTCATTAGTGACTTCCTCACTTTAAGCACAATAGGCCCGTTAGGGCACCGCATTGCACTAGCGGCAACCCCTGTTCGAACCTGTTGTTATTTATTGATAAACCCTTTGTAATGGCGTTTGATCAATTGGCCTTCGATCTGTTTCATCGTATCAAGTGCAACACCGACAACGATAATTAGTGAAGTACCACCTAGCTGTATGGAGCGGTCTAATCCTGCAAGTGATCCGAAAAGCACTGGGAAGATTGAGATTACCGCCAAGAATATTGCACCCGTCAATGTCAATCGAGTCAATACTTTTGTCAAATAAGAAGAAGTTGGTTTACCAGGACGAATACCTGGGATGTAGCCACCGTTCTTTTTCATTTGATCAGCCATTTGAACAGGATTGATTTGTACGAATGTGTAGAAGAATGTAAAACCGATAATTAGTAGAACATACAACACCATACCAAGTGGCTTGTCGTAGCTCAAGTTATCGATAATCCATCTTGCCCATAGTTTATCTGCCCAGAAGTTCGCAATCGTAATTGGGAACATAAGCAAAGAAATGGCGAAGATGACCGGGATAACGCCCGCACCGTTAACTTTCATCGGAATATGAGTCGATTGTCCACCATACATTTTGCGTCCTACTACACGTTTAGCGTATTGAACAGGGATCTTACGGATACCTTGCTGAATGAAAATAACACCAACGATCATGACAACAACGACAAGAACGATTAGCAGTACTTTCACGATGTTCAAGAACAAGTTCTCAGCATCAGCAAGCTGTGTTTGGTAAAGCGTACGAACATGACCAGGTAAACCAGCCACAATCGCAGCAAAGATTAGAATGGAGATACCATTACCAATACCTTTTTCTGTGATTTGCTCACCAAGCCACATCAAGAATGCAGTACCTGCAGTCAAGATGATAGCAATAACAAGATAATCTACAAAATTAGCATTGTGGATAATCTCTACTCCATAGATACGATTGAAACCAATCGCTGTAGCTAAACCTTGTACTAGACCTAGTATTACAGTACCGTAACGAGTGATTTGAGCAAGCTTGCGCTTACCGTCCTCACCTTGCTTCGCCCATTCTGCAAAACGAGGAATAACGTCCATACTTAACAGCTGCACGATAATCGATGCAGTGATGTATGGCGTAATCCCGATTGCAAAGATAGAGAAGTTAAATAATGCTCCACCTGAGAACGTGTTAAGCAAGCCGAATAGGTCTGAACCGTTAGATCCAGCTTGTTTTAACAACTCTGTATCTACTCCTGGTACCGGAATAAAGGCACCAATACGATAAATCAATAATACGAAAAGCGTGAACAGAATTCGCGTACGAAGTTCTGAAACTTTCCAAATATTGGACACGGTCGTAAACAATTAGATCACCTCGGTTTTACCGCCGGCAGCCTGGATTTTCTCTACCGCAGATTGAGAGAACTTATTAGCTTTCACAGTAAGTCCTACATTCAACTCACCATTACCCAAGATTTTGATTCCTGCTAGCGCATTTTTAACAATGCCTTTTTCAAGAAGAACTTCTGGAGTGATTTCCGTACCTGCAGCAAAGCTGTTCAAATCTTGAATGTTTACAATCGCATACTCTTTACGGAACGGGTTGTTAAAACCACGTTTCGGTAAGCGACGATACAGTGGGTTTTGACCACCCTCGAAACCAGGACGAACACCGCCACCGGAACGAGCATTTTGACCTTTATGACCTTTACCTGCTGTTTTACCATTTCCTGAACCAATACCGCGACCTTTGCGCTTTGGCTCGAATTTGGAACCAGCAGCTGGTGCTAATTCATGCAATTTCATCGTTCGTGCACCTCCTTATTGTTTTCGTATCATAATCATCCCAAGCTGACTGATTAAACTTCTTCAACTTTAACCAAGTGGCTAACATGATGAACCATGCCGCGAATAGCTGGGCTGTCGTTAAGAACGACCGATTGACGAATTTTGCTAAGGCCGAGCGACTGAACAGTTGCACGTTGTTTCTCGTTGCGGCCAATCAAACTGCGAACGAGGGTGATTTGCAATTTTGCCATCGATTTTCCCTCCTTAACCTAGTAGCTCTTCAACAGTTTTACCACGAAGCTTAGCAACATCTTCTGCACGTTTTAGACGAGAAAGACCTTCTAGCGTCGCGTTTACCATATTTAGAGAATTGGAAGAACCAAGTGATTTCGTTAAAATATCGCCAATACCAGCAAGCTCAAGTACTGCACGTACTGGGCCACCAGCAATAACTCCTGTACCTTCCATCGCTGGTTTCAAAAGAACTTTACCAGCTCCGAAACGACCTTCAATTAGGTGAGGAATCGTTGTTCCTACAAGTGGTACATGGATCAGGTTTTTCTTAGCATCTTCGATACCTTTGCGAATCGCATCAGGTACTTCGCCTGCCTTACCGATCCCTGCGCCAACGTAGCCTTTTCCGTCACCGACAACTACAAGTGCGCTAAAGCTGAAACGGCGTCCGCCTTTAACAACTTTTGCAACACGGTTAATATGAACTACTTTTTCAGTAAGTTCCAACGTATTAGGATCTACACGCAAGTCGTTTACCTCCTTATTGATTGATTAGAATTTCAAGCCAGCTTCGCGAGCTGCATCAGCTAGTGCTTGAATTCTTCCGTGATATAGGTATCCACCACGGTCAAATACTACTTCAGAAACACCTTTTTCTACCGCACGTTTAGCAATTAGATCGCCAACCTTAGCAGCAGATTCAACATTACCGCCGTTGCCAATTGAAGACGCAAGCTCTTTATCTTTAGTAGAAGCGGACACGATTGTCACACCAGCTACATCATCGATTAGTTGAGCATAAATGTGCTTAGAAGAACGGAACACAGACAAACGTGGACGAGCAGCTGTGCCGTTGATTTTCTTACGAACGCGGAAACGTCTTTTCAGACGTGCTTTGTTCTTATCACCTTTAGTAATCATGCAGGTACACTCCTTTCCTTTGCCTTAAGACGCAAGATTAAGCGAGTAGCTTATTTCTTCTTACCGGCTTTACCTTCTTTACGGATGATGCGCTCACCTTCGTACTTAATACCTTTACCTTTATATGGCTCAGGAAGACGTACTTGGCGAATTTCAGCAGCGATCTGCCCAACGCGCTCTTTATCAATACCGTGAACAGTAAGTTTAGTTGTACCAACAACCTCGAATTCAATACCTTTTTCTGGAGTGAATTCAACCGGGTGAGAGTAACCAACGTTCAATGTAATTTTCTCGCCTGTTTTGTTAACACGGTAACCTACACCTACAAGCTCAAGATTTTTCTTATAGCCTTCAGTAACACCTGTAACCATGTTCGCAATAACTGTACGAGTCGTTCCATGTAGAGAACGATGAGTTTTATTATCAGAAGGACGCTCAACAGAAATTTCAGTTTCTGCTACGTTTACGATCATATCGCTATGAAGCGTGCGTGTTAGCGTACCTTTAGGTCCTTTAATTGTAATAACCGAGTTATCCAAAGTAACAGCAACACCTGCTGGAACTGGAATCACTTTACGACCGATACGGGACATCGTTACACCTCCTGTCTTCGTTACTTGTATCTTACCATACGTAGCAGACTACTTCGCCGCCAGCTTTTGCTGCACGAGCTTCTTTGTCTGTCATTACACCTTTGGACGTGGAGATAATTGCAATTCCAAGTCCACCAAGTACGCGTGGAATTTCGTTAGATTTTGTGTAAACGCGTAGTCCTGGTTTAGAAATACGTTTCAAACCAGTGATAACACGCTCTTGGTTAGCTCCGTATTTCAAGAAAATACGAATCATACCTTGTTTGTTATCCTCGATGTACTCTGCATCACGGATAAATCCTTCACGCTTCAAGATTTCAGCGATTTCTTTTTTCACTTTTGAAGCGGGCATTTCTACAGTTTCGTGACGAACAACATTCGCATTGCGAATGCGTGTCAACATATCTGCAATCGGATCAGACATAACCATTAGTGTGAACCTCCTTCCCGAACTAGGCTGATTACCAGCTTGCTTTTTTAACGCCAGGAATCTGGCCCTTGTATGCTAACTCGCGGAAACAAATCCGGCAAATTTTAAACTTTTGCAAAACAGAATGCGGACGACCACAACGCTCACAGCGTGTATAAGCACGAACTTTGAACTTAGGTGCGCGTTGTTGTTTCACTTTCATCGAAGTTTTTGCCACTCGGTATTACACCTCCTAGTAGTGGATTACTTCGCAAACGGCATACCCATTTGAGATAGCAATTCACGAGATTCTTCGTCTGTTTTTGCCGTCGTGACGATGACGATATCCATACCACGTGTTTTGTCAACTTTATCGTACTCAATCTCAGGGAAGATAAGTTGCTCTTTCAAACCAAGTGTGTAGTTACCGCGGCCATCAAATGCTTTAGTAGAAACACCTTGGAAGTCACGTACGCGAGGTAAAGAGATATTGAACAATTTGTCTAGGAAATGATACATACGCTCGCCGCGTAGTGTAACTTTAACCCCGATCGGCATGTTTTCACGCAATTTAAATCCTGCGATAGATTTTTTAGCGCGTGTAACAACTGGTTTTTGACCAGAAATAATTTGTAGCTCTTCAAGTGCAACGTCAAGTACTTTTGAATTCGATACAGCTTCACCCATACCGATGTTGATAACAACTTTTTCAATTTTAGGTACTTGCATCACTGAAGTATAGTTAAACTTCTGCATTAGAGCAGGAGTAATTTCATTAAGAAAGCGACTTTTCAGTCTAGCTGTCATAGATCATAGACCTCCTTTCCTACTTTTGCGATTAGTCAATCTGTGCACCGGAACGCTTAGCGATCCGCACTTTTTTGCCGTTATCAAGCACTTTGTATCCAATACGAGTTACTTTTCCGCTCTTTGGATCAACGTGCATGACGTTTGATGCGTGAATTGGAGCTTCCTGCTCGATAATTCCACCTTGCGGGTTCGCTTGAGATGGGCGAGCGTGCTTCTTCACGATGTTTACACCTTCAACAAGCACACGGTTTTCACGTGGGTAAGCTGCGATCACGCGACCTTTCTTACCTTTGTCTTTACCAGAAATTACGATAACTGTATCGTCTTTCTTGACATGTAGCTTGTTGTTATGAGATTCCAACAACTTTTTCACTTTTGGCATTTATTACACCTCCTGCTCGCTTCTGCTTTCAGGGTTATATTGTTTGGAGCTTAGATTACTTCCGGAGCCAATGATACGATTTTCATGAAATCTTTATCACGAAGTTCACGAGCAACTGGTCCAAAAATACGAGTTCCACGTGGGCTCTTATCATCTTTAACTACAACTGCTGCATTTTCATCAAAAGAGATGTATGAACCATCTTTACGGCGTACAGAACGTTTCGTACGAACGATAACAGCTCTAACTACATCACCTTTCTTGACAACTCCCCCTGGTGTTGCTTGTTTAACAGAACATACAATGACATCACCAATTGCAGCTGTACGGCGGTTCGTACCACCTAGCACGCGGATACACATCAATTCTCTTGCACCAGAGTTGTCGGCAACTTTAAGTCGACTAAATGCTTGAATCATTTTAACGTCCTCCTTTCACCAAAACATGTAAAGCACAACGTTCATTAAAGAATGACAGCTTCTTCAATAACTTCGACCAGTCTGAAGCGCTTGTCTTTAGATAGTGGACGAGTCTCCATGATTTTTACAACATCGCCGATTTTAGCAGTATTGTTCTCATCATGTGCTTTGTATTTTTTCGTATATTTAATACGTTTATGGTACAAATCATGTTTTTTGTATGTTTCAACAGCAACAACGATTGTTTTGTCCATTTTGTCACTTACCACTTTGCCGATTTCTACTTTACGGGCATTGCGTTCGCTCATGTTTGGCCTCCTTCCTGACCGTGATCAGATTCATCACTATCAACAATGATTAGCTGGTTATTCCAAGTTCTCTTTCACGTAGAACGGTTTTAGCGCGAGCAATTTCTTTACGCACGTCACGAATACGAGTTGGATTGTCCAGTTGACCTGTTGCCAATTGGAAACGAAGGTTGAACAGCTCTTCTTTGAAACCAGCGATTTGTTGTTCGATTTCAGCAGAGGTTAAGTTGCGAAATTCACTAGCCTTCATTTGCTTCACCACCCACTTCTTCTCGTTTCACAAACTTACATTTAACAGGCAACTTGTGAGCAGCAAGACGCATTGCTTCGCGAGCTACTTCTTCGGATACGCCTGCAAGCTCAAACATAACTTTGCCTGGCTTAACAACAGCTACCCATTTCTCTACGTTACCTTTACCGCTACCCATACGCACTTCAAGAGGCTTTTGAGTGATTGGTTTATCTGGGAAAATTTTGATCCATACTTTACCGCCACGTTTGATGTAACGTGTCATCGCGATACGAGCCGCTTCGATCTGACGGTTAGTAACCCATGATGGTTCTAGTGCTTGTAAGCCGTACTCGCCGAATGCTACAGTAGTACCGCCTTTTGCACGACCTTTCATGTGACCACGTTGTTGTTTACGATGTTTTACACGCTTAGGTACCAACATGATTAGTTGCCTCCTTCCTGTGGAGCTTTCTTCTTAGTAGGAAGGACTTCACCACGATAGATCCATACTTTTACACCAAGACGACCATAAGTCGTATGTGCTTCAGCTGTACCATAGTCGATATCAGCACGAAGTGTATGAAGTGGAACAGTACCTTCACTATATCCTTCAGTACGAGCAATCTCAGCGCCGCCAAGACGACCAGAAACTGAAGTTTTGATTCCTTTAGCACCCGCACGCATAGAACGTTGGATAGCTTGTTTTAGAGCACGACGGAAAGAAACACGACGCTCTAATTGTTGAGCAATGCTTTCTGCTACTAGAATAGCATCAAGATCTGCTTGTTTAATTTCAGCAATATTGATATGAACTTTCTTTTTGTCAGCGATTTTACCTAGTTGAACACGAAGATTTTCAACTTCAGCTCCACCTTTACCGATAACCATACCTGGCTTAGCAGTATGAATCGTCACGTTAACGCGGTTAGCCGCACGCTCGATTTCGATATGGGAAACTGCTGCATCTTTCAGCTTGTTCTTAAGGTATTCACGAATTTTCACGTCTTCAAGTAGAAGATCGCCGAAGTCTTTTTCAGCGTACCATTTGGATTCCCAATCACGGATAATCCCGACGCGTAGACCGATTGGATTTACCTTTTGACCCACTCGTTATCCCTCCTTATTTTTCTGATACGACCAAAGTGATGTGGCTGGTTCTCTTATTAATTCTGCTTGCACGACCCATTGCACGTGGGCGGAAACGTTTCATAGTTGGTCCTTGGTTCGCATATACTTGCGATACAACCAAATTGTTAACGTCAAGCCCATTGTTATGCTCAGCGTTAGCAATTGCAGAGTTCAACAACTTCTCCAAAATTGGGGAAGCAGCTTTTGGCGTGTGACGCAGAATCGCGATTGCTTCGCCAACTTGTTTACCACGAATCAGGTCCGCTACCAGTTGAGCTTTACGAGGAGCAATACGTACGAAACGTGCGTGTGCTTTTGCTTCTGCCATGATGGAACCTCCTCTCATTCATTAGAAAGTGAATAGGCAATTAACGTCTGCCTGTTTTTTTGTCATCAGCGGCATGACCTTTGTACGTACGTGTCGGTGCAAATTCACCAAGCTTGTGACCAACCATATCTTCTGTCACATATACCGGAACATGTTTACGACCATCATACACTGCAAAAGTGTGACCGATGAATTGTGGGAAAATTGTAGAACGGCGAGACCATGTTTTAACAACAGTCTTTTTGTTCGCTTCATTCAATTCCTCGACTTTTTTCAAAAGGTAACCATCAATAAATGGACCTTTTTTCAAACTGCGACCCATGTGAGATCCTCCCTTCACGTAAGAGCTTTGCATAATTTAGATTATGCGGCTTGTATCAAGCAACGATTACTTCGTACGTCCACGAACAATATATTGGCTTGATGCTTTTTTCTTCTTGCGTGTTTTGTATCCAAGTGTCGGTTTGCCCCAAGGAGACACTGGAGATTTACGGCCGATCGGAGCTTTACCTTCACCACCACCGTGAGGGTGATCGTTAGGGTTCATTACTACCCCGCGAACTTCTGGACGCTTACCTAACCAGCGAGAACGACCAGCTTTACCAATTTTGATAAGCTCGTGGTCACCATTACCTACTGAACCGATTGTTGCACGGCAAGTGTTAAGGATATGGCGTACTTCGCCTGAGTTAAGACGAACCGTTACATAGTTGCCTTCTTTACCAAGCAATTGAGCTTCTGTACCAGCAGCACGAACCAATTGTCCGCCTTTACCTGGTTTCAACTCAATGTTGTGGATTACTGTACCAACTGGGATATTAACAAGTGGTAAAGCATTACCGATCTTGATATCCGCATCTGGACCAGATTGAATTTGATCGCCTACTTTAAGACCTTTCGGTGCAATAATGTAAGCTTTTGCGCCGTCCACATAGTGGATCAATGCAATATTGGAAGTACGGTTTGGATCGTACTCGATTGTTGCAACTTTACCGATTACGCCATCTTTAATACGTTTGAAGTCGATAATACGGTATTTACGCTTATGTCCACCACCGTGGTGACGAACTGTAATTTTACCTTGGTTGTTACGTCCAGCTTTTTTGAAAAGCGGCGCAAGCAACGATTTCTCCGGAGTGCTTGTCGTAATTTCTTCGAATGTAGAAACACTCATGTTACGACGTGCAGGAGAGGTCGGTTTATACTTTCTGATTGACACTTATGTTCCCTCCTTTACTAGACTGACGTTTCAAAGAATTCTAGCTCTTTGCTATCTTCGCTCAATTGAACGATTGCTTTTTTCCAATTAGGTCTGTAGCCGCTGTAACGACCGTAACGTTTTGGTTTACCAGCAACACGCATTGTGTTAACGCTAGTTACTTTCACGTTAAAAATCGCTTCGATCGCGGATTTGATTTCGGTTTTGTTCGCGCGTAGGTCTACTTCAAAAACATAACGTTTAGCAGCCATGTAATCGCTCGTACGTTCCGTAATAACCGGGCGCTTGATGATATCGCGAGGATTTTTCATTACGCAAGCACCTCCTGTACTTTCTCTACCGCTTCTTTAGTGATAATCAATTTATCATGTACAAGTACATCACGAACATTGATGCCATCAGCAGCGATGAATTTCACACCAGGGATATTGCGCGCAGACAATGCAACGTTATCCTCATAGTTAGCTGTAACAACCAAAGCTTTGCGATCTACTTTAAGATTGTTAAGCAAGCTTGCGAATTCCTTCGTTTTTGGAGCAGCGAATGCTAGTTGATCCAATACGATAATGTTCTCTGCAATTACTTTAGAAGAAAGTGCAGATTTGATCGCAAGACGACGAACTTTCTTAGGAAGCTTAAATCCATAAGAGCGAGGTGTTGGGCCAAATACTGTACCACCACCAACCCATTGTGGAGAACGGATGCTACCTTGACGAGCGCGACCTGTACCTTTTTGTTTCCAAGGCTTACGTCCACCGCCACGTACTTCGGAGCGTCCTTTTGTTTTGTGCGTTCCTTGACGCTCAGCAGCGTTTTGCAAAAGGACAGCACTGTGCATAACATGAGCATTAGGTTCGATACCGAACACGCTATCAGCTAGTTCTAGTTCACCAACCTGTGCACCGCTCACGTTGAATACTGTTACTTTAGGCATTTCTTGTTCCTCCTTTCTTCAAAGACAATTAGCTTTTAACTGATTGTTTAATATTAACGAATCCATTTTTAGGACCTGGGATAGAGCCTTTAACTAGAAGCACGTTACGCTCAGCGTCTACGCGGATAACTTCAAGTTTTTGGATTGTAACTGTTTCTGTACCCATATGTCCTGGAAGGCGTTTGCCTTTCGGTACACGGTTCGCTTGGATAGAACCCATAGAACCAGGGCCACGATGGTAACGAGAACCGTGAGTGTTAGGACCAGTGCGTTGTCCCCAACGTTTGATAACACCCGCGAAACCTTTACCTTTTGAAATACCTGTTACGTCAACAAATTCACCTTGAGCGAACAAGTCAGCAGCAACTGTTTGGCCAACCTCATACTCGCTAAGATTAATTCCGCGAATTTCGCGAACGTAGCGCTTAGGAGTAGTGTTAGCTTTCTTAGCATGGCCTACAGCTGGTTTGTTTGATCTGCTTTCTTTTTTGTCAGCAAATCCTAGTTGAACCGCTTCGTAGCCGTCGTTTTCCAAGTCTTTCTTCTGAAGCACTACGCATGGTCCAGCTTCGATAACTGTTACTGGAATAACATTGCCCTCAGGAGTAAACACTTGAGTCATACCAAGTTTTTTACCTAAGATACCTTTCATGTTGACACCTCGTTTCCTCTCTATAATCACATTGAATCATCTTACAGTTTGATTTCGATATCTACACCGGATGGTAGATCCAGACGCATCAAAGCATCAACTGTCTGCGGCGTTGGATTCACGATATCGATCAAGCGCTTATGAGTGCGTTGTTCGAATTGCTCGCGAGAATCCTTGTATTTGTGCACCGCACGCAAAATAGTGACGATTTGCTTTTCCGTTGGCAACGGAATCGGTCCGGATACACCTGCACCGGAACGTTTTGCAGTTTCCACAATTTTCTCTGCGGACTGATCAAGAATTCTATGATCGTATGCTTTCAAGCGAATACGAATCTTTTGCTTTGCCATTTAAAGTCCCTCCTTCTATCGCCCAATTTTTTAATCGGACATACTCCGTAAGAAAACCCTACACACTCCCCATGGCAAAGGGGCCGGGTGTGTCGGCAACCTCTTACATCAACGCAACGTCAGACCAACAGTCAATATTATACACGAGTGGGCATTTGATTGCAACTAAATTTATACGTTGTTTTACAACTGATTTTCTGGCCTAATTTCCGATACTTTCGAACACCTAAACAATTATAATGAAACATCTTTTATTTGTCATGTGCCAAATAAAAACAGTCTTAGCACATGAGCTAAGACTGTTTAATCAGAAGCTACGATTAAAGCTGAATACGTTTCTTCATTAGATAGTGAGTAACCGCTAGCTTGAGCACTAACGCCAGCGCAGCGATGAGCATCGGCACTGACCAGAAGTGAAACCAATCGACTGGCAAGCTTTCGCTTAGTGAAATGTCGGCTTCATAGCTACCGAACTTAATGAATGCGAAGTACTGATCATAGGATGGTCCTACAACTAAGTTTGTGATGTAATCGACAGCCAAGCTAAAGCCAACAAACACAATAACACCAATCCATGCGCGATACTTACCACGGAAGGAGTAAGTCGTCGCCATCGATAGCATAATTAGAGCTAATAGCGTAATGGTATTCCATAATGCGAATAAAATACTACTTATTAATGGCTTTGGCTGCAGCAAAATTTCCATTGCCTTATTTACTTCTGCAGAATTGAAATTAACGTCTAGCACTGCGAAGAATGCAAACGTAAGCGTCGCAGCAAGCAGCATATATACAACACCAAGCAATAATATAGAAGCAATTTCTTCTAGCTGCGATAACGGAAGCAATCTTCGATGATAGCTGCTCAATTGATGTTTATAGCTGAGACTCGTCATTACAAGAAGGATTAAGCTGCTTAGTGATGAAACGACAACACCACCAACGAACACTAGTTCATCCATCCAGCCCCATTTATATTTACCGATGACTAAGAGTGCATACAAGAGAACCGATGACACCAAAACAATGTACAAGCTAAGACTGTTCATCTTCCAGTTGTATTTAAGAAGCTTTAGCATTCTGCGTACACCTCCTTAAACAACTCGTCGACACTTTTACCACGTTTCATTCGAATGGTCTCAACATCTTCCTGAAGAATCAGCTTACCTTGCTTTAGCATGATTACTTCATCAAAGATTCGTTCGATATCCGTCAAAAGGTGCGTCGTAAGAATAATGCTGCTTTCTGGGTTATAGTACTCAACGAGTGCGTCTAGTATTTTACCACGTGCAACCGGATCTACACCGCCTATTGGCTCATCCAGCAAGTACAGGCTTGCATTACGCGAAAGTGCTAACGTTAGCTGTAATCTCTCCTGCATCCCCTTGGAAAGGCTGCTTACTCGATCCTGTTCATTCAGCCTCATAAAGGATATCATCTCGTGTGCTTTCGCATGGTCAAAATCAGCATAGAAGTCACGATAAAACGAAACTGCATCCTTTACCTTCATCCAGCCCTCCGTCAGTGGAATGTCTGGCATATAAGAGACAATACGCTTCGTATCATGACCGACCGTCGCACCGCCTACTTTAATCGAACCGCTTGTCGGATGTGTCAATCCCGCGATGAGCTTCATTAGTGTTGTCTTACCACTTCCGTTACTACCTAATAGCCCAATGACTTTACCACGTTCGATCGTGAAGCTAACATCGCTTAGTGCAGTTTTTCTCCAGTAGCTCTTATGAATATCCTTCACCTCAAGAACTACACTCATGGATTGTCACCTCGCTCTTCCCCTTTGCTCTCCACTGCATCGCTAACGATTGAGATGATTTCATTACTGGCAAAGCCCAGCTCCTGCATGCCTTGAATAAAATGTTCGATCAGCTCTCCTGCCATTTCCTTTTTAATTCCCATAATGATCGACTCCTCACTTGTTACATATCGTCCAAGCCCGCGTCTCGTCTCTACAATGCCTTCTCTCTCCAGCTCTGAGAATGTACGCTGTACCGTATTCGGATTTATTTGCAGCTCAGAGGCTAACTCTCGTACGGAAGGAATTTTATCGCTAGGCTTTAGCTTTCCAACGATAATCTGCTTTTTAAGATAGCTCATAATTTGCATATAGATCGGTAAGTTATTATCAAATTCAATCATCCAGCCTTACACCCCTTTCTATGTTTCATTGCTTTGCCTAACTATGCCACATCGCGTTTTTTGAATACATAGAATGATGTCGCTAATATTGCGATGAGATACGCCGCCAGTACGGTAATAGAAAACCCGAGTGTCATCCCCTTCATTAAAGGCACACCGCCTTCTTCGTACATGCGCAAATCTAGGTTGAAAAATAGAAGATATTTCGCAAATTCGTATTTAGCTAGCAGCAAGACAGCAAGATCTGATACGAATACAAGACAGAGTGCAATTCCGATCGTTGCGCCTGTTGATTTCGTTAGTACACTCAGCATAAAGACAATGGAGGTATACATCACAGTATTTACGGAGGTGTACAGAACCGTTTTCCAAACATCGATCATACTGCCTTCACCCTGCATACCAAAGAACACTATGCAGATAATAAAGCTAACAATTAACGCAAACAATAGAAGTACAATATTAAATACCAGCAATGCTGCATATTTAGAAGCAAGAATTTTACTTCGAGAATGCGGACGAATAAGCAGCAGTTTAATCGTTCCAAGCTGATGTTCTCCCGATACCAAGCTTGCTGTATAGATCATGCAAAGGAACAGATAGAGTGTTCCGCCACCATTAATGTCTATGACAGATTGCATAAACTCAACATATCCGAGCTCTGTTCCCTCTAGAAAGCTTTTTACGACAACTGCAATGCCTAGCGGCATTAAAAGGATAATTAGAAAAGCTATGAAAAAACCTCTCTTTTTAGCTAGCTTTAACCATTCATTTGTTGTTAATTGTAAGAAACTATACAATCTGATTCCCTCCAGTCCACGTTAAGAACTCATCCTCTAACGAGCGTTTTACTTCTACGACCCGGTATACCGAAATCCGGTGAGCACTCAGCTCATGAATATAATTAGCAAGTGCCTCGTCCTTACAACGAATCTCCAGTTCATTCGTTAATTCATTCGCTTGAATGAATTGAAGTTCCTCGCGGCCGACAAGCAGCTGCTTCGCCTGTTCTAATTGGTTTACTCTAACGAGTACATTGAACTCTTCGTTGCCATCTTGCTGTATCTGTGCACCGCCAATCAGCTGTTCATGCACGAACTTACCTTGCTGAATAACAACGACTCGGCTACACATCAGTTCAATCTCAGATAATAGATGACTAGATACAAGTACCGCTATTCCTTCCTGCTGTGCGATTGTTTTTAAGTAATCCCGCATTTCACGGATACCTGCAGGATCTAGACCATTGGTCGGCTCATCCAATATTAAAATGCTTGGCGAATGCATGAGTGCCTGTGCAATGCCTAAGCGCTGTCTCATCCCTAATGAATATGACTTTACCTTTTTATTCATAGCATCTGTTAGACCGACAACGTCAACGACCTGCTTCATTCGCTCTACTGTTATCGATGGAATCATGCGTTGGTATTGCTTTAAGTTATCCCAGCCGGTCATATACGAATAAAATTCCGGGTTCTCTACAATGGCACCAACACGAGCAATAGCTTTTGAGAAGCTGCTGCGTATACTCTGTCCGTTAATTAGCACCTCTCCGCTGGTCATTCCAATTAGACCAACGATCATGCGAATCGTTGTCGTTTTTCCTGCTCCATTAGGACCCAGCAGGCCGACGATCTCACCTTTCTTCACTTCAAAGCTCAGTTGATCAACGATCGTTTGCTTTCCGATCTTCTTCGTTACTTTGTCTAGTTGAAGAACTACATCCTGTTGATGTGACATATCGCTTTTCACTCCTATCCAATATTGTGTATCTGTGTATTAGTTACATAGTACACTATAACATTGGTATTGTAAATAGATGGATTAAAAAAATAAAAAGCGGCAAATGCATTGACTGCATTTGCCGCTTTTGGCTGTTGATATTGTTCAAACCGATGAATGCTAGATCCGATGCCGAATAAGCTACAGCGCCCGACATCGTCATCATAGCTGAACTTTTTAACTACCTCTTCCAATATAGGTTAAAAAGTTCGGCTTTCAGGACCGAGAAGATAGCATGAAGCTAGGGAACGAGGAGCACAGCGTACGTTTTGTGTACGTGAGCACCGCAGGCTCCCGATGAATGCTATCTTCGATGCCGAGTAAGCTACAACGCAAAACATCGTCATCAAAGTCGGGCTTTTTAACTTCCTCTTCCAATATAGGTTAAAAAGCTCGGCTTTCAGGACCAAGAAGATAGAGAGCTAGTAGAAAACGAGGAGCACAGCGTACGTCTTGTGTACGTGAGCACCGGAGTTTTCGCTAGCTCTCCATATTCGACGTCGAGTATGCTACAGCACATGACATCGTCATCAAAGTCGGGCTTTTTAACTTCCTCTTCCAATATAGGTTAAAAAGCTCGGCTTTCAGGACCGAGAAGATGGAGAGCTAGTAGAAAACGTGGAGCGCAGCGTACGTCTTGTGTACGTGAGCACCGGAGTTTTCGCTAGCTCTCCATATTCGACGTCGAGTATGCTACAGCACATGACATCGTCATCAAAGTCGGGCTTTTTAACTTCCTCTAATATATGTGAAGGCTTGATTATGAAGTTACTTCTTCACCATCAACCACCGTCGCTGCTACCTGGGACGCTACAATCGAGACTAGATATTCGTTCGGTGAAGATGTTAGTTGAACACCTTCAGGCAGCTTAAGATCACTTGCCTGAATCGTATCGCTAACTTTCATCCCACTAATATCAACTGTCAGCGAAGCCGGAATCAAATGAGGAAGTGCTGTAACTTCAACGGATGTGCTATCCGTTTGAATAATGCCACCTTCCTTTGTACCAATTGGAGTTCCTGTAAATACAATTGGCAGGCGTGTACGAACCTCTTCTTTCGCGTTTACACGCAAGAAGTCGATATGAATCACTTCACCCGTCACTGGATGACGCTGCATATCCTCCAAAAGGACAGGAACCTTATCTTCATTGTTTACTTGAAGATATACAACACTACCTCCGCCAGTCTTCAACCATTGTAAATACTCTTTTTTTGGAACGTCAATGGTAGCATTCTCACTCCCTGCTCCGAATACTACAGCAGGAATTCTACCTGCTTTACGTAGCTGCTTTAATTGCGCACGACTGCTTTTTTCGCGTACGTTAACTAAGATTTGATTACTCATATGATCGTCTCCTTTTCATACCCTGTGCTTTTTATCAAAATCGATTGCCTTTTTTCGACTATAGATTCCGCTCTCACATTGTGTGAGAGACACTAGAGCTTCATCGCATCAAGCCTCCTTTCTACTCCACTATATAAATAGGCACCTCATTCTGCGCGAATGAAATGCCTATTAATCTACCTTATCATATTGTCACTATAAAGTCTAATCTAGCAAGCTTTATCCGAGAACGACCCGATCGTCTGCCATTTTCTTACCGCTGATCTGCTCAAATTCACCTAGCAATCTTTCAACAGTCAGCTCACTTTTACGATCCTCATTCACCTGCAAAATAATCTGACCCTTGTCCATCATAATTAATCGATTACCTAGGCGGATGGCTTGCTCCATATTATGTGTAACCATCAAGGTCGTTAGATTTAAGTCTTTAACGATTTTTTCTGTTAAATCTGTAACTAGCTCTGCTCGAGCTGGATCCAGAGCGGCTGTATGCTCGTCTAGCAATAAAATTTGCGGACGTGTAAAGGTTGCCATGAGCAAGCTTAACGCTTGACGCTCTCCACCAGAGAGTAGACCAACCTTCGCATTCATACGATTTTCTAAACCGATCCCTAGTCTCGATAGCTCTTCTCTAAAGATCATTTTGGTTTTCTTCGTAACACCGAAAGAAAAACCACGCGACTGACCGCGCTTATAAGCAACAGCCAAATTCTCCTCAATGGTCATTCGCGGCGCTGTTCCTGCCATAGGGTCCTGAAATACTCTACCGATCCATTGACTCCGTTTATGCTCAGGCAACGAACTAACATCATTACCGTCGATCTCGACAACTCCAATATCAGGCTTCAGAACGCCAGAAATGATATTCATCAGCGTAGATTTCCCCGCACCGTTACTTCCGATGATCGTAACAAAATCACCCTGCTTAAGCTGAAGGTCCGCTTTAAGCAAAGCAACCTTCTCATCAATCGTCCCTGGATTAAATAATTTCGATACCTCTTTAATATGCAGCATCTAACTTACGCCTCCCTTCGAGGCAACTTTCTCAATGACCTCAGCAGCTCGTTTACGCGAAACACTTTTATCCTGAATCGCCGACCTTATCGTCGGAATAACGAGTGCACCTACAATAATAATAGCTGTAATCAGCTTCATATCCTGAGCATCCATACCTGGCACGCGAAGTGCTAGCGCATAGATCAGGCGATATGCAATGGCACCAAGCACGACAGCAAGTGTCGTGCGGAAAATTGAAGACTTACCGAAGATGGCCTCACCAATAATGACAGATGCAAGTCCGATAACAATCATACCGACACCCATGTTGTTATTAGTTTGGTTTGTAGAAAACGCGATCAAACCACCAGATGTTGCAACTAGTGCATTGGACAATGATACACCAATAATGGTTGTGCGATCAGTGTTTGCACCGAAGCTTTGAATCATTCGCTTGTTGTCTCCAGTAGCGCGCAGGCTTAGACCTACATTCGTTTTGAAGAATAGGTCAAGCAGCAGCTTCACACCAACCGCAATAATTAATCCAACGAGCAATACATTAGCACCATCAAACAAGTTTGCTTCACCACGAAGTGAAACGTTAGGTTTACCCATAATTCTCAAGTTAATAGAATATAAAGCAATCATCATAATAATTCCGGATAATAGCCCATTAATTTTACCCTTCGTATGAAGAAGTCCTGTCATAAGCCCTGCTAATGCTCCACCGATAAACGAACATATTAATGAAAGGACCGGTGGTGTACCGTTAAGTGTCAAAACAGTAGCGATCGCCGCCCCTGTGGTAAAGCTTCCGTCAACGGTCAAATCGGGAAAATCAAGCACACGATAGGTGATATAAACACCAAGTGCCATTAATGCATACAATAAACCGCTTTCTACTGCACCAAGCAAAGAAGTCAGCACATGTATCTACCTCCAATTCTACTTATGTTATTACTAGTTAGTTTTTCATGAAAAAAGGGATCAGCACATCCTGATCCCTGCAAATACTTGTAAGTTCTATACTATTCAAGAATATTAGTTGCTGGGTCTTTTACGTAAGCTTTCATTTCATCTGTAACCGTAATGCCCATTTCTTCGGCAACACCTACGTTAAGAATAAAATCAAGATTTTCTGGTTTGCGGATATTCATATCCCCAGGATTTTTACCGTCTTTTAAGATTTCAAGCAGCATTTCACCGACTTCATAGCCGTGATCATAATATTTAAAACCAACTGTTGCAAATGCGCCAGCCTCTACTGTGTCACGATCAGAAGTGAACAGCGGAAGATCATGCTTATGTGCAACATCTAGAATAATATCAATCGCTTCAACAACCGTATTATCTAGCGTTACATACAATGCATCGACTTGACCAACAAGAGATTGAGCTGCTTGCGGAATGTCTGAGCTATTCGCGATCGCCGCTTCAATCAGCTCAATGTTATGCTCTGCTAAGCGTGCTTTCGCAGTATCCGCCATAACGACAGCATTAGGCTCACCTTTATTAATTACGATACCAACTTTCTTCACTTCAGTAAACTCAGCTGCAATGAAATCCATCAATTGATGAATAGCATCAGGGTTAGAATCCGAAGCCCCTGTTACATTACTACCAGATGCCTCTAATGAAGGAACTAGTTTCGCATCAATTGGATCTGTTACCGCTGCAAATACAACCGGTGAATCTGTAATTTCATCTACAAGTGCAGATGCGCTTGGTGTTGCAATACCTACCGCTACATCTGGTTTTCCATCTTTAATCTTTTGCGAGATAGGCTGTAAGTTATTAAAGTCAGCCTGAGCGTTTTGATAGTCAATTTCAAGATTTTCGCCTTCTTTAATGCCGCCATCTGCTAATGCTGCGATTATACCATCTTTAACAGCGTCTAGTGATGGATGCTCAACAAACTGCGAAATTGCTACTTTATACTTTTTACCCGAAGCCTCTTCCCCAGTATTGCTGTTGCTGTTCTTATTTGTATTCGTATTGCCTTCCCCACAAGCTGTCATTAGCAGCATCATTGTTGCTAATAATGTAACAAATAAACTTTTCTTCTTCATTAGTTGACCCCTCTCGAACAATATAGGATAAGCTACTTTACATCATCTTAATATTAACGCAGTTTCGCGTCAACACATTAAATTGATAAGGAAAATATTTATGTATAATCAATAAAAAAAGCTCCCAGTAAACTGGGAGCTTTGAGCAGCTTATGCTGCGCAATTATTAAGCTTCGATGGATGCAACCGCACCTGCACCTACTGTACGACCACCTTCACGGATAGAGAAGCGAGTACCTTCTTCAACCGCGATTGGAGCGATCAATTCAACAGTTACAGTGATGTTGTCACCAGGCATAACCATTTCAGAACCTTCTGGAAGGTTGATGATACCAGTTACGTCAGTTGTACGGAAGTAGAACTGTGGACGGTAACCAGTGAAGAAAGGCTTATGACGGCCACCTTCTTCTTTAGTTAGAACGTAGATAGAAGCTGTAAATTTTGTGTGTTGTTTAACAGAACCTGGTTTAGCTAGAACTTGACCACGCTCGATGTCTTTACGATCAACACCACGAAGAAGAGCACCGATGTTATCACCAGCTTGAGCATAGTCAAGCAATTTACGGAACATCTCAACGCCTGTTACTACAGACTTGCGAACTTCTTCTTGTAGACCGATAATTTCAACTTCGTCACCAACTTTGATTTCGCCACGCTCAACACGGCCAGTAGCAACTGTACCACGACCAGTGATTGTGAATACGTCCTCGACAGGCATTAGGAATGGCTTGTCAGTAGCACGCTCTGGAGTTGGGATGTAAGAGTCGATTTGTTCGAATAGCTCAACAACTTTGTCAGCCCATTGGCCGTTAGGATCTTGAAGAGCTTCACGAGCAGAACCACGGATGATTGGAGTATCATCACCAGGGAACTCATACTCAGAAAGAAGATCGCGAACTTCCATTTCAACAAGCTCAAGAAGCTCTTCGTCTTCAACCATGTCACATTTGTTCAAGAATACTACGATGTAAGGAACACCTACTTGACGAGAAAGAAGGATGTGCTCACGAGTTTGTGGCATTGGACCGTCAGCAGCAGAAACTACTAGGATCGCGCCGTCCATTTGAGCAGCACCAGTGATCATGTTTTTAACGTAGTCGGCGTGACCTGGGCAGTCAACGTGTGCGTAGTGACGGTTAGCAGTCTCATACTCAACGTGAGAAGTAGAGATTGTGATACCGCGCTCGCGCTCTTCTGGAGCTTTATCGATTTGGTCATAGCCCATAGCTGCGCCACCGTTTCTTACAGAAAGAACAGTAGTGATTGCAGCAGTTAGAGTTGTTTTACCATGGTCAACGTGACCGATAGTACCAATATTAACGTGTGGTTTAGTACGTTCAAATTTAGCTTTTGCCATTGAACTTAATCCTCCTCAATGTATCTTAATTTATATTTATGTGTAGGCCGAGTTTAGACTATTTTATATCTAAATTCGGCCAAAATCAAATATTTGAATTATTCGCCTTTATGCTTAGCAATAATTGCTTCAGCAATAGATCTTGGAACCTCTTCGTAGTGAGAAAGCTCCATTGCGAACACACCGCGTCCTTGAGTACCGGAACGAAGAGTTGTGGAGTAACCAAACATCTCGGACAAAGGTACTTTAGCACGGATAATTTGAGCGCCTCCACGACTATCTGAACCTTCAATACGTCCACGACGAGAGCTGATCATACCCATTACATCACCGAAGTATTCTTCAGGAACTGTAACTTCAACCTTCATGATAGGCTCAAGAATAACCGGATTACATTTATCTTTAGCAGCTTTAAGCGCTAGAGAACCTGCAATTTTGAACGCCATCTCAGAGGAGTCAACGTCATGGTATGAACCATCTACAACTGTTGCTTTAATATCAACAAGTGGATAGCCTGCAACCACACCATTTTTCATGGATTCTTCGATACCAGCTTGGATCGGAGCGATGTATTCACGAGGAATCGCACCACCGACGATTTTGCTTTCGAATACGAATCCACTACCTGCCTCAAGTGGTTCAAATTCAACCCAGCAATGACCGAATTGACCTTTACCACCAGACTGACGAACGAACTTACCTTCAACCTTCGCAGCAGCGCGGAATGTTTCACGGTAAGCAACCTGTGGAGCACCAACATTTGTTTCTACCTTAAACTCACGACGCATACGGTCTACAAGAACGTCTAGGTGAAGCTCACCCATACCAGCGATAATTGTTTGACCAGTTTCTTCGTCAGTGTAAGCGCGGAAAGTTGGATCCTCTTCAGCAAGTTTAGAAATCGCAACACCAAGTTTATCTTGGTCAGCCTTTGTTTTAGGCTCAATTGCGATCTGAATTACTGGGTCAGGGAAGTTCATGGATTCAAGAATAACTGCATTCTTCTCATCACATAGTGTATCCCCTGTTGTTGTATCTTTCAAGCCTACAGCAGCAGCGATATCACCAGAGAATACCTCTTGGATTTCCTCACGGTGGTTCGCATGCATTTGCAAGATACGACCGATACGCTCACGTTTACCTTTTGTAGAGTTCAATACGTAAGAACCGGATGTAAGAACACCAGAGTATACGCGGAAGAACGTCAAACGGCCAACATAAGGGTCAGTCATAATTTTGAAAGCTAGCGCTGAGAATGGCTCACTATCAGAAGAAGGACGAGACGTTTCAGTACCATCTTCAAGTGTACCTTTGATTGCAGGGATATCAACCGGTGAAGGTAGATATGCTACAACCGCATCTAGCATTGGTTGAACCCCTTTGTTACGGTATGAAGAACCAGCAACAACAGGGAATATTTTAGTTTCAGTTACGCCTTTACGAAGAGCGGCTTTGATTTCTGGAATAGAAATCTCTTCACCTTCAAGATATTTCATCATTAGATCTTCGTCAAGTTCTGCAACTTTTTCAATAAGCTCATTGCGAAGCTCTTCAACTTGATCAGCATACTCAGCAGGTACTTCACCAGCAACTGCATCAGTACCTTTATCATCGTTGTACGTGTAAGCTACACGATCAATGATGTCGATTACGCCGATAAAGTCAGATTCAGCACCCATTGGTACTTGAATCGCAACCGCATTAGCCTGTAGACGATCACGCATATCCTTGACTACGTTCAAGAAATCTGCACCGATAATATCCATTTTGTTAACATACGCAATACGAGGTACGTTGTATTTATCAGCTTGACGCCATACAGTTTCAGATTGCGGCTCAACGCCTTCTTTTGCACTAAATACGCCTACAGCCCCGTCCAATACGCGTAGGGAACGTTCAACTTCAACTGTGAAGTCTACGTGACCTGGAGTATCAATGATGTTGATGCGGTGACCTTTCCATTGAGCTGTTGTCGCAGCAGATGTGATTGTGATACCACGCTCTTGCTCTTGCTCCATCCAGTCCATTGTAGCAGTACCTTCATGAGTTTCACCGATCTTGTGATTACGACCAGTGAAGAAAAGGATACGCTCGGTAGTAGTCGTTTTACCCGCATCGATATGCGCCATGATACCGATGTTACGTGTATTTTCCAAGGAGAATTCTCTTTTACCCACAGTGATTTTCTCCTTTCAATTCTCTTAATTCTACCAGCGGTAGTGTGCGAATGCTTTGTTAGCTTCCGCCATTTTGTGAGTGTCTTCACGTTTTTTCACAGATGCACCAGTGTTATTGGAAGCATCGATGATTTCTGCAGCAAGACGCTCTTCCATCGTTTTCTCACCGCGGTTGCGGGAGTAGTTAACCAACCAGCGAAGTGCTAGTGCCGTACGGCGTTCTGGTTTAACTTCGATAGGTACTTGATAGTTCGCACCACCTACACGACGAGCTTTAACTTCAAGTACAGGCATGATGTTCTTCATAGCTGCTTCAAAAACTTCCATTGGATCATTTCCAGTACGTTCTTGAACCAATTTGAATGCATCATACAAAATTGTTTGCGCAACGCCTCTTTTACCGTCGATCATAATACGGTTAATCAAGCGTGTTACCAGTTTAGAGTTATACAACGGATCTGGTAGCACATCGCGTTTAGTAACAGGACCTTTGCGTGGCATTTAGAAGTCCCCCTTTCATCAATATTGTTATTAGTTGTTGGTTGTTGGTTTGACGTTGCTCTTTATGAGCGTACGATTATTTTTTAGCTTTAGGACGTTTCGTACCGTATTTAGAACGAGCTTGCATACGGTTGTTCACACCTGCAGTATCTAGCGCACCACGAACGATGTGGTAACGTACCCCCGGTAAGTCCTTAACACGGCCACCACGGATTAGTACTACACTGTGCTCTTGAAGGTTATGACCGATACCTGGAATGTACGCAGTAACCTCTACACGGTTAGTTAGACGTACACGGGCATATTTACGAAGCGCGGAGTTCGGCTTCTTCGGAGTCATTGTACCTACACGAGTACAAACACCACGTTTTTGTGGAGAGTTAAGCTCAGTAATCTCACGTTTCAACGCGTTATAACCTCTATGCAAAGCTGGAGATTTAGATTTCACTACTTTCGCTTGACGTCCTTTACGAACTAGCTGGTTAATTGTTGGCAATTGTGCCACCCCCTTCCCATAATTATGTCATTTATGTTGGTAGACATTTCACCCTAAATTCAAGCCCACAGATCCAGGCGAATCATAATTTTGCGTAAGAATTCTTAAGCCTGATTCCTAGGCGCACTCAGATATAATATCATTTGCGGGTAGAGTGTGTCAAGTTATCTTTGTTGCTTTCTGAAACATTTTTTTCGAATGTACTCAATAGCTGTAAAGCATATGATATCCCTTGTTAGGATCGCTTCGACTCGAGCTTCACACACATATTATAACGCTTAATACTTGAAGCTTGTACCAACATTTACTCCGTTATACTCATATTTACAAACTCTTTATTTCTACACGTTTGTTTAGACAAATTCTTCATTACCTCTGGATACGAATATGAGAAGCCTTAAATAAAAAAACGACAAATCTCGCACCACTAAGGCTTGAAATTTGTCGTTTTAATTTATATCCAAGTTACTCGACAGCTAATGCTTCTTGCTGTTCGTCAGTATTTTGATCTGAGTCGTTCGCGTCTTCCATCCCTTGGAAACGAATATTGCGATAGCGCTGCATACCTGTACCTGCAGGGATCAGCTTACCGATAATAACGTTCTCCTTAAGACCAAGAAGCTGGTCAACCTTACCTTTGATCGCTGCATCTGTAAGGACACGAGTAGTCTCCTGGAACGATGCTGCAGATAGGAAGGAATCTGTTTCAAGTGATGCTTTCGTAATACCTAATAGCACTGGCTTAGCGATAGCCGGCTCTTTACCTGCAAGAATCGCTTCCAGATTCGCACTTTCGTATTCGTGCATGTCAACGAAGGAACCTGGCAATAGGCTCGTATCTCCAGACAAGACGATACGGATTTTACGAAGCATTTGCTTGATCATTACTTCAACGTGCTTATCGTTAATTTCTACCCCTTGGTTACGGTAAACGCGTTGTACTTCTTGAAGGATGTAGTTTTGAACACCACGAACCCCTTTAATGCGAAGCATTTCTTTAGGGTCGATGGAACCGTCAGTTAACTCATCCCCAGCTTCAATATGCTGGCCTTCTGTGACACGGATACGAGAACCATAGGTTACCGCATATTCTTTCGATTCTGCTTCACCTTGGATTTCGATTACACGGCGATCTTTCGCTTCGTGAATTTTCTTCACGACACCATCAAGCTCAGAGATAATCGCTTGACCTTTCGGATTACGCGCCTCGAAAAGCTCCTGGATACGCGGTAGACCCTGTGTAATATCGTCTCCGGCTACGCCCCCTGTATGGAACGTACGCATCGTCAGCTGTGTACCCGGCTCACCGATGGATTGAGCAGCGATAATACCAACCGCTTCACCAATCTCAACATGCTTACCTGTAGCCAAGTTACGGCCATAGCACACTTTACATACACCGTGACGAGCACGGCAGCTAAGAACAGAGCGGATTTGCAGCTTTTCTACACCTGCAGCAACAATTTCCTCCGCTTTATCTGCATCGATTAGTTCATTGCGATTAACAAGAACCTCTCCTGTTTGTGGATGACGAACAGTTTCGAAGGAATAACGACCTTCGATACGGTCGAATAGATCCTCGATAACCTCTTTACCGTCTTGGATTTTGCTAACGGTAAAGCCTTTATCTGTGCCGCAATCCTCTTCACGAACGATTACGTCCTGAGCAACGTCAACAAGACGACGAGTCAAGTAACCAGAATCGGCTGTACGTAGTGCTGTATCGGCAAGACCTTTACGCGCACCATGCGTCGAGATAAAGTACTCTAGGACTGTAAGACCTTCACGGAAGTTAGATTTGATCGGCAACTCGATAATACGACCAGACGGGTTGGCCATCAAACCACGCATACCGCCAAGCTGTGTAATCTGAGATTTGTTACCGCGGGCTTTAGAGTCAACCATAAGCATAATGTTGTTGTAGCGATCCATCGATCTCATCAGGATATCTGTAACATCATCCTTACATTTACTCCAAATGCTAATAATACGGTCATAGCGCTCCTCGTTCGTAATCAAACCACGACGGTATTGATTCATCACGACTTGAACTTTTTCCTCAGATGCACGCATAATTTCTTTCTTCTCTTCTGGGATGATAACGTCGGCAACACCGATCGTAATACCAGCCTTTGTAGAGTAAGTGAAACCAAGCTGCTTGATCTCGTCAAGGATAACCGAAGTTTTCGTAGTGTGATATTTACGGAAGCATTCCGCAATAATGGAGCCTAGGTAATCCTTACCAACAGCTGGAGCGATTGGCAATTCATTAAGCACCGATAACAAATCTACACCTTTATCGAAAACGAAGTATTTATCAGGAATTCCGTTAATCAAGTTAGATTTAGTAGCCTCATTGATATACGGGAATTCAGAAGGGAAAATTTCATTGAAAATGACTTTTCCGACCGTTGTACAAAGCAATGCATTGTTTTGCTTTTCAGTAAAGCTTGATTTGTTCAATACTTTTGCTGGAATAACAATACGAGCATGAAGAGAAACGATACCGCGTTGGTATGCAGATACAGCTTCGTTTACCGTAGCAAAGATCGAACCGCTACCCTTCGCTTCATTATTATCCATAGTCAAATAGTAAGAACCAAGAACCATATCCTGAGACGGAGTAACAACAGGTTTACCGTCTTTAGGGTTCAAGATGTTACCAGACGCAAGCATTAGCATACGCGCCTCTGCTTGTGCTTCAGCAGACAATGGAACGTGGACGGCCATTTGGTCACCGTCAAAGTCCGCGTTGTACGCTGTACATACTAGTGGATGAAGCTTAATCGCGCGGCCTTCAACAAGAATCGGCTCGAACGCTTGAATCCCTAGTCTGTGCAATGTAGGGGCACGGTTAAGCAGAACTGGATGCTCCTTGATTACTTCCTCAAGCACATCCCATACCTCTGGACTAACGCGCTCTACTTTGCGTTTTGCGCTTTTAATGTTATGCGCAAGACCTTTATTCACAAGCTCTTTCATGACGAATGGCTTAAACAGCTCAAGCGCCATTTCTTTAGGCAAACCGCATTGGTACATTTTCAAGTTAGGACCTACAACGATAACGGAACGACCAGAGTAGTCAACACGTTTACCTAGTAGGTTCTGACGGAAACGACCTTGCTTACCTTTAAGCATATGAGAAAGTGATTTCAATGGACGGTTACCAGGTCCAGTAACTGGACGACCACGACGACCATTGTCAATCAACGCATCCACTGCTTCTTGAAGCATGCGTTTTTCATTTTGTACGATAATGTCTGGAGCACCAAGATCTAATAGACGTTTCAAGCGGTTATTACGGTTAATAACACGACGGTAAAGATCGTTTAGATCCGATGTAGCGAAGCGTCCACCATCCAATTGAACCATTGGACGAAGCTCCGGTGGAATGACAGGAAGTACATCCATAATCATCCACTCTGGGTTGTTGCCAGAGTTACGGAATGCTTCAACGACCTCTAGACGTTTGATCGCACGGTTACGACGTTGTCCTTGTGCTGTGCGAAGCTCTTCCTTCAATGTTTCGAGCTCGCGTTCAAGATCGATATCTTGAAGCAATTTTTTAACAGCTTCAGCACCCATTCCTGCTTGGAAGCCGTAGCCATATTTTTCACGATAGCTACGATATTCCTTCTCGGATAGTAGCTGTTTTTTCTCCAGTGGAGTTTCACCTGGATCTGTTACAACATAGGATGCAAAATAGATGATCTCTTCAAGAGAACGAGGAGACATGTCTAGTGCAAGACCCATGCGGCTTGGAATACCTTTGAAGTACCAAATATGAGATACAGGAGCAGCAAGCTCAATGTGACCCATACGCTCACGACGCACTTTTGCGCGTGTTACTTCAACACCACAACGATCACACACTACACCTTTGTAGCGTACACGTTTATATTTACCACAATGACATTCCCAGTCCTTAGTTGGTCCGAAAATCTTTTCACAGAAAAGACCTTCCTTTTCCGGTTTTAAAGTTCTGTAATTGATGGTTTCCGGTTTCTTAACCTCTCCGCGGGACCATGAGCGAATCTTGTCTGGCGATGCCAAACCAATTTTCATATACTCGAAGTTGTTCACGTCCAACAAGGAGCAACCCTCCTTCGTCATGTATGACTATGTCTTAATGAAGCATCGAACTTCAATCAGTGCGCACACCGACTGAAGCTCTTCTGCTTACGTTATACCTTTTATGCTAGATCATCCATATCTTCTTCTTGTTCGCTAAATCCAGCAGCTTCGAGCTCGGAAGCACCGACGCTGACAGGAGCTCTTTCGAAGTTATCGACTTCATCGAGGTTTA
Source organism: Paenibacillus camelliae (assembly GCF_023715345.1). Taxonomy (GTDB): domain Bacteria; phylum Bacillota; class Bacilli; order Paenibacillales; family Paenibacillaceae; genus Pristimantibacillus; species Pristimantibacillus camelliae. The sequence continues at coordinate 49,041 of NZ_JAMBNY010000019.1, forward strand.
GCTTTTCGCTTGTTCCATCATCCTCGTCGTCGATTTCCTTCATTTCGATTTCCTCTTCGTCCTCTGTCAGGATCTTCACGTCCATACCTAAGCTTTGAAGCTCCTTAATCAATACTTTGAATGACTCAGGAACACCTGGTTCAGGAACATTTTCACCTTTAACGATCGATTCATACGTTTTTACACGACCGACAACGTCATCGGATTTAACGGTAAGAATTTCTTGTAGTGTATAGGCTGCACCATATGCTTCAAGCGCCCATACCTCCATCTCACCGAAGCGCTGACCACCGAATTGTGCTTTACCACCAAGCGGCTGCTGTGTAACAAGTGAGTAAGGTCCTGTTGAACGAGCATGGATTTTGTCTTCTACCATGTGCGCTAGCTTAATCATATACATGACACCAACGGTTACTTCGCGCTCAAACTCTTCACCTGTACGGCCATCAAATAGCTTCGTCTTACCATTACGCTGCATACCTGCTTCTTCCATCGTGTCGAATACATCTTCCTCATTCGCACCATCGAATACTGGGGTAGCTGCATGAATGTTAAGGTATTTACAAGCCATGCCCAAGTGTACCTCAAGAGCCTGACCGATGTTCATACGAGACGGTACCCCTAGTGGGTTAAGAACAACCTCTACTGGTGTTCCATCTGGTAGGAATGGCATATCCTCTTCTGGCATAATACGTGCGATGACACCCTTGTTACCGTGACGTCCCGCCATCTTATCCCCTTCAGAGATTTTACGTTTTTGTGCAATATATACACGTACAAGGTGATTCACTCCAGGAGGAAGCTCATCGCCATTCTCACGAGTAAATACTTTCACATCGACAACGATACCTGTTGTACCGTGCGGTACACGTAGGGACGTATCACGAACCTCGCGTGCCTTCTCGCCAAAGATCGCATGAAGTAGACGTTCTTCAGCAGTAAGCTCCGTTACACCCTTAGGTGTCACTTTACCTACAAGAATATCTCCAGAGTTAATCTCTGCTCCGACACGAATAATTCCACGCTCATCAAGGTTGCGAAGCGCTTCTTCACCTACGTTCGGAATATCGCGAGTAATTTCCTCTGGTCCTAGCTTCGTATCACGAGCTTCGGATTCATACTCTTCAATATGGATAGATGTGTACACATCTTCTTTAACTAGCTTCTCGCTTAGCAAGATCGCATCCTCATAGTTGTAGCCTTCCCAAGTCATGAAGGCAACGACTACGTTGCGACCTAATGCCAATTCACCGTTCTCTGTTGATGGGCCATCCGCCATGATATCGCCTTTTTTAATGACGTCACCTTTGCGAACAAGAGGGCGTTGGTTAATACATGTACCTTGGTTAGAACGCATAAACTTATGAAGCTTATGTCTAATAAGGTCACCTTGTACTTCCTTGCCGTCAACGATCTCAACGCGGCGCAGCAAGATTTCATTTGCCGATACGCGTTCAACGACACCATCGTATTTAGAAACGATACATACACCAGAATCCTTCGCAGCTTTATGCTCCATACCTGTACCTACAAAAGGAGCTTTCGGTATAAGCAATGGTACCGCCTGACGCTGCATGTTCGATCCCATAAGCGCACGGTTGGAGTCATCATTCTCAAGGAACGGAATTAGCGCCGTTGCCACAGATACAACCTGCTTAGGAGATACGTCCATATAGTCAACGCGAGAACTTGGCATAGTCAAGATATTATCTGCCTGCTTATTAAAACGTACAATCGTTTCTTTCTCAGCGAACTTGTTCTCTTCCGTTAGAGGAGCATTCGCTTGCGCAACGATATAGTTGTACTCTTCATCCGCAGTCATATACGTTACTTTATCTGTAACAACACCTGTCTCAGGATCAACCCAACGATACGGAGCTTCGATAAAGCCGTACTCGTTAATACGTGCATACGTAGACAAGGAGTTGATCAAACCGATGTTCGGTCCCTCTGGCGTCTCGATCGGACACATACGACCATAGTGAGAGTTATGAACGTCACGCACCTCGAAGCCCGCGCGCTCACGCGTCAAACCACCAGGTCCTAGTGCAGACAAACGACGCTTATGCGTTAGTTCAGCCAGTGGGTTCGTTTGGTCCATAAACTGTGATAGCTGGGAGGATCCGAAGAACTCCTTAATGGATGCAATCACTGGACGAATATTAATTAGAGCCTGAGGCGTAATAGCATTCGCATCCTGAATGGACATTCTCTCACGAACAACACGTTCCATACGAGAAAGACCAATACGGAATTGGTTTTGCAGTAGCTCACCAACTGAACGCAAACGACGATTACCCAAGTGGTCAATATCATCTACGTCACCTACGCCATGAAGCAAGTTCAAGAAGTAGTTGATTGAAGCGATAATATCTGCAGGCGTAATATGCTTAACAGATTTATCGATAATGCCATTTGCGATAATTTTAATTACTTTGCTTTCATCAAGCGGCGAGTACACGCTGATCGTTTGCAGCGGAATGTCATGTGCATCAAGCACACCATTCGCTACTCCATATGTTTTGAAGCCAATATCTGATTCTAGACGATCTAGAATTTGATCAAGCAAGCGTCGATCAATAACTTGGCCTTTTTCAGCAACAATCTCACCAGTCGATGCATCAATCAGATCCTCTGCAAGGCGCTGATTGAACAGACGGTTTTTGATATGAAGCTTTTTGTTAATTTTATAACGACCAACATTCGCTAAATCATAGCGTTTTGGGTCAAAGAAGCGAGCTACTAGCAAGCTTTTTGCGTTATCCAATGTTGGTGGTTCACCTGGACGCAGGCGCTCATAAATTTCAATGAGTGCTTTTTCTGTAGAGTCCGTGCTGTCTTTATCAAGCGTATTAGAGATATATTCATCGTGTCCGAGCAGATCAAGAATTTCTGCGTCTGTTCCGAAACCTAAAGCACGAAGCAATACTGTTACAGGAATTTTACGCGTACGGTCGATACGAACATAAACAATGTCCTTCGCATCCGTTTCTAGCTCGAGCCAAGCACCACGGTTAGGAATTACAGTAGCCGTGTATGCTTTTTTACCGTTTTTATCAACCTTAGTGCTGAAGTAAACACTTGGGGATCGAACCAATTGGCTGACTATAACGCGTTCCGCCCCGTTAATAATAAACGTGCCGGTCTCTGTCATTAGTGGGAAATCACCCATAAAGACTTCTTGTTCCTTAACCTCGCCAGTCTCCTTATTAAATAAGCGTACCTTCACGCGCAAAGGAGCTGCATACGTAACATCCCGTTCTTTCGATTCATCGACTGAATATTTAGGTTCACCTAAGCTGTAATCAATAAACTCAAGCGATAAATTGCCCGTAAAGTCCGTAATCGGTGATATATCCTGGAATAACTCGATCAAGTCTGTCTCCAGAAATTTCTCATACGATTTTTGTTGGATTTCAATCAGGTTCGGGACTTCCAGCACCTCTCTGATCTGACTGTAGCTTCTACGCGTACGACGACCATACTGAACAAGTTGTCCTGCCAACTTAACCTCACCCCTCATGTCTGTCTAACAGCAGCAATATTTTATACAGCTGTTGCAATCTCTACATTTTTCATAGTTAGAGATCATAAAAATAAAGAAAAGCCCTTATCGAATAGTTCGAAAAAAGAGCATGTTTCCGGCTGATGACCACCTGTAATCTTACATAATGGTCCATATCAAGTAATTTTGCCCAAATTTATATCGTTATACTCCAAGATGTACAAATTATTTTGGTTATACCGCAATTTGACACTTGACAGTAGATAACTAAGCACAATTCAAGCAATTTTATGCTGACATTTTATAATACTAACATATCCGAAATGTCAAGTCAAATCTTTTTCTTGGTTTTCAGAATAATTTTCATAAACTGCTAATCCAAGTGAATCAGCCATATTCAAGCTGCGACATGGCAGCGTACGTAGTTGGTACGTGAGTATCGGAAGTCCCGGCTGAATTCAAGATTCGATGTCGAATTAGCGACAACGCAAGGCATCGTGATCAAAGTTGGATTTTTGAACTTCCCTTCAAATAAGTGTTCAAACAATTCAGCTTTCAGCACCGAGAAGGTTGAATAAAGCTAGGGAATGAGGAACGCAGCGTACGTAGTTGGTACGTGAGTACCGGAAGTCCCGGCTGAATTCAAGATTCGATGTCGAATTAGCTACAACGCAGCACATCGTGATCAAAGTTAAATTTTTGAACTTCATCTAGTAGCTTTGAAGATGCGATAGCCTTTATCTTTGGTCACCTCTTCCACCCTAGCAAACATCGATTCCAGCTTTGCTTTTGCAGAAGGAGCTCCTTGTTTTTTTTGAATGACGATCCACATTGTACCGCCATCATTCAAAAGCTCATATCCTTCTTCAAACACACGATGAACTACCGCTTTTCCTGCTCGGATAGGTGGATTGCTTATAATACAGTCAAAGCGCATTTCTTTAACCGCTTCATATAGATCGCTCTGCATAACCGTTACATTGTGAACATCGTTTAGTGCTGCATTTCTTTTGCTTAACTCTACCGCCCGCTCGTTGATATCGATCATCGTAACATGTCCTTTAGGAGCTAACTTGGCTGCAGTAATTCCAATCGGGCCGTAGCCACAACCTACATCCAATACGGTAGCATGCTCTGCAAATTCCATGGCACCTATTAATACCTGACTTCCATAATCAACTCCAGCTTTAGAGAAAACACCAGCATCGGTCGTGAATTTCAGCTTAAATCCACGTAACTGCCATTCATGCTGCTGTTCATTACTAGCTACATTCGGCTTTTCGCTATAATAGTGATTGCTCAATAAGGTCACCAGCCTACAACATATATTCTAATTCTAAGTCCTAGTTATTACCTTAACACATGGAAAGAAACCCCTTGAAGCCAGGCTTCAAGGGGTTTGATCTGCCACAAGTAAAAGTTAATTACTTAACTTCTACAGATGCGCCAGCTTCTTCAAGTTTAGCTTTGATAGAATCTGCTTCTTCTTGGCCAACTTTTTCTTTGATTGCTTTAGGTGCGCCATCAACAAGTTCTTTAGCTTCTTTCAAGCCAAGACCAGTGATTTCACGAACTGCTTTGATTACGTTGATTTTACCAGCGCCAGCGCTTGTAAGGATTACATCAAACTCAGTTTGAGCAGCTGCGCCGCCAGCGTCGCCGCCACCAGCTACAACAGCTACAGGAGCTGCAGCAGTAACGCCGAATTCTTCTTCAATTGCTTTAACAAGATCGTTCAGTTCAAGAACTGTCATACCTTTAATTGCTTCTAAGATTTGCTCTTTAGACATGGTATTACCTCCGAAATATATTATAATTTAGTTTTTTTGCGATGCTTCAAGCATCGATTGTCATTCAACAGTACATGCATCAAGCGATATTAAGCTTGAGCTTCTGCTTCTTGCTTATCACCAACAGCTTTAACTGCAAGCGCGAAGTTGCGAACTGGCGCTTGAAGTACGCTGAGTAGCATAGAAAGAAGACCTTCGCGAGAAGGAAGTTGAGCAAGTGCTTTAACTTGTGCCTCGTCAACTACTTTACCTTCAACTAGACCACCTTTAATTTGCAACGCATCATTTTCTTTTGCGAAGTTGTAAAGGATTTTAGCTGGAGCAACTGCATCTTCATTACTGAATGCAACAGCTGTAGGACCAGTTAGAATATCGTTAAGCGCTGTGTAATCAGTACCTTCAGTCGCACGACGAACGATTGAGTTTTTAAGAACTTGGAACTCAACACCAGCTTCACGAAGCTGTTTACGTAGCTCAGTTACTTGAGCAACATTAAGTCCACGATAATCAGCGATAATCGTACTTGGGCTGGAAGAAAGCTTCTCAGCTACCACGTTAACTGCTTGTTGTTTCTGCTCAATAATCTTAGCGTTAGCCAAACTGTACACCTCCTGTAAAAATTTACATCCCGTGTAAAAGAGAGATCCTGCCCTCGATGCATGAGAAAGGCCCTCGCAATCTAGTAGCAAGGGCCATGATTCGATTCGCACTTCAATAATCTTGAATTGCTTAACGCTCTATCATAACACCTCGGTAGGAAATTAAGCCTTATAGGCACCTACTGTCTACGGTATGCATATTCAAATTTAATTCACTATTCTTCGATCAATTAGCGGTAGTTCGAAGTATCAACACGAGCACCAGGACCCATTGTAGAAGAAACAGCGATGTTTTTCAGGTAAACCCCTTTAGCTGCTGCTGGTTTAGCACGAAGAAGTGCATCAACTAGAGCTTTCAAGTTTTCATTCAGCTTTTCAGCATCGAATGAAACTTTACCAATTGGAGCATGGATTTGACCTGCTTTATCAAGACGGTATTCAATTTTACCCGCTTTGATTTCTTGAACGGCTTTAGCAACATCAAATGTTACTGTGCCTGCTTTAGGGTTAGGCATTAGGCCTTTACCACCAAGGATACGACCTAGCTTACCAACTTCAGCCATCATGTCTGGTGTTGCTACGCAGACATCGAAATCGAACCAACCTTGTTGGATTTTGTTAATCATGTCTGTGTCGCCAACATAGTCAGCGCCAGCAGCTTCTGCTTCTTTTAGTTTTTCGCCTTTAGCGAAAACTAAAACTTTTTTTGTTTTACCAGTACCGTGTGGTAGTACAACTACACCACGAACAGCTTGGTCTTGTTTACGTGGGTCTACGCCCAAACGTACAGCAACTTCAACGGACTCGTCGAATTTTGCAGTAGATGCCTTCTTAACAAGCTCAATTGCTTGTAGTGGCTCGTAGCTAGCTTCACGATCGATCAGCTTAGCTGCTTCAACATACTTTTTGCCGTGTTTAGCCATTGTAAATTCCTCCTATTGTGGTTATAACGGGGTGACTTCAAACGCCACTCCTCCCACCCGTGAAGCAAAAGCTTCACAAAGCGAGTTGTTCTCGCGTAGATATCATCTGTTGATTAGTCAACGATCGTGATACCCATTGAACGAGCAGTACCTTCAACCATAAGCATAGCTGCTTCAACAGTAGCTGCGTTAAGGTCTGGCATTTTTGTTTCAGCGATTTCGCGAACTTTGTCACGTTTAACCGTTGCAACTTTTTTCTTGTTAGGTTCTCCAGATCCTTTTTCAACGCCAGCAGCGATACGAAGAAGTACAGCAGCAGGTGGCGTTTTTGTTTCAAAAGTAAAGGAGCGATCCTCAAATACTGAGATAACAACCGGAATAATCAATCCCGCTTGGTCAGCTGTACGAGCGTTAAACTCTTTACAGAATGCCATGATGTTAACACCAGCTTGACCTAGTGCTGGACCGACCGGTGGCGCTGGGTTAGCTTTTCCTGCAGGAATTTGCAGTTTTACCAATTTGATAACTTTTTTTGCCATGATTCACACCTCCTTGACGTGATATACAAGATAGCTTTTACAAGCTCTTGCCCGAGTCCCCTTCGATAAAGGTTACACCTTCTCGACTTGAGTATAGTCAAGCTCAAGCGGGGTTTCTCTACCAAACATGTTGACGTGAACCTTTAGCTTCGCCTTGTCGAGCAGAATTTCTTCCACAGTTCCGACAAAGTCTGCAAAAGGACCTACCTTGACGCGAACAGTTTCTTTCAGCTCAAACTCAATCTTCGGCTTAGGCTCTTCCATACCCATATGCTTAAGAATTTGTTCCACTTCTTCAGGCAATAATGGAGTAGGCTTTGATCCTGAACCAGTCGATCCTACGAAACCCGTAACTCCAGGCGTATTACGAACAACATACCATGAATCATCTGTTTGGATCATCTCGACAAGCACGTAGCCAGGATATACCTTGCGCTGAACGGTTTTACGCTTACCGTCCTTCTCTACGATCTCGTCTTCCATCGGTACAAGAACACGGAAAATTTTATCTTCCATATTCATGGACTCAACACGACGTTCCAAATTAGCCTTCACTTTGTTTTCATAGCCGGAATACGTATGCACGACGTACCATCTTTTTTCCATCACAAATCCACCTTTGGGCCTTCGTTAGACAATTAGATCTACGAGAGCTGAAATCCCGATGTCTAGAATCCAGAAGTAAATCGTAACAGCAATAACCGTCACGAGCACAACGAGAGTATAACTCGTCAATTCCTTACGACTAGGCCAACGGACCTTTTTAAGCTCTGCCCAACTGTCGGCAAAAAAACTAAACGTCGTACTAAAGCTCTGTTTCACTTTCGCTAAAAATGTCACAGTCACACCTCCAATTGACTATCTCGTCTCGCGATGAGGAGTCTGCTCGTTACAGAACTTGCAAAACTTCTTCAACTCGATGCGGTCGGGGTGATTGCGTTTGTTTTTAGTCGTCGCATAGTTTCTCTGTTTGCAGTTTGTGCATGCCAGCGTGATGATAACCCGCATTGAATAACACCTCCCGAACTGCTAAAAAATAACGAATCATATTACTTTACCCGTAAATAGGTTTTGACCACAACGAAAAAACCTACTTCAAGGCCTACCTAAACACTTTAGCACAAGGCATTCCTCATGTCAACGCAAAACAACGGTATCGGGTGTACAATTTTTAAGCAATATCTAGTAATTGCATTTCAGATTATAGACCAGTGCTAGATCAATCAGCTCTCTATAACCATTATGTTCCAAACGATAGCCATATTAAACCAATGGACTGTCTTCAGTGCCTGAAAAAATTCAGCCAATAAAGACAGTCCGTCGTTTACATACCTATTCAATTATAAGTGCTCTGTCATATCTCGGACTTCTAAATACTTCTCAAGCTTACGCTTTACCCGCTGCAACGCATTATCAATCGACTTAACATGTCGATTCAGATCGACAGCGATTTCCTGATAGGAACGACCATCGAGGTAAAGCATTAAAACCTTGCGCTCAAGATCGCTCAAGATTTCTGCCATTTTATCTTCTAGTCCAGAGAATTCTTCTTGATTAATAATAAGTTCTTCAGGATCCGATACTCTCGTGCCACATATAACATCTAATAGAGTACGATCGGAATCCTCATCATATATCGGCTTGTCCAAAGAAACATAGGAATTTAGAGGAATATGCTTTTGGCGAGTAGCGGTTTTAATCGCGGTAATGATCTGGCGGGTTATGCAAAGCTCTGCGAAGGCTTTGAAGCTGGAAAGCTTGTCCCCCTTGAAGTCGCGGATTGCTTTATATAAACCTATCATTCCTTCTTGAACAATATCTTCACGATCAGCTCCGATAAGGAAGTATGACCGAGCCTTCGCACGTACGAAGTTCTTATACTTATTGATCAAGAATTCCAGCGCTATACTATCGCCCTCACGGACAGCTTCTACAATTTCCTCGTCCGTATTATCGTCATATTCAAGCGTACTCCATTCTTTGAGGTCGATACTCATACCCTATCCCTCCGGCCTGCAAGGCGTACACCGCTAGATTTATATGCACAAACATAGAGTCAGTATACATGAGATAAGGCTTTACAGTCAACCAAACGAGCCATTTCTCACAATATAGTTTTTATCAGCAATAGAAACATTTGTTATTTTTTCGACAAGGGACCTTTGAATGTCTGATCGTCATCATCTTCATGCTTTCCTCTTCTAATTCGTTCAAGCTTCATCCAAACATCGCTGGTTACTCGGTTGTCAATCGAATGACGATGCTTGACGCTTGGACTCGTTATCGTTTGCTTAATCTCCTTACGGTTCTCCCTGATCTCCATGAGTAGCTCGCGCGCAGACATTCTAAGAGCACCTTGCCCAAAGATCACATGCTGCTCTGTCATGTCATTCGTTGCTACATACACATTGCGCCTGCGGCTAATCCACTCTGAGCAAATGCGCTCAATACACTCATCCGCCGTTTCCTTTTCTCTCGTATAGACAACGGTTAGCTTATGCTGGCGATAGGTCGCACCTACGCCAGGCATCTGATGTGCATCGAAAATTACATACACCTGCATACCGGAAAAGCCTTGGTAATCTGCTAGCATATCGAGCAATCGATCTCTCGCATCCTCCAAGGAATGCTCCTTCAAGCGAGCGAGTTCTGGCCAAGCGCCTATCATATTATAACCATCAATTAACAGCACATCGTTGCGTCGATTCATCATAAGCTACAAACCTCTGCGTTGTCTTAACACCTCATACATCAATACACCAGCAGCTACCGATGCATTCAATGAATTTAAGCGACCCGCCATTGGCAGCTTAACAAGAAAATCGCACTTTTCTTTAACGAGACGACCGATACCCTTCGCCTCATTACCGATAATTAAAGCAAGCGGCATATCGAATTTTTGCGCGTAAACATCTGCAGTAGCAGCAACATCCGCGCCAGCAATCCAGATGCCTTGTTCCTGCATTCGCTCAATCGTTTGAGCCAAATTCGTCACGCGCGCAACCGGAACATGCTCTGCTGCGCCAGCCGACGTTTTCAGAACCGTAGCTGTTAAGCCAACGGAGCGTCTTTTGGGAATAATAACGCCATGCACTCCGGTGCATTCTGCTGTACGAAGAATAGAGCCCAGATTATGTGGATCCTCAATCTCATCAAGAATGATAAAGAATGGTGTCTCGCCTTTCTGAGCAGGTATCTCTAGCAAATCCTCAAGCTCCACATAATCTGCTGCAGCCGCTTGAGCAACAACACCTTGATGTGTAATGCCAGGTGCAAGCTGGTCCAGCTTGCGCTTATCAACAAACTGCACAACGATGCCATGTTTCTTTGCCTCACTGAGGATCGCCCCCGTCACAGACTTCTGTGCACCATCAGCTACCCATATTTTATTCAATTCACGGCCAGAGCGCAGTGCTTCCAGTACAGGATGCTTCCCTGCAATCAAGCCTTCACCGTTATGACTCCCGTTATGACTTTCTGTCATCCTATTCATCCTTTCTATTTCTCGCTAGTCAATTCACCAAGTCCAATACGGAATAGCTCTGTAATACGTTCAATACGCTCTTCAAAATACAGATAGCCTACTAAGCATTCTAAAGCTGTGGCATGCCGATAATCGAGCATATCAGCATTTTTGGGAGGCGTGCCGGATTTCGCATTTCTGCCCCGCTTCACGATATCGTGCTCCTCCTCTGTTAAATAAGGGAGCAATCGCTCAAGCAGCGTGCGCTGCGCTTTAGCAGATACGTAGCTTGTTGCAAGCTTGTGCAGATGATGAGCCTTATGATTCGGCATGGACAGCACATATTGTCTGACAAGCAGCTCAAACACCGCGTCCCCCATGTAGGCAAGCGCGACCGGCTGAATCAGCGCGGATGGCTTGCCTGGCTTGTGTATTGCAAATTTATTATTCATTATTCACTCTCACTTACGGCGCCAGCGTATACCTTGCGGTGTATCCTCAAGCACAATATTCATAGCATTGAGCAAATCGCGAATTTCATCCGCTCTCGCCCAGTTTTTATTTGCACGCGCTTCTGTGCGCTCTACAATAAGCGCCTCTACCTGCGCATCTAGGTCTTCCTCCTCCTGTGCTGGTTGCAGTAAGCCAAGCACAAGATCAAATCTCTCGAACTTCTCCTTCAAAGCCTTCAGCGCCTGCGCACTTAACGCTTCATCCTTCATGCTAGTGTTCGCTACAGATACAAGCTCAAATAAAGCGGTAATCGCATCTGGCGTATTAAAGTCATCGTTCATCTTAGCAGTAAACATCTGTTCTACACGTGCTAGCTCAGCTGCAAGTGCTTCACTAACTTCACCTGTATTGCCTTCCTTCTCGGCAAGCTCAAATCGATGCTGCAGGTTAGCATAGCAGGTGTTGATCCGCTCAACGCTGTTGGTCGCTTGAGCGATCGTATCATCATTGAAGTTAAGCGGGCTACGATAGTGCGTAGCAAGCATGAAGTAACGTATTGCCTGCGGCTTTACCTTCTTCACCAGCTCATGCACGGTGATCCCATTGCCAAGAGACTTCGACATTTTCTCATTATTGATATGGATATAGCCATTATGCATCCAATAATTCGCTAGTGGTGCCTCGGTTAAGCATTCTGACTGTGCAACCTCACATTCGTGGTGCGGGAACTGCAGATCAAGTCCGCCTCCGTGAATATCAAGCGTATCTCCTAAATACTTGCGCGCCATTGCCGAGCATTCAATATGCCAGCCCGGGCGACCCTTACCCCATGGACTATCCCAATTGATTTCTCCAGGCTTTGCTGCTTTCCACAGCACAAAATCCTGTGCATCCGCCTTCCGGTCACCAATTTCCACACGAATGCCATGCTGCAGCTCTTCTAGGTTTTGATGAGACAGCTTACCATAATCGGCAAACGACGACGTCTTAAAGTAAACGTCACCGCCACTTTCATACGCATGTCCCTTTGCCATAAGTCCTGCAATAAATTCAATAATGTCATCCATATGATTCATTACGCGTGGACTAAGGCTTGCGCGGCGAATGCCAAGCGTTTCAATATCTTCATAATAAGCATCGATAAAGCGATCAGCGACCTCAGGAACGGTAACACCAAGATCATTGGCCTTCTTAATCAGCTTGTCATCCACATCTGTAAAGTTGGAGACGTAGTTCACTTCATAGCCTGCGTACTCCAAGTATCGTCTTACTACATCGAAAAAAATCGCAGGACGCGCATTTCCGATATGAATATAATCATATACGGTTGGTCCGCATACATACATTCGAACCTTGCCCGCTTCAATCGGCTTAAAAGCCTCCTTTTGGCGTGTGAGAGAATTATATATTGCAACTGACATCACTTTACCTCCAATGTATTCTCTTCTTATGTTATCGCGATCCATATTTGTTGAGCTCAAGCTTTATTCTCATGTTATGCTTGATTCTCGTCATTCTTCTCTTGACTGCTCTGCCGCTTGACCTGCTCCTTTAAGTAATCAATCTCCTGCTGCATGTCTCGAAGCATCTCAATAATCGGGTCTGGCAGCTGTGTATGGTCAAGACGGTCACGCACCTTCTCACCATTTCTTCTTACAATACGTCCAGGATTGCCAACAACTGTACAATTGTCAGGCACCTCGCGCAGCACAACCGCATTTGAGCCAATGCTCGAGTTATTACCTACGCTAAACGATCCGAGCACCTTAGCACCCGATCCGATGACCACATTGTTGCCAATCGTTGGGTGACGCTTGCCTTTCTCCTTACCAGTACCTCCGAGCGTTACGCCTTGGTAGATTACAACATCGTCGCCAATCACGCACGTCTCTCCGATTACAACACCCATGCCATGATCGATGAACAATCGCTCGCCAATTTTAGCGCCAGGATGAATTTCTATGCCCGTAAAAAATCTACTGATTTGTGAAATCAATCGCGCTAAGGTGTACCATTTTCTGTTGTAGCACGCATGAGCGATTCGATGTGACCATATTGCATGAAGCCCAGAATACGTGAATACAACCTCAAATGTACTTCTAGCTGCTGGATCGTTGTCGAACACAGCACGCACGTCTGATTGTAAGTGCCGGAACATGCCTCTTCCCCCTAATGGTGTGATCACGTTCTCATCGTGCAACGAGCATATGATATACAATAGTTCGCTAAAGCACGGAGTATAGTCTAGGAAGCAGGTTCATGTGATCACATCTATAAATACGTAAAAAAGCCTCTGCAGCTACAAAGCTGCAGAGGCGTAGATTCGCGGTTCCACTCTGCTTAATAGCAAGCATGGCCAATAACATGCAGCTATTATCTTCGCATCCTTAACGCGGATGATACGTTGTAACCTACCCTTTTGTCTTAAAATTCGTTCAAAAAGTTAAGCTTTCAGCACCGAGAAGATTGGATAAAGCTAGGGACTGATGAGCGGAGCGTACGCATTGGTACGTGAGCATCAGAAGGCCCGGCTGAATTCAAGATTCGATGTCGAATAACTTTCAGTCCTACTTCGTGATCAAAGAATGACTTTTTGAACTACCTATATAACAAAAGCTCGGTACAAAGCTCCCAGGTGCATTTCTGCTACAACGATGAGGCAACTTCCAGCCTATTGGCAGCTGCATATGCATAAGCTAGCCACCAAACGTTTGCCTTCTCTGAACACCGCGAAATAACATACTTATCCTGTTCAACGCTTAATTCAATATAACCTTCAAACCTATCTTGAATAAGTATAGCGAAACAACCGCGTAGTGACAAGGTGTTATACACGCATGCTGCTTCTTCTAACGACATTCTCGTCACAAAGCTCACAGCTCAGAGCGATCTACGCTGACTTAAGCTAGACGAGCTTGCAAACGAGATACGACCTTATCCTTACCTAGCAGCACAAGTGATTGATTCAGATCAGGTCCGTGCGTCTGACCCGTTATCGCGGCACGAATCGGCATGAACAATGACTTGCCCTTGCAGCCTGTCGCTTTCTGAACTGCCTTGATCATCGCTTTAATCCCGTCAACGGAGAAATCTGCTCCATCAGCTTGAAGCTCGGCAAGGAAGGCGGCTAGTACGGTTGGAACCGTTTCTTCAGCTAGAACCTCTGTAGCTTCTGCTTCATCCGCAACTTCGTCTGCGAAAAACAGCTTCGTATGCTCAATGATCTCAGATGCGGAGCGCAGCTTATCCTGATGGAGCGCAACGAGCGCTGTGATCCATGCAAGCTTCTCTTCATCCGGCTGCTGCTCGATCAAGCCCGCTTGCTGCAGATGCGGCAAGCATAGCGCGACGATACGATCGACACTTGCTGCTTTTATATATTCACCGTTCATCCATGCAAGCTTATTCGTATCAAATACGGCAGGACTTTTACTTAAGCGAGCCGCATCGAATACCTGAACTAGCTCCTCCTGCGTAAACATCTCCTGCTCGCCTTCTGGAGACCAGCCAAGTAACGCAATGAAATTAAATAACGTTTCTGGCAAATAACCGAGTTGGTCGTATTGTTCAATAAATTGAATGATCGACTCATCACGCTTGCTAAGCTTTTTCTTTTGCTCATTTACAATAAGCGTCATATGGGCAAATTGTGGCGGCTGCCAGCCTAGCGCCTCGTAGATCATTAGCTGTCTAGGCGTGTTGGAGATATGGTCCTCCCCGCGAAGCACATGACTAATTTTCATTAGGTAATCATCAATCACAACCGCAAAGTTGTACGTAGGGATGCCGTCTTTTTTGACGATAACGAAATCGCCCATCTCCGCTGTATCGAAGGTAATCGTTCCCTTTACCATATCATCGAACGTATAGGTACGGTTCTCAGGCACTTTAAAGCGAATGCTAGGCACACGACCTTCCGCTTCATAGGCCTTGATCTCCTCTTCAGTTAGGCTGCGGTGCTTGCCGGAGTAGCGTGGTGTCTCATTGCGAGCCATCTGCTCCTCTCGTTCCTTTTCCAGCTCTTCCTCTGTGCAATAGCAGCGATAAGCTAGACCGCGATCGACCAAGTCCTGCCAGTAGGTTTTATAGATGTCCAGACGCTCAGTCTGACGATATGGGCCATATTCACCGCCGACATCAATGCTC
This sequence comes from Paenibacillus camelliae, assembly GCF_023715345.1. GTDB lineage: Bacteria > Bacillota > Bacilli > Paenibacillales > Paenibacillaceae > Pristimantibacillus > Pristimantibacillus camelliae. The sequence goes on from NZ_JAMBNY010000019.1 coordinate 64,459, forward strand.
TCGTCCCAAGACATGCCCAGCCATTTCAAATACTTCAGCTGGCTTTCCTCGCCACCCGCTACATTGCGCTTCACATCGGTATCTTCTATACGAATAATAAATTTTCCGCCATGATGACGTGCGAATAAATAATTAAATAAGGCCGTTCTTGCATTCCCGATATGTAGATGCCCTGTTGGTGAAGGCGCATATCTGACTCTAATTTCTTGTGACATATCCATTTCCTCCATTTTCCGATACCGTTAATGAACGGTTACACTTCATTACGCTTTAAGCAGACATACAACGGCCTGAGAAGCGATACCTTCCCCGCGACCAACAAAGCCCAGCTGCTCTGTTGTTGTAGCCTTTACGTTAACCTGATCCGCATCTGCTTCAAGCACCTCTGCAATGACATCAATCATAGCAGGGATATGAGGCAGCATTTTTGGCTTTTGTGCCATAATTGTAGCATCGACATTACCTAAGCGATAGCCTTTTTCTTTAACCATAAGCCATACCTTGCGAAGCAGCTCTACGCTGTCTGCATCCTTATAAGCTTCATCTGTATCCGGAAAATGCTTTCCGATATCTCCTAACGCTAGCGCCCCGAGAATCGCATCCGTGATCGTATGCAGAAGCACGTCCGCATCAGAATGGCCAAGCAATCCCTTTTCATAAGGTATCGTTACACCGCCGAGAATGAGCGGCCTGCCCTCCACCAGCTGATGAACATCAAAGCCTTGTCCTATTCTAATCATTGTTGCTATTATCCCCTTTCACTTCCTCATTCTGTAGCAGCAATTGCGCCCACGGCAAATCCTCTGGCGTCGTAATTTTAATATTCGTGTATTCACCTTCTGCTACGACGACCTTTGCACCTCTCCACTCTGCAACACTTGCATCATCTGTTCCAAGCATCCCTGCTTGCTCAGCTGCTACGTGTGCGTCGAGCAACAATTCATGACGAAAAGCTTGCGGGGTTTGAATGGCCCACAAGCTCTTACGATCTGGAGTTGCTGTAATGACGCCTTCATGATTGACTTGCTTAATTGTATCCTTTACAGGAACAGCGAGTACTGCAGCTCCGTGAATGACAGCTTGCTTACAGCAGCGTGCAACTGCAGCCTCCGTAACAAACGGCCTAACACCGTCGTGCACGAGCACCCACTGGGACTTAATTTCCTCTAACCCGGCATGAACCGAATACTGCCTTTCAGCGCCTCCTGGTATAATTGCCTTCACTTTCGTAATACGATACTGCTCGCACCACTGCTGGCAGCGCGCGATATCATCTTTACCTACGACTAAGACAATTTCATCAATGAATGCCATTGCTTGAAAGTTTTGAAGTGTATGTACGATAATCGGTTTACCATTAAGCTGCAAATACTGCTTACTTTCCGCTGTACCCATTCGCGTGCCGCGACCTGCGGCGACAACGACAACTCCCCACCGTTCCATCATCCTGATACCTGCCTTAAGCGATTCTATACAATAGTATTATCATACCGCTTTATAGCGCTTTTTCCAACAGCTTTGGCTTAGCAAATATCATTCTTCCTGCTGAAGTTTGTAAAACACTCGTTACGAGCACTTCCATCGTGTGGCCAATATATTCTCGACCACCTTCAACGACAATCATCGTTCCATCATCCAAGTATGCCACACCTTGTCCATGCTCCTTGCCGTCCTTAATCACTTGAACGACAATCTCTTCACCAGGTAGTACGACTGGCTTCACAGCATTAGCGAGATCATTAATGTTCAGCACGGATACTCCTTGCAGCTCGCACACCTTATTCAGATTAAAGTCATTCGTTACAACTTTACCGGATAGAAGCTTCGCCAGCTTCACAAGCTTACTGTCCACCTCTGTATGCTCCTCAAAATCACCTTCATAGATCAATACATGAACGTCGAGCTCCTTTTGAATTTTATTCAAAATATCAAGCCCACGTCTACCTCGGTTACGCTTGAGAAGATCCGATGAATCCGCAATATGCTGCAGCTCTTCCAGCACAAATTCAGGAATGACAAGCGTACCTTCAATAAAGCCCGTCTTGCAAATATCTGCAATACGACCATCTATAATCACACTTGTATCTAAAATTTTATGCTCTTCAAAGCCTTTAACCTCACCCGCCGCTGCAACAACCTTGGGCTTTTCCATCAGCTGTTTCATCGCATCCGCTAATTCATCCTGCTTACGCATACCTATTTGCAAGCCCGCATAGCCACATATTAACGCGACTCCAATCGGTACGAGCTTCCACAATCCACCTAGCATCGCAATGGCAGGATAGATGAGCGCAGCAAGACACAGACCAATCACTAAGCCACCAACTGCAGAGAGCAGTTTTCGAAGCGGCATTCCTTCCGTCTGCTTCAACCCACTGTTCATCAGCTGTAATAATGGCTTAGAGAAAATCGTCGTTAGCATCCATCCTAGAAACGCTCCAATTGCTACATTCATGTAATAAGTGCCTGATTGCTGAAGGAATGGATTCGAAGAACTACTCCAAGCAGGTGCTGCATTGAACCAGTTAGACATTTCCGCTCCTATCATTGCACCGATACAAATCCCTATTATTTTCATTAATTTTTTCATAGGTATCACCTCCATTACAATTATTAGCAATTTTTTCAAACGTTAATCGTCTGTTTCAAAACAAAAATGCACAAAGTGGAAATCTTCCCGCAATTTGTTTATAATTAACTCAATTCCAATCTCAATAGGCAGGTGAACATTGTGGATACTCATGCTTTAGAGCAATTTCAGGAACAAGTATCACAGTTATTGCTGCGCCATCGCAGTGTGCTTGATATTATGTCTAAGCTGGATCAAACAAGCGCATCCATCAATCGTACCGTTACAAAGTCAATAACAGATTGTGGCTGTATTGAGCTTCATGCCTCTAAGCAGCCGTTTCATGAGGTTGATTCATTAGATGTTGCCCAGGATCGCATCTCTAATCACGTGACAGGTGAGCTTTGTGAGCATTGCAGAGAGCTCGTAGAGCAAGCGATTGGGCGGAATTTGTTTTACCTTGCCGCACTATGCACTCAGCTTGACATTAAGCTGCCCGAAGTTGTAGAAAAGGAATATCAAAAATGCAATACATTAGGATTGTTTAATCTGACATAAACAAAAAAGCAGAGGCGTTTGCCTCTGCTTTTTTCCATTTAATAATCATATTACGCGTTACGCGTGCTTTTTAGATTGTTCCTCTTCCTGCGCCTCGCGCTTCTTACGCTTCATACGGCGACTTATCGTCTTTTTCACACCATACAGCGTATAAAAGATAAGTGGAATAAAAAACACCATTGATAAATGCTCTTCAAATAATATTCCAACGACAAGTGCAACGACAATAATAATAGGTACAGCCCATAGCATATTTTTCGGTATGCCTATACTCTTAAAGCTTGGATATCGAATATTACTTACCATAAGTAGTGCGAGTATAACCGATGTCACAATAAATACGACAGGAGCGACATCCTCCTTAAACAATGCAACTGTTGCCAGTATACACCCCGCTGCCGGAATCGGCAGACCTGTAAAGCTTCCAGGCGCGCTTGCTTTTACATTAAATCGAGCCAGTCTAATCGCTCCACATATCGGGAATAGTGCAGTAACAATCCAGGAAATCGCAGGAGCTACATCCTGCAGTGCTACAACGTACATAATAAACGCAGGTGCGACACCGAACGAAATAATATCTGCTAATGAATCCAGCTCTTTACCGAATTCGCTTTGTGCATTGAGCGCGCGTGCAACACGGCCGTCAACTCCGTCAAGCAGCATAGCAATGATGACCATAATCGCCGCCATGCCTGAATAATCGTTGAATACGAGCAATATTGCGATCACGCCAAGACACAGGTTGCCTAGCGTAAGGAGACTCGGTATAGACTTGCTAATCATCTTCTCCACCTCATCTTTTCCATGCAACTCGCTACATTGGTTGTGTGTATTGTATTTCTGCACATCCAATTAATTGTAGGGGTTTTAGATTTGTCTGTCAATGAACACTTGCTCCTGTATACGTCTGAGTCCATCACGAATGGATCGTGCACGTACTTCTCCAATGCCTTCAACAGCATCTAATTCGTCAGCAGATGCCAATAATATAACCGAAAGCTTGCCGAACCTCTCAACCAAATTGTTCATAATCGCTTGCGGTAGCCTTGGAATCTTCGCTAAAATCCGATATCCTCTAGATGAAACAGCCTCATCACCTTGCAATACGTTAGATGAATAGCCTAATAATTTCACAATATTCAGTGCATCAAGCAACTCATCATTGTTTAGACGCTTTAGATTGGCTTGCAGCTCTGTCACTTTATTCGGCGTGTATTCTTTAATGTAGTCAGCCATTAGTCGAAGCCCTTCATCCTCTAAGCCAACAATGAGCTCTTCCATTTGCATACGTATTAAGCGGCCTTCCGTTCCAAGCTCATTTACATAGCGTAATATTTCCGTCTTAATACGCTGCAGCAGCTCCCAGCGCTGAAGAACGTACGCCACCTCTTGCAGCGTAACTAGCTCCTCAAACTCCAGTGCAGATAAATTTGTTAATGCTTGACTAAGTACACTTTGATACCGCTCGAGCGTACGAATCGCTTGATTCGCCTTCGTCAATATAAAGCCCATATCCTTAAGAGAATATCTAAGTGACCCTTGGTATAATGTTATAATATTGCGCCTCTGCGAGATTGATACCACTAATTTACCGGTTTGCTTCGCAAAACGCTCAGCTGTCCGATGTCGAATCCCAGTTTCCGTTGATGGGATAGAGCTATTGGGAATAAGCTGAGTGTTAGCGTATAGAATACGCTTAAGGTCCTCACTTAAAATAATTGCTCCATCCATTTTAGCTAGCTCATATAAATAATTCGGTGAATAATCGCAGTTAATAGAAAAGCCACCATCAACGACTTCCTTCACTTCATCACTTAAGCCTACAACAATTAACGCACCTGTTTTAGCACGCAGCACATTCTCCAGTCCATCTCGAAAAGGGGTGCCTGGTGCCACTAATCGTAATAAATTATTCATCGTTTCCTGCTGGTGAATATCCTTCATGATGCTATGCTCCCCCTATTCCAATGCTGCTTTCAATGCTTCTGCGACCGTACTAACACCTACCACTTTTATATCGGCAGGCGGTGTCCATCCTTTTAAGCTTTTTTGTGGCATAATGACACGCTTGAAGCCTAACTTGGCTGCTTCCTTCACCCGCTGCTCTGCGCGTGAAACCGCCCGCACCTCACCTGTTAAGCCAATTTCACCAAAGATAACATCATCCGGCTTTGTCGGCGCATCCTTAAAGCTCGATGCGATACAGACTGCTGCAGCTAGATCGACAGCCGGCTCGTCGAGCTTTACACCGCCTGCAACGTTAAGATAGGCATCCTGTGTTTGCAAGAACATGCCCATTCTTTTTTCGAGCACAGCAATAATAAGTGACATCCGGTGGTGATCTATACCGGTAGACATTCTTCGTGGTGATGGGAAATTTGTAGGTGCAACTAATGCCTGCAGCTCAACAAGCACAGGCCTTGTTCCTTCCATGCTGGCTACAACCGTTGAGCCAGAAACACCAAGTGAACGCTCTGACAGGAAAAGCTCCGAGGGATTGCTTACCTCTCGCAGTCCTTCCTCTCCCATTTCAAAGATGCCGATTTCATTCGTTGAGCCGAAACGATTCTTTACAGCACGCAATAAGCGGTATGTATGATGCCGCTCCCCTTCGAAATATAAAACACAGTCGACCATATGTTCAAGTAATCTTGGACCCGCAATAGCTCCTTCCTTCGTTACATGACCGACAAGAACGGTAGCGATTCCTTTTTGCTTTGCGACCCGCATAAAGTGTGCTGTGCACTCTCTCACCTGAGCAACGCTGCCGGGTGCTGATTCTACGCCTGGATCATATACGGTCTGAATCGAGTCGATCACTAGAAAATTCGGATTCAAATTATCAATCGCATCATTAATATGCTCCATATTCGTCTCACATAATACGTATAAATGCTCAGATAAAGCACCCAGACGATCCGCTCTTAGCTTCGTTTGGCGAACGGATTCCTCGCCGGATATATATAGCACGCTTAGCTCCTTAGAAGCTAGCGCATGAGACGTCTGCAGCAGCAACGTAGATTTACCAATTCCGGGATCCCCACCGACAAGGATAAGCGACCCTGGTACAACTCCGCCGCCCAACACGCGGTTAAGCTCAAGCATAGATGTCTCGATACGTGGCTCCTTCCCACTTTCTATATGTATGATAGAAGTCGGTTTTTCTTTCGTATGAATTCCAGATAAGCCGACACCTTTCGTTTTCGATACCGTTTCCTTAAACTCCACCATCGTGTTCCATGATTGGCAGCCCGGACATTTTCCCATCCAGCGTGGTGATTCCGTGCCGCATTCCGTACAAGCAAATTTCACTTTAACCTTAGCCATGCCAAACTCCTTCTCACGTTCCGATTTCTTATATTTCCATCTTATCATTATCAAGCTAGAAGAAAAAGACACATTCGTATTTCGTCTATTGAACATAAAAAAGCACCCTGTTTCCAGACGACAGATCTAATGATCCATCATTCTGAGTATACAGAGTGCTTAATATTGTGGTTTACTTGTGTTTTGCTTTAATTGGTCCTAATACAATTGCACATTACTCTACAGAAGCCTTAACACTTTTATTGACAACGAGCTGTCCATCCTGTTCATCGATAACGAAGCTGTCACCTTTTTGAATTAAGCCCATCAACAGATCCTCGGATAGTCGGTCCTCGATATGCTTCTGAATTGCTCGACGTAGCGGACGAGCTCCGTATTGTGGGTCGAAGCCTTCCTTGGCAAGGAATTTTTTCGCCGAGTCGGTCAAGCTAAACTCAATTTCCTGCTCTTTTAGACGTTTTGCCAGATCATCCGCCATAAGTGATACGATTTGTGCGATATGCTCCTCTTCAAGAGAATGGAACACAATCGTTTCATCGATACGGTTAATGAATTCTGGGCGGAAGCTTTTCTTCAGCTCCGCTAACACTTTATCTTTCATTACAGCAAATTCACGACCTGAATCGTGTACTGCCGTAAAGCCTAGCGTTGAATTGCGCTTGATCTGATCAGCACCGACGTTAGACGTCATAATGATCAGCGTGTTACGGAAATCAACGAGACGGCCCTTGGAGTCAGTTAGACGACCATCCTCCAGCACCTGTAGCAGGATGTTGAATACTTCAGGATGTGCCTTCTCGATTTCGTCAAGGAGTACGACTGAATATGGTTTGCGGCGTACCTTCTCCGTCAATTGACCGCCTTCCTCATAACCAACATAGCCTGGAGGCGCTCCGACCAGACGGGAAGTCGCATGCTTCTCCATGTACTCGGACATATCAATACGAATAACGGCATTTTCATCGCCAAAGATCGCTTCTGCAAGCGCACGTGCCAGCTCAGTTTTACCAACACCAGTAGGTCCAAGGAAGATAAATGATCCAATTGGACGCTTAGGATCCTTCAGACCAGCGCGAGCTCTACGAATAGCTCTGGATACTGATTTCACCGCCTCCTCTTGACCAATGACACGGTCATGAAGAATGCTCTCCATCTTCAATAGACGCTCCGTCTCTTCTTCTGCTAGCTTAACGACAGGAATTCCTGTCCAGCTTGCTACAACCTGTGCGATATCATCCGGTGTAACTTCAGAATCAGTACGGCCTTGTTTTTCTTTCCACTGATTTTTCGTCGTATCTAGCTCTTCACGAATTTTTTGCTCGGTATCTCTTAAGGCTGCTGCCTTTTCAAACTCCTGGCTTTGTACTGCAGCATCCTTTTCCTTACGGATATTGTCCAGACGTGTTTCTAGCTCTTTCAAATTCGGTGGTACGGTGTACGTGTTCAAACGTACACGAGAGCCTGCTTCATCGATCAAGTCAATCGCTTTATCCGGCAAGAAACGATCGGTAATATAACGATCAGATAGCTTTACCGCTTGCTCGATTGACTCATTGGTAATTTTCACGCGATGATGTGCTTCATAGCGATCTCGTAAGCCATATAAGATCTGAATGGCCTCATCTACCGATGGCTGATCAACGGTAATTGGCTGGAAGCGGCGCTCAAGCGCGGCATCCTTCTCGATATATTTGCGATACTCATCAAGCGTTGTTGCACCGATACATTGCAGCTCGCCACGTGCAAGTGCTGGCTTTAAGATGTTCGATGCATCGATTGCGCCTTCAGCTCCACCTGCTCCGATCAACGTATGCAGCTCATCAATGAATAGAATGATGTTGCCTGCTTGACGAATTTCATCCATAATTTTTTTCAATCGATCCTCGAACTCACCGCGATATTTTGTACCTGCTACAACAGAGCCCATATCCAGTGTCATTACACGCTTATCACGCAGCGTTTCTGGAATTTCATTCGCGATAATCTTTTGAGCAAGACCTTCAGCAATCGCTGTTTTACCTACACCTGGTTCACCGATAAGCACGGGATTGTTTTTCGTTCTCCGGCTCAATACTTGAATGACGCGCTCAATTTCTTTGGAGCGTCCAATTACAGGATCAAGATGACCTTCCTTCGCTGTAGCTGTTAAGTCACGTGCTAGACCATCAAGTGTCGGCGTGTTGATGTTAGATGGTGTATGTTGATGGCTAGATACCGCCTCACTGCTGCCTAGTAGCTGCAGCACCTGCTGTCGCGCTTTATTCAAGCTAATGCCGAGATTATTCAGTACGCGAGCGGCTACACCTTCACCTTCACGAATAAGTCCTAGCAGGATGTGCTCGGTACCCACATACGTATGACCAAGCTTTCTAGCCTCATCCATAGATAGCTCAATAACTTTTTTGGCGCGAGGCGTATAAGCGATGTTGTTAGGCTGCTCTTGTCCACGGCCAATGAGTGCTTCTACTTCATCCTGAATTTTTTCTAAGCCAAGGCCTAGTCCTTGAAGCGCCTTCGCTGCAATGCCTTCACCTTCACGAATGAGCCCTAATAAAATATGCTCTGTTCCGATATTGTTATGACCAAGTCGTACCGCTTCTTCTTGTGCTAATGCCAGCACCTTTTGGGCACGTTCAGTAAATCGTCCAAACATCATTGCGATGCACCTCCATGTTCAAATGTATTCAAATGCTCTCGAATCAATTCAGCCCGTTTTACATCGCGATCATCAGGAGATAGCTTTTCCTCGTATCGCACCTGTAAAAAGCCCGGCTGAGTCATCACAAGCAATTCATTGTAAAGTCGTGGAGAAACCTGAGGCAATATGCCAAGATCTGCTCCTAGTCTAATGTCTGACAATCGCTGAGCTGCTTCTTTAGAATCCATAATGGACGCATGACTCAGAATACCGTAGGAGCGTTTAATACGGTCCTCCAGCCTACGATAGGATTCATTCATTAGTTTACGACGGGCAGCCTTTTCATGTTCAATAATTTGCTTAGCTACACCGTATAAATTATCAATAATTTCTTCCTCAGATTGACCAAGCGTGATCTGATTAGATATTTGAAATAAATTGCCTAATGCTTCACTGCCTTCTCCATACAGCCCTCTTACGGTAAGACCGACCTGTGAAACGGCGGACAAAATCCGATTAATTTGCTGCGTAAGAACAAGTGCTGGCAAGTGCATCATCACTGATGCTCTTAGTCCAGAGCCAACGTTTGTCGGACATGTCGTTAAGTAACCTTTATTCTCATCAAAAGCATACTCGATAGCTGCTTCGTAGCAATCATCGATTTCGTTAGCAATTTTCCACGCTTCACGAATTTGGAATCCCGGATGCAGGCATTGAATTCGCAAATGATCTTCTTCATTAATCATAATGCTGATCGCTTCATTCTCACTTAGCACCACAGCACCTGCACGCGATTCATTGGCTAAGTTAGGACTTATTAGATGCTTCTCTACCAGAACGCGTTTTTCTAATTCGGTTAAATCCTTTAATAAGATTGTAGAAAATGTACCTAACTCATCAAGACCGCCCTTGTCACTAACAGCTGACAGCTGCTCTAGTACTTCATCGGATTGAGCTGTTGTAGCAAGTAACGGAAACGGCTGATGCTGGAGATTGCGCGCTAATCGAATTCTGCTGCTAATGACTACGTCTGATTCAGGTCCTTCACGCATCCATTCACTTTGCGCAGCAGATGAAAATCGATGTTTTGTCACTGTACTCACCCCGATTTCAATCTATTAGTATTTATGAAGACTGCTGCATCTTTCGCTCTAGCTCTCGAATTTCATCTCGAACCGTTGCGGCTTTTTCAAATTCTTCTAATTCTATATAACGATGAAGATCAGCTCTTAGCTGTTCAATTTGTCGTTTACACTGTACTTTAAGTCCAGAACGCTTCGGAATTTTCCCGCTATGCTTCGTATTACCGTGAATTCGCTTCAGCAATGGATCAAGGCGTTCACTAAATGCATCATAGCAATCACTGCAGCCAAAACGTCCAATCTTACTAAATTGCGCATAACTCATTCCGCATGTTTCACAGCGTAACGATTCCTGCGGCTTCAAGCTATTGAGGCCTTTACTTGTGACCGCATCAAAATCCAAAATGCCGGATAGCAAGCTATGGATAGAGAAGCTGTTTGGTGCTCCAGGAATGCCGTCGCCTTTTTCACGTGCACACACTTCGCAAATATGAAACTCTGTCTTTTCTCCATTTACGATTTTTGTGAAATGTAATGTAGATGGTCGTTTTCCACATTCTTGACAGATCATCGCAACTCAACTCCTTGCCTTTATTTCAAAAGCAGCGCAATGAGCATTGCCTTCAGCAGTCTCGCACGAAGCTCATCGCGAAGCGGAAGCTTAATCGAAAGTGTGTCTCGATGAATAGCTACCCGTAGCAAATTTGCTTCTCGTTCACTGAGATGCCCTGCTCCTTCCAGCTGATAAATTAAGCCTTCAGCACAGTTTTGATCAATTTGCGTTCCAATTGCTTGATCAAGATGTAGTTGAATGCCTTTTAATGTTGGTAGCTCGATACGTTGTATTCTGACGTAACCGCCACCGCCACGTTTGCTTTCAACGACGTATCCCTTCTCAAGTGTAAAACGTGTACTAATGACATAATTAATTTGAGAGGGAACACATGAAAATCTTTCGGCCAGATCATTACGCTGAATCTCAACAGCACCACCGCTATTTTCGAGCAATTGCTTCAAATACTGTTCAATGAGATCCGAAATGTTACGCATGACCAACCTCCTCTCACTGTAGTTCATAAATGTTGCTAGATCGCGAATACGAATGTCAGCAGTTTAAGGTTAATCTGACTTTGACTTTCTTTGACCTTGATATTATTATACTAAATCCTCAGAGAAGGTCAATATGTTTGGAATCATTTTTCTGACAATTCAATTTATTGCTAGCCTATCTATAGGATGCTGCTTTTATACTCAAAATATACGTAATGCGGAGCATAAAAGTGTCAATTTGATTTCAGTTCTTCTATATTCGATGTTATAACCTCGAGATCCTCTTCTAGTGTTTCCATTAAAAATGCTGTCTCTTTACCGAATATACTCAATCAGAATCAGATACTCTCCTGGATTATAGCAATGCTTTCCTCATAAAAAGAACCTCACCGACTGAGCTCTACGCAATCACCATACATCACCACTTTATCCGTACAACAAAAAAAGCCTACTGCATACGCAATAGGCTTCCTTCGTGCTTGGCAACGTCCTACTCTCCCAGGACCCTGCGGTCCAAGTACCATCGGCGCTGAAAGGCTTAACGGTCGTGTTCGAGATGGG
>NZ_JAMBNY010000001.1 GCF_023715345.1 Paenibacillus camelliae
ACGTTTGGTGACGATGGCGAAAGGGAACCACGCGTACCCATCTCGAACACGACCGTTAAGCCTTTCAGCGCCGATGGTACTTGGACCGCAGGGTCCTGGGAGAGTAGGACGTTGCCAAGCACGAAGGTAGCCTATTGCGTATGCAGTAGGCTTTTTTTGTTGTGCGGAGAATATAGTGTTGATGCAGGGTGATTGCGCAGAGCCGAGTCAGTGAGGATTTGGTTTAATGAGCTAAAGCTACGACGTTTGTAATGTGCATCGTAGTAACGAGCTAATGATTTAAGCTTGATTATCTCTATAGACTTTTAACCAGTATCTATTAATAAAAGTGTCTTGCTGAGGAAGTCATTGCAGTAATTCAGGAGAGTGTCTGAATCTGTTCGACGTATATTCGAAGATGAGGCAGCGGTAGTATAGGATGATTCAGACGCCGACCTTGAGGTTAGAACATGATGCTAATCAGTGTGTGTAGTCACGATGTTAAACAACCGGTGCGGAATGGCCGTTGCCAAGCACGAAGGAAGTCTATTGCGTATGCAGTAGGCTTTTTTGTTGTGCGGAGATGTAGTGTTGATGCAGGGTGATTGCGTAGAGCTCAGACGGTGAGGTTTAGAGTAATGAGCTAAAAAAGAATGTGTGTAATGTGCATTGCAGTAACAGGTTGCTGGTATAAGCTTGTTTGTATTTATAGACTTTTAATCAGATCTATCAATGAAAGCGAAATGCTGAGGTAGTCATTGCGGTAATTCAGGAGAGTGTCTGATCGACGTATATTCGATGATGAGGCAGCGGTAGTATAGGATGATTCAGACGCCGACCTTGAGGCCATAGCATGATGTTAATCAAGGAAGTGTAATCACGATATAAAACAACCGGTGCGGAATGGACGTTGCCAAGCACGAAGGAAGCCTATTGCGTATGCAGTAGGCTTTTTTGTTGTGCGGACATAGCATGTTAATTTGTAAAAATGTAATTGTTAAAATTAGAAGATGGTTTGCGATTCAAATTTACTCCATTTGAGTTTAAAGTACATGGAATTGTGATGTTACTTTAGTGGCTTTTTTGTTATAATAGGCTTGTTGTACATTTTTGTCGGTATTCAGTTAATCTGCCAACAGCAGCATGTAGCAATAGATTCTAGATTGGGAAGGAGTGGATTTAATGGATATGGATAAATTAATAGCTCGAATTAATGTTTTAGCTAAAAAAAATAAAACAGTAGGCTTGACTCCAGCTGAACAAGCAGAGCGTGCAGAGCTAAGAGCAAAATATCTAGCTACGTTTAAGTCTAATTTTAAGCAACAGCTTGATAGTATCAAATATGTTGAGGATGAACAGTCAGATACAAAGCCGTTGCATTAACGATAGTTATATTTGAGGAGGAGTTCATTTGTCACGTTCTTGGGAAAGAAAAGTTAAAAAGAATATGGATCAAATCAACAAACAGCGTAAAAAAGCTGGAGTTGGCAATCTCGTGCTCAACACGGAGAAAAAACATGAGCTGACCTTCAAAGGTAGAAATTACGTTTTACCTATCGTATTAATATTTTTTATTGGTATGTACAATATTATTAGCTTGATGAATCCGGAATTTGAGTTTTCTACGATGTACTGGTTGACAATTATCGCATATGTGGCGCTTGCTGCGTTATTTTTCTTCCGTAAACCATACCTAACCATTGGTAAGGATTATATTCAATCTCGTAGAATGATGGGGGACAAGCAGCTTTTCGCTGTAGCGATTAAGGAGATAAAGGTACAGGCCGGATATATATTCATCGTTCCGAGTCATGGAAGCAGCTGGGCTTTTAATCGTACCTTTAATCGCTTCCCAATCGATGAGATGTCTGTTGAGCTGAAGAAGTTTGCTGACAAATTCAACATTACTTGGACAGAAGGCTAAATTCAATCTAGGAGGAGAAACCATCGTGAAAAAAGCTGTAATGTTTGATCTTGATGATACGCTATTATGGGATGAGCGTAGTGTAAGGGAAGCGTTTCGTGCAACCTGTGACTATGCCGCAGAGAAAGCTGGAGTAGATCAGGATTTGCTAGAGGAAGCGGTAAGACGTGAAGCAAGAGAGATATATGAAGCGTTTGAAGCATTTCCATTTACGAAAATGATAGGTATTAATCCGTTCGAAGGACTTTGGGCTCGTTTTGCTGAAGGGAAGCAAGAGGAGTTCCGGAAGCTAGAGCAATTTGTGCCTAGCTATCGTTCGGATGCATGGACGAGAGGATTAGCTGCACTTGGAGTACACGATGAGCAGCTTGGTAAAGAGCTAGGAGAGATGTTCCCTGCAGAGCGTCGCAAGCGTCCACTCGTATACGAGGAAACCTTTGCGGTGCTGGATCAGCTTAAAGGAAAGTATAAGCTGTTGCTGCTTACGAATGGTTCGCCTGATCTGCAGCAAGAAAAGCTTGCAGGAGTACCTGAGCTTGCTACATATTTTGATCATATCATTATCTCGGGAGACTTTGGTAAAGGAAAGCCCGACGTTACGATCTTTGAATATGCGTTAAGTAAGCTAGAACTGTCTGCCGAACAATGTGTGATGGTCGGTGATAAGCTGACAACTGACATTCTTGGAGCGAATACAGCAGGAATTGATTCTGTATGGATTAATCGTCATGGCGTAGACCGCAATGATGACATTATTCCTACACATACGATCAAGAGCCTGCAAGAGCTGTTTAACATTATTGAACCCTAGCACTTATTGAATCGTTATTCATTGATCACTCATTAAAGCCTGAATGATAGGAAATCTCCTTCGTTCAGGCTTTTTCTTTTTTCTATGGGCCGCTAAATATAAGTAGTCTGAAACAAATCATCATCTTTTTTCGTTTAAATGATATGTCGACAATGCTTATACTAAAGGAGAAACGATGAGAACCGTTAAAAGAAAACAATCAAAACGTAAGAAGCTATTAAAATGGATCGGTGCACTTGCCGTACTGTGTATTGTTCTACTCACTGTTAATTTTGTAATGAATAAATCAATGAGCACAACAACATATCATATTACTCATGCGAAAATAAACGACTCGCTAGACGGTTTTACGATCGTACAGCTTAGCGATCTACACTCCATCCGCAATGAACGGACAGGAGAGTACATTACAAAAAAGGTGAGGAAGGAAGAGCCTCATATCATTGTGATTACTGGAGACTTGATCGATTATACGTACTACACTGACTTAAGAGACAAGCATATGCAAGAAGAGAAAGGTACTCAAGTCTTAGACTTGAAAACCGTTGAGTTTGTCGATGAGCTGACGGAAATTGCTCCAGTCTATTATGTGTTTGGCAATCATGAGCGAGTCTTCGATAACATGGACGAGCCCTTTCTAAAAGCATTAGTTGATAAGGGCGTTATTATATTAAATAATAAACAGACAACGATAACCTATAATGAGCAAACGATAAATGTAGTGGGCATCTCAGATCCGACAACGGCGTTTATGGAAGAACGCTTTGTAGGTCTCGGTGGTGGTGACAATATTATGAAGGCGATGCTAATGGGAGCTACAGAAACGATCGACAGCAATTTGTATACGGTGCTGTTGTCGCATCGCCCTGAGTATTATGAGATGTATACGCAATACGCGGTAGATCTAGTATTAACCGGTCACGCTCATGGGGGGCAAATTCGAATCCCATTCATGGGTGGTCTCTATGCGCCTAATCAAGGTTTTTTCCCAGAATATACGAGTGGGGAGTTTGAAAATGGCTCGATGAGTATGATTGTAAGTCGAGGAATTGGGAACTCAGCCTTCCCATTACGCGTATTCAATCCACCAGAAATTATAACGATAAAACTAACAGCCGAATAGCTTAATTGTTGTAGTAAAAAAGCGAATGATCACGATAATAGTGACATTCGCTTTATTAATATGGTTAAGTATTATTTCACGAAGCTAGGATCGTGGTGCGGATGAGCAATCCAGCCTTCTGTTTCAATAAATAGACGTACTGCAACGATTTTTTTGTTCTCCATCAATGTAAAGAAGTGAGGAGTGTGCTCTGGTACAGAGATAACGTCTCCTGCTTCAAGCTCGACATCGAAGTAGCCGATCTCATCATTGCCTTTAATAATGAAAATACCTTGACCTGCTGTAATGGCGCGAACTTCATCTTCAGTATGAGTATGAACGTTTTCGAATTTTGCAAGAAGCTCTTCAAGATTAGGTGTAGCTTCAGATAATGTGATGACATCCCAAGTTAGGTAGCCGCGACGACTAGCTAGATCGCGAATATCTGCATCGAATGTATCTAGAATTTCTTGTTTTTCTTCATCAGTAAGTACGAATTTTTCTTTTAGGTCCTCACGAAGCTTGCTCGTATCCCAGTGCTCATAGATAACTTCATATTGAGCAAGAAACTCTCTAACTGCTTGTTCACCCTTGATGCGTTCATTTGTGTTTCGAATTCTTATCTCTGCCATCTATTATTCCACCTTTTCCAATCGGAATTAAATTGTTATAGTAATACTATTATAATTCAAATTCTCATTCTTGTCGATTATAATCCTTTTAAGTTGTGTGAATATCTGATAAACTTTGAAATAGTGATTTTGGGAAGGGTGTATGATATTGGTAACCAGTAAGCTGCAAGAACAGCTAGAAAAGCGCATTCTTATTTTAGATGGTGCAATGGGTACGATGATTCAGCAGGAGAATTTATCGGAAGACGATTTTGGTGGAGCTGAATTGGATGGCTGTAACGAAATGCTCGTTCTTACGAGACCCGATGTTATCAAGCGCATTCATGAACAATATCTTGAAGCGGGCGCAGACATTATTGAAACGAATACGTTCGGCGCTACGAGTGTTGTTCTCGCTGAATATGATATTCCTGAAAAGGCAAGAGAGATTAATCTGGCTGCAGCTAAGCTAGCACGTGATGCAGCAGATAAGTTCAGTACGCCGGACAAGCCTCGATTCGTAGCAGGTGCTCTTGGTCCAACGACTAAGACATTGTCTGTAACTGGCGGTGTAACCTTTGATCAGCTAGTAGAAAGCTATTATGAGCAAACTGTAGCCTTAATCGAAGGCGGCGTTGATGTAATCTTGCTTGAAACCTCACAGGATACGCTAAATGTTAAAGCAGGCAGTATCGGTGTGCGTAATGCCTTTGAAGCAACCGGCAAAACATTGCCGATTATGATCTCAGGTACGATTGAGCCAATGGGAACGACGCTCGCGGGCCAAACCATTGATGCCTTTTATATTTCATTAGAGCATCTGAAGCCGATATCGGTAGGCTTGAACTGTGCAACGGGTCCAGAGTTTATGCGAGATCATATTCGTACATTGAGCGATATCGCACGAAGCAGCGTGTCTTGCTACCCGAACGCAGGGCTACCAGATGAAAATGGACATTATCACGAAAGTCCAGAATCATTGGCGAGAAAGCTCGCTGATTTCGCAGAAAATGGTTGGCTTAATATTGCAGGCGGATGCTGTGGAACAACACCAGAGCATATTCGCGCAATGGCTGAAACGATGGCACAATATAAGCCTCGCACTCAGCTAGGTGAGCATGCCGATGCTGTGTCAGGGATAGAGCCTGTATTTATCGAAGCAGACAACCGTCCGATTATGATCGGTGAGCGTACTAATATTTCTGGCTCGAGAAAGTTCAAACGCCTCATCAAAGAAGAAAAATATGATGAAGCATCTGAGATTGCTCGCTCACAGGTGAAAAACGGTGCGCATATTATAGATATCAATTTGCAGGATACAGAAATTGATGAAGCCTATGCGGTACAACAATTTTTACCGCAGGTAATGAAGAAAATTAAAGCTCCGATTATGATTGACTCAACGTACGATCATATTATTGAGCTTGGTCTAAAATATTCACAAGGTAAAGCCGTTATTAACTCTATTAATCTCGAAGATGGCGAAATAAAATTCGAAAAAATCGTGCCGCTTATTCATAAGTATGGGGCGGCTGTGGTCATGATTCTTATTGATGAGCGTGGACAGGCTGTATCGCGTGAAGCCAAGCTAGAAGTCGTTGATCGTGCATATGATCTTCTCGTTAATAAGTATGGCGTGAATGAAGAGGATATTATCTTTGACCCGAATATGTTCCCGATTGGATCAGGAGATCCGCAATACATTGGATCTGCCGTGGAAACATTGGAAGGCATTCGCATGATCAAGGAAAAATACCCTCGCACGAAGACGATTCTAGGCCTAAGTAATATATCATTCGGTTTACCTGATGCTGGCCGCGAGGTGCTGAATTCGGTTTATCTGTATCACGCGACGAAGGCGGGACTTGATTACGCCATTGTCAATACAGAGAAGCTGGAGCGTTATGCCTCTATACCAGCGGAGGAGAGAGAGCTGGCAGAGCAGCTGATCTATAATACGAATGATGATACATTAGCTAATTTTGTCGCTGCTTTCCGTAATAAAAAGGTCGAGAAAAAGGAAAAGCTTTCGAATCTGACGCTAGAGGAGCGTCTGGCATCCTATATCGTTGAAGGGACGAAGGAAGGTTTAATTGCCGACCTTGATCTAGCCCGTGAGAAATATACGCCGCTTGATATTATTAACGGACCGCTCATGAAGGGGATGGAAGAGGTCGGCCGATTGTTTAACAACAACGAGCTGATCGTAGCAGAAGTGCTGCAAAGCGCTGAGGTCATGAAGGCATCTGTTACTCATCTAGAGCAGTTTATGGAGAAAACAGAAACAGCAACCAAGGGTAAAATTATGCTGGCGACTGTTAAGGGCGACGTGCATGATATCGGTAAAAATCTCGTTGAGATTATTCTATCGAATAACGGCTACAAAATTATTAACCTCGGTATTAAGGTACCGCCAGATCGCATTATTGAAGCGTATCGTGAGGAGAAGGTTGATGCTATCGGTCTATCAGGACTTCTCGTTAAATCCGCCCAGCAAATGGTCTTAACCGCACAGGACTTGCGCAATGCAGGTATTGACGCGCCAATTCTTGTTGGCGGGGCAGCTTTAACTCGCAAATTTACAAGAACTAGAATATTACCTGAATACGATGGAATGGTTATCTACGCGAAGGATGCGATGGATGGCTTGGAGCTTGCGAATAAGCTCACAACTGCTACGCTGAGAACAGAGCTGGAGCAGGAAATTGCGGAGCAGCGTGCTAATCTTGCTAACGAAGCGGAGGAAAAGAAAAAGCTGCCTCCGATGACGAGAGCAGCGCGTTCGAGCATCTCACCAGATGCGCCGGTATTTATGCCACCAGATACAGAGCGCCATATTTTACGGAACATTCCACTAGGTCAAGTGCTACCGTACGTTAATATGCAAATGCTGCTTGGCCATCACCTAGGTGTCAAAGGTCAAGTCGACAAGCTGCTGGCTGCCGGAGACGAACGAACGGAGCAGCTGAAGGATATGGTTGATCAGATTTATCGTGAAGGAATGGCGGAAGGCTTCTTAGAGGCAAATGGGATGTATCGATTCTTCCCTGCTCAATCATCCGGCAACGATGTCATTATTTACGATCCGAATGATCATACGAAGGAAATTAAACGCTTCTCCTTCCCTAGACAGCAGGTGGAGCCGTTCCTTTGCTTAGCCGATTATCTAAAATCGGTGGACAGTGGTGTGATGGACTATGTTGGGTTCTTAGTTGTTACTGCTGGAAGCGGGATTCGTGAGCTGTCTAATCAATGGAAGGAAAAAGGAGATTATTTACGCTCTCATGCACTGCAAGCCTGCGCGCTCGAGACAGCAGAAGGCTTAGCTGAGAAGATTCACCATATGATGCGTGAGCAATGCGGCTATCCAGATCCGCCAGAGATGACGATGAAGCAGCGCTTTGGAGCAAGATATCAAGGGATTCGCGTATCGTTCGGCTATCCAGCTTGTCCGAATCTTGAGGATCAGGGTCCATTGTTCGAGCTGATGCAGCCAGAGGATATCGGAATAGAGCTGACAGAAGGCTTTATGATGGAGCCAGAGGCTTCAGTATCAGCCATGGTATTCGCACATCCAGAAGCACAATATTTCAATGTAGATAAAGCGTAATTCAGATGCTGTTGGTCAGAGGAGTTGTAGCTCCTTTGGTCAGCAGCATTTTTTTGCCATGACGTATTTCCATAATCCAGTATTGAACATCGAACATGCATTCGATACACTATAGAGAGGAAAAGAGAAGCGGTGTAAGAAAGAGGAGATTGAAAATGAATGAGTGGACGGGGAAAGCAAGGGATATGTCAGAGTGGCTTGAGAGCCTGAAGCAGCAGCGGGAAATTATGGACAATGTGACGGAGTGGAGAACGATTTCACCTCGAGATGCGGTCTATGCACCACTTCCTGAGGGGCTTCATCCAGAGCTTCTTAAAGCGCTGCATGCGAAAGGAATGGATCAGCTGTATAGTCATCAGGCAGCTGCTTTTTCTGCGGCGCAGAGTGGAGAGCATGTTGTCACTGTAACGCCTACCGCCTCGGGTAAGACACTCTGCTATAATCTGCCGGTGCTTCAGGAGATTGTTAGTCATCCAGAGTCGCGAGCGCTGTATATGTTCCCTACAAAGGCACTTGCACAGGACCAGGTTGCTGAGCTCCAGCAGTTTGCAGATTTAATGGATTGTGAGCTTAAAACACATACATATGACGGAGATACAGCTCCTAGCATACGTACTGCGATCCGTAACGCAGGTCATATTGTTGTAACAAACCCTGATATGCTGCATTCTGCTATTCTTCCACACCATACGAAGTGGGTAAAGCTTTTTGAAAATATAAAATATATCGTCATCGACGAGGTTCATGCGTACCGAGGTGTATTCGGCTCACACGTTGCGAATGTACTGCGTCGGCTACTAAGAATCTGTCAGTTTTACGGTTCGAACCCGCAGTTTTTATGCGCATCTGCAACGATTGATAATCCTGGTGAGCATGCATCAAGGTTAATTGGCAAGCCCGTTCATGTCGTAGACAACAACGGTGCACCAGCTGGAGAGAAGCACTTTATCTTTTACAATCCTCCAGTAGTCAATGCCCAGCTTGGCATTCGCAGAAGCAGCGTAATCGAGACGAAAAAGCTTGCCAGCTCATTAATTAAGCAAGGGCTGCAAACGATCGTATTTGCTCGAAGCCGAGTACGTGTTGAGCTGCTGCTTACTTATTTGCAGGAGCTGACGGAGCATAAAGTGAACGATCGCACGATTCGCGGCTATCGTGGAGGGTATCTGCCGAAGCTGCGCAGAGAGATTGAGCACGGTCTTCGTTCAGGTGAGATTAAAGCAGTTGTGAGCACGAATGCACTAGAGCTCGGTATAGATATCGGGCAGCTGCAGGCTTGTGTATTGAATGGATACCCTGGAACGATTGCGAGCACATGGCAGCAATCTGGGCGCGCCGGTAGACGCAACGAGATATCTGTTACTTTTCTTGTTGCGAGCAGTAGCCCGCTAGATCAATATATGATTCAAAATCCAGATTACTTTTTCAATCGACCGCCAGAGCAGGCTTTAATTGATCCAGATAATTTGCTTATATTAATCGACCATGTCAAGTGCGCGGCCTACGAGCTTCCGTTCAAGCAAGGGGAGCAGTTTGGTGCCGAGCGCTTAGAGGATATGATGGAGTTTTTAACCGAGGAGAAGGTGCTGCACCATGTAGGTGACACTTGGTATTGGATGGAGCAATCGTTCCCAGCGCACAATATTTCGCTGCGCACAGCAGCAGGAGAGAACTTTATCATTATCGATATTAGCAATCGTAATAAGGTTATAGGAGAAGTCGACCGCTTTAGCGCACCTACCCTAATTCATGAGGAAGCGATTTATATCCATGAGGGTGTACAGTATCAGGTAGAGATGCTGGATTATGAGGAGAAGAAGGCGTACGTGCGTGAGGTGGATGTCGATTATTATACGGATGCGAATCTAGCTGTAGAGCTTAAGGTGCTTCATATCGATAAGGAAAAAACTTTGGGTCATCTGGAGCAGTATTACGGAGAGGTAACGGTAAATGCGCAGCCAACGATCTTCAAAAAGATTCGCTTGCTCACTCATGAGAACATTGGTTCAGGTCCGATTCATCTGCCGGAGGAAGAGCTGCATACATCAAGCTACTGGTTTACGTTCTCTGACGAGCTAACCTCGAAGCTAACGAAGGATCAGATGCAATCAGCATTAATGGGGCTTGCCAATGTGCTTGGTAATGTGGCGCCGCTTTACTTAATGTGTGATCCCTTCGATATACGTGTCGTACCTCAGGTGAAGGCTGTTCACTCGGGGAAGCCAACGATATTTTTCTACGATCGTTATCCAGGTGGCATTGGGCTTAGCAAAAGGCTATATGAGCTGCATGAGACGCTGCTAGATAACGCCGAGCAGTTAATACAGCAATGCGGCTGTGTAAGCGGCTGTCCTGCGTGTGTCGGACCTATAGAAGAGGTAGGCATATGGGGCAAGCAAACAGCGCTGCAGCTTCTAAACAGTGAAGAACACATACAAATAAGTAAAGGGGAAGAGAGCGATGAGCATGCTGAGGGCGCGGCTAGAGCGTCTGAAAGGAATTAAGCCATCACAAGCTGGTGAGCAGATGGATATCCACAATACGGCTGCTGCAGAGAAGAAGTCGATAGCGCAAGAATTGGCTCTATATCAAGATGGCAGCTATACAGAAGGAAGCAGCCCTTACGCAGCTCAAGCAGGTATAAGCCAACCCTCGTTCCCTCCTGAAGCTAACCTATTGGAGTTAGATGCGAAGCTAGAATCAGCTTCGAAATTAACGAACTTGTTAAAGCTCGTGCCCCTTCATGATGAGGAGGCACATGCTCATAAATGGAATCAGCTGCATGTCCAGCTGGCACAAAACGAATTTGGTACGTTTCTTATGCGGACGCGTACCTATCGCCGTGATGAAGCAATTGGAATGCATCAGTTCGGTGAATGGCAGCAAGCTGGATTGCATCTCAATGCATTCTACCCTGAGCAGGAGGCAGAGCTTGAGCAGTTTTTGTTTTTAGATCTGGAAACTACAGGTCTAGGCAGCGGCACTGGCAATATTCCATTTATGGTTGGGCTCGCTTTTTGGGAGAACGAGCAATTTGTTGTGCAGCAAGCGTTAATCCGCCATCCTGCTGAGGAGAGAGCGATGCTAGCTTATTTACATCAATTAACGGCACATTTCTCCCATCTCGTTACTTATAATGGTAAGAGCTTTGATTGGCCGTTGCTTCATAGTAGATATATGTTGAACGGTATGCGAGAGACGATCTGGCAGCCACTGCATATTGATCTACTGCATCCTTCGCGAGCGATATGGCGGAACACACTAGAGTCATGTAAGCTCAGTCATATTGAAAAAATGCGTCTCGGTATTATAAGAGTGGATGATCTACCTGGATCAGAGGCGCCAGCACGCTACTTTAATTTTTTATCAAGTGGCGATCCGAGTGAGCTTGAAGATGTCTACAAGCATAATGAGATTGATATGATGTCTCTCGTTACGCTCGCTATCCGCTTCGGGCATTTATTAAGCAACGAGGATGTACGTACTATCGTTCAGCAGCCAAGCGAGCCAGAGGAGCTTGTTCGCACTGGCTTATGGCTAGAGAAAATGGGACGCTTCCTTTATTCGAAGCAGCTATTCCAATTAGCCGCACATATTCCACAGCAAAGCAGTCAGACGATTATGATGCTGGCGATGCGTGATAAAAAATACAATGAAATGCAGCGTGCACTAATGCTTTGGGAAAAAATCGTAATGACAAGCGGGGCATTTGCAAGTCGTACTCAGGTCGAAGCCGCAATTGAGCTATCGATGTACTATGAGCATAAAGCAAAGCAGCCACTTCAAGCACTACATTACGCTTCGCTTGCTTATGAGTTTCAGCTGCAGCTGCAAAGTGTATCGAGAAGAGAGACTAAGCAGAAGGAAAAAGAGCTTTCTGAGTTAAATAAACGAATAGAACGAATAAAAAAGAAGTGCAGACTGTCTGTATAGAATGTAAAATGTATGATATGTTGTAATGAAGATAGTTTTCGTAGGAGTTGACAACGTTGAAATTACGCTACCATGCCTTATTAATAGATCTAGATGGAACGATATATCATGGCGATAAGCCGATAGAAGGAGCCGCTGAGCTCATTGCTTTCCTGCGCAAGCAGGAGTGGAGCTATCGCTTTGTGACAAATAATTCTTCAGCGACGCCGATGCAGGTTGCTGAGCGATTGAATAATATGGGGATAGACGCAGAGCCTGACGATGTTTGTACCTCTGCTCAGGCTACTGCTTATTATATTAAGCAGCACATGCCGAAGGCACGTGTGATGATGATCGGTGAGTATGGTCTGCAGCAAGCGTTGCTAGAGCAAGGAATAACGATTACCGATGAACAACCAGATATCGTCGTTCAAGGCATCGATCGGTCGTTTACCTATGAGAAAGCAATAAAGGCTGTTCAAGCGATTAGGGACGGAGCTACATCTATTATGACGAATCCAGACCTACTGTTGCCTGCGAATGGCGGATTTATTCCAGGCGCGGGGTCAATTGGGGCAATGCTTAAAGCTGCGAGCGGCAAGGAGCCTGTGATCATCGGCAAGCCTTCGCGCATCCTTATTCAATATGCGCTTGATAAGCTCAATTGCGCAGCTGAGCAAGCACTCGTTGTAGGAGATAATATGCTAACCGATATTCGATCTGGTGTTGAAGCAGGCTGTGATACCGTGCTGCTATATACAGGACTTACAACACCAGCTAATGTAGAGGAGTATCGTATGCTTGCTGAATGCGAGCCTACGTATTGCTATCCGGATTTATATGAGCTCAAGCAAGCATTGATGAGCTAGATTAATGTGCGAACAACAGCAATCAAAAGTGCATTTCTCAAGGCTGATATGCTAACATGACAAGATCAGCTAATATAAGTTAATATATAAGATTAATATTATTAATAGTTACAGCTTTCAACGTCCGTTTGGAAACGTTGATACACAGGAGGCATATGGCAATGTACGAATTACCTGAATTAGAAGTCATACGAGCGATAATAGCTGAAAAATATACCGGTGTCGCCATTACAAAAATTCAATGCGGCGCTAAAGTAATCACAGGAAAAAAATCTCCATTCTGTGAGCAGCTTATTAATACGACCATTTGGTTTGTTGAACGTCGAGCTGGTCATCTCGTGCTTCATCTTGATACGGGAAAAAGACTAATGATTTACTTAAGCGATCAATCTTCATTTTATGGCGGAGAAGCGGGAGAGAAGGCAAAAGGAAGCCCAGACCTCGTGCTATACTTCGGTGAACGCTTTATGTCGTTTAGCAAGCTAGAGGAGCAAGCTGTTCAGTTAACGACTGTAAGAGAGGTTGAAGACCAGCTAAAGGTTTGTGCACCGGATCCATTGGATCGACGCTTTACAGAGGTTTACTTTAGAGAACAGCTTAGTAAAAAACGCAGCTCGTTGAAAACCTTTTTACTTGATGCCTCCGTTGTAACTGGTATTGGACCGGTCTATAGTGATGAAATATTATACGCAGCGCGTTTGCATCCGGCAAGAAAAGTGAATAGTTTAAATGAACAGGAAGCAACGAATTTGTATGAGACGATTCGAAATATGATGAGATCAGCAATCGCCGATGGTGGTGTTCGAACTGAGCCGCTGTATGCTCAGGACACTTTGACGGGCAGCTACGCTGAGCGACTAGCCGTTTATGGTAGAGATGGGAAATTCGTTCTTGATACAGAGAATGAGCAAGTAGAGCTTATCGTTGTCGCAAAGCAGAAATGCTATATTAGCCCTTTGAAGCAATTAAACGAACAGTAAAAAAATAATTCATAAGGTTTAGTTTTCAACACCGAGAAGGTTGAATAAAGCTTAGAGACTGAGAAGCGCAGCGTACGGTATTGGTACGTGAGCATCGGAAGGCTCGGCTGAATTCAAGATTCGAAGTCGAAACAGCGTTCAGCATATGCATCGTGATCAAAACTGAATCTTTTGAACAACCAATTCAATAAGGGTTCAAAAGGTTTAGCTTTCAGCACCGAGAAGATTGAATAAAGCTTAGAGACTGAGAAGCGCAGCGTACGGTATTGGTACGTGAGCATCGGAAGACTCGGCTGAATTCAAGATTCGAAGTCGAATAAGCGTTCAGCATATGCATCGTGATTAAAGCTGGACTTTATGAACAACCAATTCAATAAGGGTTCAAAAGGTTTAGCTTTCAGCACCGAGAAGGTTGAATAAAGCTTAGAGACTGAGAAGCGCAGCGTACGGTATTGGTACGTGAGCATCGGAAGGCTCGGCTGAATTCAAGATTCGAAGTCGAATAAGCGTTCAGACATGCATCGTGATCAAAGCTAATTTTTTTGAACAACCTCTATATAAATAAGGAGCCTTGGAGTATGATTCATGTATACCTAGATGACTTCCGCTACTGCCCTGAAGGCTTTGTGCTTGCCAAAAATGCCGAGGAGTGCAAGCTGCTCATTGATCATGAGCAAATTGACATTCTATCACTTGACTACGATTTGGGCTGGAATGAACCGACAGGCTACGAAGTAGTTAAGCATCTGATGAAGACTGGAAAATATCCAAGATGCATCTATTTGCATACTTCGAGCATGTATGGAAAGCAACAAATGTACGAAGCATTACGACAGCAAGTACCAGCTTCCTATGAGCTGTATGCACGACCAATGACAAAGGAAGAGCTTGAAGAAGCGCTAAAGCGAAAACAAGTGAAAGAGGAACAGAATGAGTAAGTGGATCGCAACATCCAATCAAGGCTTCTCTCCCTATGGGATGGAGGAACTGCGCAAAATATTTTCACAAATTACATTCGTACAATTGATTCCTGGTGAAGTGTATCAGTTCGAGGTTCCACTCGAAAATGATGAGGTTCAAGCTAAGCTGAACACATCAGAATTAATATTTGTACGACACATACAGCCTATAGATCGAATGGTGACGATTACAGGTGATATCACTGGCGACCAGCGTTCCTTGGCAGAGATGATTCATTATATAGACAGCTCGCTTGCTGGAAAGCGAGTTGCTACTCATATTCGTATGAGTAAAATGCACCAGCTTACTGCAACGAAGCAGCAGCTCAAGCAAGCAATGGATGAAGCTCTGCTAGCTGTCGGGGCAGAACCAGTCCTGCAGCAGCCTGACTTAATTATTGCGCTATTTGCACATAAGGATGAGATGCTTATCGGCTTTGGAACGGTGCAGGAAATGGGCTCTGACTGGCCTGGTGGCGCTATTCGCTTTCAAAGAGAGGAAGGTCAAATCTCGAGAGCAAAGTTCAAGCTTCTGGAAGCCGAAAAGGTATTTGGACTTGATTACAGCAGCTTTCATGCAGCAATCGATGTAGGAGCTGCCCCTGGAGGCTGGACGAGCCTGCTGCTAGAGAGAGGCTTAAAGGTGACAGCAATTGATCCTGCAGCATTGGATGCTCGCATTAAGGATCATCCTGCGCTTACACATCTAAGGATGAATGCATCAGCGGTTAAGCTGCCAGCTGGAAGTCATGACCTTCTTGTATGCGATATGAGCTGGAGTCCTATTGAGATGAGTAAGCTAATTTTAAAACTGCAGCCAGCACTTAAGCCTCAATCATTAGCGATAATTACGGTTAAGCTAATGCATAAAAAAGGACTGCAAAGTATTCGAGAAGTAAAGGAGCGACTAAGCAACGCCTTTACTATTATTGCTGCGAAGCAGCTGTTTCACAATCGAGAGGAAATTACGCTCTTTTTACAGAAGAAGAAATAGTACATCAGCCTTTGCTGTTATATAATCGAAGTACAATCTAATAAATGGATCAGAAAAGCATTCTGAGCTATGCCCTATCGCATGGCTAAGAGTGCTTTTTTTATTTGAGAGGAGGAAATCGCAAGATGAACGCTAGCTTACAAGGCTTAATT
The DNA here is from genome assembly GCF_023715345.1 of Paenibacillus camelliae. GTDB lineage: Bacteria > Bacillota > Bacilli > Paenibacillales > Paenibacillaceae > Pristimantibacillus > Pristimantibacillus camelliae. Next base: position 15,904 of record NZ_JAMBNY010000001.1, read on the forward strand.
GCAGAACGATATCAGACTATACATAAAGCAGGGGAAGGAGGGATGGGAGAGCTCTATCTCGCACGAGATATGAAGTTAAACGGAGCGCTGCGTGCGATAAAAATATTAAAGCATACTGAAGCACAGCTCGAGCAGGGGCTAGAGCAAGAAGCATTAATTCTAACTCGCCTGCAGCACCGCTGTTTGCCAATTATTTATGATTACACCTCGCATCAATCAAGGCCGTGTCTAGTTATGGAATGGATTAATGGCATTCATCTCGGTCAGCTTTTGAACGAGCAATCTAAGCCATTACCGTTAAGCTATATTTTCTATGTGCTAATCGATGTGTTGGAGGCTTTGGCTTACTTGCATACACAGCAGCCGCCAATCATTCATCGTGATTTGAAGCCATCCAATATTATGCTAGCAAACGATGGAACCATTAAGATAATTGACTTTGGAATCAGCAAGCAGCTTGGGAAAAACAATGGCAGTACCGTAATGTTTGGCACGCGCGGTTATTCCTCTCCTGAGCAGCTTAGCGGCAAGCCGACAGATGAACGTACAGATATTTACAGCTTCGGAGCGCTGTTATTGAGAATGCTAGGGCTAGATCCAACCAAATGGATAAAAGGAGGGAAAGTAGAGCGATCCTTACTTCGCAAGCTATTGGCTTTTCCAAAAGGTTTGAGAGAGCTCATCGTGGATTGCATTCAGGAGCAACCACTGCACCGTCCGCAAAGTATAGACGACGTTTTACACAGAATGAAGAAGCTACAGCTGCTTCATGGGGGAGAGCTTCAGAACAAGAGTGGGAATAATGCTTACTATGTTGGCAAAAGGATTGCTGTGCTATCAGCGCATAAAGGTGCAGGCGCCACACTTGTCAGTCTTTCCTTACGTGAGCTGTACCAGGATAGAGACATGCCATACTCATTGATTGAGCATCGCTTAGACGAAGGAGAGCTAAGCTATCACTACGATCAATATAGGCAAAGTGAGCATAGCGGCAGCGGCTTAGAACTCATTGATGAAGCATACGAATGTGCAACGGTTGGAGCAGGTAGAATATTTATGATTAATCCACTTAACGAAGAAAACTGTGCGGAGGACCGGTTGCAGCATACTGTAGAGCTAACTGCAAGCTTAGCATTACAGCATGATGTTATTATTGATTATTCCTCGCATTGGAACGAAAAAGAGCTTGAGTACATCGTGCAGCATGCTGATCTCATTCTACTTGTTGATAGCCCCTGGACTTTGAAGCAATCGCCTCGTAGCTTATATCGAATACATCAATTGCTACAGCAGGCGAATCGCTCTAACGTTACTGTTCGATGGATTCATAATCGAGATCAATCGTTCCATGGCCGATCATCCTGGAAAAGCTTAGCTGGAGAGCTTTCCTCGTTTCGCATACCTGAGCTTCCTGCCAAGCAAATATTGAAAAGTATATGTATGCAAAACAGCTATCCGCCGTACCAAGATATAACAAGACAAATTAAGAAATATTTAATGTCATTAATCAAGTGACATGTATGCTTGCAATAATGTCCTTTCTTCTATTATGATGAATATACCGATTATATAAAGGTAGGTGCACCATAATGGGCGATAAAATATTAGTCGTAGAAGATGAATCGGGGATAGCGCGAATACTTCAGCTGGAGCTGGAGCATGAAGGCTATGAAGTAGGTCTTGCATTTGATGGTAAGCAGGGCTATGAGATGATTAACAGCGGAGAGTATCAGCTTGTTCTATTAGATGTTATGCTACCGAAGATGAGTGGCATTGAAGTGCTTCGTCAAGTAAGACAAGCCGGCAATTTAATTCCAATCATTTTACTGACGGCGCGTGACACAGTACCAGATAAAGTGAGTGGCTTTGAGCACGGAGCGAACGATTATATTACAAAACCGTTTGCGGTTGAGGAATTGCTTGCTCGTGTTCGGAATATATTACGCATTTTTCAGCAGAAGCCTAAGGATCAAGATGGCTCTGATGTTATAACGCTAGGAGATCTGACCATTGAGCTAAGAACTCGTAAGGTAACGAGGAAGGACAATGTGATTGAGTTAACTCCGCGTGAATTTGAATTGTTGGTTTTTCTTATTGAGCATGTCAACGAGGAAAAATCAAGAGAAGAAATTTTATCGGAGGTATGGGGCTATGACTTTATTGGTGAAACCAATTTAGTGGATGTGTACATCCGATATCTTCGTCAAAAACTTGACAAGGGTTATCGCTACAAGCTAATTCATACAGTGCGTGGCGTTGGTTATATGATCAAGGAGCCAGATTGATGACACTGCGAAAACGGTTTACGTTATTTACGATTTTTTGGTTAATATTAATTCTTATCTTTTTTAATATTTTTGTTTATTTTTATGTCATCAAGATTACGACAGAAAGTGAAGAAGAGATTATTGCGAACAAAGTCAAGCTTCTTCTCGAGAATCCGAGGATTCAAAGTGGAAGAGGCTTGAATACTGCAGATCTACTGAATGAATATTATAATGTGAACGAAATGATTCGCATTATTAGTCCTAACAATCGTGTCGTGAACATATCAGGGTCTAATGAGATATTACTTGAGCTAACAGCTGAATATAGCTCATATCAAAACAATGGCATTATGACAAAGGGCGGGGAGAGAATTATCTATTCCCGCGTTCCTCTGTTTGAGGATGGTCAAGTTATCGCAATGCTGGAGGTTACAAGAATTCTCGATGAGCTTGATGATTACCTTCAAATTTTGATTGCTGCATTAAGCGTAACGAGCGGTGGAGCGATACTATTCGCTATTTTTGGTACATATTGGTTTACATCTAGACTCACAGAGCCTATATCGCAGATGGTAACGACTATGCGAGAAATTGACCGAAGCGGGAAGCTGAGAAAGATTGAGCTTGGTGAGCGTGAGGAATCTGCAGAGCTACAGCAGCTAATCCGTGCGTTTAACCAAATGATCGATCGATTAGATCGAACATACGAGCGTCAAAAGTTTTTCGTAGCCGATGCATCTCATGAGCTTAAAACACCACTAACGGTTATTTCAAGCTATGCCAACATTCTAAAGCGCTGGGGATCAGACGATGAGAATGTTCGTAATGAAGCGATTGATGCGATTGCGAGAGAGACGACTCGACTACAAACGCTAACGAAGTCGATGCTTACGCTAACAGAAGCGGAGCAGGAGGATTGGCTAAAGCTAGAAACGTTTGATGTTGTTCCTGTCGTTGAAGAAATTGCAACGATGATGGAAACAACGTTCCAGCGTTCGATAAGAGTGAAAGCAAAGTCTCATAATGTACGAATGGTTGGTGATAAGGATAAAATTCAACAGCTGCTCGTTATATTGATAGATAATGCGATTAAGTACTCTAAGGAGCCCATTGATATTTCCGTATCACAGTCAAAGGGCATCGTTAGATTGGAAGTGAAGGATAAAGGGATTGGCATACCTGAGAATGAAATCCCACACTTATTTGAACGTTTTTATCGCGTCGATGGTGCGCGTGCCCGTACGACTGGCGGTGTTGGTCTTGGACTTGCCATTGCTAAGCGTATTATTGATTTGCATGAAGGTAAAGTAGAAGTATTCAGCATGATTGATCTAGGTACTACGATTACGCTACAATTCAGACAGCGAAAATAAGGAGGCATACTGTGAAATATCGTGTAGGAGCGGTTCAATATAAATTAGCGGATATTACAACATTTGAGCAATTCGCTCATCAGGTGGAGCATTATGTCCGTAACGCATCGGAGTATGGAGTACAGCTGCTGCTGTTCCCGGAATTTATGACGACCCAGCTGCTTTCTATTCCAGATGAGCAAGGGAATGCACAAACGATCGACAAGCTGCCGAATTATACGGACGCGTATATTGAGCTTTTTAAGTCATTAGCGGCTTCTTATCACATGCATCTAATTGGCGGGACACATGTCGTAGCTATGTCGGATGGAACGCGTCGTAATGCCGCGCATTATTTTTCTCCTCAAGGAGATATTCAGATACAGCACAAGATCCACTTAACACCGACTGAGGTGGAGGAGTGGGATATGAGTGCTGGAGATGGTGTTGCTGTGTTCGATACGCCTTTCGGTAAAATTGCAATGCTTACCTGCTACGATATTGAATTTCCTGAAATCGTACGAATGGCACGCGCGCAGGGGGCAGACGTTATTTATTGCCCATCCTGTACAGATGATCGCCACGGCTTTCATCGTGTGCGCTATTGCTGCCACGCGAGAACGATTGAAAATCAAATTTATGTCGTTACAACGGGTACAGTTGGTGCACTACGCTCCGTAGATTTTATGCGTGCTAACTATGGTCAGGCTGCAATTCTGGCGCCCAATGATATCCCTTTCCCACCAGGAGGCATCATCGCTGAAGGTGTAATCAATGACGATATGCTCGTTGTTGGCGACCTTGACCTAGCGCTGCTGCAAGACGTTCGAGCAAAGGGCTCAGTCATGACTTGGCGTGATCGACGTACCGACCTATATACCGATTGGTCATCTTCATAATGTCGATATAAGGGGTGAGTTGCCGTGAATAAACAGCTGTACGTCATTCAGGACGGAAAGCCGGAGCTTGTTACGATTCGTAACTATACACTGGCTGATATCGAAGGATTGATCGATGTCCAACGGCTTAGCTTTCCGCCCCCATTTCCTGAAGAGCTATGGTGGAACAAGGAGCAGCTGAAGGAGCATATCACTCGTTTTCCTGAAGGTGCTTTATGTGCGGAAGTGAACGGTACCATCGTTGGCTCCATGACTGGACTAATCGTTCAGCTGGAGCAATATGGTCATAAGCATACATGGAGTGAAATTACAGATGAAGGCTTTATTCGAAACCATAATCCGCATGGAGACACACTGTATGTCGTAGACATATGTGTTGTTCCATCTTATCGTAAGTCGGGGATTGGCAAATGGCTTATGCAGTCGATGTATGAAACGGTCGTACATCTGGGCCTATCAGCTTTATTGGGTGGCGGGAGAATGCCTGGATACTCACAGCATGCTGATCAGCTCTCTGCCGAGCAGTATGTAGACAAGGTGATGGCAGGAGAGCTGAAGGATCCAGTTATTACTTTTTTACTGCGCTGTGGTCGGGTGCCTGTCGCTGTTGCTGAAAATTATTTGGAAGACGAAGAGTCATGCAATTATGGAACCATTATGCAATGGAGAAATCCGTTTATAACATAGTTGTATACATTATTGGATTATTACTAGGAGGTAATCGTTATGTTAACCTATCATCGTATACAATCGATCGATGACCCTCAGTTTCCTGCTATGCACCAATTGCTAGGGACGATATTTCCACCTGAAGAGGTACTTGCTTATGAGCTATGGAGGGAGCCGCTTGAGGACCCTACCATTCACGTTTATGTTGCACTACATGATGGCAAGGTGGTAGGAGCGACAGAATATCGATATTATGCTGATATGCAGGTGGCAATGACTGATTTCACGATCATTGGTGAGCCTAATATGGGCATTGGACGTTTTCTAATGCGCCAGCGTGAAAAGGATCTACAGAAGCTGGCTGCTAAAGCAGGAAATACGCCAATTGGGATGTTCGCTGAAATATATGATCCGTATCGTGCGCAAAGCCATGAATTTGGTGGAGTGTCTCCGATGAATCCGATCGTTCGTCGTGAAGTGCTTTCTCATATGGGCTATAAACGTCTTAACTTCACGTATGTACATCCATCGTGGGATCACGAAGGCAACGCTGTTTCTGAGCTGGATCTATGCTTCCTGCCAGCAGACGAAGAGCTGCAGAAGCTCCCAGCTAACCTAATTGCTACTTTTCTTGAAACCTATTACTCTGCATTGCCTAATAAGCCTAAGCAGTGGCAAGATATGGTTGATAAGCTTAAGAGTAAGACTGATGTTGAGTTAATGCCACTATAGAAATAATGAATACTCCTTTGTAAAAACAGATGTCATCTCCTTCTAACCGGAAGGGGATGACATCTTTTAGGTAGGTGAGCATTGCTTGTAGGAGGAGAGATATGATTGGCTGGGGCACGATATTTTCTAATCTAAAGATCAAATATAAAATATTTATATTGATAGCTTTGTTAATGGCTAGTGTCATCCTAATCACGAACCTTGTGCACCGCTATGCTTTTTATGCATATGACGAGCTAATGTATGAGCAATCCTCTCAGGCAATCAGCATTTCTTCGTTAGGGATGGAGAATGAGCTCAAAAAAATCGCAGCGCTATCCTTTAACGTTGTTACAGATCCAGATATACAAGACTATTTGTGGGACATCAGGAACGAAGAGGCCAATTATAGCAGCTATGTTCTATTTACTAAGATTAGACAGCGTATGGTTGATTTAGGTGCGTTAGATAAATATGTGCTTTCCTTTAATCTTTACGACATTAACGATAAAGAATACACCGTAGGGTCAAGACCAATCACCCTCAATAAACCTCGCTTAGCACGTTTGAAGCTCGATGCACAGAATGAAAAGGGAGGTATCGCATGGACGACACCAGACGAGAATGACCGAACATTAACAGCGGTTAGAAGTGTACGAAGATTTCAGAATCTTTCTTTGGAGAGCTTAGGAATGCTAGCCGTTCGTATCGATGTTAATCGTTTGTTTTCTGATTATGCTACAGGCTTGGATCGTAAGGATGCGCAGTTTATCATTATCAATAGTAATCATGAGATGATTTATCCTGATAAGATAGATTTTGATATGCAAGCGCTTTCTGATATTAGTGATTACGATCAAGGCTATAAAATCGTTAGACAGAAAAATAATGCTTATTTTATTTCCTATCGTTTATCTGCATATACAGATTGGACATATGTCACAATCATGCCCTACAATCAAATATTCCACAGCATAGTTAATGCAAAAAATATTGTATTAGCCGTTTATATCATCCTATTTTTCATTGCTGTAATCGTCGCATTTCAATTTTCTCGTCGCATAACCGACCCACTAGAAAGACTCACACTAAAAATGAGAAGAGTTCAGCTTGGTAACTTTGATTATCAGGACGAAGAGACAACGGTGATAGCGATGGATGAGGTTGGCCAAATTCAGCGGCATTTTCGTATTATGCTTGAGCGCATTAATGAGCTCATAAAAGAAAACTATGTCAAGCAGCTTGTCATTAAGGATACACAATTCAAGGCACTACAAGCTCAAATCAATCCTCATTTCTTATATAATACGTTGGAATCTATTAACTGGATGGCGAAGATGAGCAATCAGAGTCGCATTTCTCAAATGGTCGAATCACTTGGATTTTTACTCAGATTATCCATTAACGATAAAGATTCCATCATTACACTAGAACGAGAACTAGAGATCATTAACCATTATCTCGTTATTCAAAAGCTACGCTTTGAGGAACGGCTCGAGTTTACTGTTCATATTCCTCAGCATCTATTAAGCAGTGGAATTCCAAAGCTATCTGTACAGCCGCTTGTTGAGAATGCAGTCAATTACGCATTGGAGCCGATGATTGAGCCTTGTTCAATAATTATCACGGCAACAGACATTAACGGATTACTAATGATAACTGTCGAAGACAATGGACCTGGTATGTCTGATTCTTATGTAGCGCAGCTAAATAAAGGCGAGGTAGAGACTAAAGGAACCGGGCTTGGGCTTGGTAATATAAGAGAGCGGATACTTATGCTTTATGGTGAAGAGTATGGACTTCACATTGACAGCACGATTGGAGCAGGTACGAAGGTTACATTAAAACTGCCACATGTTGTGAGGGATGAGTATGAATAAAGTGCTGCTTGTTGATGATGAACGGATAATACTTGAAGGAATATCTACGTTAATTCAATGGAATGACTTCGATGCTCAATTAATTGGAACGGCACGCAACGGGATTGAAGCATTACAATTCATTAAAGAACAGCAACCAGATATTGTTATTTCGGATATTAGAATGCCAGGTATGGATGGTCTTCAGCTTGTTGAGGCAGCTAGAGAGCTGTATCCTGAGTTAGCTTTTATTATGCTTTCGGGCTTTGATGATTTTCATTATGCAAGGAAAGCGATGCAATTTGGCGTAAAGCATTACCTGTTAAAGCCGTGCAACGAGAAGCTTATCATTGACGCCTTAAAGGAAGTAATAGGCGACCTTCAGCAAACTCGTAAGAAGGAGCAATTCATGCGTCATATGGAGCTAGAGCTAGCTAAGGCTCTGCCACATGCGAAGGAGCAGTTTCTGAAGGAGCTGGTGACGAACAAAATGTATGGGCAGAGGGATTGGGAGGAATATCGTCGTTTATTCCACATCTCAGAGGACCTTGGCTATATTCAGCTCATTTTACTTCAGCTGGAGGGAAGCTACGAATATGAGCATTTGTTTGCTGTTAAAAATATAGCGGAGGATGTGCTCGGTTCATCCATCGTCCAGCTCGGTACAACGATTGGAAGTCAAGTATTACTTTTACTTAAGGCAAGCTACGCTAAGGAATGGCTCTTTACTAGGCTTGAGCAGATAAAAAGGACTTATCACGAATATTACAGGCTAGATTTAACAATTGCGGTTAGCGATACAGCAACAATAAGTAGGGTACGGAATATGTATCATGATACACTTGAATGCTTGAACTATCGCTTCTATCTAGGCGAAGGTGCGATCATTACAACTAATGATCTGATCAATTTGAGATCTGATACACCGTCATTTTATTTCGATGAAGGTCAGTTATCGTTTTTTATGAAATCAGGAGACTGGCATTCAGCTGAAAGTGAAATAAATCGATATTTTCAGGAACTATCAGAATGCCGCCTTGATACAGCAATGTCCAAGTCGTATGCTCTCTCCTTGCTCGTTTCGATAACGAGACACAGTATGCAGGAGGAAAGTAATGATTATATGCCTACCATTGCAAAGCTTGAGGAGCTGCACACGCTGCGAGCGATCGAGCAATATATACTAGAGGTTGCTCAACAAATTACAACGACAAATTTGCAAATTCAGCAGAAAAAGCATTCGTCTATAGTTGAACGTGTCATTGATATTGTACAGAAGCATTTAGATCAATCCACATTATCTCTTAATTGGATTGCTAATGATGTATTGTTTATGAATGTTGATTATTTAGGGAAGCTGTTCAAAAAAGAAACAGGCGAGAAGTTTTCGAATTACGTAATGAGACTGCGGATCGAGAAGGCCATTAACATCATAGAATCCTCTAATGACGTCAAAGTATTTGAGCTTGCTGAGCAGCTTGGTTTTGGTGATAATCCGCAATATTTTAGCCAGGTTTTTAAGAAGCGCACTGGCCAAACACCAACGGAATATCGCAAATCACCGAGTATATCCGAATGATCATGTTGCAGAGGAACGGGCTGTTCACAGCACGGCTCCTCTGTTTTTTTAACAAACATATCGGTTTTTTATATTTCAGTAAACGCACTGACAAAATATAATAATAATGCAAGCCTATTAAAAGGGAGCAGTCTGCACGTAAGGGGGAGTCAGGATGAAATACTCAAAAAAGACAGTAGTTGTCGCAATCGGCGTTCTGCTCACTCTCATCGTGGCTATTAGTTTTAGTGTTGGCAGTGTAACACCTTCGAAGCTAAGAGGAATAGCTGATCGTAGTGAAGAGCTAAAGCCTGTTACGATTCGAATTGCCTGGTGGGGTGGGGATGCCCGTCATGAATATACGAAACAGGTTGTAGAGCTGTACGAGCAAAAGAATGAGCATGTCACGATTGATATAGAAGAATATGCAAGCTACGATGACTATTGGAAAATAATGGCGCCACAAGCAGCTGCTGGTGAGCTGCCAGATCTTCTTCAAATTGATACAAGCTATTATGCACAATATGCAGGTAAACAGCTCCTGACCGATCTTAATCCATACTTCGGGAATGAAATAAATACTGCGAATATCAATGATGATATTTTGAAGGCCGGGATATACAACAACGGAAATTATGGGATGACGCTCGGTATCAATGTACTTGGGTTTCAATATGACCCTGAGATATTGAATCGAATGGGTATTGGTCACATACCAGAAGGATGGACATGGGATGATTATGAGCGGATAGCGTTACAAGCACAAAAATCAGGCGTGTTTTTTGATGATGGCATGCGTCCAGAAATCTTTTTCGCCTACTATTTACGCACAAACGGTGAAACCCTTTACAATCCAACGGGGACAGCTCTTGGCTATGAAGATGATGCATTTTTTGTTGATTTCTTTGGAAGACTTGTACGTCTTGTCCATTCGCGAGCAACACCTACCTCAGAGGAGAAGGCAGCAATTAAAGGCTTCTCGGACAATTATTTATCGGAAGGTAAGCAGATTGGAATATGGCAATGGTCCAATCAGTATGTGGCGACGCAGCAGGCTACGAATCGTACAATGGCGATTGCACCGATGCTGGGGCCGAATATGAAGCAAGCTCTGTTCTTAAAATCCAGTATGTTTTTTTCGATTGCTGAGAGCTCAAAGGTTAAAGCAGAGGCTGCAAAATTTATAGATTTTTGGGTAAATGACATTGAAGCGAACAGGCTCATACTAGGTGAACGAGGAGTGCCGGTTTCATCCGTTGTTCAAGAAAGTATTAAACCTTATCTAACAGCAGCACAGCAACAGGTTATGGATTATGTAAACTGGGCAGAACAGAACAGCTCGCCAGGTGATCCGGTCGATCCTGTTGGCTCTGCTGAAATTATTGATACACTAAGAGAGCTGTGGGAGCAGATGGAATATGAACAAATATCGATAGAAGAAGCAGCGAGCACATTCCGTATGAAAGCTAATGCAATCTTAAAGCTAAACAATGAGAGCAGTAATGGGTTTTAGCAACGAGAAGGAGTGGTTAACGAAATGGATATTGTATTTCATGGAACGAGTGATGCGTTAGGTGTTCCAAGGATTTATTGCCAATGTGACGTTTGTGAGGAGGCGCGGTTATCCGGTGTAAACCGAAGATACCGACCGTCCATTCAGCTTTGTATAGAGGATGAGGAATCGATATGGATCGACTGTGGACCAGATTGGCACATACAGATGGAGCAAGCACAGCAGCGAGTAGTGTCACGAATGCTCATTACACATGCTCACTATGATCATATTGGCGGACTGCCTCAATGGTATGATCAGTGTCGTTATGCGAAAGTAAAGCCAAAGCTGTATGCTGCAACAGAGGTTTTACAAGAGATAGAGGCAAGATTTCCTTGGCTCTCAGGATTGATTGAGTTTAACTCGCTAGATGAGGGTCTAATGCTAGGCAGCTGGCAGTTACGGATATGGAGAGTTAATCATGGACGCAATGGATATTCCTATGCTTTTCGCTTCGATCATCGTCCATTCGGAAAAAGTATCGTTTATTGTCCAGATTGCATCGCACTTTCTGAAGATCAGCAGCAATTGCTATATAACGTGGATATGCTAATTATAGGTGCGAGCTTCTATAAAGAACCTCATCCATTCGAAACACGTTCACTTTACGATGTAACCGAAATTGTTGAAAGGTCAATGGTGTGGAAGCCAAGAGAGCTTTGGATTACACATATGTCACATGATATTGATGTACGTCATGTTGAGTTGTTACCGCAGCATGTTCATTATGCTAAAACAGGCTTGAAATTATCATTGTAATTCTCAACAGGCAGTAGCGATCGTTACTGCCTGTTGAAAGTTACAATAATCGGCTTATCATTAGATTGTACTAGTATCAATATACACAAAGATAACGCTTTGAAATTTTAAATGTGCAATAACAATGGAAGAAGGGTGATGTGTGATGAAACGACTTCCTATGATGCTGCAGCTCGTGTTTATTTTATTTTGTGTGATGTTGATTCCTACGACGATAATAACGTGGTACAGTGGTACTCAAATTTTAGGTTATTCAGAAAAAGCTATAGCAGAGTCTTCTTTGGATAGCTTGGAATCGAATAGGGAGCTGAATGAAAACGCTTTAAATTATATTGCTCAAGATACGATCCGCTTAGCCTCTTCTAATATATTTGATCGTCTCCGTCACTATAAAACCTACGAACAACTGAATCAAAACTATACAAACGTAGAAATTGGTCTATCACTGCTTAAGGATCTTCAGCGATTAATAAGAAGCAATGAAGGAATATATTCTGCGTTTTTTTATTTACAGGATGCTGATTATATCGTCTCCTCAGATAAAGGGATTACAATGCTCGAGCGATATGAATCGCTCAAATGGATCGATGAAGCATTACTTCAGAAGGATGGTATATCCGGGGTTTGGACTCCGCGCATGCTAGCTGACAATGAAATGGTCTTCTCTTATATATTACCGCTTAACCGTTTATCTACTTCAACGAAGGGTATGCTCGTCGTTAATTTAAAGGAATCACAAATCGCTCAGTATATGGATGCGTCGAATCAAAAGGATAGCAGCTACTATCTCATTGATTTGAAGGAGCAATCGATCATATCGCATAACGATAAATCAGCTCTGCTCACTGATGTGACACAAATCCCAATTATTTCAGAAATGATAAAGACAGGTGCCGCACAAGGCTATCAATTTAATGAAGTAGACGGGAAACGACTTCTGTATACCTGGAACACCTCTAATCTAAATGATTGGTTATATATTCATTCCTATTCTATGGATACACTAATGTCTCAAACTCGTTCAGTTCAGCACGGAATGATTATCTTTTCTATCATCATTTTTTTAGTGGGCTCCGTTCTAGCTGTCCTGCTAGCAACATGGCTGTCTAAGCCTTTGCGAGAACTAACTAAGCATATTCGTGCACGTAACATCTCTAGTGCTGCAGGGAAAAATGAGCTCGATTTCCTTGGAAGCGCATTTAGGAAAATGCAGGATGAGGAAGAAAAGCTTACACTGCTTATTAAGGAACAAGAGCAGGATTCATACAGTCTTGCGATTCACCAATTATTGCAAGGTGAAGCATTGGATCGAAAAAAGAAAGAGCTGTTGCTTGAGATGCTTCCCGAGAGAAACTATCACATCTCAGTTGCTGCACTTGATCAATATAGTCAATACATTAATAAAACAAGTCCAGAAACGCGCTCCTACCATTTTTATTTATTCATAGCGCAGATTGAGAAGCTAAGCTCAAGCAGGATTCGTATACGAAGCGTTAATTATGGAGAGGGCAGATTTGCGATTGTCATGAATTATCATACTGCGGAGCAAGAAGAGCTGCTAAGCAGTTTGCATAACATACAAGCTGCTGCCTTGGAGAACTTTGGTCACACTGTAACGATAGGCATAAGCGATACTGTCGAAGCTTTATCGGACGTTTCTAGTCAATTGCTACAAGCACTAGAGCTTGTAAAGCATCGAATGATTGAGGGGAATGGACGTTTAATCTTTTCGAAGCAGCAGTTACGAGTCAATAATAAGTATATTTACCCGAGCAATAGTGAGCGAAGAATAGTGAATTACATCGATACCGGAGATCTTAGCAGCATAACAGAGGAACTGGATCTCATCCGTAAGCAGATTGAAGCGGCAACGTATATTTCCTATGACAATATATTATTTATTTATAATCAGTTGTTTGGTGTCATGATCAAGCATCTTAATGAGAAAAGCATCAATACTTCAGCTATTTTCGCTAATCGTGGAAATATCTATTCGGTTATGGCTTCAATGGAAACATTAGATGAGCTAGACGTATATTTTAAGCAGCTATTCGCAGAGGTTAGTCTGTATGTTGACCAAAGCTGTCATGAGGTAGGCTATCTAGAAAAAATCTTTGCATATCTAGATGAACACTATAAAGAGGATATCGTGTTTGAAGATATGGCAAAAGAAATTGGCATCAGCTATTCGTATATGCGAAAAATTGTTTATGAGCTAACCGGAAAAAGCTTAATGGAGTGTATCAATCAAAAACGAATACAAAAGGCAAAGCAGTTACTCGTTAAAACAACGCTGAATGTCGCTCAAATTGCAGCAGAGGTTGGGTATAACAACATTCAAAGCTTTAATCGATTCTTTAGAAAATTCGAGGGGATTACACCAAGCAGCTACAAAGCGTCGAAGCTTAATGGTTGATTTTGATTAGAATGAACAATACTGATTCCTTTGTATCATAGGTGCAGTCTGCTTGCTAAGCTACATGTATAGCATATGCCAGGCTGCACCGAAACACGTGCTTGCTAGATAGAAAATCCTTGTGCATCAAGGGATTGCGGGCACTGTCAAAATTGATAAACATAATCAAAACGTACAATTTACGTTACTTAATAGGGCGGTTAATATGAGAATCAGCTTCTCCGATCAATCAGACGTTTTCCTAGAAATGAAGGTTTGAAAATTGAAAAGGGGATGTAATAAAAGGAGGGAAGGTGTAGATGTGAAACTTGTAAACGCTTTAATGAAACGTGATTCTGACAATCGTAGTTTTCTCTATTATTTAAAGCGTGACAATCAGCTTTATTTAATGCTATTAGTTCCAATTTTTTTCGTACTTGTGTTTAAGATTCTTCCGATGTTTGGTTTAGTCATCGCCTTCAAAGACTTTAAGATCGCGAAAGGCTTCTGGGATAGCGAATGGGTTGGATTTGAGGTATTTCAGGAGATCTTTGCAAAAAGAGATTTTGGTCGTGCTATCAGAAATACATTATTGCTTAATACGTTAGATTTTATATTAAGCTTTACAGCACCGATCTTACTTGCCATATTACTTAATGAAATTAAAAACGTAAGGGTTAAGCGTGTAAATCAGACGTTGCTCTACTTACCACACTTTTTATCCTGGGTCATTATCAGTGCATTAGCCTATCAGCTATTTAGTGTAGGTAATGGCTTAGTGAATAATCTTATCGAGAATCTTGGCGGTAACCGAATACCATTTCTGCAGGAAGATCTGCATTGGCTAATGTCTTACTTGCTCATAGGTGTGTGGGCGAGTATGGGCTGGGGCACAATCATTTATCTGGCTTCCATTAGTTCGATCAATCCAGAGCTGTATGAGGCTGCATACGTGGATGGTGCTGGGCGCTGGAGAAAAATATGGCATATTACGCTCCCAGGTATACGGGTGACAATTGTAACCTTGCTAATTATGAATTTAGGTAGAATTATGGGAGGCAACTTTGAACGAGTGTACGCACTTGCGAATAAGGCAACGACAGAATATACAACGACTATCGAAGTGCTTGTCTATCGTTGGGGTATAGAATCTGGACAATTTAGTCGTGCTACTGCAATTGGTTTATTCCAAGCAGTCATCGGGCTTATTCTCGTAATACTGGCAGATCGTATTGCGAAAAAGCTTGGTGAGAACGGCTTATTGTAGAAAGGATGGCATGAGATGAAAGCATCTAGCAACCTAACGACGGTTAAAGGCATGAAACGCTATGACGCATGGGATGTCATCATAAATATTGTGGTTGCCCTAGCATCGCTAGCCTGTTTATTACCGTTAATTCATATTTTAGCAAAGTCACTAAGTCAGGATTCCTATGTGCTTGCCAATAAAGTATTGCTCTGGCCAATGGGATTTACGTTCGAAGCGTATAGCAAAGTGTTTGCTGATGCTTCGATCATTCGCTCACTGTACGTCTCGGTTTTTGTGACGATTACGTTTACGATACTTGGACTTATCGTTACGATCTGTGCTGCATATCCGCTTTCTCGCAGACAGTTAAAAGGACGTTCATTCATTACGTTCATGTTCGTATTTACGCTTATCTTCAGTGGTGGAATAATCCCTGAGTTTATGCTTCTTAATTCTCTTGGTCTGTTAGATACGTTATGGTCATTAATTCTTCCACCTGCATTTAGTGCATTTAACTTTTTAATTATGAGAAGTGCTATATATAGCTCGATACCAGTCAGCCTAGAAGAATCGGCACGGATCGATGGAGCGGGTCATTTTAGAGTACTGTTCAACATCGTGCTGCCGCTTTCTAAGCCAATCATTGCAACGCTGGCATTGTTTTATGCAGTTGGTCGCTGGAATACTTACCAGGACGCCTTGTTTTACATTAAACAGAACATAGACTTACGCCCTCTACAATTAAAGCTGTATTACATGGTGGTAACGGCATCTGAAAGCTTTCAGCTTGAATCGACGTCAGTGCAGCTTACTAATCCTGAAGTACTGAAAGCAGCATGCGTCATCTTTGCAACGTTGCCAATCATTATTGTTTATCCTTTTATTCAGAAATACTTTGTTAACGGTGTCATGCTTGGAGCTGTAAAAGAGTAAGTGGTGACATGGGTAAGATTATATTAAACGAGGAGGCAATTTACTATGAAATCTAAAAAGATTGCAATAGTTTTATTATCGTTGATGATGGTTTTAAGTGTGTTAGCAGCATGCAGTAAAAACAACAACAACACGAATACTCCTTCCAATACGAATCAAAATTCGAATAACTCGTCACAGCCTACAGCATCCACGAATGAGGGGAATGAGGGCGGCTTTCAAGACTATTCGAATGGATTTCCAGAAAACGTTACGATTGAAATTCCCGTTTATGATCGTGCGTTTGAAGGCTGGAACGTAGCAGATAACTATTACACAAGATGGATTCAAAAAGAATTTGGCGATAAATACAATGTTACGGTGAAATACGTACCAATTTCTCGTTCTAACGAAGTACAGGACTTCCAACAGCTGCTAGCAGCACATAAAGCTCCGGATATTATTTTCCATTACGATATGCCGCAGCAAATTGCTTATTATAGCGAAGGCGTATTGCAGCCAATCGACTGGGCAGAAATTGAAAATTATGCTCCAACCTATTGGGGGAATCTAGGGGATACAATCGAGCAATACGGTATTATCAATGATGAGAAGATCTTCTTCTACGCAGATCGTCCTTCTGCAGATAACTTTGTAAGCTTAATTCGCAAAGACTGGGTTGAGAAGGTTGGTATGAAGGTTGAAGATCTAACCTCATTAGAGAAATATAATGAAATGCTTGTGAAGTGGAAGGAAGCAGGTCTAGGTGTACTAGGTGGCACACTTACTCGTAACAACTTCAATTACAACTATGCATTCCGTGATTGGCCGATTGATGCAAAAGATCGCGCTTTATATTCTGATCTATCCATCGCTGATTTTACATCTGTAGCAACAGAGCGCTGGCTTAAAAACTTAAACTATCAATACAATAATGGTCTAATTGATCGTGAATTCTATCTAAGAGATGATGAAAACAAAGCGAAAGCAGAGTTTGTTGCAGGTCGCACAGGTACGTTCGGAAGCTATCTAACTAGCAACTCCGACGTTATCGCTGCTACGCTAGCGAATAATCCTGAGGCTGAATTTGCTGTTATTCCACCATATGCAGGTGTACCTGAAGGCTTAAAACCGCAAGGACGTGCCTACTGGCCGTTTGGTTTCATTATGGGAATTAACTATGAAACGCCTGAGCTTGAGCGTATTGCTATCTGGATGTTCCTAGAGTGGATGAGTCAGCCAGATAATTTATTCTTCCTACAAAATGGCGTTGAAGGAGAGAACTATACGATTGATTCGGACGGTATAGCTATTCGCAATGCAGATTTTGAAGGAGAGTCTGTGCTTTCCTTAAACAACAATAAAGACTATTGGGCGCTAGTTATCGAAACTCAATTATATGATGATCCAGAGATTAACAGAAAGGCTCAAATTCGTAACTGGGCTCCCGTTGGCTATGAATACTTAGCTGAGGATCTCATTAAATATTACGAAGAAACAGCTGAATTCCGCACACCGGATGCATTGTTCACAGAGGTTGTTGAAACAGTTAGTGAATATAAAGCTGATCTGAATGAGTTGTTCCAGGAGCTGTATATTAAAGTTGCAACTGCACCAGAGGATCAGTTCGATAAGCTATATGAAGAGGCAAAACAAACGTATCTAGATGCTGGCTATCAAGAGATTTTAGACGAAAAACAAGAAATTATTGATAGAGGCAACTTTAGATAGGATCAACATTCATCATTTCCAAAGCCCATGCATTTGCTTGGGCTTTGGTTATTATTGGAGGTAGAGCATGCTGAAATTGGCAATGGACTCAACTGAGCTTAAGACGACGATAGATCGCGTTGTAGACTACACATTGAACATGGATCTAACCTGGGATTGGCCATGCGGAGTAGCCTATTATGGTGTTAGCCGTGCATTCGAGGTGACAGGGGAACAATGCTATTTGGATCGAATGGCTGCTTGGTGCGATGAATACATCGAGGCAGGATTACCGACATGGACCGTTAATACTTGTGCAATGGGGCATATGCTTGTTACGTTATATCAGCATACCAACGAACAGAAGTATCTGGATCTGATTCTAAGCAAGATCGATTATATTCGTAACCATGCACTACGATTTGCTGATCGAGTGCTTCAGCATACCGTCTCTGCGAATAATGATTTCCCTGAGCAATGCTGGGCGGATACTTTATTTATGGCGGCTTACTTTCAGCTGCGCGTTGGAGTGATGTTAAACGATTCATCGTTAATTGAAGATGCACTTCATCAATATTATTGGCATATTAACTTCCTGCAGGACGAGAAAACTGGACTGTGGTATCACGGCTATAATCATGTGAATAAGGATCACATGTCAGGAATGTTCTGGGGACGCGCTAATGCTTGGGCAGCGTATACGATGTCAAGAGTCGGTAAAGTGCTTCCACAGCCTTATCTGTATCCACCGTATATGCATATTGATTCATCACTTCGAGATCAATTAGCCACTTTAAAACGATTGCAGAGGGAAGATGGACTTTGGGGAACCGTACTGGATTACGGGCCTTCCTACGGTGAGGTTTCCGCATCTGCAGGGATAGCTGCTGCAATGGTCATGAATGGAAATCCACTGCACGGCAAATATATTAATCTGACTCTTGATGGCATGGCAAACAATATAACGGAGAACGGAAGGGTCCTCAATGTATCAGCAGGAACGGCTGTAATGAATGATATTGAAGGCTATCTAAACATTCCTAAAAAGTGGGCTCAGGGTTGGGGCCAAGGCTTAGCGCTTGCATTTCTAACTGCGCTTGCGGAGCGGCAAAAGAAAGAGAAGGTAGAGTAAGAGGCAAAAAAGCCAAGTGAGCTTATAGACATGGACTAATCCATGAGCCTATAAAGCTACCTTGGCTTTTTGCTTTGCTGTTCATATTCCAGAGGCCATGCTGCAATGTACTTCATTTATTGTTGCATTACTCAAAAATTGAATTATTCGTAAGCTGTATTAATCGTTAGACTGAATAACGAGCAGCTTGCCACTCTTAATGCTTACTGTGGCTTGATCAGTGAGGAGCTCATTACTAATGCCGATCGAATGACCCTTTGTTAGTGTTGCATCTGTCAACGGGTACTTAAAGCCATGCAGTGTAATACCAGTGACCTCCTCAGAATAAGGAATGAGTGACACATAGCGATAGCCATTACGTGACACGTTTAATGTATCATTCATAAGTTGTATTGTGTTGTGTTGATCGATAATCATTGATGGAATATTATACTTCAGCGATAGCTCTAAGAGCTGAATGCTAGCAAGCGAATGATCATATCGGCTGCCGAGAGCTCCAACGAATATTATTTTATTCGGTTTTTGCTCAAGCGCGTGCATATAAGCGAGCTGAGAGTCAGTATAATCCTTATCAATGGCGTCGAATCCAATAAATTGCTTACTATTACGCTGGATCGTCATTACTTGCTCACTGCTGACTGAATCAAAATCTCCTAAAGAGATGTTAGGTACAATGCCATGCTCTATTAGAAATTGTGCGCCGCGATCAGCGCCTATAACATAATTAGCTTCTTTAATGTAGGGAATAGCCCATTCACCTAAAGTTCCGCCGCTACATATTGCTATGACAAGTTCTTTCATCACAAATTCCTTTCTATATGTACTGCATATGTATAATCAGATCACTTTCTACTTATTCTATCGTATCAAGATGTTGGATCACAAACAACTAGAAGTATATGATGTTCATTGAATAAGGACTAACAATTCGCTATAGTAGAGTAGATGCGATCTTAATTATTATTCATGATGAAATGAGGGTATACGTTGAAACAGAAGGTTTTGTTCGTATGTTTGGGCAATATTTGCCGTTCTCCAATGGCTGAAGCGGTTATGCGACACTATGTGGAGCAAGAAGGGCTGTCTCATCTTATTGAGGTGGATTCGGCAGGGACTGGCGACTGGCATATTGGCAAACCGCCACACGAAGGCACGCGTAAGCTGCTCGATGAAAAGCAGATATCGTATAATGGAATGAAGGCAAGACAAGTGGCAGCCAAAGACTTGTATGACTTTACATACATCGTATGTATGGATAATCAGAATCTAAAGGATGTTCAAAGTGTATTCAGTAGCTCGGTAGGGGATGGCGCTCATGGTAAAGTGATAACCTTTATGAGCCTAGTAACGGGAGCACATGTAACAGAGGTGCCGGATCCTTATTACACTGGTAATTTTGATGAAGTGTATGACCTCGTAAAACAGGGCTGTCGTACATTGCTTAATGAAATAAAGCAACAGCTTCAGTAAACATATTGGCATAAAGAAGGAGTGTAACAGCTAAGAGACATTGCAGCGCTGTTACACTCCTTTTGTTCGTTTATTCAAATGAACTCCATTCACCGTCGAGTAAACTTCAATGAATCTCATGCCATCAAAGCCGATTTGGCTTTCAGGACCAAGAAGATGGAGTGAAGCTAGAAAACAAGAAGCGCAGCGTACGTAATTGGTACGTGAGCTGAAATGTTTTCATAGAAAACATACTACGGAAGCATAACCTTTCGGTTGAACCCCATATTCACCGTCGAGTAAACATCAACGAAACCGCATCGTCATCAAAGCCGAAACTTCGGTATTAATATTCACGTATAAAATAACGTATTGCCTGCGGCACTTCCTTCTGCCAAAAGCCCCATTGATGCTTACCGTCTTTTTCTTCATAATGAATCGTAGCATCACGTTCCTGAAGCAGCTTGTGCATGCTTCGGTTAAGCTCTACAAAATTATATACACCACGATCGGTTTCAAAAGCTTCTTCTTGCAGGCCAACAATCATATATATATTCAGCCAATCCAAATCTCCTGAAGCAGCTACGATCTGTAGCGATGCTTCATAAAATGCGCCAGACATACTCATTACTTTCGTAAATAGGTTTGGATGCTGTAGTGCAATATGTAGCGAAACCGTCCCACCTAATGAATCACCTGCTAGAATTCGTTCCTCTACATCTGCTCGAACTGGATAGTTGCTTTCAATAAAGGGGACAAGCTCCTGAGCAAAAAAGTCAACATAAGCCTGGTGACGAGTACCGTCAGGAGAATATTCTTCCGTACGTACCGACTTATCTACATCTACGCCTACTATAATGAATGGTTCAATGCCACCATCAAGGATAAGCTGCTGAGCTGTAGTAGCGATTCTTCCAAAATTAAAAAAATCTTCACCGTCTTGGCAATAGATGGTGGGGTAGCTTAAAACCTCATTATAGCCTGGCGGTAAATATATGCGTAGGTTTCGTTCACCTTCAGGTAAATGCTTGCTTTTAATCGTGCTTTTAAGAATGGTGCGCTTAAGAAAGCGATTGTCCGTCATGAGTGAAAATCTCCTTTAAAATGTAGTATGGAAAGCTTGCGAATAGGTAAAATAAGAGATGTCCTGTAAAATGATTGCAAAAAACAGCTTTGTATCATGCTGTTATACTGATATTGTGTAGCTGTTATACTACAACTTTGGGCTTGAAAGATGAGAATTCGCTAAAATTAGCGACATTTCTCCTTTTTTACTTTGACCAAACGTAATAAACAGCGGTATAATAATTCTATAACAGAGACACACAATTTTCAAATATTTTAAGATGAGGTGAGCGTTCTCAATGAGCAAATTGCCATATGAGGTTCAAACTGAGCCGGTTACACCGCTATCCGTTCTGACACTAGAAGGGGATGTAGCACATCCAGAGTACATGCCAGAACTTACTGACGATCAATTAAAGGAAATTATGTACCGCATGGTATTCACACGTACGTGGGATGAGCGTGCAATCAACCTTGGTCGTCAAGGTCGTCTAGGTTTCTATGCGCCAGTATCTGGTCAAGAAGCTTCCATGATTGGTAGTGAGTTTGCACTTAATAAAGAAGATTTTATTTGCCCAGGTTACCGTGATATGCCACAAATCGTTTGGCACGGTCTACCGCTTTACCAAGCATTCCTATATTCTCGTGGTCATCAACATGGTGGTCAAATTCCTGAAGACGTAAACGTGCTTATGCCACAAATTATTATCGGCGCGCAAGTGCTTCATGCAATGGGCGTTGCGATGGCATTCAAGAAAAAAGGCGAGAAACGCGTTGCAATTACCTATACAGGTGACGGCGGTTCTTCTGAAGGTGATTTCTACGAAGCATTGAACTTTGCGGGCGCGTTCAAATTACCTGCAATTTTCGTTGTACAAAACAACGGCTATGCAATCACAACACCTTACTCCAAACAAACTGCTGCTCTCTCTGTTGCACATAAAGCTGTTGCAGCTGGTATTGTTGGTCAGCAAATTGACGGTATGGACGTACTTGCAGTTATTAAGGCAGTACAAGATGCTGCAAAACGCGGCTACGAAGGTGAAGGAGCAACTTTGCTTGAGCTAATTACTTACCGCTATCGTCCGCACTCTCTTGCAGATGATACGACGAAATATCGTACGAAAGAAGAAGAAGCAGAAAAAGCATTGCTTGATCCACTTACTCGCTTCGGCAAATTCCTTGAGAAAAAAGGTCTATGGACTGAAGAAGATACAGCTCGCGTAAAAGAAGAAGCAAAAGCAGCTGTTGCAGAACATATCAAAAAAGCTGAGCAAACAGAAAAAATGACGGTTGCTGGTCTTATTGATTCTATGTTCGAAACTACACCGCAGCACTTGGAAGCTCAAAAAGCTGATTTCGAGTAATAGGGAGGATTAATCGACAATGGCACAAATGAATATGTTAGAAGCAATTCGCGATGCGATGCGCATTGAACTTACACGTGATCCTAATGTTGTCATCTTCGGTGAAGACGTTGGTCATGTTGGCGGTGTATTCCGTGTAACTGAAGGTTTACAAAAAGAATTTGGCGAAGATCGTGTATTCGATACTCCGCTAGCAGAATCAGCAATTGCTGGTATGGCAGTTGGTATGGGTATTCAAGGATTTCGTCCAATTGCGGAAATTCAATTCGTTGGATTTATCTTTGAAGCGCTTGACCAAATGTTCGTTCAAGCAGCTCGTATGCGTTACCGTTCAGGCGGACGCTACAATTCTCCAATCGTATTCCGTACACCATTCGGCGGTGGAGTAAAAGCAGCTGAGCTTCATACAGACTCTCTTGAAGGGTTAGCATTGCAAACACCTGGTATTAAAGTTGTTATTCCTTCTAACCCATACGATGCTAAAGGTCTAATGATCTCAGCAATTCGTGATAACGACCCAGTATTCTTCATGGAGCATCTTAACCTATATCGCGCATTCCGTGATGAAGTTCCTGAAGGTGAATATACAGTTGAGATTGGTAAAGCAAACGTTGTAAAAGAAGGTAAGGATGTAACTATTCTTGCTTACGGTATGATGGTTCATACAGCTAAAAAAGCTGCTGATGAACTAGAAAAACAAGGTGTAAATGTTGAAATTATCGACCTTCGCACGTTGCTACCGCTTGATATCGATACGATCGTTGCATCAATCCAAAAAACAAATCGTTGCATCGTTGTTCAAGAAGCTCAAAAAACTTCTGGTGCAGCTGCAGAAATTATTGCACAAATCAACGAGCATGCAATTCTACATCTTGAAGCACCAGTTCTACGTGTTGCTGGCCCGGATACTGTTTATCCTTTCGCACAAATCGAGGATCAATGGCTTCCAACTCCAGCTCGTATTATTGATGCAGTTAATAAAGTAATAAACTTCTAAGAGCAATGACATACTGAAATTGAATGAACTGTGACAGCCTGCGCTTCGCAGGCTGTACTACAAGGAGGTAAATATCGGTGGCTAAATTCGAATACCGATTCCCAGAACTAGGTGAAGGTCTTCACGAAGGTGAAATTGTTAAGGTATTGATCGCTCCAGGTCAAGCCGTAACCGATGATGACATTATTATGGAAGTTCAAAACGATAAAGCAGTCGTTGAAGTTCCATGTCCTGTTAATGGTAAAGTTGTTGAAGTTCTAATGAAGGACGGAGACGTTAAAAAAGTTGGCGAGGTTGTTGCGATTATTGAAGCTGAAGGTGAAATTCCTGAAGGCTTTGGTGCTCCAGCTGAAGAGGCTAAGGAAGAAGCGTCAGCTCCGGCAGCATCTAGTGCTCCAGCAGCAGCTCAAGAAGCAGCGTCAGCTCCAGCGGCTGAATCTGCAGTAGTGCTTGCAACACCAAGCGTACGCAAATTCGCTCGTGAGCAAGGCGTTGATATTACACAAGTATCCGGCACTGGCAAAAATGGCCGTGTAACTCGTGAAGATATTGCTGGCTTTAACGGTGCAGCACCTGCAGCAGCGGCACCAGCAGCTCAAGAAGCAGCAGCACCTGCAGCAGCGGCAGCTCCAGTTGCATCTGGCGATGCATATCGTCCAGAAGAACGCGTTCCATTCAAAGGTATCCGTAAAATTATTGCAGGCGCAATGTCTAAATCTGTATACACTGCACCTCATGTAACCATTATGGATGAAGTGGACGTAACTGAGCTAGTTGCTCTACGTACAAAATACAAACCATATGCAGAACAACGTGGCTCTAAGCTTACGTATCTGCCATTTATCGTAAAAGCTCTTGTATCTGCATGCCGTGAGTTCCCAATTATGAACTCTACGCTTGATGAAGCAAACCAAGAGATTGTTTACCGTAAATACTACAATATTGGTATTGCGACAGATACAGAGAATGGCTTGATTGTTCCTGTAGTTGAAGATGCAGATCGTAAAAACTTGTTTGCCATTGCAGACAAAATTAAAGATCTAGCTGTTCGTGGTCGTGATGGTAAGCTTGCTGCTAACGAGCTAAGAGGTAGCACGATTACAATTTCTAACATCGGCTCTGCTGGTGGTATGTTCTTTACTCCTGTTATTAACTTCCCAGAGGTTGCTATTCTTGGTACAGGTCGTATCTCTGAAAAAGCTGTTGTACGCAATGGCGAGCTAGTAGCAGCACCAGTTATGGCGCTTTCTCTAAGCTTTGACCACCGTCTAATCGATGGCGCGACAGCACAAAACTTCATGAACCACATTAAAAAGCTTTTGGCACAGCCTGAGCTATTCATTATGGAGGTGTAACATATGGTAGTAGGAGACGCTTCTCTCGATATTGATACATTAGTCATTGGTGCTGGTCCTGGTGGTTATGTTGCAGCAATTCGTGCAGCACAGCTTGGTCAAAAAGTACTTTGTGTAGATAAAGCAAATGTTGGTGGTGTATGTCTTAACGTTGGATGTATCCCTTCTAAAGCTTTGATCTCTGCTTCTCATCAATATGAGAATGCATTACACGCAGAAACTTTCGGTATTGAAATCAGCAAACCAAAAGTAGACTGGAACAAAGTACAAGAGTTCAAAAACAAAATCGTTTCTAATCTTACTGGCGGTGTAGCTGGTTTGCTTAAAGCGAACAAAGTTGAATATTTCAACGGCGAAGTAATGTTTATTAACGAAAACGAAGCTCGCGTATTTAACGATGCAGAAGCTCCTCGTTATCGTTTCAAAAACTGTATCATTGCTACAGGCTCTCGTCCAATTGAGCTTAAAGCATTCCCATTTGGCGGACGCATCGTATCCTCTACAGGTGCATTGTCTCTACCTGAAATTCCAAAAAGCATCGTAGTTATCGGTGGTGGCTATATCGGTATCGAGCTTAGCCAAATGTTCTCTAACTACGGTACACAAGTAACAGTAATCGAAGGCTCTGACCAAATTCTTCCTGGTTTCGATAGCGACGTTTCTGCAGTTGTTGCTAAGAAATTCAAAGGTAAAGGTGCTAACCTTATTACTGGAGCGCAAGCTAAATCCGCTACTCAAACAGATAAAGATGTAACAGTAACATATACTGTTGGCGATAAAGAAGAATCTGTTACTGCAGATTACCTGCTAGTAACAGTTGGTCGTCGTCCTAACACTGACGGTGAGCTAGGTCTTGACCTAATCGGCATCGAGATGACTGATCGTGGTCTTGTTAAGGTTGATGAGTTCGGACGTACAAACCATAAGCATATCTATGCAATTGGTGATATCGTTCCTGGTCTTGCACTTGCACACAAAGCGATGTATGAAGGCCGCGTTGCTGCTGAGCATATCGCTGGTGAAGCTTCTGCTGTTGACTACAAAGCAATTCCAGCTGTTTGCTTCTCTGATCCAGAGATCGGCAGCGTTGGTATTGGCGAGGCTGAAGCAAAAGCTCAAGGTCTTAACATTACAGTTGGTAAATTCAACTATGGTGCTAACGGCCGTGCAATGAGCTTGAACGCTACAGAAGGCTTTGTTAAATTAATCGGCGATGCTGACACTGGTTTATTGCTAGGTGCACAAATCGTTGGTATCGAAGCTTCAAATATGATTGCTGAGCTTGCTCTTGCAATCGAAATGGGTGCTACGGTTGAAGATATCGCTCTTACAATCCATGCGCATCCAACGCTTGGTGAGATCGTTCTAGATGCAGCTGAAATGCTACTTGGACATCCGATCCATGCGGTTGCTAAAAAAAGATAATTCAATCGAAAAGCTAGTCCAATCGGTTGATTCTATTGGTTTCAGGCTGTTTATGCATTGCATAGACGGCCTGAAGCCTTTTTATTACGTTAAGACGAACCTATCCTCATGAAAATACATAAATACAATGAAGAGGTGAACGTATTCATGCTTAATGAAAAAAAGAAGCCTTCTGACTCCTTTACGCTAATGACCCAGCTTATTTTTCCGTCTGACACGAACCATTATGATACGATGTTTGGCGGTAGATTAATGGAATATATGGACAAGGCTGCAGCGATAGCAGCTATGCGTCATGCGCGTACAAGATCAGTAACCGCATCAATGGACAGTATTGACTTCCTAGCTCCGATTATGATCGGTGAAGTAATTGAGGTTAAGGCGTTTGTATCTTGGACACATCGCAGCTCTATGGAAATCTATGTAACCGTAACGAGTGAGAATTTGAATAGTGGAGATAAGAAGCAAAATGTTCAAGCGTTTTTTACGTTTGTAGCGCTTGGCGAGGACGGCAGACCAACTCCGATCGCAGAGATTGAGCCAGAAACAAAGCTCGAGAAAAAGCTGTTTGCTAGCGCACCAGAGCGTCACGAGGCAAGAAGAAAGAGAAGGCAGGAGCGTAAACAAGCGGATGCAAGTGAGGAATAACAGTAAATAAATAGATCTTATAGTAAATCGTTTGTAATGAGACAAACGATTTTTTATTGATAGATAAGATAAACTTTCTATGAAGTGCTGAACTTAACTGAGTTCAACAGTAACCTCAGCTTCAATGGGTTGCTTCTATTCATATTTTACTGACAAAGCTAATATGATAAAGTATACGGCTTGACCATATGAGCTGCTTGGGTGAGTAATGCTCATTATTTAACAATCCGACAAATAAAAAAGCTCCAATGATGGAGCTTAATAGATAAAAAGATAACAATAACAACAATGATAATAAAGCTGAATAAGCACCTAAAATAATAATGTTAATAGAACCTTTTCTCTGATTGCTTTTCTTTAAGAATTTCCACCGCTTCACGGAAACGTAGGGAGTGTACAACCTCACGCTCCCGCAAAAACTTTAAGCTATCTTGTAGATCGACATCATCTGTTAAATCAATCAACCACTGATAGGTAGCCCTTGCTTTTTCCTCAGCAGCAATATCCTCATATAAATCCGCAATCGGATCACCTTTGGCTTGAATATAAGAGGCAGTCCACGGTACACCGTTGGCATTGGTGTAAAATAATGCACTGTCATGTGCAGCAAAATGCGGGCCTAGGCCGGCTGCTTTTAATTGATCTGGTGTAGCGTCCTTCGTTAACTTGTAGATCATCGTTGCAATCATTTCCAAATGGGCAAATTCTTCGGTACCAATGTCGGTAAGTAACCCGATTACTTTGTCAGGGATGGTGTATCGCTGATTAAGATAGCGAAGGGCAGCTGCAAGCTCACCATCAGCCCCTCCATATTGCTCCATGAGCAGCTTTGCCATCATAGGGTCGCATTTGCTAACTCTAACAGGATATTGCAGCTTTTTTTCATAAATCCACATAGTTAACCTCCAGTCAAATTAACTTTAAACCTGCCAAGGCCAAGGTGCTTCAATCCATTGCCAGCTGCTTACCGGCATATTACTGCGTCCGAATTGTAGTAATGGTTCGTAGGTTGTTTCATAGTGGTGGACTACACGTTTGCGTAATTCGACAAACTGGTTAAATTGCTGGAGTGCTGCGGCATCGTTCGGGTGGGTATCGAGGTATAATTGTAGTTCGACTAAGACAAAGTCAATGGCCTGCAATTCGTGAAGCAGGCTGTAATAGGCTTCGTCAAGCTGAATGCTCATCGTAACTGATCAACTCCTTTACTGACTGCCATATGGGCTGTACAACGGCTGCCATAGTGTGCCAAGCTTTAATGCTTCATAAGGCTGGAATTGTGGAAGATTCGGTGGCTGAAACGTTATAAAGTGGTTAGGGGGAACCTGAAAGCTCTTGTACCCAATAGGTGGACACGGGTCGAAAGGACCCGCAAAAACTTCAAAATACCGAACTTGATCGCTCATAGAAGTCTCCTTTCATCGTTACTATTTAACCATATGTAGCAGAAACGAGTGAATATGCTGAAAACATTGTATAAAACATGATTTCAGCATGAATTTTTTATGAAGCTTAGACATGGAAGGTGTGCACCACTTCGTACATCGGCGTGCTTTTTAAATTCGACTTCATGACGGTAAAATGATTCACCTCCCACGAGCTAGCATCAGGCTGATCGGAAATGTCAGATAGCTGAAAGCTGCGATCACCTCGATAGTCTCGTGCAAGGGTCAAATGAGCTCTAAATTCTCGTTTTTCTGTTTCGAAGCCTGCTAATTCTGTTCTCTTTACAATTTGTCGCTGAAGCTCCTTTAGAGCTTGAGTGGAATCAACAACGGAAGCCCACAAGATACGCGGAGAGGCTTTTTGACCGAAGACGCCAATTTGACCAAGCGATAGTGAAAATGGTTCAAATGTTACATGCTGAAGCGTTTCGATAAGCTTATTGATGACGGGTGGTGAAGTCTCGCCTAGAAACTGCAGAGTGATATGATAATCAGCGGGATGTGTCCATTTCCGAAAGGGAAGCTTTTGCTGATGTCCTTGTACCCAATCAGACAGCGTATTCGTTACGCGTTGAGACACGGGTACCGCGATAAAAAGTCGTGATGATTGTTGTTTATTCATTGATATGTACCCCCAATACTTCGTGTAGTTTGCAGCAGATCGAATGAGCTGCAGCGTCGATATCGTTAGCATCTCCGCTATGTATACAGTTATTCTCGTTGTCGCGGTGGTGATAGGATTCTAAGTCGTGATATGGTATAATGTTTCGAATGAATTAACTCGAAAAATGAAACAAATTTAGGAGTGAATAATGTGCAAACTAGTGAACAGGCCTATCTCCAGCTGTTAAAAGATTGCTTGGAGAAAGGAGAGCGCAAGGAAGATCGAACGGGAACAGGCACGATCTCTATGTTTGGCTATCAGATGCGTTTTCCGCTTGCAGAGGGCTTTCCTTTATTAACGACAAAGCGTGTTCCTTTTAAGCTTGTAGCAAGTGAGTTGCTTTGGTTTATTAAAGGCGATACGAACATTAAATATTTGCTTCAGAATAATAATAACATTTGGAATGAATGGGCATTTAAGCGCTGGGTGGAATCCAGTGAATACAATGGCCCTGACATGACGAACTTTGGTCTACGCTCACAAAGCGACGAGCAGTTTGCTCGCAGCTATGAGGAGCAGCTTGCTATATTTAAGGAAAGAGTGCTGAATGAGGATGAGTTTGCAGCGAAATATGGCGAGCTTGGTGACGTATATGGGAAGCAATGGCGTGCATGGCGCACAACACGAAACGATGTGATCGATCAGCTTGCAGATGTTATTCATACCATTAAAAACAATCCAGACTCACGTAGAATGATTGTTTCTGCTTGGAATCCTGAGGATATACCGAGCATGGCGTTGCCACCCTGCCATACGATGTTCCAGTTTTATGTATCGGGCGGCAAGCTAAGCTGTCAGCTTTACCAGCGCAGTGGTGATATCTTCCTTGGCATACCATTCAATATTGCAAGCTATGCGCTTCTAACGCATTTAATAGCACATGAATGTGGACTTGAGGTTGGGGATTTTATTCATACACTTGGTGACGCACATATTTATTTGAATCATGTGGAGCAGATACAAACTCAGCTGTCGAGAGAGACGCGTGCATTGCCTAAGCTTGTGTTGAATACGGACAAGACCTCTGTATTTGATATCGAGCTTGAGGACCTGGCGATAGAGGGCTATGACCCGCATCCGACGATTAAAGCGCCTGTAGCAGTCTAGGAGGAGAAACATGACCATTTCATTAATTGCTGCGATGAGCAGGGAGCGAGCAATCGGTGCCAATAATCAAATGCTGTGGCATCTACCTAAGGAACTCGCGCATTTTAAGCGCACCACGCTTAATAAAACAGTCGTGATGGGACGAAAAACTTATGAGTCGCTAGGAAGACCGCTGCCAAACCGACGCAATGTCATACTAACGAGACAACAGGATCTGCATATTGAAGGCTGTGAGATTGTCCATACTGTAGAAGAGGCATTGCAAAAGTATGGGGATGAAGAGTTAATGATTACAGGCGGGGGAGAAATCTATGAGCTGTTTTTACCTATCGCTGATCGTCTTTACTTAACGAAGGTAGAGGTTGATATTGCACATGCGGATGCGTACTTCCCTGAATTTGACGAGCAGGAATTTACGCTTACTAGCTCTGAATTCGTAGAGAGTGATGAAAAAAATAAATACAGCTTTACGATATGCGTCTATGATCGTGTAAAGTAAGGAGCTAAAGTAAATTTTTCCTTTCCACGATCTCATTAAGTTCATGTATGCTAGATGAACGGAGAGAGGTATCTCTTACAACCATCATCGGTTTGGAGGGTTCGCTTGTGCAAAAGAATAATGTTCTATATGAAGAAATGAGACCCGATGAATTTCTTGAACGATTGAATCATTGTCCTATAGCGTACCTTCCACTTGGTACATTGGAATGGCATGGATTGCATCTTCCGTTAGGGTCAGATAGTTTACAATCAAAAGGATTCTTCAAGGCATTGGCTGAACGAATAGGCGGCATTGTATTGCCGACGTTGTTCCTTGGTCCAGATACGAAGATTAGTCAAGAGGAATTCGACTATATTGGGATGGATGTTCATAGCTTTGAGCGAGAAAGCATTCAACAATTAGATGGTTCAGCTTATTATATCGAAGATGAATTATTTATAAATATTTTGGAAGCAACGCTAAAGAATTTGTCACGTGCCGGTTTCAAGATTGTCGTAGCGCATGGACATGGTCCTTCCACGAATATCTTTAGGAAGTTTATACCTAAATTCGAGAAGCAGTTTGACTTGAAGCTATTTGAGCTTTGGCAGCTCGGTGGAAAAGGCAATGAAGGGATAATGACCGATCATGCAGCATTTAATGAAACATCGCTAATGCTAGGACTATATTCAGAGCTTGTTGATCTTGAAAAACTGTCAGATGAGACGATGGTAGGGATTTGGGGAGATGATCCTCGTGCTACGTCGAAGGAAGAAGGCAAAAGAATAATTGAAAGTAATTTATCGCTCGTGGGGAGCAAGCTGCAGAACGAGTTATCAACACTGTCATGGCCCAAGCGAACGATGAACTATACAAATGTAGTAAAGCTATATAATCCATAATAAGTGAATAGTTAATGTAAATCTAAAGAGCTTATTGATTGTTCTTGCTTGGCAATCGATAAGCTCTTTTATGCAATTTAAACTCGATTGATGGAGTTTAGAAATCGTGCGAATATTACAAGTGAATAGGTATAATATATGTTCAGATTTGATTGTGTACATTGTTAAAATTGTTGATAAGTACTGATATCATTGGGATGTGGTCGAGTTCAGCTATTGTGACATTGCTATAAATATGTGTTTTAGTACAAATTATCTCGTTAAGTCGCCTGATTAAATTAGTGCAAATAGTGCAAATGATTATGGTGATAATCCATTACGGAAAGTACAGCTCGAATGGTAGCATATTGGTATAACTTACGAAGCCATTGCCTCATTTGAGGATGTATACATTCGACCGTTTTAGCTTTAATTAGCTAATCTTCTTTTTGTAAATGGAGGAACATAGTCATGTCATTGCCTACTGGATTTTTAGATTTCGAGAGAGAAGTACCTAGTGATCGTAACCCTCTTCAACGTGTAAACGATTGGAGAGAATTCCATAAGCATTTATCAGAGCAACAGCTACAAACACAAGGCGCTCGTTGTATGGATTGTGGTACGCCTTATTGCCACACTGGGATTGAGCTTGGCGGTACGGTATCAGGATGTCCGTTAAACAACTTAATTCCTGAATGGAACCATCTTGTTTACCGCGGTCAGTGGAAGGAAGCACTGGATCGCCTACACAAAACGAATAACTTTCCTGAATTCACTGGTAAAGTGTGCCCAGCACCTTGTGAAGGCTCGTGTACGGTGGGCTTGATCGGTGATGCTGTAACGATTAAATCTATCGAGGAAGCAATTATTGAACGCGGCTTTGCTGAAGGCTGGATTGTCCCTCAGCCTCCAAAGGCTCGTACAGGAAAGAAGGTTGCGGTTGTAGGATCTGGACCGGCTGGTCTTGCTGCAGCTGCTCAGCTGAACAAGGCTGGTCATACCGTAACCGTTTATGAGCGTGCGGATCGCATTGGTGGGTTGCTAACGTATGGGATTCCTACGATGAAGCTGGAGAAGCATGTTGTGGATCGCCGTGTTCATCTGTTAAAGCAAGAGGGCATTGAATTTATTACGAATACCGAAATCGGGAAGGATATTGCTGCAGCCCAGCTGCTCAAGCAGTATGATGCTGTTGTACTAGCTCTAGGTGCGACCAAAGCACGTTCAATCGAAATCGAGGGCTCTCAATTGAACGGTATCTACCCTGCAATGGATTATCTAAACAGTACAATAAAAAGCTATCTGGACTCTAATCTTGAGGATGGTAACTACATTAGTGCTAAGGACAAAAATGTCATTGTCATCGGTGGCGGGGATACTGGAACGGATTGTGTGGCAACAGCGCTGCGACACGGCTGTAAGTCAGTCGTTCAATTCGGTACAGTAGCTAAAGCTCCTGCTACACGTGATGCGATCTCTAATCCGTGGCCACAGTTCCCTAATGTGTATACTTTGGATTATGCACATGAGGAAGCCAAGGCGATATTCGGTGAAGACCCACGTCAATTCTCCATCTTAACAAAGAAATTTGTTGGAGATGAGCAAGGGAACATTACAGAGCTTCACACCGTTCGAATCGAACGTTACATCGATGAAGAAGGACGTAAAGTGTATAAAGAGATCGAAGGCACGGAGGAAGTGTGGCCAGTTGATCTAGCACTTGTTGCTATCGGCTTTGAGGGGCCAGAAGCTGCAATCATTGATGAAATGAGTCTTGCTACGGATACGCGTTCGAATATAAAAGCGCGCTATGGTGAATATCGTACGAGTATTGAAGGTGTGTTCGCTGCAGGAGATGTTCGCAGAGGCCAAAGTCTTGTCGTATGGGCAATAAATGAAGGCAGACAGGCTGCACGCGAGGTAGATAAATATTTAATGGGTAGCTCAATGCTCCCATAGACGAGTGATGTATGGTTAACGTAGTGAAAAGCTAGGACCCATAGTATAGAACCTTGTTTAAGGTGTCTATACTATGGGTCCTTTTGCTACTATTCCTCTTGCTCTGGTGTAATGATAATGTGGCCGAATTGGTTCGTATAAGCTCTTCCAAGCAACCACCAAGGAAATTGCATAACTCCGCCGGGATATTGTGGATGCTGCGGATGCTGAGGGTGTTGAGGGTGCTGCGGACCTTGACCCGGCTGAGTAGGATTATATGTTGCTGGTCCGATACCGATAATATCGCTGTTATGGAACTGCATCGTATATTGTTGACCGTTAGGAGCATAAATTAGGAAGGTTGCCATTCCTGATCCCGCATCAAAATTCGTTAGCAGACCTGTATAATGCTGATTTCCCGCTTGAAATTGAACCATTTGACCAACATATTGTTGAAGTGTAGCTGGTGGAACTAAATAATTTGTTGGCATGCTTTCACCACTTTCTTCTCATTTATTTACCATTTAGCCTATGCATGCAGGATGTCCGTGTATTGGGCATGTGCCTGTGCTGCAGCTAATATTTATTTTTGAATGTTTAACAAAGCCTTCATTCTATTATGGTTTCGTCAATTATGATAGAATAGAATTAACTAGCGAGTAATAGAAGGTGAATACATGTGATAAGATATGGATCGGATCATATTGAGGAAATGAAGTTTTCTAGCTTGCATATGAGCATCGAGTGCCGTGACCATCAATGGATCGATATTACGTTGAAGCCTCAGCTAACTACGGATAGTGCGACGGTACCTGAAGATCTCACAGATTTTACGATTTTAGTTATTTGCAATCATGGAGGTATCATTGCTCAAATGGTGCCTCAGGATATTGGCTGTGATTGTGAATATCAGCTAACGTTTTTAGAAAAGGAGCAAATCAAGTCGTTTATCCTATCTGAGGCAGTTCAACAGCAAATCAAGCAGGCAGCAGCTCAGATGTGATATAGTATGGCTTGAAATGACATAGCATGGCTTGTAATCTATAGCACGGCATTAATGGAAAAGTGAGGCGAACCCTGTGGAGCAACGGGATGTATTATCGCTAGATTCTGTTGATCGTATTCGTGGATATGTCAAGCATAAATATGTGCATCTGCCGAAAGAGAAGCATGCAGAGATTGTTGCAGATGCCATCGTAAAAATTATTGAACGTCAGCTACCACCCTTCGAGCAGGAGTTAAGGCAGAAACTGTGTAATGAGCTGATTAAGCAAGTGGTAGTTCGCGAGCAACGGCCTGTAAGCTTGGATGATATTGATCATGCATGTGAACAGCTCGCCTCGCAGGATGTTGAAGCTCGGCAGCTATGGCGAGAATGGAGAGTGGACCATGGCATCGACGAGGTCATTGCTGAGCGGACCTGGCTGGACAAGCTTACCAAGCAGCTACAGCAGCTGTACCAATCTAAGCGATTACGAAAATCACTACTGTATGCGGTTGGTTGCCTTTTGATTGTACTTATAGCCTATTTCGTTAAGCCAGTTGAGCAGCCGAAAGAGGCCGATTCTATTCCCATCGTGGAACAAACCTCGACAATAGAACAAGAAAGCTTGCCTTTCAATGAGCTACCTGCATTGTATCAGTATGAACAGATAGACATCGATAAGCTGAAGTCGTTCTTGGAATCTAGAGAATCAAAGCTTGCGGATGAACCATACTTTAGCACGATTATCGCGACCGCCAAGGAGTTCAATCTTTCGGTGGTGCTTTTGTTTGCCATTACTGGACAAGAGCAAGGCTTTGTTCATCGTGAGCACGAGCAAGCGGAAGAAATTGCTAACAACCCTTTTAATGTGTTTCATAGCTGGAAGGATTATAATACAACAATTGAAGACTCTACAGCGATCGCAGCTAGAACACTAGTTAATTTAAGTAAGGATCGACCTGAAGATATTGAGCCTATCGTATGGATTAATAGAAAGTATGCAGAGGATCCAAACTGGTCGAAAGGCGTGACCAGCATATTTCAAACGATTACTAACTACATAAATAATTAATGGCATTAATTATAAAAGGAGTTTGTATGAAAACGTTAATTATTGCCGAAAAGCCGGATATGGGCCGCAATATTGCTGCTGCTATCGAGCCTAAAGCAAAAAATATGCGAACCTATATTGAAGGTGAGCATTATATTATTACGTGGGCGATTGGGCACTTAGTTGGGCTTGCTGAACCAGATGCCTACGATGACCGTTATAAGAAATGGAGCATTGTCCATCTCCCAATTATTCCATCGCAGTTTAAGCTTATTGCGAATAAACGAACAGCAGATCAGCTGAAGGTCATTAAGGAGCTGGCAAGCCGTTGCAACGCATTAGTGAATGCTTGTGATGCTGGGCGGGAAGGTCAATATATCTTCTCGCTGATTCAGCGCTACTTGCAGCTTAAGCAGCCAGTTGAACGGCTATGGATTTCAGATTTAACGGTGGAAACGATTCGTAAAGGCTTTGCTGAGCTAAAGCCAGGTCATGAGTATGATAATTTAACGAAGGCAGCATCTGCACGAAGTGAAGCAGACTGGTTAATTGGCATGAATGGAACGCGCGCATTTACAACCAAGCATAATGAGCTGCTGTCGGTAGGTCGCGTTCAGACGCCCGTGTTAGCATTGATCTATGATCGAGAGGCGGAGATCGCGAAGTTCGACTCGTTAAAATATTTTGTTGTTGAGGCTAGCTTTAAGCAAGGTGAAACGACCTATAAGGGCTTATGGCAAGGAGATCGAATGACCGATCAAGCCAAGGCGGAGCTTATTGCTAGTCAGGTTAAGGGCAAGCAAGGAAGCATTGACCAATATGAGGCGAAGGAAGTGAAGGAATATCCTCATCGCCTATATGACTTAACGCTTCTGCAACGCGAAGCGAATAGCAAATTGAATTTCTCGGCAAAGAAAACATTAGATATTGCGCAAAGTCTATATGAGAAGCATAAGGTAATCACTTACCCGAGAACGAATTCAAACTACGTGAACGAGCAAAATATTGCCGAGATGCATAAAGCACTTCAAGCCCTGCAAGGGACGCAATATGGTGAGTGGGTGGCAGGAGCCAATCGTTCCTTTGTCCATGCTGGCAATAAAAGCATTTGTAATCCGGCCAAGGTCGAGGATCATCACGCGATATTGCCGACAGCTAAACGAGCGAGCTCTCTGTCGTCTGACGAGCAGAAGCTGTATGATTTAATTGTGAAGCGATTCTTATCGCAATATTATCCACCTGCTCAGTATATTAGCCATGTTGTACTTACCAAGGTAGAAGAGCATTTATTCAAGACGAATATAAAGCAATTAGTCGATCTAGGTTGGAAGATGATATACGGTGACCAGCAGGAAACTAACAATAAACGAAAGAAAAAGGGTGCGGAAGAAGAGGAAGACGTTGTTGAGCAGCAGGAAGGCTTCGAGCTTGATGCTAACGCTCCGGTTCATTGCCGTCAGGCTGCTGCAAAGGAAAAAGAAACGAAGCCTCCTAAGTCGTATACAGAGGGTACCTTGCTAAAGGCAATGGAAAGCGCCGGAAAGCAAATCGAGGATGATGAAGCGAGAGAGGCGATGAAGGATTGTGGTCTCGGCACGCCGGCAACTCGAGCAGCTACGATCGAGCGTTTGAAGCAAGTAGGCTATATTACGATGCAAGGGAAAAGAATTACGATTACAAGCAAAGGGACAGCAGCGATTGAGCTGATACGTGGAGCAGGTATTGAGCTGCTAACCTCACCAGAGATGACTGGGATCTGGGAAAAACGATTGAATGATATTGCGAGGGGCAGAGCCTCTAGTGAGCAATTTATGGAGAATGTCAAGAAATTCGCAACGATGATCGTTGATAAAGTGAAAGTTCAGCCCGCTGTTCGATTTGAATTTGAAAAGCAACAAAAGGGTAAAACGTCTCGAGCTCGGACAAGTAGTAGCAAAGCGAAGACAGAGGCTTCTGCGGCAAAGGGGGCTGACGCTGAGAAGCGGACACGTTCTACTCGAAAAACGGCTGATGAGAGTAAGCAACGTGTGAACGCAGCTGCTGAAAGCATTCGTACAAGCAGCATGCCTAACAGTCAGCGACTAGAGGAAGCAACAGCTAGACAGACAGTAATGAGCATTGCGCCATGTCCACGTCAAGGCTGTGGTGGACATCTTATTATGGGGAAAAAGGGATATGGATGCTCACACTACAAGCAAGGCTGCGGCTTTGTAATTTGGCGAGATGCGTATGGTGCAGAGCTGTCTTCACAGCATATTCAGTCACTTGTGCATCAAGGGAAAACACCTCCTCTATCGTTAAAGCGGGACAACGGTGATACCATTCAGGCTGAGCTTCTGCTGACTGATCGCAATACGGGAACGCTTGCTATCGAACCGCTTCGATCGTGAGCAGACTGCTGAAGATATCAATGACGTTGATTGAGTGTTAAGTCGCTAATCTTCGCGGAAAAACAATTACATGGGCATAAAGCGAAAAAGCTATCCAGTGAGCACACGTAAGTGCGCTTGCTCTGGATAGCTTTTTATATAGCGGGAACGAATGTAGATGGAATTTGCTGCAACGATTGAACGGAGAAATATTGTCCCTTTGGCTTAACATCAACTTGTATAATGTTATAGTTCCATTCATCAGGTACCTCGACATGGATCGCATGAATGCCTGCATGAAGAGCAGGAACGATATCATTACGAATAGAATTACCAATCATCCAAGTTCTTGAGCGTTCGAAAGCATGCTCTGTAAGCAGCTCATCTAGTGCAGATATATTTTTAACCTGTCGGATATAAATTCGGTCGTCGAAGTAACGCTTTAGATCCATGTCATGGATTTTACGGAGTTGAATGCTATGCTCACCGCCGGTGTAGAGGTGGAGCTCATGGCCCTGATGCTGAAGCTGCTGCAATGTTTCCTCCATATACGGATAAGGCTCCGTCTCATGAGCATAAACCTCCATGCCGAGCTTCCATAGCGAATCCTTTTCGGAAGATGAAACAGCTACTCCAAGAAGATCTGCAAAATGAACGTAAGTTTCAATGAATGATTGTGGAAAGTGCTCACTCTTGAAGCCAGACTGTCCGATCAGCTCACTGTCAAATTCGCTCTGCTTCGCTTTAACCGCATCGAGTGTAACGCTTGGATCGTTAAACCTGTTAACTAGCTGATGAGCAAATCTATCAATTGTACGAAAGAAATAACGATTGCAGTAGATTAAAGTATCATCAAGATCAAATAATATTTGCTGTGACATAATGTGTACTCCTTATTACAATCTCGTATGATCAATCTACCTTATTATAATAGAGTAGTCAAATGGAAAAGTATATGCTAGGCATAGCGTTGCTGCGCTTCGAGCAATCGATTTTTAATGAAAAGAATACGATGCTTAATGTAGAAGTCTTTGCTATCGCTACGAAGTTGTGACGGGCTGATCAGCTCACCTGTATCATTATTCTCAATTGTGAGTCTGCCATCGCTAAAAAAAGTAAAGGTCAAGTCTCGTTTCGGTGGTACCTTTTCAATAAATCTAAAATGCTGGGAAGTAGGATTCATGCTGATCAAGCCTCCTTTAATTGGATAATAGAATCGAACGTTTGTTCTAATATCATTATACCAAACATTTGTTCGTATGGAAAGAGGTTAGTATTTATCGTAAACTAAAAATATGAGATGCGTTTTCATTTTCATAGAAAGGATGACGATATGATACGGGTACAAAATCTTACAAAGTCTATACCAGGTGGACCGAAGCTCCTTAAAAATATTACGTTTGATGCTTATGAAGGTGATTTCATTGCAGTAAAGGGAGCAAGCGGAAGCGGGAAATCAACGCTGCTAAAGTGCTTGGCGCTGCAAGAAAACTGGACGTCAGGCAAGTATATATTTAACGGGAAAAATGTGTTTGAAGGTGGATTCCGAGCGAAGATGCAGCTGAAGAAAGAGGTTGCATACTTAGAAGAGAAGCCTTATTTGTTTCCGGATAAAACCGCTTTAAAGAATGTAATTATCGGTGCTGTCGGTCAGACTCCTGCTTGGAGACGGTGGACAGGTATGGTCCGCAATGATGATTATATGGGTGCTATGGATATGATCGAGAAGCGTGGCCTGCTGGATAAGGCAAAAATGAAAGCGAGACATTTATCAGGGGGAGAGCAGCAAAGGATTGCCGTTGCTCGTGCACTTGTTCACGGCGCGAAAGTGATCGTAGCAGATGAGCCGGTTGCCGGACTTGATCCACATAATGCGGAGATCGTACTTAGCGAGCTAAAACAGCTGTGCAAGGAGCAAGGGCTGATCGTTATCTCTGTGCTTCATCAAGGTGACTGGGCAGAGCGCTATGCTGATCGCATCCTCGGCCTAAACGGTGGGGAGCTGGTGGTGGATGTATATGGCCGTAGACTAACAGAAAGAGAAAAAAACCTCCTTTAAGAGGAAATTCAAAAGATTCGGCTTTGATGACGATGTGTTGCACTGTAGCTTAGTCGACGGCGAATATGCCACTCATCGGAAGCCTCCGGTGCTCATGTACCCAAAACGTACATTCCGCTCCTCGTTTCCTAGCTTCGTGGCATCTTCTTGGTCCTGAAAGCCGAACTTTTGAACCTTCATTGGAAGAGGTTGGTTAAAAGTCCGGCTTTGATGACGATGTAACACTACGTAGTGGATTCGACGTCGAATATGGAGCGCTAGCGAAAACTCCGTTGCTCACGTACCAACAACGTACGCTGCGCTACTTGTTTTCTACTAGCGCTCCATCTTGAAACGATAGGTTACGTAATTAATTTAAAAAAGGCGAATTTCCATTCACAGTTGAATGGGGATTTGCCTTTATTTAATTTATACAGATGGACAGTAATCTATCGTAAGCAAACAGAAAAGCAAGAGGAATTCACGATGTGTGACTTTTTGAGGGCTGAGCATCTGGAATGACATGATGAGGATGGGCTGTATTCCAGCCCCATAATCTAGTTCGACATCGAAAGTCGGATCATTGACATGCACTACCTCTATGCAACATATAAATAAAGCATGGAGGTGTCAAAATGATAGGTTTGATGATGTTTATGCTGCTAGTGTTTGTTGCCGTACTTTGTATGCTCGCTATTACGCTAAAGGTACAGGCTAGCTTACGCAAGCAAAATTATATTAGCGGTGTGCGATACGGAAAGGTTGTACAGCAGCTGCAAGACAAGCATGAGCTGCACCGCTTTGGCTTCGGTCAGTTCTTTAAAAGACAATATGGCGAGCTGTCCATATTTAGCATATCGATGAATACGATTGGTATGTTTCCAATCATGCTACTTTTGTTTGCTCCGATGGTGATGCAAGGTGGGCTCGTTAATAGCCTGTTCGTGTATAGCGGTGTTGGTTTGCTTTTTATTGTTATTGTAGCTCTAATTGGTCAATACTTATCCTCGCAGCCTACTGCCGGCGGCTTATATCACGTCGCACTGCGCAGGGGAGGGGCATGGCTGGGTGCGATCGTTGGCGGCCTTCAGCTGGTTGCTCAGGTAGCTATGCTGCTTGGCTACAGCTATGGTGTCGTGTATTTTTTAAAGCTGCTCGCAGGACATAAGCTCATCTGGCTAGAGCAAATGTCTGTATTTACTATGGTCATGGGTATAGTCATCCTAGTTATGGGGGTCATTGGCTTATTGAAGAGCAACTATTCTCCGCTGTTTCATTATCTTTCTATTATTATACAAGGGCTTGGTGTAATTGTTTTATTTATTGTTGTATATCGAGCGATGCAAGGAGATATTTATAACGGAATGCATTTGTTTCAGCTTGAGACCAATGTTAATGGCTGGTTTCCTGCTTCAAGTGAGCTGACACCGATGCATATAGGTTTTATGGTTGCATTGGCTTGTCGCTTCTTCATCGGCGGTGATGCCAGCTCACAAGCGGCTGAGGAGACGATTGAGCCGAAGGTAAGAACGGCATGGTCGGCATTGCTCTCAACGTGCTACTCCTATATGGTCGGGATGATTTTAATGCTTGTGCTTGCGATTGTATATATGAACTTAGGTATCCAAGCAAATGGGGCAGCGGGTGAGCAGTGGTTTATGATACTTGCTGAACGGACGCCACAGCTTGGCGTTGGGCTGATGCTGCTAGCTTTACTAAGCTGCTGGTTTTCAGGCTCAACGTTATTGCATGTTAGTGCACGTACATTAATGGCAATGGCACGAGATGGCATTATTCCTTTGAAACAAACGTTATCTAAAATCAGCTACAGTAAGCAAAGTCCTCAGCACGCCGTCATTGGCGTACAAGTACTAGCATGTATGATGCTGCTGGTGCTTTATATGATCGGTTCAACTGAGTTTTTCATCGTTAGCAGTTTGATCTCGTTCATTAGCTATGCTGTAATCTATGTGCTGCTTCTGTATGGCGTACCTCTCGATCAAAAAACAACGCTGTGGAAGCTAGAGGAATGGGATAAGCCGATTCGCTTACTAAGCATACTTGTACTAATCGCATTAGTCAGTGCTGCTGGTTCTAGCTTGACTGCTTATGAGCTAGCCATCATCATATTACCTACTCTAGCAGTGCTTATCTACGCTGTCATAGCCAATGGATTTACGACAAAACTGCTGCAATATGATGTGACGAGCAGTCGAGATTTATTCGAACGAGAAAGAGAGCTGCCTTTACAATGAAGAGGGGGAGGTAGCTGTTTCTTAAATTGTGATTAAGGGTACTTCATGGAAGAAAATTAGATGATGAGTGATAGATCATAAGCGAAGCGATAGATAGAATCTGAAGACAACGATGAAATCTCAAAGCCTATGACTACCCATTAACATCAAGAATGACCCTATAAATAATCTATAACATGAATATTTAATAGAGGAACTACAGATATTTATATGGTATAAAGAATATAGAGTTATAGATGGCGAAAGAGTGGAAGGCATAGTGGATTATAGTCGTTGTGGCCATTCGTTATTTTGGGGAAATAAGCTGCTTATCGTTACTTATATTTCCCGGGTAAGCGCAGAACTTTACAAATGTCGCCTTGCTTTCGACGGTAGAACACGAAGCAAGCAGCAAGTTATTTTGTCGAAATGACGCATAAAATCTAACTATTTTGCCAATTCCGTCAATTAGAAGCTATAATACTTGTAGGTGGTGAATTCATGGAAATAAGAAGGGAAATTGTGAAGAACGTGCCTGAAATTATCTCCTTTCAAGTTGGAGTTCCTCAGATGATTAAGCATGGAAAGAAAGAAGTTCCAACCGCAATCTACAAGCAATTTTCTAATAAAAGTCACTACGTATCCTCACTTGGTGTGGAGGGTGACGAGCAAGGTGATAAAATTCACCACGGCGGAGTAGATAAAGCGGTATGTGTCTATCTTCAAGAAAGCTATAAGCATTGGGATCAGCTAGGGAGACCACTTGAGCCCGGCGCATTTGGAGAAAATATGACGATTTCAGGCCTTGAAGAGGATCAAGTATTAA
The DNA here is from genome assembly GCF_023715345.1 of Paenibacillus camelliae. GTDB lineage: Bacteria > Bacillota > Bacilli > Paenibacillales > Paenibacillaceae > Pristimantibacillus > Pristimantibacillus camelliae. Next base: position 59,253 of record NZ_JAMBNY010000001.1, read on the forward strand.
TTGGCAATACATATCGAATAGGTTCACTTATTGTTCAAGTTAGTCAGCCAAGACAGCCATGCTTTAAGCTCGGCATTCGTAATGAATGGCCACAGCTCGTACAGCTATCAATGGAAAGCGGTTATACGGGGTTCTATCTAAGAGTGCTTGAAGAAGGAGAAGCAAGCTTAGGTATGGAAGTAGAACTTATCGAGCAAGCACAGCATTCCATGTCGATTAAGGCTGCCAATCGCATCATGTATAGTAAACAAAGTACAGTACAGCAATACGTGCAGCTCGCATCAATTACTGAGCTTGCTGAAGTGTGGAAAGAAAGCTTGGCAAGAAAAATAGAAAAACTAAAGCAACAGACTCGTTAAAAAAGAGGAAAATAGAAGAGGGAGGCTCATCAATGGAAGGTTTTATGTCCGCTGAGCTGGAGCAGCTTTTAGGCCAGTATGCATGGCACGGTCAGCCACGGATCATTCCTGGCTTAAGCGGCATGAATAATACGACGATTTTTCTCGAAGACGAGCAAGAACGATCCATTATTCGAATTTACAACAATCATGCTGACCAGCAAAAGCTGATGTTCGAGCATCAGATGCTGCAGGCATTGCAGAAGCAGACATTAACGATCGCGACACCAGTACCAGTAATTAACAGGATGGGGAGTACCGTATCTAAGCTGCAAAACGGAAAGCTAGCGGCCCGCTATCGTTACATTGAAGGCGAGCGTCCATCGGTTGCGAATGCTAAGCAATTAAACAGCCTCGCGGAGGCTACTGCAAAGCTTAGTATAGCGCTGTCAAAGGTTGAGTTAAGTGAGGTGCCTGCATATAGCCCATATTATCAGCTGGCTCAGAACTATCTTCCTCTCGATGAGCCTACAATGCTTCACTTACTCGGACACGAAGAGATTGCCCAGCTAGAAGAGCAGCTTTTGCTTATTCAGCAGGAGCGTGGCCAGCTGGAAGAGCTGGAGCATCAATTAAGCAAGCTTCCCCATCAATGGATTCACGGGGACATTAACTGTAGTAACGCACTTACTGTACAGGATAACGTGATCGCTATTCTTGATTTTGAATTTGTAACACGTGATCTTCGTGCTATGGAGCTTGCAGTGCTGCTGTCAGAGCTCATTAAGCCTAATATCGACGAGGTCACAGCAAAACTTCTTTCGATGCAAAAAGCGTACGTGTCGATTGTAGCCTTAACTGACAGCGAGCTAGCATTGCTGCCTGAGCTTATTAAGCTGCGAAGCGTGGATGTTGTCATGCATTTTATTGAACGCTTCATGCAGGGGATCGACCCGATTGGTATCGTTGTAGCTATGATCAAGAACGCAGCTTATACCATTACATTTGTAAATGAGCAAATGAAATAAGATGAAGGTGAGGGATGTACGATGAGTTTAACGCTGGCTCAGCAGTTAGGCTATACAGAGCAGGATCGTCTGCTCATTATTAATGGGGATGATTTTGGGTTAAGTGCATCCTTCAATGCGGGCATTCAAGAGCTGCTCGAGGCGGGCGCAATAAGCTCTGCTACGGTGATGATGCCATGTGCATTTGCTCGTGCTGCTGCCGCATGGAGTGCAAAGCATCTGCAATATGATGTTGGTGTTCATTTTACGTTCACTAGTGAATGGGAGGCTTACAAATGGGCTCCTGTTACACGCAATGCGGACGTGTCGAGCTTGGTGACAAGTGAGGGATATTTCCACAGTGATTGCTTAGGCTTTGAGCAGTCAGCGGCGCCAAGTCAGGTCGCGCTTGAGCTGTATCATCAGATTGAAATGGCGCTGCATCTCGGGATGAAGCCTACTCACGCGGACAGCCATATGGGCAGTCTGTACGGCTTAGCGACAGGCAAGCACTTTTTGCTGGAAGCACTTGATGTATGTGCGCATTATGGCCTCCCATTCCGCCTTCCGAGGTTCGTAAATGAAGCTCAGCAAGAGGTCGTACCAGCTCAGCTTGCTCCACAATTGGCAGCGCTTGCGCAGCTTGCTGACCAGAAAGGAGTTGTTATCGTCGATTATTTGATCGGACTTCCCTTCGAATCAAGGGGAAATGAGACAACGGATAGCTTTCTGCAGGAGCTAATGGATTATCTAAAAAAGCTAAAGCCAGGTGTATCGGAGCTAATTGTACATCCAAGCAAGCCAGCAGCAGAATTACAGTCTTTTCATGGTCAAGCAAGCAAGCGGGTTATTGAATGGGAAGCGTTAAGTAAGCCGGATGTGAAGCAGTTTTTACAAGAGCAGAATATTAAGCTCATACACTGGAGAGAATTGCAGCAGCTTCAGCGAAACCAATCACGGCGAAGTTATCCATTCTAATAAGGAGTCTATATTATTGGAGGCGGTTTAGTGAACCATTCATCGATACAGGATATTTTTCAAGCCGTAAAAAGCAATGTAGGAAAGGTTATTGTCGGGAAAGAAGAGGTTATTGAGCAGCTAGTGATTGCATTAATTACGAACGGTCATGTTCTGCTAGAGGATGTACCGGGAACGGGTAAAACGATGCTGGCGAAAGCTCTAGCCAGCTCGTTATCCCTGCAATTTAAGCGCATCCAATTCACACCAGACTTGTTGCCTTCTGACCTTAGCGGTATACATTACTACAACCAGAAGAGCGGAGAGTTTGAATTTAGAGCAGGGCCGATCTTCAGCAACGTACTGCTTGCTGATGAGATTAATCGTGCAACGCCAAGAACACAATCGAGTCTGCTGGAATGTATGGAGGAGAGACAAGTGAGTATCGATGGAATTACGATGCCACTCGGTTCTCCGTTTATGGTTATTGCTACACAAAACCCGATTGAGCAGCAAGGAACCTTTCCACTTCCAGAGGCTCAGCTAGATCGTTTCCTATTTAAGATAAAAATGGGCTATCCAACAAGTGATGAAGGACTACAATTATTGAAGCGCTTCAAGGATTCCAACCCACTTATGCAGCTGCAGTCAGTAATAACGAAGCAGCAGCTGGAGGAAGCTTCTGCTAGCTATATGAGTGTTAGTATATCGGACGAGCTGCTTGCCTATATCGTTGCGATTGTCGAGGCTACACGTGCCTTAGATGATGTCCAGATCGGTGTTTCCCCACGTGGAAGTCAAGCCTTGCTACGAGCAGCTCAGGTTTATGCTGCGCTACGGGGAAGAAGCTATGTCGTACCGGATGATATTAAAGCGATGGCTTCTCCAGTTCTTGCGCATCGTCTTGCGCTTAGAGGCATTCATCGAGGCAGCGATGCGGCAGAGCAAGTCATTGCTAGGGTTCTGCAGCAGGTTGCTGTACCAACAGAGCCAATGCCACATGGAGTGTAACGAAGATGGTGCTGTTTTGGTTTTTGTTAACGACATTAATAATCATTGCGATTCAGAATATATTGTTTCGCAGGTTGGGCTTTCGCAAAGTAGAATATACGAGACAATTTGTAGATCGTACCTGCTTTCAAGGGGATACCACATTGCTTGTTGAAACCTTAAGCAATAAAAAGAGGCTGCCAATCCCTTGGCTTTACGTTGAATCTTCTTTAGAGGCGGCCTTACAATTTTCACATCAAGATAACTTCTCCGTTAGTAAAGGGACTCATTATCAAAATCACCAAAGCTATTTTACACTATCAAGTGACCAGCGAATTAAACGAACGCACGCGCTTGTTCCTATGAGACGAGGCGTCTATAATTTGCAAACGGTAACATTAACGAGCGGGGATTTACTCGGTATATCTAGACAATCGAAGCAAATTCCTCTGGATTCCCAGCTTATTGTTTATCCGAAGCCGATCACGATTCCTTTCGATCGAATTCCTTACCATAGCTGGCAAGGTGATCAGATCGTTAAACGATTCATTATGCCTGATCCATTCATCACGGCTGGTACTAGACCCTATCAATATGGAGACTCCTTAAAAGCAGTTAATTGGAAGGCGACAGCGCGTACAGGTGCGCTGCAGGTTCATCAGTATGAATTTACTGCGAACCGAAAGCTGCTCATTATTGTAAATGTTGATGACAATGAAGGCATGTGGCGTGCCGTTTCTAATATTGAATTGATCGAGCGGAGCATTAATGTAGCAGCTGGTGTGGCTAAGCTTGCGATAGATCAAGGGATGGAGTGCGGCTTTGCTGCAAATATGCGAGGTATTGAACATGCGGATAGTGTGTGGGTTGCTCCAGCTCGTGGGGATGGTCAATGGTATGGCATGCTAGAGGTGATGGCACAGCTACTGCTTGAGCGGACAGAGCCGCTGAACGATATGCTGCTCCGTTATGCTGAGGAAGGCTTGTCACAGCACGATATATTTATTATTAGCACCTATTGGAACGAGGCAAATGAGCAGGCGGCACAGCAGCTTCGACGCAACCAAAACGCTGTGCTTGTGCTTCAGACAGACGAGCTGTCAGAGGACTTAGCGAAGGAGGCGGTCCAATGAAAGCTACGAATCTGAAACGATATGCTATGCCGTTGTGGCAGGGCATCGTGGAGCTCATTTACTTTTCTCCGGTATGGCTAACGATTGCCATCTATAGCTTACCGCTTTCGTTAATTATCCCTTGGGGCTTATCGTTGCTAATAAGCTATATGCTACCAAGAGTGGTCGCACACCATCGTACGAGCATTAGGAATGTATATCGTATAGCAACGGTCCTTGTGCTAGGCATCGCGCCGCTCTTGCTTATTACTGCTGTTACCGCCGTAGAGCTAACATTAATCGCGTGGCTTGGCTGTGCATTCGTAGGTATTCTCGTTGTACATAGTAGTTTTCGAGCTTTGCTAATGCAGTGGACCAACAGCTTTTCTGTCATATTAATGCTCATATTGTTGCTATCAACGATTGCGCTGCAGCTGTTAAAGGTTATCGTACTTCATGAGCTTTCCGACTATAATACGATCTATTATGGACTAGGCATTATCGCATTCGTGCTTTTTCTATATATTCATAATGAGCGTACCATTAAGGATCAGCAGATGATTGATGAAGGCTCGTCGACGATTAAACGCTCGGTCATGATGAATCGCTGGTATATTTCGATTCTAGCGCTTCTCATTATCGGTATTGCTAGCGCAAGAGAGATTCAGCGCTTCATCGAGCGCTATGCAGAGCAGCTGTTTGCAGCCATTCTAGCTTGGTTGTTTACAGATAGAGAGGCTGAGCAGCAAACAGCAGAAGCGCCGGCAGCGCCAATGCAGCCGATTATGGAGATGGGACCCGAACAGGAGCCGTCAAAGTTTTGGCTATTGCTCGAAACGATTGTAAAGTGGCTCGCTATCAGTGCCATAGTCGTTGGTGCTATTTTTCTATTGATATATGCCGTGAAAAAGCTTTTGCCTGCTATAAAGAAATTGCTGGCGCATTTGCTTAAGCTAAAGTCACTGCAAAGCAGTGCTGATAAAGGCTATACCGACATCATTGAAGATATTAAGCATGAACGACATAAGGAAAAGCAGCAAAGGAAACATAGAAGGCCTGCCTCTCCAGTGAAAAAGTGGGGGCGTTTATCGCCTGCGGAAAAGGTTAGGGCATTATATCGCTCAGTTATCGAGCATGGCTTGCGCAGTGGAAAGCCATTAGCGCAGCATTTAACGGCTAAGGAAAGTATAGCTCTGCTGAAGCAGGAGGAGGCAGTCTCATCACAAATGTATGATCAGCTGCTTGATCGCTACAATGATGTGAGGTACGGTGAGCTTGAGCCTAATGAAGCCGAGGTAGAGCAGCTGCGTACTCAAGTAGAGAATGCTTCAAAACATAAACGTTGATTGCAGCTGTGTTGCGGTATCTGATCAGAACGATAGAAGGGAGTCCTGCTAATCGATAGCAGGACTCCCTTTGCTTATTCTGTATGAGCTGTGACGTTGCCTTCTCCTAGAGTCTTTAGATGGGCTGCGATCTTGTCACCATGGAACCTTCCAGATTCAATGAAGATCTCATTTGCATCCTCTTTGCGAGAAACAACAACACCTGCCAAATATATGCCCGGCACATTACTTTCCATCGTTTCTTGATTGAAGGTTGGATGTCCTTCCGGTTCAAACGTGACGCCAGCTGTAGTTAGAAACTCATGATCTGGGTGAAAGCCCGTTAAGGCGAGGACATAATCATTGTCTAGATTGATTATGCCTTCTGGTGTTGAAACCTCAATAGTACGATTGTGAATCTGTTCAACGCGAGAGGAGAAGAGCATTTTTATATGCCCGTTTTCTACCTTGGACTCAATGATTGGTCGAACCCATGGCTTGATGCTTTTAGAATATTGCTCCCCGCGATAAATAATTGTAACTCGCGCACCAACACGCTCAAGCTCTAATGCTGCATCGATAGAGGAGTTGCTGCCTCCAATAATCGCTACCTCTAGCCCCGTATATGGGTGTGCCTCGCGGAAAAAATGACTAACCTTCGGAAGCTCCTCGCCAGGGATGCCAAGCATATTCGGATGATCGAAGTAGCCAGTAGACACGATGACATATTTCGCTTCATATTGGTAGGGTTCATCGTATTGATTAACAGCATCAAGTATAAATCCGTTATCCGTTTTTGTAATACGCTGGACAGTCATAAACGGTTGAATACGCAGGTTATGACGCTGAGCAGCGGTACGATAATAGTTTAACGCTTCTAGCCGAGTTGGCTTGTCGTTGGCCGTTGTGAATGGAATGTCGCCAATCTCTAAACGTTCCGCTGTACTGAAAAATGACATATATGTAGGGTATTGTGAGATTGAATGAACGATATTTCGCTTTTCGATAACTAGCGGTTTAATACCGATTCGTTGAAGTGAAATCGCAGCTGCAAGACCACATGGTCCAGCTCCAATAATAATCGTATGTTCTTGTATCATCAGTAGGTTCCTCCTCGTAAGCTTGTATCATTGTAACTCTTTTATATAAAGTGAGCAAACGAAGCCGTTACTCCTCCTTAGAGCGATCAATCGCTTCAGCCATCGTTTTATCGGTTAGGTGAGCATAGATTTGCGTCGTTTCTGGTGAAGCGTGTCCGAGCTGCTCTTGCGTTTTATAGATATCATTGCGCAAATAGTAATCAGTCGCAAAGGAATGTCTAAGCTTGTGAACGGATAAATAAGGCTTGCCAAAATGCGTTGCGTATTTGATAACCATCGCTTGAATGGCTCGCTTCGTCATTCGTGAGCCTTCTTTTTTGCCATTGGCAATCGCTAGAAATAAAGCTTTTTCTCTTTTCGGTGCATGATAGCTCATGTCGCGCAGCTCCATGTATCGCTGCAGATCCTCGACCGCTGCTTGACGAAAGTAAACAGGAGTTTTGAACGTTTCGTCGTTTTTACCTTTACGAAACACATAAACTAGCTTTTTCTTCATATCGACATCGTCAACATTAAGATTGACAAGCTCTGAGACACGGAGTCCTGAATGAAGAATTAAGCTTATAATACAGCTGTCACGGACAACATTTAATTGATAGGAATACATTGCTTGCTTGTTGCGGGCGATATCCTTGCCATAATCACTACGCACGTAATGGAGAAATTCATCGATCTCATGCTCCTGAAGCAGCTTTCCTTCGAGCTTAGCAGCTGTATCCTTCGCCTTATGCGTGCGTTTAATGGCGACCTTGGCCATGACATTGCGTTTAAGCAGTGGGTAAAACTCTTCATCCTCAGCAATTTGGCTTAAATAATGAAACAACGAGCGCAGGGATGATAGCTTGCGCGTAATCGTCGTTCGGCTATTCCGTTCCTCCTTGTAGGTGGATAAAAACAATCGGTAACCATCGATCGCTTCCATCCGCAGCTGCTCAAGCTCTATTAAGCTCACATCCTTAACGGACGTAGCCTTTGATAGACCCTCTGCCATAAGCCAATGAAAAAAGGTCTCGTAATCTCGAATATACTCTAGCAAAGAGGAGGGAGACAAATCTGGCAGCTTGTATTGGATAAATTGTTCAACATACCAAGGCATGCTCGGAAGCCTGCGATCTAGCTCTTGTCGATCCTTAACTTTAATAATATTCATTGCATGATCTCCTCTATAATAGAAAAACTACCTTTAGTCAATATTGTACCAACTGTTGCGTTGGGGTACAATAATTGAGACTTAGCAAGAAACGAGCAATCGTTGAACAATAGCGCTACATTGGCTTAGGATGAGGGGGATATTACGTTGAAGGTAGAAATATGGTCTGATTTTGCTTGTCCTTTCTGTTACATAGGTAAAACATATTATGAGCGTGCACTTGAGCAATTTCCGCATCGCGAGCAGATTGTGACTCAATATAAAAGCTTCGAGCTTGATCCAAATGAATCACAAAAGCGCCCTACAATTGAATCATTAGCTGAGAAATACGGAACCTCCGTGCAGCAAGCCAAGGAAATGACGAGTGGTGTGGCAAGTCGTGCCAAGGAAGCTGGCTTAACGTTCAACTTTGAACATATGATGACCATTAATTCACTGGATGCCCATCGAATCGTGCATTACGCTGAAACCGTTGGAAAGTCCAAGGAGCTTGTTGAGGCGCTGTTTTATGCATACTTTACTGAAAACAAGGACCTATCCGATCGCCAGGTGCTTATATCCATAGCTGAATCTGTCCAGCTTCAAGTGACAGAGGTGCTAGAGGATGAACAGAAATATAAAGCTCAGGTTAGAGCGGATGAATTTGAAGCACAGCAGCTAGGTGTTCGAGGCGTGCCGTTTTTTGTAGTCGATCGCAAATATGCCATTAGCGGCGCTCAGCCTGTATCTGTATTTGTAGATACGTTGAACAAGGCATGGTCTGAGCGTTCAAGTGGCTTACAGCATGTTGAAGCTGATGGTGATGATAGCTGCGGTCCTGATGGATGTAAAGTTTAATAGGGGAGAGTGATAAGCATGTTATTATTTGTTGGTTCTTATGCAGAAGAGACAGAACAAGGTGTAGAACTATTCAAATTCGATGAAACAAACGGACAGCTTGAGAAATTAGCCGGTTATTCAGGACTAAAAAATCCGACATTTCTAAATGTTAATCCTGCCCAAAATAGTGTTTATGCGATATGTGAGCAAGTCAATGACGATGGCGGGAAATCAGGGGCAATCGCACATCTACGTTACAGTGAAGAAGGCTTCGAGCTTGTAAAGCTTCAGCCGTCCGTAGCTGGTACAACCTGTCATATTCAACGAGATGAGCATAATAATTACTTAATCGTTACAAGCTATCATGGTGGAATGGTTGGCCTTATTAAACTGAACGAGGATGGATCGCTTGGTCAGGTTGCAGATATTGCCCAGCATGAAGGTCGTAGCGTAAAGCCTCAGCAGGATCGTCCACATCCACATTCAAGCTTCTTTAGTCCAGATGGCAAGTACTTGTATGTTCAGGATCTTGGATTAGACAAGCTGATGATCTACGCACTAGACCGTGAGCAGTCTAAGCTGATCAAGCAGGGTGAGGCTGATCTGCCAGCTGGCTCAGGCCCGCGTCATTTAACATTTCACCCGACAAAGCCCATCGCTTATGTCATCAATGAGCTGAATTCTACAGTTACTGGTTTTAGCTATGATGCTGCAACGGGAGCTTTGACAGAGCTTCAGCATATCTCAACATTGCCAGAGGGATACACCGGTGAAAATGGCACAGCAGAGATTCAAATTTCGGCAGATGGACGTTATGTGTATGGATCGAATCGTGGTCATGATAGCATTGTCGTTTACGCCGTAAATGAGCAGGGGGAGCTATCCGTTATTCAGCATATTTCATCCGGCGGAGGACATCCTCGACACTTTACTCTGACGCCATCCGGTCGACATCTGCTAGTGGCAAATCGTGATAACAACAATATAGTTGTGTTGGAGCGGGATGCTGAGACAGGTCAACTACAGTCCATAGGTAAAGAAGCATTCTCGACTAAGCCAGTTTGTCTTATTCCTGTTCAATAACATTCTAAAAAAAGACACTAACGTACGTAAGGGGAACATTTAAGCGTGACTACTACTAATACATCAACAGATCTAAAACCTACCAAAATTTTGAAATGTAAAAATGCTGAATGTAAAGCGTGGGTTCGTGAAGAATTTGCGCAGCCCGACCAAACCTGTCCAATTTGCAAAGGCCCTATGCTTCGAAGCATGCGCCATTTGCCATCGGTGCAGAATAAAGTTCCGCGTCAGCCTAAAAAGCCAAAAAGTGAATTTGATATTTAAATACAAAAAAGCAGCAGTTCCGCGAGAGAACTGCTGCTTTTTTTGTGTAGCTCATTTAGTTTTAGTATATAGCGAAAATAGATAACGTGTAGATAAACGTGTTATTGCTAGCTTAATAGCTTAAGACCGATTACAGAAGCGATAATGACTGCAATACAGAACAAACGAGCTGCATTTTTAGACTCTTTATAGAAGATAATCCCTATAAGTGCACTTCCAGCAGCGCCAATGCCTGTCCAGATCGCATAGGCAGTACCCATTGGCAGCTCCTCTAAAGATAGCGTTAGAAATAAAAAGCTTAAGCCGAATCCGATCACGGTTATCGCTATATTTTTGAACGATATTTTCTCGTTTAGCTTGTTAATGCCTATTACACCCAGCATCTCAAATAAACCTGCTACAATGACAAACAACCAGCTCATCTAAGCATCCTCCTTCGCTGCGCGCGATTCTTGTTGCGAACCGTCATCTGAACCATGCTCAGCAAGCTTTAAGCCTATTACAGCTGCTAATAGTGCTGCAAGCAATCCGATTTTACCCCAATGTACGGGCTCATTGAATATCAGCATTTCAACGATTACTGTACCAGCAGCACCTAAACCTACAAATACGGAGTATGCCGTGCTTGTCGGTAGCTTATAAGTTGTTAAAATAAAGAGATAGAAGCTTAAAATAATTGCGAGAATTGTACCGATCCATTGAAGTGGGGTAGTGGAGTATTTTAAGCCAGAAACCCAAACAACCTCGAACAAACCGGCAATAACGACGATTAGCCAGTACTTATTGTGCTTCATTGTGAATCCTACCTTCCAACATAACTAGAATAATAACAGAAGTAGCTTAAGCTTTTATTGAAATGTGATAGCTTAAGCTTTTATTGAATAAGAAGGATTATAGCGCAGGTATGAGGGTGAAGCAATAGTCCATCGCTAGTATTGATGTGCTTGCTTAGCATAGTGTGATATGATGAGGTTATACTAATAGATGAAGAGGCGTAAGAAGAAATGAATAGAAGATTTAAGAAATTTTATATTGAAACAACAAGCATTTGTAATTTATCTTGCTATTTTTGTCCTCCAACAGAGCGTGCAAAGGGATTTCTATCTATCGAGCAATTTTCACATACATTGGATGAAATAAAACCATATACGAACTATATCTATTTTCACGTAAAGGGAGAGCCGTTGCTCCATCCGAAGCTGGATCAGCTGCTTGATATTGCACACGACAAGGGCTTCAAGGTCAATATTACGACGAATGGGACGCTCATTCGGAAAAATAGAGAAAAGCTGCTTGGCAAGCCTGCGCTACGCCAAATGAATTTTTCATTGCATAGCTTCGATGGCGATCCGGGCAGTCGTGACCTAAAGCAATATTTAGCTGACATCTTGGAATTTGTAAATGAAGCTCGAGCAACAACCGATATGATTACGTCATTTCGTTTATGGAATTTATCTGAGGATAACGAAGAGAATGTTAAAACGAGACGCAATCGTGAGCTGCTTGAGATGATTGAGCGAGCATTTGAGCTTGATTACGAAATCCAAGAGGTGTATATACCTGGGACAGGCTCAGGTATGAAAATTGCCGATCGTGTCTATATTAACCAGGATCCACAGTTCCGCTGGCCGGCACTTGATGAGGAAGAGGACGATGGGGTAGGCTTCTGTCATGCGCTGCGTAATCAGGCAGGCGTATTGATAGACGGAACGGTCATCCCTTGCTGCTTGGATGGAGAAGGCATACTCAAGCTTGGCAATGTAAATGAGCAAAGCTTCTCCGACATTATCGCAGGTGAACGTGCAACAGCGATTTATGATGGTTTTTCACGTAGAAGAGCGGTGGAGGAGTTGTGCCGGAAGTGTGGGTATAGGCAGCGGTTTGGCAAAACCTCCAAGAAGGAAGCGTAGATGTGGCTTAAAACGTCCGACTTTGATGACGATATAGGGCGTTGTAGTCTAGTCGACGGCGAATCTTGAACGCTACCGAAAACTCCGGTGCTCACGTACCAAATACGTACGCTGCGCTCCTCGTTTCTAGTAATAGCACCCAGCGGAGCACAAGTCCCAATATAAGCGACCCTCCTTCCGTAGGAAGGTTCGAGCGATAGGGGGACTTGAGCGGAGCGATGAAAGCCGAGCTATTAAACCTTCATTGGAAGGGGGAGGTATAATAGCACGACTTTGATGACAAAATAAATAGTTAACCACATTAATTACTAGTATCCTTAATGTGGTTAACTATTTTTGTTTAAAGCTATTTGACCGCTTGTTATGCGGTATTCAGGAGCTTGAGCCGCTTCGTTCTTGCATGTAGTGACTTGGTGGATTGCCGAACGTACGCTTGAACAGACGTTGGAAATACGATACATCGGCATAGCCCAAATACTCCGAAATCTCTGTAATCGATAATAGGGAAGCGGACAGCATATACATCGCTGTTTTCATCCGTACTGCATGGACATACTCGCTAATCGTCTGACCCGTTCCTTTCTTAAATAGGGAAGCGGTATAGCTTGGACTACGTCTTATATAGTCGGCAAGTACATCCTTCGTAATCCTCTGACGATAATGAGATTGTATGTACTGCTTCATACGTTCAATATGAATGAGTGATGCAGGTGCCAGCTCCCCGCGATCTAGCTCGCGCTGCCAAAGGACAAGTGTATCAAGCAAGTAAGCACCAATTCGTAGTGCTGCGTAAGGCTGTTCCTCCTGTAGCTCCTTCCACAGAGGGCGCAGGCGCTCTATGCTGCGATCATACAAGCCCGTCGATAGAATGAGCCAATTGTTTTTCTGTAATAGCGGCAGCACTTGTAGAAGCTCCTGGCTGCATGTGAAGGAGAAGCTGTACTTTTGATGTAGTCCTGTTTGCGTTGAACGCTCCTCATAGGAGCAATTAGCTGGTGCGAGCACAAATTGACCTTTTTCAGCCGTCATCGTGACATCAGAGGTATGAAAGATACAACTACCGTAGGTAATGATGTAAAAATGATACTCCGCGCTGCTATGTTCAATGGAAGATGATCGGTTAGATCCTTCCGTATGTGTTAATGTCAAATTTTCGAGCATAATGTCACCTCGGTACACTATAGTTCATCCATTATACTATATTTCATGTACTAGAAGTATAAAAAGGGCTAAAATGGAGACATCATAACAACCAAAAAGAAGTTTTAATGTCAGAAGGAGATCAAAAATGAGCCACACTAAAATTGTATGTACAATGGGTCCATCAAGTAATTCAATTTCGATTCTTAAGGAAATGATGCTGGCAGGCATGAACGTTGCACGCTTGAACATGGCGCATGGCGAGCTAGCTGATCATAGCGCACGCATTAAGCTTGTTCGTGAAGCTGCAGAGGAAGCTGGTAAAATTGTTGCAACGATGATGGATATTAAAGGTCCTGAAATCCGTATCGGTACGCTTGAGGAATCAAGCTACGAGCTAAAAACTGGCGATACATTCACACTTACTACAGAGCAAATCACTGGTAACGGTAAGCGTGTAAGTGTCAACTATCCGGATATGACAAGTGTTATTAATGCTGGTGATGTTATTCTTATTGATGATGGTCTAATTGAGTTACATGTGAAGGAAGTGCAAGGCTCTGATATGCATTGTGAGGTTATGAACGGCGGTGCATTAAAACCTCGCAAAGGTGTCAATTTGCCAGGTATTCGTACGACTTTACCGGGAGTAACTGAACGCGATATCGTTCACATTAACTTCGGTATCGAAGAAGGAATTGATATGATTGCTATGTCCTTCGTACGTAAAGCCGAGGATGTTCTAGAAGTTCGTCAAATCCTTGAAGATCAAGGAGTTTCTCATATTCAAATTATTTCTAAAATCGAAAACCAAGAAGGTGTCGATAATCTAGATGCGATTATCGAGGCTTCTGACGGAATCATGGTAGCTCGTGGTGACCTCGGTGTGGAAATTCCAGCAGAGGATGTACCAATGATTCAGAAGGTAATGATTGAGAAATGTAATAAAGCTGGTAAGCCAGTTATCGTAGCAACTCAAATGCTTGATTCTATGCAAGTTAATCCTCGTCCAACGCGTGCAGAGGTTAGTGACGTTGCAAACGCGGTGCTACAAGGCGCTGACGCGATTATGCTTTCTGGCGAATCTGCTGCAGGTAAATATCCGCTAGAATCAGTTAAAATGATGGCGATGATTGCTGAGCGTACAGAATCTACAATCGATTACTCGGATAGCTTCAACAAGCATATGAATACAAAATCTAGCTCCGTTACTGAAGTAATCTCACAAGCAGTTGTAAACAGTTCACTGCAAATTGGTGCGAAAGCGATTCTTACACCAACAGAAAGCGGCTTTACAGCACGTATGGTTTCTAAGTATCGTCCAAAGGCACCAATTATTGCGATCACTCCAAACGAAAAAACTTTGCGTCGTCTATCACTTGTTCGTGGCGTATTCCCTGTAAAAGGCGAATATGTAACAACAACAGATGATATGTTCAACTCTGCGATTCGTAACAGTGTTCGAGCAAACTATGTTGAAGCTGGTGACTTCGTTGTGATCTCTGCGGGAATTCCAAGCGGTCGCGCTGGTGCAACAAATCTTATTAAAATTCATCAGGTTGAGTAGATGTAACGAGTTAGAGCCTGTTAGGTACGCCTAGCAGGCTTTTTCATTTGCTAATTGTAATAGGCATCTATTGAAAAGCATAAAGCCAGCGTGCATCGATCGCACACTGGCTTTAATAGGAACCATTACATCGAAACGTCAAGCCTTTAATAACGGAAATTCTGGATTTGGATATTGAAATTCATTGCGATAGCATTGTGTCGATTCATCATAGATCGATTGAGACAGCTGATGCGATATTTCAAATATCGGTAACGATGGTTCGATATGTAGTGTCGAACCAAAGAAGGAGCAATTGACAAATTCAAAATCCATACAAGTTATTAATATGACGCAGTTCGAGAAGATACAGTTTTTGAAGGCAAAGCCATCAAAGCAAATCGTTTCGTTTTCAAAATGTTCATTCATAATTAAGCTAAGTTCCATCAGTTAGTCACCTCAAAGAAAAATTTCGGAATAACGTAATGGTAACAAATCGCTACATTTTTGTTTGTCACTTTATGTATGGCGGATTGCATATACTTATCGACAAAACCTGTGAAAGAGTGATAGACTTTGTATGTTTTTATAGGAAACGGTTGAGTATAGAGCGGATTTCCGATTATAATATAGCGAGAAATGAACAAAGAATAGGGTGCTTACATGAGTATATTAAACGTAGAACGTCTGAGCCATGGCTTCGGCGATCGTGCAATTTTTAATGATGTTTCTTTTCGCTTGCTAAAGGGCGAGCATATCGGATTAATCGGTGCCAATGGTGAAGGTAAATCCACATTTATGAATATTATTACAGGCAAGCTGCAGCCAGACGATGGAAAGGTTGAATGGTCACGTCGGATGCGTGTTGGGTATTTGGATCAGCATGCCGCGCTGCAGAAAGGAATGACCATTCGTGATGTGCTTAAGGGAGCATTCCAATATCTGTTCGATATGGAGCAGGAAATGAACGATATGTATCTTAAAATGGGCGATGTATCTCCAGAGGAGCTAGAAAAACTGCTGGAGGAAGTAGGCAACATTCAGGATACATTGACGAATCAGGATTTTTACCTAATTGATGCAAAAATCGATGAGACAGCTCGTGGCTTAGGGCTTACCGACATCGGTCTCGACAAAGATGTACATGATCTAAGTGGTGGTCAACGTACGAAAGTATTGCTTGGGAAGCTATTGCTAGAAAAGCCGGATATTCTGCTACTGGATGAGCCGACGAACTATTTGGATGAGCAGCATATCGAATGGCTAAAGCGTTACTTGCAGGAATACGAAAATGCATTTATATTGATCTCTCATGATATTCCGTTCTTAAATAGCGTCATTAATTTGATCTATCATATGGAAAATCAAAAGCTTGAGCGATATGTTGGCGACTACGATCATTTTATGCAGGTTTACGAGATGAAAAAGCAGCAGCTTGAGTCTGCTTATAAACGACAGCAGCAAGAAATTGCTGATCTTAAGGACTTTGTTGCGCGTAACAAAGCGAGCGTTGCAACACGTAATATGGCGATGTCACGTCAGAAAAAGCTCGATAAGATGGAAGTCATCGAGCTGGCGAAGGAAAAACCAAAGCCGCAATTTAATTTTAAAGAAGGCCGCACGTCTGGCCGTCTCATCTTCGAAACAAAGCAGCTTGTTATCGGTTATGGTGAGCCTTTGTCCCGTCCGCTTGACCTCCGCATGGAACGCGGACAAAAAATTGCACTTGTCGGTGCTAACGGTATCGGTAAGTCGACACTACTCAAATCCTTACTCGGCATCATTCCTGCTGTTGATGGAGAGGTCGAGCGCGGAGAGAGCTTAGAGATTGGATACTTCGAACAGGAAGCACGTGAAGATAACTATAACACTTGTATTGAGGAGATATGGAAGGAATTCCCGTCCTATACACAGTTCGAGGTACGTGCTGCACTAGCCAAATGCGGCTTAACGACGAAGCATATCGAAAGTAAAATTCAAGTACTGAGCGGTGGAGAAAAAGCAAAGGTTCGTCTATGTAAAATCATTAACCACGAATCCAATGTTCTCGTGCTCGATGAGCCAACGAACCATCTGGATGTTGATGCGAAGGAAGAGCTGAAGCGTGCGTTAAAAGCTTACAAGGGCTCTATTCTGTTGATTTCGCATGAGCCTGAGTTTTATAAAGAGGTTGTTACCGAGATTTGGAACTGCGAATCCTGGACAACGAAAGTATTTTAATTAGATTTATTAAGAGAGACGGACCTTAGTCCGTCTCTTTTTTATGTTCTCATATCTTCTATACTCTATTGTCGTTGCTTGAATGGAGTCATGCAGGTTAATTCACCTATGTTCTGCAACATTCCCGTCAAAGTTTCGTCTATCCTTCAAAAGGGAGGAGAAACTGTCATGAGAACATTAAATATGATGGCCATCATCATGATCCTCGCAATGCTGTTCGTGGGATGCTCTACTATAAATGAAGATCAATTAATTGAATTTACAATTGCCAAAAGAATTGCTGAAGAAGCTCTTACCACAGACGAGAGGTCAACTGTGTTGCCGTGGAAAAGGGAAATTGTCACTCCCATTTCTGTTGAAAGGGTTCCTAGTTATATAGATACGAAGGACTTATCCACTGACGCGAAAATTTACAAGGTAGAGATTCAGACTAGTAAGGATGAGATTGTTGGACCAATAGATATCTATGTTGATGTCGTAAGCGAAACAGTTATTGGACGCCAACTTAGAAATTAGCATTAGTAAAAAAAGGAAACGTTGATATGAGCAAAACGTACTATATGTATATATTTAGGAGGTGTATAATGGACAGGCGTTATAAGATAGCGATCATCGGTGGAACTGGCAGGGTAGGGCGTTATGTTGCGGCGCATGCAGTACGAGAAGGCTATCAGGTTCGGATGCTTGTTAGGGATCGTAATCGATTGACGTATCACGACGAACAGATCAAAGTAATTGAAGGACAAGTTCAAGAGCTTAATACGTTACGAACACTTCTAGAAGGCTGTGATATAGTTATCAATACATTTGGGCAACCAGCAAAAGAAGATCCGATTTATAGCAAGGTAACGGCGGATTTATTTCGTGTGATGAACGAGCTTAACATTAGTCGTTATATCGGAGTTTCAGGTGCCTCTTTAACGATTAATGGAGATAAGAAGAATGTAATAAATAGAATTGGAGCAAGCTTGTTTAAGCTCTTCTTCCCTAAATTAATTACAGATAAGCTGCTAGAGTGGGACATTATGTTAGCTAATAAGCAAATCGACTGGACATTGATCAGACTACCCTTTGTGATAGACAGCTTACAGTCTAAGAGGATTAAGGAAAGCTTAATCGATATGCCAGGTACTAAGATTACGAATCAAGATATCGCAGCCTTTATTGTTAGCCAAATCAACGCAAGAACATATGTACATAGAGCTCCTTTTATATCACATTGAGGAATGAGCAGCTCTATTCGCAAGCTCAGCAAGACTTCAGTGCTTAACATTGCACTTAACCTGTATTGCTATCTGATACTTAAATTACTGTAGGTAAATATTGTATATTAAGAAGATTGAAGGTAAAATAGAGCTACAATTGAATCTTGGGTGGGTATGGTTTCCCTTCGAAAGGGGGTGAGGCCATGGAAGTGAAGGATGCGTTAACGATTATGTTTCTTTTTGGATCGTTCATTCTTGCACTTTTAACATACATTAATAACAACAACAAGAAAAAGTAAAACCCACCCGAAGATTGACAGCCGACGGTGGGTTTAAACCATTTATGACTTAAATGGGAACATCCATCCAAGCCAATTGTACTGACCAAGTGTTCCAGCACTTGGTCTTTATTATGTATATATTACCATATACGAGTAGATTAGCAAAGGTTCAAATCAGTAAAAATTATACATGAATATACGTAATATTAATTATGTAAACTAAGTATATTAAATGAGTGATTTGGTTAAAGGTGACAACTTAAATATTAGCTAATAAAGTCGAATCGTGCAAGTGTTTTACATTGTTCATTTAATGCAAATTCAATTCAAATTTTTATGTTTTAAATCGGTTTAGCTGTGTTTTTATTACTAAATACGCTATAATGGTATTGTACATTTTATGAAGAAAGTGGGAGCAAGATGGGCCGTAAATGGAATAATATCAAAGAAAAAAAAGCGTCGAAAGATGCAAATACAAGCCGTGTCTATGCGAAATTCGGAATTGAAATTTATGTAGCAGCAAAAAAAGGTGAGCCTGATCCTGAATCAAATCGTGCGCTAAAGGTCGTTCTTGAGCGTGCGAAAACATATAACGTGCCAAAAGCGATAATCGATCGTGCGCTAGAAAAAGCGAAAGGCAGTGCGGATGAGATCTACTCTGAGCTGCGCTATGAAGGCTTTGGTCCCAACGGATCAATGGTTATTGTTGACGCGTTAACGAATAACGTCAATCGTACTGCGCCAGAGGTACGTTCTGCATTTAATAAAAATGGCGGCAGTATGGGCGTGAGCGGTTCTGTATCGTATATGTTTACACAGACGGCTGTTATCGGGATATCTGGAAAAACCGAAGATGAAGTGATGGAGCTTCTAATAGAAGCTGATGTTGATGTTCGCGATATCCTTGTTGAGGATGAGGACATTATTGTTTACGCTGATCCAGAGTATTTTCAGGCTGTACAGGAAGCCTTCCAAGCAGCAGGTGTTACTGAATTTAATGTAGCAGAAATTACGATGCTGCCAAACAATGAGGTAGATCTATCTCCTGAAGCTCAAGCACAGTTTGAAAAACTGATTGATGCGCTGGAGGATCTTGAGGACGTGCAGCAGGTATACCATAACGTTAATCTAGAAGATTAATTAACAAGAGAAAACGGAGGTTCGGCATGCATATCGAAACGATTCAGCTGTGGGAGGAATTCCCACAAGTAACGTTAACGGCTTACATCCCATACGAGGTTGCGCAGGAAGGACAAGCAAGTCCTAAGCCAGCTTTATTGGTATTGCCAGGTGGGGGCTATCTATATACTTCTGATCGTGAAGCAGAGCCCATTGCATTAAGATTTGCATCGCTTGGCTACCGTACATTTGTGTTGCATTATAATACGTACTACGGAGCGGCTCCTCTTACAGCAGAGCAGCAGAGCAATCCGAATCCACACGTCAAATTTCCACAGCCACTATACGATGCGGCAAAAGCAATTGCCACGATTCGTAGCAGGGCGGCGGAATGGAATATCGCAGAAGACCAAATTGCTGTTGCTGGCTTCTCAGCAGGAGGACATCTAGCAGCAAGCATCGGTGTACACTGGAATAGAGCGGATGTAGCCGAAAAGCTTGATGTTCAACCAGAAGCAGTGAAGCCGAATGCACTAATTCTTGGTTATGCGTTAATTGACAATCAGCTAGCTATGGAATGGATGACAGAGCAAGATAAAGAAAAATTTACTGGTCTGTATAATGAAATTAATAAAGCAATGTTTGGTGAAAAACAAGCGACGGCAGAGGAGCTAAAGCAGCTTACTCCATCGCATTTTGTAGGACCGCATACACCGCCAACCTTCCTGTGGCATACATCAGAAGATGATCTCGTCTTGTCTGCACATTCATTGACCTTTGCCTTGGAGCTGTGCAAGCATCGTATACCGCACGAGCTGCATGTATTCGAGAAGGGCGGACACGGCTTGTCTCTAGCTGATGCTACGACTTCTACGCATGCAGGACAAATGAATGCAGCGGCTTCGCAATGGGTTGAGCTGGCGCATCATTGGCTGCAGTTGCATTTTACAGTAAAATGAAGCTAACTCATTCTAAAAATTCATTTTAAAGATGAGACAACAAGTTAAATCCGCCACGACGATCATTCTGCGACAAGGATGTCAATCGAAAGGCGGATTTTTTATAATAGTATTCATAAAAATAATTATGTAAACTAATATGGATTAAAAGATTAATTTATTGTTTAAATGGATAATCGACTTTTGCTGTAAAAAATATTAGTTGTAGGTGTCAGTAAAAATAAGTATTAAATTATGTTCTTAATGATTCAATCCATAAAAAAGAAGCTAGGTAACGAAGAGGAGAAGGCCAGTGAATATAAAAAACGGTAGTCCAGGACATAATTGACCCAGACTACCGCTTTCTCACTTGCACTATATATCACATCTCGTAACGTTCATAACATTTATAACGTTCTGATGATCCTTGATCTTACAATTCAATTTCCTTAATAATTCTAGCAGGATTTCCGCCTACGACAACATTGTCCGGTACGTTCTTCGTTACGACTGCACCTGAAGCAATCACCACGTTGTCACCAATCGTTACCCCTGGATTAATTGTAACATGACCGCCGATCCAAACATTATTGCCAAT
This sequence comes from Paenibacillus camelliae, assembly GCF_023715345.1. GTDB lineage: Bacteria > Bacillota > Bacilli > Paenibacillales > Paenibacillaceae > Pristimantibacillus > Pristimantibacillus camelliae. Next base: position 80,355 of record NZ_JAMBNY010000001.1, read on the forward strand.
GGTTATTGGTTTAGCAAACTCCACACCAGAATTACGCTCGGTTGGATGGAGGGGGTGGGTAGCTGTGTATATATGTACACTAGGGCCTAGCATGCAGTTATCTCCGAATCTTACTTCAGAAACATCTAAGATGGTGCAATCGAAGTTTGCAAAGAAATTTTCCCCAACGTAAGTATTATAGCCGTAGTCAAACCGAATATTCGGCTCCATATATAGATTGTTTCCCGTTGAGCCGAGTAATTGCTTAAGAATGGAAGTGCGCTTCTCAATCTGGTCATCCTGCGACTCATTAAATTCTCTAACTAGTTTTCTAGCACGCAAACGATCTGCACGAAGCTCGGGATCTCCAGCAAGGTACAATTCGCCTGCAATCATCTTTTGTTTTTCTGTTTTCATCGTAAGCCTTCTTTCAGTATAAGTTCGTATATATACAACGATACAGGTTTGACCTTAACAATTCAAGTAAAAGTGGGGGCATGTTAACCAGTATAAGCATCAGTGATTATAGATCTCTTTAACGGATACAAGTCAATAGAGTTGAAATTAACAGTTGAGGCGTACGAGATTAATGATTTGTGTGATTAGCTTATGCGGCCCAAAACTGCTATAATAAAGTGCACAAAATCTATGTTTTGCGCACTTTTGATTTTAAGCGATTTTATTGGACAGGGTCGAGCTCTTATTGGCTACTTTCTCAGTTGAATAATACATAAATTGTAAGGGGATGGAAACCTGATGATAGAAGAGCGCTATGAAGAGCCGGTTAACGTATTTCAGCTTTGGATGAAGCAGGCCGGCTATGCAGATACAACAAAAAAGGAATATGTAAGAGAGGTTCGGAATTTTTTAGCTTATTTAGATGGTACTGAGCTTAAGCATGTCAAAAAGCTAACGATTGTTAGCTACCTTGTTCAGGAGAAGGAGCAGCTATCTGACCGTGCTAGAAATCGAAGCCTTGCAGCACTGCGAAGCTTTTTTAAAGCACTTATTGACTTTGAGCTGGCTGTAACCAATCCAGCGCAAGAAGTAAAAAAATCCAAAACAGAACGAAATCGTAAACCGATTTATTTGGAGCAAGAGTTGCTTGCATTAACGATCAATTATATAGAAGGGAAATACCAAGAGCGTAACATTGCACTACTGTTATTAATGGCATACTGTGGATTGCGGGTAGGAGAGGTGCATCGTCTAAATATAAGCAACTATGATGAGGAGAAAGCAACGATTACCGTGCTTGGAAAAGGGAGGAAGTGGAATGAAATTCCGTTAGCACCCGAGGTTAATCAATATATGAAGCGTGTGGTACAGCAAAGAATTCAGCCTTACCGCCCGCAGGACGAAGCATTTTTTATCTCTCAAAAGGGAAGAAGGCTTTCTATCCGCCAAATACAAAAAATTATATCGGAAATGTTTAAGCAGCTAAAAGCTGAACATGCTGAATTACAAGGACTACAATTGTCCTGCCATAAGCTTCGCCATTCCTTCGCTACGTTAATGTTACGAAACCAAGTGGATATTCGAGTCGTAAAAGAACTAATGGGGCACAGCTCCATTGATACGACGATGATCTATACCCATATTCACGATGAAGAGAAGAAGCATGCTGTAGCATCGATTCGTATGCCTGATCTACAAACCGAAATAAACGTCCGCTAATCTAAGTATCGGGCTCTTATCTCAGGAGTGGGGAGCATGCATGCTTTCGCTTTGCCAAACCATTGATAGCGACGCTTAGCAATATATCGATAGACAGCATTACGAATGAAGCCAGGGATGATATACAGTACCTGAGCAAGCGGCCAAGCTCGATGTAAATATTTTGTAAGACGGATCGCGGCATCAGAGTATACATAGGCTTTACCGTGATCGATTAGTACAAGCGAGTCAAGCTCGACTGGAAGCTGGTGCTTATCGCGAAGCGCTTGACCGAGCTCACCTTGCTGTGAGGCAAAGCGAATGTTCGTATGTGGATCTCGAGCAATAATCCATTGAACCGTACCATTGCAGAAAGAGCATTCCCCATCGTATAGCAGTATGGTATGTGTGTTCATGCGATCACCCCTTTATTACTTTTTTTATTACTATAATAGAAAGGATGTCAAACTACAAGTGATTTTCATACTAATTGTGACACTCCTCATTTATGCGGGATTAGTGTTTTATGTGGCATGGAGCGGTTATCGCGGAATAGGAATTAAGGGCAAACGATGGTTTCTCATAGCCTACAGCATAATCATGTTATTCCTTTCTGTATCCTTTATTTTAGCTAGATTTGGCAGTGGCAGCACGCTATTAGCCGTTATCGGAAACTACTGGTTAGCACTATTTAGTTTATCTTTAATGATCTTACCACTGGTTCATCTTATCATGCTAATTCTGCGATTAACGTCATTACATCGGGAGAAAACACGGGTAGCTGCAGCTCGCATAGCATTCGTTGTACTAGTTGCTGCATTAGCTTACGGTAGCTATATGGCCTATACACCTAAGGTGAATACGTATACGATCGATATCGACAAGTCTTATCCTGAGGACTTAAACGTCGTCATGTTCTCCGATACGCATTTTGGATACTTATCTGGTAAAAAGCATGCAGAAAGACTCGTTAAGGAAGTAAATGAGTTGGAGCCTGATCTCATCATTATTCCTGGTGACATCATTGACGATGATCTTGAGATCGTCGAGAAAAAACAAATTTTTAACATATTAAGTGGGCTAGAGGCTAGGCTGGGCGTGTATGGTTCACTTGGGAACCACGATAAATTCCGTGGCGAGTTATCAGAGTTAATCACTGCCATCGAAACGGCTAATATCGAAATACTGTATGATGAGACAGTTACGATCGAAGGAGGACTTGCTCTTATTGGTCGAAAGGATTATTCTGAAGGGGAACGTCTTGCAACGGAGCAATTAACATCTCAGCTTGATCAATCTCTGCCGATCATTCTACTCGATCACCAGCCATACGAATACGATGAAGCTGAGCAGGCTGGTGTTGATCTTGTTGTATCTGGTCATACGCATAGAGGTCAAGTCATGCCAGGAAATCTAATTACAAATCGATTATTTGAAAATGATTGGGGCTATCTGAAAAAAGGTCAGCTTCATACAATTGTTAGTTCTGGCTATGGCTTCTGGGGACCGCCGATTCGAATTGGAACGCAATCGGAAATTGTACAGATCCATATCAATTTTAATAATTGATTTTTGTAATGCATTTCAATAATGAAATTAATTAATGTCATTAACTAACCTCAAAAGGCATTTCATCACTTAGGAAAGGTATGTTAAACATGCAGTGTAAAGCTTGTCATACACCTATCGCAGCCAATGCAATAGCATGCCCAAGCTGTGGAGTTACGAAGCCGAAGTCCATGAGTTCCCGCAGCAAAAAATGGCTACTTACCGCAGCGGTAGCAGCCGTTATTATCATTGTTATCATTCCATTGGTTGCCTCACTTTTATGGATGCAGTCCAACTAATAGCTGTACATGCAGCTGTAACATTGCTACACAAGAAAAGCCAGCACGCCTAATTTTATGCTTATTCGTAAGCTGATAAATGAGGCAAAATGCTGGCTTTTTCGTGTTAAGCTAATTGTTTCTTGGATCCTTCTTCTCATCTGTATTGCCCATCGAGCCCCATACAACAAGAAAACTAATCGCGATCGCGAGAACGATCGGGGGACACACAAGCACTAAAAATTCATCGAGGCTCATATCCATGCTTTCCTTTCACATAATCACTGTTGAATAGAAACAGCTTTAATAGGAGATATAACGAAGGCACCAACAATGCGAGACCCAATATAAACGCCACAACGAGCGCTAGCGCCATATTTGGGTTTGTGAAATTGTCGTAAATGCTTACGTAAGGATAGAGAACGTAAGGCAAATGTCCTGCTCCATAGCCATAAAATGCGAATGCAAATTGAAGAATAACAAATACAAACGACCAACCTAGCCTCTGATTCGAATATAGCAAGTAAATCGCAATCAGAAAACAGAGGATTGAGAGCAAGAAAACCCACCATATCTCAAGCAAATTATTAAAATGCTCCCGATTGTGATTATAGATGGAAAAGAAAACAAACAAACTTGCCAGCAATGTCGGTAAGCTCCAGATTAAAGCATAGTTCCGCACCACTCGATAGGCGGCTTTATCCGATGCCTTGAAGGCATAATAGCTCAGAAACATCGCGGAAATATAAAGCACGCTAACGAGAGCGAGCACGACAACACTCCAAGAGTATTGGCTTGTAAAGAGCTCCTTAGCGAGAAATATAACCTTTCCATTATCATTCACTTGAATGTAACCGCCCTCTGATATCGTTAGAACGGTCGAGAGAGATGCAGGGATGAGCAGGCCCGTTGCGCCATAAAGCAGGTTATATAGTCGGTTATTGGCTTTACCATAAAAGGTAAACGCATAATACGAGCCACGAATTGCAAGTAAAACAATAGCAATGCTGCCTGGAATTAATAGCGCAGTCCCTAGATAATAACCGATGTCAGGAAAAAATCCGATGATCCCGACAAAGAAAAAAACGAGAAAAACGTTCGTCACTTCCCAGACAGGGGAAAGATAGCGTTCAATCATATTGTGAATGATATGTCTCGTACCGCTTATCGTACTGTAGTACATAAAGAAGCCGGCGCCGAAATCAATGGAGCCTACAATTAAATATCCGAATAGAAAGGTCCAAAGCACAGTGATACCTAGCAGCTCAAAATTCATAATTCACCTCTATTTCTCATATAACGCTAGTTCGTCTGCAACCTTGTTTCTCTTAAACATTCTCGTTAACACTCGAATAGACGATATAGCGAGTACTGTATATAGCAGGAAAAACATTAAAAGCATCGTATCTACATGCTCTGACCTCGTTGCACCCTCTGTCGTAGTCATGATGCCGCGCACCACCCAAGGCTGACGACCAACCTCTGAAAAGATCCAACCATGCTCAATCGTGAGCATGGCAATAGGTGCTGCGGCAACGACGAGTGCAAGCAGCCAGCCACGATAAATGTTCCCTTTCTTACGGATAAGCTCTATCATGAACAGCAAAGTAATCAGTACCATCATCGCTACTAATCCCATTTTCATATCAAAAATATAGTGGACCCATAGTGGTGCCCAATGCTCCTCTGGGAATTGATCTAGTCCTACCACCTCGGCAGAAGGGTTGCTGAAAGCTAATATACTTAGGCCATATGGGATTTCAAGACCGTATTTGACGGTATTATCCTCCTGCAGCACACCACCTAATATAAGGGGCGCATGCGTCGACGTTTCGAAGTGCCACTCTGTAGCCGCTAGCTTCTCTGGTTGATAGACCGCTAAGTATTTACCTGATAGATCACCGATGATGACCGTAGCAACCATAAAGACAAAGGAGCAGATCATCGTAAATTTTAAAGCCTTACGATGATAGGTTTCCCGTTGCCCGCGAGCATAGGCAAAGGCAGCAATAGCAGCCAGCACTAACCCGCACGTTAGATATGCAGTCGTAAGCACATGCGAAATTTTCGTTGGAACAGCAGGGCTCATCATCGCTTGAATAGGATTGACATCTGTAATCATGTTATTTTCATAGGTAAATCCAACAGGATAGTTCATGAACGAATTAACGATCGTGATGAATATTGCCGAAGCACCTGAACCGATTACAACAGGAATAAGCAATAGCAGATGAGTTTTTCGATTTTTGAAACGATCCCAGGTATATAAATAGATACCTAAAAATATAGCCTCAAAAAAGAACGCAAAGGTTTCCATAAAGAGTGGAAGTGCAATGGATTGTCCAGCAACCTGCATAAAGCTGGGCCATAGCAAGCTCAGCTGTAAGCCAATCGCTGTACCCGTAACGACGCCAACAGCAACAGTTATCACATAGCCCCGGGACCATCTTCGCGCTAATAATATGTAATGAAAGTCATTTTTTCTAATCCCTATCCATTCAGCTAGACCAATATAGAGTGGGACCCCTACACCTATCGTAGCGAATATAATATGAAACCCTAAGGTTAACGACGTTAACCATCTACTGAATAGAACAGGATCATAGGTATAAAGCAAGGTCACCGTTTCCAACACTCCTTAAAACATTTTGTGAAGCAATGCAGCAAGCATGATGATGCCAACGACGAAGCAAGTCATAATTAAACGACGTTCCTGTCGTTCGATGATATTGTCCTTTTTCTTTACTGATTTTTTCATTGGCAAAAAACTCCTTAGTAAATCATTCATATTTATGATGCCAATCGAGCGCAGAACTATTCATAATGAAGAATGAAAACATATGACTGCGACTTCGTTTTTGTTAATATAGTAGAACAAGCATATGAAAGAGGGGATAGGATGGGCAGCTATCGTTGGGTAGCATTAGGAGGCGCAGCTGGAACATTGCTGCGCGTGGAGGTAAACACACTTTTCCCGCTTGCACACGGGCTGCATACGGTATGGATTAATATAGTGGGAAGCCTACTGCTTGCCATACTTTTTACACTCATGCCTGCACATGAAGAACGAACTCGCCGCATAAGATTGACGCTAGGTACGGGCTTGCTGGGCGGGTTTACAACGATGTCTACGTTTAGCTTAGATGTCGTAAAGCTGCTTGAGGCAGATGAATGGGGCTTGGCTGGATTTGTAATTATCGCAAGTTTGCTAGGCGGGCTACTTGCTGCTCTATTAGGTGTGTGGATCGGTAGAAGGGTTAGGGGCGAAAATGGATGATTATACTAGGTGCGGTTATGATGGGCTCGCTTGGAGCATGCCTGCGGTTCTATATTAGTCAGCTTACGATATGGAATCACGTAAAGAGCTTTCCTTATGCTACTTTAGTCATTAATGTTACTGGCTCTGCTTTGTTAGGCGTGCTTTGGAGCTTATATGAGCATCAGCTAATTAGTGAGCTTGCTTGGCAATGGATAGGCGTAGGATTTTTCGGTGCATTTACAACGTTTTCGACTTTTAGCTATGAATTAGTCCAGCTTGTGGAAAGGAAAAGATGGACTGCTGCTGCAGCATATATGCTGGCAACAGTCATCCTTGGTACAGCTTTTGCAGCAATAGGTATAGCTATCATTGGTTATTTTTGTTAAAGCCTGAGGGATTCAGGCTTTTTATGTATGATTTAATAAATATGTATTGACAACGCTATCATTTTGCGCAATAATGAACGCGTGTACATTAATCATAAAACCAATTAAAACATAGAGGAGAGAGCGATATGTCAAACAAAGCTAAACAAAATGAGCCTTTAGTTACTCATATCTATACTGCAGATCCTTCAGCACATGTATTTAACGACAAAATCTACATTTATCCATCCCATGACTTGGATCATGATGGTGAAAGTAATGATAACGGGGATCAATATAAAATGGAGGATTACCATGTTCTATCGATGGACGATATCGATGCGCCTGTCGTAGACCATGGACAAGCTTTGCATGTTCGTGACGTAAAATGGGCAAGCAAGCAAATGTGGGCTCCAGATGCTGCATTCAAAAACGATACGTACTATTTTTATTTCCCAGCACGTGATAAGGAAGGCATTTTCCGTATTGGTGTAGCGACAAGTAAAAATCCGGAGGGACCATTCGTTCCTGAGGACAACTACATCGAAGGAAGCTTCTCCATTGACCCAGCAGTATATGTTGATGATGATAATCGCGCCTATATGTATTTCGGTGGATTATGGGGAGGACAGCTTGAAAAATGGCAAACTGGTGAGTTTGTTGCCGATGCTCCAGACCCAGACGAAAATGGACCAGCCCTTGGACCAATGGTTGCTGAGCTTACGGATGATATGCTTACCTTTAAGACTGCACCGCAAGAGATTAGCATCGTTGATGAGGACGGCAATCCACTGCTAGCAGGCGATCACGATCGTCGATTCTTCGAAGCACCTTGGGTTCATAAGCATAATGGCTACTACTATCTGAGCTATTCTACTGGTGATACACATTACCTAGTATACGCAATTAGTAAATCTCCTACTGGACCATTCGTATACAAGGGTAGAATTTTGGAGCCAGTACTTGGCTGGACAACACACCAATCTATCGTACAATTTAAAGGAAAATGGTATTTGTTCTACCATGACTGCTCTCTATCTGGCGGTGTGAATCACAAGCGCAGCGTTAAATTCACTGAGCTGAAATACCGTGAAGACGGAACGATTGTGACAATTCATCCTTACGCTGATGAAGAAAAATAAATGCATAGCGTAAGCTACAAATAAGCCTATCTGCTATTAAAGATTCTATAGAGGAGTCTTGAATAGCCAGATAGGCTTTTCCTTATTTATATCACATTACACGTAACGTTTTAACGTAAAGCAAAAGGGAGAACATCAACGTATCGTCTTAAGCGCCTTACTCCAGCGAATAAGCTGATCAAGCATCTCATTTACATTATTGAGGTGTAGGTCTTGAGGTTTAAATTCAGAGCCATTTACAAAATCGGTGAATAGGGATAGAGCAGGGTGCACACGAACGTCAGCAACAAGCAGCTCACCTAATATACCACGTAAATGCTCGGCAGCACGTGCTCCACCTACCGAACCATAGCTGACGATGCCTGCCGCTTTGTTATTCCAAGCCTCACGGGCGTAATCAAGCGCATTCTTCAATGCTCCGGTTATACTGTGATTATACTCCTGAGTAACAAAGACAAAGCCATCTAGTGCTGCAATCGTGTTATTCCAGCGAGCCGCTTGCTCGGTAGCATCCGCTTCACCTAATAGCGGTAGATTGTAATCTTTAATGTCAACAATCTCATATTGTGCATCGCCACGTTTATCCGCAATAGATTTTACCCATTCCCCGACCTGAGGACTTACTCTTCCTTCGCGTGTACTACCTAATATGATCCCGATTTTTAGATCAGACATAATATCCTCCACTTCTCATATATAATTCATCTGTTTAATGAGCACTGCTCGTCGTTAGTATGCTGTGGTCAAGATGCTGTTATTCAAAGGGAGAAAACCTTAATTTAATGGTATCCATAAATCTGATCATCAATTTTTATTGCGGGTTATGAGGGTTACAATTAAGCTGAAAATAATATAAAATAATATGGTGAAATATAACAGTTTAACGGTTACATTGTCGTTTCATTAATTGAACAAGGGGAAGAAAAGGTGCAAGAGATAATTCCTAATTTATGCACGTGGCTTATTGGCATATGTTTTTTAGTTACGATTATTTATTGGATAACATCAAGTGCCGTTGAGTCATCAAAACTAGCTAGAGAAGTACGGGATCTAAAGCAAATGATGCAGCAAATTTTGAATGATCAGCAGAATCCAGTGAACAGTCCAGTGAATAGCCCATTGAACAATTCAGTGAACAAAGAATTTGTATATTGTACTAAATGCTCTACGAAATTATCCTCAAGTGAACATATATGCCCATCCTGTAAGCAGCAATAGTAAAATTAATAAATTTAATTAAAAGTGAGGCAATCGAATGAATACATCCATTATTCACTCTGTTATTTTTACACTTAAGCATGAGAAGGATTTAGCAGCAGCTCGCCAATTTCTAGCTGATGGACAAGCACTACTTAGCTCAATTCCGACAGTAGAGAACTTTCAAGTTTTTCATCAGGTAAGTTTGAAAAATAACTACCAATACGGATTCTCTATGGAATTTGAATCTCAAGCCGCTTATGATGCCTATAATGAGCATCCAGTTCATACTGCGTTTGTAAAGGATCGCTGGGAGAAGGAAGTAGTAGATTTTCTTGAAATTGACTATAAGCACTATCAGCAGTAATTTAGTAACAATAAGAAGAAAGCTTGCTAACATACTTTGGCTATATCCAACCTACAACTATGTAACATTCAAAAGGATCAAGTTTGGTGAATAATCATTTCTCCAATTCTTGTTCCTTTTTTTATGTGAGTACATATTATTTTGCAGAAATATAGTATCAAGTATTAGTATCTGGTACTAATCTATGGTATGATAAACTTGAACGTACAATTGGAGGTGTCATATGAATCAATCGAAAGCTAAAATTACAGCTATAGGCTCTTATGTACCAGAGAAAGTGATGACCAATGAAGATTTCTCTAAAATCGTAGAAACAAGCGATGAGTGGATTGTATCCAGAACAGGCATAAAGGAAAGAAGGATTGCTGCTGAGCATGAATATACGAGTGATTTAGGCTATAAAGCCGTGCTGAATCTCGTTGAGCGATACGGAAAATCGATTGATGACGTCGATATGCTGATCGTCTGTACGTTCACGCCGGATGTGGCAACACCAAGCTCGGCAGCAATTATTCAAGCAAAACTGGATATTCGTCATGCAGGCACATTAGATCTTAACGCTGCCTGTGCTGGATTCACCTATGGTATTCATATGGCAAACGCCTTAATTACCTCAGGCTTGCATAAAAAGATATTAGTTATTGGCTCAGAAACACTAAGCAAAATTACTGATTACGAGGATCGTACAACCTGTATTCTGTTTGGAGACGGTGCAGGTGCGGTGCTCGTTGAATATGACGAACATGAACCAAGCTTCATTACGCATTATATGGGCTCCGAAGGAGAAAAAAGCAAAAATCTATACTGCTCTGGCATTTCGAATCATCTGTTCGGTGAGGAGCTAGAGCATAAACAGAGAATTGTGCAAAATGGGCGAGAGGTGTATCGTTGGGCTGTTACGACTGTGCCTGAAGGGATTCGCACGATGCTTAATGGCATTAACTACCCTATCGAAAATGTCGATTGGTTTGTGCCACATAGTGCGAATTTGCGAATGATCGAATCGATCTGTGAGCGCACAGGAATTAGTCTTGATCGAACATTATATAGCCTAGAGGATTATGGGAATACCTCTTCAGCTACGATACCTTTAGCTCTAGATCTAGCCGTGAAGGCTGGACGTATTAAACAAGGGGAACACTTACTGCTATATGGTTTCGGTGGTGGCTTAACCCATTGCGGGCTACTCATAAAGTGGACATTGTAGCAGCTTGCTGGAGATAAATTACAGGATTGGGTTGTTTTTTTATAGCTGCTATGATATACTGCCAGTAATTTAAGGAATGGAGTTGAACGGTGTAATGGATTTTTCTTGCTAATTGTAAAACGATGAATATCGATTTTTTCTGTGATGAGAAGAAATACGCTATCCGTCTGTTTTAAATGATTGCAAGAAACGTTACATTCTTCGCTCTATATGTATATCCTTTTCATTGATGACTGTATATGCCGATATACTGTTGTTTTTGACTTGCTATATTTATTCGAGCTGCAGGAAGTAACTTTCTTGCAGCTCTTTTTATGTTTAATAGCAAGGGGGATAACATAATGTCTATTATTCAAGTTTCTCAGCTTACATTTGCCTATGATGGAAGCTATGACAATATATTCGAGGATGTAAGCTTTCAAATCGATACCGATTGGAAGCTTGGCTTTACGGGAAGAAATGGGCGAGGAAAGACAACCTTCCTGAAGCTGCTGCTTGGTCAATATGAATATAGCGGTACCATTAGTGCATCCGTTAGCTTCGATTATTTCCCGTTCGTAATCGAAGACGAACACCAGCTTACAGCCTACCTGGTGGAGGAGCTATGTCCCGATTATGAGCAGTGGCGCTTGCTCCGTGAGCTATCCTTACTTCAAGTAGACGAGGAAGTATTGTATCGCCCATTCTGTTCATTATCTAACGGTGAGCAGTGCAAGGTCATGCTTGCAGCACTGTTCATGAAGGAAAACAACTTTCTGTTAATTGATGAGCCGACTAACCACTTAGATGCAGAAGGAAGAAGGATCGTAAGTCAATATTTGAAAAGAAAGCGCGGCTTTATACTCGTCTCGCATGATCGCAGCTTTCTAGATGATTGTGTTGACCATATCCTATCAATCAACAAAACAAATATCGATATACAGAGAGGAAACTTTAGCAGCTGGTGGGAAAACAAGCAGCTTCAGGATCAATATGAGCAAGTAGAGAATGAAAAGCTTAAGCAAGATATTAAACGATTATCAGAGGCCGCAAAACGTACCAATCAGTGGTCACATGAGGTAGAAAAAACAAAAAATGGAACGTTGAATTCAGGCTTGAAGGTCGATAAAGGCTACATCGGCCATAAGGCAGCAAAAATGATGAAGCGTTCCAAAGTACTAGAGAAGCGCCAGCACGATGCCATTAATGAAAAATCGAAGCTCCTTAAAAACATTGAAAGCAACGAGCCTATGAAAATGACTCCGCTTCATTATTACAAGTCTAAGCTAGCTGAATTGCAGCGCATCTCGATCCAATACGGTGATAAGCCGGTATGTCGTGATGTCAGCTTCTCCATTAACCAGGGGGATCGGATTGCGATCACCGGAAAAAATGGATCTGGCAAGTCAAGCCTGCTGAAGCTAATTTGTGGAGATGAGCTCGATTATTCAGGTTCAATGCTAAGAGGTAGTCAGCTAATCATTTCCTATGTTTCTCAGGATACTGCGCATTTGAAGGGGAACTTAAAGGATTATACACGTACGCAGGGCATAGACGAGGCGCTATTTAAATCGCTGCTGCGCAAGCTGGATTTCTCACGAGATCAATTTGAGAAGGACATGGCACATTTTAGTGGAGGGCAGAAGAAGAAGGTGCTGCTTGCGAAAAGCATCTGTGAGCCTGCTCATCTGTACATTTGGGATGAACCGCTAAATTTTATCGATGTATTGTCACGCATACAGATTGAAGAGGTATTGCTACAATACGAACCAACCATACTCTTTGTTGAGCATGACCGTCTCTTTACTGAACGCATCGCAACCTCGACAATTGTGCTTCAATAGCGAGTAAATCCGACTAGGTTACCTCGCACATCATGAATATATAGAGCAAACACAAAAAGCACCTGGCTAATATTAATCTGTACCACTCGCTACATTGACTCTTTAAGCGAGGGCCGTACGAATTAATTAGTTAGCTAGGTGCTTTTTCATCTGTAGAGCAATATAATGTTCAAGCTAATCTTGAAAATAAGCCGGATATTTTTTCTGAAGCAGTGGAATGTCATCATCTAATTTATTCAGATGAGCCTCAAGCTGCTGCTTGGCTGCCAAAGCATCACCTGATATGAGTGCTCGAAGCAGCTCGGAATGCTCCTGTACCAGCTTTTTCGTTAATTGAAACTCCTTCATTGCTAAGTAGCGATAGCGATTAAGATGTCCTCGCATATGGTACACTACTTCCAGCAGTGTTTCATTACCTGCTAGCTTTAATATGAGCTGGTGGAATTGTTCATCGAGCTTAAGAAAGGCTAGCACGTCCTGACGCTCAGCAGCCTCCTGTTGCTGCTTCAATAACAGCTGCAATTGTTGCTCAGCTGCTGTATAACGAGGCTGATTAGCATCCCATTGCTCTGCAACGAGCTGGAAGGCACTACTTTCTAAGCTAAATCGAACGAAGCTGCTTTCTTTAACTTTTACATCAGAGATTAACGATATTTTCTTCGTTCGCTGCGGTAATACTTGCAGCAGCTGTTCATTGACAAGCATCTGAAAGGCCTCTCGAATCGGTGTTCTGCTTATGCCCAGCTGTTCAGCTAGCTCGACTTCCATAACCATCTGTCCTGGCTCGAGGTTTAATGTGATGATTGCATCACGAATTGTCTCGTACGCCTGATAGCCTAGGCTTTTATAGCTTGTTGCAGGCTGCAAAAAATACATGGATTATTCCACCTCAGTGTGCTATGATAATTTAGTTTTTAAGTATACATGTATACACGTATACAAGTCAATATACGTCCATTTCGTAAGAGTAGAAGGAGTAGAAACATCAATATGATTCGAAAATATGTTGTAGCATCGATTACATTGCTCGCAATTCTTGTAGCTGGATGTGCTTCGCAGGGGAACAATCATCTACAGGAAGGCAAGACAAGACCACAACCAGCTGAATTAGTGCTAGCCATTGGAGGTGAGCCGGCAGAGGGATTTGATCCCACTACCGGATGGGGACGTTACGGCTCACCGTTATTTCAAAGTACATTGTTTAAGCGTGATAGTCAGCTAAACATCATCGGTGATGCAGCTGTTAGCTATACGATCAGTGACGATGGGCTAAGCTGGCAGGTTGAGCTTCGCGAAGATATTGAATTCAGCGATGAGACGCCACTCACTGCTGAGGATGTCGTCTTTACCTTTGAAACAGCGCAGCGAAACGCATCAGTTGTTGATTTGACCAATGTACGAAGCATTACAGCTCTGAGCACCTATCAGGTTCAATTTGAACTAGAAAAAGCACAATCAAGCTTTATCGATTTGCTTACTACGATTGGGATTGTGCCTAAGCATGCTTATTCAGACCGTTATGCTCAGCAACCAATCGGATCGGGCCCGTATAAGCTAGTGCAGTGGGAAAAAGGGCAGCAGCTGATCGTTGAGCAGAATGAGCGCTATTACGGTCCGCAATCAAGCTTTAAGCGATTAGTATTTTTGTTTCTAGATGAGGACGCATCGCTTGCAGCCGCCAAGGCTGGCAAGGTGCATATCGTAGCAGTTCCATCTACCTTTAGTAAGCAGAACATAAATGGGATGAAGCTTAAAGCAGTTCAATCTGTCGACAATCGCGGCATTATGTTTCCATATCAGCCTGAGGGGAACAGTACGGCAGAGGGATACCCAATCGGCAATGCAGTAACGAGTGAGCTTGCCATTCGACAAGCCATGAATATTGCGATTGATCGTGAGCTGCTTGTAGAAGGGGTGCTTGAAGGGTATGGGACTCCAGCCTATTCCGTGAATGATCAGCTTCCGTGGTGGAATGAAGCTTCTGTCGTTCAGGATGCTGACCCAGATGCTGCTATGAAGCTGTTAGCAGATGGAGGCTGGTATGACAGTGATGGTGATGGAATACTAGAAAAAAATGGTGTGAAGGCGCAGTTCACCTTGCTGTATCCCGCTGGTGATAGCATCCGTCAGTCTTTGGCAATTGCGGTAGCCGATATGATTAAGCCGATCGGTATATCCATTCAAGCTGAAGGTAAAAGCTGGGATGAAATCGGTCGTCTCATGTACTCGCAGCCCGTTATGCTAGGCTGGGGAAGTCTCGATCCACTAGAGATGTATCATGTATACAGCAGCTCATATGCAGGGGTAGGCTACTTTAATCCCGGATATTACAGCAATGATACAGTTGATCAATATATGAAAGCTGCGTTAGAAGCAGTGGATATGGAGCAGGCACACGAGCTCTGGAAAAAGGCACAATGGGACGGTACAACAGGGCTCAGTACGAAAGGTGATGCCCCATGGGCTTGGCTCGTGAATATTGACCATCTATATTATACCTACGAACAGCTTGATATTGGGGAGCAGCCGATTCATCCGCATGGTCATGGCTGGCCAATAACAAGTAATATTGATCAGTGGAAATGGGTGGAGTAAGCGATGCGGATACCTACCTTATTGCTACGTCAGCTAATGAGACTCGTTTTGCTGCTTGCCTGTGTAAGCAGCTTGACGTTCGTACTGATGAGCAATTCTCCAATCGATCCAGTTCAAGCCTATATTGGTGCAGATATGCTGCGTGTAGGGGAGGAGCAGCGTGCAGCTATTGCGGAGCATTGGGGATTAAATGAGCCTCCAGTGCAAAGATTCTTTACTTGGCTTAGTGCAATAGTAAGAGGCGATTTTGGTACCTCAATCATATACCGCCAGCCAGTCGTTGAAGTGATCCAAGAGAAATTTATGAGTTCAATCTCACTATTAATGATAGCTTGGCTATTATCCGGCTTTATTGGATTTGCAGCTGGTGTTGCTGCAGCAATGAAGCGAGGTACTTGGCTCGATCGGATCATTCAATGGTATTGCTACGCCTTATCTTCTACGCCAACCTTCTGGGCTGGTGTGCTGCTGCTGCTGTTATTTACAGTGTGGCTGCCTATCTTTCCAGTTGGGTTAGGAACACCTATTGGTGTTCGTGCAGATGAAGTCAGTTGGCTGGATCGAGCCTACCATATGATCCTTCCCGCAATAACGTTAAGTCTTGTTGGTGTTTCTCATATCGCACTTCATACACGTGAGAAGCTAATTGAGGTGTTATCAAGCGAGTATATAACATTCGCAAGAGCAAAAGGGTTGAGTGGCCTCCAGTTAGTGTGGCGGCATGGCTTGCGCAATATCCTTTTGCCAGCGATAACATTGCAATTTGCATCGTTCAGTGAGCTGTTCGGAGGAGCGGTGCTCATCGAGCAGGTGTTCTCATACCCTGGCCTTGGACAAGCAACGGTTGAGGCAAGCACTAGAGGTGATGTCCCGCTTCTTATGGGTATCGTACTGTTCAGCACATGCTTTGTCTTTGTCGGCAATTCGATCGCTGAATGGACGTATCGCATCATTGATCCGCGCATTAAGGAGTGGTACAAGCATGAAGCGTAGCTATCTCCTTACCATCATTAGCGCAAGCGTACTTCTTGTTGTTCCTTTACTGCTTGCAGCGCTGCTTAGCAGCAAGGGCTTGCTGTCACAGCTTGATGCTAGAAACTTATCTCCTTCATGGAATCATCTGTTCGGAACAGATTGGCTAGGGCGAGATATGCTTACGCGTACGATGAAGGGCTTGGCGCTGAGCATTGGCGTCGGCACGGCAGCATCAATTTCAAGCGCGATTATTGCATGCATTCTAGGACTAATCGCCGCAACGCTTGGAAAAACAGCAGATCGTATCATTACATGGTTAATTGATTGCTTTTTAAGTGTACCTCATCTTGTGCTGCTCATCCTCATTGCGTTCGCTGCAGGCGGCGGGATGAAGGGGGTCATCCTTGCTCTGGCACTTACGCATTGGCCGAGTCTTGCGAGACTATTGCGTGCTGAAATCCTAGCGATGAAAGTCGCTCCTTATGTCATCATATCGAAGCAGCTAGGAAAATCATCATGGTGGATTGCAACAAGACATATGCTGCCACATCTACTTCCTCAATTTATTGTCGGTGCATTGTTAATGTTTCCACATGCGATTCTGCACGAGGCAGCACTTACGTTTTTAGGCATGGGATTATCACCGCATCAGCCGGCGATCGGCATCATATTATCCGAATCTATGAAGTATATCTCTGCGGGTATGTGGTGGCTAGCAGTGTTTCCGGGCTTATGCTTGTTTATCGTCGTGCGAGCCTTCGATATGCTGGCTCGCAGCTTATATTCAATCATCGACCCAAGCCGTGCACGGCAATAGAGAGGAGGAGCAACCATGCATCTGCTAGACATTCATCAGCTTTCAATAGCCTTTGAATCCTATGATTTTAGAATGCGTAAGCGTACAATGCCAGTTATTCGAGAGCTCTCTTTATCTGTACAAGCAGGCGAGATATTGGCAATCGTTGGTGCGAGCGGATCTGGAAAAAGCCTACTCGCTCATTCTATACTTGGACTTCTGCCAGAGCATGCCGCCATATCTGGCAAGCTAACGTTCGATGGTCAACCGTTAACAGATAGACGAATGCGGCAGCTGAGAGGAAATCAGATTGCATTAATCCCGCAATCCGTACAGTATTTGAACCCGCTCATGCGCGTTGGACAGCAAGTGGAAGAGGCTGTTCGTATAGGTAATCCTAAGCTGGAGCGGCAAAAGGTATTTGAGCGTTTTCGTCTGCCACAGGCTGCTGCTGCCATGTATCCTTATCAGCTGTCAGGTGGAATGGCTAGACGTGTACTCGTATGTATCGCTGCAGTAAGCGGTGCTAAGCTAATCATTGCCGATGAGCCTACGCCTGGCCTTGATGAACAGGTCGCTCAAGATACACTACTGGTCTTTCAGCAAATGGCTGACCAGGGAACAGCGATTCTGTTCATTACACATGACTTAACCGCAGCAGCGCAAATTGCGGACCGTGTTGCTGTACTGCATAGTGGTGAACTGATGGAAATTGCGCCCGCTTCAAGCTTTACTGGAGAGGGTACTGCGCTTGTACATCCCTATACACGGGCATTATGGCAGGCACTGCCACAGAATCAATTTATTCATGTGAAGGGGTGGCAGTCATGAAGCTGGAAGCAATAGGCATTGGTAAGCAGCTGCCTGATAAGAGCTGGCTGTTTCGCTCCATTGATTTATCAATTCGTCAAGGCGAGATTGTTGGCTTGCAAGGAGCCAGTGGAAGTGGAAAGTCATCGCTATGTCGCATCTTAGCTGGAATGGATTCACCCACAGAAGGTGAGGTACGGATTAACGGTCATCTCCTGCCCAAAAGAGGCTATCACCCAGTACAGCTTGTTTATCAGCATCCTGAGCATGCGGTTAACCCACGCTGGAAGGTGGGCGCTATATTGAATGAGGGCTGGCAGCCAGATGATGAGCTGCTGGATGCACTGCATATCGATCGAAGCTGGTTTAATCGCTGGCCCTCAGAGCTATCGGGTGGCCAGCTGCAACGTATATGTATTGCCCGTTCCTTGAGTCCACATACGAGTTATTTGCTTGCCGATGAGATGACAACCATGCTTGATGCCATTACGCAAGCACAAATCTGGAAAACCGCACTGCAAATTGCCGAGCGACGCAAGATGGGCATGTTAGTTGTCAGTCATGATCGAGCATTGTTACACAAGGTTTGTGATCGAGTCATTGATTTTCATGCATGGACAGTCTAGGCGACCTGTTCAAGTCATGCTGAGATATGAGCTTGATATACGTGAATTATATTAAAAGGCTGTATAGGCTTCTTCAAGCGAGCACAATCGCGCTGAAGGATGCATATACAGCCTTTTATATGAAAGGTATGTTGATCTGGGGCTGCGTTAGCTTCTTGGTGCCCATAGCATAACCGCTACTCCGAGCAAGCAGATCGCTGCACCTAGCCAATCATATAGATCGGGTGCTTTTTTATCAACGAGCCATCCCCAAAGCACCGCAATAACAATAAAAACACCACCATACGCCGCGTAAACCCGCCCGAAATTAGGAAAGCTTTGCAGCGTTGGCAATATGCCATAGATAACAAGTACAGCTGCACCTACTGCACCATACCATAGAGGCTTGGACTCTCTTAGCCAAAGCCATATCAAATATCCGCCACCGACTTCTGCAAGCCCTGCAAGTATAAAAATTAAGATTGATAAAAACATAATATCCTCCTGTTGTAGGCTCTGCACTAATACTAGCATGATTATATCTGACCATGCGACAGCTTGATTGAAAAAACTGTAATCTGCTTGACATTGATTTACACTATAGATATTATAGACACATAAAGTCTATAATTGGAGGACATCATGAAATATTCAAAAGCGACCAGCTATGCTCTTCATACGATGATGTATCTAATCGCTTATACCGAAGATAAGCCGATTGGTGTTCAGCTTCTAGCAGAGAAGCAAGGGGTTTCACCAACGTATTTATCTAAAATACTTACGAAACTGGTTAAGGCAGGACTAATCGAATCAGCAACTGGTGCTGGTGGCGGTTATCGCTTGAAAAGGCAAGCTGATGAGATTAGCTTTCTTGATGTAATTCACGCTATTGAAGGATTGACCTCGTTATTTGAATGTGTGGATCATGTCGATTCGCAATGTCAAATCCATCAAGTCATGCTTGCAGCTGAGAAGGACATGGAGCGATATTTGCAAAATAAAAAGCTTATAGAGCTTGCCTCCCATGTACGAGAAGCTTAGCCGTAGTAGAGCACTATCATTAAGCTTAACCATGATGAACTGATAGCAAGGAGCTATACCTATCTACATCGACTCATAACTATGAGCGGGTAGGGGGAGAGCTCCTCTATATATACTCACATTACAGACATAACATATCTATAATATCTATATTGGATGGAGGCGTTTTATGTTATACGATTGCGCAATTATAGGCGGAGGTCCCGCGGGATTGAATGCGGCACTTGTGCTTGGTAGAGCCAAAAGAAAGGTCATAGTGCTGGACAGCGGTAAGCCAAGGAATCGAGTCGCACATGAGTCACACGGCTATTTAACTCGTGATGGAATTAAGCCTGCAGAGTTTAGAAAAATCGCGAACGAGGAGATTCATCGTTATCCATCTGTAGAAACGATGCAAGCAGAAGTTGAATCGGTAAGCAGAACGAAGAACGGCTTTGAGCTGAGGCTTGTGTCAGGAGAAATCATTCCAGCACGTAAGCTGCTACTAGCTGCTGGCATAAAGGAAGTACTGCCGAACATTACCGGTATTCATGAATTTTACGGTAAAAGCTTGTTCAGTTGTCCTTTTTGTGATGGCTGGGAGCACCGCGATCAACCGCTAGTACTCGTGTCCGATACTCCTCATCTGTTCCATTCGATTAAGCTGCTATATAACTGGAGTAAGCAATTGACCGTGTGCACGAATGGGAAGCAAATTTTGGAGGAGGAACAGCTGAATCAGCTTAGAGAAAGAGGGATTCCTGTCATTGAACAATCCATTGCAGCATTTATCGGATCAGATGGTAAGCTTGAGAAGGTTCGGTTTACCGACGGCTCACAGATTGAATGTAGTGGCGGAATGGTTGCTACACAGTTGTCTGCCAATCTAAGCTTCCAGGAGGAGCTGGGCTATGAGTCAACAGAAATGGGTGGTATCGTGACGGATCCGATGGGGAAAACGACAGCAGAAGGCGTTTTTGCTGCAGGAGATGCTGCATATGTCATGCCTTCTCAGCTTATTATTGCCGCAGCTTCAGGTAGTAAAGCTGGTGCTGCAGTACTCGCTGATCTCATTGAAGAGGAATGGCAGAATGACTAGGTCAGACACTTCACTATCATTATCGAACTAAACATTATCGAACTAAACATTACCGAACGTACAGATCACAAATAATTTATAATTCTCGAAGGATAAAGCTCCTAAGAAAACTTGGTTTCCATTGCAACCACGTCTTTTTAGGAGCTCTATCCATTGCATCATTAAAGTATGTGAGTATTTAGCATTAAGCAACCGGCGTTCCATTCTTAACTGGTGCGTCAGGTCTTAATAATACAACATCGCCTTCCTCTGGAATCCCCCCGATAACTAGCACTTCAGATTCATAGCCAGCTATTCGTCTGATTGGAAAATTAACAACGGCAACCACTTGTTGACCAATAAGCTTATTCGGTTCATATCTCCTCGTTATTTGAGCAGACGAACGCTTAATGCCAATCTCGCCAAAATCTATCTCCAGCTTAATTGCAGGTTTCCGAGCTTCTGGAAAATGCTCTGCTTTTAGTACAGTACCAATACGGATATCTAATTTTAATAAATCATCGATCATTGCCATACGTTTATCTAACTCCTTTATACAGATAGCTACATAAGAGCACTTAAACTCGCGCCGTTATTACTTACGATATTATACATTATTTTACTAAGGAATACTGTCCAATCGTTTCAATATAGATTACATATAGCCTACTTTCGTCACATGACTTGTGCTTCGGATGTCATCGGCTGGTTTGATGGAGATGAGTAATATCTCAAATCGCAACCTATCCTTTTTAAATGATAATTTTCATTGTCAAAATTCCATTTGTTAATTATTTCAAAAGTTTTTCTTGACATCAGCTTTTTTAATCCATATAATCTCTAACAACAACATATTGAAATGTATTGATTAGAAATAGTAGAAGTAAGCTGAGCTTGCAGAGAGCCGTTGGTTGGTGTGAAACGGTAGTATCATTTACTTTGAACTCGTCTATGAACAGCTGCCTGAATCTGTAGGGTAAGCCGGAATTCCACCGTTAAAAGGATAGATGGTGTTGGCCATCGAAGAAGATTATTTTATTCGATGAATAAAATAAATTAGAGTGGTACCGCGAGTTAAAACTCGTCTCTATATAGAGACGAGTTTTTTTGTTGATTAAAGACCGGGTTTAATCAAACTCGCTTCACATAGATGCTTGTTATATTTCTATTGAGGGAGGGTTCTCCATGAGCCGAAAAATTATCGTCTTGGATACTACGCTGCGTGATGGCGAACAGGTTCCAGGTGCAAAATTAAATGTTAATCAGAAAATTGAGTTTGCTCATCAATTGAAAAAACTCAATGTAGATATGATCGAAGCAGGCTTCCCATCTTCATCGAAGGGTGATTTTCTAGCCGTTCAGGAAATTGCGAAGCAGGTAGGAGAAAGTGTGTCAATTACAACACTTGCACGTGCCGTAAAGAGTGATATTGATGCTGTCTATGAAAGCATAAAGCTTGCCCAGCATCCATTTATCCATATCGTGCTAGGCACGTCCAACATTCATGTTGAGAAGAAGTTTAATCGTTCGAGGGATGCTGTGCTGCAGATGGGGGTTGATGCGGTTCAATATGCCAAAAAGCTACTTCCGTATGTTCAATATTCTACGGAGGATGCATCGCGATCCGATTTCGAATATTTGTGGACTACCATTGAGGCTGTCGTTAAGGCTGGAGCGACGATCATTAATATCCCCGATACTGTTGGTTATGCTGTGCCTGAACAGTTCGGTGAGCTGATCTATAAAATTAATGACCGCTTAAAAAATTTGAACGATCAAGTGATGTTAAGCGTGCATTGTCACAACGATCTGGGTATGGCAACAGCCAATACTCTGAGCGCTATTAAAAACGGTGCAGATAAGGTTGAATGCACCATTAACGGCCTTGGTGAACGGGCTGGCAATACAGCGCTTGAAGAGGTGGTGATGGCACTTAAGGTGAGAGAAAACTTCTATCATTGCTACACCGATATTCATACAACGGAACTAAACCCTACCTCAAAAATGCTTACTCATTTGACAGGCCTTGATGTGCAAGTAAATAAAGCCATTGTAGGTGATAATGCCTTTGCCCATTCATCAGGCATTCATCAGGATGGATTGCTGAAGGATAAGCAGGTTTACGAGATTATGTCTCCAGAGGAGGTAGGCGTGGATAGCATGGAGCTGATCTTAACCGCGCGATCAGGACGACATGCATTTAAGAATGTGGTACAAAGAATTGGTTTTACGCTTAGTGATGAGGAAGCTGAGATGCTGTTTCCACAGTTTCTTGAACTAGCAGATGGGAAAAAAGAAGTGTATGATCATGACGTTTTCGAGCTAGTTAGTAAGCATTTTACTTCTACTACACAAGCAAATCACCGGATGTTCGAGCTAATCTCGTTTGAGGTTACGACGAATGATACGAATCCGTTTGCATCGGTTGAGCTGAAATATGGTGATCAACTGCTAAAAGGAAGCGCAGGAGGGAATGGCCCGATTGATTCGCTTTACTCGGTTCTGAAGGATATCGCCAAGCTAGATGTGAAGCTGAAGGATTACAAGATTTACAGCATCTCTAGAGGCAAAGAAGCGATTGGACGAGTAAATATCCAGATCTCATATGAGGACAAAACGTACAGCGGACGTGCGATGGATACAGATATTATTAAAGCGAGTGCGATGGCTTTTCTTAATGCATTAAATGCAGTAATGCTTGAGGAAACAACTAAGAAGGAAGATCATGATAAACAGTAGCAAGGCTATAGCTGTGACAAACTAAAGAGCATATCAGCAAACAGAAACAACCTTTAGATCGATGGTGAGGATGCACTCAAGTGAATGCTTGGGCGCATCTTTTTTATTCAATACGCACCAAGGACTATAGAAAACGATCACCTTATCTGCTTCACAGAATATTATCGGATGATTCGTGTAAACCTAAAAAAAATGCTAAGGGGAGTCTACGACATGCATCGCAAACAAAATTTGAAAATGAAAAAGGTTGATCTATCACATCTGGAGCAATATTCCCGTCTGTTGCGATATGTCTTTCAAGTTACACATAAGGAGCTTATGAAATCAGGCTGGGATGAGGAGGAGATCGTTCGCGCCAAATCACCGGTGCTGGAGCAAGCGGATGTTATCGGCTGGTTTGATGGAGATGAATTAATCTCTCAAGTCGCAACCTATCCTTTTCAAGTGAGAATTTTCAGCCAAACCTATGATATGGGCGGTGTAACGGGAGTGGGGACATTTCCCGAATATTCTGGTCAAGGACTAATGAACCGATTGCTGCTGCAGGCATTAACCAATATGCGAGAAAGAAACCAATCCATCTCCTACTTGTACCCATATTCGATTCCATACTACCGTCGTAAAGGTTGGGAAATCATATCTGACAAAATCGTATTTGAGGTTCAAGACTATCAATTGCCTAAAAATAGACCAGTACCAGGTGATGTCTCACGCGTTGACCCTGAAAGTGAGGACGTTATTAGAGCCTACGAACGATATTCACTCATCACACATGGAGCTATGCTTCGTAATGACCTTGCGTGGAGCGAATATTGGCGTTGGGATTCTGATGACTTGATGGCTGCTGTCTATTATAGCGAGGATGGAGAGCCAAGCGGCTACATATTGTACTGGATCGAGGATGAGGTTTTTCACGTCAAGGATATGATTTTTATCGATGAGGAAGCGCGTAGCGGACTTTGGAACTTTATTAGTGCGCATTTTTCTATGATATCTAAGGTAACCGGCAATATTCACACCGATGAGCAGCTGTCATTCCTGCTAGAGGATGCAGATATTAAGGAATCCATCTCGCCTTACTATATGGCACGAATTGTAGATATTGAGCAATTTATTGCGAAGTATCCGTTCAAGCCAGACATAACGGAACGGGAATGGACATTTACGCTCAATGACCCATTACTGTCATGGAACCAGGGGACCTTTACTCTACAAATCGATAAGAATGGTAAGGGTAGCATAACACGCTCTACAAAGCAAAATGAGGATAGCATCAGCATTCAGACGATGACGACGATGTTACTCGGATATAAACGTCCTGAATATTTGCGTAAGATTGGTCGCATAAAGTGCGCACCAGAAACACTTGATCTATTAGAAGATGCGATTGAGCAGCATACGCCGTATTTTTCGGATTTTTTTTAAGAGGCTGGTAAAACTATGATTAAGCTGTAACGATTCTAATGATGCTTTTAACGGGAGGTCGTATACGAGAATGACAGATAACAATAACAGTCTAGACAACAAGGTTGCAGTCATTACAGGTGCTGCTTCAGGGATAGGACAAGCGACAGCCATTGCTTTGGCGAAGGCAGGAGCTAAAATTGTACTTGTCGACCTAAATAATCGACGAGCGGAAACGACAGAGGAGCAGATCAAGCAGCTAGGTGGGGAATGCATCTTTGTCGATACCGATGTTGCCGATCCTAAGCGCGTTGAGCAAGCGATTCAACAAGCTGTAGATACATTCAAAACCATCGATATTGTGTTTGCGAATGCTGGTATCAATGGCACGGTTGCGCCAATCGAGGATCTTACACCAGATCAATGGGAAGAAACGTTAACTACAAATCTAAAAAGTACATTCCTTACGATTAAATATGCAATTCCACATATGAAGCAAAACGGTGGAAGCATCATCATTACGAGCTCGATCAATGGCAGTAGAAAGTTTTCTGGATTCGGTATGTCAGCGTACAGCTCCTCGAAGGCAGGGCAGGTTGCCTTTGCTAAAATGGCCGCACTAGAGCTAGCACAGTATAAAATACGTGTAAATGTAATCTGTCCAGGCGCCATTCAAACCAATATTGGTGAGAACACGTTCAAGCAGCCAGAAGTGGAAAAGATTCAAATTCCAGTTGTCTATCCTGAAGGAAGTCAACCGCTCGAGCACGGCCCTGGTAAACCTGAACAGGTTGCTGATCTCGTTAAGTTTTTAGCATCCTCGAGCTCAAGCCATATCTCTGGTACAGAAATCTTTATTGACGGTGCGGAGACGCTGCTTTAGAGCGCAGCTGCGATTGTTAAGCATCGATGCAATAGCTTAGCGTATTAGGAGAAAGAACAATCTTTTTAGAACTACTTTGCGGCACCCGAGTGGTGCATTCCTTATGCACCACTCGGGTTTTTAGCTTATGTACTAACGTTCGTCATATCGAAGTTATGACACTCATCATCTGCAGTTTCACTCCGCACATTGATATAATTAGGTGGAGAGAAGTGTACGGAATGGGGGAATGAATAATGCTGAACGGCAGCTTGAACATAGGTATATTTGGTGATTCCATCGGCAAAGGGATTTTGCTTCGCTCGGATTCCAATCGTTACAGTACATTGAAGATGGATCTGCAGAAGCTATTTGGCACTAGTGACGAGAAGCTTTCTATTCAAAACTATAGTATGATGGGAAGCACGGTAACGAAGGGACTCGCAGTTTTGGATCGGCATCTAGATAAAGTGAAGCACTTTAAAAATGTACTGCTAGAGTTTGGTGGCAATGATTGCGACTATAACTGGAAGGAAATATCGGACAATCCGCAAGCGAATCACGAATGCAATACGCCAATACCAGTATTTAATAAGAAATATACTGAGATGATCGCCAAAATCCGTGAGTGTCAAGGGAACCCGATTATGCTGACATTGCCGCCATTGGTTCCAGATAAATATTTTGAATGGATTTCTCGTAATCTGAATAAGGATCATATTCTGACATGGCTTGGAGGCGATGTGAACGTAATCTATCGTTGGCAGGAACTGTATAATGCCCAGGTTACGCGGCTCGCTTCACAGCTATCAGTACCACTTATCGATATTCGTTCGGCATTTCTTCTGAACCATGACTATCAAAATCTGATCTGTGAAGACGGCATCCATCCCAATGAAGCAGGATATGAGCTAATCTATAAAACCGTATCTGAGCAATATCGTCAAACGATTACTATACGCTAAATGAATATATGCAATATTAAGACTCCTCGTTATCGAGGAGTTTCTTCTTTATGATTGGATACCACAGGAAAATTGATCGATAAAATAAAAGGATAAAAATGTTATAATAGTGCAAGCAATGAAAGGAGTGATGTTGTATGTTCATCAATAAATCCAAGTTTCTTATTCTTATAGGGGATTACGTATTGTAATGTAACGTTTTTCCCTAATCTGAGAGGGGAAGAATAGTTGAAGAGAATTGAAGTGCCGGCTATAGAGATAGGAGAAATCACTGAACACTATTTCGGAAAACGAGTGGAATTAGAAAGAGTAACAAAAGGGAGCTCTACTTACGTATTTCGGATATTCACAGATCATCAAACGTTTTATCTTCGAATATTGCCAGAGCAAGCTGCTAGTTTCGATGCTGAGGTTAAAGTGCTTAGGCTTCTACGGAGTAAAGGAATTAACGTTCCTAACGTCATCTATTACGAACAGAGAAATCATCTCATCGGTTTATCTATTATGGTTACAGAAGAGCTATTAGGTAGTGATCTAGATCGGCCTGACTTAGAGATCGATCATGACAACCTCGCACAAATTCTATATCATGCAGGTGAACAAATCGCTCTAGTCAATCAGATTGAACTAAAGGGCTTTGGTGAGATTGATCGAGCTGTAAATGCTACACTGACTGGTGAGCACGAATCTATGCGATGCTACTACGAAGAGTTTTTAGAGCATGATCTGTCTATATTACATCATTATGGCTTACAGGATCATTCGATAAATGTGGTGAGAACTGCTTTAGAAGAAGGCTTCGAATTCATCAACGAACAAAGGGCTTATCTGGCTCACGGCGACTTCGATACATCGCATATATTTCAACATCACGGTGCTTATAGTGGAATTATTGATTTCGGTGATATTAAAGCGGTGAGCGCTCGGTATGACCTAGGTCATTTTAGAACTCATGATTTCTTAGGTGGATATGAAGCATTATTGTCTGGATATAACAATGTTAGGAAATTGTCGGAGCGAGACAAGGCAGAAATTACGCTCTGGGCACTATTTATCGCAGTAAGAAGGCTGGGCATGATTCATGGCAGACCGAAAGGTTTTTACCACGCTCATCTATCGCAATCTATAAAAACCACCATTACAGAATGGCAACGATTAGGATAAGGTATCGTGTAACAGCATATAGTTGACTTTTTCGTTACTTTCCGCTACAGTATTGAACAATTATATATTCTAAATGCGCCTGATCAAGACCATTTTGCTCCATGCATCGCTGAACAGAGAGGAAGTCCACCGGCTGAAAGACTTCTCGAAACGATTGAGCAAAGTCCCTATCTTGTGAGCAGTAACGATAAGTTATTCGCTATCGTTACCGGTTTAACTTGCCGTTATACTAATGAAGGACTAAAAGCAGTGTAATTGTGCTTGCTTTTCGTCGAACTAGGGTGGTATCACGACACATTCGTCCCTAACGAATGTGTCTTTTTTATTTTCTACCGATATTAAGCAATCCATAGGAGGGCTGGAAATGAAACAAAGCCAATTGTATTTTTCTACATTACGAGAAGCGCCAGCTGATGCAGAGGTAGTTAGTCATCAGCTAATGCTAAGAGCTGGCTTAATCAAGCAGCTAGCGGCTGGTATCTATAGCTATATGCCGCTTGGCTTACGTGTACTTAAAAGGATAGAGCAAGTCATTCGCGAGGAAATGGACCTTGCGGGCGCACAGGAAATACTAATGCCCGTCATGCAGCCTGCTGAGCTATGGAAGGAGTCAGGTCGCTATGATGTTTACGGACCTGAGCTGATAAGACTAGCTGATCGACAGCAACGAGAATTTGCGCTTGGTCCTACCCATGAGGAAGTCATAACTTCGATAGTACGTCAAGATATTAACTCCTATCGCAAGCTGCCAGTAACGCTTTATCAGATTCAAACGAAGTTTCGAGATGAACGTAGACCACGCTTCGGCTTGTTACGCACACGAGAGTTTGTTATGAAGGACGCCTACTCGTTCGATACGGATTGGGAAGGGCTAGACACGACCTATCATCGCATGTATGAGGCATATAACCGAATTTTTACGAGATTAGGACTAAATTATCGTGCTGTAGAGGCAGATGCCGGGGCAATTGGCGGAGAAGGAGGGACGCATGAATTTATTGCACTGGCTGATATTGGGGAGGACACCATTGCACACTGTGATCAATGTCAATACGCAGCGAATATTGAGCAAGCATCGGCAAAGGTTAACCCATCCGATTTTGTCGAAGTAATAGCTCACAGTCAGACAAGATTTAATGATGCACCGCTTGAAAAGCTTTATACACCTGGCATGAGCACAATCGAGCAGCTAGTGCAAAATCTTCGTGTTGACGCAAAACAAATCATAAAAACGATGCTGTTTATCGTTGATGGTCAGCCCGTTGCTGTCGTTGTTCGTGGAGATTATGAGGTTAATGAACTAAAGGTAAAGAATTATTTAAGGGCATTAACTATTAATCTAGCTAACGATCACGAAGTTGCAGCACATATATCCTCTGTTACTGGCTACGTTGGTCCAATCGGCTTAACCGTTCCAGTACTCGTTGATTATAGTGTGCTCGAATTAACGGACGGCATCCTAGGAGCCAATGAGCAAGACTACCACTATAAGCATGTGAACGTAAGAAGAGACCTAGACGTCACGCATGTTTCAGATTTTCGCAATGTTGTTGAAGGTGATACTTGTCCACGCTGTGAGGCAGGACGTTTACAGTTTAATAGAGGAATTGAGCTGGGACATATATTTAAGCTCGGGACAAAATACAGTGAGAGCATGTCAGCTACATTCCTTGATAAAGCCGGGAAATCACAGCATTTCGTGATGGGCTGCTACGGTATCGGCATATCCCGAATATTGTCAGCATTAATTGAGCAGCAGGTTGAAGGGGATGGGATTGTATGGCCAACAATTATTAGTCCATACCAGCTTCACATCATCCCAATATCCTACGCAGATGAGAACCAGCGAGAGCTTGCAGAACGAATGGCCACACCATTAGAGCAAGCGGGGATTAATGTGCTAATCGATGATCGAGATGAACGAGCAGGTGTGAAGTTCAAGGACGCGGATCTAATAGGTATCCCGTATCGTATCATTGTTGGCAAAGACGCTGCAAGCGGTAAGGTGGAGTGGATTGACCGCATAAACAATACTAAAGATTTGCTTGATGCCTCAGCCGTAGTGGAACGAATTAGCACTATCTACTCGGGCAGTAAAACGATATAGAAGCTATAAAACCATAGTAAATGAAGAATGCCGAAAAGCTTGAGCTTTTCGGCATTTTGATGTTAAGCATGATGATTAGGTCACGCGTCATGAGCATGATCATCATAGAGCGGATGTTTATTCATGTAAGCCAGTAACCTTAACCGGTCCTTGAGCAATAAGACGCGTCATAATTAGTGCCAGCTCTCGCGGTGATTGATGCTGACCTGATTCAAACCAATGCTGCAGTACACCGACATTGGCCGACGAGATAAATGCAATCAAGTAATCCTTTGGCACCTTAATATTCGAGGCTTGATCCTCTGGAATAAAGTCAGTAAGTTTATTAAATAATTTTTGCTGCATAAATTTCCTTATGCCCATTGCGAATGCAGGATCTCCCTTAGGGCCTAGCATTAGCTTACTAAAATCAGTATGCTCATACCAAAACTCGAGTATGGCAACAATTTTCTCATACGGCTCATCACGCTTTGCAGCTTTAAGCAGCTCATCGATTTGAATTTCATTCGCGAGTAATGAGAGCTCATCCATCAATTGTTGCTGACATTGTTGAAGCAGATCCGTTACATCCTTGTAATGAAGATAGAACGTGCCACGATTGATCTCAGCACGCATCGTAAGATCACTAACAGTTATTTTCTCCAGTCCTTTTTCCTGCATCAGTTCAACCAGTGCTTGGCGAAGAAGCTTTCTTGTTCGAAGCTTTCGCAAGTCTGTCTTTTTAGTCATCATTACATTCCTTTCGCAAATTTCTTAATACGAATTTATTTTTCAATCAACAGATAGCAATGAAAGTGTTGAATATTGAACATCTCGGCGATTTATTGATTATTGATGTTTTTCCTATGCTCATTATAATTGACAGTGTGATTAATAATCAACAACATGTTCATTAAATTGAAAGGATGGCGTTGGAATTGTCTTTATTGAAGCAGAAAATATTATGGATAGGTGGAGCTGCTGTTTTTGTCGCACTTATCATTTTTGGTTTAGCGATGATGGGCTCAGTACTAGGGGCAAAAGCTAAAGCATTACCGGTAGCTCTTGTCATGCTTGATCAGCCAGTGGATTTGCCAACGGGCGAAAAGATCGCATTGGGTGAATTAGTGAAGCAAAAGGTTACAGAATTGGATCAGCTACCAATTAACTGGATTACAATGGACTCCGAAAGTGATGTTCAAGCAGAGCTAGAAGCTCAAAACGTATATGGCGCCCTCATTATACCGGCTGATTTCAGCAGAGGAGTGTTGTCTATTCAATCTCCTTCACCTGTTCCTTCTACAATTAAGCAATATCTTAATGAAGGAATGAATAGTCAGGCTGCATCAGCAGTTAAAACTATGCTGAATCAAATGATGGATATGATGCAAAGCGAAATCTCTCAAAATCTATTGAGCCAAATAGGGGAACAGGCAGAGCAATTGCCTATCCATACTGCAAAAGCACTATTAACTCCGTTCCATATAGAGGAGATCGTCGTCCATGCTGTGGGCAGTAATAACGGTAATGGCACTGCACCAAATATTTTGACGCAGGTAATTTGGATTGGAAGCTTGATATGCTCTATTTTCCTATTTTTAGCTGTTAGAAATTGTCGACAAACAACCGACCGTAGATTCGCAGTTGTTACTGTACAATTAATTGTAGGATTGGTCTTAACTGCTGCTGCATCAGGCTTTACGGTTTGGATGGCCAATACTTGGTATGGAATGCATATAAGTAATCCTTTGCACGTTTGGTTGTTCTTGTGGCTTGTAGCTGCTGCTTTTTTCCTCCTCCAATCAGCACTGTTAAGCTGGATCGGTTTCCCGGCAATTGGTTTACTTGTGTTGCTTCTGTTCTTCTCGTTACCATTGTTAAATATGGCACCTGAGTTTATGTCGCAAACAACTCAAGACTGGCTATATTCATGGACTCCGCTTCGTTACGCAGCAGCTGGTCTAAGAACGATCATGTATTACGGTGGAGAAGGGATGTCATTAGCATATCGTGTCATGTGGTGCATTGCAGCCGTTGCAGCAGTAGTTCTACTAGCTTCAAGTGCTCGAAAGGAAAAGACTGATAAGCAGAAGACGGGGTTACTGTCGCTACCTACAAGTAAATAACAAAGGTTGTACGACAGCATACATGTAAATGTATTAAAAAATGAATGGACTCATAGAACTTGAACAAACGGTAGCTAGATTAACTTTGCTACCGTTTGTTAGTTGTGAGCAACAACACGATTAATAAAATTCTCTTGTGAGATAGAAGCATGGTAAACGTAATGTACTGCTGTATGGCTTACATGCGCATAAGTAAGGTATTAGTAATTGAATAAAATTACATATGAATGTATAATTATGCAATATTGAACATATGTATACCATGTTTGGAGGGAGAGAATGAAATATAATGTGTTTATCGACGGGCAAGAAGGCACGACTGGTTTAAAGATTGTTGAGGATTTATCAAAGCTAGCAAACATAGAGGTTATGCGCATAGATGCTGACAAGAGAAAGAACACAACGGAACGCAGCAAGCTGCTTAATCAAGCTGATCTTGTATTTCTATGTCTACCTGATTCTGCGGCAAGAGAATCCATCGAGCTAATTAAGAATACAGACACTAGAGTTATTAATACGAGTACTGCCTTCAGGACTGACAACGATTGGGTGTTCGGTTTGCCCGAGATTAAAGGTCAACGAGAGCTCATTCGAGCCGCCTCTAAAGTATCTGTCCCAGGCTGTCACGCCACTGGCTTTATCTTAACCATTCGACCACTCATCGATGCTGGCTTACTTCAAAAGGATTATCCAATATCGTGCTATTCACTAACGGGGTATTCAGGTGCAGGTAGAAGTGGGATTGAGGAATATGAGAATCCAGTGCACATAGCGTCAAAGCTTTTGCATGCTCCAAAGCATTATGCATTGCGGCTCGATCATAAGCACTTACCTGAAATGAGCATGTATGCTGGACTCTCGCATGAACCGCTGTTTACACCGGTTATCGCAAATTATCGGCAAGGGATGGCAATGACCATTCCGCTAATAAGCAGAATGCTACCGAAAAAATCCACTGCCCAAGAGATCCATGAGGCTTTAGCGGAGTACTATTCGTCGGAACCATTTATTCATGTCATGCCATTTCAATCTGAAGCATACCACGATCATGGAAGATTCGACATTACGGCATGCAATCATACAAACCGTTTGGAAATCTTCGTATTCGGCAATAATGACAACATCAATATCATATCTCGTTATGATAATTTAGGAAAAGGTGCATCGGGTGCTGCGATACAGAATATGAATCTTATGCTCGGTTTTGATGAATGCAACGGTTTAGTAAAATGATTGATGAATCGATGGCAGCCGGTGAACGTGGGCTGCCGTTTTATGTGATCATAGGCACATATGCTAACTATTCTATTTACTGTTAATGCTCTTGCAGCTATTTTTGTACAATATATCGATAGTGCAAGTTCTAATACGTTTATCTTAGCAACTAACAGTTGCAAAAGCTCTTCAACTAACGCTCGCTACAGCTTTATAGCTCAATTTGCTATGATGAAATTAGTATAATCTGATTCTTCAGAGTAAGAGAGGAGAGAGTATATGCTGGATTATAAAAAAATCGGCGAGAGAATTTTGCAATGTAGAAAGAATAAAAACATGACACAAGTAGAGTTATCTGAGATGCTCGGCATAAGTCATCAAGCTGTATCTAAATGGGAAAAAGGGATGAGTTTGCCTGATATTGAACAGTTATTACGGCTCACAAAACTGTTTAACCTGACGATGGAACAAATATTGTTAGGACATAGTGAAGGGCTAACGGATGAGAACGTCGTAAAGACTGAAATAACGAGTTCAGATTCGTCAGAGTTAGTATGGAGTGAAGTATTAAAAGTAATAGAAAAACAAATAAATGCACAAAGCTACAAGACATGGTTCCAAACTGCAACCGGAAGATTAGAAAACGAAACACTCATCGTTTGTTGTCCGAATCCATTTTCCATGGAGTGGCTTCAAACTAAATATTCCTTCCTGATCAGGCAAACCTTAGATGCTTTAACAGGGGGAGCCAATATTACTCTAGAATTTCAGTCGACTACACAAGTCCAGGTGAACTCACAATAAATTTTATAAAACCAAATGCGCATATAAACGTATGTAATGCTTGAACACATTGCATCATACATAACCTGTTAAAGGAGTAATATCTTTGTTCAAATTAAATCGAACCATTCAGATTGCTTTGCTTGTTGCGCTGATATTTGTCATTGTCTTTCTATACTCTAAGGTAGATTACTTGTTTACCTCTTTGTATGGATTGATTCAGGTGATCTTCGTTCCTATCCTGTTAGCGGCATTTTTTTATTATCTGTTGCGGCCCGTTATTCGTTTACTCGCTAAATACAGAATAAAAAAAATCTTTTCGATCCTCATCATCTTTTTAATACTTTCGGCATTAATTGTCTGGTTCATCGTCGCGATGCTGCCATTGCTGCAAAAACAGTTTATCAGTTTGATAGAAAATGCACCTAGCTTCTTTGATGCCATCGGTAAACAGATTACAGAATTGCAGCAGCAGGAAATGTTCCGAACGATTTTCCCAGCTACGGACTTTGATTGGTCGACGGTATCCAACTACATTAATAAAGGACTATCAAGCATCAATGCTTATATCGGTAGCCTAGTGAGCTTCGTGTCCAATTTCACCATTGTACTATTTATCACACCAATTATTCTGTTCTTTTTACTTAAGGAAGGCGAGAAGCTGCCGACGCGCATTGTTAATGGATCTCCAGCGCGTTTTAAGAACGATGTACAGGAAATGCTCGAGGAATTTGATAAAGTACTTAGCAGCTTTATTGTCGGCAGAGTGCTGGTCAATGTTTTTTTAGGTGTGTTGATGTACATTGGCTTTATCATTATTGATTTGCCATATGCACTGCTGCTGACAACCATTGCGGTTATCGCAAATTTCATTCCATTCGTTGGAGCAATACTATCCTCAGTACCAATTGTAATCGTCGCACTAGTGGATTCACCGTCCAAGGCGATATGGTCTCTGGTCATTATTTTGCTAGCACAGCAAATTCAGGATAATCTGATTGCACCTTATATTTTTGGGAAGCAGTTGAATATACATCCTCTAACTACAATTATCCTTGTACTAGGTGCAGGGAAAATGGGTGGGATTATCGCTATGATTATTGTGATACCAGCCTATCTCATTCTAAAGGTTATTGCGATCAAGGTTTATACGTTGTTCTTTAAGGAGAAATGGGAAAACCTATAGCACTAAACATAAAAACGAGCGTATCTAGTTTATAGATGCGCTCGTTTTTATGTATACGATCTCGTATTACTGGGGGTCATTCTTAATGATGCTTATACCTGCAACAAAAAGATAGGCAAATGTGGAAAGCATAACTAGAACCAAAATCGTTGGCAGCATTATATTTTCCTCCTCTAGAAGTATTTATACATTAGGTATTGATTGCTTCCTATTTTAGCAAAATAAACAATCAATTTATATAAGAATACGCTTCTTTCGAAAAGTCTTCATAGTTGTGACAATTCAGTTAACTGACTGCTCTGGCCATTAAGTTGATACAAATTTGTCCATATGAGATAATTGTTGTGAACTCTTATCTTATCATTCTATAGTGAGAAGGCGAGGTAAATAAATGGAATACATAAAGCTAGGCAATACTGGTTTGGATGTTTCTCGAATTTGTCTCGGTTGTATGAGCTTTGGCGATGCCACAAAATGGACTCATCCATGGGTGCTTAATGAAGAAAACAGTCGTCCGATCATTAAGAAGGCATTAGAGCTAGGAATTAACTTTTTTGATACGGCCAATATTTATTCCGAAGGAGCTAGTGAGGAAATTGTCGGTAGAGCGTTGAAGGACTACGCGAACCGTGATGAGGTCGTTATCGCAACAAAGGTATTCTTCAGAATGCATGAAGGACCGAATGGAGTTGGTCTTTCACGTAAAGCGATTATGTCAGAAATTGATAAAAGTCTTAAGAGACTTGGAACAGATTATGTGGATCTGTACCAAATTCATCGTTGGGATTACCATACACCGATTGAAGAGACGATGGAGGCTTTGCATGATGTCGTTAAAGCTGGGAAGGTAAGATACATAGGCGCTTCAGCTATGTATGCATGGCAATTCCTTAAGGCGCTGCATGTCGCCGATTCGAATGGCTGGACTCGCTTCGTGTCCATGCAGAACCATATGAATCTTATTTATCGGGAAGAAGAGCGTGAGATGATGCCACTCTGCAGAGAGGAAAACATCGGTGTTATTCCTTATAGTCCATTAGCTGCGGGGCGTTTAGCGCGCGAGTGGACAACGGAGACCAATCGTTCTAAAACCGATAAAGCGCAACAATCGAAATACGGTGCTACCGCTGAATCAGACCGATTGATTGCCGACCGCGTAACGATGATTGCAGAGAGTCGCGGAGTTCCTCGCTCGCATGTGTCTCTTGCTTGGCTGCTTCAGAAGGAAGCCGTAACTGCTCCAATCATTGGAGTGACGAGTATAGAGCAGCTAGAGGAGTCCGTACAATCGATTACTCTAAAGTTGACCGATGAGGAAATCGCTTCATTAGAGGAGCTTTATGTACCACATAAAGTCGTTGGAGCTTTATAGATCAAGCGTTTTGTCGCTTACGATAATAGATAATACAGGTGAAGCTGGAGAATGTAAATTCCTTGCTTCACCTGTTTTTGTTCAATCGAACAATTATTTTATTTCGCAGAGTGAGAGTGATTCAATGATTCATATTGAACACTTCTGACTCTTTATCAGGAGCATTTATTTATTCAGCTGGTCTGTTTTCACTAAATATTTTTCTTTCCTGCTGAAATTCTGTAATTTCTTCGCCACCATTAAAAATAAAATTCGTATCGTTGTTACTGATACTGCATGCCTCTTTTCCTTCTTTGTTCAGCGGCGCTAAATTATTTAATGGTTGATTAGCTTGTTGTTGTGCTTGCTGTTGATTTTGATTTTTTTGTTGGTTGTTCATGCTATTACTCCTCCTCTAAAAATAATGGACTGCGGTCATATCCTTTGAATTTAGCTCAATAAATATGTACGTCTAAAGCATTCAACGATTGGTGTCTTTATAAGCGTCATAAAAACATAAAAAACGGACAAAATAACGAAAATCATGCTGTGAGGTGATAAAGAAATGGAGAACAAGCGTAAACAAAATCAATCTCAGAAAAAGCTACCGATAAACGGTATTGAGGATGTAGAGTTTTCGATGGAGCTAGCCGACGAAGAAGATATGGAGGCACTCGAGCGTATGGAGCAAGCAGATCGTAGACAGGATTCCGAATACGAGTAAGAAAGAAGGCTGCAGTAGTTGGAGAAAAATATATTAGCGTATTTTAAGAGTCCGGAAGAAGCACAAAAAGCAGCAAAACAATTAGAAGCATTAGGCACGATTGATATGAGTATTGATCGTTTCTCCAAAAATCCTGGAGGAGAACTAAACAGTATTACGAATCCTGTTACCGGAGATATTTCAAGCCTTGCCACGCTTTCACTTAATGCGGATATCTCTAGTAGAGATGATGGAATATTATTGGCAGCCGGTACAGACGCAAGTGGTTATAGCAGCGGTGGCGATCATGGACCAACAGGGAGAGACATACTACTGACCGTTGTCGTTGATGAAAGCGTTCATCAGCAAGCGATGCAAATATGTGAGCAGGCTGGTGGGCTTATATAGAGCTTAGCGTTCACACTAATTTTGCCACATCATATGCTTTAGCATTCGATATGTAAGAGCAGACATACAAATAACGATACGCCGGTGACCCCTCACCGGCGTATCGTTACTTTTGTTCCAACAGGTACAGTTTCTGCTAGCTGCAAGACATCCTCATTATACATGCGTATACATCCTTGCGAGACCTCATGACCGATCGAAGCAGGGTTATTCGTACCGTGTATGCCATAGTGTGGTTTGGATAAACCCATCCAAAAAGCACCAAATGGACCGCCAGGATTGCGCTGTTTATTGACGATGGTGAATTCACCAACTGGTGTTTTCGACACCATCTTACCAATTCCTACTGGAAATCCTCGTACAACGATATCGGAATCAAGAAGATAAAGCATCCTATCAGAAAGATCTACAATGATTCTGTAGTTTGGCATCCGCATCAGCCTCCTAGTTATTCATATGAGAAGCTACGAGCGGATGACTGGGCTAAGCTTATACATATTTTTCATAATAATGACTTAAGGCGAGTAGGGGATAGATATATCGATAGCTATGATAATGAACATAGAAGTTACCTGGTAGTCCAGCGCCTGTAGGGTATATCGTAGGCCAACCGTTTTCATTAATTAATGCCATTAACCTTTTTATACCTCTGTTAATTGCAGAAGTCGGTCGATCATGCATAGCAATTAACGCATCTAATGCCCATGCCGTTTGAGAGGGGGTGCTATGATGTAGAGGGGTGTACTGCATGCGGCGATCACTTGTACATGATTCTCCCCAGCCACCATCTCGATTCTGTATGGAATACAGCCATTCTATCGCTTTCTGCACTTGTTTGTCGCTCGAGGTAATCCCTACTGCACTTAGGCCAGTTAATGCTGCCCATGTGCCATATATATAACAAATTCCCCATTTCCCATACCATGAGCCATCGGCCTCTTGATTGTTCATTAGCCATCGAATGCCACGCTGAATATGATGATTGTCGTGCTTAAGCTTACTGTAATGGCCGAGGTATTCAAGCGTTCGACCTGTTAAGTCTGCCGTCGAAGGATCAATCGCTGCTGCTTTCGCACCATCTAACGCTAACCACGTCACCATTTTATTATCTACGTTCTTCTCAAATGCAGGCCAGCCACCATCGCTGTTTTGCATAGAGAGCACCCAATTTAGACCTAAGACTGAAGCTTCTTTATAGGACTCATTTTCCTGAGACATACTATAGATCGCACGTAATGCCGCAGTCGTATCGTCAATATCGGGATTGATCGTGTTTGACTCAGAAAACCCCCAGCCGCCAGGAGCTGCTCCTTCGTTATGTACGCTCCAGTCTCCTTTTTTGTGCTGCTGCATGTTTACTATATATGAATTCGCTTTTAAGATAGCAGGATGACTAGCTTTCACGTTGGCTTGCTGCAGTGCATAGCTTAGCAAAGCAGTATCCCATATCGTTGATGGCGAGTTTTGTATTGTAACGGTATGACTTGAGCTATAACACCTCATCTGTATAAGCCCCTCGATTGCTTTCTTAATGGTTGGATGCTGACGATCATAGCCTAATGCTAATAAAGAGAAAACCATTAAGATCGTAGAGCTTGCATAGCTGTACAATGTTCCATCATCCTCAATTCTATCAAGCATAAATTGCACCGCTTTTTCAGAGGCGATATCGTTCAGAGAGGAACCCAATAAACGATTACGACCTTCTTCTATCCGCTCCTGCATCTGTTGGTACGAAGCAGATTCGAATTCCTCAGCTTCATAACGAGTTGAAGGGGAAACGAATAGGTCATCTAGTGGATAAGGAGACTGGATGTGGAAGTCTTGCTTAGCCATAATAAGCATAGGGATAAGATGAACTCGTGAGTAGCCTGAAAACTCAAAGAAATTAATAGGTAAATAAGTAGGTAGGAGGAGCATTTCCATAGGGATGGATGAGATAGCTTTGGGCCAGCGCTGCTGTCCTGTAATGGCGAGCATCGCTTTGCATAATAAACCTTTCGTGTTAGTGATTCCTCCTCTAGAGCGGATAAACTGTTTAGCTTTCAAGATGCTATCATCGTTTAATTGGCTGTAGCCAGAAAACAGCAACGCTTGTAAATTATCGATCGTCGCAGCTAAATTTCCATCCTCTTCATCCTCATAAAGCTTCCAGCATCCATTGGGCAGCTGCTCCTTTATAATTCGTTGGTGGAGCTGCTGAATGAATGCTTCGTCCTCATAATGTAATGTTCGCAATAAAATTATCATATACGCGTCAATAATGGTGCCATTCTCAAAGCAAAAACGCCAAGTACCGTCCGCTTGCTGCTGCTGTATAAGAAACCTAGTTAATTGGTTGATGTCCGCTTTTAAATCAAACTCTCGAACTTGTTCGGGATTCATGCTACACCTCCTAAGCAATTTATAAATTATATAGAAACGAAGACAAATTCATGTATAGAAGGTGAAGTTAATAGATTTACAATATTATACAGTTCTCGATATACTGTATAATAGCTGCTTCAACATATGTAAACCTCATCTATGTGCTCCGTATTATTGAATCTGCTAAGGAGGCCGTTCGATGGATGAAAAAATCATTAATCGTGATTGGGAATTATCGGAAAGAATAAACGCGCTTGCTCGTCATTATCTCTTGGAAGGAAATACGGTAGAAGAAGCAATGCAGAAGGTATTACATTCAGAGGAGTATCGAGACTGGATTGCAATTCCGCGCTGCTTTTCAATTGATCCTGAACAAAAGAGATATTATCAAGATATAGAAGCTGACATCACCTGGAAAAAGTACACGGCTAGAATTGATCATTATATTCATTCATATTTTACAGGTTCAAGCTCTACTAAGCCCATAGAGTTAGGCGAATATGACCAGATCTTTATGGGCCTTGGAATGCAAATAACTCCTGAGCAGCTTGGCTATGAAATTGCCGAGCTTTCTCGTATGGTAGGTGTGAATAAACCATTAAACTACGGTCATTTATTATGTCTATATAATGGTACATTACTCTCCGATCTTGAAGAGGAGCAACTCGACAGTTTAGTTTCAAGAAAGGAAGAGGTTGTTCAATTTGTGGATGATGTCTATGCGAGATATCGTATGAAATAAATGGTTTAGATTCCTCTAGAATTATACACAATGAATGGTATAATAATCGTTCGAACTAATCAAACCTATAGAAAGGGTGTTACTATGAGTGAATCGAATCAAGAATATATTATTATCTCATCTGCAAGAGAGAACAATCTTAAA
This sequence comes from Paenibacillus camelliae, assembly GCF_023715345.1. GTDB lineage: Bacteria > Bacillota > Bacilli > Paenibacillales > Paenibacillaceae > Pristimantibacillus > Pristimantibacillus camelliae. The sequence goes on from NZ_JAMBNY010000001.1 coordinate 121,300, forward strand.
AACGTTTCGCTATGGATTCCTAAACGAAAAATCACCATCTTTACCGGCGTATCTGGTTCTGGAAAATCTTCGATTGTCTTCGATACAATTGCAGCAGAATCACAACGCTTATTGAATGAAAACTTTAGTATGTTCGTTCGAAATTTTCTACCTCGCTATCCACAGCCTGACGCGGATGCGATCGAAAACCTGAGTATGGCTGTTATTGTGGACCAGAAGCGTCTCGGCGGCGGTTCTCATTCAACGATGGGAACGATTACAGATATATCACCAATATTAAGGCTACTTTTCTCCAGAATAGGTCAACCTCATATTGGACATGTCAATATGTTCTCCTTTAACGATCCACAGGGCATGTGTCCTGAGTGTAATGGGCTGGGTCGAAAGCTAGGTGTAGACATGAACAAAGCCATTGACATGTCAAAATCATTGAATGATGGGGCATTGATGCTGCCAGATTATGCAGTAAACGGCTGGGATTGGTCAATGGTCGTACAGTCTGGCTTCGACCCTGATAAGAAGCTAAGCGACTATTCAGAGGAAGAACTGGAACAGCTTTTGTACGGTAAGGCTAAAAAAGTAAAAGTAGAATTTGCAGGAAAGCCAACGAATATTACAGTGGAAGGCGTTATCGAGAAATTCACTAACAAATACATAAAGCAGGATCTAAAAGCAAAGTCAGAACGTACCCAAAAAGCGGTTACACCGTTCATCTCCGAGGGACCGTGCTCCAGCTGTCACGGTGCAAGGCTGAGTCAAGCTGCACTTAGCTGTAAAATAAATGGACTTAATATTGCTGAGATGTCTGCAATGGAGGTCGGTCAGCTCATTCGAGTCGTGAAGGAGATTGACAATGAGGTTGCTTCCTCCATCATCAAATCACTTACGGAACGATTGCAGCATCTGGTCGATATCGGACTGGATTATTTAACACTCGATCGTCAGACGGACACCTTGTCTGGCGGTGAATCACAGCGCGTCAAGATGGTTAAGCATCTAAGTGGTAGTCTCGTTGATGTTACGTATATCTTCGATGAGCCTAGCGTTGGCTTACATCCACGAGATGTGCATCGTCTCAATGAATTGCTGCAGAAGCTGCGAGATAAAGGGAATACGGTCATTGTGGTCGAGCATGATCCTGATGTTATTAAGGTAGCCGATCATATCATTGATGTCGGCCCTTATGCTGGCAGTCGAGGGGGAAATATCGTATACGAAGGGAGCTATCAAGGTTTACTGGAATCAGGTACATTAACAGGCAACCATATGAAGCATCAGCTCCAGCTGAAGCAAGAGTGCAGACAGCCATCTGGCAAGCTTTCGATCAAGGATGCAACCTTGCATAATCTAAAAAAAATTAGCGTAGATATTCCAACCGGTGTGCTTACTGTCGTTACCGGAGTTGCAGGATCAGGTAAAAGTACGCTCATCAATGAAATATTTCTTAGTCAGCACCCTGACGCAATCGTCATTGACCAATCGGCGGTAGGGGTGTCAACCCGCTCGAATCCTGCAACCTATACCGGTATTATGGACGATGTGCGCAAAGCATTCGCTTCTGCCAATAAGGTGAGTGCAGGCTTGTTTAGCTTTAATTCCAAGGGAGCCTGTGAGCATTGTCAAGGACTGGGCGTTGTGTATACGGATCTAGCATTTCTAGATAGCGTGAAGCTGCCCTGTGAAGTATGTGAAGGCAGAAGATTCAAGGAAGAGGTGCTTGAGTACAAGCTGAATGGAAAGTCGATTGCCGATGTACTGCAAATGACAGTAGAGCAGGCTTTAGAGTTTTTTGAGCTGAAGGAAGTCAAGCGCAAGCTGCAGGCGATGAGTGATGTGGGACTGAATTATATTACACTAGGTCAGCCGCTCAGCACATTATCGGGGGGAGAATGTCAGCGTATTAAGCTAGCAAGTGAGCTGCATAAGAACGGCAGCATTTATGTCATGGACGAGCCCACGACAGGCCTGCATACGTCCGATATCGGTCATCTGCTAGCGATCATGAACCGACTTGTGGACGCTGGTAATACCGTTATCGTCATCGAGCATAATCTTGAAGTGATAAGTCAAGCTGATTGGATCATTGACATGGGACCAGATGGAGGTAGTAAGGGGGGCCAGGTCGTGTTCGAGGGCACACCTTCTCAGATCATTGGTGCGGAGCAGTCGATTACAGGGAAGTACTTGAAATAACCGCAGTCAATACGGTTACGTCCACGATTAAATAGATAAGCCTTACTGGAGATCCTTATTCACAGGGTCTCCTATTTATTATGTGCTAAAAAAAGTTTTACTGGACACCAATTGGTGTCCTATAATTGAGACACTGATTGGTGTCCAATTAGGTAAAGGGTGGAGGAAATTGAACGAGAATAAACAAGAGCGTGATGTGTATATAGCGATAGCAGACCCGACGAGGCGTGAATTGTTACGTTTATTGGCTGATGCAGAGGAGCTTCCTCTGCATGAATTAACTTCCCATTTTAACATGGGACGTACGGCTGTTTCTAAGCATTTGACTATACTTAAAGAAGCTCAACTCGTAACGGATCGTAAGGTAGGCAGAGAAACAAGATATCGTCTGAATGCAGCCCCCCTTCAAGAAATTCAAGACTGGGTGTCCTTTTACGAAAAATTCTGGAATGAAAAAGTAATGCTCCTAAAAAACTTTTATCGGAGGAATAATTAATGGCAGAGCTATCATTAAACTTTCAGTTTAATAGTCCCATCAATAAGGTATGGAATGCACTAACGGATTCAAGTACTCTTGCACAATGGATCATGGAAAATAACTTCAAACCGATCGTAGGATACAAATGCCAATTCCGTAATGAGCAAATTAATTTAACGGTAGATTGTGAAGTATTAATCGTAGATGAGCCTTATACATTGTCTTACACCTGGGTTGGTGGACCGATAAATACGATCATTACATGGACGTTAAAGGAAGAGAATGGGATAACGCACTTACAGCTGGTGCAAACTGGATTTGAAAAAGAAAATCAAGCCTTCCATGGCGCGAAATATGGCTGGTCTAGCATGGTTGAAGGACTAGAAAAAATGCTCGAGACTTTGTAATTTGCAATAGATTACTGTTTTATTTTGGGAAAATAAACTTAAGGAGAGGGATGTATGAGTTTTATTAAAGATATGATCTCGGTTTTCAAAAAGAAGGAATTAAGGTTTCGAGAAAGCTACAAGGAAGCAGATGAGGTATACACTTTTCTGTTTGAAAAAGACAAGAGCTTAACCTGGAATGCTGGGCAATATGGCTTGTTAAGCGTTACTCACAAGTCTATCAAAAACGGCACAAAACCGTTCAGCATCGCATCAGCACCTTCAGAGAATGTTGTACGAATAACAACACGGATTAGTGGCGAACCAAGTGAATTCAAGCAGGCATTGCTCGAGCTAAAGCCTGGTATGAGTATAAAAATGGGCGGACCTGTAGGCGCTTTTTATCCAACAGATTCTCGACCTTCACTCTTTATTGCTGGAGGAATTGGAATTACGCCTTTTCGTTCGATCTTAAAGCAATTAGAAGTAGAAGGTAGTAATGAGCAGAAAGACATTCAGCTACTTTATATGGATAGCAACAACACACATCTATATAAAGATGAACTAGACAGAATTGCCACTAACACATCGATACGTATCACATATATGGAATCGAAGAATGAGCTGCAGCAGGAAATCGATAAGTTTATCGCTAAACATAAGGATAATGGCAATTATTTTATTGCAGGACCAAAATCGATGGTAGACGATGTCACTAATTATGTAAAAAATCAAAATATTCCAAAGCGCAATATTAAGAAGGATGCTTTTTTTGGGTATTAATGAACGCAAATAGAATAAATAGAAGAAGCCCCTTGAGTATTTCAAGGGGCTTCTTTGGCTGCTTGACGCTACATACGTTTAACCACTAAACAATGGGTTCATACTGCTTTATCAAAAGAGCTAAAAATAGATTGAAACAAAAATAGCGCTATGATATAATCAATAGCGGCGTTTTCAGATCAAACAAAATCGTATAGTTTTCCTAATCATATCTTAATTATACAACTACAGATTTGATTTGTCAACACGCTTTGCATTTCCCAAAATAAGGTATAAGGAGTGTGTTTCCACATGGAGGCGAAGGAATGGCAGCAAGAACAGGAACGGCTGAAATGGGTCAGAAACAAGTTGATGGCAAGAATTAATGAACTGGAACCCGAGGTTGCAGGACTAAGAGATCAAGCTACAGACATCCGAAAAAGATTTTGGGAAGAAGTTACGATTAATACCAGCACACAAGAAGATTTCGAAGAGACCTTCTATACGATTATCCAACAGTCCGCGTTATTGGCTGAACGCGAGCGTGGACTTAAACAGTTACAGCAGCAATGGAAAAATATGAATCGTTTGCTTTCATCTCCTTATTTTGGGCGCCTCGACTTTCACGAGGATGGACAAGAGAACATTGAACAGATCTACATTGGCGTATCCTCCTTCATTGACGAAGACGAATTAAGCTTTCTCATCTATGATTGGCGTACGCCTATCGCGAGCTTGTACTACGATCATACTCCTGGCCAAGCGTCTTATAACACTCCAGCAGGTAAGATCGAAGGGACCATGGAGCTGAAACGACAATTCCAGATACAACAGGGGCAACTGATCAATATGTTTGATGCTAATGAGACGATCGGTGATGAATTACTGCAGCAAGTGCTTGGCGAAGGTGCCGATGCTCAGATGAAGACGATCGTGGCTACGATACAGAAGGAACAGAATACGATTATTCGTAATGAACAAGGTAAAATGCTTATCGTACAGGGGGCTGCGGGGAGCGGGAAAACGTCTGCCGCATTGCAGCGTGTTGCTTACTTGCTATACAAACACCGCCAGACGTTAAAGGCCGATCAAATCGTGCTTTTCTCACCCAATCCTATGTTTAACAGCTATATCTCTACCGTTCTACCTGAGCTAGGAGAAGAGAATATTCAGCAGACAACCTTTCAAGAATACCTAAATTATTGGGTAGGTTCATCACTACAGGCAGAGGACCCTTTTGATCAAATGGAATATGTATTAACCGAACAAGGAACGCCGGAATATGAAGCTCGTCTTCAAGGAATGGAATATAAAGCTTCTGAGGCTTTCTTGAACGCTTTACACAACTATGGTATGTGGCTGGGACGCGAAGGTATGCGCTTTGTATCGATTCACTTTCGAGATCAAGAGCTTATTACCGCAAAACAAATGAAAGAGAAGTTTTATAGCTACGACCATTCACTATCGCTTTCCAATCGCATCATGCTGTTGCAGGAATGGCTGCTAGATGAGTTGGCCATGTTAGAGCGTGTTGAGCGAAACGCAAATTGGGTGGAGGAAGAACTAAACTACCTTGACACTGAGCAGTATGCTGAAGTCTTCGGAATCCTTCATAAAGATAGAGAAGTATTAGACATCGCCGAACAGTATGCTATAGTTCGTGAAATAGTGACCAACAATCGTCGTAAGGATGAAAGCGACTATGACTTTGCGCAAAATGAGGAGACTCAACTGCGACGCAGCATCGTAAAAGAATACTTCAAACCATTAAGAAAATTCGTGAGAAAGCTCTCTTTCGTAGATATTAAAGGCATCTATCTTCAATTATTTGTCGATGAACCGACTTATCTAGAGCGAACAAATACAGCTTTCGTCCCATCTCTATGGTCAGAAATATGCAAGCATACTAAAGAAGCCTTGCTCCACAACAAGTTACTTTACGAGGATGCCACGCCTTATTTGTATGTAAAAGAACTCATCGAAGGTGTCCGAATGAACAAGGACATACGATATGTGTTTGTTGATGAGGGGCAAGATTATTCACCGTTCCAATATGAATATATTAAAAAGCTATTCCCTCGTGCGCGAATGACAGTGCTCGGTGATTTCGGTCAAGCGATATTTATGCAATCTACAAGCTTAGACTCTTCCAATTCTCAGCTTGTTAACCTATATGGTGAATCCGAAACAACGCTTATTCGCTTATTACGCAGCTATCGTTCAACGAAAGAAATTGTAGAATTCACCAAATCTATGCTTCCTGAAGGAGATAGTATTATTCCTTTTGACAGAAGAGGTCCAAAACCACTTCTTAAGAGATTCGAGGATGGAGAAAACCGTGTTCAACTAATGGTCTCAGACATTGAGTTGCTGAAGGCTGAAGGATTATGCTCTATCGCGATTATTACAAAAACTGCAGCCGAAAGTCGTGCGGCCTATGAATCGCTAAAATTCCAAGGCGTTGAACCATTGCACCTCGTTACGAAGGAGACCGAAGGCTTTGATCAGGGAATAAAGGTCATCCCTGTGTATCTTGCCAAGGGGGTAGAATTTGATGCAGTCCTCGTCTATGATGCTTCATCCGAATCCTATCGTCAAGAGAACGAACGCAAGCTTCTGTATACCGCGTGTACACGGGCCATGCATCGACTCCATCTATACTCAATTGGCGAATGGTCACCGTTCGTGCACGCACTACCAGAGAAACTGTATGAGAAAGGTTCATATTGAAGATCTAATGCTTAAAGCCTTGGCCGAAACTGGTCAAGGCTTTTCCTATCAATGATTCGGCTTAGATATAGCTATTATTATTCAGTATTAGCAATCTTAAACACTTTGCTTAATATAATGAGGATACGAACGATTATTGATTGCAAATGAGGTGTAGCAATGAGCGAACGTAAACCAATGGCTAGACTGTTTGTTTCAGCGATAAGATCAGGCATAAATGAACAATTTACGATACAACTACATACGAATCAACCACTAAAAAAATATAAGATAGAAGCGACTACCGAAGATGATGAACGCAATGTATTTCGTTCAAGCGCAGCCTTTTATACCAATGAACATGGCCTCATTAATTTAAGCAAGCAAGCTCCTATTGCTGGGGATTATGAAGGTGTAGACAGCATGGGCTTAATATGGTCTATGCGAAGTGTAGAGAAGAGAGAAGGTAGATTTGTAAAGCATTCTTCGGATCCAATTAAAATTCGTCTACATGCCTATGACCATGACCAGTTAGTAGATTCTCAATCTATCATCCGTACATTTTATCCAGTAGAAGAAGTTGTAAAAGAATCCATAGCGAACGAATCCATCCTTGGAACGACCTATTCTCCAAAGGCACAAGGAAAATTTCCCGCAGTCATTGTTGTGGGTGGATCTGACGGAGCTGTACATGAAGCAGCAGCGGCAATGCTTGCAGCTCAAGGGTATGTTGTACTGGCACTTGCTTATTTTGGAAGAGAGGGCTTGCCGAAGGGCATTGAGAACATCCCGCTTGAGTATGTAGATCATGCTTTTCAATATTTAGAAAGCAAGACCAACGTTGATCACCATAACCTTGGAATGATTGGCTTTTCACGAGGTGCAGAGCTGACAATGCTCTATGCACTTCATTATCCTAAATTAAAGTCTGTTATCGCCGTTGCACCGAGTGCAGTTGTCTTTCCAGGTGTTGTTAACTTTCAGCCTATCGATGCGCCTGCATGGACTTTTAAGGGCAAGCCGTTAAAGTATTTTAAAGCAAAAAGGACCTTGGGCGATACTGCTACGTTTTTTTATCATTGGATCTTCCGCAAGCCTTATTCCGGCCTACCGTCCATTCATAGAAATCTGCAAGATACAAGACAATTAGAGGATAACGCGATAGCGGTTGAATACATTCATTCGCCGATGATGTTTCTATCTGGAACAGATGATCATGTTCAGCCTGCGGAATTCTTTGCGAAACGCATGGAGCAAAGACTCAGCAACCACCCTTACCATGAACTGAATGAATTTATTTATTATGAGGACGCAGGGCACTTTGCTGCATTCCCAGGCAGTCTGCCTAATCTACCACAAACAGTAGGTGATACTAACTATAATATGACAATGATATTTGGTGGAACAAGAAGGGCAAATGCGAAAGCGGCACTTGAATCCTGGGAACATACGCTCAAGTTTTTAGATAAGACGCTTAAAGGACATAAGCTTGTGAGCCATAATAGCAGATGATCATTCGATTATGCTCTTCCTTAGAAAAAAGCAACGGCAGTCGAGGACTAGTTCCGTCCATGGCTGCCGTTTGTTGTGTGCAATAAAGACATTAGTAACGTGCATCCATTGACTAAATAAGCCTAATTTAAGAGCCATAGTGTATCGTCCCGTTCATATTTCAAAATTAAACATACGATAGATTGAAAATATTGAAGGAGGTTTCACATGGCTCGTAGAGTGAAGGTAAGTCCACGCTTTGAAAGGCTTTGTATGCGATTCGGAAGTATTTTGGGAGGGGAATCACAGGTTGTAAGGGGTCCTGTATGCTTTGTTACACGTATGACTAATTTAGATGAAACCATTTTAGGAAGAAGAACACACTCTCCACTGGTTTCAATGCAAATGTTCTCCTTCGAATCCCTCGATCGTTCAGGGCGTGCGCTGTGCTTGGGTGAGACAGCCGTACATCAAAATCAAGTTAATCGTTTACTCTCAAACCTTCGTAAACGCGGGATAAAAGTAACAGCCGTGCACAATCACTGGCTAAATGAAAATCCACGCCTAATGTATATCCACTGGGAAGCTATTATGAATCCTATACTGTTCGCTAGAAGAACGAAAGAATCGATTAGATTTCTTGGCTAATAATTATGATAAAGGTTGAAGGAGCTGCATGATTGTAGCTCCTTCTTTTACTAGCTTCACCTGAATAAATGTGATTTCTTTACCCTTTATTTACTTCGAAATCAGCCTTTTTTCTGCTCCCCATTAGATACAGTATGAGGATAACAAGCATAAACGCTGCAGAATAAGTAAATGTCATGCCATAGCCAACCCATTTTGCTAATATCCCAAGTCCGACGGACCCAATCGCTAAGCCTGAATCTATAAAAATGAGAAGCATCGAATTAGCCGTTGCTTTTTTCTCAGGTGGAACAAGCGTTAACGCCCAAGCTTGAATAATGGGATGAATAATCGCAAATGCGACACCGAACAACACCCCGGATACTAATACGAGCCACATTTTCGTCGAGAAGCCTAATAGAATTAAGCCTCCAGCACCTGCGATTGCGGCCGGTATAATAAGGACTCTGTGACCAAATTTATCGAAGATTTTGCCCGAAAACATGCGAATGATGACCATCGCAATTCCTTGTGCAATGAAAAACTGTGAGATGCTTCCGCCTACATTAATCTCCTTACCAAATGCACCCATAAAGTTAACGATTCCTGCGATAGCCATATAATTGAATGCTACTAAAATACATGGAAGCAAGACACGCTTATCGAACATGTACTTATAGAAGGGTTCTTTTTGGGTCTGATGAAGTGGACGTTCTGCTTCTTTCTTTTTCGTATTTTTTACGAAGAAGCTGCAAAGCAATGAGAAACACATCAACGCAAGCGTCAACATCATCATCGAGCGGAATGAAAATCTTGCAAGGTAAGAGATTGCGATTAGAGGTCCGAGTGTTGTCCCCACGCTTGTCGACATTGCGAAAAATACGATGCCTTCACCTAGTCTCGATTTTGGCACAATATTACTTGAGATCGTAAAAACTAAGTTGGTAAGCATGCAGAAGCCAATACCTTGTAGTGCTCGGATAAATATTAGAAAAACAACGGAATCGTTCAAAAAGGTAAGTGCGATTGTACCTAGAAAATATATGAGGGAAATAATAAGCAGCAGCTTCATATTGATCTTCTGAATAATTACACTGGCAAAGAATCTAGTGATAAGCGATGCTAACATTAAGGTTGTCGTCATAATTCCGGCAATGGCAGGATTATCACTAATCGTTGACACAAAGATCGGGAATCCAGCAGTAATCATATAAAAGGATGCGAACATCACTAACGACAACAGAATAATGATTAAGTACTGGTTTGTCCACAATTTCACTTTTATTTTACCCATAGTCTGAAACCGCCTTTCAAGGCTTTACTCATTGAGTTGCTACAGCATTGCTCAATCATTTTTTCCTTAATGTGAAACTTTATGCAACAGTCCTCATTCTGAATCTGAAGGGCTGCTTCTTAATGCGTGAAGATTACAATTCCAACAATTGTAATCTTTGGTATAATGAACGTAATTCCTATATTTTTAATAATGAATAAGGAAGCTTTCTCATAGGGGGGAAGTGCAATGTACCGAAGTGGTATAACGATTATCATGATTATCCTTACAATGCTAATTACGTTGTCAGGCTGCAAAACAAATTCCTCGGAAGAAGATACATATAAGCAACAACGCATTCCAGTAATAGACAACGTACAATATATTAAAATCTCGAAGCATGATGAATCTGTTCATCTTTCACATTTTGATCAAGAAGTGTTAGATGCCATACTGCAGGGGCTAATAGTTGACGCTAAGCCTTCCTTTATTGACGATCCGGAACATGTAGGTGAAATGTACAGCATGGAAGTGGTCAGTGATACGGCATCGATAACGTACAAGGTGAATGATTTACGCTACACCGACGCTCAGGACTCTAGCGTAAAGCTATATGCCACGATCGAAGATAATCAAAGTTTAGCATGGGAGCTTCCATCTGCCTGGATGCGTATGCTATTAAAAGAGAACCCAACTGGTGCAACAGAGCCACTACTACATGTCAGCATAAATGAGAATAGCAATAGCGTGATCGTGTTGGCTAATCGCGATATGAAGCGTAACTCGGTATATCAAGCGATAAAGGATACTGTAACATTTACCGGGAAACAAGAGGAGAGGAAGCTTGACTATTCAGTCCATATTACTGATCCTCAACGATTTGTTGTCCGGTTCAATACTTTAGAGGAAAAGGAAGCGGTATATTTTCGATTAGATGCTGTTCAGACCGTGTCTGGTGAGTCATTTGCAGGGGATAGACCATCTTACCGCAATCAAGTCATTCTATATGGTAAGCCAACCTTTCAAGGTTTAAGGTGGGTCGATATGCATGGTGAAGCCGTTCGTGAACAGCGCTTAGATTCTGCGCTTCTACTGCAGCCGATACGAAACGCGAATCAACAGCAAACCTCCCTTATGGTATATGATACACAGGATCGTCAGACACTGATTAACCTTGATACTGGTGAAACGAAACCAATACATATCAAGCAATGGCCTGGAGCTGAAAACGGCTATGGCAATGATTATGGAACAAGTGTACTCTTCACGGATCAAGTAGTAGATGGAACATCGTACGTAGTGAAGGGGAATCGATACATTTATCGTTATAGCGCTTCTGACGACGTTGATGAATTACAAAAGATATATGACTCGGATCGACCTATCTATGGAATCGCTGCTTCCCCAGATAATCGTCGTATAGCCATTCTTGTTCCATCAGATCCTTCGATCGGTCCTGAGGCGGATTTGATCGTTATGGATGAGGAAGGTCATATCTTATTCATAAAAGAGAGAGCTAGTTATGTCGGACATAGCGAAGGATTTCTTTTTGTATATCCAATGACTTGGCTTAATGAACAGACGATTGTCGTACCCATCATTGGATTAGGAGAGGATAGCTTTTACCGTGGCAAGGCTTATATTCACTTAAATGAGGATAAAACTAAGCTTGAAGCCGATATCATGCTGCCTGACGCTGCACTGAGCTTATTAGAGACCGTTGTCGGTGATGCACATGAATCTGACATTGCAAGAGTTTTACCACATTCTGACGCTGAGAATAACCGATATTATGCTGTGGAGATTTCGTCAGGTAATTGGTTAATCGATATCGTTGAGAATAAGCTAAGCTGGCTAGGAACTGGGATCTTAGCACAGTGGAATCAGTTAAACGAGCTTGTCATATGGCAGACAGCACAACAACAGACTTCGGCTTATTATATCGGAGTAGATTTACCATAACTCGATATACAGCAGGTTGTCCGATCCGATTAAGATCATATTGTTAGACGTTTATTATGAAATTTATTTTGAAAAGGCTATCCACTTTATGGGTAGCCTTTTCATATTTTATATATTTCAAGAATAAAATGGTACAAGCATGAAAGCTGACGTTAAAAAATAGGGGAGTGTGTAATTTGGGAATTGTATTCGGATATATCTTTTTAGGTTTATCATTGTCTGCACCGATAGGGCCGATTAATGCTGCTCAGTTAGATGCCGGCATTAAAAAAGGCTTTTGGCATTCGTGGTTAATTGGTTTAGGCGCTATGACCGCGGACATTGTATATATGCTTATGGTTTATATGGGCATCGTGCATTTTATTAATATTCCCTTCATGCAAGCCTTTCTATGGCTATTTGGCAGCTTCGTTCTCATTTATACGGGTGTAGAGAGTCTAATGGGGATTGAACAAGTGGCTGAAGAGAGTAAAAGAAAGACCGGAGACACTCGCTTAAAATCGTTCATATCAGGCTTTTTACTATCACTCTCTAATCCTTTGACAATTTTGTTTTGGCTTGGCATTTATGGGTCCGTGCTCGTTGAGACAGCATCAAAATATAACATTGAACAGCTTATCGTCTATAGCTTAGCTATTATTTTTGGCATTTTTATATGGGATGTAACGATGGCGGGCATCGCCAGCTTTGCCCGCAAATGGTTCACAGCCCGCACACTTAAAGGAATCTCGATATTATCTGGCTTATCATTAATTGGGATTGGCTTATACTTTGGCTATAAGGCGGTTGATCTTCTCTTTTTATCGTAAAAGTGTAGCTCAAAGCTGCATCAAAACAAATCTAGATCAAAACAAAGCTAAACAGTTATGAAGCTGTTGACAGCTCCTTCTTCTTCCACTTTTTACGTAGAAGCCACGTAATCGTTGTAATGATCACAAGAAAGCCAACACTTACAAAAAATCCGGGTCGGCTTGTATGATGGAATAAGGAACCGGTGATTGCTACACCTATAATAACGATCCCAGTAATCCGCTTAACCTTACCTAACGTATTGAGTTTCAATAATTTTCCCGACGTAATAAGGATAAACGCCCAGTTGTATATAAGCATTAAGCCTGCTGCTGTTGTAAAATACTCATAAATACTTCCAGGAAGCAGCATTGATAAAACAATTGACACAATTAGCCCAATCGTCGTTAAACCGATGGCTAGAAATGGGCGATTCATTACCTGCTTAGCAAAGAGCTTTGGCGCATCCTTATCCTCGGCTAGCGTAACAAGCATGCTTGTAATGGCAAATAATGATGCGACCATAGTAGAAAAGCCTGCAATAATTAATATGGCGATAAAAATATGGGGCACTAAAGGAAGCGGATATTGATTCAATGCCTGCATGAAAGGACTTTTACTAGTGTCCAGCTCCTTCCATGAAATCAAAATTAGGGTAAGGATAAGCGAGCATACGTAAATAATCGCAAGCAAGCCGAGCATGACTTTACCAGATTTCGGTGCATCCTCAGGCTTTTTCAATCTCATCGCCATAATCCCCATAATTTCAATACCACCAAATGCATAAAAAGCGAAGAGCAGGGAGGACCAGAGTCCCATTATGCCCTTCTCGAAAAAGCTCTCCCACGGAAAGGCAGGCTGTGATTTGCCTTGACCAAGTACGCCAAATAAAGCAAGGGCAGCAATGACGATAAAGATGACGATTGCTGACACTTTAATCACAGCAAAAATATTTTCCATCCGTTCAAAGCCCTTCGTTCCAGCAATAATTATGGATAAGCCTAACACGGCAAAGATGGAGGCTAAAATCCACATTGGAATATTAGGAAACCAGAAGCGAGCAAAAATCGATAACGCTGTTAATTGACTTCCCATAATTAACAATTCTGACGTCCAATAAGCCCATCCACTGCTAAAGCCTGCCCATCCGCCATAAGCTTTTTTAGCATATGAGCGAAATGATCCTTCTAATGGCTGCTCGGAGGTCATCTGTGACAGCGCATCGAATACCAGATAAGTGCCAAGGGCAGCCACAGCAAATGAGATTAATGCAGCTGGTCCGCCAATATTGATGGCGAGTCCTGAACCTAGAAAATAACCCGTACCAATCGTACATGCAACGCCTAATAGTGATAATTGCCACCAGCTTAGCTTATTTTGATTATCACTTGACTTATCTATATTGGGCTTATTCTTGCTCGTCATTCTAATCCTCCTAGGAAATGTTACTCCGTATTATGCCCATATTAAATTTGTCATTCCTAACTGTAGCTGTATATAAAATTTCCATTCAACGAACAAAGATATCCAGCAAGTTATTAATGGCATTAAATGTATCCGAGTCGGTGTATAAATCCGAAAATTTAACCCACAATAGTCAGCAAAGTGAATATTAAGAGGTGGATCATCTATGAAGAGTCAAAAAGGGGCTCTTATTGCACTTGCGTCTATTCCGCTCATTATGACGCTTGGAAATTCTATGCTAATCCCGATATTGCCTCAAATCGCTAAGCAGCTTAACATTAGTGCATTTCAGGTTAGTATGATTATTACGGTATATGGGTTAATTGCCATTGTCATGATTCCTATCGCTGGATACCTATCCGATCGTTTCGGCCGGAAAAAGGTCATTCTGCCATGTCTAATTATAACGGCAGCGGGTGGAGCAGTATGTGTAGCTGCAGCATGGTTTATGAAAGGGGCAATCACATATTATGTCATTCTGGCAGGAAGATTCCTGCAAGGAGTTGGCGCTGCTGGTGCATTTCCAATTGTGATCCCGTTTATAGGTGATTTATTCAAGGATGAAAAAGAGGTAAGTAAAGGCTTAGGGGTGATCGAAACAGCAAACACCTTCGGTAAAGTGCTAAGTCCAATATTGGGCGCTTACCTAGGCCTTCTAAGCTGGTTTGCCCCGTTTGTTGCGATTCCTATTCTTTGTTTGATTTCATTTTTACTTGTTGTATTTATGGTTAAAAAACCTAAGACGACAGCAAAGCGTGACGAGAGAAACTTGAAGGAATTTATGCAGGAAATTAAAGCGATATTAAAGGAAAAAGGTCGCTGGCTTTATGCTATTTTTGCTATCGGCGGTATCTGTATGTTTGTTACGTTTGGAGTGCTGTTTTATTTATCTGAGGTGCTTGAATCAAAATATAATCTCTTTGGAGCAACAAAGGGCTATGTATTAGCGATCCCCCTTGCTGCACTTTGTCTTGCCTCTTTTATTACTGGAAAGATCATAGGCGAGAACAAGGTGCGTATGAAGTGGCTCGGCTTTGGCGGCATGGTCCTTATCGGAGCCTCCATGCTAGTGACAGGGTTTTCCAATGAAATTTACTTTATGGTAGGCTTTCTCATATTAAGTGGGATTGGAGTAGGGGTTGTATTGCCTTGCATGGATGCCTTAATTACAAGAAGCATCGAGAAGGATAATAGGGGGACAATTACATCTCTATACAGCAGCATGCGCTTTATAGGGGTTACGTTAGGTCCTCCGGCAGTATCGTTATTAATGGGAGGCGGTCATTGGGCATTATTCGGTACAATGGCTGGTCTTGGGGTTATTGGAGGTTTATTAACATTATTTGCTGTTAAGCCCGGTGATACTGGGGAAACAGAAAAACAAGAGCGTAACGAAAATGGTAACAAAACAAAGAAATTAAAGCTTACGAAGCCGATTATTCCACAAAGAGTCCGGTAACAAATTAAAATATACATGCATTCGTGCTATTAGGGTACGAAAAAAGAATTATGAAAGTGGATTAATGTAATCCTTAGCTTTCATAATTCTTTTTTTATTGTGAGGGGTGACTTCTCTTATGATCAATGCAGTTCTTTGATGTACCATGCATCCATCGCTGAATGCTCGGAGCCTGGCAACGGTTCCTGTAAAAGCTGGAATCCATATCGTTCATATAAGCGACAAGCAGCCTTCAATTCGTGCTTTGTTTCTAGATAGCACATTGTATAATACTGTGAGGCGAAGGACAGAGCTGTTTCCATCAGCTTTTTTGCAATCCCTAAGCCTTGTGCCTGCGGTGTTAAGTATAGCTTTTGCAATTCGCATACCCGATCTTGCTCGTTATATGGTGCAATGCCGATCCCACCAACAATTTCTTTATCCTGCTCAACGACCCAGTAATTCGCATGCTTTAAGCTGTTATAATATTGATATAGTTCTCCTAGCTGAGGATCATAATAAGCAGTGCCTGGTATCGCTAAACCAAGCGATTTCAACGAGTCCTGTATGATTTGCTTAATACGATCATTGTCCTGTTTGTCTATCTGACGTATAATCATCTGTTCTCTCCTTATGTTCTCAGCAACGATGCTACGGTTTAACGGCATACGATGATTTGGCGAATAAAGTTTCCTTTTCGCGTAGTACAACGATCTACAATGGTAAAGCCTAGCTCATTAAGCATATGGTCAATATCTGCGACCGACACAATGACGAGTTTATTAGCAATCCGTCTAGCGTGCTTCAGCAAGTAAAATTGATTTTCTTCTGTCGCATGTGAAAAATGATTGTAAGGCAAATCCAAAATAGCAACGTCATAATGCTCGGTAACTTCGGCAATATCCCCGCATACAACGTCCGTCTCCATATTAAAGTGCTTCAGATTCTCTCTCGTTCCTCTTACTACAAAATGATTAATATCTCTTCCAACAATATCAACATTCATAGACAATGCTTCTACTAAGACGGTACCAATGCCACAGCAAGGGTCAATCACGGTTAGTTCTTCGATATCGGGAACAGCAATATTCGTTATCGCTCTTGCAACTCTAGTACTTAATGCGATGGAATAGCTCTTTGGTTTATGCATATGTTGGAGCCATATTGCTTTACTTTTTATATAGATTCCAAAATACCAACGACCACCAAGTGTTATTATGCCATATTCAATATCAGGTACACGCATATCAGCTTCACCATCAATGGCCATGCCAAGCTGTCGTTCAATATTCCGTCTTTCGTCATAGTCAATTTTACTGGAGTCCTTTAGGTCATTCGTTTTTATATAGTTGATCTTAAACGTTTGGTTATTTAACTCCAGCTGCTCAACCTGAGCTATAATATCAGAAAGCTTATCTCCTTCATATAGAATCTCTAAGCGCTCACGCATGAAAGGGCTGCGATCTGGATCAATCTCAATTGTGCTGAACATATAGGGCTCATTGCTATTGAAATCATCTCCAAAAAACGATCGTGCTTCTAAATGAAACAATTCCGTTTCCTCTGGGCGACAACCGTATGTGTAAATAAATAATTGCTGCTGTTGGCTCAATATTTTCATCCTATTCTCTAGAGAAAGCATTCTTTTAACTTCTTATTATACGATAAAACGTTAGAATAAGACAGATAGCGGCTTAGAGCGCCTATGCTAGATAAAGAAGATGAGCCATAGTTCTTCTTGATAAATTCCACAGCATCCAATTTCTGCTATAATGTCTATAATAGATGAGCCAAATACAGGCATATTGGATAGGAGGACGTATGGAATTAGTAAAAAAAATGACGGTTTTACTGCTAGTCGTTATGATTGCTCTCGTTATTTACTATGGCCAAAGCATAAAAAAAGAGTTAAGAGCAATACAGGAAGAAAACGCTAGGCTCTATCAAAATTATTTAAATCAAACCATCAATCATGGCAATCACGTATTAAGCTCCATGGAAAATCTCATTCTTGAAAATAACAATTTCATCGTGGATTATAAGCATAAAATATTGAATGTCGATTTAGCTGGGAAAAGTGGAGAGATTGAATTTGAAGTAATTATGAAGGAAGTTGGCTCAAATCGTTCCATTGTTGGTCAATTTGAAGAATTAGGTGGTACCGGTAGCTATCCTGCTGAGTTTGAAAGGCTAGAAGGATTGACCTATCGTACGATTATTAATCTAGACTTAGACAAAAACTATAAGCTGCAGCTATACGAAGTAGCAGATGGTGGAGCAACTAGACAGCTAAATAATAATCAAATTTCACTGCATTTATATAATGAATTTTATGCTAACCGTATACAAAGTCTAGGCTCAAGCACTACCACATCAGCAGACAGAATAGTCTATCAACATTCATTCGGGTTTACAGGAGAAAAGATCGAAGGAGCAGATATCGATAAAGTTATACTGGAGGCAATGGATGAGCAGCAGAATGTCATTGCCGAGTTTGATATCACGAGTAGTGTTGTCATTAGAACGAATCACAATGCAGAGCTAGAGGATCAATATAGATTAGCATTAGCCTCAGGGCAGCTAGCATATGAGATGACCTTCCAGGAATATCTTGCGGAATTTGGTTATGCCCTTGAGGATGCTGAAGCGGGTATCGGAACGTCTTCTTTACAATACAGCGTAGAAAAAACATTGACTGAAGCTGATCTACCTGAGTATTGGGATCTGATCACGAATGGCAACTATTACTTTACGTTAAAGGTTATCTTCGAGGATGGTATTGAAATTAAAATGTAGTATAGCAAACCAAATAAGAAGCAGTTAAGGAACTGGGGCACATATGCCCCAGTTCCTATTTTATAGGGGATCTTTAACTTCAATCGCTGCGGCATAGGTGGCCCGATTATTTCCAGACCATTCCCCCGAGACAGTTAGTACGTAGTTTCCAGGCTCTGATGGGAGTATAAACGTATTCCCTTGTGGTCGTATCACTTGGTCTGAGTTCTCCCAAAGTGTTACTGAAACGCTATCGGGTTTGTTTCCTTCGAAATATAAAGTAAGAATTGTATTTGGCTTTATAATGTAAACGGTCGTATCTTTTACTAAGCTATCTGGGGTCGGGGAGTCGGCAATTGATTGATTCCACTGATAAGAACCTTTAATAAACTCAATCATTTGCCCGTCTGCTTTTCCCATAGCATTAGGCGGTGAATTAGATAATATCTTCGATGTTGAGCATCCCATACTAATCACAATGATCAAAAGCATGCAGATACCTAATATTCGATTGCTCGCCAGTATCAATTTACTTTTCACAAGCTAACCACCTTTCTTGGTTGATTATGTAGACGTAGGATTTCTAATGTATGTTGCGATTAAAGTCGTGAGTAACTTACCCATTAGTGTATTCTCCAAGCTTTCGATAATAAATCAATTTTATTTGATTTATTAGTTGCAAAAGCATAAACGATTTTTATATACTTTATACATCAAAAAAAGTTGATGAAAGGAAGTCTGTTTATGACTGTTATAAGTGGACAGTTTGAACAATACGAAAAGAAATTCAAAGCTTTAGCTGATCAGAAACGGCTTGAGATCATGTATGTGCTTTGTCAAAAAGGCCAAACATGTGTATGCGATTTAACAGAAGCTTTCGGGATGACACAATCAAAGCTTTCTTATCACCTTAAAATTCTATTGGAGGCCAACTTAATTACTAAGGAAACAAAAGGAACTTGGAGCTATTATGATCTAAATGATATTGAGGTTAATCATTTACTTTCCGAAGAGCTCTGTTGTGTGTTCCGGAAAACAGGAAAAGGAAGCTGTTGCTAATATTTCTCATTATGGCTCGATAAATATGAGGAATTGTATGCATGGTATTAGTGATGGAGGTTAAATGTAGTGACAACAGCAATATTAGCAACAATTATTTTTTTATCAACACTTATTCTCGTTATCTGGCAGCCAAAAGGATTAAATATTGGTTGGAGTGCTTGCGGCGGAGCTGTCCTAGCTTTGCTATTAGGAGTCGTTGGATTAGATGATGTCTTCGAGGTTATTGGAATTACGTGGAACGCCACATTATCGTTTGTTGCTATTATTCTTATTTCGCTGATTTTAGACGAGATTGGGTTATTTGAATGGGCAGCCCTACATATGGCACGAGCAGCTAAGGGCAATGGAGCGAAAATGTTTGTCTTTATTAGCATGCTAGGTGCGATTGTCGCAGCCCTATTTGCGAATGATGGTGCTGCGTTAATACTGACTCCAATTGTGTTAGCGATGGTTCGTCATTTGGAATTTAAGGAGAAAATGATCTTTCCATTTATTATGGCAAGTGGATTTATTGCAGATACAACCTCATTACCGTTCGTTGTTAGTAACTTAGTTAATATTGTTTCTGCCGATTTCTTTAATATCGGGTTTGTACAATATGCTTCTAGAATGATGATTCCTAACTTGTTCTCAATAGGAGCCACAATTAGTGTCTTATATATTTATTTTAGAAAGAGCATACCAAATACGTATGCCTTATCAAAATTAAATAAACCTAGAAAAGCGATCAAGGACTTAAAAATGTTTCGCCTTTCCTGGTATATTCTAGGTTTATTATTAATTGGATATTTTTCCAGCGAATTCACTCGAATACCGGTATCGATTGTAGCTGGCTTCATTGCCATCTTCTTTTTATTGATGGCCCGTAAGAGTAGTGCGGTAAATATAAAAACTGTTGTTCAAGGCGCACCTTGGGCCATTGTGTTCTTCTCGATAGGAATGTATGTTGTTGTATATGGCTTAGGTAATGCATGGCTAACTGAATCGCTAGCTGCTGTCATTCAAGCAACAGCGGATCAAGGCTTATTTATTGCAACGATAAGTATGGGCTTTATCGCTGCTTTCTTATCTTCAATAATGAATAATATGCCGACCGTTATGATTGATGCTTTAGCTATTGCTGAAACGAGTACTTCTGACACGATAAGGGAAGCTCTTATTTATGCCAATGTCATTGGCTCTGATCTAGGTCCGAAAATTACACCTATCGGATCGTTAGCAACCTTAGTATGGCTTCATGTTTTATCGTTAAAAGGAGTGAGAATCTCATGGGGAACCTATTTCAAAACAGGTATAATTTTAACGATTCCTATTCTGTTCATTACTTTAATTGGACTATACATTTCTATACTAATCAACTAAAAGGGGACAACCATTATGACTAAAAAAACGATATATTTTTTATGCACTGGAAATTCTTGCAGAAGCCAAATGGCTGAAGGCTGGGCAAAAAAGCATTTAGGAGAAGAGTGGGAGGTAAAAAGTGCGGGACTTGAAGCACACGGATTAAACCCAAATGCAGTTAAAGCTATGAAAGAAGCGGGAATTGATATCTCAAAACAAACATCGGATGTGATTGATCCCGAAATATTGAATACAGCTGATTTAATTGTCACTCTTTGCGGACATGCAGCAGACAATTGTCCAGTTACTCCTCCACATATAGAACGAGTACACTGGGGCTTTGATGATCCAGCAGGAAAAGAATGGTCAGAGTTTCAGCGTGTTCGTGACGAGATTGGTGATCGGATCAAGCATTTCGCTGAAACCGGGAAATAAGAAGCAGTAAACATGGCAAAAAACTATGATATTTCATACTAAGCGGCAGCCGACAAAAATATTAGGCTGCCATTTTCATTAAACTAAGATAATCAGTACGATTAAGCTGATAAACTTGATCTCTGATCTGTCATTCTATTGAGCTTTAATGTTCATTAGATAAATGAAGTATATTGTTGACTTTATACCTATACGCGTATATGTTATTGTAAATATCTTTCCTTATAGAGAGGAGAAAAAATGACATATCTAACACTTGGACAGTTTTCTATACCCATCAGCTGGTTAGCATTTTTGCTAGCCATAATTTACAGTGATTTTAGAAATAATAATAAAGATGACACAACAAATAAGATATTAAACCGACTTCTATGGTCGTATTTGATCGTATGGAAATTCAGTTACATCCTATTTGCTTGGCCAAGCTTTAGATTATCGCCCATATCCCTGTTGTATTTTGATGGTGGCTTAAAGGGGCATTTACTGGCCATTCTAACAATGACCATCCTACTAGTGAAGACTCACCGCGGTTTTATATGGGAAGTGGGGTGGAAATACTGGGCACGCTTTATGGCAGTCTTTCAGCTAATTAGCTATAGCTTCAGCGAGCATTGGTTATTAGCACTAACCTCGTTAATACTGTTCATCATGATTGAGTGGAAGTGGAAGCTATGGATATTATTTGCCCAGTGGACAATCCTTCTATGGAGTGCAGGTTGGGGCGATCCATTCGTCATCGCTCATGGCATGGTGCTCATATCGCTTCTAATTAAACAGAGGAATAATCATCATATTACTCTTGTTATCATATTAAGCTTACTCGCAACGGCGCTAACCGATATACGTACACTAACGTCTACAACGGAAAGATTGCCAATCGACTTAATGACCACAACAAATGAGCGATATATCTTGTCAGAGCAAGAGCAGCAGCTTACGATCGTTAATTTTTTTGCAACGTGGTGTCCGCCTTGCCAAGCGGAGATGCCACATCTACAAAAATTTGCTGAACATTTACCTCATGGGGTAGAGTTGATTGGTATTAATTTAGCTGACCGTGATCATGGACCAGAAGCTTTACAAGCCTTTATGAGCAAATATAACGTAACTTATCCCATCTTGTTAGATGAACGGGATGATTTCGGGCAAGCTTATCGAATTAAAGCAATACCGACTACGGTAATCTTAAATGAGGAAGGTCAAGAATTAGAGCGCATAATTGGTCCTGTAAGTGAGCAACGATTACATGAGTTAGCTAAGAAATATCAATGACTGTAAAACGATGATTAGATCATATTATAAAAATAACCATTGACATTATACCCCCATGGGTATATTATATGGCTATATTCGATCATTGAAAGAAGTGAGGTGAGGTAATGAAATACGATGCGAAAGTAACAGCGAGAATAAAAAAAATTGAGGGTCAATTCAGAGGAATATTGCGCATGATGGAAGAAGAGAAGGATTGTAAGGAAGTCATAACACAATTAAGTGCGGTTCGTTCTGCTGTAGATCGAGCGATCGGTGTTATTGTTACTGAAAATTTAGTGGAATGTTTATCGAAGGAAGACGTCGAAGCAATAGATAAAAATGAGATGGTAAAGCAAGCTGTAGAATTACTAGTAAAAAGTCGCTAAGACTTTTTATTTTTACAAAAATTAATACCCATAGGGGTAGGGGGATAATGATGGAGAAGAAGAAAACGACGATTGTTCTATTTAGTGGAGATTATGATAAGGCGATGGCAGCTTATATCATTGCTAATGGTGCAGCTGCTTATGATCATGAGGTAACGATATTTCATACCTTCTGGGGCATTAATGCACTTCGTAAGCAAGCACCAGTAAATGTGCAAAAAGGCTTTCTAGAGAAGATGTTCGCAAAAATGATGCCACGTGGCGCTGAAAAATTAGGGCTATCGAAAATGCAAATGCTAGGTATGGGGCCAAAAATGATTAAGCATGTAATGAAAAAGCATAATGCGCTGACACTTACTCAGCTTGTCGAAATGGCACAGGAACAAGGCATTAAACTCATTACGTGTACAATGACGATGGACTTGTTAGGTTTGAAAGAAGAGGAATTATTAGACGGTATTAAGTATGCAGGCGTTGCAGCTTATTTAGCTGATGCAGAACAAGGGAATGTGAATTTATTTATATAAGAGGTGGGTTATGGAAACGATCATATTAATTGCCCTCATTGTTTTGTTTTTCATTTGGCGTATGAGGCCAGTAAAAGGCGTCACTACCATTTCAACGGAACAGCTTAAAGCAATGAAGAATGACAGCAGTAAAGTATTTATCGATGTTCGGACACCAGCCGAGTTCAAAGCACGCCATGTGAAACCATTCGTAAATATGCCTCTCGGTTCAGATTTTTCTAAGCTGCCGAGGGATAAAGAAATTGTGGTCATCTGTCAAAGTGGAATGCGATCTAAGCAAGCATGTAATCAATTAAAGAAAATGGGCTATTCCAACATGATCAATGTTCGTGGTGGAATGAGCGCATATTAGGAGGAAAAGCGATGAAAACCATCTTGCCACAAGAGGTTCAAGCAAAGCTAGAAGCAGGGGAAGCATTAAATATTATCGATGTTCGTGAAGTGAACGAAGTTAAAGAAGGTCATATTGCTGGCATCATTCATATTCCACTCAAGCTACTCGAATTCAAAATGCATGAGCTAGATAAATCAAAAGCCTATATTATCGTTTGTCGTTCAGGTGGCCGAAGTGGTCAAGCTACAGCCTTTCTAGAATCCTATGGCTATCATGTCACCAATATGACGGGTGGCATGCAGGAGTGGACTGGTGAAGTTAAGCAATAAAAAGTGAATGGCTTTCACCTTCTAATAAGTAAGATCAAATGAATGGAGGAATTATAATGATTAAATCAGATGTGCAATTAGATGCAAAGGGTTTAGCTTGTCCAATGCCTATTGTTCGTACGAAAAAAGCAATGAATGATGTACTCGAGGGACAAGTTTTAGAGATTCAGGCGACAGATAAGGGATCAGTTGCTGATCTTGCTGCTTGGTCAAAAACTGTGGGGCACCAATACATCGGAACCCATGAGGAAAGTGGAGTTTTCTATCACTATATTCGGAAATGTGATCATGAGGCAAATGAGCAGCAAGATAAAACCTACGATAAAACGATCTCAATAGAAGATGCGATCAAGGGGGAAGGGTTCATTCTTGATGTACGAGAAGCGGCTGAATTCGCATTCGGTCATATTCCTGGTGCCCATTCAATCCCAATGGGAGAATTACAAAACCGCCTTAAAGAATTAGATCAAGATAAAACGATTTATGTCATTTGCCGTACAGGTATGCGCTCGGATTTAGCTGCACAGCAATTAGCCGAGGCAGGCTTCCGAGACATTTATAATGTGTTGCCGGGAATGTCGGGTTATACAGGGGATTTAGAGAAATCATTGGGGTAGATCATTAACCCTATTATTTTTTCAAAAATTTATACCCAGGGGGGTACAAGATGATGTTAAGAAAATGGACTGCTGCAGATGTAGCACGCAAGGTTATTGAGAACAAGGAGTTATTTATTTTAGATGTTAGAAACGCAGATGCATTCGAAGAGTGGAAAATAGAGGGCCATCATTTTCAATATCTAAATATTCCGTATTTTGAGCTTTTAGATGGAGTAGAAGAGATTTTGCCACAAATTCCAACGAATATGGATGTTCTAGTCGTATGTGCGAAGGAAGGCTCCTCCATCATGGTAGCTGAAATGCTTTCCGAAGCTGGTCGTGAGGTTGGCTATCTTGAGGGTGGAATGAAAGCATGGTCCATGCATATTGAACCGATCAAAGTTGGCGAGCTGGCTGGCGGAGGTGAATTATACCAATTTGTTCGCTTAGGGAAAGGCTGTTTATCCTATATGGCGATCTCTGAGGGTGAGGCAGCCATCATTGATGCCGTCCGCTTCACAGATGTATTTACGACGTTTGCAGAAGAAAAAGGGGTAGCGATTAAGCATGTACTTGATACACATTTGCATGCTGATCACATTTCAGGTGGACGCCACATTGCAAGCCAGACAGGTGCAAGCTATTATTTGCCGCCTAAAGATGCTGAGGAAGTCGTTTTTGATTATACACCACTTACCGATGGTCTTACAATTCAGTTGGGCGCTTCACGCATCGAGGTTGGAGCATTATACTCTCCAGGTCACACCATCGGATCCACATCATTTGTTATTGATGAGCAGTATTTGTTAACGGGAGATATTCTATTCATCGATTCCATTGGTCGTCCAGATTTAGCAGGTCTTGCTGAGGACTGGGTTGCGGATTTACGGGAGACATTATACTCTCGCTACCGCAAGCTAGCAGACGGTTTAATCGTATTACCTGCCCACTTCATGATCCTTGATGAATTGAATAACGATGGAACAGTGGCAAAGCGTTTAGGTGACTTATTCGAGGAAAACCACGGATTAAACGTAGAGGACGAGGATGTATTCCGCTCTATGGTCACGGATAACCTACCACCTCAGCCAAATGCTTACCAAGAGATTCGCCAGGTTAATATGGGGAAAATCACACCAAGTCATGAAGAACAAACCGAAATGGAAATCGGTCCAAACCGATGTGCAGTTCGATAACCTATACAAGAAGGAGAAATAGACAAATGAACATTACAAAAACTTTAGATGCTAAAGGTTTAGCATGCCCGATGCCGATTGTACGTACGAAAAAAACGATCGATACGCTACATTCAGGTGAGATATTAGAAGTCCAAGTAACCGATAAAGGGGCGTTACATGACTTTACGGCTTGGGCTTCCGCAGGTGGTCACACGATCGTTAATCAAAAGGAAGAAGCCGGCGTCATATTCTTTTATATTCAAAAGGCGTAATAAATATAGCGAGTAGAGATTAGTCTACTCGCTTTACTCATTAGAAAGAAGGGGCGAGATGGATTATTCAATTACATTTATTATCGTTATCTTTGCACTTGGATTTATAGGGTCATTCCTCTCAGGAATGTTAGGAGTCGGAGGTTCAATTATTAAATATCCGTTGCTTCTATATATTCCGCCGTTATTTGGTCTCGTGGCATTTACCGCGCATCAAGTATCGGGTATTAGTGCTATTCAGGTGCTTTTCGCCTCTATAGCTGGTGTGTGGGCCTATCGCAAAAGTGGATTACTGCATAAAGATCTAATTATATATATGGGAGGCTCAATATTAGTTGGTAGCTTTATCGGTAGTTACGGCTCAGGCTTTCTATCTGAAAATGCTGTAAATATCGTGTATGGCGTACTTGCACTGATTGCGGCTATTATGATGTTTATCCCAAGTAAAAAAGTAGAAAACGCTGAAATGCTCCCGTTTAACAAGCTTCTAGCGAGTAGTCTCGCATTGGCAGTTGGTATTGGCTCAGGGATTGTCGGTGCAGCAGGTGGTTTTATACTTGTTCCGATCATGCTCACCATATTAAAAATCCCAACCCGAGTAACTATAGCAACGAGCTTAGCGATTACGTTTATCTCATCGATCGGTGGAAGTGTAGGGAAGATCATCACCGGACAAATTGATTATTACACAGCCTTCATCATGATTGTAGCTAGTATTATTGCAGCTCCATTAGGTGCCAAAGTGGCACAGAAAATAAACGTAAAGCTATTAAAATGGCTGCTTGCGATAATGATTGGTGCAACAGCAATTAAAATTTGGATTGATCTCTTAGGGTAAAATCTGTTTGTATCTTAAAATTTCTATTGCATTTATACAAAGATATATGTAAATATATAGAAGTAACAACTTTTCAATTTTTTCCTGCGAAAGGAGATGTTTTTAATGACTGCATATATGGTATTGGTGGTTTTGACTTAACCGAATATCGGGCATAGTTCAATCCAATTCCAATCTGGATATTTGGAGTGAAAACTGCGGGAATTCACCCGTATTGTTTGCTATGCCGTAAACAGTAACCTTTCGTGAATACTGCTGTTAGCGGGAATGGGTGTTGCTTCGTGCAATTGCTCATCCTATAACCTGGATACGACGTGGTCGTATCCTTTTTTTGATTATTAGCCTACATTAGGCTTCTATCGCCGCGAACAAGCAGCTTCTTAAGAGGCTGCTTGTTCGCGGCATTTTTATGCCCAAAAACAAACTAACCTTAGTTAGGAGAGATCGAATAAAATGATTGATTTGAAACAATATGGCTATATTGAAGCTGAATCAGCACCGATTGGTTTAATTCCGGGAAGAATTACGGAGCTTCAGCGAGATCAGTATACTGTTATTACTGAGCATGGAGAAGTGACCGCTGTATTAAAGGGCTCATTCTATCACAATGCGGAGCATCGGGACGAATTTCCGTGCGTTGGCGATTATGTATTTCTGCAATATAACGACAGCGGCGTTTCGCGCATAGTTAGATTACTTCCTCGACGGTCCAAATTTTCACGCGCTGATTACTCAGGACACGCCGCAGCGTACGCCAAAACGATACTAGAGCAAGTGGTAGCAACGAATTTTGATTATGTATTTATCGTGTCCTCCCTAAACTGGGACTTCAATGTAAGCCGTATTATGCGCTACCTGACACAGACACGGCAGAGCGGCGGCCAGCCGGTTATCATTTTAACTAAAGCTGACCTGACACCAGATTACAGCGCACAATTAGCTGAGGTACAACATATTGCTCCTGATGTACCTGTACTTGCCGTTTCTAGTCACAGCGGAAGTGGCCTAGACAGCTTAAGCGAATATTTACAGCCAGGCAAAACGATTGTATTTCTCGGTATGTCCGGTGTAGGTAAATCCTCACTGCTAAACGCTTTGGCGAATCAGGAAGTGATGACCGTCAAAGGAATCCGTGAAGCCGATAGTCGTGGTCGGCATACGACAACACATCGCCAGCTGTTCATGCTTCCTTCTGGTGCGATGGTCATTGATACACCGGGTATGCGCGAGCTAGGTCTGTTTGGCGCAGAGGAAGGAATTCGTGCAGGCTTTAGCGATGTAGAAGAGCTGTTCACTCAGTGTCGCTTCACGGATTGCCAGCATAACGCTGAGCCCGGCTGTGCAGTTGTTGAAGCCCTCGCCGATGGATCTTTGGAACAGGAGCGCTGGGATCGCTACCTCGTTCAGAAACGCGAAAATAAATTTGTAGATGATAAATCAGGCTATCTCAGAGAGAAAAGGACATTGCAAAAATCAATCGCAATGTATCAAAAGAGCAAAAAAGGAGGGCGCAAGAAATGAATAGTGATGATAATATCGTAAAGCAAGAATTACTGATCAAGGCATTAAGCAATATGCTTAATCAAACGATTATCCGTGCAGATTACAACTTAAAAGCGTTACAAGGCGGCACCATTGGCAGGGTGCATCTAGTAACAGGATTGGCTGAAACCGCAGATGGTGAGAAGCAGCCCTATAAAATGGTGTGGAAAACACAGAAGAAATTTGAGCGCTATGGTGATCCAGATTCATGGCGCAGGGAATATGACCTCTATGTATCGGATTTCAAGCAGGTTTTCTCCGATTCATTTCGCTCACCGGAATGTTATCATGCTGAAATAATTGGTGATGAAATTCAGCTGTGGATGGAACATATAAATGGCGTATCGGGCCTGAATCTGACTCCGGCAATGGTTGAGCACATCGCTGAGCAATTAGGTCGATTCCAAGGGAGGCTGTATGCTGAACGACCGCGCACACTTCATAACCAGCCTAATCTAAGCAAGGTAGAGTATATGAAAAACTATTATCTTCGATATCGGTCATGGCCTGTGCTGTACGATTACATTCGTTCAGACGAATGCGAAATTCCAAAGCATCTGTGTGATATGCTCATAAACTTTGATACCGATGCGGACGAAATATTCAATCGTATCGAGCAGCTGCCGATCGTGCTCTGCCACAGAGATTTTTGGGTAGAAAACATATTCTATTCGGATGGTAAGCTCGTGCTAATTGATTGGGATACCGCAGGATGGGGATATATGGGCGAGGATATCGCGAGCTTAATAGCAGATGAAGCGGACATTAGTCATATGGTTGATTATTATCAGAAATGCATCCCGGCATATTACCGAGGTTTCTCACAATATGCGGATATCTCCAATAACTCCAAGCATTGCATTCACGAACTGATTCTTGCTATGTTCGGCTATAGACTTGTAGAATGGTTTAAATTTGAAGAGTCACCAAAGGATCGATCCACGCACCTTCATACCCTGCAGAAGATATACGAGATGAAAGATATTTAGAGTTAACTTAGCAAGTCAGCGTACTCATCAATTCTTAGCAACTACTAACTAACCAGCTAGTATGATTAGCCGCCGATTTTTAATCGGCGGCTATTTTTGTTTAAATTATTTTGGCTAATTTTGCAAATGTTATTGACTATTCAGTTGAACTGTATTATTTTATTATTAAGTTGAACTGTACAGTCGAACTGAATAGAGGTGAGAGTATGAAACATAAGCTACTTCCATTGTCAGAGACGATGCATTATATTTTGTTAGCATTACGTGAACCACTTCATGGCTACGCCGTAATGCAGAAGATAGAAGAGATGAGTAAAGGTACTGTTATTTTAGCAGCTGGTACATTATACGGTGCCATTGAAAACTTACAAAAACACGGATGGATTGAACCCGTTGGAGAGTCAGGTCGAAGAAAGGTTTATTCGATAACTAGTGAAGGACGCCACATCTTATCAATAGAGCAAGACCGATTACAGCATATTTTATCACTATATGAAGGAAGTGAATCGAATGAAAAAAATTAAGATGTTTTTTGATATAGAAAAAGAGGAGCAATGGCTGAACGAGCAATTACAGCAAGGCTTTCGTTGTACGAATATTAGTGGATTAGGGGTATATACATTTGAGAAGACAGACAAACGTTATGTGATGCGGCTGGATTATCAAGGATATTTATCACATAAAAAATTCAATGACTACAAGGGCATATACGAAGACTATGGCTGGGATTATATTAATAGCCCCTCGCTTGTCGGAATTCGGTATTGGCAAAAGGAAGATGATGGACATACCGATATCTTCTCTGATCGCGAATCTAAAAGTAATTATTATAAACGATTAATGGGGTATTCATCTGGTCTAGTGATCGTATTTTTAGCTTTTTGTTTTATGATATTCAAGGATTCAGGCTTGTATTTAGCTGAAGGACTTTGGAGCATGCAAGGTTCATTATTCTGGAAGGCATTTATATTTGAAACTCCGTTTGCATTACTAAGGCTGCTTCCTGCGATAATGGTTGTTTTATTCGGTAGCAGTTACTACAATGCGTATCGCAAGTACTCCTTATTAAAGGATAAATAGGACGCGTGGTGGCTGATTAATCTGAGGGCCATTGAATTTGAATAAGCTGGAGGAAGATAATTTGAATGTATAAAGACCTCTTTCATATATTTGGTTATACCGTTCAGAGCCATGCGGTAATGTCGGTTATTGCTATCTTTTTAGGCTTTGGTGTCGCTCTAACATTAATGAGAAAAACAACGTATTACGAGCATATCTATAAATCTATCTTTTGGGCTATAATTGGCGCTATTATCGGTGCAAGGTTATGGCATGTATTCGTATTTCATTGGCCTTATTACATGCAGCATCCAGGTCAAATTGTTGCGATCTGGCAAGGTGGAATTTCAGTATTAGGAGCAATTGTTGGTGGATCTGTTGCTCTTATTATATATTGCTTAAAGCATCGCCTGGATTTTTTAGATCTTGGGGACTACCTGTCGCCAGCAATGATGCTAGGGATGGGAGTTGGACGCATTGCGTGCTTTTTGACAGGTGATGCTTTTGGCAGACCAACGGGTCGTGAGTTCGGTATAACCTATCCCAAGGGTACTATTGCTTACAATACATACGGAGATCAACCATTATGGCCGGTGATTTCATGGGAGATACAAGCTGACTTTGTTGTATTTGCAATCCTATTATATTTATTTGGTAAAAGACTACCTAAGGGATTTCTTTTCTTTGTATATCTATTACTGTACGGCACTGTCCGTTTCTTTCTCGAATTCTTTAGAGGAGATTCAGAACGGTTTGCTCTCAACCTCACAGGGGGGCAATGGACTTCACTTGGTTTTATTATTGTTGGTTTAGTGTTAGGTATATGGGTTAGTATTCGAGGACTAAAAAAACCAGTGCATAAAGCACTGATAGGTGATTTTCAGCGATAAAATGCACTATTATGCAGTGAACTACAATGGACTGAGTAAGATCTAGATAGATGCGAACAGTATCAAATAGGAAGTTTGAAAATTCAGACAATATGGGAGATGTGGCATGTTCTTTAAAAAAGTTTCTAACTTGTTTGTAGCTATTTTTCTATTAGTTTTATTATCTGGATGCGGGACTGGCGGGGAGGTTGATGCAGCAGATCAATACATATCTACCATTGAACAAATCGATATTCCAGATGATATAAAGGTTATCGGATTAGGTGAGGCAACACATGGCAATATTGAATTTCAAGAGTTGAAAAAAGATGTTTTTGAAGTATTGGTAAGGAATGAAAATGTCCATGTATTTGTTCTAGAGGGTGATTTTGGAGCCGGACAGCAAATTAATCAATTTATTATAAGTGGAACAGGTACTGCAGAAGAGGCAGTTAACAGCCTCGATTACAGTATTTATAAAACGGAGCAAATGATTGATCTTGTCCAATGGATGCATGATTATAACTTATCGGTAAGCGAGGACAGCAAAGTTTATTTCTATGGAAATGATATGCAACGATATGACTATAGTAAAAAAGGTGTGCTTAATTATTTTAATGTTGTAAGCCCTGATGCATTCAGAAAATATACATCACAGCTGGAACATGTTTCGAATGATACAATGCGTGAGCTAACGAAGAATCAATTAATTGAAATCAATAAAACAATAGAAGACATCATATTAGACCTACAGACAAATGAAGAGCTTTACGTAGAACAATCGTCTACCGAAGCCTATCTCTTTGCTTTACAATATGCACAAATCTTGAAGCAGCGTACAAATCTGTTTTTACATGAAGGTAATTACTCGCAGCTTCGTGATCAGTACTTAGCTGATAATTTGCAATGGATTGTTGACTTTGAATCGGAGCGAGGTCACGATAAAATATTCATTACCGCTCATAATGGGCATATTGAGAAAACGTCTGCGTCGTTAGCTGGCTACAAATCGATGGGGAATTATGTAGATGAAATCTATGGGGAAAACTACTTTGCAATCGGTACTGATTTTATTAGCAGTGAATTTCAGGCGAAAAGCGGAAGCTCTGGTAAACGAAAAAAATATTCAGTGAAGAATAACAATGATTTAGTTAATGCTTTCAGTGAGATAGAGTCAAATGTTTTCTATGTTGATTTTGAAAAAGCAAGTAAGTCAGATGAGTTATTCAATATTATTTCAAAACAACAAAAAATGGCGAATATCGGAGATGACTTCCGCTGGTGGTATAAGGCGACAAAGACATTTTATACGATTGAAATGATACCTAATGAAGCATATGACAGTGTTATTATTGTAAAAAAAGCTACACCAACTAGCGTCATAGAATAGCTATATAGGCATCCTGCAATAGATCTGTATTTGCAAAAGTAGCAATATTCAGTCTAGAAGCATATAATTTGATTCTTTTAAGAGAACCCAACAGGGTTCTTTTTTTATGCTAAAAGAGTAAATGTGAAAAATTCTATAAGATAAACATTGTCGAGGAAATCTCCTGTTACATAAGATCATATTATCTGTTTTTTACAATTTATTAAGTAAACACAAAGATAAATGAATAATTTATCTTTGTGTTATATACATTTTCCAATCTGTATTATATAGTTGAATGAGAGAAACTAGTAATATAAGGAAATCAACAATAATGCGGTGGCAGAAAGGAAGATACAAAGTGACCTCACTTAAACTGGATAATGTTTTTATTGAAAAAACGATTGATTCTCTTGCTGAACTGCTACTTGAATTTTACATTTTCCCAAAGACTGCACAAGAGATGAAGGCTTCGCTGCTTGAAAAGCTATATGAAGGAAAATATTACAAGATTGAAAATGGATTTGACTTAGCAGAGAAAATAACGGAGGATCTACAAAAGATAAGTAATGACAAGCATTTGATTTTTACCTTTCATGAATCGATTCTGCCACTTAAGCAGCACGATCCGATCAATGATGAAAGTTTATTATTGCGGCTTAAATTAAATAATTATGGCTTTGAACGAGTAGAGAGGCTACCAGGCAATATAGGATACATGGTCATAAATGAGTTTGCATATCCAGAACATGCAGGCAAAACTGCAGCACACGCAATGAGCTTTATTGCAGATACCGATGGATTAATCATTGATCTCAGAAAAAACTATGGTGGTTCCTCGTTAATGAGTGCATTTATTGCAAGTTATTTGTTAGATGGTTCACCACCAGTACTATTAAATGACATCTATTGGCGACAATACGATATGACTCAATCCATATGGAGTTTACCTTATGTTCCTGGAGAGAAATTTGGCGCAAAAAAGCCTATTTATATCCTAACGAGCTCCAATACTGGATCCTGCGCTGAAGAGTTCGCCTACAGTCTACAAGCCATTCATAGAGTGAAGGTTATCGGCGAAAAGACAGCGGGAAAAGCAAATGCTGGCAGTGTTCATCGTGTAAATGACCATTTCGAGGCTTTTATACCAAATGCTTATCCGATCAATCCGATAACTAAAGGGAGTTGGGATGGAATAGGAGTTATACCTGACATCGAATATCCCCAAAGTGAATCTTTTGAAAAGGCCTATCATTTACTACTCGAACAGCTATTGCAGCAGTTTAGCAGCGAGCCTGTAGAACCTGCACGAGAGTTTTTGATTGCCGAAATTGAAAAAATCCTCACTAATGATTATGGTAGAAGTTAGAGAACGCAAAGTAGAAAAATAACGAATTTTATAACCAGATAATAGTACTTGCCAATGATAAATAATCAGACTATAATATAGTAAATTTTTGGTATGTGCGACTGGCGTAAACGTGGAGTACCACGAGGAAGCACATATGTATACAGCCGTACGCCTGGGCAGAGGTAAGGGATATCATCCCTTACCTCTTTATGTTTAGAAAGGGCTGATGAACATGAACAGAGAAACATTGATCTTAGACGGAAAACAAGTTGCTGACAGCATAAAAGCGAGCTTGGCTGAACGAATTACGAAGCTTTCCAAGAAGGGGATCGTACCTTGCCTAGCAACGATATTAGTAGGTGATAACCCGTCATCGCATACGTATGTGCGAATGAAGGGAAATGCCTGCAAAAGGCTAGGCATGCAATCGATCCGAATAGATCTCCCGGCAAGTATTACGACAGAAGAATTAATATCACAAATTCATAAGCTAAATGATGATCCCGACGTACATGGAATATTGTTGCAGCATCCGGTCCCACATCATATCGACGAGCGAGCAGCATTTGATGCGATAAGCATCGAGAAGGATGTAGATGGAGTAACTACTCTCGGCTATGCACTAAATGCTTTTGGGATCGCCAATTTTCCATCTTGTACACCAGCTGCTATTATGGCTATTCTTGACTATTACAACTTACAGGTTGAAGGGAAGCATGCAGTAGTGATTGGCCGAAGCCCTATTCTTGGAAAGCCAGTATCGGCAATGCTGTTAAATCAAAATGCTACCGTTACGACATGCCACTCCAAAACAGTTAATCTAGAAGATATCGTTCGACTCGGGGATATCGTAGTTGCGGCTGTAGGAAAACCTAATTTCATACAAGGGGATTGGATAAAGCCGGGTGCGATTGTACTTGATGCTGGTTACAACGAAGGTAATATCGGAGACGTAGATTATAATGCATGTCTGAAGAATGCTTATGCCATTACTCCAGTTCCTGCTGGGGTTGGTCCAGTAACCATTGCCACCCTGCTAAAGCACACGGTGGACGCTGCCGAAAATACATTACGTTAATGGGAACGATGGAACAATAAAGCAACGATAGCTTAAGTTTATTTTTCTTCACAGACTTCTTAAACGCACTATTACTAGTGCGTTTTTTCTATTTTAGAGGTTGGTAATGGAGAGGACTAGATTCTAAGTTGCTTCATCCAAATATTAGAAACAATCTTGCGCTTGATTTCGTCATATAAACTGAGTCAATCGTAATAAGAATGTGGAGGGATGTAGATGTTATATATGCTAATCAGTTTCATTTTTATTGTAATCTCTATATTTACGATGAGAAAAGCTGGAATTTCTAGCCCATATTCTAAAGCCTTCGCCCTCGCCATTGCATTATCT
This sequence comes from Paenibacillus camelliae, assembly GCF_023715345.1. Classification (GTDB taxonomy): domain Bacteria; phylum Bacillota; class Bacilli; order Paenibacillales; family Paenibacillaceae; genus Pristimantibacillus; species Pristimantibacillus camelliae. The sequence continues at coordinate 156,792 of NZ_JAMBNY010000001.1, forward strand.
ATAGTAGCTGTTGTATGTCTTGCTCAAAACTACACTCAGAACTTAATTCCAGAGGTAAACGATGGAATTGCTATTGCTAATCAAGTGGCTTACTCGATTATTGGTGAAAAAGGCTGGTCTCAGCAAAGGTTTCGAGATATTTTTGAAAATTCCACATATCTCACGCTCCTATTAATTGTCGTATTCCCTGTCGTTCATATTGTCGAGTCAACAATGCAGAAGAAAACAACTTCAAGTGCCTAGTCACTTCCAATATTTGAGGTGAGTTATGAACAGTAAAACAGTCCAATTTCACAATAGATATGCTTTTTATTTCATCATATGCTTGTACATAATAACGGCATATTCTCTATATTCGAATATTCATAACACCTGGCTAATCACTCCGCCACACGCTGTAATATTATTGCTGACTATTGTAGCATTAATTATGGGGATCATCGGCATTATGGATGGATCCAGCTGGAGAGCGAAGCTAAGAAGCCTGCTATCGACCATTTTTTCTATATTGTTAATCTTATGTCTATGTATAATGATGTTCTTCACAGGTATGTTTACTGGTGAGAAAGAATGGATAAAGACAGTACGTTCTCCTGACGGTCAATATACGGTGGATTTTTACTATGCGGATGCAGGTGCAAGGGGTAGCTTTGGAATATTAGGAGAGTTAAACGGACCACTTTGGTTTAAGAAGAGAATTTATTACGAGAAGAGAGCGGAAGTTGTTAATATTCAATGGGAGAATGATCATACGATTCTAATCAACAATAACACTTTGAATCTGAAGGATGTTGAACACTAAAGCTCTCAGCAAGTCAAATTGGATATATGAACATTTTCGTCGTTGGTTGATTTTATCTTTTTTGGTAACAATACAACTATCTTTCCATACGACGTCTATAAGAAGGTGTGTTACCGGTACATGAAGCGAGCTTACTTTATCTATTTACTCATATTCAGTTTTTTCACCTCCAATATCTATGTGCATGCAACAGATAACACACAAACTGATATTCCTCCTTTTGAAAAGCCTTATCTCGAAATCGGATTTAAATCAGTTGAAGAAGCATTAAAGGAATGTGAAATACATAATCAACGAGAACTTCACTTGCCAATTAAATTACCACCGGTACAATTTACTCATCACTTAGGAAGATGTATAAAGGATAAGAATAACCATAATGACGAACTTAATATCGAATATCTCCACGAAGCACACGGGGAGTACCATTATATGATCGATATAAGACCAATTGAACAGAGAATGGATTTTGAGAATTCAAAAAAATATAAGAAAATATACAAACTCAGTGACGATAGCCATGCAATTTACTTTACTACTAAAAGAATATTGTATGGAGGAGGATCTATGTTTAATGGAGGATTTAACATTCTAGTCTTTGAGAAAAGTGGTTGGCAATATCGTCTTTCGATTGACAGTCGTTTAGAGAATCAAGTTACAGCGGATATACTAGTTCAAATTGCCGAATCAGTAATTTCAGATTAATAATTAACAGATAAACAAACTATGAATTAATTAAGCGATGAAATAATATAGAAAGAGCTTGAAATGAGCAACAAAAAAATATTGTAAAAATCAACCAGACGTGATAAGTTGAAAGTATAAAACTGAACATTGGTTTAACTGGAGGAGCCTGCACACAGCGGGCTCTTTTTGTCTTTAAAACGAAGGGGGATTTAAATGATTGATGTACAGAACCTTAACTTTACTTATCCGGGAAGACTAGAGCCGACGATTCATGGTATGAGTTTTAATATTCAAAAGGGGGAAGTTTTCGGTTTTTTGGGCCCATCAGGAGCAGGGAAAAGTACAACGCAAAAAATATTGATCGGTATACTGAAGGGATATCAAGGCAGTGTCAAAGTGATGGATAAAGAGATTAAAGATATCGGCCCTAACTACGAACGAATAGGAGTAGCGTTTGAGTTTCCAAACTTTTATTCCAAGTTTTCTGTGTTAGAGAACTTAAAATTCTTTGGTTCACTCTATGCTGGTCGTACTGAAAACCCAAAAACGTTACTTGAGCAGGTCGGCTTAGATCAGGCAACAAATATGAAGGTTTCTCAATTGTCCAAAGGAATGAAAATGCGATTGAATTTTTGCCGTGCACTCTTAAATAACCCAGATATCCTCTTCCTTGATGAACCAACCTCAGGTTTGGATCCCGTCAATGCCCAGCGGATGAAGGAGTTAATTCTAGAAAAAAGGAAAGAAGGTAAAACGGTATTAATCACAACACATAACATGCAAGCAGCTGAGGAATTATGTGATCGTGTCGCTTTTATCGTAGATGGACAAATTAAGCTAATTGACTCCCCTCGGGAGCTTAAACTTCATAAGGGTAAACAAAGAATTGTTGTCGAATATCGGAATAAGGGGGAATTAATGAGTGCAGCATTTCCCCAGCAAGGAATAGGTGAAAATCATACATTTCTAAATCTGATAAAAGAGTACTCCATAGAGACGATTCATTCTCAAGAGGCTACACTTGAGCAGATTTTTATTGAAGTGACAGGGAGAAGGCTAATATGAGATTCATTACTGCTTTTGCTTTTGATATCAAATTCCAGTGGCGTCATGGCTTTTATTTTGCATATGCCTTTGTATGTGCTTGTTATTGGATCTTACTGAACTATATTCCGGAAGCGTATCTGCACAAGAGTGTTATATTATTAACCTTTAGTGATCCAAGTGCACTGGGGTTGATTTTAGCTGGAGGAATTTTACTCCTTGAGCGAGATCAAGGAATACATGACCCTCTTTTTGTTACACCTATGCGAACCCGAGATTATTTGTTTGCAAAAGTAGCTTCTTTATCATGTTTATCTTTAATAGCAGCTTGGGTGATTCATCTAACTTCAATCGGAATTCCGAAGTCACCTGTATTGTTTTCAGTTGGCGTTGTGTTAACTTCGAGTTTAATGACATTATTATCAATCAGTGTTGTCGTTCGTTACCATACGATTAACGGCTTTATCATGATGTCTCAAGTCTATGCATTACCTTTAGCACTTCCATTGCTCGGTTTTTTTGACATCTGGAATACTAAGCTTTATCTTCTTCCAACGGAAGGGACGTTACTTCTATTGGAATCCGCCATCTCTGATTTGACAACTGTACAAATTGGATATTCTCTTTTTATTCTGCTCATATGGAATTATGGGATCTATGTCTGGGCTAGCTACTCTTATAAGAAATATGTGCTGGGGAAAATAGGAGAGGGGAGAGATGGATTATGAAAAAGTATCTAGTGCTATTAATGAACGATTTCCGACACGCAGGAACTGACCCGGTATTAATCGTTGGATTTTTAGGTCCTTTGATCTTAATCATACTCACTCGCTTTGGATTTCCAATGACAGCTCATTGGCTAGAGACAAGTTACTCCTTTGATCTAAATCCATATAGAGACTTTACTTCAGCTCTGTTTATTGTCACCATACCAATGCTGTTAGGTATGATGACTGGATTATTAATGTTGGATGAACGAGATGAGAATATAATCTCCTATTTTGCAGTAACCCCACTTATGAGAAAAGGTTACTTAGTATACAGATTGATATTACCTATCGTGATAAGCGCTATATGGTCAGTAATGTTTTTACTATATTCTGGACTCATTGAGTTTCACATCGAATATTTACTGATGCTCGTCTTATTGGTCATCGAAGCACCATGCTTTGCAATGCTAGTGGCAGCTTTCTCTGCAAATAAAGTTGAGGGATTAGCCTTATACAAAATAGGTGCAATTGTATTTATTGCTGGACCCATCGTGATTTTTTTTGTACCAGATGTGTGGCAATGGGTAGCGGTATGGATTCCGACTTTTTGGCCCACAAAAATATTTTTAGAGGGGTCTAAAGGTGAAACGTTCGCTGCAATCTACAATTTTATCATTGGATTTATGGTTCATATTGCCTTACTCCTAATGATCATTCGATTGTTTATTAGAAGAGCAGATTAGAAGCCATACGTATATAACAGCAGTTCGTACCGGACAAAATGCAATTGCCTTAGCCCGATAGAAGCTCGAACTAAGGCAATTGCACTAATGTATATTCCAATTTTGTGAAATACGAAAATCTGCTAACTAAAGCTCTTGAGCAATTACGGTGAGTCCGAAGTGGCAATTCCTATAAAGCCTGACGATTCCCTTTCTGTTCCAATTGATAGGAACGATGAAGTGAAACGATATGTATGTCGACCTCGTTAAGTCGATATAGCAATTCATTCACGATAGAACCGTTCATAATTTCCTGCCAACGAGTTTGCGGGGATTGACCGATAATCAATTGTGTAATGTTATATCGCTTGGCAGTTTCAGCTATGATTTCACATGTTTTTTTGTTTTCGTTGGATTGGACCAGTAGCGTTGCTCCCCATTCATCACTTTTGCTTTTCCAAATTAAATCATTATTTGACTTTGCTTGATTATTTTCTCCATAACTAACACTTAGTACATATAAGGGACATTGAAGTAATTTCGACAATTCACCTCCACGGTGGATTAGTTGCTCACCATTTGCAACGTGACTAACGCATACCATAATTTTTTCACCGCTCGTCATTGCTATACTCCTTTGTTGGATATTCATTGTATTGTTTGTGTACTGGGCAATCAAAAAAGCTTGGGAGCAGAGAAGTCCGCTACCAAGCTTTTGGATGTGTCATAACAAACCCAAAAATGCATGAAGGCTCTCTCATTACGCTGACGAGGTTAGCTGTCGGATTCGGGTCTGAGAGTACCCGTTCTTTCTAGATTCAGAAAGAATTCACCCCTGAAGCAGTTCATGCTTCTTTGGTTCCCCCGCTCCTCCCTAAAGGAGGATTAAGCAGTGATATATTGATTTATCGTAACTCATACTAAAATATTTTTAGCCAAAAGTAAAGAGATCTTCCGAAATATTGTTGAGCATAACCTACTTTAGGGGGAATTTGCGTAATAAGTTGCTATGGTAGAGTAGGGCTGAATTCCGTGAAATCGTCGTTTTTGGGCAAAATACGAACATATTCTCTAGGATAAAAAGATGCGAATGAGTTTATACTTTGACCTTCTGATACATTAACGTCATTTATCCATTTTACAAAAAGTAAATGCGAATTTGTTTGTTCATTGCTAGCATTATTGAGCCAAAAACCTGATATTAGTATGGCGAGAAATATAATAGAACAGGTGATAATTTGACGGCTTGGCAAAAGATCTCCTCCGTACGTTTTTATCAACAGTGTGACCTGATCCTAAGGTAACTATACATAATCGTTGCCAAACTGCTTCAAGAAAAAACCTGATTTTGCTTTACAAATGACTGAGAATACGTTAAATTAAATTTTAACATATGTTGGTCGTTTTTATTTCGCGAATATAATGCACTTACAATATCATATGAGTAAGACCCTGGAGGAGCCTGCACACAGCGGGCTCTTTTTGTGTTTTTTTATGTTCTCCATGATCTAGCGATTTGTTTGCATCGAAATGGGAATGATGAAAAATAGAATGAAAGAAGGAGGAACTTGATTGTCTTTACTACATGTAGCTGTTTTCATACCTTTTTTATTCTCTGCGGGGCTGCTAGTCAGTCGTAAGTTTCTTGAAAGTATGCATAGAGGGTGGCTGGCTTTGCCGGTTCCAATCCTGCTTTTTGTATTCTTTTTGTGGCATATTCCGCAAGTTCAAGAAACTCCAATCATCCATGCAGCGTCGTGGATTCCGAGTCTTGGCATTACGATTACTTTTAATTTGGATGGCTTATCTTTATTGTTTGCGCTATTAATCAGCGGTATCGGCTTACTTGTTGTTCTGTACTCGATTTATTATCTTGATGAAGAGAAAAAAGACCAGCAGCGTTTCTATGCATATCTTCTCCTGTTCATGGGAGCAATGCTTGGTGTTGTTCTTTCTGATAATTTACTTGTTCTATATGCTTTCTGGGAGATAACCAGTATCGCGTCCTTTTTATTAATCGCGTACTGGTATGAGCGAGAAAGATCGCAGTATGGAGCATTAAAATCCATGCTAATTACTGTGTTTGGTGGCCTGGCGATGTTTGCAGGATTTATTCTGCTTTATGTCATGACGGGAACATTTAGTATACGTGAGATTATATCTCAGGTTGATAACATTACAGGGCACTCGCTCATCTTACCAGCACTGATACTAGTGCTGCTTGGAGCCTTCACCAAGTCAGCGCAGTTTCCTTTCCATATATGGCTGCCAGATGCTATGGAAGCTCCTACTCCAGTAAGTGCTTATTTACATTCAGCTACGATGGTGAAAGCAGGCTTGTACCTTGTTGCTCGATGCAGTCCGATATTTGCTATGCAGGCCCAATGGTTCTGGATTGTTTCGATCGGTGGTCTAATAACGCTAATATACGGATCGATGAAGGCGGTAAGACAAACTGACTTAAAGGCACTACTCGCTTACTCGACGATTAGTCAGTTGGGATTAATTATGTGCTTGCTGGGACTTGGCTCTGCAGCAGGCTTGCAAACCAGTACTGCGACCTCATTATTCTTTGCTCAGGCCACAACAGCGGGATTATTCCATTTATTCAACCATGCCGTGTTTAAGGGTGCCTTATTTATGGTTGTTGGTATTGTAGATCATGAGACTGGAACGCGTGATTTACGAAAACTAGGCGGATTAATTCGCATAATGCCTGTTACGTTTACCATTGCGTCTATCGGTGCATTCTCCATGGCAGGCTTACCGCCATTTGGTGGATTTCTGAGTAAGGAAATGTTTTTTACCTCCGTGCTGAATATAAGAGAATTGAATATGTGGAGCTTGGAAAGCTGGGGGATTTTGATTCCTGTATTGGCCTGGATTGCAAGTGTATTCACCTTCATGTATAGCATCATTCTATTAGTCCGTACATTTGGAGGGAAATATGACAAGGAGCGTTACCATAATAAGCCGCATGAAGCGAGCATTGGCTTACTCGTATCTCCGACAGTTCTAGCGTCACTTGCACTTGCTATTGGTCTATTTCCAGCTCTTCCTGCAACTTGGTTGATCGAGCCTGCGATGACTTCTGTACATCCTCATTTACTTACACCGGGTGAGCATTTTCATATCCATATTCGAATGTGGCATGGATGGACGACAGAGGTTTGGATGACTGCAGCGCTAATCGCGATTGGGGCTTTACTGGTCATCCTATACAAAAAGCGAGGCTGGGTTCTTTCAGGCAGTGGCGAGAAAGCGCGCTTTACCCTGAACCGACTATATGACAAGACTCTTGAAGGTAGTGAGTATGCTTCCGAGAAACTGACTTCGTTATATATGAACGGATCGATTCGCCAATATTTGATCTACATTTTTATGTTTTTCGTGATTGCACTTAGTACTACGATGCTAGCACTACCAGTTTTCACGCTAGACTTTAGTGATCATGCACCGATTGATGGCTATGAGCTTGCTGCAATTGTAGCACTTGGCTTAGCAGCGTTAGCTGTACCTCTGTCTCAAAATCGAATTGCATCGATTTTGCTAACAGGTGCTGTTGGATATATGGTGACATTGCTGTTCGTACTGTTCCGAGCGCCAGATTTGGCATTAACGCAGCTTATTGTTGAAACAGTGTCTGTCGTACTCTTCTTGTTGTGCTTTAAGCATTTACCTAAGCTGAAGAAGGAAAATGTAAAAATAAGTTTCAAGATGACCAATGCCTTGATTGCTGCTGCTGTAGGCATCGTCGTTACGTTCATTGCGCTAGGCGTTAGCAGTGGTCACGATATCAAATCCATCTCCGATTATTTTATTAAGGAAAGCTATCATCTAGCCGGTGGTAAAAATATGGTTAACGTTATCCTCGTAGATTTTAGAGGCTTCGACACGATGCTGGAAGTGGTTGTATTAGGTATTGCTTCGTTAGGAATATACGCCTTAGTAAAGCTTCGAGTTGAGGATAGAGGGGACCAAACGTCCAAGCTGGATACGAATAGACTGGCAGGTTTTGTTGGGAAGCGTCCATTTAACAGCAATGATGTCATCCTGATGACTGCTGCACGGATCATTATTTTTATCATTGTTCTGTTTTCGATTAATTTGTTCTTTGCTGGACATAATGCGCCAGGCGGAGGCTTTATTGGTGGATTGCTGACTGCTGCAGCCATCATATTGTTTGCTATTGCCTTCGGTATGGATGCTGTCAAGCGAGTACTGCCTGTCAATTACCGAACAATGACGGGGATCGGTTTACTCATTGCTGTGCTTACAGGAGCAGGCTCCTTCTTATTCAAAGCTCCTTTCTTAAGTCATTCATTTGGACATTTCCAGCTGCCCATATTAGGAGAAACGGAGCTTGCCACGGCTGTTATCTTTGACCTTGGTGTGTATCTGTCTGTCATAGGTGTAACCTTGACAATAATATTGTCAGTAGGGAGGGAGCGTTAAGATGGAATTGGTTATGGCGATCACGACAGGCTTGCTTTTTGCTGTTGCTGTCTACCTTATTTTGTCTCGTAGTGTACTACGCATTATACTTGGAACCTCCCTGCTAACACATGGTGTTCATTTGCTAATAATGAACATGGCAGGTTTGAAAAGGGGCTCCGCTCCTTTAATCAGTGAGGATACGATGAGTTATACCGATCCGTTGCCTCAAGCACTGATCTTAACTTCGATCGTTATTAATTTTGGTGTAACGGCTTTCTTTCTTGTACTTGCTTACCGTGCTAATCAGACACTAGGAACGGACGACTTGGAGAAGCTGAGAGGGGGAGACGAGAATGAATAATTTGATTGTACTGCCTTTACTGCTTCCATTATTGAGCGCGATTATATTGGTTTTCCTCCGCAAACAAGTTGCTGTCCAACGCTCGATTAGCGGCATAAGTGCACTGCTTAATATTGTTATTGCCGTTATACTCGTTGGCCAGATTCAAAGCGATGGCATTCAAACGCTGTATATGGGAGGCTGGATCCCTCCATACGGGATTGTATTTGTAGCAGATATGTTTGCTGGCCTGCTCATACTAACAGCTTCAGTAGTAGGCGCTGCTTGTATATTTTATTCATTTAGTAGTATTGGTGAAGAAAGAGAACGTATGTATTTTTATCCCTTGGTTCAATTTTTGCTTGCTGGCGTATACGGCTCATTTTTAACTGGAGATTTATTTAATTTATTTGTATGCTTTGAGGTCATGCTCATTTCATCCTATGCGCTAATCGTGCTTGGAGGAAGCAAGCGTCAGCTGCGCGAGTCAATCAAATATATGCTAGTCAATATTTTATCGTCAGCACTATTCGTAACTGCGGTGGCCTATCTCTATGGTGCTCTCGGTACGCTAAATATGGCCCATTTGTCGCAGCGAGTAGCTGAGGCGGGGCAAGGGGGCATGCTAAACGTCATTGCGATATTACTGATGATTGTTTTCTCGCTAAAAGCTGGCCTTTTCTTGTTTTTTTGGCTGCCAGGCTCATATGCCGCTCCGCCCGCTGCGATTCGTGCATTGTTTGCAGCTTTGCTTACAAAGGTTGGTGTATATGCCCTTGTTCGTACATTCAGCTTAATCTTTTACCATGATCCTGCAGTTACCCATACATGGCTTGGCTGGATGGCGGGCGCTACGATGGTGCTCGGCAGTATTGGTGCCATAGCCTATCGAAATGTATCGAGTATTCTGAACTATCAGGTTGTCATAGGTATTGGCTTCATTGGCCTTGGCTTAGCCATTGCAACGCAGGCAGCCTGGGATGGTGTCGTTTTTTATCTCATGCATGATATGCTGGCGAAGGTTCTGCTTTTCATATTAGGCGGCATGCTCATTACTGCAGCTGGAACGGAAAAGTTATTAGAGATAAGAGGCTTAATTGATCGTTATCCATTGATCGGCTGGCTGTTTCTAGGGACAACGCTTGCTCTAGTAGGAATTCCACCGTTAAGTGGTTTTCCTGGAAAGGTGATGCTCATACGCAGCGCATTTCAGGAGCAAGCATTCGTACTAGCCGCGATCGGCTTAATATCTAGCTTTTTCGTACTTTACTCACTCATTGTTGTGTTTAAGCAAGCATTCTGGGGATCTGAGCTTGATCAAGAACCACGTACTACCGTACCTCCTCGATCCAAATTGTTAAACGGCACCATATTAGCGGTATTTGCTCTATTAGTATTTCTAGGTGTTAACGCTGAATGGTTATACGAATTTGTTTCTCATGCTGGTCATGTTATTGCAGAGCCAGACTTGTATATTCAAGCCGTAATGAAGGAGTAGATAGAGATGGCTATTCAAATATTACTTAACCTTATGTTGACTTTCATCTGGATGTTTTTACAAAACGACTGGACACTTGGTGGCTTGACTGTTGGGTATGTGCTTGGCTTGCTAATCGTAGGCGCGTTCCGTCGCTTTTTCTCAAGACCATTTTATATGAGGAAAGTATGGGCAATGATTCGCTTGTTCCTGTTATTTAATAAAGAATTATTGCTTTCTAGTTTTACGGTTGCTCGGCAGACAGTCTCACCTAAGCTAAGCTTCCGACCAGGAATATTTGCATATACAACAGAGCTTGAAACCGATTGGGAGGTTACATTACTTGCTTGCTTAATTAGTCTGACTCCAGGGACGTTGACGTTGGAGGTATCTCGGGATAATAGGTATCTTTATATTCATGCGATGGATATCAAAGATGTTGAGGAGCATATTAAACAAATTAGAAATACGTTTGAGACAGCCATTCTGGAGGTGAGACGTGCATGATTGACGGGATGCTGACAACAGCACTTGCACTATTAGCAATTGCTTTGCTTGGTTGTATTTATCGCTTGCTGCGTGGTCCTTCATTATCCGATCGGATCGCCTCACTCGATACGTTGGGTATATGTACTCTTGCGTTAATCGCAGTTGTGAGCTTGAAATTTCAAACACAAGCCTATTTTGATGTCATTCTCGTTCTAGGTATATTAACGTTTATTGGAACAGTAGCGTTAGCGAGATATATCGAAAGAGGCATTGTCCTAGAGAGTGGGGATGAGATGAATGATAATCATTGAATATGCTGTCGTAGGCATCGTTTTATTTGGCGCTATATTTTGCGCTCTAGGTGCTTTCGGGCTTGTTCGTTTGCCAGATGTTTATCTGCGCTCGCATGCAGCAACGAAGAGTGCGACACTCGGCGTGCTTTGTGTTCTTTTAGGTGTATTCCTATATTTTTGGCTTGTGCTGGATCACATAAGCATCAAGCTTTTGCTCGGGATTGTATTTGTATTCATTACCTCGCCAGTAGCAGGACATTTGAATGGTCGTGCAGCCTACCGCAGTGGAGTAGCGCTTTGGAGAAACAGTGTTCGTGATGATCTTCATAAGAAGAAAAGTGAAGCTCCTAGCACTGAATAAAGGAGAACATTTATGACTAGAGCTATTGCTGTTCAGCCATATATCATTATCGAACGTGCCATTACAAACCAAAGGCAACAAATTACAGTCCATCAACATGAGCTGTACTTGTTCGAATCAAAAATTGTTTCACGTCATCGTGAGTATTCGCTATATAATGTGTACGACCTGTCTTACAAAATTATTAGTGGTGATGAAGGCTTTTTGTATTTGCACACGAACCAAGGTGTTCATTCCTATATGGTAAAAACAGATCCGTCGATGTTTATAGAGGAGTTCAAGCTACTGCGTAGCTTGCAATCATAGAGATTTTTGTTGAGTCTTCTAAATCAGCTATCCTATGTAAAAACCGCGCTCTGCGTGGTTTTTTTTATCCGTATATCTCGATTATAAACGGCTTCATTTAAAATTTTCAGGAATCAATTGACAGGAGTGGCAGTGAGATGGTATCCTCTAATCGTAATTATTACGATTAATTAAAGTGATGATTACAGTTTATTTTTGGTGTAAGCAACTAAAAAAGATATAAGAGGTGTGTACCAATGAATATTGATAAAAAGCTGCCTGTAACTGTTCTAAGTGGATATTTGGGAGCAGGGAAAACAACAATTCTTAACCATATTCTGAATAACAGGGAAGGCATGAGAGTCGCAGTCATTGTAAATGATCTGAGCGAGGTCAATATAGATGCTGATTTGATTCAGGGAGGCGGGGGTCTTTCACGTACCGATGAGAAGCTGGTCGAAATGTCGAATGGCTGCATTTGCTGCACGCTTCGTGAAGATTTGCTTCGAGAAGTAGAAAGATTGGCCTTAGAACAGCGCTTTGATTATATTTTGATTGAATCAACGGGTGTAGGTGAGCCTGTACCTGTTGCCCAAACCTTCTCCTATATCGATGAGGAGCAGGGAATAGATCTGACCAAGTTTTGCAGGCTTGATTGTATGGTTACCGTTGTGGATGCCTATCGTTTCTGGAGCGATTTTTCCTCCGGCGACACATTGCTTGACCGGAAGCAGGAGGTCGCAGAGGATGATGTCAGGGAAGTGGTTGATCTACTAATTGATCAGATCGAGTTCTGTGATGTTCTGATACTGAATAAATGCGATCTAGTTGATGAGAAGGAGCTAGATGAGCTAGAAACCGTTCTTCGAAGCTTGCAGCCGCGTGCCAAATTCATCCGTTCTAATCGTGGGCAGGTAGATCCGGCCGAGATTTTGAATACCGACTTGTTCGATTTTGTAGAAGCAAGTCAATCAGCAGGCTGGATGCTTGAAATGGCGAAGGATCATCATACTCCCGAGACCGAGGAGTACGGAATCTCCTCTTTCGTTTATGAGCGAACACGACCTTTCCATCCGGAACGATTAATGAACTGGATGCGTGAATGGCCGGAAGAGATCGTACGTGCCAAAGGGATTGTATGGCTCGCCACACGCAATGATATGGCACAGAGCATTAGCCAGGCTGGACCTTCTATCCAATTCGGACCAGCAGGTAAATGGGCTGCGGCACTACCAGAAGCAGAGCTGAAGGAAGTGCTATTGGAGGATCCGTCTGTAGCTGAGTCCTGGGATGAACGATATGGCGATAGAGTAAATAAGATAGTGTTTATCGGCCTTGCTCTGGATCGCTTGAAGATCTCTAAAGAGTTAGATCAATGCCTGTTAACCGATAATGAATTAATCGCGGATTGGGCTAAGTTTCATGACGAGTTTCCTAATTACTCGGATGTACAGATGGAGCAGCAGCTTGCTAACTAGCGTGTGATTAGGAAAAGGAGTTAATAGAAGTACAGCTAAAAAGTCTTGCACAGCAGGGCTTTTTTTTATTTCTACAGATCCTTATGAATTCCTTATAATTACATTTTATTCTTAAACTATCAAAGAAAGTAATGATGATAATGGAGGTAATTAGAATGTCAGATTACACCTTAGAAGTAAAGGATCTAACTAAAAAGTTCAACAGTCAGATTGCTGTAAATAATGTTTCATTAAGTATTCGAAAGAATTCAGTTTATGGATTACTAGGACCAAATGGAGCAGGAAAATCAACGCTCTTAAAAATGATTACAGGGATGATGAAACCGACCTCAGGATATATCTATATTGAGGATCATCTGTGGACGAGACAAGATTTAAGGAATATAGGGGCACTAATAGAGCATCCGACCATCTACCCTAATTTAACTGCAAGGGAAAACCTGAATGTGGCTTGTACGATTTATGGTCTTCCTAAAACAAGGATTGAAGAAGTACTTCAAATTATAGGCCTGCAGCATTCGGCCAAGAAGAAAGTAAAGAATTTCTCAATGGGTATGAAGCAGCGCTTAGGACTCGGAATAGCAATTATTCATAACCCGAAGCTGCTCATTCTTGATGAGCCTACTAACGGTCTAGACCCAATTGGTATTGAAGAGCTAAGAGCTTTGATTACAGCTCTGCCCTCTAAAGGCATTACAGTTATTTTATCCAGTCATATTTTATCAGAGGTAGCGCAAGTTGCTGATGAGATCGGTATTATTTCGGATGGAGTGATTGGCTATAGTGGAAAGGTTGATCCAGATCTTGATCTTGAAAAGCTATTTATGGAAATCGTAGCAAGAAATAGAGGTGTAAACGAATGCTAGAACTAATTAAAGCGGAATTTCAAAAGAGCAAACGTACAACTACCAATACATTCGTTGTGATAGCTCCATTATTTACACTATTCATTTGTGCATTATGGAGTGGAGGGCAAGCTGGAGCTTACAACTGGTGGTATACGATGTTTCTTCCAGGTATGATCTCAATCATTTCTTCGCAAGTCATACTTAGAGAGAAAAGTCTTTCGTATAAAGGCATTCTTTTATATCCAATCAATAAAGCTGCTGTGTGGTTAGCAAAGATATTGTATGTTAGCCTATTGGTTATCTGTTCGAATGTGATCTTTATGATTGGCATTGAAGTTGTCGGTATTGCTTTTGGAACGTATATTCCTTTGTCGGCAAATGTATTGGCAATCGTTATATTAATTTGTACCTTAGCATTTACGATCCCGATTTCATTATTTTTAACGGTTAAATTTAACATGTTTGTGACGGTACTCTTTAATATTGGTATGTCGATCATTGGAGTAGTAAGCTTTGGTTCGAGTTCATTTTTAAGTTCCTTACCTTATGCAACACCTTCTGCATTAATGGTACCGATTCTGCGCATTTTGCCAAATGGACTCCCTGTACCTAGTGATAGCGAATTGATTCATAACAAGGGAATTGCAATGGATTCGATCATAAATTTCATCGTATTTATTATTTTGGCCCTACTTACTACGATTTGGTTTAAGCGGAAAGCGGTGAATCAATAATGCAACTCATGAGACTATTGAAGGCTGATCTATTGAAATTAAAATTTACCCATATGATATGGATGCACGTATATATCCCACTATTAGGACTATTCATTTTTTTAAGTTATTTTTCTTATGCTCCCTGGAGCAATTTTGATGAGATCATCGTCTATATGCAGGTATTGTGTATCGTATTTCCTATATTAATTGGTATCATCACTTCAATGTTAGCAGATCAGGAATGGTCAGCAGGCGGCTTTCAGATCATGTTATTTCATTCCGATCCAAAGTATTTAACGATGGCGAGTAAATTAATATTATCCTTATTACTGGGGATGATCAGTACACTGTTAGCAGTTTTAGGGTTTTATATCGGCTATTCATTTATAGATAATGCTATATTCAGTATTACGGTATATTTAGCTGTTGCCGGAATAATTATTGGGAGCAATATCTTTCAGTACATTCTGCATTTATTTCTAAGCTTTAGATTTTCGAAAGGGATATCGATTGGCGTAGGCATAGCAGAAGCACTTGCCGTAGCATTATTTATTACGGGCATGGGGGACGGAAGATGGCCTTTCGTTCCAAGCACATGGAGTATTAGATTCATTGCTGCTTTACTAACAGATACTGAACATGTAAGTGGACATTTGTTAGATCCCTTTTTACATTTAGGCGTTATAATATCTATTGGTGCTACTGTTTTATCCATCGTGTTGCTGTTAATATGGTTCACTCGCTGGGAAGGAAAAAAGCTGGAAGAATAGGAGCTTGCAATGGCAAATATTTTAGTCGTGGATGATGATACTACCATTCTCACTTTAATCGAGAATGTCCTTATGAAAAGTGGGCATTTTGTAAAAAAAATTGATAATCCTGAGCAGGTTATGTTTGAAAATTTACATTACTTCGATCTTATTATATTAGATATTATGATGCCTAACGTTAACGGGTTTGAATTATGTTCCCGAATAAGAGCTCAAGTCGATGCTCCTATCCTATTTCTGACTGCGAAAACAGAGGAAGCAGATATTATCAAGGGATTAGGTCTAGGAGCGGATGACTACATAAAGAAACCTTTCGGCGTTCATGAGCTGCGTGCAAGAGTAGAGGCTCATATTAGAAGGGAACAAAGAGAGAAAATTCATACCGTTCATTTAGGCAATATTAGATTCTTTATGTCTAGTAAAGAGTGCTTTATATTGGAACATAAGCTACCACTTACTAAGAGCGAATATGAAATAAGTGAATATCTAGCCCTTCATCACGGACAGGTTTTTTCCAAGGAGCAAATATTTGAATCCGTTTTTGGATTTGACAAAGAGAGCAATGTTTCTGTAATCGTTGAGCACATCAAAAACATTAGAGCGAAATTCATAGAGTATAAAGAGGAACCGATAAAAACAGTGTGGGGAATAGGATACAAATGGGAATAAGAAAAAGTAAAAAGCTTCGTACCATATTTATTGAATACATCATATCTATTGGGTTTTTGGTTATTCTCTTAATCGTAGCCAATTATATTTTATTTACTTCGACGGCTTTAATGTATCCAGCGAATTATACTGAAAAAGCAATACAAAGGAATTATGACGAATTAAAAGAAGCACCTCACGTAACGATGG
Source organism: Paenibacillus camelliae (assembly GCF_023715345.1). Lineage (GTDB taxonomy): Bacteria > Bacillota > Bacilli > Paenibacillales > Paenibacillaceae > Pristimantibacillus > Pristimantibacillus camelliae. Next base: position 173,109 of record NZ_JAMBNY010000001.1, read on the forward strand.
ACTTATTAACACCGATGAGTAGCTTTGGTGTTTTTTCTCCCGATGGGCAATACTTGTACGGTAATTTTTCAGCTAGGGACATAAAGCTCAACTGGGATTACTATCGTAATGGGGATCTATCATCGGGCTTATCAACGTTTATTGTTTGCATTGATAGAGACAGCGAAGTACTAATTATTAGCTATCCATTAAGTATGCAATTTAAGAATGATGTATTGAGGAACCTTTTACCTCATGCAGAAATGACCGCTGTTATTTTATTTTTGCTGCAGCTTCTTTTCGTTATTGTACTTTGGTCTAACAGATTTGCTAAACGAATTAATCGTGAATTAACATTTTTACTAGCGACTACAAAGCAAATTCAAGAGCAGAATTTAGATTTTAAAGTCGGCAATAGCAGAATAGAGGAGATAGACGGGGTCCTTAAAGGGATTGATACGATGAGAGTCGCTTTGAAAATCTCTTTAGAAGAGCAATGGTCATTAGAAAAACAAAAGAGGGAGCAGGTGTCCGCTCTAACTCATGATCTCAAAACTCCTCTTACTATCGTTAAAGGCAACGCAGAACTACTTATGGAAACTACGCTGACAGAAGAACAAAGAAACTACTGCATGGATATAGAAAAGAGCAGCCTCCAAATGGATCATTATATCCATAAGTTATTGACCATCAGTAAAAACGAACTCGATCATCAGGCTGCTAGGACGACTATTGAAGTGACAAAGTTTCTACATTCAATAAAAAGGCAAACTGAGGCAATAAGTAAAATAAGAGGAATAGGCGTAGTCTGGCAAATGAATGTAAAGGAGAATCTAAGGTTAACAGCGGATCAATATGATCTCGAACGTGCAATAATGAATATCATAACAAACGCATTTGACTTTTCTCCAGGCGGCTCAACGATAACGATTAGTAGTATGGCGAACGATTCCGAGCTTAGCATTCAAGTGATAGATCAGGGCAAAGGTTTTACGAAAAAGGCGTTAAAGCATGGTAAAGAGCAACTGTTTATGGAAAATGAAAGTCGAACGATAAACGGGCATCATGGATTAGGTTTATATATCGCTAATACCATCATTACTAATGATAATGGGGAGCTGATCTTATCAAACGATGTGCATGGCGGCGGATCAGTTACAGCTAAAACTCCAATCTTAGCTGAGAATATGAAATATTTAACAAGATGATATAGTGATGCACAAAAGCCCATTCTCTTCAAATTAGAAGTAAATGGGCTAGAAAATCAAGAAAATGAGATAAAAAATGTGTATTAAGCTAATTTTTGTGTTTCGTTTTCAGAGTAACGTCCGCTAACCACAAGCATGATTATTGAAATAAAGATGAGTATAAAACAAAAAATAAAAGAATACCGGTAACCTAGAACACTGGCTAATCCGCCACCAACAAGACTACCAATCAGTCTTCCGATCGTGGATGAATTAGAGTAGAGAGTAGATGCATACCCAGGCATGCTTGGAAGCAGATCTTGAATGTAGCTAATGCCAATCGCAGAGATGACAGCAACAAAAACGGCGAGTAGAATTTGGGCTGCAAGCATTTGCCACATCGCTCCTGAAATAATAATTATGAGATAATAAGCTCCTCCGATAATTGCTCCACTCATCATTAAGATTCGGTTACTGTATTTTGAACTGAGTATACCTAGCATGATCATAAAAGGAATTTCCAATGCAGCACAAATACTGCTGACTAGCCCGACATCACTTGTCGATCCCCCAAGATTGTTTGTAATAAAGAGGGCGGTATTGAGGCTGCTCGTCCAGTGAGCCGTATACATGAGGATTAGAATCAAGAAGGGGAGCAGAATTTTAGGGTTCTGACCCAATCGGAAACTTTTCACTTTCATTTGATCGTTAGTTCTTTCCAGATTAGAATTTGATTTGAGAAAAAGAAATATAAGTAAGGCAACAAGTAGGAATACTCCAATTGTACCCGAGAAAATCCCCTTAAACCCTAAACCAGCGATTAGAAGGGTACCGATTAAAGGACCTGTAATAAAGCCGAGAGAGAAAGCAGAACGCAAGGTAGAATTAGCAAAAGAATAATCAGTAAAATTACTTTTTTTCACAGCTTCTCTAGAAATAGCGAACAATTGAGGCATCCCTGGTGCACCAAGGGCAGTAAAGATCGTCATAAAGATAAACAAGATCGTAAAATCCTCAATAAGCAAGTATCCGCTATAAGCCACAGCACTACAGAGCGTAGAGATAAGATAAATATTTTTTCGATTCAAGCCGAGATCAGAGCGTCTCCCGATTAGCAAACTGATCCATATCCCAGCAATTAATGTAACGGCTAGAAAAATACCAAACATCGCAACTGGTACTCCAAGATATTCCGTAAAATATATGGATAAAAAGGGCATGCTGATTGAAATCCCCATTCCTTGCAGTAACATACAAAAATAGAGTAAAGGATAAGAGGAAATCGAAAATAGTTCAGAGAATCGTTTGATTAAGATGTGAAGTTACTCCTTTATATTTATTTAGATAAGAGAGAAAGATATCAGCTCTATTTCTTGTGAAAAGCTTGCCATGTGATCGGACTGATTACTAATATATTGATCTATTACTTAGATATCGAGTGTTCGAGTGCCAATCCATTTCACCATTTCAGGATCGTTATGAGAAAAGAACAAGCTCTGTTTCGTGTCTAACGTTGTAATCGACTCCATATCCTCTTCGTTTAATACAAAATCAAAAATATCGATATTTTCAATAATTCTATCTTTATGTACAGATTTTGGAATCACAACAATTTCTCTTTGTGTCAACCACCGTAATACCACCTGAGCAACAGATTTATTATACTTTCCAGCGATGGATACTAAAAGATCATTATGGAACAAGTTATTTTTCCCTTCAGCAAAAGGCGCCCATGATTCAATTTGAACATTATTCTCTTTCATAAATTTTTCATTTTCGATTTGCTGGTTAAAGGGGTGTGTTTCAACCTGGTTTACAGCAGGAATTACTTCATTATGAATAATCAAATCGATCAGGCGATCTGCCTGAAAGTTACTTACACCAATTGCACGTACCTTTCCTTCACGATACAATTCCTCCATAGCTCGCCATGAGCCATATACATCTCCAAAAGGCTGATGAATCAAATACAAATCCAAATATTCCAATTGCAACCTGTTCAGTGATTTTTCAAATGCTTTCTTTGTGTTTTCATAACCGGTATCCTGCACCCAAAGTTTCGTAGTGATAAACAATTCCTTTCTTGCCACTCCACTACGCTTGATTGCTCTGCCGACTGCTTCTTCATTCAAATAAGAGGCAGCAGTATCAATCAGACGATATCCAGCCACAATAGCTTCATAAACGCTTTGTTCGCATACAATCGGATCAGCAATCTGAAAAACACCAAAGCCTAGTATAGGCATCTCAACACCATTATTTAATAATATTTTTTCTTGCATATCAATTTCCTCCTGTGTAATCATTACTGGCTGACTTCATCATGCGGCTTAATATATTTATTATGCACAGTATGACAGAATGAAAGATATCCCAATCGTGCCAAATGTTTGCCTAATCCTCTCACCACTACTTATATAATAGATATATATGGACTATAATTGAACGATAAATAACTAATAAGGGGAGGGTCAGATGTCTGATATTATTACTAAGCAGCAGAATGAGCTCACCCAAATTATTGAGCTTTATGCAAAAAAGGATGGGGTTCATCCAACAGATATTCAGTCCTTATTTTTCTTGCGTGACTCGAATGCGTCCATACGGAAACATGGAGTTTACAAACCTTCTTTATGTATAGTGGTTCAAGGGGCGAAGGAGGTATGGTTGGCACAGGAGCGTTTTAGGTATAGTCCTGCTGATTACCTTGTTGCATCCGTTCATTTGCCTGTTAGTGCCCAAATCACTGAAGCCACGCCGAATGTTCCATATTTGGGTTTAAGACTTGAATTCTCAACGAGTCAAATCTTAGAGGTCTTACATGATTCCAAATTTCGAGTAAATAAGAAAGATAATCCTAAGCGAGCTATGTTTGTCAGCCAGTTGGATTCTTCATTATTGGATGCAGTCCTCAGGTTAGCACGTTTGTTAAATAAACCTGAAGACATTCCGATGCTTACGCCATTAGTTACGAAGGAGATTCTTTATCGGGTGCTTCAAGGGCAGCATGGGACTGTTTTGGAGCAAATGGTTATGGAAGGAAGCTCTACCTATCAAATTAAAGATGTTATTGAACAAATTACGAATAACTATGTTCGTTCTTTTCGAATTGAAGAACTTGCTGAAATAGCCAATATGAGTGTTTCTTCACTACATAGGCATTTTAAAGAAGTAACTGCCATGACTCCTATTCAGTACCAAAAACAACTAAGATTACAGGAAGCCCGTCGCCTACTGTTAACTGAATCAGCAGATGCAACCGATGTGGCATTTAGGGTAGGCTATGAAAGCCCCTCGCAATTCAGCCGTGAGTATTCCCGGATGTTTGGCTTTCCACCTAAACAAGATATAAAGCGTCTGAGGGCATAGATGTAAATAATGTTTGTTAAGGAAATTATAGAAACGAAGGTTAACATGAAAATTGAATTTGAAGGTCACCACATAACATGTAATGTGCAATATTCGAAAAGAAAGAAAATTTCTCTTCATATGGACGCTCAAGGCCTCGTAACGGTCAAAGTTCCAAATCATACGAGTGAAGAGGTCATTATTCAGGCCGTGAAGCATTATGGACAATGGATCATAGAGAAATCGCAACTCATTGCGAAGACTCAAGAAACTCCTAAGGAGCGGGAATATGTGCATACAGGCAAGTTCCTTCATCTAGGGAAGGAATATGATCTCAACGAACTGATCGACATTGAAGACCTAAGCGAAGAAGAGCTTAAGAATAAGTTGAAGAAGTTTTATTTTACCAGCTGTAAAAAGATTATTGGTGAGCGTATCATCAACTACCAGCAAGTGCTGAAAGTTAAGCCGAAGAGCTTCGACATTATTGAGTCAAGAACGAAGTGGGGGAGCTGTAGCTCGGATAGAAAGCTCACCTTCAACTATCGCCTAGCAATGGCTCCAATTGAAGTAATCGATTACGTCATTATTCATGAACTGTGTCACCTGCACCACATGAACCATGACCGCTCCTTTTGGCGGCGCGTCGGCAGTATCATGCCAGATTACAAAGAGAAGGAAGCCTTTCTGGCTAGGCAAGGGCAGTTTATGACATTATAATGGTCTATTGATTAAGCTGATCAAACGATGGAAGTACGATGTAAGTCATTGGAATAAATCAAAAGCAGAATAGGCGGTGTGTGAAATGGGGAAGCGTATTGACTTCAGTATTATCGGCGGCAGTGGATTTCGGGCTCAATATTTTTTAAGAATAGCACAAGCATTACCTGAGCAGTTTCATGTAAGCGGCATAGTTGTTCGCGATGAAGCAAAAGGGAGGGCTATGGAAAAACAATGGCGTGTAAGTACATATCGTACTTTAGATCAGCTGTTAGAGTCAGAACAGCCAAGCTTTGTCGTGCTAGCCGTAAATCCTGCTGCAGCGATGGAATATATGATAGATTTGGCTGAACGCAAAATACCGGTATTAGCAGAAACTCCTCCTGCACCAGACCTAAGCGGTTTATTATTGCTGCATGAAGAGCTGACCCTGAAAGGGGCACAGATACAAGTCGCAGAACAGTATCATTTGCACCCGTTGCAACAGGCTCGTCAGCATATTATACAGTCTGGTCAACTTGGCCGAGTAACTGAAACGACAGTATCTATCTCTCATTTGTACCACGCGGTCAGCTTAATTCGATTCATGCTAGGTATAACGTACGAGAACGTTCGAATACAAGGTAAGCGATTTACATCAAGCTGGGTGGCTGGTCCTAACCGCGGCGGTCCGCCAACCGAAGATAAATTGATAAGCTCTGAGCGAGATTTAGCTTGGCTAGATTTTGGGGACAAACTCGGAATCTATGACTTTACGAGTAACCAGCATCGATCCTGGACTCGCTCTAATCACTTGAATGTTCGCGGCGAGCGCGGGGAAATATTTGATAATCGAATAATGATTCAGGATCGCGACTGTACAGAAATTCAGCTCCATTTACATAGAGTCAATAAAGGAGAATATGAAAATGCGGAAGGCTATTTCTTAAAAGGGATTATGGCTGGGGAACGCTGGGTATATGAGAATCCATTTATACCTGCGAGACTTTACGATGATGAAATTGCTATCGCAAGCTGTCTTGTGAAAATGGCTGATTACGCTTCTGGTGGTCCGTCTTTCTATAGTCTTGCAGAAGCCTCACAAGATCATTATTTAGGGATGCTAATAGAGCATGCCGTTGCTACAGGAGAAACCATAGAATCAGAGACACAGCCTTGGGCTAACATGAAGTAATGCAAATTAGAATATGGATCATACCGAAAGTTTCCATGTGAAAGAGCTCAGAAACGATCTAAATAGAAAGCAGGTCAATTTCTTACATATAATAGCCTGCTAAATAATCCAATAATGTCGAAGGCAAGATGTATTATAGATTAGAAGTCGCGTAAATCGCGACTTTTTTATTTTTAAAGGATATATGTTCTCTTCCCAATGCAAAGTCGGTAATTTACCTTATATACCTTGTAGAGAGGAGGATCCTCGGATTACCATCTATCTTCGAGAAGGTAATAAACCTTATGATGTAGAATAACTCATAAACCACATTGTAAGGAGCGACACTACATTGAATTTGATTAAAACATTTACCGAGGGTGAAGAAATCATCGGTTTTTATTTGTTGAAAAAAGCAGATTTAAAGCAAACCAACTCAACACCTCCGAGAGATTATTTCGATTTTGTTTTTGCTGATACGAGTGGAGAGATTCCAGCTAAGCTCTGGGATGTTTCTCCTGTCGATAAAGAAACATACTTCCCGATGATGCTAGTAAAAGTTCAAGGTTTTGTTCAAATGTATCGTGACAAACCTCAAATTAAACTTAATCGAATTCGGAAGGCTACTGAAGAGGATGGTTACAACCTGACAGACTTTATCAGATCAGCTCCGATTCAAGCGATTGATCTAGTACACATGATTAAGCAAACTGCAGTCAGCATTCAAGACAGCGATGTTAGACGTGTAGTCGAGTACTGTGTCAGCAAGGTAGAAGAAAGGCTTATGCATTATCCAGCTGCTAAGGGGATGCACCATGCTTACTATGCCGGACTAGCCTATCATATTTGTAGAATGCTTGAGCTAGGAGAATTTGTCGTAAAACAGCGTCCTTTCCTTAATGCTGATCTAATCAAAGCGGGTATTATACTGCACGACATAGCTAAACCTGAGGAAATGAACGCAGAACTCGGCATCGTAACGGATTATAGCTTTAAGGGGAAGCTGATCGGGCATATTTCGCTAGCAGCAAACTGGATTATTGAAGCAGCCATTGCTCTCGGGTTGGATACCTCGGATGAAAAAATCGTTATACTCCAGCATCTCGTTCTTTCTCATCACAATCTTGGGGAATGGGGCAGTCCTGTGCAACCACAAATACCTGAGGCAATTGCTCTGCATTATATTGATACGCTAGATGCAAAGCTTCAGGCTGTTGAGGATGCGTTAGATTCGACACCTGATTCCGAAGAATGGACGCAGCCACTAAGAATCATTGAGAACAAACCCATTTACCGAATGAGAAAATAAAGTTCAATGCTTATGGGGATGTAAAAGTTCTGATCTTTTAAGATCAAAGTGTACTGTAACTTTGAATTGTAGTTTACAAAAGAGGGAATGATTTGATAATATTAGAGCAAATTCAAACGCGATGACGAGAAGAGTAAGGGAAAAAGTACTTGCACAGAGAGCTCCGGAAGCTGAAAAGGAGTCAAGAGCTTTTCCAAGAAACAAGCCTCTGAGCAGCATGTCGGAACCGTTACAGGGGATGGCATGACGGGAGCTCCCGTTACAGAGCTAGAGTATAAGCATTGCATGCAATGCCGTACTTGAAGAGGTTAATATGGCGACATATTAATGAAGCTGGGGTGGCACCACGAAATTTCGTCCCCAAGACATTAGGTCTTGGAGGTGAAATTTTTTTTGTTTTTCCACATCCAGTTCATTAGGAGGAGTCGTCATGGTTAAAGATAAGGAACACCAAACTGATAATTTTATGTTTAGATGGATTAAGGAAGAGCTTGGACAGAATCCTTTTGGCAGGAATATGTGCACGCGCTTTCCACCCGAGCCTAATGGTTACCTTCACATTGGGAGCGCCTACGCCATACACACTAACTATTCGGTGGCTCAAAAATTTAATGGGACATTTCATTTGCGTTTTGATGATACCAATCCTCTTAAAGAGGACCTCGAGTACGTTAACGCGATCATTGAGGACATAAAGTGGCTAGGCTACGATCCGGGTAAACATATCTACTTTGGATCGGACTACTCACACGAAATCTATAATGCTGCGGTTAAATTGATCAAGAAGGGGAAGGCCTACGTCTGTGATTTGGCACCGAACGAAGTGACAGAGTATCGAGGAACTTTAACTGAGCCAGGTAAAAATAGCCCCTATAGAAACCGTTCAGTCGAGGAAAATCTGGAGCTGTTCGAAAAAATGAAAAACGGAGAATTCCCGGCTGCTTCTAAGGTTGTTCGTGCCAAAATTGATATGGCTTCGCCTAATATAAATATGCGAGATCCGATAATTTATCGAATTATCTTCGCTGAGCATTACAGGACAGGAAGTGAATGGTGCATCTATCCTATGTACGATTTTGCTCATCCGATCCAAGACGCTATGGAAGGGATCACCTACTCCTTATGCTCAGTTGAATTTAAAGATCACCGTCCCTTGTACGAATGGGTATTAAGAGAGCTTGACATCCCTGATCCTCCGCGGCAAAGGGAGTTTGGACGGCTAAATTTAACAGGCGTTGTCACAAGTAAACGTTTTTTAAGACAAATGGTTGAAGGTGGTTACGTTGATGGGTGGGATGATCCAAGGCTTCCAACGATACAAGGGCTTAGAAGAAGAGGCTTTACACCGGAAAGCATCCGTAGTTTCATCGAGACAATTGGCGGAATTCGAACAGAAAGCATGGTGGACATATCCCTCTTAGATTATTGCCTCAGACATGATTTAAGAGATAAATCGGTTAGCGTAATGGCGGTATTGCACCCTCTGAAAGTCGTCATTACAAACTATCCTGAAGATGACGTGGAGATGCTAACGATTGATAATAATAGCGAAAACGAGGAACTGGGGAAGAGAGAGGTTCCTTTTTCCAGAACGATCTATATTGAGCGTAATGATTTTTTGGAGCAGCCGCCAAAGGGTTTTCACAGGCTAAGTCCGAATGCAGAGGTTAGGCTGAAGGGAGCTTATTTCATTAAGTGTGAAGAAGTGATCAAGGATCGTGAAACAGGAGAAATCACGGAACTTCGCTGCACCTATGACCCGCTTACGAAGAGTGGCACTGGGTTTACAGGACGAAAGGTGAAAGGGACGATTCATTGGGTTTCGGCGGACCAGGCGGTAAAGATTGATGTTAATCTTTATGAAAAAATGCTGCTTGATGAAGAAACTTCGACGGAAGGTGGCAAAGAGTGGACTGAAAAGATAAATCCTAACTCATTGGTTACCATACAGGACGCACTTATTGAGCCTTCCATTAAAGATTTCCCTCCGGAAATGAAATTCCAATTTATCAGACATGGCTACTTTTGCCTTGATCGTAAGTATAGAACCCATGATCAGCTGATGTTTAACCGAATTGTTCCGCTAAAGGATAGTTGGGGCAAAAAATAATGCGCTACGATGGCGAACATAGAAATATATGGTTATAAGCAGGAGATTTCACCATCAGGAGATAGTCGCTCTATGTCATGACGGCAGCCTATGGCAGGCTGCCGTTTTCAACATACAAGGAATATTAGTGTGTATGGCATACCTCAGCATCGTATGCTTTACTATTTTAAGTTCAATCTTTTTTATCATCCCATATTACGCCTAAAGATAGGTTTGAAATGGTCTACTAATGTAACATTTTTTATCAGGGCTTCGTCAGAAGGATAAGGAGCCATTCCAGTAATGAAGTAATTTGTGCTTGGAGCAAAAAGGATCTCCGATATAAGAAGAATTACAAGAAAAACAATACTTGATCGTGGGAGTTGATCATGATGACAATTAGGAAAAGAGCTCTCCATCTAACCATGCTTTGTGCAATACTGCTAATAACAGCTTGTGGGGGAGGAGATACGAACAATAAGCAGGGGACAGGTGATAACCCGCCTATTCAGGATGACATTCACTCAGTGAAAGCGATCGACAGGGGAGAAATTATTCAAACCAGTAATGATAGCTTGCTCATTACAACCTTCGTAGACAAGGGAGCCGATTCTTATGTAGATGCTATCTCGTTTCGAATTAATGATCAGACTGAGCTACTGAGTAAGAACGAAGAAGTGGTGACCCTTGACCAACTGACTGTTGGTGCACAGGTGGAAGCATGGCATACTGGAGTAGTAGCGGAATCATATCCTGCTCAAGCTACTGCAGTGAAAATTGTGTTGCTTGATGATGAGAATTCAGTGGATACTACGATTAATCGGGCAGATGCCATTCGAATTGCACTTAACGCGCAAACAGAGGTGAATGGTCCTTGGGCAGTTAAGCAAGCGAAGCTAGATGAAGGCAATGCGTTCTGGCTGGTGGAGATCGTAAATTTTCAATATATGGATCAACCGGTAACTGTACGCATCGATTCTAAATCAGGCGAAATCGTTCCGATTGTTGCAGCGGAGAATGATGCATTCCGTTTATATAGCCCTCAAGCTCAGGAAGAATTAGGTCCTACGTTTACTGTTGAAGGAGAAGCCCGTGTTTTCGAAGCAGCGTTCAGTTGGGTGTTGGAGGACGGTCACAACATACTAGCTGAAGGTCATGAAATGACTGATGCGGGTGCACCTGAATGGGGAAGATTTAAGTTTGATGTAAGTTTCGAGCATGCAACTCAGCCCCATATGATGTTAATACTGTATGTAAGCAGCGCCAAAGACGGCAGCTCGGAGCATCAGCTCATTATTCCGCTGAAGGTTCCGGAGACCTTAATTAAATACTCTGCTGATCAGTAAGACCCGCCAATACCTACCTATGTTTACCTATTGGCACCAACGATACGAATAAGCTCGCAAAAGAAAAGTCGCCGCTGGCGGCTTTTCTTTAATTTACACTAATCGAATAATGATTCATCATCGACCCCGTACATGACTAAATTAACACGTCTCATATCCTTAGTCCATCTTCAATCCCTATAGTGTTGGATTCTTAACTACCTAACGCCCATATCTTTTTGTATGTTTTTGTTTACAAATTACAATACATATAATTTCTGGGGTTGTTTTCCATCATCCCTTGTAGTAAATTTTGATTATTTATTGGGTAGAGCTTTTTCAAAATGCTGAATAAATACTCTTAACGATACGAGGGGGAAGGAACGATCTTGAAGAGGCTACGCCATACATTCCAGCATATTAAAGTCAATATCGCCAACAACTTATTTATGTTCAAATTAGCATGGAGTATACATCCGCAGAGAGTGGTGGCTGAGTTTGCAGTCCAAGCCGGTAGACAGCTTGCTAATGTTTTTTTTACCGTGTATTTTATGAAGTACATAATCGAGTCCATATCAATCGGAAGAGATTTTCAACAAATTGTCTATTTCATATTGCTGACATTGGGTTTGCTTTTCGCATTAGTCTTGCTGGACAACTGGTATGATTATCGCTTCAAACCTATAAGCGATCTCAAGTTATATGAGAAGCTTTATCTCATTCTCTTTCGCAAGGCTGCTTCCGTAGAATTGAAGTGCTTTGAAGATCATGAGTTTTATAATAAATATACCAAAGCCATCCAAGAAGCGGATATACGAGTAAGCGCTGTTCTTGCCAATCTCTCTAGGATTATATTCGTCTCGCTTGCAACGATAAGTATATTTGCCGTCATGTACGCCATAGATCCTTGGGTGGTATGGTTTGCTTTATTGCCGATTATCGGTAATTTTTATTTTGGAAAAAAGCTGAATCGACTTCAGTTCCAGCAAAATGATGAGCGGATACCCTACCAAAGAAAAATGGACTATGTAAACCGTGTCATTTATTTATCGCACTTTGCCAAGGAAATTCGATTGTCCCGCATTTTTTCAGTACTGAGAAGCACTTATATTGAAGGGTATGACGGTGTCATTTCTGTCATTCATAAGTATCGAGTAAAGGCGGGAGTCATTTCCTTTTTGAAAATTTTCACTACCTTCACGCTCATTTTCCAAGGGGTGTTGCTGTACGGTGCTTATCTAGCCATTGTTAAGCAATCGATTTCTATCAGTTCCTTTATCGTTCTTGGAAGCGCAATGGTTGGTGGCGCCTGGTCGCTCATCCGGCTGTCTGACAGTTTTGTAGAGATCAACAAGAACGGCATTTACATTGAAAATTTAAAAACTTTTTTAAGCTATGTTTCTGAAATTCAGGAGGATGACGATCCAGTCAAACCCATTGCGCCACCGATACAGCAATTAGCAATTCGGAAGCTTCAATTTACGTATGATGGAGCAGATAGACCCTCTATTCGCCATATTACGATGGAAGTGAATAAGAATGAGAAAATTGCTCTTGTTGGCCACAATGGAGCAGGTAAATCAACGTTAATCAAGCTCATGATGCGATTGTACGATCCTACTGAGGGAGAAATACTGTTAAATGGCCGCAATATAAAAGAGTTCGACCTCATGTCCTATCGCTCATTGTATGGGACCGTATTTCAGGATTTTAAGATTTTTTCGATGACAATTGCAGAGAACGTGCTTATGCGCGATGTGGAAACTGAAGCAGACCGCCAGCTCGTCATAAATGCGCTCAAGAAAAGCAAAGTATACGATAAGGTAGCCACTTTGCCGGAGGGAATAGATACGATGCTTACGAAGGAATTCGATGAACAAGGAGTGGTTTTATCAGGCGGCGAGTTTCAAAAGATTGCGATCGCGCGCATTTTTGCGCAACAGGCTGAACTACTCATTCTTGATGAGCCTACAAGCGCACTCGACCCAATTGCGGAATATGAAATCTTTGAAAGTATGATGGAAGCCTGCAAGGATAAAGCCGTTGTCATTATTTCTCACCGCATGTCGTCCGCTATGCTGGCAGACCGCATTTATTACATGGAGGATGGCGAAATTCAAGAGTCTGGTTCACACATGGAATTGATGCAGCTGCAAGGAAAATATGCGGAGCTATTCTTAAAGCAAGCAGAAAAGTATGTTGATCAAGAAGAGTTGGCTGGGGTGGTGAATCTGCATGAAGCCTAATAAGCATAGCTTTAGTCGGGTTCTTCAAAATAATTGGTTTGTTTTGAAATACGGGCTGCGCTATTCTCGCAAATATATCATCTTTACATGCTTGTATGCATGCTTGCAGGAAATCGAAATTTTTATCGAGCATGTCATTTTGATTAAGTTTGTGTTCGACAGCGTTCAATATGGAACTTCTTTTTCTACGGTTGCCTTCTATATCGGACTAACCATTTTGTTTATCGCAATCTGCTTTGTACTAGACAGTATTTACTACCAGAGCGTTGAACCTAAAGGAAAAGAATTGCTGTATCAAAAGATAAGGATGGATCTTTACGGAAAAGCGATTAGTACCGATTTGGCGAATTATGATGATCCCGTTTACTATAATGATTATGTCTGGAGCGCCAATGATGCTCATAATCGAATAGATGCTACCATAAACAACATCAGAACAATTTGTAAATCCGTTACGGTTATCATAACCTCTATAAGCTTCTTCTTGTTCGTTGACAAGGTCGGTTTGCTGTTTGTGCTCGTGTCCTTCATTTTAACCCTAATTGTCAGCATGATCACCAATAAAATCGGGTACAAAATGAGGATGGAGCTAAACGAAAAGGATCGCAAACGAATCTATTTGAAGCGGTTATTTTATTTGGCTGATTATGCGAAGGAATTAAGACTTTATTCCATCAAGGAGAGATTTTTTAGAAATTTCTCTGATACACATAAAGAGATGCACGGAATCGTGCAAAAGCATTCGAAAAAGCAGTTCTGGTTAAACTTTTCCTCTGAGTATTTTTTTAATGAGTTGATTTTGAGCGGCTTGTACGTCGTCTATGTTGTGTTTATGACGTTAGTGAAAGGAACGTTAAGTTTTGGAAGCGCGGTTACGCTGCTCAATTCATCCTGGCGTTTAAAGGGCAATTTGCAATATATGACGACGCTTATTAGCCAGATGCAAGAAAACAGCTTGTATATTGAGAAGTTAAGAAGCTTCCTGGATCAAAAGAACCGTCTGATAGAAGCTGAAGATCCTATACCTGTGCCAAACAAGTTTGTTGGATTAACGCTAAGAGATTTATCATTCCAATATGGTCAATCTGGGCCGCCAATCCTCCAAAACGTTAATTTAAGCATTAAGCCTGGAGAAAAAATAGCAATCGTTGGCTATAATGGTGCGGGAAAAACGACATTGACAAAGCTGATCATGCGTCTATATGATGCAAGCTCGGGAGAAATTCGATTAAATGGGATACCCATCGATCAATTGAAGCTGGATGATTATCGAATGAAGATTAGCTCCGTGTTTCAGGATCATCAGTTGTTCGCTGCTACGCTTTCTCAAAACGTCGTCATGAACCATGCTGCATCAGGCGATACCTATCTGATAAGAGAAGCGCTGGAGAAAAGTGGTTTTGGCAGTAAGCTACAATCTTTGCGACTAGGGACCGAGACTTCCGTTACTAAGGAATTTGACGATGCCGGGATCGAATTATCTGGCGGAGAGGCTCAGAAGGTGGCAATAGCAAGAGTATTCGCCAAGCCTACTCTTCTTATTATATTAGACGAGCCTTCCAGTGCATTAGACCCTATGAGTGAATACCATTTGAATCAAGTCATGCTTGAGAAGGCAGAAGATAGACCGATCATTTTCATTTCCCATCGCTTATCGACGACCAAAATGGCGGATCGCATTCTCATGATGGAAAATGGTCAAATCATTGAGCAAGGCTCACACGAAGAGCTTATGAAAATCGACGGGAAATACGCTCAAATGTTTAACCTTCAGGCGTCCAGATATCGCGTGGTCGTTGGAACTTCTTAACGGATGATGTGAGGGAGTAGGAGGTAGCAGTTGAATCATACCTGCTTACCTATAAAATCCTACTGGAAGTTCTACCGTTCAATGAATTTCTAACGGAAAACGTTAGTTCTGTAATAAACAATGAGCAGGTGCTTCGGTATCCTGCTCATTTTATTAGACTAAAATGCAGGATAGCTCAATAATTTCGAGAATACTCTACAATATGAAGTGATTACGAAATTTGTAAAAAACGTCATGTGCAATACCTGCAAATTATTTTCAAAGTAGAATGAAAGGTTGATTTAATGAAGAAGTTACCCTTCGTAATAATATTAATACTAATTCTTTGTTCCTGTAGTAATCAGTTTGACAGTGAAAAATGGTTAAAGGAACCAGAAAAAAGAAGCAGCATGGTGTATGATTTAATAAACAAATATGAGCTTGAGGAAATGACGGAAACTCAGATTGTTGATTTACTTGGGAAGCCAGAACAAATAGTAGAGGAACCATTTCGTGAGTATGTATATTATTTAGGAAGAGCAGGATTGGGAGTAGATGACAGCTTGTTTCGACTCAAATTTAATAATGACGGTGAGCTTGAAAGCTATAAGATAACGTCTGATTAGTTAAGGTTTGTAGGAGAACGTTGACAACTACCTAAGTAAACGAATGATTCAGTGTACAGTTCGAAAACGGCAGGAACTAGACATAACACCGCATTCATGCATCGGGGCATTCGCCCCTCGGTCACTGGTGATGCATTCGGCATAGGAGTGTATTCACGTGACAACCCTGCAAGGCTAAGTCTGTCGCCCCGTTTCGCTACTCTTCACTTAAGCCTTTCGGGTTGGTTCGTGAATGCTATGTGAAACCGTGAAACCTATGCAATTATTGTCAAGGGGGGATTCCGTTACGAATGTCTACACAGCGATTGAACCGATCCATCGCTGTTTTGCATTGCTGCAAATCCGCTCAGTTAACGGGAAGTTTAGTTACAATTATGGTAACATTTAGGAAGGGCATGAATATGAAAGGACGGCAATATGCGTAAAAATAGATATCTTACTTTGGCAGTAGGCTGTGCACTGATGCTAATATTTGGTTGTGATAATACCGATCAGCAGAAAGTGGTACAAATTCCTTCCAACCCTGTAATACAAGATGGTGGGCAGGAGACATCTTCGATTGCGGTTGGTAGTATTGAATCAAAGGACGGCAAGAATTTGAAAATATCAATGAGTGGCAGAACAGAAAACAACTTTGGAGAAATGTCGTTCCGTAAGGGCGAAACGTTTAAAATTTCGGTGAAGAGTGAGAATGAAGGTGAACTTGAGATTGGTGTAATGTCTATAACTACAGAACAAGTGTACAGCGACACCGTGAAGAGTGGAGAAGGTGAGTTTATTATTAAGATTCCAGAAGAGGGGAAATATCGTATTTATATTAGCAATAAAGATGAGCAGTCAGCCAATTTTCATATGAAGCTTAGCAAAGCCATTGAAGGCCCCCTAGTTTAAATGGATGTGAGGTTAAAGGTCTTCTGCGTTCACATAATTGGAAAGTCAATAATAAGGGGGTATCATTATTCTAATTATATTTGGTTTCTTAATTTCTTTCATTACCGTTTTATTATTTTTGATACTATGTGTAGACATCATAATTTCTTTTATTAAACAAAGAGCTTTTCCTAAAAAATTGATGATTGCAACGTTGTCAGGGATTGTTTTGGCATCTTCAATCTATTTTTATGAAATGTACTTTTTTACCTTTAGTGATATTGATAGAGAATCCGCCCAAGAGGGTCCTGGACCTGTAACATCCCCCACAGAAGAATATACGGCTAATGCTTTTTATGAACTTTATGGTGGTGCAGCAGGTGGTGTTAATGTATGGGTTGAAATTACAAGCCATAATGAGAAAAATAAAGTTCAAATTGTTTATTATAGTGATGCAAAAAGTAATTTTGCTATGGAATGGGTGGATGTGGATACACTGTACATTCTAAATAACGAACCTAATTATCCAAATTCGAATAGAAGTATCAAATTAGAAATTGGTAAAGAGATTTATCACGAAAATGGTTTGGCATGTAAGAGTTTACTAATGAAAGGCGAATATGAGGCTTGCTACCAAAACTAACATCTCTTTTTGCACTAACGGGTACTTTAGTTCAATGACATTCATCAATTCTAATAACCCGATATAACAAAAATTCTAGTCTATCACTTTATTTGCAACGAACAGATATTACGCAGAAAAATTTGGAAAGAGTGTTTTTCCTATATTAAATAGGGAAGAGGGCTCTTTTTAAATAATAATAGGGAATTAAGTTGTAAACTCATACCATCACTTATCAGAAGCCTGATACCGTAATTGATCTGAACAATTGAAGTAAAAAGCACAGTTTTGTATTTGAAGTTGGAGACATAAACATCTTATAACACCTCAATAACGCCAAGGCTAGAAAACATTAGTGAATATTTATTGTGTTCATCAACTGATTAAAAGAATACTAAAAAAGATGTGCTCTTAGCATATCTTTTTTAGTTTCAATACTGATTGTACGAATCAGAAAATAGGGGGTAGAGACACAGTTGTGTTTATACTAATATAATTTATATAATGTCCGTACATCTTAATTATATATATTATTATGATATTAAAAAGTAACGACCGTTACCCAATATTAAACTGGGAACGGTCGTTGAACGGTCGTTTTTTTAATACGAACACTAATTTTATTACTTGCTTTTTATCACGGTTACCTCAGCGGCATCATAAATCATAGTACCAAAAGTTGTAGAAGACATATACCAAACTTCTATAACATCATCGGGCTTAAGCTCTTGAAAAGTTATTTTTTCTCTTTGGCTGCTTCCTTCAATTTGAACATAATACCTTGTATGGGGTGTTACAAATAAAGGAAAAGGATCTAACTCTTGCGTAATAATGGCACGCGTGTATTTTAATGCCATCGGTATATCTCCAATACCATCATTGATTGGAAAGTTATAATCTCTATTAATCTCATTGATTGTCAAAATCGATTTGTCTTCAGGGAAATCATCAAGTGGCTCATACTTAAAATATAGAGCTAATCCAGCGAGTGCTAAGATAATAATCAAAAAAGATAGTAAGACTGTAATCATTTTATTTTTCATTATTACACCATGCCTTCTTAAATAGTGGACCTAGAAATTTATATTAAATCAATCTAAGAATGGAATTATATAAAAGTTTACCACTATTACGGTTATAGTTAAATATCTGTCAAACAATATAGAACTAATGTTCAACTACATAGATCGTCTAACAGTCGAAGAATTTAGAATATTTCGCAACGTATTACATATAAAATTGTCAGAAGACAACAACATATATAGATAAGATGTCTTGCATAGCAGGAAGTATCGAAGGGCTGTGAAACTCTGGAGAGCATCCGATTGAGCATCAGCAAAGTATTAGGAATAAGGAAATACTGGAGCAATTCCAACTGCTCGTTAAATATTGGGAAATACGAGACAACTAGTGGAATCAAGCATCGAAGCTATGGCATGAGGTCGCATATGAGCTTACGAGGACTGGAGCAGCTACGTTCAGCTAACGAATGATTTTCTGTTCTATGTCGACATGGAAGGGCTGAACGTGAAGCGAGATTCAGACAACAAAATTTGAATTGTATAGGGGCTTATCACGACTTATAGACATGTGTACAAAATACGAGTTTTGTGAAGATGTAATGTAGACTTATGTGGAAGATGGTTTATATTCGCTGGATTCTGTCTTTTACATAATTCCAACAATAAACCCATGTTCTATTAACATTCACTACAAACGTTCATTACTCGTTCGTCCACAATGTTCTACATTAACTTATTGAAAATTACTTCAGATCATATACGATTTTTAAGATATAACTTATAAAGCTCTATAACGATCTTAATCAGCTACTTAATATCAATCACAAATTTGAAACCGATATTATTTAGTTCGACTCGTGTTGTTACTTTTTGAATAGATCTTCGTTCAATTTTCTTTCAATCTAATGACAACGTATTTAGTTGTCTAAGATGTTTTAAGCTTTTTTAGACTTAAATATTTATTAGACATTATTTATTAACCTTCAGGAATTGAATTTTCTTTCATTAATACGAATTTTTATACATACAATTAATATAGTATTTTCCTAATTTTCCATCTATTAAACGCACATCGTTTAGTAAGCGTTTACATTTATAATTTCTTTAACCTATCGTAGCAATGAATAGGAAACATTAGAGCAGATGCCCCCATATATTCAGATATCATCTGCTGCCTTCAGTTAATTAGTCAAATTGAGACGAGCCAATGCAACAAGATCTTCAATATCAATTGCACCATCACTATTGATATCGTATTTCTACACTATCTTACTAAACGAAAAAAAAGAGCGCCTAAGCGCTCAGCCATTGGTATGCAGTATAATGTAGTACATAGTAACAACATTATTGTTAATATATTTGTTATTTGAGCTACGATATCGAATACCATTTTACGCGCTACAATTTTACAATGAATCCTTTATTGCCATAATTCTGATCCGTTTGTAATCAATATACCAAGATCCGTTTATATATAGCTCATCTCGTAATTGTGCAGCCATTTTAAATAGTACGTTTTCTTTTTCAGTGTCTGTTAACGTGCTGAAGAAATTCCCGGCAAAACCTTTAAGCCAATGCTGCAGTCCTGCTTCACCATCAGTCATTTCAGTCGGCCGATCAAAATGTGTGGCATATACGACTCGAAAGCCTAGTTGCTCGAGTAACGTACTATATTCTCCAATACTAGGAAAATACCATGGATTAAGTAGAGAAGCATCGATGCCGTATTCGTCATGAAGAATGCCAGTTAGAGACTGTATGACGCGTTCTACATTTCCCTTTCCCCCGAATTCTGCAACGAACCTCCCTCCACCCTTTAATGCATTCCGTACGCACGTAATCACCTTGCTTGGACTCGTCATCCAATGTAAAGCAGCATTGGAAAACACCGCATCGACTTGTTCTCTAAGCTGAAAGTTTTCTCCGTTTTCTATGAAAAAAGGAATATGTGGATACTTCTGTTTAGCGGAGTTTATCATCGACTCAGAAAGATCTATACCTGTGACGATTGCACCTGATTGAGAGATCTGATCAGCCAATTCGCCCGTACCACAGCCTAGGTCTAGTATCCGTTCATCCTTTTTCGGATCTAAAAGCTCCACGACCCCCTTGCCAAGCTCTGAAACAAAATTCAATTTATTATCATAATGATCACTATGCCAAGCATTAGTAGAATTCATCGCTCACCATCTCCTTTTATTGGTAATTTCATTGTCGCATATCGAACTACATTCGTTAAATATATAATATCTATCCACTCTATAGGTATAACCTATAAAAGATCAACCTGATGTTACTAAGATCATCAACTTCATCACTCACGATAGTTTATTTCTACAGGATGAAGGCAACACTCAAAGTAATATTTACATCAATATTTCAAGGAGAACAGCATGACTATTCGACACCAATCTGCGTTTGATACTTTATCTGCATACTCCAAGCGTAATCTATGGTCAGGTGCTTTATTCGGCATAGGCTTAGCTGCTTTCATTGACGAAGCCGTGTTTCATCAGCTGCTGCACTGGCATCACTTTTATGACAAGTCCACGACAGACATTGGACTCATCTCTGACGGCCTTTTCCATGCATTTAGCTGGTTTGCTACGATTGGAGGCTTATTCATGCTGGCTGATCTACGACGGCGTAATGTCTACTGGGGAATGAAATGGTGGGCAGGAAAATTAATTGGTGGAGGAAGTTTTCAGCTATATGATGGGACGATCCAGCATAAGCTTATGCGCATTCACCAGATCCGTTATGTAGACAATGTCATCGTATACGATCTAATCTGGAATGTTATTGCCGTCATTATGATTGTAGTAGGGCTTATCCTTGTCGCTCGTGCAAGAAAGCATACTTATGCAAGAAAGGCCGTTTCACATGATCATGAATAGCCTTATGAGCCATGACGAGCATATTCCTAGCAAGGGAATGTACGACCATGACATCACAAGCATTATTCCGCAGATCATCTTGGCATTACCATTCGTCGTGGTATTGGTATTGTATATCTTTGCCGTTGCAGCAAATAATCGAAGGCATAATCGCTGGCCGAGCATTCGTACCGCTTACTGGGTAACCGGATGTCTACTTGCTATTGGTTCGGTAATTGGACCGCTAGTAGAGCAAGGAATTGTAGATTTCAGAGCCCATATGGTCGGTCACTTATTATTAGGGATGCTTGCGCCGCTGCTTATCGCACTAGCAGCACCATTAACGCTACTTCTGCGCTCGCTTAGCGTTCCACTTGCAAGAAGGCTAACAGCACTACTTAAAAGCCGACTGGCACAATGGCTTACTCACCCGAGCATAGCAGCATTATTGAATATTGGCGGGCTCTGGTACCTGTATACTACGAATCTCTATATACTCATGCATGAGCATACCGTTTTACATATATTCATCCATGCGCACGTATTTATCGCTGGTTATTTATTTACGGTGTCGATCATTTATATTGATCCGATGTCTCATAGGACCTCGTATTTCACTCGTGCGATTATCTTGATCGTAGCGCTAGCAGCTCACGGTATACTGTCCAAGATTATCTACGCTTTTCCTCCCACTGGTGTACCTGCAGATCAAGCAGAACGTGGTGGCATGCTCATGTACTACGGCGGAGATTTGATCGATATTCTGTTGATCTTCATCCTTTGCTTGCAATGGTATAGAGCAGCTAGACCTCGATTAAACAAAAAAGCAAAGGAATTCAGCCACCCGTGAATCGTTAGAAAGCTCCTAACCATACCACATAAGGCATAGAATTCCTTTGCAATGTCAACATCATTCCATTACTAAAACTTTTGGCTGGCTTTGACTGCTTCTATTCCAGCTTAAGCTTGCTCTTTCTCTGTAAAAAACGTAATGATTGCAAATAGTAGAAATGCAAGCATCAGAAGCGACCCACCTACAATAAAAAGAATCATAACTAAGGTGTCATTTAGATTAAACGGATTCAGATTATACATCCACATACCAAACGTTAACCCGAAAGATCCCAGTATAGCTAGCCATCCTTGAACCGTGACAAGCTTCTTGTACTTTACCTTATAGTTTTTATAGAAGATCCCCCATGCAAATACGCTCAACCAACCTACCAGTAATATATGGGCGTGGATTGGTCGCAAGGAATAATCCATTTCACCAGACATCTTGGAACCAATATACGTTCCAATAATACCGAATATCGCAGCGTAGCGAATAAGAATTAAGCTCCATTTTTGTTCCATTAATGATCATTTCCTTCCTTTAATAAAATTATCGTAAAGGTGGTTCCTTTACCCAGCTCGCTTTCGAGCGTTATGGTACCGTTTAGCAGCGTTACAATTTCTTTTACGATGGATAGACCAAGACCTGTTCCATCCTTTTTGCGGGTTGTATCCACGCGATAGAAGCGATCAAATACCTGCTCTGCGGACTCTTCAGATAGACCGATACCAGTATCCTCAATCCTAATAATTATACTGGCTTCATCATTAGTGCAGGAGATAAAGATTTGACCGTCTGGTTGGTTGTACTTGATAGCATTTGTAATTAAGTTATCCCATACGATCGCTAACAGCTCTGGGTCGGACAACAACGAAGCTTCATCCAATTTATAGGAAATGGTTAGATTTCTCTCCTGAACGCTCCACTGATGCTTTCTAATCGACTCCTTAATCTGCTGATCTAGTCGGATCACACTCTTTTTCACAGGATAGCCAGATTGGTCGAGTGACGTAATGAGTAATAGCTGCTTCGTCAGGTTAGATAGTCTCTTGGCTTCATCGCTAACAATCCTCGCGTATTGTAATCGCTCCTTCTCCTCCAGCTTGGAACTGAGAAGCAGATCTGCGTACCCTTGAATATTCATTAGAGGTGACTGGAAATCATGAGACACGTTGCTTATAAATGATTTACGTGCAACATCATTATGCTTCAGCTGCTGCTGCATCAATGTAAAGTTTTCCGCAAGCTGTCCAAGCTCATCCTTTCGATGAATGCCGAGCGAATACGTGAAATCCTCGTTCGTAATCGCTTTTGTTGCTTCTGACAGCTCAGAGATCGGACGAATAAGCTGCTTTGTCATTATGATGACACCGATTAAGCTAACTAACGCGATAGCGATAATAAAGCCTGCCAGCATCATATGAAAGTCTGAGAATAAAGTTTTGCTATCCGGTTTTACGAATAATGCATACGTCTCGTGTTCGATTTGCAGGGGTAGACCAATCGTGTTAGTAATATCATTAGAAAAATGACCCATCATCCAAAATTGTTCCCAAACCCCTTCCTTCCCCATATAGGACTCACCGTTTAACACTTGAGTCTTAATTGGCTCAGGCAGCTCACTATACTCGAAGGGTTCTCCAAAGTAATAGTGCTCGTTGGCTTGGTTCGTAAGATAAATCTGGTAGCCTAAACGTGCAATCGAATCTAAAAACGGCTGGAACGTATCGCCGTATTTATGCATTTCTTCGAGATTGAGTACAATTTGCTCAGCAACCTCAACGTTTTGCTTCGTAATCTCATCCTTCGTAAACACGACGTATACGATATTCGCCAATAAAAAGCCGATACAAATGCTGATGCCTAAAATGAGCAGCGTAGCAGATATAAACTCCCGATATAGTGTCTTCATTCTGCAGCCTCTAGCTTATAACCGATGCCACGGACGGTCTGGATCTCAATCGACGCATGATATCGCTTAAGTCGCTCACGAATCCGGTTCATATGCGTATTTAATGTCATCTCATGTTCCTGCTCGTCCTCGCCCCATGCTTGCTCAATAAGGACAGCGCGGGGTGTAACCTTATTGGCCCGCATAGCAAGCATAACGAGCAGCTCAAACTCTTTCATTGGAAATAGAATCGTTTTATCGTTGATGATGACCTCATAATCGCTCCGATTGATCTTAACATTACCGACCTGTAACACACTCTCCGATGCTCGTCCATATCTACGAAGCACAACGGCAACTCGGAACAAAAGCTCCTTCGGCTCAAACGGCTTAACAATATAATCCTCTGTCCCCGATCTAAACCCCTGCTCCTTATCAGATAGCTGCCCCTTTGCTGTTAGTAAGATAACAGGAATGTCTAACTCCTTCGTTAAAATCTTAGTCAAGGAATATCCATCCATCCCAGGCATCATTACATCGACGATCGCGAGGCTAACCTCTGCTTCCTCAAGCAGCTTAAGGGCCTCTAGTCCGTTCTGAGCTTGTAATACTTCATAGCCCTCTCGCACTAGATGAATCGTTACCAGCTGTAATATATCATAATCATCATCAACGACTAAAATTTTCATAACGTCTCCTCCCTATTATTTCTGGGAAGAGATTGATGTCTTGTCCTTATCCTTCTCAAAAAATAAGATCAAAGACGGCAGCAATAAACCTCTAACCAGGAATGTATCAATGAGTATACCAATCGCAACCATAAATCCAAACACAAACAAGTCTGCAATCGGCATCGTTGTCAGTGCAGCAAAAGTAGCTGCTAAGATTACACCAGCCGATGAAATGACTCCACCAGTATTGCGAATCGCCACTTCAAGAGCATCCTTTAGCTTTAATGTTTTTCTCTCTTCGAGGAAGCGGGAAACCATAATGATATTATAATCGATACCAAGCGCTACTAAAAATATAAATGCGTATACCGGAACCCGGGTACTGATGGAGTCGTAGCCAAACAATACATCAACTAGGAATATGCCTAGCCCTAGAGCCGATACATAGGAAATAAGAATGGTTGCGATCATATACAGCGCCATTTTTATTGACCTTGTTAAAGCAATCAGCAGCACTAGAATTAGTATGCTTTCCAAAATAACGATCTTAATAATATCGTTATTGTTAATATCTCGTTCATCAACTAACTTGGCTGTCACACCACCGTAATATACATCGCCTTGAAGCTGTAACTCACTTAAGATCGAAGTCGACTCTCCTTGTAGTTGCTCTACAAAGTCAATCGCCTCGGTAGAATATGGGTTCAGCGATAAAGCTGTACTTAATTTCACTGCTTTTGAATCTTCGCTTATTCCAGCTAATCGGACAGAGTCAATCTCTTCATAGCTCTCTAGCTTGCTTCTAAATTGCTCAATTTGATCCTCATTTAGTGCTTCTCCAGACTCTAGAAGAATGGTGGATGGTGCCAGCTCCCCTTTATTGAATTTAGATTCAACGATTTCATAGCCGACACGAGAAGGTAGATCTTTAGGGAATTTTTTAACTGTATCAAATTCATAATCCAAATTAAAAACATTCAAGGCGGTAACTACTAAGAACACAGCTACGAGTCCACCACTCATCACTGGTTTATTTACGACAAACTTTGCAATAGCTCCCCATACTCTGTGCTTAACTTCTTGATCTTCACCGAATTTAGGAACCTTAGGCCAGAACGCTTTTCGTCCAAATAATGTGAATAGTGCAGGGACGAGTGTGATGGATGCCAGCATAATGACGAATATCGCCATGCCGAACACCGGCGCGAAATTTTGATAATCACGAAATTCTGTAAAGAACAAGATAAGCATTGCTGCTAGTACTGTTCCACCAGCAAAGAATACAGGCTCGCCAGTCGCTCGCATCGCTTGCTTCATTGCAGTATATTTGCTTTCAACTTTATTTAATTCCTCACGATAGCGTGAGAATACAAACAACGAATAGTCAATGACAGCAGCGAATAACAGAATACTCATAATCGATGTTGTCGAGTTGTTGATTTCTAATCCAAACGATCCCATCAAGGCAATGGATTGGTTCGCTACCTGATACACGATAATCGTTGCTAGTAGTGGAATAATAGCTAGCAAAGGTGAACGGTATATTAAGATTAATAGTAATAGGATGATAATAATTGTAGCGAAAAGCAGTACAAAATCAGCCTGCTCAAACAGCTTTACCGTGTCACCCGCAATTCCTGCTGGACCCGTTATATAAAACTCAGTACTAAGACCCTCAGCCGCCTCATTACCGAGCTCTGAAGCTTTATCGTTGATCTCGGCATATTCGCTGTTACCGAGACCTGCTTCTAGGCTCATCGGAACGATCATCGTAGATAAATCCTCTGACATGAAGCCTGAAAGTGCTTGAGGTGGCAATTTACTAATATCAACGATAGATTTTATACCCGAAATATTAGCCGAGCTAATATGGTCTAATATTACTTTTACTTCGTCATGACTCACATCTCCATTCGGATTATGAAAAACGAGTATGCCAGGTGTTCCTTGATCATTTGGAAAAATTTCTTCTAGCTTCGTTTCAGCAATGATCGACTGTGCATCATTCGGCAGTGACTGAAAATTAGTCACTTTATATTCACTTAATTGGGGGCCAGCACTTAGCCCAATCATAACAACCAACCAAACGGAAATTGTTATCCACATCCCGCGCTTCGTTGACACCCAATCTGTGATGGGATTTAACAGCTTTTTCAACGTAATTCCTCCTCTTTGTTAATGCAACTAATCTAGCACAGCTATATAAATTAAATATAAACTCGCTAGTTTCCATAGATTAACAAAGAAAAAGCAGCGATCTCATCGTTATGAAATCGCTGCTTCTATTTATGTTACGTTTCCTCGTCACTTTGATATTCTAATATATCACCCGGCTGACAATCCAGAGCTTTGCATATCGCTTCTAATGTCGATATTCGGATCGCTTTAGCCTTCCCATTTTTCAATATTGAAAGGTTTGCCATCGTAATCCCAACCTTCTCCGACAGCTCCGTTACGCTCATTTTTCTCTTTGCTAGCATGACATCAATATTAATAATAATCGCCATATTTATCACCTCAGACCGTTAAGTCATTTTCCGATTTAATGTCGATTGCTTCCTGCAGCAATTTTTGCAGTACTGCTGCAAAAACCGCAATGACCAGTGCAGCGAAAACAATGAATAGCCCGATCAGAATCAAGCCAGGAGCATCGTCATATTCAGCCAAGAGATAAACCATTGGCAAGAATAGAACATACAGAGCGCTAATAATGACTGCACAGCGCTTAATGACTTGTAGCGCCTGAACTGACAGCTCTGAAAAAGCGCGGCCTTGATCGATATAATTCAATAGCTGATAGGCCTTGTATAAGGCAAAATAAAAAGGCAGCACCGTCACATACATGTAAAGCATGACAACAATTTTCATAGCTGAAAACTCAGGAAAAAAGTAAGCTGCAAAGTTTCCAAAGGCAGGAACTACAAATATACATGCTGCTAGCACGGGAATACCAATTACAATTACAGCTGCCTTCAAAAAGGCTGTTGATACACGTTTCATAAAAAGCACCTCTCAAATGTAATGTCATATTGAATGTAGCATATTATTTATCGTTTTACAATAAATAATTATCAAACAAGAAAACTTTTTTATTGTTTCGATTCCATCGAAAATGATAAAATTCCTTATTTACAGCTGCTGAATTACTGCTACGTTCACCCTATGTGACGGTGTAATGGTGTAACCCGTCGCTTATCTTGTGTTCTTTATTGTGATACCTAATGTTCTGTCATTATTTCACTTATTTACATATTCATTTAATTTTACCCTTATATAGAACATATGTTCTGTTTTGTGCTTACGATTTTAACAATATTTTTTTCAAACCATATTAGTTTACATAATTATTTTTACGTAAGTTTGTATAAAAAAAGCGACCAAATGATTGGTCGCCGTAAAGGTTACTTATCCAAAAAAATAACTAATATAAATCATTACAATTAATCCAATAATGAATGAATAGGTTGCTGGACGCTCGTAGCCATGACCGTGTGTTTCAGGTATTAGCTCCTTATATACGATAAATAACATAGCTCCTGCGGCAAAGGATAGCCCAAATCCAATAAGCCAAGAAATATAGGCGGCTGTAAAATACCCCACAATCGCCGATACAACCTCTACTAGCCCAGTAATCGTTACAATCAATATCGCACGAAGCTTGCTTACGCTTGACTGTATAAGAAAAACGGCTAAGATAAGGCCCTCTGGAATGTTCTGTGCACCGATCGCAATCGCAATCATTGGTCCGAGTCCTTCATTTTCACTGGCATAGCTAAAGCCAGTGCTCAAGCCCTCTGGTATATTGTGAAGAAACAAGGCAATGATGACAAGCAGTGATTTCGTATCAAATTGCTTTACACTTTTATAGCGCTCAATATCAATATGAGGCACATTTTTCTCTATAAGGTCAAGCGCGAGTATTCCAACGATTAGACCAACTGTCAGAATCCATAGCTTTGACTCCTCGAGCGCCTGCGGAATTAATCCAAATGTCGTTGCACTCACCATGATGCCTGCGGTAAACGCAACCAGTATATCCTTCCACTTTTCAGACAGTTTTTTTACAAAAAGCAGCGGCAGTGCGCCAAGCACAGTCGCCATAGCAGATATAAAACTTCCTATAATTGCACTAACCATTCAGCTTTGCTCCTTCAGTACAAATTTCCCCATGCTGGAAAACGATAAGCATAAACATCACCTGAGGTATCATGTACCTGCTGCGCGTCAACTATTGCAGTTCATCGATTGACCGTTTCTGTTAGGCACAATAACTATTTTATTGCTCTTTACAGAAATTGTTCCTATTTCATTACAACGAATTCCAATAAATGAATCTATGTAAGGCTATTCATTGTTATGTGCCATTTATTTATTATAAATTGTTCATATTCATGTGTACAGATCATTAACACACTTTCATTACCGCTAATAACTTCCGTTTACAGCAAATTTGATTTTCTCGCATTTTAGTTTACATAATTATTTTTATGTATGTCTATTGTTTTCTTTTACAGTATATATCTGATGACTGATATATTTTTTTTCGCAAACTCTCTATTTTCCTTTAGATTATATTCCAACCAATCCACAATCCATTCCTTTTCATTAGCGATATCCATTACTATGCACTTATTCCAACATAAATATAAAATAAAAAAACCGACTGTAAATGGCATACAGTCAGTTTTTCCATTACGAATATGCTTTAAATACGTCTAACACTTGCTCATACAAGAGATTACCACCGAAGATTGATAGTGCACTTCCTATTGTTAAGCCGAGTCTTCCTTTACTTATGCTGTGAAATAACTCAATATCTTCAAGCGATCGCGCTCCACCAGCATAAGTTGTCGGAATCGTTGTCCACTCTGCAAGATCGCGTACTAGACTTTGCTGAATACCGGATTGCTTACCTTCTACGTCAACAGCGTGTACAAGCAACTCATCGCAATACTGCTCTAGCTTTGCGATATTTTGTTGATTAACTTCAAAATCACTGAATTGCTTCCACTGATTCGTTACAACGTACCAGCGACCATCGCGTGACTTACAGCTTAGATCGATGACGAGACGTTCCTTCCCAACCTTATCGACGATGGCATGCAGGTTGTCCCAATTCAACTGTCCGTCCTTAAAAATATAAGAGGTAACAATGACATGAGAGGCGCCTGCATCAATATATTGCTGTGCATTGTCGGCAGTAATCCCACCACCCACCTGCAATCCGCCTGGGTATGCTGTGAGTGCTTCCTTCGCTGCAGCTTCATTATTAGGACCTAGCATAATGACATGACCACCTCGTAGGCCATCGCGCTTAAAAAGCTCTGCATAATAGCTTGAAGAGTGCGAAGATACAAAATTTTCAATGAGGTTAGTATTTAAGGTTTCTCCAACAATTTGCTTAACCTTTCCATCATGAAGGTCGATACATGGTCTAAATTCCACCGTGCTTTCTCCTATTCTATTTCATCATTTTTGCTTCGAGGCAATTCTTGCCTTTCCTTCGTAAAAGGAACGATATTCGCCTTTTTGAATCGATGCTACCCATATCATATACACGCTTAATAGAACAGCTAGCATCGCAATCATAATAAATATCGTATGTAGACTTTCACTCAAGTAAACCGCATAGCTCGGGTTCTCTACATCACTATATAAGAACAGTCCAAAGATGACAAGACCTACCGCTTGTCCTAATGTACGAAACAGCTGTACGGCTGACATTCCAGCACCTCGAATCCGCTCTGAAGCAACTGTCGTCGAGAGGATCATTAATGACGTTAATAAAATTCCAAATGAAAATCCTGAGCATGCGATATAAAGCATAATAATAAAATTAGAAGTGCCCGTAGTTATCGTCGCGAGCCCAATACTGCCTGCACACAAAAACAGACTGCCTAATAAGATCATTCGTTTAATTCCGTATTTGACTGTCAGATTACCCGCTACAATCGAGCCAAGCGGCCATAGGATAGACAGCGGAATCATAATGCTTCCTGACCTTGTTGCTGACACGCCATTAACGTGCTGCATCCATAACGGAATATAGAAAATAATTGCTACATTTATAACACTAATCATAAATCCAGTAATAAGAATAAATAAAAATTGTCGGTTGCTGAATATTTCAAGCGGCATAAATGGTTCCTTTGCCCGTTTTTCCACATTGCGGAAAAAGATTAGCAGCAACACGCCCACAGCAATCAAAACAAGATAGAGAATCCGTGCTGAGGACTGCGGATCTGCTTCTACATATTGATTCAAACCAAAGAGCAATAGTATGATACCTATAGAGAAGGTCGCAATCCCTGCAGTGTCGATTCGGATTTGCTTTCGCTCTGTCACCTTTGGCATATACTTATTAAGCAGGATAAGTGCGATAAAAGCGAAAGGTACATTTAAGTAAAATATAGAGCGCCATGACACATAGTCAACTAGCATTCCACCTGCGAGCGGCCCTAATATTCCAGCAACTCCCCATATGCTGGATACCCAGCCCTGGATTTTTGAACGAAGCTCCAGCTCGTACAAATCGGTAATTATAATCATCGGCAGCGTTAACAATGCGGCACCGCCTAACCCTTGTATCGCTCGGAACACGATAAGTGACGGCATGCTCCAGGCAATACCGGATAATGCAGAGCCAACTAGAAAAATAACAGCTCCTAATATGATCATACGCTTTCTTCCGTATAGATCAGATAGCTTTCCAAACAACGGTGTTGCAATAACCATAGCAAGCAAATAAATCGTGTTCACCCAGCTATAGAGATGAGCCCCTTTTAGCTCCGAGGTTATGATCGGCATCGCGGTTGAAACAATCGTGCCTTCAATGGCCGCAAGAAACGTTGCAACATATAGTGCAATGACGACTTTGAATCTTGAATCTTTCAGCATGAACGTCTTCCCTTCTCAGGTTTGTGAAACCTTTCATTACTTTGGTTCGTATTATTGTATATTGCTTGTTATTTCCCTGAATAGGAGAATGATTGTGGGTTATGATCTTTTATTAGATATTATTGAATATGTCGGGCCTCTAGCGTTGTTCTTAGTGCTGTGCCTTGGGCTAATCGGCTTGCCGATTCCTAATGAAGCGGTAGCTCTAACTGGCGGAGCGTTAGCGGAAAGCGGCATACTTCAAGGAGGACTTGCCTATCTTATGTTATCGCTCGGTATATGCTCAGCGATGACCTTCAATTACAGTCTCGGTAGATTTACTAGCAGCAAGCTAGGCAAATGGTTTACCAGCAAACAAAAGCTTGGCGCTTTTGCAGAGAAATCACAGCAGCTTATTGAGAAATACGGCATCTATGCGATTCCTATCAGTGTTTTCTTTCCATTTTTAAGACATGCAACGCCGTATATTATGGGAATTAACCGACTCCGCTTCTCTCGTTTTGCACTTATTGGATTCCCTACTGCGGCGATATGGACAGCGATTTACTTTACGATTGGCCATTTCGTTGGAGATAAAATACCTGAGTTGATTAAAGTCATCAATCGATACGAAGTTGCCTTTTATATCGTAGCAGCTTGTGCTATCGTTCTGCTTGCCTTATGGTATGTTCGTAAGCAACGGTTAAAGCGTATAGCCGAGCATCAGGATCAACAACAGTACCATATCTAACCAAACTACCACAGATAACTAAGCCGTATCATTCGTGATACGGCCTTTTTATATGTTCAATTGTTAATTTGCTTTTTCGCTTTATGTACAACGACGGCTTTAACCGCAGATTGCGACTTTATGTCTCCTTTGTTTGCTCCTGCAAAGCGGCCATTCCCGCTTCAATTAAACGCTCAAACAGCTCATCATTCTCTTCAATTTCTTCCTCCACGAGCAGCAATTGCTCTTCATTGCCAGAGCCAGCTAAGAAGAATAATCCATAGCCCCAGTCTTTGCCTCGTTTACTTTGTAATGCCATCTCATACGCCTGCTGATGTCCTTCAACTTCAAATTGAACGGCACCAACGAAGCCGTCTTCTTTTGATTGAGTCATGCGCGCATTTATGATCTTAACGTCCATGGTTTTCCTCCCGTTTCTATCCATATTTCTTAAAGTAACATAGCATGTCTCCCCCTTGAATGCAAGCGTTGATCAACGATCCACACGTTGACTGATTGATTGAAGTAGACTGTAAAAAACGAAAAAATTTCTCACTTGCTATGGATTAACGTCCCGTGCTTTGCTTGCATACACTATGCATACACCTAGAAATGGTGTATACCAAGCGAAAGAAGGTCGATAACTATGGTCTTCGAATTAACCGCGATTCATTTTATTTATTTATTCTTCGTCCTCGTCATTATTGGATTTATGATATTTCGTAAAGATACGACACTCATTTGTATCGCTGCAATTGCTACATTAGGCGCCTTAGCAACCTTGACGATTGAAGGCTCAATTAGTGGCATCTTTAACAGCTTTATTTACGCGATTAAGGAGCTGCTAGGGACGATATTGATCATTTCCATTATCGTTGCACTTAGCCGAATTCTGATTCGAACCGGCATTAACGAATTGATGGTTGCTCCCTTTACTGCATTTATGAAAACGCCTGCACTGGCATTTTGGGGAATTGGCATCGTGATGATGGTCGTTTCCTGGTTTTTCTGGCCCTCTCCGGCTGTTGCATTAATTGGCGCTGTATTGCTTCCCGTGGCTACCCGAGTCGGGTTACCCGCACTTGGTGCTGCTGTCGCGATGAATCTGTTCGGACATGGTATTGCTTTATCCAGTGACTTTATTATTCAAGGTGCTCCCAAGCTTACAGCTGACGCTGCTGGCATACCGGTAAGTGCAGTCATGCAGGCTAGCATTCCACTCGTTATTACGATGGGGCTTGTAACGACCCTTAGTGCGTATTGGATGATGAGACGTGATATGCGTAATGGAACATGGCGGGATGGATTAGTTGAAGCTGATTCTAAGTCGAGCACAGCTGAGGACAAAAATGATAAGGACCATCTGAGCAAAAATGCAAAGCGTGTGTTAGCCGTTATCGTTCCGATCTGCTTTGCACTGGATGTCGTTGCTATGTTCTTACTGAATTTACAGGGCGGAGATGCAACAGCGCTCGTCGGAGGCACCGCAATACTGCTTATGGTTATGATTACGATGCTATCTCATCACGGAGCTGGACTAGAAAAAGCAACGCAATATTTAATAGACGGCTTTTTATTCGGCTTTAAGGTATTCGGTCCTGTTATTCCGATTGCAGCCTTCTTCTATTTGGGCGATAGTGGATTTTTTGCAATGTTTGGTGAGAAGCTTCCGGAGATCTCAACTGGAATTGTCAATGATCTCGGCCTTGCGCTTGCACATTATGTTCCAGTCAATGAGACCGTTTCAGGTATAACATTAGCTGTAGTAGGGGCGATAACCGGCCTAGACGGCTCAGGGTTCTCTGGCATCTCATTAGTTGGATCAATTGCCCTGCTATTCAGCAATGCATTAGGAAGCGGCATAGCAACGTTAACCGCGCTTGGACAGATCGCTGGCATATGGGTCGGTGGCGGCACGATTATTCCTTGGGCACTTATCCCAGCTGCAGCGATATGCGGTGTTAGCCCGTTTGAGCTTGCACGACGCAACATTAAGCCGGTATTGCTAGGATTAGCCGTTACCACCGTTGTTGCTATTCTAATTATTTCGTTCTAAATACAAGTAGGCAGACGACGAGTATATATGACGGATGAAGTACGCTGTCTGCAATGTAGCTAGCATTCACTTGAAAAAAAGAGGGTATTCCGCGTATGGAATCCCTCTTTCGTTATCATATATTGAATGAAACAACGCTATGCATCTCGCTTACGGTAAAACACAATAGCTATAATTATAAGGATCAGTGTCCATACCATGACAATACCTGTCCCTTGCACTGACGTAAGAGCATTGATTTCGTTAGCGTAAGGAACCATATACATATAGTAACCTGCCGTATCCGGAAAATAGTTTTTAATGCTGGGTAAAGCATCTCTCATTAATGGACCAACAATGAAATAATAACTAACGAGTGTAACCAATACAGGCGTAGTGCGTCTTATTAAGCTGCCTAGAGCTGCACTAAGAAGTGTCGTTAAGGTTAGATAGCCTGTCGCACCTATTAATGTGGCTATCAATGTGTTGATTTCAATCGCTACAGAAGCTGTGTCCCTCATCATAATATAAGGATATAGTACACCTGTTGCAGCAATAATCAGCGCCGCAGGAATAGTTACTATTGCTAATGCCACATACTTCGCGGTCAATTGCCACCCTCGCCAAGGGATCGTAGTAAGAGTCGTACGAATCTGCCCACCAGTGTACTCTGAGCATACAGCTACTATCCCAATAATAATGAAGCCTGCTTGAACATAGCCCATAGAAGCAAGTCCGATATTCAGTATATTTTGTGTTCCTGCTTCCGCATGTAGACTAGAAGTAGTATAAGCTGCGGCTAAAATGATATTAACCATAAATGTACTAATAAGCGTGTGCCAGATCAACGGTAATGTCATTAATTTATCTAGTTCAGCACCAAGGATTCGAGTGAATGTTTTACTAGATAAGACGCTCATGCTGCAACGTCCCTCCTATGGAACTCAATAGCTGCAATGATGAGAATAACGACGACCCATGCTAACATAACTAACCCGCCTGTCACTGGGGTGAGATAACGTTCGCTCATAAACATATCCATACCAGCTCGATCTGGTAAGTAGAATGCCAACTTAGTAGCCTTCGTAAGCAAGAAGCTGAATGATACCACGGATGAATTTATGATAAGTACAGTGAGCGGAATCATACCATTCTTCGTCAGCAATGTAATCCCAAAGGCTAGAAGAGCAGTGAATGTCCAGTAACAAACAGCGCCGATAAGTCTCGTCCATTCAAATTCAGGAGCATGCTCACCAAGAATGAGCTGCGTTGCTAACACAGTTGTCATAATCGTTACAATACAAAGCAATACGCTAATCACAATCACCGCACACGCTTTAGCCAGTAGAAACTGTAATCGTGAAGCAACAACCGTTAAGCTTGTCGTAATCTGTTGGCCTCCACCTGCTTCACTGCTCTCTGTTACATACTCACTGCTGACAGCGAGCACACCAATAATGATGACACCTTGTACACCAAAGCCTAATCCAATGTAGCCAATGTCCGATAGCCGCGTGCTAATTCCAGCAACAATGTCCGCTTTTTCAACGATGCTGTCAAGGGCAGCAACGACCGCTGGGGCAAGTGCTCCAATAACTAAGGCAAGCCAAATACCCGGTAGGGAGAGTAATTTAGATAGTTCCGCGTTGAATGCCCTCATACAACATCACCTGTATGTTCAGAGGTCATAGCAAAAAATGCTTCCTCAAGCGTGGAATAGTGTCCGATTACTTCTTCCAATGTTCCATCTGCAACGATTTTCCCACGATTCATAATCACCACATCATCGACAGTCTCAGCAAGCTCTCCCATGAGATGACTCGATAGCAGCACCGTGTGTCCAGACTGAGCACGTTCGCGTATCAATGTTCGAATCCATCGAATGCCTTGTGGATCAAGACCGTTCACAGGCTCATCCAACACCAATATTGCCGGATCACCAAGTAAAGCAGCTGCCATTCCAAGTCTTCTTCCCATACCAAGAGAATAACTACCAACCCTTTTACCGGCTGCATGAGTTAAACCTACGATGTCCAAAACTTCCTCGACGCGTGCACGAGACAAGCCTGCAGCACGAGCAATCCAGCGCAGGTGTGCTCGTCCTGTTCGCATCCGATGAGCTCCAGATCCATCAAGTAGTGCTCCTACCGTAGCTAGAGGATGTTGTAAGTCTGCGAACGGCTTTCCATCAATTAGTGCACTACCCGAGGTGGCACGATCTAATCCTAGCAGGATGCGAAGTGTAGAACTTTTACCCGCACCATTCGGACCTAGAAAACCTGTTACTCTGCCTGGTTTAGCTGTAAAACTAATACCGGATAAGATCTCCTGATTACCACGATGTTTGACTAAGTTATTTATTGTAAGCAACCATAACACTTCCTTTCTGTTATGGCTCTCATTATATAGAAGCAAGGTTACTTCACGGTTATCCTGTCGTTTACTTTTCGGTTAACTTTAGTTTAATTTACCAATAGCTACGCTTGTACCTTGTTCATCTGATACGAAAACAGCCTTTAGCTTCATTTTATTCAACATGTAAGCTGAAGCGGATAGACCTATTCCTGCTCCTCGCTCATCAGATGACTGAT
Source organism: Paenibacillus camelliae (assembly GCF_023715345.1). Classification (GTDB taxonomy): domain Bacteria; phylum Bacillota; class Bacilli; order Paenibacillales; family Paenibacillaceae; genus Pristimantibacillus; species Pristimantibacillus camelliae. Next base: position 209,899 of record NZ_JAMBNY010000001.1, read on the forward strand.
CCATACCTGGCCCTCTGTCTGCTATGATAATCTGTTCTTTGTCTACATCAACAACAGCGCTTGCATACTTCCCCTCTGCTGCATGGCGATGAATGTTCTGAAATAAGTTATCGAGAATTCTCGTCATCCATGTAGGGTCTACTTCCCAATAAAACGTCTCCTCTGTCGGCAAATCAACATTGAGCTGAATGTCTTTTTGCTCAAATACCGGATACCACGCAGCAACGGATGCTCTAACTAAACGTCCAATATCTGTTGAAGTGGGCTGGAAAGGATGCTTACCCGATGTAAGCAATGTATAAGAGAACAAATCGTCCATTAAATCACCGACTCTTGTAATCGTATGATTCATCTCTGTTAACGATTCTAGTCCTTTTGAGCTAATAGCTTCTTTATTTAATCTGGTAACATGTGCTCTCAAAATGGTAAGAGGTGTTCGTAAGTCGTGAGATATATTCGCGATGAGTCGATGTCGTAACAATTCCTCTTCATGCTCTCGTTTGCTGCTTTCTTCAAGCTGCTGAATCATCCAGTTGAAAGAAGTTGCTAATTGGTCTATCTCATCCATACGATCCGTCTGTACAGAAATTGGTTTAGGAAATGTATGATGCTTCGCTGAATAAGACATGACTTCCTGCAAACCGATAAGACGTTTACGAAGACGTAAGAAGAATAGCCAGGATAATACGACAAACGCGACAATAATAAAGCTAAACAATAGTAATATGATGTAAAACAAATTTAATTGATTATGATGTTCTTCATCAATACCTGAAAAACCAATAAACGCAAAAGAGAGAAGCAGTACAAGCGGAGGTAAAAAGATAAATAGAGCATGTCCTCTTAGAAAACGATGAAATAATGATCTAGTCTGAATCATAATTTCACCCGATAGCCTATTCCCTTTAACGTTTCAATAATCTCTGGGGAATTTGGATACCGTTCCAGCTTTTGACGCAGTCGACGGATATGCACCATTAATGTTTTATCACCAGTGATGTAAGCTTCATTCCAAATCGCTTCATAGATTTGTTCCTTTGGTAAAACTTGATTTGGATGGCGTAAGAAATACATTAAAATTTGATGTTGCTTCCCTGTCAATATAATTTCTTCTCCTGTGCGCTTGTCATACACCATTTGAGCTTCCGGATCTACTTCAATATGATCTGCTAATACAATACGTTCTGGACGGGTCCCGCCACTTCGACGAATTAATACCTCTAATCTTGCAACGAGTTCATCGGTATGGAATGGCTTTGTTAAATAGTCATCAGCAAATTGTAAACCCTCTACCTTATCATCGATCGATGTTCGTGCAGATAATAGCAATATGGGTACAGCAGGAGCTGCTTTTTTTAATCGTTTTCCGACTGTGAATCCATCTAAACCTGGTAACATAATATCCAAAATCACGATCTCATGCTGTTTAACTGCCTCATCGGCTCCTTCACCTGAAAGCAGCCACTGTACTGAAAACCCTCGCTGTTCCAATTCTTCTTTTACCCAGCTGCCTATTTTCTCGTTATCTTCAATATATAAAACGCTTCTCTTCAAGTAGCATCCCTCACTCTACATCGTATGTATATGGGCACAATCAAAGCGAACCACGAACCGCATTGAACCCTTTGCAATACCTATCGGCTATCGGTTGCTTCATTGTCAACCAATCCATCATTAATGCCACACTTTTCATATAATATCATAATTTGGGTAAACCTGAACGACAACATGAAAAGGAGCAGATGCCATAAGCATGATGCTCCTTAATCGGTCAGACTATTGTAATTGAGTTTTATAACACGTTATAAATCAGTGTTTAGCGCTTTTTGCGGTTTATTAGCAATAAAGCCGCACCAATAAGAAGCACGAACCCGATACTAACGAACAACATCAACACTCGTGAATGCTGATTGTCGATTTTTTCTTCGAGCTCAGTCTCCGTTACAGTTGACTTAATTTGCTCTGGACTCAAAGCACTACTGCCTTCCGCAGAAGCTGATGTAGGGACAGCTGTATCCTCTGAGGCTCGGTTATCTTTTTCACCGCTATCCCCTCTGCTTGTCGGCTCTACTGTGGGATCCTCAGGTAGCTTTGTAGGCTGACCTAGCTCGGTAAATATTGCTGAATCATCGATGATCGGTGTAGTAACGCCGCATAAGGATACGTGCAGCTCACCATCAAATTGTTGAGCAAACACCGCATAGCGCGTGCCGATATGGAATTCATAGCCGCAGGCTGCTGAGTTGTTAGCAGTAATAACGTGCGTTTCACGCTCTGCTTCTCCCTTCCATACCGCCGATACAGACAGCTCTATATCTAGGTTTCCTTGCTCAATCTCGGTTTTATTCATAACTGTTGCATCTAGCACATGACTGTTTTTCTCCAGCTCCTCAGTATAGCTGCCTGGAACGACACAGGAGCAGGCGTAAGCTTTTTCCGCACCGATCCAGCCTAACAGCAATAATAATACACAGCTAAGCAAAACCATCGTCGTTAACTTCTTCAGGTTGTACTTGGGTATAGGCATATAAAAACCCCTTTTACTCGTTAATATCCATTAAACGAGTAAAAGGGGTGAAAGGTTTCACGCTTGCGTGCCATTAGGGTACGTGACCCGTTTACTTTTCCTGCTTCATCACTTGCTTCTGCAGCTTGCTCGGCCAGAAAGCCCAGCGTCCGCATACGACTGTTATAGCTGGAACGAGGAACGGACGGACGATAAACGTATCAATCAATACGCCAATTCCTGTAATCACACCAAACTGAACTAAGATCGTAATCGGCATTTGGCATAGAACAAAAAATGTCCCTGCTAAAATTAAACCTGCGCTGCTAATGACAGCCCCCGTTTCACCGACTCCTTCTTTAATCGCTTGCTTCAGCGGCATATGCTTCGCTTTCTTCCATATCCCTGAGATCATAAAGATGTTGTAATCCTCACCAAGTGCGATCAGGAACACGAACGCATAGAGTGGGATTGCTGCTTGAATAGCGTCATAGCCTAGACCATAATGCAGAATGATCCAGCCTAAACCTAATGATGCAACAAACGATATCAATACGGTAACGACAAGATAAAGCGTTGCAATAATTGATCGTAAATATACGAGCAGCAGCACAATAATTAATCCAATAACGACAGGCATTACAACCGTGTTATCTCGAATCGTTAGCTGCTGGGTGTCGTATTGTCCAGCCGTTTGGCCTGCGATCCAGTAGCTGCCATCCCCTGCTAAGCCATCAAGCTCTTGATGAAGATCAGCGATATAATCCATCGCTTCTAGAGAGTATGGATCAATATCAAGCACAATATCAAAGCTTTCATAGCTTGCATCCACTTCACTTACTGATGGAGTCGTTATATGATTCACAAGCTGATTGTTCTCTATCGTTTCTCGGATGACTGCAGTATCAGTATCCTTTGTAATGACTGTAATTGGTGCCAGCTCACCTGGACTGAACGCCTCACCGATCATCTTAAAGCCTTCACGGGACTCCATGCTTTCTGGGAAAGAGGAAAGCAGATCGTATTTATAATGCGTTTGCGTCGCAAAAATCGAAAGGATTAGCAACACACTCATGCTTGTTACGATAACGGTCCAAGGCTTCTCCGTAACAAATTTACCAATTCTCTTCCATGTACGATGAGCTTCCTTCGCTGGTTTTACTGGCTTATTGCGCTTAGCTGCGCGCTCTTCTTCCATTTCCTTCGTACGTGGGATGAACGGATAGAAGGAGCTTCGGCCAAGAATAGATAGTATTGCTGGAATTAGCGTTAAGCTTGCTAGCCCCATAATGAAGATCGACAATGAAAATGGGATTGCGAAGCGATGACTTGAGCCGTATTGAGCGAGCAATAAGGCAAGCAACGCAATAACAACCGTAAAGCCACTCATCGCAATCGCACCGGAAGAGCCTTTAAACGCAGCAAGCATTGCACTTCTAGTGCTGCGCTCTAGCTGTAATTCATCACGATAGCGTGTAATTAAGAACAAGCAATAGTCAGTACCTGCACCAAACAAGAGCACCGTCATAATACTTATCGATTGTGAATCAACATCAATCCAGCCCTGACCTGCCATCCAGCCTAGTATCGGACTTGTTACAAGATAAGCAAACCCAACACCGATCAGTGGTATAATGGCAAGTAATGGTGAGCGGTAAATAAGCAATAGTAAAATGAGTACGAGCAGCACCGTTGCGATAAGCAACACGATATCTGCATCAAGGAATAAATCTGTCGCATCAACAGAGATGCCGACAGGTCCCGTAAAGCGAGCTGTCAGGCCATCGCCAAGCTCTGCAGTAAAAATATCTGAGCCTACGTAGCTGTTTAATTGCTCCTTAACGGTTAGCAAATTATCCTTTAATGTTTCCGTTGCCGTTTCCGCTGTAAACATAATCGGAACGATGATTGTACTTCCATCATCGGAAAGAATGCTTTGCAATGCTGGAGGCGGAATCAGCTGTAGCGGTATAACACCTTCCTGTGCTGGTAGAGGCTCATTCGTAAGCTGCTCCGTTAGCTGTACGAGATGCTGAATGTCTTCCTCCGTTAGTCCTCCGTCCCGCTGGACTGTTAATAAAGCTGGTACACCTGATGTATTCGGAAAATATTGCTGCAATAATTGATCAGCAACAATTGATGGAGACGAATCAGGCAGATTTTGAACGTTATTTTGCACCTTGTCGTTAACACCTGGCAATGTTAAGGTTAATACTACAGCCAGAATAATCCATGCAAGCAGCGTCATCCATCTGCTGACCTTTCCAGTAAAGAAAGCAGCAATGTTTTGAAGCATGTAAACTCCTCCAATTCGATAATTAAATATTTATCTATACCGTTCGGTATAATAATTATAAATTCAATGTGACAGAAAGATCAATCCTATAATTATGAAAATTTTATGAAAGGATATTGAATCATGAAGCAACCACAGAAACGAAGACCAGGAAGGCCTAGACTAGAGAACTCGGAAACGAAGATTAACATATTACGAACCGCCTCTATGCTCTTTATGGAGATTGGCTATGACAAAGTTTCATTAGAGCTCGTTGCGAAAAAAAGCAGCATTACGAAGGCAAGCGTATATTACTATTTCAGCAACAAATCTACTTTATTCACCGAATGCTTAACTTATGTAATGGGGATCGCCTTCAAAGCAACTGAAACGATATTGGGTTCTCCACTCCCTCTTAAGGAGCAACTTAAGCAAATCGCCTTAAAGCAAATGAGCAATGCGCATTTAGACTTTGAAACGATGATGCGAGATGCAGCCAAGGATTTAGATGAAGAGCAGACAGCACGCATCCGAGCTGCTGAAGGCAAGCTCGAGCAAGCACTCATCGGGGCCTTCAAGGAAGCGATTGCTCGTGGAGAGATTCGTTCAAGTCACCAGCCTATAGTATTGGCGCATTTGTTTACTGCAATACTAACGATGAAAAATCACTTAAATCTAAAGCCAATTCCACTCGAGGATATGGTCTCTCAAACGATAGATATATTCTGGGAGGGTGCGGCACTATAACCTGAATATCTGCAAAAAAGGCAACAGCGCTCGCTGTTGCCTTTTGTTTATACACATATGGTTAATACTGAGGGAGAATTATAAAAGGATAAAGAAAAAGACGATGGCAACTGCAAAACGGTAGTAGGCAAACCAGGATAGACGGAGCTTTTTCATCATATTTACGAACGTTACGACTGCAAGCATTCCGACAACGAACGACGCACAAAGTCCAATCAGAAAAAGCGGCAAATCCTCGCCGGTTAGCCCCGCTCGGTTATCGATTAGATCTAGCAGACTAGCTCCGCCCATAATCGGAACGGATACGATAAATGTAAATTCAGCAGCAGCCTTTTGACTTGTTCCAGCAAGTATTCCGCCCGATATCGTTGAGCCAGAACGTGAGAAGCCGGGCCATAGTGCTAAAATTTGAAAGCAGCCAATCATGAAGGCCTGTTTATATGTAATATCGTTAAGCTCCTCAGAGGTGACCGCTTTCTTGCTTCGTTCTGCAACAATCATTAATATTCCACCTAGCACAAGACCGATCAAAACAGTCTCAGGTCCAAACAAATATTGCTTAATGAAGGAATGAGCCAATACACCGATAACTCCTGCAGGCAGCATCGCGAGCAGCAAGTGAAGGATATTTATACCACTGCCTAGACGGAACGTCAGGATCTTCATGAAGGTTTTGAAGTATAGGACAAAGACAGCTAACACAGCGCCAAACTGAATAACAACCTCGAAGGTCTTCGCCCGCTCCCCTTCAAAGCTAAGTAAATGCGCTGTTAAAATTAAGTGTCCCGTTGATGACACAGGTAAAAACTCCGTTAAGCCTTCTACAATACCCATAATAATTGCAGATATTACATCAAACACGATCACACGCTCCTACTCTAATTTAGAATGAGAAAGAAACAAGCCGCACTTGTCCTTTCTCTATCCTATGCATGACCGAGCCCTGAAATTTCCTCATCTTGTGCATCAACAATAATTTCGACACTACGTATTCGATTTTCATCACGCTCACGAACGATAAAGGTTGCTGAATCGTAATCCCATGCCACATCCTGCTTCAGATTCGGCTGCAGCTGATAAAGCAAGCCGCCAATGGTATGAATTTCGCCACCTTCTAATTCCAAGCCTGTCATCTCGTTTACATCGGAAATTAATGCGCGACCTTCAACGAGAAAGCGTCTTTCATCAATTCGGTCAATTTCCATTTTTTCATCTGTATCGAATTCATCTCGAATTTCTCCAACGATTTCTTCGATAATATCCTCAATCGTAATAAGGCCTGCTGTACCGCCATATTCGTCCAGCAAAATTGCCATATGCGTCTGTTCACCTTGCATCCGCGTTAACAGCTTACGAATGGGTATCGTATCTGGGACAGACATCACTGGCTGCATCAGTACTCGAACATCCGGCTCTTCATCGTCGTGACTCATCACATGAAACAGAAAAGCCTTTGTATTCAATATCCCGATAATATTATCTTTGTCTCCGTGTGCGACTGGGAAGCGAGTATATCGCTCCTGCATAATGATATCGATCTTTTCTTGACGTGAGTTTTCAACAAATATACAGACCATATCTGTACGTGGAATCATAATGTCGCGAGCCAATCGCGTATCAAACTCAAATATTCGATTCATAAAGCCATATTCGCTGAAATTGATTTTCCCGCTCTCATATGAATCATTCAGTATTAGCTTAATTTCTTCTTCACTATGAGCTTCCGTTTCACCTACGTATTTATAGCCCATCATGCCTGCAAGTGCGTTAGCTGAACCGTTCAGTAACCAAATAAACGGATAGGCAATTTTATGAAACCAAATAATGTAAGGAGAAAGCTTGAGTGCTACCTGCTCTGATTTAACAATCGCTACCGTTTTAGGAGCAAGCTCACCAAGTACAACATGCAGATACGTAACTAATAAAAACGCGATTAAAAAAGAAATAACATCAGTAATGTCCTTTCTCATCGGTACATATTCGAATAACGGATGCAGCAATTTTGCTATCGTTGGCTCTCCTAGCCAACCAAGACCGAGTGCTGTTATCGTTATGCCTAGCTGGCAGGCCGACAAGTACCCGTCCAAATTTGTTGTTACTTCGTTTAAGGCCTTCGCATTTTTAACCTCTTCATCCATTAGCTGGTGAACACGACTTGGTCTAACACGAATAATTGAGAATTCGGTAGCAACAAAAAATGCAGTAAGTACTAATAGCAAGACGAAAAGAATAAGGTTCACGTACATTTGAAGAGCCCCTCTCAAGTCCAATATACCGACTTAGCGTTACCTCTTCCCCTATGAAATATTCATTCGCTTGCTACTACTCATGAGTACTACCAAGGTGGCGTGTCATCCTCACGAGCGACATTAGACCCTTCCATAGCATAAGCAGAGTCTTCATAGCGCTGACTGTCTGCACCTGGCTCCAGCATTGCATCAGGCACTTGCTTTAGACTCTTCGTGCCGATTACAGGCAGTAGCTCCTCTAGCTCCGGCGGTGATAACAGCTCAATCGGTGACATTCCCTTTTCGAACTGAATCGCATCCCCTTCAATGACAGCGACGTACCGACCATTATGCTTAGCTAGATGAACAGACAAGCCAAAGTCAGACAAGAGCCCCTTTACCGTCACGCTGCCTAGCTTAAAGCTCATCTGCAGATCTTCCTTCTGCTGAATCAGATTGTAGTTCGCCTCTTCAACTTGCTCTTGATTCCACCATTCCTGCAGCTCGCGCTTTTCGCTTGCTGCCCATACCTCAATCGCATTTTCCTGCTCTGCACGCTCAGTGCTCTCTGTGTCCTGCCATTTTGTTTCCATAAACTGATGAACCATCTCAACGACCTGCTCGCTCATCACCTCAGGAATTGGCTTTTCATAGCTCACATATTTGAGAAAATCCTCAAAGTAACGAGCATGTGACGCTTGATGAATTTTCAGCTCCCACCGTTCTAGCATTCCGTCCTGCTCCATATGCGGGTATTGAATGCTTTTGATGCTGCGAGCACTGATTGCCATCTCGACTTGTGAGATTAAGCTTTGCTCATCTGCGATACGCGCAATCTTCGGCTCAAAGTCACATTTCAATATAAAAAGGAAGGGTTCATCAAAAAATGTGTTTAACGTGGAAAGCGCTACGATAAATGCCCCGCCACGCACCGCTGAAGTATCAACATAAATCCGAATCAGCTCGTCACTAAGGCTATGGAATCTCTCCTTCGTGTCTGCCTCTCGAATTCGTTGAAACAAATTATAGTTTGGGTTGCTATCAAGCTCATAGCCAGGCTCGACAAGAAACATCCCTACCTTTGTCGGCGGGTTAGGTGTATTCGGGTGACGCTCTGCCTTGCGCTTCACAATTTTAATAAATTCTTCATCTAGAAACTGCTGTAATGCGCTGTCCTCGTATTCATCACCGTCCATCGTCTGGAAATGCTTGAACGATTTGAAGCTTCCTGCCCCCTTCTCCGTCTCCGATTGAATAACGAAAAAAGATAAAAATTGCATACGCAAATCCATTAAATTAACACTCCTGCGATTAAAATTACGATCAATATATGCACAGCAATAATGATAGGCAAGCCAATCTTAAATTTACGATGCTGTGTTTTATGGCGATGTGCTTGCATTCCTAGATATGCGCCAACTGCGCCCCCTAATATACTGAATAACATGAAATGCCGTTCTGGTATACGAGGCAGATTTTTTTTGGCAGCATCCTTGTCTTTTCCCATCATCCAATATAAATATATGTTCAAGAAAAGAATATATCCAAGTAGCCACATTAACGTATTGTCCATCCTATATCCCCCTTTTCAATTACTGAACACAATACATTCATTTTACTATAAGCATAGAGCAATTAGTAGACTAGCCTGCAAAAGAAAAGAGAGTCGCTTCTCGTGCGACTCTCTTTTCTTTTGCAGCATTATAGCTTGTTCACTCTTGAATCGAGCGGGTATAGGATAAGGTTGAGCGGGAATGATGAGCCAGCCGGTGGACTGAACTCTATCGTAACCTGCTCGTCTCCAGCTTTCGTTTTGGCAATCGTTACTAGCCCATCGAAGGGAGTTAATGCACCAGATGCAGGGACACGCACAAATTGACCATTGACCTTGAAGGCACCCTTGAACCGTCCGCCGCGTGCCATCACCATAATGGCCATATCGCCCGGCTCTTTAATCGTCATATGATAGACGACTCCATAATTTCCGTTTAAAGCTGTTGCTTCTCCGCGCTGCGGATCATACCCCTGTAGGAAAGGATCACTTTGTCCATCACCAATCACTACACGCTGGATTTGAGGTTTCTTAGCCTTACCAGTTTTACTAGGCTCTATCGTCCATGTAATATCTGATTGATGGAAGCTGCCGCGAACATGACGCTCGTACGCAAGCTTCGGTAAAGACAGTGAGGAGCGATCAATACTGCTTGCGGCTACGAAGGAAATAAGCAGCTCTCCTGTCGACACTACATCATACATCGTATTTATACCGTACCCATCTTGAAACGTAGGAAACTGGCGATAAATGATCGTTTCTCCCGGTGCGATCGTAAACGACTCCTGTGACTCGTTATACATTAGAAAGTCGATGACCGATTCACTACCGAGCAGCATCGCATATTTTGAAGGATATACTTCCCCTTGGTTCGTTGTGTTCAGTGAAATAGCTTTCGTCGTATTATTCGTTGCTAGGATGGCAAACTCCATCGCTTGACCTGAAGCGTTGACGTGATTGGCATACAATCTTGCTTTGCCATTGATGCTGTCCTCGTATAAAATACCTGGCTGCTTAATGTTCTCAGGACTGTCGCTTACAAGCAGCTTGCGGTCACTCGAGTAATGAACAGTTTTCTTTGCCTCGGGAATCGTTAATGCCGCTGCATTGAACAAGCTGTCGGTAGCTTTTACATAGCTCCCAGGCTTGCTCGTATATACGCTATACTCAAACTCATCAAACAGCACCTGATCGGTAACCGTGATCGTTCTTGTATACGGTTCACTACGATGACCATTGCGATCCATCGCAACAAGGGTTACCTCATGCTCACCTGCTGAGAAAAATGCATCTTGTTTGCCTGTCCAAGACAGCGACACGCTCTCCGAGTCCGGATCATAGCTTAGATTCGTGTACGTAATGGTTTCACCGATTGCATAGGATGACTTATCTACTGCAAACTTGGCGATTGGCGGCGAGCCTAGTCTATCATCTACATTCTCTTTAGCCTGTGGTATATAGGTTACCAGCACCTTCCGCTGTTCCGCTGAATAAGTATAGTTGGCCCCCATATAGTCGCATAGCCATGAAAGCTGCACCAGGATTCGACCGTTGATGATGCGCGCAATATGCTGGTTCGGCCTAGATTCGCCATTCACTATAATCGTGTCATGAGCCGTATCGAAAATAATATGGTCACGATCTGATATTAAAGTAACCTGCTTGGTTTCATTGCTATAAGTAACCTTTAACCCGAATGAATCTGCTAAAAATTTGGTTGGTACATACGATCTCCCTTGAATGACGGTAGCAGGAGAATCTAGCTTTACAAGCTCTCCATTGCGGTAGGCATCTTGCTCGTCTAAGTATAGGATGAGCTGCGTTGTCTTCGTTGCTGCAGCATGTGCAGCTCCTGGTGCAAGTATGATCAGGATAATCGCTGCGACGCAGCTCATAAGAGCTGCTTGTGCAATTATTGCTTTTTTCATTATATTCTCCTTGATGCTTAATCTTGTTGCTGGGTAGCTACGGCTGTGTAGATCGATTGATAGACTAGCCTTGCCAGCTGACAGCCTAACGTTGTCGCTGTGCCCGCATATTGATGCTCATGGCGGTATGTGGTTGCCTGACTTGCTGCTAAAAACATAGCGTCAGTTGTTGTACCCGTTGCGATGCGGTTCGTCTCTTTATCGATGATTTGAAGATCAGCTAGCGCAGAACACTTCGCTTCGGTGGCCGTCATCATAGCATTGACCATTGCAGCCTGACTCATTCTTCCATCAATCCAAATGAATACATTAATGGTCCCCGCATGATAGCCAGCATAGGTAAAACGGTTCATGCCTGCTCTTGCGGCGTTGGAGGTGCCAGCTGTCGCCATAACAAGTAGTGCAAAATCATCATCAGTCCATTCGCAGAATGCTGCATGTGTTAGCTTCGCAGCTGTCATGAAGCCGGCAGTATACTGCTCGCTAAGCTTCCCTTGCTGCAGCCATTGTACATAATCAAAGGCAGGAGTGTCGCTCGCATAATCCAACGGTACTCGCACATTAACTGCAGCTCTTGCGCTGCTGAAGCCTCCACCATACACTGCATTGCTGACTACATCCCAATGCTGATCACTTATCATTAGAATGGTTGGCTCCTCATAATATACATCCACATGCTCGATGCTGCTTGCACGAAAATGTGCCACACCGCTTCGGAACGGCTGAACAGCTTGTATGAGATCCTTATCATGACTTTGTGACATTTCGCTCATCCTTCCGATAATCCTTCAACACATCGGCAAGTGCACCCAGCATCATGTGATTACTCTTGCGTGATTTAATAGCTAGTCTAATATAGCGATCAGAAAGGCCACGAAATGTTGCAGCATCACGAATTAGAATGCCACGCGCGCCCATTAATTGCTGCAGCTGCTTACTATTAATATCGTAATGCTCACCTATACCGACTAGCATGTAGTTGGTAACTGTCGCATACGGCTTTAAGTGTAGCTGTTCAATGGCGTCTTTCATCCACGGGATTTCCTCCGCTAGCCAAGCTTTCGTCTGATCAGCAAATTCTGACTCAGAGAAGGCGATGCAGCCTAGCCTTTGAGCTAATGAATTCACACTCCATGGAACTTGAAGCTGCTTTAGCGCACGAATGGTTCGCTCATCACCCGCCATATAACCAAGCCGAATACCGGGGATTGAATAGAACTTCGTCATCGAGCGAATGACAAACAGACGATCATACCTTTCTAGCCACTGCATCATCGTTAATTGCTCTTCCTCAAGATGAAAGTCAATAAAGGCTTCATCGATGACAACCGTCGCACCTTCATCAAGCAGATAAAGAATGTATTCCATAGGAATAAGTGTTCCCGTTGGATTGTTCGGATAACCTAGCATGTATAGATCAGGACGCTTAGAAGCATGAACTTGCTGTAACTGCTCTAATGTAGGTATGAAGCCAAGCTGTTCACTTGTCTCGATATAGATGGGTTCACAGCCAGCCTTTACAATGGCTTGTTCATATTCCACGAAAGAAGGAATCAGCAGTGCAGCCTTCGCAGGCTGAAGCTGTCGAACGATAAGATCAATTAGCTCTGCAGCACCGTTTCCTACAACAATGCTCTCCTGCTTAAGCTTATGCTTATCAGCAATTGCTGCAACGAGCTCGCGCTGCACAGGATCTGGATAATGAACGATATGCTGCCAGTAATCCTCAATCGCTTGCTTAAAGGACTTAGGGGGGCCAAGTGGATTCATATTGGAGCTATAGTCAAGCAGCTCATCTACATTCTTCCCAAAAAGCTCCGAAGCAGATCTTAAATCTCCGCCATGACCGTATTTTTCAAGCATAGATATACCTCCTAGTAAATAAAAAAGTGCAGGATCAGCTTACCTGCACATTCGGAAATTTGTATAGCATCGTAATACGTTACAGTATCCTAACTTGATTTAATTGTCACAGAATACTGTAGATAAATATAACGACAAGAATGACATTCAGTGCTTCAACAATCTCATTCATCGCTCCGTACGTATCACCCGTTAAGCCACCAAGCTTCCGCTTTAGCCATTTGGCAATCAGCCAGCCGACTATCGCACTACATATTGGGATAAGCAGTGACAGCCATACATAATACAGATTACCACTAATCACGACAACATAGATCATTAATGCCATTAAGTATATGAACAACGAGATAGCTGTCGCCACACTGACATATTGAAGTTTAATGCCATTAAATAGTTGACCGAGTCCTCCTTCACGGGCTGGCTTCCAGCTTGAGATGCTAATGACCATCCACCAGCGGCTCCACATACTAGCAGCGCCTATCGCAAGCAGCAGCCATGCAATCCCTAGCTGCTGCTCTGCATGCTGCTCGAACAAATAATATAGCCCTGCAAACTTTATCAGTAATATGAAGCAAGCAGCAAGAACACCGTATGAGCCAACTCGGCTGTCCTTCATAATATCCAAAATTTGTTCGCGGCCTCTCCCGCTTAGCACGCCGTCTGCCGTATCCATTAATCCATCAAGATGTAGCCCTCCAGTAAGAAAAACCCATAGCAATAAGGTTAGCACTGCCGCAATCATCGGCGGTGCCGCAAAAGCTAGCAAGGCAGCTACTCCACTTATTATTACGCCGAGCACAACGCCTACAACTGGAAAAAAGATCACACTGCGTTGGAGTGTTTTTTTGTCGAAGGGAACTTCCACAGGTATAGGTATTCGGGTTAGAAATTGAAATGCTGCAATACAAGCATACACATATTCCTTCACTTGATCGCGTTCCATATGAGCCACGCTATCATCACCCCTGCCCACACTAGAATAGAAACACTATATAATATCACTACGGACTTCTTAATATGTGCTGCACGCAAAGCTTCGGTTCCCCAGCCCATAATTGCACGCTCCTGCCAAACACCGAAATATCGATTGCGGCCGCCCAGCTGTATACCGAGCGCACCTGCAACTGCTGATTCAGGAATCCCGCTATTCGGGCTTGGATGTCGACGAGCGAACGTAATCATCGACTTAACAGAGCCTCTTGCGTTGCAACCAGGTATAATGCAGCAAACGATTGCTATACATATGCCTGTCAAACGTGCTGGTACATAATTAAGTATATCATCTATAATTGCAGAGCACTTTCCAAAATACTCATATTTTTCATTACGATAGCCAACCATAGAGTCGAGTGTATTCGCCGCACGATAGCACATCACTAGCGGCGCCGCGCCAACCAATGCCCAAAAAATCGGAGAAATAAAAGCGTCTACGATATTTTCTGAGACAGTTTCCACAGCTGCTCTTGTGATCTCTGGCTCTTCCATAACCTCTTGATCTCTGCTGACGATATAGCCAATATATTTTCTTGCATCCGCTAGATTCCCCTCAACTAAAGGATGATAGACAAGCATAGCAGCATCCTTTAAGCCTTTAACTGCAATGGTAGTGGATATAAACCAAGTATTCACTGCATAGCCAAGCCAAGGATGAATCCACCAGCTGACGAAGCTCAAAAGCATTATTAAACCAGTACTAACGAGCAAGGTGCTCGCCGCAAGCAAGCTGCCTCGATATATTAGCGTTCGATTCGATTGATTGTCGGTCTTCTCCACTTTATAAAGCAAGCGTTCCACTCTCTTAATCCATCGTCCAATGAGGATCACTGGATGTGTAAACCACTTTGGGTCTCCAACGAGCCAATCAATAATGATCGCAGCAGCAATCATGAGACATATTTCCTCTAAGCTATAAAATATCATAGCTCATCCCACTGAAACGCGAAGCGCTTCAAATCAATAGGGATGCCTGCTGTAACAAGAAACGCTTGCTCACAATGACGGGCTACCGCTTGATTCAGTCGTCCTGCGGCATCACGATATTGGCGGCTTAGCGCATCCATCGGCACGATGCCGTCCCCTACCTCATTACTTACGATAATAAGTGGATATCGATATTCGCTAACCTCTCCCGCCAGTCTTTCAATCTCATGCTGCAGCATTGTCTCGCGATTAGCTTCTGCTTCAAGCGCAAAAAACCAATTGCTAAGCCATAGCGTCAAGCAATCAACAAGCACTACGCGCCTACTCATCTCATCGCTCGGTCTTGACCCCAGCTCGCGCAGCTTATCAGATAGTTGAAGCGGAACTTCGACTGTATCCCAATCGAAGCCACTACTGATTCGATCCGCTTGATGCTTTCGTATGCGCTCAGCCATCTCATCGTCTAGCGCTTCAGAGGTTGCAATATAGATACCACTGTCATGCTTTCTTGTCGCTAGCTGCTCTGCAAAATGACTTTTGCCGCTGCGTGCGCCTCCAGTTATAAATATCGCCACCGTATTCGTCCCTTCCTGCCCATCATACTTTATGCTGTTACATTGATCATCAATACTTCTCATTACTTTTCAAAAAATCCTGCTATAGCCCGCAACAGTTTAGTACAAATGGATTGATTCCTAGAATTGTTTATGTCATTAAATATAATACAACTGTCGTATTGACCAGTGACAATTAACGACATTAACTTTCAACATTTTCAACCGTTAATCATCTATAAATGACAATAAATTTTCAATTAAGACCCTTCACATTATTGGTCGTTGCGACCATCAATGCCAGCACTGGAGAATGTAGCCATTTCCTGCATAAGCTTAAGTGCCGCATCAATAAAATGAAAGCTCAAAACAGCTCCCGTTCCCTCTCCGACACGAAGATCAAGCTGAATGCAAGGTGTTAAGCCAAGCGAGGATAACGCATGACGATGTCCTTGCTCCTGTGATTGATGAGAAGCAAGCATATACGCTGTACTATTTTCCGCAATTGCTGCAGCGATAAGTGCTGCTGCTGTTGAAATATACCCATCAAGCACAACCGGACAACGCAGCTTTGCCGCACCAAGTATTACACCAACTAAGCCTGCAATCTCAATGCCGCCAATCTTGCTAAGTACATCAAGCGGATCGTTGCGCTTTGGCTCGTTTACTTGAATGGCCTGCTCGATTACTTTGATTTTATGAGCCAGCATATGGTCAGATATGCCTGTCCCTCTACCTGCGGCTTGCTCTGCGGAAAGACCTGTCATAACAGCAACAATCGCTGCACTTGGCGTCGTATTGCCGATGCCCATTTCTCCCGTAGCAAACATTCGTGAGCCTTTATTATACAGCTCCTCAACGAGCTCGATGCCAACTGCAATGCCTTGTATGGCCTCTGCTCTCGTCATCGCCGCACCCTTCGCCATATTGTGCGTGCCATACATTACTTTTCGAGACACAAGGTGTTCATGCTCCAGCTCTGCAGCTACTCCGATATCGACACAAACGACGTCTGCACCCGCTCCTCTAGCCAGTACATTGACTGCTGCGCCACCCTGTAAAAAATTATGTACCATTTGCGGTGTAACCGATTGAGGGAATGCACTTATTCCTTCGTCACACACGCCATGATCTCCTGCCATAATAATGACGGTGCGCTTAGATAGATCTGGCCACAGCTCCCCTGTCATAGCAGCAAGCTGTGCCGCGGTATGCTCCAGCTTGCCTAAGCTGCCTGGGGGCTTTGTCAGCTGATCGCTATGCTGCTGTGCAGCCTTAAAAGCATCCTTGTTGGGCGGTTTAATCGTTGATACGTATTGCAATAATTGTTGTTCGGTCCATGTCGTGTTCATTACATTCTCTCCTATATATTTCATGTTGAGTGATCATAACTTTAATAAGTATAGCTGGTTCTATAATCTAGGTATTCTGCTTATGATCACCTGCAAAGTACCTGTTAGTATTATCCTTATTCGGCTGCAGAAGCAGCTGAGGTACAGCTTGCTCTGGATGCGTAATAATTAACGTATTGGCATCATATAGCTCTGCTACATTAGGACTAGTTAATACCTCCACAGCTGATCCAGCAGCCAGTAAACTTCCGTTGCTTAGTGCAAGCAATTCGTCACAATATAATGCCGCAGCATTCAGATCATGCAGCACCGCAATAACGAGCAGCTGCTGGTTCTGCTGCCATTGCTGCACGAATTCCATAATCATCTGCTGATAGCCAATATCCAAATACGTCGTTGGCTCATCGAGCAATAGAATGTCTGGCTGCTGTACAAAAACCTTCGCCAAAGCGACACGCTGTCTCTCTCCGCCACTTAGCTGCTCCAGTGATCGATCAGCCAGTTTAGTTAACCCAGTTAAATATAATGCTTCCTCGACGATTCCCTTCCGATTATCCAAGTCACCGCCTAGCCAGCCTTGATATGGGAATCTCCCCATCTCTACGACCTCTCGTACTGTGAAGCCAAGTGCGGGAAGGCCTCCCTGCTGCAGCACGGCTATACGTCTAGCAAGCTGTTTGCGTGGTATTTGTCTTAGCGGTACATCATCCAATAGCACGATTCCGCTCAATGGAGCTCGTACACCTGCAAGCAGCTGCAAAAGCGTTGATTTGCCCGCTCCATTCGGACCAATAATTCCATAGAAATTCGATGGGCTGAAGCGGTAGCTAAACTGATCAAGCACGCTACGGTCACCATAGTGATACGAGAGCTGTTCTACCTTTATCATAGTGATTGAACACCGCCCTCCTTTTTATTACGCTTTACGAGTAAATAGGTAAAGATCGGAGCACCAATTAATGCCGTTACAACACCAAGCGGCAAATCCTTCGGACTTAGAACAAGTCTTGCAACGGTGTCAGCCATGATCATATAGATCGCACCGCCAATCGCCGACAATGGGACAAGCAGTCGGTAGTCTGGTCCTACCATTAATCGCAGCAAATGAGGAACGACGAGGCCAACAAAGCCAATTACTCCTGAAACAGATACAGCAGCAGCCGTTAACAGCGTACAGATCATCAGCATCACAAATTTGCTTCGTTCAACCTGCACTCCGAGATACGCTGCTTCTCGTTCTCCAAGCGCTAACAAATTCAATATCCGACTGTACATCATCATTATCGGCAGTGATACAACAACGAATGGAATAAGCAAATAGACATGCTCCCAGCTCTTCATCGCTATCGATCCCATAATCCAGAACAGAATTTCGTTGACGACACCATCAGACAAAGACACCATTAACGAAACGAATGAACCTAAGAAGGATTGTATAATGACACCAGCAAGCACTAATGTCTGTATCTGCATTGAGCCCTTATGACGTGCGAGCATAATGACGCCAATAATCGTTATCATACCAGTAACAAAGGCTACAAACGGAATCGTCCATAAGCCAAGAAGCATCTGATAGCCCATTAATATTATAAATGCTGCACCAACCGAGCTGCCCGATGCAACACCAAGTGTATAGGGGTCAGCGAGCGGATTGCGAAGAACACCTTGAAAACCAACTCCAGCTAGTGCAAGCGACGCTCCGACTAGAGCACCTAAAAGCACGCGTGATAAGCGTATTTGTGTTACGATAGCAATCTCACCAGCGCTGTACATCGTGCTTGCTCCATCATTAAACGGCAAGCTCAGCCATAGAATATGCCATACATCAACCATCGACATGCCAGATGAGCCTAGGGAAAGCGCGACGAAGATTGTTACGAAAAGAAGGAGCATTGCTGCTCCTCCGTATATCATCAATTTTCTTTTCATAGATTAGTTAAACAGCTCCGGATGAATAGCAGCAGCAATATCCTGTAAGCCGTCGACTAAGCGCGGACCTACTCGAACAAGTGGATCGTTATTAACCATTACTAAGCGATCATTCTTCACTGCATCAACCACATCCCAGCCAGGTCGACTCATAATACCTGCTAGAATTGAGCTTTGCTCCTCTCCAAAATCAGGGAATATAATAACATCAGGATTTTTTGCAATAATGGCTTCTCCGTCAATTTCATACCAGCCTGGCTGTTCAGCAGCAATATTGATACCACCAGCAATCGTTACAAGATCGTCAAGAAAAGTCGCGTTGCCTACAGTCCAGCCTGGTGAAAACTCTAAGTATACGTTGCGTTTATCAGCATCTGCAACCTTTGCTTGAATATCAGCCTTAACCTGCTTCATATGGTCGGCTACAGCCTGTGCTTCTGCTTGCTTATTTAATAATACCCCTACCTGTTCGATATGAGCAACTGTTTCATCATAAGTAACAGGGTTGGAGGAATAGACCGTAATTCCAAGCTCTCTAAGCTTTCCAATCGCTTCTGTATTCATGCCATCGTTTGCTAACACAAGGTCAGGATTAAGGGCAACGACCGCCTCAATGTTCGTACTCATATCGCCAACTTTTGCGATATTTGCCGTTTCCTCTGGGTAGTTGCTAAATTCATCAACGCCGACAACGATGTCCCCAGCACCTACTGCAAATGCAATTTCTGTCTCACTTGGAACTAGCGATACAATGGCTTCCGGCTGCTGCTCAATGACAACCTCTTGACCCGTAATATCTGTAACCGTTAGTGGGTAAGCCGTTGCTTGATCAGCATCTTCAGCTGCATCTTCTTCCGCTGCTTGCTCGTTCGAGCTTGCAGTGTCTTCCGTTTGAGTATTGACGTTTGATGAATTATTCTCTGTAGCATTATTATCGTTGCCACATGCTGAAAGCAACAGCACCATACATAATAATAACGTAACCCATTGTAGCAATGTCTTCTTTTGTAGCATCTTCTCTTCTCCTCTGCTTCTCTTACTCTACGTATTTCAACACAACAATCTTCCCCTTTGTTTATGCACTACTACTGGTGCATTTAAACAAAAAAAGCGCCTCCATGTTGGAGACACTGCGAACCAACCATTTCGCTCGAAATGATTGCAACTAGCTGCCCAACACCTCCTAAATCCTCGTAGGATATGCTTGTACCAACTTAGGCAGGTCTCCTGACTTCGATGTTCAGCTCAGCAGCCTTCCCAGCTTTCGCCAGTGGCTTCTTGCTTCGCCTGATACGTTCGTATCCATCTTTACAGTGGCGGGTCCGTGCCGGAATTACACCGGCTTCCCTTTTCATCTATACTGTGTCTACCTGAAAACAAGTGAAACACTATAGCATAGAACCTAAGTCTAATATGAAATTGTACTATATAACTATACACATTCCATTTGTTGCTGTCTATGGAGGAATACTGAACAAGTTCATGCGCATATAGCTAATGTTGACAATTGTTCGACAAAAGGGGGATCTATATATGGAAAACACCCGTCGCAAGACATCTCCTCTGCTTATCCTGCTTGCGCTCATCTTAGCTATCGGTGTCCTCTACTCATGGTCCGCCCGTTCGAATGACACCGCAGTATTCGCTGAAGCTTCAGATCATATTACTATAGGGGATATTGATATTGACCTTGTTTCAACTACCTCGACGCACTATGCGCTTCAAGAAAGTGAGTTTATGCTGCAAATCACTTCAGCAACTCAGGTAGAGCTCATTGATCCTGTCATAAAGCTCGAAATGCTGCACATGGATTGTGGCATCGTATCATCGAGTTTGTCTGCTGACTCTGATACCAGTTATCGTGTAGCAGCAGCTCCTTTAATGCCTGGCAAGTGGGTAGCTACTGCCAGCTTTCAGCTTGAGGGTCAACCAGATGAGATACTGCAGCTTTACTATCCGTTCGAGGTGCTTTAATCCTCTTCATCAGTCGTGCTTACAACGCTTGTTCATCGATAAAATAAGAAGCAAGCCATGATTGATTGACCAATCATGGCTTGCTTCTATATGATGGTACCTTGCTACTTTGTCAACATCACCGTTCTCGTTTCCTTATCAAAGCCAATGAATAGACCTAGCGCGTTGCTCACCTCACGCAATGGATATAGGGCCGGGTAATTTCCGTCAGGCTTAATGATGCTAGTAAACGTTACAAGCTTACCGTTAAGAAGCATCGTGTGGTCGGTAATTTCAACTGGCTTCGGTTTAAGTACTGATAGCAGCTGTTCTGCCGTTTGATCGGAGCGCCCTGCATTGATACGATAGCCTAGCTTATCGTCTGCCGTATTCATACCAGCCTGTATCGTAAAGGCTGTACGAATATCGAGGCTATCAATGATATTCAGCAGACGTTCATTGTATGCACCGTACGGGAAGGCGATGACCGATAGCGTATTACCTAGCTCCTCCTGCAGTCGCTGCTCAGCCTTGCTTAGATCATCCGTAACTCTTGCGATATACTCTTCGTCAGTTTCCATTCGATCATCTTCAGCTCTATAGAGATTGCTTATCGTTACAGGAAGCTCAATGCCTTCTCCATTCACTGCCCCAAAGGCATGCATGTCGTACGTATGATTGTGGAAAGCGATGTCTTGCTCCTTCATCTCTCGCATCTGCTCCCAGCTTAGCTTTTTTATTCCTGGAAGGCTCGGATCATCAACGCCAGACACGATTACAAAATTAACCGCAGCGTATCCGAATTCCTTCAGTATAGGAAACGCGTACGTATAGAAGTTCTCATAGCCATCATCGAATGTAATTAATACAGCATTGTCAGGTACCTCCGCAGCTTCATGAATAAATGCATCATACTGTTCAATTGATATAGGTGTGAAGCCTTCCTCCTTCAGCCACTGCATATGCTCGCGGAATTGTTTCGCTGAGATGATGCTGGCATCGGTCGGCTCCTCCATAATGGCATGGTACATCAACACTGCCACCTGATTACGATAATAAACGCCCATATCTAACTCCTCTAATTGTTCCGCATCAGGCTGAAGCCCACTCTCATCGTTCTCATTAGTCACTTTCGGCTTCTCTATGCTCGCTCCAAGTGTTTCTGTTATAAATGAAGCGGGTACATACATCGTATTCTTTTTTTCTACTAAGCCGGAGTTTTCAATTTCTACCCCATTTAATAATAAGGTTGGTTCAACTGCTGCAGTTGTTGCTGTGATGCTTGAACATGCAGCTGCGAATGTAAGCATTGTAAAAAGTATTAGTACTTTCAATGAATGAGATAATGTCTTCAACGATAACGCCTCCATATTGTTTTAGTTCTTGCTCAGTATAGCGAGCAAAACTTAATATCGAAGGCTAGAAATGCTTAACATTTCCTTAAGAAATCCACATATTTTCTAAACAATGTGCGACTACACAAACAAAAAGATGACTCTAACAGAATCAGAGTCATCTTGTAGGCGTATCGTATTCGTATTCATTTAATCTTCTGTTCCATAATGCTTCTCTACATAAAGTGGAAAGCTCAACAGGAAGGCGGTACGATGCGTATCACTTTCCGCTCGTATCGTGCCCTCGTGTAGCTCGACAACGCTTCTCGCTATCGCTAGCCCAAGCCCTGTGCCACCTGTTTCTAGCGATCTAGACTTATCCAATCGATAGAATCGATCGAAGATAAATGGTAAATCCGTTGCAGGTATCGGGTTTCCATAATTAGCAATCGTCACGACAGCGTGCGTCTCGTCAGCTCGGAGCGTTACATCGACGTACTTCCCATCCTTCCCGTATTGCATTGCGTTATGAATAATATTAGCAAAGGCTCGTACAAGCAATGCACCATCCGCAGTAATGATTACCCGCTGCTTCTCAATCATTAAACGACCCATAAGCCCAGCCTTCTGCAAGGAAGGTTCATATTCCTCCATTAGCTGGTGGAGGAAATCGTCAAGTGCCAACGGCTCCCGTGCTAGCGGCATCCCGTTATTCATTCGTGTATATTCAAACAAATCATCAATAAGATGCTTCAAATGCTCAGCCTTACTGTACGCTATGTCGACATAATGCATCATCTCTACCTCGTCACGGTAATGCTCATCCTTAATGACCTCCAAAAAACCTAAAATGGAGGTCAAAGGCGTCCGTAAGTCATGAGAAACGCCGGTGATCAAGTCATTTTTACTTTGCTCGGTTCTGCGCTCCTCTTCCATGAGCTGTTTAAGCTGCTGTGCCATAAGATTAATATTTAGAGCTACTTCACCGAGCTTATGATTCTCATTTACAGGTATCGTATGCTCCAGCTTTCCTTCAGCAATGAATCGCAAACCATCAACGATTTCATTAATGTATCGATTCAGCACATCTGCTGCTTCGTGAACATGTTGAGAGATAACGGCGATTTCATCATAGGAAGCATGCATAGCTTTAAGCTGAAAGTCACCTTTGCTCATTTGCTTAAGATCAGCCTGCACCTGTAGCAATTGTGTAATGACCGAACGGGTAAATAAAATATAGCAGGTGATAAAGAGTGATCCGCCAATTATGCATAATATAACGGTGGAGCCAAGTGTATTGATCCCCCATTTAATAGGTCCGCTGAACGGCTCTCTATCAATTAAGCTTGAAGCAAGCGTAGCCGTTATAAACAACACAATACCCGTTATGAGGGCACTTAACAGCATCGCTAGCAGCAGCTTCCAACGTACCGAGAATATCCAGCGCTTAGTCATCTTCGCTCACCTGCATATCACCTTTAAGCTTATATCCTATGCCCCATACGGTCTGTATGTAGCGCGGCTTTTGCGGATCAGCCTCCAGCTTTTCTCTAAGCTTGCGGATATGTACCATCACTGTATTTTTCGATTCCATAAAGGGATCCTGCCAGACATGCTCATAGATTTGATCCATACTAAGCACCTTTCCAGCATGCTGAGCAAGCAATAACAATATGGCAAATTCACGCGGCGTAAGCTTGACGACCTCATCATCAATCGTTACAACGTGGGAAGCGCGATTAATGACTAATTGATCGATACGAATTTCATCCTCATTATTTTTTCTCGCTGTCTGGAAGTGATTAACGCGTCGCAATTGCGCCTTAATTCTCGCGACAAGCTCCAGAGGACTGAATGGCTTCGTTACATAATCATCTGCACCAACACTAAGTCCTGAAATTTTATCAATATCTTGACTTTTTGCCGACAGCATAATGATTGGTATATGGTTCTTCTCGCGAATTCGCATACATGCCTCGATCCCGTCCATCTTTGGCATCATCACATCCAGCACAATGAGATCTACTACATTTCTCTCGAGCTGCTCCAATGCCTCAAGCCCGTTGCTCGCCTTAAGCAGCTTATAGTTTTCATTCTTAAAGTATATTTCCATTAGCTTAATAATCTCGTATTCATCGTCAACCATCAGTATTGTAGCAACGGCCATCATTAAACCTCACTTCATCTCATCTAAATTATTTCTAGCAGACTATCAATAATAGTTTATAGATTTTGTCGAGAACTGGCAAATTTATGTATAATTATTCGTAAGTAACGAATCAGTTTCATAATAATCATTTCACCCATACGAGCGAACATGGTAGAATGTGTTTAGGGAAGGAGGCAAACCTATCTAATGACAACAGACGTGAATGAAAACCAAGACAAGAAAATCGAAGAAGCTAAAAAGCTGATCTCAACGATCTACTCTCGATCACTTAAAATGCTGCAATTGGAATTTGAAAGCTTCCAAGTTGAGGGAAGAATTATGAATCATCCAGGCTTTGGCCCATTGTTTGCCTATCAGCTAAAGGATAATGATTCGGATAAGCAGTACGCTTGTGGATTCTTAATGAATGAAATGCTGGAAAAGCATAAGGATGCCGCTCGCGCACAGCAATGGCTTGCTTCCTTTTTTATCGATATGATCGATGAGCAGGTCAGCAAACCGCTGCCTACACCGCCACAAAGCCAAGAGGAAAGTAAAAAGCTGTTTGATCAGCAGATTATGCCTCATTGCGCCTCATCCGTCCGTGAAGAATTCAATACGGAAAAGCTATATATTAATATTAGCGTGCATGAAAAGGTTGGACCTGTGCTTGAAGCGGGCTTTCCTTCGATCAAGGATGGCAACAACGTGTGCGCAATGCCGATTCAATATTTGTTGACACTGTATTTGTTGAATCGTGATCCGGCAGAGCCGCTCGTTAACGGACTATATCTTATACGTGAGCAGCATGGGTTAGATTAATCACTTTCGCGACTCATCCGTTGTACATGCTGTCAGTCACAGCTTGTACGCTTTAGTTCTTGCATATGCTTTATCAAGCTCAAACGAGCAACTAGCAAAATGTCATTGCAATAAAAAAGCGCTAGCTGTAAGCAATTAGGGAGTTCATCACTATCCCGTGCTTTGAGCTTGCGCTTTTTTTGTTGATAAACATGAATCCAGCCTGCTTATTGATACTTAGGCAGCCAGCTTCCATGCGCTTCAATTAATTCATCACATAACGCCACAATATCATCCATTGACAGCTCAGCAGACGTATGTGGATCTAGCAGAGCAGCATGATAGATATGCTCTTTTTTCAGTGTCATCGCTGCTTCAATCGTAAGCAGCTGCGTATTAATGTTCGTACGATTCAATGCAGCTAACTGTGGAGGCAAATCCCCAACATAGGTTGGATGTACGCCATTGGCGTCAACTAAACATGGAACCTCTACACATGCTTCCTTCGGCAGGTTCGTAATAAGACCTGTGTTCATCACATTACCACCAATTTTAAATGGCCTATCATTCTCGATCGCATCAAAAATGTAGGAAGCATACTCATGCGTACGCTCGTGCCCTAGACTTGCTGATGCCATAATCTCATCCCGCTTACGCTGCCAATCCTCGATTTGCGCAATGCAGCGGCGAGGGTACTCATCGAGCGGGATATTAAAACGATCAATGAGCTCTGGATACTTTGATTTAATAAAGTATGGGTGGTACTCCGCGTTATGCTCGCTTGATTCGGTTACATAATAGCCGAACTTGTCCATAAGCTCGAAGCGTACCATATCATAATGCTTTTCCTTTTGCTTTTCTTTGGCAAGCGCTTTAATTGTAGGGTATAGATCCTGCCCATCCTTCGTAATTTCCAGCAGCCATGCCATATGATTAATTCCAGCGATTTTTGACTTCACTCCGTTATTTTCAATGCCGAGATGAGATAACAGATCCTTCACGCATACTTGTACACTATGACATAAGCCAACTGTATTGACCCCGCCATACGTGTTCATCACATTCGTTAGCACCGCCATAGGATTCGTGTAGTTAATGAACAACGCATCTGGACACACCTCTTGAATATCCCTAGCAAAATCAAGCATAACAGGAATCGTTCGCAGGTTGCGAAATATTCCGCCGATCCCTACCGTATCGGCAATCGTTTGACGTAAGCCGTATTTTTTAGGAATCTCAAAATCTGTAATCGTACAAGGATCGTAGCCACCTACCTGAATCGCATTGACGACATATTTGGCACCACGCAGCGCCTCTTTACGATCAGCATAGGCGACAATTCGGCAGCTGCTGCCGACCGTTTCCTTCACGTTGTTCAGGATAAGCTCTGATTCCTTAAGTCGAACAGGATCAATATCAAAAATTGCCAATTCAAACTGCTGCAAGGACGGCACAAGCATACAATCACCTAGTACATTTTTTGCAAAGATAGTACTACCTGCACCTAGGAATGTAATTTTGGACACGTATCATCTCTCCTTCTCAAGCTCTTGATTTACTTGAATTTATTAAGATCGAACACTTATAATATACTTGCTCACAAGCTATAAGCCTATAGATAATTACAAGCAAATTCATGGACAAATGTTGCATTATATTGAGAGGAGAGCAACGATGTCAGAAAAACTAGAGTATATTGCGATTCATACCTCGTTCGATCCTCAGGTCGATGAGATCTTGTTCGCAGGACAATCACAAACGGATCCACTGCACTATATGGGACCGCTTATTCATTCTCATTATATTGTTCACTATGTTATCTCGGGCAAAGGCAGCGTAACGATGCGAGGCGTTACCTATCAGCTCTCAGAGGGGGATAGCTTTTTTATCTTTCCAGATGAATCTGTACGTTATCAAGCCGATCAAGACGAGCCTTGGCGCTACTGCTGGGTTGGCTTTAGAGGAAGCCGCTTCAAGCCTATGCTGCAGGCGTGTCGCATTACAGCTGAGCAGCCCATTATACGAAGCATCCCCTTTACGGAGGTGAGCGAGTATTTCGAGCAAATTCGTCAGCAGCTTGCAGTGGGCAGCCTGCCTGCTGCATTGCAAGCTTCAGCTCATCTGCAGCTGTTGCTAGCTCGTTACAGCGAGGAAAGAGAGCAGCAGCTCCCGATGCGTTCACGCAAATCACCAGCTCAGCTCGCTATCGATGAGGTGGTTGCTTACATAGATTTTAATTATCCGCTTCCTCTAACAATTACGGAGCTAGCTGAACGAGCAGGCTATCATCGCAGTCATTTATCGAAGCTTTTTAGACAGATACACGGTATGTCACCGCTAGCGTATCTCATCAAAGTAAGGCTAGAGCAAGCCCAGCTGCTGCTTGCTCAGCAAA
This sequence comes from Paenibacillus camelliae, assembly GCF_023715345.1. GTDB lineage: Bacteria > Bacillota > Bacilli > Paenibacillales > Paenibacillaceae > Pristimantibacillus > Pristimantibacillus camelliae. The sequence continues at coordinate 237,385 of NZ_JAMBNY010000001.1, forward strand.
TTCCCGTCCACCAGGCAGCACAGGCTGTTGGCTTTCATGATGCACTATACTTTTCCAAATTGTTTAAGCGCCAGGTCGGTATGACCCCATCACAATATCAGGCTGCCCATCAATAAGGACGTTAGCATACTAATAAGATTAATTCCGATTACCAAAGCCAATGATGGATCGATGGAATCACGTGGTTGGCAGCCAAGCCTTTCATTATCGCTAATATGCCTATAATAATGGCTGCCCCATTACCGATCCTAAACATCACTCTGCGCCACTGCTTCGTTGCGATTGCAGAGATCGATGCGGTCAGCGCAAGTGCTGGCAATGTGCCTAGTGAAAAAACGAGCATCGTCAGTCCACCTGCATACCATGTGCCGGTTGAAGCTGCCTGCATTCCCATAGCATACGTTAAGCCACAAGGCAAAAATCCAAATGCGATACCTGTCATTAATATGTATACTCGCTCACCGCCGCGAAGGTATTTAACGACCTTAATTAATCTTGCATGTACATGAGCTGAGACCGTCTCCAGCTGAGGGATCTGAATCTTTCGCCATACCCACAGCAGCAGCATACAGCCACCAACGATCGAAGCTACCCCCTTAATCCCGCTCCAGTCTCCTGCCACCTCAATAAAGCTGCCAATGATGCCTAGCACGATGCCAAACAACGTATACGAGAAGCCGCGTCCAATGTGATATAGCAGATTCGTCTTCAGGGCTGATAGCTTCGATTGCAGCGTAACCGCTGTTATGATACCGCCGCACATGCCGATACAATGCGCAGCACTCATTAAACCAGTAACGAACACGAGAATGAGACTACTTAATGTCATGCTCAGATCCCTCCACCTTATTCAAGCGAGGATGCAGCAGCAATGCATTAAACACAACGCATAGGGAGCTGAGAGACATCGCAACGCCAGCCATCCATGGCTTAAGATAGCCTAATGCAGCAACGGGCAGCATGAGGCAGTTATACATCAAAGCAAAGAGCAGATTCTGCTTTATATTTTTTACAGTAAGGCGACTCATTTGAATCGATACAGGAATGCTCGTCAGCTTTGAATGCAGCAAGGTCATATGTCCAGCATGCAGCGCAGCCTCCGTGCCGTTACTCATCGCAATACCGATATGTGCGCCTGCTAGTGCTGGTGCATCGTTCCAGCCATCCCCTACCATGGCTACAACACGATTGCGCTCCTGCTTCTGCTTTATTAACTCGAGCTTTTGATCGGGGAGCAAATTAGCATGCATATGTGCGATGCCCGTTTCTTGACCAATACGGTAAGCAGAGCCCTCATGATCGCCAGTCGCCATGCTCACATCAATCTTCATTCTTTTCAGAGCATTGATTGCCGGGATCGTTGTACTTTTAATCTGATCGGACAAGCCAATCAGTCCAATGCACCGGTCATCCTCATAGATATAGCATAGCGTCTCTCCGAGCTTAAAGCGTTCCTTAGCGATGATCGATACATAGGGAGCTAGCACCTTCCCTTCAAGCTTTAACAAGCGCTCATTCCCTACCATATATCGATGCTCTCCGATTATCCCTACAACGCCATGTCCGAGCTTATGCTCAGCGTCGCTCACCTCGTACAATTTAACGTTTAGCTCTTCTCCGTAGCTCCTTATCGCTTGCGCAATAGGATGTTCAGCATATTGCTCTAATGCTGCTGCGATCGCGATCATTCTTTGCTTTGAATAATAGAAGCTATGCACGAATCCAACACTTAATCTGCCCTCCGTCAACGTACCTGTCTTATCGAACATGACCTCTGCTACATGATGCAGTCGCTCTATAATGCTAGCGTCCTTCACAATGACGCCATGCTTCACTAGACGACCGCTTGCGATCGCAAGTGAGATCGGTGCGGCTAAGCCGAGTGCGCAAGGACACGCAACGAGTAGAACAGCAAGGGCACTTAATACAGCAGTCGCTTCGCTTGCGCCAAGCAGTATCCACATCGCCGCAGTGCTAACAGCTAGTACGACAATGATGGGAACAAACCACCGCACGACTTGATCCACCTGACGCTGTATATTAGTTTTCGAGCGTTGACCTTGCTTAACCAGCTCACGAATCCGCTGCAGCAAGGTGTCATTACCCGCTGTTATTGCTTGAATCACTAAAGCACCTTGACTAATTGTCGTACCTGCCCAAACCTTATCACCAGCTGATTTGCTTATTAGCTGCTGCTCACCTGTGAGCAGCGATTCATCTATATAAGCCTCACCTGCAAGAATCATTCCGTCGACTCCAACAATATCTCCCTCTGATTGTCGAACACGATCACCAGCGACAATATAAGCCGGACGCAGCGGGAATATATGTCCATCACGGTCCACCATTACCTCATGTATCTGAAGCTGTGCAAAGGGCTCATGCTGCTCCTGCAGCCTTAGCGTAGCTGAAAGCTCAATATATTTACCAAGCAATACAACGGTTATGACAACGGCTGACGTCTCAAAATACAGTGAAGGCTGATCGAACCTCGCATAATGCAGCAAACCATCCAATCCATTGGCAAACACCTCGTAATGACTATAGATATAAGCTGCCGAAGTACCAATCACAACGAGCACATCCATATTAGCTAGCTTCTCTCGAATGGCATGATAGGCACTAATATAGAAGGGTAAGCCGATAAAAAATTGAACACAGGTCGCTAATAGCAGCTGCAGCCAAGGGGCAAATAGCCAATCAGGAAATAACGTCAATAAAGGACTCAGCATCGGTATATGCTCGGCCATCGAACACAATAGCGGTAAGGTAAAGATGATCGCAAGAATCAGACGCTTTTGAAGCATCTTTTTCTCCTGCTTCATCTCATCAATTGCTGCTGTATATGGCTTTGCTTGAAATCCAAGCGATATAATTTTTGCTATAATTTGACCTAGCTCTAGCTTAGCTGGATCACCCTTTATCCATGCAGTACGCAGCGGATAGCTTACTGCTACCTGCTCCACATCCTGCAGCTTCGATAAGCTACGCTCGATTCTAGTCGCGCATGCCGAACAGCTCATCCCACTAACGGAGAGCACCAGCTCGTTTTCATTCCATTCATTTTGCTGCTGCATATTAACCCTCCTTTACTTCCGAACGAACAAGGATCATTTACTTATATGCGCTAGGACGGCTTGCTAGTCCACATTTACATAGGTAGCGGACATAAATTGCAATAAAAAAAGCAGGAGCTCTAAGAAAAGAGCTTCTGCTTTTTACTTTTGATCACGACCAGTTGATTGCCATCTGTTGGATAGGTCTTTACGCCACTAATCTCGTTCGTAGATGGAGCCGCTTCTGCTTGCGAACAATTCCGTGTAAACCTTCTCCGCGTAATGATCGGTCATCCCCGCCATGTAATCTGCGATTAATCGATGCCACGGGTACTTTTGCTTATGCAGATCATAGGTTTCAATCCAGTCGGGCGGCAGGATTAATCTCCCTGTCGCTTCATCCTCTAGGCTTTCCCACAGCTTTCGCAGCATATTCTCACTACGCTTCTGTAGACGCTGCACACGAAAATCTTTAATCATCGTCACCCAAGCAAGCTTCTTCAAGATTTCCATCGTTCGAAGCGTATTGACGTCCTCTGCGCCATCCTTTACGAAGGTAATCTTCTTCCAGCCGCTATGATGCGGATCATCGATAATGCCAACAAGCGAGGCGAAGTAATTCACCCACTGTGCCTTCATTTCTCGACGTGAACGAGAGGTTTCTCGTCCAAACTGCTCATAGATGCTTTTCCACTGCTTATAGTAATCTCCTAGCACATTGCTGACCATCTCTCGCACGTCGATGTTAGACCAGTGCAATGAGCACATGCTTGCAGGATCCTCTACAATTTCTTTTACAACACTGTCAATACGTCTGGAATCAAGTAAAAAATCCTCGGTCAGCTGGATTTTACCGGCGCGAATTCCATCCTCAATATCATGTGTTGAGTAGGCGATATCATCACACAAATCCATTAGCTGCGCCTCAAGCGTGCGGCAGCCTTTTGGCATCTGCCATAAATCACGCAAATAGCTAATGCCTTCCCACTCGCTTGCATAAACACCCTTAATCTGTCCATCCTTACCGAGCTGTGTCGGATACTTGTTCACCGCCAGCAAGGAAGCTGCGGTTAGATCTAGTCCTCGATCACTGCCCGCGCGCTTTTCCAAAAACATCAGTATACGAAAATTTTGTGCATTTCCTTCATAGTAATCATCATACCGTGCCTGTAAAATATCGTTCAGCACTTCCTCTCCGCGATGACCAAACGGAGGGTGACCTAGGTCATGAGCAAGTGCAGCAATCTCGACGACCTCTGGAACAAGCTTTAATCCGGGATGTATTTCTTGATTCAAGAATGCATATTGCTTGCCCAGCTTGCGCGATAGCTCGCGTGCGATTTGGGACACTTCTATTGAATGCGTTAAGCGCGTGCGATAGTAATCACCTGAGCCTGCACCAAACACTTGTGATTTGCCCTGCATTCTGCGAAAGGCAGGGGATTGTATAAGCCGAGCATAGTCCTTCTCGTATTCTTCTCGATCTTCACTTGATTTTATATGCTCGCGATCATTAAGCCGATACTTTCGAATACTCTTCATGATGCGCTCTCCTCTCTAGGCTGTCATGTCATTACATATCCAGCTTCTTAATCCATTGCTCCAGCGCAGCATCATACGTTTGTATGAATTCCTCACGCGCAGGCTGCTCGAGAAATATCGATTCAACTGCGTTCCGTTGAAGCTGAACAATATCCTCCGTCGTCAGTCCGCATTGCTGCTGAAGCGTAAGCAGCTCCTTCGTTAAGGATGTATGAGAAACCGTTAAATTATCGGTATTAACGGTTACTTTAATTCCTTTGTTCATATAGTCAACAATCGGATACAGCTCCCAAGCTGTAACCGCCTTTGTCTGCAAATTACTAATTGGACAGAACTCTAACGGAATGCCGCGCTCAACCATCTGCTGTAAAAGATGCGAGTCCTCCTGTAGCCGTACACCATGCCCAATACGTGTTGCTCCAAGCTTGAGGACGGAGGTTTCGATATTCTGCGCACCTCCTGCTTCACCTGCATGGATCGTTATCGGAATACCAAGCTGCTGTGCACGAACGAAGACTGGAGCATACAGCTCAGGAGGATACAATGCTTCAGCGCCTGCGAGATCAACAGCAACAAGCCCTTTATGTAAATATGCTTGAGCCGCTTCTACGACTTCCATGTTTTGCTCCTCTGAGTGCCCACGAAGACAGATTCCGATGCAGCGCACGATAACGCCAAACTGCTTCTCTCCTCGATTCATGCCTCGAATGACCGCTTCATATACGTCATCGATCGATAGACCTCCAAGACGATGCAGCTGCGGGGCAAACCGTACCTCGACGTAGCGTACGTGATCGCTAGCGCATTGGTCAACAACCTCATAGGCAACACGCTCGAGCGCTTCTGCCGTTTGCAGGTAGGGCAATACGACATCGAAGGTGCGTAAGTAATCATTCAGATCCAAGCAAGTCTCTGGCGCCCGCATTAGACTAGACAGCTCCTCAATCGCTGTCGTTGGCAGCTCTTTTCCTTGTTCAGCCGCCAATTCAATTAAGGTCTGTGGCAGCACACTACCGTCAAGATGAAGGTGCAGCTCAATTTTCGGCATTGATTTCAGTTGTTCATTCGTTAAAGTCAATGTATCTCACTCTCTTTCAGAAAGTTCCAGCTTTTGTATATGATTTGTTAGCTAATATAACATGAAAAAAGCATCAGTGCCAGTTGCTATAGCACATTATGCAAAGGATTGCTGTATTAATCTAAATTCTCGTTATTTCCTCTATAATTACTTTTAACGAGGATGATCTCCTTTGCACATAATGGTATGCCGTAGTCCTTTTTCAAATCAATAGGTTTTGAGAGAATAGCCTTACTTCTGATTCTGGTAAAAAGCTATCAACAGCTAAAGCATCCCCATTTTTTTCTATAAATTTTGTATCGTTGCGATATGTAACAGTACAAGTATATCCAATGGAGTATACGTTTTTCTTACGCTTGTTTATTTCATTAGAACAGTCGACTGTAAAACTGTTTTCTTGCAAGAAAAAGACTAATGCTGGTCAGCGACTACTCAGCAAGCTAATGTACGCTCTTCATCCCATATGAACATAATGTTTCAAGGGATTCACGTATTGAGCACAATGTGAGCTTAAAGCACAAAGAGCGAGCACAGTAGGCTCGCTCTTTGAAGCAAAACTATAATTTAGATAAGGTGATTCCGAACAGCAGTTGACTTACTTGCCGTACACAACAGGACCATGCCATCCTAAGTTTCCATCGCTCACATTTGTCACTTCGAAGCCTTGTCTAGCCAAAAACTCGCAAACTCGACCGCTGCGTGCACCGCTGCGGCAAATAACAATAACTTCTCCTTCTCTATCATGCACCTCATTCTGACGTGCATCGAATTCAGAAAGCGGTATTAAGCGAGCTTCAGCGATATGACCAGCTTCCCACTCATCAGGCTCTCTTACATCAATTAAATTAATCGCTTCACCAGATTGTAATCGCTGTTGAAGTTCATCTGCAGTAATTTCATTGTACATGGAAGTAACATCCTCTCATTGATATACTCAAAATTTTACCGAAACTCAAAAGTAAAGTCCATCCTTCACAAAGGAATCTAAGTGAAATTTTTATGTTCTACCTACTGCTTTCTCCGAATTTTTGCGGCAAGCAGTCGATTCATCGTTTCATTTTTCTCAGTAGAATGTGGCTCTTCTTTCTGATGGTTTTCTAGGCCTTGAGAAACTTGCAGCTTCTGATCATTCTGTCGATCGACGGGCTGCTGAGCTGCTTCTCCCCATTGCTCTTCCTTCGTCAATAATGTATTACCTCGCTCTGCCAGCTGCTGCTTGCGCTCATTCAGGCGCTGGAAGGTTGACTGTTCAACGGACGTTCGCTGCTGCTTGTGTCCATTACTCATGCTAGTAGCCGTTCTCAGCTTCGCTAGCCATCTTCCCCAAGGTAATGCCAAGCGTCGATTCGCAATATCAGCTAGCCATAAAATAATTAGAAGAAGCAACAGCTCTCTTGACCAATCATAGCTTTGCTTCAACGTTACGGGATCAAACTGAAATAACGATTCTGCTTCTTCTAACGTGCGTACATGACCGCCAGTCAGCTGCGCCAACGCTTCAAGCTTTTCACGTGCTTCAGCCCTATTGGCATCAAGACGATATTCCGCTGAATATGGAACAACAAAGCCAGTCGTTACAGCATTCTCTAGCTCGGCTTGCTCACCTGAATTCGTGGGCTTAGTTTCTCCGATCTGCGATAGATAGATACCGCTTGTCAGCTTCGAGACATCAGCTTCATAGCGTCCGTTACCTAACGGAACCAGCGGTAGTATCGATGTGCTGTCTTCCTGCTGAATACTCATTCCTAGATTCGAATACGATGCTTCATCGTTGCTAGTTACGATCACGCTGCCTTGTTCACTTAGCTTCAGCTCGTATGGAGATTGACTGAACTGTGGGTATGTCCATTTCACCCACTCAACGAAAATATTAGGGAATTCACTCCATGTCACCCAATCTGAGCTCCACCTGCCATTCAGATCTGATGTAAAGGCAACGCTTTTCCCTGAACCGATATTCCAGCGAGCCAGCAATGGATCCTCCTGTGGTGTCCACAGTGCGATCTCTGCCGTAGTTTTCGGACTAGTCGCTACATAGGCATCAATATGCGGCAGTCCGCCGCTCCATAGATTAGTCCAGGTGCCTGCATAGCCTTCGATAGGTAAGACGCGCTCATCGACAATATAGGCGCGTGACATCATCGTTGCTTCTCTTGAAAAGATAGCTGGCAGCGTCGTTTCGTCCTCTGTATAATAGGAGCGTCCAGAGCCGAGCTCAGCAAGTCTAGCAAGAAAGTTAACATCAGAATCTTGACCAACTGCAACCGTTGACAATGTAATCCCGTTCTTTTTTATATCTGCTAATAGCGTCTCATACTCTGGTGTATAGGGTGAGATGCCATCGGTTAGCAGTATGATATGCCTGCGTCCCGCCGCGTCCAGGTCAAACCCATCGAACGCATCGTTTAGTGCAGGATAAATATCCGTTCCTCCAGCTGGTTGAATCGACATGATGCTGCTAATAACATCGTCACCGTTTTGCAGCTTAGTCGGCTGTACAATCCAGGTCGGTCTTGAATCAAATGCAATAACACCTACTGTATCAACCTCTCGCATAAGCTCCACCGTGCGGGCAGCAGCTTCCTTAGCAAGCTCCATCTTCGAGCCCGACATACTGCCTGAATGGTCAATGACGAGCATGAGCGACAGATCTGGAATTTTCTTTTTGCCTGATAGCTGCATATTTACTGGCAAGATGGATTCTATAGGAGTATCAAAATACCCACCGATTCCGAAGCTATTATCGCCGCCGATCATGACGAAGCCTACACTATAATTGCGCACCGCTGATTCAATATGCTCCATCTTTAGTTGAGGCAGCTGGACCGCACTTACATTATTAAAAATAATTGAATCATACTGAACATACTGTGCCAGCTCATAGCTTAGCTGCTCCGGCTGAATCGTTTCATAGGCGATATATGAAGCCGATAAGGCAGCCTCGATATTACGCGAGCTGCCTTGCTCTCCTTCGACGATCAGCACCCCTGCTGGTCCACTCACCCGACTTAAGGCATAGGCCGTATTGTTTTTCGCTTGTGTATCTTCCGCCATACGTAGCACGGCACGGTAGGATCTTATTCCAGAAGAGGTTGCTAAAGCATCAATTAGATACGTATTTGTTCCTTTAATAAGCTGGATCATTTGCTCAGCAATGAGTTCGTCATTCTCATAGATGAGCAGCTCAGCTGGTGCTTCATTCGTGCTATCAATCTTTACATTAAGCTGATACTTTTCACCTTGCTTTAATTGACTTGGCACATGTAGTGTCGAGATCGCAGCATCCTCACCGACTTTACTCGATAACGGTACGACATCTACTACAATATTCATTGCATCCATGAGCTGGGCTTCCTTCGTCAAGCTTCCGATTGTCTCTAACCCATCAGAAAATAATACAATTTTCCCTCCGCCTACTTGATTCAGTATACCGCCAGCCTGTCGCAGGGCAGCCGCAATATTCGTTTGCGAGGGATCGACAATGGTGCGGAACGAATGCAGCGACTCCTGTTGCTTTATTGGCTGCAGCGCTCGATCCATCATAATATTGTTAGCAAAGGACATAACTGCCATATGATCTTTGTCATCCTTACTATCCAACGGTTTTAAATAGTTGATAACTTCATCAGTATGACCAACAGAATCAGAGCGATCGACAAGGACAAGCACATTTCGCTGTTCAACCATTGTATATGGTGTTAAACCAATTACCATGATGAAGATGAGCAGCAAAATGAGTGTGCGAAGGCTGATGGCGATATGCTTCTTGCTTCCTGTAATTCTCGTAGTATAGCGATATTGAAGCCATACATAGAGCGGCAATAGCAGCAGGATCGGAAGCAACCAAGGTGACGCAGTATTAAATCCCACGACGATACACCTCCCACTCTAGCAGCAACAATAGCATTAGACAGGCAGCAAGCCATGCCGTCAGCTTACTCATCCCTGTGCCTTCGCCTTGGTCATTCGGCTCCTCAGCGTTTGAGCTGCCGCTAATTAGCTCGGCAATGCTGGCAGTAGCAAACTCCGTTGCATCAGCCGTAATGACAGCTGTACGCTGCTGAACAGTATCGCCTTTCTCATTTAGCTCGATAAGTGAATATACGCCGGGTACGGATGGAGCTGTGACGTATCCATCTTCAACTGCGGTCTCGCTTATCTTTTCATCACTAGGTTCTTCATCTAAATGGTGCCAATAGCTCGTGCTCGTATCCGCTGACATTGATAGCGTAGGGATCGCATTGGCGAGCATAGAGCCAAGCTGCTTAGAAGAGCCAGATACTAAATAATCAACGCTATTCATCACTAATAGCGGAAACACAGCTCGCAGCGGCAGATCACTATCCTGCAGAGCAAATGTATAGCGCAGCAATGGCTTCTGATTATGTGTTCCGGCAAGGATGGCAGCGGCTCCACCGTATTGTACGAGCACGTCATGCGGCGCTAGCTCCTCAGCACTTAGCTCCCGAATTGAAGAAATAAATATATCGTCCATTGTGAAATATTGTGTTACCTCATGCTCTTTTACTACAGGCTCCGCATGAACTAGCTTAGCTTGCTGATCAGCTGCAGGGTGATCAACGATCCAAAGTGGAAAACGATCCAGCACATCCTTCCATGCGTTATCCTTCGTAAGCTTTTCATAGCTACCATCTGTAATAATAAAATGAACCGTCGACAACAGCTCCTGACTTGGAACAGCTGAGGTTGGTGCCAGCTTCGTTACTCCTACATTCATAAGCTGAAGCGCCTTTTCCAGAAAGAGATTGCCGTCGCTGATGAGCAGTGCCTCATAAACCCGTTCTTCAGCAATTAACCCATACTGCTTGTTATTGTACGGATTAGGATCCTGATCGTGTGGTGTTAAGCGTGCCATATAATAATGGCCTTGTGGCAAGTCGTACATCTGAAAGGTTGTAACACCACTTGCTGCTGCCGATTGCTTGTAGCTCTTATCTGACAGCTTTCTCCCTTGCTCATTATAGGCGGTTACGGTCAGCTCCAGCTCACGCTGCTCTTGAGGAGCATGCATTACGGTCGCAAAGCCATGAACGGCGCGTTCCTCCTGAGACAATGTAAAGCTGCGAATCCGTTCATCCTCAGCTGCCGCAGGCGATGCGTACATATGCCATATCTCTAAGCTATTATCTTCAGCTTGTATGACCTCTTGATTGATGTTGTAGCGCTCATCGACAAAGTAGTGAATCATCGATTGCTCACTGCTATTCGCAAGTGCTCGTGCTAGGCTTAATGCTGTCTCATCATCGGTAGTGCCATAGTACGGATCGATATGCTCAATGATTCGTACGAGTTCTTGCTTCTGATTACTTTGGTTAGCTAAAATTTGTGGGTACTCGCCGTTAACGATGAGCGTAACTTCGCCCCCACCCCATTCCTTGTCGAGCCAGCTAATCAACTCATGCTTAGCGGTATCTAGGTAGGTCTTGCCATCTGTGTCTATACTTGTCGCCATGCTAGCAGAGCGATCAAGCAAAATAACAGCATGTGTATCCTCTGCAAGCTTCCTTTCCACTGCTGGTTCCATTAACGCTATAACGATAAGCAGTAATATCATGAGCTGCAGCCATAATAGCAGCTGCTGCTTTAATCGCTGCCATGGGCGGTTAGCTTCCTGCTCCTGAAGTACCTGTCGCCAGAGCAGATGACTCGAAATTCGCTTTGGCTCATAGCGTTTTTTCAATATGTACATGGCGATGATGAGCAAAGCAGCTAGCCCAAACCATGCTGATGTCAATGAAAGCCAGTGCATGCTCTCACCTCCGTTTATGTTATTTACAGATCTGTTCGTCAACTACCGATATTGAATGTAGCTGCCCGACGAAAGCAGCTTCATGAAGCTATCAGGCAATGCTTCACTGCAAACTATGCTAAAAAATCCGATACCACGACTCTCACAGAGCTTACGAAGCCGCTCGCGAAATTCGCTGACTCCGCGCTTGTATTTCTCTATTACTGCAGGCGACATCGCGACCTCCTTGGCACGACTCGTCTCAATATCAATGAATCGCCACTCACCCTCAAGCTGTGGAGCTAGCTCATCACCATGCAGAATATGAACAAACACGACCTGCTGCTGCCTTGCTTGCAGGCTAGATAACAGTGAGTCTAACCCTTGCTCATACAGTCCGTCAGAGAAGATCCACGTCACACCAGCTCTTCGCGGCAGCTTGCTGCCGCCTGCAAACGGTGCTGCTGCATCGCTAATTGCTGAACCCGCATCTTCGACAAACGCCTCGTCGATCGCCTCCGAAGGTATAGAGGCTTCTGTGATCGATTCAGACAGCCTGCTTATCATCGTAAATTTTGCATGCTTGCCATGCAGCATCGGGAGCTGCCTGTGTACCTCTTTCTCATTAAACAACGAAATACTCACTCGGTCATCGCCTTGCAGCGCAACATAACCAACACTCGCTGCCATGCGAAGCGCTGTAAGCCATTTATTATGCTCACCTTCACCAATTGCGGTCATCGAGCGAGAGCTATCGACATACAGATGAAAGCTGCGCTCTTGCTCATCCCAATACTGACGAATATAAGCCTTGTTCGTACGTCCATACAGGTTCCAATCGATTCTTCGAATATCGTCACCGGCGATATAAGGACGATAATCTGCAAATTCCAAGGAGCTGCCAAGGCTGCTTGAGCTTCGTTTACCTGCCAGCATCCCCCTCGTACGAGCTCCGCCGTGCAAGGCCATCGCATCAAGCTTCGCTAGCCAGCCCTCATAGGGGAATAGTTGCTGCAGCGCAGCAAGCATATTATTAGAACCTAGCTCTGTCATGGCTATCCTCCCTTACACCTTCGCGCGCTGCTGCTCAAGCGTGCGCTCAATCTGCTCGATCAGTGTATCTGCGGCGATGCCTTGGGCAAGCGCTTCATAGCTAAGCCCAAGCCGATGCCGCAGCACAGGCTTAGCTGCATAGGTGATATCTCCCCAGGAGACATGAGCTCTTCCCAAGGTTAGAGCTCTTACTCTACTAATCGCTATAAGGGCTTGAAGCGCTCGTGGTCCAGCTCCATAACGTACATATTGCTTTATCTGCTCAGGTGCATCCTGCTCATGCGGATGCGTACGCATCACAAAGCTTACGGCAAGCTCAAGCATGTCTTCAGAGCATAGCACCTGCTTTGCGAGCTGCTGCAGTGCTTCCAGCTTCTTGCCGTCAATAACAGGTCTTGCAGACTCATGCTTTACACCAGTCGTTCGTTTTACAATTTCCTTAAGCTCATCGCGCGTCGGAAACTGAATGCCGATCTTAATGAGAAAGCGATCAAGCTGAGCTTCAGGCAGTGGGTACGTACCTTCCTGCTCGATTGGGTTCTGAGTTGCTAGAACAAAGAATGGCCTAGGCAGCGTATAGCTTTCTCCTCCTGCTGTCACCGTTCCTTCCTGCATCGCCTCAAGCAACGCACTTTGCGTCTTAGGTGTAGCGCGATTGATCTCATCCGCAAGCACAATATTGCCAAATATCGGTCCTTTGCTAAATCTTTGCGTATGACTGCTTAGATCAAGCAGCATCGTACCCGTAATATCCGCCGGCATCAGATCAGGAGTAAACTGTATTCTTGAGAACTCTAGCTCCATTGCATCGGAAACTGTTCGAACAAGCATCGTTTTTCCGAGACCAGGTATCCCTTCAAGTAATGCATGGCCTCCTGCGATCATGCACCAGAGCAGCTGTTCAACCACCTGCTCTTGACCGACAATGACCTTCGCTACTTCTTGCTTTAATTCTGCGATCATATGTTTAGCATCTTCCATCTGCAGCGTATGTTCCAAGATCGTTTCCTCCATTTCATGCCGGTCGTTAATCCGGCTGTATTGAATCAAAATATTGCTGAACTTTATTTTGCATATGAGCAGGCAAATTAGAACGCTGAAGTGCATCCTTGGCTGCCGATTCATATTCACGATACACCTCAGAATAATTTCCTTGCTGACCTGTAACCGTTGGTGAAATGCCTCCTGAGCTAATCTGTCCTCCTGCGCTTGGACCGCCATCAACAGTCGGCTCACTTTCTCCCTCATAGATTCGTGGCGTAGTGACTGTAGCATGCTGCCCTGGTGTCGAGCCTGCACCTGTGCCACCCGCTCCTTGACCGCCTCCCTGACCCGCACCTTGGCCCGCACCTTGGCCTGCTCCTTGACCTGCTCCTTGGCCCGCACCTTGGCCTGCTCCTTGACCCGCTCCTTGGCCCGCTCCTTGGCCTGCTCCTTGACCTGCTCCTTGACCTGCTCCTTGACCCGCTCCTTGGCCTGCTCCTTGATCAGGTTCCTGATCTGCACCGTCTCCTTCTCCATCGCTTGAGCCGTTGCTTGTAGTATCATTATTAGCGTCTGTTCCGGAGCCTTGGCTCGCTTCTTGCTCATTCGCTTTATATTCATCTGCCGCTCTTGCTAGCTGATCACTAAGATTAGTGTCTACACCAGCAAGCGCCTCGCTCAGATCTGACAGTTGCTGCGCTAATGAGTTACCAGCTTCACTTAATTCGCTGCTGCTTAGATTAGAGGACAGCAGGTCACTTAGCTGCCGAGCGAGCTGTTCAGCATCCTCGTCTGTAAGCGCTCCATCTGATTCTAGCTGCTCTGCAGCTTTACCAAGCTCATTAGCTAGCTCTGCCTGAGCTGTTTCCAGCTCCCTCGCTAATTGCGCTAATGCATCGGCCTGTTCTGACGTTAACTGCTTTAACGCCTCACGAACCGCTTGCTGCTGACTCTCCTTGGCCATATCCTTTGCTGCTTCTAGCGATTGCTGCAGCTGTTGAAGTGACTGCTCCCGTTCCATAGCATCATTCAATTGCTCTAAGCGCTGAACCGCTTGATCCTTTTCCTGTTCGAGCTGCTTTAGCTCTTTAAGTGCTTCCTCTAGCTGCTCGGCATGTGATAGTGATAAGCGCTCTTTGTTATCTAGCTGCTCTAGCAATTCATCTAAGCTCGCCAACAGCTGCTCCTTGTCCTGCTCCTCCAGCTCCGCTTGCTCTACAGCATCCTTCGTATGCTGTAATTCCTCTTCTAGCTCTGCAATCAAGCTTTCTTGCTCCTTCATCTGCTTAGCAACTGCATCCTTCTCATTTGGCATAATGAACAACGATCCTATGATTACAATAGTTAACCCCATTAAAGACATCCATAGCCGCGCATTCCAGCCTCGCTGCCAAGGTATGCGTTGCTTCAGCTCGGCTCGGTAGCGTTCAGCTGCAATCGCTGCATGCTCCACCACATGCTTTCCCATCATTGAAAGCTGCTGCTCTTCAGGAAGGGTTAATGCCGTTCTGACTGCATCATCGCCAAGCTCTACGTCAACTAGCTTTGCTGCACTGCTAGCAGTCATTCTATTTCTTAATCTGATGATCAAAAACATCACGATACATAGAAGCCAGATCGCCGCAGCGATCCATTTGCTATATAAAATCGGAACGAATCTCGCAACGATTAGTAGAAAAGCAGCGGGCAGTGCGCCGCAAACAACACCCTTAATGAATGCAGACAGCAACGATGTTCTATTCCATCGCCGAGCAATAAATTTTAAATGGTTGTATATCGCAGTCATATCAGCCCTCCTTACCTTCTACGTTACACTCAGCTTGTCGTCCATTAACTTACTCCGCATTATCGGATGTGGAATGCAGGAAAAGGAGTCTATGGCTAGACTCCTTGTTTCTTCCTGCTTACTGGTCTAAGATTGCGAATCGCTCCATATATAGCAAGCACAAGTATCGCTGTATAAAAGATTACGTACTCCAGCCAAAACGGCACATGATCGAAGAACGTCTTCGATGCTCGAGATGATCGAGCTAGTGACATATACCAATCTCCACCGTCGAGCACACTGTACAATGCGAAGCCTGGATTGATCGCTAGGAAATGAAGTATCCACGAATCATTAGCCGGATTATTTCCACCGAAGCCATAGCTATTATAGCCAAACGAGAACAGCAGGTAGATAATACCCGTACCTACGAACATAAACAGCACAACACCGTACGTTACAATAACCGCGATCATCGTCCGTTTGAATATCGTGGAAAACAATACACCGAATGCTCCAAACACAAGCATATTAAAAATAAAGAAAGCAAATACACTTAACAGCTGTCCAGGTGAAATCCCACCATATAAAAATACAATTCCGTATAAAGGAAGTGTGCTAAACACAATAAGCAGCATAAAGCTAATGCTAGCAATCAGCTTGCTTACAATGATCGTAAAGGACGTTTGCTGCGTAGTCAGTAATAGATTAAGAGTTTGTTTTTCACGCTCGCTGCTTATCACACCTGCCGTCAATCCAGGCGACATAAAGGCAATAAGACCTAGCTGAGCAAATGACAATACGATGAACGCAATGCCCGTAAACCCACTGGAATATATGGAATTTCTCATATCTATGCCTACGATTGAGAAGATTACGCCAGAAAACAAGCCCATTGCAATCAAATATGCCAGCAATGTCCACATCGATCTGGAGGTGCGCATCCGTAATCGATATTCCTTGTCAATAACAGGATTCATAAAAAACTGCTTCACGGACTGCAAAGGTTGAAGTTTACTCATTGCTCTGCTCCTCCTCCCTTCGTAATCGCTAGGAAGATATCTTCCAGATCCGTCTGCTGCTCCTGGTAGGAGATAACCTCATAATCGGCCAGCAGTATGTGCTTTAACAATGCAGCCTGTTCTGCATCCTGTCCAGAGAATTGCACCTCAAGCTTCGCACCATCAATAAAGACACCCTGTACAAGAGGCTGATCGAGCAAAAATTGCTTCAGTTCCTCCTGTCGACCGCTTGTTTTTATCGTTAGCTGCCGCTTCGCCATCAATTGCTGCTGTATGCGATTAATGTTGCCGACAGCAATCATACTGCCATGCTCGATAACCCCTATTTCATCAACCATTTCCGCCAGCTCAGGCAAAATATGCGATGATATAATGATCGTCTTGCCCATGCTTTTCAATTCCTTTAATATTTCGCGCATCTCAATGCGTGCACGAGGGTCAAGACCTGAAGCCGGCTCGTCAAGAATTAACAGCTCCGGATCATGCACGAGGCAGCGTGCCAAGCATAGTCGCTGCTTCATCCCCCGTGAGAGGGAATCTACATAAGCATCCTTTTTGTCTGATAAATTAACGAGCTCCAGCAGCTGAGGAATAAGCTGCTCACGTTCCTTACGAGGTATGCCATAGCTGCCGCCATAAAAGTGTAAATATTCCTCTGTTTTCAGCTGGTCATAAACACCGAAGAAGTCAGGCATATACCCGATCTTCTTGCGAACCTCATGCGGATGCTCCGTCACATCCAGTCCATCCACCTTGACCGTTCCTTCTGTTGGAAGCATCAAGGTTGCGATAATCGACATCGTTGTTGATTTACCTGCTCCATTGGGTCCGACAAAGCCAAACACGCTTCCTTTTGGAATAATCATGTCGATCCCCTTCAGCGCTTGAAAGGTGCCAAATGTTTTAGTTAGTCCACTGATCTCAATCATATTGTCCGTCATGGCTGCACCTCGCGATCTAATAGCAGCATAGGCAGGATGCCCTCGTAGTATTCGTTTCCGCTATCGAGCTTAATTTTTATACTATTCCATTCATCTACATAGGGATCTAGTTCGTAGCTTTTCGTTGTAGCTTCCTCCCATTCCCCGCTCTGTACATTGTATATCTGCATCGTTAGCTGTGCACTGAACTGCGAAGGCTGCGGAATGAATTCGGCTGTTCCATTGTAATCAGATGGCAGCGTATATTTTAACTTTACTGCTCCATCGGTCAATGAGAAAAACTGCTTTTTATCATTGAGGATGGAGTATTCGCCTCTTTCAACAACTGCACCATTTGGTTCAATCATTTGCTGAGCCCATATCCCTTCACTAAGCTGCTGCTCTATATTGACGACCCACATTTTCAGCTCATCGTTTTTCACTGACTTGTTGTTTACTACGTAGCCTGCCTCATCCTCCTTGTAGCTGAATGCGATAATCATCGCTGCGTAAGAGAATGGTGTATTATCGAGAAGATAGGTTTCTCTAGATAGCTCATCCCAACCCTTCCCGCTTCCTTGACTTAAACTCGACCCATAATTGTTATGGTACGCATTCATATTTGCAAACCCGTTGCTTGAGATTGCTCGCGGCAGTCTATACTCGAGCGACTCGCCCGCTGGCAAATGATCGATATAATATAATCTAGAATAGGCAACGAGAGAAACATGGTTAAGATCTACGCCCGTTTCATTATAGACAGTCATCATATTATCCTGGTCGTCTACAGCTTCAATGTCTACTGTAATGGAGCCGTATTGCTCTGCGTTATAGATTTGTTCCTCCAGCAGCGTAGATTTCATTGTCCAATACTTATTATTTGTAAACATGACCTCTTTGCTTGGAGTATGATGATAAACTCTTTGCTGCTTATTCGTGCTTACCTCTGAGCCTGCGTTCGTATTACCTGTCATTATAGTCGGATTTACATGCTCAGGGAGCTCCATTACTACATCCTTACTGTTAGGAATGAATATATTGTTCACTCCAGTTTCACGTACCGCGCCTTCATCTATCATCGCTACTCGTATTCCATTCACGTACAGACTAGATTTGTCTCTTGAACCGATCACGACAATAATGATCGTCGACAGCACGGCCGTAAGTGGTATCACCCACCAAGACCATTCTCTGCGATCGACACGCTTCAACACGACATACAGAATCGGTGCAACAATTAAAATATAGATAAAAAATATAATAAGCAGTGCAGCTACTTCAGGTGGATGCAAGCGTGGAAAATAATTCGAGCTGTTCTCCATTGCGTACATATCTGGTTGATTGACTGTTCCGGCTAGCATCAATTGCTCACTTAGCAGCGATTGAATAAACGCCGTTCTTCCGTCCCATGTCGAGAATGGCTTAAGCCCAAGATCAAATGCCGTATAATATACGCTCCCATGTCCGAACCGTGCTACTGCCGTAATTGGGATGCCACCATCCTGAACAATGGTGTCGCCTTTAATAAGCCTTCCATTGATCACCGGAAGCGGCTGCAGCGGCTCAGTTATACCAACATAATCGGATAATTTGGTCGCTTGCTCCCACTGCTTCGTATCTCTGCCTTCAACGGGAACGATGTCTGCAAATGCTGCAGCGGTCTGTTCATAGCCTGCTCCACCACCAAAGAGCAAGGTGCCTCCATTAGCAACCCAATCCTTAATGGCCTTAACCTTTTGCTCGGACCACTCTGCTGTCGATATATCATTCAACACAAGAAAAGTGAACATCGATAAATCATTCATCGATTCAGCATAAAAATCGGCATCGAGCACGATCGGTGTGATTGAAAAGCCTTGATTGTTCAAAAATGCCACAAAATTCAATGTATCTGGATCATTCGCTGCAATACCAATCGTTGTTGCTGTCGCTACACTTTGCCCAATTGCATGCTTCACGCCTGTCGTATCAAGTAGTTGCCCTCGATCAACACCGCCCTCGTAGAATTGGATTAATGTTTCGTTCTGCGTAAGGTTTCCAGCTACTGTCATATACGCCTCGACGGTGCTGCCCTTCGTTACCTCTAGCGGCAAGATATGAGCAACCGAAAGCCCTCGATGATTCTCCAAGTTTAAGACAAGCTCGCCCTTCAGATCTCGATCATCATGATTGGTCACCGTAAATTGTACAGGTGCACTTTTACCGAAAACATACTGACCGTTGTAGCCAACCTTTACATCAATATGAAGCTTGTCTCCTGCTGTATTGCTGCCCTCTGCCTTAGTCGCTATTGCCGGTATTGCTTGCGTCATCCATAGTAAGCTAACTAGTGCTATCATCAGCAGCATATATTTCATTCGATTAAACACATTATGACCCCTTCCACCATCCATTTCACTATGACTCCGATCTAGCTTTTCTTATTCTAAACGTAGAGCTGTACATAAATGTTGCATTGCTCCAATACATCAGGAAGTACGTGACAATTGTATAAACATCGAGTACATTAAACGTTGGGAGATGATCATATGAAATCAAGACAATCGATGCTTTTTACTATTGTAACCCTTTTGTACTGGATATCTATGTATATTTATGTTCCTATTCTATCACCATATTTATCCAAAATGGAATATTCCCTGCAATTTATAGGAATTGTACTAGGAAGCTACGGTCTTATCCAGCTGTTATTCCGCTTTCCGATCGGAATTTGGTCGGATACGATAGGTAAACGCAAGCCCTTCATCATAGCGGGGATGATTACTACGACGTTAAGCTGCTTATTATTTCTAATTCCAGACCTTTGGGTGTGGCCTCTGCTTGGTCGTGCTGTAGCAGGTATCTGCGCCTCAACTTGGGTTGCATTTACCGTAATGTATGCAGGTCAGTTCTCGAATGAAGAAATTCCAAAAGCGATGGGCCATATCAGCTTGCTTGTCGTCGTCGGACAAATGATCGGTATGCTGCTTTCAGGCTGGTTAACTGATCTACTTGGCACATCGGCACCCTTTATCGGAGGAGCTATCGTTGGCTTTATAGGCTTGCTCCTTGCTCTGAAGCTTTATGAGCCACCGACAGGAACAAGTCGGGAGCACGGCATGTCTTCTAGTTTAATTAAGGAAGTGATCCGCACTAAACCGCTGCTGCGCGCCAGCTGGCTGTCAATTCTCGCACATGGCGTATTGTTTATTACGATGTTCGGCTTTACTCCGCTTAAGGCAACAGAGCTAGGTGCAAGCGGTACTCAGCTTACATTGCTTGTGTTTTGCTTTATGCTGCCTCACGCACTGGCTGCCATAGCTGCAACGAAATGGTTCATCCCTACCATCGGTTCTGAACGTACGATTTTGATCGCTTTTATCATTAGCGGCTTATGTACCTTCGGTTTAATCTGGGCGCCAAGTTTACCTTGGATGTATGCAACGCAAGCGTTTAATGGGTTTGCTCAAGGATTGCACCTACCACTATTCCTAAGCTTGGCCATTATGGATATTAAGCCTCAGATGAAAGCGACGGCGATGGGACTGTATCAAGCAATCTACGCAATCGGTATGTTCTCGGGGCCGTTCATTGCGGGATATCTTAACAAATCCTATGGAATCGAATATGGCTTTTTGCTCGGTGGTGTTCTAGCCGTAATCGCTGCAATTTTTGTGCTTTACTGGCTGTATGCCGATAAAAAACGATCTACATCGAAGGGAATGTCACGCGATGAACAAAACGTTGGTGCTTGATGTCGGGGGTGTATTAGCGAGTAATTTGACGCCAGGGCTATGGGAGCAGCTTGCAAGCATCGGGTCATGTGACCAGAAGCATCTTTACGCTGATTATAAAGACGAGGTTAGTGAAAAGTTATGGTGCGGCCAAATATCAGAGGAGCAATGGTGGGAGTGGCTCTCTGCTCGTGGAGTTATCGTGGCTGAGGAGCAAAGAAGCAACCTCATAACCAATCATCTAAAGCCATTGCCAGCCCTTGAGCTGCTCCCGTCATGGTCGCAGCGATGCGATATCGTTATTATGAGTAATCATCGAACAGAATGGCTGAGCCCATTGCTCAGCCATTCTCGTGCTTATATCAAAAATTGTTTCATATCTGATCAAGCAGGGATGTACAAGCCTAGTCTTGATTGGTTCAGACTAGTTGACCAGCACATCTCTATGCCAGTCCATTTCGTAGATGATAGTGAAAAAAATATTAATGCAGCCAAACAATTAGGCTGGCAAACAACGCTTGCCGATAAGCATGGAAAATGGACAGCAGCTATTGATGAATGGCTGCGTTCATAATCGCGATGGCGATTAAGATGAGCATAAGCAGATGATCCTGCTTACGCCACTCAACCTTAACATGGAGCTTGGACTGACCACTAATCCGTTCAAAGCCTCTGAACTCTAAGCTAGTCGCCACTTGATCTGCAACGAGCAGCAGACTTCGCATGTAGGCTAACATTAAGGCGTTCATCATACTCCATTTAAAAAGTCCAACCTGCTTGAAGCGCGTTCGACATAGTGAGAACAGCACGCGCCAACGCAAGGTTAAAATTGGAATCAGTCGGAAGATTAGTGATACGAGAATGGCATAGCTATCAATTGGCACACGCAGTCGGCGAAGTGGGCGCAGGCTTTGCTGCAGCGCTCGCTGAAGTCGAAACGGTGTCATAAGTGATAGCAGTGGCAGCCCCAGCACAATAATAATAAGCAGAGCCGCCATGCGCCGTGCAATAGGCAATGCCGATTCTATATCAAACCCTAGTGGATTGATAGAAAGTCCACCTACTACGGTGAAGATGATCGACATGATGCTATATGCCATAATTAAGCCGAGCCAAGGCTTCAGGCTCTGTCTAAGCAGCATACTTGTTGTGATCGATAGCAGCCCATAGATTACGATAGACCACCAGCTATCCCATAATACAAGGCTTACGGAGCAGATGAGCATCCCCAGCATCAATGCACGCGGATCAAACCATGTCGTTTGCTTCATAATGAAACGCTCGCGTGCATGTCGATCCTTACTTGTAAGTACGGAAGCTCCTTTACCTACTTCTTCTCCTTCTTTAAGCTTGCTCCCTACCTCACCTACTGCTCTTTGGCTATCGAACTCAACCTTTATGTTCTCATTCTTCTGGACAAATTCTACCCTTTTACTTTCTTTCTCACATTCAACACCATAGCCATAGCCCATCAGCTTATTAAAAAGTGCTTGATCTGACTCAAGTAGCGCTTCGCTAGCCTCACGTATTCCAGACTCATTCAAAACCAGCTTCTTATCCACAGTCGCTGCGAGTTCCTGCAGCTGATGACTGACGATGATAAGACCTTTTCCTTGCTGCTGGCTTTCCACAATGCTTTTGAGCAAATGCTGCTTGCCAGCATAATCGAGTCCTGCAAACGGCTCATCTAGCAGCAGCCAAGCTGCTGGCAATGAAAATGCGATTGCTAGCGCGAGACGTCTCTGCTGACCAACACTTAAGCTAATCAGCTCTTGCGCTTGAATCTCCTCTGTAATTCCGAAGGCTAGCACTTGATGATCCAGCTGAGCTTCTACAAATTCGGGATGCTTTCGATATTGCTGCTTAATTATTTTCAGCTCCTGCTGAACAGTCCCGCCAAACCATTTGTCCTCCACATGCTGAGATACATGCTGGATCTGAAGAAGCGCTGTTTTATTCCATTTCGATTTGCCACGCCAGCTTTTGCTGCTAAGCTGCTCGCTGCCGAGTGTAATCGTACCTGCAGCGATATCTTCAACACCTGCGAGACGATCAAGCAGCGTTGACTTGCCGGCACCATTACTTCCAGTTATCAAATAAGAAGCACCTGCATGAAAGGTATAGGTTAAAGGCTGTGAATGCTCAGATAATAGCTTGGCCTGAATTAGTGATATATGCTGAGGCTTTTGATTATGTTGCTGTACGTGCATTACGCTTCACCACCTCTGCTAAAGCATATGGATTAAACTGAAGCTGTTCAGCCTGCAAGCCGAGTTCCAAGCTTTTGCGGACGCTCCAAGGCACCTCTAGAGACCTTTTCCTTGCTTCGGAAGCTTCCCCGTCCACGCTAGTAAATAACTGTCCAGCTAAACCATCATATACAAGCTCCAGCTTGTCCATTACCCATACTGTATCGTTAGCCTGAAGCTCATCCAGCTGCTGAGTAATCCATAGCACAGCAATGCCATGCGACTGGGCAAGTGAGCGAATAAGGCTGCATACATGCCATTTGTTGTCCTCAGACAGCATAGAGGTTACCTCATCGAGTACAATAAGCTTGGTATCCATCAGCATAGCACCTGCAATGGCAACAAGCTGCTTCTCACCTCCCGACAGATGATTCATTGGGACGTGCTTTAAGTGTTGAAGCCTTAATGTTGCTAGCAGCTCATCGATCTCCACCTCGATAGATTTATCCTTACTAGCTTTACCATACTGCTCATAGCAAATGATCAGATCCTCGAAAGGCGTGGAGCCAAGCAAATATTGCGACGTCAGCTGAGTGATGATAGGAAACGGCTCTTGATTGAATCTATTTTCCCTTCCTTTGATCGCCAGCTCAGCACGTTGATGACCTGCAATAAAGCGGGCAAGAGTGCTTTTACCCGATCCGTTATGACCAATTAGCGTAATCCACTCACCTTCTCGTATTGATACAGAGATAGGCTCAAACAATATATAACCGTCAGATTGCCTGATCGGCTGACATTGCTTCGCGTCATATATAATAGCTTTATTTTTTGACAAAATATCAATCTCCCTCTTCACAACAAAAAAAAGTTATGATACACTCCGTATTGTTAACCTAAAATAAATTATATTTGGTTAACAATAATATTGCAAGATGAGAGGAAGGAATAGAATGAAGGCAGTACCCATTCGCTCACTCGTGTATATTGCACTGTGCAGCGCAGTATTTATTGTGTTTTCAGCCATCCAGCTCAAGCTATCGTTTTCTCCAGTGCCGATTACACTGCAAACGTTGGCTGTCATTATTGCAGGCATGCTGCTAAAACCTCGTGACGCATTTATTAGCGTTGTTATTGTCGTTATATTAGGAGTACTCGGACTACCCGTTTTTGGAGGAAAAAGTGGACTCTCACATTTGCTAGGTCCAACAGGTGGATTTCTGATCTATTTTCCGTTTGGTGCGTTGTTGATCAGCTTAGGGATAAACGCGATTGTAGGCAAAGGAGCTACGCTGACAGCTAAAAAGTTGATTAGTCTGCTTATTCTTTTCCTATTATGTAGCTCTTGGCTAGCTTATGCTGCTGGCGTTCCTTGGTTTATGGCGGTGTTAGATATGTCTCTTGCCAAATCACTTGCACTTGCCTGCTACCCTTATCTCATTGGCGATACACTTAAGGCTGCAGTCGCACTTGCACTGTTCATCGCGCTGTATAAGCCGATTATGAAGCTGCGCAATCAGCAGCTTAGCTACATATCCCAGAACAATCATTCCGCAGATATGTCCTAACTAAATAAGCATCTGTCCACCACAGCAAGCCCTGCATAACGATGTATTAGCAGGCTTGCATCGGTGAGCAGATGCTTTTTATATTTCAATTAATCTAGGCAATCATCCGATTCTTCCTTCGGCATATCATCAAGATTAATTTTCTCTGTTAGCGTATCGCGAACAATCGAGATGACAAGCTGTAGCAAGTAGTTAATGTCTGCTTGACTTTGCTGGAACTCTGTTACTACTGGAATACTATCTAGCTCATCCTGAAGCTCTTCCATCTCTGCTTCAATCTTCTTTACCATCTCTGGATTTTTGAATGTGTTCTCAAAGGCAACAACTTCTTTTTGCTTTTTCTTAATCGCTGTAATAAGCTGCTGAACACGTGGATGGCTGTTGATTTTATCCTCTGCGCGACGATAGTGCAAAACCTCTTCTGATTGAGCAAGCATACTTGCAAGCTCTCTTGCTTTCTCTTGCACATCTTCCTTCACACGCAAATCTACAATATCATAGGATTCTACCTGTGCATGAATCCCGTTATGCGAACAAGCACCGCCGCTTTCGCCGCCGTGTTGGAATAGCTTACCCTCTATTGAATCCTGAAGCCTTTTCATCAATTGATCTCGCTCCTATTCGATTAGTTTGTCATAATTGAGCTATCTATTGGTTCTGCTTTAATGTAAAAGCTTTGAGCGTCTGTAACTTTAACGATCATGCGTTTACCAATCCAATCCTGTGGACCTTCAACGTGCACAAGCTTATTCGATCTCGTACGTCCTGAAAGCACCTTCTCATTGTTCTTACTTACACTTTCAAAAAGTACCTCAACCTCTTGACCGACCATCGCTTCATTCTTTTTACGTGAAATCGATGCAAGCAGCTCATTCAAACGATATAAACGCTGCTTCTTTACTTCAACTGGCACATCGTCTTCCATCTCCGCAGCAGGCGTGCCTGCTCTCGCTGAGTAGATAAAGGAGAAGGCAAAATCAAATTCTACCTCTTTTACGAGTGAGTATGTTTCTTCAAATTGCTCTTCCGTTTCACCTGGGAAGCCGACAATAATATCTGTTGTCAGCACGGCATTCGGAATCGCTTTTTTTATTTTAGC
Source organism: Paenibacillus camelliae (assembly GCF_023715345.1). GTDB lineage: Bacteria > Bacillota > Bacilli > Paenibacillales > Paenibacillaceae > Pristimantibacillus > Pristimantibacillus camelliae. The sequence continues at coordinate 263,123 of NZ_JAMBNY010000001.1, forward strand.
TACAAGCTCTAAGTACTGCTCGCGATTGTACTTACGACTCATTCTCTTCAAGATCGTCGAGCTGCCTGATTGTACAGGTAGATGGATATGCTCAACAAGATTGCCGCCTTTAGCGAGCACCTCAATTAAGTGATCGTCAAAGTCACGCGGATGACTCGTAGTAAAACGAATACGAGGAATATCGATTTTGGAAATATCGTCCATTAGATGACCGAAGCGATAGTCTATATCCTCGAAGTCTTTACCATACGCATTGACGTTCTGTCCAAGCAGCGTTACCTCTTGATAACCCTCACGAGCCAGCTGACGCACTTCTGCAATGACATCCTCTGGACGGCGACTACGCTCCTTGCCTCTTGTGTATGGCACGATACAATACGTACAGAACTTGTCACAGCCGTACATAATGTTGACCCAAGCGCGCATTCCGTCACGCTTCTTAGGCATATTTTCAATAATGTCGCCTTCCTTGGACCATACCTCAACAACGAGCTCCTTGCTGAAGTAAGCTTCCTGTAGCAGCTGAGGAAGACGGTGAATATTATGTGTTCCGAAAATCATATCCACAAATGCATGGCTTTGGAGCAGACGATTAACGACAGCTTCCTCCTGAGACATACAGCCGCAAACCCCAATAATCAATTCAGGATTTTCAACCTTCAAGCCCTTCAGATGCCCTAGCTCTCCGAATACTTTATCCTCTGCATTTTCCCGTATCGCACAAGTATTCAGCAAGATAACATCTGCTTGCTTGCGATCCTCTGTAGGCTGATAGCCCATCTCCTCGAACATGCCCTTCATGACTTCCGTATCATGCTCGTTCATTTGGCAGCCGTACGTATAGATTAAGTAATATCTGCCTTTACCAAATTGCTTCATTTCCTCAGGAATAGAAAAGTCATAATGGACTTGAATCTCTTCCTTACCGCGTCGCTTTTCTTCACGGTAGTTTGGCGCGGCGTTTAGCTGAATATTTCGACCATTGACGCGTATTGTTTTTTTACCGTCAACTTCACTTATAACCTTTACATTCGAGAAGTCAAAGTATTTAGAGTAATCCTTTTTACCAGTTGACATCTATCTATCCACTTCCCTTAATTATCGTTTCATCTTCTACTAATCATACCAATATCAAATTATATCATATAATACTACTCCGATACAGTATACAACTATTTTACTTTTAGACGAGCTTTATGCGGGCTATTGGAAGGCGCATACGCCCCTTTACGCTTATCAAAAAGCTCTTACATAGTCTTGTAAACGTGTTCCACTGTTTTCTACCACGAAACTTCTGTTCATTAACAAAAAAAGCCTCTGATCTGGCCTATGGGTTAATCACATAAGCTAGATCAGAGGCTATTCTTTGATATATTAGTCAATAATTTCGGCTGTGTCGCCATTGTTAACGCCAGCTGCATTGGCTTCATCGGTATCAATATGCATATCCAATGCAAAATCAGCTGATACACGTGCAACGACGTTTTCAAATACAACACCACGCTCGCCACCTACGCGAACACGAAGCTTTTGCTTATCCGAGATGCCCCATTTTTCAGCATCTGATGTATGGAAATGAATATGGCGTGCTGCTACGATTACGCCCTCTTCGATCGTAACCTCACCAGCAGGTCCTTTAATAGTGATGCCAGCAGAACCAGCGATATCGCCAGACTCACGAACTGGAGCCTTTACGCCAAGCGCAAATGAATCCGTACGGGAAACCTCCAATTGAGTAGCTTTACGAGCAGGTCCTAGAATACGAACTTTAGGAAATCCGCTTTTTGGTCCAACAACCTCTACGGTTTCATTGGCTGCATATTGTCCTGGCTGAGATAATGGTTTAAATTCAGTTAATTGATAACCTTTCCCGAATAGCACTTCAACATGCTCTTGGGATAGATGAATATGTCTTGCTGATACGCCTACAGGTATTAATTTTTCCATTTCTCTGTACACTCCAATAATTTTTTATCTCTTTCGTGTATGACACACGTAAGGCATATGACACTTGTTCATATACCTTTATCATATCACTTTTTCCATGATAAGAACAAGCAGTCGTAAGCTTAATACGAAGCTCAAAACAAGAAAACAAGAGAAAAGACGCCTATAGGCGTCTTTTTTCTAATTAATATGTAAGTATGACTTTGCCGAACTATCGTTTTGAATTTAAATTACGAATGAGGAATTGATAAGCGTTACGCCACATCAGCTTCTCTACAAATTCTCGATCATAGTATTGCAGAAGTAGGTTTTCCAGCTGATTTACGTCACGAGGTGATTTTAAGCCTTCGATATAACTGTCAATACCATCAAAATCAGATCCTAACATTAGCTGGTCTTCGGCACCGAGCGCAAGCATATGATTAATATGCTTTAGTAAATCATGCATTGTAGCCATTCGACCTTCTGTAACAAACCATGGCACATAGGTTAGTCCAATAAGACCCTCACAACGTACGATCGCTCTGATCTGTTCATCCGTTAAGTTGCGCGGATGATCGCACACAGCCTTTGCATTCGAATGTGATGCAATAATTGGCTTTTGGCTTGCTTTGTATACGTCCCAAAAGCTTTTTTCTGACAAATGCGATACATCGATTGTAATTCCTTGCTCATTACAGCGATGAACAAAATCCTTGCCCAAACTTGATAGCCCAGCACCGTTATCCTCTAATATTCCATCTGCGGCCCAATTCGCTCCATTCCAGGTAAGTCCAGCGAATCGAACACCTAAGCGGTGCATCAGCGAAGTAAGAAATAAATGGCCCTGTAATCCATCTACTCCCTCCAGCGATAGAATCGCACCTACCTTATTTGTAGCCTTGCAGCGCTCCACATCAATCGCAGAGTCAACCACGATCATATTGGGATGATTAGCTACACGCTCATAGAAGATCTCGATGCTCTTCATAATCGTCACAAGATCCTTCGGGTGATCTGAAGGAATATAAACAGCAAATACTTGGATCATGTAATTAGCATCTAATAACGATTGCAGCGTTACGTCCAGTCTAGAAGCAAATTGCTCCTTATGAAAATCTAAGCTATTATCTTTGAGCAGCTTACTTATGACATCACAGTGAAAGTCAATTTTGCGCATTTCGTACGCCTCCTCTGCTCCGTACTATGAAAGCAAATAACCTGTTTACTGTGGAAGTAAACAGGCCTAATATTCTCATCCGCTCTATATCCGCATGGACCATATTGGCCATCATTATCTAGGCTCCACGATGAGCTTTATTGCCGTCCGATCTTCTCCATCAATAACAATATCAGTAAATGCAGGAATACAAATCAAATCAACTCCACTAGGTGCGACAAAGCCACGCGCAATGGCTACTGCTTTGATCGCTTGGTTCAAAGCGCCAGCACCGATTGCTTGCAATTCAGCTGCTCCACGCTCTCTAAGCACTCCTGCTAGTGCTCCTGCTACTGAGTTTGGATTCGATTTGGCTGAAACTTTTAATACATCCATGTTAAGAACCTCCCCTAGAATGTTTGATGGACTTTACTTTAATATTACTATTCGTGAAAACGGGAAAGATTCCTGCACACTGAATTTTTATAATTTCAATTATTCTGAATTTAATGACAAGTAAAAAAAGCTGCTTATTTCATAAGCAGCCATGATTCTTCCGTAAGCCTTATTTTTTGAATAGAAACAGCGTGTCCTGTTTTATCGTCGATATCAACAACCACTCCATGCAAATGCCATTTGCCTTCATCAACGACGAATCTTGCCGGCATACCAGTCAGGAATCGATGCAGCACCGCATCGCGTTGCATGCCAAGCACACCTTCCTTCGATCCAACCATGCCAACATCTGTAATGTACGCCGTTCCCTGTGGCAGAATGGTATCATCATTCGTCTGAACATGGGTGTGTGTACCGACAACCATCGAAGCCTTTCCATCCAAATACCAGCCCATTGCGATTTTTTCAGAGGTTACCTCAGCATGAAAATCTACAAGGATATGTGAGGTTGTCTTTTGTGCATCTGCAATCAATCGTTCTGCAGTCGTAAACGGATCATCATTCGCTGGAAGATAGGTTCTACCTTGAATATTGATAATGGCTAGCTTTTTACCGTTAACGTTAATAATCGCCATTCCTTTACCCGGTGCAGAATGATGGAAATTCGCTGGACGTACTATGCGAGGCTCATCATCGATCCATTCAAAGATGTTCTTATTGTCCCACGTATGATTACCCATCGTAATCCCATGAATACCCCATTCAAAAAACTCTGTTGCAATCTGCCGGGTTATGCCTCTACCAGCAGCTGCATTCTCACCATTAGCGATAATAATGTGCGGGTTATACTTCGACTTTAGAGCTGGAAGTACTTGCTTTACCGCTTCTCGCCCTACACTGCCTACAATATCGCCAATAAATAATACTTTCATTCGTTAATCTCATCCTTTATGTAAAGTGCATGCTTCGTATCATACCATATTGTACGCATTATATGCTACAAAGCATTACTATGTAATCATACTAAGAAGTGAAACGAGGAGCGCAGCGTACGGTATTGGTACGTGAGCTACAATGTTTTCGTAGAAAACATACTTCGTAAGAATTTCGGTAGCGTTCCATATTCGAAGTCGACTTAGCTACAACGCATCACATCGTCATCAAAGTCGTATGTTTTGAACTTCCTCTTCCTCTACAAAAGAGAGAAGTGGCTTTCGCCACTTCTCTCTCAAATCACTTCGCATATTCAACGGCTCTTGTTTCACGAATAACCGTTACTTTAATGTGACCTGGGTAATCCAGCTCGCTTTCGATTTTCTTCGTAATATCGCGAGCAAGACGGAATGCTTCAGTATCATCGATTTTATCTGGTTGAACCATTACGCGAACTTCACGACCTGCTTGAATCGCATATGATTTTTCAACGCCATCAAATGATTCCGTTATTCCTTCCAATTTCTCTAAACGCTTAATATAGGTTTCGAGAGTTTCACGACGAGCACCTGGTCTTGCAGCCGATAGGGCATCTGCTGCACCTACGAGCATTGCAATAACTGATGTCGCTTCTGTATCACCATGATGAGATGCGATACTATTAATAACAACTGGATGCTCTTTATATTTTTTGGCAAGCTCAACACCAATTTCTACGTGTGAACCTTCCACTTCATGATCCAACGCTTTACCAATATCATGAAGTAATCCTGAGCGTCTAGCAAGCACAACATCCTCGCCTAGCTCAGCTGCCATTAGACCTGCTAAATAAGCAACTTCCATCGAATGTTTAAGAACATTTTGACCATAGCTTGTACGATACTTCAATCGACCAAGAATTTTAATCAAGTCTGGATGTAATCCATGCACTCCAACCTCGAAAGTAGCCTGTTCCCCGTATTCACGCACTCGATCATCAATTTCCTTACGTGATTTTTCAACCATTTCCTCGATTCTCGCTGGATGAATACGTCCATCTGCTACGAGTTTTTCTAAGGAAGTACGTGCGATCTCACGTCTAATTGGATCAAAGCCCGACAATATGACCGCTTCCGGTGTATCGTCTATAATGAGATCGATACCAGTCAATGTTTCTAGTGCACGGATATTTCGACCTTCCCGTCCAATAATACGACCCTTCATTTCTTCATTTGGCAGCGTTACTACAGAAACTGTTGTTTCCGCTACATGATCAGCAGCACAGCGCTGAATCGCAAGTGATATAATGTTACGAGCCTTCTTATCAGCTTCTTCCTTGGCCTGTTGTTCAATATCCTTAATCATTTGTGCAGTTTCATGACGTACTTCTTGTTCAACATTAGATAGAATGATCGACCTTGCATCCTCCATCGTCAGGTTGGAAATACGTTCTAACTCATTGAGCTGTTGCTTATAGAGCGAATCGATTTGTTGCTGTGTTTCCTCAATTCGTTTCTCCTTGCTGGCTACAGACTCTTCTTTGCGTTCTAGTGTTTCTAACTTTTTATCAAGCGATTCTTCCTTTTGGACTAATCGTCTTTCTAAACGTTGTGTTTCGTTACGACGTTCACGAATGTCCTTTTCAGCTTCCGTACGTAGTCTGTGGACTTCGTCTTTCGCCTCAAGTACGGTCTCTTTTTTCAAAGCATCTGCTTCTTTCTTCGCATTTTCTACGATTTGAATCGCAGCCTGCTCTGCACTAGAAATCTTCGCCTCGGCAATCGACTTTCGTATCATGTAACCAATCCCAAAGAAAATTGCGCCAACAAGGATACAAATGAGGATCCAGATAACTTCTGGTGGCATCTAGTTCACCTCCTTGTTGCATACACCAAGGCATTGCTTGGGATGTTATTTGGTTTAACCGGCTTTCAAACCGTCTCAATTACGCCATTTGACGAAAAATGATGATTTTGGTTCAATTCTTGGAAGTAAAATTGAAACAAAATTTTTAGGAATACTTCTTCATTGTATCTGTTCATAAAATCAGTTGTCAAGCAATTCTCCATTTATATCCACATCTACACTGAATATTCTCTCTTTTTCTATTCTTTGCATAGTTTTTCGGCAAATATCACCAGAATAACCACGTCTAAGAAGGAATTGCATCAGTTTTCGACTGCGTTCGAGCTTATCTCCTCGAATACTTCTTAGTTTTTTCACGGCAGCTTCATAGGCTGCCTCCAACTCCTGCTCATCATCGATAGTCTGCAGCACACGGGAAATATGCTCTCTAGATATTCCAAGCGCTTTCAGTTCTTGTGCAATTCTCAGCTGTCCTTTCCCTTGGCGATTGCGTTTAGACTGCACATAGAGCTCAGCAAAAGCCAGGTCATCAATATAACCTTCATTAATTAGTCGAGCAATCGCAACGGCGATATGCTGTTCTTCGAACTCTTGTCTTCTTAAATATTGCGCAACCTGCTGACTGCTGCGTGCTTTGGGCGCCAAATATCGTATTCCTTTAATATAAGCCATATATTTAGCATTCTCTTCTTTAATTTCGTCAACTAGTGAAGAAGTTAAACCTCTCCCTTTCATTAATCGGTACGAAATAAACAAATCCTCATGCACAATGATCGGCTCGGGTATTGATTCAATGGTAATGCTATACTGCTTTCCTTGCTTTCGATCAACTTTTACCGATGTGATAAGCAGCTCATTGCTTTCGCTAGTCACTTTCGTCTCACCTCATACAAAAAACGCCGTTCTATATAGAACGGCGATTATTAGTTATTAGAACAGCTCTTCCAAATCATCCTCGTCCTCATCATCCGATGAGAAGTTAGCCTGTTGTGCAGCAGTTAGATCGAATGCAGCACGAATTTGACTTTCAATCGTCTCAGCAATTGCCGGATTCTCCTTTAAGAACTGCTTAGAGTTTTCACGTCCTTGTCCTAAGCGTTCACCGCTATAAGAGAACCAAGCACCACTTTTTTGTACAATGTCCATATCAACACCGATATCAATAATGCTGCCTTCTCTTGAAATACCTTCACCATACATAATATCAAGCTCCGCTTGCTTAAATGGAGGAGCAACTTTATTTTTGACAACCTTAACGCGAGTACGGTTACCTACCATATCATTACCTTGCTTTAATGTTTCTACACGACGTACGTCAAGACGGACGCTGGAGTAGAACTTAAGTGCACGACCACCAGGTGTCGTTTCCGGGTTACCGAACATAACGCCAACCTTTTCACGAAGCTGGTTAATGAAAATGGCAATTGTTTTTGATTTCGAGATTGCACCAGAAAGCTTACGCAATGCTTGAGACATTAAGCGCGCCTGCAAGCCGACATGAGCATCACCCATATCGCCTTCGATCTCTGCTTTTGGTACAAGTGCTGCAACCGAGTCAATGACGACAATATCTATTGCACCGCTGCGAACAAGCGCTTCTGCAATTTCCAATGCCTGTTCACCTGTATCTGGTTGTGAAAGGAGTAGCTCGTCAATGTTAACACCGAGCTTGCTGGCATACAACGGATCAAGCGCGTGCTCTGCATCAATAAATGCAGCTTGTCCACCAGCTTTTTGCACTTCTGCAATAGCGTGAAGCGCAACAGTCGTTTTACCAGATGATTCGGGACCGTATACTTCGATGATACGGCCTCGTGGATATCCTCCAATACCTAACGCAATATCTAGAGCAAGCGAACCACTAGAAATGGTTTCAACCTGCATATGTGTAGATTCACCTAATTTCATAATAGAGCCTTTACCAAATTGCTTCTCAATTTGACGCAATGCATTGTCCAATGCTGCACGACGATCACTCACGAGATTCACATCCTTCAATATTTATATTAGTATGATAACCTACTTCTGAGCTCTTGCCAATACTTTTTTCGAACACACATTCGTATTTTTTGTGTCCGCACCTCCATTCATCATTTAAAAGCAAAAACCGCAGCTATGCGATTAACGCTTAGCCACGGTTCTTCCATGTATATGGTTACTATAGCAAACTTCCATTTCTTTTACAATAATTAATTACTAGCAGCTCCAAAGAAAGTTCAGCTTTCAGCACCGAGAAGCTTGGATGAAGCTTAGGGGCTGAAGAGCGCAGCGTACGCAATTGGTACGTGAGCACTGGAAGACCAGCTGAATTCAAGATTCGACGTCGAATAAGCTATCAGTCCTACTTCGTGATCAAAGCTGAACCATTTTGAACTTCCCTTCCAATACGGGTTCAAAAAGTTCAGCTTTCAGCACCGAGAAGCTTGGATGAAGCTAGAGATTGAGAAGCGCAGCGTACGTTTTGGGTACGTGAGCACCGGAGATTTCGGTAGCGTTTCAGATTCGACGCCGACTAAGCTACTACGAGTTACATCGTGATCAAAGTTGGACTTTTTGAACTTCCCATCTACATGTCGATTGAAACACCATGTGCCTTTATCGCCAGCCACAACCGATACTGCAGATGCTTCACAGCACGCAGCTGAATCGTTGCTCGATCTCCGGTAAGCTTCAGCTCAAAAACTTCTGTAGGCTTATTCTTTTCAGCTATTCCAACATAGACGAGTCCAACAGGCTTTCCTTCACTTGTGCCAGGACCCGCTACGCCCGTAATCGATACGCCGAACGTCGAATCAAGCAGCTGACGAACGTTCTCGGCCATTAGCTGCGCAGTAGAGCTGCTAATGGCTCCTGGAGCCCCCTCACCAGATAGCTGCTCCATGGGAATGCCAAGCAATTTATGCTTCATCTCATTCGTGTACGTAACAACCCCACCTACAAAGCAGGACGAGCCCGTAGGCACCTTCGTCATCAATTCAGCGAATAAGCCACCACTGCAGCTTTCAGCGGATGCAAGTGTAAAGTGTTTGCTTTGCAGCATACGCACGATCTGTCGCTCGATCGGTACGTCCTCCAGGGCATAGAGATGCTCACCAACAATTGACTTGATATGAGCAATCGTCTCGTTAAGCTTCACATCCGCTTCCTCGCTGCTTAATGCCTTCGTTGATACACGGACGGTCACCTCTCCCTCCTTCGCATAAGGGGCGATCGTAGGGTCACTTTGTTGATCGATTAACGGTAGAAGCTTCGCTTCCAGATTGGATTCGCCTATACCAGCGAACTTAAGCAGCTTCGAATATAGAGGTTTTTCTTGACCAAGCACCTCTCGCAGCCATGCAACGACAGGGCCGTTTAGCATCGTATTCATTTCCTTAGGTGGGCCAGGCAGTAGTATATAGTAGGTGCCGTCCTCCACAAGTGCATTACCGACCGCTAAGCCCGCTTCATTCACTAGCGGTGTCGCACCTTCGATCATGTGCGCCTGACGAATATTACTCTGCACCATTTCTGCTCCACGACCTTCGAATAAAGCTTTGATCTTACGCATGGCTGGCTCATCAATGGTAAGGGATCTCCCCAGATAACGTGCTAATATATCCTTCGTAAGATCATCCTGCGTTGGCCCAATACCACCCGTAAAGATGAGTAAATCCGCTCGTGTACGTGCGACCTTAATCGCCTGCTCGATGCGGTCTGCGTTATCACCTACGACCGTTTGAAAGTATACATCAATGCCTAGCTCTGCTAGCTTTAGCGACAGATCCCGTGCATTCGAATTAACAATTTGTCCTAGCAGCAGCTCCGTGCCGACAGCGATAATTTCTGCCTTCATGCCTACACCCCTTCATTTTCCAATTAAGTTTGTTTATATTCACCTATATAAGTCAAATAATGCACGCTCTCGAGAATACGAGAGCGTGCATTATTTTATTCCACTGGAATTAACGATTTATTTTTTACAAAATAATCAATGCCCGAATATAGTGTAATCAGCGCAGCTGCCCAAGAACAGATGAGATCAAAAGGAAAATCAATAAGACCGAATGGGAAATTGTTGAGCAAAATTACAATAATCATCGTAATTTGAATCGCTGTTTTCCATTTACCCCATGCACTTGCAGCGACGACCTTTCCTTCTAGCAATGCGATTTGACGCAGGCCTGTTACGGCAAACTCTCGACATATAATGACGATGGCTACAAGCGCACTTAGCTTGTCCATCTCAACTAAAGCTATAAGCACTGAAGCAACAAGCAGCTTGTCTGCTAATGGATCAAGCAGCTTCCCTAAATTAGTAACGAGCTTGTTTTTTCTTGCTATGTAACCATCTAATCCGTCCGTGCTCGCAGCAATAATAAAAATTAAAACAGCAATAATCTGCGTGTATGAGATATCAATATCAGATACCGTTACCGAGCCTAGATCAAGCTTAACGAGCAGAAAAAATAAAATAACAGGCACCAAAAAAATTCTAGCTATCGTAATTTTGTTAGCTAAATTCAAAGCTTTCCCTCCATTACCGTTCATCCGCATCCAACATACCTGCTTTGAACACTCAGTATGTCAATATTATCTATCTAAAATTCACAAATTGCAAATCCAAATCGAGCTTAGCATTGCGCAGCATGTGCATAACTGCTTGTAAATCATCCTTGCTCTTACCCGTAACACGCAGCTGATCACCTTGAATTTGGCTTTTTACCTTTAACTTAGAATCTTTAATTAAAGTATTAATTTTTTTCGAAATATCCTGCTCAATGCCTTGACGTATTTTTATTTTTTGACGAACGGTACCACCTGATGCTCCTTCAATTTTTCCATAATCAAGGTTTTTCGTTGGAACATTACGCTTTACCATTTTAGCTAGCAAAATATCGATAACCGCATTCAGCTTATAGTCATCATCACTAACGATTGTCAGCTCGTCCTTAACCAATGTTAGATTCGTTTTACTGCCCTTGAAGTCAAAGCGAGTTGATATTTCACGCTCCGCTTGAGTAACCGCATTGCTTAGCTCTTGTAGATCTACGTTAGAAACAATATCAAACGAATATTCGCTCATCAATGAATCTCCTTTCAAGCAAAACGACAGCTACTGTGCTGTCGTATCTGCCGCTTGTAATTGTAATAAAATACGCTTACTGCCCTTGTTGTTATCCCCGTCTTCTACAATAACATTATCAAGCTTTACTTCTAAATTTCCCGGACGTCCTAGAACAAGGTAGACATCTCCCTTGACGGTAAAGGCTGCCTGCTCTCCATCCTTAATGTTGGCATAATACAGCTTTGTTCCATTCTTCCCATTTTCATAAACTTCCAACCAGCTCGCATCGCCGCTATTGGTAACAAGAAGTTCATAGCTATCCTTTGCAGGAGATACGACAAAAATATCGTCACGCCCTTTTGTCTCCTGAAAGGTAAGGGCTACTGGCGGTGGAGTTGGTGTAGATGTTGGCGTAGGCGTTGGAGACGCCCCCGTCTTCGTAGGTGTTGGTGTAGTGGTAATATCACTATTATCCGTAATGGGTGTGCTGTCCGGCTCATTAGCTGGTTTCCCTTCCTTGCTATAAACGTTGTAATACCATATAACGATAATAACGAGCAATAAAAATAACCACATCAACAAGGAAAAGCCTATTTTTCCAAAGCGCTCTGACCTTGAAGAACGCATACGTTTGGGCTTCCTCGCAGGCAGTGTTTCTGCCACATGTACTTCAGGCTCAGGCACTTCATTCTGATAATGCTTCAGTACTTCCTCCGCATCAAGCCCTACACACTCTGCGTAATTTTTTATAAATGCTCTTATATAAAATTTGCCTGGTAAGACTTTAAAGTCCCCTTCTTCCAGCGCTTCTAAATAACGTTTTCTAATTTTAGTTTGTTCTTGTACATCATCTAACGATAGCCCTTTTTCTTGACGTGCTGTCTTCAGCAAAGCACCTAGTTCTGACACAATACAACCTCCTTCGTTCTAATATCGCTGTGTCTTAAAAATCTTCGGAATAGCTGGTAAATGTCTCATACGTAATTTCTTCATCTGGAGAGTTGCGTAGCTCTACAATAATATCGAAATGGCTGTAATCATAGTTGGACTCACGTATAAAAATATCCGGATGCTCAATCACTTTCGTGGAAGGCATCTCCATAATTTCTTGAATAAGTGCATAATGACGCTCGTTGGAACGAATTGTACTTACAATGCCGTCGATAATAAAAATATTGTTAGCATCCATTTCCTGATCCGATAGCTGTGAACGCACCGTCTGCCTTAGAAGAGTGGATGAAACGAAGGTCCAACGCTTATTAGAGCATACACTGCCCGCAATTATAGATTCTGTCTTGCCGACTCGTGGCATCCCTCTAAGCCCTATCACATAATTACCTTCACGCTTAAAAACTTCACCTAGAAAATCTACAAGCAATCCTAGCTCGTTGCGAGTAAATCGGAAGGTTTTACGGTCATCCGAATCTCGCTCTATGTATCGTCCATGACGAACTGCCAATATATCAACAATGGTAGGAGTTCTTAATTTATTGACTGTAATATCATCGACCTTCGTAAGTAGCTTACCCAATAACTCGATTTTTTCATCATCATCCGTTTGCAGCAGTAAGCCCCTTGTATGATTGTCTACACCATTAATTGTAAGAATATTAACCTCCAGCATACCTAACAGAGAAGCAATATCCCCTAGTAGACCCGGTCTATTTTTATGTATTGTGTACTCCATGTACCATTGCTTCCGTTCCACTCCAGTCACCATCCTATATGTATGTAAAACTTTCTAACGTTATGTATTCTACAAAATTCAACACTTTCCTGCAATATCAGTAAATTCATCAGCGAAAAGCCCCCAATTGGAGGCTTTCGCAAAAAAATGATAAATCTAAATGTAAAACACCCGTATAATTATGCCTTTTCAGCTAGCTTTACCATCAGCTTTGCGATGGTATGACGATCAGTTTCGTCACCAGCATCCCATAGCTGCTTTAATACTGCTTGCTCATCGTTTTTTGGATCAACACGTTCATCAAGGAAGGAACCGATTTCGTATGCTAGGTTGGAAATCGTCTCTTCAGATAAGCCCATGTTTTTACCTTGTGCTACACGTTCCTTCAAAAACTTTTTCCATGTTTCAAATTGATCTAATACAGTAGACATTGCCTCTCGCCTCCATTAACTCAATTGTTGAATGACTCAACAGAAGTTATTGTGCGCAAGCAGACATAAGGCTATGCTAGTAATTAATTGCTACTTAAGGAAAATGTACTACGTTAGCCAACCACCATTTGGACTAATGACCTGACCGGTAATGTACGATGATTCAGGTAATGATAAAAAATATATAAGCGACGCGATCTCTTCTGTCGAACCAAAGCGACCGACTGGAATTTCCTGTGCAAGTGCTTCCTTTTCTAATGGATCGAACGTATTCATCATCTCGGTATCAACGACCCCAGGAGCAACCGCATTAACCGTGACACCTGAAGGGGCTAGCTCCTTCGCCAGTGCCTTTGTAAAGGCGTTCATGCCGCCCTTCGTTGTCGAATAAAGCACCTCACAAGCAGCACCTGTCATCCCCCAAACAGAAGAGACGTTAATAATTCTTCCGTATTTTTGTGTAATCATATGTGGCATAAACAGCTGCGTACACATAAACATCCCCTTCAAGTTGATGTTCATGACGGTATCCCATTGTTCTTCTGTTACATCAACTAACATTCCATAATGGGAAATTCCGCCATTATTAACGAGGATGTCTGGAGCGATACCAAGCGCATCAAGCTTTTCCTTCATTCTTAGCAGTTGCTCTCTAGAGCCTAAGTCTGCCGATATCGTAAGCACCTCGGCTCCAGCAGCAATGCATTCTCTGGCAGTCTCATTCGCTTGCTCATGTCCTTGCAAGTAGTGAATAACGATGCGATACCCTTCCTTAGCAAAACGCTTTGCTATTGCAGCACCTATGCCTCGGCTTCCCCCGGTTATCAACACCGTCATTTCACGTAACGGCTTTACCATTTAAGTAGATGGAGACTCTACAATGGACACTGCGAGCTGATTAAAGTCAAAATGCTCCTTCAATCGTGCATTCACATCGTCCAGTGTACTTTCTTCATAATATTTAAGCACATTAAACATATCACAGTTTCTAAAACGATAACGTGTAAATTCAGTTGCAATCGCCTCAGGGGAATTAAGCATTCGTAAATAGTTACCAATTTTTTTACGTTTTACACGTTCAAATCGTTCTGCGTCAATGCCTGTTTGCAGCGTTTCCGTAATGTAGGCTCGAATCGTTTCAACTAGCTTATCCGGATCAGGTGTATCTCCGCCGAGCACAGAAAATGCGTATTGCTCAGAGCAGTTATACTCAAAGCCGAACGAATCAAAAATAAGCTGCTGGTCGTATAAAGATTGATAAAACGGAGAGCTGCTGCCAAACATAATGTCCAGCATTAGCTTGGAGATTACCTCTTGACGTAGAAGCTCTTCACCTTGCTTATGCACGGCTTGTTCCTTAAAGCCAAGCATACATTTCGGCAACGATACATGCAGCTTTTTCTCAACGCGAGATTGCCGAATAGCGCCAGGCTCCTCTTCAAAGAATCGCTCAATGTTACCTAGCGGCACATAGGATTTGGCTGCTTGATTACGCTTAACGAGCTCGATAATATGTTCCGCATCGACACCTCCAACAACAAAAAGCAGCATGTTAGAAGGGTGATAAAACGTATTGTAGCAGCGATACAGCAAATCTTTATCAATTTTATAAATCGACTCTACCGTACCTGCAATATCAATTGATATCGGATGCTTCTGATACATCGCCTCGAATAACCCGTAGTATACACGCCAATCGGCATTATCATTGTACATATTAATTTCCTGTGCGATAATTCCTTTTTCCTTGTCGACATTCTGCTCTGTAAAATGAGGACGCTGTACGAAATCAATTAACGTCGTTAAATTATCGTCGATGTTTTCTGTAGCAGAGAACAAATACACAGTACGGTCAAATGAAGTGTATGCATTGGCGGCAGCACCCTGCTTGGAGAATTTAGCAAAAACATCTTGACCATCCGGCTCTTCAAACATTTTGTGCTCCAAAAAGTGAGCAATGCCATCTGGAACCTTGATCGGTGTCTCGTCACCAACCGCAAAGTGGTTGTCAATGGATCCATATTTCGTGGCAAAGGTTGCATATGTTTTCTGAAATCCTTGCTTAGGAAGCACAATAATCTCAAGTCCATTCTCAAGAACTTCACGATACAGCGTTTCCTCTACATGCGGATAACTAAGTGTCTCCATTCGTTACACCTCCTGACGGTCACGTAAGAAATATATAGTATCTAGAGCAACTTGGTTAGCAATTCTTTGCACATCGTCCTTGCTCACCTTACTAATTTGCTCAATAACCGATTCTACTGAACGATCTACATTCGCATATTGCTTATTAAAGTCAAAGCCTGCAATATCATTAGCGTTGTCTAGAATTTCACGCATAGCGTTTGTGAGCATGGCCTTCGTTTGCTCCAGCTCCACATCAGAAATATGTCCAGCCTTCATATCATCAAGCTGCTTCTCAATGATGCCTAGTGCTTTTTCGTAATTCTCAAACTCAATGCCTGATTGAATCGTAACTATTCCTTTATGAGCATCATAGCGAGAAGAGCAATAGTAAGCTAAGCTTTCTTTTTCACGCACATTTACAAAGAGCTTCGAATGAGGATAGGTACCCAATATGCCATTATATACGAGCGCACATACGTAGTCTGGATCCGCATAGCCAACATTCATACGTAAACCAAGATTAAGCTTTCCTTGGCTAACCTCCATTCGATCGACAACTGTCTTGACGGAGCTCACTGAATGACTCGCTTCAGCAGGCTTATATTGAATTGGCTTTGCACTGGCAGGCATCTGAAAGTTTTGCTCGACAAGCTTCGTGACTTCCTCTAGCGTTGTATCACCAACGACATATAGATCAAATTGCGCCTCACTCAGCCAATCGCTGTAACGTTGAAATAGCGAATTTGCATCAATATGAGGCAGGTCTTCAAGCTTACCTGATGCATTCAACCGATACGGCTCATGCTCACACATTTCCTGTATACAGCGCTCAGCCGCATAATGAATTTTATCGTTAATAATAGAGTCAAGCTGCTTTTTTAACGTGCCTTTTTCAGCATCAACATAGGCTTCACGAAAGCCACCTTGTTCAATCAATGGATTGGTCAACACATCGCCCAAATACTGCAACGCACCGTTTAACAAAGAATGCTCGCTGTTAACAAAACGATCATTAATTACATCCATTCTAAGCTGAATGAATTGTGTATTTCCTCGCTTCACAATGTTAAAGCCAAAGCCTGCTCCATACATATTGTCGAGCTGCTCTCGTAGCTGAATCGTCTCAGGAAAGCGAGCCGTACCGCGGCGTAATACATATGGGATTAGTGCGGTCGAGGTAACTGTTTGCTCCTCGAGAGGGGTTCCAGCAAATAACGTAATCGCATAGGTTTTAAAGCGATTGGTTGGAAGCACATGAATCGTAATATTTTTTACCTTTCCAACTTGGAATTCCATTGATCTAGCCCCTTTCCTCTTACCTGTTTATTTATTCTAACGCATTATAAATGGAAGAAGCAACCATTAGACAACCTCCCAATGATTGCTTCCCATATTTATTGATTTACTTACAAAATATATGTTTACCTATCGTTAATACTTGCTGTCTAGTCCAGATCCATGCGCTAGTTGCTGTATCAGGATTAAAGTAATAAATACAGCCATACGTTGGATCCATCCCATTAATCGCATCACGAACCGCACGCTTTGCTGTTTCATTAGGTGTTAAGTAAATTTGTCCATCATCAACTGCAGTGAACGCTCGTGGCTGGAATATAACTCCATATACAGTGTTTGGGAAATCTGGATGCTTCACACGATTTAATATGACAGCAGCTACAGCAACCTGTCCTTCATACGGCTCTCCGCGTGCCTCGCCATAAACTGCATTAGCCATGAGCTGAATATCATTTTCTGTAAAACCAAGCAAATTCGACTGTGCTGCCGAGCTTTTATTGTTAGCATTACCGCTTGGTTTATTGGTGCTAGGACTAGATTCAGCTGTTAATGCAGGATACCAATTTTTAGTTGCATTAACGAGCTTATTTTTCGTAGCTTGACCAACTACTCCATCAGAGGTTAAGCCGAATTCCCACTGAAACCATGTTACAGCATTTTTCGTCTTGGAGCCGAATTGAGAATCAATTTCTCCATTGTAATACCCTAAGTATTTTAATCTGCCCTGCAGCTCAGATACATCCTCACCATACGAGCCAACCTTAAGAATGGCAGAGCTAAAGGTTGGAAGTGTCTTGGGCTGATCGGATACTCGAGAGTATATCATGAGACTCGTTAATAGCATTGCAACGATGCCGAACACCATAATCTTGCGAAATTTCATATTCAATACGCCTTTCTCTTGATGCATTTTCATAGTCAGTAGCTGACATGCACATAGTATGAGAAAAGGGCATTAATAATATACTTCATTCTTGTAATTTATGTTTTATTTGGCTTCCCATTGTTCCTGAGTCACTAGAACCGTCCTAGGTTTACTACCTTCATATGGGCCGACTATCCCTTTAGCTTCTAGCTGATCAATAAGTCTTGCGGCGCGAGTATAACCAATTCTCATTCGACGCTGCAATAGGGAAACCGATGCTTGATTTCCTTCGATAACGATCCGAGCTGCATCGTCAAACAGCTCATCCATATCATCGTCTACCGAGTCATCTGACTCTTCATCTAATTCCGGAACGAGCTCCTCGTTATACTTCACTTCACCTTGTCCACGTACGAAGCTAACGAGCACTTCAACCTCTTCATCAGATAGGAATGCCCCTTGAACACGAATAGGCTTATTCATTCCCATAGGTAAAAACAACATATCTCCTCGTCCTAGCAGCTTCTCTGCTCCTGCAGAATCGAGAATCGTACGAGAATCGACCTGAGAGGATACCCCGAAGGCTATACGAGACGGAATATTGGCTTTAATGACACCTGTGATAACGTCAACTGAAGGACGCTGCGTCGCAATGATTAGATGAATGCCCGCCGCACGTGCCATCTGAGCTAGTCTAGCGATGGAATCCTCTACTTCATTGGATGCGACCATCATTAGATCGGCAAGCTCATCCACAATAACTACGATATATGGCAGCACTGCGTTAGGATTATCCTTCATTAATTGATTGTAGCCTTCAATGTTACGAGTACCAGATTTAGAAAATAGCTCATACCGCTTTTCCATCTCAACAACAATCTTTTTAAGTGCCAACGATGCTCGCTTCGGATTGGTGACAACCGGCGCGAGTAAGTGCGGTATACCATTATATACATTCAGCTCTACCATTTTAGGGTCAATCATTAAAAACTTCACTTCATCCGGCTTTGCCTTGTACAAAATACTCGCAATAATACCGTTAATACAAACGGACTTACCAGAACCAGTTGCTCCTGCAACTAGTAAATGCGGCATTTTAGCAAGATTACCTACAATCGTTTGTCCAGATATATCTCGGCCAAATGCAATGGATAGCTTTGATTGAGCGTTCACAAAGACTGGAGTCTCCATTACTTCGCGCATCGTAACGACTGAAATCTCGCCATTCGGTACTTCTATACCAATCGCAGATTTACCAGGTATTGGCGCTTCCATCCGTACATCCTTCGCAGCTAGTGCTAATGCGATATCGTCGGTAAGTCCGACAATTCGGCTAACTTTTACCCCCGTTGCAGGCTGCACCTCATAACGCGTTACAGCAGGGCCTCTAGCAACATCTAACACCTTGGCACGAACACCAAAGCTTTCAAGTGTTGCTTCGAGCTTTCTTCTCGCGTCATACATCTCATGGCCATCTGTCGTCTTGCCCGCTGACTTGGGCATACTTAACAATGAGAAAGGTGGCATCTCATATGGAATTGGTGTCGGATGAAGAGGTGCATGAACCACCTTAGACGAATCAGAGACATCCGCCTCCGTAATGAGTGCATCGGATGTTACAGCTTGTCCCTCTGGGTATTGAAAGGCTTCTTCATCGTTAATTTCAGCTACCTGAGTCGCTTCTGCTCGCTGCTCCTCAATTAATGTATCTGCGAATTGCGCCACGGCCGCAGCATCACTTGGTACCGTCGTAGCATGTTTATCTTTTACAAATTCTGTTGGAATAGTGTTATTGTCTTCTTCATGACTGTATGGTTCATCCTGAAGGTCATTTCTTATGTAATCATTATCGTTATCTTGATTCACAGGAATATTAGTATATGAAGTTTGAGCTCTTTGCTGGTCTGCATCATACTCTACCTCAGATGAAGGAGCATAGCCCTCTAGAATCTGAGCATGAGCATCATTCGCCTCTTCTGTTGCTCCATTATGCTGATCATTATGATGCAACTCCCAATCATCCTGCGGCTCGCTTTGCTCCGTATTCATATGAAAGAACCAAGATTTCCGTTTCGGTTTAGGCAGCTCCACTACAAAGGTTTCATCATCCTCATCGTCATTATCAATGACTTGTTCCTTATATTTGGCTAATGCTTTCTTCCTTGAACGAAGCAGGCTCAGCTTAGCCGAGAGAAGCTTATAGAGTCGTACAGATTTCGTGCGAACGAACCGCAGCATCTCGACATAAGATTTCCCAGAAATAAGCATGAAAGCGATAAGGTATTGAACAATATTGAGTATCAATGCTCCATAATAGCCAAACAGCATAAACAATAGTGAATACTGAACTGCTCCGACATAGCCTCCACTAATGGATAAGCTGCGGATAGATTGCTCGGTTTGAGGTTCTGATGAAAATAACTGGGTGCGCAGCTCCAAATCTAATGTTTGGAAAATTAATTTACCCGTAATCCCCGTTTCATCTAATCCCATATATCGCGCATTAATGTGCGAGATTGAGCTGCTTAACGTTAACGCAAGCACTGCAAGCACAAGCCCTGTTTTACGCGATGACCAGCCTTTCGGCCAAGCTCGCTTTATCATGACAGCTAGTCCGACAATAATCCCGACGATAGCTAAAACAAAATAGAACTTCCCTAAAATTACACCAAACAATCTGGAGAGCGCTCTTCCAACAGCAGCTTCACCAGCGAGGGCGATCATGGAAATCGTAATAATTAGAATGCCGTAAGCTTCATATTTTAATTGCGCTCCTATAGAACGCTTCTTTTTTCGTCTCTTTGCCAATATGCTCCCCCCTTTTTCCATTATATCACATGGTTTAGGGAGGGGCTATGATCACAAATACTCTAATATTACTTATACGATGCTAGTACCATGCCCTGAAATAATAAAAAGCTAACTACACATGATGATGTGTAAGTTAGCTTTTAGTTAACACCATTAACAAATTATTCTTGATGGAACGGGATGAGAGAACCCGGGGCATAACGAGTATCTAAGTAACAATCCAGTGGAGGATTAATTAGCCTAACTACTAATGCTTTACCTGTTTTTAGCGGCTTAACCTCCATTAGCATTCCTTCGTACACATAATTGACAACCTCATTCTCTGTTGCCTGCTCCCCGTATATAAATTCAACGGGCACAATGGTGTGCAGCATTAATGTACTTCTCCTTTCGACATCGCGATTAGCTGCTTTAATTCCAGCATTGCTTCACCAATTCCTCCAACTCGATCAATTAAGCCATGCTGAACAGCTTCACTTCCGATAATTGTTGTACCAATATCTCTCGTCAACTCTCCAGTTTTAAGCATTAACGTTCTAAAGGTTTCTTCGGAGATATTAGAGTGAGCAACGACAAATCTTGTTACTCTTTCTTGCATTTTTTCCAAGTATTCAAAAGATTGCGGGACACCTATAACTAGTCCATTCATTCGAATCGGATGAATCGTCATTGTAGCTGTTTCGGCAATAAAAGACACGTTGCCAGACACGGCGATCGGCACACCAATTGAGTGTCCGCCACCTAAAACAAGCGTTACCGATGGCTTTGACATCGATGAAATCATCTCAGCAATAGCAAGGCCTGCTTCCACATCCCCTCCTACTGTGTTAAGAATAATGAGCATGCCCTCAACCTTACTATTTTGCTCTGCGGCAACAAGCTGTGGAATAATATGCTCATACTTCGTTGTTTTGTTTTGTGGAGGAAGTATCATATGACCTTCAATTTGTCCAATGATGGTTATGCAATGAATATTACTTTCCTGCGGTTGTGGCAGTGCAGCAGTTCCTAGCTGCTGGATCGCATTCATTGCTTGGTCTTGATTCTGGTTTTGATTTGGATTTTGATTTGGGTTATTAGGCATAGGATTAGGCTGCGGATTTTCACTTGGGCTATTATTTTCCTGAATATCCTGCTCTTGCTTTAATTTAGTTGACATGTAGCACTTCTCTCCCTTACTAATATCAATTTATGTCGTTAGTATGGGTACTTATTCTGTTTTTATCCTACATCACCTGAAATCCAATTAATGAAACAAAAAACTAGCCATCCAGCTCTGTTAAGAGCGGATGGCTAGTTTTAGGTGAATGGAAAGCAATCTTATACTTCCATAATTATTGGCAAAATCATAGGGCGACGACGTGTTTGCTCATATAGGAAACGTCCTAGAGAGTCTTTTACGTTCGTTTTTAGTGAAGCCCATTCGTTCACTTTATCACTCATTAATTTATTTAATGTAGAAGTTACGATACGATTTGCTTCATCAAGCAGACCTTCTGATTCACGAACATACACGAATCCACGTGAAATAATGTCTGGACCTGACAATATCGTGCCGTCTTCTTTGCTTAAAGTTACAACTACGACTAAGATTCCATCCTGCGAAAGCAGCTTGCGATCTCTTAATACAATGTTTCCTACGTCTCCAACCCCAAGGCCATCGATTAACACACGACCTGCTGGTACTTTTGGTCCTCTTGCAGCTTGACCATTTTGAAACTCGACAGTGTCTCCGTTGTCAAGAACGAATACATTTTCCGGCTCAATTCCAACTTCTTCGGCTAAATCGGCATGGATGCGAAGCATACGATATTCGCCGTGTATTGGAATAAAATATTTTGGTTTAACAAGATTTAACATCAGCTTTAGTTCTTCTTGGCTACCGTGACCTGATACATGGACGCCAGATACTGATCCAGAACCATAAATTACATTAGCTCCGAGACGGTACAGCTCATCTACCGTTCTACCTACATAGCGTTCATTACCAGGGATAGGTGTCGCGGCAATGATCACCGTATCTCCCGGTAAAATATCGACTTTACGGTGCGTAGAACGTGCCATGCGCGTTAATGCACTCATCGGTTCGCCTTGGCTGCCTGTGCACAATATAACGACTCTGTCAGCAGCTAAACGATTTACTTCCTCAGGCTCAATAAGCATACCTTCTGGGATGTTCAAGTATCCTAGCTCATTCGCAATCGTAACAACGTTAACCATGCTACGACCTACGACTGCAATTTTGCGGCGAGTTGCAATCGCAGCGTTAATCACTTGCTGAATACGATGCACATTAGATGCAAACGTAGCAACGACGACACGCTGAGTAGCTGTACGGAAGATTTCCTCTAATCGGTTACCTACATTTTTTTCTGATGGAGTATATCCTGGACGTTCTGCATTTGTTGAGTCAGATAGAAGTGCTAACACTCCTTTTTTTCCAATCTCTGCAATACGTTGTAAATCCGCATATTGCTCATTAACAGGAGAATGATCGAACTTGAAATCACCTGTATGAACAATTGTACCTTCTGGTGTGTCCAAGCAAACGCCTACAGAATCGGGTATGCTGTGATTTGTTTTGAAAAAGCTCGCTTTAATTGATCCAAGCTGCAATTCACTATCAGCACTAATTAAAATCCGCTTTGTATCTCCTAGAATTCCTGCTTCCTTAAGCTTAACATCAATAAGTCCCAAAGTTAGCTTGGTTGCATATACAGGAAC
Source organism: Paenibacillus camelliae (assembly GCF_023715345.1). Lineage (GTDB taxonomy): Bacteria > Bacillota > Bacilli > Paenibacillales > Paenibacillaceae > Pristimantibacillus > Pristimantibacillus camelliae. Next base: position 286,373 of record NZ_JAMBNY010000001.1, read on the forward strand.
CTTTAGGCTTTTTAGTACATATGGAAGTCCACCGATATGATCTTCGTGACCATGTGTAACGATAATTCCACGTACTTTATCATGATTCTCTATAAGATAGGCTACATCTGGAATGACAATATCAATCCCTAGCATGTCCTCCTCTGGGAACTTAAGGCCGGCATCTACAACGACAATATCATCATTGTATTGAACAACATACATGTTCTTACCGATCTCACCGACCCCGCCCAAAGCGAAGACCAATAATTTATCTTGGCTATTCTTTTTTGACAAGTGAATCTAAACCTCCTACAGTCATTTTTCCGTTGATTATTCACAAATCTATTACTAAAAAACGTCAGATGCCGCTCTGACGGAATTTACAAAATTAAATATTTACTTGCCGCACCCATTCACTTAACTCCATTATACATGATTAAAAAGTAATTACACAAGTCGAGATACAAAATATGCCTGTGAAATGATGGAACAGTTCGTAATCATCCTAGTCCTACGCACCAAATGCTAACATAAAGCTTGTTGTTGATTGTAGTATTCCCCCACTTTTCAACCATAATGCAATGGAAAAAGGCTGCATGCCAAGTTGACATGCAGCCTTCTCAAAAGCATTTATTTCTATTGTAATTGATCTTTAATCGGCTTGAGTGAAGCAACAAAACTTGCTTCATCTGGCGTAATTGGCGCCAGTGGCAAGCGAACGGAGCCTACCGGTAAACCTACAAGCGAAAGCGCGTGCTTAACCGGCACAGGATTAGGTGTAGGATGCGGACAGTGGAATAACCCCTTAAATACTGGTGATAGCTCCTGATGTAGCTTAGCAGCCTTTACAACGTCTCCTGAGACATAGCTATTAATCATATCCTTCATTTCTTTACCAACAATGTGAGAGGCCACACTTACGATGCCATATGCTCCAACCGCCATTGCAGGCAGCGCAGCACTATCATCGCCAGAGTAAATACGGAAGCCTTCTGGTGCGCCTGCTGCAATTGTTGTAAGCTGCTCCAAATTAGCGCAGTCCTTCGTTGCAACGACGTTTGGCAGCTCTGCTAGACGAAGTGTAGTTTGAGCAGAAATATTGACACCCGTTCTACCTTCAACGTTGTAAAGCATTACTGGTAGCTTTGTGCTCTCAGCAATGGATTTAAAATGAAGGTACAACCCTTCCTGAGATGGCTTATTGTAATACGGTGCAACGAGCAATAAACCATCGACGCCACACTGCTCTGCCTCCCGTGATAATTCAATGGAAGCACGAGTATTATTACTGCCAGTACCAGCAATAATCTTTACTCTGCCGTTAGCCTGCTTCACAGCAAATGAGAACAGCTCTAATTTTTCTTCATGTGTTAAGGTTGGTGATTCACCGGTCGTGCCAGCTACGACAATACTGTCACTTTGCTGATCCACAATTAAACGCTCCAATAGCTTTTCCGTTGTCGACCAATCAATATTACCTTCGCTATCGAAAGGCGTTACCATTGCGGTAATCAATCTTCCGAACTCCATCCGAATTCCTCCTACCATTTGCCATATATCAGACATCATATTCATCATTGTATAGTGTTTAACGATTAAGATCAAACGTTGAATGCAGTGCTGTTAATGCTTTCGACATGTACTCCTCTTTTACAAGAACCCAGATCGCAGCATTGGAATCTGCAGATTGCAGAATTGGAATACTTTCTTTTGTTAAAGCTGCGACAATACGAGCCATGACACCGGGTTGACCATTCATCCCACCGCCAATAATTGAGATTTTAGCACACTCATCATTAAGCAGAACATGAAAGCCACGTTCCTGCAGCAGTGTATAAGCGATTCTATTCTGTTCTGCTTGCACAGTAAATATCGAATGTGAAGCTGATACATTGATAAAATCAACACTAATCTGATGATTAGCTAGCGTCTCAAATATTAGCTGAGGGTCATGTTTACGCTCATCGGTTCCCGATACGTAAAGCTGAGTAATACCTTTGGCATACGCGATACCGGTCACGTGCCGGTCCAGCACAGCGTGTTCATTATGCTCCCAAGCTGCATCCTGCACTAATGTGCCTTCCTCATTCGAAAACGTTGACCGAATACGAACAGGTATGCGTGCCTGCTGAGCGATCTCAACCGCGCGTGGGTGAACGACTTTTGCTCCTTCTCTCGCCATATGGCAAATTTCAGCGTAGCTCACTTGTGCAATCGGTTTTGCATCGCTTACTAGCTTGGGATCAGCCGTTAAAATTCCATTCACATCGGTATATATATCAACGATCTCAGCCTTAAGAGCTGCGCCAAGCGCCGTCGCAGATGTATCGCTTCCCCCTCTGCCAAGCGTTGTAACAGCCCCGTGCTTCGTCATTCCTTGAAAGCCTGTGACGACAACAACATGATCAGCCTCCAAAGCCTTTAATATCCGCTCTGGTTTTATAGCTATGATCTTAGCTGATCCATACTCCTCATCAGTCTCAATGCCGGCCTCTCCACCAGAGAGCACCAATGCAGGAATTCCTTCCGAACGTATCTGTGCCCCAATTAACGTCGCGCTAATTAGTTCACCGCAGCTTAACAGCATATCCCGCTCTTTCAGATCAATGGCGTGCCCATAGGGCTGCAATTGATCAAGCAGTGTATCGGTAGCGTATGGATCACCTCTTCTACCGATCGCAGATACAACGACGACAACGGCATAGCCGTTGTCACGTTCGCGCTTTATATGTTGGATTACATGTTCCTTAGCTTGACTAGTCGATAAAGACGTACCGCCAAATTTTTGAACAATGATTCGCATAACTTACTTCGCCTCCAAGGTACACAGCCTAAGTTGACGAAGTGAAGGCCATTAGCCTTTTGCAATATATTCTGCGATTTGTACTGCATTCCATGCAGCGCCTTTTAGTAGGTTGTCAGACACAATCCACATGTTCAAGCCTTTTTCACTCGTAATATCACGACGAATGCGGCCTACGAAAACATCTGGCTTGCCAGCTGAATCGGTAGCTAAAGGATATTGCTGATTAGCAGGATCATCCACAAGCGTAACGCCTGGCGCAGCTGCTAGCAATTCCTTCACTTCTTCAACGTCGAATTGCTCATCAAATTCAACATATACGGATTCTGAATGTCCGTAAATAACAGGGATTCGAACACAAGTAGCAGATACTTCAATCGAATCGTCACCCATAATTTTTTTTGTTTCGTTTGTCATTTTCATTTCTTCAAAGGTATAGCCGTTTTCTGTAAACTTATCAATTTGCGGAATCGCATTAAATGCAATTTGATGCTTTACAGGTAGTCCCCCAACTGGCAATACATCTGGTGTAAATGGTTTTTCGTCAAGTACAGCACGTGTTTGGTCAAGTGTTTCTTGAATCGCACGAGCACCTGCTCCAGAAACGGCTTGATACGTCGAAACGATAACACGTTTAATACGGTAACGATCATGCAGCGGTTTAAGTGCTACGACCATTTGGATCGTAGAGCAGTTCGGATTGGCAATTATACCATTATGCTCCTTAATTTTATCAGCGTTAACCTCTGGAACAACAAGCGGAGCATTTGGATCCATACGGAATGCACTCGTATTATCGATACAAACAACACCACGCTTTGCTGCCTCAGGCGCTAATGCCTTACTTACGTCACCACCAGCACTAAATAGTGCAATTTCTACTCCATTAAAGCTATCTGGTGTTGCTTCCTCAATGACATGCTCCTGCCCTCTAAACGTAAGAGTTTTACCAGCTGAACGTGCTGAAGATAAAAATTTGATCTCATTTATAGGGAAGTTTCTCGTCTCCAACAGCTTAATAATTTGTTCCCCTACTGCTCCCGTTGATCCGACAACTGCTACATTGTATAATTTTTGATTTGACATATGATGCTTCTCCCCTCTATTACTTATATATTAATGGCGCTCGACTAAAAGTGGCTGCAGCTGCTTACCTTGCAAGGCCGCTTCACATGCTTCCATAATCAAGTCCATTCTAGCAACTAAAGAATTCGGTTTATTGATAGGATCATCTTGACCGAACGGTACAAAATAAATATTTTTCGTAACAATGAGCTTGGCAATATTCGCTAGATTTAAGCCTAATCCATCATTAGTCGAAATCGCAATAACGATTGGCCTACCATTGCGCATTTGGGATTTAGCAGCCATTAGCACGGCGCTATCCGTGATTGCATTTGCAAGTCTACTTGTTGTATTACCAGTACAAGGAGCGATCGTAAGGACATCAATTTTTTTCGATGGTCCAAGCGGCTCTGCTTGCACGATAGTAGAGACAATCTCATTACCTGTAATTCTATTAAGCTCATTACGCCATTTTTCGGCCGTGCCAAAACGAGTATCCGTCGTAATCAACGTATTGGACACAATCGGAATGACATTCGCTCCTGCATCAACAAATCGTTGGATTTGCGGCATTACCTCTTCAAATGTGCAATGTGAGCCTGACAGCGCATAACCAACTGTTTTTCCGTTCCAATCCATCATAATTCCCTCCGCTTCATTTGATCCAATAGTAATTGGCTTAAGCAATCGGCGAGAATTAGACCTGCTGTCTTCGGAGCTACAATGCCAGGCAGTCCTGGCGCAAGCAACGCTTTTATCTCTTTTGACTCAGCATAGGAAAAATCTGTTCCCCCTGGCTTTGTCGCAAGATCGATAATAACCGCGCTTTTTTGTAGTTTGTCGATTATTTGTGCTGTGATAATCATAGTCGGAATTGTATTAAAAAGCAAGTCAATATTCACCACATATTGCTCAAGATCCTTTGTGTAGAAAGGCTGAAAGCCCATTTCATAAGCACGTGCAAAGTGCTGGCTTCGATTTACACCAACCCACACGTTCGAACCCAATGCCTGCAAACCTCTCGCCATAGAAATTCCCGTTCGGCCGAACCCCAGAACCATCGAGTGAGATCGGTGAATGGTGATATCGGTATGCTGAATGGCCATCATAAGCGCGCCTTCCACCGTCGGTATCGAATTAAAGATTGCAATATCATCACGCTCGAACAACTCTACTAGCTGTAATTGGTGACGCGCACAGAGCTCCTTCAAATAAGGTTTAGCCATGCCTGCATAAATGACGCAAGTTTTAGGTAAGGCAGCAAGCAGTTCATCTGTTAGCTGTATCGTTTCGCTGCTGAAAACGGTATGCACATATCCATCGTCATCGCAACCGACAGCTGGCAGCAAAAGTGCATCAAGCTTAGCAAAAGCCTGTTTATTCAGCTCAATTGAAATTGCTTTATCAGGCAATTCCTTCTTCTGTTCAAAACCACAGATGCTGACTGTTGCATTGTTTTCGCAAAGCTTATTAATGATTTCAAGCTGCCTTGCATCTCCGCCAAGCAGAAGTACATTTACGCCCGTTAACATGGGGCACACTCCTTTCTGGCTCAAAAATATATGCTATACTATGCGGTTGCACAAAAATAGGTGTATAACTAGAGCTGAATCTTTTTAAAGTTCAACAAGGTCGAATCAGGCCTTAAAGGCGAGCCACTTCGTTTTACAGAATCGCTTTGCTCCTCCGCTCACGGTGAGCGTTGAGCAAACCTTGTATTGCTATATTCAGCTAACACCTCGCCATAACCATCAAAGCTTGAGCAAGGACGCACAACATATCTAAGCAAACACTAATGCTTGATACCTAAAAGACTCATTACATAACCAAACTAAAGCCCTCAAGCTGAGCACAAAAAAAGAGCAGTATGCCTATTCGGCATACTGCTCTTTTTGTCGCTCGATATAAAACCTATACTCCTGTATGTCCAAAACCGCCTGCACCGCGAACGGTGTCTGGCAGCTCATCAGCTTCTTCGATTGCAACCTTTGGTACAAGTCCAAACAGCATTTGTGCAATTCGTTCACCACGCTCAATCGTGAATGGCTCGCTACCAAAATTAACAAGCAATACCTTCACCTCTCCACGATAATCAGCATCGATGGTGCCAGGTGTATTCAAGCATGTAATCCCGTGCTTGTATGCTAGACCGCTGCGCGGACGAATTTGCGCCTCCAGCTCATTAGGCATTGCCATGGCAAAGCCAGTCGGAATCAGCTTGCGCTCACCAGGAGCAAGAATGATGGGTTCATCAACTGCCGCCTGCAGATCAAAGCCTGCGGAGCCTTCTGTCATCCTTTTGGGTATAGCTAAATCCTCATTGCCAGGCATTCTTTTAAATAACACTTGATACAAGCTGATCCCTCCTAAGGTTAGCAATTGCTTTGTCGCTTGCACCAACCATTGAAATAGCAAAAGGTGTTGCGAGCATCGTCTTAGTCACTTCTTTAATATCATCCATCGTAATCGCATCAATACGAGCTAGCAAGGCATCAATCGAATTATGCTTACCGAGCATAAGCTCATGCTTGCCATTTCGATTCATACGACTGCTCGTGCTTTCAAGATTAAGGATAAGCGAGCCTTTGAGCTGCTCCTTGCCTCGAATAAGCTCCGCTTCCGATAGGCCTTTGCTTCCAACTTCATGCATAAGCTCCATCGTTAAATTGACAACCTCTTCGGTTTGCTTTGGTGCAGTTCCAGCATAAATCGTAAAAAGACCAGAATCTGCAGCTGCACTATGATAGGAATAAACGGAATAAGCTAATCCCCGCTCCTCACGTATCACTTGAAACAGACGTGAGCTCATACCGCCGCCCAGCGCATTATTAAGTAAAATCATTGCATTCTGCAGCGGAGTGCCCATCGCGAAGCCTGGAAATGATATGCAGATATGATTTTGCTCCGTTTTCTTTTGGAAGAATGAATAATCACCAATAAAGCTTGGAGCCGTAATGCTCGTTGGCTCAGTCGCATCATTCCGATAATGTCCAAAATATGTTTCCAGCAGCTCAATTAAGCTTTTCGGCTCAATATTACCTGCAACACTCAACACGATATTATCTATGGTATAACGATCCTTCATAAATTGCAGCAAATCCTCGGAGCTCATCGATTCAAGAGTCTGCTCCGTACCTAAAATCGTATAAGCAAGCGGATGGTCGCCATAGGCAGACTTAGCCACTTCATCATGAACTCGATCATCCGGTGTATCCTCATACATCGATATCTCTTCTAGTATGACGTTACGCTCCTTCGCGAGCTCTTCTTTATCCATTTGCGAATTAAAAAACATATCTGCCAATACATCAACAGCTAGTGGCAAATGAGAATCAAGCACCTTAGCAAAGTAACAGGTGTATTCCTTAGCGGTAAATGCATTCACATTACCGCCGATCCCATCAAATAAGTCAGCAATATCGCGTGCACTGCGCTTTCCTGTTCCCTTGAACATCATGTGTTCAATAAAATGTGAAATTCCGTTATTATGTACCGTTTCATTGCGGGAACCATTCTTTACCCATATACCGAATGAAACAGATCGTACGGTAGGAATTTGTTCGACAACGACACGCATGCCGTTGCTAAGCTTGTATTTTTCCACCAAGCGCCCTCCTAAACCTTTTCGTAAGTTCAGCCATACTTCCTTGCAACGAAAAGTTGCTTCGGAAGCATTACCAATACTTTTCGTAGTTTCTTACTATACTCCCTTGCAACGAAAAGTTACATCGCAAGCATTTATGTGAATGATATCACTATATCAAAATATGTCTACTCCCTCAACTGCATCGTGCAATCGTTCTGAAGAAAGGGTATGTGCAACAGTACCAGGTATATATCCTTTCTCCTTCATATATTGAATCATCATCGGCAATGTCTGTTCGGTTGCTGCCGTTGGATGCATCAGAATCATTGCGCCAGGCTCAAGATTAGACTTAATACGTGCCATTACTTGATCTGACGTAGGATTGCGCCAATCAATCGTGTCAATCGTCCATAGTACCGTCAGAAGCCCCTGTTCTCTGGCAACTTGCACAGTCGTAGCATTAAAGGAGCCGGACGGCGGTGCGAACCATTGATTATTGACGTTCATTTCCTTCAGTAGTTGCTCTGTTTTAACAATCTGTCGTTGCTGCTCCGATCGAGACAAAGTCGCCATATCCGGATGGCTGTAGGCATGGTTGGATATTTCATGTCCTTCCTGCTGAATTCGGAGGGCGAGCTCTTTGTTTTTGCTAAGCCATGATCCATCAAAGAAGAAAGTAGCCTTTACATCCTCCGTCTTTAACGTATTAAGGATTGAATCCAAATACTCATTGCCCCAAGCCACATTAATCATTAACGCCACCGATCTTTTTTCTGGATTCCCTTTATAGATCGGATAACTTCCTAAATCCTCTAGCTGCACTGCGGGCTCTACCTCACGATAAATAAATCGCAGCTGTGCACCTCGTACTGTATTTACATTTAATTCATAGGTAGCATCAATGTCTACCTCTAGTCCGTTGTAACCTGGGATTGCTTTATACACGCGGTCAATTCGGGCATTGATTGGTTCAACTCTCAGCTTTTCTGCCTCTTCCTTAATTTGCTTGAGTAACTCGGCTTTTTCAGAATCACTACGATTTACTTGAACAAATGTATATACAGCATCCTGCTCTTTAATATGTTGCATAAAGCTCGAAATGTTTCCATTCATTTTCACTAGTACCGCAAGCATCAGCATGCTCGCTGCAATGAATGAAGCTCTTTTCCACCATGTACGATTCAACCTACTCACTCCACATCATCATTTAATCAGCTTAATCCGTACAAGCTCAGTTGTAGTACATGTTATGTGGACAAAGGTTGCTTTATGAATGAAACGCAAAAAAAGAGACAGATGAACTCTGACTCTTCCTCGCATGTTTAACTATAACTCAAACATATGTTACGCCTTCGGCGCCTCTTCTGCTTGAAGCACTGCTTTACGGGACAAATTAACGCGTCCTTGCTGATCAATTTCTGTTACTTTTACTGTAATTTGATCACCAATTTTTACGACATCCTCACACTTCGCCACGCGCTCAGTAGATAGCTGGGAAATATGAACAAGGCCATCTTTGTTAGGTAAGATCTCAACAAAACAGCCGAACTTCTCAATACGCTTCACTGTTCCTAGATAAATTTCACCAACAACGACCTCTTTAACAATGCCTTCAATAATTTGCTTCGCACGCTCATTCATTTCCTCATCAGATGAAGCAATGAATACGGAGCCATCCTGCTCAATATCGATCTTAACGCCAGTTTCCTCGATAATTTTGTTAATAATCTTACCACCAGAACCGATAACATCGCGAATTTTATCAGGATTAATTTTCATGCTGACAATTTTCGGAGCGTATCTCGATAAGCTAGAGCGAGATGATGTCATAACCTCAGTCATTTTACCAAGAATATGAAGTCGGCCTTCACGTGCTTGATCAAGCGCTTGCTCTAAAATCGCACGGTCAATACCTTGAATTTTAATATCCATCTGAATCGCTGTTACACCTTCAGCTGTACCTGCAACCTTAAAGTCCATATCCCCAAGATGATCTTCCATACCTTGGATATCAGAAAGAATCGAGAATTGTTCGCCGTCTTTAATAAGACCCATTGCAATACCCGCTACAGGAGCTTTAATCGGTACACCAGCATCCATCATTGCGAGAGTACTTGCACAGATACTTGCTTGTGAAGTCGAACCATTGGATTCAAGTACCTCAGACACTAGACGAATTGTATATGGGAACTCTTCCTCGGAAGGAATAACTTTAGATAACGCACGCTCGCCAAGCGCACCATGTCCAATCTCACGACGACCTGGAGGACGAAGCGGTCTTGCCTCACCTACAGAGAATGGAGGGAAGTTGTAATGATGCATAAAGCGTTTCGTTTCTTCAGCTGAAATACCATCAAGGATCTGCACATCACCAAGTGCACCTAACGTACAAATGCTTAGCGCCTGAGTTTGTCCACGTGTGAACAAGCCGGAACCATGTGTACGAGGCAGCAGTGCAACATCACATTCGATTGGACGAATTTCACTTAACGCACGGCCATCCGGACGTACCTTGTCATGTGTAATTAAGCGTCGAACCTCTTCCTTAACGATGTCGTACAATACTTCCTTCACATCAGCAATAAGCTCAGGAGTTTCTGCATATACCTCTTCGAAATGAGCGACTGTTTCTGCGTTAACCGCATCAATCGCATCCTGACGCGCATGCTTTTCAGCAATACTTACAGCTGCAACAAGGCGTTCAGAAGCAAATTCACGAACGGCTTTATTCACAGCTTCATCAACTGTATGTAACACAACTTCCATTTTTTCTTTACCAGCAAGCTTTTGAAGCTCTTCAATCGATACGATAAGCTCCTTAATCGCATCATGACCGAACATAATTGCTTCGAGCATAACCGATTCTGGCACTTCATTCGCTTCAGCTTCAACCATCATAATCGCATCTTTTGTACCAGATACGACAACGTAAATATCGGATTCTTGTTCCTGAGCTACTGTTGGATTAATAATAAACTCTCCATTAATACGTCCAACGACAACACCACCCACCGGTCCGTTAAACGGAACGTCTGAGATAGTAAGTGCAGCTGAAGTACCAATCATAGCAGCAATTTCAGGTGAGCAATCTCGATCTACGGACATCACGATATTCGCAATTTGAACATCATTTCGGAAGCCCTCAGGGAATAGTGGGCGAATTGGACGGTCAGTTAGACGGCTGGAAAGAATTGCTTTCTCGCTTGGTCTACCTTCGCGTTTAATAAAGCCCCCTGGAATTTTACCTACTGCATATAGGCGTTCTTCATAGTTTACGGTTAGCGGGAAGAAATCCAGATCCTTTGGTTCTGTTGAAGCAGTTACTGTACATAGTACAGCCGTTTCACCATAACGAACCATAACAGCTGCATTGGCTTGCTTAGCCAATCGACCTGTTTCAAGAACAAGTGGTCTTCCACCTAGCGTCGTTTCAACTCGATGTTGCATTCAAACCCTCCTCTATTATTATAAAAAGCAACCCGAAGCCTTTAGATCCATGATTGGACCACCCCAAGGACTGCAGGTTGCTTTTCTTTACACTGATCTTAACGGCGTAGGCCTAATTTTTCAATCAATGCGCTATAACGTCTAACATCTTTCTTTTTAAGGTAAGCAAGTAGTTTACGACGTTGACCTACCATTTTCAACAAACCACGACGCGAATGATGATCTTTCTTATGCGTACGTAAGTGATCTGTCAAATTAACGATGTTTTCCGTTAGGATAGCGATTTGTACCTCTGGAGACCCAGTGTCACTAGCGTGAGTTTTATGTGTCTCGATAATTTCATTTTTACGTTCTTGAGTGATTGCCATCCTGATTCACCTCCTTATCATAATCGCCATTAGCCTAGCATTCGGCGGTGAGCTCGAAATCCAAGCTAAGGTTCAGTTGAACAAGCTTGTACTAAATACACGCCTGACAACAGTTCATAGTATAGCATAATCGAAATTGGTTTGTCGAGATTATTGTTGCGAGAACAATGCTTTTACTTGATCAGCATCTTTATTAATTTGTGCAATTAGTTCAGTTATGCCTGCAAAGCGTTGCTCCGGTCGAATAAATTTCACAAATTCAACGGTCATATGCTCACCATAAATATCCTCAGAAAAATCAAATAAATGTGCTTCCATAACAGGTACGATATCCTCTGCATAGAAGGTTGGCTTCATTCCATGGTTCAAGACTCCGTAATATGTACGATCGCCTAGATGAGCGATAATCGCATAAACACCTAATCGTATCGTCAAATATGGGGCATCAAGACGCAAATTCGCTGTCGGAAAACCGATGGTGCGTCCTCGCTGATCTCCTTGGACGACAACGCCTTCCACTTGAAAGTTTCTTCCAAGCAGATGATTGGCTTGCTCAATGTTACCTTCCTCTAAGTATTGACGAATAATTGTACTGCTAACCTTAGCATCGTCGATCATAAAAGCCTCTACCTTATCGACCACAATGTTAGGCTCGCATAGCTGTGCAAGCACTTCTGGTGTTCCAGCACCTTTCGCACCAAAGCGAAAGTCAAAGCCAACAGCAACATGGACAACGTTAAGCTCGCGAAGCAATTGCTCAACGAAGGCCTTTGGCGTTATCGCCGCAAATTCTAGATCAAAGCGAACAACAAACACATAATCAACACCAAGCTCTTCAAATAGCTCTATCTTCGTTGGAAGAGGTGTTAAGCAATGTGTATATTGCTCTCCATGACCGAGAATGACCTTCGGATGAGGATCAAACGTCATAACTGCCGAGGCAAGTCCTTGCTCCTTTGCCGTGCTTACCGCCTTGCTTATCACTTGCTGATGCCCACGATGCACGCCGTCAAAATGACCTAACGCAATCGATATGGAACGGTCGTCTAGCGCTATATCATTTGTGGATATAGGGTAAGTCAATGTTATGATTTTCAAAGTTGACACACCTACATTTCATCTTTAACATTTTTCACTAAGAAAATACTTTAACCGGCAAAACTAGATGATGTTTTTTATCAAGCTGGAAAATCCCTAAAAATATCCCCGCCTCGTCAAATACACGCACGATCGAGCCGTCTTCTAGCTGCTGATGTCCATCAATATCAGTCCAATAGAGCTTTTGCCCTTGAATGGCGTATTTGCGTTTTATGCTTTTGACTGTTGTGGCTGGAATGTGATCAATCGCTTGATCAGGACTGATGAGGATATCCTCAAGCGTCCCTTGCTGCATATGCTCTTCTACTTGCTCCAAGGTTACACATTGCTCCTTAACGATACCGCCGGACATCGTTCGAACGAGTGAGGCCATCGCAGCTGGCACTCCTAATGCCCTGCCAATATCAACACATAATGTACGTATATAAGTCCCTTTAGAACAGAGCACAGAGAAAGTAAACTGGGGATGCTTTTTCTCAAGATCAATTGAAATTAGCTCAATCTGATGGATTGTCACCTGGCGAGCTTTTCTTTCAACTGATTTCCCTTCACGTGCTAGCTCATACAAACGTTTGCCATCCACCTTAACTGCTGAGTACATCGGAGGAATTTGCTCGATGTTACCGATAAATTGCTTCAGTACTTTTTTTATGTCCTGCTCTGATACTTGAACGGATTCCACAGAATCAATTATTTCTCCTGTCATATCCTCGGTATCGGTTGCTACTCCAAGACAGATCGTCGCCTCATATGATTTGGGACGCTCTTGTATATATTCAACAACACGCGTGCTTCTCCCCAAACAAAGAGGAAGTACACCTGTCACCATAGGATCAAGTGTACCCGCGTGTCCAATTCGTTTCATACCTAATAAACGTCGTGTTTTAGCTACTACATCATGCGACGTCCAGCCCTCAGGTTTCCATATAGCCAATATGCCGTCCATCTATGTCAACGCCTTTCGAAACGCTTCAACCAAGCTTTGAACGCTCTCATCCATATTAGCAGTTAAGCGACAGCCAGCAGCTCTAACATGGCCACCACCGCCAAAGCTTTGAGCTACTTCGGACACATTCACTTTGCCCTTTGAACGAATGCTAGCCTTCACGATTCCTGTATCTGATTCTTTGAATAGAATCCCGACCTCTACACCTTCTACGTTTAAGATATAGTTGACAATCCCTTCAATATCCTCAGTCACAGCTCCACAATTTTTAAGGTCATCCTTCATAATGGTAACCCAGCCAATCGTTTGCTCTTCGTTAAACGTTATTCGGGCAAGCGCTGCTTGCAGCAGCTTTAATCTTCCCATTGTCATCTTTTCAAGCAAATGATCAGCTAACTCATAAGCAGAGACACCAAGTGAAAGTAATTCTGATGCCATCGACATGACAGCTGGTGAGGTATTGGAGTAACGGAAGCCGCCTGTATCTGTTAAAAGTCCAGAATAGAGCGCTTTAGCACATGCTAAATTCGGTGTAAAGGAGGTTTTCTTAATGATGTCATAAATAATCTCTACTGTCGCTGCAGCATCGCTGCGAATGACATTAACGGTACCAAATCCATTATTCGTTGCATGATGATCAATGTTCAGCAGCGGTGATTTCCGCTCTTGAATTAATGTCATGACATCGCCTAGTCTTGACGCATCTGCACAATCCAGTGCAATAACTGCATCGAACTGAAGCTCAGCATTAACATCATATTGAACAATGTCCTCGTAGTGATAAAGGTAGCTTAGACGACCAGGCAATTCACTCTGATTCACGATCGTTACCTGTTTGCCGTATTGCTCCAGCAACCAACTCATCGCAGCACATGAGCTAATCGCATCACCATCGGGGTTTTCATGAGCAACAACTAGATAAGAAGAATAGCCTTGTATAAAGGCTATTGCTTCTTCGAGTTGTGATACATATTTGTCTGCAGCACTCATTTGGGACCCATATCCTGATTAATATCAGAAAGTAAGGATTCAATGCGACTGCCATATTCAATGCTGCTATCAAATTTGAATTGCAGTTCCGGTGTATGACGTAATTTAACTCGCTTGCCTAGCTCTGAGCGTAAATAGCCAGAAGCCTTTGACAATGCGCGCAGCGTCTCTTCCTTCTGTTCATCACTGCCTAGTACACTAAGATAAACTCGGGCCTGTGACAAATCATTTGTCGTTTCAACACCTGTTACTGTAATAAAGCCAATACGCGGATCTTTTAGCTCTGTTTGAATAATCAGGCTTAATTCCTTCTTGATCTGCTCACTTACACGGCCAACCCGTATTTTTGCCATTGCTTAATCACCTCTCAACTGGCTCCATGACAAAGGCTTCGATAACATCTGATTCCTTAACATCGTTGAAGCGTTCCAGTGTAATCCCGCATTCAAAGCCTTGAGAAACTTCCTTCGCATCATCCTTATAGCGCTTCAAGGAGTCAATTTTACCAGTATATACGACGATACCATCACGTATTACACGAGCTTCTGAGTTGCGTCCGATTTTGCCATCGGTAACCATACAACCGGCAATTGCACCAATTTTCGATACTTTGAAAATGTTACGAACCTCAGCATGACCAGTAACGACCTCTTTATATACTGGCTCCAGAAGTCCCTTCATAGCTTGTTCAATTTCATCGATAGCATTATAAATGATGCTATGCATACGAACATCAACTTTTTCCTGCTCGATCGTATATTCTGCTTGTGGCTCCGGTCGAACGTTAAATCCAATTACAATTGCATTAGATGCAGAAGCAAGAATAATATCAGACTCTGTAATCGCACCTGCACCACTGTGGATAATTTTCACACGTACACCTTCAACCTCGATTTTAGCAAGCGAGCCTTTAAGTGCTTCAGCAGAGCCTTGTACGTCAGCTTTAATAATGACGTTCAGCTCTTTCATCTCGCCTTCTTTAATGTGGTTGTATAGATCATCTAGTGTTACGCGTGTATTTGCACCGATCTCAGATTGACGATGCTTAATCGCACGGCGATCTGCAATTGCACGAGCTTTACGCTCATCCTCGAACACCATGAACGGATCTCCAGCAAGTGGCACTTCAGTTAAACCTGTAATCTCTACAGGTGTAGATGGACCTGCTTCCTTCATACGGCGACCGCGATCGTTCACCATTGCTCTTACACGACCGAAGCAGTTACCCGCTACGAATGCATCTCCAACCTTAAGCGTTCCGTGCTGTACAAGAATACGAGCAACCGGACCTTTACCTTTATCAAGCTCTGCTTCGATAACGGTACCACGAGCACGCTTGTTCGGATTCGCTTTGTATTCATTCACTTCTGCTACGAGTAGAATCATCTCAAGCAAGTTTTCAAGGCCAATACGCTGTTTCGCAGAAACTTCAACGAAGATTGTATCTCCGCCCCACTCTTCTGGTACCAGTTCATATTCTGTCATCTCTTGCTTGATTTTATCAACGTTTGCAGTCGGTTTATCAATTTTGTTAACTGCAACAATAATTGGACAATTTGCTGCTTTAGCGTGATTGATTGCCTCTACCGTTTGCGGCATAATGCCGTCATCTGCTGCTACTACAATAATTGTAATATCCGTTACTTGAGCACCACGAGCACGCATAAGCGTAAACGCTTCGTGACCAGGTGTATCTAGGAACGTAATTTTTTTATTGTTGATTTCTACTTGGTATGCACCGATATGCTGCGTAATACCGCCGGCTTCACCAGTCGTAACACTTGATTTACGAATAGAGTCAAGCAATGTTGTTTTACCGTGGTCAACGTGACCCATGATCGTAACAACTGGAGGGCGAGTCATAAGATCACTTTCCTCATCGACCTCTTCAACCGTTTCGAAGTTATCTTCCTCTACCGGAATTTTCACTTCTACCTCAATACCATATTCACCAGCGATTAGCAGGATAGCATCCATATCAACTTCCTGATTAATCGTTGCCATTACACCTAGGAAAAGAAGCTTTTTAATAACCTCAGAAGCATCCTTATGAAGCAGCTTAGCCAGCTCTCCGACCGTCATTGTACCGCGTACAATAATTTTCTTCGGCGTGTTGTCAATTTTCTCACGAGGCGGCTGAGACTGATTACGTCCTTGACGCCCTCTATTGTTTTTGTTTCTAAAGTTTGGATTTGATCGTCCATCCTCGAAACGTCTATTGCTGTGTTTGCCTTTATTACCGCTGCTGTAGTTTTTCTCTTCGCCGCCAGAAGTCGGTCTGCTATTCTCAAAGCGTGACTCGAATGCTTTGGAAGCTGTGCCTTGCGTGCTCGTTCCACGGTTTTGTCCGCCTTGAGGGCGATTGCCACCTTGTGGACGATTGCCTTGTGCACCGCCGCTGCTTGGACCACGATTGCCACCTTGTGCATTGCTGCTCGGACCGCGGTTACCGCCTTGGCTGCTTTGCGAACGGTTCTGGAAGCCAGATCCGCCTTGAGAATTCGAACTACTTTGTGGTCGGTTACCTTGTGGACGATTACCGCCTTGGCCTTGACCTTGAGGTCTGCTTTGCCCTGTTCTAGGCTTTTGATCACGATTCGTTTGATTAGTTTGTGGACGTTGCTCACGTTTTTGATTGTCGTTCATATTAATAGAATTCATTGTCCCCTGTCTTTTTTCGTCTATGTTTTGCTTTTTATCCTGTGTTGTATCTGTAGTGTTAGCTGTTTTTGCCTTAGATGCTGGAGCTTCAGCATTAGATTTTTTCACTGCTGCATTCTCCTTTATCTCACGAAAGAAGCCTTCTACCTTAGATACCATCACATTTTCCATAACGCTCATATGATTGTTTACAGGTAAATCGAGCCTTTTAAGAATGGTGATTATTTCCTTACTGCTCATATTTACGGATTTTGCATACTCGTAAACGCGCAGCTTGTCTTTATTTTCCTTACCATCTTGTTTATTATTCAAGTAAGATCCACCTCCATATTTTGGCTTAAATGACCTGCAATCAATTGTGCAAATTGCACGTCAGTTACTGCGATAATAACTCGCTCTGCTTTTCCAATTGCTCTGCCTAAGCTTTCTCTATCATAAGCCTCGACTAACGAAACGTCATAGCTTCCGCATTTATCACGAAACTTCTTTTTCGTATTGTCCGAAGCGTCATTCGCTACAATGACGAGCTTTGCTTTTCCAGCTCGTATTGCTTTCAGTACGATTTCATCACCAGTCGCTAGCTTCCCCGCTCGCATTGCCATACCTAAGGCTGACAAAGCTTTATTCGTCTTCATCCATTAGCTCCTTGCTTGCAATAAATTCGTCCTCGATTTTCACAAAATCCGCTTCAAGCTGTTCATAGATGTCATCGCTCACCGGCTGTTTTAATGCTCGATCAAGCGCCTTGCTTTTTCTCGCCAACTTAAAACAGCTTTGCTTACCACATAAATAAGCACCACGGCCAGATTTTTTGCCCGTTAGATCAATCAGAACTTGTTCCTCCGGTGTCCGTACGACCCGAATGAGTTCCTTCTTCGGCATCATCTCTTGACATGCCACACATTTACGAAGCGGTACTTTTCTTGGTCTCATCGCACACCCTCCATTCTGAATTTAGTCGAACGATACCGAGTCCTGATGCATCACTTCTTGCGAAGTTTTAGGACGCCCAAACTCCTGCTCAGCCTGCGTTTCAGATTTTATATCAATTTTCCAGCCCGTAAGCTTTGCCGCGAGACGAGCATTTTGGCCTTTAATTCCGATCGCTAGCGATAATTGATAATCTGGAACGATCACGCGTGCCATCTTTTCTTGCTCAAACACGATAACTTCCAGCACTTTAGAAGGGCTTAACGCATTCGCAACATATTCCTCAATATTGTCAGACCAACGGACAATATCAATTTTCTCACCTTTTAGCTCGTTAACGATCGTTTGAACACGAATACCTTTTGGTCCGACACAAGAACCAACTGGATCCACCTCGCTATTACGAGAATATACGGCGATCTTAGAGCGAAAGCCTGCTTCTCTTGCAACAGATCGGATTTCTACGACACCGTCATATATTTCTGGAACTTCAAGCTCAAATAGACGCTTCAACAATCCAGGATGAGTGCGAGATAATATAATTTGCGGTCCCTTAGTCGTATTTTCCACCTTCGTAATAAAAGCCTTCACACGATCAAGATGCTTGAATTTATCTGTAGGCATAAGCTCAGTAAGTGGCAAGACTGCTTCTACTTTACCGAGGTCTACATACAAATTCCGAGTATCCTGTCTCTGTACAAGGCCCGTTACGATATCTTCCTCTTTATCGATAAATGCGTTATAGATAAGACCACGCTCAGCTTCGCGAATACGCTGTGTTACGACCTGCTTCGCTGTTTGAGCGGCGATACGACCAAAATCTCGAGGGGTTACTTCGATCTCAGCAATATCATCTAAATGATAGTGCGGGTTCACCTCACGCGCAGACTCAAGCGATATTTCTAATCTCGAATCTAATACATCCTCGACAACCGTTTTACGAGCATATACCTTAATGACACCGTTATGACGATTAATTTCTACTCTAACATTTTGTGCAGTATTGAAGTTACGCTTATAGCTGGAGATAAGTGCGGCTTCAATCGCCTCTAAAAGCACATCCTGTGAGATGCCTTTCTCTTTTGCAATCTCTTGCAGTGCTTCAATAAACTCCATACTCATTGGAACGATGTTCCCCCTTTCATCTCATAAAAACTAGAAAATAATTGCAAGCCTAGCACTTGCAACTTTTTCGTAAGGTAATATATGCTCATTATTTCCTACACGTACAGTGATCATCTCACCGTCAAATGCAAGAAGCTGGCCTTCAAATTCCTTCATCTTGTTGATTGGTTCATAGGTCGTAATAAATACGTTCTTGCCAATCGCTTTTTGTACATCCTCTGGCTTTTTTAGCGGTCGCTCCGCACCGGGCGAGGATACTTCAAGGAAATAAGCTCCTGAGATTGGCTCGTGAATGTCAAGCTGTTCACTTACATACTCACTAATACGTACACATTCATCGATATCGATGCCGCCCTCTTTGTCACAGAAAATGCGCAGGAACCAATTACTGCCTTCCTTTATGTATTCAATATCCACTAATTCAAAGCCATTCTCTTCAAGAAATGGTGTGATCATTGCCTCGATTGCGGTTTTGATTGCTGATGTACTCAAATGCGTTCCTCCTAAAAGCTTTCATTCATCAAAATTGGGTAATACAACACATAAAGAGTGGGTTTCCCCACTCTTTAATCGCGAAAGTCTTATCAACATCATTGCCACAAAAATTATAACATAATCGCATGTTAGTGACAAGAAATGATTTCTAGTTGCATTAGTTGCTAAAATAATGAGAGCTGGTTCGATTCAGGTAATCCTCTAAAGCAACCCATATTGGTGAGCAGCTCGATCGTCGTTTTAGATGCCTTTGTTCTCATCTGGAAATCCTCAATGGATAAGTATTCCCCGCCATCCTTTGCAGCAGCGATGTTACGCGCCGCATTGGCTCCTATACCAGCAACAGCAGCAAACGGTGGAATAAGAGATGTGCCATCCACTTGGAATTTAACCGCATCCGAACGATACAGATCAATCGGCTTAAAGGAAAAGCCTCTTGCCGTCATCTCAAGACTCATTTCTAGCTGGGACAGCATGCTTTTCTCTTTCGGAGTTGCGCTAAAGCCTTTGCTTTCTATTTCCTCGATGCGTTTCGCGATAGCATCGTAGCCCTGACATAACAGCTCAAGCTCAAAATCATCCGCTCGTACAGTAAAATACGTTGCATAAAATTCAATAGGGTAATATAGCTTGAAAAATGCAGTACGAACAGCTGAGATAACATAAGCTGCGGCATGGGCTTTCGGGAACATGTACTCAATGCGCAGACAGGAATCGATATACCACTGCGGTACATTACAGCGTTTCATTTCCTCGATCCACTCTGGTGTAAGTCCTCTACCTTTACGAACACTCTCCGTAATCTTAAACGCTAGTGACGCATCCATACCCGCCTTATAGATTAAATAAAGCATAATATCGTCACGACAGCCGATTACGGTCTTGATTGTACAGGTGCGATTTTTAATGAGCTCCTGAGCATTCCCGAGCCATACACCAGTACCATGGGATAAGCCTGAGATTTGTAGTAAATCGGCAAAGCTTGATGGCTGCGTCTCCTGCAGCATCTGACGAACAAACTTCGTCCCCATCTCTGGCACACCATAGGTTGCTACGGCCGTACGTATTTGCTGTGGTGTTACGCCGAGCGCCTCAGTAGAGTTGAACAAGCTCATTACCTTAGGATCATTCATCGGTATGGTCGTAGGGTCAACGCCTGTTAAATCCTGCAGCATCCTCATCATCGTCGGATCATCGTGCCCTAGTATATCGAGCTTGAGTAAGTTTTCATCAAAGGCATGATAATCAAAATGCGTCGTTTTCCATTCTGCAGAAGTATCATCCGCTGGATACTGGACAGGTGTAACATCCTCTACCTCAATATAGTCAGGAACAACAACGATACCGCCGGGATGCTGACCAGTACTGCGTTTTACACCAGTACAGCCACTAGCTAGACGTGATAGCTCCGCGCCTCTCCACTTCTTCCCATGCTCTTCTTCATACTTTTTAGCAAAGCCGTAGGCTGTTTTTTCAGCAACAGTACCAATCGTTCCCGCACGGAATACGCTTTTCTCTCCGAAGAGCTCCTTCGTATAATTATGCGCGATTGGCTGATACTCTCCTGAGAAGTTAAGATCGATATCGGGAACCTTGTCTCCCTTGAAGCCAAGGAACGTCTCGAACGGAATATCTTGACCTTCCCCTTTTAGAGGTTGTCCACAGTTAGGACAATCCTTATTAGGCAAGTCAAAGCCACTCGGCACGCTACCATCTAAAAACCATTCGCTATATTTACATTCCTTATTCAGACATAAATAATGCGCAGGCAGTGGATTAACCTCTGATATGCCGAGGAAGGTCGCTACGACAGAGGAACCGACCGAGCCACGCGAACCTACGAGATAGCCGTCAGCATTTGACTTTTTAACAAGCTTCTCTGATATGAGGTAGTTGGCCGAGAAGTTGTATTTAATAATCGGCACTAGCTCTTTTTCTAATCGATCAATAACAACCTGCGGCAAATCCTCGCCGTACATCGATTTAGCTGTCTCATAGCAAGTATTGCGGATCTCTTCGTCTGCTCCATCAATATTTGGAGCGAATAGCTCAGAAGGGAACATCTGATATTGCTCAAAACGGTCTGCCAGCTCATTTGTATTTTTAATAACGACCTCATACGCGGCTTCTTCACCAAGGAATTTGAATTCCTGCAGCATTTCGTCGGTTGTACGGAAATGAGCATCAGGCTTTCTCATATTTTTAAGTGGACTAAAGCCAGTGATGCCGAGAATCGTAATATCACGATAGATCTTGTCCATCGGATTAAGGTAATGAACATTACCCGTTGCGATCACAGGCTTATTCAGCTTAATACCTAGCTGATAAATTCTTCTTAATGCATTTTCCAAGTCAGCTCGACTGCCAACAAGTCCTTTTTCTACCAAGTGAATATAGAAGTCTATTGGCTGGATCTCGAGCACATCGTAGAATTGTGCAACTTCTTCTGCCTCTTCCTCTGACTTGTTCAGCACTGTCTCAAAAAATTCGCCCTTCTCACAGCCAGAAACAACAAGCAAGCCTTCACGCAGCTCCATCAGCTTACTTTTTGGAATCGTAGCAACCTTCTTAAAGTATTCTGTATGTGATAGGCTGATCAGCTTGAATAGATTCTTTTTACCGACCGCATTAAGCGCATAAATGGTTGAGTGGAACGGTCTTGCATTGGACAGATCGAGGCCGACATAATCGTTCAGCTGTGTTAGCTTAACGATATTACGCTCAACTGCGTCTTTTACTAGCCCGTTCAATATTCCACCTAGTGCAATCGTATCATCAATCGCTCTATGGTGATTTTCTAAGCTCACTTTATATTTATCAGCCAATGTGTTCAGGCGGTGATTTTTCATCGTTGGATAAAGTAGTCTTGCCAGCTCTAACGTATCAAGCACCGGATTCGTAACCTCTGGCATACCGAGCGTTTTGCAATTTGCTTGGATAAAGCCGATATCGAAGCGAGCGTTATGGGCAACTAAAATATCATCGCCAATAAACTCGATAAATTGGCGTAGTGTTGGCTCAAGCTCGGGCGCATCAGCAACCATATCATCGGTAATGTTTGTCAGCTGCTGAATATTGTAAGGAATTTTTTCATGTGGATTAATGAATGAAGTAAAGCGATCCACTTCCACACCATTACGCATCCGAACACCAGCGATTTCAATAATTTTATTGTTAATGACAGAAAGACCTGTCGTCTCAATATCAAACACGATATAAGTTGCTTCTGCTAGAAGCTCTTCTCGAGGGTTAATGACAATCGGCACAGAGTCATTTACTAGATTCGCTTCAACACCATATAACACCTTCATGTCATGCTTCTTCGCTGCCTTCACCGCATCAGGGTAGCATTGAACGTTGCTATGGTCCGTAATTGCAATTGCTTTATGGCCCCACTTAGCAGCCATCGCAATATAATCACCCACATGAGTGACTGCGTCCATCGTGCTCATTGTCGTATGCAGATGAAACTCAACCCGCTTCTCCTTCGCATGATCCATACGAGTAGGCGGTGCACTTATCTCATGTAGATCGTTAGGGATCATCACAAGCTCAGGCTCCTGCATGAAGCGATCGTATTCTACCTTACCTCTAGCTTTGATCCATTTCTTGTTGCTGAGCTTGCTTAAGATTTTTACATCTTCCTTCGTTTTGGCGAATACCTTCATCGATAAAGAATCTGTAAAATCCGTTAGATTGAAAACAAACAGCGTGCTTCCATTACGCAGTTCCTTGACGTCAAGGTTAAATACCATACCTTGAACGGCAATCTTTTTCTCCTCATCAACGACATTCATTAGTGGAATGATCTCATCACGAATATCATAGCCGATGGCTAGACGAACCGGCTCATCCCCGCTATCATCCGGCTCTGGCTCTGGCTCCGAAGGAGCAGCGGCCATTAGCTGCTGAATCGCCTCATTATTCTCCTGCTCAATTTTCTCCATGAACTCATCAAGAACATCCTGGTTATTCTCAGCGAGCTGAAGCTTGACAAGAACTTCTCGGTTAAAGGTTTGTTGGTAATATCCCTTCACTTCATCATCGATTCTTTTTCTTTTTGCAAGCTCTAGTCCTGTAGGATCGAGCAAACCAATGACTAGCTGATTGCCAGCTGCCTGTACTGTCGCTTTTTGCAGCCAACCATTAACAGAAGGTATATTTTTTTGTGCCCATTCTAAAAAGACCGGCCAGTATTGCATGATTATATTTTCCGTATCTACCATATCGTCATAGATAAAAACGAAGGATGTGTTTGCAATATGTGCAAACTTTTTTCTAATTTGATGTGTAAATCCATTGTAGGCTTGTAATGGAACTAAGGACGTCTTGCGAATGCAAAACGTCCAATCATTGTTGTGCTTATTTACGATGACTTGCTCAATGTAACCATCCTTAAAGTAAGCTTGTATGAGTTCCTGCGGCAGCCCTGATTGCTCTACCAGCATTTCAAAGCGCTGACGCTTGCCGTCGGTTTGGTTCATGTTATCCACTCCTGACGTTCATCTTTACTATACTAAGTCATGTTACCATACTTGTGATTAATACGCTCTAGCAAAAATAACCGTATGCTTAGCTTCGCCATTACATACTAGACAAGTCGTTTTATGTGTTTCAGGTTCAAATGGAATGTTTCGGCTTGTAGCACCGGTCTCTTCCTTCACCTTTTTCTCGCATTCATCGGAGCCACACCAGCCTGCTTCTACGAATCCACGTTTCTTCTCCATAGCAGCCTTCATCTCCTCAAGTGTGTCCACGGAGTATGAATTTTCCTCGCGGAACGCTTTCGCACGCTCGAACATAGCCGTTTGCGTTTCATCTAGCATCTTTTGAACTTCTTCTGCCAGATTCGCCTGTGCTACAATGCGTTTCTCGCCTGTAATTCGAGACACAAGCACGACTTGACCATTATCCATATCGCGTGGCCCAAGCTCTAGACGAAGCGGTACACCGCGCATTTCGTATTCATTGAATTTCCAGCCTGGACTTACATCCGAGCGATCATCAACACGAACGCGAATTCCAGCAGCCTTTAGCTCTGCATAAAGCTCATCTACGCGAGCGACGACAGCATCACGAGTTTTGGCAGGGCCAATCGGAATCATAATGACTTGCGTCGGTGCCACTTTAGGAGGAAGCGCCAAACCACGGTCATCACCGTGTACCATAATTAGCGAACCGATAAGTCGTGTACTTACACCCCATGATGTCGTATGGCAGTATTGAAGCTCGTTGTTGCGATCCAAATACTTTATATCAAAAGCTACAGCGAATTTATTACCAAGAAAATGAGAGGTACCTGCTTGAACAGCACGGCCATCCTTCATCATCGCTTCAATGGAGTACGTATTAACCGCACCAGCAAAGCGCTCTGAAGGTGTTTTCTCACCTTTAATAACAGGAATCGCTAAAAACTCCTCAACAAATTCTGTGTAGACATCAAGCATTTGACGCGTTTCCTGACGTGCTTCTTCTTCAGTTTCATGCGCAGTGTGGCCTTCCTGCCACAAAAATTCACTTGTACGAAGGAATGGCAACGTCCGCTTCTCCCAGCGAACGACGTTCGCCCACTGGTTAATAAGAACAGGCAAATCGCGATAAGATTGAATCCATTTTGAATACATATGACCAATCATCGTTTCAGAGGTAGGACGAATCGCTAAGCGCTCCTCCAGCACCTCGCCAGCAGCTTCTGTTACCCAAGGCAGCTCGGGATTGAAGCCCTCCACATGATCCTTTTCCTTTTGGAAAAAGCTTTCCGGAATAAACATAGGGAAATACGCATTACGATGTCCGGTTTCCTTGAAACGACGGTCCAAATCGCGCTGAATATGCTCCCAAATCTCATAACCATCCGGACGAAATACAATACATCCGCGAACTGGTGAGTAATCCATCAATTCTGCTTTTTTAATTACATCAATATACCATCTGGAGAAGTCCTCAGATTGAGGTGTAATCTCCGTAACAAATTGTTTGTCTTTAGCCATCAGCAGCTTTACTCCCCTCGAATTAATCGTACGATATCATTGTAGGTGACAACGAGCATAAGCAGCATTAACAAAGCAAAGCCGATAAAATGTACAAAGCTTTCCTTATTCGGACTAATTGGTTTGCGACGAATCGCCTCAAGTCCAATGAATAATAATCGACTGCCATCTAATGCCGGAACAGGCAGTAAATTAAATATCCCTAAGTATAAGCTAAGTGTAGCTGTCCAGCTTGTTAGCTGAACGATGCCTTGTCTTGCGATTTGACTCGTAATCTCAGCGGTACGCACAGGGCCGCCTAGATCGTCAAGCTCTACCTGCAGCGTAACGAGCATTTTTAATCCGTCCATAATTAGAACGGTCATTTCCTTCATTAGTGTTACCCCACCAGTGAAGGTTTCGCCTAAGGTTGGTGCGCGAGTTCCGAATGCAGCCTGAACACCTATTTTCCCTTCTCCTTGCTCATTAGGAACAGGAGTAATCGTTAGTGACTGCGGATTGCCATCACGGATAAAATCAATAACAATCGGCTTATTCGGATGCTTTGCAATGATACTAATCATCCGCGTGTAATCTGTCCCAACTGCCTCACCATTTACCGCAGTAATAATATCTCCTACTTGCATCTTGGCTTCTACAGCAGGCGTATCAGGAAGTAATGCTCCAATCTGTACATTCTCTCTTACCCCAGCCATCTGCACATACAATAAGAACAATATAAAAGCTAGTATAAAGTTCATCATTGGACCTGCGAATATAGCTAGTGCGCGCTGACCAACCGTTTTACTCCCGAATTGACGATCAATCGGTGCAATTTGTGTTTCCGTGCTTCTTGCAATAATGTGCGCCGTAGGGTGCACTTGATACTTTTCAACTTCACCTTCAACGTCGAGATCAATATGTAGATTTCGCTCTAAATCAATGGAGACAACTTCACCTCGAAGCACGTCCTTACGCTCATCCAGACGATCGAGATATATACGTTGAACGACACCATCTTTTAATCGTACCGCGACGGTTTGTCCTGGTTGAACCTCAACAATCTCTGGGTCCTCACCGGCCATGCGTACAAATCCGCCAGCCGGAATAAGCCGCAATGTATATCTAGTTTCCCCACGTTTAAATGAAATGACCTTCGGACCAAAGCCAATCGCAAATTCTCGCACAAGAATTCCTGCTCGTTTTGCGAAAAAATAATGTCCCCATTCATGAATCGTTACGATAACGAAAAACACTAAAACTGTTAAAAACACCGTTTGAATCATTTGCATATATGCTATTAGCCTCCTATCGTTACGGCCTGTACATAGATTATCATTATTCCACTATGGTACACAAGAGAACTAAAAGCAGTTAAATTACAGATGCAATTGCTCTTGCCTCTTGATCTACAGCAACGATAGCTTCAATTGTATCTACCTTGCAGCTATTATGCTTTGAAAGCACTGACTCTACCACATGCTCAATCCCTAAAAACGAAAGCTCACCCTTAAGAAAACGGTCTACTGCTACCTCATTAGCCGCATTATAGACAGTAGGGGATGAAAGCCCTGCCTTGCCGCATTCAAATGCCAGCCTAAGCATCGGATAACGAGCAAAATCCATCGGTCGAAAATTCAATTGTCCGATTTGAGCCAGACTTAGTCGCTCGGAAGTATTCTTTATTCGATTTGGATATGTCAATGCATACTGAATTGGCACGCGCATGTCAGGCAAACCGAGCTGTGCAATGACACTACCATCCACGAACTCAACATATGAATGGATAATGCTCTCTGGATGAATGACAACATCAATTTGATCATAGGTCACATCAAATAACCAATGCGCCTCGATCACCTCTAGCCCTTTATTGGCCATTGTCGCAGAATCGATTGTAATTTTAGCTCCCATAGACCAGTTTGGATGCTTCAGTGCCTGCTCCACGGTAACATTATGTAGCTGCTCTCTCGTATAGTCTCTAAAGGATCCGCCCGAGGCAGTCAGTATGATTCGCTCTGCTTGCTCGACCCGTTCACCATTTAAGCATTGGAATATGGCGGAATGCTCACTATCTATAGGTAGCACTTTTACACCTTTTTCCTTTGCCAGCGCCATAACGATATGACCAGCAGTCACTAGTGTCTCTTTATTCGCAAGACCAATGTGCTTACCAGCTTGTATAGCAGCTATTGTCGCTGGTAATCCTCGACTGCCCATAATCGCCGTCACAACGACCTCTGCTTCATGCGCCGTAGCAACCTCAATAAGCCCCTGTTCTCCATAGACTACTTGAACAGAAGCCGGTATAAAGCCTCTCAGCTGCTCACTTAGCTCTCTTGTAGCTACACTCACTAATTTAGGAGCGTATTTATCGATTTGTTGCTTAAGCAGTTCGATATTATTACCTGCGGAAAGTGCAACGATCTGAAATTTATCTGGATGCTGATCTACAATATCTAATGTTTGTGTTCCAATAGACCCTGTTGATCCTAGTAATGAGATTTTCTTCAATTGACTACCTCCACCTACACCGGAATGAGCTGAGTGAGAACAAGGATTGGAAACACGATAATCCAACTATCCGTACGATCAATGATACCTCCATGTCCTGGAAGTAAATTGCTCATATCCTTAATGCCTCGTACTCTTTTGTAAGCTGATTGCATTAAATCTCCAAGTTGACCAGCAATCGCAGCAACTAGTCCTAACACAATGGCACGCCACAGCTCTATAAAATCAGGAGCAATGACAGCGAATAGAATCGCTACAATAATTGAGCTGATTATCCCGCCAATTGCACCTTCAATGGTTTTGTTTGGACTAATAAGTGGCCATAGCTTTCGTTTTCCAAAAGCACGCCCGAAAAAATAAGCGCCGATATCACTCGCCCAAATCGAGCAAAAAGCAATAAAGCTCCACCATAAGGCATACTCTTCCATCAAGCGGACATCAATCATCGCAGCAAAGCCAATTCCTAGATAGACGGTACCTAAAAAAGTAAGTGCTGCCTCATTAATCGTAACTTTATTTTTAGTAAGCACGGTCAATGCAAGTAGCACAAACATAAGCAGCCATATAATTGCAGTATCCTGGATCCAGCTCACGCCATACGATTCAAAGGGAATGACAAGCGCTAGCAGGCCAAGTAATGCTGCAATGTGCAATGGATTGTTCCAGCTAAGATGGTTCATTCGAGAAAACTCAAACATTGCAATAATTGCCATAACGATAATAAGCGCTGCATAATAATGTCCACCCAAGATCATTAATCCTAAGAAGAGAGCACCCGCCAGGACTCCAGTAACCAATCTTTGCTTCATTGCAATACTTCACCTCTATGTGATGTCGCTACACTCCGCCAAATCGACGTGCGCGCCGCTGATATTCCTGGATTGCCGCCATAAAATGCTCCTCCGAAAACTCAGGCCAAAACACATCAGTAAAATAAAACTCACTATACGCTAGCTGCCAGAGCATGAAGTTACTTAAACGTATTTCTCCACTTGTTCTAATAAGCAAATCCGGATCAGGCATATTTTTTGATTGCATATACGTCGAGAACAAATCCTCATTAATATGATCAACCTGCAGCTGCCCCGACTGGGCCTGTGCAGCAATTGCTTTCACAGCTTCAATTAATTCAAGCCTTCCACCATAATTCAAGGCGAAATTAAGTACAAGACCTGTATTACCCGCTGTCCGATTCATTGCCTCTTCAACTGCTTTTCTTGTATGAGGTGGAAGATGCTCCTGATCACCCATCATTCGAACTTGTACGTTATTTTCCATTAATTCTTCAATTTCTAGTTCAAGAAATTGCTGAGGCAGCTTCATTAAGAATTCAACCTCATCTTTTGGTCGCTTCCAGTTCTCTGTTGAAAAGGCATAGAGTGTTAAGTACTTCACCCCAAGATCGTTCGCAGCTACTGTAATACGTTTTACTGTTTTCATTCCAGTGTGATGACCAGCAATTCTAGGCAGGCCTTTATGCTTTGCCCATCTTCCGTTGCCATCCATTATAATTGCTATATGTTCTGGTATATTATCAAGCTGAATCGGTAATGGAGATTGAGCTTCCGTTTCCCCTTTTTTAGACCATAGTCGCTTTAACAATAGGCTCCCTCCCAGCAAAATTCCATGAATATTCGCCATTTACTGAAAGAACCCCACCTTAGGGAGGGGCTGCTCTTCATTAAACTTCCAATATTTCTTTTTCCTTCGTTGCTAATACTTTATCACTCTCAGTAATATATTTATCCGTAAGCTTTTGGATATCGTCCTGATGACGCTTGGATTCATCCTCGGAGATTTCGGCTTTTTCTAATTTTTTAATGCTATCATTCGCATCACGTCGAATGTTACGAATCGCTACCTTAGCATCTTCAGCAATTTTTTTAGCCGTTTTAACAAGCTCAACGCGGCGTTCCTCTGTAAGCATTGGAACGGATAGGCGGATAATTGCACCATCATTAGATGGCGTTAAGCCTACATCTGATTTTAAGATAGCACGTTCGATCTCTGCAAGCGAAGATTTATCCCATGGTTGAATAAGTAAAGTGCGAGAATCTGGAGTAGTAACGTTAGCTAATTGATTCAATGGTGTCAATGTTCCATAATATTCAACCTGAATTCGATCTAGCAGTGATGGACTTGCTTTGCCGGCACGTAATGAAGAAAAATCACGTTTCAGTGCATTAATTGCTTTTTCCATACGTTCTTCTGCAGATTTCTTTATAGCTTGAGGCATTATTTCCCACTTCCTTTCACAATTGTACCAATTTTTTCACCAAGAACAACACGTTTAATGTTTCCATTTTCTGTAATCGAGAACACAATCAATGGGATATTGTTATCCATGCAAAGTGAAGAAGCTGTTGAATCCATCACGCCTAAATTTTTATTGAGGACGTCTAGGTATGTTAACTCCTCGAATTTCTCAGCTGAAGCATCCTTGAAAGGATCCGCAGAATATACACCATCAACTTTATTTTTCGCCATTAGTATTACTTCTGCTTCGATTTCAGCAGCACGCAATGCAGCTGTAGTATCGGTAGAGAAGAAAGGATTACCTGTTCCAGCAGCAAAAATAACAACGCGACCTTTTTCAAGATGGCGAATGGCACGACGACGGATATATGGTTCTGCTATTTGCTGCATAGCAATTGAAGTTTGAACACGAGTTGGTACGTCGATCTGCTCTAATGCGTCCTGCAATGCCAACGAGTTCATTACTGTAGCAAGCATGCCCATATAGTCTGCTGTAGCACGATCGATTCCTTTCTCTGTTCCTGCAATTCCACGCCAAATATTGCCTCCACCAACGACAATTGCCACTTCTACACCTAGTGCAATGACTTCTTTCACCTGACTAGCAATTGAAGAAATAACCGATGCTTCAATACCATAGCCTTCTTGACCAGCTAGCGACTCTCCGCTAACCTTCAACACGATGCGTTTAAATACTGGATGTTCCAACTTATTTACCTCCATCTTACACCTCTAACATAAGAGGTATTCAATTATGTTCCATGATACAAGTAAGGCGGGGCAGAAGCCCCGCCCCTCTTAGTTGAGTTCGGATTAACCTTTAACTTGAGCCATAACCTCTTCAGCGAAGTTCTCAACTTTTTTCTCAAGACCTTCACCAAGCTCAAAGCGAGCAAAACGACGGATGGAGATATTCTCACCGATTGTGCTAATTTTTTCGTTCACAAGCGTTTCAATTGTTTTATCTGGATCTTTAATGAAAGCTTGCTCAAGCAGGCAGTATTCTTCATAGTATTTAGAAATACGACCTTCAACCATTTTATCAACGATATGAGCAGGTTTACCTTCGTTAAGTGCTTGTGCTTTAAGAATTTCTTTTTCTTTCTCGATATCCTCAGCAGGAACCTCTTCACGACGAACGTATTTAGGATTAGTTGCAGCAATATGCATTGCAACGTCTTTTACGAACTCTTTAAATTGGTCTGTTTTACCAACGAAGTCAGTTTCGCAGTTAACTTCTACCAATACACCGATACGGCCATTGCTATGGATGTAGGAATCAACGATACCCTCAGTTGCGATACGGCCAGCTTTGTTTGCAGCTGCCGCAAGACCCTTTTCACGTAGATGAGCGATTGCTTGATCAATATCGCCACCAGTTGCTTCAAGAGCTTTTTTGCAATCAAGCATACCTGCTCCAGTTCTCTCACGTAGTTCTTTTACTGCACTCGCATTTACTGCCATGTAAAAAACCTCCTAAATGTTCTATGTCTAATTTTGTTCAAAAAAAGGGTAGCGAGAGGTTTTCACCATCTGACCACCCTTTGTTGTTTATCCATTCATGCTATTAAGCAGTTGTTTGCTCGCCTTGGTTAGCTTCAACAATTGCGTCAGCCATTTTAGCAGTAAGCAATTTAACTGCACGAATTGCATCGTCATTACCAGGAATAACGTAGTCAATTTCGTCTGGATCGCAGTTTGTATCTACGATACCTACAATTGGGATACCCAATTTACGAGCTTCTGCTACAGCAATACGCTCTTTACGAGGATCGATTACAAACAGTGCACTTGGAAGTTCTTTCATGTTTTTAATTCCGCCTAGGAACTTCTCAAGACGCTCTTGTTCTTTTTTAAGAAGGATAACTTCTTTTTTAGGAAGAACTTCGAATGTACCGTCTTGCTCCCATTTTTCAAGCTGCTTCAAACGGTCAATACGTTTTTGAATCGTTTGGAAGTTAGTAAGCGTACCACCCAACCAACGTTGGTTGATGTAGAAGTTACCGCAACGCTCAGCTTCTTCTTTAACAGAATCTTGAGCTTGTTTTTTTGTACCAACAAAAAGCACTGTGCCGCCTTCTGCAGCTACAGATTTAACAAAGTTGTACGCTTCGTCAACTTTCTTAACTGTTTTTTGTAGGTCAATAATGTAAATACCGTTTCTTTCTGTGAAGATATAACGATCCATCTTTGGATTCCAACGACGAGTCTGGTGACCGAAGTGAACCCCAGCTTCTAAAAGCTGTTTCATAGAGATAACCGCCATGATCTGCACCTCCTATATTGGTTATTTGTGTCCTCCGCTCTTCGCATCTTGAATCACCACTTACACCGTGTGCAAGCACCCGTGAATCAATTGAAAAGCGTGTGTTTTTAACACCGTCATCTAATATACCATAAGCAATTGCGAGAAGCAAGCACTCTTCTCAAACAATTTGTCTGTTATTGGATGAGCGTCAGTCCTTTTGTTGAGATGTGCTCATTGGCCTCAGCTTCTGTCAAAGGCTGACTCGTGAACAACTTCTCTAGATCATCTAGTGTCATTTGCTCCTCAATATAAAAAAAACCAGCGCGAATATCCACACTGTGGTTTCTAAAATAATCAACAAATTGACTACTATCATTGAATAGACCATTGCTTTCTAATCGCTTAGCTGTTGAAGTAATTGAGTCACCTGGATGCACTCGAAAAATTGCAGCAGTATTCTCTGGAGTTTGTGCTGGTTCTGGCGTCTCAACCGCTTCAGATTCAACTGGCGGTTCGGCTGGCTCTACTAGTTCGTTAGTCGGAGCTTGAGGTTCTTCTGCTGATGCCGGTGCTTCTGGCGCCTGCGCATCTTCAGAAGCAGATGTTTCCTCACCAATCGGTGTAGGTGTTGGAGTTGGTGAAGCATCCCGGCCGTTAATCTGTTGTTCAATCGCATTGAGCTGCTCTTGGCTTTTTTCTCCGATTGTAAAGAGCTCGAGCATCAACACACCGATAATAATACCAATACCAATTCCGATAAGTAGTGATCGTCTATGCATAGCGAGACTTCTCCTCCTGCATCGCGAGCTGTATAATAAGCTGAATCTCACCCTTATTTTTACCTAGCTTTTTAGCAATCGCCTCAACTGACTTACCGGAGTTGTACATCTCAAATAGCTCTGTATAACGGCTTTGTATACTATTTGCAGGAATGTCCACTTCGGACTCATCCTTAGCAGCCTCAGGAGCTTCAGCGCGATGGCCTGCATTGCTGGATAGGTTAGGACTAGCTTGAAGTAGCTGTAGCTTCCCCTCCGCTGCAGCGACCTGCTGTGAAAGCTTAGAGAGCTGCTCCTCAAGCATCATGTTTCGTTGTTCCAGACGAGCAAGCGCTTCACCTTTAACGCGGTCTTCTTCTTTGAGCTGATTTAACGACGTTGTAATCATTTTTACTAGATCGTTATGCTCATTCTCCATATTATCCATAAATTGCTCAAACGCTAGCTCAAGCTGCTCCATTTGAGCATTTGAGCTAGCGCCAGGCTTTTCATTTTTTCCTTTTGGAAGCAACAAAGCTGCGACTGCAATAACCGCTCCTAAAAGTGCAATATATTGCCATGATTGCATTAAAATCCCGCCTTGAATTAAAGTCTAATATCTAGATGATGCCCTTTATAAGG
This sequence comes from Paenibacillus camelliae, assembly GCF_023715345.1. GTDB lineage: Bacteria > Bacillota > Bacilli > Paenibacillales > Paenibacillaceae > Pristimantibacillus > Pristimantibacillus camelliae. The sequence continues at coordinate 320,256 of NZ_JAMBNY010000001.1, forward strand.
ATGATTGGATGACTTCTCTTCATCCTTCTCTTGCTGGGTGCCAATACGAGCATGCTTCTTTTGTGAGTCTTGCCCGCTTTGTTCTTTCTCTTGATCTCTTATCATGCCTTTTTCTGTTTCATCAACAGCTGTTGCTTGCGAACGCTTGTGTTCCGCTTCCTTTACAACAGATGCTTCGAGCATCGTTTGCTCCATCACTGGACGCTGTATGGCTTGCTGCTGTAAACCACTCAGCTCAGGAGCACGTGGTACGGAAAGCTGGAGATTCAATGGTGATAAACCCATCCTTACTCCCCCTTGGCACGATACCTAGCGATACCGTTAGTAGTATGGCACCATTACAATTTCGCCATCTTCATACTTAAATACAACGCTACTGGTGCTATCTTTAATATAACGTGTATAGCGACCAATGACAATTTTTACACCGCCAAAAACTTGATTTTTAATAGAAACGGTAGCTAATTCGCTATCTTCTAGTTGTTTTTCAATTTCCAACATACGGTCCTTCAAATCATTGATTAACACAGTCGTTTGATTTTTCGTATGAATCAGCTTTTGTCTCATCGCCAACCGATCAGGTGTTAATTTCCCCGTCGCCGCCAGTTGATCGAGAATGACTAGTGCCTTTTCCGTACGATCTAAATGCTCTGTTTGCTCCTTAATCGATGCTCGTATGTTTAATTGTTCATTCCGATGCTCAGGATGGACACCAACCTCAATCGTAGTAGCAGTTGACATCGCATTTCCAATTGTTTTTGCCGATACGCCATCACTAGCCTGAATAACTCCGCCTACAATTAGTCCCTTAGAACTATCACAAATAACCTTTTGACCCGCTTTTACGATAGAGTGCAATATGCTTTGTGATGCATGAACGTCTCCACCTGCTGTAATATTGGCATCCTGGATAAAGGAGCATTTAATATTTTGAGCTGCAGTAACCATGCCTTTACCAGAAGCCATAATGCCGCCAGTAATCTCTATGGAACCGCCAGAATTAAGCTCAGCACCTTCAACACCGCCAATAACCCGAATGTCACCTGCTGCATTAACCTTAAACCCTGTAAGCACATTGCCACGAATAACTACTGTTCCGACAAAATCGATATTCCCAACTCGATAGTCGACATCACCCTTAACCTCGAATACCGGGAACACATTAATTTTATCCTTATCTGTCAGAGAGATTAAGCCATCAATGGCAGAGTACATTAAATTCCCCTCTGCATTTACGACAACATTTTTTCCAACCTTAAACCTTGCGGGCTTACCAATTACACCCGGCACTGTTTCACCCGTCACAGTTAAGCCGGAAGGGCCAGTTTGAGGTGGAATAAGGCGAGCAATAAGCTGTCCCCTTTTAACGTTATCCAGCTTAGTCACTTGTTTAAAGTCAATGACATCGTTGTCAGAGTTATCGGATTCACGATGCTTATCCTCGACATCAACAAACACGACACTGCCATCAATCCCTTTTCCTGCAGGTTCACCTTTAGCAACCTCGATCTTACGATTCATATATTGAATGGGCTCTTTACAGATAGAGCGAATATGGTCATGTAACAAGCCATGGACAATGCCCTGCTTACGAATATAGCTTTCCAAATCCTCTGGAACATACTTCTCATCATCATATATGGTCTTCAAGCTTACAAAAGCAACTAATTTATCGGATGAAAGCTCCAGGTTAACGCTTGATTCATATTTACTCATGTCCATAACTACACCCCTCCCATTTAACGAAATAGTTCGGCTTTGTGCTGCTCCAGAACTCCTTTTAATCGTTGAATTGCTTTGGAATGAAGTTGTGATATTCTCGATGGTGATAGTGACATTACCTCTGCAATTTCGCTTAAACTTAGATCCTCGAAGTAAAATAATGAAACGACCGTGCGTTCCTTTTCCGTAAGCCGCTCAATTCCTTTTTCTAGGCTTGCCTTCAAAAATACATCGTCCACCGTAGATTCAGGTTGTTTTGCTGATTGATCTATTAAAAGAGACATTCTTGTCTCAGATTCTTCTTCACGTAATGGTTCTTCTAATGAGAAGACTGCTGAAATGGATACATCTTGTACCATTGCAGCAAATTCTTTCTCGTTAATTTCTAGGAATTCGCAGACTTCAGCATCTGTAACCGATCTCATATGCTTCTGCTCTAGTACTTGATAAGCTTCTTCAATTCTTTTCGCCTTTTCTCTGACGGATCGTGGTACCCAATCTCCTTGTCTTAAACCGTCAATTATAGCACCACGAATTCGCCAGGAAGCATAGGTTTCAAACTGTAATCCTCGTAAATAATCGAACTTTTCAATTGCATCAATGAGTCCCATGACACCATGACTTGCAAGGTCTTCCTTGATTACATTTTTCGGTAATCCAATCGACATCCGGTTTGTTACATATTCAACAAGAGGCAAGTAATTTTCAATCAGGCTTTTTTTAGCATCAATATCTCCCTGCTCACGCCATGCTTGCCATAAATGAAGATTAGTAAGGTGAGAAACTTTTTGATCTTTCATTATCTCACTCTCCTGTTAGATGACGTACTGCTTTGGTCAGCTGTTCTGCTTGGATATTATCTGTCGACACAAGCTTCGTTGGGTTCAAAGGTTTAAATTGCTCCGTCTTTTCATTATTAGCTAATGGCTCAGACTTTCCCTCCGAACTGCCGGGCGCTAGTTGATCCCGCAGTAAAGCATTCAGATCCTCCTCACTATCCGGAGTTACATAGTTTACTGTATTACCGGAGAGTGCTTGCTCGTCCTCATCCTGAACTTCGTCAATAACAGGGGCTTCGTTTGTACTTAGCAGCAAACCGAGTATGTAGCGTAACGGATAGGCTAGTAGAAAGAATGCAATACATGCATATACCCCTCGCAATAACGAGACTGCCCATGGGTTATTGGATAGACCAATAAAAAAGACTGCAAGAAGACCAAAGATACCAAATCCTAAATTCCAACGCCAGCTTCCATACATTTTAAATCTCCTTTATCCCATGCTGCACACTGCGAATCGTAAGCATTCCGCTTTTGGAGCTCAGCTCGATCGTTCGACCAAAATTACCACCAGTATCCTGTGAGATTAAAGGAATGCTATACTGCTCCAGCATCATTAAGCAGGATTCAACATTCCTTGGACCAATTCGCAAGGAATCGGTCTGACCAGGTAAAGTGAACATTTGCGAACCACCGGCCATTTTCGCTTGTAAGCGACTTACATTCGCACCAAGTGCCAGCATTCTTTCTATGAGTTCAGGTATTGCCGTATCTGCATATTTAGCGACATTAATGGGAGCTTCTCTTGCTATGCTAGATGATGGGAGCATAACATGTGCCATTCCAGCAACATGCTTCGTTGGATCAAACAATGTTAATCCAACACAAGAGCCTAAACCTGTTGTTTTTAGATGCTCACCATTCGCCGCTGTATTCAAATCAGCCATTCCTACCTTTATTAGAAGTTCACTGATCATCCCAGCCTGACTCCTAATGCTCGAAATATAATGTCGAATGAGTTTGGATCAGGAATAAGAAAGAAGTGTCCCTCTAACGACTTGCAATCCTCTAGAAAGCTAGTCTCTATAAGAAGTGCGGAGTCACCCATCTCACCATACTGCATTAACCCGTAGCTTAGAATTGCTCCTGCCATATCATGAGCAATCGAAGGGACTGAAGGCAGTAATTGCAGCTGTGTAAAATCTGCAAGTGAGGAAAGGTATGAACCAGCAAGGATATTACCAATCTCACATAGGGTTGACAGTTCCAACTCAGAATATGTGCCATCATCTAAATGCTCTTTAGGCAGCAATTGCTTCATCAACTGCAGTGCATAGTGCTCCTGCATGATGAAAAACATGTTGCCTGGAACATCTCCCTCAACACGCAAAAACACAGCAATTACGATTTGTTCAGAGCCGCCCACACGCTCGGCCACCTCTTCAAAAGGAAGCAATTGTACACTTGGCACTGACATATCAATTGGCTTATTAAGCAACGTAGACATTGCCGTTGCTGCATTACCTGCACCTATGTTACCAACTTCCTTCAAAACATCCATCTCGAACGCTTCAAAACGATTGTAATTGGCCAAGGCTCACACCTCTAACTGCTCGAGCTGTACAATTTCTGATTTGTTTAGTACCTCAGAAAGATTTAGCATAATAAGCAGACGATCTTCACCGATTTTAGCAATGCCATCTAAATATTTTGCCTGAATTCCACCAACGATCTCTGGCGGTGTATCAATAATATCAGAATCAATATCGATTACATCATTCGCAGAATCTACAATAAAACCAACTTCCATTTCATTGACTGCGACGACGATAATTCGTGTGTGCTCGGTTACTTCTGTCTCAGGAAGGTTGAAGCGTCCACTTAAATTCATGACGGGAACAACGATGCCTCGAAGATTAATTACCCCTTTAATAAAGGAAGGCGTTTTAGGAACGCGTGTAATTGGCATCATACGTTCGATCGTTCGAACCTTATCTACCTCGATGCCATATTCCTCATTTGCTATACCAAAAACGATAACTTTCAACTCTTCACTCATCATAACCCCTCCTTATTTTATTAAAGCATTTGGATCTACGATTAGAGCAACTTGTCCATCACCTAATATCGTAGCGCCTGAAACTCCAGAAATATTAGTTAAGTACTTACCAAGAGTTTTCAATACAATTTCACTTTGACCTATAAATTCATCAATAACGACGGCTGCCCACTTATCGCCTTTATGTATAACGATAATTTCGTGTTCTTCTTCATGCTCCTCGGAATAGCTTGGCGATTCGAATAGCTTAGATAAAGAAATAAGTGGAATAACTGCATTTCTAAACTTAATCATCGGATTGCCATGAACCATTAATATGCTGGAGCGCTGAATAATAGCTGTCTCAACAATGGAAGAAAGAGGTATAGCATATTTTTCATCTCCAAGCTTAATGAGCATAGCAGAAATGATAGAAAGTGTTAACGGTAGTTGAACGGAGAACTTCGTTCCCTTTCCTTCTACAGATGTTACGGTAACGTTCCCGCCTAATGATGTGATTTTAGTACGTACTACGTCCAGACCTACACCGCGTCCAGATATATCTGAGATAACATCAGCTGTACTAAAGCCTGCTGAGAATATGAGGTTGTTAATTTCATCAATAGATAGTTTTCCAGCATCTTCTGGCTTTACGACACCTTTGCTAATTGCTTTTTCCAGTACTTTTTTAGCATTAATGCCTTTTCCGTCTTCTTCAACCTCGATAAATACATGGTTTCCACTATGGAAAGCACGTAAGTGTACCGTACCAGTCTCTGACTTACCAGCTGCAACTCGCTCTGCAACAGTCTCTATACCGTGGTCAACCGAGTTCCGAAGTAAGTGAACAAGCGGATCACCGATTTCATCGATAACTGTACGATCAAGCTCTGTATCAGCTCCAGTGATGATCAGATCGATTTTCTTATCCAGAGATTTAGCTAGATCTCGAATCATACGAGGGAAACGATTAAACACAGTATCCACTGGTACCATGCGAAGTTTTAATACAATATTTTGCAGGTCTGAGCTTACACGTGCCATATGCTCTACCGTATCGGTTAAATCTTGTCGTTTAACCTCACTTGCAAGCTGCTCTAGGCGTACACGATCGATCAACATTTCGCTGAATAAATTCATTAACGCATCAAGTCGATCAATGTCAACGCGAATCGTACGGTTAGCAACAGGCGCTTTGACAGCTGGTTTTTTCTGCTCATCTGCAGACTTAACCTCAGCTTTTTCAGTCTTAACTGGTGCTGCTGGCGCTTCTACTGCTGCAGCTGCTTGTGTACCAGCACTAGATAGCGTAGCAAGAGATTCCTCATCTAGCGGCAATACTTCAACTGTCTCAATCTCAGAAATACTATTAATCTTCGAAGTCAACTCTTCCGGGCTAACCGAGCTAATAGTAAAAACCGTAAACGATCGGTCGAATTTTTCTTGCTCTAAATCCTCAACGGAAGGCTCTGACTTTATGACCTCGCCCGTATTCTCAAGCACATCAAAAACCATATAAGAACGTGCAGCCTTGAGTACACAGCTTTCTGTAAGGGTTACTTTAATATAGAAAACTTGAAGACCACTTTGTATGGACTGCTTCAAAACAGAGGATTGATATTGATCTAGCAATCCGCCGTTTTCCTGGCCTGCTGCAGAAGTAGATGCTGATGCCGCTGGCTCAGTTGAACTGTTTTTGTAGTCGCCCTTCACGATATTAGCGAGATTGTTAACGATATGGGTAACATCTGACTTACCTGTTCCCCCTTGAACAACATCCTCAACCATCGATTCTAGTGCATCCAAACCTTGAAACAATGTATCAAATATAAAGCTGTCCATTTTTAGCTTATCATTACGAACGAGGTCAAGCACGTTTTCCATCTCGTGGGTCAACGACGCCAAATCCTCAAAGCCCATCGTTGCGGACATTCCTTTTAATGTATGTGCTGATCTGAATATATCCTGCACAATTGAGATATCCTCTGGTGAGCTTTCAAGTCTCATCAGATTGTCATTCAAAGCCTGCAGGTGATCATTTGATTCGTCAATAAACATTGATAAGTAAGCATTCATATCCATAACATGACACCTCCTAAAAGTTTGTACTGCTAATGTTTCAACACTAGTTTCATTAATTCAGGTGCAATATGTGACAGAGGAAGCACTTTACTTGCAGCTCCGAGTTCAACTGCTGAACGCGGCATACCATATACCACACAGCTTTCTTCAGCTTCTGCAATGGTTGATGCAACGCCTTGATCCGCCAGCTTCTTCATCCCCTGTGCGCCATCGCTCCCCATACCTGTCATTAGAACGATATGACGTTCCAGCTCCTGGAAATCAAGTAGTGATTCAAAAAGTACATCTACCGATGGTCTGTGACCATTTCGAGGAGGCTCATTGCTTAAGCTAATGACATATTGATCCTGCTGACGCTCTACTTTCATATGGTAGCCACCGGGAGCAACGTATGCTCTTCCATTTTGAAGCTGCATTCCATGCTCAGCCTCGCAAACCTCTAGCTCACTAAAATGATTTAATCGCTGTGCAAGCGATTTGGTGAATCGTGGTGGCATATGCTGCACAATGACTACAGGTGCAGCTAAATCTGCTGGTAGATGACTAATCACCTCATGCAGTGCTTTTGGACCACCAGTTGACGTTCCAATTGCAATGATAGAAGCAATGCTTCCGATATTGATAGATTTTCTGCTCTTCGCTTTACTCACGCTTTCCACTTCTACGTGTTTAGGAGCCGGCGGTGGTACTGTGACCTTCACTTCATCCAACTTTGCAGGCATGTTTGTCTGTTTGAGTGGCGTGCTTTGCTCTAGGTGAGTTTTTGGCTCGGCAGATTTTTTTATAGTCTTTTTACCTATAATTCTATCATCTTTCAGGAGATTTGACGCAGATTCTGCAGAATAATCTGTTTTTTTATTTTCTATTTTTGAGAACAATGTCGATTGGTTCGTCGTCGCAGTTTTCTTTCGACGTGTTAATACTGCGATTTTTAACTTTTCTATCAGAACCTCGCCGACTGAATGAATATCCTGCGCATTCGCTCCTACCATCGTAGGCTTACGAATAAAATCAAAAGCACCAAATTGCAGCGCCTTTATCGTATCGCGCGTATTAGCCTCACTTATGCCAGATAGCATAATGATCGGCAGCTTATGCTTTTTCAAAATATGCTGCATAGCATCAATACCATTCATCATCGGCATTTCGAGATCAAGCGTAATGACATCTGGATTAGACGTCTCTACACTAGTCACAGCTTCTATTCCATTTTGAGCAGTACCTACTACTTTAAACTGTGAATCTTTCTCTATTAAATCTGTAATGATTTTTCTCATAAAGGCTGAGTCATCGACAACTAACACACGATATGGCTCCATTAACCTCGCCTCCATCTTAAGGATTATCTAGTACGCTTCAGCAGTTTATGTAAAAATCCTTTAATACCAGTTGAAGAGCTATTAGAAGGTATATTTAAATATTCCTTCGCAATTGCGATAATTGACTTTGCTGCATCACTTTCAGGAAATATAACAAGTAGCGGCATTTGCTTCTTAACTGATTTAGAAACGTGAGGGTCATCGTATATGTTGCCAATTGACGGCAAATCAACATTCAGGAATCTCTTCGTTGCACTTGCTATGCTTGCAGCTGTTCGTTCGCCTTCAGAGCGATCACCAGATCGATTCACGACCATCTTAAATTGTACAGATGCATCAATCGAATGCACCATCTTAATTAGGGCATATGCATCCGTAATCGATGTTGGTTCTGGTGTCGTAACAACAATGGTCTCGTCAGAAGCAGTAATAAATTGAGCGGTTTCCTTAGACAGCCCTGCACCAGTATCAAAGATGATATAGTCATAATGTCCTTGCAGCTTCATAATTTCAGTACCAAAACGATTAACCTCATCATCCGATAGTCTCACAAGCTCTAGCAGACCTGAGCCACCAGCAATATAATGAAGTCCTTCAGGCCCAACACTAATAATATCCCAAATCGTCTTTTCATTTTTTACAAGGTGATACAGATTATATCGAGAGCTTGTACCCATGAGCACATCGATATTGGCCATTCCAATATCAGCATCGATAACGAGTACCTTTTTTCCGAACCGCTGCAAGGCGATGCTAAAGTTCAGGCTGAAGTTTGATTTCCCAACACCGCCTTTACCGCTAGTAACGGAAATAAATTTGGTTTTTTCTTCGTTATATTGAGCTGAGTGCTGCTTAACTAATTTTCTTAATGCTTCTGCTTGGTCATTCATGATGAGAATCTCCTAGTAAAAGCTCAATATACTTGTTCAATTCGAATGGTGCAATATCGTCAGGTACATTTTGACCACTTGTAATAAATAGCGGCATGAGTCCATATTGCATAACCATATTAAAGATCGAACCGTACACCTGCGTCTCATCAAGCTTTGTAAATACAACTTTTCTCACGCCGTATTTACTGAATTTTTCAGCAATAATTCTCATATCTGCCGTCCTACCTGTAAGACTGAGCACAAGTACCGACTCACTCTGTTCATTACGCGGTAGTAAACTGTTAACCTCAGATACATGTAGATCACTACTGTAGTTACGACCTGCCGTATCCATAAATATTAGCTCAGTATGCTCCAGTGCTGTAATTGCTCGCTCTAGCTCAAGCGGAGAGAACACAACCTCTAGCGGTAGATTGAGTATATTGGCATATGTCCGAAGCTGCTCTACAGCAGCAATTCGATAAGTATCAGCAGTAATGAGTCCTAGCTTCTTACCTTCTTTGATCGAATAATTTGCCGCAAGCTTTGCAATGGTCGTCGTTTTCCCGACACCTGTTGGTCCAACAAACTGAACCAATTGACTCGTAGGTGCTAGCGTAGATTTCTGATATGGAAATAACCATTCCTTCAGCTTTTCTTTCGTAAGATGCCACACTTGATTCGTATCTAGCGCAACACCAGCTTCCTCTTCTAGCTGCAAAAGCTCCTCGAACAGCAGATCAATCCATTGCTCGTCAAGCTCCTGCTCTTGTAATCTCGATTTTAGAGCAATAATAGCTTCTGATGGCTCACGATCCTCGTTGTCTTTTTGTGATAGTCTGACCATTTCTAATCTCAAGCTTTTTAACTCATTAACAATAAATTGTTCCGTCGGTGTCATATCATTCGATGTGTTTGAAGCTTCCTTTGCAGCTGTAGCTTTTGGTGTTGGAACCTTCGACTCAAGGTGATTAGCAACCACGCTGCCTACTTCCTCGCCGCCCTCGTCCACTGGATTCGTTACGGTTGATCCAGTATTATACAAGCGTGATGCAAACGACGCTGCCCCATCAGTTGCTGAGGGTATCGCCTTGCTACTTTTATTCGTAGCCAAAGCAGCAGGAGGAGCAGAAGGATTTTCATTGTCCTGAGGTTTCGTTTTTTTGGAAGCCTTCAGGATCTGCTCGATCACTTGATCAACATCGATATCATCTAAAGCTGAATTACTCGGCTTAGGCTTTGTTTCAGGCTTTGCTGAATTTGGTTCAACTGCAGCCATGACCTCCAGCTTACGTTTACGAAACATCCCCATAAAACCGCCGACTTTAATCTCTCTAGATTCAAGAATGACTGCATCCTTGCCTAATTCACTTTTTATGAGCGGAACTGCATCTGACATTGCGTCTACGACATATTTTTTCACTCTCACAGATTAACCACCCCAACGCTCTGTACTTCAATATTCGGCTCAAGCTCACTATAGGAAATAATCGGCAAATCCTGCATCGTGCGAGCAACAATTTGTCTCAAATACATACGAATGGTTGGCGAAGTCAGTACAATAGGCTGTTGACCTGATTGCAGCAAACGATTGACTTGCTCGGTGAGACGTTGAAAAATTTGCTGTGATGATACAGGATCAAGAGATACATAGCTGCCTTGATCATTTTGCTGTACGGATTCAATGATTTTCTTCTCCAGCTGCGCACCTAGCGTGATGACTCGCAAGGATTGGCCACCTGGTGCATATTGCTGTGTAATTTGTCTTGATAGAGCCTGTCTTACATATTCCGTTAAAATATCGGTATCCTTCGAATATTGACCATAGTCTGCCAATGTCTCGAAGATCGTAACTAGATCGCGAATCGAAACTTTTTCTTGGAGAAGCTTCGTCAACACTTTTTGCACGTCACCGATGGACATTACACCTGGAATTAAATCTTCTACAAGTGCAGGATAATTTGCCTTCACATTCTCTACCAGTGCCTTCGTTTCTTGACGTCCAATGAGCTCATGTGCATGACGCTTAACGATTTCCGTTAGATGTGTAGCCACAACGGATGGTGGATCAACGACCGTGTAACCAGACAGCTCCGCTCGTTCCTTCGTCATCTCATCAATCCATATCGCTGGCAATCCAAATGCCGGCTCAGTTGTTTCGATGCCGTGAATCGATTCATCATCATAACCTGGGCTCATAGCCAAGTAGTGATTAAGAAGCAATTCTCCTCTGGCAACCGTATTCCCTTTTATTTTAATGACATATTCATTCGGTTTAAGCTGAATGTTATCTCGTATTCTAATAACAGGTACGACAAGTCCTAGCTCAAGCGCACACTGTCGTCTGATCATAATGATCCGATCTAGTAGATCTCCACCCTGCTGCGTATCAGCTAAAGGAATTAAGCCATAGCCAAATTCAAATTCGATTGGGTCTACCGATAGCAAGCTTATGACGCTTTCTGGACTTCTAACCTCTTCGATTTGCTGTTCTTCAACAAGCAATTCATCCTGTTCTGCCTTTTTAAGCTGTGAACGACTAAGTAAATAACCGGCGATCGCAAGTCCAATAGCAAACGGCCATGTTCTAAGTATTCCAATAGGTGTTAAGCCTAATACGGCAATCGTTGCTGCTGCTACATATAGCAGCTTAGGATATTTGAACAGCTGACCAGTAATATCCTCTGCCAAATTTCCTTCCGATGCTGAACGAGTAACAATTAAGCCTGAAGCTGTTGAGATCAACAACGCAGGAATTTGAGCAACAAGACCATCACCGATTGTTAGAATTGTGAACGTCGTTGATGCTTCTCCGAAGCTTAAGCCCATCATAGCCATACCGATAATGAAACCGCCGATCAGGTTAATAATCATCATGATGATCGTGGCAATTGCATCACCCTTAATAAACTTACTCGCACCATCCATTGCTCCATAAAAGTCAGCTTCTCGCTCGATGGTGGAACGGCGTTCTTTCGCTTCCTGCTCATTAATAAGTCCAGAGTTCAAGTCCGCATCGATACTCATCTGCTTACCTGGCATTGCATCAAGTGTAAAGCGAGCTGCTACCTCAGCGACACGCTCTGAACCTTTGGTAATGACGATAAATTGAACGACCACGAGAATTAAAAACACGATAAAGCCAATAACAACCTGGCCTCCGCCTACCCATTGACCAAACGTTTCAATGACAGCTCCGCCTTCTGCATGGGTTAGTATGTTTCTAGTGGTAGAAATACTAAGCGCGAGTCGGAATATTGTTGTAACGAGTAGAATCGCTGGGAATATCGAGAAGTCCAAAGCTGACTTTGTATTCATAGCTACAAGTAGAATCGTGATCGCCATCGTAATATTAACGATTAGAAGAAAGTCAATTAATAGAACTGGGAGCGGTACGATCATCATGAGAATTATCCCGATAATTCCACACGTTATAATGAGCTCTTTTAACTTCATGATGTTCCCTCCCTTACATTATTATTTAGCATGCTTCCTACCTCTAATCTTATATACATATGCCAGCACCTCTGCCACAGCCTGAAACAGATCAGCAGGAATTGCATCTCCTATTTCTGTTTGACTGTATAAAGCACGTGCAAGTGGCTTATTTTCCATCGTTATTACATCATGCTCTTTTGCAACCTCTTTAATTTTAAGAGCAAGATGATCCATCCCTTTCGCGACAACGACCGGTGCTTCCATATTTGCAGCATCATATTTCAATGCAACAGCAAAATGTGTAGGGTTCGTAATAACGACGTCTGCATTAGGGACCTCCTGCATCATTCGCGATATTGCCATTCGCAATTGCTTTTCCCGGATTTTTCGTTTTATTAACGGGTCACCTTCAGATTTCTTATGCTCATCTTTGATATCTTGCTTTGACATTCGAATACTTTTTGCGTGCTCATATTTTTGATATAAAAAGTCTAAAAATGCCAGTACGATTAATATAGCCCCTGTAGTTACACCCATTCGTATAACGAGAGATGCTAGATAAGATACTACAGTTTCAATAGGCTGAAGGCCTAACCCTGTAATTGTTCCCCATTCATTGCTTATTATCGAAAAAACAACTACAGCAATGATAATAACCTTTAATAAGCTTTTAGCGAACTCTACAAGACTGCGCATAGAAAAAATACGCTTAAAGCCTTCGATCGGATTTAGTTTTTTTAATTGAACCTTTAACGGTTCGTTCGTTAATAGAAATCCAAACTGCACAACATTGCCAATAACGCCAGTGATCATGACGATCGCAAGTATAGGAGCGATAATTAGCAGCACCTGAAGTATAACGTTGATAAAGAAATCACCAAGGTTTGTAATCGTGACTTCCATCGTTAACCAATTTTCAAACAAATCATGAAATAAATTCGTAAAATGTGTTTTATAGTAATCTCCGAGCATCATAAAGGATGCGAAGCACAGTGTAAGAATCAACGCGGATGGAAGCTCTTGGGATTTGGCAACCTGTCCTTTTTTTCGTGAGTCCTGTTTCTTCTTAGGGGTTGCCTTCTCTGTTTTTTCTTGATTGAATAGCTGTAGATCTACAACTAAACGATATTTACGCACTGTTTTGCCTCCATTCTTTATGCAGGCGGACCTTGCACCACACCGAAAAATTGCTCTAGCGAGTTAAACATAACCGTAAAGATTTTCTCGAAGATCACTGCCATGCCTGGCATTAACAAGAAAATTAATAATAAACCAAGCATAATTTTTACTGGAAAACCAATAACAAACACATTAAATTGAGGGGCTGTCTTTGCTAAGAAGCCAAGCCCAACATCTGTAATGAACATTGCAACCATTATCGGCAACGCAACTTGAACTCCGATTACTATGCTGGAAATGACGGCGTTTGTTAAAAATTGGGCTAAGCTTCCATCTCCCATTCTAGAAAACCATTGATTTTCAATCGGGATATACAAGTAGCTGTCCATCAATCCAGTAAGTAAGAAGTGATGTCCATTCATCATTAAGAACACGACAAGCAAAAGCATATACTTAAAATTACCGAGCAATGGTACCGATACACCCGATACAGGGTCTACGATGTTCGCCATTGCGAAACCGATCTGCATGTCGATGATCCCACCTGCAGTTTGTACCGTAACAAAAAACAGATACACAATAAACCCCATCATAAGTCCGATAAGCACTTCTCTTATGACAAGCAAGAAATATTGAATATCTATAATCATCGCCTGACTAGGACCGTGCACGGTTACGATTAGCAGGGAAATAAAAAAGCCGAGCCCAATCTTAAATATCGCCGGAACATTTCTGTGATTAAAGATCGGTGTTACGACGAAAAAAGCTGTTACTCGACAAAATATTAACAAAAAAATAGGGACTGCCTCTAAAAATACATCTGTCATCGAATTCACAGCCTAACCGATATAATGGTGCAGATTATTAAATATCGTATACGTGAAGTCGACAACCGTATTGAGAATCCACGGTCCGAATATGACTACCGCTAACAATACTGCAACGATCTTCGGTACAAACGCTAAAGTCTGTTCTTGGATCTGGGTTGTCGCCTGAAACACACTTACTACTAAACCAGTCACTAGTGCAAGAACGAGCATAGGTGCGGCTGCTTTCAATACAGTAAATACAGCTTGTCCAGCTATCCCTATAATAAAATCTGCACTCAATATTTCCCCCTCCTGATCTAGCTTTAAGGGTTAAAGCTTAGTAGTAATGAACGTACAATGAGATACCAGCCATCTACTAATATAAACAATAGTATTTTGAAAGGCAGCGAGATCATGATCGGTGGTAGCATCATCATCCCCATCGCCATAAGTGTACTCGAAACAATCATATCAATAATTAAAAATGGGATAAAAATCATAAAGCCCATCTGGAATGCCGTCTTCAATTCACTTATCGCGAAGGCTGGAATCAATGTCGTAATTGGAATCTCCTCATACGATGATGGCTTTTCTTCCCCTGTATAATTCATGAACAATAGGAGATCCTTTTCACGCGTATGATTAAACATAAACTTTTTCATAGGCTTTGCAGCTTCTTCAAAGGCTTCCTCTTGTGTCAACTCACCTTGAATGTAAGGCTGAAGCGCCACTTGATTAATCTCATTAAATGTCGGTGCCATGATAAAGAATGTTAAAAACATTGCCAATCCAACAAGCACTTGCGCTGGAGGTATCGTATTCGTTCCCATCGATGTTTTCACAAAGCCAAGGACAATAACGATTCGAGTAAAGCTCGTCATTAACACCAAAATTGCAGGGGCAACGCTTAATACAGTGATTAGCAATAAAATAGAGAGTGTACTAGTCCCTGAAGCATCAGCATCATCATTACCAATATTAATGGAGATATCAGGAAGCGGTTCAGCGTGAGCATATGGTACCAAGAAAACAAAAAACATCATTATCAATGGTACGATAAGCATCCACTTTTTTTTCATTGTCCATCAACCATTCATTATTTTTTATCTTTTAATAAAGACTCAAGCTCTTGCTTGCGCTCTGCTTGCTTATCAAGCTTAGTCTGCAATAAGTCTTCGAATGAGCGTGGATCATTCCACATTTCATCCGAAGCATTCGTGGAATCAGACTGTTTCTTACGCGATGCAACGAATTGCTTGAGTGAGCTGAAGCTAATGTTGCTTTGCTCTGCTAATTCTAATGCTGCAATGATTTGCGCAACCTTATCAGGGTCTACTTCTTTGTCTAGCAAAGTAACAGATTCACCCACACCTACGATGTAGATTCGATCTGCAACCTCAATCACTTGCATTGAGCTATTTTGTCCGAGACTAACTCCTCCAAGAGAACGCATGCCACGTTGATTACCCCAGGCACGATTTCTTTTAGACAGCCACTTTACAGTGATCATTAAAAGCGCAATGACGATTGCTAAAGCTACAAATACCTTAATAACATCGAACACGATGTTCGTCTGTTGAAACGCTGGAGACCCATCGCTTGCCAAGCCACTTCCTTGCTCGCTGTTACTTGAAGCAGCAACAGCGATGTTTGGAAGAGTTATGAATAGTAAGCTACTACTAGCGATTTTTAGCACATACGAACGAATATTAAACTTACTCATTAGCCTAGTGTTTTCTTAATAGCTTCGATTACTCGATCAGCTTGGAATGGCTTAACGATGAAATCTTTCGCACCTGCTTGGATCGCGTCAATAACCATAGCTTGCTGACCCATCGCAGAGCACATAATAACTTTTGCATTTGCATCAATTTTACGGATTTCCTTCAATGCTGAAATCCCATCCATCTCTGGCATCGTAATATCCATCGTAATTAGGTCTGGCTTCAATTCCTTAAATTTCTCAATAGCTTGAGCACCGTCTGGTGCTTCACCAACTACCTCATAACCATTTTTGCTTAAAATATCACGAATCATCATTCGCATAAAAGCAGCATCATCAACAATTAGAATACGATTAGACATCTTTCTTCCTCCTAGAAATCCGTTATTGTAGTTTTTGAATTCTGTCCCATTGACTCACGATATCTGTAACACGAACACCAAAGTTCTCGTCGATGACAACAACCTCGCCTTTTGCAATGAGCTTGTTGTTAACAAGAATATCGACTGGTTCACCTGCTAGCTTGTCCAGCTCAATAATTGAGCCTTGAGAAAGCTCAAGGATATCTTTTATTTGCTTCTGGGTCCTACCTAATTCTACAGTGACCTTCAATGGTATGTCGAGTAGTAAATTAAGATTTGTCCCATCGGTTTGCGTATATGGTGCTTGATTAAAATTCGCAAACTGTACAGGTTGAACATTTACGTTGCGATTCATGTTCGTTTGTTGATGCTGATCATAATTCATCGCAGGCGCTGGCGCTGGCTGAGCAAACATATCCTGTTGTGGGGCATGGAATGTATTACCCATTGGCTGCTGCTGCTCTACTTGAGCTGCTGGCGCTACTGGCGGTACAGCCATTGGCGCTGGCGCAGGTGGAGTTGTCTCCTGAACAGGGGCCGGAGTAACATCCATCGGCTCCGTATCCGTACCCATCAGTGTTGCGACCATTTGCTTCGCAAAAGAAATTGGAAGCAGCTGCATAATTGTAGAATCTATTAAATCTCCAATCGTTAAATGGAAGGAAATTTTGATCATAATATCTTCTGGTGGAAGATGATCAATGCCATCTCCGCTTGTTACATCTAATATATTTATTCCAGGCGGCGATATATTTACTAGTCGGTTAAATATCGTCGACATCGACGTAGCAGAAGATCCCATCATTTGGTTCATTGCTTCTTGAACTGCTGAAATATGGATTTCATTCAGCTCTTGGTCAGTTACTTCTCCTTCTCCACCAAGCATTAAATCTGCGATTACTTGTGCGTCTTTCGTACGAATGACTAATGAATTTATACCTTCAAAGCCATCAACATATTCAACACTTACCGCAACATGCGGTTTAGGAAATACGTCACCAAGCTCGCTTTTACGAACGATAGATACGGAAGGAGTCGTAATATCTACCTTTCTACCTAATAAAGTTGACAATGCAGTTGCTGCACTGCCGAACGTAATATTTCCAATCTCACCTAAAGCATCCTGCTCTAGCGTAGACAGGTAATCCTCTAAGACGACCTCTTCTGCTTCTGCAGGAGTCATGTCACTATGCTCGGGCTCACCTGAGGATTGACGAAGCAATGCATCGATTTCCTCCTGAGATAAATAATCTTTACTCGTCATAGTCTTCTTCCGCTCCTTCGTTTACAATCTCATCAATTTGAATCGCTATGCGATCCCTTATCGAGCCTGGACTTCCAATAAATTTCAGCTTTTCTCCTACTTTTATCTTAAGTCCTTCATCAACTGGTTTGTTAAGCGTTAATACGTCACCTTGAGCTAAGCCCAAAAACTCCTGAATCGTAATGGTTGCCTCTCCAAGTTCAGCAATGATTGGTAGTTTAGTCTTCTTCACACGATGCTCAAGGATTTCAACTTCCTCTGGTATGCGCTCCTTCTTTTGTGAAACAAACCAATGATGTACAGACAGTCTTGGCATAATTGGTTCTAGTACAACATGCGGAATACAAAGATTAATCATCCCTGTTGTGTCCCCAATTTTTGTACTAAAAGAGATTAGCGCTATCGTTTCATTGGGAGACACGATTTGCATAAACTGTGGATTCGTCTCCAATGCTTCAAGCTTCGGTTTAATATCAATGACCGTTTTCCAAGCTTCTTGTAGATTATCAAACGCTCTAGCAAAAACCTTTTCCATGACAATCGTTTCAATCTCAGTAAGAGCGTTCATCTTCGATGGAGCTGTTCCTGGACCACCAAGCAGGCGATCTAACATGGCGTAGGCTACGTTAGGATTTACTTCTAGTACCATACGCCCTTCTAAAGGCTCAGCTTCAAAGATATTTAATATCGTCATCTTTGGAATTGATCGTATAAATTCATCATAAGGCAATTGCTCTACATCAACGACATTGATTTGTACAAAGGTTCTTAATTGAGCTGAAAAATAAGTAGTTAAATAACGAGCAAAATTTTCATGAATTCGAGTCAAGCTGCGGATATGATCCTTAGAAAAGCGTACTGCACGCTTAAAGTCATATACACTAATTTTTCTTGTAGGTTCTTCCTTCTTCAAATCTTCTGCATCCATCTCACCTGATGATAAAGCGGCAAGTAATGCGTCGATCTCATTCTGAGATAAAACATCAACCATGTCTCTCACCTCCTTAGAGGAATTCATTAGAAGCTAAATTTTTGCAATCATAAAATCTGTAATTTCAACTTTCACTAGTTTACCCTTTGGCAAAATAGGGTTGATTAGATTCAGCAGCTGTGACTCTAGCTGATCCTCACCTTGAGAGCCATTCAGCTCATCAGCAGTCATATCAGCGAGCACTCTACTGATGATTGGCTTCACTTCTATGTCTAGAATCTTGTCAAAGCTTTCCTTAGACTTTTTATCATCAAGCTGGAAGGCAAAGTTTATGCTCACTACATATTGTGAATCTTTCAAATTTCTACGGAAATCTGTCAATGTAGAGGTTACTTCAACTCTTTTTTCTGCGCTGAGAACTTCAACCTCTACTGGTTTGTTGCTTGCGAGTGCTGAGCTCGAATCATCAAACATCGTCTTATACACGACGATTCCTACTACAGCTATTAATGTAATTGAAAGTAGAATAGTTATTAACCACGGCAGCATCTTTTTCATGGCAAAGACTCCTTTATTCTTGACTCTTTTGGGCCGCAGTAATTAGGCCGATTGTTTGAAGAAACTGCTGATTGAGCGCTATAATTTCAGCAGCAGATTCTTTTACTACTATTTTGTTTCCAGTCGTTAGCGTAATTACCGTATCAGCGGCTTCGTCAACAAACTCAATGAGAAGTGCGTTAATGGTTACTGATCGACCGTTTAAGCGCGTTAGTGTAATCATTAGCAGCCTCCTAGCTTAGAGGGGGATCAATGGATCCCCCTTCAACCTACATTACTTATCGCTTAAGATTTACAACCTCTTGTAGAATTTCATCGGAAGTAGTAATGATTCTTGAGTTCGCCTGGAATCCACGCTGAGCAACAATCATTTCTGTAAATTCACTTGTTAAGTCAACGTTTGACATTTCAAGCTGACCAGCGATGATGCCACCTGTACCAAGCTCTGCATCATTAGGAGCTACGATCTCAATCTCGCCATCTGGATTCGCATTGACCGTCATGCGGTACAAGTTCCCTCCTAGCTTTTCTAGCCCCTCTGGGTTAACGACACGTGCTACACCAATTTGTGCAACTTCAACAGGGCCGTCAGGCGTTACCCCGACAATCATACCGTCCTGTGAGATGCTAAACGCAGTTACCTCTTCATCTACAATGATAGGTGCACCACCAACATCAAGCACGAATAGTCCATCACCATTTACGAGCTGACGGTTAGCATCAAGTGTAAAGTTACCTGCGCGGCTAAGCACTTGCTCTGCATCGTCGCCTGCTGACAGCACGAAGAATCCATCACCATTGATTCTCAAATCAGTTGGTCGATTCGTTGTCATTGCACTACCTGCGGTATGTATCGTATCAATAGATGCAATATTAACACCAAGACCTACTTGCTTCGCATTAACACCGCCGCTTACTCCATCCTCTGGAGCTGTTACACCACTAACGGTTTGGCTCAAAATATCCGAAAACATTACACGGCCGGATTTAAAACCGATCGTATTAACGTTTGCAATATTGTTACCAATTACGTCAAGCTTTGTTTGGAAGCCTCTCATTCCTGAAACTCCAGAATACATCGATCTAAGCATGATTCATCCTCCTAATATTAGGTATTTATTAGCTGCATCAGTCGGTCAGCAGCTGTAGGCCCCCTTATCGGTCCAGCCTATTTCAAAATAATTGCACTATCAATTTGTGTAAACACATTGCTTTGCAGCTGTCCACCATCTAAAGCAGTGACAACTGTTCGAGTAGGAACGTTAACGATCATCGCAATATCACGATAGACGATCAGCGAATCCTTCGCACCCTTTTGTGCCGCTGAATCAACCGCTTCACTAATTTGATTCAAGCTTTCCTGCGGAAGGCTAATTCCTCGCTGAGCCATTCTAATCTCCGCATGGTGGCTGAACTTAAGCATCTCACGATCTAATGCTTCAGAAAAGCTCGGCTTATCCGTTTTATTAGATTGCACATTGTGATGCCCTTGTTGAAAAGCGCCAGGATTGACCTTCATCGGATAGAGCTGACCAACTCTAAAGCTCTCATTCATTACTCCATCACCTCTTCACTAGAGGAGGAGTCTGTTGGCTCGCTTTCTTCTTGATCCGAAGAGTTGTCATTCTCAATTGGAGTAGATGAGATCTGTCCAATAAAATCCATACCGATTTTCTCTCCGCCAACTTGTACAAAGAGATGACCATCCTGTGAAATAATAGAATCTACCAATCCGCTTCTCTGAACAATTTCTCCAGCATTATCATACTCATTCCAGGTCACGTGCTTACCTATTAAACTCGAAGCCGTTCCGATATTCAAACGCAGAAGAGAGATCTCTTCTTTCATATTGATTAATTGTTCTACAGAAGAGAACTGTGCCATCTGAGCGATATACTGTGTATTATCCATCGGAGATAATGGGTCCTGATTCTGAAGCTGAGCAACTAATAAACCTAAAAATTGGTCCTTACCAAGTTCATTTGTTTTAGTAGAAGCTTTAACTACATTAGACGTATTATAATGAGGCCACACAACAGATGATTGTATTGAGCTTGCCATCTTTTCACCTCCATCTTACTTTAATGGATTAGTTAAACCGTTTCGTTAACTGCTCGTCCGAAGCCTAATTCTTGATTAGCTGCATTGATAAGTAATTCTTCTTCAAAGGCTGCTTCATCAAGCTCTTTTCTAGAGCTGTCATCGTTACCGTTTTGACTATTGGATTGTTGCTTTTGCTGTTGACTAAGCTGAGATGCAAATTCAGTTTGAGCAACTTCTATTTTTTCTACCGTTATCCCTTGAGCTGCAAGTGAAGCACGAAGCTGAAGCATTTGATTTTCTAATGCGTCCTTCGCCATCGCTGTTTCTGTTTGGAACATTGCAGTCAGCACGCCATTCTGCATAGAAATTTTAACATCAACATGACCTAAATGCTCAGGTGTTAGTGATAGTCTCGCTTCCGTCAAGCCATTTAGCTCGGTCACGTTAAATCTTTGCACAATTAAGCCTCTCATCGTATCTGCAAACTCATCTGCAAGAACATAAGCACTAGTAACAGAAGGGCCTGTTCGAATGAAATGAGGCAAAAGCTCACGTACATTGTGAGCACGTAGCTGCGCAATCGTAGCAGAAGGCTGAACAGCCGTATCCTCTTGTACAGCTTGAGTAGCTGAGTTTGAGGCATCATTCGCTTGTGTAGCAGCTTGAGCGTAAGTTGCTTCTACATTCAATCGCTGTAGATGAGATGCTTGTTCATCTGATGCTGACTTATCTTTCACAGCAAACTCGGAAGCTGACGCAGCTCCACTAGCATTTTGTTGACCTACTGCTTGATTAAGCTTTAGATCTTGTTGCGACTCTGCAGCTTTATTATTCGTTGCTTGGTCTGTTGTAGCAGACTTGATAATCTGTGCCATATCGTCTGCTATCGTATTACTGCTGTCAATCGTTCCCGCGGCTTGCTTGAGCTTAGCATCCTGAAGCAGCTGAGCTACTGTGGCTTGAACGATATGTAATTGTTCAGTTACGATATCTTCTACAGTTTGAACACCAGGTAATACCTTAACTTCACCGCTTTGCAATGCATGTTGAAGCATCAAAAGCTGATCCTGAAGCTTAATAACTAGTTGATTGGATGAACTTTGTTGAGCATCGCTATCTAACTGTTGATCAACACTGAGCATAGGAGCTTGCTTGCTAGCTTCTTGATTGAAGGAGACCACTTGGATTAACGCCTCCATTTGCTGAATCAAATCTTCAACAACGGATTGCTGTTCATTATCTAGTCCAAACTGCTCTAGCTCATCTAGCTGATCTAACAAGCCCTCAAGCAAAGCATTAAGCTGTTCAGCTGACGCTTGCTCCTCATTCAGTGATCCGGCTTTACCAGCCAAAAGCAATGCAGATGATGCAACCATTTGACCTGTTTCAGCTGTTTGGCCTGCATCTCCTTGCTGTCCTTCGACAAGACTGACTAATTGCTTTTGAAAGGATGTTGCATTTGTTGAGGAAGAATTCGTATTGGTTAGCTGTGCAACATTTCCCATCACAGTACCAGGATTCAATACATTCATTACGTCCATTATGTCACCTCCTTTCGAGACTCCCTCGCATTAGTCTTGCATTAGTCTTGCATCAATCTTGTAACTAGTAATGCAGCTGTCGTTTCATTAATAGCTGTCATTTCTTCTAAGATTGCGGAACGAGCTGTGCTTCCCGTAACCTTCAATATACGAAGGACCTTACTGGAGCTTACGTCCATCATTTTCAACAGCATATCTGCTGCAGCCGATGGCTCCATCGCAGAAAATGTTGCTGCTAGGTCTGCATCACTAACCTCATTTGTTGAAGATTCCTGTTCATTTTCCGATTGAAGCAGCTGTACTCTAGATTGCAGAGCTGCAATTTCTAGATCTTTAGCTGTTTCACTGTCCTTAAGCAGCATCGTAACATCGGCTGCTGTCTTTGGAGTCATTTTCTCCATAATACGCACGCGATCATCTGCTCGCATGTTACCGAAAAGAAGTGCCATTTCCTCCAATGTCATACTTTGCACAATAGGAGCAGCCTTACTCGGTGTCATTTTTGCAAACATACTCGCCAGCTCTTGAATTCGTGCCGTATACTGCTCATCAGTAATCGCAGTTGGTTCAGTTACAGGCTCCTCGCTGATTGTCTCACTCTTTTCCTGAAGAGTTGCAATGGTTTGCTCCTGCTCAATCGTTTTCTGTTGTGCTGCATTCAGCTCGTTTTGCAAAGTCGCCAGCTGAGTTTCTAGTTCAACGATTCGCTCACTATATTTGTCTTTTTTCATTTCATCATCTGAGTTTACAGCCGTCGTACTAGGCGCCGGCAATACATTACGAACGACTGGAATATCTTGACCGATCTCCAAAGCCTTGTTTCGTATATCTACATCGAGAAAAGTGACCAATAGTCCGAGCAAAACAATCACAAACAAAATAGGAGTAATAATAAATACAGCTTTTTCTATAAAACTGCTTTCTTGCTTTTCTTCGTCAATGGCTGCCAAATCCATTCACTCCCTTGCACGGTCTTATGGGGTAGGTGACATAAAACGGATGGAGGCCATCTCGTCTAATTCATTCTGTTCCTTGATTTGCATGCTATAGCGAAATTTAGTAAAGGCATTCTCCTTAGCCTTATGCCAAACCTTTTCTTCCCTCATCTTATCTGCCAAATCGTTTCTACGTTGCTCTACTTTACGCTCTGCACGTTCAATATCTTTCATTTTGCTTTTAATCGTTTGAGCAAAGTATTCAATATATTCGTCAATAGCAAGTACTTCAGCTAAAGGGGTCGCTTCTTTTACAGATTGCTCAAGCTTTTGTTCCCATTCTCTTTGCTGCTGCTGAAGTGATCGAAGCTGCTCTCTCTCCGAATTAAGCTCACCAATTGCATCAGATAGAAGCCATTCCGCGTGAGTCTTTTCACTTTCCTTCAAATCAACAATCTTTTGGAAGCTATACTTGAACGCTGCCATTCATTATCAACTCCTAGCAAAATTCGCAATTAGCTGCTGCTGAACTTCCTCCAGCGTTACCTTTTCATTTGTACGCTGTTTTGTAAACGAGTTAATCAGATCGATATATTGAATCGCCATATCAATTTGTTGATTAGATCCTTGCTGATATGCACCGATATTGATTAGATCCTCTGAATCACGATATATGGCAAGTAACCTTTTCAGCTCATTTGCAGCATCCAGCTGTTCTTCAGTGACGATCTCGTTCATTACACGACTGACAGACGATAGAACATCTATCGCTGGATAATGACCCTTATGTGCTAAAGCCCTGCTTAGTACGATATGACCATCTAATATACCTCGAACGGCATCCGCGATTGGCTCATTCATATCATCACCATCAACGAGGACGGTGTAAAAGGCTGTAATTGATCCCTTTTTTCCTGTACCAGCTCTCTCAAGCAGCTTCGGCAATGCAGCAAACACCGAAGGTGTATAACCTCTTGTCGCTGGAGGCTCTCCAATAGCCAGACCAACCTCACGCATCGCCATCGCATAACGCGTTACAGAATCCATCATGAGCATGACATTTAATCCGCGGTCTCTAAAGTACTCTGCAATAGAAGTCGCAATCATTGCACCCTTCATACGAATTAGCGCTGGCTGATCTGAAGTCGCTACGACTACAACAGATCTAGCAAGACCCTCTGGTCCTAGATCCTTTTCAATAAATTCAAGCACCTCACGTCCACGTTCTCCGATCAGTGCGATGACATTAACATCAGCCGTCGTATTTCTAGCGATCATCCCTAGTAGTGTACTTTTCCCTACTCCAGATCCAGCGAATATACCAACACGTTGGCCTTCACCAACGGTAAGCAATCCATCGATCGCTCGTACACCTGTCCCAAGCGGTTTGGTGACTCGTGGTCTTGCAAGAGGGTTATTCGGTGTGTTATGGGTTGAATAATTCGGCATTCTGCTTGGGAGAAAGCTGCCATCCAGCGGATTTCCCAGTCCATCAAGCACTTTACCAAGCAACTCAGAGCCCACTTGAACCGTTAATGGTTTTCCTGTGCCGACAACGTCACAGCCTGGGCTGATGGAATGCAGATCTCCTAGCGGCATTAAAATAACTTTATTTTCACGAAAGCCTACAACCTCTGCCTTAAGCGGCTTCGAAGATTTTGTAGGATAGATATAACAGAGGTCACCAATACTTGCATCTGGTCCTTGCGACTCGACAGTCAACCCAATAACCTGTGTTACTTTCCCATTAATACGTACGGGATCGACATTTTTCAGATGCTCTCGGTATTTGTCGACTTCTAAATTAAGCTTGGTCATTGGCTTGACCTCTTTCCTCTACACTTTGATGAGCAATGTTGAGCAATTCACGCTTAATCTCTGATAATTGTGTATCGATCCGAGCATCAATACTACCGAATTTGGAACGAATGACACAGCCATGATCCTTTACGGTTGTATCAGGTATAATCACTAGCTCAGCCTGTGAATCTATCGTTGCATCCAGTTCTTCACGCGCTCCTTGAATGAACGATAGTGACGATGGTGCAACACATAGAATGATTTCACCTTGCTCTCGTCTACGGGAAAGTGTACGTGTAATAATATCTAGTACCATGTCAGGCTCTAAGGAAAGCTGTTTATCGATTACTTTTTCTGCGATTGAACAGCTTAATTCAACGATAAACGGCTCTGCTTCTTGAATAATCTGCTCACGCGTTCGATAGGCTTCCTTAAGAATAGAAGCAGCTTCTGACAAGTTATGCTCCCATTCCTGCTCAACCTTCACATGAGCCTCTTCAAGCCCTTGTTGATAACCAGCCTCAAAGCCTTCCTTTTTATGCTTTTCTTGCAGCTCAGCATCCTCATTACGTTTCTCTAGCCACCACACATCAATCTGCTGCTCAGTATCTTGCAGCATCTTTTCACATTCAGCTGCAGCTTCCTTTATGCGTGCCTCAGCAGCTGCCATCGCATCGGCAATAATTTGCTCTTTAAGCGAAATCGTTGCTTCATCCGGCTGTTCTACCTCGGACACTTCTTCAGCATTCTCAGTAAAATTGGGCTGTTGAGTAACATATTGATTGTTGACGCGCAACTTTTTAAGCTCTTCAAGCGTCATAACATGTGAGGACTTGATTAGATTAGACAATAATATCATCTCCTCCGCCACGTGCGATGATGATTTCACCAGACTCTTCTAGTCGTCTTATAATTGCAACGATTCGAGTCTGAGCTTCTTCTACATCACGCAAGCGTACAGGTCCCATAAATTCCATTTCTTCTTGGAATGTTTCTGACATGCGCTTTGACATATTACGGAATATCGCTTCACGAACCTCTTCACTCGACACCTTAAGTGCAAGCTGAAGATCCGCATTTTCAACATCACGTATAATACGTTGAATGGAGCGGTTATCAATGCTAACAATATCCTCAAAGACAAACATACGCTTCTTGATATCTTCAGCGAGTTCAGGATCTTGAATTTCTAATGCATCTAGAATTGTACGCTCTGTACCACGGTCAACACCATTTAGTATTTGTACGATAGAATCGATGCCACCTGCATTGGTGTAATCCTGAGTAACGGTCGATGAAAGCTTTTGCTCCAGTATGTGCTCAATTTGAGTAATGACCTCTGGAGAAGTACTATCCATGAGCGCAATTCTTTTTGCTACATCAGCCTGCTTATCCTGAGGCAAGGAGGACAGTATCGTCGCTGCTTGCTCAGCCTGCAGATATGATAGAACAAGGGCTATCGTTTGTGTGTTTTCATTCTGAATAAAGTTAAGGATCTGTGCAGGATCAGCCTTACGCGCAAAGTCGAAAGGTCTAACCTGCAACGTCGCAGTAAGTCTAGTCAAAACTTCTTTTGCCTTATCTTCACCAAGTGCTTTATCAAGAATTTCTTTCGCATAGGCAATACCGCCTTGTGAAATAAACTCTTGAGCCATACATATTTGATGGAACTCTTGTAATATAAAATCACGATCATTGCTGTCGACTTTACGTACGTTTGCGATTTCAAGCGTAAGCTGTTCAATCTCATCATCACGTAAATGCTTAAATATTTGTGCGGATACTTCAGGTCCTAGCGTAATCAGTAAGATCGCTGCCTTTTGACGTCCTGATAATCCTTGTGCTAGTTTAGACATTACAGCACCTCTATTCATCTACTAGCCAGGTACGAAGCAAGTTGACAAATTCGTCAGGTTTGCGTTTGGCAAGTTGTTCAAGATTTTTGCGAGCTTGATTATCATTTTGCAGATTTTCAAGATCAATTGTTTCATAGGCAGGTCGTTCAGGAATATCTTCCACAACCATCTCATCTTCAAGCGCTTGAGCTTTACGGCGACGAAGCAATACAACAATTAACGCAATAATCGCTGCTAAAGCTAGTGCAGACAAGCCAATAATCCAAGCCATCGGAATTCCAGCTTCCTGAGCAACAGCAGTTTCTTCATCGAAGTTACGAGCTATTAACGTCACCTTTTGCTGAAGGTTTTCATCACTTGTTAGGTCTTGGCCTGAATTAGCCAATTGACTACGTACAAAGCTTGCTAAGTAATTCGTAATCGCAGCTTGATCTGCATCACTTGCTAGCTCTGAAGCCTCAAAGCCGACACTGATCGAAAGATCCTTTACGACATACGCTTGCGATTCAATAATGTTATTAATACGATTTACATCATAGTTTCGAATGGTAGAGTTACTTTCGGATTCACTCTGGTCTCCATTTGATCCAGTTTGATAGGTCGGGATATCAGTTTCTCCTGTCCCGACAACGCCACTTGAGGCTTGTGAATTCGTACTGGAGCTTGATTCTAATTGTTCACTGATAATAATTCCATTATTGTTATTATTTTCTAGCGGCAACACAAGACTTTCCTGGCTTGATTTCTTATCGAAGTTCAAGCTACTTGAAATACTAACTACAATTTTATCAACGCCATAAATTTGACTTAAATATTGTTGAATCTGATTTTTAATCTCTTGCTCATATTTTCGTTGTATATTAAATTGCGTCTCAATAACGTTAGTTCCGCCATTGATTAAGTCGCTCGCTTCAGAAGAAATCAATTCTCCTAGCTGCTGACTTGAAATCGTAATATCCTGTGTATCGATATTACCAACCGCTGCTTTTATCAAATTATAGTAGCCATCGATGTCCTTTTGCGATGGTCGATATCCGCTCGTAAAGGTTAGGACTACAGCAGCAGAAGGCTTGTTTAGTTCCTCAGTCGTTAAAAACACACTTTCCTCTGGCATTGTTATGAGCACTTTAGAGCTTTCAATGCCATTTAAGTTATTTAACAGCTTCTGAACCTCACCATTAATGGCGCTTTGTTTTTTCACGTTGAACTCATTTTCTGTCGTTCCAAGTGAGCTTGTCCCTATTCCAAATGTTTCAGCGAAGCCTAGCGATCCATTTTGGATTAAACCCTGAGATCCTACATCGATCTGAACTCGGGCAGCATCTTTCGCTGGAATAGAAATTTCTGATCCAGTAGCATTTAGCTTATATGGAATTCCTGCAGCATCCAAATGATTAATTACAGCTGCTGAATCCATCGTATCCAAATTTTTGAAAGCAACCTCATATTCAGTTCTAGTAAAAATAATTGTCATTAATACGATTGCTACAATCAGTCCAATACTCGATGCACTTAACCATATTTTCTGTTTATTACTCATTTGCTGAAAACTGGTTTTCACTTTGTTAACATATTGGGCTACTCTTTCGTTCACGTCTTCACCTCATCCGCGTTCTATGCAGGTAACAAGTCATCCTAGATTTGGATTCTCATTATTTCTTGATACGCTGCCACAACTTTATTGCGAATCTCTGAGGTTAGTTGCAAACTTAATTGAGATTGACTTGCTGCAATCAGTACTTCAGTAGCATCCACTTGACCCGCTAAGTATAAATCATTCTTTTTATGAACGTCTGCTTCTAATGCAGAAACGTCATTTAGTGCGTTATTCAAATATTCTCCAAATGATTTAGTTATTTCTGATGTTGATGGTGATTTTTCAGTTTGACTTACATTAATTGTTTTCAGAGCATTGATAGCTTTAGTTGACACATGCTCGATCATTTAGTGACTCAATCCTCTCCGTATTTTATTTCCCCAACTCCAATGCCTTTACAAACATAGATTTGGTAGCATTCAGTGCTGTTACATTCGATTCATAAGCCCGAACAGCTGCAATCATATCAACCATTTCTGTCGCGATATCAACATTAGGCATATGTACATAACCATCCGCATTCGCATCGGGATGCGATGGATTATATACCAACTTCGTTGGTGAGGAGTCTTCCATTATTTTAGCTACGCTGACTCCCTTTAATTTATTTGATTCATCTTTCCCATCTAACGCCTTATTAAATAGCTGAGAAAATGATTGCTCATTTGAATTCATCACGACAAGCTTACGTTTATACGGGACATATTCCCCATTTACAAAATCTGCTCTAGTCGTTTCAGCATTTGCGATATTTGATGAAATTACATCCATCCGCATTCTATTCGCTGTTAACGCAGAAGCACTAATATCGAAACCATTCGTAATCTTCATGTATACTTACCTCCTGAACCTATTTCGCTCCTGTAATTGCGATTCTCATCATAGAAAAATCGTGATTCAGCTGCTGAACATATAGGTTGTAATTTAATTGGTTTTTAGCTAGCAGTGCCATTTCTGCATCTAAATCGACATTATTCTTCGTCGTGTTGTTCATTGATGTCGATTGATCTGTAACAAGCTTAGCAGTTGGCAAGCCTAAATTACCTTTACCAATGGAGATATGCTTTTCATGGGTACGATTACCTTGGATTTTTTCGTTCGATTTACCCATTTGTTGGGCAATTAAGTCCTCAAAAACTAATTCGGAACGCTTAAAATTAGGTGTTTCAGCATTTGCTATGTTATTGGATATCACACGTTGCCTAGCTTCAGCAGTAAAAAGGGCAGATTCCATACGCTGAAAAGAAGCGTTATTGACAAGTTTCACTAAGTTTCACCACTCTCTTTCATACTTGCTAATAGGAATTATTCAACACGAATCCACAAAATCCTTTATTTTTATACAGAAACATTAAAAAAATATAATAATAAGTCGAAACATATAACTACATTTTCTTTAATTCCAGCTAATTACACAATAAGAAAAAAGCCCTAACTTCTACAAGAGTTAGGGCTTTATAACCACATTGAATATTTCCTTTTTATTAAGCTTTATTCTTCTCAAGCTCTTGAAGCAACTGATGATTAAGTATTTTAATGTATGTGCCTTTCATGCCTAGAGACCTCGTCTCAATTACCCCTGCGCTTTCCAGCTTTCTCAGGGCATTTACGATGACAGAGCGTGTAATTCCTACTCGGTCAGCGATTTTGGAGGCAACTAACAAGCCTTCCTTACCTTCAAGCTCCTCAAAAATATGCTCGACAGCTTCAAGCTCACTATAGGACAACGAGCCAATTGCAACCGATACTACCGCTCGGCTTCGCGCCTCTTGCTCAACCTCTTCCGTTCTTTCCCTTAAAATTTCCATTCCGACTATAGTACTACCGTACTCTGCCAGCACTAAATCGTCATCAGTCAAGCTTTCTGATTGGCGCATGAGGAGTAGAGAGCCTAATCGATCACCACCACCAATAATTGGTACTATAGCCATAGTTTCCATCATGCCTAATCTACTAATGATGTCTGACTGCATCGCGGATGGAGTTAAATTTATGTTTGTTTCATCTATACGTAGCATCATATTGTTCATCTCGTTCGAGAAACGCAGTTCCTCTGTCTGTAAAGAACGTAAATAGTCATGTGCGTGAACATCTAGTGCTGCGCACCCTAATATTTTGCCACGACGACTTGTAACAAACACATTTGCTAATATAGTGGAGCTTAATACTTCTGCCATTTCTCTAAAGCTAACCGGCTTACCTGCAGCTCGCTGCAACAGTCGATTTAATGTTCGTGTTTTGCTCAATAGACTCATTACGAAGTGCCTCCTAAAACTGTTCCTGCTACAATATATATTGACTTAGATCTCGATCTTTAGCAATACCTCCCAGTTTAGCTTTTACGTATTCAGGAGTAATCGTCATATGCTCCAGCGTAAGCTCAGGGGCTTCAAAGGAAAGATCCTCAAGCAGCTTCTCGAGAATTGTATGCAAACGTCTCGCTCCAATGTTCTCCATATTACGGTTGACCTCAGCCGCGATGGCTGCGAGCTCTCTAATCGCTTCCTCTGAAAATTCAATGGTTATGCCTTCTGTTTCAAGTAACGCCGTATACTGCTTCGTCAGTGCATTTTGGGGCTCTGTTAAAATACTTACAAAGTCATCTTCAGAAAGAGATGTAAGTTCAACACGAATTGGAAAGCGCCCTTGAAGTTCAGGTATAAGATCAGACGGCTTAGCAATGTGGAATGCACCTGCCGCTACAAAAAGTATGTAGTCGGTTTTAACAGGGCCATACTTCGTTATAACCGTCGAGCCTTCGACAATCGGCAAAATGTCACGCTGCACACCCTCACGCGACACATCCGGTCCTGAGCCGCGAGAAGGGGCAGCGATTTTATCAATCTCATCGATGAAGATGATACCGCTTTGCTCAGCGCGTACAACGGATTCAGCGATAACTTCGTCCATATCGATCAATTTATTCGCCTCCTGCTGAGTAAGCACTTTTCTAGCTTCCTTCACAGGCAGACTTCTCTTTCTAGGCTTTTTAGGCATCAATGATCCTAGCAGGTCCTGCATGTTCATTCCCATACTATCCATGCCTTGACCGCCTGCTAGCATATCCATCATCGATGGCGAGTTATCCTCTACTTCGATTTGTATCTTTTCATTTTCTAGCTTTCCTGCTGCTAAATCTTCACGAACCTTAGCTCTTCGTTCATGTAGTCCTTGATCTACGGCGGAGTCCTTTTCATCATCTTGCTCTGACTGCATATTGCCAAACAACATTTCGAATGGGTTTTTATTCGACTTCTGCTTTACCTGTGCTGGTGCTAGCAAATCAACAATGCGCTCATTTGCAAGCTTTTCAGCTTCGTCCTGCACATAGACGACCTTTTCAGCTTTAACCATTCGAATAGCAGTCTCAACCAGGTCTCTAACCATGGACTCTACGTCACGACCAACGTAGCCGACTTCCGTAAATTTTGTTGCTTCAACCTTAACGAATGGTGCTTTAACTAGCTTTGCTAGACGTCTAGCAATTTCCGTTTTACCGACACCTGTTGGACCGATCATAAGAATATTTTTAGGAACGATCTCATCACGTAAGCTTTCATCAAGATTACTTCTACGATAGCGATTGCGCAGCGCAACAGCTACAGAACGTTTTGCTTCTTTTTGACCTACAATATATTTATCAAGCTCTGCAACGATTTCTCGCGGTGTTAATGCCTTGTTATTCATACACATCCCCCCACTTTCGATAAGATCAGATTTCTTCCACTATAATGTTATGGTTCGTATATACACAAATTTCTGCAGCAATATCTAGCGCACCTCTTGCCATATCCTTTGCTTCCAGATCTGTTGCATGACGCTTCAAAGCACGTGCAGCTGCAAGCGCAAAACTTCCTCCAGAACCAATAGCAATTACATCATCATCTGGCTCGATAATTTCTCCGTTTCCAGATATAAGCAGCATGCCTGACTTATCCATTACAATCATCATCGCTTCAAGCTTACGGAGTACACGATCGGAGCGCCACTCCTTAGCCAGCTCAACAGCAGCCCGTTGTAGGTTACCATGATGCTCTTCCAGCTTCGCTTCGAATTTTTCAAATAACGTAATGGCGTCTGCTACTGATCCTGCAAATCCAGCGACAACCTGTCCACGATATAAGCGTCGAACCTTTTTAGCTGTTCCTTTCATAACCATTGAATTTCCAAAGGTTACCTGTCCATCGCCGGCAATCGCTCCCTTGCCGTTATGTCTGACTGCACAAATTGTTGTGGCGTGAAATTGCATCTCCATCGTTCGTTTTCCCTCCTAATTAGTTGTTATCTTCAATAAGCACACTACAAATAGATAACAAATTATACATGTTGCTGTTTAAATTGCTCGATTTGCGCCAATGCTCGATTAGCAATAGCTTCATTTTTTTCCTTCTTATTTCGAATTTTATTCTCAAGAGGTGGAAAAAGACCGAAGTTTGCGTTCATCGGCTGAAAATGTTTAAAGTCAGCAGTCGTAATATAATGAGCCATGCTTCCCAGTGCTGTTTCCTTAGGCACTTCAACTAACGCTTCACCCTTAGCAAGCTTAGCAGCGTTGATGCCAGCAATTAAGCCTGATGCAGCAGATTCAACATAGCCTTCTACCCCAGTCATCTGGCCAGCAAAAAATAAATTCTCACGTTTCTTTGTTTGATAAGTCGCCTTTAATAGGCTTGGCGAGTTAATGAACGTGTTGCGGTGCATAACACCGTAGCGAACAAACTCTGCGTTTTCAAGCCCAGGAATCATCTGGAATACTCTTTTCTGCTCTCCCCACTTCAAATGCGTTTGGAAGCCTACCATATTATATAGCGTTCCAGCAGCATTATCCTGTCTTAACTGAATCACGGCGTGAGGGATTTTTCCTGTGTGCGGATTAACGAGACCAACTGGCTTCATAGGGCCAAACAGTATCGTTTGTTTCCCGCGAGTAGCCATTACCTCGATCGGCATACAGCCCTCAAAGTAAATCTCTTTTTCGAATTCTTTTAGCTGCGCCACCTCTGCTGTAATTAACGCATCGTAAAATGCATTGAATTCTTCTTCAGTCATCGGACAGTTCAGATAAGCGGCTTCGCCTTTATCGTAGCGTGAAGCTAAGTATACTTTGCTCATATCGATAGAATCTTTTTCGATTATCGGCGCTGCTGCATCATAGAAGTAGAAATACTCTTCACCAAGTAGGCCTTTAATCTCATTAGATAATGCTTCCGCAGTCAGTGGGCCCGTTGCAATGACGACGATGCCATCCTCAGGTATTTTAGTCACTTCTTCATTTTTAACTTCAATTAACGGATGATTGCGCAGGCGGTTAGTCACTTCAGCTGAAAAGCCTTCACGATCTACCGCTAATGCACCGCCAGCAGGAACCGCATGCTGATCTGCACTGCTAATAATAATTGAATCAAGAATACGCATTTCTTCCTTAAGTACGCCGACCGCATTCGTCAGCCCGTTTGCTCTTAAGCTATTACTGCATACAAGCTCAGCAAATTGATTGGTGTGATGAGCAGGCGTTTTTGTTACTGGTCTCATTTCGTAGAGTACGACCTCTACCCCTTGATTTGCGATTTGCCATGCTGCTTCACTGCCTGCTAAACCCGCTCCAATGACGGTAACCTTTTGTTTATTCAATGACTTCCATCTCCTCATCTGACTTTACGTATAGAAAGACAATATCCTCCCAGGTAGGGAGGATGATTCGTCGTATTAGCTGTTATTAATCCTCGTGCTCTTCCACGATTTCTTCCGTAAAATCGCAACCTGTACATTGTAATCTTGCACCGTTGCGATTACGTTTTTCTACTAATGTCTGATCACAATTCGGACATTTTCTGTTCGTAGGCTTATCCCATGACACATAATCGCATTCAGGATACGTATCGCAGCCATAAAAAATTCTACCTTTTTTGCTACGACGCTCTACAATATGTCCTTTGTTACATTTCGGACACACAACGCCAATCTCTTTTACGATCGGTTTTGTATTCCGGCAATCTGGAAAGCCTGAGCAAGCAAGAAATCTTCCAAATCTCCCCATTTTGTAGACAAGAGGCTTGCCACACTTTTCACAAAGCTCATCAGACACTTCGTCTTGAATTTCGATTTCCTTCATTTCTTCTTCAGCAACCTGAAGTCGCTTTTCAAAGGTTTCGTAAAAATCACTCAATACTTTAACCCAGTCCTCTGTTCCTTCTTCTACATGGTCTAGATTATCTTCCATATTTGCTGTGAATTCTACATTTAGAATTTCCGGGAAAAACTCTTCCATTAATTGATTAATTAATTCTCCGAGCTCAGTAGGGAAAAACTTTTTCTCTTCAAGCGCAACATAGCCACGTTTCTGTACCGTCTCTAGCGTTGGAGCGTACGTACTTGGTCTGCCTATTCCAAGCTCCTCAAGTGCTCTAACTAGCCTTGCTTCTGTATAGCGCGGTGGCGGCTGAGTGAAATGCTGCTTCGGATCAATATCTGCAGGCGATAGCTTCTCATCTTTTTCTAATGCTGGTAAGAAGGTGTATTCCTCAACAGTCCCATCATCATTACCTTCTACATAGACCTTCATGAAGCCGGCAAATTTAATTTTAGAGCCTGTAGAGCGGAAGGTTGCCTCTCCAACTTTAAAATCTACAGTCATTGTATCCAGTACAGCTGAAGACATTTGACTGGAAGCAAAACGGTCCCAAATTAATTTGTATAGACGGAACTGATCACGAGATAAGAAGGGCTTCATCGTTTCAGGGTCGCGATAAATAGAAGTTGGTCGAATCGCTTCATGCGCGTCTTGTGCACCGCTGTTCTTCTTCGTATATTGTCTAGCTTCTGCCGGAATATAGTCTGCACCATACTTCTCAGTCACATAGGTTCGAGCTTCTTCTTGTGCTACAGGTGAAATACGCGTCGAGTCCGTTCTCATATAAGTAATTAGACCGACTGTACCCTCCTTGCCAAGCTCAACCCCTTCATAGAGCTGCTGCGCTACCGACATCGTCTTCGACGCTCTGAATCCAAGCTTTCTTGCTGCTTCCTGCTGCAGCGAGCTCGTAATAAATGGTGGAGAGGGATGACGAAGTCTTTCTTTCTCCTTCACCTCTGCTACCGTAAAGCTTTCATTCTTTATGAAGCTTAATACTTCATTGACTTCGGCTTCATTGTTTAATTCTTTTTTCTTTCCATTTAATCCGTAGAACTTTGCATCGAATGATTGACCACGATGCTCCAGCTTCGCCGTAATGGACCAATATTCCTCCGGTACGAACGCATCGATTTCATTTTCACGATCAATGATGAGCTTCACGGTAACAGACTGTACACGTCCAGCTGACAAGCCCTTTTTTACTTTCTTCCATAATAGAGGACTTATTTTATAACCGACGAAGCGGTCAAGTATACGTCTTGCTTGTTGAGCATTTACAAGATCCATATTTATTTGTCTAGGTGTCTTGAATGCTTCCTTTACTGCTTGCTTTGTAATTTCATTAAATACGACGCGACACGGCTCTGTACCATCAACCTCAAGATAATGAGCAAGATGCCATGCAATCGCTTCTCCTTCGCGATCGGGGTCGGCCGCTAGATAAACACGTTTAACTTTTTTACTTGCATCCTTTAGTTCTTTAAGTATCGACCCTTTCCCGCGGATCGTTATATACTTTGGACTAAAATTATTTTCCACATCAACACCAAATTGACTTTTAGGTAAATCACGTATATGTCCCATGGACGCTTTCACAATATATTTGCTACCTAAATATTTACCAATCGTTTTGGCTTTGGCGGGTGATTCTACTATTACTAACGAATCTGCCATTCGAGGTGCCTCCTCTTGAAACAAGTTACAATGCGTGATATATCGATCCAGGCTGTAGCTCTATGATTTGTTTTATACATAAATTTAGCAGAAGAACATTCAAATGTCCAAACGGGATTAATGTGTGTTCATGAATTTCGTTTATCGAGCGGGGCTGTTCTGTAATAAATGTATAGATCATTTGTTCTTCATCAGATAATATAAGATTCTGTTGTCGAACGCCCTGTTCTTCATTCAAGGAATTTTCATTACGGTTCACATTCTCGTTCAACCATGGTAGCTCTTCAAACAGCTGCTGTGAGGACAATAGCATTCTAGCATATCCTTTCTCAATAAGAAAGTTTGGTCCTTCACTTTTGTTAGAAAAAATCGAGCCTGGTACTGCAAATAATTCTCGGTCCATATCCATTGCATGTCTAGCTGTAATCATGGAACCACTTTTTTTCTCACCTTCAATAATGATCGTTGCACAGCTTAAGCCAGCAATTATTCGATTGCGTTGATGAAACTGTCCTGGATGTATAGGAGAGCTTAACATGCTCTCAGATAGAAGCAGCCCTTCACTTGCTAGCTGCTCATATAATGCATAATTGTTTGCTGGATAGCATTGATTAATCGCGCTAGGCAGCACTGCAATTGTACTCGCGTGGTGAACGGCAGCGTGCTTATGAGCAATCGTATCAATACCGTTGGCGAAGCCACTTACGATGGAGATGCCTGCTTCTGCGAACTGTTCACTAAACTGCTTCGTACATCGTATGCCATAGGAAGTCGGATATCTAGTACCAACAATCGCAATAGCATCACGCTTCAGCAGCTCTAACCGCCCTTTTACAAATATAACCCATGGCGGCTGCGCAATATGCTTTAACCGCTCAGGATAATGATCATCCCAGATTGAGATGGAGTGAAAAGGCTGCTTGGCTTCTCTTTCGAGTAATTCATCGATACTAGGCTGAACATAGTCTAGTTGAAATTGACAGAGACGCTGAGCATGCTTCTTCTGGAAGCCAAGCTCCTGAAGCTGCTCCTCTGACCAATGATTAGACATTAATATATCGTGCTTCAGCATACGTTCTACACTGTGCCAGCCTATTCCTTCAAGCTTCATAAGCTCAATAACATAGTGCTTTAACTGTAGTTTATCCATGGATTCACCCTCATAAGGAGCAAATCTTGCAAACACCTCTTCATTGTGCCTTATTTATATTAGTAATTGCAAGTATTGCTCTAGAATTAGATTAAATTTTCTAACAAATTAGACAAATAGATAAAAAAGAAGCCTTATCTCCGTTAACAGAGATAAGGCTTCTTGCCTATCATACCCTATACATTTACTTAACCGTTCTTACTTTATCAAGCATGCCTTTGTCTTCAAGCAGGCTCACAAGCGTAGATCCCATCTCGGATGGAGTTGGAGCAACGCGTACACCACATGCTTCTAATGTAGCGATCTTTTCGGCTGCTGTTCCTTTTCCGCCTGAGATGATCGCTCCCGCATGACCCATACGTTTCCCTGGAGGTGCAGTAGCGCCACCAATGAAGCCTACAACTGGCTTCGTCATATTCGCTTTGATCCATTCTGCTGCTTCTTCCTCGGCAGTACCACCGATTTCACCGATCATAATAACTGCATGCGTATCAGGATCTTCATTGAAGCGATGCAGAATATCGATGAACTCAGAGCCTTTAACCGGGTCACCGCCAATACCAACAGCAGTTGATTGACCGATGCCGCGTGTCGTAAGCTGATGAACCGCTTCATACGTCAATGTACCAGAGCGAGAAACAACCCCAACATGACCTGGTGTATGAATGTAGCCTGGCATAATACCAATCTTACATTCGCCTGGCGTAATGACACCTGGACAGTTAGGTCCAATTAGAATAGAGCTTTTGCCTTCCATATAGCGCTTAACCTTTACCATATCAAGCACAGGAATGCCTTCTGTAATACAAATAACAAGCTCAATGCCTGCGTCAACCGCTTCAATAATTGCTTCCGCAGCAAATGCTGGTGGAACGTAAATAACTGAAGCTGTTGCACCTGTTGCTTGAACCGCTTGATCCACTGTATTGAATACAGGCAAGGAAACAACGGAGCCATCCTCAAGTGTAATTTCAACATTGGTACCGCCTTTACCTGGTGTTACGCCGCCCACCATTTGCGTACCGTAATCAAGGGCGCCCTTGGCATGGAATAATCCCGTCGCGCCAGTAATTCCTTGTGTAATTACTTTTGTATCACGATTTACTAAAATTGCCACTTAACCCACATCCTCTGAATGTTTTCGTGTTTAAGCTATGTCTCAATCAACTATTGCACCAGTGCGACAATCTTCTGAGCACCGTCAGCCATGGAATCAGCCGCTACAATGTTTAGGCCGGATTCATTTAGAATTTTCTTTCCGAGCTCAACATTCGTTCCTTCAAGGCGAACAACAAGCGGACGATCTAGGCCTACTTGCTTAGCAGCCTCAACTACACCGTTGGCGATAACGTCACAACGCATAATACCGCCAAAAATGTTCACGAAAATACCTTTTACTTTTTCATCAGATAGAATAATCTTAAATGCTTCTGTTACTTTTTCAGTTGTAGCACCGCCACCAACGTCAAGGAAGTTAGCCGGTTCGCCGCCGTAATATTTAATAATATCCATCGTCGCCATTGCTAGACCTGCACCATTAACCATGCAGCCAATGTTGCCATCAAGCGCGATGTAGCTTAGGTCGAATTTGGATGCTTCGATTTCCTTCGGATCTTCTTCATCAAGATCACGCAGCTCTAATATGTCCTTATGACGGAACAAAGCATTGGAATCAAAGTTAAGCTTTGCGTCCAGCGCCATAACTTGTCCATCACCTGTAACAACAAGTGGGTTAATTTCGGCAATAGAGCAATCTTTTTCCACGAAAGCGCTATACAAACTAAGGATAAATTTGGCTGCCTTGTTAATTAGCTCATTCGGAATGTTAATCGCATATGCTAATTTGCGTGCTTGATAAGCCTGCAAACCAATTGCTGGATCAACGACTTCTTTGAAGATTTTCTCTGGAGTTTGAGCAGCTACTTCTTCAATTTCTGTGCCGCCCTCTTCTGATGCCATAATTACGACACGACCAGTTACTCGATCAAGCACTACACCAATATAGTACTCTTTCTTAATGTCGCAGCCTTGTTCAATTAGAAGTCTTTTTACTTCTTTGCCTTCAGGCCCTGTTTGATGAGTGACGAGCGTTTTACCTAAAATTTCAGAAGCGTATGTACGCACTT
Organism: Paenibacillus camelliae; assembly: GCF_023715345.1. Classification (GTDB taxonomy): domain Bacteria; phylum Bacillota; class Bacilli; order Paenibacillales; family Paenibacillaceae; genus Pristimantibacillus; species Pristimantibacillus camelliae. The sequence goes on from NZ_JAMBNY010000001.1 coordinate 360,127, forward strand.
CATCTAGATTTTTAGCTACCTTGACGCCACCAGCTTTACCTCGGCCACCAGCATGAATTTGAGCTTTAACGACGACAACACCTGAGCCGAGCTCTTCTGCAGCCTTCACTGCTTCCTCAACTGTAAATGCAACCTTACCTTCAGGTACCACGACGCCGTATTGTTTTAGTACAGCTTTACCTTGATACTCATGGATGTTCATGTTGAAATCCTCCATTTCACTGACTTATTGCAGTAATATGTTCAAAGAAACTGCTTACATTGTAACATCTTTCTAGATTTTTATCCTCTCTTTCTTAAAAAATAGTGTGCTGTTTTTGCTATCATACTAATCTCAATTTGAGATTATAGCACGATTTACTACTAAATTTGACATCTCTTGCAGTTTTATTAAGATTTTATCGACTTCTTTATGCTATTACTATATGCTTTATGCTACAATAATAGAGTAATACATAGAAGTGAGGAAGCACCTCCATACATGGAGGTGTTTTTTTGTATACAGAAGTAAAAAGCGCCATCGTCGTTGGTGTTGATGGTGTAGGCATAACCGTTGAAGTCGATATATCTAGCGGCATCCCACAAATTGCCGTAGTCGGTCTGCCCGATTCAGCGGTTAGAGAGTCCGTAGACCGAGTACGTTCGGCTATTCGGAACAGCGGGTTTCAGTTCCCACTGGAGCGGATTACGATTAATCTTGCACCTGCTGCAATACGAAAGGAAGGGACCAGCCTTGATCTTGCGATTGCGGCAGGCTTACTGCAAGCCTCCGGCCAGCTGGAAACTGACCTAACTCAGATGCTGCTTATAGGCGAGCTGTCCCTGGATGGTACGGTACGTCCAATTCATGGTGTACTGGCAATGATGCAATATGCAAAGCAGTCAGGCTTTAGTAAAATGATCCTGCCTGCTGGTAACGAGCATGAGGCACGAATGTTGTCAGGAATGGATATTTGCAGCATTACACACCTTAGTGAGCTCAAGGAGCTAACTTTTCAGACATCCGAATCGTTGAAAACACAGTCTGACTTGGTATCTAATGAGCCAACATCCATGCTTGATCTAACCGATATCGTCGGACAACAGGAAGCGAAGCGAGCATTACTTATCGCTGCTGCAGGGCGGCACAATATCATTGTATCAGGACCACCAGGCGTTGGAAAAACGATGCTGATGCGCCGATTGCCTACAATACTACCAGAGCTCTCAGAGCTTGAAGCGCTTGAAGTGATGAAAATTTATAGCGTTGCGGGCAAGCTGTCTTTAAGTGATAGCACACTGAAGCGACAGCCTCCTTTTCGGGCGCCACACCATTCGATCTCTACTGCTGGTCTTATTGGAGGAGGCGGCAACCCTAAGCCTGGCGAGGTTACGCTATCACATCATGGCGTACTGTTCTTAGATGAGCTCCCTGAATTTTCCCGGCAAGTGCTGGAGCTGCTCAGGCAGCCATTAGAGGAGCGAGCTGTGACGATCTCACGTGCAAGGCATCATATTACTTTCCCTGCCTCCTTCATGCTAGCTGCTTCCTGCAACCCGTGCCCTTGCGGCTATCACGGCTTTGCAACAGAACAAACTAGCTGCACATGCACACACCAAATGATTCAGCGCTATCGCTCGAAGCTTTCAGGTCCACTGCTTGATCGCATCGACATACAGCTGGATATCGGTCGTCCACAGACACTTGTCCACAACACTCAGGATCTAGCATATAGTTCTAAGGAACTGAAGGCTAAAGTTCTTAAAGCTATTGCCATTCAGCAGCAACGATATCATTCTGAACCTTATTCCTATAATAGTGAGCTTCCATCCTCCGCTTTAAAGGTCTACGCCCCGATCCCTAAGGAAGGCGCTGCACTTCTGGAGCATGCCTTCAACAAGCTCGGTCTAAGCATGCGCGGCTACAATCGCATCATTAAGATCGCTCGTACGATCGCCGATATTGAGGGCAACGACAGCATCCAGCTTCCTCATATTGCAGAAGCGATTCAATACCGCAAGCTGGATCTGTTTTAAGGCAGATATTACTGTGAAACTTCAATACACTTCAATAATACACTTCAAGACAATTGCAAAACTTTCAATTAAATTAATTCAATGAACAGTCCTTAGCACAATAAAAGGCATGTTTTCGGTGTCTCGAAAACATGCCTTTTATTATTATCCGATAGTTGATCAAGCATAGCGAATCACGTTTTATTTTCTTGCTTTAGAATTTTTCATAAGCTAGAACGCATGCTCGATATGTGTAGCGCTTAGTTGGTCTCCTGCTTTTTCTACTAATACAACATCAAAGCGTACGGACTGCTCCGCTAAACGATGCTGATAGAGATATATTTCTGCTATGCGCTTTACTTGGGTGCGCTTATGCACTGTGACTGCTTCAAGAACTGAGCCAAAGCGTTGCTCTTTGTTCTGTTGTAATGTGGAAATCGTTCGAGTACGAACCTCGACAAATACGACCACGTCGCCATCTCTAGCAACAAGATCCAGCTCTCCTGCTGGACATCGCCAATTGCGAGCAATGATCGTGAGTCCCTTCCTCCGCAATACTTGAGCCGCATAATTTTCTCCAAGCAACCCGATCTGCTTACGATTCATCATCATCCCACACTTTCGCACGATGATCGGCTCGATATACGAAGCTCAATATTTCCGCAACTACCGCAAAAAGCTCAGGTGGTATTTCTTGATCAATATCAAGCTTCGATAATACCTCTACTAGCGATTGATCCTCTTGGATCGGAACACCATTCTCCTTCGCTGATTCCAATATTCGTTCAGCAAGCTCTCCCTGACCTTTTGCAATAACGACAGGGGCAGAGCTAGTGAGAGGATCATATTTCATCGCCACTGCTTTTTTGAGCCTAGTCATTTTCTCATTCATACTTTAAAGTCTACTCCTTTATATCTAGTGGAGCTTAACTGATCGATGTCAGGTGGGATAATGACCGCTCTGCCCTCTTCTGGCTTTACAGTCTCATCCTCTTTTATCGGAACGGGTGTTGCTCTTACTGAGGATAGCATGTATCCATGGTCATACAATGCCTCGCTAATTTCTGGCTTAAGTGATTCGATAATCGGTGCCACTGCCGGATGATCGTTCCATAGATTAAGACTGACAATTTTATTGACGATGTTCATATCTACTAACGTCGGACCAAGCGATTTCATCTGCAGATCGAATACGATGCGACAATTTTCGGAGTCCAGCTCACCACGGCGATCTCTACGTGTTTGAATATGAACGGCTGCTGTCTGCCCATTGTTCGCATCCTTAATCGGGATGTACATCGTAATATGAGAGAACAATGAGTGATTCCGTTCTGCCGTCAGCATAAGCTGCTGACCTGTAATTGCATGAAGCAGCTGCTGAGCTGTCTCCTTGACCTGAACTGATACATCTGGCTGACCGAGCAATTGAATAATTGCCGACTTTATATTATCATGTGACGACTGTTGTAGCGATTGTTGAGTCCCCAACGTTGCTTGCTGCTGTACTTGGCTCAGCTCTTGCTGCGCACTGTTAACTGAAGCTTGCTGCACACTAAGCGGAGTCACCTGACTCGTAGACTGCTGCTGTGTTGAAGCAGCTCCACCTGCTTGATCATGCTGAAGCATAAGCTGTGCAGTGACTTGCCCTTGGACTGAACTTGGCGATTGACCTGCCTGCTGCGTAGTAGTGTTTGTCACTTGCTCTGCACTTGCTTGCTGCATAAGCTGGGCAGCGTTTGCCACTGGCTGAGTCGTTGTTGCAGCCATCGGCATAGCAGCTGATGCTGGTTGATTTGGAGGCTGCGTAGCCGTTTGAGCCCCCGACTGAGAAGGTTGCGACGTGCTAGTGTGAACTTGCTGCAGGCTCGACTGCTCAGCTGGTTGTGTCATTTGTGGTGCCGCCGTACCTTGTTGCTGCATTAGCTGCTTGCCTAGCGTCGCTTCATAATTCACTCCTAGCCATTTCAATAGCTGTGGTAATAGGCTCGAACCATTTCCAGATACATTCACGCCTGATTGGTTAGCTGCTGCAGGCTGTTGACCTGCTGACCCCTGTGACTGAGCTGTAGTGGAGGCTTGCCCGTTCAGTCCGTTAGACTCGCTAGTTTGCCACGACGCTGAAGCCTGCTGACTATGAGCCGCTGCGGACGTTGCTTGCAGTCCTGCGCCTTGCTGTAGTCCCGTTTGAGTGCCTACGGCGCTACCCTGTTGTGCTCCTGCTTGATTACCGACACCGCTCGCCTGCTGTGCACTCGCTTGATTACCAACAACGCCCTGCTGTTGTGTAGCTGCTTGACTGCCTACTCCGCTCAGCTGCTGTAAAGCTGCTTGATTACCTGTGCCGCTCGGTTGTTGAACTCCTGCTTGATTACTGACAACGCTCGGTTGCTGAGAAGCTTGAACCCCTACTCCGCCCTGTTGCTGTGAAGCTGCTTGATTACCTGTGCCGCTCGTCTGTGATTGCCCTATACCCGCAGACTGTGAAGGTAGTTGTCTTATTAGCTCCGCACCATCCTCTAGTAATGAAGCTAGCTGCGATATGATTGCATTCGTCGCTGGTGAAGCAGAATTATTTGGCACAGTTAGCAGTCCTCGCAGCTGCCCCAACAGCTCATGTGCCGGAGTACCGCTTTGCAGCTGATATATAGCAGAGATGGTAGCTGCACTCATCGGCAGCCCACGCTTGAATACCGTTGCAGCCGCCTGCATCCATTGTTCTTGATTCACACCTGCAGGCGCAAGCTGTGCTGCACGCTGAAATGCTGCAGCAGTCTCTTTATTTAAAGCAAATCCTTCTTTGCGTAAATCTTTAACAAGCTCATTGGCCCATGGTTTATCTGGCAGGTTCAAAGCTTTAAGGATGTCCTTCGTTGGATCCTGCAGTCCAATCGTTGTTGGATCGACCTGCTTTAGATGGATCTGCCCACCCCTTGAATCTGGTTGTACCTGTAGCAAAGAGGCCTGGCCTTCCATAATTGGCACCTCTAGCTTAGCTCTCACATGCACACCATTGATCGATACGGTAGCTTCATTGTTCGGATATTGCTGAAGCACTACCCCACGTACAATTTGACCTACACGTAGCTCCAAGGTCCTTACATCATTGCTTACCGCATCACCAAGGATGCCTTTCATACGATTAACGTTCAACAATAGCCGTTCACCTCTTTTCTTGCTACTATTTATTATCGGCTGAGCATGCTGTATTCGTGAAGATTCATCGTAATTTTGTTGCGCATATTTGTGTTAAAGGCCACATTATCTATATAAAAAACTAGCGATTAGCAGGTATTCCCTACTAATCGCTAGCTCTAGCTTGAACATTCATCCTATTCCACCTGTCCTCAAGCTGCTCACCGAGCAGTTTTCTGAGAAACGTCTTACGATGCATGGGCGTAGGCCCGTGCTCTAGGATCAATTCATTATGAAGCTTTGTACCATAGCCTTTATGCTTATCAAGCTGATACTCCGGATAGCGCTCGTTCCATTCATGCTTGCATAGACGATCCCTTGTAACCTTAGCAAGAATGGAGGCAGCACCGATAGACTGACTTTTGGCATCGCCTTTCACTATCGCCTCCTGTGGAATCGGCAGCTCAATCGTTTCAGCGTCAATTAACATATATTCTGGCTTGATTGTTAGCCCTTCAACAGCTTGCTTCATCGCAAGACGTGAGGCCTGCTTTATATTCATAATATCCACGATATGCGCTGGAATACATGCAATAGAGTAAGCAATGGCATGCTCAACAATTTGATCATACAGCTGTTCACGTTTTTTCTCGGATAGCTTCTTAGAATCATTAATTCCTTCCAAAACTAGCCCAGTCGGAAGGACAACTGCTGCAGATACTACATCCCCAAACAAACAGCCTCGACCTACCTCATCTACGCCCGCTATGAGCTCAATTCCTCGCTGCCATAGCTGCTTCTCAAAGGCTAATTGATCGATTATCTCTTCCATTTTAGACCTCTCTTACCGGCATATCGTCAAATGGAGCTTCAAGCGTAATTCGGCCAAGCTTTCCGGAACGAAGCTCACGCAAAATAATGCCCGATGTTTTTTCCAGATCGATTTGTCCACCACTGATTAGGCAGCCACGTTTTCGTCCGATCTCTTCCATGATGCGTACAATCTCCATATTGTTTTCGAGATCATTAGGCGGTTCATCTAGATCAAAACGTTCAGACAACGTGTCCCAATAACGGTCACATAATATCTTTACGGCTTGATAGCCAATATCGTCGATATTCAATATCTGCTCACGAATGGCTCCTGTTATAGCAAGACGATATCCAACGATCTGATCTTCAAATTTAGGCCATAAAATCCCTGGTGTATCAAGCAATTCAAGCTCATGATTCGTCTTAATCCATTGCTGTCCCTTCGTTACACCAGGCTTATCACCGGTAATCGCTACATTTCTGCCCGCCAAGCGATTAATTAACGTTGATTTTCCTACATTCGGTATCCCAACAATTAGACTCCGAACAGGTCTTGGACGCATTCCTTTTGCAATTTGTCTATCGATTTTTTCCTTAAGTATTTCCTTTGTGAGGGACGCTATTTGGTTCACGCCTGTCCCAGTACTGGAATCGACGATCGCACAAGTATGTCCTTCATGCTCAAAATATTGCTTCCACTGTTCATTCATTTGCGGATCAGCTAGATCTGACTTATTTAATATAATAAGTCGTGGCTTACCAAGCAATATTTCATCAATCATTGGATTGCGGCTAGAAATTGGAACACGTGCATCAAGCAGCTCGATTGCAATATCAATCAGCTTAAGCTTTTCTTGTATTTGTCGTTTCGCACGGGTCATATGACCAGGAAACCATTGAATTGCCATGTGCTGCTCACCTCATCTAGTTGTAATGCTCAATTAACTTTAATTTATTTAATGGCCACATTACGACATCTGCACGACCAATAATGTCGTCTTCAGAGACGTAACCAATAGCTCTACTATCCTTACTATCGCTTCGATTGTCACCCATTACGAAGTAATGTCCTTCTGGAATGACATTGTCGGGATGATTATCGTTAGGGAAACTAAAATAATCACCAACCCCGTTGTAGGTTTCATTGCTTGCATGACTTTCTGCAATCGCCTCAGCAAGATACGGCTCATCGATACGTTCATCGTTTATGTACACATCATCGCCATGTACTTCTATTGTATCACCAGGCAGACCAATAATACGTTTAATAAAACGACGTCCTTCATCAGGAACATCAAAAACAATAACATCGCCATAGCTAGGCTCACTAATTTTATAGACAAGTAAATTTACAATAACACGTTCCTTCGTATGAAAATTAGGTTCCATTGACGCACCATCCACAATAAATGGAGAGAACAGGAAGTTTCGTACGACAAGAACTAAAATAACGGCAATAGCAATCGCTTTAATCCATTCTACGATTTCACGATATGCCTTTTTTTGTCGAGCTTCTTTTTCACTCGGATTTGGGATAGAGTCTACGGTTTGATTGGGATGAACGTGATCCTTGTTCGAGATTTCATTTGACTCACTTTGGTCATCGTTTAGCTGAGGTAATTTATCATTAGGCTCCATTCCTGCATCCTCCTAGTGTCAAAAATCATCCTGGAACACGAAAAGGAGCTTGATAACCAAGCTCCTCCTGATGTTTCATCTTAGCGAATTTCCTTGATTCTTGCGGCTTTACCACGCAAGCTACGAAGGTAGTACAGTTTCGCGCGGCGAACTTTACCACGACGTGCTACTTCGATTTTATCAAGCTTTGGTGAATGAAGAGGGAAAGTTCTTTCCACGCCAACACCGTAAGAGATTTTACGTACTGTAAAAGTTTCGCTAATTCCGCCACCGCGACGTTTAATTACCACGCCTTCGAATAACTGAATACGCTCACGAGATCCCTCGATAACTTTTACATACACTTTCAACGTATCACCAGGACGGAAATTAGGTACGTCTTGACGAAGTTGCTCTTGTGCAATTGCTTGTACGATATTCATTACATTCAACTCCTTTCACCGTAGATGTTCTTATAAGCTCCTTAATCCACTGATTCTCTCATCACTTATAGCGGACCATCCGTTATACGAAAACAACATTATAAACTATACCATAAAGAAAGATATATTACAATGTTAAATTCCTAATCTTACTGCTTTAGCTTCGTTTCTTTATATTGCTCCAGCCACTTGCGTTCACGATCGGTAAGCTCTACGTTGTCTAGCAAATCAGGTCTACGCTCCAATGTGCGCAATAGGGACTGCTCACGTCTCCATTTCTCAATGTTAGCATGATGACCTGACAAGAGCTCATCAGGAACCTTCATATCACGAAACTGAGCAGGACGAGTGTAATGAGGATACTCCAGCAGGCCTGTACTATAGGAATCAGTCACCGCACTGGATTCATTGCCAAGCGCGCCAGGCAGTAATCTAACAATGCTATCAATAACCGTCATAGCAGGCAGCTCACCGCCAGTGAGTACATAATCACCTACAGAGATTTCATCGGTAACGAGATGCTGACGAATACGTTCATCATAGCCTTCATAATGACCACAAATAAATATAAGATGGTTCGATTGGCTCAGTTCCTCTGCCTTACGCTGTGTATAGCGCTCGCCCTGTGGGCACATCAAAATAACGCGAGGCGCCTCAGACACATCAGCATGGAGAGCTTCTACGGCGGCAAATACCGGCTCAGGCTTTAAAACCATACCACCGCCTCCGCCATACGGATAATCATCAACGGTATTATGCTTATTGTTCGCATAGGCTCTGAAATTAATCGCTTCAAGAGAAACAATCCCTTTTTCTTGAGCTTTGCCTAAAATACTGCTGTTAAAAACACCAGTAAACATTTCCGGGAATAAGGTTAGCACATCTATCCGCATATTAGATCAGCCCTTCAAGCAAATGTACGGTAATCCTTTTGGCCGCAACATCTACGTTACGAACGACAGGATCAATAACAGGCAGTAAAATCTGTTTACCACCTGGTACAGATGGCTCAACGACCCATACATCGTTTGCTCCTGGCGAAAGGATTTCTTTGACCGTTCCTAGCAGCTCTTCTTCCTCAGTGTATACCTCGCAGCCAATAATTTGATGATAAAAATATTCGCCATCATCTAGCTGTCCTTGAGCTTCTTCAGATACACGAATAACCCAGCCTTTATATTTCTCAACATCGTTAATGTTGTCAAAGCCCTTTAGCTTTACATAGTAGAGGCCCTTCTGTTCACGTGAACGCTCAATTTCGATTTCTTCAGATTGACCGGTCTCATCATTAAACATCATTAGCCGATTCCCCTTTGTAAAACGCTCCTCTGGAAAATCCGTTTTAGACAACACCTTTAATTCACCACGAATACCATGTGTGTTAACGATTACACCCACGTTAAACCAGTTCATACTCATTACATCATCCCTTACTCGCAAACTTATTACGTATCATACCAAAAAAGGGCAGGATTTTCATCCTAACCCTCTAGCTACGCATTCTATGATTGAATATCGACGATTACGCGCTTATTCGATTTTGTAGCAGCCGAGTTCACCACTGTACGCATTGCCTTCGCAATTCGACCTTGTTTACCGATAATTTTACCGACATCAGATGGATGAACCGAAAGCTCATAAACCGTACTACGCTCATCGTCTCTCACTTGAACGCGTACATCTTCCGGATGATCCACTAAAGCCTTCGCAATGACAAGAATTAAATCCTTCATGACAAAGCCCTCCGCTTCTCAACAGTAATAAGCTCAAGGCTTATTACTTCTGTTGTTTAAGCTCATGGAATTTTTTCATTACACCCGCTTTAGAAAGCAAGTCGCGAACTGTGTCAGATGCTTGTGCACCTGATTGTAGCCATTTCAACGCTTTTTCTTCGTTGATGGATACTTGAGCTGGTTGCGCAACTGGGTTATAAGTACCGATTTCCTCGATAAAACGTCCATCACGTGGAGAACGAGAATCAGATACAACAACGCGGTAAAACGGAGCTTTGTGAGCACCGATACGTTTCAAACGAATACGTACTGCCATGATATTTCACCTCCTTCAACAAAATACGGTTTATGTTAGCTTCAACACGAGTTACTACTGTTGAAGCTTGACTTCTACGGTTGAGCCTTCAGCACGAAGATTTTTCTTCAAATCGAAGTTTTATGTTCGAGCTTTCAGCACCGAGAAGATTGCGTGAAGCTAGGAAACGAGGAGCAGAGCGTACTGTTTTGGTACGCGAGCACCGCAGGCTTCCGATGAACGCAATATTCGAAGTCGAATACGCATCGCTGAATATTCAACGTGATCAAAGCTTGATGATAAAACATCCTCTAAATTTAGACTTTCAGCACCGAGAAGATCGCACGAAGCTAGTGACGCGAAGCGCGGAGCGTACGTTTTTGGTACGCGAGCACTGCAGCTAGCGATGAATGCGATATTCGAAGCCGAATATGCTACGTTGGATTACAACGTGATCAAAGTCTAAAATGGGAACTTCATGTTTTTGCCCATGAGGCCCTTCAAGCCCTTCTTCCCCTTCATGCCCTTCATACCTTTCGGTCCGTTAGGGCCCATCATCGAGCTGAATTGCTTCATCATTTTACGCATATCGTCAAATTGCTTAATGAGACGATTTACTTCAACGACGGTCACACCACTACCAGCTGCAACACGCTTACGACGACTATGATTTAGCAAATCAGGGTTTTGCTTCTCTTCCTTCGTCATCGATTTAACGATCGCTTCAACGCGAGACAGCTGACGCTCATCAACCTTCAAATCCTTCATATTGCCCTTCATCTTACCCATTCCAGGCAGCATATCCATAATCTGATCGAGCGGACCTAGATTGCGAACCTGCTCCATTTGCTCTAGGAAATCCTCAAACGTAAACTCAGCATTACGCATTTTACGTTCCATCTCTGCAGCTTTATCCGCATCGATGCCTGCTTGAGCTTTCTCAATCAAGGAGAGCATATCCCCCATGCCAAGAATACGAGAAGCCATACGCTCTGGATGGAAAGGCTCCAATGAATCGATCTTCTCACCCATTGCAGCAAATTTAATCGGTTGCCCTGTGACAGCTTTAACGGATAACGCCGCACCACCGCGCGTATCACCATCAAGCTTCGTAAGAACAACACCTGTTAACTCTAGTTGCTCGTGGAAGCTTTGAGCGACGTTAACAGCGTCTTGTCCAGTCATCGCATCGACAACGAGCAATACTTCATCAGGGTGTACGATCTCATGGATCTGCTTCAGCTCACCCATTAACGCTTCGTCAATATGCAGACGGCCTGCTGTATCGAAGATAACGTAATCGTTGCCGTTATCCTTCGCATGCTGTAAGCCTTGACGCGCGATCTCAACTGGTGAAACTTGATCACCTAATGCGAATACCGGAGCATTAATTTGCTCTCCGAGCACTTGAAGCTGCTTAATCGCTGCCGGACGATAAATATCACAGGCAACAAGTAGCGGCTTATGATTGCTCTTTTGCAATAAACGAGCCAGCTTACCTGTTGAGGTTGTTTTACCTGCACCCTGTAGACCAACCATCATAATAACGGTCGGAGGCTTGTTCGCTTTTGCAAGCTTTGCCTGTGTTCCTCCCATAAGCGCAGTCAATTCTTTGTTTACGATATCAATGATAACCATGCCTGGTGTGAAGCTTTTGGATACTTCGAGGCCAATTGCCTGTTCTTTAACTTTGGCTATAAAGTCTTTTACGACCTTAAAGTTAACGTCCGCTTCAAGTAATGCAAGACGAACTTCACGCATCGCATCATTGACATCATTTTCAGATACTTTTCCTTTGCCCTTCAGCTTACTAAATACACTTTGTAATCTGCTGGACAAGCTTTCAAATGCTGCCATCCTTTATCGCCTCCATTCCTACCATAATGTCGTTCGTTCGCAGCTGCTCAATTAACTGTTGAAGCTCGCTGCGCTGCTCAGCCTGCAAGCCAAGCGTATCAATCTTATGTTTAAGCTGCTCTGTAAGTCGAAGTGTTTGCTCATATCTAGCTAACAAACGTAGCTTCTGTTCATACGCGGCTAATGCCTGTTCAGCTCTCTTTATATTATCATATACCGCCTGACGGCTAATGCCAAATTCTGCAGCAATTTCGCCTAGTGAAAAATCATCACGGTAGTAAAAGTTAAGTATTATACGTTGCTTTTCCGTTAATAGCTCCTCATAGAAATCAAGCAGCAAATTAACATGTGTCGTTTTGGTAAGGGCATCTGGCTCTATACGTTCCATTCTAATCCCCTCCGCATCGGCTTTATACTATGTAAAGTAAAATCCCTTTACACCGACCAACCTCAACTATCATAACTGATCAATTAGGGAGTGTCAAGTCTTTTTCCTTGTCAGTCAAAATTACTTGTTCAATCAATGAAAAAAAGTTAGATTAGCAATAAATTTTATACCATGCTACGATTCATTTGCACCAAAAAACTGTAAATGAAAGGAAATGATATCATGAAATATTCTGTTCAATCCATTCAGACTTATCGTGTAGCATACTTCAGGCGAGTTGGCCCCTATGGTCCAGATAATTACAAAGTGATGGATCGATTAAAGACTTGGGCGGTAGAAAAGCAATTATTAAATGCTACTTCGATTCTACTCGGCATCTCGCTAGACAACCCGCAACAGGTCTCTCCAATGGAGTGCAGATACGATGCATGCATTGTTATCGACGAACAGGTACAATTAAGTATCGATGATGATGTGAAGGAAAGAGTAATTGAGGGGGGCAAGTATTTCGTATATTCGATAAAGCATACACCGGAGGCAATACAACGAGCATGGAATGAAATTATGCCTATGATTTATCAAAACGGGTATGTTATTGATGACAAGCCGATTCTCGAGCGTTATATTGGCTTAATGGATGAGCATTCGTATTGTGATATTTGTGTTCCGATTCGTTAAGAAACCATTGCAAACATATTGTAATGTAACATTATGAAGCACTTATGACAACGTGTTATAGCTAGCTGTCAACCTCTTGTTAGTAGCATTTCTAAGACAGCTAGCCTATACTGATCTGTCATAGTGAAAGATAATTATTTTTTCCGAAATTCTGCTATCATTAATTTAGAACACGTTAATGGAATCTGATAAGAATGGGGACTATGATCATGATCGTAAGGACAGAAGAAATGAAGGACTATGAAGGTATTTTTGACATCAACGTTCAAGCCTTTAATCATCGCGATGATGAAGCTAGACTAGTCGAAAGAATAAGACAATCTAATAAATTTATACCCGAGCTTTCATTAGTCGGAGAATTAGACGATGAAATCGTCGGTCACGCTTTGTTTAGTGAGGCAGCTGTAAAGAATGAAAATAACGAAGAAACCGTCATCGTGCTAGCACCAATTGCTGTAAAACCTGCTCTCCAAAAGCAAGGTATTGGAAAAGCATTAATCGAGGAAGGCATTAAGCGATGTAGAGCACTCGGATACGATTTTATTCTACTTATCGGTCATCCGAGCTATTATTCTAAGTTAGGCTTTAAACCTGCAAGAAACTATGGACTTGAGTTAACACAATTCGAGGTACCTGATGATGTCTTTATGGTCTATGAGCTTGGAGAGAATAAGCTTGGGCAAATAAAAGGGGAGCTTGTTTATCCTGAAGCATTTTTCGCTGACTGACTGTGTGAATCTAACTTCGTTGTCTATTCAATGCTTTGCTTCCAAACACAAAGCCATCCAATCCGCTTTGCAGCACGGATAAACGCGTGCATGCAATGTGCGACCTGGATGGCTTTCTCTATTATGCTAAGTATGTGTAGTTAATTATCTGCCTCTGCTTCTTCTTCCTCTGCCTTCTGAATAAGACCTGCAAACAGCGCATGAACAAATTGTTCAGAATCAAACTCCTGAAGATCACCCATTTTTTCACCTAGTCCTACTAGCTTCACAGGGAGATTCAGCTCGTTGCGAATCGCTATAACGATTCCGCCCTTCGCTGTACCATCCAGCTTCGTAAGCACTAGACCGGTAACGCCGCTCTTTTCGCCAAACAGCTTCGCTTGGCTTAACGCATTTTGTCCCGTTGTCGCATCAAGTACGAGAAGCACCTCATGCGGAGCTGATGGCATTTCCCTTTGAATGACACGGAAAATTTTATTCAGCTCTTCCATAAGATTTGTTTTATTTTGCAAGCGGCCTGCCGTATCGCAAATAAGCACGTCAACGTTGCGCTGCTTTGCCGCATGTACTGCATCGAAGATAACAGCTGCCGGATCAGAACCAGGAGATTGCTTAATGACGTCAACGCCTACACGCTCTCCCCATACTTCCAATTGCTCAATTGCTCCTGCGCGGAACGTATCGCCGGCGGCAAGAAGCACCTGCTTCCCTTCGCTTTTCAGCTTATGAGCCAGCTTACCAATCGTCGTTGTTTTACCTACACCATTGACGCCAACGAATAGATATACCGTTATTTCTCCCGAAGGAGCTACAGCAAGCTTAGGATCGTCTTCTCCTTTAAGCATACCAACCAGCTTCTCGGATAGGACAGGCTGAAGCTCTGCAGCATCTTCAATTTTGCGTTTTTTCACTTCATCACGCAGCTCATCAATAAGCTGCATAACGGTAGTGACCCCAACGTCAGCTCCGATTAGAATTTCTTCAAGCTCCTCATAAAACTCCTCATCGATTTTTTTACGACGAGTAATGAGCTCTTCAACTTTTTCAACTAGAGCCGTTCTTGTCTTTGCCAAACCTTCTTTAAATACATTTGTTACTGCTTCAGTTTTTGAAGCAATACTTTCCTTTAGCTTCTTGAAAAAACTCATGTAAGCTCTGGCACCCCCGATTATATTGCTTTTTGTTTATAACGATTCATAATTTATTCGACGTCGAATACGCTTCAACGGTTTACATCGAAATCAAAGTTGGACTTTTAAACAACCACTTCCAATGGAGTTTAAAAAGTTCGGCTTTCAGTTCCAAGAAGATTGGACGCTAGTAGAAAACGAGGAGCACAGCGTATGCCTTTAATACGCGAGCACCACAGCTTTCGCTAGCGTTCAATATTCGACGTCGAGTAATCTACAACGCATAGCATCGAAATCAAAGTCGGACTTTTTAAACAACCCCTACGCGGTCACACCGTCAAATACATGATCCTCTTCCAACCTCACAGAAACCAGCTTGGAGACACCGCCTTCTTCCATCGTAACCCCATATAGCACATCTGCTTCTTCCATCGTGCCTTTACGATGCGTAACGACGATAAATTGAGTCAGCTCTGAAAACTCTCTCAAGTATTGCGCGAACCTCGCAACGTTAGCCTCATCGAGTGCTGCTTCTACCTCATCCAGCACACAGAAAGGTACTGGTTTAACTTGTAGAATCGCAAACAGCAAGGCAATCGCAGTAAGCGCGCGCTCCCCACCAGAAAGCAGCTGTAGATTTTGCAGTTTTTTGCCCGGAGGCTGTGCAACAATATCTATACCTGTTTCCAGTATGTTCGCTGGATCAACGAGTATAAGATCAGCACGTCCTCCGCCGAACAATTTACTGAAGACGACGATAAAATGCTTGCGGATTTCATCAAAGGTCGTCTTAAATCGCTTCGACATTTCATCATCCATCTCGCGAATGACCTCATAAAGGGTTGCCTTCGCTTCCATCAAGTCATTCTTTTGCTCTGTTAGGAAGTCGTAGCGTTCTTTTACACGCTCATATTCCTCAATGGCCCCCAAATTGATTTCGCCAAGCGAGCTGATTTGCCGCTTTAGCTCTCTCACATCAAGCTGGACAGCATTAATCTCCTCTGGAGGTGGATACTGCTCCTTCGCCATCTCATAGCTGTAGCCATATTCATCAGCAAGCTTTTTAATCGTATGATCCAGCTCAACGTCCTGACGATTGAGCACAATTTCGGTTTGACGCATCTGCTCTTCGATTTGTCTCAAAGCTTGACGCTGCTCTTTCGTCTCGTTCTCTCCCTGCTCTAGCCCGCTTAGCTTCTGTACGCGCTGCAAACGGAAGGAATCGGTACGATCGCTGCATTGTTGCTTGCTCTCCTTAAGCTGAGCAAGTTTTGCAACCTGCTCCTCAGCTTCCTGTTTCAAGCTTTCAGCTTGCTCCTGAAGCTGTGTTAGCTGCTGCTGCTGGGCTTTTAGCTCCTCTTTCGCACGGCTTATATCATTACGCAAGCGAGCTGCCTGATCTTCATAATTACTGAATTCCTGATCTTGTTTTGCAACAGTAATTTTAAGATCGGTAAGCTGAACTTGAAGCTCTTCCTTCTGAGATTCGTTCACTTTACGCGTTTGCTCCGCATGCTTGATCGATTGTTGGAGTTTAGCTTCCTGCTGGGACAGCTCTGCTAGCTGACGCTGTGCCTCCTCAATTCGAGATGTTGCTGCTTGCTGCTCGCTTACTTGAGCTTGCTTATCGCTATTAGATAATGCTTGCTGCTCACTTAAAAACTTCATTTCCTGTTGAAGCTGCTGCAAGTCTCCTTTTAAGCTCTGCTCTTCCAATCGCTTCTGCTCAAGTCGTTCACGAGCCTGCTCGGAGTTTTGTGAGCGAATGCTCATTTCCTTACGCAGGTCAACCAGCTTCAGTCTTTCTTGCTCGATTTGACGCTTAACAGCTGCAATGGCTTCGTCCAGCTGTTCGATCTGACGATGTCGACCGAGTAAGCTTGCCCCTCTTTTCTGCAAGCTTCCCCCTGTCATTGAACCCCCAGCATTGACTACATCACCTTCCAATGTAACAACGCGATAGCGGTATTGACAGCGGGCAGCGATACGGTTAGCTTGCTCCAAGTTTTCTGCAAGAAGTACGTTCCCTAATAGATTAAATACAATCTCCTTGTAACGCTCCTCTGTATGCACAAGCTCAGCTGCTACTCCGACAAACCCATCCAGCTCCGTAATAATACGCTTGTCCATCTCACCTAAGCGACGTCCTCGTATGACATCGAGTGGTAAAAACGTCGCTCGACCAAGCTGACGCTGCTTCAAATAGCTAATCGCAGTACGGGCTGTCCGCTCATCCTCCATAACAATATGCTGGAGTGCCCCACCAAGCGCAGTCTCCACCGCAGTCTCGATACGCTCTGGCACGACAATGAGCTCGGCTACAGCACCATGTACACCAGTAATGGCAGATTGCTGACGTCGCGCAGCTTTAAGAATTTCCTTAACGCCATGCATAAAGCCGTCCATTGCATCCTGCATTTCCTTCATCGTATCTCGGCGTGACATATCACTATCGAGCTTCTGCTCATAGCGTCTAAGCTGAGTCGTCGCTTGCTCGATCGCTTGATTGAGCTTACGTGCTTCGTCAGCTTCCTCTAGCATCTTAGTACGAAGCTTATCATGCTCTTTCCCTAGCTCGGCAATCACTTGCTCAAGCTCAAACTTTTTCGCTTCCAAAGTACGCTGCTGCTGCAGCCACTTCGCCTCGTCCTCGCCAATACGCTCCATCCGGCGCTGCAGTGCTTCCTGCTGCTGCTCGGAATAGCGAATTTCATTACGAAGCTGAGCCATCGAGCTCAAAATGTCGAGAAGCTCGCCCTTTAAGCGTTCTTCAGCATCCTGTGCACTTCCGCTCGCTACACCTTGCATTCGCTCCTCTTCTGCCTGAAGCGTCATGCGAAGGCTTGTCAAACGCTCTTCGAGCTCTGCTGCTTTGCCTCGTACAGCTACCTCTTCCTTAGACAAGCTCATAATTCGCTCATCCGTCACTGCAATAGCCTGCTCAACGCTTAAACGAGTTTCTTCGTTATGACGCATTCTCTCTTTAATGACTTCGCTATAGCCTTCGCATTTTTCTACGTCCTCGCTAATTTGAAGCATCGCTTGATGAAGCTCATCAAGCTCTTTTTCGACCTCTCTAAGCTGCAAACGATCACTCTCAAGGACAGCGTCATGCTTGCTTACAACAGCAGAAAGCTTTAGCTGTTCCTGATTAAGCGCTTCTAGCTTGGCCGTTGACTCTGACCAGGCATTATGTAGCGTTTCGATTTGATGTACATAAAGAGAGATTTCCTTCGATTTCAACTGTTCTTTTAGTGTCTTAAAGTGAAGAGCAACCTCTGATTGCTTACGAAGCGGCTCTACTTGATCCTCAAGCTCTGTCACAAGGTCATGAATACGCAGCAGGTTTTGCTCTGTATCATCCAGCTTGCGCTTTGCTTCCTTTTTCCGAGACTTATACTTGACGATGCCAGATGCCTCTTCAAAAATTCCGCGCCGGTCCTCTGAGCGTGTACTTAATATTTCTTCAATTCTACCTTGTCCGATAATCGAGTACGCCTCTTTACCGATACCCGTATCCATAAATAATTCCGTAATATCTTTGAGTCGACATGCTTGCTTATTAATCATATATTCGCTATCACCGCTTCGATGAACGCGTCTAGTTACCGTTACCTCATTGTATTCTAATGGCAGTGCACCGTCAGAATTGTCTAGTGTTAACGAAACTTCTCCATAATTTACAGCACGACGTGCATCACTTCCGGCAAATATAATATCTTCCATTTTGCCCCCGCGAAGACTTTTAGCGCTTTGCTCACCAAGAACCCAACGAATACCGTCTGAAATATTACTTTTTCCAGATCCGTTAGGTCCAACAACAGCTGTTATTCCGTTAACAAATTCAAGCTCAGTTTTATCTGCGAATGACTTGAAGCCTGATAATTCAATTCTTTTCAAAAACATAGTCTGGCTTTCACCTCACAGTACATTGTACCACAGATTGTTTTAGGCCGATATCATTTCTATGATCGCTGACATACAAAAAGCATCCCTTTGGACAACCGTCCAACGAAATGCTTTTTGTATGTTCGGACCCATTACTTATGCTGCATATTTTTCGATTCTTGTTCCGCTAGCTTTCCCCATGCTTCTGCGGCAGCTCTTTGTTCAGCTTCTTTTTTGGAACGGCCGATTCCCACGCCATAGCAGGTCTGATCAAGCAAGACCTCAATAACAAATTCCCGATCATGAGCAGGTCCTCGCTCTTCAACGATTCGGTACTCAATGGCTCCTAGCCCAATGTGCTGAGCTCGTTCCTGAAGCTTAGACTTCGCATCCTTCATGAGCAAGCCATAGTTGTTCGAATCGATATGAGGGAACATGTGCTGCTCAAGAAAATGTCTTGTCGTCTCGATTCCCATGTCAAGATAGAGCGCTCCGACAAAGGATTCGAACAAATCTGCCAGCAATGCTTGCCGATGTCTACCGCCAAGCTGTTCCTCGCCTCGACCAAGCAATACATAGCTGCCAAAATCAAGCCGCTCAGCAAAATGTGCCAACGAAGGTTCACAAACAACCGATGCTCGCATACGTGTCAATTCACCCTCAGGGCGTTTGGGGTACGTTTTATACAGATACTCTGAGACAAGCAGCTGTAATACAGCATCTCCTAGAAACTCTAGTCGTTCATTGTCCTGTACAGAACCCCGCTTATGCTCATTTACATAAGAGGTATGCGTAAAAGCCTGCCGTAAAAGCTTTACCCTTGTAAAGTTGAGCTGCAGCTTTTGCTGCAGCTCATCAAACAAATCATTCTTCATATTTCTTCATCATGATGGACGCATTATGTCCACCGAAACCAAATGAATTTGATAACGCAACCTTAACATCAGCCTTACGAGGTTTGTTTGGCACATAATCCAAATCAAGCTCTGGATCCTGATTGTCTAAGTTGATCGTTGGAGCAATCACTCCATGTTTAAGGGTAAGGGCAAGGATTACAGCTTCTACTCCACCTGCTGCACCAAGCAAATGACCAGTCATCGACTTCGTAGAGCTAACGGCAAGCTTATAAGCATGCTCACCAAACGTATGCTTAATCGCTGTTGATTCGGATATATCACCTACAGGCGTACTTGTACCATGCGCATTAATATAATCAACCGCTGTTCGATCAATGCCTGCATCCTTCAATGCACTTTCCATGCATCGTGCCGCACCAGTTGGATCTGGCTCTGTCATGTGATGCGCGTCTCCACTCATCCCGTACCCGATCACTTCTCCATAAATTTTCGCACCGCGTGCTTTAGCATGCTCAAGCTCTTCAAGAATGAGAACGCCAGAGCCTTCACCCATTACGAATCCATCGCGCTCTACATCAAACGGACGACTTGCCTTCTCAGGCTCATCATTACGTGTAGACATGGCTCTCATGGAGCAGAATCCAGCCATCCCTGTAGGACGAATCGTCGCCTCAGCTCCACCTGCAATCATGACATCCGCATCGCCACGCTGAATAATTTTAAAGGAATCACCGATAGAATGTGTTCCCGTTGCACAAGCCGTTACAGCTGTTGAGTTTGGTCCTTTAGCGCCAGCGATCATAGACACTTGTCCAGATGCCATATTCGCAATCATCATTGGAATGAAGAACGGACTTACTCGTTTGGGTCCTTTTTCAAGCAAGATGGAATGCTGATCTTCCCATGTTCCTAAACCGCCTATGCCAGAGCCAACAACAACACCAATTCGCTCGGCAGGGACATGCTCACCAATCTTAATGCCTGAATCTTCAATAGCCTTTAGGCTTGCCGCAACAGCGAATTGAACGAAACGATCCATACGACGCGCTTCTTTCTTATCTATACCGTAATTGGTTAGATCAAAGCCTTTAATCTCCGCAGCAATACGTGTCGGATATTCCGAAACATCAAATGCTTCAATTAGGGATACACCGGACTTGCCTTCTAATAAATTCCCCCAAAACTGCTCGAGCTCTGAGCCTAACGATGTCAATATGCCCATTCCCGTTACAACAACTCTACGCTTCATTCATGCTCACCCCTACTATCATTCATCTTTTCATCTATATCGAAAAAGAATTGTTTATCAATCCTTATGCATGACTTATCAGTTAATTAATTCTTAAAAACTTGCGAGCAAAATAAGGATTGAGTCCCGTTATAGCTAACGGGACTCGATCATTTTAGGTATGAGATTGTATGTAATTTACAACTTCTCCTACCGTAGTGATCTTCTCTGCATCTTCATCAGAAATTTCAAGGTTAAACTCGTCTTCGAGTTCCATGATAAGCTCAACTACATCTAGTGAGTCAGCGTTCAAATCTTCCTTGAAAGAAGCTTCCAAAGTTACCTTTTCTGCATCAACACCTAGGCGGTCAACAATAATGCTTGTTACGCGTTCTAGTACATCGGACATCCGATTCACCTCCTCTACGTATTATACGAAAACGATTAAAAAATAGCTATCCTACAATCTACTGAATTGAAAGTTTAAATCAACAAGCCCTACATATACATGCCGCCATCGACATGAATCGTTTGCCCCGTCATATAGGATGCTGCATCTGATGCTAAGAAGCGAACCGCATTCGCAATGTCAGCAGCTTCGCCAAGCTTTGCAAGCGGAATTTGACCTGCCAACGATTGCTTCATATCATCTGGCAGTTTATCTGTCATATCCGTTTGAATAAAGCCTGGTGCCACACAGTTAACCGTAATATTTCTGGCAGCAAGCTCACGCGCACTCGCTTTAGTCAGGCCAATGACACCAGCCTTTGCCGCAACATAGTTCGCTTGACCTGGATTACCAAGCACCCCTACAACAGATGAGATATTAATAATTTTACCTGAACGCTGCTTCATCATTGGACGTGTTACAGCTTTAATTCCGTTGAAGACACCTTTAAGATTTGTTTCGATCACTTGATCAAACTCTTCTTCCTTCATGCGCATGATGAGATTGTCACGTGTAATCCCTGCGTTATTGACCAATATATCAATCGCGCCTAGTTGCTCGACAACCTGTTTCACCATATCTTCAAATTCAGCTGCTAATCCAACATTCGCTTTAATAATAATCGCTTTACGTCCAAGCTCGCGTACCGCTTCTGCCGTTTCAGCAGCAGCCTGCTCACTCCCGGAATAGTTGATAGCTACATCTGCTCCTGCTTCTGCGAGTGCAATCGCAATTGCTCTGCCGATTCCTCTCGATGCACCCGTTACAAGTGCCTTTTTACCTTCTAAGCCTGCAAACATACCGTTCCTCCTCATCAATCCGTATTATGACACTCACGAATGAGTTTTACGCTTGCGATGCTTGTGTGAATGCCTGTAATGACTCCAAGCTATTAATCGTAACCGTCGTTACATTACGATCGATCTTTTTGATCAGTCCTGTTAATACAGAGCCAGATCCGATCTCAACAAAAGTGTCGACGCCTAGCTCAATAAGCTTCTTCACGCTATCTTCCCATAAAACAGGTGCACACACCTGCTGCTCAAGCAACGATGTAATCTGCGCAGCTGCGCTCACCGGCTCAGCAGTTACATTGGCGATGACAGGAATTGATGCATCCTGCATCGTCAACTTCTCCAGCTCTTCTCGAAGCGCGATAGCCGCTTTTTCCATAAGTGAGGAATGAAAGGGACCACTTACTTCTAGTGGAATGACACGCTTAGCACCAATTTCCTTGCCGCGTGCGACCACTTCATTCACACCTTCTACTGAGCCTGACACAACAATTTGACCTGGACAATTCATGTTAGCCAGCTCCACAAGCTTGCCTTCAGAAGTAATCTGCGCACATAGCTGTTTTAGTGCTTCACGTTCTGCACCAAGAACTGCCGCCATTGCCCCTTGACCTCCAGGAACGGCCTGCTCCATAAATTGACCTCGCGCGCGAACTGTTCGAACCGCATCTTCAAAGCTTAGCACACCTGCAGCAACAAGCGCGCTGTATTCACCCAAACTATGTCCTGCTACGTAATCTGCCTTCAAACCTGACTTCTCAATCAGCTTCAAAAAGGCGACACTCACAGTCAGGAGCGCTGGCTGCGTATTAGCAGTCTGCTTAAGCTCCGTGTCAGGTCCATTAAACATTAGCTCTGTAATTGAAAAGCCCAGCGCTTCATTCGCTTGTTCTAAAATGGCACGCGCATCAACGTCATGCTCATATATATCTTTACCCATACCAACAGTCTGAGCTCCCTGCCCAGGAAATACAAAAGCAATTTTGCCCACCGATTTGCCTCCCTAGCCTTATGCATTATTGTCTTTACATTACGGTATTCATTGCAAAAGGGTTGCATCGTTTCTCCTTATATAGGACGATACTGCGCCTGTCTCCTACCACTTTATGATCGTAGATCCCCAGGTTAGGCCGCCACCAAAGCCTACAAGGCATAATGTATCGCCTTCACCAATTCGGTTTTGCTCTACCGCTTCAGCTAACGCTACCGGTATCGAAGCTGCTGACATGTTTCCATATTTATCAATGTTGATTAGCGCTTTATCTTCTGTAAGATCGAGACGCTGTAAGGAAGATTGAATGATGCGGATATTAGCTTGATGTGGTACGAGAAGATCAACATCAGCTTTGCTAATTCCCGCCTTCTCAATCGCCTCTTCAGCAGCACTGCCCATAATTCGAACGGCGAATTTGAACACTTCATTGCCGGCCATATGGATTGAATGCTCATTATTGCTAATCGTTTCTGCCGTAGCTGGCTTACGAGAGCCACCTCCTGCAACCTTTAGCAGCTCGCCGCCCGATCCATCTGCACCAAGAACAAACGATTGGAAGCCTCTACCTTCCTCGACCTCACCGACGACAACGGCGCCTGCACCATCACCGAACAAAATGCAAGTGTTACGATCGGTGTAGTCTGTAATCCGCGACAATGTTTCAGCTCCGATCACGAGTATCTTACGATACAAGCCGCTTTGTACGAAGCCGTTAGCCGTTGCCAGGCTGTATATGAAGCCAGAGCATGCAGCTGACAGATCAAATGCTGGACAAGTAGCACCTAGCTTTTCCTGAACCAAGCATGCCGTTGACGGGAAGAACATGTCTGGTGTAACCGTCGCAACGATAATAAGATCGATATCCTTAGCTGTTAAGCCGGCATTGTGCAGCGCTTGCTCCGCAGCTTTATAGGCAAGATCAGACGTCGCTTCATCACTTGCAGCTATTCTTCTTTCCTTTATTCCTGTTCGTGTTACAATCCATTCATCATTTGTATCTACCATTTGCTCTAGCTGCTGGTTGGTTAGCACCTGCTCAGGCACATATTTTCCAGCACCTAATATCCCTACTGATTTGGAATTCATAGCTCCAATCACTCCTTGTTGATCTCTGCAGTAATCGATTCAATAAGCTTACCCTTTATCGCTGTTTTTGCTTGCTTAACAGCGGCTTGCACAGCTCTTGCGTCTGAAGAACCGTGAATTTTCATTACACATCCATTGACCCCAAGCAGCAAAGCACCACCAAATTCGTTCGGGTCCAATGTTTTTTTCAAGCCTTTAAGCTTAGGCAGCATAATGGCTGCAGCAACCTTCGTCAGCAAGCTTTGGGTAAATGAGGTTTTTAATTGCTTGAAAATAACAGATGCTGCTCCTTCATACGATTTAAGCATTATATTTCCAGCAAAGCCATCACATACAAGCACATCACATGGACGCTCAAGCATATGCTTTGACTCCACATTACCTACAAAGTTGAGCTCACTTTGCTTCAATAGCTCATATGTAGCCTTAGACACTTCATTACCTTTAGAATCCTCAGTCCCTACATTAAGCAGACCGACTCGCGGTGCTTTCATGCCTTGTGCGCGCTCGCGATAAATGCTTCCCATAACTGCATATTGATAGAGCTGCTCTGGTGTCGCATCCATATTCGCACCAAGATCAAGCGCAAGCATTCCTACACCGTCCAATGATGGTAATAGCGGTGCTAGTGCTGGTCTTTCAATGCCCGGAATACGGCCAACTACTAGTAAGCCTGTTGCCATCAAAGCTCCTGTATTTCCTGCTGACAGCATAGCATCAGCTTCTTTATCCTTCACAAGCTTACCAGCGACAACCATCGAGGAGTCCTTCTTTCGACGGACGGCGCGGACTGGTTCATCCTCCGATTCAATTACCTCTGTTGCGTGAACAATATGCAAATTACCCGGCTGCGCTTCAGTCAAATGCATTTTTATTTGAGCTTCATCGCCGACAAGCAATAGCTGAATATCTTCGTTTTCCTTAGCAGCAGCGACCGCACCAGCAACCATTTCCTTTGGTGCGAAGTCACCACCCATAGCATCTATTGCAATTTTCAACTTTATTCTCCTCCTTGGGTGTTCGCCGCATCGGAACGATAAACAACGAAATTCCCCTGAAACACAAGCTCATCGCCTACGTACGTGTTGAGCTCGACTTTCGATTTATTTCTATCATCCTTCGAGCGAACATATGCCTTTGCGATACATTTCTCGCCAAGCTTTACAGGCCTTAAGAATCGAATATCACTGCTAGCTGTTAAAGCGATGGGACAATCAATGACTGCGACCGCCAACGAATTGGCTTGTGCAAACAAATGATGTCCACGTGCGATTCCTGTTCGTGTAAAGACATGCTCCTCACGAATCTCGAAAAGAGATATCCCACTATGATCGAGCTGCAGATCAACGATTTCTCCGATTACTTCATCGATTTGCAATGAGCGCACGGAATCGTAGGAACGCTCGGCCATTTCCTTCATCCGCTCGCGCAGCTCTGGAATACCAAGCTCCATTCGATCCAATCTAATCGTCTGTATGCTTACTTTCAATGCTCTTGTCAGCTCTCGATCCGTCACGAATGGATTTTCTTTAATGTATTGGATCAGCAGCTGATGCCGCTCGCGTTTATTTAACTTCGCCATGAGGGCACCACTCTCCTGTTCAAGTGTTAGGTTAATGCACAAATTTTATGTGTATTTAGTAGCTCGATTTAATACCTGGTACTAAATTAGTATAGAGGATATTGCTCGTCATAGCAATTTATTTTTTATGTAGGCATAATGGATACAGACTCATACTGTAGCGCATAGCATAATAGAGATAGACTCACAACTAAGCATTGTTGCGTAGAACAGAAAAATGGCAGGCAAGTGAAAGGGATCACCGCTCTACCATTTTTGTTTTGAAGCGTTCGTTGACTGCGATACCTAACGATGCTCATGTCAACAGCATGTTAAATATGTTTATACCGCCGCTGTCGTACCCGTTCACGGTATTCCTTCGGCACTAAGCCCGTTTCATTTTTAAATACACGGTTAAAATGTCGGATGTTTGAAAAACCAGTTGCGTCAGCGACGCTGGCTATTTTCTCATCTGTTGATGCTAGTCTCTTTTTCGCATCCTCAATACGCAAATCCGTTACGTACTCAATAAACGTTTTACCGACCTTCTGCTTAAATAACGTACTAAAATACGCTGAATTTAAGTACACATGCTCTGCAATGTCCGTTAAAGTTATAGGCTCAACATAATGCTGCTCAATATAGTGTAAAGCAATTGCAACTGGATCGCTGTCCAGTTGCCTATTCCCTGCAGCGATCACCGCAGTTAAACTGCCAAACAGCTGACGGCTCACCTCCATGAGCTCACCACGCGAGCTAATAGAGCAAATATCAATAAGCAGCTTACGAATATCCCGTCCACCGAGCCAAGCCTTTGTAAGGCCTAGATCCTCTGAACGTTCATAATAATGGATCAGCAGCTTACAGATTTGCTGGTGCACTAGCTCAGGTGTCTGTGCCTGCTGACATAGCTCTATAATGACGGAATCCACTAAGTCATCGATTCCATGTAAGCGGCCCTCATTAATCGCTCGCTCCAGCGCTTCCCACGACCATTTTTTGCGCTCCGACTGGAAGAGTTGATGCTTAACTGATTGCTCATATTCCAAAACCTTATCACCACCTACAACAAGACGGTAGATAAGTGCCATCTGCGCTTCGCGAAACGTTGTAAGCATCGACTCAAATCCTTTTACTGGTCGACCAACACCGATCGTAACCGTCAAATTAGATAACGACTTAATCTGCATACGTACAGACTCTGCCAGCTTCAATAACTGCCTCTCACCCTCCGCCGCATCAGGTAAATTTACGAGTGCTGCCACCTCCGTATCGGAAAAAACGAAGCTAAAGCCCTTCATACGGAATTGAATCATCTCTTGCACAAATTGTTGAATATAGAGCTGGAAAAGTGAAGGATCAGTTGTACGATAACGATCATTATCAACAGAATCCTTATCTAGCTTAATAACCATGCAGTTGTAATAAGGATCGGTCAGCTCGATCCCAATCTGTGATAGCAGATCAAGATGCATTTGTTGAACGTTGCTTTGCATAATACCAGCAACAAGCTGTGCAGCTACCTGCTGTCGCAGCTCTTGCCCTTCTGGCACTACGTCGTGATCATGTTCTTTATGTTTATTAAGCCAATCTTGCTTTACAGACGATAGTACTCTGAGCAATTCCTCACGCTCTACTGGCTTCATCAAATAATCCCTCGCCCCACTTCGCATAGACTGCTGGGCGTAGGTAAAATCCTCATAGCCGCTAATGACAACTACTTGTAGCTCTGGAAAACGTTCGCGGGCAATTCTCTGCAACTGTAATCCGTCCATTCTCGGCATACGTATATCTGTTAAAACAACATCAGGTCTGTGTTGTTCAAGCAGTTCAAGTGCCTCATAGCCATCACGAGCATCGGCTACAATATCCCATTCCTTATCAGAAGCAGCTATCATAGCTCGCAGGCCTCTACGGAAAATTGCTTCGTCATCCACAATCATCATTGTTGGCATATCCCCGCGCTCCCTTCCCTCTTCTGCTAAGTAACAGCTAAATAGTCGGTGGCTCAACAAATCGTTGAACCGGTAGCGTCATATTGACCTTCAGACCTTGATACGGCATGCTCTCCAGTGTGATGCCATAGCCTTCACCATAGTGGAGCAAGATTCTTCGATGCACATTTAATAGTCCATTACCTGACTGTCCACCCAGCTCCTTCGAGGTTTTTAATCGCTTACGCAGCTGCTCAAGACTCTCTTGATCTATACCGATTCCATCATCCTCTACAATGATCGTTAACGTGTTTCTATGGATAGCTGCTCTTAAACAAATGCTGCCGTTACCGACACCTTTATCAATGCCATGATTAATTGCATTTTCGACCAACGGTTGAATGCTTAATGGAATCACTAGTAGATCGTAGGCTTCGTTATCGATGTGCTCTATATATTGAATACGTTCTTCATAGCGTATTTTTTGAATACTCATATAGCCGTTTACATGCATCAGTTCATCACGAAGTGTTACCTTATCTCTATGATTACTTAAGCTGTAACGCATGAGCCGGCCTAAATTGTTGGACATCGTCACAATTTCACGATTGCCTTCTACCTCCGCGAGCATACTGATCGAGCCAAGTGTATTGTATAGAAAATGTGGATTGATCTGAAATTGAAGTGCTGCGATTTGTGCATCCTTCTCACGAATTTCTGTTTCATAGAGCAAATAGCCTAACTCGCTTAGCTTAGAAACCATCATATTGAAGGAATGACCTAGGCGACCTACCTCATCTCCAGATTGAACTGGAAATTGCACAAGCAACTCCCCTTGCTCCACCTTACGCATTAATCGACTTAACTTGCGCAGAGGCAGTGTAATACGGTAAGCAACAACGACAGACGCAAGAATGGCTAGACCAATACATATAAACAATGCAAGGGCTATCGAATTTCTAACAACTAAGCTGTCCTTCATGAGCTCCTTCACTGGAACACCACTAATCGTTGTCCAGCCTGTTACTTCAGACGTTACATAAGCGATTAGCTGCTTATCCTTACTCGATCCATAGCTATGCAGTACGCCTTGTCCGCTCAATGCTCCAAGCTCTAAAACGGGCTGAGATTCATCCTGTCTAATGACAGGCATCCCTTGACCGTCAATAATATACAATACTTCTTGCTCGCTTGTGTCTGTTTGCTGAAGCAGCTTACGTACACTGACAGGATCAATATTAATAACAATATATCCTAGCGTGCGCCCCGTATCGAAGCTCCTCAGCTCTCTTGCTATCGAGAATACTTGATAGGCTGTACCACTTGTCGATAAAATTTCATGCGTCGTAATAAAGGTTGGCTGGCCAAATCGGCTGCGAGCTTGCTTGAGCCAATCTGCACTTTCATCCAGCTTATAGGTAGTCAAATACTGACTTTCCGGCAGGACGACATAGGATGCTCCTTTTTCGCCGTACAACGACACCCCCATAATATCTAATCGTCCGTTAATAAAAATCGAGGAAACGAAGCGGTTCAAGCTATCTATCTCCTCAAGCGTTAAGGGCTGCCCGGATTCACGCTCCGATGATATAAAATCCATTACCTCTTTATAGGAATAAGGCATCAATGTCAGTCGGTCAAGTTCATTCATATAAGTATCAATGTTAAGCGTCACTTGCTTTAACGTTTGTAATTGATAAGTACCAACGTTTTTCTCCATAGCCTTTTGAAAGCTGGCAAACGTATATACCCCCATCGCTGCTAAGGGAACTAGAATAAGTACACAGTTAATCAATATTAATTTACGAGCGAGCTCTTGATTTTTGAAGGCCTTTACCGGATTAGCAATCCTGTTTATCATGACCACTACTCCTCCATCGCTGCATTAACGAGCTGTTCTGCCTGTTGTAGCGCTTGCTCCGGTGTCTGCTTCCCGTATATCATTTTTTCAAATTCTTTAATCAGTATTTCAATCATGGACCATTGCTTTTGATGACGCGGCCAGTATACAACATAATCGGCAGCCGCTGCATAATCACTACGATACTTTAGCTGATTAAACGTCTCGCTCTCCACTACCTGTGTCATACTAGGCACATGTCCTGCTTTCGCCCATTGTTCACCATGCTCAACCATCCATTTCGAGAATATCATGGCAGCTTTACGTTTTTCATCGGTCATATTGTGTTTTTTCGGTATGGCCAAGGAATGAGAATCTCCCCACTGGGCAGGGCGATCATACAACACAGGGACGGTTACAACGCCTAAGTCAAGCTCTGTTGATTTTTCGAATGCACCGGTACCCCACATTCCTAAAAACAGCACCGCCGCGTTGCCATCATAGAAAGCCTTAAACGAATCATTAATATTCGGAGGTATAAGCTCCTGCTCATACAAGCCATTAATAAAGGTCAGCGCTCTTAAAGCTTGCGGGTTATTAAAGGATGCTT
This sequence comes from Paenibacillus camelliae, assembly GCF_023715345.1. Classification (GTDB taxonomy): domain Bacteria; phylum Bacillota; class Bacilli; order Paenibacillales; family Paenibacillaceae; genus Pristimantibacillus; species Pristimantibacillus camelliae. Next base: position 390,176 of record NZ_JAMBNY010000001.1, read on the forward strand.
TTCCTTGCTCATTATAAAATGATCCACCATCATTCATCTGATTATATAAGCTCCACCATAGCCAAACCGAATCAATTCTAGTGCTTGGCATAGCCATCGGCGCCACGTCAGATGGCACAGCTTCACGAATCTTTTCTAGAAACTTCTGAAACCCCTCTTCACCAGGCTCTATCAACGGCCTGCCTGTTGCTTCGTCTAACACTCCCGCCTCTCGCAAATGCTGCTTGTTATAATACATGACCAAGGCATGGGTATCTAATGGAACAGCATAGGACTGCTCGTTATATTCCGTAGACTCACGAATGTTCGAGTTAAGCTGGCTAAGATCAAGGCCTACTTGTTCAGCGATATCTGTAACCGTCTCTATGTATCCATTCTGAACGAATTGAGGCATACTTGTCGTATGAATAATCGCTATATCAGGAGCGTTACTTGACAAGATCGCAGTACGTAGACGTGAATAGTAATCATCAAGACGTGAATTCGTCTGAACGACATAGATGTCATCCTGTTCCTTATTAAATTGCTCCACCATCTCCGTCATAAATTGATTGTCTCCACCACTAAAGGGCGTCCAGTATTCCAGCAGTACTGCCTCCTTACGAATCTGAGGAACAGGCTGCACCTCAGATTCGTTGGAACATCCACTTAAAGCACTAAACAATATACCTATCGCTAGCACCAATAAGCATCGCCTAGCATAGCTCACCCGATATCCTAACATTTGTGACGCTTCCCCCTCGCCAGCAAACTGACTGCAAACGATGTATTATTACTTAATTGTTGTATCTACGATTTTAATATATCTATATAGTCAAGCGCGATAGCTGACGACAAATTTTTGATAACGATTTCATTTATACCTTTATCTAATTTAACTGATAGTAAAATTGTGTTGAAATGCTGACGCTCTCCTGGCTCAATCGTTATCACCTTAGCTTTTTTACCATTGATGGAGATCTGAAGCTGCTGCTCTGCGTCTCCACGATTGGAGGCTGCGATACGTAGTTCATATTCCCCTGCTTCTGGTACTACAAAATTTGAAAACTGCAGCTCACCTTCATCTGTGGAATCTCCGAGTACCGCGCCCCAGCCTGAAGCGAAAGGATTACTTTCAGCATATGCTCCCTTACCAGCTTGTGCATTCTCAGCCTCATATCGTGTAATTTCTATTGCTTCTAACGCTGCCCCTTCTTCTAGCTGCACTTTAATTGTATTCATGCCTTCATTAAACGGGACAATCACCCATACATAGCCAATGTCTTGATGTGCCGTTTCTGCTAGCTCTACACCGCCCCATTCCTCCTCGTTAACGAATAATACTGCAGAGCTGTCTGAGCCTTCGCTACGGTAATGAAGCAGGATGGGCATCTCAGTTGCATGTCGTGATGGAATTAACTCAAACAGAAGCTCTCCGTCCGCAACCTTAGCATGCTTAGCGTAATATATACCTTCTCCAGCAGGGACAGCAATTGCTGTTTCAATGGCTAACGGACCGTTTAGTATAGGCATGCCCTGATCATCCCAAGCTACACGTTCAGCACGTGCCTTGCGATTATTCCAGCCGTCATGGATACCACTTGTCGCATGATAAACGATCCATGTCTCAGTCCCATCAGGGGATGTAGTAAATGAATTGTGACCAGGTCCAAAAACATCGATTTCTTCGTTCATCTTCATAAGAGGCTGCTCTACCTTACTCCAATGCTCTGGTTCCAGTGGATTACCGCCTTCCTGCAGGGCAAGTAAGCCGATACTGTAAAACGGTGTCCAGCTACCCGCTCCCGAATAAGCAATAAATAATCGACCATTATGCTTCAATATCGCTTGCCCTTCTTGAATATACGGCGGCCCCCCTGCTCGCTCCCATTCATATAGAGGCTCACTAAGCAGTACACGCGGGCCACTAATCGTCAGTGGATCACTCATCGGTGCAATGTAGGTATTCTGACTAATGTTAACGTCACCTTCCCACCCTGACCATACAAAGTATAACTGCTCTTCATGCTCCATCACTAACCCATCAATGGCCCACTTATCGCTGCCATCATCAACTTTTCCGCGAAATTCGTATTCGCCTAGCGGATCATCACTCACTGCCTCTAACACATACATTCGATGATTTTCATTGTTCCCATCATCCGCAGCGAAGTAAATATACCACTTGCCTTGAATATATTGCAGCTCCGGTGCCCATAGATTAGCGGAGTACATCGTACCAAAGGGCGGATACCAAACAACTTTACGCTTTACGTGACGAAAATCTATTGTTCGAGATTTCATCACCATAATATCAGCACCATTGTGCGTAAATGTCATATAGTAAAAACCATCCTTGTAAACAACACTCGGGTCAGGTGTATCCATATCGACGATCGGATTTTTGAACGTTCCACCATGTCCAGAATAGGTAGTCATTATAGCATCTCCCCTCTGATCTGCCGAATTACCGTGATCTCTACCTAGCACGATCCACAGTAAGACAAGGATTACAATGGCAGCTACAAGAGCCGCCAAAAGAGATATACGTTTCTGATTCATAAAGCAAGCTCCCTTTTAACGACTATTTAACCGCCGATTGGATAATGGCTTTTACAAAAAAACGTTGGCCAATCATAAAAATAATGAGCACAGGCAACGCAGCTATGGTTGTCATTGCCATAAGCTTACCATAAGCCTGTGTATAGCTGCCTTGCGACATTAGTGCAATACCGGCAGTAATCGTACGCATATCTGGTGAGGTTGCCGCGTATAACGGCCACACAAAGTCATTGTATATGCCCATAAACGTGAAGATACCTAGCGTAACCATAATAGAAACCGACGAAGGCAGGACGACCCTGGAATAAATTTGCCACTTATTCGCGCCATCGATCCGAGCCGCTTCCTCTATTTCCTTCGGAAAGGATATGAAAAATTGATATAACAGAAACACACCAAAAGCACCTGCTGTATACGGTAATATCAGTGCAGCATACGTATTAATTAAGCCCAGCCCATTAAACTCCATATACATAGGAAGAAAGGTTAGAACGCCAGGAATCATTAGGGATGCGATAAACATCGAAAATAGTATTTTACGAAACATCATATCCTGTAGTCTTGCTAAAGCATAAGCAGCCATGGAATCAATGAGCAATATAATTCCGGTACCGATGATACCAATTGATAAGGAATTCGTAATCCAGCGCATAATCGGTACATTCATTAATTCACCATTAAGGCCTTGAATATAGTTATCTATGGTCGGCTTTTTCGGGATAAAATTCATCTGCCCTGCAAGTGCTTCAAAATCATTTTTTAGGGAAGTAGATATCATCCAAACAAGTGGCAATAACATGACTGCTGCCAATAAAATTGCAACGATAATAAGCAATGCTTTTCGCAGCTTGTGCATACTAGTTCCCCTCCTTTCGTCCATAGGTTAATCGATATTGAACGAGAGAAATGATAATGATGATCAGAGCCATAATAATTGCCATAGCCGATGCTGAGCCTACCTCTTTCCGAATAAATGCATGATCAAGTACGTTAATTAGAAGTACACGAGTCGTATCGCCAGGCCCGCCGCGTGTTAACAGAAACGGCTGAGCATAAATGTTGAATGACGCAATCGTCGATGTAATCATTACAAACAGCATAACAGGACGAATTGTAGGTAATGTAATATATATAAACTTACTCCAGGAGCTGGCACCATCTATTGAAGCTGCCTCGTAATAATCCTCTGGTACCTGATTCAGTGCGTTAATAAAAATAATCATATTAAAGCCGATCGTCCACCATAATGTTGTTATAATTAGCGAGACCCACGCCCACGGTGTACCTGTTAGCCACGGTATCGATTGGCCCCCTAGCTTTTGAAGCATGCTGTTCAGAAAGCCTGCGTTCGTATCAAACATCATTAACCAAATAACAGCCATAACCGATGCGGACAACGCATACGGAATGAAATAAAATGTACGGAATAGACCTCTTAGTTTACTTGGCAACGCATTGACCAGCATCGCAATTGCTAGCCCTGCGATAATAAGCAACGGCACCGAGAATATAACAAACTGAATCGTGGCCCATAGCCCGCGAAAAAACAGTGCATTCTCATAACTGTTCGGAGTAAAGATAGCGATATAGTTGCTTAGACCGACGAAAGGATGCTCCTTCGAGAGCAATTCAAAATCATGCAGGCTAATATAGAAGCCGTAGCAAATCGGAAATAGCAGAAATGCCGCAAAGCATAATGTATAGGGCAATGCAAACAGCGAGGAGCTAATTCGGGATTTTAGCGTTGGTTTCACACTCATGACCTCCTACAAAAAGGGAAGGACGGTCGTATTCCGTCCCTCTCCCATTATTAAGCTAATTATTTTCCGATCGCCTGTTGCGACTTAGCTGCAGCATCATCCATCGCCTGTTGTGCTGGCTTATTGCCTAGTAGTGCATTGTTCAGCTCGCCCCAGATCGGCTCAGAAATAGTCGGCCAGTTCAACACATTCGGTGCAAACTGTACATAAGAGAAGCTTTCTGCAATGGCGCTTTGAGGCAATGCCTTAAACTCAGCGCTTTCAAGCATTGGCTTAGATGCAAGCGCCTGACCAGATTCCGCCCAGTCTAGAGAGTTGGAGGATACATATTTTAAGAAGTCACCAATTCCCGCTAAAATACCTTCATCTGTAACCCCTTGCGGAATTGCAAAGTTATGAGAACCACCAAACACTGCTGGCTTTGCTTTACCGATTTGCGGAACGGGTGCTACTCCAAAATTAAGTCCCGCTTCATCAAATTGTGATTTCATCCATGGTCCATTAAACTGGATCGCATTTTTCCCTTGCAGGAATAGCGTATTTTCGCCATCCTGTTGTACATTGGAAGGAGAGACTCCTTTATCAATAAGACCTCGCATCCATTCGATCATCTCCACTGCTTCTGGTGAATTGTAGGCTACATTATCACCATCCCATAGCTCTCCACCATTTTGCCACACTAAAGTCGGGAAGATAAATTGCTGCGGCCATAACGTTGGTACAACGTAGCCATATACATTCGCTTGTTGATCAGTAAGCTTTTCAACGGCTGCATCGAATTCTGCACGGTTCGTTGGTACAGAGGTAATACCTGCTTTTTCAAACAGATCTTTGTTGTAATACATGACAAGTGGATGAATATCTAGCGGGATGCCATACCACTTTCCATCAATCGTTGCATAATCAATCGGCGCCTCGACGTAATCTGCCTTACTAATTCCAGCATTTGCTGCGAGATCATCTATGGCCTGAAGCTGACCTTTGCTTTGGTACGTTGGTATTTGATCCAGATGCATAATAACGAGATCTGGACTATCCTTAGAAGCGTTCAATGCAACGTCTAGCATCTTGTAATACTCACCATTGGGCTGTATAACAAACTCCATACTGTACTGATCCTGCGAAGCGTTATAGCTATCAACAATATTTTTCATAAACGGACCATCTGCGCCAGAGAATGGCGACCAAAACAATAGCTTTGTTTTTCCCTTTTTCGTATTCTCGCTGTTACTGCTTTGTGATTTATTGCCTTGTGAGGTGCTATCATTAGTCGTATTGTTCGTATTCCCTCCTGAGCAGCCCGCCGCAATAAGTGTGACCATGATGATAAGCGTAACTAGCATTGACCCTTTTTTCCTCATCTTCATTTCCCCCTCATGATTTAACATTAATTGTTGTGCTTGCTCATAATGTTAAGCCTTGAGCCGGAGGAAAAGTATGTCATATATTTTGATGTCATAGACAATTTTTTAGGAGGACAACACTGTCCACTCCCATGCCTCTATGGTGAGATCATGGCTACAATCGAGCGTCAGATTATGCAGCTGCTCCGTCCATTCTTCACTGACTAACAGCTGGCGGTCATACCATATTTCCAATCTATCTGCTTGATGCCGAAGATGTAGAGTAGTATGGCTTTTCACTTCAGCTGTAGGGAGCACAACACTTTTTACTTTTGCATTCGATGCAGTAGGTGGCGTATGCTCCACGTGTTGAGATGGACTTTTTGATTGCAGCTTCAACCTCAACTCACATTGTCCAAGTTTTCCGAGCAGATCAAGCCGCAGCTTGCTAGAAGCCTCTGCGAATGGATTATATAATTCGATCGCCGTCCCTTGTCCACACGATCTTCCTTGCAGAGCATCACCTTCAATACGCCACAGCCCTTCCTTCGCTCGAATATATCGCATGAGCTCAACTGCTGTGCCCCTATCAAATGCAAGATGTCCAGTTAATGAAACACCCGAAAAATAAGCTGACGTATAGTGAGTTGACAAGCCGAAGCATGGTAATTCACCACACCGCAATGCCTGAAGTTTTGCTGTTAGCACAGCTATCCCATCTAATGTTACCGTCATGTGTTTACCATGAACGGCTATAAGCAGCTGGTGATAGGCAGCGAAGGAAAAATCCTTCTGAACACTCACTGCTTGCGGAGGCAGCTTAACACCGCCCATCACTTCATATAAACCAATCGTACGCTTTCCTGCATCTAACAGCAGTTCTGCGTAATGCTGGTCATCTGCGTAAGTAATGACTACACCGTACAGACCACCCATATGATGTGGCTCCCAGCGAACGTTAGCTTCAAATAAGCTAGTGGCATAACTTTGCTTAAGCAGCAGCTTGCTTTTGCCAAGCGTACTTTGCTGCTGCAGCTCTCCATCCTTCACATGCCACTGACCGGCCGTTTGATGCCAGCTGCTGGTTAAAGTGTCATCACAATTATTATCGAATAACTCGCGAAAGCTTGGTTGCTCTGGTGCATATCGCATCGTGCTGCTTGGGCCTGGCACCCACAGCTCCTTACCAAGCCAAAGCAACGGATCCATTCGCATTTGGCGACGCTCCTCATCTCCGCCACCCTCTGTATAGCCTTGCGCCGGCACGCGGTCCCGTCCGTGGTAAATTACCCAGTCCTCTACATTGTTCGGTCCTTTCACAACACTGTTATGACCGACACCCTCTACAGCTTCATTTTGTCGCAGTAAGGGCTGATACGTTTCGTTATCAGGATGCTTAGACCAGGATAAGTTTGTTATAGATTCACCTTCTTGGTGCTGGGCTGTGCTATAGCCAATGTAATAGTGAGGCTTCGTAAAGGCGTTTCCACTGTACATTATGTAATGCATATCACGGTGCCTTAGATAAAACGCTCCTTCGATCGTATGCCAGTTTCGTCCATCACCAAAGCGGTTGTGCTCATAAATCTCTTCATCAAGTGTAGGCTTTACGATTAGCTTAGGGTTTCCTTCAAGTGTTAATGGATCTATCATCCGATCTGCTAAAATAACTGTGCCTGGTCGAAGGTCATCAATGCCGAGCGTTTCATTCGTAGAGTACAGCATCACTAAACTGCCGTCTGTATCCCTTACAACATGAGCATCAATGGTGAAGGTTGAAAATAACTGCTTCACAAACCGAAATGGCCCAGATGGCGTTTCTGCAACTGCCACCTGTAAGTATTCATAATGCACATCTGCTTCTCCAATTGGTCTCGAAGATACATACATATAAAACAAGCCATTATCATAGAACACTGCAGGTGCCCAGTAATCAGCATGACCTTCTCGCTGGTAGGCATAACCGCAATGCGTCCAATGAATCATATCGGTAGAGCAGAGCATGGTTACGCCGTCACCGGAGGTTGTATAGGCATAGTAACGTCCATTATATTTCAAAACATAAGGATCGGGATTCGCCTCAGCGTTAAACGTACGATAAAGCAGTGCCTCAGGAGCAACCGTAATTTGAAGTGGGTTTATATACATACTCATTGTTCATACCTCCAAGAAATGTACTCGTCGCTAATGAATGGATGTTTAAATTCGATAAAAGTATAGCAATTCCACTCAGCAGCACGACAGCGCGATTCTTTGGAGCTTATGGACGGATTTTTGGAACATTTTCATTGAAGGAGTATGACCTATGAAATGAAATAGCGGGGGAAAAACTTTGGCATTCGAAAATTTGCATAAAAAAAGAGCTGCCCCGAAGTTAGTTAACTTTCGGGACAGCCCCATAAACATGATTATTATTGAGAAATAATCTCTTTTGTTTTGTAATATCCACAAACTTTGCAAACGTGGTGACCTAGTTTAAGCTCTCCACATTGCTCACATTTCACCATGCCTGGAACTGCAAGTTTGAAATGCGTACGACGTTTATCACGGCGAGTCTTGGATGTTCTACGTTGAGGTACTGCCATATTTTCCACCTCCTTCACAAATTCAAGGAATATTATTCCTTAAAAAAATCTTTCAGCGCTTCTAATCGCGGATCGATTCTTTCATTACTACATTGACATGATTGCTCGTTTCGATTACTGCCGCATTGCGGACAAAGACCTTCGCAATCCTCTTTACATAGTGGAGCAAAAGGCATAAATAATTGCACATACTCCTCCACATATGGTGTTAGATCTAGGCGGTCATCAGTAATCAAGACCACATCATTTTCTTCCTCGTCTTCATCTTCGCTAATTTCTTCCGATGAAGCAGGTCTGAATTGCTCAGCGAATGGAATGATTGAGTGCGTATGCGTTGGCTCAAGGCAACGAGAGCAGGCTAATTCCATATCTATTTCAAGATTTCCCTTTACTTCAACTTCCTCACCCACAGGAGTAAGTGTTAAGTTGATATGTAGAGGGCCTGTCTTAATTACATCTTGACGATTAGAAAAAAGCTTAGATACATCTAGTTGTTCATTCACGATCACTGTTTGATCTTTCGCTAATAGATCTTTCAAACGAAACTGCATAATATCACCCCAAACAGACAAAGTTTATTATAGCTATCCTGCTCCTATTTTGTCAAGAATATTACCACTGTTTTATGGATGAACATAACCTTTGTTCCACTTCTTAGCATTATGCTATAGTGAGAGTAGTACGATAGCATAGAAAGGAAGATTGGATGAAGGCTGTCGGTCTTATTGTAGAATACAACCCGTTCCATAATGGACATCTGCATCATTTGCAACAATCCAAACAAATAACGAGCCGAGACGCTGTCGTAGCCGTCATGAGCGGCCACTTTTTACAACGAGGAGAGCCGGCATTAGTTGATAAATGGACAAGAACAGAAATGGCACTTGCCGGTGGCTGTGACCTTGTGCTAGAGCTGCCTGTTGCTTATGCAACGTCCTCAGCAGAATGGTTTGCTTATGGCGCTGTTGCTCTATTAGAGGCAACGGGTGTCGTTGACGCTATATGCTTTGGCACGGAAAGCGGACAATTAAAGCCGCTTCAAGCAGCAGCCAGCTTCATCTCTGCAGACTCAAGTGATGAGATAAAGCATTTACTCCAGGAGCAGCTTAAGCAAGGTGTAAGCTATCCCAAAGCATTCAGCAGTGCTTTAACTGAGCTGCTTGAGCATACACCAGCTTGGTCGCAAAATCCTATTGCCCTGGATCAACCGAATCACACACTAGGTTTACATTATCTTGTCGCACTTCAGCGACTACAAAGCAGAATAACACCGTATACGATTGCACGTGAGCAAGCCCAGTACAACGATGACTCACCGCATCACGATCGTATTGCAAGCGCTACTGCTATTCGCAGATTGCTGTTGGAGGGTAACCAGCTAGATGATATCTCCTCCTACATTCCTGCCTCAACCTTCTCAATCTTACAGCGCGAGCTCATACATAGCAAGAAACAGGCAATGAGCTGGGAGCACTTTGCATTACAGCTGTATTATCAGCTTGCAGTAACACCTGATTCACAGCTTGCCTCATTTCGAGAAATGGAGGAAGGACTAGAGCACCGTCTTAAACATTGTGCTATGAATACATCGCATTACTCTGTCCATAAGCTACTGGATGCTGCTAAAACTAAGCGCTATACGCGGACAAAGCTGCAACGTGCACTTCTAGCTGTTCTGCTTCAGCACCATAAGCAGCATTTTACAAGAGATGCGCTGGCTTCGGGCGTACAGTATTTGCGGGTACTTGGCTTTACAGATAAAGGTCAACAGCTACTGAAGCACATGAAGAAACAAGCGAAGCTCCCAATTATTCATACCCCTGCGCAGTTTAAGGACCCTTCCGTATTTTTACAGCTCGATATCGCTGCGACAAGCTGTTATATGCAAGCGTACTCGTCTGAAATACCGAAGCTCCAGCTATCTGATTATAGCAGACCACCCATTCGCGTATAGCTAGTTTAGTTGGCATTGGAACATGTATATATGCTATTGGAGTGAAGCAAGCACCTGCATCGCTTCCTCCAATGTAGATACACCATGAATTTCCATCGTATGATCTAACTTTTTTAACGTTCGACGAGCTTCTTCCTCATTTCCTTTCGGAACAATAAAGATCTGTGCACCTTGCTCGCTGGTGGAATATACTTTCTGAACGATTCCTCCAATGCTCCCTACCTCACCTTCTGCATTAATCGTTCCTGTAACAGCAATTTTCTTGCCCTTCGTTAGATCACCAGGTGTCAGCTGATCGATTATCGTTAATGCAAGCACAAGTCCGGCTGAAGGCCCACCAATATTATCAGTCGCAATATCGAGATGGTAGTCCGGATCATCTGATATTACTGACCTAAGCTCAATATAGCTTTCGACCTGTAGTCGATCATATACGAGCTTTTCTTTATCTAGGAGCAAATCATCATCATGAAGAGTGATCGTTTTCTGCAGCCGTTCATCCCCCCGCTTCACGATCAGATGAACCTTTTCTCCTGCCTCTTGGTTCGTAAGCCAAGCATGGAGCTGGCTAACGCTATGAATAATTACTTCCTCTCCTATTGCATTCACTCCAGCAACAATCTCATCGCCTGCTTCAAAAAAACCACACACGATTAAGCAAGTGCTTGGCTGCTGAACAATAAGCTTCTGTGGCTGTATAGAATAAGGAATGTTCAAGTACCGATACGCCGCTTCAAGCGCATGATTATGAGAACCTCGCATCATGGTGGTAACTCTAGCGGCGTACTCTTCCATCGATGACCTTCCTATTACATCCGTCTTTAGTCTAACTTCATCTTTTGGTGATACAAGTGACCCTAGCATCTCCCATAAATTCGGCGTTGCAAGGAGGACAGCAGTCAGCAGCAGCTCACCTTCTTCTTGCTGTTGCTCAGCCTCCTGTGAATTCTGCTCATAAAACAACGATGTATGCTCATGTGTCTGTATATACCCCTGTGCCGGAACGGCAATACCTGGCTTCAGTACGACAAAGGGAGAAGGGGCATAAAGTAAAATCATCATAATGACAGTAGTAACGACAATCGTTATGAGCACAGTCCGTATCTTTATATATGACTGCCTCAATTTCTTTCACTCCTAGCTTGTTCTAATTTTGCAATTTTTCGCGTAACAATAAGGGACTGAGTTGTCCAACTTCATGCTCAAAGGAGAGATTGTGTTGCACAAAACCATATTTATCGCACTCACGATGCTGTTTCTCGTGCTATCCGTTGTGCTCTCCCCAGACGTTGCACTACAAGCATCCCTATCTGGCATAACGATCTGGTGGAATCTTGTATTTCCAGGACTTCTACCTTTTTTTATTCTATATGAATTAGTACTAGCGTTTGGCTTGCTGCATGGCATTAACGCGATGCTCGCACCTTTTGTCACACGCCTGCTGCAGCTACCTAGAGCTGCAGGCATTCCACTGCTAATGAGTATGAGCTGCGGTTTCCCAACTGGCGTTGAACCAACGATAAAGCTGCTTGAGGACGGTCAACTGACGAAGGCGCAAGCTCAACGTCTTCTCGCCTATATCCATCTACCTAATCCTATCTTTATTATCGTCATTATCGGCGCTGGCGTCTTTCAGCTGCCTTTTTACGGATATATTATACTGGCGTCAGTTTGGCTTGCAGCACTTCTGCTTATGCTTGCACATACACGATTGTCCTCGCGGCACGACAAGACAGCTCTCAAGCCTTCCTCTTCGCATATGGAGCCTTACTTTGCGAGTGCCATGCAGTTTGGACGAGAGCTTGACGGAAGAACGTTCGGTCAGGTACTAGGTGATAGTGTATATGGGAGCGTACAAAAGCTATTTATCGTTGGCGGGTTTATTATCTTTGCCTCAGTGCTCGCAGCCTTTATACATCCAGTGTTTAATGCAGTTATGCCACAGCTGCCTTTTCTAGAGCAAATGCTGCTTGAGCAACACGTCGGCAGCTTTGCAATTGCCGAATGGGCTTCACAGCAGACGAATACGGTTGTTGCTTTAGCATTAATTGCTGCTTGCCTAGGCTTTACTGGTATTAGCGGTATTCTGCAGGTAACCTATTATACTTTTCGTCATCGTGACATCAAACTTCTTCCGTTCGTAGGATACCGACTTATCCATGCCGCTTTAAGCTTCGTGCTGCTAATTATGCTGTGGAAGCCATTAAGCTGGATCATTGCTAAGCTTACCGGAGCGCCAGAACAGACTGTTTTCGTGCAGCCACCTCCGCAAGTCTCCATGCTCCATTGGCAAAGCCTATGGCCAGCAAGCATACTGCTCTGTCTAATCACTGGCCTTCTTATCCTTACTGCACACCTGCTTTGGCGCAGTTATAGCCATAAAGTGTAATGATTGTTGTTATGTAAATAATAATTGCCCGTTTACGCGATAGATGTGCGGTTTAACGGGCAATTATTTGTTTCTAGCTTTATCGAAGTGGTCGCATTGGACCACATTTTTCACGTAATCGTTGCTCTACCTCAGGCGGAACCATCTTGGAAACTTCACCTTGAAAGTTCGCTATCTCTTTAACGATGCTGGAGCTGAGATACGAATACTTCGGGTGGGTCATCATAAAAACGGTATCGATGCCATCATCCAGCATTTGATTCGTGGATGCAAGCTGCAGCTCATATTCAAAGTCAGTTACAGAACGGATGCCACGGATAATGACACTCGCATTTTTCATGCGCATAAACCTAACGAGCAAGTCACGGAAGCTATCAATCTCTACGTTAGGCATATCTTTCGTTACCTCGCGCAGTAGCTCCTTACGCTCTTCTACCGAAAACATCGGATTTTTACTTGTATTGTTAAGCACAGCAACAATTATACGGTCATACTGCCTTGCCGCTCGATGAATGATATCTAGATGTCCATATGTAACAGGGTCAAAGCTACCCGGATATACTGCAATTCGTTCCTGGCCGTGTGTACTATTGATCATATTCTCTCTCCTGACTCGGTAAGCCTGATCTGCCTACAAGCTTGCATGCTCAAGCTGCTCTGGCTGATGTCGATATATCGTAACAGCTGCTTCTCCGTATTGTGAATGGCGCTGTTGCTTCAAATTTCCAATTACTTCATCATATTGTACTTTGGAATCGTGCTCGATTACAATGACAGCATGAGTCGCTATTAGATTAAGCTCCTGCATAGTATGCAGCCATTGATCCATATCATTCATTCGATATGGCGGATCTAAAAAGATGATGTCGAAGGCTAGCTGCTTTTTATGAAGCACCTTTAATGCTCTAGCCGAATCATTGCGATAAATTTCAAAATCAGCCTGTGCACCAGCTGCCTGCACATTACTGCGAATAATATCGATGCTAATTTTCTCCTTGTCAATACTAATCACTTTATCCGCACCACGGCTCCATGCCTCTATCCCTAACCCCCCAGTGCCAGCAAACAAATCCAGTACTAAGCCTCCATCGAAAAAGGGGCCAATCATACTAAATATCGCTTCCTTCACTTTATCTGTAGTGGGTCTTGTGCTTTGTCCAGGAACAGCTTTTAAGGGTCTCCCCTTAGCTTTTCCAGCTATTACTCTCACAGTTTGTCCCCCTTCAATGCTCGTCAATTGTATCGTACCATACTACGTTTAACGATGAAAGATTCGCTTTTCATATTAGCTAAAATTAAAATTTTATTGGGAATATGTATAAATGATGTTCATTCGGTCCACAATATGCTCATCGGTATCTTTGATGCCGTAGAAAACCGTGTAGAGGACTTACGTTTCCCCATAAGCTCTTCATCCGGTTTCTCCTCTCCCATTTTTTTGGATAGAGGCCCTAGCGATAGGGCCTCGCTATTTTTTTGAGGGTCTAGTCAGTAACAGGCTCTTGACCGCTTGCTTTACGCAGCTCATTTGCTAGTCTGTTAAATTCCTGACGAGCTTCTCTATTCGGAGAAGCCATATATGCCGCACTTAAGAAACGTATAATCTTGTTCGCATCCTCCACTGACATTGTAACGCCTCCATTCTCATTGTCTGGATTCTGTCCACCTGAACGTACATCGTCATTGCCAGCTTCTCCATCATTGTTTTCTTTTAGCTGTTGCAGCTTGGCTGCCACACTATCCACAAAATTTTTCCAGCCGGTCCATTTACCATCTGTATTCATAATTCTAGGACAATTCTTTCCGCTCCAATCATAATGCCTTCTTAGTCGATCTGTGCCCCATTTACGTTCCAGTAGCATTTCGGCTACGAGCTGAGCAGCATTCTGCAGTGTGCGCCCATAATTTCCGCTTTCGCATATTTCAATTCCAATCGAGGTACGATTGCCGCTTGAGCTGCGACTTCCATCTCCAGCATGCCAAGCTACTTCATCTAACGGAATTACCTCAATCGCTTCTTTATCGTCAATAACGATATGAAACGATGCCGTATTCGTATTCAGGCTATTCGTTAGCCATGCTCGTTCATTGCTTGCAGTACTAGATGCATTACCTGTGTTATGAATCGTTATCGTGCTTGCGTCCATTCGCGTGCCTGGCCTGCGGTTATACGGTGTTGATCTCGGTATATGCTCTACTCGATAGTTCACACTCATCTCTTCGCCTTCCTCCTCTTCCCAGTTCTTGAAGTCGACATAATTAATGGACAAATAGAACTTTAGCATTGGAATCCCACTCTAACGTCAAGTTAATGAGGTTTGCGAGCTCTCTCACTTGTACATAGCTAGTCGCCGCAACGAGTCGAGTCTCCAAGAGTGTGCCGTTAACGTATACCTCGCCATTACTCCATATAACCCTTGCACCGAAATGCTCTGCCAGCTTACGTACTGGTACATAATTGGTACCTCGTTCATAATAAGCAGCTCCAAAAAATTGCTTCTCAACGTAAATCGGCACGATTTGGGCATCTTTAAATACTTCAGGCATAACAAAAGGTGTAACCGCATCGTATTTTTCTAACTGATATTGCCGTATTAACGACATAATCTTAGACGCATAGTTCGGGTCCGTTGCATAGCCAGCCCGTTGCATTTCATTGGCCTGCTCATATGGTGTAGTAGCCGTTCTGACTCTACTGTAGCGGCTTCCTAGAAACAATTCATCCTGATCCTTGTAGTAATGATACAGTGTGCGGTATGCACGAAATGCTGAGCTTTCACGAACTTCCTGTCCCCCACGGTATTCCCATGTCCCTTTAGTGACCGTTTCTCCTCGCCAATAAGGGGTCACTCGCCCGCTTCCAACCTTAATCCCTCCTAAGTTGTTCCAGGCATGAATGGCACCGCCGGTTTCTAGCAAGCTTTGTGCTAATCGTACAGATGGTAGAATTGGAGAGCCTTGCTGACGAATAAACACAATAATCGGTGCAATCGTTTCAAAAAATTGCTGCCTTGTTAATGTGGCCATGCTCTTCTCTCCTTTGCTTGTATTTTTTCAAAATCTAGCATCTCTACTATTTATGCTTCTAGTTCCAGAATGGCAACGGCGAATACCTCAAGAGCACTGATATTCGCCTAAAAAAGCAGTAAGGAGCCTATAAGCGTTAGCTTACAAGCTCCTTGACAGTGGTACATATACCTATATGTCTTAGAGGGAGAGGGTATTGTTTCCCTTCCCTATTCAAAACGATAAAACTGGTTGCTATTATGATACAGCTGAGCTGCTACTTCCTCGACATCTCTTCCAACGATGTCTGCAATCGCTTCAACGACTCTAACCACCATCGCGGATTCTGTCTCTCTCCCATGAAATTCGCCTTCAAATGGCCACGGTCCATCTGTTTCGAC
Source organism: Paenibacillus camelliae (assembly GCF_023715345.1). Classification (GTDB taxonomy): domain Bacteria; phylum Bacillota; class Bacilli; order Paenibacillales; family Paenibacillaceae; genus Pristimantibacillus; species Pristimantibacillus camelliae. The sequence goes on from NZ_JAMBNY010000001.1 coordinate 406,155, forward strand.
CATGAGCAGTTCTAGCGGATAGCGTTTAACGAGCGCTTGTATTTCCTGCTCGTAACAGACGTCTGGCGTGATAGAAATAAAGTAGCCTTGTTCAATCATACGATCTATCGTTGCTGCATCTCCCTTAAACCAGTGAAAATGCGCTCGTTTCATCTGATGCTTCTGCAACAAATCACATACCACTGCAGCATCCTCATATACCGCATGCAGCACGATTGGTCGATCAAGCTCCTTGGCCAGTAGAATAAACCGTTCTAACAGCTCGATATATGGTTGCTTATCTAGCTGCTCACCTTGCTCCAAAAGCTCCAGTCCACGATAATAAGGCAGACCGACTTCCCCGATAGCAAAACGTTCTTTGTAAGCAGCTCGTACTCTTATCCATTGCATTAGCAGCTCTAACTCTTCTGCGCGAGGCAGTGGTTGTTCAGGGTGAAATCCATAAGCAGGCATTATCGTTGAGCGATAACGCTGTGCAAGTGCATAGGTCGCTTGCGAAGAAGGTAAATCCATGGATACAGCCACAATATACTTTACATTCGCTGCTTTTGCTTCTGCCATAAGCTTTTCAATCTGGTCATAATGATATTGCTCCAAATGAATATGGGTATCTGCGTAGTTCATTGCAAACCTCCTTATTATATAGGCTATGTTAAATTCTAATGTTGATATTTGATGATTAGAAAACCTCCTTAGTGAAAAGGCGGTTTTTTAAGCTATCGTTCCCGATAGCTTAATCGCTAAGACCATTAATCCACCAACTGTCTAAACTATTGGTCCTTCAATGGCTTTGCTAAGCTTCATATCGAAAGTGACAGATTGCTCATCTTTATTGCTGATATAAATGCGGTATTTCCCGTATTCTGGGACTTTAATAATGACCTCATCTTCTCTGCTCTTCACGATGTCGCTGAATACTTCTTCGGTATCTATAGACAATATACCAATCTCAAGTTCACCGTCATTTTCACTTACCACAGAAATTTTGAACGTCTCACCTTTACGAAATGACAATTCTCCGAAATTGTTTTTTGTTCCGCCATCCATTGTTATTTTTAGGTTCTTGCCGTCATTTGTTTCAATATTACCAACTTTAATTGATGATGTCTCTATTCCGCTATCTTGTATTACCGGGCTGGAGGGAGCTTGTAGTACATACTCCTGCTTGGCATTACCGCATCCAACAATTAACCCCAGTACAACGCCTACTATCAAAACAAGATAACTTTTCTTACTCATATTGTCATCCTTCCTAATTACAAGTTCAATTCATCTCCAAATAATATATTTGTAAATTTATACTGAGTTAACTTACATGAATAAACAGGCACGATTTGACCAACATATTTTTCTTATTCCTTGAGGTATTCTCATATTCCTTGTGTCTATATAACGAAACCAAGCCAAATAATGTTGCAAATATTTGGTTGCAACACTATTAAAGCGGTCCATCCATTCCATTTTTTTAAGCGGCTGTGGCAGTACTTTACGTTTGGATATGGTACATGCCTTTCGCACGTTGTTTACCGTCGAAACTTGAAACATTAATGAGCAAAGCTTTTTGAATTCGCATAGGAACTGAATGCCCTCCACGAATCAATGCATAGCATGTTTGAGTCAGATAGATGACCACTAATCGCTTCATCCAATTTTGTAGTCCGAATGCGTCCACGCCCAAGTATGCCAGAGTAAGAATTTTCTGACGGTCATGAGCAACCAGTATGTAAACTTGATCGTGGCTAATACCACGATATATAGCTTTGCCGCCATGTTCACGAGGCTTGCGTTGGGGGTGATATTTCGTTTGCCTTTTTCCGAGTACAGAAAGTAAGTCTCATCCATCTCAACAATATCTTGAAATGCTTCGGTTGGAATCTGTTTTAGAGCAGAGAGAATCTTATGCCGCCAGTAAAACAAGGTGACATGCGTGACTTCACCGTTTAACTGCTCTGCACATTTTCTCAGAGAAAAGCAAAGCCCTCAATTATGCATTCAATAAAGCGAACCCAAACATGAGGTCTGCAGCGTACTTTCCATAACGCACGACAGAATGATTTTTGCAATTCGGGCAAACAAGTCCATCTTTATGCTTCTGCTCTTGTATTTCATCAATCGCTGTACAGGAACCGCAACTCCCTTGGTTGTGATATTACACTTGTAATAGAACATTTATTCGTAATCATCAAAAGGTTATAATTATGCTTCAATAAGTACTACTTTCAGCACCAAGGTTTATGCTTACGATGTGCGTTTCTTCAAAACGCTGTAGTTGGATAACGCTAGGGTATGAGGAACGCAGCTAAACGTTTTCGCAGAAAACGACTACGGAAGCATCCACTTGTAGTTGGTACGTGAGCAACCGAAGTCACTGGCTGAATTCAAGATTCGATGTCGAATAAGCTAACAGTTTAACTTCGTGATCAAAGTAGGACTAAAAAAGGTGCAGGCTTAGCCTGCACCTTGGGCCTGCAACAACCCATATATAAGCTGCTTTAATTCGTTAAATTCAGCCGTACTCCAAAGCTCTCCGCTTCTAGGACGGTCGAACGGAACCGACACCTCTTGAACGACCGTAGCAGGATGACTCGATAGTACGACGATTCGATCGGACAGCATAAGTGCTTCGTCTATGCTATGGGTAACAAGTAGAACGGAGCGACGGTTCTGCTCCCAGATTGACAGCAGCCATTGCTGCATATGCAGCCTTGTTAGCGCATCGAGCGCTCCAAACGGCTCATCTAACAGCATTAGCTTTTGCGGTGACAGCAGCGCACGCAGAAACGATACACGCTGACTCATACCGCCTGACAGCTTATATGGATACTCATCACTGTACTCAGCTAGTCCTACACGCTCGAGCCATTGCTCGGCCTGCTGCTGAGCCTCCTTTTTACCCGCTCCTGCTATTTGCAAAGCTAATGCAATATTGCGTTTTACTGAATACCATGGCAGCAGAGACGCTTGCTGAGGCATATAGGCAATATGTCCTCGCTCACCCGTAATATTATTGCCTTCAAGCCAGATCTCACCTGTATCCAGCTCATTTAATCCGCCTATTAATTGAAATAATGTCGTTTTCCCACTGCCAGATGGACCAATCATCGATACAAACTCTCCATCTTTAACGGAGAGATTAATGTTGCGCAGCACCTCATGCCGCTCACCATTTGTTACAAATGACTTGCTTACCCCTTTTAGCTCAAGCATTAGCTCGCCTCCTTCCGAGGTCGCCAGCGTATGCAAAGCCTCTCCAGCAGCGTAACAAGCCAGAACAATAATAAGCTCGTCATCACGATCAGGAGCACGGTAGCGAATACGCGTTCCGGCATGTAGCCACGAGAAGACAAGATCATAAACCCTCCTAGTCCAACCTTAGGAGACAGCCATTCTGCTACAACTGCACTTAATACACTATAAGATGCGGCTATTTTTAAGCCGCTGAATACATTGCTTAGCGCGCTTGGCAGCTCCAGATGAATGAAGGTTTGCCATTTGTTGCTCCCGATCATCCGCATATAGTTATTCAAACTATAATCAATCTGCGCAAGCCCGCCCAGCATAGCGATACAGATTGGGAAAAAGCAAACAAGCACGATCAGCAGCACCTTTGGCAGCATTCCGAAGCCTAGCAGCATCGTTAATATTGGCGCAATGACGATAACGGGAATATTTTGCGACAATATGAGTACAGGGTACATGGCACGTCTTATAATCGGAATAAAGTGCAATAGCATAGCAAGTGCAATACCGCTTAGCGCACCGCCAACAAAGCCTAGCAGCGTGAGCTGCATCGTAGCCAGCCAATGCTCCATCAGTCTTGACCAGCTGTTGATCATCTCTTGACCTACGCCTATGGGAGACGGAATTAACCAGCTATATACCAGCTCATAGCGAACGATAAGCTCCCATACGATGAATATGAGAAGCAGCATTAGCGCTGGCGGCCATATGCTGCTCCATAGACGCTTTCTACTGTCCATCCGGGTATTTCTCCAGCAGCTTATCCATCGATGCACCTTGTGGGTTGTAGGAAATTTTGATTTGAGATAATGCTCCTGGACATCCTGCCTCAGTCATCGCTTCATGCATTCGTTGAACGATGCGCAGCAGCTCATCCAGATTGCCTTCCATTGTTGTTTCCAGCGGAGCTACACGATACGGTACCCCTGATTCCTTAATGATCGCGATTGCTTGATCAACATAAGGTATGACACTTTCCCCGTTATTCGTTTTTGGTATCATTTGAATGCTCAATAATGCATTAGCCACTTAGCCTTCACTCCTCTTTTTAGTTTACTTATTAACAATTCGCCTTTGGCGTGTTTCACTTATTCTGGTAAAAACTCATTAGTAAATGCCGCTTCAGCTTCAAGCTCACCCTCTAGCAAGCCATTGCTGTACATCCAGTCAGCATACCCTTGCCATACGGACAGCTTCTGCTCACCCCAGCGTGGTGCATCATCCTGATAGCGTGGGCTTAGCCATTGCTGACTTGCTTTAACAAGCTCTGCATTAAGATCTGGTTCTGCTGCAATCAATACATCTGCCGCCTCCTCTGGGTGCTCGATGCTGTACTGATATCCCTTTGCTACTGCTGCGACAAAGCTACGAACGAGCTCAGGGTCTTCCTTAATCATCGCTTCACCCGTTACAAGCACTGGCGTATAGTAATCTAAATTTTCATTATAATCCTTCATATAGATCATATTAAGATCTACCCCTCGCAGCTCTGCTTCAATCCCTGTCCAAGCGTAGAAGATCCAAGCAAAATCTATATCTCGCTCAACCGCTGCAAAGAAATCACTATTGCCCATATTCACAATATCCATTTTGCTATAATCAGCATCTGCTGCAAGCATTAAGGACTCGATTGTGGCTTGCTCAATCGGAGAGCCCCATCCGCCATAGCGCATCCCTTCAAATTCCTTCGGTGTTACAATGCCTTTATCCTTAGGCGATGCAAAGCCTGAGGTGTTATGCTGAATAATGGCCGCAAGCGACACAACTGGTAAACCAGCGATGCGTGATAGCGTCACATTTTCCTGATAGCTTACACCAAACTCTACATTTCCCGCTGCAACATGTGCGTCTGCTCCACCATCTGCTGGAGCAATAATTTCCACCTCTAAGCCCTGCTCTGCAAAGTATCCTAGGTCACGAGCTGCATACAGTCCGGTATGGTTTGTATTTGGCGTATAATCCAGCATAAGCTGTACCTTGCGCAGCTTTTCCTCTGAGGCTGCTTCATTCCCCTTTGCTGCATTCTCCGCATTTCCTGCATTCCCCGTATTACCGCATGCTGTAAGCATCGCTAGCAGCACAACCATAACGAGCCATTTAGTGCTTTGAATTTTCATAGCTTTTCTCTCCATCTCTTTTTCTTTTTCTTTTTAGATTGACCATTTTGACACGCTGATCATCATAGGTATTAAAAAGACACCCTTCGCGTAGAGGAAGGATGCCTTGCAGCAACGTCATTACCCTGCTATGAAACAGCTTGCCCGCTGTTCAAACGTTCATACAGGTTAATTGATCGTTTTCGATGCCCGAATATGTATCTGCTCTGCTGCAGAGCACAAAAAAACCGGGCATAGAAACGTGGCCGGTTAATGTTATGGCACATTTCCTACGCTGGAATTATCCAGATCAGGTACGGTCGAGAACAGAACAGTTCTCCTCTCAGCCAAGTTCATCTTAGCTCCCGAAGTGTCGTATTCAATTGGTTAATCTATTGTTTATTATAGCAAACGGTTATTCATTTGGATAGCCCTGCTCATGATGAACACGTCTAGGCATTGTAAGCTGCGTCTAAACATAGGGGTATACAGGCACATTCATTCCACGTGTCTAGCACTTTTCTTATGGTTGACTAATAGACTATACAAGACTATACAAGACTTTGATAAAGGGTGATGTTGTTGATTACGATTAGTTTATGTATGATCGTGAAAAATGAAGAAGATGTGATTGCTCGCTGTCTCAATAGCGTGAAGGAGGCTATTGACGAGATCATCATTGTGGATACAGGCTCAACAGATCGGACGAAAGAGATTGCTGCCTCGCTTGGTGCAAAAGTGTACGACTTTGAATGGATTAATCATTTTGCAGCTGCTCGTAATTTCAGCTTTCAGCAAGCAACCAGTGACTATATCATGTGGCTTGATGCGGATGATGTACTGATGCCAGAGGATCTTGCCCGCTTACTTGAGCTGAAGCAGCGCGAGCCTTTTAACTACGATACCGTTACGATGAAGTACAATCTTGCCTTTGATGAGAATGGCAAACCTACCTACAGCTATCGCCGCAATCGCCTCGTTAAACGCTCCATGAATTTTGAGTGGATTGGTCCAGTACATGAATATTTATCTGTATACGGCTCCAGCTTCCACTCAGAGATTGCTGTAACGCACCGGAAGGAACGTCATGCGTCCAATCGTAATCTCGATATTTACTTAGCTCGATTGGAGCAAGGAGAAGAATTTACGCCACGTGATCAATTTTACTTTGCAAATGAGCTGCGCGACCATGCCCGTTACGAAGAAGCCATTCAATGGTACGATCTGTTTCTTGAAGGAAAAAAGGGCTGGGTCGAGGATAATATTGCAGCCTGCTCTCGCAAAGCGCACTGCTATGCCCAATTAAAACAGAGGGAGCTTGCCATTCGTAGCCTACTGCAGACGCTTGAATACACGCCACCTCGTCCTGATTTTTGCTATCAGCTTGGCAGCTTGTTTTTACACGAAAAACGGTATCCTGAAGCCACTTATTGGTATACCCAAGCACTTTCAACATCAAAGTATATGACAGATATGAGCTTTCATAATCCTGCTACAGCGACATGGCTGCCTCATTTGCAGCTGACAGTCTGCTATGATCGAATGGGAAATATCGAGCAAGCCGTCGAACACCACAAACAGGCAAAAGCATTAAACCCGAATCATCCGAGCATTGTCTATAACGACAACTACTACAAGAAGAAAGGCGTTCTGTAACTGCTTCTTCAAGTGTACGCCTATTGCCGCAAAAACGGCTGCAAGATGCAGCCGTTTTTTTGTCGTGACCTTGTCACTATGAAATGCACTATTAATAATATTCAGCAAGGAACAGGAAGCTCGAAAACATCGAAAATTGTACACATAATAATCGATCCATGGGCTATTCGCTTGCCAAGTTAAGTTTCTTCGTTCGCCTTCGCTGCTCAAAGGAGCTGCTTAGCTTTATGAGCTGGAGCAGTACACCATACAGCACAGCATCGTTAATTGTTTATGGTCACATAGCGCTCTCCGACAATTTCCTTCACTTGATAATGCCCCTCAGAAAGCTCCTTTTCGATGAATGCATCAATTTCCGATTGTTCAACATCGTACATCACTTCAATCTCTTTTGAGAATAAAAGCTTTTCTTTTTCTAGTAAGCTTGATAGAGAAGGCTGTTGTTTCGGCTGCAGTTCTTCCACATCGAGAATCTGCTTTAATCCGTCTACATAATACTCAAACGGTCGACCACCACCAATTTTTACACCTTTGTTTTCCTCATTGATCATAACAATGGTAGGGAATCCTCTAACACCTAATCGTCCTGCTAGAGTGAAGTCCTCATTCAATAATTGTTGTCCGATAGGTTGTTCCGCTTCATTTACAATCGCCTCACCATCAAGCCCAACCTTATTTACAATATCGATCAATATAGACTGATCTGAAATATTTTGGTTAAATGCGAATAGTTGTTCTCTTGTGCGACGCAGGAACTCATACGCTAACGCATCACTATATTTACTTTGAATGACCTTAAACACGCGGGATGGCGGGTAAGATGATTGAACAGGGTTGTCGATCATCAGTGAGCCGTCAATAGGCATACGAGAATATTGTCCTACTTCCCTCCAGTGACCGGCCACATCTGCTGGCTTGTAGATTCCATTGGCAGGATCAATTGGTCCATCGCCCCATTTTTCTAGCAGTCCACCCATAACGGCATGGAAGTTAAAATAATGTCCATACTGCTCCTTAAACTTTTTCAGTACAGGTTCAATCGCCCAGCAATGTGAGCAGATCGGATCGGTTACATAATATACATCAATGGATTTTTTCGGTTGATTGAAATCAACAATCTCCATTTTTTCCTCTTCTGCTACTCCACAAACACCTGTCGCTAGATCACACATCATTTGATTGTTGCTCATAATCCATTCCTCTTTTCGTCCGTTGATTTGCTTTACAATCGTAGTTTAAGCCATAATAGTATTGATAAACACCAATATTTCTCTGAATCTGTTGCTTTTACAACACATCTAAGTATTTGTCTAAAAAGTAGGAGGGATCATAGAATGACGCCAACGAAAACCGATCCTCGCGTACTGCGGACTCGTAAATTAATTATGGATTCTTTCATCGAGCTTTCTGGGAAGAAGGAATTTAAAGATATTACGATCAAGGATATTACGTCAGAAGCGATGATTAATCGCGCAACTTTTTATTATCATTTTGAGGATATCTACGACTTACTAGAGAAGGTATTATCTGAGGTTTTATTAGTCAATTTGAATTATGAACTCTATCAGAATGACGAGCTATCAGAAGAAACGTTCATAAGTCTCTTTAACGCTATAACGAATTTTCAAAAATCATTGTCCAATCGCTGCCATCGAGGCTATGAGGACACCATTGCCCGTATTATTAGGGAGCAGCTCGAAATTATATTTTATAAAATGCTAAGGAAACAAAATCATATTGAAGAGGATGACACACTTAAAATTACTGCGGCCATTTTAAGCTGGGGAATGTACGGAGCCTCTGTAGAATGGAGACGCCAAAGTGAGCAGCGTTCTCCGGAGCAATTTATTAAGTCTGCTATTCCTTTTATCCTTTCCGGAATTAATGCTGGTTCTGAGAGCTAGCCATTGTGCCAATGTATAAATGGGTACCCACAGTCTTCTTGGATACTTTGAAAATAGTGTTTAGGCTGTGGGTATTTTTGTGCTCTCACTATTACAGATAATTCAGCGCTGGTATAGATGATTTAGTGCTGAACAACCGTTAGCTTGGCGCAGCGGCAGCATCGATATCCAGCAGATCGCTAAAGCTAATCCATAGCTCCTCGTCTCCACCCTCACTAACGACCTTTACTCGTTTCAATTGGGTATCGATTTTTGTGATCATGCCTGTGATGACGGTATCCATATAAGGATGAAATACCGTTATCGCTACTTCTAAGTTTTTATATAAAGCTTCGAACATTCGATAAGAAAGCTCCTCAAATCTTTGTTCGTCCAGAACAGGTCGTTGCTTTTTATTCAACGCTAGTTGATAATTAACGATCGCCTCCTTATGCTCTGGCAGCATCATTCTAGACGATTCGAACAGACCGTTTCCTTGCAGCTTTTTACTCATTTATAATGCCCTCCTATTTTTTCGGCCCGATCGCGTGCTTGACCTGAAGCCGTTACCGAAGAAGCCCTCATAATCGCAGTATTGCCATAGCGGGCTTTAATTTGATCTGTGACACGCTCTAAAGCAAGCTGTTCTTCATACGGATCAAACCATGCCAGCTGCACGACCTGATCACTTACCAACCCTCCAAGCGACACCCCAATGCTCCGTACCGGCATCCCATCCCAGTGCAGCTGAAACAGCTCCATCACTGTTTTGTACATCGCTGCAGCGACATAGGTTGGATCATCCAGCTTACGCTGCCTATGAAAGCCCGTTGGTCGGTCAAAATCAGCACCTCGGCAGCTAACAGAAATTACCTTGCCCATCATTCCTTTCGCACGTGCACGCTGACACACTAGCTCGGTGAGCTCCTGCAGTGGGATCTTGATCTCCTCTAGCGTTTTGTAATCGCGTGGAAGCGTCATATGATGCCCGATCTCCTTCTGCGTATGATGTGTCGCTAAGCTTACATGAGAATCGTCGATGCCGTTAGCTATCCGCCATAGCACCTCTCCGTTTACTCCCCAGCGGCGTCTCAGTACAGCAAGCGGCGTATGTGCGAGTTCTCCGATCGTATGAACGCCCATTACTTCCAGATGCCTTGTCATGCGACTGCCAACCATAAACATCTTGCTTACGTGCAGCGGCCACAGCGTATCGGCAAGCTTGTTCTTTTTAAGCTCGAATATTCCTGATTCGTTCTTTTTAGCAAAGTGATCACAAGCCATTTTGCTCAGCACCTTATTGCTCCCTATGCCGACGCGTACACGAACCCCGGTTTCTCGCATTACACGTTGCTGTATTCTCGCAGCCATCACCGCAGGGTCTCCGCCAAACAGGTGGATCGTGCCTGTCACATCTAAATGCTGCTCATCGATACTGTACGGCTCTACGAGATCTGTGAAGCTGCTGTAAATCGATGTGATCTGCAGCGAAACCCGAATATATTCCTCCATGCGAGGTCTAATGACTGCTAGATCGGGACATTTGCCTAGCGCCACCCCGAGCGGTTCTGCCGTTGTCACACCAAAGCTTTTAGCGATTGGACATGCTGCCAGAATAATACCTGAACGACGCTCTGGGTCGCCTGCAACGACGAGTGGACGATGCTTTAAATGAGGATGAGCAATCTTTTCTACCGTTGCATAAAAGGACTGGCAGTCTGCTAACATAATGATACGTTCTCGTTTCTTTTGCATCACTACACTTCCTTTTACATGTCAATCTTCAAAATAGAACAAGTGTTCGTATATATATTATATACTCCTTTAGCCTGTCTTATGCAAAGGTAATTTGTTACAAATGAAAAAAAGACCGGATGGAGCTGTAATCACTATGTGATTAACCCCCAGCCAGTCTGCTCATAACACGATCGAAAATATTACAGCGGCAACGTCAGCAATACCGCTGCCACTTTATCATCCACGAAATATAAATAAAATCGTACATAATCCCCCATCAGGTATCCCCATACATTGGGCAGGTTCAGATTAGGATTACCTAGCTTCGCCAGCGCCTCCTCCCGTGTCGTTCCTACCTCTATGCCATCCGGCGTCGTGAATCCAGGCTCCGTGAACGCATAAGCAAGATTCAGCTTTAGCACGCCATCTTCGTATAATGCCATCGCTTCAAGCTCTCCTTCGAAGCCGATAAAAGCAGACTCTGTTAAAGGCTCAGCACCCGACAGCTCCTTTTCCCAATCCAGATAATCCTTCCCGTTAATCGTAAGCCGGTCGCGCTCCACAGACTGCTCTGTCTGCACGCCTTCGCTTGTCATCAATTCTACACTCAAAGTACTATAGAGGGCTCCGACCTTCCCCATTGCCGTCTCTGGCTCAAACAGCTCATGCAGGAGCAAGGAAAGCTGAGTATCATAGGCGTACAAATATCCAGTACCGGTCGGACCATCCGTTGACGAGGAAAGTACATTCTCTTCGTAATAAAAACTCGTCTCGTAAGCGTCCTCTCCGCTCTTGATTACCATTAACGCTAAGGAACCGGTGGGCTCCTCCTCAAGCCAGCTCCAACCAGCGGAAGAGGCTGGATCAGTAAGCCGAAGCGTTTGCAGCGCAATCATAGTTTGATCTGAAGTTAGCTCGAACACCTCCGTTGAGCCAACCTTTTGCACGTATACAACGGCATCTTCCTCGACATCAAGCGCGAAGGGAAGACGAAACGATGCCGTAACCGAAGGCATCTCATCTGGCGGATACGTATAACGTATTGCTTCCGTAGCCAAGCGCTGCTCCGCTGGTGATTCGACAGGCACTTCCTCGATCGGTCTCTCCGTGAGCGTCTCTATTGGCTTCTCGGGTTGCTTCGTCTCCTCGATCGCCATCGTTACCACAGGCCGCTCCGTCTCTGCAGCCTTATCCGGCGTTGCACCTATATCGCAACCGACAGCTACCAGCATAAGCACAAGTAATAAGAGACTAAACCTAACATTTCCCATCAACAAACCACCTTCCAAAACTTGCCATATATATGATATCAGAATAGACGGTTGTTGCTCATAAAAGGTTCCGACATCTCTTATTTTTTTAATAAATAGGCATAGGCTAAGCAAAAAAAGGTCTTCTTCGTTTATATGTAGGGTAATTCGCCTGCTAAACGATTGTAAGATCGAACTACACCAAAGCTCAAGACTCAATAGAAATAAAAGGCGTGTCTAGAAAGTCAGTTATTACCGACTTTCTAGACACGCCATAAGTCTTACTAAACAGCCGCTCTAATGTAACCTGCTAACGATATAAACAATTCTCACGATGCACTGTAAGTGCCACTAATACTTTACTCAATTCACAATTCAATAAAGGCTTTTGCTTGTTCTAAGGTCGGCAACGAAGGGATCGCACCCTTACCTGTCGCTGTCAAAGCGCCCATCGCATTGGCAAATGCCAGCATCTTATGCAGCTTATCTTCGGTCCATTGCAGCTCTACTACATTTTCTTCAGTAAGCAGCCAGTACAATACACCACCGAAGAAAGCATCGCCAGCCCCTGTCGTATCGATTGCGTTCACCTTGAATCCTGTATGTGTTGCAGACAGTTCTCGATCGTCACTACTTGCTCCGGTGACGCAATAGCTGCCCGCTGCACCAAAAGTTATGAGCAGCAGTTTAATATTGTTGAATTGATTCAACAGCAAACGCGAGCCAAGCTTTACATCCTCTGTCTCTGTTAAAAACAACAGCTCTTCTTCTGATATTTTTACGATATCGCCGTATTGCATTCCATCCAGAATTGCTTCTTTAGCATGCTCTGCATCGCGCCACAACGAAAGTCTTAGATTAGGATCATAGCTGACCAGAACTCCATGCTCTCTCGCATAGGCAGCCGCCTGCAGCGTTGCTGTGCGAGAAGGCTCTTGTGTCATCGAAAGAGACCCAAAATGAAATACTTTCGCTGTAGCAAGCAACGGGTAGTCAATATGCTCGGTACGCAGCATCTGATCCGCGCCTGGCTTACGATAAAATGTAAACGATCGATCCCCTCCATCATCTAAATGAACAAAGGCAAGCGTTGTAGGAGCCTCATCCGTAACGATGAGCTGATCTACGTTAATATTGGCAGCGTGCAGTGTTTCTTTCAAGTATGACCCAAAAGCATCATTGCCTACTGTACCAACAAAAGCAGTCGTTCGTCCCAGCTTCGCTAATGCTGCAAGTACGTTAGCTGGTGCACCGCCAGGATTTCGTTCAAACAGCTGCTGCCCTTGCTGCGACACGCCAGCCGGTGTAAAATCAATTAACAATTCACCTAATGCAATGACATCCATATATAGCCGTCCTTTCAATAGTTGATAATCTAAGCAGCAGCCTGCACAGCAATACTACCAAATCGACGTTAAAGGCCATGCTTGTAAATCCACTACTCTCGCTTCTCCGCCGCAAGCAAAAAAAGAGATTCCCGTCGCAAGCGCATCGCCATAAATTCGATTGGTCATTGCAATCGTGCCATCGTTAGCAAACAGCTCTACAGAGGATCGATCCACATAGAGGTGAAGCTCAATCGTGCCGTCATCAAGCAGCTTCAATGGAGCGGTACTAATACCACCATCACCGACACCTGCGCAGCTGCGATCCATCTGCAGTTTTCTCTCAGCAACCGAGTAGCTAACCTCTGCGTAGGATGCTCCATCTGCAGATGCGAACATGCGCAAACCAACCTCTGTCGCAGCTTTAGGATCGATGCGAACAATGAGCTCCAACGAATGCCCGTGAACTCCTTCAATTTCCTTCTGCTGGCCTTCCTCAAGCTCAAACTCTGTCTTCACGATCTTTTCACCGCGAAGCTGCTCCAGCTCCTTCACTGGACGACTGCGCAAAGTTCCGTCGGATTCTAATGTCAGCTCGCGCGGCAATGTCATTGCCCCATACCAGCCATGCTCCTGCTCAGGCATCTTCGCTCCCCAGATATTCATCCAAGCGATCATAATTCTCCGTCCTTGCTCATTCACTAGCGTTTGTGGAGCGTAGAAATCGAAGCCATAATCGATTTGATCTTGATGCAGTTTTTGCAAGCGACAAGTGCTGTAGTCGAATGTACCAGTAACATAGAGATTTTTATACGAACCAGTATTCATTGGAGAAATAATGAGAGCATGTGAATCTCCACCGCCAATTGGGAACAGGTCCGGACACTCCCACATATCTCCCATCGTTCCATCGCTTTCTATGGCTGCCCCTTTGCAAGTCCAGCTGTGCAAATCATTCGACGAATAAATAAGCGCTTTTCCTAGCCCGTCCTTGCCATAGCCAATAACCATATACCATGTATCGCCACGCTTCCATACCTTAGGGTCACGGAACCCAAATCGCTTAGCATCTGGCGAATCACCGATAACAGGGTTATGCTCGGCCTTATGGAACGTTATCCCGTCCTCACTTACCGCTAAGCACTGCACTTCCTCAGGTTGGCGTCCATCGACATGCCCAGTATATATCAACGTCAGTTTACCATTATCATCTACTGCACTTCCTGACCAGCAGCCTTGCCCTCCAGTCGGTCCGCTGTCATAATCCTCTGATGGAGCTAGCGCAACAGGCTGATGCTGCCAATGTACTAAATCACGGCTTGTCGCATGTCCCCAGTGCATAGGTCCCTGCTTCGCTTGATACGGGTCATGCTGATAAAACAGATGATAGGTACCATCGAATTGAATAAATCCGTTCGGATCATTCATCCAACCTGCTGGCGGCATCATATGATAATGAAGACGATAGTTACTATCCATCCCAGCTTCAAGCTTTTTCAGAGATTCTCCCGCTTTGGCGATCAACGCCACATGCTCTTGTTGTTGTATAGTAAGGTTACTCATCCTTATTCCTCCCCAAATGTTCATACTGTAACAATAAAGTTCGTGCTTATGTCCAAATTGAGCTCATCTCATATACATGAACGGAAGCAAACGTAGCAGCTCCGTCCTCGGCAAACAATTCTATTCCTCGTGAGGATGGGTCAGGATAAATCAGCGTCGTAAAAACGGTATCACCATCATCGACAAACAGCTCTACCACCGATTGATCCACAAACAGCCGCAGTGTAATTTGCTTGTCTTTGGCCTCATGTGCCGCGACAAATTGCTTACCGAAATGAAAAGGCTTGCCTTCGCGACTAATAAATTCACTTAAGCATGATCGATGACGATCAACGTACACCTCATCTTGGAATGGCCTATAGCCAATTTCAGTTGCTTCTTGATCAGACACGCACACACGTACCCCGAATGCAGCAGCATCCCCCCAGCTGACAGTAGCCACAAGCTCAAAGGATTGTCCTTCGTAACCAATCTGCAGCTTATCGCTTGATACCGTGACATCCTGCATGCTGCTCGCCAGCTTACGCAGCTTCTCAAGCTCCGTAATCGGCTGCTGAACAAGACGAAGCTTCCCTTCCTTACTCCGCTTTAGAGATAATGAACGAGGCAACGACATGCCTCCCTTCCATGGCTCAGTCGGTCCAGCAAACGGATATTTCCAATTGGAGGTCCAGCCAAGCCATACTGTTCGTCCATCTTGCTGCGGGATATCAGAGTAGGTAACCGCTGCGTAAAAATCTTGACCATAATCCGTCCAGTTAATCTCTTTGCCAGTAGCATCGTCATTAATAAAGCAAGTGCCATCGAACTCTCCAATAAAATATTGCGCATGAGAGCCGTCCGTTTGTCGATTATCGCCAATACTAATATGCAATACCCATTTGCCTATACCCTCTTCACCTGTAACTGGCAGCTTGAACAAGTCTGGACATTCCCACACTGCAGCTTGACTACCTTGATCTCGGCCGAACGAGCTTTCGTAGCGCCAATCGATTAAGTTTTCTGAGGAGTAAAAATAAACCTCGCGATCAACGGACACAATCATTACCCAGCGAGAGCTTTCCTCATGCCATAATACTTTAGGATCACGAAAATCTTTTAAGCCGGGATTAGCGATGACAGGGTTGCCGCTATACTTGATCCAGCTTCGTCCTCTATCATGACTATACGCCATGCTTTGCGATTGCAGCCCATCCTTAAAATGAGTGAATATGGCGACCATACCGAATTGATCCTGAAAAAGCCCACTGCTGTTGTGATGATCAACAACACAGCTTCCCGACCATATATCACCAAGCTCATCGCTGACCAGCGCTAACGGAAGATGCTCCCAATGAATCAAGTCTTTACTTACGGCATGTCCCCAACGACCTGTGAACTGATAAAATTGATGATATTCGCCAGCTACATAAACCATTCCGTTCGGATCACTCATCGGTCCTTGCGGTGGTGTCAAATGAAACTGCGGACGAAATTTTTCCTTATAAAGCTTTGCAGAAGACGTCATCTTTACCTCCTCATAAAAACTTTTCATGAGAGCCACATTTTATATGTCTGTGCATAACTAGGGTGTAAATAGCTTCAAGTCAGAAATCGTAGTCACTCCACCTCGTGAATACCAGCCCCATGCACCGCCAGGCATTTTATATATACGAGTAGTAAGCGCATGATCTTCTACATAAAACACGATGACATCGTCTTCGATGACTAGCGTAAACTCATAATCAACATTTTCTTGGAATGAAATGCTTACGCTGACGTCAGGATCAACACTCGTTAGTGCTGCACCATGTACAGAATCATAACGAATGCGTTGTCGATCAGGCTCTACTTGAATGCCGTATGCTTTTTCCGGCTCCTCTCCTACACCTGCAACAATACCGGTAAATTGTGTACCTGCTTCAAAGCGGAATTTACCCGTAATTTTTGCAATTTGCGGTAAGTTGTCAAACACGATGCCAGCTAGCTCCCCTGTCCCGTCAAGCTGCCACTGGCCCGCTTCACCTGATGTTTTTCCAAGCTGCTTCTGCATATGCAGCTCTTCTTCTTTAGATAGATACTGATCAATTTGATCAGGTACTTTTACGCCAAGGGTACTGTCAGCATGAGTCACAAGCTGATGGGCAACAAGATTGCCTGCCCAATCCCAGTTCATAAAGTCTTTTTCTTGATTACGAGTCGGCACCCAGCCAAACAAATAACGCTGATCACCAAGCATGCCTGTTTTAGCAGCATAAAATGCACGTCCGTCAAACAGATCATCCCCGTCTTCCGGCAGCAGCCATGGGCCGTCTATTGAATCGCTGACACGATAGTGGGTTGCTTTTTTGTCGCTGAATTCTGAAAAGACAAGATACCACTTATCGCCGCTGCGGAAAATATCCGCACATTCAAGCATAAAAAAGCTTGAAGCTGCTTCAATATCTAGTGGCTCACGCACTTCCCACTGTGCAAGATCCTTAGATGCAAACACAGCAAGCACGCCGCCTACGCCTTCCTTGCGTGCACTAACAAGCATTCGATATTCGTCCGCTTGTTCATGATAGAATAGATAAGGATCGCGGAAATCATGAATTTCATAGCCTTCTGGCGCAACAAATGTATGCTCAGGCAGCTTCGTCCACGTTTTCAAATCATTGCTAACTGCATGCATCATCGCTTCCTTTGGCTTACCTTGATCAGGAAACTTCCAATTATGGCCAGTATAAAAGCCGTGATACGTATCGCCAACTTGAATAACACTGCCTGTACCGATTGCAAGATCAGGCTCATGCTCCAAGCCAAATGGTATCGACTCACCCTCATACTTGTAATCTGTCAAATTTGCTGTAGTAACAAGATGCCAAGGGTGAAATCCTGGTGCTCCATCACGCCAGTCCTGCAAATAATAAAGATATAAATCGCCGTTCTTATCATTAAACGGCATTAAATCACCAACCCAGCCCTCTGGCGGCTTCCAAAATAAAGAATCCGATGGTGTTTTCACTTGTTCTTCAATCGTAACGGCAGACTGAGGTGTCTGAACCGGGCTCTCGCTTTCAGGTGGTACAGCTGTACTGTTTTCGGAGCTGCCGCTTTCCTTACTGCATGCCGTCATCACAAGCGCAGCACCAAGCAGAACAGTCGCCGCAGCTTTCACTACTTTTTCCATTCTTTTCTCGCTCCTCAAACGTTAGTAAAAAGGGGCGTCCTCCGTCATTTCCATGACTTATAGAACACCCCTAAGATGTACTGAATTATTGCGTCAACGTAATGTTGATACCTTCTTCAAGAATACCTTTAGCTGTCTCAGCAAATGTACCTACAGGTGTACCGTCTTTAATACCGCCTAGGACAGCACCGTTTGCATCCCAATACATTTCAACACCGATCGGGGCAAACAGAATTTTTTGGGAAAGCTCATTGATTCGATCAACACGCTCTTGACCGAATACTTCAACGTTTTTCGCTGTAGCTACTTCCTTCTCATTTTCCGAAAGCAGCTTAATAAACGCAGCCGCACCCTCTGGATTTTTCGATACAACTGGAATAGACCATCCAGACAATCCGCCTGGGCCAACGCCAGCCTCACCTCTTGGACCTTTTGGTACAGGTACAAAGTCGATTTCATAGTCGCCTTTGAATGCGTTAAAGCCGTTCAAGCCGTATTCTGCTGTCATTGCCAGCTTGCCGTTTTTAAACTCAGCTACGAAGTAATCGCCTTCTTTATCTTTGTCGATATACTTATCCTTAAGTAGAGCATCTTGGGTAAATTGCATAGCTTCTTTCACATTGTCAGACGTATGATTGGCAGAAATCGAGCCATCTTCATTGTAGGACAAAATCGTTTTACCGTTAGAGCCTACCATCAAGGCGTAACCGCCATCCCACCAGCCAAAGCCGTATTGATCATTTACACCGTCGCCATCTGTATCCTGTGTCATTTCCATCGCAGTTTGACGGAATGTATCCCATGTCCAGTTGCCTTCAGCGTAAAGCTCTCCTGGTGTCTGCATACCATTGTTTTCAAATAGCGTTTTATTGTAGTACATAACAATCGGAGCTGCTCCTACACCTACTGCATAGGCCTCGCCTCCAAATGTAAAGGCGTTCGTTACAGCGTTATTCCAGAACGGATCATTCAGATCAACGTATTGGCTAATTGGCTGAACCATCTTTTTCAACGGATATACAGGGAAGTTTTGGTCATGAGCTTGTGCCACATCAACTTGCTCACCTGCATTAACCATAGAGATTAGCGTTGATTTCTGATCGCCCCATGGAACAGCAATTAGTGTAACTTTGCCGCCATGCTGCTGTTCGAATACTGGAATAGATTCAAGTAAAGGATCGTATGCATCTGGGTTTGCTGCTTTATTTTCCGCATACTGCTCCAGCGATGTATGGTACAGTACTGTAATATTGCCATCAGCTAACTTGACTTCTTCTGCTGGCGTTTCACTTGCAGAAACACCGCTATTTCCATTATTACCACTGTTGTTTCCATTAGCATTGGTCGTTGCTGGCCCGCTGTTACCACCGCCAGAGCAAGCTGCTAATGCTGTAGTCATCACCGTTACTGCTGCCACCATCGTTGCGAAAGATTTCAGATGTTTATTCATTATAAACCTCCCAAATTTTGTTGTATTTTGATCTGCCTATCCTGCTGCTCACCGTTAAAACTGAAATAACCTGCTTATGTTTCTGTCATTGACTCCCTTAAGAACTGTAAATATATAAGTGCAGCCTTCGCAAATGTTTTTCTTGCATCGCCCCCTTTCAAGGCGCTTAAGCTGAAAGCACATCTATACTACTTAATACCGACATGCTCGATGCTGTCCGTGAAATAGCGCTGCGTTAATAAGTAAAGCAGCAGCAGCGGTACAATCGCTAGCAGCGCTCCCGCTTGAATCCGTGTTACGACTAGTAATGGATCGCTAATCGTCTGTGCGTTGACAACAGATTGTAAATCTACACGTAGTGAAGAAATCGCGATCGCAAAGTTTTTCTTCATATTGCCAAGGAGCAAATTGGACATGTAGTATTCATTCCAGTGCCAAACAAACGAGAACAAAAATACAGTGATGATCGCGTTTTTTGCGTTAGGCAGCATGACCTGGAAAAATGTTTTGAATGGACCGCATCCGTCCATATAAGCTGCGTCCTCCAGTTCATTGGGCATCCCCTTAAAAAACTGACGGAAGATAAAGATAAATAACCCCGCCCTTAGCCCCATCGCAAACATTGAAGGCAAATAAAACGACCAATAGCTGCCTATAAGACTAATTGATTCTGGTCCACCGACAACTGAAGTAAGCTTCATCAAGCCAAACGCATCAAAGTAACGCATATCCGCATAGAGCGGCAATATAATCGTTTGAATCGGTACAACTAACGTCAGGATGACGAGTGAGAACATCAAACCCGACAGCGGAAACTTAAATCGAGCAAAGCCATACGCTACAAAAGCACAAGACAATACGTCGAACAAGCCGCAGCCGACTCCGATAAGCACACTGTTTTGCAAAGCATCCCAAAAATCCATTACGCGCAGCGCATCTGCAAAATTACTCAAGGTGAACGACTTCGGCACCCAGATTACACTAGGATCGATCGCTTCCTCAGGCTTGCGAAGCGCCATGCTAAGCATATAAAGCACTGGATATAAGAGCTGGTAAGCAACTGCCGCCAGCAGCATATACCGCAACGTAACGACTACAAATTTTTTGGCAAATTTCATTTGCCTCCTGCCTGCGATCGCATTCAATTTCAATCCCCCGCTTCCTTTAATCCTGCATATACACGATGCGTTTCTTCAGCAGCAAGTAGACAAGCCCGAGGAACATCGCAATCGCTAGACAGTACAGCCATGCAAGCGCACTACTGTAACCGAAACGAATTTGCGAGAACGCCGTGTTGTAAATCATCATAATGACGCTGTTGCCGTAATCAGTAAACGTATCGATAATCGTATATACAACGTTTAGCAGCATCATCGGCGTAAGCATTGGAAGTGTAACCTTCCAAAACTGCTCCCAAGGACGAGCACCTTCCAATGAGGAGGCCTCGTACAAATAGGATGGAATCGTATGCAAGCCCGCCAGAAACAGCAGTACCTGCACACCAGATCGCCAAGTAAGGTCGAAGATGCGCGCAATGACATTGTTAAACACTTCAATTAGTCCTGCACCAAGGCCAAGCTCCACTAACAAGCCGCTAATGCCCGTACCCGTAAACAAGTACACACTTTCTACTCCACCGCGCATCCCTTGTGAGAACACATCTTCCTTCAAAATTTGCATCAGCACGCCAGAAGCAATAATAACGGGTAAAAACGATACCGCTCGCATAAAACCGCGTCCTGGAAATTTATTTTTAATCAAGATTGCGATAAACAAGCTGTACACTAAAATGAGCGGAACACCGTAAAGCATATTTACAAAGGAATTGACTGCTTCACGAATAAAGATTGGATCCTTGTAAAGCGCATAGAAGTAGTTGTCCCAACCAATAAAGCTTCCCTTAAGTCCTTGCGGAGTAAGCTCCATGTTTTGAAATGAATAAACAATTGATGTAATGAGCGGCCGAATGAAAAACAGAATAAATCCGATAATCCACGGCAGTACGAACAATAGCCCGTACAGCTCTTTTTTCTTCGTATAAGGCATCGCCCGCAAGCTTTTGAACATGTTCGCACCTCCTTATCTTTTCAGATAGCCATTGGCTGGAATTTCAGTTTCTTGTACGTTGACAGCCTCATCATTGTAATTGACAATAACACTTGCTCCATTTTCGAAAGTCGTCTCGTAGACGCCAGTCAGCAACTTCTGGTGCGACATGATGGAACTGCCCTGATAATCTTCCATAATTGCGTCTAGCTCCTCATATTGGTCAAGCATAACTTGCTGCCATGCGCTGTAATCACCGCTATATAGCCAATCGAATTCGGTACCTGTCAGCTTAGCAGAGTTACTTGCAATGAATTGATAAGCTGGGAAGGTACCCGTCTCAATGAGTTTCAATAAATAATCACGGGGCATGCTGGAGAGATTAATTGGCTCACTGTAGGTAGGAATCCAGCCGCTAGTCACAATACTGTAGAATGGAACTGTCTCATCCGTAACATCAAAGCCGCTATCATATAGCGGTACGCCAGTCAGCATTGCAGCATGAGGAAATGTGTAGGCATTGGCTTTATCAAAGGCTAACGCCTCCATGTTGTCTGCCGCCTGTTTCAACGCTTGCTGCCATACTTCTCCTGTCTCATTTTTTGAGCTGCTGTCTTTTTTGAAATCCGAATAGACCATTGATCCAATTGCTTCAAACGATACTGCGCCGAAGCTTCTTTTCATAGCCGCCGTTGTATATCTGTCGACCGCTTCCGCTACAGAGGAAGGCTTCATCAGATACCAACGCGAAGCTGTTTTATTTTTCGACCGATCACTTAACCGATACTCATACTTAAGTGCAGGCGCACGGCTAATACTTCTAACTGTGTCGGAAAATTTGCTGAAGCCGTTACCGCTCTCATACAAATAAACAGGGTTGACGCTCGGATAAAACGCCACTCCTTTATCGGCAAGCTCCTCTCCAAGCTGAAGCAGTCCTTTATTACCGCCAAGTTTGCTTTCAGCATCCAACGATACGGGCACTTCTCCTTTCGCCCCGCCATCACTCCAGCCTTGCATACGAACCGATAAATTTATTCCTTCAGAAAGCAGTTGATCTGTAATAAGCGATATATCCTTGAATGAAGTGAGCGCTTCGACCGTGTTGTATGGAATGCCGAGAAATGTCTCTCGCTTCTTAGCTCCGCCCACAAAATCGATCAGCAGTGGTAAGCTGCTTTCCGTTGCAGTAAACTCTTGATCATCGGAATGTCTTTCCTCATATTTATCCAGCAAATATTGCTTATAACGGTGTGCCATCCCGACATAGGTCGGGTCCTGCTCTGCTTGTAAGAAATAGTACCGTACTTCAAGTGGAACATCTCCCGTCATGGAAGCGGAGGAGCGTGTCACCTGCTTCTCGTTAAGCGATCCTTCCAGCAACAAATTGCTTTCGATTTCCGTAAGATTCAAATAGCTGTATACATTGTTGTAGCTATTGTTTTTTCCGCTCGTATCGCCAACAATGCCTGCTTGATACTCGCCTTGAGCAATGACAGCTACATAAGCTTGATCGCCTTTTTTCAGACCGAATACCGGTAATCTGATCGCTTGCTTCACTTCAGCTTTAGTTGGCAGATCGAGTGCTGCTTCGCCACCATACACTCGTTCATTGTAGCTTCGGTAGCTGCTTTTTCCGTTATTGAAGTAGATAAGAGCCCCGCTGCCATCAGGTACAAACAGATAGCCATCTTCCTTTAAGTCGCCCGCCCCAAAAAACGGAAGTAAACTAATATTGACCAGCTTATATTTACTTCCTTGCTTTATATCCGCAGTAACAATCATGGCAGAAAATGCATCATCCTCGATGGTGTAGCGTACTGGAATTGAGAATTCGACTTGTGGAAATGAAAATACAATTTCTACTCCGCCGTCAATCGCACGCACCTCGGGCGCTGCTTCTTTTACACTTCCTGTCAAACTATTTGCCTGAAACGGCTTTCCAAGATCATCAATATAGTCAATTAGCAGCTGCGAGCCTAAATCCATCTTCTTAACACCTTTTGCAAGCTCATCGCTTTCACGAGCTGGTGGATTACTGCTCCATACTGCTCCAGAAGCTTTTTCTGTTACAGTTAGCTCACCGCTCGCTACATCAATATGCAAAATGAGTGAATCGCTCTCTGCCACTTTCGTCCATCCACTTTTCACTGACTTCATATGTGAAGAAGCAGGAGCATCGTCGTTATTTTTTGCAGTCGCCTTTACTTCCTGCGACTGATTCACCGCATGATCATTAGCTGTTCCATCACCTACTGCTTGGCTAGCCAGCATATAAGGTGACGATGAGGATGCTAACAGTAATGCCGCTACAACAGTGACTGCAATGATTCTTACTTTCATTAAGCTTCCTCCTCAAGTGTTTCAAGCATGCTTGAAACACACTTCGTAAGCATAAACCTTGCTTAGATCCTTCTGACTGTGCTCACATCATAAGCGGAACAGCAGTTCGTTATAAATCGTATAAAAAAACAAATATACTTGATTGAATAGTGTATAAAACAGGACCGCCAGAAATAGAGTAATTCCGATCGCAACAAAAGTTAGCGCAATAGATTGAAGCGTTTTAAGCGCACCATAGTCGTGAATAATATTCATACCAATAAATATCAACAGTGCACTCCATAACACAGAAACGGCAATAATATATTGAAGGAACATCCCTTCTTCCATGACGAGCACATTGCTCAGCAGCGTCGTTGCAATAAGCGCTACAACATAAGGTATGATCGCATATGCGCTCACAACAGCAATTTGCTTCGCTTTCCCTTCACCGTCCATCCATGTTGCAACCGCCCAGTTAGCAGCGACCCAAAGCCCATACAATACAATTGTTTTTGCGGAAATGATCCATATATTAAGCGCGTTCAGGTCAGCCATATTGAACGTATAGCCTGTACTCTGACGCTTAAATATAGTAGCAAGAAAGAAAACGATAATGATGGTTGCTGCTGCGACAAGAGAGCCTTTACCTTCATCCTTGACCGCTGTAAAGCTCTCAAAAGGATGCAGCAGTGTACGTAGCGGATTCAATCGCTTCATCGAGAACGCTGACTGCTGCTCACCCCCACTTTCAGCAACATTTTTGTCTAGTGAAAAAGTTGATTTTACTTTTTCCGCTATCGTCAACTTCAGCATTGAGCGTTTGTTGGAAGCCATGCCATTTTCGGTTTTTGTCATCTGCGAGCAGCCTCCTTTCGCTTCATCCTGCGGACAATGGTTAGTCCCTTAAAGCCGTAAAATGCAGCTAGTGCAACAAGCAAAATCGTCATCACTAACGGAAGATTACTTCGCACGGTCTCCATTCGTTTAAGCCCAAATGTATCTGAATAACCGAATCGATCTGCACCTAGCTTGTAGTAGGCAAGCGCTTCATCATAACGCTCTTCCTTCTCCAGCGCTTTTGCGATGCCTAAGTAAGCGATAGAATTGTTAGCATTACGTCGTATCACTTCTTCCCACAGTTCTGCCGCTTCATCGTAAAGCCCTTGACTGTATAGAACAGTAGCTTGACGTACGATATTTCCGTATTCGGAACGCTTAAAAAATGTTAGATTTCGTTTACCAGCATCAAGCACAACTATTTTTCCCTGCCAATAAGACAGCGCAACTGGCTGCTGGAAAGTACCACGTTGGAAACCAAGTGATCCGAATACAGCGATCGCATTACCTTCCGCGTCGTATTCAAACACTTTGCCTCTTGTACGATCAAGCCCAATAATAAATCCATCATCATCTACAGCTAGATCAATAAATGAACTATCCTGCTTAACACCATTTTTATAGCTAATTTCCTTATCTCCGAAATCCGCTGCTCCTTGGCTTGTGACAAGCACATTGTTACCGAGTGGATTCAGCTTCTTAATTTCTTCACGCGAGTTTTGCGAAATGATCGTTGTTGTATAGACAAAGTTGTCATGTCCAATGTGAAGATTCGAATACTCGATCGGAAGAAGCTTCACCATAGAATCGCGCTGCTCTTTCGATAATAGATTTTTCCAAAAAGTTTCTAATACAACAGCAGGCGTTACTTCTACACGATTGCTACCGTAATAGCTCGTAAAGCTACCCTTATCGTCGAACTGCATCAAACCGAAAAATTGCCCTTCTGATAACACATAAATTCGTCCTGCATTATCTGCTGCCACCTTGGAAGGCTTGAATACAAAATCATCAGCAATGAGTGGACTTTGCGGAGCTTCGATGACGAGTTCAACTTCTAAAGATCCACTGAGGCGGATAATCCGTCCAGCTTCCTTGTCAGCAATATAGAGCGTTCCATCCTCTGCTACGAATAGCCCTGTCGGTAAGCTTAGCTCGAGCTCAGCCCCATTCCATGTCAGTTTATCAATGATTTTTTTTTGCTGTAGCTGCTTATCAAGCACAACAATTCGTTTATTACCAGTGTCCGCAATGTATATGTCACCCTCTTGCGTAACAAACAAGTCTTGCGGCTCCTGCAACGCACCGATACCGAGCTGCACACCAGTGAAAGAAGCCTCAGGCAAATAGCTTACCGGTGCAGCCTTCGACTGATCCCATTCGTTGTAAACATAGGCTTCATAAGAAGCTTCTGCATAGGCAGTGCCTCCTTTGACAGGCGAGCTCAACAGCAACAGCAGTGCCAAGACCAATGCTAGTTTAATTCTCACAGTAGCTCCCCCTATCACTTGATTCCCGCGAATGTCATTGTCTCTACTACCTTGCGCTGCAACAACACGAATACGATAATTGGCGGTATCATTAAAATAACGGAAGCCGCTGCGCCAGCCCCCATCCTTGCGATCGGATCACCAGCAACAATTTGCTCCAGTGCCATACGGAACACCTTGTTCGACTCGCTATAAACTAATTCTTTCGGTGCATAGTTCCACAAGTTTACGAATTGAAAAATAACGACAGTCATAAGAGCTGGAACCGAGTTTGGCCATACGATAGAGAAAAATGTTCTATACTCACTCGAACCGTCAATACGAGCCGCTTCCAATATCGCATCTGGCAGCTGCTCAATAAATTGCTTCATTAGAAATAATCCGAGCGACGAACCAATCCACGGCAGCAATAGCGCTGCATAGCTATCCACCATCCCAAGCTCAGCCATCATAATGAATTGCGGAATAAATGTAACTTGTGGTACAAACATCAACGCCATTAAAATGATGGAAAATATAATATTACGTCCTGGAAATTTATGCTTGGCTAGCGGATAAGCGGCCATTGCCGCAAACAGCACATGCAAGCCCGTACCTGCTACCGCAATAAACACCGTATTAAACAAGTAGCGTGAAAGCGGGACCCACATATTGGAAGCAAGCTGATACAAATCAGTAAAATTAGTCCATGTCGGTCTCAGCACGACTAGTCTTGGTGGAAAATATAGCAGCTCATCCAGTGGCTTGAACGCTGTTACAACCGCGAAGTATAACGGAAAAGCGGAAAACAAGCCTAGCAATGCCACAATGCAAAAAATAAAAAAATTTCCTGTTGTCGAGCGACGTGCTTTGGCTCCCGCTTTTTTTCTCGTAAAGTTAAACACTTGCCTCGCCTCCTTCTAATCAGATTCCGACCTTATTCAGCAGCTTCGTAACAACGCGATTGGTAAATACCATTAAGAAGAACAATACAACCGCCATCGCCGATGCATAGCCCATTTCATAGCGAATGCTGCCGTAATCCATAATGTGGGTAACCATCGTTTCCCCCGCGTATTCGGTACTCGGAAAACCAGCAAGCTGAATCGAGACATCGGCAACACTGAACGAAACAACAATTTGCATAACGGCTCCGAATATAAGCTGTGGAATCATCGATGGAAGCGTAATATACCATAGTTCCTGGAAGCGATTTTTAATTCCGTCCATAACTCCCGCTTCGTACATGCTACGATCAACTGTTTGCAGTCCTGCAACAAAAGCGAGAAAACTAATCCCTAAACTCATCCACAGCTGAACAAGAATTAGAATGACAAGTACGTATTCTTTATCCAGCAGCCAAGCGACTGGCTCATTAATAAAACCCATTCCCATCAGCAGCCCGTTTAAGTAGCCGTATTCATCAGGGCTGAATATCAGCCTCCACATTGGGAATACCGCAGCTCCAACGACAGTCGGGATATAAAAGACTGACGTTGCAATGGAGCGCATCGTGCGAGACAGGTCGTTAATCATCCATGCCACGAAAAAGCTTAGTATATAGCTGATCGGTCCC
Organism: Paenibacillus camelliae; assembly: GCF_023715345.1. Taxonomy (GTDB): domain Bacteria; phylum Bacillota; class Bacilli; order Paenibacillales; family Paenibacillaceae; genus Pristimantibacillus; species Pristimantibacillus camelliae. The sequence goes on from NZ_JAMBNY010000001.1 coordinate 433,759, forward strand.
GTCACAAGTGCAAAAAATAATGTGTTTTTTAATGCGATAATAAAGATGTCGTCATCGAGAAATAAACGAATATAGTTGTACCAGCCGATAAAGCGTGGTGGCTCGATCATGTTGTAATAAGTGAAGCCAAGCACGATCGATAAGACGACGGGCAGTATCGTAAACATTAGGAAAAAAATCATATATGGCGCCATTAGCAGGTAGCTTTCCTTATACTTGCCTAGCGTGCGGATCTTCGAGCCTTTCATTGCTTCACCCCGAATTCATACCTTTTTCGATCAATCTCTTCATTAATATCTTTGTTCCAATAGAACAATGTTTCCCGAGCATTTCGCTTCTGGAATACAACTTCACGGAAAGCATTGTCAATATTGCGCAATGTATAGTAACCGCCAGGCAGCTCAGGTATTTCGATAATTTGTTCCCATTGCTCATTCAAGCTTGCTTGTTCCGTTCTGCTCCATAACGTTGAAGCTACCGAGACCGTATTAGCTGGCAATCTTCTGCCGAGCACACCCATCTCATTCTCAAGCTCGTTAACGAATTGCGCTTGAATTTCTGGGGAGTTCCACCATTGCAAAAACTTCCAAGCCGCTTCCTTATTTTTCGTATCTTTTAGCATGATGCTCGCTGTACCCGTTGCCCCACTGGCGCGGTTGATGCTGCCATCAGCTTCTACAATTCCAGGAATCGGAATCATATCCCAAGTGCCAGCAATTTCAGGAGCAGCCGCCGAAAGACGATTGTATAGTCGATATGAAGAAATAACAATTGGCATTTCTCCTGTACGGAATCGATTCAGATCGTCCTTGTACAACGCGTAGTCATATAAATTATAAAAATCAGTCCATTGCTTGAACGCTTGATAAGCGGCTGGTTCACCAAGGCTTGTCGCTGTTTGTTCCTCGTTATACACCGTGCTGCCAGATTGCATGAGCAGCGTTGGGAACATATTAAGCGCTCCGATCCCTTTCGTAAGCAATTGGAATGCGTCCAAATTTTCATATGGCAAACCGATTCCCATATTGTTGTTTTGCAGTACAGGGGCGATTTTCATCAAGTCATCCCATGTTCGTGGCGGAGTCAATCCAAGCTCCTCAAGCACATCTTTGCGGTAAAACATCATGAAGAATTCTTGTTCATCAGGTACCCCGAATGTATGTCCTTCGTATTGATAGGGCACAAAAGCATTTTCCTTATATTGCGATGCTAGCTGCTGGAAGCCTTCGAAGTTATCTAGCGGCTGAAGTGCACCTCTGAACGCAAGATTCATCGAATCGCCTCTACTAGTAAACAAGTTAATATCAGGTCCTTGACCAGCCATTACAGCTGTAACTAGCGATGTGCCAACCAGATTAAGATCAACACCGATGCCCGTCTCTGGAATAAACGACTCATCAATCATCCGTTTCAGTACATATGCCTGATCGCGGCCAAGACCAATCCACACTTTAATCGACTCTTCTGATGCCCCTTCTGACTCCATCGAATCATAGTTTTGCAAGAAAGAGCCCGCGAATGCTCTTACTTCGTGCACAGCTTTAGCGATCATCCCTGCTTCTGCCTGCGGCTTGTCAGCGTTTGGTGAAGCGATATACAAGTAATCAAGCTCAAGGGGCTGTAGCTTTACCGTTAACAGCCAGTCGGCAATTGCTGTTACATTTGATTTATAATTGTTCAATCGTTTTGGGATACCGTCTGGTCTATCGACGAAGCTGTCCAATTGTCTAGCAAGAATACGCAGTGAGCGTGATCCAGTATTGCTTTGTCCAGCCATCGCATCCAACTGATTAGCCTCCTCATCGATACGACTGGAAAGCTCACGGAACTGCTCAATTAGCCCTGGAATGCTCTTGTCGATATCATAGTCGCGGTACAGATCGGGATTCGTACCTGTAACCATCACGATTTTGCGATACATTTGATTCAGTTCATACACGATGTCCTGCAATTCAGCAATCGATGGAGCAAGATCTCCAAGCGTTGCTTCCAGCTTGATCTCGTGCTCGCCTTTCGTTAAGTAAAATAGATAAGGTTCACTTTCCTTTGATTCTCCGAATTGATGAATCTCCCAATTAAGAGAATACGGAAAGCGCAGTGCCTCCATGCCGTCGAATAGCATTTGACCATCAAGCTCCATTTTGCGGGAAACAAATGTTCCTTTAACTTTCGATTGATGGTAGCGTGCTCCGATTTTGTACCAGCCGTCGGCAGGCACTTCAAACTTCCAGCTAATCCATTGACCTGGAATTTCCCAGTTGGAAGCTCCAATCGTATTAATCCGCAGTTCTGAAGGATGATATGGCATCGTTAACGGTGAAGTGCGATCTACAGTCGGATACAAACCAACATCCGATTTTGCGTAAGCATGTTCTGCTTGTACCGTTATAACCAAATCATTGTTCTCTATACTGCTACTAATTGGTGCTGCACCTGCTGCAGCTACCTTATTCACATACTGCTCATAGCTTGGTACCGGCTGAGCTGGTGTAAGCTGAATATAGTCCACTACAGCAGCTTCCCTAACATTATGCAGTCGTAGCATATTATCACCTTGCTGCAGCTGAAGCTTGAGACTACCAGTCGCCGTTTCGCCGGAATCTCTTACTTTTGTGTGCATCCACACGGCACCTTCTAACTGCTTCGGTCTAAGTTCGTTACCGTCACTTCGCTTCAACGGCCCTTGCTCGTCTTGATAGATACGATTCAGCTTTAGCGGCGTAAGAGAATCGCCAACTGACTGACCATTTACTTCCACTAGAAACTCGATCGGCTGTCCTTTGCCTTTCATCGGAAAGTATCCAATAGACAGCTCATACTCTCCTGCTGCTGGCGCTGTTACGTTCCATTGCAGTAGTGTATCTTCTTTCCACTCCACAACGTTTTTTCTGCCCTTCCATTCCTCAAGCAAGGAGTCTTTGCCCTCGATCAGAGAAGCAGCTGTTAACATCAAGCCTTCTGATGGCGGGACTGCATCGCTGAGCATATATGTGCGTGCTGGCTCGACTTCTTTCTCCGAAAAAGAAACTATTGTAATCAAGCTAGCAGTAACAACAATCATTGTTAGCAACACCGTATAAAACCAGATTCCCTTTTTCACGGCCAACCCCCACGTTCCTTATTTCAATTCCTTCTGTAGCAAAAGAATAACAAATTGGTGCACTAACTTATTTCACTATCCTTAGGTGTTGAGTTTCAAAGTTTTTGGGCATTGTCATAGCCAGCACGTGAACAGAAAGCTTTGACAGTGGCAGAGGTAATTAAAAAAGCACCAAGCCATAAGGCTCGATGCTTCCAAACTTTTCTATTAACCTATCGATTTGTGCTGTTCACGGTATTCCTTCGGACTCATCCCGTAAAACTTCTTGAATGAAGTGCTAAAATAACTGGAGCTTGATATACCGACTAGCATTGCAATATCAGTCAGCTTCAAATCACTATCGCGCAGCAGCTCGCCTGCCTTGTTCATACGCAATCTCGTTACATAGTCCGAAAATGTTGCACCCGCATGTTGTTTGAACAGACCTGACAGATATGTTTCATTCAGATAGAACATTTCTGCAAGCCCTGTAAGTGTCAGCTCATACGTATAGTTATCATCTACATATTTTTGTACTGCCGCTGCAATCGAGCCATGGGTTGCGCCGCGTGCCTTCTGCGCTGCATCCATTACAAGCTGTCCGAGCTCCTCTAGATGAGCAGCTACAGCTTCGCGGGATTGGAAATCACCAATCGTCATCTGGCAATCCCAGAGCAGCTTTTGCAACGTACCATCACTTGTACCATCTTCATACTTTTTTGCAATAGCATGGAGAAGGAGTAGCAAACGTGACGCCATAAACGTAAATGAAAACATAGCGTAATCAGCATTGCGTGGAAAGATACGCAGCATATACGTGGAAAAAGCAGCTTGATCCCCACTTTCTATAGCAACAGTCAACTGACGTTCAAGTTCCGGTGTAAATACATTCATCATATTCGGCAGGCTGCCAGCTGTATCGCAAGCGATTCCATCCACCGTACTTCTGCTCCAAGACAACATGCAGGATGAGAAAGCATTTTTGAACTGCAATACATCACTTACGGGCTCACCCAAGCCAATGACGCAATCTAGCTTTAGATACTGTACAATATTGTAACGAATCTCAGCAGCGAACTGCTTGGCGTTTTGTTTATCTATTGCAGATCGCGCTGAATCCGATGTCTCGATTATGACAAAATGAATCATTGCAGGGTGGCTTGCATCATAGAACGGCAGTATTCCTTCGTGCTCCCCAGCCAACTCTCTGCACAGCATGCCGAAGGCCAATCGAAGTAAGTCTATATGGTGATCATTCCCATCAAGCCGTCCCTTGGGAACTCTCATCTCCACCGTCATAAAACGAACTTTTCGTCGCTCCCCTAGCTCTAATAGTTGGGTTAACCCCAGCGCTTCAATTCGCTCCTTTACAGTTAGCATTCCAGTACTTTCATCTTTTGCAAGCCGAAGCAGCAATGCTTCTCTTGAAGCTTGCAGATGCTGCTCACGTTGTGCTTGCTCGACTCGTTGCCTCGCCTCAATCGAGCGTTCACTTTGCAACTCAACCGATAGTTTATGTAGTAATTCAACTAATTCACGCCTTCTAATAGGCTTCAGCAAGTAATCCTTCAGACCAGCATGTATAGCGACCTGCATATATTCGTAATCAGAATAACCAGACAGGACGACAATTTTAAGTTCAGGATACAACTGTTTACACTTTTTAATAAGCTCGATCCCATCAATATGAGGCATTCGAATATCAGTCATCAACACATCAGGCAACGGCCCGGTCTCAAGCAGCCGTATTGCCTCTTGTCCGTTTTGCGCTTCACCTGCAATATAGAATCCTGCTTCATGCCAATTTATTTTTGCTTTAATGCTGTTACGTACTCCGATTTCATCGTCAACGATAATGATGCTATTCATGTTCTGTTCATCCTTTCACCGCTGGAATGCGTAGTACAATTTCCGTTCCTTCTCCAAGTCTTGAGTCAATTTCTACAGATATCTTTTCTCCGTAATAAAGTCGACAGCGAGAGAGCACATTACGTAATCCGATGCTTTGGCCTTCACTGTTCAGTATATCGACCGAGGCATTGCTTTTCAGCTCTGTCATTAAATCGTTAACAAAACTCTGTTTCATGCCTATCCCATTATCCGTTACCTTTAGTGTTAGCTGCTCTTCTAACAGTCGGACGGATATACTAATCTTCGCTATGCCGCCTTTCTCCAAACTATACTTAACTGCATTCTCTACAATCGGCTGTAATAAAAATTTTGCTATAAGCAGTTCTTTAGTACGTTCGTCCTCATCTATTATGACTTCAAGCCGATCCTCGTAACGCAGCTTTAATATAAATAAATAATCGCGAATATAATTTAATTCTTCCTTTACATTAACGAGATCACTGTTCAAATTTAACGAATATCTCATCATCTGTCCTAGTGCCTCGGTTGCATCGATCACCATATCGTTTCGCTTCATTGCAGCCAATCCACCAATAATTTCTAACGTATTATTAAAAAAATGGGGATTGATTTGCAATAGTAGTGCCTTATATTCTGCATTTTTACGACGAAGATTCGTTTCAAACTCTGTTTCGATTAAATATCGTAGCCGATTCGTCATACTTTCAAAGATACGGGTAACATAACCGACCTCGCTATGTCCAGTCCTTACCTTTGGCATCATCTCCAAAGCACCAGAAAACTCGCCGCGTTCAACAAGTTTCATTGCCCGTGCCATCGTTGTCAGAGGCCTGGATATACCGTACGACAGCCACAAAGCAACCAGCATAGCTACTCCAACAAGAGCAGCACTGACTAACAGCAACGTGCGACGAATATTGTTAATTTTAACGAAAAGCTCCTTTTCAGGAACTGCACCAATTACGTACCAGTCTTGGTTAGGGAAATAACGATAGAATAGCAAAAAAGTCTCTCCGCTATGACGCACTGAAAAAAAACCATCTGTTCTTTCTTCCTTGCGCTCCTTTATCTCTTTAAGTCCATTCTCAATAATTGAGAGTTCTTCTCCCGTTGCCTGTTGATCAAGTACGCTGCTTCCATCAGATTTCAATAAAAATGCTCGGCCCGTTTCCCCAAACCGAATCTTGTCCAATGCATCATGTAATGTTGCAGTTGGATAATTGATTTTGACTATACCGATTCGAGTAAAAGATTGTAGCTGCACAAGCGGTATCACATAGCTGTTCACTCGCCGCGTCTTCATCAATTCATCGGCTTGATCGGAATCATAATGAGCACTTGTCCAACGCTCATCTTCCACTACAAATTGCTTGTACCATAATTGATCGACATATGTTCGATCCTGCGTCCAAATACCGCCAGCAAAATCCGAAAATATACCGATAGAGATACCGTTTGAATTGTTAATAGAATACGATGATATATAATCGACCTGTCGCTGCTTCGTCACTAGCAGCTCAGCGTTTGAACTATCCGGATTCATACCTGTTGAAAGCCAAGCTTGCGTTACACTGTTACTCATTACTTGATTCCCTACCTCTTCTACCTGTTGCAAAAAAGTAGTCAGATGAGAACCAAATTGCTCAATCGTTTGGGAAGTGGATGTTTCAATGGACGCTCTAATAACTTGTGATGATTGTTCGCTGAACAAAAAAACTAGTGCCGTAAATGGAATAATTAACAGCAATGAAAAAGCAAACATTAAACGGCTTCTGAGCGAAAATAGCATCATTTTCCTCCCTTCGTTATTGCGAGGTCAAACGCTGCGAGTCTGTATAGGCCTTATCAATGCGAACAATAGCATCCTCTACAGCTTCATCCACATTTCTTCTTTGCACCGTAACTTCTTCAAATAAGCTTTTAACTGCCTCTGACATCTGTGGGAATATCGGTGTAATCGGTCGCGGTCTACCATATTTTTGATTTTGCACTACAAAGATATTAAGTGGATATTCGTTCAGCTCTGCAAATTGTTTGGCAACAGAGTAACGAACAGGGATATCTCCAGTAATACTACTATACAGCATCAGTCCTTCGTAACTAGTCATCCAATTGACAAAAGTCCATGCTGCATCTGAGTGCTTAGTTTTAGCAGAAATTCCAAGAGCCCAGCTCCCATTGGCTACTGCTTGACGCGTTACTTTCGGCAACGGCGCAACACCAAAATCAACACCGAGCTTAAAATCTGGGTAATTTTCTTCAATATGCGCCAGCGTCCATGTACCATCGATTGTAATACCGAGCTTTCGGTTCGGAAAAGCATCCAATGGATATTCGAAAGCTGCAACTTGATATTTGTTGAACAGCTCTGCATAGAAAGCAAGCGCTTGTTTTGTCTCTGGAGAGTCCAATGCTCCGCGAGCAGAAGTTCCAGACTCGTTCATTACGTCACCGCCAAATTGCCATATCATCGGATATTTGAAATAAGCGGTTGCGCCTGCATTTTGAAAACCTTGCGCAGGATCAATTCCGTAAACCCCTTTTTCAGGATTATTAATTTTAATTGCTGCGTCGAGTACTTGTTCCCATGTCCAAGCTTCGTCAGGATCAGCAGACGGAAGCTCTAACCCGGCATCCTGAAACAGCTTGATGTTGTAGAACATCGCGATGGAAGACTCTGTCATCGGTGCTAAATAAATATCATTGTGATACGTATAGCCTTCCATAGTAGATGTCGGTATATCTTCCAAATTTCCATCGATATTATATTGTTCCGTTAGTGGAAGGAGTGCATCAGCCTGCGCGTAGGAAGCAAGGCTTGGTGCGTCTATTGCCATAATATCAGGTGGACTGCCTGTGGCAACAGCAGTTCTTAGCTTCGTGTCATAATCCGCATATGGAAAAGCTAGCATGTCAATTCGTATAGTAGGATGCTGCTCCATAAACTTAACAATAAGTGTGTCATAAGCAAGATTCTCTAGTTTATTCCCAGAATTCCTCCAAAAAGTAAGCGTTACCACTTTTTCACTAGTTACATTGCCATTACCGTTAGACACATCATTAATCCTATCTATTTGAGCCTTCTCTTTCTCCTTGCATCCTGTAAGCATTAGCATTGCTATTAGTAAAAATAACCAGAAGGCTCTTTTACTCTTTTTCATTTCGTCAACTCCCTAGTCAACCTGTACATACGATTTAATCATTATATTATAACTGATAAATTCCTATAAATATTTTTATATCCTCTGTTATTAATTTGCAATTTCTTCTGTTCATAAAAAAAACGCAGCAAGTTATAAACTCGCTACGCTTTTTACTTAGCTACTCACCGAAACATTCCCCACAGCTTTATAAGATGTAGCGTGTTATTAGGGTCAATTTTTTGGGCAAGCACAAAATTAATAATTTGCTCTTCCTGTACCTCACTCAGCTTCTCCTGCAAAATTGTAGCAGATGTTCGAGTTAGCCTGCGGACCTTAGCACGATCCTGCAAGTCATACTTCGTTACATCACCAAGCAAATTTCGCATCTTTTCTTTAACGATGGGGTTCTTCATCTTAAGCTTTATTCGTTCTACAAACTGTGGACTAATCCCATATCGTTGATAACTCATACGTTAGACACCTCCAAGGCAACTATCCTAATGAGTTAACTATATGCGAATAAAACCAAAATCTTGACTAATCTATCTGTTCTCCTTGAAATAATGGGTCATTGCGGAGCCATTCTATTAATCTTGAATAAACGGCATCCTGCCAAAAGCTCTCTGTTGCTACAAGCGCAGCGGCATCCTCGCGTGCCTGCTCCAAAAGCTCATAATCAGCAACCATATCTGCTAGTCTAAACTCCGGCAAGCCGCTCTGCTTCGTTCCAAAAAATTCACCTGGACCGCGCAGCTCAAGATCTCGACGAGCAACCTCGAAGCCGTCATTCGTGTCGGTCATCACCTTCATCCGCTCTTGACCAACCTCTGATTTCGGATCAGCAAGCAGAATACAGTACGACTGATGCTCGCCACGACCTACACGTCCGCGTAGCTGATGCAGCTGAGATAATCCAAAGCGCTCTGCATCCATAATCATAATCACCGTAGCATTCGGCACATCTACCCCAACCTCGACAACGGTCGTAGCAACGAGCACCTGTGACTCATTTGCTGCAAAGCTGCCCATTGCCTGCTCCTTCTCAGCAGTACTCATCCGGCCATGCAGCAGACCGACCTTTAGATCGGGAAATGCGCCCTGAATCATCAAATGAACATCAATTGCATTTTGCACCTCGAGCTTGTCCGATTCTTCGATAAGCGGACAGATCACGTAGGCCTGCCTGCCTTCGGCAACCTGCTTGCGAATAAATTTGAGCGCACGATCCAACGATTGTGACTTAAGCCAGTAGGTCTCAATGGGCTTTCTCCCTTTTGGACGCTCACGAATCGTTGAAACATCCATATCTCCAAAGGCAGTAATGGCAAGCGTACGCGGGATAGGCGTTGCAGTCATCGTCAGTACATCTGGATGAATGCCTTTTTTCCTCAGTATGCTTCGCTGATTCACACCAAAGCGATGCTGCTCGTCAACGACAATAAGACCAAGCTTATTAAAATGCACATCCTCTTGAATTAATGCATGTGTGCCAATAACGAGATCAGCTAAGCCCATCTGCAGCTCAGCAAGAATATCCTTGCGTTTTCGCTCAGATACACTGCCAGTCAATAAACGAATGCTCATATTCGTATGTTCAAACAAGCGGGATAGGCTTTTCATATGCTGCTCAGCAAGTATTTCGGTAGGTACCATTAGCGCACCTTGATAGCCTGCTCGAATTGCACTATATAGAGCAATAGCAGCGACTACCGTTTTGCCGGAGCCGACATCCCCCTGTAGCAAGCGATTCATACTATAGCTTCGGCGCATATCAACCGATATATCATTGATTGCCTTTTTTTGACCAGTAGTAAGCTCGAACGGAAGCATTGCAGCAAATTCACGAATCCACTCACTCTTTAGCGGCATCGCAATACCTGCCTTACGTCGGTGAGACAGTGCACGATAAGCCTGCAGACGAAGCTGAAACAAGAACAGCTCCTCATACACCATTCTACGTCGAGCCTCTTGACCAGCCTCTAGATCGCCTGGAAGATGTATGTGCCGTATCGCTTCCGCACGATTCATCAGCTTGTATTTTTCCACAAGCGAATAAGGCAATATTTCCTCAACCATCGAGCTATATTGCTCTAGCGCTGAAGCAATCAATTTTCGAAGCCAAGGCTGAGTAATTTTCCCGCCAACCGAATAGACCGGCTGGAGTGTATCCATCTTCGCAGAAGGCTTTGCCTGATCTAAGAACTCGGACTCGGACACCGTCAGCTGCAGGCGAGAAGGCTCCCACTTACCCGTAAGCAGCACCTCACGCTCCGTTGTCAGCTGCTCACGGAGGAAATGACGATTAAACCAAGTCGCAGTAATTAATTGCATGCCTACCTGAATCTTGCAGGTTAAACGAGATTTAGCTTTCCCGTAGCGCTGAAGAACTGGAGCACCGCGTACAATGCCAACAACCGTTGTTTTTTCACCCGGTTTTACATCAAGAAGATCTCGTACGCGATAATCCTCATAGCGAAACGGAAAATATAACAGTATATCATTCACTGTAAATAAGCCAAAGGCGTGGAGCTCTTTTTCCTTAAGAGCACTCACGCCTTTCAACTGCTTTACAGGAATTTGATCAAGTTTGATCATTCCACTTTCACACCTTAAATAAGAATACTGCCGAAGTTCCTGGGCCAGTGTATGTACCGATTACTGAACCAACCGTTGTATAACGAACTTCCTTAATATTGAGCTCAGCAGTGACACGCTGCTCAAGCTCATTTGGCGTAGTATCGTCATCCGTCTTCGCAACAACTAGAATAAGCTCATCGTTACCATAGCTTTGCTTGAGAAGCTCAACAATCTTTGACATCGCCTTTTTAGTGCCTCTAGCCTTATCCACAGCAGTAACCGTTCCGTTCGGCTCGAGCGAAAGAATAGGCTTAATATTAAGTAACGATCCAATCATAGCAGAAGCCTTGCCAATTCTTCCGCCCTTTTGTAGATAGTCGAGTGTGTCGACAAGGAAATAAACGCCTGTGTTGTCATTCTGACACTGCTTCATGGCAGCAACAATCTCATCAACAGAAGCACCACTTTGTGCCATCTGAGCAGCAAGCACTACCTGCGCGCCATGTCCATAAGAGGCGGAGCAGGAGTCAACGACAGTAATGTCCGCTCCTTCAACCTCCACCATCGACTTTGCAATTGTCGCAGATTGATACGTACCACTGAGCACAGAGGCAAGATGAACTGAAATAATTGGAGCAGTCGGATCCTCTGCAAGCAATTGCTCATAAACCTCTAAAAATTCAGCGGGCGAGGGCTGAGACGTTTTAGGTAAAGCTGTAGATGCCTTCAAGCGTGAATAAAATTCCTCCGGTGTCAAATCAACTGCATCTCGATATGTTTCTTCACCAAAAAGAACTTTTAAAGAAATCATTGTAATTCCAAGCTCTTCACGGACTTCAGCTGGAATATCAGCTGTGCTGTCAGTAACAATTCTCACTTTACTCACGATTTACTTCAACTCCTCTCTGTTATGAACTAACCATTATTCAACTGCAAATACATACGGATAAAGAGGCTGACCACCATATTGAAGGTCAATTTCTAAATCCGAGTGATTCTCATTAATCCATTCACAGATCGCCGAAGTAACATCCTCCGTTGCATCTTCACCCGTTAATATAGTAATGATGTCTCCCTCATCCTCAAGCATGCTAGCAAGCAGTGCTTGACAAGCAGCAAGCAGGTCAGCCTCAGAGGTTACGATCGATTTCTCTTTAAGTCCAATATAATGACCCTCGGTAATCTCTACACCATCTATGCTTGTGTCTCTTACCGCTTTAGTCACTTGACCCGAGATTACCATGCTAGCAGCAGATTGCATCCATTCTTTATTGCGCTCAGGTGTTTCATCCTCTTTGAACGCGAGCACTGCGGCAATACCTTGCGGAATCGTCTTCGTTGGGATGATGGTCACTTGACGCTCTGTTAGTTGAGCAGCCTGCTCTGCCGCTAGAATAATATTGCTATTGTTAGGGAATATGAAAATATGCTCAGCAGATAAAGCCTCTATTGCTTTAACAAAATCCTCTGTACTTGGATTCATCGTTTGTCCACCTGATAGCACAACATCCACATCACTGCTGCGGAACAGCTCAGCGACGCCTTCACCAAGTGCAACAGCAATCATACCGTAAGGAGCGCGCTCAAAGCCATGCTCTGTAGGGCGATTATCAATAGCCTGTCCTGCCAAAAGCTCAGCAGCAGACAAATTAGCCTCACTGCTAGTCTCTTCTTCCTCAAGCAGCTGGCGATGCTGCTCACGCATATTCAGAATATGAATATCTGTCAGCTCACCGTAGCGTACAGACAGATTGAATACATCGCCTGGCTTGCGAGAATGAACATGAACTTTAATAATGTCATCATCCGTTATGACTAGAATTGAATCTCCGTCTTTAGATAATGCTTTCTTGTAAGCGGATTCATCAAACACTGCCACGGAATTTCCTGACACATTGCGCTTGATAAAAAATTCCATATCATAAAAGAATTCAATATCTAAAGTTTCTAGCTTCGCTTGTGCAGATGTTGGCTCGGAATGCTTCACCACATTGATTTCAGCGGGTGCTGCTACAGTTGCACTATCCTGTCCAACTTCAACCTTTGCACCAGAAAGAGCTTGCACAAAGCCTTCATAAATGTACACGAGACCTTGACCGCCAGAGTCTACGACGCCTACCTGCTTCAATACTGGTAATAGATCTGGAGTTTTTTGAAGCGCCTCATTTGCTCGTGCATGCACTTCCACCATTAGCTCTAGCACCTCAGTATTGCGTCTTGCAAATTGAACTGCATGACGTGCCGCTTCTTTGGCTACCGTTAGAATCGTTCCTTCAACTGGCTTAACTACTGCTTTATAAGCCAAATCAACACCATGCTGAAGTGCTGCTGCAATATCCATTGCTGTAGCCTGCTCCACATGTGCTAGAGATTTCGAGAAGCCACGGAACAGCTGTGATAGTATTACGCCTGAATTACCGCGTGCCCCCATTAGCAAGCCTTTAGACAACGCTTCTGCCGTTTTCCCTAAATGGGCGGACTGTTTGTTTTTTAGCTCCGTAATACCAGAGGTCATTGTTAGATTCATGTTTGTTCCTGTGTCACCATCTGGCACTGGAAATACGTTAAGTGCGTTTACCTTTTCAGCATTACGCTTTAGTAAGTCGGCGCCTAATAATGCCATACTCGCAAAATCAGATCCGTCAATTGCTCGCTTACTCAAAGAAATTCCCCTTCCTGCTAAGTAGATACCCTCACGTCTTGAACGAATATATTGACTTCGTTGACATCAAGGCCTATTACTTCGTTTACAACATAAGTAACTTTAGATCGAATATTATTTGCTACTTCAGAAATTTTTGTACCATAACTTACAATAATGTATAAATCGATATTTACACCGTTCTGAACTTGCCTTATTTCAACACCTTTAGTCAAGTTGTCTCGACCGAGAAGTACTGCAATTCCATCCTTAAGTCCGTTACGTGATGCCATACCAACTAGCCCATAACATTCTAAAGCAGCATATCCAGCAATGGTAGCTAAACAATTATCAGAAACTTGAATTTGCCCTAACGTATTGTTTAATTGTATTGGCATACTACTACACCCCTTGCCCTATATTATGGACTGATTTACATTGTACTATAAACTCGGAAGTTATTGAAGCCAAATGTTAAAAATCACTTAAATAGCCGTAGAATTAGGTTGAACCGTGTCAAACTTTATGTTACGATATTTAGGCGTGTTTATAATTGTAATGTTATAATGATGAGAAGCAAAAGCAAGCATAGCATGGATATGTTAAAGCTATGAACGGTTAAGCTATTTTCGCTCATAATTCGTGAAGGAGGTGTTTTTATGTCCCGCAAATGCTTCATTACTGGCAAATCGCCTAAAAAAGGTAACAGCGTATCTCACGCGAACAACGCAACTCGTCGTAACTGGGGAGTTAACGTTCAAAAGGTTCGTATTCTAGTTGATGGTAAACCAAAACGTGTATACGTCAGCGCTCGCGCGTTGAAATCTGGTAAAGTAACTCGCGTGTAATACGCTCTACTTACCATAGACAAAAGCACCTGATCCTCAGGTGCTTTTTTTTGTAAACCTAAAACTGGAACGAAGCCCAATCACTTGGTGTCGATATGATATTAATTTTTCTGAAATGTATTTAGTAAAGCTTTGACAAACCCGCCTAAAAACTTCGGCAGTTTAATCGTGTAAAATTTCATGCCCATCCCTCCTTGAAACGCACGGTGATCCGCATACTCAAATCTCCGCTCTTGTAAACCATATTATGCAGAAACTCGAAAACGTAGACCAACACTCGCCTAGGAGAACGAACTTTATTATAGGCTTGCAGCCTGCATTACATCAGGGTTATCCCTTATAAATTGGAACATCGCGATAATAACCACAATTAAAAAATACATCGCAATAGCTAGAACAATGAACGTAATACGTAGGCCGATTGTTTCAAAGCGGCGAAAAAAACGAATACCGATATATACGGTAAGCAAGGAAAAGAGGTATTTTGCAAAAGTTGTAATAGTAGAGAATAATGCAAGACTCCCGCCAGCAAGCAGGGCGTAGAGTAGGAGCCACATTACCGTAGAAAAACTAACCTTCATACGATCCCCCCTGTATAGGATGTTTTAAGATCGAGCTTTGATCACGATGTGTACTCAGCGATGCGTATTCGGCGGCGAATATCGCGTTCATCGCTCGCTCCAGTGCTCACGTACATAATTCGTACGCTCCGCGCTTCGCTTCTCTAGCTTCTCGCGATCTTCTTGGTGCTGAAAGCTCGATCTTAAAACTTTCATTGGAATTTGGATTGATCGAGCTTTGATCACGATGTGTACTCAGCGATGCGTATTCGACTGCGAATATCGCGTTCATCGTTCGCTCCAGTGCTCACGTACATAATTCGTACGCTCCGCGCTTCGCTCTAGCTTCTCGCGATCTTCTTGGTGCTGAAAGCTCGATCGAGCTTTGATCACGATGTGTACTCAGCGATGCGTATTCGACTTCGAATATGCCATTCATCGGAAGCCTCCGGTGCTCATGTACTTAACCCGTACATTCCGCTCCTCGTTTCCTAGCTTCATGGCATCTTCTCGGTGCTGAAAGCTCGATCTTAAAACTTCGATTGGAATTTGGATTGATTGAGCTTTGATCACGATGTTATACCTACGATCCATATTCGACGGCGAATATCGCATTCATCGCTCGCTGTAGTGCTCACGTACACATTACGTACGCTCCGCGCTTCGCTTCTCTAGCTTCATGGCATCTTCTTGGTGCTGAAAGTCTAAAGTTCCCCGATGTAATAAGCTCAATCTTAAACCTTCGATTGTATATTTGCTTTGTACTGCTTGTACTTCTTCATCGCCGATCACGATACTGCGGCTCGCGGATACCCCGCTTCTTACCACTATCTCAGCGATGCGATTGCTTCTGCGCGGTTTGGTGCGTTGTAGACGGCATTGCCGGCGACTAGGACGTTGGCACCTGCTTCGCGAACGAGTGCAGCTGTCTGCGCATTAATGCCTCCATCCACTTGAACATCAACATGTGTTAGTGAACGAGCCTCTAGCATGCTGCGCAGCTCCCTTAGCTTCGTCGTAGAATAAGGAATAAATGACTGTCCGCCAAAGCCTGGGTTCACCGTCATGATTAGCACCATATCAATATCCTCTAGAACAGGCGCTAGCGACTGCACAGGCGTTGCAGGATTAAGTGCAACACCAACGGGTAGCCCTTGCTCCTTAATCGCGTAGATCGTGCGGTGAAGGTGCGCACAGGCTTCTAGATGAATTGTGATGCGATCAGCACCCGCTGCAATGTAATCTTGTATCGACAGCTCTGGACGCTCTATCATTAGGTGTACGTCAAAAGGCAGCTTCGTTACTGAACGTACGGCTCCAATAACCGGTGGCCCGAACGTTAAATTCGGCACAAATTTTCCATCCATTACGTCAATATGCACCCAATCGGCGCCAGCTTCTTCAATGGATTTAATTTCTGAACCTAGCTGAGAAAAATCAGCAGATAGTATAGATGGTGCAATAATGGTCATGTTGAATTAGTACCTCCGTTTTTGTTCTTTCAGCTCCGTCAGGAAGGCTAAATAATGCTCATGTCTGCTGGATTCGATCTCGCCGTTCTCGACTGCATCTAATACGGCGCAGCCTGGCTCTTGAACATGCGTACAGCCTCTAAACTTGCAGTTAGGGGACAGCTCACGCATTTCTATAAATCCGTAGGACAGATCAGATATGCCTAGCTCTTGGAAATCAAGTTGGCTGAAGCCTGGCGTATCAGCAACATAGCCACCGCCAATATCAATAAGCTCAACATGGCGCGTCGTATGCTTACCTCGGCCTAGCTTATTGCTAATTTCATTCGTTTCGAGTGTGAGACCCGGTACAAGTGCGTTAAGCAGTGAAGATTTACCGACGCCCGACTGTCCTGCGAACACAGCAACATGGCCCTTCAATCGCTCGTGCAAGGCGCCAATCCCTTCATGCTCAACAGAGCTCGTACTATAGATCTCATAGCCCAGCTTGCCATAAATTCGCTTAACAGCTTCAAGGCTTGACTTAGCTTCTTCCTTAAGCTGCGTCTCAGCCTCTTCTGACATCGCAAAATCCTGCTTACTTAAAACTAACAGCGGCTTTATGCCTGCATGCTCGATATGTACAAGAAACTTGTCCAACAACTGAAAATTAAGCGAGGGCTCCACAACCGAGAACACGAGCACCGCAAGATCAACATTTGCGACAGGTGGACGGATGAGCTCCGTCGAACGAGGCAGCAGCTCGACAACGGTCCCTTCGCCATTTTCAGTTAATACATAATAGACCTCGTCTCCAACTAGCGGAGTCAGGCCTTTCTTCTTAAAAACTCCTCTAGCACGGCATTGTACCGTGCTAGAAGAGGTTTGATTATCATGAGGCTGAACATAGTAATATCCGCTTAAAGCTTTCACAATCACACCAGGCAGCATTGCTGAAGAATCTGGCACAACCTTATCATTCTTCTGTTGTGTTCGCCGGTTGATCGCTTTGCTCATCGTTATCATTAGCCTCCGTATTTTCGTTGTGCTCACCGCCACGTGAGAATGTTTCCTCGTCAGGAGTATGCGTAGGTTCAAGCTCTTGTCCTGGTACAACCATTTCATGTGAGCCTTGTGCAATATCTCCATAGTAAATATCTTTAATGTCCATAAATACGCCATCTCGATAAACCGATACCTTGGCTACCGTGTCTGGATCAAGTACAAGTGTCAAGGAAATATCAACAGTACTTGTAATTGTTCGCGGTTCGAGCTCCATGTTTTCACCACGCGCGTCTGAGTAATATATTTTCACTTCACTCGCTGATCCATGCATAGCGGGCGAAATTCTTACATTAAATTGATAGTTCTTTGCATCCTTTGGATAGCCAGAGCTTACGACAAGCGTCACTTTTGTACCTTTTTCCACCATCTCGTTCGGCTCTGCATTGCCTTGACTAATAACATGATCCTTCTCGAACAGATAACTAGCTTCATACTTGATATCTTGTTCCTCTAACACAAGACCACGTGATTCCAGAAGCAGCTTCGCTTCCTTTAACCGAGCGTCAGTCAGATCAGGCATTTCAACAAGCTCAGGCCCTTTACTTACTGTAAAGCTAATCAACACATCATCTGGATTTATTTCTTCACCAGCTGGTGGAGATTGCTCAAGAATTGTACCTGCAGGCGACTCGTCAAACACTTCAGTAAAGTCGATCTGAGCTTCCTTAACCCCGAGATCAATTAACGCATTAACCGTCTGCTGCTTCATAGAATTGATATAGTTATCCAATTCCTTCAGCTCGGGACCAGCACTTATCGTAAGCTCAATATATGTGCCTTTCTTAACCATCATACTCATCTTAGACTGCGCAATAACCTGATCCTTAGGAATAAGCTTACTCGTTTCTCGCGTTACTGGCTCTGTCACATTTAAGCCAGCCTCTGCCAACATCTTACGAGCTACTTCTTCTGTTTCCCCAACAACATAAGGAACCTTCACATCCTCTGTCCTAAAGGAATCCAGCAGCCTAAAAAATCCCCACAGCAGGGCCGCTAAAAACACTAACGTAATAAGCACAACAATTAACGGCTTTTTCCAGCCTCCAGATGTCTTTACAGGCTCTCCATCAACAAATTGTCCAGTATGCATCGTGACGGATGCTGTATCAGTAAGTCTTGCCGTATCGCTGTAGCGTGCCGTGCTGCTCATCTGCCCTGTGTTCATATCGTTAGGCATAGAGGTAGAGCGAATGGCTGGCATAACCTTTGTTTCCTGCATATCCACAGCATCATTAAACGTAATCTTTGGCTCATAGAGACGATGCGGCTGCAAGCAAGTTTCTAGATCAGCCATCATCGCTCGTGCTGATTCATAACGATCGTTCGGGTTTTTACGCATCGACTTTAATATAATGTTCTCAACTGACTGCGGAATATGAGAATTAACGACGCGCGGTTCTTCAAAATGATCCTGTAAATGCTTTAACGCGATGCTAATCGGACTTTCTCCGAAAAACGGAAGATTACCTGTTACCATCTGATACAATACAATACCTAAGGAATATAAGTCCGATTTTTCTCCTGTATTCACACCTTTTGCATGCTCAGGTGAAAAATAATGCACAGAGCCAACTACAGAGCCTGTGTGTGTTATTTTTGAAGAAGTTGCAGCTCTAGCTATACCAAAATCCGTTACCTTCACACGCCCGTTATTGCCGATTAATATGTTATGAGGCTTAATATCACGATGAATAATATGATTAGCGTGTGCGTGATCAAGTGCATCACATATTTGTTGAGCGATATGAACCGCTTCTTCAATCTGCAATGGTGCACGTTCAACTATAATTTCATTCAGATTATGTCCTTCGACATATTCCATAACGATATAATGTATATCTTCTTCTTGACCAACATCATAAATACTAACAACATTCGGATGCGATAAAGCAGCTGCGTTCTGCGCTTCTCTACGAAACCTACTAATAAACTCCTCGTCATTAACGAATTGCTGACGCAGTACTTTGACAGCAACCTTGCGATTAAGCAACACATCATGAGCCTTGTAAACAAGGGCCATGCCCCCACCGCCAATACGGGAAATAATCTCATAGCGACCAGCCAAGTCGTGTCCAATCATTATGATTCCTCCCTTCTGTCGGGGCTATCCTTCATATCACACAATACGAGTGTAATATTGTCTTCGCCGCCTGCCTCTAATGCAAGTTCTATTAATTGATCGGCACGCTGCTGCAAGGGCAGCGAGGAGGCAATCGTCTGATGCAATTGCTCCTCGCTAACGCGATTGCTTAATCCATCACTGCATAGCAGCAAAAGATCCTCATTCTTCCATTCCATAACGCGTACATCTACCTCTACATCATCATCGGTGCCGATGGCGCGCGTTAGTACATTTTTACGTGGATGATGCTCCGCCTCTTCAGCAGTTAGCTGTCCGGACTGAACGAGCGCATTAACTAAGGAATGATCCTCGGTAAGCAGCTCAATCCGTTCCTCATTGACACGATAAGCACGGCTGTCACCTACATGTCCAATAACGACAAGTGAGTGAATGAAGAGCGCAGCTACTATTGTCGTCCCCATATTGTGGTACTGTGTCAATTGCTTCGCAAGACGATAGATTTCTTCATTCGCCTGACGAATCGCAATTCTCATAAGTCGCTTCGCATCTTCGGCCGTCCAGTTGGAAATTTCATTATGCTGCTGCAGAATGCGTTCAAAAGCCTCCACAGCAACTTGACTTGCTACATCACCAGCTTGGTGTCCTCCCATGCCATCTGCAACGATAGCAAACGCAAGCTGATCATTTATCGAACCCGTCAATGCACTATCCTCGTTCACTTGACGGATTCTTCCTATATCACTGCGATTAACCATTAACAAGCGTTATCACCTCGCCGTAGACTCCATATGTTTCGCACGTAATTGCCCACATGCTGCCGCAATATCATGTCCTTGTTCCCTGCGAATTGTTACGTTAATTCCATTGTTTTCAAGAACTTTCGCGAATGCAAAAATATCGTTTCGTGGTGTACGAACATAATTGCGCTCTGGTACATGGTTAACTGGGATAAGGTTAACATGGCAAAGCATATCCTTGATGACGCTAGCTAGCTCTTCAGCATGCTCCACCTGATCATTGACGCCGCCAATTAACGCATATTCAAATGTAATCCGTCTACCCGTCTTACCTAAATAGTAGCGAATCGATTCGATTACATCATCGAATGGATAGCGCCTGTTGACAGGCATTAGCTTGGAACGAAGCTTATCATTCGGTGCATGAATGGACAAGGCCAAGTTAATTTGCGTGTTTTCTTCTGCAAACTTATAGATACTCGGCACGATACCACTTGTCGAAACGGTAATATGACGCTGACCGATATTTAAGCCTTTCTCATGGATCATATTGCGTAAAAACGCCATCGTCGCATCATAATTTTCGAACGGCTCACCTGAGCCCATAATAACGATGCTCGATACTCGCTCACCTGTTGCATCTAGCATTTGCTGTGCAGTAACGACCTGCGCAACGATTTCACCAGCAGTTAGATTTCTCTTCAAGCCGCCTAAGGTTGACGCACAGAAGGTACAGCCAATTCGGCAGCCTACCTGCGTCGTTACGCACACGCTATTACCGTAGCTGTGGCGCATAATAACCGTTTCAATCGCATGATTATCATGTAAGCCAAACAGAAACTTAACTGTGCCGTCACGCGATTCAAACTTTGTAATTTCAGTAAGCGTTACGAACTCAAACTGGTTACTAAGCTTTTCACGTAAGCCTTTCGATAAATTCGTCATCTCATCAAAGCTTTTTACTCGTTTGACATATATCCAATCAAACACTTGATCCGCACGAAAAGCAGGCTCGTCATTATCCTTCATCCATTGCTGGAGCTCTTCATGTGTATAGTCATAAATAAAAGGGTTCATTTTATCACACCTGTATTCAATTTTAGAGGTTACACGCAGCTTCAAGCTGCGCTGCAACTATTTTAACACAAACTATAGCGTTGAGCTATTCGAGCTCTGAGCACTCCTTTTTAAGCGAGCGATATAAAAGCCATCGCTGCTCGCATGGTGCGGCAACAGCTGAAGCTGCCCATCAAATTGTTCTGAGACAATACCTTGCTGCTTTAAGGATGTGAGCAGCGCTTCTGGCCACTGTGCATCTAAGCTATACTCCTTATGACGAGCTAGGAAGCTGGCCACCTGCTCTTCATTCTCTTCCTTAGCAATGGTGCAGGTACTATATACGAGCACACCGCCTGGCTTCACCAGACCACTCATGGCATCGAGCAATTGAGTTTGAATGCCCGCAATATCCTTTACATCACCGGGCTGCTTCGTCCACTTAATTTCAGGCTTGCGGCGGATAACACCAAAGCCGCTGCATGGTGCATCAAGCAGCACAGCATCAAAGCTTGCCGGCTCTAAAGAATCAGCTAACAAAGCAGCATCCTGACTCGAGGTCTGTACATGCTCCAAGCCTAACCGAGCAGCCTGCTCCTCGATCAGCTTGCGCTTATGCTCATGAAGGTCGTTTGATAGAAGCATCCCTTCACCCTTCATTAGCTCGCCAATGTGCATGCTCTTCCCTCCGGGCGCAGCACATGCATCAAGCACCTTCATACCAGGCTTCGGCTCCAGCACTTCCGCTACGAGCATCGAGCTTTCGTCCTGCAATGACCAATGACCTTCCTTAAAGCCCTCAAGCGCAGCAAGATGTCCACCCTTTTCTACATTAATCCCAGCTGGAGCAATTGGCGATAAAGACACTTGCAAGCCTGCAGCCTCTAGCTCCTCCAGCACCGCGTGCGGTGAAGTTTTCATCGTATTGACTCGAATTGAGCTATGCGGCGGCTCATTGCTTGCATGAAGAATCTGCTCAGTAGCTTGCCGTCCGTACACTGTTAACCAGCGCTCTACCAGCCATATGGGGAATGAGTAACGCACACTGAGCGTTTCTGCATCAGTAGACAAAGCAATAAGCTCTGGCTTTAGCTCTTCCTGCTTACGTAGCACATTGCGCAGCACACCATTCACCATACCAGATATACCTTGGTGTCCTCTTTTTTTCGCTATCTTAACCGCCTCATTAACGACAGCATGAGCAGGTATTCGGTCCAACCACAGCAGCTGGTACATACTCATTCTCAGCAGCTGATGAACCCATGGCTGAAGCTTATGCAAACCTTTAGCAACAAGCTGCGAGAGCCAATAATCGATCGTTAGCTTCCGACTAATTGTGCCATATACAAGCTCAGTTGCAAGACCAGCATCTGCACGAGAAAGTTGCTCGGATTGCAGCGTGCGATTCAATTGCAAATTGCTGTATGCACCTGCTTCCTCCACCTTTACAAGCACATCGAGCGCAACCTGTCTTGCTGAACGAGTCGCTTGCTGCTTAGAGCTTGACTTTCCATTGTCAGTCGCTTGTCTATTCTGATGCTTTCTATTGTTGCTATGTGAATGTTTCTTATTGTTTTGTCGCTCACTCATGCTTGTACCTCTTCACCGAAGCGTGCACCGACAATAGCACGAGAACCTTGTATCCAATCACTTACATTCATCATACGTTTTCCAGCCGGCTGAATTATCGTAAGCAGCAGCTGACCTTCTCCGGTTTGTACGACGATGCCATCTGCAGATGCACTAACAATCGTACCCGTTGCAGCATTAGATGATGCTGAAAGCGGCTTACAGCCCCATACTTTAAATACTTCGCCGTTCAGCGTTGTAAAAGCTCCTGCCATTGGCGATAGCCCGCGAACCTGATTGAAGATCGAGATGGCTGACTTATCCCACTCAATTCTTTCATCCTCACGTGTTAAGTTTGGTGCATATGTAGCTAAGCTATCATCCTGAGGGATCGCTTGAAGCTCACCTCGAATAAGTGGCGGCACAGTATCGATGAGCAGCTTAGCTCCAGCGATGCTAAGCTTTTCGAATATCGTTCCAGCATTGTCTTCATCCGTAATCGGAATCGCGACAGAGCTAATCATATCACCAGTGTCCAGCCCCTCAGCCATATACATGATCGTAACGCCTGTTTCCGATTCGCCATTTATAATCGAGCGCTGAATCGGAGCGCCTCCACGATACTTAGGCAGCAGTGAGCCATGCACATTAATGCAGCCATGCTGCGGAAGCTCAAGCACCGCTTTAGGCAAAATTTGTCCATAGGCTGCTGTTACGATGAGTTCCGGTTTATAGGAAGCGACTTCAGCTATTGCATCCTCATTGCGCATGCGCTCTGGCTGAAGAACGGGAATGCCAAGCTCTAGTGCTGCCTCCTTCACAGGAGTTGGTGTCAGCAATTTTTTTCTGCCTTTAGGCCGATCTGGCTGAGATACAACAGCTACAACCTCATAGCCTTGCTCAACTAATGCACGAAGTGAAGGGACAGCGAAGCTCGGTGTCCCCATAAAAACGATCCGCATATTTATTGTTCGCCGCCTTTTTTTACACGATCCGAAATATCGTACGTATTTAATGCAATATCTGTAAACAACACACCGTTCAAGTGGTCGATTTCATGCTGGAATGCTCGTGCAAAATATCCTTTCGCTTCGAGCTTAAACGTTTCTCCGTCACTGTTTTGCCCTTGTACAACGATGCGGTCAGCACGTAGCACCTCACCGTTCAAATTCGGAATACTTAAGCAGCCTTCCGGACCGATTTGCTCACCCTCACGCTCTAAGATTACCGGGTTAACCATCTCAACAAGCCCATTCTCATCCCCTACATCAACGACAATGACGCGCTTAGAGATACCAATCTGAGGAGCAGCAAGACCAACGCCTTCTGCATCATACATCGTCTCTGCCATATCCTTTAGAAGCTTTTTCAAATTGGAATTAAACTTCGTCACCTCTTTAGCTACTTCACGCAGCACAGGATCCGGGTCCTTTACAATAATTCGTATACTCATCTTTATCCCTCTCTTATCTTCAGTCTATCTTTAATTGTTGTTGTTAATTACAGGATCACTTGTGGATCAATATCAACACTGAATTGAACCTGCTTACTCAGCTTACCTTCTACAAATGGCTTCATCGCACGTTCTAAGAGCGAAGATGCATCTATGCTTCCTCGATATTTTATCACACATTGGTAACGGTATCGATCCTTAATACGCGCAAGAGGTGAAGCAACTGGACCAAGAATTTCTAGCGCACGCATCATCCGGCTATGCAGCGGAACGAGCACGCCTTCATATTCAGCAAGCTCCCTTAGCTCTTGTGCAAATCTCGCACTAACTTCCGTCAGCTGATCAAGTCTCTCTGACGACATCGTAATACACACTAATCGGCAGTAAGGGGGATACATCATCTGCATTCTCAGCTCCAGCTCCTGCTCCAGAAACTGCTCGTAATGATGATCCGCAGCCGCTACGATCGCATAATGCTCTGGGTTATACGTTTGAATCATAACCTCACCTTGCAAGTGATGGCGACCTGCTCTGCCTGCCACTTGTGTTAGCAGCTGGAACGTCCGCTCAGCAGAACGAAAATCCGGCAGATTTAAAGTTGTATCGGCAGCGATAACGCCTACTAATGTAACATATGGGAAATCAAGCCCTTTTGCAACCATTTGCGTCCCAAGTAGCACATCCGCTTTCCGCTCACCGAAAGCTTTAAGAAGCTTTTCATGCGAATTTTTTTCAGTCGTCGTGTCTACATCCATGCGAATAACACGAATACCTGGGAACAGCTTCGCAAGCTCCTCCTCAACCTTCTGAGTGCCAGTGCCAAAGAACCGGATATGCTCAGAGTCGCAGCTTGGACATGTTCGAGGCTCCTGCTCCGTGTAACCACAATAATGACAGCGCAGCACATGCGTTTTCTGGTGAAAAGTTAAAGAGATGTCACAATGTGGACAAGCAGCAGTATATCCGCAAGATCTGCACATAACAAAGGTAGAGTAACCGCGTCGATTAAGCAGCAGAACAGCCTGCTCCCCACGCTCCAGCCGCAGCTTTAACGCGTCGTACAGCGAAGTAGAAAACATCGAGCGATTTCCTCGTGACAGCTCGTCTCTCATATCAACAATATGCACCTCTGGCATAGGCTGACCTGACACTCTTTCAGGCATAGGCAGAAGAGGCGGCTCGCTGCCGACAGCAGGCGTGCGGCTCGCTGCCATATACGTTTCAAGCGAAGGTGTAGCTGACCCCAGCACAACTACTGCCCCATGCTGCTTAGCACGACGCACAGCAACATCACGAGCATGGTATTTGGGCGTATCGTCTTGCTTATAGGATGTTTCATGCTCTTCATCAATAATAATGAGTCCGATCTGAGCAAACGGTGCAAAGATAGCGGACCTCGCACCTACCACAACATCGGCTTGACCATGACGTATTTTACGCCATTCATCATAACGTTCTCCATCAGATAATCTACTGTGCATAACAGCTACAGCATCACCAAAACGTGATTTGAACCGTTCAACCATTTGCGGAGTAAGTGAAATTTCGGGTACGAGCACGATCGCCTGCCTACCTAAAGCTAAGCAATCTGCAATGCTTTGCAGATATACCTCTGTTTTACCACTGCCCGTTACACCATACAGCAGCATCGTCTGTCCTGATTGCTGGTGCATCTGTTCAATAATGCGATGATAGACCTGCTGCTGCAGCGCGGTAAGCGGGAGGGGCTTGCTACGAGCAAATTCCCGCCCTTTATAGGGATCACGCTTTTGTTCGACCTCAACTAAATGAAGTATGCCTTTATCGACAAGACTATGTACAACACTTGAGCTCGTATTCAGCTCAGCGACAAGCTTTGCAAGCGCAATTGGTACTGGATGCTCCAGCATATACGTGAGCACCTCATGCTGCTTACGCGCTTTTTTCAAGGAGTCCAGCTGCCCCTTTGCAGCCTCTAGATCATCAGGAGGCATGACAGTTAATGCCTTCTTTACGCCCATGCGATCTTTTACCTTTGCTGATAAAGTCAATATACCCTGCTGCACAGCCTGCTTGATTTCACGATGCTCCTCGGGGAACATCGACATTAGCTTATTGAAGGATATCGAGCCTCCTTCAGCCTGCAGCACTTGCAGCCACGCCTTATCTGAGTACTCTCCAGTTTGAGAGGAATCAGATAAAGCGATATATTTAACTTCCTTGCCCTTTAAAGCTGTAGGAAGCATCACCTGAAGAGAAGCGATGCGTGAGCAGCAATATTTATGACTTAGCCATTCTGACAGATCAACCATATCTGGCAGCAGGGGTGGTGCTGGATCAAGCAGCTCCTTAATCTCCTTCAGCTTAGAAGAATCATAATCCGTATCTGTAGACAAACCGACAACGAAGCCCTGCAGCACTCGCGGACCAAAAGGTACACCCACCCGGCTACCAATCTCGATCCAGGGCTGCATGTCGTGCGGCACCTCATAATCAAAAGGCCGATCCGTTTGACGGCTCGGCACATCAACAATAATATTAGCGATCACGTTCATCATCCTTAGCTTCTAATGCATGCTGTGCAACGATGTTTAGCAGCCGCCGTGCAGCGTCCAGCTTCGACATGAGCGGAAGCCGCTCCACAAGTCCTTGCTTACTGTAAATCGAAATGATATTCGTATCACCGTTAAAGCCAGCACCTTCTGTCGATACATCATTGGCGATAATAAAATCACAATTTTTCCGGTTCAGTTTATCAAGCGCATATACGTCGATCTGCTCTGTCTCAGCGGCAAAGCCGACAACCGTCTGGTGTGATTTTCGTTTACCTATCGTCTCTAGTATATCCGTTGTTCGCTCTAATTGTAACACCAGCTCATCAGAGCCTGTTTTTTTAAGCTTTTGGTTATGAATAACCTTAGGACGATAATCAGCGACAGCAGCAGACTTAATGACAATATCGCTAGTTTCAAAGCGAGCAAGCACCGCTTGCAGCATATCCTCTGCAGATTCTACCTGTACCAGCTCTATGCCTTGAGGAGCTGGTGCGCTAGTGCGACCAGCAATAACGGTCACTTCAGCGCCCTGCTCTTGAGCAGCTTGTGCTACAGCGAAGCCCATTTTGCCTGATGAGTCATTGGTTAAATATCGTACAGGATCAAGCCGCTCAATCGTTCCTCCAGCTGTTACGAGAACCTTCTTCCCAGCAAGCAGCTTAGGCTGATTAAGCCATTGATCCAAGGTAGCGACGATATCTTCAGGCTCAGCCAGTCTGCCCTTGGCCACATAGCCACAAGCAAGCTGCCCTGTACCTGGCTCTATAAATTGAACACCGCGCTGCATAAGCAGTTCAATATTGTGAACGACTGCAGGATGCTCATACATATGAACGTTCATCGCTGGGGCAATAACGATTGGACAGGTAGCAGCCAGCATCGTTGTGCTAAGCATATCATCTGCTAGCCCATGCGCTAGCTTCGCAATTACATTAGCGGTGGCTGGAGCAAGGAGAATAGCATCAGCCCGATCGGCGAGATCAATATGTGTGACAACCTCCGGATTACGCTCCTCAAAGGTATCGATATGAACTGGATTTTTCGAGAGCGTTTGGAGCGTAAGCGGCGTAATAAATTTAGCCGCCGATTCCGTCATCATGACGTGAACCTCTGCACCTAAGCTAACGAGCCTGCTGCATATTGTCGCTGCCTTGTAAGCGGCAATACCACCGCTAATTCCAAGTATGATTGTCTTTCCGTTTAACACTATGCCATCTCCTGTCCTAACGTTAAATCCAGAGCGCGCTTACCAGTTCAAGCGCTCCTTCGCGTTTTGTAAATGTGCCAAGTGGTGATAAGCATGCCATCTCGTAAAGCTTAAAAATTGCTTCAAGGACATCTGAGTGCCCTTCTCCGGATGATAAAACTGACGTTCAAATTCAGCAATGCTCATCGATTTAAGTAAAGTAGTCATTCTTGCAAAGGTTCCTTCAATAATTGACAAGCTCGCTGTAATCGGCATGTCTTTCGTATCACTTAACAATGACCAACGATCCTCGAGAAAAGGCTTAATCGTAGGATTATTTTCTGTTAGCGCTAACTTAAAGCGGATTAGTGCATGCATAGAAAAATCAGCAACATGATGTACAACTTGACGTATTGTCCAGCCTCCGGTTCTATACGGTGTATCGAGCTGCTCCTCAGACAGCTGGGCAACGAGCCCACTAATCTGTGATGAGTATTGCTCTAATTGCTGAATCCACTCATCTTTTTGTGCAGCGGTCATGCCTTCAAACACAAATCTTCCAATCGGATAAGTTAAGTTTTCCATCATAATCCCTCCTAGAAAATAAGTTGTGTCATCGCCTAGAATGAAGTAATATGAAGCCTTTAGCAATTTTCCCTTTATCATATCATATTTTCTCGTAAGGTAAGTAATTCAACATATCGTATAAATTAACCTTCTTTTTGTGCAAATAAATTAAAAAAGATGTGTGCAGCCAGCTGCACACATCTTTTTATCGCAACAACAGTATATTACGCCTTTTCCTGTTGACGGGCATCCTTCTGCTCGTCTTTTTCCTTACCAGGAATATACTCAACCTTGATAAGGTCAGCATAAATTTCTTCTAGTGCAAAGCCTACCGCTTTATGTGAGCGAGCACCTGTCAGCTCTGACTTTTCACCGTTACGCAGCATTCTAGCTCGCTTTGATGCTGCAACAACTAATGTATACTTGCTATCTACCTTCTGTACTAATTCATCAATCGATGGGTATAACATCGCACATTCACCTCATTTATGCTTTCTCAGCAGCGGCAGCCATATTCAATATATGGTCTGGTAGACGCTCCCGGCGGCAGTTCTCTGCAATAATAATACTACGAATTTTGTCACACGCTACCTCGATATGATCATTCGTAACCGCATAATCATAATGATTAAGCAGACCCATTTCCTGAGCAGCAACATTCATACGTGTATTAATTGTATCCAATGTTTCCGTTCCTCGTCCGGTAATTCTTGCCTTTAGCTCATCAAACGATGGCGGCAACAGAAATACCATGATCGCTTCAGGGAATTTTTCCTTAACCTTTACAGCCCCCTGGACTTCAATCTCTAAGATGACATTTTTACCAGAGGCCAATGTCTCTTCAACGAAGCTGCGCGGTGTGCCGTAATAATTACCAACATACTCCGCATACTCTAGCATTGCGTCCGCTTTGATTAGCTCGACAAACTGCTCTTTTGTTTTGAAAAAGTAATTTACCCCATCAATTTCGCCTGGTCGCGGCTGTCTAGTCGTAGCAGACACGGAGTATACAAGCTCTGGCATACGTGCACGCAAAGCAGTGCATACGGTTCCTTTACCTACTCCGGCAGGACCCGACAAAACAATTAACAATCCCATTGTTCTAAACTCCTCGTACTATTCATCATTATCATCGTCCTTCGTGGACAATCGGTGTGCAACAGTTTCTGGCTGCACAGCAGATAAAATCACATGGTCGCTGTCGGTAATAATAACCGCACGAGTACGACGTCCATACGTAGCATCAATAAGCATATGGCGATCACGCGCCTCTTGAATAATACGCTTAATTGGAGCCGATTCAGGGCTTACGATCGAAATAATACGATTCGCAGAAACAATGTTACCGAACCCGATATTGATAAGCTTAATGGCCAAGCCAGATCCCCCTTTTGCATGCATCTTTCAATTGTAAGATACAAATGCAACACACCATATTCAGTAGTATAGAAAATGATTCCTATTGCTAGTGTTAACGAAAACACTATTCAACATACAATAATTCATAGCTATACAATAACATAAATTTCATTTTAATTGATTTTTGCAAGCAGAACAAGCTCTAACGACAATTTTCTCGCAATCTGTACGTTAGACGCGTGTTTTCTCATGAATATACTCAGTTAATTGCACAGCCATATTGTAGTGAAGGAATGGCGTCATAATATAAATTCCGTTGAAATGCTTAATCGCACAATCGATAAGCTCCTTAGCAATTTTAACCCCTTCAGCCCGTCCAGCTTCACCCTCTAGTCCAGACATTCGTGCACGAACCTCATCCGATAGCTGAATACCTGGTACTTCATTATGCAGATACTCTGCATTTCTACCGTTCGCAAGAGGCATAATCCCGATAAATATTGGAACAGAAAGGTGCTTCGTCGCTTCAGCAATTCGTTCAATTAGTGCAACGTCATATACCGGCTGAGTCATAATGTAATCTGCCCCAGCTGTAATTTTTCGTTCTAAGCGCTGCACCGCTTTATCCAAATGCTTAACATTCGGGTTGAATGCTCCGCCAACGATAAAATTCGCCTTTTGCTTTAATGGCTTACCGGAAAAAGCGATGCCGTCATTAAGCTGCTTCGTCATACGGATCAATTCAAAGCTGGTCAGATCATAAACTGAGCTTGAGTCTGGCAAATCTCCGAAGCGCGCTGGATCTCCAGTAACGGCCAACACATGATCGATACCTAGAGCGTCAAGACCCATGAGATGAGACTGAGTACCAATCAGATTACGGTCACGACATGCGATATGAATAAGTGGAGTCAATCCGATATGCTCCTGAACGAGCGCCGCTAGCGCCAGGTTACTCATACGCGTTACAGCTAAAGAGTTATCTGCCATCGTTACGGCATCAACGTTGCAATCTTTAAGTGCCTGAGCGCCTTGCATAAATTTCGTAATATCGAGATCACGTGGTGGATCAAGCTCTACAATAACGGTATGACGCTCCTTCACCTTCTTAAGAATATTTTCACTACTGCGACGAGCGCTGCCCCATTTCGCTTGAATAGTCGAAGGCTCGCTTGCTTCGATTGGCTTCTTCTTAGGTGCAATGACAGGTGCTGTAGGTATGTAGCCATGAAGCGCCTCTGCAATCGCAGCAATATGATCAGGTGTTGTACCACAGCAGCCACCAATTAAACGTGCTCCACGATCAGCAAATTGCTGTGACATCTTGGCAAAATAATCTGGACCAGCGGAATATTCATACTTCCCATCCTCAAAGCTGGCAGCACCAGCATTTGGAAAGACAGAATACGTCAGCTTGTCCGAATGGATACCATCAATCAGCTTCAATATCCCATTAGGTCCAGTTCGACAGTTGAAGCCGACAATGTCTGCTCCTTCACTAAGCAGCTGATCGAACGCTGTATCTAGCGCATAGCCATCCACTGTTCTCCCCGAATCCTCAGCTGCGAATTGACAAATAATAGGTACATTCGTCTCTTCACGCGCAATGCGCAAAGCGAGCATCATTTCATCTAGATCATAGAAGGTTTCAAAAAGCAGTCCATCTACACCTTCAGAGAGTAAAGCATGAATTTGACGATGAAGCGCATCAGTTAGCTGCAACGTTCGAACATTTCCTCGCTTGCCATCTCGTATAGAGCCTACCGTTCCAACAACATAGGCATTTTTTTCTGCTGCTTCACGGGCTAGTCGAACAGCCATGCGGTTAATTTCCTCAACTTGATCCTCTATGCCGTAGCGCGAAAACTTCACACTGTTGGCTTGGTACGTGTTCGTTTGGATCACTTGTGCACCTGCAGCAACATACTGACGATGAACATCTAGCACAGCTTCAGGCTTTGTAGTTACATACTGCTCATATGGAACACCAATAGGGAACCCCATCTTATACAGAAAGGTTCCCATTGCTCCGTCACCAACTAAGATGCGTGAATTTAGCGCATCTCTGAAATTCAATTCCATCCCTGCAACGCCACCTATATACTCTACTCGAACCTGCCGCGAAACACCTCTTCCGCAGATCCTGTCATATATACATGATTATCGCTTGAATTCCATTCAATGTAAAGGTCTCCGCCTTGCAAAGATATTTTCGCTTCACGGTCAGTCACGCCGCGAAGAGCAGAAGCGACCAATGTTGCACAAGCTCCAGTGCCGCACGCAAGCGTTGGTCCAGCTCCTCTTTCCCACACACGCATCTCAACATGGTTGCGATTATATACTGTAATAAATTCAACATTTATTTTTTTGGGAAATAGCTCATGCTTCTCCAGCATAGGTCCTATAACAGAATAATCAAAGTTAGCTGCATCCTCCACTGGAATAACACAGTGAGGATTACCCATTGAAACCGCTGTGAAGCTGTACTTCTGACCATTCACATCAATCGGATGCTCTACGATTTGCGGTGCATCGATTAATGTAGGAATTTTTGTACCATTTAGAATCGGTTGCCCCATATCAACGCGAACCTTTTCGACCTTTCCATTTTCAATGGTCAATTGTACCTTTTGTACACCAGCACCTAATGTTTCAATAGCAAGTTCTTCTCGATCAATGAGACCGTTATCGTACACGTACTTAGATACACAGCGAATCGCATTACCGCATTGCTCCGCTTCCGTTCCGTCTGAATTAATGATGCGCATAGAAAAGTCCGCGCGCTCGGAGGGCAGGATATACACTAAGCCATCCGCACCTATGCCATACCAACGATTGCATACGTCAATAGCAAGCTGTGACACATTACTTGGCAGTTCTCTCTCACCATATACAACAATAAAGTCATTACCTAGTCCATGCATTTTTGTAAATTCCATCTTCTCTCTCTCCTCGTCCGTCTAATAAATATCTGTGTAAATAAGCATAGAAAAAGACGAGGAGATTGAGAATAAAGCATTTGTATAAACATTTGCACAATTGTGTGATACGTTCATTGAAGCCGGACGTTGAAGCATCCTCTTCCAATTAAGCTTCATAAGTTCGGCTTTCAGGACCAAGAAGATGGCACGCTAGTAGAAAACGAGGAGCGCAGCGTACGGTGTTGGTACGTGAGCACCAAAGTTTTCGCTAGCGTGCCATATTCGCCGCCGACTACGCTCCAGAGCAACGCATCGTCATCAATGCCGGACGGTTGAAGCATCCTATTCCAATAAAGCTTCATAAGTTCGGCTTTCAGCGCTACACTCATTCCCTCTATCGCTCGAACCTTCCTGCGGAAGGAGGGTGGCTTATATAGCGAATGAGTTCCGCTGTTGCTATTACTAGAAAGCAAGGAGCGCAGCGTACGTACTTGGTACGTGAGCACCAAAGTTTTCGCTAGCGTGCCATATTCGCCGCCGAATCAACTACAACGCAATAACATCGTCATCAATGCCGAACGTTGAAGCATCCTCTTCCATAAAGGTTCATAAGTTCGGCTTTCAGGACCAAGAAGCTTGAGCGCTAGTAGAAAACGAGTAGCGCAGCGTACGGTGTTGGTACGTGAGCAACGGAATTTTCGCTAGCGCTCAAGATTCGCCGCCGACTATGCTACAACGCAATAGCATCGTCATCAAAGCCGAACGTTGAAGCATCCCCTAAGCAGCTTTCGCTGTGGAGCTCCACTTTTTGTTACTCTTCGTCTTCCCACCACTAAGCACGCTACCGACGCCAAAGAACAGCGTAGGGAATGCAGCAGCAACAATGACTAGACACCATTCACGCAGGCCAATAGACACCGTGTTAAATATCGGCTGTAGAGCCTCGATATACATAACGCCCAGCATGAGCACAAGCGATGAAACGACTGCAAGTACAAGATATTTGTTCTCTAAAATATTTCGGTGGAAGATGGAGCGTGAGCTGCGGCAATCAAACACATGAATGAGCTGAGCCATAACAAGTGTTGCAAAAGCTACGGTCTGCGCTCGTACAAGATCTCCCTCCAGCAATGTCACCCAAAATGCACCTAATGTACATAATCCAATTAATACGCCGCGGCTAATGATTTTCCAGCCTAAGCGTCTTGCAAATATATTTTCCTTTGCTTTTCTCGGCTTGTGCTGCATCAAATCATTTTCAGATTGATCCACACCTAAAGCCATAGCAGGCAAGCCATCCGTCACGAGATTGACCCATAGAATTTGAATTGGAACTAATGGTAGCGGCAATCCAGCCATCATCGCAAAGAACATCACTAATATTTCACCGACATTCGATGCAAGCAAGTATCGAATAAACTTACGTATGTTTTCATAGATGCCACGACCCTCTTCAATAGCTGCTACAATGGTTGAGAAGTTATCGTCACTTAGGATGAGAGAGGAAGCTTCTTTCGATACATCAGTACCGTTAATCCCCATTGCAATGCCAATATCTGCTGCTTTAATCGCTGGCGCATCATTCACGCCATCACCTGTCATAGCGACGACATGTCCTTTACGCTGCAAGGATCGTACAATTCGTAGCTTATGCTCTGGCGATACACGTGCATATACATAGATGTTTTCAACACGCTGATCGAGCTCCTCATCTGATAGCTGTTCAAGCTGCTTGCCAGATAATGTCTCGCCTCCGCGCGGGATAATGCCAAGTGAGCCAGCAATCGCCTCTGCAGTAAGCTGGTGATCTCCTGTTATCATCACTGTTTTTATTCCTGCTGCTCGGCAAGTGGCGATCGCATCCTTCACCTCTGCTCGAGGCGGGTCGATCATGCCGGTTAAGCCTACAAAAATTAAATTCCTTTCAGCATCTGCCGCATCAGCAAGACGATTCGATGAAGTAAGATCTCGGTAGGCAAAGGCAAGCACACGCAGTGCTGACTGTGCCATTTTTTCATTCGCCGCTTGACACTTCGCTTTAAGCGCAGGCGTCATGCTGATTACTTTTCCTTGCCACAAAATATGTGTACATTGATCAAGCAGCACATCAGGGGCACCCTTTACGTGCAATATACGGCCGCCCTGATGCTCTGACACCACCGACATGAGCTTGCGCTCTGAATCAAATGGAAACTCCTGAATTCTGCGGTATTGTGTTTCGAGCAGCTTGACGGGTGAGCCTAGCTTAGCGGCTAATACGGTAAGTGCTCCCTCCGTCGGGTCTCCATTCAGTACCCACTCCTCCTGCTCGACCATCGCTTTCCCTTTACGCTGTACCGTCTCTTGCTTTTCAATTCTTGCGTTGTTGCACAGAGCACTAATTTGCAGCAGACGTTTTACCGAATTATCGTGCCTAACATCAAGCTCCTGTTCGTTCTCCAGCACCTTGCCGACTGGTTCATAGCCGTCTCCTGTCACCTTTAAGGTGCGATCACTTAGCCACATTCTTGTTACGGTCATTTTGTTTTGTGTGAGCGTTCCTGTCTTATCGGAGCATATGACAGAAGCACAGCCAAGCGTCTCGACGGAAGGCAGCTTCCGAACAATTGCCTTACGTTTAATCATTCGCTGTACGCCAAGTGCAAGCGCAACTGTAACAATGGCAGGCAGCCCCTCTGGAATGGCTGCGACTGCAAGGCTGACCCCAGCTAAGAACATGCCATATACAGGCTGCCCATGCATAATACCCGCTACGATAACCATAATGGTTAGTGCGATAGCAATACCTATTAATAGCTTGCCCAGCTGCTCTAAACGGTGCTGCAGCGGAGTTTGCATTTCCTCTGTCGCTTGAATCAGGTTCGCGATATTGCCCATCTCTGTGGCCATTCCTGTCCGAATGACAATACCACGTGCTGTCCCGCGCGTTACCAACGTTCCCATAAAGCCGATATTCCGCTGATCACCTAAAGGCAGCTCTGCCTCACGCAGCGTGCTTTCATGCTTAGACACAGGAATCGATTCACCTGTTAGCGCTGACTCTTCTACATAGCAGTTGTTTGCCTCTAGAAAACGAATATCAGCAGGTACACGATCTCCGCTTTCTAGCAGGACAATATCGCCGATGACTAGCTCCTTCGTTGCTACCGTAAACTGCTTTCCTTCACGAATAACTTTAGCGGTTGGAGCCGACAGCTCTTTTAGTGCAACGAGAGAACGCTCCGCACGAAACTCTTGAATAAAGCCAAGAACAGCATTGATCACTAAGATTGCCAGTATCGTTATAGCATCCAAATACTCTCCAAGCAGACCAGAGATTAATGTCGCTCCCATAAGCACTAAAACCATGAAATCTTTAAACTGATTCAGAAACAATGTGAGCGGTGAAAGTTTTTTCGTCTCAGCTAGCTCATTCCAGCCATGCTCGGCAAGACGCTCATTAACAGCCTCTATGCTTAATCCAGACTCTTCCGAGCTATTCAGCGTATCAACGAGCTCCTTTCGATCCAATTGATGCCAAAATAGTTGACTCATCCTCTGCTTCCCTCCTGTTTTTGTCCAGTTTCCTAGACAACCTTTCTAACGTAAATGTATTCGGACAAACAATAAAATATCCCTAAAGCACTTAAGTTTTTACTTTAGTTATGGCATGATAGAATTATGAATTGAGGAAATGAGGACAAAGTCATGGCTTTAGACGGAATTGTAATAAAGAGTCTTGTAGACGAGCTGCAACAATGTATCGGAGCTCGCATCCATAAAATCCATCAGCCAACGAACCAAGAGCTTGTGTTCGGTATTCGCGGAAATGGAATGAGCGGTAAGCTGCTACTGTCTGCTAATCCTACTTATCCACGTGTACATTTTACGAATGCAACCTATATTAACCCTTTAGAGGCTCCAATGTTTTGCATGCTGATGCGAAAGTACTGTGAGGGCGGTGTCATTGAACGAATTACCCAGGTTGGCCGTGAACGGATTATCCATATCGATGTTCGCCACCGTGATGAGGTTGGCGATACATCGTTCAAGCGGATCATCGTTGAATTAATGGGTCGACATTCCAATATAATCCTTATCGATCCGGACACGAATACGGTGCATGATGGCATTCAACACGTAACGCCAGCAGTGAGCAGCTACCGTATTGTCATGCCAGGAAGCAGCTACACGCCGCCACCTGAGCAGAACAAGCTTGACCCGCTGGCAGTAAACACAAAAGAGCAATTTTCTGATGCCTTACATCGAGATGATGAACAAGCCAGTATTACAAGCAAGACGTTAGTAGGCAGCTTCAGCGGTTTCTCTCCACTGCTTGCAAATGAAATCATCTATCGCGCTATAACGAAGCAGCACGACCAATGGCTCGGTGCGACAGAACGTCCGCTTCAGCTTGATGGTCAGCTGCGAGTCGATCATATCGATGACCTATGGTCCAGCTTTAAGCATATGATGGAAACTGTGCAACAGCAGCAGTTCCGCCCAATGATCGTGAAGGAAACTGCTCGTGACAAGCAATATTTCTCTGTCGTTGCACTCACTCATATTGATGGTTCGTTCACAGAATATCGAGCCGTTAGTGAGGTGCTAGAAGCGTTCTATGGCGATAAGGCGGAGCGAGATACTGTCAAGCAGCGCGCTGGGGATTTGATCCGTTTTGTTACGAACGAAATTTCTAAAAATGAGCAAAAGCTTGTAAAGCTGCAGCATACATATGATGAAGCTCAGGATGCAGATCGCTATCGCATTATGGGTGAGCTAATCACGGCTTATATGCATCAGATCAAGCGCGGAGATGAGTCCGTCGATTTAGTTAACTATTACGATGAGAACGGCGCGATCCTCCACGTACTGCTTGATCCACAGCTTACTCCTTCTGAAAATGCTCAGCGGTATTTCAAGCGTTATACGAAGCAAAAAAATTCGCAGGTCAGCGTGATGGAGCAGATCGAGCTTACCAATCGTGAGCTGGAGTATTTTTCTACTCTGTTGCAGCAGCTTGAGCTTGCATCTCTAAGCGATATTGAAGAAATACGTGAGGAGCTCGTAGCTGGCGGTTATTTAAGAGAACGAGTAAAAAAAGGAGCCAAGCGCAAAAAGAGCAACAAGCCTCAGCTGCTATGCTACACTTCCTCAGAAGGTATTGACATCTATGTGGGCAAAAACAATTTGCAAAATGAGTATGTCACCAACCGACTTGCTAACAGTAATGATACTTGGCTGCATACAAAGGATATTCCAGGCTCCCATGTCGTCATTCGCAGCAATGAATTTGGCAATCCAACACTTGAGGAAGCAGCGATGCTTGCGGCATATTATTCTCAAGCTAAATCGTCCAGTATGGTACCAGTTGACTATACCTTGATCCGACATGTGAAAAAGCCAAGCGGTGCTAAGCCTGGCTTTGTCATCTATGATCAGCAAAAAACGGTTTATATTACGCCTGATGAGGAAAAGCTAAAGGCGCTTCCGCATACCGTTAAATAAAAGCAAACAGGCCGGCAGGGTGATCCTGCCGGCCTGTTTGCTTTTTATTCTAAAAAGCTAATTCATTTATTATCTTCTACTTAGCACTTATTTACAACGTAATTTCCTACTTCTCACTATTCTTCATCAGTGCTTTTCTTCTTAAAGCTTACTGCTCGCTGCTGATGGAGTGCAACCAATTGATCGTATACCGATAAATCAGCTGTAACAGAGCCTAGCCCACCATGAAAGCTACTGCCGTCATCACTCGCTCCATGAAAATCTGATCCAGCTGTTTTTATTAATCCAAAGCGATCCGCGAGCTCTATGTAGCGGGTGATCTGCTCAGGAGTGTGATCACTATGCATAACCTCAACGCCATCAGGCTTTGCGGCTAGCAGCTGTTCTACAAGTGTCTCATTATGATAGATACCTGGATGTGCAAGCACACATACGCCACCAGCATCACGGATCCATTGGAAAGCTTCAGTCGGGTGAATACGACGCGGCTGAACAAACGCTTTACCGCCCTCTCCGAGATATTCATCAAACGCCTGCTGCTTCGTCTCCACTATCCCTTTTGCGATAAGCACCTCGGCAACATGAGGACGGCCAATGGAGCCCTGATCTCCACTTACAGCCACAACCTCATCCAGCGTAACGGAAATGCCAAGCTCGTTCAATTTATTGATGAGCAGCTCATTCCTTGCCTCACGCGTTGCACCAAGCTTACCTAGCCGCTGCTGCCACTTTTCATCGTCATTTCTTGTAAAATATCCTAGCACATGAATATCGAGACCATCGGCAACCGTACTAATTTCTATTCCAGGTAAAAATCGAATATTATGCTTGATTGCCGCTGCCCGTGCCTCAGCAATACCTGCAGTCGTATCATGATCCGTTACAGCAACACCTCCAAGCCCGAGCTTTGCGGCCATTGCGACGATTTGCTCAGGCTTGTATTGCCCATCAGATGCCGTTGTATGGACATGCATATCGATGTACTGACTTAGAGCCATTGACTAAGATCCCTCTCTCTTAAAAAATTCAGAAATGTAACCGCACTAATAGGAAGCAGCGATGATTTTAAGTAAACGGAATAAAACTTCCGCTTAAACGTTACGTTTTTAATCGGTATTGTTCGAATAAGTCCTAATGCAATCTCGTGCTTTACGGATGAAACGGACAGAAAGGATATGCCTAGTCCAGCCTCAACAGCAGACTTGATTGCCCCGGTGCTGCCCAGTTCCATGACGATTTTAAGCGATTGTGGATTATGACCATGTGCAATGAGTATATCCTCTGCTACTTGGCGAGTGCCTGAGCCTTGCTCACGAAGGATGAACGGATACTTGAGTACGTCTTCTAGCTCTAGGTCGTCACGTTTCGTTAACGGATGATCTGCTGGGACAACGAGCATGAGCTCATCCTCCATGACGGCTTCAATCTGCAGGTCATGATGTTCAATGGGCGCTTCAATAATTGCAAAATTCAATTGATGATTTTCGATTTCCTCTATAAGATGCGTCGTATTCATAACCTTCATACTAATCCCGATATTCGGATATTCCTTACCGAATGGACCGAGCCAGCGCGGTAGAATAGATTCACCGATCGTTAAGCTAGCCCCGATCAGAAGCCGTCCTTTTTGCTGCTGTGTGAAGCTGGTCATGGCTTGATCGGTGTCACGGATCAGATCAATGCTCCGCTTCGCATAAGGAAGCAGTACCTTGCCTGCCTCGGTTAGCTCAATTTTTTTTGTGGAACGCATAAACAGCTTCGTACCGAAGTACTCCTCCAGAGACTGCACCTGCATCGTTACGGCAGGCTGTGTCATATATAAAGCTTGGGCGGCAGCGGAAAAGCTTCCTCGCTCAGCCACGGTATGGAAAATATGTAACTGATGAAAATTTAATGGCATTCTGATGTCACCTCTCTAATTGAAGCCATTATACATGAAATGGTTGGCTCAGACTATTTTAATTGAAAAAAAGGGGGTGCTCGAGGTCATTACAATGACCTCAAGACACCCCCGTTGTTAACTAAATGCTGTATGCTCTTGTCTTATCTTCTACATCTTTACTGTATTCCGTCTTAAGTTCATTGCGATAAGAACGTTCAATCTTGCGTACATAGGCTAACCTATGCAGCTGCTTCAGATTCTCCTCCACCTTATCTGCATTCATATATAAGACTACATAATGTAGCTTGCGAGACATATAATGCACCGTACCTAGTCGTTCTAAGCCGCGTGCCGCCTTTAGATCACTTACCCACACTATATAACCCGTGCGTTCTGGTAACATAACTGACTACTCCCTCCAGCCAATATGAACTTAACCGCAGCCTCCGCTGCCACAGCTGCATGAGCCTCCGCTGCCACAGCCTCCACCTGCTTTTTCATTGCTTGGAACCTTTATCGTCTCTGATACTGCTCTTGCGATTGTTGTCGCAACTTCATGAAGCAGCTCATCAAGCTGCTTTTCGTGCTCCTTAAACGCTCGCACACACGGAATGTCATTCAGCTTTGCTTCGATCGCTTTCACGCGATCCTTTGCTTCATGGTAGTTTGGATGAAATCTGCCAAAGCGCTGTGTTTCTTCAAACAGCTCCTTTGCTCGTTCAAACTCACGCTGAATAACTTTAACCTCTGTATTTTTAGCAACCTCAGCTTGCCAATATAAATAATTGGCAACGGAGTCAGATGCAATAATGGTATCCCCAAGCTCGTAGGCTTTAAGAAGTAAAGACGCCATATCAATTGACGCAGCTCCAGGTTCGGTGGCAATAGCTTGTCCTTGTTCGTACATTATACCACCTCTTTCTGCATACTACATTTATACGTTATCACACAACTCAGCGAATGCCAATACATTTATTTAATGCTATTGACCCATTGCTAGCTGGATGGCTTCAATCGCTTTTAGCTCGATTCGCAGCGGTGGACGCTTGCTTTCAGGCACTTTATACGATAAAGCTTGCAGAATGCTTTCCTCGCTGTCGTATTCCAGTAATAAAGGGACAAGCTTACAGCTGCCACTCGAAGTCGTAACATTCAAGCATAAGCCTTGCTCGATCGCCGCCTCGACGATTTGCTGCTTCGTGGACAAATGATAACTACGAAGCTCGCTTTGCCAGCTTCTCGGTATGGAAGCCCGTGCCTTAGCCTCTTGATTAAAATACTCCCGCAAAGCACTGTAATCCGCAAGTGGAGTATCCATTAATTGACCAAGCGGATGTCTGCAATACACCCCCCAGCTGCTGAAGGAGCACATCTCGAACCAACCGTCCTGTACTTCACTCATAGATAGCAAATCGATCTCTTCCTGATCAGCATTCGCATTGTTTCCACTCTCGTTGTTCAGTGTAGAATTAGATACAGATCTAGCATCATCTGCCATGAGGAGCAGCTGTTCAACCATTATCGGGAGCTGATTATTAGTATGCCCTTGAAGCCATTCACGAATTCGATCGGTGGAATGACGTGCTTGTTGCAGTGATTTTAATGTTAAACGAAGGCTAACCACCTCTTGTGCCGATACGACTTCAGCTATTTCTAACCCGCTCCACAATACGTACGGCATAATGCCGGGAAGCAAAAGCAGCTCACCATTTTGTTGAATATGAAGCTGGTGCTCTGG
This sequence comes from Paenibacillus camelliae, assembly GCF_023715345.1. Taxonomy (GTDB): domain Bacteria; phylum Bacillota; class Bacilli; order Paenibacillales; family Paenibacillaceae; genus Pristimantibacillus; species Pristimantibacillus camelliae. Next base: position 475,567 of record NZ_JAMBNY010000001.1, read on the forward strand.
CTGAGCGACAGTTGAACGACGTATATATAGGATGCCCTTATCAGGACTGCTGCTGTATGAGAGGAAGCCACAATCAGCACATAGCTCCAGCAGCTCTAGCAAGGAGGATACTGCCTCAGCGGGCATCCTATAGGCATGCCAGTAATTATCCTGTTTGCTATCGAGCATTACAAGTATTGCATCGACAGGAAGGTCCGATAACACAAGCTGCTGGATGAGCCACTGCCAGAGGATGTCCTGCTGCCTTGATTGAGGTAAAGCGAGCCATTCCTTGAGCTTTCCGTAAACTAAACGAATCTGGTTCTCCTTCTGAATAGCAATACCAAGATTGAAGGCAAGCTCTAGAAAAAATTCCACAATTGCTCCAGAGCCTTGCATCAGATTTTTCCACGCAAGTTCAGTTTCTGTCCGCTCATCTAGCAGCTTCAACCGTTTTTGGAGCTGTTTAGTAGAAGCTTTACTTAACTGACCCTGCTTTGTAACCTGCAGCGGCATATTGTGAATTTGCTGTAAAAACATCGTAAGCTGAACAGGCAAAGACAGCTCGTGCTCATATCTGCAATGCTCTATGCTTATAGCGGTCGAATCATTAATCTGTTTATCTTGTAGTACTTCGTGCGGAATAGACAGTGGTACACACAGCTTTTTTCGCCAATTGTTTAATATGGGGAGCGGCATCCACAATATCAAGCCGCGCCATGGATCTTGAAAAGCTAGAACAATTCCCGCTTCTAATAAAAGCTGCAGCGCTTGCTTGCATTGCTGCAATGGGCGGCCTAAACGACGAATTAATATGTGAACAAGCGTGTCCAAGTGCTGCGGTTTTAGCAACAAGCCTTCCTTCAGCAGCTCCAGCAATATATCCTGCTCAAACTCATTGAGTTGCTCATATGTGCTTTCAACGATTTCTTCATCTACGACCGCAAGTCCCCAGATCCACTCGTCCATATAGCTTCGCCAAAGCTTGCTATGCATAAATTGCTCTCGCTGCTCACGAGGAACAACATGAAGCCAGCACTGCAACGTCATCATAGAAACACCTCTTGCTCATGTATGCAACGATATTGATAGCCCTGCTCGAGCATAAACAACCCTCTTTTTAACGCAAATTCAGTTTCCTTACTGCCTTCCGTTACGAGCGTATAGAACCAGGCCTCGTTGGCTCCACGTTTCGGTCTAAGCAATCTACCGATGCGCTGCGCCTCCTCTTGGCGCGAGCCAAAGCTGCCAGATACTTGAATGGCAACTGCTGCGTCTGGTAAATCTACTGCTAGGTTTGCAATTCGTGAGACAACCAAGGTTGAAATTTCTCGATTGCGAAATTTCTTAAATACCGCTTCTCTCTGTTCATAGTCCGTGCTTCCTGTTAGCAATGGGACACCTAGCTCGACTGACATCTCCTCCAGCTGCTCTATGTATTGACCAATAATTAGCGTTGGCAAGTCTGGATGAAGCCTCATAATTTGTTTAACTGTCGCAATCTTATTAGGATTAATAGCCGCGATCTTTAAGCGTAGTCTTGCAGATGCCGTGTTATACTGCTCTTCAGCATGAGCTGGAAGTTGAACTCGAACCTCTGTGCAGTGAACCTTTGCAATATAGGACTGTTCCTCCGCTTTTTTCCAGCTTAGATCGTACAGCTTGGGGCCGACAAGAGAGAATACATCATTCGCACAGCCATCCTCACGAATTAAAGTTGCGGTTAACCCCAGACGCCTTGTTGCTTGAATCATCGCGGTCATGCGAAATATCGGAGCGGGCAGCAACTGGACCTCATCATATATAATGAGTCCCCAATCTCGCTCGGAGAATAACTTCATATGATCATATTGATCAGTAGACTTGTTTCGATGGGTCAAAATTGTATAGGTCGCAATCGTTATCTTCTCTACGGAACGAGCTTTACCCCCGTACAAGCCAATATCCTCTGGACTAAGCGATGTCTTGTCCAGCAGCTCATCACGCCACTGCTTCGCTGAAGTTACACTCGATGTTACGATAAGCGTAGCAGTTTGAAGACTGGCCATGACTCCAATCCCAGTTACCGTTTTCCCGCTACCGCACGGAAGTACGATTACCCCACTACCGCCTACACGATCACGATGAAAAGCAGCGATGGCCTTGCGCTGATAATCCCTCAGATGAAAGCTAGCCCCAGATTGAGCTTGTTGTCTGAGCTCCATATGTACAGCTTCTCCATCGTGATAACCAACTAAATCCTGAACCGCATAGCCTGCTTTCGCAAGCTCCTGCTTAAGAAAGCCGCGACCCTCCTGCTTGATTATCCATCTATTGTTAGGATGCTTAGCTTCTATCCAGCTTGAACCAAGATTCAAGCTTTCCAGCTCTTGCATCATTGCCTCGTCTCCCTGCATAATAAGCTGCTGATCATCTAGCAATAGTGTTAAGCGACCAAAGCGAGAAGCCCAAAGCTTGATTTGACTTTCGCAGGCAGCAGGCAGTGCCCCCTTGGCATATGTATGTAATAAATCAATAATTTTTTCACACTTCAGTCCTTGAGCAAGTGCGTTCCAAACGGTGACTGGTGTACATTCATAGACCTCAAATTGACCAAGCACCTTTAGGAGCTCTGTAAAGCTCCCAATCGCTGAACGTGCCTCAGCGGCGTAATGAGCCTCTCGATCTAATAGTAATGTCATATCTCGCTGCACAATCAAAACGTTCCTACGCTGCATATATCTACCCTTCCTTACTGCATTCTCCTTACGTTCAGTATTGAGGTTTAACAGGTGTTTTATGCCTGTTTTACTTCATATTGCATGAAATCTATATGTAAATACGAAATCTATGGTATAATAGCTATAATTATCGTTCTTTTTTTACGATTTTCGACATTTCGGAGGATATTCTTTACATGAGGAATTTGATTTGTGTCGCCATTCTTGCAGCAGCTTTTATATTCATTAGCGCATGCTCTGGACTACCTTCTGCGACTTCAAATATGAAAGAGAATACCTGGTATCCTATTGGTAAAATTATTAATAACAACACCTTCGAAATCATTGTTGGTGATCATATTGAGCAAGTAACCTTTTTATCTATTGACGTTGTTAATATTAATCATGAAATACTTGGAGATCGGATTTATGAATTTATTTCCGATCAATTAACTAACTCGCAGGAGGTAATGCTTAGCTTTGATCAAGAAATGCGTAATGAAAACGGTCAGCTGCTTGCCATAGTCAAGCTTAGAGACGGTACGATTATGAATGAATTGCTTCTTGAGACAGGCTATGCAAAAGTGCTAGTTACAGAGCCAAATATTAAAATGGAAAACATTTATAAAAAGTTTGAACAGCTTGCGAAAACAAACAAAGTCGGGCTTTGGTTTGATGAGCAGGAAACGAGCAATGATGATGTCACATTAAAGGCTGCACCCTATACAGGTATTCGATTAACAGTTGTGAAGGATGATCAGAAGGCATTGGTTTCAAACTATACTTCTCAGGACTTAGATTTAAGCCAGTGGAAGCTTGTAAGTGTTACTGGGAATCAAATCTATATATTTGAGGACTTGGTGCTTGAACCAGGTGAAACAGCAGCAATCTATGCAAGGAGTATGGAACGTATACCTGAGAAAATCGCTTTCTACTGGGGTAATGATCTCGTATGGGATCTGAATGAAAAGGAAAGCGCTGAGCTGTATAACACAAATAACGAGCTTATCGCTGAGTGGAATGAATAATTCCACATCAGTGATAAGCTCGTTTTTTAGTTTGCTTTATTGAGCTTGAACTTGATTCGCATAATGCTCAGCAGCTTCAACCAGCATGCGAATAGCAAGCTTCATCGAACGCTCATCCAGATCAAAGCGCGGGTGATGATGCGCATATACAGCACCGGCTGCTTCGCTTCCTGCACCAACAAACATAAAACACCCTGGCACTTCCTTTAAGTAAAAAGCGAAATCCTCTGCAATCATAATCGGAGCTGCTTCCTCAGTGTTTTCATCCCCCACAATCGTGCGAGCGACCTCTAACACGCGATTCGCCTCAGCCTGGTCATTAACTACTGCCGGGTAGCCTTTTTTCAGCTCGTAACGATACGTTGCTCCATGCAGCTCACAAAGCTTTTGAATCGTTTTTTCGACCTTATTTTGAGCAATCTCGCGACTTCTCTCATCAAAGGTACGAATCGTCCCCTTCAGCAAGCAACGCTCAGCAATGACATTATTTGCTTGTCCAGCCTGAAAAGTTCCAATGGTAACAACTGCTGGTGAGATCGGATCTATATTTCTACTGACGACCGTTTGCAGGCTTTGTACAATTTGCGAGCCAATGACGATTGCATCAATTGTATGATGCGGTACTCCACCATGACCACCTAAGCCTTGAATTTCTACTGAGAAATCATCGACCGCGCTCATAAAGTTACCGCTTTTTGTTGCGACTTTACCATACGCTAGCGGTGTCCAAAGATGGACTCCATATATAACATCTACTCCACTAAGCGCACCTTCAGCAATCATTGACGCCGCACCGCCAGGTGCCAGCTCCTCTGCTGGCTGAAATATTAGCCTACGCTCGCCTTTGAGCTCATGCTTTCGATGTACATAAAATTGTGCAATAGCAAGCAATGAAGAGGTATGTGCGTCATGACCACATGCATGCATCACATTAGGTACTTTAGATGCATAATCTACAGACTTCTCATCCTGGATCGGCAGCGCGTCCATATCTGCACGTAAAGCAATTGTCGGCCCGGCCAGATCGCCTTTAATTGTAACGATGAGTCCATAATTATGTTGACAGCGTGTTACACTGCAGCCCATTTCCTCTAGACGCTGCTCAATCCATGCTGATGTACGTTTCTCGTGAAAAGAAAGCTCTGGATATTGATGAAGATAACGACGCCATGACACCGCCTGATCAAAAACTTCTTCGGTGTACCGCTCTAGCTGCTGTAATATCGTCATGCAGTTACCTCCTTATCCTTTAGATCAAAATTCTTATTATAGTGTAACAGAAAAATCGTAACAGCGGTAATGCTGTAATGGATGAATCTAGTAATGTTATATCGCGCTCGAGGTATTTTGTCTATCAGTAATGCTTGCACTAGCCAATGAAACATACTATCATTATGAAAGAATAGCTCGATACTAGATTTGTATAGATCATCCGTTCCATCGCATATTGCTTTGGACAGATTGCAGAGCAGCCTACTGCTATGAGAATCGAAACTCGTAGTTAGATGACACTTCACAACTAATGTTATAGGAGGAACAGGAATGATTATCGAAAATTCCGGACTTAACGGGCTCAAAAGTGAGCTTGGCTATCTTGATGAAGCAGCAGAAAAAGCTGGCTTTTTCCGTGGCCAATGGGAATACACTCGTGCTACATATGATTTGAAAATTGAAGACTCGCAATCTGAAGATGTATACTATCTTCGTGTGAACACACGTGCGATTGAAGGTAAGCTTGAAAATCCACATGCTGTGCTTATTATTGAGGACGTATACATTGGTCTTTCTACGTTTCCGCATGGTCTTGACTATGAAACACCTATTCCTAAGCATGTTATGGATGTTGCAAACAAAGGTATTCAAGCTTTATATTCTGCATTAAGCTAATAAAGAGGTAATATTATGAAAGCTCCGCAAAAAACTAGTAAAGGTAGACCAGATTTTCTACTTCTAATTATGACGCTAATACTTGTCGGTTTCGGTCTAGTAATGGTGTTTAGCGCGAGCTCAAGTGTTGCGGTTGTATCTGCAGGAATGAATTTTGATGCTCTTTACTTTACGAAGCGCCAGTTCATATTTGCTGGCCTTGGTGTGTTCATGATGTTTTTCATTATGAACATTCCGTTCCGCAGATTCAAAAAGCTGCAAATTCTTTTCTTTATTCCAGTCATTATTATGCTAATACTCGTACCGATTATCGCGCCGGAAATTAATGGTGCGCGAAGCTGGTTCGGATATGCAGGTCTCGGGATACAGCCTACAGAGTTCGCTAAAATTGCCCTTATAGTATATTTAGGAGCACTGATATCGAAGAAGGGAGAAAAGTTTCGTGACTTTAAGCGCGGACTACTCCCTGTTCTTATCATCATCGCATTTATATGCGGACTAATTATGTTACAGCCTGACCTTGGCGCCGTTATCGTAATTGCTGGTAGTGCGGGTATGATGATCTGGGCATCAGGCGCGAAGCTAAAGCATTTATTGTTAACATTGCTTGGCGGAACCGCTATTCTTACACCGATCGTCACCTATTCGATTCTAACGAATCCAACTGCCTGGAATTATCGAATCGCAAGGTTCACGGCTTTCCTTGATCCAATCGGGAATGCTCAGGACAGTGCATGGCAGCTTGTATCTTCACTGCAAGCCTTTGGGCATGGCGGCTTTATTGGAGCTGGTTTCGGAGAAAGTATTCAAAAGCTTCATTATTTGAAATATCCATACAGTGACTTTATTTTTGCTGTTATTGCTGAGGAGCTTGGCTTTATTGGAGCTGCATTGTTCCTTATCTTTATGATTATTTTCTTATGGAGAGGCTTTATCGTCGCTGTTCGCTGCCCGGATCAGTTCGGAATGTTAACAGGTATTGGCATCGTATCACTGATTGCTTTTCAAGCCTTTATTAATATTGGCGGTGTTTCCGGAGCAATTCCTCTAACAGGGGTTACGCTGCCATTCATAAGCTACGGGGGCTCCTCTATTCTTGCTATGCTCATGGGCATGGGAATATTGCTGAGCATCTCAAGAGAGTATTATCAGGTGATGGACAAGACGACAATTACATCTACGACAACGAAAAAAACGACTGTTCCTATCGATTAGGAGACAGTCGTTTTCTTGTCGTTCAGTTTATTATGTTCCGTTTATTTCAAACGCATTACTACTTCTTCTGGCTCTTCTTCTTTGAAGGCTACTCCTTCAACCTTGACGTTTACTTCAACAACTTGAAGTCCAGTCATGTTAGAAACCTGTTCTCGAACATTAAGCTGAAGCTGACGACAAACCTCTTGAATTGGGATTCCGTAGTGTACGATAATACGAAGATCAATTGCTGCTTCTAGCTGACCTACCTCAACCGATACACCTTTTTGTACGTTTTTTCCACTTAGTCGTTTAGCAAGCCCTTCTGATATGCCACCAGACATTGCTGCAATGCCAGGCGTTTCGAGTGCTGCAAGTCCCGCTATAGTTGCTACTACATCATCAGAAATACGAATTAAACCAGTTTGAAGTTCCTCGGTCATGTCATTCACTCCTCAATAGGCCATATATGTACATTGTATAGGATATCATTTCCTTAATCAAGTTGAAGCACACAAATAAACAAGCTCTTTCATATTTTCCACTTTATAGTAAAACATAAAAATGTTAATAAATAAAAAAAGACAATCTCTATTGAGACTGTCCCTTCTGATCCAACGCTTCATATAATACAGCCAGATTGCGTTCTAGTCGACTTAATATTTCTTTTCCCTCTATCTCGGAAACTAAGCCGATACGAATTGCAAAATCAACCTCACGTGAAAATCCATACATTTGTGTATCAAGTACTTCTTCGTATAATGGACATTGACGGGTAGTAAGATTCGCCATCTGGACTTCAATAAGCTTTTCTATTTTAGCTGCATCCTCCTGCAGAAGACGTAGTGCTCGTTCAGTTAATAATTCAGTGCGCTCTAGTGCAGACATCGAATCCCTCCTTCACTGCTTCTCCAACAACTTTACCTCTCTTTATATTAGACGAAAAACAAGATAAGTACAAGGATAAACTAGTGTGAACATGAATAAAAGCTTGATTCAATAGCTCTAGCCTTGATTACTGATTTACTGTTGTTGATCACATTAAAAAAGCACCTCTCCACTGGAGAAGTGCCCGATTCATCATTTACTCTGAAATAATCGTAACGTTCAAGCTATGCTTAGCAAAAACTTCAGACATTGCTTTTTTAGCTTCTTCTGCGTCTGGTCCATGAACATGCAGCTCATAAGCGTGACCGCCCACTAACGTTGTGAACAAGCCTAAAATACTTTTGACATCAATGTATTTGCTATCAGCCTGTAGCACGATAGACGAAGTAAATTTACTCGCCGCTTGTGAAATTTCGACAATTGCCGCGTTATTCGACATGGGAGATCCCTCCATAGAAAAATAAGTTTTATATAGTTACCATCATACATTGAAATAGAGTAACCTTCAAGCATTTTCCAAATAAAATATTAAGCTTTTAATTGCTCCGGATTCAATGCTTGCAAATCAGGAGTGACAAATTGTCCATCCTTGCGAATGAGCTCGCCATCAAAGTATATTTCGCCACCGCCGTAGTCTGCTCGCTGAATTAATACAAGGTCCCAATGAATCGCACTGTTGTTTCCATTGTCGCAAGTTTTATAGCATTGACCTGGTGTGAAGTGAAGGCTGCCTGCGATCTTTTCATCAAATAGTATGTCATTCATTGGGTGCAGAATATACGGATTAAAGCCGATAGCAAATTCTCCTATGTAACGTGATCCTTCATCCGTATCCAATATCTGATTTAATTTCTCCGTTTGATCTCCTGCTTCAGCATGAACGATTTTACCTTTTTCAAAGGTCAACTTCACATTTTGAAATGTAGTTCCACCATACACCGTAGGCGTATTATAGTGGATGGTGCCTTCCACCGAATCGCGAATTGGTGCAGAGTAAACTTCTCCGTCAGGAATATTGCGATGTCCGGAGCATTTTTTTGCTCCGATTCCTTTTATGGAGAACGAAAGCTCTGTTCCTGGAGCTGTAATGCGAACTTGATCAGCATTGCTCATTCGTTGATAGAGCGCCTCCATTGCCACTTCCATTTTCGCATAATCAAGATTGCATACATTGAAATAGAAATCCTCAAATGCTTCTGTGCTCATACCAGCTAGCTGGGCCATCGATGCATTTGGATAGCGTAGGATGACCCATTTTGTGTGATTCACTCTTTGCTCCATATGCACCTTTTTAAGATGAATCGATTCATACCATTTCATTTGCTGCTCAGGCACATCTTTTAGTTCGTTTACATTATCGCTTGCTCGGATGCCGATATATCCGTGCATTTTTTTCATTTTTGCAAGATCAAGCTCAGCCCATAATTCGATTTGTTCCTTAGACGCATGCTTCAACAAACTGCGAGTAACGGCGCGATGACTAAGCTCTACGAACGGCCGACCACCGCGATTACTCACCTCTTCAACAAGCGCCTTTACGAGCTCTATCTCTTCCCCAATCATTTCAATCAAAATGTTTTCACCCGGTTGTACATCGATCGAATATTGCACTAGATTACGAGCCAATTGATCAATTCTACTGTCACGCATGAATCATTCCCCCTATACGCTTCCTTCAACAAATTCTATCGTACCACTTGAGCTGGACTTAGATCAAACTTGATATTGCTTTTACGAAACTCCTTGATGTCTAAACCATCTTTTATATAATCCATGGAAACATGCTCGTTTAATTGAAGCGGAACGATACGAGTAGGATCAATCGTAATTTCCACATTCATAGCGACTTTCAATTCCTTTAGCATTTGCTCAAGCTCTTGTTGTGAACGATCTACTTCCTGTTGGACAAGTGTAAGATGCTTTTTTTGATCCTTAGCACGGGTTAAAGCGTCCAGTGTCACATTAGTTAACTCTTTTTTGAGCAGCTCCTTCCACCTTGTTGTAGCTGCCTCTGGATCTACGGTTACACCCAGCACTATAATATTACTTTGCTCTGACTCATCAAGTCCATTATACGTAACCTTTGCCTCTGTATAATTTTTCGCAATAAAATCAATTTCATTAACTGGATTACTTACAAAGCTGTTCGATTGCTCTGCAAACATAGCGATCTGTTTATGCTTCTCTATTTCACCTTCAAAGGCAAACGGCTGCAGTGCCACCCCATCCTCAAAACCCATTACAACCGTACCACTAAAGCGAAAGTCGTCCTCTGCAACCATTCCCGCGCGCAAAAGTTCTAGCCACTCATCACCCGTTCGATTATCCGTAATAATGCTGCAGGCTGCTATAATGATACAGCAAACAAACAAGCCAATCAGACTACTATTTTTACGCATAAGCCACCTCGATTATAACTTCATTCCGTTATAGCTTAACTCAAAGCTAGCTTAGTTATGCGCTGATATCTAACATCAATGGGTAGAATAACTCAATCCTCTTGACGTTTGTACGTATGACAAAACAATAAAGGGCAGCTAATTAGCTGCCCTTTATTGTTTACATTATATAATGGCTTAGAAGAAAGTTATTTACCCGATATTAATTCGATTACGGCCACTCTTTTTCGATTCGTAAAGCGCCATATCTGCACGATAGAACAATGATTCAACACTTATTTTTTCATGAGATTGATCCCATTCGCTTACTCCGCAAGAAACGGTTACCTTAGGATTGGTTTCATACTCCACACGCTTGCGAATTCGCTCAGCAATTTGTGCCGCTCGAATAGCAGTTACATTCGGCAAGTAAATCGCCAGCTCCTCACCGCCCCAACGAGCGGCGATATCACCATTACGTATGGAGCTCCGTATAATTGCGCAGACCTGAATGAGCACCCGATCTCCTACCTGATGACCAAACGTATCGTTGATTCCCTTGAAGAAATCAATATCTACAAGGATTAACGACCCTTGCGTATCACTTCGTTGCTTGCGCTGAATTTGTTCATCCAAGTAGTGTCGTACATGCAAATTTGTAAGCTGATCGGTAATGATCATTTTGTGCATCTCGGCGTGCAGTGAGGCATTCGTTACTGCAAGTCCGATATGCGTACTCACAACCTGCAGAAGCTTAAAGTTGTCATAGGAAAAGTAATTGGCTTGAGTATGTGTAACAAGAATGACTCCAACGACTTCCCCATCTATAAAAATCGGCGCACCAATCAATGATCTTGAATTCGTATCTTCCATCAGCTCAGAAGGAACCGTTTGCGTATTCCAATAATCAGATGTAAACAGCGCTTCCTTCGTACGGTAGACAATGCCAGTAAACCCATAATCGTTCGTATAGGTTTTACCAAGCAACGATTCCAAATTACTTGCTCTGACTTTAAATTCGTTGCGATTACGATCAAGCTGCAATACACAGCAGTAATCGGCTTTAAATATTTTAAGAAGCTCTACTGTCGCATATTGATATATTTCTCTTGAACGGAGTGACTGGTTAAGCCTCTTCGTCATTTCGTTAATAATTCTTAATTCGTTAATCAATAAATTTGATTGCTCATAGAGCTTAGCGTTTTCGAAGGCCGACCCTGCAGTATCTGCAATGAGCATAAAGGCTGGAAGATCAGATTCATCCCAATGCGTACGGTTGATTTCGATACAAAGCACACCATATGCCGCTTGCTTCCCATTCATTGGGATCGCCAAGCGAATATAGCCAGGATGATTACGATCTATACAGCATTTTCCTTCTAGGAAAGCTTCTGTTACGATGTCGTTTGAAGAGTTTCTAAACTCTAGAGGACGTACTCGATGATCTCCTTCAAGGTGATCCTGTGAAAGATACAAATAAATTTCAGAATCTTGATACAGCTCTTCAAGGCTATGCAGCATTTCCCGCACAACGCTTTCGGCATCGATTTGATCATAAAGCCGCTTCGATACTAAAAACAGCCGCTCTCGGTGCGTTGCTTCCTTATCCACTAACGTTTTCTGCAGCATAATCTCCTTAACGAAAACACTTTCAAATACACGGTAAAAATGAATACGAAAATGCTTCATATAAGCGCCAAGCTCAGCTTTACTAATCGCGTGCTTATGTTCCACTACATACATAAACACAGCAAATATTTTATTATCCTTCCGTCTTCTGACAGGAACCGCACTAAACTGGACGTCCTGCTCCGTAAAATCAATATATTCTTCTTGTTCAATACATTGAGCAGCCAGCCTGCTTATAGCCTCATTCAACTGTTCCTTGCTTCGCATCTGCAAAACATTCATCGGATCGGTAGGCTCAGTACGATAAAGGGAGGCTGATCGTGTATATAGGCAGAACATTCCATGTCGACATGCATCTATATCTCGAGCGTCTTCATACCATGCATAGAAGCTTTCATTATAAAGCTCTGGCATGTATGGCTCGTCTGCATCATGGAAATCTTCATCGGCAAACCAAATCATAGGCTTATAAATTCCATTCGTTCCGTCCTTCATCATGCACCCAACCCTTTCTTTCACTGCCCTAAGGAGATGAGCTTTCTATCTTATTATCATACTCTATTTTTAAGGATTTTGCACTACGGACGAATAAAATAATAGGACTTTAGACGGTATTTTTGTAAAATGATAGTAATATTGTTACTCTAGCATATCATTTCTTGACTTTTCAATTGGAGACTTTATAATATTAATGATGGTATTATGGGCGTACGGTTTTGTGTCACCCTCAGGATATGCAAGGACTGTCTAGCCTGCGGCTGATGTGCTTGACAGTGCAGTAATTGTGCTGCACCTTCATATCCGCGAAACACAACCCCATCCTCAATAATCTCATTTGATGAAGGAGTTAATCGACACATGTCACGTTATACTGGTCCTAAATTTAAACTAAGCCGCCGTCTTGGAATTTCACTAGCTGGAAACGGTAAAGATCTTAAGAGAGCTTTCCCTCCGGGACAACATGGCCCTAACTCTCGCCGCAAAATTAGCGGTTACGGCCTACAACTTATGGAGAAGCAAAAGCTTCGTCATATGTATGGTATGAGTGAAAAGCAATTCCACAACCTTTACGTTAAAGCTACGAAAATGAAAGGTATTGCCGGTGAAAACTTCATGGTGCTTCTTGAAAGCCGCCTTGATAACCTAGTATATCGTCTAGGTTTTGCTAATTCTCGTGCAGGTGCTCGTCAGCTTGTTGCTCACGGTCACATCACAGTTAATGGCAAAAAAGTAGACATCGCGTCTTATGCCGTTTCTCTTGGCGACGTAATTGGCTTGCGTGAGCGCAGCCGTGGAATGAAATCTGTGAAAGAAGCGATTGAAGGTCGCGTACACCTACCTGCTTACCTTGAGTTTAACGATCAAGCAGTTGAAGGTAAATACGTTCGTCTTCCTGAGCGTTCTGAGCTTTCACAAGAAATCGATGAGAAGCAAATCGTCGAGTTCTACAGCCGTTAATATCGGAACAAAAAGGACTGCAGCTTACTGCAGTCCTTTTTTATTTAGAATTGATTGATTAGTTGTCGCTATCCACTGGCTTATCCTTCGTTAATAGCTGCTGAACAACAGCTTCGACATTACCGTCTATTGGACTTTGCTGCTGTTGGATTCCTTTCCCACTAGCTAGACGGGAAATCAAACCATTCACATCAATCCCTGTAACATTTTCCAGCATTTCTGGTGCAGTTGCCATTAGTGAGGTTACATAATTACTAACTCTTGCCGCCCCTTCTCCATTGCCTGTATCAACAACAGATAGCTTTTCAATATTGCCCATCGGCTCAGCAATTTTTCCAGCTAGCTCAGGAAGCATCTTCAGTACGATGTCGAGAACAGCAGCCTCACCGAATTTCTCGAAGGCAAGGGCTAGCTTCTCTTTCGCTTCAGCTTCAGCCAAGCCCTTTAAGCGGATAACTTCTGCTGTAGCTGTACCCTGTGCTCGCTCAACGTCGGCAATCGCAATACCTTCCAACCGCTTCTGCTCGGCAACAGCCTTCGCCTCAGCTTCAATTCGATATTGTATCGCATCCGCTTCTCTAAGCTGCTTCGCTTTATTCGCTTCTGCCGCTTGTTCAACTGCGTAACGATCAGCATCTGCCTTCTTCTTAACCTCTGCATCATACTGCTTCTCTCGTCTTAGAATTTCTTTTGCTTCTAGATCAATTTCGCGTTCTTTACGTACTAGCTCTACTCGCATCTGCTCTTCAACAACGAGCTGCTTCGCTTTTGCCTCTTGAATCGCATACGCCTGATCAGCTTCCGCCTTCGCAGTATCCTGATCTCTTTTGAAGGATGCTATTTTCATTTCTTTATCGCGTTCAGCTTCAGAGATATTTGTATCTTTTAACAACTCAGCTTTTTGTGCTGCCTCCGTAGCGAGCGCCTTCTGAATCGTTGCATCACGATCTGCTTCAGCTTCAGCGATTTCAGCATCACGCTTTACAGCTGCAATTCTTGGCTTACCAAGGGCATCTAAGTATCCGTGCTTATCACGCACATCCTTAATCGTAAATGATACAATTTGAAGTCCCATCTTTTTAAGGTCACGTGCTGCAACCCCTTGAACTTCTTGAGCAAATTTATCACGATTTCGGTATATTTCCTCTACAGTCATAGTCCCTAATATCGCACGCAAATGCCCCTCCAGCACCTCTTGCGCTTCTACCTTTAACGCTTCAGTTGGCTTTCCAAGAAACTGCTCGGCTGCCGTTGCGATATCTTCTACAGACCCACCAATTTTAATAATCGCAACACCGTTCGAGAAGACAGGTACACCTTGCGCGGAATACACTTCAGGTGTAGCAATATCTAGCTTATGGGATAATAATGATAAAAATTGCGATTGCTGAAATATTGGAATAATAAATGAACCGCCACCACGAATAATTTTTACTTTTCGACCCGATTCATCGACCATCGTATTGCGCGTTCCAAGAAAAGAACCCGTCACTAGCATCGCTTCATCTGGACTAACCGTTTTATATCTTGCCCAAAAGGCAAGCCCCAGTACTACGATAACTCCAACGACAATAATAGGAATTGTTAACCATTCTTCCATTTCTCAGCCTCCTAATCTAAATTTAATTCAGATACTAATAACACACCATCCTGTACCTCAATGACTACTACGGACCGTTCACCATCGATCTCGACCTTTCCAAAGCTCGCTGCGGTGTGACTGACTACACCACCAACAGTTTTAACCATTACCTCGCCATAGCCCTCTGCGGGGATTGGTACAACAACCTGAGCCTCCTTTCCAACCAAGTCATAAATGGAATATCCGATTGAACTCTCTGCATTAGCCATCGGCTTAACGTACACGAAGTAGACGATAATAACACCGACGATTGCTAAACCGAGCGAGGCTAACACAACGATTGTCATAGTTAGTGCAGAAAACTGAAGGAGTACAATGCCTGAACCTCCAAAGATCGTTAATCCACTCATTAACGTCAACGGTTGTATGACTGGTAAATTATCGAGCTGCAGCCATTCTAATGATGCATCTAATGCACCTGCTAATACATCACCAAAGATGACAACGACAATCGTATAAATAACACCAATCAAAAAGCATATCCAAAATACGGCTTCCATGGCCCTCCCTCCTTTGATGTTAATTTCAATAAATGGTTCAATCTATTAGATTATACATCATTTCCCTTATTTAGGTTTCAAATTATTCATTTATTGCTGGCAGCGTGTGTATAGTATTGTTTTCCTTATTCACTAAAACAAGCAACTTTATAATAGTAATGTGCGTCAAAACTAGTGTGTTGTAAGCACTGACCTGTAATATACGCACATGTTGAATTGTGGTATAATACGAATGTTATGCTAGAGGAGGAATGTGAACATATGGAAGAGGAACAAAAATCACAGTCGAGGCCATATGGCGCTTTTCGGTGGTTTAGCCTTATTAGCTTCTTAACCATTAAATGGGTTTTATTATTCGTAGTTTTTGGAGGCTTACTTGCAGGCGGAGCAGTGGCAGGTTATGTTGCTGCTAATGTTAAAGACGAGGAAATTCGTCCTCAATCCTATATTCAAAGTAAAATAGAAGAATATTCTATGACAGGCTATGTTTACTTTAACGATGGAACACTAGTCGGTCAGCTTCGAACAGATGAGGATCGTATCGTTATTACATACGATGAAATCCCACAGAGTGTGTTAGACGCACTTACTGCGACAGAAGACCAAAACTTCTGGGAGCATCCAGGTGTCGATGCATACGGACTAGGTCGAGCAGTTAAAGAACGGCTATTTAACGAAGATACGCAGACTGGCGGAAGTACACTGACACAGCAGCTTGCCCGTCGTGTCTTTTTAAGTCTTGATCGTACAGAAAGCCGTAAAATCAAAGAGATTTTTCTCTCGCTTCGTATGGAGCGTTACTTGAAAAAAGAAGAAATCATAACTGCATATTTAAACAAAATGCCATTCGGTAACGGCTCAAATGGATACCAAGTATTCGGAATTAAAGCAGCAGCTAAAGGTATTTTCGGAATCGAAGACCTTAATAAGCTCAATATTGCACAGGCTGCATACCTTGCTGGTTTGCCTCAATTACCAAGCAGATACACCGCATTTACAGGTACCGGTCAATATAATGAACAAGGCATCGAAAATGCAATTAAACGTCAGAAGCTTGTATTGAGCAGAATGCGAGAGACGAATAAAATTACTGAAGCCGAGTATAACGAAGCATTGGCGTTTGATATACGCTCTTCGATTACAGAGCCTACTGAAAAAGCATATAACACTTATCCTTACCTTATGCTCGAAGCTGAGCGAGAAGCAGCAAAAATATTGCTGCTGCAGAACAACAAAGACTTAACGCTAGCTGACCTTAACAAAGATGAGAATTCCTATCTTGTTGAAGATGCTCGCGAGATGCTACTGCGTGGTGGATATCATGTTCATACGACGATTGACAAAGAAGTGTATGATATGATGCACGAAATCGGCAGTAATCCTGATAACTTTACTCCTGACCATCCAGAAAAAGGGATAGAGCAAGTCGGAGCAATACTCGTTGACCATTCCACTGGCGCAATTCTTGGTATGCTCGAAGGACGAGATTTCTACAAAGAGCAGCTAAATCATGCAACGCAAATGATCCGCCAGCCTGGTTCGACAATGAAGACACTTGCAGCTTATTTACCCGCTCTTGAGAAAGGGTTAATTCAGCCTGCGAGCATTATTGACGATGCACCTCTAATTCTTGAGGATGGCCAAAAGGGTTATCATATCCCGATGAACGCCAATCGAAGATTCGCTGGACTTGTTACAGCACGTACAGCACTGAATCGTTCGTTAAATATTCCGGCTCTAAAAATCTACAATGAGGAATTAACGATTCCAGTAGCTCTTGACTTTATTAAGGAGCTAGGAATTACAACATTAACTGAGTCAGATTATTACGCAAAAACTGGAGTTATCGGTGGCTTGGAACGTGGGGTAACTGTTGAGGAAATGACGAATGCCTACGGCTCCATCCCTAACAAAGGTCAAATCAACAAATCATACATGATCTCTAAAATTACAGATGCTAACGGTAAAGCGATTTATGAGCATGAGTTAAAGCCAAAGCGTGTATTTTCTGAGCAAACGGCATTTCTGATGTCAGATATGCTACGCACCACGATCGCTGACGGTGCAGGTACAGGGGCTGCGCTTCGAGGTCAATTAAAAGCCTATAATACGATTGACTTCGCAGGAAAGACCGGTTCTACACAAAGCTACGGAGATGTTTGGTTCGTTGGCTTTACACCAGATGTTACGCTCGGTGTATGGGCTGGTTATGAGAAGCAAATCCACACGCTTTCTAATAACGCACGAACACGTGCACGTACGATTTGGGCGACCATTATGAATGAATTAACAGAAAACCGGCCAGATCTATTCGAGAATAAGAAATTCGAACAGCCTGAAAACATCGTGAAGGCAACCGTATCCTCAACGAGCGGATTGCTTCCATCAAGCTTGAACAAATCAGCAGGCTTGGTTGTCACAGACTGGTTCAATAAAGAATATTTACCGAAAAAAACAGATGATTCACTCATCAATATGAAGGTCATTGAGTACAATGGCGTTAACTATAAGCCAAATGAGCTTACGCCAGAGGATATGCTGGTGGAAAAGCAAGTTATTGTACGAAAAGCACCACTCGATCAATTGATGCTTGATCTGCAGGCCGCTCAATCCAAGCTTCCTGCAAGCAGCAGACGAGATCTATCCACTTATGTTCCGGCAGATGCAGGTAGGGATGCCCCATCCGTCGTTGATCCTCGGGAGGATGACGGTGCAATTCCAGCTTATCCGCCAAACGTTAGATTAAGCAGTGACTTTGTATTAACATTCAGCAATAGCAGCTCACCTGATGTTGTTGGATATCGGATTTTCCGTTCCGTTAACGGGGGGCCATACGAGAAATATGGCGATTCTATTGTGTGGACGAAAGAAAGCTACGCTGTAAATGTAAATGTGAACCCTGCACAGCATACGAGCTTCTACGTCGTTGCAGTTGATGTCGTTGGTAAGCAATCTGAGCCAAGTCTTAAGGTAGAATACGGAAGTAATATCCAACCGCCAGATCTTGAGTTACCAGAGTTCCCTAATGACACTGATTCAGATTCAGGCAACGTTGAAGGCAATAGCAATGGTAACGGCAATAACGGCAACAGCAATAACGGTAACAGCAATAACGGAAACGGTGGCAATAACGGCAATAATCAGCCTGCGCTCAGCGCTCCATCAGCTCCAGTCGGTCTATATGGTGAATATGTAGGAATGAACCTACTCTTAAGCTGGTCCACTAATTCCGTATCAGAGCAAGTTACTGAATATAATGTTTACTATAGTGCTGATAATGATGGCAACTATACGAAGCTAGGCTCGACTAGCTCAGCATCCTATGAGCATAGCGGTGCGCAATCTGGCGGAGCCTATGTCATCACCGCTGTCAATGAACTAGGTGAATCGGGCCATTCAGCGAAGCTGGTCGCGCAATAGCACCTAACAATGTAACGTTCACGAAGAGTAATACTATGTAAGATCACCGTAATACAATAAAGGGATGGTACAGTGCTCCGGCATACTGTACCATCCCTTTAATTTTGGCTATGTTAAACCTCAATGTTGATATTTAATAATTCCGAACAAACGTTCTATAATAATGGTTATATATCACTTGTTCGAAGATGATTTACCTATGAATTTAAATGAACTGAAGAAGCTTGCCGATACTTTGGACGATAACGGTAAGCAGGAGCTTATCTATTTCTTGCAGTCACGAACCAAGGGCATGTCGGCTCCTGTAAGAGCAATTGATGAGATACAAGAGCAGAAGCACAAAGATGGGCTTGTTTGCCCACATTGCAAAAACCATTCTGTTGTGCGATTTGGGAAATACGCTGTAATAACCCGCACTGGAGAGGTTAAACGTCAACGTTACCGTTGTAAGTCCTGTCGCCAAACGTTCAATGACCTTACGAACACCCCTCTGCAACAAACGAGGCGACCTAATATGTGGGTTCGTTTTATTGAATGCATGATTGAGGGCTTTTCTCTGAGAAAATGTGCAGAGCAGTTAAACGATGAAGTCACGCATGTCACATTGTTTTACTGGCGGCATAAGATTCTCGCCGCTATTAAGCAAATACCAACTGAAGTGTTCCAAGGTATCGTCGAAATGGACGAAACCAATTTTCTATTCTCTGAAAAAGGCAAGCGTAATATAGTTGAACGTAAGCCTCGAAAACGTGGTGGTAAATCCAAATATCGTGACATAAGCAACGACCAGGTTTGCGTCCTCGTAGCCCGTGACCGTCAGAAGATGACCTACTCTGGCGTTCTTGGACGTGGGCGTATTCAGACAACGAAGTTGGATGAAGCAATTGGCGAACATCTTTCCGACTCAAATGTTCTTTGTACCGATTCGTGGAGAGCATTCAGTTCGTACGCAAATACGAAAGGCTTAGCTCATTACCGTTTCAAGTCCGATGGTAAACAGCGTGTGAAGGGCGTGTACCATATCCAAAACGTAAACAGCTATCACAGCCGCTTAAAGAAATGGATGGACCGCTTTAACGGTGTTGCAACCAAATATTTGCAACATTATTTGGCATGGTTTCGTTTTATAGACAGCAAGGAATACGAGAATACCGCATCGAATAAGAAAAATATGTTGGTCAAATCGTGCCTGTTTTCTGTGACCGATACGTACGCCAAACTTCGGCTTTCAGCTTATTCTTGTTAATCTAACGGGAGTTTAGTGAAATATCATTTGTAACATAAGAAAGGCGATTCTGCGTTTTAATACATAATCGCTATACAGGAGGGATTTCATTGAGATTCAAAATTATGACTTTGTTAATTTGTATATTAGCTTTATCCGCTTGTGCATCTAAAGCTGAGATATCAATAGATTCCGAAGTAAACAGTGGTTCGTCTTCGCAACCTGATTTAACTCAAGATAAAAGCTTTAATGATGGATTTGTAGGATTTGTGGTAAAGAAAGAAAATAATCAAGTTCTTGTCACAAACCCAAATGTTCAAGACTTCAGTGCGAACGGTGGGGAAAAACACTATTATTCGGCTTCTTGGTATTCGAATGTCCCCTCCAACATCGAGATTGGTCAGAAAGTGGAAGTATGGGTCGCTGATGGTGCTAAGACAACTCAATATCCAGGTAGTGATACAGCAGTGGGTTTTGCAGTTATTCAGACTCCACAACCAAATGGAGCCAATTTAACCGAAGAAGATGCTATCCGAAAAGCCCTTGCTTCAAAGGAAGTAGCGGCGGCAAATTATTCATATCCAGTTATAAAAGAAGTGAAATATGACGTATCTAAATCTCGTTGGACGATTTTTATAACACAGATGGGCGATGAAAAAGTATTGGAGATAATGGTTGAGGATAAGTAGAATCAATAAGGGCAATTTTTATTAACAGTAAACGATAGCTCAATTAACCGCCTTTTCACAAAGGCGGTTTTCTTATGGTCATAAATCAACATTAGAATTTAACATAGCCTAATTTTTAAATGAACCCCTCATTTATGAAATCGTAAGCTCCATTATATAATCGTCCATCACATAACCATTGCCAATATCCGCTACCTGCTCGTTCACAATGTCGAAGCCAATTCGCTCATACATGGCAATAGAGGATGCATTGTGACGATTCACAGTTAACCAGATCTTGCAAAGCTGGCGTTCAGCCGCCATTTTAGTAATGAGCTGCAGCGCTGCTTTACCGAAGCCTTGACCTCTCGCTTCCTTCTTAATATACAGCTTGCTTAAAAATAGAGACTCTCCCTCCTGCTTAACAGCTGCATATCCTACTATATTTCTTTCTTGCTGGATGAAAAAATAATGATAGCCTTGCTTAAGCTGCTCAGTTATCGCCTGTACCGATTGAAATCGATCAAGCATATAATCTATTTGCTGCTGGGATAATAAACGAATATAGTATTCATTCCAAATCTCATATGCGAGCCGCGCAAGCTTATGTATTTGTTCCTCCGTCTTTGTAGTTATTAGTTTAATATCCATGCACGATCACTCCTATTAACAGTTTATAGCATTATAACGAAATGCTAAAGGATCGACAATAGCACAACAATGCCTGCCGGCTACCCGACAGGCATTGTGTCTGTAAGTTATTATGATTGCTTGTTATTAATCCTCAATGGAGGAGAGATCACCTGTAGGCAGATTCAGCTCCCATGCTTTCAGCACTCGACGCATAATTTTTCCACTGCGCGTTTTAGGTAGCTTTTCCTTAAACTCAATCTCTCTAGGTGCAGCGTGAGCTGATAATCCCACCTTAACAAATTGCTTGATCTCCTTCTCTAGCTCTTCCGTAGGCTCATAGCCGTCACGAAGCGCAATAAAAGCTTTAATGATTTCCCCGCGTACTGGGTCAGGTTTACCGATGACACCCGCCTCAGCGACCGCAGGATGCTCGACAAGCTTAGATTCTACCTCGAATGGGCCTACGCGCTCTCCAGATGTGTTGATGACATCATCTACTCTACCCTGAAACCAGAAATATCCGTCCTCATCGTAGTAAGCCGAATCTCCGGATACATACCAGCCCTGAATTCTAAAGTACTCTGCATACTTCGCATCATTGTTCCATACTTTGCGCATCATCGATGGCCAGCCTGTTTTGATTGCGAGGTTACCCATACGATATGGAGGAAGCTCATTACCTTGATCATCAAGAATCGTTGCTTCTACTCCTGGTATTGGTTTACCCATCGAGCCAGGTTTAATATCCATGCTTGGATAGTTGCAAATTAATTGTGCTCCTGTCTCCGTCATCCACCACGTATCATGAATGCGCTGATTGTATACTTTCATTCCCCAGCGAACTACCTCTGGATTAAGCGGTTCACCAACACTTAGCACATGTCGCAGGCTGCTCAGATCATACTGCTTTACTACGTCGTCCCCTGCGCCCATCAGCATGCGAAAAGCAGTAGGTGCACTATACCATACGGTAACACCATACTTCTGTATCACACGATACCAATCATCAGGACTAAATCGTCCACCTCGTACAACATTGGTCGCACCGTTGAGCCATGGAGCGAAGATGCCATATGCGGTTCCAGTTACCCACCCAGGATCTGCCGTACACCAAAATACGTCATCCTTCTTCAAATCCAATACGATTTGTCCGGTATACAGCTGCTGCACCATGACATTGTGTACGTGGTAAATGCCTTTCGGCTTACCTGTAGAACCCGATGTATAATGGAGGATAAGGCCATCCTCACGATCTACCCACTCGATTGCAGCTTGATCACTATGCTCCTGCATCAGCTTGCTATAGCTGATCACACCTTCCTCTTCTACTACATCATCGCCATAAACGATAATATGCTTAAGCTGAGGCAACTCATCACGCTTAATACGTGAGAGCAAAGCAGGAGTCGTTACAATGGCGACAGCACCACTATCCTGTAATCGATCCTTTACGGCTGTTTCCATAAATGCTTCGAATAGCGGACCAACTATTGCACCTACTTTAATAATTCCAAGCACACTTGCATATAGCTCAGGAGTTCGCGGCATAAAAATAAAGACGCGGTCTCCCTTGCTGATCCCTAAATTACGGAGTCCATTGGCAAAACGATTGCTGGCTTGACTTAGCTGCTCATACGTATAACGCTCTTCACGCTGCTGATCACTGTATATAAGAGCAAGCTTATCACCATTTCCTTGCTCAACATGACGATCTATGGCTTCGTACGCGATATTTACTTTACCAGTCGTGGCCCAGCTAAACTGGGATTCAATTTGATCCCAAGAAAAGTTCTCACGTGCCGCTTCGTAATTTTGAAGATTTCCATTCTTAACTGTTGCTGGTATACGTTCTTGATGCAGGTCAATCATCGTTTCACTCTCCCATCTATTCAATAAAAATCCAAAGAATGCGCTTACAATAAAATTATTATATCATATAACTAATCTATTGCACTATATCTTTCCATATTACGTTGAATTATGTATAGTAGAAGGGAATAACGCCTTTTAAGAAAGAGGTACAACCTATGGAGCATAGAAAGCGGTTTCAATATAGGGAATACTTTATCTCTACACTTAACCAAACACTAGTTATTGAAGGACCGATCCCTCCTGAACGGCTCCGCGAGATGACATTAGATGGCACGCTTGATGCGTTCCGAAAGCCAAGAGATCAGCATGAAGCGCTTGTAGAGATCGCTGGTTTGCCTGAAGGCAGAATCATTGCTGCTCATCTCGAGGGGCACATAGTAGGCTATGTAACCTTTCATTATCCAGATGAGTATGAACGCTGGTCAGAAGGGAATATGCAGGATCTCGTTGAACTTGGTGCGATTGAGGTAGCCGATCACTATCGCGGCTGTGGGCTTGGTAAGCAGCTAATTATGACCGCATTCGCAGAGGGGCAGCTAGATAATGTAATTGTGTATACGACTGAATATTATTGGCATTGGGATTTAGAAGGAAGCGGACTTAACGTATGGGATTACCGAAAAATGATGGAAAAGCTAATGCAATCAGTGGATATGATTTGGTATGCAACGGATGATCCTGAGATTTGTGCACATCCCGCAAACTGTCTGATGGTGAAAATCGGCTCTGAGGTCCCGTTGTCGTCGGTGGAGCTGTTTGATCGGGTACGCTTCCGCAATCGCTTCATGTATTAGAGGAAGTTCAAAAATCTAACTTTGATCACGATGTGTCACTGTTAGGTTATTCGGCATCGAATTTTGAATTCAGCCGGGTCTTCCGGTACTCACGTACCAATAACGTACGCTGCGTTCCTCATTCCCTAGCTTCTTTCAAACTTCTTGGTGCTGAAAGCTAAATTTTTGAACCTTGATTTAACGAGGTAATTCAAAAAATTCAGCTTTGATCACGAAGTTAGACTGATAGCATACTCGACTGCAAATATTAATTTCATCGGGTTTTCCGGTGCTCACGTACAAATAACGTACGCTGCGCTCCTCAAATCCCTAACTTCATTTAATCTTCTTGGTGCTGAAAGCTAGATTTTGTACCTTGAATTAATGAGGTGGGTACAAAAATCTAACTTTGATCACGTAGTGTCATTGTATGGTAACTCGACGTCGAATTTTGAATTCAGCCGGGTCTTCCGGTACTCACGTACCAATAACGTACGCTGCGTTCCTCATTCCCTAGCTTCTTTCAAACTTCTTGGTGCTGAAAGCTAAATTTTTGAACCTTGATTTAACGAGGTAATTCAAAAAGTTCAGCTTTGATCACGAAGTTAGACTGATAGCATACTCGACTGCAAATATTAATTTCATCGGGTTTTCCGGTGCTCACGTACAAAATAGCGTACGCTGCGCTCCTCAAATCCCTAGCTTCATTTAATCTTCTTGGTGCTGAAAGCTAGATTTTTGTACCTTGATTTAATGAGGTAGGTTCAAAAAGTCCAGCTTTGATCACGAAGTATAACCGTTAGGTTATTCGGCATCGAATTTTGAATTCAGCCTAGCTTTCCGATGCTCACGTACCAATTACGTACGCTGCGCTTCTCAATCTCTAGCTTCTTTCAAACTTCTTGGTGCTGAAAGCTAGATTTTGTACCTTGATTTAATGTCGAATTTTGAATTCAGCTGGGATTGTGCTTCTAAAGCATGTTTTATTAGTATCTGTCCAAGCAGAAAGGATTGAATGTGAGGCTATGACGAATCCACAGATTCGCTTTATCCATTCCAAAGCAGCAAGCAGCTACCAATTTGAAAAAGATCATCCGTTCCATCCTATTCGCTATGATCTAACGATCTCGTTATTGGAGCATGTAGGCGCACTATCACAGACAGATATCTTTGAGCCACCTAAATATGATATGGAAGATTTGCTGCTGCTTGGACATCAAGAATCTTACATCGAGGCGATTAAATTGCTCAGCACGACACAGCCTCCAATTCATCTGAAGGAAAATGCTGAGCTATATGGGCTGCAAGCGGACGATACACCTTATTTTGCTGGGATGCATGAGGCTGCATGCAGTATCGTTGCTGGAACAGTATATGCGGTGGAGGAGGTCGTTCAAGGGCGACTACAGCACGCTTATCATATGGCTGGCGGGCTTCATCATGCTCTTCCTAACCGAGCAGCCGGCTTCTGCATCTATAACGATGCAGTTATTGCGATTCGTGCAGCACAACGACAGCACCAAATTAGAGTGCTCTATATTGACACAGACGTGCACCATGGGGACGGTGTTCAGCTTGCCTTCTATGCAGAGCCTTCCGTATGCACCTATTCCATTCATGAAACGGGTAAATTTCTGTTTCCTGGAACCGGTTATCATTATGAGCGCGGTATCGAGCAAGGCTATGGTACTAGCATCAATGTGCCACTAGAGCCTTATACAGAGGATGAGTCATGGCTTAACAGCTTCGAATATACATTGCGGAAAACGATACAGCATTATAAGCCTGATCTAATTGTTAGTCAGCATGGATGTGACGCGCATGCCTATGATCCACTCTCACACTTGCACTGCTCCATTGGCATCTATGAACGAATTCCTCAGCTCATTCACGAGCTAGCACATAGCTACTGCAACGGTAAATGGGTAGCGCTTGGCGGTGGTGGCTATGACCTGTTTCGAGTCGTACCCCGTGCGTGGTCATATGTATGGCTTGAGATGGCAGACCATGCATTCCTTCACCAGCTGCTTGAAGCTAAGCAAAAGCGAAACCTTACCCCTTTACCGAAGGACTGGCTTCAACAATGGAGCACCGTTACCACGCAGCAGCTGCCATTATATTGGCAGGATGAAGCTGGCAGTATCCAAGCGATACCACGTAGAGAAGAAATTACAGCACGCAACAAACATATCGCAGAATTAGCGGTTCAAGATATGTAAACGAGCACCGATCAAATGATTTGACGCAATAATTAAGGGATTACTACAGCAGTTTACTCGTATTAAAACAGCGAGGGCTGGATGAAAGTCATATCCAATGACTTTCATCCAGCCCTCAAATCAGTAATGATATTAGCGGATAGTAGATACGATTCGATCAATCATCGCATAGGAATTGTTTGCAGCAGTCACAACGAATTCCGTATACGTGACTTCTGCGGATCCATCTGCCTTATCCGACATCGAACGAATTATTAGAAAGGGAATATCATTCGCTGCACAGACCTGTGCAACGGCTGCCCCCTCCATCTCGGCGCACGCCCCTCCGAACTGCTCATATAGTTCTTTAACCTTATCAACACTAGCAATAAATTGGTCACCAGATACGATTCGGCCAATTAGCGTACGATTAGGAAACAGCTCATCTCCTGCAGATTTGGCAAGCTTCATTAATGACTCATCTGCTGGAAAATCAGAGATGTCCTGAAAAGGAATCATCCCTTTTGCAAAGCCCAATGGTGTTACGTCAATATCGTGCTGCATCGCGCTGCTCGATATAACAATGTCTCCTACGTTCAAGCTAGGATCTAATGCGCCCGCAACACCTGTGAATAGGACACAATCGACATCAAAGGATAGCAGCACCTGCGTGCACATTGCTGCATTGACCTTGCCTACTCCTGATTTACAATAAACAACGTCAACACCATGCAAGCTCCCTTCATAGTAAGTAACGCTTGCTATGTGCTTCTCTTTAATATTTTGAACATTTTGATGAAGCAATTCAATTTCTTCTGTCATTGCTCCAATAATACCGATACGGTTAAAGCCCATTATTGCTTTCCTCCTACAGATTGACGCACGACAAGCTCGTGAGGCAGCACTACTTGGGCTTGATCAACATTTTCCTTTTTCATCAGCTTTGTCAGTAGACGCATGGATACCGCACCAATATCATACATTGGCTGCGCAACCGTTGTAAGCTGAGGACGAACCATTGAAGCCATTCGGCTATTATCTACACTAATTACAGAAATATCGTTAGGCACTTGCAGTCCGCGGTCAAGGATGGCATGAATTGCCCCGATCGCCATTTCATCCGTTGCAGAGAACACTGCCGTTGGACGCTTGTCTAGATCAAGGAAATAGCGCATTGCGTCTGCCCCAGATTCATAGCGATAATTACCGATACGTACTAACGATTCATCGTATGTAATCCCTGCTTCATCTAATGCTTTTTTGTAGCCGCTAAAACGAGCAAACCCATTGGATGGATCCTCTAACGTGCCACTAATCATCGCAATCGACGTATGCCCTTCCTTAATCAAAGCTTGAACGGCATCATAAGCAGCAGCTTCATGATCGATATCTACGGAAGCTAGATTGCCAGTATCCTCTGATGTTGCACATAGGACGATAGGAACATTCGCAGTACGGAATGCTTGCTGATGATCCTCCGTAACCGCCCCGCCCATAAATAGCAAGCCATCAACCTGCTTCTCAAGAAGTGTGTTAATAACACGAATTTCCTTTTCCTTCTTCTTATCTGCATTACACAAAATAATATTGTAATGGTACATATTCGCAATATCTTCAATACCGCGAGCAACCTCTGCAAAGATCGCATTTGAAATATCAGGTATAACAACACCTACTGTTGTTGTTTTCTTGCTGGCAAGACCACGTGCAACAGCATTTGGTCGGTAGCCTAGACGCTCTATTGCTTCAAATACCTTTTTACGTGTAGCAGGCTTCACGTTAGGATTATTGTTCACTACGCGAGATACCGTGGCCATCGACACTCCTGCTTCTCTTGCTACATCATATATTGTTACCGTCACGTGCACTCTCTCCATTTACTATAAAATAATTGATACGTTCGACACATATTGGAATTATAATACTGTAAAATAACATTTTTCGCAATGTTTCTACGTTACCAAGCGTATTTTAAGCTATAAAATCCGCGTTATGTATACGAAACTTCATCAATATTTCATTTGCGCGCCGATTTGAAGCAGTCGTTTGCGAATAGATTCCAGCCAGACCTCATCCTTCAAATTTTGAGCAAGCAAATACAAATCAAGCAAGTCGTTGGTTCGCTGCTCAATCATTTGCTCCAGTTTATATTGTGCGGATTGAGCTGTTTTTTGAGCTAGCTTATATTCTACTAATATATTTGCCCACTCATTGCACTCGTTAAACAAGTAGCTCTGTTTTTCTGGACGAGCTCCCAGCTCTTGTATGAGTCCAGACAAATCTGCCTTAACCTCTGGAATTACCTCACTATGACTGCAAATCGCACATGTATAGATAGGAACGTTATCGATTTCGACCTTACCTGAAAAAATAACTGTCCTTAATTTCAAACTCATCAATTCTCCACAATTACACATCTTTTGCATGAGAATCCACTCCCTCACACGTTCTAACAACATCATGAATATATTCTTGTCATGTTGTAAGGGATTCGACATTTTTTGATTCATTTCCTGCTAGTCTTCATAACTAAATTTTTTCCAAATGCTTTGAACGAAAGATAGCTTTGACAACAACACCCATAGAGTCGCACCGATGCAGTCATTGCGGATATCGTATAGATCCATCATTCTTCCACCTACAAAATATTGGTGAATCTCATCTGTAACGCCATAAAACGTACAGACACATACGATGATAAGCTTGGTCGACCACCTGGATGCTTTAGAGCCAAATCCATAATCCACCGTCATAGCCAAAATAAAATAACTTACATAATGTCCCCAATTAAAATCTTCGATGAACGGGAAATATTTCTGGATAAATGGCAGCACGGTATTGATTTCATCACCCGTGCGGGATGACATAAAAAAAATAACGCCCATCCATACGATTGCCGGCAGCCATCGCAGTTTTTTCTGCCATTGCTTTCTATTTTCAACAAAAGTCTTGCTCGTCATTTTATGATTCATTTGCCTCTACCTTTCAGCTTCGATACAATGGACTAAGTCCACTTTACAAGGAGGGGTTAAGATGACATTAACAAATAAAACAGTCATTTGCTTATTAGATGATGAATTTGAGGATTTAGAGCTATGGTATCCGGTATACCGAACGCGTGAAGCAGGTGCCACCGTATTATTCGCTGGTCCGAAAAAGGGCGCTACACATATCGGTAAATATGGAGTACCTGCAGTCGCTGATCTATCCTTTGACGAACTTGACGCTAGCCAAATTGACGGATTGCTCGTACCGGGAGGCTGGGCACCAGATAAGCTAAGAAGATATCCTCAAGTGCTTGATCTTGTCAGACAGCTCAACGATGCTAACAAGCCAATTGGGCAAATCTGCCACGCTGGCTGGGTACTGATCTCTGCAAAAATTTTGCAGGGCAGAACCGTGACCTCAACACCAGGGATCCGTGATGATATGGAGAATGCAGGTGCAGTATGGCTAGATGAAGCAGTCGTCGTCGATGGAAATTTAATTTCAGCACGCCGCCCGCCAGATCTTCCACCCTATGCGCTTGCCTTCGTACAAGCACTAGAACAGCGAATGGGTTAACCATTCGCTGTTAGATCGTATATTTCCATATATTGATCAAGAGTCGCCTTAATTTCCTCTGTTGTTCCACATTCAAGCACTTCGGCAAAGATCTCCTTGCATTCCTCTTGCGATGCATAGATTAATCTAGATTTTAGTGGCAATATCGAATGCGCAGACATACTTAACGAATCTACTCCTAAGCTTAGCCATATAGGCAAAGCACGGATGTCGCCTGCTAGCTCCCCACACACACCGACTGGTAAATGATTGCGCTTCGCAGCCTCAACAATTAGGCTCAACATCTTGATTACTGCTGGATGATACGGTTCATACATCTGAGAGATGCGCTCATTCATACGATCGACAGCAAGTGTAAATTGAATAAGATCATTCGTACCGATGCTGAAAAAGTCAACTTCCTTCGCAAGCGCATCAGCAATCATCACTGCCGCTGGCACCTCAATCATACAGCCCACAGGGATCTGCTCATCGAACATAACGCCTTCCTCACGCAGCTCTTGCTTCGCTTCCTCAAGCGCAGCCTTTGCCGCTCTAACCTCATTAACCGATGTAATAAATGGAAACATGATTTTAATCTGGCCATGAATACTTGCGCGTAGAATCGCACGAAGCTGTGTCTTAAATAGCTGCTTTTGATCAAGCGAGATGCGAATGGCCCGATAGCCCATAAACGGGTTCTGCTCTTCATCAATCTCATAATAATCAAGATGCTTGTCTCCACCGATATCAAGGGTCCGAATAACAACAGAATGCTCCCGCAGCTTTTCAGCAACAGTGGAATAAACAGAATACTGCTCATCCTCCGTAGGGAATTGCATCCGGTCCATATATAAAAACTCGGTTCGGAACAATCCGACTCCTTGTGCTCCTCCTCTCAAAGCTATCTCGAGCTCCTTCAAGGAGCTGATATTCGCTTCAAGTCGAACGAACTTGCCATCAGCGGTTACAGAGCGGTAGCCTGCCAGATGCTGCAGCATCTCCTTGGCCTCTCGCTGCTGCTCCTGTAGCTGTCTATAAAGCTCTACAATATGCTCTGTTGGCTCAATGTAGATTGAACCATCACTTCCATCTATGATTACGCTTTGACCCGTTACAAGCGATTCTGTAAGCTTTCCTTCAACACCCACGATGAGTGGAATACCAAGCGCTCTAGCCATAATAGCAGAATGAGAGGTCGTACTTCCTGTAAGCGTGACGATGCCAAGTACGTTCTCAGGATTAAGATGGGCTAGCTGAGAAGGAGAAACCTCCTTCGCAATCAAGATAAAAGGCTGATTATCGCTAGGAAGCTGAATTTCCGGTACACCGAGCAAATGCTTAAGAAGTCGATTGCCGACATCACGAATATCGAGCGCTCGCTCCTTCATATACTCATCCTCCAGCAAATCGAACATCGTCACAAAGTGATCAACCGCTTCTTTCACTGCTACCTCAGCTGCCTTGTATTGGCGCTGGATGATGCCTTGAATCTCGTTCATAAAGATCGGATCATCCAAAATAGCGAGATGTGCATCAAAGATTTGAGTTTCCTCGAGCCCTACCGTATCCTTGAGCTCATCTTTGATTTGATTAATCTCATCCTTGGAGGTTCTTATGCCTTCATATACTCTCTCAAACTCTCTCGCAAAATCTGCAACATCGATACGCTGCTCTGGAACCTCCAGCTCCCAGTTTGGGAGTACAAAAGCTTTTCCAATCGCAATGCCTGATGACGCGCCAATTCCTTGAATCATCATACTTCCCCCTCGTTCTTGCTATCCTCTATAACGACCGACATAATGGAGGACTGGCCCTTTTTCACTGCCATAAACGGAGCGTAGCGCCATGCCTTAACTCGGTCTGAGTTTGTAATAACCATTGGTGTAGCAAGAGACTTACTATCTTTCTTTACTTTATGCAAATTAAAACGAATTAACAGCTGACCAGGCTCAACTTCTTCGCCTTCTTTGACAACAGCTGTGAAATAATCTTTTCCAACAAGCTTGGACGTATCAATACCGATATGCAGCAGTACCTCAAGTCCTTCCTCCGTCAAGAGACCTATCGCATGCATCGTTGGATATATATGCATGACCTTCCCTTTAACAGGCGATACAAGCTCGCCTCGATCAGGAATAAAAGCAACACCATTTCCGACAAGCTGCGCCGAAAAGATAGGATCTGGAACTTCAGACAGCGGAATCATTTTCCCTTGCATCGGGGAATGGAATGAAAGCTGCTGCTGATCCCGATGCATGGTCTTTAACATTTCCTCCCGAATCAGCTCAGAATATGTGCCGAATACGACCTGAACATGTCCACCACCTAGGCGAATGACGCCTGCTGCACCCAAATTGCGAAGTGCATTAATGTCCATACTCTTCTCGGAATTAACCTTCAGTCTAAGCCTAGTTATGCAGGATTCCATTTGCACAATATTATTTTTTCCGCCGATCGCTTGCAAAATTAACGGTGCGCGGTATGGGATATCTCCTGCCCACTCGTCCAGCTGTGAGCCTTCCTCCCGCCCTGGCGTTGGAATTTGAAAGCGTCGTATAGCCCAGCGGAATAAAAAGTAGTACACGATCCCTGTCACGATACCTATCGGAATAATAAGCCAGCCCTTCGTGGCAAGGTGCATGTTGATCAAATAATCAATTGCGCCTGCTGAGAATGAAAAACCATGTAGAATGCCTAGCTCGCTCGTTATCCACATGATGATGCCAGATAGTAGGGCATGTACAACATAGAGATAAGGAGCTACGAATAAGAAGGCAAATTCTACTGGCTCGGTAACCCCCGTCAAAAAGGAGGATAAAGCAGCAAGCGTAAACGTTCTTCTTATTTTGGGCTTTAAGTCCTCACGTGCCTCATGAATAATAGCAATTGCAATCGCTGGCAATGCAAACATCATTGTCGGGTATAGTCCTGCCATGTATACACCCGCGGATGGATCTCCAGCAAAAAACCGCGGCAAGTCACCATATACCATGTAGCCTTGCTCGGTTTCATAGCCTCCGACTTGAAACCAAAACAGGTGACTAACAAGATGATGAAGCCCGAATATAACAAGAATGCGATGAATAAAGCCGTACAAGAACACCCCAAATCCGCCTGCTAATGAGACGACCTCACCTAGCTCGATAAGCAGCCATTCTAGATGCTCTGATAAATTTACAATAAACAAGGAAAACAGCAAAGTAATAAAGCTGACAAAAAGAGGTACGAAACGCGGCCCTCCGAAAAACTGTATATATTCTGGGAGACGTAGATCCTTAAATCGTAAATGGGACACACCTGCTAATATACCAATTAAGGTTCCAATAAGCACAGTTGGTTCTGTCCCTGGTGCATATTGCGTCGTAATACCTGTATAGATAAACATTCCGACTAATGCTGCCATTCCAGCAGCCAGTCCTGAGCTCGTTAAGCCTAGCGCGATTCCAATCGCAAATATATATGGTAGATATTGAAAGATTGCGTCCGATGCAATCTGCAAATAAGTAGTCATGCCTGGCAAGCCGATATGTTCCCACGGAAGCTGAGCCAAGCTTTGAAATACAGCTGCAGCAGGCAATATGATCATAGGCAGCATTACTGCCCGTCCAAGCTGCTGCATTTTCCCAATAAACGCCATCACTATCCCCCGTTCCGATGACTTAAGCGACGAACATGTTAAGCCTATGTAAACCCTATAACGATGTTAAAGCTATTCGTATTATTTGTCAAAACAAGCTTAACGCGAAGAAGCTGCTATTCTTTTGCTTTACAAAAGAATAGCAGCTCCATCATTTACATATAGCCTAGCATAACTCGTTTTTTATGCTTGCTTGCCGGTAGGTAATAGGATTGAATCCTCTACTTTAATACAACGATCCATGACAACCGTCATGCCCGCTGCTTCGGCAATATGTGCCGCTTCTTCGGAGAATATACCAAGCTGCAGCCATAATGCCTTTGCTCCAATCTTCACAGCTTCCTCTGCAACCTCTGGTGTATACTCACTTCTTCTGAATACATTAACGAGATCAACGGGGAAAGGAATATCTGATAACGAAGGGTAGCATGTCTCATCTAAAATTTCAGTCGCATTCGGATTAACGGGGATGATCCGATAGCCCTTTTTTTTCATCGCTTCCGACACCATATAAGACACTCGTTCGCGATTGTCGGACAATCCAACTACAGCAATCGTTTTCGTTTGCTGCAGCAGCTCTTTCAGCTGTTCACGGCTTGGATTACTAAAAGACATTTTTCTTCACCTCTTGTCATAGTATATTCGATTGTTGGATACATATGTAAGAAGGCCTATCCTTTAATTAGGATAAGCCCTCTTAGCTGTTTGTTGCAATATGCTCATTAGCCGATTAAGCTTCCACCCATTCGACCTTTGCACCAAGTGCTTGCAAATGCTCAAAGTAATTAGGATAGGATTTGGCTACATGGTGTGCATCCTTTATACGAATCGGTTCAGCTGAGCGCAAGCCTACGATCGTTAAAGCCATAATAACGCGATGATCGTAATGTGCATTAATTTCCACACCGCCAGGCAGCCCTTCCGGACGACCATGGACAATGATTTCAGCTTGACGCTCTTCCACATTTGCACCGGCTTTGCGCAGCTCATTCAAATAGTCAGTAATTCTGTCACATTCTTTGTAGCGCAAGTTTTCTACATTGTAAAAGCGAGATGTGCCTTCTGCAAATACAGCAGCTGCAACCATGGCAAGTACAGCATCTGTTGCGTGATCGCCATCGAATTCTACCGCTTTTAGCTTGCTATTGCCCTGAACATGAACGATGTTGTTTTCATGCGTTAGTGGTACCTGCATCATTTTCAAAACATCTACAATTGCACGTTCACCCTGCTTACTATTTTCCATTAATCGATGTACAATAACATTAGAGTTTGTTACTGCCGCTGCAGCTAAAATTGCCGCAGATCCAGGATAATCTCCTTGAACGGTATATTCACGTGCCTGATAGGATTGATTGCCCGGAACAGTAAAACGCATGTAATCTTCGCTGGCATGAATAACAATGCCCGCTTGCTCCAGCACTTCTAGCGTTTGACCGATCACAACTTTTGATTTGAGATCATGCAACACTTCAATTTCACTATCTTCTTCAAGCAGTGGGGTTAGGAATAATAGAGCACTTAAAAATTGCGAGCTAATATTTCCAGAGACTTTAATGTGACCACCACGAGGCTTTCCGCCTTTAATTCGAATAGGAAGCTTGCCTTCATTATGCTCGATTTCTACACCCATCGAAGTCAACGAATCAATTAAATCCATATGCGGACGCTTACCTAACGACTCCGGATAACGGTTAATAAACGTCACATCTGGACATAAAGAAGCTATTGCCATTAAAAAACGAAGAACTGCGCCTGCGTTACCAACATCTAGTTCCTTTATATCCTTCGGATTGCGGCCAAAGCCGGTAATAACGATTTTCTCATCATCCTCTTCTAGAGTAGCACCTAGATCGCGGATGCAGCGACGCATCGCGTCACTATCTTCACTATGAGCGGGATAATATATCGTGCTCTTGCCTTCAGCTAAAGCTGCAACAAGCAAATAACGCGTCGTATAGTTTTTCGAAGATAATGCTCCGATCTCACCTTGAAGTTTCGGAGTTGGGGTTACAATAACATCCATGTCTAAATCTCCTTTTCTAATCTATCTTGATTGGCTTTTATGCCAAGCATTAGCTATTTCATTTACGATTTGTGAGATGGATTGATCAGATGTATCGATCGTTAGATGTGCAAAATCGTATGCGTTTGCGCGTGCTTCAAGCAATGTATGCACTCGCTCTGCTACATCACCTTGTAATAGCGGACGGCCGCGATCGTTGGAAACACGAGAAATAATAACATCTGCACTTGCACTTAACTGGATAACAAGGCCACTTGCGAGCATGAGCTCTCGATTGACCGCCTTAAGCACAGCTCCTCCGCCAGTAGCAATAATCGCTGGATGCGGCAGCTCTAACAGCTGCTTAAGTACGTTAGTTTCGATTGTACGGAAGCCATCTTCACCTTCCTGTACGAATATATCAGGAATTACACGACCATCCGAAGCGACAATTTCTTTGTCAACATCGAGGTTTGGCAGCTGAAGCGCTTCAGCTAATGCTTCAGCAACACTTGACTTACCAGTACCCATAAAGCCAATTAAAATAATTTTGTTAAAATCACTCATGCTATCATCCTTTACCAATGCTCATCTTGTCTATCATAACACTTTAGCCCTGTGAAGGGTAGATGTATGTTGATAAAAGACAAACTTTCAACTCAAGGAGGAACAACCATGAAAGAACAAACCATCCGTATCTTTCAAGATCAAACGAAACAAAAAATTAATCAAATTCTTGATCCAACCTATCCCTTGTCACGCGATGATGTTGTCTGGATGCTCGGCTATATAACAAAAAAAGTGGCTGATGCAGACCCAGCTGTACTGGGACTGTCTCAGCCACGATTAATTAAAAATTTCCACGCCTATGCTGAAGCAGCAATGGCGTTGATTCACCGCCGTTCAAGCAGTGAACAAGAAGCCGAGCGGTTACGCGAATGGCTTCGCGAAGCGGTGCACGGACTTCAAACCGATTAAATTAGGACATCCAGTTGAAGTGGAACGAACCTTCTTTATCCACACGTTTAAACGTATGAGCACCGAAGTAATCACGTTGCGCTTGCAGCAGGTTAGCTGGCAGACGCTCAGAACGGTAGCTGTCGAAGTATGATAGTGCACTAGAGAACGCTGGCACTGGAACACCGTATTTAACAGCGATCGCAATAACTTCACGCCATGCTGCTTGATAGGATTCCACAATGTTTTTGAAGTATTCGTCAAGCAGAAGGTTACGAAGGTTAGGATCACGATCGTAAGCATCTTTAATATTTTGAAGGAAGCGTGCACGAATGATGCAGCCGCCGCGGAAGATCATAGCGATGTCACCGTAACGAAGATCCCAGCCGTATTCTTCAGATGCTGCGCGCATTTGAGCAAAGCCTTGTGCATAAGAGCAAATTTTACTTGCATAAAGCGCCTTACGGATTGCCTCGATGAACTCAGCTTTGTCGCCAGTGAATGCTGGACGCTCTGGTCCGCTAAGCACTTTGCTTGCAGCTACGCGTTCTTCCTTCATAGCAGACAAGAAGCGTGTAAATACAGACTCAGTGATGATGGACAATGGAACACCTAGGTCTAGTGAGCTTTGGCTCGTCCATTTTCCTGTTCCTTTTTGGCCAGCAGAGTCAAGGATAACGTCAACCATTGGCTTGCCAGTTTCAGGATCGTATTTAGAGAAGATATCACGAGTGATTTCAATTAGGTAGCTATCAAGCTCACCTTTATTCCACTCTGTGAAAATTTCATGAAGCTCTTCAGTTGATACGTTAAGTACATTTTTCAATAGGTCATACGCTTCACAAATAAGCTGCATATCACCATATTCAATTCCGTTATGAACCATTTTTACATAGTGTCCAGCACCATCTGGTCCAATATATGTGCAGCAAGCATCGTCGCCAACTTTTGCAGAGATTGCAGTTAGAATTGGCTCAACAAGCTCATAAGCTGATTTTTGTCCTCCTGGCATGATGGAAGGACCTTTTAGTGCGCCTTCTTCTCCGCCGGATACGCCCGTACCGATAAAACGGAATCCTTTTTCTTCAAGTTCTTTGCTACGACGCTGAGTATCAGGGAAGTATGCATTACCACCATCGATGATGATGTCACCTTCAGAAAGATGTGGAATTAGGGAGTTAATTGTCGCATCTGTACCCGCGCCTGCTTGTACCATAATTAAAATTTTGCGAGGAACTTCTAGTGATTGAACGAACTCTTCGATCGTATACGTAGGTACAAGATTTTTGCCTTGGCCTGAAATTTCTGCCATAAGCTCATCTGTTTTTTCTTTGGAGCGGTTAAATACTGATACAGTAAATCCACGGCTTTCAATATTAAGAGCTAGGTTACGGCCCATAACAGCCATGCCGATAACGCCAATTTGTTGTTTTGACATTTGGTTTATTCCATCCTTCTTCTTTATTTTTTTGCAATAGCTCTATTTTACTCCTTTTACTACAATAAGAAAACAGTTATCCGTGAATTTGTGATGAATTTCTCATCATAATTATCAATGAGACAGCTAAGTTATGTTTATAGTGTCCAAACATAGAACAAAAAAAACGAGGGTTAGCCCTCGTTTTTGTATATTTTCTATAATTTGATAGTTACATTTCCAGCTGCAACATTTCAAGTCTTAGTGTCTGCAGCTTCTTCGTGATTTGCTCGATTTGGTCTTCATTTTTCTCCAGAATGGCTTCATGCAAATTGCTTAGCTCGTAATCCAACTCCATGCGCAGTACACCGATTCTTTCCTCGGCCCGCTTCGACTGAAAAGCTTGAATCATGTCTTCAAAGGTAACAAAAGGCTTTTTCTGATAAATAATGCGATGCTCCATACCAGACACCTCCACCAATCGAATAATTTCACCAAACATAATGTTTTCAATGACGATTTGGCGATCCTTGATTCTTTTAACTACAGCATGACCACGTGAATCATTAATTAGCTTTTCAAGCAGCTCGGATAATCGTTCATCCTTTATAATGTAATCCCCAACTATACGGTAGCGCTGATTCACCTTTTCGAAGTGAAGCTTCACTAGCTTTCGCCCCGTTCGGATAGAAACAAGAAACTTACCATCTGTCTCACTCCAATATAGAGAGTAACCCTCCTGAATAAGCTCCCGTATTAGATTTTGGATTTGCCGCCGCTCGAAACGAAGCTCAAGGTTGCAATATTCTACTTCATAGTTTCTATTCACGGCAATCCCCCCTAATTTGACTGCTCAGCAAATCGCCTAAATGTTCTGACTATTTGCTGTTACCATTATCTTATACTTCATCTTATGTATTGGCAACTTGGTTTATTGACTATTTTTATCCGTTAAAGCATTTCCTAATCGTATTTACTATAACTTCTTTAGAAACTAATGATAATTTAAACGGTACAGCCTTCTATTATCCCTAACGAGACATGCGCTTATTTATATGTTATAATAATTATTAAATGATAAGACTTCTCAATAATTAAAACAATCTTGAAAGGACGCATGCTATGACAACAACTACAACTACTGGCTTTTCACCGAAAGATTTTGAAGTATTTCATATTCCTGGTCTTGAAGAACGCATGTCAGGCATTATTGAGCATATTAGACCAAAATTTCAGCGTATTGGCGAGCAGTTAGCTGCTGACATTAGTCCAGCTGTTGGCAACGAAATGTATCTTCATATCGCTAAGCATGCTCGGCGCACAGTAAATCCTCCAAACGATACTTGGCTTGCGCTATGTGCTTCAAAGCGTGGTTATAAAGCTCATCCTCATTTTCAGCTAGGACTTTTTGATGATCATTTATTCGTTTGGCTCGCTTTAATCTATGAAGTACCTGGAAAGCGCAATATTGCTGCTTCCTTCCTCAATGATTTAGATGAATTTATCGCTCAAATTCCAGAGCAGTACGTCGTCTCTGTCGATCATATGAAAAAGGAAGCTACTCGAGCTTCGGAGCTTGATACTGAGGGCTGGGAAAAATTATTGACAAGATTCCGTGATGTAGGTAAAGCAGAGCTTCTCATCGGTCAGCATCTAAAACCAAACGACCCGATCGTGCAGGATGAACAGTTGCTCATCGAGTTTGCAGCTAGCACCTATCATCAGCTTATGCCTTTATACAAGAAAGCATGTCTTGCTTATGCTTAATACGAATGAAAAGACTCACCTCATGCCACTTAGCTGCTAGGCATGAGGTGAGTCTTTTTTAATTGATGTGTATCCTCTATTGCTCTACAAGCTTATTCGCATTACGATCTGCTTGCTTATAGTAATAAACGAGCAGCAGTGCCAGTAGGCTCAGTACGCCAGCTACAGCGTAAGGCAGTGTAATGGAGAATGAGAACAGAAACGCTCCAATTAGTGGGCCTGCAATCCTTCCTAGGCTATCCATCGAATTGCTTAAACCTGATGCTACTCCAACGCTTACACGTGTCTTCAATGTAATTAATGACGTAATACACGGTCTTGTAATCGCATTACCAATTCCGAATACAACGATCGAGATCGTCGCCCAAGTAAAGCTATGTGCGCCAAGCAGCATAAAAAATCCTATGGCTGATATAATCAGTCCTGCAACGATAAACTTAGGCTCTTGTCCAGGCTTCACATAACGACGGATGACTCCGCCTTGTATAACGGCTCCGGCAAGTCCTGAATATAAGAACATAAGTCCAACTTGACCAGGAGTAACATCAAATCGCTCAATACCAAACAGCTGCAGTGTTGCTTCGATGAATGCGAGCGTAAAGGTAACGAAAAATGCAAGCACGTATAAATATTTGGACACACCCTCAAATGCCTTCCATCGTGACACTCTCGGCTCGTCCTTAGATACTCGTGCGTCGGTATCCTTTAAGATTGTAATCGCAAGCAGTGTAGTTAAAAGCGAAAGTGCTGCAGCTACGAAGAAAGGCGTTTGATAAGAGATCACACTTAGCATCCCACCAATAGCAGGGCCAATCATAAAGCCAAAGCCAATGGAGATCCCTACGAAGGCCATTCCTTTCGTACGCGTTTCAGCCGTTGTAATATCAGCTACATAAGCGACGATAACCGAGGTTACAGCACCTGAGAATAATCCTCCTAGCGCACGGGCCACATACATCAGTACAAGATTGCCGGCCACTAAGCCAAACATTAGAAAGCTAATACTGAAGCCGATTAAGCCCACAATTATTATTTTACGTCTGCCGATTCGATCAGACCATCCTCCCCAAACTGGAGATAGAATAAATGAAACTAACGAATAGATCGCAAGAATCGCACCATTATGTATTTCTGCATTGCTGGATGCTGTCTCTAATATGATCTCTGGCATAACTGGTATAATAATTCCAAATCCGATAAATGTAATCATTAGAATTGCCATGACGACAAGCATACGTTTATCCATATTTCTATATCCCTCCATCTTATAATCGTAACATAATCGCTCTGCTCTTAACTATGAACATTTCGTCACAACTTTTATCTTCAGTGCAGCT
Organism: Paenibacillus camelliae; assembly: GCF_023715345.1. Taxonomy (GTDB): domain Bacteria; phylum Bacillota; class Bacilli; order Paenibacillales; family Paenibacillaceae; genus Pristimantibacillus; species Pristimantibacillus camelliae. The sequence continues at coordinate 516,304 of NZ_JAMBNY010000001.1, forward strand.
AGCTGTTATTTTTTGTTTTGAAATATATTGCATATCCTTTTGTTTTTGTTATACTCTATATGTTTGTACATCTGAAGAAAGGCAGGGATGTAAACGATGGATCATCATCGTACACCGCTCTTTACCGCGCTAACGAAACATGCAGCGCAGAACCCAGTACAGTTTCATATTCCGGGACATAAAAAAGGATTAGGGAGCGATCCCGAATTTCGTTCTTTTATTGGCGAAAATGCCCTGTCCATTGACTTAATTAACATTGCACCACTTGATGATCTACACCAGCCTACTGGAGTGATAGAAGAAGCTCAGCAGCTAGCTGCAGACGCATTCGGAGCTGATTACACCTATTTCTCCGTTCAAGGCACAAGCGGAGCAATTATGACGATGATCTTATCGGTATGCGCGCCTGGGGATAAAATTATTATTCCGCGCAATATTCATAAATCCGTGCTGTCTGCTATTATATTCGCCGGTGCTCGCCCAGTTTTTATTTCACCAGCTCAAGACAGTAAGCTTGGCATTGATCATGGGATTACGACTCGTTCGGTACGACGTGCGTTAGAGCGACATCCAGACGCAAAGGCTGTGCTTGTCATCAACCCAACCTATTTCGGCATTTGTGCCAATTTGAAGGAAATCGTTGAACTTGTTCACAGCTACCATATTCCCGTTCTTGTCGACGAGGCACATGGTGTGCTTATTCACTTCAATAAAAAGCTTCCAATGTCAGCTATGGAGGCTGGAGCAGATATGGCAGCTACAAGCGTGCATAAGCTTGGCGGTTCTATGACTCAAAGCTCCGTATTGAATGTGAAAAAAGGACTTATTAATCCACAGCGTGTGCAAACGATATTAAGCATGCTGACGACAACATCAACCTCCTATTTGCTGCTCGCTTCATTAGACACCTCTAGAAGACAGCTAGCGCTTTATGGTGAGAAAATTGCAGAACAAGCCATCGAGCTAGCTAATCAAGCACGTGAAGCGATTAACCAAATTCCAGGACTATACTGCTTCGGAGAAGAGATTCTAGGTGATGAAGCAACGTATGATTATGACCCTACAAAGGTGACGATACACGTTCGCCATCTAGGCATTACCGGTTATGATACAGAAAATTGGCTACGCGAGCATTTCAACCTTGAGATTGAGATGAGCGATATGTATAACATATTGTGCCTAGTTACACCAGGTGATAACTCAGAGTCAGTACAGAAGCTCATTATTGCCTTAAAAACATTATCTGAAACGTACTATGAAGGCGCAGAGGCTCGAGAGCTTGTCGTTAAAATTCCAGAGATTCCTCAGCTATCACTTACTCCTCGTGACGCTTTCTATGCAGAAACCGAGGTCATCCCATTCAAGGAATCGGCTGGACGTATTATTGCAGAGTTTATTTATGTGTATCCACCAGGCATTCCAATCTTACTGCCAGGTGAAGTTATTTCACAAAACAACATCGATTATATCATCGAGCATGTAGAGGTCGGCCTGCCAGTAAAGGGTCCTGAGGACCGCACAATCGAGCATGTTAAGGTGATCGTAGAGGAAACAGCGATCTTCTAGCAGCCCTCCTCCAATGTAATAGGAGTCCCTTCAGAGTGTATATAATCTGAAGGGACTCCTTTTTTATACATACCTCGATTTCCAATCTTCACCACATGCTGATCAGTTCTCAACTCTCCCCTAGCTTCCCTAATACAACACAACAATTATAACTAAAAAAATCCCGCTACAAATGCAGCGGGATACAGTGAGAATATTGATTTATCCTAAGATTAGAATACTGGAACCAGTGCTCCTTCATAGGTTTCCTCGATGAATTGCTTTACTTCTTCTGAAGTAAGAGCCTTAACAAGTTTTTGAATCGCCTCAGCGTCCTTATTATCTGGACGAGTTACAACGATATTTGTGTACGGCGAATCTTTATCCTCGATAAACAGTGCATCATTCATTGGATTCAATTGTGCTTCCAATGCGAAGTTCGTATTGATCAGCGCAAAATCAACCTCTTCCAATTGACGTGGAAGCATTGCTGCATCTAACTCAATAATGTCTAGATTTTTCGTATTCTCCGTAATATCTTTTTTCGTTGCAGTAATTCCTGCTTCTGGATTCAACTTAATGAAGCCTTGACTCTCAAGCAGCAACAACGCGCGTCCACCATTTGTTGGGTCATTCGGGATCGCAACTTTAGCGCCATCCTCGATTTCCTCTACAGATGTATATTTTTTAGAATAAGCGCCGAATGGCTCTACATGAATACCTGCTACAGCAACTAGCTCAAAGCCGTTTTGTGCATTTTGCTCATCAAGATAAGGCTGGTGCTGGAAGTAGTTTGCATCAAGCTGTTTTTCTTGCAGCTGAATGTTCGGTTGAACATAATCTGTAAACTCTTTTACCTCTAATTCGATGCCTTCCTCTTCAAGTGCTGGAGCTACAAACTTAAGAATATCAGCATGCGGTACTGTCGCACCAACAACAAGCTTTTCAAGCTGTGCAGGTGCTTCAGCTCCATTAGAGCCCGTTTCCTTATTTGTTGAGTTTGCCGAGTTGTTAGCTGCATCGTTTCCGTTTCCGCAAGCTGCTAAAACGAATACTAACGCTAAAGTAAGTACAGACAAAGACCATTTTTTCATACAGTTACCCCTCCAAAAAATCTTTTTTGTAAATAAGGCTTGATCTATATATATATTTCCTTATTTCCTCGAAAAATAAATCACTAGTCGGTCGCCAACCATTTGTAGTATTTGCACTAAAATGATCATAAACACAACGGAAATGAGCATAATCTCGGATTCATACCGATAGTAGCCATATCGAATTGCCAAGTCACCCAGCCCGCCGCCGCCAACCATACCTGACATTGCAGTATAGGAAACTAACGTAACGACTGTAATCGTCATACCGGCAATAAGACCTGGCAGTGATTCTGGTAGCAGAACTTTACGAATGACCTGCATCGTGGAAGCTCCCATTGCATAAGAGGCTTCAATGACGCCTTTGTCCACCTCTCGTAAAGACGTTTCTACGAGTCTTGCAAAAAACGGCGCAGCTGCAATAACAAGGGGCGGAATTGTCCCTTCTACGCCAGTAGATACTCCCATAATCATGCGAGTGAAAGGAATGAGAGCCAGAATCAATATAATAAAAGGAACGGAGCGGATGATGTTTACAACGAGTGACAATACTCTGTATATGGCTTGCAGCACGATGGAATTGGACTTTGAGAAAACAAATAGTATGATTCCAAGCGGCAGCCCGATAATAAACGTAAACAACGTTGCAAATCCCATCATTTGCAGGGTGTCTATTGTCGCTCCTCCCATTTCATTCCAATCGATTGAAGAGAAATCCATTATTCCATCACCTCCACATCAAGGTCATGCTCCTGCAGCTTTTGAATCGTTTGCTGAACCGCATCCTCTGTACCTTCAAGCGCAACGATCAGTTTACCATAAGGAGTATCCTTAATCGTTGAGATTGCCCCCTGTAAAATAGCAAAGTCTACACCGGTTTCTCTAACCACCTGTGATAGTGTCGACTCATAGGTTTTTGAACCTAAATACGTAATTTGAACGAGTCTTGTCCACTTCTGACCTGTCCGGTATACTGCATGCTCTCCGCTAAACGAATCACGATTGACAAATTCCTTCGTAATGAAATGCTTTGGCTTTAAGAATACCTCTGTAACGGGTCCTTCCTCAACGATGCCCCCAGCGTGAATAACAGCAACACGGTCACATATGCTTTGAATCACATGCATCTCATGTGTAATGAGCATAATCGTAAGGTTAAACTTTTTATTAATGTCTAGAAGCAAGCTAAGAATAGAATCAGTTGTTTGAGGATCCAGTGCAGAGGTTGCCTCGTCACATAGCAGCACGTCCGGATCACTGGCAAGCGCCCTTGCAATACCTACCCGCTGCTTTTGCCCACCAGATAGTTGTGCTGGATATTTATTACGATGCTCCTCAAGGCCAACTAAGCTTAGCAGTTCTTCTACTTTGCTTTTTATTTCAGCTTTTCCAGCTCCTCTTATCGTTAGCGGAAACGCAATATTGTCATATACAGTAGCAGAGGACAGTAGATTAAAGTGCTGAAAGATCATCCCTATCTTTCCTCTGTGCTGCTGCAGCTCTTTTTTTCCTAACCGCGTAAGCTCAACCCCGCCAACCCAAACCTCGCCAGATGTAGGTCGTTCAAGCAGATTAATGCATCTGATCAACGTACTTTTTCCTGCTCCCGAATGACCAATTACACCAAAAATCTCGCCCTTTTCCACAGTCAAATTTAGCCCAGAAAGTGCTGTAGTTTGATTTTTCTTTTTACCATAAACTTTTTTAATATTTTTTAGCTGAATCAAAGGTCTCCCCCCTACTTGCTTGAGGCTATTTTCGTTAACCAATTATTTTATATATATTAAGTCCGTTATATTCATTTATATCCGACTATTCCCATTTGCTTTATTGCAATAACATTACTATACAATAAAATTGTTCTGTTGTCTCTCACATTTTTTCACAAATTTCGAGACGATTCAACGGAAACTTTATGAAATATTCATGAAAACGAGATAGACGCACAAAAAAACGGCCATGCATCAGTATGCACAGCCGCATAGTACATTGTTACTCACCGTTTTCGCTACGAGCAATTTCTTCGTAGATCGCTTGAACACGATCCCATTCCTCATCATCTTCAATACCAACAAGGAATGTTTCCTCTTCTTCTTCCTCGATTCGGAAAATAACACCATCGCGCTCAGGATCTTGACGATCAAGCAGTACAGCATACAATTGATCCTCTGATTCAAAGGTGTATACCATCACCATTTCACGCTCTTCGCCTTCATCATCGGCTATTATAAAGACATGCTCCTCATGCTCATGGTCATGGTCATGTCCGCATCCACAGTCTGGTCCGTGTTCATGTTCACTCACAGTCGTACCCTCATTTCACTAGAAATTTTGATTATGTAAACCATTCTATCCTAACAGAATGTGTGAACACGGTCAAATGAATTTAAGTGGAGGATATGATCTTCTCCGATGTAACGACCCACTCATCGCTAAATTCAGTTTGCATATAACAGCGAATGACATAATTACCGGAGGAACTAAAGCGATAGCTCGTCTCATCAGTAACGAACCAATAATTGTCTCTTTCCTTATCGACAGCAATTTTTTGAATGAGCGTTTCCTTGCCGCTTGGATCAACAATCGCAAATTTTACTGAATTCAGCTTGAATTGTACATTATCTACTTGAGCAAAGATTTTTATTTTCCCGCTAAAGCCTTTTGATACTTCACCAAATGTAGTTTCCGCACCATTGCTGCTATTGTATACAAACATATGGACATTTGGATCATAGATCACTGCGGTTTTGCTGTTAGAGTTCCACTCAACGATTGCATTAAGTGATTCTCCAACTTTTCGCAGCGGTAAATACGTTGTATTTTCAAAGAGCACACCCACTTCGCCAATATTGATACCATTCACTAAAACCTTAATTTTCTGACTGGATGCATTTGCGAATATAATGGTTGAGCTCCATATCATCACTACGCAAACGAGCAGCAATAACTTTTTACCTTTCATGGTCTAACAACCTCCAGTATATGAGCTTCTAAATCGTTAGACTATATTCATATAAAAAAGTTGCGGTTAATGAAAGAAATTTAACGTTGAAAAATTTTACATTAATCATAATTACGCTACAATTTGTAATAATAACTACAATTCATGTTGAATATCCGCTATACTTCCGCTAAAATGCTAGCTATGGAAATATATTGTTCCAAATTTGACCAATTAGCTTCATATTTTGTGATGTACATTACTGAAGTTTTGATCATAAACGACTATCTTTATAGATGAATGTCATGTGAGGAGGCATCTGCTTGAAAATTACGATGATTGGTACGGGAAATGCTTTTGCAAAAGCCTACTTTAATAACAATGCACTCCTTGAATTGGATAATATGAAACTTTTAATCGACTGTGGTATTACCTTGCCACATGCTTTATATCAATCAGGGAGAACATTTGCAGAGTTAGATGGTGTTCTAATTAGCCATATTCACGCAGATCATATAGGCGGACTTGAAGAGCTCGCTTATCAGATGATGTATACTTACGCAAAAAAGCCTACCCTTTATATTGCCGAAACATTAATTGAACCACTATGGAACCACTCCTTACGTGGTGGCCTTGTACAAGGGGAGCTCGATCACATTGAATGCTTCTTCAATGTCGTTCCACTTCAGCCAAACACAGATATCCAGCTTGCAGAGGATTTAAAGATTAAGCTGCTGAAGACAGATCATATTAAAAACAAAGACAGCTACTCATTTATTATAAATGATACTTTCTTCTATTCTGCAGACATGACTTTTAATCCAAAGCTGCTAGAGGAACTACACCAGGCTGGTGTACAAACCTTCTATCATGATTGCCAGCTTGAAGGGCCGGGCCATGTTCATACAACCTTAAAAGAGCTGCTTACTCTTCCACTGGAACTTCAGCGGAAAATCAAGCTCATGCATTATGGCGACACAATAGGGAACTATATCGGTAAGACGGGTGCAATGGAAATTGTAGAGCAAGGCAAACCGTCAATTATCGAATAGGAGGGAGCTAATCTTATGCAGCACGAGGTTGTCGCGGTAAGAAGAAACAGTGAAGGAGATATTATTGAATTCAAGTTTTCCTCTGGAGAAGTTGTTGATTATCTACAAGCGCAGGAAATGGTGAAAAACGGAGAGATTAAAAACTTGCAGCTATTTAAGGGACGAGACCATGAGCAGCATATTCGGTCCATCCCTGACGATACCCCTGATAATAATCTCGATCAATTACCAACCTTTTAAATGAAAAAGGTAGGATGGGTGCATTTTATAACCCCATCCTACCTTTTCTTATTTCGTATGCTGGTTTATTAGCTCTTTACGCATATTCCAAACCTTATCGCTAAGCACAACATCATATTTTTCAGGATTTAACTTGCGCAGCGTCTCAGGCCAAAATAGATCCAACTGTGAACGGTGATAGTCAGCTATTTCCTTTACAGTTGGCAATTCATAAATGAGCTGTCCATTAACGAAAATCGGTGCAAGGATTGCCTGCACGCTGTAATTCTCCACTTTGCGTCTGATGTAGGGATGTGCAGGATCATATAGCATAAGCGGCTCTGCGCTACCCTCGAGCAGCTCATCATGCAGTACTATATAATCAGCCTCTGCCTTACCTGTTTCATTGCTTATAATCCGGTAAACATTTTTCTTACCAGGAGTCGTAATTTTCTCCGGATTACCTGATATTTTAATGACAGGCTCATACTCACCTTCATTCTCTTTGGCAACAAGCTTATAGACTCCACCTAAAGCGGGGTTATCAGCCGCTGTTATAAGCTTTGTACCTATCCCCCAGCTATCAATACGCGCACCCTGCGCCTTAAGCTCCACGATAATGTTTTCATCCAAATCATTAGATGCAACAATCTTCACATCCTCTAATCCCGCCTGATCTAGCATCGTACGTGCACGCTTGGACAAATAAGCAAGGTCACCGCTGTCCAGACGTATCGCCTTCATGCGTTTACCTTTCTCAGCTAATTTCTTCGCTGTTTCAATCGCATGTGGTACCCCATCACGAAGGGTATCGTACGTATCAACGAGCAGCGTTACATCATCAGGCAAAGCCTCAGCGTAACGATCAAACGCCTCCTGCTCACTATTATGAATTTGCACCCATGCATGGGCATGCGTTCCTTTGGCTGGGATATCAAACAACATTGCTGCCCGCATGTTACTCGTTGCATGGAAGCCTACGATACAAGCCGCTCTAGCTCCCCATATCGCTGCATCAGCCTCCTGAGCACGCCTACTTCCAAACTCCATTAGAATGTCATTCGGAGCCACCTGCTTAATTCTTGCTGCCTTTGTAGCAATGAGCGTTTGAAAATTCACGAAATTCAATAACGCAGTCTCAATAATTTGAGCTTCAAATATAGTAGCTTCGACCCGGATGATCGGTTCATTCGGAAAAACTAATGTCCCTTCGATCGCAGCATATAAATCACCGTGAAATTTGAATTGGCGCAGCTCCTCTAGAAATGCCAGATCATAATTTTCCTCTTGCTTTGCTAAAAACGCAATATCTTCATCGCTAAATCGTAAATTCTCGAGATAGCGAACAACTCGCTCTAACCCAGCAGCAACGGCAAAGCCATTGCCAAATGGCAGCTTGCGAAAATATACATCAAATACTGTTTTTTGATGATGCGTATGATGCTTCCAATGCGCGTACATCATATTAATTTGATATTTATCTGTATGCAGCATCAAATGCTGTTCTGTCATCACTTACACCTGCTCCTTCTTACAACCTTAGTCGCTGTAGATATATGTATGGTAATGGTTTTATTATGAAGTTTTTTTGTAAGATGTCAAATAAAACGAAAAGAAGATAGGATTCAATCCTACCTTCTTTTCGTTTTATTATGGAGTGATTAACTTCACTTTATAATGCGATGCAACATAGGTTTCAGCAATAGCTGTAGAGATAACCTGTGGATACATTTTATTTGGATCAGGATCGACTTGTTTAATCTTTACATATGCTGTATCTTGATCAAATGTAATTTCTGTAATAGCGATGCCGTAGCCTGGATGAGGCACAGTTGCACTTACCGTTACTTTATTTACTTGATCCGTAACTTTTTCTGTTTTGAAAGTAACATCCGTAAGTGCAGATGGCTTGTTCTCATCGTCTTTATTACCGAATGTTTCATCAACGAAGGTTAACGCTTTATCTAGCCAAATCGCAGCTTCTTCACGAGTGATCGGCTTAGTAGGATTGAAGTTACCATTTTTGCTTAATTCAGCGAATTTAAGCAATAATAGCTTTTGGATTTCATCCTTGTATTCATCCTTAGCTTTATCAATATCCTTATAGTCGATGTGCATCATAATTAATGCGTAGTCGCCTTTACGGTCAACTTGATTAATTAATAGTGCAGCGAATTCTTCGCGAGTAATGGAAGCGTTCGGATTAACATTTTTGTCTAGTTCAATTCCGTTATAGAACCCATGTAAAAATGCCTCTGAGTACCATTTTCCATCCTTCACTTTTTTGTAAATATCACTTACTTTAGGCTCTTTTACAAATTTAATATGAGATAAATCAAGCTCGAACGCCTCATCAAGCATGACAACTGCTTCCGCATAGCTTAGCTTAGCTTGAGGATGATATGAACCCTTACCCTTTCCTTTGGAATCACCCTTAATTACACCGCGCTCCTTCAAATGAGTAATGTGCTTCTCTCCTTTCAGCCCTTTAATGTCGCCGAAAGCAGACGCAACAGGAGTTAATGCCAGTACCATTAGCAATGATAATACAATAGCTGTTATTCGTTTTCCTTTCACATCAATTCCTCCTTGTAGTTATAATAGCTTCACTCGAATAAACGGTCATAACCGCTAATATGTTGCGCACTAGTACATAAATTAAGTCTAATGCACTATCCTATCAATTTGTAGCCTAACCAGCCTATGTACAATTACTCACAAATAATATGTTGCTAAATGTTGTATGCTATGTTAATATATCTATTGTCGCTATAAATATACAGGACGGTAACTCAGCGGGAGAGTGCTACCTTGACAGGGTAGAAGTCGCGGGTTCGATCCCCGCCCGTCCTACCAGTACATAAACGTTCAAACCCCTTGATAATCAAGGGGTTTTTCTTGTTTTCTTAACTTATGTAAATCTCACTAAACACACTCTAGTAAATTATTGTTGGGGACGAACTGGGGACGAGAATGCACCAAGGTGCAAAAACAAAAAATGGACGACCTTTATTATACCAATTAAAGAGTTCCCACCAATAAAGGTGAGAGCTATATTCACTGATTAACTTTCAAAAATTTGACAATAATATAAGTATTAAATTTAAGGGGGATGTTATATAAAATGAATAAGAATAATCCAAATCCGATGAACGAATGCGAGCAAATGGTTCAGATGTTGATTCAGCAAACGACTCACTCCTACCACGTTTATGAACAATTAAAACAACAAGAACAAAAAAGTGCTCAGCAATTTCAAAATTTAATTTCAAAAGAGCGTCAAGCTATACAAACTATACATACTGCTCTTCAATCTCACCAACAAGCTATTTCTGAAATGGAGCGAATAGTAGAAATGTATAAGCAAATTACACCCTCAGACAACAGTTCATCTTCAGACATTTACAGCTCATCTTCAGACAATCATTTCTCCAGTCAAAGTGGGCAACAGTTAACAAACTAAAATTTTATTGATTTTACCAACAAAAAAGCCCCTCCACCACTAAGGCAGAGGGGCTGTGCTGTAACTATTTAGTAAATTTAGCTATGTATGTTTAGTTGAACACCGTTAAGTTTGGTTAGATACTGAGGGAGGACTTAAATCCTCCTTCTGTAATTCCTATAACATTTGCAAAATCTTAACTAATGGAAGATAGAGTACATCGTCTGAGGTGCAAGCTATACTAGCAAGCGATTATTAGGATTGATTGGATAACCAATATTTTATAGAAGCATTAGAGGTCATGCGTAGTTTTGTTTCAACACCTACATATACATATTAATGGATAGTAGAATTTTACTCTCCTCTTTTTGTTCATTCTATAAATTGAAATTCGTCTTGATCATATTAGCTACTTCGCAGGCAGCTAGACGCGTATTGTTAATTCTTATGTAGTTCTCTCTTGTTATCTCGCCATCAAGGGAGTTCAAGCGATGCTGCTCTGCTGTCCTAATTAATTCCTGCTCCGAACGTGTGACATCTCGTTTGGTTGGTTTGTGCTCTAATCTATGAGGCGTTTTATTCCTTTCTATTCTCTCCTCTAGATCAGCTTCTAGCTCTACAAAATAAACCTCTCCGCCGTTGTTTTCGAATATTTTACAAACCTTATCGACATAGTCCCAGTCACTTTTTAGATCAAAGCCCCAAACATAGGTGAAAATCATTCCATACATATCGCTAGCAGCTGCTGCTTCAAAAACATCTTCACGGAATTTATTCACTAATCTCCACATTTCGTGGTTAAAGCCAAAATAGGGAGCTAATAACTCAATCGTCATATGATTGTGGAACAGCTTTAGATCTGTAATCCTCTCAAGCTCATGTCCTACAGTCATTTTCCCTACTGCTTGCGGTCCAAATATCATCACAAACTTCACCAGCATCGCCACCTTGTAAGATAATTCCTTATAATACCAGAATATACTTTTCAAAGATACGATAATTTCTTAAAATAAAAAATCCATTAAGCTAGGCTTAATGGATGGACATGACTCTATTCTATTAAATATACATTTTCAATCAATGGTGCCGAGGACCGGAATCGAACCGGTACGGTAGTCACCTACCGCAGGATTTTAAGTCCTGTGCGTCTGCCAGTTCCGCCACCCCGGCGTATAAGTATATTTGAATATGTAGAGTTATGTAAAGCAATGGTGCCGAGGACCGGAATCGAACCGGTACGGTAGTCACCTACCGCAGGATTTTAAGTCCTGTGCGTCTGCCAGTTCCGCCACCCCGGCAAAATAAATGGTGGGCCCTGAGGGACTCGAACCCCCGACAAATCGGTTATGAGCCGACTGCTCTAACCAACTGAGCTAAGGGCCCTCGATCATATAATGAATGCTATCATTACCGACTAGAGAATTTGGTTGCGGGGACAGGACTTGAACCTGTGACCTTCGGGTTATGAGCCCGACGAGCTGCCAACTGCTCCACCCCGCGTCATTGAAAATTTGTCCACTCGCAATGGCGACATGAATTAATATACTATAAACAAACATCTCACGTCAAGCATTTTTTACAACATTTTCTTCAGATTTTCGCATTCATGATTTTTCGAGCCCTTAGCATCGTTCTATTGGCGGTGTGCAGGCATATATCTTACACCGTATTTTCCTCGATTTGATTTGTAGATTTCAATTTCTTTGGGGCATTCCATACCATACATCCAGTAATCATGCTCCATACGCTGAACAACACAGCTTGCTTGAAATTTCGATTCATACAATCGAATCCAGTACACCCACATATTCCTTTTCACCTCCATTGATAAGGATAGCGTGCCCAATTTGTGCAGCTTCATTCAGCGCTACGTGAACATTGAGGCTTCAATTGCTGTTGTCCTCTGATTTTAGCGCTCCGTAAACAATGAGGCTCCATTTGCTGTTGTCCACTGATTTCAGCGCTCCGTAAACAATGAGGCTCCATTTGCTGTTGTCCACTGATTTCAGCGCTCCGTAAACAATGAGGCTCCATTTGCTGTTGTCCACTGATTTCAGCGCTCCGTAAACAATAAGGCTCCAATTGCTGTTGTCCACTGATTTCAGCGCTCCGTAAACAATAAGGCTCCAATTGCTGTTGTCCACTGATTTCAGCGCTCCGTAAACAATGAGGCTCCAATTGCTGTTGTCCACTGATTTCTTGAAGAATATTATATGTAGAAATCAGTGGACAAAGGCAAACGCTTCGCTTTTACGCTCTCATTGTTTACTCCGCTGGAGAGTTTGTTGGGGCTTGTGCTTCGTAGTTCTCTTCACCTTACTCCGCTGGAGCGTCTTTGTAGGTTGTATCTGCGTAGTCCTCTTCACCCTGACTCCGCTGGAGCGTCTTTGTAGGTTGTATCTGCTTAGTCCTCTTCACCTTATAATTCACTAGGGCTTAGTTTCTTCGATAACAGTCTCATCGTCCGTTGGAGTGCTTATCATAGACTCTAGCTTCCTTTCTCACACCTAACTAATGTTAGATAGGTATTTATGTTCAGAAGTCGTCGACGTGCCTTATACGGTCTGAGAACGTCAGGCTGACCTGTGCCTTTTCAATATAGTGTGCAACTATGTAAACTTTGCTAGCGTTATTATTAACAACTGGATAATTAAGGGAGGGTGAGTTTTGTGAGTACAAAAATACTCATTATATTGCTTTGTTGTAGTGTTACTCTATTAACTGGCTGTAATAAAGAAACCCCTGATGAATTATTAGATGTCCATATTCAATATTTAGAATCCTATGGATGGCACATTCAAGAGAAGCTTAGTGAGAATAGTGAAGTCATGAATTATTATCCTGAACGTATTGAATCGTTGCGTATTTCTTCAGGTTTAGATTTAGAGCCTTATAGAGGACAAGAACTTTATATTACGGGTTATGTGCTGGAGGAAAGACAGGCTTCTGGAGAGAAAGTGTATGCCTCCATTTATGAATTAGACGGTGAGATCATTGGAGGCAGTGGCGCCTTAGAAAGCTGGACACCAGGGAGATTCGCTCTTACTGATAAAGAAAGATTGATGAAAGAAGGGATTATTACACCATGAATTTCTTAGTGAAACGTTATGCCAACCGCGATATCTATTCCAAATGTGATTGTGTCTGCAAATAGCAATCAATAATTATTGGGCTACAATGTTCCACACAAAAAAGCAGGATGGAAAAAAATGCGTACATTTTTTCCATCCTGCTATGCATTTAGATATTATGATGATTAGTTAGCGCTTATGAGCTACCTCAGCGACGCTCACATCGCTTTCTGCTGTCTCAGCCTTACTATCATTTGCATCACTTGCTTCATCCTTAGGAGCTTCTTCCTCAGCCTGAGATTCAGCCTTTGCCGGCTGCTCTGGAGATGTGATCGTGAGCTTCTCGCCGTCAAACTCCATTAGCACCTTGTCCTTAATGTTCATTGCCTTCAGATACTCTTTAGGCACCTGTAGTCTTCCGACTCGGTCAACGACAACGTATGCGACATGCGCAGCATTGTCGCCACGATGAGATGAGAAGGAAACGAATCCATCCTTAGCTGCTCCAAGTTCTGGATTATGCTTTACGAATTCCGTACTCGTCAATCCATCCCGGATCGCAACGACACGATCAACCTGACTTGCTAGCTCCATATCATGCGTAACGATAACAATCGTAACGCCGATCTCTTTGTTAAGCTTACGGAATATGTTCATGATCATATCTGAGGTAGCCGTATCTACTGATCCCGTCGGCTCATCGGCAAGCAGAAGCTGTGGACGGTTAGATAAAGAGATGGCGATCGCTACACGCTGCTGCTCACCACCTGATAGCTGATGAAGCTTGTTGTTCATACGATGACCTAGTCCGACCCACTCGAGCAGCTGCTTCGCGTATTCGCGATCCAGCTTACCTGAGAGCATCATCGGCATTTCCACGTTCTCAAGTGCGGTTAGATAGGGTAGCAGGTTTCGTGCATTGTTTTGCCAGATGAACCCTACTGTGTCGCGTTTATACTCGACAAGCTGCTCTTCGGTCATTTTAAGCAGATCCCACTTCCCTACTCTTACCTGTCCCGCAGAGGGGCGGTCAAGACCGCCCAGCGTATTCAGAAGCGTTGACTTTCCGCTTCCGCTATTACCGATGATCGCCATAAGCTCGCCTTGCGAGACAGACAGATTCAAGCCCTGCAACGCGACAACCTCTAGATCATCTGTTTTGTATATTTTGACTAACCCTTCACAATGTATCATCCGTTAGCGCTCCTCTCCCATCTTCACTGCCTGATGTACCTTCAGCTTACGAATATGCAAGAACAAGAAGGTAGCACCTATTAGCATCATTACCGTTACGACCATAATTAATTGGTTCGTATCGCTTGCTTGGAAGATAACTCGGAATGGCGGTACCGTCTTCGTTGCAGAATCTGCTGTCTGTAGGAACGGCAGGAAGATATAACTGACTAGCTTACCGATCCCAAAGCCTAAGCCTATCGCAAGTCCAGCTGTAAAGAGCTGCTCAAGAAGCAGCATGCTCGTAAGCTGTGCCTTAGAAAGACCCATCGCTCGCAGCACACCGAACTGTACGACACGACCAGACAAGTTGAAGAACCAATATAACAGATAGCCTGCAAGCGTAATTGCAACAGTAACTAGGAAGCCTAGGCTTAGAATACCAAATACCCCGCCACGTGTAGGAAGCTTG
The DNA here is from genome assembly GCF_023715345.1 of Paenibacillus camelliae. Taxonomy (GTDB): domain Bacteria; phylum Bacillota; class Bacilli; order Paenibacillales; family Paenibacillaceae; genus Pristimantibacillus; species Pristimantibacillus camelliae. The sequence continues at coordinate 531,313 of NZ_JAMBNY010000001.1, forward strand.
GATTGGATAATAAGTTCATTTCGTACATCCTTCACGCTTGCTACTTCCATATTTGCTGCAATTAACGATTCATAGATCGGAGCAACTGGAGCATCAGGCTCCATCTTTAACCATACTTCATAAGGAATTAAAGGAAGCTGATCATAGATATAGTCCAAGTTGGCAATAAGGAAAGGTTCTTCATCAGGGTATAAGCTAGGCCAATAAGGCACGATACCCACCACCGAAAATTCAACTGAACCATCTGTAAAGTTAACTGTTACATAGTCGCCGACTTTCATCTGATATTTATCAGCAATATTTTGCGGAATAATGGCACCATGCTCGTATTCACCTAAATACGATAAGTAATATGCAGGATGAACGGGATACAATTCATCCCCGAACCAAGCGACCTCAGAAAAGTCTTTATTGTCAATCCCCATAATATTGCCTTTTCCTACTGTCTTACCCGAAACAACAATATTGCTTTGTGTTTGCAGCACTCGTGCTGCAGCAGTTACACCTGGACTGGAACGGAATAGCTCAAATGGCGGCTCACTATACAGTATTTTTGCAGGTGGCTGATTACCGTTGCCACCGCCACCACCAGGACCTCCGCCGGGGCCACCGCCGTTACCGCCACCACCAGGAGCACCACCACCACCGTTGCCGCCACCACCGTTGCCACCACCGCCGCCACCAGTCTGCTGTGTTGGTGTAGGCGTACGTTCTGGAACACCGTCCCATACCGTTTGAATAACGACATCCGTACCGTATTGGTAGAGCGTACGCTCGGTGGAGTTAAGATCAATCGTTCTGGCAGCTGAAGCGTTATATACACCTAGCCCGATCGTTAGAATAAGCAATGTCATTAATGGATAGTAGCCTTTAGAAGAACGAGAAAGCTGTGTAAGTGTTAAATACAACGATACTGGCAAGTATTTTTTACCCAGCCATTTGAACAGCGCTAATATCCAAGGGAATACTCGTAAGCAGACGAGACCAACTGCAAAGATTGCAATAGCTGGAATAAAGAATAAGAATGGCTGAACCTGCATCTCTTCTGCACCAAGTCCTGTATTTAGCGACAGTAATTGACGTTCATTAAATAAATACCATCCATACGCGGATAATAAAACAAGCAGCACATCAAGATACCATTTTTGCCAGAAAGGCTTTTTATCTGAACGAGCCAAATCTTGTTTATAGCTTACGATAGAAGCTCTTGCATATTGTATGGCAGGAACAATCGTAGCCAGCATCGCAATAAAGACTGCTACAAGACCAGCGATTACAGTCTCCACAGAAAAACCAATCGTTATCGATTTACGGTTTACAAGATGGAGAAATCCATCTGCTGAACCGATCGCTTTGGACATAAAGTATCCGAGTAACGGACCAACGATCAGCGCAACGAAGCCTAGCATCAAGCTTTCAATAATATACATCGAGACAATTTGCCTAGTACCGGCCCCCCGACTGCGCAGCACCGCGATATCGCTTCGCTGCTTATCAAGTGCCTGCTTCGCATTCATTGTAATAAAGTAGAACACCATGGCTAGCATAGGTGCAGCTAATGTGAACAATAGCGATTGCAGCTGCGTGCTTTGCTTACGGAATTGATCTAGCGTTTCAGCAAACGACTTATCGACACGCGTATCCTTTAATCGTTGGTACAGCTCAATGTCAAGTCTACTTAATGTAGAAGCAAGCGGGTTAATTTGACTGCTTTGAATTTGTGTAAGATCAAAATTATAATACCAAGCAGCGTTTTGAAGAACGATCTTTTGCTTTTCTAATATATGCTCCTTCATAACCTTCTCGGAGATAAACAACGTTGTAAAATTGCTCTCTAATCCGAGCATCCAGTACGAATCAGTCATGTCAGTCGGTGTAATAGCCCCTACTACTTTTACGAGCAGAGATTGAGAGCTGTTTCCAATCCGGTACTGATAGAGATCTCCTACATGTACATCGTTACGGAACATCCCTTCCTCAAGCATGACTGCCTCGATTACTCCACTGCCATCTACTGTGTCCTTAAACCATTGACCTTGCACAAGTTCATTATGCTCCTGCAGTCCACTCATGCTCTGAATCGCAAGCGTACGCGTACGACTTGCATCGATTAGAGAGGTATCTGTTGGAAGCACGTTACTGCTGCGAATTCCATATTGCTGAGCAAAGGTATGATGGTCAAAACCAATGATCTCTGGCAGGTCAACTTGTATATATTGCTCTACCGCCTTAAGTCCTTCTAAGTTCGTAGGTGTTGATGCGACCCCTTGATATTTCATAAGTAAAGAGCCAGCAGGCGAGTCTACACTGTCATTCTCAAGCTGCTTAGCAATTACACGCTTTAAAGCACCATCCGCATACATCGGTATACTCGTGGCAAATGCGACAGCAACGATAAGTCCAGCTAATGTACTAATCGTGAGCCAGCGAGTATTCCACATTTTACGGAATATAAAGCGAAAGAAAGGAAGTCTCATCGATTATCGACCTACTACTTTCTGACCAGCCTTCAGTCCCTGTAATATTTCGACATCTGTAGCGGTTTGCTGTCCAACCTCTACATCCACCTCACGTTTGTTGCCATTTTCATCAACGACCTGTACATACGTACGATTGCCGATGCTGCGAAGTGCAGAAGGTGGAATAACGATTGCATTTTCCGTACGTTTGGTCACCACTTTAATCGAAGCAGGAATTCCTCGTGTAGCACCTTCAGGCAAGCTGTCCACATCGATAATCATAAAGTCTTCTACTCTTTCAATGTCAGCATTGCCTCCACCTGGGCCTCCGTTACCGCCACCTGAAGATTCAGTTGTTTTTACTGGAAGCTGCTTAACCTTACCTTTAATTGAACCGCCATTAGAAATGGTGACTGTAGCCTCCATTCCAACTGCGATTTTTTCTTGCTCCGTTTTATTAAGCTTTGATGCAGGAACGAGCAGATTTGTATTAGCAACAATCGCGATCGGATCATACGCCTTTACAAGATCTCCCTTCTTCACAGACAAGGAAACGATCGTACCAGAAAATGGAGCTGTAATGGTTGCTTTCGCAATATCAGCTTCCATGTCCGCAAGCTTTTGACGTTTTTCTTCAAACGCTATACGCTGCTGCTCAAAGTCTGACTGATCCATCTCATCACGTGTTCGAAGCAGCTCCTTCATCGCAAGCTCATCACGTTGAAATGACAGCTTTTCCATACGCAGTGTTTTTTCCAGCTCAGTCATATCAAGCACGGCAATCGTATCACCTGCTTGTACTTGATCTCCCGTCTTCACATATACGTCCATCACATTATGATCGCCAGTTGTAAAATATACGGTCTCTTCTTCAAGCGAGATGACCTTACCCATCACGGACACAGTAGATTCTAATGTTTTAGATTGTACAGTATATTCAGGTTTTTGCGATATTTGAGGAGGCTTAATTTCTGGAAGCACCTCTTCTTCTTTTTCACTTGGAAGTAAACTGCAGCCACTTAAAAAAACTGCTGCGACTATTAGTACGATACTAGCTTTACGATATAAATTTTCCATCCACCATCTCATAAACATGGTCTGCAACCTCCAAAATTGTAGGATCATGAGTCGTCATACATATTGATATTTGTTCTGTTTTAATTATGTTTTGAAATAATGCCATCACTTGTGCAGACATCGCTGTATCAAGCTCTGCTGTTGGCTCATCGGCAAGCAAAAGAATGGGTCGATGAGCGATCGCTTTGGCAATGGCGACACGCTGCTGCTCACCACCTGACAGCTCGAACGGCCGATGATGCATTCTCTTTTCTAGGCCTACTAGCGTTAAACATTCTTCTATTCGCTCTTTCCATTCCTTTTTCGGCTTATTCGCCATACGCAAGGAGAGCTCAACATTCTCATACGCAGATAGCAAAGGCATAAGCGCAAATGCTTGAAAGATGAAGCCCATCTCATCTCGCCTAATTGCTGTACGTTGTTTGTCGCTTAATGTACTGAAAGGCTTGCCATTAAAGTAAATCATCCCTTTGCTTGGCGTATCCAGCCCACCCAAGCTGTTCAATAATGTAGTTTTTCCTGATCCAGAGCGACCCTTAAGCATAACGAGCTGCTGTCGCTGAACGACCATATTAATACCTTTCAGTACATGAAGCTCTTTACTGCCGACCTGAAAGCTGCGCTCCATATCCTTTACTTGTAGTAAAGGAGCGTTGCTTGCGGCATCATTATGTACTTCTTGTTCCTTCTTCATTAGATTTCACGACACTCCCCACACGTAATCTATTGTACAGACGTTAACCAAGCCAAAAAGGTTACAGCTTCTGCGATATTTCTGTAAAATTTTACGTATCTTTCATACACCGATGAATATTACATGGAGGCAAACAGCAAAGGCTACTTCATTCGATGCCTACGAATAGAAATAGCCTTTGCTGTATTATTCAGATGTGCTTAACGAAGCTGCTCATTTTCTATATATACTATGCATTTCCAAATGCTTTTGGATTTTCACGCCATGCTTGCAGCGCCGCAACATCTGACTCGGCTATTTTCCCGGAAGCAACGGCCTGCTCAATTAATGCTGTGTAATTAGATAATGTATGAAGTGGAATTCCAGCTTCCGAAAAAGCATCGATTGCTGATTGGAATTGATAAGTAAATATCGCAAGCACCGCGAGAGGCTCCGCTCCTGCTTCCCGTACAGCCAGTGCAGCCTTTATCGAGCTGCCGCCAGTTGAGATAAGATCCTCGATCACGACGACCTTTTGTCCAGGATGGATACGGCCCTCGATTTGATTTTGCTTGCCATGACCTTTCGCTTTATCACGAATGTACGCCATTGGCAGATTTAGCTTTTGAGCCACCCATGCAGCGTGAGGTATGCCGGCTGTTGATGTACCTGCAATAACCTCTGCATCAGGATAAAGCTGCTGGATGAGCGTGACAAAGCCTTCAGCGACTTTATTACGGATGTCAGGATAGGTCATCGTTAACCGATTGTCGCAATATATCGGTGATTTAATGCCAGATGTCCATGTAAATGGATCATTCGGTTTCAATGCTACAGCTTCAATGTCTAGCAATGATGTGGCAATGTCTTTTGCTATTTGCTCTAATACTGTGTTACTCATGTGCAACCAACTCCTCAATAATAGATTCTAATGCTTGGCGTGGATCACTGGCAGCAGTGATCGGTCGACCAATTACCATATAATCCGTGCCTTGTTGAAGTGCCTCACTTGGAGTCATAATGCGTGACTGATCATTGAGCGCAGCTCCTGTTGGACGAATCCCTGGTGTAATCGTCTGAAATTGCTGACCGCACACTTGTTTAATCGATAATACCTCTGAAGGAGAAGCAACGACCCCATCAAGACCTGCCTGCTTCGTCAATTGAGCATAACGAAGCACTGCTGCTTCAACTGTACCCGCGATACCGATCTGTTCATTCATCACTTGCTGAGATGTGCTTGTTAGCTGTGTTACCGCGATGACGACAGGACGTTGCTTCGAACCACAGACAGATTGCACGCCTTCCATCGCAGCTTCCATCATCGCTTGCCCACCTGCTGCATGCACATTGAACATATCTACTCCAAGGGATGCAATGCTAGCCGCTCCACCCTTTACGGTGTTAGGAATGTCATGCATTTTTAGATCTAGAAATACGTTAAAGCCGCGCTTTTTCAAGCCTTCCACGAAGGATGGTCCCGCTGCATAAAACAGCTGCATTCCTACTTTAATATAACAAGGAATGCCGCTAATTTGCTCCAGCAGCTGCTCAGCCTCGGAAGCCTGTGGGTAATCAAGCGCCACCATTACTTTTGCCGCTGCTTCAGCATTTGTTAATGCCATTGTTATTCCTCCTCGGTTTCGTTACAAGCCTTTCGTATAAAAAGCGCTATATAGTCCTCGATGCTACCTCACAAGTGAAGTAGCATCGAGCTTGTTACCTATTATTTTTGATGAGACACAGGCATTGAGCGTGAAGAGAAATTGATCGTTTGCATCATAGATAGCAGTGCGCGCACTGTATCTAGAGAAGTCATGACAACGACACCATTTTCTACTGCTTCACGACGAATGCGGAAGCCATCACGTTCAGGCGTTTTACCCTTTGTAAGTGTATTGATAACAAATTGTGCGCGACCTTCACGAATATGATCTAGAATATTCGGTGTGCCCTCGCTTAGCTTGTTCACACGTTCTACATAAAGCCCAGCTGCTTCAAGTGCATCCGCTGTTCCGCCTGTAGCCATTAGTTTATAGCCACAGTTAGAGAATCCGCGCATTAGCTCAACTGCTTCAGCCTTGTCCTTATCGCTCACCGTTACTAGAATTGTACCGGCATTAGGAATTTTCATTCCAGCACCGATCAACCCTTTGTACAATGCTTTCGCATATTGCTCATCTCGTCCCATTACCTCACCTGTAGATTTCATCTCAGGCGTCAATGTTGGGTCAACACGACGAAGCTTAGCGAAGGAGAATACAGGTACTTTTACCGATACATGATCGTCTTCCTTCCATAAGCCATCCACGTAACCAAGATCAGCAAGCTTCTCGTTCAAGATCGCGCGAGTCGCTACATTAGCCATCGGAATATTCGTTACCTTGCTCAGGAATGGCACGGTACGAGATGAACGAGGATTAACCTCAATCACATATACTTTTTCGTCATGGATTACGAATTGAATGTTTACTAGTCCAATAACCTTCAATGCTTTGGAAACTTTAATCGTAATATCGACAATTTGCTGCTTAATATCATCAGACAGAGATTGTGGAGGATACACGGCGATTGAGTCACCAGAGTGAACACCTGCACGCTCTACATGCTCCATAATACCTGGGATTAGTACAGTCTCGCCATCGCAAATCGCGTCAACTTCCGCTTCCTTGCCGAGCATATAGCGGTCAATCAATACTGGATGCTCCGGATTAATTTTTACTGCGACCTTCATGTAGCTAAGCAGATCAGCATCAGAATAGACGATTTCCATTGCACGTCCGCCTAGTACATAGGATGGACGAACGAGTACTGGATAACCAAGACGTTGCGCAGTTTCTACCGCTTCATCTACAGAGGTTACCGTGCTGCCTTCAGGCTGTGCTACATTCAAGCTGCGAAGTAGCGCCTCGAATTTTTTACGATCCTCGGCTGTGTCAATGCTTTCGAGGCTGGAGCCAAGAATGTTAACGCCTGCTTTTGCTAGTGGTGCAGCAAGGTTAATTGCTGTTTGTCCTCCGAACTGAACGATAACCCCAATCGGCTTCTCTTGCTCAATAACATTCATTACATCCTCGAAAAATAGCGGCTCAAAGTACAAGCGATCAGATGTGCTAAAGTCCGTCGATACTGTCTCAGGGTTGTTGTTAATAATAACCGCTTCATAGCCAGCATGCTGAATTGCCCATACCGCATGTACCGTTGAGTAGTCAAACTCAATACCTTGACCGATCCGGATAGGACCAGAGCCAAGCACTAAAATTTTCTGCTTAGCAGATTCAGTCACTTCATTTTCAACCTCATAGGTCGAGTAGTAGTACGGTGTAACAGCTTCGAACTCTGCTGCACAAGTGTCTACCATTTTATATACAGGCACCATTTGGAGTGATTTACGATACTCACGAATGTCATGCTCGTTCGTATATGCGCCTCCTGCGAAGCCTTCTTGACGAATTTCAGCAATAGAGCGGTCGGAGAAGCCCATACGCTTCGCTTCATACAACAGTTCCTCTGAAAGCTCAGCTGTCGTACGCAGCTTATCCTCAAACTTCACGATTCCTTCAATCTTATCAAGGAACCACCAGTCGATTTTCGTAATATCTTGAATTTCCTGCAATGCATAGCCGCGGCGGAATGCCTCAGCGACCAAGAACAGACGCTCATCGTCTGGTTTAAGCAAACGCGCACGCAGTACATCATCAGTCAGCTCAGTTGCTTCTTTCAAGTGAATACGATGCACACCAATTTCAAGTGAACGAACAGCTTTGTGCATAGATTCTTCAAAGGTACGACCGATAGCCATAACCTCGCCAGTTGCTTTCATTTGCGTTCCAAGCTTACGGTTCGCATCAACGAACTTGTCGAATGGCCAGCGTGGGATTTTTGATACGATATAGTCAAGTGCAGGCTCAAAGCATGCATAGGTTTGACCTGTTACTGGGTTAACAATCTCGTCCAGCGTATAACCGATCGCGATTTTCGCTGCCATCTTAGCAATTGGATAGCCTGTAGCTTTAGAAGCAAGTGCAGATGAGCGAGATACACGAGGGTTAACCTCGATCACATAATATTGGAAGCTATGTGGATCAAGTGCGAACTGTACGTTACATCCGCCCTCAATGTTCAATGCACGAATAATTTTCAATGATGCGCTGCGAAGCATTTGATATTCACGATCTGATAGTGTTTGAGATGGTGCTAATACGATGGAATCTCCCGTATGCACACCGACTGGGTCGAAGTTTTCCATATTACATACAACGATACAGTTGTCGTTCGCATCACGCATAACTTCATATTCAATTTCCTTCATGCCTGCAATTGATTTTTCAATTAGACATTGGTTAATTGGAGAGTAGCGAATACCAGATGCAACCGTCTCACGAAGCTCTTCTTCATTCGCACAAATCCCGCCGCCTGTACCACCAAGTGTGTAGGCAGGACGAACGATAATTGGATAGCCGATTGTGTTGGCGAAGCTTACTGCTTCTTCTACCGTTGTAACGATATCACTCTCTGGAACTGGCTGCTCCAATTCTCTCATAAGCTCACGGAAAAGGTCACGGTCCTCTGCTTTTTCAATTGCAGTCAGCTGTGTACCGAGCAGCTTCACATTTTCTTGCTCAAGCACTCCTGCGCGAGCAAGCTCAACCGCCATGTTAAGACCTGTTTGACCGCCTAGTGTAGGCAGCAAGCCGTCAGGGCGCTCTTGACGAATAATTTGTGATACAAAATCAAGTGTAATTGGCTCGATGTAAACTTTATCAGCCATGTTTGTATCCGTCATAATGGTAGCAGGGTTGCTGTTAATAAGTACAACCTCATAGCCTTCTTCTTTCAATGCTTGACATGCTTGAGTTCCTGCATAGTCGAACTCAGCCGCCTGCCCGATAACAATTGGACCAGAACCAATAACTAGAATCTTTTTAAGTTTCGTATTTTTAGGCATTTGTTAGTTCTCCTCTCAATTTTTCAGACAATACAGCTTGGCGAGGTTTTTGTGGATTCTCTTGTTTATGCTTGCGAATCATTTCGATAAATTGATCGAACAAGTGACTTGTATCATTAGGCCCAGGCGCTGCCTCTGGGTGATATTGCACAGAGAAAGCTGGGTAATTTTTATGTTTTATACCTTCGATTGTTTTATCGTTGTTGTTAATATGAGTAACAATTAAGTCCGTACCTTCAATTGATTGCTCGGTAACAGCATAGCTGTGATTTTGTGATGTAATGTAGCAGCGACCCGTTTCCAATTCTTTAACTGGGTGATTACCGCCACGATGACCGAATTTAAGCTTGTTCGTATCTGCGCCGCAAGCGAGTGCGAACAACTGATGACCTAGACAAATTCCGAAGATTGGGAATTCGCCAAGCAGCTGCTTAATCGTTTCAACGACATGCATATTGTCTTTCGGGTCCCCAGGGCCGTTAGACAGCTGAACACCATCTGGTGCTAGGCGACGAATTTCTTCTGCCGTTGTATTGTGCGGTACGACGATAATATCGCAATTACGTTGAGCCAGCTCATGTACGATACCATTTTTCGAACCACAATCTAGGACAACGATGCGCTCTTTTCTTCCAGGCACAGAGTATACGAATTCTGTAGATGTACGCGCAACTTGATCAGTAAGTACAGGTGTAGCTTTCATGCGCTCTAACAGCTCTTCTACATGCTCTTGACCAGTAGTAAGAATACCTTTCATAGAACCAAACTGACGAATTTTACGTGTAAGCATGCGTGTATCGATGCCAGCAATCGCAGGGATTTCATATTCCTTCAATAGCTCTCCAAGAGAGAACTGTGCGCGCCAGTTGCTTGGAATTGGCTCATAGCGACGAACAGCCATCCCAAATAGGTTAGGACGAATTGCTTCAAAGTCATCGCGTGTAATGCCATAGTTGCCAATTAGTGGGTAAGTCATCGTCACGATTTGCCCACAGTAGGAAGGGTCAGACAGCAGCTCTTGATAGCCTGTCATACCTGTATTAAAAACAACCTCTCCGACTTTCTCGGTTTCAGCTCCAAAGGATACTCCAGTAAATAACGTTCCATCTTCTAACAATAATCTAGCTTGCATCCGTTTCACTCCTCCAAAGTTGTTCTTTCTATTCAGTCCAGACGATATTGCCATCTACGATTGTCGCACAAGGCCAGCCCTTAAGCTCCCAGCCACCGAATGGTGTATTGTTGCTCTTGGATAAGAATGTGCTAGGGTCTACTTTTTTCGTTGTTTGCAAATCTACAATTGTTATATCCGCAGGCTTTCCAACTTCTAATGCCCCTTGCTCTAAGCGGAAAACGCGAGCAGGATCAGCAGTCATGCGCTGCAATAAGAAACCAAGAGTCCAACGACCCGTTTCTACGAATTTTGTATATAGCAATGGGAATGCTGTTTCCAATCCTACGATGCCGAATGGAGCCAAATCTACGCCCTTCGCTTTCTCTTCAGCGCTATGCGGAGCATGATCCGTAACGATCATATCAATCGTACCATCCTCAAGCGCTTCTAGAACTGCTTCTACATCTCTTGGTGTACGTAGTGGAGGATTCATCTTCCAATTCGCATCATCAAGACCTGGAATGTCTTCATCAGATAGGATCAAATGATGTGGGCAAACCTCAGCAGTGACACTCACACCTACCTGCTTCGCAAGACGAATCAATCGAACGGATTGCTCAGTGCTCACGTGGCATACATGATAATGAACCCCTGTTGCCTCTGCTAGCAATACATCTCTACCAACATGAATCGCTTCTGATTCGTTCGGAATTCCTTTGATGCCGTGTTTTCTAGAAAATTCACCTTCCGAAGCCCATGCACCCTTGACTAAGGTATCATCTTCACAGTGCGCAATAACGGGCATATCTAGCGACTTAGCGAGCGCCATTGCATCCTTCATCATCTGGGCATTCTGCACGCCAACACCATCATCTGTAAAGCCTATTGCTCCAGCCTCTTTTAATGCTGCAAAGTCTGTTAGCTCTCGTCCTAATTCATTTTTAGTGATGGATGCATATGGAAGCACCTTAACAAGCTTCGCTTCCTCTGCTTTGTTAATAATGTAGGAAACTGTCTCAGGAGTATCGGTTACAGGCCTTGTATTCGGCATGCAAGCGATCGTTGTAAACCCACCCTTTGCCGCTGAACGCGAGCCGGTTACGATATCCTCCTTATGTGTAAAGCCTGGATCACGCAAATGCACGTGCATATCGATAAAGCCTGGCGATACGAGTTTTCCTGCTGCGTCTACAACCTCGGAGCCTTCCGTCGAGATTTGTTCAGTACTTTCTACAATCGCTTTAATGATGCCATTTTCTACTTGGATATGCTTCGTCTCAAGTGCAGCTGTCGATTCATTCCAAACACTGCCGTTCAAAATCCATAAAGACATTTATATTCCTCCTCATTGTTACGATGTTTACTCTGAACTTAATAAATTCGTAAGTAGATCGTTAGTTACGACATCGATCGTTCTACAACTGCCATTCGAATTGGAACCCCATTAGCCATCTGAGGGAAAATTTTACTGTTTGGCGCTTCTACAAGCTCACTGTCAATTTCCACATTTCGATTCACAGGCGCTGGATGCATGATGATCGCATGCGGCTGCATACGTGATGCTCTTTCAGTCGTTAAGCCAAAGCTTTCACGGTACGATTCTGCTGATTTCAGCATACCGAGTGCATGTCTCTCTAACTGAACACGCAGCATCATGACTACATCTGCATTGATTGCTTGCTCCATACTTACATATTCAGCTTCAAGCTCAGGAGCCTTCATATTATCAGGTGCACAGAAAACAACATTCGCTCCGAACTTGCGTAGGGCATATAGATTACTGCGTGCTACTCGGCTATGGTAGATATCACCAATGATTGCAACATTCAGACCTTTTAATGAACCGAAATGCTTTTGCATCGTATACAGATCAAGCAGCGCCTGAGTTGGATGCTCATTGTTGCCGTCACCTGCATTAATTAACGGCACCTGAATCTTCTCAGCCATCTCCGCAAGCAGCCCTATTGGCTTCAATCGAATCACACCTGCATCGATACCCATTGATTCGAGCGTTCGTACCGTGTCGTAGATCGATTCACCCTTCTCCACGCTGGATGCTGCTGCACTGAAATTAATAACTTCCGCTCCAAGACGCTTTTCTGCTACCTCGAAGGATGTGCGAGTTCGCGTGCTGTTCTCAAAAAACATGTTCGCAATAAATTTCCCTTTAAGCAGCTCATGTGTTTTGCTTGGGTGCTGCTCCCAATAAGCTGCACGATCAAGTATGGATTGTATCTCTTGCTGGCTTAAGTCCTTCAAACCAAGTAAGCTTTTTGTTTGAATGGATATTGCATTCATATAAGGTTCCTCCTAGTCAAAAATCGTCACCTGATCGACCATATCAATCTCTGAAAGCTGTACCTGAATCACTTCATGTCTAGAGGTAGGAACGTTTTTGCCGATAAAATCTGGTCTGATCGGAAGCTCACGATGCCCTCGATCAACTAAAACTGCTAGCTGAATACTTTGCGGTCTCCCTTGATCCATAATCGCATCCATAGCCGCTCGTATCGTTCTCCCCGTATATAGAACATCATCAATTAAGATTACCTTTTTATTTTTCACATTAATTGCTGCTAGCTCAGCTTCACCAGGCTGCTCAGCTGCTTCAAGCGAAAGGTCAGCAGAAAGCTCATCACGATCATCACGGTACTTCGTTATGTCAAGCTCATAGGCGGGAACCTCAATGCCTTCGATATCAGATATTCGAGCTGCAATCCGATTAGCAAGGTAGACCCCTCTTGTTTTAATGCCTACAATGATGCAATCTTCAATTCCTTTATTTCGCTCAACAATTTCATGAGCTATTCTCGTTAATGCTCTGCGAATCGCCGTTTCATCCATTAAAATATGAAGTTCTGCTTCTGACATCTGCTTCACCACTTTCTGCACTTCGCATTATTGTGTTCACATGGCAACGAAAAAACTCCTTGCGAATTCGCAAGGAGTTATGACGATCCGGACAAGGAATACAATTATCCACAGCAGAAGACATTCTGCGTGAATTACGCAGAACTCTTCTAGGAAGAGACAACTATACCATATCCAAATATTCACGTTACCTTGCCAGCCTCACGGGACTGAATTAAAGGTACATCTGTATCGTAGAAATTATCGCATGTTCGACAGCTATTGTCAAGATCCGTTCTATGTTTTTTTGTTCGCGCCGCTTATTGATTCGCCATTCATCTCCACCCATTAACAGACTAATGTAAAAAATCATAAGCTCTAGGGAGAAGCCTCCCCTAGAGCTTATGATTTAATCCTTATCTGTTATCTATCTGTATACTAGTTCTATCTGTCAACCGTCAACTAGCTGTATTTAACTGCTTTAGCTGCAATTAGAAGCTCAGATTTTTAATACGAGCGATCGCCTGCTCTGTATTTTCTCGGCTGCCAAAGCTTGTTAACCGGAAATAGCCATCACCGCATGTGCCGAAGCCAACTCCTGGTGTACCTACAATATTTGCTTCTTTCAAGAGAAAATCGAAGAAATCCCATGATGACATATTATTTGGTGTTTTGAGCCAGATATACGGTGCATTTACTCCTCCATATACCGTGAAGCCCACCTCCTGTAAGCCATCACGTATCATTGCAGCATTTGCCATATAGTACTCGATCAACTCTTTCGTTTGCGCTTGACCTTCAGGTGTATAAATAGCGGCAGCCCCTTTTTGTGTGACATAGGACACACCATTAAACTTCGTCGTATGTCGGCGATTCCATAGCTCATTAATGCTAACGAGATTATCTCCGGAAGCACGTCCTCTTAGCTCCTTAGGTACTACCGTATAAGCACAACGCATGCCTGTAAAGCCAGCTGTTTTGGAGAAGCTTCGGAATTCAATCGCTACCTGACGAGCTCCTTCGATTTCATAGATGCTGTGAGGAACATCCTCCTCAGTAATAAAGGCTTCGTATGCAGAATCGAATAAAATTAAGCAATCGTTCTCAATCGCATAATCTACCCATACCTTCAGCTCATCCTTCGTTAAGGTCATGCCTGTCGGGTTGTTCGGGTAGCATAGGTAGATCAGGTCTACACGTTCTGTAGGCAATGCGGGCTTGAAGTCATTGTCTGCAGAGCAATCTAAGTAAACGATGTTTTTATAGCGACCAAGAGCTGTGTCGAAGCCCCCTGCACGTCCTGCCATTACATTCGTATCGACATAAACCGGATAGACAGGGTCCTGTACAGCTACGATACTGTCCTGACTAAATATTTCTTGAATGTTGCCTACATCACATTTCGAACCATCACTGACGAATACTTCGTCATTACTAAGCTCAATTCCGCGACGATGATAGTCGCCAGTAATAATGGCGTCTACCAGAAAGCTATAGCCTTGCTCTGGACCATAGCCTCTAAAGGAGGATGGATTGACCATGTCATCCACTGCTTGATGCATCGCTTCAATGACTGCCTGCGGCAATCCACGCGTCACGTCACCGATTCCTAGACTAATTACATTTGCATCTGGATGCTGCTCCATATATTTTGATCTACGCTTAGCGATTTCTGAAAATAAGTAGCTGCCCTGCAGCTCTAAAAAGTGTTGATTAACCATTGCCATATGTCTCACCAATCCTTCTACGTCTCTATTATCTACGTTAAAGAATATCGTACATCGCCCTGAAACATAATACAGAATCTAGCCAAATCTTTGTACATATTTACATGGAATAAAAAAATCTGCGACCTATCTTGATCGCAGATTTTTCAATATCGTAGTAAAATCATCAGGCAACGGCACTTCGAACTGATGCCTGTCTCCAGTACGAGGATGTGTAAAACCAAGTACTCCAGCATGCAAGGCTTGTCCAGCAAGTGGTACCGTTTTGTTGCGTCCATATACAGGATCACCAGCAAGCGGATAGCCGATATATTTCATATGCACGCGAATTTGATGTGTTCTACCTGTTTCTAGCTCAAGCTCGACAAGCGTAAAGTCATTGCCTATTCGCTCGATTACTCGAAAATGAGTGACCGCATCCTTCGCATTATGATCAGTAACGGTAAAGAGCTTACGATCATTAGGATCTCGACCAATTGGTGCATCGATCGTTCCTTCATCATGCGGCATATTGCCATGCACAAGCGCAGTATAGCGTCTCGTTACCGAGTGCTCCTTCAGCTGCTCTGCAAGCGATAGATGTGCGAGATCATTTTTGGCAACCATCAACAATCCCGTCGTATCACGGTCGATACGATGAACAATGCCTGGTCTAAGCACACCATTAATGCCGGATAGGTCGGTACAGTGATGCATGAGCGCATTCACTAGCGTACCGCTGGAGTGACCAGGAGCTGGATGCACAACCATACCTCTTGGCTTATTGACAACAATAACATCCTGATCTTCAAAAATAACGTCAAGCGGGATTGCTTCAGCAACGATCTCAAGCTCCGTTGCCTCAGGGATATGTATAACGACTACATCTTGCTCATTAAGCTTGTAGTTGCTTTTAATTGATTGATTATTGACCTGTACGTAATTATTTTTTATCCAATCCTGTACCTGGGTTCTAGATACGGCAGGATCATTGAGCTGATCGGTAATAAACTTATCTATCCTTACCCCTTTATGTACTGCTTCGGATTGAAATTGCAGCATATTGTCGTGCTGTTCCTCATTCTTCATGCTCAAGTGCAACCTTACCTTTCTGTTCACGTCTCATATCAAGAAGTGTATCCAGTAAAATTAATCCTACTCCAATGACGATCGCTGAATCAGCAATGTTGAAGATCGGAAAAGTATAGCTTCCGAAGTTAAACTTAAAGAAGTCAACCACTTCACCAAAACGTACACGATCAATAAAATTACCTAATGCTCCTCCAAGGACCAATGATAGCCCAACAAGCAATGTTTTGGAGCCCTTATCACGCATAATATGTGCGTACCACAGTATACCTACGACTATTGCGACGGTAATGATAATGAAAAAGGTCCGCTGCTCCTGTAATATTCCGAATGCTGCGCCTCGATTACGATGCGAGGTAATAAGAAAGAAATCTCCAATAACACTAAACTCATCACCAATCTTCATATTGGTGGCAATCCATTTTTTCGTTATGTAATCAATAACGAATGCGACTATCGCAATAATGAAAAACAATATTCTCATAACTTCACTCCTACATATGATGTAAGCTTATACCCCCGTTTAGTGTAGCATATCCACGTTTCACATTCTACCTTATCTCCCTGCGATGTCCTGTACACCCAAGCTTTGCCCTATTAGTTTTTCGAAAATCAACACACAATATAGTGCACGTATCAAGAAATGAGGTGATCGATTTGCAATCACACTTAAGCGATGGGCAGCTGAAGCAATTTAAGGAAGTGTTACTCGATGCACGAAAAGAACTGTTAGAACAGATAGATCGGCACTACAGAGAGTCATCCGTTGGCAGTGATCCTAACATAACCTCGGAGCTAGCCAATTATGATAATCATTTTGGTGATTATGGAACTGAGCTTTTCGAGCAGGAAAAAGAAATTGCCTTTCTGCGGAGAGAGCAGCGGCATTTATCAAAGCTCGAGGATGCGATCAAACGAATCGATGAGAATCAATATGGTGTATGCAATGTATGTCAGCAGCCAATTCCTATTGAACGCTTGGAAGCGATACCCGAAACCGCAACCTGTGAGCAGCACTCGCCTCGAATCGAGGAATATAGAGCCAACTATGAGTATGAGCCCATTAAGATGGAGCAAATCAGTATGGACGATATGGACTATGCCGCTTATGACGGTGAGGATACGCTACGCTCCGTACTCGATTACGGTAACTCCTCTTATGATGGCTCAATCATGATGCTCGATACCGAATTCGCAAGAGATCTTGAGGATGAATATGAGGGCTTCGTTGAACCCATTGAAAGCTTTATTGCAACTGATATTACAGGTAAAGATGTATTTGTTGTACGTAGTCAAGCATACCAACGCTATCTAAAAAATGATGAGGGCGATCATGACCTTGAAGATCTGTAACGTTTTCCTTTAATGTTACGGTTGGATATCGAGCTGATTTTGTACAATGCGTACAATATCTGCAATATAGTCTCCAATAATCGGCAAATTAAGTGCACCGAGCATTTGCAGTAAATAAAGGATGAGCGTTGCAAAAATGACTACACCGAGTGCTGAGCCGACTCCTCTAGCGATTCCGGCCATAAAATGGCGCCACATCAGCTTCATTGGTCGATTCATTAGATTGACATAATCAGCAATTTGCGTACGCTCTAAGTCATTCGTAACTTTTATTAGCCGTTCTTCAACAGCATCTAATGATTTTTTAAGCTGTGTAAGCTCCTTATCATCTTGTTCAGGCAACTGGAGTCATCCTTTCTTTATCTTTTATGTATAGGACAAGCCCGCTTGCCACTTTGGCAAGCGGGCTTGTATTAATATATCCCTATTTGCTAATGAAAATGCCAACCGTCTTGTCGCCTAGCTGTACATTTTCCATATGATCTACCTTCTGGTAGGATACTGATTGAAGCAGAACGTTATCACGAAGCACTTCTGAGAAGGCTTCAAGCGCAGCCTTAAGCTCATCATCAACGTCTAATACAAGCTCAATTCTCTTCTCGATTGGAAGATCGAGTTTCTTACGTGTATCTTGAACAGCACGAATCACTTCACGCACCCAGCCCTCTTGCTCAAGCTCAGGTGTAATATCCGTGTTCAGAGCCACCGTAACACCACTGCCAGATGCAGATGCAAAGCCCGATTTCGCTTTTTTCTCTACAAGCATTTCATCTAGTGTGATAACGAGCTGCTCGCCATCTTCTGTTGTGAACACATATTCCCCAGCATTTACAATCGCTCTTGTCTGATCAGCGGTCATATCCTTAAAGGACTGCTGAATTGGAGATACCTGCTTACCAAATTTCCGGCCGGCAACCTTTAGATTCAGCTTCAAGTTGAAATCAACAAAGCCGCTATCTGAATGCTGCACCGTAATATGCTTCACATTAATTTCATCTTTAATGATGTCTTCATAGGAAGAAAGATCAAACTCACGATCCAGTGAAACAATGAGCTCGCTAAGCGGCTGACGAGTTTTAATACCCGTTTCATTACGGACGTTACGAGCAAGCTCAACGATAACTTTGGAGCTTTCCATATCACGCTCTAGCTCAGCGTCGATAAGTGTCTCATCGGCAATTGGGAAGTCAGCAAGATGCACGCTTTCCCCTCCACCAAGATTCACATATACATCTTCAGCTACGAGAGGTGTATACGGCGCAATAATTTTCGCTAGCGAAATAAGCACGTTATGAAGCGTTTGATATGCAGCTACTTTATCCTCAGATAAGCCACTTCCCCAGAAGCGGTCACGTGAACGACGGATATACCAGTTGCTCAGTTCGTCAACGAACGTTTCAATCGCTTTTGCAGGATTTAAGAAGTCGTTAGCCTCGAGTCCTTTTGTTACTGTTACGATTAAGCTGTTCAATCGGCTAATGATCCAGCGATCCAGCTTATTGCTCGATGCCACTAGCTCATGCTCTTCATATTTAAATCCATCGATGGACGCATAAAGCGCATAGAATGCATGGGTATTTACAATCGTATCTACTACCTTGGATTTCGCCTCGGCCACAATGCCCTTCGAGAAGCGTTTGCTATTCCATGGCGCACTGTCCGCAAGCAAAGCCCAACGGAATGCATCCGTACCAAATTCATTAATGATATCCCAAGGGTCAATCACGTTGCCTTTTGACTTAGACATTTTTTGTCCATTTTCATCAAGAATATGGCCTGTGGACAATACCGCTTTATATGGTGCCTTGCCATTGAACAATGTAGATACAGCTAATAGACTGTAGAACCAACCACGTGTTTGGTCGATACCTTCACAAATGATATCCGCAGGATACTGATCAGCGAACTGCTCAGCGTTCTCGAACGGATAGTGCTGCTGTGCAAACGGCATAGAGCCACTATCAAACCATACATCAATAACTTCTGGCGTGCGGCGCATAACTGCCCCTTCAGCGAACGGACTCTTCAGTAGAATATCATCGACATAAGGCTTATGAAGCTCAATATCCTCTGGTACAAAATCAACGGCGCGCTCACGCAAATCAGCGATACTGCTTGGTGCATACTGTTTACCTGTCGCTTCACAGATCCATACATTCAGCGGTGTACCCCAGTAGCGATTACGGCTAATATTCCAATCCACAAGATCCTCAAGGAATTTACCGAAGCGACCTTCACGAATATGACCAGGGTACCAATCTACTTCACTGTTGTTTTTAATGAGCTGATCCTTAACAGCAGTTGTTTCAATAAACCAGCTTTCCGTTGCATAGTAGAGCAATGGTGACTTACAACGCCAGCAGAATGGGTAGCTGTGCTCGTAGCGCTCTTTCGAGAACAATAGTCCCTTTTCACTTAGCATCTTCACGATATCAACGTCGCAATCTTTAACGAAACGTCCCGCAAGATCGGTAACCTCATCAATGTATCGGCCAGCATTGTTCACAACAGCTAGCATGCTAATACCATTTTGACGAGCAACTCGGTAGTCATCCTCCCCGTGTGCAGGTGCGATATGAACAATACCTGTACCGCTCGTATCACTTACAAAGTCGCCTGAGATCACAACATGACCTTTTTCAATCGCTACATAACCGAACGGTGCGGTGTAGCTGCGGCCTACTAGCTCGCTTCCCTTAAGCGTACCAATAACCTCATACTCATCCTTCATAACAGATGTAACTAAATTTTCAGCAACGATATATACTTCGCCGTCCTTGCTCACACGTGCGTATACTAACTCTGGATTAACAGCAAGCGCCACGTTAGCAGGCAAAGTCCAAGGCGTCGTCGTCCAAGCAAGAATGAATTCGTTAGAATCATTCAGCTTGAATTTAACCGTAGCACTTAGATCCTTCACATCCTCATAGCCTTGCGCAACCTCATGTGAGCTAAGTGTCGTTTGACAGCATGGGCAGTATGGACTTACTCGATGTCCGCGATACAGCAATCCCTTCTCATGAATCTTCGAAAGAATATGCCATACACTCTCAATATAATTGTTGTCTAGCGTAATATATGGGTGATCCATATCTGTCCAATAGCCGATCGCTTCCGTAAGCTCACGCCATTGCTTCTCGTATTCAAATACACTTGCCTTACATTCCTTAACGAATTTTTCGATGCCATAGGCTTCGATTTCTTGCTTGCCTGAAATACCGAGCTGCTTCTCAACACCAAGCTCAACTGGCAAACCGTGTGTGTCCCATCCAGCTTTACGGATAACGCGGTACCCACTCATCGTACGATATCGACAAATAAAGTCTTTAATAACACGTCCTAGCACGTGACCGATATGCGGTTTACCATTCGCAGTTGGAGGCCCTTCATAAAATACAAAGTTTGGTTTACCTGCTCGGTTCTCAATCGATTTTTTAAATGTATCTTCCTTTTGCCACTTTTCCAGCACTCGCAATTCACGAGCTCGTGCACGTTCCTTTACGTCAACACGCTGCATGCTTCTATCCCCTCTCGTTCCTCAGAAAAAAAAATAAACCCCGTCCCAAAAAGGGACGAGGTTGCTCGCGTTACCACCCTTGTTCCGTGCAAGCAAAAACAAGCTCAAACGGCACCTTAGTCAGATGATCCTTGTCATCTGCATCCTGTTATCGGTGGACAGCCGTCTACACTTACTGAGCATTCCTGCTCTTGTTCAGCGCAGCTTCTCGGAGATGATGTTCCGTAGATGTCTAGCACCGATTCTCACCACGCATCGGCTCTCTGAGGCATGAACATCTATGTACTTGTTCTCGTCATCGAATTATCAAATATACAATAGTTATATCGAATTACGTTCGTGTTGTCAATTGAAAATGATCTCATATTCTGATACAGTATCGCCCAATTTGGTAGCTATTATTCTACGGCAGCTACTCGATTTTCTGGCTTATTAATATCAAGACTTTCCCATGCTTCCTCGGTCAAAAGCTCAAGCTGTGCTTCTACAAGCGTACGGAAACGAGCACGATAGATCGAAGCTTGCTTTTTAAGCTCATCAACTTCAAGAGAAATTTTACGAGACTTATTCAAAGCCTCGTTGACGATACGGTCAGCATTTTTCTCGGCTTCCTTCACAATAAGCTGAGCTTCCTTCTTCGCGTTGTTGCGTACCTCATCGGCAGCCTCTTGCGCAACAATGATCGTCTTGCTTAACGTATCTTCAATGTTGGAGAAATGATTAAGACGCTCTTGTAATGTAAGAATTTGATTCTGCATTTCCTTATTTTCACGGATCATCGCTTCATAATCCTTAATGATCAAATCAAGAAATTCATTAACCTCATCTTCATCGTAACCGCGAATTCTTCGTGAAAACTCCTTGTTATGTATGTCCAATGGTGTCAATGACATTGGAGCACCTCCTATGAATATAAAAAGCGATACTTTTTTGATCGTCGATTACATTTGTTATTCGACAGCGCTATTCATTTTCCTGCATAATCTTAAATATATTTACCTATTTTCACACGTGTTCGACCTTTTTTTGTGACGCCATCGACCTGAAGCAGCTTAAATCGACCCAAGCCCTTGATCGATACGACATCGCCTTCCTTCAGCTGTGCCGAAGGATCCTCCACCGTTTTCCAATTAAGACGACAGCGCCCCGCCTTAATCGGTTCAACGATTTTCGCACGGCTAATTCGATAAGCATCGCTAGCAATGCCATCGAGTCGCATCGAAGCAACGGTAAAGCTCATTTCCTCTAGCTTCTGCTCAACAGGCTGAAGCTTATCGATATCTAGAACATCAGTTAGCACTGCTAAGCGATGAACCTGTCTAAGATTTAGATCAAAATAACCGGACAATTCTTGCGCCACAACGATATGGCAAAACGTATCATGTAGATGAATATCACCAACTTTTTCACGCTTTATGCCTAATCCAAGCAATGCACCTAGCATATCTCCGTGGTCCAGCTCACTAAATTTTTCACTTTGACTCGTCACTTGAAGAATAGCAAGCTCGGCATTTTCATATTCCAGATCACGATAATCCGGAGCGATAATCGCTCTTCTGCGCTCAGCTGCTTCACTGCCGCCTTCAAATTTCACATTGACTGACCCATTCCGATTGCAAAGCGTCGTAATGACGAACTGCTGTCTTGGATCTAAAAAATCAGTCCGCCTCAGCTCATGAAGCTCGGCGGACCTCTCTATCCATTCTTGCGCTCGATCAACAAACGCCTTCTCCTCGGAATGAAAATGACTATAGAAGCCTGTATTCATCATACACTCACCTTAGAAAAGTAATTAACACGGTACTGCTATCCCCGACCGAACAACAAATCGATTAAGTAGAATACACCGGATTGAATAAATCGAAGTGCAATAAAGGCAACGATCGGTGAAATGTCCAGCATGCCGCCGATTGGCGGAATAAATTTTCTGAAAATCGCTAGATACGGATCTACCAGCTTGCCGATAAATTGACCTATGGAGCTCTCACGAGCATTTGGGAACCATGACATCAAAATATAGGCCAAAATGAGATAGTAATACAGCGTAAAAAGCGTTGATACAATGGAACTAATCGTCATATACAAAAGTGTGTCACCTCATTTGTGTAATTATTATTCGGTCGTTAACTCCGTTATTGAACCATGAACCTCAACGGATTCAGGTGCACACAAGTAAATGTTCGGTCCAAGCTTGGAAATCGACCCATTTAGCGCATAAACTGTACCTGATAAAAAGTCTACGATACGCAAGCCCAAATCTGAACGTACACGCTGCAAATTAACGACAACTGAACGGCGGTTGCGAATCTCGTCTGCAATCTGCTGAGCTTCATCATAGCTTTTTGGTTCACTCAGCACCATACGTGTATTTTTTTGTGTGTGCAAGCTAACAACATTGCCGCCAACGCTTGTTAGATGTGTATTTCTAGATTGTTTACGTTGTTCAAAGGGATTCGTTTCGACTTCTTGCTCGTCTTGTGCAGGAATTCGTTCACGCTCTACAATTTCTTCTTCCTCCTGCAACCCGAAATAATTCATGAATTTACCAAATACGCTCATTGTTCATCCTCCTCTGTTCCAATAAGTATTGTGCCAAGCCGCACGTAGGTTGCCCCTTCTTCAATGGCGACCTCAAAATCATTGGACATGCCCATCGAAAGCTCAGTTAATGTGCAAGCGTCGCCTAATTGCTCAAGCAGGTTATCTCGAAGCTGTCTTAACCCTGCAAATACAGGACGAGTCTCCTCGGCCTTCAGCTCGAATGGCGCCATCGTCATTAATCCAACGGGTATAATTCGATCAAAACGCTCTAATTGCTGTAAGAAGTCCAGTACTTCCTCTGGAGGAAGTCCTTGCTTTGATGCTTCTCCAGAAATATTAACCTGTACAAAGCATTTTACTGTAAGGTCTGCTTTTTCAGCTTGTCTCTGTATAGCCTCTGCCAGCGAAAGGCGATCCAACGAGTGAATGTAGTCGAAGCGACCGACTACCTCCTTGGCCTTATTGCTTTGCAGTGAACCGATATAATGCCAGATCGGATCTGGCAGCTCTGATTTATGCTCATGTATGTATTCCCATTTCGGCTTTGCCACCTGCCAGCGATTTTCTCCTAGCTCGTTAACACCTGCTTGCAAAGCTTCAATTGTACGCTCTGTCGATACATACTTTGTTACGCCCACAACATGAATATCTTCAACTGCTCGTCCAGAGCGAGCTGCAGCGGCTTCAATCCGCTTCTGCACGTTGTATATTCGCTCCTGTATGCTCATCTTGCCTCACCCTTTTCGAATTCCAATCCAGCTTGCCATGCGACCTGTTTTGCCATTCTCCATGCGATGACTATAAAACAATTGTCGAGAGCAGCCGGTACACCACTCACTTATTTCGATATGACTCGGCATTATTCCTGCTTTTATCATAATCTGTCGATTTATTTCTTTCAAGTTAATATGCGCGTGGCCTGCCTGTTTTTTTGTAAAAACAGATGCTAACGCTTCCCCAGGAAGCTCTAGCGTATGCCAAAGCTCCTCGATTCGGTCGATAACGACGTGATTCACTTCATAGCAGCATGCTCCGATTGCTGGTCCAATCGCACAGCGAATCTGCTCAGGCTTAGAATGATAGACCGTACTCATTGTGTCTATCATTTGCTTTCCGATAGCCGCTGTTGTACCCTTCCAGCCTGCATGAGCAAGACCAATGACCTGGTGCTCTGCATCCCAAAAATATAGCGGTACACAATCCGCATAGAAGGAGGTTAGCAATATATCAGGCTCATTCGTAAGTAGGCCATCCACTCCTTTTATCGCATCCTCCATACTGCTGCGGCCACTTCCCCGCTCCTTGCTTGTCACAATCGCGATTTGATTGCTATGAATTTGCTCACCATTGGTCCAAGCCTCAAAGCTCATGCCAACGCTATGTGCTAATTTTTGACGATTAAGCAGCACGTCTTCTGCATCGTCATTGACATGCAATCCAATATTAAATGTATCGAAAGGCGTCTTACTTACACCACCATTGCGAGTAGTAAAGCCTACGGTTAGTTGTTGATTATGCTCCATCCATTGCGAGAGCAGCAGCTGATGCTCCTCAGATTGATGCTTTACAAACGGTTCCAAGCCTCTCACCCCATGTGTGTTCATGTTTTTAGTGTATCCTGTTATGTTTGCACATGCAAATCATCGGTTTCATTTCGAAGATTTTTTGTTTCTTCTAGCCGCACAAGCACGACATCCTGCCCTATTTTTACAATGTTACGCCATGGAATCACAATTTCTGAGCCTGTAGAACCAAAAAAGCCAAACATTCGCTGAAGCTGTGGGACAACGATCGCATCAATCTTTCCTTGTCTAAGATCAAGCTCAATATCACTAACATTACCTAGTTTCTTCCCGTCCACAATATTAATCACATCCTTGGACTGAAAATCTGATATTTTCATGACCTCACGCTCCTTCATCGCTATGCCCTAGTATATGATGGGTAAAAGCAAAGTATTTCTGGAGTTGTACGATAAAAAAGCTGCCTAGGAATATTCCTAAGCAGCTTGACTGACGTTACCATGCTTCGTAATGCAATTAAATTTGTTTTAACTAGCCTCGTACATTGTGTCATCACATATAGTTTGCTCGTATACCATGGATGACAAGCGCTTTGCAGGCAAAGGATCAAGTGTTGACGTATTTTTGCATTTGTCCAATAGCTGACTTTTCCAAGCGCGACACTTGAGCCTGCGAAATCCCGATTTCTTCTGCTACCTCCATCTGCGTTTTACCTTCAAAAAATCGCATAGATAAGATCATTTTTTCCCGCTCATTTAATCGCTGCATCGCCTCACGTAGAGCGATCTCCTCGATCCATGTAATGTCCTTGTTTTTATCATCACTAATTTGATCAAGCACATAGATAGGGTCGCCTCCGTCATTGAAGATCGGCTCGTAAAGCGAAACCGGATCTTGTATCGCATCGAGAGCAAACACAACGTCTTCCTTTGGTACATTTAACAACTCTGATATTTCATGAACAGTTGGCTCACGTGAAAATTGATTCGTTAGGCTGTCACGTGCCTGCAGTGCTTTGTATGCAATGTCACGTAAGCTTCTCGATACTCGTATCGGATTGTTATCGCGCAAATATCTGCGAATCTCACCGATGATCATCGGAACAGCGTAAGTAGAAAACTTTACGTTTTGACCTAAATCAAAATTATCAATAGCTTTCATTAGGCCGATACAACCGACTTGAAATAAATCATCTACGAATTCGCCTCGATTGTTAAATCGCTGAATCACACTGAGAACTAATCTTAAATTCCCGTTAACTAATTTTTCTCTAGCCCCCCACTCATTTCGGGTTTGTAGAGCTGTGAACAATTCGCGCATTTCAACGTTAGTAAGCACTGGCAGTTTAGCGGTATCTACGCCACAAATCTCAACTTTATTACGGGTCATTCTCATTACCTCCCAAGGGGAAACATTAACATTCATTATCTCCTTGGGGGATGATTTTATTCCTATTTTGACATTTTGCGACAGAATGCAGGCTGCCTCTAACGAAGCAGCCTGCTCATAAAAAAGATAATTTTCACATAGGATAAAAATGTTTTATCGTATGTATGAATTGCCGATAAATCATTTTTAATGCAAATTGCTCTGAGCTGTTTACTCGAGGATAACGCATAATAATCGTGCATGCTTCACTTGGCTTTAGCCTTTTCCATGTCCATAGCATGCCTGGTCTGCCAGGCTCACTTAAGTAGCTGGCATGTGGACACACCTCTTGATCATTCGCAGCTAACACAAAATATTTACTGCTTAATACCTTCTCTACGGTTCCGCTATTCAAGATGTTCATTTTAACAATGACTGCCTGAGCATCGCGCTTTAGCTCCAGATTAGATATCGTAAGGTGATAACCGGCGTATTCAAGCGTCATCATGTCCTTGGACATTGTTGTGAACGGCATGACTTGCTACACTTCCTCTCGCATTGTACATCTCAAGTTACAATACCTGAACGTCAAAGCATTTTATTGAATTCTTTTCGAAGACGCTTAATGATACGTTTTTCTAAACGTGAAATATAGGACTGAGATATGCCTAGCATGTCTGCAACATCCTTTTGTGTTTTTTCCTCACCATCAGCTAGTCCAAACCGAAGCTCCATAATCACCCGCTCACGATCAGATAGCTTTTCCAATGCCTTTTGCAGCAGCTTGCGATCTACTTGCTCCTCAATATTTCGATAAATCGTATCGTTTTCTGTGCCTAGTACGTCAGAGAGCAACAGCTCATTGCCATCCCAATCTATGTTCAGCGGCTCGTCAAAGCTTACCTCTGTTCTTGTTTTATTGTTCCTTCGTAAATGCATAAGGATTTCATTCTCAATGCACCTGGAAGCATAGGTTGCAAGCTTAATTTTTTTCTCGGGGTCGAAGGTATTCACAGCTTTAATAAGACCAATCGCTCCAATGGATACAAGATCTTCAATGTTAATGCCTGTGTTTTCAAACTTTCT
This sequence comes from Paenibacillus camelliae, assembly GCF_023715345.1. Taxonomy (GTDB): domain Bacteria; phylum Bacillota; class Bacilli; order Paenibacillales; family Paenibacillaceae; genus Pristimantibacillus; species Pristimantibacillus camelliae. Next base: position 558,617 of record NZ_JAMBNY010000001.1, read on the forward strand.
CGCAATGTACACGACAAGACGCAAATTTCTCTCAATAAGCATCGATCGAACCGCTTCGTCTCCTGTAGGCAAACGCTGCAGTAAATATTCCTCTTCTTCACGAGTAAGCGGAGGTGGAAGCGCTTCACTGCCTCCAATGTAGTAAATGGTCTCGGACTTTAACCCCAGCTTCAGCAATAACTTATAATAGGTAAGCTGCATACGTAATTTGTATTTAACTAGCATGTATCGATTCCTCCCTATCCTACGGATGATGTTTGATTAATCATTAACGATGGATGAACGATCGCTTGATAGGAGCCATCTGCGCTCAGCTGTCCACCATCAAATCCTATCAGTACTTTTGCGGCATCATAAACGATTTCGTTATGCTTAACTCTGACCAGATCAGGTCTAAGAGCAAGCATAAATTGAGCGTTTCGATTTACTCCTCGATAAGGAACGATTCGAATGCGGTCCTGCCATTTCTCCATGTCTTCATGCTCCGTGATCGTGCTTAGCACACGGTTCATGTCCCCTTGCTTGAGCTGCTCTACTAGCGCAAAAGGCAGCAGATGAGCGAGCTGGTTAACTTCAACAATCATGACAGGTGTCTTCGTTAATGGGTCATAGAGCTGATTGCCCGTATCGATAAGTCCATGGCAATGGGTGACCTGTCCAGCTAAGTGAAGCTCTACATCAGCAATATGCTGCTCCATAAGCTGCTGTTTACGTTTACTTCGAACAAAATTCATCCACAAATAGATAATAACCATACTGCATACAATGAGATAGAAGGTACCCATCTGCAGCTTCGTTGTCACTTCGCCACCAATAAAAATAAGATTAGCCCAAACCTGCTGCGAGCTGCTCATGAGCATATAATATATACCGAGCAGTCCTCCAGCTAATACGAAGCTTATGAGATAGAAGCTTATTAAATCTCTTAGGTAAGTTTGCAAGGAATAATAGCCAAAGCTGATATAGATCATCAAAAAGGATATAAAAAGCTTTATCAATATGTGATACATGCCGCCTAAGCTCGGGATGAGCATGGCAAGTGTGTACATGGCTCCTAGTGCGGATGCTGTCAGCAGTCTCCAAGGCTTCGGTCGTACACCGCGTACCCAGCCTGTTAGTAATAATATAATTCCGTCTACTAAAAGCTCTCTTAGAAAGATGATATCAGCATATATAGCCATTTACTTCAACTCCGATGCAGCTGTTGCGTACCTATGCTAGATCTAAACAATGTAAACAGTATAGGTTATATTTATTCCAAAGTCTGTCAGTTTATGTCACGCTATTCACTCTATTTTTGTCAAAGAAGAACGGTAAACTTTCGCATATGCTGTCAGTTGAAGTGTGCGATGATAGGGGATCATCCCCATGCAGTTAATCTTAAAAATGCATACAAAAAATCCCCTTAGCTTCCATTCGATTGTGTATCGAATAAAGCATAAGGGGATTCATCCTACTTATTATTTACGACGTAGAAACGCAGGGATTTCCAAATCGCTCGATAGATTTGTTCCAATAGGTTTAGAAGATTGAGATTTTCCAGCATCGCCAGCATCGCCGGTTGCTTGTGTCACTGGGCGACGTGGAGGTCCTTCCACTTGCTTCGCCTCAAAGCCAGTAGCAATGACCGTTACTTTAATCTCATCCTTCATATCCTCGTCAATAATCGCACCGAAAATCATATTTACATCTGGATCAGATGCTGAAATAACGATTTCAGCTGCTTCATTAACTTCATAAAGAGACAGATTGCTGCCGCCAGTGATGTTCATAATAACACCACGTGCACCATCAATCGATGTTTCAAGTAATGGGCTTTGAATGGCTTTGCGAGCCGCTTCAGCTGCACGGTTTTCACCAGTTGCTAGACCAATACCCATTAGTGCAGAGCCGCGCTCTGTCATAATTGTCTTCACGTCAGCAAAGTCTAGGTTGATTAGACCAGGAACTTGAATCAGGTCAGAAATGCCTTGCACCGCTTGACGGAGAACATTATCTGCCTCACGGAATGCTTCAAGCATTGGAGTTTTCTTATCTACGATTTCAAGAAGGCGATCATTCGGAATAACAATTAATGTATCAACCTTTTCTTTTAACGCTTCAATTCCTGATTCAGCTTGTCCAAAGCGTTTACGTCCTTCAAACGTAAACGGGCGAGTAACAACACCAACAGTTAGAGCACCGCATTCACGTGCAATTTCAGCAATAACAGGGGCAGCACCAGTACCTGTTCCTCCGCCCATACCTGCAGTTACGAACACCATGTCCGCACCCTTCAGCTGGTTAGCAATTAGATCACGAGATTCTTCTGCTGCTTTTTTACCTACCTCAGGATTCGCTCCTGCGCCAAGCCCGCGAGTTAGCTTATCACCAATTTGCAGCTTATGCTCTGATTTAGCTAGATTCAACGCTTGTGCGTCAGTATTTACTGTTATAAACTCTACACCTTTTACTCCGTTTTCAATCATGCGGTTTACTGCGTTACTACCACCGCCACCAACACCAATAACTTTAATTTGAGCTAGCTGCTCAAGTTCTAAGTCGAATTCCAACATCTATTCTCTTCCCCCTGTCAAATAAATTCCTGAAACATATTTTTTATTCGTTCTAACATACGGGGTTTGGACGAAGCTGGATTGTTTCCTTTGCGACTAACTGGCTTCTTCGTTGTAGTGCTAGCTCCTCGGACACCCATGTATTTTGAAACATATTGTATCATTCCAACTCCACTGCTATAAGAAGGGTCCTTTACACCGATAAAATCAGGCAAAGCAATTCTAACACTTGCATCTAGCTCCGCCTGTGCTAATGTTAGCGTACCAGGTAAGGAGACGGAGCCACCAGTCAACACATAGCTATCAACCTTATCACCGTAGCCAAGAGCAGTAACCTCTGCTTTAATAAGCTGGAATATTTCCTGCATACGAGGCTCGATAATACTCGCCAAATCCTTTTGTGAGAATTCTTTTTCTACATTGCTACCCATACGTGTCACTTTGAATCTTACTTCATCAGCTGCATCCTCGATATTCGCACAGCCAAACTTCAGTTTGATTTTCTCCGCGTGATCGCTTTGAGAGCGCAGTCCATAGGCAATATCATTCGTAACAAATTGTCCGCCGATTGGAAGCGATGAGATTGCGGTTATGCCGCCTTGCTCATAGATCGCAATCGTCGTTGAACCACCACCGATATCAACGAGCGCCGTTCCTGCTTCCTTTTCATCCTTAGATAAAGTCATAACGCCAGATGCAAGTGTTAGTAAAATGACACCATTAATTTTTAATCCAGCCTTGTCCACACATCTAACGAGATTATGTACGGCTGACTTTGCACCTGTAATCACTGTTGCTTCTACTTCTAATCTTACTCCTATCATGCCTCTTGGATCAGAGATTCCTTCCAATCCATCTACAATATACTGTTTCGGTACAAGGTTTATAATTTCACGGTCTGGCGGTAACGTAACGACTTTGGCAGCCTGTAGTACTCGTTCAATATCCTCTTCTCCGATCTCACGATCCTCATTCGACACTGCGACGACACCATGATTCGTCTGTACGCCTATATGGCTTCCTTGAATTCCTACATATACCTCTGAGATTTCGATATCTACCATACGCTCTGCATGCTCAATCGCATTTTTAATGGACAGGACGGTTTGATCAATATCTACAATTGCACCTTTCCGAATCCCTTCAGAGTCTGCTGTACCAACACCAATGATATTAATCGAATTATCGCTATTAATTTCACCGATAATCGCTCGAACCTTGGATGTACCGATGTCCAAACTGACAATAATGTCACCGTTGCTCACTGCGCGGCACCTCCGTTTCAAATATTTATAGTTTTAACGATGAATAGTTGATATTCGATCGCTTATACTTTTACTCGTGGAAAGCCCACTATCATCTATTCAACAAATATGTGGGTTTCCCTCTTTTTTCAACATTATTTTCGAAACTTTTAATAAGAAGTAGGAATAATTTCCTATATTTTGAGTTAATCCAAAATAGATAGGTATTAAGTTTCACTTAAAAGATTAGATAGATTCCCACATAAAATTTTACCATTGATTATAGCTGTTGAGTAGTGTCTTTTTGCTTACTTTACTCATTTCCAGATTCATCCTCTTCTGCTTCGATATCGAACGGAACAAATGTATCAGCTAGAAGCAGCGTAAGTCGACCTGGCGCTTGACTCTCGATCACGCCATTCATCGTACCTACCTTCTCACGCAGCAAACTAATTGCTGTAATCACCTCGAATTTTGTTCTTGTAAAAATTAAAATTCGATCGGGAAAAGCAGATGAAGGTATGGGAGATATCTCCGAAATATCGGAAAGCAATGCGTTGTCAATCGTTGAGAGCTGTTTCATCAGTTCTTTTTTATTCATATCGTCCGGCTGCCAGCCCGTTAATATGGGCTTGTCCATAATTTGCATACGCTCACTATTGGTAACGACACTCGCACCGCTTGCAAGTAATGCGATCAAATCACCATTTTCGGACAGTTCGAACGCAACGACCTTATATTCCTGCACATTGATTTTTACTATCCCCGGAAACTTTTTGGAGACATCGACATTTTGTATACTGCTATTTCGTAGCAATGACTCTTTTATCTTTTTACTTGAGCTGAACAGAAATGAATCGCCTACTTTAAGGTCAGCATCATTTATTATTTCAGCATTGCTAGTAAATTGCGCGCCGGTAACTTGGATTTCTGTTATTTTACTTAGCGAGGAGTTAAAAAACACGATGATTAATAATGCAATAAATAAGATGACAATTATCGTTATAAGCTTTTTGTTGCTTTTCTTTTTCGGTTCAGGTACCTTTAGCACTGGCAAATCGGTATTCATCGCTTGTCCACTCCTTAACACAACGCGGCCTCCTCACCAATGATGAGGAAGCCGATTATCATTCCAAAGTCTACTGCGCATAGGTCTCATTCTTAGAAAGTGCTGTTAATCTAGTAATTTTGGCACCTAGCAAGGAAAGCATATCTTCTATACGATCATAGCCTCGATCTATGTGATGTATGCGCTCTACTACAGTTTTTCCTTGTGCAGCTAACCCTGCAATAACTAGAGCTGCACCCGCACGCAAATCAGTCGCCTCTACCGTTGCACCATATAGCCGAGGAACACCTCGAATATAGGCTGTATTCATATCAACTCTTATATCTGCGCCCATCCTTGCCAGCTCATCTACATGCTTTAAGCGACCTTCAAAGATCGTTTCTTTAATGACGCTAACGCCATCCGCAAGAGCAAGCATAACCATCACCTGCGATTGCAGATCCGTTGGAAAGGCTGGGTATGGTGCTGTTACAATTTTCTCAACAGCCTTGCTGCGCAATCTGCTGTCAACTCTAATTATATCACCATCAACATGAATTTGAACACCTGCACGGCGCATCACATGAATAAGCGACGTGAGATGACTAGGCTGGGTTTTGTGTAGCGTAACTTGACCGCGAGTTGCAGCAGCTGCGATCATTAATGTCCCCGTTACGATTCGGTCTGGAATTACTCTATGCTCACAGGCTTTTAATGAGCTAACTCCGTCAATCGTAATCGTATCTGTTCCAGCACCGAGCACCTTGGCACCCATTGCATTAAGAAAATGCTGAAGATCTTGAATCTCCGGTTCACGTGCAGCATTAGTAATCGTTGTTCGACCTTCAGCTAAAACTGCCGCCATCATAATATTCTCCGTTGCACCTACACTAGGAAAATGCAAGTGAATATCGGAACCGATCAGTTTTTCTGCTCTGCAAAGAATCGTATTTCCTGTTTCTTCAATCGTTGCGCCTAGCGCCTTCAAACCATCCAGATGGATATCGATTTTCCGCTCCCCAATTGCACATCCACCTGGCTGATACACTTGAGTTTTGCCGTACTTCGCCAGCAATGGTCCCATCAAAAAGATGGAAGACCTCATCTGTTTCATTAGCCCTTCCGGAACATGTGAAGCAGATGCTCCTTTTGTGTCAATGATAATCGTACTTCCCTTATGCTCTACTCGACAACCAAGTTCTCGTAATATCGAGATCATCACTTCGATATCAAGCAAATGTGGAACATTTTCGAGTACGGTTGTTCCTTCAGCCAGCAGACTGGCAGCCATAATCGGCAGCACCGCGTTTTTGGCACCTTGGATTACAACAGTTCCTGACAAAGGCTTTCCGCCTTCAATCACCAATCTGTCCAATGTATCACCTCCGAATTACCGCTCGCCCACCACCAATACTTCAGGTATTAAGAGGATACCATTACGCTCCTTTATAACGCCTTGAATATGTGTAATAAGAGCGAGAACGTCATTAGCTGTCGCCTGTCCTGTGTTGACGATAAAATTGGCATGAAGCTCGGATACTTGTGCTCCTCCACATTGGAACCCTTTGAGGCCAGCCTCCTCAATTAACCGTGCCGAGTAATCTCCCGGCGGATTGCGAAACACACTCCCCGCACAAGCCATTTGTAGGGGCTGTGTTTGCAATCTGCGTTCCTTATGCCTTGCCATTTCTGCAGTAATATGTTGGCGATCGCCCTTCGCAAGCTCGAAGGTAGCCTCTATGACGAATCCCGATATTTCCTGCATAATGGAGTGGCGATAAGAGAAATTCATATCTTCGCTGTAATAGGTAACCAATTCTCCGTTTGACAGTACAATTTCAGCTGACTTAAAAATACGTGATACATCAGATCCATGCGCGCCAGCGTTCATATAGACAGCGCCGCCAACCGTGCCTGGAATGCCTCCGGCAAACTCCAGACCAGTTAAACCCTGTCTGCCAGCAGTAACGGCTAGCTTAATGAAGGAATACGCTGCACCAGCAGTAACTGTATTGCCTTCAAAATGAGCATAATCCAGGCCTTTACCAGGCTTTATCACTACGCCGCGCAATCCTTTATCACTAACAAGCATATTGGAGCCGCGTCCGATCGTCGTCCACGGCAGGTTATGCTTATTCAGCAATTGGATTAATTTGATGAGCTGTTCCTTGCCTTGAGGAAGGACCATCAGATCAGCGTTACCGCCAATCTTCCACGTTGTATGCTTCGATAGCGGCTCATTGAAGAGATATTCCCCGATTTGATGCTCTTCAAGCTCCTCTATAAATAGATTCATTATGTTCTCCTCCTTTTGAGAATCGCTGCACATCATTCTCAAGCAATCACAGTCCGACGAGTGGAAACACAGGCACCGCATAGCTCTGATCACGAATTATACGGTATCTTATGCCTTACCACTCATTTATGTGACAATCGCCTAAATCAATCTTATCGTTTGTTTTTTCTAATTCTATTTAATGCAAGTGCGATACGATTCGAAGAATCCGGCACCGCTAAAAATAAAGAGGCCTGTGACATTTTAGAAAGTCTGTGTTCATCAAGCAGCAAGGCAGCCATACGCTCCAGCAACGCTTTGCCACTTAGCTCGCGCTCAAGTATGATCTCCGCTGCGCCTACAGATTCTAAGCTTCTTGCATTAGCCTCCTGATGATTGTTCGTAACATTCGGTGACGGAATTAAGATGGATGGCTTACCAAGCGCGGTAATTTCCGCCAACGATGAGGCTCCAGATCGGCTCACGACGATTGAAGCGTCCGTCAGCACCTCAGCCATATTGTTGATATAGGGCATGAGCTTAATGCTGCCGCGTTCAAACGCAGCAGTTCCTCTTAATTTCTCCAAGGTGTTCTCATAGTACGTTTCACCTGTAGCGAAAACAATGACGAATGAGTCGAGCTTCTGCAACAGCTCCTCTTCCTCAGCAAAAGCGATCACAGCTTCGTTAAGTGCTTTTGCCCCACGGCTTCCACCAACGATGAGTGCATAGCGTTGGTTAGGCTCAAGTTCTAGTGATGCTCTGCCACGACCTGGATAGGCCTCCAGCACTTGAGAGGCACAAGGGTTTCCTGTAAAGCTTACCTGCTTAGCCTTAGCGAAGGCAGCTAAGGAATCCTCAAAGCTGACTCCAACGTGGGAAACATAGCGGGTAAGAAATTTATTCGTAAGACCAGGTATTGCATTTTGCTCATGAATAAAGGTGGGCACACCTAAGCGGGCAGCCGCATATACGACTGGCCCACACACATAACCACCAGTGCCTACAACGACATCTGGCTTAAACTGTTTAATTAGCTGCTTAGAACGCGATACTCCCCGTAAAAAACGGATAACTGTCCGTACATTATCGTAGGACAGTTTCCGCTTAAACCCCGTAATTTCTATACTTTCAAAAGGAATGCCTGTTCGTGGAACAATTTTACTTTCCATTCCTTTGTCTGTTCCTATATACAACAGCTCAGTTGCTGGGTCCTGCTGCTTCAAGTATTGCCCAATTGCCAAAGCAGGATAAATGTGGCCACCAGTACCTCCACCTGTTAACAATATTTTCATGTCAGTCACCTCGAATATCGAGAAATATTGAGCAGGATGCCAAATGCCGTTAGTAATAGCGTTAACGATGAACCTCCGTAGCTCACTAGCGGTAAGGTTATACCGGTTACTGGCATCATACCAATAACTACGCCTATATTAATAAGCACTTGTACTCCAATGATGCTCGTTATGCCGATGGCCAGCAAGCTGCCAAACGTATCTGGCGCTGAAATCGCTGTTCGGACACCTCGCCAAACGACGATTAAAAACAATAGGATAAGCGTCGCTCCACCGATGAAGCCGAGCTCCTCCGCTAATATGGAAAAAATAAAATCGGTTTGTGGCTCGGGCAAATAACTGAATTTCTGCCGGCTTGCTCCAAGCCCTAATCCTACTAAGCCTCCAGGTCCTATAGCAAATAATGATTGAATAATCTGATAGCCTCCACCAAGTGGATCTGCCCAAGGATCTAAAAAGGAGGTGATACGTTTCAGACGATAGGGAGCAGCAATAATTAGCCCAACAAAGCCGACAACCCCAATCATTGCAAGTCCACCTAGGTGAATGAGCCTTGCACCTGCGGTAAAGATCAGAATAATCGACGCACCGACCATGACTGCACCTGTACCTAGGTCAGGCTGAAGCATAATTAGGCCAAAAGCTACAAACACGAGAGCTAATGGAGGCATCAAGCCCTTCGTAAATTGCGTAATCTTCTGCTGCTCAATCGATAACCATTTTGCTAGAAAAATAACCATTGCTAGCTTCATAAATTCCGAAGGCTGTATGCCGAAGGAGCCTATGCCCAGCCAGCTGCGTGCTCCACCACGTACGACACCGATACCCGGGATCAATACGAGCAGGAGTAAGCCAAAGCAAACAAGCAGCAAAATTGGTGCTAATTTCTTCCATAATGTATAGTTTACACGTGATAAAAACAGCATCGATACAAGCCCTAAGCCAGCAAATATGGCTTGGCGCTTTAAAAAGTAAAATGGATCACCGAATTCATGAAAACCTTTTACTGCACTGGCGCTATACACCATCATTAGTCCAATTCCCAAAATTAGCAGAATGGATATTAAAAGCCAAATGTCTGGGGCAGAGCGAGCCTTAACCATATCTTACACACCTCTACATATACGAAGTAGGGACTAGCCCCCTACTTACAAGGTATGCACCGATTTCTTAAACATGCTTCCTCTTTGCTCATAAGATGAAAACATATCCCAGCTCGCACACGCAGGTGACAGCAGCACAATGTCTCCCTCGACCGCTAGTTGTGCTGCCAGCTTCACCGCCTCGTCAAGCGTTTCCTCGGCACTAGCTTTAGGTTCGACGAGTCTCACCTCTTCTAAACCTGCCTGACTAGCAACCGCTTCTAGCTTGCTTCTAGTTTCGCCTAAAGCAACAAGTCCCTTTACACGATCACGGAAGATAGGCTCCAGCTCAGCATAATCTGAGCCTCGATCTAATCCGCCTGCAATAAGAACAATAGGCGCTGATAAGGAACGGATCGACATAATTGTCGCCGTTGCATTTGTCGCCTTCGAATCATTATAAAATGTGATGCCATTAGCTTCGCTCACAAATTCCAAACGATGCTCTACACCTCTAAAGAGCTCAAGCGGCTTTACAAGCGCTTCTGGGGCAGCTCCTGCCATAAGACATGCAGCAATTGCCGCAAGCGCATTTGCCGCATTATGACGCCCTGGTATGCCTAGCATGTGCAAAGGCATAAGTGACTTAGGTTCAACGTCTGACGACATGCGATACATAATGTGACGCGCTGCAGCTTCCTCGGCTGCGTCAGGCAATGGCTCCCCTGCCTGAATTGGTTCATATGGCGGGTCGACATATACCCCCTTCTCAAGCGTCTCATAGATCGAGAACGGAAAGCTAATGCCTCGGCAATGAGTAATCATTTCTCGCGTAACGGGATCATCCCAATTCAGAATAGCAACATCATCTTTATTCTGATTGTCTAATATTTTCGCTTTCGAACGGATATAATCCTGCAAATCTCCATGATAATCGAGATGTGTCTCCGCAATATTTAGAATAAGAGCGATTTTAGGTGCGAACTTAGCAGTTCCTTTCAGCTGAAAGCTGCTAAGCTCGGCTACAATCCATTGATCCTTCGTTACTTCTCTTGCAATTTCACACAATGGCAAACCAATATTTCCGCCAACGACAGGCTGCAAGCGGGCTGCTTCTAGCAGCTTGCCAATGAGTGTCGTCGTTGTCGTCTTCCCATTCGAGCCCGTAATACCGATAATCGGAGCTTGACTAACCCAATATGCTACTTCTACTTCTGTAATGATTTCTACATTTAATTGCTGCGCACGTACTATAGGCGGCGCTGAATATGGAATTCCTGGATTTTTTACTAGTAATGCAGTATCTGCCTGAACCAAATCGTCAGGATGATATCCACATATCACTTCTATTCCTAATGCTTCAAGCTCTGCAGCCTCAGGAGACTGCTCACGTGTTTTTCGATCATTAACCGTGACAATTGCTCCAAGCTGATGAAACAGCTTGGCTACACTAACGCCACTTCTAGCTAAGCCTAATACTACTATTTTTTTATTTATATACTGTGACGGATGGTTCATATTAAGACCTCACTTTGACAATATGTACATTTGATGTGTTAATTGAAAATAATCCAATATAGATGTCGAAAATTCTTTCATTACTGCTTCGTGATCAAAGCCGAACTTTTTGACTTCCCTTCAAATAAGGTTCAAAAAGCTCGGCTTTCAGCACCAAGGCATCTGCATCCGATGTGCGTTTTTTTCAAAAACGCTGTAATTGGATGAAGCTAGGGATTTGAGGAGCGCAGCTAAACGTTTTCGAAGAAAACGACTTCGAAAGCATTAACTTGTTTTGGTACGTGAGCACCTACAATGTTTTCGTAGAAAACATACTTCGGAAGCATGTTCCACGATGAATTCAATATTCGTAGTCGAATAAACATTCAGTCCAGCTTCGTGATCAAAGCCGGACTTTTTGACTTCCCTTCAAATAAGGTTCAAAAAGCTCGGCTTTCAGCACCAAGGCATCTGCTTCCGATGTGCGTTTTTTTCAAAACGCTGTAATTGGAAGAAGCTAGAGTCTGAGGAGCGCAGCGTACGTTAGTTAGTACGTGAGCACCGGAAAATCCCGATGAATTCAATATTCGCAGTCGAATAAACATTCAGTCCAGCTTCGTGATCAAAGCCGGACTTTTTGACTTCCCTTCAAATAAGGTTCAAAAAGCTCGGCTTTCAGCACCAAGAAGATTGGATGAAGCTAGAGTCTGAGGAGCGCAGCGTACGTAGTTGGTACGTGAGCACTGGAAGACTCGGCTGAATTCAATATTCGCAGTCGAATAAACATTCAGTCCAGCTTCGTGATCAAAGCCGGACTTTTTGACTTCCTCTATAAAATGAACATTAATCCTATAACTGCTAACAATAATCCCACCGACCAAAACACCGTTACGACCTTCCATTCTGACCAGCCTGAAAGTTCAAAGTGGTGATGAATGGGACTCATCTTGAATACACGTTTTTTACGTAGCTTAAAGGAAGTAACCTGAATAATAACAGAAAGCATTTCTAGTACGAATACACCGCCAATAAGAATAAGCAGAAGCTCCGTTTTTGTCAGGATCGCTACTGCAGCAATACCACCGCCAATACCTAGCGAGCCCATATCCCCCATGAACACCTTCGCAGGATGCGCATTGTAAACGAGGAAGCCAAGCACCGCTCCAACCATCGAAGCTGAAAAGATTGCTGCATCATATTCCACAACCTTCAGCGCGATAATAGTGAAAGCACCAAACGCAATGGCGCTTGTACCAGCGAGCAGTCCGTCAACACCATCCGTAAAGTTCACTGAATTACTTGCCGCGAACATAATAATAACGACGAATGGATAATAGAACCAACCAAGATCTATGCCAGCAGTAGTTCCAGGTATAAGCAGCTCCGTGCTGTGGCCCATATTATATAACTGCCAGCAGACGATGACAGAGAATATAAGCTGACCGACTAGCTTTTGTCTAGCTGTTAAACCTAATGAACGCTTAAATACAATTTTAATATAATCATCTAAAAATCCGACGATACCAAAGCCAAGCGATGCGGTAAGCAACACCCAAAACTCACTACTAATCTCTGCGAACTTAATAAATGTAATAAGCAGCGCAAGCATAATGATGATGCCACCCATTGTAGGTGTTCCGCTTTTTTTCAAATGGCTTTGTGGACCGTCCGTACGAATTTGCTGTCCGAATTTTAATCGTCTTAATAACGGTATGAACAGTGGTCCGAATAAGACTGCTAGTATGAAGGAAACTCCTAATGATAATAAAATGACCATCATGTCCATACACTCACCCCTTTTCCAAAGCTTCGACAACCTGCTCCATCTTCATACCTCTAGAACCCTTGACAAGCACAAGGTCCTCAGGCTTTACACGGGGCAGAAGCCAAGCAATTAGCTCTTCCTTTGTATTAAAATGTTGTAGCTGCTCTTCCTCGTTAAAATGAGCGCGAGCACCCTCTACAATGTACTTACCTAACTCGCCACAAGCGATGACAGCATCGACCTTGGAGGCATCGGCATATTCTCCCATCTCACGATGAAGCTTCTCTTCATCTGGACCGAGCTCGAGCATATCTGCAAGCACTAGCCACTTCTTCCTAAAGCCAGTTAGACTGCCTACTAGCTCGATCGCCGCTCTAGTCGCTGTCGGATTGGCATTATAGGCGTCATTGAGCAGTGTAGCTCCGTTGAACGCTGTTGACGGTGCAATTCGCATGCCTGTAAGCTGCATCGATTGAAAGCCTTCGCTAATTTGTTCCGCAGGAACACCAAACAACCGAGCAACCGCAATAGCGGCAAGGGCGTTACTAACATTATGACGGCCTGGTATCATAATTTGTTGCTGTCCAACACTGCAGGACTTGCCCATATATTGCACCTCGAACGTGCTCTTCACAGGATCAAGTACAATATGATCAGCCGACCACTCATTGGCTTCGCCAAGTCCAAACGTTTTCTTCTCAATTGTGCTTGGCATGAACAGCTTCGCCATTTCTTCCTCTAGCAGCGGTTCATCACCATTGTATATGAATATTCCTTCCTCTCCCAAGCCGTGAATAATTTCAAGCTTCGCTTGGGCGATGCCTCTTCTGCTGCCAAGCTGTTGCATATGCGCATCCCCGATGTTCGTTATAATAGCCACATCAGGCTGCGCGATTTTTGATAGCAGCTCAATTTCGCCAAAACCACTCATACCAAGCTCAACGACAGCAACATCCGTATCCTCATCTAAAGCAAGAATTGTATGTGGCAATCCTATATGATTATTCAAATTACCTTCTGTTTTTCTTACGTTATAAGTCGTACTAAGCAGCGCTGCTGTCATATCCTTCGTAGTCGTCTTCCCGTTACTGCCTGTAATTGCCACAACACGAGTAAACAGCTCGCCACGATAGCTCATCGCTAGCTTTTGCATCGCAGCAAGTGGGTCACGAACGAATAGAAATGGGAAGTGCTCAAGATCGTCTGGAACAGGAACTCCTTTTTTCCACAGAGCAGCCTTTGCTCCATTCTCGATCGCTTGGTGTATAAACTGATGTCCGTCAAAGCGATCGCCTGTTAGTGGAATGAACAGCTCACCCTCTGTCGATCTTGAATCTCTTTTAATTCCCTCTACGATGAGCTCCTTCAGCTCTCCTTTATATATTGCACCACTCATGTCTGTGAGCTGCGCAATGGTTCTTCTTATCAATGTCATTAACTCCTTCATCATGATCTGCATGCAAAGACTAATGATTTCCTTCCACATATAGCCCGAACAATATACTACCGCGCATTAGCTTGCCAATTCAATAGCTTTTTTTAACAATTATGTTCAATAACGCTGAAACATGCTTTTTTATTATAGCATGTGAAAACGACAAGCGAGAGAATCAAATGAAAACTTCTAAGCTATTCTCTCGCTTATGCTTCCAACTGCCTAAAAACAATAGGTCATTAGTTGTGAGAATGAAGCGCTCCTTCCGGTAAATCCGATTCATCTCCAAGGTATATTCGAATCGTAGAGCCGCGCTCCACCCTCTCCCCTGCAGCAGGAGCTTGTTTAATGACCGTATTGCCCGTGCCTGAGCTCGTTAGGTTAAAATTCATATTCAAATCTTCATAAATTTCAGTTATCGTCTTGCCTACTAGATTTGGAACATTAACAACTGGCGTTTCACCGTAGCGGTATAAGCGATCAATTTGTGTTTCACGCTTTGGTACCTCTAAAATTTGTAGCGCATCCTCCATAATATTGCGGACAATCGGGGCTGCCACCACACCACCAAATTGTATCCCCTCTGGATTGTCTACCGCAACATAGACGACAATCTGTGGATCGTCTGCAGGGGCGAAGCCGATGAAGGAAACGATATGCTCCGATGTAGAATAGCGACCGTTTACAACCTTTTGCGCTGTACCTGTCTTCCCTCCAACACGATAGCCATCAATGAAGGCATTTCTACCGGTGCCTAGCGCGACAACGCTCTCTAATGCCTCTCTCACCTGCTTCGACGTAGCTTCTGAGATAACCTCTCTAACAGCTGTAGGCTCGATCTCCTGGACTACTTCACCGCTCTCTCGATTAATCCACGCCTTGGCGACATACGGCTTATACAATGTGCCTCCATTAATCGCTGCTGATACGGCAGTAATTTGCTGGATTGGTGTAACAGAAACCCCTTGTCCGAATGCGGTGGTAGCGAGCTCCACTGGACCGACCTGACTTAGCTTGAATAGTATGCCGTTTTCCTCACCGCCAATGTCTATGCCTGTTTTAGAGCCAAAGCCAAAGTTACGTATATATTCAAATAGCTTATCCTTGCCTAGACGATTACCTAGCTCTACGAAGCCAGGGTTACAGGAGTTTTCAACAACCTGCAAAAAGGTTTGACTACCATGTCCACCTTTTTTCCAGCAACGAAGCCTTGCCCCGCCTATTTCCACTGCACCACCATCATAGAACTTCTCGTTTTTGAGATTGACTTTATTTTCTTCAAGAGCAGCTGCGAGTGTAATAATTTTAAAGGTTGAACCAGGCTCGTAGGTCATCCAGATCGGAAGGTTGCGGTTGTACACGATCGGGTCCACCTCTTGATATTCGCTTGGGCTATAGGTTGGACGACTTGCCATTCCAAGTATTTCGCCGCTATTCGGATTCATAGCTATCGCTATTACCGCATCAGCATTGAGTCCCGTCATCGCTTGATCGAGCTCCCGCTCCATAACCGTCTGAATCTGCTGATCAATCGTTAATTGCAGCGTTAAGCCCTCTTGAGGCGCAACGTATGTATCGGAGGAATTAGGCATCTGCCGACCTGCTGCATCGGATAAGAAGCTCACCATGCCCCCTACACCTTTCAGCTTGTCATTATGCGTTAACTCAAGGCCCGTTAAGCCATCATTGTCGATCCCTGTAAAGCCTAGCAAATGTGCAGCCAACCGCTCATACGGATAATAGCGTTTGTTGTCCTCTGCTACGACGATACCAGGTAGATTCAATGCTCGAATCTCGGCTGCTCGTTCGGGCGACATCTTCCGGCCACCAGGACCGAGTTTTACATTCATTTCTCTTTTCGATATCTTTTCGAGGACGTCCTCTTCTTCCATTCCAAGCAGTGGAGCAAGAGCTTTGGCCGTACCTTCCTTATCCTTGACTTGTACTGGTACTGCCCAAATCGTAGGAGTACTTATACTATATGCCAACCGGACACCGTTGCGATCCCATATCTCACCTCGCTTAGCGACATATGGAATATCACGCCGCCATGAATCCTCTGCCTTCTCTGACAGCTCAGCTCCTTTAATAAGCTGGACATAGCTTAGTCGCACAATAAGTCCGATGAACGCGACGATGGCAATCATCAATATAATAAACAACCTTCTTCTTACCGTTACATTTGATACCTTCATCTCTATCCCCCTATCGCCTGAATCTGCATGATGATTTTAACAACTCTCTTTTCATGCGTATTCAACTGTAGGACAAGATAGAACACTCACGCTGCCAAATAAAATGAAGGAGAAGACTTCTTTCGCCTTCTCCTTCATTACACTGTTCCTTACTAGCCGGTTTCCGTCGTCGACGCTTCGGCTGTAGCCTCGTCTAATCCTTCTTTCTCTTGCTCTTGCTCGTTATCCGCTTCAGCATCAGTATCGAGCGCCTCTGACTCTGCTTCCTCGCCACTAGACTCAATGTCAGATTGCTCTTCAGTGCTTTCCTCAGTCGGCTGCACGAATTCAGAAGATGCGAGTGGCTCCAGCTTGATCGTAACCGTCCGAGAGCCTTTATCCTCGACAAGCTGCTGATCATAAACGTAGCCGCTGCCCTCAATCTTCAGCTTAACACCGAGCAGTGCAGTGATCTCCACTGCATCACGCAACGATGCACCAATCAGATCAGGTATAACCAGGTTTTCCTTTTGCTCGGTTACAAGATAGATCAATTGCGTCGGATGGACAAGCGAGCCTGCTGCAGGAATTTGCTGTTCAACAATAGCCCCATCCCCAATAAATTCATGCTTTAGGCCAGCAGCCTTTAGCTTCTCCTTCGCTAGAACACCCTTCAACCCTGTCACATCTGGCGCTTTAATCAACGCCACCACATTTTCTCCATCACCATTAGCCGAAGGATCTGGAGTGACGTCATAGCTCGGTGGAATTTCCAGCTTACGTAAGCTTTTTAACAATATTTCTCGAAACACCGGTGCTGCAACGGAACCACCACCAGCGTTCTTATCGTTAGGCTCATCAATGATGACAAATACAATTAATTGCGGATCCTCAACAGGCGCATAACCAATAAAGGAAATAACGTATTTATCGGTCGAGTACTCATTGTTTACTACCTTTTGTGCTGTACCCGTTTTACCTGCGACACGGTAGCCTTCAATATACGCATTACGACCTGTACCTCTTTCCCGATCGGCAACAACCTGCTCCAAATACTCATTGGCAAGCCTAGAGCTCTCCTCTGAAATCACTCTTCTCACGACAGTTGGCTCGACCACCGTCGTCGTTTTCGTTGCGGGATCGGTGATGCTCTTCACAATATAAGGCTTCATAAGCTTTCCGCCGTTAGCAACTGCTGCTACTGCGGCAATCTGTTGAATTGGCGTTACCAGGACAACCCCTTGCCCAAATGTAGCAGCAGCAACGTCACGCGGATATTGGAAGCGTATCGTTCCTGTTGCTTCATTAGGCACTTCGATTCCCGTTTTTTGACCAAAGCCAAAATTCGTTAAGTACTCTCTGAATTTTTGCTCACCTAGCCGCTCGTAGCCTAGCTTTACAAATGCAACGTTACTCGAGTATTTTAAGCCTTCTAGGAAGGTGATTTGTCCCCAACCTAAACGATTGTGGTCCCTAATTGGGGTAGGGTCATTAGCAATCTTAATGCTACCAGACTGAAAATACTCATCTGGGTCAAACACGCCTTGATCAATCGCAGCAGCAAGCGTTGCGATCTTAAATGTAGAGCCCGGCTCATAAAGCGAACCTACAGCGTGATTGTACATCGCAGAATAATCCGTATCCCAATACTCATTCGGATCGAATTCTGGCATATTCGCCATAGCTAATATTTCCATTGTATTCGGATTAGCTACAATTGCCGTTGCGCTTTTCGGCGAATATTTCTCTACTACGTCACGAAGTGCTTCCTCTGCATAGTTTTGGATGTCACGATCAAGCGTCAGCTGAATCTTCTGACCGTCCTTTGCTGGAACGTAGTCCACATCACTACCCATAATTTGAACACGTTGGCCGTCCTTCTGATAGGAGATATGACCGTCTTGCCCTTCGAGGATATCGTTGTAGGTCGACTCAAGGCCTATTTTATTCTCTCCATCTAAGCTTATATAGCCAATCACCTGTGAAGCGAACTTTTCATGTGGATAGAAGCGTTCGTATGTTTCTGCTAAGTAAATGCCCGTATCCGTGCCAAGCTTCTTTTTACGAAGCTCTTCCTTCAGCTCATCACTAAAGGCAACAAGCAGGTCTGCTACTTCTTTCTCAATATTCCAGCCTCCCTGGCGCAGCTCACGATTCGCATAATATGTACCATCTTTACGTGTAGCATTGAGGTGGTCTTCAATATATTTACGATCGACTTCTAGGATGGAGGCTAAGCCTTCCTTGATCTGCTCAGCAATTCCGAGATTATGTATAAGCTGCGGGTTGATCGATACATTGTAAGCTAGTGCATCCATCGCAAGCACATTTCCATCTCGATCAGTAATTGTGCCTCGCTTCGCTTGAAACGTTTCGGAGGTGGACCAGCGCTTTTCGGCAAGCTCTCGCCACATTGCTCCTTCTACGATTTGAGTTTTATAGATATGGAACATGAGAAACAGAAAAAGGAGGGTGATAAGCCCTCCAAGCGTTAATGTGCGTAATTTAATTCGCTTAATCATCGTAATCACTTCCTATTCTAGCTTTGCTGTCCCTTCTAGGACGGATGACTTCTTAACGACAATTCCAGATTCTAAGCTGCTTGACATCCCTTGCGCTTCAGCAAACTGACGGATGCGACTTGGATTACTTAACGCTTGCACCTGACGCTCTAGCTGCTGTATCTGAATCTCCATACTTTGCATTTCATTATTCACATTTTTTATATTTAAATTGATATCGTATATGTCTGCATATCTAAAAATAATGAAACTAGCAATCACAACCGCTACTAATACCGTCATTAAGTAGAGCATTTTTTCCGCAACTGGTATCGACTTTCTTCTTACAACTTTTTTTCTCGTTTCGCGTATGACATATTGGTCTTGTTCTCTACGCTTCGGTTTAACTGCTAGATTACCATAATAGGCCACGAATAATCCCCTCCTACAGCTTTTCAGCTATTCTTAATTTAGCCGATCTTGCACGAGGGTTCGCGTCCAACTCTGCGTTACTCGGTACGATTGGCTTTCGATTAACTAGCTTTAATATTCCATCATTTCCACAGACACACATTGGGAAGTCAGGTGGACATGTGCATTTCTCTACGTACTTCGCAAAAATTTGCTTGCAAATACGATCCTCCAACGAATGAAACGTAATGACAGATATTCTACCCTGCGGTGCAACGCAGCGCACCGATGCTTCAAGTGCCGTTTCCTCTGCACCTAATTCATCGTTGACAGCGATACGCAATGCTTGAAACGAACGCTTGGCAGGATGTCCACCCGTACGTCTCGTTGCAGCTGGAATTGCATTTTTAACGATTTCTGCAAGCTCAGCCGTCGTCGCAATTGGTTTTACTTGACGAAGCTTACCGATAGACCTGGCAATATTGCGAGCAAATTTTTCTTCGCCATAGCGATCTAGAATCCGTGCAATATCACGCTCGTCCCACTCATTAACAATATGGTGAGCAGTTAGCTCCTGCTCGCGGTCCATTCTCATATCAAGCGGCGCATCGTGGTTATAGCTAAAGCCTCGTTCCGCCTCATCTAGCTGTGGGCTCGAGACACCAAGGTCAAATAATATTCCGTCTACCTGTGGAACACCATCGACTATTGGAACATTGCAGTTCAGCAGCTCTTCTTCCAGATGACGAAAGTTGCTGCGAACAAGCGTGACCTTATCCATATAAGGAGCTAGTCGCTGCTTAGCATTTTCATGCGCCCAATCATCCTGGTCAAAAGCAATAAGACGACCAAATTCGCCTAGCTGCTCAGCAATGCGCAAGCTATGTCCTGCTCCTCCAAGCGTGCAGTCCACATAGATGCCATCCGGTTTTATATTTAAGCCTTCAACAGCTTCTTCCAATAATACAGTTGTGTGTGCGAACACCTTCATCCCTCAATTCTCGTTGTCATACTAAAAGTTAAAATCAAAATCTACAAGCTTTTCGGCTATTTCATTAAACGTTTCCTCAGATTGTTGATAATAGCCTTCCCAAGTTGATTTACTCCATACCTCAACACGGTTGGATACACCAAGCACCATGCAATCCTTCTCTAGCTTGGCATATTCGCGTAAATGCGGTGGAATATTCACTCGACCTTGCTTGTCTAGCTCACATTCAGTAGCACCCGAGAAGAAAAAGCGTGTAAACGCACGTGCATCTGATTTCATAAGTGGCAGTGCTTTCAGTTTCTGCTCCAATATCGCCCACTCACTGACTGGGTATACGAATAAGCAGTTGTCGAGTCCACGTGTAGCAATAAAGCCGGAACCGAGCTGATCACGAAATTTGGCAGGGATAATAAGCCGACCTTTTTCATCGATCGAATGCTGATATTCTCCCATAAACATAATTTCGCTCCACTCCTTCCCCTATATGCTCCACTTTCCCCCACTTTCCACCACCTAGTCAAACTAATTCGCCACATAAAACAAAAATCCTGCTTTTGTAAGCAGGATTTTAATAAAATATTTAATTGTATTTATTTCCAGCTGTCTAAATAATCAGCCTGTGTCTTCGTTAGTGTATCAAGCCCCATACCAAGCGCTTCAAGCTTATAGCTGGCAACTTGCTGATCAATATCATAAGGGACATTTGCTACCACTTTACCCATGGACTCATAATGGTCATTGACGTACTTTAAGCTTAACGCTTGCAACGCAAAGGTCATATCCATAATTTCTGCAGGATGCCCGTCTCCTGCCGCCAAGTTAACCAAACGACCCTCAGCTAGCAAATAAAACTTGCGTCCATCTTCCATTACATATTCTTCTATATTGCGTCGTACAACACGCTTACTAACACTCATCGCTTCGAGATCCACTTTATTGACCTCGACATCAAAGTGGCCTGCATTAGATAGAATAGCGCCATCCTTCATGACCTCGTAATGCTCCTTACGGATAATATCACGATTTCCCGTTACGGTTACGAAGTAGTCTCCATGCTTTGCCGCTTCAATCATTGGCATAACCGTGAAGCCATCCATATACGCTTCTACTGCCTTGATTGGGTCAATCTCAGTAACGATAACTTGAGCACCAAGTCCTTTGGCACGCATTGCTACACCTTTACCGCACCAGCCATAGCCAGCTACAACAACCGTTTTGCCCGCTACGACAAGATTAGTCGTACGGTTAATACCGTCGAACACGGATTGACCTGTTCCATAGCGATTATCGAATAAGTATTTGCAATACGCATCATTTACGGCAACCATCGGAAAGCTAAGTACCCCTTCCTTCTCAAGCGCCTTTAAACGGATGATTCCTGTCGTTGTCTCCTCGGCTCCTCCACGCAGATTAACGCCATATTGCCCATAATCTGTATGGAGCAAGGTTACTAGATCGCCGCCATCATCAATAATTAGATCAGGCTTGCTTTCCAGCGCCTTTACGTTAAGCTGCTTAAACTCTTCGGGTGACGGATTGTATTTACCGAATACGGTAATTCCATCTTCAACTAGCGCAGCACAAATATCATCCTGCGTAGACAATGGATTACTTCCTGTAATCGTCACCTCTGCACCACCCGCTTGAACAACCTTTGCCAAATAAGCTGTTTTTGCTTCCAGATGAAGTGAAATCGAAACCTTCAGCCCTTTAAACGGCTGCTCTTTCTCGAATTGCTCACGAACACGATTGAGCACAGGCATATGCGCGCTTGCCCAATCAATTTTCAAATGCCCCTCTGGTGCAAGAGACAAATCGGTAATGATACTGTTTTCAACTGAACTCATCTTATCTGTTCCTCCTAACGTCTTCCTTACAATTTTACAGCTTTACAATTTCATGTCCACCCGTTCTTGAGTACGGTGCATTCATAATAGCCTCCAGCCATACAGCATCGTATCGATTCCAATATGAAATCATTGAAAGCACTCTCTCCTGTGGCTTACCGGCTGGCTTAAGAGCAAGCTCTACACGGTCAAGCTGACGAATGGCTGCCTCGAATTGCTTTTCTTGGGCATCGATTGTTTTCGATTCCATAAATGATATCTGTTCAACGATCTTAGACATATTCGTCTCACCAAGCTTCGTCAGACCAGCCTGTATCGAACCCGCCAGCTCGATCAGAGGTTTGTACAGCTCTACAAACTGCTCCTTCACACCTTCGAAGCGATCCTTAATATGCAGCTCATCCTGCTCTTGCAGCCAAGCCTTTTTACGCTCCTGGAAATGCTCCATAACATCCCGGAAGCTTAGATCGTATTTATCCATATTTTTCGCGATAATGCCTTCGACTAATGTGTACGACATACGAGGAACGATAATCGGCATCTCCATATCTAACGTTTTGAACGCTTGTCCTGTTAGTGCCCAGTAAGATATTTCTCCAGGACCTAGTACAGTCGCTAGCACCGGGAACACATAATCCTGCATTAGCGGTCTTGTCAGTACATTGTTGCTAAAGCTAGCTGGATGCTCTTCAAGCAGCTGAAGAAGCTGCTCATAGCTCCATTGAACCTGACCTTTACGATCTTGGAACTTATCCCCTTGCTTATAGAGCAGTGTACGATCTCCGCCCAGCTCTTCAGCGAACAGAAACAGGTTGCTACTGCCTGCATTCACATCTGCCTGAAGGGTGTAGCTCAATTGGCGTACTTGCTCAGCTGCAGCCATATAAGCGGACTCGAGCTCATTATTACGCTGCAGCAGTTGTCTGAACATAGGCTTCTCCAGTGCACGCAGCTCGGCGTAGTCAGAATCAATATATAACAGGCCATACGATGCAAACAGTTTTTGTAGAATAGCTGCAAAAAATTGCGAAAGTGTCTTGCTGTTCTCTGCTATTTCCATTAGCTGCGCAACTAAGCCTTCCTTAAATTCAGAGCCAGGTAGCTGCTCACTAAGCTCTGCAATGGCTTCCTTCCACTGCTCACTGCTTACTTCGGTACGGCTAACGGACGTACGGCTATTATCCGACTTAGCTAAGATCAGCTTCTTTAAGCTTTGATCGGCACCAACAATATACGTATGGTTAACCTCGTCCCAGTCGTGATCTTCACCAGCGATCCAGAATACAGGTACTATAGGACGTTTCAGCTGTTTGCTTGCTGACTCAGCTGCTAATATGATCGATACAGCTTTATGAACAACAAGCAGTGGACCGCTCCATAAGCCAGCCTGCTGACCACCGATTACGACTTGTGCTCCCTGTTCGATATGTAGCAAGTTTTTTTGCTGCTGCTCAGTCCATTCCACATTCCCCATGTAGGAGCGCAGCACAGCTGCAAGCTCAGCGGATGATGCACGCTTTTCTGCATGCTCATCAAGCCGTTTCGAGCGAAGCGTCCAATCCTCCTCATTCCCACTGTAATAGCCATACAACGAGCGAACAACTTCTTCCTTACCATCTATATAATCAGCTGTTAATTGCTGAGCAATCGGCAGCTCATATTTTTGTAGATCAGTCACGCTATCTCTACCTCCTAATCTTTATAAAAGCTCACTCATTTAACGATACATGATCTTACTGTTAAAGTACAATATTTTATTTTAGTTGTAAAAAAACGTCTCCACCGTAGCGGAGACGTCTTTAATATATGTATTATACCGTAAACGCAAGCTTAAGCAGCACATAAATATTAAGTATTAGATATAAGAGTACCATTATGAAAAATGTAACGCGCCATATGACTCGAACAATGCGCTTCCACGGGATATTGCCGCTTTTACGATAATGAATATTCCCCAGCAAGCCCGCACCGATAATCATAACGAGTAGAATTCCATATATACCAAATCCGATATGGAACAATTGATTAAATAGCGCCCCGACATTCAATATAAAAAATATTGTAGAAACGTCCATCGCCATACGAATTGCTCGCTTACGATCTTTTATAAATATTTCATAGCCTATAAAGACAATAATAAATGGAAGAATAGGTATAGTTGCAATTGCTGAAATGATATCCCACATAAGCTCTGAATGCTCACTCCTTATTGTTCAGGATGTAGTGCTTCGATGATATGTACCATGCTTTCATTCAGAGGCGCTTGTTTATTACTGCGTGTCGCAATCCGAGCTACAGCACCATTAATGGAGGAGATCTCGGTCATGTGACCATTTAACACATCTGCACGCATCGAGGATGTATTGCTTGCTGTTGCGCGACAAACGTTAAGCACCTCGTCAAATGTACAATCTACAAGCGAATGTTCTTCAGCTTGTAGGATGCTTTTAGCTTCAGAAAACAGCTCTTTCATTAGCTTTAGGCGTTGCTTTGATTGTGGAAGCTCGCCGTTTGTTACATTAAACAATGCAGTTAGTGGATTAATAATCGAGTTGACCATTAATTTACGATAAATCTGCTCCTTGATGTTTTTCGACACAAATACTGTAAATCCTGCCTTTTGCATAGCATTCTCTAATATATTCTGGTAAATTTGTCCCGTATCCCGACCTAGTTCTTCACCAACCGCAGTTATCCCGCTTCCAGAATGAACAACCTGGTTTCTATTGATCCGTTTCGCCCCTTCGCTCGTTACCGCTGTAATGATTGGACAAGCCACCGTTTCAGCTAGTCTAGCAATATGTCCAACTCCATTCTGAATTGCAACAATCGATCGATAGCGTTTTAGCTCAGTGAGCTTCTTAAGCTGTAGTAGAAATGCTTCATCCATATGCGTTTGCTTTACAGCCACGATCGCATAGGTTTCATCTATAGATTCATTCTCAAGCTCAGGATCGAGCTGTCCGATAGCGTTACATGAGCAATTCAGTTTAATTTTCTCTTCACTGCCAAGCTCGTATAACTCAATGCCTAGGTCGTTAATTAATGCTGCAGTTTCATTAGTGCGTGACCATAGCTGAACTGAATATTGAGCCTGTAATAGTTTTGCAGCGAGCAGCAGCCCTATCGAACCGGTTCCAATGACTTCGAATCTCATTACAATCTCCTATCTAGAAGGTTTTTCCTTTATACAAGCATACATGAACAACAAAAAAAGCGCTACTGAGCAGCACTTTTTTTGTCATGCCTATTCAATTCTTTCTAAGTTTCCGTTCGCGTCCATCTTAAAGCGCGGTTTATTTTCCTCTTCCGTATTAAGAACAGTAAGACGGCGTGCACGGTCCATAATTTGAATCAATGTTTTGTAATCATCATTCACCGCATGATAATCGTTTTGAACCATATTTACTTCCTTCGTTAGCTTCTCATTTTCAATACGAAGCTGATGAAGCTCATCTTCTCTTTCCCTCAATGTTTTCTCATAGCTGCGAATCTGTCGAGTTAAATCTTGATACGTCATCTTCCATTCACGTAGAAAACGAATAACAGCATCGATCGATAGACTTTCTTCAAAAGATGTTTGCTCCGTTTTTAAAGTCCGCTCCTCTGTTTCATAGACGGAAACCGAAGAAACCTGTGGTAGGGAAGAAACCTGTTTTTTCATATAATTTCGTTTGTGACGCTGCTGCTTTGCTATTTGTATCGCTTCTTCATACTGTTTTCTTACAAAGCTGTTCCAACGAAAGCCGCAGGCTGCAGATGTGCGGCCAATGCGCTCTCCAACTTCCTCAAATGCAGAAAGCTGAGTACTGCCCTCTCTAATATGACGCAGAGTTACCTCTGCCAGCATGAGATCATCATCTGGTGTCCATGCGTCCTGTCTAATTGCTGTCATGCAATTTAACCTCCTAACGTAAAGGCGCTTACTTATCTCTATGTTCTTAGTAGAGTTCATAGAATCTATTGTTTACTATTTTGTATTACCATTTTCTAAAAATCTCATACATAGAACTTCATAATGTTGTCCATACTATGAACACGTTCACAATTCAGACGAAATAAATTCATTTTTTCGACATGGGGATAGTTTACACATTTAGTACCTAACGCTATAATGGGATTTAGGAATTTGGGTCGTTCAACAAGAAAGGGGGTAGCGATATGGCACGTATGTATCGTGTACTTGGCTTCTGGTGCCTTGTGATTGGTTTAATGGCATATGCTGGTCATATGTATGAATTTTCATTACTATTTCTAGCACAAGCAGCTGCATTCGTTTTTCTTGGCTATTTGAAATTCTCAGAAAAAACTTACATAGCGATGTTTTGGGGATACATGGTGATCTCATTCGTTGGATTTACGTATTGGTCTGTGTTCAAGATGAGTATACCGTTCTAAAACAATTGCCTTCAAAAGGTCGTACAAGTTCCACTTGTACGACCTTTTGCTATTCACAATAATGCCAAGATATATTAGGCCAACCTGTTGCATACAATGGAAGATAAGGAGGGTCGGTCGTTTTGAATATATGGAGACAACTATTATGCCTTATCTTGATCTCGTCGCTATTGCTAGGTTCTGAAGCATTAGTCATCGCTGAACCAGCAGCTTCATCCACCTCCCCTCTAGCAACAGAAGATGAGGAATTGCATGATATACTACAATCAAGCCTATCTATTGTAGAAATCGATAAAGAAATAGAACGTATTCAAGCAAGGCAGCTTACTCTTCAAGAACAGATTTTGGATACGGAGCTTAAGCTATATGAAGGCGAAGATGCGATAGAGAATAAAAGAAAGCAAGCAGGCAAAGTGCTTGCCGCTTACTATAAGGGTGAGCGTATCGATATTTATTTAAGCATTCTTAAATCAAAAAGCCTTGAGCAATTTTTATACTCTTTAGAGATGATTGAATATATTTTATCTCAAGACCGCCGCTTATTGGATGCATATATTGAAGATTACGAAGCGCTTAGCAGCCTTTATGAGCAATACGCCACGGAAAATGAGCAGCTAATTGCAATGGAGCAGGATCTACAGAATCAACGGCAGCGAATCGTTGAGCTTGAGCAACAAATCGATACTCAGCTAAACGGCCGTACAGACGCAGAACGTGTTACGCTGCTCATTGAGCAGCTCATCCAGTTTTGGGAGCAGCAAGGCATCGTACAGGTAAGAGCTTACTTTGAAGCACTAGCCTCTGCGATGAACGAGCTACCTGGCTGGCTGCAAAAAAACAGTCAATATTTTAGCTACAAAGGCTTCAATTACACGGTTACATTACCGGAAGACGTCCTTAACCAATATTTACAGGATTATGACCCTATGTTTGAATACTTTAAGTTTGATTTTAATGAAGGGTCCATTACAGCGTACGGGAAACGAGATGAAATCGAGATCGAAATTACCGGACAGTATACGGCAGTCGACGAGCCCTCCAACTATATTCAATTCTCAATGGATGAGCTAAAATTTAACGGCTTTGCCTTGCCTGATTCAACAAAGCAGGAGCTTGCCGAACAATTTGACCTAAACTTCTACCCGAACATGCTCATCAAGCTGCTTCGCGCAAAAAACGTAGAGGTGAAGGACGACCAGCTAATTATTGAATTGAAGCTAGCTCTATAGAAGCAATAAGTAATAAAAAATGGATAGAGGATTCAGATGGCGTTCTGAAAACTCTATCCATTCGTTTTGTTTGATAGGAGCTTGCTACTATTGGCTCCCATTAATAAACACCTCAAGCTTTTCTGACAACGAAGCACCCTCTCTCCATTGCTGCTCCAGCTGTTCATATCGATTAACCCAATGTAAATCGACAGCAAAATGCTGACTAGCTAATAGCTTCTGCTGCAATATATCTTTTATGAGCAGTTGCATCGAATCATTGCTATAGGAGGCGTAAATTTTACGATGAACAACTGTTCCCTCTGGCTGATAACGATTTAACGTTTCGAGCCATAGCATAGCAGCTTCAGCCTCCTTCGTGCCTGCACTGATCATAAAGCTTTTCCCATTAAGCCAAGGAAGTGGAATTTGCAGCTTGCTGGTTACATAGTTTGTATCGATTAACTCTTTTTGCTCATAATATTGCTTAAGCGTTACCAGGTATAAAAATGGAATCGAGGATTCATCTATCTCCATAGAGGGCTTCATTAGTTCCACATTTTGTTGTAAAAAATGCAATGCATCATACTGTGTTTCATTGAGCATACCTAGCTGCATAGGCTGGTCCTGATCCTTATACCACATGGATAGCCATACGAGGATGCCATTCATATGTTCCGAATCTATCGACATAAGAGGCCCCTCAAAAGACTTTGCCTGCTGATAACGGTCTAGCAAATACTCAAAGCTTAAATTCATCATCTCAGGTTGATCTTGTTGCTCGTCTTGCTCGGAACTGGGGTTGGTTGGAATCACTCCACCTTTTAATGCCAAGCTTTCATCTAGTACAAAGGGTATCGTTATTTCTGGGGTCAGGTCATTGCTCTCAGCTTCTTCAAATGCCTGTTTATGCATGAAAAGAATATAGGGATTCGTTTCGTAGGGGATGGCCCACATATATCCGTTCCATCTCAAGGCATCAACAACACTTGGAAACTGATCACTAAGCACATCATTATTCATTAAGCGATCTACAGGCTGAAATAGCCCTTGAATCGCAAGTGGGACAACCCACTCGTTATTCACAAGCTGTACGTCACCTAGTCCGCCAAGCTGTGCCAGCTTTTCCCACTCTTCAAAGGTTAAATGATCATCAAAAAAGTTTTTGATCTTTACACGAATATGCGGATGTAATTCGCTAACGCGCTGTGATAAGAGGACAAGCTCGTTATACTGCTCTTCTGGCAGCATAACTCCTAGCTCTAGCTCCACTGTTCGTACGGGCTCAGCATCGGGCACAACGACAACAGCTGGCTCATCTTTATACAATTCAGACACATAGGTCCAATCTAATGCACGCGTTAAAAATAGAAAAGCAACAGCTACTAGCAAAATAGAACCAATTATAAAGGGAATTGTTCTTCTAGTAAACACAGCTCGTCTCCTTTTCATAACGATACATTAAGTATAGCAAGATCTCGTCACTATGTATATCGCTTTCATTGCTTTAGTAACAAAGACTCTTGAGATGAGAGCTATTTTATCGTATAATATCGCGCTCCGTAGATGGTGAGGTTACAATTGCTGTTGCCCTTTGATTTCAGCGCTCCGTAAATAGTGAGGCTTCGATTGCTGTTGCCCTCTGGTTTCTTGAATACTGATCATTGTAGAAACCAGAGGACAAAGGCAACCGCTTCCGCTTCTACGCTCTCACTATTTACTCCGCTGGAGCTCTTCTTGGGTAGTGCTACGTGGTTAAAACCTCTCCATCTGCCTCCGCTGCGGCGTCTTTGTGGGCATCGCTTTGTGGGATCACCTCCATCTACTGACTGAGCCTTCGTGGGCTTCGCTTCCGGGTTATTGAATGAACTGGTAGAGTATGGTAATCTTTTATCGTAAACCCATCTATACTTCTGAAAGAAGGTTGATATCATGTTGTTCATATTGTGTTAATAATAGATAGCGGGTTCCGTTTTGCCTTATAGATATTATATATAAGGAGCGGTGCTGCGATGAAATATGTTAGGGGTAATGTCATTTTCCCTGAAAACTTGCTGAAGGAAATCCAAGAATACATTCAAGGTGAATTCGTATATATTCCACAAAAAGATGGAGCACGTAAACAATGGGGTGAAAAGTCGGGTCAACGAGAACAACTGGCCCGCAGAAATAAAGAGATTCGCGAGAAGTTCAAGATTGGCGAGTCCATTGATCGACTCTCGAAAAGTTATCATTTATCCCATGATACAATAAAGAAAATTGTCTATTCAAATAACTGATTTAAGAAGGCTCGGCAGCTCCTCACACTGTCGAGCCTTCTTATGTATAGGACTTATATAATTGTTCTGGTTATATCTTTAGGCCAAGATTTTTTCTATACTCCATTCAGAAGGTATTGAGTGGAGGGCGAAATATGGATATAAATGAAATAGTTAATATACATAATGAAGAAGAGAATCAACGAATTAAATTTTCAGGTGTAGTTTTATTTGGAGCAGAAAATGGAACAAAGTTTGAAGGTTGTTATGGGTTTGCCAACCGTAGTGACAAGATCAAGAATTCAATGAGTACAAGATTTGGGATAGCATCTGGTTGCAAAATATTTACTGCAATCTCTATTTGTCAGCTTGTTCAGAACGGAATATTAGAATTTGACACATTAATAAGTGATTTAGATATTAATCTAAATCAACTTGATCCAAGAATCACAGTGCACCATCTACTAACTCACACTTCTGGTATTCCTGATTACCACGATGAAGAATCTATGACTGATTATGAAAGTCTTTGGGAAACAGTGCCGATGTACAATATAACTTCACCAAAAAATTTCCTACCATTGTTCCACGGAAGACCAATGAAGTTTGAACCCGGAACGCAGTTTTCATACAGCAATGCTGGATTCATTGTACTTGGATTAATTGTTGAAAAAATAACTGGATTAAATTTTAACGATTATGTCGAAGAAAACATATTTCGAGCTTGTGGAATGAATGATTCAGGATACTTTTCGATGAATAAGTTACCTGAACGTACCGCTATTGGCTATGTGGGTAACGATGATCATTGGAAAACCAACATATTCTCAATTCCAATTGTAGGAGGACCTGATGGTGGGGCATATACTACGGCATATGATTTATCCAAATTTTGGAATGCTTTAATGAGCAACCAATTATTATCGAAAAGTTTAACTGAACGTTTATTATCTCCGCACGTTCAAGAAAGTGAATTTATCCATTATGGATATGGAGTATGGATTACAATAATAAACAACAAAATATTCAAATATTTTGTGATGGGTGGAGATCCCGGCGTTGTCATGCAATCCTCGTATTACCCAGCGTTGAAGGCGGAAGCACACATTTTAGCAAATGTCGAAAGAGGAGCAGGTTTAATTGCCTCCCAAATTGATGAAGTGCTTTTCAGCAAGTAAAAATAACAAACAGTGTAACAAGAAAACAAGCGCTGAGGATTAAGTTGACCCTCAACGCTTGTTATTGATTGCTTTGTTATGAGAAAAGACAACTTTCTTTCCTAGGATAGCTTATGGACAGCTATTATACACCTTACAACAAATCAGCGGCTAGCTGAGCTAGCTTGGAGCGTTCCCCCTTCTCTAATGCAATATGACCGCTTAAGCTTTCTTGCTTAAAGCGCTCCACGACGTATGTCAGCCCGTTGCTCATGGAGTCAAGGTACGGATGATCAATTTGTTCTGGATCGCCTACAAGCACAATTTTACTACCCTCACCTACGCGCGATACGATCGTTTTAATTTCATGGCTCGTTAAGTTCTGTGCCTCATCAATGATAATAAATTGTCCAGGTATCGATCGTCCTCTTATGTAGGTTAATGCCTCGACATGAATACTGCCGAGTCCCATTAGTATTTTATCTATATCGCCAGATTTTTTTGTGTCGAACAAAAATTCTAAATTATCATAGATAGGCTGCATCCACGGTCGGAGCTTTTCCTCTTTTTCTCCAGGCAAGTAACCGATATCTTTTCCCATCGGGACGACCGGCCGTGCAATGAGAAGTTTTTTATACTTGTGCTCATCCTCCACCTTCAAAAGACCCGCTGCAAGAGCTAGTAATGTTTTTCCTGTGCCAGCTTTTCCTGTTAACGTCACGAGAGGAATATCATCGTTCATGAGCAGCTCTAATGCCATTCGTTGCTGAGCATTGCGTGCAGTAATTCCCCATACAGGATCATTACTTAAAAACAGTGGCTCGAGCTTTGTTGCATTATGATTAACCTTGAGCAGAGCAGATTTTGTCGTTCCAAGCTCATCCTTCAATATGACAAATTCGTGAGGATTTAATCGATGCTGTAATCCTAGGCTGTTAATCATTAAATATCGGAACGAATAAAATTCATCAATAATCGCAGGGTGCACATGCAGCGTAAAGTATCCATTATATCGATCATCAGCATGCAGTCCAGGATCACTTATGTAGTCCTTAGCGGCAAGCCCAAGCACGTCTGCTTTAATTCGCATTAAAACATCCTTACTCACTAGCATGACCTGTTTACGCTCGGACTCTGGAAGCTCCTGCTGCTCGACATGATAATTCATTGCTACAGCTATAATGCGATGATCATTCGTGATCTCACCAAATAGCTCTTGCACCTGCGCAAAATTACGGTGATTCAGCTCAACGCGAATGCTCCCTCCACTCGGCAGCTTAATACCGCTGTGAAGCTTACCTTCCTCCTTGATTTTATCTAATGAACGAGAAACTGACCTCGCATTTCTTCCGAGCTCATCAGCAAGCCGCTTTTTCGAGTCAATTTCCTCCAATACAATCGCAGGAATGATCACTTCATCCTTTGGATAAGCAAAAATCGCTTGTGGGTCGTGCAACAGCACATTCGTATCAAGAACTACAATTTGGCTCATAGAGCTCCCTCCTCATTCTCGTCAATGCACATAGAATACGGCTGCTATGGTCATACTACAACTGAAATTAGTATGGTGACTACTCGAGGTGAAACATATGAAAAAGGAACTAGTTGTATTAACGATGATGATAACAATGCTTGTTGGCTGTAACTCGAATGCAACCCCACCCTCCAACAACAATAATAACGATCAGACGATGCAAACACAGCAAGTTAAGCCCCAGTCAATATCAGCTAATCAAGATGAAGCCATTGTGCATCTGGAAAAGCTTGCGAAAGGCATTGAAGGTGTAGAGGATGCTCATGTTGTCATTATGGGAAATAATGCAATCGTAGGTATTAATGTCGATCCAAATCTAGAACGCTCACGTGTAGGTACGATTAAATACTCTGTAGCCGAGGCATTTCGGAACGATCCACTAGGTATTAATGCAATTGTTACAGCAGACATTGATCTGCAGGAACGTATTGCAGAGGTCGGTAAAGATATGCGAGCAGGCAGACCATTTCAAGGGATAGCCGAAGAGCTTGCTGATATTGTTGGACGTATTGTACCGCAAGTCCCAGCGGACCTCATGCCTGCACAAAAGGAACATCAAATCGAAGCTACAGAAAGTAATGGTACGTATCAAACACCTGAGCAGCTAGTCGAGGAACATGAGCAAAACATGAAAGGGAAATAAAAACACAAAAAGCCTAGTCTCTTGTACTAGGCTTTACATGCGAGCTTATGATGCTCCATCCAATTCCAGTTCAATACCATCATAGCTCTGCCTCCTCACATTCTCTCGTGACTGTGGTTGCTTAACTACTTTAGTATATGACGGTACTGGATAACTCATTCTGATATTATCGATTGTAACAATTGCTTAACTTCCGCTAATGAGCTTTCATCTGCTTCAACATATGGACTTTTCCATTTGCCTTGAAGCGTCGTAAACGTAATATCATCAAGGTCAATATTGTAGTAGGTCGTCAGCATTCTTGTTAGCTCTTCACTCGGCATATCGGTATGAACGTCTTCCGTTATTTCATCGATAACCGATCCGATTTTTGTAACGCCGCCTAAAGAAATCATTTTGTTCATAATCGCTTTAATGACAATCGTCTGTCGTGAATTACGTTCAAAGTCGCTGGAAGCATTCGGATTACCTTTTGACTGACGGAAGCGTACAAAGTCTAACGCTTTCTTACCATCAAGTGTTTGCAATCCTGGGTGCAGATCAATATCAGTGCCATCGTGCGAATCTGTCCAGCGCATTCGCATATCTACGTCAACCTCAACGCCACCTAACACATCAACAACATCTTGGAAGCCCTGGAAGTTAGCAGAAACAGCATATTGCAACGGAATATCGTAAAAATCACCGAACAATTGCTTCGCAGCTTCCTTTGCTTTTCTCATCGCTTCTACTTTATCAGCGCCTTCACGCTGAGCAGCTACATAATAGTTCGCATAAAAAGCATTGGCTTTACGCGTTTTCCCATCATAGGTAATCTTTGTGTCACGCGACATTGCAACGACTGCACCTTTTTTAGTGTTTGGATTTAGAGCAGCAACCATCACAACGTCAGTGTTCAATCCGCCCGCTCCGCTGCGTTGATCAATGCCAAGCAGCAGCATCGTTACTGGTTTTTCTTTTACTGATTCCTTTACAGGTATAGAAATTTTCGCACCTGATTCATCCTTGTTCACCGCTATACTAATATTTTTAATTGCATCACTGCCCTTAATATATACATAAGTTCCTATTCCTGCAGCAGCTATTAATATAAAAATAAGTATAAATAATATTGCCTTTAGAAACGGGCGTTTTTTCTTCGCCTTTTTCTTCGACTTTTTAGTTTGAACACGGCTTGCAATCTGCTGCTCGCCAGTGTGCTGAGGCTTATTTGTAGCCATACCATCACCTTCATTCGTTATTCATTTGAAAAAAAGAATAAGACTTAAGTAAAAAAAAGCAGCACCTGTTCACCAACCATAAGGTTAGTAGGTGCTGCTTCACGTGTACACCTTAAAGCTTTACTTTGCTGTCGTAGATTTATCTTTCCACTTATCATACAACTGACGAGCTCTAAGCATAACCATCATAACGATGGCAACTGCCATACACTGAATAATTGGCAATCGGTCGATTTGCATAATGAGCAAAATACCTGCACCAATAATCATCGTCAAATACATGAAGATTGCCTTCAACAAAGGTAGCTTGACCCGTTGAGGTCTAAACACGTTTTGAAAAATGTAAAACGTCATCCCAAGAATGAAAAGATATGAAATGAGCGGATGCTCACTTAACCACGCTTGCATTCATATGCCTCCCTCAAGCAATTATGAATTTGCTTGTGCCATTTTACGATGTTTTTCCGCGCGCTCACGCTCACTTTTGTTTAAGATTTTTTTACGTAAGCGAACAGTTTTTGGAGTAATTTCACAATACTCATCATCATTCAAATACTCCAGCGCTTGCTCAAGTGAGAATAGTACCGGAGTTTTTAGCTTAACGGTATCATCTTTACCTGAAGATCGAACATTAGTAAGCTGCTTCTCTTTACAGATGTTAACGATAATATCGTTATCACGATTATGCTCTCCTACGATCATGCCCTCATAAACCTCAGAGCCTGGCTCTAGGAATAGCAAACCACGATCCTCTACACCTAGCATACCATAGAATGTGCTCACACCGTTTTCACTGCTGACCAGTACACCTTGATGGCGTCCACCAACAGTTGACGGAACGTATTCACCGTAGCTGTCAAAGGCATGGTTCATAATGCCGTAGCCTCTTGTCAATGTTAAGAACGCTGTGCGATAGCCGATAAGTCCACGTGCAGGAATAATGAACTCAAGACGAACTTGACCAGAGCCATCATTGATCATATTGACCATTTCCGCTTTACGCGTTCCTAATGATTCCATTACTGAGCCCATGCTTTCCTCCGGAATATCAATCAGCAATCTCTCATAAGGCTCGGATTTAACACCATCAATTTCTCTAACGATAACTTCTGGCTTAGATACTTGAAGCTCATAGCCTTCACGACGCATATTTTCAATCAAAATACTAAGATGCAGCTCACCACGACCAGATACGATAAATGCATCCGGAGATTCTGTTTCTTCAACCTTTAGTGCAACATCTGTCTCAAGCTCCTTGAATAAGCGTTCACGAAGCTTACGAGAAGTCACCCATTTTCCTTCACGACCTGCGAATGGAGAGTTGTTAACTAGGAATGTCATTTGCAGTGTAGGCTCGTCAATTTTCAGTACAGGCAATGCTTCTGGGTTTGCAGGATCAGCAATCGTTTCACCGATATTAATTTCTTTAATCCCGGCAATTGCAACGATATCTCCTGCGCCTGCTTCTTGAATTTCTTGACGCTTCAAGCCTTGGAAGCCGAAAAGCTTCTCAATTCTTGCTTGCTTTACAACACCTTCGCGGTTAATAACAGCAATAGGTTGACCTTGCTTAATCACACCACGGTTAACACGGCCAATCGCAATGCGTCCCAAGTACTCATTGTAATCAAGTAAAGTAACTAAAAATTGAAGCGGTAAATCTACACTCTCTTTAGGAGACGGAATATGTTCAATAATTGTTTCATATAACGTCTGCATATTATTATTTTGTTTCTCAGGTTCCGGTTCAAGACTAGACGTCCCCATTAGACCCGATGCATAAACGACTGGGAACTCAAGCTGTTCATCATTCGCTCCTAGCTCGATAAACAGATCAAGCACCTCATCGAT
This sequence comes from Paenibacillus camelliae, assembly GCF_023715345.1. GTDB lineage: Bacteria > Bacillota > Bacilli > Paenibacillales > Paenibacillaceae > Pristimantibacillus > Pristimantibacillus camelliae. The sequence continues at coordinate 595,006 of NZ_JAMBNY010000001.1, forward strand.
AACCTCAGCTGGGCGAGCATTTGGACGGTCAATTTTATTAACTACAACAATTGGAGTCAGGTCAGATTCCAGCGCTTTACGCAAAACAAATTTTGTTTGCGGCATGCAGCCCTCAAAAGAATCAACGACAAGCAATACACCGTCGACCATTTTCATAATACGCTCTACCTCGCCACCGAAGTCAGCGTGTCCTGGTGTATCAACAATATTAATTAAATAATCCTTGTAATTAATTGCTGTATTTTTTGCAAGGATTGTAATTCCGCGTTCACGTTCAATGTCGCCGGAATCCATAACTCTTTCTTGAACACTTTCGTGTTCTTTAAACGTACCTGATTGCTGTAACAATTTATCAACCAGTGTCGTTTTACCATGGTCTACGTGTGCAATAATAGCGATGTTACGTAAATTTTCTCTTGCCTTCATTTAGATGTGTCCACTCCATTTGTTTAAATTACCAACGCACGCGAGATCCAAACATCATGTACAGCCCGATTAACATACAAATGATTGCTACGACATATATGCCCCAGCCCCAAAGTGCAATTAATAACAAGCAAACCAATGATGCAGCACCAAGCCCTATGGCAGTTGTCTTTATATAACGCTGCTTAGATGAACCGAATAGATAATATTCAAACAATCCAACGGCTACACCAAATATAAACAGCGGCCAAAGATAACGTAAGCTATCCCAACCAAAAATATTACAGAAAATAAAGAGAATAGCATAGACTACCAACATACCCGCTGGAACTAACGTTACTGCTGGGAGCACTCTGCCAAAATAAAGCACATGAATTAATATGCCAGGAATTAGAACCAGTAAAGGCCAAAACATCATTCCTAAAAAGCTGAATAATCCTGCTTTTCCTAACAAAATGACAGCACCAATAATCAGTAAGATAATTCCGGCGGAATATCTATTATTCATTCTGCATTCCGCTCCTTAAGCTTCTTACATTTTTTGATCTTTTTTAGTTTAACGGAATTGTTGTAAAAAAACTAGGCTTTAGACTATGTTTGCACAAAAAAACATATTCCCATTCATAAAATAATGGAAATATGCTTCTAATTTAATGCTGTCGCCTTTGCTGGCCTAATGCAGCAAAGATAACAAGAGGAATACATAATATTGGAATGATCGTATAATAGTTGTTTAATTTATGCAAGAGTAAGGCGTGCATTCCTACATCTTTTATAAACATTTCCCCTGCAGCATAGGCCAAGCATGCTGCACCCAAATAGCCGAGAATAACAAACTTCTTAAGCAGAGTGTCCAAAAGCTTACTCCCCCAAATGATCATAGGGATGCTTATTGCAATTCCGAGCATAATAAGTACCAGGTCACCTTTGGCAACGGCCGCAATAGCTAATACATTGTCTAAGCTCATAACAAAATCAGCCGTAAATATCGTCCAGATCGCCCCAGTCATCGTAAGCTGCTTCACAAGCTGTTGCTCTTGCTTGTTGCTTCTCAGATCAACTAAAAGCTTAAATGTGATGAATAACAAAGCGACACCACCTGCTGCTTGAATAAATGGAATGCTTAGCAATGGAAGTGCCAATAACACGAGCAGACAGCGCATAACAACCGCTGCAAGCGTTCCGAGCCATATCGCTTTATTACGCTGTTTCTCTGGCAGCTGACTGCTTACCATAGCGATAATAATGGCATTATCTCCGCTTAATAATAAATTGATAAGTACAATTTGCATAAACACTATAAGGCTGTCCACATCTTTCCCTCCCTGTACTGAGGGTATGATTTTGGTTGTCCAAATATGATTCGATCTAGTAAAATTTCACTTCACGTTTAGCATAAATTGGTGTAAGCTTCTATATGGACATTTTATTAAGGAGGAACCGACAGAATGGATATTACATCCGGAGAATGGTGGTTTGCACTGCTTAACATCATTTTTATCGATCTTGTGCTAGCAGGTGATAACGCCATCGTTATTGCACTGGCAGCGCGTAATTTACCAAAGGATAAACAAAAACAAGCAATTATTTGGGGAACAGTCGGTGCCATCACAATCAGAATATTAGCGACATTACTTGTCGTTAAGCTTTTAGATCTACCATGGCTTCATTTAGCAGGGGGACTTTTGCTCGTATGGATTGCATTTAAGCTGCTCGTTCAAGAGGATGAGCATGACGACATTAAGGCTGGCACCACACTTGGTCAAGCAATACGGACTATCATTATTGCCGATGCGGCCATGGGGCTAGATAATGTCATTGCAGTAGCTGGAGCGGCAAGCGGTCATATGATGCTTGTTGTAATTGGACTTATTATAAGTGTGCCAGTCGTTGTATGGGGAAGTACTTTATTTATTAAGCTTGTGAACAAATATAATTGGATTTTATATATTGGAGGAGCAGTTCTTGCTTATACTGCAGCAAATATGATCTCCAGTGAAAAAGCGAAATATTTTAACCTTAGCGCCTTCTTTGAGGACAAGCCCGTGTTGTATTGGGTGTTTATCGTCGCTGTCATGCTCATCGTTCTTGGCACAGGCTACACGTTAAACAAACGAAAACAGGCGAAATCGTCTCAATCTGCAGCTTAACTAATATAAAGAAGCACCTATCACAGCCATTAGTTGTTCTACAGCATAATGACTGGAATAGGTGCTTTTTTAGTACAATAAAGATTAGCAAGTTAATATTTTACAAGGCCTAGAACCAGTCCTCTTCTTCTTTACTCTCCGGCTTAGCTTGTTCGTTCCAGTTAAGCAGTACGGTTTCTGTACCTTCAACTGCCTGCCGAATAAGCTCGTCATAATTTTCCATGTTGCTTTCTACTCGTTCAACAACACGTAGATTAGGATTTGTACTCGGGGATTTTGGCAAAAATAATGTACAGCAATCCTCAAAAGGTAAAATTGACGTTTCATACGTCTCAATTTTTTTGGCAATTTCAATAATTTCCTGCTTGTCCATAACGATTAATGGCTTAATAAATGGCAACGAAGCGACGCGACCAATGACATTCATACTAGAAAGCGTCTGACTTGCTACCTGCCCCAAGCTCTCACCCGTAACAATTCCGTTAGCTTTAACCTGAGCAGCAAGCTGCTCTGTAATACGAAGCATTGCTCTGCGCATTAATGTAATGGTTAAATTTTCTTGATTGCCTTGTACAATTTTGGTTTGAATATCGGTAAATGGTACGAGATGTAGACGAATCGGTACACCACTATAGTAAGAAAGTCTTCTTGTTAGCGTTTTTACCTTCTCTGTAGCCTGTTCACTAGTAAATGGATAGCTGTGAAAATGCACAGCCTCAAGCTCTAAGCCCTTTCGCAAAGCCAACCATCCAGCGACAGGACTATCAATACCGCCTGATAGAAGAAGCATCGCCTTTCCACTCGTTCCATAAGGGAAGCCGCCAGCAGCAGGAATGCTCTCCCAATACAAATAAGTCGATTCCTCATGAATGTCGATTTTCAGCTTTAATTCTGGATTGTGAACATCAACCTTCAGCTCAGGGTATTTTGGCAGAATATGTCCACCTACAAGGTGATTTACTTCATGAGTGACATGAGGGAATCCCTTCCATCCTCGCTTCACGCTTACCTTAAATGTTTTAGGCATAGACTTTAATGAAGCCATAATATCTAAAGCAGCAGACTGAATTGCCTCTAATTCAGAAGGCACGGAAATAACCGGGCTTACCGATACAATACCGAATAAGTCCTTCAAACGATCAATGACAGGCTCGTGAGGCGTGCCGTTCAATATCACGTATAAGCGTCCATATGTTCTCCAATAGGTGACTTGCTCGAATGGCTTCATCGCTCTCTTGACTGATTTTAGCATTTTATCTTCAAATACTTTACGGTTACGACCTTTCATCGTTAGATCACCGTAACGCAAAACTATGCGGTCGAAATTCACTTCGTATTACCCCTCTCCAGCGGTTTCAATGTTTGTATTATATCCTTCATTGCATCAATTAGCCGATCAACATCGGTGATGGTATGCTCTTGCCCAAAGCTAATTCGAATACCACCAGACGCTTCACTTCTTGTCGCTCCGACAGCAAGTAATACTCGGCTAGGCTTGTCATCCTTAGAGGAGCAGGCTGATCGAGTTGAAGCTAAAATTCCACGCTGCTCTAGCATATGAATAACGACCTCGGGCTTCATGCCTGGATAAGAAAAGTGCACAATAAAAGGAGATTGAGGTGCTCCCCCGTTAAGCTTAAGCTCAGGCAGCTTCCCTATTTGCTCTTTTAAATAAGTAGAAAGCTCTTCTGCTTGCTTTGCAGATTGCTGCTGACTTGTTACAGCTAGTCGAAGCGCCTTAGCGCTTGCCACGATTGCTGCTATATTTTCTGTGCCTGCACGAATGCTATACTCCTGAGAGCCACCAGCCTGCAAAGGTGCAAGCTCAAGCCCGTTCCTAATATACAAAAACCCTACTCCGCGAGGTCCTCTTAATTTATGTGCAGAACCACTAAGCAGGTCAATTCCCCAGCCTTCAATATCAATAGGCAGCTTACCTAGGCTTTGTACTGCATCAACATGAAATTGCAGCTTTGGATAGCTTTTCAACAGCTGACCAATTTGAGCGATGGGCTGTATACTTCCAAGCTCATTATTAACATGCATGATGCTCACAAGAATCGTATCCTCGCGTAAAGCCGCTCGAACATCATCTACGGACACATGTCCTGTCGCATCGACTTCAAGCTCAGTGATCTCAAAGCCTTCTTCCTTAAGCTGCTGCATTACCTCATATACAGAGGCATGCTCTATGCTACTTGTAATAATATGCTTGCCACGATTGCTGAACGCACGCGCAACACCCTTTATAGCCAAATTATTCGATTCTGTACCGCCTGAAGTAAAGATCCAGCGGCCCTGCTTCGTGTTCAATAGCTGTGTAGCCTGCTCCCTTGCTTTCTCGATAAGTCGAGCAGCAGCAACACCACCACTGTGTAAGGAGGAGGGATTCGAATAATGCTTTGTCATTACCTCCATCATCGTCCGAACAACATCCTCATGCGGAGGTGTCGAAGCACAATGGTCAAAATAAAGCATAAGCTGTATACCTTCTTCCGTTCAAATTCGATTAACAACCTACAATATACAACAAAAACGGGAGCTACGAAACCCCCACTTCTGTGGAAATATCGTATTCCCGTTTCTAAGTTATGCCAATATAGCCTTGACCTTGCTAATATAGCGCTGAGTCTCTGTTGGCAATAGGTGAAGCTTTTGCTCAAGCTCAGAAGCATTTGAAATCCCTAGACGATCAACACGCCCAGGACCTGCATTATACGCTGCAAGTGCGATCGATTCGTTTCCATTATATTTCTTAAGAAGCATGGCCAAATATTTCGTACCGCCTTCAATATTTTCCAGCGGATCAAAGGAATTAGTCACGCCTAGACCTCTTGCGGTTCCATCCATCAATTGCATTAAACCCTTTGCTCCTGCTGACGACACAGCATTTGGATTAAAGTTGGATTCTGTCTGAATAACCGCTTGAATCAGATCTGCGCTTACTCCATACTTGCTCGCAGCATGCTCGATCAAAGCATCAAAGCTGCTAATCGCAGAGGCTTTAGCTAATGGCGCTGCTGTCTGTGCAGCCGCGGCAGTACCGATATGAACAGCACTTGCTTCGTATTCGCCGAATTTTTGCACATGACTTACTCCACTGGCTTGCAGATACCCCCAAATAACCCGTTCGTTATCATCTTGAGCCGTATCTGCTAGTTTTGGATCCCATACCTTCTGCTCAGACTGCTGCAATAGCTTATCAAATGCTGCATTGTCCTTTGTTTTAGCAACCTTTTTTCCTGTATAGTAATCGAGCTGTGAGGTTTGCTGCTGCTGCATTACAGCTCTAATATCGTTTGCTTCCACTAATATACCTCCATAATATAGTCTTCACTTCTAGAGGAGTTCAAGCGTTATTCAATATGAATAGACACTGTACATTATGTAATATATCGACCATTACATATAAAAAATGAATACTGATTATACATAATTATAACATACGTATAGTGGATCGCACGCACTTGGAATTTACAGTAAAATTTAACCAGTCAAATCTAGAAAACGAAGCTTTTGAACGAAAACTATAGGGTTTTAGGGCAAAATAGCGCCTTTAGCTTCTTCTAATCACCATTTGATGCTTTTTATAACGTAATATAAACCGTTTCACAAGCTTTCTCAGGTTGATAGATAACTCATATTTTCGATATAGTATAATATAAGCACCAAAATATATATAAAAAGGATAGTGAAAATTACAAATGGACATAGGTCTGAAGTTGTTCATGATTGCTTTACTAATTTTTTTGACTGGGTTTTTCGTCGCAGCGGAGTTCGCCATCGTAAGAATTCGTTCTAGTCGAATTGATCAACTTGTGCTAGAAGGAAAGAAGGGTGTCGCATCAGTTCAAAAAATTACAAGTAATCTGGATGCTTACTTATCTGCATGTCAGTTAGGTATCACTTGCACCGCTTTAGGTCTGGGCTTTTTAGGTGAACCAACAGTGAAAGCCATTCTCTCACCAGTATTTCATAACATGGGTATGCCTGATTCACTTAGTCATCCATTATCGATCGGGATTGCATTTATCATCATTACATTTCTTCATGTTGTTGTTGGTGAGTTAGCTCCAAAAACGTGGGCAATACAGAAAGCAGAGCAAATTTCATTCCTAATAGCAAAGCCGCTTATATGGTTCTATAAGCTGTTGTATCCTTTTATCTGGACATTGAATGGATCAGCAAACGGACTTGTCAGACTATTCGGACTTCAGCCAGTCAAGGAGCATGAGGATGCTCACTCAGAGGAAGAAATTCAAATTATTTTGAATGAGAGCTTTCAAAGCGGTAAAATCAATAATACCGAGTATGGGTATGTGAGCCGAATTTTCGCATTTGATGAGCTGTTAGCTAAAGAAATTATGGTGCCACGTACGGATATGATTTGTCTATATACAAATAATTCGATTGAGAAGAATTTGGACATCATTCGCCGTGAGCAATACACTCGCTTTCCTGTTGCAATGGAAAGCAAGGACAATATTGTAGGTATGATTAATACGAAGCAACTATTTTTAGAGTATACGAAAGGTAATAGCTTCGATATTAAATCGCTTATTCATCCTGTATTAAGCGTATCTGAGGTTACACCAGTTAAAACGTTGTTGAAGCGCATGCAGCAGGAGCGCGTTCATATCGCTATACTAGTCGATGAATATGGTGGAACTTCGGGATTAATTACAATTGAAGATATTATTGAAGAAATCGTCGGTGAAATTCGAGACGAATTCGATGCTGATGAACGTAAGGAAATCGAGCTGCTTGATGAAAACTGCTACCTTCTTGATGGTAAGGTTTTGCTCGATGAGATTAAAGAAATGACTGGAGTTTCCTTCGAGGAAGAAGAGGTTGAAACCATCGGGGGATGGGTGTATAGCAACCTTCAAGAACCAAAAGCGAATAAAACGCTAGAATATGAACACTTAACCTTTATCGTACGCGAAACAAGTAAAAACAGAATTCGTAAAATAGAAATGCAAATTAATGAGCGTGTTGAAGTAACAAACGAAGAAACAGCTTAATAACTATACAGACAACAGACTATGCCTGATCTCATGTGATCAGCATAGTCTTTTTTAATGCTCACTGATAGTGAATTTTCGGAAAATTTAATCTTTGAATAGAGGGGTTGATTATTTTATTTATTTATGTGATAATACTTTTTGTGTTCGACACGTGCCGCTTTAGCTCAATTGGTAGAGCAACTGACTTGTAATCAGTAGGTTGGGGGTTCAAGTCCTCTAGGCGGCACCATTGTAACACAATCCGATTCAACTTTATACCGAGCCGCTTTAGCTCAATTGGTAGAGCAACTGACTTGTAATCAGTAGGTTGGGGGTTCAAGTCCTCTAGGCGGCACCACTTTTAACATTGCTTCTTCTGCCGTCGGCGAGGAAGTTTTTTTGTTTAGTGAGTTTTTGTTTAGTGATATTAAATCTAGTTAAAAAAGTACCGTTTTCAGCACCAAGAAGTTTGGATAAAGCTAGGGGCTGAGGAGCGCAGCGTACGTAATATGTACGTGAGCACTGGAAGACCCGGCTGAATTCAAAATTCGATGTCGATTATGCGTTCAGTACTACATCGTGATCAAAGCGGGACTTTTATTAACTTCCGCTAAAATAAAATAACTGCTGCAGGTAGCAGCAGTTACTGTATCTCGTTCTTATCAGATTCATCCCATTTTTTTGAATAAGCCTTTTTTGTGACCCATAACGTGACCCAAGTAACGAGGGCAATAATTACAATGCTAAAAACCCATGCCGACGTTGGTATATCAGACATTTCTCCCCCTCCTTTCTTGTTTATAGTCAGTGTACACGAAAACGCTGTGTAAAATAAATTGAATTTTGAACATTTAATGAACGAAGGAGATTGTTTATGGAATTTCGCCTTGATTTATTAGAAACAAAAGTTGAATTCTACGAAGCCTTTTCATTAAAAGAGCTGGAAGCAAAGATCACCGAGCAGATTGATAACAATAAAGCACTGATGCTCGAGCCTGCAGCCATTCAGCATCAAGCGGTATTTCATCCACTTTTTGAAAAGATGCTGTATACTGCACATGTGCATTATAAGCTGCGTCAGAATCGTTAATTATCTTTATGACTAAAACTTAAAAAGCGCGCCGATTAGTCATCGTTAGTATGACCAATCAGTGCGCTTTTTACTGTTCCTCTAGCTAGATTCAGCCTAAAGTAATGTGATTTCCTTGCTCCACTTCACTTCATCGCCTTGCTCATTACTGAACGTAAAGGTAACCTCTCCTTTTTCTCCAGCTAAAGAGCTGTCATAGAAAAAGCCCATAAATTGTCCATTGCCACTAATGTAGAAGCCATCCTCTCCATCCGCACCATGCTGAATCGCTTCCTGTAAGCTATTCTCGACGTGATGATTAGCCGAGCTCCACTCCATCGTCGTCAAGGCATAGCCTTCAGGGCGTTTCTTAACAACAAAATCAAAGCTACCCTTCTCACCCTCAATCGGTTTTTCCGTCTGATCAATAATAATGAGCAGCTCCTCATTGCTAACGTCATCATGCTGTTCTAGTGCTGTAGGTGTTGGTGTTGGTTCCGAGCTAATTTTATTTGCTCCGTTATTAGCATTGCCGCATCCGCCAAGCACGAATGCTAGTACAGTTATTCCAATGAATACTTTAGTTTTTATCATCATCTTCTACACGTCCTTCTTTTAGTGTGAAATAAAATGCTACGCCATCTAACTGATTCACTGCACCAAACTCACTATGATGCAGAAGTAATATATGTTTGACGATTGTAAGACCTAGCCCAGTTCCTCCTGATCGTCGATCTCGTGCTTGCTCTACTCTGTAAAACTTATCCCATATCCGCTGCAGATTCGACTTTGAAATAGGCTGTCCTTCATTATAAATGGTTACTTTAACCCTTCCGGCATCGATAGGTTTAACGGTAATGGTTATTGTTGAACCTGAATCAGCATGACGAGCTGCGTTGCTTAGTAAATTGACAATTACTTGCTTCAACCGTTTATAATCACCTACAACATATGGCTCGGTTAGCATTGACGTTTCAATATTGGCCTTTAATGCTTTATTCGCTAGATGAATCGCTAAGGCTTGCACTTCAGCTTGCAACAGCTCTACAAGATTAATATTGGCTAACTTGAGCTTGATCGCATTGCCTTCATATTTGGATAGCTCCAATAAATCCATAATTAATTCATTCATCACATCGGTCTCGCGTACGATATGAGCAAGATATGCATCCTGCTTATGTGCTGCAATCCCATCTTGCAAGCCCTCAGCGTATCCTTTCACTACCGAAAGCGGAGTTTTTAACTCATGAGCAATATTTGCAACAAGCTCCTTACGCAGCTCCTCCTGCTGTATCTTATGATCGATTTCAACTTGGAGCTGTTCATTTCTTAGCTTAACTTCTTCAAGCGCTCGCTCCAAATTATGTGATAATGTGACAAGGTGACTCGAAAGCTCACCATACTCATCACGTGATTGAACAGGTGGTGTTCCAGAGAACTGCAGCTGTGCTAATTGAGCTGCAAAACCATTAATTTTAACTAAAGGTCTTGCAATATAACGTGAATACATTACTGCTAGTATAATAACGATCACGACAATGAAAGGAAACAGCACCATCACATACTTACGCAGCATCGCAATGGCTTCGTTGACTGGTTGAAGCGATTCCATCATCACAATACTTGTATTGGACGCCTCTAGTTTGCCTAATGTAGCAATATAGGTGACACCACTCCATGAATCTATCCATTCCGTAGTCACATATGGCTTCGGATTGCTGGTAGCAGCAGGTTCACTTGTGTTCCAATCTTGGATCATATCTGTAATAAGCAAATCCTGATACAGCGGGTTGTACGAGCGCTGCTCTGGCAATAGTAGTCTACTAATTGTTCCACTCACACGTACTAAGCCAGGCTCAGGCTGTGAGGCTTCAGGATTAAAATTAATAGGATGCATAACGGTATCGTGCTGATCCATAAAAATCCCGTCAACCACCAATGTTTGCCCTTGAGAGATACCGCTCGGTAACTCACCGTATCGCATACCCTCTTCATTGATCATCACCTTAATGATTTGCGTACCACTCTGCAAATGAATGAAGTAAACATCCAACGGCCTTACACTGAGATCTTCATTAAGTAGTGCAATACTAGCGTCGTATTCATTCATCGCCCTTCCAATCGTATAAGCAATCTCCTGTTCATTAGACTGCAGAGCTTCTACTTCATCTATCAGCTTCACTATCGCTGTCTCTTGCTCGTGCTGCTTAACTGATTTGTAGAATCGTTCAAAAAACAAGCTTTCTAACATAAGGACTATCGTAAGTAAACCAATAATAATGAACGAAGTAATAATAAAGAGCTTACGTACTACTGAATGACGTTTCATAACGACGAATCAAATTTATAGCCTGCACGAATGACGGTTTTGATGAAGCGTCCTTCGGTTCCTAATTTGGCTCTAAGTTTTTTAATATGGGTGTCAACCGTTCGCTCATCACCTTCATAGTCCATACCCCATATCGCAATTAGCAGCCGCTCTCGGCTTAGCACCTTAAGTTGATGTCTTATGAAATAGAGGAGCAGCTCATATTCCTTCGGAGACAAATGCACCTCTTCTCTATTGACCTTCACTTGGTGTGATCGAGGCCTAATCGATAGCTGTCCAAAGGTTAGCTGATCATCATCAGAACCAATCATTCCTTCTGCTCTTTTTATTAATGCATTTGCTCTGGCAACTAACACCTTGGGACTTAACGGCTTCGTGACATATTCATCAGCACCTAGCTCGTAGCCATAGACCTGATCATCATCAGCTACTCTTGCTGTTATCATAATGATTGGCACATCAGAATGCTTTCTTATATGACGACACACTGAAAAGCCATCAAGCAGCGGCATCATTATATCAAGAATGATGAGATCAAATACTTGCTCATCAAACCTCTCTATCGCAATAACTCCATGTTCAGCCTCCACAACAGACCATTGCTCGGCAATAAAATAATCACTAATAATTTCCCTTAAATGCACATCATCCTCTACAAGTAGCAGTGTGCGTTTCATCCTTCTCACCCCAGACCTCTCACGTATCGTTCGTTATTATTGTGTTCCTGTTACAAGATCATTATAAAAAAAAGATGTGTACGCTATGTGTACACATCTCCTCATATTAGTTTTGTTCAAGCTTAACAAGACTGTAGTTTTTCTTACCCTTGCGAATAATAATAAACTTCCCACCGATTGCAAGATCAGCTGTAACTGCAAAATCAAGCTCTGTAACTTTATCACCATTCAGCATGATCGCACCCTTAGTGATGTCTTCACGTGCTTGGCGCTTAGACGGTTCGATACCGAGCTCAACAAGCCAATCGACAAGATTACTTTCTTCACGGCTTGCCGTAAAAGTCGGCATTTCTTTAAAGCCCTGCTCAATCTCATCAGCGGTTAGGGATTTGATATCTCCACTGAACAATGCGGCAGTAATGCGCTTCGCTTGCTCAAGCATCTCCTCACCATGGACAAATCGAGTCATCTCTTCAGCAAGTGCTTTTTGAGCTTCGCGTTTATGCGGCTCTGTAGCTACCTTCTCAGCTAAAGCATCGATTTCCTCTTTGCCTAGGAAGGTGAAGTATTTCAAGTATTTAATAACATCACGATCATCTGTATTTGCCCAGAACTGGTAAAATTCAAATGGTGTCGTTTTATTTGGATCAAGCCAGATTGCACCGCCAGCTGTTTTACCAAATTTCGTTCCATCGGATTTCAGCATTAGTGGAATCGTTAAACCAAATGCTTTAGTCTCTGTATCTGCACCTTCTTTTTTACGAATCAGATCTAGACCAGCGGTAATATTCCCCCATTGATCAGAGCCACCGATTTGCAGCTGAACATCTTCATGCTGGTATAGATGCAAAAAGTCTAACGACTGAAGAATTTGGTACGAAAATTCAGTAAAGGAAATACCGCTTTCGAGCCTGCTGGATACAACGTCTTTGGCAAGCATCGTGTTGATGCTAAAGTTTTTACCGTAATCACGTAAAAACTCGATAACATTAATCTTCGAAATCCAATCGTAGTTATTCACGAGTCGCACCTGATTGTCTCCATCAGTTACGAACAGCTTCTTCATTTGCTCCGTTAAAGCTTTAACATTTTGCTCAATTTGCTCGAGTGACTGTAAGGAACGCTCAGAAGCACGACCGCTTGGGTCACCTATCGTTCCGGTTGCTCCGCCAATTAATATAACGGGACGGTGTCCTGCAAGCTGGAATCTTTTCAGCATCATAAATGGAATCAAGTGACCGATATGCATGCTGTCGCCGGTTGGGTCAACACCGCAGTATAAAGAAATTGATTTCTCGCTAGTTAGCTTACGTAACCCTTCCGCGTCTGTTTGCTGGTTAATCGCTTCACGCCATTCTAATTCATCGATAATGTTCATTCTTACCACTCCTCTTTCTTTTTATTGCAATAAAAAAGCCCCTTCATCTGCAGTGCAGACAAAGGGACGATGCTTACCGTGTTACCACCCAATTTGCATAGTATGTTACTATGCCACTCTGAGCGAGATATCGTTCGCTTCTTCCGCTTGGCGTTACCCAAGTACTCCAGAGTGTAATTCACAGTCTTTGCATGTATCAGGTTCCATCAACCCCTGACTTTCTATAACAGAGACAAAGCTGCTACTGCGCTCTTTCACAGTATGAATTATTTAGATTACAGACAGTATAGCTGAATCTCAAAAATGTTGTCAACTATTAACCGAAAAATGTTCAGTTAGCGTTTATGTCGATACTCCGTTGGCGTAATGCCTTGACAGCTTTTGAACAATTTATTAAAGTAGCTCGGATTATCATAGCCAAGCTGCTCGCATATTGCCGTGACAGATAGTGTCGTCTGATCAAGAAGCTCCTTAGCTCGCTTCATTTTAGTTCGGATGACATATTCAATAAAGGTTTCTCCTGTTTCTTTCTTAAATAATCTACTGAAATAACTGGCATTGAGATGCAAGTACTCCGCGATATCTTCCAGACCAATACGCTGATCCATATGAGCCTCTACAAATTGATATGCATCCATCACTTCCTTACGCTGTGATCTTGCTTGTTCCTCCTCGACATTCAGCATAAGCTCCATATGCTCTAACAGCCATTTGTGGATTTCTGTAAGCGAACCGAGCTCGTTAACCTCCTGGTGCAAATACTCTACCGTTTGAGCAGCTCGGAAATACGTTCTTGAATGCTGCTTTAAGCGAATATCTAATACGAGCTTTAACAGCCAGTCTTTAACGTTTTCCGGCTCATAACGCTCCGCTGCGATGTGATCGATCCACCATTGAATCAGCTGTAGCAATTGCCGATGATCACGCTTTATTATACATTCTGAAAACTGCTGACATGCTTTATCATAAACGGCAAAGATATCGTTAGGTTGAGTGGTCAGTGATCGCAGCGAGGCGATTGATGCTGGCTGCATATAAAAGTGACAATATCGGTCTTCCATTAGCTGGTTCAAGGACTGCTTGAGTCCAGTCGTATTCAGATCACATAGACTGCCTATTACAAAGTTTATCGACAGCTTAAGCGAGCCTTTTATTGCTTGCTGCAGCTGTAACAAACAATTTCGAAGCAGATCATACGCATTAACCTTCAAGCAAGATGAGCAGCTATATAGCAATACCCATTCATTTTGTCGACTCGGTATTAATAGTAGTTCGTTCGCGTAAGAGGTGACCTGCAACGCTTCCTCCAGCACATTCGTTACCGCAAAGCTAAGAGAATGCTCAGAATGGAAGCGTTGCTTTGCCGTGCGGTAATCAACCAGTCTGCCAATGGCAGCAATTACACCTTGTTTATCGTCTAATGCCAGTCCTAATGCGTTTAACTCACGTTTCCACTCATCTGCATTCCAGTAAGGCTGCTGCACTGCTGACTGCAGCCATTTTGTTTTAAGTGCGTCCCGCGAACGATTAATGAGCAATCTCATTTGCTTCTGCTCATCATGATAACGTTTTTCTTCAGCTAAGCTATAAGCAAAGCGCTGCATAATCCGCTGTAAATCGTCAGGGTCTAGTGTATCCTTCACAATATAATCCTGCACTTGCAGCTGCATCGCTTCTCTGGCGTAATGAAACTCACTGTGGCAAGATAGAATAACGACCTTGAGCTCTCTTCGCTCCCCCTTCAGCTCACGAATCAGCTCAAGTCCATTCATCTTAGGCATACCTATATCCGTCACTAATATATCAGGCATAGACTGCTGTGCAGCATTCCATGCATCGTATCCATTCTCATAAATGCCAGCCAGCTGAAGGCCAAGCTCTTCCCAAGCAATCATCTCCGATAGCAGCTCTAATACAGGATAATCGTCATCTACCAGCATGACACTGTACATCTATGCTTCATCCTCTCTGTATGGAATCAACATTGTAACGGTCGTGCCCTCTGCGGCGCTGCTGTCAATGCGAAATTCAAACTGCTCCGCAAAAAGTATCGATAAACGCTCGTAAACGTTTGCAAGTCCTAAGCTAGATAGGCCTTTCCCTTTATCTTCCTCACTAGGTGGTTCTGCTTGAGCAAGTCTTGAACGTAAGGCTGACAACGAATCCTCATCAATTCCGTGGCCATTATCCTGAATGAAAACTTTTACGAAGTGATGCTCAACGTTCGCGATAAGCGTGATCGTGCCTGCTCTTTGCTGTAAACCATGAATCATTGCATTCTCGATAACAGGCTGTAGCAAGAAACGCGGTACTCTAGCCATCATCGCTTCAGATGACACCTCAAGCTTCAGCTCTACCTTTTCCTTCTGACGCATATTCATCAGCTTCATATAATCGAGAATTGTTACAATTTCCTCATGCAATGTAATCATTTCATCCTTACGATCAATGGTCATTCGTAGTAAGCGCGATAAAGACGAGAGCATCTCTGCGCTTTCCTTATCTCCCTTATACAGCACCTTCATACGTATTGAGTTCAGTACATTGAATAAAAAGTGAGGATTGATCTGTGCCTGTAGCATCGCTAATTCGGCTTTTCTCTTGCGCATCTGTTCAGCTGTAATTTCCGTAATCATTTGCTTAATCCGATCTAGCATCTGATCGATGGAGTTGCCTAGGCGGCCAATCTCATCGCGTCCTCGAATATTAGATCGCACTTCTAGATTACCTCGCTCTACGATACGGGCTACTCTGCCTAGCCTAACTAAAGGCCTCGTAAACGTACGAATTAAGCCAATTAATAGAAGGAGAAAGATAATAAATACAATCACTTGAAGTAAAAAAACCGTCTTAAAATTACGATTAATTTCTCCAATTGCTGTTTCATATGGAATAAGAGACACAAGTCTCCACCCTGCGACCTCTGTATTAGTCTGAGTGACTAATACATCCTTTTGCGCTAGCTGGATAATGGTCGATTCTGCTCCAATATGCTCCAAATAATCTAGGCGCTCACCTAGTCTTTGTTGATCGATATGAGATATGATGGAATGCTGCTCATCAACTAGCATAACCTCTACCTCTGCATTGGTCTGCTCGAACATGCGATGAATATAATTTTCCGTTACCGTAACGACAACATAAGCATAAATCCTCATATTTGCGCTGCGTAATGTTCTTGCTACTGACAGCTGCGAGCGCTGCTTCGTCCGTTCGAATAGATAAGGAGAGGGATGAGTCTTTACCCAATAAAGCTCTGATCCCTTCAAATGCTCTAGCTGCTTAAACCATTCCTGCTGAAAAAGCAGCTTAGGATCATATTCTTCTACCGGATAATTCGTAAAATATCTTCCATTGGGCAGCAGTATCGTGACATACGCCTTTTCTCCAATCATCGAAATATTATCTATTTTATTCGTCACGGTATAGCGATCAGCAAATTCTCGATATTCCGCATTTTCCCCACTATATTGTTTCCCAGCAGCCTGTTCCTTCAAGATCGTATTCATCTCTGGATCAACGAGTATATAGTTAGATATGTAGAGCATATAGCGGAATACATTCGATAAATTGCTATTAATAAGCTGGAGCTGATCCTCTGCACTGGAAGAAACCTGCTGTCGCACCGTTTCTCGCGTAAGCGCATTCGATACGATTAACGTAATAAGGGTAGGAATAAGTAAACAGGCAATAGAAGCCGCAATTAATTTATAACGAAACGCTCCATCCGTTATCCATTGCATCCACTTCCCTTGCATGAACACTCCCCCTTCTACAATAAAAGAGGCGGATGAGCCGCCTCTTAAGGAACATAGTAATCCATTTATTGATTGTTGTCGATAATATTTTGCACTTCTGTAATCATATTCTGCAGCGTCGTATCTAGATCCTGCGAGCCTAGAATCATAAGCTCATATTCCTCATTGATTGCTTTATAAACTTCTGCCTGATACGTTACCGGCGGAATGATCTTTCCTGACTTGGATATCGACAATACATGGATAAGTGATTCTTTATCTACCTTCTCAGGGCTTAACGTGACGCTCAGTATATTATCAATAATCGTACCGAGCTGATCATCTGAGATTTGCTTCCAAGATGGAATATTCAAGCCATATTTACTTAGACCTTCTGTCGTATACCAGCGAATAAATTGATAAGCTTCCTTCTTATGCTTCGATTGTTCAGCTACAGCCATAAAATCAGTCGTCACCATCGTGTAGCCAATCTCATCAGCTGCATTGTTTTTTGGAATAGGGGCAATTGCTACTTGGTGATTAAGTGGGTTCTGCTCCGTACCACCAAGCTCACTGTTCATCCAGCTTCCGATCATAACCATACTTGCTGATTGATTGAAGAACTGTGTGCGATAATGCAATTTTTGCGACAGCATATCTGCATATGGTGTTGAAGAGCCATCTTCTCTTTCCATCTGTACACGCAGCTCTAATGTGCGCTTAAACATCGGATCATCCAAATTCGAGCTGCCATCTCCCTTAAGAAAATCAGTATTATCCGCTCGATTAGCAAGCGCTAAACGCATATATTCCATCCAGCCGCCATTTTGTGGACCGTGGAAATACGTCCCATAACGTTTAGCTGCTCCTTCACCCGTGGTAAGCTGCTTCGCATATTGTGCAAATTCATCCCAGGTCCAATCGGTAGGAACATCTAGTCCAGCTTCATCAAGATGATCCTTGTTAAGCATGACATACCATGGATTAAATTTACCTGGCAGTGCATAGTAGCTGCCATTCATCACTGTATCTACTTTATATTCATTCGTAACGGTATAGCCTTCCTCTGAGATAAAGGAATCAATGGAAGCAACCATTCCTAGTCCAACACGCTGTGCATACGATGCTGGATCACTAAACATTAAAATATCAAGCTGTTCACCCGAAGCAGCTGCTA
This sequence comes from Paenibacillus camelliae, assembly GCF_023715345.1. Taxonomy (GTDB): domain Bacteria; phylum Bacillota; class Bacilli; order Paenibacillales; family Paenibacillaceae; genus Pristimantibacillus; species Pristimantibacillus camelliae. The sequence goes on from NZ_JAMBNY010000001.1 coordinate 612,955, forward strand.
GGTCTAGCTTCTGCGTTGCTTCCTGTGTGTCACCCTTTTCGCTTAATAGGATGAGGTCGATGCTGATATGTGGAAAAGCCTCCTCAAAAGCAGCTATCGTCTCTTCCCAGTTATATTGAGCCTCGGTACCATGTGTATGAAACTTTAACGTTACCTCCTCCTGCTGCTCCTCAGTAGCTGCAGGCTCAGGACTTGTCTCTGTAGTTGTAGCCGGCGTCTGTTCAGAATTGTTATTGTTTGTCTGATTATTGTTAGTCTGGTTATTATTTGCACTAGAGCAACCTGCCAGCAAACTAGCAATGAGTATAAGGACCATCAATAAACTAAACTTTCCTTGTTTCATCTTAACCCTCCTTGTAAACGCTTTAATATCATTACAGCTTCATTTTACCAATGATGCCCTGCAACTCGATTCATGTAAATTGACTTTTTGTAGCACTATTTTTACTTCTTGCTGCGCCAGCACTATCCTTTTATACCACCAAGAGCAATACCTTCAAGCACTCTTTTTTGTCCAATAACAAACAGAATAAGCAAAGGTACAATAGCCGAAACTGCGGCAGCCATAATTAGAGAATAGAACTCGCCATTAATCGAGGTGAACTTTTGCATCGCAAGTTGGATCGGATAAAGCGCATCTGTACGCAAGAAGATGAAGGGATTCTGGTAATCATTCCATGTCCATATAAATCGAAGAATGGCATAGGTTGCGACAGCCGGTGTAATGAGTGGCAATGCAATTTTAGCGAATATCCGAAAATGTCCCGCTCCATCGATTTTGGCAGATTCAATATAGTCATTAGGCAGCCCCATGAAAAATTGACGCAGCATAAACGTTCCTAATACACTGAAGCCGTTCAGTAGAATTAGCCCAGGATGGCTATCAAAAAGACCGATCATACGATACAGAATAAACTGCGGAACGAGTATCGCCTGCTGCGGCACCATAAAGGTTGCTAGCACGATAAAAAACAGCCATTTGCTCGCCTTAAAATTAATTTTAGAAAAACCATAGGCAGCAAGTGCAGATACTGTGCATGACAATATGGTTGTCGCTACACTTACCTTAATCGAATTCCAATAGTATTTATAGAATGGATGCTTCCCGAACCATACCTCCTCGTAGTTACGAAAGCCAATCCACTCTGATGGAATCCATTGAATAGGATACGTAAACACCTCACCCTCTAGCTTAAAGGATGCAGACAGCATCCAAGCAAAGGGTAGAAGAAATAGAATACCTACTACAGCCATCAACACTGTAATGATTCCTTTAAGTGCGACTTCTTTTTTTCTCATTAGTAGTTCACCCACTTTTTCTGACCAATCCACTGGATAATCGTAATGAGCAAAATACAGCCAAAGAGCACTAACGCCATCGAAGAGGCATAGCCGACCTCTAAGCTTACAAAAGCCGATTCATAAATGCTCCATACCATTACATTCGTCGAGCCTGCAGGTCCGCCCTGCGTCAAAACGGCGATGAGATCAAATACTTTGAATGTGTAAATAATGCCGGTAATGAGTAGAAAAAAGGTTGTTGGTGATAGCAATGGAATGGTGATCCGTGTAAGCCGGTACCAACCGCCTGCACCATCAATCTCAGCTGCCTCGTACAAATCCTTCGGGATCGACTGTAGTCCAGCCAAATAAACAATCATATTAAAGCCAATCGATATCCATACCGAAATCATCATAACGGAAATAAGTGCATATTGCGGATCAGCAATCCACTTCGGCGGGTCATCGATGCCTAACGTCATAAGAAACTGATTAACTGGACCTACAGATGGGTGAAATAAAACACGCCATACGGTTGCTACTGCAACAACACTTGAAATATACGGCAAGAAATAGATTACCTTAAACCACGATTTTGCGTAAACATAGCGGTTAATGATGATAGCTAAAAACAGCGAAATAATCATATATGCGGGGACAGTAAACAAAAACAGGAAATTGTTCTTCAGGGCACGAATAAACTTCTTGTCCTCCACCAGTCTCTCAAAATTATCTATGCCGATCCACTTAATTCCTTTAATTCCACTGATCATATTCCATTCGGTAAAGCTAATATAGAAAGCTGCTAATATCGGTAGCAAAACCATACAGCTGACGCCCAAAAGCATCGGCGTTACAAATATGAAGCCTGCGATTGTCTCTTTCGTCTGCATCGAGCTTCGTCGTCGCTTCACCTTTACTTGTTGGCTATTGTCCATTTAACCACCTCGCTTGACACTTGATGCTACCATTGTACAAAATATACTTTTGCTTGCTGTAACGCTATTTTGATCGAAATGAAACTATTTTGACTTTTATAAGGTTGAATGAAAAAAAGAAACAGCTGAGCAGTCACTCAGCTGTTAGGCTTGCAAGGTCGAATCTGTGCAAATCGTATGATCGTTAGAAGAATCGTGTCCAATATAAAAGTAAAATGGCTATTTACCAGAACAGCTCTGTGTGGCCATTTAGTTGTGCAATAGCCTCAGCAAAATAATAATCACCATAGATGAGCGGAACATCGACATTACGCTGCTCTGGAAAATGACTCGTACCGTGCAGCAGCAAGCCCTCCTCCGCTTCAAGATCCCATGTTCCATAATGCTTATAGAGTGAGTAGATGATTTTTTCAGCTGAATTGCGGTAAAGTGCCTGCTCTTCCACACTGACCATACGAGAGAGGAGCAGTAAGCCTGAAGCCGCGCATGCAGCTGCTGAAGAATCTCTCGGGTTAGCGATCTGCTCTGGCAGACGGAAGTCCCAATGTGGTACGTAATCATCAGGAAGATTAGCTATAAAGAAATGAGCGACACGTTTAGCAGCATCGAGATATCGTTCATCTTTCGTATATTGATAAGCAAGTGTCATCCCATACAGCGCCCATGCTGTGCCTCTAGACCAAGCAGAGTTTGGCGCATAGCCTTGACCGCCAAGCACTTCATGCTGCTCGCCCGTGCTTGGATCAAAACGAACGATATGATTAACCGAGCCGTCCGGTCTAATAAAATGCTGCAGTACCATATTCGCATGCGCTTCTGCGATATGCTTGTATCTAGGATCACCGCTTTCCTGTGTCGCCCAAAACAATAGTGGTAGATTCATCATGCAGTCAATTATGGCTAGACCAGAGTTATCCTCTCCAGGACTCCATGGATTCCAAGCTCGAATATAGTTTCCCTTATTATTAAATCTTGCGCTTAATAGATTGGCAGCAAGCAGCCCTTTTCGTTTTGCCGATGCTTCACCTAATAGCTTATAGCGAGCAACACTCGTCAACGTCCACATAAATCCGATATCATGATCAAGACGTTCATAATCTAAAATGACTTGATCGAGCTGTGATTCGCACGATTGTGCATAGCTGCGCAGTCGATCATCCTTCGTATCGCGATAAATCAGCCATAAAAGCCCTGGCCAAAAGCCTGCAGTCCACCACGAGGCAGGCTCCAATTGATAGACTCCCGCTACACTTGCATGTGGAAAGCGATCCTGAATTCTTTCACTCGTTTTCTCTACCTTCTTAACAATCTTCTCCCAAGCTTCAGCTTGCCATGCTTTCTGATTCATAATCCACACTCCTTTAATATGCTATTGAAATGATGAATCTGATTCTCGCCGTAATTCAAAGGTAAACGTTAGCGTCTTACTTGTTAGCGATGCCGTTGGCCGAAAATCTAATCGGTATAGCACTGTCCGCTTGCCGAAATGATCGATATATTCAAAGGCTTCGCTCTCAAAAGCTAGCTCAGCTGAATCAAAGCTAATGATAACGCTTGCAGATTGGTGTGAAATGATAAGTTGATTAGGATTAAGTGTCTCAGGCTTATGAGCTACAATAAAACGCTCGATCACCGACATGGATTGGGAATTAGATAGAAATTTATCATGCAGGACAAGCCTTCCTCGCGTTTTCTCCCATTGAAATTTGCGGGTGAAGCCTGATAAATGCTTGCTTGCATACGCCTCTCTTAAATCTAGCGTCATCGAATCGACATCATCGCTCGTCTCGCATTGCAGTAGCACTGCTCGGCTGTGTGAGCCCGGCTGTTGCAGCTCCCCATCAATGATTGGCACGGAGTGGCCTGCTGAGCTAGCACATATATACTCATAACGCTTCTCACCAAAATAATCTCGTGTATACAAACCGCTGCCTGCATCAACAAGCAGTGAGTGACCGTCTACTGCTAATATAAAATGACCCAGATCATTATGATTATGTGGCTCTGCATTATGTCCGCCTTTAGCTGCAAAAGCGAAGCTGCTACCAGCTCGTTCTGCTCTAGATACAAGCCATTGTGCTTGCTTCATTATATAGGTTTCAGTAGGCCAAGGAGCACCGTTATCTTCCATCGTCCATAGCAAATTCCTCACTGCAGGTGCCCAGCGTCCACAATGATCCTCATGAAAGGCCGCCGCTGCATTTTCTTCCGGTATATGTACCTCTTTATATTGTGCATGCAGATACTGTGTCAGCCCCATATATACCCCAACCTGGGGCAAGGAATCTGAAAAGTTCACGACTGATTTTCCAGACAGGAAGCATTTTTGCTGAAAAAGTGCGATCTGCTTCACCTTTTCTGTAGCAAGCAGTCTCGATTGACCGTTTCGATATGCTCTCAATAAATCCATAAAATAAATAAAATAGCCAAACCCGTACTGCCAGTAAGAATAGCCTTCCTTGCAAGCTCCGTCATCGTCAAATCCATCAAGATAATGAATCATCGCCTGCTCTGAGCGCTGAAGGATAGCTTCTAGCTTTTCTTGCTCATCCTTCAAGTAATATATTGCCGCTGCACCAATTGATCCAGCACATACTGATGCCCAGTTATGCTCGGCCTTCTCCCACCAGATAGACTCTTCTGCTAGAAATGGCTCAAGTACGCGATGGAGCACCTCCTGCCTCATTCGTTGTCTAAGTGACTCTGGCAAGCGTTCACCGATGAGTTCACTAAGCTCTGCCAGCGTAAATGCTGTCTCCGCTGCAAATAAATCGATGGAGCGAGCATCGTCATAATGAGCTGGTAAGCACCATGTGAATTCCTCACATATCGCCTCAATTATGTTTTGTAAGCCTTTAACATAACGCTCCTCGCATGGTTGGATAATCACCATTAGCGCTAATGCAGTCAGTCGCTTTCTTCTAGCAAAATAGAGCTGTTCATATTGCTGCCTTGAGCCTGTTTTCTTAAACAGATCAAACGTATCCATGTCCAGTGTCGGTATCTGCTCATGAAGTAATTTTTGCGCTTCATGTTCAATTTGCTGCACCATTTCTTTGTTGAGATTGGTTCTACTTTCGGGATTAGCACGTAAGGAATGGATTCCTCTTTTTAGCAGCAATAGGCCATTCGTAAAATGGTAATTGTTCATATCCCCCACCTTCCCACTTCCAAATCGTGAAATGTCTAATGGCAACCATCATCTTGATCATATCAGTAATGAACTATGCTGACATCCTATTTTTTTGACTTGATGGTGCATTATCTTTACATCAACAAGAGCAATGAAGCAAGTGGTCGGACATGTGCACCCTAGCACTTGTTCCGACCACTTGCCTGTTTAGCGTATTGAATGATCATCATGATTGTTCATTCTGTGCTTCAAATGATCTAGAAATGACTGTGGCTCATCCACACGTAATACAATTGCTGAAATGGTCTTACTTATGCCATAGGAGCCCTTTACGTTAATAGGTTCCTTTAGTTGAATATGAAACTGGGGAGTATCGAATCTTAGATGTGCGATGTAGAGGTCTTTTGGCTGCTTCTCACCTAAGCCTATTTCTTTAGCTTTATCAATGGATTGAATACTATGTAGGGGAATAGATATGTCACATTGAATACCTAGACGGATATGAAGTCTATCGTTATGTAATAGGTTAGGTAAATATCGAAATGAGTTACTTAAAGCGATTAGATACAGTATTGCGTAAGCATTCAGCACTAAAGCAATCCATGCAATAATGTCATTCCACATGCTTAACAAAAAGTGCAAGCCTACAGCTTCTAAAGTGATAATGATGATAAAGACAATGACGATGGGCTTAATTTGAGAATGCCTGTGGTATGTATAATAGCTGTCTTGTGGGAGCGAAGGCTTTCTAAACAGCACGCCTATCGAATAATACATGACTTTTATTTCTGTCATCACAATTTCAAGCAAAGCACCTTTACTTAATAGTGGAACTAGCGCTTCATGTAAGCTATCCATCGGTTGTGCTTCATTATTATTCCTCGCTAGCTTATAGCGTTTTATTATGAAGTATAATCGTATCGCGATATACAAAACAATAACGACCTCTAGAAGAGGTATGAGCCAGCGCAATAGCGTTTTAAGAAATTCTTTTTGCTCAACTGGCGTTATCCAATACGTACACGCGATTGACGCTATAAATATGATATAAGTGAACCCTGCCTTACCATTCTTAGGCTTAACAATCAACATATAATACAGTAATGGTAAGAGCACGATCCCCAAGACATTAAAGATGTTTACGGTCATATCATTCACTTTTAGCTGGTGAAATAACATGTACATGCAACCAAAAAACAGTGCCGACACAAATAAAAAGATCATGATCATTCTTCTGTTTACACGTCTATTAGACTGTTGATGCTGCATGATAGGATCTAGCTTGCTCATCATAACACCTCTGCATATGTTGTCAATTATGGTGTAATCCAAGCTTATTGTAACATAGATGAAACAGGTTTTTGACTTAGCTCGTCCTTATAATAGCCCAAAAGATTTTAAAGTTTTCAATCGATCAACTGTAATAAAGCCTCGCCATTCCAAGCCTACACCGGGACTAATCTCAGGCCAATTAATTGGCCATCCGCCATCCTCCATTTGCCCGTTCAACAGGTGAGACAGATGTACATCAAATTCACTCTCTGATATAAACTTCGCAGCATAGCTTTCTCTAGACGGAGCCCAATCTAGAACTTTGTGGGTATAGCCTTCGGCGTTAGGATCCCGTTCTATCGTTTCGGACTTTGATAATGCTGGGTCCAGCTTTGAGTTGATGATTATCTCTGCTCTTTGGCGATCCGGTACATGCTCCAGAAATGTAATCCATTGCACGCCATCATGATATTCTTCTGGATGCTTTTCCTCCATATAGCTCCACACGAATCGAAGAGATTGTTGAAACCATTCTTCATTATAAAAGTCATTAACTACTTGTTGCTTTAACAGAAGTCCCATCATTCGTCCAGTAGGGTTAATATTCGCTATAAGCTCCTTATGATTACTCCACCAAGGGGCATGAGGATACTCATGCAGTACGGGTAATGTAACTGGGAATCCACCAGTTTCAACTGTAATGGATCTGAGATAGTTAACAATTCCTCGGATTATATCTTGATCATAGTATCCGATCTCATCCATTATGAGAAGGGCGACCTCTGTTGCAATCGGTTGGCTATGCGGACATCGAATATCGGGCTCAAGTGAATTTCCAAACCCTCCATCTGGATTCTGATAAGCTGCAAGCGCAGATATGACAGCTTCCTTACTACCTCCTTCAAAAAAATATTCAAAGCGTCGTCTATCCAACAATCTAGCGTTCTTATACATAAATGTTTTCGCTTTATCTATAATCTTGATATCCATAACATCACCTCATAATAAATTTTACGTTCTGTACACTAGATCGCTGTATTTTTGGTTTCAATCATATGATGATGCTGAAGTGCTCTTAAAGCATCCATTGTCCAGATACTTTTCCATGCTACGGCTGACTCTTCAATCGCATGCCAATTCAATACAAAATGACCATCCTCAGCTTGCGTATCAATTTCGTTTTCTAAGCTTCGGATGACATCATGTTGTATACGTAAAAATAACGGACTATTCGGTGAGTGAGCGAAGAAAAACGGTTTTGCACAATAGGTTGTAGCCCACTTTTCACGATTCGTTTCAATGATTTCGGGTATATTATTGGCCAACATTTCCAATATCTTTGTTTGATGGGGCTCATCAATTCTTACTGCTAGACGAAGTAAACATAGAGCATCTAAAAAATAATATTCATCGTCTGAATCTTTGAAAGCAACCATACAACTTATAGCTTTTTCAGTGACATGGGTGAGAAAATCAACTGGGACAAGTTCTCTATACTCATATAAATAACCTACCAATTCAGCGCAAGGATTATCTAACCAACCACGATTCTGTTGGTAAGGTCTCCCCTGCCAACCCTCATGCTCATGATCATAGGCAGCTATTAAATAGTTAATACCTTTCTGAACGATCTCATCGTTGATCGTTGCACCAACCTCACTAAGGTATTGAAAGGCCATACTTGTATCCATTACATTCGTAATGACAGCATGTCCTTCTCCCAAATTCCTAAAGCCCCCATCTTCACCCTGATAATTTTTCAGTGCGTTTATAACATGACCTGAAGAACCATGTTCAAAATAGTAGCGGAATAAATGCTGCTCTATATCTCTACCGTGACTCATCAAGTAATCCTTTGCCCGCAGGAATTGCTCTAATGATAGCTTTTTCTTCACTTCAAGCCTCCTTTGAAGTAACAACTTTTTACATTAGTTGTATTCGATAGCAGGTGGTCATTTCCTTTTACTATGGCTAGACAGAAATATATGCGCCTAGCTATTGATAGAAATGAATTAGCCCCTAACTTGAAAAAACTACGCAATCGGAGCTTTCACACAAATAATTTAGATTTACATTATATATAAACTCTATTATATTTGCCTTCTTGAAGGCTAATTTAGGTTTCACTCGTTTTATGCTTCGAGGGAAATCTAAAGTCGAATATGATATTGGTCTAGCATTAATGGCTGTTAACTTGAGAAAGTATGCGGTGAAGACGTAAGTTTTCACCCATAAGTAACAAGCAATATGCAACAGGGATGAAATCTGAATCGATTTCATCCCTGTTTTGTTTATGAGAAGCTAGTTTTGTCTCAGCCTCTTTATGAGTTTTTATCTAAAGAGCTATTAAATTGCCTTTTAATCTGTCATATATTCGTTAACTAATTCATAACATCTTTCCTTTGTTGACTCGTATGTAGATATATAATAAGCAACATTTTCAAACGTTCCGCCTTCATACTTTTTTCTTTCCTCGTTCGCGGTATCTTCTTTTTGTTCTATCCACTTAATTTGCTCTGTTTTTAAAGTATCCATTGTCTCTGGAGATAACTTTTCTTTTAGCAAAGCATAAATTTCATTTAATGCTTTATCATACATTTCGTAAGAAATTCCATAATAGTTCTTCATAGCGTTTGTTACACCTTCATCGGAATCCTTCTTTTCTGGTAAAGCATCAAGTTCCTTTTGAATGTTATCCAATTTTTCTATAAACTCTTTTTTTCTTGCTTCTATTTTTGATACTGTATCTTCTATAGAGTCTTCCTGTAAGTTTTCATTCTCTGTCGAAACTTCTTTATCTGTGTTATTAGGTGGCTCACTTGAAAATGTATCCGTGCTCTCTGATATTTCATCGTCTTCAATCTGATTATCGATTGATACCTTGTCATCAGATGAATTCCCACAAGCTGACAAACCAATTATTAAGATAACTAACAGAAATGCTGTAATAAAAAATTTACTATTATTCATTGTAGACTCCAATCCTTATTCATAGGTTATTGCTATAGCACTCATTATAACAGAACTGACAATACCTTTTTAATACAAAGAAAGTGCATCTAAATTTAAGATGCACCCTCTTATTTTTATTTCATTATCTATTGTATAAAATTACACTTTACTTATCCACACTTACTATAGCCGCAAGAGCTGCATTGCTTACAACCTTCAATATTAATGAGACTTGCTGAGCCGCAGGATGGGCATAGATCAACGCCGTCTGCGCTCCCTTTGTGCGTGTGAGTTTCAACAGTTGGCGCTACAGTTGACGCCACAGTATCCTCAGCTAGGAAATGTCCTGGAAGGGAATGCTCAGCCGCTGAAGCATGCTCCTTATTCTGCAGGTGAAGCTCTAACGCCTTCGCAACAGCGTCAGCAATAGACTCCACACGATGCTGACCGAAGCCGATTGCACCAGTGCCTCCGATGCCTTTCAAATGCTTAATAAGCAGCTGTACCTTGTTGCCATGATCGCCGTAGCGAAGGAACAATGAGCACACGCGGCCAAGTGCTTCCGCCATAGCAAATACATCAGAGCCTGCTTTACCAACGATAAGGAATATTTCAGAAGGCACATCATCTAGATCATTGATCGTAATATATGCCATACCAAGCGGCGTGTTCATACGATACGTCGCTCCAAGCAATACCTGTGGACGACGCTTATATTGACGATCATCGCTGCTCGCAACGGAGCGAGTCTGACCAGCTACATCCATTGCACCTGTCGCTGGCTCAGTAATGCTTGCAGCAGCTTCTTGAGCAGGCTGCACCTCATCCTTCTTCTCTTCATCCTTTGAAGATGTGGACAGCACCTGTACATCACGGCTACCATCACGATAGATCGTTACACCTTTACAGCCAAGCTCATATGCAAGCTCGTATAGCTTTTCTGTTTCTTCGACAGTAAAGTCGTTCGGACAGTTCGCTGTTTTAGAGATTGAGCTATCCACCCAGCGCTGGATGGCTGCTTGAACACGAATATGATCCTCTGCTGTTAGACTCATTGCCGTAACAAAGTAATCCGGCAGCTCTTGGTTAGGATGTGCATCAAGCCACTGCTGCGCAATCGGAACGTATTGAGCATCGAAGCCTAGACGACTTTGACGATAATATTGGAATGCAAAATAAGGCTCAATTCCGGTAGAAGTACCAACCATCGTACCGGTAGATCCAGTAGGCGCCTGAGTAATAACTGTAACGTTGCGCATACCTGTCGCGCGAATCGCCTCTTCAACCTCAGGGAACTCCAAAATCATATTTTTCATAAATCCGCTTTGCAGGAATAGATCAGCGTCGAACGCTTCGAAGCTTCCTTTCTCACCAGCGATTTCTGCGGAAGCAAGATATGCCTCCTTCGCAATAAAGCCATACAGCTTATCAAGGAATTTCAAAGATTCCGGTGATCCATAGCGTACCTTCAGCTTAATCATCAGCTCAGCAAGCCCCATCGAACCAAGACCAATGCGTCGCTCCTTTTTCTGATTTTTCTCATTTTCTTCAAAATGATATGGTGTACGATCGATAACGTTATCGAGGAAGCGAACAGACCAGCGCGTCACTTTACCAAGCTCGTCCCACGCCACATCATCGTTAGCTTCATCATAAAACTTAGATAAATTGATGGCCGACAGGTTACATACGCCCCAAGCTGGAAGTCCCTGTTCACCACAAGGATTTGTACAAATAATCGGATTGAAGTACCAGCTGTTAGACATATTGTTGTAGCGCTCCATAAACACAACGCCTGGCTCAGCAGATTTCCATGCCGATTCAATTATCGTATGCCAGATCTCTCTTGCCTTCATTACAGAATGAACGTGTACCGGTTTACCAAGCTTACGCCAAGCGTCCAGGTCGCCATTCCACAGCTCATCGTATTCTGGATCTGTCGTATCTGGGAATACGAGCTCCCAATCTCCATCCTGCTTAACAGCCTCCATGAAGGCGTCACTTACACAAACTGAAAGGTTCGCATTTGTAATTTTACCCATTGATTGCTTAACGGTAATAAACTCCATCACGTCTGGATGCCAATCATTAATCATAAGCATCAACGCACCGCGCCGGCTTCCGCCCTGCTCAATCAAACCAGTAGTATAGCTGAATAATCCGCCCCACGAAACGGAACCACTTGAGGAGCCGTTAACTCCTGCAACAACGGTACGCTTTGGACGAAGAGATGACAAGTTAATGCCTACGCCTCCGCCTCGCGCCATAATCTCAGTCATTTCTGTCAATGTTGCCATAATTCCGCCACGGCTATCATGCGGAGATGGGATAACATAGCAGTTGAATAGTGTTAGCTCATCGCTTGCTCCAGCTCCAGCAGCAATCCGACCGCCTGGAACTAGCTTCCAATCATCTAAAATATAGCGAAAACGCTCCTGCCAAAGCTGCTGTTCCTTAGAAGCTTCAACACTGGACATTGCTGCGGCTAATCGATCCCACATTTCTGCTGGTGTTTTTTCCAATGTATGTGTAAGCTTGGCAATCGTTGTCGTAACCGTCTCACCACTTCGCATTAAGACATCTACCTCGTCTCCGCGACGAACGATTACTTCCCCCGCTTCCTTAACCGGAAACGCCAAGTCTTCCTTTAACAAAACAAGTACTGTATCCCCAGGCTGCGCTTGAGAAGCATCAGCATTTTTTCGTGCATAACGGTCTAGAAAAATCTTCTCACTCAAACCTTGCAACGTGCTCATCTAAGTCACTCCTCATCAAATTATCCAATATGTAGTGCCTAAATAATAATAACATACAATATATAGTTTTTATAGTCTTGCTTTTTGAACGTTTTAGTAACTAAGCTTTCCGATGCCCACTCAGATTATGTTTACCATCGTTTGGGGAATACTAGAGCTAAGCAATGATAGATAAAGGAGCAACTATGAATAATCGATTATTTACTACAAATTCTTCGAATGACGATACGCATCAAAAACCAATACATCCTGCTGTTAATGTAAACTTTCAGCGTGAGTGGTTTAAGGAACTGCAGCAGCGCATCGAGCATAATGGACCGTGGGATCAATGGAGCATGTTCCAGCTCGCAATGGAGGCGCGTGAAGCAACCGTCATCCATTCGTTTGATGAGCTGTTATGCCTTCGCAGCTTGCCTAGCATTGAGCCGATGCCTCATCAGCTGGAAACTGCAAAGCGAGTGCTGAATGAAATGGGTGGTCGTGCAATTCTCGCCGATGAGGTCGGCTTAGGTAAAACGATCGAAGCTGGCTTAATTCTTAAGGAATATTTATTGCGCGGGCTTGTAAAAAAAGCTTTAATTCTCGTGCCTGCCTCGCTTGTGCTGCAGTGGGTACGTGAATTGAATACGAAATTCGGCATTGCGGCGGTGGCACAAAAAAAATCCCATAGCTGGGGCTATGAGATTGTGGTTGCATCGATCGATACCGCAAAGCGCGATCCTCATAGAGAAGTAGTGCTAGCTACTGATTATGATCTAATCATTATTGACGAAGCACATAAATTAAAAAATAAAAAGACAACCAACTATCAATTTGCAACACAGCTTAGCAAAAAGTATTGCTTGCTGCTTACGGCTACACCGATTCAAAACAATCTTGAGGAGCTATTTAACTTGATTTCTTTACTGAAGCCTGGTCAGCTAGGCGCTCAAGGGGAATTTAATAGCAATTACGTGGCAGATAAGAGACTTCCAAAAAACGAAGAGCAGCTGCAGCACATCCTATCCTCCATTATGATTCGCAATCGTCGAGGTGACGGAGGGATTCATTTTACAAAACGTATCGTTCGCAATATAACACTGGAGCTCTCAAAGGAAGAGCAGGCACTCTATGACGCAGTGACGGATTTCGTCCAGCAGCAAGCTAATCAAGATGGAATTGATATAAGCAGCATTCTTTCGTTAGTGACGCTTCAACGAGAAGTGTGCAGCAGTCGAGATGCTGTTTTTTTAACCCTTGTCAATATGTTCAAAAAAACAGCTGAGGATTCTCCAGTTCGTGCTCGCGTATGGGAGCTCGTTGAAGTCATTCGTGCAATCACCTCCAACACGAAAGCAGAAAAAGCGCTTGAAATTATTAATGAGTGCGAAGGTAAGGTCATTCTATTCACAGAGTATCGAGCGACGCAGGAGTATTTGCTTCAATTCTTCGAGAAGCATAACATTCCAGCTGTTCCTTACCGTGGTGGCATGAATCGCGGTAAGAAGGATTGGATGATGGATATATTCCGCGGCAGAGCACGCGTGCTGATCGCTACAGAAGCCGGAGGTGAAGGTATCAATCTACAATTTTGCAACAATATGATTAACTTTGATCTTCCGTGGAATCCAATGCGTGTTGAGCAGCGTATTGGCCGTGTACATCGTCTTGGTCAGACCGAGGACGTAAACATTTTTAATTTGTGCACTAAAAATACAATCGAAGAACATATTCTTCATCTGCTGCACGAAAAAATAAACCTGTTCGAGCTAGTTATCGGCGAGCTTGATCATATTATCGAGCGGCTCGAATCTAAAGAAGGCTCGATCGAGCAGCGCTTAGCTAAAGCCATTCTTCGCTCTCGCAGCAGTCAGCAGTTGCATGAAGAGATTGATCATATCGGCGCAAGTATTACGACCTATCAAGAAGACAAAATTAATAATTAACCGAGGTGACTTATGAATACAAAACAAATTCATCGCTTCGTCTTAAAGTATTTAGAAGCCACTCAATGTGAGATATTAGATAAATCACCATACCATATTAAAGTAAAGCTTTCGCAAGCAGCAGATCGAGAGCTAACTAATCGGCCGTATTATTGGAGCTTCATCGATCGTCTGAATGAAACGCCTGAAACGATGAGCTTTTTGTTTGTAACGGACGAAGAAAAATACGAGGCGACAGTAGCACAGCAGCCTGTCGAGGAGCCTAAGCTGTTAACCCCGGAAGAAAAAGCGATGGAGCGAGCTTACGGAATCGTTCCAAAGCCTCTTCCACGTATACCAAGAGAGCATCTGCACTTTGGGTCTAGCAGGCTTAAACAGCTGTTTGAATCAGCGGAGAATAATGGCAGCTATGTTTGTCTATATCAGGAGCCACAGACTCGTACACTCCATCCTTATGACTCAAGACCATATACCGTATGGCTTGGCATTAACTATATGGTTGAATTCAGCTGTGATCTTAAGCGTGAGGAGATTCATAGCCTAGGCATTTCGTTAGTGACTGGTCATTGCCAGGAGCAGTTTTACGATCGACTCACTTCGATGCGCCTGTCGCCTCGGCTGCCAGCGAATGTACATATCGCGAAAAATGGAATTTCTTATACAAAGGCGTTGTCTATTGCAGAAAGTCATCTAGAAAAAAGACTAAAAAGCTACAATTACGAATGGGCTGAGAAAGCACAGGCACGGCTACAAGAGGAGCTAGAGCGACTAGAAGGATTTTATAAGCCTCTGCTTGCTCAAGCAACAGACGAGGAGCAAAAGCTCGAAATCGAGCAATTAAAGGAAAAAAGAGAAGAAGAAATTCGCTGGCAATATGAGCCTCGTGTTACGGTTTCCGTCATTAATAGCGGAATATTTCATCTTGATGGAATTGATTAATGCAGATATGACGAGATCCTCCCTAGCTCAACAAAAAAAGAAGATTTACACAGGCTAACGCGTGACAAGATGTAACACTCTTTTTTTGGCTTGTCCAGTACGATTGTAAAGAGGTGATTTGATGAAAAAAATGATGCTTCGAATCGTGATTGCTCCATTATTAACGTCTATACTGCTTTCTAGCTATCTGCCGCTAAATTCGTTACTAGCTTCACCAAAGGAAACTATTCAAAGCGATCAAACGGAAATAACTAAGGCTGCTAAGCAGTGGCATGAGCAATTAATGCAGCAGCCGAGCTTCTCGCACTGGAAGAATGCTTCCCTTACGATCTCTTCTTTAGGGCCAGGCACCCATGGCTGGCTTGTGCTATTAAAGCAAAAAAATGAAGTGGTCGGTTATATGATAATCCATGCCGTAGAGCAAGGCGGGTATGCACTTAGCGAATACGGTACAGGTGATCCAGCTTCGCTCCAATTTCTAGCTGAGCACTCGGACCAGTTGATCTATACAGGGCCATTCCACAGCATTATTCCCGTAAGTGAGGAGAATGATGCGATTGCATATATTGAACCTTTTTTATTAGAGGATTTTCCAATTCAGAAAAGTGATGTAGAGGCTGCTTCAAAACAACATACACAAATAGGGCAAGGCGCATCGAAGCAGCCTGCCCTAATTACTGGTATAGATTCTGTTACTTATTTTTCTCCTTATGACGTCATGCCTTGGCTGACAACTGAACCACTCAATTACAGCTTTGAGGACGATACATCAGTTGAAGTGATGATTGAGCTAGGCAGTCAGCTGCGCTATACAACAGAAAGCTGGAATGATCTTGTTTTTTCTGTCTACTCTATTACCGGCTATCATGAATGGAATGAATTTGATTTATATTTGGCGTTGCAAAGTGAAAATGATCAGCTAACACGTTATATCCCATACGACACCTTAATGGACCAAGGTTCATTTTATGATCGTGCACAATATGAGCTTTAACGTGACTCTCGCCTTTTATTAAGCCATAGCTGCAGAGATGCTCCACCAGCACCAAACCATCTAACTAGCCATTGCTCCTTCTGAGCTTTGGCTTGTTTTTTTGCCTCAATTTTCTGCTCGGATGGCTTTTCAATGTACTCAACAAACTGCTCTGTTAAATATTGTACATATTCCTGGCCAGAAATTTTTTTAGCCATGTCTGCACCCCCTTATAGGTGTAGTATTGCCCTGTATACTGTAATTCAATCGATGAATGAAATAACAAATCATCAGCCATTATAATCTAGACAACGGCATAGAAGCGAAAGGCAGTGAACTTATGACTTTGATGAAACATTACCGCATACTATACGTTATCGCATGGTTGTTTCTTCTCACATTATGTGGACCTATAAGTGATGCTGCTGATGCAAGGTCCCTAAATGCTTTACAGCCCTCACATGCAGACTCAGCGTTGCACTGGGATGAAACTAATCCTGATCACAACGTCAACAATGAGGTTCCTATCACCCCTTATTTACCAGCAACAGCCGTCATTATTGATGTTGGTCACGGTGGTGTCGATGGTGGTGCTTCACATGGCAGCCTTTATGAGAAAGACATTAATTTAGAGGTTGGAAAACGACTATACGCCCTATTGCAAAGTCGTGGAATTCCGGCCATTATGAATCGCACGCATGATTATGCATTAAGCGATGACAATCGGTGGCATCGCACGTCTTCTAGGCATTTAAGGGATCTGTCACAGCGTATGGGACTAACGAGAGAAATTAAGCATGTTATTTTTGTCAGCTTGCACGTTAATTCAGGCACTCCAAGAGCACATGGACCACTCGTGCTTCACCAAAAAAGCGGTGAAAGCTATTTACTAGCAAGCAGCATTCAAACTGAGATGAACAACCTGTACAATACTGCTAAACGTCCAATAGCTGTAAAAACCTTTTACGTGCTAAAGCATGTAAAGTCACCAGCAGTGCTCATCGAGCTAGGCTTCATTAGTAATAGCGAAGATCGTGCCCGACTAACCTCCCCGCCTGAACAAACTAACATTGCGCGGTCGATCGCAGACGGTATATCACAATACTTCTGGATCAATTAGGTTTGCTTTTATTAGCTCGCTTAAATAGACGAGCTTCCCAAACTGCTGCAGAGTTGGAATGGACTTAACCAGCTCTGCAGAGGTATATTTCCCCGGAGGACCGACATGTCCTATAATAACCGTCGATTCTCGTTCCTGTAATAGCTCGAATGCCTTCTGCATTTGTCTATGTACATGCAAAGCAGTATATTCATCATCTAGAAATAAAGAATTTTCCGCGTACGGAACCCCTAATTCTTCAGCGAGCTTTCCAGCTACTGTCTTAAATGACGTTTTACTATCCAAATAATATAGGTTCCGCTCTTTACAAACCTCAAGAATAATGCGCATCACTCGCTCATTCTCTGTCACTTTAGAGCCCATATGATTGTTCATGCCTACCGCATAAGGTACCTGATCGATGGCTGCTTCTACTCTGGCCCTTACTTCCTCATTGGAAAGATCAACCGTTATAGCACCGGGACCCAGCCATTTTTTCAAGCCTTTCTTTGGCTCCATGGGCATATGAACAATTACTTCATGACCAGCAGAATGTGCGGCCTCGGCGTCGCGTTTTGTTGTCGGTAAGAAGGGCATCACTGCAACGGTAACAGGCATTTCAATCGATAAAATTTCGTCTGTACCTTCCATCTTGTTCCCAAGATCATCAATTACAATAGCCATCCGGTGCTTATCTTGCTTCTCATTCTTCGTTGCTTGTCGTTCAGCCTCTTGTTCAGCATAAATCATATCGCTTTGACTCATATTGAAAAGTACTAGCACGATAGCTAGAGCAATTATGTTCTTCATTACATTACCCCTTTCATTCTAAAAGACATGAAATTAGGTTAACCAAATTGTTGCTCGCTATGTATTTATCGGAAAAACAAAAATGAGCGAGAGGCTATTTTGCCTCTCACCCATTCTTGTTAGTCAAATAGATCTTCAAGCATATTAAACACGGATTTCTTCTTGCGATATGGTCGTCCATATTTATCGTATTTGACATTCTTATTGTATTTGTAGTTATCCTTGTAATGAGGATGATACCCGTGACTCGTAGGCGGGTAAGGTGCCGCCTGATATGGCGGAGGGGATGGTTGACGATGTGACTGCCGCTGCTGGGAAGCAGCATAAGCCTGCAACTGATCATACTCCTGGTGGGCAGCATGTACATCCTGCATCAGCTTATCCAATTCTCCTCGATCAAGCCAGACTCCCTTGCACGACGGGCAGATATCAATCAAAACCCCATTCTTCTCAACTTCTCTTAAAGCAATTCCGTCACATATTGGACATAGCATATCATCATCTCTCCTTAATCAACAATGGTTGGTCTGTCTTCAGATGCCGCTATATATTGATACGCACGACTAAGCTTTACGACTCGTTTATTTGGTCTTCGTACCAAAACAATTTCATCATCCCATGCAACTACGATTCCTTTAACATCATTACTCTCTATATTATCTCGAACCACTCTTACGAGTTCACCGGATACACGAAACTCGTTCAGTTTATCCTCAGTTATCATAACTTCCTCCTTGGATTCATAAAGCGAATGAATAAAAAGTCTTAATGAATGAAGCATTCATTAAGACTTTCAACAACATTATTCATTAATTGCGTGTTCCTTCGAATCATTCGTTTCGTACCATTCATCTAGCACCTTTGAAGACATCACTCTGTCCTCGATATAAGAAGCCTGCTTTTCTGTAAATTGCTCTTTCCATGCGATGGACAGCTCTTCACATAGCTTTACAATCGTAAGTAATTCAGACCAAGCCACATAACGTTTGTACCAGAAAAATTGAGGATGCTCAATCATATACGGATATAAATCATCAAACTCAGTATGCTTGCAATCCAATGCACGCTCGAAGGCTACCTTTGCATCCGTAATTTTTTCGTTCATAAATTGATTCGTTAAATGTTCCATTACTTACGCCCCCCTTCGCTCTTCCTTTTATTATAAGGAAGATAAAGTGAACTCTCAACCATAATCCAATGGAAATTAATCTTTAAATACAACTTCTCCTGATTCAAGTGAAGCAATTTTCACTAGAGATTCGACACGATAGCCTTGCTCGCGGAAATAATTCGCACCTGCCTGGAACGACTTTTCAACGACGATACCCATTCCTACAAGCGTTGCCCCAGCCTGCTGAATGATCTTTACAACACCACGAGCACCATCACCATTAGCAATTATATCATCGATAAATAATATACGGTCATCTTCACTCAAAAACTGCTTTGTTATAACTAAATCAGAGACCATACCTTTTGTAAACGATGGAACTCGCTCCACATAGGAGTTAGGATCGTTAATAACGGTCTGCTTGCGTCTAGCAAACACTAGAGGAATATTGAGTTCATATGCAGCTGCGAAGGCAGCTGGAATCCCTGAGGACTCTATCGTTAATACTTTCGTTACACCTTCATTCTTAAATCGTTCAGCAAATTCTTTTCCAATCTCCATGATGAGCGAAGGATCTACCTGTTGATTAATGATTGAATCCATTCTTAGAATATCGTTCGAAACGATGTCCGCTTCCTGTAAAATACGTTGTTTTAATTGTTCCATTCCTATAACCTCCGCTTCATTCTCTTTTACGTAAAATAACATATGTCGCTTCTTCTAGCAAGCAGTAAGATTATAAGATTTTGGGACCATCCGATCTAAGCATATCGTAGACTGCTTGTCATGCTTGTCAGCACCTATACATATAATGGATATCAGTAAAGTAGAGGTGAGGGTCGGTATGAAACTTAGAGACTGGATGAAATCTTTGCAAATCGCTGCCATTTACATGGGGACGATCGTTGGTGCAGGCTTTGCAACTGGGCAAGAAATTTTGCAGTTTTTCACACGATTTGGCAACTGGGGAACCTACGCAATTATAGCTGCCACTTTCTTTTTTATTTGGCTTGGGAATAAGGTAATGCTGCTTGCACATCAGATTCAAGCCAAATCCTATGAGGACCTAAATATTGCTTTGTTCGGAAAAAAACTTGGCTCTCTAATCAGTTTATTTATGCTTGTCGTATTGCTCGGTGTATCTGCCGTTATGCTAGCTGGTGCTGGAACCGTTTTTGAAGAAAATTGGAATCTTCCCTATCAGCTCGGATTAATTGCTACGTGTGTGATCTGCTTCCTATTGCTTCGTCGTGGCATGCATGCCATCATTGCTGTTAATTCCATTGTTGTGCCGATTATGCTTCTGTTTACACTTATTATGTTTTTCCACACGCTCAAAATGCCTAATACGATGAGCTTTATGACCATAAAAACAGACTTTCCGCTTTGGACGGCACTAAGTACACCCTTTTTGTATACTGCGTTTAATCTTGCACTAGCACAGGCCGTACTTGTGCCTATCGGGGCTCAAACGACAAATCCAGCCGTTATTAAATACGGTTCCTTACTTGGTGGCTTAGGAATTGGTTTTATGCTTGGTGTCGGTCACATCGCCCTTTCTGCTCATATGCCTGGCATCCAACAATTCTCTATCCCTATGGGCGGCATTGCGCTGAATATGAGCTCCATTGTGTACTATATTTATATAGCGATCATATTCTCGGAAGTGTTTACGACGCTGCTTGCCGATATCTATGGACTTGCACTGCAAGTCCATGAGCGATCGAAGCTTTCTACGAACCTCATTATTTTTATCGCTCTCATATGCTGCTATTTTCTTAGTCAGCTTGGCTTTGGCAAACTGCTAGCTACGCTCTACCCGTTGTTCGGATTTATAAGTCTAGGCTGGTTTATACTTATTGCTAAAAAGCGACTATCACCGCTTAAGAAGCCTTAATGCGAAACAGAAAGAGCAGAACCGAGCTACTGTACCGTATCATTTTACTAAGCATGCGTAACGTTAGGTACACGAGTAGTTGGTGTTCTGCTCTTTTTTAGATTATGGATTATTGCTCGCAAGCTCCTCACGGTAAACCTTTTTTAGCTGAGCAATGACTCGCTCCAAGGAATAATCCTTTTTAGCTTTGTTCGATGCTGCAAGCGCAAGCTGATAACGAAAATCAGGATCGATAACGACAGACTCTAACGCTTCTGCTAATGCCTCATCATCCTCTACAGGTACGAGCAGTCCATTTACTCGATGTTGGATCTGCTCAGCAATACCTCCAACATCGGTACCTACTAACGCAAGCTGACATAATGCAGCTTCTGCAAATACAGAGCCGAATGCTTCAGCACGTGACGGCAGCACAAATACATCGAAAAATGGCATGAACTGCTCAGGGTGAAGCATATAGCCATAAAAAATAATATCATCATAAAGACCTAGGCTCTGTGCTAACGCTTCTAGCTCCTTGCGAATCGGACCATCCCCTATTATATGAAGCATAAACGGATGTCCCTTCGCCTTCAATCTTGCGCATGCCCTTAGCAGCACATCTAGCCCCTTCGCTGGAACAAGTCGACATACTGTAATAAACTGTGTGACTTCGTTCTCATGAGCCGTAGGACGGAATCTCTTTTCGTCAAAGCCATTATGAATGACTTTAATACGGTCTACATGCTCAACATAGTCGGCTAAGTAATTCTTAAATGCGTGCGACACCGTCAATATACGGTCTGCGACCACCTCAAGCTCCCGGTAGATTTTCGTTAAAAATTGCTGCTCCACACCATCAGGCTCAATCGCTTTATTCAAGATCAGCTCTCGCTCATAGCTTGAATGCAATGTTAAGACGAGCTTCGTATTAGGAAATACTTGCTTCATGACCATTGCGGCAATCGGATGATGAGCATGAATGAGATCATACGATTGATTAATTCTCATTTTTGTCCACCATAGATAATCACGATACGTTTGAATATACTTATCTACCAGCTTATTTCCGATATAAGGTGTATAGTCGAACGTTTTGAAGGATACCTGCTCGCTTCCCTTGTTACGAATTCGTTTTGGAAGAGAAAACAGCTCCATTTCATCATCGACATGATTAAAGCGCTCCTTAATGTAAGGTACCATAGAGGAAACGCCGCCTGGCTGCTCAGGTGGGAAAAACAATGCTTGTAAAATTTTCACTGATACCAGCTCCTTATATCTGTAATTAACGTTCTATCATACGACAATTTATGATATATTAGAACATATGTTTCTGTTACCATAAATATAATGCATAGAGGTTATACATATGAATCTAACAACTACGAACATGATAGCTTTACTCCCATTTATTAGCTCAATGATATGCTGTGTTATTCTCGCGATCACGCTTTTAACTTCGATTAAAATTATGGTCAGTTATCGCAACAAGCAAGTATTCATATTACTCATTAGCAGTCTTATTACGGCAGGGCTGCCACAGCTTTTGAATCTTTATCAAGTCTCGACACAACAGCAAATCCCAGATCTACTTTATATTATTTCGACAATGGCAGTCATCATTTCCTTTATTCTGATAAATTTTGTGCTGATGAAGATGTATGCAGTAGGAATAAAGCTGCGCATAGCACCGATGATAATGCTGTTACTTGGAGCAGCAGCTGCGTTTGCAGCAAGTTTTTTTGTCGCGCCATATGAAATTGGTACTGGACTTGCTTTTCCTATACTTGATTTCTATATGTTTATTCTCATCATTACGATGCTAGTCGTCACACGACAAATCGATATGCCAACATCTTATTACTATAGCTTGCTCGTTATGTTTATTTATCAGCTTGGTTTAATGCTGGATCGATATGTTTTTGAATGGTCACAAGCTTGGCTGCATACGTTGGTCGAGCTGCTTCCAATTATGTATTACGCTATACTATTTTATCTACTGCTTGATTGGGTAATGGATCGACTATTGTCCACTTACCAATCTGCGATTATTGATGGCTTAACAGGCTTGTATATCCGAAGACATTTTCAAAAAAAGCTGCAGTCGATGATGCAGCGAAAGCCTGTAGCCGTCATATTCTGTGATATCGATAACTTTAAGGCTTTAAATGACACGAAGGGTCATCAAGTGGCTGATGAAGCATTACAGCAAGTTGCCGCTATATTAAAGGAAGAAGTGGCTCCCTATGGAGTCGCAGGACGATATGGCGGTGAAGAGCTGCTCGGCGGTATTGCGATAGATAGTGTAAAGCCGATGGCGGTCGCTGAAAAAATACGGGCAAGAGTAGAGCTGGAAACCATCGTAACGATAAGCGTCGGATTTAGTACGAGCAAGGAAGCAACAGAGCTTATGCAGCTTGTGAAGCAAGCAGATGAAGCGATGTACTTCTCTAAAACGACAGGAAAAAACAAAGTAAGCAGCTACCGCTCACTCCCAGCCTCGATTAAACAAAAGATGTGACAAAAGTAAAAGCTGTCCTGTGTAGCAATTAGCTCACCCTCATCAAGGGTAAGCCGCCTACCAACTGGACAGCTTTTTATATGCACAACTTAATCATTAATCAGCAATAGGGATATATAAATCTACAACCTCTTCCTCCAAATGCGGACCTTCTATATAAAAGATTTCCATCGATACAGCATGCTCAAGCTTTTGATATCCTTGCTCATGAATCCAAGTATTCAATAGCTCATAGCCCTCTCCAATACGTTGCGAAGTACTGCTTACGACAGCATATCGATGTGGTGGTATCGTAATGGCTACCATTCCCTCTGGCAAAGTCTCATCGGATCGCTCCCATTCTACACATGTCCAATATGTAGCAAAAGACTCATTACCAAAGTAAGGGCAATACAAAATATTAGGTTGTATAGCATGAGTCAGCTCATGCCTTCTTGCCAAAAAATCTGATTGCAGTCGAATCGCTTCATCAGGAAAAGATGAATAAGGACCACAATACGGAATACCAACGAGGTGCAGGGTTGATTTATTCACAATCGAGCAAGCTTCCATACTATACTCCTCCTCCTATTCCACCTGTTCGTACATTCTTGTTAGTCTCGAACATTATTGTAGCATAAACTCCCATTAAAAGGATAGGTTGTGAGTTACCCATTAAGTTTTACCATCTCTTCTCGAATTCATTCATGAAAAGCACTAATTCATATCAAGTCGTTTCATGAAATCCTCCATCGCACTGTAACCTTGCTGCTTGAGATACCAGTTATTGCAAGCAGCTTCGATAAGTCCTGCAACATCACGTCCAGGCTGAAGCTGGATTTCGACGTGAGGGATGTTCACGCCCATATATTCAACAAACTGAGGCTCTAAATCAAGGTCGTTATTGAGATCATTATCGCGCCAACGCGTCAATTCAATATCAAGTGAAATTCTCGTTTCTTCTTGGAATGCTCTGCGTCCGTACAGCCGGACAACATTGACTAACCCAACACTGCGTAATGCAAGAAATTCCTTCGTCTTCTCATTATGCGTCCCAAGCAGCGTGTGCTGGCTTAGCTTCTTCAACACAATGATATCGTCTGCGACGAGCCGGTGCCCACGTCTAATAAGCGTATGCGCCGTTTCACTCTTACCAACACCTGATTTCCCACGTATTAGAATTCCAATTCCAGAAACATTCATGCAGACACCATGTATCGCTTGCTCTGGTGCTAATACTTTAAGCAGGTAATGATCAAGCTTGCCGATAAACGCTGCCGTATTCTCGGTTGTTCTCAGCAGTGGAATGCATTCTTCATCACAGTATTTTTTAAGATATTTTAATCCGTCCTGCCCTGCAGTAACAATAAAGCAAGGAGGATGGTACTTTACAATGTTGCCGATATGATGATTTCGTTCCTCTTCAGTTAAACCGTGTAAATATGTAATTTCTTTACGTCCCAAAATTTGTATATGCTGCTGTGGAAAAAAATCAAAGTAGCCTACAAACTCTAATCCTGGTCGATAAACGCGTGCCTTCATAATGCTGCGATCGAGCTGATTAGAGCCTGCCAGCACTTCAAGCTGAAACTGCTGCACAAGCTCTTGCACTTGTATCGTCTTCATAGCGGATCCTCCCCTTTGTCAAAAAACGCTCTCGTAGCTATGTACGAGAGCGAGTTGATAAAAGTCTTTAATTAAAAATTAAACACAAAATCTTCATCTGTCAATGGTTCAACATTTAGCGTGCGAATATAGCCATTTCCTTTTTTCGAGAAGAAGTCATGCTGCTTCGTATGTGTACTAATTCCGTTAAATACGATTGGATTAATCGGCTCTTCTGGGAAATGAGGCTCTAATCCTAGATTCATTAAAGCTTTGTTCGCATTATATCTTACGTATGCTTTGACTTCTTCCTCAAGACCGACAGAAGAGTAAAGGTCATCAGTGTAGATAACCTCATTTTCATATAGCTCAAGCAATAAATCAAGTACTTCTTGTGCAAGCTTCTCTTGTTCTTCCTGAGGGAAGGTTGCCATTAGCTCCTGTGCAAGCACACCTACGTACAGGCCATGAATACTTTCATCACGTAGAATGAGATCGATAATTTCACCGCTGCTCGTCATTCTTCCTTGACCAGCCAAATACAGCGGATAGAAGAATCCGCTATAGAACAAGTAGCTTTCTAGCATAACAGAGGCTGCCATCGCACGATACAGATTACGAGGTGTATCGATGCTGTTGTACCATTCTGCAATAACGCTTGCTTTCTTCTGAAGCTGAGGGTTTGTTTCAATCCAACGGAAGATCTCATCAATTTCCTCTGTAGAAGCAAGTGTGGTGAAGATACTACTATATGATTTTGCATGGATTTGTTCCATCATCGCCATAAAGCCAAGCACGGCTTTACGCTGCAACCCATCGACATGCTCTAAAATTTTCGGCATGCCTATACCGCCTTGAATCGTATCTAGCAGCGTAAGTCCACCTAAGACATGCTTATATAATTTGCGCTCTTCGGGCGTCATAAGCTCCCAGTCCATCTTATCATCAGATAACGGAATCTCTTCATCCGTCCAAAATTGCATTACATTTTGCTGCCAAAACGTTTGTGTAAAATCGTCATCAGGACGGTTCCAGTTAACTGCTTTCATAATTAGCATACTCCTCTTTGCAAGATGAAATATAGCTGCGCTTATACAGCGCAGCTTGTGCATTCCTCGACAGATAGTCGTTTCGTTCTTGTATAATATAGAGATTTCAAGCCCTTTTGCGCAGCATAAATATAGAATCGCGCAAGCTCACGAGTTGTAACATTACTGTTCACATGAAGAACCGTAGAAACCCCTTGATCAATATGCTGACCTAATTCTGCGATTAGATCGATAAGCTTAAATTGATCGATATTGTAAGCAGATTTGTAGAAGAAGAAATTATCCTGAGAAAGATAAGGCATTGGATAATATGTTGTAGAGTTCGCATACGTACGCGTCTCAATATGCTCTACGATCGGCATTACACTAGAGGTAGCGTTTTGAATGTAGCTAATGCTTTGAGTTGGAGCAATCGCCAAGCGATAGGCATGATATAGACCATGCTTTTGCACCTGCTCTTTAAGCTGAGCCCACTCTGAAGGTCCTGGAATTTCCATTCCCTCGAATAGCTCCTGTACACGAGCTAGCTGTGGACGAAAATCCTTCTCAAGGTAACGATCGAAGTAAGTGCCTTTCGCATACTCAGAACGTTCAAAATCTTTAAACGTTACTCCGCGTTCCTTCGCAATTTCCATACTTTTCTGTAGTGAATAGTAGTTCATCATCATGAAGAACACACCAGCAAATTCACGTGCTTCAGGGCTTTCATATGAAATTTTGTTTTTTGCCAAATAGCCATTCAAGTTCATTGCACCAAGACCGACGGAATGCAGCTCTTCGTTCGCTTTACGAACACCAGGAGCATTGTCAATTTGAGACAAGTCACTGACTGTTGTCAATGCTTCAATTCCGACAAGTACGGAATCTTTTACCGCTTTGCGCTCCATGACATTAACGATGTTTAGTGAAGCTAGATTACAGCTAATATCGCGGCGAATCATATCTTCATATCCATAATCGTTAATTTCAGATGTTTCCTGCAGCTGGAAGATTTCCGTGCATAGGTTGGACATTTTAACTGAGCCAATGTCCTTCAATGCATGCATACTATTCGCATTCGTTTTATTCATAATGTATGGGTAGCCTGACTCAAGCTGAATGGAAGCAATCTTAGTCAGCATGTCACGCGCACTCATCACAACTTTTTTCTTCACATTGTCATTAGCGAGCAACTCGTCATACATTGCATCGATATCCATATCGTCAAGATGTGTACCATATTCCTTATACACCGAGTATGGTCCAAATACATGCAATGGTTTATTTTGAGCAGCTAGCTCGTAAAATTTATTTGGAATAATAAGACCGATCGAAAGCGTCTTAATACGAGATTTTTCATCAGCATTAATTTTTTTACAATCAAGGAACTCTATAACGTCCCAGCCGAAGATGTTGTAATAGCCAGCTCCAGAGCCTTTTCGCTGTCCCATTTGATCAGCATAAGAGAATGCATCCTCCATCAGCTTAAGCACTGGCATAATTCCTTTTGCAGCGCCCTCTACACCTTTAATCGGCTCTCCGCGTCCACGTAGCTTAGACAGGTTAACGGCAACACCGCCGCCAATTTTAGAAAGCTGCATACAAGTTCCAATCACGTAGTTAATTGAGTTCAACGAATCGTCCATCTCAAGCAGGAAGCAGGAGACCATTTCACCGCGACGGCTTTTCCCTGCATTAAGGAATGTAGGTGTCGCTGGCTGAAGACGTTGCTCAATCATTGCTTGTGCAATTCTTGTAGCTCGTTCATAATCACCTTCACCTAGATGCAATGCAACAATTGCTACACGCTCATGATATTGCTCTAGATATTGCTTTTTATCATTTGTTTTCATGGCATAGTCTTTATAAAACTTTGAAGCAGCCATATACGATTGAAATTGGAAGTTTTCTTTTGCTGTTAGATCAAAGATAGCCTTTACTTGATCATATGTATATTGTTCATATACGTTAACATAGAAATCGTTGTCGATAAGATACTTCATTTTCTCCTCGAAGGAGTCAAACTTCATCGTTTTTTCTTCAACTTCCGTCATAAATGCGGCTACTGCTTCTTTATCTTTTTCAAGCTGATAGAATCCGTCAGCTCCACGCTGCATTAGTTCATTATTCAACTCAATATGATTCAATGGATTGCACCCTCTCGATAAATTGTAACGTGTCTTGCGTCGTTCCTGATAGCTCAAACTTTGAAATAACAGGCACATTGTAGGCTGAAGCGATCGTGTCAGCACTTTTGGCGAATCCTGTTCCCCAGTTTCGATTCCCGCTAGCTGATACCCCTCTCAACATCTTGTGGTTATGCTGTAGGAATTCAGTTACCTTTGGTGGGACTTGTCCGAAGCCAGTTGTATATGTAATTAATACGTAGGGTTCTTCCACCTTCGGCATTTCATCAATGGACACCGCATGCATATTAAGTTTTTTCACAAAACGCTTAACGTTTCCCGTTTTGGAATCATACACAACCAACATATCTCGATCTCCCTCTCTCATTTATCGCAATCAAAAAGCGCTCTACCTTACTATATGATTGGTAGATGCGCTTGCTTGTCCGCATACTAGATGATTGCTGTTTTGACTACAACTGCAACTAGATATAGTCGCTGAATAGAATAATACATCAATATATAGAAGGAGTCAATTCAAATTCATAGTTTTCTGCTATGAAAATATTTTCAAAGCGGCGAGCCCAATTACAGCAAGGCTTTACAAGAAACTCGACTAGTCTTGCAAAATTCGTTATGATAAATTCATGCTTTATTCGTCCGAAGGAGGGACCTCATGCAACCGATCAGAACCGCCCAAGAGGCTATATCAAGGCTTGAACATTTATTCCACACTAGCGGTATGAAGGATGAAGCCTTGCTTGCTTATATCGAGCAGCTTGCAAGTGAAAACAACAAATTAAAGCTTTCGCTTCACAAACTGCGTGCCAGCCAATCCAGCAAAGCACATACTACATCTAGTATGCATAGTAAGCTTACTGATGCATTGCGAGAATAGCTGAGAGTCTGAATATAATGCTCGACCATTGACGAAATTCGTCCCAACTACTGGAATATAATAGGCGATGACATAAGCTTCAGCTTTGTCATCGCCTTATCCATGTGCCAAGCCTCATATTATATTTACGAACCTTTATTATTTCAGTGCAACGAAAAAAAGCCGCTCTGCATCAGCTTCAGCCTGCTCAAGTGCAAAATTTTGATAGATATGTACCTCATGAAACCCGATCTCACGAAGTGCTCCAACTAGCCACATATGCGGATATGCGCGCTGAATGTGCTGTTCATCAATCCGGCTATATCTGCCGTCTTGTCCCAACACAAAAATAGTTAAATGGTGCTCGATGATATGCTCATCCTCGTCATAATCAGATATCCACTGATAAGCAATCCCATCCTCATCGTAAACAAAGGGCTGCTCCGCTGCATATTGCTCAAAACGCGACACCGGATGCACATCGAATATAAACGTTCCCCCAGGCTTCAGACCTTCATAGGTAGCCTGCAGTGCCGCTAGCAGTTCATCCTCGTCAACGATGTAATTTAAGCAATCACAGAAGGAAATGATAGAATCAGCTGAATTATCCACACTCCAGCTGCTTATATTCTGCTGCTCAAGCTTAAGGCTTCCACGTGCGGATTCACATTGCTCGTTCCACTTACTTAATGCAACCTCCAGCATATGAGCGGACAGATCAATGCCCGTCACGTCGAAGCCTTCACTAGCTAAAGGTATTGCTATCGCCCCAGTTCCGCAGCCTAGATCAACGACATGCTGTGGAACTCCGTAACGCTCCCATACAGCTTTAGCGAAGCTTAACCATCGATCATAGGGCATATCGGCCATAAGCCGGTCATAGACCGATGCAAATTGCTCATAGGATGACATTATTGATCATCCTCTCGCTCATCCGGCTTATTGAGCTTGTTAGGTGCATGCTCGGCAAGATAGGTCCAACTCCCGTGCTGCGAAACAAGACCATCTCGCATTAGCTTACCAAGCGCACGCTTAAAGGCACTCTTGCTAATACCAAAGCGATTACGGATAATCTCCGCTTCCGTCTCATCAGAGTATGGCATGCCACCGCTAGGACGCTCTTTTATAAAAGCTAAAATTCGATCTGCATCTTCAATTCGTCCATATTCCTTTTGCTGTGTCATAGACAAATTAACTCGTCCATCCTCACGCACGAACGTCACTCTAGCGTGCACTCGCTGTCCAAGGCGAAGCGTCTCCAGTCGCTCTGAGCTTGGAATTAAGCCATAAGCACCAAAGCCAACTACGCCTCCATCAATAACAACAAATGAGCCCATCTGCAGACTTTTCGTTACCCAGCCATCAACCCATTGATTTTTCCAAGCAGCTGGAGCAGGGAATGTTAACGGTGCAAGCTCTTGCTCTTGCGCAAGCTTAGCAATTTGTCTGCCGCTTTTATCATGCGTCAGAAATACAAATACTTCATCCCCTGGTACTGGACGATACTCAACCTTCTCTGGAAGTTCGCTCAGTGGCAGTAAAAGCTGTCTACCGAGACCCATCTCCAAGAAGCAGCCCAGTCTTGGGTGCACGTCAGC
The DNA here is from genome assembly GCF_023715345.1 of Paenibacillus camelliae. Lineage (GTDB taxonomy): Bacteria > Bacillota > Bacilli > Paenibacillales > Paenibacillaceae > Pristimantibacillus > Pristimantibacillus camelliae. The sequence continues at coordinate 643,754 of NZ_JAMBNY010000001.1, forward strand.
AACAGCTAAGCGAGCCATCTCGCCTAGTGTAATGAGCGGTTTATTCATCGTTGCACATATACGGTCCTCAGAATCGTAGAACAAAAATACGTCAACCATATCGTTGACATGAGGCTTCGAGCCAACTAGCTCTGTATAAGGCAACAAAACCTCATCCACGCCATCTGTTAGAAAATAACCATACGGAGATACTTCTCTCGCTACCTTCAGCGTATCCAGCGTTCCCGCTACAAAGCTCATCCTAAATCCACAACCTTCGCATCTGACCAAATTTTCTCGATATTATAATACTCTCGCTCTTCGCGATGGAAAATATGCACAACGACATCTCCAAGGTCAATTAGCACCCAGCGCGCTGTTTTCTCCCCTTCGATTCCGCGGATTGGAACACCTAGACGATCCGCCAGCTTGCGAATTTCAGTCGTGATGGCAAGCACTTGAGTATCAGAGTTTCCGCTGCAAATTACAAAATAATCTGCGACTAACGATACACCGCGTAGATCTAGCGCAATAATATCATGTGCTTTTTTATCCTCAGCTGCTTCTACTACAGCATCCATTACTTTTTCAATCGTTACGTTCATAAGATTCCTCCTAAAGATTCATTATGTGTATAAGGTCGTTTCGTGCAGCAAGCGTACCCGGGTAGATGATCCGCTGCTTCTCAACCAATAAAATAATGGTTGCATTAAGTCCAAATAATATAGCTTCCTCTAGGCTTTGATCTGCAAGCCTTCTTGCTTCTTCCACTCCAGGAAAATCACGATTGGGCTCGATATAATCAGCAAGCCATACGATCTTCTCAATGGTGCTCATGCCTGCACGTCCCGACGTATGATAACGGATCGCATCTCTAATTCCCGCGTCCTCTACCCCGTATTGTACCCACGCAACATGATAACCAATCTCGGCATGCCACAATTCCTTATTATACTGCAACAGCTCATTGTCCAGCTGATGGTCTATAATATACTGACGCTGCTGCTCAATGGGCCAATACTTGGCAACATCATGAATAATCGCTGCGAGCTCAGCTTTTTCCGGATCTTCTCCATACTTTTCTGCTAGCTTTCTGGAGGTGCTCATTACACCTTGCGTATGAATCCACCGACGTAGCGGCATCTGCTCTGACACCGAGGTCATAATCTGATTCTTATCCATACAAGCGAAACCTCCTTATATATTGCTCCACTTCATCCGTAACATAATAGCGCAGTGGCAGGCCTTCCTTCGCACGCTTTCTCAATTCCGTTGATGAAATGTCAATCAGCGGCATCGAAGCAAGGGTAAGCTTTTGTCTCCATCGCTCAGGCAGACGAAGAAGGTCTAACGGCTCAGAAGGTCGATTCAGCCCAACAAACCCGATCAGCTGAAGCAGCTCCTCTGCGCGATGCCACTGCGGCAAATCATGGATGCGGTCCGAACCTACAATATAATAAAAATAATGCCCAGCATACTGCTCTAATAAATCCATTACCGTATCAATGGAATAACTTATCCCACCGCGATTCAGCTCAATATCAAGCACTCGGAACCTTGGCTCGTGCTGTGTTGCAAGCTTGACCATCTCAAGCCGCTGCTGTTCTGTAGCAAGCGGGGAATTGGGCTTTAAGGGAGGAGAGGCAGCTGGTATAAACCAAACCTCGTCAAGTGACGCACTTTCCATTGCCCGTGATGCAGCAATTAAATGTCCAATATGAATTGGATCGAAGGTTCCTCCCATAATTCCAATCTTTCGCATCATGCCAGCTCCTTAGATGTATGCGTTGAACAGCCTACTATGGCAGTTCAATTGTTTTGTAATCCTTAGATTCCTTGTATAGGACGATCGTTTTCCCAATGACCTGAACAAGTTCACAGCCAGCCGCTTCTGCCACCTCTTGTCCAATTTCTTTTGGGTCCTCTGCACAATTGTTAAGCACAGACAGCTTAATAAGCTCTCGCTTTTCGATCGCTTCTACAATATGACGAATGAGCTGCTCGTTCGTTCCGCCCTTCCCAATCTGAAAGATTGGAGTTAAATGATGTGCTTCTGCACGCAAAAATCGTTTTTGTTTTCCTGTTAACATAATTATAAACCTCTTTCGTCTCTGTATGTGAAGCCGTAAATTGATATAACGTATTATGACTTGTTTAAGTCAACGCCTGTAGCACTGCTTTGCGCATGACGTCCACTGGAGCTTGTCTGCCCGTCCAATATTCAAAGGCATAAGCGCCCTGGTATATAAACATTCCTAAACCGCCATGCTTCAGACAGCCATGCTGCTCAGCGTCTAGAACAAAGCGAGTATATAAAGGGTTATAGATAAGATCACTTGCAACAGCGCCCGCTTTAAGCCATTCTCCTTGCGCTGGCTGCTCCTCTTCATTAGGATACATGCCTACAGAGGTTGTATTAATAACAACATCCGCGTCATTGCATACTTTCTGAAGCTCCTCAGAAGGATGTACAGCAATCGCTCCGTTATGCTTCAATGACGCTGCAAGCTGCTCGGCTCGATCAATCGAACGATTCACGATCAAGATGCGATCAGGCTTCTCCTTAAGTAAAGCATGAATAATACCTCTTGCAGCTCCTCCAGCACCAATGACCACAATACGCTTACCGTCAAGGGATTCTATCGCTTCCTCCTTCAAGGAGCGAACATAGCCAATGCCATCGGTATTGTAGCCTATAAGCTTGCCGTCACGATTTACAATCGTATTTACTGCTCCAAGCTCCTGTGCATCCTGATCGATCTCGTCCAAAAATCCCATCACATTGAGCTTATGCGGAATGGTTACATTTAAACCAGCTATACCGTACTCTCTTACCTTTTGCATAAAGTCGGCAAGCTCAGTATCCTTGACCTGAAAGGCACCGTAAACAGCGTTCAAGCCAAGCTCTTGAAAAGCATGATTGTGCATCAATGGTGATTTCGACTGAGAAATCGGATCACCGATAACACAATAGAGATCAGCGCCATTGTTTTCTTCCTGCCATCTTTTTAATTCCATTCAAGTCTCTCCCATAATTCATTAAATCATCGAGTCACGCGCCACAACCTTAATGCCTTTCGGTGCGTAAAGATCAATCAAAGCGCCGCGATCACTATTCACTTGTATCCAGCCTAGACCAGAAATATATACATCGTTAAAGCTACCGCGCTTGATGCGAATCGAATGGCGTGTCCATTCTGGCAGCTCCTCCAGCTGTTCTTTAGATGGGCCGCCAAGCAAGCCCCCTTGATGCTCTGCATATAGCTCATCCGCTCGCTCAATTTTAGTACGGTGGATATTCATCGCGTTCGACACATATAGAGTAAAGGATTGTCGCTCTCCTTCCACGAAGTCGAATCGAGCAATGCTTCCCATAAACAAGGTCTGTCCTTCATTCAGCTGATAAACTAGCGGTTTAATTGGCTTTTCAGGAAGCAACGTTCCTAGGAAGCTTCGCGGTACAATCTCTGTCATACGGCTGCTATACACAATGCCTGGCGTATCAATAATCGCTTTACCGTCATCCAGCGGAATGTGAACCGCATCCAATGTTGTACCCGGGTAGCGTGACGTTGTAAGCTCCTGTTCTAAATCACTGTAGTCATTGATTAGACGATTAATCAACGTTGATTTTCCAACGTTGGTAGCTCCAACCACGTAGACATCCTTGCCATCACGATATCGATCAATCTCTTCAATCACTCGTTCAAATCCAATGTTGCGCTTTGCGCTGCAGAGTACGACGTCAACCGTTCGCAAGCCTTCTTTTTTTGCTTGCTGCTGAACCCAATTGCGAATTCGGTTCGTATTAATTGATTTAGGCAATAGATCAATTTTATTAACGACTAACAGGACTGGATTATTACCTACAAATCGCTGCAAGCCAGAAATTAAACTGCCTTCAAAGTCGAAAATATCTACAATATGAACGACTAATGACTTCGTATTGCCTATTCCACCTAACAAACGTAAAAAGTCATCTTGATCAACCGCTACAGATGCAGCTTCATTGTAATGCTTAATTCGAAAGCAGCGCTGACAGATAAGCGGTTCCTTCTCAAGTGCTGCTTCAGGGACAAAGCCTGGCAGCTCTTTATTCTCTGTTTGTATACGAACACCACAGCCAGCGCAGCTAGCATGCTCTGTTTTTTGATTCACTAATTACTCCTCCTCTTGCCATAAGCCACGTTTACGCAGCTTTGCAATCGCAATACGTTCCATTCTGCGATTCACTTTAGTCATAAATCCTTCATCATTCGGTGAGATTGGTGCAACCAATACCGTATGTAGTCCCATACGATTGCCACCTAATACATCGGTCATTAGCTGATCGCCGACCATTAGCGTTTGACTTGCTTCCAGCTGTAGCAGCTCTAAAGCTCTACGGAATGCACGCTGTGCAGGCTTGCGTGCAGCATGAATATAACGCAAGCCTAGCGGAGCAGCAAAAGCCCCTACACGGCTATCGTTATTATTAGACACAATGACAACGTCAATTCCTCTTTGTTTTACGGTTGCTAGCCACTTCACTAGCTCATCAGTAGCAAGCGGAGCCTTCGCTCCAACTAACGTATTATCCAAGTCTGTAATCAATCCTCGAATTCCTTGAGCATACAGCTCATCCAACGGAATATCGTAAATGGATTTTACTCTTAGCTTTGGTAGAAAAACTTCAACCATTCAACGAACTCCTTCGCACTTTGTATCTTACGAATATACCATAAATTCACTTTGTTTCAAAACAAAATCCCGCCCGCATGCTAGGCTTGCGGACGGGTAAATTCGTTGCACACAATCTTCTCTATATATAATAGAAGAAAAAATTTAAATTAGCTACTAGTTTTTACTTCTCCACACCTTTTTCACGCGTTGAATATGTTCTCTTACTTGCTCTACATCCTTACTAGTCATCGAATTTTTACTGTATTGAGCTGCTTCAAACGATACGAGCAGCTGCTCCAGCGTCTGCTTCAGTTGTGGATAGTGCGCTTTCCAGTGCTCGATCATCTCTCGCATCGTCATAGATGTACCAACAGGCAGACCAATTCGCTTACCTTTGTTCAGTAGACGATTAATTTCTAATACAATGATCTGGTTGTCCGTATACGAGATATAGCGGAAGTTCCGCAGTTTAAGCACAACTTGCTTTCTGTAACGAATAAGTGCAAAAGCCGTAACAGCAATTAATAGAAGCGCGCAGCTCCACCAGATCAGATTTCTCTGTGCATCAGTTAAGCTCCAGCCTTCATCAGCCGCTAAAGTATCCTCACCCGATACTGGAGGTAATAACAAATCGCTAAGTAAGTCTACCTCTTCCTCCGCTCCGAACTGTAGCGGCATAGAGAAGCCAGGAGTTGGCTCAAAGCTTACCCAGCCATAGCCATCAAAATAAATCTCTACCCAGGAATGAGCATCTGAGTTGCGAATTGTAAACGTTCCACTCGTTTCCTGTAGCATCTGTTCAATCATATAAGGATTACTTTCGTACATCTCTTCAATATTATTAGAGCCTGCTGTGTACCCGATTACCCAACGAGCTGGCATACCTAATGTCCTTGCCATCATAACCATTGCTGTTGAAAAGTAATCACAATAGCCCTGCTGCAGCTCGAATAAAAATTGGTCAACGAAGTCTTCAGATTCTCCTGTTAGTAGCGAAAGATCCGGCTTATTTGTATATGAATAATTCATACGCAAATGCTGCTCGAGCAGCAACGCCCGTTCATAATCATTCTTTCCTGCCTCCGTCACTGTTACAGCTAGCTCATGGACACGTGCAGGAACGATATCGGGAACGGATAGATACGCCTGCCGCGCTTCCTCATCCTCCAAGCTGGACAGTTCTCCAAACTCAGCCTTCGCTTCCTTCAAGCCTTGCTGATCGATAATTAATGCTTTGGATGCTAAGGTGTAGCTTGTAATCGGAAGATATCGTTCTTGTTCAGCTGATACAAGCGAGGATGTCGTGTCGTTCCACGTATAATCATCAAGTGGATAGTTGTCTGGTAGTAGCTCTATCCGTTGTTCCTCATTCGGGTTGGATGCGTCATATTGCATCTCTGTCAGCATTTGCGGATCGCCGTTAGAAAACAGCGCAAGCTGCTGCTCCTCCCGATGCACGATCACCTTTTGTTCTACGATGGAGTAGTCCGCTAGCGGTTCTGACGGAGGGTCAATCGGGACTTGAAGCCGAATCGACCTCTCAGTGCCAAGCTTGTCATCAATCCAGCCCTTTCCATCATAGAATGCCTTCGTTTCACCCTTCAGGTAGCCTTTATGAGATGTCGTCACCGTTAATGCGGGAGAGTAGTCATAGTTAAATCCACCACCGAGCTGAGAGCTGTCTCTGCTATATCCTGAGCTAGTGTTCAGATCAGGCGTAGATCCCCCTCCATAACCTTTGTTTCCTAAAAAGGCTGGAACTGATTCTCCTTTTGATTTCTTCCATAATGCATAGGGGTCTTCGAGTAGTGGAGGACCATGTGGCAAACTAATCGCGATCATCGTAATGACGGCGAGTACAGTAACAAACGGTACAAAAATAGCATGTGGTCTTTTCATGAGCTTACTAAAAGTACTATGATCTAACGAGCGATAATGCAAAATCGTGTGCCAAAGTAAAAAAATCACAACAAGCAGGATAACATTCATCCAAAGCTTTAACGGTGAGAACGAATCCCGTATCGTAATGATCAGTAATCCAATTGCAAATACAATGATTAGTCTTCGTTTATTTACGACGAATCGTTCCAATAGCAATAAGATCAAAACGACAGCCATCGTTATTTCTATAAAAGGAGAAAGTGTCGGAATGCGCTCAATAAAGCGCTCAACAACTTCTGGTTGCCGGTGCCAGGTTACTCGGAACGTCAGGAATACCGCTATACACAGATCCATCGGAATTCGAAGCATCATCGGTCGTTTAGGAAAGATTAAATTAATCACCGTTATAACACTTAATGTCCAATAGATCGACCGATAAGTATCCTTCCACCAATAGCCTTGAAATACAGATAATATATCAACGATAAATAAAACTGCTAACAACGGAAGCAATCTTAAGAAGTGAGAACCTACGCGATTCATTAGCCCTCACCTCCCGCTGCTGCCGACCAATCCATATGAGCGGATAAGTCATAGAACGGGATGCCAGCATAAGCATACTGTGAAGCTATACGATGCTGCCCTGCGTTCTTGTTGGTGCTTTGTCCACTAAAGAAAACAATCGGCAAAAATCCTTTTTGCTTAAGAACATTAGCAGCTGCCAGCATATCCGTTGTAGCGTCTGAGGTAACAACCATCACCGTGCTTGCTAGCGGAAGCTCTACAACTGCTCGCTGCAGCAGTAAGCTGAGCGGACGCTCTCCATCTGGCTCAACCGTAACCAAATGCTTCATCGCTTGCCAATAGCCCGACGTTCCGTGAAATTGACTACTGCTCCAAAGCTCCTTGCCTGGCGACAGTAAAGTAAATAGCTGTTGCTGCTGCATGCCGTATTGAAGCAACGATGCGCTGATTGAAACTAATGCCTCAAAAGCATCGTCCTCTAATGAACTTGAGGGTTTTCCTGAGGGCTTTCCTAGATAACGATCCAGAATAACAATCCCTTTCGGCATCGCTTCTTTTTCAAAATCCTTGGATTTCCATTGACCTGTACGAGCTGTCGCGTTCCAATGCACGCGACTTAGACGGTCACCATGTACATAGTCTCGAATGCCACTCTGCTGATTACTCTCTTTCGCATATCGATCCTTGGAATGAAGGTGAAATTGCCCCTTTCTTCCGCTAAGAAGCTGCTCCCAATTTACATTATTTAGTATACGGGGCAGCACTTGAAGCTGATTCTCTTGCTTCAACGTACGCTTGAATTCAACCAAGCCGAACACATCAAAGGTCGAGCAGCTAAGCTGCTTAAAATGATATATGCCCCGCTTCATGTTTTTAATCTGATAGCCCCATTCCATCTCTCGAAATAAATTAGGAATTACAAGCCCTTCATGCGGAACAATATGACCGTTATGTCTAATTAACGTATCTTCAATCTTCATATATGGCATCGGTATAAAGCTACGATGCTCTAAACGTACAGTAATGTTAATCGTTTGTCCTGCCATAAACTGCTGGTCAATAGAGCCAATCGTTCTTGAACCTGACAGCTTTCGCATACCTAGTACACTAACGAGCAAGAGATATAGTAATAACGCGTTCAGTATACCGAACAATAGGACAGAGCTGCGCCCCCCTTGAAATAAATAAAATAACAAGCTTGAGCTATAACAGGTTAGCAGCATGAACCATTTTACTTTTGACATTTGCCTGCCCCCTATCTAAGCACAGATAGCGGAATGGGGGTTGATTCCAGCAGCTGCATTAGCACTTGTTCCGTAGTTACTCCTTGCATCCTTGCCTCCATACTAGGCAGCACACGATGACCAATAATATGCAGAAAGAGCTCCTTTACGTCATCTGGAATGACATATTCACGCTTATGCAAAAAAGCGCGAGCGCGAGCAGCCTTCGCAAGGGAAATGGAAGATCGTGGGCTTGCTCCTAGCCGTAAATGAATATGATCTCGTGTCGCCTGAATGAGCGACATCAAATAGGATGCAACAGAATGATCAAGGTGAATAGCATCAACGTATTCTCTTATTAATAGAAGCTCATTAATCTCAATACATGGGGTAATATGATCTGATGGATGAATGCGATCTATGTTTTGAACCATTGCCATTTCATCTTTGGCGGATGGATAGCCAAGCGACAGCTTCATCATAAAGCGGTCTAGCTGCGCTTCTGGAAGGGAATAGGTGCCTTCAAATTCGATTGGATTTTGCGTGGCCAATAAAATAAATGGCTCTGGAAGCTTATAGCCTTCTCCATCTACTGTTACATAGCCTTCCTCCATCGCTTCAAGCAGTGCGGATTGGGTTTTCGTGGTGGCTCGATTAATTTCATCGGCAAGCAGCACATTCGTATGCACTGGTCCGCTACGGAACACGAACCGCTGCTCGGCGGGATGAAAGATCGATACCCCCGTAATATCGGTTGGAAGTAAATCCGGATTACATTGAATTCGTCGGAATTGACCGCCTAAAACGGTTGCGAGTGATTTCACAAGCTGCGTCTTACCTGTGCCTGGAACATCTTCTAGCAGTACATGGCCTCCAGCTAGGACCGCTATCATTAATCGCTCAATTTCACTTTCTTTTCCGAGAATAGCTGTGCTTAATTGCTGCAACATTTGATTACAAGCCTGCATGGCAATTGAACGATTGTTCATAAGATTTCCTCCTACATCTAATCTTTCAAGGCGCTTATTCATGGCTGTATATTCCAATTATAGAGCAATTAAATAGCGATATATATCAAAAACATAGCAATTCTGATTTATTGTAATTAGTTACAATTTCCTTTGTTACTTTGTCTAAATGTAAACCCAGCAATATGTACAGACTAGGTAGATGCACAGATTTCAATTTATTTAATACTATGTAGTATTCCTCGAAATTTGAAAAGAAAGGTGTGTGAGCACTTGTCACAGCTACATTACTTTTTAACAGGCAATACAGCACAAGGACATATGAGTCTCATCCCTGAAGCATTAAAATCGATCCAATATTTATGCATTGTCGATGGACCTTATTTATCTGACAACAGTGTAATTATGCAGCGATTTTACGAGTCGTTAAAGGACGAAGGTGTGGAGCTCGAGCTGATACATCACCCCTCTGATCCCGATCATCTGCAAGGAATAATATTTCCTGCGATTAATTTAGCGATATTAAGCTCAACACCACCCAACCGAATATTGGCAGAAAAGCATCAGGAATCTGTTACTACGTTGAATGTGTATGACTTTTACAATATGGAAGTCATTGATGCACAGCGCGCTGCCCTTGATGACTTAACGGTTCGCATTACGGAATTGCATCAGGAAGCATACAAAGGCTATGCCCAGGCACTGAACATACATGATGAATGGGAAAAAATATATATTGATCAAAGCAGCTTTAAAGCGGCCAATGCTTTTGCTGAGCAGCTGATGCATAAGCTACTCCCAGATCGTGAACCACGTGGTCGCTCATCAGATACGAAGTACCGCTTTCTTGGAGCCGCGACGCCAAAAGGAGCTGTTGACTTTGTTCCAGAGCTAACGTTGGGGCTTAAAAGGTATTTAATTAAGGGTAGACCCGGCTCTGGAAAATCAACGCTGCTGCGCAAGCTTGTGGCACGCGGCACTGAGCTGGGCTATGATCTAGAAATTTATCAGTGCGGACTAGATCCAAAAAGCTTAGATATGGTCATATGTCGTGAGCTTGGTTTTGCTATTTTCGACAGCACCGCTCCGCATGAATATGAACCTACTTTTGATACGGATGAAATCATTGATATGTACGAAATTTCGATTAATCCAAGTACAGATGATCAATTCAAGGATGAGCTAGCGGAAATATCAGCACGCTATCGTGAGCAAATGAAGCAAAGCAATAAGCTGCTTAAAGAAGCAGAAGTGCTAGAGCATAAACGAGCAGAGCTGACACAATCAGCCTTAAACATGGATAGCCTTAACCAAGCTGAGAATTTGATCGTACAAAGCATTAAAGCCTTCATTAATAGGAGTAAATAATAAGAAAGGTCAGATCACCAATGAAGTGCTCTGACCTTTAATTATTTTTCAACTCGTCTGCATCATTAACCCTTTGGCTTAACAATTAGCGCTGCTAAAAACGAGAAGATAATGGCAGAGGAAATCCCCGCACTCGTTAGCTTAAATATTCCTGAGATGACACCAATCCATCCGGTTTCCTGCAGCTCAGTCAATGCGCCGTGCACCAAGGCATTCCCGAAGCTTGTAATAGGAACAGTTGCGCCTGCACCAGCAAAATCGACTAATGGCTCATACCAGCCTAATCCATCAATAATTGCTCCTGCAACAACAAGAATAGACATCGTATGACCGGGTGTTAGCTTTGCAACATCAAACATAAGCTGGCCAATGACACATATAAGCCCACCTATAATAAACGCCCACACATAGATTAGCATTTATTCCACCCCCTTGCCCTTTAATGCAACGGCATGAGCGATACAAGGGATGCTTTCGCCTTGCTGGAAAGATACTGGACTAAGCAATGCTCCGGTCGCAACGATAAGCACCCGACGCAGATGCCCTTTATTAAGCTCATCGATAATATGGCCATAAGTAACGACGGCTGAGCATGCACATCCACTACCACCTGCTTGTACGGGTTGGTTAGCAATGTCATAAATCATTAACCCGCAATCATTAAATTGAGTTGTTTGAATAGGCACCTGCTCTTTCATGAGTAGATCAGTTGCAATTGGATGTCCAACCGATGCTAGATCTCCCGTTACGATTAGATCATAATCCTTCGGTGTACGATTCATATCATTCAGATGTGCGATGATCGTATCAACAGCTGCTGGTGCCATGGCAGCGCCCATATTAAAGGGATCAGTGATCCCAAGGTCAATCACTTTACCAATTGTCGCAGCTTCAATTGCGGGGCCATCTCCATCTAAAGCTACAACGGCCGCACCTGCACCTGTAATCGTATATTGTGCAGTAGGAGGCTTTTGTGCACCATACTCTGTAGGATAGCGGAACTGCTTCTCAGCTGTACAGTTATGACTGCTCGTAGCAGCCATGCCTTTTTTAACTGCGCCTGTACTAACGAGCTGTGCAACGATTGCTAGAGATTCCATTGAGGTGGAGCATGCCCCGAATACACCTAAGTATGGAACGCTTAATTCTCTGGCAACGAAGGTGTTGCTAATAATTTGATTAAGTAAGTCTCCACCTACATAGATCTGCAGGTCATCCTTAGTAAGATTTTTTTTGGAGAGTGCTAAGGATGCAGCCTCTGATAGCAGCTGCCGCTCTGCCTTTTCCCATGTTTTTTCATTAATATCAAGTGAATCATAGCATTTATCGAAGGTATCCTTCAGCGGCCCTTTTGCCTCATCGGGACCAACAACGGTTGCAGTACTAATAATGTGAGGCTGCCTTTGAAATTTCCATGTTTGTTGACCCGTAAGCATGTCAATGTCCTCCTATTCCAAATACGAAATAAACGATCCCTACAAAAAACGCGGCAACGGTACCAAATACAATGACCGAGCCCGCTAATTTAAACATATTGCTGCCTACGCCAAGGACAAGCCCTTCACTTCGATGCTCAAGAGCAGCAGAGCATACAGAGTTTGCGAATCCAGTTACAGGAACTGCTGATCCTGCACCAGCAATCTGCGCAAATTTGTCGTAAATACCAAGCGACGTTAAAATAACCGAAATCAAGATTAAGGTAGCTACCGTTGGATCAGAAGCCTGCTCCTTTGTCATTTTGAACGCAAACATGTAAAATTCAGTAACGCCTTGGCCGAAGCAGCAAATAGCTCCACCAATGAGAAAAGCTCTGATGCAATTTTTCAGTAGGCTTCGAGGCGGTTCTTTTGTTTTAGCAAAGTTTTGGTATTCTACAGCACTTAAATTGGATTTTGAGTATTTTGTAGGTGGTTTTCGTTTTTGTTTACTCATATTTACCCTCCTTGCTTTCACTCTTATTGTTTACCACTTAAAAAAATCTATGTAAAAAAAGATGCTGCTCCGTGAGATGGAACAGCATCTAAATTAAAGGGTTGTATATAATTGCTACAAAAAAAGTTTTACACGATGGTATTGTTTCCAGTTTTTGGTTTTTCGTTCACTGCTTCGCTTGCGTCTGCTGTCATAATCTCTACTGGCTCAGTAACAAATATCGTGTACAGCTCGTCTCAACATATATAACAAATGTAAAGAGGTCACTTATGCCGATCAAAACCTTTATGTCTTATGTTTATCACCCATTTTTAAGTCTTCTGTGTATGTCCTTTTTATGTATGGCAACTGTTCTGATGCTTGATGATCTTAATTATTCATTGCAGTCTTTTTCTGTTAATGATTCAATTCTAATGTTGTTATACAGCGCTTTATTTATGCTTTATCCAATCCTTGTTACAGCCTTTGCACTACCTTCATTAATGGTGGATTACTTCCAGGTTAAATATTGGGCTCGCACCGTATGTTTTATTGTACTGGGAGTAGTATGCATGTTTCTCAATACGATTCTAAGCGACTACGGCTTCCTATATGTCGTCATTGCCATCAGCTTTTCGGTGGTTGATTATTTCGTCCATAAATACCAACGTCGTTCCGCGCGCAATAACCATCATCGCTGAACATTCAGCGTTCCGCACAAATACCTCCATCGCTGAACATTCAACGTTACACACGAATACCTCCATCGCTGAACATTCAACGTTACACACAAATACCTCCATCGCTGAACATTCCTGCGGAATGAGGCGCTGATAGAGGTATTGTGCTTCACTGAGGCTTTATTCTTCTTTCGCTTATACTGAGATGTTTTCTTGTTGGACGAATCAGGTTGTTGCTGAACATTCAGCGTTCCGCACGAATATCTCCATCGCTGAACATTCCTGCGGAATGAGGGGCGCTGATGGAGGTATTGTGCTTCACTGAGGCTTATCGACTAAACTGCAGCACGTTACTTCGTAATCAAAGTCGGATATTTGAACTCCCCCTTACAATGAAGGTTCAAATATTCGGCTTTCAGGACCAAGAAGATGGAGCGCTAGTAGAAAACAAGTAGCGCAGCGTACGTTTTTGGTACGTGAGCAACGGAGTTTTCGCTAGCGCTCCATATTCGACGTCGACTAAACTACACCGCGTTACTTCGTCATCAAAGTCGGATATTTGAACTACCTCTTACAATGAAGGTTCAAAACGTTCGGCTTTCAGGACCAAGAAGATGGGGTAAAACTAGAAAACGAGGAGCGCAGCGTACGTTTTTGGTACGTGAGCACCAGAGTTTTCGGTTGAACCCCATATTCGACGTCGACTAAACTACACCGCGTTACTTCGTCATCAAAGTCGTGCGTTTTGAACTTCCCCTTACAATGAAGGTTCAAAACGTTCGGCTTTCAGGACCAAGAAGATGGGGTAAAACTAGAAATCGAGGAGCGCAGCGTACGTTTTTGGTACGTGAGCACCAGAGTTTTCGGTTGAACCCCATATTCGACGTCGACTAAACTACACCGCGTTACATCGTCATCAAAGTCGTGCGTTTTGAACTTCTGCTAATACCTTTTAATGATCATTACGCCTTTTTGAGGTACTTGAACCTCCCCACTAACCTCCCGATCCGTTAGCAGATCGACACCTGCGATACTTCCCAAATTCACTTTAGCTTCTTCGGCATTATGATTAAGCACGAACAAGTAACGATGCTCGCCTTTTACTCGCTCAGTTACCTCTACTCCAGCTACAGGCTCAACAAGCGGCTTAATTCCACGCTGGTCGATGATTGTTTCTACGAGGTCAGAGAGGAATGCATCGTCTCCATTCGTAGCAACATACCATGCATCTCCTTTACCAAATGCATTGCGAGTCAGCGTCGGCATGCCTTTATAGAAATCTGTACCATACGTGGCAAGCACCTCTGCACCCTCACTATGGATGAGGTCACATAGGATGTTGCACGAATAAGTTCCGTTCAATTTTCCGTATTGCTCATTCATGACGATTTCATTGCTTTGCGATGGTAGCAGTGCATCGATTTCCTCTGCCCAAATGCCTAGCACCTTGCGCAGCTCACCTGGATATCCACCAATCGTTACAATATCATTCTCATTAACAATCCCGCTGAAGAAGGTTGTAATAAACGTCCCACCACCAGCAACAAATGCTTCAACCTTTTCTGCGAAGCCAGGCTTCACCATATACATGACCGGAGCAACGACGATTTCGTATTTATCGAATTGCTCTTCTACGCTTATCATGTCTGCTTGAATATTATGCTTGAAGAATGCATCATAATAGCGATGAACTTGATCAACATATTTCAAATCGATCGTTGGGCCGCTCGTTAGATCAAGTGCCCAACGGTTTTCCCAGTCGTACACGATACCAACCTTAGATTGATGGCGTGAATCTAGCAGCTCATCTCCTAGCTTAACAAGCTCATTGCCAAGCTCCGTCACTTCACGGAACACACGAGTATGCTCATGTCCAACATGCTCGATTACTGCTCCATGATACTTTTCGCAAGCACCGATCGAGCGTCTAAGCTGGAAGAACATTACCGTATCTGCACCATGCGCTACCGCCTGATAGCTCCACAGTCGCATAACTCCTGGACGCTTTAAGGAATTGTACGGCTGCCAGTTTTGCTGGCTCGGTGTTTGTTCCATTAGCATGAACGGCTGTCCGCCTTTTAGTCCACGCATAAGTGCATGGGACATTGCCGTAAAGCTAAACGGAGTATCTAAGGATGGGTAGTTATCCCAAGAAACAACATCCATTGCTTTCCCCCACTTGAAGTAGTCCAGCTCAGGGTACGTTCCCATCAAATTCGTTGTAATTTGAACATCCTTAGAATGCTGACGGATAGCATCATATTCGAGCTTAAAGCATACTAGCAAACTATCAGATTGGAATCTGCGGTAATCTAGTGAAATCGTTTGGAAATTCGTACGATTGCCTGCCCATTCCTCACTAATCGCGTTCGGTGGAACGATTTCTGCCCAATCATAGAATGTATGCCCCCAGAATGACGTGTACCATGCTTTGTTCAATGCTTCGATCGTTTGATAACGCTCTTTCAGCCAACCGCGGAACGCTTCAGCACAATTGTCACAATAGCAGTAACCGCCATATTCATTGGAGATATGCCAGACGACTAATCCCTCGTGCGAGCTATAGCGTTCTGCCAAGCGAGAAGCCAGCTCTACGGAATATTTACGATACGTTGGGCTATTCGGGCATGAATTATGCCTTCCGCCAAATTTACGCTTACGCCCTTCATAGTCAACACGTGTTACATCAGGGTAACGATGAGCCATCCATGCTGGATGGTGTGCTGTACTTGTTGCAAGACAAATATAGATATTATCATGAGTCAATCGCTCAATGATAGAGTCAAGGCGTGAAAAATCATACGTATCCTCCGAAGGCTGTATCGCAGCCCACGAAAAAACGTTCACCGTTGCAATATCAATATTCGCAAGCTTAAACATGCGAATATCTTCTTCCATAGTTGCAGCATCCCACTGCTCAGGGTTATAGTCGCCGCCATACCATAGCTTAGGCAATTTATCATTAATCATCTTATCTCTCCTCTTAATACAGCGAAGAGCCCATCGCTGGGCTCTTGCCTATAAACTATGCTATTACTTAGACCACATTTCAACGCGTTTCTTAATAAGCTCTGAATATTCAGCGTTCATTTTAGCTACGTTGATTTTATCTAGCTCAGCCATGAACTCATCATATACTTTATCAAAGTCAGCTGGATCAGCTAGAATCGCTTGTGGAATATATTTCTTCATAATGTCTTGAGATTTTTGGAAGATAACGTTAGCGTCAGAAGCAGTATCGAAGTTAATTGTCCAACCTGCACCGTATGCACGCTCTTTGAATGCATCATCTGCTGGCCAGAAATCTTTGTATACTGTTTTTCCGTATGCAGCAAGAGTTTTCTTATCTGCTTCGGAGTATTGAGCAACAATTTGGTCTGGGAAGTTTGTAGTGAAGTAGTTGCCTGTAGAATCAAGCACACCATCACCATAACGAGCAGACATAAAGTAGTTACCAATACCTGTTTGCTTTTTGAACGTGTTGTTGTCATTTACTTTCATATCTAGAACTTCAGGAATGATTACACGTTTACCGTCTTCCACAGTATAGTGTTGACCTTCAATACCCCAGTTTACAAGAATTTGACCTTCTTCAGAAGCTAGGTAGTCTAGGAATTTAATGATACGAACTGGATCTTTTGCATCAACTGTAATACCAATACCATAGCTCGCTAGGTAACCAGTACCCATGAACGAAGCATCTTGATAGCTTTCGTCAAGCGTTACAGGGAAGTTTGCATACGTTTGTTCGAACTTGCCTTCAGCTTTCAATGCGTTTTCAGCTTCAGCATAATCCCAGTCTTGGTCGATAATACCTAGTACGCGACCAGATGCAATTTTAGATTTATATTGATCGTATTTTTGAACGAAAGACTCTTTGTCAAGCAAGCCGATATCGTTCATATGGTTCAACCAACGGAAGTACTCTCTTTCTTCAGGACGTTGGTAGTGCATAATAACTTCATACGTGTCTTGGTTAACATAGAACTCACCATCATCTGGTGCACCTGTTGCATAGAACGCAGGGTTTGTAACAGAGATAAGGATCTGCCACTCACCACCATTTAGAGATAGACCAATACGAGGTTGACCATCCTCAGTTGTTGGGTTTTTCTCTAGGTATGTTTTAATTGCATTTTCGTAGTCTTTTACAGTTTTAATTTCTGGGTAACCAAGCTCTTCAAGCACTTGGTGCTGAATTTGGAAGCCGCCGCCAGCATCAAAGTATGTTTGACCAACACCATCAAGCGGAAGAACATAGATGGAATCGTCTTCTGCACTGTGAACAAGACGGTTGATATACTCACCATATACTTTCATGATGTTAGGTGCATGCTCTTCAAGCAATGGACGAAGATCGATTAATGCACCCGCATCAACTAGCTTGTTCACATTACCTTTAGGCATAACTAGATCTGGATACTCATCACTTGCAACCATAAGTGCGAACATATCTGCATCAGAGCCGCCAACAGGGAACTCCTGCTCGATCGTAATACCTGTTTTCTCTTTAATGAACTTACCGATATCACTTTGCATGTTATCCCATTGCGGGTTTGCATCTCCAGATGCAAGGCGAAGCGTCATTGGTTCAAGGCTAGCTTCTTCACCAGAATTGCTGCTGCCTGAGTTTGTTGAACCTGCATTGTTGCTGTTGTTGCCGCAAGCTGCCAAGAACAACATTGTCATAACTAGCAGCAAGCTTAGACCCAATTTTACTTTCTTCATGTTAGTGCCTCCCTTTTTATGTGTGTTTGTATATTATGAGATGCTTAGCTTTAGGTCAAGCATCTCAGTAATATCAATGAAGCTTGATTAGCTTTTTACTGCTCCAAGAGTCATCCCTTTAACAAAGTATTTTTGAAGGAATGGGTAAACGACTAAGATCGGAACAGTTACAACGATAGTAATCGCCATTTTAATGGACTCCGGAGAAACGGATGCAATGGCTTGCTGTGCATTCGGATCACGGTAGTTTGTACTCGATGAGGTAGATTGTAGAACCTTCATCAGCTCATACTGCAACGTCGTTAATTCTGGACTACGACTGTTGTACAGATACGTATCAAACCAAGCGTTCCAGTGTCCTACCGCAACGAACAGTGCGATAGTAGCCAATACTGGCGTACAGAGCGGAAGGATGACCTTCCAGAAGATTACGAAGTCATTGGCTCCATCCAGCTTAGCAGATTCTTGCAGCGCAAGCGGCAAGCCGTCAATGTAGGAGCGAACAATAAACACGTTCCATACACTTAATAGTGCAGGCAGTAGATAAACCTCGAATGTACCAATTAGGCCAAGGTGACGCATAAGCATGTAGCCTGGGATTAATCCGCCAGAGAAGTACATCGTTGTCGCGAATAACGGTGACATCCATTTACGAGCTTGGAAATCTACGCGGCTAAGCGTGTAGGCAAGCATCGAAGCCGTTAGTACACCGATCAAAGTACCTAATACGGTACGAATGACTGTGTTTTGTAAACCAGTTAATAATGTGTCATATGCAAAAATGGTTTTATAGTTTTCAAGTGTGAACTCACGCGGATAGATCGAGATCCCGCCGCGAACGGTATCAACGGAGTCATTAAATGAAATCGCTAATACGTTAAGGAATGGATAAAGCGTTACAATACCTACGACAATCATGAAGAGGATATTGAATACATCAAACGATTTATCCCCAAATGAGCGTTGATTCAACAGACCTTTTTGTGTACTCATCGTTATCTCCTCCTAGATGACAGATTCTTTCGTAACCTTTTTGTAAATAAAGTTGGCAAGGAATACGAGAATGATGCTGACTACCGAGTTGAAAATACCGATTGCCGTACCATAAGAATACCTACTTAAATTTATCCCGTAATTCAGTGCATAAAGGTCTAAGACTTCCGCATAATCGTTAACTAACGGATTACTTAGCAAGAATTGCTTTTCAAAACCGATACTGATTAAGTGACCAATTGAAAGAATGAACAATACCATAAACGTCGTGCGAATACCAGGAAGTGTGATATGCCACATTTTTCTGAAGCGTCCCGCTCCATCTACTGTTGAAGCTTCGTACAGCTCAGGATCTATTCCAGACATCGCCGCGAGGAAGATAATAGTGTTCCAGCCTGTTTCCTTCCATGCATCAGCGATTGTTACAATACCCCAGAACCATTCACCTTTGGCCATAAACTGAATTGGCTGATCAATAATATGCAGTGCCATTAAAAGTTCATTGACAGCGCCACCGTCTGTAGACAGCATTTTCGTAACGATCCCTGATACAACAACCCACGATACAAAGTGTGGCAAGTATGCAATGGTTTGAATCGTCCGTTTGAAAAATTGCTGACGGAGCTCATTTAGCAAGAGTGCAAATATTACGGGAACTGTAAAACTAACGATTAGTCCCATTGAGCTCATTGCTAGCGTATTGCGTAGAACTAGATAGAAACGCTCGTCCGAGAAAAGCTCAATAAAATGCTTAAATCCGACCCAATCCTGATTAAGTATATTGTTACGTGGTCGATAGTTTTGGAAGGCCATCAACCATCCCCAAATTGGTACGTAACTAAAAACAATAATCCAAATAACAAATGGTAGAGACATAAAATATAAATATTTCTGTTGTACCATTGTTCGAAAGAAACGCTTCGTACTGCTTATTTTCGCTACGCTGTTTTGATTTGATGTTTGCGATTTCATTCGATTTCCTCCTACCCTCAAGATGCTCAATCAATACGTATCATTTTCGTACCCTTAGTTTAGTACAAATGTAAGCGCTCAAATACCCAAATAATTTGTCATAAAATCATATAACTTTATCGATTTTCACTGCAAAAAACAAAAAAATAACGAGACACTCCTGAAAAATCACCTTATTTTCATATATTATTTGGACAACGGCAAAAAAAATATGCCCAAAACCAAACATGGATTAATTTGGCTTAAGGCATATGTAATAGAGTTTTAACAATAATTAACGTTAAACGTAATGCTTTATTTCGTTATATTTTGTTTTCCGCCTGGCTTATAAGCGGATGGAGAGACTCCTTTATATCTTTTGAATTTACTATGAAAATAATCTACATTCGCATATCCGACTAGCTCTGCAACCTGATGAACTTTTTTTCCTTCTTGTAAGAACTCAATCGCCCGATTAATACGAACTTGATCAAGATAGGTGTTAAAACTCTCCCCCGAATGGTTCTTGAACAGCTTGCCAAGGTAACCACTATTATAGTTAAAAATCTCAGCCATCGTCTCTAGACGCAATGGTTCCATATAATGTCGGTCAATGAAATCCATCATCTGCTTCATAACCGAGGTGTTACCGCTCTCGTTCTGATTTAACCGTTCAATGATGGAATAGATTTTTTCCTTCAATTGATCCAGCATAATATGGTTATGATGGGCTAGATAAAGCGTTGTAACAATTTTCAAGTCTTGCTCAAGCTGTAAACGAGGATGAATCGAGCTTAACCTGTTAATAACGAAGGTTAGCAGCTGTGCCCAGCCATTTTTTATTTGCTGCTCATACAATCCTAGTGCCTTAAACTGCTCGTCCGTTGAAATCAGCAGTTCATCTACTAGCTCCCTATTGCCAACATCAATGCTATATAAGAGACGCTGCGATGATTGATCGATGACCATCGCTGTCGTTATGTCTTTCTCAATCGTATCCCGAGTCAGCCTATCAACGATTGAATCTAATGAATACATGCTGTTCTCTTGCAGAAAAAATCGCTGCTTCAACAGCTCCTTCATCTCTTTTACTTGGTTGTAGAGCGTTGCGATTGATTGCTCTTCATTACTTGCTAATGCAACGAAATATATCTGTTCTCCACATGCACTTTCCAGCTGCTCAACGATACGCTCCTGCTTTGAGCTATTCATATGGATATTATAGGACAGAATGCCGATGTAGTTTTCATTGGCAAACACTTCCCCCCAGCCCTGCTCCTCTACAAAATCGCTAAGCTGTTGCTTAATCTGATTGCGAACGGTCAGTGAGTGCTCTCGACTATACGTATCGATCATAATGAGCGTAAGTTCTTGTTCTTGTGTAGAGAACAGTCGCTCCCAGTGCTCACTCGTTAGCTCCGCATCTGTTAAATCCATAGAGATAAAAGCTTTTAGCCATTCATCCTTCAATAAGCCAAGCGTTTGCTCGCTAATTTCTAGCTCATGCTGCTTATCTTGCAGCTCTCTGCTTATTTTTTCAATAAAATTAGTGAGCTCTACCTCATCAATCGGCTTAAGAATATAGCCATCAACGCGATACCGAATAGCTTGCTGTGCATATTGAAACTCACCATAGCCACTTAAAATAAGAATTCGACTCCTTGAACCAAGCTTGCGTAGCTCACTGATTGTTTGCAGCCCATCCATAATCGGCATTCTAATATCGATTAGAATAAGCTCCGGGCGATGCTCTTTATATTTTTCGAGCGCCTCCACTCCATTGCTCGCAACAGCACAAACCTCAAATTGATATTGCTCCCACTCTATAAGCGTTTGCAGGCCTTGTCTGATCATTGGTTCGTCATCAACAATCATTACCTTAAACATGTAGTTGACCTCCTGTATTTATTGAAAAAGAAACGAGCGTGCCTTTTCCTCGTTCCGAATGTATGCTTAAGCCAGCATCAGTGCCGTAAATCATCATCAGGCGTTGATGTACATTGCGAAGACCAATTCGGCCCCCTTCCTGCTCCTCTGACTGATTAATCGCTTGCATAACTTCCTCTAATCGCTCCGGTGACATCCCATCACCGTTATCAGACACAGAAACATGGAGCATTTGATCCTCGAGCTTAACGGTAATCGTTATTTTTCCTTCTTCTAATACTTGATCCATGCCGTGCACGACTGCATTTTCAACAATCGGTTGAATTAATAACGGCGGGAGCTTTACATCAACAGCTGTTTCATCGATGTGCAGGTCGAATGTTAATCTCTCCTGACCAAATCTAAATTGCTGAATGACCAAGTAGTATTGAATAACCTCGATCTCATCAGATAAATAGATTAAGCCACTGCCAACCTCCAAATTTTTGCGAATATATTTACCTAGCATGCGTACAATATTCGCTAACTCCTTATCACCTTTCATATGTGCATGCATTCTGATCGATTCCAATGCATTGAATAAGAAATGAGGGTTGATTTGACTGGCCATCATTTTCAGCTTAATTTCACCTTGCTTAAGCTCCAATTGGTTCCGTTGATTTTCAGTAACGCGAACCCTCTCCATCAAGTCACGAATGCTGCTGACCATATTATTAAACTGTTTAGATAATAAGCCCACTTCATCTGTACCTGATATCGTTGAGGTTACGGTTAAATCACCGGTGCTGAGCTTATGGATGTTTTTAACGAGCGACAATATTCGCTTCGATAGTAAGGAAGAGGTCATATAAATAAGTACCATAGATATAAAAATGCTGATCAACATAATCATTAAGCCATCTTTAGATATACGGTTCGCCCCATCCACGATGGAGTCAATTGTAAAGATCGACATAATCTTGAATCCGTTCTGACTATATTGCGGCTTCACTTCCTCGATAATGATGCGAGAAGGCTCACCATCAATATCCATCTCATATTGTCCTACTTCCCAGTGATGCCCAACAGAAAAATGCTGATCTGATAGCGGAGTTCCTACGAGCTTAGGATCTTTAGCCGCAACAATGATCTCTGAGCTATCGATGATATACGTATCGAACGTCTCTTGTCGGACAATGTTTTGCAGTGCCTCTGGATTAATATTCATCACGAGCACTCCGTTTGAACGATATAAAGGAAATTCAACCTTGCGTACTAGAGAAACAAAGGATTGATTCCTTTTCGTTTCATCAGGAATATAGCCCCAATAAATAAATCCACTCTGATCAGAATAATTATACCAATTTGTATCTGTAATATCCTTCGTCAGCTGGATAAACTCCCAGTTGTTTAATAAAGTAGGGTTGTTCATATAAAACCGAATATTGTAAATTTCACTGTACAATTTAATAAATTCTTTAAAGTCTTGATAGTTCTGATACGCTTCCACGACTTCATATGTGCTGGCATATTGCGTGTTCATTAAGGTAGAAAGCTGATTATCACTCATCAGTATACCTGATATATCAATCGGACGCTGCAATACATCCTCAAGCTGCGATTTGATCCGCTCGACGTTGTTATAGGATTGCTCTGTCGCTTGTTCAAGCACATGATCACGAAACTGCCCCGTTAAATACATACCGACAATAACGATAGGTACAAAAGCGACCGCAATAAAGGATATAAATAGCTTTTTCTTAAGCCTAATATTATCAAGCAGCGATAATATTTTCTGAATTTGCCTGTACAGCATCGTGTATACCTCATTTGGTGTTATTTTAGTAGTCCCATTAAAATATGATAACACATCCGTAAAAAAACGATAACCCACAGGGAGCATTCGCATGCCCTCTGCGGGTTATCATTATTTTCCACTATATATCTTTACACGACTTGGAATCCGCTTAGCTTGATCGAACCATGAAGTACTATAGTAAGGTCGTTCCCTAGCTTCTCTTGAAGCTCCGCAATAGCATCGCTCCACTCCTGCTCACCTGAAGCAGCGATGTTAAGCTCTGCAATAAGCTTCTGCGCAGAATACAGAATGAGCTTACCGCCTTCAATTCCACCTGCCACTCTAGCCTTGAACTGACTAGCAGCTTTAGAGCTGTCGACGTCTAGGAAAGTAATTTCCCCTTCTCCTTGCTCCTTAGCGATGACACAAGTTGTACCTTCCTTCGATTCATCCAAGTAAACTGATTCATACGTATCATAGTTCTCGGCACGAGTCCAAGCTGATAGATCACGAGCCGGTATCACTTCGCCCCCTAGCTGTAGCTCAAGCGAATGATGCAGCTGCTCGGAGGTTGAGCCTACGGCTAATGTGTACGTCGCTTGCTCCAGCACAAAGCGATCACGCGTAACGTCCCACATCATCAAATAGTCCTTTGCTATCGGCAGCGATACGACTTTAGTTTCCCCAGCAGCAACAGAGACGCGAGCAAAGCCGACTAATTTTTTACGAGGTCTTTGTACACGAGAATTTGTAACCGTGACATAAAGCTGAACAACCTCGTCAGCCGTAAGATCAGACGTATTCGTCACTTCTACAGAAGCGATGAGCTCATCTTGCTCGTTGAACGAATCAGCAACCGTAAAGTTACGATATTGGAAGGTAGCATAGCTTAAACCATGACCAAATGGATACAACGGTTTTTCGTCCAAGTACAAGTACGTACGCTTTGACGTCATAATATCATAATCCATGATATCAGTAAGATGCTGCTCGGATTGATACCATGTCATATTTAGACGACCTGCTGGCGAATAGTCTCCAAAGAGCACATCTGCGACAGCATGTCCCAGCTCTTGACCTGCATGCGAAATATAAAGTATTGCCGGAATTCGATCCGCAAGTTCTCCTAATACAAACGGATAGCCGCCAACGAGGACGACGACTGTATTTGGATTTACGGAAAGCACTTCTTCTATTAATTTGCGTTGATCCGCTGCAAGCTCAAGGCTTGGACGATCAATTTCCTCTTTACCATTAATTAATGGATTATTACCTACAACGACAATCGCTTGCTCTGCTGCAGCAGCTAATTCCTTCGCCTCAGCAATGCCATCCTTAACTTTATCAACCGTAATCAGATCCTGTTCTGTGGACTGACCGTTTTCATCGACCGTTACAAACTCATTTATAGCTGTTGGAAGCTTAATCGCCTTATGATTCCAAGATTGAATGGAGAACAAGTTATCCCGTTGCTGCTTAAGGCGAATAACCTCTTTAACGAACCATCCATAGGCTTCATCTGCGCTAGCTGCTAGGTGCTTGTCATCAGCTGTAGTAAGCAGCTTACCCGTTGCTACGTTCATAAACGTGTAGCTTCCGCAATCCCAATCTGTCAATTCGAATACCGTTGCCTGCTGTGAACTGTCAACAAGCTTAAGCTTTTGATCTTGGTCTTCGTCCACAGCAAAACTTCCACGAGCGCCTGACGACAGCTTTACATGGTCATTGCTCGAAGCAAACGAAACGGACGCATTGTCCAGCTTACTTTTCACAGCATCCAGCACAGATACTTTATATGGAAGAGTTCCAGCATACCAATCACGGTAAACGACATCCGCTAGAGGACCAACGACAGCAACAGAGCCTAGCTGCTTAGATAGTGGCAATTGCTGCTTCTCATTCTTAAGCAACACAATAGATTCTTTCGCAGCCTGCAGTGATAGCTCAGCATGCTCCGGTGCCATTAGCTTAGACTCTGGCGTATTGGCGTATGGATTCAATTCCTCAGGATCAAACTCTCCAAGCATAAAGCGAACTCGGAATGTGTTAAATAGCGCCTGATTGAGATCAGCTTCTGTTAACAAGCCTTCCGTTAATGCCTCACGAATCGCGGCACATGATTTTTCTTTATCATCCGTAATGCTGTCAATGCCCGCTTTAATAGAGTGAGCAACAGCATGCTTATATTCCTCGTAATAATGATGGTCGTTAACGATGCCGAGCAGATCGCCTGCATCACTTACTATAAAGCCATCCATATTCCATTCTTCTTTTACTACCTTTTTAACGTCATCCATTACAATTGTCGGGGTGCCGTTCACAGCATTATAGGAGGTCATCATCGACTTCGCTCCACCCTTAACGAAGGCTGGCTTGAACGCAGCTTGATAATATTCCTTCATATTACGAGGGTCAATGCTAGCTGAGCAGCTACCGCGATTCACCTCATTATTGTTTCCAATAAAGTGCTTAAGAGTTGCAATCGATTTATAGTAGGTAGGATGATCGCCCTGCATTCCTTTTACAAGACCAGCTGTCAACTCGCCAGTAAGCACAGGATCCTCACCATACGCTTCTTCTGTACGGCCCCAGCGCGGATCACGCTCCATATCGACAGTTGGCGCCCATAGTGTTAGTCCGTTAACTTCAGGGTTACGCTGATAAAACACACGAGCCTCATCACCAATGACTGATCCGATCTGCTGCATCAGCTTGTCATTCCATGTGCAGCCAAGTCCAATCGGCTGAGGAAAAGAGGTTGCCTCACCAAGCCAAGCCATACCGTGTGCCGCTTCTGTACCATGCTTATAGGCTGATACACCGAGACGCTCAATAGCTGGCTGATATTGCACCATGGATTCGATTTTTTCATCCAATGTAAAACGTGCGATTAAATCCTTCACTCGCTCATCTAGTGGAAGGGTATGATCTTGGAACGGATATTGCTTATTGTTAGTCATCTCATTCTCTCCTTTTCATGCCATGCATTTTCATTCTCATATACTAACCTATTGCTATGCCAACTGAACCCGATACGTATGTCCCGCAACAGTTTCAATGACTTCGTTACCGTTGTAGCTTATTCCCGACGTCGCATCAATAATGACGATGGAATGTTTATAGCTAAGCTGCAGTGGCTTTCCATAAAGCGATAAAATTGTCGCCTCAGTAAGCTTACTGTCCTCCCACTGAATGCTAAGCTTAAAGCCTCCTCTTGCCATCAAGCCACTCACTTCACCAGCCTCCCAAGGCTCAGGTAAAGTCGGCAATAATTCTATCGACTTACGATGACTTTGCACAAGTGCCTCCGCCATGCCAGCGATCCCGCCAAAATTTCCATCAATTTGAAATGGAGGGTGTGCATCGAACAGGTTCGTATATGTCGATCTTTCAAGCAGCGTACGAATAAATGTATACGTATCTTCCTTCATTCCAAGTCGTGCATAGAGGTTAATAAGCCATGCACAGCTCCAGCCTGTATGTCCGCCGCCATGTGAAATACGACTGCTTAAGGTTTGTCGTGCAGCCTCGATAAGTTCAGGCTGTTGAATTGTTGTACCTGGGTATAGGCCGTACAGATGGGAAACATGACGATGTCCAGGCTCATGCTCTTCAAAATCAACATCCCACTCCTGAAGCAGCCCTTTATCGTTAACCTTCAGCTTCACCATTTTTTCAAGTGCAGCGGAAAGTTCAGTTCGGAAAGGCTCGTCCTCATTAAGCAGCTCAGAAGCTTCAATGACATGCTCGAAAAGCTCTCGAATTAGTGTCATATCCATCGCTGATGCTTGAGCGACACTGCTCACTTTGCCCTGATCATATACGAATTTATTTTCCGGTGATGTAGAAGGCGATGTAATGAGTTGCCCTTGTTCATCCTCAATTAGCCAGTCCAAGCAGAACTGTGCAGCACCCTTCAATAGCGGATACGCTTTCTCTTTAAGATAGTCTAGATCTGGATGGAATAAGTATCGCTCCCATAAATGCTGTGTAAGCCAAACGCCGCCCATCGGCCAAAACGCCCAGCTTGGATGCCCGCCCGTTGGACTAGACATTCTCCAAATATCCA
This sequence comes from Paenibacillus camelliae, assembly GCF_023715345.1. GTDB lineage: Bacteria > Bacillota > Bacilli > Paenibacillales > Paenibacillaceae > Pristimantibacillus > Pristimantibacillus camelliae. The sequence goes on from NZ_JAMBNY010000001.1 coordinate 671,356, forward strand.
CATTATGATGAGCGACCCAGCCCTCTGCCTTATAGTGAATTTTTGCCGTCCTTGCACCAGTTTCGGCCAGCTCCTCAATCATTTGAAGCAGCGGCTCATGACATTCACTTAACGACAAAAGCTCTGCAGGCCAGTAATTCATCTCCGTATTAATATTCGTTGTGTAATCACTATTCCAAGGCGGCTGAACCCGATGATTCCATATTCCTTGTAAATTTGCAGGCTGTGTTCCAGGTCGCGAGCTTGTAATTAGCAGGTAGCGCCCATAATTAAAATATAAGCTCTCCAAGCCTAAATCCATTGCGCCCTGCTTGTAGCGAGCCAATCGCTCGTCGGTTGGCAGCTCATGTCCCTCTTCTGCTCGTCCCAAAGTAAAGCTCATTCGTTTATACAATCGTTGATGCTCTAGCCTATGAGCATCCATAAGCTCTTCATACGTATAACCCTTGATCGCATCCAGCACCGCTAGGTTATCCTTCGACAGCAAGGAATAATGCTGATGCGGCTGTTCATCAAAGGCGGTAAAGCTCGTTGCAATACTGCCGATAAAATGGACGTAGGTTGCATCCTTGACCTTAATACCTTCAGCTGTGTATTCAACAGAACCATCACTTAACGCACGCAGCTTTGATTGGAAAATAATCCCTCGATCTTCCTCATATTGTACCGCGTATGGATGGTCGCCAAAATAATTGTCCGCAATATGAGTAGGGCAGCGACCTTCAATCGTATAATCCTGACTTGAAGAGCTGCTATTAGACGGATGTGGAAGCGAAAAGCTAGCCTCTAGATCCATCGCTTTGCCTTCACTGCGATAGGTCAGTGCAAATATTTGATGCGGAACGCTTACCCATGCTTGTCTTGTATATCGAGCACCATCAGCTTCAAGCTCCATAAAAGCAACGGCTGTTTCAAGATCTAATCCGCGCTTGTACCTTGCAGCTTGCTCCGGTGCATTAAGCCATGTTACGAACAAATCCCCAAACGGCTGGTATGCTTGACAATTAAGCGCTAACATTTTTTGTTCAATTAACGCCTCTGCTTCTGCATATTTCCCTGCTGCTATGAGCTCTCTTGATTGTTTAAGGTAGCGCAGCGCCTCATAATTATTCGTATCTCTTGGGAAGCCTGACCACAAGGTATCCTCATTTAGCTGTAGCCGTTCACATGAGATTGAGCCAAACACCATAGCACCAATTCTACCATTACCAATCGGCAACGCCTCTTCCCATTCGTTAGCCGGCTGGGTGTAATATAATTGCTGATCATTTCTGTTCATTATCCCAAGCTCCTCTAAAATGAATATTATGTTTATCTTACGTTACGTTTAAAACAAGTAACACCCATTACTTTCTCATAGTTTTCATATAGAAATTAGTCTTTCCGAGCGTTATCGCTTCGTTCCTTTATGTATACGCCTAATGCAATCGATATCCTGCTCTTCCATAAGAAAAGAAGAATGTCCTCACTCATGGACATTCTTCATATTGATATGGCTCATTCATAATACGTACAGTATGAGAAGACCGCTGTGATTGCCAGTAAAACATACAGCAGCAGGGACACCATTCTTATCGACTTTTTATTCATAGACACATACCCCTCTCACGTTGTTAGCCCATTTAGCCTATTATATGAAGCTTTTATGAGAATAGCGCCTGTTCGACCGTCAGAGAGCATAAATTTTCACTTTACGTTAAAATTATTTTGTGTGATAATATGAGATTATGCATACCGCTCATGTTATGTTAGCAGTTAGCGTCTTTATCCGTTACTTTCTTATTATTTTGTATCATTGAATACAGTTAATATCTACACTTAGCTAAGTTTTTGGAGGTCTTCATGTCTTTGCTGCTGCGTAACCGTGGATCTATCTTATTATTAATGATCAACATCTTTATTGTATTTGTCGGTATTGGCCTTGTTATCCCTATCCTTCCAAAGTATATGGATCTGCTTCATATTACGGGTGGAACAATTGGCTTGATGGTTGCGGCATTTTCACTATCACAGCTCGTTTTCTCACCACTTGCAGGACGGTTGTCCGATAAATTCGGTCGCAAGCCAATTATTATTATTGGCATGCTAGTCTTTGCAGTTTCAGAATGGATGTTCGGCGCAGCTAACACCGTATGGCTGCTGTTTCTAGCAAGGATTATTGGCGGAGTCGGAGCTGCCTTAATTATGCCAGCTGTGCTAGCCTATGCTGCTGACGTAACGACTCGTTATGAGCGTGGACAAGGTATGGGGTATATTAACGCAGCGATTACAACAGGCTTTATTATTGGGCCAGGTATTGGCGGTCTTATTGCTCAATTTGGTGTACGTGTTCCGTTCTATTGTGCAGCGGTTGCGGGCTTAATTGCTGCGATCATCACATTCTTTCTATTGCCACCTCCCGTTAAGGCAGAGGCCGAAGTGGAGAATCATGATCATGTAGAAGAGAAGGAAAGCATGCCATTGTGGCGACAGCTTGCTTTGTCCGTAAAGGAGCCTTATTTTGTAAGTCTGATTATTATTTTTATCGCTTCGTTTGGACTTGCAAATTTCGAAACGGTATTTACATTGTTTGTTGATGATAAATTTGGATTCAGTACCTTAGATATTGCATACATTATAACGTTCGGTTCCATCGCAGGTGCCGTCGTACAGGCAACGATATTCGGGCAACTGTTAAATAAATTTGGCGAATATCGCGTCATTACGATATGCTTGCTCGGTGCAGCACTTTTCATCGTATTAACCTTGTTTGTTCATAAATACTGGCTCATCTTCGCCGTAACGTTCCTCGTGTTTTTGGCAATGGATATATTACGTCCTGCGCTCGGAACTTTGATGTCGAAAATGACCACCCATCAGCAAGGCTACGTGGCAGGGTTGAACTCAGCCTATACAAGCCTTGGCAATATTCTCGGTCCTATTGTTGCGGGTGCCCTCTATGATGTAAATATCGATTATCCTTATTGGATGGCAGGAGCGATACTTTTTGTTTGTTTCCTGCTTGCGCTTGCAACAGGCAAAAAACATCTAACTGCACCACAGCAATCAGAGATCAATTAAAAGCGAGCTCGTTACCTTCACAGAGCATGAAGGATGCGAGCCCGCTTTTTTATTTATGTCGGAGTATCTATTTCTTTAATACTTGCTTACTATGTAGAAACGGAAGTATATCCTCACGCTGCTTTCCTTCAAGCCGCTTAGCCATCGCTTCACTCCAATTGAATTGCTGCTTGCCATTGCTCCGCTCTCGAACATAGCTTTCCATTACTTTATTATACTGCCCTATATATTCAAGCTGCTTATTCGAATCATAAACGTTTTCATGCAGCACGGCCTCCTGTGGAAGACGCGGCCTTAGCAGAGGCTCCTCCGCAGCATAGCCAATACACATGCCAAACAGCGGATAAACCAAATCAGGAAGCTGCAGCAGCTCAGCTGCCTTGGTTATATGATTGCGTATGCCGCCAACATATAGTATGCCGAGTCCGAGCGACTCGGCTGCAATGGCACTGTTTTGTGCCGCCAAAGCGGCGTCTACTGTAGCAATAATAAAGTGCTCCGACAATGCCAGATTATCGCTTACCGTTGTTGAAGGGATCATACCATCCACTGCTACGTGTATGCGGTTCAAGTCTCCACACCATACTAAAAATTCAGGTGCTTCTGCCACGTGGGGCTGAGGCCCGCTTAACTGAGCGAGCTGCTTTCTAATTTCCATATCTGTAATGCGCACCACACTGTAGGCTTGCATATTACTTGAGGTCGAGGAGCTTTGTCCAGCAGCAATAATAGTGTGAAGCTGCTCTGTCGTTACTGGTCGATCTGAGTACTTGCGAATCGAGCGATGATTATTTAGCAGCCTTATCGTTTCATTCATGTTGTCCCTCTCCTTTATATGTATTCCAATTACACTTCTTAGATACGACGTCGACTACGCTATAACACTTTACATCGTAATCAACTTTGGACTTTTTGATTACCTTATTATCTTACGATAAAAGTCAAAAAGTTCGTAGTTCAGTACCAAGAAGCTTGGACGATACTAGAAAACGAGGAGCGCAGCGTAGGGACTTACTACGTGAGCACCGGAGTTTTCGGTAGCGTTCAAGATTCGACGTCGACCATGCTATCACACTTTACATCGTAATCAACTTTGGACTTTTTGATTACCTTATTATCTTACGATTAAAGTCAAAAAGTTCGTAGTTCAGTACCAAGAAGCTTGGACGATACTAGAAAACGAGGAGCGCAGCGTAGGGACTTACTACGTGAGCACCGGAGTTTTCGGTAGCGTTCAAGATTCGACGTCGACCATGCTATAACACTTTACATCGTAATCAACTTTGGACTTTTTGATTACCTTATTATCTTACGATTAAGGTTACCGTAAGTAAAGGAACCCCATAGCAGCAGTAAAGCAAGGGACAGCCGTGGCAAGCATGGACTGTCCCTTGCTCTATTAAAACGAATTATTCAATATTCTTTTTACGCCACTGACTGTATAAATTGTGCGAGAGCGTTGTCATCGCGGAAACTAGTATACCTTGTATTATTCCATCAACGATTGTCGCTGCTAGAACGACACCACCTGCAATGGCAATTGCCGTATTTACATATGGGATTACCCAATTTGGAATGTTAGGAGTTCTTTTCATCATCCATCCGAAAAATAAAAGCACCGGAATTAAAATTAGCAGTTCTGGCTCCACATATTGCTTAACAAATAAATAAAGTTCGTCCTGCATAATAGCATCCATGTGATCACCCCTTCGCTAGCAGATACTAGCTAATAGCTTGCCACACTATACTATATGCGGGCTATCCATCGCCGTATAGTTCACCCGCCTATGCAATGACAATCTTGGCTTATGTTACACATCATATGGAGTATCACTGTCTGTTCTAGAGTACAAAAAAGAAGCGATGCATCCATCGCTCCTTCGTTCCCATGCTTCTATTGGTGAAGTATAAAACCAATATCTAATATAATATTGCCCTGTTCATCACGTTCATCGAATCTTGGCATCGCATAGCGCTCAAAGAACAGCATAGCTCCTTCTTTATTTCGATGAATCTGCATGCCTTCTTCAGCAAGCTTAGCCATGCAACGATCTTCCTTTGCATAGATATCTGGCTCTTTGCCCTTTAACCAGCAAATTCCTGCCTCTGTTGGTTGAATCATAATAAAGTCATACGTTTCAGGCACTTCCGTATCTGGAGGAGTGAACATCCCAATCCAGTACTGAAACGGTTCGCCTTCCTTATATCTCATAAACCCAAGTGCTGCTTCTCCATCTTCCATCAGCTGTTTACAGGCATCTATACCTCCAGCCGCTTGTTCAATCGGATCAAATAAGCGCTGCTCGATCCATTGCTGCCATTGGCTTGCAAAGCTGCCATTCACACGATCATCCTCGCCATATTTTCTACCAATAAATTTAACTGCTGGTATGCTCTGCTTATATACTTTTACGATCTCCGGCACGAACATTCCTCATTTCATATTGATTTGAAAATTTAACTACAATGGCAAATATTCGAGTTCACGCAAGCATTTCCTGCTATTTTTTAGAAAAAAAACAGAAGCAAGCATCATTTAATCTGATTCCATAAGCCTAAGCTGCTCCTGAATGCGAGTCGGTATCACTTGACGCAGCTGCTCCCAGCTCATTAGCAGTTCCTCTGGTATGGAATAGCTGCTGTAGCGCCCACTAGGACGAAACCGATAACGCTGTAGATTAGAGTGAACAACACTATTAATTTGTTCGCTCGTTTCTATTACACCTTGAAAAGGCGCTGTTATGATAAGCCCCGCTTCTCCAGCTTCTTCATACGTACAGGTGCTATAGTTAGGGATAAGCGGAAATATTTCCTTCAAGGGGGAGAAGGCATGCTTACCAGCTTGACAATATAGCTTTACCCGTTGCCCCTCAACGTTGCTACGATCTGGAAGAAGGCCCTTAAAGTATTTGCCGTGAAAGCTCGCTTCACAATCAGTGACTGAACCATCCTTACCTACATAGACCCATACATGCTCTAAATCATAGAGATGCTGGATATCGTAGTCCCAATAGATGGCGAACTCAATAACAAGCATCGTGAACTTAGGATCAAGTTTTATCTGTCTACGAAACGAAGGTGACGGCGCTGATTGATCCAGCACCGTCACCCCTACTGCCTGAGGCAGAAAGGGCTCATGCTCATCCAGCTCTAGAATCGGTATATACTGACTTGCAAGCTTTATCGCATCAACGCTCATTGTATACTAGCCTCCTAGCATGAATTACTCATCTATCGTCTATCTATGCAGTTGGTTTAGTTTCATTCACTTTCGCTGTTTACGTTAGCTATTTAATGTAATTTTCAATTCATGCTCAAAAGGCGTCACGAGATTAATCATCACTCTTTGTGCATCACCTTGCGCGATAGCATTGCGCATATGTGTTATGTTGTGCTGCTTTGCTCCTCCGATTAGCTGCATACTATAGGAGCCGCTATGTCCCAAAAGCTCACCATCACTCCAATGCCATAAACCTTCACCGGCCTTCTGCAGTCCGCTACCAGATAGCTGCATATCTCGAGGAAAGAGCAGCGACAGCTGAGTAATTACATCATGACGCTCGTCACTTTGAATCCGTATTAGCCATTCATTGTTTCCCTTTATAAGCTCTGCTGTAATCGTTAGCTGCTGCACATGGGTATGCGGTCTTAGATGATGTGGAAGCAGATACCAGGGACTAATCGCCGCCTGGGCAGAAGATGGCAAATAGTTAGATGGCACAGGTCCATAGTAGCCTTTTTCCTGCGTCGTACTAAATCTGCAGCCATCCTCCGTTTCTACAAAGTTCTCCATCTCTACAACACCCGGCGAAAACGTAGTAGCTAAGCTAACGGCAAGAAGCTTCGCATCTCCGTTACGCAATGAGAAGAAGGATGGTGTACCTGACATAATCAGCGCACTCCGCTTCCCTTCCTTATAGCGCATGACAGGTGCACCGAAGGAGGTATGCATACTACTATGGTGTATGATGCCATGATGTCCAGCTTGCTCCATCTGCTGTAGCTGATCGCTTATCGGATAATTAACATTTAGCACCTTCTTAAAGTTATCGGGTACATCGATACGTGCAATATGCTCAACATTCGGACACGGATAGCACATGCTGCCGAGCAGCGCATGATTGTTAACGGGCCCAAGATGCGTTAACGCTGCTGCTGCTAGGTCATACATCGCTGCAAACAACGGATTACGATCATGCTCGGCCATCCACTGATAGCACAAAAAGTATTCTGATAGATTGTGCCGTACGCCCCAGTCCTGTCTACCAGAATAGTCTGTAACGACCTCACCATCATCGAAGACCAAATAAGCCATCATCTCTAGATTCTTTCTTACGGGCTCAAGCAGCTCTGGCTTTTGGAAGCCTATGCTGCTGTAGATAAACATAATGTTGGTAACGGCATTATAAATCCCATTGCTTCGTTCGGTCCATTCCCCATCATCAGTGCAGTCCAATCCTTCAGCAAGCCATTCCTCCGCACGTGTCCGTAGTCGCTCATCGCCAAAAATACGATATAGGCTACTCAGTGCTGCGGTTAATACCCAGCGGTGATTCGGGGTATGACAACCTCCTGTAAGCATCGCAGGCATCGCACGTTCTAAAAATGTCTTAATCTGCTCTGCCAATGCTGTACCCCGCTCCCACGTCTCATCGCTTAACACCCAATAGATTTGCGCCATACCATTAACGACAAAAGCAGTGTCTGGCGGAGAATTGAAGTTCGTACCACCCAGCGAAATTGTCCCATCCTCATGCTGCCTATTGAGCATAAATTGAGCAGCCTTGTAGAGCGCTTCAGCCACCTCATTGTTGCGATAATATTTAGATTGTTTCGTATATAAAGCTGCTGTCATCGATGCAATATAGGCTGCTGTACCACCATGGCTTGCAAATGCCAGACCGCTATATTCATCGATCACTCCACCGTCATTGCGACTGCCATCTTTAATTTGATGCTGCAGTGCATATCGTACTTCTGCATCGTTTAGCGTAATGAGCTTTTGATAGATTGACTCCTCCATGCTTGTTCATCCCCTGTCCTTGTATTGCTGAACCATTGTAAGCTACCCTAGCCTATATCCTCTTCCCTGCTCATATTTTTTCGATAGTCACTCGGACTAACACCGACATGCTTCTTAAAAGCACGTCCGAAGGATAAAGGGATCTCATAGCCTACTTTTGATGAAATTTCATTAATGCTGCTACTGGTTACAAGCAGCAGCTGCTTGGCGTGCTCAATTCTTAGCTCCATTAGAAAGTCAGCAAAGTTAATTCCTAATTGCTCCTTAAAGAGCTGACTGACATATTTACTGCTTAGATTAAATTTCTCACTAATGAGATTCAAGGATAGCTCGGGATTTTTATAATTCTCCTCGATATACTCCCGAATGCTGTGCACCGTCTGTTTGCTGTCCTTTGATCTTACGTAGTCAAGGTATTCATTGTGCGATTGGAGCAGCAGCTCTGCGAGTCGAGGTGCAATTTCCTTCATTGATTCCTTATGCAGTAGTTCATTCCATTCTGGCAGGAGCACTTCTTGACATTGTGTCTTTAGCTCTTGTGGAAGCTTCTCGGCCATCTGCTCAAATAGACTTTTGAAGTATTGAAGCAGATGAACATTTTCTTCATTAGTCAGTACCTCACGTTCAAGATTCGCAAAAAAGCTTGTTACGCGTTCATCCCATCCTTGCTGTCCTAATCGATAATCATAGATCAGCGCATTGCATTCTTGATAGTAAAGGTGAATCTGACCGCTTTTGGAGGAAGCGATTTGCGTATAATGCAACGTTCGATTACAGCCATAGGACAGCTTATAGCGCAAGGCCTCCACGGCCTCATTATAGGAATGAGACAGCTCATCCCAGCTTCCAACATGCCGACCCACACCGATTGTTACCGTTACGCCAAGGTTAGCAGCGACCCATACTCGAAAGGTTTCAAGCTTATTCAGCCACTCATTGCTTTGCTGCTCATGTTCAAACAGATAGATCATCGGCATGCGGTTTAATCGCGTCCACTCAGACCATGTAAAGCCTTTTTCGTGCACATATTCCTGCAGCACATTGCTCATAGCAAATTTGATTAGCCCTTGATCATATGACTTTTTATACTTCTCCTCGAATGCTTGATAATGATCAATCTCAACGACAGCTACAAGTGCATGCCCAAATTGCTGTGGATAGCCTAGTCTTTCCAAGGTATCCTTCCATTTCTTTTTCCCTGCACCATCGCTCCGCTCCAAAAAATGTACGAAAGCCTGCATTCGCTTATGCTGGTTTGCTTCCTGCACTTGAGCTTCATATTGCATATTTTCATCATTTAATCGTTCAATAGCTTTTTGAATAAAGGAAAACTCATCCGTTGCATTGCCTTTTACCGTGCTTTGCTTCATCTGGAACGATTGAATTTGCTCCACAATGTTTTGAATTGGGCGATAGTTGCGCTTCGTAATAAATAACGTATAAATAAAGCTTCCGATGATGACCGCAATACCGACAGCAATCCAAATTCGCGACAATGTCTGCAACGAGGTAAAGGATAATTTGGATTGTATTCCGCTGGTGAAGTGCCATTGCAAGTACCCGGAGCTTAAAGCGTTCATAATCTCATGATTCTCGATACCGGTCTCTGATGAGGAATACACAATGATATCTTCACCTGCTGAAATCTGCAAAAACGTACGTTCAGGGTCAATCATTTTTTCAATATTTGACAGAAGAGCATCAATCGAAACATTAATCACTACAATTCCTTGACTGCCCATGGGCAGCTGTGTTCGCTGACTAAAGGATATAACATCGGTATACTGCGGCTCCTCACCCATACCATCCGTATAGCTGCGAGGTAAGGACCATCTACGGCTTCTGTCCGTGCGCTTAAGCTCGGACAGCACAAAGAGCTGATCTTCGAATTCACTTAAAGACTCATACTCGTTCATCGACAGCACCATCTCATCCTCGATTCGGTACAGATATGCGGATTGTATGATTGGATATTCTAGAACGAGCTGTCTAAGCTTCTTATTCGCTTCGTAGTTCAATAATCGATCATTCGTCGAACCATGAAACTCGAAATACTCATACAGTGCATCGCCAATACGCAGCTCCTCCAGCATGCGACGTTCTATCGTCATGAGGGAGGTCTCTAGCGTATCTGCGATATATTCTGTGGAATACTTATTTGTCCGCTCTGCTTCTTTCATCGATACTTCACTAACTACAAAAATAGCAATGAATACGATAATGGCTATCGTAAGATAGAGCGTCGGAACATAAGAGAGCACTGTTTTGGTATACCAGCTTTTTTTCATAGGCGCACAATCATCCCTTTACAGAACCAAGTGTTAATCCGCTTACAAAATATCGTTGCAGCCACGGATATACAATAAGAATCGGAACGGTAGCAAACATAATGCTGGCCGCTTTTAGACTCTCTGGCATATATTCGACTGCGGAGGCGTTTGCTCCTTCTGCTAATGTCACCTCCGATATCATATTGTTCATAACCATCTGATACAGCTTCAGCTGTAAAGGGTATAGATTTTGATCGGTAATATAGAATAGCGCATCTCGGAACCCATTCCATCTACCAACCGCGTAGAACAAGCTCAAGGTTGCAAGCACAGGCAGGGATAGTGGTAATACGATGCGGAATAGCTTACCAAAATCGCTGCAGCCATCAATTTCCGCTGCTTCGTTCAAACTCTCAGGAATAGTCGAACGGAAGAACGTCACCATAATAATCATATAAAACGGACTGACTAATCCTGGTAGGATCAATACAAGCATAGAATCTAGCAGCTTCAAATCCTTCATGAGCAAATACTCTGGAATTAATCCGCCGCTAAAAAACATCGTAAATACAATAATAAACATAAACAGCTGCTTGCCCTTCAGACTATTAACAGATAAGGAGTATGCAGCCATTGTCGTCATAATCATCGCTGAGCCTGTAAACATCACTGTTAATAGAATGGTAAATAGTAATGAACGTATCATCGTTATATCTGCAAATACGCGTTTGTACGCATCAAAATTCAAGTCAATTGGATAGATCGTAACCTTTCCTGAAACAATCGGTGCATTAGAGCTTAGAGAAACAGACATGATGTGCAGAAACGGTGCAAGACACAAGATGACGCAGCCGACAATAAATAATGTGTTAATAACATCGAATAACGAAAACTTACTCGTTTTTTGCATCTCAATCGCTCCTTTCTCGCTAGTAAGCTAGATAATGCCTTCATCCGTCGTCTTTTTCGACACATAGTTCGCCGTTAGAATAAATACAAGGCCTACGACTGCTTGGAATAAACCTACAGCGGTTGCAGTTGAGAACTGTCCACTCTGTAAGCCGATACGATAAATATAAGTGCTTAACACATCAGAATAATCTCTAACCATGACATTACCTATAATAAACGGACGATCGAAGCCGATATCGACCATGTCACCAATTTTTAGAATGAATAACACAATAATGGTGGTCCGAATACCAGGTATCGTAATATGCCATATTCTTCTTAGTCGACTAGCTCCATCAACCTCAGCAGCCTCATACAGCTCCTTGTTGATACCTGTAATCGCTGCAAGATAAATGATGCTGCCCCAGCCTACACTTTGCCAAATACCAACGCTCGTATACGTTGCGAGCCAAGCGTTTTTTTCTGATAGAAATGGAATCGGCCCAATTCCGAGATCCTCTAATAGCAGATTGATCATCCCATAATTCGTTGCAAACACCTGATACACGATACCGCCAATAATGACCCATGATATAAAGTGCGGCAAATAGAGCATCGTTTGTGCCACTTTTTTGAATTTTTGCAGTCGCAGCTCATTCAAGCAGATGGCCAAAATAATCGGTGCTGGAAATCCAAATACCAAATCCAGGCCGTTCAGCATAAACGTGTTTCTAAGCGCAACATAAAAGCTCTTCTGAGAAAAAATATCTTTGAATACTTCTAGTCCGACCCATTCACTAGCCGAAATCCCTTTGAAAACGTTGAAGTCTTTAAAGGCGATCGTCACACCATAGATGGGCAAATACTTAAAAACGAAAAAATACGCCAACGGTAGAATTAGCATAATATATAGCTGCCAGTGCTTAAGCACGTAACTTTTACGAACCATGACTCTCTCACTCCTCTAACGATGCTTTAAGACAAAGGAGGGCGGGAATAGACCTCCCGCCCATTGCACGAGCCAATATTTATTTCATTGCCTCATACATTGCAGTACGCTCCTGAATAACCTCATTACCTGCTGTATCCATGAAATCCTTTAGCGCTGCTTCATACGTTTGATCGAAGCTATCTGGCTTAGCCATAATAGATTTAACGAGCAATTCCTCGTACTTTTCTAGCATAACTACTGAATATTTAGCTTCTGAATCAAGTGGCTTCTCAAATTTGATTGGCTGACTTACTGCATCCTTATTCGCATATTCTCTTGAGATTGTCGCGATTTCACGATGTTTTTCTACTACGCTTAATGCGTTATATTCGTTATTTTTTTCAGGTGAACCGAAATCAATGCCGTTTGTAATAATGAGCATATCACCAGAGTTGAATAGCAGCTTTTGAGCTTCCTCACTTGAATTACCAACTGGGTAACCGTTTACAAGATCATGATGCAAGCCTTCTTCACCGAAAGCCATGTACTGAATCACTTCATCCTGTGCCATCCAGTTCAAATACTTAACTGCTTCTTCCGCACGCTCACTGAAGGAAGGCACCATAATATACATACCGCTTGGGTTATAAGCAGGCTGTCTATTCTTCCCTTCAAAATCAGTCCAAGGCAGCACTGGAACAACCTCAGCACCCTCAACGTTACCTTCAAGTGTCATAACAACGGAGTTTTCCCCGCCTCCAAATGCTGTACCTGTATCTGCCATATATAATCCTGTGTATCCATTAACGAAATTCTCTTCTTTTTTCTTCTTATCTTTATCTAAAGCAAAGTCTTGATCGAGCAAGCCTTCGTTGTACAGCTTATTCAGAAATTGCAGCGCATCCTTATGACCATCCATCAAAATCGGATACTCACGCGAACCAATCGTTACAGAACGCAAGTAACGCGCCTCGTCCGATTGCTCCTTAATGAAGGACCAAATCACTGGCTCATACGAGTCTGGAGCTAAAGCAAAGCTTAATGGAATCGTTCTTTGGCCACCCAAATTACTCTCCTTGAAGGCTTTTAGCGTCTCGTAGGTTTCTTCAGTAGTTGTCGGTACTGGCAGCTGCAGCTGGTCAAGCCAGTCTTTGCGAATTAAACTAGAATACTTTTGAAGATTTACACGTCTTGCCACAACCGCATACTGTGTTCCCTCAAATACACCGTATTGCAAGGAATCGGCAAGATAATTCTTTATATTTGGTCCATGTTCATCAATAATTGGCCCAAGATCCGTTAAGCCCCCTTGCTGCGCCCAGCTATATGCTGCACCTTCATTGTACGTAAAGATTAAGTCTGGGGCAGTTCCCGCAGCCATTTGCACGTTTAAGCTGTTGATCTCTTCACTGCGCGGGATAGCAACATATTCGATATCTATGTTGTTTGGATCTCCGAAGTTTTTCTGTACGTATTCTGTCATAAGATTATTTGTAACCGTTAATCCTTCGGGTGCATTACCGCGATCGAACACTTCTACTCTTAATTTCACTCGTTCCTTGCTTTCATTTTTATTGCTGTCTTGATTACTTCTAGGTGTTGTTGTAGACTTTGAACCTTCTGAATTGTTGTTACCTGTTCCTGTTGAGTTGCTGCTGCACCCTACAATCAAAGCGAAGCAAAGCGTTACAGTGAACAATAATGACCCCATTCTTTTAAGCGCTTTCATATTGCTACCCTCTCCTTTTCTAAAATAAAAAGTGAATATAGCTCAAGAAGCAACCTCGTGGTGTACCTGAATCATAATTGTGCTGCATCCAAAGGGTCAACATACATGATTCTGTCTACTATACAAATCTCTAGATCACGGCCCGCAAGCCCTGTAGTGACGCGGGTTATAGAAAATTAATAAAACTCCATTAAAGTAAGCGCTTAACCAAGTTTCATTAAAAATTGACTTCTTAATTTTATGTATTAACAACATCTTCTTCATCATTGTATGCAATTTATATCATTTTCTCAACAATAAATTAGGGTAAGAGCAGAGGAAATCGCTTGACCTATTTCCCTCTTTTTCTATACTCTTACCCTTAATTCTCTGTCATTCGATCACGATCCAACAATCTTGCTCATTACTCAAGTCGGCGAATCCTGTTTTTTTCTATTGAGTATTATTAGAAATAGTGCAGATGAAGCAAAGCTGTAAAGCATCGTCACACCGATTGGCATCCATTTCATGCCAAGGGCATGATTCTCATAATTATATAGCACATCCATCATAGCATTGACAGGTGGGAACAATATCGTCACATATTGAATCGCGCTCGGCAATAGATTGTTGATTGACTGGGCACTGAATGCAACAACGACAACCAAGGTCAACAGTAAAAATGACGTTAAGCGGGAACGGATGAATTTCGTACAGAACCAGCAAGTGATGGCTACTGCAAGCCATGATGCAGATAAATGATACAGCAGTGACATCAATAGCTCCGTTATGCTAGGAGCTCTATCGAATTTATAAGTTAGTGCGGGGTATAGCAGAGCAAAGATTGCAAAGGGGACAGTAAACAACCAGCTGTACAGCAGCTTCGCTATGTATAAAGTGCGTATATTCCCAGCATGCATAATCGATATCGCCTCTTGATTCATCGTTTCATTATCGATAATGGCATAGCTTAGCATCGTTGAAATAATAAATAAAAAGGATACTGAAAAGGAATAGCTCTCCATCACTGGATTAGGTACAACGCTATAAATAAAAACAATTCCCGCCAAAAATATAAAGCTAGGTGGGCCAAATCGGTAGGAACGGATAAAGCAAGTATGTAAATAGGATAACAAGGAAATCAATAACATCACCCTACCTTTCTCTGCAGCGAGAATAGTTCTATGCCATTCTTCAGCAGCTCCGTCATAAAGTCGTTATAATCCTTCTTCTGGATCGTAATGATGATTCGGTTCTCATCTGAAGATTGAAATACAGCTTCAGGAAATTGACTAGCAAGTTGCTCTTGCAGCTCTTCTTCTACATAACAAACAATCTCGAAGCTAATCTCGTTGAAGCTTGCTGCATCAGTCATTGGCTCCTCGCTTAGTTTCCCTTGTCGAATAAAATAGATCGTGCTGTCTAGTTGACTTGCGAGTAATGGATCATGCACAGCAGCAACGATGGAGGCTCCTTCTTCTTGAATAGCCTGAAGGGAAGACACCAGATGTTCAGCTGATGGTTTATCAAGTCCTGAGAATGGCTCGTCCAATACAACAAGATCAGGTCTATTAAGTGTTGCCTGCATAATGTTAACCTTTTGCAGCATTCCCTTAGAGAACTGTGTCATTTTAATCGTAGATTGCTCTAGCTGGAACAAGGAATGCAGCTCATCAATGCGCGCTTGCAGCTGCTGTTTCGAAATATGTGCAATTCTTCCCATATGAGTCAAATACTCCGTAGACGTCATTTTAAGCTTAGGCATACGGTCTGGCGCATAGCCTAGCACAATTCCAGTCGAATCTATCAATCTTTCTCCTGCAGTTACTGGAATAAGCCCGCTTATTAGACGAAGCAATGTACTTTTGCCCGAACCATTGCTTCCCATAATAATGATTGAATCGCCTCTTTTAATTTGCAGCGATATATCGGATAACACGGTACGATCATTGAATCCCTTCGTAACATGCTTAAGCGTAAGTAATGCATTAGACAAATCTTTCACCACCATCATTAATAAATTTTCCTATAAATAGAATAGCTGGAAAGCTACCCATTAATCAACTCAACATGCGCTATTGAAATATCATCTCAATAAAAAGGCCTACTCCACTTGGAGTAGGCTGCTATTCTGTTTATCAATCTGCCATTCAACTGCTATCATTCAGTTCGATGGTGTTGCAACGATGTGTTTATTACAAAACCTTCACGGATACATTCTTTGTTTTTTGCAGCTGTCTAATACAAACGATAATAATTATTGGGAATATGATCGTTAACAGCAAGCCCCCTCTTAAGCTAAACTCGGCAAGCTGACTGCTCGTTTGTATTTCTTCTATTAATGACCAACTAGAATGTGATACTGCTAGTGACACGATCCCTACCGCGCTTGGTCCAATCGCGCACCCAATATCTCCACCAAGTGCCAAAAGAGCAAACATGGAATTACCGCCTCTTGGATAGGTTTCAGAGGATAAGCTAATCGTAACCGGCCACATCACACCTATTGCTAAACCTGTAAGTGCGCATCCTATTAGTGCAACAATCGGGTCAAGCGCCAATGATGCAATAAGATAACTAAAAATACATAGAACAGATGACCACATTAGCAGCTTCTTCATATCCACTTTTCTCGCTAACTTGCTATAAAAAATCCGCGCTAACCCCATGAGCGCAGCAAATGCACAGGGCCCCAACAAATCACCAAAAGCTTTAGAAACACCGAGCCCACGCTCAGCATACAACGAGGACCATTTTGACATCGCCTGCTCAGCTGCTCCGGCACAAATCATAAGCACAAACAATAACCAAAACGTTTTTAATGTTAAGAGCCTTCTCATTGATGTCCGCTCATGCTGCTCCACAAGCTCTCTTACAGGAACTATTGTAAACAAGAAGGTATTAATTAAAGGAACGATACTCCAAATAATAGGCAAGTAAATCCAGTTACGCAGACCGAATATTGTAAAATACAAAGTAGTTAAGAAGATAACCCCAACTAGCCCCCAGCAATAAAAAGAATGCAGCACACTCATCGCACTAGCCTTTTCTTCACCAGGTAACGCTTCTACGATCGGGCTAATAACAACTTCAATAAAACCTCCACCCACTGAATTTAATGATATCGCAATGAGTAAAGCCCAAAACGGCTCCATATACTCGGGTAAAATACTCATGCATGCCAACCCGCCAACACAGCATAGGTTCGCAATAATGATAGAAGCTCTATATCCGATACGATCGACTACCTTACCAGCGATAATATCGATACAAATCTGAACAGAAAAACCTATCGTTATGAGTAAAGCTATTTTTTCTAAGGAGAGATTAAATTGTTCTTGAAATATTATTAGTAACAATGAAGGTAAATTCGAAACCACTGCTTGCGTAACATAACCGATAAAACATGCATACAATGTATGCTTAAAGCTAAAATTCATAAAGCCCTCCAACCTGATTGAAAAACTATCAGTAAATAATATAATTATACTAGTATACATATTAATTATTTCTAATTATTCCTTCTAAATCTATCATTAACTACCCTAATATGGAGGATTTATGCAAATTAATAAAATTAACGTTGATCATCGTAAAAAAGAATTAATACAGTACAGTAGCATTAAATTCCCAATACAGATTTACTTGGATGATCTCCATACATATGATTTAGACTATATTAATTCACATTGGCATAAAGAATTTCAATTCTCTGTTGTATTAGAAGGAGAAGTTGAGGTTAGAGCGAACGATGCATCTATTATTCTTCGGGCTGGTGAGGGTATTTTTATTAACTCTGAGGTTTTACATTCTATTAGCTCAACTAGCTCACAAAATGCAATTTTGTTTTCAATTATTGTTAGTCCGCAGATCGCCAATGTTGAACACAGTCTCATTTATGAAAATTATATTCATGCTCTAGTGAATAGTAAGGCCATCCCCTATATTGAATTACGTCATGCTGCATGGCAGAAGGAATGCATCCGTTTATTAACCTGTATTTATCAATTAGATCAGCAAAGGAAATTCGGCTATGAACTGTTAGTCATCAGTTATTTAGCTAAGATTTGGAATCACCTCGTCGTTAATTCTAAGGAGATACTTATCAGTCATAGCCAAATTGAATTGTCCATTAATCAGCAGCGCATTAATATGATGTTAAACTATATTCATACACATTTTCATGAATCAATTAAGCTTGTCGATATTGCAAACTCGGTAAATATAAGTACAAGTGAATGTAATCGTTGCTTTCAAAAATTGCTCGGTATAACACCCATTGAATATTTAATCCAAGTTCGACTGGAGCATGCTATCACACTATTAGTTGAAACGAATATGCCTGTAATCGATATCGCGTTCAGATGCGGCTTTAATCATTTAAGCTATTTTGGCAAAGTATTTAAGGATTATAAGGGCATGTCCCCGACTAGGTTCCGAGATGCTAATAAAAAAGCTAATGCATAACGATTAGTTGAACGTTCCTGTCATGAATGCTACATATGCTCGTACCTATTTTTAAGGTACAGGCACAACTGGGCAGCTACCCACATACATTAGAGAACAGACTGCAGCGGCCTTTTTTAGGCCCATGTAAAGTTCATCAGGAGGTGGAGCTATGCCTGGTTTTTTCACATCAATCGCCTTATTTATTAAGCAATTGACCTTATTAGTATCCTACGTCAAGAACAATGCTTTTCCACAGCCGTTGAAGGAAGAGGAAGAGCAGTATCATCTGACGCGAATGGCTGAGGGGGATGTAGATTCACGAAATACGTTAATCGAACATAACTTGCGTCTAGTCGCACATATCGTGAAGAAGTTCGACAATACGGGTGAGGATCAAGAGGATCTCATCTCAATCGGCACGATTGGGTTAATTAAAGCGATCGAAGGCTTTCAGCAAGGCAAAGGCACCAAGCTGGCTACGTTTGCTGCTCGTTGTATTGAGAACGAGATATTGATGCACCTTCGTTCCCTCAAAAAAACTCGCAAGGACGTTTCGCTTCATGACCCTATCGGCACTGACAAAGAGGGCAATGAAATAACTTTAATCGATATACTTGGCAATGAAGGGGACGATATTGCCGATCAAGTACAGCTAGAGATGGAAAAGAGTAAAATTTTCAAAAACCTCAGTATTCTTGATGATAGAGAGAAAGAGGTAATCATCACGCGATTTGGCTTACTTAGCGGCGGTGATGAGCGCACGCAGCGCGAAATTGCTAAGGATTTAGGGATTAGTCGCAGCTACGTCTCTCGGATCGAGAAACGGGCGCTGATGAAGCTGTATCATGAGTTTTATAAGGAAAAGGATAAGTCGAGTAGAAGATAATATAACGTTAAAGGCCAAGCAAGGTAGATGTGTCTACTTAGCTTGGCCTTTGTAATTGTTCCTGTTGTTTCTAATATATTATTTCCTTGGCCAGCGATGAGCAGGGACATGCTTCAGCATTGCATGAAATAGCGTCCCCCATTGCTGTAAATCCATATCTGCAACGACATGCTCGCGCTTAAGACCAGCTTGTGCCAATACAATTTTAAGCTGTGCTGGTGTAAAAATACCTCTGAGCACTTCAGATACCGGCGCCTTGTAGCCTCTAAGCACATAAGCTGCGAACGCAACAAATCTTTTCGCTTCTTGCATAGGAATTAAGGCCGTTTCTCTGCGCTTAATGATCATGATTGCAGCATCTACTCGCGGTGGCGGTGCAAAATCTGTTCTCGGAATGACGCTCTCGAGCTTGAACGTAAAGAACATTTTCCACATCAATAAACGTGAATCAAACGTAGTTTTTTGTGTAAATCTTTTTGCTGCACCCTTCTCTACAATTAATGTTGCTTTTTGCAGTGCTCTTCCTTCTGCTCCAAGCAGCCTCTCTAGAATCGGCGTCGTAATTGAAAACGGAATATTCGCCACGACTGAGAATGAACTTGTTGGCAAGCAATACGTTCTAATATCCGCATGAACGATTGAAATATGTGAACGCTCACTTGCAATGACTTTGCTTTTCAGTGCTTGGGCATAGGCAGCATCGATTTCCACAGCGATAACCTTCCTTACTTGCTCGCCAATCGGGAATGTAAGTCCTCCTTTCCCTGCCCCTATCTCAAGTACCGTATCATTAGTCTGCAGTCTCGCCGCTTCTAGCAATCTCTTAATCGTCTTCGGGTTATGAAGCAAATGTTGACCTGTAAAATTAGGACTAATTTTCGAACTGCTTCTCGCTCGGTTTTGTTTGCTATGCCTTTTCATATAAATCCCTTCCATTCTTGTTTTTTCAAAACAAAAACCGCTGTCTGCAGCGGTTTACTAGAAGGGAGCTTAACAATTTGCATACTCAAACAAGCCTATGCCACAACGATAAAATGGCAAAAGCTGAGCATGAATCATGTTCCATCTTAAGTAAATGATCTATTGCAAGCACAAAAAAGAGACAGCAATCACTACTGTCCCTAAATACTTTAAATAAGCGAGATATCCTAAAATGGGCAGACCGATTCCGTTTGCTCCGCACGCAGACAGAGCCTTTGTTCACTATTTAATTCGTAGGACAAAGTAAAAAACGCAATCTTCCGTAATTTATAACACCCATAGTTAGGACAACCCTCCATTCCTTAAGTTCCTCTTATTGTAACTTATACAACAGCTTATAACAACCACCTCAGTAAAAATTTGTAAAGCAGGCTTTTCTATTATGTGCTCCTAATATTCTGCCGCCTCATGGGCATACTATGGAAAATTCTGTAGGAGGTATTCCATGTCTAAAGATGGTTTTATGAATGAAAAACGAAGCGAGTCTACTGATCTTGCCACTGTAGAATCCCAGCGCAACGACCTTATTCCAGAAGAATTCGCGGATGGCCCATACGGTTCGCCTACGAATGCAGAACAACTAGGTAAGAGCACACCATGGCGCAAGGATCAACGTCCTCCCAATCGATTTGATTATGAAGATCGAGCACAGCATGCAGGAACCGAGCGTGAGTACCCTGGTGATCAAGGACAAGGGAATGCTGCTTTAGATACATTTAATGACGAAGACTAAAGCTATTAAACAGCGAAAATATACTTCCAACTGGCGGATTTTATATCGCCGGCTGGAAGTGACATTAACTAGCTGCGCCTTACGGCAAATGGGAGCTTGTACACTGAGCGTTATTCGATGTGTCATAAAGGAATTCTCACTCCGAACCACTTTGCCATCTCAAAATCTCAAATTCCCCTCCACATGACATAATGACATATTCCCACCCAACATCCATAACACTACCAAATAGTATTCAATGACGTTCTCCATCCTGCAAGACTTAACGTCTTGATCTTAGTCCTAACAACGTAGACGAAGTAATATGTTTGAATGTTGACAAGTCCAAGCGCATAAGGTTAAACACGCACTACACATTGTATTAAACGGCCCAAGCTTATTCTGCCGCATGCTTTACAGTATCCACATTTACTCCTGCTTGCTTATGTCTTTTGGAAAAATTATACTAAACCTATCCTAATGTAGAATGGAGAGTTGCTATGAAACGTATTGCTGTATACTGTGGCTCCAGTATTGGAGCTTCTTCTGACTATGAACAAGCTGCTATTGCATTAGGTAATGAGCTTGCTCAACGTGGCATCGGTCTCGTCTATGGTGGCTCGCGCACGGGCTTGATGGGGGCGGTTGCAGACGCTGTGTTACAAGCTGGCGGAGAGGTTATCGGCATAATCCCTCATCATCTGGCACATCGAGAAATTGCCCACGAGCAGCTTACCAAGCTTATTAAGGTTGATTCAATGCATGAGCGTAAGCATCAAATGATGGATCTATCCGACGGCTTTATTGCTATGCCTGGTGGTGCTGGGACAATGGAGGAGTACTTTGAAGTCATTACATGGAGTCAAATTGGGCTGCACAAAAAGCCATGCGGTCTATTGAATGTTAAAGGCTACTACAACCCGCTAATCCATCTGTTTGATCATATGGTACAGGAGCAATTCTTAAAAGGGCGCTACGCTGCACTTAATCTTGTCGCGGAGCAGCCTCACGAGCTGTTAGAGCAGATGGCTAATTTCCGCCATCCCGACGAGCTATAAACATTCCTCAACCTTTACAATTTCTTAATATACAGTTGTCAAGTTTGGAAATGTATAGTACATTAGATCACAGTTGCATATAAACCGTCCGGGTGCTTGTGGAAACAGGCTGAGATAGTAGCTATTACCCCGCTACTGACCGTTGATCTGAACTGGATAATACCAGCGTAGAGAATGGGTGTTTAGAAAAAGAGGGATTTTCTGACCGTCTGCGTATATCCAGACGGTTTTTTTGTGCATACAAAACAATGTTGGAGGAGTCAAAACATGAAAAAACTTAGTTTAGTAGACATCGTTGTCATTATAGTGATAGGTATCGTATTTGGAGTAATCATGAAGTTTTGGGACGATCTATACAGCGTAGTGAAGCCGTTAATGCCAACGCTGCGTCAATTAATTTATGGTATGTGGTTTATGGTCGGTCCATTTGCTGCTCTTCTTATTCGCAAGCCTGGGGCAGCGCTATTGGCAAGTGTTGCAGGTGCAAGTCTATCCGCGTTAGTCGGTAACGGCTTTGAGGTTCTAATGTACGGATTAATTCAAGGTCTTGGAGCTGAGCTCGTCTTCCTAGCATTCCGATATCGCAAATTTTCAATTGCAGTTGCAGGATTAGCAGGCATCATGTCCTGCGTTGGCGGCTTCCTGCTAGATCTAAGCTATGGTTACGCTGAATTGGAAACATGGGCATTAATCGTGAAGTACGGATTACGTGTCATTAGCGCCTTTATCTTTACAGGAATCTTCGCCTACTATATCGTGCTTGCGCTAGAAAAAACGAAGGTCACTTCGTTAATTCGACCAATTGACTATTCAGAAATTGACAACCTTAAGCAGTAAAGAAGGAGTTTAACGGATGACGAATAAAGCGATAGGTGTTACGAAGCTGAGAGCCAAGTACAGTGGGGAAAAGCAGCTTATATTCAACGATCTCACCCTTTCCATCCCTCATGGTCAAAAACTACTGCTGCTTGGACCTAGCGGCTGTGGCAAGTCTACGCTTTTACAAATTATTAGCGGCATTATACCAGGAGCAGTCCAAATCCCACTGCTGGCAGAGCAAATTACAAAGCCAGAGAGCTGGGGCTTTGTCTTTCAAGACCCAGACACGCAATTCTGCATGAGCTATGTCGATGAGGAGCTTGCGTTTGTCCTTGAAAATCAACAAATCCCACAAGAGCAGATGAAGCAGCTCATTGAGGAAGCTCTGGAGCATGTCCAGCTGCACTTGCCCAAGCTACATACTCCGATTGCAGAGCTGTCACAAGGGATGAAGCAGCGTCTTGCTCTTGCGGCGGTATTGCTTCTTAAGCCGGATGTTGTATTTCTTGATGAGCCTTCTGCCCTGCTAGATCCTGAGGGCAAGCAATATATATGGGAAACGATCCGTAGCACGTTAGCGCAGCATACCGTCATTGTCGTTGAGCATCATATTGACGGTATTCTTGACTGGTTTGATCGTGTCGTTGTGTTAAACCGTCAAGGTGACATTATTGCTGATGGCCACCCGTCTCATGTATTTGCAGAGCAGAAGTCATTTTTAATGCAGGAGGGGATATGGTATCCGAATATATGGGAGGAGTATTTTTCTTATCAATCGGACTCACCAAGCTTAGCATTCCGAGCTGAAGCTACTGCCGAGCTGCAAGCTCAACCAAACACTAGCGGTAGCCAACCATTGCTCGAGCTGCAAAACTTTAAGATTAAACGCGGAGCGTATTCACTCGATGTACCGTATGCCGCTGCTCAGCAAGGAGATTGGATTGCGATAAGAGGTAAAAATGGGGCTGGTAAAAGCACGCTGCTGTTCGCATTGGCACGCTTGCTAGCCTCTAATGGCAGCTATCGCATCCAAGGTGAGGACGTGGGCGAGGACATACCTCCTTCAATGAGCTATGTCTTTCAAAATCCTGAGCTGCAATTCATTACAGATCGAATCATTGATGAGGTTACGCATTCACTTATCGTCAAGTATGATAAGGAACGAACAGAGAAGGAGCAAGGCGAACATTGGATAAAAAGGCTATTTGCTCCTAAACAACGCAAGAGCAGAATCGATCTTCAGCAGCTAACGCTTGAAGCTTCAGCGGCACTCGAGCAGCTTCAATTAAGCGTACCGCCTGACCGACATCCTTATGAGCTAAGCATCGGACAGAAGCGTAGACTAAGCGTGCTGACAGCACTTGTCGAAAATCGTTCCATACTATTACTGGATGAACCTACCTTCGGTCAAGATGCACGCAGCACCTTTATTATGCTTGAGTGGCTGCAGCAGCTACAGGCTAGTGGCGTAACGATTATGATGATAACGCATGATGAGCAAATTATGAGGCGCTTTGCAACACAAATTTGGCATATTGAGCATGGTACGTTAACGACATGTTCACCAGCACAAGCGCTATATTCTAAGGAGGCAGACGATGAACAGCTTACTCAACTGGTTCACACCTAACAAACAAACCTGGCTACATCGCTGTAATCCTTCATTAAAATTTGTTGCCTTATTCGCTATCATGCTGTTTGTATTTTTCAGTCGCGCCATTGGATTATATGTTGGCTATATCATTTGCCTTAGTATCGTGCTCTGGTCTAGCAGTGGTTTCCCCGCGCGGAAGGTTGCCTTACTTCATATTCCGATCCTCATATCCAGCTTGTCCTCGGGTATCACCTTGACGTTATTCGGCAGAGGAAATGATATCATCTGGCAATGGTGGATCATAAAGATCTCCCATGAAAGTATTCATTCGGGTATGATGATCGGAACGAAGTCCTTACTAATCGGCATCATCAGCTTACTGCTGCTGCTTACCTCACCACCTGTAAAGCTGCTTTATTCATTTATGCAGCAGCTTCGCTTACCAGCTAAGTATGCGTATGCGTTTCTTGCAGGGCTGCGCCTCGTACCTTACATGATCGAAGAGGTTCAATTACGAAGACGAGCACTACGTATACGGCGAGTTCAAGCAGATCGCGGCTTTGCTAAAATCTATCAGATGATAAAGCTGTATAGCATTCCACTAATTGCACAGGCGATCCGCAGAGCCCATCGCATCGGTATTGCAATGGAAGCTAAGCAATTTCAACAAAAGCGAACCTATTATTATATCACTAGCTTCTCTGCCTACGATGGCATCTTTGTGTGCATCGTGCTAATATGTACCGCCGTCGCGCTTATCGTTCCTGAGCTCCCGGTATAATATTGAAAAGCTTCAGCTACATCCAACCTGATACATCTGCAACAACAACATGCCCATCACGTTTAGACTTCTAATCGTGATGGGCATTTCTAGTGTAATAAAAATGACTCGAGCGTGTATCCCTAACGCTAGTGATCAAACTGTACAAGCCATATATCTCTCTTGAAATGAGTTTTCTGCACCTGTCCAGCATCGATAATCGTAGCTCCAATCGCCTGCAGCTCATGCTCGATTGGCTCGACAGAGACGATCACTGCTCTTTTCGCTAATTTGCTCAAGGCCTGCAGCATCTCTTTACGCTCGGACTCCGGCAGCACGGAGCAATGATTGTACGGCAAATCCAGCACCGCGACATCGTAAACATCCTGCAGCTCTCTCATATCGGCAATGCCGATGCTGCAGCTAAACTCGAAGGCAGCCATATTCTCACGGGCACCAACGACTGCGAGTGGATTAATATCATAGCCTCTTGCAGAGACTCCTTGATCGCAGGCCTGTAGCAAGACCGTTCCGATGCCGCAGCAAGGATCAAGCAGTGTTACCGTTGAATCCAGCTGAGGCAGTAGTGTATTGACCACTGCACGTGCAACGCGTGTACTTAACGCAGTAGAGTAGTGTCTTGGCTTGCGATCATATTGCTGCCACTTGCCAGCATGTTGCTCGTATATGCCGAGCAGCCACTCTCCCTCGAGCTGTATGACGCCTAGCCAAACATCAGGGGACTTAAGATGAATGCTGCCGCCAATCGCGGTCCCAAGCTCCCGCTCCATCCTTCTCCTCAGCTCGTAAGGCAGCTTACTCGCGTTACCGTCTTGGATCACCTCAAGCGCAGTAATCTTATATACTTCCTGTAGCTGTAATTCCGCTGCTTCATGGAGCAAGTCTTCGTAGCTTTCAGCACTGAGCAACACTTCCAGTCGGTATTTTACATATGGGCTTCTTTGCGGAGAAACCTCTAGCTCGCTATCTATGACTGCCGTTGATTGATACCAGCTTGGCTCTACACGCAGCATTTGCCTAATTTCCAAGCTGCATAAGGCTAGCTCCTGCTCATGGCAGGTATATCGATATATATATCGCTTTCTATTCACACGAACCACCTTACTCATCATCTCGCCGCGCTTGCTTCGTTGGATGGTTCAGCTCGATATATTGGGGCTCAATCGTTGAATGCTCCTGAACGATAAAGCTTGCATTACAATGCACACACCCAATCGCATCAATCGGATTACTGCGATTGCAGCTCGGACACTGCTTGTCATCTGCTAAATTCAACATTTTCAATTGGTTTTGCTCTATTTCTGTTTTAAGTATTGATATTTGCTCAAGCTGGTGGCTAAAAAACGATAGCTGCAGCTCTTGACCTGCTTCTGCTGCAAGTGCTACCTTCTCCCCAATTTCCTTATACAATCCGCTAATTTCGTTTTGTTTGCCAACATTGATTAATTTTAGCCTATTAATTTCGACGAGTATTTTCGCTTTCGTACCTGCTTCCGATACACCGCTTTTTAATTTATCCAAAAAGCTCATATTGACGCCTCCTTTGCCTTCTTATAGGGTTGATTCTCCTAGCTACCTATAGTATTGTTCAATTAGATTTGTCAGGAGGGATTACAGCATATGCAGCTACCTAGCAATGAATGGGGAAAATTACTGCAGCAGGAGCAATTAAAGCCATACTATAAGCAATTACAACAATTTATTATAACAGAGTACAGTACATTGAACATATATCCAAAGCAAGATCATTTATTTCGCGCATTAGAGCTAACGGATTACTCTGATACAAGAGTCGTTATTTTGGGACAGGACCCGTATCATGGTGAAGGACAAGCACATGGACTTGCCTTCTCGGTTCAACCTAACGTAAAACTTCCTCCATCACTTAGAAATATGTTTAAGGAGCTGGAGAACGACCTCGGCATAGCTGCACCACAGCACGGTAACCTCGAGGGGTGGGCAAGACAAGGCGTGCTGCTGCTCAATACTGTACTGACCGTACGTGCTGGTGAAGCGAACTCGCATCAAGGAAAAGGATGGGAAGTTTTCACCGATGAAGTCATTCAGCTGCTTAGCAAAAGAGAAAACCCTGTCATCTTTGTGCTATGGGGCAAGCCTGCGCAAGCGAAGAAAAAGCTTATCGCCGCTCATCATATCATTATTGAATCGGTCCATCCTTCTCCGCTTGCTGCATACCGCGGATTTTTTGGAAGCAAGCCGTATTCAACGATTAATCGCCATCTCGCTGAGCTCGGACAGCAAGCTATAGCTTGGGACAATACTTAGAGCTGCACTAGACACACGTACACGCGCCTAGTTATATTTTTATGCTGTTGTTCAGCCATCATATGATTTTTATACTAATAGGGTCAAGAATTATTCTTCTCATTGTTAAATGAAACGACAGAAGCAACAGGTAAAGCTGCGGGCAGCAATTAGCCCGCAGCTTTACATTTATTATCGACACTTATTATTAGCTTACTTTACGCTGTACTTATGCTGCTCGTACGCTTCACTTGCTTCTCTCATTAGATGTATTCCACCCTGATTCATCCACTCTTCTACAAACTTATCAAAGCTGCTAATCGGCAGCTCTCCTGTAATCATCATTAGAAAATAGTTCATCTCTAGCTCAAGAAGCTGCTCCCAATAAGTCGAATAAGCCGGCAAATGCTCAATGCTGTAGCTCTCTAGCTTTATCATCGGCTGCTTCGATATTTCCCCTCCCTGCATATAGGCCTCAGCTACACTCCATGCCTCCATATCCTTCTTCGGCTGCTCCTCCTCCTGCACAACGTATTGGTACAGCCTTGACAGCTCAGGCGTCAGCTCTTCCTCGGTTAGTTCCTCTGCTAACAGCTGCTGCAGCATCTCATAACGCTTTACCACGCCATCTGGATCGTCCAGCAGCAGATCAAATGAATAGTAATTACGCAGCTGTACACCCTGCTGTGCTGCTATACTTCGTATTTCTTTACTAGCTTCATCCTCTATGTTGTCATAGCGCTCCAAGGCTGTGAACAGATTAAGAAGTGCCACTACGGCTTCGGGATACGGGTAGCCTTTACGAACGACTAGATAGCGGTCCGTTATCGGCGCAGACTTCGTTGTAAATTGACCCCCAGCATCTAACGGCGCCATATAAACCTTCCACTCTGCCTTCGTATCCAGTGATACCGATGCACTTAACGGCCAGAAGGGCGCCCACCACGGTGCAAAAATCATCCCCACTTGATTTTGCGTTACGAGCAAGCTCGCATCCTTACGCAGCATAAAATCACGATCAATAATTCCATGTTCATACCATTCCGCCAGCTTCTCAAGCGCTGCACGCGATTCAGCTTGAATCGATCCGTACACAAGATGTCCTTCTTGATTGACGATCCAATTTTGCGGGAAAGCGTGAAAGCTTGCGAAAAAAGAGTCTAGTCCCAACACTCCGGTTTTTTGCTGATAGACAAGCGATTTGTCAACGGGGAGTCCATAGGTGTCGTGCTCCTTATTACCATCGGGGTCACGATGCACGAACGCCATTGCAATATTCTCAATGTCTTGTAGTGTTCTAGGCGGTTCAAGCCTCAGCTTATCAAGCCAATCCTGTCTAACCCATAAGTACGTTGGCGCATCTGCCTCTATGCCAACATTGGGCAGTCCGAATAGCTTATCATCGATTTTCGCTTCCTCTAACGCTTTTCCACCTGTCGACTCATAGATCGACTTTACGAGAGGGGAGCCATGCTGTTCATAAACGTCATCCAGCTGCTCAATTAGTCCTCTTTCCGCCAACTGAAACAGCTGCTGCCGATTAACGATAAATGCATCAGGTAAGTCATTGCTGCGTATGGCTAGCTCTAGCATCGTATGATATTGCTCTTCTCCGCTTGCCTCCCAGCTATATTGAACCTCAATGCCTGTTTTCTCCAATATATAGCGTGTTACAAAATTATCATCACCAACATCACCCTCCGGAAGCTCGATATCAGAGTATGAATAAGGGACTCGAAGCAGAATTGGCTCATCATAAAGCAGTTCACTATTCTGTGCTATTTCTATGCTAGAGGCGCGAGTGCAGCCAGTACTACATACAGCGACATATATGATCGCTACAACAGCAAGCCATCTGCTCACCATAATCACTTCAACTCCTCCGCATGAAGTGAGCGATATTCTGTCGGATACACGCCTAGCTGCGCTTTAAATGCTCGACTAAAGTACTTGTGATCAACAAAGCCAACGCGATTGGCAATTTCTGAGATCGTTAGCTGAGTCGTGATTAGCAGCTGCTTGGCAGCATTCAGCCGGAGCGTCCGAAGTACGTCGCCAAAGGATACTCCAAAAAAGCGTTTAAAGCATTGGCTGAAGTAGCTGCGACTCATGCCAACTTGATAGGCAAGCTCACTTTGATTCAGCTCTAGAGATATTTGCTCATGCATATAACGAATTGCTTTAATCATGCAAAGCATAACCTCGTGCGAGAAGGATAGATCTCCCATTTTGCTGCGCAAAAAAATAGAAAATTGCTGAAGCCATCGTTCTGTACATTTCCAAGTCAACGCTTGCGGCTGATCTAATTGCTTCCCACCATACTCTGCATGACTCATCGTCATCGTAAGGAGCACCTGACGATAAAAGTAATGACACAGCTGCTGCATATAAGCTGGACTAGGCTTGAGCTGCAGCACCTCTTCGACCCATCTCGCCCACTCCTGTGGGTACAGCAGCCAACGATAGGTTTCCGTATCATGAAAAAAGCGTTGCTCCTGTTCCTTGCTTGATGCGCTAAGTTGCTGCATCCAGTGTGAAAGCTGAGCATCCGTCAGATGCAGATATTGATCTCTATCTCCACTATAGAATAACAATCGCTCTCCTTGCTCCATTAGCCAGCACTCGACTGCCTCCGTGTTCATTCGTTTACTAGCGCTTAGCTTTACAACCACAACATCCACATACTGAACTACATTGTCCAGCTTTTCTATTGAATAGCCAGGATGCAAACGAAACCAGTGTGGATCTAGCTTCTTTCCTTCCGTTTGCAATGAATGAGCATGCTGAGGATGATAGGCTGAATGTGATGTATAATAATATAGATAAATACCGCCTGGGTACAGCGTGGGTACATCCTGTTTTCGTTTAAGCTCCCGCTTAAGCCTTGAGACGATGCGCTTTGCCGTTTCCTCTACATTGTCACGATTCAGCAGTGTCTTCACAATATAATCAATAGCTCCTAGCTGCAGCGCTTCCTGCACATAGTCAAATTCGTGATGACAGGTCAAGATGACAAAATTCACATGTGGATGCCGCTCTTGTACATGCTTAATGAGCTCAAAGCCATTCATATTCGGCATCGTAATATCAACAAACATGACATCAACTTCTTGCTCTGATAAAAATTTCAACGCCTGCACGCCATCCTTCGCTTCACCGACAAATGAAATATCAAATGCTTGCCAGTTCATTAAGGATTGCAAGCCTTGTCGTACTAAGCGTTCATCATCTACAACAAGAGCATTAATCATGCCGCTCCTCCTCCAGCTTATTTGGAATAATGACAGTTAGACTTGTTCCAACGCCCTCCATGCTTTCTAGCTGTAGCACCCCACGTCCACCATAAAAGCGTTCCAGCAATCGTCGAACGTAACTAAGACCGATGCCCATGCCGCTAGAAGACGTTTTTGAAGCTGGAAGCAGCTGCTCTAATATTTTTCGATCAACACCTCGGCCATTGTCCTCCACTTTAAGCATTATTTCATGCTCCGAATGAGGTCTAATCGTAATGGCGATCACGCTATGCTCCTCGCCGCGACCATGATAGATAGCATTTTCAACGAGTGGCTGCAATAAAAACCTTGGAACGTTAACATCTAGCATCTGTTCATCTATGTCAAGCTTAAAGCTCAGCTCATCCTCGTAGCGAATTTTATGGAGATCGATATAATGCTGAAGTGCTTCCAGCTCCTGTCTAATTGTTACGATTAGGCTGCTTTTCCCCATATTATAGTGCAGCAGCTTTACTAGCAGTGTGACGATCCGGTCGATATCATCCTGTCCTTTAGCACGTGCAATCCATTGCACCGTATTAAGTGTATTATGTAAAAAATGTGGATTGATCTGGCTAAGCAGCTTTTCAATTTCCAGCTGTGATTTATTGCGCTCATTTTGCGATACCTCTGCAATCAGTTCATTGACAGTATGCTTCATCCCTTGAAAGTTATAAAGCAGTGTATCGAACTCCTCGATGCCGATCGGCTTAACAGGAGATTCACGTTCCCCTGTTAATTTAATTATTTCTAGGTTCATCCGTCTTAAAGATCCGTATACTTTTCGCCATATCATCATCGCAATAATCAATGCTAGAATGAGCGAGCCTAGAACTAAAGCTACCATTCTTAAAAACCAAGCATTGATCTCTCGATTATATTCATCCTTATTAACCGCAATAACAAGCTTCCAGCCTTGAATGCTCTCGTAGCCAAAGAGGTAGTGTCCTTGTATCTGCTTCACGCCACTAGAGACTAGCTCCCAGCTCAGCTCCTCTGCTGCAATAGGCGGGTCATTGGCATCGGCAAAGAGCACCTCCTTCTGATCCGAGATCAGATAATGATGGACAGGCATACCATACCAATGATTATTCATCATTTTGCGGAACATGTTGTAATTGGATTCTAAATAAATATAGAGGGAATCATTGCTGTCAGATCTCACTTCACGAATCGAGGAAAAAACGATATTCTCACTATTTTTATATTGTGTCTGATGTGGCCCATAGTAAGCGGTTCCATTGTAGCGTACAAATAAAGGCAGCTCATTAATATTAAAATCCTCCCTAACTGATAGATTGTTAAAAAGTATCGGCTGCTCAGTATTCTCATGATAGTAAACCATAAGTCCAACATTTGGATTCGTAAAATTTACAACGTTAAAAGTAGCCTCAATCTGCTCAATCATATCCACTTTTTCTGATAGGCTCGTCGTGCTCATATATTCGTTTACTCTAGCAGCGGTTTGTCCATCTAATGCGAACTGCTTCGAGACAAAATCAAGATTGCTCAATAAATTCTCAATCCCCATCGCTTCCTGCCTTAAACTCGCTTCAATTCCAGCAGATATTTTATGCTGGAGTATTGAATGCATCGAGCTGTACGTATATCCAGCTAGTATGGATGGAGGAATTAAGCATGCGATAAGCAAATAAATAATGAGCGTGCGCCTCAATGTCCCTTTTTTGAAAAACTGCTTGATACGCGAAACTGATTTCATCGAAGCAATCACTCCATATGTATATATTTACTACTATTGTAAACAACTTCTATTTGCTTGAAAATAGAGAAAAGAAAGTATGGTCATCGCCATACTTTCTTTATCTAACTTAAGAGTTTTTACGTAGTTCGAACACTACTTTATGCTGCTCTTTATTAAATTCAACAACATCATCATAGCCTAGACCCTTCGCTTTATTAATCATCTCATCCTTCAATTGATTAAATTGCGCTTCGTCCTTAGCATAAATGAGCTTCCATGAGTATTCCTTAATTACCGAAGCAACCTGACCTTGCTTCTGCTTAAGGTCATCGGTCATCTCTACATAAGGCTGACCCGTGTAGATCGATTTTTGAACGGCTATTTTATCGTTATTGACAAACCATTCCACCGCAGTCGATGCTCCCATGACCGATCTCCAGTTTTCCTCTAGCTTCGTTGGATCCTTAGCAAGCGTAGAAGTCCATAATGAGTAATCGTAAGGATCACCATTATCCGGATTAATCATCGTGCTCTTAAAGGTAGTGTTATTAATTTGATTACGGCCATCATCCCATACACCGCCACCGAATTCATCAGGTATTGGTGTTTTGTTAGCTGGAAATGCTTCTTCTCCAAGTGCAGTAAGAACAGGCTTTCCATCCTTAAGCTCCCAAGCCATACCCTCTGGACCATAGTTCGCTGTCATATTACCTTCAGGAGAATACAACCAATCAATGATCTCCATCACACGTTCTGGATGCTCGGCCTTCGAACCAATGGACCATACTCGATTCCCTCCGTACGGATCAAAGCCATAGGAATATGATCTTGCTTCGTTGAATGGAACGAGGTGGAAGCCCTTGCCTTCCTCCATGCGCTCAGGCGTATTATACGCGTCATCAAACCAGGAGAACCAAGAGAATAGCAGTTGGCCATCTCTCATTTTATTAACAGCCTCATCAAAGTTTTGCGTAATCGAGTCTGGATCAACGAGGCCCATTTGATTCGCGTCAAAATACAAGCGAAGACCGCGCATATAGTAGCTGTTCTCATCTAATATGCCTTGAACATCTTCCGTATCTGCTGATACAAGTGTAAAGCCGCCTGGGTTAAAGCCGTCGCTTTCCTCATAGCCATGCATACCTGCCCAAGCCTTTGTGTTCATCATCATATTGCCATCCCAGTCGCTCCACATCGAGAAAGCATACGTTGGCTTATCGCTGTCGCTCCTCGGCTGAAGCTCCTGCATCGCTTTCAGTACAGGTAAATAGTCTTCCATCGTATTAATCTCTGGACGACCAAGCTGCTCGTATAGATCCCAGCGCAGATTGGGATGATAATTTAACTCTAGTGCCTCGGACGGGCCATCTGACTCAGCTCCTACCTCATTGCCAATGCCATAAATGCTTGTTCCGCCGCCAAATTGTGCTTTATTCTTTTCTAGTGCCTTCGGTGCATATTGCTGCATGTTTTTTCCGTACGTATCCACGAGGCCATCCTTCGTCCAATCTAGCAGCATGCCGGCAGCAATGGCATCCAAATATTTGCTGTCTGTCGCCCCGAATACGACAAGATCACCCAAATCCCCAGCAGCCATCATCGATTGGAATTTAATATCACCGCCGCCTTCAAGGTTAGATGCGATAATATTTAGCTTTACATTAAACTTTTCCTTCAGTACATGAGCGAACCAGCCTGTTTGCTCACCAGAGAAGTTCGACAGCATAGAAAAGACGTCAATCGTTATTTCTTCACGCTGAGGCTTATCTGTGTCCCCTTCCGTAGTCGTGCCTGGGTTATTAGCTGAAGCAATTGGCTGCGGATCATTGTTTTTTGAGCTGCAGGCAGCCAGCATCGATAGCACAAGCATTGATGAAAGCAAGACAAGCCATGTTCTTCTAGTTTTTTTTCTCATACTCTATACTCCCTTCTTATTGAAAACCTAATGACATTACTTGGTGTGGGAATCACCCCCCTCTATTAAAGATTGGAGCCATCGCTATGGGCTGCTGACTAGCCTTTTACTGCGCCAATCATAATGCCTTTTACAAAAAAACGTTGAAAGAACGGATAAACGAGCAAGATCGGAGTAACCACAATCATCGCTACAGTCGTTCGAATCGAGGTTGACGTTTGCAGCTTAGAAAGATCGATATTTTCCATTCCCTGTCCTGAACGAATAATTGCAGCCAGTGAATTCGATTCATTTAAGTATTTATAAAGGACAAATTGCAATGTATATAGCTTGTCGTTGGTCATCAGGAACACCGTATCCATAAACGAATTCCATTGATTAACCGCTGAAAATATCGCAATGGTTGCTACAATCGGTACAATGAGTGGAAAGACAATGCGAGTAAATAAGAGAATCGTCCCTGCTCCATCCATCTCTGCTGATTCTTCAAGCGCCTCAGGCAATGATTCCACA
Source organism: Paenibacillus camelliae (assembly GCF_023715345.1). GTDB lineage: Bacteria > Bacillota > Bacilli > Paenibacillales > Paenibacillaceae > Pristimantibacillus > Pristimantibacillus camelliae. The sequence continues at coordinate 706,186 of NZ_JAMBNY010000001.1, forward strand.
AACGTTTTTACAAGAATGACGTTAAATGGTGAGACGATGGCTGGTAGAATGTACGCCCAGAAATTATTTGTTAGATTCAAATTCATCATAATGATGAACCACGGAATAATACCTGCATTAAAATACATTGTTACGATGACAAAGCGGTACCAAAATACTCGCCCAGCCATCTTTTTCTTTGTAAACAAATAACCGAGAAATGCAGAGCCAATGACAGTACCAATCGTACCGAGTACGGTTCGGGCAACCGACACGAGTGCTGCATTCGATAGCCCCTTTACCTTCAACACCTCTACATAATTATTAAAATGAATACCCTTGGGATAAAACGTGACTTGACCGCTTGCACTCAACGAATTATCACTAATCGTTTGGATGAATAGGTAATAGAATGGAAATATACAGATTAGCGTAAATATGCCAAACCCAATATAATTGCATACGTTAAACAATCGGTCACTAAAGCTTTGCTTCATGCTACCTGCTCCTTTCTAGCAGCTGCTAAATAATCGATTCGCCCCGCACCCATTTGGATAGCTGATTGGCAACAAATAATAGAAAGATACTGACGAGTGACTTCAGCATGCTTACGGCCGTAGCAAACGAGAAGTTGTAGCCCACTAATCCCGTGTTGTATACGTACAGGTCCAGCACTTCAATGGTGTCCTTGTTCAAGCTGTTCTGGAATACGAAGTACTGCTCAAGACCGTTGTTAATAAAGTTTGCAATCGATAGCAGCAATAAGACGAAGAATGTGGACATGACACCTGGCAGCGTAATATGCCACATTAACCGGAATCTCCCCGCCCCATCTACCTTCGCTGCATCGTATAGCTCCTGATCAATGGAGGTAATCGCAGCAATGTAGAGAATCGCACTCCAGCCAAGCCCCTTCCACAGTGACCATAGCGTCATCTTCAGCCATATATGCTCGGACGAGGCCAAATAATTGACGGGCTGTGATTGGAGTCCCAAGCTGATCATAAGCTTATTAATAATGCCGCTGTCGACGGAAAAAAGCATGAAGGCAATGGCATACACTAATACCCAGCTAATAAAATTCGGCAGCGTCGTTAACGTTTGCACCAAGCGCTTGTACCAGTTGGTGCGAATTTCAACGAGAAATATCGCAAAGATAACTGGAAATACAGACGTCAATAAGCCAAGTGTGCTAATTCCGAACGTGTTTTTCATTACACGAACAACCTCTTGCACCTGATACTCGTTGGATATAATCGAGGTAAACCATTTAAACCCTACAAATTCAGTTTCAAATAACGGAAATCCAACCCGATAATTAAAAAAGGCATACGTCCAACCGTACAACGGGAAGTAACTAAAAATGAGTACAAGCACTAAAAATGGCGCAGCATAAAGCAATAAGCGATATCGTAAGCTTATAGAAAAATTAATTCGTTTTCGTTTAGGTTCCACTACAGGATTCATCATCGGCCTCCTTCAACGTTGCACCGCATCGTAAGCGCTTACTTGTTATCGTAATTGTAGATTGTTTTCAACTTGATCAGGGAGAGAAAGCTGTTGCTTATACGTAGGAATCTGTTTGCTATCGAGCAACCATTTTCACCTATCTTCGAACCATTTTCTACCCTAGACGCACAACAGGCTAATAGCGAAGCTAATATGTGTTCGATCTAGCTATTTTTCATGCAACATCTCAAGCAAAAAATAGAGGCATTCATTAATCATTCTCATGACTAATGAATGCCTCTATTGCTTTGTGTATTTACTTCTTGTCGATAATAAGCGCTACCTGCTGCTTAACGGTATACGTATCCTTCAGATGCTCTTCCTTAAGTGCGCCAACCTTTATGAGACCTGTTATTTTACCTTGATCCGGCTTGGAAAGCATACGCCATAGCTCAGGATCAGGAAGAGCGTTATACAGTAAAGTTTCATGGTATTCCTTGCGTTCCGACTGTATGAGTCTCACTCGGTAAGCGCCTATCGTTTGTTCCGTTACTTCCTCATTATTCATCTGCTGAACAATTTGCTCCTTTAGCTCAGCAAGCTCTTGTTCGATTGACTTACTTCTCTGCTTCAATTGATAATAGCGGCTAATCAGCTTATTCATGTGATCCCTCCTCTATGGACAATCATATGAATAAACTTGGATGAACATTCCAATTGTCTACAATCCTGCTTCTGTTTTCTTCTAGCTACGACCAAGGAGCTCAAGCACCGGCTCATAGACACCATACAGTAAACCGTACAACAGCGCACCGATTACAGCTCCAATGAACGCTCCATTCACCCGAATCCGCTGCAAATCAACCTCTACCTTACTCTCGATAAATTGCACAAGTCTCTCTTCTGAGAATGTATCCAGTGTGCTGCGAACAATTTGACCAATCACTTTATGCTCCTTCTCGATCATATGCAGCATAAAGCTTTTCAGCTTTTGTTCTATCAGTTCCTTCGACAGCTCATCTGTTTTCATCCAGTTATAATATTGATGCAATAATCGTGCCAGCCATTTCTGCATCGTTGTCGCCTCTATATCCTGCGCTGCTGAAGCAGCTGGAGCAAGCTGTTCTACTAAGCCATTAACTAGCTGCTGTAGGAACGGTGCAATCGACAGCTCCTGTAGCAGCTGCTGCTTCCAAACCTCGAGTGCGTCTTCTATATCCTCTCTCTCAAGCAGTACAACTAGCTGCTTAAGCTGGCTGCGAAGCAATATTCTTAGCTCATGGTCATGATCCTTCAGCTGTGCAAGCAGTAATAGTAAATCACGATAGATGACGTCTACTGCATCATCAAAATTAACAGCATCTGCTGCTTGAGCAAATGAAAACAGCGCCCTCGTTAACCAGCTTCCACCGTCTTTACCAAGCATTTTATCTTTTTCGGATTCTAGCAATCGTTTGATTGCTGGCTTAACATCGCTTTGTAGCACCCGCTTCTGAGCAGTATTAATGAGCAGATCAAGCAGCTGATGATCATACCCCTTCTCCATCGCGTAGGCTAGCCCTTTGCTAACATGTGGTGCGAGCTTTGTTCGACTGACAGCATCTTTAAGCTGCTTTTCTAACACAGGTACAGCCGATTCAGTCTGCACATTACGCAGCACCAACGCCAGCAGCCTACGGATCGTCTGCTCTGCTAGCTTCACATTCCATCGTTTATCCAGCCACGAGATGAGCAGCTCTGTAAAATTCAGCTTAGCAAGCTGATCCTCAATCATCTTCTTATTCAGAAGCTGCTGTTCTACGAGAAGGACAACACCGTCTACGAGCTTATCTCGATTTCGCGGAACAATGGCAGTATGAGGAATCCAGCGCATACCTAAAGGATGTCTGAATAGTGCAGATACAGCAAACCAATCTGCCAGCGCTCCGACCATACCTGCTTCTGAGATAAACAGCATCGCTTTTGTCCACCACGGTTGATCCAGCCTCCAATGCAGGATCAGCGAGATAATAAATAAGCAGGCCAATGCAATTAAGCTATAATTCGCTCGTTGTCTCATCGTCATGCCAGCAGCCCTCCAATCAATGCTTGCACAAGAAAGAGCATGACTCCGATTAATGCTCCGACAAATGTCCCGTTTAAGCGAATATATTGCAAGTCCTTTCCTGCCTTTTCTTCGACCAGTTCTATGAGCTGCTGTTCATCAAATTGCTCTAGCTTTTCACGAACAAGCTTACCAATATAGTTATGATTGCGTTCAATAAACGCTGTTAATGTAGAAATCATATAATGGTTAATTTGCTCATGCATTTCACTTTGCTCACTTAGACGAGTGAGCAGCTTGTTAATCTGCTGATCGAGCCATTGCTTAACGATCGAAGCATCTGTTGACGAATCATCCGCATCATCCAACTGTGTAATAAGCAGCTGGATGGCATCCTCGATCATCTGCGGAGTCAGAATACCTCCAAGTACTGCTTCTCCAAGCTTTCTAATCCGTTCATTCCACAGGTCTGACTGCTTCTCATCCTCTTCCCAGCTCATTACAAGCTGTTGCAGCATTTGCCGAAGCTTGCTTAGCAAGGCATGCTCTCCATTCTCAACGCCTGTCAAAGTATCGGACGCCAGTGACATAATTTTGCTTGTTAGCTCCTCTGCATTCAGACCAGCAATGCCATTTACAAATTGTCGACCTTTTTTATTGTTTTCATATGAGCGCAGCGCCGTTGCAATAAACTCATAGACAAATTGCTTCACTGCATCCTGCTGAATAAACTGCTTTAGCTGCTTAGCTAGTACGCTTGCCACTTTTCTATCATATTGCTCACGGATTAACCACGTAATGAAACCGCCGACCACTACGGTTGGACGTGTTGCATGTAAGCCTTGCTTCACTAGCCGTTTTAACGACAGGCTAATCACGGCAGGACTGCTTACCTTTAGCAAGTCACTAAGCAGCCTTGTAGCGAGCTCTTTAAGTGCACGCTCTCCCTGCTCGCTTGTCATATAAGTAATAATTGCATGAGCTGGCTTGTAGCTTTTCAGCTGCTTAATTATCATGTCGGGTGACAGCAGCTCATGCTCTACCATATCAACGAGTTCTTTAATGAGCCGCTCTCGGTTACGAGCGATAATGTTCGTGCCCATCCAATGTGGCCAACGTATCTTCAGCGGCTGACCGAATAATGCCCTTACGGCAAAGGAATCCGCAAGACCTCCTATCGTAGCGGCACTGCAAGCAGCGAATAATAGCCCACCTATAAATGCGTCCTGGAAAGGGAAGCAAATCAGCATTCCGATAAATGCAATAACAATCGATCCGTTCACTACTTTTTTTAAGCTAATTTTCATGTAGATGCTCCTAAAATGAAGTATATTATGATATTATATTATCCTTTTTTATTTGAGTCATCCACTCTAAGCTCAATAATAGAAAGAGATTACATCAACAAGGAGACAAGCATGAGTCCTTTAGTAGGTATAAAAGTAATGTTGGTTGACGATGAGGAAAGCATACTGCAATTTTTAGAGCTTGGTTTAAGCAATGAAGGAGCTACCGTGCAATGTGCTAAGAATGGGCATGAAGCTTTGCAGCTTGCAGCTGAATTTAAGCCCCATATCGTAATATTAGATGTGATGATGCCGGAGCTTAACGGTTTTGATACATGTAAGCAGCTAAAGGAAGATGGGAGTGAGCTTGCAATTATAATGCTTACGGCAAAGGAGGATGTCAGTGACCGAATTCATGGGCTTATGCTCGGTGCAGATGATTATATCGTGAAGCCTTTCAGCTTTTCTGAGCTGCTAGCGAGAATTCATGCTCGTCTACGCAATCAATTCCCAATGCTGCTAAGTGCCGTTCACTATGGATCATTTACACTAGATGATCGCCGCAAAGAAATTGTGCACGAGCAAGAGGTTCTTGAGCTGTCACCAACTGAGTATGAGCTATTAAAGCTGCTATTAACGAATCACGGTGCAGTTCTTAGTAAGACAACGATATTGGATAAGGTGTGGGGCTATGATTTTGGCGGTGAGCATAATATTGTAGAGGTTTATATTCGCTCATTAAGAGAGAAGCTTGGTGATAAGGAGCACCGCATCATTCGTACGCTGCGCGGAGCTGGTTACAGACTGGATATCGTATGAACACTCTGCGTGGTAAAATCACCGCCATCACACTAATGGTTATCGCATTATTATTTATGCTGATCGGAGTGCTTCAGTATACATTTATGAAGGATTTTCTGTACAAGAACAAAGCAGAAGCTCTCCATGCTCAAATTCGAACATGGCCACCAGACTTAATCTTTTCACACCTGAAGGAGCCAATTGGCCCAAGACCTGGACGAGCCATTATCTTTCAACCAGGCATGATCGTTAGCTACGTCGATCAGACTGGACGGCAAACACTGCTATCAGATATAGATGTAGATTCACAGCTTGCCCCTATCATATCTGCTGCACAATATGAGGAGCTATTCGAGCAATTTCGCAATCGAAATCATAAGCTATTCTATCGATTTACTGATGCGGAAGGTAATGCTCACATGGTCGTCTTTCGAGATATGAGCGGACGAGACATGCCAAGTATGCTGCTGCAGGTTAGTATCGAGCTCCAGCCACTGCAAGCTCAGCTCTATACTCAGCTTGGAATCTATATCGCTGTTGCTCTCATTGCACTTGCCGCAGGTACTGTGCTTATGCTGCTCAGCCTTAGAAAAGCGCTTCGACCACTGAATGACATGATCCGAACGGTTGAGCGCACAAACGCACAAAATCTAACTGAGCAGCTGCCTATGATGCCACAGCAGGAGCTCCAACAGCTTGCAGCTGCCTACAATGATATGCTCGCACGATTAGAGGATTCGTTCGACTCCGAACGATTAATGAACGAACGTATGCGGCAATTCATTGCGGATGCTTCACATGAGCTGCGCACACCTATAACATCCATTCATGGCTTTATTGAGGTGCTGCAGCGAGGTGCGATGCATCATCCAAAGCAGCTTGAGCTGTCTCTTAAGGCGATGGAACAGGAATCTACTCGCATGAAAGCTTTAGTTGAGAGCTTGCTCCAGCTTGCAAAGCTTGACCATACGTATCAGAGCAGCCTGATTGAAGAATTTTCACTAGTCGAGCTCGACTCCTTAGTCATAAGTATGAAGCTGCAGCTCGACATGATGGCTGGGCAACGAACGGTTCAGTTTAATTTTACCGAAAAGGACACGTATACCATACTAGGCAGTAAAAACGGATTGAAGCAAGTCATGCTTAATCTAATAAACAATGCCATACAGCATACGGCACCCTCTAATGGCTTTATTACGATTACCTTAGAGAAAAATTTAGAGCATGTCATTCTATCTATCTCTGATAACGGAGTAGGCATTGCCAAAGAGCATCAGCAGCATTTGTTCGAGCGGTTCTTTCGTGTAGATAAAGCAAGAGCTCGTACCTCTGGAGGTGCAGGTTTAGGCTTATCCATTACTAAATCTATTATCGATGCCCACCATGGGCATATTCAGGTGAGCAGTGATATTGGCAAGGGAACAACCTTCGCGATTCATTTCCCAGTAGTAACAAACGATAACAATGATTGAAATAAAACGGCACTCAAGTCATCTACTAAGACTTGAGTGCCATTATTTAAATTAGTTTTTGTTTCCACTGCTCGCTATTCTAAATTGGTCTAGCAGCTTGCCGCTTATATCAAACGCGGAATAGATGAGCTCCTCTTGTGATACATCTACGACCGCATACATCGTCTTTCCATTCTGAAAAGCAACGGCTTGATAGTCTTTTTCCTTCTTCTCTTCATTAAGCTTAGTCCCTGAAGCATTTAACGTGACATAGATGGTTCCTTTCTCCTGCTCATTTACTATCTCACCATCTACGAGAGGAAAACTACGAGAATATTGATGATTATGCCCCTGCAGCACAAGATCAACACGATATTGATCGAATAATTTGACCCAGTCCTTTCCATCCTTAAAGCGGTTGGCTCCATAAACCCCTCGGTGCATAGATACAACAACCCATTGGTATTGTGCGCGATGCTCTTCTAGTACCTGCTCAAGCCATTCTGCTTGACCCTTTATGTTCCCTTCCGTGTTCAAACTAATAAACAGCATATTGCGATACCCAGTATAATAAGTAGTATTCTGTTGCGAGCCCGTGGCACCATTGTCTGGCATACTAAACCGAACAGAAAAGCCTGCTGCATTACCATCGATCTCCTCATGATTCCCTGTCGTCGGCATAAATGGAATTAACGAAAATGCTGGAGCATAGTGATAGAACCATTTCCACTGCTGCTCACTCGTAGGATCATCCGTCAAATCTCCGCTATGAACAATAAATCCAGCCTGTGGTGCTGCTTCTATTGCTGCTTGCAGCGTTCTCCCCCATTGCTTATAATCGTTCTCCACTTTCCCCTGACTATCTGTAATATGTATGAACTGAAAACTCTCCTCAGACATATCTGCTATGTGTAATGTATACTCCTCTGAAATAAGCTGACCACCAGCTATCATTCGGTAATGATATTGTTCACCAGATTGGAATTGCTCCGAGCTTGCTGTATATGCATAGATCTGCGTTCCTTCTCGATCAGTATACGAACGTTCATCCGCCTCTATCATTATTGCTTTTTCCCACGAATCATCAATTCTTTTCAGCTGCAGTACGCTTTGTTCTATACGTTTTTGAGAAAGCCAGGTTATCGCGCGCCCAGTATCGTTTAATAGCGACACCGATACACCGTATATAGCATACTCGTCTGCTGCTACACTTGTCTGCTGTGGCTGTGAGTTCACTCGCTCCCGATTCTGGTCCTCCTGCTCTTGTTGAACTTGCTCCTGTGTAACACCTTCACTCTCTTGCTGCTGTTGATTATTATCAGGCCATTGCAGCGCAATAATGACAAGTAAAATAACCGCAACGAAGCCTATTAACCATATATGATCCTTCATCCGATATGCATTGCCTCCTTTTACACTTTACAAAATTTTAACATATTTTCAGCTTGACAAGCATTCAGCTTTTCTTCAGTTTAGCTTCAGATTTATATAAGCATTGCCTCCTACAATAAAGCTATCCACTTGATCAACATGATCAACATTCTAACAGACAAGAGAGGTGTACGAATGAACGAGACTTTAAAGTATCGCAATGAACTCAAATACTACATCAGTCCGCAGCAACGCATTCTTATCACGCAAAAACTAAAAGGTCTATTAACATTGGATCAGCATGCAAGCGAGACTGGTGAGTATCATATCCGTTCTCTTTATTTTGATGATGCGGCCAATACAGCCCTTCACGAAAAGCTTGGTGGAGTACGTGATCGTGTAAAATATCGAATTCGCATGTACAACCAACGTGATAACGTTATTCATTTCGAGAAAAAAATTAAGTTTCGAGACTACATTGCAAAGGTCAAGGAGCCCCTTACACGTGCCATGGTCGAGCAAATACTTGCAGGCAACTATGAGGTACTCATAGCTGAACATAAGCCGCTATTACGAGAGATCTACAACCTCATTCACAATAAGCTGCTTAGACCAATCGTTATTGTAGATTATGTGCGTGAACCCTATGTATATCAATACGGTAATGTACGAATTACGTTTGATAAAGATTTACGTACGGCGCTCCATCATACGAACATTTTTGATCAGGAGCTTTGCTCCATACCCGCACTTGACGACAATAGGATCATTATGGAGATCAAATATGATGAATATATGCCTTCAGCTATCCAAGCAGCTTTACAGCTTGAAGGCTTGCATCGTACTTCAGCTTCTAAATACGTCATCTGTAGAAAATACAATAAACGCAACAACTGGGAGGATTATTAATGGATATGACAAATCAAGCAACAGTAGCTGCTGCTGCAACAGAAAATAGTACAAGCACTAATTTTACTGATATTATAAAAAACTCTGTACTTGAGAACTTCGGTACGGATATTGCATTAAGTGAAATCATTATCTCACTTAGCCTTTCATTTTTGATTGGACTTTTTATATATTTCCTTTATCGCCGGATTTTCAGCGGTATTCTCTATTCAAAAAGCTTTAATGTCGCATTAATTGGTATGACGATGATTACAGCTACAGTCATTATCGCAATTAACTCTAATCTCGTCCTTTCGCTCGGTATGGTTGGTGCTTTGTCGATCATCCGCTTTAGAACACCTATTAAGGACCCTACCGATCTTATCTTCCTGTTCTGGGCTGCTGTCGCTGGTATCGTCACGGGCGCTGGCTTTTATACATTAGCATTAATCGGCTCTCTTATTATCGGGTTAATTTTATTCTTCTTCATAAAAGGGAGCACTCCAGAAGCGCCTTATCTGCTCGTCGTTCATTGCGGGAATGATCAAGCAGAGCAACAGCTTGAACAGCAACTTGCCAAGGTCGTGAAAAAATTCAATGTAAAACAAAAATCTGTTACTGCTGGCAATATTGAAATAACCTTTGAGGTTCGCATGAAGGAGCAAACTGGTGCTTTTGTTAACGGAATTTCTGCAATTCCGGGCGTACAAAGTGCTGTGCTTATTAGCTATAACGGTGATTATGTTTCATAAGGAGGAATCGCAATGAAGCATTTAACCCGCATGCTTATATTTTCGTTGCTACTGCTCGCTGGACTGCTTAGCGGCTGCAGCGATACCTTAACAGAACCATCGTCACAGTCCATTGCAATGATAAGTGAAGCAACTTTAGACGAAGATATATTTCCGAAGGATCAAGTCATTGATATTAACATTACCGTTGATGAGGAGGCCTTTCAAAGCCTTTTAGACAATGCTACTTCAGAGGAGTATATCGAAGCAGCTGTTAACTACAATGGACATCTGCTTGAGCATATTGGCTTACGTACGAAAGGAAACTCTAGTTTGCGTTCTGTCGCGAGCATGAGTGATTCTGATCGCTATAGCTTTAAGCTGTCATTAGATGAGTATGTTACGCAAAGCATCGGCGGTATTACAAAAATCAACTTAAATAATGAATATAGCGATGCCAGCTATATAAGAGAATATATCGCTTACGAAATTGCTGAAGGCATAGGTATTCCTACTCCAAAATATTCCTTTGTCAACGTATACATTAATGACGAGCTGTGGGGACTGTATACAGCCGTTGAACAAATAAATACCGCGTTTATTGAGCGAGAATTTCCATCTGCATCAGGTACCTTGTATAAGTCTAACGGAGGTGATGGAGCTGATTTATCCGCGTTAGGCTCATTAGAGGTCTATACTGGCCTGGATGCGAAGCACGGTGAAGCGAATGATGCATTAGTAGAGATGACGGATCGGTTGAACAATGGCGATCCTGCTGAGCTTGATCAAGTGTTAGACGTCCAGGCTGCCTTACAATTTATCGCGTTCAATACCGTAACAGCAAATATGGACAGCTACGCAGGAAACTTTAAACACAACTATTATCTATACGAGCAAAACGGTGTATTCACGATCTTTCCTTGGGATCTCAATATGGCATTTGGCGGCTTTGGAGGTACAGGTATCCTAATTGATGAACCTACAGGCGTATCATTAAGCAGTCGGCCATTAATTGCTAAGCTTATCGCAGAAGACGCCTATCAAGAGGAGTATCATCATATCATTGAAGCTATCATAACAGATTATTTTAGTGGAGATACATTCGAAAATCGTGTACGTCAGCTTCAAGCATTAATTAGTGAATATGTTAAAAACGATCCAACTGCTTTCGTCACCTTCGAACAGTTTGAAGAAGGAATAGAATCGTTAATTAGCTTTGCAAAGACACAGGCAGAATCGATAACGAAGCAGCTCTCCGGAGAAATGGCCTCGTATGGCGATGGAACTGGTTCGGCGAGCAACGGAATGGGCGGTGGATTCGGGGGACAACGTGGCAATAGACAAATGCCAGATGGTATGCAAATGCCAAACGGCATGCAGATGCCTGACGGTATGCAAATACCTGAGGGCATGCAGATGCCTGACGGCATACAAGCACCTGACGACCTGCAAATACCTGAGGGCATGCCAATACCCGATGGTTTTCAATTGCCGGACGGAATGCAGGCCACTTCCTCTGGAGATATAAACATAAATGAAGCTGCTCAGACTACTGAAGAGCAAGAGATTGTAGGTCTAGAGATTACGATACCAAACGTTGAGGATGGGCAAAGACCGAATTTTCGTAACGGTGATCGTCAGCAAGGCGGCGGCTTTGGGGGATTTCCAGGTAATATGAATGGCCAAGCCTCGACTCAGCTCATCGATTCGGCAAAACAGCAGGAGCATTTTCAGCTTACATTAATCAGTGCTGGCTTTATGGCTATTGGTTGTTTGATCGTCATTTATTGGAGAAGAAGGAAGCTCTAGTTCCGTAACACAAAACCGCGATATGTAGTATCAATATCAATCTTTCAAGTTATCTAATCAACGATACGATACCATAAGAATCGGATAATCACGGTTGCTTCAAACTAAAAACAGGTGGAGAAATGTTCTCCACCTGTTAGCTTTTAATAGCCTATGCAGCCTATAGCTAATCTACTTAGCAACGGAATTACTTACTTCGGATGAAGCTGATTCAATTTTCTCTGGTCTGATAAGCAGCAAAATTAAAAACTGTGCAGCAGCCATTATAGCAATAACAATCGCCAACCACTTGGATTGTAGGTCACTTGCGAGCATAATAAGAATGAATATAGCAAACACGCGACCACCATTGAGAAATGCCTCCCGCATGACAACCGATTCTACCTTAAGCTGGCCCTTCAATGGAAGCCCGCTTATTAGACGATAAAAATACGAGGTCATGGAATTGACGGAAAGCGGATTACATATCGAAAATACAACCATAAATATGATGACTGACCAGAGCTTAATATCAATAAGTAACATGCATGATGCTGCAACAACACACATCGTAGCATACATAATATACTTTCTCGCTTGCTCCTTTTGTGCCTTTCGGGATATAACATAGCCAGTAGCTACCGTTATCCCTGAAAACAACACTCCGAAGTAACCTACGAGATCCTCACGCTCCAGCGCTTGAAAGAGAAGTATATTGGGCAAAAAAAGCATAATCCCTTGAAATAAGCCAAATATAAAAAAGCTATATAAACTATACAGCCAAAGCTTGTTCTTCTTCATCACAAGTCCAACATACTTCAAATAGTACTTCTTGTGATGACTAACGATTGCTTTAATTTTTGTACTAATGATTGCAGCTATGACAAACATTATAAATGCAATTAAGAAGATAATAAGGTAGCCTTCCAACCCTTCCATGCGTGCGATAATCGATCCAGCTAAGGCAGGACCCAAAAGACCAGCTGAGTTAAAGGTAACCATATTAATAGCTAGATAGCGAACACGATTGCGATCTGTTGAGACATCATATTGAAGGATCAAAAAACCTGTCCAATAGAAACCAGATGAAATGCCGTTAAGCAAGGCGAATATTATATAATAGTTCGGCACCGTTTCTCCTGCCAAAATAACGAGCAGATAGAAAACAGCACAAAGCATAATACCTAGTCGATACACGACCATTCGATCAAGCTTTTTTGCAATAAGTCCACCAATTGCAAATGCAAACGGGGTCATTCCAAAGTTCACAATGTTATAGACGGCATTAATGGTAAAGTCTTGTGTAAGTCTCCATAGATATAAGTTGAGAAACAAACCGGACATCGATGCACCAAACTGAAAGCATGCATGAATGATAAGTGAAATCATTGCTTCTCTGCCTAATCTTTGATCTGGAGGGATCGAATTTGAAGAAAAATTGCGACGTAATCTAGCGAAGTAATTCCACTGTGACAAATAGCTTCTCTCCCTTATGTAGGTTTTGACTCTCCAATCAATGAACAGTTTACCATACATAGCAAAAAAATAGACCGTTAAATGTTCAACTTACATATATAGATAATCGTTGATATCCGTCTCCATTTATCCCATTAAGAGAACAATAGCTAGATTCGAACTTTACCCTTATCGGATTCACCAGCATTACGATTCGCTTCTTGTTTGTCTAATGCCATTTCTTCGATTGATTTTACTTTTAATCTTGCAGCCCCTTTATAATCCCTTGTAGGAAGTAACGGCTCATTCGCGAGACGATGCTTTGCTTTCGCAATAGCATCCTTATATTGCGGCAGCCACTTCTCGCCTGCGACAAGCATTTCATCGACGAGCTGCCATATTTCTTTAGGGTTGCATACGGCTCCGATCAGTGGATCCATCATGAATGCTTGACGAAGCAGCTGGTCATCTCCACTCACAGCAGCCTCTACAGCAAGCCTTTGTACAGAGATACTGGCAGTACAAACGGCTGCTGGTCCAAGCGGTAAATCACCGACCATTGGCATCGATATTCCATTACGATCGACATATCCAGGAGCTTCAATAATGGCATCAGAAGGCAAGTTCGTAATAATACCTTCATTCTTCACATTAAAATGTCCACGATACACTCTACCTGTTTCAAGCGCTTCGATAATGTATGAGCCATGCTCTTCACCACGATTCTCCTCCGAAAAGATCATCGGATCATTTTTCATCCAATTCGGGAAATCAGTTTCGAACCAATTTCTCCCCTCGGTACATACGCGTAAATAGCCACCAGTTTCTCCATTGATCCACGAGCTGAGGTCAATCCAGTCGTTGATTTCCTCTTCGCGCTTGCGATACCAGGGCACATACTCACTAAGGTGCCCATTGGATTCTGTGCTGTAATAGCCGAATCGACGGAGCATATCAATTCTTACTTTTTCTGTTCTACTATAATCCGGATGCTTCTCGAACGCTTCAAGCAAATCTTTAGTTAAATCCTTACCATTGTGTTTAATCTGGATATACCATGTTTGATGATTAATTCCTGCACAAATAATATCTACATCTTTTTTCTCCAAGCCAAATACATCCGCAATTTGATGATGGCCACCTTGTACGCCATGACATAACCCAATCGTACGAACACCACCATATTGATTGCAGGCCCATGTCAGCATCGCCATAGGATTCGCATAATTAAGCAGCAATACATCCTGTCTAGCTACTTCACGTATATCGCTGCATATGCTAAGCATCTCTGCAATTCCACGTTGTCCGTACATAATACCACCTGCACATAATGTATCGCCAACGCATTGATCGATCCCGTATTTAAGCGGAATATCAATATCTGTAGAGAATGCCTCTAGTCCACCAACGCGAATCGTACATATGACGTTTTTAGCATTTTGCAGCGCTTCTCTTCGATCTGTCGTTGCGGAAATCGTTATGTTTAGTCCATTTTGATCAATGTCACGCTGACAAAGGGCGCGCACCATCTCTAGGTTATTCTCATTAATATCTGTAAATGCAATCTCAATCTGTGAAAATTCCTTCACTGCGAGTAGATCTCGAAGCAATCCGCGTGTAAATCCAATGGATCCTGCTCCGATAAATGTAATCTTGAATGTCGACATATAAAAACGCCTCCTTAAAGTGATGACGCTATCATTGTAGCAGTGCATCTTAAGGAAGCGTTAACAATATTGTTACCATTTTTCATATCATGTGTCCGTTATTCTAACCTTTTCTGACTTCTTCATTGTTATAATGCTGTCTGTTGCTTTTCTCTCTATACTGCATTGGCGTTAATGATGTATGCTTCTTAAATAAATCATGAAAGTATACTCTACTGTTTACTCCGACATATTCACAAATATGTGCAACAGGGATGTCCGTCTCCCGCAGCAGCATCATCGCCTTTTCCATGCGGTAACGATTTAAGTAGCTAACGATCGTCATGCCCGTTTCTGCTCGGAATATTCGATGCAAATAATTAGGGTGTACATTGACGGACCTGGCTAAGCTCGCAACGGTAATGTCACCATCATAATGCTGATGAATATCGTTTAGTACCTCACGCACATAGTGTAGTGCACCACTTGACTGCTCTGCTGAGCAAAGAGATGCTTTGAACAGCTTGGCAACAAGGACAATGAGTTGCGTGAATAATAACTCACGCTTCAAGCTGCGGCCTGACTGCTTATTATCAAGCTCCAATACTAATGCTTTCAAAGTTGAATAAACCTCATCAATATCTCGTAAAACAAAAAATGCTCCAGCATGCTGAAGAAGATATTGTAAATCCTCATCTTCATCAGCTAGTGAAGCAATTGCTGGTAATTGATACTCAGCTGGTTGAAAGGTGAACTCGATATTTAGCATTCGACAGCCTATCTCATCTCTCACAAGCAAGCGATGTGAGACACGTCCATCGAGCAATATGAATTCACCTTTCTTTAGCCTTTTTACGATTGGCTTTAGGGACCCAGATTCGAGCAATTCAATCTCGCAGTGACCATTAATAACATACATCATTTCGATGGAGTCATGCTTATGAAAATCCATCTCATAGTTTTTCCACTGTCTATAATAGTACGCGCTAAACGTTGGGTAGCTCGTTTTCTCTAGATGATGCGCATAAAACAAATTGCCCATCTTCCCACCTACTTTTTACTTAGCTAGTACGACCATCGCTTCTAGCGCTGCATTAATTTCGCGTTCAACAGCATCACTCACTACATTAGTATGAGGATCATAATCTGCAGCCAGATCTGAATCAGCATAGCCATCCATCGCTACAATTGCCCCAGCACGTACTCCGCGCAGCGCAGCAATAACATAGAGTGCAGCGATTTCCATCTCAACACCTAAAGCACCTGCTGCTTTGTATGTTTTATGCGGAATGTCTACAACACCGTTGAAGAATACATCAAGCGTAACGGTAATCCCTTTTTTCACAATACCGCCTTGTGTCTGTGCGGCTTCATAAAGTGCTGCTACAACCTCGCTATCGCCAATAGCTGGGAAGCCATCTGGAACAAGCTGCTTCGTTAATCCATCTGTACGAATCGCGCCTGTACTTACAACTAGGCTTCCAGCCGGGTGATCGGCGGAATAAGAGCCTGCCGTACCAACTCGGATTAGCGTATGTACACCGCCCTTAATAAGCTCCTCAAAGCAAACTGCTGCTCCTGGGCAGCCAACCCCATGGCTGACTACAGCAAGCTTAACACCTTTATAGGTTCCGACAAACGTACGATACTCACGAGCATAAGCTAGCTCGCGGGCATCCTCAAGCTTATCGGCTATTTTTTTCGCTCTCCGTGGATCGCCGCAAACGATAGCAAGTCCTGGAAGCTCCTCAGATTGAACCTCTAATATAGATAAAAACATTTAATCGAACTCCTTCTTATGCCATTCATCTTCAGGCAGATCAAATCCGTCGCCTGAGAAACGCTGCTCAGCAAAAGGCTCTGCATAGTTATGGAAGCCATTCTGTTCCCAGAAGCCGGGAGCATCCTCCGTCATAAACTCAAAGCCAGTAATCCATTTGCAGCTTTTCCAAAAATATAAATGAGGTACAATTAGTCGCATCGGACCGCCATGCTTTGCTGTTAAAGGCTCACCTTCATAGCTATGTGCCAGTAAAATATTGTCACGGAGCAAATCCTCAAGTGGAATATTTGCTGTATAGTCGTTATCACCATGAACCATAACATACTTTGCCTCAGGCTTCACACCGAGTTTTGGCAGCAAATCAGAAAATTTGATGCCTGTCCAGTTTGTATCAAGCTTCGACCAGCGTGTCACACAGTGTATATCACATGTAATATCTGTCTGAGGCATATTCATTAGTTCATCAAAGCTAAATGTCAGCTCCTTCTCGACCTCACCAAAAATCTTGATGCTCCAAGTAGACATATCATACTCAGGTACATCACCTTCATGTAAAATCGGAAAGCGATCCGTTACCGTTTGGCCAGGTGGCACCCGATGTGCCAGCTCAGGCGGAACATTTACAGCTAATGGTGCCTTTACTTTTTTCAAGCGCTCAGCTTTTTTATGCATGAAAAAACCTCCTCGTCTCTGCCTATGTTCTCTGCTTACTTATTGTACCATTAATCTTGATTGCTTCAACGCTCGTACAATAGTTATCTGGAGCTGCCGCTTGATTTCTTCGCTTCATTTTTATAGCCGGAGCTTTTAAAGAAGATCATAGCGATAATTGTGACGACAAACGGTAGCATAGCCGTTATATTGGACGGAACAGAGAAGTTCTGCAAGCGATAGCTCAATGCTTCCATAAATCCAAACAACATACTTGCTCCTGCAACACCAATTGGATTAGATTGTCCAAGCATCGTTGCTACTAGAGCAATAAAGCCACGACCATTGGTCATGCCTTCCGTAAACATCGTAACATTACCTAGTGACAGCTGTGCACCTGCCAAGCCACAAAGTGCGCCGGAAATCAGTACAGCAGCATATTGAATTTTTTTCACATTAAGTCCCAAGCTTCTTGATGCTACAGGATTTTCACCAGCAGCAAGCAATCGGAAGCCTGATACCGTTCTGAACAAGTAAAATTGCAGTACAATAACGATAACAATCGCCGCATAAACAAGAATTGATTGACCAGATAACACATCTCCAAGCCACGGAATATCTTTAAGAACGGGGATATCCAGCTTAGGCAGCCCCTTCATATCCTTGTCATAATAGGCGCCCTTCACATTAAAAATTGCACGAAGTGCAAAGGTAGTTAAACCTGCAGCAAGGAAATTAAGCGCAATCCCGACGATAATAACATTCGCTTGCAAATTTATACTCATATAAGCTAACAGCAGCGAAAACAGTAAGGAAAATCCCATTGCGAACAATATCGCCACAGCAATGCTGCCTGTTAGATAGTTCCCTAATATAGCTGAAAAAGCACCGATCAAGATCAAGCCTTCCAAGCCGACATTAAACAACCCTACTCGAGCACAGATTGCTCCGCCTAGCGCTGCCAGCAAAATAGGAGCAACCATACGTAATGCTGCAGCGAACAATGACACATCAAACAGCTGATCCATCTTTTGCCCCCGCTTTCTTACGTTTAATGAATGAAATCGTGAATTTTGCAGAAATAAATAGTATCAATACTGCTTGAATAATGCTTGAAATTTCAAGTGGTACGTCAGTATTACGCTCTACACCCATTCCGCCAGTTTGAAGAGCGGCCAGCAGTAATGACGCAATCGCCGTTCCAATAGGGTTAGAATTAGCAAGTAAAGTAGCCATAATACCGGACCAAGCATAGTTAGCCGAAGTTAGTGATCCATCAAGAAAGCGATACTGAGTACCTAAAACCTCGGATACACCCGCTAACCCAGCGAATGCTCCACTAATGAACATACTCATCACCATCAGCTTACCGCGACTTACACCACCATAGCTGGCGAATAAGGGATTGCCTCCCAGCATACGAATCTCATAGCCCTTTGTTGTCGAGTTAATGAAGAAATGCAGTGCTAATGTAGCAACAATCGCGATAATAAAGCCTACGTGAACCGTCATTCCTTGGAATAGCTTAGGTAACATGACGCTTGCGTCAATCATCTCTGTTTGGGATAAGGCCGCTGAACCTGAACGGTCCTTGAACGGATAAGCAACCATATATCCCGCAAACAACGTAGCAATGTAATTGAGAAGTAACGTTGTTATGAGCAGATTCATACCGAACTTTGAATCAAGCCAACCAGCTAATGCTGACCATAGCCCTGCTACAACAACCGCTGCTGCAAAAGCAGCAATTATCTTCACCCAGCCCGGTCCTGGAATGTACAATGCGGTTAAGGCTGCACTTAATGCACCTAACACCATCTGTCCTTCTGAACCCATATTGAAAAAACCAGCACGGAACGCCAGCGCTACACCCAAACCTACTAAAATAATTGGTGTTGCACGTGCTAAAGTATTCGTAAGGAAATAGAAGCTGCCAAAAGCACCCTTCCACATCTCACGATACGTTTCCAGTATGTCACCGCCAACAATTAATATCGCGATTGCACCTACGAGCAAGCCGACTAATACTGCAAGCAGAGGCTGTACAAGTGATTGTAGTGTACTTTTAAGCTTGTCCAACCGCTTTCCCTCCAGCCATTAATAAACTAATTTGTTCTTCTGTAGCTGTGGCTGCATCCAGCTCACCAACAACTTTTCCTTCATACATCACAAGAATTCGATCTGAAAGCTTCATAATTTCTGTAAGCTCGCTTGAAACGAGTAAAATCGCTGCGCCTTCGTCTCTACGTTTAAGCAGCTCGCCATGGATGATTTCCATTGCACCAACATCGACTCCCCGCGTTGGCTCAGCAGCAATTAAAAATGGAGTCTGCTGTGCAATCTCCCTTGCAACGATTAGCTTTTGCAGATTACCGCCTGATAAATATTGTGCTTTCGTATGAAGCGAGCCAGTCTTAATACCGAATCGTTCTACCCAGCCAGACACAAGTGTGCGAATCGCCTTGCCATCCAGCATTCCACGCTTACTCGTTCTAGACAGATGACCCATTATTCCATTATCTGAAACGGTCGCTTCCTTAGACACACCCCATAAATATCGATCCTCAGGTATGTGAGCCAGACCACTTTCGCGTATCATTTTTACTGAAGCGCCAGTAATATTCTTCTCCTGTAAAGCAATCGTACCACGATCTATTGGCATTAGCCCTGATATCGCCTGTAGCAGCTCAGATTGCCCATTACCAGAAATACCAGCAACACCAACAATTTCTCCCTCATGCACATTAAACTGTACATCTTCAAGCAAGGGCTTGGTTTTATTGCCGACAATAGTTACATCGTTCAACTCTAGTACTGGTTTGCCAATCTTGGCTTCACTACGTTCAAGCTTGATAAGCTCGCGGCCGACCATCATTCGTGATAACTGCTCTTCATTGGTTTCCGAAGCATTCACCGTACCTGTTACAACGCCATCGCGCAAGACAGTAATACGATCAGAAACCTCCATAATTTCACTTAACTTATGACTAATAATAATGAAGCTTTTTCCCTTTGCAGTTAACGCTTTAATAGATGCTAGAAGCTCTTTTACTTCAAGCGGAGTAAGTACACCAGTGGGCTCATCTAAAATAATTGTTTCTGCACCTTGATATAGCACTTTTAGTATTTCCACTCGCTGCTGCATACCGAGCGAGCAGTCTGCAACTTTCTTTTTGGGATCAACCGGCATCCCGTATTGCTCTGATAAAGCGATCGTTTGCTCAATCGCTTGCTTACGATCGAAAACAATTCCCTTTTTTGGCTCCCCACCAATGACGATGTTTTCTGCAATTGAAAAGGCTGGAAACAGCATAAAGTGCTGGTGCACCATGCCGATTTTATGTTTTATTGCGTCTGTTGGATCATGGAATGTAACAGGTTTTCCATCGATTTTTATCTGACCGCTTGTCGGACTCTCCATACCATACAAAATACGCATAAGCGTTGTTTTTCCAGCACCATTTTCTCCAATTAACGCATGAACCTCGCCTTTGCGCAGATTAAAGTTGACGTTTTGATTCGCTCTAACTAATCCGTACGACTTTGTAATACTGTCCATTTCAAGCAGCATACAAACGCTCCTTTCAAACAATTAAACCGGCTGCATAGGCTGCAGCCGGTAATGTAACTAGGCTAACACTTATTGTGCAGTAACAGAAGTGTCGATGGAACCGTCTTTAATACCCTCTGCAATTTCTTTAAGCTTAGCTAGGCTTTCTTCACCGATTGCATCGCTTAATGGAGATTCAGATTCTCTTGTTACAAAAGTAAGTCCCACGCCATCATCTGCAAGACCGTAGTAATTTTCACCGTATTCAAACGTATTGTTTACGAATTGTTTAACCGTATCGTAAGTTACAACGTCTACGTTTTTAATTTGAGAAAGTATAATGTGCTCTGGATCAATAACCGTACGATCGACGTCCTGACCAGATGTATAGAAGCCGTCTTCAGCAGCTGCTTCAAACACTCCGAAGTCACCAACAGCAGACATACCAGCAATAAAGTCAGCACCTTGTGAATTTTGAACCTTAGCAAGCTCTTTTGCTTTTGCTGAATCTGTGAAGCCACCAACGTAGCTTACAAGAACTTTTGCATCTGGATTCGTATGAGCAAGACCTTTTTCAAAGCCAATTGTGTATTTATCCATCAATGCGCCTTCAACAGCAACGATATTACCAACTACATTTGATTCAGTAATTAGTCCAGCCGCTGCGCCAAGAAGGAAAGAAGCTTCATTCTCGATAAATGCAACGCTACGTACATTTGGAACGTCTGGCATAACTGTGTCAATAATAGCAAATGCTTTGTCAGGATTTTCAGCCGCTACTTTTCTTAATACATCCTCTGCTTGGAAAGTAGCAGTAATAATTAAATCATAGCCTTCAGCTACTGTAGAACGGAAGTTTTGCTCAAAAGCATTTGGATCTGAAGATTGGATCGTTGAAACTTTTACACCGAACTCTTCACCTGCTTTTTGTAATCCTTGATCTGCTAGCTCGAAGAATGGGTTAACACCAATTTCTTCTGGAAGAACAAGAGCGATCTTCAGATCTTTTTTGTCGCTCTCCGATGCATTGGATCCTTCGTTCTTGCTGTTATTGCTGCCGCAAGCTGCAAGTAAAGCCATGACTAGAACTAGGGATAACATTAAAGTCAATCTCTTTTTCACAGTTTTTCTCTCCTTGTGTTGTAATTCGACAAAATACTTCTTCATATTACACAATATTCTTCGGTTTTTAAGCAAAATTTTATAAATTTCAAAATTTAGTCACAATTAAAAGCGATTACACGGCTAAAACACGAACATTATGCTTAATTTCATCTATTAATCTTAATGATATTAATGTGCTACAAAGCTTCTTTTTTCATTCTTCTTCAGAATCCAAATAATCAAATAAATTGCTTTTAATTTTCGTAAAGAGCTGTAAGCCTTGCTCCATTTCCTCTTCACTCAAACTTGCAAACATGTTTAGCATGAGGTTCTTTCTTATCATTTTAATTTCCTCCGCACGCTTTGCACCAAGCTCAGTTAAACTTAAAAGCACCACTCTGCGATCGGAATCATCCTTCAATCGTACGACAAGACCGTGCTCGATAAGCTTGTCAGCAATACCAGTTACCGCACCACATGTAATATGAAGTCGATCAGCCAAATACGATGCCTTTCGTGCTCCTTCATTGGCGAGTGTGGACAATAATCGTCCATGTGTAATACCAATTCCATGAACACTGTATTTACTCCAATATGTATTAATTGCGCTCCGTATTTCCCGGAATGATTCATCGAGCTGATACATAATTTCAATTTTGTGCTCGTTATTATCCGTCATTTGTCTTTTTCTCCTTTATCGACTTTTTACGTCGCTGAAGCTTATTCTATGATTAACTATTCATAGTATAGCAAAAAGTTCGACAGCCTGCTTTAATTCCTTACTTTATCCAGCATAACTTTCTAGCCATAACGTTTTCAGTATGCTAATATTATTTTTATAGACTTAATAGGATGTTCAAATAGAAATCGGTTTGAACTCGTAATTTAAGAGTGTAAACAATGAAAGTCATTATAGCGTAAAGGTATAAGGAGGAACTTCATATGGCAAGACAAAGAATGCGTTCTGATATGATCAAAAAGGGGTTTGACCGCGCGCCACATCGCAGCTTGCTTCGTGCTGCAGGCGTTCAGGAAGAAGACTTCGATAAGCCGTTTATTGCGGTATGTAACTCCTACATCGACATTGTTCCAGGTCATGTGCATTTACAGGAGTTCGGTAAAATTGTAAAGGAAGCCATCCGTGAAGCTGGCGGTGTTCCATTTGAATTCAATACGATCGGCGTAGACGATGGTATTGCCATGGGCCATATCGGTATGCGTTACTCCTTGGCAAGTCGTGAGATTATCGCAGATTCTGTAGAAACAGTAGTTAATGCTCACTGGTTCGACGGAATGATTTGCATACCGAACTGCGATAAAATTACACCTGGTATGATTCTAGGTGCATTGCGTGTTAACATTCCTACGATGCTCGTTAGTGGTGGACCGATGAAAGCGGGCAGAACTTCTGATGGCCGCGCAATCTCACTTTCCAGCGTTTTTGAAGGTGTCGGTGCTCACCAATCCGGAATTATCAATGACGATCAATTGCTAGAGCTAGAGCAATTTGGTTGCCCAACCTGCGGATCTTGTTCAGGTATGTTCACTGCGAACTCCATGAACTGTCTTGCAGAGGGCCTAGGACTTGCATTGCCGGGCAATGGTACGATTCTTGCTGTCTCTCCAGAGCGTAAAGAATTTGTTAAACAATCTGCACGTCAACTGATGGAACTTATTAAAATGGATCGCAAGCCTCGCGATATCGTAACAAAGGAAGCGATCGATAATGCTTTTGCGTTAGATATGGCAATGGGTGGTTCTACGAATACGGTTCTTCATACACTTGCTATTGCGCATGAAGCTGGTATCGAGTACTCCATCGAAAACATTAACGAGGTTGCTGAGCGTGTACCACATTTAGCGAAAATTGCTCCTGCTTCTGACTATCATATCGAAGATGTGCACAATGCTGGTGGCGTTAGTGCGATCATCAACGAGCTATTGAAAAAAGAAGGCGCATTTAACGGGGATTGCTTGTCCGTTTCTGGTACAACGATTCGTGAAAATGTTGAAGGCTGCGAGATTAAAGATACAGATGTCATTCATACAATCGATAACCCGCATACAGAGCGTGGTGGACTAGCTATTCTGTTCGGTAACATTGCTCCTAATGGCGCAGTTATTAAGACAGGTGCGGTAGATAAATCTGTTGGTGGCTATCACAAAGGTCCTGCTGTATGCTTTGACTCTCAAGATGACTGTCTTGCAGGTATTGCAAACGGAAAAATTAAAGAAGGCGACGTTGTCGTTATTCGTTATGAAGGTCCTCGTGGTGGTCCTGGTATGCCTGAGATGCTTGCTCCTACCTCCCAAATTGCGGGTATGGGACTTGGCGCTAAGGTTGCCTTAATTACAGATGGACGCTTCTCCGGTGCTTCTCGTGGTATCTCCATTGGCCACGTTTCACCTGAGGCAGCTGACGGTGGTCCAATCGCCTTCATCCAAGATGGTGACATCGTTGAGATCGATATGAACAATCGTACGATGAACCTACTGATTAGCGATGAGGAGCTTGAAGCTCGTAAAGCTGCATGGCCTGGCTTTGATCTTAAGATTAAACGCGGCTACTTGGCACGTTACGCTCATCTCGTAACAAGCGCTAACACAGGCGCTGTTATGAAAATGTAGCAGCATACAATAAATTTAAGGGGTTTGAAATGCAGCCGCATTTCGAACCCCTTTTTTTATAGGCTCTTTGAATGTAACGTGTCAATGCTAAAGTATAATACTACAGTAGATTTTATCTGAAAAATTAATAATAAGCGTATTCGATTTTAGTCGAATACGCTTATTATTTCTAATGTATGTGTTAACTCATGATAATTATCTATTAGTGCTGTGCGAAATTTTCATATAAATAGTTTGTCGACATTATGAGGATTTTAGGTTCTTCCACTGTCGCCTTTCTAGCGGCAGCATTGGATTGAACACTGTTTTGTTTCGGTGTTAATACCTTCATCAATACACTCAAATACATTTCCGTGCTTTTCTTGAACAAGCCCTCAGGCATACTATGAATGCTAAAACCAAGCTTGTCTGCCCCACGATTAATCATCGTTATTCCTTGAATGGCTTTAATATGCTTAGCTTGTTGCTCAGCAGCCAGCATCGTTGCAAGCTTAGGGAGTGCTCTTTCTACTTCACGAATCGTTTTAACAGCAACCACTAAAGGATTTTTTGATGTAAAAGCTATCTCAGATAATTTTCTATTATCAAAATGCAGCTCTGCAATGAGATCGCCATTCGATAGTACATCATCCTGATGCATGCTTATCTCCTCACCCTTGTAGGTAATTAGACGATAATGCAGCATGGAACCATCCTCTACCTTTACTGCCTTCAACTTCATCACCTTGTGAAACAATGTTTCCCAGCCAAGCCATAGCTTAATGAGCATTCGTTTACCAAGTGAACGTTTTTGCTTAAGCTTCCCTTCACTTAATACAATCAGCTCGTCAATCGTAACCATTTTCAACCCTTTTTCGGTCGCTGCCTTTAGGTAGGCCTCTAGCGCAATCAGCATATTACGAGGCGCATCCACATCAGCACCTAATGTTCTTCCGCAGTCATGAAGCAATAACACTTCTCCTGGCGCTACTTTTTTTAGCATACGTTTTTTTAATTTGTCAGCTGTAATCTTTTCTGACCAATCTCCAAACAATGAGGACCATAGCACAATATGAAGCTTCGATACATTTCGATAGTCAAATAGATTCATTATCCCCCATGGAGGACGGTAATAAATCGAACGCTCGCCTGTCACCTTTTCGATAATATCATTCGTTAATTCAATATGTTTTTTTACCGTTTTCGGCCGCATAAACCAATTCGTTTTATGCTCATAATTGTGTACACCAATCGTGTGGCCTTCTTCCTTCATACGTAACAACAGCTCAGGATACTGCTCGGCATGTACACCAACTACGAAAAAAGTACCCTTAGCATTGTATTTTTTCAACAGATTTAGTAGCTGCTCTGTATATATAGGGTCAGGCCCATCATCGAAGGTTAAGGCAAGTTCATTTCTTGCATCTCCCTTTTTGAATACGCGATAACCGAATACTCTGCTAAGCAATCCTGGAATAAATGCGTAGAAGGTCATAAAATAAAAGCCCCAAGTTAAGAGATTCTCCATGATTGTCTTCCTCACCCAAAAAATGATATAGTCAATATAGGCTTTATATCATTAAGAAATTATTAAAAGCACTAGCTAATATTGTATCATATTTTCTCATTTTCCTCACTAATATTTACTGTTGTAAACAATCTCAGATTTTGGTTGAAAGGATGAATGCTCTTGTTATCATTCTATAAAAAGTATTGGCGTACGATGTTCGATATCGGTCTGATTGTCGTTACAGTCATACTAGCAATGTGGCTGTTTAGCCTAATCTACAACATCGCTAAGCCGATATTCTTTTCCTTAGTTATTTTCGTATGTATTGAACCGTTAGCGAAGCGTCTACACAAGCTAGGCATGAAAAAAAGCATCGCTGCTGCGATCTCTGCTATTCTCTTTACGCTTATCATCCTTGGCTCTATTGGCGCAATCATCTTTATTGCTGCTATACAAGGGACAGAGCTTATCACTGATCTTCCTTATTATCAGAAGCTACTAACCGCGAATATCACGCAAGGAACGCTGTATGTCGAAGAACAGCTTTCACGTCTACCATTCGACATTAATATTGCCGATGAGCTCGCTGCGATATTGCAAAGCGCATCGGATAAAATTCAAACCTGGCTGATGGCTGCACTAACGGCTGTCATCAATTCGATTTCATCGTTTACTTCCTTTATATTTAATGCGGCTATCGGTCTTATATTAGCCTACTTCCTAAGTATTGAAATCGTAGATTGGAAAAGAATTGCCAATGAGAAAACACCGAATACGTTTAAGCAGGCATTTTTCTTTTTACGAGATAACGTGCTAAAAGGGATTTGGGTCTATATCAAGGCACAAAGTAAGCTCATTAGCATTACGTTTATCGTTATTCTAGCTTCACTCCTTCTATTAGGAGTGAAAAATGCTCTCATTATCTCTATCATTGCTGCTATCTTTGATGTACTGCCACTGCTTGGCGTAAGTACAATCTTCATACCGTGGATTACTTATCTTTTTATTGTTGGAGACGTCCAGCTAGGGATCTGGGTAACAGCGATTTGGCTTGTTGTGATTGTGGCAAGACAATTGCTTGAGCCTAAAATTACTGGTGATTCGCTTGGTGTTTCAGCATTTACAATGCTGGCATTTATGATTATTTCGCTTTCCTTGTTTGGTGTCGCAGGTATGATTATGTCGCCAATTTTACTTATTCTCGTGAAAGCATTATATGATCAAGGCTACTTCGAGCGTTGGATTCGTAAGCCGATCGGAGAATATGATAGTCTGGATAAGGTAGAAGAGCAATAAGTGCAGCATGTACTTAACAGAAGGAGTAAGCTATGGAGTAATACTCCAGCTTACTCCTTTTTTATCACAATTACTTCTTGCTATGCCCCTGCTCCTTTAATTCGTGCTCTGCAGCAAGCTCCATCACCTCTTGAAATAAGCTTGCCGCTTTGTTTTTGCTATCAGCTCTTGTCTTTCTCAATAGTACGGCTGCAGCATAACGAGGCTTGTCTGCAGGCGCATAACCAGTAAACCATTGATTATTGTAGCCATCAAGATTCCCGCTAAGTTGCGCTGTTCCCGTTTTTCCAGCTAAAGACCATGCTCCACCCTGCAAATAAGCAGCTGTTCCGCGCGCTGTAACTTGCTCCATATAATACCTTAAACGATGTGCTGTAGATGGATGGATACGATATTTATGTTCGTGTCCGATATGAACAGGAAGCTCGATGACTGGAATTCCATCTGCATAATTGATGCTTGATACAACTCTTGTCTCATACTGCAGTCCTCCGTTCAAGATCGTTACGATCATATTAGCAGCTTGCAGTGGTGTTAAGCGTACATCCCGCTGCCCAATGCCAGTCTGTGCCATAATTCCTCCATCTCTTGTCAAAACATCATGAACGGCAGTACCAGCCTCCTCCTCTTCAAGAAGACGCATTGGGCCAGGTAAAGGTGATATGCGCTGATCGTTATGCCAGCCTACAGGATGGATTACACCTAGTGCTGCAGCAGTATCATGAAGCTGCTGTGACGTTAATCGTTCAGCTAATGTTGCAAAAACGATATTGCAGGAATTGGCAAAAGCATCTGCTAATGTTTGCTTTCCATGGCCACCCTTTTTCCAGCAGGATAAGCCATATTTGCCATATTCACCACTACAATGAAATTGCTCATCCTCTGTTACTACACCATACTCCAATGCCGCTGCTGCAGTAACTATTTTATATATAGAGCCCGGCTCATAGGCAGTTAGCGCGTGGTTACGCCAGCTATTGTTATCGATATTTGCCCAAGACTCCGGCTGTAATCGTGGACGGGATACCATCGCTTTGATGTCACCGTTGCTTGCATCAAGCAGAACGACTGCTCCTTCTGCAACGTTTCGTTCATCCATTAGCTTCTCAATTGAGCTTTGTAGCTCTAAGTCTAATGTCGTTACGACATGTAAAGGGTAGTATGGATTGTTCGGTGCAATAAATCTAGCTCCAATACCAGCCATATATCTCGATTGACCGTCCAACGTGTATGATATGTAGGTTGGCCCTAAACCGTGCAATATTCGATCTAATGAATGCTCTAAGCCGCTTACTCCTACCTTAGAGTTACGATCCCAGTTTTTTAGTGTATCGATTTCTGAACGATAGCGCTGCTCTACCCACTCTGGATGCTCACCGATAAAACCAATCACATGTCTGTAGCTATCGTTGTGTCCATTTCTCGCTGTATAATCTACTACCTCAAACCCTTCCTGATCGAGCTGACTGAGCTGCCTAATTTGTTGTTCAGTCAATCGGACTGGTAAATGCTTATCATCGTAGATGAAATCAGCAAACTTTAGCTCCTTCACCCACGACATGAGCTCACTTGGTGCTCGGTCCAATATCGTGCCAAGCTTAGTCGCCTCAATTAAAGTCAATTCATCCCAGCGTTTTATCGGAAAGAATGCGATTGTCTTATACCGTTCCGTTTGCAGCGGCTGCTCATGCTGGTCTAGGAAAACAGCACGACCGTCATCGAGCTGAAGCTGCTTCGTTCGCTGCGTCACTGCAGTAGCCTTCCAATTGTGTTCTTTATATTTATTATTTACACTCGATCCATTGATCGCAGTTGGGATAATTTGAACAATCATTAATCGTGCTATATAGATGAACATCAAGCATGTAAAGCCTATACCAACGATAAGCGCTCTTTTATGCATAAATGTACTCCTCCTCGGCTGTACATTTAGTATTGCCTATTTATGACGTGCTAAAAACAAAAAATCAGGCTAATCCATAGGGATTAGCCTGAAAAAGAATGAACACTAGATCTTAAATTTTGATAGACTATCTTTTAAGCTATTTGATACTTGCTGCAGTTGATTGGATAGCTGCACAAGATTCTCACTAATGTTTAACTGCTCTGTGCTAAGTGATGCTACTTCTTCACTCGTAGCTGAAGATTGCTGTGCAACCGCGCTAACATTGTTCATAGAATCGCTAAGTACATGCTGAGATTGATTCAGATCATCAATCGATTCCTTTACTAGATTCATGCTATCCTTAAATCCGTCCATCTGAGCTTGTACAGATAAAAACAGCTGGTTCGCTTCCTTAACAGAGTTAATTTGATCCTGGAATAACGGATAGGCTTTATCTAGCTCGGCTACCGTTTCTTCAATCTCGGTCGTAATTTTTGTCGTAATGTCAGCAACAACCTCAATCGATTGACGGGATTGATCGGCAAGCTGTCTAATCTCATCCGCAACTACCATGAAGCCTTTACCCGCTGCTCCTGCTCGTGCAGCTTCAATCGTAGCATTTAGAGAAAGAATGTTCGTTTGCTTCGTTACTGCATTTAGAACATCTAAGATTTTGACAATCGATGTTGTGCTTTCCTTCAATTTATTAACCTTATCTACCATTGCACGTGTCATCTGTTCTGTCGTGCCGGTTTTATCGATTAATTCTGCCATATAGCTTGTTCCTTGCTGACTGGCACGTTCAACCTCTTGGGCAGACTGTGACATATTATTAGCATACTGATTCATTTGATCCATCTGCTCGTTAATCCGGCTCGTTAAATCAGTTCCTTTTTCTGCTTCCACCGCAAGACTTGATGCACCACCTGCGATTTCATCCGTTGCCACAGCAATCTCTCTAGATGCAATGGCTGTCTTATTGGACGTTTCGCTAAGCTCAGAGGCAGTTTTAAGAACCTCAGCCGCGGAGCTAGTCGTCTGCGTAGCTAATAGCGAGATCTGCTCCATCATCATATCAAAGCTTTTCGATAACGTACCGATTTCATCCTTACGTTCCTTTATCGATGCACGAACGGTCAAATCACCACCAGCGCCTTTTTCCATCTGACCGCTAAGCTTCGCAAGCGGAGCGCCAATATTGCGCATAATGAAGATTCCGACTGCAATCGCAATAAAGGCAGCAATAATACAAATGATAACGGTAATATTACCTATCGGTGCAGCCTGTGCTGCAAAAACCTCTACTGGGATGGCAGCAATAACACGCCACTGATCATAGTTATTCAAAGTCTGGAAAACGGCTAGGTAGCTTTTTTCGTCTGCACCTTTAACTGTTCGACTATCCGCAGTAAGCTCAGTCGTTGATTCTGAAATAACAATTTTAGGCTCTGTACCGTAAGCCTCTTCATTCTGACTAAAAACAAACTGATGTTGGTTATTCAGAATAACCACTTCACTATTTTTTCCTAAATCAACATCGTTTGCTGCTGAGAATAGGTTTTGAGCATCGAACTCTAACACGAGCATATAGGATTGATCAGGATTGCCTAAATCTCGAACGAGACGTGAAAGCGCAACTGATCGATATGGAGTAGGGTCTATTATTCCTTCAGCTTGAGGCTCAACCCACACAGCTGCCCCTGCTTCCTCAACTGCAGTTTGGAACCAATCAGTACTGCGATACTGTTCACCCTTTTTGCGTTGGACTGCTAAATTTGTCGCTGTACCATTGATATATGGCTCAATCTTTTCCGACATAGGTACAATTGCTATGTTACGAATCGTCGTATTCGTCACCATATAGTTTGATAGTTTTTCCGTTAAGTTACGGTTTGCTTCTAACTGCTCATATGTATTGTCTGTCGTAAGCAACGTTTTCATTGCGGTTATAATGGTATTATCAAACATAATTTGGAATGATACATCTATATAGCTTTTCAGAACTGTATCAATGCTATTACCAACCTGATTAATCGTCTGAACGTTGGCTGCTGATACGTTGCTTTCTAGTAAGCTCTTTGCTTTTTGGAACGAGATCGTACCAACTGCTGAAACACAGAGTACGATACTAACAAACATAATAATAAGCAGCTTAACGCCTATACTATGCGTTATCTTATTGCGATTTCCACTCTTCATCGTATTAATTTGTGATCTAAATGTTTTGCCTAATAGCTCGAAACTTTTTTTCATTTCGGCTTTAGCATCCTTGTTCTGTTGATTCGATGAAGAATTTTTTTGTCTGACTTTCTTCATGCTGTCTAGCACCACCTTAAATTATTGTACTGCTTTAGAACTAAATATTAAATCTCTCTAATCATACCATCATTACCCACCAAAATTCTACATATTTCGAAATTAAAATGTTTTATTTTATCGGAATATACCACAAACAGGAAGCATTTAGCTCTAATATATTAGTTCTATTAACCTACGTAAAGAAGCAGGCAATAGGGACTTCCTATCCCTATTGCCTGCTTCTACTCACTACAATTAATATCTAAACTTTGAACTGAGACAATGTTTCTTTCAGTGCATTAGACACTTCGCTTAGCTCAGTAGACAATATAACTAAATTATCACTAACACTTAGCTGCTCGGAGCTTAAGCTTGCAACCTCCTCGGAAGTAGCTGATGACTGCTGTGCAACTGCGCTAACATTGCTCATTGCTTCATTAAGGACATGCTGAGAAGCTTCTAGCTTTTGTACAGAGCGAGTAACCTCTTCAAGCTTCGTAATCAATCCACTCATTTGCCCTTGTACATTTTCAAAAATCACGTTTGCTTCCTTTACAGAATGTATTTGCTCTTGGAACATCGGATGTGCTTTTGATAGCACATCGACTGTTTCAACGATTTCATTTTGGATACGGTCTGTAATTTGTGCAACAACATCTATGGATTGCGTGGATTGGTCAGCAAGATTTCTAATCTCATTCGCAACAACCATAAAGCCTTTTCCTGCGTTGCCGGCTCTTGAAGCCTCGATTGTCGCATTTAGAGATAAGATATTCGTCTGCTTCGTTACAGCGTTAAGTACATCTAAAATTTGAACAATGGAACGGGTACTGTCCTTCAATGAGTCTACCTTCGTTACCATTTCTCTCGTCATAACTTCTGTCATTCCAGTTTTTTCAATGAGCTCAGCCATATAAGCCGTTCCTTTACCACTCGCTTGTTCAACGTCATAAGCAGATTGGACCATCTGCTCATTCGCATGTATGACTTGCTGCATTTGCTCATTAATCATATATGTAATGTCATTGCCACGCTCAGCTTCCACTGCAAGGCTCGTACTGCCATTTGCAATTTCTTCTGTTGCGACAGCTATTTCCTTTGCTGAGATTGCTGTTTTAGTCGATGCATCGGTTAACGTCGATGCCGTCATTAGAACGGCGTCAGCAGAATTTTTAGTTTGCTCTGCCAAGTACGTAATTTGCTCCATCATTTGGTCAAAGCTGCTGCTAAGCTGCCCAATCTCATCCTTACGCTTTTTAATCGTCGAACGAACCGTTAGATCTCCTTTTGCACCCTCCTGCATTAAATTACGGAGGTTAATGAGCGGACGACCAATCGTTATAATGACAATTGCTGCTATCCCAACCGCAATTAATGCTGCAATAATCGCTAGATTAATCGTGAGGTTTCTGATCACCTCGGCATCCTTAACCAGCTCTTCTACCGGAATATTCCCGACTAGGTACCATCCCGTGTATTCCAGTACATTGTGCATTAACAGCACATCGCCGATGCCCTCTAAAGTTGTGCTAACACTATTATGTTCAGATCCATCTAGCTTGAATACTGATTCTGTTGTTACTTTAGAAGCATCAGCATGCACCATATAATGGTTATTAGCATTGACAATAGATAGCTCGCTACCTTCACCAAGTGAAATTCTATCAAGCTCATTTAATATTCCTTTAGTCGAAATATCAAGCACCAGCACATAAACGGCTTGACTGCTCGTTGTATTTTTCAATAGACGAGCTACGCCAAAGCTAGCGCTAGAAGTATTGTTAGCGATAAGTCCACCTGCTCTTGCATCTATCCATACTGTTCGGCCATTTAGCTCTTTAACCTCTTCCAGCCATGGCTCCTCCTTCAGTTGTTCAACTTTACTATGCTGAGCACTACCTGCAGTAATGATATTCGCGCTTGAGTCAACGGGAATAAGAGCCATACCATTAATATTATCATTACCAAAGATCATGCTTTGCAGCTTACTGGAAATATCCTTTGTCGCTTCGAATTTTTCATATTCTCCTAATTGCTTATCCGTCACCGTGCCTACAAGCTCATGAAAAGCAGGATCGACCATGACCTGCAAAGTAAGGTCGTCGTATTTCTTTAATGTATTGTTTAAATTCACAGCAAGCTGACTAATCGTCTGCTGTCCTGATTCAGATACTTTATTCTCTATAATACTTTTTGATTGGTTATAAGCCATAATGCCCATCGTTAATACACAGGCCAATATACCACCGAAGATATAGAAGAACAGCTTTGTACCCACAGATTGAAACGGATTCATATTAATTGGAGCTTTTTTCTTCACTTTCTTTTGTTTTTTCGAAGCGTCATCCTTTTTTACTTTCACCTATAGCACCGCCCTTTGATTTGAGTTAAACGCTTTCATTTTTGGTTTATGTACAGCAGTCCTGTCTAGCTCTATTATTTGTTAAGCGGCGAAAATTGTCAATGTCTGCAGTAAAAAAGACCCATGCAAAATTAAATTTCACATGGGTCCAGCGTAATTGTTATTTAATTTTTTTGCGCATAATATCCATTGGTTGAACTGGCTTCAATGTACGAATACGCAGCTTTTGCAATGGATGACGTGCGACATCCAGCTTGTTACCTTCTAAATCCGTTAACTCAGAAACGGTTTGCTTAAAGAATCTTCCACCCGGCCCGACAAATTCGATTTCCTGGCCAACCGTAAAGTGACTACGTTGCTCAATCGTAGCAAACTGTGTCGATTCATCGTAGTCGTGAACAACTGCAGCGAAATCATAAGGTGCCGGTTTCTCTTCCGCTGTATAGATATGATCCTCTGTTCCAGGAACATCAAGGAAAAATCCTGTATTAAGCGGGCGATTAGCTGCCTTATTAATTTCATCAAGCCACTCCTGCTTCAGCTCGTAATGCTCGGGATCATCGAAATAAGCATCAATAGCTTGACGGTACGCATTCACGACCGATGCAACATAATGAATGCTCTTCATTCGACCCTCGATCTTAAAGCTGTCGATCCCCACCTCAATGAGATCAGGAATATGCTCAATCATGCACAAATCCTTGGAGCCCATTGTAAATGGGTCTTCACCCTCTTCATTAACTGGCGCACCCTCGAGAAACAGGTCATATTTCCAGCGACAGGATTGGCAGCAGCCACCACGATTGGAATCTCGATCTGTAAAGTGATTGGATAACACACAACGGCCAGAGAATGACGAGCACATTGCTCCATGAATAAATGCTTCGATCTCAATATCAACATGATTTTTAATCTCTTGAATTTCTTCAAAGCTTGTCTCACGTGCCAGCACCACGCGTGGCAGGCCTTCTTCCTTCCAGAATTGGACCGTCTTCCAGTTAAGCACCGATTGCTGTGTGCTGAGATGAACCTCCATGTTAGGAGCAACTCGCTGAGCTGTTTCAATAATGATGGGATCAGCCGCAATGATTGCTGCAATCCCTGCCTCTTGTAGGTTTTTCAAATATTGCTCAATGCCTTCTAAATCCTCATTATGGGCATAAATATTCGTTGCTACGAAGACTTTAGCGCCGTATTTCTTAGCAAACTCAACGCCTTCCCTCATCTCTTCGAAGCTAAAGTTATCCGCATTTGAGCGCAATCCGTATTGCTGCCCACCGATATAAACGGCATCCGCACCATAATGCACAGCAAATTTTAGTTTTTCAAGATTGCCGGCAGGGGCAAGCAGCTCTGGGCGAGCTAAACGATTGCGTTTACCGTTAAAGCGAGGAACTCTTTTCGTTGTCGTACTCATGTCTAACCTCCTACTGCACTTACAAATTAATATACTTGTTCCTTGAAGAAGAAGCCAAAGCTTAATTCACGTCCTGGATCCTGCAGCTCTCGAATAGGCTCCAGCTGGGATTCATCAAATTCATAGTTATCTGGATCTGCCAAGTACGCATCAATTACCGCTCGATATGCCTTTACGGCCGTTACATTATATTCTACTGACTTGAGTATTCCTTCAACTTTGAAGCTATCAACTCTAGCATCTAGCAGCTCATGCATATTTTCTAACATACAAATATCGTCAGAGCTCATAATATGAGTGCCGTATTCATCCTCAAATATTGGAAACCGCTCGTCTGGACGGTCATTTTCCATTAAATAAAGTCCTGCTGCTTGCTGTAGCTGCGCATAGCGATCACGTTGCTGATGGTGCTCAGCATAGCTTTGTACCAATGAACGCTTCGAATGATAGATCGCTGTCATGCCATGCACCTGCACTTGAATTTCAATTGCACTTTTTTGTTTTGTATCTACAATTTGCTCCATATTCAGCTCACGCGCCATAACGAACCGTGTAGCTCCGCGTCTAGCCCAATATTCTGCAGTGGCATAGTTTGTTGACGTCATCTCAGCATTCCAATGCAGCTTCATGCCCGGCGCATGCTCCTTTACGGCCATGAGGACGGCTGGATCTCCATAGACAATTGCATCTACCCCGAACGATTGTATCGATTGGATATATTGTGGAAGCTCATCAACCGTTGCGTTATCGATCAAATTGTTCATCGATACATACAGCTTAGCTTTCTTACTGTGCGCCAGCTCAGTCGCTTGTTTAATCATATCGAGATCAAATTGACCAGCTAGCCTGCTAGCAAATTTTGCTTCACCGACAACAATCGCTGTTACGCCTGCATCAATCAGCTTCTCCAGTTCATCCATGTGAGCAGCTGTTGCTAGTAATTCTGGATTATATGACATAAACACTCACCTCATCTAAGCAAGCGCCCCATTATTGGGTCGCTTGCTTACTTTTTTCTATATTCCGTTCATGCTGACTAAAGGTTTCAGCAAATAAATGTGTTTGAGTACCATCCTTCTTCGTAACATAATAGAAATAATTATGCTCATCAGGGTACAACGCTGCCTTGATAGATTCCAAGCTTGGATTAGCAATTGGTCCTGGCGGCAGTCCATCGATTTGATATGTGTTATACGGACTGTCAAGCTCCGTGTCCTCATAGGATAATACATCCTTTTGTTTCCCTAGTGCGTATTGTATCGTTGCATCGATTTGCAGTCTCATTGGTTTAGCTAAGCGATTGTAGATAACACCTGCTACAATTGGACGCTCCTCATCAACGACAACCTCACGCTCAATCAAGGAGGCAATCGTTAACAGCTCATGCATCGTTAAGCCGAGCACATCTAGCTGATCTACCCAGTCCTCAGGCAGTGTCGCTAGCTTACGATCCTGCTCTCTCAGCAATCTTATAATCATTTCTTCTTCGGATATCCCCTTCACAAATTCATAGGTGTCAGGGAACAAATAACCTTCTAAGCGATATTTTACGTTTTCAAGCTCATTCGGCAGCAGTAATACCGTTTCGGCGCCTGACCATGAGCGATCCTCGTTGGCCAGCGCTATAAACTTTTCGCGATCTCCAAGCCCTTCCGCAGAGAGCTTGTCAGCAATTTGTTCAACAGAATAGCCTTCTGGAATCGTAAACGTAACCGTTTCCTCGGCAATAACGTCACCAGCATTAAGCTTAGCAATTACTTCTGCCTTGTCCATACCAGGGTTCAGCTTATACTTGCCCGCTTGAAAATTAGCTCCTTCGTCCTTTAAGACAAGATAATATCCAAATATAAAGCTATTTTTTATAATACCGTTCTCTTCAAGCAGCTTAGATACAGAATTCGCAGACATCCCCTTCGTAATCGTTACTTCAATAGGAGCACCTGCTTTTGTAGGACTCAGCTGATTCCATACATAATACAAGCCGCTAACAGCAACGATGACCATTAGAAATAGCAAGGAGAAGCAAACCCAGAACGAAACTAACCAAATTCGTGGTTTTTTTCGCTTTGCTTTTTTTGCTTTTACTGGCTTAGATTCTAACATTTCATCATCTATATGATTCAAAAGCTTTGCACCTCTCTTATTAGC
The DNA here is from genome assembly GCF_023715345.1 of Paenibacillus camelliae. Classification (GTDB taxonomy): domain Bacteria; phylum Bacillota; class Bacilli; order Paenibacillales; family Paenibacillaceae; genus Pristimantibacillus; species Pristimantibacillus camelliae. The sequence goes on from NZ_JAMBNY010000001.1 coordinate 743,686, forward strand.
TATCGTGCTTTAACATCATCAAAAAGAGCGGTGTTATGCCGCTCTTTTTGATGAACGCTTTTCAATTAAGGTCTTTCCTCGTCGGTGAACATTAAATCGTCGTATGCCTCAGACACTGCTTCCCATTCATCCTCATCAGCGATGCTTTCAAGCTGTATATCGTCACCTTCAACGATCACTCTCATAAATTCAACCTCGTCCTCAGCAATCATTGCAGCTGATTGCAGAGCAACATAGGCAATATCGCCCCAGGTGAATTCCAGCTTGATCGTAAATGCTTCAGCAGCACCTTCGTCATTAAAGAGCTCTACCTCGCGTCCATAATGCTCATTTAAGCTTGATGAGAGCTTAGGAGATGATGTTGGATATTGAAAAGACATCCTTTACTCCTCCAGCTCACTTAGCAATGTGTTGAACGTTTCTTCAACGATGGCCCATTCATCTTCATCATCAATGGTGAATAGCTGAAGATCATCTCCGTCTTCTGTATAACGGAATGCATATACTTCGTCCTCTTCTTCGTTCTCAGAAATTAAAGGAACGACCATCATATATTTAGCGTCAGAATCATCTACCTCAAACTTCATAATGACTTCGAATTCTTCTTCATTGCCATCCTCATCTGGGATGTAGATAATTTCTGGTTCTTCATAGTTATGTTCATTGTTTGCCATGTTAACACTCACCTTTTCATTTAGAATCAAGATAGTTTTGCAAAATTAGCGTTGCCGCCATTTTGTCAACGACTTGCTTGCGTTTTTTCAGACCAATTTCGGCTTCCGCCAATGTTCGCTCTGCTGCAACTGTGGTTAATCTCTCATCCCAAAGGTGAACCGGCATGCCAAGCTTTTGCCTTACTTGCTCGGCAAAATCCTGGCATATCTCACCGCGAGGACCGATCGTACCGTTCATGTTCTTGGGCAGCCCAACCACGACCTCAGAAACATCATGCTCCTGTGCAAGTTCAGCGATCCTGTCGAGTTCACCACCGTCGCGTCTTTTCTCCACGACGGTTAGCCCCTGTGCCGTCCATCGTAGCTCATCACTAATGGCTACGCCAATGCGACGGTCACCATAATCCAACCCCATGACTCTCATCGTATACGGCCCCTTAAGCTATTGTTTCTTGTGCAAGAGATAGAAACGAACAAGCTCTTCAATTAGCTCATCGCGTTCCTTCTTGCCGATCATGCTTCTCGCATTATTGTGTCGTGGGATATATGCGGGGTCTCCTGACAACAGATAGCCGACGATCTGGTTAATCGGATTATAGTCTTTCTCAAGTAAGGCATCGTATACCTTAAGCAGAACATCTTCTGAAGATTGCTCTCCTTCACTCTTCACACTAAACTTCATCGTCTGATCCATTGAACTCATCAGCAACACCCCCTCTAACATAACCACGGTAAATGGCATATCTCTACTATATCACATTTGCTTGCTGCACAACTACTTGTTGTGTAAGTTTCAATGCATCTTCAAGTTTTTCGATATCCTTACCGCCTGCTTGTGCCATGTCTGGACGACCGCCACCATTACCACCACAATGCTGAGCTGCTTCTTTAATAATTTTGCCAGCATGGAAACCTTTCTTAACGAGATCAGCTGAAACAGCTGCTGCCAAATTCACTTTGTCATCTGCTGCTGCACCTAGTACGATTACGCTTGAAGGCAGCTTTGTTTTCAGCTCATCTACAATATTACGCAGAGCTTCCATATTGGATGCATTTACTTTTGCACATAATACAGAAATTTCTCCTACTTTTACAACGCCGTCTAGTAACGAGCCCGCTTCAATGTGACTTAGCTTGCTCTGCAGCGATTCATTTTCACGCTGTAGGTCCTTCACCTGACCATGAAGTCCATCGATGCGCTTAGGTACATCAGCTACATTGCTTTTTAGCTGCGCAGCCGCTTGCTTAAGCAAATCAAGCTGAGCTTCATAATATAGATACGCCTGCTTGCCCGTTACTGCTTCGATACGGCGCACACCTGATCCGATGCCGCTCTCGCCAAGCAGCTTAAAGATACCAATCTCAGATGTATTATTCACATGGCAGCCGCCGCATAGCTCGATCGAATACTTGCCAACCTGTACGACACGAACAACATCGCCGTACTTCTCACCGAATAACGCCATAGCGCCAAGAGCTTTAGCCTCATCAATCGGCATTTGCTCGATAACAACCGGTGTACCAAGCCAGATTTGCTCATTCACTTTACGTTCAATCTGCGCAAGCTCCTCTACCGTAATGGAACCAAAATGTGAGAAGTCAAAACGCAGACGCTCTCCTTCTACTAGAGAACCTGCTTGGTTGACATGATCGCCAAGCACTTCCTTCAAAGCCTTATGTAGAAGATGGGTTGCCGTATGATTTTTTACGATATCCTCACGAATAGCTTTATCTACCTTTGCAGTGACAGCTGCATTCACTTTAGCTACACCTTCAACAACAGTTGCTTGATGCAGATTTTGTCCATGCGGGGCCTTCGTTACTGTCTCTACCTCGATTACAAAACCATCGCCAGTAATTGTACCGCGGTCACCGATCTGGCCACCACTTTCTGCATAGAATGGTGTTGTGTCAAGGATAAGATGAACAGAATTACCCGCTGGCACTTCATCAACAAGCTGGTCATCAAACATAAGCGCAGTAATGACAGCTTTGCTCTCTAGCTCAGTATAGCCAACAAATTGACTGTTAACCGTTAGATCAGCAAGAGGTCCACCTTGAATCTTCATCGAGCCTGTATCTTGTCGAGCAGCACGAGCACGTGCGCGCTGAGCATCCATCGCAGCATTAAAGCCGTCTAGATCAACCGTCATGCCATGCTCCATCGCAAAGTCCTCTGTCAGATCGAACGGGAAGCCATACGTATCATACAGCTTAAAAGCATCCTCGCCGCCGATAACCGTTACGTTGCTTGCTTTTGCCTCATTAACAAGGTTAGAGAGCAACACTAAGCCGTCAGATAATGTTTCGTGGAAGCGTTCCTCTTCCGTACGAATCACTTTTTCTATAAATTCACGTTTCTCGACTACTGCTGGATAGTATTCACCCATAATTTGACCAACCACTTCTGTTAGACCGAATAAGAATGGCTTGTCTATCCCTAGTTTTTTTCCGTAGCGAACTGCGCGGCGCAGCAAGCGGCGAATGATGTAGCCTCGGCCTTCATTAGATGGCATAACTCCGTCACCAACGGCAAAAGCGACGGTACGAATATGATCCGCGATAACCTTTAATGCTACGTCTTGATCCTCGTTTTGCTTATAGGTTACACCTGCAAGCTCGCTTGTACGACGGATAATCGGCATAAATAAGTCGGTATCAAAGTTTGAATCAACATCCTGCAGAATCGATGCGATACGCTCCAGCCCCGCTCCTGTATCAATGTTTTTATTCGGAAGCGGTGTGTAGCTACCATCTTTATTATGATTAAATTGTGAGAATACGAGGTTCCAAACCTCTAGGAAGCGCTCATTCTCACCACCTGGCCAGCATTCCGGATCATTTAAGTCACCGTAACGATCACCGCGATCATAGAAAATTTCCGTACAAGGACCACACGGGCCTTCGCCAATGTCCCAGAAATTTTCCTCAAGCTTGTAAATTCGCTCAGCTGGCAAGCCAATTTTTTCATTCCAAAACTTAAATGCTTCTTCGTCCTCTGGATAAACGGTAACAGATAGACGCTCTGGATCAAAGCCAATCCATTTTTTATCGGTAAGGAACTCCCATGCCCACGTGATCGCTTCTTCCTTGAAGTAATCTCCAATAGAGAAGTTACCTAACATTTCGAAAAACGTATGGTGACGACGAGTTTTACCTACATTCTCAATATCATTGGTACGAATGCATTTTTGAGAGTTTGTAATCCGTGGATTCTCAGGCTTTACGCGGCCATCGAAATACGGCTTAAGCGGTGCCATACCCGCATTAATCCAAAGTAAGGATGGGTCGTTGTGCGGCACGAGTGATGCACTTGGCTCAATCGCATGTCCCTTGCTTTCAAAAAACGCTAACCATTTAGAGCGTATTTCACTTGCTTTCATTGCAAATTCCTCCTGATCCATAGCAATATTTGCTCATAATAATAAAAAAAGTCCCTGTTCAAGACAGGGACGAATCATCGTTCGCGGTACCACCCTGGTTATTGCTTCATACATCAAGCAATCGCCTCAAGGACGATAACGGGTCCAACCGATGAGCTTGACTCACACTCAGAAACAGCTTTCCATCATTCTTCATTAGTAGCGCTCTCTCAACCATTCCCTATAGGAATGAAGCACCTTCTCTGGCTAATGGGCTATGATGTACTTATTTTCATCAACGATTTTCATATACATCTTTTCAAATTATAGCTACAGCGAAAGATGCTGTCAAATGCTGCCGTTAAATTATTTTTCGACGTACATAATAGGCGAACATATGCTGAATAATGACCTTGCCGGAAGCGAAGATTGGCACGGCAAGAATCATTCCCCCTACACCGGCCACTTGGCCCCCAACTAGCACAGCTAATATTATAACCAGCGGGTGGAGGTGCAGCGTTCGACCAACAACCTGAGGGGATATAATATTGCTCTCTAGAATTTGACAGACCGTATTGACGATCACGACAAGCAGCATCATTTTTAATGAAATGGTAGATGCCATAAGCAGGGCAGGTGCTGCTCCGATGAACGGACCAAGATACGGAATGACATTCGTAATCGCCACTATGCTTGCCAGCAGCAATGCATAGGGCATCCCAACAAGGAGATAGCCGATATATGCGAAGGTTCCAATTATTAAGCAAACAAGCAGCTGTCCTCGAATATAGCTGCCAAGTGCAGTATCGACATCCTTTAACAATCGAATCGTATTTTTTCGATGTGATTTTGGTACGTATTTAATAATCGCTCGTTCGAACACTTCAAAGTCCTTCAATATATAAAACGCAAGAAACGGTACAACAAAAGCGACAAACAAAGCATTGACCATTCCACCAATATTGTCCACGAAGGTAAGCAACGTCTCTGATATTTTCCGTTCAAATTGTACGAGTGTTTTATTCAGTCCCTCACGGAAGCTTTCAGGTAGTGAGCTGTTGTTAATATCGACAACTAAGTTTTGTGCTCGCATGGATAGCTCCGGAAGATGCTTGTTCAGCTCCTGCATCTGATCGATAAACATCGGTATAATATTTACTAAAATAACCGTTAAGATCGTGCAAAAAACAGCATAAATGAGTAGAACAGCCATCGTCCTTGGAACCTTTCGATCGTGCAGCATACTGACAACAGGATTCAATATATAAGAAATAATCATCGCTACAATAAATGGACCTAAGACCGCCTTTAGAAACGAAAAGATGGACAAAATGATCGGTTTAAGCAATAGGAGAAAGTAGATAACAAACAATAATAAAATCGTATAGATTAAGACAACAAAAAGTCTATTCTTTGTAAACCTCTCCACATATTCACCACCTTCATTCTAGCTATTCTTTGCCATTATATGTACAAGTATTCCTATTCAGCACAAAAAACGGCAACCCTCACGCGGATTGCCGTTTTCTATATCGATAAATTTAACTGTTTAATTGTATGTCTACAGCTGCTGGCTGCTCCTCGAAAAATAAATCGTCGAGTGAGCTAAGCGTTCCATCCTCTTCTACCTGATAGACTGACATTTTATCGCCGTTAACTGTCAGTTCTATAAAGCAGCTCCAGCAATAAAATTGATGGGAACCAATTTTCCCGATATCTTTGGAATTACAGTTCGGACATCTCATACACATTCTCCTTACCCTCTAAAATTGGAAGCTGCGACTGGCTCCAATTCCGATTCACTAACAGCAGGAACGATGATTGCATTTTGTCCAAGTAATATATCATTCATATTTCTTGGAGCCTTTAGCCATTTACGACCTTCTATTAGATCTGAAACAAAACCATCGGTAAGCTCATAACCTACTATCTGTGTATCCTGTAATGGTTGAAAATATACATCTGACACACGCCCAAGCTGCGAACCTGTCACCGTAATGATAGGCATGTCCTTCAAATGAATGACGCCCGTACAAAAGCCACGTTGAAGCAGCTGTCTTTTTCCTGTAATGATTTGTGTCTCATCTTTAATAAAGACAGCATCCTCACCACAAGAACATACGCTGTTCCACGGTACAGTTCGCACCTTCATAGCAAACCATTTTGCATATTCAAGTACCAGCCCCTGCATGCGCCAATGCTCATCAAACCATGCGTCCTGAACGATTCCAATTTGCTTCCCATTATTCATCGCAATGACGGGTAAACCAATTAGCTGCTGTAATGAAATCAATATGTGCTACCTCCAACCTAAACTTGCTGCAGAAGTAAGAAATTTCTTGTTCGCACACCTCTATAAGTTGTCCACTTTAAGGCAAGTTTAAACGTAGCATATCCAATTATTGAAATGTTACTAATGTAACACGCTTTAATCCATTCATCTTTTCAATGTAGCCGCAACCTCAATTATGTAGATAAACGTTTTACGATGCCTGCAACGATCGGAGCAGCTTCCTGCAGCTGTTCAATCGTATTCCCCATCCCAAAACTAAAGCGTATCGCACTATTCAGTCGTTCATCACTTAAGCCCATCGCTTTCAGCACATGAGATCGTTCCAATGAACCAGACGTACAAGCAGAGCCGCTTGCAGCAGCAATTCCTGCCATATCTAAATTCATAAGCATGCTCTCCGTGTCTACGCCAATAAAGCTTATGTTAACAATGTTTGGCAGCGTATTTGTCGCATGTCCATTTATTATGAACGGGTGCTGGTCCAACTCCTGTTGTAACAGCTCTACCCATTTATTACGCAATTGAGCGACAAAAGGTTGCCAATTATTACGCTCGTTCACACAAATGTCAAGAGCTTTTGCAAAACCGACAATCGCTGCAACATTTTCAGTGCCTGCTCGACGTTTTCTTTCTTGGGAGCCGCCTTGAACAATGGCACTAATTGGTGTGCCTGTTGCAATGTATAATGCACCAATACCTTGAGGACCATTAATTTTATGGGAGGAGAAGCTCACGAGATCCACTGGCAGCTCATTGAGGTTCAGCGGAAGATGCCCGAGGGATTGTACAGCGTCAACGTGAAGCAGCGCGCCTGCCTCATGTGCAAGCTTACCAATCTGCTCAATCGGTTGAATCGTTCCAACCTCATTATTCGCGTGCATAATACTAATTACCCCAATGCTTTCATCTAATACATCAGCTAGCTGATCAAGCTTAACCATTCCCGTGTTATCAACTGGAACAATATGAAGCTCAAAGCCTTCGTGCTCTGCCAGCCACTGCATCGTATGCAATACAGCATGATGCTCAATAGATGAAGTAATTAGTCCTTTTCTACCCTTCGCCGCCTGTGCACGTGCAGCGCCTATTATGGCTAGGTTATCACTTTCTGTTCCGCCCGATGTAAAGGTAAGCTCACTAGGCTTGCACCCTAAATGACGTGCAAGCGTGTCGCGTGATCTGTTCAAATGTGCTTTTGCAGCACGGCCGTAATGATGCATGCTTGATGCATTTGCAGGCCCTTGCTGCATAACCGCGATCATCTCATGTGCAACTTCCGGATGAATCGGTGTAGTTGCTGCATGATCAAAATAAAAAGACTTCATAGCATTCGTTCACTCCACTGCTCGTTTAGATATAAAACATGTAGCTTCCTTCGCCGCTATTATTATCATCCTGCTCATAATTAATCATGTCACTAAGCGTTGTAGAATCTAACACATTCGCGATATTGTCACGAATGCGCAGCCACAAATTCCGCTTAGCCGGATCATCCTCCTCCGTAAAGTCAACCGGAGAGATCGGTCCTTCCAGTGTACGAATGACATCGCCAGTAGTAATGTCACCAGGCGACTTCGACAGCACATAACCGCCATAGGCACCGCGGATACTTTTGACGTACCCTGCATTTCTTAATGGTGCAATAAGCTGCTCCAAATAATGCTCAGACAAATTATTTTTCTCCGCAATGCTTTTCAGGGAGAGGGGGCCGTCTCCATATTTGGAAGCAAGCTCCATCATAATCGTCAGTCCATATCTTCCCTTAGTCGAAATCTTCATTTATTTGTACTCCTTTTGCATATCATTGTAATCCCATTAAACTTATAGGTTATTCTTATATGGTATCATATCTATTCTCAAGAGTCTTGCTTTTCAAACATGCCAAATGAAAAACTTTACGTTCTGTGTTACAATATGTTTTGCTTGAATGAACAAGGTGGTGACTTATATGTCTAATTCAAATAAACGGGTTGTTATAGGGATGTCCGGTGGGGTTGATTCCTCTGTTGCAGCTCTTCTACTAAAAGAGCAGGGCTATGAGGTCATCGGTATCTTCATGAAAAATTGGGATGATACTGATGAATTCGGTCATTGTACAGCGGAGGAAGATGCAGAGGATGTTCGCCGCGTATGTGAGCAGATCGGCATACCTTATTATACCGTCAATTTTGAAAAACAATATTATGATAAAGTGTTTACTTATTTTCTTGATGAATATAAGCGTGGACGTACGCCAAATCCAGATGTCATGTGCAACCGTGAGATCAAATTTGGTGATTTTCTAAAAAAAGCAGAAGAGCTGAATGCCGATTATTTGGCTACTGGTCATTATGCGAGAGTAGAACGTTCAGCCGATGGCACAACGAAGCTGCTTCGGGGCGTTGACAGCAACAAGGATCAAACGTATTTTCTTAATGCGCTGAACCAACAGCAGCTCGCAAAAGCAATGTTTCCAATTGGACATCTGCCGAAGCCTGAGGTAAGAAAAATTGCCGAGGCAGCCGGTTTATATACAGCGAAGAAAAAAGATAGCACTGGTATTTGCTTTATTGGGGAACGTGACTTTAAACAGTTCTTAAGTCATTACTTGCCTGCACAGCCAGGGAATATGGTGGATATCGTAAGTGGGGAAGTAAAAGGACGCCATGACGGCTTAATGTACTATACGCTTGGACAGCGCCAAGGTCTAGGTATTGGTGGCAGTGGTAACGGCGAACCGTGGTTTGTAGTTGATAAGGATTTGGAGAATAACATTCTCTATGTTGTCCAGGGTGATCATCCTAGTTTATATTCCGAAAGCTTGCTTGCTACGGACATGAACTGGATTACCAACGATGACACAGCAGATACTGTTCAATGCACGGCAAAATTCCGTTATCGTCAGCCTGATCAAGAAGTGACTGTTAAAAAGCTACCAAATAACGAAGCGCTTATTACGTTTGCAAAGCATCAAAAAGCGATAACACCAGGACAAGCTGTCGTATTATACGACGGCGATGTTTGTCTTGGAGGCGGCACGATACACAAGGTTAACAAAATTGCTAGTCAAGCATAACAAGTGTAGCTGCTTTCGTAACTTTTAGTTTTTCAAACGGCTAAATACGATGGTTGTTCAAGGATTACTCATTAATCCTTGAACAACATCGAATAAAACTTAAAGCTGGGGACTGCTCATACGAAGTTCCTTATTACAACGTTTTACCCCGACAGTCGTTATTCGAAGTTGCTCCATCCCAGTAATTGTAAATACGAACTGATGCTCTCCCTGTTCATAGACCACGCTTTGACCTATATGCGGAGGGAATAGTATATTTGCGTACATATAACCACCGATCGAGTCCATATCATCTGCTTCCAAGTGAATGTTGAAGAAGCTGTTCACTTCCTCGATGAGCAGCATTGCACTTAACCTATATTCATCCGTTTTTAGCTTTGTAATCTGAAGCTCCTCTTCATCAAATTCATCTTGAATATCACCAACAATCTCTTCAATAATATCTTCCATCGTTACCATTCCAGAAGTACCGCCGAATTCATCAATCAGCAGTGCAATCTGTGTTTTTTGAGCTTGCATCATCGTGAGCAGTTGGGATATTTCTATACTCTCAGGCACCGTAATAATGGGACGAATCCATCGTTTCCATTGCGCTCTAGAGTTGGCCTCATCATATATCGCTAGTAAATCCTTAATATGCATAAAGCCGATAACATCATCCTTATCCTCGTTCACTACTGGATATCGCGTACGCATATGTTGGATGGCAGTATTAATATTTTGCTCAAAGCTCAGATGCTGCTCCAAACAAATCATATCAATTCTTGGTGTCATCACCTCTCTAGCAAGCTTTTCTTGAAACTCCTCCAATTCCTTCGAAATCATTAAATGCTCTTGCTCCGTTTTAATAGATTTTCGTACCGTGCTGCTGTCCAACTGTAGCAATCGCAACAGCCACTCCTGCCACCTGTAACGATAACGAACCTCAAGCCATAGAGAAATAACGATAATAACGATCAATGCCGTAAGTATTGCGCCTTCACTATAATGCAGTTCATTCGAAACAAGCAGCTTGTGGACTTCATGTGACAGCCTAAAAACGCACATCCCAAGTACACATAAGCATAGTGCAGGGAATATCAGGATGATCTGTTCATGCTTTTTTAGCCACTGCAGCATTCGATGTCCATTAGTGACCGCTTGTATATTAGGTATGATGCAAAAGTAAGCGCTGTACATTGTAAGCAGTATGACTATACTTAGCATGAACCATCCAATCGATGCGGGATCCCCCAATCCGATTATGTCATCCAGAGACTGGATGACATGCACCTCCCTTCATTTTTTCATGGCTTAAAGAATCGCCATGATTACGACATATATATTCGTGACAGCTAGCACCATATTCCATCCTTTTTTAGGTTACTTTCTTTAAGTTTGTTCATAAGATGTTCGAACTCTATGCTGCCGAACTGATTTACCAAGTGCTAACATTTGATATAATGCATTTGAGAATGATGATTTGAGGGGGATTTACTGTTGAAAAAAATATTAATGTTATGTGTTATTCTTTTTGTTTTAATGCCTGTCCAAGCATTCGCTCATTCGAAATTAACCGAATCGATTCCAGCAGAGCAAGAGACGCTTAGCGAATCGCCTGCACAAATTTCATTGAAGTATAATACGAGCATCTCTTCCGTAAGTACATTTACACTTGTTAATGAAAGCGGCGAAGAGCAGCAGGTTGATAATATTTCAGTAAACGATAATGAATTGAGTGGCGAGGTGCAAGGTACACTTGCCAATGGCAACTACTCCATTGAGTGGAACATAATCGGCGCTGATGGCCATGCAATTAAAGGCACAACAGCCTTTACAGTGCAAGCTGCTGAGCCTGAACCAACCGAAACTGCAAGCAATACGGAGCAGGATACCGATGCGACAGAGCCAACTGAGGAGCCTATTGATGAGCAAACTGCAGAAGAACCAACTGCTGAACCATCACCTGAAGCTACCCCGGAAACAAGCACTGACACAAGCGCAACTGATGTGACTGAAGAAGCTGCACCTGCATCAGAGAAGAGCGCGGCCGTATGGCCATATGTCGTAATTGGTTTGATTATCATCGCAGTCGTTGCCTTTGCAATGCGTAAGCGCAAGTAGTATGCAGTATATATCAGAATTTTTACTATATATCTGCTTTTCCATCGTTATGGGAAATGCAGTTATGCAGGTTGTGCCGCAGCGTTATAAGCCTTCAATCGTTGTGCCAAAGGCGCTGCTCCTCTCTGCTATACTCGCCATTCCAATTCTATCGTATGTCCCGCTTCATCTGACCGCCTTAGAATTTAAACAGTCCTTCCAGCTTAGTTATGCTGCTATGATGAAAAGCATTCTGCTGGATCTGCAAATCGGCGAGGCATGGCTATGGACTGCAGTCGGAGCTGCTGGTCTCGCGATGATTGTGGGCATCCCTGTGTTTGCCAAGGATAGGCATATGCCTAAGATCGCACTTATGCTCACCTTGCTGCTTACCTTTTGGCTTGGCTACGGCAGCCACGTTGCCTCACTTGACGCTTTCAAAGGTCTCATCGTACATACGGGACACTTTGTAGCCGTAGCCGTCTGGCTTGGCATCTTGTTCGTCGTAAGCTGGTTTGCCACTGATGATAACCATTGGGCTTCCTTTCTGAAATGGTTCTCTCCGCTAGCGATAACTTGTGTTGTCGTAGCGCTCATTGCCGGCATTACATTAATGTCCTACACAACACCTCAGGCTACCAATGCACTTATGTTAAATTACGGCCAGCTAATGCTCATTAAGCATGCGAGCATTTTGCCGCTGCTATGGCTTGCGTATAGTAATGGCTTTGTATATCCGCGACTCGCTCGAGAAGGAAAACTACCATCACAGCTAAAGCTGCTTCGTATAGAGAGCATCATCGCTTTATTCGTGCTTGGCAGTACTGCCATCATGGGACAAACAGCACCGCCTCACAACGTGCTGGAAACGCTGCGGACAGAAACTCCCTCTTGGCTATTTACTACGATCTACCAAGGGTCCTTCAGTCCTGACTTACAGCTGATATGGCAATGGAATCTAAGTAGTGTGCTGCTGATTGCAGCTGCCCTGTTAGTGCTATATGCTATTCGAGCTGCTTTTCTACAGCGCAGCTTTATATGGATTGTCATTCTTAGTATTATATTCATTGTATTTGTATATTTAGCTGTTATGTTTGGTATCGAACAAGCCCCGACAGCATTAGATAGCATATAAAGATGTACTATTTAGCTGCACGACATGAGTCCGACTATGTCATGCAGCTTTTTACTATTCTTTTTCAAGTAACTTAACTTACTAACAAATAGTACCAAACGAGTACATTATGGGCTATCATGAAACCATAAGATATCGCTTGTTTGGAATGGAGGATTAACTTCAATGACTTTTGATGGACACGATGAATTAAGTGAACGCAGACGCAATAAGCTCAAATTGATGCGCTTTGATCAGGATCAGCAAGAGCTTGTCATAACTGAAAAACCACAGGAAACCTTCGAGGATGTCGGTGGCTTAGAGGACGTAAAGAAAAAAATCAATCTAAATTTTATTTTGCCGATCAAGCAGCCTGAGATTTTTGCGGCTTATGGTAAAGATGTCGGTGGCAGTATCTTACTATACGGACCGCCTGGCTGTGGTAAAACATTTTTAGCAAGATCGATTGCAGGTGAGATTGAAGCAAACTTTCTACATATCGAGCTGCAAGCGATCCTTTCTATGTATGTTGGCCAAAGTGAAGTCAATCTGCATGATATTTTTGAACGCGCACGTGAAAACAAGCCCTGCGTCATTTTCATAGACGAGCTTGACGCCATGGGAGGCAGCCGAAACCAAATGCGTCAGCATCACGACCGAATGCTGGTCAATCAGCTTTTGCTGGAGCTAGACGGAATTCAAGCGCTCAATAGCGGTGTATTCGTTATTGGCGCTACGAATACGCCGTGGTATCTCGATTCGGCTCTACGTCGTCCAGGTCGGTTTAATCATATGATGTTTGTACAGCCTCCTGCTGAACAAGAGCGCGAGCTAATCCTTAAGCTTAAGCTCGACAGTAAGCCTGTCGGTAAACTTGACCTACAGCAAATCGCCAAACAGACAAAGCATTTTTCTGGAGCAGACCTAGAACAGCTCGTACGTGATGCAGTTGAACGCGCACTGGAGAGGACACTGGAAACTGGCAGCATCCAACCAATCGAGCAGACTGACCTGCTGCAAGCTGCTAAACGTCGGAAAGCAACGACCGTAGAATGGTTCTCTACTGCTAAAAACTATGCTACCTTCAGTGATCCTAATGGTGATTATGAAGGCATCTTAGCCTATATGAAGAGCAACGGCTTAAAATAAGGGATATTTACGCAGGAGGAATCATCAATGGTAACTGAACTGGTCCATAATGTGACACGATCTAGAGCCTATCAGCTTATGGAGTGGAAGAGGTATAAGGAAGCATTAGATGAAGCAATGAAACTTCTTCAAGAGGATCCTGACGATTCCGAAGCCTATTCTTTGATCGCTCTTATTTATTTCCGTCAGGATGAACATGATCACGCACTTCATTGGTGCGATGAAGCGCTGCGTCGTGACCCAGAAAATTTGCAAGCCTGGTATGTTAAAACATTAAGCTATTACGATTCAGAGAACTGGAAGCAGTTTGATGCAACGATCGAACAAGCCATTCAGCTCGATCCAGATGAAGCAGTATATTACTTTTTACTTGCTAATCGAAAGCTCACTCGTAATCAATACGAGCCCGCCAAGCAGCAGCTATTAGTTGCCCTTGAGCTTGATCCTGATCAGGCGCTTTATTTAGCTAATTTAAGCTATATTGAAGCACTTCTCGGAGATATGGAAGCTTCGAAGCAGCTGGAAAAGGAAGCGCTGAAGCGTGATGCCGAATCCAAAACCGTTTATCTATATTTAAGCTGGTCTGCTGATCGCCGAGGTGATGATCAGGCTCAGCTTCTTTATCTAAAAAATGCAATTCAGCTGGACCCAGTTGACGAGCAAATCCGAAAGGAATATCTAGAAGGACTACAGAAGAATTATTTCTTCTATCGCATCCTTTTAGCGCCTAGCAAGTGGATTAGTCGTATGAAGCCATGGCAAGTATTTTTAAGCTGGATCGTGGCTTGGATTGTGTTTCGACCGCTCGTCGTTGTCTTTATTGTTTTATATATAATAGCCTTCTGGTTGAGCAAGCTGCTCGTGCACGTTAAAGTGTTCGGCTGGACGTTTAGACGGCATAAATAATCTGAAGTGAAGCGCCTACGGCTAGTACGTTGGCATCTATAGAAAAAGCTGCTCCATATTACTCGTCTGAGTGTTGGAGCAGCTTTTCGTTTACTTTAATTTAATGCTTAACTTGCTGACTGCGTGCTGCCGTTCCGGGATGAAGGTGTTCCCATCGCTGTTATTGTCGAATTTCTTTTAATCGAATACCACGGTAACCTAATTAGCAGCCTACTTCTGCCTTCTTCTCTTCTCTTGATTGATCGCAATTTTCGCTTCGGCTCCTTGCTCTGTCGCTTGGTAGAGCTCGACATGTGCGATTCGTTCAGGCAGGTACTGCTGCTTCACATAGTGGTTAGGGTAGTCGTGTGGATACTTGTAGCCTTTATGTCCAAGCTGCTCCGCTCCCTTATAGTGGGTATCACGCAAATGATGCGGAACTTCGTCTACACCAAACTGCTCGATCATGCTATACGCTTTGCCAATCGCAACCGCCGTTGCATTAGACTTCGGACTTTCTACAGAGAATAGAATCGCTTGTGCAATATTGTACTTCGCTTCCGGCCAGCCAATCTTATGATAGGCGTCCATAGCGGTAACCGCCTGTACCATCGCTTGCGGGTTTGCTAGACCAATATCTTCGCTGCAGGCTACGATTAGACGTCTTAGGAACGTCATCGGGTCCATTCCCAGCTTTTCCACTGCATAGAAAAACCAATAAAGCGCAGCATCGCTTGAACCGCGAACGCTTTTATGAAAAGCGGACAATACATCATACTGCATCGACGTATCTGCCCGAATCGTCCGTTTACGAATCGATTCCTGGGCAATTTCAAGTGTAACGTGAACGGTTCCATCACTGCTAGAGCTCGTCGTTACTGCTGCAAGCTCCAGCGCATTAAGCGCTCTACGAATGTCTCCACCTGCCATCAGTGCAAAATGCTCTAGCGCTTCCTGATCCACATTAAGCTTCATAAAGCCTAGACCGCGAACGGAATCAGACAGCGCTCGCTCCATCGCTAGCATTGTATGCTTAGGCTCTAATGGCTCCAGCTGAAACAGCGTTGAGCGTGACATTAAGGCTCCATTCACATGATGAAATGGATTTTCTGTCGTCGCTCCAATAAAGATAATGATCCCTTGCTCCACCGCAGGTAAAAGCGCATCCTGGCGTGACGTATTGAAGCGATGTACCTCATCAAGAAACAGAATCGTCTTTTTACCGTAGAGCGCTTTATTATTTTTAGCACGCTCTATCACTTCTCTGACGTCTTTAACGGATGCATCCACTGCATTCAGTCTTACAAATTCACCCTTCGTATGCTGTGAAATAATGTTCGCGAGCGTCGTTTTCCCGCAGCCTGGCGGTCCATACAGAAGGATTGAGCTGATCTGATCGCTTTCAATTGCTCTTCTTAGTAGCTTTCCAGGACCAACGATATGCTCCTGCCCAATATATTCATCTAATGTTTGAGGCCTAATTCGATCTGCAAGCAGCTTATGCTCAATATTAGGCTGCTGCTCATCTTCCAATGAAAATAAATCCATGCTAAACACAACCTATTCAAGTAATTATGTCTATTATAGCATAAACGTACATTTGTTCTTATCCCTTTAGTTCATATTCTATAAAGGTCTATCTCATCCTGCCCCAATATACATCTGTTCGATAGATCATCTTAACGACTCCTCCCTGCTCATGTCGCTTAAACAAAGCTTCAATATCATTCATAAACGCATCGTAGCGGACATCGTGCTCAGAGATGCTGAAAGAGGAGGATTGAATTCTGCCAACGAGCTGTTCATAGGTGAGCGGCTGCTCGTTGTAGTAGCTAACTAGCTGCGGCTCGCTGTCGTAAAAGGAGCTTAGCGCTTTAACGCTCATTTGCTTATGCTTTACTTGATCATACTGCTCACCATATCGTAAAAATAGCGACTCGTAATCACGAACAAATTCAGAGGCATCTACATCCCGCTGATTCCATAGCAGCACAACGTTCGCCTGCGGTTTTAGTACTCGTATAAACTCGGTACGAGCACGCTTTTGGTCAAACCAATGAAATGATTGCGCACATACAATACCATCCACACTTTGATCCTCAAGTTCTGTACTTTCAGCGGAACCGGCCGTTACAAGCAGCATGTTTGCGTGCACCTTTTGATCGCTAACGTATACATGCAGTTGCTCATTAAGCGCTTGTCGCATCTCTTCATTCGGCTCTACAGCAATTACGTTAACCCCTTCATCTAGCAGCAGCTTTGTAAATATCCCTGTCCCAGCCCCAATATCAGCAACACGCATTTGCTCTGTCCAGCCAACGGTATTCATTAAATGACTAATGACCTGTGGCGGATAGCTAGGACGGTACTTCACATATTGCTTGGAGCGTCCAGAAAATCGTTCGTTAGACTGCATATTAGAAACCTCCTTAAAATGATGTTATGTAGAATGATGCTAGATACCTTCTACTCCGTCAATCATCCAATGATAGCTGGAGTAGAAAAGGACTATTCAAGCTGAAGTTCCCTCGCTTAAATAGTCCTTTTTATTACATTCCATTCGTTCTTACGTTATTACTGTTACTGCTTAACTGCTCGCTGTTAATGACTTATTTCAATAAGTCATTAATTACTGCGCTTGCCATAACAAGTCCTGCTACACTCGGTACAAAGGCAGTACTCGCTGGCGGCTGCTGCGCTTTACGAATTTCTGGCGCATTCTCAGGCACGATGCGCTGCGTTACATCCTCGCGCGGTTTGATTGGATCTTCATCAGAAAACACAACCTTAACGCCCTTTTTAATGCCGTCCTTACGAAGCTTTGTACGTACCACACGTGCAATGGGATCCGTATGCGTTTTAGAAATATCCGCTATTCTAAAGCGAGTCGGGTCCATTTTATTAGCCGCACCCATGCTAGAAATAATCGGAATATTACGCTTCAAGCACTCTTTGATTAAGTGCACCTTATAAATGATCGTATCGGAAGCGTCAACGACGTAATCAAGCTTTTGTTCAAAGAACTTTTCGTACGTTTCTTCCGTATAGAACATGCGTAGTGCAATCGCGTCGCATTCTGGATTAATTAGCTTAATTCGGTCACGCATTAGATCCGCTTTAGGTTGACCAATTGTAGTCGTAAGAGCATGAATTTGACGATTAATATTCGTAATATCCACAACATCCTTATCCACCAATATGATGCGGCCAACTCCTGTTCTTGCTAATGCTTCAGCGGCAAAGGTACCTACGCCTCCAATGCCTAGAACCGCAACCGTGCTATTTTTCATCTTCTCCAGTCCTTCAGGACCGATCGCAAGCTCTGTTCGAGAAAATTGATGAAGCATGCTGCTGTACTGCCTCCTTTAGGTTCCAGTTATTATTGTTCCTGATTCGCTTCTACAGCTTGTGCTGCAACAGGCTTCGGTTTTACAACTGTGCGAATATGAAGCTGTTCAAGCTGAGATAGCTCAACCTCGGATGGAGCATCACATAGCAGATCCGTTGCGCTAGCTGTTTTAGGGAACGCAATCGTCTCACGAAGGTTTGTACGACCTGCAAGCAGCATAACTAGACGGTCAAAGCCGAATGCAATACCACCATGTGGAGGTGTACCGTAATCGAAGGCATCAAGTAGGAAGCCGAATTTCTCATGTGCTTCTTCCATTGTAAAGCCTAGTGCCTTAAACATTTTTTCCTGTACATCACGTTTATAGATACGCATCGATCCGCCGCCAACTTCGTAGCCATTTAACACTAAGTCATACGCTTGTGCACGAATTTGGCCTGGATCTGTATCAAAGTAAGCAATGTCATCCTCGTTAGGACGAGTGAACGGATGATGCTCTGCTACATAGCGTTTCGCTTCTTCATCATAGCCTAGCAATGGGAAGTCAACGACCCAAGCGAATTTGAATTCAGATTCATTAATAAGGTTTAGATCCTTGCCAAGCTTCAAGCGTAGGTTACCAAGCACGTCTGCAACGACTTTTGGCTTATCAGCAGAGAATGTAAGCAGGTCGCCTTCTTCAACATTCAGACGCTCAGTCAACGCTGCGATTTCCTCTTCCTTCAAGAACTTAACGATTGGACCTCTCCACTCGCCATCCTTCACTTGAATCCATGCAAGACCTTTACCGCCATAGCGTGCTGCAAACGGCTGAAGATCATCAAGCTCTTTACGGCTCCAGTTCGCACAGCCCTTCGCATTTAGCGCTTTAACGACGCCACCCTTAGAAGCAACCGTTGCGAACACTTTAACATCGCTTGAAGCTACGATATCCGTAATATCTTCAATTTCAAGACCGAAGCGAAGATCTGGCTTGTCAGAGCCGTACTTGTTCATCGCGTCTTTGTACGTGATACGTTGGAACGGAAGCTGAAGCTCTACACCAACAGTTTCACGAAGAAGCTTAGCCATAAGCTGCTCCATCATGCCTAGCAATTGATCCTGAGACAAGAAAGAAGTCTCGATATCGACTTGTGTAAATTCTGGCTGACGGTCAGCACGTAGATCCTCGTCACGGAAGCAGCGAGCGATTTGATAATAGCGCTCAACTCCACCAACCATGAGCAATTGCTTGAAGATTTGTGGTGATTGCGGTAGTGCGAAAAATTCACCTTCATGAACACGTGAAGGAACGAGATAATCACGAGCGCCTTCAGGTGTGCTCTTTGTCAAAATTGGTGTTTCTACGTCGATAAAGCCTTCACCATCTAGGAAATCGCGGAAAATTTTAGCCGCTTTTGAGCGAAGCAATAGCGTTTTGTGCATTTCCGGACGACGAAGATCCAAGTAACGGTATTTTAGACGAATAGACTCGTCAACATCAACACCATCCTCGATTGCGAACGGAGGCGTTTTAGCACTGTTCATAATCTCGATTTCTGTCACACGCACTTCTATTTTTCCTGTGAACAGGTTGTCGTTAAATGTTTCTGGATCACGCTCAACAACTGTACCTTTAACTGCCAACACATACTCATTACGTGCACGGTCTGCAATTTCAAGCGCTTGGCCAGAAAAATCAGGGTTAAATACGATCTGTACAATACCTGTGCGGTCGCGTAGATCGATAAACAATACGCCGCCAAGGTCACGGCGTCGTTGTACCCAGCCATTCAGTGTTACTTCTTTACCTACATCTGCAAGAGATAGTGTCCCACAGTTTGTGTTTCTCAACATCGTCGTCATTTGAAGTCCCTCTTTCTTATTCTCATTAATTTATGGATTCAGTCACTACTTAACATGAATAGCTGCTGCAACCTCTTGCAGCTTCACAGTACGCTGCTCACCAGTAGCCATTTCCTTCAGCGTGATTTCTCCGTTTGCAAGCTCGTCATCACCTAAAATAGCTGTATATTTTGCTTGCATGCGATCAGCTGATTTCATTTGTGCCTTCATCTTGCGTCCCTGATAATCTCGTTCCGCTCGAATTCCAGCAGAGCGAAGCTCATAGACAAGCTTTGTAATTTCGCGATCTGCAGCCTCACCAAGTGCAATGAGATATACATCAAGTGAAGTTAGATCTGGCAGCTCAGTCGCTTGATGCTCTAACAGCATAATTGTACGCTCCAAGCCTAGTCCAAAGCCGACCCCTGGCTGATCTGGTCCACCGATATCAGCGACTAGACCGTTATAGCGACCACCACCGCCTACAGTGTCAATTGCACCAATGCCTTCAGCTTTAAATTCGAACGCTGTGTGCGTGTAGTAATCCAAGCCGCGAACAAGTCGGTGATTAATCTCAAACGGAATGCCCATATCAGTTAAGTGCTGCTTCACTTTATTAAAATGCTGCTCGCACTCTTCATCCAAGCTATCAAGTATGGAAGGAGCATCTGTAAAGTGGTGCTGATCTACTTTACAATCAAGCACGCGCAATGGATTGCGATCGATACGACTTTGGCAATCCTTGCATAGCAGCTCACGCTTCGGCTCTAAAAAGCTTAGCAGCTTGCTGCGGAACGCTGCACGAACCTCGGTTGTCCCAACAGAGTTAATTTCTACACGTACGCCTTTAAGACCAACCTCTGTGTAAAACGTATAGCCTAGTGCAATGACCTCAGCATCAAGTGCTGGATCAACAGACCCAACAGCTTCTACACCAAACTGATTAAACTGACGATATCTTCCGGCCTGCGCACGCTCATAGCGGAACATTGAGCCAATATAGTACAGCTTAGACACGTCTGGTTCGCCATACAGCTTGTTTTCCACATAGGCACGCATAACTCCAGCAGTGCCTTCTGGTCTAAGTGTCAGCTTACGGTCACCGCGATCGATGAAATTATACGTTTCTTTCTCTACAATATCAGTCGTCTCACCGACTCCACGATGAAATAGCTCTGTTGATTCAAACATCGGCGTTCGAATTTCTCTAAAATTGTAGCGACGGCAAATCTCGCGAGCCTTTGACTCAACATATTGCCACTTTTCCACCATGCCTGGCAAAATATCCTGCGTACCAGGAGACCTTTGGAAAGACATAACATAACCTCCTAAAAACTTTACTAACTTCATTGATTAACTTCACTGAAAGTAAAGTTACATCGTAAGCATAAGCAAAACTTTTCAACTACTAAGAGCAACTTCTCTGCAAGAAAAGTTTAATTCGAAAGCAATTGTTCAGCTTAGCAATTAGACGGGCTTAAACAACAAAAAAACTCCCGCCTCTTTTGATCTTAATCAAAAGGGACGAGAGTGTATCTCCCGTGGTACCACCCACATTCCGAATTATGTATAACCATCATTCGCTCGATACGTATATCGCCCGTAACGCGCATAAAACTAATGGCACATCATTCGATGCCGTTCATTTTATGTTCTCAAGGATGTTATTCACTCAATCGCTGTTAGATGCTTGCAGCCTAAGGCATCTTTCTCTGGTAACATCGGTAGCTGAGTTACTTCTTCCCATCATCAAATAAACTATTCACTTGTATCTGATAACCTATTTTACTTCTCGTGTAATGGAAAGTCAAGTTATTGAGCAAACAAGCCAATCTCGAAAAATAGACAGAAAAAAACCTGCGGCATCTCCACAGGCTATTAATAATATATTATTAAAAAAGGGGGTCGACTATTATTATAGGCGTGTCATATTAATAGCATATTATCGTAATATTACAATTAGATTACAAAAAAGAAAACGCTCACGCGCCTTCATTCTAAGCTATCAATAATTAGCGTAACCGGTCCATCATTTGTTAGCTGCACATCCATCATTGCTCCAAACTGACCAGTTTCCACAACAAGACCTTTTGCACGCAGCAGTTCATTAAACTGATTGTAGAGCAGTTCTGCTTGCTCTGGTCTTGCCGCTTGCATAAAGTTAGGCCGGCGACCTTTACGACAATCCCCATATAATGTGAATTGCGAGACGGATAATATCGCACCGCCAACTTGCGTAATATCAAGGTTCATCTTGCCTGCTTCATCCTCGAAAATCCGCAAGCCTGCAAGCTTGTCCGCCATCCACGTAAGATCCTTCTCACTGTCAGTATGTGTAATGCCTACAAGCAAAACAAGTCCGTGGTCAATGCTGCCAACCACATTACCCTCAACCGTAACACTAGCTGCCTTGCTTCGTTGTACAACAACTCTCACTAATAAAACTCCTCTACTGCATAATGCGCTGAACGGAATATATATCTTTAATACGCTTTATCTTTTCTACTACGCTCGTCAAATGTTCCGTATTGTTAATAAGCACTGTCATATGAATGATCGCCATTTTGTTTTTGGCGGTACGTCCAGACACTGCACTGATATTGGTTTTTGTCTCAGACACTGCTTGCAGTACTTCATTCAACAGTCCACGGCGATCACTGCCTGTAACCTCAATATCGACGCTATAATTCGCGCTTATCGATTCCACCCATTCCACTTCAATAACACGATCCACCTCTTCATGATCGGTACCAAACGGAATATTCTGACAATCCATGCGATGAACTGAAACACCACGACCACGCGTAATGTAGCCGATGATTAAATCTCCTGGAACAGGGTTACAGCATCGTGCAAATCGAACAAGTAAATTATCTACGCCCTTCACTCGAATACCGTTATTGTTATTTTTACTATGCTTCGGTGCCGAGCTGCTCTTAATTGCTGTTACTTCGTTCGTCAGCTCAATTTGACTCGCTTCCTCTTGCTCACGGCGTAGCTTTTCCGTCAGCTTCGTAACGATTTGAGCTGCTGTTATCCCCTGGAAGCCAATAGCAGCGAGCATATCTTCGATATCATTGAAGGTGAATTTAGTTGCAGCCTCCTGCATCTTCTCGTCTGTCATCCAAACATACGGCTCTAAGCCAAGTCTCTTAAGCTCTCGTTCTATAAGATCCTTGCCCTTCGCAACATTTTCTTCTCGTTTCTCTTTCTTAAACCATTGCTTAATTTTACTTCTCGCATGAGAGGATTGAGCGATCTTCAACCAATCCGAGCTTGGACCATAAGAATGCTTCGATGTTAATATTTCTACTATATCGCCTGTTTTCAGCTTATGATCTAGAGGTACAATTCTACCATTCACCTTTGCACCAATCGTGCGATTACCAACCTCCGTATGAATGCGGTACGCGAAATCGAGTGGCACAGATCCAGCAGGAAGTTCGATCACCTCACCGCTAGGCGTAAATACAAACACTAAGTCAGAGAAGAAGTCCATCTTCAATGACTCCATAAATTCTGCCGCATCCTTCGTTTCCTGCTGCAGCTCCAAAATTTCACGGAACCACGTCATTTTGTCACCAAAGGTCCCATCTGGGACGAGATTACCTTCCTTGTAAGCCCAGTGTGCAGCAATCCCGTATTCGCTCGTGCGGTGCATTTCCCACGTACGAATCTGCACCTCTGTCGGCTCGCCATTCGGCCCGATCACTGTAGTGTGCAAGCTCTGGTACATATTAGGCTTTGGCATCGCAATATAGTCCTTGAACCGTCCTGGCATTGGCTTCCAAAGTGTATGGATAATCCCTAATGTTGCATAGCAATCTTTAATATTATCCACGATTACGCGAATCGCTAATAAGTCATAGATTTCGCTGAACTGTTTGTTTCGAGTTGTCATTTTTTGATAAACGCTATACAAGTGCTTTGGTCGGCCCGAGATATCACCCTCGATACCCATTTCAGCAAGCTTCTCGCGAATCATATTAATTACATCATCAATAAACGCCTCTCGCTCAGCCCGTTTTTTCTTCATTAAATTAGCAATTCGATAGTATTGCTGTGGATTAAGATAACGAAGAGCAATATCTTCCATTTCCCATTTGATCGCAGAAATACCTAGACGGTGCGCAATGGGACAGAAAATCTCCAGCGTTTCGTAAGCGATACGTCGCTGTGACTCCTCTGATTGGTATTTTAATGTTCGCATATTATGCAAGCGGTCAGCTAGCTTAATAATAATGACACGAATATCCTGAGCCATTGCTACAAACATTTTACGGTAGTTTTCGTTTTGTTGCTCTTCACGTGACTGGAAACGAATCTTTTCCAGCTTCGTCAAACCATCAACAAGCATGGCACACGTTTCGCCAAACTTCTCACGAATGGTTTGCAAATCTACCTTTGTATCCTCAACCACATCATGCAGCAGCGCAGTAACGATAGATAGCACATCCAAGTGCATATCAAGTACAATATCAGCTACGGCAAGCGGATGAAGAATATAAGGCTCACCTGATTTTCGTACCTGTCCTTTATGAGCTTGTTCAGCAAAATCATAGGCTTCTCTAATAAGCATGAGATCTTGCTCTTTCATATAAACGGATGCTTTATCAATTAATTGTTCAATGCCCATGATCGTTTTCCCTTTCCAAGCTAGACATTCCTCGTTCTCCGAGCTCAAAAGTTATTATCTCATTATTATGCCTTCTACGAGCATCCTACGTCAACGCTCGATTGAGAAATCCACTATCGAGACTTGTTATATTTAATGAATGTATTAGCTTAATGGTGTCAATGTGGTAAAAAAACAGACCGCGAAAGCCTGTACAATGAATATTTCAAAGTACAGGCTTTAATCGGTCTACCCTTTGCCGGTGCTAGTATGTTACAAGTGATTGAACCTCAATGCCTTCAAATTTCTTTCTTCCTTGCAGCTCTTCAAGCTCAATGAGAAAAGCCGCACCGACAACCTCTCCACCTAATTGCTTCACAAGATCTACAACGGTAGCAATCGTACCGCCAGTTGCCAACAAATCATCAGCAATTAGAACCCGTTGGCCAGGTTTAATAGCGTCCTTGTGCATAGCAAGCTGATCCGTACCGTATTCAAGTGAATAGCTAGCGCTAATCGTTTCACTTGGCAGCTTCCCGCTCTTTCTTACAGGAACAAATCCGACGCCGAGCTCTAGAGCAAGCGGTGCGCCGATGACAAATCCGCGAGCCTCTGGTCCTGCAATAACGTCAATATTGTAATGCTCCACTTTGTTACGCAGCGCATGAATGGCTGCCTTATAAGCTTGCCCATCCTGCAGTAGCGTCGTAATATCTTTGAAGGAAATACCAGGAGTTGGGAAATCCTCGATAACACGGATGTAGTCTTTAAAATTTATAGTTGAATATGTCAACAGATTCAATCCTTTCTTAATTCGCTTCAAAATCTTGCCATGCTAGATGGTACCGTGTAGAGCTCGTCAGCTCTCGCTTTTGTGGTTTTGAGACAGCTGTTATATGAGAAGCTTTACGAACGATAAAGTTTAGTTCTTCGAATACATCAATGATTAATTCGATTTCTGCTTGCCCTAGTCCACTAATCTTGCACAATTGCTTGACTAGTTCACTTTGGTGCATGGAGCCCTGTTTACGAATGTACTGATAAATAATACCAAATTGTTCTCGCGAAGGGAATACTTTTAATCGATCTTTTTCGACATGAAGATCATATAATTGCAATTGTGGTTTTCGTATCGAATTCCACTCATTTATATTAAGCTCGCCAACCACTTCAACGCGATCATACGGATGAAGAAGTCGTTCGTACTCGCCCTTACCAAAACCAATAACATCGAGGCTGCTTCCGTGATCCTTTAGCTGTAGCTTAAGATGCTTTCCTTCTTTGCCTATCGCCTTTCGCTCACTAATTGCTGCACCTTTAATGAGCACACGAGGAGAAGGGTTACTCATGCCGAAAGGCTCAAGCAAGGATAGCTGCGAGATTGTATCTAGTGTGACATCGGACAGCTTACATGATAAGTCAATCGTCAGCTTTGGAATCCAATCCTCCTCTGACAGCCACTGGTTTGCTAACCCGCTTAGCTTCTGCTCTAGCTGCTCTAACGCTTCAACCGCCACAGTCATCCCTGCCGCAGCCTGATGACCGCCGTAATGTAGCAATAGCTCTTCACACTCGCTTAACGCTGCGTGCAAATCGAAACCTTCAATCGAACGCGCAGAGCCTTTTGCTGTTTTTGTCTCCCCATCAATTCCGAACACGAGCACTGGCTTATAATAACGTTCAAGCAGCTTAGATGCGACGATACCGATTACACCTACATTCCAGCCTGTCTGTGCAACCACGATAACACTAGGCTCCTGCTCATTATGCTCTAACGCTAATTGTTTTTTTCTTTGCCATTGCTCTTCTGCTTCGACGACCATTTCCTCAACAATTTCCTGTCGCTCTTTGTTCAAGGCATCAAGCTGAGCAGCAATTTGTTCAGCCTTCTTCTTATCCATAGACGTAAGAAGCTGAACAGCGATACTCGCGTGATCGAGTCGTCCTGCAGCATTGATTCTAGGCGCAAGACCAAAGCCTACCTTAGTAGCCGTTAGCTCCTCTATCTGTGCTCCGCTTGCTTCTGCGAGAGCATTAAACCCTA
This sequence comes from Paenibacillus camelliae, assembly GCF_023715345.1. Lineage (GTDB taxonomy): Bacteria > Bacillota > Bacilli > Paenibacillales > Paenibacillaceae > Pristimantibacillus > Pristimantibacillus camelliae. The sequence continues at coordinate 770,132 of NZ_JAMBNY010000001.1, forward strand.
TATGCTCACCCTTGCGCAGCTCTGCAAGTCCATAAGAAACAAGAATTCGATTTTCATCCTCTAACGGCATCAAATCTGCGATGGTGCCTAAAGCGACGACACCGCTCCATTCCATTGGCGGCTTATCAAGTAATGCAGTTGCCAGCTTAAAGGCTACACCTACACCTGCAAGGCCTTTAAAAGGATACGGACAATGCTCCTGCTTAGGATTGACTACGGCATAGGCTTGCGGCAGCTGTTCTGGCGGCTCATGATGGTCAGTCACAACAACATCAATCCCTAGAGATGCGGCATAATTTACTTCATCATAAGCACTAATACCAGTATCGACCGTTACAATTAATTCCACACCTTCTTGCTTAGCCTTATCAATCGCTGCGCGGTTCATTCCATAGCCTTCTAACATTCGATGTGGAATATAGTAATCATATTGTAGACCTAACCGATCAAAGGTGTAGCAAAGCAACGTTGTGCTTGATACACCATCCGCATCATAATCTCCATAAATTCTTACTTTCTCATTTCGCTCTAGTGCCAGCATAATACGCTTCACCGCTTTTTCCATATCCGCTAGCTGAAACGGATCATGCAATGACGCTGTTGTTCCGTATAGGAATGCTTCAATGCTTGCTTCATCACGGTAGCCTCTCTGAATAAGAAGCTTCGTCACGAGAGTCGGAATGCTAAGCTGTTTGCTTAATCGTTTGGCTAATTGCTCAAATTCGTCAGACCATGATGCAAGCTGCCAGCGATTTCTTCGGTTTACCATATCGACAGCCCTTTCTATTTCACCACCAAGTTGCAGCTATTGTAATATTGTAGAAATCTCCTCCGAGGAGCTAGATTCATTGCTTTTGTAAGGATATTCAGGCGTGAAAGGCTTCACATGAATGACAGCATCACTTAAATGAGTGAAGCGATGCATCAGCAGCCAGCGAACTCGCTGTGCAATTTCATACCCTTCCTGTACTGTTATTTTCGGGTTAACATTAATCGTTAACGTAGCTATCACATAGTGACCCTGCTCTCGAGCTTCGCATGATTCAACTGCAATAACACCCATCATGCGCAGCACAACGTTTTTAATGTCTTCACTGTTCTCTAAGCGTCCTTGTTCATTTGGACCGATTTGCTTATTAAAGACACGTTGAATAAGACGCTGCAGCAGACCCTTTCCCTTGTCAACATCAGTAGACATAATAGCCTCCTAAACATATAATGCCGATTCAATCGTTATGAACGTTACAATAACTTATTATAGCATAGCCTCGAAAAAAAACTGCAATATTCAAAGTCAATCATGACGATGTTCTCGTCACAAAAAACTGGCTATGGTTATTCATACGTGACCATAGCCAGTTTTTATTTATTTTACGTTGTATAGCTTCAAGCTTAGACGATAGGTTGATCGGTAGGTCTAGCGTTACCGCCTGTCGTTTTTTTCTTTTTCTCTCTCTTTTTAAATTCAAACCATAATGGGCTTGCAATACAAAGAGTAGAATATGCACCGCTAATAAGACCAATCAGCATAGCTAGTGAGAACAATCGGATGGACTCACTTCCGAACAAGAAGATAAATAGAGTCACGATAAATACAGTTAATACAGTGTAAAGGTTACGTGCCATCGTTTGCCAGATACTCGCATTAACAAGCTCAGTAAGTTGCTTCTCATTTCTCGTTGGATTAAATCGTAAATTTTCACGAATACGGTCAAAAATAACGATTTTATCATTAATCGAATAACCAAGCGTCGTTAATACAGCTGCTATAAACGGTAGATCAACTTCAAGCCTGAAAATCGAAAATAATGCTACAACGACAAAGCAGTCGTATAGAATCGCTATATTCGCAGAAACTGCAAAACGCCATTCGAAGCGAACCATCACATATAGCATAATGAGTATCGAAGCAGCGAGAATCGCCCAAATCGTTTTCACAGCCAGCTCACGAGCTAATTCCGCAGAGACGACGTTAACCTCGAATGAAGCCCCTTCTCCGAATGAAGCTTTGAAAGCCGTTTGAATTTCTCTAGTTTGTTCATTGGTAAGCTCATCCCCAAATCGTACCGAGATACGATCATTGTTCGTGCCGCCTACCGTTGGCACTTCACTGTAGCCAAGTTCATTGAGTACGGAGATTACTTCTTGCTGCTTAACCGGTTGCTCTGTCACGGTGTCCATTGTCGTTCCTGATTTAAAGTCAATACCGAGATTAAGCTGGAAAAGCAGTAGCGACAATATTCCAATTATCGTAAGCGCAATAGAAAAGGTAAAAAACTTCTTACGATTTTTCACAAAGTCATAGCGTATTTTTGTATCAAAGCGCACGAACATCTTCCTCCTTTACGCCGTAAAATTTTGGCTTCATAAAAGCATTACTCTGTACGAGCATAGACAGCAGGAAGCGTGATAAATAAATATTAGTTATGACGCTGACAATAATACTGAAGATCATCGTAAGTGCAAAGCCTTTAATTGCACCGTCTCCGATGACATATAGTGCAATACTTGCAATAATACTTGTAATGTTGGCGTCCATAATAGTACGGAATGAGTTTTTGGAGCCTGCCTTCAAGCTTGAAATCATGCTCTTTCCGCTGCGAATTTCTTCTTTAATTCGTTCTGCCGTAATAATGTTCGCATCCACAGACATCCCGACACCAAGAACAAAAGCAGCAATACCTGGCAATGTCAGAGTGGCATTAAGCCAGTTATGAACGAGAATTAGGAGCCAAGCGTAAGTAATAATAGAAATCGATGCAACAAAGCCTGGAATACGGAACACTAGCATCATGAATACTAGTACAATAACTGAGCCAATTACGCCTGCAGTTACCGTATCCTTCATGGAGTCAAGACCTAGCTTCGCCCCAACACTTTGCGTATATTTCTCCGTCAGCTTAAGCGGCAATGAGCCCATATTAATGAGATCACGCAAATATTCAGCTTCTGCAACCTTTGCGTCACCTAGAGATATTTGTGCAGATGTTCCAGAAATTGGATAATTAACAACAGGATCAGATATCATTTCCTCATCCAAATAAATCGCTAATTTTTGTCCTACCAATGCACTGGTCACATCATATAACTTATTACCATCCTTTAATTCAATCGTAACAATAGGGCGATTAAAGTTATCATAAGCTACACCCGCACTATTTTCCTTAAAGTCTCTTCCATCAAGCATAATCGTTCCGTCTGGTGCTCTAAACGTTAAGTTAATAGGCTTAGCAAGCATCTCGCGAATTTCTTCTTCATTCTCTACGCCAGGTAAGCGTACACGAATACGATTCGATCCTTCTGGTAAAATCTCTGGCTCAGCTACACCAGATTCATCAATCCGTTTTTCTAATGCTTTTGCTGTTTGCTTTAGACTTTCTGGTGTTACTACTCCACCTTCATCATAAGGTGAGGCTTCATACAGCACTTCAAAGCCACCCTTAAGATCCAATCCTAATTTTACTTCTTTTAGTATTGAAGGGCTTGTCCATATGATTGCGCCAAACAGTACTACAACCACAACGGAAAAGGCTAGCAATCTTTTCATTACCATACTTTAGTTATCCCCCTTAAAATCTCAATATTCCCATTATACAGATCGAGTAATTTCACGTCAAAAAAAGAAACTCCTTCCGACAATTAGAAAGAGTCTCCCTTATATGCACTTAGCATGAGAAAATTCATAAATTGTGTTGGTTTCAAAGACAATATATCACTCACTAATTGATGGAGCTCCGGCTTGCCCTGCTTAGCATACTTCGCACTGACGCAGCGCCATATCTCGGATGCTTCAACATGATCATATCCAATCAGCCTAAATTCCTCCGCCTTACTGTTGCAAAGCTCTTCAATGACTGAATCCCACTCGATGCTGGTCAATCGCTTCACCTCCTCTAAGCTTAGGGAGCATAGCTCAACCTATATATTCGCTAATTATAACATATTTCCTGCTGATGCTTATCAATTTTGACATGGAATGGAGGATGACAAGCATAGGATGGAATGTACAGGCTTATTAAGAGAGGTGTAAGTAATGACAAAGCAAAGCTTTATCAAGGGTGCCATGATTTTATTGCTGGCAGGAATTATAAATCGTATCTTAGGTTTTATTCCAAGAATTACATTGCCACGTATTATCGGTGCTGAAGGAGTAGGGATTTATCAGCTTAGCTATCCGTTTCTTATTGTTTTATTAACCTTCATTACAGGCGGCATCCCTTTAGCTATCGCAAAATGGATTGCAGAAGCAGAGTCAGTCGGTGACACGGCCAGAGTGAAACGAATTTTCAGAACAGCTATGGTGCTAAGTGTGTCGATTGCCCTGGCGCTAACAAGCTTTATGCTTTTTTTTGCACCGCTTATCATTAAGTACATTATACCTGAGCCGCGAGTTTATCAGTCCTTTTTAGTCATGACACCACTACTCGTTATTATTGGTGTTAGTGCAGTTTATCGAGGATACTTCCAAGGTAAGCAGAATATGATTCCAAGTGCAGTTTCACAGACGATCGAAACACTCATTCGCATCATCTTCTCTTTAGTGCTCTCCTATATGCTTTTGCCTTACGGCTTGCAATGGGGAGCTGCTGGTGCAATGATGGGGGTCGTTATTGGGGAAGTGGCATCCTTGCTTACGATGCTGTTCTGTTATTACCGAGAGCGCAAACGCAAGCTCTCCGCATTAGTGAATACGACTTCTGTGGAAGTAAAGACGGAAATAACAAAGACTATAGAAACAAAGGATTCGTCGATACTTCGTAAGCTGCTCTCCCTATCTATTCCTGTAACAGGCAGCAGACTTGTAGGCTCAGTCAGCTATTTGTTAGAATCCATCTTTACAGCGAGAAGCCTTGCAGCAGCTGGCATTATTACAAGCTTAGCTACCGCACAGTATGGAGCTTTGCAGGGGATGATTATGCCGCTTATTCTACTGCCAACAGCATTGACCTATTCCTTAGCAGTGTCACTCGTACCGTCCTTATCCGAGGCAGCTGCACAAAAACAAAACAGTCTCATTCATAAACGTCTTCATCAATCGATGCGCATCTCACTCGTAGCAGGAGCACCGTTTACCATTATTATGTTTTTGTTTGCCGAACCGATTTGTGAGCTGCTCTATGCGCATAGAGAATATGCTCCTATGCTTCAGCTAATAGCTCCTATCGGTATATTTATTTATCTACAGGCTCCGCTTCAGGCAACGCTGCAAGCGTTAGAGAAGCCTGGTGTAGCGTTAGGAAACACCTTTATTGGTGCTGTGGTAAAAATCAGTCTGATCATTATTCTAGCATCTAATCCGGCACTTGGTATTCTTGGAGCGCTGATTGCGATTGCAGTTAACACTGTACTCGTTACCGTCCTCCATGCGTTTAGCGTGAAACGGTTTGTCGGCTTTCAAATGAATATACTTGATTTTGTAAAGGTAGGAGCAGCGATTGTTATCGCAGGGGCGTTTGCACATTATGTAAAGTCGCTGCTGTCAGCTCAACCAGAATGGCTTAGTCTGCTGATTGCATGTGCAACGACGATGATTCTTTACGTATATTTCATGTTTTTAATGAAAATTATAGATCGAGATGATTTAACACGTATCCCTTACATTGGTAAATGGTTTAACGTGCATTAATGATCCTTTTTCTCAATATCGATGTAGATGCGATTTTTGTGATCAATCGTGCAGAGCAGCACCTCTTTGAACTGTGTAGCACCTTTTTCTTGAATAACATTTTTAAGCCAAAATCTTGTTTTCTTTAGCTTCTCAAGGTTATTGTCCTGTACTTTACCGTCCATGATGAGTGGTATCGGTAAGGTCTCATAGCGAAAGCCTTGTGGTATGGTGCTCTCGTTTGTTGATGGTTGCTGTGCCTGTTGTTCATTATTCTGTTCATTCTGATCACTAGCTTGCTCAGCATTAGCATCTTCCTGCTGCTGACTAGGCTTAGGAATAACAGATAGTTTTCCGCTCGTTTCTAATATTGCGAACTCAACATCATCAATGGAAGCAATCCCTTGTTCACGTAATTGAGTCATCAGATCATCCAAATTATATCGTTGCTTCTTCAGCTCATCCTTATAAATCTGTCCTTGAGCCATAATCACTGATGGCTTGCCATCAAGAAATAAACGCAGCTTGCGGCTCTTTAAGGACATAAATGCAGTAACGAACTGAACCACTAACAATATCGCGATGGGGATTAGTCCATGCGTTAACTGACTATCCGGATCTTCGATCTCGATGACGGCTAATTCAGCAATCATAACAGAAATTACGAGATCAAATACGGACAGCTTACCTATTTCACGTTTGCCCATGAGGCGCAGCACAATGAATACGATGACGTACATCAATAACGTTCGCCATGATAGTCCAATCCAATCCATGAACCTACTTCCTCTCTAACTAACGTATGAGGTATTGTGACCGCATGAGTAACGGTTCATACAGATTAGAGTCACGTATTATATGGGAATTAACAAAAAGAAATATTGTATTGACAACTTGTACTAATTCCAGTGGGTTGACCATAAGGTAAATTATAATACATTAAGGAGGGTTATCATGAATACAGGTACTCGCAAGCTAATGGCGATGCCAATTCTGGCAGGAATTACATTCGCGCTTATTTGGCTCGCCGCCGGTGCACTGCTGCTCTCATTGTTACTGCATTTTACATCAGTGAAGGAAAGCAATCTGGGGATGATGGCTTTTATTGTACATAGCTTAGCTTCTTTTGTTGGAGGCTTTAGTGCGGGTAAGCGAGCTAGCTCTAAAGGTTGGTACTATGGCAGCAGCTTAGGAATTTTGTATGGACTTATTATTATCATTGTAAGCTTCCTCGCAACAGACGTATCACTCAGCCTTCACAGCTTTACATTACTGTTATCTGTGCTAGCAGCAGGAGCTTTCGGCGGCATGATTGGTGTTAATTTGCGTAAATAAAAATGTCCCAATAGACGACATGAATCCGTGTCGCTATTGGGACATTTTCATTGCTATAAAAGCTATGTAGCCTATTCCGCAGATGGTGCAGATTGAGATACAGTGCTGATCGCACTGCGGTCAAACGTAAGCTTAACTGTATCGTTTACACGAACAACAGCAGTATCATCAGTAAGCTCAACGATTGTTCCATGAAGGCCACCGATCGTTACGATCTTATCGCCCTTTTTCAATTGATGTAGCATTTGAGTACGCTGCTTTTGCTTCTTTTGTTGAGGACGAATAAGTAGGAAGTAAAATACAACAAACATAAGCACGAAAGGAAGTAATAATCCCCAAATACTTTGTGTTTGCGTTGCATCAGCTAGATAGATTGACATTTGTTATCACCCCTTTCAACGTTAGAATCCTTTATCATTATCGTGCAAGCCATATTGTTCAAAGAATTGATCTCTAAAATCAAGCAAGCTATCGTTCATAATGGCTTCACGCACGTTTTTCATTAAATTCACGAGAAAATGCAGATTATGATAGGTCGTTAGACGAATGCCAAACGTTTCATCTGCTTTAAGTAGGTGACGAATATATGCTCTAGAGTAATTCTTACAAGTATAGCAATCGCAATTAGGATCTAATGGTCCGAAATCCTCAGCGAATTTGGCATTACGAACAACGAGTCTTCCTTCGCTTGTCATCGTTGTCCCATTTCGTGCAATACGAGTAGGCAGAACACAATCGAACATATCGATACCACGTATTGAGCCTTCGATTAACGCATCAGGTGATCCTACACCCATGAGGTAACGAGGCTTATCCGTAGGTAAATGTGGAACTGTATAATCAAGCACCTCATACATCAGATGCTTAGGTTCTCCGACACTTAGTCCACCTATAGCATAACCCGGGAAATCCATGGAAGTCAAATCTTTTGCGCTCTGTACACGAAGATCCTCATACATGCCGCCCTGTACAATTGCGAACAATGCTTGATCATGTTTACGCTGGTGCGACGCTAGACAACGCTCAGCCCAGCGTGATGTACGCTCTGTCGATTGTTTTACATACTCATAGGTCGCAGGGTATGGTGGACATTCATCGAAAGCCATCATAATGTCAGGTCCAAGTGCATTTTGAATTTCCATAGCTTTCTCAGGGCTTAAGAACAATTTTTCGCCACTTAAATGCGAGCTGAATTGTACGCCTTCTTCGGTAATTTTACGACGATCGCTTAAGCTAAACACTTGAAAGCCGCCACTGTCAGTTAGAATTGGACGATCCCAATTCATAAACTTATGCAAGCCGCCTGCCTTTTTTACAATTTCATGCCCTGGTCGCAAAAACAAATGATACGTATTGCTGAGGATGATTTGCGCATCCATCGATTTAAGCTCCTCAGGGCTCATTGTTTTCACCGTAGCTTGTGTTCCTACTGGCATGAAGGTTGGTGTTTCAATGATGCCGTGTGGAGTATGGACTCTACCAAGACGTGCCCCTGATTGCTTACATTGTTTAATAAATTCGTATTTTATCGCCAAGTTGTTCACTCGTCCTATCTTTTAATATATAAACATTGCATCTCCAAAGCTGAAGAATCGATACTTCTTCCCAATAGCTTCTTCATAAGCTTGCATAATATGCTCACGGCCAGCAAGTGCGCTGACAAGCATAACTAGCGTTGACTTGGGAAGATGAAAGTTTGTCAGCAGTCCACTAACAAGCTGGAAGGTATAGCCTGGATAAATAAAAATCGACGTCCAGCCATTGCATGATTGAAGTGGTTCATCGCCAAAGCGCTGCCCAATTGTTTCTAATGTGCGTGCTGAAGTGGTGCCCACAGCTATTATTCTACGTTCTTCATCTCGAGCTCGTTGCAAAATTTTTGCCGTTTCTTCACTAATCTCATAATATTCCGCATGCATCTCATGCTCTTCTACTGTTTCAGAGGACATCGGGCGAAACGTACCTAAGCCAACATGCAGCGTGATATAGGCCAGCTCCACACCTTTAGCCTCAAGCTCTGCCAAAAATGCTTCTGTGAAATGCAAGCCTGCCGTAGGCGCAGCAGCTGAGCCTTCATGCTTCGAATATACCGTTTGATAACGTTCCTTCTCATCTAATCTTTCTTTAATATATGGAGGAAGCGGCATTTCTCCAAGCTGATCTAGCAGCTCGTTAAAAATACCTTCATAGGAAAATCGAACGATTCGCGCTCCCATCTCCCCTTCCTCTTCTACTGTTGCCCGAAGTAACGGCTCGCCAGATCCGTTGTCGCCAAAATCTACAACTGTACCAATTTTCATCCGCTTTGCAGGCTTGGCCAATACTTCCCAACGATCATCCTCAAGCTGCTTTAACAGCAGCAGCTCAATTTTCGCACCAGTATCCTGCTTCATTCCTAACAGCCTTGCTGGAATAACTCGTGTATCGTTCAACACAAGGACATCGCCCGCATGCAGCTTGCTCGATAAATCTATAAACGCTCCGTGCTCAATTGCTCCCGATTGCTTGTTAAGCATGAGCAATCTTGAAGCCGTTCTTTCCGCTAGAGGTGTTTGCGCTATAAGCTCCTCTGGAAGCTCAAAATCAAATAAATCTACATTCATCGTTTACTCAGTCCTTAGCAATTGTTGATCCTGCATAATAGTATTTCAGAATATACTGATAGTCATACCCTTCCTTAGCTAAGCCGTAGGCTCCATATTGGGATAGACCTACGCCGTGACCATTACCCGTACCATCAAACTGGAAGCCTGCTTCAGCTGTCGCTGCCCGAACATTGCCTTTTCCATCTAGTACAAACAAGTAGTCAGAGCTAGCCTTAGAAGATTGACCATTAGCACCAAGCACCTGCAAACCAGAGGCGCCATCCTGCTTCGTTCTTTTGTTGCTGCTCGCACCGAGTACGACAACCTGTCCCGTTTGTTCAATGGAAAAATACGTGCTTTGAAGCGAGCCATCTACACCAAGCACACCGCGTAAATCAACGGGCTTGGCTACGGCTAGCGGTTTACCATTGACGCTTACCTCCGTAGCTCTGCCCGATGGGCCCTTCTTCGTAACTTCCATCGTTGTAATCGGAGACGTAATCGATAGCTTTGCACCTATCGCCTTTAGCATTTCCTCGCTTGTATATGGTCCTCTGCGCCAGGTCATTGCATTAGACTGTATAATTTTTTCAAGTGCGACAAGCTGTACGCCGCTGTTAATGACCTCGATTGGTGTAACATTGCTCTGAATTAACGGGTTGCGGCGAATATTGGTACCATCCGTATTGGAATGCAATATCGGCTTGCCCGCCGCATTCTTCATTCCTGTATCCTTTACAAGATCCTCACGGATATAGCCTACCTTGCCGTTTGGCAGGACGACACGATACCAGTTGTGTAGTCCTGCCTCGGATATCGCATCGGGACTTACTACAGATTTTAGGTAAGCTACTTCATTACCCCATATCTCTTTCGCATCAGCGGTTCTTCCACCAGCACTTGAGCTGAATAGCGTTTCAACCAGTCTTCCATTGTACATCAGCACTTCGCCCTTAGTAGCATCGACTGCTGCAGTTGTATTCTGATGCTCTGAATGTACGCCATAATATGCTTGACTTGTCGTTGTATCGACAACGTGGGCAACCGTAAAGCCATTCCCTCCGTACAGTGCATACGTTCTAGCAGCCACCGCTTGAGCCTTTAATGCTTCAATCGGCCAAGATGGGAACATTTCAATAGCGACAACAGAATATAAATATTGCTCTAATGGCAGCTCATTAACGATGTACATTTGATTGTTGAGTGCTCCCGCTTCGATCGTTCCGCGATAGCTGCGCTCACTCCGCTCGGCTAAAGAGACATAACCATTCGCTTCTGCTTTTACGGAAACAACCATTCCAGGATTATAAAGGTAGAGCTCATCGGAGCTGTTCGCTGCGCCGTCAACACTGTGATCGACACGCATTACAAGCATATCCTCGTTACCTTTTACTGTGCTTAGCTTGCTAGACACCTTTGAAGCAGCTGTCTTTACGAGCTCAAGCTCAGCTTCAGTACCTGCCAAGCCTACGAGCACGGTAAACTCCAGCTTACCTGAGCTGTTAAGCTTCATGCCGACTGCTGTATCTAGCCCCTGTGCACCAAAGCTTGCGGCTGCTTTGAGTGCTTCGGATTTTGTTGCATAGCTGCCACTGCTAAGCGAGTGAGGACCTGCTACGATCATACTCGTTCCTGCAGCCTTTGATATTGTTGCATTACCTTTCCATTTGTTGAGTGCAGTAGTCGCTTCACTATGCGCACTATACCCACCTTCTAATACTTGATAGGTGGCGGTATTTTTTTTACTAAGCGAAATTAAAAACGGTGAGCCTCCCGCTGCTTTAACAGCATCGTATACCTGCTTCGCTTGATTAAACTGTGTAGCTTCAACAACCTTTACTTTATAATCATTCATTGCGAGTCTAAGCTGATCATTCTCAGGAAAGCTTAGCCACTGCGTCGTTTGCTTAGAAGCTGTTACCGATAAATTCATCGCACTGCTTGAGCTCAGTGTCGCAGTCTTAGTCAGACTAGTATATTTTCCTGGTAGATTTACAAACAACGCAACCCGAATATTATCAAGCGTTGGAACCGCTGCTTGAGCTGTCGGTGCCAGCTGTGACGTGCCAGCAGCGAGCAAAACCATGACGATAAGCAATGTGGACATTGCACGTCTAAATGACTTGTTCATATGATCACATCCTTATTTTTGATCTGGAAAAGGTAGCCCTAAATGTCGATAGGCACCTTCCGTTACGATTCGCCCGCGAGGTGTTCGCTGCAAAAATCCAATCTGCATCAAATACGGCTCGTAAACATCCTCAATCGTTTGTGGCTCCTCGCCGATCGTAGCTGCAATGGTATCCAGCCCTACCGGCCTTCCGGAAAAGGTTGTCACCATGGCATGCAGCATTTTATGATCGATATGGTCCAAGCCCTTAGGATCGACCTGAAGCAGCTCTAACGCTGACTTTGCAATCTCTTCTGTAATGATGCCGTCGCCCCGTACCTGCGCATAATCGCGAACGCGTTTAAGCAGACGATTAGCAATACGCGGAGTCCCACGAGATCGAAGTGCAATCTCATAGGGTGCTTCACCGATAATCGCAACGTCTAATATTTCTGCTGCCCTTGAGACGATAAAAGCAAGCTCATCAACTGTATAAAATTCTAACCGGCTAACGACCCCAAAGCGATCACGCAATGGAGCTGACAGCAGCCCTGCTCTTGTCGTTGCCCCGATTAATGTGAATGGAGGTAAATCTAGACGTACAGATCGTGCGCTTGGACCTTTTCCGATCATAATATCGAGTGCAAAATCCTCCATAGCCGGATATAGCACCTCTTCAACTGTACGATGGAGGCGATGAATCTCATCGATAAATAATACATCGCCTTCTTGCAGGTTCGTTAATAGCGCAGCAAGGTCTCCAGGACGCTCTATCGCTGGCCCTGACGTCGTACGTAAATTCACCCCAAGCTCGTTCGCTATAATGTTCGACAATGTCGTTTTACCAAGTCCTGGCGGGCCATATAGCAGAACATGGTCCAGTGCTTCCTTGCGCAGCTTAGCTGCTTCAATGTAAATCATCAAGTTTTCTTTTGCTTTTGTTTGCCCGATGTATTCGTTCAAATAACGAGGACGCAAGCTTAGTTCTGCCGCATGCTCTTCCATCATTAAATTTGCGGAAATTATCCGTTCATCCATGCTGCTCGAGCTCCTTTCCGTTATCCCTTAAATAGCTGTTGCAGCGCCTTCTTCATCAAAACATCCACACTGTCGTCAGAGGAAACACTTTGCTGAAGCTTCTGCCACGCTTGATCAAGCTCCGTTTCTGTATAGCCAAGCGCCTTGAGCGCTTCCTTCGCTTCCATCCACGCTTTGCCTTCTGGTATCGTTTCATGCGGTGCATCCTCATATTGTAATGAGAACCCAGTACCTGAACCAAACTGATCAAAGCCAAGATCTCCAAGCTTATCCTTCAAATCAAGCACAATACGTTGAGCAGTTTTTTTACCTATACCTGGAAGCTTCGTTAAATAAGTTAGATTATCCATTTGAATTGCTTGAACAAGTGATTCAGGAGAACCTGCAGATAGCATCCCTAGCGCAACCTTAGGACCTATGCCAGAAACATCTAACAATTTACGAAATAGCGCTTTTTGTTCTCTAGATTCAAATCCGTATAATAAGATTGCATCTTCACGCACATGATAATGAATATGTACGATCATCGGTTGCTGTGCTGCCTGCAACGCATAAGGATTCGGAGCAAATACACGGTAACCAATATCTTTAACTTCTATTACCGCGTAGTCTTGCTCAACATAGGTCACAATACCCTTCAAGTAATCGATCACGATGGTTTCACCTCATTAATTTTTTGTGTGAGCACTGCCGAGTGGGCATGACAGATCGCAACCGCTAAAGCATCAGCAACATCATCTGGCTTTGGAATGGCGCTAAGCTTAAGAAACATTTTAACCATTTCCTGAACTTGGCGTTTTTCCGCATTTCCATATCCAACGACCGCTTGCTTCACCTGTAGAGGTGTATATTCAGCTACAGGCAGCCCCCGCTGAGCGGCAGCAAGAATAATGACTCCTCTTGCTTGTCCTACAGCAAAAGCCGTCGTAACATTTCGATTAAAAAATAGTTTTTCAACGGCAACAGCATCAGGTTTATATCGTTCCATAAGTGCACATGCAGAATCATAAATTTGTATTAAACGTTGTTCTGGTGGTGTATGAGCTTCTGTCGTAATTGCTCCGTATTGGACAGGCGTTAACTTATGTCCTTGTTTATCAATGAATCCAAATCCAGCTATCGCAATGCCTGGATCGATTCCTAGCACTCTCATTGATCCATTCACCTCTAATCTTTTCACTGCTTAAGAGGCTATAAGATCATAAAGAAACAAGCTCTTTAAGCGTCTACCCACCATTATAACAAATCAACGTACGTATGAGAACAAATGTTTCACGTTTCATCACTGAACTAAAAATAAATAAGCCTGACAACTGAAAATAACTTCAGTCATCAGACTTTATGTTTGTTCTTTGTTATCATCGATACATAATTGATAACTATTGACTAATTCGATCAAGACGGAATTCATTAAAAGTAGATAACACACTGTCATATTCCTCTAGATCCCGAACTCTAATTCCATTCTGCAAATGCTCGAGCTCTTGCTTAGGCAATCTGCTCTCTAGGTAACGAATATTCAATTGAAAAAATGTTTTCATTATTTTTTCGCGTTCAGGAATTCCATCATATAGTGAAAATAACCCTTCATCATCTATCCCAAAAAATGCATTCGCTTTGCAATACGGTGACAAATCTTCAATTTTCTCTTCAAATCGAATCAATTGATGTGTCTGGTCAACAGAAAGCTGCCAATGTGGATTTTGTTCGGCAAGTATGACCGCATCCTCATAGGATAGCATGTCTAGGTTAACGATTTCTTCTCCACATACATATACTTTATGGAGTATTCCTCTCAGCTGCTTTCCATTGCCAAACCATGAAGATAGCTCTTCCGTTTCTGCAATAATTATCCGCTCCGCGGCGACCGTTCTGCCTCCGAAAGCAAGCACAATAATAGCTACAGCAGCAGATAATGCAAATGCTAGTCTAGCCGCACCCCAGACAAGCTTTTTTTGAGCTTTGAACCTGCGCCTTATGCGACCTTTTAATCTTTTCCACAATAGATTATGCATCATGCTGTCTCCTTCAACGTGTGTTATACATAGTGTGGACAATAATTTTATTTTCATTCTTATATATACCAACATCCAATATGAATACAAAAGCAGTATTCTGCATCCATGCACAGAATACTGCTTTGCTTAAGTTCTATTACATTAAATATTTAACCAAGGCTTTCCGCCTGTTTTCTTTTTTGTAGTTCTTTTCGTTGCTGTTTTTGTAGTCGACTGAATATTAACCTTTTTTCCGCCACGCTTCATTTTTGACGTTGCAGCAGGACTAACCTTCGTAGCTGCAGCTTGATTCATTGCTTCAAATTTGTTAGCCTGTGTTCCACCGCACCCACAGTCTGCTTGATAAGGATTAAAGTATCCGTTAGAATGACTTGCAATATTCATTGGTGGATACATAGCAGATTGAGCACTAATCGTGTTTGCCGCAGCAACATTACCGCTAACATTCATTGGCTGCATAAAGCCCCAGTTTGCCTGAGCAGGATACGTTGGGTACCCGTAACCATAATACGATGTTGGTTGCTGATAAGCCGTCGGATAAACCATTGGCTTTTGGTTCGCAGCAGTATAAGCTACCGCATTTGGAGCCTGGTATTGATAGAGCATATTAGAATTAGATGGTGTATTAGAAGCATAGCTCTGATATTCAAGATCAGATGGCAATGGCTTATAGCCTGCATAGTTTGCCATTGGTGCCATTTTATTGGCAGCCATTGGAGCGATTTTATTTGCTACTGGCGCTTCATATGACATGGGTGCCATCTTGTTTGCGGCCATCGGAGCGATTTTGTTTGCTACTGGCGCTTCATATGACATTGGTGCCATCTTGTTGGCAGCCATCGGAGCGATTTTATTTGCTACTGGCGCTTCATATGACATTGGTGCCATCTTGTTTGCGGCCATCGGAGCGATTTTGTTTGCTACTGGCGCTTCATATGACATGGGTGCCATCTTGTTTGCGGCCATCGGAGCGATTTTGTTTGCTACTGGCGCTTCATATGACATTGGTGCTACTTTGCTCGCATACGGCATCATATTCGGATATCCTGCATTTGAATTAGCTAAAGACTGTACCTTTGTAGTAGACAATGGTGCAATCGCGTTTGAATTTGCTAGCGGTGCTACCGCATTTGAGTTGCCATATGGCGACATTGCATTAGAGTTTGCTAGTGGCGCTACCGCGTTTGAATTGCCATATGGTGACATTGCATTCGAGTTCGCTAATGGCGCTACCGCGTTTGAATTTGCTAATGGCTGTACCTTTGTTGACATTGGCGCTATGGCATTCGAGTTCGCAAGTGGACTCATTTTATTCGACTGAGCCTCAACCTTTGTCGCTAGTGGAGCCACTGCATTTGAATTGCCATATGGCGACATTGCGTTCGAATTTGCTAGCGGAGCCACCGCATTTGAGTTGCCGTATGGCGACATCGCGTTAGAGTTCGCTAACGGCTGTACCTTTGTTGACATTGGCGCTATAGCATTCGAGTTTGCTAGTGGCGCTACTGCATTTGAGTTGCCGTATGGCGACATCGCATTCGAATTCGCTAATGGACTCACTTTATTCGATTGTGCCCCTACCTTTGTTGCAAGAGGTGCCACCGCATTCGCGTTGCCGTATGGCGACATTGCATTAGAGTTTGCTAGCGGACTCATTTTATTCGATTGTGCCCCTACCTTCGTTGCAAGAGGTGCCACCGCATTCGCGTTACCGTATGGTGACATTGCATTCGAATTCGCTAGTGGTGCGACAGCATTCGAGTTGCCATATGGTGACATTGCATTAGAGTTTGCTAGCGACTGTACCTTTGTCGATTGAGGTGCGATTGCGTTCGAATGTCCTAGCGGCATTACTGCATTGGAATTTGCCAGCGGTGCTACCGCATTTGAGTTGCCATATAGTGACATTGCATTAGAGTTTGCTAGTGGCTGTACCTTCGACGATTGAGGTGCTATTGCGTTCGAATGTCCTAGCGGCATTACTGCATTGGAGTTCGCTAGAGGCGCCACTTTATTTGATTGTGCTTCGATCTTCGTTCCAAGTGGAGCCACCGCATTCGAGTTCGCTAGTGGCTGCATCTTTGTTGAAAGTGGCGCTACTGCGTTCGAGTTACCTAACGGTGCTAATTTATTCGATTGAGCTTCAATCTTCGTTGCAAGTGGAGCAACCGCGTTCGAATTCGCTAGCGGCTGCATCTTTGTTGAAAGCGGCGCTACTGCGTTCGAGTTACCTAACGGTGCTAATTTATTCGATTGGGCTTCTACCTTCGTTGCTAATGGGGCCACCTTATTTGATTGGGCCTCAACTTTTGTAGCTAGTGGGGCCACCTTATTCGATTGGGCTTCTACCTTTGTTGCTAGTGGAGCCACCTTATTCGATTGAGCCTCAACTTTTGTAGCCTGCGGCATTACCTTTGCTGGCGCTTGTGCTTGCGGCATCACTTTCGCTGGCTTTTGAGCTTGAGGCATTACTTTTGCTGGCGCTTGAGGCACAACCTTCGCCGGCGCTTGTGCTTGAGGCGTTACTTTCGGTACTTCTTGAGGTGTATATTGTACATTTATCGGTGCTGTACCTTTAATATTCGTGTTGTTTTTTCCGATTACTCCAGTATTTTTCTTACCAGTCGATGCTCCCATCATCATCGGATTAGACGCTGATTGTGCCGTTATACCTGTCGTTAGATTTTTCGGAACATTAATCACTTGACCAGGTGATAGCTGATCCGGATTACTTAACTGACCGTTTGCCGCAACTAATGCGTCTAATGAAACATTCCATTGCTGTGACAATTTCCAAAGCGTGTCACCAGGCTGAATCGTATACGTTTGAACAGCATCAGGTGCAGGAGTAGAAGCAGCTGGTTTTGGAACAACGATTTTCGTTCCAATTAGCAGATTACTTCCATCACCTAAGCCCGGATTCAATGCCATTAAATATTCCAATGTAATGCCGTTTTGCTCAGCGATTTTATTTAATGTATCGCCTGCTACAACCGTATGGATATGGAATCCTGGCATAATTTGTTCGATCACAGAACCAACAGATGGAAGCGAATGTCCTTGCTCTGGATTAAACAATTGCGAAATTGGAACAGCTTGAGCTGAAACCATAGAAGCTGAAGCTGAGTGAGCATGGGCACCACTCGATTTCGGAATATTTACGATTTCGCCTGCCATCATCACATTCGGATTTTTGATATGCTGGTTAGCGGCGATGAGAGTGGAAAGAGGCACGCCCCATTCTTGAGAAAGCTTCCACATCGTATCGCCAGTTTTTACCACATGCTGATGTATAATATTATCGTGTGATTGTCCGCTATGACCTGAGGATGACGATGGAATCTTTATCTTCATGCCAATTTGTAAATTGTTCGGGTCTATTCCTGGATTAGCGTTGACGAGTTCGGCAACGGAAACATGATATTTTTGAGCGAGGTGATGCAGCGTGTCACCCTGCTTAATAATGTGTATCTTCACTACTTGATTCCTCCTATACAAGATGTACTCGCCTACGGGCTTTTGCCGTATTTTAGTCTATACATCCTATGCAGGAAGTGGGCAGTCGTCACCGAAATTAGCAAAAATTTTAGAGGTTATTCGCCCAATCTTCAATTTCTCATCTTTCAACATCTATTTTTAACGTACGTTTCCTATTCATGCTAATCCATAACAACCAAGTAAAATACCTATACAAATAAAAAAAGATATTTATTAATGAACGCGAAAGCTTCACTAATAAATATCTTCAAGATAGCGGCTGATACTAAGCGTTATACATGCTGCTTAGCAGTAAGTTGATCATACGTGTAGCTTGGATAGCAACCAAGTACTCGAACATGGCAACCAATAGCTTCTATTTCCTTAAGTGCCATTTGCAGGAGCAGCTCATTTAATGAGTATTTAATCTCAATGTAAAAATAATAGCTGCCTAGCTTCTTTTTCGTTGGTCTTGATTCAATTCTAGATAAATTAATCCGTCTCCAAGCAAATGCAGATAGAACTTGATGTAGCGCACCAGGAAAATCCTCTGGTAATGTAATTAATATACTCGTACGAATTTGCTCCGTCTCCAAGCCCTGATACGGTTTATTGCCTACTAAAAAAAAGCGAGTATAGTTATTTTGATGATCAGTGACAGATTCTGCAATGATATCTAAACCATTGTTGATCGCAGCTGTCTTAGTCCCTATTGCGAACATCCCCTCGTTCGGATGATCTTTAACAATACGTACTGATTCGGCAGTACTGCTTACATGCTCTGTCTCTGCATGTGGGAGATGCTTGCGAATAAAATTCAAACACTGAGACATTGCAACAGGATGACTGATTACTTTCTTTATACGAGAATAATCGATCTCTCCTCGCTCATCCTCAAGTTCTACACGGCGTCCGATCAGGTTTTGATTTGAAGGATATACCCATTCTGCTTGAATCGGCAAATCCACCTCATGAACAAGCCAATCCAAATGCAACGAAACAGACCCATCAATCGTGTTTTCAATAGGTATGACACTATATTGGCTTATATCATTAACTGTCGATAAAAACACGTCTGATATCATCCGATGATGCCGATACTGTACTTGATCATCTTCATCTTGAAAAAATAGCTTTGCCGCTTCATCAGAAACCGACCCTGCTGGTAATAGCGCTACCGTTTTCATCAGTAACCTTCCCCTTTGACAAGTTCCATAAATGGTAAATCATGCACTGCATTTACTGATTCGTAAATTACTCGAGCACCGAAATGATCGGGAGTAAGCCATAGCGTCTCTGCGCTAATTCCTTCACGCTTCATCGTCTCATTCATAAATTGTTCAAGCTGTTCCTTGCTATCACTATGACAATCGACAAATGCGATTAGCGTTGGTCCTGCACCGCTTAAAGCTGCGCCAAGCGCTCCATAATCAACTGCGTGCTCTAATATATAACTCATACCAGGGATGAGAGCTGCACGATAAGGCTGATGGATTCGGTCCTGCATAGCTTGACGAATAAGCTGCAGCTGTCCACTTGCCAGCGCCGCAACAAGCAGTGAGCTTCGTCCTATATTAAACACAACATCTTGCTTCGTATACTGCTCAGGTAAAGCATGTCTAGCCTTTTCCGTTGATAATTGAAAATTCGGTATGATAACAAGTGTTTCCAGCGCATTAGCTGGTGTGATTTTAACATAGGGAGCGTCGATGCCATCCCATGATGAAACGATAATTCCACCAAGCAAGGATGCCCCGACATTGTCGGGATGTCCTTCAAGCTCTGTTGCCATATGGAAAAGCTCTTGATCTGAAAATTTCTTCCCTAGCATCTCATTGGCAGCTACAAGAGCTCCAACTATTGCCGATGCACTGCTTCCTAGGCCTCTCGTTAATGGGATTTCACTATACATGCTAATCTTTAAGGGCTGTTCCTCTAAACCTGCTTTGGCAAACAGCTGCTGTGCTACCTTATATACAAGGTTTCTAGTATCGGTTGGCAGCTCCTCCATGCCATCTCCGTACAGGTGTACTTCTGTAGTCTCCGCTACTGACAGCTCAAGCCAGGCATACAATGATAAAGCCATGCCTAATGCATCAAAGCCTGGCCCTAGATTAGCTGTACTTGCAGGTATTTTCACGACTACTGTCTCATTTACTATATTATTCATCTGTTCCTATCCTTCTACTCGATATACGCTTTTCACTTGATGGATAACGTCCATGCCTTTGAATGAATTCAGCAAGCTTTGAATCGCTGCTTTGCTAGCGTCATGGGTAATAACTATAATTTCTGCTGTACTAGCATTTGGATTTGCCTGTTGAAGTACAGATTCTAGGCTGACTTCATTTTTCGCAAGCTCCTGAGTAATTTGTGCAAGCACCCCTGCACGATCGGCTACTTCAAGCAGTAAGAAATATTTCGAAGAAATCTGCTCATCTGTTTTTAATACCGTTTGCTTATAAGGAGCTACAACACGCTTGCCATTAATGCCAAGCTTCATATTTTTACCTATCGCTACCAAGTCAGCTACTACAGAGGTTGCGGTCGGTAATTCACCTGCTCCAGCTCCGTAAAACATCGTTTCGCCAACAGCTTCCCCTGTTACAAGCACAGCGTTAAACACTCCGTTAACGGACGCAATCGGATGCGCATTGCTTACCATTGTTGGCTGAACAGACACACTTACTTGATTCTCATCACATTCTGCGATGCCAAGCAGCTTAAGCTGGTATCCCAATCGCTTCGCATATTGAATATCTTCCTTCGTAACCGTTGATATACCTTCCACAGAAACATCCTTCAGCTCCACATTCGTATGGAAGCCTAAGCGTGCCAAAATCGTCATCTTGCGTGCAGCGTCGAGTCCCTCTACATCGCTTGTAGGATCTGCTTCTGCATAGCCTAGCTCCTGTGCTTCTTTCAATACATCAGCGTACGAGGCACCCTCCTGCGTCATCTTCGTTAAGATATAATTCGTTGTACCATTCACAATACCCATGATCTTCGTAATGCGATCTGAAGAAAAACCATCTACAAGTGTACGGATGATTGGTATACCACCTGCAACACTCGCTTCATAATAGATATCACAGCCATTGCGCTGTGCAAGCTCTAGAAGCTCCGCACCATATAGCGCCATTAGATCCTTATTGGCTGTTACAACATGTTTTCCTTGGTTAAGAGCTTCTACGATGTAATCCTTCGTCGCATCTGTGCCGCCCATCACCTCAATGATGACGTCAATTTCAGGATGACGAATGACATCATAAGCATCCTCTGTTAGCTTGCTTTGGTCGATTGCAATGCTACGTGGTTTGTTGACGTTGGATACTAATACTTTTACGATCTCAATCGCACTACCAACCTGCTTATTGAGATCCTCCTGATGATTCTCAAGAATGCGGACAACACCTGTTCCAACCGTACCCAATCCTAATAACCCTACTTTAACTGGCTTCATCTCTATCCCTCCACTTGTGGTTCGTTTTACTTTTCTATCCTTGCCCTATGACAGCTGCATGTCTAACGCCTGACTGTGTCTTAAGCAGCTCTATAAATGGATCCATGTCCATATTAAGCTTCGATACATCGACCGACAGCACGACATTCGCGTATCCCTGTAATGGAATGCTTTGATTCATCGTCAGCACATTCCCCTCGCTGGCTGCGATAATAGCTAATACATTAGACAATACACCAGATCGGTGCTCCAAGTCCATGGCTACCGTAATAATATGCTCCTTGGAAATCTCTGCTAGTGCATAAACGCCATCCTTGTACTTATAGTACGCACTTCGACTTAATCCGACGCGTTCAACAGCTTCATTGATTGTTTGAGCTTTGCCGCTTTTTAGAATGTCCTTTACCTGAATCGTTTTTACGATCGCTTCAGGTAAAATATCCTCTCGAACGACATAAAATCGAGCCGTCATCATCTGTCCTCCTAGCAAAGACATATGTTTTCTTATAGTGGACATTATATACAATTCCGTGTTCTATTTCAATAGGTATTAACAAAAAAGACGATAGCGGATATGTCCACGATCGTCTTTCGTCAGTATGTCATTAATCGTATGGATTGTAATCAGAGCCTTCAAAAAACTCAAATGCAAAATCACCTATCCGCACCGTATCGCCATCTCTTGCTCCACGTCTACGAAGCTCTTCATCAACACCCATACGGCGCAGCATGCGTGCAAAACGCATAACCGCATCGTAGCTGGTCATATTAAAGCGCTGCATATAGCGCTCAATTGCTTCACTTTCAACAACATAATCTTCATTATCACGCTTAACCGTGAAGTCCGCTTCTTTCTTACGCTCGTATTTGAACACCTTACGCTCTGATTGATCAGCAGTCGCAATATTCTGCTCTTCTTCTTCAGCAAGCTGCTTCTCTACTACTTCTAGAACATCTGCTGCCTTATAGATCAGATCATTGATCCCTTCCTTCGTTAGAGAAGAAATTGGCATAATGATGTGCTCCTTGTCGTCATACGCCTTTAGCTGCTCCATAAAGATTGGGAAATTCTCCTCTGCCTCAGGCATATCCATCTTATTCACAGCTATGATCTGCGGTCGTTCTGCAAGCTTCTCATTGTACAGTTTTAGCTCGTTATTAATTTTAATCCAATCCTCAAACGGATCACGTCCATCTGTCGCAGCCATATCGATGACATGAATAATAACCTTTGTACGCTCCACATGTCTTAGAAACTCATGACCAAGGCCTACGCCCTCATGAGCACCTTCAATTAGTCCTGGAAGATCAGCCATAACGAAGCTGCGTCCATCCCCAACATCGACAACGCCTAAGTTAGGAGATATCGTTGTAAAATGGTAAGCACCGATCTTCGGTCTCGCTCCCGATACAACGGATAGCAGTGTTGATTTCCCAACACTCGGAAATCCAACCAAGCCAACGTCCGCCATAACCTTCAATTCAAGAACTACCCAGCGCTCTTCACCAGGCTCACCGTTCTCCGAAATGTATGGAGCTGGATTCGATGGTGTTGCAAATCTCATATTGCCTCGGCCACCGCGACCACCCTTTGCAATAACAACCTCTTGTCCATGTCTTGTCAGGTCGGCCAAAACCTCACCTGTATCGTCATCTGTTACAACCGTTCCAGGCGGGATACGAACAACGGTATCTTCCGCAGATGCACCATGCATTCCTTTTACCTTACCGCGTTCACCACGGCTAGCCTTAAAGTGTTTTTGATAACGGAAATCCATTAGCGTTCTTAATCCTTCGTCCACACGAAAAATCAAATTACCGCCGTTACCACCGTCTCCACCGTACGGCCCGCCATTCTCTACATATTTTTCACGACGGAACGAGATTAAACCATCGCCACCGTCTCCGCCTTTTACAAATATCTTTGCTTTATCGACAAACATGACTTGCCTCCGTTCATACCTTAGTAATCTGCAAATCAAGCTGATCGGGTCTTAACGCTCCGATAATTTGTGCAGAACTATTCTCATTCAACTGATGCTCTATTTTTTCTTTCCACAATGACTCATTCATTATGCTTCCATGATATAGAAACTGTATATGTAGATCGTTTGATTTTTTTGCAAATGTTAATTTAAGCAGCTGATCCTCTCCAGCTTTACTAGCATAGAGACGATATATAGACAATATTTCAATAATAAGCTCACCTAGCTGCTGATCTTCTATATGAATCGATTCTCGATCATGTTCATATTCAAAGCTGATATCTAGCCTAATACTGCTTGGATAACTGCGGAAGCCAAGCAAATAGCTGACTAAATGTGGCTCCTGCAGTTTGGAGACGCTACTCTCAGCTAACATTTTAACCTTAATTCGTTCTACATATTCAGCTACTCGCTCCTGCTTTCCAAGCTTGACATAGCCGAATAGCACCTGAAGGTCGTTCATCCAATCATGTCGATGATGATTCATAACTGTGATCCATTGCTTGTGCGTTGAGCGAATCGTACTTGCCAGCTGCTCTTTATGCTGCTTCTGATGCACCCTTACATCCACTAATCCAAGCACTGCTACCCATATTACAGCAAGCAGATTAACTAGGCTGTGGCCTGGCCATACGATGATGAATAATGCAGGAATAATTGCAGTAAGCCAAAGCCACAGCCGCCACCTAAACCAACCTTTCATCTAAACCAACCTTTCGCACAAACGCTAAATGCCTATCACTGCTTTCAATTCCGACAACTCTAGCCGGTCACTGAATATGTCTTATATTAAAAATAGCCCCGACCATGCAATGCTGGAAGGGGCTATTTCCTTATTAAGCTTCTGCTGCGGCAACTGGTGCCATTTCAACTGGGTATACGCTCACTTTTTTGCGATCACGACCCCAACGCTCGAACTTAACTACGCCATCAATCTTAGCGTATAGTGTATCGTCTTTACCGATGCCTACGTTAGTTCCTGGGTGAATTTTTGTACCGCGTTGACGATACAAAATGCTTCCGCCTGAAACTACTTGACCATCAGCGCGTTTAGCGCCAAGACGCTTTGCGTGAGAATCACGACCGTTCTTAGTAGAACCTACACCTTTTTTGGATGCGAACAACTGAAGATTTAATTTCAACATCTCGTGTCCCTCCTTCTTTCGATGATTTTATTGTGGATCATGTACAGCTACATGATCACCGTATGATTGAGCGATTGTATCGAGACTAACAATCATAGACTCCAGCAACAGCTGTACCTTTGCCTCGACTTCCTTATCAGATAGATGCGGAATTTTAGAGGAAAGCCAACCATTCTTCATCTTGACTGGAAGTTCAACTCCCGCCAACGCTTCAATCGCATTTACTGTACCAACAGATACAGCAGATACACCAGCGCAGACAATGTCTTCGCCATGTCTCGCATAATTAGCATGTCCCTCGACAGCAAACGATACAATGCGATTGTTCTCTTCGTCGCGTACAATATTTATCGTAATCATCACAGCCTAATTAAGCTTCGATTTTTCCGATAGTTACTTTAGTGTACGGCTGACGATGACCTTGCTTGCGACGGTAGTTCTTTTTCGCTTTGTATTTGTAAACAGTGATTTTTTGACCTCTGCCTTGTTTTTCAACTGTTCCTGTCACTTTAGCGCCAGATACAATTGGAGAACCTGCTACAAAACCGTTGCTACCGGATACAGCTAGAACTCGGTCGAAAACAACGCTTTCGCCCTCGCTTACTTCAAGCTTTTCGATGTAAAGTACATCTCCTTCTTGAACTTTGTACTGTTTACCACCAGTTTCAATAATTGCGAACATTAATGGTGCACCTCCTTATTATTCGAAGACTCGCCTAAATCAGGTGACAGACAAGCTGTGCTTATACCCGTTTCGTGCGGTACCTGTAGTGTTGCTGTGAACAACATACCAAATGATTATAGCATAACACGCCTATCACTTCAACTCTATTTCCTGTAAATATTTCGCCGTATAGCTGTCCCGTGTTTTTTTGCGCGTCATCTCCATAAGCCCTAGCTTTGTCCAGCCAAACACGGCGCATTTCGCTGCATCGTCCTTCACCGCTTGATTAAGAAGCTTATAGATTTTTGAGCGGTTTTCCTCTTGCTCCATATCAATAAAATCAATAATGATCATACCGCCTGTATCCCTTATGCGTAGCAATCGAGCAATAAGTTCGGCAGCCTCTTTATTCGTTTGAAACAAAGTTTCCTCTAAATCATTTACGCCTACATATTTCCCTGTATTAACATCTATGACGGTTAGTGCCTCCGTCGTATCCCATATGATATAGCCTCCGCTTGCAAGAGGAATCCTTCGTTCAAAGGCTTCACGCAGCTGCTTATTGACTGAAAAATGTGAGATGATGGAATGCTCTGTTTGCATGTAACAGCGAATGTCTGGCATATGGCTTGGAGACATAAGCTTTAAGATCATCGTCACTTCCGCCTCAAGCTCCTTCGAGCTGACCCATACGGCATCAACCTCGTTGCTGTATAGATCGCGAAACACTCGTTTAAGAAGCTGTTCCTCGCTATGCAGCAGGCACGGTCCTGCATGAGCTTTAGCACGATCGAGAATATGCTGCCATTGCTCTCTTAGATGCTCAATATCACTTTTCAGTGCTTCCTCCGTCTCACCAATGGCCGCTGTGCGCATAATAATACCTTCTGGTGCCTTCATCATAGACTCTGCAATACGACGTAATCGCTCGCGCTCAGCTTCATCTAATAGCTTTTTAGAAACTCCGATATAATCAGCATTAGGCATATATACTAGCCAGCGACCTGCCAAATTATAATGAGTCGTTACACGTGCTCCCTTATTGCCCAAGGAGTCTTTTACGACTTGTACAATGAGCTGCTGCCCAGGCGTAACAAGTTGAGTAATAGCCGGCTTATGCTCTGGTTGCTTTTCCATGTTTGGGTCAAGCAAGTCATCAACATAGATAAAAGCATTTTTCGACAAGCCAATATCGATGAATGCTGCCTGCATACCAGGCAAAACATTTTTTACGATGCCTTTATAAATATTTCCGACCAAGCTCCGCTCCTTTGTTTGCTCGACAAAAAAATCAGTCAGCACCCCTTCTTTCACAACGGCCGCTTGTGTATGCAGCTGATCCATATGAATAAGCAATTGCTTCATTTCCTGCCACCACCTCTCCTTGTCTACTATTTTAACGCAAAAGCTCGCCAACTGCACGATGAACATCAAAGCCTTCTATACAATATTGTAAAGAGGTTTCTTCAGAGATGATATGGCAGGGCTGATCTATTCGATCGACAACACAGAGCATGTTCAGCTTCTCTCTATGATAGCTTTTCAATGCCTCATAGAGCTTTAAGGTAGAGGAGACAAGAATAGGATAGGCTTTTGCACGTTTCTTCTCCAGCTGCTTTAAGCGCGCCGTTCTGTGAAGAATAAAGCGGTAGAAGAGAAAGGGTATATGGCGCAATGCTGCTAGATTGGAAAAAAGCAAAAATGTACCGATCATCAGCTCGTTTAGCTTAATGCCGCGAGTCTCGCTAAATGCAAGTGGTGCTACGGAATATATGACTAGAATCGCACTAAAGCAAACGCTTAGTCGAATCGACCAAAGCAAAGTATTATAGTAACTGAAGCGATAGCTTAACAGTGCCTGTACAATTTTCCCACCATCTAAAGGGAGAACAGGCAATAAATTAAATAGTGCGATCCATAGATTTGCTTCTATAAAATAAGTCGACCATTCATAAGACCACCAGCCTAGCTCAGCCAAGCCTTTTGCGAGAAGCATCATCCACACATTTTGCAGCGGTCCTGCAATCGCAACAAGCAGTTCGTCCTTCGCAGAAGTGCCCCCTGCTTCCTCGACTTCAACAACCCCGCCAAAGGGCAATAGTCTAACCGCTTTTACTTTCCAGCCCACCTCATGAGCCATAAATAAATGTCCAAGTTCATGAACAAGAACGATAGCAAACAACGTCATGAGCTCAATAAAATAACCGGTTAATGCTGAGAAAAGCAATATGATTACAAATAGCGGATGCAAGCTCCATTTGATCCGACTCCATTTATTCAAGCGAAATCACGTCCAATGGATCAATATAGAGATCCTTCTGCTTCATCGCCAAAAATAGGACACTGTAGTCCTCGCCGGCAATCGGAGCAAGCTTCCCAATAACCTTGCCAGTTTCTACCCAATCGCTAACCTCAACGTTTACATCACTAAGTCTCGAGTAGATTGATACCCGTTCATTAGCATGCTGGATAATGACACTATCCTGCTTATCCGTTACTAAAATCACTCGTCCTTTATCTACGGCTCGTACTTCTGCTTTGGTAGTACCAGCTATTTCTACTCCATTTAACAGCTCAGCAAAGGAATGAAGCAAAACACCACCTGCCACAGGTGCTGCTGTTTCTGTCGAAATACTCGAATGCTCTGCTATCGCTAGTTCGCTCTTTGAGCCAAAGCTTGGAATAAAGGATGGCGAGCCTTCAAAGGTATGCTCATACCAAGCCGCAATTGCGATAAAGTCAAAGGAACGCCCCAGCTCCGTCTTTAGCCAACCTTTAGCCTCAGAGACGGTTGGATGCTCCAAGTAATTTAGACCAAATACAGCAGCAAATAAAACGATTGCTAAAATGAACTGAATTTTAACATGCTTAAAAAAACTATAGGAGCTATGAGCTTCCTCTTCTTGTGTCTCGTGTCCCTCTACCTCCATACGCTTCCAATAACTCCGATCCTTCTTCCATAGCTCTTCAGGATCACGCTCGATCTCATTCATCTCCATCACTCCATCATATCAACATTCTTATACTTATCCATATGTTGCATTCTGGACAAGTATGCTGATTGAAGCAGGCTGGCAATGATGGCTAGGTCTATGAAGTTTCAGTTCTAAGCTCAAAAAAGGAGCTTTCAAAATCATTGTACATGACTTTGAAAGCTCCCTTCTCTTAGCTACATCAATCCTCTAGCTCGTACTGGTGCTGATGTGCACGAATACTGAACACTATTCCAATTGAAAACATATTAATCATTAACGAAGTACCGCCATAGCTAATAAACGGCAACGTTATTCCTGTTATCGGCATAATCCCAATCATCATCCCGATGTTTTGAAAGATTTGGAATACATACATGGAGACAATGCCAATAATGATATAGCTCGCACGGCGATCCTTGCAGCTAAAGGCTACAATAATCATCCTGTAAATGAGCATGAAATACAGCAGCAGCAATAATGCTGAGCCTTGAAAACCAAACTCTTCACCAATAACGACAAATATCGAATCAGAGTAGGTATAAGGGATAAACCCGCCGTTCTTCATACTTCCTTGCAGATACCCCTGTCCGGACAGACCTCCAGATCCGATCGCTTGCTGTGCATTTTCAGACTGTAATCTGGCGTCGTAGCTTGCTTCCTCAGGGTGTACAAATGTATTAATTCGTTCATACCAATGTGGTTTGTTATGCTCTACAAAAAACTCTTTTATTTCATCATTGTAGCTTGTAAATAAAAACATGAAAAGCATAAGCGCGCCAACAATGATTCCGATGCCGATCAGGGCATGCCAATACTTCACATTCCCCATCCACAGCATACCAACAACGATAACAAAGTAGATAATCGCATTCCCTAAGTCAGGCTGTGCCATAACTAATGCAAAGGGAATAATCGAAAACAATCCAATTGGCAAAATATCTTGTCTAAATCGAAGCAATTCCCCTTGTCTGCGTCCTAGCAAATATGCGATTCCGATAATTAAGAAAATTTTCACGACCTCAGCAGGCTGCACCGATAGACGCCCAATTGAAAACCAGCCTTTTGCCCCATTGATCTCATCACCCAAGACAAATATGAGCACTAATGAAGCAACACCTATTAAATAAAACAGCCACCAAAGCTTTAAGAAAATTCGATAATCGATAAATAACATGGAGAACACGACGAAAAAGCCTAGTCCAAAATACATAAGCTGAGTTTTTTCAAACCCAGCGTAAAGAATCGTATACGATGTAGCACTGTGAATCACATAATAGCTGATAGCCATCAGTGCTAAGAGAATAAGCGTAATGATCCAGTCAATTTTTTTAATTTTGTTCAGCACTTATCTCAACTCATTCCGAAAAACTTACGAAGCTTCGTTAATGTCCCCGTCTTTTCATTCAGTGTCATGAGCGGAACCATATCTCCGAGCATGCGTCGTGCAATATTGCGATAAGCAAGTCCTGATTTAAAGGTTGGATTCATTGCTACAGGTTCACCAGCGTTCGATCCTGCGATAACCTTTTCATCCTCTGGAACTATTCCAAGCAAATCAATAGCAAGCACTTGGCATATATCATTAATCTCAAGCACTTCACCACGCTTCATCATTGCAGGACGAACCCGATTGACGATAAGCTTAGAAGGAATTTTATGCTGCTCCAGCAAGCCTATCACTCGATCGGCATCCCTAACTGCAGCCGTTTCTTGAGTCGTAACGATAATTGCGCGCTCTGCGCCAGCAATTGCATTTCTAAAGCCTTGCTCAATTCCCGCGGGACAGTCAATGATTACAAAATCATGCGTTTGCTTTAATTCCGTAATAATCTTAAGCATAGCATCTGTCGTAATATCATCTTTATCCTTTGTCTGTGCAGCAGGCAGCATATACAGCTCATCAAAGCGTTTATCCTTAATAAGCGCTTGCTCTAATCTGCAGCGTTGCTCAGCTACATCAACTAGATCATAAATTACTCGATTTTCTAGCCCCATAATGACATCTAAGTTACGCAAGCCAATATCCGTATCTACCAATACTACTTTTTTTCCTAATAATGCTAGTGCCGTACCAATATTAGCTGAAGTTGTTGTTTTTCCAACCCCGCCCTTACCTGATGTGACTACAATAGCCTCTCCCATTTGCTACACTCCCCTCATGATTACTGGCAGTCGATTCTCTCGATGTAAAAGCGTTAATTTTTGTATGCTTACCTGATCGTTATCTATGTACGCATACTCCATTACTCCATCACTATTCTCAAATTGGTCTAACGGTGGACATAAATAGTCAGCAATTTTCATATGCGAGGGCCTAAGCAATGAAGCCGCAATGATAGCTTCCTCTCGCCCATGAATTCCTGCGTACGCCACACCTCTTAATGAACCAAGCACATAGATATCCCCGGTACAACGTATCAAGCCACCTGGATGTACATCTCCCAGCAGCAGCAAATCACCATGATATTCGATTTCCTGACCCGCTCGTATGATTGCTGTCATTACCTTAAGCTCTGCATGCGCCTTAGGTACAGTCGGAACATCGCTTTCAATTGCATGTATAATTAAATTGCCCTGCGAACGAATAATTTCTGTTAATTGCTTTGACTGCTCCTCGCTAATCGTTCGATTACCCAGCTTTACGGTTATATGAATTAATGGACCTGTTAGTAGCTGTTGATGTGTTTTTTCGATTTTATGTTTTAGCTCATTCAATATGGCCTCGAAATCACATTGATCGTCGAGAAGGAAAAGCAGACCATCCTTAACACCTTTTATGATAATATGTTGTTTTACAGTCATCTAAGCCCCTCCCAACCTAATGTATTCTAGCTTAGCGTGCGACTTTCCTGCTTACGACCTATATTTCATCAGAGGATTCTGCGGCTCGCATTCGCTTCTCGAACATTTTACGGATTGGGACATAGATACATAGGGTAAAAACAAGCTGGAGGAACAAACTAGGTAAAATGTACTGAATGAGTGCCCATGGATACGAACCATTCGTAATTTTGAATGTTGAATATACAAAATAAAGAGCGGAATCATAAGCAAGGCTTGCAAATCCAACGACTGCGATCGCTAACAAAAGCGTAGCTTTTTTTCGTTCAAGCAGCACACCTACCGTATAACCAATTAATCCCATAAAGAAGAAATGAGGACCGATAACATGACCATAATAGATAATATCCTGCAGCAAACCAAAGCACATCCCTAGAATAAGGGCTTGATATCTGCTCTCGTATAATGCTGCAAATATAACAAGCACAAACGTAAAATGCGGAATAATTCGATCACTGTATTCAGCCGGAATGAGCCATGGCATAAGAGAGCCTTCCAGCACAAATATCGCAAGCATAAGCAATACGATACGATTCAAGCTCATGGCGTTGTCTCCTCTTTCTCAGTGGAATCAACCTCATCATCTAATTGCTGGGGAGCAGACACAACAAAAACCTCTGTCAATTTATTTAAATTAGCGTAAGGCTTAATCGTCGCTACATAGGTTAAACCAAAATCCCCAACCTTTAACGATTCTACTTCTCCTATGCGAAGTCCGCGCGGATAAATGTTTCCTAGTCCTGATGTAATGATGACATCCCCTTCAACCATTGGATCATTCTCACCAATTTTCGTCATGATGATTCGTTCCTGCTCAGTATCATAATCTGACAGTATTCCGAATGAGTCTGACTCCTTACCCATTGCAGTGGCAGAAATTGCGTTGAAGGTCGACGCGGTAGCACTTAGCTCGGTATATGGAGTAATGGAGGCGGTAAAGGGAGAAACCGAATTAACGATACCTACCAATCCATCCACCGTAACAACGGCCATATCCTTCTGGACGCCATGCTTGGAGCCAAGATTAATGTTGATGGTACGGTTATTTGCATCATTATTGATGGAAATAACCTGAGCGATCATATAGGTATAATCGTTCATGACCTTCTGATGCTCCCTAAAATTCAGATCTTCCATTAATCGTTCGTTTTCGCTTTTTATAAAATTGTATTCAACCTTGTCACGTGCATACGCGGCTGCTAGCATACGAAGTCTTTCGTTTTCCTCATAGATCTCATCTAGTTGTCTAATATCTTGAAAGAAGCCCGCAATTGCTCCTGCGGGCCGATAAATAACTTGCTGTACAAAGCCTACAGCATCCTTTAAAAACTTTTCTGGCCATGTTATTTTTTCACGGCCGCCAATTGTAAGACCTATCATTACAATTAGCACCAAAAAACCGACCATCAGCATAAATAAGCGTTTATTTTTCAGAAAATTAAACAAATGAGTCACCCGCCGTATGTCGGTTGGATAGCCTAACGCTTATACT
Source organism: Paenibacillus camelliae (assembly GCF_023715345.1). Lineage (GTDB taxonomy): Bacteria > Bacillota > Bacilli > Paenibacillales > Paenibacillaceae > Pristimantibacillus > Pristimantibacillus camelliae. The sequence continues at coordinate 802,865 of NZ_JAMBNY010000001.1, forward strand.
TAGATGATTTGGTTTTAAACAGATCCATATGCTCAAGGGCGAGACCTGTCCCAATTGCAACACAATCTAGTGCGTTATCGGCTACCATAACCGGCATTCCTGTTTCCTTTACTAATAGTTGATCAATATTTTTAAGCAAAGCACCGCCGCCAGTAAGCACAATGCCGCGATCCATAATGTCAGCGGACAGCTCAGGCGGACTTTTTTCTAGCGTAATTTTCACTGCCTCTACAATGGCATTAATCGTATCTGCTAATGCATCTGTAATCTCATCAGATGAAATGGTCATCGTTTTAGGCAATCCCGATAATATGTCGCGTCCACGAATATCCATCGTCAACTTTTCTTCTAAATGCGTAGCTGAGCCAATTTCCATCTTTAACTGCTCCGCCGTACGTTCACCAATTAAAAGATTATATGCTTTTTTAATAAACTGAATGATGGATTCATCCATATTATCGCCAGCAACGCGAATGGAGCGGCTCGTTACAATGCCTCCAAGTGAAATAATCGCAACCTCAGTTGTACCACCGCCAATATCTACAACCATGCTACCTGTAGGCTCCCAAACGGGCAAGTCAGCGCCGATTGCAGCAGCAAAAGGCTCCTCAATCGTTTGTGCATCACGCGCACCTGCCTGCTTTGCAGCATCTTCAACAGCACGCTTTTCTACAGCTGTAATGCCTGATGGTACGCAGATCATAATATTCGGATGATTGCCGAATAAGGAGCGTTTTTTTTGCGCCTTCTTAATGAAATACTTGATCATAGCAGTCGTTATATCAAAATCCGCAATGACACCATCCTTCATCGGGCGGATCGCGCTAATATTACCTGGTGTACGACCAATCATTAATTTCGCGTGCTCCCCAACCTGCACGACTTCTCTCGTATCATTGCGAATAGCAACAACGGATGGTTCGCGTACAACCACACCTTTACCTTTAATATATACTAATGTGTTCGCTGTACCTAGATCAATTCCTAAATCTTTCGTAAAACTTCCAAACATGATGTAACTCCCTTCTAGTCGGTCAACCCTTAAACATTATATTACAGATTACCTTGCTCCTTCAAACTTACGAATTTTCCATCGCCTATGATTAAATGATCAAGTATCTCAATACCTAACAAGGATCCCGCTTCAGCCAATCGTTGTGTAATTTGTATATCCTCTGAACTCGGAGTCGGATCACCACTCGGATGATTATGCAGACAGATGATGGATGCACTGCTTATGCGTATTGCCGCTCGAAATACCTCTCTAGGATGTACGAGGGACGCATTGAGCGTTCCGATGGACAAAGTCTCCTTACCGATAATATGATTTTTTGTGTTCAAAAATAAGCATACAAAATGCTCTTTTTTTAAGTAACGCATTTCTTCCATGACGTACATTGCAGCATCATAGGGGCTTCGAACTGTTACAACATCTCCTAGACGGCTGCGTGCCACTCTTTTTCCTAGCTCAATGCCTGCTAATAGCTGCAATGCTTTAGCTTGTCCTATGCCTTTAATTGTCGTCAGCTCTTCAACACTCATATCAACTAGATCTCTTAATGATCCGCATTGCTGAAGTAAGCTCGTGGCAAGCTCTACTGCGGATTGATTTTTAGTTCCTGTCCGAATTAATATCGCTAATAATTCTGCATGACTTAAAGCATCAGCCCCATAAGAAATCATGCGCTCTCTAGGTCGTTGGTTATGGGGAAGCTGACGCAAGGTTTGATGTTGCATCCTGACTCCCACCTTCCTATTGAATTACATAAGCATCCGGTATAGTTTTTTATGTTTTTTTACTTACTAAAAAAGATTGACCTGAAAATTCTCCTCCAGCATTTGAGCTACGAGCGAGACAGGCAGTCCTACTACATTAAAGTAACAGCCATGAATCCCGTCTACAAAAATAGCCCCCTTACCTTGTATTCCATATGAGCCTGCTTTATCATCGCTTTCTCCGGTTGCAACATATTGTTCGATCCATGAATCAGACATATGCCGCATCTGCACTTCAGTTGCACGATGTGATACTCTCTGCTTTTCAGTAAGCGGATGAAGCAGCGTTACTCCAGTATACACTTGGTGCTCCCTGCCTCTTAGTCTTTTTAAGGTTTGAACAGCTTCTGCTCTTGAGCGTGGTTTTCCAATGATCTGCTCGTCCAAGACGACGACTGTATCCGCAGCTAAGATGAGCGCATGCTGATCGATATGACTAGGCGCTTTGTTGTCAGCAATGGCTTGCGCAACTGCTTTTGCCTTAGCCATACTAAGCTGCTCTACAGCTTCAGCAGGCTTCCAGTCTGCCTTAATACTCTCGTCAACCTCTACTGAAAAAACAGAAACCGGCAAGGAAAGGTCAAGTAAGGCGACCAGTTCCTTCCGGCGCGGTGAAGATGAAGCCAGTACAAGCTGGCTAACCGATATATATAGATTATTATGTGAAGATGCGTTCATCTAATTTTTCTCCCTTACATGCATGTACAACCTCTTCGAACAAGAGTACCTTCTACTTTAAGCTACAGCGTATTACATCGTGATCAAAGTTTAATCTATTTTAACCTCTACAGGGGTTAAAAAATTTTAACTTTCAGCACAAGGAAAATGCTTCCGATGTGCGTTTACGACGTCGGATACGCATCCAGTACTTGCTTCACGATCAAAGTTGAATCTTCTTAACTTCCACTTAAAATAAATGTTAAAAAAGTTTAACCTTCAGCACCGAGGCATATACTTCCGATGTGCGTTTTTCAAAACGCTGTAATTGAAAGAAGCTAGAGATTGAGAAGCGCAGCGTACATTATTTAGTACGTGAGCATCTACAATATTTTCGCAGAAAACATACCACGGAAGCATAATCCCTCGGCTGAATTCAAGATTCGATGCCGAATAAGCTACAACGAAAAACATCGTGATCAAAGTTGAATCTTTTTTAATTTCCTAATCCAATAAGGTTAAAAAAGTTCAGCTTTCAGCACCAAGAAGATGGAGGCCTAGTAGAAAATGAGTAGCGCAGCGTACATAATTGGTACGTGAGCAACGGAATTTTCGCTAGCACTTCATATTCGATGCCGAATAAGCTACAACGAAAAACATCGTGATCAAAGTTGAAACTTTTTTAACTACCTCTACCTCTATAGCTTACGATACCACCAAATGGCCACTACCATACCCACAATGCTAAGCAAGCTTACATTAACATGCAGTGACAAATCAAGTGAGATTACATGGAAATCAAAAGAAGGACTCCAATCTGTTGTAATCGCATTCGTTAAAAACGATAGGCCAGGGACGGATTCAAGCCAATAGGAAATAAGCGAACCTGCAAGCAGTCCAAGTAATATAAGTAGTAACAGTGTCCATTTGTTTTTCTTCATTGGTCCAATCCCTTTCTACATGCGTCTACTCCCTCTATTATACGCACCTAGATCAGGGATGACAATGAGTTTACTTACTCATACCATTCTTTCTGAAGGAGTACTGATTTCACAAGGGATGACTGTATGCTCCATAGGTATACAGACTTAGGCTCTGCTTGATAGTTTTGCAATTGCGCCTGAGCATTCATCAGCTCTTCCTTTAATGTAATGGCTTCCTGCTTATCAACGGAATCAACCCAATGTGCCTCAATCTCATTAGCGAGTGACAGCCAATTATTGTAGGAGATCTGGGCTGCGGAATAGGCAGCCTCACCAATCTTGCTGAAGCTTGTCTGTTCAAGCTGTATAGCTACAAGATCAGCATACATAGAAATTAACGCATTGCTATCCTTAAAATATTGATCAAGTTTCTCCGCCTCTCCATTGAAGGCAATCTGAGATGGCAATTGAAGCGTCATCTCCTTGCGATATGTCTCAATACCTTTTATTTTGCCTTGAATCGGTGCTGCATTCGTTGCAGTCGTTGCTAATCCAGCATATACAAAATATCGATCACTGCTATCTTTAATGTAATGTCCGTTAAACCCTCCTAGCTCCAGGCTAGCAAGTACTTCATCACGTGTTTTTTCTTGAGTGAATACGCCTGCTTGTAGCACATGATAATGGAAGCTTGCTTCACTAAGCTGTACAGCTGTTCCTGATGTAACTTCCTTTGCATCCCGCCCCTCGACTACAGGCACAGGCATATTATCATTTGACCCGACAGCTGCTGCTTGCTCAGCCTCGCTCGGCTTAGCCAGTGCGGAAAGCGGCCATACCGACACGCCAAAAACTAGTGATAGCATCAAATATCCAATACAAATACCCGTCACGATGGCACTAATGACAGAAACCGCGCTATTTAACCAAGGCAAAGGTTTTCGATCTAGCTCCTCGTGAGTTGCTTGCTCAAGGAACGTGGCTTCATCAATGCTACGAGCGCGCGTTGAATCCGCTGAAGCTTCCTCATACTGATCTAGCTCGTATAAGCGTTGCTTCTCATCATCACGTTCAACATAGTCGCTTACAGCATGAGAATAAACGTGTTCCTCGTAATGAGACCAATTCGCAGGAATCTGCTCTGCGTGAGTATCGTTATATGACTCCTGTTTTATCTTAACGTGCTTCACTTCTTCTTGCAGCTTGGCTTGGTTCACATCTTCTTGTAATAGGTTGGCTTGTTCAACGATTGCTTGCTGCTCCTGCTTATATTGTTCGATTTCAATATACTGCTCAGATACGTTACCCTTTTGCACCTGCTCATCATAAGTAGTTTGATTACTTTCTAAGCTGCTTTCACGAATTAGTTTTTCTAGCTTTTCTATATCAATCTCGTATTGATTCAAAGTCGTTGTTGCATCTATATTATGAGCTGGCTCGTCGAAGCTCCACTTTTGCTCGTTACTAAGTATAGGTTCTTCAACCTCTTCATGCAGTGCAGCTGGCTGCAGAACTTCCTGAGCTGGATGCGTTTCTTCTATCTTATTTCCTTGACGATCAAAACGATATGTAATGCGATTTGGTTTTGTCACAACAATCACTCCTCTCTTCTATCACTAGTATTCTATGAAATGCGAATTCATATTATGATAGACAAGAAAAGAAAATTGTTTTCGGTGATAGCTCATAGATTCTCAAGACCAAAACAAAAAAAGAACAAGCATGGAGGGCTAAATAGAACCCTCACCGATTGTTCTTTTCCTAATTTATGTTGTTGTACCGTGTAGTCTTTTATTGCTTGATGTAATCGCCAAGCTCGTGGGCAACCTTCCATATATCACCGGCACCCATCGTTATGACAATATCACCAGGGGTAATTGTTGTCTTAAGCTGAGCCAGCACCTGCTCCTTGGTCGGAATATACGTAGCATTATGCTGACCGCTTGCCTTTATTAATTCAACGAGCTTCTCAGAAGAAACCCCTTCTATTGCTGCTTCCCCAGCAGGTGAATAAATATCAGTGATGATCACACGATCCGCCTCTGGAAACGCTTTGCTAAATTCATCCAACAAAAAATAAGTTCGCGTAAATCGCTGCGGTTGGAAAACAGCTGTAATACGTTTTCCAGAAGCTTTAGCTGCACGAATAGTCGCTGTAATTTCTGTAGGATGATGTGCATAATCGTCAACCACAAGCATATCATTTACATCCGCCACGACTTGAAAACGTCGCTTGGCGCCTTCAAACTTAGTGATGGCAGTACGAATCTCCTCAATCGCTACACCTGCTTCAATGGCAGTAATAATGGTTGCCATTGCATTGTACACATTATGAAGTCCAGGTACAGACAGCTTGAAGCTGCCTAGAGACTGACCCTGATGGTGAAGCTCAAAGCTTACACAGCGATCTCCTTCTTCGATGTGACTCGCTTTATAATCCGCTTGCTCAGTAATTCCATAAGTAATCAGCTGCTTCTTCTGTAAGTCCTCTGAATCATACACGCGAGGCAGCAGCTCACGAACATTTGCGTCATCAATACAAACGATCGCTTTGCCATCTGATTTAACTTGCATTAGAAACTGTACATAAGCTTTTTTAATATTTTCGAAATCTCCATCGTAATTTTCAAGATGATCCGCTTCAATATTTGTGACAACAGCTATTGATGGGAAGTACTTAAGGAACGATCCATCACTTTCGTCTGCTTCTGCTACAAGATAGCTACCCTTGCCTGCTTTTGCATTGGTACCAAGATTAACAATTTCTCCGCCAATGATGTACGTAGGATCTTGATTCGTCAGTTCCATAACAAGAGCGATCATGGATGAAGTGGTTGTCTTACCATGTGCACCCGCAACTGCAATTCCTTCTGTAGCATTAAGCAATTTAGCTAGCATTTCTGAGCGGTGGAGCACCGGTATGCCTGCACGTTGTGCGGCAACAAGCTCTACATTATCAGAGCTGACAGCGGTTGAGTATACGACAAGTGTCGCCCCTTCCACATGAGAAGCATCATGACCAAGACTAACCTGAGCTCCTTGCTCTGCGAGCTTGCTCGAAAGTGCTGACTGTGCCAAATCAGAACCTGTTACTTTGTAGCCCATTTCCAATACAACCTTGGCAATCGCACTCATTCCGTAACCACCAATACCGATGAAATGAACTTGTTCATTTGCTTTCAAAGAGAATTCACCAGCCTTTTTCTGCATCCTTGTTGTGTAGCATATACGAGCGTACGTCTCCTATCAAATACAATGTCCCAGTAACTACTGCTAGATCTGATGGTTCGGTTATTTTAAGTAATAATGCCAGTGCCTTTTTCCAATCCTTCTCTACGATGACGTTAGGAGAAGTCTGCAGGCCTAGCTCATGACCAATATCCTCGACCACAGCACGCAGCTGCTCAGCATCTTTTGCCGATCGATAATTAGGCTCTGTAAGTATTAACGTATCCGCTATAGTTAATATATGCTTCAATGTGTCACGGTGATTCTTATTCTCGATCATTCCCATAACAAGATGTAACTTTTCATACTTAAATGTAGAGGTTAAGGAGTCAACAAGCACCTCAGCGCCTTCAGGATTATGTGCACCGTCAATTAGCAAGCGAGGCTGATCACTGATTTGCTCTAGACGCCCTGGCCAGGTCGTCATCTTCATTCCCTCAAGCAAATCCTCGTCCTCGATGACAAGCGCATAATATTGACGAAGCACTTCGATGGTCATAAGGGCAACTGCAGCATTCTGTCGTTGATGAGCGCCCTTCATCGTGATCGTAACATCTTCAAGATTACGGAACATTCCTTCAAATCTGAATTGCTGCTCCTGCTCATCCACATATAGTGGCATCTGATCGAATTGCTGCTGATACAAATATAGGGTGCTCTTCTTTTCTCGAGCAGTGTTCGTGATCACTTGGATGGCTTCTGGCTGAGTTACACCTGCAATAACTGGTGTACCCGGCTTAATAATTCCTGCCTTCTCAGCGGTAATTGCTTCAATGGTATCGCCAAGTCTATCCATATGATCATGACCGATATTTGTAATGACTGAAACGACAGGGTGAACGATATTCGTCACATCAAGTCTGCCGCCTAGCCCAGTCTCCCATACGACATAATCTGGATAGGTTACAGTCGCATAATATAAGATGGCGATCAGAACAGTAACCTCGAACATCGTTGGAGAACCAAGCTCAGTTTGTGCCATCTCTTCGACAAGCGGTCGGACCTTGTTAGCGAGCTGAAGCAGTGTCTCCTCTTCTATATCTTGACCATTATATTGCATGCGATTCGTAAATTTTGTAATATACGGCGAAGTAAACGTTCCAACATCATAGCCGCCTTTTATAAGAACATGGGTAAGGTAAGAGCATACAGAGCCCTTACCATTAGTTCCAGCGACATGAATAAAACGCAGACGTCGATGCGGGTTTTCAAGCGCATCGAGCAGCTGCTCAATACGCTCCAGTCCTGGACGTATTCCGAATGGAATCAGTCCGTTAATCCAATCGACAGCTTCTTGATAGGAATGCATCAAAACGTCATCATGAAGTTTGCTCATATCGATTCTCCTTTTTTCTGCGAATTAACCGCGAAGCTCAGCAATACGTTGAACAACCTTGTCACGCTTTTCCGCATAATCCTTCATTTTGCTGCGTTCTTCCTCAATCACTTTAGCTGGCGCTTTCGCTACAAAGCCTTCATTCGCAAGCTTTTTCTCTACGCGCTCAACCTCTTTATTCAAATGCTCGATTTCCTTCTCAAGTCGAGCAATTTCCTTATCAATATCAAGCAAACCAGCTAACGGTAAATATAGCTCTGCCCCAGTTACAATTGCAGACATCGCTTTATCAGGTGCGGCTTTGCCAATTGCTATCTCTAGCGTTGAAGTACCGCAGAAGCGCTCAATAAACTCTTCATTCGAAGCTAGAATTGCAAGCTCCGCTTCGCTTGAAGGCTTCACGATAAGATCTACCTTCTTACTCATCGGCACATTAACCTCTGCTCGAATATTACGAACAGCTCGAATCATATCCATGAGCAGCTCCATTTCCTTAACAGCCTGTGGAGCAGCTAGCTTTTCATCATATACCGGCCAAGGAGCAAGCGTAATCGTTTCACCCTGATGCGGTAGATGCTGCCAGATCTCCTCAGAGATAAACGGCATGAATGGATGGATTAAACGCTGCGTGCGATCCAGCACATAAGCCAGCACGGATTGCGTTGCTTTTTTAGCCGCTTCATCGGAACCATAAAGGCTAAGCTTCGAAAATTCGATATACCAGTCGCATAGATCATCCCAAATAAAGTTATAAAGCAAGCGACCCGTTTCACCGAAGTCATAGCTGTCCATTAAGCGAGTTACATCGCGAACCGTTTCATTCAGTCGATGCAAGATCCAGCGATCTGCAGTGCCAAGCTTCCCATCCAGCTGAATATCCTCATACGTAAAGCCTTCCAAGTTCATAAGAGCAAAACGTGAAGCATTCCAGATTTTATTGGCAAAGTTACGAGCTTGCTCTACCTTTTCGTAGCGGAAACGTAGATCCTGACCCGGAGTGCTGCCCGTAGAGATCATGAAGCGCATCGCATCCGCACCATATTGCTCGATTACTTCAAGTGGATCGACGCCATTGCCAAGAGATTTCGACATTTTTTGTCCATCTTTATCGCGAACAAGTCCATGCATGAGAACATCCTTGAACGGAATCTCATCTGTGAACTCAAGCGCTGTGAAGATCATGCGAGCGACCCAGAAATAAATGATATCGTAGCCAGTAACGAGCACATTTGTAGGGTAGTATCGCTTCAAGTCTTCGGTTTGCTCTGGCCATCCAAGTGTAGAGAACGGCCATAGCGCAGAGCTGAACCATGTATCAAGCACGTCATTGTCTTGACGCAGATTCGGATCCTGTTGGTCCTCGCGCGATACGATCATTTCACCTGTTTCATCGTTGTACCATGCAGGAATTCGATGCCCCCACCATAGCTGACGAGAAATACACCAGTCACGAACATTTTCAATCCAATTCAAATACGTTTTCTCGAAGCGCTCTGGAACAAATTGTACACCTTTACCAGACTTCTGTGCTGCGATAGCCGCTTCAGCAAGAGGCTTCATAGCAACGAACCATTGTGTGGATAGATAAGGCTCTACAACAGCACCACTGCGCTCACTGTGCCCAACCTGATGCACATGATCCTCAATCAACACGCATACGCCATGCTCCTGAAGATCAGCAACGAGCTGCTTGCGGCAATCAAAGCGATCCATTCCTTTATATGGTCCTGCCTCATCATTCATTGTACCTGTCTCATCCATAACGATGATTTGCGGCAGCTTATGACGCTCACCAACCTCAAAGTCGTTCGGATCATGTGCAGGAGTGATTTTTACTGCGCCAGATCCAAATTCCTTCTCTACATATTCATCAGCGATAATTGGAATTTCGCGGTTAACGACCGGAAGCACAATCATCTCACCGATTAAATGCTTGTAGCGCTCATCCTCAGGATGCACCGCAACCGCTGTATCTCCAAGCATTGTTTCTGGACGTGTTGTTGCTACGGTAATGTAGCCAGAGCCGTTTTTCAAAGGGTAGCGTAAATGGTACAGATGACCATTGAGCTCCTTATATTCAACCTCAATATCTGACAATGCTGTTCTAGCTGCAGGGTCCCAGTTAATAATTTTTTTACCGCGATAAATTAAGCCTTTTTCGTATAGACGTACAAAAACCTCGCGTACGGCCTTCGATAACCCTTCATCCAGCGTAAAGCGCTCGCGTGAGTAATCGAGAGACAGTCCCATTTTTGCCCATTGCTCGCGAATGGTGTTGGCATATTGATCCTTCCATGCCCATACCTGTTCAAGGAACTTTTCACGACCAAGATCATGACGGGAAATCCCTTGCTCACGCAGCTTTTGTTCTACCTTTGTTTGCGTTGCAATACCTGCATGGTCTGAACCAGGCAGCCATAGAGCGTCATAGCCCTGCATGCGCTTCGCACGGATAATAATGTCCTGAAGCGTAAAGTCTAGCGCATGGCCAATATGAAGCATTCCCGTCACGTTAGGCGGTGGAATAACAATTGTAAACGGCTCCGCATCTTTTCGTTGCCCCGCTTGAAAATAGTTGTTGTTCATCCAATATTCATACCATTTTTGTTCAGCAGCCTTCGGGTCATACGTTGTCGGCATGCTTAATTTAGACTGATTCTCTGACATTTCTTCATCCTCCATACGATAAATATGCAATAAAAAAGCCTTTCATCCTTATAAAAAGGACGAAAGGCTATTCTTCCGTGGTACCACCTTCATTCCATACGACTACGACCCTCGTATGGCTCTCAATACAGATAACGGCTGCAGCCGGCCATACCTATTAGTAGCGATCAGATCGCTATGTTCAGCTTGGCAATTCAGAGGCGACCCATATACTTATTATCCTGTAAAGCCTCACAGCGAACAGCTCTACTCTCTGAAGGTAATGTACGTATACTATTCCTCATCATCATTATTAGACATATATATGTATAATAACGTATGAAGAGGTTCTAGTCAATTTCAACGAGAGGTTATTCAAACAACTCATCAAAAACTTAAGACGGGATGTATAGCAGCTGGCCTGCTGTAATGGCTGATTCATGCAAGTTGTTACGCACTAATATATCTCGTGCACTAATGTTATACCGCGTAGCAATTTGCTCTAGGGTATCGTCTTTTTGCACAATAATCATGCGGATACGCTTAAATTCATTCTGCTCAGGTCGTTTGCTAATAAATAGCTGCTTCCACTGAACCTCATCATCCGCTGCTTGCTGCGCGGCTGCCTCAGCCTGTTGTCGATCTTCTTCCTGCTTCTGAAGGTTTGCAGCTTGCTGAGCGGCCTGTTCCCTTAAGCTAGAATTCAATATGGTGCGAATCCCCTGCGTTTCATTCTCCTCTTTGTTGCCGTTTAATGCGATGTGAAGCTCGCGTGTAGCAGGAGGCTCTGTTACTTGTTCACTTACTTGTTCGTTAGCTTCCTCTGCTTCCTCCGCCCGCTCCTCTTCTTGTTGTTCATTATCATTCTGCTCTTGATCGGCTTCGCTTTGCTCCTCGGATTCTTCTGCCTGATCTTCTTCTGCCTGTGCACGTTCCTCCGAAGCTACTGGCTCCCATGCACTCCATTGCTCTGCGCTGTCTTGCTTTTCGCTGTCCTGCGCTAGATCTGAGTTATTGGCAGTAATCTCCTCTTGCAGTGCAGTTTCCTCTTCACGTGCCTCACTGGCAGATTGCTCATTATGCGTAAACTGAGAAGCCTGTTCAGCTTGATAGGAGAACTGCTCCTCTGCTTCCTCCACCACCTGCTCTTCTGATGCTTGATTAGCGTTCGCTTCTTGCTGCTCCACCACTCGAGCAAAGCTCCAATGGTCCTCATTGGTTACAGCCTGCTCTGGAGCAGGTGCGTATTTTTGCTCAATAAACTGAACATAGCTCGACAGCTGATCTGCCGTGGACTGCTCCCAGTTATAGCTATTAAGGTCTGGACGTGACTGATCCTGCTGCGCTGCATCTATCTGTTCTTCGGGAGCCGCCTCTATCTGATTATGATATAAAGAGGCTTCCGGATAAGTATACTGCTCCTGCGGTGCTTCCTCTGTCTGTTCCTCTACACGATATGGCTGCTCGTATGGGTAGGTATAACGAGCTTCTTCCTGCTGTTCACCTTCATACTGCTGCATCCCTTCGCCTGAATGCTCTGCCGCTGCGTAATAAGCTTCAACCTGTTGCTCCGCAGACTCGTAGGGTGAAGCTGCCTCATATTGCTGTGCCGCTTCATAATAATTTTCTGCAGCATACTGTCTAGCATCCTCATTTTGGTCAGCTGCTTCATGCTGCTGAACCGCTTCGTATTGCTGGAATGTCTCGTACTGATGAGCTTCCGTATATTGCTCGGCTCCCTCAGTTTGCTGTGCTTCATATTCTCTTTCTTCTTGACTCTGCTCAGCCTCTCCATATTGCTGAGCTGCCTCGTATTGATGAACTGCCTCATACTGCTGGGCGTAATTGAACTGCTGCTCAGCTTCTTGTGCATTCTCTTCTCTGCCATCTTCCTCTTCGCCACGAGAGTGCGATGCAGTAAAGGCTTCCACATTCCAACTATCGCTTTCTTCTTCCTGCTCTAGCGTAATACCGCGCAGCGATAATATCCCTGTTAGATTAAGTGCACGTGATGACAGCAGCACGACGTCAAACGTATCAATATCTACCGTTATTTCATCAAGCTTCGTTACACGATTCATTGGCAGTGTAATTTCTACTGGAATCCAATGCTCAAGCGCAACTTGCTCGTCCCCTGCTCCTTGAGCTCGATAAATACCGTTCAATACAAGCTGGCCCTGTAAAACCGCATTTTCACCTTGATCTATCACTTGAATCCGAGGTACTAGCTCAATTTCCTCCAGCTCATCAATTGCTGCTACATTTTCAGGTAAATGTACACGCTCATAAATATCAAATCGAAGTCCATTAGACACGAAAAAGCCTCCCTTCACAATAATGAATGCTTGTTTTACAAAAGCTTTCACTATTTATCTATATGGTGAAGGAAGGCTACGCATGACTAACTTTTAGTTATATCCTGCTTAATTTGTGCATACCAATCCGGTAGTTTTGATTCGATGACAAGCTCCTCAGCTGTAACCGGGTGGACAAAGGTTAGGCTCGAACCGTGCAATGCCTGATGACTAAGCAGCTCCGTATTACCGCCGTATAGATAATCGCCGACGAGCGGGTGACGGATATGACTCATATGTACGCGAATTTGGTGAGTTCGTCCTGTTTCGAGCGATAGCTTAACAACGGAATACTTCTCGCCGCTCTCCAGCAGCTCATAATGGGTGACAGCGTGCTCACCCTTCGGATTCACAATTCTTCGCTTAGGCTGATGACGATCCTTGCCTATCGGCTCGCTAATTGTCCCTTTTTTTGATTTTAATTGACCGTGAACAATCGCTACATACTTACGATCTATCTCTTTATTTCTCATTTGCTCATCTAGTCGCTGCTGTGCCAGCTCATTCTTCGCATATAACACAGGTCCTGATGTATCATCATCCAAGCGATGAATGTGACGGACGATAATAGGATCATTGCTGCGCAGCATATGAACAGCGACAGCAACATCCAAGCTGTTACGCTGACCTTTGTTCGCACCGTGGACAGGCATCCCTGCAGGCTTGTTAGCGACTAGCAAATGATCATCCTCGTACAGCACTTCAATTTTTGGAGCGCCAACCTTTGCCTCTGTCTTAGCCGCACGGTAATCTGCATCCTGTTCTAGATCAGCATACGTATAGGCGAGCAGATGCAGATCCTCTCCGACAAATCGAATTCCACCTACAGAGAAAATCCGATTCAACCATTTTGCGGGAAAAACTGAACAGGCGAGCAGCCATTGCCGCACAAGATGCGGGTGACTGCCGACCTTAGGCTGATATTGTGCCTGCTCTGCTGTTAAGCGTTTTTTTAATTCCGTATAATTCAACACAAGCTCTGTTCCTTCTCGCGAGAGTAACCCCTCTAACATTGCATTCACCTCAACCGATTATTTTAGCTGTGACAGCGCATATTCATGAGCAGCAATCGTATGTTCAATATCCTCATCACTATGCACGATGGACAAAAATAATCCTTCAAATTGAGATGGCGGAACACTAACACCTTGATCAAGCATATGTCTGAAATAATTTGTAAAGTAGTCGATATTGGATGATTTTGCTGTTTCGAAGTTAATAACCTTCTCAGCGGTAAAGAATGGACATACCATCGATCCAACACGATTTACAGTAAGCGGTATGTCATACTTACGAGCATTGTCCTCGAAGCCCTGTTGCAGACGAGCAGCTTTGACGTCAAGCTGTTCGTAGGCTTCTTTGGTCATTAGCTTTAATGTGGTATAGCCTGCAGCCATCGCTAGTGGATTGCCTGACAATGTACCTGCTTGATAGATTGGTCCGCTTGGGGCAATTTGCTCCATAATTTCAGCTCGACCACCATAAGCGCCAACTGGTAGTCCGCCACCGATAACTTTACCGAAGCAAGTTAGATCAGGCGTTACGCCAAATTTACCTTGCGCGCACGAATAATCAACACGGAAGCCCGTCATAACCTCATCAAAAATAAGCAAGCTTCCATACTGTGTAGTAAGCTCTCTTAGACCCTCTAGGAAGCCTGGAAGCGGTGGCACTACGCCCATATTGCCCGCTATAGGCTCAACAATAACACAGGCAAGCTCTTCGCCGAAGCGCTCGAACGCAAGCTTCACACTTTCAATATCGTTATATGGTACCGTTATCGTGTTTTGCGCGACGGATTCCGGAACCCCTGGCGAGTCTGGCAAGCCAAGTGTAGCTACACCTGACCCAGCCTTAATGAGCAGGCTGTCTGCATGACCGTGATAGGAGCCTTCAAACTTCAATATTTTTGAACGCTTTGTATAGCCGCGAGCTAAGCGAAGCGCACTCATCGTAGCCTCTGTCCCAGAGTTCACCATACGTACAATATCAACAGACGGTACACGCTCAACAACGAGCTCCGCCATTAACGTTTCCAGCTCAGTCGGTGCACCGAAGCTCGTACCCTTTACAGCCGTCTCCTGCAGCGCTTTAACAACCTCAGGATGGGCATGTCCTGCAATTAATGGTCCCCACGACAATATGTAATCAATATAGCTATTACCATCGATGTCATAGATTCTGCTGCCTTCTCCTCGCTCCACATAAACAGGAGTTAAGCCCACAGATTTATAAGCGCGGACTGGACTGTTTACTCCACCAGGAATAACCTTCTTCGCACGCTCAAACGCTTGCTTAGACAAAGTATCAATACGTTTCGCCATATTAAGCATCCCCCTTCAGCCATCTTGCGGCATCCTTAGCATGATAAGTAATGAGAAGCGATGCTCCCGCACGCTTCATGCCGAGCAAGGTTTCCAGTACAATCGCCCGCTCATCTATCCAGCCATTCGCTGCTGCTGCCTTCACCATCGAATATTCAGCACTTACGTTGTAGGCAACAACCGGAAGGTCAAATTGATCAACCAGCGTACGCACGATGTCAAGATAAGCTAGTGCTGGCTTTACCATTAAGAAGTCGGCACCTTCCTCCACATCACTTTCTGCCTCGCGCAGCGCCTCTACAGCGTTAGCTGGGTCCATTTGATACGTTTTGCGGTCGCCGAACTGCGGCGCGGAGTGCGCAGCGTCACGGAACGGACCGTAATATGCCGACGCGTACTTCACAGAGTATGACATAATGGCAATATCTACAAAGCCCGCTTCATCAAGCCCTTGTCTGATCGCTGCTACAAATCCATCCATCATATTAGAGGGAGCGATAATGTCCGCACCCGCCTTCGCCTGCGAAACCGCAGTTTTTACAAGAAGCTGCAGTGACTCGTCATTAACAATCTCTGCAACGCCTGTCGCTTCGTCCACATGCACTACTCCACAATGACCGTGATCTGTAAATTGACATAGGCAAGTGTCTGCAATGACAACAAGCTGTGGTGCCCATTGCTTGATCGCGCGAATAGCCTGCTGAACGATTTCCTCGTCATCATACGCGGAGCTGCCTACTTCATCCTTATAATTAGGTACCCCGAAAATAAGGACGGACTGAATACCTAGCGCGACAACCTCTTCGATCTCCAGCTTTAATTGATCCATCGATAAATGATAAACACCTGGCATAGATGGAATAGGCTCTCTTACATTTTCGCCATGTGTAACAAAGATAGGATAGATAAAATCTTCAACCTGCAGCGTATGCTCTCGCAGCATGCTTCTTAATGCTGCAGAACGTCTTAATCTGCGGTTTCGAGTAATTGGAAATGCCATTTATTTTTCCTCCTGTTCAATTCGCTGTGCAGCATTATAGCCAACGAGAGCAGCCGTTAAAGATTCAATCGTCGCTTCCTCAGCTTCTATCGTAACCTTCAGTCCGAAGCTCTCAATAGTGGCCGTTGTAATTGGGCCAATGCTTGCAATTGGATATTGTGAGATCAAGGCAACAGGATCTTCGATCCCTGCTTGCTCCAACACCTTTATTAAATTTTTTACTGTAGAAGAGCTAGTAAAGGTCAGCATATGAATATGCTTTTCCTTTAACCAATCTATAATGATCGGCTCCTGCAGCGGAGCGATTACCGTTTCATATACACTAATCTCATCAGCATGAATGCCTTGTTGACGCAGCTGCTCCGGCAGCACTGCACGCGCTAAATCTCCGCGTGGCAAGAGCACGCGCTCACCAGGCTGTAAAACATGCTCAAATGCTTCTAATAATCCCTCTGCATCATAACGTGATGCTTGAAGGTCTACCTTTATTCCACGCTGCTCAAGCGCTTCAGCTGTCTTCGGACCGACAGCGGCAACGCGAGCTTTATAAAACTTTCGAATATCCAATCGATGCTCAATAAGGTATTGGAAAAAGTACTCTACGCCATTCACACTAGTAAAAGCAAGCCAGTCATAGCCTTCTGCTTGCTTTAAGCAGGCTTCAATATGCTGTAAATGCTGAGATTCCTGAGGCTTACGTACTTCAATAACAGGAAACTCACAGGGCTCTCCACCAAGCGCTTCAATCATTTCAGCGAAATCACTTGCTTGCGCTCGTGCTCGTGTTACAAGAATTCGCATTCCGAACAACGGCATCTTCTCGTACCACTGCAACGCTTCTCGTTGCTTCACTACATCCCCTACAATGATAATGGCTGGTGATTCAAACTTACGCGTCCTAACTAGCTCAGCAATGGTACCGAGCGTGCCAACTAACGTTTGCTGCTCTGGCGTCGTCCCCCAACGAACGAGCGCTACAGGGGTATCTGCGCTTCTCCCATGCTTCATAAGCTGCTTTGATATGTAATCTATTTTGGCTACACCCATTAAAAATAAAAGCGTACCCGTAGCATTCGTTACCTTATCCCAATATATGGACCGATCTAATTTCTCAGGGCTTTCATGTCCTGTAATAATCGATAACGACGATGCATGCTCACGATGTGTAACGGGAATTCCTGCATACGCAGGCACGGATATAGCCGACGTTATTCCGGGGATAATCTCAAAATCAATATTATGCTTTCTCAGCAAACCTGCTTCCTCGCCAACACGACCAAAAATTGTCGGATCTCCACCCTTTAATCGTGTTACCGTATGTCCTTCGAGTGCCAAATCTACGAGCAGCTGATTAATGTCCTCCTGCTTCATCGTATGTCGGTCAGGAAGCTTCCCAACATATACACGCTTTACATCTGGTCTAGCGTAGCGCAATAGTCTGGGACTTGCTAGCCGGTCATATACGATCGCAGTGCATTCTTTAATACACTGCATCCCACGTATCGTAATGAGTCTAGGATCGCCTGGACCGGCGCCTACCAAATAAACTTTACCCTTGTTCATCGTTATCCCTCAATCTTTGCTAGTATGTCGCGCGCTCCGTCATCCAGCAATTGACGCGCTACCTGTTCTCCTAGTTGAACCGCATCTGCTCCACGCTGAACTGACTTTAATAGGGTTACACCATCAGGAGAGCCTACAATTCCTGTTAACTCTAATACTTCTTCATCTCCATTGCGTTCAACGATCGTTGCGTGTGCACCGATTGGCACCTGACAGCCACCTTGAAGTGTACCGAGAAAGCTGCGTTCTGCCGCCACTGTAATCTCAGAATCATGATCGTTAAGCAGTGCTAACAGCTCCTTGACACTCTCGTCTGCGGTTCTGCATTGTACTCCTAGCGCACCTTGACCGACAGCTGGCACACATACATCAGCTGGCAATAACGTAGAAATTTTATGCTCCCAGCCCATACGCATTAAGCCTGCCGTAGCTAATACAATCGCATCAAAGCCCTCCGTCTCAAGCTTGCGTATACGAGAATCAATATTTCCTCTAATCCACTGAATATCTAGATCCGGACGTGCATATTTTAGCTGACTGCTGCGGCGCAAGCTGCTTGTTCCGACCTTTGCTCCTTGTGGAAGGTCCTCGAAGGAGTAGCCCTGCTTCAGCACAAGACAATCTTGTGGCGTAAGACGCTTTGGCACTGCACCAATCATTAATCCCTCTGGCAGCTCGTATGGCATATCCTTCATGCTGTGAATCGCTAAGTCGATATCGCTATTCAGCAGCGCTTGCTCGATCTCCTTTACAAAAAGCCCTTTACCGCCAACCTTAGAAAGTGTAACGTCAAGAATTTTATCGCCCTTTGTTACAATTTTATGTATCTCAAAACTGTAAGGCAGATCATGCTTTTGACATAGCTCTTCCAGCTGTTTAATCACTTGCCCTGTTTGCGTTAAAGCAAGCTGGCTCTGACGTGTTCCAACTTTAATTACTCTAGCTTCCATCTTCCGTATCCTCACCTTCGTCCAGTACATTTCTATCAACCAACGATGCATACCAAGCTTCAAATGGTATATCCATCACATGCATAGCTTCCTTCGCAGCATCGGATAGCAGTTTTTTTCGCTGCTCAGCGCTCAAATTGCTGCGGAGCACTTGAGCACGCAGCTGCTTCATAAGCTGCTGGGCATTCGCATAACGCGGCAAATAATGTTGCTCCAGCTCCTGCTTCATCATTTTCACCAAGCTTGGGCTGCTGCCAGCAGATGAGATCGCTGCAGTTAGCTCTCCAGACCTCGCAATGGCAGGCGTTATAAAGCTTCCTTGCTGTCCTTCACTCACATTACAAACCAGTATATCGTATTTCTTCGCATCATTGCTAATTTGTTCATTCAGCTGTGCATCATCGGTAGCGGCAAATACTAGTGTTGCCGCTTCCAGTAAATGCGGCTCATAACGCTGATCTAGCCACTGGATCTCCTTCCGATCAGCTAGCAGCTGCAAGGGAGCACTTAGCTGAGGAGAAACAACACGTACAAGCTCTGCCCCGCTCTCTAGCAGCCCAGCAATTTTTTTCGCTGCAATGCTTCCACCACCAATTACAACAATACGCTGAGCTTGAAGGTTGAGCATTATAGGATAATAAGCTGTCATGTAACCGCCTCACTAACAACCTTCACTAATGGAAGGAAGAATATTCACCAGAAAGCATATTCACAATCTGAATAGCGTAAGCAACTAAATACAGTCGTGCAATGTCATGGCCTGGCTTTTTATGTACTGCACGCTGATAAATGAAATAGCCATAAATTCCAATCGCGCATACACTCATAATGATCTGTATATCTAGGAGCATAATTGCTTTTCCTTCAATCATAATCGGCACTAGCGCGATGGCAAGCGACATAACAAGCAGTGGAAATCCGATGATGACCATACGCTCCATCGTACCTGCAATAACTTCGAGGCTGGGAAACCTGCGCAGCCATTTCATCCACTTTTTCTTTTTGAGCGCATAATGCACGATGAGATACATCACAGCAAGCAATGCACCAACGGTTAGAATCGCGTATGCACTAATAACGAGACTGATATGCACATATAGCAGCTCTCGTGTTGTTCGCCACATCTCTAGCGTATTACCTTCTTGCTTTCTGCTATATAGGTTAAGCGCGAACAAAGAAAATCCAATAATATTGACAAAAAACACAATAAGCTCAATTCGGTAGAAGCGCCTTACAATAAACGAGAGCGTAATCAATATCCAAGAAAACAGCTGCATAAGGTCAACATTCGTAAATGCGAAAACTGGCTCCTTCCACTCCGTTATGAGCCTTATGCATAAAAAGCCTCCTGAGAGCATCCATACAAAAACAAGAAGCCCTGTGCCTAGCTGCTTCGCTTTCCGATTTTCGTAAACAAAATCTGAAAAGTAAAACAGCAGACTCAGGGCATATATATAGACGACCGTGTCGTATATCCACAATTCCCAATTCATCTTTGCACCACCCTGCGTTCTACTTCAATATGCATGTTCGAAACCTGAGGGCACTAACATTAGAAAGGCTATGAACGCACTAAGGCAGCAAGCTTTTTAGCAGAGCGAACGATGCCTTTACGGTCAGAAGCAGCAACAACCGGCGTATCCGTTAAATCTTGTCCATTCTTATGCTCGGATAGCTCCTGCTCGAGATTAAACAGCTGCGTAATGACCTCAATCGCGTCATCTGCCTTTTTCTCCCCAGCCATTTCTTTTACCCGTTCAACTGGCTCCTGAATCATCTGATTGACCATGCTTTTCGTAAGCTTACGGATGACCTTTAGCTCCTGCTCGGACAAATTCGGTAATTTTTTTGTGAGACTATCCATTGTTGTCTCGTGAACTTGTGCAGCTTTGCTGTGTAGTGCACGAATAAGCGGCACAACACCTAACGTTTGATACCAGCTTGCAAATTCCTTCATTTCTTCAATGATCATCACGTCAATTTTGGCAGCTTCCATCTTGCGTTGTGCAAGATTGCTCTCAACGATATCCTTCAAATCATCAATATCATATAAGAATACATTATCAATCGATGCGATGCTCGGATCAAAATCACGAGGCACGGCAATATCTATCATAAACAATGGCTTATTACGGCGCTTCACCATAATCGCTTCCACATCAGACTTCGTCAGTATATACTGCTTAGCTGCCGTTGAACTGATCATAATATCTGCCTGCTCCAGCTCCGGTCTTGCCTGCTCATAGGTGTAGGCCACCCCATTAAACTGTGCAGCCACCTCTTGAGCCTTTTCAAGGGTACGATTTACAACTTGAATTCTCGAAGCACCATTGCTGTGTAAATGCTTTGCAGTCAGCTCGCCTGTTTCGCCAGCACCAAACACGAACACATTTTTCTCACTAAAGCTGCCGAATATATGCTTGCCTAGCTCTACTGCTGCATAGCTAACAGAAACAGCAAGCTCACCTATTTTTGTCTCGGAATGTGCTCGCTTGGCTAACGTGATCGCCTGCTTAAATAGCATATTAAAGATCTTGCCCGTTGTTTTCAAACGCTGCGCTTCTAGAAACGCATCACGAACCTGACCTAGAATTTGAGTTTCTCCAATAATCATCGAATCAAGACCACAAGCAACTTTAAAAAGATGTGAAATAGCTTGTTGGTCCTCGTACATATATAAATAGTTTGTGAACTGCTCTCTCGGCAACCCAAACCATTGCTCCATAAACCAGCGTACATCATGACCACAAATTTGTGGGCGCTCCACTACTGCATAAATTTCCGTACGATTGCAAGTAGCTACCATCACACACTCCATAATGCTCATTGTTGATTTTAATTTAGTTAGTGCGTCACTAAGCTGTTCCTCGGCAAGCGCAAAACGCTCACGAACCTCTACGGGTGCAGTACGATAGTTCAAGCCAACAACGACAATATGCATGGTGATCTCCTTTCTAAACGTTGCTCCCTAATTAATAATGATTCTTATTATAACATAAATCTAATTACTATAGTTTTGACTATTATTTGAAATATAATATGTACGACTTCGCGCAATTGACATGATTACGTAATATTTAAAAAGATAACCATAGACAGTTTGCCTATGGTTACCTCATTATATACTCTTCTTGTTCAATTAATTGTTAAACTAAAGATGTTTGCTTTAATTCTGGCTCAACCACTTGAAGCTCGCCCATACCACGAACTAGCTTTTTCGCATGCGCAGTTGTTGGCTTCAGTACAGCAAGCATGTAATCGATCGCAAGCTGAGGATCTACAGTTTCACCACACGTGTAACAATCAAGTGCTGCGAAACCTTTCTCAGGATACGTATGAATTGAGAGATGACTCTCTGACAACAGTACTAGTACTGTAGCGCCTTGAGGTTCGAACTGCTTAGATTGAACAGATAATACTGTAGCTCCACAAGCCTCTGCCGCCTCTACCATATGAGATTGCAGCGCCTCTGCACTATTTAGTAAATCAAAATCAACACCCCATGCATCAACAGCAACGTGTCTTCCGAAAGTAGAATATTCCATCCTTCGGTTCCCCCTTCCTAGGAATAAAATGTTTTTTAACAAATTTCATCCGCTAGGACCTACGTCATTCACTTCTCGAGGGATTAATCTCTCGTAACATTACTATGTCCTGAGTGAATCCTGGTTCCTAATTTTGAACAACCCAATGTGTATTCAACGAGAATAAAAATAACATCTTATGACGATAAATGCAACAGTTTTTTTACTGCTTTTTTTCATTAGCTTTTTACGAGCACAACTTCTCTTTAATTTACTCGCATTTCCACTACTTTGCTACCGATTACTCAATATTTATTTTTTCAATTTACCTTTATTTTCTTAATCTTACTAATGGTTCATATTGATAAAAAAAGAGCAGGCATATGCCTGCTCCAAGTTAATTAGCTTCAAGCTTAAACAGCTTGAAGGTAAGCTCTTTTAGCTTTTCATCAATTTGCGCAATTTCAGCTGCGCTCACGTTAGCATTGCGCTCATCTAAAAGGCTGTCAATCTCAAGCTGCACGAGCTTAATCTCTCTTTCGACTTGACGGCTTTCGAATACACGCTGTAGTTTCAGGGCTGTATTCTTCTTCTCGAACACAACGCGCTTGCCTTTATCGGTTACTTCAACGATAAGGTGAACGGTACCCTGCTTATAATGATATTGCATCGTATATTGGCTATAAATTCGATTAACGATTGCATTGCCGCGGAATACGGAAACCGCCTTGCGCATTGCGTTCGTCAGCTTTAGTTGGACAATGGTGCATGACATCTCACACACATATTGATCAATGTGACGCTCAAAGGTCATCTTAATCTTCTCATGTCCGGCTACGTCCTCTAGAACGAGTGACTGGCTCCCATTCTCAAGAATGAGCACCTGAAGGCGAAGCTGCTGCTCCTCCATAAATTGCATAAATGCTTGAAGCTCTGAACTGCTTAACTGAAATTTTGCACTGACATACTCTGTGGCTATCCGCTTAGCCATAAAAATCTCCTCAATTCTTCGCTTTCCAAGCTCCTTACTTTGCAAGGAAAGGCCGAATACACGCCTATATGTTATATTATACGAGATTTTCAATTGATATTCCTGCCAGAGATCTTTGATTTTTGAGCGTATTTTGCGAAAAAACGGTTTTATCTAAAAAAATATAAGACAATTACAACAATTCCTAGCTATCTTTCGAATCGATCTCACTATTGCTCATCAATTTGTTATCCGTTATTGAAATTGTTCTATTACTCCTGCTCAAGGGAAGCATCAGCTAATATAGGTTGCTCCTCTTGGTCTAACTGCTCAGTTTCACGATTCATGCCAGCATCATTAATCGCTTGCAGTATTTTGGCCCATAGCTCATCACGACCTAAACCTGTTTCCGAGGAGAATAATACGACTGGAATATCTTTTTCAGCACCTAATGACTCCTTAATCACTTTTAGATGCTTATCCCATTTTGAGCGTGGGATTTTATCTGCTTTCGTAGCTACGATGCAGGTTGGAATTTCGTAATATTTCAGCCATTCATACATCAACACATCATCCTTGGATGGCTCATGACGAATATCAATGACTAGAAGCTGGAGAACCAGCTGCTCACGATCACGCAAATATGTCTCGATCATAACACCGAACTCTTCTCGTTGCTTCTTAGAAACACGAGCATAGCCGTATCCCGGAAAATCTACTAAATAGATCTCTTCGTTTACACGGTAATAGTTCAGCTGCTGAGTCTTTCCTGGCTGAGAGCTCGTTCTTGCAAGGTTCTTACGTTGGATCATCCGATTGATCAGTGATGACTTACCAACATTCGAACGACCTGCCAGAGCAATCTCTGGCAAGCCGTCATCTGGGTATTGATTAGGTCGTACTGCACTTATAACGAATTCTGTTTGTTTAATTTTCATTGTTTATTTGCTCCTTCTGCTCAAGTAATGCATGCTTCAGCACTTCATCTAGATGAGCTACAGGAACAAAATCCATCTCTTGCTTAATGCTGTCCGGAATATCATCAAGATCACGCTGATTATCAATGGGCAGCAGCACTTTTTTGATTCCTGCACGATGAGCTGCCAGTGACTTTTCCTTCAAGCCGCCAATCGGCAGCACGCGACCACGCAATGTGATTTCACCGGTCATTGCAACATCCTTCGAGACGAGTCGGCCGCTAAGGGCTGATATGAGCGCCGTGGCCATCGTAATACCTGCGGACGGTCCATCCTTCGGAATAGCTCCTTCTGGAATATGAATATGGATATCCAGCTTCTCATGGAATGAAGGATCAATACTCAGCTCCTCCGCATGTGAGCGAATATAGCTATAGGCTGCCTGTGCAGATTCCTTCATTACATCACCAAGCTTACCTGTAAGGTTCAGCTTACCGCTGCCTGGCATAGTAGAAACCTCGATCACGAGCGTATCTCCTCCGACCTCAGTCCATGCTAGACCGGTCACAGCACCAACCTGATGATGTACATCTACCGTACCATAACGGAAGATCGGCTTGCCTAGCCATTCCTTGACCTTAGCTTCATCGATTCCAATATGAGTAAGCTCAGCATCAGAAACAAATGCCTTTGCTGCCTTTCGACATAGCGATGCGACCTGCTGCTCTAGATTACGTACCCCTGCTTCACGTGTATATTGTCTAATAATTAAGCTAATTGCATCATCCTCTAAAGATAGCTGCTCCTCCTCTAAGCCATGATCCTTGCGTTGCTTAGGGAATAGATAACGCTTTGCAATTTCCATCTTTTCAAGCTCGGTATAGCCAGCAACCTGAAGCACCTCCATCCGATCCAGCAGTGGACGTGGAATCGTATGTAGAGAGTTAGCTGTCGTTACAAACATAACGGAGGATAGATCAAACGGCACCTCTACGAAGTGATCGCTGAACGTACTGTTCTGTTCGGGGTCGAGCACCTCCAATAGTGCCGCTGATGGATCACCACGGAAGTCAGATGCCATCTTGTCTATTTCATCTAATAAAAACACTGGATTTTTTGTTCCTGCTGTTTTCATTCCTTGCATAATTCGACCAGGCATTGCGCCCACATACGTTCTGCGATGCCCACGAATTTCAGCCTCATCTCGTACACCGCCTAATGAGATGCGAACGAATTTACGATCTAGTGATTTTGCAATTGATTTGGCTAGCGAGGTTTTCCCTACGCCTGGAGGACCTACGAGGCAGAGAATCGGACCTTTAAGCTTTTTAACAAGCTTCTGAACTGCCAAATACTCAAGCACACGCTCCTTAGGCTTTTCAAGACCATAATGATCCTCATCAAGAATTTGCTCTGCTCTAGCAATATCAAGATCATCCTCAGTCAGCTTACTCCACGGAAGTGCAAGCAGCCAATCAATATAATTACGAATAATTCCACCTTCAGCCGAAGATTGTGGCATTTTCTCCAGACGATCAATCTCTTTATTCACTTTTTCAGCAACGGATTCTGGCAGCTGAGCCTCCTCCAGTTGATTGCGAAGCTCCTCTACCTCACCGAGCCGGCCTTCCTTCTCACCAAGCTCCTTTTGTATCGCTTTCATCTGCTCACGCAAATAGTATTCCTTTTGCGTCTTTTCCATCTGCTTCTTGACACGTGAATTAATTTGGCGCTCCATCTCAAGTACTTCTCGTTCGTTATTCAACAGCTCAAGAAGAGCTTCAAGACGTTTCTCCACATCTACCGTTTCAAGAATTAGCTGCTTATCTTTAATTTTAAGCGATAGGTGACTTGTAATTACATCAGCTAACCGTCCAGCATCATCAATATCAGATACAGCGGCATAGGTTTCAGCAGTGATTTTCTTGGATAAGGACACATAATTCTCAAACTGACTGAGCACCGAGCGCATCAATGCATCAATCGCAGACGATTGCTCTGTTGGCTCTGGCAGCTCCTTAACAAGAACCTCGTAGTATTCATCATTATTCACATAGTCAACAATTTCCGCTCTTAATAGACCTTCTGCCAGCACTCTTATCGTTCCATTAGGCAGCTTAAGCATTTGCTTCACTTTAGAAATTGTACCAACACGGAATATATCTTCCTCAAGCGGGGTCTCGATATTAACCTCCGCTTGAGAAACTAACAAAATATTTTGATCTTCGACCATCGCGCGCTCCAAGGCAC
Source organism: Paenibacillus camelliae (assembly GCF_023715345.1). Taxonomy (GTDB): domain Bacteria; phylum Bacillota; class Bacilli; order Paenibacillales; family Paenibacillaceae; genus Pristimantibacillus; species Pristimantibacillus camelliae. The sequence continues at coordinate 829,283 of NZ_JAMBNY010000001.1, forward strand.
GAATTGACTTTTCTCTACCCACATCTAAGTGGAGCACCATGCTGGGATAGACAAGCAAGCCCCTTAGCGGGAGCAGCGGAATACGACGAGTCTTCGTTTTGCTAGAACCCATTCCAGCACCTCCATTCCTTGTTCTTTCATATTATCTTATCATTCTAATGAATCAGCCTGCAAATATGGATAGGTTGGTTTGCTAAACAAATTTAATCGCCACTGTTCAGCTTGCTCTTCTTCCTTCCAATTAGCAAGCTCTGGAAACACCTGCTCGAGCACTTCCTCAATTCGTGAAACTGCAATAACTTGCAATCCATTCAAATCGGAAAATATTTCTTGCCAGTTTTCTTTAGGAATAATAACACGAACTGCGCCTGCTTGAAAGGCTGCCTCTACTTTTGCAAGCACTCCGCCTACTGGTTTTACATTGCCATGTATCCCGATTTCTCCTGTCATCGCTAATCTATTATCGATCGGCACCTGTAAGATCGCAGAAGTAATCGCTGTTGCCATCGCTATTCCCGCAGAAGGTCCATCCACTGGAGAGCCGCCAGGGAAATTAATATGTAGATCGTAATCCTGAGGGTTAAGTCCTTTTAAGCGCAATACGGTAAGTACATTCTCGATAGAGCCTTTAGCCATGCTCTTACGACGCAACGTCCGCGAGCCTCCGCCGAGCTCCTCCTCATCGACCACCCCAGTAATATTAAATTTGCCTGTACCCTTCGCAACTGGAATAGCGCTAACTTCGATTTCCAGCAATGCTCCCATACTTGGACCATATACTGCAAGGCCGTTAACATACCCGATCTGTGGTTTAGACGGTACTTTTCGTTCTGGACGAGGTGGAATCTGACTAGAGTTAACCACCCACTCAATGTCAGTAGCATGAATTTTATCACGCTTTTCCGATAAAGCAAGCCCAGCTGCTAGCTGTATAATATTTACCGCTTCGCGGCCATTGGTTGCATATTGCTTAACAACTTCAACGGCCTCAGGGCAAGGTGCGAAACCAATTTTTAACACAGCGTTATTCGCAATATCTCCTACTTCATCAGCCAGTAGCGGACGGAAATAAATTTCCATGCAGCGCGAGCGTATCGCAGGCGGAATGTCTTGTGGAGAACGAGTCGTTGCCCCAACGAGTCTAAAGTCAGCTGGCAATCCATTCTGGAAAATATCGTGAATATACGTAGGAATATTAGAATCCTCCGAATTATAATACGCACTTTCAAGAAATACCTTTCGATCCTCAAGCACCTTCAATAGTTTATTCATCTGCACATGATGTAATTCACCAATTTCATCGATAAACAATATACCACCATGCGCCTTGGTTACGGCACCAGGCTTAGGCTGAGGTATTCCAGCTACCCCCATCGCACCTGCGCCCTGATAGATCGGATCATGAACCGAACCAATAAGCGGGTCCGCTATTCCTCGCTCATCAAAACGAGCAGTCGTTGCATCGATTTCCGTAAATTTTGCACTAGGTAAAAATGGAGAAGCAGCATTACGCTTTGCTTCCTCTAATACGACACGTGCTGCAGCTGTTTTACCTACACCTGGCGGTCCGTAAATGATAACATGCTGCGGATTCGCGCTGCATAATGCTGCCTTCAGTGCCTTTAATCCGTCCTTTTGCCCGATGATATCATCCATAGATTGCGGTCTTGTTTTTTCTGCTAATGGCTTCGTCAATGAGATAGACCGAAGCTTACGAAGCTTCTCCATTTCTTTCTTTGATTCTCGGTCAACAGCCGCCTTGTTAAGCTTCTGATTACGCAGCAAATTGAAGAAATATAAACCGATTACTACAGCAAAAAACACTTGGATAACCATGAGTAGTATGCTCATATCCATGTTGTACCTCACTCCATTTCCAGTCTTTATTTCATTTGAATAGACATATTATTGCCCTTCCACGGGCATATTAATCTTTTAGACTGGAAATTGCTAAAACAGTGCTTTGCAGAATTACAGGATCAAATTGACTTTAATACTTTATTTTTGGGCTTTTCCATTGTAGAAATCAGTAGCACAGAGCATGACACTTCTCGTATGAGTAGGGAGCACAACAAAAACAGCAGATAAGCGTCATTTTGATATTAGCGCTTTTCTGCTGTTGCTGTTAGCTTTACTTATTTTTGAATTTTATTAGTGCTTAATATGCTCTTTGCGACCAGGTATTTCCCCTGTCTCCTCATAAATACGTACGATTTCATCAATTTCCTTCTTCAGCTCTGACAGTAGCTCTGCTTCTGGTACTTTGCGAATCATTTCCCCATAGCGGAACAGCATGCCTTCACCTCGAGCGCCTGCGATACCGATATCTGCCTCGCGAGCTTCACCAGGCCCGTTTACGGCGCAGCCTAGTACAGACACCTTTAATGGTACTTTAATATTGGAGATATACTCCTCTACTTCATTCGCTACAGCGAACAAATCAATATCTAAACGTCCGCAGGTTGGACAAGAAACTAGCGTTGCAGCGTTTGTAATAAGTCCAAACGTTTTTAGCAGCTCACGAGCAACCTTTACTTCCTCAACTGGATCTGCCGATAAGCTGATACGCACAGTGTTACCGATGCCTAACGATAGCAATGCACCGATACCCGCAGAGCTTTTAATTGTGCCGGCATGAAGCGTACCTGCTTCTGTAATGCCAAGGTGCAGTGGGTACTTGATGACTTCAGCAGCCATAGAATACGCCTTAATCGCCATCGGTACATCTGACGCCTTTAGGGAAACGATAATATCGTGGAAATCTAATTCCTCAAGAATTCCAATATGATAAAGCGCGCTTTCCACCATAGCTTCAGGTGTTGGATAACCATATTTCTCGAGTAAATGGTTTTCCAAAGAACCTGCGTTGACACCAATACGAATCGGTATTCCTTTTTCTTTACATGCTTTAACGACCGCTTCAACCTTCTCACGGCGGCCGATATTTCCTGGATTAATGCGTACTTTGTCGATTCCATTTTCAATCGCACGAAGCGCTAAACGGTAATCAAAGTGGATATCAGCAACTAATGGAATATGGATCCGCTTTTTAATTTCTTTAATTGCTTCTGCAGCCTCAATATTGTTCACTGTGACACGGACAAGCTGGCAGCCAGCCTCTTCAAGACGAAGAATTTCAGCAACTGTTGCATCAACATCGGCTGTTTTAGTCGTACACATACTTTGAATGAGAACCTCATTGCTGCCGCCAATCGTTAGATTGCCAACCTTGACAGGTACGGTGTTCTGACGTAAGTACATAGTGATCTCTCCCATAAATACCAAAGCCCACCCCTTGCTCAAGTATTCATTAAGCACGAGGTGGTCCTTTGGCTGTATTCAAGGTGCGTTAAGCACTTTCTTCTTTTTTACCGTCTTTATTGCCTTCGCCAGCATTGCTAAGCTCTGAGACGATCTTGTTAGTTACCGTCTCCTCTGTAATGACGCATGTCGTTACATCATCGCGAGAAGGAACTTCGTACATCAGATCTAGCATAATGCCTTCAATAATTGCTCGCAGGCCACGTGCACCTGTTTTGCGTTTAATGGCTTCCTGTGCAATCGCCTCAAGTGCCTCTTGCTTAAACTCGAGCTTCACATTGTCTAGTTCAAGCAGCTTTTGATATTGCTTAACTAGCGCATTTTTCGGCTCAGACAAAATACGAACAAGCGCAGCTTCGTCTAGCGGCTCAAGCGTAGAGATGACTGGCAGTCGGCCTACGAATTCAGGAATTAGACCGAATTTCAGTAGGTCTTCAGGAAGAACCATTCCTAAATATTCACCTGGCTTCAAATCCTTTTGTGTTTCGCCTGAGGAGTTGAACCCGATAATTTTCTTACCAATTCTGCGTTTGATAATTTGCTCTAGTCCGTCAAACGCACCACCGCAAATAAACAAAATATTTGTTGTGTCGATTTGAATAAACTCTTGATGAGGATGCTTGCGTCCACCTTGTGGAGGTACAGAAGCAACTGTTCCTTCAAGAATTTTAAGCAACGCCTGTTGTACGCCTTCACCAGACACATCACGTGTAATCGAAGGATTCTCAGACTTGCGAGCTACTTTATCAATTTCATCGATATAAATAATACCACGCTCAGCTTTTTCTACATCGTAGTCAGCAGCTTGGATCAGTTTAAGTAGAATGTTCTCGACATCCTCACCAACGTATCCTGCTTCAGTCAAGGACGTAGCGTCAGCGATCGCAAAAGGAACATTAAGGATTCTTGCCATCGTCTGTGCAAGCAATGTTTTACCTGAGCCCGTTGGGCCTAATAGTAAGATATTACTTTTTTGCAGCTCAACGTCCTCAATCTTGCTGCCAGTGTTGATACGTTTATAGTGGTTATAAACGGCAACGGCTAAAGATTTTTTAGCGAAATCCTGTCCAATTACGTAGGAATCCAGTGTTGAACGAATATCCATTGGCTTAGGGATATTTTTCAAATCCACTTCTTCCTCTTGACCTAGCTCTTCCTCTACAATTTCAGAGCAAAGATCAATACATTCGTCACATATATAAACGCTAGGGCCAGCTACAAGCTTGCGCACCTGCTCTTGTGATTTACCGCAGAAGGAACACTTTAACTGTGTCTTCTCATCATTGAACTTAAACATTTATTCACCCCTTCAGCTCTCTAGTTAACCTACAGGCGCAGTAATGACTTTATCAATCAAGCCATATTCAACAGCGTCTTGTGCCGTCATAAAATTATCACGATCTGTATCGCGATCGATTTTATCATACGGTTGACCTGTACGTTCTACATAGATATTGTTAAGCTTTTGTTTTGTTTTCAAAATCCAATCTGCATGGATTTTAATATCAGATGCTTGACCTCTTACTCCGCCAAGCGGCTGATGAATCATAACTTCTGCATTAGGCAGCGCAAAACGCTTGCCTGGAGCACCCGCTGTCAATAGCAAAGAGCCCATACTAGCTGCAAGCCCCATACAAATAGTGCTTACATCAGGTTTAATATACTGCATTGTATCGTATATTGCCATCCCCGCAGTTACAGAACCACCAGGTGAGTTAATATAAAGATGGATATCCTTTTCTGGATCCTCAGCTGCAAGAAACAGAAGCTGCGCAATGACAGCATTTGCCACATCATCATCAATCGCACTTCCGAGAAAAATAATACGATCCTTAAGCAAGCGAGAATAAATATCGTAAGATCTCTCTCCACGATTCGTCTGTTCAACAACGACTGGAACTAAATTCATGCGATCAACCTTCTTTCCAATTTAAACTAGAGTGAACACTTCTATTGTAACACGTTGCTGAGTTGATGTCATTTTTTCGACTATGTGATTGTTAAAACCAATGGGTGAAGCTATATGTATGTGTTCTTCATTACGTTATGTATGCTGAATACCAGCAAAATAGTTATCAAGCGAGCAAATCATATACCCTATAGTTTAAAATAAGGCACGTTTGGACACGTGCCTTATTTCGTCTGTATATGTTAGCTTCGCTTAAACTGCTACGCTGTTTTCAACAAGGAATTTGATTGCTTTACGAAGCAATAGATCTTCTGTAAGGTTTTCCATGTTTCCGTTTTGAGTAAAGATGCTGCGAATTTCTTCAGCTGGGCGGTTGTATGCTTTAGACAGATTCTCAAGCTCTTCTGTAATTTCTTCTTCAGAAACAACAAGAGATTCTGCTTTTGCAACAGCCTCAAGTACAAGGTTGTTAAGCACGCGTTTTTCTGCATCACCTTTCATTTGGTCAAGAAGCGCTTCCTCGTTTTGACCAGAGAATTGATAATACAGGTCTAGCGACATGCCTTGCATGCGAAGACGGTTTTCAAAGTCCTTAAGCATATAGTCTTGTTCAGTTTCTACCATAGCAGCTGGAACTTCAACCGTTGCAGCTTCTGCAACTTTAGAAATTACTTCAGCTTCTTGAGCTTGCTTCGCTTCTTGCTCTTTGTTTTCTTGAAGCTTGCTAGCAAGATCCTTTTTATACTCTTCAAGCGTATCGAATTCACTTACATCTTTAGCGAACTCATCGTCAAGAGCTGGCAAGGATTTGCGTTTTAGCTCATGAAGCTTCACTTTGAATACAGCTGGTTTACCAGCAAGGTTTTCAGCGTGGTAGCTTTCTGGGAATGTTACTTCAACATCTTTGAAGTCACCTAGCTGCATGCCAACCACTTGCTCTTCAAAGCCTGGAATGAAAGAGTTAGAGCCAAGCTCTAGTGAATAACGCTCACCTTTACCACCTTCAAAAGCTTCACCATCTACGAAGCCTTCAAAGTCGATTACAGCGATATCACCATCTTGAGCTGCACCTTCTTCAACTACAGAAAGCTCAGCGTGACGTTGCTGCAAACGCTCTAGCTCAGCAGCAATTTCTTCCTCTGTTACTTCTGCAGATACTTTTGCAACCTCAATGCCTTTGTAGTCACCTAGTGTTACTTCAGGCTTAACCGTTACTTTTGCTGTGAAGATAAATGCTTGTCCTTTAGCAAATTGTGTAACGTCAACCTCTGGGCGATCAACAGGCTGAATACCTGTTTCATTCACTGCTGCTGTGTAAGCTTCTGGCAGTAGAATGTCAATCGCATCTTGATAAAGGCTCTCTACTCCGAATTTTGCTTCAAAGATAGTGCGAGGTACTTTACCTTTACGGAATCCTGGTACGTTAATTTTTGCTACAACTTTTTTGAATGCTTGATCAAGAGCCTCTGAAACTTTATCTGCATCCACCTCAACATTTAATGATACAGTGTTCAGCTCTATTTTTTCCCAAGTTGCTTTCATTTTATGCTTTCCCCTCCAAAAATGCTCACGCATTACATGTTTTCACGTCTAATAAACCACTCTATTATATACAAGTTATAGCTATATTTCAAGGCATGAATTAGCTTAGCTCTTGAAGATAAAGTGTAATGTCTCTTATGATCCGACTAGCCTGCTCGTAGCGGAAGCGATACTCATCTGTTATGCCGTATATCTCACGAATGTCATCCTCCACTGCTTGTCCGTACACAATGAGCTGAATCGTCGTATGTAGTCCAGCGGCGAAGCAGTCTTCAATGTACTCATCCTCATGCAGCATCCAGCCGTAGCTACGCGTTCCGTATAAGCACTGTAAGCACTCCATCCACAATTCTGTAACAAGAATTGGCATCGTAACATCAATCGCCTCTAGCGCCATTACTGCCTTATCTAAAATAGCATTGACAGATTCAGGAAATTCATTCATAGAAAGTGGTGTTTTTTCTATTTCAAGTTCAACGACTTCACCTAAGCGAGTAAACGTAACCGTCCCTGAAGCGCCTCTTTTCTTTAACGTTTGCAGCGCCTTAAACTGCAGAGCAGGATGTAGTGCACTTGATTCAAGCCACTGGATTAATCGCTCATCTAAACCTTCAGCCTCGATAAATTCAGCACGCTCAAGAGCAACGATTTGCTGTTCCATCGGTACACCGCTCTCCAGCTGACTCATTAGCTTCTCACTTGCTTGAAATGAACTGATCGAGCCATAGTCACCTAAAGCTGCTTTTCTGAATTGCTGCTCCAAATCCTCCGCCTGATCCAATTCATCGACAATATCAGTGCTCGGAAATGCCTGCTCCAGCCAGTTCAGCAGGTTCCCCCACTCTATAGCATGCTGACGCTCATCACCTTGGCATTGCAATAGAAAACGAAGCAGCTCCTTCGCATCCTCATATTGCTCTTTTTCTAAATACTGTGTCAGTTGAATTTGGTATTGATCAAGCATGGTAGGAAATAAATAAACATTATCCTGTTGATTAAACTTCTTACTAGGTTGATCCGAGATAATAACACCGCCTAACCACTTATAAATTAAGGCATATTCTATTCACCGTCAAATTATAGCACGATGTATTGAAAATAAAAAATGCACTTTTTTTTATTTTTTTTGATCAGAGGTATTGTCAATTCGAAATTTATCTGCTATATTATTACTCATGCGTCTCAGTAGCTCAGTTGGATAGAGCACTCGCCTTCTAAGCGAGTTGTCGGGGGTTCGAATCCCTCCTGGGACGCCATGAGAAGAGTATACGTGAAGTTTAATACATATAGGAAAAGCCCGAAAGCCTTGATACATAAGGTTTTCGGGCTTTTTTGTTGCTTCGATGCGCTTTATGACAGCCATCTTCATCCAACCTTCACTTTACCCTCATCACATGTGAATCACGATACTCTTGCGGTGAGCAGCCGGTTGAGCTTTTGAAGAACCTTGTAAAGGAGGTGGCTGATTCATAGCCAACTTGTCTGGCAATCTCATGAATTTTTATATTTTCGTTCACCAACAATTCCTTCGCCTTTTGAATTCGAGCTGCATCGATAAATTCTGTTAAGTTTTTTTTCGTCTCTTGCTTAAATATTCTTGATAAATAGGATGGATTTAAATACACCTGCTCCGATAATCGAACAAGTGACAAATCCTCTCCAAGATGGTTAACGATAAAATTTTGAATAAATGATATAACATTATCCGCTCTTCTTTTTTGCTCTAGCTTCTGCAGCTCAAATACTGATAGTGATAGCTTCTTTATATAGGCAGCTGCATCGCCCCAGCTATAGAAATTAATGGTGTTTACAAGACGGATCTCACCTATTTTCGCGATCACCTTATCACGTAATCCCCAGCGGTTCATATACGATAATAAATACATCGATAGTGAGCAATACGCTTGCTGAGCGACCAAATTATTTTTATCATGTATCGCGCTTAGTGGCTGTAATATTTGCTCTAGCTCCTCGAAATACTTTTCCTTTTGTCCTGATTCCAAATATTGCTCTAAAAAAGTAAATATATTGGGAGTCGCAAGCGACAGCAATGTTTGCTCTGCCTCAAATTCTTCATCATAAGGGCTATTCACTTTAGCCTCTGATTCTTCGGCTTGATCTACTTCATTATCAACGAGCAGTATCGTGTTCTCGGTTCCAATGCGGTAATTCAACAATGAATGCAGGGCTGTATACTGCTGTGAGATCTCAGTCCATGTCGTCGGCTTGCTGCCTACTGTGAAGCTAATCGAATGCTCGAGCTTATCCTGACAGCTTTGCTGAATGGACTCCAGCATCCCTTTTATGTAGTGCAACGTATGCTCATAATTGTTAGATGCCTTAGAACTAGCCATTTCCTTCGGCTGTATAAGAATAGTAAACCTAAAATGATCATCTAAAATAATAACGCATTTTAAATTCGTCGTAAGATAGCGTTTAATAATTTGTCGAACGGAGTAAATTTGCTGCACGTTTTGTAAATAGTTATTGTCCTCGATCGTGATATCATCTAATTTGCCAACAACGAGAATAACAGGAGCTTCAACGTTAAGCGGCAAGGAAAGCTGATCAAATTGATCCTTGCTTGCCTTTACAATGGAGCTTCCCTTTAGCAAGCTAAGCAGGTAACCCTCCTGAAACAGCTCTAATGCCATATGGATTTTCTCTTTGGCTTCTCGAATGAGATCGCCCGTTTTGATTTCCTTGCGGATTTTGAGTACGGTTTCCTCGACAACCTGAATGACCTTATCAATATCCTCCAGCTTTAGAATATAGCTCACGTCGGGATGCTGGATCGCTTTATAGATATAGCTAAATTCACTATGTCCCGTTAAAAAAATAATTTTACACTGTGGCCACTGCTTAAATATCTCATCCATGAGCTGTAGGCCGTTTATATTCGGCATATCGATGTCAGTAAGCACGATATCCATACGCGTGCGATGCAGCCATTCTATCGCTTCCTCGCCGCTATAGGCCTTATACACATCTAGCCCTAGGTGCTCCATCCCTCTAAAAACTTCAAATAGATGATTAACTATAATTTCCTCGTTATCTACAATTAAAAGTCTTAACATGGCTACTCCCTCAGCTTGGCATTAATTTGTAATATGACTTTTAACCCGCCTAGCTCACTTCGATCAACCTGCAGTCCATAATCTTCACCGTATAATAAACGCACTCGTCGATGGATATTGTTCAGCCCTGATGACTCACTGCTCTGAATTTCATTGAATTGCTTTTGCAGCTCTAGCAATTTTTCATCGGTTAAATGCTTCCCATTATCCTCAACAACAATCGACAGCTTATCATTAACCATTTGAAAATAAACGAGAATGGTTACGGGCCCCTTTGTATGCTCAACTGCATATTTGAATGCATTTTCAATGATAGGCTGAACAATTAAGCGAGGTACGTTAATCTCCTTAAATGTAGACAGACTGTCTTCGAAATCAATCGTCAGCTTACTAGGATAACGCATCAATTGGATATCAGCATAGGTTCGTGCATGTTCAATTTCTTCATATAAAGAGATAAAGTCAGAATCATTTTTCGTAATAAATTGGAAATACTCACCTAATAGCTTAGTGAAAGGGATCAAATTCTCATCCTGTACCTTTGCCATCGTATTAATTAAGAAAAAACTATTGTATAAAAAGTGGGGGCTAATCTGAGACTGTAGATGCTTTAATTCAGCTTTCTGTTCGAGAATCTTGTGCTTATACACCTGATCAATGAGATTCGATACGTTTTGGACCATGGAGTTAAAGCCTTTGTTCAAATAATCGAATTCATTGTTTTGGTTCACTTCCACTTTGACGTTAAAGTTCCCCTTCTCAACACTGCGGAACGACTTTACAAGCTCCTTCATCGGACGCTGGATTAATTGATAGGTATAAGCATAGATGAATATGACAAGCACAAGTACTACACCTGTAAACACCCATAGCCAGACGTAAAAGCCTTTTGTCGGAACGAGTACAACATCCTTCGGTATGAATCGAAACAGTACCATGTTTAAATAGTCGGATTTCTCAGCAATAATGAACATATCGCCGTGGCTTATGACTTCACCTATTTTGATATCGCTTTCACCTTTTGCGAAGGATTGCACAACTTCATTAGATAACTGATCCTCTTCACTATAGATCGTTAATCCATTCGTTAGATCCAGTAAGATCGAACGGCTGTCTGGATAGGTATCGAACTGCTTTAGTGCTTCACGGAATACTGCCGTATTTAGTTCGATTTCAATCATATACAAGGGGCTCAACCCCATATGTCCATTTAAAAAAGTAGTTAGATGAAGGTTCCCATTATAAATTAATAATTGAGCGCCCTTCATCCCCACAGGTATTCGTAATGCTTCAAATTTATCGCTATTCAAATCGCCTACCGATTTCTTAGAGGAAATCGTTTTTCTTATCGGGTGGATATGCGCACTAACATTTGAAATATACGCATTACTGTTTTGAATCGATACTAGACGATGATGCAGCTTTCTCATACTCTCCATCGTTTCATAATCGTCCATAATCGAATGTCTTATCGCGAGCTTATTTAAATCCTCATCATTCAGCACATCATATTGTAATATTTTTATACGATCTATCTCTGCCTCTAGCCCCTCTAAGTAAAAGGTGACCTGGGCAGTCGTTGATTTAAATATTTCGTCCTTAACCGTTTTCAAGCTCCAGTTGTACATATAGATCCCTAGTGCGACTATAACTACGATTGCTGCTAAGAATGTAGCAATTAATCTAACAAAAATGCTAGATTTAATCGTCACCCCCTCCTTTATATTCTTTTACTACATTTTAACAAAAATTCTATCATAACACATTACTATTTTTTATATCGCAAACAACAGCTCATTGGCTAAACCATTAGCCCTTCACACTTCCTAAAACCATACCTTTTACAAAATATTTCTGTAAAAATGGATATACGCAAATGATTGGTAACGCACCCAAAAAGATTTGAGCGGACTTTAATGTTTTGTCGGAAATTTGAGCCATGACCTTGGCTTCTTCAGGTGTTAATGTCGCAAAGTTTTTCTGTACGACGACCGTCTGTATATAGCTTTGCAGTGGGTAATTACCTGGATTGTTCATATAAATTAAGCCATCAAACCAGCTGTTCCAATGCCCCACTAACGAAAACAATAGTATCGTTGCAATTGCCGGCATCGATATTGGAATATAGATGCTCCAAAGGGTTCTCCAATGACCTGCGCCATCCATAAATGCAGATTCACTTAATTCCTTCGGTGTGATTCTAAAGAAATTTAGCAGAATAATTACACTAAATACAGGTACAGCACCAGGTAATATTAATGCCCAGATCGTGTCAATCAGCCCTAATTCCTTCACGAGCATGTAGGTTGGGATTAATCCTGCGCCAAAAATCATCGTAATGAAAAAGGTCCACGCATAAAAGGTCCGAAAGCTAAATTCATTCTTTTCCTTAGATAGCGGATACGCAATCGTTGTAGCTAACAATACATTAATTGCTCCTCCAAGGGCGATGCGCTGCAGCGATACAATCATAGAGTCCCAGAACGCTTTACGCTGAGCTACAAACTCATAGGAGGTTAAAGAAAATTCTTTAGGCCAAAAGGTTACCGTACCCGTAGCTGCAATCGCACTTGATGATAATGAGATTGCTAAAATATGAATCATTGGAAGCACACAGACCGCCGCGACCAAAATGAGAAAGATATTGTTAATGACAATAAACCAGTCTAGCTTTTTTTTGATTCGCATTCCTATACCCCCTAAAAGATTCGATAATCAGCAAATCTATAAGCAAAATAGTATGATGATGAGACGAGTATTAGCGCAATGACAGATTTAAACAACCCGACTGCTGTCGCTACACCAAACTGTGCATCTAATAAACCAATCCGATAGACGAACGTATCCAGTATATCTCCACTCTCATATACCATTGGGCTGTACATGTTGAATATTTGATCGAATCCCGCATTCAAGAGATTACCTAAACTCAAGACCATCAATAAGACGATGACCATCCGAATTCCAGGTATACTAATGTGTATCGTCTGTTTCCATCGGTTAGCGCCATCAATTTGAGCCGCCTCATACAGATTTGGATTAATCCCGGTTAACGCTGCAAGATAGATAATCGTTCCGTAACCAAATTCCTTCCACGTATCTGTTATGATCATCGTATACGGGAACCACTTATTGTCGCCCAAAAAGAATATAGATTCTAGGCCAAGTTTGTTTAAAAATGTATTAATCAGGCCATCCGTTGGTGACAGCATGTCTATAAAGATACCACCTAATACGACCCATGATAGGAAGTGTGGTAAGTATATCGCTGTTTGAATGCTGCGTTTCAATAGAATATGCTTCATTTCGTTTAATAGTAATGCAATAGTGATCGGAACAACTAAGCCCAATATGACCTTCATCGACGCAATATAAAAAGTATTCCACAGAATATTATCGAAATTAGGTAGGCTCATTACATACTTAAAATTATCAAATCCTATCCATTTTTGATCACCAAAGAGCCGTTTAGCTGGAATAAATTTCTGAAACGCAATAATAATGCCAGCCATAGGGACATAGCTAAATATGAGAATGAATATAAACCCTGGTAAGATCATGAGATTTAACGGCAATTCCTTCTTTAACTTTTTTATATTCAGTTCAATCACCCTCTCCTATGGATTAAGAAGATGGAAAGCAAGGATATACCTTGCTTTCCATCATTTTTTTACTTGTTTGATGCATACCATTCATTGACTTCTTTGGTAATGTCGGATCCACCGACTTTATACCAGTCGTCTACGAATTTATCAAAATCATCCAAAGGAACTGCACCCATAATGATTTTTACAAATGTCTCTTTTTCCAAAGCCTCTAATGTAGATTTTCTTTCAGCCATTGTTTCTGTAGGTGAACCAGCAAACGCTTCATACATGAATAGGTTATCATTCATATAGTTAACCCCATGTCTGTAGACGCCTTCTGCTCCATAGATCTTAGGCCAACCCCATTGAGACGTATCCCCATTTTCGAATGCTGTAATATTGCGATAAATAGCTAGTGCTTCACCTGTTAAGCTGTCAAAGCTATTATTTTTCCTTGCCTCTTCAATCTCTTGGAAAGCTCGAATGTTTTTAAATGCTGATGCAGGCTGTACTGGAGAATACTTCCATACCCCTACACTACCATTCGCTTCTGGCATGTAATAGTAATCGAAATCTCCTGATTCACCCCAGTTAAGCTCAACGTGCAAATTGAACATTTTGACAAGTGCTTCAGGATTAGAATATCCCTTTCTTACTACCCAGTAGCCGCCGTCTGATTGGAATTTTTGTGGAGAAAGGGCTGGTTTGCCGTCAACAGATACGAGCGCATAGCCTACCCAGTTTGCATCAGGATCATTTTGGTAGTTGCTGATTAGCGGATACATAGGATTCCATTGTGCACCATAATCGATACCAATTTTACCAGCTGCAATACTTTCAGCTACTTTCCCGCCATCTTTAACACCGAACTCTTTATCAAGCTGACCACTTGCATACATCTCAGATAACGCTTTCAATCCTTCCTTAACTTCAGGAAGCGTACTTCCCCAAACTAAATTGCCTGCGCCGTCATCAATCCACATATTCGGATAAGCATGGTAGCCTGCAAAAAATCCTTCCAAGCCCATTGCACCGCCGTATAAATCCTTGGTTAAAGCTAAGCCATAAGTGTCATTCACATTGTTACCGTCTGGATCTTGTGTTGTAAATGCTTCAGAAATTTTCAATACATCCTGTAGAGAAGTTGGCTCAGGTAGGCTTAATTTGTCTAACCAATCCTTGCGAATCCACAGATATACACCATCACCGTAAACGTCTGCCTTACCAATCCCCATTATCTTTCCATTAACTGTGCCAGAATTAAGTACTGCAGTTCCTTGTTCAGCATACAGCTCCTTTAGATCATCAGATGCGTACTGCTCCCAATATGGTGTTAAATCTTCAATTAAATCTGCTTCAGCAAGCTGCTTCAATTGCGCTGGCGATACGCGAAGCATATCCGGTAAATCCCCAGACGTTAAGGTCACGTTCATTTTTTGTGTATAAGCATCGCCAGTACTAACGGTCCAGTCATAGACTACATTAATACCTAGTTTTTCGGAAAACGCTTTCAACCATCTGTTGTCTTCAATCGTCTCTCCTGGTGTTTTAGGAATAATATTATCTTGCGTGTCATTGTCAACATCTCTAGTAAAATGAATCGTAAGTGGTGTTTCGTACTTGCCGAATGGATCAGCATCTCCGATTGCGGCATCATTTGAATTGTTGCTGTTAGAACCATTGTTGCTTGAATTGTTGTTGTTTGCATTCGTTTGAGTTGGAGTGTTGTTTTGTTTTTCATTTGAGTTTGAGCTACATGCTGCTAGAGCTCCAGTGGTAACCATCAGCGAGATCAACAGAAGTATTGCCTTTGAATACTTTTTTTTCTTCACTTTAAAACCCCTCTCATTTAATATGAATACTTAACACAATTTAAATTTTAAGGTACTTACTACCATTCGTATATTTTCAATTTGTTACTTAATTATCATCTCTTTACACCATCTATAATTTCTATATTTTCACTTTTTGATAACGTTATCATTTCTTTACCTTCTCGTAAAAAGGCTTCTATAAGAAGCAAATGATAGTAATATTATGCATAGCACTAATTGTTCACTAGTAAAGCAACCCCAGTTACGAAAGGAAGTATGAAATGGCCAAACTACATATTAACGTCAATAAGAAATTGTCAGTTATTAACAAAAATATTTACGGACATTTTGCTGAACATTTGGGTAGAGGTATTTATGATGGGATCTTCGTTGGACAAGATAGCCCGATTCCAAATATCCGTGGGATTCGTACCGATGTGTTGAATGCATTAAAGCATATTAACGTACCTGTCATTCGTTGGCCCGGAGGTTGCTTTGCTGAATATTACAACTGGAAAGATGGCATTGGTCCTAAACGAAAAAAGATGGTGAATAGCGGCTGGGGCGGTGTTATCGAAAACAACGCCTTTGGTACTCATGAATATTTTGATCTATGTGAGCTGCTCGAATGCTCAACCTATATTGCGGCGAATGTCGGCTCCGGTACACCGAGAGAAGTGAGTGAGTGGGTAGAATATATTACATTCGATGGCGAATCGGAGCAATCAGATCTTCGACGCTCACATGGTAGAGATAAACCGTGGACGCTAGATTTTATCGGTATTGGAAACGAAAATTGGGGCTGTGGTGGCCATATGCGTCCGGAGTATTACTCTGACCTCTACCGACAATTTGAATCCTTCATTCGTCATTACGGTAATAAAAAAATTCAAAGAGTTGCTTGTGGTCCTGATGGTGATGATCAAAACTGGACCGAGACTGTTATGCAGCTAGCTGGCCATCGCATGGACGGAATCTCACTTCATTACTACACGATGCCAGGCTATTATTCTACTGATAAGTATAAATGGGAATCAAAATCGTCTGCTACAGCGTTTGATGAACATAATTATTATCGAACGCTAGATCGAGCTTATTTTATGGATGAATTAATCGTACGGCATAAACGAATAATGGACAAGTACGATCCAGATGGAAAGGTAGCCCTGATTGTTGATGAATGGGGCACCTGGCATCTTGCAGAGGAAGGCACCAATCCCGCCTTCTTATATCAACAAAACACGATGCGAGATGCGATCGTAGCTGGCTTGTCCTTGAACATATTTAATTTACATAGTGATCGCGTTACAATGGCTAATCTGGCTCAGATGATCAATGTTCTGCAGTCTCTTATTTTAACCGAGGGTGACCAGATCGTACTCACACCAACCTACCATGTGTTTGATCTGTATAAAGGGCATCACAATTCTACACTAGTAGACAGCTTACTAGAAGCAGATGACTTGCAAGTTAATGAAGCAAAGCTTCCTCATCTGCACGTGAGCGCCTCAGAAAAACAAGATGGCAGTATTCATCTTACGATCGTCAATTTATCCGCTCATGACGATGTCCAATTGCATACCCATTTAGAAGGAAGAAGCTTCTCAACAGCGAAACTTCGCTATATATCAGGAGCGATTACAGACCACAATACGTTCGAGCAGCCTGAACGAATTACAATTCAAACCGCTGAACCGTTAGAAATAAACAATAACGAATTAACGATAAAGATATCTCCTTGCTCTGTATATGAAGTCATTTTAACGTAAAATCTACGAAGCCGGATTCAACGTTCGAATCCGGCTTCGCTTTATATGCTATTACAACGTTATGATTGCCATACGTTCTTTACTTTTCTGTGCTTCCACTTGTCATCGCCTTTTCAGCTTCGAGCGTACGCATGCCCGCTTCAAGTGTTCGAATAATACGTTCCGTATCATAGACACAGCCCTTCCATGTCCCTCCGCTTGCTGCTTGTAAGGCAGCCCATAAACGAGTATCATCTGGGAGATGCATGTCTTCATGAATGTCTGATAGCATCGTTCGCTTCGATAATATGGCGCTGCCTGCCTCTGGTGATTCCGGATGCTCTCCACAGCCTACCATATTAATATTCCCCTCAAGCTTGTGGGTATCAATTCGAATGTCAATCCAATCACCTGTGCGGAGCTTTCCAATCGGACCGCCTGAAAGAGCCTCGGGACCAATATGACCAATACAAGCACCGGTGGAGACACCAGAGAAACGAGCATCTGTTAACAGAGAGACATACTTACCAAAAGACAAATGCTTAAGGGCAGAGGTAAGCTGATACGTCTCCTCCATGCCAGTACCTGAAGGACCACGACCAACTAAAGCTAATATATCTCCTTCGACGATGCCTCCTGTTTTAATTGCTTGGATGGCATCGCGCTCTGTTGTAAATACTTTAACTCTTCCTATGTGACGAAATACCCCCTGATCATCAAGCATCGATGGCTCAATAGCCGTTGACTTTATAACCGAGCCCTCAGGAGCGATATTACCGACAGGAAAGGTTAATGTCGAGGTTAAGCCTGCTTGCTTAGCTCGCTCAGGACTATAGATAACAGTATCTGGGTCAATTCCCTCCTGCTGCTCTAAATAATCCCGCATTCGCTTACGTCTCTCTGACGTTTCCCACCAGTCAAGTGTTTCACCGAGTGTAACACCTGCTACCGTAAGTACTTGCTCCTCTAATAACCCTAGCTTTCTTAGATGCAGCATCACCTCTGGAACACCGCCAGCTAAAAATAAACGGATCGTTGGGTGAGGAATTGGACCATTCGGCAGTACACTCACTAATCTCGGTACACTTCGATTAATACTCGCCCAATCTGCTACATCAGGTACGGACAAGCCTGCTGCTTGTGCAATAGCTGGAATGTGCAGCAGCAAATTCGTAGAGCCGCCGAACGCTGCATGAACGACCATCGCATTGCGAATCGAAGCATCAACTAGTACATCAGCTGTCGTGAGACCTTGACCGGCAAGCTGCATCGCTGCCCTCGAGGATTGACGTGCCATCTCTAGCCATACGGGCTGACCGGAAGGAGACAATGCAGCATGTGGGACGGTTAAGCCAAGTGCCTCTGCAACGACCTGTGCCGTACCTGCTGTACCAAGAAACTGACAGCCTCCACCTGGAGTTGCGCAGGCGCGACAGCCAAGATCTGCTGCTTCCTCTAGTGATAATTCTCCGTTTGCATACCTTGCTCCAATCGTTTGGATCTTGCCTGCATCTTCACCTTGTGTAGGTGGGAGCGTGACACCTCCAGGCACGATTACACCTGGAATGTTTTTCATGCCAGCGATGGCGAGCATCATAGCTGGCAATCCCTTATCACAGGTCGCAACACCTAGTACAGCTGCTCGATTGGGCAGTGAACGCATTAATCTTCGCATAACGATCGCTGCATCATTTCGGTAAGGCAACGAATCGAACATCCCTGTTGTCCCTTGTGAACGCCCATCGCAAGGATCACTTACGTAGCCTGCAAACGGAATATTTCCATGTTTGTTTATTTCGTCGGCTGCTTCTCGCATGAGCAGTCCAATCTCCCAATGACCGGTATGATACCCGAGAGCGATGGGATGACCATCATCCGAACGTATACCACCTTGAGTTCCTAGTAATAGAACTTCTTTTCCTTTGAGACGGCTTGGCTTCCAGCCCATCCCAACATTCTGACTCCAACCGAAAAGATCACCGCTTGGCGCATTTAGCAGCATGTCGTGTGTGAACGGTAAGCTTCCTTCTGGTCCGCGTGCATGTGTTTCAATTTTGAAGAACGTTTCATTCTCAGGTCCCATCACTTGACTGAGATGATCAGTCATTCCACATCGCTCCCTTTACTAAGGCTTAATAAACACAGTTTTAATCGACGTATAGAATTCAATGGCAGCTTGCCCCTGCTCCCGTGAGTGCGAGCTTGAGTTTTTCATACCTCCGAATGGTGCTTGCAGCTCAACTCCTGCAGTTTCGGCATTAACACGAACTAAACCTGCTTCTGTCTCATTAATAAAGGTCAATGCATTACCAATATTTTTTGTGTAGATCGAAGCGCTTAAGCCGTACTGTGTATCATTAGCTAAAGCAATCGCATCCTCAAAGCTATCTGCCTTAATTAAGGTGAGAACAGGACCGAAGATTTCTTCTTGCGCAATCGCCATATGTGAAGTGACATCATCAAAAACAACTGGTGCGATAAAGTAGCCTTCCATAGACTTATCGTCTTGTTGCTCTTGACCTACAACCATCTTAGCTCCCTCATCAAGACCTTTCTGAATGTAGTGCTTAACCGTCTCGTATTGTTTTTGATTGGCACAAGGACCTAGCCAAGTAGTTCCATCCAGTCCATCTCCTACCTTAAGCTGCTTTACCTTTTCGATTAAGAGCTCGCGGAATTTTTCATAAATATCCTTCACCACGATGACTCGGCTAGTTGCCGTACACTTCTGTCCCGTGGAGCGCAGGCCACCTGAGATCGTCGCTTCTACAGCTAGCTCCAGATCCGCATCTGCCGCAATAATGATCGGATTTTTCCCGCCCATTTCCAGCTGGTATTTTGCACCACGCGCAGCAGCGGTTTGACCGACTTGCTTGCCGACCGTATTAGAGCCTGTAAAGGTGATGCCATGGATATCTTTATGCTCAGCTATCGTCTGGCCGATGATTCTTCCTTCTCCAATGACCATATTTAGAACGCCCGCTGGAATCCCCGCTTCATGAAAGCAGATCATCACAAGTGATGCCGTGACAGATGTTTCACGCGCCGGCTTCCATACAACCGTATTGCCATAAATAAGTGCAGGTGCGATTTTCCAGATCGGGATTGCTACCGGAAAGTTCCAGGGTGATATAACGCCCACAACGCCTAAAGGTGCTCGCGTCGTGTACATTAATGCGGATGGGTCAGTAGCAGGAATAACATCGCCTACCGGTCTCATTCCCTCGCCAGCAAAGTATTTAAGAATTGCGATACCTCTCGTTACTTCACCTTTTGCTTCACCTAGCGTTTTCCCCATCTCTCTTGTCATCATTGTTCCGATCGCTTCCACTCTTTCTTCCATGATGCTTGCAACCTTGAACAATACATTGCCACGCTCCGCACCAGTCATGCTGCGCCACTTCTTACGAGCTTCGCTCGCGGCCACAACAGCAGCCTCTATATCTTCTTCATTAGAAAGCGGAACTGATCCAACTTCCTCATTTATGCGTGCTGGGTTTTTATTGACAACATAATTGTCTGACTTTGGTGCCAGCCAAGCTCCATTAATATAGTTTTGAACAGTTAATACTTTCGTTTCGATAGACATGTTTACATCCTCCTAAATATAGCGTTTTATCGCAGGGCTTCTGCAGCTAATTCATGCTCATAGACAGCAACGTTGACAAGCGTACCTAATCCTTCAATCTCGATCTCAATTCTGTCTCCCGATTGGAGTGTGAAATCATTAGGCGGCACGAGACATGTACCTGTTAACAGCACCGTTCCAGCAAATAGAACATTATCCTTCTTTAGGTAGCTAACTAATTCGTCAAATGTACGCTTTAGCTGCTTGGAATTTGCTTGTTCTTCAACGACGAGCTGACCATCTCGATATACTCGACATGCCATGGAGAGTGAATAGGGATCATCGATCGTTTCTGCCAAGCGAACAAACGGCCCGATCGCACAGGAACGTCTCCATATTTTAGCCTGAGGCAGATAAAGAGGGTTTTCACCTTCGATATCACGGCAGCTCATATCATTACCAATCGTATAACCAATAATGGCACCGCTTTCATCTAGAACAAGCCCAATTTCAGCTTCAGGAACCTGCCACTTTGAATCCGTGCGAAGACAAACCTCTTCATTAGGTCCTACTGTGCGCTGAGCAGTTGATTTCATAAATAGCTCTGGGCGATCCGCATCATACACCTTATCGTAAAAGGTTAGGCTATCTAGCTTACCTTCCGTTGCTTCATAATTTCTCGCCTCTCTGCTTCGTTGATAGGTCACTCCTGCAGCCCAAACCTCAGGAGCATCCACAGGTGTAAGGAGCTGCAGTTCATCTATCGTTGAGCTAATAGGTGTTGCTTGCTGCAAAATAGATTGGACATACGCTGCGGTTGTACTTCCATTATGACGTGCTGCAGCAACAAGGTCCATTAGATTCGATTCAGGTAAGCGGTAAAGCTCTCCCTTGTCAGTTACTACTCCCAGGTAAGTATGTAGCGCATCACGGTAACGAAAAATATTCATAAATATAATCCTCCATTCAATTGTTTTATAATGTAAAACAACGTTCTTGAAAATGGCGATAATAAAGAGGGAGAAGCGTAAATCTCCTACCCTTACGGCCTGTAGCCCAGTCCAGTTGAAATATATCTCGAGGTTTCACTCAAGCGTAGCAACAACGCTTCTAGCTCCTCATCGTTGACCGTTGTAATTAACGTTGAGAGACTGATAGCGGCAATAACCCGCCCACTATGATCGTAAATTGGAGCTGCGATGCAACGAACGCCTATTTCATTTTCCTCTCTGTCATAGGCTACTCCTCTTTCAATTACCTGTTGCAATTCTATTCCAAAGTCATCTGCATTATTAATTGTATGTGAGGTATGAATGGAATATTGATAATTTTCTAGCAGCTTCTCTCTTTCATTAACAGGCATGTATGCAGCAAGTATTTTTCCTACTGCACTACTATGGAGCGGTACTCTACGGCCAATCCATGAGTAACGAATAGCTGCTTTGCTTCCTTCAACCTTATCAATGTACACGCCTTCTGAGCCATCTCGGATGACGAGATGTACGGTCTGCCCTGTCTCTTCCGATAGCCTGCTGAGATACACGTTAGCAACTTCTCTGATATCCAGTCCTCTTAACATTAGCTGCCCTTTTTCTAATAGCTTCATGCCGAGTTTATACAGCCCATGCTCATCTTGTTCGATATAACCATGTAATTGCAGCGTCTTAAGCAATGAATGTACCGTGCTTTTATGAAGACCTAAGCGCAAGCTAATCTCAGTAATTTTCAATTCTTTGTTGTAGTCATCGAACAAATCTAGTATTTGAAGTGCTCTGTCTACCGACTGAATAATCGGCAAAAAACTCACCTCCCTCTCGTTTTATAATATAAAACAGCGTTTACATATATTGTAGCAAATCATGAGCGAATTCGTCTAGTTTTATTACCCATTTCCTGAATATTTTTTTACAACAGTGGTAAACATAAACAACATTATTATAGGGATTAGAACAGACGGCAGATTAATTTACGAGGAAAAAGAGGACGACAACATGCTCCAAGCAACTCAGACGCTTGAATGGTTAATTCAGCAATTAGGTCATACAACGGATATGGTCAATAAGCCTCTTAAGTCAAATCAGAAGGAAGCAACTCTTGTATTTATTAAAACGCTCGTTGACAGTGATAAAATTCAGCAAATGATCATTAAGCCATTCTTCGAGATCGAAACGCGAGGCAACTTTATAGATTACTTACATTCACTTCCAGATGGGCAAGAGATAACCTCGCAGGATCAGATGCTTTCAGAGTTGTCAAAGGGCAGTATAGTTGTCTCGATGAACAACTATCTCTTCATGTTCGACATCAAAAAAGTACATACAAATACAGTGCCGATTACGTCACTTGAGAATACAGTACTCGGGCCACAATCCTCTATGAGTGAGGATATTCATACGAACATTAACTTAATCAGAAATCGCTACCACCAACCAACACTCACCGTTGAAATGCTAGAGCTTGGCTCGAAGTCTATTCAAACCTTAGCTGTTATCTATGATCGTGAGCTGGTTGATCAAACTGCCCTTGAACAAATTAAATATAGACTGGAGCAATTGAATAGTAAGCCTCTTATCCAATCCACTGCAGAATTACAAAGATTAATTAACGGACGAAAGGTTTCGCTCTTCCCCTTCTTTATGATTACAGAGCGTGCTGACCGAATTGTATACAATCTCAGCGTTGGGAAAATTGTTCTGTCGCTAGACGGAGATCCTTCAACGATTGTTGCGCCTGCAATCTTTACAGACTTCATGGCGGCAATGGATGATAAATATCATTCTAAGATATATACAAAATTCGTTCAAATTCTAAGATATGTTGGGCTGTTCATCACTCTGCTGCTGCCAGGCTTTTATGTTGCTGCAACATCTTACAACCCTGAAATTTTACACACAGAGCTTGCATTGTCTGTTGCCGGCAGCCGTGTTGGCGTTCCATACCCATCCTATGTTGAAGTGACCTTTATGCTGATCATTATGGAGCTTTTAATTGAAGCCAGTATTAGACTTCCTAAAACGATAAGTGCCGCAGCTACAACTGTAGGTGGGTTAATATTAGGTACTGCCATTACTGAGGCTGCACTCGCCTCTAACATTATGATCATTGTCGTTTCTGCCGTCGCGATTAGTAACTTTGCCATCCCTATTGGCGAATTAAACTCAGCGATAAGAGTATTGAAATATGTGTTTATTCTTTTTGCTACTATAGCCGGGTTAGCCGGACTTACGTTTGGTCTGCTGGCAATTGTCATGTACTTAACAAATAGTGAAAGCTATGGCGAGCCTTATCTCAAAATAAATATAGATTTGAAATCGAAGGGTGAGCAGCAATGAGCCGATATTTTTATTACCTTGTAGTTGTTGAATTCGTGGGAAGCATTCTCTCCGTTATCCCTTCATTTTTATTCGAATCAAGCAAGAAAGGGACGATAATGTCTATGCTGCTCGCACTGCTTGCAGGCGTAGCTTTTATTTATTGGATCACAAAGTTTTTTAATCATTATCCAGGACGGGGATTACCCGAATTGCTGCAACAGCATATTCCTAAATGGATTGCATTCCCTATCCTTTTTTTGTTTAGCCTTGCCTGGTTTATATTCGGCTTAAAAACACTACTTAATTATTCTTTTTTGTTAAAGCGTTTTTTATTGCCGCATTTGCAAATCAACTGGATCATTGCGTTGCTCCTTTTATTTATAACGTATAGCTTTTTTATGAAAACTAAAAAGCTGCTTTATACATTGGAAATTGTATTGTTCATTAATATTCCACTTATGATTTATATTATCGGGATATTATATGTCAACACTGGCCTAGATTGGGATTATGTAAAGAAATCAATGATGTATGTCTATCACGCTCCTAATCTTCTCGCATTTTCAGCATCCTTTCTCATTTTTATCGGAGCTTCGAATTTGATCATCGTTAACCGTGAGTTCAAAAATAAACAGAAGCTAACTACCTTTCAAATCCTGCTTTTATGTGTATTAGGAGCCTGGATTTTGTTCACCAATTACTTCATTCCGATTGGATACAATGGCTTTGAACGAATCCAATATATCAATTTCCCTTGGATACTAGGCACAGACTCATTAAAGGTTGCGCTCGCATTTCTAGAGCGAATTATGTTTGTGTTTCTCTTCTTACATATATCTGTAACCTTTGTGAATATCATAATTTTTTGGCATGTAAGCTTGGAGCTTCTAAAGAGCACAGCTAAGCTAGTGAGACGTAAGCAGAAAGAAAGCAATATGATTACATACATCTTTGTACTTGTTGTGTGGAGCATTAGCCTCATCATCAGCATGAAAATAACTGAATCAAGTTATTTAATGTATGCAAGATCGTTGTTTGTTGCGTTTCCTCCTTTCTTCTTATTAGTGCTGATCGTGTGTTGGTTCATTAGCTGGAGGGATAAACATGATAACCGCAGCCTTAAAACAAACTAGATGGATTAGCTTACTATTAATACTCAGCCTTCTTGTTCCCATTGCCGCTGGATGCGGTACGAAGGATATTGATAAAAGAATGTTTGTTATTGGTGTTGGAGTCGATAAAAGTGATAATGAAGAAAAACCATATAAGGTTTCGTTGAAAGTCCCAGTCCCGATGAATAAAAAATCATCGGGAACATCACCCGGCTTTATCTTCTTAACAGAGGAAGCCGCGACCATAAGTGAAGCCCTTCACCTGTTAACAACCCATGTAGATAAGAACCTTGAATATGGACACGCCAAATTTATTGTTATTGGCGAAAGCATACTTGATGAAGACTTGCGGGTGGTCATGGACATCTTTCTAAGAAGAAGAGAGTTTCAGCAAACCGCTTGGATTACAGTCGGGAAGCCTTCAGCAGAAAGTGTACTTCAGACAACTCCGGCAAGTGATATCCCCGATATAAACATATTATTCAACAGATTCTCCGACATAGGAACGGAAAGCTCCTACATTGTATCTATATTTCTGTTTGATTTCCGAAGACAATTAGTCGAGACAGGGATTGATCCTATCGTGCCTGTTATTGAGACAAATGAAGAAAAGGACAAAATCATCGTAAACAAAGCGGTCGTCATTAATGATGGCAATAAAGGGAAACTAGAGCTTACAACAGAGCAAGTAGAAGACTATAATATAATCACGAATAGATTGGGCAGTGTAAAATTCGAATTAGGAGTTAAGTCTGAGGAATTGGATTTCACTGTGTACATCGATAAGGTCAAATCTAAATATAAGATCATTACGAATAACAATAAACCTGTAGTAAAGATGAACCTGGAGTTAACAGGAGTTGTTGAAGAATCAACGAAACGTTTGGTCCAACACAAGACAGAAGAATACAGCAGGCTTGCAGGCGCTGTTGTCAAGAAGCGTCTCGAAAAATTTTTAACGTTCCTGCAAAAAAACGAGGTCGATCCGATCGGTTTCGGTTTGCGCTATGAGGCGACGCGATTGCATACGGAACATATCGAAGATGAATGGAATAAGCTTTATCCTGAGCTAAGCTTTGATGTTACAGTACATGTAAAGATTACTAGCCTCGGATCTATTGAGTAATTGTCACGTCCCTCATGGAAGTTTTTCTCTTAGGAGCTCATGCCGGGATGCAAGAATGTCCTGCAAAAGTATAAAGCCTCGAAGCCGACAGCATGGCTCGGTTTCGAGGCTTATTCATTACTATTGCTGCTTGACGACAAGTACTATTTGCTTAGAGGTTGGTGATATGCTTCCTCCTTTTGGCTCCACCGTTAACATAATAAAGTCTGTCGGATGCAAATAAGACGTTGTCGTATATAGATGCCCAGCTGAGCCAACTCTTTGAATAATGCCCAAGCTGCTTGCTTGCTGTCCTGACATGGCCCATGCCTGATAATCTTTCATTTCGAGATCGGGCAAATTTTCTAGCCACAAAAAAACTTCCGTTAGATCATCCTTAAGCCATAAATAGCCGCTGCTTTTTTGTTCCTCAGCCATTTCAATTCTATATCTCGCACTATCAACAGCATTAACGAATGAAGCAGCGCTTGGCTCATAATGTCGTACATATTGATCTACGTGCACAGGAGTCGATTGTTGGTGATTAAAGAGCAGCATAGACATAACAAGCACGAAAGCTGCAGCAGCCGCTCCACCCATCATATATTTGTGCTCCTTAAGCTTACGCTTCCATCTTTTCAATCTGGCTTGTTTTTTCACAGCTCGCTGCAACAATAACAAATATTTCTCATCTGGCATTAACTGCTCTCGCCGCTCAACCGCCATAATAGTATTAACTGTATCAGCCTCACCAGAGTGTTGTTCTACTCCATTAGAGGCATAGATAAGGCTCCATTCCTCTACGTATCGCCTGCAAACTAAGCAGTCTTCCAAGTGAGCTTCAAGCTGCTGACGCTTGTCATGCGACAGCATCCCCATTACAAAATCTACCCATTCTTCCTCTACATAATGGCTATTGCAGTTATTGTATTTATGATCGCTGGTCATAGGAATCCTTCCTTTCCTCTAAATGATGCCAGCCCCTTTTCTCTAGCTGTTTTTTCAAGTTTCCAATCCCATAGCGGACCCATGATTTTACTGTACCCAATGGGACCTTCCAATCCGTCGCCATTTCATTTTGCGTTTTTTCTTGAAAATAAGCAGCATAAATCGCATTTCGTTGCGTTAAAGGCAACTCGCCAATTGCTTCTTGCAGCAACTCTCGATCGAGCTTACCCATCGTTATTGTTTCAGGTGTGGCAGTCGTTTCCTTGGCGTCCTCTATCGTTAGCGGCTCCAAACTCACAACAGCTGCCCTCCGCTTCTTTTTACGCATATAATCCATACTTCGGCTCCTTGCAATGACTGCAATCCACGCATCAAGTGAGCCTCTGCTGTCGTCATATTGCTCTGACTTCCGCAGCACCTCTAGAAATATATCGTGACATATTTCCTCGGCCTCCATTCGATCCTGAACACAGTGTAAAGTAATGTGCATAACGAGCGGAACATACCTGTTATACAACTCATTGAAAGCCTCGATCGAGCCTTCTCGAATGGCTAATAGCAGCTCAGCGCTTGAATGCTTATTCCCCATCGTATATCGGTCACGCAATCGAGCTAACCCCCTTACATCAAGATTAGACCTTATATATTGATATATATTCCACTTTAATAATAAAGCAAAAGTTGTCAATCTCTCAAATTTTGCGCAGCCACGGTAATTCAAAAAAATTTACTCACTTTAAATCCAATATACAAAATGATGTCGTATTGCTTAATGAATAAGAAAATGAATGGAGGGATCTGCATGCTTAAAGCATGCCGCCAAGCCATTGTGCTGGCAATGACATTAACATTGATTGGATTAGGTGTATTCTGGAATCCAAGCACCGCAAGAGCCGCGGGCGACCTTGAGTTGTACACCCCGTACAGGGAGCTGACAGCTGCCCCTGGCGAATCGATCTCGTATTCTATTGAATTGATCAATAACACGAGTTCAACTCAGCTAGCTGACCTAGCATTCGACACGAAGCATAGCGACTGGTCCTATGAACTAACGACAGGCGGAAAGAACGTACAACAGCTTGCTGTAAAGCCTCTTGATACACAGTCGCTCTCCTTGCGTCTAGACGTTCCGCTGCAGGTGGATGCTGGGAAATATAATTTTAATGTATCGGCAGGGGATGTTACATTAGCTCTTACCGTAACCGTTGCTGAAAAGGGAACCTTCAATTCAAACTTTGAGCTTGACCAATCCAATATGGAGGGCTATGCAGGCTCGAACTTCACCTTTTCTGCGACGCTCAGAAATCATACCGCTGAGGAGCAAACCTACGCGCTAGCAGCTTCACCGGCGAATGGCTGGGAGGTTCGTTTTCAAGCTAGCAGCAATTATGTTTCATCAGTGACACTTGAGCCTAACGCATCACAAACGATCAATGTGCAAGTGACCGCACCAGAAGGAGCGGAAGCTGGAGATTACAGCATTCCAATTGCTGCCTATAACAATGCGACAAAGGCTGAAGCCACCGTCGAGGTCGCTATTATCGGCTCCTACAACCTATCGATAACAACGAGCGATGAGCGTTTGAACACATCCATTCAAGCAGGTGGAAGTCGTACACTCGAATTTATCGTGAACAATACAGGAACTGCGCCGCTCGAAGAAATTAGCGTGTCATCTATTACACCGACCAATTGGGAGGTGCAATTCGAGCCTAAAACGATCGCGAGTTTAGAGCCTGGAAAATCAGCGACGGTGCAAGCGATTATTACATCAAGCGAGGACGCGCTTCCTGGTGACTATGCCATGAACGTTACAGCTCGCAGCGATCAAAAATCAGCAGACGCTTCGTTAAGAGTAACCGTTAAATCCTCCGTACTATGGGGCTGGATAGGCGTTACCATTATTGTAGCTGTCCTTATTGCGATTTATAGCTTGTTCCGTCGTTATGGGAGGAGATAATCGTGGAGCCAGTCATTGAGCTAACTCGTTTATCAAAAAAATACGATCATTACACAGCGGTTAATCAGCTTGATCTGACCATCTACCGTGGAGAAGTATTCGGCTTGCTTGGTCCTAACGGTGCAGGTAAAACAACGACGATTCTTATGATGCTCGGCTTGACTGAGCGTACTTCTGGCGATGTCAAGGTACTAGGACTTGATCCGAATCAGCATGCAATTACGATTAAGAGTAAGGTAGGTTATATGCCGGATGATATTGGCTTTTATGATGACCGCTCAGCGATCGATAATCTTATCTATACCGCAAGACTGAACGGAATAAAGGAAAAAGAAGCACGTATGCAGGCCGAACAGCTACTGCATCGAGTCGGCCTAGCCGATGCTGCAACCAAAAAAGTAAGCTCCTTTTCTCGTGGAATGCGGCAGCGATTAGGACTTGCAGATGTGCTCATTAAGCAGCCTGAGATCATTATTCTGGATGAGCCAACTCTTGGTATTGACCCAGAAGGGGTTCGAGAATTGCTTGAGCTCATCTCACAATTAAGCAAAGAGGAAGGCATAACCGTATTGCTATGCTCCCATCACTTGCATCAGGTACAACAGGTGTGTGATCGAGTCGGTTTATTCGTAAAGGGTGAGCTTGTTGCTTGCGGGAACATCCATCAGCTTTCGCAAGCGATTAATCAAGATAGCTTGACAACGATCGAGCTGGAGATTAAGCATTATCCAGCGTCCCTGCAAGCAGCGCTGCAGGAGCTAGAGCAAGTAGCATCTATTCAAGCTCAATCGCAGCCGAATGGTGAAGAAATGATGACCGCTTTGAGCATTAGCTGCACGGAGGACATTACGCCTGTTATCGCTAAGCTAGCAGCTGAGCATACTGAGCTCTATATGATTCGTCGAAAAGGCTACGGACTCGATGATATCTATCATCAATACTTTGAAGGAGGCGAGACTCGTGAAACAGCTCTTAAAGCTAAATGAAGCTCGCACCTCGCTTAAGCAATGGCTTCAACCAATTAGGAAATCAGAACGCAGCGATCGAATGCAATTAAGTGCTTCAAAGGCAGCGTTTCGGGTCATGGTGCAGAAGGAATTCAGTGACCATATCCGTTCGTGGAGATTTGCAATTCTACTTGCAATTATCGTATTAGCCTGTATCGGCTCCATCTATTCCGCCATTACTGCTCTTCAGGCTCAAGGGAGCGGCAGCAGTGCTAATAGCTTTTTGTTCTTAAAAATTTTTACGCTTTCCGATGGAACCATTCCTCAGTTTACTCAATTCGTTGCTTTTTTGGGTCCATTAATGGGGATTGCGCTTGGCTTCGACACCGTTAATACCGAACGCAGCAAAGGCACACTTAGCCGTCTCATCTCGCAGCCTATCTATCGCGATGATTTTTTGAAGGCGAAGTTTACTGCTTCACTCCTGCTTGTAAGCATCGTTATATTCTCTCTTGGCTTTCTCGTCATGGGACTAGGCTTAATCGTGATCGGCTTTCCCCCAACACCTGAGGAGTTTATTAGAGTGCTGTTGTTTTTGCTTATGGCGGTCGTCTACGTAGGTTTTTGGCTAAACTTATCGATCCTGCTTTCCGTTCGCTTCAAACAAGCGGCAACGAGCGCTCTGTTCGCGATTGCGATCTGGATATTTTTCACCGTCTTCTACAGCATCATTATAAATCTCGTTTCAAATGCAATCCTCCCGGATCAAAATGGAACGACCGAGGAAATTATGCGCTATTACAACCAGATGGATCTGCTATCACGTATTTCACCGGCAGAGCTGTTCGGCGATATTACAACGACGCTTCTTATGCCTAATGTTCGTTCACTTGGCGTGCTAACGATGGAGCAGGTGACGCTGGCTCTTGAGAGCCCATTAGCATTAGGCCAGAGCATCCTTCTCGTATGGCCGCAGCTTACTGCATTAGTTGCTTTAACGGTTATCTGCTTTGGCTTATCTTACTACTGGTTTATGCGTCAGGAAATTCGCGCAAGATCATAACGATTTCTATGACAACGTATACAAAAAAGCTCAACCGACTTAGGGTTGAGCTTTTTTGTATACTTTAAGAATTGTTCACCGAGGGCATGCTTACTCTGTTGAAGTCTACATTCATTTCCCCCTATGGAGTGTACAGCTATGTTAAGCTCTGTTTTGCTTCACACTTTCCCATGCTTGCCGCAGACGTAATATTCCTTCCGTAATTTGCTCCTCGTTCAAATGCGCATAGCCTAAGCAAAGCGCAGGCTGCTTAATATTCATCTGATAGCTTCTCGCATCAATGCCTTTAACCGCATATCGTCCGCATGCCTCTAAAAAAGCTTCGAATTGCTGCTCGCCCTTCCTCCAACCAGCGTAAATATGCAAGCCTGCTTGTGCTGGATAAAGCTGCAGCACCTCGTGCATATGCTCGGTCAGCAGCTGAATCATCAGCTCCACCCGTCTGCGATACAGCCGCTTCAGTCTCCTAATGTGACGATCATAATGACCCGATGCCATAAATGAAGCCAATGCTCGCTGCTGAATAATAGAATTAGGATGACGTTCATAGACGCGCTTCGCGCTTTGAAACGGCTTCTTTAGCTGCTGAGGCAAAATCGCATAGCCAATTCGAATGTCCTGAAGCATCGTTCTAGAGAAGGTGCCTATATAGATAACACGTCCTGACTTGTCCAATGATTTAAGTGGTTCAATCGCTCGACCGACATGACGAAATTCACTGTCATAATCATCCTCTATAATAAATGCGTTCGTTTTCTCAGCCCAGCTTAGCAGCTCAATTCTCCGTTCAAGGCTAAGCACTGCTCCGGTAGGAAATTGTCGACTTGGAGTAAGCAGCATCAGCTTATAGCTCGTTTGCTGTGGTTGAAAGCATATGCCATGCTCATCCACTGGGTAAGCATGTACAATCCCCCCAACAGATTGAATAGCCCGCCTTGCCCCCTCATAATGCGGGTCTTCTAATACCGCATAATCTCCTTCATTCATCAGCATCTGTACAAGCAATATAATGGCTTGCTGTGAGCCATTGACAATCATAATATCATCAGGCTGTACGACAATGCCTCGGTGACTTCTTATATGCTCAGCGATGCTATGCTTCAAGCCTATATGACCATCACTAGAATAAGCATCACGCATTTCCAGCTCATATTGCTGGCGAGTCTGCTCATACATGCAGCGATTCCATTCCTTGATCGGAAATTGCTGAAGCTCTACTTTTCCTAGACTGAATACAATCTGGGAGGTATGTCTAGACGCAGCACGAGTCTCCTTCACTTCTCTAGCAAGCTGTGATCGACTCTCTTCATACTGTAGTACCCGTTGTCCCCAGTCTGACAGCTGTACTGAAGTAGCAACCGTATCCGACGAACGATCGATGGTTGGCTGAAGCTCACATACAAACGTCCCCGCTCCACTCTTCGTATAGATATAGCTCTGTGCAAGCAGCATGTCATAAACCGTATTAACCGTGCCTCTTGATAAGTGATATCGCTGAGCTAGCTTCCTGCTAGACGGCAGCTTCCAATTCGCCTGCAGCTTTCCACTTAATATCGCTTCTCGCAAGGCGTGAAATAAAGCCGCCTGCTTAGTTTTATAGCTGGATACATATTCATCAAACGGGATGTACAGCTCCATCTGAACTCCCCCTTATCAACTGGTACAATAAAATCAATATAAAGTGGTGCTTTTTTCCTGTCAATATCTCTCTTACAATGAGTTTAAATATTTCAAGGGGTGAATGAGATGAGAAGAAAGGAATTTAAAGTAAACGAGACGCACGAGCAAGATGTTATATCATTTTTACATGAGATGAGCTATGGATTTCTTGCTACGAAAAACGATAATATTTATCCCGGTATTCTGCCTATTAATTACGTTTATTTTAATGGTGCAATATACTTTCACGGCAGTAGAATCGGCGAAAAAATGAAAACAATAAAGCAATATCCTACCGTCAGCTTTGCGGTTGCAAAGGAATATTCTCAGATACCTTCCTATATGAATGACCCTTTCTATGCTTGCCCTGCGACTGTCTTTTTTAAATCCGTTATCGCATATGGTAAAGCGGTCATTGTTGATGACTTAAAGGAAAAATGTGACGTATTAAACGCACTAATGCAGAAACTGCAGCCAGAGGGCGGTTACGAGCCCATTTCACTTGCAGATAAAGGCTACGCCGGTCAAGTCAAAGCAACGGCTATCGTTCGAATTGAGATCAATCGGCTAAATGCAAAGTTCAAATTCGGTCAAAACTGGAAGCAAGAGAAACTAGATAATGTGGGCAAGCAGCTATCCGAACGTGGACAGCAGCTCGATTACGAAACGACCCAGCTTATGCAGCGCTACTGTCCGCACGCACAGCCCAATGAAGATCTCACACAGCGTTAAGCGCCGAAATATTACGTTTACTAATAATTTGATAAATGGGGGGCTTAATATGAAGATCGTTTACAAAACAGATACTCTTCCTCATGTTCAACAAGTTTCTGAATTGTTTAGAAGCTCTGGGATCAAGCGTCCGTACGATGATCTTGAACGGCTTCAAAGGATGCTTGAACACGCTGATGTCACCATAACTGCTTGGGATGGTTATCAATTAGTTGGCCTTGCTAGAGCCATTACCGATTTTTCTTACTGCTGCTACCTGTCTGATTTGGCAGTACAAAAGGAATATCAGCAGAATGGAATTGGCAGGAATCTCATTCGGCATTTGCGAGATCTTCTAGGAGATGAAGTATCTTTATTGTTAATTTCTGCACCTAGTGCAATAGACTATTACCCGAAGCTCGACTTTGAACGCACAGAGAAAGCCTTCATAATCCCTAGACAAGCATAGCTTAAACTTACGTTCAGATAGCTTCAACATTAGCAATCTAACCTATGCAACACAAAAACACCGTGCCTAATATGTCAGGCACGGTGCTTGGCGTTGTATTAGTTCATTACGAAGTTAATGAGCGTTTGCTGCTTTTCTTCCGTTAGCTCACCGCTATTGTCGAAAACCAACACGGAGCCTTCTGGCAGCTCCCAGTTAATTTGCGGAACAAAATCAACACGCTTTTCGAAATCGCCCCAATTGTCCAGCTTCCAGCGATCACGCTCAGTACGACGATCAACGATACGCTGATGCTGAAGATCAATATCCTGAAGCGTAACGACAATTACCTTTACATCAACCTGCTCCTTTGTCAATCCAGCAGCAGAGATCACTTCCTCAATCCATTGCTTGTTTTTAAGCTCCGCCGTAAAAGGAGAGATCATAAATACATTCTGGCCCGCAGCCAAATTCTCGATGCAGATATCCTTCGTTGTATCGTATTCTAGGTCGCGTAAATTCTCCTTGTAGAATTGGGAATCACGGTCGTTTTTGTCTAAGCCTTTCATCTCAAGAATGGCTTCAACGAAACGTCCACCTACCGTATCACGATCTAAAAATGCAGCAGGCAGCTGTTTGCTAACAATTTTTGCTACTGTCGTCTTCCCTGTACCTGCTACTCCTACGAAAAACACTAATTTTTGCAACGTAAAGTCCCCCATCGTATGTAAAGTTTCATCTCTTTATACTATAGGAAATTGTGTTTCAAGTTGCAAGCTTTACAATATATTCATGCTTCGAATAAAATTTCGAGTTTCCTCTGTTCCGCGCTCATACAATATGCTGAACAATTCCTTCATCTCTCTGTCAGCCGAATCGTTGTTAGGGCCAACGGGATTTTCGTCATCAGCCCATGCGAACATCACCATATCCTGCAACGATTGTTCATCCCGAGCATTAAGCTTTCTAAATTTTTCCTGAATTTGACGAACTTCATAATCATTTGCAGTAATCACCAGATGATAAGCGGCAATATCTGGTTCAGTGTGCAAGCTTCTGGCTTGTACATCCACATAATATACCTGTCTATTTGATCTCTGCTGTTCTTGATGAAACTCATTCATAGCAAGCGTTCTCTCCTATTGTACACTTCATTATTGTCACTCTCTTGTATAGCATCTCATTCGGACAGACATTTTATTCCTGTTTGCACATATTGTTATAATATGTGACGCTTCAGCTATATAGAGAGGATTGATTATAATGTGTGGTATAACTGGATGGATCGATTGGCGATCTAATTTATTGCAGCATAGTGACACGCTTGAAGCAATGACGGAGACATTAATCGCTAGAGGACCTGACGCTGGCGGTACATGGCTTTCAGTGCATTGTGCACTCGGTCATCGACGCCTAGCGGTGATGGATCCTAGCAACGGCTCTCAGCCAATGGTACGCTACCGAGGTAACGATCAATATGTAATTGTCTATAATGGTGAGCTATACAACGCGATAGAGCTTCGCGAGGAGCTGCAACGCCATGATTGGAAGTTTTCTACGAGCTGTGATACGGAGGTACTTCTTATTGCTTACATGCATTGGGGAAAAGCATGCCTCGATCGTTTGAATGGTATATTCGCGTTTGCTGTATGGGATGTGCAAGCTGAGGAGCTTTTCGCAGCACGCGACCGATTAGGGGTTAAGCCGTTTTTCTTCTATGAAAACAACAGTCAATTTATTTTCGGATCAGAGCTGAAAGCTATTCTAGCCAACCCTAATGCGAGGCCAATCATTAGTGCGGACGGCCTTGCTGAAATATTTGCCATTGGCCCGGCGCGTACACCAGGACAGGGCATCTATGAAGGCTTCAGTGAGCTGAAGGCTGGGCAATGCATGACCGTTTCTCGAGCTGGTAAGCAGATTCGTACCTACTGGCAGCTCGAAGCTAAACCACATGAGCATTCACTTGAAAAAACGATTGAACAGGTACAATCGTTGCTTCTCGATACGATGAATCGCCAAATGATTAGTGATGTTCCAATCTGTACTCTTCTCTCTGGAGGACTAGACTCCAGTGCATTAACGGCAATGGCTGTTCAATACTATAGAGATTCTGCAGCACAGCCACTTCATACGTATTCCATTGATTATGTCGATAACGATAAGCACTTTCAATCACATGCCTTCCAGCCAAGCTCTGACGCTCCATTCATACAATTGATGACCAACAAGCTCTCCACCATCCATCATTATCTACAGTTCGATACACCCGAACTTATTGAAGCTCTCCACGATGCAACGCTTGCACGCGATCTGCCAGGTATGGCAGACATTGATTCCTCTTTACTCCTTTTTTGCCGTGAAATAAAAAATGATGCTACGGTAGCAATATCCGGTGAAGCTGCTGATGAAATATTTGGCGGCTATCCTTGGTTCCACAAGGAAGAAGCGCTTAATGCCAAGCAATTTCCTTGGTCGCTAGCGACGAAATTCCGTAGTGAGCTATTAACCGATGAGATGCGAAACTGGATAAAGCCTGAGCAATATGTAAGCAAGCGATTTGAAGAAGCGGCAGCAGAAGTACCACAGCTAAGCGGTGATGCCGCTGATCTTAAGGCCATTCGGCAAATGTCTTATCTTAATATCACACGTTTTATGCCGACGCTGCTAGATCGGAAGGATCGAATGAGTATGGCAGCCGGACTTGAGGTGCGTGTGCCATTCTGTGATCATCGCCTAGTCGAGTATGTGTTTAACATCCCTTGGGATTATAAGACGTCCGGTGATCGTGAGAAAGGCATTTTACGTCAAGCGTTAAAGGGGATTCTTCCAGATGAGATCATTCATCGTAAAAAAAGCCCGTATCCTAAAACACATAACCCTGCATATTTAGCAGCTGTTCGCGAGCTAATGAAGGAAGTGTTAGAGGATAGCAGCTCGCCCATCTTCCAAATCATCTCACGCAAAAAAATCGAGCAGCTACTCAGTTCGTCGGAATCGTCCTCGCTCGTTCCATGGTTCGGTCAGCTTATGTCAGGACCTCAGCTCTATGCTTATCTGTATCAAGTGCATGTCTGGCTCAAGCATTACCGGGTTACGATAGCCTAACGCCATTCGAAAGAAACAAAAAACAAGGCTGCTTACATCGAACGCTACAGCTTCGATATAAACAGCCCTTGTTACTGTCATTGTATTAAGTTGAAAATCATCTGCATTTATCGTGACCAGAAATATGTAATTAGCTTTGCTGCATGAGCTGCTCAACGATAGGAACAAGCTGCTTCAAAGCCTCACCACGGTGGCTGATCTTCCCTTTTTCCTCTTTAGTCAGCTCTGCCATGCTGCAGCCTAGCTGCGGCACATAAAAGTACGGATCATAGCCGAAGCCTTCCTCACCATGTGGGCGGTCTGTTACATATCCTTCCACCTTGCCCTCAGCAACAATAAATTGACGATTGCTTGGATTATATAAAGCTAGTGCGCAGCAAAATTGTGCAGGACTTAACAGCGTAGTTCCGTCAGCTAGCGGAGGCTCATTCGTATTCGCTCCAATGCTTTGCAGCTCAGATATTAGCTTATCATTGTTCCGTGCATCGTTAGCACCTTCTCCAGCATAACGAGCTGAATAGACACCCGGTGCACCTGCTAGTGCATCTACAGCCAGCCCACTATCATCAGCTAGCACAGGAACCTGTAAGGCGATGCCAGCTGTTTCTGCTTTTTGCTTAGCATTATCGATAAAAGTTTCGCCGTCCTCCGGAATGTCCGGAAGCTCCGGATAATCAAGCAAGCTCTTCACTTCAATGCCTAGCTTAGCAAATGCATGAGCAAACTCTTTTACCTTCCCTGCATTTTTTGTAGCTATGACAATCGTTTTCATCTACTCACCTCGTATACGTGCAGCTGCCTCACCTAGCGCTTGCTTTTGCGCCATAATGAGCTGTTGAATGCCTTGCTCTGAAAGGGCCAGCAACTCATCTAATTCATTTCTAGAGAATGGTGCCTCTTCACCGGTTCCTTGCACTTCAACAAACTTTCCGCTGCCCGTCATGACGACATTCATATCTACCTTGGCACTGGAGTCCTCTTCATAGTTCAGATCTAGCATCGCTG
Source organism: Paenibacillus camelliae (assembly GCF_023715345.1). GTDB lineage: Bacteria > Bacillota > Bacilli > Paenibacillales > Paenibacillaceae > Pristimantibacillus > Pristimantibacillus camelliae. The sequence continues at coordinate 867,229 of NZ_JAMBNY010000001.1, forward strand.
TATCATTAATAATGCCAACACTAACGGATGCCAAATAATCGATGATTGGATATTTTGCGAGCTTATGACTTTTTGCGATATGCTCAACTGCGAGTACGAGCGCCACAAAAGCTCCTGTTATCGAAGTCGTACGCGTTCCGCCATCAGCTTGAATAACATCACAGTCAAGTGTAATCGTGCGTTCACCTAGTGCTTGCAGATCAACAACTGAGCGAAGAGCCCGACCGATTAATCGCTGAATTTCCATCGTGCGTCCAGAAAGCTTGCCACGATTAGCTTCGCGCTGATTCCTTGAATGAGTTGCTCTTGGAAGCATAGAATACTCAGCTGTAACCCAGCCTTTGCCTTGTCCCTTCATGAAAGGTGGAACACGTTCCTCTACTGATGCTGTACATATCACCTTTGTATCACCAAATTGGATAAGTACAGAACCTTCTGCATGCTTGTTCACGTTCGTAGTTATGTTCACGTCACGAAGCTGATTGGGCTGGCGACTGTCATTTCTCATGTTTAGATTGCCTCCTGAAACTTGTCATTTAACGTTCCTATTGTATCAAAGCCACTATAGAATTGCATTATTTTATTGCATCCCTTTTCAGCGTTACCACAAATGCTAGCAATTACTCATCGTTTTTGATGCTATCGCTGTTATACTTCTACCCCTCGGTACTTACTATGATGTGGGAATAAGAAGGGGACTTCAAGTGAATATCACTTGAAATCCCCTAATACTTTTATGAAGCTTCTATGGAGCAGCTAGTCTACATTTTTAGTGCATTAACATGCATTGGCTTGCTGACCGGCTCACTATATGACAAATTATTTTCATCAAAGATGTTAATATCACCGTTCACTCGAACCTGTACGGAGGATGCTCCCGTATTTTCTGCCACTGATAGGATGACTGCATTTAACAGCTCAGAAGGAACGAAGAACCCTGGCTCATATGAATCGTCTTGCAAATCAATATGAACAACTCCGTCGTATTCATCAATGCCTGTTACCTTCACATTTGGCAGGATCACTGGGTTAAGAGACTTCGCATCGATTGGACCCTCAATAAGCTCCTCGATTGCTGCTACCGCTCGACCATCCGACGAACGCTCGATCATACGTGTAACCGGAACAAAATACTGCTCATTGTTCGATGTTTCAGAGGAGAAGTACAAGGTAACTGGTGCTGCATGCGAATAATTAACACCTTCAGCGATTTCTATATTTACCCCGATATCACGCGTTAATGCTTCATCCAGCGGATATTGAGCAATCGGCATCTCACCAAGCTTTTCACCCTCTACTTGGATTTCCACACCATTTACTCCCTCAAGCGAAGTAAGTGTCCACGTAATCGCTTCAACGATGCTGCGCTCATCCAGCATATTATAATCTACAAACTGCTCAGATAAGTTAACCGTTGCAATACCTGTTTCAGCGTTTAACTCATAACCTAAAACTTCAGTTCCTTGTGGGATCATCGCTCGGAAGTCCACTGGCAGCGATCCGGAGTATATCCCTTGATCAACCATAACCTCGAGCAGCTTCAATGCGACCTCCTCGCCTTCAGCAATAGCCATTGGCAAGCTGATCGGAGCTAGATATCCATTTTTATCCTTTAAGTACACCATATATTGCGCTGCGCCATCCATAACTCCCTCTGATGCTCCATCCAACCAACTGCTTGTCTGCTCCTCTTGCCCCTCAATAACCTCCGTTTGTGGAGGATCAATAGGCTCCGATACGGCTTTCGAGAAAAGTCCACATCCTGATATAATCATCGGAATTGCCACTACCCCTACTATTGCTGTGGAACGTAACCAAGTTTTTGCATTCATTGTTAAAATCCTCCCCTATATTCACTCAAAACTTTGTACAACTTGTCTTTTGTAGTAATATGTATACGAGCCCTTCTTATTTTTAGACCAGTTTTGACTAGAAAAATGTATGGAGGAATAACGATGACGCAAGCAGGGAAATATAGTTTGAACAGCAATGAGGTTGCACAAGCTACATATAGACTCCTAGAAGAGAGAGGCGTAACGACGAAGCATATTGCAGAGCTTGTCCATTTTCTGCAAGCGGATTACATCCCTCACTTAACCGTTGAGGATTGCATTGTACATGTAGAAGCCGTGCTGTCTAAGCGTGAGGTGCAAAATGCAGTGCTCACTGGAATTCAGCTAGATATACTGTCAGAGGAAGGTAAGCTAATTGAACCGCTGCAAGCGATGATCAAAAACGATGAAGGCTTATATGGCGTCGATGAAATATTAGCATTGTCGATTGTAAACGTGTATGGAAGCATTGGATTTACTAACTTTGGTTATATCGATAAAGTGAAGCCAGGTATACTTGTCCATCTGAATGATAAAAACGACAAGCATACCCATACCTTCCTTGATGACATTGTTGGAGCGATTGCTGCTTCTGCTGCAAGCCGATTAGCTCATCGTACACAAGCTGAGCGCGAAGGTGTAACGACACCTCCATTAGATTAAACCTATGACAAAAGGCGAGTGCAGCTCAATCTGCACTCGCCTTTTTTGAAAAAGCATAGATCAATATCAATATGTACACTCGTTTCGCTCGATCATTCATTTATGATATAACGTATTAGCCCTTCGCAGTCATTCTTCTTCTGTAAAAGACCTTTCTCCTGTAAATGATCCAAATGTGCGATCGTTTCCGTTAAAGCAAAGCGCATATTATGAGGCTGTTCACGCAAATGCTTGCCGAATAGCCACTCGCAGCACGTGAAGGAATCCACCGCGCGCTGCTCCTGTACATACTGAAGGATTGAAGCAAGACGTCGTTTATGATGCTGTATTATTGCAGTAATCCGCTCAGAGTAGCCTTCAAACGGCTCACGATGACCAGGAAGCACTAGCTTTACGTCTAGCTTGGAAATTTGCTGTAGATTGGCTAGAAACTGTGAGAGGACTGGTCGATCCTCGCCAGCTACTACCCCTACATGAGGCGTAATTCTTGGAAGCACCTGGTCACCACATAAAAGCTGCTTCGTCAACGAATCATATAGCATAATTCCGCCATAGGCATGGCCTTCCGTATGAATGAGCAGCCACTGCCTATCTCCAAGTCTGATCGTTTGTCCCGCTTCGATATACTCCACCACTGGCTGTGGCTCTACCTTCGCTACAAATCCCTGCATATTCGCTAGGATTGCTTCTACAATTTCGATTGGAGTCCCATGTGCGACAAGCAGCTTCTCCATGTCACGCTCGAATTGAGCTTGACCTGTACCCCAAAGCTTATCCGTATACGCTTTAGACTCTCTTGTCATATAGACAGGAGCATCGCAGTGCTGCTGCACATAGCCAGCAAGACCGTAATGATCTGGGTGTTGATGCGTCACAACAATAGCCGAGCAGTTACGCCATGTAAGCGAGAGCTCTTGAAGCGTCTCCTCCCACACTTGCTCTGCTTCAAGTGTACGCAGCCCTGGATCAATAATCGTATAGGTTCCGTTCTTCTCTAACAGCAAATAACTGTTGATCCATTTAAGCGAAAATGGCACTGGTACTCTTACCTGTATGACCGAGCTTGTAATATAGGTAAATCGTTTAGCAGAATTTCTTAAGTCACGGTTATCACTCACGCCCGAGTCTCCTTTACAATGTCCTATAGCATAACCCTTCGTTAAGGTTTGTAAAGCTTCCCCAGTATTTTAGCATAGTTTTACAGCTTTGGGTCATACTATCACTACTAAGTTTGACGGAGGGATCATATGCTCGATCGATTAAAAATAATCCTATCTCCCGCAGAGGATCTCATTCAGAACGAAATTCAGCATCCAATAACAGGACAAAAGCTAGAGCTTGCCTACTTTTTGCCACTAATTGATGAGCAAAAAATTCACGCGTTCATAACGGTTCCATTTTCTAAAAATGAATATCCTTTTATGAATTTACTAAAGTCTAACCCTAACTTTACAAAGGTTACTGATCCAGCGACATGGACTGACCTTTTGCTGCGTGGTCAAGCATTAATTGAATTCCAGGATCAAATTTTTTCTTTCGATGCAATGAAGTTCAGCTATACAGACTTATCGGAGGCTAAGCTTGAAACGTCCATCCTTGGTCCGCAAAACTCATTAAGTGAGGATCCCATCATCTCACTTAATATTATCCGTAATGCCTATGTGTCACCAGAACTCGTTATCGATAAAATGAATGTCGGAAATTTATCGAGAACGGGATTGTACATCATTTATGACCAAAGAAAGGTGAACAAGCATACATTAGATCTAGTGATGAACAAGCTAGCCAGCGTGCATTTGGATCTCATCCAATCCACCGGTCAGCTCGAACGCTTATTGAACGGTAAGAAATATCAGCTATTCCCTACTCTGCTCATTACGGAGCGCATAGATAGAATCGGACGGGCCCTGTCTTTCGGAAAGGTCGTTCTTGTACTGAAAGGCTCACAATATGCGATTATTCTACCTGTTACGTTCTTTGATTTTATGCATGCAGTTGAGGATCATTATGAATCGATCTGGATGACCAAGCTATTAATTTTTCTGCGTTATGTCGCCTTATTCATTACATCGACACTACCGGGACTATACGTCGCCATATTGTCCTATAATCCAGAGGTCTTTAGGCTGCAGCTCACCTTCTCATTAGTTGCTAGTCGTTCGATCGTACCTTACCCTTCGTTTATCGAGGTCATCATTATGCTCCTAATGATTGAAATGCTGCTAGAATCCAGTATTCGAATACCTAAGCTAATTGGCTCGACATCTACAACGGTAGGCGGGTTAATTTTAGGCTCAGCAATACAGCAAGCAGGATTAGTCAGTAGCGTTATGATTATTGTGACATCGCTAGTTGCGATCAGTAATTTCGTGCTGCCGATACATACGATGTCTCTTGCTATACGATTTCTGAAATATCCGATTATTGTATTTGCCATTTTCTTCGGACTCGCCGGAGTATTTCTAGGGTTATTTGTCTATATCATAAGTCTGTGCAGCACGCGCAGCTTTGGAGAATATTACTTCCGCTATCGCGGTGACGTAAGCACCAAGAAGGGTGATATTGGAGGGACAGGAACAGCATGAATCGTTATGTATCCTACCATTACTTTATTAACACCTTCTCGAATATCATGCTGCTTGTCCCTTATCACCTGACAGTGGCTAGATTCGATGGTGCTGTGTTGGCGATACTCCTAAGTCCTGTAATTGGTGGAATATTGCTATATATGTTCACGTCAGGTATGCAAGTTTTTCCGGAAAAAGGATTTCCGGAAATTTTTAGCCTATTCTATCCAAAATGGCTTGTGAGAATCCTTATGACCTTTAAGGCATTAATGATTGGAACGTCCACCGCAATCGTCGTCACGTCGTATGCGGTCATTATTACGAGGTTTCTCAATCCAGAGGGCAATCAGTATGCGATTATGGCCGTACTAATGCTTGTCTGTGCGTTTGGGGCAACACGTTCCACAGTGACTGTCAACTTCATACTGGAGATTATTTTAATTCTCAATATCCCACTCATTGGGTTTATTATTTACAAGTCGATTCATACTCCATTAATGAGCTGGGATGCCATAATTATTGTCGCTAAGCATTTTTATCAGCTGCCATCTCTGCTCGTTTTTGCTAGTGCGATGTTTATATTTACTGGTTTTATGAACCTAGCGATCTTCAATCGCGTGCTTCCGCCAAATTTTCGTTTTAAGCATCGATGGGCATTTCCGCTAGTGGCATTTCTTGTCTTAGTTGTAACTTTTTTTGTACCGATAGGTATTCACGGGACTGAAGCTGTTGTACACTACGTATTTTTATGGAGTGCAACGGCAGACTCCTTGAAAATGATGTATGGCTTTATTGAACGTATGCTATTAATCTTTCTCCTTGTGATTATTAACCTCTCGTTAACGTATACAGTGGTTGGTTGGCATATCGTTCTAGAATTTTTCAAGAGTCTATTTCCGAATAACAAGGTTGACTCGGATGAAGCAAAGCCGCCACTCAAAAGCTATGTCATCATGGCCGGTATGCTTGCTGCCACGTTTTTACTTATGTTTAGTATTAATGAGTTAACTGTCGTGTTTCTAGGCGCGGTGTTCCTAATTATACGAATGTGTTCAGAAGTAACCTTTACAATATGGGTGTATGTACTTAGTAAGAAAAAGGTGAGAAGGTATGAAAAGAAGGCTAATGCTTAGCTTTGTCGCCAGTATACTACTAGCTGGAGCCTTGCTTTCAGGCTGCGGGTTTAAAGATATAGACAAGCGGTATTTTGTAGTCGGTATGGGAATCGATAAGGGTGAAAATGAGGAAAAGCCTTATCGCATCACATTAAAGCTTGGTGTACCGTCTGTTCAAATCGATGCAGGTAAAAGCAAAACTCAGGTAGAAACGATCGAGGCTGTCTCAATTGCAGAAGGCGTGCGCATGCTGAAGTCTCATGTCGATAAAGAGATTGACTTTGGTCATTGCAAGACTATTCTTTTGGGCGAATCATTTGCGCAGGATAGTATCGTTGAAGCGGTAACCTGGATGTCCAGAAGGAGGGACATTCAAAATATTGCAGCTATCGGAATTGGCAGCCCAAATGCTGAGGATGTCATTAGAGTGCAGCCAGACGTAGAACGATTTCCCGGTAATACACTAAACTTATTTTTTAGCGAGGATGCGACTGAATCATCGTTTACATTTATTGAGCTGCTCACCGATCTGACGAGAAGAATTTATGAAAAGGGTCTCGATCCTTACCTGCCTGTTATTACGGTACAATCAGAGGATAACACCTACGTCATTAATAGAGTCGCATTGCTTAATAAGGAAAAGGTTGTCACGGTGCTGGAACCTAAGGAAACTCAGCTGCTTAGTCAGCTTACAGCTCATACAACCCATAGCCAGTTTGGCTCCTATCGGAGTGATCCCTTTGTTATATCAGTCAACGGTATAAAGATACACTATAAAATTAAAAAGTCTGATACTGCTCCAAAAGTTGAAATGAAAATTAAGCAGTCAGTTACATTTGAAGAAATGCCGATTAACTCCTATTATAGCAATCCTGAGGGAACGGTCGCACAGCTGGAACAGGCTTACACAGAGGATGTTCTTAAGCTACTTCAAAAAATCCAGAAAGCGGGAGTTGATCCTTACGGCTTCGGGCTACGCTACCGCGCAAGATTTCACCTGCCTAATTTCGATGAGGAGTGGCCTGACATTTATAGCCGTATGGAGTTTGATGTAAAGACAAAAGTAGAGGTAAGAGGAACAGGACTATTAAGGTAAGGAATAATGCTGCTCAAGCATTGCTTAAGGGATGCTTGAGCAGCATTGTTATGTAAAATATTTAGCTTGGCACGAGTCGACTATGATACTTAAGCTTGTCGATACGCTGAACACCGATACCGAACATCGCTGCTTTCAGCTCGTATTCAATCGTCGCTAGTCGTTCAACAATCGTTTGCTGTGGAGCGCTTGAATCAACCGCATGAGCTAATAGCGTACGGCCAAATCCTGCCGCATCAGCCCCTAGCGCAATGACTTTCGCAGCATCCACACCGTTATTCAGTCCCCCACTGCCGAATAGTGCACAATGCTCCATCCCATCACGAAGCTCTAATAGACAATCAGCTGTTGAATTTCCCCAATCTAGAAAGCTGCTCGAAGCATAATATTGGATAGTGGAAGGAGGTGTTCGATAGTGCTCCACCTGACTCCAAGACGTACCGCCTGCTCCTGCAACATCAATAAACTGAATACCTATCTGTATAAGTCGGTCGCGGACCTCCGCATCAATCCCCCATCCGACATCCTTCACTCCAATAGGAACAGAGGAACGTTTCACTACGGACTCAAGCTTTTGTAACAGCCCAGAGAAATTCGTATCCCCTTCAGGCTGAAACACCTCCTGCAGGCTGTTAAGATGAAATACAAGTGCATCCGCTTCTGCAAGCTCAACTGCACGCAGGCAATGCTCCTCCGTTAGCCCATAATTCAAGCTAACAAGTCCTAAATTTGCAATGATAGGAATCGTTGGAGCATACTTACGAAGCTGAAAGCTGTATGCTAAATCGGATTGATTGAGAGCTACCTTCATGGAGCCCAAAGCTAGCGCCCAGCCTCTTACCTCTGCTGCAGCTGCCAGCGCTTGATTGATTCTATAGGCTCGCTCTGTTCCACCGGTCATCGAGCTAATAAAAAGTGGCGCCTTAATCTGTTTACCAAACATCGTTGACGTCAAATCAATGGCTGCAAAATCCATCTCTGGTAGTGATAAATGCTTGAATCTCCATTTTTCTAGCCCTGTCGTAATCCCTTCACCCTGTACGGGCTTTTCTAGACAGATCGAGATATGCTCATCTTTACGCTTCTGTGTTACATCGTTGTTTAGATTATTCATATACCTCTCCTTTATGTATTAACGGCAGAACTAGAAAAACACACTTAACGCTCAATCCAAGCTTGGGCGGTTAAACGCTGCTGTAATTGCTCCCACTCTGGAAGTGCTTCCCAGTCCCCATAGGTTTGTACAGCCAAGGAGCCATTAATAGCTGCTATTCGTACAGCTTCATAGGTGTTCATCCCTTTGCATACCCCTGCTATAAACCCTGCACAGAAGCCATCGCCTGCACCTACCGTGTCAACAACCGTTTCAGCGGGATAGAATGGCACTTGTGTCTGAACTCCTTGCTCATAGATCACATTAAAATCGCCTTTGCCCTTGACTATACAAGTTGCTTTCAGCTCATTCAGCTTACTGTCAATTAGTGCTTCATCTTCCGTATCATATAGAAGCTTTAGCTCATCCCACCCAGGTAAGAAGTAATCTGCCTCTTGAGCAAGCTTCAATATGACTTCCCTTGCCTCTTCTAATGACCACAGCTTTAATCGTAAGTTCGGATCAAAGCATATTCGCACCCCATGTTTTTTTGCAATCTCAATGGCACGATATACCGTATTTTTGCAGCTTTCGCTTAATGCTGGCGTGATTCCTGTTATATGCAGCAACTCTGCATCTTTAATGTACTGCTCATCTAATTGCTCCGGGGTCATCGTACTAGCAGCCGAGCCCTTTCGAAAATAATGAACTGCATTTCTTCCACTTATTTGTTCACGAAACATCATGCCCGTTGGAGCTTCCTTACTATATAACACTCTTGATACATCAACGCCTTCACCGCGTATCGCCTTTACAATTCTTTTGCCTAGCGGGTCATCGCCCATTACACTGAACCAGCCGACGTCGACCCCTAATCTGGCAAGACCGATTGCAACATTGCTCTCAGCTCCTCCAAAACGATGCTGCAAGCTGTCTGCGCGCTCAATGGATTGCTGCTGCGAAGGTAAAAATAACGCCATGGATTCTCCAAATGTTACGATCTGAGGGGAATAGGGTTTCATACGATAGCCTCCGTTTTATTAATATAGACATGCAGTAACGTTTATAGACTTTGCTTAAGCAGAACTGCCTGAATTTGCAAATAAGTGATCGAGCTTGGCAGTGCCTCTTTTATGTTGCGTAGCAGGCTTGCATCTACAGAAGCTGTAGCTTCTTGTATCAGCTCTTCTTGCTCCGCATTAAACAATCTGGACCAATCCATTGGAAATCCTTCTTCAATTGCACGAAGGATGTGCTTTTCAACGGTTTGCTGGGAAAAGCCTCTTTGCTCTCGAATTTGTTCTATCGTTAGGCCTGACATAAAGGACTCATATGAAAGCAAATAGCTTGGCTTTTTATCTGGGTCAATTACAGCATGATCCTGCTCTATCGTCTTAGCAGATGAGACTTGAATATGCGCCTCCTTCGTCGCTGAGGAAGCTTGCTGCCTGAACGGTTGTACTATTGCGATAATATCATCACCGTATTTTGTCGCCTTCGCCTGACCAATTCCTTTTACATTCATCAGCTGCTCAAGCGACGCAGGTGCGGCTTCAGCTATTAAACGGAGCGTAGCATCAGAGCAAATCATAAATGGTGGAATTTGTTCGAGTGCTGCTTGCTGTCTGCGCCAATCCTTCAAAGCAGCAAAAATTGGGGATGCATCCTGCGATGAATTGCTTAGTAGCTGCTTCACTTTGCTGCGTCTACGTTGCCATACCTGCTCTTTCCCTTCAATGACATCGCGAGCTCGTTCTGCTAAGGAAACAACTGGATATTGCCCAGAGCTTAGCTGTAAATATTGCTCGGCTACAAGCCAGTTCAGCCATTCCACAATTTCCTTCTCTGGAGCTTGCTTCATTAAGCCATAGGTTGATAATTGCTGAAGATTTGCGCCAAGCAAACGCTTGTCTGATGACCCCTTGAGCACCTTGGCAACCATCGTTACACCGAATCTGCCTCGCATACGAGCAACGCAGGACATGGCCATGAGCGCATCCTGAGTACGGTCAACCTTCTCGCTAGTATCGAGACAGCTGCTGCATTTTCCACAAGGCTCAACCGACCGTTCACCAAAATAATCGACGATAAATTGTTGCAGGCATGAATCGGTACGACAATAGCTGGTCATCTCATGCAGCTTGCCCGCTTGAACCGCCTTACGATTGTCATCGCCCATACCCTGCTCTATTAAATAACGATGAATAAATAAGTCACTTGCATCAAAAAGCAAAATACATTCACTTTCATCACCATCACGTCCGGCTCTTCCAGCCTCTTGATAATAGGATTCCAGATCGCCCGGCACCTGCCAATGAAGCACATACCTTACGTTAGGCTTGTCAATGCCCATGCCGAATGCGTTCGTTGCGACGATTATTTTGCTCTGATCAAATCGAAACAGCTCTTGCGCCTCGGCTCGTGCAGCATCCGATAGTCCACCATGATAAAGCTCAACCCTGTACCCAAGCTCGTTGATCCGCTCATATACGGACTCCGCTTCTTTTCTCGTTGCTGTGTAGATAATACCAGACTGCTCCGTTCTTTCTCTAAGAAACTGAGTAAGAAAGCTCATCTTATTTACCCCAGTAACGACGGACAAGGATAAATTCGGTCTGGCAAACCCAGTAACGAATGATGACGGGCTCTGCAGCTTAAGCATCGCCACAATATCCTCTGCCACCTCCTGCGTCGCTGTTGCTGTAAAGGCAGCGACGACTGGCCGATTATCCATTCTACTAATGGCAAGCGCCAGCTGTCGGTAGCTTGGACGAAAATCATGCCCCCATTGTGACACACAGTGGGCCTCGTCAATAGCAATTAGCGGGATTCGCATATGCTCAGCAAGCTGCTGGAACATCGGTGCATCGAATCGTTCTGGAGCAATATATAACAGCTCATATTCACCGTTAAAAGCCTTAGCTAACGTTTCTCGGTACTGCTGCTGGGATAAAGAGCTGTTCAAGTACGCAGCGGAGACGCCTAATCGAGTTAACGCATCAACCTGATCCTTCATTAGAGAGATTAAAGGTGAAATAACGAGCGTTGTTCCTGGCAGCATAAGAGCAGGGATTTGATAGCAAACAGATTTTCCTCCACCTGTCGGCAAAATGGCAAGCGTATCTCTCCCATTCACGATGCTATCTATGATTTCTTCCTGACCTGGACGAAATTGGTCGTAGCCATATATTTTTTTCAGTACTGTATGTGCCGACATTGGCTATACCTCACTTTCATTAAAGCACAAGCTTGTAATAAAGAACCCTGTCTTCCGATTGTATGGGAGCAGCATTTGCGCTACTACGCATTGGAATGACAGGGTCTTCCCGATCAATTGGATTAGGTCGTGTCAGACAGCCTTAGATACCTAGACCAGCTTTAACAACCTCAATAACCTGAGCTACTGAAGCGGCAGACTTATCTAGCGCTGCTTTCTCCTCGGTTGTTAGTTCTAACTCAACCACTTTCCCTATGCCGTCGCCACCTAATATAACAGGCACACCCATAAAGAGCTCGTCATAGCCGAACTCACCCTCAAGATAAGCGATGACAGGGATAATACGCTTCTTATCCTTAAGGATCGCTTCTGTCATTTGCACGAGTGAAGCAGCAGGAGCATAATAAGCACTGCCGTTGCCAAGCAAATTAACAATCTCACCGCCGCCAACGCGGGCACGCTGTACGATTGCCTCAATTCGCTCTGCAGGGATGAGCTTCTCAATTGGAATGCCGGCTACATTAGAATAACGTACAAGCGGTACCATATCATCACCGTGTCCGCCAAGTACAAAGCCTCGGACATCCTCTACAGAAACATTCAGCTCCTGCGCAATAAATGTACAGTAACGAGCAGTGTCAAGCACACCCGATTGCCCGATTACACGATTCTTTGGAAATCCAAGCGTGTGGTAGGCTGCGAACGTCATCGCATCTACAGGATTACTCAAGATGATCACATATGCATCGGGACTAGTAGCTTTAATCTGCTCACAGACGGACCGGACAATACCTGCGTTCGTCATAACAAGATCGTCTCTACTCATACCAGGCTTTCGTGCAATGCCAGCCGTAATAATGACGATATCGGAATTTTTCGTATCCTCATAGCTGGATGTACCGATGATCCGTGAATCCACACCCATCACAGGCGTAGCCTCTAGCATATCGAGTGCTTTCCCCTTAGTCGGATTCTCAAGAGGTTCAATATCAACCAGCACAACATCGCCAAGCTCCTTTTGAGCTAGCATCAAGGCAGTTGTAGCCCCAGTGAATCCAGCGCCAACAACCGTAATTTTTTTACGTGTAATAGCCACTAATCATCCTCCTAAAGCTTTTTAGTTACTTCTGGTGGTACTTCATTGCAACTAAAAAGCCACATCGGAAGCATATGCTAAGCTTTTTAGTTACTTCTGGTGATACTTCTCTGCAACTAAAAAGCTGCTTCGAAAGCATATGCTAAGCTTTTTAGTTGATACATGTTAAAGAGAGCCTATATAGGCTCTCTTTTTGTGCAGATTCTAGCTGCTTCTTATGCTAAATGTTTAATGATTTCGTCTGCGAATTGAGAGCACTTCACTTCAGTAGCGCCTTCCATTAGACGAGCAAAATCATAAGTTACTGTTTTGTTATTAATTGCAGTTTCCATACCTTTGTAGATAAGATCTGCAGCTTCCTGCCAGCCTAAATGCTCAAGAAGCATAACGCCAGAAAGAATAACTGAACCTGGGTTAACAACGTCTTTATCAGCATACTTCGGAGCTGTACCATGCGTTGCCTCGAAGATTGCATGTCCTGTTAGATAGTTGATATTAGCACCTGGTGCGATACCAATTCCACCTACTTGTGCTGCAAGAGCATCGGATAGGTAGTCACCATTCAGGTTCAGAGTTGCAATAACGTCGAAGTCTGTTGGACGTGTAAGTACTTGTTGCAATGCGATATCAGCAATCGCATCTTTAACGATAATTTTACCTGCTGCTTCTGCTTCGGCTTGAGCTTTGTTAGCTGCCTCCACACCTTCAGCTTCTTTAATGCGGTCATATTGACCCCATGTAAATGTTTTATCAGCAAACTCTTGCTCTGCAACTTCGTAGCCCCAGTTTTTGAACGCGCCTTCTGTGAACTTCATGATGTTACCTTTGTGAACAAGTGTTACAGTTTTTCTGTTATGCTTAATTGCGTATTCAATCGCAGCACGAGCCAAACGCTTAGATCCTTCGGAAGATACAGGCTTAATTCCGATACCAGAAGTTTCAGGGAAACGAATTTTGTTAACCTTCATTTCTTTTTGAAGGAACTCGATTACCTTTTTCACTTCTTCAGAACCAGATTGATACTCAATACCTGCATAGATATCTTCAGTATTTTCACGGAAAATAACCATGTCTACTAGCTCAGGACGTTTAACTGGAGAAGGTACACCGTCAAAGTAACGTACTGGACGCAGGCAAGTGTATAGATCTAGCTCTTGACGAAGTGCAACGTTAAGAGAACGAATTCCTCCACCGATTGGCGTCGTAAGCGGACCTTTAATCGCAACAATGTACTCACGAATTGCAGTTAGTGTATCAGCAGGCAACCACTCGCCAAACTCGTTGAATGCTTTTTCTCCTGCGAACACTTCATACCATGCAATTTTCTTTTCGCCATTGTATGCTTTTTCAACTGCTGCATCTAGAACACGCTTTGAAGCTTTCCAAATATCGCGCCCAGTTCCATCACCCTCGATAAATGGGATAATTGGTTGATTTGGTACTTGCAATACCCCGTTATCAATTGTAATTTTTTCACCATCAGTAGGCATTGCGAATTTTTCAAATAGAGACATGAATCATTTTCCTCCTTTAAAGTAATTAAATCGATATACATTAGCTATTATAGCAGATTATCGCTCATCAACTGGAATGTAAGACGCTTGGATTGGTCCAACATATTCAGCACGAGGACGTATCAATCTATTGTTCTCATATTGCTCTAAAATATGAGATGTCCAACCTGATACGCGGCTAATTGCAAATAGCGGTGTAAACAAGTCACGCGGGATTTTTAGAGCAGTGTACACAGAAGCTGAATAGAAGTCAACATTCGGCTTCAAGCCTTTGCGGCTTGTTACAAGCTCTTCAATTTGCGTGGACATTTCATAGAGCTCAAGATTACCTATCAAATTACCAAGCTCGAAGGACATCTTCTGAAGATGCTTTGCACGTGGATCACCGTTTTTATAAACGCGATGACCGAAGCCCATAATTTTTACTTTATTGGCTAATGCATTTTCGATGTAAGCCGTTACATTATCTTTGGAGCCAATCTCCTCAAGCATAACCATAACCGCTTCATTCGCACCGCCATGCAATGGTCCTTTTAATGCGCCAATAGCAGAGGTAACCCCTGAATATATATCAGATAGAGTAGCAACTGTAACACGAGCAGCAAAGGTAGAAGCATTGAGCTCATGATCGGCATGTAGTACAAGTGCTTGATCCAATGCCTTTACAGCAATATCAGCCGGCTCTTCACCAGTTAGCATGTATAAGAAATTATGAGCAATGGAAACTCCTTTTTTCGGAGCAATCGGCTCTTTACCTTCACGGATACGAGCAAATGCTGCAACGACTGTTGGAAGCTGGGCTTGTAATTTAATCGCTTTCAGTTGGTTCGCTTCGGTAGACATATCTCCGCTTAGCGGATCATAAAGCGCCAGGCTTGATACTGCTGAACGAAGTGCTGCCATAGAATTTGTATTCGCAGGATATAGCTTAATCGCCTCAATGACTTCGTTCGGAATTGCAGCAAACTCATCCAGCTTTTGCTGTAATTCAGCGAGTTGATCGCGACTTGGCAATTTACCGTACCACAACAAATATGCTACTTCTTCATATGAAGCCTTTTCAGCAAGTTCGTCGATGTTAATACCACGGTATGTTAAAACCCCATCAATGATAGAACTGATAGAGGATTGCGCTGCTACAATACCTTCAAGACCTTTTGTTGCTGTCATCGTTCCCTCTCCTTTATTATTAAGAATGAATTAATAGAGCCTATTGTTCAACCTGAATCATCAAAATTAATCATATAGGATTTTGTCAAAAAAGTGAACATAAGCTAGGATAGAAATGCTTTATCGCCTTCATTGATAAAATATATCAGGTAATTTTTCCATAGCTTGTTTATTATAGCACACAAGTTCTTACGCGCAAAAGATTTCAGGACAATAAACAGCAGAATCCTTGAAAATGCTCATATCGAAAACTAATAACTTTTTAGATATTATGATAAACTATTGAACAAGTCACCGAACTGGAGGAATAAAATGTCACAACGCTATGGCATCATCGACATTGGATCAAACTCAATTCGACTCGTCATATATGAGAAAACGGAGCATGGTGCGCATCGGGTAGTCGATGGCAGCAAGCGCTCCGCACGTCTTAGCAGCTACATCAACGAGCAGGGTGAGTTAAGCCAAGAAGGCATTCATGTGCTGATTGACACACTTAAAATTTTTCAACTATTAGCCAAGCAGCATCAGCTAGAAGAGCTTGTGCCCATTGCGACAGCTGCTATTCGCAATGCTGCTAACCAAGCAGACATTGTCATGCAAGTAGAACAAGAAACCTCACTTCATATAAAGATACTATCTGGTCTTGAGGAAGCTGAATATGGTTTTTTAGGTATGATCAATTCTATTTCTGTTCAAAGTGGTTTTTTGCTAGATATAGGCGGGGGTTCATCTGAGCTTACACTATTTATTGATCGTAAAATTATTCATAGCTTTTCCTTTCCATTTGGTTGTGTAAGTCTAAATAAGCAATTTGACAGCAAGCAAGGACTAAATGACATTGAGCTCACTCAGCTTTACGAGGAAATCGAAAGAGAGCTCGCTAAGCATGATTGGATTGCAGGCTATAAGCATCTACCTCTAGTTGCTGTTGGCGGTACGGCGCGAGCAGTCGGCAAAATCCATCAAGCATCCATTGACTACCCGCTTGCTCAAACTCATAATTATCCAATGTCGGATGCAGATGTTATGGAGCTGTTCAATCAATTGAGGGCTTTGCCTCAGGACAAGCGAAAAAAGACTAACGGACTAAGCAAGGATCGAGCAGATGTTATCATTCCAGGTCTTGCAATCTTAACGAAAATATTTCAATATACTGATGCTGAGCGTTATGTCATTTGCGGGGCGGGACTCCGAGACGGAGTGTTTCATAAGCTGTTTTTCCCAGAGCAGCCGCTACACAATAACCCGCTTGAATACAGCATAGAAAACTTAATCGCGCTGCATACTGCCCTGCCGCGTGCTCATACGGATCACATTAGTGCACTAGCAGATCAGCTGCTGTCCATTCTTATGAAGGATGACCCAAGCAGGCAGAGCTACGCGCTATATTTGAATGCTGCAGCACGGCTTTATCGAATCGGCGCAACGATCGAATACTACCAGTTTGCAAAGCACACTTTTTACCTTATTGTGCATTCGCATCTAAATGGACTTTCGCATAAGGAGATATTACTCGTCGCTGCCATCGCTTCGTTTCGCAGTAAAGGCAAAGCGAAGTCAGAGCTTAAAGGCTACAGCAAGCTGATCTCTCAAGAGGATCTAGATACAATATCGCGGCTCGGATACGTGCTGCAGCTCGCTGCTGCCTTAGATCGCAGCGAAGCACAGAGTATTCAGAGCATGGAGCTTAGTCTGGATCAAGATACAATGCATATTACAATCACAGAAGCACAAACGGATATGGAGCTGGAAGCCCACAACGTTGAGGAATTGGCGTCAGACTTCAAAAAGCATTGGGGAGTAAGACCGATTTTATCGATAGAGCTTAAACAAAATTAGCCCAGCACCGCAGCTGCTTTCGCAGCCAATAACAAAGAAGCGTAAACCTCGGTGCATGAGGTTTACGCTTCTTAGCGTCGTTATTAGTATAGCTTGCACGTTGTATTTATTATTGCTGTCTCCATTAAACTTTTCTCTCGCAGGACCCGTATTATTGGACGTATTCCTTCCTGCCCTTCCAACGCTCTACTTGCTGGGACTCAAATTGACTTCGATATGGTATTGCTTCATCAATAGCAACTCTTTCGTATTGACCATTTACACCTAGCACTCTAGCCTTCACATTATCAGCTAAGTTAAGCTGCAGTATGACAATAAGTAAGTTTTTCAATTCACTATCAAACACGGGACAGAGCAGCTCCACACGTTTTTCCAAATTCCTTGTCATCCAATCAGCGCTGGATAAGTATACCTCTTCTTCCCCATCATTGTAGAAGTAAACTATACGAGAATGCTCAAGATAGCGGTCAACGATACTGATTACTCTAATATTTTCACTTATACTAGGTAACCCCGGCCTTAAACAGCAAACACCACGTACAATCAGATCGATATGTACGCCTGCTCTAGATGCTTCATATAGCTTATCGATCATCTCTTGATTCGATAAGCTGTTCATCTTGGCGATAATTTTTGCTTCTTTGCCTGCACGCGCATGCTCAATTTCTCGATCAATCAGCTTCAGTAGTCTAGCCTTTAAGCCTGCAGGAGCAACCGCAAAGGCTTCCCAGTCACGGGGCACCGAATACCCTGTGATTTCATTAAAAAGTGCAGAGGTATCAGATCCGATCACGTCGTTGCTCGTCATTAAGCCAATATCTGTGTATAGCTTTGCCGTGCTTTCATTATAGTTGCCTGTTCCGACATGGACATACCGCTTTAGCCCATGCTTCTCTCTTCGTACAACTAGAAGGAGCTTCGCATGTATTTTTAGTCCGACCAAGCCATATACAACGTGACAGCCTGCTTTTTCTAGCTGCTTAGCCCATGCAATATTGTTTTCTTCATCGAAACGAGCCTTAAGCTCCACGATGACGGTCACTTGCTTTCCTGCCGCTGCTGCATATTCAAGCGCCTTTACAAGTGAAGATTGACCGCTAACCCGATACATCGTCATTTTAATAGCTAGCACATCAGGGTCCTTTGCCGCTTGCCATACGAATTCATTGACAGGCTCAAAGGATTCAAAGGGATGATGCAATAATACATCTCGCTCTGCGATGACACTCATAATGTCCTTATCCTCATCAAATTCAAATGGGTAGATCGGATCAAATTTTTTGTAGCGCAGCTGATCGTGACCATTCACCATGCTGGAAAGCTTCATCATAAAGCTTAAATCAAGCGGCCCGTCGATCATATATAGTCCTTCCTCAATCTCAAGCTCTTCCTTAAGCACCTTCAATGCATAGGCATCAATGTCGCACTCTACTTCCAGTCGAACTGGATTCCCCCATTTTCTACGTCGCAGCTCCTTCTCAATCTCCTCAAGCAGGTCCTCGGCACCCTCCTCATCAAGTGATAGGTCCGAGTTACGAGTTAGACGGAACGGGCTAACAGACTCTACTTCATAGCCTGTAAACAACGAGTCAATGAAGGTCGTAATGATGTCCTCAAGCAATATAAATTCCTGTTTTTTACTATTGCTGCGGCTTGGAATGGCGAAGCAACGAGGAAGAATCGATGGAATCTGGATGATTGCAAACAATGGCTCACAGCCCTCTTCCTCTTCTCCCTCCATACGCAACGTAACTGCAAGGTACAGCTCCTTCGTGTGCACATGAGGAAAAGGCCTGCTTTGGTCAACTGCCATTGGCGTAATTACAGGAAAGACAATCTCATTATAATAGTCAGCAATTGCCCTTTGTGCAGTTATGGTGAGCTCTGAATACTCACGTATAAAAATACCTTCTTTACTTAAACACTTTACGATTTCTCGATACGTTCGATACTGCTCGGTAACCATGTCTTTGGTCCGCTTTTGCAACCTTTTCCACAATCCCGATGGAGAGTAGCCCGTGAAATCCATTTTCGTTAAACCCGCTCGAATCTGCTCATGAACACCAGCCACACGTACACTCATAAATTCATCTAAATTACTTGAAACAATGGATAAAAACTTTGCTCGCTCAAGAAGTGGATTTCGTTGATCCTGCGCCTCTTGCAGCACTCTGCGATTAAATTCTACCCAGCTTAGATCTCTATTTAAATAGGCTGATAATTGCTTCGTCATGAACGTTCCCCCTATGCAGTATTATTTCTAATCTCAAATATTAAACTGCATTAACAAAACTATATCGAACAATCGTTAATTATAATGCTTTGAAATGTAAAGGAATTGTTAAATTAGAAACGACGAAACATGAACCTTCCATTATTAATGCCTGCTTCAATCCATTTCAATATGATGCCTTCAAAGATTCGTCGTGTTAATGGAATGATAAGTAATACACCAGCAATATCGGATATAAAACCAGGTATAAGTAGAAGTAACGCTCCTGCAAGCACACATACACCATTAACTAAAGCACGCCCTGGAATTTGCCCAACATTCATTTGTCCTCTCGCAATCTGCATCACTTTACGTCCTTCGTAGATCGCTGCAGCCGCTCCAATTACACTTATCATGATCATTAGTGTGAAGGTGTTCCAGCCACCAATCCAATCTCCAACGAGCAGCATTCCCCATATTTCTATTAGTGGATATATGATTATTATTGCGGGCAGCCACTTTTTCATCCTCTTCCACCTCATTTACATCATTTGTAATTTTTCATAAAGCTCAGGCATGACCTTCGAAAGTCGAACGGGCTTGAACGTTTCATTCACCCATACATGCTTAGTACCACCATGTACTAAAAGCTCCCCAGGCAATTCCTCACTGGAAGCATAGCAACCTGCTTTATAATCAGCTTCCGTTACTTTCCTTACTTGAGATTCAAACTCCATACGCAGAGGAGTGAGATTTTTCATTCTTGTACAAATAATAACCATATCATCATATTTAGCAGGCAGCTCATAGCTGACCGACAAATCAATAACAGGAAACAGCAATCCATTTTCCTCAATATCTCGATAGGTTACCCCTAAAGCTCTTACCCATTCTGTACGGCCAATTTCAAACCAGGTTACATAATTGCCGTGAAATACGACTCCCATTTGATCTGTTTCTTGGTATCTAACACGTTGTGGATGAACTAGCCATTTACCAGCCATGTTGAATGCTCCTTTTTGCAACTCTTTTTATATCATTATAATAAAGGTTATGCTCGCCATGCAAAGCACAAACAGCAGCAGATAAACATAAGACCGCAATCTTCTGTAAAACAAGAAGATTGCGGTCTTTATTTACTGCCGAATATGCTACAAAGAATTACTTCGTAATCAAAGCCGAGAAGATGGGACGATACTAGAAACAGAGGAGCGCAGCGTACATTACTTGGTACGTGAGCTACAATGTTTTCGAAGAAAACATGCTTCGGAAGCTATTTCGGTAGCGTTCCATATTCGATGCCGAATATGCTACAAAAAATTACTTCGTAATCAAAGCCGAGCTTTTTGACTACCTTTATAAATTAAAGGACTTTGGATTGGCCCGAGTAGATATACCCCGTCTCCGCATAAATCGTAACTTCCATACCATCCTTAAGCAGTTCAGTTGCGTTCTTAACACCAAGAATAACAGGTGTGCTTAGGTTAATGCCGCATACTGCTGCATGGCTCGTAATGCCGCCTTGCTCAGTAATAACAGCGCCTGCGCGCTCGAATGCTGGGATGTGATCCTTGTCAGTAGCTACTGTTACAAGAATATCGCCTTGTTGTACCTTCGCATTTGCTTCTTCAGCTGTACGAGCTACAACAATTTTGCCTGTAACATTTTGACTGCCGATCCCTTGTCCAGTTGCAAGCATCTCGCCAATATGATGAATTTTCATTAGGTTCGTTGTACCAGCACGTCCAACAGGAACACCTGCAGTAATGACAACCGTATCACCAGCAGCTAGCCAGCCTGTATTCAAGGCTCCGTTCACTGCAGAGTCAAACATCTCGTCCGTTGTTTCAGCTTCAGGTCCTTGAACCGGGAATACCCCCCAGCATAAAGCTAGACCTCGCATAACTTGCTCAGTTGGTGTAACTGCAACAATTGGCGCTTTTGGACGGTATTTTGATACAACACGTGCAGTGAAACCACTGTGCGTTGATGTAACGATGGCCTTAGCATTAAGATCTAATGCTGAGTTCGCAACAGCTTGGCTGATCGCTTCTGTTACGGAGTTTTGCTGTGCACTCGCTTGCTTCATAAATATTTCGCGATATTCTAATGCTTCTTCAGCGCGCTGTGCAATGCGTGACATCGTCTGAACCGATTCCTCTGGGTACTTACCAGCAGCTGTTTCACCTGAAAGCATAATTGCATCTGTTCCATCAAAGATTGCATTCGCTACGTCACTCGCCTCTGCACGAGTAGGACGCGGATTACGCTGCATGGAATCCAGCATTTGAGTAGCTGTAATAACTGGCTTACCAGCAACATTACATTTTTTAATCATCATTTTTTGAACTAGAGGTACTTCCTCTGCTGGAATCTCAACGCCCAAGTCGCCGCGAGCTACCATCAAACCGTCTGACACCTCTAGAATTTCATCTAGATTGTCTACGCCCTCTTGGTTCTCTATTTTAGATATAATTTGAATATGGCCTGCATTGTGCTGCTCAAGAAGCTCGCGAATTTCTAATACGTCGCTTGCTTTACGTACGAATGAGGCAGCGATAAAATCAATGCCCTGCTCAATTCCGAATATGATATCATTTCTATCTTTTTCTGTAATACCTGGAAGAGAGATTTTTACACCAGGTACGTTAACGCCTTTTTTACCTTTAATCGGACCGCTATTTACGATGCGACAATGAACTTCTGTACCTTCGATGCCTTCAACCTTCAAGCCTATTAAACCATCATCGATAAGAACTGTTGAACCAACGGACAAATCGTTAGGAAGATTTTTGTAAGTAACAGGAACGCGATTACGATCACCAATAATATCTTCGGTAGTTAATGTAATTGCATCTCCTTGAGCAAGCTCAATCGGTTCTTCGTTGAGTTTGCCTAGACGAATTTCTGGACCTTTCGTATCTAGCAAAATTGCTACTGAAGTACCAAGCTCCTGATTCGCTGCACGAATATTTTTAATTCGATTACCGTGCTCTTCAAAATCTCCGTGTGAGAAATTTAAGCGAGCTACGTTCATTCCTGCATTGATCAATTTCTTCGTATTTTCCAACGATTCGCTGGATGGTCCAATTGTACAAACGATTTTAGTTTTACGCATGATAGGTTTCCTCCGTTTAATGCCTGAAATTCAAAACTATAGTATCATCATTGCATCATAATTTTATCGGTTTTATAGTGGATTGGCAAGTTATAACAGCAGTTTTCGACATACAATCTAAAACTTCTGCGATAGGCCGCTTGAACAGACTATTCTATAGCTTGGCCAGCTTCTGCCTCTGCCATACGATATTGTCCAATTTTTCTAAATTTATGGTAGCGATCCTCGATCAAATCGTTCTCATTCATCTCTAACAGCTCGTCCAAATGCTTTCCGAGAGATGCCTTAATAGATTCTGCTTGCTCTTCGAGATTACGATGCGCTCCACCCTGCGGCTCAGGAACGATTTCTTCTATGATTTCTAATTGAAGTAGATCTTTCGCTGTAATCTTCATCGCTTCAGCTGCTTCATCAGCTCGAGATGCATCCTTCCACAATATCGAAGCTGCACCGTTTGGTGAGATCGCCGAATAGATTGCATTTTCAAGCATGATGACACGGTTACCTACACCAAGCGCCAGCGCTCCACCGCTACCACCTTCACCAATAACGACACAGATGATTGGCACACCAAAGCCAGCCATCTCCCGTAAATTTCGAGCAATCGCCTCGGATTGTCCACGCTCTTCAGCAGTATCCCCAGGATAGGCACCCTTAGTGTCAATAAACGTAATGATTGGACGTTTAAATTTATTAGCCTGCTGCATTAAGCGCAGCGCTTTACGAAAGCCCTCCGGATGGGGGCTACCAAAAAAGCGAGCAATGTTGTCGCGTGTATCTTTTCCGCGTTGATGACCAATAACGGTTACTGGCAATCCGTTAAATTTAGCGATTCCGCCTACTATAGCAAGATCGTCAGCAAACAGTCGATCACCGTGCAGTTCTATAAAGTCTGTAAATATCGCGTTAATAAAGTCAAGCGATGTAGGACGCTGATGGTGGCGGGCTAGCTGCATTTTTTGAGCTGCAGTTAGCTCACGATACATCGTATCTTCCAGTTCCTTGCAGCGTTCCTCAAGTCTAGCGATTTCCTCAGAGAAATCTAGTCCAGTCCCATCACTTAGGCTTTTCAGTTCTTTAATTTTATTACGAAGCTCATTCAGTGGCTTTTCAAAAGGCAGCTCACTCACTCACAGAAACCTCCTTTACCATATGCATATCGAGAAGCTTTGTAAGCATCGTGCGCATATCCTTGCGATGCACAACCTTATCAAGCTGTCCATGCTGCATATTAAATTCTGCAGTTTGAAAATTATCAGGAAGCTTCTGACGAATCGTTTGTTCGATTACGATTCGACCAGCGAATCCGATAAGTGCACCCGGTTCTGCAAGATTGTAATCCCCTAAGCTTGCAAAGCTAGCTGATACACCACCGGTAGTAGGATCAGTAAACACAGAGATATACAAGCCGCCATCGCCTTGGAATTTTGCCAAAGCCGCGCTTGTTTTAGCCATCTGCATTAGACTTAATATACTTTCCTGCATCCTAGCACCGCTAGATGTAGAGAATATAATAAGAGGCAGCTTTTTAAGATGTGCGCTTTCAATTGCTCGCGTAATTTTCTCGCCAGCAACGGAGCCCATACTTCCAGTAAAGAAATCGAAGCTCATTACGGCAACGACAACCGGAAAGCCACCAATGGCCCCTTCACCAGACACGACAGAATCCATTAAGTTGGATTTAGCCTTTTGCTGCTCTAGCTTTGCTTTATAGCCTGGGAAGTTTAATGGGTCCACAGATTCCATCGTTTCATCGTATTCAACGAAACTGCCTTCATCAAGCGTCATTGCTATGCGCTCTCTAGCGCTTAAGCGACCATGATAACCGCATGATGAACAGACCTTAAGATTTTTCTCAAGCTCTTTACTATACTGTATATTGCCACATTTTGGACATTTGTTCATTAGTCCTTCCGGAACCTCACGTTTTGGACGCTCCGTAGGAATCGTGGCATATTTCTTCTTAGAAAACAGATCTTTTATTTGCAATTTTCACACCTCTTTGGGCGCAATCGAATTCTTAGCACTATGGGCGAATGATGCTGTCAAATATCTCTCGTATTTCTTCTACCTCACCTGAAGGAACTAGAATTTCGAATTGCTGTTTAGACAAATTGACAGGACGGATTTTTACGAGAAATCCTTCTTGTAATAGTTTATTTTTTATGTTTTCAGCAGCTCTCTCAGTCGGTGCAATATAAAATACCGTCCACATGGGTTTACCTCCTACAACACCACGTTAGCAATCGTAAATTAAATATACAGCTGCGATCCCGTCAATGGCCGTATGATGAACTCATGATAACATAACTATTGAGGATCGGGCAAATCATATTGCCGCGCCTTTTCATCCTGATGTGCGATTCTCGCTGAGGCTGCTGCAGCAAGCCCTGCGACCAAATCATCAAGGAAAACATGAATGCCTTTCCCTTTCTCATTTAACTTTTGCAGTATTCCAGGCTTCATCTTGTCCAAGTAGCCAAAGCTTGTCAAACCAATCATTCCGTATACGTTTGTAATTCCTAATGCCATCGTTTCATCTACTCCGTACAACGGCTCGTCTTTTTCCATAATGGCTTGAAGTGGCTGAGGCAGTTTTCCTTGCTCAGCGAGCTGATCTAGAGCAATGCCTGTGTATAGAGCATATTGCACCTCACGCTTCGACAATACGGCTCTCACACTCTCTACACATTGCTCTAATGTTAAGGCCGCATTATAGGGTAGCTGTAATTGATAAGCGATTTCTGCAACTTCTTGTAGGCTAACACCACGTTCCAATAACAACGCTTCTATCGTACTCATTGTCTTCACTCCCTACATACTAGTGTAGGAAAGCATATGCACGACTAACTGAAATTGTGCCTTAAAATTACTTTACAGCAATCGATCCCTCACCAAGTAGCTGATGGACTTGAATAGCAAGCTGCTCACTGTATCGGACGTGATACTGCTTACTTAATGCAACGATTTGACCGGTGCCTTCATAGAACAATACGGTCTCTTGCTCACCGCGATGAGCTCGCAGTACCCTCTGCAGCTGAGCAAGTATTTCCTGCTTTTGCATTTCGCTGCTCAGCTTAATATAAACTTTTTGTAAATTATTTTGAGTTGATGAAGTATCGGGCGATGAAACATGAGACTGCTCTGCATCTCGTCTAGCGTTAGAGTGCTTGCTAGTCCCTGTGCTTTGTGCGGCCTGTTGATGCAGCTGCCCATTACGTCGCTGCATAGCTTGCGTACGCCAATTTGCTTGAGAACGAAGACGATCGACAGCAGGGCGTAACGCAGCGTAATCTTCAGCCTCTGGAACGACAGCATCATGAACGATCAGCTTTAGCTCATCCTCCTGCTTTTGCAGCTCAACTAGCATTAAAGCAAGCTTGTCCTTGCTGAGCTGCTGGGAATGCTTACTCCACACTCTATTGAAGATCACAGCCTCAACTCGAACAAGCGCATCCTCAATCTCTGCAAAAGCCATCGCTTGACCATTTTTACTTACGAACGAGCGCAGCGAAGTGATGCGGACAGGGACAACTGCATAGCTTCCGTCTTCCTTCTCATATAGCTCAACTAGCTGATCTATAGAAGTACCGGCGATGCCTGCTAGAAGCTCATCAAGTGGGTGACCTGTTAAATACATGCCTAACAACTCGTACTCATGCTCTAATTGCTCATGCGTCGTAAAGGGTCTTATATCAGGCAGCTCAACATTCCAGTTTTGGATTTCCTCAAATCCAAATAGCTCAAGCTGAAGCTCATCACGCTGTTTCTTCCACTTCGTAACGGCTTCAAGGCAATCATCAAGAACGGCATAGAGCTGTGCACGATGTCCCTCAAGTCCGTCAAATGCACCCGCAAGAATTAGCGATTCTAATACGCGCTTGTTGACGACACGAAGATCGACACGCTTACAAAAATCTAGCAAGCTTTCATAAGGCCCATCTTGCCGTCCCTTTACTATCGATTCAATCGCCTGCGTGCCAACATTTTTTATGGCAGACAAGCCAAATCGAACCCCTTCCTCCACAGGAGCAAAGTTCAAATGACTTTCATTAACATTCGGTGGAAGCACCAGAATCCCCATACGGCGGCACTCGTCCACATATTGAGCCGTCTTCTGCAAATTGCCTGCTACCGAGGCTAGCATGGATGCCATAAATATAGAAGGATAATGTGTCTTATACCATGCAGTTCGGAAAGCGAGCACAGCATAAGCGACAGCATGTGCACGTGGAAAACCGTAATCAGCGAAGCGAACAATCATGTCATACACTTCATTAGCAGTTTGCTCGTCATAGCCCATGTGAAGACTGCCTTTAACAAAGTGAGTTCTTTCCTCGTCCAGCACTTCACGCTTTTTCTTTGATACTGCTCTTCGCAGCAGATCGGCTTCACCTAATGAAAAACCAGCCATATGTGAAGCAATCTGCATAATTTGTTCCTGATATACTATAATACCGTAAGTATCCTGCAAAATATGCCGAAGTTCGTCGTGCGGATATTCGACATTAATTTTCCCGTGTTTTCCTTCGATGTATTTTGGAATAAACTCCATTGGGCCTGGTCTATACAGAGCTAGTACGGAGACGATATCCTCAAAGTTAGAAGGCTTCATCTCCTTCAGCACTCTTCGCATGCCTGCAGATTCCAGCTGAAACACGCCTGTTGTTTCTCCTTTGCCTAGTAACTCATAAGTAGCAGGATCATCATCGGAGATCGAATGAAAATCTACCGATTTGCCGTGTAGCTTTTCTACCCAGCGATACGATCTTTCAAGAATGGATAACGTTCTTAATCCAAGAAAGTCCATTTTGAGCAAACCAATTGCTTCCAAGTGCTCCATCGCGTACTGAGTCAGTGGAAGCTGCTCACTTCCGTATTGAAGCGGTGTGAAGTCAGTAAGTGGCTGAGAGGCAATAACAACACCTGCTGCATGTGTTGATGAATGCCGCGGCATTCCCTCTACCTTCATAGCCATATCAATCAGCTGCCTAGTAGACTCACGCTGCTCATAAGCATTACGCAGCTGATCACTATGCTGAAGCGCACCTGCTATCGACATTCCAACGGCATTCGGTATTTGCTTAGCTGCACGGTCAACCTCTTGAAACGACACGTTCATAACACGTCCAACATCTCGAATAGCTGCCTTTGCTGCCATCGTTCCAAACGTAATGATCTGCGCCACATGCTCCTCACCGTACTTGGCTGCAACATAGTTTATGACCTCATCACGACGCTCATCATCAAAATCAATATCAATATCCGGCATGCTGACACGCTCTGGATTCAAGAAACGCTCAAATAATAGGTTGTATTTAATCGGATCAACGTCCGTAATATTCAAGGTGTAGGCAACTAAGCTTCCTGCGCTCGAGCCTCTACCGGGTCCAACCGCTATTTTTCTTTCCTTAGCAAAGCGAATAAAATCCCAAACAATCAGAAAATAATCGCTGTAGCCCATACGTTCAATGACGCCTAGCTCATAATCTAGTCTCTGCTCGATATGCTCGCGGTAAGAGACATCCTCCAGCCACTGCGACTGGTTTCCATAGCGAAGCAGCATGCCATCATGACATAACGACTTTAGAAAGCTTGTAGACGTAAATGCTTCCGGAATTGGCCAAAATTGAGGCAGCTTCGCTCGTCCAAAGGAGAGCTTAAGCTCACAGCGATCTGCAATTACCTTCGTGTTAGCAATCGCTTGCGGCACATGCTGGAATCGCTCGACCATCTCCTCCCCGCTTTTCAGATAGAGCTGATTCGTATCCATCTTCATACGATCTTCATCTTTTAATGTTTTACCTGTTCCGATGCAAATGAGCACATCTTGTACTTCAGCGTCTTGCTCCTTTACGTAATGTACGTCATTCGTTGCAACAAGTGGGATATCTAGCTGCTCAGCCAGCTCGATCATCATTTGGCTCGCTCGCTTCTGCTCAAGGATGCCGTGATCCTGTAATTCTAAGTAAAATCGATCACCGAATATGTCCTTGTAACGCTTTGCAGCAGCAACAGCATCTTCCCAGCTCCCGTGCAGCAGCTTCTGATTGACTTCTCCACCTAGACATGCGCTTAAGCAGATAATCCCTTCTGCGTGTGCACGAAGGGTTTCTTCATCCGCACGAGGTCGATAATGATTCCCTTCAAGCTGAGCTATGGAAACGATATTCATAAGATTGCGATATCCCTGCTCATTCATCGCAAGTAATATTAAATGATAGATTGGGTTGTCCTTGCGGTTCCCCTTTTCAAAGCGGGAACCCGCCGTATAATAAATCTCGCAGCCAATGATAGGCTTAATATCATGCTGCTCACATGCTTTATAAAAGGCAACTGTACCGTACATCACACCGTGATCCGTCAGTGCAAGTGATTTCATCCCTTTGCTTGCAGCCGCTTTAACGAGCTCCTGTATGCGTGCGGCTCCATCTAATAGACTATATTCACTATGGACATGCAAGTGGACAAAGTCCGCAGCCAGTGTATTGCTCATCAATCGTCACTCTCCTGTCTACAAGCAGATATTATTCCTATTATTTTATCATATTCCGTATGGACACGCCCATACAATGAAACATAAGGTTTGTCTACTTTGGGAGGGATGTACATGAACGAGTTTTTATCCAAGGCGGGGCTTGATTTTTTTATAGCATTTGGTGTGGTACTCGGAGGTTCACTTATTGCAGGGGTAGGCGCAGTGTTTATGCTAATGCCTCCTGCAACTGTCATATTGGACACAGCTGTACGATTAAAAATATGGGCAATCGTCGCAGCAATTGGCGGGTCCATTGATCCTGTGCGCGTAATAGAAAGCAATATTAGTGCAGGTCTTATCTCTCCTGCAATTCAGCAGGTATGCTTTATTATTTTTGCTTTCCTTGGGGCACATACCGCAACGGAGCTAATCAAGCTCCTGTGTAAGGGAGCGGTGGCATAATGCGACTGCCTCCCTTTGAACGCTTCATTCATTTGCTAGGAATGTCAGGAGCATTTATTACTGGAGCTATTGTTGGTGCCGTTGTGCTGAACTCACTACATATCGTGCAATTCGAAGCTTATTACGATGACCGAATGGAATTACAGGCTAAGCTGATTCAATATGAGCAGGATATTCACAATCTATCTCAATACAAATCACAGCACACCGTAATAAAAAGCTTGAAGCTCAGAATTGAAGAAGAGAGTAATGATTCCGCAAGACCAAAGCTAGATGCTATGGCACAAAGTGAGCTTATAAAGCTAGTAAGAGAGGATCTATCTATATTAATTGGACAAAGTATATATGATATTGATTCTAACGCACAATTTGCTCGAAAAATACTTGAGAAAAAAGTATATCGCGACATCTTAAATCACGATTACACGATTGAGCTTAAGACCGTCTTGCTGGTCGACAATACGTTGCAGGTATGGATGAGTGTTCGAAAATATGCCCCACCGCCTTCTTAATGCAAAGATCACTATAGGAATTGGTCTTTTATCTATGCTACAATATGATGCAGCATATGGAAAAAGTGAGGGTACATATCAATGGAAAGTTTTATCTTTACAGTGCTGGCTGTATTTATTTTTATTAGTTTGCTGTTTTCTATTTTTTACAGTGTGCGCTCAAGACAAATGAAAGAGCCTGTAAAAAAAGGAATAATCGGTGGCAAGCTTAACATTAGCATGGGTGCGATGCTAGTCTTTATCTCTGCTGTTCAGCTGCTGAACTCTAACGAATCAACACTCCGCATCATCCTAGGAGCAATCTTCTTGCTGCTTGGACTATTCAACCTATTCGCAGGCTTACGCAACTACAGCTTCTACCGCAATAAGGAGCAGCAGCATACACAATCGTAAGTTCAAGGGATCGTCTGCATCAGATGTAGCGTTACGCACAATAGCCTCCATCGCTCGAACATTCAGCGTTACGCACAATAGCCTCAAGCGCTCGAACATTCAGCGTTACGCATAATAGCCTCCATCGCTCGAACATTCCTACGGAATGAGGGTCGCGCTGGAGGCTATTATGCTTCACTGGGGTCTTTTTCAGAGCTTAAGCTTAATCCTGGAAGTTTCCTGCTTGAGCGCGCGCCATGTGGGTCTATTGCTGGACAGCGCTCCACTCGAATGTCTCCCTCGCTCGAACATTCCTGCGGAATGAGGGTCGCTCACGAGACATTGAGCTCCGCTGGGGTCATCTTGCAGCATAATCAACGTAGAACCCGGTACAATGCATAGCATCGTCATCAAAGTCGTGCTTTTTAATCTACCTCTTCCAATAAGGGTTAAAAACTCGGCTTTCAGGACCAAGAAGCTTGGACGATACTAGAAAACAAGGAGCGCAGCGTACAGTAATTGGTACGTGAGCACCGCAGTTTTCGGTAGCGTTCAAGATTCGACGTCGAGTAACCTGCCACGAAACAGCATCGTCATCAAAGTCGTGCTTTTTAAGCTTCCTCTTTCAATAAAGGCTCAATAAGCTTGGATTTCAGTACCAAGAAGATGGTGAGCTACTAGAAAACGAGGAGCGCAGCGTACGGTAATTGGTACGTGAGCACCGTAGTTTTCGGTAGTGCGCCATATTCGACGCCGAATCCACTACAACGCTTAACTTCGTAATCAAATTCGAGCTTATTGAGCTTCATCTTAGTAGGGGTCGATCATTTGTGCTGCTAGGATAGCCTTCCCCGCCAACCTCCCATTATCATAGATGGCAATTTCGATTTTAGTGACCATGCGACTAAGCTCGAGCGGCTTGGTGACAATAGAAACTTCACTTTCAATAGGTATCGGATGTAGAAAATAAGTATTGATATTGTCTAGTAGAAAATCTCGCTTACTCGTTTCACGAATCATATTGCGTGCAGCTTGCGCCATCAGCGTGCTGAGCATGCTTTCCGACGCCATACCAAGCGCACCGGACATCTGAGGCGTAATCTTCCCGGTATAGATCACACTCGCGTCTTCTGGCACAACCTCTGATTGAAGGACAAAGCCTGTCCATATGAGCTGCTCAAATGTTTCTCCACTTTCAGGCTGCTTTCCAGCAAAGCGCATCGCATCTAGCACCTCCTGACGGGTGACTACAGCCAATAGCTTACGATGACGATCGACGATTGGCAGCAGATCTATCCCTTCCAGCGCCATCGTATGAACGGCCGATGTTACGGTGATATTAGGTGCGGCTGTAATCGGGTGCTTGCTCATCACTTTATCTACGCCGATATGATCATTTGCCGCTGCTGCCGCATCCTTTGCTGTCATCATGCCCACCACTCTCCCCCGCTCGTCTAGCACTGGGAATCGAGCTGAGCCAGTCTCTCTGAACAACGCATGATATTCAGCAACTGTTTGTCCGACATGCATAACATCAGCCGGTTTAGTAAAGGTTACGATATCCTCAAGCAGTATAATTTTACGACGTATTAAACGATCATACATCGCTCGGTTAATCATAGAAGCGACGGTAAACGTATCGTGACGAGTTGAGAGCACCGGTAACTGCAGTTCATTCGCCAGCTCAATGACTTCACGCTCAGGTTCAAATCCTCCGGTAATCAGTATGCCTGCTCCTTGCTCGAGTGCTTTGCGATGTACATTTGTACGGTTACCAACGATTAACAAAGAGGATTGACCGATGTAGCGCAGCATAGCCTCCAGCTCCATTGCACCGATGACAAACTTCTGCAGCGTCTTCTCAATGCCTAATAAACCCCCATGCAATCGACCATCGACGATTTCTGCTACTTCACGAAACGTAAGCTGACCTAGCGCTTCTCTTCGCTTGCGATCGATACGAACTGTGCCGATCCTTTCTTTGGTTGACACAAGCCCTGCGGTCTCTGCATCCTTAAAGGCTTTATATACGGTCCCTTCGCTTACATTCAGCTCTTTCGCAACCGCTCGTACAGAGATACGCGTCCCAATCGCTAATTGTTGTATATATTGAATGATCATTTCATGCTTCGTCATGGTTTCCTCAGAAGCAGATGATGTAAATTCATGATCTGTTGACATTCCATATCCCCCTTCTCCTCGCGAGTTCCTTATAAGAACGTAATGCGCGAAACAAGCTTTATGATCATTATAGCAAGGATAATTATAGTTTACGTGATCACAACACAAAAAGGGAAATCCGAAAAGTGATAGCTTCGACTTTTTGGACATCCCCAAGACTGCATATAAGTGTATTAACATGCTTTCCGATACTACGCTGATTCGTTAACTCTTTCCTTTTTCTTGCGTGCTGTTGCTTTTGATCCTAGAGCTGCGAGCTTTCGTTCGAATCGCAATGCACGATGACGTTTAATCGCAAGCAAGCGCTCACGCTTTTCTTCACTCATTAAAATGGTATTGCCATTTGCTGCAATCGCTAATCCAGCCAGAGCAGTCCATGCTATCCAGAATGCATTTCCTAATGGTTCAGCGGCTGCACCTAGTTTCGGTAAGGCGAAAAATAACATCACGACAGCTAGTCCCAAATTAATAAACGGCAGTATTTTACGTTTCATCCCATTCATCCCCCATTCGTACAAGTTTAATTTTAGTTATACATATGCATGGAGCGTATGAGATATGTCTACTGCGTATCACCAACAATGCGAAGTCTTCATATGATACAGCATTCAAGCTCTTGAACACGGAGCTAGTCCGAAAGGAGCTCATATATGCTGAAATCCAAAACGATTGTACCAATTCATGTCGTAGACTCTCTCTCACCTGACACGATCGTCATTAGTGAAGAGCTGATGAAGCAGCAAGGGATACCTAGGGCACAGCATATCAGCCTTCAGTTTGGCGTTGCCAAGCAATCCGTTCATTTACTTCCTGATCATAAAAAGCAAGGCTTATCTATGCACTCAAGATTGGCCCAGCTGCTATCGATACCTCAATTAAAGAAAGAGTTAAAGCTCGCACTAAGCTATCAAGAGCAGCAAACGACACTAAAGCTTGGTCCATTGATCGCAGTTATGATCAATAAGGAAACTACAGATAATCTTGAGCAGCCATTCGGTAACATTAGCGCTTTCTGTCTTGAACTCGTCGAAGCTTGTGTAAAAAACGGGACATTCGTTTATTTTTTCACTCCTCAAGCAATAACAACGTACGGGACAGTGATGTCTGGCTGGGCATACGATGAGGAATGGAGAAAGCTTATACTCCCGCTACCTGAAGTCATTTACAATCGTTTACCGAACAGAAAGGCTGAAGGTCAGCTTCAAGTTCAAAAGTTGATAAATGAAACTTCTCGTTATTATGATATTTCAATTTTTAATGAACGTTTTCTTGATAAGCATGAAGTGTTTGATATCCTTGCTGATCACGAAGCAGTAAAACAATATTTACCTGAATCAGAGCTGCTAACGAGCTATGAGCAACTGGAGCAATTCATTAATAAGCACCGGGTTGCTTACGTTAAGCCGATTCAAGGTAGCTTAGGACGGGGAATTATTCGAATTACTGCCCAACCCAACAGCACTTTCAGCTTGGAACGAGCAATCACAACTAACCAAAAAGCTAACAACTTCACTTCACTCAAGCGACTATATCAGGTCTTAAAGCCGCAGCTTGCAAAACGAAAATATCAAATTCAGCAGGGCTTGTCTCTTATTCAACATGGACGAAGACCTGTTGATTTTCGTGCACTCGTTCAAAAAAATGGTCAAGGTCATTGGAGCATAACCTCCGTCGTTGCAAGAACAGCAGGCAATGATAATTTTGTAGCCAATCTTGCGAGAGGCGGTTCCATCGATTCAGTCTTGAATACGTTACCCCTTACAAATCTAGATAAGCATATTAGTTACGATACGATAAAGCATTCATTAAAAGCGATAGCCTTGACGATTGCTAACGCACTTGATGAGAGAGTAGATGGGCATTTTGCTGAATTTGGTGTAGATTTGGCGGTCGATGTACAAGGGGATATATGGCTAATTGAGGTCAATTCAAAGCCATCAAAAGTGAATCGATCCTCATTAAGCAAAAAAATACGACCATCTGTGCGTATGCTGGTTGCCTATGCGAATCATTTATCAGGCTTCCGGGAAAGGAGACATTCTCATGGGAAAGTTAAATCTAGGCGTAATCGTCGCAAAGATTGATGTACAGAATCAGGTTGAGGGTGTCCATATCGTGATGCCAGAGCCTATTTTTTATAAGGAACTGGCACGCTCGGCAGCTATGCAAAATATCGATGTATACATTTTTTCACCTTCAGAATGGACAGAGCAAGGCTTATATGGCTTTCGCCTCTACGGCAATGTATGGCGAAGAGAAATCGTGCAGCTTCCGGATATTGTATATGATCGTTGTTTTTTTACGAATGCTAGGCAGCGCCAAGCCTGTGAAGATACGCTCGACGCAATAAAACGAAAAAAAAATTACAAGCTTTTCAACAATAATCTGCCGAGCAAGCTAATGGTATACGAAGCATTGCGC
The DNA here is from genome assembly GCF_023715345.1 of Paenibacillus camelliae. GTDB lineage: Bacteria > Bacillota > Bacilli > Paenibacillales > Paenibacillaceae > Pristimantibacillus > Pristimantibacillus camelliae. Next base: position 902,190 of record NZ_JAMBNY010000001.1, read on the forward strand.
ACGGTTGAAGAGTTAATTCCATATTTACCACATACGGAGCAGCTTTCTAAGTTGTCTATCGTTCCAAGATGGCTCTCGATCTATACTGATGGTGTTGTCGTCAAGCCAGCAGCTGGGATGCATGGCAAGGGCGTACTGCACATTACGCATGATCGTACAACGATGCAATATGTGATTCGTGGTCGAAACCTCCGCAATGAACGGGTAGATGCCTGCTTTAGCAATGAACTGAACGCATTAAAATGGCTATACCGATTCAAAAAAGAGCTGGCGTATTTGATTCAACCATATTTGGTGCTACGGACGGAGGATCAAAAGCCTTTTGATATTCGAGTGCTGATGCAAAAGGACGCTGCTGGCGTATGGCAGCTAACAGGAAGTATGGCAAGAGTAGGCTTTTCTAATGGACTAACATCTAACATCCATGGTGGAGGAGAAGCAAGTGAGCCTTTGCCGCTGCTCGCAGCAAAAATGGGCGACTACAAAGCAGAACGTTTGCTTAATAAAATCCATATGATAAGTGGGCAAACTGTTTCTGCCATTGAAAGTCATTTTGGAAGATTTGGGGAACTAGCACTTGACTTCGGTATAACTCCACAAGGAAGCATATGGTTATTAGAGTGTAATAGCAAGCCGGGACGACAAGCATTTTCTGGCGTGAACAATAACCTCGAGAATGAACGTCCACTGCAATATGCTAAGCACTTACAGCAGCGAGTAACAGCTAATCAAATAGTAATATAGCATAAAAGTAACAGAGCAGCTGCTCATAAGCTGCTGCTCCCAAATTATCAGGAGGTACTTCGATGAGTCTTATTACGTGCAACATACACTTTTCACAGCAACCTGATCAGGTTGTTTATGTATCAAGACCACTCATCCAGGAGCTAAATCTGAATTCGTCTAAGCCGCTTCATATACGCCTTGGGCAAGAACAAATAAAAGCGATAATAAAACCTTTAAACCGCTCTGGTCGTCATATTTTTTTATCCACCGATGTTCGCAAGAAGATAAAAGTACCATCCAGCGGTGTCATACATGTTCTCCAGCATGGCGGCAATGATATTCAGCTCGGTCCATTAGTAGGTATATTAACGGACAGCTTAAAGCCGGGTGAATCACCTCCCTTTACCTCACGCTCTAACTTCGTGAAGCAGGTCATTAAGGCGGGACATAACAAAGCTTACACCTTTGGCTTCACCCCTTATGATATCGATTGGCAAGATAAGACAATTAATGGGTATTTTCTTAATGCACACGGCAGTTGGTTTAGAAAAAAGGTAGCCTTTCCCGATGTCATTTATAACCGTTTACCTAATCGCAGACTAGAAATCGGAGAAGAAATGACACAGCTTCGTGAAAGACTCGTGAATGAAGGAATTCCGATCTTCAACTGGAGCTTTCTTAACAAAGCGGATGTGTATGAGCTGCTTGGCAATGATTTAGAAGCATTAGCTCATTTGCCTGAATCTGTAAATAATCCATCTCCGGTAACGATGCGGGAGCTGCTTCATAAGCATTCATTCATCTACTTTAAACCTGGCACTGGCAGCCTCGGCTATGGTATTTATCGCATTACGTACCGTCCGGAAAAAGGCTACTTTGTTCGCTATAGAAAAAATGATTCGAACACCCTGCTGAAGTTCGCTACCTTCGATAAAATGTACGGTAGTTTATTGCTCAAGCACGGTGCAGAGCTAAAAAATTATGTTGCACAGCAAGGGATTCGATTAATTGAAATCGACAAATGCCCTGTTGATTTCCGCTTCCATATGCATAAGGATGGCAATAATCAGTGGAAGCCTGTTGGAATTGGTGCAAAAAAAGCAGGACGCGGCAGTGTTACGACACATATGAAAAACGGAGGTACACTTCTTACGCCTGAACAAGCGTTAAAGCAGACGTTTGGTCAACGCTCTGACAGAATATTAGAACGAGCGAAGACTGTGGCAATAAAGCTGTCTGAAGCCATTGAGCGAAACTATCCGCATAGAATCGGTGAGCTTGGATTAGATATTGGCATTGATAAGAAAGGGAAAGTGTGGATGTTCGAAGCAAATGCAAAGCCTGGCCGCTCCATCTTCAAGCATCCCGATTTAAAGAGAGAAGGCAAGCAATCTTTGAACTATATTTTGGACCACTGCCTCTACCTTAGCCGCTTTCAGGGAGGTGGTGCATAATGGAAACCGCCCTTGATACTCCAGCAGCATCCGTATACAGTCCGCAGCAACAAGACAAAGTATTTGCGATACTCACATCCTCTGATCATAATGGTCAAATAAGAGGAAATCGTAGGAACTTTATTGACCTTATCAATATGGGAACTCAGATGGGATTTATCGTTTATGTTTTGCCAGTTGAACGTTTATCGCTGCAAGGATCAAGACAGCGGGGATTTGTATACCAGCACGCCAGTAATAGATGGGTACAGCGGCTCATGCCGTTTCCTAATATCATTTACAATCGCATCCCTAATCGTGAAATTGAGCGCAGAAGCTATGTAAAACATAAGCTAAGAGCTTGTAAAAAAGACCCGCGCATTACGATTTTCAACCCTTATTTTTTTAACAAATGGGAGCTGTTTAAGTGGCTTAAGGCTTCTGCTTCAGCGAAAAAATATCTTCCTCATACTAGGAGATTTTCTGGACCGGGCACGCTAGAGAAAATGCTGAGTAAGCATTCATTTCTGTATCTGAAGCCAGAAAGCGGAAAAGCAGGAAAAGGGATTATGATGATATCCCATAAGCCTGATAGCACACTACCATATCGTTTGAATATCCAAGAAAAAACGAGCTCGACATCCTATAACTGTGTCAACTTCAATAAGCTATGGTCTAGGATCCTACTCCAAATGGAGAAGACGCCTTACATTGTACAGCAAGGAATCGATCTAGCTACCTACCGCAACCGGAAATTCGATCTACGCGTGCTCATCCAAAAAAATATACATGGGCAGTGGGAGATGACTGGACTCGGAGCTCGTGTCGCAGGAAGCACTAGCATTACGACTCATGTTCCTCGCGGTGGAAGAATTGATGAACCATCTAAATTACTCGCATACGCATTCAATACGAATGAATCACATAATATTGTAGAGAAGGTATCTATGGCTGCTGTAACCATCGCTTCACAAATCGAAAAGCATTCGAAGCATCGTCTAGGTGAAATGTCCATGGATATCGGTGTTGATACGAGCGGAGATGTATGGTTTTTTGAAGCAAATTCTAAGCCAATGAAATTTGATGAGCCACATATTCGCCAAAAATCACTGCAGCGTATTTTTCAATACAGTCAATACTTGCTTGAGAACTAATCTTGCGTTGTTAGAGGGATGCTTCCGAAATTATCTTTCTCACTGAGAAGCTGACCAATGATCTTACAAAAAGCTTGTAGGAGGTCAATGTATAATGCTTCGTCACCATACGTCTCAATCCTGGAAAAAGCATAGAGCTAGGATTCTTAATTTTATTACGCGCTACGGAGAGAAAAAAATTACTCTTGCCTCGCTTCATAGCTTGCGAGCATTATCCAATGAGCAATTAAATGTGCAGGTGGAGCATCTTCCACCTGCTTCCATTGTTACCTACACCGAACAAGGAGCCCTACTTGGCGTTGCATATGCAATAGCAGATGGAAGCGGGCACTGTATCGTCGTCGTTCATCCCGATGCAAGACGGCGAGGAATTGGCAGCAAGCTGATGGAGGCATTAATTCAATCTCTTCCTTCATTTTCGTGCCAGGTTGCAATTGATAATGTAGCTAGCCTTGCGCTATGCTTCAACAATGAGCTGCATGCTGTTGCAATGTTCAAGGGGCCTACTGGTAAATCTACCCTTCGGTTTGAAAGGAGATTCATGAATGCCTCGCCTAATATTAGGAATTCTAACCCTGTATCTTAATGATGCTGGTGTTCTGGAGGAGCGTAGAATTTATGAGCAAATGACAATAGAAGGCGACAAGCTCGATATTCAAGTGATTGTATTCACGCCCTCAGACGTGCTTACCAAACGAAAAAAAGTAAAAGCTCATATCTATGATCTAAAGAATATGAAATGGATTCGACAGTGGGTAGCTATTCCCAATCTAATATTTGATCGCTGCCGTATCCAAAAAAGTCATCGAATGAAAGAACTACGTGTTTTCAAGAGCAGTTTCTCTAACCTTCACTATTTGAACCGCCCTCTCGGTAATAAATGGACGATGCATCAAAAACTATTAACTTCACCCTTTATAAAGAAATACTTACCTCATACCATTAAATATGAAAAAAATAGTGATCTTATTCAAATGCTTAAGAAGTACAATGTCGTTTATGTAAAGCCTGTGAATGGAACTGGTGGTCGGGGAATTCTAAGAATCGAACGACATACTAGAAATAACGTAAAGGTTCAAGGTCGAGATCATAACCGGCGTATTATCTCGCCTCGAACAGTTTCGATTATTACGTTGAAGGACTTTATAAATAAATGGAATGTAACCGCCACGTCCTATCTCGTGCAAGAAGGAATTCCACTGACGCTAAGTAACGGTAGAGTGCATGACTATCGAATTCTCGTACAGAAGGATGGGAATGGCAGCTGGATGGTTACAGGTGGTGCAGGTCGAATTGGAGCAGCTCGCAGCATTACAGCTAACCTGCACGGCGGTGGATCTGCTGTCGCAATGACTAGGCTTATGCAGAGCTTCGTTAATGTTGAGGTAGATCTAAGCCGAGTACAGGAAGAAATCAATACACTTGCGATAGAGCTCGCTTCCTTTTTGGAAGGTGAAGGATATCAGTTGTGTGAGCTCGCGATTGATTTAGCTATCGATCGTGATGGCGGTATCTGGATCATCGAGCTTAATCCGAAGCCTTCACGCGAAGTTTTCCGCGAAATCGGTGAGTTGGAGCGTTACTTCGATTCCATAAGACGCCCACTAGAATATGCAAAGTATGAGTATCTATACCGACTCAATCAGTAATACGTTTGCTGCCAGCACAGTTGATGCTTGCTCTTAATTAGCTTTTACTAACTTAAGTGCAGCAACTATGCTGGCTAATTTACATTGAAATTAACGAGTAATTATGGCAGACTTAGTTCAAGAATGAAAGCGTTAGAAGGGATGTTTCTATGAAAATTTGGCTACTGCGCTCCATGACCGAGCTTACCTCTCGCAAATGGATCTCAAAACTGACAGGCGCCTTTGCGGAATCACGATTAAGCAGATACCTAATCCCAATGTTCGCCCGTACATATGGAATCAATATCGACGAAGCAGAAAAACCGATAAATCAGTACCGTACACTCAATGAATTTTTCACACGACGACTAAAGAACGGCATGCGCAGTATTGATCAAGAGCAATCAGCACTCATATCTCCTGTAGATGCGCTCATTACGAGCTGCGGACCAATTGACAAAGGATTACTGCTTAATGTAAAAGGACAAGACTATTCGATCTCAGAGCTGCTTGCCGATGAAAAGCAAAGCAAAAGCTATGAGCACGGCTATTATATGGTACTCTACTTAAGTCCAACAGATTATCACAGAATTCATGCTCCTGCTGCAGGGAGTATCGTAGGCAAGGTACACCTTCCCGGCAAAGTATATCCTGTTAACCACTTTGGGCTAACTCATATGAAGGCAGTGCTGAGCCGCAATGAGCGACTAATCACATATATTAAGACCGAGCAATGCACTGTAGCTGCAGTTAAGGTTGGAGCGATGAATGTAAGCAGTATATTTTATGTCGATCCGCATAAAGAGACCGTTGAACGCGGAGAAGAGCTTGCATACTTTGCCTTCGGTTCAACCGTTGTACTTTTGATGGAAACTGGAACATTTGAAGTTGACCACGCTATTAAACCTAATACGAAGGTTCGTATGGGACAAAGATTGGGCTTGCTGCAGCGAGCTGATTCACAGTAAAACATGTCACATGCTAAACGCTACAACATAACAAAATAAGCTTAAAACAAAAAGCTGCATGAACAGATTGTAATGAACAATTCTGCATGCAGCTTTTGTTATCTAATCTCTGATGGATTTTTTCCAGTGTATTGCTTAAATTGACGACTAAAGAAAAATATATCACGATAGCCAAGTGCATCAGCAACCTCAGTAACATTCATCCCTGCGTGAGTTAGCAAATATTGCGCTCGATCAATACGCGTGCGGATCATGTAGGTTTGTACTGACATGCCTAGCACCTCACGGAATTTCATGGAGAAATAGCGTGGTGACAGCTGGGCTCGCATCGCCAAATCCTCCACACGGTGCGCTACACTTGGATTCTGGCGGATAAAGTTTGCTACCTCATGAATGGCTTCCGTTAGTTGATTGCTCGCTTTTTTCTCTACTGGTGTCTGGAAGTCCGCGCGAAGCAAATGAATCATGATTTGCTTTAAAACAAGCTTCGCCTCTTCTTCTGCAGCAAAGGTTTGGATAAGAAACAATCGCACATAACGAGATAATAAAAATTCAAAATCCACCGTATCCTTCAATAAACGATAACGTTTCGGAATAACTTCTACTGGCTCATCGGTCGAAAAGTGGATATACGTTAAAACAAGTGGCTTCTGTGGATTATGCGTCGCACTTGTGTAATCTCCTGGACGGAATAGGAAACAGCTTCCTGGGCCTACTTCATGATGTACACCATTCACCTCGACTTCGCCTTCCCCGCTCCACACATAGAACAAATCAAAGTTCGGCATCGGCTTTTCACGTCGTGCCCACCTCCAGCCTGGTTCGCACACGATTTTAGCAAAAGCAGGCTTAAGCGTTAACTTCTCCGGCGAAATATCAAGCATCGCTGACCCCTCCTATATCTATTAGTATCTACATTGCCGCGTCATAATGCATACAGAGCTTAACAAACAGTATACAATTTGTGCAAAAGAAAATCTGTATATACTTTATTATAATTAATCTGAGTAAAGGTTCAACAGAAAAAAACTGCAAATTAACAATCTTAAAATATTTTTTTCATACAATGGTCTGGCAGACGGTTTAATGATATAATTATGGGCGACTGCACTAACCTATAAATATGATTGATTTCGGAAGGATGGAATGAAATCCATGAACCCATTAGCTCAACAACTTAATGAGACCCTGCAGCAAGAAAATCCTGCTGTCTATAACATGTTGTCTAGTCTTGGGAAAGCAATCTATTTCCCTAAAGAAGGTATTCTTAGCCAATCTGCGGAAGCGAAGGCAAAGGCAAATAAGTACAATGCGACTATTGGTATTGCTACTGAGGACGGCGTGCCGATGCATCTAAAGGTGATTCAGGATACATTGAGCGCTTATCATCCAAAAGATCTATATGAATATGCTCCGCCTGCCGGGAAGCCCGAGCTGCGTAGTGCATGGCGAGAAAAAATGGTGAAGGATAACCCTTCATTGGCATCGATAAAAGCTGAGTTCAGTAATCCGATTGTTACGAATGCATTGACGCATGGTCTTAGCATCGTAGCTGATTTGTTTGCTGACAATGGCGATGCGGTTATTATACCCGACAAAAACTGGGAAAACTATGAATTGACATTCGGCATTCGCCGTAATGCCAACATAGTTGAATACCCTTTGTATAACGACGAGCTGCGCTTCAATAGCGAAGGCTTGAAGAAAGCGTTACTTGCACAAAAGGATAATGGAAAAGCGATTGTCATCTTGAATTTCCCTAACAACCCTACAGGCTACACACCGGATGTACAGGACGGAAACGCAATCATAGCTGCCATTAAAGCAGCTGCAGAAGAAGGCATTAAAGTCGTTGCCGTAACGGATGATGCTTATTTCGGTCTATTCTTTGAAGATTCCATGCAGGAATCATTATTCGGCAAGCTAGCAGATCTACATGATAATGTGCTTGCTGTGAAGGTTGATGGAGCTACGAAGGAAGAGTATGTTTGGGGCTTTCGAGTAGGCTTTATTACTTATGCTTCTTCTTCAAAAGCAGCACTCGCTGCACTTGAGCAAAAAACAATGGGTGTCATACGTTCTACGATTTCCAGTGGACCGCATCCTTCTCAAACCTTTGTGCTGCATGCATTAAAATCACCAGAATTCGAACAGCAAAAAGCAGAGAAATTCGAAATTATGAAAAAGCGTGCAAACACAGTTAAAGATTTGCTGGATAGCGGACGCTATGGCGACACACTGCAGTACTATCCATTCAACTCGGGCTACTTTATGTGCTTAAAGCTTAGCCATGTTTCAGCAGATGCTGTTCGCAAGCACTTGCTTGACGAGTATGGAATTGGTACGATCGCCCTAGGTGAAACAGATCTTCGCGTTGCTTTCTCTTGTATCGAGACTGATCAGCTAGAGGAGCTGTTCGATTCGATTTATAAAGCAGTGCAAGAAGTAAGCCAGCAAGCCTAATTGATAAAAAGGGGATAGATATGACAGAATCAACTGTCTCATCTATCCCCTTTTTGCATGAATGATTCAGCTTTAATGGCTTGCTGGCAGCTAATGTACAATCAATCGAGCTCCTCTGCCTTTCGCAGTGCGGACTGAAGCTGCATTGCACGAATGAGCGGAAATACTAATACAATGGCCAGCATGACGATTAACTGGTAAGCATGCCCTCCCCACATTGGGAACGTTGGCAGCCACAATATAAAGATTAGAATATAGTTAATCAGGCACTCTACGTGCACGAGCTGTTTTTGCTGCAGTGTCACAGATAGTGGAAAAATATCCTTCCATATTGCGTGGCGATGAGCGCTTCTTAACGTTCCGCTTTGAATGGTAACCAGCATACTAAAAAAGAGCAAGCTTAGTACGGCACCCCAGCCCTGCAACCCCAAGCTATCTGCTACCATATAATTCACTAATCCCCCTAGTATAACGAGCCGTATACAGATGCCACCGATTTCTGTACGAACGAAGGTAATCAGATGCAGATACACAAAGGTTGAAGCTTTGCGGTACGGAACGAGTCGAATCAGCCAAGCTAAATAATATCGCTTTTTAACGATGGGAGGCACTGCCTGTACATCAGAGAACCAGTTAAAAAATGAATACAGTCTACGTATCGTGAACTTCTCCTCGTCGATCAATCGTCCCCATGGAAATGAAGACTTTCGCATCATTCGATAGCACGTATAAAGTAACGCAACTGCACATATCGAGTATACGATAGTCAGAGCAAACGAGAATGAGTCCTGTTTTAGCCATGCCAGCACAATGCCAAACATGAGTAACCAACGAATGATTCGAAATATAAAGCGGTGATTGTTCCAAATTAGCCTTCGCTCTTGCCATCCGCTATAAGCATTAAAGGCCTTTAGCACTAATAGAATAACAGCAAACCATATGCCGATATAGCCTTCACCTTGCCGATATAGCGGCCAAAAAACAAGCAATACGGCGAGCAGCAGCAGCGTGCTGTTGCGTAAGGAGCGAATCATTGACTGCTTTAAATAACCTGACAGCTTATGCTCCATTGGCATTAAATAAATTACATCCGCCTCTCGTAAAAACGTGCGCAGAGGGCTATAGCATAGCAGTGGTGTCAATACGATTGCACCTATCCAAGCGATTGGAAACTGTGGCGGAACATCCTTAAGCAGATTCACATACCGATAGACAAATAAAATGCCAAACAATGATAAAAAAACGGGCAAGCCACTCATCATCATGTATCGGATGTAAGGAATAATCTCCTTCGTAAAGCTTTGCTTCCGCTCAAACCATAGTTGAATCACGCCGGACGGTTCCTTCATTAGGCTTCTCCTCCATTTAACATCGCATAGAACGCATCCTCCAGTGTCGTAACGTTCTGCTGCGAATGCTGTGATGCTTGCTGTAGCATGTCCTGTAGCGTGCCTTGAGCAACGATTCGACCCTGATCGAGCATCATAAAACGATCACAATAATGCTCTACCGTCGATAAGATATGAGAGCTCATTAATATGGCGGACCCCGCGTGCTTCACCTCAACAAGATCCTCAAGTAACGATCTTATACCAAGTGGATCAAGCCCAAGGAATGGCTCATCAATAATAAATAAGGATGGCTTGGCTAGAAGCGCGCTCATAATCATAACCTTTTGCTTCATCCCTTTGGATAAATGCGCCGAGATAGCCTTGCGTTTCTTCGTCATATGGAAGCGTTCCAGTAATTGCTCTGCACGCTGGCTAAATTGCTCCTGCGGTACACCATAAGCCATGGCTGTCAGTCTTAAATGTTCTTCAACCGTCAGCTCATCGAACAAAATTGGTGTTTCGGGTACATAGGTGTAGCTGCTGCGATATAGCTCAACATCCTCCTCCAAGGTTGTTCCATTAATCGTAACCACACCTCGATGAGGCGTCATTAGGCCTAAAATATGCTTTATGGTTGTGCTTTTTCCAGCGCCGTTTACACCGATTAAACCAATCATTTCGCCTTCTTTAATATCCATGTTTAAATCATGAATGATCGCCCGCTTTGGACTATAGCCTCCGCTTAATTGCTCTACATGCAATACCGTTTTCATACACTCACCTCTAATCTTCAGTTTAACGAATTTTTGAGTCATTATCAAAAAGAGGCTTGTCCAAACCAATCTTGGGGACGAAGCCTCTAGGAATGATATAAATTATTGTTCTTCAGACTGTCTTTTTTGCTTCAGCCATTTTGGTGCACCTTTATTTTTGCCTTCATTTTTCTTCTTCTTGCTTTTTGAAGCAGTCGGAGCTTGATTGTTTTTGTCGGATTTCACACGACTTGGTTTATGCTGAAGCTCGGCATTGCTTACGTCTTGTTGTCTGGAAGCAACCTTGGATTTCGTTGTTGGTTTAGCTGAGCTAGTTGTTGTTGCTTTGGCTCTTGCAGGTCTTTCAGTACTAGAAGTCGCTGCACTACTGCTGCCTGACTTAGATGGTGTGTAACGCGTAGCCTCCGCAATTTGTGCTTCATTCAGCAGCTTACCTCTAAACAGCATCCGTTCTTCGATTGTAATATTAAGCTGCTTCATAAATTTATCCATAATAAACTTTTCTTTTGTCGTAATAATGGAGATGACTAATCCCTTTTTCCCCATACGCCCTGTACGACCTGCACGATGAACATAATGATCGGCATCAATCGCAGGCTCGATCTGAATAACGAGCGGTAGATCTACGATATCGATTCCTCTTGCTGTCACATCTGTGGATAGTATCGCTTCTAGCTTGCCTTCACGGAAAGCAGACAGTGTAGATGCACGGCGTTGTTTATCTGCTTCTCCATACAACGCTTCCACCTTAAAGCCTTCGAACCTCAGCTTCGTCTCCCAGTTTGAAATTTGATTCGTATCATTTACGAATAACAGTGCTGGGCTCGCCTCAATTGTTCGCAGCAACCGTCTCGCATAATCGAGCTTAGAGCGCTGATCACATACGATATAATAGTGCTCAATTGTGCTCGCCACCTTTTCAGCTGGAGAGATTACGATATGCTCAGGATTATTCATCCATCTGCCTTCGTAACGTTCCATAACTTCAGGATAGGTAGCAGAGAAAAATGCCGTTTGACGATGCTTGTTCATGCTAAACAGCAAATGCTCCATATCAGCAGGAGAACCTAGATCAAAGGTTTGGTCAGCTTCATCAATAATTAAAAACTTTACAGCATGCAGCTTTAGCCTTTTACTTTTCACAAGTTCATTCATCCGACCTGGTGTGCCCACAACAAGCTGTGGGTTTTGCTTCAGCTTTTCGATCTGACGTTTAACTGCAGCTCCACCAATCAGCTGCTGAATTTTTATTCCAAGCGGCTCTGCATATACTTCAGCTACTCTTACAATTTGCATAGCAAGCTCCTGAGTAGGCGCTAGAATAACTGCTTGTATTGATTTAGACGATGCGTCAATGCGCTGCAATACAGGCAATAAAAATGCTAGCGTCTTACCACTGCCCGTCTGTGATTTGACACCGATATCTTTCCCGGCAAGCAGCAAACGAATGGCTGATTGCTGCACCTCCGTTGGATTTTCTATCCCTTGCTCATTCAAAATATGTATCAGCTTCTCGTTTATACCGAGCTCAGCCCATGTATGACTAGACATAATAACTTCCTTCTTCCTTCCTTAGCTCTAACCTTTAAAGTAGAGCGACACTCTATTTTTTATTCAACCAGCCACCAGCTAACTTATCAATTAGCCTCGGGAATAATCCGTACAGCTTAAGACCAAAGCCTGCCATGTAAGGTAAATTAAGCTCCGATCTCCTCGTATGTAGCAGCTTTATTATTTTCTTTACTACGTATTCTGGCTCCATCATCAACCAGTTGATATTGTTAGCATACGTCCCATTAGGATCCGCCTTTTGAAAGAAAGGTGTCCGGATCGGCCCGGGATTTACCGCAGAAACGGCAATCGGCAGCTTACGCGCTCGCAGCTCCATTCGCAGGGAATTGGTAAAGCCAAGTACAGCATGCTTCGTTGCAGTGTAAGAGGTTGATTTGGCAGATCCAATGCGTCCGGCAAGTGAAGCAATATTAACAATATGCCCACCGCCAGCCTCCACCATATACGGTAATACTAGCTTCGTACATCGAACGATTCCCATATAATTCGTATCCATCATCTTCTCATACATCTCTAAGCTAAGCTCCTCAATGGAAGCAAACAAGCCATATCCTGCATTATTTACAATAATATCAATTTTTCCATAGCTATGTACAATATGATGAAAGGTCTGTATGATTTGATCAGCATCATTCACATCCATTACATAATAGGCACCTTGTTCACCAAGCTCAGACGCTACTAGCTTCAAACGTTCTTCGTTTCTGCCCGTAATGATCGTCTTCGCCCCTAGCTTTGCTGTCTCTCTTGCAAGCAATGCGCCAATACCACTCGTAGCACCAGTAATAACGATTACTTTGTTATTTAACATCAGCATCACCCTTCAACAGTGTACTTCATACGTTAATTTTACGCAAAAAAAAACAAAAAAAGCTCCTAAAAGGAGCTATTAACTATGAAACTAACACTTGAATATCTAGTTCGCCAATTCCATCAATAATCAATGGAACAGTTAATGCTTTTGAGGATTCAAAGCCGGCCGCCTGTGCCATCTCAACAATTCTAGGAGGAGTAATATCAACCGCCATTCCTTGATTGTACAATATTGTACTAGCATTACCGCTAATCATATTGCTTAGCTCAGATATCGCGCTTTTCCCCATCTCGTCAAGCTCTGAAATTGCGTAACCGCCCATCATTGCTGATATCATCTTTAGTGCAACATCCTCTTGCAGGCCAAAGATAATGTCTCCGTTCATCTGTCCGTTCACACCAATATGTATCCAGATATAACGCTCAACGAACTTAATATTTTTTACCGATACCGCCCCTGTCGAAGGACGAACTTGAACGACTTGCTCTATTACGGACTGAGCTGATTCCAAAAACGGGTTTATATATTCTGCCTTCAATTTCGTTACTCCCCTCTATTAGATCTACGACCAAGCCCTTAGCTACCATTATAACCGATCATGTAGGCCAAGTATACTAAATTTTAAGAGAATTGATTTTTTATTTCAGTACAGACATGACTTTATGAAGAACTAAATACCTAATTTCCCCGTTTTTTCTATAAAAAAAAAAAAAAAAGACTAATTTTTCTGTCGTTGTCATGACAAAAGAATTAGTCCAAAAATAGTATTAAATATATGATAGCTTTATATATTTACAAGCTCAAGTTTCTCTATTACTTTAACCAAGCTACCAAATTCCAGCTCTTCAAACTTCTGATGTACTTGGTCTCTGCTAAAGCACCAGCGACAATGCTCATCGTCAAGCTCATCTAGCGGTGCCTCACAATGGATCGTTGCCAGTTTACGAGACAGATGCAGCATATCCAGATCAGTTTCAATCTTCTTACGCACGGTCGGTGAGATTTGATCAAGATTATCAAGCAGACCTTCAATCGAAGCAAATTGCTGAATCAGCTTGTAGGCTGTTTTTTCTCCGATGCCTTTTACACCTGGATAATTATCAGCTGTATCTCCCATTAACCCTTTAACATCTATCACCTGTGCTGGCGTAAGTCCTTTTTCTTCGAATAATGTTTGCAGCGTATAAAGCTGATAGTTTCCGATACCTTTTTTCATAATGGCAACATGCACCTGCTCCTCGATGAGCTGAAGCATATCATGGTCGCCCGTTACGATGACAACCTCGTGCTCTTTGCCAAGGCGAGAAGCCAATGTTCCCATACAATCGTCTGCCTCGTAGCCTACAAGTCCGATATTCGGCACATCAAAGCTGCTAACGACTTCCTTTACGAGATCAAACTGCGGAATTAGATCCTCCGGTGCAGCTGGTCTGTTTCCTTTGTAATCACCGAATTGCTCTGTACGAAACGTTGTCGATCCCATATCCCAGCAGCATATGACATGCGTGGGCTGATAGGTTTGAATCGCATCAGCAAAATAACGAACAAAGCCATGCACGCCATTTACAGGGATGCCACTGCTTGTCCTTCTAATTTTCCCGGTAAACGATGTAGCAAAATAAGCTCTAAATAATATAGCCATTCCGTCTATTAATAAATAACGACGCTTGCTGCTCACTATCCATCTCTCCTTCAAGCGTACTTTTGAATAATTTGCCCTAAGCGATCCGCCGCCTCTATGAGACGAGTCTCACTTTCTACTAAAGCAATTCTAACATATCCTTCCCCTTGACTGCCAAAGGCATCTCCTGGAATTACGACAACTCCAGTCTCCTCAAGACAGCGCTTTGCGAACATACGAGAGCTCCAGCGACCATCTGGGCGATCCCCGCTGCTTAATGCAGGTAATCTACCCCATACGAACATCGTCGCCTGTGGCGGCGTAACTAGCCAGCCAGCATGATGCAGCCGTTCTATGAAAGCGTCACGTCTCCGCTGATAGATATCGCCAGCTCGTACGAATTGCTCATCGTGCATCGCCTCATCAAGGGCAACAATCCCCGCATCCTGTATCGGATCAAAAACGCCATAGTCGATGTTTGCCTTAAGCTCTGTTAACGCCGCTACCGCTGCCTGTTGACCAACTAAAAATCCGATACGGCAGCCAGCCATATTGAAGCTCTTCGACAATGAATGGAACTCGACGGCAATATCCTTGGCACCTTCAACCTGCAAAATACTTGGCGGCATAACGCCATCATACCCCATCTCTGAATAAGCAAGATCATGAACGATGAGTATGTTTTCCTGCTTGGCGAAGGCGATGAGCTGTTCATAGAAGGTAAGGTCTGCAACAGCTGTTATCGGATTGTTGGGGTAATTTAGCAGCATAAACGACGCACGCTGCCATATATCCTCAGGAATAGATTCCAGCTGCGGCAAATAACGATGCTCCTCTACTAGCGGTATAAAATACGGCTCAACTCCTGCAAGAGCGAGTGCTGCATTATAGATCGGGTAACCTGGATCTGGCACAATAGCTATTGTACCTCGCTCGGCTATAGCCATTGCGAGATGAGCTAGTCCATCCTGTGAACCTGCTAGTGTGCATATTTCCGTAGCTGGATCGACCGTTACACCGAATCGGTGGCTCATCCATTCTGCTGCTTTGCTACGAAATGGCAGCCCACTTTTCAATGCAGGATAAGCATACATGTCCTCTTGCAGCACGAGCTGTGACAACGCTTGTCTCACCTTTACCGAAGGCGCTTGATCAGGGCTGCCAATACCTAGATCAATAACATCTATGCCGTCAGCTACGGCCTGACGCTTCCACGCAGCTACCTCTGAAAATATTGAAGAGCCTAATTGCGATAATAGCTGAACCACATTATTCCCCCCATGCTTCCTTGTACAGCTCTTCCTTATAACCGATTGTGACCTTCTCTCCATCGGTTACAATCGGACGCTTAATTAGCATTCCGTTCGATGCAAGCAGCTCCAACTGCTCCTCCTCTGACATGGAAGCTAGCTTGTCCTTTAATCCCATTGAACGATATACATCACCAGATGTATTAAAGAACTTTTTCAGTTCAACGCCGCTTATTGCTAGCAGCTCCTTCAATTGTGCTACCGTAGGTGGAGCTTCGACAATATGTCTTTGATCAAGCTCTCGTCCAAGTCCCTTTAATGTTTTTACTGCACTGCGGCATGTTCCGCATTTAGGATATTCATAGATCGTTAGCTGTTTCATTTTTGAGTTCCTTCCTGCATCGTGTTCAATATATTTTGAAAATCCTCTGGAATCGGTGCATGACACTCCATGAGTTGCTTAGTTTTCGGGTGAATGAATCTAATACTCTGAGCATGCAAGGCATGTCTTGAAATGCTCGATTCCAGCTCCGCTATTCTGCGATTTCCATATAGCTTATCACCAATTAGTGGATGACCTATGCTCTGCATGTGGACGCGGATTTGATGCGTACGCCCTGTTATAAGCTTGAGCTTAACTAGGCTCACCTCTTCATCGTCCTTCCACATAAACGATTGCTTGACCGTATAGAGAGTCTGAGATGGGTATCCATCTGGCGTAACGACTCGCAAATGTGGGTTCAGCAGATCACGGTCGATTGGAGCATCAATCATGGTTTGTGTTGGTTTTGGCACACCATAAACGAGTGCCATGTAATATTTATCCACTTTCCCTTGCTGCATCTGCTCTGACAGCTGGTGATGAATATAAGCATTTTTCGCTATAACGACAAGTCCTGATGTCTCCTCATCCAAGCGATGAATGGGGCGAAATCGAAATCTTTCATTTTTCTCATTCCAATAAGCAACGACCCCGTTGGCTAGCGTATTCGTATAGTGGCCATGCGTTGGATGGACAATCATGCCAGCAGGCTTATTAACGACAAGCAGCTCATTATCCTCATACACAATAGAGAGCGGCATAGACTGTGGCAATATATCCTCCGACTGCTCTCTTAGCTGCCTAAGTCTAACCGCTTCTCCAGTTCGTACAGGTGCAGAGATATAGACTCTCTCTTCATTGATGGTCAAGCCATAATCTGTCGTTCTTGCAGCAGCAAGCAGCTTGCTGGACACACCGAAGGCTTTTTCCAGCACCTCACGAACAGTCTTCCCATCGTCATCACTTGTAGCAATGACCGTTAAAGGCTCATAATAATCTTCTAATAACTCCATGTTTTCTTCTATGCCATAATCCTGTTTTTCACCAGTTGTATCTGTATGCTTTTCAACTCGACCAGTCCATTTAATTGTCATGCTTCTTTCCTTTAAATACGTCAGCACTTCTAATATATTGTACATCTTCTATTTGCAGCAAAGCGTTCGCTCGTCTAGCAGCTGCAAAAAAGTAGTCAGATAATCGATTCAAATAGGCAAGCACCGCTTCGTTCATATCTTCCTGCTGCTGTGCAAGCGCCACCGTTTCTCTCTCAGCACGGCGACATACGGTACGACAAATATGCAGCACGGCAGACAGCTCAGAGCCCCCTGGCAATATAAATTTTGTTAGCTCTGGACTAGCTGCTGTATGTTCATCGATCCATTCCTCAAGTCGTGCGATGGATTCCTCTGTCAGCTTAAAAGGATGACCAGCCTGTGCATATGCTAAATCAGATCCGGCGTCAAACAGCTCATGCATAATATGTGCAAGCTGCTCTGCAATTCGTGCTGTCTCATTCATAGAATCCGCTTTAGCAGCCGCTAAGCCTACAAAGCTGTTCAGCTCATCAATCGTACCATAAGCCTCAACCTTTGCATTCGTTTTGAGCACTCTACCTCCGATTAAGCTAGTTAATCCTTTATCGCCGCCACGTGTATATAGCTTCATATTAAACCTCCTAAATAGATGTCGTTATAGCAACAGGCTCGACACTGATGTCGAGCCTGTTGCAGCTAATTAAAGCTATGAATTCTTTAGCTTGTATACAAATTGCCCCATTCGTTCGATCGCCTCAGATAAATTCGCTACGCTTGTTGCATATGAGCATCTTAGGTGGCCTTCGCCTCCAAGCCCGAATACATCGCCAGGCACTGCAGCAACATTCGCTTCTTCAAGAAGACGCTGAGCGAACTCCTCGCTCGTTAGGCCAGTTGATTGGATAGATGGAAACGCATAAAATGCTCCTTGAGGCTCGTGGCATTCTAGTCCAATCTCGCGGAAGCCTTGAACAACGATACGGCGTCGCTGATTATAGGACTCGATCATGCGATCCTTTTCCTCAAGCCCATTCGTCAATGCTTCTAGTGCAGCATACTGTGCCATTGTTGGCGCACACATAACCGTATACTGATGAATTTTGAGCATAGCAGCAATAATATCTGGATGACCACAAGCATAACCGAGTCTCCAGCCTGTCATTGCAAATGCCTTAGCGAAGCCGCTAACTAACACTGTACGATCCTTCATTCCTGGCAATGAAGCAAAGCTTACATGCTTTGTACCATAGGTGAGCTCTGCATAGATCTCATC
Organism: Paenibacillus camelliae; assembly: GCF_023715345.1. Lineage (GTDB taxonomy): Bacteria > Bacillota > Bacilli > Paenibacillales > Paenibacillaceae > Pristimantibacillus > Pristimantibacillus camelliae. Next base: position 920,552 of record NZ_JAMBNY010000001.1, read on the forward strand.
ACTAATGACGATTAGATCATTCTCTTCTACCAGCTTAGCTATTGGCAGCCAATCCTCATATGTCATAATGCCACCTGTCGGGTTGCTTGGGTAGCATAATATTAAAATTTTTGAACGCGGAGTAATCGCTTTTTTCAGCGATTCAGCCGTAAGCTTGAATTGATCCTTCGCATAGGTTTCAATTCCTACGGACACACCACCGCTTAATGTAGTAATTGGTGAATAGGATATATAACAAGGCTCTGGAATTAAAATCTCATCGCCCGGTGTAATTAACGATCTCAGCGCAAGATCTATAGCCTCGCTGCCGCCGATCGTTACGATAACTTCTTTATCAGCATCATATTGTACTTGAAAGCTATTATCTAAATAATTGCAAATCGCATCTCTAAGCTCTGGCATACCTGCATTGGATGTATACTGTGTTTTGCCTCGTTCTAAGGACATTACAGCCGCTTCACGAACATGCCAAGGTGTTACAAAGTCAGGCTCACCGACACCTAGCGTAATAACATCCTTGCGTGTGCTAACAAGATCGAAAAACCGTCTGATCCCTGAAGGTTTTATGTTACGAACCTCTGGATTAAGATAGTCAGCCATTTGTCGTTTTTGCACAGGTACGGATGATTGTTGCGATGCTTCGTTTACCATCACGCTTCACCCTTCTTATGGGGATACCATCATCCGATGATCACTTTCATGTTCCTCGAAGATAATGCCATCCTGTTTGTATTTTTTTAGAATAAAGTAGGTTTTAGTTGAAAGAACAGCTTCAATCGTTGAGAGCTTGTTGGAAACAAAAGAAGCGACTTCCTTTAAGCTCTTGCCTTCAATCTCAACTTGTAGATCATAAGCCCCTGACATTAAATACAGTGATTGTACTTCAGGGTATAAATAGATTTGTTCGGCAATTCTATCAAAGCCACGACCTCGTTCAGGTGTGATCTGCACCTCTATTAAGGCCGTAACCTTTTCATCATGCATCTTACTCCAATTGACGATCGTGGCATATTTTACGATAACGTTATTTTGCTCTAAGGCGGCGATTGCTTCCTTTACCTCTTCAACGGCGACATCAAGCATCGTCGCAATTAATTCTGGTTTCATTCTGGCGTCTTCCTGTAGAAGCGCTAGCACTTTTAATTGAAAATCAGAAATACCTGTCATGTTCAAACCCCTTCCCACCAATTGTGGTATAGCAAACGCTATGTACGTTATTTTACACCGAATACGTTAATCCTGCAAAGCTAAAAAAGACCCGAATGGGTCTTTTTTAGCTTTCAGGTGACTTAATGAGCAGAATCTAACAGATTATAGCTCATTAATGAAAGGATTGAGCGTTTGTTTGCGGAGCTTGTCCGCCCATACCTGCTTGAAAACCACCTTGCTGCAGCCAAGTCTGAGTTTTTTGCGCCATTTGCTGGTAGGATTGAATTTGCTTATCAAGCTCTTTCTTTGGCGCCACACTGGCAGCTTCGTACATATTGTTGTTTTTCATTACTGTAAACAGCTGCCCTTGCATAGATAATGTGCTGTTTAGTAAGTTCGTAAACATTTGACGCGTTTGTTCACATGTCGATTCCGTTGCAGCAGTCGCGTATTCTCGAACGACACGCTTCAAGTCGGATAACACTACTCCAGCTAAATCATCTTCAGTAAGTTGCAATTGGTTATTGGCCATGATGAGTACCTCCGAATCGTATTAATTCATTGGAGCAACAGATTGATGCTGCTGCAGTGCTTGTAATAGCGTGTTGTAATTCGTCTGATGCATCATTGTCATTTGCTCAAAACAACGTTTAACCTCTGGATTAGTGGAAACCGCTGCAGCTGCTGCACAGGATTTCATCAGCATATCCTCATTCGACATTGAATCAATCGCGTATTCAAGCTCTTTGTTAGTCATTGCCTGCATCGAAAGCCCCTCCTTACATGTTGTACATGATACTACCTCTTTAGAATGCACGGAGGGCAGTCTGACTATGCAAACAAAACTTAGGCATAACCAAGATGATTAACTGAAATTAAAAAACGTCGGAGCGCAGCGTACGTTCTTGGTACGTGAGCACCAAAGTTTTCGGTAGCGGTTCATATTCGATGTCGATTACACTTCTACGAAACACATCGTCATCAAGCCTGGACTTTTTGAACTTCGGCTTCCAATATGTGTTCAAAAAGTTCGCCTTTCAGCACCAAGAAGATTGAAAGAAGCTAGAGCTTGAGAAGCGCAGCGTACGCTATTGGTACGTGAGCATCGGAAAGCTCGGCTGAATTCAAGTTCGATGTCGAATCAACATCCAGTAACGCTTCGTGATCAAAGGTGGATTTTTTGAACTTCCCCTTCCAATATGTGTTCAAAAAGTTCGCCTTTCAGCACCGAGAAGATTGAAAGAAGCCAGAGATTGAGAAGCGCAGCGTACGTTATTGGTACGTGAGCATCGGAAAGCTCGGCTGAATTCAAGATTCGACGCCGAATAAGCGTTCAGCACACGCTTCGTGATCAAAGGTGGATTTTTTGAACTTCCCCTTCCAATATGTGTTCAAAAAGTTCGGGCTTCAGGACCAAGAAGATGAGCCGTTACTAGAAAACGCGGAGCGCAGCGTACGTTCTTGGTACGTGAGCACCAAAGTTTTCGGTAGCGGTTCATATTCGACGTCGATTACACTTCTACGAAACACATCGTCATCAAGCCTGGATTTTTTGAACTTCCCCTTCCAATATGTGTTCAAAAAGTTCGGGCTTCAGGACCAAGAAGATGGAGCAATACTAGAAAACGCGGAGCGCAGCGTACGTTCTTGGTACATGAGCACCAAAGTTTTCGGTAGCGGTTCATATTCGACGTCGATTATACTTCTACGAAACACATCGTCATCAAGCATGGACTTTTTGAACATCCCCTACTACTAAAAAATGTTCATGCTTAGGTACCGCTCTCCAGTGTCAGGCGCCACACAAAGCACACGCTTCCCTTCACCAAGGCGTTTACCTAGCTGAATCGCTGCCCACACGGTTGCGCCAGATGAAGGACCAAGCAGCAAGCCTTCCTTCATTGCTAGCTCGCGCATCGTATGTAATGCGTCCTCATCTGACACCTGCATAATTTCATCGTAAATCTCTGTATTTAAAATTGCTGGAATAAAGCCCGGACTTGTACCAACAAGCTTGTGTGAGCCAGGCTGACCTCCTGAAAGCACAGGGGAGCCTTTAGGCTCAACAACGGCTACGTGCAGGTTAGGTAGATGCTGCTTAAGCACCTCGCTAGTTCCCGTTATCGTTCCCCCAGTACCTGAGGAAGCTACAAATCCGTCAAGTCGGCCCTCACACTGCTCCAAAATTTCCAGTGCAGTTGTTTTACGGTGGATATCAGGGTTTGCCTCGTTTTCAAACTGATTAGGAATAAATGAATGTTCAATCGCTGCATGAAGCTCTTCTGCCTTTGCAATCGCACCTGACATCCGTTTAGAGGAATCAGTTAGTACAACCTCAGCGCCATATGCCTTAAGCAATGCAATTCTTTCCTTCGTCATATTATCCGGCATCACGAGTATAATCCGATAGCCTTTGGCTGCTGCATTCATCGCTAAGCCAATACCAGTATTGCCGCTAGTTGGCTCAATAATTGTAGCACCTGGCTTCAGCTTGCCTTGACGTTCAGCTTCAGCAATTAAATTATAAGCAGCGCGATCCTTTACACTTCCACTCGGATTCATATATTCAAGCTTCACGATAACTTCAGCACAGTTCTTTGGTACGATTTTTTGCAAAATAACCCCCGGTGTATTTCCAACAAGCTCAACGATACTATTTGCAACTTTAACCACTTTACACCTCCGATTGCGGCTTTGGCTTTAGAACTGCTTTTGTTTTACTCGCCGCATCCTCTCCGTTATAACGGTTATGCTTGATGTGGAACAACGGTCTCATAAATACCCAACAAAATATCGGCGAGCAGCCAACGAGCAGCAATACCCAAACCAACCCCGCTTCTGTATTAATCCAAAATATATAAATAAAGAAAGGGATAAGTCCAAGGACTCTTCCCGAGGTAAGTGCAATTTCTCTAAAAATAATCAATTCTTCACGACGCTCTACCGATTCCTTTGAAGCACCTATCATATCAAACACTTTTGACGTAATCGGAAGAATATATAGCGGGTAAAGCAGAGCAGTGCCAATCCCGTACATAATAAGCGCACGATAGTCGATTCGCCAAAAGAAAGGGATAATAACAAGCGTTAAACAGATAACACCAATCAGCATAGCATGCTTTCGATAGCTTGGCTTCAGAAATCTCCCTGCCGCCCAAAAGCTAACGAGAGAGGTGACAGATGAGATCAACGTATATGTCCCAACCTTCGCTTCATCATTCGTGGCAATAAAGACGACTAAGTTAATTAAGAAGAAGAACACGCCTTCACGTACCCCTTGAGCCGTTATGCTAGCAAAAACATAACGCCATTGCCTGCTTTCTTCCGTTCGTTCTTTCCACAGCTTAAGCGGATATTTCCAATCATAGGTACCCACCTGCGGTCGCTTTTTTATAAAGAAGCTCAGTAAACCACAGCAAGCAAATATAAGCAACGATGCCGTAAAAATTAAAGTGTAGCCTCGTTGCCCTACAAGCAAGCTTATCAGCAAACCTGAGAGCCAAGGTGCAATGATACCTGAACCTGCGCCAAGCAGCCCTTGAGAACCATTAAAGCGGTCTCTAGTATCTGGCTCAGTAATTTCAAAATAAATAAGATTGTATGCGACCCAATAACAGCCTAAGCCCGCACCACTGATTAAGCCGAGTACAAATGGCAGCTCACTTGCTGATTCCTTAAGCCATAAGACTAAGCAATAAAAAACGCCTGAGAGCAGACAGCCAGCTCGCAGGCAATTCAGCTTATTTCCTTCTTTAATCCATTTGCCGCACAAGTAGAAGGTTAAGCCTCCCACACCGTATTGAGCGAGTGCAAACAATGCTACGGTTAAGTATGAGCCACTTGCTCTCCATAAGTATACAGGTATAAACGTACCAGAAAGGGCATTAGCAAACCCGAATGTAACATAAATTGCGAGCAAGAGTAGAGCCTGTCGATCAAGTATCTTTGCCATCTCAATCGCTCCTAACTTATTGTATTTGCTCACAATAAGTTACCCCTTTCGCCGAGCGCTCATACCCTTTCGTTCACGATTCCATTATTTTCTCATCACTCATCAGAGGAAAGAGAATCCAGCATTTGTTTACGATCCTCTATACTGATATAGCTATCTGTTCTGTAGCAGGATGGACATACATACCAGATTACCTTCATATCATTACGTACGATTGGCAAGTCGCTTGTCATTGCTTTTTTTGCATGAAAGCCTTCCTTTTCACCTAATGTCTGCTCACCAACTTCGAGCATATATTCACGGCAATTCGTGCATTCAGGCATTTCAAACTGCTCATTAAGCATAGCTTGAATTGAGCTATTTGCAGCTATTTCTCGCTTCGAACGTAGAATGCTTCCTTGCTCCTCTTCATCGTCCCAATCATCATCTGCAAGAGAACGACCTTGGTCTTCATCCTCGTCTACCATCGCATCAATTTCAAGCGTACGATAGCCACTTATCTCATTATCACAGTGCGGACAATATTTTTCAGGTCCAATTTCCTCATCCCAAATAATATTAGACTCACACCATGGACAAACTGTTTGCATTTCCATTAACTTTACTCCTTCAGCTACTTTTTCTAGTTTCAAATAACAACCTTACAGGATAGCTACATGTTAGCTATATAAATTAATCCCAGTAAGAAAAACAGGATAGAAATGACCGTTAGCACTTTTGGCAAGTACTTCACAATAGCACCTTCCTTACCCTATATTAATATCGTTGCGCCAATAACATACGAAAGCGAAATTGAGATCACCATAGCAATAAAACCAACAGCCCGGTTATCATTCATCAGCTCTGTATCAATTTTTAGCACTGGCGTCATGAACTCAAAAAGAAAATACGCAATAATTAATATGACAAAACCATAAGCTCCCCATAGCAGCTGTTCATATATCGAGCTGTTAATTGAAATCGAAAACCGAAAAATATTGCATATGCCAAATATTTTACCGCCTGTGGCCATTGCTACTGCAACATTTCCTTTCTTTATTTCATTCCAGCATCGATATTTTGTAACAAGCTCAAAAAGTGATAGAAAGACAATCAACGATAGCACGGCAACCGATACATAGACGATTGACGTTAAGTACTCATTTTCCAGTAACCAGTCGATTTCCGGATCCATTTTCTTCCCCTCGCTTCTTGTCAACTATTTTAGCTCAGCAACTGTTACCCCGTTACCGCCTTCACCATAATTGCCATTGCGATACGCTTTTACTAAGCTGTGACGTCGTAAATATTCTTGTATCCCGGCACGTAGGATGCCTGTGCCTTTCCCATGAATAATGTATACCTGTCCCATCCCTGCAAGATACGATTCATCAAGGAAACGATCAACTTCAATAATCGCTTCTTCCAACGATTCTCCTCTTAGATCGAGCTCCATTTTAACAGCGTCTTCCTTCGTCCGCTTTAAGCTAGCCGCTTGCTTTTGCTGCTGTACAGGTTGTTGGGATTTGGCATGGATAAGCTCCATATCATCAAGCTTCACCTTCATCTTCATAATGCCTAGCTGCACCGTTGCCTCATCGCCATGCAGCTCAACAACATGACCTTTGGAATTCAAGCTATAAACCTTAACCTCGTCGCCTACACTTATTTTTTGTTTCTTTCCATCGCGTGGTGGCTTTGGCTTAGCTTTTAACTCTGGCTGCGCCTCATCCAGCCTACGTCTTGCTTCAATCAGCTTATGCTCTTTAATGGAGGCTGCTTCATCCATAGCAAGCTTGCGCAAATCAGCGATAATTTGCTCTGCTTCCTTGCGCGCTTTGTTCACAGCAATGTCTGCATCAGCTTGTGCCTTTGCAAGCAGCTTTTCCTTCTGCTCCTCGAATCGTTTAAGCTCCTGTTCATGCTTAATACGTTGCTGCTCCATTTCTTGTCGCAATTTTTGTGCAGTTTCCCGATCAGACTCTGCAGATAGACGCTGCTTCTCAAGTGAAGCGATCATGCTTTCGACCTTCATATCCTCGTCGCTTACTTCACCCTTTGCACGATCAATAATAGCGGTCGATAGCCCTAAACGCTCTGCTATAGCAAATGCATTGCTTCGGCCAGGCACGCCTACCAGTAAACGGTATGTCGGGCTCAACGTTGCGATATCAAATTCCATACTTGCATTAATGACTCCCTTTCGGTTAAAGGCATAAGCCTTTAGCTCAGAATAGTGAGTCGTTGCAATCACTCGGCATTCTTTAGCAAGGATATGCTCTAGAATAGCAATAGCGAGAGCAGAACCCTCTGATGGGTCGGTACCAGCACCAAGCTCATCAAGCAGCACTAAGCTTTTCGAGGTCATCCTTTCTAGAATACGTATAATGTTGGTCATATGGCTAGAGAAGGTACTTAAGCTTTGCTCTATACTCTGTTCATCTCCAATATCAGCATATATCGCATCAAATACGCATAGCTGACTACCCTCATCTGTAGGAACAAATAAACCTGACATTGCCATCAAGCTTAACAAGCCTACAGTTTTTAGTGATACGGTTTTACCACCAGTATTAGGCCCCGTAACAATAATCGAATCATATTGATTGCCCAGCTCCAAATCTAGCGGTACGACCTTCTTCGGGTCGAGAAGTGGATGTCTGCCACGCTTCAGCTTTATGTAGCCACGATCATTCATTCTAGGCATAATTGCCTTTTGCGCATGTGCAAGTCGTGCTTTGGCAAACGTAAAATCAATGTGCCCGATGAGCTCTTGATCATATAGAAAATCCTCAACACAATCACTTACAAGTGCCGTTAAACGCTGAAGGATTTTTTCAATTTCTTTTATTTCTTGAAGTCTAAGCTCCCGTAAACGATTATTCATTGAAACGATAACTTCAGGCTCAATGAACATGGTTGCTCCTGAGCTTGATTGATCGTGAACAATACCACCAAAGCTCGAACGATATTCAGCCTTAACTGGTATAACGAAGCGATCATTACGCAATGTAATAATCGACTCCTGCAGCATCTTCTGAACCGAAGAGGAACGAATCATCGACTCTAATTTCTCTCGAATACGTGCTTCACCATTACGAATTTCTCTGCGAATATTCGCAAGCTCTGTGCTCGCACTATCCATGACTTCCCCTTGATCGTCAATACAGGCTGTAATTTCCTCTTCAAGCTCTCGATGCTCGCTTAGCTGATCAGCATAAGCTAATAAAGATGGAATCGGGTGTTCCTCATGCACCTGTGCAATAAAGCGTTTTACACGTCTTGATGCTCTTGAGGTTGATGCTACCTCAATAAGCTCAGTAGGGTTTAGTGATGCATGAATTCGTGCACGATGAAGTGCAGATGATATATTAAAAATGCCACCGAATGGTGCAGCACCCTTTAAGCGATCCGCCGCATACGCTTCATCTGTAAGCTGCAGCAATGCTTTTACTTGCTCAAGATCAGTTGCAGGTGCGAGTGCCTCTACTCTGCTTTTACCAAGTGATGTTGCCGCATGCTCCTTTAGCTTCGCGATGATTTTGGAATACTCAAGTGTTGTCAATATTTTTGAATCCAACGATAACACTCCTTACACTTTTCATTTGACTAGATATCGCTTCTCGCACATGAAAAGTATACCAGAAGCATTCTCTCGCTTTATTATTATAGCTTAAAGTTTGATTTCTTGTACTACGCGATACATATAATTTTAGCTATTGGCTACACTAATTATAGATTTTTCGTACAACAACTACAAAGAAATCATGGAGGTAGTAACAATGAGTTTTCTTGGACATGTCGTTCGATTTGTAGTTTCTGCGATTGTGCTTATGCTGGTTGGCTGGATTGTGCCTCAGTTTTCAGTAGGTGGTTTCTGGAGTGCACTACTGCTTTCTCTTGTGATCGCTGCATTAGGCTGGATCATTGAAGGCGTATTTGGAAAAAAAGTTACCCCTTTTGGCCGAGGTATCGTTGGTTTCCTCGCAAGTGCACTTGTGATTTGGATTGCTCAATTTATTATTGGCGGTGTATCAGTTTCCATACTTGGTGCAATTTTAGCTGCACTCGTTATCGGTATTGTCGATCTATTCATTCCAATCGGTAATCCGTATGAAGCAGCGGACCGTAAAAAGTAAAAGTTCATGGTCATGGTCCTTCATCGATGATGGGGACCATGCTTTGTTTAAATCGACATAAAAGAATTTGTCAATACTTTGTCATGAGCTGTCCTCTGGGAATGATTACATATTCCATTATTATAGGGTACAATAGTAAAGATTATAATGAAAAAGGGGATTTTAGTTATGAGAAAATGGCTATTGCTTGCTCTTGCTGTCGCGATGATGAGTATTCTAATTGCGTGCGGCTCCAATAATGGAAATTCAAAGGTCGAGCCTCCAATTGAAGTGTCTGAAGATGAAATCGCATCTGGAACATTAGAAATTGTTGCTTCGAACTGGGAATTTGACAAAGAATATTATGCCATTCGCGCTGGTGAAACGGTAGAGCTAACTGTTAATTCCATTGACGGTGTACACGGCATCGAGATTTTCGACACAGAATACAATAATATTGTAAACAATAAACCAACTCAGATCACGATTACTGAGCCTGGTACTTACAATATCCGTTGTTCAATTCCTTGTGGTCAAGGCCATCGCACGATGGTATCAAAGCTAGTCGTAGTAGCATAATAGAACGCTCCTGTCCGTAGACAGGAGCGTTTTTTTTAGCTTTGTTCAATAAGTTCAATCCACTCATTGTACTCAGTTTTAAGCTTAGCATATTCTCGCTTAAGCTCCTCATGCTCTTCTTTAAGCACAAGAAGCTGATTATTCACTTCTTCGAGCTGTTGCTCATCAATTACAGCAATATGCTGTTCAATAGCTGCAGCTGCCTCTTTTTGAAGTGCAAGCTGCTCCTCGTACAAGGATGCCTGCTGCTCAAGCTGCTTCTTATGCTGCTCTAGCTGAACAAACTCATCCTCAAGCCGCTTCAATTCCTCTTGCTGCTCACGTTCGAGCTGCTGCTGCTTTTCCAAGCTAGCTGTTAGCTTTTCTGTAAGTTCTTCGATTTGCTCTTGTGCCATTGCAATTTGATTGGCTGACAATCTTTCTTTCGCAGCATTAATCTCAAGATATTGCAGGAGCTCTTCTGTCTTTTCTGCATCCTTCAGCTGCCGTGCCTGCAGTTGTTTATTGTGATCAACTGCTTGATTTAACTCGTTTCTTACAGCGTCAAGCTCTTCCTGAAGCTCAGTAACAAGCTGCTTCTGCTGCTCGGCTTGCTGCAGTAATACAGTTTTCTCTGACAGCTGCTGTTGATCAGCTTGATATTGCTGACGCAGTTGGTCAAGCTCTTGCTCAAGCTGTGCGAGCTGATTATCCTTCTCTTGTAAAACGACTCTTTGCTCATCAAGCTGCTTTTTGATCGACTGCTGCTCACTGATTTTCAGCTCGAGCTCTGCTTGCATGTCTAAGCTTAGCTCTAGTTCCTCTTCCAGCTTACGCTTCTGTAATTGTAATGCTTCAAGCTGTGCGAGTCGTGCCTGCTCTTGCTGTTGCAATTGTTGTACTTGCTGTTGCAGCTGTTGCTCTTTCTGTTGCAATTGCTGCTCCAACTGCTGCTTAGACTTAATTAATTCGTTATTAAACTTTTCCTTTTCATCTAAATTAGCTTCAAGCTGCTCGGCTTTCTCTTCTAATTCTTGGATTAAGAGCATTGTGAGCTCTTGCTCGTTCTGATGCATGGCAAGCTGCTCAGCTTGCTTTTGCTCTGCCTCTGCTTGTAATGCGGTCAGCTTCTGTTCATAGTTCACAGCTTGTTCCTTCATTACCTGATGTTGCTGCTCGGCTTGCTCTAATAGCTGTTCAAGCTGATGTAGCTGTTGCTCAGAAGCATGACGCTCTCTCTCCTGCTGCTCTTGTGCAGATAGCAACTTTAATCCTTCTTCCATGAGTTGCTGCTCCAAGCTTGCTATATGCTGCTTCGTATGATGTCCATTCTCTTCTGCTGCCTTTAGCTGGGTTTGAAGCTGTTCCACCATCGACTGCTGTTCTTTAAGCTGGGCTTTCAATTCTGTTTGAATATCGCGTAGTGATTGCTCTGCCTCCTGCAGCTCAAGCTCATGCAGCTCAGCAAGCTCAGTTGCTGCTACTAGTTGCTCACTTAGCTTCTCTAGCTCTGATGCATGACTTTGCTTCAGTTGAATGCGTGTCTGCTCCAGCTCAGCCATATGATTCTGTTTAAGCTCATCGCGTAGCAGTTCCAGCTCCGTTATATGGCTCTGCTTCAGCTGCTCTCGTAGCTGCTCTTGTTCTGCTATATGGCTCTGCTTCAGCTGCTCACGTAGCTGCTCTTGTTCTGCTATATGGCTCTGCTTCAGCTGCTCACGTAGCTGCTCGAGTTCCGATGCTTGACTTTCCTGTAGCTGAGAACGAAGCTCCTCAAGCTCCGATGCATGACTTTCCTGTAGCTGCTCACGAAGCCTCTCAAGCTCCGATGCATGACTTTCCTGTAGCTGCTCACGAAGCTCCTCAAGCTCTGAGTAAGCACGCGCTGCTTCGTTAAGATCTGAGCGGAGCGCTTCTTCCTGCTCAATCGCCTGTAATATTTGTTCATCCGCTTGAGACAAACGCAATTCAAAGCTTTCCTTTTGCTGTTGTAGCTCCCGCTTCGTAGCATTCACTTGATTCAACAATTGCTCGCGTTCATTAATCCAGCGCAGCTTTTCGGATTCAAGCAGCTCCTTGAGCTTCTCTGATTGCTCATTTAATTGCTCCTGCTGCAATGCCGATGCTTCTTTCTCAGCCTCACGCTCTTGCTGTAAAGAAGACAGCTGCTCCTTCAACGATTGAACCGTTTCATCATATTGCTGCTGTATATGATTTTTTTCAGCAGTTAGCGTATCAAATTCTGATTTTTGTTTTGCAATTTCAGCTTCAAATCTACTTTTTTGATTGACTAACGCAATACGTTTCTCTTCATCATATTGCTTATGAAGTACAACGAGTGCCTCTTCATGCTCTTGTTTAAGCTGTTTTATTACTTCCTCCAAAGATGCCTGTAATTGCTCTGACTTTTCGATAACAATTTTTAGCTGTTCTGCGTGTGTCTCCTCTAGCTGCTTGCGCTCTAGGTTAAAGGATGCCTTTAGCTTCTCTTTCTCTTCAGTAAGCTGAAAGCGTTCCTGATCCAACCTTGCTTCTAATGAACTGCGTTCCTCTTCAAGCTGCTGCTGATGCAGCTCCTTCAATTGCTCAAGCTCTTGTTCTGACTTTCTCATATAGAGCTCATACTGTTCATTCAATTGCTGCCATTTCACCTTTTCATCCTCAAGCTGCTTCTCGGTGATATGTAGTCTTGCTTCTTCCGCCTGTAAGCGGTTATTTTCACGTCTAAGACGAAAAACTTCCTCTGATATTTGAACGGCGGTAAGCACCGCTAATTTATGTGTATCCAGAACGGGAAAGTTTTTTGCTAATTTATGCATTATCTCATCAATCGAAGATGCGATTGATTTCATATATTCAACGCTAGAATGTCCTTTAAGTTTATACTGGCTGCCATATATATCAACATTTACGATGATTTGTTCTGTGTCCATGCGTGTACCCCCATTCCATCTAGTCCAATGCTATGTTAACGGCAAAAAAGCCGCATCTTTAGCCCACTAGGAACTTATTCGATGCGACTTCTATTGTTTCCTGCCTATTTGCGCAATTCTGCTGCAAAAGATTGTTCTAATGATTTAACAACGGTGTCATGAAGCTCAGTAACCTCTTCATCCGTTAGCGTACGCTCTTTATGACGATATACTAATGAGATAGCAACGCTCTTCTTGCCTGCACCTAGACGTTCGCCAGTAAACACGTCGAACACCTGAACGGACTCAAGCAGCTCTCCAGCAGCTTCCTTAATTGCCGCTACCATATTGCCTACTTGAACGTCTGCTTCTACAACTACAGCGATATCGCGCGTAATCGCTGGGTAACGAGGTAGTGCTTTATATACAATTTCACTGCTCGCCAGCTCATAAAGCGGTGCAAGCTCTAGTTCAACAACAAACGTATCTTCTAGATCTGATTGACGCTGAAGCTCTGGATGCAGCTGACCAACATAGCCAATGATTTGTTTTTCATCGTTATCGTTTAACACAATTGCAGCTGTCCTACCTGGGTGAAATTGAGACGGCTGTGCAGCTTCATAGCTGATATGCTCACCTAATCCCAATGCCGCAGTGATCGTCTCAACGATCCCCTTTGCATCGTAGAAGTCATAAGCTACAGCTTTGCTAAACCAGCCAGCTTCGATACGCTGACCTGTTAATAATGCAGCAAAGCGATGCTTCTCCTCAGGCAGCTTCGTCAGCTCAGACTCATTCGTATGGAATACGGAGCCAATTTCAAATAATGCTAGCGATTCATTTTTACGGTTGCGATTATACGTTGCAATATCGATCAACTGAGCGATTAAGTTTGTACGCAGCACACTGCGCTCCTCGCTCATCGGCATAAGCAGCTTGACAGCATGTGGATTCGGCACTAGATCTGGAAATAATGTCGTATGCTTCGGACTAGTGAAGGAATAGCTGATAACTTCCAGCATACCTGAATCTGACAGACGCTTACGCAGCTCACGACGAATACTTTGAGGCTTCGTTAATGCACCAGGAATAACTTCTCCATAGATCGGCGTAGTCGGAATATTATCGTAGCCATAGATACGAGCAATTTCTTCAATTACATCAACATCTAACGTAATGTCACCGCGGCGAGTTGGAACCTCTACTACATACTGTTCATTTTCATTGGTTTCAAAATCAAACCCTAGTCGATTCATAATCGCTTTTACTTCGAGTCCAGAAAGTGAAGTACCTAACACTCGATTAATTTTTTCCAACGATACGCTAATGTGGCGCGGCTTGATTTCCTTCACTACTTGTTCAACAATGCCCTCTAGCACTAATCCTTCACCAAGCTCTGCAATAAGTGCTGCAGCTCGATTTAGTGCAGGAATAACACGACCTGGATCCACTTCTTTTTCAAAACGAAGACTAGATTCTGAGCGTAGACCAAGCTCACGAGATGTTTTTCTTACCGTTCCGCCCGCAAAGCAAGCAGATTCCAAAATAATATTGACGGTTGAAGACGTAACCTCTGTACTAGCACCGCCCATAACTCCTGCAAGTGCTATTGGAGCTTTCTCATCTGCGATAACAAGCATATGCTCTTCAAGCTTGCGCTCCTGATCGTCAAGAGTAACTAGAACCTCACCACGTGCAGCAGAACGCACGACAATTCGGCCACCAGGAATTTTATCGGCATCAAACGCATGAAGCGGCTGACCATATTCAAGCATGACATAATTCGTCACATCGACAATGTTATTAATTGGACGTATACCAGCTGCAATCAAGCTGTTTTGCAGCCAAAGCGGTGAAGGCGCAACGTTGACACCTTTAATGTAGCGTGCTGAATAATGGCTGCACAGCTCTTTATTATCGATCGTTACGTTCACATATTCGCTGGCTTGCTCCGTCGTATCAGCAATTTGAACCTGTGGAAGCTTTACTTCACGACCAGTTAATGCTGACGTTTCGTAGGCTACACCAAGCATGCTTAGCGCATCAGAACGGTTAGGTGTAAGATCAAGCTCCAACACTTCATCATCAAGTCCGAGCACTTGTTCAATCGGCGTACCTAATTCAAGTGTGGAAGGTAATACAAGTATTCCTTCCTGCTGCTCTTTAGACAATAGCTTGTCGTTCATCCCAAGCTCCTTAGCAGAGCAAATCATTCCTTGTGATTCTACTCCGCGAAGCTTCGCACGCTTAATTTTGAAGTCTCCAGGCAGCTTTGCGCCAATAACAGCTACAGGCACATGCTGACCAGCGTCAACATTAGGGGCGCCACATACGATTTGCAAGTCTTCACCAGTACCAACATCAACCTTACATACATTTAGCTTATCTGCGTCTGGATGCTTCTGCTTTTCCTTCACATAACCGACAACAACACCGGAAACGCCTTTATTTCTGCTTTCTACGATATCGATCTCGATACCGCCTCTTGTCATTTTTTCTGCAAGCTCACTTGCTGTAATTCCGCTAAGATCAACATATTGCTCAAGCCATTTATATGAAACCTTCATTAGTTACATCTTCCCTTCTTTTCACTTTGGTATGTTAAGCTCTCATCACATCCGGGCAAATTGAGAGAGGAATCGCGTATCATTTGTATAGAAATGACGAATATCGTCAATGCCGTATTTCAACAGCGCGATACGCTCGATTCCCATACCGAAAGCAAAGCCTGATACCTCTTCAGGATCATAGCCACCCATTTCAAGCACTCGTGGATGCACCATACCGCAGCCCAAAATCTCTAGCCAGCCTGTGTGCTTACACATACGACAGCCATTTCCGCCACATTGCGCACAGGTCACATCAACCTCAGCGCTTGGCTCTGTAAATGGGAAGAAGCTCGGGCGAAGACGAATCTGTGTATGCTCACCGAACATTTGCTGTGCAAATTGCAGCAGCGTTCCCTTCAGATCACTCATTCGTACGTTTTTGCCGACAACTAAGCCTTCAACTTGGTTGAACTGGAAGGAATGCGTTGCATCATCATCGTCTCGGCGATAAACCTTACCCGGGCATATGATACGGATCGGAGTTTCACCGCGATGTGCTTGCATTGCTCGGACCTGTACAGGGGATGTTTGTGTTCTCATCAAAATTTCCTCTGTAATATAGAACGTATCCTGCATATCACGTGCGGGGTGATTCTTCGGTAAATTCAACGCTTCAAAATTGTAATAGTCCGTTTCGACCTCTGGACCTTCAGCAACGGAGTAGCCTAATCCAATGAAGATATCCTCAATTTCTTGTGCTACCTTGTTGAGTGGATGTACAGCTCCTGTAGGCAACTGACGTCCTTGCAATGTCACATCGATCGTTTCTTCACGAAGACGACGGTCTGTTTCAGCTTGTTGGATGGCCTGTTGCTTTTTCTCAATCACTTCTTCGATCGCTGCGCGCACATCATTAGCGACTTGACCGATAATTGGACGCTCTTCTGCACTTAGGCTACCCATACCACGCAGCACCTCAGTGAGTGCACCTTTTTTACCTAAGTATTTTACGCGCAATTCTTGAAGCGAGCTTGCTAGATCAATGTTTTCCAGCGCGGCAAGCGCCTCGTTTCGTAGTGCTTCTAATTTTTCTTTCATGCGAATCCCTCCAATTTGCTATACCAATATATAAAAAAAGGCTCTTCCTCCCCGAAGGGACGGAAGAACCGTGGTACCACCCTAATTTAGATAGCTAATGCTATCACTTAGATCTCTGTATCGTAGAGTTACGTGCAGCTCTACAGCCTCTGTCAAACAGAAGGTTCAAGTGCATGCTCCAGAGTGAATTTCCGCAGGCAGTGACTATCGATCAGCTTTCAATCTATGGCTGTTCGTCCCTGTATAGTTTGTTTGCGTACTTATCTCCATCAACGCTTTTTATTATAACCCCGTGATCAGTGGGGGCTTTTTGAACAACTCTTTAAATAATATGTTCAAATAGCCTACTTTCAGCACCGAGAAGATTGGATAAAGCTAAGGGATGAGGAGCGCAGCGTACGTTGTTGGTACGTGAGCACCGGAAGACCTGGCTGAATTCAATATTCGATGTCGATTAACCTTACAGTGCTACCTTCGTGATCAAAGGGGGCTTTTGAACAACTCCTATACATTATAAGCAAAAGTACAGGTTAGCGCAACTACGCCATGCCCTAATTCTCAAAGGAAAAACTAAATTGCCGCTCCTGTCCACTTGCAAATACGATGTCTACAGTCGCATGCCATAACGTTGGGTATGGCAGCTTCAGCTCTTTAAGAGAGAACTGTTGCTCGATAAACCCAGGAAACTCAATATTGTCTTCAATCGGAATAGACTGCAATATATATGCGCGAGCAGATGTTTTTGGCTTATCATCTGCATATAATGATAGCTGTACGTTCGCTACTTCGCCTTCTTCCTTCAAGGTCCATAGGCTTAAGCTAAACGTATTGGGTCCTGGCGCATTTGGTGAAAGCTTCACCGTATAATGGAGCTCATCTCCCATTTGATGTCTATTCAATGCATTCTCTGCACTAGGCAGCGGACTAATCGTGCTCAATAGTGCTGCAAGTGCAATAACGACGAGAAGTGTCATATATTCGATCTTCAATAGTCGTGACTTTCTATCGGCCTGATGCTTTCGTATGTAGGTATTAGCAGTGTAGCCAAGCCATATCGCAATCAATATAGCTACGATTTTCACTAGCAATAGCTGCCCCCAGCTTGTATACAATAGATAGCTTATACTCGGAAGAATAAGAGCTGTTAATGCAATACCGCTCACACTAGCGATTGCTATCGTCAGCCAAAGCAGCTTTGTAAAGCGCTCTAGAAATGTCCTTACTTGCTCAGTTCCATCCTTCCAATTGACTAGAAAATAGATCACGCCACCGACCCAAATCGAGATCGTAGCGAGATGAATAAAATCAAACAATATAATTAAGCTATCGGACGAAGCATGACCGTTCATACTTTCCGCAAGCAATAGCAGCACAATAATGATCAGCCTTGCAGCCTGTAGCTTTTGAACGAATAAGCCGATCGCACTTAGTAGCAGTAAAGCAAGCCAGGTACGTCCAGTCGAACCCTCAATAAGGAGCGTTGCAATCTGCTCCACACCCCCAAAGGATTGTGTCCATTGAACAACTTGAGCGAATATAGCTAATATGACTGCAAGCAGCAAGCTTCTGTTAACCGTTTGGATGATACTCTCTCGCCATTGAATTCGCGTTTCTGCTATAGCATTACGGACAAAGCTATCCACCATAATCAAACCACTTAGTGAAATTAACAACCCATAGACGATTAGTTTGGTTATGTAAACGAAGATTTCCAATTTGACACTCCCTTTAATATTTTGTTCATGACTCCAAGTTGACTTTATGTAAAACCCTTAATAATGATCGCTACATAGACATATCCATGAAATATTGTATGATAATGCTAGAGCTGCACTTCATTTCCGCCTCGTGGTGCAGAAGCGTATCTTTCTCTCATAGTCGTACATCCTAAATGAAAGATGCGACAAATGATTAAAGGAGCTGAAAACGTTGGGCAGACAAACGAGCGCTATTGTTGAGCAATCTTTACGAATGTTAATGGAAAACAGTTCTATCTTACCACAACTAGCAGATAAAAAAAGAGAGCAGGCCTTTCAATCACTGGGAGCGATATTATCGACTCCAAATAAAACACATAAGGCTTTCCTTCGTATCACGCTAGACAGCGGGGTAGTTGTTCGAATACCAGCTTATCGCATCCAGCATAACGATGCGTTAGGACCATACAAAGGCGGCATTCGGTTTCACGAATCGGTAAATGAGGATGAAGTTACGAATTTAGCTGCGTTAATGACACTAAAAAACGCATTGCATGATGTTCCTTTTGGTGGCGGGAAAGGCGGAGTATGTATAAACCCAAGACAATACTCTGAACGTGAGCTGTATATGATCTGCAAAAAATATGTACAGTACTTTACTGACATACTTGGACCAGATAAGGATATTCCAGCACCCGATATGGGTACTAGCGAGCGCGAGATGGATTGGATGGCTGCCGAATACAAGAGCATTCATCCTGGCCAGCCATATCTCGGCAGCTTCACCGGCAAGAGCATTGCATTCGGTGGCTCGCTTGGAAGAAAAGAGGCCACCGGCAAGGGCGTTTATTTCGTATTTAAGTATATGCTGCAGCAGTATGTAAACAGTCACCTATCTGTACTTGATGCATACAATAATCCATATGTTACTACAGTAAAACGTTTTATTAATCGTCCACTTTCGATAGCGATTCAAGGCTTTGGTAATGTTGGCTCCGTCGTAGCCTCTGAGGCTTTCAAGGATAATGATGGAATGCATAAAGTCGTTGCAGTAAGCGATCGCAATGTCACGCTATATAGTGAGCAAGGACTGCCTATTGATAAGCTGCTAAGCTTCAGCAGATTGCATCAAGGCGAACTGCCTATGAACGAGCAGCAGCTGCAAGAGGCTGATGTGCAGGCAACTATACTTGATCGTGAGGCAGTTTTATATCATGACGTTGATGTGTTGTTTTTAGCGGCGCTTGAAGAGCAGATTCATCAACATAATGTTGCTAAAGTGAAAGCAAGTATTATTGTCGAAGGAGCAAACGCCCCTATCACGGGAGAGGCAGACGAGGCACTTGCCAAGCGGCATGCCATCGTAATACCTGACATACTGGCAAACGCTGGCGGAGTTATTGTTTCATACTTTGAGTGGCTGCAGGGAAGAGATACAAAGTTTTTCAGTGAAGAGCAGGTTTATGAGATGCTATTCGATAAAATGAGTACGACGCTTAATCAGGTGCTCCCGCTTTACTTCCAACAGCCCCAACAGCTGCGCCAATGCTGCTATAACCATGCAGTTATGAGATTATCAAACATATTGTACCGCCAAGGAAAACTATACTAACAATAAAAAGAAGGATAGTTCGTTACCGAACTATCCTTCTCCTTCCAAACAATTTACTTACTTGCTGGCCATTTCAGGTGTCGTCAGCTGATCGTAAAAATCAACATATTTATCCTTTTTATCCGAATTGCGCAATGCCATTGCAGATCGTGGATGCTCATCCAGCACACCAGTAACCATGTACGGAATGATGTAGCCCCATTCCACTTCCTCACGCATTGGAATCATATATTTCTCAATCATATCAAGTACTGGACGAACATTGTACTTTGTATTCTGCAATTCTGTAACAAGCAACTCTGTATTACAGTTGCCCGCAGCACGCCCCATACCATATACGGAAGCATCCAGCAGCTCTACTCCTTTGCCTGCTGCAATCAGCGTATTAGCAAAAGCTAACTGAAGGTTGTTATGCGCATGGACACCAAGACGTTTATTAGGTAGATGCTCTTGGAATTTATCAACGAGATAACTCATATCCGAAGGCTTTAGGCTTCCGTAGGAATCAACAACATATACAACATCTACAACACTTTCATTAATTAGCTTGAACGCTTCAACTAACTGGTTCTCCAGTACGTTAGATAGTGCCATAATGTTAATTGTCGTTTCATAGCCGCGGTCGTGGAAGATTTGAACAAGTTCAAGAGCCTTGTCCACATCCTGTATGTAACAGGCAACACGAATGAGATCCAGCATGCTTTCACTGCGAGGCAAGATATCATTCTCATCCACTCTACCAATATCGACAAGTGCAGACAGCTTCGTATGTCCTTTGTTAGGGATGACCTTACGTAGAAAATCATCATCTAAAAAGCGCCAAGGACCTGCAGAATCTGCTCCCTTCAGAAGCTTAGGAGAGTTTTTATAGCCGATTTCCATATAGTCCACACCAGCTTCATTCAAGCTATTATACAAATGCTGAACGAATTCAACACTGAAATCCCAATTATTTACAAGGCCACCATCACGGATCGTACAATCAACAATCTTACAATGTGTCGTTTTTGACTGCATATCTGATACTCCTTCTACTCTGAACGTCAGTTCTGTTTTTCTTACCATCATACTTGATATTGTAACATAACGCAAAATAAAAAAAATTGTGCACAAGTATAATATTGATTCGTAAATCTTATTAGAAGAACGGTTTCATTTACAAACCGGATAAAAACCCTTAAAATAAACATATATTCGCTTAATTTTTCACTAGAAAAAGCGGGGGAACCAAACGCCTTAAGGGGTGAATCCGGACTACCTATAATTACCTGTACGAAAAAGTCTGTAGAAAAGACTTTTTTCAGCAGATTAATAGGTGAACGGTAGGGCCTACTCTCTTGCCCGAACCCGACAGCTAACCTCGTCAGCGTGAAAGGAGAGATGTGCAATGTCTATTTGTCCATCGAATGATTTTCAAAATGTTCAACCTGAAGCCGCTGTGCTTCACATTCAACGGATCGAAGTTTTTGTTATCCCTGCTCTTGCAGTCGATGCCAATGGCTATCGTGTGTGCTTGAGAATTTCAAGCAATCGAGGATATGGCTGGAGTGAAATTTTTATCGATGATTCAGATATCAGCTTTCATCTCCAGGATTGGGAACATCAACTTACCCCATTTGTCGGTCCTTCCACCATTTCTAACCTTACTGAGCTAATTTCCAATACATTGAAGCAATATGAAACGTATGATCAGCGGGCTATTTATTTGTTCACCAACGCTTTACATCAATTAAACTTTTTACCTGATGGTTCCCATCAGGCTCAAGTCGATGAAGAATTAATCCTTCGGAGCCGTGCAGTTTCCTATCTTTCGTTGTACTAGACAAAATCCCCTTACCAATAAGCTAATCGTTGATTACAACGAAGCTTATGGAAGGGGATTTTACTTATTGTTTGTTACTATCTATTATGCAAATGTAAATTATTTATTTAAAGCAACGAGCCAGCCGAATGGATCTTCTACTTTGCCCTTTTGGATACCTGTAATGGTGTCGTAAATTTTCGCTGAAAGCTCGCCAGTTTTACCTTCGTTAATTACATACTTCTCATTATGATAGCTTAGTTCACCAATTGGTGAGATAACGGCAGCTGTCCCTGTGCCGAAAGCTTCCTCTAGTTTGCCGTTATGATGCGCTTCAATGAGCTCATCAATAGAAATGCGGCGCTCCTCTACAGGCACATCCCAATGTTTAAGCAGCGTAATCACTGAGTTACGAGTAATACCATCAAGGATGCTTCCGTTAAGCATCGGAGTAACGACTTTACCGTCTATTTTGAAAAAGACGTTCATGCTTCCAACTTCCTCGATGTATTTACGATGAACACCATCTAGCCATAATACTTGGGAATAGCCGCGGTCCTTCGCTTCTTCCTGTGCATTCAAACCTGCCGCATAGTTACCAGCAGTTTTCGCTTCACCTACACCACCTGCAACGGCGCGTACAAAGTGAGATTCAACATGGATTTTAACGGGATTAACCCCTTCTGCGTAATATGCACCAACTGGTGACATAATGATCATAAACAGATAGCTTAACGAAGGATTAACGCCTAATGCTGGCTCCGTCGCAATAATAAACGGACGAATATACAAGCTTGTGCCTTCAGCTGCTGGAACCCAGTCGCGATCTACATTTAGAAGCTCCATAAGACCGTTATAAGCAAGATCCTCATCAAGATGCGGAATACTTAGACGAGCATTAGATTTATTCAAACGCTCAAAGTTTTTTCTAGGACGAAACAGCTTTATGCCGTCTTCTGTGCGGTAAGCTTTCATTCCTTCAAATACCGTCTGACCGTAATGGAAAACTTTCGCTGCTGGGTCTAAAGAAATGTTCTGATAAGGAATTACTCGACCTGAATGCCATCCTTGACCCTCAGTATATTCAAGGATAAACATATGATCTGTATAGTAGTGGCCGAAACCAAGATTATTTTCGTCCGGTTTTTGCTTTAGCTGAGTCGCTTGTTCAATGATAATTTCTTGTGGCATAGTTGGTAACTCTCCTTACAATTAATATTGTTAATTGAATGATACCATGGATTGACGTATATTTATAATATCTATAAGATTACTTTGCCATACCTTTTAGGTATGGCATTTTAGAAGGGAAGCGTTCACATGGATATGCGACAGCTTAGATACTTTTTGACGATTGCTCGCGAGGGTCAAATCACACGAGCAGCTAAGCTGCTAAATATGGAGCAGCCCCCATTAAGCCGTCAGCTTAAGCAGATGGAGGACGAATTAGGGGTGAAGCTTTTCGATCGACACGGTAAAGGCTTGCAGCTGACCGATGCCGGTTTACACCTAAAAAAGCGTGCAGAGTCCCTTTACTCTCAGTTTAATGAAACCATTGAAGAAATGAAAGAGCTTGAGCAAGGTGTCCGCGGTGTTTTGTCCATTGGAGCAGTATTTTCCTGCAGCTCGCTATTACCTCGACCGATTGAGCAATATCGTAAAAAGTATCCTCAAGTCAGCTACAAAATATTAGAGGGAGATCATTACTATCTCGGTGAGCAGCTTGAAAAGCATGCGATAGATCTTGTGTTTGCCAGACTTCCCTTTGAAGCGCTGACTGATCCTAAACAGCTTGCGATTATGCCTCTCCCTTCTGACCCATTTGTCGTGATTGTACCGACAAGCTGGAAGCAATTTGAACATAAGACGAGCTTTCAGCTTGAGGAGCTCGCTCACTACCCTTTATTAACGCTCAAAACAGACCAAACGACACATATGCATGAGCAGGTTATCGCTGCTTGCCATCGTTATGGCATTGAGCCAAACATTATATGCGAATGCTCCTCTGTTGCTATCTCGATTGCATTGATAGCAGATGGACTTGGTATAGCTATGCTGCCCCGCTCCGTCATGAGCTCATTTATAGATCCACGTGTCAAGATCATTCCGTTATCACTCGATACGCTTCAGTCGGATGTCGGAATAGTTTGGCTAAAAGATCATTATGTACCAAAGCGGTCGCAGTATTTTCTTGATACGGTGAAAGAAGTTTATGGCATTGAATAAAATTAATCAATCCACCGTTTTTCGTTACATGATGCGAATGATCTACTCCTCCTGCACATAAAATGAGTTGATAAATGATGAGATGGGAGGAGTGATGTGTGATTAGTGCAGCTCCGAGGTTACTACAGACTGAATTTCAAGTGTATGTCGTTTCGATTCACTCCATTAAGCGTTATATTATGCTTGATCTCGTCGGAGGCCTTGCTTTTTTCCTAATGGGGAGGATCTTGCTCAATAGCGATCTGCTATGCATTGCCTGCAATATCATTGCCTCGCAAATGCTTCATTATATTGTTGGCGCTGCGTAACTGGTTCGTAAATAGTGAGGTTTCGGCGCTACGTAAATAGTGAGGTTTCAATTGCTGTTGTCCTCTGATTTCGGCGCTCCGTAATTAGTGAGGTTTCAATTGCTGTTGTCCTCTGATTTCTAAGAAGGGTATTTATTGTAGAAATCAGAGGACAAAGGCAACCGCTTCGCTTTTACACTCTCACTATTTACTCCGCTGGGGCACTTCTTGGGCGTCGCTTCGTTGCTAAACCTCACCTTTTACTCCGCTGGAGCGGTTGTGTGCGTTGCTTCGTCGTTAACCCCACTAGTTACTTCGCTAGGGAGTTCTATAATCAAAAAAAAGAAGCAAGCATCGGGCTGATGTGATGTTTCCCTATCGCCAGACAGAATCTGTTTGTCTAGGGAAGCTTATCATGCTCTGAATGCTTGCTTCTTTTCATTTATCTAACAGCCACTATTCAACGTTAGAAATTGAAATAGCGTTTCGCGTTATAGTAGCAAATGTTTTGTACGAGCTGGCCGAGATGCTTCTCGTCATATGGAAGCTCTCCTTGCTCTACCCATGTACCAATGACGTTACATAGGATGCGACGGAAATATTCGTGACGGGTAAAGCTTAGGAAGCTGCGAGAATCCGTTAGCATTCCGACGAATTGACCGAGTAAGCCAAAGTTGGCCAAGCTTTCAATTTGAGCGATCATGCCTTTTTTCGTATCGTTAAACCACCAAGCTGATCCAAGCTGCATTTTACCAGCAACGCCACCACCTTGGAACGCTCCAATAAGCGCAGCAAGTACTTCATTATCGTTCGCATTGAGTGAATACACGATTGTTTTAGGCAGCAGCTCTTCCTGCTCCAATGCATCAAGCAGGCCTTGAAGTGGACCCGCTACTGGTGCATCATTAATTGCATCAAAGCCATGGTCTGGACCGAGCTTCTT
This sequence comes from Paenibacillus camelliae, assembly GCF_023715345.1. GTDB lineage: Bacteria > Bacillota > Bacilli > Paenibacillales > Paenibacillaceae > Pristimantibacillus > Pristimantibacillus camelliae. Next base: position 945,433 of record NZ_JAMBNY010000001.1, read on the forward strand.
GAACATTCTTGTATTGTTATTGCGTGTAGGATTCATATGAAGCTGCATTGCCCAGTCGTACTTCGCATAACGCTTCGCCATATGTAAAAACGTATACGTTTTATATTGCTTTTCTTCAACGAGACTGATTGTTTCACCACGCAGCTTACGTGCATAAATATCAGCAGCCTGCTCTTTCGTCGCTTCATGATACGGAACGTAGTCCATTCCATGATCGGACACCTTGCAGCCCACCTCTTGGAAATAATCAATACGATCATCTAATGCCTTAAGCAGCGCATCATAGCTGTTCAGCTCTACACCACACACTTGCGCAAGCTTCTCAATCCACTCCAAAAAGCCTGTTTTATTAATTTCAAGCGCTTTATCTGGACGGAAGGTAGGTAATACTTGAACGTCGAAGTTCTCAAGCTCTTTTATTTTCTTATGGTATTCCAATGTATCCGTTGGATCGTCAGTTGTACAGATGACACTAACGTTGGACATTTTTATTAAATCACGTACTCGATAGTCACCTGTTGCAAGCTTTGCATTCACTTTCTCCCAAATCATCGGTGCGTTTGATTCGTTAATGATTTCATTAACACCAAAGAAACGCTGAAGCTCCAGATGAGACCAATGATATAGCGGATTGCCAATCGCTTGTGGTAACGCTGCTGTATATGCTAAGAAGCGATCGTAATCATCTACGCCTTCTCCACCAGTTACAAGCTCTTCGACCGCTCCATTCGCGCGAATGGCTCTCCATTTATAATGATCACCAGCTAGCCAAGCCTCTGTTAAGTTGGTAAAGCTTGCGTTCTCATAAATTTCCTTTGGGTCTAAATGGCAATGATAGTCAATAATGGGCATTGTCTTCGCATAGTTATGATACAACGCTTGTGCTGCATCGTTTTGCAATAGAAAATTTTCATCCAAAAATGGCTTCAATGTTTTTACACTCCTTCATTCATTCTGTATGTCTTGTTGTTCTCTTACTTACGGCCTATACAGTCATTACGTTGCACAATCTCATGCAAATCTTAGTCTAAACCATCGGAAAACTCATATAGTAATCGTTCCCCATTGCTTTTCTATTAATGCCACCTCTATGAGAGTAAAGCATTAACGTAGCTTGCTCTTGTTTGATCAAGCTCATGATAAGGAATCATTTAGATGATTATAGCATCTTTAGTCAAAAAGCGTTAGCATCCACACACGACACCTTGAATATATGCTCTTAGGAAAACTCGCTTTATATCGTATATGACCTTCGTATAGGCTATTTGAAATAAAATAATGGGTTAAACGAGAAGCGTGAATATGCTGCTCTACTTTTCAATATTTCCCGAGAAATATATAGACTGATTGCTTGAACAGATGCATAGTGCTTACCAAAGCATATTATACGGATAATATCGCTTCTCTCTCCCATGTCATGCTGACCTTGTAATGCCGTCCTTCATGATGAGCAGGAGCATTACACTTCTCCTATCTTCACTAGCGGTTCATTCATTCTCTGCTGAAGCTGCACTAAAAATTGTTCCTCATCCAATGGCAGGTCAACCCAATCATCGTTCCAAGTAGACAACAGCATCGCATTCGATAACATAAGACCCTTTATTCCTTCTTCTCCTCGCGCGAGCAATGGCTCATCATGCAATATCGCATTTACCCAGTTTTGAACAATTCCGAGATGATCTGTATGATTTCCTTGTACCGGTACATCAATAACCCAGCTTTCGGGTTTACCAAAGCTCTCTGTACAACGTGCATTATATTCTGGCTCAGATTCCCGTAATCTGCTGAATGTTAGCCTGCCATTCTCGATCACTACTTTACCTTTCGTTCCAACTACCTCATAACGATTGGTTCCTGGCGCTTCAATTGTTGTTGTAATGAACACTCCCGTACCGCCATTGTCATACTCGACGAATGCAGTAACGTCATTCTCAACTTCGATATTTCGCGCTTTGCCAAAGTAACAGAATGCACGGACTCGTTTTGGCATTAAGCTTACCGTCCACTGCCACAAATCAAGCTGGTGTGGCGCCTGATTAAGCAACACCCCTCCGCCTTCACCTTTCCAAGTTGCACGCCATGAGCCACTGTCATAATAGTACTGTGATCGGTACCAATCTGTTATTATCCAATTCGTGCGACGAATCTCACCTAATTCGCCACTATCAACCAGGTCCTTTAGCTTTTGATATAAGGGATTGGTGCGTTGGTTGTACATAATGCTAAATACGACATTACTACAAGCAGCAGCCTCATTCATCTCACGTACTTGCTTCGTATATACACCTGCAGGCTTTTCAATGAGAACATGCTTGTTATGCTTAAAGCATTCGATGGCCAGCTCAGCGTGTGAAAAATGCGGGGTACAGACAATGACTCCATCAACAACCGATGATTCTATAAGCTTCTGTGGCTGATCATAGATGATGACATGCTGAGGTAAATGCTGCTCAGCCCACTGTCTTGCAGATTCGTTCGTATCCGCTACTGCAGTTAGCTCAATCCCACTTACCTTACCTTCTAACAGATAGGACAGATGGCCTTTGCCCATATTACCTAAGCCGATAATACCGATGCGTACCTTTATCATCACAGACCTCCAGTTTGTCATGTTCTGATTCTAATGGTAGCACTTTCATTCCTACATCACTTCTCTGCAATTTATCGAAATCACCACGCCATTTAACCGTGATTGGTGTATACTTATTGCAATGATAATGTAAGAAGGAGTGAGGGGTATTGACTGTTGTACAAGCAAAACCATTTACAGTAAGCTATCTTACATCCATTCCGAGCAAGCTGGTCTATCACACTCACTATCAATATGAGATTTATTACTTTCACGAAGGGCAAGTAAGCTATCTGATTAATGATCGAATATACAAGCTAGCACCTGGCGATCTGATCCTTATGCATGGTATGACACTGCACAAGGCTTTGCTTGAAAAACAGGACGTGTACAAGCGCAGCATTATTCATTTTGATCCATTATACTTCGAAAAGCATATCCAGCCATCCTATACAAGCAATCTACTTGCACCCTTTACTCAGCTTAAGAACATACACCTCTCCTTATCAGGTGAAGCAAGAGAAGAGTGCGAAGCACTTCTAACTAAATTAGCTCAGCTAGGACAGCGAACCGACGTATATGCCTATCAAAAAAGTCATGCCGTGTTGCTTGAGTTTATGTTATTTCTCAATGAGCAATGCCAGCAGCCGATGGATAACGAACAGATGAGCAATACATCGACAAAGCAACATCATGTGCAAAATATCATTACGTATATCGAGCAGCATTACGCAAAAGAGTTGACGCTCGATCATCTGCAGCATGCCTTGCATCTTAACAAATACTATTTAAGCAAGTCATTCAAGGAAGTGACAAGAACAACGATCTTTCAATATTTACTTGAGCGAAGAATCTACGCTGCTAAGCTGCTGCTCGTGGATAGCCAAGCCAAGATAACGGATATAAGCTTGGAGGTTGGCTTTAAGCATTTAGCACACTTTTCACGAGCCTTTAAGCAAATTACCGGTGTAACGGCTGAGCAATATCGCCGCCAGAACCAAATGCTCAGCAGTTGAATGGTTGACGACAGCAATCAGCAGCTTATGCAGCTAGATATGCTTCAAGACACCATGAGGGAATATAAAGGGTGTCCTTTGTCTGGCAACGCCGACAAAGGACACCCTTTTTATCCATTTGCTATATTCTCCATGTGAATCGGCAGTTGTATATCAATTAATGTACCTTCCCCTGCCTTGCTCGTTATAAGCATCGTACCTTTGTGCTCCTCAATAATACGTGAGCTAACCATCAATCCAAGCCCAGTGCCCTTTTCCTTTGTCGTCAGAAATGGCTCTCCGATCCGTTTTTGCACGTCATCAGGCATACCTATGCCATGATCTTTAATTTTCACATGAAGCATTTGTTCCAATGGCTCAAAGCGAATCGTAATGATGACACGTCCTCCGTCCTGCATCGCTTCAATCGCATTTTTAATGACATTGATGAATACCTGCTTCAGTTGGTTTTCATTACAATGCACGTTAGGTAAATCTTGCTGCGCTTGGAAGTCTAGCTCTACTCCATATAACGCTGCTTGTGTCTCAAGAATCGATAATACACTTTGCACAATGTGGACGATATCATTAAATTGGAAAGAGCTGTAATGTGGCTTAGCTAGTGTCATAAACTCATTAACAATCAAATTAATTCGATCAATTTCTGTGCCCATAATATCGAAATAATAGCTGTGTTCGGTGTATTTGTTGCGCAGCAGCTGTGTGAAGCCTTTTAGAGCAGTAAGCGGATTACGAATCTCATGAGCAACTCCAGCAGCAAGCTGACCGATCACGGACAGCTTTTCTGATCGAACAAGACGTTCCTCATCCTGTCTGCGCTCCGTCAAATCTCTTAATATAGTAAGGATTGCTGTGCGACCTATATAATTTTCGATTTTAACGCTCGAGTGCTCAACCTCAATAACGCGATCACTTATTTTCATCTGCTGCTGCCTGAAGGGTGTCGCTTCCTCTAGAAGCAGTGCACTTTGAAAATCGAGAGCAACATCTTCACGATCCTTTACATCAAAATAGTCAAGAAAGGATTGCTCGGTTAAGCCACTGACATGACGCTTCCCTAATAGATCTAGACCATGACGATTTGCGAACACAATGGAATGATCAACAGTAATAAAGATCGGTTCAGGAATGGTCATCAGCATTCGTTGATACATTTTGGCATTGCGAATAAGCTCACGTTCTTTTTCATACTTTATCGTAACATCTTGGACGGTTGATAAGTAATATATAATGCCGTCATGTTTAATCGTTGTGCTTTTACCTTCAAAGTAAACTATAGACGAATTTTTATGCTTACCATTCCATCGAAAGATTTGGCGTTTCGTAATCTCACTATCCAGTATGCCTTCGAACGACTGAGGCAGCAGCCAATCTTCCTCTTCAATAAAGCGATCAACCTTCTGCCCAACGATTTCCTCTACAGCATACCCTAGCAGCTGTGCAAAATAAGAATTCACATAAATAAACGTGTTGTCATATACGACAAACACACCTGCAACTACATGATCCATCAGAACAGAATAAAAATTTGATTGTTCCTTTATTAATGCTTCAAATTTCATATAGCTGCTCGATTGATTGTAGGAGTATGGATACTGACGACCTGCTGCTCGATTCATAGAAGCATTTCTATTCATATCTACTGCATGATTCGAGATTTCCATCATTTCAGCCTCCTTCAAACCTATCACACTATATATATTTGCCACAAATTAGAAAAAACCTCTCAAATTGTAGAAATTCGAGAGGTTTTTTTTGGTAGCAACTATCCTTGCAGCAATAATTGCTCAGGATCTTCTAACAGTTCCTTCACCGTTGCTAGGAAACGAACAGCCTCGCTTCCATCAACAATACGATGATCATAGGATAGTGCAATGTACATCATCGGACGGTTTTCCATACGTTCTTCATCTATCGCCACAGGACGAAGTTGAATTTTATGCATTCCCAATATACCAACCTGCGGTGTGTTCAAGATGGGAGTTGAAAGCAATGAACCGAATACACCACCGTTAGTAATCGTGAAGCTACCACCTTGTAGCTCATCAAGTGTTAGCGTATTGGCACGAGCTTTTTTAGCTAGCTCAGCTATATTACGCTCGATCTCAGCAAAGCCTAGGCGATCTGCATCGCGAACAACGGGAACGACTAATCCTTCCTTCGCTGCAACGGCAATACCGATATCATAGAATTTTTTAATTACGATATCTTCTCCGTCGATCTCTGCATTAAGTAGTGGGAATTGCTTTAATGCTCCTACCACCGCTTTTGTAAAGAAAGACATAAAGCCTAGATTCACTTCATTCTTCGCAAAGAAATTTTCTTTACGGCGCTTGCGCAAATCAAGAATTGCAGTCATATCCACTTCATTGAACGTAGTTAGCATAGCTGCTGTACGTTGTGCTTCCACAAGACGCTTCGCGATTGTTGCTCTGCGACGAGACATACGCTTACGATCTACTGGCTTGCCCTCTGCAGAAACAGCAGCAGCAGGAGCTACAGTCGCTGGCTTAGGCGCAGGCGCAGTGGATTGAGGCTGATTATGTGTACGTACATTATCTGGATAGATACGACCAATTGCATCCTTGCTTTGTACTTGATTAAGATCAATGCCTTGCTCACGAGCCAGCTTACGAGCTGCTGGTGAAGCAGTTACAGCAGAAGAAGAACTGCTCTCTGCCGCTTGAACTTGCGGTGCTGGTGCTGCAGCTGCTACCGCTACTGGTTCAGCATCAGGCGCTGGTGCAGCTTGTTGTGGAGCTGCTTGTGGCTCAGCAGCTGCAGGAGCCGTTGATCCAGCACCTTCACCGATAGAACCAATCACTTCGCCTACCAATACAACCTCGCCATCGCCTTTATTAACAGAACCGATGACACCGCTTGATTCAGCACTAATTTCAATGTTTACCTTATCTGTTTCCAGCTCCAGTAGTACATCACCTTGATTTACCGTATCTCCAACTTTAACAAACCATTTTGTAATCGTTCCTTCAGAAATCGATTCTCCCAATTCTGGTACAATAATATCTGCCATGTGCTGCTACCCCCTAACAATATTCGATTCAAATGGCTGACCATTCAACGTCGTTGTAATAATTTCTTGCTGCTCTCTGACATGAACCTCTTGATGACCGCTTGCCGTACTTGCACGCTCTTGACGTCCGATGTAGCCTACGCTGACGTTTTTCGGAGCTACTGCGAGAAGCTTCGACTGCATGTACCACCAGGAGCCCATATTTTTCGGTTCCTCTTGAACCCAAATGATTTCTTCAACGCCAGGGAACAGCTTCACAATCCGTTCTACCTCAGCTTGTGGGAATGGATACAACTGCTCGATACGTGCTAGACGCAGCCAGTCATATTCAGACGGAGCAGCGGATGACATTGCTTCCTCCAGATCTACCATTACCTTACCCGTTCCGAACACTAGACGTTTCACTCTTTCACGCTGAGCTTTAGTCTCCGTTAAGCTGAACTGAGGCAGTACCGGCTTAAATGAGCCTTCGCTAAACTCCGTGCCGTGAGAAGCAACTCTAGGGTTACGAATCAAGCTTTTTGGTGCCATAAGCACTAATGGACGAACATTGTCGCTGCCAAGCATTTTCGCTTGTTTACGCAGCAAGTGGAAGTATTGTGCTGCACTCGTTAAATTGGCTACCGTCCAGTTATTGTCTGCCGACAGTTGTAGGAAGCGTTCAAGACGAGCACTTGAATGCTCTGGTCCTTGACCTTCGTAGCCATGTGGCAGCAATATAGTAATCCCTGATTTTTGTGACCATTTCGCGCGACCTGCACTAATAAATTGATCAAAGATCACTTGAGCAACGTTAGCAAAGTCACCATATTGCGCTTCCCAGATTACAAATGTTTCTGGAGCGAATACATTGTAGCCATATTCAAAGCCTAGCACTGCAGTTTCAGACAATGGCGAGTTATGGATAGCAAATGATGCCTTTGCCTGCGGTATATAATGCAATGGCGAGAATTTCTGCCCGGTTCTATTATCATTGAGAACGATATGACGATGTGAGAACGTACCACGCTCAGAATCCTGTCCAGTCATTCGAATTGGTGTACCATCGGCCAAGATCGTAGCAAATGCCAACGCCTCTGCATGCGCCCAGTCCACTTTTTCACCATCGTTCAGGCTCACCGCTCTGCGCTGTAGGATGCGCTGAAGCTTAGTATACTCTGTGAACCCTTCTGGACGGTTAAGCATCTCCAAGTTAATCTCGCGAAGCTGCTCAAGCGGTACAGATGTTTTAACATCCTCTGGAACGATAACGCCCTCTATTTTTTCGCGTTTTTCTTTTTTGCCTTCCTTTGCCTTCATGGAAGCATAAGCCTGCTGCAATACTTCAGCAGTTTTGTTGCGCAAGCCTTCAACCTGCTCCTTCGTCATCGTGTTGTTCTCTACAAGCTCATTAGCATAAATTGTACTAACTGTTGGATGATTGCGGATAAGCTTATACATGACTGGCTGTGTTCCTTCTGGATCGTCCATCTCGTTATGACCATAGCGACGATAGCCGATAAGATCGATGACAAAGCCTTTGTTGAACCGTAGACGATACTCACATGCCAATCTGACCGCAGCAAGACAAGCCTCTGGATCATCCGCATTCACGTGCACAATTGGAAGATCGAAGCCTTTAGCAAGGTCACTCGCATAATGTGTAGAGCGAGAATCTTGGCTGTTCGTTGTAAATCCAAGACGGTTGTTCGCAATAATATGAAGCGTACCGCCATTACGATATCCGTCAAGACCGTTAAAGTTTAATGTTTCAGCAACGATACCTTCTCCGATAAAGGCAGCATCACCATGAACACAGATCGTTACTGCAGCATGCTGATCCTGCTTCGGATAGCCTGGCATTGTACGATCTTCCTGCGCTGCACGCGTATAGCCTTCAACGACAGAGTTAACAAACTCCAAATGTGACGGGTTGTTGGCAAGCGTAATATTAGCTCGTACCGTTTCACCTTCATGAACAGCACGATCCGCTCCCAGATGGTACTTCACGTCCCCAGTCCATCCATAATTTAGGTTTTTAGCGCTTTCAAGTGCTTTATTAGGAGAATGATGGAATTCTGCGAAAATCTTTTCATACGGTTTGCCTAACACGTGAGTAAGAACGTTTAGACGACCGCGGTGTGCCATTCCAACCAATATATTTTGAGCTCCGTCATGCGCGACTGTACGTACGATTTCATCTAGTACAGGCACGAGCATGTCTAGCCCTTCAATTGAAAATCTTTTCTGACCTACAAAAGTTTTATGAATAAAGTTCTCGAACATTTCTACTTGCAGCAAACGTTCTAGCAAAGCTTCTTTTTCACGAGCGGATAGCGGAGCAGGGAAAGAACCAGACTCAGCTTGCTTGAATAACCATTCACGCTCTTGCTCATCATGAATATGCGTAAACTCATAGGCTGCGGAACGAGCGTATATTTCACGTAAACGTAAAATCGCTTCCCATCCATTCGTAATGTTGGATGGTGCATTATTCCAAATGAGTGACGCTGGAATTGCTTCAAGATCTTGCTTTGTTAAGCCAAAAGTTTTAGGCTCCAATAGCTTTGTATCAGCTTTTGGACTCAAGTCAAGTGGATTAATATCTGCGCCAAGATGCCCGTAACGACGTATATTCAGCATCAATTGGTGTGCAGCTACTACCTTTTGTAATAAGTTATTGTCGATCTGAATGTTGTTGCTAATTAAGGAAGCACGCGCTACCGCCTTACTGTTTGACGAATCAGTGGATTCATCAATTAATATGTCGCTAGGAGGCTCGCCCCATCGAACAAAAAGCTCACGAACGGAAGGGTCTACCAGATTCGGGTCTTGCAAATAAAGCTCGTATTGCTCTTGCACATAACCATAGTTAGGACCATAGTAGCTCTTCCAAGGAGAAGAAATGCGCTCATCATGGATGCTCATTGCAGTTTATTCCACCCTCTCTATACTTTTAGATCTTGATATTGTAATTCCGTGCTCCACGCACAATTATGGAAAAGAGAAGTTAGAAACCATGTCACAGCTTCGTAACTTCTCTATATTCTAGTACAATTATGAAAAGGCTTCAATAGCCCTTTTGGCATCGGTTTCATCGAAATAGCGTATAGATCCTCATAAAATCGAGCCTATTTAGGTTCTATCTATCTTTTTCAGCAATTAGTTCATATAATGTTCTAACCATCACGCCAGTTGCACCTTTTGGCTCCCAGCGTCTTGCCTTATTCACATAAGCTGTTCCCGCAATGTCCAAATGTACCCATGGCTTTTCTTCGACAAAATGACCAATGAACAATCCTGCTGTAATAGAGCCAGCATGGCGTCCCCCACTGTTTTTCAAATCAGCAACGTCACTTTCGATCAGTTTCTTATATTCAGCATATGCAGGAAGCTGCCATATCCGTTCTCCGCTCTTTTCGGATGCAGCTATCACTTTTTCCATCAGTGACTTGTCGTTCGTTACCGCACCTGTCGCTTCAGTGCCAAGCGCGACGAGCACTGCCCCTGTCAGGGTGGCTACGTCAACAAGCTTAGTTGCCCCTCGCTTAATGGCAGTCGTGATTCCATCCGCCAGTACTAGCCTGCCTTCTGCGTCGGTATTCACAACCTCAACCGTATGACCGCTCATCGTTCGAATGACATCGCCTGGCTTAAGTGCTCTGTCTGAAGGCATGTTTTCCGCAGTCGGAATGACAGCCAGCACATTTGCTTTCACCTTCATCGAGGCAATCGCATGAATGGCACCCAGCACTGCTGCGGCTCCCCCCATGTCCGAGATCATGTCCTCCATGCCTGCTGCGGGCTTCAGGGAAATACCTCCCGTATCAAATGTAATTCCTTTGCCAACAATTCCCCACTTTTCTTCTGATTCCGGATTTCCCTCATAATGAATGACAATCATGCGAGGTGGATTGACGCTTCCCTGCCCAACTCCAAGAAGTCCACCCATTTGTTCTTCCGCGCAGCTCCATTCATCAAGCACCTCAATATCGAGTTCAAGCTTTTGCGCAACTTCCTCTGCATAAAAAGCGAGTCGTTCAGGCGTAAGTTCATTGCCAGACATGTTTGTTAAATCTCGTGCAAGCTTTACACTTTCCGTCATATATTCTGCTTCCTGAACAGCAGCTTCAATGATTGATTTGTGTCCAAGCTGTTCATCATTTAGTACAAAGCTAATTTGTTGAACTTCAAACAAAGATTGCTCTTGTTTTTTCAATACTTGTCGACCAATAAGCGTCAGCTTAAGCCCTTCTAGCATACATTTTACTGCGCGTTCAATGCCGGCTTGCTGTAAAACTCTAGAAACAGCAGCTGAGCTAATATCGATGGCTAGCGTATTCAGCTTGTTGCTTTTTACTTTCCCAGCAGCCTGAGCAAATGCTTCGCGCAGCTCAGTAGCTGCTTCATCGATCACTGTGATCACGACCATCTGCTGCGGAAGCAAGCCTAGTGTTGCTACAGCTGCTGTATTACCAGTCTTTGCTTTCAAAATTCCACTGCTAAGCATTTGCTGCAGCTGTTTATCGATTGCAGGCTGTATGAATGGTTGGCCTTCCTTAAGTGCTTCCAATTCTGAAGCCGTTACCGGTACAATTAGTCCTTCGGCTTCTGGAGCTATTTCTTCATATTTATATGTAGTCAACATTATCCCTCCTGCAGGTTATTACCAATTACTCGCAATCTGCGACATTGTTTATTGTAAGCTTTCTCGTTCAATAAGGCAATTTGACACCAATAACGGATGAAAACATCATCATCAATATATGTAGATTAACACAAACTTATATTATCATTTATAAATGGAATCATAGCAATTTATGCTCGAGCATTTGTACTTTGAGCTGACTGACTTCAGATCAAATGCTTCATGCCAGTACGCTATATTTGTAGATTGTAATGCTTCATCGAAGCTGATCGTTAGCCTATTAATATAAAAAAGCACCACGGTTATATGACCGTGATGCTCTTCATCATCATTTATTATTTTTTCATTGCCGCAATGATTAGATCACCCATAGCTGTTGTGCCGACAGCTTTGCTCTTATCGACTGCGATATCTCCAGTACGATGACCTGCATCAAGAACTTCTTTCACTGCATCTTCGATGGATTGCGCTGCATCGTGGTAACCGAAAGTTAAACGGAACATCAATGCTACGGAAAGAATCGTTGCAATTGGATTAGAGATGCCTTGACCTGCAATGTCAGGTGCAGAGCCGTGAACTGGCTCGTATAGACCAAAGCTTCCTTCACCTAGAGAAGCAGAGGATAGCATACCGATAGAGCCTGTAAGCATCGCAGCTTCATCTGATAGAATGTCACCAAACATGTTCTCAGTAACGATAACATCAAAGCTTGAAGGACGACGAAGCAATTGCATCGCACAGTTATCAACAAGCACGTGCTCTAGCTCAACCTCAGGATACTCAGCAGCTACACGAATAACAACTTCTCTCCATAAGCGAGATGTTTCAAGAACATTTGCTTTATCTACAGAAGCAAGACGTTTGCTGCGAGTCATCGCAATATCAAATGCTTGACGAACGATACGCTCTACTTCTTTTTCGTTGTAAACGCAAGTATCGATCGCTTCTTGACCGTTCTCTGTATCACGACGGGATTTTTCTCCGAAGTAGATCCCACCTGTCAATTCACGAACAACGATAAGGTCCGTACCTTCTAGCACTTCTGGCTTAAGCGTAGAAGCATCCTTCAAGCAATCAAATACGTTAGCAGGACGAATGTTAGAGAACAAGCCTAGCGCTTTACGAATACCTAGCAGTCCTGTTTCGGGACGAAGTGCTGCTGGATTGCTGTCCCATTTCGGACCGCCAACTGCACCTAGTAGTACAGCATCTGATGCAAGACAAAGATCCAATGTTTCCTGTGGAAGTGGAGTTCCTTTTTCATCAATCGCGATTCCACCAAATAGAGCTTGTTCCGTTTCAAATTTATATCCAAATAGCTCTTCTGTTTTTTTCAAAACTTTAAGTGCTTCTCCTACAACCTCAGGACCAATGCCGTCTCCGCCAAGAACAGCAATTTTTTTTACTTCAGACATGTATGACACTCCTCATCTTTATTAGTTCATCACCTTCATGCTCATCGGCAATGCAACTTACGATATTATTTAACCCTATTATAACTCGAAACTGCTAGGCTTGACTAAGATATAAAAGCTATTGACATTATAGGTTTCAACTATAAAGCGTCTACAGGCCTTCGTTAATAGCAGACTACAATTATAAACGCCCAGCAGTCTGTGCATCTGCACAATCTGCTGGGCGTCTAGGTTCATGCTATACCATAATCAATGAAATTGATTATTTTTTGATCCAGTGCATCAATTCGCGTAATTGTTTACCTGTCTCTTCGATCGGATGAGCAGCTTCATTACGACGAGTCGCGTTCATCATTGCAAAACCAGATTGGTTTTCAAGGATGAAGTCACGAGCGAAACGACCAGCTTGAATGTCTTCAAGAACGCGTTTCATTTCTTTCTTCGTTTCGTCAGTAACGATACGAGGACCAGTTACATAGTCACCGTACTCAGCTGTGTTGGAGATGGAATCACGCATAGTAGCTAGTCCACCTTCATACATCAAGTCAACGATAAGCTTAAGCTCATGTAGACATTCGAAGTATGCCATTTCTGGAGCATAACCAGCTTCTACTAGTGTTTCAAAACCAGCTTTAACTAGTGCAGTTGCACCACCGCAAAGAACAGCTTGCTCACCGAATAGGTCAGTTTCTGTTTCTTCTTTGAATGTTGTTTCGATAACGCCCGCACGAGTACAGCCGATACCTTTTGCATAAGCTAGACCAAGCTCTTTCGCTTTACCAGTAGCATCTTGGTAGATTGCGATTAGACCTGGAACACCAAAGCCTTCTTCATATGTGCGACGAACCATGTGACCTGGAGATTTAGGAGCAACTAGGAATACGTCTTTGTCTGCAGATGGCTTAATTTGTCCAAAGTGAACGTTGAAGCCGTGAGAGAACATAAGAGCTGCGCCGTCTTTAAGGTTTGGTTCGATTTCTTCTTTATAAACACGTGCTTGTGTTTCGTCTGGAAGAAGGATCTGAACGATGTCAGCAATTTTAGTAGCTTCAGCTACAGTTAGAACTTCAAAGCCGTCTTTTTTAGCCACATCAGCAGATTTACCAGGACGAAGTCCGATAATAACTTTCGCACCGCTGTCGCGAAGGTTTTGAGCTTGAGCATGACCTTGGCTACCATAACCGATAACCGCAATTGTTTTTCCATCTAGTACGCTGAAATTAGCGTCTTTTTCATAATACAATGTAACTGCCATTCTATAATTGCCTCCTTTAAGTTGACCCTTTTGAACGGGTATGTAAGAAAGAGAGCCGTCTCCCTCTTACATCCCCGTTCAAAAGGCATTAGTTTCATTCTACCAGTTTTCACTAGAGTTTAATATAGTACTTCAGCGCTTCGTCAATTTCTCTAACGCTCGAACCTTCCTTCGTCAGGAGGTCGCTTTTATAGAAATTGACTCCGCTACAACGCATTACTTCGTAATCAACATCGTATTTTTGAACTACCTCTTCAATAAAGGTTCAAATATTCGGCTTTCAGGACCAAGAAGATGGAGAGCTACTAGAAAGCGAGGAGCGCAGCGTAGGTACTTACTACGTGAGCACCGAAGCTTTCGGTAGTGCTCCATATTCGACGCCGACTAAGCTACAACGAATAAACGTCGTCATCAAAGTCGGATATTTGAACTTCCTCTTCAATATTACTTTTGATTGCCGCGATTTAGGGCTGTAACCCCTGTACGTGAAATCTCACGAATCCCGTACGGTTTTAGCAGCTCGATCATCGCATCGATTTTCTCAGTGTCACCAACCACTTGAACCGTTAAAGTATGAGTGGATATATCAATGACAGACGCACGGAATGTATCGACAACACCTAGAATTTCAGGACGAGCGGTATGTTCAGCTTGTACTTTAATTAAAGCAAGCTCACGAGATACCATAGGATTGGCACTCAGATCAATAACTTTAATGACATCAATCAGCTTATATAGCTGCTTCGTAATTTGTTCAAGCGTATGGTCATCGCCAGAAGTGACGATAACCATACGAGATAGTCCAACCTCTTCCGAGGCACCAACCGTAATACTTTCAATATTGAATCCACGTCTTCCAAACAGACCAGCTACACGTTGCAGAACGCCTGGCTGATCGTTAACAATTACTGCGATCGTATGCTTCATCATTCTGCATCCCCCATAATCATTTGATCAATCGTGCTGCCTTGAGCAACCATTGGATATACGTTCTCGTCACGACGCACTACAAATTCGACTACGGCCGGGCCAGGGTGATTCATCGCATCTTCCCATACTTGACGTGCCTCATCCTTGTTGGATGCGCGGAAGCCTTTAACACCATACGCTTCAGCAAGCTTTACAAAGTCTGGGCTGCCAGCAAGGTCGATATGACTGAAGCGATTCTCATGAATGAGCTCCTGCCATTGACGCACCATACCAAGCACTTGGTTGTTTAAGATAACAACCTTAACTGGAATGTTGTTAATTGCACAAATCGCTAGCTCCTGAGCACACATTTGCATACCACCATCACCGTTGATTGAAACAACGAGACGATCTGGATTAGCCATTTGCGCACCAATTGCAGATGGGAAGCCGAAGCCCATCGTACCTAGACCACCGGAGGTTACCCAAGAACGCGGCTTGTTGAATTTATAGTATTGAGCAGCCCACATCTGATGCTGACCAACGTCAGTCGTTACGATTGCATCACCGTTAGTTGTCTCATGAATCATCTCAACAACCCATTGCGGCTTAAGCTCATCATCAGAATCAATATACTTGAACGGATGTGCCGTTTTTGATGCCATCACTTCGCTTCTCCACTCATCAGCAAGCTCAGCTCGTTCAGCAACCTGATTAGCTACCTCTAACACTGTTTTTACATCGCCTACAATTGGAATATCCGCATGTACGTTTTTACCAATTTCAGCTGGATCGATATCAATATGCACGATCTTTGCAAGTGGAGCAAAGCCTGACAGCTTACCTGTTACGCGATCATCGAAGCGCGCACCAATGTTAATTAGCAAGTCTGCTTTTTGCAGGGATGTGTTTGCCGTGTACGTACCATGCATACCTGGCATACCAAGCCAAAGATCATGACCACTCGGGAAGCCACCAAGGCCAAGTAGTGTTGTCGTAATCGGAATTTCGGTTTTTGTAACAAATTCCAGAAGCTCCTCATGTGCACCGGAGTATACAACTCCGCCACCTGCCAATATAATTGGACGCTTTGCTTCTTTGATTGCTTTAATCATTTTGTCTACTTGAAGCTTATTCGGTGATACAGTTGGATTGTAGCCGCGAATGTTCACATCCGTTACTGGCTCAAACAAAGTTTTAGCAGCTGAAACATCCTTCGGTATATCGATTAGCACTGGGCCTTTACGTCCAGTATTCGCAATGTGAAACGCCTCATGAATAATACGTGGCAGATCCTCTACGTTACGAACGAGATAGCTGTGCTTAGTAATTGGCATTGTAATTCCTGTAATATCAGCCTCTTGGAAAGCATCGGTACCAATCAATGTACTCATAACATTACCTGTTATTACTACAAGAGGTACTGAATCCATATATGCGGTAGCAATACCTGTAACAAGGTTCGTTGCACCAGGTCCTGATGTCGCGATACATACGCCTACTTTTCCGCTTGCACGTGCATAGCCGTCTGCAGCATGTATTGCACCTTGTTCATGTCTTGTAAGTAAATGGTTGAAATCGGTATTCCCATGCATCGCATCATAAATATATAGCACTGCGCCACCTGGATACCCGAACACACAATCTACACCTTCAAGCAATAGACTGCGCAATAAAATTTCAGAGCCCGAAATCACTTCCGGCTTTGAAAATTTCTCAATTAGCTCTGCTCTTGACTTCGTAATGACATTTGTTGTTGCCATCAGTAATCCTCCTCTCAAAAACAAAAAAACCTTTCATCCGCTGACACTGTTCACATTGAAAGTGTTCAGGGACGAAAGGTTGATCTTCCGTGGTACCACCCATATTCGCTATCTATCTTGCGATAAATAACCTTTGCAGGTCGGAAAGCATGCATAAAAACACATAACAAATCCTACCTTTAGCACTTTAACGCTTGCCCTGCGACTCTCCCTAATGGGCTTAACTGTTCAGGAGAATAGCTCCGAGGTGACTCGTACAAAGGGATTCCGGTGTTGGTCTCAGCTAATCCAACACTCTCTGAGCAGTAGAGCCCTCATACTTCTTCCTCATCGATGCCGATTATTATTCACTGGATATATTATAAATATGCAGCGGATTTACTTTTCATCATTATAAGACGATTCATGGGAAACGTCAACCGTCACTTTTGTTAGTTTAGGATTAAACTTCTGTTTTTATACATAAACCGCTCGTCCTCTTCCTCGGCCATATCGACCATGTCGGTATCCGTGGCGTCCATGGCGTCTATGTCGACAGTTACACCCTCTGTTACAAGGTATACCACAGCATCGCTTAAAGCAGCGTCCGCCAAAGCCTGCACCCCAAGCACCGCCCCAGAAAGCGGCTAAGCCAACGAACACAATGCCAGCTAAAAACAATCCGATAATCCAGTTACTTTCCACCCGTTTTCCTTTATTTTTTTTTATTGGCTTAATATACGCTCTCTCGTTATCAATCGCGACAAGCTTTCCCTTTACGATGGATCCGTCCTTCTGTCTAACATGAATATATTGCCCGATATAGTTCTTTAAATTAGTCTTACGAATCGCTTGAATCCTACTCACTTTTACACACCTCCTTCACGTTATACACTATTGTATGTGGAGGTGAGTGGACAGGAATGTATGTATGTCCCTATTAAAACAAAAAGGCACTGTGTTTGTCCCTTAGAACATACACAGTGCCAATATTTTACACGATCTGCCCTATAGGCATGCATCGTGCTTATTCATATGCAGTTTATTAACTTATGCGCTTAGCTTTGCTTTTGCAACAGAAGCAAGTTGGTTGAAAGAAGCAATATCGTTAACTGCTAGATCAGCTAGCATTTTGCGGTTAACTTCAACGCCTGCAAGCTTCAAGCCATGCATAAATTTGCTGTAGGAAAGACCGTTAATACGAGCTGCCGCATTAATACGAACGATCCAAAGTCTGCGGAAGTCACGTTTTTTGTTACGACGGTCGCGGTAAGCGTACATAAGAGACTTACCAACTTGCTCCTTAGCCGTTTTAAATAAACGGTGTTTGGAACCGAAATAACCTTTAGCTAATTTAAGAATTCTTTTACGACGACGTGTGCGGACAAATCCGCCCTTAACTCTTGCCATGAATAGAAACCTCCTGTAGATATAATCAAATTAGAATTATTTTAGATTAGACAGACCTTGCTGAATACGACGAACGTCGCCAGCTGCCATTAGTGGTTGACCAGCAAGAACGCGCTTTTGACGTCCAGACTTGTGGGAAAGCAAGTGGTTTCTATATGCTTTATAGCGTTTCACTTTACCTGTTCCAGTAATTTTGAAGCGGTCCTTAAGACTGCTATGTGTTTTCATTTTAGGCATTTGTGTTTCCTCCTTAAAAGTAATTGAACAGCTTAGCTGCCACTTTTTGGTGCCAAAATCATAATCATGCTCCGACCTTCAAGCTTAGGAGCGCGCTCAACATTGCATATTTCGGCAACCTCAGATGCTAAACGATTTAGGATGCGTTGACCAATATCCGCATGTGTAATTTCGCGACCACGGAAACGTACGGAAGCCTTCACCTTGTCTCCATCCTTCAAGAACTTTACAACATTGCGATATTTTGTTTGGTAGTCATGTTCCTCGATATTAGCGCGGAACCATACTTCCTTAACATCCACAACTTTTTGGTTTTTGCGAGCTTCTTTCTCTTTCTTCTGCTGCTCATAACGGAATTTACCGTAGTCCATGATGCGACATACTGGTGGTTTTGCTGTTGGAGCAACATTAACAAGATCGAGATTCATATCAACCGCCATTTGCAATGCTTCACGTAGCGGTTTAATACCAAGTTGTTCACTCTCTGGTCCGACTAGTCGAACCTCTCTTGCGCGGATATCGTCATTGATTTGATGATCTTTACTAATTGTGCTACACCTCCTGAATTTTATCAAAATGCTTGGCTTATTCTTCTATTTTACATAAAAATAGATTATAGCGTAAGCATAGCATAGTTTGCACAAAATAAAAAATGCGGGCTCAGCAGAACCCGCATCAATAAACGTAATGTATTCATAAAACATATTACAATCATATGTTCATTATGCATTCGTTCATCGCATAACCAGTCAACCCAAGTCGAACAGGTGAGAAGCGGGTGCTTCTTCTTGTGCAATGTATTGTCATTAAGACACCTTAGTTAATATAGCATGCATAAAACTGATTGTCAATGCTAGATTAACATTTATTTACCGCGCACCTCTTCAATTCGAACGACTCGCGTATGCTCGGTATGACTCCATACTTTGTTGTTTTGAGTGAAGAATGCGTAAAATGTAATCGGCCACCATGACACTAGGAAGAACGGCAGTGTCAACAGATGTGCATACATTTTCCATGATTTCACTCTTTCAATAATCATCGCTGCTGGGAAAGGCAATACGGAGCAGGCAATAATAATCGCAACGAACCAGTATGGAAACTGGCTGTAAATCGAAATAATAACGTTGTCAGCTGGTACAATAAGATCAATCCATAAAAATACAGTTAATAAAAATCCAATCAACGTATTATATACAGAGATCGAGTAAACGGCAGAGTCAATTTTCGTGAGATTCCGCTCTTTAATTCCGGCCCACAGCAACGGAAAAAAATAATTACGAGCAACGTTAAAATGTCCCTGCATCCACCGCAGTCGTTGACGTGCAGATGCCTTAAACGTTACTGGCTTCTCATCGTATACCTTAGCCTCATAATTCAGCACCGGATATACATTGCGTTTCACACATCGCATAGAGAATTCAAGATCCTCTACCAGACTGGTTGCTCCCCAGCCCATTTCCTTTAACAGCTTGGAATCGAAGCACATCCCCGTACCGCCAAGAAAATTACTCATATTCAGGTTCATACGGGATAGCTGCCATAGACGGTTACAATACCAATACGTAATCGCATAAGCGGCTGTAACCCAAGAATCATCAGGATTTTTTGTATCTAAATAACCTTGGATAACTCGGTGTCCCGCACACAAATCATCGTTCATTAAGCTTAAGAAGTCTTCATTCACTAAGTTGTCAGCATCAAACATAACGATAGCATCATACTGTCGCGGCATGGACCAAAGCTCTTTAAGCATCCATTCGATCGCATAGCCTTTGCCTCGCTGCTTGTCGTTCGTACGTTCACAGGCATACACGCCATGCTCGCGAACGATGTCAGCTGTAGCATCTGTACAGTTATCACAAATAACAAAGATATCGTACAGTTCCTTCGGATAGTCCATTGCCTTTAAATTTTCAATAAGCGCACCGACTACTTTTTCTTCGTTATGAGCTGCAACGATAACAGCAAACGATTTCTGTGGCTTTTGCTTTGGTCTGCTTTTATGTTTTTTGAAACCAAATAGCGAAAGCACAAATTGATACAGCGCGATAATTGCCAAGAAAACTTGAACAACGAGAAATGCCACTGTAAAGAACATGTTGCATAGCCCCCTTAACACATCTTACTTCGTTTTGTGAAGCGATTGTGATCGGTTCTCTCTTTCTAATAATCACAACCATATGATTGTGCATTCTAAGCTTCATACTTGTCAAAATGGGAATACGGTCTGTAAGTGTCGCATTCGGCTGGAAAAACGCTTGCATCATTTGTGGTGATCTCTTTTTCTTCGCAAAGCTTATAATTAATCCAGTTCTCTCATTTCTTGCAAAAGAATACCGCTTAGATTAATGTTAGCTTTACCATAAATAAATGTTTCTATTACCCATAAATACAGCTAAGATGGTATAGTATATTGTGTACGAGCAAATTTTCTCAGTTGCTGACTGGATTTTGGAAGGATGTCATACATGGAAAAATGGATTAGCTGGCTTCGATTTCACGAAAACCGCTTATTAATTTGGGCTAATCGCCGCCTTAACCATACGTTCGGCTTTCGCTTTCTTCATCGTTGGATGAGTGCAATCACACATTTTGGAGGAGCAACATTTACGATTTGCTGTTCCTTGTTCATCGCTTTTATTGGACGAGGTGAAATATCAACCGTAGGTTGGAAGTGTCTCGCGGCTCTGGCAATTAGTCATATTCCAGTAGCACTTTTGAAATATAAATTTAAACGCTTACGTCCTTACCAAGAGCTTCCTGATGTTAATACAGGTCTAAAGCCACTAGCTGACCCATCATTCCCATCTGGACATACAACGGCTATCTTCGCATTCATCATCCCGATTGTCATAAATGCGTCTCTATTCCCGTTTTTTGTCATTCCGTTAGCGATTATTATTGCAGTATCTGTCGCTTGGTCACGTATGTACCTAGGACTTCATTACCCGTCTGATGTTTTAGTCGGAGGCATAATCGGTACGTTAACTGCGCTTGCGGTTCAATACTTTTGGCATACACCAACAGGCAATTAATCAATTACACTTGCGTCTACAAAGAAGAATATATAAAAAAGACTGCTTCACCTCAGCTTAGCACTGTGGTGGAGCAGTCTTTTTTATCTTAAGTTATAGGTGGATTCTCTATAATGACAGCGTAAAACTACTGGCAGTCTTATTCAACGCTCTGCTCAATCTGTACCGACTTAAATGCTCGCTGTAGATTGGATAACGCATCCTCAGGTATAACGACATCCCCATCCTGTGAATAGTGCTCAGGAAAAGGTACTGATAAAAATGAATGACTGTTAAAAACATTGTAGTACTTTGTAATCATCGAGTACATTGTCGAATAATCCATATCTGTCTGTATGTTTTCAGAGACGATTTTCAATAATGTGAGCACCTTTCCACTGTTTTGCCATGAAAAAATTTGTTCTGCCAAAGCTTTGACTACCTCTTGCTGCTGCTCCCCCCGCTCAAAATCACTAGCAAAATATCGTGAGCCTCGATCATCCTCCCGAAAGCGTGCATAGCCTAATGCATCTTCTCCCATTAGCACCTGCAGTCCTGGCTCAAGATAAAGATTAGTAGGCCTGTACTTCATTGAACGTTTTACATCGATCTCGATTCCGCCAATCTCGTCAACTAAAGATACAACCGTATTAAAATTTACTAATACAGTGTTGTCGATATCGATATCGAGCAGTTCCTCTAGCTTACCTCTAGTATTAGCAATCGCTCCACTTAGTACGGCTTTATCTAATGTTTTTGTCCCTAGCTGAATCGTATCTCCGGTTAGAATAGAGGGATCTTGCTCTGCTTTCTTTTTATAAAGGGTATACCCTTCACTAAATAATGCATTTATTTTAACTGAATGACCGCTAGTATTCTCAACAAGTAGATCCCTTGGTATTGACAGTAATTTAACGGTCTCAATCTGAGGGATGATGTGCAGAATCATAAGTGAATCGGTTAGTAAAGCATTATGCTCTCCTCGATAATCTAGGCCCATAATTAAAAAATATAAATCTGGATCTTCTTCATCAGGTATCGGAGCTGCATCGACCTCTCTGTTTATTTCCGACTCAGAATCTACTACTATATTATGAGGTATCATCATGTCGTCAATATTAGACTTAATATAGTAAACAAGGAAAACAGCCGCAACGATAAGTACCCCCATCACTAAGATCAAGTAACGGATAACTCTCTGTTTTCTGTTGCGCCTTGTCTGCTGCGTTGTCAAATTATCAGTCAAATTTTCTGTTAAATTCTCTGTTAAATTCTCTGTTAAACCTTCAGAGTTTGTTCTATCATTCTTCGCTTCATTATCGTCCCTCACGGTAACACCTCATCCCCAATATGTAACAATAGTAAGATTATACATAATTTTCATAATTCTATCATTAGATTTACCTCATAATATATTGCGGATAGGTTCAGACAATCACTAACAAAGCATATACAGGCCACTAGATCTATACAAAAAAAGTGAAGGTATGTCCAAACGTAAGCTGTGACTAGCGTTGCTCGCTCGGCAACTAACTACGACACAGCTTACGTCAGAAAAAGACAGTCCTTCACTTAATTATTAGCGAACCAAATAATAGCTCGAGATAATGTTACGCATAATCATTTTTACATACGATATTTCGTTTTCTTTTCTTCGCGGTGCTCGTGCAGCACTTGCTCACCGATGACAACTTCAACTCGATGGATAGGTTGTCCCATCTCATGAAACTTCGTCTCATATTCTGTAAAGACTAAATCCTCACGCGGGCCGTCCTTATGCAGGTTTAATGAAATATTTCGCATCACTAGCTCCATATCTGCAAAGCTATTTAATGAGAAGTCAAACAACGATTGAGAATCGGTTTTAAAGTGGATTTCGCCCCTTGTATTTAATTTATGAATATAACGCTCAACAAAGCGTGGATGAGTTAGTCTACGACGCGCATGCTTACTCTTAGGCCAAGGATCGCTAAAGTTCAAATAAATGCGCTCTAGTTCATTTTCATCAAACATATCATCAATATTTTCAATATTAGCACGCAGTAGTGCTAGGTTCGGAGGTGATTCCACTCCTTGCTCACTCCAAGCTGCACGTGCCTTTTCACTCGCTCGACGAATCAGCTCGTCATACATATCTACACCGATATAATTCACTTCAGGATTACGAACACTCATTTGACTAATAAATTGTCCTTTCCCCATGCCTAGCTCCACATGGATCGGACGATCATTACCGAAAAACTCATGCCATTTACCTTTATATTTAGATGCATCTAATACAACTAAATCCGTTTGGGATTCAATACTTTCAAGAATGCCTTTCCTACCTCTTAAGCGCATCACTAATGTCTCCTTCGTCTATCCTTCTGTTAATCCAATATTATTGTGCATAACTTCAACTTGCTTGTAAAGTCCTTAAACGAGTTGCTTAGGTAAATACCTTTAATTTACTAGCGTTTTTTCACGAATGACAAAAATATGAAACTATAAATCTCACAATAGTTAACACATGACAAGGTTGTTCAATTGCGCGAAAGCTTCCTTCCACTTACGATAAAGATGATCCATCGTTCGGCAGTATCATGCTGCAGCATCATGCTACTGAAACAGGATCACCAATCTGATTCATATTAAAGTTGAGGAGGAATGCGAAATGATTGAAACGATGTCAGTCATAAAGCTCAAAAGGTGGTTTGTTTATCTGCTGGTGCTTGGGCTACTAGCAGGCGTCACCTATTCGACCTCATTCTCACAGCACGCATTTGCAGCAATGGTGAATGTTGTCAACGGCATTCAGTTCAAGGACACAAACAACAATGTGTTACATGCGCATGGCGGCGGTATGATCAAGGTTGGCAATTACTATTATTGGATCGGTGAAAATCGTGACGGCACTAATCTCGTTTCCCTATACCGATCAACAGACCTAAAAACATGGGAGTTTCGTGCACATGTCTTATCAAAGAGCATGGGCGGTGAACTGGCTACGGCAAACATTGAACGTCCAAAGCTGCTTTACAACAGCACAACTGGAAAATACGTTATGTGGATGCACAAGGAAAACGGCACCGATTACTCCGAAGGCAGAGTAGCCGTTGCTACAGCTAGCAACATTGAAGGACCTTATACGTATCATGGGAGCTTTAGACCACTAGGCTATGAATCTCGAGATATGACCGTATTCAACGACAATGGCACAGCCTATCTATTCTCATCTACGAAAGGGTCAGCTGCTAACTCCGACATGAACATCTTTAGATTAAATTCCGATTTCACCAATGTTGAGCAGCTTGTCCAAACGATTTGGGTAGGGCAATACCGTGAGGCACCTGCTGTGTTCAAGCGAGGCTCTACCTATTTCATGATTACTTCTGGTGCAACCGGCTGGAATCCTAACCAAGCCAAATATGCGACCGCCTCGAGTATCGAAGGAACCTGGAGCAATCCTGTTAATTTTGGAGACTCTACCACTTACGGCTCGCAGTCCGCATATGTCATTCCTGTGCAAGGCAGCTCAACTGCCTCATACCTGTATCTAGGTGACCGCTGGGCCGGAGCTTGGGGAGAGCCTGTCAACAACTCACGCTACGTATGGCTGCCACTTTCCTTCCCTACTAGCACCACTCTCGAAATGAACTGGTATCCGAGCTTAGATATTGATACCGCGACGGGAATCATTACGGGCAGCACCAGCGAAGGTGAATTTACACCAGGCCAAAAGTATCAAATCGTTAATGTTGCTAGCGGAAAAGTGCTGGAGGTTGAAGATCAATCGACAGCAAATGCAGCTAATATAGATATATGGAGCTATTGGGGAGGAAACAATCAAAAATGGACGGTCGAGGCGGTAGGCAATTACTATCGGTTCACGAATGTGAATAGCGGCTTGGTGCTCGATGTAGCGAATCAATCCACTGAGAACCATGGCAACATCATACAGTACACCTACAATGGCGGTAACAATCAGCAATGGAGCATCGTATATGTCGGCAACGATTCCTATCGCATTGTAAGTAGACATAGCGGAAGAGCACTTGATGCATCAGGCACAGATAATGGCTCCAACGTTATTCAGTACAGCTACTGGGGCGGCAACAACCAAAAGTGGAAATTCGTGCCCGTAAATTAACCGCACGCACGAACGAATGAATCGCAATCTGTATTTAATCTTTACAATGCGTTGTGTACAAATAAAGGGGTGCTGCTGGTCATCGTTACATGACCAACAGCACCCCTTCTCTTCGTTACGCTAGTGCCGAATCCTTGTCGTCACCGCTCCACGTTTTCTCTAATGTATGCTGTAGCTTCTTATAAGCCGAAATTTTGGATGTGTTGTTGTCATACAAACGAACACCTGTCAATGCAATAAGCTCCTTAACCGTAAGCTCAACTGTTACAATTTCATCACCGTTTGGAATTTTTGTTTTTTCCATATCACTCACCTCATTCATAGAATATGAAAAACTAAAAAATTTATGCGAAATTGTATTCGTTTTCAAAAAGTTTATGTTAGGTTTTTTTCTTGATTTATCGCACTTTCAATATAACATACCGTGTAATATTATTCAAGTTTATAAGGCGTAATTAGACCGTCTTCTATTCCCGAACATTCCCAAGCATAAACATTAGAAAATATGGTATTCCGTCATGTTTTTCGTTACAATGAAGGTTGAAGCAGTGAAAAGGATGGGAATACATGATTACTTCACAAAACAGCTTAGATAATCCTCTAATGTGGGGAGATAAAAATTTTCATACATGGAATTTTGAAATGCGCGAGCAATTCAATACAAAGGTATTCAAGGTTATGCTTGATGCTGGATTCACCTGTCCCAATCGTGATGGCTCTATCGCTAAGGGCGGCTGTACGTTTTGCAGCGCACGAGGCTCTGGTGACTTTGCAGGTCGCAGAAGAGATGATCTGGTTACCCAGTTTAACACCATTCGTGATCGTCAGCATCTTAAATGGCCAGAAGCGAAATATATCGGCTATTTTCAAGCTTATACGAATACTTACGCACCCGTAGAAACGCTGCGAGAATACTTTGAAGTGATTCTTGAGCAGCCTGGAGTCGTTGGATTATCGATCGCTACTCGTCCAGATTGTCTGCCTGATGATGTCGTTGATTATTTGGCTGAGTTGAATGAAAGAACCTACCTATGGGTAGAGATGGGCCTGCAAACGGTTCACGAATCGACCTCGCAGCTCATTAATCGTGCACATGATACTGCTTGCTACGTTGATGCGGTTCGCCGCCTTCGTGAACGTAACATTAGAGTATGCACACATATTATTTATGGCTTGCCTCAGGAAACACATGAGATGATGCTAGAAACTGGTCGACAGGTTGCTAAGATGGATGTGCAAGGCATTAAAATCCACCTGCTACACCTAATGCGCAAGACTCCGATGGTTAAACAATACGAGGCTGGGCTGCTGCGCTTCCTTGAACAGGATGAATATATAAAGCTCGTTGTTGATACGCTAGAATTCCTACCGCCG
This sequence comes from Paenibacillus camelliae, assembly GCF_023715345.1. Lineage (GTDB taxonomy): Bacteria > Bacillota > Bacilli > Paenibacillales > Paenibacillaceae > Pristimantibacillus > Pristimantibacillus camelliae. Next base: position 972,167 of record NZ_JAMBNY010000001.1, read on the forward strand.
GAGATGATTGTGCACCGCTTAACTGGCGACGCTCCTCGCGATTTATTAATCGGACCGACGTGGAGCTTAAGAAAATGGGAAGTGCTCAACGGCATTGACCGTGAGCTAAGGCAGCGTAATACATGGCAAGGCAAGCTTTGGCAACCGGAGGGATAATATAAATGGGGTTTTATTCCGTACTTACAATGGCACAGCGCTGGGTAGCAGAGCGTGTGGAGCTAGGTGAAACGGTCATTGATGCTACGGCTGGCGGCGGTGTGGATACACTGCAGCTGGCCTTGCTTGTTGGACCAAAAGGTAAAGTGCTAGCCTTCGACATTCAGCAGGAGGCGCTTAATAAGACTGCACATAGATTACATTCCTACGAGGAGCAAGACAAGCTGGGAAAGGTTGAGCTCATCAAGGACAGTCACGACAACATGTCACAGTATGCAGCTCACGGGGTTGGAGCTATTATGTTTAATCTTGGTTACTTCCCTGGGGGCGATCAACAGATCATTACAGAGCCGGATTCCACGCTTCGTGCACTCGAGCAGAGCCTACTTCTGCTTCGTCCTGGCGGCATCTTAACCTGCGTGCTTTATCCAGGCCATCCTGGCGGTGACATCGAAGCAGAAGCAGTTGAGCGCTGGGCAGCTGCCCTGCCACATGAGCAAGCCAACTGCGTACTGTATCGCCAGCCTCAGCGTCCTGCTGCGCCTTATCTTGTAGCAGTCGAACGAAAAGCTCCGCGCAGCTAATTATTCTATTATAAAGGAGAGCATAAATGACTATTCAAAAAATTGAGCATGTAGGCATTATGGTTAAGGATATTGAAGCTTCTATCTCTTTTTATACAAAGGTACTCGGGCTAAAGCATTTACGCACGATGCCCCACTCCAACGGAATCATTACGCTTGCTTTTCTAGCTTATCCACATTCTAATGAAACGGTGCTTGAGCTTATTCAGGGCTATAATGCTTCTTTGCCTGCTGAAGGCAAGGTTCACCATCTCGCATTTACGGTTAGTGATATTGAAGTAGAGTTCGAGCGTATGAAGCAGCTCCCTGAAGTAAAGCTGCAGGACGAGGAGCTTACTATTCTTCCTGATGGCTCAAGATACTTCTTCTTCTATGGCCCAGATGGCGAATTTCTCGAGCTGTTTGAACCAGGAAAGATCGAGCCTTACCCGCTTCAGTTTGAGCCTGAATTCAAGGAAAGAGTATGGGGCGGACGGGCATTAGAGCAGTTCGGCTTAACGCCACCTGACGGTGCTATTGGTGAAGGCTGGATGATTAGTGATCACCCTAACGGCATCACAAAAATTGTGAACGGCCCACTCGCTGGCACAGGTCTTGATGTGCTGCGTGAGCAATTTGGTGCTCAGTGGTTCGGGAAAAACGGACTTTCAGGTAAAAGCCAACGCTTCCCGCTGCTTATTAAGCTGCTTGACTGCAACGATGACTTGTCTGTGCAGGTACATCCAACAGATGAGTACGATAAGCTGCCTGAAGGCGAGCTAGGTAAAACAGAAATGTGGTACATACTCTCTGCTAAGCCAGATGCGAAGATCATTTACGGATTGAAGGATCAGGTGACGAAGCAGCAGCTAGCCGAAGCACTTACTGGCGAGGGAGTGATGGAGCTTCTGCAGGAGGTGCCTGTTAAAGCTGGAGACGCATTCTACATTCCTGCTGGAACGGTTCATGCACTATGCTCAGGTGTCGTCGTTGCAGAGATTCAGCAAAACTCCGATACTACGTATCGCTTATATGACTACAACCGTCCTGGTCTTGATGGCAAGCCTCGTGAGCTTCATATCGAGGACTCTCTTGAGGTCATCGCTTATGAAGGAGCTGGCGCTGCCTATGTAGATACGAGCGAGATGAAGGCTGGCGAATGGCTAACGATTGCTGAGTCTCCGTACTTTAAAGTAGACAAGGGCTTAATCGAAGCTGCTACAAAGCTTACAACCAATACAGATAGCTTTGAAATACTTGTTGTAGCGGAAGGTAGCGGAAGCATTGCTTGGGGCGAGGACTTAAAGCAAGTACATGACGTGAAAGCTGGGGAGTGCTTCTTATTACCAGCTACGCTAGGAGATTATTCATTAGCAGGTAGCTTAACGGTACTGCGCTCTGTTGTACCGAGTGCGTAAATTAGGAATAGCGTAACGTTGGATTTAGATAACGAGCATTTAACGATAAATAAAAGACTCCATTTTGAATCATTTGATCAAAGTGGAGTCTTTTCTTCTAGCCAAAGAATAAGTCAAGAATATTTGATGAAGTAGAAGATTGTTTATTATAGAACTCAGAGTAACCACAGTTTTTACAATAAACAACGATAAACTGATTATGCTGAATATCAAACATTTTAGATAGACCTGTTCCAGTCATCGCAACTTCCTTTTGGGCTGCATTTTTACTTCCACATTTTAAACAACCTTTTTCAGACATACTTGAACTCCTCTCCAACAAACTGATTTAATTGCACTATAATACGAAGGCAACTGGAAAAAAGTTTCAGCAATAAACAATATCACTGTACCTCGCACCTCATATATTAGTCGGATGAAACAACAAAAAACCGTTGCCTCGTAGCGGCTGGACAGTTCTCCACCTCACATACTAAAGCAACGGCTTTCGCTTTATTTATTGCTACTTAGATATTAACTCTAGCTTTTTATACGGTCTGATCCGCCTTAGACAGGTGTATGCTGTATGGCTTGGCAGTCGGTTTAGCTTCACCTTGCTCTTGTACATACATCATCACAAGCAATGATTCACCCTCCGTCACGAGCTCACCTGTATTCAAGTAATTCGGCATGTCGAAAGGAACCTTCTCCATAACGATATGCTTTTGCAGCTCACGCTCATTAAACTTGTAGCTTGCAAATTGCTCACCTGCCAGCTCCGGCTGCTCAGCAAGAGCTTTCATCCAATAGGACCACTCTGCCTTGTCTAGCTCCATCTCCCACCATACCTTACGAGGCTTGTAGCGGTGATTCATGTAATAATCGAGCTTCATAAGACCTTCGATTACTGGCAAATCCAGCTCGACACCCTCCTGCTCTCGTGCATGATTCAAGTAAGCCCATAAGCGGGAGAACAGATCCTCCAGCTGATGGCCAATCTTCTGCCATCCTTGCGCTTCCCAATAATCACCGAAGCTTTGGAAGAAATCAAACGGTGAGTTGAACACATGATCAACAAGGTAAAGCAGCGTATGATCCATCCGATGCGCATTCCAATATTTCTCCAGCACATCCTCCACTCGTTTAATGCGGACAATATCGCTAAATGGCATCAGATCATTCGCAAGCATCTCGTATGGTGCTGTGTCCATGTAGATATAGCCCCACTTATCGGCGTCATTTCTCAGGCCTGTCCCGCGCAGCATCTTCAAGAAGCCGAGCTGGAGCTCCTCTGGACGCAATGCGAATACATCATTAAACGTTCCGCGGAATGTGTCGTAGTTCTCAAGCGGCAAGCCAGCAATAAGATCAAGATGCTGATCGATCTTCTGCGAATCCTTCACCTTCGTTACGGTACGAACGAGCTTCGACCAATTCTGTCTACGCTGTACTGCCAAGTTCGTTGGGTCATTCGTTGATTGCACACCGATCTCAAAGCGGAATATGCCTGGAGGCGCATTTTCAGCCAAATAATCAAGCACCTCAGGACGCATAATGTCCGCCGTAATCTCAAATTGAAACACGCAGCCACGATGATTCTCAATTAAAAACTGGAACATCTCTAGCGCGTAATCACGCTTAATATTAAAGGTACGATCGACGAATTTAATGAGCTTCGCTCCATTGTCGATGAGATAGATAATATCCGCCTTCGTTCGCTCAATATCAAAATATCGTACACCAACCTCAATGCTCGATAGACAGAATTGACAGCTGAACGGACAGCCGCGGCTTGTCTCAAAATAAACAATTCGATTCGCAAGCTGCGGAAGATCCTCAGCAAATCGATGTGGTGAAGGCAGTGTATTCAGATCAAGCTTAGGACGTCCCGGATTAATCCGAATTTCAACGCCAGCCTCTGTCGTTTTGCGATATGCGATACCGAACACCATATGGTATTTCTCTGTCGCTTCAATCTCTGTAAGCAGATGGTCGAAGGTTTCCTCCCCTTCACCCATGACGATGAAGTCTACCTCAGGCAGACGCTCCATCCAGTAGTCCGTGTCATAGCTAACCTCCGGACCACCAAGCACGATTTTCAGCTCAGGCTTAATTTTCTTCAGCATATTCACGACAACAATCGTCTCTTCAATGTTCCATATATAGCAAGAGAAGCCGATTACATCAGGATTTCGTGAGAATAAATCCGATACGATATTCATCGCTGGATCTTTTATCGTATACTCAGCGATATCCATATCGAATTTATGACCGCAGTACGCTTTCAGACAGCGTAGCGCTAATGATGTATGAATAAATTTTGCGTTTAACGTCGATAATACGACCTTCATAAAGGGTACCTCAGCTTTCATTCGTTCAATTGTTCGTTCTAAGTAGATACAGATTATTTCAAAATGCTCATTCTACTATTGTAACGAAATTTGCTACAAAAAAGAAGGCTTGTCCTGCTTCCAATTATAAAAGCCTAGCGTTATGCCATATATTTGGCAAATGCTAGGCTTCAACATCTATTTTCATATTGCTGGATGGATAACCTTATTCCTCTGCTGCAGGATCAAAGCTGCGTTGAGCAAACTCTGCATCCAGCATGTAGAACGCGTGGCTGTCCTGATCGATACGTTTAAGCTTAGTAATGATTCCGTCAAACAACGCTTCCTCTTCTACCTGCTCATCAATAAACCATTTCAGGAAGTTAATCGTTGCATGCTCACGATCCTCAATGGCAAGATCAGACAAGTCATAAAAATTCTTCGTGTTCTGCACTTCATGCTTATAGGCGTGTTCGAATACATCCAGCATCGAAGCATACTCATTTTTCGGCTCTCCAAGTGCTTGAATCGCTACACGTTGACCACGGTCATTCAAAAACTTATAGATTTTCATGCCATGGAAGCGCTCCTCTTCCGCTTGAACTAAGAAGAAGTTAGCGAAGCCATCTAAATCCTCCGCAGAGCAATAAGCCGCCATTGCTAGATACACGTGCGCAGAATAAAACTCAAAGTTCATCTGGTCATTAAGTGCTTTCTTTAATCGATCATTCATCATTAGTGCACCTCGCATTCCTTATTTGTAATTATTCTAACATAAAAATTATAAATAAGAAAATAGAAGTCTAACATTAATATCCAACGAAATTATCCTACGATTTTCTTTAAGCATTTGTAGAGCTTCTTGGGTGATGATGCGATTACCGGTTCTGACTTGATCATGACGAAGCAGCCTGATCTACAGGATTTGCATTGGCCTAAGCAGTCTGTTTTCTTATGCTTGAGGTCAGGATATTTCTTCTTCATGCTTTTGTATACAGGCTTTAGCCCATGATCTAAGCTACGCTTGCAATACTTAATTTTCATGTCGCACCTTCCCACTGTTCGTCGTCATAAACATCAATGTCATTACATTAAATGATAATGATTATCACCGATAAAGTCAATAACAACTAAAGAATAGAACATGATAGCAGCGACTCATCTCTTGTCAATGAATGCGCCTAAGCATTGAAGATAAACAAAAAAAGCAGCGAGCATATGCTCGCTGCTTTTTGAAGACGCAATTAAAGTTTAACTACGTTTTCAGCTTGAGGGCCACGGTTGCCTTCAACGATGTTGAATTCTACACGGTCGCCTTCATCTAGAGATTTGAAGCCTTCGCTTACGATTGCGCTGAAATGTACGAATACATCGTTGCCACCTTCAACGGAAATAAAGCCAAAGCCTTTTTCTGCATTAAACCATTTAACGATACCTTGTTCCAAAGTCGTTACCACCTTAATTAAATTTATTAAGTCCCTGTGTCTATAACAAAAAAGTCGCTTGATGATACAATCGGCTATTCTTTACTAAAAGCCTATTGCACACAGCGACTAAGGTCTTAATATTGAATAAACTCATTGTAGCACATAAAACCAGACAACACAAGTCCTATATCTTTTTCCAGCATTATTCATACAACTAAGCTTTAGAGAGCAGCTCTATCGCTTCTTGAAGCTGTGTATCATTTTGCTGCAGGAGCTCGCGAATATCTTCGACGATTGCTGCTCCGACCTCTGAACTGTATACACCATCTTCAGCAAAGCCTTTATCTTTCTCATAGGCTTTAAGTGCTTGCTCTGTGCGCTCATCGAACAGGCCTTCCATTGAAGGTGAATAGCCTAACACCTGCAAATACTGCTCAAGAAGCTTTACATCATCGCCATAGCTTCCGCGCTTCAGCTCTACACCAGCTGAAATCATACCAAGCTTCGAATATTCAGGCAACTCTACGACATGCGTCGGTTCTACACCAACCTCATGTATCCCATTGCCGCTTGGTGTTTTCCACTCTGCCTCCGTTAACACAAGCACGGAGCCTTCTCTAAACGACTCATACGTTTGTACGATCCCTTTACCATAAGAGGTAACACCAACAACATAGGCATCCGCTGATTCCTTTAACGCCGCTGCTAGCACCTCACTGGCACTCGCAGAATATTCATTGATCAATAACGCAACGGGCAGTTGCAGAGGATCTTTCTGCTTAGAGATATAGCTATTCGTGTGAGACTCGTTCTTGAATACGACGTCAAGAATTTTTCCGCCATCAGGAATAAACTGCTGAGCAATGTCAATCGTCGCATCGAGTCTTCCACCAGGATTAGAGCGCAGATCCAAGACTAACCCTTTTAGCTCACCTTCCTGCTGCAGCCCTTGCAAAGCTTCTGTAAATTCCTTGCCTGTCGCTTCGCCAAAGCGTGAAATCGTAATTTTACCTATATCTCCTTCAAGACGCTCGGAATGAACCGTGTAGACCGGAATTTCTGCACGCTCGATTTCAAACTCAAGCACCTGCTCTACCCCTTGACGTTTCACGCCAATGACTACGCTTGTTCCTTTCTCACCGCGCACCATGCCAAGCAGCTCATTCATACTGATGCCGCTAGTCGATTGCTGATCAACAGTAACGATCTCATCATCAGGCTTAAGACCTGACTTTTCTGCTGGCATATCCTTAACGAGTGAAGAAATATAATAGCGATCATTAACAACCATGATCTCGGCACCTATTCCATAGAAATTGCTTTTATAGGAATCGACATATTGTTCACCTTGCTCATCCGGCAAAAACTGTGAATATTGATCTCCGAGCGAGGCTACCATACCGACAATCGCACCATCTAGCATCTTATCTTGCTCTGCTGTGTATAAAAACTTATCGTTAATTCGGTCATAGGTCGCCTGGAGCAGCTTAAAGCCATCGGCATTCATAATGGAGTAATTACGCTTTGTCCACAGCTGACCGCCGACAAAGCCTGCTACCAGTGCAATAATCGTAATGATAGCGACATACGATTGGGGCTGACGTTTTGTGTGTTGATTTCGTTCGTTTGGTTCATATTGTTCATTTGGTTCCATCGGTGATTCTCCTTGTTTGTCGATATTATGGTACAATCATACATAAATATATTTTTTCATACTGAAGGGAGCTTCTACATTCATGAGCTACAAACTAATCGCAATTGACATAGACGATACGCTGCTGAACGATGATATTATTGTAACGGAAGCAACAAAAAAAGCACTAAAGCGTGCCATTGATGCAGGTGTCACTGTTACTCTCGCAACTGGACGCATGTACGCTTCCGCTCAAAAAATTGCTAATCAAATTGAACTCAATGTACCAATTATCACCTATCAGGGCGCTCTAGTCAAAACGCTACTCGATGGTAAGGTACTGTATGAGCGCAGTGTACCTGCTGATGCTGCGCGCAAGCTGCTTGCTTATACGAAGGAGCATAACCTTCATCTTCAGCTTTATGTAGATGACGTGCTGTATGGGACTGAAGATAATGCTAAAATTCAAGCCTACTCTAAGCTAGTCAACATTCCTTATGTCGTTGAGCCTAATTTCGAGCTGTTAATTGACAAGCCTAACCATAAGATGCTTATTATTGACGAGCCTGAGGTGCTTGATGAGCATATCGTTGTACTGCAGGAGCTGCTCGGCGATCAGCTTCATATTACGAAGTCTAAGGCACACTACCTAGAGTTTATGCATAAAGAAGGCACAAAAGGACACGCCCTACAATTTATGGCAGAGCATATCGGCTGTACCATGGAGCAAACGATCGGTATCGGTGATGCGTGGAACGACCGTGAGATGATTCAAGTGGCAGGTCTTGGCGTTGCCATGGGCAATGCCGTGCCGCAGCTGAAGGAGCTTGCAGATTATATCACGCTAAGCAACAATGAGGATGGCGTTGCGCATGTGATCGAGAAGTTTGTGCTTCAGGAGAATTAAGCTGTTGTTGTGTTGATCAAATATTAATATATAACCGATAAAAAAGCTGCCCCTTAATGATAGAAAAGCAACGTAAACTTTTGCTTCTCTTCAATAAAGGGGGCAGCTTTTACTTATAAATCCTCTAACCTAACCAGCTTTCATCAGCTGTGGTATACTTTTATCTCTTAATGTCAGTGCCAATACTAGAGCAAGACCATATCCAAAGCTGAGCAGCCCAAATATAATGTAGCCTATGAAGGCCCACGGCACTGAGATCAACGGACTTTCCATTGCAAGCAGCAACGTACTCGAAATAACTAAACTTGTAGCAATTCCTGTTATCCCCGCAATCAAACAAAACCACCCTAGTTGCAGTACAAGCATCGTTCGCAATTGCCTAAAGTTCATCCCTATACTAAATAAAATAGCAAATTCCCTGCGACGGCCGTTTACAAAAGCATGCATTGTATAATAAATGCCAATCAAGCTAACAAGTAAGGTCACCACAACAATAGCGTATAAAAATATGAAGCGCTGATGTGCAAATTCCTCCATCGAGCTCAATGCTAGCTGCTTGTCACCATACCGAATGCTTGTGTGGAATGAAGCATATGCCTGAAGCTCCTCGTATATTGCTGCTCTCTGATCTTCATCGATATAAAGCAACAATGTGTTCCATTCTCTTGCTCTGCTACCAACTAATGAGTCTTTATTTGCGCCTATGATGGATTGCTCTGAATCAACATAGGCCAGCGTATTAATGCTCATTGAGCCGGGCATATATCCATCTACAATGGCTGCAACAAGTAGATTGCCAAGAGGCAAATTTTCCTGCTCAGGATCTCGCAGTGTAAACTCATCACCGACAGTAACCCCAAGCTCCTTGGCATAATCAGAAGTTAGTACTACGACATTAGACAGATCGTTTGGCAAAGGTGGAAGCAGTCCCTTATTAACCAATTGCCGCAAATCACTTTTTTTATAATAAAGATTATGGTAACGTTCCTCTTCAGGTAACGCTTTAGTATTTATAACTAAGGCCCAATCATCCTGACTTACCGGAATAACAGCTTGTACACCTTTTATATTTGTCACATCTGATACAACGCTCTCTGGAAGAGATACCGTAATACTATTATTATACATATGAATATCTGCCACAAACTCTTCATTTACAATTTGAATATTGGCCTCTTTCGCCGAATGTAATACTGTAAAACCAATGACAGGCACATTAATTGAAATTGAGATCGCCAAAATAACAAGTACATTTTGTTTAAAGTAACTGGACAAATATTGCAGTGCAATCACTTTTTCTTTTTGCTTTTTTCGCAAGCCTCGATTTATGCGCCATTTAAGCCAGCTTTGAAATATGATAGGCATGGAAAGCCATATCGCACAAGCGAGCATAATTCCAGCCACTGGATACAGAAGAACGCTACCCGAGAAAATCAATGGAGGGATAACCGATGCTATAGAAAGAAGCAATAACAGGCATGCAACAAATATTCGTGCTCTAGATATGCCTCTTTCCTTAGACTTTATCACATTACGAAATTCTAACGGCAGCTTTGAAAATCCTCTAGCTAGCAATGGTAAAAGCAATAAAAAGAGAATGCACCCATATGATAGCATAGTGAGTAACAGCTCTCTTAAATTGAAAGTAACCTGTGCATGCTCTATGGAAAAAACACGCTCCAGCAGCGCTGCTCCCGATACACTGAACACTGCAGCAACCATTCCACCTAGAATCGTGCCAAGTCCAATTACCCCTGCAACCTGGTAAAGTACAATTGAGAATAGCCCCCTCCTTTTGGCTCCATTCGTATGCAGTACAATGAGAGGATGAAGTATGCTTTGCAGCATGAGACGAAAATTACTTAACACGATAGCCAGACTAGCCAATAATGTAGCAATCGTGATAAAACTGGAAATCCAGCGCATGCTTTCCGTATTTTTTTTTGCTAGATCGCTATCCGTAACTAGTTGATAGGCTACAGGAGCTTGAATCGTCCGTTCTAAAAGCCTAACTAGAGATAAAGGTTCCACACCTTCACCAATATCAAGCATGGCACCGGAGGAAACATTCCCGACTCCGCTAAGTTCCTGTAATGTAGAAATATTCATATATACAAGATCAGGGAATGATGTAACATTAACATCTTCTATAATTTCTTTCAGCTTCCATTCATAGCCTTCACTATGATTAAGCGGAAGATGAATAACTTCCCCTTGTACAGCACCGAGTCGTTGTGCCAAGCTATCCGTTATCACAACCTCATTTTCAAGCAAATCCTCTGTAAATTTATATCTTATTTTGGCAAGCTCATCATTCTGCAGGCCAATCAGAAACAATTCTTCTCCCTCAATCGGATTTAGCAATATAAAAGAAGCTTTCTTAACTCCATTAGCTTCTGCAATGTACTGCTGCTCCTGCTGATCGAAGTAAACAATTTGATGATCTAAATGCTTGGGAGGTGTAACGATGATGTCAACATCGCCAAAAACATCTGCTAGTTGATGCTTATAAGATCTCTCCATATTCGACAACAGCAGTGACATCGAAACAATTAAGCTCATAGCAACCGCAACACTTGCAATGGAAGCAATCATTCTTGAACGATTTGCAACGGACAGCCGATATGCTATACCAAGCATTGACGTTAGCATGACGACGACATTCCCTTCATACTATAGAACGCGGAAACAATCGTCTCTCTTTTTTGTTCTGGACTCAATTCTTCAGATAACTTCAGCTGTTCATAGACATGACCATCATTCATAAATAAAATGCGTTCGCCGTATGCTGCCATCATTGGGTCATGCGTCACCATAACAATCGTTTGCCTTGCATTGTTCTTTATCTTCAAAAGAAGCTCTAGTATCTCCTTAGAAGTATTATAATCAAGATTCCCCGTCGGTTCATCAGCTAACAGTATGGAGGGTTGCTTAACTAGCGCTCTAGCTAGAGCAACCCTCTGTTGCTGCCCACCAGAAAGCTCGTACGGTCTAAAATTACCCCTTTTCTCAAGTCCTACCTGCCGTAGCATTGATTCTGTTTTTTCAATAATGATAGGAGCAGCCTCACCTTCTAAAATCAATGGAATAGCAACGTTTTCGCTAACTGTCATTGCATCAATTAAATTAAAATCCTGAAACACAACACCAATTTCTTTCCTTCGATAATCGGAAAGCTGTTCACTATGTTTGTTATCATACTTAATTTTTTTATCACGCAAATATACAGTCCCAGCGGTGGGAGCAATCATACCCCCTATTATGTTAAGTAGCGTTGTTTTTCCTGACCCGCTCGTTCCCATAATAACAACAAATTCTCCCACTTCTATTTCAAGCCCGCTTTTGTGAAGCGCGATTACTTCACTTTGTCCCTGCTTATAGCGTTTTTCAACATCTACTAGCCTAAGTATTAGATTAGTGTTCATGGATCTCAGCTCCTATTCTAGGTTAGGTGATCACTTCAGCAGTTTTTGAATATAACTTCATTTGTTTATAAATAAATTATATTGCTGGCTCGTTGGAAATCATTTACAATATATCATTACATTAAATTATACTAAATACTAAAAATAGTGGCGTATCATGTCTTATCTTGCACTATTTTTGTCAGAAACGTAATTTCAGAGTTTTAAATGTACGTAATCAATCCTCATATTCCTATGCGTGAATCAAAAAAGCTGTTTCCGTTGCGCCTATGCGATAACTAAAAACAGCTTCTTCTTTAATCCTCTTTATTTAAAGCTCTCTTTCCTTACTGCTCGTTATTCACCTTTTTAACTTCAACGAATGAGCTTATGCTGGCTTGCTGGTTCTACATATCGCAATAGTTCACAGGCCCCAATGGAGCATCGCAATCGCACAGCATACGACAAAAAACACCTTCAAGCTCCCGCCAATGGTTGGCAGTTTCTCTTAAAGGTGTTCGTGTATTGTAATCCTTATAGATGACTTTTACAGTTTTTATTAGGACAGCTTGAAAAATTCCCGATGAAATCCAGACGATGATCGAGCACCTTGAAACCGAACTCTACCTCTAATCGCTGTTCCAGTTCCAGCAGCCAATCATCCTTAATCTCCTCTAATGCACCGCATGTATGACAGATCAAATGATGATGCATATGCTCATGATCCTGACCACGCAGATCAAAACGAGCAACGCCATCACCAAAATTCATTTTCGCAACAATTTGCAGCTCGGCTAGCAGCTCAAGCGTACGATATACTGTAGCTAACCCGATTTCTGGAAATTTCTCTTTTACAAGCATATAGACATCCTCTGCGCTGAGGTGATCCTCCTCATTCTCGAGCAGTACTCGAACAATGATTTCACGCTGCGTTGTCAGCTTATAGCCGCTTTCCATTAAGCTGTGTTTTATTTTTTCAATTTCAGCCTGTATATTCATAGTTTCGCCTCCCAGCCATACAAGGCAAGCTTCATCTAATCGTATCTCAAATTAGAATGATTCTAAAATAATGGTATGCTATTTTGCCAAATAAAGCAACAACAAAAAAAGGGATGTCAGAAAATATTTGAATCTATTCGACTCAAATTTTCCAAATCCCTTTTTTTTCACGGATTCGCTACAAATCGGCAAGCACCTGATACCAAATTCCCCGCTTCGAGTATAGTTGCTCTCGAACCACATCCCAGCCACCGAGATAATCAATGTCGAATATTCCCGATGGATTGCTGAACTGATGCTTCGTTTCTTCAGCGACAGCCTCGTTTACCGGGCGGAAGCCATGCTTAACGAAAATATACTGCGCTTCCTCTGACATTAAAAATTGATAAAACGCTTCTGCAACGTCTCGATTCCCATGCTGCTCGATATGCTTGTCAATTAGTGCAATCGGATTTTCTATTAGAATTGTATGCTCTGGAACGACGATATCATATTCGATGCCTTTGGCAATGCGTGCCAGCAGCTCATTTTCATAGGTGACGATCACATCACCTACGCCATACTCGAACGCAGCCATGGAGGCGCGACCGCTTTTATCCAGTGATTCGATATTGGCGTGAATTCGCTTTAGATAGTTTTTGGCATATTCCGCGTCTGGGCTGCCAAGTTCTTCTTCAGCTTGCTTCAAGCCTGCACCATATATGGCATTAATATCCCACTGTGCGCCACCTGATGTTTTCGGATTAGGATAAAGCACCTTTATTCCTTCTCTAGCCAGATCATCCCAATCTTGTATGCTATGAGGATTGCCTGCACGGGTGCCCATCACAACAATAGACTCCGTCACCATCCCGTGGACGCCCTGTTCACGCCAATTATGAGTAATGAGACCTGCTCTCTCAATGATGTCAATGTCGCCTTCCATAGCTAATATCGCAATATCAGCTTCGAAGCCGCCAATTATCGCTCTAGCCTGAGTACCCGATGCCTCATAGGATTCCTGCAGCTTAATGCGCTGACCAGTATCCGCGAGCCATTGGGCCTCGAAAAGCGGCAGCAGCTCCTGCAGTGCATCCTTGGCAACAGAATAAGCGCCTACAACGAGCGTCACTTCCTCCGCTGCTGCATGTGGGTCAGCCGTAGAAGAATTGGGTGTACTACAGCTTGTTAAGAGTAGACAGAATAGCAGCGTTATACTGACAGCTTTTGCTTTTAATCGGTTTGTCAACGTTATTCCCACACCTTTTACGCATAAAGTATTGCTGCTAGATATAGATTGGCAGCGGATCGACCTTTAGAGGATTCTCCATAATCCAGCTTTTCTCTTCATTGAACAAGTAAGCACGATGGATAAGCACCTTCACTTGCTCACCTGGATGAAGGACCTCCTTCTCCAAGGAACGGTACGTAATTAGCCTTTGCCCCTCAATTTCCAGCTCGATCATCCATTCACTACCGCGGAAATGTAAATGCTTCACTGCTGCATCCATCGTCGCTGATGCAAGGACAATCTCACCTGATTTGCCAACCTCTACATATTCAGGACGAATGAGGGCCTTTATGCCGCTAGATGTTGCTACATCCTCGAAGCCCTTAAAGCATTGGATGCGCTCGATTAGTGACGATTCGCCAATAAAGCTTGCGACGAACGGAGTCTGTGGGTGCTTATATATTTCCCAAGGTGTTCCCTTCTGCTCCAGCTTGCCTTTACTAATAATCATAATCTCATCTGCGACCTCAATCGCTTCTTCCTGATCATGTGTAACAAATATCGAAGTAATGCCAAGCTCTCCAATCATATCCTTCAGCCACGTGCGGAGCTCCGTACGGATTTTCGCATCAATTGCCGCGAACGGTTCATCAAGCAATAGCAGCTGCGGCTCAGGTGCAAGTGCTCTAGCAAATGCGACACGTTGACGTTGACCGCCTGACAGCTGATGCGGATAGCGATGCTCAAAGCCTTTTAGCCCTGTCAATTCAACCAAATATTGCACACGCTCTTTAATAAAGGCTTTGTTCTGCTTCTTCACCTTTAGCCCGAATGCAATGTTGTCAAACACCGTCATATGCTTGAACAATGCGTAGTTTTGGAAGACGAAGCCAATCCCCCGCTCCTGTGGTGGGAGATCATTTACACGTTTGCCATGGAAATATATATCGCCAGAGGTTGGCGTTTCAAGTCCAGCAAGCATACGAAGAATTGATGTTTTACCGCCACCGCTCGGCCCTAAAAAGCCGATAAGCTTCCCTTTTTCAATCTCAAAGCTGACATCCTGCACAGCGTGGAAGCTGCCAAATTCCTTATTAAGATCCTTCACTTCGATATGCATGGCTAGTGCACTTCCTTTCTCTTCTTCGTCCACTCCATTAGAAGCAGGAGCATGATAGAAAATGCGGCAAGCACCAAGGCTATGCCATTTGCAGCAACAACATTAAAGTTCTCCACATCCTGATAAACGAGTGTTGTTGCGGTTTGCGTCTTGTTAATGATATTTCCTGATACAACAAGCACCGCACCGAACTCACCTAGTGAGCGTGCAACGGTCAGCACAACGCCATACATTACGGCGAATCGGATATTCGGCCACGTGACCTTCCAGAACGTATACCAAGAATAGGCACCGAGCGTCGATGCTGCTTGCTCCTGCTGGTCACCGATCTCCTGCAGCACTGGCATAACCTCACGCACCATGATTGGAAAGGTAACGAACAACGTCGCGAGCACCATGCCTGGCAGCGCATAAACGATCGAAACGCCAACGTTGCCGAGCATTGTTCCTAGCACAGTATTCGGCCCAAGCAGCAGCACGATCATTAAGCCTCCAATAACAGGAGATACCGCAAAGGGCAAATCAACGATGCTATTGCTGAGTCGCTTAACGAGCGGAGATAGCCAAGTCGCGCGAACAAGATAAATAGACAGCATCACACCGAATAGCGTATTAATCACGGTCACGATAATAACAATGAGTGCAGTCATTTTAAGCGCATGCAGAGATTGAGCACGCAGCAAGGCATCCATAAAGCCCGACAGACCGTCTGCCCAGGCGCCAGTAAAAATTTTATATAACGGCAGCAGCAATAGCAGCGAAACAACGATATAGGTTAACGTAATCCATAGCCTTCTCATCATCATGCCTGACCTCCACGATTAAGCTTATGTATAAACCACAGGATCAGGAATGATATCGTTAGCAGAAGCACGGAAACCGCCGCTGCACCTTGCGGATTATTGCTTTCAATCTCCCCGAAAATATATACAGAAGCCACTAATGTTTTACCCGGAATATTTCCAGAAATAAGCACGACGGCGCCAAACTCTGCAATCGCACGAGAGAAGGCCAGCATCGCTCCACTTAATATGCCAGGAAGCATTGTAGGGAGAATAATTCGAAAAAATGTACGGGACTTGGATGAGCCGAGTGTGTAGGCAGCCTCTTCCTCTGATTTATCGAGCTCCTCTAACAATGGCTGTAAGCCACGAATAACGAATGGAAAGGTAACAAAGACCATCGCAAGCACGATAGCCGGCTCATGGAACACTACATCAATGCCAAACCATTCATAGAATAGACTGCTAGGCCCGACTAGCAGCAATATAATAAAGCCCGCGACTGCGGTAGGCAGTGCAAACGGCAAATCAATGACACTGTTAATCATTCGTTTGCCAGGAAATTCGTATCTGACGAGCACCCAGCCGATCATCGTACCAATCGCTGTATTAATTAACGTTGCTATTGCAGCAAGCTTAAGCGTCAATAGCACGGCCTTCCAAGCTAGCGGATCAGAGAGATTGTCTATAAAGCTAGTAATTCCTGATGAAAAGGATTGAGTATAAATGCCAATAATCGGAATAATAATCAATCCGATAAAGTATATAAATACGATCGTTCGAAAGCTATAGCTCCATTTTTGGCTGCGGAAAAGTGAGTTCAATGTGCTTGCCTCCAGTAATATTAATTAATCCCACTTGAATACTAGGTATTTACAATGTATCACTCACATGTATTGGAAGTCAATGTATTTTTTTCGATTAATAGTTATCGCCTGTTCACACTACGGCAGCGTATATTGGCATAAAAAGTGGTCAACAATAAGCCGCCTATCTGGTCGATGCAGCATCGATCGGATAGGCGGCTTATTGTTGGATATGTTATTGTGCATAGCATGCATTATATAAAAACTCATTTAATATAGACGCTTCCGAAGGGGAGCAGCTCTCGCAGTAGTCGCTTGAACCAGCCGTCCTCAGAAAGCTTTGCTTCTAATTGTCGATCCTGTGAGCCCGTCTGAATAAGCACAGGTCCCGAACCCTTCAGCTCCCATTGAACATTCATGTGTTGACTTGCCAAGGAGTTACCGTACACGGTCAGATGAATGGATGCATCCTCCGGGTAAGCAACTAAAGCACTCTTATCGACAAACAAAGGGATCTCAGGATCTAGCTGCATCGTTGCTAGATCGCCTACTGTAATAACACCAAGCTTGCCTGGCCCAGAGAATTTGACACGAATCAGCTCTTTCGTAATCCATGCCGTTTTCAGCTTAAGCACTTTACTGCGAGCATTCATGCCTTCTGAAAAAAAGACAACGTGCCGGAAATCAAACAATAGATTACTGCCTTCTCCAATATCTAATGCCTGAAACGAATAGCCTGCCGGCAACCCAAGCAAAAATGACGAAGGTCCTTGCAGACGTGATCGTATCCATTTCTTCTTACGAAAAGCACCACCAATTCCCATTAGCTTGTCCTCACGTCCAAGCGGTGACCCGTTATAGGCTAGTATGGACTTGGAATGCAGCACGTGAAGCACTTCATCCTCTTCGAGAGTTATACGAACATGTCCGAGCGGCGAAGGAGATACGATGTTCATGGCAGCTGTACACTCCGTGTTCTTCCATGCTTACGCCATGCGATATAACGCCATATACGCACAGATAACGCATATAGGAGAATAAGCAGGAACATTGCACTAACGAATAATACAAGCCTTTGGTACCACGCTTTGCGATCCTGTTCCATCTTCTCCATCTTAAGCAGCAAATTCTCATTTTCAGCGATTAGCAAATTCGTCTGTTCACGGTATTGCTCATTCTGCTGGCGGTAATATTCGTTGCTTTCCTGCAATTCATGCTGCCTGCTCAACAATTCCTCCGTTTGCTGGCGGGATTGCTCTAGCTGCTCTTGCTGAGCGGCAAGCTGCTCGTCCAACACCTGCTTAGCCTTATTGTATTCCTGCTGCAGCTCCTCTATTTTATCGGGAACGTTGTATATATCTCTAGCTCGATCAAAGAAACCCGCTTCTGCAGGTTCAGCTGTTGTTATTAAGGTAAATATAATTATCATGATAGCTGCTATAAATTTCGTATGTTTCTTCATAAGCTCTCACCTACTTCAAATCAAATCTAGCTAAAACTCTATTTATCTACTATCTATTCTATCATGAATTGTCGTTAATTGTCGCATCTATACGGAAATTAATAGATAAATGCACAAAAAATACCCACTGGCTAGACCAGTGGGTATCGGCTTTCAATCGGATATATTCTATTCATTTTCAATATAATAGCGTTCTTCACCAAGCGTAATGACAGATTTGCCTTGCGTGATATCCGTAGCCCAAGCCACAAATTGTTCTGCTTCATCTGCTTCTGGCAAGCAGCATACGGTCACCTTATCGGTAAAATCAACATTGCCAAGCCTTGTACCGCGTCCATGCAGCTCATTCTCCAGCTTGCCATACCACGTATAATCAACCTCTATAAATACTTCACGGTGCAGCACGTAGACGATCTCTTCCGCTGCCTCTATCCCTGCAACTGCCCCATCGGTATACGCACGCACAAGTCCACCTGCGCCTAGCATGATGCCTCCAAAATACCTCGTTACGACGACAGCGACATTTTTTAGCCCTTTGTTCTTAATTACTTCAAGTATTGGCTTGCCCGCCGTTCCACTTGGCTCTCCGTCGTCGGAGGCCTTCTGAAACTGATCTCGCTCTCCTACGATATAAGCAGAGCAGTTATGTGTAGCTTGACGATGCAGCCTTTTTATCTCGTCAATAAAGGCAACGGCCTCTTCCTCTGTTTCAACAGGTCTAGCGTAGCCGATAAAGCGTGATTTCTTAATAACAATCTCCTTGCTACCATCCTGTCTTACCGTTCGATAACGTTGCAGCAAACAAATCCCTCCTTGCCTAATAAATAATCCTGCACAGACGTTGTGCAGGATTAACTTTTTCATATTGTGCGAGAACTTCCTCTTACATTGAGTGTTCAAAAAGTTCAGGCTTCAGCACCGAGAAGGTTGAACGAAGCTTAGGGATTGAGGAGCACAGCGTACGTAGTTGGTACGTGAGCACCTACAATGTTTTCGCAGAAAACATACTTCGAAAGCATGTCCCCGGCTGAGTTCAAGATTCGATGCCGAATAAGCTACAGCGAGTTACATCGTGATCAAAGTTGGACATTTTGAACTACATCTTAAATGAGTGTTCAAAATGTCCGGCTTTCAGCACCGAGAAGATGGAACGATACTAGAAGACGAGGAGCGCAGCGTACGTTTTTGGTACGTGAGCACCGGAGTATTCGGTAGCGTTTCATATTCGATGCCGAATAAGCTTCAACGAGTTACATCGTTATCAAAGTCGGACGTTTTGAACTACATCTTACAAGCGAGCTTCTAGTTCTGCTTTCTGTTTTTCAAACCCAGGCTTCCCAAGCAGCGCGAACATATTCGTTTTGTATGCTTCTACGCCTGGCTGGTCGAATGGATTCACACCTAGCAGGTATCCGCTCACTGCACATGCTTTTTCGAAGAAATACACCATATAGCCAAATGTATAAGGCGTCATATCTTGAAGGTTAACGATCAAGTTAGGTACTTGTCCATCAGTATGAGCAAGTAGTGTACCTTGGAATGCTTTTTTGTTAACGAAGTCCATCGTTTTACCAGCAAGGAAGTTTAGACCGTCAAGATCTGCTTCGTCTGCTTCAATCGTAATTTGCTCTGGCACTTCATTCACTTGAATAACCGTTTCGAAAATGTTACGGTTACCCTCTTGAATGAACTGACCCATGGAGTGCAGGTCTGTAGAGAAGTCAACAGATGCAGGATAGATACCTTTATAATCCTTACCCTCTGATTCACCAAACAGCTGCTTCCACCACTCAGATACGAAGTGTAGATTTGGCTCATAGTTTACAAGAATCTCTGTTACTTTACCTTTGCGATATAGCGCATTACGAATCGCAGCGTATTGATATGCCTCATTCTCAGCAAGAGAAGGCTTGCTGTATTCAACAGAAGCATCTGCTGCGCCCTTCATCATTGCATCGATATCGATGCCTGCAACTGCGATTGGAAGCAAGCCTACAGCTGTTAGTACAGAGTAACGACCGCCTACATCATCAGGAATAACGAAGGACTCATAGCCTTCAGCTGTTGCAAGGGACTTAAGCGCACCCTTTGCTTTATCTGTTGTAGCGTAAATGCGTTTGCGTGCTTCTTCTTTGCCATACTTTTTCTCTAGCTCAGCACGGAAAATACGGAAAGCAATGGCTGGCTCAGTTGTTGTACCTGATTTGGAGATAACGTTAATTGACCAATCGCGTCCTTCAATCAACTGAAGAAGATGCTTCACGTATGTAGAGCTAATGTTGTTACCTGCAAATAATACTTGAGGTGTTTTACGTTGCTCTTTGGATTGAATATTATAGAAAGAGTTAGACAGCATCTCAATCGCTGCTCTCGCTCCTAGATACGATCCGCCGATTCCGATAACAATCAATACTTCAGAATCCTGTTGGATTTTTTCTGCTGCTTGCTTAATACGAGCAAATTCTTCTTTATCATATTCAGTTGGAAGATTAATCCAACCTAAGAAGTCAGATCCAACACCTGTACCGTTATGTAGCTGCTCATGTGCCACGCGCACCTGCTCAGAAAAATAATCAACCTCGTGCTGACCAACGAATGTCAAAGCTTTGCTGTAGTCAAATTTTACTGTATTTCCCATCGTTTTAAGACCTCCAAAATTCCGAAGCATAGCTTCATTCTCTAAATATGAAATGACTTTTAATTAAGGATAGCGAATTTGCACCTTAAACACAAGTACAGCAGCTATAATAACTATTGAATGGTGATACAAATATGTTTTATAGGAGCTTGTACTTATTTATCTCACAAGACGAACTAAACGATCAATAATAAGGTGAGATCATCAAGTAAACGATAACACCTGTCAAGCTTACATACAGCCAGATGGGCATCGTCCAGCGGGAGATTTTACGGTGCTTCTCAATTTGATTCGTTAAGCCTCGTATAACCGAAAACAGCGCAAATGGAACTACAACCGCAGCAAGTACGATATGTGTAATTAACACAAAGAAATAAATACCTCGTAGAATCCCCTCACCGCCATAGGATGTTGATTCAGTTAAGTAATGATACGTTACATAAGAAATCAAAAACAGCGTCGTCGACACAAAGGCAACACCGACGAAGGTTTTATGCATGCTTATGTTTTTCTTTTTAATGGCTACCAGCGCTACGACAAGCGCGATAAATGTAAAGCTGTTAAAAATCGCGTTCAGCATAGGCAGTATGTGAACATCAAAGCCAACCTCACCATCATAAGCAGGAAGGAAGAATAGTATTGCAATTAATGCAACGATGACCACTGTCAAAATCAGAACGAGCGGTGTATAGTTTCTTTCTTTCATAGCCGTATGTACCTCCTTAAATTTTCCTATCTATAATACTTTAGCTTATTATGATCTTCTAATCCACTTCATTCTTGACGCTTTTGTAACAGAAAAACGACGTTTTATAAAACAAAAATGCTAGTCTCATTCCGCTAAGAATGAAGCTAGCATCTGTTGTATGTTGTTCAATTATTCATCTCTAGCCATAACCCGAATCAATTCTGCTCCAGCTTCCTCATATCAAGCTATTCCCTCGTCGCACCTACCTCTTGCTCTTCACTTGTTAAGTGAAGCTCTCGATACTTACCGGGCGTTATTCCTTCCTTTTTACGAAACGTAGCCACAAAGTGACTCACATCGTTAAAGCCTGTATGTTCAGCTACCTGACGTAAGGCCAGATCTGGATCATCTAGTAGCATGCGCTTCGCTTTTTGGATGCGCAGCTGAATTAGATACGAATATGGACTTAAACCAAATGCCTGCTGAAACAGCTCATGCAGCTGATTAATGCCAATGCCAGATTGATCAGATATTTCCTGCAATCCAATGTTGTCGCTTATATGCTGCTCCATCCACGTCACTACGGGCCGAAGCTTTCGATAGTATTGAGAGAGTGAAGGCTGACTATTCAGCATGCCATATTTGCGAAGCTGCATAAGGAAGGAATATAGATCAGCCGAAACCTCGAAATTGGAATGCGACTCCGCATTCGAAATTCTCTGGAACAAATCACTGAACAGCTTGCCAAATTGATGATCCTCTTCCTCGTAAAACGTAGACTCGTTCATATTAAGCGCTTGCATAATCGATGCGGCAGACGCTCCGCCAAATGTTATATATATCGTTGACCAACGATCAGAGGCGGGATAGTAGCTATGCGGCGTAAAAGGCGTCAGCAGCACCCCTTTTCCCTTTGTCAGCTTTACCGCTTCACCTAATAGCTCGAAGTGACCTTCGCCTTCTAGCGTATGAAGCCAGTGATAATACGGGTATCCCTCAGGTCGATGAAATATTCTTTCCCAAGCACTGTAGCCGATCGATTCTAAGTATAAGGGCAGCGACCGTTCTATCGTTGAAAATACATAGCGAATGTTCTCATTTCCCCATTCCAAGGTATCACCACCTAAGCGTTGATACCTACTATTATGCATGATCGGTTGAAGCTCAAGCAACCATATAAACGTTCACGGATTGCTTCATTCGTCTTCTCGAAACGCATTCAGTGAATCGAGCTTGTTGCCTTTATAGTCAAACAGTGTAAGATTAGACCAATTGTTTTCGTGCCCTACCGACCATGACTGCTTCGATGGAATCCAGCACGGCTCCCAATAATATAAGCCTAAGCCAAGTCCATCAGGAATCGCCTTAATGCGTTTCATCAGCTCTAGCAGCCACTGCTTTTGTCCCTCTACCGTAGGAGGATAGCCAGGATAAACCCACTCCTCAGTGTTGAATATAAGCGGCTTTTCATCCGGCGGTGTCATCGTCCACGGATATGCCACCTCGACAACAACGATTGGCTTCCTGTAACGCACAGCAAGATCATTGATATTGTCCGTAAACTGCTCTAGCGTTCCATGCCACCACGAATAATAGGATAAACCGATAATATCGTACTCAATACCGAGACTGGCGATCTTATCGTAGAACGTACGACTCCCTTCATGATCACCACCGCGATCGATATGAATCATAATCGGTATCTTCGGTTCACCACTTGTTGCCGACTGTACACCGCGAATGCCAGCAGCAATCAGCTGACCGAGCTTTTCCCACTGCTCTGGAGTATTGTGCTCACCGTCTACTTTACCTTCTCCCCAGATCATCCCGTTCGTAATCTCATTGCCGACCTGCACCATATCAGGCAGCGTGCCCTGCTGCTTTAGCTCGTTGATGAAGGATGCAGTAAACTCCTCTACTGCGTCTACTAGCTCATCAAAGCTAAGGCCTTCCCACTCCTTAGGCATATGCTGCTTTCCAGGGTCTGCCCAGTAGTCGGAGTAATGAAAGTCCAGCAAAAAGTGCATGCCCTTCTTTTTAATGCGCTTTGCCATCATAAGTGTCTTCTTCGGATTACAATAATCGAACGTTGGATTGTTCCAGATCCTTAAGCGTGCGGAGTTAACGCCACTATCCTTTAAGATATCTAGCACATCACGTTCTACCCCATGCTCATAAAACGCTCCGCCTTCCTGTTCAATCTCATCTACAAATGAAATATCTGCACCTTTAATAAATTCAATCGTCATCTTATCCGCTCCTTTACTAGAGTGACCTTCGCTTTTACCCTCATTATAAAGCGCTTGCAAAGCAGAGGATATATAATAAAACTAATGGAGCTATATAACATTTAACACTTACTTTAATATTGTTATACGGATTAGATGCGATTTCATACAAGGGCAAGTGGCCAAGCCAATATATGATAACTTCAACAACGTTATCGGAGTATTGATTACAACATAAAACAACTTCATTGCATCTCGTAGTGGTTGGCATTATACTTGATACATTATAATATGAAACTTAGTTTCATTTAGTGAAACTAGGTAATGAAAGAGGTGTGATTGTGATGAGTCATACGTTTAACTTTGAGGGGATTGACCATGTACAGCTTGCTGCTCCAGCGGGCTGTGAAGAAGCTGCTCGTAACTTTTACGGCAAGCTGCTTGGATGGAAGGAGATTGAGAAACCGATCGCTTTACGTCAGAGAGGTGGTGTTTGGTTCCAGTGTGGTATGCATGAGGTCCATATCGGCGTACAAGCAGACTTCGTTCCAGCTACTAAAGCTCATCCTGGCTTTCAGGTAGCAGGGCTTGGCCAATTGCGCAATCACCTACTGATGCACAAGCAAAACATTACCGATGATAATGAGCGGTTAGAAGAAGGCGTGAAGCGTTTTTTCATCAAAGATCCCTTCGGCAATCGCGTGGAGTTTTTGGAGTA
This sequence comes from Paenibacillus camelliae, assembly GCF_023715345.1. GTDB lineage: Bacteria > Bacillota > Bacilli > Paenibacillales > Paenibacillaceae > Pristimantibacillus > Pristimantibacillus camelliae. Next base: position 996,635 of record NZ_JAMBNY010000001.1, read on the forward strand.
TATGTAGCGCTAGCAGACGAACATACGTACAAGGGGCATACCGATAGTGTGGCTTGCTATCCGACATGCTTGCATAAGCTCAGCACTCCTATATCACCTCAGATAGCTCCCCACAGATATGCCCTAAATCTATTGTAAATTGATATTAACCAATGATCATTGCAGCTATAGTAGTTACCGACGTAACTGTATGCTTATCTTCTGATCGGCTCAGAGCTGACAATACCATATCGATAGAGTACCCTTCTGCCGAGTAAGCCGACCAGTCGATCAGTGAAGAAGCCGATCAGCCCTAAAGATATAAGTCCGACAAAGATCCAATCCGTTCTGAAGAACAGCCTTGAGTTCCAGATTAGATACCCTAAGCCTTCATTTGCAGCTATCATCTCTGCTCCGATAATAGCCATATATGATGTCCCCATCGCAAGTCGCACACCAGTAAACATATAGGGTACTGTTGCGGGGATGACTATATGAACGAGAATTTGCCATTCGGATGCCCCTAGACTGCGAGCTGCTCGAATCTTATCCTCTTCTACTGCAAGCACACCCGTCAGCGTGTTCATAATAACGATAAATAGCGTAGCATAAAGAATTAATGCAATTTTCGACTGCTCCCCAATGCCGAACCACACTAAAAATAGTGTAATAAAAGCAATCGGAGGGATGAAACGTATAAAATTCAGAAACGGCTCGGCAAATATACGCACGATGGTTACTCTACCAATGAGAAGGCCAAGCGGAATCGCAATGCTGCTCCCAAGCACCCATCCGACAAATACGCGATAGAAGCTGATTCCGATATAATGGAGCAGCGAACCATCGGCGATAAGCTCACCCGCACTTTTCAGCGTTGCCAGCGGTCCAGGAATGACATCTGGTCCATAGATCACAGCCCCAATCTGCCAGACAGCAATCACCATGATCCAGAGCAAAACGTTGCTTATCCATTTATTCTTCAGTATCTTCATTCGTTTTACTCCTTTCCCTAGATCGTATATTCGTGATCAAAATGAGCTTGTATTGTTTTTTCTAGCTTTATAAACTCCTGCTGACCAGGATCACGTGGATATTGGAAAGGTACATCATAGATATCAGTTACCTTACTGTTAGGTCCACGAGACATAATACCAATGCGCTGTCCTAGCAGCACCGCTTCTTGTATATCATGCGTTACAAATATGACCGTTTTCCCGGTTTTCCTCCATATATGAGACAGCTCCTTCTGCATCGTTCGCCTTGTCATCGCGTCTAATGCGCCAAACGGCTCATCCATAAGCAGAATGGAAGAATCATTCGCAAGCACCCTTGCCAGCTGTACGCGCTGCTTCATCCCCCCTGACAGCTCACGTGGGAATTTTTTCTCGTGTCCATTGAGACCAACAAGCTCGATGTAATGGCTAGAGATTTCTTGCCGTTTTGCTTTACTTATCTTTTTCATTTTCAAGCCAAATTCCACATTCTCTCTAACATTGAGCCATGGAAACAATGAGGCATCCGCCTGTTGAAATACGACAGCGCGATCTTGACCTGGCTTGTGCACCTCGTGCTTACCAACCTTTAGCTGACCTTCGGTTTTACTTACGAAGCCAGCGATCATATTAAGCAGCGTAGATTTACCGCATCCGCTAGGTCCGAGAAGGACGAAGAACTCTCCGCCCTTTATCGTTATATTTACATCCTTCAATATATAATGAAGCTCACCTTTTACAGCTTGATCGTAGCTTTTGTTCAAATTAGCAATCGTGATCGTTTGCTCTGGCGATTGAATGGCAAGTGACATATCGATTCCTCCTTACGGGACATAGGTTACACGATCAGGCAATGCTTCTTGCAGCAAGCTTAGATCGAACTTGGAAGCCAGATCAAAATCATTCTCTATGATGCCTTCAGCGAGCAAATAGCTCTTAAGACTGCTTATTTTCTCGTATGATTCCTCGGAATAATGAAGATTCCATGTATTATCCTGCAAGTCACGAATTGTGTGCTCCTTAGGCTGCTTTACTTTATCGTACATAATGTCGGCTACACGCTCAGGATTGCTTGCAATAAATGCACTTGCTTCATCAATCGCGAGCAAGAGATTCTTTACACCTTCACGATTCTCTTGAATCAGCTTACTCTGAACGATAAGGTCACCACCAATTCGAACGTTCGTAGCTGACATATCGGTGTATTCGTACGCATTATCGAGCGCAGCAAGCTTATCAAGCAGTACGGAACCAACCGCCCACACACCGTCAATCTCTCCGCCCTTCAATGCGATGTAGCTTTCGTCAAAGCCGCCTTGACCGATAAACTGAACACTATCAGGATCTACCCCTTGCTCTGTCAAAAACTCATCCCACAAATAAGGAATAAAGGTCCCGCGACTGAAGCTTAGCTTCTTCCCCACGAAGTCCTCTGGCGCTTGAATGTCGTTACTAACGTATAGCTTCCAGCGCTTCGCATCTTCTTCTCTTAATCCAGTTCCATTCGATGCAATAATCGAATAGTCACCTTTTGCTACAGCATTCAGCACTGGGAAATCAGCTCCATAAGCAACATTGACTTGATTAATAAATAATGCATTAATGCCTTCAGCCGGTGTTGCGAACGTAGCAATCGTTGCATCAATATTGTACTTTTCAAATATCCCTTCCTCTAATGCGACCTGAAACGTTGGATTGGTAATAATGTCGGCAAAGGTCAGCTTTATTACATCTGACGCAGCAGCACCTTTTGCATTTGCTGGCTGAGATGAGGCTGTGTCTTCATTGCCGCATCCAGATAATATCAATGTGAATACTAGGATTAATATCAAGCTCCACCCTAACGCTTTTTTATTTATCATGGCTCATTACTCCTCTTGATTATCTTCTCTTTGCTTTACTTCAAGATTGCTGACGACGCAAAGCGCTCCCTCCAACGTATCTAAAGTTGTACCTGCTACCTCTACAACAGACTCAGTACCGGCAGGTGCAGCACCAGGCACTCGGAAATTCGCCACATCAATTGGTTCGATAGCTGCCTCCTCTGGCTTCTGAAGCTGCGGCACCCACTCATACGGGACACGATAAGCACGATATACCATATTGGCGTTAAAATTATTTTTATACGGAGAGATGTATTCCCATACGATTTCGTGCTCACTTGTTACCTCGAACAGCCTGCCATCAGCACCTTCAGTAATCAGCGTGTTTCCATTGGGCAGTCGCTGCGCAGAGCTAATATAAGGGCTGTAGAAACGATATGAATCCGTCGGCTCATTAAAGCCCGCCTTCGTCGGTGTATACTCCCATTCTATTTCAAATGTGACAGGATTAATCTCTAGCACACGAGAATGATCACGCACCGCATGCTTTAAGCCATATGGTGAGGCAGGATTAGGCAAGCCATAGCCTCCCCAGCCGCCATTATCGAATACTAGCAAGTTGCCTTCACCCGGCAAGCCCTTTGGAATGATGTGGGCATGATGCTGTCCAATAATCCAGCCAAGATGCTTCACCTCGGGCAAGGAGTAATCTGGACCAAGTCTCCAAACAATTTTCCCTGTCTTCTTATCTGTTATGGCAATAATATTCGATTCTCGCGCATCCCATATAATATTGTCTGGATGGAAGCGTTCATCTCCTGCATCGTAAAACTTATTCGGACCTACATAGGAGGCAGAGTTAATATGCATCCAGTCTCCATCTGCTTCACTGCCAAAGGAGCGTGCATTGGGATTGCGGAATAACACATTTTTGGCCGCCTCATCAAAGCCAAGCTCGTCAAAATGATCGCTCACACTCCAGCTCCAAAGGATGTTCCCCGTATAATCTACCTCAATAATGAGATCGTCGAGCAATCGTTTATCAGTAATTTCCGGCTTATGCACATTACGATGAGCTAGAATGAGTGTTTTGCCTGATTCTGTCTTAGGCTCTTGTCCTGGTGCATAATAACCCACTGGACTACCTTCGCGCTGGTAATCATGATGCTGACGTGCCATCCATTGCGGCTCCTGCTCAGGGTCTTCAATATATTCCAGCTTGTCAAACTTCCACACGATATTTCCATCGAAATCTACCTGAACGAGATTCGCTTCATCCTGAAAGCCAAAGCGCGGGTCCCGCTGCTTCGTACTGCCAAGCACATAGCCACCTGGGAAAACCTTATTCGGAAAGCCTCTCAGCCCTTTCCATAGATGAACCTCTTTACCGTTCATGTCAATGAGCAAAGCTCCTACGCCTGCTGCCTGATAAATCGTAAAACCACTCCATGCCTTTTGTGGGTTATAAATCGTAGCTCCTGTTGGATAAATGGTTGGATGTCCCATCATTAACACTCCTCGTATATAAAATTAATAAGTTAAATAATGCTCGCTGCCACTCTTGACCATGATGCGTCCATATTCGAATGTACAGCGGTCAATATCTTACCCGACATGCCTTCAACATTTTCGATTAGCTTGCCAAAAATCCGAATCTGCTGAATGACCTCAGCTTCCGTTAAGCTGTTAAAGATAACATCGATATTGATCTGTCCGATCATATAGTGACGTTCTAAAAACTCCTTCCCCTTGTCAGTAATGTTTATCCCTCCTATGACTGGCACAAGAAAAAAGGCACAAAATCAGCTGCATCCTTTTAGAAGGGTAGCAATTGATTTCGTGCCTTTAGTCGTCTAATCGGCCGATATATTGACTTTCATCGCCAAATCATTTAGCGCTGAAGTTTTTAACATTCTAATGGTATTGGCTAAAATTTCTAATGTTAGATTACTCCAATAATTCCTATGTGTCAAGTAGGAATTAAACAAAAAAATAGTGCTGCTGTCTTTGAGCAACAGCAGCACTATTAAGCATAAAATCAGCAGTCTACAGATAAGAGCAAACGTAATCTGTTACTTCCGTAACGACTAGCTTGAACTTTTCATTGGCCGCCACTTCGAATTGGCCCTCGCCTTTAATGTGAAGCCACTCGGCTTGTCCAGGCAGTAGCACCTTTAATTCACCAGCTAATATTTCCATAATCTCAATTGTGTCAGTTCCAAACTCATACTCACCCGGCAGCATAATACCTAATGTTTTTTTCGTGCCATCAGGAAATACCACTGCACGACTTGTTACTTTTCCATCAAAATATACATTTGCTTTTTTGATAATTGAAACGTTATCGAATTGAGACATTCGGAATTTCCCCTTTGCTGATTGAATCGTCGATTCTTATTACACTAATGCTTTAATTTTGCTAACGACATTTTCCACAGTGAAGCCATATTCCTTGATTACGCGATCGCCAGGCGCTGAAGCACCAAACGTTTCGATACCAAGCACATCACCTTTGTCGCCAACATATTTATGCCAGCCCATTGGATGAGCCATCTCGATAGCAAGACGAGCTTTAACCTCAGGCAGAATAACAGAATCTTTGTACTCTTGAGACTGCTTGTCGAATAGCTCCCAGCTCGGCATGCTAATCACACGAACTGCGATTCCTTCTTCAGCAAGCGCTTTTTGAGCTGCAACTGCAAGCTGAACCTCAGAGCCTGTTGCAATAATTTGAGCAACTGGGTTTGCAGCATCGGACAGTACATAAGCACCTTTTTTAAGGTTTTCGCGAACTCCTTCAACGGTACCTTCAAGAATAGGAAGGTTTTGACGAGTAAGCACTAGCGCTACAGGAGCACCTGTGTTCTCAACAGCATACGCCCAAGCAGCGGATGTTTCATTCGCATCAGCAGGACGGATAACCGTTAGATTTGGAATAACGCGAATCGAAGCTAGCTGCTCGATTGGCTCATGCGTAGGTCCATCCTCACCAACTGCAATAGAATCGTGTGTAAGCACGTAAATCGCAGGAATGTTCATTAGTGCTGATAGACGAGCCGCTGGACGCAGATAGTCGGTAAATACGAAGAATGTACCCGCGTAAACCTTAAGACCTGCATGTAGAAGCATTCCGTTCATAGCCGCAGCCATACCAAACTCACGTACACCGAAGTAAATGTTACGGCCAGAGTAGTCCTCAGGACCGAAGCTTGCTTCGTCATTAATATGAGTCATTGTAGAGCTTTCAAGGTCAGCAGATCCACCAACTAGGTTAGGCACCTGTTTTGCTAGACCGTTAATCGCTTTTCCGGAAGCTACACGAGTAGACATCGCTGCATCTTCTGCTTTATATGCAGGCAGCTCAGCATCCCAGTTTTGTGGAAGCGCACCAGTAGTAGCTAGCTCAAACTGCTTCGCAAGCTCTGGATGAGCAGCTTTATATGCTTCAAACATTGCACTCCACTGTGCATTCGCTTCTTCACCTTTTGCTTTCACTTCTGCAAAATGAGCGCGCACCTCGTCTGGCACGTGGAATTCATGATTCTCGTCCCACCCGTAGTATTGCTTAGTAAGCTTTGTTTCTTCAGCGCCTAGTGGTGAACCATGCGTACCGCCATGACCACCTTTTCCGCCTTTGTTAGGAGATCCATAGCCGATCATCGTTTTAACTTCGATCAATGTTGGCTTGCCTGTCTCAGCTTGAGCAGCTGCAACAGCTTCCTCAATTGCTGCAAGGTCGTTACCATCTTGTACACGAAGCACTTGCCAGCCATAGCCCTCAAAACGGCTTTGTACTGTTTCGGAGTATGACAGTCCTAGCACACCATCTAGTGTAATGTCATTGGAATCATACAATACTACAAGCTTGCCAAGTTTTAAGTGACCTGCAAGAGAGGCTGCCTCATGTGAGATACCCTCCATCAAGTCGCCATCACCGCAAATCGCGTATGTAAAGTGATCAACAACCTTGAATTGATCTTTATTATATGTTGCACCAAGCTGTGCTTCTGCCATAGCCATACCAACCGCCATCGCGATACCTTGTCCAAGTGGACCCGTAGTCGCATCTACACCAGCCGTATGTCCAAACTCAGGATGTCCAGGAGTTTTTGATCCCCATTGACGGAATTGTTTAATCTCGTCTAGTGGAAGATCGTAGCCTGATAGATGTAGCAGGCTATACAACAGCATAGAACCATGACCTGCAGAAAGAACAAAGCGGTCACGATTAATCCAAGATGGATTTGCTGGATTGTGATTCATTTTTTTCGCAAAAAGCGTATACCCCATCGGTGCAGCACCCATCGGCATACCAGGATGACCCGATTTTGCTTTTTCAATTGCATCAATAGCTAATGTACGGATCGTGTTAATGGATAACTGATCTATTGATTTTTGAGAAACAGTCATTTCAGTTTCCTCCCAAGGTTTTATCTTTTGTAAAAAAACGTCGTTTTTCGTTAATTACGTTGAATATTGTACCATCTATTTTTAATTAAATACAACTGTCTTGTTCTGATGGACAAGGATACGATCCTCAAGATGCCATTTGACAGCGCGAGCTAAAACAACCTTCTCAATCGTACGACCAATACGCTTCAAATTCACAATATCATCACGATGTGTGACACGCTGCACATCTTGTTCAATAATCGGTCCTGCATCCAGCTCTTCCGTAACATAGTGAGCTGTTGCACCGATAATTTTTACGCCGCGTTTGTAAGCCTGTGCGTACGGACTTCCACCAATAAAGGCCGGTAGAAACGAATGATGAATATTAATAATTCGATTTGGAAATTCCTCAATAAACTTTGGTGGAATAATCTGCATATATCGTGCAAGCACGATCAGATCCGCTTTGCCAGACACCAGCTCCAAATGCTTGCGCTCAGCCTCCGCCTTCGTATCTGCTGTAACCGGTACATGGTAATAAGGGATACCGAACGATTCCACTTGATCCTTCATATCTAAGTGATTACTGATGACCATCGTAATATCAGCATCGAGATCGCCAGATTTCCACTGCCAGAGCAGCTCATTCAAGCAATGATCCTCTTTGGATACGAAGATCGCCAGACGCTTTTTGCGGCTTGCACGGAATGTGCTCCATTTCATATCGAAGCGGTCAGCTACACGGCTAAAGTCCTCAACAATCGTTGGTAGCTCCTTCTCCAGATCCTTTAGATCAAATTCAAAGCGGATAAAGAACATTCCGCCCTCTGGGTTCATCGTATATTGGTCAGATTGTACGATGTTCGCGCCATGCTCATGTAAAAACTGTGATACGGTTGCCACTATACCAGGACGGTCAGGGCAGGAAATTAGCATTCTCGCTCGATTTTCGTATTCGCGAGATGGTTGAGTTTGTGACATGATAACCTTCCTTTATCTACAATAATATTAAAACTTATCTACGCCAGACAGCGCAGCAATTAAGCGTTTATTCACTTCGCTTTCGCTCAGCTCCGAGCTTAAGGCATTTCCTTCAATAATAAGATCGTATAAACGTTCCAGCGGCTCACGCGGGTCTGCCTTTTTCGCTTTTGCGTCCTTTTTAAGAAGCTCCCAAATCTCTGCCGTGAACTGCTGAGGGTTGATTTCCTTACCTGCAAAGAAATGGTTTAGACGTTCAACATCTTCAACAAATGACGGACCAAAATGCTCAGCAACATTGCCGCGCAGCAGCGCAATCTCCACTTCATACATCGGTGCAGTCAGCTTAGAGTCCTTACCTATCCAAGGTGTCTCTAGAATAAATGGTCTACCTTTTAACGCTTCATGATGGACGATATTATGGATCGTCTGGAAGCCAATATAGCCCGAGCCGATCGGTGCGTGTCGATCCTTATGCGCAGCGATGCTGTTTTTACTGTCGTTAATATGAACAACAGCGATACGATCAAGACCAACAATGCCATCAAACTGCTGAAGAACACCATCAAGATCATTGACAATATCATAGCCCGCATCGTGAATATGGCAGGTATCAAGGCAAACCGTTAATCGATCGTTGCGCTCCACCTTCTCGATAATTTGAGCAATTTCTTCAAAGGTACGACCAACCTCTGTTCCCTTTCCAGCCATCGTCTCCAGTGCGATGTTAACATTAGTCTCAGATGTACCCGATAGCACTTCATTCAAGCCCTCAGCGATGCGGGATATACCATAGGCCGCATCTTTATCCGTATAGGCGCCTGGATGAAGCACAATGTTTTTTACTCCTATGTAATCCGTACGACGAATTTCCTCCTGTAGGAAAGAAACTCCTAGCTCGTATGTATTATCCTTATATGATCCGAGATTCACAATATAAGGTGCATGCACTACAATCTCATGAATGCCTGCCTTCTCCATTAACGCCTTGCCTTCTTCAATGTACATGGATTCAATCGGCTTGCGGCGGGTATTTTGTGGTGCTCCCGTATAAATCATAAAGGTGCTAGAGTCATAGGTAACAGCTTCTTTTACAGCAGTAACTAGACCTTTATCTGAAAATGACACATGCGATCCAATTTTCAACATGATATTTAACTCTCCTTCTGAGGCTAATTACACTTTATTGTAGTGCAAGCCTGCTGCATTCCGCAAGCGAAAAACAGCTTTATGGCTACATCTTACCCAACTTTCAACGATTCTAGCTAAAAAGGTGCCCAACCTGCAAGTTTCAGGCTATAATGTCAAATAGGAATAGCAAATTTTCGATGAGGTGAACGAACAAATGTCGGATTGGTTTATGTACTTCATTATATTTTGGGCAATCGTTATGCTCATTGCAATGGGCATCGGCGGATTCTTTATGTTCAGAAAGTTTTTGAAAATTATGCCGATGGGTGACGGTAAGTCTAAGCTCGATTGGCAAAACTACTGGGTTGAGCGAAGCCGCCATATGTGGACGGATGAAGCTAAGGAATTTTTAGCAGTGCTAGTCTCTCCTGTACCAACTCCTTTTCGAGATATCGCTTCGCACTCCATTGCTGCACGGATTGGGCAGGTTGCCATAGAAAGCGGAGCAACAGAGGTTACGAAGGAGCACTGTATCGAAGGCTACATACGAGCGACGCCAAAGCGCGATTATAAAAGCTTAATCTCGTTTCTAAACAAGAAGCAAATCGACTATAGCCGCTATGAGCATTTAATAAATAAATAGAAATCCGCAACCTTTTCATAGTTTACAGCGTATAAAGAGGTAGACTGTGCTAAGGATATACTTTTCATGTGGAGAAAAAACGTAAAGTATAATCAACAGGCTCATGAGAAGTAAGGAGGTGGCTATTTAATGAAATGGAAGAATAGAATGAAGCGCACAGCCACAACTACAAGTGCCATTCTAATCGCTCTAATGCTTGCTGCTTGTAGCGATAACAACAACAATGCACCGACTACACCTACGGCTACACCAGACACAGAGCAAGAGCAAACCGATCAAGGGACTATTCCATCTGATAATTTGCCAGAGGACACTGGTGTACTTGACCCAGGAACACTGACTCCAGGTCAGGATGATCAAGGTTCAGATTCAGAGGATGGCAACAATACATCCAACGATCCCGAACTAAATGAATCAATAAGTGATGTTATTAAAGCTGAGGGCACATATATTGGTGCTGCTGATAGTCATACGGTAGAGATTCAAGTTGGCGAGAGTTATTTGGCGCTACAAGTTGACGAAGACCTGCAGCATATTATCTCTGAATATCATGGTGACGAGGCGGTTAGCTTCGAATATGTAGAGAAAACATTCGGTGATTCTGGCACTAAGCAGTTATGGCTAGAGAGCATCGAAAAGAAATAATGCATCAACGATAGGTAATCAAAAAACGTCGAATTCATATTCCTAAATGGAATTTAGAATTTGACGTTTTTTGTTACGAATTTCTTTAACTTTTTGACATTGGCTGCTACTTATTAACGAATTACCCCACTAGCTCGTAGATCGGCCCTTCTGTACTGGCGAGCTGCAGTTTGTCTCCTGCCTGCAGTGAATAAGCCTTATATGCAACCATGAGCTGGCCATTAAGATATGTTCCGTTACGTGAACCAACATCTTTCACCTGTAGCTTGCCTTGATTCCTTTCAAGCTCCAAATGTACCCGAGATACACCTTTCGCCACTTCCTGATAATGTACGCCTTCTTCTGCTCGGCCAATAAGAAAGATTGCTTCATCAATCATGATTCTTACCTCTTCTCCCTGGAGGCTTCGAACAAATAGTGGCTGCTCGTTAAGCATAGCAGTAGCTTGCAATGATAAAGATTGCTGTAATTGGCTAAACTTTAATGAATTATAATCAGCAATTGGAGTTTACTTATTGCATTTGGTGATAATCGAGCTGATACGTACTTTTTTGCGTTCATTGAATTCTATTCTACCCCATCTATATTTCAAAAGTAATATTGGAAATTTTTCCAAGTAATCGATCTTTTGTTCAAATAAATTGTACAGTGGTATATAGTGCTAACCACGAATATTAGTTAAGGTGTTTAAATACTTTTCTTTATATGGCTGCATGAAAGAAGGATTTCTCTAACAATTGTATAATAGTTAATTTAGTTCATTAATTCGTTGAGAGGAGTAGAAAATTGAAGGTAATTCTAGATATTGAGGATAATCTCCTATCTGAGATGCAGATGCATGCCGATATTGTTCAAGAGGATTTGAATGTGATGCTTAGTAACATGTTTATTAAACAAGTACTAATTCCAAGTCAGTTACTTAGACAAGAACAACAGAAAGACGAATGCTCTGAGTTTGAATCTTTTCATGCACTATTTTATGAATTTTTATCAGAGCTTGCCCACGATCCAAATAATCTAGAGTTCTATAAAGTCCTAATTAGGCTTAGAGATGAGCACCTTCAAAGCACTTATGTTTCAACTGATCTATTTAAAACTTATAGGCAACTCAACTACAATATATAGGAGAGATATTTATGAAACTCAATTCACAAAGTGCTGCATGGTGAAGTAAAAGAAATCTAAAAAGATTACTTATAGTCAAAAAATCAGCACACAAACTAACTAGTATATGAAATAAAATGTAAAGAAAGTCAATTTTTATAAATTCATTTTGATTTTATGCACTAAAGGATGGTTATTCAAGCAGTAACTAATTTTGCATTTGATATTGACACGTGGTATCACAAATCCCTATAGACAATGTACCTGATGCTTAGCAACTAAGTATCTTTTTGTAGCTTATGAAGCTATTTTAATAAAAGATCATCTATTGTTTATTAGTACATTATTGTTAAAACGTGATGATGTTGCTTTGCTATTCGAGTTTTTTACAAGATAGAATATAACAATTATATGAAAAAATTATATTTTTAGTAACAGAATGTGTGTGAATTAATTCTAGGAAGGAAAATCATATGCCATACAGTGAATTTCTAAAGATACTCCCCATGTTTTTTTTGTTTTTAGCTTTTTTTTTATTTTTTCTAATAAGGTTTACCAAGCATAAAAAAACAGTAATGAAGTTTTCGATTAATTTATTACTAGTTTGCTTTGCAACTATTTTATTATTTTCATTCATTTATTTTGTTGCATTTGCTATTGATTTGAGTAATGGATCATTGAGTGAGGAAACTAAAAACCAATTTTTATATTTTGAAGGAATTAATATTTCGGATTATAAAAACGATAAACATTTAATTTTCATTGATCTTATAAGTTATAGTACATCTGTTTTTTTTCACTTTAATTCGGAAATATCAATTACCGGTTATGGCCAAACTTTTGTTATAATTGAAAGCTTTCTAGGAATTTTATTACCTATATTAATGACGATTCAGTTCTTGAAAAAAGATGCCAAAGAAGACACGGAGTTAGAAATATTAAAGATTTTATTATGTAATAATTGGAAGGTTTTATTTATAAGCCGCAAAAAAAATTCACTGAATTTCAAAAAAATTGTTCTTTATAGCTCATCTTTAAAGTTCAAATACTTATTAGTTAAAGATAATGATTTTATTGAAGAGTTAAGAAAAGCATTGCGAATTGATTGGGATTTAGCTAACCCCCAATTAATTCCATACTTCGTTCGAGAAATCAATAATGAAGTTTATCTTGATGATGTTGATATAAGTAAAGATGTGTATAAAATCACAGGTGTTAATAGTCTTGTGAATTATGAGTATTACAAAATATTATTAGAGTACCTTAAACTTTTTTCTTCTAGCAAAAACTATTTCACATATTATGATGAGTTAATGTCACTAAGAGAACACACTGAACGTGAATTACATAAGTTAAATCTTAATCTAAATAACGACATTAATTCGTTAATTGATAAGGATTGAGGTATCAATTTAACCATGACTAGACCTAATAATATTAAAAATGAAATATTAATACAAGGAAGAATAATTGCAAGGGATATAAATAAATATAATAGATTTGTTCAGTTATTTAATTATGTTCCAAAAATTATAAGCTGTATACTAGTTCTGATTGCTCTTTTTCAGTTGTTTATTCCGATTCTATCTTCTAAGCTTTTTTCTATAGGTCTGTTAATAATAGCTTCGTTTTCTCTCATAATTGATTTATTAAGTAACCACTCAAAAACATTTAGTATTGCATACAATCAATCTAATGAGCTATTATTAGCTTTAAAAGTGCTACATGACAGATATGTATATGAGATTAATACTGATGTCGATTTTATTATTTCTGAGTTGGATAGGATTAATAGATCTAAGATAGCAATTGATAAAAAGACTATTTTCGACAGAATTATTGATGTGGGGTCAGAAAAAGCCATTAATAATGATAGTCAATATTTTTGGTTAAAAAGTGATTGAATAACAATTCAATCACTTTTTAACCAAATACGAGGAACTACATCAGTTGAATGTGTGTTTTCATTTCGGGATGGCTACTAAAACCATTTAATATCGGTAACTAAGGTTTTATCCTAGGGCTACCAAACTTTGCAAATACTATCTTTCTTTAACGATTCATTTTTCAACCATAATAAGTAGACTGCGTATAGCCTAATAAAAAAGTGAATAATAGAAAAGTACTTTTAAATAAAAAAGAAAAGTCTCAAACGTTGAGTTCGAGACTTCCTTTTGAGCGGGTTTTGTCCCAGACTCTAAAATGTAACTTATTTATTCATGATTTGGACTAGAATACATAACATATGTGGATGCTTTAGGTTTATAAACATTATTTCCTTTATAGACATCTGCATATGCAGTGATTGTAACTCCATTCATTTGAAATCTACTTTTACCAGTAGCAGTTTCAGTTTGTGCTGTTACATTCCATTCATCTTCAATTGGCAATGAAGTCCAAGATAAAGTACTTGAGTCCTTAACTAACATTGGAGGGAATGAAAGTGTAATTAATAAAGCACTAAATTCATATTTATAAGATAGCACTATTTTATCAGCATTACCTGAACCGAACCAGTATCCGGTCATAGAGCCTTGATTAATTGTAAGTGTGTCTTCCGTTATTGGAGGAATTAATGAAAAATACGTTTCACCACTGGTAGTCATTGAAACAGTTGCATTTGAAGAACTATTTGAAATGTTTCTTGTCCAATCTGTTGTACCAGCAAAAGGTACAATCTTTGATGGATTTTTCAAATTTTCTACATATTCTGCTATTTCGACTTTGTTTTCAACAGGAGTTGGTATTCGAGTGTATTCAATTCCATCGCCATCTTTCAATGTCTGAATTTGAAAGACCTCCCCCTTAAACTCATGTTCTTCTGTTTTGATTAGAGTCAATCCACTACTCGAAGCACTTGCAGTGCTTACAGGTAGGATTGCTAATGCCGTAACAACAGACAAGGCTAGCAAAAAAAATTTCCCTTTTCTCATTTACATCATTCTCCTCTTTTTTTTTATTTATATCAATTTTTATTGATATCTAACGTAAGAGTCATTGTGTATTTTCTCTAGCATCTTTACAAGTTGTACTTCATTAGGTACAGGTAATTCTAAGGAAGTTAGTATTCTAATCGCTAAATAAGTCGCTAGTGAGTCATACCCACTCTTATAGCCATCAATATTAAACATTCCTTCTGTTGTTTGTACGCTTTCTAAAAAATTGTAAACCTCTTCTTTATTCATCATTACAACATTTTCATATAACTCATTCAATTCTATTGCTGTTATATATGTATCAATAGAGGGGTTAGCATCTGAATACAATTTATTAAGATCATTTAATTGTTTACTTACAAGACCTTTAACAACAGTATCTTTATCTATTTTTTCACTAATTAAATATATCTGTGTAAGGATACTTCCCTTCGATACAAAATCTAAATTAGCCCCATCGATATCTTCAATAACTTTTTCCAAATAACTCCAAAGCTTGTCCGATTCAGGTATCTCTTTCTCAAGTGTCTTATATATTTCTATGCCCATTTTAGTATCTAGTAAATATTTATGTAAACTTAACTTATTATTTGAAGTTATAGACTCTTGTTTTTCTCGTAAGTTTGTAAAAAAATGCCCGTCATTTGAGTGAAGTTTATCTAATGAATCTATTACCACGTCGCGTTGTTCATCTGTTAAATCAATAGTCAATGTATGTAACCATAAATCATACATTGAATCAAAAGCTTGTGGAGTCTGATCAATACTAATTTTTTTATATTCACTTTTTCTTAATAGTTCCAAGGCCATAGAAGAAAACACATAATCATAATAATTTAGTGTTAATTCTATTTGTTGGTTTGAGGGGTACCTAAAGATAACATTATTATTTTTATCAATAAAATCAATATTAAGTTCTACAGCTGACGGCAATGCATTGGTTTCCAATATATTATCTATTTCTACAATAATACTGTCTTCTTTAGGAGCATTATAATCTACTAACATTTCTTTATTATTGTAAGATATTAATAGTTTTGTTGTATTTTGTTGCATTTGTTTATCTAAAAAAGTAATACTTGCATATTTATATTTTGCATTACTACCCAGTACTTTAATTGGTTTATCATTTTTAAGATCTGTGATCAATGCTTTACGATAGTTTAATTCGCCGTTTTCGTTATATGCTTCTATATTACCTATCTCATTTTTAGTTTTATATGAAATAATTGTAATAGGAATCTTCTCTTTATAAATAACCTTTGTACCTAAAATTATAATTTGCTCTTTATTAAGAATTTCAGAGTATTGAGTATTTGTTAATTCTTGATATTTAGTAGTATTCTCGCAACTAATTAATAAAATTGACAGAAACAAAACCATAGTACTTAAAAATATTGATATCCTCTTCAACAATTCTGCCTCCCTTTTATGTAGTTCCCACTATATAAGTTAATTGACATTAAATTATATATTACAATGATAACATAAAGATACAGAAATTGTTTTTTTTATCGTAAGTGTTAATAAATTTATCTTATCTGTATAAATTATAAAATGTAAATACAAAGTCTAGTGAATTCACAACATAAAACAATGTAAGTATATGCTATTTCTTAATTCCAACAATTAACAAAAATAACTAATCCAATAAACAGCTTCTCTTCAAAATAAATGAGCTCTACCCGCTCCAATTCAGTTACGGGCTGCAGACGCTCTGCAATCGTAATACTCACAACTCATCCTCCTTCTATAGCACTTGCCGGCACTTACCATATGAAACTTAGCAGAAACACAAAAAAGCACCGCATAGGACGCTGTCAGCTGACAGCGACTATACGGTGCTTCCGTTTCTTATTATTTCAAAATGTATCACAATTAGCCAATAACTGTCAACCTTAACTTTGGTGATCTTTATGAGCTAGTTTATGAGCTAGTAGGCAGTTAACCAAAGAAACGATTAATTTCGATTTCTGCATTTTCTACGGAATCGGAGCCATGAATGACATTGTAATCAACAATCGTAGCAAAGTCTCCACGAATCGTGCCAGCAGCTGCCTCAATCGGATTCGTAAAGCCGATTAACGTACGTGCATTGCGAACAGCTTCATGTCCTTCCAGAATCATAGCAAACACTGGACCTGATGTAATGTACTCCACTAGCTCTCCAAAGAAAGGCTTTGATTGTAAATGAGCATAGTGTACACTAGCCAGCTCCTCTGAGATCGTCATCAGCTTAGCTTCGGCAATAATAAAGCCCTTTTCTTCAAATCGAGTTACAATTTTTCCGATCAAGCCTCTTTTTACGCCATCTGGTTTTATCATGACAAATGTTCTTTCCATTACAATCTCCTCCGATATCGTAGAATTTACTTCGTCTGTTGCTCCGTTAACTCTAGAAACAGCTTTACATCCTCAGCTACAAGTGCTGCAGCTTCTTCCCAAAAATCAGTTTGTGTCAAATCAACGGCGAGATGCTTCTGCGCTAGCTCCTCCACCGACAACCGTCCTGTATCCTGAAGCAATGCATCATAGGCCGATGCAAAGCCCGGACCTTCCGTTAACGCACGCTTGTAAATTCCTGCGCTGAACAAATAACCAAACGTGTACGGAAAATTATAAAACGGTACATCCGTTAAGTAAAAATGCAGCTTAGCCGCCCAGAAGTGTGGATGATACACAGACAACTGATCGACAAATGCTTCCTGCTGCGCCTTCACCATAAGCTCGTTCAGCATTTCAGTCGTTAGCGGTCCCTCACTGCGCTTTTCATAAAAGGCACTCTCGAATATAAATCGAGCATGTATATTCATGTAGAACGCTACCGCACGTTGAATTTTGTCCTCGACTAGCGCTAGCTTCTCCTCCTTGCTCACAGCACGCTGCAATGCACGGTCAGATACGATCATCTCTGCAAAGGTGGAGGCCGTTTCCGCCACATTCATTGCATATTCCTGCGTGAGCGGAGGCATATCCTTCATGACATGCTGATGGTACGCATGACCAAGCTCATGAGCTAGCGTCGATACATTCGACGCAGAGCCCGAGAAGG
This sequence comes from Paenibacillus camelliae, assembly GCF_023715345.1. GTDB lineage: Bacteria > Bacillota > Bacilli > Paenibacillales > Paenibacillaceae > Pristimantibacillus > Pristimantibacillus camelliae. The sequence continues at coordinate 1,014,313 of NZ_JAMBNY010000001.1, forward strand.
TCATAAATATTCTCGTCTCCTTGCTTTTCGGGAATGAAGTACAGAAGCCGCCAGGGCGCTTTCCTTGACGATCCTCGGCTTCAATCCACTGCTTTTCAAAGGCTTGCTTCGCAAACGCAGCTAGTTCACTGCTGAAGCCTGAAAATTGCTCAATAATAAAGGCTGCTGCTTCGTCATAGCTCATCTGTGCTCCGCTCGCCGTCGCAAGCGGTGCCTCAACGTCATGCCATTCCAGCTTATCAACGCCAAGCAGCTTAGCTTTGCGTTCAAAGTAAGGTATGAGCAGCTGTTTCCCCTGTTCAACCGCCTGCCACATCGACTTTAGCGTTGCTTCACTCATCCGGTTCATCTGCAGTGGCTCCTGGAGATATGAGCTCCAGCCTCTGTTCTGATACCATTTTAGGCGATATCCTGACAGGTGATTGAGGGTGTCCGTGAACAAATCAGCCTGCTCTCCCCAGCCTTGCTCCCAAAGCTTAAATGCAGCTAGCCGCTTGCTTCGATCTTGATCATCCAGTCGATTTGACATTTGGCCTGCAGAAAGCACTGTATCATCGTCTAATTTGAACGTCATACGTGAAACGATTGTATTGTAGAAGTCTCCCCAGCCATGATAGCCATCGATGGCTAGATCTGCCGCAAGTGACTCTAGCTCAGGAGCCATTTTCTTCTTAGCGAGTTCTCTTCGTTCATTTAGATTATAAGCAACGATGGCAAGCTCTGGCTGTGATAAAAGTCTCACCCACTCTTCCTGCTCAATGATGCCCAGATGATGATCAAACTCCGTCAGAATGGAAGTGTACGCAGCACCTAGGTTTTTCAAGCGATCATTCAGCAGCACTGCTTCCTTATCAAACATATTTTGTGCCATGAGGCAGGCTACATAAGAATCTGCTTCTCGCAGCGCTGCAAGCACCTCTTCAACAATCTTTGCTTGCTTCACTAAACTATCATAGGAAGTAGCATTTGGTTGCTTAAGCAAGCCTCGTAGCTCAGCTATGCTCTGCTCTGCCTGCTTGATTTCCTCTTTTAGCTTAGGAGAGCTTGCTCCTCCGGGATAAATGCTTTCCAGCTCCCATTGCTGACTATAGGTCATATCGATTCCTCATTTCTACATTAATAATCCATTTAAATACATATTTTTCCATTAAAACCAAAGACTTCAGAGTATTAAGGTTTGCCAAACTTGTACACTTAGGTGTATAACAATAAGTATATTGAGTTGGGAGGTGCAACACCATGCTGAAGCAGCTATCACCAGATACAGCAATGAAGCTTGCTAAGGAGCTAGGAATTCCTATTGAGCAGCTTGTCCATACCCCAAGGCATATTGTACTGGCTAAGCTCGCAGAGCTTGCTAATAAGCAAACACCACAATCTGAATCTCATGAACAGGAAGAGTCTAATAAGGAGTCCGATGCATGATCCCTTTCGAAAATACATGGCCTTATGAAGTCATTATGAATGACTATTATGTAGAGGAGTGCCCTTTCTGCAAAACTGAAAAGGTATTGCTTCCGCTAAAAAAGAAAGAAGTACCTGATATTCAAAGCGGAAAAAAGAAGCTTCTTGTTTTTCCATGCTGCTTCTCGAAGCTAACGATCGTTGACATGGATCAGGACTATTTTTTAGCAGATAGTAAGGTTCGCTCCTATCCTAAGTAAATGAAGCAAAAGCTACAGTTTAAGAGTAATTATTTTACCTTAAACTGTAGCTTTTTATGTTTAATACGAGCTACACGCTTTTCTTCGCACGCTCCCGTTGCTCCGCTGCAAGCTCTGCCGTTTCCTTCCATTGCTCACGACTAGCACGGATCATACCGGCATCAACAATGGACTGGTCGTTAACGACTCGAGAGAACCATTTCACTGCTTCTTGAAAATTGCCAACGCGCTTATTCAGCTCTCCGATTATATAAAGCAGCCTCGCATTTTTTTCACTGTTTGTTTCTTGTTCAAACACAACAATATATTGCTCTAAAGCAAATTGGAGAAAACGCTTTTCTTCCTCTGCTTGTCCCTTATATCGATACAGCCATGCAATATGATGCAAAAATCCAGCGATTAAACGAGGCTCCTCCTTCATAAGCTGGGCAATGATGAGCGCTCGTTTATATGTAGTGAGTGCTTGATCAATGGTACGTTCACCATGGAAAAATTGTTCAGTCCAATGCTTGCCAATTTCGTTGTAATAACGCTGTTTTTGCTCGTCGGTCATACGCTTGATTGCATTCTCCGAAAAAGCATAGCCGCATTGTGGACAAACACGAATAACATAATAGTCAGGATTAACCTCATTCTTATAATAACCACAGAAATCAGTATCAGACTTATATGGATTTTTGAAGCTTGGACGAACTTTTGTCACCTTAAAGGTTGTTTGACAGCATGGACACTCAGCAGTAGAGAGATATAACGGATCCAATCAAATTCACTCCTGTTCGGCTGTATTAATAAAATGATATGCAGGTCCTGATAGTCTTTCCAATACAAGCGCCTGAAGTGTTTCAGACAGTTCTACTTCGGCTAATGCCTCCTTCATACAGCTTAGCCATGCATTCGCACTTTTTTCCGTAATAGGGAAAGGCATGTGACGCGCCCTCATCATCGGATGACCATACGCTTCCGTATACAGCATAGGCCCACCAAAAAATTGCGTTAGAAACATATACTGCTTCTCCATCACTGGTGTAATATCCTCTGGGAACAAAGGCCCTATCTCCGGATTTTTCTGAACTTTTGGATAAAAGGCTTCGACGATTTTGCGAATCGTATCAGCACCACCAATGAGCTCGTAAGTACTTTGTTGCGCCATAGCTTCATCACTCCTAAATGTGCTCTACCAATCGTTCTGTTTCATTATACCATATCTCATTCAACTAAATATGACTCCAGCATAGCAAAAAAAGCTGCTCAGCTAAGTGCCGAGCAGCTTGAAAGTAGACTATTTATAATCATAATCCTTTGAATTGGGTGGGGTGGATATCGCTTCTCTGATCACGTATATAAAGGCGCATACAAGAATTCCTGCTAGAATGCTCATAATCATCACTCCATCATTTCATATATCTATAGTATAACATGGTTTTCTCATATTTCTAATGTTGATTTTAATTTTTCTTATAAATAGTGGGGTCTGCTTGTACCAAATTGCTCATATACATCACTATGAGTAGTTGAAAATGTCTGACTTTGATTACGATGTAACTCTTTAAGCATATTCGCCTTCGAATATAAATACATAGGATAGGACGTTAATTCATGATGAAAAAGATATTGCATCCGTTAGCATTGCTCTCTTATTTGTCGCTTATCATTTTGCTGTTAATGCTATTATTTCCTTCACAAGCACTAACTGCCTCGCTACGAGGTCTTGAGATTTGGTGGGAGGTGCTTTTCCCTGCACTTTTCCCATTCTTTGTTATATCGGAGCTGATGCTCGGCTTTGGCGTCGTCCATTTTTTCGGTAAAATCCTTGATCCGCTTATGCGCCCCATTTTTAGAATTCCAGGTATCGGTGGCTTTGTTGTTACGCTTGGCTATATCTCCGGCTATCCCGTAGGAGCTAGATTAACAGCACAGCTATATGAACAACAATTACTCAATCGAAGAGAGGGCGAGCGGCTTGTCGCCTTCACAACCTCCTCCGATCCAATCTTCCTAATTGGTGCGGTATCAATCGGATTTTTCGGCCAAGCTGAGCTTGCAGTTGTGCTTGCAGCAGCACATTATATTGGGGCGTTAATTATCGGTCTGTTGATGAGATTTCATGATGCTCGAGATGACCGACATGTACCAGACGCTAAGCTGCATATTAAAAGCTTCAGCTATAGACGGACGCTGCTTCATCAGGCACTGCGTGCCATGCATGAGGCCAGATTGCTAGATGGACGACCTTTCTCCGTCATTTTGCAGCAAGCGATTAACTCTGCCATTCGAATGATGATCGTTGTAGGTGGTCTCGTTGTGTTTTTCTCTGTCGTTCTGCAGCTGTTATCTGATGGACAAGTGCTATATATGCTTATTATTGCCCTTCAGGAGCTCTTTCAAATACTGGGAATTTCTACCTCAGTGGCAGAAGCCATTATCCCTGGCATATTTGAGGTAACGCTAGGTGCCCAGCAAGCAAGTATGGCTTCACTGCCCTTGCAGCATCAGGCAGCGATCGCCGTTGCTATTCTATCTTGGGGAGGACTTTCTGTACATGCACAGGTTGCAAGCCTGCTCAGCCAAACGAGTATACGCTATATGCCTTTTTTTATATCGCGTTTCGCCCATAGCATCATCTCTGTGTTGCTGCTGTATGCACTTTGGGACTGGCTGGGACCGAAATAGAATAGGCGCATGTTCTTGAACATTGATCATTTTTCAGCTATGCTCAATATAGAACAGGAATTTGCAAAGGAGTTTATGACATTGAAATATGCTGTTATTGACCGCGGAGATTCATTATCTAAACAATTAGCACGAACATTTATTGAATTAGCAGAGAGTAAAGGTCTTCAGCATGATCAGCAAGAGCCTAATATCGTCATATCGATTGGTGGAGATGGCACACTATTAAAAGCCTTTCATCAATACATCGCCCAAATTGACTCCGTTGCCTTTGTTGGTGTCCACACTGGCCATCTTGGTTTTTATGCGGATTGGAAAGCTAACGAGCTGGAGCTGTTAATAGATAAAATGAGCACGATCGATCCGACGATCGTTCGATATCCGCTAGCTAATATTGAATTAGTTACGAAGTCAGGCACTTATAATTATTTTGCGCTTAACGAATTTACACTAAAGGGCGTCGACAACACGATGGTCGCTCAAGTAAACATTAATGGAGAACAGTTCGAGATGTTCCGTGGCGATGGAATCGTTATATCCACTCCAACTGGAAGTACGGCATATAATAAAAGTCTAGGTGGCACAATCGTTCATCCAGCGATCGAAGCTCTGCAGGTAACCGAGATTGCTTCAATCAACAATATCGTTTACCGTACACTTGGCTCCTCCGTTCTGCTTCCAAAGCATCATTACTGCGATATTATTTGCATGAAGCAGCAGCGTATTCAAATACATGTTGACCATTTAGGTAAAATGTTCGATGATGTTGTATCGATCAAGTGCACCGTTGCATCGAAGAAAGTGAGCTTTGCACGCTATCGACCGTTTCCATTCTGGGATCGTGTTCGCAATGCCTTTATTGGAGTCGACTCTCTTAAATAAAAATAAATGACAAAAAGGCTATGCTTAGGAATTAACCTAGCATAGCCTTTTTACTTATTCATTCGTTATTGCATTTGATGCTTTTTCTTTTTCATTATTTTGGCCTTTTGGGCCTTTGTTCTTTTTATCAAAGGGACGAGGTCCTCTGCGATGAAAATCCTTACGCTTTGGCTTCCCTTCCTTTTTATGCTCTTGCTTCGTGTCAGAACTAGCCTCGGCGTTGTCCTGTTGAGCATGCTTTTGCTTAGAGCCGCCCTGTCGCTGATTACGCGGACGCGGCTTTTCATGAGCCCCATCCTCAGAGGCTGAGTCATGTCCGGATTTATCACGATGTGCAGCACGCTTGCTGCGTTGTGTTGGCTGGTCCTTTTGATTAGCTCCACCATTATCCTCAGCGGACGAAACAGTAGCAGACTTATCTTTATCCTTCGATTTCTGTTCCCTAGGAACTGGAACTGGTCGAATATATTCAAGCTCTTCAATAAAGATATCGTCATCGCTTGTTTCCAGAGCCTCTGAACCCTGCTTTTTCTCAATAATGAAATAAGCACAGCCAAAGTTGCAATATTCGTTAATATAGTCCGTCATGTAGGAATATGTTGAATCCTTTGTTGCCTTCTGGTGACCATCACGGAAAAAGCCCTTTAACCGCAGCTGGTTATAACCCCAGTCTCCTACAATATAGTCATATCGTTCTAATACTTCACTATAACGATTACGAAATGCTTCGACGTTCCAGCCATTTCGATTCTCAAATATTAATTCATACGTATTACCTGCAATATGAATAAATGCCATTGCAGCACCTCTCCCCAGCTTAGATCAAAACATTTGAACATGCGCCAGATGAATTTGACTGATCTGTAGCTTCTGACATTGTAGTAGTTTGTTGTACTTGCTGATCTGCTTCGATTGCTGCGTAAGCAGAATCAGTTTGTTCATGAGCATGATATGAACTGCGAACGAGAGGGCCTGACTCTACGTGACGGAAGCCACGTGACAAACCTTCTTGCTTTAATTGTGCAAATTCATCTGGATGTACATAACGCTCAATTGGTAGATGCTTAGGTGTAGGCTGCAAATATTGACCAAGCGTCAAAATATTGCAGTCAACCGCGCGTAAATCATCCATCGCTTCTAATATTTCATCCCATTGTTCACCTACGCCCAGCATAATGCTTGATTTCGTAGGAATTTTCGGTTTCATTTCCTTCGCACGCTTTAATAGCTCTAACGATCTTTCATATTTTGCCTTCGCACGTACGCGATCCGATAAGCGACTAACCGTCTCGATGTTATGATTTAGTATGTCTGGGTTGGCATCCATAACGACCTGCAGGGCATCCCAGTTCCCCATAAAGTCTGGAATTAACACCTCAACGCGGCAAAACGGCAAACGCTTGCGAATAGCACGAATGGTAGCTGCGAATATTGAAGCTCCGCCATCCGCCAAATCATCACGAGCAACGGAAGTAACGACACAATGACGAAGATCCATCTGCTCAGCTGCCTCTGCGACACGTTCTGGTTCCTGTAAGTCAAGCTCTGTTGGCAATCCAGTATTTACAGCACAAAACCGGCATGCTCGAGTACAAATATCTCCCAATATCATAAATGTTGCCGTTCGATTCGTCCAGCATTCATAAATATTAGGGCAGCGAGCTTCTTCACATACCGTATGTAGAGTTTTTGTTCGCATCATTTGTTTAATTTCTGTATAGTTACCACCGGTTGTTAGCTTAATGCGAAGCCAGTCTGGTTTTTCTAATTTTTCACGTTGTTTCATTGGACAGTACCTGCTTTCAATAACTTTTCAAACGATGACATTGCTCTTATTATAACATAAATTCCAGTAATAAAAGCGGCTATTCCAACTGAACCAGTCAGTATTGGATATTTTTCAGCATGTTTGGTGAACAATATGGTTAACGCAAAACCTCTGTCTGAAAGGATGATTGATGTGACTGGGCTCCGATATGTTATGTCCGTTCTACTTATTGCTATCTTTCTACTTCCAGCTTACGCTTATACTTCGCCTTATACTGCAGCTGAAAAAAAGAAACCGCGCAGTACTGAAGAAATCTTTACAGAACGATTAGAGCTATATAATAACCTTTCTGTGATGACGGGCATGTCTTGGGAATGGATTGCTGCCATTGATCAATATGAACGAACAATGACAAAGGCCAAGCCAAAGCTAAGACCACAGCTCGGAGACTTAACCGGTGTATATATCGATGAGTACCGTTGGGCCGGAACATTTAATCCAGACCCAAGCGATGAGCAGTTGTTCTCCATAGAATTTTTTCAGGGTATAGGTAAAGATGGTAATGGTGATGGATTAGCGAGCCGTTCAGACGACACTGATCTGCTCTATACGATCCTGCATCTTGTGAGTCAGCATGGGATTACTGACGAGGATATCGCGATTGGGCTGTGGGAGTATTATCAGAATCCGAGAGCAGTACAGCGTATCCAGCAATTTCACCAGCTATACAGTGAACACGAGAAGCTTAATTTGTTCGAGCATGCCTTTCCACTGCCTATAGGCAATAACTATTCTTATCGTGACACTTGGGGTGACCGAAGAGGCTGGGGTGGACGTCGCATCCATGAAGGAACCGATATATTTGCTGGCCACGGAACTCCGGTGCGAAGCACATGCTATGGTGTCATTGAAATTAAAGGCTGGAATCGCTACGGTGGTTGGCGAGTAGGTATACGCGATCTTAATAGTCATTATCACTATTATGCTCACCTATCTGGCTTTACGAAGGAGCTTGCTATCGGTCAGACGGTTAAGCCTGGTGAGGTTATTGGCTGGGTAGGAAGCTCAGGCTATGGCAAACCTGGAACATCTGGAAAATTCCCTCCGCATCTTCATTACGGCATATATAGTGATCGTGGATTTATTGAATGGGCTTTTGATCCTTACCCGAGCCTCAAGCATTGGGAAAATGAAGAGCGCAGACGCCTTCGCAAATAGCGATGTGCGTGCTGCGCGTTTTTTTGTTATTTTTGGCGTCATATCTCTACGGCGTTAGGCTGAAGCTGCTGACTGATTGCTCATCCTTAATCTCTTCAACAGGGTCAGCATTTCCATCCTTGGACTCCGTGTTAGATGGGTCGCTCGAAATGCCTTGACCGGAATGAAGTGGTACAGATATATTCGGAGCTTGAGGTGCGGATTCGCCAATAGGCTTACCCGAACTGTCATAATAATACATCGGCACATCTCCAACGACGAGCAGATAGGAAATCGGTATCTCAGCTTCTACAATTTCTGGTTCTGTATCGAACGGAATAATAATAGCAACCTCCGTGATGACTTTAATATAGACCTCGACAAGCACCATATTAATGGCTGCATTCTTCTCCCTTGTATTAAGCTCAACCTTCACTGCTCCAAGAGGCTCAAATGTAACCGGTATTTTCGGACCATAGGTGGAAATAATTGCACTGTCTAATGCGTGCCCAAGTGGAATCCTTTCAGGCATATGTTGAATTTCTGACAGCGTCGTTTGAACCGTTTGAATGGTGGACGATGTGATCCGCATATGCTCATTATAGTTGAGCATAAAGCCAGAAATTTTACCTTTGCTGTCCATCTTCCACTCAATGAGCTCCTCTGATGCAGCACGCTGAGCAACCTGTTCCGTAATTGCACCATTGATCGCTTGTGTGGCAACCTGCTTAATTCTAATTTTCGCAACATGCATTAAGGGCTGACGAATATTCTTTTCGATAAACACAAAGGAAGGCACCGCGAAAATAAGCATGACAATGAACGCAATGAGCAGCCCTCGTTTCCAGCCTCCCTTTTTCCGCGCAGTACGGGCAGTTAATTTACTTGGGGAAGGTGAAAATGATGAAGCAGGCTGTTCAGCATCTCGATGGATACGCAGTCGCCCCCAGCTTATGCTCGCTGCCTTTGGCTTTGACTTAAAAACACTTGGCTTCTTTTTTGCAGAAGATGCTGGTTGAACGCTCCACTGTTTTCTCTTCCAGCTTGAGGCTGAATATGCTCGCTGACCTTTCCCTGTTAGCCACTGTGATAAATACCAGCTCAATCCTTTTCGTCCCCATCTAGCCATCGCATCACCCCCTTCTTCCTTATCGTATGCTTTAACCTATTGAAAAAGACGAGCAGAGTTTGTTCGATGGACGGCTCTCTTTTATTGAACTACATTTGCTGATAAATAGCGGCTAATTCAGAGCGGACACATTCTAAAAACACTAAAAAAGCATGCCGTAAGCTGGACGGAGCCAGCTAAAGCATGCTTTTCCGTATTACTACAGTAAACTTTTTAAGTATGATATATGATGTGCTAATGCTTCTTCCGTAGGTCGCGCCAGACTAAAGTCCTCCATGCTTAACCAGCCGTCGTAGCCGATATCATGAAGCGCTTCCATAACTTGCGGCCAGTAAACCTCGCCTTCATCAATCGTGCGCCACTCTACCTGCCATGGAGGTGTTGCTCCAGGTATATGTCGTGCAGCCGCATTTTTAACATGAACATAGGCGAGATATGGACCTAGTATGTCAAGACCCATTCGATAGGCTTCAAAGCCTTCATGCACCAAATTGCCAGGATCATAGATGACCCCAATATGCTGAGGGTCAAAGTCATCAACAAGCCGCCTTGCTGCCGATGCACTGCAAGCAATATTACCGTGATGCGTCTCAATTAAACCTTGCACACCATACTGCTTGCTTAAAGCCTCCACCTGCTTCAAATAGCCTTTGCCAGCCTTTAGAGCGTCCCAATAATGAGTGTCGCGAGAATACCCTGGCACAGATATACGCACTGATGGCGAGCCGAGTAGGACAGCAGCCTTCATTGCTTGCTCTGTAGCCTGCAGATTACCTTCTCTAATATAAGCAGCTAGATTAGGGATCTCCAAGCCGTGTGCCTTAGTCATGGCAGCAATCTGGCGCAGCTCCTCCTCAGTGCTGTCCGCGGGTACAGTAGAATGATTATTTCCCCAGAATGAAGGTGCCTCATGAGAGCGACTCTGATCTGGATTAGTGAATCGCCACTCCACACCATCATAGCCATGCTTCTGAAGCAATCGAACTGTCTCCTCTGGGCTGCAGTCTGGCATCATTACAGTAAACACCGCAAATTTCATTAGCTTCACTCCTAACATTGAGAAATGCTTGCTTCTTCATCAAAGGGGTCTATTGAACATCCTTTTAAATATCAAGTTCAAAAAGTTCACCTTTCAGCACCGAGAAGTTTGAATAAAGCTAGGGAATGAGGAGCGCAGCGTACGTATTTGGTACGTGAGCACCGGAAGACCCGGGTGAATTCAAAATTCGATGTCGAGTTACATACAGTATGACTTCGTGATCAAAGGTGATCTGTTTGAACATCCTTTAATTAGAAGCATAACAAATATTAGGATAGCCAGCTTAGCCTACATTGCCCATAATTTCATTTTCATTGATTATAATTGACGTTATAATAGTTGCAAACGAAATCTATCTTTTCACTAAGGAGGAGTTATGTCCATACTTCGCAAGCTGTTCACCGACGAAGATTTTCAAGAAGCTGTCGATCAAGAAAGCTTGATCCGCGTCTTTAAGGATAATCATATTGTAGAGCATAGAGTTATTGTTATACGCTTTAATGAGAGCACGGTCATTACACAAAGCAATGTGAGCGATCTTACCTATCACAATCGGGCGGATTGTGAATTTTATCTTCTTAAGCTGTAGCAGGAAATGTAATGACGACAAGAAGTTCTTTAAGAGATTGCTCAAGCTACTTCAAGCTTCGAATACGCAAATCCTCAGTAAGCAGTGCATTTTGAAACAATATACTCATCAATATTGAAGTAAGTGCTGCTGCGCCTGTTAGCACAAACAGGATAAGCAGCTGATATTTCACTGCCTCAGTCGGACTAGCACCAGCTATGATCATCCCTGTCATCATGCCGGGCAGCTGGACTAGCCCGACTGTTTTAAGCGCATCAATGGTTGGAATCATGCTAAAGCGAACTGCACGCTGCATAAGACGATGCAGACTTTGCTTCTGTGTAGCACCTAAAGCAAGAAACATCTCAATCTCCTCCTTCGAAGCTTCACCTTCCCGCTTCAGCTGAGTAAGAAATAAGCCTGCAACAACCATCGCATTTCCTATCGTCATACCGCTTAATGGGATAATATACTGTGCTGATGGCTCAATCATCCCTAGCCCAAGGAGCATAAGCATAACAAATGCTTCAACTGAACCGATACACAGCATCAGCTTCCACACTGCAGGCTTGAATATTTTTCCTCGCTTCGCCGCATTGATCGATGCGGTAGTTATCATAACCATAATAATTCCAATGAGCATCCATAGCTTGTGCTGCGCAAATACATAGCCAAGAATGTAGCCAATTGCGAGCAGCTGTATCGTAGCCCGAACCGTTCCAATAATAATGTCCTTCTCTAATCCAAGCTTTCTTCTGAGTGAGATGAACATCGTCACAGCGATAAAAATTAACGTAAAGCTTAGTGCTAAATAACTCATGCCGTCACCTCTACTCGGTTGCTCGTTATGACGTGATTATCGAAGCTCCACTGCTCGTTAGCAATTCGAGCAATTTGGTCAGGCTGATGTGTGATCCATACATAGGCGCGATCCCGTTCTTCAGCCCAGCCTTTGAGGAGCTCCTCAACATGATGCGTATGTGCTTCATCTAGTGATGCAGTAACCTCATCCAGCAGCAGTACCTGCGGCTCAAGCAATAGACTTCGAACGAGTGCTAATCGTTGCTGCTCCCCACCTGACAACTGAAGAGCCTCAGACTTCCAGTCAAGTGCACTGAGCCCTACCTTTTCCAGCAAATGCTCAGCAGTATCCTTGTTGAAAGGCAGCTGATGCAGCTGACTAGGCAGCTTTAGGTTATCTTCGATTGATCCCGAAAGCATTGTCGCATGCTGTGCGACATAATGAATATATCGTCTCCAGTTCGTTACCGGTATCTCCGTTGCCTCTTGATCATTCCAGCTTAACGTGCCTGATGCGGGAAGATGAAGACGGGCTAATATTTTTAATAGACTGCTTTTACCTTGTCCAGAGGCACCGGTACAAGCAATGCGTGACCCTTCCCGAATAGAAGCTGTATATGGTTGGAACAATTCCTTCCCTTCATCCAGGAAGCGCTGTGAAACGCGATGCAGACTAAGCTTAAGCGGCATCCTTACACCTACCTTATATTTATCCTTCAAATTATACCTAGGCGTTTGCTAGTAGTATTAATGTATGCTCGATGATCAGGTCAAGCACTTACGTGATTAGGTCAAACATTTACGAAGCATACCTCTTTCTAGCACCAACGATGTTAATATGGACTTTTTACCATACAGCTCAAAGCTAATATGAAGTTTATCCTGCTCGATGCTTTCAAGCATGCCTTTGCCAAATTTCCTGTGCTCCACTTCTATCCCTGCCTCAAGCTCATTCGCCTCCGTTATCAATCCACCGAGCTCTTTCCAAACCTGATCTGCCACTTTTTCTTCTCGATTAGCTTGTCCATTTGAATGAGAATGTGCATATTTGATGACTGTAACAGGACCTTCACTAACTGAATTTCTAGCGTTGAACGGTGTTGTATAGCTTGAACCATTACTAACGGAAGAGGCACCAAGCAGCCTTTGTACATCATCGATAAATAGTGATGGCTTAGCCTTAGCACCTTGCCAGTACGATACAGTGTGCAGCTCCAGCCGATAACGCGCGCGTGTCATGCCTACATAAAATAAGCGGGCGGCTTCCTCAAGCAGCTCATGCTTCACTTGCTCCTGCTTGCTTGGAATTACACCATGTACAAGATCAATCATGAACACATTATCGAATTCGAGACCCTTTGCACTATGCAGCGTGGACAGCGTGACAGCCTTCTGCTGCGGACGTTGATGTCTAGCTTGACGCTGCAGTCGTTCCAGCTCCTTCAGTCGAAAGGCGAACTGCTCGAGCGTATCTAGCCCCTCTGCTATCATCTCTAAGCTGCTTAATACCTGCAGCAAGCCATCCTTCTGAAAGCCAAAGCGTTCACTAATCTCTTCAATCTGCTTGTCATAGCCCAGCTGCTGTCGGATCAGTACAATCGCTTCCTTAGGAGGCAACGTTTTAAGCCTTCCAACGCTTTCCCTCACTTCTTGGATACGCAGCAGCTGATAGCTTTTTAGCTCTGTCTCATCCACCAGCAGCTCAAAAATTGATTGATTCGTATGCATAGCCTTAAGCTTTGCTATTTGCTGCTTCGTTAGGTAGACGTTAAGCTTTACAATCGCCTTCTCAAATATATCAAAACGACGATCTGTATAGCTCAGACGCATAATATTCAGTATATCCTCGACAATCCAATGCTTGAAAAACCGCTCATCTGCATCCTTCATATAGAACGGAATTCCCCGACGATTAAGTTCATCAATCAACAATAAGGATGAGCTATGATTGCGATATAGTATTGCTGTTTCATTTAACCGTTCAATATTCTGTAGCTGCTGAACAAGCTCCTTGACTTCTTCTGTAACATTAGCATGAAGCTTAATTGTAATGGGATCGGAAGAATCATTTTCGGTGAACATTGATTTTGGATAACGCTGGCGATTTCGCTTTATAAATTGGTTCGCCGTCTCCACGATATTTCGTGAGGAGCGATAATTTTGCTCCATATATAGAATAGTAGCTGTTGGGTAGTACTGCTTGAAGGCCAGCAAATACTCTGGCTCAGCGCCTCGCCAGCTGTAGATGGACTGATCATCATCAGCTACGACGCACAGGTTTTGATGCTTTTCAACGAGCCAGCTGATGATCCGATGCTGCAATAAGGATGTATCCTGACTTTCATCGCTTAAGACGTAATCATAGCGTGATTGGTACCGATGACGCAGCTGTACATTCTCTCGTAAAAAACGTTCTGCGAGCACAAGCATATCGTCAAAATCCAGTAATAGCTCTCCGTATCCGTGCTGCTTGCTCTGCTCGTATTGCTTTGCGATGTCAGCTGCATGTCGAACATTGCAGCTAACCTCACCCCATTGCTCTTCTGGAAGCATTTTATTTTTTATGTAGCTAATATACGTTTTTAGCTCCTCCATTTGTTCTTCCTTTGGGGTCGTACCATTATATTGCTCAAACAGCTGCCTAAGCATGTAATGCTTGCTTATACCCGGCTCACCAGCCGTTACTCCTGAATTGTTGGCCTGCTCTTGATCCTCGACTGCTTCATAGCCCTCAATCATTCGATAGCTTCGGCCATCTAGCCTGAGCTGCGTACGGACAATATCAAAGGCAAGGCTGTGAATCGTTGAAAACTTAACCCTTGGCAGCTCAGGGAATAGCTGCTCATAACGCTTAGCCATATCTGCGGCTGATGCCTTACTAAAGCTAACTGCAATAATGCGCTCGCTCCTTGCTTTACTGCTAGTTAGCAGGTAGCCGATTCTCATCATCATCGTTGTTGTTTTACCCGATCCTGGTGATGCAAGCAGCAGCATAGGCCCTTCTATATTGCCAACTGCTTGCCGCTGCACCTCATTCAACAATACTTGCGATTGCTTACTCATAAAAAACTGTTCTAGCATGTATTCACTTCGTTTCTTTACATTTTGCATTAAAAAAAGCCCGGTTATGGAAGCTACCCATAACCTAGGCATTTTTAATTATGATTGGTCTGTGATTAACAAAGGTCCGTCTACAGTAATGGCCAGTGTATGCTCATATTGTGCAGATAAGCTACCATCCACCGTTCTTGCAGTCCAGCCGTCCTCATCAATTTTTGCATGATATTTACCAACATTAAGCATTGGCTCAATCGTAATGACCATCCCTTCCTTCAGGCGTGTACCACGACCCGCAGGACCATAATGAGGGACTTGTGGCTCCTCATGCATTTTAGAGCCAATGCCATGTCCGATAAAATCTCGCACGACTGAGAAGCCTTCTGCTTCTGCATATTTTTGAATCGCATTTGAAATATCTCCGATACGATTACCTATTATTGCCTGCTCAATCCCTTTGTATAGGGAATCCTTTGTTACATCAAGCAGCTTTTGTGTTTTTGGTTCCAGCTCTCCAACACCATAGCTCCATGCAGAGTCTGCTAGCCAGCCGTTAAGATTAACGACCATATCAATCGTAACGATATCTCCGTCTTTAAGCACCATCTCCTTGCTCGGAAATCCGTGACAAATGACATCGTTGACTGAGGCACATGTCGCAAACGGATAACCATGGTAGCCTTTTTGTTCAGGTGTTGCGCCGTGATCTCGAATAAACTTCTCAGCAAAGGTATCAATTTCCATTGTAGTAATGCCTGGCTTAATCATTTTAGCGATTTCCTTATGACAAGCTGCTAAAATTTCTCCAGCCTTTTTCATCTTCATTATTTCATCCATTGTTTTAATGACAATCATTCTATATCCCACTTTTCTCATTAATCTCTATGCATTTACTATACCACATCTATACTTCAGCCAGCATATACGATATGTTCAAGTTCTAAAGTAATTATTTTATAACAATTTTGAAACGTATGCCACATCCAAATAACGATCAAATTTATAGGCCACCTGCTCTAAGATTCCTTTAAGTGTATAGCCTTGCTTCTGAAACATATGCATACTGGACTCATTCTCCGTACAGATCACAGCAATTAACGTATGAAAGCCAAATTCGACTGCTTGCTCCTCTAGAAACCGAAGCGCCTGAGAGCCAATTCCTCGAGCCTTATGCTGTGAATTTAGATATATCGTGATCTCTGCTGTACGCGAACAGCTATGCTTTTTTATAAAGGGACTAAGCATCATGTAACCAATAATGTAGCCTTCATACATAATGACAAACGAACAAAAGCGCGGATCATCGTGCAATGTAAGCTCACGCATCTTGTCGAGCGATGCCGCATCCAGATCAAACGAAACAGTCGTATGAGCGACATAATCATTATAAATGCTTCGAACGTCCTCCAAATGTTTTTCTTCTAATGGTTTAAATTCAATCATCTTCAAACTCCTTTTCATGCCTAGGGTTTACCGCGTATAGAGTGCATTATACAAAGGGAATTGTATTATTGTAATGTAAGGAAGAGGTTGACCATTCCTATCATCTTGCCGCATAATTGGAGTAGTATTCGTTAATAATGGGATAATTTTCAAGGTGCTGCTATATAAATTAAGTTATAATATTCGTTTAGCACCAGGGCACCAAGCGAAATACAATTATTCAACGGGAGCAATCAAACGTGAAACGTAAACAAATTGGATTTATGATCGGCATATTTTTTATTGTAGCATTTATTGCGATCATTGTTGCGACAGTTTTAATCGTACAAAAAGTAATTGAGGATGAGCAATATAAGCAGTCTTACTATGCATCGTTATACGGACTAGATCAGAAGGACAGCAATGTAACAAACACACCAGTCAAGTTTCCAGCACAATCCTATGCATCTGAGCCCGATACTCCTCAATATAAGGCAATTCAGCTTATCCGCGAGCTGCATAACCAGGCAGATTTGCATTTGCTAGGCAATAAAATGCAAAAGTACGCACAAGGTAGTGATGAGGGCTGGAGTGATATTTTGGAATCAGAGCTGCTTAATGCTGACAATTACACTTCCATCTCCGAGGCATTTGCAGAAGAGGAAGATATTGTAAATGATATGAATAATTTGCTCGCTTTGCATGAGATTGCCGTCTCACAGTATGAGCCAAATGCACTGCGATACATGCACAGAATTTTACATGATCTCGATCTATACGGTTATCCAGAACCCGGAGATACCGCTTATGATTATTGGGGTGCAACCCATGCCGTAGCTTCCAGTAATCCTACTCAGTTAAACGAAATTATTGATTTTATAACGAATAATAAACCAAGCTCATAGAAAGAAGCTTGCGACAGCCATCAACGTATTTGACGTGGATGAGCTGTACGCAAGCTTTTTTCATTGCTAACTAACTGTATAGATATGATTATGAAGGATGTACTACGCCGCTGAGTAGCTTTTCTCTTACAATTGACGTCGCTTGAATCATTTGCTGTAGTGCAGCGATCGTCTCTTCTTCTCCTCTTGTTTTTAAGCCGCAGTCTGGATTGATCCAGAATAGTCTAGAATCCAGTACCTGCAGTGCTCGTTCAATTAATTGAACCATTTCTTCTGCAGCTGGAACACGTGGACTATGAATATCATATACGCCTAAACCAATTCCAAGATCATAAGTTTGCTCCTCGAAGCTATGAATAAGCTCTCCATGACTACGAGAGGTTTCGATGGATATAACATCAGCATCCATTTCCCTTATCGCAGCGATCATATCATGGAAATCACAATAGCACATATGCGTATGAATTTGCGTATCTGGCTTCACCACGCTTGTTGTTAGCTTAAAGGTAGCAATAGAAGCTTCTAGATAGCGGGCTTGTGCATCAGCTTTAAGCGGTAAACCTTCACGTACTGCGGGTTCATCCACTTGAATAATCGATATTCCGGCATTCTCAAGAGCCTCAACCTCTTGACGGAGCGCATAGGCTAACTGAAATGCGATTGCTTCTTTTGGTATATCCTGCCTTGTGAACGACCAGTTCATAATTGTAATAGGCCCCGTTAGCATACCTTTCACAGGCTTTGTCGTCCTAGCTTGGGCATAGACTGTTTCTTTAACGGTCATCGGACCACGGTACGTAACATCTCCATATATGATAGGTGGCTTTACACAACGTGAGCCGTAGGACTGCACCCACCCGTTCGTTGTAAAGCAAAATCCGCCTAGCTTTTCACCAAAAAACTCTACCATATCTGTTCGTTCAAACTCACCATGTACAAGCACATCTAAGCCAAGCTGCTCCTGATGTTCAATCCAGCGATTTATTTCCTCGGCAATAAATGTGTCATATTCCTCTGTCGTCCAATCGCCTTTTCTCCAGCGGCTTCGCGCAGCACGAACCTGTGCTGACTGTGGAAAGCTGCCGATCGTTGTCGTTGGAAGCAGAGGCAGCTGATGCTTCTCTAGCTGCAGCGGATACCGTTCATTAAAGCTTACTGTTCTTCCAATGCCTTGCTCAAGCAGTTCATTCAGTCGTTCTGTGAGCGTCTGTTGCTGCTTTCTCTGCTCGAGGTTATTGAAGACAGCATAAGCTTCGTCTGTCTCAATACAGTTTCGCTCCCATTGCTCTGATAAGACTTCGCAGCGATTGGTTAGCTGAACTACCTCATCTAGCTTTTCGTCAGCAAATGCAAGAACCTGCTTGATCTCTGCCGGAAGCTTAGCTTCATCTGCAGCCGTTACGGGCACATGCAGCAAGCTGCACGATGGCTGAATGATTAGACGCTCACTCTCAACTAGATGCTGCAGCTGATCTAGCTTCACACCTGCCTCACTTAGATTCGTTCGCCATATATTCCGACCATCAATTAGACCAATTGCGAGCCATTTGTTCTTTGGCAGGCCGTAAGCTTGCAGCTGTGACAAATTCTGCTCCCAGCCATGTACACCGTCTAACCCAATGGCCGTGATTGGCAACTGAATAATGTCTTCGTATCGTTCAATACTATCAAAGTACGTTTGCAGGATGATTCGAAGGGATGGGGCTTGCTTCGCTAATGTCTCATATATATAACGAAGCTGCTCCAAAGCTTCATCTGTAATCGTCGTTACGAGTGCTGGCTCATCAAATTGAACCCAGGTAGCTCCTTCCGTCTCAAGCTCCTTCAAAATCGTTACATACAGTGGCAGCAGCTTCTCAATCCATTGACTTGTCTCGTCTGCACGATATCCCTTGGCCAGCTTAAGAAAGCTGTACAATCCAATAATGACTGGCTTCCCTTCAATCCCCAGCTCATGCCTTGCTTCACGGAACGCTTCCAGTGGAGCATTGTATGTAAGCTGCGGATTCACATCATTAAGCTCAGGAACGATATAATGATAATTCGTATTAAACCATTTGGTCATTTCACTTGCTGGCTGATCCTTCGAGCCACGAGCAATTTCATAATAGAGCTTAGTGGAGACTTTGCCACCTACATAGTCGAATCTAGTCGGAATGACTCCTAGCATTACAGCTGTATCCAGTACTTGATCATAATAGCTGAAGTCATTTACAGGAATCAGTTCAATGCCCGCTTCCTGTTGCTTACGCAAATGCTCCAGTCGTATAAGCCTCAGCTCCTCGTGTAACGCTTCTTCGTCAAGACGTCCTGCCCAATATTGTTCAATATGCTTCTTCCATTGTCTTTGCCTACCGATTCGAGGGTAGCCTAAATTACTGCTCAACGCCATGTTTATCTCTCCTTTAACTGATTAACAAATATTGCTAACAGCTTAACATGACTTTTCACTTCTAACTAATCTTCTTTACCTATACTTAGCTATAGCTTGAGACTATAACCAATATGAATATGCATGATGAACGAATAAGCTACCCCATACTCACCGCTAGAAATGATATACCCAAGCTTTTTTTCATAAACATAAACATTCATGCCTTTAGATTCATTCAGATTCATTATTAACATATTTACTGTCGTATTGGATACATTATGGAAATGTGCTTGCATAATCGAGATGTGCTTACTTTATCGAAATGTAGTGCAAACCAACTATTAAACAGGCTATTAACGGGGGTACATACTATGCAAAGACTTAAAGATAAAGTCGCAATTGTTACAGGAGCTGCATCTGGAATGGGAAAAGCCATTGCAATAGGCTATGCAGCAGAAGGTGCGAAGGTTGTTGTATCAGACCTTAACGAGGAAGGTGCTAAAGCCGTTGTCGAAGAAATTAAAGCAAGTGGCGGTCAAGCGATGTCTATTAAAACGAATGTTGCCGAACATTCAGATATCAATGCACTGTTTACAGCTACGATGACGCAATACGGCAAACTGGACATACTTATAAATAATGCAGGAATTATGGATGGCATGGAGCCAGTAGGTGAGCTATCCGATGAGCGCTGGGACAAGCTGTTTGCAGTGAATACTACAGCTGTAATGAAAACGATGCGCAAAGCGGTCAATATTTTTCTAGAGCAAGGACATGGCGTTATCGTCAACAACATTTCGGCAGGTGGCTTGATGGGCGCTCGTGCAGGAGCTGCATACACGGCTTCCAAGCATGCTGTCGTTGGGTTAACGAAAAATACTGGCTTTATGTACGCGCAGCAAAATATTCGGTGTAATGGAATTGCACCTGGTGCAGTCATTACGAATATTGCTACTACGATGACCAATATTAGTGAATTCGGTGCTGGCAGGCAAGCGCTAGGCCTTGCTATTAATCCTCGTGCTGGTCAACCAGAAGAAATCGCAAAGCTAGCCATTTTCCTAGGCTCGGACGAATCAAGCTTTATAAACGGTCAAGTGATTGTAGCTGACGGTGGTTGGACTGCTTATTGACTTATCTTGGTGGAGTAAATACTCGAATCATTTACTCCACCTGCACAATTGATAGCAACAAACTTGTAAACAACTATCTTCTTATGATCGCAGGCTTTTTTAGTTACTAACACTGTAAGAATGACCTCATTAGCTTATAGTAACAACTCCTACATCGCATCAATCAGTTGATTAACATCTCTTGCGATTTCTTTATAGTGTGTCCAATGCAAATAATGATCTCCTTCCAATACAATAATGCTGCTTAAAGGAGATTGAGTTAATTGTGTCTCATAAAATGACACATTGTTTTTTCCGCCGTCGATCACTCGCTCTTCTTTTGGAGTGAAGAACAGTACTGGCATATTGTTAGGAAACGACATCGCTTCAGTCGTTGACACATTATTCTCTGTTTCATTAATTTCATTCAGAACGCTTTTATTATAGCTATTCCATCCTGATAACACTTTCGTCATCTTTAGATTTTCATCAGTATATAATCCATCCTCTGCTATAGGTGAATATTCTCTTGGGTTTAAAGCTACTGCTAATCTTGCTAATCCTGTAGGAACAACCACGCTAAAAAGTTTAGGCAGCTTCATCGGGGGAACATGAAAATATTGTGTCGCTTGCGGCAACAGAGCATCAATTCCAATTACTGCTTCGACTTCATCCGGGTACGTGTTTGTATAATACATACTATAAATTCCTGAGATGGAATGCGGCATTAAAATGTATGGGCCTGTGATATTGGCTTGCTGTAAAGCTGATCTTATTTCCTCAACGATATTTTCTACTGTTCGATCACGCGAAGTCCGATCACTCCACCCATAGCCAAACGTTTCTACTACAACAACCTTAGTCGTCTTAGCTAGCTCATCCACTAGAGGCTCAAAATCTAAAGCAGGAGCAGCTGTCCCCAAGCCGCTTAATAATACAATTGTTTTCTCTCCTTCGCCTTTTGTATAAACATGCATTCGTTGACCCTTGACATCAACATACTGTCCAATGGCTGGATATTTCGATTGCTCATACGCGATCATCGCATGATGAAAAGCAATCCAGATCAAAACTAATACTGCCAATGACAATACAACATATCCGGTTACTTTCCAGAATCCAACTTTCCTTTTGGCCCTCATTGTTTAACTCCTTTAGCTTTAATATAGCATTAAATAGTTAAGGATGTTCTTCTTTCAGTATATTACAAAAATATCCATTTATATTGTAAGCAAACAAAAAAACTGTAGTTTAGAATAATGTTCCTAACTACAGCCTCTTAAGTAATCTCTGCAACTCATTGATACCATTCTAATATATATAACTTTTGATCGTTCTTCTTATACACCGCAATAATGTAATTGGTTCGATCGCTATCTAGCTTATGGTAGTAGTAATCGTGAATTTCGACTTCAACATTATGCTTCTCAAACACATTTTTTAACTCCGTTGAGGTACTTTGCATGGAGAGGGTTTCATCTATAAACTTCTGTATCATATTATTTACAAAATCCAAGTTAGCTTCTGTAATTAGATACAATCCTTGCTCTAGCATATGAGAGTTACTGTTAGCATAACCAAAAACTCTAATTGACTCGCCATCTCCAAACCATCCTCTTGAGCTCCATATCGTTTCTATATAACCAGCTTTTGGAAGTTCAATTCCCCATTTTTCCCTATAGTTTTCAATGGTAGAGGCATTCCGTTCGCTTTGTGTTGGTGCCGTTGAACCCACTATATTCCATAATGTGAATGCTGCACCTAATGTCAGCACAATAAGCAAAGCAAACGTCTTGCGTTTCATGGTATCACCTCATTGCCTTAATCAGCGTTTTCAATTAACTCAATCAATCTGTCATTCAGTTCCTCTGAAGCCGTATATATCGTATGCGTATCATCCGGTTTCATTAACGTGATTTTTTCGCCTTTTTCACCAATCCATAAAAAATATCTTTGGGTATCATGATTTGTATAAACAATCTCGATAGTAAGCTCTGGACTAACCATATTGACTATACCTTTTTCTCTTACAGCATTTGCTATCAAGGGTTCAATAGCTTCAATTACTTCATCTTCCTCTAAAACTAATGTATCTTTTCCTCCTGATGAAAGGATCATTCGATCAACTTTCAATTTTTCGCTATTTTCTTTCGGCTGATGATTAGCATCTCCCTTGTCTTTTACTGCTGTATTAACACGCTCAGAATTAATCTCACTATCGTTATGAATGGTACCCGTACCCTTCACTGTATGGCAGCCAACAATTATATTCGATGTAAAGACTAAAGATAAGCAAAGTAGGATCAGTTTTTTTATACTCACATTCTCTCCACCTGTCTTATATTTCTACCATCCAGACGAATTAACTTCTGCTAATGTTACACACTTTTCTATCCATAACTTTTTTGTAAGTTTTTATCTTAGTTTGCATCATTTGTATCTCATAAAATAAGTGAATTCGAAATTAAATAAAAAAGACTGGAGCTTGATGGATAATAGCACCAAGTTCCAGTCTTTAGTAAAATAAATTAATGAGATAATACTTTCTTCATGTATTGAGCTAACTATACTCCCGCTGCCTCATTGCCTCGTACAGCAGCACCGTCGTTGCCATCGCGACATTAAGTGATTCGCTCTGTCCCTTCATCGGGATAATAACCGTTTGATTCACGAGTGCTTCAACCTCAGCAGATAAGCCGTCACCTTCACTGCCCATCACGAGCCAGCTGCCCTGCTTCCAGCTGTACTCATAGCAATTGTGAGTGGCCTGCAGACTTGTCCCTACCATTTGTATGCCCCGTTGCTTCGCTTGATCTATGTAGGCTTTTAGCTCGCCCTCGATAATTGGCAAGTGGAACAATGAGCCCATAGTGGAACGTACAGTCTTCGGATTGTACAGATCGACACAGCCCTTGCCTAATATAATGGCGTCAGCGCCGACTGCATCGGCGCTTCGTATAATTGTACCTACGTTACCAGGATCACGCACACCATCTAGTACGACAACTAAGCCGTTCGGATTATACAGCTTCTCCTCATCAGCTTTAAGCTTGCCAAGCACAGCAAAGACAGGTGGTGCGGAATCCGTACCTGTGCACTTCGCCATCACATTACGTGTAGCCTTGTACCATTCAGTGAAACTCGCTACCTTATCTTGAACCTCCGAGATCTCCTTCGGCAGCCCTTTGTCCGCATCATACACAATCGCTTCAATCTCAGCTCCAGAAGCGATCGCTTCCTTAAGTAAATGTATACCTTCTATAATAAATAACCCTTGACGATCACGATGCTTTTTCTCCAGTAATGAAGCCCACAGCTTTACACGCTCATTTTGTACGGAGGATAGCAGCATATGCTCTTTTGTCATTGTATCCACTGAACCTTCCTTTATTAACTGCTATTGATTGTCTATAACACTTTCGCAGGAACTTTTAACTTTACTGCAAATGCAAATATGTTCAACATACTCTGCTGTTATCTGAACAACCTCTGCTATGTTGAATGATACCTTATTTATCTGGGCACAGTAAAGCTGTTAACATATTTACTACATAAAGGAGAACTTGGTATGCAAAACTTTGATCTAAGACAAGCGATCATTAATCGCATTCAAGACAACACTAAAAATGATCTTCATGAGACCATTGCAGATTCCTGTGGTGCGGACGAGCGTGCACTTCCAGGACTCGGCGTTCTATTTGAAATCATTTGGAAGGATTCTAACGAGACTCAACAAACGGCAATGGTGGAAACCCTGTATCAGCATCTGCAATCCGATCATAACACCTCTAACGCTTCACCTTCATACTAAGACTGTACGTAGCGATAGTCTGTAATGTATTGGTGAATATCCCGTACGAATGTCGCTTATGCGCAATTACAAGTGATAAGAAAAAGGTCGACATTATAATGTCGGCCTTTTTTCTGTGAAGCAGCTATTCGTTATACCCTTACTCGTAAAAATTGTCTTAAATTACTCTACTATAGCCATTTTCCTTGTGCAATGCTAAAAAGGACTAATCCTCTTGGCCGTATAACTTTGACCAAGGATTAGTCCATATATCTAAGCGAAATCTATCCGATCATACAATCAATCATAAATCTTTCAATCATTTATTACTCATCTGCCAATACGATATCCCATTCATGAATTTCGTAGCTTCTTGCTTGATGAATAATATACGGGTCTTGCTTCACCCATTGCTCCACTTCCTCCTGAGAGCCTGCTCGATAGATAACGAGTCCACCTGCGCCATCGACAAATCTACCGTTAGCGAGCAGCATGCCGGCCTGACGTCGTTCAGACAGAAACGCAAGATGCTCTTCTCGATACGTTACACTTTTCTCTGGATCAAGCATTGGCAGAAATACTGCAAAATGCTTCAGCTCGCCATGCTCACGTCTACGCTGATCACGCTCCTGCTGATAAACGTACATGCCTGCCATGTCGTGATCTCCATGCCCCTCTGAGATCGCTCTTTGCAATAAAGCCTTTACGCGAGAGCCCATAACCGTATGTACCCCTTTGGCATTGGCGGCTTCGATTGCGAGATTCAGATCCTTCGATAGGAGTCGAATCGCAAAGCCTGGCTCATAGTTTTGCTCAGCTATAAATTGTGAATAATGTCGTTCCATAATTTTGCTTTGTGCAAAGCTAAGATTAAGAATTTGGAACACCTGCTCTTGATCAAGCCCAAATTGCTCCGCTAGCGAAAGAGCCTCGCTAGTCGCTTGTGTGTGAATACCGACCATCAGCTGATTGATTAATTTTACAGCTGAGCCGCAGCCCGCTTCACCAACATAATGGATTTGCTTGCCCATAGCCTGCAGAATTGGAAGCACTTGATTGTATGTTTCCTCTACTCCCCCAACCATAATTGTTAACGTTCCACTTGCTGCACCTGTCGTTCCTCCGCTTACTGGTGCATCGAGGAATTGCACTTCAGCCTTCAGAGATGCGTCGAATAATACTTTGCTAAGCTCAGGCGCAACCGTGCTGCAATCTACAATCGTTAATCCAGCTCTAGCTGCTTCCAGCAATCCACCTACTCCAAGATAAACCTGCTCTACATCAGCTGGCATTGGCAAGCATGTAATCACAACATCCATCTCCTGCGCCAGCTGCGTATAGGAGCTCGCTGCCTTTCCGCCATTAGCTACAAAGGCTTCCTCCTTGCCTAGACTTCTGTTTTTGCCATAAACCTCATGCCCCGCACGAACTAATTGAAGTGCCATCGGTATACCCATATTACCTAGTCCAATAAATCCGATCTTCATCTTTACACCCCTTTATGCTTTTAGCTTCATTTAACTATTCGTTAATACCTAGCTGTAACCATTTTTTTGCGTGTATAAAATTCTACACCATCCTTACCGTTTGCATGCAAGTCACCATAAAAGGACTTCTTATAGCCAGAGAATGGGAAGAACGCCATTGGAGCGGGAACACCAACATTAATGCCGAGCATACCCGCATCAATCTCCTCACGAAATTGTCTAATTGCTTTAGCACTATCTGTATATAGACAAGCGCCATTGGCAAACTCCGAGCTATTCGTAAGCTCAATCGCTTCCTGAAGACTATTGACCCGTACGACACTTAACACTGGAGCAAAAATTTCATCCTGCCAAATTTTCATGCTTGGCTTCACCTGATCAAATATCGTTGCTCCTAGGAAATACCCTGGCCCATTAGCCACCTCCACCTTTCTGCCGTCAAGCAGTAGATGTGCTCCGTCCTGAATGCCAGACTCTATATACTTTACCGTTCTTTCCTTATGCTCCTGCCGGATAACAGGTCCGAGAAACACTTCCTGTTCGAGCCCATCTCCTATTTTAAGACTGCTAGATCTTTCAACTAACTTCTCAACTAAGGCATCTGCAATATCGCCGACTGCAACAACGACAGCACAAGCCATGCAGCGTTCGCCCGCTGATCCGAAAGCGGCATTCACAATATTCGTTACAGCCAGCTCTAGATCTGCATCTGGCAGAACAATACTATGATTTTTAGCGCCTGCTAACGCTTGAACTCTTTTTCCTCTTGCCGCTGCCTCGCGATATACATACTCAGCAACGGGCTGCGAGCCTACGAAGGATATCGCTTTAACCGTCTCATGCTGAATTAGCCCATTCACCACATCATGTGCACCATGCACAATATTAAGAACACCATCTGGTAATCCTGCCTCACTAAACAGCTGTGCGAGTCGATTAGCTAGCAAGGGCGTTCTTTCCGATGGCTTAAGCACGAAGGTATTCCCGCAAGCAATAGCGATCGGAAACATCCAGCATGGCACCATCATCGGAAAGTTAAACGGTGTAATGCCTGCCACAACACCCATTGGATAGCGATACATCGCAGATTCCAGACCCGTTGCGATATCTGGCAGATGTGAGCCCATCATGAGGGTTGGGGCGCCAGCTGCGAATTCAACACATTCAATACCTCGCTGTACTTCACCCGCTGCTTCACTGTAGCTCTTGCCGTTTTCCTTCGTAATTAGCTCTGCAAGCTCGTGCTGATGCTTAAGCAGCAGCTGTTGATAGGCAAATAATATACGTGCACGCTTAGGCACAGGCGTTGATTTCCATGCAGGAAATGCTTGCTCTGCGGCCTGCACTGCAGCATCAACATCAGCAACAGATGATAATGGCACGCTTGCCATACCCTCACCTGTAGCTGGATTCGGTACCGTTAACGATTGTTCACTATGCGCTGCCTGCCAAGCACCATTAATATAATTGTGCAGTATGGTAACACTCATCTCGTCATCCTCCTACATTGTTAGTCGTAACGATAATCAAAGCAAGCTTGATATAATTGCTCAATTTCTTGCTTTGTAACGATAAATGGGCAATTCGCTGGACTGCCGCTATCGATAGCATCACTAGCCATCTTCGAAATCGCATTCATATAAGCTTGTCGCTCAATGCCGTATTGGCTTAAGTTTCCGATGCCAAGCGTACAGCATAACGACTTTACAGCAAGTAATACAGAAGCTGCTTTCTCCTTCAGGGCTATAGGTTTTTGCTGATCCGTCTGCCCATCTGATCTAATAGCTGCAAATGCTGTACCTTCCTTATGCTCAACTGTCATCATTTCATGAATATTTGCCAATCGATCAGCACTTACTCTACTTGCCATATGCTCCAAAACAGCAGGCAGCAGCATCGCATTGGAAATACCATGAGGAATATGAAACAATGCACCAATCGGCCTCGACATGCCGTGTATTAATGTAACGGATGCGTTAGAGAATGCAGCGCCTGCAAGCATAGCGCCCAGTGCAATCTGCTCATAATGATGATCAGAGGCTTGCTGATTATATACAATGGGCAAATGCTTAGACATAAGCTGTATAGCCTGCAGCGCCCAAACATCCGTTATAGGCTGTGCTTTTTTGGATAAGTATGCCTCAATCGCATGACAAAGGGCATCGACTCCTGATGACGCAATAACAGAAGGCGGACATGACTTGATTAGCTCTGCATCTACGATGGCAGCCTTCGGCAATAATTGAGGCTGAGAGATCATCATTTTGACCTGACTTTTTGTATCAATAATGACTGTCACCTTCGTAACCTCTGAGCCAGTGCCTGCGGTTGTCGGTATGGCAATGAGCGGTAATGACTCCGATTGAAATTGCTGGCCTCCCAGCGGAGTATACTGATCCAAGCTTCCTTCATTCGTCATTAACACCGCTACTGCCTTGGCAGCATCAATACAGCTGCCTCCGCCTATCGCAATGACGACATCGCAGCCCTCTGCTCGGCATATGTCCAAGCATTCCTCAACATGCTTCGTTGTCGGCTCTGTATGTACGCCGCAGTAGCTTACATATGGCATGCCCATCTCGGCAATGTACAGACTGCAGCGTTCGACTAATCCGTTATTCAGCATAACAGGATCACTGACGATAAGCGCCTTCGTCCCCCACAGCTTGGCAAGTCCTCCAACTCGCTGCAGCGAGCCTGCGCCATATATCATGCGGCTTGGCATCAACACTTCATGGATCAACGCGATTCCTCCCTTCCGTTTAACGGTAGAACAAAATAAGGCTGATTAGAAAGCGTTGCGGCAAAGCCAGGCCATAGCTTTGCTTCGCCCGTTGCTTGCTTGATAACGAAATAATAGATCAGTGGATAGCCACTTGAAGTCACCGCCCCAGGAATGGATGCATGGTAGCCATCGCTATTTCTGGTCATCTCTACACTTTCATAGGACAGCGCTTGATGAGCAATGCGGTAGTAAACCTCCACTGTAATATCCTCAGTAATATCCTCACGTTCACCTTGAACTGTAAGCTGCAGTAAAGCCGATTCTCCCGGATTAATATTGGGAGGATTATGTTCGATTGTGATTTCTTGCCATTCGTTCCAATGGAGCGGCTTGAGCTTTTCAACATTCATGCTCGGCTCCTCTTGGGAGTGCAAGCATTCTGTAACTAAACGTTCCATTGCTGCAATATCCTTATCAATTCCCTCCAAGCGATCTCGCCAATGACCTCTCGCGTGCTGCTTGAAGCCGAAGGTAATATCATCGCTATATACAGCAGTTGCATCCACTAACTTTTTCCATATCTCCTTAGCTGCCCTATACAGCTCTAGACCTTGCTGTACATACGTTACATCCTTCAGCTGCTGGAAGTAAGCATACTGCAATGCAGCTTCTATCTTATAAGCGAAAAACTGTCCAATATAACTAAGTGCCTCAATATCAATAAAGTATCTATCCCAGTCTGCTCGCTGCTCTTCCTTCTCGGCGCTATATTCTGCGATGCTGGCAAGCTGCTCCTGTGCTTCCTTAGCGAGCTCTCTAAGTAGGCCTGCGACCTCTATTGGCGTAACTTTGCCATTTAATTGACCGGTTAGATAATCACTCACGTAATCATTTATCGTATAGAACAATTGTGGATCAAGCGGCGACACTGCGCCGAAGGTATATGGAGCAGGGGTGTCAAAATCTCCATCTGTCGGCTCCTGACCTTCAACTATCGCTTGGTTGGTATACATCTCAGGCCAGTAAACATTATTAGCAGCTGAAGGTAATGAAGCAGTCGTAATCAGCGGCAGGATACGGCTTGCAGCAGCCAACCCTTGCTCAAAATATAACGCGGCTTCACCAAAGCTAGCCCGATAATAACGTCTCCACACCTCAGGATCGGAATCTGGGTCGTACATTAATCGTCCCCATAGACGATAAGTAATTCGGTACTTCTTCCAGCTGCTATCCCCCAGCTGCAGATCAGCGTCTGCATAAGGCTCTCTGCCTCCAGCCGAGCCGGAGTCCTTCCTAGCTTTAAAGGAAAGCGGCTCAAACCACTCGATGCCTTTCGCATCGCCAAAGCGTCCAAGACGTCCAAAGCCAGCGGCAAGCGCTGGATCTCCCCACAGCAGCAGTCGCTGCGTGCCAGGCCACACGCGATAGATCAGATCATATGGGCGATCCTGCTGCAAAAAGTCACCGTAGCCATATCTCGTAAATCGTCTTGAAGCAGCGGTCAATGCATCAAAGCCGAGCTCCGTTTTGCCTGTTCTAGGCTTCTCCAATGCTCTTATGTCGGCTTGATGATAGGGCAGGCCCATATGCTCTGCAGCGTATTTGGCAGATAGAAGCATAGGGGAACCGCTTTTAACTGCGGTTTGAATTAGCTCTTCATTCACGCCCTTGGCATGCAAATCCAGCTCGATGCGTTGTCCGTCGCGCTGGGCACCGCTCATAACAATGGCCCAAAATTCACTTGCAGGTTCAGGAATACCACTTTCATAATGGACTCTTAACGTAATCCCGTCGATAGCAGGACAAGCCTGCAATAGTGCCTGCAAAGCATCTCTACAATATAAAGCGTGATTCTCGCTTGTTATGCCTAGGATCGGATAACGCACATTCGGGCTATCTAGAAAGCTATGAGCATGCGTCCATAGACCAAGCTGAAAATGAAGCCCTCTACGCTTGGCTTGCTCACTAATATATTTCAGTGTAGCGAGATTTCGCTTGATCTCATCTGCTGATAGATTGTCAGCTCTCACTTCATATTGAGGCAACTGCAATAGAAACGGATAGGCAAAGCAAAAATAATTGTCAACGACATTCGGGTCATGCCCCGAATCGTAGCCTATGCCTAGAGCAAGCTGAAAACGATTAAAGCGCTGCATAGCCAGCTCTGTTAAATATTCGTCCCAAAACGCATGGCTGTAGAACCAATCCTTATCCTCTGCCTCACTTACAAATAATCTAGTAATGCTGCGAATGGGCATAGCCGTCTTCTCCGTTTGCGACGAAATTAACGCTAATTGCTGCCACGCCTCATCCTCACTGCTCGAGCAAATGAATAGATCTGCCAGCTCTAATAGGCCTAGTACAGTGCCTCTATCATCGTGACCAATGATATAGATGCTTTCCATCTGTTCTGTTGACTGGCGTACAAGCGAGAACGACTCCGGTGTAATTGGATGCTCTAGCTGCTTCGCTTCTAGCAAGCCCTTAGCAGCCTCATCATCATAAGATAAGACTTGAATAGATATTCTCTCGGTATGCAACGGAAGCCGTTGCATCACAATATCCTTTACATAATCAGATGCCCAGGCTATTTGCTCTGAGCGTAATAGCTTTGTGTCAAGCTGGATTAGACAGTGATTCTCATTTGGACGTGATTCCATCTGGCATTCCCTCCGCAACCTCATCATATTGACGTGCAAGCTCAATATCCGCTAGTACATCCTTCATATAATACGGGTAACCAAAGGTGCGCTTAACTCTTGCCATAAAGTAAGGCTTGTTATGTGCTTCCCAGCAGCCTGCAAGCTTCTCCCAATGTTGCGCTGCCTGCTGAAGTGACTCCACTGCATGCTCACGATGAACGATTTGTCCGTTTAAGCGGTAGCGATTGAGAGAAAGCGCCGCTGTAAATTTACAATAGTAATACCTAGCCATCTCCACGTATGCTTGCAGATCGTATAGCGTACATTCTGC
This sequence comes from Paenibacillus camelliae, assembly GCF_023715345.1. GTDB lineage: Bacteria > Bacillota > Bacilli > Paenibacillales > Paenibacillaceae > Pristimantibacillus > Pristimantibacillus camelliae. The sequence goes on from NZ_JAMBNY010000001.1 coordinate 1,045,876, forward strand.
ATGTCCTCCACATAGCTCCCCTAGACCAGCCCGCAGCGCTTCAACGACTCGCTCTGTTCGATCAGCCGCTTGCTCAAGCTGCTGCAGAATATGGTGCGGTGTTTCTTCATACGCTTGCATGACAGCTTTTCCTCCAGCTGGATCTGCTTCTGCAGCTGCGTATTCACGCAGGCTCATGACGCCTACGCCTGGCATAGGACGAGCCTCCACAAAATCTAATATATTTTTGAAGCCGCTCACCTCTGACAGGCAGCTTTCTGGATGCCATTGAAAGTCATAGTCATGCCAGTACAGCCGGTTGACTGCTGGTATAACCTTGGATGCAGACTGCAAGCCTTCTAGAAACAATGGAGCATGCTTACGATCATAATGCTCCTGTAGCGACAGAATCCATACAGCTGGGTCTACATCCGGATTGTAGCTGAGACGTCCCCATAGCTGGAACTGGAACTGATGTCGTTCAAAATCGTAGGTCCATGTTTTATGCCCATGATCAATATGCTGGAAGTCCTTCCCCCATACATATCCGTCTGCTCCCCAGTAAAAGCCCTTAACGTATGGCTTTTGCATGCCGAGCACGTACTGACGTATATACTCGGGATCCCCCCACCGATGTGTAAAGACATCATCATTTCTTACCGTATATAGAATTTGCGTGGTAGCTAGATCAATGCCTTCCCAAGCGTTCCACAGCTGCTCGAATTGCGGATTCGGGTGCGAATAGCAATGCGCATTAGAATACTTCCAGCTAATGTAGAACTTATCAGACTTAACATGAGGCATAATCATTTCTTTAATTTCCTTGCCTGCATTTTGCATATTGGTCCGATGGATGAAAGGAATATCACGGCCGGACTGCTTGATCGCTTCTAGATAAGTATCTACAATCCAGCTTTCACGCTCATAGCCATCCCCGTCCATCCATTCACTTGCAGACGTGCCGAGCCCCTTCAGCTCAGGATAAGTTAACAGCACCTGAAGCACCATCTCCCGAATATAATCAGCAATTGCCGCTGATTGACTACGGAAGCGATTAAGCGGCAGTCCGACTCGATGAATCAAATCATCGTACATATTGCCAAAGTCACCTACATTTTCAGGTAAGCCAAGCCCTTTGGCAGCCTGTGGGATAAGACGAATATTCCAAGTAAATAGATAAACATCGATCCCGCGGTTGTTCGCATGCTGGAACAGCTCTCGAAAAAAGCGAATATTACGCTCGATCTCCAGATCTGTGAACGGATTTGTCGCTCTGTACTTATCAGATACAACCATGAGATGATAGGGATGCTCGGACCATAGGCCGAGGCAGTTATAGCGATTACGCGCGAGCATATCGATATACGCTTTCCAATATTCAATATCTAGACAGGTCTTTTCGTTGTTCACAAATGGATCTCCCGAATCGAATGGCGCATACGGCAGGTTGTATTTGATGCCGCGAATGCCTAGTGCAGGAGCTTGCTCGATGGGTTCTGCTAATGGATCTGCCTGATCCAGCTGGATTCGCTCTGCCCATTCGAGACAGCCATACATCAAACCTCTCGAATCAGAGGCTTCGATATGAATACGCCCTTGCTTCTGATAAATCTTAAATGACTGCTCTGAATATGGAGGTGCTTCACCTTTCTTTGCCATGACCTTTTGAATAATGATCCCTTTTGCTGGCAATACCGGCGGCTCAAAGGCTGTAAATCGCTCTACAAAATCAATCCCCTTTTGCTTTAAGCTTTCACGAATATGCTTAACACCGAAGCAAACCATAGCATCCTTATGGTCATAGATTAGCTGCATGGATATTCTCCTCCTTTAAGATAAAGCATGAGCTTGCTAGCCATTTATTTCCAATCTATTATTTCTGCTATCCCTTGACAGAACCGATCATAACTCCTTTGGCAAAGTGCTTCTGCAGGAATGGATATACGATAAGGATAGGTACCATTGCCATAACGATAGATGCCATTCTAATCGTCTCCTGCGGTAGAAACGCCTCATCTCCTCCAGCTCCAGCCTCGCCAACCCCATTAGAATCAGAGTCGATAACTAGTGATTTAACGAGTACCTGAAGTGTCCATTTAGAGGATTCTGAAACATAGATGAGTGCATTAAAGTAAGTGTTCCAATACATTACTGCAAAAAACAACGTGAAAGCAGCAACAGCTGGCATCGACAGAGGCACGACAATTCTCCAAAATACACCGATGTCTGAGCTGCCATCAATTCTAGCAGCCTCCTCCAGCTCCGAAGGCAGCGACTCTAGAAAGCTTTTAATCATAATTAAGCTCCAAGCGTTCGTTAAGCCTGACCAGATAAGAGCCCATAAGGAATTTAATAAATCCAGCTCTTTAATGAGCAAGTAATTGGGTAATATCCCTGCATTAAATACTAGTGTGAAGATCACTGCACCCAGCATAATCTTTTGACCAGGCATCGATTTTTTAGTGAGGGCATAAGCAAATGTGAAGGAGAATACGATGCTCAGTACGGTACCAATCGCGGTAACAAAGATCGTGTTTTTGAAGGCATTTAGAAAGCTGTTTGTGGATAAGATATATTTATACGCGGACAATGACCATTGCTCAGGAAACAGATAAAACTTTAAGGGAACATATACCTTTGGGTCCGTGAAGGAAACACTTAGTACATATATAAACGGAAATAAACTGATGGCAGAAATTAAAATAAGCAGCGTATAATTGACGTAATCAAAAAGTGTAAGCTTCTTCGTTGCGACAAAGCTCATCCTTCATTCCTCCTTTAATTTGAGGCTTTATTAATAAATCCCCTCTTGCCCGATCTTCTTAACAATGTAGTTGGACAGTACGACAAGTATTAGGCCGACAACCCCTTTAAACATACCGACTGTAATACCGATGCTAATTTTTCCTTGCAGTATACCGACAGAGTACACATACGTATCGAACACTTCAGATACGGATGTTACGAGCGGATTCGTCATTAGAATCACTTGCTCAAAGCCAACGTCTGCCATTTGCCCTAAGCGTAGAATGAGGAGGATAATGATGGTTGGTCTAATCGCTGGAAGCGTAATATGCCATATTTGCCGCCATCTTGAGGCACCATCTACGACTGCGGCTTCATAGCGCTGCGGGTCAACTCCCGCCATTGCTGCCAGGAATATAATTGTGCCCCAGCCCGCTTCCTTCCACATATTTTGTGCTGTGAGCAACGCCCAGAAATACTTTGGCTCCGATAGGAAGGTGACTGTCTCACCACCAAATTCGCTAATCAGCTTATTTACAATACCGACGTCCGTCGATAAGAGGAAGAACGTCATACTGACTACAACGACCCAAGACAAAAAGTGCGGCAAATACACGATCGATTGATTAATTCGCTTGAATGCCTCATGCCGAACCTCATTGAGCATTAATGCGAGTAGGATTGGTAGCGGAAACATAAAGACTAGACCAAATATATTAATAGCTAACGTATTACGGAGCATAATATAAAAGTTTCTACTTTCAAAAAGCTCTTTGAAATGCTCAAATCCAACCCACTGGCTGCCCCAGAAGCCCGCATATGGGTTATATTCCTTAAAGGCGATCATCAAGCCCCACATTGGAAAATACTTAAATACGATAAGATACAGAAATCCTGGTATAGCAAGTACATAGAGCCACCTGTGCTTAATAATAGAATCAACGAGTCTTCTGAATGGTGTTTTTTCAGCATTGCTACGATTAGACATCGCTAACGACATTTTCATTCACCTACCTTAAAGGATTGAAAGAAGTGACTATCGTTCACTCACTGCGTATTCTGCCTTGTTAAGCCATTCCTGCGAAATCTCAACACCCCAGCCCGGACCAGTTGGAATGTTAACCGCTCCGCTGCGAACTTGAAGCGGAGTTTCCAGCAGCCCCTGACTCCATGAATCCTGCTCTATTGTAAATTCCATATACGGACCAGCGTTGTTGATCGCTCCTACCATATGCAGCGTAAATACGGTAACCATCGATAAGTTGGCAGCATGCGGTGTACAAGGAATGCCTGCTTGCTGTGCCATTCTTGCCACCTGCATCGCACGATCAATTCCGCCAATGTAGCAAATATCCGGCTGAACCACATCGACAGCCCCCATAGTTATCATCCGCCTGAATTGCGCGAGATCTGTATCCTGCTCACCACCTGTTACTGCTATATCTAGTGCATCAGCAACTTGCTTTGTCCACTCCAGCTCGGGATATGGGCAAGGCTCCTCGTAGTGCACAACGCCCTGCTGCTCCAAGTATTTTCCGACTTCAATGGCGCGCTGAGGGGTGAATCCGCTATTGGCATCGACATAGATAAGCGTCCGATCTCCAAGCGCTTTTCGAACCTCGGCAACCACTTGCTCGGTTCGACCAGGATACACATCGACATCGTTGCCGAAGTTGCTGCCAATTCGAATCTTGAATGCTTCATAGCCAAATTGCTCCTGTAAACGTACCAAGCGTTCTGCTTCTTCCTTCGGGCTAATATCACGTCGCATGCTAGAGCCATAGAGCTTAACCTCTTTCGGTGTACCGCCTAGCAATTCACAGACGCTTTTGCCATGACGCTTGCCAAGCGCATCCCAAAGCGCAGTCTCTAGCCCTCCAACCGCGCGGCAGACGTAAGAGCCCGGAAATTTATGCTCTTCTCTAATAACCATCTCTACCAAGGAGCTAATCTCATCGGATCGCTTTCCAAGTACACGAGGAGCTACCTGCTGATGCAGCACTAAAGCAGATATGTTGGCATGATAGGGAGCGATTTGGCCGTAGCCAACTTGCCCATCATCCGTTTGCACCCTTACTACGGATAAATTTCGAGTCGTAAACGTCTCAATCTTCCTTATGTTCAACGCTCTCATCCTCTCTAACATTCATTGGATTACGCTTTATGCATTTGTACCACGATGGCATCCTTGCCACGTATATGGACGCTGAGTTGCTGATCCTGCTGTACAATTGTGCTTGAGTCTCCCCAGTACACATGGCCAAGCTTAAAATCTCCAAGTATAAAGGACAGCTTTATAGTGGTATGCACATCGTCCTCACTATAATTGATGATCCAAAGCACGATATCATCATTCGGGGCTTTGCTTATTCTTCCATGTACCCCATCCGCTTCGATATGGATATGCGGCTCTATATTTGCCCAAAAGGCCAGCTCGGAGAAAAACGCACGGTTAGCCTCTGACTTGCTCCTGTAATAAGCCTCGGAGGGCAAGGAGCCAATCAATAATGTCTTCCCAGATTTGTAATCGTTTTCAATTACTGCTGGTTTTCCATCGGGGTAACGCCCCTTCACAATGCCATGCAGTGGTGAATACACCTGTCGATAAGCCGCTCCCTCAATCCGATTACCGTTCCAGCCAAAGATCAAATCATGGAAGAGATCAGGCATAAATTCGACTTCTGATTCCTGTGCACCAAAGACCTGATCTAATCCGTAGTTAGGCTGAACGGTGCCCACTCTCCCAAGATCACCGAAATATGCCGGACAGCCTTCCGAGATTAACGTGCCTCCTTGCTCTATCCATGCAATGAGCCTCATGGCATTCGCTTGGTTTATTCGCAGCGGATAAGCAAGATAAATGACTTTATATTGATCGATCTGCGCCATCGTTATCCAGTCGGCTTGGATGTGATTGTCGAAGAACCCTTGATATGCGCCCCACATCGCTTGACTATATATAGGCTGATGCCCATCTGAATGTAGCAGTTGATCAAAAATTTGTGATTCAGGAAGTACAAGTAGACCAATATCAGCCTTGACAGGAATAGCTTCCCAAAGCGCTCGCTGCTCCTCACGATTAGCCCACTTCGCAATGAAGGCTGCCATCTCGGATCGGTCCGTTCTTGCACCATCCATCGCGTACGGACCAAACGCACCAAATAACGGTCCGTCAAGCAGTGGTCTCCATCTAGGAAAAAACATGCCACGTGCACCTCCGGCGAAGGAGGTCATTTGCCATACTCTAATATCTTCGGGTGTCGTTACTCTGCCATCCTCTTTCGGACGACCAATCACCTGAGGCTGCAGCCAAAGCGGCCCTCCCTGTGCCTCCGCATGCCAGAATACTTTCCCATTCGCTGCTGATCTCGTAACATCGACTGCGTGCCATTGCTTCCATGGCTCGCTTCCCTTGCGAGATGCCACCCATGTAAAGCCATAAATATCAACACCAGCTGCAGCTGCCCAATCATCAGCTCCCATCGTTGCCATGTGAGAGATGCTGCCCGCTATGCCATGGGCGATAATCGCGTGATCTGGATCCAAGCTGCGAATGAGATCAATACGCCACTGCATCTGCTCGTAGAAATTATCCTTCCTAAATTGGAGCCAATCCTCATGCTCAGGATACGGGGCAAGCTCAGCTGGAGGGTCCACCTGCTTCCAATCGGTATAGCTGTATCTACGCCATGATTGATTGAGTGTGTGCAGATCTCCATATTTACGAGCAAGCCATGCTCTAAATTTCTCCTTCGTGTGGTCGCAATAACAGATATGAGGTGAATAATTACATTCATTCCATATGTCATACCCGATTAGCGAAGGATGATCCTTATAACGGTTGACAAGCTGGGTGAGAAAATGAGTCGCATATTGTTTCGCTTTCGGATGATCGAGGCAGATAACACCTGAAGAGCCATTTCCAAAGCCGCCAGTAGCAGTGCTCACGCCCATCCTCGTTTTAACCTTCGTCCCATCTGCTAATGTATAAGCCAGATCAGGCTCTAGCTTAAGCAGCCATTCCGGAACAGAGGTAATCATTTCAGCGATAATTGTACGAATGCCTTGCTCTGCCGCTAAATCAAGCTGAGCATCATAGTCCGACCAATCATACTCTCCTGGTGAAATTTCTATTGCTCCCCATAAAAACCAATGTCTGAAGGCATTCATGCCATCCTCACTAGCAACCTTGTAATCTCTTTCCCAATCAGCTTTAGGTGGATTGGATTTACGAAAATATACACTCCCATAAGGAATTGCCGTTTGACTCATGCCCTACCCTCCTCAGAACGCGCGTTCAGCGAAATCTAGCTTACTGCATTCACCTTATCGCGTTCTGATCCAACCTAGAAGAGACAATTTTTCGTTTTTTACGCTTTGACAAAAATCGTCCTTATGTATAAAAACTGTCTTATCGATGCTGCAAACGGTAATTCCCCGGTGAGGTTTGAACATGTCGCTGGAAAATGCGGTTAAGGTTGCGTTCTGAGTAGCCGACCTGCAGCGCGATCTGACTAATATTTTTGTCTGTCTCTTTTAACAGTCGCTTCGCTTCAGAAATTTTACTTTCAACGACATATTCTAGAAAGTTCATGCCCATCTCTTTTTTAAATAAGCGGCTTAAATAGGAAGGACTGACGCCGATCATCTCGGCGCATTGCACCAATGATAAATCTTCACTGCAATGCTCACGAATATACTTGCAGATGTATTGAATGCCGAGCTCCTCGTTTGCTTCAACACCATGCTGCGTAAGATTAATATATTGTGAGAACACGACCTCAGCAAACCACTCATGTAGATCGTTAAACGTCTTTTTCTGCTTTAATTGCTCGAAGAAATTATGCTCCATAATATCCATCATGTTGACTCCTTGCTTCTCCAAGGAAACAATAATCGAAGACAACAGAATGTGATAGCATTGTAGGATAAAAGCATGAGACTGCGAATTTTGCAGCAGATCTGCAAATTTAGTAAGGTATTCCACCGCTACAGCTTCATTCTTTCTCTCTAATGCATCAATAATATTGGCTTCCAGCTCAAAGGGATAGCGGAGTATACTGTGCTTTTTCTCTACTTCAATATCCTCTATATATAGAATCGAACCCATATTCGGGAATATACGATATTGCAGCGCGGTCTGCGCTTCCTTATAGGAGACTCTTACATCGGCAATATGCGAATAATAGCGTCCAATGCCTGCGGTTACCTCGAAGGATAAATATTCTCGCAGTGCAGCAGACACCTCCTCAATATATTGGAGTGTAGCTTGATGCATCACTTTATGCTCCAGCTCGGAGTGATACTGCAATATAACTACTCCCGCTCCTTGATAAGGAATGACATAGCCTTTGGCTGTCTGCTGATTTCGTAATATTTCCTGCATGACATTTGCCAGTGCAAAGGCCACTACGCCTCTTTCCTCAGGTTGGAATCGCTTTTTCTTGTAAATATTCTCGGCTTCTACAACGATAACAATATTGGTAAGCCTACAATCAATCCCATAGCGATTACAATCATGGACAACGGCATCGGTTCGAATATAATCTCCATTAATAATTTGCTGAAGACATCTCTCACGCAACGTTGGCTTGCTGTTTTCCATAAACAACACTAATTTATCTTTTTCATTGCTCAGATGATCTAAGCAATCCTTAATAAACTCAAGCTCATTGCCTTTTGCCTGGATGCGGCCAATATTTAAGGAATGACTATGCTCCAGCAATCTTTCAATTGGGCTATAGGCTTTCTTCGACGTAAAATAAGTTAGCACGATCCCTATGCCAATAAAGAAAAATACGATGAGCAGCGTCATACCGCGAATCCAGGAAAATTGATTGGAGATAAAGTCCTCTGGTATAACCGACACGTAGGTGCGATTAAAAACATTTTTTACATATTGAAATTGCGCGGGATTACCATCAATACCAGGGGCAACGATACGTCCTGCATTCGACGAAGCTTTGATTATCGTCTTAACTCCCTCTAGCTCGTAGATTTTCTCTAAGTACTCCGCATCTTGCTGCAGCGTTGAATTAAAAAAGTCGAAATAGTTCATTATGATGAATTCATTGTTTCTGGTGAGAATAATCGTGTTTGTTTCAAGAAACTGACCTACTGCTAATGCATCAACCTCAAAGGCTAAAATTCCTTTTTGCCCATCTGAACCAATAATAGGGAGCATTCTAGCAAAGGTTATAAATCCATTTTCCGTCCCTCGAGGGAGCTGATTCCATTGACTTGGTTCTGTGCTGGATAATAACTCATTAATATCTTCCTTATACTTAAAGTCCTCTCTTGAAATCGTCCCATAATCATTCGATAATACAAGCTCATCATTCGGTATATATAAAAATACTTCCTTAATAAAGCCATTCATATTTTTAATTAACGATAGCTTTTCTAGAAATTCCAGATGCCAAATGATGGACTTCTCGTTGCCAGCATTCTGTATAATCCGCATCGTTAAGGGGTCATTGGCTAACTGGAGTGACTCGCTTTCTATGCCCTGCATAACACGCTCAGCACGATCCTTCATCAGCTGTAATGATGATTCGCTTTCAGTTAATAAATGCTGTTCCATCCTTTCAACCGAAACAAAGTAATAGGCGATACTTGCTAAAATGACAGGTATACAAACAGAAATACAGCTTAACCATATTAATTTATATAGGTAGCCCTTCTTGTTTTTTGCATGATCAAGCTTTGATTTCCTCACGAATAATTGCCTCCAGTTAGCCATTGATAACCCCACCTACCTGCATAGATTACTCATGTTATGATCATGGATGTATATAAATTCGATAGAATATTGCTTGCTTTAGCTCGCTCGTTTAACCTTCAAATACTAATACGTCATAATCATCAATAATCGGTATCGTTACAGTGCACATATCCTCTTTGTACGTTAATGCAAGCTGTTCTTGGTTAGACAGCATATAAGCCTTCACTGGTCTAAACTGATCGGTCACGGGGATCGAAAGCTCAACATCACGAGCTGGCAGGATGTGCTGGAACATTCTTCTGCCGCCGTTCATATTTACAAAGTGGAATAGCTTCCGAGACTCCTGTAGCCGTAACGTAATCAACATGGTGGACGGCGCGTTAGTCTCGAAGGTAAGCTGCTCTTGCAGTCCCCACTTAATGGCATTGACCATCAGCGTTGCCCAGTCTGGGTAGCCGGCGCGGAAGAAAGAGATGTCCGGTTGACCTGCAAAATACACCGTTCTTCCTCCAGATGCATGCTCTTTCGTTACTGCCATCGGATAGCCTGTATCAGGCTCTACAGTATAGGACATTCCCTCTGGGAATACTCGAAATGCAGCTGACAAGGTTAGCGGAGCTTCAACATCCGCTTCTGCCGTAATCTTACAATGCTGATATGCAGCCGGAATGACCTCCGTCTCGCCGATATGCTTTAGCAATGGATTCTGCTTATCCTGTATATTCATATACGCTTGCTTAAACACTCCATCTGCACTACCCATCACCGAAGCTGTTTCCATATAGGTTACGCCTAGCAATTCGGAAAGTAGGAAGTTGCTTCGCTTCTTGCCGTCAAGGTCGAATAAGGAGGATTCAAAGGTAGCAACGACGCTTCCCCCCTGCGCAACATATTGCTCGATTACTTTCGCAGCTTCCTCACTCATGCATGCTGCGGTCGGCAATACAAGCACCTTAAAGGCTTGAAGCTGCTGCAGCGTTAGCATAGAGTCCGATATGATTTGGAACGGAATATGCGCTTCAATCAACGCTTGCTCAAAGCCACGAATCGCTTCAACGTATTTTTGCTTTGCCTCATTCTGACCGTAATAAAACATCGTCGTTTGTGAGTATAGAAGTGCAACCTGACTCCCATGTACCTCTTGCGTAAAGTAGTTCTGATTTTCCGCTACAAACTTGTATAGCGATGCAACGGCAGGAAAGCCTCGCTTGTCTTCATGTCCCTTTGGCGGTCCGCCTGATAGATTAAGTATTGCGTTGCCTCCATTAGCAAAAACCTGCGCCATATAAACCTTCTGCTCAGCTGGCGGCACCGCATTTCTGCGCCATGGCCAAGCTTGGAAGTAGGAAGCTAACACCCAAGGCTGATGATCGCTTACCGTATTAAGGTAATTAGCCTCTTCTGCCGGCATATAGAGATAATCCCAGTGATAGCGATCCTCCTCTACACGCACGCGTGTCTGCGCCTCAACCTGTACGGCATCAATGTATTTCGCCATACGTTCAATGTCTAGTGAGCCTTTAATTGTCCAGCCCGGATCACCAAAAGCAACACTATTACACATGACAGGCAATTCTGGATGAAGAGACTTAACTAAATCATATAAAAACTTCGAACGATCTACGACACGCTGCTGTCTCCAGCGCTGGAACTCTCCCCAATTCGGATCCTCCCAATTTTCCTCTAGTGGAATATCCGCGCCAGAATGCTCGTGGTAAGCAGCCTTACACCGCTCACAGTAGCAGATTCCGTTGCCATATGACGTAAAGCCGTAGCTGCCACCGCCGAACTTGATACCATCAATATCATAACGAGTTACGATTTCCTTTAGAATTAATGACAGATATTCGTTTTGATAGCCGCTTAATGGACATGCGATATAGAAGTCACCAAGGTCCTTATTCGCCCGATATGGATTGCCTTCACGATCAAGAGAACACCAATCCGGATGCTCTTGAGCCGCATTACCAGGAATTAAGCTTAGATCCATTGCAGGGACAGCGCGAATATTTCGTTTTTTGAGTGCCGCTACAATATCCCCCGTAAGGTCACGATCTCCCAGATAAGGGCTGCGACGAATAGACAAATCCGTCTGATGTGTAGTGACGTAGCCGGCACAGAAGAAGGAAAGGATATTAACTCCCATATCCGTTAAGTCCTGAGCTAATTGCTCCACATCAAAATCACGACAATCAATATCACGAATGGTTAAATGAACACCTCTTGAACGCTGCTTCAGCCAATCTGGATTCATAATATAAGTCCCCCTTAAATAGGAATGGAACGGTCAACGAAGACAAAATCGCTTAGTTGACCGTTCTAAATTATTTATTCCGTGAATTTCGCTTTATATTGTTCAGCGAATTCTTGGAAAGCTGTTTTAAATTCTGGTTTACTTACAAGGCCTGCAACATACGCCTCATATTCCTCCATCGAAATTTGACCAACGATTGCTTTTACAACGTTAGACTCCCATTCCGATTGATACTTCGGCCATTCAGCTGTCCATGTATCAGAGCTAATGACGGAGAAAATATTGATCTTACCAACCTCACTGAACACTTTAACGGATTCCATTTTGGCATCGTTATAAGCTTTAGGCGCAGATGGGTTCAATACCTTCATCTCATTGTTGTAGGCTAGTGGGAACACTTGGTTCGCGTTCGTTGTTACTTGCTTCGTACCAAGCTCCGTTAATTGCTTCTGGCCGTCTACTACTGTATGATGTACTCCTTCGATACCGTAGTAGTTGAAATCTGTATATTCCTTCGTAGTCGTCATCTCCATATAATCAAGAATTTGCTTCACTTTATCCTCTGGTACCTTCTTGGAGATGTACATTGCACCAAAGATTGGTGTTGCAAGACCAACACTCACCCCGCCTGGCCCCTGCAATGGTGGGAGAGTAATCAGCTCAGCCTCAGGCTGTACCTTCTTAATTTCTTGCTCCCATGTATAGTCACGCCATACGTTACGAGCATAAGAAGCAGCGCGACCTGTTGCGAACATTTCCTCTGCTTGTGTTTTCTTAACAGCTGCAAATTCCTTTGCCAGCACTCCGTTAGCGTATAGATCTCGGAACCAAGCTACCATTTCTGTGTAGTTAGGCGTAAGGTTTTCTTTAACTAGTCCGCCTTCCTCGTTATAGATAGCATCCAAGCCGCCGAATGCTGCCAGGTAGTTGTTATCGCCATCATCTAACAAGAAGCCGTGACCTAGAATTCCGATCGTATCATCCTTGCCATTGTTATCCGGATCACCCTTAACAATCGCTTTTAATACTTCGGCATATTCGTCCATAGTCGTTGGTACTTCCAATTGAAGCTTATCCAGCCAATCTTTCCTCATATTAATGGCGATATCAATATGTGGACGATTTCTTGGAATACCGTAGTATCTGCCATCGACCTTTAAGTAGTTCCATGCATTAACTTCACTATTATTTTTCAAATTCGGATAATTGCTAAAGTCACCAAGAAAATCAGTCAAATCCCAGAACGCACCTTGGTTGATTGCATTAAGTAATGTTGTGCGTGTCGCACTTGTTGCAACGATAATTTCAGGTAAATTACCCGATGCTAGCACAAGGTCGAATTTCGTGTCGTAGTCTCCAGAAGGAATCCACTCTACATTAAGCTTCGTATTCGTAAGCCTTTGCCATTCCGTCCAATATTCATCATCCATATTCGGTACGTCAGAGTATGAAGGTACCATAAACTGCATCTCTAGCGGTGCGGTGTTCGTCTCCGGGGTAGCTGTTTCTTGAGTTGTCGTTGACGTTGGCTGATTGTTCACAGGCTCCTTTGAATTGCCATTGTTGCTGCTCCCATTGTTTGAGGATGTTGCACAGCCTGCAAGTAAAGCAATGGTGAGTAAAAGCGAAAGTATTAAGCTTGTTGGTTTTTTCATGATCATCTTAACCCTCCCTATTTTCTATTCAACATCTGTAGCGTGCCAATACTTGGAGCAACGTTGTGATCAGCTAACTGGTAACGCTTACAACTGGATTGTATGACGCTTTTTGCCCGATTGTAACTGACAGTTCTTGCTTTTATGCTGTTAAAATAGGAAAGTGCAAATATTGTCCGGACGATCAAATATTGACTGCTGGCACTTCACGAGACAGCCGTTTCATCTCAACACATCGTGCAGGCTTCGGAAACATTTTATGTGGATTGCATAGCGAATTTGGATTAAAAACATCTCTTAGCTGCATCTGCGCCTCGATCTCGATATCATTGAAAATAAAGCGCATATCCTCCATCTTCTCAACACCTACCCCATGCTCACCAGTGATGGAGCCGCCTGCATCTGCGCAGGCCTTCAAAACAGCGGAGCCTGCCTCGACCGCTCGTTCTGTCTCACCTTCAACTCTAGAGTCAAATAAAATAAGCGGATGCAAATTGCCATCACCTGCATGAAATACATTTGCAATGCGCAATCCATACTGCTTGCTAATTTGACCGATGCGCTCCAAAACTTCAGGCAGCTTGCTTCTAGGTATGACGCCATCTTGAACAAGGTAATCAGGGGATATCGTACCCATTGCACCAAATGCTGTTTTACGGTTAGCCCACCATCTTGCTCGTTCAGCTGCATCCTTCGCCTTACGCACCTCACGTACATGGTGATTTTTGCATACCTGCATAATTTCTTCGATTTGCTCCTGCAGTCCTGCTGCAATTCCGTCTACCTCTATAATGAGCACTGCTGCTAAATCCTTTGGATAGCCTACGGGGTAATTTCCTGATTCCACGCCATGGATCGCCATGGCATCCATCATCTCTAGCGCGGCTGGAATAATGCCGCAAGCAATAATATCTGAAGCAGCCTGACTCGCATCTGTAACCTTATCAAATAAAGCTAGAACCGTGCTTACCTCCTGCGGCTTTTTCAATATGCGAACGGTAATCTCTGTGACAATGGCTAGCGTTCCTTCCGAGCCAGTCAGCAGTCCAAGCACATCATAGCCAGGCGTATCGAGCGTTCCGCCGAATCTTCTAATTTGACCATTGGGAAGCACGACCTCAAGACCTAGAACATGATTAGTCGTTACGCCATACTTTAAGCAATGCGCGCCGCCTGCATTCTCACCAACATTGCCGCCAATCGTACAGGTTGCTTGACTGGAGGGATCAGGCGCATAATAGTAGCCCTTAGAGGCGATGGAGTTAGATAGCTTCAAATTAATATAGCCAGGTTGCACGACCGCTCTTCGATTATCGTAATCTACATGCAGCAGCTTGTTCATGCGCACTAAGGAAATGATGACCTCGCCATTCAAGGCAGTTGCTCCACCACTTAGACCCGTGCCCGCTCCTCTTGGTATAAAAGGAATTTGCTGCTGATGCAGATAGGAGACGATAGCAGCAACCTCCTCTGTATTGCTTGGAAACACGACAGCAGCCGGCAAGCCCTTATGTATCGTATAGCCATCGCATTCATAAGCCATGACATCCTCATAGCGATACAGAATCGACTTCTTGCCTACCACTCGTGACAACGCATCGATCATCTGCTGCTTACGCTTCTCATCTAAAGGGGCATCAATCATGTAGGCATCCCTCCATCGCTGTCTTCTCGTTCATAGGCATCATTCAATAGTTGAATCGTATGCACAATTTGCTCGGATCGATGATGCTTTACAACACCGACCTGAAACTGCATCATACAGCCTGGATTTCCCATTGCTACGGCATCACAGCCCGATGGGATATCATTCATCTTACGATCAAGCAGCTGCGACGCCATCTCTGGCTGCGTTATATTATAGATTCCAGCGCTTCCGCAGCATCGATCAGAATCTGGCATAGCCTCAACGACTAAGCCAGGAATCATCTCTAATATTTCTCTTGGAGCCTGACGAATTCCTTGTGCATGCGCAAGATGACATGCATCATGATAGGTGACCTTCATATCAAGCTTACCCTTTGGCGCAATGAGCCCCAAATCTACTAAAAATTCTGAAACATCCTTCGTTTTCTCGGCAAAAAGGTGAGACCTTTCAGCGTAACGTACGTCGTTCTTCAGTAGCTCATCATATTCCTTCAGTGTTGAACCGCAGCCCGCTGCGTTAATAATGATTGCGTCTACTTCATTAGATAGAAACACATCAATATTGTGCTTCGCTAATTGCTTCGCCTGCTCGCGATCACCGGCATGCAGATGCAGCGCTCCACAGCATTTTTGAGCTTTAGGTATCCATACATCACAGCCATTTCTTCTTAGCACGTTCAGTGTTGCTTCATTCACATCGCTATAGACCACATCCATGACGCAGCCTGTAATCATAGCAACCGTTGCTCTTTTTTCACCGTATGCAGAGTATAGCTCTCCGCCTCTGCCTAATAAAGGAGACGTTTTTAGCTTGGGCAATGCAGCTTCCATCTCCTGTAGATGCGCAGGCAGTACGCGAAGCAGCTTTAGCTTTCTAGCACTCCTTTGTAGTCCTGACTTTTGGTACAGACGTGTCATCTTACCTAGCAGCTGCATCCGCTTTGGACTCGGGAATATATCGCGTAGGAACAGCTTTTGCACTACACGACCGGCCCCTTTTGCTGGAGTCGCGTGATAGAGCTGTCCTCTTGTTTCTTCAATTAATGCGCCTACCTGAACTCCTGAAGGACATGCCGTCTCACAGGCGCGACATGCAAGGCAGCTGTCAATCGGCTCTTTAAAATAGTTGTTTAATTGCAATTTGCCTTCTGCTGCAGATTTGATTAGGTATACTCTTCCTCTAGGCGAATGATGCTCAAGTCCGGTCTCCTGATAGGTAGGACAAGCCTCCAGGCACATGCCACAATGAACACACTCAGAAAATTTATTCTCATCTGGCGCATCCTCCCACAAAAAACTAGATAGATTAGATGTTTTCACCATAGCTTACATCCCCCCTATAAATCTTCCTGCATTTAATAGGTGATGAGGATCTATCGTCCGCTTGATGTCCTTCATCAGCTCATCATTCTGCCCCGACTGTCCCCAAACTGCTGCTTTTTGCCTAATCGAAAGCGGTGCACATTCGACAATACCATAGCCTTGGATCGAATCCATGTACCGCTGCACATCTGATATGAGCTCTATCCATTCAGTCTGCTGCTCCCAGCTTGCTTCAAAGATGACTCTTGATACTCCTGTATAGAGACCACCTGCAAACTGAAGAGCTATCTCTCTTGCTGCAGCTAGGCTCTGCACAGCTTCAAACACTTTGCTGACGTCCATTATGGAGCTCAGCAGCTTCATCTCTACGATGAGCGAGCGGCCTTCCAGCTGCTGTGCATTAGGCAATAGCTGTCCAAGCACCGTATACAATGTCTGAACCTGAGTTTTGTCAGAGCTAGTGCGCTGCTCTGCTATGCCGCATGCCCGGCACAGACGCTGAGCCTCCTCCAGCTGATATTGAACGGCTGAGGACACATCATCAAAGCCAATAGCTACTGTTGGCTGCTGGCTTGTTATGCCTATTGGCTGTTCGAATGACCCGTATAGCCATTCACAGATGCTTGGTTCGAGCTGAGAATCAATGAGCAGCTTTTGCAGCTGCTTCAGCTGATCTATAGAAGCAGTTGCTAAAACCATACCTGATGAGATCGAGATAGGACGAGTTCTGATCGTCAGCTCAGTTAGTACACCTAAAGTACCCATCGCACCAATAAAGAGCTTATTCATATCATAGCCCGCGACATTTTTAACGACCTTCGCTCCCACACGCAGTAATCTTCCATCAGGGTATATCACTCTAGCAGCCATTAAATAATCTCTTGCCGAGCCGTACATGGCGCGCCGAGGTCCAGATATATTTGCCGAAAACACACCACCGATGGTGCTGCTTGCTGCATGTGGCATATCTAACGGTATATATTGACCGTGCTCAGCCAAGCACGCCTGTAGCTGTTCAATCGACGTTCCTGCTTTCACCGTGATCGTTAAATCTCGCGGTGAATAGTCGACTATGCCGGATATATGCTGCATGGAAAGCAATACATCAGGTGTATGTGGCTCACCCATCGCATCCTTTGTTCCTCCACCTTGCGGTGTGATGGTAAGACGATGCTTGCTTGCCCAGAGCATAAGCCGCACAATATCATCTTCGTGTGTAGGTGTAACACGAATAGGCGCATGAAGCGTATAGCTGTCCTCTCGCCAAGGACGCTGGTCGATGGTTGACACCTTCTCTGCCCCGATTGCTTGACGCAGCTCCATAAGCTCAGCTTCAAGATCGAGTGCCCCTCGTATATACTGCATATTGCGTTTCACTCCTCTAGCCTATATAATGACTCGTTCACGTACATATTCAATATCCTCATATACCTGCGGCAGGAACAGCTCCCATGAGAACAACGTTTTACCGAGATGCATTAACGGTTGAGGTTTATAGTGTGATTTCGTTATGGCAACAAGTCGTTCCCAATGTGCAGCAGCATGAGGCGCCTCTAGCCAATAGATAGCTAATTGACGCTCAGCTTCATTGCCTGTGCTTCGATATAGCTCATAGCTCACCGCAGCGCGAAGCTTTTTGGCAAAGTAAAGACTTAGCTGAGACCAAGCAATAATATCAGCAACCTCGCAATCCAATCTCGGATCACCATTAAGCAGCTCCGTTACAGTACATAGAGCATCCTGAGCATCACGTTCAAGCTGATCCGCAAGCTGCAGAGGTGTAATAAAGGATTCCATCGATTGTTGATTGACTAGTTTGTGCACATATTCCTTAATAGATAGATAATCTGGATCCATAGGATGACTTTCTAGCAGGTCTTCAAGTGAAATAAACGCTTGACCGTCGTTATATTCTGACTCGCCAGTGGACAGAAACCCTTCTGCATAGAGTGTAAAATCCCAGGTGAAGTGGTAGAAGGATGCAAGTGCCATAGGCATGCGGCATGCTTTCGAATAGGCAGATAATATTTTATCTCCCTTCGATATAGAGAGCCGTTGATTGATTGCCTGAATAAATACGTCATCTGACGTATCAGGCGCATAAAGCAAGCGGCCCCAAAGCATGTAATATAGCCAATGCTTTTGGAAGGCGTAGTCCCAATGAATATGCGGACTATCTTGTATGTGAGAGTAATCTGTACCAGGAATAAAGCATTCCGAGCCTACATAGTAGCCTCCAACATATTCCTGTCCATTCGTACGTATATGTTCGCGAACAAAATCAGGCTGTGCCCATCTTAGCGTAAAGAAATCCTCATTACGTACCATCCACGTAATTTTGTAATTGGAAGGTGGTGGGTTCCAGTATCCCTCCATGCCGCTTGAGCCACCATGTGTTAGCAGCAGCTTTGGTGAAGAATAGGCGTGTGACCAATTGAATTTCACCTCTAGCCAAACTGGCTCTGTGAACGCATGGTTTTGCTCGATCGATGTTCTCGTAATGGCCGGGTCAACAGAAAATGGAGCACGATGGATGAATTTGATCGGACGGCTCGCTGCGCTCATTCCTTCATAATAAACATCCTCAATCCATTGCTGTATAGATTCTGGGGACATATCATTCATCCGTTCACCAAGCGATACGCCAAAGCCGGTTAAGTCCGGATACTCATCTATAAGCTGTGTAATGCTTTCACGGGTATATTGCTTTATGTCATCGGTCGTATAGGAATCTCCATAATGATACAACCGATCATGAACAGCTTGAGGATCGTAATGCTCAGTGAATGCTTCAGACACAATAATATTCCAATTAATTAGATACGTTTCAATGCCTCTTTCCTTAGCCATATGAAACAACGTAGTCCAGTACTGCTTCCACTCCGCGAGCTCTTCATCAGAAAAGGGTGTCGCAAGCGGAAAGCTTTTCGTGCGAAGCATAAATGGAAACGGATGCAAGTTCCATAGTGTAAGAACATTGTATCGATTATCGAGCATCATATTCAGAAATTGCTCCCAGAACTTTAAGTCCTTGACACAGGCATGCTGCAATTCAAAGCACTCGTTTTTCCGATAGCTCGACCAAGGCAAATTAAATTTAAGCGCACGGAATGGAAATCTAGCATTAATTAGACAGGGCTCAAGCTTATCTATTGATTTTGTCGCTTGCAGCCGCTCAGCTAGCTCTAGCAGGCCATACATAACCCCTGTCTCATCATGTCCAAGCACGTACAACCTTACATGATTATCTGTCCTCTCCTTACGTAGCTCGAAGCCCTCTGAGGCAAGCTCCTTATGTAGCGGCTGCACGTTATATCGCTCCAGCTGCTCATGACCAATGAGCACGAAGAGCTCAGAGTCCTGTATTGATGTGTCAGCCTCTTGATTAATGATAGGCTGAGACTTAGCCTGCAATGGATGAACGGAATAGGCAAGCTCGAGCCCCTGCATAACTGCCTTCAGCTTGGAAAGTGCATAAGTTATTCGTGTCGATTCCTGATGCTCACTTACGAAATAGATTCTCATAACAAGCTCCTCCTGACACATTGTTCTCGAGTGCGTAGTAATTATGGCAGCATGAGTATAATAGAAGAAGTAAGCGCTTGATATGCACAAGCGACCTACTTCTTCTTTTGTTGCATCAGCATTCACCGCTCGCTGAACGGACGGCAGCCTATGCTTGCTGTGTTACTCTAGCCTTATACTCTAATCTGCGTCGATGAAGAATAGGCTCAGTGTAGCCATTCGGTTGCTGACGACCCTCGAAGATAAGCTCACAAGCCGCTTGAAACGCAATAGATCCATCTAGATTATCCGACATGCGGTGGTATGCAGCATCGCCTGCATTCTGCTCGTCAACGATGCTCGCCATGCGTACCAGTGTCTCTCTCACCTGCTGCTCTGTACATATGCCATGATGCAGCCAGTTCGCAATATGCTGACTAGAAATACGGAGTGTTGCACGGTCCTCCATTAAACCAACGTTTTGTATATCCGGCACCTTAGAGCAACCGATGCCTTGCTCAACCCAGCGGACAACATAGCCAAGAATACCTTGAACATTATTGTCCAGCTCTGCCTGTATGTCTGCTTCGCTCCAATCTAGCGTCGGTACGATAGGAATTTGTAATATTCCATGACGAAGATCTTGATCTTGTACTGACGATATCAGCTTACTTTGCACCTGAGCTACATTAACTTGATGATAATGCAGCGCATGTAACGTAGCGGCTGTAGGTGAAGGTACCCACGCTGTATTCGCTCCTGCCTTTGGATGAGCAATTTTTTGCTGCAGCATTTCTCTCATCTGATCAGGCATTGCCCACATTCCTTTACCGATTTGCGCGTGACCCTGCAGACCACACTGCAAGCCGGCATAAACATTGGACAGCTCGTAGCTTTGCAGCCAAGTAGAGGATTTCATATCATTCTTTCTAAGCATTGCACCCGCTTCCATCGACGTGTGCATCTCGTCACCAGTACGATCAAGGAAGCCTGTATTAATGAATACAATACGATCCTTCACCTCACGAATGCACGCCTTCAAATTCAAGGAAGTACGACGTTCTTCATCCATAACTCCCACCTTAAGCGTATAGCGCTTCATGTTCAGTAGATCCTCAATTGCATTAAACAGTCTATTCGTAAATGCAACCTCTGCGGAGCCGTGCATTTTAGGCTTTACAATATAGATCGAGCCTTTTTTAGAGTTCGCCATAGCTCCTGCCTTCAGCGTGTGCTTAGCGATCAAGCTAGTTAGCACTCCATCTAGAATCCCCTCCGGAATTTCACGGTCATCTCGATCTAAAACAGCGTTAATCGTCATTAAATGTCCTACATTTCGAACAAATAGCAACGATCTGCCGCGTAAGCTGAGCGGTTCACCGCTAGGCGATGTATAATGACGATCTGGATGGAGTGCTCGAGTCATTACTTTCCCATTCTTATTGAATGTAGCTGTTAAATTTCCCTTCATTAAACCTAACCAGTTTCGATATACAGCTACTTTATCCTCTGCATCAACGGCAGCTACGGAATCCTCACAATCCATAATCGTTGTAATCGCAGACTCCATAATAATATCCTTAATCCCAGCACTATCCGTTCTTCCGATTGGGTGATTACGGTCGATTTGAATCTCGAAATGCAACTTGTTGTTACAGAACAGGATCGCTTGCGGCTGGTTCGCCTGACCTTGATACCCTGCAAACCGTTCACCATGCTGCAGTCTCACGATCGTTCCATCCTGCAGTGAAGCAGTCACTTCACCATTCGACACAGCATAGCTCGTTACCTCTGCATGGGAGCCCTCTGTTAAAGGAATGGTGTTATCAAGAAATTGCTTTGCAAACGCTATGACCTTCGCCCCTCTTGTCGGGTTATAATCCGTTCTCTGCTCTGCCCCACCTTCATCACTAATGGCATTTGTTCCATATAACGCGTCATAAAGGCTGCCCCAACGTGCATTGGATGCATTTAACGCATACCGAGCATTGTTCACGGGTACTACGAGCTGTGGCCCAGCCTGAAGAATGATTTCGTCGTCCACGTTCTCAGTTGTTACTTGAAACGGTTCTGGCTCTGGCTCCAGATAACCGATATCCTTCAAAAACTGCTCATATTGTTCAAATGCTGCTTGCTTATTGTTCTTATGCCAAGCATCAAGCTTTTGCTGAATTTCATCGCGCTTCGCAAGCAGCTCACGGTTTTGAGGTGTCAGCTCATGAATAAGCTTCTCAAAGCCTTGCCAAAATTGATTTCGTTCTACACCACTACCCGGTAAAGCTTCACTTTCGATAAATGCGTAGAGCTGAGCTGCTACCTTTAACCCGCCAACTGCAACATATTCCATCCTTCATTCCCCCAAACGATTGAATAAAATGGTTTAAGCCTATCGATTCATTTAGCATGAAACCTCTAGTTTGTTCATTATACTGAACAATGTTTTATATTAAGTTTGATTTAGTGTATCATCAACCCAAATAATGGTCAATATTAAAAATTAATGATGTTGAGACGTTGTTTTTTGTTTGACGATATAGAACGATCGATGATAAAATGATCTGAGTTTTATATAATGAACAACATTCTAATATATAAGGAGTATGACTATGGAGCAAAAGTACAATGTTCCCGCGATAGATCGTGCTGACGCCGTATTATCATTACTCATTGATGAGCCCTATCGATGGAAATTATCTGATTTATCTAAGCAGCTCAATATTAGCAAGAGCACACTATACTCATTACTCGTTACAATGGAGCGCTTAAAATGGGTAAATCGTGATCGTAATGAAACCTATGCAATAGGCAGTGCATTGGGTCGTTTTGGAAGTGCGTTCTTCCGTCAATATGACTTAATTGAGGAATTTCGCAGACTTGCTGATCCCGTTATGCGCAGACTTCAGGAATCTGTACAAATGGCTGTGCTTGAAGGCAATGATGTTTTGTATCTGGCCAAGGTCGAGGCAGCAACACCAGTACAGATGGTCTCCGGACCTGGCGTTCGATTTCCAGCTCATGCAACCGGCTTAGGAAAAGCACTTTTATCCGACAAAAGTGAAGAGGAGCTGCGTCAGTTATTTCCACAGGAGTCATTGCAGAAGATCACCGTACATACGATCAGCTCGCGAGAATCCTTGATTGAGGAAATTAAGCAAGGAAAGCAAGCCGGCTACACAACAGATATTCAAGAGGGTGTGATGGGCTTTTGCTGTGTCGCTGCACCGATATCGAAGCCTAATGGCTCCATTATCGCTGCTGTTAGCTGCTCTATGCCTATCCATAAATGGGAAGGTAAAAAGGAGCAGGCGCTGCAAGAAATATTAGAGCTTTCTAAGCTGCTGTCTCCCCTACACTAATTAATTGTCTCATCGATCATCAATTAGACAGCCCCCAAACTGTAGAAGCATACATCTACAATTTGGGGGCTGTCTTTTTTATTTTCCCTATTGACAGAATTTGAAAAATATACGAGGATATTCTTGTGCAACATACAATACATTGTTTATTATGATGAACAATTCAAAAAAGGGAGGTTCTTATCATGAAGCTAGCTAGATTTTCATTTGAAGGCAAAGCTGAAGTGTATAACGGCGTTATCGAGGGAGATTTCATTCATACATATAGCGGCAGCCCATTCGAGCAAATTGAGATTTTGCAGGAGAAATATGCTCTCCATGAGGTTAAGCTTCTTTCACCTATTATTCCAAGACATATTATTGGAATAGGCAAAAACTTTGTAGCAGAAGGATCGATTAAGCCACCAATGCCCGAGCTGCCTATTTTCTTCTATAAGCCTATAACGACAGTGATTGGTCCTGATGATCCGATCTTATTCCCGAGCAGCGTAACAGAAGCAAAGTTTGAAGCGGAGGTTGCAATCGTCATCGGTAAAACCGCTCATGCGATTACACCAGATGAGGCCTCAAATTATATATTGGGCAGCACGATTGCCAATGATGTTGGAGCGTTTCAATTTTTTCACGAGGAAGGACATTGGACCGTCGGAAAAGCGTTCGATACGTTCTGTCCATTAGGTCCTTATATCGATACAGAGTTTGATTATAATAACGCTCGAATTATAGCGCGCTTGAATGGAAAGGAGCTACAAAACAGTACGATGGAGCAGATCATTACTCCAATCCATGAAATGATTAGCTATATTAGTGGCTTTATGACCTTGATGCCTGGTGATGTCATCTTGACCGGCACACCTGCAGGGGCTGATTTTATGAGAGCTGGGGATACTATTGAATGTATTGTAGACGGACTAGGTACTCTTAGTAACACAGTGCAACAGCGTTAGTAAATGGTTAAGGAGGTTTCACGATGTCAATTAATACTACGATTATCTTTAGAATCGAAATGGATAAACATCAAGCTAGCTTTGGCGAAGTAGCAACGGCGATCAATGATGCCGGCGGAGATATTGTTGCAGTTGACGTTATTCGCTCCAGCAAGCATATTACCGTCAGAGACCTTACCGTTAAATTAAACGTTGAAGCTCATTCAAAAGTTACAAGCCATATTCGCTCACTTGCTGGGGTGAAAATCATTCATGAATCCGACAGTACATTTCTTGCTCATCTTGGCGGAAAACTACAAGTTACACCTAAGATACCGATTAAAAACCGCGAAGATCTTTCAAGGGTGTATACACCAGGCGTGGCTAGAGTTTGTATGGCAATATATGAGGATCCATCCAAAGCATTTACACTTACCTCTAAACGCAACATGGTTGCTGTTGTAACAGATGGAACAGCGGTGCTTGGACTTGGCAATATCGGTCCTGAGGCAGCTATGCCCGTAATGGAAGGAAAGGCGATGCTTTTTAAGCAGTTCGCTGATGTAGATGCATTCCCGATTTGCCTGCAAACTCAGGATACGGACGAAATCGTAAGCATCATTAAAGCAATCTCCCCTAGCTTTGGCGGTATTAATCTAGAGGATATTGCCTCTCCGCGGTGCTTTGAGATTGAACGTAGACTTCAGGAAGAGCTTGAAATCCCCGTATTTCATGACGATCAGCATGGAACAGCTGTTGTTATCTTGGCGGGACTCATTAATTCTCTTCGCCTAGTAGGTAAAAGCTTGGATACGATTAAGGTGGTAGTGTGCGGAGTTGGCGCCGCAGGAACGGCATGTATCGATATGCTGCTAGCTGCTGGTGTAAAGCAGTTAATAGCGGTAGATCGCTGCGGTGCTCTTGTTGCTGGAAACAGCTATGATCATCCTACACTTGAACGAATTGCTTCGGTTACGAACCCAGATAAAGTAGAGGGGTCCATATCTGATGTAATTAAAGGCGCAGACGTGTTTATTGGTGTGTCAGCTCCTGGAGTCATTACCGTAGAGGATATACAGCAAATGGCTGAGGATTCCATTGTATTCGCCATGGCAAACCCTGAGCCTGAAATTGACCCTGAACTGGCTGAATCCTATGTCCGAGTTCTTGCTACTGGCCGAAGTGATTTTCCAAACCAAATTAACAATGTCCTATGCTTTCCTGGTATTTTCCGTGGAGCACTAGATTGCAGAGCTGCAAAGATCAATGATGAGATGAAGCTTGCAGCTGCTCAAGCGATAGCCTCGATTGTGACAGAGGAAGAATTGAATGAGCACTATATTATTCCAAGTATTTTTAATGAAAAAGTAGTACAGCAAGTAAGAACAGCCGTCATTGAAGCGGCAATCCAGACAGGGATCGCTAAGCGTATCCCGCCTGAATTCAATCGACTTGATTACTCCATGTATCTCTATAATCAATCTTAGAGAAAGAGCCATATGTCGCTTGTTGCAGATTAAGCCTTGAAATAAGGCTGTGACGTATAAACGATGTTGCCGTTCACGATGGTCATCTCCACAAATGGCAGCTCATGAAATTGGTCGACAATAATGATGTCGGCCTTCTTTCCTTTTGCGATCGAACCGACTTCTTCAGCAATTCCCATTGCATCAGCGGGATGTAGGGTTGCAAGCTTTACGGCCTCGTGCAGCGGAATATTCGCCTCACGCTCTAGCTTGAACACCGCCTGCAGCATAGAGGATGGGTGATAATCCGAGCATATAATCTGAGCGCCAGCTTCTTTAATCGCATCCACTGCCCGTAGATTATGATCATGCGAAGCACCACGAACAATATTGGGTGCGCCTACACATACCTGAAGCCCTTGCTGAACTGCATACTGTGCTGCCTCCAAGGTGATCGGGAATTCACTTACGGTAACTCCACTGCTTTTAGCGCGATCGATTTTTTCATAGCTGTCATCATCATGTGAAGCAACAGCGATGCTGCTTTCCTTCGCTAATAGCGATAGCTGCGTTAGCCGATCCCAATCAATCGCTTGGCGCTGCTCCATCAGTGCATCGACGATGCCTTTTACTTCTGCTAACGTCACCCCTTGATTTTTCATCACATACCGCTCGAAGGAGCCCTCCTGACGATATTGACCTTGGCCAGGTGAGTGATCCATATACGATAGATAATGAATAAGCTTATCCTGTATATAGCGCTCAATATAAGGCAGTCCATCCTGATAGGACACCTCATAGCGTAAATGGATGTAGTTACGTACTAGACTTCGCTCTGCATTATACTTATGAATAAGCTCGATCAATTCGTTAACGAGATGGTAGCCGCGCAGGCTTAAGCCAACACCAAGCGACAATGAGTGATACATCGTCGTAATGCCATGCACTGGAAGCTTCCGCTCAAACTCAAGAAGTGACATTTCTAGAGGAAACAACGTGTTAGGACGCGGCTGAACCTCTTTCTCAATTGCATCACAATGAATATCTATTAGGCCTGGAAATATGTATTTACTTGACGCATCGATGATTGTTTTCGAGCTGAAGCTCATGCTTTGTTCGCACTCAGCTACGATATCATCCATAGAAATGGAAGCATCGACTATACGATGGATGCGATCATTTACAATGACAACTGTAGCAGAAACACATTCGTTTTCTAGCACAACTACACCAGAGGCAATGATCGTTAACGTATTATTAATACCGTTATTCTCTAACCCATTCACCTGATTCATCCTTCCTATGTAAAGTTAAATTAATTGTAAATTGTTCTGAAGTAATTGTAAAATGCTAGAGCTCGGTCCGTGCCGCTTGAATTATAGATATACTTACTCCTTGTACTACTTAATGTAGATGTTTGAGATCACTGAGGGAATAAAAATGCCAGCGTTTACGACAACGCTGGCATTGCTTGCTTCTGATTTTGAACAACTATAATAGCGATGGCTCACTACTTAATTTATATGCTATAAAAGTTTTGCATGTATTAATCAAGCAGCTGAAAGTTGCGCATACCAAGTGGTAGCAGCTGCGGCTTTTCACAGGAGCTCTGCATCATATAATGCTTGCCTTCACTAGCCGCATCATGAATACCGTGCATCGCCTCAAGCACATGATAGCCTAGCTGACCGCTTGCACGATGCTGGCGTCCTTCGATAATAGCAGCGGCCATGTCTGCTGCTCCAAGACCACGGCTATTTTCCGTATTGCCATACAGCAGCGGCACGTTATGCCATTCACTTGTGCCCGCTCGATGAATGCGAACCTCACCGCCAAAGTTGTTAGGATCAGGTACAACGAGCGTGCCGTGGCTGCCGTGCACCTCAATACGAGGCAGTGTGGAATGAGCTGGCGTATCGAATGAAGTTATGATCGTTCCAAGCGCACCGCCCGCAAAGTCAATAATTCCAGCGACATGCGTTGGCACCTCAACTTTAATTTTTTGCCCAAACTTCGGCTGACTTGTAATGGTGCGCTCTGGGTATGAGATGTTAGCTGCACCTGTGACGCGACGAATCGGTCCTAGCATTGCAACCATCGCTGTTAAGTAGTACGGTCCCATATCAAACATCGGCCCGCCACCAACTTGATAATAGAACTCAGGATTAGGATGCCAACGCTCGTGGCCACCAGACAGCATAAATGCTGATGCACTAATCGGCGTGCCGATCCAGCCATCCTCAATAACCTTAACAGCGGTCTGAATGCCTCCGCCTAAGAATGTATCTGGTGCGCTTCCGACGATAAGACCTTTCTTCTCGGCTAGTGCAAGAACCTGTTGCGCCTCCTCACGAGTAACTGTGAAAGGTTTTTCTACATAGACATGCTTTCCTGCTTCCAATGCCTGTAGGGAAACCGAGGCATGTGCTTGCGGAATCGTTAGATTGATCACCATCTGAATTTCTGGGTCAGCAAGCAGTTCTTCAACAGAATAGCCCTTGATGCTAAAATTTTCAGCTCTTTCCCGAGCACGGTCAAGGTCTAGATCAGCAATCGCTACAACCTCCATGCTGTCAAACTTACGACCATTCTCAAGATAAATACCGCTAATGTTGCCTGCACCAATAATACCAACTTTTATTTTATTCATCGCATCGTCACCCTATCCGCCTAATTGACTTGATTGTCCTGCATACCAGTATACGTACCGCCTTGCTCTCCCGATTGTAGAGCAATCGCTTTTCCGTCGGCACACCATAAGAAGCCTCTACGCATCATTTCCATCACTTCAGGTATTTCCATGATGTTCGCCTGATGTCCTAGGGAATTATAATACACGCGTCCAACTCCCCAACGCTTCGTCCAAGCCACTGGCATATCGACCGCTTTGTTCAGTACATGCGGGCCATCAACCGTTGGGAATCGTGTTGTAGCCAGCACTTCAACTGCTGGATCAACATGCAAATAATATTGCTCAGATGAAACCTCAAAATTAGGTATGCCATCCACTAGCGGACTGGAGGTGTTGCACATTTCAACAGTATAGCGCACCCCATCATTACCTGGGTGAGCAACCCATTGTCCACCGGTCATAAACTGCCAGTCTACGTTTTTACGGAAAGAATCGCACATGCCGCCATGACAGCCTGCTAAGCCAACACCGCTCTGTACAGCTGCGGAAACATTGTTTACAAGCTCTTGATCAATCTCCCCCATCGTCCATGCAGGGATGATGAGATCAAGTCCTTTCAGATACTCGACATCGCGAAACGCCTCTAGCGTATCCTGTACATCTACCTCAAAGCCCTCTGCTTCTAGCTGTCCTCTAAAAATATTTGCTACCTGCTCAGGTTGATGACCATCCCAGCCACCCCATACGATTAATGCCTTGCGCATTATTTATCCCCCTCTGTTGCTTGCAATAGTTAGAGCGTTATGTTTGGACACATATCGCTTTTATGTTCGTACACTATACCAGTAGCGTACGATTGAATATCGTTCGTTTCCATTCCGTCGTTACATCTCGCTAATTGATACCCAGCGACGCTCCTCGATCGAACGCTCTACCGCTTCAAGTACCTCTTGGCATTTTACACCGTCTACAAAGTTCGGAACCGGCTGACGATCGTTGCTAATGGCATCCATAAGCTCAACCATCTCATGTGTAAAAGTATGCTCATAGCCAATCGTATGACCTGCTGGCCACCACGCGTCCATATATGCATGAGCGGCATCTGTAGCAAGCACGCGACGGAAGCCTTGAACATCCTCTGCATCATCCGTAAAGTATACTTCCAGCTCATTCATACGCTCAAAATCAAAGCGTACACTGCCCTTGCTGCCGTTGATCTCAAAGCCGTTTGTGCAGCGGTGTCCACCAGCAAAGCGTGTCGCTTCAATGCTGCCTAACGCACCATTTTCAAATCGAGCCATAAGCAACGTAGCATCATCGACCGTTACCTCGCCCATCTCAGTAGAGGCTCCGCCGCTTTTTGCGCTAAGTCCAGTCATCTCAGCGGCAAGTGGACGCTGCTTAATGAACGTTTCACTCATACCGATTACCTCGGAGAACTCTCCAACTAGATAACGTGCCAAGTCGATCGTGTGCGCACCAAGATCACCCAGCGAGCCTGAGCCTGCAATTTCCTTTTGCAAGCGCCATACAAGCGGGAATTGTGGGTCCATGATCCAATCCTGTAGAAACTGTCCACGGAAATGATGGATTTTACCGATGCGACCTTCTTCGATTAGCTTTTTCGCTAGCTGAACGGCCGGTGCAAATCGATAGTTAAAGCCAACCATATGCTTAACACCCGCTGCTTCCGCAGCTTCTAGCATTTCTCTTGAATCTGCAAGAGTAAGAGCAAGTGGCTTCTCACAGAAAATATGCTTGCCTGCTTTTGCTGCTGCGATAGCAATTTCTTTATGTGCGTCACTTGGTGCATTAATATCAATAAGATCGATGTCATCACGCTGCAGTAGCTCACGCCAATCAGTTACAGCTTCTTCCCAGCCAAACTGCTTGCGAGCAACCTCAAGTGCTTCCTTATTACGGCCACAGATAGCCTTCATTTGTGGAACTGCACTATTAGGGAAAAACATTGGCAGTACACGATATGCATTGCTATGTGCCTTACCCATAAATTTATAACCGACCATACCAATTCGAACTTGAGTCATTATAATTCCACCTTTCTTTTATAGGAATTGAACTTCCTCTTACAAAGTGTGTTCAAAAGCTTGGATTTCAGGACCAAGAAGATGGCACGATACTAGAAAGCGAGGAGCGCAGCGTACGTTTTTGGTACGTGAGCACTGTAGCTTTCGGTAGCGAGACATATTCGATGCCGAATCCACTACAATGTCTAACATCGTCATCAAATTCGAGCTTTTGAACTTCCCCTTACAAGTTTGAGCTTTGTCGTACTACGAGCGACACAGGAACAATCACCTGCGTCTCCCCCATATGCTCCTCATCAAGCAGCATAGTTGCGGCTTTAACGCCCATCTCGTAGAAAGGAACCGCGACACTAGACAGCTTAGGGGTTACAATATTCGCACCATCGGAGTTATCATAGCCGATAATGGTATAATGCTTGCCAGCTTCAAGCTGGTGTGACGCTAAGCCCTCCATCGCGCCGATCGCCATTCGATCATTTGCTGCAAATATGCTGTCTATCGTGCCGTCCTTAATTCTCTCAGCAAGAACATCAGCAGCGGTAATCCCACTTTTACGACCGTAATTCCCTTCGAGTAGCCACTGATCATTCAGCTGTATATTATGTTCCTGAAGTGCCTTAATATAACCTTTATAACGATCTATACTATTAGAATATTGCTTAGGTCCGTTCAGTAATGCTACCTTTCTGCTTCCTTGATCAATTAAATGAGTAACCGCCAAATAACTACCGTATTCATGATCTCCATCAACAAATCGATAGGATTGCCCCGGAAATCGTTGATTAATGATAACGAACGGGAAGTCATTGTCAGTTAACTCCTGTAATGCTGCGCGCTCCTCCTCATTGTCAGTCGAACCAAGAATGATGCAGGAATCTATCTTTTTAGAGCGAAATAGTTTAGTATAATCTCTGTGCTGCGCAGGGTCCTGAAACACCATTAGCAAATTAACATTTGCATGTCGTGCGACCTCTGCAATCCCGCTTAATATTTCTGAAAAGTAATAGGTTGAGAATAAATGAACTTTAGGTACATGTGGAAGAACAACACCTAAATTTCCGCTTTTTTGACGAGCCAGCTGCTGAGCTAACGCATTTAATTCATAACCGAGCTGTGATGCGGCTTGCAGCACCTTTTCACGCGTTTCCTTTTTTATAGGCCCGACATTGTTCATCACACGCGATACGGTTGCCTCCGACACCCCTGCTAGCTTAGCAACGTCTTTTCTGCTCATTCATAAACCTCCTTTTCCGAATAAATTTGCGAAAATATGATAGTGTACACGCGTACATTATTTCATGTAATCGTTTACTTGTCAATTCAAAATCAATAAAAAAGATCGCTCCTATGGAGCGACCTCAAGAAATTTAGTGTTCGGATTTTTTTCCATTGCTGTTCGCATAGCATACTCGTTTTCGAATAGCGCAACGTAATTATCCTTCTTGTCTTGTACAAGCGTAGAATTAATACGGAACTTGCTTGGATCAATCTTCTCATCGACGATCCAACGAGCAAACTGATAGCTCATACGTTGAAGCATGACTTCAACTCCATATTCCGCTTGCATTCGGTATTGGAACACCTCAAATTGCAGCTGACCAACTACCCCTACATACGTATCACTAAAGCTACCTACAGAATAGAAAACTTGAATAGTACCTTCTTCTGTTAGCTGATCCAAGCCCTTTTGATATTGCTTTTGCTTCAGTGCATTTTTCACTGTAACCTTTGCAAATATCTCAGGAGAGAACGTTGGCAGCTCATTGTACACAATATCAGTGCCTTGACTTAAGGAGTCGCCAATTCGGAAAATACCTGGGTCAAACAAACCGATAATATCACCAGGATAAGCTAAGTCAACAATATCACGATCCTGAGCTAGAAACTGTTGAGGCTGAGAAAGCTTAATTGTCTTTCCATTGCGCACATGCTTAACCGCCATTCCACGTTCGAAACGACCAGAGCAAATACGTAAAAACGCAATACGATCACGATGCGCGGGATTCATATTAGCTTGAATCTTAAATACGTAACCACTAAACTTATCGCTTGTAGGATCAACAGGACCTTCCTCACTCACTTTAGCTCCAGGCTGTGGTGCGAGCTCTAAGAAGTTTTCTAGAAAGGTTTGCACACCAAAATTGTTAACCGCACTTCCGAAGAAGATCGGTGTTAGCTCACCATTACGTACTTTTTCATAATCGAATGGATCGCCTGCAACGTCAAGCAGCTCAAGATCAGAAATTAACTGATCAGTTAAATAATCTCCAGCCATGTCACGAATGATCGAGTCATTATAGTCTTCGACCTTTTTAACCTCGATCGTTTCATGATCTTTCCCCTGGAACAGCTCCACTTGGTTTTTCATACGATCATATACACCGCAAAGCTCACGACCTGAACCAATCGGCCAGTTCATTGGAACGGAGCGTATGCCTAGTACCTGCTCAAGCTCTTCCATTAGATCGAATGGACTTTTCCCTTCACGATCCAGCTTATTAATAAATGTAAAGATAGGGATTCCGCGTTGACGACAAACTTGGAAAAGCTTAATTGTTTGCGCCTCGACCCCTTTAGCTACGTCGATAAGCATGACTGCACTATCTGCTGCTGTCAATGTACGATACGTATCCTCAGAAAAGTCTTGGTGACCAGGTGTATCCAAGATGTTGACACGATGACCCTTATAATCAAACTGCATAACGGAGGAAGTAACCGAAATCCCACGTTGCTTTTCAATTTCCATCCAGTCTGATGTGGCATGACGATTTGCCTTACGGGCTTTAACGGAGCCTGCAAGACGGATAGCTCCTCCGAATAGGAGGAGCTTCTCTGTTAATGTCGTCTTACCTGCATCGGGATGGGCGATGATAGCAAATGTGCGTCGTTTCTCGACCTCTTTTTTAATTTCTTCGCTTAGACTCATACTTGCCTTCCCTTCATTACAGAAAGTTCTTAATTATTTTATGATTAGTGCTTTAACATCGTCATCAAAGTCGTGCTTTTTAGACTTCCCTTCCAATCGAGGTCTAAAAAGCTCGGCTTTCAGCGCTCCGCTCAAATATCTCCCTCGCTCGAACATTCTTTTGGAATGAGGGTCGCTGATGGAGACATTGAGCTCCGCTGGGGTTAGTACTAGAAAACAAGGAGCGCAGCGTACGCTCTTAGTACGTGAGCACCACAGTTTTCGCTAGCGTTCAATATTCGCCGTCGAATAACCTACAGCGCGTTACATCGTCATCAAAGTCGTGCTTTTTAGACTTCCCTTCCAATCGAGGTCTAAAAAGCTCGGCTTTCAGGACCAAGAAGATTGAACGCTAGTTAGAAAACAAGGAGCGCAGCGTACGTTCTTGGTACGTGAGCACCACAGTTTTCGCTAGCGTTCAATATTCGCCGTCGGATCAACCTCAAAGAAGATACATCGTCATCAAAGTCGTGCTTTTTAGACTACATCTAATTAGCGGCTGTTGGTGATCCAGATGACGTTATCCTCCTCCTGCCCATTCACCGGCCACCACTGGAAGCCATCTGCTTTGAGCAATGCTTCTGCAGATTCAGGTCCCCATGAGCCAGCAGGATAGAAGGCTAGATCAGAGCTTTCTTCACGCCATGCCTTCGCAATTCTGTCTACGAATGACCATGCCTGTGCGACTTCATCCCAACGAGTAAAGTATGTAGAGTCACCACGTGCAGCATCGTGAATTAAGCGTTCATAAGCTTCTGGCGTATTAATGCCGATTAGGCAGCTTTGACAAAACTCCATATTGACCGCTTGAATTTCTGTGTCGGAGCCAGGCTTTTTAGCATTTAATTTAATGTAAATACCCTCCATCGGGTTAACACGAATAACGAGTAGATTTGGAGCAAGATCATGACGAGTGCCGAATAGAATATTATCCGCAACCGGCTTGAATTCAATAACAACCTCCGTCGTTTTTACAGGGAGACGCTTGCCCGTACGAATATAGAACGGAACGCCAGCCCAACGGAAATTATCAACAAATACTTTAGCAGCAAAGTATGTTTCCGTAGTAGATGCAGCATCCACGGACTCTTCTTCACGATAGCCCGGAAGCTGCTTATCACCGAACTTCCCTGCTTCATATTGGCCACGAATGACGTTTTCACGTACTTCCTCGCTCGATTCGTAGTTACGTAGTGAACGAAGCACCTTAACCTTCTCATCACGAATATCTTCACCAATTAGTCGGCTTGGTGGTTCCATTGCGATCATCGCCAGCATTTGCAGCATATGGTTTTGCCCCATATCACGAAGAGCACCAGATTTATCATAATAGCCACCACGCTCTTCAACACCTACAGTTTCAGAAAGTGTAATTTGAACATTGGCAATATGCTTGTTGTTCCAAAGCGGCTCGAAGAAGGAGTTCGAGAAGCGCAATACTTGAATATTTTGTACCATCTCTTTTCCAAGATAATGGTCAATGCGGAAAATCTCTTCTTCTTTAAATACTTGATTTAGCTGCTCATTCAGCTCTTGAGCGGATGGAAGATCATAGCCGAATGGCTTTTCAATGACAAGGCGGTGCCACCCCTTAGATTCTAGCATGCCACCATCGCGCATATTAAATGATACTGGTCCAAATAAGGATGGAGCAAGTGCTAGATAGAACAGACGATTTCCTGGAATATTAAACTGCTGGTCCAGCTCGTCAGACAGCTTATTCAGCTCCTTAAAGCCTTCAACATCGTTAATATCCAAGGACATATAAACAAAATGCTCAGCAAATCGATTCCACATCGTCAAGTCGTCAGCCTTATAGCGGCAGAACTCTTGAATTGAATCATAGAGGTCAGAACGAAATTGCTCATTCGTACGAGCGCGTCGAGCAAGTCCCACGACCGCAAAATTTTCAGATAGCTTGCCTTCTTTATATAAACTGAACAATGCTGGGAACAATTTACGACGTGCTAAATCACCAGTTGCACCAAACAAATAATAAATTGCGCCTTCTGGTGCTACGGATTCCATTGAAGTTGTGTAGGTCATTTATCTCATTCTTTCTTTAAAATTTTTTATACATATTTACATGTAATGTAGTTTAGCATATTCATCCTGAATTCGCCATGAAGTTTCCATAAAAAATACTAATCGTCTTATTCAGTACAGCTAATTAATAGGAGGCTGCTCTTCAACGATTTCACCGAATTCTCCACTGATTAACGGTACGCCAATCGTGAGGGTGTAATCTCCATCAATAGAGCTTTTATGTAGAGAGGCTTGAATATTAACCATCTTCCCGTTGCTTAGCCAGCGAAATTGCTTGATTCTATTAGAGAAATAGGTAACACTCGTTGTCCCATGATCTCCATATTCCTCTAACGTTTGCGCAACAGCAAGACTTTTTAGATCACTTAACACTTGATTATGCTTAGCTTGCCCGAAAACCTTCATATTCATTTGTACATTTTGATCCTTCTCTTGCAGAAGACGATGCAGGTAACGCACTGACTTCTTTAGCTCGGCAGCCTTCTCGAGCTCACTGGCATCCAATTGTAGCATAACCGTTACTTTTTCAGCTATCTTATCTTGATCAGTACGAACTAGCTTAATAACACTACCTGGAAGCTGCCACTGCCCATCCATAGCATTGCCGTTTTCTCGTATATTGCGATGCAGCAGCTCTCCCTTTGGCGTTATAAACAGCTCTTTTGCAAGCCCTTCCATCGAACCATTTAATAAGGTAGCATCCCATCTAAATGACCATTGTCCAGTCATCGTTCCACCATCTATTAGCTCGTTGCTCCAATCCAGTAGCAATTCAAAATCTTGAATCGCTGCATCGTCTGCTTGACTACCTGATATCGATCGTTCCTGAATCCAAGCGGTGAGCATAAGAACAACAACAAGCAGCACACTTAGCATGAGCTTCCATGGCAATCTGCTTGACGTTCTTTTACTTTTTTGTTTGCGCTTCGGCTTTCTTTTCTTCTGACTTTGTTCATTATGAGGTGTCATCATATACATCATGTTAATGCCCCCTAATCACATATTTCACTTAACATATACGAGATTAAAAGGGCGCCTCCTGCTAGTTACAGGTCACTTTCGTACGACAAAGCCGAAGCAAATTCAGTCACGTTTTTTCGTTTCGACAGCCTCATTAACAATATGTCATTTGCTCAAAGGCTACACTCCAATGGTCAACGCTTCTCGACATCATCGGCTTAAATATCCACACAATAAAAGACGCTAGCTGCTAATCCTTTCTACTCTTAAGCAGCTGGCGTCTCGTTATCATCTATAAAATTCTACTCAGCAATACCGTGCTTATGAGCATAGATTGCTGCTTGTGTCCGATCTTCGACTTCTAATTTGTTAAATATGTTCGTTATATGGAACTTTACAGTTTTTACCCCGATAAATAATTCATCTGCGATCTCCTGATTCGACAAGCCTCTAGCTACACCCTTCAGAACATCCATCTCCCGATCCGTTAGCTGATCGTGCAATACAGATGCTGGCTCTACTTTAGGCTGACGCAAACGGTTCATCATTTTGGCTGCAACCTGAGCTTCAATAACGGACTGCCCACGAACAGCAGCGCGAATCGCATTAGCGATTTCTGTTGCTCGAGATGTTTTCAGCAAGTAACTAAATGCCCCCGCTTCAATTACTGGATAGAGCTTACTATCGTCAATAAAGCTTGTTAGCACGATAACTTTACACTCTGGGTGCACCTCAAGAACTTGACGCGTAGTCTCAACACCATCGATTGGCTCCATGACAAGGTCCATTAACACAACATCAGGCTTATAGCTTTCTGCAAAACGAATACCATCATGACCATTGCTCGCTTCACCTACAACCTCTATCCCATCCTCTGTATCTAGCACAGCTGCTAATCCTATACGAACCATCTCATGATCATCTACTAATAGTACCGTTATCGGTCTTTCCATTCCATTTCTCCTCTCAGTTAGCCATTGCTTCCTACCATTGGTGGTTCATACGGTATTGTCACATAGATCGCTGTACCTTCACCAACTTCAGATATTATGCGAAACTGTCCGCCTAATTCAATGACTCGTTCCTCCATCGTTAACAAGCCATACGAGCCTTGCTTTCTGCCCTTTAATTCAAATCCGATTCCATCATCCTGAATAACCATATTAATCTCTTCCTCAAGACGGTATAGCTTAATGAGCATATGATCTGCCTTCGCATGTCTAAGTGCGTTAGATAATGCCTCCTGAGCAATACGGAATAAGTGGTCTTCATTCTCTTCTCTCATCACAATTGTCGTATCGACATCCATCTCAATTTGCATCGGTATTTTTTGCTGCAGCTCGCTAACAAGCGTAGCCAGTGCAGAGCCTAAGCTTTTTCCATCCAAATGAGCAGGACGAAGATGCAGCAGCAATGCTCTCATCTCAGATTGCGCTACAGAGGCCATCTCTTCAATGAGCTGTACCTGACGCTGTGCCTTCTGCCAATCATGCTCGATCGTTCTGCCAACCGCAGTCGCAGTCATCGATATCGCAAACAGCTGCTGACTCACTGCATCGTGGAGCTCTCGTGCGAGACGCTGTCTTTCCTCGATCACAGCATTAAACCGAACCTGTTCCTTCCACACTCGCTCTTCCTCACTGTTCGACTCAGCATTAGCTTCATCCTCCTCATTCCCCGTGCCACCGATTGTAATGGGTGAGTATGTATTTCGCTGCTGCATAAGCTTCTGGAGGGAAGCCTTAAGTCTTGAATTGATTGTGTATTGATAAATAGCAGAAAACGCAAGCCCAATACCAACGGCGGTCAGCATGATGATGATCCAGCGACCTTGCAAGCGTAAAAACTCTAATATGCCGATGGCCTGTAAAATAATTATTAGAAAGCAGCCTATAATTAGCAGCCATAGCCCTGTCTCAAGCAGCTTTCTTTTTCTGAATAGCTTTTGCTCATTATCATTAGATTCATTGTTTTTCACAGCGCCAGCGCTCCTGTCCTATCGCTTTAGCTAATAACACAGGAAAGAGCAGACCGAGCATCGGTCCGCCTTCCCATTTGCTATTCAACGTGCTTCCATTACTCAGCGTTGTTTTCAGCTTTGTTTTCCGTGTTTTTTTCAGCGTTGCTTGGATTCAATCTATTTTTCAATGCTGCTAGCTGCTCATCAACCTTCACTTGACGCTCAAGGTCTGCAACCGTTACAGGTGCAGATGGCGCGGAGCCATTGCTTGTTGGCGCGTAGCTATATGGTGAGCGAACAACATCTGCTTCAGCTTCTAGCTGCATAATTTTTTCTTCCATACGTTGGAAGCCTCTTGCTGCTGTTCCGCCATCAATCGTATGGTTAGAGCTAATCGAAGACATTTGCTTCTGTGCTTTAGCAAGCTGAGCTCTTGTAGCAAGCTCATTGCGTTTGTTGCGAAGCTGGTAGAACTCATCCTTCATTGAATGTAATTGTAGCTTAAGCTCTTCAGCCTGTGCAACTGCATTCGCATGAAGCTCAGAATATTCGCTTGCTTTTTGATCGAAGTATAGTTTTTCTTCTAGTAGCTTACGTGCAAGCTCCTCATGATTGTTGCGAAGTGCAGCTTCTGCTTTTGACTCACGATCAAATGCATTGCGAAGGCTGTCGTCTAAGCGTTGCTTCATGCTGCGCTCACTAGCCATTTGCTTAGCAACCGTTACCTCAGCTGCATGAATCTCTGCCTCCATGTCACGCAGATACTGATTAAGCATAACAACTGGATCCTCTAATTTATCTAACCAATCATTCACTGAAGCCTTTGTCATATCCTTCATTCTTTTGAAAATACTCATCGTATTATTCTCCCTTCTCTAACTTGGAAATTTTTTCTTTTAGTTCTTCTATTTCACGGCGTAATGCTTTCTTTTCAAGATCATCCATCATTTGATCTGATGTACTTGTTGATTGAAACGGTGCTTGACCATGCGGTTGCGTATAGTTTGGTCCTGGTCCGCCTTGATTCCAATTTGGACGCTGTTGCTGCATTGGGTCTTGATAGCCTTGCGGGTTGCTGCCGTATGGAGTACCGCCATATGGATTGCCGCCATATGGATTGCCACCGTACGTGTTTCCACCGTAAGGACGCTGGTGATGCCCGAATGGTGTGTGCAAACTTGGTGTTTTAGGTACAACTGCGCTTACGATGAAATACAGTACAATGAATATCCCGCTTGATAAAATCGTAAG
This sequence comes from Paenibacillus camelliae, assembly GCF_023715345.1. GTDB lineage: Bacteria > Bacillota > Bacilli > Paenibacillales > Paenibacillaceae > Pristimantibacillus > Pristimantibacillus camelliae. Next base: position 1,085,317 of record NZ_JAMBNY010000001.1, read on the forward strand.
TACAACTAGCAGCACACGATACAATGTCGCATCAACATTCGTTAGCTCTCCCAATCCACCGCATAGTCCTGTGAACATTTTATTTTCTCTAGAGCGATATAACTGCTTTCTCACAGGGACCATCCTTCCTTATTTAACTTCTCCTTCAACTGCTGCAGTTCTAGATCAACTTCCTCGCTGCGGCGATTTGTTTGAAGTGAATTACCATATAAGCCATTGTTTTGTTGTCTAAGCTCACGCAAGCTTTGCGTCTCATATTCCATATCCTGAATGCGTGTTTCCATCTTACGCATCACTTCACCAGGCTGTTGGCCGTTGTTGAAGCTCATTCTTTGGTTTAAGCGCTGCTGCAGACGAATGGATTCCATACGGGCAACATAGTAAGCACGCTTATCGTAAACCATTTGATATTCGGTGCGCAGCTCTTTAAGCTGTGCCTCTAGCTCTAATAAAGAATTGTTGCTTTGCTCGTACAGCTCACGATAATTGTTAGCTGTCTCAACGTGCATCGTTTTTTCAGTGAGCAAGGAGCGTGCAATATTCTCTTCACCTGCTTTAAGTGCGATCATTGCTTGCTTTTCCTTTTGCTCAATGTTTTGCTCAGCTTGCAGCCATTGTGCCTTGAGCTGATTCGTATGCATCATGTATTGTTGCTGCAATCGCTCTGCTTGAATTATGTCATCGCGTGTAGACCATAGAAATTGGTCAATCAGCTTGACAGGATCTTCAGCCTTCTCTAGACGATCATTCAGCGTCGCCACTGATATGTCTCGGATGCGTCTAAAAATTCCCATCTTATAACCTCCTAAACTCTAATCTATTTGCATTAGTAATGGTGGCGCGATTTCTTTGTAATGAAGAAAATACCTGCTCCGATCAACGCGATTGAGAAGATCAGTGTCATGAAACCACCAAGTTTTCCTAGAAGCATTACAAATCCAATGACTAGAAATATGCTTCCGATTACCTTCTGACCGTTTTTCAATCCGATAAATCCGCATGCAATCAATATGATTGGAAGCAAGAAACTGAAGATCGCACCTAGATTTATACTTAGAAACTTCAGTGCTAGCAATCCTCCGATTAAGATACAGATCACACCGATCAATGATTTGCCATTCATTTTTTCGTATCACCTCGTTCATCCCTAATTTGTTTTTGCTGTTGTTGTTTGCGTTGTTTGCTTATGTACTTAGTATAGATGGATTCGGTAAGATGCAAAACGGACTAACGGCGGTTTTTGACCTAGACCATGGTCGAGGAAGCCTCTAGTTACATGGTCGGAGGTGGTCTAGGACCTGTGTTAAAGTCGCTATCAAGCAGCATGTAGTCATTAAGAGATATACGCCTCTGCACGTCACCTCTCATTGGTTTGTCAGGTCATTACTATTACATAGGTTCCAAGAGATCTGCTATTGCTGTTTACTCCGTGTGCAGCTCTCTTCCATTTTTAATAAGGAACGCATTAAACTGCTTTTGCTTTGCTTGAATGATTTTATCGATGCCTGCGATCTGAAGCTTCTTCATGTATTCGGGCAGAACGACCTCAGGATCAACGGAGCCAGATTCCAATGCGATCAAATACTGCTTATCTACATTAACAACTGCAGCTACCTCTGACTTTACCTCTTCCCCGTCAAATACGAAGCCTAGACCTGGAGAGATGACCGCCCCCTCACTAAAAGCTTTAAACTGCTCCCACTTCATTGGGTCCTCGCTATCCCATAAATAGTTAATGTATTGATTCCCAAGCATCCAATTCACCCCTGGACTATAGCGAGATGTCGCCTCTGTCATCGTTATAACGTTGTCAGACAGCTTTTCATAATGAATGCCTTCGATCCCGAAGTTCAGAAGATTGTTCAAATATATATCGGTGTGGAGTAGATTAATTAGCTGCATCGCTAATTCAGGATGTCGTGAGGTTGATGAGATGGCGAGCATGGAGCCAGTTGTTTCTGATGTCGCTAACGATTTTTGATTGATAGCAATTTGGCCAAGCTTTCCAGCTAAGCCTGTTTGTACACCTAATTCTTCAGCTTTGCCTGGCTTAATTGGGGATACAATAGAAAAGTATTCATTGGAGGCGAGCGCATCACTGACCATCATTTGCGTCGTGGCCGCGTCCATATTAATATAGCCTTTTAAATAGAAGGATCTTGCCAAGTATAAATTATCAATATAGCGTTGGATTTCATAGAGCGGCTTCACAACCGTTGAGGTATCGTCCTTCAATATATATCCTGGAATCGAAGTATCTCCGAGTGCATCATAGTTGTTCATATAATGAGAGTTTAAATTTTCACCATGCTTAACGAACAATGGTGTGATCTGAGGCATTTCTCTTTTAATGGCAGCATAAATCGGTTCTAAATCCATAATCGTTTGCACGGAGTTCATATTCAGCTTCAGCTGCTCGGCTATATCCTTGCGATACACAATTCCTCCCTGTGCTGCAAACTCCTTATTAGTAGGAATACCGTAATTGATCCCATCCAGCTGGGCACTCTGCAGGATAATTGGATCTAGCGATGCGATAATATCCTGCCCGTACTGCTCGAGCAAATCATTAAGTGGAATGAAGGCTCCCTTGGACACATTGACTGAATGACGACTCCATTGTGACGTAAAGATTACATCGAATTCCTCACGTGATGCAATCATAATATTTTGCCGATTATCCCAAGAGCCCCAATCTAGAACAATGATATCCAGCTTTGCATTTAACTTTTCCATCAAATACTGACTCGCTTCCCGCTCCACAAGCTGTTCATCAAGCTGTGGTGTGCCGATATAGACAAGCTTTAAGGTGTAGGCATCCTTGAGATCTCGTTGTGCACCGTCGTCTAAAACGCTTTCATAACGCTCGACTACAATCTGGGAAGGCTCACGATTCGTGCACGCAGCACTTAAGAAGATCAGCAACAATACGCTAACCCAACATAAGAAACGTTGTATCGTTCGTACCATCATCGACATCACCCCACATTTCCAGAAATAAACATAATACAATTATTTTATCTAAATCACCGTCATATTTAAAGGTAGAAAAAGGGCTCTCAACAAATAATCGCCTGAGCTGCTACAGCTCAGGCGATGATATTAACCAAAAAACGTTGCCAAGCGTTCTACTGATGTTTTTCCTGCATGGCGCCATTTGTCTACATTTTCAATTTTATCATCAGGATCTAGTGGTGGCTGGAACTGGCTTAAGCCAATAACCTCCATAACACTAAAATCAGAATCCGGGTCAATGCCTGTATGCATGACGTGCTTTAGCAGAAATGGTTCACCAAACTCAAAAAATGCATCGTCCCGATCAAGCTGGCCTTGCAGCACATAAATAGGTATGCGCAAATAAATCGTTACGCCCTCATGCTGACTCAATATGTTATCGAAAAAAGCCTTATGATACTCCCAATTTCCATTAATAACAAAACCTAAGCTTTCAAAATCCTCTCTCACCTCTCCATAGAACGCTCTTTTTCCTTCAATAAAAGTAGATGGAATTGACAGCATGCTTACGCCTCCTTCGTAGTGATCTACTCCTATTGTGACTATTCATACCGCCTACTATACCTATATGCTAGCAATAGCTTGATTTACATCACGAAAATAAGAGCAGCCCGGCATATCGTACCGAACTGCTCTCTCTCTCACAACAACATGAGCTATTTGCTCTATGAATCAATGAGCTTCCAGCTTTTTCTCCTTATTGACCTGCAAGGAATGCATCAAATTGAGTTTGCTTTTCCGCAATGACGGTATCTAGTCCAGCCGCTTTTAGTGCCGCAATATACTCATCAAGCACATCATCCACATTTACAACACCACGATCAATGGCCACTTGATACTGCTTAATGACGTTGGCTAGAGCACCGACCTCATTTTTAACTGGTTCACTGTCGAATACGAAGCCAAGTGCTGGAGACTTAATGGCACCTGTATTAAACTCCTTGAATTTCTCCCACTTTTCTGGATCCTCGGTATCCCATAAATAGTTCAAGAACTGGTTACCGAACATCCAAGCATGACCTGGACTGTAATCCCCAGTACGATCAGTTTTCGACATGATCTCACCATTCAGTGTATAGTGAACATCTTTAATACCAAAATTAATCAAATTGTTTACTTCTTTATCTGTATGCAGCAAATTAATAAACATCATGGCACGCTCTGGATCCTGTGAAGTTGAAGAAATCCCAAGCATCGAGCCGGCTGTCTCAGAGGTAGCGATCGTTTTATTCGTAAGCTCGATCTGTCCTAGCTTGCCACTAAGTCCAGCTGCTGCCGCAACCTCTTCGTCCTTACCCGGCTTTAATGATTCAATCGCAGAGAAAACAATTCCTGCCTTCCAAGCATCAGCAGAAGATACTTGGCTTGTTGCCGCATCGGCATTGATATAGCCCTTCTTGAAGAACTCATGAGTGAGACGCGTTGTCTCTAGCCAGCGATCTGTCGTTTCAATCGGTACAACAGTTGTATCGTTGCCATCCTTGAAGATTGCACCTGGAATCGTTGCATCTCCTAGGAAGTCATAGTTGCCGAAGAAGTGAGAGTTAAATGTATTGTCCGTCGAGGAAATATATAGCGGTGTAAGCTCTGGATGTGCTTCCTTCACTTTAGCATAAACAGCATCAAGATCTTCAATCGTCTTAATCTCTGTCATATCAATGCCCAGCTCATCCGTAATGTCCTTACGGTACACGACTCCTCCGGAAGCTGCTAGCTCCTTCGTAGTAGGAACGCCGTAGTTTTTACCGTTAATCTTTGCACCCTCTAGGAATGCTGGGTCCTGAGAATCAAGCACACCTTGACCGTATTGTTCGATTAGATCATTCAGCTCAAGGAACGCACCCTTCCCAACATTCATCGCGTGACCATTCCATTGAGCGGTGAAGATGATATCAACCTCTTCACGAGAAGCAATCATGAGGTTAACCTTTTCATCCCAGCTGCCCCAATCAATCGGCATTAGGTCGATTGTCGCATTAATTCTTTCAGTAAGCAGCTTATTAAGCTCCTCTTCAATTAACGCTTCGTCTTTTTGTGGTGGACCAGGGTATACGATGGATAGCTTATATGGCTTAAGCTCGGAATCTGTCACTACCTCCGTATTGTTATTTTGCTTACTTTCTGTGTTTGTTGAAGTTTGCTCTTTATTATTGCTCGTATTTTCGCCGGTGTTCTTTGTGTTGTTTCCGCCACAAGCTGTGACAATGAGTGCTATTGTAAGGATGATTGCAGCTACATAGGAAGCACGCTTGTTTTTTCTCATTTGTACTGACCTCCCAATAAATTTTAATATGCTAACCAGCAATAAGCTGGATATAGCCACCTACCTAATCTAAAGCATCTTTTCACTTTCACAGTCATCATGAATCGTTATTCCATTAACCCTTTACTGCGCCTACCGTGAGACCTTTAACAAAATACTTTTGAAAGAAAGGATAAGCAAATACGATAGGACCAATTCCGACGATAACCATTGCCATCCGAACACTTTCACTCGGGAATTTAAACTCTCCCCCTGCTGCCCTTATCGCTGCGGCAGCTGTGCTGTTATTGGCCAAATATTGAATGTTCAGCATCGTTTTGTACATTAAATACTGAATTGAAATATTAGCTTCCTTCGTAATGAACACAAGGCTGAGGAACCAATCGTTCCAATACGTTAAGGTTTGGAATAAGGCGACCGTGGCAAGCACAGGCAGAGATAGCGGCAATACAATTTTGAAGAAGATCGTGAGCTCGCCTGCTCCATCCATATTGGCAGATTCCAAAATCGCTTGTGGAATCGTTGTCTGAAAAAATGTGCGTGTTATTAAAACAAAGAATGCTGCAACGAGCAGCGGTACAATAAGCGCCAGCATCGTATTCTTCAGATCAAGCAGCTGAACGTACACTAAATACCAAGGCACCAAGCCACCGTTAAACAGCATCGTAAAAAACACGAAGAAGGTAAAAAATTTAGCATGCGGAAAATCTCTGCGTGAGATCGGATAGGCATATAGGGCTATAATAATCATGCTGGTGATCGTGCCGATTAACGTGACTGCAATTGAGATTCCGTACGCTCTAACGATTGCTGTTGCATCCTTGAATAAAAATTGGTAGGCATCTAGACTGAATTCGCTTGGCCAGAAGCTATAGCCGCTCCTTACAATCGCAGTTTCATCTGAGATGGAGACCATAATAACGAGAATAAGTGGGATGATACACAGCAATGAGTAAATGGTAAACATCGTATGAATTCCGAAGGTAGCCAGCTTAGGCAGTCGATTTTTCGGATTAGATATATGAATAGCCTTCTCGGTTTCTGCACTCATCGGTCCACCTCCTAAAATAATGCGTTGTCGCTATCGATCCTTCGAACAATCCAGTTCGACAGAAATACAAGCGTAAAGCCTACAACGGACTGTATTAACCCGGCAGCTGAGGATAAGCCTATATCTCCAACTGTAATAAAGGTTCGATAAACATACGTATCAATAACGTTCGTCACTGGGAACAGGACACCCGATTCTCTTGGAACCTGGAAGAACAATCCGAAGTCTGCGTTAAATATTCGACCGATCTGCAACAAGGTCATAATGGTAATAATCGGGGTCAGCAGTGGGATCGTTATCGTGAAAATTTGCTTGAACTTGCTTGCCCCATCAATCGTAGCGGCTTCATAGTACTCTTCATCGATGCCAATAATGGCAGCCATATAGATGACCGTATAGTAACCCATACTTTTCCATGTATTGACCATTGATAAGATATAAGGCCATACTTCCTTCGTAAAGTACCAATTTACCGGATCGATATTGAGCATGGGCAGCAGCGTCTTATTGAAAAATCCGTTTGTGTCGCTTAAAAATGCGTAGGTCAGATAGCTAATGACGATCATCGATAGAAAATAAGGTAAAAACATAACCGTTTGATGCATCTTCGCTAGAAAACGATTCTTGATCTCATTGAGCATAATGGCGAAGGCAAGTGGGAAGATCAAATTCAGAATAATGAAGCCACTGTTGTACAGCAACGTATTGCGCGTAATAACCCAAGAATCTGAGGTCATAAACAAATACTTAAAGTTAGAAAACCCGCTCCATGGACTACCCAATATCCCATCGGTGTAATTAATATTTTTGAAGGCGATGATGATCCCAAACATGGGGATGTAGTTGTTAAGTAGCAGTACGAGTAATGCGGGGAGCATCATCAGGTAAAACATCCAATACTTTTTCACCGTCCGAATAAACTTAGCTTTCCTTCTCGGCGGCTGTTCCAGATCCACATGTACAGCTTGTGTACTCATAACCCCACCCTTTCCTTCTTTTCTCTAGCTGCTATAGCCAAATTGTATAAAAAAAAGACACCGAAAACTGTCGGTGTCGTGACCTGATTAACGCTATAATGACTATTTACTCGATTCGTAAGCAGAGGTTATACCTTTCCGTACATCTTCCGATATTCTTGCGGCGTAAGCCCTGTCGTCTTTTTGAACAGCTTTGAGAAGTGTGAGAAGTTCGCGTAACCAACGAGATAGGCGATATCACTAACTTTAAGATTACTGCTCTCAAGCTGCTCCTTCGCTTTATTCATTCTTAGCTTTACCATATAATCCGTTAACGACAAACCGGTCTCTCTGCGAAACAATCGCGATAAATAAGCAGGATTGAGATAAACCTGTGCAGCTAGCTTTTCTCTGCTGAATTCTTCATCCAAATGCGCAAGCATATACTGCCTTACCTTGTCTACTACACTTGATACCTGCTTACCTTCCGCATCGATATAGCTGCTAATTTGCTGGCAGATCATCGAGGTCCAGCTCTTTAATCGAACTAATGACTTCAAATTTCCTTCCTTCAAATCCCAGCTCTGCTCCTGCATCACATCAGTACTGTTAATGCCCTTCGACTGCAGCCATTGCAATATTGCATTCATAAATCCGAAGTAAAACGCTGCTAGCTCGTGATAGCCCACCTTCGCTTGCAGAAGCTTATCGAAGTACACATCAATTTGATAGTTAAGCTGTGTCATTTTCCCCGTTTCGAGCATGACCAGCCAATCTGGAAAGTGAACCATCGCTGCAATTGCGCTTTCTGTGCGCTGACTAAGTGATTGTTCCAGCTGAACTGTACAAGACTCTGCAACATTTTGCCGCTCGATCTGAAGCAGTGCACGAATGCCTTCACGTATGGAGGCTAGTGGGATGTCCTTTCCAATATAGCAGGAAAGATAGCAATGTAAATATTCTCTGCAATGCTCGATAAATGACTGTCCGAGCTGCTCAATATCTCTGCTAGCAAGCTGCTGGGGCTCATAAATAATCAAGTAAAGGATGCCGTGACCATCCTGAATACAGTGACCCTTGGTTTCTGTATTTTTGAGAAAGAATTCCTCTGCTACATTTTTTATTGCATACGTCATAATCTCCTCATCACGAGCAGACCATTCTTCCTTCCATTGCTCGATACTGATTTGTATAAGCATAATATGACTATCAGATTGCAGCGGAAGATTGTAGTTTTTCAACGCTGAATCAAGGTATGCACTAGCTAAAGATTGGCGGTAATGAATGAGATCCTGCCAGAATCGCTCGATAAGCAATGGACGTTCGAGCTGCCACTGCTGATAGAATTGATTATACGTTGCTCGTATGGAATCGAAGGACGCAATCTCTGCGGCCTTCTCACATGCTTCCTGCAGCGCCAGCTGCAATTGCCGGTGATCGATAGGCTTGAGCAAATAATTAAAGCTCGACAGCTGTACCGCCTGCTGTGCGTATTTGAAATCAGCGTGCCCCGTCAAAAACAATGTAACACAATGTGGGAATTGCTCATTAATCCACTCTAACAGCTCCAATCCGTTCTGGTTAGGCATATCGATGTCGGATAGGACAACATGCACCTTCTTCGCTCGCATGATGTCCTGTGCTTCATCTGCATCCATTGCTGTATAGATGTTTTCGTATGGCAGCTCCTCCCACTTAATTCCTTTTACAATACCGCGAATCGCTATCTCCTCATCATCGACGATTAACAAATTAAAGCCCATTATGATCCCTCCTCTTGGATAGGAAAAGTAATATCAACAACTGCGCCACCCGTTTCAGCATGATTGGAAAAGGCAATGCTCGCTCGTGCGCCATATAGAAGCTCAAGCCGCTCGATCACATTGCCGATGCCTAGACTTCTGCGCTGCTCATCCACAATTGGCTCTCGTCTTTGCAGCTTTTCTAGCACCTCTGCTGTAAAGCCCGTTCCATTATCAGCAATCGTAATCGTGAAAGTCGTTGCCGTCGCTTGTTTTGCAGTGACCAGAATCCGGAACATTTGCTTACGATTCTTAAAGCCGTGAACGATCGCATTTTCGATAAAGGGCTGAATCGTTAATGCTGTAATGCGATAATCAAGATAGGGCTCGACATCGAGCATGTTCATCTCTAGTCGATTAGGAAAGCGGAGCTGCTGAATGACGATATAATTTTCGATGTGCTTTAGCTCTTCTCGTAATGTAATCATCTCTTGATTCGAGGTCATAATGAACCGAAAATAGTCCGCAAGATGAAGCGACATTTTCTTTACTGACTCCATCTCCTCAAGCACTGCAAAGTTATAAATAATATTTAAGGAGTTCATATAAAAATGAGGATTAATCTGAGATTGCAGCTGCTTTAGCTCACCCTGCTTTACACGCAGCTGCTCTTCATACACATCAATTTTTAAGTTTTTCACCTGTTCAGCCATATCATTAAACGTATTGGCTAGAAAATCAAATTCAACGGTTTTATTGTGCTTCAAGCGCACACCGAGATTACCGAGCGATATTTTCTTCATCCCAAGCATCAGCTCGTGAAGAGGCTTGAACAGCATGCGCTGCATAAACAATACATACAGCCCTAATACGACTAAGAAAAAAATTGGTGCAACGAGCGTTGCATTGCGGAAAAACAGCAGCTCCTTCATTATTGTCTTTTCTGGAATCGCTAGTCGATAAGCAACATTGGTCACATCACTGAATTGATCCATAATGACAAATTCACGCTCATTACTCTCAATAATTGAGGATGTAGAATCCTGCTCTAGTCCTTCTAGTCCCGTTAAGGCTGCTGTCAGCCCATTCTCTTCCGTTAAATAAATATCACTATAGCCAATTTCTCCATCGTTCCATTGAATGAGCAGCAGCTCATGAATTGCCTTAATCGTTACGATTGCTCCAAAGTAAATGCTATCGTTAATCTTTATGTAGTTGATAAGAAAGTACTTACCATCAATTCGCTCACTTTCTCCAATGTACCAGTTCGTTTTTCCGTATAGCAGCATCTCATCTTGTCTGTCCTTATTAGCAAGCATATGTGCATTGATCAGCTTATGCGTTTCACCGTATAAGCTTTCTATTCCGAATATGATGTCATTAGGCTGGAATAAAAAAACTGAATTAAGCAGGTTATATACACCAACGTCACGATTAAGCTTTGCATCAATGCGTACCTTGGTCAGCGTATATTCATTGCTGTTCACAGGATACGACGAGAGTAAGCCGATATCTGGATCTAGAACAGCCATCTTGTACAAATAATCATCGATCTGCATTAAGTAGTGATCGATTTGACCTGAAAAAATGCTTAAAGTGTTGCTATAGGTTTCCGAAACCTTTGTTTTAACAAGCTCACGCGAAATGCTATTGTTGAACAGCATATAAGCAATAATTGGGATCATCACAAGCACAAAGCCTATCATTAACCGGTATTTGACAGATTGGCGAAAGCGCATTCAAAATCCCTCATTTCTATATCTACTGAATCAAATAAATTAGGGTTTTAAGATACTCTGCTAGCATATATTACAGCATTTTCATCTTTACTATATGGCGATGGTGTTTGAATTGCAAGAACTAATAGGACGCTATGGAACAAAGTGTCTTTCACTCACGTTTAAAGCCTGAGATTTTTTTAGTTTTTAAGTCTTTGTGAGGAAGCTTCCTTTTTGAAGAGGTTTAATTCACCACTATCACTTTTCAATCTTCTTTGCTGTTTCGTTAGTTTAATCTATAAGCAGATGCAAAAAAAGTTGGGTGAAAAATAACATTCCTCCCAACTTTTTTTGTAGAAACTATATCGGACACTTCCTAATAATTATCTATTTATTCCCTCAATTTCCATAGTTAATAATGGAGGGTCTTCTAGAAACATTTTTTTGAGGTAGTAAGCGTCTGATTCCAGCTGTAAATTAAACCAAGCTTCATCTAAAGTTATCTCCATGAGTTCACCGCGCGTAACTTCCATATCTACTAAAGTATTAGCATCCTTCGCTATGTCATTTGTTGAATATAAATACTCGTCAATTACTAGTAAAGCATACATATTCATATTATTCGAGCCTTCGATTAGCATCCAGGTTTCATGCTGGTTGTCAAGAAAATTCATAATTTTAATCGTAAACCTGGCGTCTGGATAATCCATTTGCAAGATATCGAATGTACGCTTTACCTCTACTTTTATAGCTGAAAGTTTCTTTGATTTATATTCTGAAATTTCCTCTGTAAATGGGAATTTTACTTCAGGAATTCGAACTTGAACATCTCCTAACGAATCATAAGGTGCAGTAGAGTCTAAAAATGGGGTATACTGCGCTTCAGTGATAGTATTGACGTACACCTGCTTACTTTCCTTATTATAGTAAAAAGAAATATAGTCACCAGTCTTCTTATCCACACCATAAATTACAGGTACTTCAAACTTATTTGAATTTTTTTGATACACTGGTTGACTGTAGTCTCTTATTTCAATATTTACCGGATCATTCATTCGATCTTGATAAAGATTAATGTTGTTATCTTCCGGATAGTAATAACTATAATAGTTTACATATTCTACAAATGCTGCTTCCAAGGCTTCAACTGTAAACGGGGCGGGAAGCTTCTCATTTATGTTAGCTTCATATATAGAGGAGTGTGAACCGTCAAACGTATTTATATTGGAAGTTTGATTTGCACCACATGAACACAAGAATATAAATACTAGTACTAATATTTTTTTCATAGCCTCCTCCTTTATTACTGCATTACACACAGCTAACATCAATATTGTCACTTATAGAGTGCTTACCTCGAAATTAGAACGCAGTGTTACAATTTAATCTTACTATTATTGAGTTCAGATTGGATAAATCACTCATAGACTGCAACAAATAAATCATAAGTGAAAAAATCCTCTTTAAGCTTTTCGCTAAGACATGGTGCCTGCGATGCTTAAAGAGGATTTTCGGTTATCGCTTCGGGAGTGCCAGCCCCCTAGTCAATAAGCTTAATTTGCTATTGCTTTATCCAACTACTTATAATTACTTCTCTAGTAAAATAATCACCTGATAGAATAGCTCAAATAGCTCTTCTCTAGTAATCGCTTCTGTATAATCAATTTCTTCTAGCTGCCCTTGCAGCAAGCCCTTCTCATGTAATGCATGAATCGAATCCATCGCCCATGAATGAGCAGCAATAGCAGGGAGCTCGCCTATTTCAGTTTCCTCTGTTGATAGGCTCAGTATGCGTGCAAGCATTACATATAGCGACTCACGGCTCATCGCAGCATTAGGTGCGAAGCTGTTCTCCCCAACGCCGAGCAACCAACTCTGCTGGGTCAGCTGATCGATGTATGGTTTAGCCCAATGCGATTGTGGCACATCAGAGAATGGCTTCGGTTCACCAGCTGGTTTAACCGCAATTGACTCTCCTTGCAGCTTTAGTAGAAGAGCCGTTAGCTTACTGACCTCTGCACGTGTCGCAGCTTGGTGCAGCTGAAGCTTTGATTGTTGATTGCCTTGTACGATACCCATGGCTGTCAGCCTACGTACAGCATCACTTTGCTCCGGAGCATCCGTATAGCTACGTGTAACAGCTGCAATGACATACGGTTGGTTAGATTGAATCACTGCCTGCAGTGAATAGTCACTTCCAATTCCTTGCTTATAGATTAACTCTTGATCATTACTTGCTTGGTACAGTGCTACACTTGCAGCTGCTTCACTAGTTTGCAGCTTATCTGTCCACAGAAGCGGAAGATTCAGCGCTTCACGACCATCCATTGTTTCAGCGATAATTTTCCATCCCACAGCCTTCAACACAGCTACATCAGCATGGCCAGCTTGCTGCTTCTGGTCGACTGTTGCTTCTTTTTTAACTGTTATTCCTTGAATCGTTATATCTTTGATAGACTGCTTAAGCTGTTCACGACCAATAACAAGCGTCGATTGTCCCCATTCTATAACGATATCAGCATCAGCAGCTCGATTAAGCTCATGAATCGATAGCTTTAGCTCTTCTGCAGTATCCGATAGCTTTGCCGTCAGTACGGTTTTACCATCTATCGTTGCTGCTGTTAATATAGGTGCTTCTACCGGTACTGTGACTGGATTGCTTGGGGAAGGAGTCGGCTCTGCCCCTGAGATGCGGATAAGCTCCCAGTCATCAAAATCTCCATAATCATTATTCGCCTCATTAACGAGCACGCCAATTTCTAGGGTACCGTCTTCAACGACGATATTAGAAACGGTTATTTTCTTCCATTTGTCCCAGCCCGTTACTTCCAATGGCGTTGTATAAAGCTTATCTCCAGCTGCTGCATACAGCACACTTGACTCAGCTATTGGATGCTCATCTACACCAATTCGAGTTTGAACAGATAGCTCATATTCACCGTTGGGCAAATTCGTGAAGTGCTGCTTCGCACTTAACGTGTCCTGATCCCAAAAATGTATCGCATAGCTGCCAGAATATGCGGCATCTGTACTTCTTGAGCTATTAACGAACTCCCAAGCACTCATATCCTCGTGTTCTAATCCCGGATTAATCACATAGTTTTTGGGGCGTACCGTAATGTATGCTTTAATGCTGCGATTATCGTGCAATGTCCCCGTTAATTCATATTGTCCAGGAACGGTAAAGTCATAGCTGCTTGGCGACCAAGATACGACCTCCGTCGTGCGGTAAGTATCATTACTATATAGCGCTTTCACTGTCTTTGGCAACTCAACATACTCATCCTGACTTGTTGTCAGCTCGATGTCATCGACCGCTACAATCGTTGGTGCCACATAGTTGTCTCTTGGTGCTCTAACCGCGGTGAATACATTGAGTGATGGCAGTGCTTCACCAAAATAATTGAACAGAGCTTGATTGGCCCAGCCACTACCTCCGTCAACAGGAATTGCTTCACCCTGATAGCTTGCGGCATGACTTGTTGCCCAGCCTGTATCGGTCCCCATCTGCCATGCTGGCTCCCAATAAAAAATTCCTATCCCTTGCTGGTCTGGGACAGCAGCAACTGCTGCGATCACATCGCGAATAGCACTTGCCTGTCCTTGTACTGTGGCTAAATATCCGGCAGCATCTGCTTGCGCTTGACCGAAGATATGACCTGTCGGACCGTTGTGAATTGGCTCCTCCAATGTGTACGCATAGGACGTTTCCACGATAGCTACCTTTCTATCATAAGCAGCTGTTAGTTCATCCATCACCGTCTGTAAATTGTCCAATGAACCGTGCCAGAATGGATAATAGGACAGTCCGATGACATCATAGTCTAGATCATCGTATATGCCGAAAAAGCTGCTAACACGCTGTAGACCATCACCTGGATTCGCGCGGTGAATGACGATATCGATATGCTCGCCTGCTGATGCCGTCTCAAAATCACGAACGGCTTGGATGCCTTGAGCAATATATCGCTTCGCTTTTTCTGGTGAGTTACCTAACGGCCATAGCATCCCTCCGTTTGTTTCATTGCCAATTTGAATCATATCTGGATAGGCATTCGCGTCAGCAAGAGCTTGAAGCGTTTCATACGTATACGTGTAGACTTGCTGCTCTAGCTCTTCCGCATTCAAGTCCTTCCATGCCTTAGGAGTGCTTTGTCTGCCTGGATCCGTCCAAAAATCACTATAATGCAAGTCAACAAGCAGCTTCATATCCGCAGCCTTTACTTGAGCAGCCATTCTTACTAGTGCAGCGGTGTCAACATTGCCCGCTCCGTAGGGGTTGCCATGCTCATCTGAAGGGTTTACCCAGGAACGAAGCCTAACCCAATTTACACCGCTTGCTTTTAGCTCATCAATTAAAGAACTTTCTGTTCCAGCTTCATTATAATATTTTCGATCTACTTCTAATAAAGCATCAAGCATAGATATATCAGCACCCATAATAAAATCACTTCGCTTACCTTCGCTTAACTCATCAACAGGCTCTACCTTGATTGGTGCAGCACTGCTTTGCATTGTGCTAGAAACATAGATTGCACTAGTGCCGGCAGCAATCGCTTCCTCTTGCTCATATACAGTCGTATGAATAATTGCTTCTCCATCACCAACTGCTGTAACTAAGCCGTGCTCATTAACCGTAGCAATCGTTACATCACTGGATTCATAGCTCACACGTTGATCATCGCCCAGGCTCGTCGTTAGCTGCACGGTATAGCTCGGTCTAAGAATGGCGGAGTTAGGCTTTACGGCAGCCACTTCTACAGGTGCTGCTGGAGCTTCCTCCCATTCCGTCAATTGAATATTACGAACGTAGCCATAATGAGCTTCTGTGCTAATCATCTTTACTCCGATCGTTAGCTCACCATCTTCACCAACGACTATATTACTAATAATAATCGCAGCTGGTGCTTCCCAGCCGCTCCCAGCATATGAGATTGGCGTAGAGTATGTACCTTCACTAGAACGTGCATAGAACAGTGCATCTGGCCCTGGTGAAGCATCTTCACTGAACAGCTCCATCGACAGCTGATACACCCCTGCCGAAATATCAGTCTGCACTGACTTCAATTCAAAATTTAGCGCGTTGTCGCTATAATACTCTAGCCTTGCAGGTCCAGCCTCGTTGTCACCAAAGGTTTCTGGTTGCTGACCGATTAGCTGCCAGGTCGTCTCTTTGCCGTTTACCGTTAAATACTTAGAAGTGTAGACGGTCTCATCTGCCGCATAGACCGCTGTAAGCCCTGCTTGAAACAAAGAGCAAAACATTGCGATTGCTAGAACAATACTAAACCAAGGACGTGCCCTCATAAACCATTCCTCCATTACATTCATTGTTTATACTTTTCATCACGCTACTAGACTTGTGCCCAAATAAACTACCTAATTTTCTTTTCTAATCTACCTACTCTAGCTAATCTGCCTAGACTTACTAATATGTCTAGACTTACTAATCCGCCTAGTCAAACTAAGCTGCCCAATCTAACTAATCTGCCCGGCCTAGTAACTCTCAGCGCTATTCCTTAACCGAACCGAGCACTAGTCCTTTTACAAAATATTTTTGTAGAAACGGATAAATAATCATTACTGGTAAAGCACCTAGAAAGATTTGCGACGCGCGTACGGTTGTTTGAGATAATAGCTCCATTTCCTTCGGATTAAAGCTCATCGAGCTCATATCGCGCTGTACGATTACGGTTTGCAAGAAGGTGGCTAGTGGATAGTCGGTTTTATCATTAAGATATAGCAGTCCATCAAACCATGAATTCCAATGGAATACAATGCTGAACAGCCCTAAAGTAGCAAGTGCGGGTAGTGATACCGGTAAATAAATACTAAACATCGTTCTGAAATGTCCCGCACCATCAATAAGTGCCGCTTCCTCCAACTCCTTCGGTACTCCTCGGAAGAAGTTAAGCAGAAGAATCGTTAGCCATACATTGACCGCACCGGGTAGAACAAGCACCCAGAAGGAATTGACTAGCTGCAGCTTTTGAATAACGACATAGAACGGAACAAGTCCACCGTTAAAGATCATCGTGAATACGAATATCCATGCGTAAACATTTCTACCACGGAACGCTCGAGATTCCTTCGATAATGGATAGGCTGCTAGACAGGCTAGTGTGAGTGTAATAAGCGTGCCGATAACTGTTCGTTTAACAGCTACCCAGATCGAGCCAAGAAACACTGGGTTATTTAATGTTTTTTCATAAGCAATCGTTGTAAAATTTACTGGCCATAGACTGACCAAATTGCCATCCGCAGCAGCCTTAGCACTAAAGGATACAGCCAGCACATGCCAGACAGGCAATACACAGCAAATAGCGACTAACAGCAGAATAATGGTATTGCACACATTGAACACACGATAAGGTAATGTTTTATGATACATTTCCGCTCCACCTCTCTTTAGCTAAAAAATTCGGTAATTGGCCAGCTTGTAAGCTAGACGGTACGAGATTACGATGAGCACCATAGACACAACGGATTTGAATAAACCGACCGCTGTTGCAATACCAAACTTTCCTTCCAAAATAGCTGTTCGATAGACGAAGGTATCAATAATATCGCCTTTCTCGTATACAAGCGCGTTATAAAGGTTGAAAATTTGATCAAAGCCCGCATTGAGGACGTTGCCAAGCGATAGTGTACCAACGACAACAGCCATTGGCAGCAGTGCCGGAATTGTAATGTAGATGGTTTGCTTCCAGCGTGATGCTCCGTCAACCTCAGCAGCCTCATATAATGAAGGATTAATATTCGCTAGAGCAGCAATGAACACAATCGTTCCGTAACCAAACTCCTTCCACACCTCAGAGACGACCACCGTAAATCGGAACCAGTTACCGTTCGATAAAAACGGTACAGGATCTATGCCAAGCATGGACATTAAGAAGCGATTAACGAGCCCTCCATCTGTCGATAAAATATCAACGAGAATACCGCCCAGAATGACCCATGATAAAAAGTGAGGCAAATAAACGAGCGTTTGAATGGTGCGGCTTAAATACGCCTTACGAATTTCATTCAGCAATAGTGCAAATATAAAAGGTACGAGCAGGTTAAACACAATTTTTAGACCTGCAATAATGAAGGTGTTCCATATGACCTGTACACTATCCTGACGTTCAAACAGTAGCTTGAAATTATCCCAGCCAACCCAAGGGGAGCCTGTAATACCAAGCCAAGGCTTAAAGTCCTGAAACGAAATGACGATCCCTAGCATAGGCACATAGTTAAACACGATGAGAAACAGCAGCGATGGCAAAATCATAAGATGAAAGGGCCAATCCTTTATTCGCTTCATAACAACGCCTCCTTAAACATTTCATGTACTGCTTCGATATACTACTTTGCTTAACATCCCTAATAAGAAAATTATAGCTAGAGGTGCTGACCATTCGACAGCCCACAAAACCAATATTCATGGCACGATTACAACATCTTTGAAAAGCAAGAATGTCTGAAAAATAAAGCTCGTTCAGCAGCTAGTAACCAGCACTGAACGAGCTTGTAAATGATCCTCACTTGTAGGGTGTGAAGCTACTACTTCACGCCGTTATACCACTCATTAACTTCGGCTGTTATCTGATCTCCGCCATCAGCTTTCCATTGCTTGACAAAATCATCAAACGCACTAATGTCCTTATTACCGTAAATGATTTCGTTAAATGCTGTCAGCTCAAGCTTTTTCAAATAATCAAGCTTGCTGTTCATCGACTCAGTTGGAGGGCCTGTGAACATATCCTTATACGAAATATCTTCTTGCTGCAATAGAACAACCGCAGCAGCAGGTGTCTCCTCGCCATAAGAGGACTTCACTTCTTTTTCTAGACGCGTGACAGGCTCCTTGCCATCAGCCAAATTCATAAGCGCCTTCATCTGTGCATCAGGAATACGTGCACCATCGCGTACAAGCAGGTAACGAACCGCATTCACATAGCCACCAGGGATATCGTCCCAACGTAATAGTGAACCATCATCTGCTATATCGTAGTCATAGTTTTTGAACAAACCGTTTTCAAATACGCCGCCTTCCTTAGGGTCAGCATAATTGTCGAACAAATAGTTTTGATACGTAAAGAACGCTTCTGGGTGCTCCATCTTCGTACTAATTAAAGTCACACCATTCGTATAGTGTGTTCCATGGCGCATTGCCGTTCCATCTTCACCAGTAGGAATTGGGTATGGCTTCCACACTGCATCTGGATCATTAACTGCGGTATCTGATAGCGGCCAGCCACTCATCCAATAAGGGCCTGCGATAATGCCTGCTGTACCAGCAACGGCTGGAACTGCTGTTTGGTTTTCATCCCATAGTGCAATCTCTTGTGGAATGTAGCCCTTGCTATGCCAGTCATGCAGCAGCGCTAAGCCGTCCTTCATGCCTGGATGAATGGAGCCATACTCCAGCGTTCCGTCCGCAGCGACATTCCATTGCTCAGGCAATGTTCCGAATGCGCCAAAGATCCAGGACGGGTCACCCATCCAAGTGTTAAGCTTCATCTTCGTTCCCATACTTAATGGAGTAACCTCGCTTGGCGATAGACCAGACGGGTTATTATTCTTGAACTGCTCTAGTACATGCTCTAGCTCAGCAATTGTTTTTGGTGCTTCAAGCTTTAATGCATCTAACCAATCCTGACGAATCCATAGTAGATAGTCATGGTTGTAAGCATAATCTAGTACGGGTATTCCCATACGTTCACCGTTACGTGTATATGGGTTCCATACATTGTCATCGAGTGCCATCGCTTGCTTCCAAGTGTCGTTTGCATATTCATCAAAAAGGGAGCCTACCTCACGGAACAGACCAGAATCGATCAGTTCGTGCGCTAGCTGTGCATCTCCAATCGTTACAACATCTGGAATGTCGTTGCCTGAGTTAAGAGAAAGACGCATTTTCGTTTGAAATGCATTGTTGGAATCGGTTACAGACCATAGCGATTTAATCTCGATCCCTAATGTATCTAGGGCCCACTTTGTCGCTACGTTATTTTCGATCGTCTCATTGTTTTTGAACTTAAGCTCTGGGTCAATGCCCCAAACTGTAGAAATCGTAACAGGCGGATCATACTTATCCTTATAAGCAGATTCATTGCTCTCGTTACCTGTTTGATTCCCTTCCTGTGTTGCTTCAGGTGTTTTTGTGCTATTCGTAGTTGTATTGCCGCCATTATTACTGCCGCTGCATGCTGCTATCGTCGTCGCCAGCATAATGAGGACCAATAATAGTAATGATTTTTTCATCTTTGTACCCCCTTACGAATAATTGCTACACTTTAATTATAGATTGGGGTCACAGGTCAGCCTATGTTACTCTCTCAACATTTCTGCACCTTTATCAACCTTTAATGCCGAATTCAAGATACGACGCCGATTAAGCTACTTATGAGCTACATCGTGATCAAGCCTGTACTTATTGAGCTACATCTTTAAATAAAGGCTAAAAAAGTTCGGCTTTCAGCACCAAGAAGATTACACGCTAGTAGAAAACGCGGAGCGCAGCTTACGCTTTTAGTACGTGAGCACCAAAGTTTTCGCTAGCGTGCAATATTCGACGCCGAATAAGCTACATCGAGCTACATCGTGATCAAAGTTGGACTTTTTTAGCCTCCTCTCTATTGGTCGCGGTATTCGTTGGGTGTGCAGCCATAATACCTCCTGAAAACCTTACTAAAATACTGTGGGTTCTGGTATCCTAGCTCAGTCGTAATTTCGTAAATTTTCTTGTTCGTATGCTTCAGCATATAAACTGCCTTTTCCATTCGAATACGGATAATATAATCGCCAAGGCTTTCGCCGGTCTCTTGCTTATATAGCTTCGATAAATAAACCGGATGTAAATATACGCGATCTGCTATCGTTTTTACTGAAGTATCTACACCGAGCTCCTTACTTACAAGCTCTTGCACCTGCTTAATAATATGCTTTTTATGGTACGAATCACTTTCGTCATATTGGATGGAAAGCAGATCAAGCATCTCATTAGACCATGCACGCAAATGAGTGGCGGTTAGCATAATTGATCGGTCAAGCAGCAGATTGACACCTTGTGGATCGATGCTATGCAGATCAACCCCCATTTTGCTAGCAACATAGATCAATCCGTTGGATATCGCAATAAATGCTTCATACAGTTTTTCACGAGTATGCTGCTCGCTGCTGATAAAAAATGCATCGAGCTTATCTTTAGCCGCTTGCCACTGGCCACTCTCTAGCAAATTAATAAAGGTCGGTGGTTTATGCAGCTCCTCTAACGCACTGTGGCTTGACAGCTGCATCAAACTAAGTTCATCCATCATGACAAGCTTCGGCTCATCCAGTCTTATGCGATAAAGTGTCGTTAACGCTTCCCGATAATGCTTGCTTAACTGTTCCGGGAAGCTAAACCAATCCGAAGCCACAATTGAAATTTCTCCATCTAGATAGCTCATAACCTTCTGCTGTAAAGATTCGCATAGCCGCTTCATCATTTCCTTACTGGAATAGCTGCTCGCTACCCCCTCCCTCAAAGCAAGGAGGATAACGACATGATCCTGTGACGAGCTGCTATGCCAAACAAGATAGGGATCACGGAAGGTCTCCTCCGCAATATTCCCAATCGCATATTCTATTAATTCGATCGACGGTCGGTCCATTTCCATAAAACGCCCTGCCAGCTGTACCGTTAGTAAGGTGCATGCCTGGTCAACCCTGAATCCGAGCTCATATTGCTGAAGCAGACGATTCAGTAATGCATCTGGCCGTCTTCTTCCGAGCAGCAGCTCCTGCATTAGCTGACTACGAAGCACCGCTTGCTCAGATTTTCTCGCATATTGTTGACTTTGCTCCTCTTCCATCCGCTTTCTTTCCTCCGTAAGCACCTTCACCTGCGAGGAGATGCAGCGAATGAACGCATCATCATCTACTGGCTTAAGCAAGTAATCACCCGCTCGAAGCTTGATTGCTCTCTGTGCATATTCGAAGTCCGAGTAACCGGTAAGCAATACCGTCTTGAGTCTTGGCCACCTGTCCTTCGCCTGCTCAATAAGCTCAAGACCAGTCTGCTCTGGCATCCGAATATCAGTAACAAGTATGTCGATATGCCGCATCATCAGCACTTCAAGTGCCTCAGCCGCAGATGCAGCCTGATATACACCATGTACACCGATCTCCTGCCATGGAATCGTCAAGGCAAGACTTTCTGTTACATACGTTTCATCATCAACCAGCAAGATGTCCACCATCGATAGGTTCCCCCTCATTATCTGTATCCTGCTTATCAGTAGCATGCCAGCTAATCGTAACGCTCAAGCCCCCAAGCCTTGAGGGCTGTATCGTAATTCCCGCATTGTTGCCATAACGTAACGTCATCCGTTGATGCACATTCCATAGACCGCAGCCCATATCTTCCTGCATCGGATAATTCAATCGTTTCATGAGAGCAACGATATGTGCCTCGTCCATTCCTTTACCGTCATCCTCTACGGTAACTGTAACCCTATGTCCCTCTCTAGCGACAACAATCGCAATTGTACTCGCCGTACTCGATCGCTCAATACCATGCAGAACTGCATTCTCCACTAACGGCTGAATCGAAAGCGGCGGTATCATCTCAAGCAACAGCTCGTCTGGGAGCTCAATATGATAGGTTAACCGCTTCATACGCATCACGCTAATATCCAAGTAATGCTGAACAAACGTTAGCTCCTCCTGCAGAGTGACCAGCTCTTTCTCCTGTCTCGTCGTGTAGCGATAATAATGTGATAGGTTTTGAGACATCGCGATAACGGCACTGTAATTTTGCAGCTTGGCCATACTAGAAATAAATGAGAAGCAATTATAAAAGAAATGTGGGTTTATTTGGGATTGCAGCTGCTTAAGCTTGGCCTCCCTTATATGTATCTGCTCGAGATAAGAGCGTTGAAACAGCTCCTGAATCTGAGTAACCATTGAATTAAATCGTTTGAATAAGAAAGTAAACTCCGTATTGCCCTTCGGCTGGAGTCGAACCGAATAGTCCTCTTTTTTAACACGCTGAAAGCTCATGATCAGCTGCTTTATCGGTACTTGAACCTGAACATAAAGAAGGTATACGACGACAGCAGCCATCAATAGAAGAGCAGCCACCGATGCATAAAACAACGTATTACTTTTAGTTATAGGAAGCATCATCTCAGAGAGTGGTAAATAATCTACTAAAATCCACCCTGTCGTCGTCGAGCGCTCCATATTGACGAGATACGATTCGCCCGCCAGCGTCACGATTTCATAGCTTGACTTTTCAAGGTCCTGCAGCTGTAGATTTTCGAGCAATTGTGCTACTAGCTCTTTATTGGCTGCACTATGATAAATAATCTCCCCTTCCTTCACATAATAGAAAGGATTGCGCTGCCCATCACCGCGAAAGGCATCCAGCATCTGCTTAATATTTCCGCTGCTGAATTGAACCTCTAATACTAAATTCGACTTCTCTGGATTACGTGAGCTAGAAAAAGGAGATACCGTAACAAGAGAAAACTGATGCTCGCGCTCCTGCTCTGACACGGAAAAGCTGGTCATTTGCCAGCCCTTAGCAGATAAAGACGGCAAATATGTCTCATCCAGATGATTAACTTTGCTTGATGTAATGATTCGCTGTAAGGAAGGAGAATAAATCGTTAGCTGACTTGCCCAGTTCACCGAGTTTTCCTGGATGCTCAGCTTTTTTTGAATTCGCTTGATAAGCTCTATCGTTTCTAGATCTAAGTGGTCGCCAACTGGATGGTGAATATCCTTCAAGTTAGATATGTCTGGATCATAAATTAATAGATTGGGCCATTGGCTAATGGAATGTATAACGGTATCTATCTGCTGCTGAAAAAAGTTAAGCTGGTCACGACTTGAGTTTTGCAGCTCTGCACGCAAAACATCTGTACTCGTTTTATTGGAATACACGTACAAAGCGATAATTGGTATAAGCATTAGTACTAGTACCGTAAGCATTTTTCGATATAAATTAAATGTTGGCATGCTGCCTCACCTCGTTATCTAAAGATCGTAACGGAAAATAAAACGCTTTCATAGTACATTTTATTAATATTTATGGTAATTTTTAAGGCATTTTATAAAAATTCGAGAAAGCTTTTCATGCTAACGACAAACAACCCCCCGCTTCTATTCGGGATGAGCCAATAAGCGGTCTCGATCCGAAATACTGCAGGGGGTTGCTGCACTAAAAATTAGTTCTAATATTTTCGATGGTCAATTTCTAGATGAGCATACTCTTGTGTAAATATATCCTCGGGCGGAATGATTCGTTTAGGTAATGTGCGGCCACCCATAATCTCTCTAGCTGCTTGCATCAGTAATGAGCCTTGTAGTGGGTTACATTCGATCACTGCATTGATCTTACCTTCGATCATCATCTCGAATGCTTGACGAGTTCCATCCACTGATATAATGATGATATCTTTACCTGGTTCAAGTCCAAATTCCTCGATCGCTTGAATCGCTCCAATTGCCATGTCATCATTATGTGCGAACAACAGCTGTGGTGGTTGTTCCCCAGCCTCCTGCAAAAATTGCTCCATCACTTTCTTACCGCCCTCGATTGTAAAATCCGCGGGCTGACTCATTATTATTTCCATATCATCTCGTTCTTGAATTACATCACGGAAGCCTCTTCCACGATCAATGGACGGTGTGGAGCCAACTGTTCCTTCAAGCTCAGCGATTCGAATTCTCCCTGGTTTATTTCTCATTTTATCTAGTACGTATTTCCCTGCCTTAATGCCTTCCTCATAAAAGTCCGAACCGATAAATGTAACATAAAGTGAAGTATCCTCTACATTGACAGAACGATCAATAATGACCACTGGAATCCCTGCTTCTTTAATTTCCTGTAAGATGTTCTCCCAGCCCGTTTGAACAACGGGAGCAATAGCGATGACATCCACCTGTTTTTCAATAAAAGAACGAATTGCAGAGAATTGCGCTTGCTGCGATTGCTCTGCATTTTCAAGCAGCAACGTAATCCCCGCTTCCTTTGCCGATTCCACGATAGATGCTGTATTAGCTAAACGCCAATCACTCTCGCTTCCTAGCTGGGAGAAGCCCATGACAATATCCTCGTTCATATGGCTCGGATACAAGGAGCTTATATTGATTGTCTCTGTAACGACTGTTTCAACGGTTGGCATCTGAGATTCTACCGGCTTATTCTTTGAAAACGCAAAGCATCCTGTAAGTAAGAAACAAAAGCAAAGCAAAAAACATAACGTAGCCCTTGTAGTCGTCTTCAAGAGATGCAATGAATACTCCTCCCTCCTAGTTCTGCGATAATGCTAGCATGCTTTCACCTTATCGAACGCATTTCTAGATAGCAATATAGTTTTTTTTGTTGTATGTGTATTTTTTTTCGAAATTCACCTGTGCATTGCCTGGTTTTTCCACAAACAATATACAATTAGAATATATTTAGTGAAAGGTATAACTTTCTTCGTTCGCTTGAAAACGTTAACATGAATGATCTTATTTGTTATATGATGTGAATATATAGACTGTTATTCAGCAAGGAAGGATTGTATCGGATGAAGCAGATCTTTTCTAGTCTTCGTGCCAAGCTGCTCGTTATGTTTATTATTTTATCATCAGTGCCCTTACTAATTGTTGGAGTTGTCTCTTATCAAAAATCATACCATACACTATCAGACCATAGTAAAGCATCCACTCTGTTATATGCAGATCAATTAGTCAGTGACATTGATACATTGTTTCTAGACACACAGAAGTTGCTAGAGCTTGGAACAAACCCGACGGTACTCTACTTTTTAAGCTCTCAAACCGAAACCTATACGGAAGCAAAAGAAATTGTACAAACATTAGATATTTATCGCGGCACCTATCAGTACGATAGTGTTCTAAATATTCAAATGGTTAATCTATATGGAAAAGGTATTAGCGAACGTAAAGGTGTTTTTCAACTAGATCATAACCCACTCAGAAATCCTCACTTCGTATTATTATCTGAACACCCAGATGAAATATTAATAATTCCACCAACAGAAGCTTCAAGCTTTGACAGGCTCGATGGCTTTACATACCCAGGGGACAATGTTATTTCTATCATCGCGCCTCTCAAGCAGCGCGTGACGCATGAGGTCATCGGTTTTATTGTTATCGATCTCGACGATCAAATGATTGAGCACTATTACAACAATATTACGATTGGAAACACTGGTTTTTTCTTTGTCGCAGATCAATCTGGCAACCCTATTTTTTGGCCAGAAGCAAGAATAGGAGATCTTCCCTCAAGCAAAACGTTACTGACACATACGACATCACCTAGGGGAAGCTTTACTGAAGAGCTAAATAACGAGAAGCAGTTTTACGTCTACGCTACATCTGAAATGACTGGCTGGAGCATCGTCGGTATAGCTCCACTTAAAGAGATTATTGCTGATGCGATTGAAATTAGATTGCTAATTCTATTAAGTGTTGGGCTAAGCGCATTATTCGCCATTTCCCTCTATATTTCATTAACTCAACGTATCATTAGGCCGCTTCAGCTGCTCAAAGCAAAAATGCGGAAGGCAGCTGACGGTTACCTTGAAGCAAAAATAAAAACAAGTGGACAGGATGAGATAGCTGATTTAAGCGACAGCTTCAATACTATGCTGGAGAACATTAAACATTTAATTGAAAATAATAATCGCGAGCAAGAGCAAGTAAAGAAGGCAGAGCTCAGAACACTCCAAGCACAAATTAACCCGCATTTTCTATACAACACGCTGGAGTCCATTATATGGATGGCGGAATCAGGCAAAAACGATAACGTTATTAAGCTTGTTAAGGCAATGTCTCAATTTTTCAGAATCTCCTTAAATAAAGGCAGAGACTGGGTAACGATTCAGACTGAGCTGGAGCATGCTAAGAGCTATTTAACCATTCAGCAAATGCGATATTACGACATTTTAACCTATGAGATCGAGGTTGATGATGCGCTTTACTCTTATCCAATTCTGGCTATGACGCTTCAGCCTTTGATCGAAAACGCTCTTTATCATGGGATAAAAAATAAACGTGGCTTAGGGAAGATTCGTGTCAGTGGACAGATAGAAAATGATTATTATATTTTGCTGACCGTTGAGGACAATGGAATTGGGATTTCGTCTGAGCGGCTGCAGCATATTAGGGAGAGTTTGACCTTACCTATGGAAAGCTCCTCATCAGAGCAGATTGATGAGGAAAGTGAAAGCGGCTTTGGCTTGTTTAATGTCCATCAAAGATTACGCCTCTACTTTGGCGAGCCATGCGGTCTTATGCTTGAAAGCATCTACGGCGAAGGTGCTCGTGTTTCTGTACGAATACCACGGAAATAAAGGGAGTTACATCGAGGCTATAACAATGTAGCTACGAAAAGTTTTAGCTTATGCTTCCGATGTACTTTTCGTTGCATCGGAGATCACAAATCGTAGCTACGAAAAGTTTTAGGAGGGTCCTATGAAAAAGATCATGCTGGTGGATGATGAGATTTTAACTCGTGAAAGTATTAGAAACTGTGTTGATTGGAAAAGCAATGGATTTATCTATTGTGGTGATGCGGCGGATGGCGAGATGGCACTGCCATTAATTGAGGAGTGGAGTCCGCAAATTGTCATTACTGATATAAAAATGCCTTTTATGGACGGCTTGGAGCTAGCTTCCATTGTTCGCAAAGCGTATCCACACATCAAAATCATTATTTTAAGCGGGCATGACGAATTCCATTACGCACAGCAAGCTCTCCGTATCGGTGTTGAAGACTATTGTCTTAAGCCTGTTGGATCTACTGACTTAATCGAGCTGCTGCAAAAAGTTAGCAAGCAGATCGATTCCGAGCAGCTTCAGAAGGAAACAGCTGCCTATACAAAGGATAAATTGCTCTCAGATATGTGCGGAGGTTTAATCAATACGTCCAAGGCAATTGAAATCGCAGCAAATTATCATATTTCCTTGATCGCCCGTTATTATGCTGTGATCTCTATCGACTTTTGTTTCCATGAAGAATTATTAGATGATAACTCTTATAAGCTTGCTGCGGAACAGTTTATTTCTTACTTTCAGTCAGACGTAGATGTATTAAGCTATCGACCAAGCCGTAGTGAGTTGGTCTGCCTCGTTAAATCCAATAATGAGTATGTGCTGCAGCAATGCTTAGCAGAGCTGCCTCAACAAACCAAGCCAATGCTGCAGCTGCTTAACTGTAAAGCTTTACTTGGTATTGGCTCAATTGAACAAAGACTGCAGAGTATTCATCAATCGTATCTAGTTGCCGATCATGAAAAAAACAAACAACGATTATTGCAGAACAGCCAGCTGGAAGCTAATACTTTTTTGCAAAATGCAACGGTACAACAACCGCTCATTGATCGAGCAAAGTTTATTAATTTTGTTAAGATTGGCACCACGGAGCAGCTACATGAATTTTCCCACGCATTCTGCAAAGATATTGAGCAGCTATCATGGAGCAATTCGATGTACGGCATATACTTGTTTAACGAACTGACGCTTGAAGCATTCCACACCGCAAAGCAATGCTTTGCTGACATTCCAAATTGCAGTGAGCTCGTTGCACAGATGCAGCAACGAGTTAGAGAGATTAATTCTTTGGAGCAGTGCAAGTCTTACCTAATCGACCTTTTATCGTTGCTATGGCAATGGAGATCAATTGGCGCTAATCAATATAGCGAGCTAATTCTGAGAGTAAAGCAATATATTACCGAGCATTATCACAATAAGCAATTATCACTACAGGAAGTATCTAGACATGTTGGAGTAAGCCCAAGTCATCTTAGTAAAGTGTTCAGTCAGGAAGCTAAGCAGACACTTACTGAATTTATTACGCGTACTAGAATTCATAAAGCTATGGAGCTGCTCAAGACGACAAATAGCAAAACATTCGAGATTGCTTATGAGGTAGGCTATCAAGACCAGCATTATTTCTCTAACATTTTCAAAAAGGCGACAGGAATGACACCAATTGAGTTTCGCAAGCAAGGCAGTGCAATGACCGCTGAGACCTTTTACTTTGCGGGAGGGGTAAAGCATGCTGCAGCTCAGAAAACTTAGCGCTCAACTCTTAGGCATACTCGTTATCGTTTTGCTTGCAAGCTGTACTGAGCAGGAAAGAAGCCATATGATTGGCATAACGGGAGAAGTAGATCAAGCCATAGCGGAAAGCTTATCCTTCGGTATAATATTTCCGATGGCTGATCCCTCGTATGAATTAATTACCGAGCACGCAGAAAAAATGGCTCAATCGCACAACATCCGTTTGCTTGTTGCAGCCCCGGACGAGGCAAATTTAGAGCAGCAAATCCGAATCATGGAATCGATGATTAGACAAAAGGTTGATGGCATTGCCATATCTCCTGTTGATGCTGAAGCGCTCGAGCCTGTCATTAACCAGGCTATCGACAATAATATACCTGTGATCTGCTTTGAATCAGACGCTCCTAACAGTAAACGGCTTAGCTTTATCGGAGCCGACAATTATGAAACGGGTCGCCAGCTTGGAATGGCGACAAACAAGCTGCTAAATAATAAAGGGATGATTATCGTTGGAACTGGCATGTCTGATATGCTTAGTCTAAAACAAAGACTGGAAGGGCTGCTTAATTATATTAATGAGGAGACAGAAATCGAAGTACTGCAGGTTAAATATAATGAAGGAAAGAAAGATATTGCTATTGAAAAGCTGGAAGAAATGATTAACGAGCATCCTCATTTTAGTGCTTTCTTAAGCCTTGATTCTGTATCTAGCTCTGCCTCAATTTTAATTTGGAAGGCCGCAGGCATGAACCGGTATGTGTTAAGCATCGGCAAAACTGCTGAGTCAGAAACGGCGATTCACAACGGACAGATCCATACGATCATTTCTCAAAATGAGCATAGCTGGGGCTCCACAATCATTGACACACTTATGAAGGCCAATCAGCAAACCGTCATACCATCGTTCATTGATATGGGAATAGAAGAATTGAACACTACTAAACAATAGAAGCAGACATGTGTCTGCTTCTTTGCTGCGCATACAATAACGCTACACATACTACGTTATGATTTAAATATCGCTTGCCTTGCACTAAGCACCTTCTGCAGTAAAATAAAAAGACAAAGCAGCAGGCCAATTACAATTTTCGTCCACCATGAGCTAAGCGTGCCTTCAAAGCTAATAATCGTCTGAATAATGCCCTGGATCATCACTCCAAAAAATGTGCCTACGATATAGCCAACACCGCCTGTCAACAGCGTCCCTCCGATTACGACGGCTGCGATCGTATCGAGCTCCATCCCCACTGCGTGCAGCCCATAGCCTGAAAGCATATAAAACGTAAATACTACACCTGCAAGAGCTGAACACAAGCCACTAAGCGTGTACACTAATATTTTTGTTTTTGCTACTGGCAAGCCCATTAGCAATGCCGATTGCTCACTTCCCCCGATCGCATATACATTTCTGCCAAACGATGTGTAGTGCGCGATATAGATAGCTGCTGCAACTACAACAAGCGCAATAATTACACTTATTGAGATGAAGCTGCCACCTGGCAGCCTAATCTTTGTTTGTGCCATTGCTGTATAAAATGGGTTGTCGATCGTAATCGTTTGGATGCTAATAACATAGCAAAGCCCGCGTGCAAGAAACATACCTGCCAACGTAACGATAAATGGCTGTATCTTAAAATAATGTATAATTGCTCCCATGCCACAGCCCAGCAAAGCACCTATCAGCAATACTAGCGGAATAACGATGATAGGAGACCAGTTCAGCTGCTGAACGAGGCTGGCTGATATCATGGTCGTTAATGCAATGACTGCGCCAACAGATAAATCAATGCCACCTGAAATAATGACGAATGACATGCCTACCGCCACAATCAGTAAAAAAGCATTATCGATCAATAGATTCAAGAGAACCTGTGGCGAAAAAAAACCATTGTAGCGAAACGAGCCTGCTATGAACATGAGCAAAAATAATGATGTCGTAACCACAATAGGTACATATTTTCTATTGATTGACATGACTCGTTGCCTCCCTTTCTGCTGTATAGTGCCTTGTATTCCAGCGATGAACGAGTGTTTTTCTGAATGTTTCTGACTGAATCAAGCATACGATAAGCACGACGCACGCTTTGACGACAAGCGTAATCTCAGGCGGAATACCAATCATATATATCGTTGTTGTGAGTGTTTGAATGATAAGTGCACCAATAATAGTACCAATGAGATAAAAGCGTCCGCCATTGAGTGAGGTCCCGCCAATAACGACGGCCAAGATCGCGTCAAGCTCATACCAAAGCCCTGCATTGTTACCATCTGCACTTGATACGTTGGAGCTGACCAATAATCCAGCAATTCCTGCACATAAGCCGCAAAAAACATATACCAACATTAGCACCATCACGGAGCGAATACCGGATAGACGACTCGCTTCAGGATTACAGCCTACTGCTTCAATAAATAACCCCAGTGCACTTTTACGCGTTAATAACAACGCAATGGCTAGCATTAGAGCAACGACAAACACAGAAACCGGCAAAGCAGCCAAAGCACCTGTACCGATAAAAGCATATTTAGGACTGTTAACTGTAATAATTTGTCCGCTAGTAATGAGCTGTGCAATCCCTCTTCCTGCAACCATCAGAATAAGTGTTGCAATAATAGGCTGAATACCTGCTTTTGCAACGAGTAAGCCATTCCACAAGCCTAGAAAAAGGGAGAGCAACAAGGCCATTCCCATAGCTGACAGCACTAAAGATAAAGTGTTTTGATCATTTCCTCTGCTAATAATCAGGCAGCTTAGTGCTCCTGCAATCGCTACGATCGAGCCTACAGATAGATCAATGCCCTTTGTAGCGATGACAAGCGTCATCCCTATAGAAACTAGCATTAATGGGGCTCCAAAATTCAATATATCAATTAAACTACCGTACAGCTTTCCATCTCTAACAACGATACTAAAAAAGTCAGGTGAATATATGAAATTAAACAACAATAAAGAAAATAATATGGCAACCGGCCAAAATAAATGATGTTTATAAAGTTGTCTCATCTACACTAACCTCCTGCGATCGTCTTCATAATGGAGTGCTCTGTCATTTCCTGGTCGCTAATCTCCTTAATTTTACGACGATCTCTTAGCACAGCAATTCTATGGCTGACACGTAAAACTTCTTCCAGCTCTGAGGAAATAAAAAGAACGGACATTCCTTTTGCCGAGAGATCCAGCACTAAGCGTTGAATTTCAGTTTTTGCACCAACATCGATCCCTCTCGTTGGCTCATCCAATATAAGCAGCTTTGGTTGCGTTAACAGCCAACGTGCTAAAAGAACCTTTTGCTGGTTGCCTCCGCTTAAATTTTTTATGAGCTGCTCTGTATGTGGAGGGTTAATATTCAATAGCTGAATATAATGCTCTGCGATCTCATTTTGTTTTTTACGTGAGAGCGGCTTATACCAGCCACGTGTCGATTGTAGTGCCACGATAATATTTTCTCTTACCGTCAACTCATCCAATATTCCTTCAGTTTTTCGATTCTCCGAGCAGAAAGCAACACCATGCTCGATGGCCTTTCGAGGTGACTGAATATGCTGGTTAGCCTTGCTCATTCGTACCGTACCTTGGTCTAGCGCATCAGCTCCAAAAAATAAGCGAGCAGTCTCCGTTCTTCCTGATCCAAGTAATCCAGCTAGACCGATGACTTCACCTTTACGCAGCTTTAGATCAAATGGTTCAATTGCTCCCTTACGTGCTGCTTGCTTTGCCTCTGCAATAATCTCGTTCCCTTCGAATTGCTCACTAGCTGATTTGCTAGGAAGCTTTTCGAGCTGCGTCAAATCCTTCCCTATCATCTGTGAAACGAGCTCCAGCTTCGGCAAGTCCTTTGCCATATATTCACCTACTAAATTTCCATTGCGCAAAATTGTAATACGATCAGATATTTCATATACCTGATCAAGGAAATGTGTAACGAATAAAATAGCTAATCCATCTTGCTTCAAGGTTTGCATAATACTGAACAGCTGCTTTACCTCATTAGCATCAAGGCTTGAGGTTGGCTCATCCAGAATTAATACTTTTGCTGATATGCTCAATGCACGTGCAATCGCGATGAGCTGCTGTATTGCAACGGAATAAGCATGTAATGGCAGCGTTACATCTATATTAAGCTGCATTCGATCCTTCAGCA
This sequence comes from Paenibacillus camelliae, assembly GCF_023715345.1. GTDB lineage: Bacteria > Bacillota > Bacilli > Paenibacillales > Paenibacillaceae > Pristimantibacillus > Pristimantibacillus camelliae. The sequence continues at coordinate 1,118,258 of NZ_JAMBNY010000001.1, forward strand.
GCTTGTCAGCATTACGATTCATCTGCTTCCACAGAATACGTCCAAAACGTCTCGGCTCTCTACCGATAAAGATGTTTTCAGCAACCGTTAAATTCGTACAGAGATTAACTTCCTGATATACGGTGCTTATTCCAGCTTCTTGCGCTTCAAGTGGGCTTTTTAGTGATACGGGTTGATTAGACAGCTTCACAGCACCTTGATCAATGGAATAAACACCTGTAAGAACCTTAATTAAGGAGGATTTACCCGCTCCGTTTTCGCCCATCAGCGCATGTACTTCACCAGAAAACAGCCTAAAATCTACATTACTAAGCGCCTTCACTCCTGGAAACTGTTTATGAATACCACGCATTTCGAGTACTGGTTGTTGTTCCATCTGTCTCACTCCCAAAACATGTCATAGTTATACAAGAGAAAGCCACTCTAGCAGGCTGTAAGCCAATTGGAGTGACTTTCTCACATCACATTAGTACTTTACTAGTACGCTCGTGTTGGCAATGCTTCTAATGCCTCTTCCGAAGTAAACGTTGCCTCCTCTGTCGCTACACGTCTTGGAATTTCTACACCGTCAACAACATCCTTCACCATTTCCATTAGCTGTGGCCCTAGCATTGGATTACATTCCACGATGAAGTTGATTTTGCCTTCACTTGCAGCAATCATGCCATCTTTAACCGCATCAACCGAAATAATAATAATGTCCTCCCCTGGCTTTAAGCCTGCTGCTTCAATCGCTTGAATGGCGCCAAGTGCCATATCATCATTGTGGGCATATAGTACATCAATATCTTTGTGAGCTTTCAAGAAAGCTTGCATAACCTCTTTCCCTTTGGCACGTGTGAAATCTCCTGTTTGTGAAGCAATAACTTGAAGATTAGCATTTTCTTTAATGATTTCTTCAAAGCCTGCCTTGCGATCATTGGCAGGTGCCGATCCCGTTGTACCTTGCAGTTCAACAATATTAATCGTTTCACTCGCATCTTGGAATTGCTCTACTAACCATCGGCCAGCTTTTCTGCCCTCTTCTACAAAGTCAGATCCGATAAAGGATAAGTAAAGTGACTCGTCTTTAGAATCTACAGCACGGTCAACGAGAATAACTGGGATGTTTGCATCCTTCGCTTCCTTCAACACTGTGTCCCATCCAGATTCAACAACTGGCGAAAATGCGATGACATCTACCTTTTGTTGAATGTAAGAACGAATGGCTTTAATTTGGTTTTCTTGCTTTTGCTGAGCATCAGAAAATTTCAACTCAAAGCCAGCAGCTTCAGCTGATTCTTGAATTGACTTTGTGTTCGCCGTACGCCAGCCACTTTCCGCACCAACCTGGGCAAAGCCTAATGTAATTTTCTTGTCGCTGCTAGAGTTATTATTGTTTGTATTTTGTGCGTTTGTCGTTGTTGTCGTGCTACCATTATTCGTCTTCGTTGAATCCCCCGAATTTCCGCATGCCGCTGTAATAACCATCATGATGGCTAGCGCCATTATCGCACCAAACTTGCGATATGTTCTCATTATGATTCCTCCTCTTTATTGATCACCAACAGGTGTATCCAGATTATAAACCGCTTTCACAACCCGCTTATACGAGATGCCATACGGTATTTATTGAATATTTTTTGAAGTTGAAGCGTCATAAAACCAAAAGTGTATTATTTTGTTTAGTTTTTGTAATTTTCATGCTGTAATAGCCGTCCATTGACGAAGATTTGTTCAACATGTAAACAAATGCAGCAAGTACAAAGATTTGCACATTGTTTGCAACGCTTTCATTTAACATAATTAAAGCGTATTCATTTTGTTGTTGTACTGAGCAATATATAGACCATGTTTATACAGTAAGGGGGTAACCGTTTATGTATAACGTTCTTCTAGTTGGGCCTAATCCGGTAACGTTAAAGGAAACGGAAGCTATCATTCAACGATTAGATGTAGGCTACCAAGTTCATGCCAGTATAAGTACATATGATGAGGCAATGGATCTGCTCAATGAGAAAACCATTTCACTCGTTATCATTCCGATGCAAGGGTATAACGCGAGCGGTATGTTACTATGCAGCCGTATTCGACAGCATAGCCGAATTCCAATTCTACTGCTAGGAGGTAAAAACGACTTCCAGCTTGCTAGAAAAGCGCTCACCTATCAAATTAGCGATTATTTAGCCGAACCTTTAAAAGTTGATGCCTTGGAAGCTAGCCTACTAGCCATTCGGAAAGAGCTTGAGTACCATTACACCTTCTACTCTACGACACTCATTCCTCAATCCTCTGCGATCAAGAAGAAGGATGACGCGTCTAAAGCAGTTATTGACTCCGTAAAGCGCTATGTACAAGATGAATTAAATCAAAATATTACATTGAAAAAAATATCAAGAAAGCTGCATTTTAACTGTGCGTACTTAGGACAAAAATTTAAGCTGTATGAAAACATGTCCTTTAATGAATATTTGCTGCAGCAAAGAATGGAAAAGGCGAAGCTGCTGCTAACAAGAACGGATCTTAAAATCTACGAAATTGCCAATGAAATTGGCTACACAGAGATCGATTGGTTCTACAAGAAGTTTAAGGAATACACCGGCTTGAGTGCCAACATGTACAGAAAGCAATACGAATTGTCTCGCGCTAATTAAAAAAAGAGCCTGCTGGTTGACTGATATCTCTCCCTCGTTAAACAGATTACCTGTCTAACTAAGGAAAGCGTATCAAACCAGCAGGCTCTTAACTTTCAGTGTAATTATCGGATGAGCTGAAACTCACCGTCTACCTTTTTCCAATAGTGGAAATAGTCATAATCTACATAACCGCCCGATTGCGCAGTTGCGTAGTTAAACAAACCTATTCGATAGCCCATAAAATGATCTAACGTATATCTCATTTTTAGAGGCTGACCGATGCTCATCCAATCTCCCTCTGTTGTTGCATAATAAAAATAAGCTAGATCTATGCTATCCTCAAATTCAAATTGTATTTTGAAGTATACGACTGGCGCGTCACAAGGTATCGTCTCTACGATTTGCTCTTGTCCGTCTCCGTCATTTACTGTCATTACAACCGCTCGTTTTCCTTCACTATCGACTTGCATCCCCACTGTGCCAAACCAGTTCTGCAAGGCCACTAAGCCGGCATGGTCACCTGGCTTCATTTGCGTCACATCAACTACAACCTCGCCTATACAGGATGGTCCTTCAGTACGCTGGGTAATGGTGTTTCTTGCTTCAAGCACACTGTGAGCTAATGCGCCTGTCGTAAGTCTTAAATATCCTGTCCGCTCCGTCACAGACCATAGCTGCTCGTTCGGGCGATGATTCCATTGCCACTGTAAAGCTAGCTTATTTTCCTTATAATCAAATTCGTCACTACATACGATCGGTCTAGTGCTTGTATAGGGAAGCGATACTTCAAACGACTCTGGGACTTTACCGTTTACTCCGAATACGGGCCAGTCCTCCTCCCACGTTACTGGAACGACAACGGGGATTCTGCCCACGGCATCATGATCCTGGAATAGCATCGCATACCACTTGCCATTAACATCCTTCACAATGCCGCCCTGAGCTACGCCATGATTGCGATATCCCAAATTATCATCCAGTACAACTTTAAGCTCGAACGGGCCTAGCAGGCTTTCCGAGCGATAGCAAATCTGTCTGCGACGCTGGTTGCCATCTCTTGGCCATTCGATAAAGAAAAAGTAGTAATATCCATTTAATTTGTACGCATGACAGCCCTCAGCGCGCAGCCCCATCCCTTCTGACTTCCCTTCAAGCAGCAGCTGATTCAAGCCACCTTCCTTGACTGAACGTAGATCAGAGGTTAGTTCCGTAATGTGAATGTTGCCGTTGCCATGAATGACGTATACACGATCCTCATCGAATAGTAAGCTTGGGTCGTGGAACAGCTGTTTAATAACCGATCGCTTCCACTCCCCTTGCTCGATGCTGCTTGATCGATATACATAAAACTGACGTGTATCATTGCTGGAGAAGCACACATAAAATACGCCATTATGCTCTCGAAGACAAGTAGCCCATGAGCCTTTACTATATATGTTTTTCCCGTCGACCATATTGTGTTGATCATTATCCTCTAGCGTATCAAACACATAGCTAATAATTTCCCAATTAGCCATATCTCTCGATCTCATAATCGGACAGCCCGGCATAGAATGCATGCTTGTGCTTACCATATAGAAATAGTCACCTACTGCGATGACACTTGGATCTGGAACATCAGCCCATATAATTGGGTTTTGAATCATCGTGCTGCTCATTGTGATTGATCCTCCTTTAGTTCTCATATGTATGAATAATATCTTGTACCTTCCTAAACAACAACCTGCCAGTTCACGGCTTTTATACCTGCTGAAATATGGATAGCCCGTTATAATATATCTCTAAGCAATCGCTGGCTATGTGCATCCAGCTGCCTCCAATTAACAATATCGCAGCGTCTGCCATCAAGGTCGGATAATAAAATTCGGTCTCCTCCTGGAAATTGAATATGATCATGTAAATTCCGCATAATGATACGAATCGAACCGAGATGGGTTTGCAGCTCCCAAAACCACAGATCTGAACGCTGCTTAATGGATTCAATTTTAGTGACACGAGGTAGAAAATAGCGAAGCTCAATTTCCTCCTTCAGTACAGCTGCACTGTCTCGATCAAGTCCAGCCAATGATCGGACGATTCCAAGCTCATTGCCGTCCTTCGTTCGTATTGAAACATACTCGCTTGTGTACCGCATTGGGAATGTAAGAAAAATAAGCAGCTCGTGATACGTTTTTCCATCAACAATTCCCTGTAGTACTCCACCCTCGCCACGGTATACGTAAAGCTCTTCTGACGAAAGCATTCGGATGTCCTCTGCACTCATCGTTACGAACCCACTCCTTTAATTTTTGACATTTCCATCTGCGCATCAACAAGCTTACGATAAACGCCATCCTCTTTCTCCAGCAGCTCTTCATGTGTTCCTAGCTCTACCATTTTACCTCGATCAAGCACAACTAACCGATCCGCATTGCGCAGCGTAGAAAGTCGATGGGCAATGGCAAACGTCGTTCTACCCTTAACCAAATTCGCAAGCGCCTCCTGTATTTGCCGTTCTGTTTCTGTATCGACGGATGCGGTTGCTTCATCCAGTATAAGTATTTTCGGATCATGAATAATGGCTCGCGCAATCGCTACTCGCTGCTTTTCACCACCAGAAAGCTTATGACCTCTTTCACCTACACGTGTATCATAGCCATCAGGAAGCCTAACGATAAAATCATGGGCGTTGGCGATTTTGGCTGCACGCATAATGTCTTCAGGTGTTGCGTCCGGCTTAGAGTAAGCGATATTTTCAGCGATCGTTCCATCGAATAGAAACGTTTCCTGCAGCACTACGCCAATTTGGCGTCTGAGCTCTGTTTGTTCAATATCACGAATAGGCACACCGTCTATCGTTATGACTCCTTCATCGACATCGTAGAAGCGGCAAAGCAAATTAATGAATGTAGATTTTCCAGCACCTGAATGTCCGACTAGACCGATCATTTCCCCTGCCTTTACCTCAAGATTAATATCCTTAAGCACAGGGTAATGCTTCTCATAGCCATAGGTCACTTGCTGCAGCACAACATCCCCTTTAATATTCGGCACCTTCACGGCATCAGGATGATCTGCAACGTCTGCTGGCGTGTCCATAATCTCAAAGATACGATGAGAAGCGGTCATAGCTCTACTCGTCCAGCTAATCATCTGACTCAGCCACTGAATTGGACCGAACAGCATGCCCAAATACGCTACAAAAGCAAGCAGCACACCTAATTGCAGCTCATTAGACAGCACTTGGTAGCCTCCTAAGTACCAGATTAATACAGCACCTAGACTCGTCAGTAAACCAAAGGCAGGGAAAAATAGCTGCCACATCTTTTCTGAGCGCATGTCATGATGAACGACTTCCTCGTTGGCATTGTTGTAGCGCACCAGCTCACTTTTTTCTTGTCCGAACGCTTTAATGACACGTATTCCCTGCAGCGTATCACCGACCTGCATATTCAAACGAAAGATCGCTCGCCATTGTTGATATAAACGACGCCCAACTTTTGGCCATATCGATATCGATAAGAAGACGAGCAGTGGAATAGGCACTAGAGCGAGTAATGTAAGCTTCCAATTCATAGAGAAGATGATGACTAGTATAAATAAAAACCGCAGGAGATGGCCTGCAATATAGATGACGCCATCGGTCATAAACTGGCGCATCGATTCCGCATCACTGTTCACACGACTAATGAATTGAGAGGTTTGTCTTCTATCAAAATAGGCAAGTGACAGCTTCATCAAGGATTGATACACATCCTTACGTATATCCCCCATCAGCTTCGAGCTGATCGCTACACCAATATAGCCGCGTAAAGCCTGCATGCTAGACATGACAAGCAATGTAAGCGCCCATGCGGCTATAATAATGACAAAGAGCGTGCCTGGTTGCTGCGGCTGAAGCACATCATCGACGATTATTTTCGTTAAAAATGGTGGAATTAATTCTACAATCGTCGAGAGAATCAGTAGACCTAAAGCTAGTATTCCCTTGAACTTATATGGCTTTAAGTAGCCTAGCATCCGCAGAGCGGCATACTTTTTACTCAAGCAAAACTCGCAGGTTTTCGTCCCTTCCTTCATAGGGCTATGACAGGTTGAGCAATAACGCGGGATGTCTCCTTTTGTTGCAACAGGCAGCTGTTCTCCTTGGGCAAGCGCAGTGATCAGCTTTGCTGCAAAGCTCATTGCGGTTGACAAGGTAGATGTATAGCGTGCGATTACGATAGGGCCGTTTGTAGTAGTTTCAACGACGAGCATACCACTGCCTATATTACTTACCGCTCGCGCTTCCTTAATCTCTTCAATCCCAATACGCTTGATAGGCTCAGCCTTTTCCTGCCACAGTGTTACATCTCCATGCGTAATAGCTAGCCATTGTGCAGCAAGCATCCCCTGCGTATCAAGATCCGTTTTGACGTTAAACAGAATATCCTCGCTTAGCTGTGACTTAAAAATCTCTGGTAACTCATCAACCATGAATTCACTCATTCCTTCCGTTAGAATGCCTGTGTAGAAACTTAAAGCAGCAGATTTAATTATTCATCTGCTGCTTATCTTCTAAGACTATTCCTTGCTCTCGAGCTTATCTGGGTCTACAATTGCCCAGAATGCAGGCTTAGCATGCAGCTGCTTGTCGAACAGTAAAGGAGCTTCTGTTCGATTTATAGGAAAACCGCTTAGCCACGTATGGTCGTCTGCAATTCCCCAGAACACGACCTCGCTAATGATATCTTTATTTTCCTTGAACGCTTCGAATAGCTCGCGATATCGATCTGCTTGCTTCATCAACACTTCCTCAGGTATGCTATCGCCGTAATCACTGCGGTCATCCCATGCATATAAGCTCATATCAAGCTCAGTCACAATATTATCGAGTCCTAGTTCCGCAAATCGCTTCATTGATTCAATGATCATCGCAGTTGGAGGCCAAGGAATGCTAATATGGGTTTGGTGACCTACACCATCAATCGGTACTCCTTTATCAAGCATTTCCTGCACCAGCTTATACAGACGCTCACGCTTCGCTGCACCATCTGTGCCATAATCGTTAATATACAGCTTAATTTGTTCTCCACCGGCTTCTCGTGCAGCGCGGAAAGCGGTCTCAATATAATCGGTACCTGTAATGATGTACCATGGACTAGCACGCATGCCATCAGGATCATTCGGCTCGATAACCTCATTCACTACATCCCATGACACAATATCGTCCTTGTAGCGGCTTACAATCGTGCGTACATGCGAATCAAGACGTTCGAGCAGCAGCTTTTTATTCGCCTCCTGCTTCTTAGGGTCCGTTTCGTCCACCATCGGCTTGCCATCTAGATCCTTAAAGAACCAATCTCCAACCTGACTGTGCCATACTAAGGTGTGAAAGCGCAGCTGCATGTTGTTTTCTTTAGCAAATGCAACAAGCTGATCCGCTGCTGTCCAATTATAGTTGTCTTCACTAGGATGAATCGCATCGGGCTTCATCACATTTTCGGCAACAAGCATATTGACATGCTTCTTGAGCAATTCAGCCTTCAGACCACTTGTTTGGAAAGGCTCAATTGCAGCACCGATTGGAAAATAATCTGCAAATACCTCGTGCAGCGAAGGTATATCAGCTTCAACGGACGGCTCTGGTGCTACTGTTGGCTCTGGTGTTGGCGTCGCTTCCGGCTCTACAGCTGGTGTGCTTTCCTCAGGCCCCTCCTCACTTACATCATCTATTGCTTCAAGCTCCTGAGCGCTACCGCCAGACTCAGCTGCTATATTAATTGCATCATTCGTTTTCGATTCTTGCTTGCTATCCTTACTCACTGTAATAATAAAAATCGTTGCCACAACTATAAGTACAGAAACCGCTAGTATCAAGACATGATTTTTCTTGATTTTTATATTCAATAGATTACCCTGCCTTTCCTGCAAATTAGAAACGCCTAGCGTGAACCGCATAATTTCTACGGATCCTCACTTGGCGTTTCATAGTACTATTAAACTCAATAGGCTTAGCCGACAATACCCGTACGCTCAATACTTTCGACAAAGTAACGCTGTACGAATAAGTAAATGATGATGAGCGGCAGTATCGCCATTAGTATCCCTGTATCCTGTACCATACTTAAATAAAACGGATCTGCCTGTGACGCATCTCCTCCATCCAGTTGGACGGCTAAGTTGTACGGCAGTGACGACAGCTGAGTCGACATTACTTTACTTGAGGTCAAATAAGTCGTCGTATAAAAGCTATCATTCCATTGCCATACGAAGGAGAATAATGTCACTGTAATGATGGCAGGGATTGCATTAGGGAGCATAATGCCCATAAAGGTTTTACCGATACCAGCTCCATCAATGTAAGCAGCTTCTTCAACTTCCTTAGGCACCCCTCTAAAAAATTGCCTAAATATAAAGATGTATAAGCCTGCCTTCAGTGAGCTCGCGGTTAGTGATGTTAATATAAACGGCCAGTACGAATTCAGCAGATTTACGGGTTTCCCAGTAATTAGCGGAATAAGACCAAGCAATGTAAAGTCCTTTAAGTTCATATACATCGGAATCAAGATCGTTGTAGGTGGAACGAGAATCGTCAGCATTACACCAGCAAACAACAAATTGCTTCCTCTGAATTTGAGACGTGCAAAGCCGTAGCCAGCCAGTGCACAGGATATCGCTGTTAGAATCGTTGTCATCGCGGACAAGGAAAACGTATTAAGCAGCGTCTCCCAATAATCCATAATGTTAATGACCTGAAGAAAGTTATTAAGCGAGTAATTTTGTGGGATCCATACAACAATTGGTGAGTAAAGATCCGACTTGTCCTTAATTGCAGTTGATATTTTTTGCAGTATCGGGTACAAAATTACGAATGCTAAGCCGAGAATGAGAATGTACCTTACGAAGGACCATAGCCACTTCTTCCAGTTTTCAAAGGATAACCATTTTGATCGAATCAAGCTCCGCACCTCCTTCTATTCGTGATAGAATACTTTTCTTGAGATAATGGATGTACTAATTATCAGTATGATAGCGATGCACAGGAAATAAATCCATGCCATTGCAGAGCTCAAGCCAAAATTAAACTTAGTAAATCCAGTCTCACGAATCAAATCCGTCAGTGCATTGCGTGAAAACGAATCGATGATTGTATATACCACATTAACTAGAATGAGTGGACTTACCATTGGAAATGTAATTTTCCAAAATGCTTCATAGCCTGTTGCACCTTCCATCTTCGATGCCTCATACAGCTGCGGAGAAATCGTCTGAATACCTGCGAGAAATATAAGAATTTGCACTCCGGATAAGCTTACGATTTCATAGATGCGATCAACCGCTCCCGTTAAATAAAGCACGATTGTTTCGCTAACGCCTGCTTCCAGCATGAGACGCTGAAGCTCAAAGCTGCTGAACGCATTGATAACACCTGAGCTGCCAGCATTCTGTTCATTTACAGCTTGGATTAAGCTCGTGCTCTCAAGTGATAGAATAACACCAGAGGCTAATATAACGGGCAAGAAAAATACTGCTCGAGCGAGCGAACGGCCGAAAAACTTTTGATTAAGCAGTACGGCCAAAAATAAACTGAATACAACGATAAGCGGTACGTTGACAACCATATTAATGATGGATTCGGTCAATGTACGGTTAAAGCTGGTATTGATCGTTAGTGCTTCAACATAGTTATTGAAGCCTATCCACTCAATGATCATTCCCTGTGCATTCGCTGTAATCTTACTAAAGCTGTAGCGTAGCGATGAGATGAAAGGAATGAGAAAGAAAAAGATAAAACCAAGCAGCCAAGGCAGGACATAAAGAAATCCCCACATCGCTTTTTGCTGCGTATACGTACGTTGCTTTATGCCAAGCTTCAGTCCAGTTTTCATGATTGCTCACCACCTGTTACATAGCCCACGGCATCGATAGTTACACCATCAACCGTCACCTTCGTATCACTATAATTGACGATGACATATATGCCATTTTCATAGGTTGTTTTATACACTTCTTCGCTTAATTTTTCATGCTTGCTGATTCGTTTAGAGCTAACTTGCTGCAAGAAGTCATTAACCTCGCTATAGATCGCTTCTGCCTGATCTAGCCATATCTCATAATTAACAGCAAACAGATCATTTTGATCGGTATCCTTTACAGAGTAGTTCGGCTCATAGATCCATTTGAAATAAGTGTTTGAACCATATTCCAATGTCTTCAGCACGTATTTTCGCTCATCTGTATAGGTAGATAAATTATACGGCGAACCCGTGTAATCGATAAATCCTCGAATAACCATCTGATAGAATGGAATCGATTCATCCTCAATTTTAAACTTACTGCTCGACATTGGCGCGTTGGTTACATGCGTAACGTATGGCAAAGCGTAAGCATTACCGCCATCTGCAAGCATTTCTAGGTTTTGCTGCTGAATCATCTGCAGCGCTTGGACGGAGATTTGCTCAGATTGCTCACGATCAATTTGTTTGTTTTTCAAAAAGTCGCTGTTCAGCATATCTGCTAAGTCTCTTAAAGCAATGCCTCCCGTATCGTATTTCGTTAATCCCTTCAGCAACGATTCAGTGTAGCCCTCCACATAGCGAGGCGACACGATATAAGAAGGAGATTTCTCACGATCTCGACGGTTAAGTGCCAAATCAACCGGATATAGCATTGCTGGTATTTCTCTTAGCGTACGTGATGCTCTTACTCTTTCATTAAAGCCTTTGCTGGAATTGGCCATAAGCAGCGAAGCTTCAGGAAATAAAGCGATGTTCTTTTCTTTCGTGAATGCTACAAAGCTGTTTAATCCTTTACTTCCGCCTATCCCTTTATCAACGGATACTTTAGAAGGTACTTTATGATCTAATCCGCCATTAAACCAGCCGGCATATTTGACAGCGAGCTCAGTAATATTCCGTTGCTCGAGCTGTGTAATCATATCCTTAGCTTGCTCAAAGGTCGTTAGCGGCTCAAGCGCCTCGTACGGGATACCTGCGAAATGGTTCAGCTTTGTTATACTGCCGATGAGCTCCAAATAAAATGTGCTTGCTGACTGTGTCTCGCTTGAAGGCTGCGGCAAGCCGCTTCGCTCCTGCAAATATTGCTGATAATATTGAGCCATGTCAGAATACGAAGCCTGGTCTTTTCCAAGGAACGTATAACGTACCGTGTAATCTGTAGACATCGGCTGCTCCTGAAACTTCGGCAAGGAGCGACGTTGTCCGTTCGCGTCAAGCGTGACATCACCTTTGTTAATAACATAGAAGCTTGGGTATACATAGTTGTAGCTATTCAATCTACCGCTCACGTCTGCGTTAATCGTTGCAGCGGAAGCCCCTTCTTCAATAATGGCTACAAATGCGCCGTTATTCCGAATCATACCGAATACAGGCAGCCTAATTTTCTGCTCCTGATTCGCATCCTCCGTCATCTCCATCGTCATATCAAGACCATAGACGGACTGCTGATAAGCTGGATATTTTGTTTTACCATTATTGAAATGAATTAACGCACCTGAGCCATCCGGAACAAAAATCGATCCAGCTTCTTCAGAATCAGCAGCTCCAAAAAAACTAAGCATGGAGATCATATTGACAGGATAGGCTTCTGGGTATTGTATATCCGCTACAGGGACAGTTGCGATTAAGCTTTCTCCATCAAGCGAGTATTCAATAACTGCCTGGAAAATTCTCGGCTCTGGCTTCGCTTGCGTTGAGTTATGCTCCTGAGCGTCCTGCATCAAATCTTCTTCTGTATATCCAATTGCATCAAACGCCTGCAGCGCACGATCTAGCTGTAGACCTTGAAGGGCACTATCGTTTCGCTCATAAGTTTCCGTATCTTTATTCTCCTTATAAGCAATTAATAGTGCTCGCTGCCCTGCTTTATCCATCTCACCCTTTAGCTCTTCAAATCTAGCTTTGCTCAGCTTCAAGGGCAAGTCTTCAGCCGAACGCTTCGATGTGCCGAATTGATAGGTTACTCGAATGCCATTGTCGCTCTCCTCAACCGTCAATTGCTTGTGAGCAGCGCTGTCGGTATATGAATTGATCGTGTTAATCTGACCGAAGGAGTTATAAAAATCAAGCTTTAGCTGAGCAGACAGCATATCCTTATTCACACCCGCTGCTATCGGATCTGAATCTCTTTCTAATGGGTTGCTGTACCAAACTTCTCCGCTCTTTTTTTGAACAATTGCTATTTCACCCGTCTCCTCATGCACAAACAATTGCAGCTGATCATTTTCCAGCATTCCTTTCATGTTAGGTACAGCTGTACTTGTAAATGCTGCGCGAACAGGCTTCATACCTTCTAATTTGACTGTATCAGTGCTTATTTGCCCCACATCTGGTTCTACATTAGCTTGGTTTGATGGCTGGACATTCGTGCAACCAGCAATAAGCACAACGACTATGATGAAACTTATCCACTTCTTTGCTAATCTCATTTCTATCCTCCTCAACCTTTTCATGATATGTAGCTAGGGACGCTTCTTGTACATGATAAGTACGTCGAAAGCCTGTGCTCCCTCAGCCTCTCATGACCATTTCTTGATAGATGACGGATATGAAAGAAATGATTTGCTGTACAAGACTGAAAAAAAGCAGGCAAAGGAATGCCATAAAACCGATGGCCAATAAAGTTAGCAGCATCGTAAAAATTGTTTTTAGTGGTGTATATTGATGCACCGTCATATTACCGACAAAAAGTAAAAATACAAACCATATCACTGCAAAGCTCCTTGAGAAATAATAGAAGGTCGTCTCTTCTAGCGCAACCACATTGCTTAACCATATCCACGGAAAATTAATTACGACTAATGGAATGAGAGCAAAACAGGTTGAATTAAAAATCTCAACGAATTTCCCTTCACCGTCCATTAGCGTCGTCAGCGACCAGTTTGCGATACACCAGAACAGCACCGGTACAATGACGTACAGAAACTCCATTAAGCTGTTCATCTCTTTTGGATTGTAGATGTTGACGAGAAATCCAGCGTATTGTGAATGTAAAATATTCGTCAACGCAAGCAGAAACAATATGACAAATGAGATGATTACATTCCATTTGTTACTGCGCTCATATTTAAGCTCCCAATAGCCATTAAAGGGATGGACAATAAGATAAAAAGGATATTTGATCAGTTCTTTACTCGATGGTGACAATCTTTTTTCCTCCCTTCCACTTCCGAACTTTTCTCCATACAAAAATAGCAAGCAGTAAAGTAACGAGTATTGTCATAATGGTTGGGAAATACGATCGCAGAATCTCTTTACGGTGCAGTAAAAAGGCTTTAGAGTATCCTTTGTTATCGTAGCTTTCCTTAAAGTATTTCATCGCTTCTCCGTAATTGCCCTGACGCAGCAGCGCCTTTCCAATTCCTGAGTATGCGAATTCAAGATTGGCATTCATATTAATCGTTTCTAAATAGCGTTGAAAGGCTGCTTCTTCATCACCACGATAGTAGCTGCGAACCGCTTCATTCAGCGTTCTTCCATATGGTGTTGTCTCGAACACTGTAATTTCACCCAGCGCTTTATCGAGCACAAGCATCTGATCACCAACTCGCTCGATAGCAACTGGGGTTGTAAACTTTCCAAGCTGATTGCCGAGACCCCCGAATACATACATTAAGTGTCCATCGCCGTTGTAGGTGAAGATACGCCCACGCTTAGAATCTAGCACGGAATAAATTTCGCTATCGGTAACATCGATATCGATCATACGGGATGGCCCATCCGTTACTCTATAGCGTATATCTCCCGTTGGATTAAAGTAGCCTTCTCTTCGTAAAATATCGGTGCCCTGAGCATTCAGCTTTTTGATGTTATCGCCCCATTGATCACCGTTCGTTGCATAAATAAAGCCTTCATCATTAATATCGAGATTAGTGAATTCAGTAGGTGTAAACTGAACCATTTGACTCCGTTGTTCTCGTGTAGATAGCGTTTTCCATAAATATTCGAGCGGATCGACATTCACACGATTGGCTCCGATAAACGTTGTAAATTCACCGTTAGCATTAAACTCCATAAAACCATCAAATACACCGGTTGCCATCACATATATACGATTCGCCTTATCTACAACGACACGTACAGGCTTAAACTCAAAGTTGGCCTGCAGCAGTTCAGATTGCGGAGAGTCCACGATCTGTACAAGCTGCCGCTGCTCGTCAAGGTGGACAACTCGCTTATTGCCTGTATCTGCAATGTAAAGCTGATTATGCTCTGTAACAAAGATACCTTGCGGAGATGCAAACGTATCCTGCTGACCTGCATGTTCAAAGCTATCAATGATGTGAAGCAGCTTAAACTTATCATCAAGCACGATAATACGGTTGTTGCCTGAATCCAGCACATAGATGTGACCGTCCGCCGTAACATGCAGATCGCTTGGATCCTTTAAGCTGCCAACTCCTAGATTATGGCCTGTAAGCAGCTTCGTTGCGTCATAAGCATCTGGCGAAACAACAGTGTTTCCCCAAAACGAATAGTTATAAGAATTGGAAGCACCCTCTGCTTGAACAGTTGCAGTGCCAGTGATTGGGCTAAGCAGCAGCGCCACACTTAGAACAAGCATGATGACGAGCTTACGTTTACGATTCGATGTCATGATTGTGCCCCCCTCTACTCTTTCATTCCAGAAGTTGCCATTGTTTGAATGACAGAGCTTTGTGAGATGACAAAAAGCGTAATTGGAACAATCATCAATATTAGCGCAACTGCTGCTCCGACACCGGCTCGAGCAATACCGCCCTGCACAATTTGCCCGAGTGCATAATGGAGCGTCTTCAGATTCTCGCTATAAATAAAGCTTCCTCCGTCCGTACCCCAAAGCGCTGGAAACTGTAGAATTAACAACGTTAACCAAGCCGGCTTAACGTTCGGCATGACAATAGTCCAGTAAATACGGTATTCATTGGCACCGTCAATTTTTGCTGCTTCAAGCAGTGCATCCGGAATTTGCTCCATAAACTGCTTCATTAGAAACAGTCCTAGTGGAAATGCTAGCGCAGGGACAATAATTGAAGCATGCGTGTTAATCCAACCTAGCCATGACATCACCATATAGTTTGGTGTTGCTGTAACGTGACCGGAGAACATTAACGCTAATACGACAATTGAAAATAGCGACTTAGAGCCTAAAAATCTGTACTTCGCTAGCGGATACGCTGCAGCAGAGGCGAAGATAATATGCCCTGCAGTACCGATAAGCGTAATGAGCAGCGTATTCGTAATATAGCGTGATAGCGGCACCCAAGAATTCCCCATAATGGCTACAAGATCAAAGAAATTGTCGAACGTCGGATTTTTAACGAAAAAACGTGGTGGAAATATAAACAATTCATCTAACGGCTTAAATGCGTTATTAATCGCATAAATCAGTGGTAATGCCATAAACGATCCGAACAAGGCAAGGAGCACGAACAGCAAGAAACTGACCGTGAACGAGCGATTCAGCTTTCTAGGCGCCCGCAAGGAAGCAATCAATTTTAATCCCACCGTTACTCACCCACCTTTCTTAGCAGCTTCTGCGTTAATAGATTTGTTCCGATCATAATGCCGAACAGTACCGTTGCAATGGCGGAAGCATAGCCCATCTCGAAGCGAATCGTACCGTAATCCATCAAGTGAGTTACGATTGTATGTGCGGCATAGTTAACGCTCGGAAAACCTGCCAGCGCTATCGATATATCCGCTACTGCGAACGAGGCTGTGATCTGCATAACCGCACCGAACATAAGCTGTGGTCTCATGGATGGAAGCGTAATGAACCATAGCTCCTGCCATCTGTTGCGAATGCCATCAACTGCTGCCGCTTCAATAAGCGAGCGATCAATCGTCTGTAGTCCGGCAATAAAGGCAAGGAAGCTTGTTCCAAGACTCAACCAAAGCTGTACAATCATTACGATTGGCAAAATATACTTTTCATCCTGGAGCCACTGGATGGGCTCAAGAATAAAGCCCACCTTCATTAAAAAGCCATTCAAATAGCCATAGCTATCTCCCGAGAAAACGATAAGCCAGATGAAGAATACATTTCCTGAAATCGAAGGGGCATAGAATACAAGCGTCATAAATGCCCTGACCTTAGGAGACAGCTCATTGATAATCCACGCAAAGATAAAGCAGGCAATGTAGCTGAGAGGACCCGTGACGACTGCGAATAGGAAGGTATTTTTCAGCGCGATCATAAACACATCATCATTTAGAAATAATCGCGAATAATTTTGCCATCCAACAAATCGCGGAAACTCCAGCATGTTGAAATAGAAAAAGCTAAGCAGTAAAGAAAATACAACAGGTATGACGGTAAAGGTAAAAAATATGATCATGTACGGACTCATCAAAAAGTAATAGTGCTTATTCTTTTTCAGCTCACTTAGTATTTGAGACATTTTTGATGATTTCACCGGTCGGATGGAGCCCTGTACCGTTTGTTTCGACGTTTCCGTTTGCATCGGCTTCCACCTCCAACTAATAAGGTAAATTGAACTCTTTCCGTTTAATCTCTATTTCGTCATTGATATATAGAATGTAGTCAGATAGTGCTTCACGAGGATTTTCGTTGCCATTTACAACTTTTCTGAACGCATTATCTAAGTGTCGTCCAGTAAAGTAGCCACCTGGCACCTGTGGAATCCCTTCCACCCACTGCCATTGACTTTCCAGATTGTTGTAATCTTTTACTGGCCACGGCAGCTCCTCTAGTGCCTCGATGTTAGCTGTTGGATAGCGAGCCGCTTCCCCCATCAGACCTTCCATCTCACGACCATATTGAATTTGGATATCTTTCGATGTCCACCATTTCATAAATTCCCATGCAGCCTCTTTATCCTCTGCGTTTTCTAGCATCATGACTGCCGTCGTTGAGCTGGCCACTTGATGGTTAATCGTACCATCGGCTTGCTCTGTGCCTGGAACCATCGTGAAGTCCCACAATCCTCTAATCTCAGGCGCCATTACAGTCAGCATATTGTACGTTGTATAATCGGCAATTCCGATTGGCATTTCTCCTGTACGAAAACGGTTAGGGAAATCAGCTATAAGCGGGAATTTATAGTTTGTATAAAACTGTGTCCAGCGCTTAAACATTTCCATCGATGTTTCGGAATCGAGTGCACTTTTCTTATCATTATCCCGGTAGAACTCTCCACCGTTCTGATAGAGAAGCATGGCAAATGTTGCATTCGGCACTAGATTCACGTTATTCGTAGGCGTTTCCAGCGGCAGCCAAAACTCCATATTGTGCTTTTGCAGAACGGAAATCATGTTATAGATGTCCTGCCATGTTTTTGGCACTTCCAGCTCTAGCTCTTCTAATATGTCTTTGCGATAGAACAGCATTGGGAACGTTTGCTGCTCTGGCAGCCCGTAAATTCCTCCGTTGTACTGATATGGTACGACACCACTTTGACGGAAGCGTGAAAGAACGGATTCATAATCTGGGAATTGCGTCAGATCAGCAGCCGCATTTCTCATCGCATAGTTTATAGGCACATCCTCGCCAACCTGCAATGCCACATCTGGTCCTTCATTCGCTAGAGTTGCAGGCAGTAGAATATTGCCTGGTACTAGTCTGAGTTGTACTGATATATCCGTATCTGGGGTAAATGAATCGTCGATTAGATTTTTCAATACTTGAGCCTGATCTCGACCAGTCGTTATCCACACCGTAATTGAGCGCTGATTCTCCGTAATGTTACCGATGCTGTCATAATCCTCTGTGTATGAGGCTACTAACGCGCCTAGCTCATGCTGCAGCTCACGGAACATATTTGCATCGGCTTTAGGAAGATCCTGATCAGGTGAAGCAACGACGAGGTAATCCAACGTTAAAGGCTGTTCCTGTACTTGCAGAATCCACGTACCTAAGCTACCAACGTTGAGCTTAAACGTTCTTAAGCGTTTAGCAATCGTTTCTGGGTACTCTATCATATCTTTTAATTGAACAACTAGAGAGTGAAGTGCAGCTACTTTATCACTACGTTCTCCTGTCATATCCTCAAGATATTTGGCTACACTATCAACCGTTTCTGCTTGTTCGGATAAAACCTCTATGAGGTCAGGAATACGTTTTTCAAGCTGATAATCACGATACGGGTCAGGTGTATTTGACGTAATCATCAATATTTTGCGGTACATTTCATTCAGCTGCAGAACGCTAGATTCAATCGTGCGCAGCAATGGTGCAATATCACCAAGAGATACGGCTAAGCGAATATTATGCTTGCCCTTTGTTAAGTAAAATAGATATGGCTCATCCTCACCAAGCACATCCATCTGCCATTCTGTGTTGTAGTTGAAGCGAATACGCTTCATTTCTTCAAATGGATATTCGCCATCAATCATTAGGCTGCGCGTGGAGTATACGCCTCGTAATTGATCCTGCTTGCGCTTAAGTGCGATTTGATATAAACCATCCTCTTCAACCTCGAACTCCCACTCGATCCATTGACCCGGAAGTCTCCAGTTCAATCCACCAATTGTGTTGATGCGCAGTTTAGATACATGGTAAGGCTCTACGGATGGGCTCGAACGATCCGTTAAGGCATAAAGCGTCGGTGATGATTTCGATGTTGCATGTTCAGCTTGAATGATCTTGATCTGATTCGATGCCTCCGGAGTTTGTTCTGCTTCATATTGCTGTTTTAGCTGCTCGTAGCTTAGCAGCTCCTTCTCTTGATACAATTCAATATAATCAATTGCCATTGGCTCTCTTAGAGCTCGCAACGTTATCGTCTGCTGTCCTTTTTCAAAATAAAAGGAATATGGATCCTCATAGTATCCATCACCATCAATAAAGGACTTGAGCTGCCAGGACGGCTTCTCAATTTGTCTCGGGCGCAAATCATTGCCGCGATCATCCTGCCTCACTTCATCGCTTGCATTGGCCCAAATACGGTTAAACAGCAAAATATCCGCGCCTCTAAAAGGAATTTCTCCGTTTATTAGAAACTCTCGCTCAATGGCAGAGCTTTTTCCTTCGATCGGGTAATAATGAACACGAATGTTGTACAATCCTGCTGATGGAAGATTAACATCCCAGCTAATTTCTCCTGTCTCAGGAGTTATTACAGCCTTACCTGCTAAGCCTTCATATTGATCGACAACTTCGAAGCCAGTCCCTTCTACTTTCGAGTATTGCTCGCCTTCTATACGTATAGCTTGCTCAGGACGATTAGCGGCTTCATAGCGCTGCAAGTAATGCGCATAGTCGTTCTCATCACTGTCGTCAGTAACTGCCACAAAGTCACTCATAGCTAGTGCCAGCTGTGTATTCGAAGAACGGGAAGGAGCAAACACTGCGATGGACGTAATGATTAAGGCAAGAACTAGGAAGATAATCACGTAGTTCTTTATACTTTTTTTCAACTTTCTTCCCTCCTTGCAAGAGCTACATCATCAATTAGAGTCCCCCAGTTAAATCATTTAAATGGGGGACTAAGTAAACTATTATTGACCGTAAATCTCGTCAATTGCTGCTTGGAATGGAGCTTTATAAGACTCGACTACTGTCGATACCGAAGTGCCGGACGTTAACTCAGCTTCAAAATCCCAATAAGGCAAGGACGGGAAAGTGTTATGATCTAGTACAAGCAAACCAGCCTGTGCTTGTATTGCATTGTTGATATCATCTTCATTATCGAAATTACTTTCAAAGGAAGCTTGTGATGGGTAATCGTACATCGATTCAATGTCATTGATTTTTTCCCAGATGTACATGAGCTGCTCTGGGTTTTCTACTGTTTTAGGGATCGTTAATGCCTGGAACAACGCTTCACCAGAGTGATATTCCGTAGCACTAGGTCCTTTTGGTAGTGGAACAAAGCCAATATCGTAATCGGCCATATCCGTTTTAATACCGCTTACCTCATACATCGCACCTACAAACATCAATGTATTGCCTTGACGGAAAAACTGGCTTGGCTCTGTCCAATCGCCGCCTTCTGTAGGTCTAGATACTTGTTCTGTTGCTAGTCTAGAAACAAAGTTTAATGCTTCTAATGTTTTTGGATCTTCTAGGTTTTGACTGTTGCCTAAAGTAAGAGCTGCATTATTGGAGTAAAGCGCTTGCTCAAGCAAGCCACGATTTGCAAGCCCCCAAGTATCTAATTTACCATCATTATTTGTATCCTTATTAGCTTCCTTAGCTACTTGAATAAACGATTCCCAGTTCCAATTATCTTCGTTCACATATTCCTGCAGCGGCTTTAAGCCAAGCTGATTCATAAGTGTGCGATTATAAAAGACGCCAGTTGTGTGGTTCGCTTTGTCATCAGTGAAACCATATCCTTTGCCTTCATACGTATACAGCTCTTTGGTAACTTTTTGGTTAAAGGCGTTATCGTTTTTCACATAGTCATCAAGAGGCCATAATAGGTCTTGTTTAACTAGCGTTGGAACCGTGTACGTTTTACCTAGTCGCACGATATCCCCAATTGGTTCGCCTGCCATCAAGGAAGCAACAACCTTTGTTTGATACTCGCCATAGTCAATAGCGATGTATTCTATGTTAAAGTTATGCTTCTCCATTAAAGCATCCAAGTTAGCTTTGCGTTGGATGTTGTCAGGATTGTCCTCTGGTATTGTCATATCCCACCAAGAAACGACTTTAATTGTACGTCCGCCTAAATCAAAATCCATTTCTGGTGTTGCATTAGGATTGCCTTCAACGACTTCCTCTTCTTCCTCTTCTACTGGATCAGCGCTTTCTGTTACAGCAGGCTCATTAGTGGAGGTATTCCCTCCGTTTGCTGGCGTGTTTGTTGTAGAATTACTACTGCATGCAGCCAGCACAAGCATAAAGACTAAACAGATTGTTAATAGCATCGATTTTTTCATGCGCATCATGTTTTCCCCCTAAAAGATTGTTGTTTACACAGAAAGTGTAGCGCTTACATTACTGCATCAACAACCTTACTTTATGTAGTTTTACTACCTGACTAATTATAGATTCCTTTATTTCATGCGGTTTGGCAGCCTTCGCCAAAAAGCCAACAAGTAAAGATTTGCATCGTATCCAAACAACGGGATAGGGCTCCGCCATATACTCTAACGCTCGAACCTTCCTGCGGCAGGAGGGCGCTTTTAGTGATTATATGGACTTCGCTTGGAGCTTTGTGAGGATTTTACTTGAAGCTCTGTTGTGGGTTTCTCACGCTCCGCCATATATTCTCTAACGCTCGAACATTCCTACGGAATGAGGGTCGCTTTTAGTGAATATATGGACTTCGCTGGAGCTTTGTGAGGGCTTTACAGGAAATTTTCGTAAGCACCTCACTCTCCGCCACATAATCACTACGCTTGTACCTTCCTTCGGAAGGAGGTCGCATTAATGATTATATGGACTCCGCTGGAGCTTTGTGGGGGATTCTCAGGGAGCTTTGTACCCTAAAACCACAAAAACCTCTCTACCGAGAAAGTAGAGAGGTTTTTGTTTAGTTGTCCTATAATTACCGTTAATTGAATGTCCAGTAGTCTAGCTCCATCAGCTTGCTGCCAGCTGCGCCTCTGAAGACTAGGAATAGATGATGCTCGCCTTGTACCTTTTCGATTGCCGTTGTCAGCTCAACGAATCCTGATTCTCCGTTTGCTGGTACAGCAAGCTCACCAATCAGCTTGCCTTCTGGATCTCCCAGACGAAGCTCTATAATGGAAGACATGCTGCCCGCTGCTACGGAAGCTTTGAAGGATGTAGCGCCCTCGCTACCAAAGTCTACATTCGATATACCAATCCAATCTCCATCATCAATGTCCGTTACTGCTCTTCCGCTAGCTGCGCTATCATTAGCCGCTGTCTTAATGCCTGCATTCCAGCCAATCGTTTCAGCTTCTACACGTACGTAAGGGTTAAGCGGCTTGATTTGTGGAACGCCTTTATAATCTGCTGTAATTGTCTGAATGCTGTCATCATTAAACACAACCTCGTTCAAATGCGTCGAGCGATAGCCTTTCTCCACTCCCATTGCCTTAGACAGCGTTTGAGCGTGATAAGCAATATAATGGCGATCATGGAACTCGAAGATTACGTGGTGGTTGTTGCCCCCAACGTTGAAGAAATGTACAGGGTTTTTCAAAATAGTCCCGGCATAAGTCCAAGGCCCCATCGGTGAGTCGCTAACCATGTGAGCAATCTCGCCAGCCGGCGGACTTCCTGGCTCACGTGTGCCGCTATAGAAGTTCGTGCAATACGTATAGTAGTATTTATTCCCTACCTTGTTAATGCCTGAGTTTTCGAACATATATGGAGCAGGAATAACATCAGCTTCACCAACGACGCTGATCATATCATCCCCAAGCTTCATCACTCTTGCCGTATTAGGCATCGCATCTTGGCCCTGCGGCACACCGCCGCCAAAGTAAATATAGCCTTGGCCATCATCATCTACAAATACTGCTGGGTCGAAAAGCCACGTTACATCCGCAACACCTGGTGTTTGTCTTGTAATTAACGGTTTACCGATCGGATCTACCCACGGTCCAGTCGGGCTATCACTTGTTAATACACCAATATTGCTAGCGTTATTAGCGAAGTATAAAAAGAACTTATCTTCTCCATCGATTACTTTATGCACAGCGGCAGGCGCCCATGATTGCGTTGCCCATTTGGCAGCACCCTCGCCTCCTGCAACATGAATCTCACCATGATCCGTCCAATTGACTAAATCATCGGAAGAGATAACACCTAGCTTATTAATTGAGCTGTACGTATTGTCCTTCACATTGCCACTTTCATCGTATTCCAGCACATCATTCGTCATATAAAGATAAACACGATCCTCATACACCAATGCATATGGATCTGCTCCAAATCTGTACGTAACTAGTGGATTATGATTGCCTAGTTCTTTACCAATTGCAGTAGCTGGCGGTGTATAGACAGCTTTCGTTACCGCCCCGCTTACATCTGCCTCGATGCTCTTACCCTCTCCGTCAACTAGCTTTACACTCTCTACTTTAATTTCCTCGTTTTTCATTCCATTCAGCTCCTCTGTAAGTTTTAAGCTTATCGTTGCAACATGCTTGCTTCCATCTTGATTAACGTATAACGGCTCTGTTGAGCCTATATGAGCAATTTGAAGCTTGATTCCTTTCTCTGACCGCTCTAAGGTCAGGGCAGCAAGAGGTAGGTTAGCTTCATTCAGCTGCGCATCCTGTACCTCGAACAATTCTGAGACAATTAGCTCTGCTTCTATACGTTCGATAGCTAGCTCAGCTGGCCAATCATCAAGCAGCAGCTTGAGCTCATAGCCGCTTTCCTTATCCTTGCTGATCGCAAGCTTACTTTCCTTTAAGTAAGCTGACAGCTGGTACGGTGTCTCCGCACCCGTTGCTTCTGAACTAAATCTGAAGAAATCAAAATCAACGTAGCCACCAGCCTGCTGTGTAGCAAAGTTGAATAGGGCAAAGCGATAACCCATAAAGTGCGGAATCGTGTAGCTCATCTTTAGCTTTTTGCCAAATTCCGTCCATTGTCTGCCGTTATAGCTATAGAAAAAGGTAGCTTGATCGATCATAAAATCAAAGTCAACCTTTAGATAGACCTGCTGCTGCTGTAATGCCTCTCTTGCAATTTCTTCCCCTTTATCAACCATAACGAGATATTGCTTACCCGCTTCCTGCGTCACGCCAATAAAGCCGTATTCCTCCTGGAAGGCAGCTAGACCAGCATAATCGCCATCGAGCATGTGACTCGTATCTACTGATATCCAGCCCGAGCTATATGCTCCAACCGCGCGCTGCGTCAACGTATTACGAGCCTCCATAATATTGGTTACGGGATTGCCCGTAGTCAGCCGCAAAAAGCCTTGACGTTCAGTTAGTGACCAGCGTGTATGATCAGGATTATGATTCCATTGCCATTGCAGGCCAAGCTTGGAGCCGTTAGGCATGCTTTCCGCGAGTTCAGCTGTCGAAACAGGGTTAGAGGTAATAGAAACATCGTCTACATAAAAGTCCATAAGATCCAGCTCTTGAGACGGTGCCTCAGTCCATGGTGTCTCTATAAACAAGTATACAAATGCAGGAACATCCTCCAGTGTAAAACTGCCTGTGATCTCGGTCCATTCATTTTTGTTTACTGTGCCGCGTACTAGGTTTTGATAGCTTGTTTCGCCAGCACTCACTTTTCTTGCAGTCAGTATAAACTCTTTATTGTCAGGCCCATCCGTATATTTAACTTTGAAGCTTGCCGTGTAGCGCTCACCAGGTTCAATCCTCTTCGTGAAGTTCTGCTCGATGCCTGCGTAGGTCGCACGGCGGTTAGAAATCAATGCAATGTTGTTATCGCTCGAATCTGGATCAATGATTACCTCGATTTTTGCTTGATCCTTGCCGCTCCAGTCCGCAATACTGGAGTTAAATGAACCGTTTGCAGCTATCTCGATTCCAGATGATATATTCGAAGCTGGTCCAAGCGATTGATCGCTCGTTGCATTCTCTTCAGCTGACAGCTGCAGAAACTCATCGCTTCTCGTTAACGCTGTCGACATATCACTCTTGCCCGGTGCAGTGAATGTGAGTGGCACTATGCCATCCTCTCCATAGATTGGCCAATCATCCTCCCATTTCACTGGAACAAGAACAGGCACTCTACCTACTGCATCATGGTCCTGAAACAGCATAGCGTACCAACTGCCATCTGGTGTATCAACGAGTCCACCTTGGGCTACACCGTTTTGCTTATAGCCCATCGTATCGCTTAATGCCAATCTCCCTTCATAGGGACCATTAATTTGGTCAGAGCGGTATATATACTGCCTTCTAATCTGTCCTTGCTCCCACCAAATCGCGGTAATATAATATTTACCGTTAATTTTATAGACATGTGCACCTTCCATGCCTGGTTGACCTGATGTTAATATCACTTGATTAAGCCCGTTAGGATTGATCGCCTTGTAATCTGCAGTGAGCTCCTTAATCGAAAAGTCCTCGACCCCATAAATAATATAAGCCTTGCCATCGTCATCAAAAAACAAGGCGGGGTCATGTAAATACTCATTAAATTCAGTACGTTCCCAATCACCGCTTGGGTCTTCAGTAGAGAATAAGTACGTCTTCCCGGAATCGAGCGATGCCGTTAGCACATAAAATTTACCGTTATAGACCTTCAGACTGTTAGCCCACGAGCCTTTCCCGTATATATTCATACCATTCCTTAGGTTGTGTGCATCATTTTCCTCTAAACGGTCATAAGGATAGCCAATAATCTCCCAATGGACAAGATCCGTTGACTTCATGATCGGTGAGCCAGGCATCATATGCATGCTAGTGCTTACCATGTAATAGGTATCCTCTACTCGCACGACATCCGGATCAGGTGCGTCAGTCAACATGATTGGATTAGAAACGGCTGCTCCTTCATGCTCAAGTGATTGTCCGTCGTTAACTGTAGGAAGCTCCGTTTTCCCAAGAGATCGCACGATGAATATTGCCATCAAAACAGCAACAATCAATAAGGCGCCCACAATTATTTTCTTTTTATTAACGCTCACAAATTGAATCGCCCCCCTGTACCAATTAATGTCTATACTTCAATAGGGTAACGTTTACAATTGCCAGCTACAACCTGTCAAACTGATGTGGAAGTACCCTTCAAGTTATAGATTGCGGAAAAATCAAGTAAGCTTTATTGGGTATAAAAAGTATAAAAAATGGCGTGCAGCACAATGCTGCTACGCCATTAACCTAATGCTCCAACTGATTCAATTGAATATGAATGGTCACTTGAAGTCCACCCAATTCGCTTCGTTCAAGCTTCAAGCCGCTTGCTTCACCAAAGGTCAGCACAAGACGACGGTGAATATTAATAATTCCAGTCATCTCACTTGATTCATCGATGTGCTTAAGACTGAGCTTCAGCTGCTCTAGCTTTTCATCGGATAAATGCTCCCCATTATCCTCTATTCTAATGAAAACATCATCATTCTCCCTAGTAAAGGTAACGCGTAATCGTCCATCCTCATCCTTATTCTCCAGACTATGCTCATACGCATTTTCAATTAAAGGCTGAATGATAAGTCGTGGCACCTTTATACTAGCGATTTCATCTGGCAGCTCATCAAATTGCACTTGAATACGACGGGAAAAACGAAGCTCTTGAATTTCTGTATACACTCTAGAATGCTTCGTCTCCTCTGACATTGGGACGAGATCATCGCTGTTACGCGTAATGAAACGGAAGTATTCACCCAGCATAATTGTAAACTGCTCGATCCGATCTACATCTCCAGTCTTAGCCAATGAATTTAGAATAAAGAAGCTATTGTATAGAAAGTGCGGGTTAATTTGAGACTGGAGCTGTTTGAGCTCAGAACGCTGCATCATCATTTTTTGCTTATAGTCCTGATCAATTAATGTTTTCAGCTTTACGAGCATTTGATTGAAGCGTGTATACAGGTAGCCGAACTCATCCTTCTTATCATGCTCGATCGTACTATCGAGTTCCCCCTCCTCCATACGCCGAAAGCTTTGCATAAATTGCAGCAGCGGCTTATGGATAAAGCGATACGTAAAATAAGACACAACGATAATTGCTATAAATGAAGCAAGAGCAAACAGCCATGCCCATTGATAAAAGAAATTTAGTGGGCGCTTGACTGTTTCTTCAGGTAAATATGTCACAACGGTAAGATTCAAATTATCTGAGCTTGCTTTGTCAACGTGATATCTCATGCCAATATGATTAAGCAGCGAGGTCTTTTCTCTTGCTTCCTTCGTTTGCATGAGATAGCTTTGCAGTATTGGCTTTGATTGCTCACTATCCATTAGACGAAAGTCTGTTGTGTTTGAATATAAGAACGCACCACTGTCTGTGTATAGATTCATTTGTTTCAGCGAATCACTTAGCTTCTCTAAGTCAAATTCAATCTGAATAATGAATAGAGGTGCTTGTCCTTTTTTACCTCCATACTTGGCAGCTATCAAGTGCATCGATGAATCAAAATAAGTTAATCGTTCGCGATTATAATTGATCTTCGATTGCAGCGCTTCATAATGCTTCATATCCAAATCTAAGACAGAATGAACAGCTGAGATCGTTTTCCCATTCTTACCGATATGAATATTGATATCTTTAATATAGGCACTGCTGTTTTTGAATGAGGTCAGGCGATGCAGCAAATACGTAAGGCTTGATCTCAGCTCAACGCTGCTCATCATCTCCCAGGTCACGGCAAGCTTATTTAGCTCACTATCTTCAATAAAATCAAACTGCTGCAGCTCCATCCATTCAACTTCTCGATTGAGATCTTCAAGATAGTAATTTAATTGCGTGACCGTTGCTCTAGATATATCCTCACTCGCATTATTATAGCTCCAATAATATAAGTAAAAGCCGAGTAATATAATTGGAAAAATCACAATAACATACGTAATTAATAAACGAAAATAAATTGAGTTTTTAAATGAGGTTGCTGGAAATTTTATCAAATAGAATTCCTCCGCATGTCTTATTCTCTAAAGCTTTGAGAATACCATTCATTCACTTCCTGCGTAATGGCTGCGCCTCCTAGCTTATACCATGTATCGACGAATGCATCGAAGCTCTCTATCGGATCACCAAGAATAATATTAATGTAGGTTTCGTGCTGTAAATCATGCAGCATGCTTTTCGCTTCGATCATCGTCTCCGTTTGAACCCCTGTATATTTTTCATATAGCAGCAGATTGTCTCGCTCGTATTGATCGAGGATCGAAAAGGCACTATCTTCCCCATACGTTTTTTCCCATCCCCAGCCTGCTGAGCTATTAGCACCACCATTCAAATACGTATCTATGAGCTTTTGGATCGATTTCGCTTCTGGGTTCAGCATGCTCCAATCTCCTGAACGACGCGCATCATTTAATTGACGATAGGCATTCAAGTTTTTCTTCACAGGGTATGGCGTCACCGGTGATAGCTGCCAAACAGGATAAGGTGAGCTATAGTACGTCTCGAAGTCCGCTGTTACCCCCCAGTTTTTTTCGAGATGCAGGTTGAATAGCTTTACAACCGCCTCGGGATATTCAAAGCCTTTACGAACAGCTAAAAACTGCCATGTACTGAATTTAAGTGGTACCTTTGCTGGCTCTTCATTTACGGAAACGATAGGAAATGCCTTCCAATCAGCATTTTCATCGGTTTCTCGACTGCTTTGAACTAAAAAAGAACCCCACTGTTCCCCATACATAATGCCAATTTTCCCATCTCTAATTTGTTGCTTAACCTTATTGCCGTTTTTGAACGAAAATTCTGGGTCAAGCTCCCCGTTTATATACATCTCCTGCAGCACTTTTAAAGCATTTTTCACTTCAGGCTGTATTCCTCCGTAAACTAGCTGACCATGCTCGTCCTCTATCCAAATTTCAGGGTATGCGTGATAGCCTGCTATAAATCCTTTCGCTCCCATAACGGGATCCCACAAATAATTCGTTAGCGCTAAGCCAAAGGTATCATCCACCCCGTTCTGGTCTGGATCAAGCTCTGTAAACGCTTTAGAAATCTTCAATATATCCTCCATCGTTCGAGGAGACTGCAGTCCAAGCCGCTCAAGCCAATCCATTCTAACCCATATATACATCGCACCTTCAATAGAAGAGCCTGTCTCAGGTATTGCCATTAGCCTGCCGTCAAAGGTTGCTGCATCGAACGGTCCACTACCTTCCTGACTAAGAATAGTCTTCGTAAGTGGCGTTGCATACTGCTCATACACTTCTGTTAAATCCTGAATTAATCCAGCATTATTTAATGCTCTTAGCTGATCTGGAGACACCTTAACAATGTCGGGCAGCTGTCCAGAAGAGATCGCATAGTTTAGCTTTTGTCGATAAAAATCATCTTTTGCTGTCCAAGCATATGTAATATCTATGCCAAGAATTTGCTTATATAGTCGAGACCATCTATTGTTTTCAAGCGTTTCGCCGGGAAGAGAGCTGATTAAGCTATCAAAATCTCCTCCTACATCACGAATGAAGGAAACCTCGATAGGTGGATCATACTTGCTTAGTCCTATATCCTCATATACATGAATATCAGCCGTCTGACCTTGCTCATTAGATGCGGCTTCATCGTTATTCGTGCGCTGAGACATACATGACGACAGTAAAATAAATATGAACAGTATTCCAGCAACGTAGCGAATTGTTTTCTTCGTGGATATTCGCAAGCGATTCCCCTCTTTCAAGATAAGAGTATCCATTCATTATTGCGATACGTCACCTTTGCGGCAACGTACATTTCTTTACTTCCTTACCCAATCTTTACGTCATTCAAAGCTGTTTTCTAGCCTCGGATGGCGTCATGCCCATATACTGTTTGTATAGCTTCGTAAAATAAGCTGCATTATCACAGCCTACTCTGTTCGCGATCTCTCCTACGGTGGCTTCACTATACTTAAGCATACGTTCAGCCTCTGTCATTCGGTATACATTGACATATTCGATAAAGGTTCTGCCGGTCAATTTTTTGAATTGCTTACAAAAATAAAATGGATCAAGTCCTACCATACTTGCTGCCTGTTTCACAGTAGGCTTCTCAGTATAATGAAGCTTGACCCAATCAATAAGCTGTTTGAATCGATCTCGATTCGCAAAATATGGTTCTTGTCCCTGCGTTGATAATGACTTGCTGTTTAAGCGTGCAAGCTTGACAAGCCATGCATACAGCTTAGCCTTCACAATTAATTGGTAGCCAGCTTGCTTAGTAGCTAGCTCACTTATGATAATATCCAGCTCATTCTGAAGCTCTCTGGCGTATTGATCACTTGCTGAAAGCAGCAACGGGAAATTGTCTTTCCCTTCCATATACCTTGCTAATAGCTGAACATGAACCGAGTCATTCAACCATTCATGAAATAAAGCGGCATTAAAAACGACGCAGTCCATTGCAACGGCTTCATCAGCTTGTGAATAGCCAACATGTAGACTGCCACCTGGCACAAACACAATATCTCCTTGCTCAGCTTCAATTGGCTGACTATCTATGTAAAATAGCACCTTTCCTGCTCTTACAAGTATAAGCTCCATATGTGCATGCCAATGCAAATAAAGCACACAGTCCTCGGCTTTTTTGTTCGTTGGCCGATTAGGAAACAGTTGAATAGGATACGCGGGCTGCGACATATGCGTATCCTCCCATAGCTCCTTTGGATAACTCACAGCACTACACCTCCACAAGATAAGAGAAAGTTCCGCCAATTTTGAATAGCGTAACCTTGTAATATCTGATCTATAATAGTGTTGCTAGCAATACTATATGACAATATTGGAGTGATAACAAGCATGGAACAAGCGATTAAAATCGGTACACTTGTTAACGGCAACAGTGCCCCGCAGATTATCCCACAAATTGTTGGTCATGGCTTCGAATCGTTTAACTTAACCTTCTGGCAAACGACGGGTCAGACTGATCTAAAGGAACTAGCATCACGCTTACGTGCTTTAGCAGATGAGCATAACTTTGATATCTCTGCGATAAGCGTATTCGGAAACCCGCTGACAGGTAGCGGCAACAATGCAGATACGCTGGCGAGCTGGGAGCGCTTGATTGATCATGCCCATTTGTTCGGCACCAATATCGTATCTGGCTTTACAGGACGATTACCAGATCGACCAATCGATGAATCTATTCCAAAATTCCAGCAAGTGTTTGGCGAGCTGGCTAAGCGAGCCGAAGATAAAGGCATCCGAATCGCCTTTGAGAACTGTGATATGGGAGGTACGTGGGAGCGAGGCGATTGGAATATCGCACATAATCCTACGGCTTGGGAGATGATGTTTAATAGCGTCCAAGCTGACAACCTTGGTCTTGAATGGGAGCCATGTCATCAGATGGTTAGCTTGATCGATCCAATCCCACAATTAAGAAAATGGGTAGATAAAGTATTTCACGTGCATGGCAAGGATGCGACCATCGCTTGGGACATTGTCAAGGAGTATGGTGTCCATGGTCCTAAGCCTTACGTGTGGCATCGAACACCTGGCTTTGGCGACAGCAATTGGAGCGACATTATAACTATATTAAGACAGCACGGCTATAAAGGCTCAATTGATATCGAAGGCTGGCATGATCCTGTGTATAAGGATGAGCTTGAGATGACAGGTCAAGTACATGCGCTAAACTATCTCAAATCATGCAGAGGTGGTAGCTTCGTGCCAAACCCTATTGAGGGGGGATTATAATGGCTAGCTATAAAATCATCATCGCAGGCTGCGGTCATATGGCAAATGTTTGGGCTGATTATGCCTTGACAAGACCTGATAGCGAGATTGTCGGCTTAGTTGATATACAGGTTGAGGCCGCTGCTAGATTCGCAGAAAATAAAAAACTAAGCTGTCCTGTATTCACAACGATCGATGCTGCCATCGAGGCGACCGATGCTAACCTAGTCTTTGACATTACCATTCCTGCCAGCCATTACTCCATAGCCTCAACAGCAATGAAGCTTGGTTGTGATGTATTTAGCGAGAAGCCACTTGCTGAGTCCCTTGAGCAATGCGTTGAGCTTGTACAGCTCGCACAGAAGCTTGGACGAACGCATGCTGTTATGCAAAACCGCCGATTCGATCCAAGAATCCGCGCATTAAGACAAATGATTACAGACAACACGATAGGTACAGTAGGCTTTGCAAGCGCTGACTTTTTTCTTGCTCCACACTTTGGTGGATTTCGCGATGCGATGGAAAGCCCGCTTCTGCTAGACATGGCCATTCATACGTTCGATCAGGCAAGGTTTATTATGGGCGCGAATCCTGTCTCCGTATACTGTCATGAATTTAACCCAAAAGGATCGTGGTATAGCGGCAATGCAATGGCACTCTGTATATTTGAAATGTCCGATGGCTCTGTATTCGATTATCGAGGCTCCTGGTGTGCTGAAGGTGCGCCAACCTCATGGGAAGCAGCATGGCGTGTAGTAGGAGACAAAGGAACAGCGATATGGGATGGACATAAAGAGCCATACGCAGAGATCATTAAGGATGATGCTCAGCATGGAAAATTTCTTTACGAGTATGATAGAATAGGCAGCAGTGTGTTAGAAATGCCGTTGACATTCCATCAGGGCTGTCTTGCTAATATGTTTGACGCACTTAGTCAAGGCACTGCCCCTGAAACGAGCAGCAGCGATAATCTATACAGCATGGCTATGGTTTTAGCAGCAGTAGAGAGTGCTCGGCTAGGTAAAAAGATTGATATTCGTACTTACTTAACGAAATAAAACTGTATAAAGACTAATGAAAACCATACGCCCCTGGAGCAAATTCGCTCGAAACGTATGGTTTTCTTACGTTACACCTCAATGATAGATTCACGATATTCCTGTGGTGTCATGCCCGTAGACTTTTTGAAAAAGCGGGTAAACGAATGGGCAGCTTCATAGCCGACAAGTAAGGCAACATCCCTTACCTTTAACTCCGCATTCGAAAGCAGCTCCTTCGCTTTTTTAAGTCTGCAGTCTTCTATATACTCCGATAGCTTCACTCCGCGCTCCTGCTTAAAGAAACGAGATAGGTAGGAAGGGTTAAAGTAGTGCAGCTCCGCTAATCGCACAAGAGATAAATCCTCACTTAAATGCTCCTGAATATATTTGCATATTTTATCAATGATTAATGATGCTCGATCACGCTCATCAATCAGCTTATGGGCAAATATCCGCTCAGCCAACGTACGCATATATTGAAAGCTATCCTTAATCGAGCTGTGCTCATCAAGTCTCATTAATTTACCAACCTCTCCTACCTGCTCGTGGAGTTGATTTCGGTTTATGTAGGACAACAGCAGGAGAGCCACCGCATAGTACGCTTCTACTGAACGATGTACATTGTCGTTTTTGCACAATATATAATCTTCAAGCTCAGCAAAGCTTTGCATAAACTCATGTACTCGCCCTGCCTCCAGATGTGCGCCCATGATTTCAACCTTAGGCATGATCCGAAAGCCTTCCTGACACGTAGTCGTTGCAGCTTCTCCATGATAATCAATCTGTATTAATGGGATTCCCTCTCCAACCTTCATTTTTTGCAGCTGCCGCAATCGATCATATTGCTGTGAGACGTGTGTCCAAGCACATCTCTCACTGCTCATCGTGAAAGAGATAACGATGCCAAGAGAATCGTAGCAAGCTTGTTGAATTAATTCTAGCGTTCCTTCAACATAACGAATCATGTGCTGGCTGAACTTCTCTTCGGCAGCTGGCGATGTTTGCAAAAACCAAAGCAAGTCACCATACCTGTCGACCAACGCTACGCTATGTATTTGTTCTGACATGAAAGAGTTCCAGATATGCTTAACCGATGCAATCGTTTCGCTTATTTCACTATAGGCTGCATCAGAGGAATAGGATAAATGAGCAAGCACAATAGCAGTTGGCTTCGTCGCATCAAGTGCAATATTCATCCGCGAGAAATCCTTCGCCATCGATTGCATGTTGTCTGCATCATCCAGCAACGTTTGATCTAAGAGACAACGTCTAAAATAATCCTCTTGAGCAACCTGCATTAAGGAAGCCTTCTGCTCCTCTGATTGCTTTAGTATATTGTTAATATGATGGTCATAATTAATTTCACTCATTACTTCTTGTACGGTCTCAATAACCTTTGCATAGCCCTCTGTTTTCAGTAAATATTTTATGTTTGCTTTCTGGATTGCTTGATAGGCGTATTCAAACTCACTATATCCAGTTAAAAAAATAATTCTGCACCTTGGCCAATAGGTTTTAATTTCCTCCATTAGCTCAATGCCACTCATGCCCGGCATTCGAATATCTGTCAGTACAATATCGACTCTAGTCCGTGCTAACCACCTCAATGCCTCCTTAGCAGAAAATGCTTTGCATATATCAAGCTCCTCTCGCATGGACTGGCTCAGCACTTCGTACAACGCTTCAGTAATAATTTCCTCGTCATCAACAATTAACAATCTGTACATCGAATCTTCTCCTTCTGCCCAGTTCGAACGACATTAATGATTTTTCGACTATATATTGACAACGCTTACAAAATTTGTTCTCTTCCGTACCTTCACTTAATATTCATCTATTATTATAGAATATAAATGGAACTGCAAGAAGCATATTTTTTCTTTATATCCATTTTTTTACCTATTCCCTTGTTCAGCTATTTTCCTGAAGCAAAAAAGGTTATCTCTAGGTCACTTTCAACCTTCTGAGATAACCACTCTGCTTATTCATAGGTTAATTTTGATAAGCTTTTTTTATTGCTT
The DNA here is from genome assembly GCF_023715345.1 of Paenibacillus camelliae. Lineage (GTDB taxonomy): Bacteria > Bacillota > Bacilli > Paenibacillales > Paenibacillaceae > Pristimantibacillus > Pristimantibacillus camelliae. The sequence goes on from NZ_JAMBNY010000001.1 coordinate 1,153,039, forward strand.
CGTACTCGTCCTTCAAGCGAAGCACAGTTATAGAATGAGGTTGAATCATGTAGGTAAAGCTCTCCGCTGCATTATGCTCCACATGATATAATTTTTGCTTTGGAGAAACTCTCGTAGGTGCAGCAAAATCATTCTCATCCTCTAGTTGGCAGCCGCAGAGCTCATATACTTCAACAGATCCAATTGAACGGTCGGACACATCAAAAGCGATCTCTAGTGATTGATTCTGAACATTAACCGCCTTTACAATAATATCTCCACTAGCTTCTTCATAGCTAGCCGTATAGTACAGCGGCTCGATTACAAGCGGTTTATCCTCTTCCGCATTGATAAGCTCACCGTTTATATACGCCTTCAATTGTCGGCCTGTTACTTCAAGTGAAAATTGATATACTACATCGGTTTCTACCGTAAACAAGCTCTGTGTTAGGCATGAGCCTCGACCATTCACAAAAGAAACAAGTGCAGAGTCTTGGTTTTGCCAGCCACCGATTTCCCACAAGTAACGATTGCCGTTGCCTCTGTCTCCAAAGCTTAATTCGAAGCCTTTCTCACCTTCCAGTCTGCGCGCCTTGAACGATATCGTATAATGATCCCAATCTGTCTTACCGAGCTCACGTAGATTTCGGTACGTTTCTGAGCCTTGCGCAGTTGCATAATCTAATTTAATTATTTCTCCCGTTATATTGTTCTCGAGCTGAATATCCCAAAATTCAGCCGTATCTGGGTTCGCACCAAGTGCCAGCATTCCTGTTATCGGTGCTTCATTAACCGTTATCGGTTGACTTAGCCCTTCAGCTTTCATCTCTAGCAAATAATCACCTTGATGATGCATAAACAGCTGTTGCACATAATAGTTTGGCGTTCCAAACACCTGATGATTGTTAAACCAAATTAAATCTGGTCGCCAATTCACATAATCAACATTGCAAAGCAATGGTGCATAGCATGCCAAACCTACCGCATGTGCATTGTTTTGTAGGCCCGTCATATATGCAGCTTCTGCTAACGCATTGTAGTACGTATTGCCCCAAGAAGCATACTCACCTAAAAACACCTTTGGATCATCTGCACTGAACGAAGCGTAGCGATGAATGTTTGCCAGCATCCATTCTGGAGAAACGTAGTAATGCTCATCAACATAATCGGACCTATGCTCACGTGCCGATGCCCAGCCGCGCTCATACTCTCCTCCAGCAGGGAATGGTCCGCTGGAATTAATAATTTTCATCTCAGGGTAACGCGCTTTGATCGCATTGTGAAAGTATGTATATCGCTCAAAGAATGGCTCACCCACTTCTTCATTACCGATCGCGATGTACTCCATGCCGAACGGCTCAGGATGTCCTAGCTCTGCACGCTTCGCCCCCCATGTAGTCTCTATGCTGCCGTTTGCAAACTCTATTAAATCTAGGGCATCATCAATCCAAGGCCCAAGCTCTTCAATCGGTACGATTCGTTTATGGTGAGGATCATAGCCCGCAGGCAATACCGGAATAGGCTTCGCACCAATATCCTCGCTTAATACAAAATATTCGTAGTAGCCAAGTCCAAGCGTCTGATTATAGCCCCAGTTGCTGCGGCGCGCTGGTCGATCATGCACTGGTCCAATCGTATTTTTCCAGCGATACATCGAGTTTCTATCGTCTGCATTTAATGATCCATCATGTACAAGACAGCCGCCGGGAAAGCGCATAAATTTCGGCTTAAGCTCCTGCAGCATACTAGCAATATCTTGCCGCATGCCATTCGAACGTTGCTTGAAGGTTTCCTTAGGGAACAACGATACGTGGTCAAGAGCTAAGCTTCCTGTGCCTTTTGTTAACAGTATAAGACGTCCAGAATGATCCGTAGACTTTGCCGTTAAAATTGCTTCATATCTAGTCCATTCATTACCTGATACAGCGATAGATGCCTCTGCCAGCACAACGCCATCTGGATTTTCAACTGCAATGCTTACAGCCTCTGCCTCAGACTTACTGTCTTCTCGCTTAGCATACATCGAGAACAAGTACTGCTCACCTTGTTTCAGTGAGATACCTGTGTTATAGCCGTAATTCATTAAGCCTACCCCATCACCCTCAGCAACAATTTCAATCACAGCATAATGAGGATTTTTCGTATTTAAAGGAGCTTCGGTCTGGATTGAGACTTGTGCTTGACCTCCACCGCGTTCAATCTTCTCCCATGCCGTTAAAGCATGATAGCTGCTGTTGTCAATTCGATCAAACTCGAATGATCGATTACGAACGAGTTCACCGTACAAGCCACCATCCGCTGCATGATTCAGATCCTCAAAGAAAATGCCAAACAAATCACCAAGCTTCGCTCCTCGATGCTCCAAGGAAACAGATAAACGACCAACTTTGCTCATTGCCACTACTCCTCTTCCTAATGAGTTGAATTCGCTTTCAATTTTTGCTTTACTTAAAATTGGATTAACATAAATATTAAACAGTTATTATATCAATTAATCTAACTTGATTTTAATCGAGGATACCGAAATGTGCAATATTCTGATAGTATGTTTTCAGAAAAAATAGCCCCCTTCAAGCTTTAAGCTTAAAGAGGGCTTCCCATTGAGACTCAAGCAACTATTCTGCTGATGAACCGTAATCTGTTATTTTTAACTTAATCGTAACGTTAACATCGGCATCACTAAAAACTTCATCCCAGTCCTTCTTCACTTTTTGCCATACCTTTGGATGAGTTATTTTTAAGCGTTCACCAAAACCTGCTACCTCGACTTTAAACTCCTTTTGCAGCTTATTCATAAGATTTTGGATCATAGTCGCTAAGCGTTCCTCGAATAATTCCTCCATTCTCGTTTGTACATCTATTTTTGAAACATCTACTCTATTATCCCAATTTTCAATTAATCTGCCCTCTGAATTAATATTCACCTGAAAAGTCATGCGGTCGCCATCTACTTTTGGTATAATTTTAGTTTTTAAAGACTTAATTTCATAAATAATAATTTTATTATTGTCATTAACTGCTTTAAGTAAGCCTCCTTTCCCCTCACCTCTAACCCAAGATATACTACTGACATCCTCCTGAGTTAAATTGCCAATCCACTTCCCTGTTGCTCCTTTTATAATGCCTGCTCCTGCAAATTCAGACTCTCCTTGATAGGACGCTATATTTTGCAATATGAAGCTTTGTTTAGATTCGATATATTGATCCAAATTAGTTAGAATGACTCCGTCCAGAATTTCATTATTTCGGTATTTATTGAGAGTCATATTTCTAATATAAAAAGCAGGGATTTCATCTGGCTGATTTGTTTCTAGCGCATCAGCTGCCTTGCTTCTAGCGAGAAACACCATACAGCTTGGCCGAAGATCGTTGTCACGAAGTATAAAATCAGACAATGTCGAAATATCTATTTTTTCTAATAGTTCTGTAGATATGATAAACACCTTCATGTGATGGCCGATAACTGCACGATCTCTCTTTAGTGCATATTTACGCAATATTTCAAAGATCGAATCTCCTGTTTCTGAATCATTCAAATATTTCTTAACTCCTCCTTCTTCCTTAGGTTGATTTCCTTTCACTGATTTGATTGGTACAATTTGCAGCGTTGCCGTAATTAACGAATCTACTTCTGTTATCCCCCCCTGTGCTTCCAGCTGCTTATCTCTTTCGGATTTATTAGCGATATCAAGAGCCATCCCCACATAAACACTTTGCTCTTCGATTTCTCTACTACTCCAGCATGCGGATAACAATAATGTGCAAATCATAAGCGTACTGACAAGCTTGAATAAACACTTAAACATGCTGCTTCAATCCTTTACTTCGTATTAGCCATATCAGGTACAGAGGTAACGGTATGATCATGAACAATACAGTACTAGACCATCCGATAAAGTCTCCAACAGCAAATATGTCATTGCTTCGTTGGGGGATCATAGCTGATAGATATATAAAAGGCATTAGCCCTAAAATGACAGGACCAATGTTCACCTTTATTAATTGAGAAATGCCTAACGAGGCCCCGTAATAATAGCATGTAAAGTTACTAAACATTTGCATCGTCCATATAACCAGAAAAGGAAACTCCAACCGTTCGAAGAACAAGCCTGATATCTCAAAGCTTCGAAGTAAATCAATCGTTGGCCAAGTACTACGTAAAACTGCATCTACTGATAAACCACCAATTACAAAAATTAGGGTAAACAAGTATATACATGCTGGAATGCCTAAACCTGTAACGACAGCCTTAATCGCTTGTTCTGGATGCTGCATATGCCCAATAAGGAACATTGTGATCTCGAATCCTGAAAAAATTAGAACGGTTGATTTTAAACCGTGTATTACAGGTAGCAAACCTTCACCCAAAAACGGACGAAGTTGATTGATATCGAATATTTTTAGACTAAGCAAATACGTGATAATCAGCACGAGTACACTAATCGGAAAGATAATTTGTAATAAACGAGCAATCGCGTTGATGCCCCCAAAAAGCAAGTATCCACTTAACCAAATAAAAGGGATGATTATCGCCCATATTGGAGTGCCTTCTAATAAGAAAAACATTGTAACTTCAGCTAGTACTCGTAGTTCGAAGCCTGCAATCATAATAAAATATACAAGCAACAGCGTACTGATAATAAAAGCCAATGGTTTACCAGCGATATTGCTAGCATATTGAAATATCGTTTTATCAGGAAACTTTTGGCTAAGCTTGGCCATTACAATGGCCATCAAGATGACGATAATACCACTGATTAAGATTGACAGCCAAACATCCGGTGTTTTAGCAGCTGACACGACAGAACGAGGCAGCGTTAATATACCTGCTCCTAGAACAGAGCTCGATATAAATATAGATGCTTGAGTAGTTGTTATTTTGTCATCAGTACGTGTGAACATATTACTCCCCCAATCCTTCCTGTTATGACTTACGCTTCTTATTCTGTGTTTTCATCATAGCTGGGCGATACTTCATTAGAGGAATAGGTGCTCTCAGTATAAGATCCTTCCAATCGCTGAACCTATATGGTGAAACCGGAGTTACATAAGGTACACCAAAGCTTTTTAATTTTGTAAGATGGCTACATATAAACAAGAAAAATAATATGGTCCCAAACATGCCCAAAATTGCTGCAAACAACATCCCTGCAAATCGCAATATTCTAAGCGTAATTCCTGCGCTGTACATTGGAATAGCAAAGGAAGAAATTGCAGTTAAAGCAACGGAAATGACCAGAATTGGACTTACAATTCCTGCCTGTACTGCCGCATCTCCTATAATCAAACCGCCTACGATCCCCATTGCCGGACCAATTGGCTTCGGTAATCGAATTCCTGCTTCACGTAATATTTCAATAGAGATTTCCAAGATTAACACTTCAATAAGAGAAGGAAATGGAACACCCTGCCTCGTTTCAATAATCGTAATTGCCAATTCAGTAGGGATTAATCCTGGATGAAAGGAGATGAACGAAATGTACAAAGCCGGTGTCATTAGTGCAAGAAAAGCAACAAAGAAGCGAAGTGCTCGCAGTAATGTACTTGGCAGCCATCTCTCATAATAGTCCTCAGGAGATTGGAGTAGCATAGTAAACGTAACAGGAGCAATAAGGGCAAATGGCGTCCCGTCTAGTAATATACCTATCCTTCCTGAAAGCAACGCATTAATGACACGGTCCGGCCTTTCAGTATTTTGCAGTTGTTGAAAAGGACTTAACCAGTCATCCTCAATAAACTGTTCGATATACCCCGATTCTGCGACAAAATCGATATCTATATTAGCAATGCGATCCTCTACCTCTTTCAACAGATCGGGATTAACGATGTCATCCATGTAGGCAATAACCAAATTCCTCTCAATTTCATTACCTACCTTTACCATCTTTAATACTAAGTGAGTGGTTTGACCATGCTGACGGAGCAATGCAGTATTCTCTCCTAGTACCTCTGTAAAGCCAACACGCGGCCCGCGTAATAACGCTTCTGAGGTAGGCTCATCTGTAGATCTAACCTTTGGTTTAGGCTCTCCTACTATTAAAGCGTGAGGCATTCCATCTATAAGTAATGCAGTAAATCCTAATAGTATTGATTCCTCTAACTTATATAGATCCGTTACCTCGCTTATTTTACTTACAGACAGCAGCTTTTCTTTCAAGTACGCCGTAAATGCATCGCCTTGGCTCTGAATCAAATAACCATCACTGCTCCATGCTTTGTTTTCCATTAACACTTGCATGATGTGTTTATTGATTTGAGATTCATCCTGCATCCCTTCTACAAAAATTAAGACTGCTCGACTCCCCCGTAAACCAGTTCGAAATTCTCGGAAATTCACATCTCCATTTTTCGCTAAATCATTTCTTAGATTATTCAAATCTATATCATAATTACCACTTATCTGCTGTGTCTTCTTTTCATTAGTCTTTTGTTGTCTGTTTATTGTTTTAGCTTTTCCCCAATCAAATATATACTTATGGATGATAAATACACCGATCGCAATTAGCATCGTAGCTATAGCTTGGCACCAAATTTTCCAATCTGGAAAATATTCAATGATTGTGTCCCACATACTGATCATTCCTAACTCTGAGATGTCAGTTTATTTTTCCCCAAGTTTTTCTTATTCATGCACCTTCACCCTTCGTTTGAGATTAAGATTACAATCCATGTCCTTAACAAAAAAGAGCCAGTTATCGAATAAATATCGATAACTGACTCACTTTCGGAAACTAACTTTTTCATTGTATTATTTTCGATCCAACTTTTTCAAAATGAGATAAAGCAATATCACAATAACCCACGGCAACCCATAGGTCGTCATCCACTCAAAGCTTTCCTTTACCCATGACAAATCTGTATGGATATCACTTAATGCAGAAATAATTGTAATGCAAAGAAATAATACTAAGCCTGCTACAGATAGTAAAAATACTTTCTTGCCCACAGTATTACTCCGATCCAAAGCGGAAATACTGCTCCGCATTGCGATAGCAGATACCTTCAATAATGCTGCCTAGCAGTTCTTTATCGTTAGGCACTAAACCGGCTTCTACCCAGTCCCCTAATAGATTACATAGAATACGACGGAAATACTCATGACGAGGATAAGACAGGAAACTGCGAGAATCCGTAAGCATCCCTACAAAGCGAGCTAACAGTCCCATATTAGCAAGAGATTTCAACTGTGCAAGCATGCCATCGATAGTATCGTTGAACCACCAAGCTGAACCAAGCTGGATTTTCCCAGGAATACCATCCCCTTGAAAGCTTCCAATAATTGAAGCTAGCACGTCGTTGTCTCCTGCATTAAGAGAGTAAAGAATCGTACGCGGCAAGCCGCCTTCTCTCTCAATCGCGTCTAGCAGCCTAACAAGTGGTTCTGCTAGCGGACCATCATTAATAGAATCAAAGCCTGTGTCAGGACCAAGCTTAGAGAACATCGCAGCATTGTTGTTGCGATGAGCTTTAATATGAAGCTGCATCGTCCAGCCGTACTCCGTATACAAACGTCCGAGATAACGAAGTGTAAAGGATTTGTAGGCAGCCTCTTCCTCAAGCGAGACAGCTTCCCCGTTCAAAGCTTTTGCAAATATTGCCGCAGCTTGCTCTTCGGTTGCTTCTGCATACATCACTTTATCGATAGCATGGTCAGATAATAAGCAATCCGTCTCATGAAAAAACTGTACCCGCTCCTTCAGTGCTTGCAGCAATACGGAATAGTCGGTTATCGCATAGCCACACACATCCTCTAGTCGTTTCAACCATGGTAAAAACGTCGTCCGATTAATTTCTAGCGCTTTGTCTGGACGGAAGGAAGGGCGAACCTGGAAGCCAAGATCATTCTCGTTCTTTAAAAGCTGATGGTATTCTAATGTATCGGCTGGATCATCTGTTGTACATACAACACGTACATTAGAGCTGCGAATTAAGCCACGTGGAGAAAAACCTTCCTCCTTAAGTCTTTCATTCGCTTTTTCCCAGATCATCGGTGCGTTTTTCTCATTAATAATGTCCTCGATGCCGAACAGGCGCTTTAGCTCGAGATGTGACCAATGATACAAAGGATTACCAATCGTCATTGGTACTGTCTTCGCATAGGCTAGAAAACGATCATAATCCGATATCCCTTCACCGCCTGTGACATGGGATTCCTCTATACCGTTTGCGCGCATCGCACGCCACTTATAATGATCCCCGTACAGCCAAACCTCGGTTAAATTGCTAAAGGATTTATCCTCGTAAATCGCTTGCGGATCGAGATGGCAATGATAATCAATAATCGGCATTTCTTTGGCGAATTGCTCATACAGTTCAACAGCTGATTTCGAATTCAACAAAAACTGCTCATCCATAAATGCTTTCATTCATTCATCTCCTTGCATCTAATTTTCTTAATTTTAGTAAAATTTAACTAATTCATCAACTTTAACCGCTTGCCCCGTGCGAATCGACTTGTTAGCAGCAATTCCAGTTAGAATAGAGCGAGCTCCGTCAATATGGTCGGCAGCGCGATTATACTCATCATGCTCAGGAACGCCAAATATATCATTGAGCAGTACAGGATCACCGCCGCCATGGCCACCTTGCCCCGTCTCAAACTCTACTTTATAAGGCTCGCCGAACATCGGGAACACGAGAATCGTAACACCCTTCACCGCTCCTTCTAGCGCCTTGTCTCCACCAGAATTGACGTAGGATTGCTCAACAATTTTCATTTCGATACGACCATTCGTTCCGTTAAAGGCAATACGATAGCCCTCCCATGGCAGATATGCATTAAGCGAATACGTAAGCTGTGCTTTGTTTTTGTATTTAACGAGCACACTCATCGTATCTTCAATAGAAATTCCATCTCCAAATACGCTTTGATCACGCTTATAGCCATCTTCAAATTCTGCATCTAGGTACATCGCCTTTAGGTGCTCATTACTATCGAGCGGTAGAGCGAACGGATCGTCCTGTGCATTAGGATGACCTGTAGCCCGATCATAAAACGCTGTTACGCCTCTTTTTTCTGCATTCTCACGTCCATAGAACAGTAAATCACCCATTGCAAATACAGTGTCCGGCTGCGATCCGATCCAGAAGTTTACTAGGTCGAAGTGATGAGTAGACTTATGAACTAGCAGCCCTCCGCTATTGCGCTTGTCGCGATGCCATCTGCGGAAGTAATCTGCACCGTGCTGCGTATTAAGCAGCCATTCAAAGTGAATCGATGTTACATCACCAATGACACCGCTTGCAATTAACTCACGCGCTTTTGTGTGATGCGGTGCATAACGGTAGTTGAATGTAACGCGTACGCTGCGTCCTGTACGCTCAACAGCATCAAGAATTTCCTGACATTTCTCCTCGTCTACAGTCATTGGCTTCTCTGTAATGACATCACAGCCAAGCTCTAGTGCACGAATAATGTAAGTATGGTGGGTGCGATCCACGCTTGTCACGATAACTGCGTCAGGCTTTTCTGCTTCGATCATGTTGTCGAACTCTTCACTTTTATATGTTTTTACGGCATTATAATTATATTTATCAGTCAATAGCTTATTCGCATAATTCATTCGAGTTTGGTTCACATCACAAAATGCAAGCAATTCCGAGGTTTCACGAAATGTTGTAGCAATCGCAGAATAGAAAAACTCTGCACGACCTCCTACGCCAACCTGTACATATCTTTTCTTCGTCATCTCATCATCTCTCCTTGTCATTTAATTGCCTATGCTTAAAATTTACCGCAAAATATCATTATTTTCCTCGTATATTATGCTAATATTAATAAAAGGTCTTATATTTTGTCCTTAAGGAGAAGGCTTTCTATGAAAATAAAAAGTAAGCTGCATTATGGTGATCCATTAGAGCCGTTGCATGTGGAATACGACCGACGTAAAGGTCATTTCTCTATGTCTAGCAGTCATATGCACAGCCATTATGAACTATACTATTTGTTCGCAGGACAGCGAGTTTATTTCATTAGAGATCGTTCTTACACAATTCAAGCCGGTGACTTTGTCATCATCCCTAGCGATGTCGTTCATAGAACGCTGGATAGCGGTGTACCTGACCACGAACGACTGGTGCTCTACTTCAATGAGGATTACTTTAAGCAGTTTGCGAGAGAGGATGCCGAGCTTTTGCTAGCCCCTTTTCACAGCGCACGACATATACATCGAACTGCACCTCACGAAAAGCTCCATATCGAGCAGCGTTTATATACGATGCTGCATGACATTCAGGAGCAACAGCCAGGTTATAGGTTAACTGTACAAAATACGGCCACGGACACGTTATTATATGTAGCACGTCAAATGCGAAATGCTGTAGTTGATCCTGCTGATGATATCCTTTCTCCAACCGAAGCAAAAATGATGGAAATTGCTCAATACATCAACGCTCATTTTCGTGATGACTTGACCTTAGAACGATTAAGCAGCAGATTTTACCTAAGTGAAAGCTATTTGAGCCGTACCTTCAAAAAACTGACGGGCTTCGCCTTTACTGAATATGTTGGAATGACGAGGGTGAAGGAAGCACAAAGACTGCTTCGAGAGACGAATAAGCGGATTACTGATATTTCGGAGGAGGTCGGCTTTGGCAGCTTTGCTCATTTTCAGAAGGTATTCAAGGAGCTAACCGCACTCTCGCCGCGGGATTATCGCGCGCAGTTTCGCAAGTAGAAAACTAAAAAAGAAGTCGACCCATGCGATGGTCGACTTCTTTTTTCTATTGAGCAGTCAAAATTTGGGGACCCTCAGAGGTAATCGCAATCGTATGCTCGTATTGTGCAGCGAGCTTGCGATCCCTTGTTCGCGCAGTCCAGCCATCCTCATCGATTGTCATGTAGTAGGTGCCCTCGGTAATCATTGGCTCGATCGTGAATACCATGCCCTCCTTGATGCGGGGGCCTTTGCCGAGCTTGCCGACATGCATATAGTTCGGTTCCTCGTGCAGATCCCGGCCAATACCATGCGCAAGAAGATCGCGCACGACGCCGAAGCCATTCGATTCCGCATGACGCTGAATCGTACTTGTCACGTCGCCGAGTCGATTACCAGGCTGCGCTTGCGCGATGCCGAGGTCAAGGCATTCCTTCGTAATGCGCATGAGCTTCTCTGCTGTCGGAGAAATCTTCCCGACCGCATAGCTCCATGCCGAATCGCCAAGCCAGCCGTCGAGCTCTGCGACCGTGTCGATCGTCACGATATCGCCTTCCTTAAGTGGTTTATCGCTAGGGAAGCCATGTGCGATTACGTCGTTGACAGAAGCACAGGTCGCATATCGATAGCCCTTATAGCCCTTCGTGTAGGGCTTTGCACCATGCTTCACAATAATCTCTTCAAAGATGCGCTCAATCTCGTTAGTCGTGATGCCAGGCTGAATAAGCGGTGCGATCGTGCGATGGCATTCAGCCACCACTTGACATGCCTTACGGATGGCCTCGATCTCATGCTTGCTTTTTAAGATAACCATATTCGTTTCACTGCTCCTTTGTAATTGCTTGCACCGCAAGTCGGGCGATTCGATCGATTTCCAGCTCGGTAATACCCGAATAATAATGCAGCCCATAACAGCCGACCAGCACTGCAAGCATATAGTCGCCGCTGTCGTCATCGTATGGAATGATCGATTGGAGTGGTGCGTATAGTCGTTCTCTGAAACGTCTTTTACAGTGATGCTGATCCTTCTCTGGCAAGCCTGCATAATGTTCTGCAGCCATTTTGTAGATAAGATATGTACGTGCGTCTGACTGCCATAGCCGAAGCAGCGCCTTGGAATAAGCGATAACCTGCTTATCTTCCAGACCTCCGCCACCGATGCTTGTCCATTCTTCTAGAGCTTGCTCACATCGTTCAAAGCCACTTTCCAACACATCCTGGATCAATAAAAGTCGGTTAGGGTAATAATGGTACACCGTACCATAACCAAGCTCGGCCTCGCGAGCAACATCGCGAATATCAAAGCTACCGCCCGTGCGAAAGTAAGTGCGCGCGGAGGCGTCTAGGATCTGCTCTCTACGCTGCATGCGAATGAGCTCATTTTGTTCCTTTGTACGCGGACTCATGAATTCGTGGACCTCCTTGTTTAGACCTGCATATTTGTCGATGTAAAAATATTACCGCATATGGCAGGGATCTGCAATATTTTCTATTGTAATAAAAGTGATATTTAGAACAACGTTACAATACAGCCACCACTATTAGAACTAGAGTAGAGTAACCGGATTGTGAACGTCAAATAGCCCTCATCCATTGATGAAGGTTATTTGACTTCCCTTTTCCCTTGCTACATAGCAGTGAAACACTGCATCGAAGCGTTTAAAGAATTGATGTCCATCCTCCCACTCTTTAAAATGCAGGTCCATTCGTGTTGTTGCCCAAGGGACGGGCGTGTGCTTGGAGGTTAATCTTCCAGGTAAAATCGGCTCTTCCACAACAGCCGGAAATTCCTGATAACCAAAGAGCAGATTTTCATGCATCCCGATCATTTCATACTTAGGACCTGTAAAGCCTCTTTCCTCCTGCAGCTGGTAATGATAAAAAATATAGCTGGCTACCATTTCTGGTCGAAGATACGCTACCCTCCCCCCGATACGCTCTGGTTTTTCCTTCCTTCTCCAGTGATCAAGTGAGGCTGGCTCGTTAAAATGAAACACGTCGATGAGAGCTATCCACTTACGTGCTTCCTCTTGTCCTGGCCAATCCTCCAGCATTGCGTTCAAGCCAGGGACAATTAGCTCAGGGGCAACTTGGCCTGTTAACTGTTCAATATAAAGAAATGCATCACGTTCAAAAATAAATCCAGCGACCGTCATACAATGCCCCGTATCTATGAATGTTTGTCCGGCATGCTCCTGATACATGACGGCAACTGCTCGCTCTTCCATCCCTTTTTTTAATCGAGCTCTAAACATATGTCGCTCAATCATTGCCCCTCACTCCTAGAATGTATTCATTACTTAAGCTGTCATCTATACCGCGTCCGGCTTCATAAACATTGTGAGCGGCATTAATTGAAGCTCGCGAATGCCCTGAGCGACAAGTGCAGCAATCGCTAAACCTCCCTGCTCTTGGAAATGTGTATTATCTTTAATCCCGCTGGAGTAGTTTATCCACTCACCCGGTTCGCCCCATAGCAGCAATGATCTACTAGCTTCCTCGCCCAGCTGCTCGAACAGCTGCTTGCTCTTCTCGGCTAAGTCGATCAATGGAATATGTTCGTCTGCTGCCAGTTGTCTTACTGCTTCTAAATAATCTTTATGTGTATCGATCAGCCTTCCGTTCTGATCAAAGTATCTGCGATGTACGGACGTAAGCAGCACAGGCGTTGCTTGAACCGAGCGAGCAGCTTCGATATATTGCTTCAAATACTGTGGGTAGGTTGTTGCGGGATCGGTGTGTCGCTCCTCATCAGACTTTTGATCGTTATGTCCGAATTGGATGAACAAAAAGTCTCCTTCCCTCATCGTCTCCATTATTCCATCCAGCCTGCCCTCTGCAATAAAGCTCTTGGAGCTGCGTCCACCGACCGCATGGTTAGCGACTACGACATCATGCTTGAAATAGTAGTTCAGCATTTGACCCCAGCCTGAGAATGGAAAACGACTTGGTGCAGGATCTGTGACTGTAGAATCACCTGCCAAATAAATCGTAATCTGCTGTTCTGATGCAGTCAGCTCGAGCGCGTTAATGCGCGGAGCTAGTCCTCCAAAGCTAAGCTTCAGCCTGCCATCCCTCACATTTACCCCAAATTGCTCATGTGCAAATTGACCCGCTACGGTCTCATAGTTTTGCAATACAACATGCTCACCATTTGTCTTTAAGGATGTTTGCGTTGGTGCAATGGCATCGCCAATTAATACTGTAACGATGTAGTTGCCATTCGGTACATCCGCTATAAACGTTGCATCGAAGGGAATGCAAAAATCTCCATTCAAAGGCTGCTCCGTCCGTCTCTTAGCTGAGAGTTTATGAGGCGAAGTAAAGCCATAGCCTAGGCTAGCGTCATACAGCGTCGTATGCGTCACCTTTTTATAATTTTCAGCTGTATCTGCTTCAGGCCCAAAATCAAATTTCCACGACATACTTAAGCTCCTTTCTTAGTCTACGATACACTTATGAAATAAAGCTGCTGTTAGGTTTGATCGTTGCCTATTTTCATTTACTGTAGCGAAACTATCAGCTATAATCGACTATAATAATTGCTCAGTTCATAAAAAAGTTGCATATTTTGCACCAGCAAACTCTCTAGACTTACTCCATGAAAAGCTCAATGACTATCTTCATAGCAACTTTCATAACAAATTTCATAGCAATCTTAATAGCAAATATGATGGTGAATGACATGTAGGAATAGTTTTGGAGGTGAGCAGGTGGGGATCTTTCACAATAGCACGGGGACGATTGCCGTTGATCATTATAAACGTAAAGGCTTCTATGCGATGCCCGTTCACCATGCCCACGATGTGTACGAGCTGTACTATTTATTCCATGGTGAACGCACCTTTTTTATACGAGATCGTTCTTATCGCATTGAACGTGGCTGCTTTGTTTTTGTAGAAAAAGAGGAGCTGCACAAAACGATTGATGCTGAGGTTCCTAACCATGAGCGACTCGTTATCAATTTCAGCTCTGAGGTCATCTCAGATTTCCCTATACGTGGACATAGTGGCGTCATTCTATTGCCACCGCAGGAGCAATATAAGGGCGAAACGCTTGTACGGGAAATTATAGCGGAAGCTCAAAATGATGCTGAAGGCAGAGATGTGATGTTAGGGTCTTTACTCAAGCAGCTGCTGCTGCTATTGTTTCGTGCACAGAGAGAGCAGCCTGAGATTAAAGCAGATACATCAAGTGTACATAGAACAATCTCTGAGGTGGCCGCCTTTGTCGGTAAGCATTATAACGATGAGCTTCGACTCCATGATGTTGCCAATCGTTTTTTTATAAGTCCATATTATTTAAGTCGCAAATTTAAAGCGTGCACAGGCTTCGGCTTCTCTGAATATGTCCAGCTTGTACGCATACGCGAGGCACAGCGCTTGCTAAGAGAGACCGAGCTTAAAATCATTGAAGTCGCAGAACAAGTCGGCATTGACTCTGTTGCTAATTTTCATAAGCTGTTTAAATCAGCGAACGGCTGCTCACCGCTGCAATATCGTAAGCGTCAGCAGGCAAGCGTAAGAAGCCACCGCTATATTTAACTCCGATACACGATACGCTAAGGTGGTACAAGCCTAAAGCTGTTCAAAGTAGCCAACAAAAAAAGCATCCTAGCAACGCTCTATAAAAGCGCTCAGGATGCTTTTTGAAGTTATTTTGCTGCTTTATATTGCTCGGCGTCCTTCTGCAAGCATTCTTCCTTCTTACAGCTCATGTAAAATACACTAACTCTCGACGTATCCACTTCTCCAATACAATCGTTACAATGTTTGCATAAAATTGTGCCGTATAAGCTAACCTTTCGTTGTTCCATAAAAACCCCTCATTTCATTGAATGGTTTTAGCATAAATCAGTCACAACACATCATATGAGTCCTTTACATTTAATATACACTATTTATTATATAATGCAACATAATTTTAGTCGCACAAACTAAAATGAGTAATATACACATTTTAAGCTAAATAAAAAGAAACATTTGCCAGTTACTGCACATATAGTGTACACTATATAAAAATAAACCACACTAAAGGCGGAGAAGCAATGAAATTAGAACGGGAATTATCACTTGAGATTGTTAGAGTGACAGAGCTAGCAGCATTAGCCTCAGCACCTTGGACGGGGCTGGGCGATAAAAACAATGCTGATGAGGCTGCCACAGAAGCGATGCGCGAAATGTTTGATTCCGTTTCAATGAAGGGTACTGTTGTTATAGGTGAGGGAGAAATGGATGAATCTCCGATGCTGTACATTGGAGAACAAGTTGGAACTGGACAAGGACCCGAGCTCGATGTTGCGGTTGATCCACTTGAAGGTACGGAATTAGTAGCCAAAGGGTTTAATAACGCCATGTCTGTCATCGCGGTTGCTAATAAAGGCAATCTATTACATGCACCCGATATGTATATGGAAAAGCTAGCAGTTGGTCCGGCGCTTGCAGGAAAGCTTTCTCTAATAGACCCCATTGACGTTACTTTGCGGAAAGCGTCACAGCTTCTCTCCAAGCCGCTTCATGAATTAACGGTTACGATTCTCGACAGAACAAGACATCAACGTATTATTGAACAAGTACGTGAGCTAGGTGTAAGAATTAAATTTTTGACGGCAGGAGACGTAGCTGGAGCCATTGCCCCTGCATTTCCGGAAGCAGGTGTTGATATGTACATCGGTTCAGGCGGTGCTCCCGAAGGCGTTTTAGCTGCTGCTGCACTCCGCTGCTTAAGTGGCGAGTTACAAGGCAGACTTATGCCAGAGGATTCACTTCAAGAGCAGCGCTGCTTGAGTATGGGACTAACGGATCCAAGGAAGCTGCTAACGATGGAGGATATGATCGGCAATGGGGATGTAATATTTGCTGCGACTGGTGTTACCCCAAGTGACTTTCTTAACGGTGTACGGTATTTACCTAATCAACGCGCAGAGACCTATTCTATGGTTATGCGTGCACAGACTAAAACTATTCGATTTATTCATTCAATCCATGATTTGGCGATGAAGCCCTATTTGCAAAAACAAATGCAGGAGCAATTTACAAGCTAAAGCTTTATTCAATCCTACGAACGAAACTTAGGCTGTTCAATAATTAATTAGAGCCTCATTAAAGGTGATACAGGGGGATTCGAGAAAGATGGAGCAAACATTTGTCATGATTAAACCAGATGGTGTGCAGCATGGACTAGTCGGTACGATTATTCAACGATTCGAAAATAAAAGACTGCGTCTTGTGCGGGCAGAGCTGCGTCAGCTCACCGTAGAACAAGCTAAGGAGCATTATCGTGACTTAGCACATAAGCCTTTCTTTAACGATCTAATAGCGTTTATTACTTCAAGTGAGGTTATGGCTATGGTGTGGGAAGGTCCTCATGCCATTAAAGCTGCACGTAGCTTGATCGGTGCTACCAATCCATTAGAGTCGCCTACAGGTACGATTCGCGGAGATTTCGCGCTAGAGCTGGACAGCAACATCATACATGGCTCAGATAGCCTCGAAAGCGCTGAACGTGAGATTCAGCTGTTCTTTCCGAATCTGCATCCGGCCAAGTCCGTATCTTAATATCTTAAACTAGACGATTACGTGATATAATGAGAAGCAATATGGTATGTGATTGGCAAGGGAGGTTATTCATATCCAGCTTACACAAAGACAAATTGACATTATTGAGTTTGTTCAGAATCAATCTCCAGTGACAAGCGATCAAATTGCGGAATACCTCAATGTGAATCGCGCCACTTTGCGTTCTGATCTTGCTGTTCTCGTCATGCTAGGCTATCTAGATGCTAAACCGAAGGTTGGCTACTTCCCTGGCAAAGCAAAAAACGAATCGAATTGGTCATCACGCTTAGAAGATATGAAGGTTCGAGATGTGCAGGGAGTTCCGTTTGTGATCTCGATGAATGCAACCGTACAGGATGCTGTCATCTCTCTGTTTTTGGAGAATGTAGGCAGCTTAATCGTAACGGATCAGCGTGGAGCACTTGCAGGAATGGTTTCACGCAAAGACCTGTTAAAAGTCACACTCGGCAATCAATCCGCGCCAACGATGCCCGTCAGTCTTGTCATGACAAGACAACCGAAAATCGTTACCGTAGAGCCTGACGATTCCGTATTAACAGCTGCAAAAAAGCTGATGTCTAATGAAATCGGAATGCTTCCGGTTGTTCGTGTATCGGTTGATGAGGAAGGCGTAGAATACCTTGAACCGATTGGCCGGGTAACAAAAACAACGATGACAGAAATACTGCTTAGCTTAGCTACTGAACCTTTCGCAAAGGATGGCAATAGTGTATGAAGATAGATAATCAGCACTGGATCTACATCTGCTCGGACTCCGTAGGTGAAACCGCTCAAGCGGTCGCAAAAGCAACGCTTAGACAATTTCAGATGGAAGAGATTAAACTGAAGCGCTTCTCGCAGCTTCAATATGAAGAAGAAGTTCGAGCAATTGTGCAAGAAGCAGCTTCTACTCAAGCGCTCATCATCTACACTCTAGTTCAGCCTGAGCTAAGAGAAATGATGCGACTAGAAGCAGCACTATACAATGTTCAAGCAGTGGATATTATGGGCCCGGCTATGAAAGGTTTCGTCCATACCTTCCATGATCCTCCGCGAAGAAGCCCTGAACTGCCTCATATGATGGACCAGGATTATTATCGAAGAATTGATGCGATAGAATATGCTGTTCGTAATGATGACGGGAAAAGCTTAACAGAGCTTATGCATGCTGATATTGTGCTGATTGGGGTCTCCAGAACGTCTAAAACACCACTTAGCATTTATCTCGCTCATAAAGGCTATAAAACAGCGAATATCCCAATTGTGCCTGAGGTACAGCCACCGGATATATTGCAGCATATTGAACCGAAGCGCATTATTGGACTGACAATGAAGGCAGAGCAGCTCGTCCGCATTCGTGAAGCTAGATTAAAGGATCTCGGGCTAACCTCGGGGGCGAAGTATGCGGAGCATGCAAGAGTCGAACTAGAGCTTCAGCATGCACAGCAGTTTATGGAGCGAATCGGTTGTACGATGATCGATGTAACAGATCGAGCCATTGAAGAAACAAGTGAAATCATTATTGAATTTTTACAGCAATAATCTAATTAATCTAATCCTAATGCAAAGGCGCCTTTACCTGCCTCTCTTCCTGAGATAGGTAAAGGTGCCTTGTTTATTCTTAGCACAGCGCAACAAGCTTGCGGCTACGCTGTAGAAGCATGCCGCAAGCTTGTTGCTAATCGTACTTATTTCATTACAGCCTATAATGTTACGCCATCCTTGAAGATAGCAATTTCCTTAAAGCCGTTTCGCTCATTATGCGTTAACACGTCTCCAGATGCGATCGCGATAAGCCGCTCCCATAGATCATCGCTTAGCTGATCCATCGTACGTCCATCCAGCAGCCGCCCTGCATTAAAATCAATCCAGTTCTTTTTACGCTCTGCTAATTCACTGTTTGTCGAGATCTTAACGGTTGGAACAGGCCCGCCAAATGGTGTTCCTCTTCCTGTTGTAAATAAGACGATATGTGCACCTGCTGCACTTAATGCCGTAACCGATACGAGATCATTGCCTGGTGCCTCAAGCAAGGTTAAGCCCTGCTGCTGTACCCGCTCCCCATAATCGATCACATCCGTAACAATTGCATGCCCGCCTTTTTGCGTGCAGCCTAAAGATTTCTCCTCTAATGTTGTAATGCCACCTGCTTTATTGCCCGGAGAAGGATTTTCATAGATTTCCTGACCGTGGCGAATAAAGTACTCCTTAAAGCCATTAATAAGCTGAACAACACCGTGGAAAACCTCTTCGCTTGCTGCCCGCTCCATCAATATTTGTTCGGCTCCGAACATTTCAGGCACCTCGGTTAATATAGCCGATCCGCCTGCCCCAATTAATCGATCAGCCATTGCGCCAGCCAGTGGATTAGCCGTGATGCCGGACAAGCCGTCTGAGCCGCCGCATTTCAGACCAAGCTTTAAGCGTGATACTGGAACGGGCTGTCTCTGAAAGCCCTCAGCATATTCAACGAGCTCATCAATTCGTGCTAAGGATTCTTCAATCTCATCCTCAGACTGCTGCGCCTTTACGAATTTAATCCGTCTTGGGTCATAATCACCGATTACTTGCTGGAACAGCTCGATTTGATTGTTTTCGCAGCCTAGTCCAATGACAAGAATACCCGCAGCATTAGGATGAGCCACTAATGAAGCAAGCAGCTTCTGTGTATACGTCAAGTCATCTCCCAGCTGCGAACAGCCATACGGATGCGCAAAATGATAGATACCATCTACTCGACCTGCGTACAGAGAAGAAGCTTGACGCGCGACGATTTCGCATGTTTTATTGATGCAGCCTACCGTGTTAATAATCCATATCTCATTGCGAATGCCAACCTCGCCATCCTCGCGAACATACCCCATAAACGTTCGAGCTGCATCTTGTGATTGCGTCTGAATCGCTGCCGCCTGCTCTAATGCAGCGAGATTCGGCTCATATTCATAGCTTAGGATGCCCTTCAAGCCGGTGCCCATATTATGTGTATGCACCCATGCCCCGGGCTCAATCGCTGTACTTGCGACCCCAATCGAATAACCGAATTTAAGCACATGCTCACCTGCAGCAATCGATTGCAGCGCAATTTTATGACCGAAGGGAACATCATCAAGCAATTCAAGCGATTGGCCGCCTTCAAGCGTAAGCTGCTCACCCTTCGCAAAGGCGCGAAGGGCAATGACGACACTATCCTTCTCATGAAGCTTTACCCATTCATTCATCCCTTATATTCCTCCCATCGCATGAGAATTGCCGTTAGCTGGTCTGCAATTTGCGGATAATGCCCATTCACATTCAAGCCCCATAATGCTTCAAGCTCCAACAGCTGTACAACAGCCGCCTGCAGTGATGCCCCAGTTCTAGTCGCCAAGTGACTACTCCAAGCTTGTTCTATGATCTCTAGTAAGGACTGATCATCGCGTGGCACATACGAAGCTCCTGCAAAGGTTCTGCCTTCATAGCCAGCATCGCCTTTCCTCACTTGATAGTACCGCAGCAAGGCAGCAAAAGCGGTAGCTAGCCCATCTGGAAGCTTAGCATCCTTTTCAAGATAATAATGTATGGCTGGGAAAAGTCTCGTTTTGAATTTGCTTAAGCTGTTCATTGCAATATCTGATAATCGATGCTGAATAAACGGATTCAAAAACCGCTCGTACACTTCTCCAGCATATTGCTTCAAAGCTTCGTCCTCATAAGGCAAAGTC
Organism: Paenibacillus camelliae; assembly: GCF_023715345.1. Classification (GTDB taxonomy): domain Bacteria; phylum Bacillota; class Bacilli; order Paenibacillales; family Paenibacillaceae; genus Pristimantibacillus; species Pristimantibacillus camelliae. The sequence continues at coordinate 1,173,931 of NZ_JAMBNY010000001.1, forward strand.
GGAATAATCTCCTGCTCAACCGTTCGCTTAATAAGCTCCGATGTGTGCTCCTGCTCCATCGTCACTCGAACCTCTTCTAGCCCCTGCAATAGACCGTATAGCGCCATAAAGGTATGTGCTCCATTCAGTATGCTTACCTTTCGCTGCTGATACGGCTTTAGATTATCTACCCACAGCACGTTAAGACCCGCCTTATGCAATGGCAGCTCCTCCGCTAAGCTTTGATCTCCTTCAATCGCCCATAAATGGTAGGGCTCAGCTGTAGTCAGCATCGGATCTCGGTAGCCCCACTCTTCGAACCACGCCTCTGCCTGCTCCTGCTTCGGATAGCCAGTTACGATGCGGTCGACTAATGAATTTAGGAAGTAATTATGCTCCAATACCCATTGCCTAAATGCATCTGGCAGCTGCCAATCATCACAATATTTTAGAATGCATTCGCGAAGCGTATCACCATTACGCTCTAATAGCTCGCATGGCAAGCAGATTAATCCGCGATCAGCAGCTCCTTGAAACGCCTCGTATCTATGATATAAAAATCGTGTAAGCTTACCCGGATAGGATGCGATCGGCTCATGCTCTGTCCAAGCTTCAGGCTGATAAACAAGCCCTGCTTCTGTCGTGTTCGAGACGACAATTCTTAACTCAGGGACTTCTGCTAGCGATAGAAACCGCTTCCAATCCGAGTAAGGATCGAATACCTGTGAGAAAACATTCAGCACTTCAGCACGCTCCACTGTAGCGCCATTCTCAAGTCCGCGTGTCACTAATGTATATAATCCTTCTTGGCTTGCTAGCGCCTCAATCTTCGGCTTACCGCTTGGACGCGGCTGCACGACTGCAATGCTTCCATCATATAGCCCTTGCTTACGACTTTCATGAATCATCCAATTAAAAAAGCCGCGTAAGAAATTGCCCTCACCGATTTGCAATACGGTAACTGGAGCCTCACTAAGCTTCTCATAAGCAGAGGCTTGCTCCTTATTAAGCATTTTTTGAGTTAGCTGCTGTAACACCATTAGATTCATCTCCTTCACGGGAGGTATTTGTTTCCTTCATTATAGATAACAAATATGATTCAAGAAATAGCTAATTTGATCATAATTGTACTCGATCTTGATCTCTGATAGACTTAGCTCATAACAAACATAACGTCGGGGTGGTTTTCTATGAATCCTTATCGTAAGCGATTCCAGTTTGATGGCGAGTTTCCATTCGAATATGTGTACCATGATGTTAAAAGCGCGCAAAATGAGCTGCCCGATCATGTTCATGACTGGTATGAATTCGTTTATGTCTATTCCGGACGGGGGACGTTTTTTATAGACCATATCTTTTATGATGCTGAGCCTGGCGATATCTTTTTAATACCAGGCAACACGCTGCATCGCTCCTTCCCTGTTGAGGACGATCCCAAACGTTCTACTGCGCTATTTTTCAGTGCTACCCTCATACATGCTGCTTCACTTGGTGACGCCTTTACTTACTTACAGCCTTTCGAGGCGGCCAAACGTAATCAAAGCTACCGCTTATCGCTTCCTGCAGATGCACAGGAGAGAATCATAGCAATTCTTGACCAAATTCACGAGGAGCATAGTGAAGCTAAAGTCGGCTATAGGCAAGCTATTAGACTGCATATTCAGCACATCTTACTGCTGCTAGGCAGATTTGATCTGCAAACGATAGACTCGCAGCAGGCAAGACATAATAGCTCGATGATGCCTGAGTGGATGACGGATGTACTCTCCTATGCTGATGCGCATCCTGAAGCGGATTTAAGCTTATCTGCTTTAGCTCGACATGCTGCGGTCACACCCTCGCATTTCTCAAGAGTGTTTAAGCGACTAACAGGCATGAATGTCACAGATTACGTGACCGCGAAACGAGTGATGCGTGCCAAGGAGCTCATCCAGCAAAGCCATATGAGCATTTCGGAAATTGCTGAGCAATGTGGGTTTGGCAGCATTACACATTTTCATCGCAAATTCAAGGCTCTAACAGGTATGACACCTGCACAGTATAAGCGACACGAATGATCACAAAAGAAGCCTGCTCTGATATGGTTGCTGCATGCACCATATGCTCGAAGCAAGCTTCTTGTTCATTTTCATATAAGCCGCATAGGATTCGTACATCCTTATGCTAGAATCTATTAACAGCCTAGCATATCCTTTGCCCAATCTGACATTTTACTCGGGTTCCATGCAGGCTCCCATACGACATCGACTTCAATCTTCGGTTTTTCATCCTTTAACACCCACTCGACTGCGCCTACGATTGTGTCATGCATCGGGCAGCCTGGCGTCGTTAACGTCATGCGAACGTAAAGCTTATCTGTTTCTTCACGAACTTCATAAATTAGTCCCAGGTCAACGACGTTAATGCCGAGCTCAGGATCATATACCTCCTTGAGGAGGGTGAGGTAGTGTTCATCATTAACCATTAATCTCATCTCCTTTTATATAGGTAATTCAAAATATTTAACTTTGATCACGATGCTGCACTGTATGTTTATTCGGCTTCGAATATTGAATTCAGCCGGGCCTTCCGGTACTCACGTACCTATTGCGTACGCTGCGTTCCTCAGTCCCTAGCTTCTTTCAATCTTCTCGGTGCTGAAAGCTAAAATTTTGAACCTTTATTGGATTGGTAGCTATAAATGTTCAACTTTGATCACGATGCTGCACTGTATGTTTATTCGGCTTCGAATATTGAATTCAGCCGATCTATTCCGATGCCGCTACCTTCTGAACACTGAGCTGATCAATGCAATGTAGAAGAAGGAGCATAGAGTAAATATGATTCCCACGATTGAAATAAGCAGCTTGGTGTCTGAAAGCAGCCCCGCAATCATCAATGCACTACTTACTGCTATTGCTGTTAAACACAATTGCACTTTGCGATCATTCAACAGGTCACTCATTACTGGTGTGCCTCGTTTTCCTGCCTGCTTACCATACTTGTGTGTCCACCATAAGAATGGAATAATTTTTGAAGCATAGCTTAATATCATGAGTGAAACCCAGCCACCAAGGTATAGCCAGCCTGCCAAGCGTACAACCTCTTGAGTCAGCAGCTTCTCTGGCTGCCAAAAGCTATACATTAAAGCGAGAGCCGCGATTATTGCAAAGGCTTGGTTAAAGTACATCGACCACTGAATGCCCGCACCTGGGTTTCGTTTGTGACGATGCTTACGAATTTGCAGCAAATGTACATTATATACAATGATGGCGGCGGTGAGGATTGCTATCGCAAGCTGCAGCATCCTTGGTGCTCCGCCAAGCAGGAAGCACAGCGCACCTGCAATAACAGCTGCATTCCATAGGATCATTGTTACCTTCTGCAGTTTCTCTGGATAATTGTGCGACAGGTAAAACATTGGGAGCATCTTGTAGCTAAAGCCTGTTATCAATAAACCAAACCATCCGATGGTGCCGAGCCATATATGCGCCCCGTACAACCGACCATGCAGCTCAATCCAATAGCCTAGTGCTAGATTCAATCCCATCAATAATCCTGAAACTGCAGTAAGCACAAGATAGATTACCGCACATGAAGCGCTAATCGTCACCGTATTCCACAGCTTCGCACGATACAGTGTAATGGCCATATTGTAGGCGAAAACTAGAATACTGATCATCAGGATCGTTGCGCTTATTGCTATCCAGTAGATCGCCCCTTGATGGAAGCCATATAACACGCCAACTAAACCGACTGTAAAAAGCACGTAGTGAATATAGCCTAGCTTTTCACTGTAAATGTTGCGCTGCAGAATAACATGGATAAGCTGATATATAGCGCCCATCGCAAGCATCGTCGCCCAGCCTAACACAAACAAATGAATATGAAACCATCCGCTAGGTCCGCGCAGCTCCTCAGCGAGCCATTGTGTAAGAGACAGCAAGGAAGCGGTATGGAACGCAACAAAGCCTAGAATTCCAGTTATAATAAACAAGAATGGGAGACGTGACATTGATAACTCCCTCCTTATACCTTTCGAATTTTGATCTTTGCTGAACCATCCGCTTGCTCTTCTACCTCATAAGGACATCCCAAGCTATTAAGCTCCTCAATAAGAAATACGGGGACTCGATCATTATGAATGTGCACCTCATCACCAGCATGACAGCGATCGATCGCAGCTAGCGTACGCATCATAGGCTTTGGTGGCTCAAGTCCACGGTTGTCTAGCCGAATGATCTTACTATCCTTTGCAGGCTCATCATCAAAGTTAATCTGATCAGTTTCTGCACCCTCTTGCAACCGAATATCATTCTCAATTAATATATCTTCTTTACTATCATCTTCGAGCCAATGCTTATTGCTCTTATGGACAAATGTCGTGATCCAGTGCTCCTTGCTTATTTGTTCAGCTTTGCCGATTAGCCCCTTCATCTTTAGCAGGCCGAGCAGCGGTGTCGGCTTGAATGTAGCATGCAGCAGGAAAATCTCCTTTTTATCGAGCGTCTTTACCGTATCCATAATAAGCTGAAATGGCTCTAGCTTTTTTCGCAAGTGAGGTCGAACATCAAGCTCAACGACGTTAGCTTCTTTTCTCTCCATAATTGTGCGCCTCCTTTACATTACTAAGCGACGAGCTTATTTACTTCTTGCTGATTTTCACTTGGAATACTGTTGGACCTTGTTCAATTTACTTGATAAGCTCAAATTTATTTAGTTTCCCGAAGCTGCTTTAACGCCTCTAGATCCTTCACAATAATACGATTTCGTTCTACTTGAATCAGGCCTTCCTTATTTAATTGGCTAAGCAGGCGATTAACTGATTCTCTCGTTGTGCCAACACAATTGGCAAACTCTTGGTTTGTTACCGGCAAATTTATCGTAATAACCTCAGCTTTACTAAGCCCATGCTGCTCAGCTAGCAGTAGTAAAAAGGAAAGAATGCGATGCTTTACATCGAGCTCAGACAGCATTTGCAGCTTATCTTGAAGCTCTTTAATTTTATCTCCCATCACACGCATCATCTTTATAGCAATGCTAGGCATTTGCATCATGAGGCCTTCAAACGTTGCAACGGATATTGCTAACAACGAGGTTTCCACAATGGCTTCTGCAGTAGCAGGGTAAGGATTAGCATTAAACAATCCAGTGTGTGGAAACATGTCACCAGCCTTCAGAAAGGATACGATTTGCTCATGTCCGCTCTCATCAGTTTTATAGGTTTTGATAAGACCCTCTTGGATGAAATAAACTGCTTCCTTATGACTGCCTTCCGTAAATATGATGGACTTTTTTGCTGCGATGCGCTGACTGCAAATTTCTTCTACCTGCCTCAGCTCCTCATCGTTCAGATCCTGGAACAGCATAAAATCCTTTAGCATTCGGTTCGTACTTTTCGTCATAGGCTACCTCTTTCGTTCATCGTTCATTAGGCTAACGATAAAGTTAATGTCCACCACAAGCACCGCCGCAGCCGCAGCCTTCCTTCTTCAATTCACTTAGCTCTGGCAATCTGTCAAACTCGATCGTTTTGTTGTAAAATTGGCTCATTAGACGGTGCAGCTTACCAAACTCCTGCTCGGCGTATAAATATTGGCGAATAACTGGATTTTCATATAAAGCCATCTCCTCCTGCTCATAACTACGAAGCTCCTCAGCTGTTAACTGCTCCCTTTCTTCCTTCTGTTCCAGCTCCTGCTGATGCTGTAAGAAACGCTTATATTGCTGTACAGCTTCCTCGTCATGGACGAATTGATTAATCATTGCTCGTAAGCTTTTATACGACTCCTGCTGGAGCAGCTCCTTGCATAGCTCTGCCACTTTATCAATTAAGGTTTGATTAGCTAGTGTAATAATCATCCTTTTTCCTCCTTAGTTTTTCTTTGATAGCCACTACTCTGTTACTCTAATCTTTCCTATTGCTCCTTTAGCTGCATGATTGAGCTGATGTGTTAGAAATGAATATTCTCCAGCTTCCGTCACCGTAAACTCAACAATCGCTCCACCGCCTGCTGGGAGCATAACCGTCTGCATCCCCTTCAATACATTGCTCGGATTACCGTCCAAATAAACGGTATCCATTATCGTCCCTACGACATGGAACGAGGAAACCTCATTAGGGCCAGCGTTAGCTACATATAATCTAATCTTCTCCCCAGCTTTAGCCTCTAAAGGATTGTTCGTTAACGCTTGAGCACTTCCATTAAATACAACATATTGCGGCTCTCCATTTTCCAGTGCTTCATAATCGTCATAGGGATACCACTCACTTTGTACGATCGTATATTCACGATCAACCTCATCATCTGTAGGGTAGCCTAGCTCTGGCTCAACGATAATAACGCCATACATCCCATTAGCTACATGAAGAATCATTGGTGCGGTACCGCAGTGATACATAAACACTCCAGGACTGTTAGCAGGATATACAAAGCTCCCTTCCTCGTCTGGCATAACATCGAGAAATTTTTCACTTGGTGCAGCATGCACAGCGTGAAAGTCCATGGAATGCGGAACATTCGGATCTAAGTTCTTTAACGTGAAATGAATCGTATCTCCTTGCTTAACTGTTAACACAGGGCCAGGTACGGTTCCATTGAAGGTCCAAGCATTAAAGATCTCTCCCTCGGATATTTCAATATTTGTTACTTGCGAGGTCATCTCAATATACACATCATCTCCATCACGAGTAATGACTGGATCGACAGGAGGTTGATCAATCAACGTTTGCGAAGCTGTAGCTGAGCTCGAGACTTCATTGGGTTCCTTCTTTGAAGTAATTGCACATCCAGCAAGAACGACAACAATCAACAACAGCAACCATAGCTGCATCATATAACGTTTTTTCATCTTTGCTCCCTCCATCTCGTTCGTTATAATCCAAGGTTTGATTTTCTCTATACGTATACGATACGACAGAGCTAAACTATAAAGTGTGATGAGGAACACATTTTTCGAACTGTCACTAATCCGTAATAAATATCCTTCCTATGAAATTATTTAGTTTTATCAGTAAAATCCATGCTTTGAGAGGTTTTTATTTTAGTCAGATTACGATAAGATGTGCAGATAATGCGATAGAAAGGAAGACATCAATATGAGCAATCAAAAAGAGCGCAAAGGCTTTTACATTATGCTTGATTCAATGATTGAGGCATCTCCTAAACCGGATGGAAAATTTGTACAGGACATATATTTGGAAGGTCGACTTGTTGATTTAGCAAAATATACAGGTGGAGTTACCGATGAGAGTATCCTGCAATTGCTGAAAAACTGTGAAGGATTTCAACAATTCGTTCACAGCATTGGTGTATCCATTACCACACAAGAGGCTTCAAGCGACGTTATCTTTACACTAGAAAATTGGGGGAAAACAAGTAAATATGAATCTGGCTCTCGTATGAGTGTAAAATGTCCTGCTGATGGGACAGAAATGATCATAAATGTGAGCGATTTCAATTTATCTGCCGAGGATGATGTTCCAGGTAAATTTACATTTGAATTCCAGCAGGCTGGGTTGCTTGCAACCGCAAACGTAATCTTCTACGTCAATGAAGGCTATGATGTACCTAAGCTTGAAGCTGATGAGCCTGTTGATTTTCAATCACGAGCTTACGAGAATATGATTAGCCGATCCTTGTTACATCAGGGGAACAATAAACGTCTAAAGGCTGCGATCGAGAAAGCTAAAAGAGGAGAAGATGTAACAATCGCTTATATTGGCGGGTCCATTACACAAGGTGCAGGTGCCAAGCCGATCAACCATGCATGCTATGCTTACCAATCGTACAGCATCTTCAAAAGGCTATTTGGGCAACATGGAGGCGAGCATATTCACTTTATTAAAGCAGGAGTAGGTGGTACCCCATCTGAGCTTGGAATGCTACGCTATGAGCGAGATGTGCTGAAAAACGGAGCGGTGCAGCCGGACATCGTCATTGTGGAGTTTGCCGTTAACGATGCCGACGATGAAACTGCTGGTAAATGCTACGAAAGCCTTGTGCTTAAAGCACTTTCTGCTGGCAATGAGCCTGCAGTTATTTTACTGTTCAGCGTATTCATTAATGACTGGAACCTGCAGGATCGATTGGCCCCAGTAGGCTTCCATTATGATCTTCCTATGGTTAGCGTAAAGGACGCTGTTGTTGAGCAGTTTTATTTATCGAAAGCAGAGGGCAATGTTGTTACGAAAAGACAGTACTTCTATGACAGCTATCATCCAACGAATACTGGTCATACGATTATGGCTGACAGTCTTGGTTATCTGTTTGCCGAGACGGACCGTGCTGCGATAAGTGTACAGGATATTGAGCTAAACAAAGCACCGGTAATCGGCAATGACTTTGTCACGGTTCGTTTGTTGGATAGAGAAAGCAATACGCATGTTGCACACATCGTAGAAGGCAGCTTCAGTGCTGTCGATACAGAGCTGCAACTGGCTGAAATGGACGATCAACCACACGGTACACCGCAGTTTCCTTACAACTGGATGCATACAGACAGCTCCGGCAACGATAGCTTTATGATGAAGATCAGCAGCAAAGCACTGCTGCTAATTTACAAGGATTCTGGCAATCAGGCATTTGGCAGCGCACAAATTTTGATTGATGGAGAGATTGTAAAAACGGTCGATCCGCTTGCAATCAGCTGGACTCATTGCCATGCCGTTATCCTTTATAATGAGCAGTACTCAAGCGAGCATACCGTCGAAATACGGATGGATCCAGAGCATAAGCAGAAGCACTTTACAATACTCGGATTTGGTTATGTTGAATAAATGTGAATATATATAAATTGAGGGCTTGAAATTCTCGTATCATTCGATATATTGAAGGTATGTTCCGTACTTGTTCAATAGGAGTGAGTGCACTTGGCTATGAGATTCGTCGCTAACGCTACTCTGAATGAGGAGCCACTATATTTTGCTTATAGACGAAGCAGCTCTAATAATCAGCTTAAAGAAACGTTTCACTCTCATCGTGGTACAGAAATTTTATTCATTCATCAAGGCAAAGGCACGATGATCGTCAATAACATCAGCTATGACATCAGACCCGGAATGCTATGTATATTTCAGCCCTTTCAGCTTCACCATCTTAAGCTGGATTATTCTGACCAGCAAGTCTTTGAACGCTCGCTCGCAACCTTTGAACCAAGCATGTTCGAGTGCTATTTTGAGCAATGGCCTGCTCTACATGCGTTTTACAAGCATATTAACTTAAGCGAGCTAGAATCTCCCTGTATTTATGATATAGAGGAGAATCACGAGCTCGTAACGGTATTTTTAGGCATGCAGCAAAAGCTTATAAGCTTACCGGAGACGGAACAGCTCGAGGAGGTTTCTTTGTTTCTTATCTCCCTGTTCCGTAGTCTTAAGCCATTATGGATGAAGCAGCAAGCAAACAGCGTGCCGTTCCGCACACGCAAAAATCATCAGGTCGAGCATATGCTGCATTGGATCGAGAAGCATTATACAGCTCCTTTCCAGCTGCAAAGCATGGCTAAGGCGCTGCATCTATCGCCCTATCATTTGTCACATCTGTTCAAAGAGATGGTCGGGATTAGTATTACTGATTACATTGCTACACGTAGAATACATCAGGCAGTCACACTGCTCACAACTACGGATAAGTCGATCCAACTGATTGCAGAGGAAATTGGAATAACGAACACCTCTTATTTTTGCAAATTTTTCAAGTCTCGTATGGGGATAACTCCACATCAATATCGTAAAAAGTGGAACAAGTAATTACTCCCGTCCCATTATTGTTATTAATTAGTAATTAAAAAGCTCGAGCTGCCAGATTCATTGAACCCGCAGCTCGAGCTTTTATCTATTCGATCTGTGTCGCGTTAGACTGAGCAATGACGCTTAATTCTGCCGCCTTGAAGGCATGCTCCTGTGTCATCGCATTCTCAGTGCGATGTATGCAGTCAAGGATCAGCTGTCCAAAGTAAGGATAACCGACCTGCCCAGATATATTCAAGCGATGCTCCCCTTCGCCATTAACGAGGTACACATTACCTGAACCTTGCTCTCTTCCGATATCCACATATTTTCTCAGTTCAATATAGCCTTCTGTCCCTAGTATAACGGTACGTCCATCTCCCCAAGTTGAAAGACCATCTGGTGTAAACCAGTCTACACGGAAATATCCTGTAGCTCCGTTATCAGCAACTAAGGTTGCATCGCCAAAATCCTCGAATTTCACATGTTGTTTGTTATGATAATTCGCTATTTTACTATGCACAACCTCAGCATTTTTCGCGCCTGTATAATATAAAAATTGCTCGATTTGATGACTGCCGATATCACATAGAATACCGCCAAATCTATCTCTATCAAAAAACCAATGCGGTCGGTGCTTCGCATTAAGTCGGTGAGGTCCTAAGCCAAGCACCTGAATAACACGACCAATAGCTCCCTGATCAATAAGCTGCCCAGCGTATACTGCACTTTCTACGTGCAGACGCTCGCTATAATAGACTGCATACTTTCGATTTGTTTCAGCTACTTTTTGCTTCGCCCGCTCCAGCTGCTCTAAGGTGGTTAGCGGCGCTTTATCTGCAAAGTAATCCTTGCCATGTGACATCGCACGAAGCCCTACATCGCAGCGATCCGATGGAATAGCTGCACTAGCGACGAGCGCAATTCGTTCATCCTGCAAAATCTCTTGCTCTGAGCGTGCCACCTTTACTGTAGGGTATTTCTGCTGAAACGCTGCGACCTTCGCTGGATCTGGATCATATACCCAATCCAGCTGAGCACCAGCTTCAATAAGTCCATTGCACATTCCATAAATATGTCCGTGATCCAGTCCTATTGCTGCTATGCGAAATTCTCCTGGTGAAACAACTGGGTTAGGCTTTCCTTTAGGCGCATAAAACATTCCGCTCTTATTATCCATCATCAGCTCTTCCTTCCTATATTTTCTCCAGAATCATTACTCACTCTTGCCACTCTTAGATGAACGATCACTTGCTCCAGAAAGACTGCCTGTAGTAATCGCTAAGTCAGCGAAGTTTTCAACATGGCTTTTCTTCTCGTAAAAGTATGTCGCGTTTTTCAATATTCCTTCTCGTGTATAGAAGGGATCGTCTGGCTGTAGCGGCAGCTTCACGCTTTGACCAGTGCTTGCAGATTTATAAATGCTCATAATGAGCTCCAACGTTTCACGTCCACTAATACCATCTATGAGCACAGGTGCGCCTGTCTCAATTGCTGTCAATACATTGTCAATCTGAGCAGCATGCCCTTCGTGTTGAAGATCCTGCATGCCATCATAATACTGTTGAATCTCTTGCTCAAGCTGTGAATCTCGTTCAGGAAAACCATTGGGCTTACTAACCGATGCAGTAAGCTTCCATGGCACGGACACACGAGCATTTGATCCTTGGAAAATAAGCTGCTGCTCTTCTCCATGATGAACGACCGAGCTTGTAATCTGTCCAAGCGTTCCATCTGGAAAACGTAGCATGGCGATCGATAAATCTTCAATCTCAGCATTATCGTGTGCAACATTGCTCATAAATGCTTGTACTTCACTTGGACGACCACGCATCCATAGCAGAGCGTCGATATGGTGTACTGCATGATTCAAGGTTGGACCTCCGCCTTCCTTCTCCCATGTTCCACGCCACCATAGATCATAGTAGCAATGCCCGCGCCACCAATAAGAGTCTACTTGTGTATGAAGGATTTTCCCTGCTAAGCCACTGTCCAGTACTGACTTCAGCTTCATCATTGGATTTCTAAAACGGTTCTGTGCAATAACGGACACGATCTTACCATTGTTAGAGGCTGCCTCATTAATCTCATCACATTCCTTAAGTGAGGAAGCCATCGGTTTTTCTATAATGACATTACTACCTGCATTTAAGAAATCAATAGCGATTTCCGCATGTGAATATGGAGGCGTGCAAATCGACACCAGATCGATATCCTCCAGCAGCAGCTCCTTATAATCCTGCAAAGCTTTTGCTTCAAGACCATATTTCTCTATTCTTTGTTGAGCCTTATCAACGTACAGATCACATATCGCTACGATGCTGCAACGGTCCTTGAAGTTCAAATATCCTTCGATATGTGCTGTAGAAATCGCCCCTGCTCCAATAATTGCAACCTTTAACATGTCAATCCTCCATTCGTTTATCTATGATTTCATGCTTGCACTATCACTATAAACGAAGCAGTAAACACATTGTCCTGCTATAAGGCTACAAAAATAACGCTATGTTGCGGAAATTTTACTTTCGCAGCATAGCGTTAATCTCATCAAGCTTATTCTGTAATCTTTCAAGCAGCTCAGGATCTGATCCATCTAGCCGATCTATAAAATGATCTATAATAATGGAGCCAAAATCATTGATTAAGCCGTCTGTTACCGCCTTTGTTTGCTCAATGATAAATTGCTCTTTACTTTGCAAAGGAGAAAATAACGTTAAACGGTTTCTCCCTCCACCTGAGGTCTCCTTATGTAGAACCTCTTTTTCAGCTAGCCTCATCATGACGGTCATGACGGCATTAAAGGAGATAGGACTCTCTTGATTAAGTATTTCATGTGCTTGCTTAATGGTGAGCTTTTCTTTTTCCCACAAGATATTCATAACCTTGGCTTCTAAGGAGCCGAAGAAACGACAGATCCCTACTTCGTTTAAATTAATTTTTTTAACGATCATTATTGTAATTTTCCTCTCGATAAGCCATTTTATTTCATTTTATCACAATTTTCTTGGCGAGGAATTACTGTTTTTACCATTTCCTTTCTCCAGAAATAAAAAAAGAAGCAAAAGAGCCTATTAAGCTCTCTTGCTTCTTCTCTATTATTGATCCTATTAATGCATTGAGTTCATGACCCAGACACTTCCTGCAACAATGACTATTGCGAAAAATGCAGCTGAAAACATTTTACCTAACTGCCATTTCCCCTGCTCTCCCTCTGTTACGTGCATAAACATGAACAGCTGAACAGCCGCTTGAATAAATGCGATAGCAAATACGATAATAGCAATTTGACTATAGGATAAGTCGGTAATCTTTCCAACCCATACGGCTGCAAAGGTTAATAAAATCGATAGGAGGAAACCAATAACCTGTGACCATGGGAAACGATTCGCTTGAACGTTTTTGTTTTCCGTTTCCATTATTTCACCATCCCTAATAGATAAACTCCTGTGAATACGAAGATCCATACAAAGTCTAGGAAGTGCCAGTATAAGCTAGATACAAAAACCTTTTTAGCCGTATCTGGCGTTAGACCTCTTTTCAGTGCCTGAAAAATAATTAGCGTTATCCATACAATACCAATTGCTACGTGGACGCCGTGCGTTCCAGTTAATAGATAGAACGAAGACCAAAGCGCGTTCGTGCCAAGCGTAGCGCCTGAGTGCACAAGATGAATAAATTCAGCAATTTCCATATATAGAAAGCCTGCACCGAATAATAACGTAATAACGAGCCATACAACCATTGCTTTAATGTTGTTTCTTCGCATTTCATGAATAGCTAAGCCGGATGTAAAGCTGCTCGTCAGCAAGACGATCGTCATTATAATGGTGTAGTTAAAGTCAAAGACATCAATGGGAAGAGGTCCCTCCATCACACCATCTTTAAGCGCAAAATATGCTGCATACAAGGTAGAGAATAAAGCCACCTCTGCCCCTAAGAAAATCCAAAAACCTAAAATATTCAATTTACCCGTTTCAGTTTGGTATTCCAAAGGCACATTTGTATTTAACTTATTTGTATTTTCCATTACTTAGGCCTCCTTATGAAACGGTTGTTCTAATCTTTTAATTTCTTCAACACTTACATAGTATCCCTTGTCGTACACATGGGAACGAAGTGAACGGAAGATCATGCAACCAAATGAACCTGCAATACCCAATATCGCCATCCACCATATCTCAAAAACTAGACCGAAGCCAGCAATAAAGAAGAATATGGACATGACAAAAGGCGTACCAGTGTTATTCGGCATATGAATTGGTTCATATTCGATATCCTTTTTATTAGCTGTCCCTTCTTGCTTCATCTGCCAGAATGCATCAACATCCTTCACGACAGGTGTAACTGGGAAATTATAATGCGGAGGCACTGCAGTTGCTGTTGCCCATTCTAACGTACGACCGTTCCAGGAATCTCCTGTCGTCTCCATCTTCGAATGACGCAAGCTGTAATATACGTTGTACACGATAATAACAAAACCAATTCCCATTCCAACCGCACCAATCGTTGAAACCACGTTCAATGCTGTCCATCCATCCTCTGGAAGGTACGTGTAGACACGTCTTGGCATACCAGCAAAACCTAATAGGAACTGTGGTAAGAAGCAGACATTAAATCCAATTGTAAAGAACCAAAATGCCCATTTACCAATTGGTTCATTCATTTTATGGCCAAACATTTTAGGGTACCAATATACAAAGCCTGCGAAGCAAGCAAACACAACACCGGCAATTAACGTATAGTGGAAGTGAGCAATGAGGAAGTACGTGTTATGGTACTGGAAGTCAGCAGCTGCCATTCCAAGCATTACACCTGTTACCCCACCAATAACGAATGTAGGAATAAACGCAAGTGCCCACATCATTGCTGCAGTAAATTGTATTCGGGCTTTATATAGCGTCCCCAGCCAGTTAAAGATCTTGATCCCTGTTGGAATCGCAATGGCCATCGTCGTGATCGAGAAGATGTTATTGACATTGGCGCTTCCTCCCATTGTATAGAAATGGTGTACCCAAACAAGGAAGCTTAAGCCCGAAATCACGACTAGAGAAATAATCATCGATTTATGGCCAAACAATGTTTTTCTCGAGAAGGTTGCAATAACCTCTGAGAATATACCAAATGCAGGCAATACAACAATGTAAACCTCAGGATGCCCCCATAGCCAGAAAAAGTTGGCCCAGAGCATCGGATTACCGCCCGCTGTCAGTGTAAAGAAATGCGTTCCGAACAATCTATCGAATGTCATCATGGCTAGCGTTACTGTTAGAATTGGAAACGCAAAAACAATGATAAACGAAGTAATTAACGTCGTCCAAGAGAACATTGGCATACGCAGCAACGTCATACCCGGTGCACGCATTTTTATAATCGTTACGATAAAGTTAATCCCTGTTAATAGGGTACCAATTCCTGAAACCTGTAGCCCAAGTAAATAATAGTTTATTCCTGGTCCAGGGCTTCCCTCGATAGCTAACGGTGCATAGTTTGTCCAACCCGCATCCGGCGATCCTCCGAAAACAAAGGAAATATTAAAGAGGATTGCTCCGAAGAAGAATGACCAGAAGCTTAAGTTATTTAGATAAGGGAATGCTACATCTCTTGCTCCTATTTGCAGTGGAACGACAACGTTCATAAGTCCAAGTAGAAACGGCATGGCCATGAATAGGATCATAATCGTTCCATGCGTCGTAAAAATCTCATTATAATGCTGTGATGATAGGAACGAGGCATTAGGCACTGTTAGCTGTGCTCTCATCAATAAAGCGTCAACGCCACCGCGGAACAGCATTAATAATGCAGATATGATATACATGATTCCAATGCGTTTATGGTCGACGGTCGTAATCCATTCCGTCCAAAGCCATTTCCATTTTTTAAAGTACGTAAGAACAAATACAAGTACAATGACCGTTAATAAAATCGATATATTTGCTCCTACAATCATTGGATCATTTAAAATTAAATTGTCCTTAATAAATTCAACCATCTAGATTTCGTCCCTTCTTAATGGTTCGAGTGAGATCCATTATTTGAAACTTGTTTATATTCTTCCGTAGTAATTTTTACTCCTTTGATTTCAACTCCATATTTCTCACGAATATGCATTGCATAGGTAGCGTCGATTCCATGATCTACAAAGTCCAAGTGAGTGGATGAAAACGTCATTTCCCCAACGTTATCAGGGAGCATTAATTTCTCATAGGTAGTTTCATCTAGCTTTGGTGCATTTTCTTGTGTTTCCTTCACCCAGCTTTGATAGCTGTCTTCATCCAATGCAACCATATTAAACTGTTGATGAGTCATACCTTCACCAGTAAAGTTAGAGTTTCTACCTTTGTATTCTCCTGGCTCATCAACCTGTAAATAGAGTTCATTCACCATGCCTGGCATACCATAGATTTGCCCTCCGATCTGTGGTACCCAGAAGGAAGCCATAGAATCTGCGGCAGTAATCTTAAATAAGATTGGATGGTCTTCCGGAACATTTACATAGTTAACTGTTTCGATATTTTCTTCTGGATAACTGAATATCCACTTCCAATCTGCTGCAGTCGCATGTATAACAATCGGTTCCTTACCAGCAGTTGATGCTGGCGGCTGCTTTAAGTCATAAAGAGCTTTAGCGTTAGGTATCGCTAAGGCGATGACAATGATAACTGGAATAGCTGTCCAGATGATCTCTAGCTTTACGCTTCCATGCATATCAGGTTTATAGTTTTTGCTATCAACATTTTTATGGTCTCGATACTTGATCACCATATATGTAAACAAAACATAAACAACAACTAAGATAGCGAGCATAAAGTAGATGGAATACATAATAAGATCCTTTTGAATCTCTCCAACAGGTCCTTTAGGATCCAGTACGATCAGATCTGCTTGAAAACCTAATACAGTAATAACGATTAGTGATACTAAACTTAGCATGATGATTAACCAGGTTTTATAATTTTTGAACATACTCGTTCAGCTCACCTTCCTTTCTAATGATGCTAGTTTTCGATTCTCTCAATATGCTACAACAATAAAACTACGTTTCGTAGTATAAAAAATTAATGTCACAGTTTATTCAATCTTTGTTCACTAGTCACTCACAGGTTACTCATAACTTGTTCACAAATCCGAAATGTCTCTACCTTCAGCTAATCCCAGCTTCTAATTTTAGTCAAATCTCAAAAATATAACCTACTCGCCATACTGTTTTAATGGTAGAAGCAGTCTCCGGAGATATTTTGCTAAATTTATCGCGAAGCCTCTTAATTGCGGTATCCACTGTCCTTGTGTCCAGGCTCTGCTCATCGCTCCAAACCGCTTGGAGTAGCTCATCCCGTGACAAAATTTTATTGGGCCAGCTCGTCAAATATTGCAGCAATTCATATTCCTTAGGTGTGAGATAAATCTCTTTACCACCTCCGGTAATCCGATGAGCCTCCCACTCAATCACCGCATTCGGCAAACGAATTTGATTCTTATCTTGCTCTATAACAGTAGAATCATTAGTAGTCGCTCTTCTAAACGTAGCCTTCACACGATGCAGCATTTCAGCTTTAATATATGGCTTCAATATATAATCATCCATGCCCGCTCGTAGGCTGCTAAGCATATTTTTTTCTTCACCATTTGATATGAGGACGATAATAGGCGTTTCTTTTATTTTTCTAACGATATTACATACATCGGCTCCATTGATTCCGGGCAGCTCTAATTCTACGATAATAAGATCATAGTCTCCTTCTATTAATAGCTGAATTCCCGTTTCGCCATCCACCGCTCCCTCTACTTCAAAGCCTTCTTTCTCAAGAAAATGCTTGAGCTTGCTTCTCTCGCTTTCATTGCTATCGATAATAAGAATTTTTTTAAGAGCTTTCATCCTATAAAACTTCCTTTCACAAAAGGCGTATTTCTATTACACTACAATGTTTAGTTTGAAATGGTATAAAAATAAGAGAACTCGACAAACGCGAGATCTCTTTTCGTCAGATTACTCTCAAAATTCCTTAAACATAATGGACTGTATACGACTTCACCGCTGACTAATTACTTTTTATTCGTTACTAACTTGTAATCATATTAACATAGGAATAACTGACCATTCAAACGATTGAGGCCAAAAGACGTATACATATGTACGAATTGTGTACAAAAAGCAAAATAGTACACTGCCTCATCTCAACATTGTTCACTATTTTAGCATCGTTCTACTATTGCATGCTGCAAGGTCGAGCTATAATAAAGCTGAAAAGTACACAACTATACAAATGTGTAAAAGGGGAGTATACATGAAACTAAATAAAATTCGAAAGCATGGCAGCTTATATGCCAAAATGCTAATGGGGATTACCCTTGGCATCGTCATCGTATTAATTGCCAGTTCCTCGGTCTATTACGTTTCGTTTACTCGCATCCTTCAACAGAAAGCATTTGAATCAGATTTAAGCGATCTAGAGCATACCGGTCAAGCCATTGCAATTACGACTGAAAACGCGCAGACGGTTTCCTTTCAGATTTATCGAAACAGCACAATTGCTAAAATATTGTATTATAACGATCCTCACCCGTTTGATATTCAGGGCGCGATGCTAGATCTGTACAATTATCTAAATTCTATGCCTTTTATTGAATCAATCTATGTGTATAACGCCTCACAGGATCGCTACTATATCGTATCTCAGAATGGTCAAAGAGGGGTCATAGAAGAAGAAGCTTTGGCAGACACCGCATTTATCGATATTTTGAATGATTACCGTGATTACGAACCGTTCGCTCCCATTCCTAGAATTTTAGACTCATCGTCTACCAAAAATAATGAAACCGCTGTCTATACGTATTTATGCTATGACGCTATCGGAACAGATGGTAAATTAAATTCAGCGATCGCCGTCAATATTTCCGCTGATTGGATAAATCAGGGTATCACGCTAAGCAGCAATGATGATACAGAGCAAATTTACGTGATCGATCAACACGGCTCTATCCGAAATGTCCAGAACCTACAGGAGATCGAGCCTGATTCAGCAGTTTCTACTACACTATTAACTTTAGATCCTAGTCATGAGGCCAACTATTCCATCTCAAGCTTTAATGGGGTCAAATCACTGCTAACCTATACTGCTCGTGATCAGTTTGGCTGGTATTATGTGCGAGTTACGCCGTATCGAGATATTATCGGAGAAGTGCAGCAGGTTGGTGTCACAACGATCCAAATCGCCTCAATCATACTCATCGCCGGACTACTGCTATCGTGGCTATTATCTAAATATTTGTACGCGCCCATCAACAAAATTAAAGTTCGCATGGAGGATCTCGAATCAGAATGGCGCAACAGCAGCTATACAATCAGGCAAAATGCGCTAAGCAAGCTGCTGCAGATTCAAGGCTTCAATCCTAAATTACAGCTAGAGAAGCTGCGCAGGATAGGTGTACAGTTCGATTTTACTAAGCCTTATCAGCTCGTTTTTATAAGAATCGATCGATATGATGAACTGAAAACCCAAGGTCATCGAGATATACTCACCTATAAATTTGCCATTATGAACATTAGTACAGAAATTTGCTCAAAGCATTTCCATGTCGATGCGCTTGATCTAGAGGATGATTGCTTGCTAATGTTTTTGAATATACCGGAGCAGACAACAATCTCATCTGAAACACTTCCGCTGATTATGAAGGAAGTTCAAGTGGCCTGTGAGGAGTATTTGCGCTTAGGTATAACGATTGCTGTAACACCACTTAGCAGTGATCCACATCAGCTGTACACTTTATACAAGCAAGCAAAGGATGCCTCTCTCCATCGTTTCTTCAAGGGACGAGGCGCAATAATAGATGTACAGCAGCAACCTTTAGCGCAAAAAGCACACACCTTTCCGATCGGCAAGGAAAAAAGGCTCATCGAAGCAATAAAAACAGGAAAATGCGAGGAGGCCAAGCAGCTCTATGATGAAATTATGGAAGGAACAAAGCAGTATCCGCTTCAAGTAGTCCAGCTAACGACGAAGCATCTAACGGTCACGCTTGAAAATATGATCTCAGAGATTGAGAAGAATAGCTCCCTGCAGCTTGGTTTCGATCGTGAGCTTATCCTGCCTAAGTTCGAAAACTATGAAACCCTCGAGGAAATGTCCTATCAATTTCACCAGCTCTTTGAGAAGCTGACTTCTAAGCTAAGCGAAAAAAGGAACGGCAAGCAGGAGGAGCTTACAAGGAGAATCAATGAAATCATTGAGGAGCGATATGCCGATCCCGCACTTGGTCTCAATTATATTGCTGATGAGCTTAACATGTCCTCCTACCATATTAGCCGGGTATACAGGCAGCATAATTCAAGTAATATTGTGGACATGATTAACCATATTCGTATGGAGCACGCGAAGCAGCTACTTATAAAATCTGCGATATCTATTGCTGACATTGCTGCAAAAACTGGCTACACTAGCAGCTCTTATTTCCACCGAATGTTCAAAAAGCTCTACGGTGTTACCCCATCAGAATTTCGCAATGCGAATCGCAGCAGCTAGCAGGGTACTCCATTATATACGACAAAAAAGGCCGACTCTGTAGTCATTCTAACAACTACAGAGTCGGCCTAGCTATATCTATTGCCGCTGGGTAACCTATTAACTCACCCGATGCAACATTTCAGCTCTCTAGCTCATTAATCTGCTAATGCTTTATCTATCGGGAACATGCCGCCTGACCAGGCCTTCTGCGCTGTCCACTCTGCCTCCCCTTGCCAGAATTCTGCTTCTGGAGGAAGCCCAAGAGCAAGGAATACGGTAAGGCATAAATACAGACTGCCAGTTGATATATAGCCTTCTCCGATCTCCTTCTGGCTGCCAGCAAAACCGATACGAAGCCATCCGTCCTCATCGAACGTACCCGGAAGCTCCAGCTGGCGCTTAATGACAGCCGTCAATGCACAGCGAACCTGAGCAGGTTCCAGCTCCTCTGCAAGCTCATTCCTTAGCGCCATCAACGATAAATGCTGAAATGCACCGAAGCGATAGGCTAGTGATCGACCAATTGGGGGATACGTTCCCTCCGGTGAAATCAATCGTTCGAGCACAGAGGCGAAGCGTACAGCCCGTTTCATCGTGTTCGCTCGAAGCTCAGACCAATCGTGAAATTGGTCTCCCAATACGTCCAATACGTCTACGAGCATCGGCTGAATGACAAAGCTGTTGTAATAATCCCAATGAAAATCCGGTCCATCTCCGTAGGCTCCATCCCCTACGTACCACTGCTCATGCTGTCTCAGCGCATAATCTACTCGCATGCGATCCCACGCTTCTCCCATACGGAACAACGCTGCTTCAATGGTTGCACTAAACAATAGCCAATTGCTGAATACGGGGCGAATAACTCGAGTCGCCATAAGCGCTTGCGCCAAATTTCCCTTCACCTTCGGCTCAAGCTTCTCATACAGCTCAGTAGGAGCGCGAAGCACCGCGTTGGCTAGAAACGCTGCATCAACGAGAGGCTGACCGCCTCTATCAAAATTCATATAGTCAGGCGAAGCTGGCTCCGTAGCTGCATCAATAGCATCCCTTGCCAAGCTAGCCATCTGAGACCTGCGTTCCTCTTCCTCGCCAGATAGCGAAGCGCTTTCAAGCCACGGTGCAATTCCAGCTAGTGTACGCCCTAATGCCTCTAGATGCGTATATTCCGATCGATCGTCTGTCCAGCCCTCTACTGGCATAGCTTTGCGAAGCTTTCGCTCTGATAAGGCGTACAGCACTGGATGCGCGATTCGTACTAACGTGTCGACCCAATATTTTCGGTCTGCTCCCACCATGATTCCCCCTTGCTTTAGTTAAGGCTACCTGAATATATTTCTCTAATTGTGACCGCTTTCCTGCAAATATTGCAGCCATTGCTGCTTATAGCTCTCCTGAATTTTTTCCAAGCCAGCCTGATTCGCTTTCTCCATAAAGGTTTTCAGGCCGTCCTCTACATCATCAACCAGCCCTGCCATTAACGGATATAAATATTGCTTCTCTACTTGTTCTAATGCAGCTCGTTCTGCTTGATAAGGTGTGTAGTCCTCTGCAAAACCAGTATAGATATCTGGTACTTGAATTTTATCTAATTCATTAAAGATCGCTTCAACTCCGTCATAGCTCGGCTCGAATATCATATATTCAGGGTTACGCCATGCCCAGCCGTTCATCGCTTCCCGCACAAATCCGTTCGTTGTGTTATCACCAATCATCTTGTAATATCCGTCTTCAACGGTATAGTTGACGTCTTCAAAGCCATATTGAGTCAATAAATTATAGCGCTTGTCTGTAACCATTAATTCATAGAATGCGAGTGCACGCTCTGCTTTTTTACTGTTTTTCGGAACAGCGAAGCCGTTATGAATCGGATGAACGGGCGTCGCGTAGCCAAGCGTCAAGCCATATGGATGATAGGCTAGATCCCAATCAGGGTGCAATGCTTTCATCTGATTCAGCACACTATTGTATCTAGTCGGGTTATCGGATAGCATCGCCGCTGCTGTGCCGTTCGTTAGTTTATCTTGGTTACCATCTGTTTCATTCAGCTCATTTTTAGAGAAGTAGCCATTGTCTGCCCAGCTTTTATAGCGCTTTAGATCCGTTAAATGCTCCTCTGATCCCCAGTAGCCTACTATATTGGAAGGGTCACTATAGGAAGCATGCAGACCATACGGCATCGCGCCTACTCTTTGACGTTGAAAATCAAGATAGGCATCCTCAAGCGTTGCACCAACATCCTGACCTACTGCAAGCGGCTGAATATTCGGTTCATTTTGTTTAATTCCTGCTAGATAAGCCTCAAAGGTCTCGATATCAACTGGCTTCGGTAAATTATGCTTCACACGTAAATCCTCACGCCATACGAAGCCACCAGTTACATACTCCTTATAGGTTGCTGGCACAGTATAGATATTGCCATCGATTTTAACGGCCTCCCACATATCCTGCGGAACAAACTCATAAAGCTTTGGCGCTGCAACAGGCAGCAGCTCATCCAGTCGCATGAAGGCACCGTTTTTAGCATATTGCTGATATTGCGTCCACTCAGCTGTAAAGATTAAGTCTACATCCTGCCCTGTAGATAGGAGCAATCTGTATTTCTGATCCCAATCTGTCCATGTTGTATAGTTAAATTTCACCGTTGCATTCAGATCTTCAAGGAGCCACTCGTTAACCTGTGCTTCTACCTTATCCAGATCCTTCGGAGCATTACCTAACATATAAAACTGCAGCTCAACCCGTTCAGAGGTATCGATACCGGATATTGAGCTTTCGTTGCCTTCAGCATTCGTTCCCTCGGTTGTAGTAGACTTGGATGGCGCTGGGCTTGGCTCGTTGTTCGTTTTGCTGTTATTGCTGCATGCTGCGAGCAATGTGAGCACCAACACGAGTGAGATGAATAGATGTAACACCTTTTTCTGTTTACCTACCATTGGAGAATCCTCCCTTTATCTATTTAATATATATGTTAGCTAGCGTATCCTCAAGAGGGCTGCCAGTTCTAACCTTTCACTGCACCAATCGTCAAACCCTTCACGAAATACCGTTGGATGAACGGATATAGAAGTAAGATTGGCCCCGTTACAACGACTGCCATCGCCATCTTCATCGATTCCGAAGGAACAGGTCCCGATAGCACAACTCCTGCACCAGCCCCTATGCTATTCAAGAAATTGGATGTGTTAATAATGTTGTATAGGTAGAACTGCAGCTGGTACTTCGCTGTATCGTTAATAAACAGTGCGGAATGGAACCAGTCGTTCCAGTAATGCAAGGCCAAAAACAGCCCTACCGTTGCCAGCCCTGGAACGGCGAGTGGCAGTACAACGCGATAGTAAATAACAAAATCATTTGCGCCATCGATTTTTGCTGATTCAACGACCTCATCAGGTACCGCTGAATGGATAAAGCTTCGCATCAAAATAATTAAAAATGGCGTCATTAACGATGGCCAGATGAGAGCATTCATCGTATTCCCAAACTTTAAATAGTTCGTAATCAGCATGTAGTACGGAACAAGTCCACCACCAAACAGTGTAGTAAAGTAAATGAAAAACGAGAAGAAATTTCTATACTTGAAGTCCTTTCGCTGTAGCACATAGCCCGCCATCGTCATAAGCAGCAGTCCGATAGCCGTTCCGACAATCGTGACAAAGGTCGTTACACCATAGGCTCGAAGCAGATCCTCAGGAAACATAAAGACGATCTTATAAGCATCAAGCGTGAAAGAAGACGGAATGAGATTATATCCCTCTCTAACGATTTCTTCATTGCTCGTAAGTGAAGCGGAGATGATCAGCAGGAATGGGAGCAAGCACAATACGCTTCCGGTTAGCACGACGACATAGGCTATGAAGCGAAACCACTTTGTGGCGCCGTCTTCTTTGATCTTCATACTGTCCACCCCCCTTAAAATAGTGCGTAATCTTTATTGATTTTTCGAATGATTGTGTTGACGGTCATAATTAAAGCAAAGCCAAAGATGGATTGATATACACCAGCAGCCGTTGCCATCCCCATATCAAACGTAACACGCAGTGATCGGTAAACATACGTATCCAAAATATCTGTCGTGCTGAATAGAAGCCCGTTGTTGCCGACCATTTGATAGAACAGATCGAATTGCCCCTTCATAATGCCGCCTAGCGCAAACAGCAGCAGAATGACAAACGTATTTTTTAGCATCGGCAACGTAATGTGCCAAGATCTTTGAAAAATATTCGCACCATCGATTTTGGCGGCTTCATAGTATTCCTCGCTTATCCCAGTAATCGAGGCCAAGTAAATCACCATACTGTAACCAAAATTTTTCCATAAGAAAAAGATAATAATGAGAAATATCCACGCTGTTGGCTTAGCATATAAATTGATCGGCTCAGCACCGAGCTTCTCCAGCACCGTGTTCAGCACACCTTGATCGTAGTTGAACAGGTTGAACACGATAACACTTAAAATAACGAAGGATACAAAGTAAGGTAAAAACAATATCGATTGTGTTATCTTTTTGAACCATTTCCCCCTAAGCTCACTGAGCAGCACCGCTACCGATATCGCCAGCCCATTGACGAGGACGATAAAGGCGATATTATAGCCGATTGTGTTGATCGTTAATTGAATGAGCTTGCCAGATTTCCATAGAAACTCAAAGTTTTTAAGTCCAATAAAAGCCATCTGAAACATATTCGTAGAATGAAAATCAAACTGGACAAACGCATAATAAATACCAATCATCGGCACATAATTGTTGATCAAAAAATAAAGCAGAGTGGGCAGCAGCATAAGGAATAAAATTTTATTTTTATTCAGCTCATGCAGCAGACCCTTTTTCTTATGCACCATCGTTTTAGACATAGTAAGCTCCTTTCCACATATTAAATTGTTGCTGCTTGTTTTCGTAAATTTGTGCGCTTGATTTAGCTAGCTCAAACTATAATTCAGCAGCAAAGCCATTAAAAGTGAAATTCCAGTTCACTATTGAATTATTCAGCAGTTGTGTAGTGAACGATTGTGATATTACTGTACAAAAGCGCTAATTTGCAGACATTAGCACTGTAAAGTGCCTTGAATATCTGTGCACAGACTGTTCAAACAACAAAAAACAGACTACCTATTATCGATAGTCTGTCGGGTTATTGCTGAAATTGAATATATTATTGAACCTGTATACAGAAGTGGTACGTCCTGTGAATTAGTAATTTTCAACATTTTTTATTCTACTACATTTAATTAGTGCACATTGTTCACGATGCCATTAAAGTTCACCATGCAGATGCTCGCAGCTTTTCACTACTGTGAGTCCTTCTCCCGCTTCCTCCATGAGATACAGCTTGCAGCGCGATTGCGGCATATCGAATGGCTGGTGAAGGATAAGCATCAGCTCCCCCTCCAACGTATGAAACAGCATGCCGTGTCCGCTGTCTCCGTGAACGAGCGGCTCTAGCTGCTTCCAAGGGCCTTGCAGCTTTCCTGATTCCGAGCGGGCAATCGTCTGCACATACTGCCCGTTGTCATAGCTGGACCACAGCATAAGGAGACTGCCGTCCTGCTTTCTATACAGCTGGCAGCCATCCGTTACATAAACCTTTCCGTCATATCCTTCAGCTGGTCCACCCGTATCCCATGTTGCTTCTGAAGCGTTGAACAATCGAATAGGCTCCCCTATCGCTTCTCTTAGATCATCACTGAGTGGAGCTGCATCAATCGTACCGTCGATCGTCTGAATCCACTCATGACAATAGACCATCCACGGCTTTTTCTGCTCATCCACAAATAGTGTTCCGTCAAGCGTCATCCTTGACGGATCGATGACAGGAGCATCCTCTCGTATCAGCTCAAACGGACCTTCAGGAGAATCGCTAACAGCAATCGCCGTCCCGCGCCAATGCTTAGCAATTGGAATCGTGTTGTTATCTTCTAGCGTACGCATGCGGTTATGCAGCGTTACAAACAAATAAAACCGTCCTTCGTAAGCATGCACCTCAGGAGCCCAGGTACCATGCATCGGATGTGCCCATACGTTATCTGGAACAGTAAACACAACATACGGACCTTCCCACTCTAATAAATCATTGCTGCGATACGTTAGTACACCATAGCGCTCCATCCCCGTGAATGTAGGGATACCACTTGTATATAAGTAGTAAACACCAGCTTGCATATCGACCCATACATAAGGGTCATGTGCAGGGATGTCGCTCAGCCTTAAGCCTGAACGTGGATTGGATACATCAGATGCTTCATTATAAATCGCCATCTCGTTTCCTCCTGTACAATCGTTTCGTTGCATGCACGTATTAGATTATTTTTCCTTTGCAACTAATATTCGATATAGCTGCAAGTAACCCTGCCTCCATTCAATCCATACTTGCTGATGATTCTTATCAACTAGTTGTTACCCGTAACAAAAAGCCCTAACTAGATATGGATTTGACGCACGTCGCCGCCAATCTAATTAGGACTCTCATTAGTTCAACTTATTTAGTTAGATAAATTCAGCGTTAATGTGATGTGTTCCTTGCCAGCTGGAATGTGAACGATACCGTCGATTAACTCGCCCGCTTCTCCATCGACCGCAGTGACTTGTTTGTCATCGTGCACTCGAATAGAGAACGGCTTACCACTGCCAGCAACTGTAATCGAGATTGTATTCTGCGCTCTCGTCGCTTGCACATTCACTTCTACTGCACCGCTCACATTATAAATGTTCGCTGCAGCACTCTTTCCATCCTCTAGCTGATATATCGCTATCTGTGCATCCTGAGCATAATCATAATCTGGTCGACTATGATCCGCTCCTTGTACGATAATTGAATTAGGTCGTGCATATAAAGGTAAGCTGAAGAAATCATACTGCTCAGTAAACCACTTGCCGCCCTCTACAACCTTACCACTGATGACATGCGTCCATTTCCCCTCTGGCAAATAATAACGTACCACGCCATCTTCCTTAAGCACTGGCGCTACGAGTAAATGATCTCCCAGCATATACTGTCGATCAATATATTCGACCGCAGGATCATTTGGAAACTCTAGCACCATCGCACGCATCATCGGAATGCCTTGCTCATGAGCCTTTGCTGCCATTTGATACAAGTAAGGCATGAGTCGACATTTTAAATTCGTAAAGTGACGAGTAACATCTACCGCTTCCTCATCATATACCCATGGTACTCGGTACGATTTACTTCCATGAAGACGACTATGACTAGAAAGCAAGCCGAACGCTAGCCAACGCTTAAACACATCGTCCTGCGGCTTATTCTCGAAGCCACCAATATCATGACTCCAATACGCAAAGCCTGATAATCCTAGTGACAGCCCGCCACGCAAGCTTTCAGCCATCGATTCATAATCAGAATTACAATCGCCTCCCCAGTGAACTGGGAACTGTTGCCCACCCGCCGTCGCGGAACGAGCAAAGACGACCGCTTCGTTTTTGCCAAGCTTTTCTTCCAGTACCTCGAATACAACTTTATTGTACAAGTAAGCATAGTAGTTATGCATTTTGTGCGGGTCGGAGCCGTCGTAGTATACAACATCCGTTGGAATTCGCTCACCGAAATCCGTCTTAAAGCTATCTACTCCTTGATCAATTAGCTGGCGCAAATACCCTGCAAACCACTCACAAGCAGCCGGATTTGTAAAATCAACGATGCCCATTCCTGCCTGCCACATATCGGTCTGCCATACATCACCATTTGGTTTTTGAAGTAAATAGCCATGCTCCATACCTTCATCGAACAGCTTAGAGCGCTCAGCAATATATGGATTAATCCATACACTAATTTTCAAGCCCTTTGCTTTCAAGCGCTTCAGCATACCTACAGGATCAGGGAACGTTTGTTTATCCCATGTAAAATCAGTCCAATGGAAGCCGCTCATCCAAAAACAATCAAAGTGAAAAACAGATAATGGCAAATTACGTTCAGCCATTCCATCGATGAACGATTGAACCGTTTCTTCATCATAATTTGTTGTAAACGATGTGGTGAGCCATAAGCCAAACGACCATGCAGGCGGCAATGCTGGCTTGCCGGTTAAGTCTGTATATTTCGTAAGCACATCCTTCATATCCGGACCATCGATAACAAAGTACTCTAATGATTCGCCTTCTACTGCGAATTGCACTTTTTTCACTTTTTCCGATGCGACCTCAAAGGAAACGAGCTCTGGGTGATTTACAAATACACCGTAGCCTTTGTTGCTTATATAGAATGGAACATTTTTGTAGGCTTGCTCAGAGCTTGTGCCACCGTCCTTGTTCCACATATCAACCACTTGACCATTTTTCACAAAGGAAGTGAAGCGTTCGCCTAAGCCGTAGACTAATTCACCTACACCTAGGTCTAATTCTTCGCGCATATACGTGTTCGTTTTACCTTCTTTAATGTAGGCCATTGACTTCACTCGACTGCCTGTCAAACGCTCACTGCCTCGGTAGAAGGAAACTTGCCACTCTTCGCCTTTTTGCACATGAGCGCGTAACGAACCACTAGTAAATATAATCTCACTATCTGTCTCTTCGATTGTTACAAAATCTCCTGTCTCTGGAGTCAGCATAAATTGTGGTCCACGTTTTTTTGTTCCTTTAAAGTGGACGAGCTTTACACCGATAATACCCGGTCTTGGTGAGTGGAATATCACTCTTAACATCGGCGTATTTAAAATATTTGAGCGAATAACGATTGGTTTCGGAGATACGTTGACGGTTAGCTTATGATCTTCAACATAATGATCATAGGGCTCAACTGCACTAATTACCTCATACTGCTCACGAATCATCCAATTTCCATCAGTAAACTTCATGTTGTCTCACCTTTTTCTATGTCTCTTGCGGTAGCTTCACAAGGACTTTATATTTTTCACCCGCTTGGATATCTCTAATGATATGATCCTTCAATATCTGCTCGTCCACAGCAATCGTCATCTCTTTCACATCTGCATGACGCTCGATAACAATATTAAACTCGGCACCTCTAAATTGACGTTGAATCGATGCCGTTTGCCAGTCAGACGGAAGCTGAGGAGTAATCATTAGTCCTTCCTTATTGCCTTTCACTCCGAATAGACCGTCAATAATACAGCGATAAATCCAAGCCGCTGTTCCCGTATTGAACAGATGACTTGATCTACCCGCAGTTCGAGGAATTTGACGATAGGCACCACGGTAATAGTTAGGAATAAATGCTGGCAATTGACCACGATGAACAATATCCTCTAGATCTGGACCAGGTATCATTTTTCTTAATAAGCGATAAGCATTATCCTGCTCCTCTACTTGATACAGAGCGAAAATATAAAATGCTGCCGCGTGATTGTAGACTGCACCATTTTCAGCGCTGCCTGGATGCTTCTGCGTCACTCGCCCTACGTCCTCACGCATTTTTGTATAAGCAGGCGCTAGCTTTTCCACCCCATAAGGTGTTTCTAGCAGCTCCTCTACGGATTGTAAAATCTTCGCTTGCTTATCCTCATCTGCTGCTCCACTCATTAATGACCAGCCTTGAGGATTGATAAAGATTTTACCTTCTTCATCCGTATGAACACCGAACACCACATTATCGTCTGTTATTCCTCTTGCATACCAGTTGCCATCCCATAGATATTGATTCGCAATGGCATTGGTTTGCTCAGCTTCTGCTCTAAAGCGCGCTGCAACATCCGGCTGTTCAGCAGCTTCACATATTTCCGCCCATACATTAAAGGCATAAGCAGAAGCAATCGTTAGCCAGCCAGAAACACCCTTACCTTTGTACCCAACCATGTTCATAGGGTCACACCAATCACCCTGCTCGATATAATTCAATCCGCGTTCATCTCTCGTCGCTAATAGCCAATTCATCGCGCGCACGATATGCTCAAACACACTAGCTGGCTTTGGATCATCCTGGAATGGGATCATTTCATCCAATATTGAATAATCATTGGTCTCATCCAAATAAGTCATTAAACAAATCGGCAACCAGATGCAATGATCGGTATGCGGAACCTGATTGATATATTTCAACTCAGCATCTTTATGCAGTATAATTCCATCTGGCATAGCGCCACTCGCAGCTTGCTGCTGCAGAGCAGTTAGAAAGGCTTGACGGGCAATGGGTCCATCGATATAACTCATTCCCATATTATCCTGCAAATAGTTACGTGTCTGCGGATCTGTCGTTAGTCGGTTGGTCTGCCCATGATAGTAAATTTGTCTCGGCAACCAATGATTGACGAATTGATCAAACGAAGCATCCGGTGTTTTTATGTTCATAATGCCTGCGCCGCGTTGAATATATTGCTCATAAGTTTGCTTCGCCGTAGCAAAGCCATCCTTGCCTGCTGCATTCGTTCTAGTAAAATACTTATCTCTTATATTTGCAATTTCTTGCTTGTTGTTAGCAGGGCCGAATAAAAATCTAAATTGCTGCTCCTCTTGCGACTCTAATGTTATACGATATTGCATGACTGCAGCTGGTGTCTCATAACGACTGTCGCTATTGCTTAACGCTTCAGTTGCTAATGCTGAAGGATTATGGATGCCTCCCTCTCCTTCGAACACCTCCCAATTCGCTTCCCAGCTATGTGGCGCTCTATCAGCTAATAAAAACGTCATATCTTTCAAGTTTTTAATTTTTTCATAATCCTTGTACTTTTGATACGGCGTAATTGAGGTAGCAACGATACCTTGGAGATCTGCCTCATATTGTCCAGATTGATTCATCCAGGACATATAACCAATCGTAAACGATGGATAGATACTGATCTTCCGTTGTTTATTAGAATTATTTTTAACGGTAACTTTCCACATCTCGATCGGCTCATCAGGTGATAGAAAGAGTGACATATTCAACTCAATATCATCAAATACTACTTTCCAGGATATATCAGACTTCCCTACAATAAATTGATATTGATCTGGCATTGCGCGTACTGGCTCATATGGAGCCGAATATAACTTAGAATTCTCTTCATCCTTTATATAAACGAATCTGCCCGGATGATGTGCGTAATAAGGCTGCTCAGGCTGCATGAACGTTTTCGCTTCCAGATTGGGAGCATAGGAATATTTGGCTGGTTCAGGCTGCATGAATTGCGCAACAGCATAGCCTCTACAATTCACATCCATCATCATATGATCGTTCCATAAAAACCCTGATGCTTTGGGCATAACGACCGGGCTTTTCAAAATAATATATTGCTCATCCTTTGTTGTTTCTATCATGTGATCTACTCCTTAGCTTCATATTCAAACCAATCATAATATGCTTTTGTCTTATTACGTGAGTAGTTGTACATTGCAATAAATACTCCAGTAAATCCGCCCGCAACCTCAGTTGATAGCAGGCGTGTTTCACCATCTCCAAGCAAGGTCCACTGCTTACCGTCTACTCTGTAATAGAAATGATAGTCTGTCGGTGTTGCTTCAATCCGTAATTCTGTAGTCGTTCCGTCGATAGGTTCAGAGAGCTTTTCATCTATTAAACTACCGACTTGTCTACGCAGGATAAACTGAGTCTGACCATTAACCTTTGTCAGTGCAAGATCGTAATGATTCTTATCATCCATGAACACCGTTAAGCCAGCTTCGTCGTCCTGTTGCGGTTCATATTCCATACTGACCGTTACCTCGCAGCTATGGTGCTGCTGTCTGCGGCCAATAAAGGCAGGATACCCTCTACTATCTAATCGATCAGAAGAACCAGCAAGCATTAGCGTGCTTTCTTTCTCCGACAAGGACCATTCCGTCTGTTCCTCACTACGTAGAAATGTCCAGCAAGCTTGCAGCTGCGTTTCATTAAACTCATCGCGACTAGGTGCCTGCTTCCACTTGGCAACGGGTAGGTTTGGTGCATGCTCTTCTAATTCAACCGTGCCTTGATTGCCAATGATCGGCCATCCATCTTCTGTCCAATGGACAGGAGCTATAAACGTTTCTCTGCCAATATGATGGCGATATGGGTAAGAGACTGGACGAACTCCTAAAAACACCGCCCACCAGCTTCCATCTGATGCTTGTACGAGATCAGCATGACCAGTAGATTGAATGCTGCGGCCAGAGCTGCGATGAGTAAGAATAGGATTATAAGGACATGACTCAAATGGACCATACGGGGATCTACTACGAGCAATTACCTCGGTATGTCCGTACTCCGTTCCTCCCTCTGCACACATTAAATAATAGTAATCGCCTACTTTATATAAATGAGGAGCTTCTGTAAACTTCCCCCCAGTACCTTTCCAAATGAGTTTTGTATCCGTTAATTTCTTACCCGTCTCAATATCAATTTCGCATTGATAAATACCAATTCCTTCTTCTGTCCCTGTGCTTGAAAAATAAACCTTATCATCCTCGAAAAATAGTGATGGATCAATCCCTGACTGATCGACGTAAATCGGTTCTGACCACTCGCCAGCAGGATCTTCTGTCCACACATAAAAATGACCGCATTTTGTTTCATTTGTTGTAACCATATAAAAGCGCCCTTGATGATATCGAATCGTTGGAGCCCAGACGCCTTCTGAAATTTTTGCTCCTTCTAGCTGCAGCTGACTCTCTTTCGTTAAACAATGCCCGATTTGCTGCCAATGCACGAGATCTTTACTGTGCCAGATCGGAATTCCTGGAAAATAACCAAAAGAACTAGTTACAATATAGTAGTCCTCACCAGCACGACATATGCTAGGATCAGGATAAAAGCCTGGAATTATTGGATTTTGGAGCTTCATGTGATCTCATCTCCTACCTGCTAAAATAGCTTCTCTCTCGTATGCTAATATATCTGGATAAATTTGCATAAAGGCTGTTCCGACAATCGAATGATTTCGTTGGAACAGCCTTATGCTACTCTAATATATAATTTATTATTTCAGTTTATCCCAAGCAGCCTGCATGTTCTCTGTCCATTGCTGTGCATCTACTTTTCCAGCTAGGAATTCTTGAATGACACTACCAAATTCTTGTGTCACACCATCTGGGTACTTACCAGAAATATTAGGGAATGCTTCACCGCGGTCTACGTATTCAACTAGTGCAGAAGCGAGAGAGCCCATATCTTCTGGAGATGCTTCAATTGTAGATAGAGTTGGAATGAATTTGAAGTTTTTAGTAATATACTCTTTACCCATATCAGAAGTAACAAGCCAGTTCAAGAAAAGCTTAGCTTCTTCTTTTACTTTTGAATCTTTATTAACGACTAGGTTTACAGGCACACCAACAGTTACTTTGCTTGTTACTGCTGCGTCATCGCTAATCGGCATTGGCAATACGCCCATATTCATGTCTGGGTTAATGCTGTCGATCATGTTTTGCGTCCAGTTACCTTGTTGCATCATAGCCGCTTCGCCATTAGCAAACATCGTTACTGCCGTATTATGATCAGTAGTCAATGGATTTTTATTACCATAGTCTAATGTTAATTGCATTAGCTTCGCCCAATTTAGGAAATGCTCATTGCCAGCAATCGTAGTTGTACCATCATTCAAGCCTTCGATAAATGCATTCGTATCTGGTTGGTTGTTGAATGCTACACTCACACCCTGGCTACCTACTAACCACCATTCGTAATACGCATTAGCAAATGGAGTAACGCCAGCGTCAGCAATCTTTTTCGCTGCTGCTTCTAGCTCTGAATATGTTTTTGGAAGTGGGTCGATGCCTACTTCTGCAAAAATATCTTTATTATAGATATAACCGAAGCCTTCCATGCTTAGAGGCAAGCCATATACTTTACCATCTAGCGTAACCGGATCAGCTGCTGCTGGAGCAATGTCCCCTACCCAAGGTTGATCAGATAAATCTTCAATACGTTCTTGCCACAGCATTAATTTAGAATAGCCGCCATTAGAGAAAATATCTGGACCTTCGCCAGAAGCAAACTTCGTTTTCAGGCCAGCTTCATAGTCACCGCTGCCGCCTACCGTTTGAACATCAACTTTAATGTTTGGATGCTCTGCCTCAAACGCTCTTGCAAGCTCATGCAAGCCTTCTACAATTTCAGTCTTGAATTGGAACACAGTTACTGTCTTTTTCTCCTGTGATCCACTTGCTGCTTTATTGTTGCTACTGTTCGAATTTGAATTACCACCGCCACAAGCAGCGAGTACGATAACGAGCGTTAACAACAATGATGACATTTTGACCAATTTACCCTTTTGCATTGAAATAATCCCCCTCTAATTTAATTCATCTATAATAACATGTAAGTTATTATCCTTTGACTGAGCCAGCTGCAATTCCCTCTACAATGTAACGTTGTAAAAATAAGAAAAATACGATAATTGGAGTAATGCCAAGTACTAATGCTGGCAGCGCTAGATCCCATTGCTTCGTATATTCAGAGAAGAATGAGAATGTTGCTAATGGAATCGTTCGCAGATCTGGTTTCTGCAAAATTAGCGATGGTAGCAAGTAATCATTCCAAATCGCTAACGTATTCAGTACAACGACCGTCATAATCATCGGCTTCAACATCGGTAATACAATTCGGAAAAATACACCAATGCGTGTTGTACCGTCGACCGTAGCTGCTTCTTCAATTTCTAACGGAATGGATTTCACAAATCCATGAAAGAGAAAGACAGCCATCGGCGTACTTAAACCTAAATAACTAATAATTAGCCCTGCTTTCGTGTTCATTAAATTCAACTCGCTAATGACACGAATTAACGGCATCATGATCGTCTGAAAGGGAACGACCATTGCGGCTACTAATACGAGTAGAAAAATCTGATTAAAAAGCGTATTAGCACGAACCATGCGATAAGCAGCCATGCAGCTGATAAGCGCGATTAACGCTACACCAATAACGGTGATCACAAGGGAATTCGTAAAGGCTTCAGGAAAGCGAGTCAATGACCACGCCTTTGAGTAGTTTTCCCATTGAAATACTTGCGGCCAGCTCGCCGCATCCGACATAATTTCACCGAATGGCTTTACGGAGTTAACAAAAAGGAAGTAAAACGGTGCGAGAAAAACGAGTGAAACTAGCACCATCCCTATTTCAAGAATAAGTGTTCTACCAGTGTATCGTTTCATCGTTATGCCTCCACCTCCTTGCTTTTCGTTACGCGAACCTGAATTAAAGTAATAATAGCTACGGTTACAAAGAATAATAATGCTTTCGCAGTACCTAACCCATAACGGTTATTTTGGAAAGCTTCATTGTAGATATTCATCGCTACAGATTCCGTCGATTTGTACGGGCCACCTGCGGTCAACGATAAGTTAATATCAAAGATCTTGAATGACCAGGAGATAGCTAAAAATAAACAAATCGTAACAGCTGGCATAACCAATGGAATCGTAATATTGCGAAGCAACTGCCAGCGGTTAGCTCCATCTATTTCTGCAGCTTCAACAATTTCCTTAGGTACATTCGTTAAAGATGAGATGTAGATAACCATCAAGTAACCAGCTTGATGCCATACAAACACAATGACAATCCCCCAGAAACCAGTCGTAGGATCACCAAGCCAAGCTAGTCCAAAAAATGACCAATCTGTCAGCCTATAAACGGTATCAAACCCCTTAATAAAGATAAACTGCCAGATAAAGCCCAGTAATAAACCGCCGATGACGTTCGGCATAAAGAAGACCGTCCGCATAATGTTTCGTAATTTTAATGCATTCGTTAA
Organism: Paenibacillus camelliae; assembly: GCF_023715345.1. Classification (GTDB taxonomy): domain Bacteria; phylum Bacillota; class Bacilli; order Paenibacillales; family Paenibacillaceae; genus Pristimantibacillus; species Pristimantibacillus camelliae. The sequence continues at coordinate 1,209,736 of NZ_JAMBNY010000001.1, forward strand.
TACGTAAGCAAATCCGAAGCTCACGACATTAACTAGAACTACACCAACAATAGTGAACTTGGTGGTAAATATGAATGACTCCCAAAAGTTGGAATCATTTGTGAATAGTGTTTTAAAGTTGCTCAACCCTACCCAGTTGACTGTTTTCGCAATCCCATTCCAATCCGTCAATGAATAGTACATCCCTAATAAAAATGGTACTATGAGAATAAGAACGAAGAATATGAACACGGGTCCAACAAAGAACGTTTGTAGTCCCCATTCCATCTTTCTCTTTTTCATGCGGTATCTCCCTTCTTCTGTCTTGCTGCTAAAGTATCTTCATTATAAGGACTAGAAGAACAGACAAATACCTACTAGAGTGAACTAAAAGGGGTAAAATATTGATTGGGGAGTGTTAAATTGAAGTTCAAAACGATACGAAGCAAGCTCATTATCTTTTTATTACTGGCAACGATCATACCCATTTCGGCGACGATGTTAGTCAGTTACCATTACACGAGTGAGTCGCTAAAGAAAAGAATGGCTACCGAAAATATGAATTTACTATTTCAAGGGGCTAATAATTTATCAACGCTATTAGATAATTTAAACCGAGCGAGCTCTAATATTTATACGATACAGTCCCTTATTCAAGGCGGCTATAACGATAGGTATAGTGAATCACGTGTTTATGATGCACTACTGTACATGACCAGTGTTGTCCCTGATGTGTATCAAGTGTATTTGTACGAGAATAAAAATAACAAGGCTACACTTGTTACATTAAACACACCTAGCCGAAACTATAATATTGATGTCCATCCTTCCACCGATTCCGACGAGCATTTACTGCCAACTCATCTAAGCCATACATACGGATTAACTTCGTTAACGGCTAATCATACCGCTCGTCATGTATTTACATTGCAAAATAAAATACAAAAGATCCCATCCACCGAGGTGATCGGACATTTGGCGATAGATGTTGATATTAAGGCAATTACGAGCATTGTTCACAATCTATATAATCCGGGTGCTGAAAAATTTTATATTATCGATCATAATAAACAGCTTATCTATAGTGATGATGAGACGCAGTATGGACAAGCCTTTGCTAGTGCTTGGTATGACGAGGGCGTACAAGCTAATGAACAGCTGCAAAGCTATTTTGAGGCAGAAGATAGCTTATTTGTTTATCACAAAATAAAAAACAATTTAACGGATTGGACATTAGTGAAGGAGATACCTATTGCTTATTTAACGAAGGAAGCTAAAAATGCTGCGGCTATTAACATCCTATTGTTAGCGATCTCCTTAATTACGATTATTGGGGCGACTATGATCATCTCGATTCGTCTTACTATGCCAATACGTCAGCTTTCTAGATATATGAGTTTAATTCAAAGCGGACAATTAGATGTCGCTATTCCATCTGTGAAAAGCCATGATGAGATTAGTAATATTATTAACCGTTTCCGTGAAATGATGAATACGATTAACAACTTAGTTTTACGGGAGTACAAGTTGGAGCTATCCAGCAAAAATAATCAGCTTAAAGCAATGCAAGCGCAAATAAATCCGCATTTCCTCAATAATACGTTGCAAATTATCGGGACATTAGCTTTAGAGCAAAACAATATGAGAATCTACAAGCTACTATCCTCACTAGCTAAAATGATGAAGTATAGTATGCACAACAACAATAAAGTCGTTAAATTAATCGATGAGCTTGATCATGTAAAAGCTTACATTGAGCTGCAAAAAGAGCGCTATGAAAATCAATTTAACGTACAATTTAATATCGATGAATCTTTACTGTCAATGCCGGTGCCGAAGCTTATCCTACAGCCTATTGTAGAGAACTACTTCAAGCACGGCTTTCAGCGCAACACCGACAATCAGCAGCTATCGATTCAAGTAAGCGCACTTCCCGCGCATACGATTTGTATTAAAATAAGCAATAATGGGTTACCCATTGCGCCTGAGAAATTGGAGGAACTACATCAGAAGCTGGAGTATACCGCAAGCAATTTACTGAGCCTTGCGGAGCATGATAGCGATGAACCATCATCCAATCCATCCATTGGATTAAATAATGTTCTGACCAGATTAAAGCTACTTTATGATAATAAAGCTACCTTAGACATTGACAATAACCCCGAAAACAAAGGGACTATTGTCGTAATCATTTTTCCTGCACAAGTGAAATTGGAGCGTGAATAAAATTGAGAGCATTAATAGTAGATGATGAATCTCGTGTAAGAAAGGCGATTCGACTATTAGTCAATTGGGAAGAACACGGTATTACCGAAATCGAAGAAGCAGAAAGCGGAAAAAAAGCAATTGAGATGATGAGTGAGTTTAAACCACAGCTTGTCATTACCGATATGATGATGGATGATGGTGACGGCATTGAGCTAATGACTTGGATCGAAAGCTTCTCAAAAACTTGTAAATTCATCGTAATAAGCGGGCATGATGATTTTGAATATATGCGCCACACCGTTCAATGCGGCGGAATCGATTATATATTAAAGCCAATTGATGATGATATTATTAATACCGCTGTAGCTACAGCAACGAAGGCTTGGTTAGCCGAAGAGCATACGCGCCAAGTTCAATTGGAGCAATCGATTAAGCTTAATGAGCTGAAGCCAGTACATGATGAGAAGCTTCTATCTCGGCTAATCGATGATCCTACCAATATTCACTATACCGTTCAACGATTGCAAAGAGAGCGTGTCATTCCTGACCAGATTAAGAATGCACAGCTCGTTATACTACAAATTAACAACGCAGATGAACCTCTATTAAACAGGTTCGGTAACGATATCGATCTATTGCTGTACACGATTGAAAATATTTGCAATGAGTGCATTGGCGGTAATACAAATGGTATTGCGTTTAACTACTGGGGCTCATTTGAGCAAATCCTCCTATTATTATGGGATCATAAGATTGATGCAGCTCATGTCACTAACCAAATAAATGATGCAATACAGATGCTTTTTTCCCGCAAATTCCATTTTGGAACAACGACGATGGGTAAATTTCCATCTAGTTTAGCTAATCAATATGATGAAGCGATTCGCGCTTTGAATCATCGTAACTTGCTTGATTTCACGACCTATTTGCACAATGTCCGTGAGGTAGAACAGTTCAAAGGCCGCACCAGCTATTCGTTTGCAGACGTTCGAGAGGAATGGAGAGTTGCCTTAATAAGCGGCAATCTACACTTCATTGAGCAATACTCCACCTCTTGGCTGCAGCAATTTGTAAATAGCGGTTATATTAGCCCTTATATTTTACAGGCATGGTTAGAGGATATGTTTAGCTTCCGCCACTCCTTATTACAAGAGATTTCGAGCAATCAGAAAAATGAACTGCTATCACTACTGGAGCAGCAGGATAAATTAAATATTCCTCCGAGCATACACGATTACAGCATTAAAATACATGATTGGCGACAATGGGCACTACAATTTAACCTCGATCTGTCACAAGCCATCACTAGTATTCAGCAGAATAAGTCTCGTTCGTTTTCTGATATCGTGTCATATATCGAGCTGCATTATAATGAGGAGCTTACACTGCAAGATATTGCTGATACGTTCCTCATTAGTCGAGAATATATTTCAAGAAAGTTCAAACAGGATTATGCCATTAGCTTCACAGAATATTTAACGAGCTTTCGCTTAAACAAAGCCAAAGCATTACTGCGTAATCATAATCTGAAGCTAAATCAAATCGCGGAAATGGTCGGCATTGCAGATGTAAAATACTTTAGCAAGGTGTTCAAGAAGCACGAGGGCTTGACGCCAAATGAGTATCGTAAAACATTCGTGAATCGGTAAAGTATGATACACCTGTGCTATTCATAATTGCAGATGTAAAAAGAGAGCAGCCCTAGAAAAGCATTAATTGCTTCTAAGGCTGCTCTCTCGCTATTTACTGCGTGTAATCGTTAGAGATACTGGTCCAATAATACCTGAAGGCAATGAAAGACCATCATAGCTATTCGCTAGGCTGTTTGTTACTTCAACTTGTAGCTCATTATGACTCTGCAGCAGTTCGGGCTTTAGCTGAAACACGTACGGCTTCCACATCCGAACGCCAAGCTCCTGTCCGTTAACCGATAGCCGCGCAATTTCATGCACTTCCCCTAGATCGAGCTCAATGCTTCCTTCTCTTACATCGTCAGGCAGCTCAAAGCTTCTCGTATAGATGACGCTGCCAGAATAATGCTCCAGTCCTGCCCACTCAGTCCATGAAGCCAAGCTGCTCAGCTCCTTGCTGCATGCAGCAAGATCAATATGCCAGCCCTCAGAGAGATCAATTGTTTCTGTCCTCGTCTCACGCTCGAACGACTCAACCTTGTCAATCTGTTCGCTCAACTCGCTTGGTTCAACATCGGATTTATCCACTGTAGCTGTAACACTCCCCAATCTATCCCATGCGATAACAATGCATTCTCTGCGTGCAACACTGACCTTAATAGTCTGCTTATCTCCTACACGTGAATATTGTGCAGCTTCAAGCTCCCCCGTCCACGGATACCAAATTTCTGGTGTTCCAGTGAAGCTTACAAGCAGCTTACCTTCGTAGCTAGTCTCCCCTTCATTCACGACGACAAGCAAGTTCGTTCCTTCCTTGGTAATTCGACTGATCCGTATCGTTGGCTGTGCTGGTTGAAGCTTAAAGGCATTGATACGGTCTAGGCTTGTTGCTACGAGATCTTCTGCCTCTTCTGCATTGAAAGCTCGCTGCTGACCAATGACACCGAGCCCTTCTTTCTCATCCTTCCATTCAATCACTTTGCCACCTTGCTGGACAAATTCCGCTAGCATCTCCTCACACGCTTTACTGAAACGACGTCCGTCTTCGATGACGATGATGCTATACCTCTGTTTAGCGATATGTATCGTTCCGTCAACGATGTGGCTAGCATGGAGCAGCAGCTCTTCCTCTAAATAGTTAAATTCAATCTGTCGCTCATATAACGGTTTAACGATTCTCCAGGGCAGGTAGGAAGCTTGCGCCAGCACCGCAACCTCCGCACCATTCACGCTGTCGGTCATAAGCCAGCTCATCCGCTTCATGTATCTTGCAAACTGAGCATACTCTGACCACCATATGTTGTTGGGGCCAACGTCAGGTGGTCGTTCATCTCTACGCTCCCCGCGTATTGAATAATAAAAGGCGTGAGGGACAATGAGGTTGACACCTCTAACGAATAGCCAATCCAAATACCACTTCATATTATCCGCTGTTAATGACCATCCACCTTCACGTCCGCAAACTCCAAAGCTTTCGTTCAGGTTACGGCGTCTGCTTCGATGTCGCGCAGCATCAGAGGAGCATTTGCCCATTGTGCTGTGCATGCCGGTAAGCGCTTTATCATCCTCAGGAGCGACATAACGCCACACGATATCCTGACCTGGAATATGGAAATGCTCCAACAGCCCAATATCATCACTAGCTGCGGGATGTCCAGTCAATCCAATGCCATGCGCCTCGCACCAATCAGCAAGCGGCTTGTAATAGGTACGCGAAAGTCGTGCTTGAACAAGCTTCTTATAATAATGACGTATCCGCTCCGCTTCCTCTCCGGCTTCGAACCAAAGCGCTGGAAGCTCCTCCTCACGCCCACCACCTGCTAGAAACTCTTCCATAAAGCCTGTAGTCCAAGGCATTAAGCCTTCCTTATGTCCTCTGCCAAGCAAATCCGGCTCATCCGTAAACATAGCAAATATCGTTGTTCCAAAATATTGCTGCAGCTTCTCATAATAACGTTCATGCGTCAATGCAATAAAGGTGTTCGTCGCCTCTGGATTCAACAGGTCAGCAGCTAAAGGTGCATCTGGCTCTCCATCATCCTGTCCGGGGTGTACACCTCGAATCGTTCCTTGGGAGTAGGTATCAACGAGCAGCAATACCGACCAGCTTCCTTTATTCGGTGGAGTAAATTCAATATGATCGCTGCCTTGCTCAAGCTTGAGCACAATGGTTCGTTCCATCGTTATTTCTTGCTCAGTTAACTTACAAACGGCTTGCGCAGAAACGAGCTTCTCTCCTTGCGACAGATCAATAGTTAGCTTAAATGTCTCGTTCTCTTCTCCGCATGCATACTCTCGAAGCTGCAAAGCACGGCTAGCGTATTCTGGATTATGCTGGACAACCATCCCACATGCCGAACCAGAAGGGTACATTCCTTCATCATAGAGAATGACCTTCATTCCAAGTCGCTGCGCCTCGGCTACTGCCGCTTCGACCAATTCCATATATGATTCCGATAGATAAGGCATCGTTCGAGGCAATCCCATCCGAGGATGGATAACAAAGCCTTCTACTTCCTTCGCACGGAAATCATGAATTTGTCTAATAATTTCAGACTTAGACAGCTCATCGTTCCAAAACCAGAACGGGATTGGACTAAATTCGCTTGGTGGATTAATAAATGTCTGCTTCAAGCTTTCAAGTAGCTTCATCGTTCTCGTCGACACCTCGATCCTCGTTCATTGAATTGTTTATTGAATTGTTTATTGAATTGTTCATTGAATTGCTCGATAAACAGATAAACGCTTCTATGAAGGTCAATTACCTATCTCTTAAGAAGCGTGCTAACGGTAGAAAAGTAGACTCTCGGACACAGTCTGCAACAAGCCTTGCAATTTCCATTCCACCGTGCCTAGAGAAATGGGTATTATCAGCAGCGCCACTTGGCAGCGTCGGATAAGCACCTGGCTCAGCCCACAGGAAGATCTCCTTCGTTCCTTCTTCGCCAGATGCTTCAAACAGCTGCTTGCTCTTTGCTGCCAAATCAAGCAACGTTACCCCTTCATCAGCTGCCAGCTTTCTCATTGCTTCGCTATATTGTCCATGGGTATCCTGAATTTCTCCCCGCTCATCGAATACTCTTCTATGCATTGGCGTTACTAGCAGTGGGACAGCCCCGCAGCTCCTTGCACTGTTAATATATTCACGTAAGAATTGCTGGTACGAAGAGTACGGCTTCGTACCACCATCATTATCCTTCTCATCGTTATGAGCAAACTGGATAATCACATAATCAGAGGAACGCAGCCGACTCTGTACTTTTAGATAACGGTCTTGTTCCATAAAGCTTTTCGAGCTTGCTCCCGAGCGTGCATAGTTAACTACTGCAATATCAGCAGTAAAAAACTGTCCGATCCCTTGCCCCCAGCCTGTGTACGGATATTTGCCAGCTGGCTGATCGGTGACAGTCGAGTCTCCAATCAAAAACATCGTACGAATGGATGCATCCCTATTAATCGCAATGGAACGAACAGATGGTGATTGTCCAGCAAAAGCTAGCTTCAGCTGTCCATCATCCACGTGAACAGCGAACTCTTCTTCAAGAAACTGCCCAGGCAAGGTTTGAATCCGATCGAGCATCAGACTGCCAATACTAGTCAATACCGTCGTTTCAGTGGACTTCTCTTGATCACCAAAGCATATGGAAACCCGATAATTGCCATAAGGCACGTCGACCAATAGCGTAGGAACAGCCGGCTGTACATATTCACCAGGTAAAGAAAGCCGTAAGTCTTCATTGGTGGACAAGCTTGTAGCTTGCTTGAAGCCATAGCCTCTATCCATACTGTAGCAATCGGTATACTGAATGGAGATGGAGTCTGCGCATTCCTCTTCCTCTGCAAACACAAATTTATGCTGAACTTTCATGCTTGCCCTCCTTGGTCGCATCAAGCCTATATTTTGCTGACTAGCTCTTTATTTTGAAGCAAAGCCGCTAGGTAAGCTAACGTAAGCCCTTGGCCCCAGCCTTGCACTCTTTTCTTAGAAATGATCTTGTAATCATCAACGGTATACATCACTGCCGTTCCTGCTGATACATTTCGAACGGAGCCATCCTCATCTATATTGGCGAGGATTCCCTTATAAGCGCTTGCCATAGCGTTCTGATGCATCGGATGTCCATTAATGACCATTGCTGCTGCAATTCCTGCTGAAGCGGATGTTTCCTCGTAAGAGGTCTCGTCATTCAATACTGTGCGCCATAACCCGTCCGAAGTCTGTAATCTCACCAGTGCACTTAGCTGATCGCCTAGCGCTCCACCGATTTGCATCCACATCGGCATAAATGGGTTCAGCATCTTATATGCTTGTGCCATCGTATAAGCAGCCCATGCATTGGCTCTTCCCCAATAGATGCCGGATAAATGGCTTTGCTTCACATTGTCCCAAGCATGATAGAATAGATTCGTCTTCATATCCTGTAAATATTCCTCGTGCCAATAAAATTGCTTTAGTGCATCATCAATATATTCTTGTTTGTCCAGCTTAAAGCCTAGGCGCAGCAGGAAATAAGCTGCCATAAATAATGTGTCTGCCCATGCCTGCTCCGGAAAGTCATTTTTCGACGATACGGTATGCTGAAACACACCATCACCAAAGCGGATCGCATCATTTCTTAAGTATTCAGCCTTCATTAATGCCAGCTCCAAATACTTGGAGTCTCCCGTCGCTTCATGCAGCGTAATCATCGTATGGCCCATCGCACAGGCATTGACCATCATTGGCGGCAGCCCTAATTCTAAATATTCATCCACCCATTTCACTAGAAAATCAATGTATTCCTGATTGCCCGTTACTTCCCACGCCTTACAAATTCCGTAGTAGGCTACTCCACAGGACCAGTTCCAAGTAAAATCCATATTCATCGTTCGTTGAACAACTCTTTCGATTGCTTCCTTCACTTCAGCTTCATCGCATTCAAATTTACGCATCATTTCGCCCCCTATATTAAAAGCTCATTCGATACTCATGTGCTTAATACTGTAATGAATCCATATTAAACAATCGACTATTTTTATTGCTCAATTCCGTAAAAACTATTATTTTTTGCCTTCAGCACACCTCCAGTATCGTTGGTCATTCATGTTCAACCTTACATTAATACAACATCGAATGGCGTCCAATAGTATTTTTTTGCACAGCTCTTGCGTATCGGATGGTACTTTTTTAATGCTGTATCACTTTTTTGCACATTCCTTTCAACAAAAGCAATATGCGTTGTGTTTAGCGTCATTAGAGCAGTTAGTTAAAAACAGGCATTGCAAAAAAGCGGGCTGCTATTAAGCAACAATTTGTTACTTAATAGCAGCCCGCAGGACAATGCTGTATTCGTTATCATGTAGCTGTCAGCTTAACAAGACACCGTAGTATCCTCGCTGTTGGTTCAGGAATCGCTAATATCTACTAATGCGTTCCAGATACGTCAAGCGTAACTTCACTAACATTCTTCTTATATGTGGAGTTATCTATTCTTTCCTTAAGCTTTTCATAGAACATGTCTTCATCGAGTGGCAGCTCTACCCAGCTATCAGTCCATGCAGACAAATGCATCGCATTGGAGATCGTTAAACCCTTAATCCCTTCTATTCCAGGAGCAATTAGCTCCTTGCCATGTAAAATTGCGTCAACCCAGTTTTTCATAATTCCGATGTGCTGACTATTATCTCCTGGAGTTGGAATTTCACATTTCCAGCACTCAGGGCTGCCAAAACCGCCTTTATACTCTCTATTAAACTCTCTTTCCGAAACGCGCAGTCTCCAAAACGTAAGCTTGTCATCCTCAATCACGACTTTCCCACGATCACCGCTAACCTCTAGTCTATTCGTGCCTGGTGCTTCTCCGGTCGTTGTTACGAACAAACCTGTTGCCCCGTTAGCATACTCGACATAAGCAGTCACATCGTCTTCCACTTCGATATCATGATATTTACCAAAGGACATGAAAGCGCGTACCTTTTTAGGCATACCGCACATCCATTGCCACAAATCCAGCTGATGCGGATCTTGATTAAGCAGCACTCCGCCGCCTTCTCCAGACCAGGTAGCCCGCCATCCTCCTGCATCATAGTAGCTTTGCGGACGATACCAGTTCGTAATAATCCAAATCGATCTTTTCAGCTCACCAAGCTCTCCTGAATCGATCAGATCCTTAAGCTTTTGATAAACTGGGTTCGTTCGTTGGTTGTACATAATGGCGAATACTTTATCGCTTTGCGACGCGACCTCATTCATCTCTCTTACAGCCTTCGTATATACGCCCGCCGGTTTTTCGATCAATGTATGATAACCGTGCTCTAATGCTTGAATCGCTAGTGCTGGATGATCATAATGAGGCGTAGCAATTAAGACAGCGTCAAACGCTTTAGACTGAAAAAATGCATCCACGTCATCAAAACGCTTCACGTTATCACCGAAGCTTTGACGTGCCCACTCCAATCGATCCGAATTAGTGTCACATACCGCAGTCAACTCAGCATGAGGAACCTTTCCTGCCACAATATGGTTGGCATGACTTGATCCCATACCTCCAATGCCTATAATCCCTATACGAACGTTTTCCACAGTTAATCCCCCTTACTCGTTCTCAATTTTCGTTACTAGCTTTTTCAATGCCTGCACAGCAATCGCGAAGCTTCTTGCTCCACCCTCTGGAAGATCATAGCCAGGTGAATTCGGCTCAAGCTCAGCGAAGCCTGCAAAATTACCTAGATGTGGCTCTAGTGATAGAAACCCTACATAGCCACGAAGTGACAATTGCTGAAGAATTTCTTCTACACAGCCATCGCCTTCCCCTGCAGGTACAACGTGATGGTCACTGTACACCGCATCCTTAATATGTACATACTCGATATAATCCTTTAGCAATTCATAGCCGTCTGGATAATTTTTCACATCGCACTGCACAAAATTTGCAAAGTCAAATATCGCTTTAACGTAATCAGAATTCATGCTTGTTATCAGGTCCAAGCATCTCTCGGGGGTATCGCCGTAAATCCCTTTTTCATTCTCATGTAGAAGGGTCACTCCACTTCCTTCTGCGGCTTCTACAAACTGTTTCCAGCGCTGGATGACTTCATCCCGATAAATGTCTGGGCTGTCTCCCTCTGGTATAAAGAAGCTAAACATCCTTATATACTTACATTCCATAATTTTTGCAATCTCTAGTGTATGCTTAAACAGCTCCAGGTGAGGCTCAAAATTATCCTTTATGCCGATCTTGCCTAGCGGTGAACCAACAGCCGAAAGCTTAAAGCCTCTCGCATCAAGACGATTTTTAATTTCTCTCACTTCATCCAAGGTGTAATGAACAAGATTTTTACCGTCTACTCCTCTCATCTCAATAAACTTAATACGATGCTGATCTAGAACATCCATCTGCGTGTTTAAATTAGAATCGATTTCATCTGCAAAGGCCGATAGAATAAATTTACTCATAGGTTGCCATCCTCTCTCACTAGTGATTCTAGTTTCTTCCTTAAGTAATTAAAATTGTATAGCAACTAGAGCTTTTATTCATTGGGTTTATTGCTTAATACATTGCAAATATTGCTGATTTCGTGTTGCTGCACGATGGGACATGCCTTAAACTGAAAGAGGGGGGTGGCGGCTATGGATAAACAAATTCAGCGTTTTATTAGTAACCATTTTTTATTAGTTCATTCGGTAACAGACATTCCAACTGATGTGACAACACATGTACATGATTGCTATGAGTTGTTTTATTTTATTGCTGGGGATCTTACGTATTATATTGAAGGGCAGGCATATGAGCTCCGGCCTCATGATATGATTATTACCAATTCAAGAGAGCTGCACAGAATTGTATTTAATTCTGAGTGTCGCTATGAACGCAAGTTCATTCACTTTAAACCAGAATACATCTCCTCCTTTCAGACAGGCGAATATAATTTACTTTCACATATTGAAAACAGGAAGCTAGGTTATTTTAATAGAATTACTGCTGAAGATGTCCATCAATATAAGATTGATGAATTGTGGAGGCAACTAGAAACCGCTGCTCAAGATCCGTCCCCAGAAAACAGCACCCTAATGAAAGCTATTTTCGTACAGATGCTTGTTACGATGAATAAAGTTTTCGCAAAATATGATCGTTCACTTGGAGAGCGTCAAAAAAGCCATAAATACGATCATAAAATAGTAGAGATTCTAGATTATATTAATAAAAACTTAGATGAAAAAATAACACTGAATGTCCTGCAGCAAAGGTTTTATGTGAACAAGTATTATTTATGCCACATCTTTAAATTGAATACTGGTTTTACCGTAAACGAGTATATAACCTATAAAAAGATTATGAAGGCCTCAGAGCTACTTATGACAGGATTGACCGCATTAGACGCGGCTCATGCCGTTGGCTATAGTGATTACTCTACCTTCTACAAAGCATTTAAAGGCATTACAGGCTATTCTCCTAAGCAATATTTTAGAAAATAAGGACCGGAATCTTTTTTCAGTCCTTTCATTATTAATTTATCTCTATCGTTGAGGAGGTGTCGATGTTTTTGTCCTTCTGTGTTCGATATTTTGCAGGAGTAATGCCATAGTTGCGTTTAAATAACCGCACAAAATAGTTAAGCTCCATCCCTACCATTGTCGCTACTTCACCTACAGATAACTCGACTTCTCCCTCTAGTAGCTGAGCACCCTTCAATAATCTAAGTCGCTGGAGATATTGCTTAGGGTTTATTCCGTAGACTTCCTTAAACTTACGTTGAAAATGCTGCTTGGAATATCCTACCGTATGAGCAATATTAGCTAAGCTTAAGTCTTCCATATAGTGCTGCTCCATATATTGAACAGAAGCACGGAGCAGATCCTTTGCCCCACTGCTGCTTCGGTACGGCTTCTGCGTCTTCTCTTTACCGTTGATCGTAGCGATATAGGTTAATGTACTATAAATTTTTATAGAAGCAGACCGATTAGCATCTTCTTCCTCCTGCTCATTCATATGCCACAGCTGCTGGATGTCTTGCTCTAATTGTTGAAGCTCATGTTCATTTACTGCTATTGGCTTTAATAACGGAAGCTGGAGTGCACTAATGATGGATTCCACATAGCTCCCCTCAATTCCCATATAACCTAATATCCAAGGCTCTACCTCTGATGGACCATAATCATGAGCAACCTTACTTGGTACTAACAATAGTTCTCCCTGTTTCATCTTCAGATAAGGTATGCCTTCAAAGTGAAAGGTTCCTGAGCCAGAAAAACAAATCATGCATTGAAATGTTGGATAGCCAATCGGTCTATGTATGATGTGCTGGGGATGCAGGCCACAGCTATACAATGATAACGGTAATTCAAGTTCACCCTTATGATGAAATAGTCTAAATGGTAGCATGTCTACCTCCTAATATAGCTCGTATAATATAGCTCCTAGTCATAGTCATCCTCAAGCCCTATTATAGACGATCACGATTGTAGTGAGCACCCATCAATAGTTCGCATGGACTTATCATTTACATCGTAACTTTCATCAATATATCCATTTTGTGCTACTTTTTCATTATGAATTACTAACGGTTAAGTCATCTCTTAAGCTACAATGGCTTCAATATTAACGCCAAGAGAGGAGATATCTGTATGTATACATTCAAGAACTTTAAGCAGCCGGAGATATTAGAGCATCATTTGAAGCTTGGAGGAGAGAATCCCGAGGGAGATCGCATAGATGTAACAAGCTTATATTTTACCCGAAACGGCAAGCCATGGGTGCCAATTATGGGGGAATTTCATTTCTCAAGGTATAACAGAGAACATTGGTATGAGGAACTGTGCAAGATGAAGGCAGGTGGTATTACCCTTGTATCGACCTACATCTTCTGGATCTATCATGAAGAAATTGAAGGTGAATTCGACTTCTCAGGCGACAATGATCTGCGTGCTTTTATATTGGAGTGTAAGAGAGCAGGACTCGAGGTCGTTATTCGAATTGGCCCGTGGGCACATGGTGAGTGCAGGAATGGAGGATTCCCTGATTGGCTGCTTAAAAAGCCCTTCAAGCTGCGAGATAATAATGCTGGTTATCTTGAATTGGTGCGTATATTGTACAGGAAAATTTCAGAGCAGGTGCAGGGGCTTTTGTACAAGGATGGTGGGAATATCATTGCTGTCCAATTAGAGAATGAATTAACACACGACGCTGAGCATTTGCTCAAATTAAAGGAGATTGCAATCGAATGTGGTATCATTGCTCCTCTATATACAGTAACGGGCTGGAATGCTGCTGCAGGAGCTAAAATTCCTGTGGACGATGTTGTTCCAGTGTTTGGCGGGTACTGTGATGCACCTTGGGAGGAACACTTGAATCAGCTGCCTCCATCTCCACATTACTTTTTTACTGGCATGCGTAATGACACTGGTATTGGGGCTGATCTCCTTCCTCAAGAGAACAAAAGCGATGATGGCTGGCAGATGCCCTATGAGAGATATCCATTTGCAACGTGCGAGCTAGGCGGTGGAATGCAAGTAACGCATCATCGCAGACCGCTTGTTCGAGGGATGGATATCTATGCAATATCGCTTGTAAAGCTAGGTGATGGTAACAATCTCGTTGGCTATTATATGTATCATGGTGGAACGAACAAGCTTGGACAGCTATCGACTCTTCAGGAATCGAAGGCTACAGGCTATCCGAATGATTACCCTATTCTCTCCTATGATTTTCAGACGGCAATCTCGGAGTATGGCGAGATACGAGAGCAATATAGGCTTTTAAACCTGCTGCATTTATTTGTACAAGACTTCGTGGAAAACTTGGCACCACTGGTCAGAGTAGAGGCTCAGCATACGGTTACACGAGATGATACGAATTCATTACGTTATGTTATGCGTACAGACGGCAAGCGAGGGTTTGTATTTGTGAATCATTATCAGAGGCTTACAACGCTTGAAGATATCCGAGATGTGGTCATCGATACTGGCACCGTCACATTTCCAACGATTGATATTTGTGGAGATGTAAGCTTCTTTATGCCTTTTAACATGAATCTGTCAGGCGTTAATTTGAAATATGCGACCGCACAGCCGCTATGCAGAATAGGAAATAACTATTTCTTTGCTCAAGTACCAGGCATTCCAGCCACTTATCAATTCGATAATGGAGATAATTTTGTACCGCAACCAGGGATTCAGTCCTCGTTTACTGTCGATGGAATTCGTATTGTAACACTGACATGGGAGCAAGCTAAATATTTGCGCAAGCTAGATGGTCAGATCTATCTAGGCGATGGCTGTGATCTGTACAGCGCAAACAATACTATACTCTCAGTTGAAGATGGTGATTACAACTATCACTACTGGAATGGCGAAAGCTTTGAGCTTAAATCGATACATCAGCCTTATACAGCGCCAATTGTTTCCTTCTCTACTATCGATGCGCCACCATTCGAGCCAGCACATGTAGATTACATGCATATCGGAGGCAAAAGAAATATTACGTGGCAAAAGATTAGTGTTAAGGGTAGTCATGGGTTGATCGATATTGATTACTATGGTGACACCGCGCAGCTTTATGCAGATGGACAATTCGTTGCAGATAGCTTCTATTATGGAGAGGTGTGGAAGGTTCCAGCAAAACTACTCGATGGCAAGGATTGCTATCTTGCAGTATCGGACATTAGAGATGATTTCTATAGAGAGTTTTAACCATAGGCAAACAGAGCAGCTCAGATGCGCTGCTCTGTTTGTCTGTGGAGGGGAATGTCTAAATATATAGGTTTCTGTATTCAGTTGGTGTAATGCCTTCATGTTCTCGAAACCGTTTAATGAAATAGCTGCTACTTGGATATCCACATGACTCTGCAATCACACTAACTGACTTCTCCTTCGCCTCAAGCAGCATTTGCTTAGCTAGACGCAGTCGACAGAGCGTAACAAATTCCATTGGTGTACGCTGCGTTACCTTGCGAAAGTTGCGACAGAAATAGGAAGTGCTCATCCCTGCTTTCTTGGCCCAGTTGTCCAGCTCGAAGGGCTCCTGAGCTGCTTCCTGTATAAGCGGAAGCAATTCCATAATCCTTTCAGTAGCATTATTTCCTCTTCTTACACCTAAAGGCTCAGCGTAGAGAACAAATTCAGCAAGCAAGCCATAGGTCAGCATCGATATTCTAGCAGATTCTAGTCCGCCACTTTCCTTTGTTTCATTCAATAATATCTCAAATAATTGTTGCAGCGACTCCCATTGGCGTAATGTATATAGCGGAAAATGCGCAAAACCTCGATCTATAAAATACTCACTGACCAGAGTGCCATAAAAATGTATCCAATATACCTCCCATGGCTCCTCCTCACTAGAGTAATAACGTTGCGCTTGTCCTGGAAAATAGAGAAAGACATCTCCTGCATGAAGTGGATATACTCGTCCATCTACTTCGGCATAGCCTTTTCCACTAGAAACCAAATGAAAATTAAACATGGTCAGTTCACCTGTCTGACGATCAACCATATGATTGGGATTCAAATGATAATGACCAATCGAATCAGGAAAACAAAAAAATTGCCCCTTATCTACTGCAGGCAAAAAAACATGTCTACTCATACTTCTTCTCCTTATTGTTCAAAATCGTTATATCGATATCATAATAATGTTATATTCAAGGCACATTATATTGTATATAATAGCAATATTCTAGCATAGAAACGATTACTGCATTGAACTAAATAGATTTCAACTTTAAGGAGGTTTGTCATCTAATGACTAGTACAAATCTAATGCAATCTATCGGTATTGATGGTGTACGAAAACCTATCACTAAGTTAGTACTCGGCTCGATGATGTTGAATATCGAACGACAGGAATACTCTGAAGAGCTGTTGGATTGCTATGTAGAACGAGGCGGTAATACGATCGATACAGCTAAGGTATATGGTCCAGGCAGTGCAAAAGCGATTGGACAGTGGATCAGTAAGCGTAACAATCGTGAAGGAATTGTTCTGATTGGAAAGGGCGCCCATCCCGATGCAAATGGCCCGCGAGTTAACAAGGCGGAGATTGAACGCGATATTGAAGAAACCTTTGAGTGGATGCAGACAGATTATGTTGATGTTTACATGCTTCACCGTGATGATCCTCAGAAATCAGTCGGCTACATCCTTGAAATACTTAATGAACAGCTGGAAGCTGGAAAATGCCATGCACTCGGTGTATCGAACTGGACGACAGCTCGAATCGAGGAAGCCAACCAATATGCAGAAAGTCATGGCTTGAGAGGCTTTGTTTGTAACAGTCCTAACCTTAGTCTAGCGAAGCCGAATGAGCCAAGATGGGAAGGCTGTATTTCTGCTAATGAGGTCTATGTAGATTGGCATGAACGTACACAATTACCTCTCTTATCTTGGTCCTCTCAAGCTGGTGGTTTTTTCACAGGGCGTTATTCCCCCAGCTACAAGGATGACCTTGAGGCAGTACGTGTCTATTACAATGATGAAAATTGGGAACGTTATCGCAGAGCTTCAGAGCTGGCAGCTGAGAAAGGAAGAAGCACGAATGATATTGCACTTTCATTCGTGCTGCATCAGCCATTCCCAACATGCGCCATCATAGGACCGAACAATACCACCGAGCTTACTTCCAGCCTAGAAGCGCTTCATGTGTCTCTTACTCCAAGTGAGGTAAGCTGGCTTGATTTAAAACAGGATACGCGTGAATAAGCAGTCTAGCTTTTGATGCAAGCAGCCTTAATGCTACATTCTCTAATCTAATTATGATTTACTAACCGAAATCGTCTATCATCCCGTGATAGACGATTCCTCTCTCAATAAAAAAGCCCCCATGTCTTAATCATATCTTACGACATGATTAAGACTTGAAGGCTTCTTAACGTTTAGGGTCAATTAGTTGAAAGACATCTATTTACTTATATGCGCAGTTATTTGCTTTGCTTGGCTTTACTTGCCTTTTTGCTTTTCTTTTGCAGCCTTCTTTTTTGAGTCCACATCGCGCCGGCGATCTCGGATAATAGTATCGCAGCGATAACAATCGCAATGAAAAATCCCCAATGCAGTCCCGGAATACTTATATATAAAATAACTCCGCCTGATATAAACAGTGCCTTTAATAGCTTTGCCAGCTGTCTACCTTCCGCATGATAGGTTCTAGCCATTGTTATCCCCCTTAATATCGATTATTGAATCTAATATTCGACATTAATGGAAATTAGTCCTTTATCTATATCGCTTATGGAATATTTATCTTGCCTGTGTTGTACCACAACGCTTGATTTAGTGATGATTTATGAATATCAACGAGTACATTATGCTCGGCATTGTAATCTACACTTGGTGTTGACGATGCCCCAGAATCCCATACATAATTGTTCATCCAAGCAATATTTGGCCATTGAAGCTCACCAATATTGTACCAAATCAGTCCCGTGTTTTCACTCGTGTGGAGCTCGATTACCTTATTGTTGCCTATAAATGCAACCGTAGGGTCTATACCATCCTGACCGTTCATGTCTCCACTTACATGCCATGAAATTTGCCCACTAGCATCCCAAGTTCCTGTAGTATAGTTTAATTGACCGCTGTTACGTTGCGTATGAGTGTAAATATCAAATTGATGACAATATAGATATCGTAATAAACACTGGACCATCTACAATGATTGAGCATAAACCTACAAATGCTGGAAGTAGCGGTAGTGTAGGCTATTCTGTAGGGGCAGGATATGGATGGGGACAAGGTTTAAATGCTTCAGTAGCATTTAGCTGGTCGCAAAATTGGAGTAACTTAGACTTTACTGATAATTCAACGCTATTTTTTGATGGAAGCTTTTTCGTGAGTGGTGGTTTGCAATCTAAAGTTGTTACAGTCGATGCATCTTCTGTCTCATATTTATCTGATAATTTTGCTCATTCAACAGTTTCTACGTCAGTAAATGTTGAATTTGATTCATGGAATACTTTCCCGGTAACGAAAGGCGCAAGTGGAACTACTGAAAAAATATATTTTTAGTTAAGTAGGTTAAATTAAAGGATACTTAGAAATTCTAGGTATCCTTTACTTCATTTACTGGATCGTATACATTAGAGTTGGATATTAATGGTCTATCTATAAATATCATTAAGGTGTAGTGTATTAGATTTAACTTAGTAAATTAAATATGATTACCATTGAGGTGTGAAGTTATGAAGAAAAGAACACAGTTATACATGGTATTTATTTTGTCATACTTTTTAATAACACTTCCAATACCTCCTGTATTTACTTCAGTACTTGAAGTAATGGAAGTTGTAATAAGGACTCTTGGATATATACTTTTTGTACCATTAAGTATATATATATTGATAGATGCTTTTCTAGAACTATTTATACGAGATTAGTGAATTGGACAACGATCTCTTATACAAATTATGGCTAAAGGTTGTATCAAAATACATCTTTTTAAACGGATAAGAGTTTTAGAATTTCCGTTCTCTAACTATGCAGGAGATGAAACACATCAATCCGTTTTTCCGCCCAACTTTTTGAGGGACTTATTAGATAGCAAAATAATCTGCAACATTTCCATATCTGCTGTCAGTAATGCTATAAACTTCATCCTTAAATGCAAGCAGTTTGCCTGTCGTGCTAGATATGTAATCAAAATAAGCATTTTTCATCTCTTCAGCACCAGATAAAACCACCGTAATCGCACCGTTAGAGAAGCTGCTTGCATCACCTATATAGCCATAGCTCATCAGCTGCCCATAATGCTCAAAGATCGCCTGTACAGAGCTAGACACAGCTTCATAATTTGGATTGTTTGCTGTTTTCATATCAATATTAATAATGAAGCTCTTCCCATCACCATGTACACTGCCACCATTACGATTAATTTGAGAGGCTACATCCTCAAAATATTTATAAAGATCTCTAGTATTCGGCCAAGCTGCGGCATCATGCTTCACATACAGCTTCACTTTATCCTGTAAGTAATCAGGATATTGTGAGCCTGAATAAACGCTATGATTCGTATCTACCATAATATCTAGCTCAACATTGTAAAACTTTAAATTCAGCGCATCAAGAAACTTCTGGTCTGGATCACTCTCATTATACGTATCATGAAAAGCTTTGTATGGATTGGCATTAATCAATCCTGAGCTTGCTGTCACACTTGTCGGGATGAACGATATTAACAATACCATGCTTAGTACAACCGTTAACCATTTTACTGTCCATGCATACTGTCTGTTCACCATCACCACTCCTTATGATAGAAACTGTTACTTGCGCTCTCTGCGTACCCAAAAATTGAAGATGTCATTTCTTAAATAATCGTAGGAATACAGCACCTCTTTATTCTGTTCATCATAATGTAGCTGCTTCATCAATATAACGGGTGTTTCCTCCTCTTTTTCGACCTGTAATCGTGCCACATATTTATCTTTTTTTAGAGGAACCACGAGCTCCGTATCGGCTCTAGCAATATGAATCTTGCACCTGTTTTCAAGAAAACTGAATAGAGAGCCCGAAAAGTCTTCTGTTTCAAAAGCATCCCCTACTAGCTCCTTAGGCATCATATTAATAGAGTAAGCTACCGCTTCCCCGTCGGCATAGCGAATACGTTCCAGCTTTACAACCGTTGAGCCCTCGGCAATACTCAGCGCTGTTGCCCATTCCTTTGTGCACTGCACCTCCCCAACCATTTCTTTATTTTCTGCTTCTGTTAAACCAGCCAGCTTAATCATTGTGCCCGTGCTTTGAAGCAGCTCGAGCCTGCTTGGAATCATTGGAAGCGGCTTAATAACAAAGGTACCTACTCCATGCTTAACGAGCAGCTTTCCTTCCTGCTCTAGCAGCTTAATTGCTGCACGCAATGTTTCACGACTGACGTTAAAATACTTGGCAAGCTCATATTCCGAAGGCAGCTTTTGTCCTACCTTCCAGAAGCTGTTGTCGATCATTTTTTCGATTTCCTGCTTAATATTTTGATAGCTAATCAATATGCTTGACCCCAATTCTCCAGTAAACTTATAGCTTTAACAGTACTGCAAAGCTCGATATTACGTAAAACTCAATTGTGCCTACCTATGCTCTAACTCTAGTAAACTGCTATGCAAAACGTCTATCATTCGCTCATTACTGCAAATGACTAAGGAATGCTCCTCTACTTTTGTTCGCAGCAGCCGCCCTCCTGCTTCTTCAGCGATCAACGCGCCCGCACATAGATCCCATTCATTTAGATTGAATTCCCAATATCCATCAAAGAACGAAGCTGCAACAAAGCATAAATCTAGTGCTGCACTGCCCGTACGCCGAATGCCAGCTACCTTACTTATCATCCGGTTAAAGTAGGCGAGATTATATTGCTCTTCGCTACCTGCTCCTGGGAATCCCGTAGCTAATAAGCCATGCCCGAGCTCACTCGTTTTTGATACTAGAATTCGCTTGCCATTCAGATAAGCGCCCTGACCCTTAATTGCATAGAACTTCATCGCTAGCAAAGGAGCATAGACTAATCCCACTTTAGTGATTCCATTAATCTGCAAAGCAATAGAAATCGAGTACACTGGAAAACCATGAATAAAATTAGTAGTCCCGTCAATTGGATCAATGACCCATTGAAAATCACTATGAGCTTCAAGCAGGCCTTGTTCTTCAGTTAGGATGCTGTGTTCAGGATATTTGTCCCGAATGCCTTGGACTAATATCTCCTCTGACTTTAAGTCTGCATTAGTTACAAAATCTGTATCATATGCTTTAGTTAATACGTGAAGCTGCTTATGCTGCAGCACAGAGCGCTGAAACTCGGCAACCTGTTCCACCCATACTTCTATGTTTTTCAAAACATCATTTAGATTTAAGCTTTCATTATTCATCTAATTAGATCCAATCTCCAATCATTTATATCGATTCGTATGATGCGATGAGTAGATGCTTCGGCTTCCGTATAATACACCTCAGCTTGTGAATGTTCACGAATGAAAGCTTCAAATTCCGGCTGAGGAAGCTGATACGTTCCTTCATCATCCGCGCTAACCACAACCATTTGTGGAGATAGACTCTTCAATAAACGCTGAGATATACAGCCCGCATCGCCATGATGCGGTGCTTGCAGCAAACGGACTCGTCCAATCTCCCCTTCGTACGGCTCCCAAAAATCAAGACCAACATCCGAGGTGAGCAGCGCTGCTGATTCACCATTGTGGCGAATTAGCACAGCTAAAGCTGTCTCATTGAGCAAGCGATCAATATGACTCAAGCGCTGCTGCTGCTGATCGAGCTGGGCCATATCTAGCTTATCCAGCTCATCACATAGCAACTGCAGCTTGCCTTGATCTGGTGTAAGCAGCGAAAAGGACACACCTCGCTCATTGAACGTATGCCGCTCCTTTATCAGTCGCATCGGAATACCCAGCCTATTCGCTTTGGTAAGCAGCATCTTATACAGCGACAGCGATGCCAGCATAGGAGTAGAGTGATCATCAAGATCGCTTTGCATAATATGAATCGGAAGCATGACATGAAAAAGCATTTGCTCGATCGGCAGCTTTCCAAGCATAGCCAGCACTCCACCAATATGATCCTTATGAAAATGAGTCAAAATCAACACGTCGATTTTCTCTATTGCATGCTCCCTTACATACTGTTCTAGGCTGCACCTGCGTGAATTTTTTAGCGAATCTACATCACCGCCATCGACAACAAGACAAGAGCTTTGCTCCCCATCAATAATTCGTATCACCGTCGCTTCGCCAAAGCCGACATTCAAAAAATCAATGACGCATTTCATTCTGGCTTCCTCCGAGCGAACGTTTAATGTATATTACTGAAAACAATAGCACGAGCCCGACCATAATGATGGAGGCTGCTGCTCCATACCCTATTTGCAAATTGTATACGCCATGTCTGTAAATATACTGTGTGATTGTTGTCGTAGAATTGGCTGGACCTCCGCCTGTTAATATATTGACCTTATCGAACAGCCTAAACGTATCAATCGTACGCAGTAGTATAACTAATAACAGAGTCGGCATAATATTCGGCAATGTAATATGAGTGAATATGCGCAGCTTGCCCGCTCCATCCACTTTAGCCGCTTCATACTGCGAGCGTGGAACTGCTTGCAGCCCTGCATATAAAAGTAGAAATGCAAATGGCGTCCACTGCCAAATATCAATAAATAAAATCGCATTAAAGGCTATACGGATATCCATCAAATAGTTAAACGGTCCCGCACCAAACCAAGCCAGCATATGGTTAATAATTCCATTATGATTACTAAGCATCATCTGCCAGATCAACGCCACCGTTACCGGTGGCAGAAGAGCTGGAATGAGCAGCGATACTCGCAAAAGCTTAGCACCTTTTTTAAGGCTTTCGATGAGAACAGCTATCGCTAAGCCTAGAGCTGTTTCAATCGTCACAGCCAAGAGCATAAACTTAAGCGTATTCCAGACAGCCTTACGAAAAACTTCATCCTGAACTGCTTTAATATAGTTTCTTAAGCCAACAAACTGCTTTGCTTCACTAGCAAGATAATAATAATCAGTAAAGCTATTCGAGATCGTATATACGACGGGAAATACAGTTAAGCCAATCAGCAGCAATATGACAGGAGCCAGCATTGTCCATTGAAATCGCCGTTTACTATGCAAGCTTATTCCACTCCTTCATCATTCGCATATACATTTATTGCATAATTTCATTAACCGCTTTATTAGCATCGGACAATGCCGCCTCGATGGATTTGGTACCTGCAATAGCTGCGGATAGCTCCACACCAAGCGCTTCTTCTACGCGAGACCATTTTGCTGTTCTCGGTCGGGCAACGGAGTTTTGCAATGCTTCAAGCATAATTGGGAAATGCTTATACTTGGCAGCCAGCTCGCTATCTAGATAAACACTTTTTCTCGTTGGAACACCGCCATGCTCTACCAGCTTTTTCTGTGTGTCGCTGCTAGTAATGAAGGTCAGGAAGTTAGCAGCTAGCTCCTTGTTTTGTGAATTCGCTGTTACACCCATCATCCAGTTGCCAATCATCCCCGTCGAAGCTGCTGCTCCATTAGCTGTTGCCTTAGAGGGAATTGGCGCATAATCTGCACTTGCTGTCTCTCCCGCAATAAACCACGACGGCCATCCCAATGCCATCGTTGCACGTCCTTCTGAGACAGAGCTAACAATATCTGTTGTTTCATAGTTAGCCCCGACCGCCGCTAGCTGGATGTACGTATCTAAAGCTTGTTGACCCGCCTCAGAATCGATCTGTGCATTCCATTGCTCGTCGAATACCTGTCCACCATATGCCCAGAAAATCGGCAAGAAATCAGAAACGATCGGATTGCCTTGCTGGCCGCGGATTACATAACCGATTAGATTATCTTCTTCATGTGCCTTATTCGCGATATGTAGCACCTCTTCCCAGCTTTGCGGAACTTCAGCATTATAGTTATCTAGCAGCTGCTTATTATAGAAGAACAATTGAACGTTACCTGAGAATGGTAGAGCATACAGATCTCCCGTCTGATATGGATGCTTACCAAGTGCTAATGAGGATTCTTCAAAATCAGCATCTTCCTCCACCCCAAGCTCTGTAAGGTTAGCGAAAATCCCTGCTTCACTTAGCTCAGGCATCCAAGGATCATCAGCCATGATTAAGTCATATGCTCCATTTTTATTTTTAGCGTCAAGTGATATTTTTTGCTTTAGGTCAGCTGATTCTAACCCAATTATTTCAACCTTCACATTATGCTTTTGCTCGAATTCAGCTTTTACTGCTTCCATAGCCGTTACATGAGAGCCACCTCTCGCTGCAATAACAAGCTTGTCCTCACTCTTTGCCTGACAGCCTGCAACTATAGAAGCTGCCATCATTAAACTTAAAGTTATAGCTAATCGTTTCCTCACTTCTTATATCCTCCCTCAGATTTTCATCCTTTTTTTGTTTCGTTCT
The DNA here is from genome assembly GCF_023715345.1 of Paenibacillus camelliae. Taxonomy (GTDB): domain Bacteria; phylum Bacillota; class Bacilli; order Paenibacillales; family Paenibacillaceae; genus Pristimantibacillus; species Pristimantibacillus camelliae. Next base: position 1,234,454 of record NZ_JAMBNY010000001.1, read on the forward strand.
ATGTGTAAAAAAGTTACTCTTGCTGAAGAAGTACACTATTCTTTTACTGCTCCTGCTGTTAATCCATTCATGAGATGCTTCTGCATAAACACCGCCGTTAATAGCACTGGAATGACTGATACCAAACCTCCGCTAGCTACCTTGCCCCACTCCGTCAATTCCTGCTCACTGTTCAGCGTCGCCAGCTTCAATGGAATTGTAAAATCACCTGGACTTTGAATAAAAATGACGCTGTACAAATATTCATTCCAAGACGCCATAAATGATAGAATCGTAACTGCTGCTATCCCTGGCAGTACAAGCGGCAAAATCACTTTGCTGTAGATAACGAATTCAGAAGCACCATCCATTCTTGCACTTTCCTCGATCTCTTCCGGTACGCTATAGAAAAACGCCATCATAAACCAGATGACTAATGGCAAATTGACGAGTACATGAGCGAGTATGATTGGAAGCTTCGTACTCAGCAATCCAGCGTCGTTCATCATGATGTAAAGCGGTAATGCGAATGTAATGGGTGGGAGTACTCTTACAAGCAATATCCAAACCAACAAAGTATTTTTGTAGGCAATTCTAAACGTTCTGCGACCGAGCACATATGCACTCGACAAGCCAAACACCAGCACAATTAACAGAGAAGTAACAGTTATTGTAAAGCTGTTAGCAAGCGGCAGCATATAGTTGTCCTTCGTAAATATATCGATGACATGCTCCAAGGTTAAGGAGCTCGGCAGAATGGACACTTTTGAAAATATATCTCGCTGAGTTGCAATAACTAGCATCCAGTAAACAGGAAACAGTGTACATAGGACTACTGCTGTTAGTACGACGTATTTTGGGCTCGCCTTTAACCAGTTCAAGTTGTTCTCCTTCCTTCTTAATTGTCTAGACGTCTATACAACGAATATAATCAGCATGTGTTATCACTGTGTTATCCTCATATTAAGCATTGGTTAAGATCCGATTTTGCGAAAATGGAAATAAAAAAGACCATTCAATCGAATGGTCCTTTCTAGCATTGTATTTACTTAAGTGAATTTCAATTAACTTTTACCAGCTGCCACTGCTGATTCAGATTACCACGATATAGATTTTGTTGAATAAGTGCCCCGTCAGAAGTCGATGAATTAGATACCTCTACGGCTTTGTTGCTATTTATGTTAATTATGCTCCAGTAGCCATTGCTAAGCTTTATAATTCGGAAGCGTTGGGCTGTATTCGAGAAGTCCTGCATGAGCTGAATCGCTTCCCCATTATTTTTCGTACCATTACGAACATCCATCACTTTACCGTCTGATGAGCTTACACTGCGTAAGCGATAAACGTTAGTTGAAGTGCCCATATCCGTAATGACCCATTGCTGTGCCGTCGTGTTTAGATCTGTATATTGCTGTAGCTGTAGGTTATTCGTGTTTTGTCCACCTGGCACATCGATGACTTTGCCTGATTGACGGTTAACCAGCTTGTAGGTTGAACCAGAGGACAAGCCATTCCATATCCCATTCCAAGGGTTCATCTGTGCTCGTTCATAATACCACTCGAAAATAAATCGTGCCATCCCATCTCGAGCCGTATTCCCGTCATATAATAATCCAGCCGTTGGATCTGCAAAAGAACTTCTAGGTCCTGGCTCTAATAAAAAGCCATTCATATGGACAGCGATACTTACATTACCGGCAGCAGTAAAAATCGCTTTTGTGTTTTTTCCAAAACCTTCATTACTACCGTTAAACAAGCTCCAATAATCAGAATCTCCTGGCAGCGTATTGAACCAGGTTGTTTCCGTAATATTGATGGGATAATGATCTGCACAAGGCTTAATATTGGTATCCCACTGCTGTTGCAGGATAGTATAGTTATTGTTCGCTCCGTATCCTGGATACCAATGTACCGCATAGCCAATATTGTTCAATGGATCTGTAAGTGGATTCGTCGCGCATAGCTGGTAATATTGATCCCAGCCTAGGCCTGCTGCCCATATGACATTATCAGCACCTTTGCTGCGAATAGTAGTAATCATTGAATTCTGAAAATCACGTAAAGCATTCCAAAATGCAGTGAATTGAGGATCGGATGGATGCCCTCCCCAGCGTCCATTCGCATACGAGAGGACAGGCTCATTAACGAGCTCGAACATGACATTATTCGCGCTTTTTATCTCGGGCTGTGAAGCAAGATAGCCCCATATTTCGTTGAACTTATCGAGATTGGCTTGAGTAGTCGCCTCATTGTTAGAAAACGTAAAGTCTAAACCAAGGGTCACATATAGCCCTTTAGTTTCTGCGTATTGAATGTATGGAATAATCACGTTTTGTGTAACGGTCTGTAGACCTGCAAAATTGTACGTTCCTGCAGCAACATCACCCATGTCTTCACGATCAATAAATAGTCTAACTTGATTCGAGTACCAGCCATGATCGTTGCCGTATTTTGGAGAAGTATCCGTAAATGTGTCCGTAATTTCTTTTAAGTACTCTAAAGTGGCAGCATGACGATTGCCATTGTTTCGGTTCAAATAGTAATTGCTGCTCTGGTATGTCCAATACGATCCCGTTGGTTGATGCCAACCACTCAGCAGTACAGGCTCTCCACTTGCATTCACCAATTGGTTTCCGCTCACATGCAGCTTGGACATTGGCATTCCCTGCCAAGCATAAGCAGGCGAACTGGCTGGTAGCACCATTGCGATTAGTAAGGTAAGCATGACTAGTGTCTTCAATAACCTTTTTTTCTTCTTCACAAATGACCAACTCCCAACAAATTTTTTTGTATTGCAGCCTAATTATGACAGCGCTTACCAAATACAACAATTACCATATTTATATTTAATATCCACATCTTTACTTGTCTCAATTAGAAATACAAAAAAGCCCATCGGATTCATATCCAATGAGCTTTAATGAGTTTGCAAGCAGCTATTTCCACCATTGATCAAACGGTTTTGTGTAGATTGGAACCTAGCCTTTGACTGATCCCATAGTAAGCCCGCCCACAAAGTATTTTTGAAGAGCAAAAAACATTAGTAATAATGGCAACGCACATAAGATACAAGCCGCGAAAAGCACATTCCATTGCGCCGGGTTTTGCTGATCGCCTAGGAAACCTAGCATAGCAACCGGAAGTGGGGCATCCAGTGTTTTCGTAATAAAAACCATATTGAAGAAGTAATCGTTCCAAATCCAGACGCCTTGAGTAATAATAACTGAAACCGTAACCGGTAAAAGTAAAGGAAAAACAATTTTCCAAAAACGCTTCATCAAGCCCGCTCCATCAATGTAAGCCGCTTCTTCAATTTCCTCTGGTACACTACTCCGAACAAATCCGGTGTATAGAAAGGTGGAGAAAGGCAAGCTACATGTAATAAACATTAATATTGGTGTATATTGCCCTAACGGAATTCCTAAGCTCTTAATCATCTGAATAATCGGAATTAGCACCATTTGTCCTGGAACAACAAGTCCTGCTAAAAAGAAAATGTATAAAAACTTACTTGTCCTGCTTCTAATTCTTGCCATTGGGTATGCAGCCATCGCCGCCAATAGGACAACAAACACAACGGAAACCGAGGTGAGCACCATACTGTTCCATAATGCTATTGGAAAATGCATTCTCGTATAAGCAGATATAAAGCTATCAAATGTGAACTCATTGAACCAATTCAGAGGATTCGTCATATTGCGCGGTGAACGCAAAGAGCTTGATAGCACAATAATTAGTGGAACTAAATTAATAAATACTAGAATGAGAAGTAGGAGGTGTGTCCCCAGTTTCCTTATAAGAGACTCGGTTCTCATGCCGATACCTCCTTCTTATTCAATGTCAGTACACAAACAATAGTTATTGCAATAATAATCGCAAAAGAAATAATACCTAGTGCTGATGCTTTTCCGAAAAGCTGATCAGTAAATGCCATCTTGTACATGGCATATATAAGAGTATTCGTTGATATTCCTGGACCACCATTTGTCATAATAAACGGGAAATCAAATGCTTTAAGTCCGTTAATAACGCTAAGTGTTATGTTAATAGTAACCGAGGTTGCAAGCATAGGAAGTGTAATAAAACGAAACAGCTTCCATTTACCAGCTCCGTCAATTTTACCTGCTTCCAGCAGCTCGTGGGGTACCGTTTGCAAGCCTGCTAGAAAGATAATGACACTCGTACCTATGTTTTTCCATATATCTACTGCAATAATTGAATATAGTGCCTTCGAATAACTGCCAAGGAAATTCGTGTCCCAGTTAGTTAATCCAATTTTTGCTAGAAACGACGCGATAAGTCCCTCCTGTGGCATATAAACATAGCTCCAAATAAATCCTACTACGATCGCACTGAACAATGTTGGAATGTAGAAAGCTGAACGGTAAAACCCTTTCGCTCGAATATTAGCATTCAAAAGCAACGCCAGCAAAAGAGCTATAATATTACCAAGAATAACGGTAATAGCTGTATAAACTAGTGTGTTTTTAATGGAGGTTACTAGTACTTCTTCCTGAAAGAGCGTCTTAAAGTTATTGAACCCTACATAATTAAAATTTTGAACATATCCGTTATAATCCGTAACGCTGTATTGAAACAGTTTAAGGATTGGAAATATCCAGAAAATACAATAAAACAGGAGAGCAGGTAGCACAAAAAAATACATTGTCTTTTTCATGACCGCACTATTCATGGATGATTCTTTCCCTTCCCAATCAAATATTAACTTCGGAGCGGTCGTTCCGCTCTAAAGTTAAGCGAACTTATTACTCTTTGTATAGTTCTTTGTATTTGTCCTGCATAGCTTTGGCTACATCTTCGGCCGTTGTATTTTTACCTCCGATAATTTCAGCGAACTTAGATTGCATAACATCGCTTACGCCTGCAGGCCACATTTGATTAGAGAAATAGAATGCATTCCCTGAAGATTGAATCTCACTTAGTACATTTTGAAAAATATCATGTTGCAACTCAACGCCGCTAAATACACTAATAGATGGATTTGATGCAACCCAAGCTTCAAACAATGGAGATTCAGCATCATACAAATATTCGAATACTTGCTTTGCTACATCGAGATTAGCTGATTTGGCATTAAGTGCGTAGCCCGCAGCAGTAGAAGCAGAAGCATACACGGGTTGGTTAGCATCGTTACCAGGAAGTGAGAAGAATCCACGTTCAAATTCAGATGCGCCAGATGCTGTTACGCCAGGCAAATCCCAGGTTCCTGTAAAGATCATCGCTGCTTTTCCGTCTACAAATTGTTGGATGGCTTGAGCGCTCGCCATTCCTAAAGAGCCGCTCACAACATAACCTTTATCGTAAAGTTCTTTGTATTGATTGAGCGTCTTAATCCATTTTTCATCTGTTAGCTCGGTTTCACCAGTTTGCAGCTTATTATCGAATTCTGGATCAGAAGGATATACACTATTAGCTGCAAGTTGATACATACCGAACTGAATAACCCATGGATCTTTATCTCCCATTACGATTGGTGTGATGCCTGCCGCTTTCAGTTTTTCAGAAGCATCAAGGAAGCTAGGCCAATCGGTAGGCACTTCAGTTATACCGGCTTGTTCAAATAAATCCTTATTATAGAATGTTCCAAGAATGTCCATTCCTTTAGCTACTGCATACGGCTTACCGTCATAGCTCATATCATTTTTCGCAGCCTGACTTACACGATCCCAGAAGCTAAGCTCTGACAGATCAGCTGCATAGCCTGCCTTAGCGACTTCTATCGCTCCCATATTAGCGAGCTTCGGGAACACTAAGAAAATATCCGGTCCTTCACCAGCACCAAGCTTTGTTTTAACCGTTGTATAGTACTGCTCATCTGGAAGCTTCTGTACTTCAAGTGTTACGTTTGGAAACTTTTCTCTCACTAATCGTGGTAAAGTTTCCAGCTCAAAATCTTCACCTTCAGCTGCCTTTGCTCCAGAAACCAGCATAGTTAACGTTACAGGTTCATCCGTTGAAGTTGAAGGAGAAGGTGATTCAGTTGAATTATTAGGATTGTTCGTAGCATTGGATGTACCAGAGTTGTTGCTATTAGATGAGCATGCTCCAAGCACTAGCAGTATTGCTACTAATAACATGACTAACGTCTTACGATTCAACACTTTCATTTAATTACCCCCTGTGAAATTGTCATTACGTTTCTACAATTTCAATTCTATAGGGTATAGCGATAATGAGTAAGCGCTTCATTTTTTGCTTGAGTACCGCATTTTTTGGGTGTAATTAATGTCCTCGTGCAAGCTCCTCCTGTAGCTCTGTCAAATATTGATTGGCAGTATAATCCTCATTAGTCATTAATAGCTGCGCATTATCCCATGCCAGCAGCTGTGCACTAGTATTGAACCTGGCCTCAAACCAAAGTGCACCTTTTTTTGCTTCCGTTATTTTTTCTTGGACAAGTCTCGTTAATGGCGGCAGATCTTCTGGTGTATTTTGAATTTGAAAACCAGTAATCATACCTAGATCATTCATCGCACGATCTCCGTATCGTTCAAACACATATTTCATCCATTTGCCAACTTCAGGTGTATAAGCTGCTTTCGAAAAGGAGGTAGTTAATCCTGCGTTTACAGGGTACTCATCTAATGTTCCAATCCCTCCTTCTACAAGAGGAATACTAAAGAAACCAATAGATTCCTCACCAATATGGTTCTGATCCTTGTTATTGAATGCACGAAGCTGCCAGCTTCCCATATAAAACATAGCCGTCTTGCCTTGCAGAAATGCATTTAACGAAGTCTCCATATCTGTCGTATTTATTCTTGGCCCCAAGTATCCTTTAAGTGCCATTTGCTGAACTGTATCCACTGCCTCTACAAAGCCTTCATCTGTCAAAGACATCTCGCCTTTATCAACACGCTCCATGACATCCGCACCATACATTCGAATAGCGTAAGCGTTAATTAGTCTAGTAATCGGCCACTTATCCTTGCCTGCAACGGCAAATGGCTGTACTCCGCTTGTATGTAGTATCTCTGAAGCTTGAAGCAATTCGTTCCAGGTTTGGGGTACCTGAAGCTCATGCTGTTTGAAAATTTCTTTGTTATACCAGAAGCCTTCGATATTGAACTCAAGCGGCAGCGCATACAACCCTTCACCGTTCGCGTATGATTTCAATAGCTCGACAGCCGCGGGATTAAGTTGATTCATCATACCTAATTCACTGAATGCTTCTTCCAAGTCTAGCACTGCATCACTATGTATCAAATCTAGCAACGGTTTGCCCGATTGATAGCTGAAAAGCACAGGAAGATCGTTACTTGCCGCCAGCAATTGAACACGCTGATTCAAATTACTTTCCGCGACGTTTTCAAATTTGAACTTTATTTCAGGATTTGCAGCCTGATATTCACGAGCAAGCTCACTAATAATCCTTGCGCTTCCTTCATTCTCCTTATTGGATGATAAATACATAATGATCTGGCTCGAATGCTGTTCAATCGTTTCCTGAGCAGGCTTATATCCACATGCTGAAAGTACTGCAATGATGATCAAGCCAGATAGTATTCTCGGTATCGGGTAGCTATTCATTTCACATTCCCCTTTGTTCGATACTGACCTGGTGTAAGACCAACATACTTTTTGAACACCTCTGAAAAATGTCTAGCATGATAATAGCCAACCCGTTCACTAATTTCTTGAATAGGCAGTCCCTCTATTAAAAAGAGCTTTGCTTTTTCGATGCGTATCTTCGTTAAATATTTGATATAAGAGAGCTCCATCTGCTCCTTGAACAATAAACTAAAGTATGTCGCGTTCATATTGACATGGTTAGCAACCTCTTGCTGGGTTAAGTCACGACCATAGTGCTCCTCCATGTAGCGAATAGCCTTCTCGATAGCTGCGTGCTTAGATTTTTGTCTAATCCCAACTACCCAATCGATAATATATTCTAATTGCTGGCGGAGCCAAATGGCTGCATCATCTCTAGTCTTCATATTGCGCAATTCCTTTTGTGGTACAAAGCTGTGAGAGAATATATCTGCCGCATTTCCACCTGTCTCCTTCGCAGCCTCCATACAATGAAAAATAAGCTGAAGAAACTCCATTTCAGCGACATCAGGGTCAATCGAACGCTTTTTGAATTGCTCTAAAAAAAGATCCAGCTTGATCATAAATTCCTTCTTGTTACCGAGCCTTAGCTCAAATAGCAACGCTTCTTCCTTTTCCGTTGTATTCAGCTGAATCTCACTCAAATCAGCCAATTCATTAAAGGTTATCCATCCATTACCTTCCAAGTAACGACCATAGCGTAGCGCATGATGCGCTTCTTTATAGCTTTTGCTCGCATCTTTCATAGAGGTGTACGTGTTACCTGAGCCGACTGTTACATCAGTTAGCTCCTTTAATTGCTCCATCCAGTTCTGACAATTCATATCAAAATGAAACAAAACAATCGTATGCTCTTCACCATTACGAATACTTATGGCCTCGTATGATGGGTCCTCGTTTATTTGGTATCGCCCATCAGAACATGCCAATACAGTTACAGCTGACACAGAGCTTGCCTTCGGGCCGAATTGCTCCATCCAGCTCGGAACAGCAGCTTGACCCTTCATAAGCAATTCCATCGTGCTTTGCTCTATTAATCTTTGATTTTTTTGTTTTTTCAGCTCTAGCATTTCTAACCTTTCGTTAATGTGTTGAACTGCTTTATGGATTGCCTCTCTTATTTTCTCCAAAGTAATAGGCTTCTCCAAGTAATCAATGACTCCAAGATGAATGGCTGTCTTCACATATTCATATTCGTTATAGCCACTAAAAACAATACATACGGTATCAGGAAACTCAACACCAATCGTTCGAATTAATTCCAAGCCATCAATGCCAGGCATCCGTATATCTGTCAAAACAATATCCGGCTGGTGATGTCGAATGGCCGCTAACGCGCTTTTTCCATTTTGAGCAGTAGCAACGAGCTCCACACCACACTCTGACCAGACAATAAGCTTTTGTAATCCTTTGAGCACAATATGTTCATCATCAAATAATACGGCTTTAAGCATGGTTAGTCGTCTCCCTTCCTATCTTGATGAGGAAACCTCAGCTCAATGTGAGTACCTTCATTAACTTTGCTTACAATACTAAAGTCACTTTGTCCACCGTAAAAAAGATGGAGTCTTTCACGAACATTTCGAATGCCGTATCCCTGCTCCGTTTTTTGTACGTCATCCATACCGACGCCGTTATCCGTTACTGTGAAAACGAGATAATCTCCATCTTTACGTCCGGTTAGGCGAATTATTCCTTCACCTTCCTTTGGCTCCAATCCATGATACATTGCGTTTTCCACCAAAGGCTGAAGCAATAGCTTCATGATTTCATAGGACTTTATTTCATCCTCCACCTCTTCTACATACTGGAATCTATTATCATATCGCATGCCTTGAATGATCATATAATGCTCAATATGCTTCAGCTCTTTGAAGACAGGAATTAGCTCTTTCCCTTTATTTAAGCTGAGCTTGAAGCTTTCCGAAAGAGAAAGCGCCATCTGCGCGATATCCTTCTGATCTTCTAGCAACGCCATAAAATAGATTGAGTCCAATGTGTTGTACAAGAAGTGCGGCTTTATTTGAGAGAGTAAGGAACGAAGCTCTGCCTCACGCTCCTTCAGCTGAGATTGAAGCAAGCTTTCGCTTAATTGCTGATTAGTAGCAGCCATTCTCTGAAAGGTTTGACCAATGACGCCTACTTCATCAGCTGCGAATGAATCAGTTGACGATACAGCATGAACTGGGCTTCCTTTAGCCCAATCTACAATCATCTTTTTCAACTGCAGTAAGGGACGTGTAATCGTACCCGATACAAAATATGAAACTAATAAAGCAATTCCCGCCATAAGAGCAGCGATAAGCAGCGTCATACCACCAATGCGATCGGATTGGTTTAACAGCGTTTTCATTTCTACATAATGAATAAATCTCCAGCCGGTTGTTGCATTCGTTATCTGACTTACTATATAGCCTGCATCCTGCACCTTGCTAACAGTATCCTCCAACGTTTCACCTAATCCGATGCTAGCTGTCAGCGAAGGCGTAAGATCATACACTGCAATCGGCTCGGGTGTATGAGAGGCATCCATCACTAAAAAGCCGTTTTGCCCACTCCCGATAACCGACTGATCAAAGATAGATTTGTTAATATTAATGACGAGCAATCCAATCATGCTTTCCGTAAGGCGATTAGGATCTCGTAATAGCTTAACGCTAGAGAATGAGCGACCATCTAACGACGATTCCAGCACATTGTAACCAAAAAACACTTCTTTACCTTTGGCACGAGATGCTTCACTATACCAATCTGTATTGGCTATTTGCATTCTAGTCTCATCCGTTCCATACTTTCCTGCCTGCTCAGACCTCCCAAAGCATACAGAACGAAAATTTCGATCGAACAAACAGATGGAATCAATATTTTGCGTATCAATTAAATTCGAAACAACTATATTTTGCAGTTTGTTAGCCGTACGTACATCTAAAAACTGCTGCTTCTCTCCAGCATTCGAGCCACTGGCATATAAATCATCCCTCAGCTCCTCGTTGGAAAGGATAATGCGATTCATATTAATAATATTGCTTAGTAATAAATCTGTTACCTCACTGGCCGTTTGTAAATATCCTGAATTTCTCTCCATATGATTGTCGACTAGCGTTTCTTTCGCAATATTAAATGAAACATAACCTAATATAATTAGTGGCGGGAGTGACACCAGAATCATTGCACTGAAAAATCTTCTTCTAATACGTGATTGGCGCAGTACACCAGAAAAACTGCGCATTACTCTTAGCTTCATAGCATACTCCCTTTCCATTGAGTAATTGGACAGCCGCTGGAAAAAGTTAACGTCTATCCCATTATAGCAGAGCACGCTTATTGCATTGCTGAGTATTTTTTTTGGTCAATACCGCATTTTTTTGATTCATAAAAAGACCCGCGATGTATGCCAAATTCATTCGGCACACTTAGCGGGTCGACGATAAGCTATTTTGTAATTTGTTGATTAACAACCTGACGAATGCGTAAGGCTAACGTTGCGAGCTCGGCTCTCGTTAGCTCGTCATGTGGTGCGAGCTTAACGTTAGATTTACCATTAAAGATACCGTATTTCACTAGGATCGCCATTGCTTTTCGATCAGCTAAAGAGCTGTTTTGAATATCTGAGTAATCTTTTAGCAGATCATCTATTTCATTTTGCGAAAGCTCTGTTTCCACTTCTGCATAGCGGAGTACTTGCGTCAAAATTGCAGCTACTCCTTGTCGGGATATTACTTCTTCAGGGTCCAATTGTTCAGAGTTCAACAATTTATGTTGTTCAGCTGTTCTCAATACCGCATCATACCATTTACGATCATCGTCCAATTTCTCTGGTGCTATACCAAGTACATTTAACGCGACCATTACGGTTTGAGCTGTTGTTGTTTTTTCTAATGGCTTCATGGCGTTACTGCTTACACCATTCATTAGGAGCAAACTGCTTGCTTCGGCAATATATGAGGCATACCATGCATCTACGGGAACATCAATAAAGCTTCGTTTCGCGGCAATAGGTACGTATATTCCTCCTGTGGAAACTAGCGCTTGAACTTGAGTTTGACCATTAGACGTTGTTCTGACCTTACTCGGTACTGGTGTTAAGGTACCATCATCATTGAGTATAGCAAGTGCTGTTAGTCTTGAAGCACTCGCATTCCTGAAAGTAATCTCTACCCACTCATAGCTTGAAGACGGGTTAACCTTTGAGATGACAAACGCATCACCTACAATTGTCATCCCCATACGCTTGATAGATGATACAAGCACTTGCTCAGCTGCTGTAGTCGCTCTAATTTGAGCAATTGGCCATGCAGATTCAGGTGCTTCAGGTTCTGATGATGGACTTGGACCCGGCGTAGCTATTGGTTGAGGAGCTGGAGTACCGCCGCTTGTTGCTTTCTGGAAAGTTAGACGATCTATTCTTAAATCTGCAGCCTTGAAAACAATGTACAGATCATGAACGCCCACCATACTTGTATTGCTTAGATCAACCGTAACATCTGTATAGCCTAGCTCCTTAACTTCGACTCCTGCATTCTCAATTGTGTAGGTAACCGGCTCTGTTACGGGGACCTCTATCGTTGCAATAGGAGCACTGCTTGGTGAATCTGCATGTAACGTAATGACTCCGCCATTTCCTTCTGCTGCGACCGTTGCTGTAACTCGATTAGCACCCGTCAAGTCAACCTTTGGAATCGCTGTCCATGAGTCATGATTCTTGGAACCGACTGCATAAAAACCACCAATGACCTTCTTTTCCTTAAGATTAATAGCTGTACGTTCCTTGGAAACCTCATAATACTTCACATTATTCGCTGCAAAGGAATGATCGAATACGTTTATCGCTTGATATGCATTCAATGTAGCAACATCTGTGCCTGAAACTACTACATTTTGCGATAAGCGAATATCTTTAGTTGAAGCACCAACCATAAAGCTATATGTTCCGCTCTCAACAATAAACTCACCCTTGTTCACATCCCAGATTGCGAAATCTAACGGGTTAACCGTTAAGTTGACCGTCTTTGTCTCCCCTGCTGCTAGCTGCACTTTTTCGAATGCTGCAAGCTTTTTAGATGGCGCTGCATCCCCGTAGGCAGAATGATCATGGCTGACATAGAGTTGAACAACCTCTGCTGTATCCACATTTCCGTGATTGCTGACATCTACGTTTATTTGTACAGGCTCCTTAGCATTAATCGTTGCAGGAACCTGCAGCTTGCTATAGCTGAAATCACTGTATGATAAGCCGTAACCAAATTCATACGTAATTGGTGCCGCTGTATACATGTAGGTAAGCTTAGCTTCGATAGGGTCTGCATTTGTCATGTCAACGGTATATCGAGGATCAATATTAACGCCAAGCTGATGATTTGGAAAGCTTTGTGGTATGGAATATTCACTTATAGCATCAAAGGCTGACATATCAGCATACCATGTTGAGGTCAAGCGACCAGTTGGAGCATAGTCCCCATATAACACCTGTGCTAGTGCATAAGAATCATATTGCCCACCATATGGCTGATAGACGATGGCAGATACATTAGGATTATTTTGGATCTCTTCCATTCCAACAGGGAAGCTTGATTTGACAATAACAATTGTTTTTTTACCTTGTTCAGCAAATGCCGCTGAAACCTTTTCTACAAGCTCATAGTCATCCTCACCCATATACAGGGTCGAACGATCATTTCCTTCACCAGCACTATGACGTGGAATTGCACCTACGAAAACCATTGCATAATCATCCAATGTCGCCCGTTCTACCGCATCTTCTCCTACTTCTCTGACAACTGTTTTTTCGAATTTAACAGCATCTGGACGATTAGCCGCACCAGCCGCATTTCCAATTGGTGTTTCAGGAACAGTTAGCTTGTGATCAGCAACGGTTACCATACGACCATTGGTATAATACCAGTCTGCAAATTCACCACTAAAACCTGAACGATACCCATTAGTAATAAATGTTACTGTACCATCACTATTTTTTTCCATTCTTAGACGTGGCGGAATCGTACTTGTAGAGCCACTCATTTCTGCTAAATTCCAATCGTTATTCGTTAAGTTCAATGGGGTTGCATCTGTATTTTTCACCTTAAGGTTTTCTACATCGACTGGATTACCAGTTGGAGAAGTAACAAAGCGATTGTTAGCTAATGATAATAAGTTAATTCCATCTTGACCCAGATCAATCACTCTGAATAGCTGTGCATTTTGTGTAGTGTCAAGTGGGTCAGATGTTGTGATAAGCTGAGCGCCCTCTTCAACATTCTCACTAGCATCAGTGGTAACAATTTCTCCATTTTCTTTGGAAGTAAGCGCGATAATTTTACCTCCAAGATCATAAGAAACTTGATCGGCGCCAATTTGCTTAATAATTGAAAGCAAAGGTGAATCTCCAGCATTTGGAATGCTCGGTGTATTTCCTACAGAGTACGTTGTTTTAAAGCGAGCATCTGCATACATACCTGAGATTGCAGCGGTTTGATCCTTTTTGAGTGGCAATGCTCCATCATTTTTCAATAGTACAATACTCTCCTGAGCTGCTTTAAGCGCAATCTCCTGGTGCTCTTCTAAAGCATATGTAGCTGGTGCATCCGTACGTACATCTAATGCATCCTGGGCAAACGGATAGTATTTCGGAATTCCACTGTCATCTGTTTCGTTAAAAATTCCTAGACGAACAAGCTGATTCACATGCGGACGAGCTGCTTCAATAAGATCATCTTCAGTAATTCCATATGCCCCTGCTCTAACTGCCTCAACAAGTGCTGCAACATCTTCATTGGCGTTATCCTCATTAGGACCTGGTCTTCCAGCATTCGACTTAGCTAATGCCATTAACACATTAGCTAACGTACGATCTTTGGCATAGCTTGTATCGTACCCATTAGACATGGAGGTATTAAAGGTATGCTGATCCCCATTAAAATCTGGTGAGCTATACACACCAAAGCGAGATTGCTCATTAGCATAGCGCTGATAAGGTGAAATGATGTTTGGTACACCATTCGTCATTCCATATGATGTCATAACCCCTGCTACGGATCCTGACGCTAGCGCTTTAATTGGGCTAAGTGTTTGATATTCAAATATTGCTCTCGGGCTTGCAATTGTACTCGTTCCGAAGCGATACCACTGTGCGTTATATACAGAAAAGTGCTTCGTACCAACTGCAGCACGCATCCAAAATCCATCATCACTTTCCTCTTGATTAATACCGCTTAATCCGCTCGCCATACTATCAATGAGCTCCGCTGCCATAAATGGATCCTCGGAAAAACCTTCATCGAATCTCCCGCTTAAAGGATTAATTCGCATATCGCTCACAACAGTAAAAGCAACTGAAAGGGAGGCTTTCTCTCCACCGTGAATATTGGAATCCCCTTGCTTAACTTTAAGTTGACTTATTTTCTCATTCCCCATTACGTTGCCTACTTCTGCGAGAAGCTCCTTGTTCCACGTCTGTCCCAATCCAACAAGTGCAGGAAAATCGGTAGATACGCCTTGTACATTATCAGCTGCAGAAAGTGCTCCGGGGATTTTTTTTCCTGCATTTGCTCCTTCTTTAAGCGTGTAATGATTTCTTGAACCTGTTACATACACCGCAGGACCTTCAAGCCCTGTATATTCGAAGTATGTATCGACAAACTTATCCAAATGCTCAGGCACACCATCAAACAAAGGCATCCCATCGAAAACACCACCCGACTGTGTCTTAAAAACTATGGCATCATTTTCTGCTGCCTGTGCCGCTAGAGGCGCAGGTACTGCGAACGCGCTAATCGCAAGCGAACATGTTAATGCAATTGCCACTACTTTCATGCTTGTCTTCGATTTCACTAATTCTCTCATGCTGAACTCACCCTTTCGATATAATATATAAAGCGTTTTCATAATCAGTTTAATGGAAAGTTTTACTGCCCATAAGCGCGTCTTTTTTCTGATTCATACCTTATTTATTGGTTGCAAAAAGCCTGAATTCTCCTAATGTAGCTGGATACTCAGGCTTTAAATCATTCCTTTAGATCATATATTTACGTATAAAGTAAGTCGGTGTACAGCTCCAAGCATGACAATAACTATTAATTAGATTACTTCCGTAAGGCGACTCCTTCTTGTCCTTCGGATTATACAGCTCCCAAAACGTATCTGCGCCATCTTGTAGCATAGCCCCCCAGTAAGCTTCCATCTCAGCAACTGCTCGCTCCTTGTTACCGGTAAGAAATAAAGCTTCTATAAGATGGTGATACAAATACGGTGTTGCCATTCCAATCTTCGGTGATACGATTAACAACCTTTCTAGCAACAGCGCGTTTTGCTTTGATGGCAACACCTCTGCAAGTGCCATCCATATTTGCGAAGCCCAAGAGATTTGACCTTCTTCCCCACTTCTAAAGAAGCCGGACTGCTCGTCCCACAAATATTGTAGTGCAGCCTTAGAAGTAAGCTGGATATGGTTGGAGATCATCAGCTTCTCCTGTTCATTGCCCAGTATCCCTGCAAGTGCTTCTCCGCGCTTTAAGCAGTAGATAAGCACCGCTTGCGCAGACGCTTGCTTGTTAAGCTCAGAGTGCCAATCTATAAAGCACCACCATGTGTTATCATCTTTAACTATGCCTCGCTCATCTAGCCTGTTAACACCGATGTTCAGCTGCTCCATTGCAATCGGCCATAGCTCTTGTAATACATCCATATCCTTCGTTGCCTCATAATAATCATACAGTACTGCTACAAAGAAAAGAGCGTAATCGTACAGCTTGGTATCGTCGACATGTGCATGAGGTTTTTCAAATACGCATGCGCCGACTGTACCATCCTCCAGTCGCATGCCTGCAAACAGATACATGCAGCGTTTAACCAAATCGTAGTTTTGGAATGTATAATAATTCGCTTGCGCTTGTAGCCGCAAATCACCAATCCATAGACGTCGATCTCGCTTCGGTCCGTCCTCAAATACGGTCTGCATACAATCCTGAAGCGTTTTTATCGCAACCCGATCCATATCTACAATATACAGTGGCAGACCAGAAGGCAGAGAAGTGATCTGCGAGCTATTCCCAGATGACACTGCTTCGCACAGTACATGATCAAAGGCAACCTTGTACTTTACAGATGTATCTAGCACCTCTACCTTGATATATCGAAAGCAGTACCGCCTCGGCAATTTAATTTCTGCTGGTAAGACATCTATAAACATTAGCTCTTCCTGCAGCCATGAGCTGCTTAACCAGCCATTGTAGCTATCAAATGGCTCAGCAATTTCACAAGGCATTTCGCCAAAGGTCAGCTTTAGCTTTAATGGCGCATCAGGTGGGCTGCCTACCGGCCTTATAGCAATCTTTACGTAACCTACTTGATGATCGCCAAAGTCAAGTACAAAACTATCTCCTTTGCCGTAGCTGTTTTCCTTCCATTCTTGTACCGTCATTGTAGGTTTTGTACGCCATCCTTGAAATGCTGACTCGTCGGCAATCACCTCAACAAGCTGTTGAACATTCACTTCCTTCGACTGTAGGCTAGGAACCAGTCTTTCAGCCTTATCGATCATCTGCTTATTCAATAACATACACACAATCTCCTTTCATGCTTGCCTTCTACTTGCACTTATCATAGAATGTTTCACAACAAGATAAATTAGGTGATTGCGACTTTTTTATTCATAAATCCGACATTGTAGGTGAAGTGTAATATGACAAAGCGTACCGTTCGCTTACTAAGTGGAGAACAATATTTTAATGATAAGCTTCATATTTATGTCAATCGCAACTCTGAGTCCTACGACTTAACGGAGCATTACCACGATTTTTTGGAGCTAAGCTATGTAAGTGAAGGCACAGGAACACATCATACGGGCGACGAATGTATTCAAGTATCCTCTGGAGATCTGTTTCTTATTCCAATGGGAACATCTCATGTGTTTAGACCAGCCTCAACTGCAAAAGGGAATCCTCTCATCGTATACAACTGCATTGTAACGTTGGACATGCTTAACCCACTTATTTCATCATTTCCAGGAGCTCATTTACTACAAAGACTGCTTCATATCCCTTCAATTTTTCATGCTCAAGATCATAGTGGAGCAGCGCACCAACTATTTACAAGCCTATACCGAGAATACTCTATAGAACGCTCTGAACAGGAAGCAGCTTTATATGCCTTGCTTATCCAACTGCTCATATTGTTCGCTAGAATGTATGATGGGACAGAACGAAATAACAGGATAGATATACCGAATAAAATGGACAACTTGCTGGACCTTCTTCAGATGCGTTATGCGGAAACATTTACAACAAGCCAGTTGGCAAGCGCGTATGGTGTGGGAGAGAGACAATTTCAACGATTATTCGTTAAGCATACAGGTATGAGCTTAACGCAATATGTACAGAGTATTCGAGTTCGAGCAGCATGTGAGAAACTGATAACGACTCAATTAAAGATCTCTAGTATAGCTGAAGCAGTTGGTTACATGAACACTCCATTTTTTTATGAGATATTCAAAAAGCATACCGGGTATTCACCACGTGAATATCGCAATCAGCAACAAAATAGGTAGCAGGCTACCGCAATTTTATTAAAGCAGACACGCAAAAAGTTGGGCGGAAAACATTGCGTTTTCCACCCAACTTTTTTTGATTTAATGACTTTTTGCAAGCTCTTCACTTGTAGTTGCCTCGTATAACTATTTCCACCATTGATCAAACGGTGTAACTGGCAGCTCTCGCTTATGCTGAGTCATACGATACCGCTGCTCAATCTTTTCCTTTTCTGCAGGGTCGACCTCGTTGCCGACCAAATACTGATCGAGCTGGCTGTACTCCATGCCAAGCTCAGCTTCGTCTGACTGCTGTGGCTTGTTGTCGAGCAGATCCGCTGTTGGAACTTTAAGATACAGACGCTCATTTGCGTTAAGTGCCTTTAGCAGCTCACGACCCTGCGCCTTCGTAAGTCCTGTCAATGGAATAACGTCTGCTCCACCATCACCATACTTCGTAAAAAATCCTGTAATCGCTTCTGCTGCATGGTCTGTGCCAATGACTAGGCATTGATGCTCACCTGCAATGGCATACTGAGCGATCATACGCATTCTTGCTTTAACGTTACCTTTCTGATAATCAGACAGTGGCTTATCATCTGACTCCTGATAGGTAACGGTAAAAGCATCAACAGAAGCCCCTATATTAAAGGTTAAGGCTTTATCAGGCTGAATGAACTGCAGCGCAAGCTGAGCATCGTCCTCATCATGCTGTACACCGTACGGTAGACGGATAGCATAGAAGGTCGCCTCATGGCCTTCTGCACGGAGCTCTTCTACTGCAAGCTGACACAACCGACCAGCTAATGAAGAATCCTGACCGCCGCTAATTCCAAGCACAAAGCCTTTGGCCTTCGTCTTACGGCAATATTCCTTTAGAAAGCCTACGCGATTGCGAATCTCCTCATGTGCATCGATTACAGGCTTAACGTGCAATGCATTCATAATATCAGTTTGTATACTCAACGTTCTAATCTCCTCTCGGGCTACTGGTACAGGTTATTTGTTTTAATATATTCGTACACCTTATCCGGCATCAAATAACGCGGCTCCCCGCCCATTTTTAATTCATCTCTAATATAGCTAGAGCTGATCTCCATCGCTAATCCTTTATCGATAAGATGAAATGTTTGGCCGTCATCAGCATTTCGTAAAATCGGTGATTTACTAATGGCAGACAGCATATTAATTCCATCTCTAGCCATCACAATAAATTTATTCTCACGAATGAGATCATCAGCCCGCTGCCATTTCCCTTCGCCAATATCGACAAGTAGATCGGCTCCCATAATAAAGTATATCTCATCACCCGGGAACTTTTCACGAAAATGTCTTAGCGTAATATAGGTGGCTATCTCCCAGCCAAGCTGGTTCATCTCATAATCATCTACCTCAAACTTCTCGTTATCCGCAATTGCCAACTGAACCATGTTCATGCGATGCTCATCAGAAACATTCAGCTTCTTATCCTGCCGCTTGCTCGAGCAGGGCAGAAAGATAACACGATCCAGCTTGCAGCGATGTGCTACCGTGCTTGCTGTCCATAAGTGTACATTCGTGATTGGATCAAAGGATGATCCGTAAATACCGATTTTCGCCATATGGGCCTCCTTCTAGTCTTCCAGCGCTGCTTGAACCTTGCTTCGCACTTCCTCAATCAAGCGCATTTTGTTATTCCAGCATTCCTGACTAAGATTGACAGGGTACTCTGCAGGGTTCAGTGCGCGCTTATACTCTTCCCACAGGATATCCAAATTTTCACGAACAAACCCACGAATATGCTGCAGCGTCGGAAGCTCATACACGAGCACGCCCTGATCAAAGATCGTATGATGTAGCTCCCTTGCTTCAAATCCGGTAACGAACTTGGCAATATAGGTGTGTACAGGGTGGAACATATGCAGGCGCTGCTCGTTCTGCGGTGTTTCATGCTCCAGCGCAATGTAGTCTCCTTCAGATTTGCCATTGGTCTTATTAACGATTCGGTATACCCGCTTACGTCCAGGCGTTGAGATTTTCTCAGGATTAGAGCTAATCTTAATCGTATCAACGAGCTTGCCTGCTTCATCCTCAATGGCGATCAGCTTATAGACAGCTCCGAGAGCTGGCTGATCATAAGCGGTAATTAGCTTCGTCCCGATTCCCCACACATCAATACGCGCGCCTTGTGCCTTCAGGTTCATAATGGTTTGCTCATCAAGATCATTAGAGGCATAGATTTTTGCATCTGGAAAGCCCGCTTCATCAAGCATTTTGCGTGCTTCCTTAGAGAGATAAGCGAGATCCCCACTATCTAACCGAATGCCATGAAAACGAATGCGATCACCAAATTCCTTAGCAACCTTAATCGCAGTTGGGACACCTGATCTCAGCGTATCATACGTATCAACGAGAAACACGCAATCCTGATGTGTCTCAGCGTACGCTTTGAATGCTGCATACTCATCACGATAAGCCTGCACCATCGCATGAGCGTGAGTCCCCGCTACAGGGATGCCGAACAGCTTGCCGGCTCTAACGTTCGATGTCGCGTCAAACCCTGCAATATACGCAGCTCTCGTGCCCCAGATCGCCGCATCCAGCTCCTGTGCGCGGCGAGTTCCGAACTCCATGCACGCCTCATTGACAGCCACCTGCTTAATACGAGCAGCCTTAGTTGCAATAAGCGTCTGGTAGTTCACTATATTGAGAACAGCTGTCTCAATAAGCTGTGCTTCTGCGAGCGTTGCTTCGATTCGCATAATCGGCTCATTGGCGAATACAAGCTCTCCTTCTCTCATGGAGCGTACGTTTCCGGTAAACCGCAGGCTCTGAAGATAGGCTAAATATTCGTCACTATATCCTTCCTCTCGCAGGTAGGCCAGATCGCTTTCTGAGAAGTGAAAGTCGTGGAGATAGCGAATGACGCGCTCCAGCCCCGCAAAGATGGCAAATCCATTTTGAAAGGGAAGCTTGCGGAAATATACCTCAAACACAGCTCTGCGATTATGCATGCCATCCTGCCAATATGCCTGCACCATATTAATTTGGTATTTATCGGTATGCAGCGCAAGGCTGTCATCGTAATGGTTAAACGCTGGAAGCACATTGCTATTCATATCGCTATTCTCCCTTCTTTACTACTTTGGCACCAAGTGTTCCTTTGAAATGACGAAGCGCCCAGGCGTGGCCCTCCGGATCAAAGCTCGCCACTGCATCCTCATGAATGACAATGTCATATCCTTTATTGTAAGCATCTACGGCCGTATGAAGCACACAAATATCGGTGCACACTCCTACAAGATGCAGCTCAGTAATCCCTCTTGCACGAAGCTGCAGCTCCAGATTGGTCCCGGCAAATGCGCTGTATCTCGTCTTATCCATCCAGTAAACATGTGCAGCATGTTTGTTAGCCTGGTACAGCTCCTCTAGTTCGCCGTATAGCTTTCGACCAGCAGTTCCTTCCAAGTTATGTGGCGGAAACAGCTTTGTCTCAGGATGGAATGGATCGTTTTCCTTATGAACATCGATCGCAAACACGACATAATCCCCGTTATCAATAAATTCTTTCGTAATCTCCGTCATTCTTGCTTCAAGCGCTTGACCAGGCACTCCGCATGTCAACGCTCCATCTGCCGCAACAAAATCAATGGTGTAATCCACATTAATTAACGCTCTTTTCTTTTCCATTGTTATATCCTCCTTAGTATTAACATGTTCATCATTGTTAATTTATTTAATAAAGGTTCAAAAATTCAGGTTTCAGGACCAAGAAGCTGAAGCAATACTAGAAAGCGAGTAGCGTAGCGTACGTTTTTGGTACGTGAGCAACAGAGCTTTCGGTAGGGCTTCATATTCGATGCCGGCTAAGCTACAACGAGTCACGTCGTCATCAAGCCTGGACTATTTGAACTACCTCTTCATATTTTTGCATGATATATAGATCTCTTGATGCCTACATCAATGAACCGATATAGCTGTGTTGGTCTTTTTGACGTTCTAGTCGTCTTCTTGCCTGGCACCTCTTGTATGAATGGCAAGGTTTTGATCTTTCGTGCAAATGCAGCCTCTAGCGTAATCGCAGAATCATCAGTTACAGTAAGCAGAACAGCCTGAAGCTCAGAATAGGTGAACTCCTCGGGCAAAAACTCCTTAGCGGCAGTCGTTTCAAGCAGCTTCTGGCGTATCACTTCTATCGCATCTGCGACAATACGTGCATGATCAAAGGCGAGGTCAAGCTGCATGACCTCTTTAATGGAGAATAGCTGCACATCCTGCGCATCATCATTAGCTGCCCGACTCGCTAGCTTATGCTCCGGCACAATCGCATAATGAGCGTTGCTAATAATCCAGCCCCTCGGGTCACGTCCTGGTTTATCATATACTGCAAAATGCTCAAGGAGGATGTCTTCAACACCCGTTTCTTCCTTTAGCTCGCGCGCTGCACTTTCGAACGCTGTCTCATCAGGATCAACGAACCCGCCCGGCAGTGCCCATTTTCCTGCCTCAATATTCGGTCGGCCTTCGCTGTCGAGCATGCTGCGCTGGATCAGCATAATTTTAAGATCCTGGGTAGGCGGTTTAAATTCTTCAGACTTGACTGGCAATATTGTAAAAACAGCGATATCGGAAGTATAGCCGTCAGGTGTTCGGTACTTCTTCACATCATATTGCTGTAATGCTTCCTGATTAGACACTGTATACCTCCTTTATTTATTAACAATTATCATTTTGTTAATTGTAATGTTAGTATATGTAATTGTTATTGTCAATATACATTAGCCTAATTAGGAAAATAGTAATACCTTGTTGTTTAGTAAGTCTCACAATCGTTAATTTTGTTTTGGCTAATCATTACTCCCCTGCTAAACTAATTACAGGTGGTCTACTTTCTTTCAGAGAATAGGGGTGAAAGATGAGCTTTAAAAGTTCTCATTACAAAATAGGTACGGCCTTACTTCTAATATTCAGCTGTTTTTTCTCGTTCCAAGTTAATGTCCTCGCTGTTTCCAATAATGTTGAGCAAACGATACATAAGCTTGATAACGAAATAGAAGCGAACATGAGGACTCACGACATCCCTGGAATGGCGTTCGCCTGGGTAACCAAAGAAAAAGCACTCTATACCGAGGGCTTTGGCTTATTGGAGATAAACGAGGAGGCAGCGGTGAATGAACAGACGAATTTTTTGCTAGGTTCCTTGTCCAAGGTCTTCGTTACGCTGGCTGTGTTGCAGCTCCAAGAACAAGGGAAGCTCGATGTCGAACAGCCGCTCGTTCACTATCTACCGTGGTTTACAACAGACGATACGACAATATCTAATCAAATTACAGTACGTCACTTACTGAATCATTCGAGCGGTTTGCCGGATCGTCTTAACATGCATGATGCTGTGTCTCTGGACAAAGAGGACCGCATCAAACAGATGATCCAAAAGCTCAACAATGTAAGCTTAACTCATTCCCCAGGCGAGGGATACGAATACACGAATATGAATACCGATCTGCTTCAGGTTCTCATTGAAGAAACAACTGGCGAACCATTCACTTCGTATATGGAGGAACATATTTTCAAACCGCTCGGCATGGAGCGGACCGGGTATTTCTCATATAATAACAGTCATTTAACGAATTCTGCTATAGGTCATCGTTATCACTGGGGTAGGCTCAAGCCTTATACTGAGTCGTTATCTTATGCAACATCAGGCTCTGCAGGATTATCCTCTAATGTGGATGATTTGGCTAAATTTATCGGATACCTGCTAAATGAAGATGAAGGTAGCACAGGACTTCAGCTGTCAAGAAAAAGCATGCTGCAGATGTTCCAACCTAACCAGTATGGCTCTGGGTTCAACTGGTACGTGACACCTCATAATATCTATATGGAAGGTGGTCTTCCAGGCATGACCAGTACGCTGGTCTTAGCTGCGGATCGTAGCTTTGGACTTGTGCTGCTGTCTAATTCCAAGCAGGACATTACCTTGAACTCCGGCTTTAACTTATACCGAATCATAGCAGGTGGTTCTCCTTCAACTCTCCTTGTCGCTGATTATCCGAAGATTAGCGCCATTGCCAAACTAATTATGCTCGTTACCTTATTTGTTACTCTCGCGTTAGCTCTACTAGTAGCATCTATGATCATTTCGCTATGGAAAGGCAGTAGGGACCTACGATTTATAAAGCCTACCGGAATGAGCTGGATCGCGATTGGAATACTGTCTACTGTTTATATGTTCATGCTCGCCTACATCTATGTGTATCTTCCATTCGAAATCGGAGTGCCAATTTTATATGATTACCACAAAGATCCAGACATCGTGCAAGGATTAACGATATTTTTGATTATGCTAACTGTTTTAATGTTCACTGCGATTTTCCGAATTTTATTCTTTAACAAAGGTCCACTTCATAAGCAGGGAAGAATTTAAAAGCAAATGGCAGCAGTTAAGTTAAGGATATTCCAACCATATCCAAAACTTAACTGCTGCATACACATATCCTGCTGCTTCGAATTGAATACCCCCTTTTTCAGCAAATTATTGATTAATGCCTTAACTGTTTTCGGACTCCACTCCATCGATTCAGACAGCTTCCAAATTAGCCTTACGCCTATCATTCACACTGCTGCAAGCTTTTGCTGATATCTATCATCAAAACTTACATCATGCTCGGGGTTGGTCAAATTATTAATTTTCATTGGTAACTCCATATCTAAAAAAATGTTAAAATTATACATAAATTTATGAGCTGTGGAGGGCAATAATGAAAAAACTCCTATTAACCTTTCGTTTCTGGTTTGCGCTGATATCAATCCTCATCATCGTTCAAAATATGTTAGGCTGGGATGATAAAAATCTGCTGCTCTATTTCACTACCCCACCGCTTTTATTTGCAAACGAATGGTTTAATATTAATTGGAGTTTTTCAGGTGATAACATGCTGCTCTTTGCCTACGTATGTAATTTTGTAACATGGTATATAGCTGGCTTATTGCTTGATCTGCTGCTGTATAGATTGGTTGCTAGAAAGCGTAACATTTACCGGAACTTTAAATGATAGAGCATATGCTAGATTGATCAAAAATCTCGAAAGGAGCCTAGAGCATGAACGATAGATCCTTAATACGAAAGTGGCTTATTTATATTGGTGCATTTTTTGTGGCGGTTGGAATAGGCTTTTTATTTGCAGAAGGAGCCAGTACCATGATCGGCATCGTATCGCTCGGCATTGGAATAGGTTTATATATTGCTTCAAATTTCTTTAGAGTACTACATAAACAAGAGAGTGACCGTTAACTTTGGGATAAAAACAACAAAAAAAGCCCATCGGATTAGAATTATCCAATGGACCGTTCATTCCTATATGAGAGGGATTTGTCCGCTATATTGCATAGCATACGACTTCAAATGGTATACACCACTACAATTTCTGTGCCTGCCGCCACATCAAGGCTAACTTTGTCAGTTTTATAATCATAAATCGTTTTCTCTTTTCCTACTATTACTTTTGCCTTACTCCATGCAAGACCTAATGAAAGCTTTAATTCTCTCTGCGGTGAATGCACACAAAGCGAAGCAGCAACCTTACCTTTTTCAATATCCCAGCTTAATTCGGTAACCTCAACGTGAGCTCTTGTCATCAAGCCTTTTATTGAGCCGTTTTTCCAATGTTGAGGCAACGCAGGCAGTAATTCAATTTCCGCTGAATTGGAGTAAATCAGTGCTTCATTCACTACAGCTACTGTGCCAAATAATGTGTCAGTGCAATAGGAATAACATCTTCTATTCGTATCATGGTCTGTCATTAAGGAGGTGTAGTACCCTTGATTAATCATCATTGGCAGGAGCGACTGTACAACCTCTTCTCCATCTTTTAATCTTGCCGCAACAAGTGCCTTATGCATCCAACCGTGACCAGCCGTGTCATCAGCAGTATTATAGAGATTGCGATTTTTGAGGGCAAGCCTAGCTGCCTCATGCAATCCTGTATCATCGTTAGTTTCATAAGCGGGCCATGCAGGATAAAGGTGACTTAAGTGGCGGTGATTATTATTTTCTACATACTCCTTCATTGCCCATTCGCGTAAGGCACCATCTTCATCGTACACATAATTAGGCAGCTGGGTTAGCAGTGTTTCCCATTTCTCAACAGCCATCTCATAGCCTTTACGCTTTACTGCTTTTTCTATCGCAATGACCATATGCAAACCATCCCGGGCTGCAGCGATGTCCATCGTAGCATTAGCAGTAATTGTACTATGGTAGCCAATTGGATGATTCTCAGGTGAATATGCTGGAAGAATCATATACTTTTCACCCGGCTCTAATCGATGCTTTCCTTTCTTATAGCAGGCATTTCCCTCTGCATCGGTATAATACTCTGGTGTGCAGATCTGCTCCCAAAAATTAGCTAGCTTTGTCAGCAAAGGCAATAAAATCTCTTCTTGCAAATCCAGTTGTCCTTTGTTCAAAAGCTTATTGAACGCTTCATCGCTGAGTCCCCCATCTTCTACGCCAAGAATAGTTTGTAGGTTTTCCATCCGCATATTGCTGTTAATAGGAATTTGTTGATTTCCATAGCATTGCCAATACTCATAGATCGGCAGCAGACACCAACTAGCGCCCGCATTCCAATATTGAAACGGATAATCGTTGTCGTATTCAACATGCATAGCACGGTCGCCGTCTGAATTTACCGATACTTGCAGTGCATCATGCATCCCATACGCCATCTTTGCATTCTCAGCAAAATCTGGAGCATTTCTTAAGAAAAATGTAATGTAGCCTAATGCTGCATCATGTATTCGCCCTGTATTCATCGCTGCCACCTGCAAGTTCACATTGGCATCAAGCGTATAAATGGAACGCCACCCTGAATTCCATTCTCCTGTCCACATGCCGTATAGACGTGGCGCACTAGTTCCGCTACAGCAGATCATCGCATAACGCCCTTGATCGTATACTTTTTTCATAAAAGCAGGGACAATATAGTTCGCAGCCTGCCGCTGCATGTTTATGATCTCGCTATTTTCTATAGCTTCTGGAGCAGGTGCAGCGTAATGGGCCTGAGAAGAAGCATCCTGCTCTCCAAGTCTGAACTCCACCGCGTTGAATAGCGCTCCGTGCTTTGTAGCATGCGTAGATAGAGCAGCGTTATAATCGAATTCACCCTGTGCGTTGCTATAACGACCTAATACTTCCTCAATCTGCTGCTGCAATTGGCCGCAAATCTCATAGGCGGTCATCGCTCGAAAATCAGCCAACTCTCCCATCGCAAATGTTCTATCTGATTTCGTAATCAAATAAATGGCATCAGCATCAATAACACGAATCGCTGGATTGGGTTCTGCGCCCACATTCATAGACTCTTCGCTATCTTCAAGTAATATCCGTTCTGTTCGGCCATTTACAGCGACAACTCTAGTTACACCTGCATAGCCTCCTCTTGCAAGCTCGCTACCTTCATAGGAGGGATAATGTGCAACCTGCGCAATATAATGACAATCAGCATCCACCAGCTTTTTATACTGCATGGCCTGAACATCAATCAAGCCATTGGGAACACCATGCATGCTAGAAATATCATCAATGGAAATGACTAGATTTAGTTTGGCATCCTGCGAGGAGCTCAGCATTTTCGTAATCGTAACATTGTCAGCTCTCGAGGTGAACGAGGTTCTCAGCCAATCTCCTTTTTCATCCGTATAACACACGCCTGTTTCTGCTGTTTCAAAGTTTGTCCAGCGCTTATAATGAATCGGATTCCCCTTTTCTAGTACATTCAATCTAAGCTGGTGCGCCGGGTGGTAGCAATAATAAAATGTTCTTTTCCTTCTATTCCCGCTAGCATCCTTGATCTTCCAATTTTCATTAAGATTAAACACATTCTCTCTCGCCTCATCAAGCTGACCTGTTAATTCTTGCGGAATCGTCCTAGGCTCGATAGAAGGAAATATAAACCATATATTTTGAAAAATGAATGTGTCCGAATATGGTGATCCTGCAGTAATGTATCCATTTTCCCCATTGCCACTGACCATCCCTTCTCTCCAGGCATGTCCAGGATTCTCTGTAGGAATTTCTCGGTAGGTCGATGTATAATTTCCTTTTACAAATAAACGCTGCGCCGCATTATTGCTAGTACTACTCATAGCTCTTCCAACCCCTCTGCTATTTATGTACACTCCTATATAAGGCATACTATAATTATAGTTAACGCAGGTAAGGTAACGTTATCGTAAAAGTAGACATTTCATCTAGCAAAGTTGTCGTCTTTTTACATAATTCTAGTTCATTCATTCAAGATCATCGTTAGGGAAAGGATGTAGTTTTCATGAAGTTACCTCCTATTCATATTGATCATTTAGATATTAAGCTATCACTGGACCACTTGTTGCTCAACGTGCATTATGTGAAATTTGGATATTTCTACAGTTCAATGCACGCCCACAGCCATAGCTTAGATACATATGAGCTGCACTACATTCCTAGAGGCTACGGTACTCTTATTGCTAATGGCAACCACTATGAGATTACACCCGGTACATTGTTTATGACCGGCCCTAATGTAGTACATGAGCAAATTACAAACCTTGAGGATCCAATGGCTGAATATTGTATCTTTTTTGAAGTGATATCAGGGGATACGAATTGTTCAAGTAAGAAGGGGATAGTGAAGGAGCCGATGCTTCACACACTATTGCAAAGCACGCCATTTTGGATTGGCAAGGATTGCGGATATTTGATGAGCATGTTTGAACTTCTAGCTAATCAATTGGCGAGCAAGCGCATTGGTTGGCATCAAATGGTGACAAACATTTTGGAAATCATCATCATTAGTTCGATCCAGCAGTATTCCGAGCACAATGTTTCCATACAGCAGATTCCACTTAAAACGCTTGATGACCATAGACTACTGATTATTGAAAACAGCTTTCTCTATCATTACGCAACCATTACACTTGAGCAGCTTGCGGACCTACTGAAGCTGAGCGTCAGGCAAACTCAGAGAGCTGTCCATAAGCAATATGGCGTATCGTTTAAAGATAAAAAGCTGCAAGCCAGAATGGAAGCTGCCAATAGACTGCTCCATACTACAGATCTAAGCATCGGTGACATTGGCGCTCAAGTAGGCTTTACTACGATAGAACAATTTAGTAATGCCTTTAAGAAATATTACGGTATGACTGCGTCGCAATCTAGGAAAACGGGGCAGGTGTAGGGAATTACATATAACGTATACACAACAATATATACTTGAGCGATAGACAACACCGAAATAAACAAGCTTGATAACACAAAAACAGCTCATCGGAGCAACTCTCCAATGAACTGTTTGTTATTATTATAATACCGGTTATCGCATGATTATAGTTCTATTAGTTCAGATGCGACTCGGAGGGCGGATCGAAGCGTACCTTCCAAATGTCCTCCTTGGGTACGAGCAGTTTCTGTACCTGAAAAAAATATCTTTTTACCCCATATTATCCTCTCTTCTTCCGAACCCAAAGAACGACTGGAATTAATATTAAAGATAGAAAAGCTCCTGCCAAAGAAAGAGTTACATAGCTAAATTGTGCTACAACCATACCTGACAATGCGCCGCCAGCAGCTCCACCTAACGCGATCAAAACATCTATCGTACCTTGCGTCTTCGCGCGAATCTGTGGAGGTGTCGCATGAACAATCGCAGTCGTGCCACTAATTAAGCCAAAGTTCCAACCTAACCCGAGGAGCATAAGGGCAATAACCAACACAATCATAGAATCTCCAGGTCCAAATGCTGCTAGCAATCCTGATAACAACAAAGTAAATCCTGCAATGTATGACATAAGGATATGACCGAATTTATCAACGAGAATACCTGTAATTAGGGATGGAAGATACATCGCTGCTATATGAATACCAATAACTACACCAACTGCACCCAATTCATGACCATGATGCTGCATGTGGACAGGAGTCATTGTCATAATAGCAACCATCACAATCTGGGTAAGCAGCATAACGGTTGCGCCAATAATAATCCCCTTTTTATCGGCTACATATTCCCCAGCTTGGGATCGAGACGCATCACTCGCCATTGCTTCGCTACTTTGTTTATCCGCTACTGCCTTAGCAACAAGGAACGGATCAGGCCGCAAAAATAAAAATAATACTAGACCGGCAAGAAGATACGCCGCAGCAGCCAGCATAAAAGGCCCTGACAATGGCGGTGCGCCCAATGATGCAGCGAACTTTCCGGTCAATGTGACTAGGTTCGGACCAGCAACGGCGCCAAACGTTGTAAAAACCATAGCCGCACTTACCGCTTTTGCTCGATTGGATGGCAATGCCAAGTCCGTTCCCGCATACCTTGCTTGCAAATTCGTTGCCGTTCCTGCCCCATAAAGTAACATTGAAAGGAATAGCAACAGTACACTGTTCAATAGCGTAGAAAGCACTACACCAATAGCTCCTATACCACCGATAATAAACCCGCCAGCTAGCCCAGGTCTCCTACCCCATCGTTGAGAAAAGCGCCCAACCGCATAAGCGGCGACAGCAGAACCTAACGTAATAAGACCCGAAGGAATTCCAGCATATCGATCCGTACCAAGCATATCTTTTGCAAGCAAAGCGCCTACTGTAACCCCCGCCGCTAAACCCGCTCCAGCAAGAATTTGCGAAAAAATAACGACCTTTAATGTTTTTGAGTGCAACTCTCGCTGTTTCTCCTCTGAGTTCACATATTCCATAATATAAGACGACTGATTTTTCGTCTTATTCCTCATTGCTATTGGATTTTCTAGCATTTCTATTCTCCCTTATCGACTACCAAAATCAGCTTAGATGATATAAGTAATGGATTATTAATTAACTATTCAATTGATTAGTTGAATTATAGAATTAAACTTAATATCCGTCAAGCTAACCTCATAACATAATCATATTCAGCATAACGTGGAATCTTGTTTTTGCCTTCAGTATGTTATAGCACGCTACATTAGCCTTCATCAATGGAAAAACTTCAATACTTGGTCGCATCCATTCGCAGTTTTTTGTCCAATTGATTTAATCAATTGAATAATTGAACTTCTTCCAGTAGACTATTAAGTAACTCTCAGCCTTTATTTTAGGTGATTAGTTTGAACACAAAAGGCGCCCAGACCTATTGTGTTCCATTAGTTTTTTTTAGAATCGAGGGATATTCATTATGAATGATAGTATGCTGGATTCCGCAAATACTTTAAAAGAAGAACTATATAGACAGTTATCAAGAATCGGGAAATGCCTTTCGAGTGATAAGCGTTTGGAAATTCTTAGTTTATTATCCCAAGGATCGAAAACAGTGGAGAAATTAACGACTTCCTCGGGAATGAATTTTGCTAACGTCTCTCGTCACCTTCAAGTTTTATTGGATGCCAAGCTTGTGAAATTCACAAAGAAAGGTACCCATGTTATCTATTCATTAGCTGACCCGGCTATTGTTGACTTACTTGCTTCCTTATGGAGAATAAGCGAAAAGCAACTTCCAGATATCGCAAGACTTAAAAGTGACTTTTTACATGATCTAGATAATATTCAAACGTTAACGATGGACGAAGTTAGGGAGAAGTTAAACACAGAATCTATATTCCTTTTAGATGTACGTCCAAAAGAAGAGTTTGAGATTAGTCATATTGAAGGGGCTATATCAGTACCAATGGAAGAACTGGAGCACTACATGCAACAGTTACCCCAAAATGCTGAAATTATTGCTTATTGCAGAGGGCCACTTTGTGTATACTCTGCAATCGCAGCAAAAAAATTGAAGGCTAAAGGATTTAATGCCTATCGTATGGATGAGGGTATCTATGAATGGCAGGAACATTTTACTCTCTAGTCAATACAGATGGAAATAAAGGCTTCTTGCCAAGAACCTATACGCGATCGCATTCCGGTATTTACCGACATGCGATCGTTTTTTTTAATAGAACGTAACAAACACAAAAAAAACTCATCAGATAAATCCATCTCCCATGAGATGACCGATAAATTTACATTTTCGAATATATATTTTTAGCAAACAAGAGGATGATATAGTTTAAGTACGAGTTTACAGGTATAAATACCAATAATAAATATCTATCATGAAAATCAATGCCAAACAATTGTGACTCCTTATCTGCATTGAAGAATAACCAATAGGCTGCTACCAAAATGATTACGTTGATCATTAGAGCAAAAGACACAGCTAACCACCTACTTTTCTTATTCCTCATTACTACAACAGATAATATCGTTGAAACGATAAAAGATAAAAATATAATCATGATGTTCAATATTCAACCTCCAATCTAAGTGCAAAATGATAGAAAACGCTGTCAACCCTCCTAAAATTAATATTCTTTCATTGAATTCTAATAACCTTCTCATTTATCAAGTATGATAAAGCTTTCATTTAATACAGGTAAATAGCGGTATTTTTTTCTGTGATATACTGTTATTACTTTCAGGACAAGCCAAGTAATACAATATATTTCAGTCACCAGGAGGATTACTACTATGAAAATGAATAAAAGCTCTCTAATAAAAATCATCACTGTTGCTGGGGTCTGCTTAACTGTTGCTTTTAGCGGAATATCAGCAACTCCATCTAATACAAATACAGCATATGCGGCGACAAGCAGCTCTGCAAGCAGTGTTATCGCTACAGGTAAAAAATATCTCGGCGTTCCTTATGTATTTGGAGCAAAATCAGGTATTACATCTGCATTTGATTGCTCATCCTTTACACAATACGTCTTCAAAAAGAACGGCATCTCTCTTCCGAGAAACTCAAGACAACAATCGAAAGTAGGCAAGTATGTATCGAAATCGAATTTAAAAGCAGGCGACTTGATCTTCTCTGATACGAATCGTGACGGTGTCATCAACCATGTAAGCATATACATGGGTAATAACAAACTTCTTCATACGTACAGCAAAAAAGTTGGCGTAACGATCTCAACTTTTAAAGGCAGCTCATGGGATAAAACGTATGTAACTGCTCGTCGCGTATTGAAATAAATTATGAAGTACTAACAAATCCAAAAGGACGTGAAGCTCATTGAACATCGAGCGGCACGTCCTTTAATCTTGTTTTTTTAATCAGCCTTTGCATTAATCCGGGAGTGAAACGGACGCATGGTACGAGCAGACGCGGCAGGACAGGTGCTTCAATCATCCATTGCAGCAACCTCCCCCACTGCCTTGGACCTTTCAACTGCTGTTCAATGAATCGTTCATAGTGGTGTCGCCATTGATCATGCGAAATCTGACCGCTTAAATAACGATCTGCAAGCGAAGCACACATTAACGCAGAGCGTAGCGCCATTGACATCCCATCCCCACATAACGGCGGAATCATAAGTCCAGCATCTCCGACTTGGGGATAGCCATTCCAGACTAGCGGCTTACGGCTTAACTGAACCGGGGCGACGGCTGCTTGAGTACCCTCGATCGGCACAGCATTGGAAAGCTTGTGTTGCAGCTGCGAGTTTCTGTTGCAAGCCGCGTCTATCCAGCCTTGTATCGTTTTGGGCTTATGCTGAAAAGCTTTCTGCCGCAGCAATGCTGAGACATTGAACACCCCATCCTCCACTGGAGCTATGCCTAGATAGCCGCCTTCAAAAAAATAAAGCTCTACCGCTGCATCCGTTGTAATTCCAGCAACATGAGATTTGACACCAACATATGGATTACTCGTCTCTATTCGGTTGGAACGCGCAGAATATAACGTTGTGCCTGGCATACGCCCGTTAGCACCCCATGCGGCAATAACTGTTCGAACTTTATAGGAGACCGTTTCCGTCCCTTGCTTCGCCTGGATGATGAAGCCTTCATTCGCGGGAGTGACAGCTGTTACTGCTGATCCCATCTGCACATGTACGCCCGCAAGCTGTGCAGAAGTCAGCAGCGCGGCATCGAGCGAATAACGGCTAACTCCTAAGGCATGGCTTGCTAAAGGCGCTTCCAGCACATCCCCATGGCTGAAGATGAGACGAGAACGTTCAATTAAGCTGGGCCGAAGTGATTGGATAAGCTCGCTTACTCCGAGTGAGTCAAGCATGCTTTTGGCTTCTGGTGACAAAAATTCACCGCATACTTTATGACGGGGAAATTTCTTACGTTCAAACAGGATCGTATTCCAGCCACTGTCGGCTAAAGACTTGGCTAAAGTGCTGCCGGCAATTCCCGCTCCGATTATGGCCACATCATGCGCATACATAACGAATCACTCCGATAAATCTAAGATTTTAACTCATTTTTTAATAATAACCGCATATCGGAACAACGGTCTCCAGCAGTATGCCATATCAGGAGCACCAAGCGCGGCCTTTAAATGTCTCCAGTCCTCGGATCGAAATCCTTTGGCTACAGACAGGGGAGCGTCATTGCGAATATATCGATTCGTGGAGATCAGACGTGCTGTCAGCCATACAGCTAACCAAGGAATCCAGTGCCGATGAATATCATTAATGACGACACCGGTTCTTGATGCATGCAGCATACTTCCTACAACACTTGGCAGTTCATCGGGGCTGAAATGATGAACGAACTGCGAACCTGTTACAATATCGAAGCTATCGGTCTGTAGATCGTACAAGTTGCATTGCAGAACCTCGACGCGCGGTTCATCGCGAAAAAGCTGCTTTGCCTCCTCGCAAGCTTCTTCTGTTCGATCCGCTAATGTCAGCTTTATTTCTATTCCGTTGGCACTCGCCCAGCGAAGTAGAAGTCGATTTACATCGCCTGACCCTGCTCCAATATCGAGAATAGATAGATGATCGGGTTTGCCAGCTTCCTGCCACAATTGCTGCACACCATATTTCACAGGTCCTGCTGCCTGAAATATCCGATTAATGACTCTGAGCTGCTGCAAAGCTTCTCGCAGCTCGGCTCCCCCCATTGAAAAATCATCCATCAGCTCATCCTCAAGCGCTCGATGCCGCAGCTTCTTAAACATAAGCCTCATCCATCTCCCGCAATTCCGACTGTACGCCCGGAACATATTTAATTTGGATCATTTCACAGGTGAGACCGGGACCAAAAGCTAGTGCAATGCCGCTTCTCATCTCTTTCTTTGCCCCTTCCAGTTCGCGCTTCATCTCCTCCAGCACGAACAATATGGTTGCCGATGACATATTTCCGTAATCACGCAGAATGGTGCGACTCGGTCTTGTCTGCTCGTCGGATAATCCGTATACATCCGCAAGCTTCTCGATAATTCCTCTGCCTCCAGGGTGAATAGCCCATAGATCAATCGGCTCATCACCGCATAGAGTGGATATCTGTTCTGGGACAAATTGGCCGATCAGCTTCGGAATCGTTGTCGATAGATACAGATCAAAGCCGAAATTGCCTACCTCCCACACCATTTCTTCGGCACCGCCTTGGAGCACAACCGAATGATCATTGCCTAATAAAAAGTGACCGCCACTCTCTTCCTCCGATGCATGTCCGACAACACAAGCCGAAGCTCCATCGCCAAAGAAGGAAGCGCCAAATAAATCCTCGCGTTTACTGGATGGCTGAATATGAAGTGTGCATAGCTCTACACTGACGATCAACACTTTCGCGTTATGCTGATGAGCTGCCAATTCTTTAGCGAGGCACACCGCTCGAAGTCCCGCCGCACAACCTAGAAAATTAAGTGGAATTCTCTTGACATCAGGAGCAAGCCCAAGCTGTTGTACGAGCTGGGTATCCATGCCCGGCAGAAATTGGCCAGTGCAGCTCACCGTAATCAGATGACTAATTTCCGAGACATCGGCTTGTCCATCGTGCAGTGCATTTCTTGCAGCACGAAGCGCCAACGGTACCGATTCACGCTTGTAGATGGCCATTCGCTCAGCTGTAGTTGGAACTGCTTGAAGAGATTGTTGCGAGAAGTAACGGCAGTCTTCAGCTTTTTCCAGCAAATTAGGCTCACAGGTATAGCGATTCTCCACACCGCATTGCTTGAACAGTCTTTTCGCCCAACGCGCGGAGTCCGTGTTGTCTCTTAGCGCCTCACTTAAACGTTGCGCAGTATCCGCCTGGTTCAGCCGATATTCCGGTACTGCCGTGCCAATTCCCAGTATTGCAATCTTTGGATTTGTAGCATTCATATCGTACAGCCACCTCTCACATTATCCATTTTCGGACAGACAAGCCCGATTTAAACCAACATATTCGGACTATTGCTGTAATATGATGGAAATTCCAAAACAATGTGCTAAAAAAAGAAAAACACCGCTAGGGTGTTTTGGGTGATGTTTGCTTATGCGCTTCTTCTTGCGGTCTCGCATGTAGCCTGTTTCTTAAAGACTATCAAAGTTGATCTCCAAAGCAGAAGATCAACTTTGATACATTCGCAGTTATCGAAACTACTTGACATTTTTCTCAATAATATTAGCCTTACCATTTAAATCCCATGTTCTATTTCCATCTAAATCAGTTTTCGAATCCATTTGAATATAGGCAGTACTTCCATCTCCCTTTTCCCATAATAAAATAACCTGATCCTGATTTGGACTAATTAAAGCACCTGGAAATAAATCGCCTATTTCCAATGCTGCCTTTCTCTCATCACCATAAAAAACTGAGTTAAATGTAGCCACTTCTTGTGAAGGCAAAAAATTAGTAAAGTGAAGATCAATATCCCCACTGCTAATTAATTTCCAATCCTCAACAGGTAATCTTCCTTTCAATCTAGCTACTGCTCGTTCCCAACTATCAAGTTGCTTCTTTGCTGATTCAGGCGCATCCCGTAACTCATCTTCAAATGAAGGATGTTCATTGTAATATAACTTATCTTCTTTTACAAGTTCAAGATATGTTTTATGAGTCGACTGGGCATAACCACTTTGGGCTAAACGAATAAAAATTACAGTAAATACAATTAAACAAACTGCCGCCATCAAATATTTGCCTTTTCCTTTTATTATTGACATTCAAACTTCCTCCATTCATATTTATCAACATTCATATTTATCAATTCCAATATTCCGTTGATCGTATAATATTTCATTATTGAAATTTACAATAAGACCGTTCTCTCTCTGTTTAACTATATTTTCAGCCATTTTACAGCTTCAGTATTAAATGTGTATCCAAATGTCTCTAATACACTATAATCATAGACATTCTCATGACCAATAATGTATTCTGTTCCATCAAGTACACCTACTGCTAAGACTTCGTATCTCACACCATTATAGAAAAACTCGCTTTCTTCAATAACACTGTAATTAAAACCAATATATTACATAGATTTATAAACACTTATATGGCTATACTAGTGGATGTGCAAGTGCTAGGTAACTGATATTACGATTTGTGAATATTATTGATAAGTTCATCTTTCAATTGCGCCTCAGCTTTTATCTAACTGGCGGACGGCATCGATTGATCGAAAATTTAGAGTGCAGAGCTCCATATTGTTATCGAGCGTCATGCTTCGGCATCGTTATGCCACTTTGCTTTTAACTAACATTTTGAATATAGCCCCAAAGTCTGCTCTGCAAACACAATAAACCCAGCTTTAAAAAACAAAAAAAGCCCATCAGAGAAATTCTCTAATGAGCTGTTCATTGTAAGATGGTACCGGTGAGAGGACTCGAACCTCCACGGGTCTCCCCATTCGATTTTGAGTCGAACGCGTCTGCCATTCCGCCACACCGGCTTATGTTACTTGCGTACTCCTGCCCTCACCAATTTGGATCTATGACATAAAGTGGCGCGGCCTAAGAGATTCGAACTCCTGACCTTTTGATTCGTAGTCAAACGCTCTATCCAGCTGAGCTAAGGCCGCACATTATCAATCTATTATGGAGGCGCCACCCAGATTTGAACTGGGGAATAAAGCTTTTGCAGAGCTTTGCCTTACCACTTGGCTATGGCGCCAATGTATGAATGGAGCGGAAGACGGGAATCGAACCCGCGACCCTCGCCTTGGCAAGGCGATGCTCTACCGCTGAGCCACTTCCGCATAAATGGCTGGGGATCAAGGATTCGAACCTTGGAATGACGGAGTCAAAGTCCGTTGCCTTACCGCTTGGCTAATCCCCAACAATTAACTCAAGTTTTACTTAAATGGGGCGATCGATGGGACTTGAACCCACGAGTGCCGGAGCCACAATCCGGTGCGTTAACCCCTTCGCCACGACCGCCATATTCATAAGTTGTAAGATTCCACTGGCAGGGGCAGCAGGAATCGAACCCACACCAAAGGTTTTGGAGACCTTTGTTCTACCTTTAAACTATGCCCCTGTAGGAATGGTGGGAGATGATGGATTCGAACCACCGAACTCGTAGAGAGCAGATTTACAGTCTGCCGTGTTTAGCCACTTCACTAATCTCCCATAAAAATGGTGCCGCCTAGAGGACTTGAACCCCCAACCTACTGATTACAAGTCAGTTGCTCTACCAATTGAGCTAAAGCGGCATATCTAAACGCTTAGTGGTGGCTCGGGACGGAATCGAACCGCCGACACGAGGATTTTCAGTCCTCTGCTCTACCGACTGAGCTACCGAGCCGAATGTTGCCAGAAAATGGCGGAGCTGACGAGATTCGAACTCGCGGTCTCCTGCGTGACAGGCAGGCATGTTAGGCCTCTACACCACAGCTCCGTACAACAATTCGGTACTTCTTTAATTGGTTGCGGGGACAGGACTTGAACCTGTGACCTTCGGGTTATGAGCCCGACGAGCTGCCAACTGCTCCACCCCGCGTCATTTTGGGTCCATAAATTCCCACAACAAATCGGTAATTCTTATTTGGTTGCGGGGACAGGACTTGAACCTGTGACCTTCGGGTTATGAGCCCGACGAGCTGCCAACTGCTCCACCCCGCGTCAATATAATTCCTCGAAAAGCGACCTTTCTCAGTGCCGACTATCCCGACTACTTTTTTTTTCGAGGACTGATAAAAACCATAGTCATATGGTGGAGGATGACGGGATCGAACCGCCGACCCTCTGCTTGTAAGGCAGATGCTCTCCCAGCTGAGCTAATCCTCCGTATGTAACCCACTCGTTTGGAGTGACTTAAATAATATAACACGCCTTTGTTTGAAATGTCAAGCAAAGATCTTATTTTTCTGATATAATAGCTGCTGTGCTTATGAGAAATTACTATAATACTGTATTGTTAAGGGAGGCAAAGAACATAATTAATATTACTACAGCACAGCTTTAACATCCCCTAACTGATGCAACAGGAGAATCGATATGGATAAAACAATCTCAACGAAAGACACCGTTTTAATCGGCCTTATGCTTTTTGCTTTATTCTTTGGAGCAGGGAATCTGGTGTTTCCTGCTATGCTTGGACAATCTGCTGGAACGGAGTTCTGGTATGCGACTTTAGGCTTTCTAACGACAGGAGTCGGCTTGCCTCTGCTGGCTGTCATTGCCTTCAGCTTTTCTGGCAAACAAGATCTACTTTCCTTAGCTAGTCATGTGAATCCAGTATTCGGTTATGTCTATACAACCGTTCTATATTTAACGATTGGACCTCTTTTTGCGATGCCGCGTACTGGCAGTGTTTCATATGAAATTGGCATTAAGCCATTTATAGATGAACAGTACGGAGATCTTGCGCTCTTGTTGTTCACCATCATATTTTTTACAATCACCTGTCTGTTTTCTTTGAACCCTTCCAAGATGATAGATATTGTAGGGAAATGGCTTACACCGCTTCTTATATTGTTTATTGTCATATTATCGTTAGTCGCATTAATCAAGCCAATGGGTACATATGAACAGCCTATAGAAAGCTACCAATCGCATTCATTTTTTAACGGGTTCCAAGAGGGCTATCTTACAATGGATACGCTGGCTGCCTTCGTGTTTGGCATTATCGTTATTAATGCAATTAGGGATCGTGGCGCGAATTCGAGAAAGCAACTTCTAATTGTAGGATCGAAAGCAGCGATTATATCAGCAGTTATTTTAGCCCTGATCTATACCGTAATAACTTATATTGGTGCAACGAGTGTAGGGGAATTAGGACATTTGAGCAACGGAGGCGAAGTATTAGCTAAAGTATCTGATTATTATTTCGGTAAATTTGGTGGAATCATTCTTGGCGTCATCGTCATCCTCGCCTGCTTAACGACAAGCATAGGTTTAACAACCTCGTGCAGTAGCTTTCTTCATAAGCTTGCACCTAAGGTTTCGTATAAGACCTTTGTT
Organism: Paenibacillus camelliae; assembly: GCF_023715345.1. Taxonomy (GTDB): domain Bacteria; phylum Bacillota; class Bacilli; order Paenibacillales; family Paenibacillaceae; genus Pristimantibacillus; species Pristimantibacillus camelliae. The sequence goes on from NZ_JAMBNY010000001.1 coordinate 1,274,682, forward strand.
CTCCTTCTAGGAATCGTCAGCACATTACTTGCCAATGTTGGATTGAATGAGTTAATTGAAATTTCAGTGCCTGTACTCTCGATCCTGTACCCACTAGCTATCGTGCTCATCTTCCTAACGTTTCTTCACCCGCTCTTTAAAGGTAAGAAGCAGGTGTATGGTTTCAGTCTAGCGTTCACCTTTGTAGTGAGCTTGATTGAAGGACTGGCGAGCTCAAAGCTTAAGCTTCCATATATTACGGATCTGATTGCTTACGTAGATGAAGCCTATAACGCTATTCTGCCGTTGTACGATATAGGATTGGGCTGGATTATACCTGCAGTTGTCGGCGTATTGATCGGTATCATATGGCCAGCCTCCAGAGAGCGTAATGAACACATTGATGATCAACCTATCCTTAAATAATAATGCCCCCAAGGAGCATATCGACAGCATAAAAGCGTCAATATGCTCCTTGTTTTATCATCTAAGTTCTTGCCCATCTTTCGCATCCCCCTCTATTTTGTTAGGCTTTTTGGGAAACAGCGTATAACTAAAGCTGATCAGAAAATCAAGAACCAAAAACATAGACCAAAACTGCATAATATTGAGCAAAGCTTGAGTCTGTGATGTGTCGTTTATATATAGAATAATGGCCACAACAATTCCGCCACTAATGAGCCAGGATAATAAATGTCTATACCATCCCTTACGTTCATTTCTCGCACGAGCTTCCCCGTATTTTATCTTCACTGGTTTTCGACCATTCCCGAATCGATAATTAAAGCGGTCATCCGCCCATTTAATCATCTGATGACCAAAGCCTATACTAGCTCCAATGTACACCGCAGCAATACCATGCAAGGTAGTGGCTATTGCCCCATTCTTTAAGTCCATGACAGTTACAACTAGCAAAATAAGATCGATGATTGGTGTACAAACAAGCAGAAACGTACTTAGCATCTTTTTCTTCCATATATATCTAGATACTAGTCCAGCTAACACAAACACCCAGAACCCAATTTCACAAGCTACAATTAACCAACCGATCAATGGAAACACATCCTTATAATTTTATTTAATACATTCGTACTAAATAGTATCAGAATGGTTTATATAATACAAGTGTGTTATAATAAATTTATGCCAAAAATTGTTGATCACGATAAACGTAAAATTGAAATTGCAGAAGCTACGTGGAAAGTTATTGTAGAAGAAGGAATCGAACAAGCTACCGTAAGAAAAATTGCACAGGCTACCGGACTCTCCGTTGGTGCACTTAGACACTATTTTGCATCACAGTCAGATTTGCTGCGTTTTTCGATGGAGCTGGTTTCAGAACGAGTCATTGAACGGATTACCTCTAAGGCAATAAATGAAAAAAAGACACCATTAGAATTGGTGACTGAAGGGGTATGTGAAGTACTCCCCGTCGATGAAGAGCGAAAGATAGAAATGGAGGTGTGGTTAGCTTTTTCTGCCAAGGTTCTTGTCGACAATACGCTGCGGGAGTTAAGCAATAAGGTTTACTTGGATATGCATCAAGGCTTAAAAAAAGCCATACATACTCTGCAACGATTAAATATTGCGAAGGATGGGCTCGATCTAGAGATGGAGGCTAACAGGCTTCATGCTCTAGTCGATGGAATGGCTGTGCATCACTTGTTAAATCCTGAGCAATTTACCCAAGAAGCAATGCTACAAACCTTACACTACCATCTTCAATCCCTTTGCAAATGAAACTCTTCTGTAATGCAAAAAAAACAGGGAGCTCTCAACAATCATTCAATAATTGTTGAGAGCTCCCTGCTTTTAATCATTTATTCAAACTTATCCTTGTGGCTATTCTGGATGAATGGAAACCAATATTCTGCCGATCGAGCGGGAATGCAATATATCCGTTAACGCTTCAGGCAATTGCTTTAGCTCAATCTCACGGTCCACTAAGGCGTCGAAGGCTGCTGGTCGCAAATCAGTAGCTATTCTTTCCCATAGCATCGGCCTTTTTTCAGCTGGGTAGTTTACTGAATCAATACCAAGCAGATTTACACCTCTTAATATAAACGGCATAACGGTTGCCGGAATATTAATGCCGCCGGTCAAGCCGCTTAATGCTACACTGCCTCCATATGCTATTTTACTTAAGATAATCGCTAGTGCAGGACCGCCAACTGGATCAATTGCTGCTTGCCAGTTTGCTGATTGAAGAGGCTTATTGCCATCGTATAGCCCCTCTATGCGTGGAATAATTTCTTGGGCACCTAGCTTTGTTAAATAATCAGCCGCCTGCTCATGGCTTCCAGTGCTAGCTATAACAGAATAGCCCTTCGCAGAGAGCATTGCGATCGCATGACCACCTACTCCTCCGGTAGCACCTGTCACGAGCACTTCACCTTTATCTGGTTCAACTCCTTGCTTCTCAAGCTGCTCAATCGATATCGCTGCAGTAAAGCCAGCTGTTCCGACAATCATCGCTTCTTTCATTGTTAAGCCAGCAGGGAGCGGTGTAAGCCAATTTGCTGGCACACGAGCGAGTTCACTGAACCCGCCAAAATGCGAAACGCCTAATCCAAAGCCAGTAGCTAATACCTTTTGCCCCTTGTAGAAACGAGGATCACTAGACGCCAATACTGTACCTGCTAAATCAATACCAGGTACAAACGGATATTGCTTTACAATTTGCCCATTGGGAATGCCAGCTAACCCATCCTTATAATTGACTCCTGAGTAGGCTACCCGTATAACGACTTCACCTTGCGGTAGATCATTCAGCGATAGCTTTTTAACCGCTACTGAGAATTGATCCTCTTTATTGACAACAAGCGCATTAAAGCTTTCATTCATTTGCATCAGGAATCCTCCTATCGTCCTCGTATGAATAGCTGTACAAATATTGCTTCATCTTCTTACATTATATGTGCTGAGTTTCACATCATCAATGAGATGAGATTCGACGTCGATTACGCTACAACGAAATTACATCGTCATCAAAGTTGGATATTTGAATTACCTCTTCCAATTATAGATTCAAATATTCGGCGTTCAGGACCAAGAAGCTTGAACGTTAGTAGACAACGAGCAGCGCAGCGTACGTAGTGGGTACGTGAGCAGCAGAGTTGTCGCTAGCGTCCAAGATTCGACGTCGATTACGCTACAACGAAATTACATCGTCATCAAAGTTGGATATTTGAATTACCTCTTACAATAAAGATTCTAATATTCGGCTTTCAGGACCAAGAAGCTTGCACGCTAGTAGACAACGAGCAGCGCAGCGTACGTAGTGGGTACGTGAGCAGCAGAGTTGTCGCTAGCGTCCAAGATTCAACGTCGATTACGTTACAACGAAAATACTTCGTCATCAAAGTTGGATATTTGAATTACCTCTTCCTTGTTATTTGATCGCTGTTGAGCATCAACCTCTTCCCATTCACCACAACCACAGCTCCGACTTTATCGTTCGGTGCCTGCTCTAGCGTTCCCATGCATTGGAGCATCGGAATCCACACTTCATCTCCTGCCTCCGTTGCTCGCTGAACGCGCTCACCGTTCTTTGCTTTATGCTCACCGTGCTGTATTTCATTCTTATCGTCCTTATCATGATTGCCCTCAAGACGGGAATGCATTACTTCGCTACTGCTTTTTACTTCTTCCGCATCCTCCTCAGATAATGGAACAAATGCTGTTATGCATTCACTATGCTGCGATTCCTCGCTCGAATTAACTTCCCCTGTTAACACCCGCTGCTCAGCTCTAGCGACCACGTTCTCTGGCAAACCAAAGCGTCGAGCAATTGCGAAGGCAAAGCTATCTCCCGCTTCACCGATCTCTAATCGATATAAGGAGCGCAGCGTTGCTGGATCAAAAGCTATGCGAGCATTCTCGCAGCCTGGTGTCCGCGCGGCGTATCGCTTGATCTCGTTAAAATGGGTTGTTGCCGTAACGAGTGACTCACGCCGCATAAACTCCTCCAGCAATGCGATCGATAGAGCGATACCTTCTCCTGGATCTGTTCCTGCAGCTAATTCGTCTAGAAGGAGCAGTGAGCGATTGCTTGCTACATCTAGCATCTCTTTCACTGTTGCCATATGAGCTGAAAAGGTACTAAGCGAATGCTCAATACTTTGACCGTCTCCTACATCTGCTAGTACATGCTCAAAGATGCCAAACACCGTACCTTCCTCTGCGGGAATCAGCAAGCCTGATTGTACCGCAAGTGCTAGCAGCCCAATCGTCTTAAGTGTTATTGTTTTGCCACCAGCATTAGGACCTGTAATAATAAGCTGTCTCCATTGCCAGCCAAGTGATACGTTAATAGGCTTGCATTCCTTTCCTAGAAGAGGATGCTTTGCATTAACGAGCTTGATAACGGGGTGCGCAGATAATCTGACGTGTATCCCATCCCATGAGCGTGATAGCTTCGCTCGAGCAAAGATAAAGTCAAAGACGGACATCACTTCCAGATTACCTCTTAACGATGCGGCTTTATCCTCCACCATCTCTGTCAGCTCGGACAGCACAATCATTCTTTCCTTTTCCTCTTCCCCCTTCCACATCTGCATCTCAATGTGCAGCTCGCCTACATCATGAGGCTCTATAAAAATGGTCTGGCCACTTGCCGATTCATCCCAAATTGTCCCCGGCACCAACTTCCGATACTCTCGTTTAACCGGAAGAACATAATGACCATTTCTCCGGCTAACTAACTGCTCCTGCAGCGCATTCTTATACTTAGTCAGTGTTTGACTTACCTTGCGTTCAATTTTCGTATCGATTAATGCAATCTGTCTTCTAGCATCAGCTAGAGCTTTACTTGCCTGATCCGTCAGCTTGCCATTTCGAATACAGTGTTGCACTTGCTCACGTATAGCTGGACAATCGTGCAGAGAGTCAGCGTAAACACTAATCGTTGGCGCAAGCGGACGCTTTTCATTCATAAATCGTTTCATATGAGCGACCGAGCTGAGCCAAGCAGCGAGCTGTTCAAGCTCTCTTTCCGTGCATATTTCTCCATTACCCAAATGAGTTAGAAAAGGTATAATCCCCTCCATAGCAGATAATGGTACACTCGTTCCAGCTTGGAGCAGCGCAGCAGCCTCCGCTGTTTCGGTTAGCCACTCTTTTACGACAGCCTCATCTGTACTAGGCTCATGCTGCTCTGCCAATACTCTGCCGCCTTGTGACATTGTAAATGAAATCAGCTGATCTTTAATTTTGTCATATTCTAACTTTTTATAGCTTACATTGTTCATTTTCATTCTCCTTTGTATCGATTAATTCACAACAAAAAAAGGGCAGGAATGAACATACGTCATCCCTGCCCTTAATAAACCGTCCATCATCCACACCTAAACACAAAAAAACCGCACTGAAGACAGCACGGATGTGTTGTAGGAAACAATAAAGTCGGCTCTAAGGCTTCGATTATATCCGTTGTTCTTAACTAATTCGGAAGTACGAAAGCTCCATGAAGAAATAAACCATGCATATTCGGCAATGGCCTTCCAGGATCTTACAATACTTCGAATATGAAATTAATTAGTTAAGAACGATAACAGACATCAATTTCTCCCCTTTAATACATATGCTTTCATCATACTACAGTAAATGGTAAATTTCAAACAAATACTATGCAGAACAACCAGTCTCCGCTTAAATATCGGAAACTGGTTGCCTAATAACGTACAGTTAACCTCACATATGATGATACTTAACTACTTATATGTTACTCAATTACTTGCTCTCATATTTTCCTAGGTTAATCGCTTTGATTGTCTCAAGTGGCAGTTTAGGTTCGCGGTTTTCCTTGAGTAAGCCATTCACTTCCTGCTGCACATCAGTAATTTGGGTATAGCAGTAGCCAGATACATATGGTGTTTCCTTAATCGCTTGAGTAATACGATGATAGCGCTCGATAAACTCCTGCTCCGAAGAAACCTGATTACCGTAGCCCCAGCCTTGTTCACTGTTAAAAGCAATACCGCCATACTCACTAATCATAATTGGCTGTCCATTGTAGCGATAGCCCTGCGCCAAAGCAAATTTATGCTTATTAAAGCTAATTGCATTAGATAGCACCGCTTCCTTATCTGCATAGCGTGCGCTGAACTCCTCACCGCTCTCCTCATAATCATGCAACGTAATTACATCAGAAATCGTATGCTCCCAGCCATCATTAACGATGACTAGTCTTGTATCGTCGATGCTTTTTGTCAAATGATAGATTCCTTCCGTAAACTGCTGCTGCTTCCGATTGGTTAAGATGTTAGAAATGCCCCACGATTCATTAAATGGCACCCATGTAACGATGCACGGATGATTGTAATGCTGCTCAACAATTTCCAGCCATTCCTTCGTAAAAGCAGTAACCGCCTGCTCATTGAATTGATAAGTAGATGCCATCTCTGACCAGAGCAGTACACCTTTTCGGTCGCACCAATACATATAGCGTGGGTCTTCAAGCTTTTGGTGCTTACGTACCCCATTGAAACCCATCTGTAATGTTTTATCGATATCATCAATTAGTGCCTGTTCAGAAGGCGGCGTCAGATGCGTATCTGTCCAATAGCCTTGATCGAGTATCAGTCGTTGCTCAATAGGTACATTGTTAAGCAGAATGTTACCCTGATACGTAGATATTTTACGCATTCCAAAATACGTATAGACACGATCTAGCACCGTATCTTCATTACGCAGTATTATCTCGACATCATACAAATTAGGATGTTCAGGATGCCACAGAGCAATTTGCCATTCACCAGCCTGAGGGCTTGAAATATCGTAAGTATAGCTTAGCTGCTCTTCCGCAGCATGCGTAAACTGCCGAACGAGCTTACCATGCAGCCAAATGTTAACCGAAAGCTGCAGGCTATGTGGTGAGTAGCGCTCCAGTCCCTGCATATAGTAATCAAACGCAATAGATGAAGTATCAATATCAGGTGTCATTCTTACTTTTTCCACGTATGCTTGCGCAACGAATTCGAGCCATACCGATTGCCATATGCCCGTTGTTTGTACATACCAGCATCCGAAGTTATCTTTAATCCAGCGTTGCTTTCCGCGAGGCTGTGTTCTAGAAACATGATCCTCAACCTGCACAGTTACGATATTTTCTTGTTCGAAGCTAACATTGTCTGTGATATCAAATGAAAAAGCAGAATAACCTCCTTCATGCGAACCTGCCATTACACCATTTATCCACACTGTTGCTTTATAATCTACTGCTTGAAAATGCAAGATAATGCGTTGGTTACGATGTGTTTCGGGTACCTTAAAGCTGCGTTCATACCAGATGCAGCTATGTAGACTTTCATCACCTATCCCACTTGCTTTCGTTTCATACGTGAACGGCACGATAATTGACTGTGGCTGCGGCAATTTCTTGTACCATTGCTCCGATTTACCTTGCCTTTGATCATCAAAACGAAAATTCCATGCACCATCCAAGCTTAGCCATGCATCACGCACAAATTGCGGTCTGGGGTATTGTTCAATATATTTATGTTCCATTATGTCCACCTCATTGTTATATAGTTATCGGTATTTGTCCGTGCAGATGCAGATGCATGTGCAATGCTTTCATACCTTTAAGTTTGATTCTATTCATTAGAAGTCACAGATTGAACTTCCAAATCCGTCAGCTCTATATCCTTTGAGAATTGTGAGCGTAATCCTAGCTTTCCTACTAAAAACGGATGTTCATCCGTATAAGAAAATACTTCATGGCCATCCACCTGAACGGTTATCGTCTCAGCCACTGCCTCTATAGTTAATGAAACTTCCTCATTTCTCGGCAGCTTTATCTTTTCAGCATGAAGCATTACCGCATCATAATTAAGCTTATATAACTCTAGCTTGGTTGGCGTTACAGCGACATAATAGCCGCTTAACGCATCAGTAACCTGATGAGGAAAATCCGACTCATTCGTAACTCTTAACAGCACGCCGGCATTACCCGAAGCATCATCACCCAATCTGACTGTAGTTCTAATGCGGTAATCACTCCAGCCTGTGCTGCCACCATACAGCTTCACATCCTGCTGATCGTTTAATCCGCTATGCCATCCGCTATTTATTCTCCACTCACCATGCATGTCCTCAGCTGTGGATTGCTCTAGTAATCGATCGATAGAATATTCCTCCGTATTTACGGTTACAAAGCTCATGTTCGACCACGTTAGCTTACCCTTCACTACCCGAATCGTAATGGTGTGATAGCCCTGCTCCAGCTTAATCGTACCTAGACCTAAGTTTCTCCACGACTGTGGACTATCCGAATCATGCAGCGATGCATCACTATGCAGCGCTTGTAGCTTAAATCGGCTTACCTGCTCATCATCCACGATTAATTCGAGCTCAACATCTTCATGCGATGAAGGCACCGTCATAGTCGCCATATAGTCGCCAGCTTCTGAAACATTCACACCATAACGTAGCCAGTCTTTACTGCTATTAAGCTGCACAGCATAATCGCCCAAGCCTGTCTCTTCAATATGGACACCATCTGTAGTACGGATCGGCGACTGCTTGCCCTTATCCGTCACATAAAAGCCGTGCTTCTCGCCTTGCAAGTAATGTATTCCCTCAATTGTACCGGGTATTGGCTTAAGTACATCATAATCACTAGAACCTGCAGCAGCATTGGCAAAAGCCGTATAATGTAACGTTGGCTTCAAGCCCTCATATAGATAGCCAATAGCACCGCCAGTCGTACCCATTGCTGTAATCTGTTCACCGTTCAGGCTCATTAGCTGCACCCCATCCCAATACACATCCAGGCCATGCTCGTGTTGTGCAATACGTATCGCATGCAATACGGTCCAATCTATATCAGGCAGTAAGTCTCGCTTCCCAAGCTCAGCTGCGGAGCCATCTCGAATGCTTGCTACAGCTAGCTTTTGCTGATGAGGCAGTAAAACTACGGCGTCATAATTGCTCGCATCGCTATAATTAAATATAAGCTCTAGCACACCTTGCTCTGCTAGCTCATCCAGCGAAAAGTTGTATTCAGCAGTAAATACTTCATTTGTTGATTGAAGGCTTATAATCATTTCCTCGTTTTCACTAGATTGAACACGCCATAGTGCCTCGTCTATGGACTCATCAAGGTGAGCAGCCAGCTCAGGCATACGCGGCACAGGCTGCTTGAAGTTAGTAGGCCCTAGCAGATCCATTTTGCTGCCATTGAAAACAAGTCTGTCTATATTCATCGAACGCACGGGAGGTCCTTCTGCAGAGCTACCTAATAAATTGTGATAGACCAAATAGTAGGAATCCATATCGGGACCGAGTACCGTCGAGCTGTGACCTAGACCGTAAAAATCACCCTCTGTATGAACCGCGATCAGATTGTTCTGAGGCATAGTATATGGGCCAAGCGGTGATTGCTCCGCAACTGTGTAATGAATTCGATAGCCTTTACTAAACACATGATTGCCTGTGAGTGTCATGTAATACAATCCATTACGCTTAATAATCATGGAGCCTTCCGTCCAATGACCAAGGTATGCACCTGAGATGACTTGACCGTTATCAAACTCCGTAGGTGAAGGCATACTCATGCCAACGATGCCTGAAGTGCCTGCATGAGTGAAATACCATTGTCCATCATCATCGATAAATACAGAGCCATCGATGCTCATTCCAAGATTTTCTGTGACGCGCTTGAAGGGACCCTCCGGTAAATCGCTCTCGTATACGTAATGCCCGTTTCCAGCAGGAGATGTGTATAGATAAAACTTACCATTCCAGTAAACAACCTCAGGTGCATAGGCTCCTGTAGACTCTGCATCATCGGCTACCAAGCCAATATACGTCCAATCCACTAAATTGTTCGAGCGCCACGCTTTAATACCCGTGCGATGATCCTTCGTGCTTACATACAAGTAATATTGACCGTTATATCTCATAACGAAAGGATCGCCATTGCCATAATCGTCCCATTCCTGTTCCAAGCTAGGGAAGGGATTGGCGTAGCTGCTTGAATAATTGTCCAAATTAAGCACCTCCGCTTTTTCTAACTTTGTACAGCTTACAAGCACCAGTACTGTTACTAACGCCACGAACACCGCTACCCATTTTCCGTTAAAGTAAGCTCTCATCGAGATCATCCCTTAATACCGCTTATCGCCAGCGATTCAATAAAGTAACGTTGGCAGAAAAAGAATACTATAATAACTGGTACCATCGCGATAATTGCTGCTGCCATAATAATCGGATAATTGGATTGACCGATATATAAAGCTTGCATCGAAGCGATTAGAACTTGAATTGTTTGTTTCTCAGGTGTGTGCAAATAAATAAGCGGACCGAGAAAATCATTCCATATTCCCATAAAGCCTAAGGCAGCTTGAGCTGCAAGTGCAGGCTTCATAACCGGGAGAGCGATAGACCAAAAGATCCTTGGAAAGCTGCAGCCATCAATTTTTGCTGCTTCAATCAAATCATTGGGTAGCGCACTAGAAATAAATTGACGAATGAAGAAGATAACGACAATATTCCCGAACAGTCCGGGTACAATTAACGGCAGCAGTGTGTCTACCCAGTCTAACCATGAGAATCCGATAAACTGAGGAATCATTACGACTGAATAAGGAATCATCATCGTACCAAGCAAGCCGAGAAATAACGCACCCTTAAAGGGAAATTCAAACTTCCCGAAGGCATAGGCACTCATTGCAGCTACGAGCAAGCCAATCGTTAATACAACGACAACAATAATTAAACTGTTAGCAAAGCCATTAAGCAGGGGCGCTTGCCGCCAAACCTCCACATAATTGCTAAAGTTCATTGGATCAGGAATCCACTTAGGAGGAATTTCGAACACATTGCGCTGTGCTTTTAATGATGTGGATAGCGTCCAGATAAATGGGGCAATCATGAAGATCAAGCCCGCAAAAAGCAGCAGCAACGCCCAGTAGTCGGCCATTTTTTTGTATTTCATCCTGACACCCCTTTAGTCTTGATACACCCAACGATCGGCAAATTTGAACTGAATGAGTGTAACGATAAATATCAATATACCAAGCAGCCAAGCAGCAGCACTTGCAAAGCCCATATTAAAATACTTAAATGCATGCTGGAATATATAATAAACGATTGTTGCTCCGCTATATTCAGGTCCACCGTCTACAGCTAGCACATAGATCTGGCTGAACGATTGAAAGGCTCCAATAATCCCCATAACTAATACAAAGAAATGAATAGGTGATAGTAACGGTAGCGTAATTCTCATAAATTTTTGCCAGCCGTTCGCCCCGTCAATTTCTGCTGCTTCATAATAAGTAGATGATACCGATTGCAGTCCCGCCAAATATAAGACCATGTTTCCGCCAAGTCCGCCCCACAGCCCAATCAGTATTAAAGAAGGCTTTACCCAAGCTGCATCGCCCAGCCAGTTGGGACCTTTAATGCCGAACCAGTTCCACAAAACATGATTGAGCAAGCCGTAATCTTGGTTCAATATCCACTGCCACAATAAGGAGACAGCGATAATTGGAGAGATAACAGGCAAGTAGTACATCGTTCTTAAGAATGAAATCCCTTTAATTGAACGATTCATCAGGATGGCGAGCAATAAGGATAGCGCCATACCGATGGGAATTCCGATCATCAGATAAACCGTATTAAATAGAGATTTGAACACCTTCTCGTCCTTGAAAAGCTCAATATAATTCTCGAACCCAACCCACGATGGCGTTGAGATCATATCCCATTTCTGAAAGCTAATAAAGATTGAAAACAGCATAGGCGTTAAACCAAAAATTAAAAAGCCCAGCACTGGAGGAGCTACAAACAAATACAGCCAAGCAAGCTCTTTTTTGCGATAACCGTTCAGCTTTATATTCACTTCATTCACCTCGAATCGAAAAGGAGCGACAGCGAGTAAACGGCTGTCACTCCTGATGTCTAATTATTTATTGAATTTATCATAAAGCTCTTGCATCTTCGGTTGAATTTCTGCTGTAAATTGCTGTGCTGATACTTCACCATTCCATACGCGGCTTGCTTGCTGCCAGAATAAATCAATCCATTGTGTATCCTTTGAAAAGGCTGGTACATCGGGACGTCCGTAATCCTCAATGATGTCGAGGAATACTTGTCGACTAGCCGGAGCTTTATCACTTGCTAAAAACTCCCCTTTAGACAAATCGATCAAATTCGGTACCGCTTGCCCCAGCTCATAGTTTTGGCGCTGACCATACTCATCGAGTGACAAAAATGCAGCTAAGTCAAATGCCTCTTGTGGGTGCTTTGATTTATTAGAAATCGCGAAGCCCATCGATCCAAGCCATGTTGCTGTCTCTCCCGTTGTTGGACTGGCTGGCCATGCCGCAATATCCCAGTTAAATGGCAGCTCCCAGAATGCCGGTTGATCCCACGGCCCCATCGCAAACATCGCCAATTGACCATTCAAGAAACGTGTATAGCCGTTCATTGATTGCTCGGCTTCGACATTCGGGCTCACCCCGTGGACTAATGTTAAGTCTGCGACAAATTGCATCGCATCGTAGAACGCTTGCTCGTTCACCAGCACCTGTCCTGTATCATAATCGATAAAATTGCCACCGTTCGCCCATACAGCTGACTCCAGACTATATGCGGCTACACCGTATTGTTCAGGCTTTCCATCACCATTCTCATCGACCGTTAACTGCTTAGCAGCGTCTAGCAGATCATCCCATGTCCATTCACCAGCTACAGCTGAAGGCGGTGTAATGCCCTTGTCATCGAATAAATCCTTATTGTAGACAAATGCCCATGGTCCTACATCTTTAGGCAAGCCATAAAGATCACCCGATCCAACCTTTGCCCCATCATAGCGATATCGGTCTAACGCTTGAGACCAAACATTGTCTGGATCAAATAAATCCGTTTCATCCAAATAAGGCTGTACATTCAATACCGTTCCCGCCTCAGCGAATCGATAGAATTCTGAGCCACCTACATAAAACACATCCGGTGCTTTACCTGAGCTAATGAGCGTCGTTAGCTTTTGAGAATATTCACCTGGCGGCACCGAGGTATATTTTACAGTGACATGCGGATATTTTTCTTCAAATGAAGCAATAAGCTTTTCGAAAATGCTTTTTTCATTTGGGTTACCATGTCCCATAAATTCGATCGTAACCGGATCTTTGTCAGCGACTGTGTCAGAAACTGTCTGAGTTGTCTGTTTGGAGCTTTGATTGTTATTACCGTTGTTTGCAGCTTGATTACTTGAACCACCGTTGCTACAAGCGGTTACCAACATCGTTGTAGCTAGTAAAACCAAACTTGACCATTTCAGCCTCTTATTCATAACTATCCCCTCGTCTTTATATATTTAATGAAAGCGCTTTAGAACAATAATAGTGTATATTAACATAAATTTATATATTGAATTCAGTATAAAATTAGGTTTTCCATACTAAAGTAACGGGTACAATGATTCGCTGCGGATCGTATTTTCCTGAAATCTGTTCATGTAATAGCTCCAGTGTAATCCTGCACATTTCAGCTTCATTTTGACGAATATAAGATACGCCTGGAAGATTGGGCGGATCAAAGGTTATGAGCTCTAAGCTTTCAGGTACAGGCTTATTCAGCTGCTTCGCAGCAAGATAGGTATAGCTGCATAGCTCGGTATTGGCAGTAAATGCTGCAGTAATGTAAGGATGCTCCTCTAAAAATTGATAAATCAACTGTTCGGCTTGACCCGAAACAATTTTGTCCAGCGGTAGCAAGCACCACACATTTTTATCAATCGATAAACCACGCTGCAAGTAAGCCTGCTCAAAGCCTTGCGCGCGCTCATCTGTCACAGAGTTTGTAATTTCCGGCGATATAAATGCAATGGTAGAATGCCCTTTATCTAGCAGGTGTGATACCGCTTCATATGTTCCTCTTACATTATCCGAGCTTACACTATACGTTTTAACTTCCTTCAAAAAGCGATCAATTAAAACAAGCGGAAAGCGATCGAGTGATAGTCGCAGAATAGAATCATTGTACATCTCATTCTCAACAGGAAAGATAATGATTCCGTCCACTCCTTGTCGTAAAAAAGAAGCTATCACCTCTGATTCCTCCTCTTGCGACTCCCTCGTGATGCGAAGCATCAGCTCGAGACCATACTTCGACGCATACTTCTCAATATGATCTAAGAAACGCTGATCAACCTTCGTTTTCATTGTAGGCAGTATGAGGCCTATTCTACCGCTTTTTGCATTTATCATCGACCAATCATCGGCTATTCCTCCAGAGTTTGCCTCTTCGGTACGTTTTGCTACAAATGTTCCCTTCCCTTGAATTCTTACTAACAAGCCTTCTTCGGTTAAACCAATTAGTGCATTTTTACTTGTAATAAGACTTACTCTGTATGTAGTTGCGAGCTCTTTCTCAGAAGGAATCCGATCACCCTCTCGCAGCTTGCCTATCGCTATCAATCTTCTAATATCCTCTTGGATTTGCTTATAGAGCGGTAAATTCTTCATAGTACACAACCTTTATATTAAGTATATTAAATATATGTTTATACTATATTTATATACTATTTAGACAAATAAAAAAAGAGAGCATCGCTCTCTTTTCAATAATTTTATCAAATTTATTTATTTTCAATGTACATGACTTCAATATATTCACGTCTAGGCTCATAAACACCTTCGAGCTGTTCAAGTAATAATTTCACTGACTCCTGACAGATCTTCTCTTCTTGCTGCCTAATATACGAAAAGACATAATCAACATCATCAAATGTACTATGTACGATATCTTTTCGGCCTGCAGCAGCGAGTACCTTTTTTACGATTTCAGCAAGATAAGCGTTCACAGTGAAGATAGCGGTGATTTCTGGATGCTCCATTAGAAATTGCGTAATTTTTTGCTCGCTTAAACCAGCATCTATTTCTTGCAGGCTCAGCATGCACCATAATGATTTATCAATAGACATGCCTACATCAATAAATGCATGTTCATAGCCCTTTGCTCGTTCATCTGTTGCCGTATTCGTTATCTCAGGGCTAATATAAGCAATTTGTGTATGGCCTAGCTGCAATAATTTGCTGATCGCCGTATGTACACCACCCATATTATCCGAGCTAACGCTGTAAGCCTTTATCTCCTTCAGGTAACGATCGATTAGTACCATAGGATAACGATCGAGCGTTAATCTCAATATAGCATCACTATAGCTTTCCTGCTCCACTGGAAAGATGATGAAGCCTTGGACTCCACTTTCGCGAAAGCGCTCAATAGCTTTTTTTTCCTCTATCGACGATTCGCGTGAAATACTTATGAGTACATTCAGCTCTGCCTCACGACAATAGCGCTCTAAACCATCGAGCAGCCTTTGATCAATATTGGTTTTCATCGACGGTAGAATAAGCGCGATGGTGTTACGGAACTGGTTTGTATGCTTGTATGCAACATTAGCTTCAACGTCAGTAGCAGGCTGAATAGCTTTGACAAAAGTACCTTTCCCACGCAACCGTTCAACATATCCTTCTGCAGCTAATAATTGTAAAGCGTGCTTTGATGTAATTTGACTTACACCATAACGCTCGGCGAGATTTTTCTCCGTTGCAATCATGTCACCAGGCTTAAGATCGCCAGTTTGTATTTGGTTGATAATATCGTGCTTAATACGCATATACAATGCCTCAACCATTCATTAACCCTCATCTCATCTTATCTCAATTATGGTATATCTCAATATGAATATATTTAGTATAGCTAATTTTTCTTTTCGTTGATACTATATCCTCATGATTTCTTAACTTTCATTCTAGAAACTAACAACTTATAAAAAAGCTCATTAGAGATTATCTCTAATGAGCTGTCCGTTATTATAGTGGTACCGGTGAGAGGACTCGAACCTCCACGGGTCTCCCCATTCGATTTTGAGTCGAACGCGTCTGCCATTCCGCCACACCGGCTTATGTTACTTGCGTACTCCTGCCCTCACCAATTTGGATCTATGACATAAAGTGGCGCGGCCTAAGAGATTCGAACTCCTGACCTTTTGATTCGTAGTCAAACGCTCTATCCAGCTGAGCTAAGGCCGCACATTATTAATCTATTATGGAGGCGCCACCCAGATTTGAACTGGGGAATAAAGCTTTTGCAGAGCTTTGCCTTACCACTTGGCTATGGCGCCAATGTATGAATGGAGCGGAAGACGGGAATCGAACCCGCGACCCTCGCCTTGGCAAGGCGATGCTCTACCGCTGAGCCACTTCCGCATAAATGGCTGGGGATCAAGGATTCGAACCTTGGAATGACGGAGTCAAAGTCCGTTGCCTTACCGCTTGGCTAATCCCCAACAATTAACTCAAGTTTTACTTAAATGGGGCGATCGATGGGACTTGAACCCACGAGTGCCGGAGCCACAATCCGGTGCGTTAACCCCTTCGCCACGACCGCCATATTCATAAGTTGTAAGATTCCACTGGCAGGGGCAGCAGGAATCGAACCCACACCAAAGGTTTTGGAGACCTTTGTTCTACCTTTAAACTATGCCCCTGTAGGAATGGTGGGAGATGATGGATTCGAACCACCGAACTCGTAGAGAGCAGATTTACAGTCTGCCGTGTTTAGCCACTTCACTAATCTCCCATACAAATGGTGCCGCCTAGAGGACTTGAACCCCCAACCTACTGATTACAAGTCAGTTGCTCTACCAATTGAGCTAAAGCGGCATATCTAAACGCTTAGTGGTGGCTCGGGACGGAATCGAACCGCCGACACGAGGATTTTCAGTCCTCTGCTCTACCGACTGAGCTACCGAGCCGAATGTTGCTGTAATGGCGGAGCTGACGAGATTCGAACTCGCGGTCTCCTGCGTGACAGGCAGGCATGTTAGGCCTCTACACCACAGCTCCGTACAACAATTCGGTACTTCTTTAATTGGTTGCGGGGACAGGACTTGAACCTGTGACCTTCGGGTTATGAGCCCGACGAGCTGCCAACTGCTCCACCCCGCGTCATTAAAAGATATTACTATTGGGTCCCTGAAAAAGTAATCGGTATAAGCATCTTTAGCTTTTCTTCACTTTTTTAGGAATAGTTATATGGTGGAGGATGACGGGATCGAACCGCCGACCCTCTGCTTGTAAGGCAGATGCTCTCCCAGCTGAGCTAATCCTCCATTGTTGGTGACCCGTAGGGGATTCGAACCCCTGTTACCTCCGTGAAAGGGAGGTGTCTTAACCCCTTGACCAACGGGCCTTGTATTACTTAGAAATAAATCTGGCGGAGAGCTAGGGATTCGAACCCTAGATACCGGATAAGGGTATACACGATTTCCAATCGTGCTCCTTCGACCACTCGGACAGCTCTCCATATATGGCTCCCCGAACAGGACTCGAACCTGTGACAACTCGATTAACAGTCGAGTGCTCTACCAACTGAGCTATCAGGGAACAAATGCTCAAAATATATTTGAGCTTTTCAAGGTTTGAACCTTGAAAACTGGATATGAAAGTTGTGAATCTCCAAAGGTGAATCAAGCAGAAGCATATGCTTCCGATGTGACTTATGAATCTTCGCTTACGCTCCGTATTCAAAGTCTGTAGGATAAGCCCTCGACCGATTAGTACTGGTCAGCTCCATGCATTGCTGCACTTCCAC
>NZ_JAMBNY010000020.1 GCF_023715345.1 Paenibacillus camelliae
AGATTTGCCGCTGGCTTCCTTCAGATTCCACCTCGCGATGGACACCCTTGCCTTAAGCTATGGCTACTACTGCCTTCACCATTCGGGACTTGAACCCTAGAGATAGCGCCCATGCTGGGCACACTGCAAAAACACCATCCTCATGCGAATGGTGTTTGAGATAATTAAGAAAAGCTGAAACCGCTGAAATAACTGTGGAGTTAAGTAATAACTCTCACTAATTTCGGACATAAAAATTGCCCTGAACAAAAGTCCAGGGCAACGTAAAGCTTATATTAAAGTTTTACAACGTTTTCTGCTTGAGGACCACGGTTGCCTTGAACTACATTAAATTCAACGCGTTGACCTTCGTCTAAAGACTTGAAGCCGTCACCAACGATAGCGCTGAAATGTACGAATACGTCGTTTCCACCTTCAACCTCGATAAAACCAAAGCCTTTTTCACCATTAAACCATTTAACTGTACCTGTTTCCATTATTAAAAACCACCTTTTTTCACTTTTACCAAATTTTTATTTTATAGGAATAAAAAAATTTGTACATTGCATAAGGCTATTGCTACTCAATAACCCTCTACGCTGTACAAATCGTTAGATCGCTATTCAATAATTGTAATTATAACACTCCCGCAAACAAAACACAATGCATGGATTGAATAATCGTGTATTTCTGCTTTTGTTATCCTTATTTAATGCTTAGCGATTAAACCAGACTACAGCTTTTTCGAAGTAACTGGGCTATTATTCTCGATAACATCGAGAATTCTTTCATCTTTGACCATTGCGGAATGACATTGAGGGCATGTAGGACTTTCGGAAAAAGTAAAATTATCTCTCATCCACCCTTTACAGTTCTCATCCGAACATACCCATATTTCAGTTAATGCAGTTGGAACTTCTTCGATTGGTTTTCTCTTAGAGTTATACATGTTTACCTGCTTTCTATTCCATTTTTATTTCCATGAACGAATAGCAACACTATATGATACATATGTTCATTGTTTACAATAATGTGTGAATTTTTAATAAAGTTTCCTTGTCATTAATCAGCATGCCCTTATTCGTTAAAACTAACTCTTATTTAGCTCTACGAACCTTTAATAGCTTGCCTTTTACCGTTGTATTTTTCATGATTTCTAATACATGCGGCCCCTTTCCATTAAGAATTTCTACATCAGTGACATTATCCAGTATTGTTATTATGCCAATATCATCAGCTGTTACCCCTTCGAGCTTCGCAATCGTGCCAACGAAATCTACTGCTCTTAGCTTCTTTTTCTTTCCAGCGTTGAAGTTCAGCTTCATGATTTGTTTATTCAGTTGCTCACGCTTATCCTTCTTTAATACGGGACCAGCTTTTAAGGTATTTTGAAATTCTTCTTGGTGACGATTAACAGAATCCTCTGAAGGTGCTTTTATAATAGGAATTTCAAATCCAATATAATTTTCAATATCAGATAGTCTTCTTCCGTCTTTTGGCGTTACGAAAGTAATGGCCTTACCTTGTTTACCTGCACGTCCAGTTCTCCCTGTACGATGAACGTAGCTTTCCTTCTCAAGGGGTATATCGTAGTTAATGACATGCGTGATGTTACTGATATCGATTCCTCTAGCAGCTACATCCGTTGCTACTAAATAACGAAATTGTCCAGCTCTATAAGCTTTCATGACTTCAAATCTTTGTTCTTGCTCCATTCCCCCATGTATGCGACCAACTGGATATTTCAGTCTAAACATTTCTCTGTACAATTGTTCTACATGGTCTTGAGTACGGCAAAAAATAATGCAGCTCTCTGGATTCTCAACAATAAGCATTTTCTGCAATAGCTTAAGCTTGTCTTCTTCACTGACCTTAATAGCTGCATGTTCGATCGTAGAAGTTGTTATTCCACTTGCCTTAATCTCAACTTCAACCGGATCATTCATATATTGGTGAGATAGCTTAGCAACGTCCTCTGGGAATGTAGCTGAAAATAACATCGTTACTCTCTCATTAGGCAATTTCTCGATAATTCCTTGTACTTGATCAATGAATCCCATATTAAGCATTTCATCTGCTTCATCAATAACTAAATATTGAATACGCTCGAGTGACAATGTTCCTCGTTCAATGTGATCCATTACACGTCCTGGTGTGCCCACGACCATATGTGTTCTTTGCTTTAGCTCTGCTCGTTGAATATGAAATGGACTTTTACCATATAATGCTGTCGATTTAATACGCTTAAAGCGTCCAATATTCATCAGGTCCTCATTAACCTGTAATGCAAGTTCACGAGTAGGTGTAAGAATTAATGCTTGAGGCTTATTTTCATTCCAAGTCACTAGTTCACAAAGGGGAATACCGTATGCCGCTGTCTTTCCGCTTCCAGTCTGTGATTTTACGACAAGATCCTTTCGCTCTAAGGAGTATGGTATTACTTTAGATTGAACCTCTGTCGGTGTTTCATATCCTAAAGTTTTCAAAGCCTTAACAATTTCTTCACTTAATTTGTAATCTGAAAACTGCTTTTTGCTCATTACTAACCTCTTTTACGGTATATTCGCTTGCCTACACATTGAATACCTTCAAAATCTACGCCTGCTATTATCCATTATACCCCGTACCGACTAGTATAAGTGTGCTTTACTATGATTAAGCGGTTCCAACTTAATTTGTTTTTTGTTTTGAGAAATTCTACTGCGAGCGTGATCCAACCTCGAGAAGAAAAATATGATAAGCTATAGACGAAAATAATAATTGTAGGAAGTGAAACCATGCAGGAAAAAGCTGAGGAAATTGCACAATGGATGCTTAGTGAAGTAAAAGAAAAGGGTATACTCAAGCAAGAGGATGTCGTTTCTCACATAAAGGAACATTACGGCGCTCAATATTTATATGTGAATGATCTAGGGCATACATCCATCGATAAAGAAGTGAAGAAAATATACAAGAAGCTTCATAAGGGAAGAATAGCTTGGGATCGTGATGGCTTCTTCTGGGCTTGGACATAGACAGCATATAAGTTAACCATAGTAGTAGGAGCAAAGACAAACACCACCCACAATCGGATGGTGTTCTTCATCTTCATCAACTCTATTTCTTCCTATTGGCTACAATCTCATCTATTTCACACTTCAGCAGCAGGTACCTATGGGTACTTCTCATAATTGACACTTTAGTGAGATTATTTTTATCGACGAAGACCTTCATATGGTCTTTGGAAAGACCAAGTAATTCTCCAGCCTCCGTAACGGTTAATACCTCTAGTTTACTCGTTGCATTAAACGTCTCTTTCACTTTTAGATTCCAGTCTTTAAATGGTTTCATATTGAATATCCTCTCTGCTTCCTAATCGATCGGAATACTTCATTATATCATAGCTTCACACGAATATGATTACGTTAAACCAATTAACCCCTCACAAGGCCGTTCCAGGCAGAACTCCCCCACCAGCAATGGCTTGCGGGAGGTCACATCAACTTTATGTTAAACTAAGATAACTGACCAATCAGCAAGATCGATTTCTTTGGAGGTGGTACATTATGATGATGGTCATAATCATTTTAACGATAAATATCATATACGTGTCCTTTTTCACGATTCGTATGATTCTGACGTTAAAAGGTCAAAAATTTCTAGCAGCTGCACTCAGCTCTATCGAGGTGACGATCTATGTTGTCGGCCTAGGCCTCGTCCTAGACAATCTCGATGAAATTCAAAATTTAATTGCCTATGCCGTTGGATATGCGCTGGGTGTATTATTAGGCTCAAAAATCGAAGAAATATTAGCATTAGGCTATGTTACAGTAAGTGTCATTACGAATCGTCACGACGAATCGCTTCCAAATAAGCTTCGAGACGAAGGCTATGGTGTAACTTCATGGTTAGGCGAAGGCAGAGACGGTCCCAGGTTGATGATGGAAATTCTAACTCGGCGGAAAGAACAACGGGATCTGTACAATTCCATTATTGCCTTCGATTCAAAGGCATTCATTATTTCGCATGAGCCGAGACATTTCCACGGTGGATTCTGGGTTAAAGGAATGAAGCGACAAGCCAAGAAGCTAGGAGAAACCCATCTCGTTGTACATGAGAACAATCTCCCTGGCGTCACGGAAAAAAGCGTTCAAGAAGCGATTGCTAAGACTGAGGATGACAAGTAGCGTGTAGGTGCGATACATAACCTATGACGATGTTGACGCTAGCTTAGCTGTTACAACTTTTTTCTCTTACTCTCAATGGTTACAGGTCAAAGTAACTGCATGAATTATCAGACCTACTAAAACAAAAGCACCATCCTCTAGGATGGTGCTTTTGTTTTAACTAACTTCTTGGCCAACCGGGTTAATTAACTCCTCCATACCATCAATGTAGCAAGAAGCAACATCTCCGGCACGTATATGAACCGATCCTGGCGTGCCTGTCATTATGATATCACCAGGTTTTAGCGTCATCATCTTGGAAAAATAAGCTACGATAAACGGTAGCTTATAGATCATCTCTGACACTGTATTACGGTGTATAACTTCACCATTTAACTTTGTTTCAATATGAAGCTCCTCTACATTTTCAATCTCATTAAGCGTAACAAGCTGTGAACCGAAGCTGAAAAATGTATTCATGACTTTCGAGCGTCCTAGAAACCTTGGGTTTTTCGCATGAATATCCTGAGCGGTCATGTCAAGCGTTGGAACAAGCCCAGCAACAGCGTCCATCGCCTCGCGTTCATCTACATTTTTGCAATGTTTACCTATTACGATTCCTAATTCAGCTTCAGCAGTAACATGCTCTACATCGTTAGGAATGATAATCGTATCCTGATGTCCGATTAAACTTGTATCTGGCTTGAAAAATACGATAGGTTCTTGATCTGGTGGAACAGCAGCTAAGTCCTCTGCTTTCTTCCAGTAGTTCATGCCGATCCCACAGATTTTGCTTGGATGACGATATAGCGGAGCGTACTGTACATTTTTAAGCGAAATAACCTTGAGTCGCTCCAGCTGCCCATGTGTCAGCCCTGTTAACCATTGATTCAATAATTCCCATTGTTCATCTAAAAGCAATCCATAAATACTTGTGTTCCATTCTTTATTAAACTCAGCGTTTAGCTGACTAATGGTTATTAAACCTGTTTTTAGGAAGACCGCAGCTTGCTCTATGCCATTTAACTTAATCGTGGCTAGCCTCATCAGATTTTTCCTCCCCAGATAGTAGTGCGGCATACTGATTCACAAAACGGAGCAAGCGTAGATCTTGACCATGTCCTGCGATAATTGAGATGCCAAATGGAGCGGATGTAGCTGCTTTATAAGGAATATGCACCTGAGGTAAGCCAGTTAGCCCTGCTATACTACTAAGCTGAAGCGTAAAGCTGCGACGTTGCTCCAATAACGAACCTGATTGATGAAGCAGTGGCGGTGTACCTGGCGTCGTCGGTAATATCAACAAGCCATTATTGCCCAATAAATTGATAACTCGTTCACGCAGCTGCTCTCTTAGTTGCAATGCGGCCACGCAATCAGACTCCTTAATCGTGCTTGCCCATTTAAAGCGATCGGAAATGCCTGGACCGAAGAAGGGATTATATTGCTCAATCCATTGACCATGCGCTTTCCATATCTCATAGCCCTGCAGATAACGAAACGTATCCATCCATGCAGTTAATCCTTCTTGAGCAAGCTCGGTGCTTGTCATTGGACCCAGGCTTTGTTCGATATGATTAACATGTGAGGTTAACACATTGGCACAGTCACCGTCTACTAAGGACCAGCTCTCCTTGCTTGTATACATCGCATGATATGCTAGATCTTGATCTGACTGCTGTTCAATGAGTACCTCTCCAACCTTTAGCAGCGTATCACTATCACTTGCCATCCATCCTAACGTATCGAAGCTTGCTGCAAGAGGAATAACAGCTTCCATAGAGATTATGCCGTGAGTTGGTCTAAAACCATATATCCCACAATAGGAGGAAGGGACTCGTACGGATCCCCCCGTATCTGTGCCAAGTGCAAAATCAACGAGCTTCGCTGCTACAGCAACGGCCGAGCCGCTTGAGGAGCCTCCTGGTATACATGGTGGTGCCTTTGGATTTATTGGTGTACCGTAATGATAATTTTCTCCGTTTAAGCTATACATCAGCTCATCCGTATGAGTCATCCCGAGCAGCTCAGCACCTTCAGCTAATAAACGTTCAATACTAGGTGCAGTCTTTGCGGAAGGAAGGTGTGTTCGAAGCCAATCTGGGTTTCCCGCTCCAGAGCTGTGATTCTTAACGGCGATAACATCCTTAGCAGCAAAGGTTAAGCCGTTAAGCCTTCCACTTCCAGTAGGTGCTAGGCTCACGTTATTGTCTATAAATGCCCCCCACTTATCTCTCAACTTCCACACCTCCATCACTGTTAGCTTTTTCATACCACACATGTATAAGCTCCTCGGATGTACATACTAGGCCAAAATGGCGCTCAATATTGTTTAAACTCGGTTCATAGGCATCCAAATAAACACAGGTTGTCGCATCCTTAGGCAGCACCACATGGTAGCCCAGCATATGTGCATCACGAAGCGTTGACTCTACACACGTATTCGTATTAATACCAACGGCAACAATGCTTTCGATTCCTTTTTCGGTTAACAGCTGATGCATATTCGTTTCCACAAAGGCACTGTAGCGATGCTTCCACACTATCGTATCCTCAGCCATTGGTTCAAACTGCTCAATAATATCTGCCCCCCACGTCCCGGTACTGCAGCTTTGAGGATGCTTTTTTCCTTGTCTTCTTTGTATCCATGCATCGTTTTTATTGTTCGCCTCATTATGCGACATCGCTACCCATATAATAGGCATGTTAGCTTGGCGTGCTCGCTCGATAAGCTTTTTTATAACCGGTATAATCGTTTGGTACTGCCCCACCTCAAAGCCCGATTGAGAAAATACACCGCGATGATGTACAAAGTCATTCTGCATATCAATAATGAGTAGGGCAGTAGATTTTTTCATGACCGTTTCCAACGTATATTCATTAGTTTCAAGCACCTTTACACCTCCGATAGCACGCCCTGTGATTGAAACACACTACGAATTTCATCAACGTATTGAATAAATCGTTGGTCTTTACGCGAGTTTATTCCTCTTGGGCGATCTAATTCAATTTTTATATCCTTTAATACGGAGCCTGGTCTAGGTGACATCACAATGACTCGATCGGATAAAAACACCGCTTCCTCAATGCTATGTGTAATGAAAATAACGGTAAACTTGAATTTAGAGTAAATTTTTAATAGATCATACATCATTTGCTCGCGAGTTAGTGCATCTAACGCTCCAAATGGCTCATCCATCATTAGCAATGTCGGATTTTGAATCAAGCCGCGGCATATAGCAACACGTTGGCGCATTCCTCCGGACATTTCAAATGGATATTTATCTTCAAACCCTTCCAATCCAACCATTTGAAGCAATTCCTTAGCCATATCTCGATTTGTTTTTTTGTCTTTACGATCGAACCATGTAATATTTTTAAGCTCAAGTGGAAGTAATACGTTTTCGATGACTGTACGCCATTCTAATAGTACGTCCTTTTGAAACACAACAGCGTTACCAGTTTCAGAGCCCTTAACCACTTTATCATCCATGACTATCGTTCCACCTGTAGGCGCCTCTAAGCCAGCAAGGAGATTCATAAGCGTGCTCTTTCCGCAGCCACTTGGACCAACTATGGAGATAAAGCTAGAGGCTTCTATGTCTAAATTGACCTTTGTCAGTGCCTGCACATCACCGCTTCTAGTTTTGAACACCTTCTCCATATCTTGAATAACAATATGTTTTCCAGCCATATTATTCCCCTCCTCTTGATGCTTTGTACCATGGAATGGACATTCTTTCTAAGATCGATACCAGATTATATAAGCCAAGACCTATAATGGCTAGAGCCACAATGACACAAAACTGTAAAGTAACGTCCAGCTTAGAACTTGCGACGAGCTGCAGATAACCAAGTCCTCGCTCAGATGAGACAAATTCAGCAACGACAGCTCCGACTACCGCTAATGTTATCCCCACCTTAAAGCCTGCAAATATACTTGGTAGTGCCTTTGGAAGTCTAAAGTAGAGAAAGACCTGCATCGAATTCGCACGTAATGATTGTGATAGCATGAACATATCTTTTTCCATTGATTTTAAGCCAGCTATTGTATTGACTAATATCGGAAAGAAGGAGATCAAGAAGGCTATTAACACCTTAGATAACATGCCAAATCCAAACCAAACGATGAGTAATGGTGCTAAAGAAACCATGGGGATGCATTGCAGCCCAATTAATATTGGAAAAAATGCTTGCGAAGCGTATTTGGAATAGACGACCACAATGGCAAAGGGGATACCGATAACGATCGACAAACCAAACCCAGCAAAAATTTCTACCAATGTCACACCACTATGTCGTACTAACATTGCCCAATCTACAAAGATGCGCTGCAAAATATCTGTTGGGGTCGGCAGCAAATACTTAGGTATCTCTAGTACAAAGCATAGTAATTCCCATAGCGCAATTAAACCCAAAAGTGTTAAGACTACTGATAAAGAACGTGCCATCTTATTAGACATAGGTGTAACCTCCTTGATATCCTTCCTTATCTAGCTAGACTGAAGGATTGGATTTATGGCATAAAGTCGTTAGTTAAATAGCTTTCCATCGGTAATTTAGTATTAATTAAATCACTTTCTAATAAGCGATCGGCCATGTCATTAATAGAGTCCTCATCTATCCAGCCATATGGCTTACCCTCCTGATATGCTAGTTCACCTGTACGATTAATTTGTTCAACGACTATTTCCTCATCTACAGTTTCAGGGAACAAGGCTTTAGCTATCGCTGCTGCTTCCTCTGGATTTTCTAGCGTATAAGCAAAGCCTTCATTGACCGCTGCCAAGAAGCGTTTAATTGTATTTGGATTTTGCTCGAGAAACTTATCATTAGAAATTAAGGACAGGCCCGCAATGTCGAAGTTATAGTCGGATAAGTACAGAGGTACTAATTCGACTCCTAGATTTTTTTCGAACAATGGGTATTCGTTCGTTGAGAATACAGCGACTGCATCTGCTTCTTTATTAAAGAACAATGTGTTTCTTGCGCCAGTTTCGACCATAATGTGCTCCACATTGTGGGGATCGGTATCGTTAAACTCTAAAAACTTTTCATAAATGCTTGTAAAGGTGGAGCCTGAGGAAGAAACAATGGATTTACCCTCAAGATCCTTAGGTGAATGAACTGGATTATCTGGATAGGACAATATAATAATTGGCGAGCGTGGCATATAGTTTGCGATCATTTTAACGGGCATTCCTTGTTCAATCCCTTGCAATGGCTCGACCGCAGATGTGACGCCAATGTCCTCGTTATTTTGTGCAATAACCTGTAGTACCTGCACTGAACCAGAACCTTCTAATATATCTACTTCTATCCCATACTTTTCAAAAATGCCTAATTCACGAGTAACATAAAAAGGGGCGAACTCACCTTTGAACTTCCAGTTTAAGCGCAATGTAATTTTCTTTTTTTCAGCAGGCGGCAAATCAATATTCGTCACATCATCACCTTGTTCTTGTGGAGAATCCGTTACAGTAACCGATGCAGGGGTAGCTTGGGAACTATTCGATGCTGCACCATTATTTCCATTGGATGCACAGCCAGCAACCACCATCATACATAGCAAAAGTAAAATTATCGGTTTTAGTATAGTTTTCATTGTAAATCCTCCTCCAAATCCCTTTATGTTTGTGTAAGCAAACCTAACATTGTTATCTGTTTTTAGTTGCTTAAGTTAATTACATGATATATTATATAACATATAAATTATATGTGCGCGGTGCACAATATAGAGCAGGAAAATACCAGCTAGACAAACAAAACACCTTGATTCGGTCTCATAAGCGAGAAGAAAATGTCTATATAATAGCTGAGGGTTAGAGAAGGTATGCGAATAAAATTCAAATTAAATGTTATATATCCTTACATTAGAGGTGATTGTCATGAGTTTATCACTATTGAATTCTTTAAAGCTTCCCGTATTTTCGAATGCAAAGGTAATTGGAGGACATGATGGATTATCTAAAAGTATTGATACAGTTAATGTCATGGTAAAGCTGCCGGTACAGCTAGATTCGTTAGCAAATGAAAAACCCAATATTTTAAGCTGGCTCAATAAAAACCAACTTGTCTTAACAACTGAGCTCGTTGTTAACGAAAACATTCATGCCCTTCTACAGTTTCTTAATCAAATGAGTTCTGCTCAAGCCGCGGGGTTAATTATTAAAGCACACACGGATCACGATCTCCCTATCCTGCCCGAGCCCTTAATTATGAGGGCTAACAGCTTAAAGCTTCCACTTATTGTGTTACCTAATGACAATTCCATCGGGGAAATTATGAGTCAGGTTTTAGCCATTATTCTTAACGCCAAGCAGGTCGAGCTTGAAAGAACGATAACGATACACAACAAATTTTCCCGCTTGTTTTTGAGGGGAGCAAGCATGTCTGATATCGCACAAACGTTAACAAGCTTTATTCATTATCCGGTTATTGTAGTAAATACAAGATTTGATATATTAGGCTGTGCTGCAACTGCAAAGCCTTGGATCGACTCCTTAGCATCAGAAAAAGACTGGGTTCACTTTATCATCAACCAGCCTCCAACCAAAAATCAGCTTACCTTTTATCAAAATGAGCAGCATAAAAAGCTAGGCATTTACCCTATTCATTCCTCTGGACTTCTCAAAGGTTATTTTATCATCTTAAATATCGACTCTACGATAGAGCCCTCCCTCATGCCACTTGAGCAGGCTGCACAAATCGTGGCCTATGAAAGCATTAAGCAAGCGGCTTTACTTGAAGGATCAAATAAGCTGAGAGATGAGTTTTTTAGCGACTTCTTTGAAAATCGCCTTACATCAAGTGAAGAAATATTAAAGCGAGGTGAAAAATACGGGTTAGTTAATTATGGATATTATTGGGTTGTTTCTTGCAAATTGCTGTCTCACGCCCTGCATGGACAACAATCTCGCCATATGAATTCAAGTCACTACGAGGCGTTAAAAATTGATATCGATACGTATTTGGAGCCAGAAAAGGCAACCATAATATCTACGATAAAAGATGATAGTCTCATTATTATTTTTAATAGCACCACTTCAGAGCACCCTATTGATAAGGAAGCAGAGTGGATTGAAAAGCTAACTCGCTTGCAGGAGCAATTAGCAGCCTGTAACAGTAATTGGGCGACCTGCTTCGGCATAAGTAACGCTACCGAGCAGCTAGAAGGCATACCCCGTGCTTATCAGGAGGCAATGACAGCATTAACACAAAGCTTGAATGTCGGTAATAAGCCTTTCGTTGTTTCTTACCGTGTACAACAGGTGCCCGACCTGATCCGCTTGCTCCCCTATCACAAATTAAGTGAGTTTTATGTTACGGTGCTCCAAAAGCTTGCTTATCCAAAAACAGCTGAAACCCATGATTTATTGCTCACATTAGATACGTACCTACAAATGAATTGTAATGTAAAAGAGACGGCGAGTGCGCTGTTTTTACATCGCAACACCGTCTTCTATAAGCTCAATAAGTGTGAATCCATTCTTAACATATCACTTAAAGATCCTGTCGATCTTATCAAGCTCCGAATTGCACTCATTATTCACCAAATTCTTATAACGGGCGAGAAGCAGAATTAATATCCTTCTCCTTATCTGCTTGAGACATTACGCTTAGCGGCTTCGGTACATGAGCTAAAAGCTCATGTATCCGATTCGTCTCATAGATCACCTGTTTAGATAGCTGCTCAAACGCCTCTCTTGATAACACATCCACCGGCTTTTGCGTAATCATATTAATGATAGCCTGCATTTCATTAGGCTCATAAAAGCGCTGTATATAGGTTAGCATCTGTGCATAATTTAACATACTCCCGCTTCCAAGCGGATTAAACAGGTCCCCTATATTGTCACTTCCAAGTGTAATTCTTACCCCAGACTTTAGCAGCTCCTTCGTTCTTGTGATCGCTCTCGTTGCAATTGCAGTTGGACAAACGATAACATGCAAGCCAGCTTCTACAACCTGCTCTATAGCTGCTAATGCTTGATCATCAGATACATTAGCTAGCGAATTACAATGTATAGCATACACTTTGCCATTCCATCCTCTTTGCTTCGTTTCTTGTGCAATATTGGGCAAGTGGAAATGCTCAGGTCTACCACTTTCATCGGTATGAAATTCTATCCACGGTGCATCATGCTGCTCGGCTATGTCAAAAATGTGTTGTATATGCTTAGCGCCGTCACTATCTGTTAATGTATGTCCCCCTATACCTACTCGCCCCATCTTTAGAGCCTCGGCTAATAGCTGATCCGTTTCTGAAAAGCGTTCAAAGCCTTCCTGGTTAAAAGCAGTAATATCAATGACGATATCATTTTTATAGTTTTGCTTCAGCTCTAATATCGCTTCCATCCCTTTTAACCCAACAAGCGGATCAACATCTACATGCGTGCGCACATAGGAGGTACCATACTCCAGCATATTTAATAGTGCCTGCTCAGCACGTGAGTAAATATCAGCTTTCGTAAATTTCGCTTTATGCTCTCTAGTCCATCCCCCTCTAATAGGAGCTGGAGCATCTTCATAGCTCACTCCAGGTACTAGCATCCCTTTGTCTAGATGAGCATGTTCATTGGAAAACCCACTCATCTTCCACGTGTGATCAATTGTTTGCACTGGCGTTCGCCCCCTTCCTCATTAAGCTTTAGCAATTAGCGCTAACAAATTAGCTCCCTTAGGTCCTTGATGCTCTGAGCCAGCTGAGCATAGTATTGAAGCATCATTCACTACACTTCCTACAACCGCGTTGGCAACAGCCTTTGCTAATATTCCAGCGTGCATACTTAGGGCATCCGAATGCATCGTATGTCTTTGGTCACGAATATGAGGTAAGGCATCCGCGCCTGCGTTAACAAAAACTTGAATAATTCTTTGCTGATCCTCCTCTGACAGCAATGGATCAACCTTCATCCCCATGCCTTCTAATAGGTCATATAATCCATGAAGATCGAAGCTGTCGATCATCATGCCAGAGCCTACAACTAGCGAGCTATCGGCACCCGCTTTATTACCCATAACAATAACTCTAATCGCCTTCTGCTCGCCGCCAGCAGATACTGAGGTTCGAACAGAGTACAAGGAATGATCACCATTGATAGCTGAATCCGTTACAAGATCTCGTTCTACTTCTCCTAGCGCTACAGCTGATCCCAATGCAGAAGCAGCCTTGGACATCGTCCCACCTACACCCCATGGGCATTTAATCTCTACACAATGCACATCCTCTAGTGATGTAATCCCTGCATCCTTGATCGCTTCAAGTACAGCTTCCGCTGCTACATCGACTTGTACAGCCGTCCCTATTTCTTCTGGAAGTAACACCCTGCTTGTTGCAACGCCAAACACAAACCGTTTTTCATCATTGCTTGCATACTCCTGGCTATCATCATCTCTTAGAAAAACCGTATAGTGCGGACTCATTAAGCCTCCGGTTTTTCCAATCATCATCATCGGTATACGGTCAAAGACCTCTTCATGTGTCCACCCTAAATATTCCGAGAGCAATAATTGAAATGCCAATGTCGCATAGCCTCTTGCGTAGCCATCACCTTCCGTTTGCGCGATAATCCCTTTTATATGCTGTGCTTTTATTTTTTCTGCTTTTAGCAGTGCCGCCAGCTCACTCACATCACCTGGATGATCCATCATCAGCTTTATAACATCGTATTTCATATTCATCCTTCCTCTCGACAATTAAAATAAAAAAGCCACTATGATTAACTAATTTAATAGTAATCGTAATGACTTTTTGAAAATATGTGCGCACTGCACAAACATGAACTTAAATTAATATCAATGATGAACAGTGCGGATACCCAGCAATCACACTACCATCCTATGGCTATGCCATCGCTTCGAGGATCAACGCCTCCATGCTTAAAGCCTTCATCATCAATGAGAATAGCATGGGCATGACCAGTGTATGAATCGTAGGCAGCAACCTTCTTTACACAGTGTCCGACGTCATTTAAGTTAGCGACGATCTCACCAGGAAAGCGGTCCTCCACCTTCAACTCTTGGGACTCTTCTCCCCACGTTCTCCCCCATACAAAGCGAGCAGCATCAATAGCCGCTTGAGGGTCCAGACCGTAATCAAGGATACGAGTCGCTATTAACGTTTGCGTTTGTGGCTGTCCTTCTCCCCCTTGTGTTCCATATAGCAGATAGGGCCTTCCTTCCTTGAAAATCATGGCAGGCATTAACGTATGGAAGGTGCGTTTATTGGGCTCAAGTCTATTAACATGTGTAGGATCTAATGAAAAAAACGAACCTCGATTTTGAAGCAATATCCCCGTATTCCCAGCTACTACGCCAGAACCGAACTCAAAATATAGACTTTGAATAAACGAAACAGCATTACCCTCATCATCAACAACAGCTGCGTATGCAGTATCATGGCCTACCGATTGTGTATCCATAGACACAGTAGAGCTAAAAGTGATCTCGCTTGCTAGCTCTTTGGCATACTGCTTACTTAACAGCTTTTCAAGTGGGATAGAGGTAAAATCAGGATCAGTAAGGTACCGATTGCGATCCCGAAAACTGAGCTTTAATGCCTCTACAAGGAGATGATAATACTCAAAGGAGCCCTCTGTAATGTCGCTCATCTTGAAATTCTCCACTATATTTAATGCCATAATCCCTACAAAGCCTTGCGAATTTGGAGGCACCTGATAAACATCAAAACCTCGGTAATCTCCCTTTAATGGTGTGAGCCAATCCCCTTTATGACTCATAAAATCCTGAAGATTCAAAAGCCCACCCTGCTCCTGTATAAACGACACGATTTCTTCCGCCAGCTCCCCCTTATAGAAGCAATCTCTACCCTGTTCTGCGAGTTTGATCAAGCTAGCTGCAAGCTGTTTTTGTATAAACCGACATCCTTGCTTCGGCACCTGTCCATTCGGTGTATAAATGTCTGATGTAATAGGAGTAGCTTGTAAAAGCTCAAATTGATCAACTGTATTCTTATGCTGATTACGTGAAAGTGGGAAGCCTTCACTTGCATAGGCAATAGCAGGCTCAAGCACTTTCGCTAAGCTCATCGTCCCATACTGCTTTAAGATGGCATCCCAGCTATCTACCATGCCAGGCACTGTAACGATACTTCGTATACCTCTGGTGGGGATCTTATCCTCACCGACAAAGCTATTCATGGTCACGTTCCCACCGGAACGACCGCTGCCATTGTAGCCTTTGACCTCACCACTCTGTTTGTTGTACATAAGCCAGAACGAATCGCCACCTACACCGGTCATATGAGGATAGACGACGGCTAAACATGCACTAACTGCAATAGCAGCATCATATGCGTTACCACCTTGAAGTAAAATATTTTGTCCTGCTGCTGATGCCAAATAATGTGGACTAACGACCATTGCCCTTGTACCGATTACCGATTGATTCATACTCACTCCTCCTATCACATGCTTTCTTTTTTCAACATATCACCTCATTAAAATTTACACAACAAAAATTTTGTAATTTTTTTCTTTTATTTTTGTTGATTATGTTCGCTATTAAGTATATATTCTTACATAAGGTAATACATTTGCTGAATAAACTTTCATATTGTCTTGATTGATTTTTCAGAATTGTTCAGTTATGGCATTCAGAGAAAAGGAGTGGATTCATGTGCATACACCTAGCTCACCATTACTCGCACTTGACGAGATTGATCGTCAGCTTTTATCCATATTAAGAGAAAATGGAAGGGCATCCTATACAGATCTAGCAAAGGAAGTAGGACTATCACGCGTAGCGGTGCAAACAAGAATAAATACATTAATCGAAAATGGTACCATCGAGCGCTTTTCATGCATTTTAAATCCGGAGAAATTAGGCATATCCGTATCCGCATTTTTTAATGTTGAGGTTCAGCCGAACTACCTGGCTATTGTCGCCGATACTTTAGCAGAGGAACCCGAGGTGACTAGTCTGTATCATATGACAGGTCCTAGTAAGCTGCACATGCACGGGCTATTTAAGAGTAATGAAGAGATGGAGCAATTTATGAAGGAGAAGCTCTATGTTCTTCCGGGTATTCAAAGCGTGGACTGTCAGGTACTAATTAAAAGATATAAAAGTCGTATGGGGATGAGACTATAGTGGACAAAAAAGAGTATTGGAATCTGACACTTGCTATGTTAAGAACGGGCTTGCTTGGCTATGGGGGAGGTCCCGCTACAATCCCATTGTTTAAACACGAGGCAGTCGATCGTTACGGCTGGATGGAAGACAGTGAATTTGCTGAAGTACTCGCTATCGCTAACACCTTGCCTGGACCGATTGCCACTAAACTAGCAGCGTATCTCGGCTACCAGAGACGCGGAGCGCTAGGCGCAGTACTAGCTGTCGCGTGTCATATCTTGCCGACCTGCATCGCGATTATTGCGCTATTCTCATTTATTTCTGTTTTTAGCTCATCGTCTATTATTTCCGGTATGATTGCAGCTGTTGTACCCGTTGTCTGTGTTATGCTGGCTATTATGGCATTTGAATTTGGAAATAAGGCCATTAAGGGACTTGGCTATCTTTTAGGCTTTGGATTATTGCTGTTAGCCTTTATTTTACTGTATGTGGTACATTTGCATCCAGCGATCGTCATTGTTATTTTTCTATTGTATGGCGCATTTCATTTTAGCCTACTTGGTAAGATTGCAGCAAAGAAAAAACGTAAAAGGGGGCTTGATAGCTAATGAAAGAATGGCTGGAGCTATTATATGGTTTTTTTGTAGCTAATGTACTTGGCTACGGTGGCGGCCCTGCATCAATCCCTCTTTTGCACCGTGAGATTGTAACGAATTATGACTGGCTTAACAATGCGGAATTCGCGAATATGCTTGCTTTAGGCAACGCACTACCAGGACCAATCGCTACTAAAATTGCTGCTTATGTTGGGTACGATGTCTCGGGTTGGTTTGGAGCATTTATCGCGATATTTGCTACAGTCTTCCCTTCAGCCACTGCTCTTATCATCCTCCTCAATATTATGAAGCATTATCGCCAGTCCACTGTAGTAAAAGGGATGACCCTTTTAGTTCAGCCTGTTATAGCTATATTAATGCTTGTTCTAACTTGGGATAATATTACGGAGTCTGTGAATCATATTGGTATTATTCAGTTTGTTGGTATTGCAGTGGTTTCTCTTGCGTTAATGACAATCAAAAAAATTAAAATACATCCTGCTTTCATCATAGTCCTTGCATTTATATACGGCGCTATCTTTTTATCCTAAAAACTCTTTTAGCTCTAAGGATGCGCCAACCGAGCTTGAGTAGATTCGGAATAGAAGTTACTTTTTCTACAAGATAGGCGAATGCAGAACGGTTCCCACGCCTTGAATTGCAGTCGCTGCATGAAGCTAGCAGATTATGCGGGAGATCCGAGCCTCCTTTACTCGATGGGATAATGTGGTCCACCGTCGTGGCAGGTTGTCCACACCATAAACAGGTGTAATGATCCCGTTTTAGCGCAGCTTTTCGATAATCTCGAAATAAGAACGGATTATATAGTAATTGGATGGTTTCCTCATCAATCCAGACAGCACGTGATCGATCAACCTCCCGCCAAGCCCGATGAGGCAAGCATGGTGTTAATTTTTGTCCATCCATATTCAGTACCGTAATCATGGTTTCCTCATGATGATTATCATTCATCGAGCTCACTCCATCTGTCGACATACTATAGCCTATAGTTTTAATATATAACAAAAACATCATCCTCATGCGGATGATGTTCAGTGGGATTGAATCCTTTAATATGCAGTCAGATTATTCAACAAACATAAAATTTAAATGAGACAAGATCTTTTTGACGTGCACCAGTGCCAACAAATATACTTTTCGTAAGCCAGTCATACTTTCCCTTTTCTACTTCAAAGGTAGGAGAGGAACGGAAATAATATTGATCAGGGGATACTTCTTCCCCTTGTGCTAGCTTCTCTATAACGTCTGTTGGACCATGTCGATAGCCTTTATTAACAATATAAATAATAACACCATCATCCGTCTTCATCGTATAGTGCGCTTCAATTTCTGCTACTCCATCAGGTCGCACAAGCTGCCAATCTGCACCGCCAGGTAGTATGACACCCCTTATCTCCTGACCTACAAATGTCCCTCCTACAATGGGAATCATTCTACGTATTCCTTTACTAGTTACACCAACGTCCTGAACAGTGCCGACTTCCATTGTAGCCTCAAATGCCGGTTTTAGTGTAATCACTGGCTCACCTTCATTCCTACTTGGTTAAGCTTTTCCTTATGAAAACCAGCAATTTGCTTGTATCGGTTAGAGATTTCCTCTAATTCAGCATAAGTAATCACATCTTCTAAACGCTCGAATCCTTGAGGTGCACGTTCGTGAACCATTTGCATTACAATTTCAGGACCATGCTGTCGATTACTACGTACAATGGATGCCGTTTTATGAATACGTTGTTGTTCGTAGTCTACTAAAGCTTCCTCAATGCTCTGATTTTCTATAAGAGATACATATAATGCTTCCGCATCTAAGATGGCTTGCGAAGCTCCATTCGACCCAATTGGATACATCGGATGCGCAGCATCGCCAAGCAATGTTACTCGATTAAAGCTCCACTTTGGTAAAGGCTCTTTATCTACCAGTGGAAATTCATATATATATTCAGCACCTGAAATTAAGCTAGGCACATCTAACCAATCAAAGGTCCAATCTTGAAATGTATGTGCAAAGTCGGAAATATTAGCAAGCCTATTCCATTCGTTTCGATCGGGCGCTTCTGTTACAGATAATTCTGCGATCCAGTTAATATCGCAATAGCCAGAATGATCAGGTGCAGTAATCGGATATGCTACAAATTTTTCGTCAATATTTCCTGCCATAATCATCGTGCGACCAGATAAAAATGGCTTAGCCTTCGTCATTCCACGCCATAAAATTCTGCCGCCATATATAGGTTTATCATTTTGTGGATATAGTTGCTTTCTCATAGCAGAATGAATGCCATCTGCTCCAATTAGAAAATCACACTCCACCACTTCTAGCTGCTGTTCATTGCTTCGGTCTATAAAAGAGGCCTGCACCTTCTTGTTGTGTTGCTCAACGTGAGATAAATGCATACCTGTATGAATACAATCCTCACCAATTACTTGTTTTACTTCATTAAGCAATATCCCTTGCAGCCTTCCTCTGTGTAAGGAGTATTGTGGCCAATGATAGCCTGCATCGATACCACGCGCCTCTTGCCATATCAATTGACCGAATTTATTGTAATAGACTAATTCTTTCGTTCGAATCGCTGATTGATCTAATGCCTCCTGCAACCCTAAATCCCACAGTATTCTTACAGAATGAGGCAATAGATTTATCCCTACCCCTAATTCCTTTATGGTTTTTACTGACTCATAGATCTGAACATTATATCCAGCACGATGAAGATATAAAGCCATTGTTAATCCACCAATCCCAGCTCCAACAACAACTGCTTTTTTATTCTTTGTCATTTTTGTGCTCCTCTCGACTAGAATTTATTGAGTAGTATTTATATAAAGAAATATGTAAGCGTTTTATCTTAATTATAATATAGTATTTAGTATAAATATACATTTTTGTTCACTGTATACCAATACCCTAACATTCCTTTCATCAAGAATAAGAAGAAGCAAAACAAAAACATCATCCGCATGCGGATGATGTTTTTAATGGTGGAGGCGTGAAGATTTGAATTCCCGCCTTAAGACTACGAACTTGGGCCAAGGCAGGTACAGTAGTACAACATTTATGTCGGTTGCAGGATGGATCGAGCAACAAAACGCTCACCTTAAACTGCCATATCTCGCTGGATATACGACTTTACTTGGTTCGTGCAATACCGAATGTATTTATTATCATCATGCAGCTTGCTCAACATAACCCCGCCTTCGATCAGAGCAATAATTACACT
Organism: Paenibacillus camelliae; assembly: GCF_023715345.1. GTDB lineage: Bacteria > Bacillota > Bacilli > Paenibacillales > Paenibacillaceae > Pristimantibacillus > Pristimantibacillus camelliae. The sequence goes on from NZ_JAMBNY010000020.1 coordinate 20,056, forward strand.
GCATGCAGCTTCTACTTCGATATCCTCTCGAAACTGCTTCCGCTTTATTCCGTCCTTAATAATCTCCCCAAGACTCATCATTAATTCATTCATTGCATTTTGTGCTCTTTGTTTCAATAGAGGATGTCCATCGTCATTTTCAACAGCAGTATTTAATATTGGGCAGCCACCTTCCCATATATTATCTTCAACCAACTGAATATAAACATCACCTATCGCCAGTATTTTTTCTGCTGGCTCGGACAGCTCAGACAGAGCCTCTGCTAGAATACTTTTTAGCTTAGCAAACATATAGTCAAATGCACTTAGTGCAATTTCTTCCTTACTTTCGAAATGATTGTAGATGCCACCCTTGCGCACATTGGTACGCTCGATAATCTCTGACAGAGATGTGCCAGCATATCCCTTTGTATTAAATAAACCGGCGGATTGGCGAATAATTTGTTCTTTAGTAACCTGACCTTTTCTCATAGCTATCCCTCTTTCAAATAATACCGATTGGTCTTAAGTTAACACAATTCTCTTATACACTCAATCCAAAATTGGAAAATAATTGTTGATTAGTGAATAGCATTATGTTAAATTAAAAAGAGACCGGTCGGTATTAAAATTGAAAGGATGATTAACCTTGGGTATGTTATTTCAGCATATACGAAGTGCTACATCTGTATTAAGCTTGAACGGAAAAAAGATATTGATCGATCCTATGCTAAGTGCTCCAGGTGAGCTGCCGCCAGTTCCATTCACTCGTACACTACGCCGCAATCCATTAACACCTCTTCCTGTTCCGCTCGATTTTTTTGAACAGATGGACGCCATACTTTTAACACATCGTCATTTTGATCATTTGGATAAGAAAGCCTTGTCTATACTGAACAAAGATTTACCTGTATTTTGTCAGCCTCAAGATTACACGTTCTTGCAAACAGCTGGCTTTAGCCAAGTATTTGCTATTGAGCAATCACATGAATGGTGCGGCATTCAGATGAAACGAATTAAAGGACGACATGCTCCAGGCTTTACCGCCAAGCTGCTCGGACCGGTATCCGGTTTTATAATAAGCACACCAGCTGATGGTTCGATATACATCGTTGGCGATTGTATCTACACCCCCACGATTGAACAGACCTTCCGTGAATATCAACCGAATGTCGCTATATTAAATACCCCTCGTGCACAGATGCTGTTAGGGACAATCATCACGATGACAGGAGAAGATATCGTACGTATTGCGAACTTGTCTCCAGATACGAAACTAATTGCTGTGCATATGGATGCAATCAGCCATTGTACATTTAAGCGAAAGCATCTTCGAGCTTTTTTGAAGGAACGAGGAATGGAGCACGTTGCTATCATACCTGATGACGGGGAGGTTATTACTCTCTAGGATAGATTTTCGTTTTTCTTATTGCTAAAAAACAGACTACCTCTTATTGAGAAAACCCGACCTCCAATGGTCGGGTTTCTCCAGTCAGTCTTTGATTTTTCGATTAAGGTTAAACTATTTAAGATCTTTCATTAGCTGAGTATAAAGCTTGTAGTATAAGCTATTGCCTGCACGATCAACATCGTATTGAGTTGCGAAGTTGTTTTTGTATACACTTGTCGCTTTTTCTAGAGCTTCACCTGTAAAGCCCTCAGCTGTTGCATCATCAATGATTTGCTTAAGTCGATCTTTAACTGCCATTCCTGGAGCAACACGAACCTTCGTTGCTTGCTCAAAGGCATAGCCCATCTCGATTAGTTTTTCTTCTGAGAACGCATCACCTGTAATTTGCAAACCAATCGGCTCACCATTGCCCCCCTCAGCTGTACGATATCCAGCAGGAATCGTAATACTAGGATATCCTGCTTTTGCAGCAATACCTGTAGTCGCACCGTTCATTCCGATCAAGCCATCAAGCTCATATTTATCTAATAGATAGTTAATACCGTTTTTACGAGAATACTCAATATCTGCAGCACGTTGGCTCTCGTAATTTTTATAATCGTCTGAGCCTGGTGTCATATCATAGCCATTAGACTCTTCTAGAATCGTTTGCCCATATTTCAATAGAGCCAAGTTTTTCTTATTGTAAGCAATAACATCCGATAAGCTCTTTATCTCTGTTTCCCCGTCACTTGCAATGATAGGATTCTTCTGTGATTGAATATAGGATTCGATATCCTGCTTGAAGTCATAATATAATACCTTTGATGCTGGTGCAGAAGGAATCTCTCCCATCATGCCATCACCATCTTTACCGAACACGATTTTAGCTCCTTGCTCTTCAAGCACACGAATAGAATCCATGAATACTTCGTAAATATCCGGCTGCGTTTCCTTGTCAGGAATTCGATAAACACCAAGTGTTTTACCCTTCAGCCCATCTTCTTTTAAGTAATCGGTGTAGTTTTCCATCTTATCAGCTAGATACGCCTCATCCACAACAATTTCATTGTCAATTCCCATATTAATGTACAGGTCCTTTTCATCATAGCCTTGAATGGAGCTTAGCAGCATGGCTACATCGGCCACATTACGTCCCATTGGACCTGCAACGTCCTGACTATGAGCAAGAGGAATAATACCCGAGCGACTCACCAATCCTAATGTTGGCTTCAAACCAACCAATGAGTTACGGAAGGATGGAGATAAAATTGATCCTGAGGTTTCAGAACCAATTGTAATTGCCGCTAATGCAGCTGCTCCAGCTGCTCCTGAACCAGAAGAAGAACCCGAAACATCTAACACATTTGGCAAATATGGATTAAGAACCTGGCCGCCTAGCGTAGAATAACCATTTCTCATACCACTTGTAATAAAGTTAGCAAATTCAGATAGATTTGTTTTACCTAGAATGATAGCTCCGTCCTCTTTTAGCTGCGAAACAATAAATGCATCATCAGCTACAAAGTTATTAGCTAATGCGATAGATCCAGCAGTAGTAGCCATTTCATCAGCTTTTGTTGTACCGATGTTGTCTTTAATTAAGACTGGGATACCAAACATTCCAGTTGCTTTCGATGGATCTGCTTTTACAGCCTTATCAGCCTGTGTCGCTAACGCAAGAGCCTTAGGATTAAGCGTTGCAATCGCATTGATTTGTACGCTATGCGAGCTATATAGATTAATACGAGTTAGATACATATTCACTAGCTCTGCATATGTAATTTCCCCAGCTTTAACCGCTTCTTGAATGTCTGCAATGGAGGACTTTTGGAGATCGATTTTCAAAGTGTCAACTGCCACCTGTAGATGAAGGCGTGTTTGATTGATCTTATAAACCGTGCTGTTCGGCGTAATATCGTTAACCATGCTAATCGCATGCTTCACTTGATTAGCATATTCAGCTGGATAAGCTGCAAGATTTATAGCTTTCGCTTCGTGATATAGTTTATATAAATTTTTCAACGCATCTGTAGCAGTGACAGAAGATTTTATCATGCCATTTGGAACAAAAGCACTTGCAGGTGCAGCAGTTGTCACCATCGATACACAAATTGCACAAGCAGCAATAGCGCCAATAACTTTCATTTTTTTCATATAGAACATTCCCTTCAAGTTTAATGTTATGTTCACTTACCTTACATCAATATGTTACATCCATACGATATTTATTGTCAATCATTATTTTTATTTGCAGTTAATCATATAAAACACACATAAAACTAACATACTATGAATAGATCAAGGTAAAAAAATAAATTTCACAATATTTATGTAATATAAAATTACATTAGTAGGTGGAATACCTTTAATATCGCTTTTTTATCCTCTAACCTCCCAACTAGACAAGAAGAGCTGTAGCCACTTCGTATTCCACCTTTGCGTTACAAAAAAAAAAAAAAAAAAAACATTAAGTATTTTATGAATAACTTTTAAAACAAAAAAGCACTCCTTAATAACATCATTAAGAAGTGTTCATGGTTCATGGTTAGATTAGCAACGGGCATCGGAACCGATCTCGTCGCTTCATCTTTTCAAGAACCGTATGGTGAGCGGCACAAGCATTATCGTTTTCTGTCAAGGTGCTCTTCTGTTCTCTGCAATGACCTACTTACCCCTGTATGCTTGTATATGTTCGACGGGTTCAGCGTAAAGCAGTTACTAATCCCTATGATGTTATCCATGATTTGTGGTTCCGTGTTAATCGGATTTTTGCAGGCACGCTTCCAGGTTCGTACCGTGATGTTCACCAATATGGCGCTTGGAATCGGAACCTCCAATCTGCTCAATCTGCAGATGAAGTCATCGGTTGCAACCGCTGCCGAGAAATTCGGGCTCATTTGGAATGCTGATCCGAATCGCGATCCATTGAATCCCGATATCATATTTCGATAAGGATTATTTTGAACCGCAATTGGTTGCCTTCTATAAGCTCGCGATGGGCAATGCGATCAACCGGGGGTTTGCGCTTGCACTTGGCGTGACCATTATCGGCGCGATCGCCGCATTGACTGTAGGAGCGTCGAAGCTGCGTATGCGTTCCGATACCGCGTCAGATGTCACCGTCACCCAATATATTATTGATTGCAAAGTTCATTTAAGTGGTGAGTAATAATTTGTTCTGTTTTTTTAATTGTGAATATATCTGGTCTTAGTAGAGCATGTATGGATAAACCTTCAATGACTGCCGAAAGCCTTAGTTTTTCTATTTCAATATTTATGTCTTTATTTATATAGCCTGCTTTTATCAATATTTCAAGTACTGCTTCCATTAAAATATATACTCCTTCAGTAAGTTCATATTTTTTCTTTGTCAAAACTACGCTTGTAAGTGAGCGAATGGCGAAAACCAGCCAAACGCCAGTTTCAGTTTGTTTATCCCGATTCACAGGAACTAATTCTAACAATATCTCCTGTACTGCAATTAGAGGTTTTTTTGACCATGATTTATTATCCGACCGTTCTTTTCCTCGATCAAGAAAATAATCCATGATAAATAACAGCAATTCATCTTGGGTTGAGAAATAATGTCTTAACGCTCCGCTAGACATTCCAGCCTCAGATGCAATTCTTCGGATAGATGCTTTTTCAATTCCTTCCGTTTCAATAATTCTCCAAGCAATATCAGCAATATCTTTCTTTTTAATACTGTGATCAACAACCTTAGGCACCTAAACCACCTCTTGCTTTTATTTATCACACTGTGCTAATATGATTTTATCACAGTGTGATAAATAAATAAAGAAGGGGGGGTATAGATGCTTGAAATCATAGAATCATTGATTCCTGCAAACATAGATTTCACAACAGCTCTCCTCATTATTGCGCTTTGTGCATTCATTGACATCTTAAGCCCCGGGGTATTGGCCATCACAGCTTATATCCTTCTAATACAAAAAGAGAAATTAACATCGCGTTTAATCATTTTTTTATTATCGACACAAATTTGCTATTTTATGCTGGGTATCTTGGTTTACCTTGGAGTTGGGTCGATACTTGGTTTTATAGAAAGCACTTCCAACAATCAAATTTCAAGTTGGTTTTATACGATACTTGGTGCCATACTTGTACTGATAAGCTTTTATAAGCCTAAGAAACGAATGGAATCCCGATTTTGGGAATGGTTACCCAAGCAAGTGTCAATAAGAGCGATGATTGTACTTGGTATTATTGTATTTGCGATCGAGTTTACCACAGCTTTACCGTATTTCTACTCGATATTATTAATGGATGGTTTAGCGTTTAATACGGGTTTGTCCATAATTACTTTACTTGGTTATAACGTGCTTATGGTACTTCCTTCAATCTTACTATTGATCATTTATATTCTCTTTAGAAGCTGGATTCAAAATAAGCTCGAAAAACTAAGAACAAAATTATTAAAAGCCCCATTGTCTTCTGTATTAGTGGGAGTGGCCGTTATTGGGGCGGTTTTATTCAATATTGGCATTAGGGGAATTCTATAGTGATATTAGTTATTTGGAAGGAGATGTTGTGTTATGAAAGAGATTGCAAGCGGTGTAAGTCTACTTCTTTTAATTCAAGGAATTGGGGGCATTATAAATCGATTAGCAGGTGGAGGACCAAGTTGGTTTCTCGTAAATTACATCGATGTTTTGCAAGGGTATGAAATTATAGCCAGTATAGTTTTAGTTATACTTGGAGCAATTATTGGTGTAGGTTCTCTTAAAATAAAAGGTAGAGATGACTAACCTATTATCTTTTCAAGACTTCATAGTTATTGAACCTCCACAAGAAAATATTCCGCTAACGGATGAAAGTTCAATTAACCGCCTTTTCACAAAGGTGGTTTTCTTATGGTCACAAATCAACATTAGAATTTATAAAATAGCCTTTGTTTTAGGAAACGCGTTAGAATTCTTATTTTGCGCTTCCACAATGGAGTATCGAGGAAATATCAGTAAAACTGTATGCTACAAAAGCCCAATCAAAGTCGGGCTTTTGTAGCATTATAAATTTTGTTATTTCTCTGTTCCCAATTTAATTATTTGATTCGCTAAGCTCCAATTTGTGGGTTGAGCAATGATGCTTCCACCCTCAATCGACCCTCTGCTTTACCACTACTTGTGGTACGGTTCACCGTATCTTAATTTAGTCTAATAATAGCCCCGTAGACAAAATGTCTACGATAAAGCCCCTTAAACACCCTCAAAAAAGCGGATGTCTACGGTGGTCTACGAACTTGGACCAGCCTCCTGAGTGAAACATGGGTGCTGGCTCTTTCACATTCTTCCCATCCATTTTAGGCAAACCCCCTACAACCGTATGCTTTTGCGAATTTACATGGTGGAAGCGAGGGGAGTTGAACCCCTCTCCGAAGACTACGCCACAAAGACCTCTACGGGTGTAGTCACAGTTTTAATGTCGGCAAAAATCCATTAATCCGTAACGACTGGCATCAAAAGCTATACCGTGGCCCCTGCAACGCGGTACATTTTAGGTCAGCCGTTTATCTTCTTCAGACACCCCAGGCAAGATGTGACAGCCTATCCCGCTAGCGCTCTAATATTCTGCACACTTTCACCTTTGATATCATTCTACCATCCACTTCTTCGATCTTAAAAACTAACCCTTCGTACTCAATCGAATCTTTATCACCTATCATAGGGATACGCCCGATTTGTCCAATGATAAAACCACTTAACGTTTCGTATTTCTCAATCGGAAGATCTACGTTAAAATAATCCACAACGTCATCCAAACTTATACCTCCATTAACATAAAATGTGTTTTCATCTGCTTTAATGATATCTTTAACAATCTCATCATCCTCATCAAAAATTTCGCCTACTATTTCCTCCAATAAATCTTCATGGGTTACAATACCTGCCGTTCCCCCAAATTCGTCGATTATGACTGCAATATGAATTTTATTCTGCTGAAAATCCTTAAATAACTGGTCCATTGTCACAAACATGGATGCCATATAAGGAGTTCTGCAAACATTCCCTACATTAAATTCATTTGCATTATGAGACCCGCTTAAATATTCGATTAGATCCTTGGCATGCAGTATTCCAACGATATTATCAATATTCACTTCATATATAGGAACCCTAGAATATTTTTCTATGGTTACAACAGATACAACTTCTTCTAAAGAAGCATTAACTGGAATGGCAACTATATCGGTCCGATGAGTCATGACCTCATTTACTGTGATCGCTCTGCGTTTGATGATGCTTTGAATGATTTTGTTCTCATCTGCCTCAAAGACCCCTTCTTGCGTTCCTACATTGGCCAAAACAGATAATTCTTCCCTGCTTGTCGTTGTTTGCTCATGAGAGTTACTTGATATCATTTTTGTAATGTATTCAGACACGATAACTAAAGGATATGTGATATAAATTAAATATTGAATCAACTGAGCAGATACTAGCGCAAGGCTTCTCCAATACCTTGCACCAATCGTTTTCGGTATAATTTCTGAAAAAACAAGAATAAGAATAGTTAGTACAGCTGAGATGATTCCGAAGTACGCATCACCAAACACTTTAGTCGCTTGCGCCCCGACACCAGATGCACCAACGGTATGGGCTATAGTATTAAGCGTAAGAATTGCGGAAAGCGGACGATCCACATTCTTCTTCAAATCCATAAAAAGCCTAGCCCTTTTGTTGCCACTCTCCAACTTTACATTTAAATATGATGGAGTTGTTGATAATAAAACCGCCTCGAGCACCGAACAAAGAAAAGAAACACCTAAAGCAAGAAACAGATATATTAATAAGAGTGTCATTCTTTAACCTCTTTCGTTTATCGTTTATTGATGACAAAAAAGCATCTTCTATCAGTATTCATCACCATGTATTATGATTACCAATTCGCCTTGTTTGATGAATATATTATAGAACTAGGTTGCATAAAAAACAAAAACACCATCCTCATGCGGATGGTGTTCATGATGGTGGAGGCGAGGGGATTTGAACCCCTGTCCGAAGACTACGCCACATAGGCCTCTACGGGTGTAGTCACAGTTTTAATGTCGGCAAAGCAAACGCCCCGTAACCGGCTTTCGCTAGGCCCAGCCTGATTATCTTCTTCCGTCGACCCCAGGCGGAGACCGAGCGGCGTATCCCACTAAAGTTGAGCCCCTATCCTAGCACATGGGCGATGCGAGGCAGAAGCACGCTAACAGGTTATTAAGCTGCTAAAGCGTAGTTTGTTTGTTGTTTGCCATTTAATAGGCTTTAGCGTTTTTAAGTGGACGACTCCCCACTACCCGCAACCCATGCTCGTTCAATCCCCGTCGAATCCATAAACGCCCCCTAAATGGCTCTAAATTAGCTGTTATGCTAATGAGCAGATAAGGGCGCTTGCTTCTTCGCGAAGTAAGCACGGATTAAAATTGTTGCATCAGCATCACGATCTAGCCACCGACTATCTCGTTTTGCCTCCTCACTGATCATCTCGATCAGCTATGAACATAGTATAACATGAATGTCAGTACATTACACGTTGTAATCGCTGGAAGTAAGCGAAAACTTTGCTAGGGCGTGTATACAAACTTCGAAGGGAGCAGATAACGTCCTAACGAATAACCTTCTGCTTTTCACGCAATATACGCTGAATATCACGCTGTGAATCACGCTTCGCTGCAGACTCACGCTTATCATATTGCTTTTTACCTTTACCTAGACCGATTAGCAGCTTGGCATAGCCGTTGCGAATGTAAATCTTAAGCGGAACGATGGAATAGCCTTCCTGCTTCGCTTGACCATACAGCTTCGAAATTTGCGCCTTATGCATTAGCAGCTTTCTCGCTCGGGTCGGATCAGATGGGTTATGAATATTACCTTGTTCAAATGGGCTGACATGCATATTGTGAATGAAGATCTCGCCATTACGAATGGTCGCGAACGCATCATTAATATTTGCACGGCCGTTGCGGATCGATTTAATTTCCGTTCCTGTTAGCACCATGCCCGCTTCAAAGGTCTCTTCGATGAAATAGTCATGGGAAGCCTTTTTGTTTTGAGCAAGCGGCTTATCATTATTCTTTTGTTTTCCCATGCCCGTCACCTCTCTACATCATTCTCGTGGAATTATATTGTAGCAATTTGCACCTTTAAAATCAACAATCGTGCTGGTCTGAACAAGAAAGACCGCCCCACCGAGACGGTAAAGGACGGTCTTTCACACGCATTATGCGCAGGTTAGCTATTAAAGCTTAACTACGTTTTCTGCTTGTGGTCCGCGGTTGCCTTCAACTACGTTGAACTCAACTTGTTGGCCTTCTTCAAGAGTTTTGAAGCCTTCGCCAGTGATCGCGGAGAAGTGTACGAATACATCGTTACCGCCTTCTACTTCGATAAAGCCGTAGCCTTTTTCTGCGTTAAACCATTTAACTGTACCTTGTTGCATGTGAAATAGCCTCCTTAAGAGAAAAAAATTAAATAATATGCGCCTATTTCGTTGTAAAACAAAAAATTCACACATTGAAAAAGGTTCATTTGTTGCTGATGATACCCTTTTCAATATGTGAATTCAGGTAGTTCAAATCAGATAGCTTTAGTTTATAATAGGAATCAGGAAAAAGCAAGACTATTTGCCTCCTCCTGATTCAAAAAAATTACAATCGATTGATCCCCTCTATCAGCCGTTATTTCTTTCGAACAAAAGCTGACATGGACTTTTTCGCTTTTACCTTCTTCTTCTTTGCTTTGTTCGCAGATGCTGAATTGCCAGAAGAGCCTGTAGCCCCTCCATTAAACACACCGCTTTCTGACGTTTTCTTTTTGCGTTTATTGCCTAACGCAACACCTCTGCCACTACGATCTGTCGAAGCTCGGCTTCCTTTCTTCTGCTTAACCCCTGCATCGAATGGATTAGAATAGTAAGAGTCGTTCTCCGCACTGCGAATAAACTCTCCACTATGACCTGCCTCTTGATCATAAGCATCGAAATCTAACACTAATGGTTCATTTTCACTCCACGGACTGCTTTCTTTAGAAGTGTTCGCACTCGTCCGCGGACCACGTTTAAAGTCATTATTCTTTCTTCGACCCGTCCGTTGATCCCCACCACCTTGGCGTCCACCTTTGCCGCCACGGTTTTTGGAATAAGGACCCTCTGGTCGGTCATCCTCTTTACGCTTACGACGAGCTGCAGAGTAGTTTCCTCCACCGCCGCTTTGCTTCGTAAATTCGAAATCGATGGTATGATCGTTCATATTTACACGGCTTACGATGATTTCTACCTCATCACCGATACGGTAAATTCTTGATGTACGCTCGCCAACTAAGATCATGTGATCAGGGTGGAAATGGTAGTAATCATCGTGCATATCGCCTAGGCGAATTAAGCCTTCTACCGTATTTTCCAGCTCAACGAACAATCCAAAGCTCGTCACACTACTAATAATTCCGCTGAACGTTTCTCCAACTTTATCGAGCATATACTCACACTTCTTCAAGCGATCAGTATCTCTTTCCGCTTCAACCGCTACACGTTCACGCTGCGAGGCATGCTGAGCGATATCCTGCATCTTAGCGTTTAACGCATCCTGACGCTGTGGTGACAGTGTGCCTCCATTCTCGATGACCTCCCGAATCACTCGGTGAATCATTAAGTCTGGGTAACGCCGGATAGGCGATGTGAAATGCGTATAAAACTCTGCGGCTAGTCCAAAATGTCCTAGGCTTTGCGAGTCATACTTCGCTTGCTTCATCGAGCGAAGCATCATCGTCGAGATAACGGTCGCTTCCTTTGTGCCCTGGATTTTATCAAGCAGCGTTTGCAATGACCTAGGATGAACCGAGTTGCCTTTCCCTTTAACGATATGCCCAAAATTAGCAGCAAAGGTCATAAACGTTTGCAGCTTTTCTTGATCGGGATCTTCATGGATACGATAAATAAACGGCACCTTTAGCCAGAAGAAATGCTCAGCAACTGTCTCATTGGCTGCAAGCATGAATTCCTCAATAATTTGCTCAGCGATTGTACGCTCTCGCTTCACAATATCGACCGGCTTGCCTTGCTCATCGACAATGATCTTAGATTCCTGGAAATCGAAATCGATCGCACCGCGCTTCATACGCTTTCTACGCAAGCCTAAGGCAAGCTCCTCCATAAGCTTAAACATATCAAGCAAATCTGCATAGCGTTCCTTAAGCTCCGTTTCCGGATTTTCCTCATCAGCCTTCAAGATACGTCTAACATCGGCATACGTCATCCGTTCCGTAGTCCGAATAACACTCGTAAATATGTCATGGCGCACCTGTTTAAGTGTTCCTGGCTCAAACTCCATCTCACAGCTTAACGTTAAGCGATCTACCTTAGGGTTCAACGAGCAAATTCCGTTAGATAAGCGATGTGGCAGCATGGGTATGACACGGTCTACTAAGTAGACGCTTGTACCTCTGCGCAGCGCTTCCTGATCAAGTGCGGAACGTTCTTTTACATAATAGCCTACATCCGCAATATGCACGCCAAGCAGGTAATTCCCATTGTCTAGTCTTTTTATATGAACGGCATCATCCAGATCCTTCGCATCGGCACCGTCTATCGTCACAATAACCTCATTACGCAAATCACGTCGGCCTTGGCTAACAATCTCTTCTTCCGTAATGTGCTCAGGGGCAGCAATCGCCTCTGCCATTACTTCTTCCGGGAATTGCTCTGGCAGCTGATGCTTGCGAATAATAGATAAAATATCAACACCAGGATCATTTTTATGCCCTAAAATTTCAATAACTTCCCCTTCAGCCGCTGAGCGACCCTCTGGGTAGATCACTATTTCTACAACGACCTTCTGTCCAGTAACTGCCCCCATCGTTTTTGCTTTAGGTATAAAAATATCTCGATTAATTCGCTGGTCATCGGGCATGACAAATGCGAACGACTCGTGATCCTCAAGTACACCTACGACTTGAGTGATCGCTCGCTGTACGACACGTACAACCTCTCCTTCCATCCGTCCGCCAGCTTCACTTTTACTCGTTATGCGAACTAATACGACGTCTCCATTCATCGCACTTTTCAAATCATTCGCATGTAAATAAACGTCAGGGTGCTCACTGTCGTCTGGAATTAGGAAAGCAAAGCCCTTTGCATGTGCCTGTACTGTTCCTCTAAGTAAATTCATACGTTCTGGAACACCAAATCGTTCATTACGTGTACGAATGATCTTCCCTTGCTCTTCTAGAGCGACAAGCATTTTCAAAAAGCTCTTAAACTCAGCTGCATCGGTAATGTTAAAATGCTGCTCAAGCTCAGAATAGGTCATTGGCTTATAAGCAATTTCCTTCATAAATTCGAGCAATTGGCTCTCGTTTACCATTCTTTGGTCTCCTTTATAACTTAATTTTCAGCATATTCGACCGTTTAATTTAAGTATACACGAATCATCCGCATTGCATCCCTTTTTATTGAGAAAACAAAAAAAGCGAGGAAATCCTCGCTTTTTAATGTACGTTTATTGATTTAGAAAATACGAAACAACTAACGCCAAAATAAAGAAACCTGCTGCTAAACCTACTGTTAAACGCTCTAGAAACAAATCTAATCCGCGTGCTTTTTGTTTACCGAATAGATGCTCCGCACCACCTGAGATCGCACCAGATAGTCCAGCACTTTTACCTTTTTGAAGCAATACAGCTCCAATTAAGCCAAGCGCGAAGACGATAAGCAAAATTTTAAAAGCAACTGCCATTTCTTCCACCTCCAGCATAGCAATCCATACAAAAACAGATAATTTTATTGTAGCATACTAGGCTAAACGACACAATAGGACAGATTGGATAGTCGCTTACCAATATTGAGCACTGTGCTGTGCTCTGTCCATGTACGTATATCACCTGTTGCTTTGCGTGTTTGTATGAAATGACTGAGTATATAGGCCACTTGATTGTTGCATGGACGGCTGCATAGATGATTGTTGCTTAGAGGTTTCCAACAGCTGCGAGAGATATTGAAAGTTTTTTTCTGCATCTTCTAGTGCTTTGTTCTTATGAAACTGCTGCTCGATATACATCACCTTCGAATCTAAGTTTTTTAAGCTAGGCAACAATTTCTTGAAGTCAATCACACCATCCTCAAGTAAGCAATCTTTTCTCCCTTCTGTCATCGTACGGATATGCAGAAAGGGAGTTCTTGACTCATAACGATGGTAGATCTCCTTAGGATCTAAGCCACTTAGAAAGATCTTACTAAAGTCCAACTCAAGCAACAGCTGATCTTCACTTAATTTCTCAATCAGCTGATCCATTATATATTGCTCCTTGCTTATTTCTACAAACTCGCGGGTGAAATTGTGGAGCACGAGCTGAAGCTTTTGTTCCTCCGCAATTTTCACAAGGCGTTCAAGAAGCTGCTGAAAGAAGATGACCTCATGTTCCTTAATATCTTCACGAATAGGCAGCCATGGAACCACAATATAGCTTGCTCCAGTCTCGGAAACAAATTTAGCCGATCGTCCAAAATCCTTTTCGATCATTTTCTCATCATATATACGCAGAGGAACATGAACGGAAGGCACCTTTAGATCCAACCTTTTTAACATCCTTCGCAGCATGGAGGGCTTATACGTATAATATCCAATGAGCTCAATGGATTGATAACCGATTTCTCTAATTTTTTTGAGCGTATGAACCAAATCATCCTCTGCAACATGTTTCACCGAATACATTTGCAATCCAAGCTGATATTCCATAACAGAACACCTCTTTATGTCATAATCGTATGCCTACATTATGACCTACTACAAAAAATTCATGCGATCACGTCAGTGTGTGCGAATATGGCGAGCACAAATAAAAAAGCACTATGCCGCAATGAACGGCATAGTGCTTTTTGTATATTGCTTATTTGAATTTTTTAAGGTTGTAGAACGCTGATTTACCTGCATATTGTGCAGTTGAACCAAGTTGATCTTCGATACGAAGCAATTGGTTGTATTTCGCAACGCGGTCTGTACGAGAAGGAGCACCCGTTTTGATCTGACCAGCGTTAGTCGCAACAGCGATATCAGCAATTGTGCTGTCTTCTGATTCACCAGAACGGTGAGAAATTACTGCTGTATAACCAGCACGTTTAGCCATTTCGATAGCATCGAATGTTTCAGTCAATGTACCGATTTGGTTAACTTTAACTAGGATAGAGTTACCTACGCCTTTGTCGATACCGTCAGATAGACGCTCAGTGTTTGTTACGAATAGATCGTCACCAACCAACTGTACTTTTTTGCCTAGGCGGTCAGTAAGAAGCTTCCAACCTTCCCAGTCATCCTCTGAACAACCATCTTCAATTGTGATGATTGGATATTTATCAACCCAAGATTCAAGAAGGTCAACGAACTCAGCAGAAGTGAAGGATTTGCCTTCGCCAGCAAGCACGTATTTACCGTCTTTGAAGAACTCAGTAGAAGCAACGTCCATACCTAGGAATACATCTTCACCTGGCTTGTAGCCCGCGCGCTCAATTGCAGAGATAATTGTTGTGATTGCTTCTTCGTTAGATCCAAGGTTAGGAGCAAAACCACCTTCGTCACCTACAGCAGTGTTAAGACCTTTGTCATGAAGAACTGCTTTAAGGTTGTGGAAGATTTCCGCACCGATGCGTAGCGCTTCTTTGAAGTTTTCTGCACCAACTGGAAGAACCATAAACTCTTGAACGTCGATGTTGTTGTCCGCATGCTCACCACCATTGATGATGTTCATCATTGGAACTGGAAGAACTTTTGCGTTGAATCCGCCAAGATATGTGTAAAGAGGTACATCTAGAGCATCAGCAGCAGCACGAGCAACAGCCATAGAAACAGCAAGAATTGCGTTCGCACCTAGCTTGCCTTTGTTGTGAGTACCGTCTAATTGAATCATTTTACGGTCGATTGCTACTTGATCAAGAGCGTCAAGACCGATGATTTCTGGAGCGATGATCGTATTTACGTTTTCAACCGCTGTAAGTACACCTTTACCAAGGTAGCGAGATTTATCGCCATCGCGAAGCTCAACAGCCTCGTAAGCACCAGTAGATGCACCAGATGGAACGATTGCACGGCCTTTGCCGCCAGATTCAAGAGAAACTTCAACTTCTACAGTTGGATTACCACGCGAGTCAAGAACTTCACGTGCGTATACGTCAACGATGATAGACATTTAGTGTAACACTCCTTTTGTTTTTATATTATTATTGTACATGTAATGACCTTACTTAATCAATGTAGAACCTGTCATTTCTTCTGGTTTCTCAAGATTAAGCAGTGAAAGCATCGTCGGAGCGATATCCGCTAGAATACCGTCATTGCGAAGCTCGATATCTTGCTTTGTTACGATAAATGGAACAGGGTTTGTTGTATGTGCAGTATGCGGGTTGCCATTCTCATCAAACACCATATCAGCGTTACCATGGTCAGCGGTAATAATACACACACCACCTGCTGCATGAACAGCCTCTACCACTTTACCTACACATTCATCTGTTGCTTCTACCGCTTTAATTGTTGGCTCAAGCATACCTGAGTGACCAACCATATCAGGGTTAGCAAAGTTAATAATAATAACATCATGCTTATCCGCTTCGATCTCACGAACAGTAGATTCTGCAAGCTCATAAGCGCTCATCTCAGGCTGCAGATCATAGGTTGCAACCTTTGGTGAATTGATCAACACGCGCGTTTCACCAGGCAGTTCTTTATCACGACCACCACTGAAGAAGAACGTAACGTGAGGATATTTTTCTGTTTCCGCTGTACGAAGCTGCGTCAAATTGTTCTGCGCAAGCACTTCACCAAGCGTATTATCAAGGTTTTTAGGTGAGTATGCAACTAACCCTCCAACCGTTTCACTAAACAGCGTTAAGCATACATAGAATAAGTCTTTTGGCTGCTTGTCGCCGCGATCGAATCCACGGAAATCCTCGTTCGTGAATACCTGTGACAATTGAATCGCACGGTCAGGACGGAAGTTACAGAAGATAACAGAGTCTTGATCTTCAACTGTCGCAACAGGTGCCCCTTGATCATCTACGATAACTGTTGGCAAGAAGAACTCGTCATAGACTTCCTTCGCATAGGAATCTTTAACCGCTTGTAATGGATTAGTCGCTTTTTCTCCTTCTCCATATACGAGGGCGCGGTAGGTTTTTTCTACGCGCTCCCAGCGCTTATCACGATCCATCGCATAGTAGCGTCCAGAAAGCGTTGCAATTTTACCTACGCCTAGCTCAGCAATCTTTTGTTGCAGGTGCTCTACGAACCCTTCACCGCTGCTTGGAGATACATCACGACCATCAAGGAAGCCATGTATATAAACATCACTAAAGCCTTGACGTTTTGAAGTTTCCAGCAATGCAACAATATGATCGATGTGGCTATGCACGCCGCCATTGGATAGCAGGCCGTAGATATGAAGCTTTTTACCGTTCTCTTTCGCATTGCTAATTGCTTTAATGAAGGTTTCATTTTCGAAAAATTCACCATCGCGAATTGATTTTGTAATGCGAGTTAGATCCTGGTAAACAATACGACCAGCACCGATGTTTAAGTGACCTACCTCAGAGTTACCCATTTGTCCCTCTGGTAGACCTACTGCTTCACCGCAAGCAACCAAAGTTGTGTTTGGATATTGCTGAAGATAACGATCATAGTTCGGCTTTTTAGCTTGAGCAACAGCGTTACCCACTACATCATTACGAAGACCAAAGCCGTCCATAATAATTAAAGCTACTGGTTTACGATTAGCCATCTTACTTGGCCCCCTCAACAAGTGCTACATAGGAGTCTGGCTCAAGGCTTGCACCGCCAACTAGCGCGCCATCAATATCCTGTTGACCAAGATATTCAGCAACGTTGTTTGGCTTTACACTACCGCCATATTGAATACGTACTGCGTCTGCAGTCGCTTGATCATAAAGCTCAGCTACTACGCTACGCACATAACCAATAACATCCTGTGCATCTGCGCTAGTAGAGGATTTACCTGTACCGATAGCCCATACTGGCTCGTATGCGATAACAGATTGTGCTGCCTGCTCAGCAGAGATGCCTTCGTATGCAGCTACCGTTTGAGTACGGCAAACATCTTTTGTCGTACCTGCTTCACGCTCTTCAAGATTTTCACCGATACAAATGATCGGTACTAGGCTATGTTTGAATGCAGCATGAACCTTCTTGTTTACTGTTTCATCTGTCTCAGCGAAGTATTGACGACGCTCAGAGTGACCGATCAATACATATTTTACACCTAGATCCTTCAGCATAACGCCGCTGATCTCACCAGTGAATGCACCGTTATCTTCAAAGTGAAGATTTTGAGCACCGATTGCGATCGATGTACCTTTCGCTGCTTCTACAAGCGCTGGTAGGTTAGTAAATGGTGCACAGATAACACTTTCTACACCTGCAACCTCAGCTTTACCCTTCACAGCTTCAAAGAAAGCTACAGACTCAGAAACCGTCTTAAACATTTTCCAGTTACCTGCAATAATAGGTGTTCTGCTCATTTTTAGTCCTCCTCAAAACTTTTTTGATGCATTCCTAAGAACTTCTATGCAAAAAAAGTTACTTCGGAAGCATTACCACTTTTTTGATGCATTCGTAAGAACCTCTTCGTGAGAAAAAGTTACCTCGGAAGCATTAACCAAAACTTTTTGATGCATTCCTAAGAACCTCTTCGTGAGAAAAAGTTACTTCGGAAGCATGCTGGTCATTAACAGTCCTCAAGGATGTACAATCCATCGCTGGATCACACATCCTTAATCGGGCTAATCTTATTTATCGTTAAGAGCTACAACGCCTGGAAGAGCTTTACCTTCCATGAACTCAAGGGAAGCACCGCCACCAGTAGAGATGAAGTTCATGCGATCAGCTAGGCCGAATTTTTCAGCTGCTGCTGCAGAATCACCGCCACCGATAACTGTGTAGCCTTCAGTTTCAGCTGTAGCTTGAGCTACTGCACGTGTACCATGAGAGAATGGCTCGATTTCGAATACGCCCATCGGACCGTTCCATACTACTAGCTTAGAGTTTTTAATAACGTCAGCGTAGATTTCACGAGTTTTTGGACCGATATCGATACCTTCCATGTCTGCAGGAATGCTATCTACAGGAACAATTTTAGTATTCGCGTTTGCACTGAATTCATCTGTAACAACGATATCCACTGGCAAATACAAGTTTTTGCCTGCTTTTTTCGCTTTTTCAATAAATTCAAGCGTTAGTTCTAGCTTACTGCTATCAAGCAAAGATTGACCGATTTCATAGCCTTGTGCCTTGAAGAATGTGTAGGATAGACCGCCACCGATAATGATGTTATCTGCGATTTCAATCATTTTTTCGATTACAGCAATTTTATCCTTAACTTTAGAACCACCAACAATCGCTGTAAATGGACGCTCAGGGTTGTTAAGAGCTTTACCTAGTACATCAAGCTCTTTCTCCATAAGCAAGCCAGATACTGCTGGTAGATGATGTGCAATACCTTCTGTAGAAGCATGCGCACGGTGAGCAGCACCAAATGCATCGTTAACGAAAAGATCAGCAAGCTCAGCGAATTGCTTCGCAAGTTCTGCGTCATTTTTCTCTTCGCCAGGGTAGAAACGCACGTTTTCAAGAAGTAGAACATCTCCGTTTTGCATGTCAGCGATTTGAGCTTTAACAGCATCGCCTACAGCTTCATTAGCTTTAACAACTGGTTTGCCAAGAAGTTCGGAAAGACGTGCCGCACTAGCAGTGTGACGTAGCTCTTCTACAACCTCGCCATTTGGACGGCCCAAGTGGCTCGCAAGAATGACTTTAGCACCTTTTTCAATGAGGTAGTTGATCGTTGGCAACGTTTCACGAATACGCTTGTCGTCAGTAATAGCACCGTTTTCTAGTGGCACGTTAAAATCGACACGCACGAATACTTTTTTACCAGCTAAATCAGCCACGTCGCGAATACTTTTTTTATTCATGGATTAGCCTCCCAATGATTTGATTATGCAATATAAAAGCAGGCGTCCTTCCTAGGGAAGAAACGCCTGCTTATAACTAGCCTCTTTTACGCTCATGCGTTCAGTAAGGCTAAGGACCGACATCTTCATGAAGAGTCATGCCCGTCGGCTTTCTTTCCTTATAGACCTTTTGCAGCGATGTAAGCAGCTAGGTCAACTACGCGGTTAGAATAACCCCACTCGTTGTCGTACCAAGAAACAACTTTAACCATGTTACCTTCAACAACCATTGTAGAAAGAGCATCGATTGTAGAAGAAGCAGGGTCACCATTGTAGTCAGAAGATACAAGTGGCTCATCGCTGTAGTTAAGGATGCCTTTAAGAGCGCCGTTAGCAGCTTCTTTAAGAGCAGCGTTAACTTCTTCAACAGTTACGTCAACTTTAAGCTCTGCAACTAGGTCAGTTACAGAAACGTTAGGTGTAGGTACACGCATAGCCATACCGTTCAATTTACCTTTAAGCTCAGGCAATACTAGAGAAACTGCTTTAGCCGCACCAGTAGAAGATGGGATAATGTTCTCAGCAGCTGCACGAGCACGACGAAGGTCTTTATGTGGTACGTCTAGTACAGATTGGTCGTTAGTGTAAGAATGAATTGTTGTCATCATACCTTTAACGATTCCGAATTTATCATTCAATACTTTAGCGAAAGGCGCCAAGCAGTTTGTAGTACAAGAAGCGTTAGAAATAACTGTATGGCTAGCAGCATCGTATTTATCTTCGTTAACACCCATAACGATTGTAATATCTTCGTTAGTAGCTGGAGCAGAGATGATAACTTTTTTAGCGCCGCCTTGAAGGTGAGCTTCAGCTTTTTCTTTAGCTGTGAAGATACCTGTAGATTCAACTACGATTTCCGCACCTACAGAACCCCAAGGAAGATCAGCAGGGTTGCGCTCAGCGAATACTTTGATTTCTTTACCGTTAACGATAAGAGCGCCTTCTTTAGCTTCTACAGTACCGTCGAATTTACCGTGAGTCGTATCATATTTTAGCAAGTGAGCCAAAGTGTTAACGTCTGTAAGATCGTTTACTGCTACTACCTCAACGTTAGGATTGCTGAATGAAGCACGAAATACGTTACGACCGATACGGCCGAAACCATTGATACCAATTTTAACCATTGTTATTTCCTCCTAGTCATTTGGCAAATTTAATTTATTGCAAGACGAGTGTAATTGAATTACATTTCGTCATAATGCCCATTACTTTCATTAATCCGAATAAGCTCAAGCGCTGCACTTTCATCCGTGACGAGTGCGTGATTATGACCAGATCGCATAATCGCATCCATAGCAGCAGCTTTACTCGCTCCACCAGCTACCGCAATAATACATTCGATCTGGGCGATATCTTCTAATCGCATGCCCACAGTTTTCATCTTATGGACTGGCTCGCCATGCTTATTAAAGTAGAAGCCGAATGACTCAGCAAGCGCTCCTTCTGCAACCATCTTGCGTACTTCTTCAGGATCAGTTTTTCTTCGCCTTGCCATTACAGTAGCGTCACCAATACCGTGAATAAAAATTCTTGCATTCCGGATGACTTCGACAATTTCTTTAATGGTAGGCTCTTGCATCATGGATTCATACGCTTCCTCACTGATATGGTCAGGAACGTGAAGCAATCGATAATGGCCGCCTGTACGCTTAGCCATCGTAGATGCAATTGTATTCGCCTGATAATCCAGACTTTCACCTAAACCACCACGTGCTGGTACGAATACAACATCCTTTATTGTGCTTGGTAAGCTTAAATAATTTGCAACCTGAGCTGTCGTAGTGCCACCTGAGACCGCGATTACATCTCCTGATCTAATAACTCGCTTCAGAAGTAAACCGGCAGCTCTTCCAAGCTCACGCTTCGACGCCTCAGACTGCTCTGAATTACCTGGAACTACAATGACGTGCTGCAAGCCATACAATGTCTGAAGCTTTTTTTCTAGATCTGAGCTAACAAAAACATGTGGATCAAGCTGTTCTAATTGCTCTAGCACCTTCTTACCATCTTCGCTTAGCGACATGCCTGAAGGTGAGATCAATAAAAGCCCCTGTTCCTTTAACAGCTCCGTTTCCGCTCGCAGTACACGTTCTGTCATCGCCATCACATTAGCGAGTGCTCGACGCCCGATTGTTCCTGCTAGCATTACTTGCTGTAAAATCTTGTAGCGTTTGCTCATCACATCTAAAAGCTCAGGTACTAGCTGCCGCTGCAGTTCAATAAGCTGTCGCATTATACCATCACTCCGCGTGAACTATATTGGAAACACCCGACGTGGACGAAAATTGTCCCTGTGGTATTATTTAAGTCCCACATATATTGTACCTAATCTTTAACAGCATCGCAAGTGCGCTTTTACGATGTAAACGATTACTTATTCAATTTATGTATAAAGATATTTGATACAGTTTGAGTTTTACCATTGAGAATCCTAGTTATACTTTCGAATATCGCTTATGCAAAAAGGCATGAATAGGTTTTGATCGGATAAACACTTGATTCATTGAATAAAATCCAATACAATATAGTAGTTGCGCCCGTGGTCCAATGGATATGACGTAGGCCTCCGGAGCCTGAGATCTAGGTTCGATTCCTAGCGGGCGCGCCACTTACATACGTATAACATCATTAATGTTCATAGAATAAAGGGCAGTGCAATCATCTCCCCAGAATAAAACAGGATGGAAAATGACTATATCTCATTTTTCTATCCTGTTTTTTTTATTCATAGCAATGAAGGTGATGTACATTTAGAGTGTTTAGCTACTAGCAAATCAGGTCATACTATGTAACGTAGAAGTGAGTTTGACCATCTTTGACTTTTAACAAAATTTCTATTATTATAAATTACATACTACTAAATAGGAGGATTGGTTAATATGAACTTTGTGCCTATGGTTATCGAACAAAGTAATCGTGGAGAACGCTCTTATGACATTTATTCTCGTTTGTTAAAAGACCGTATTATTATGCTTGGCTCTGGTGTTAACGACGTTGTGGCCAATTCTATTATTGCGCAGTTGCTTTTCTTGGCTGCTGAAGATCCAGAGAAGGATATTCATCTATATATCAACTCTCCTGGCGGTTCCATTACTGCTGGTATGGCCATTTACGATACGATGCAATATATTAAGCCCGATGTATCTACGATCTGCGTAGGTATGGCTGCTTCAATGGGTGCTTTTCTACTAACAGCTGGAGCGAAAGGCAAGCGCTTTGCATTGCCAAATAGCGAAGTTATGATTCATCAGCCGCTAGGTGGTGCTGAAGGTCAAGCGAGCGACATCGCGATTCGCGCAAAACGTATCATCAATATGCGTGAAAAGCTAAATCAAATTTTAGCTGATCGCTCTGGTCAGCCTATTGAGCGAATTAATCAAGATACAGATCGCGATTACTTTATGAGCGCACAAGAAGCTGTCGAATACGGCTTGATTGATAAAGTAATTGAAAGAGTTAACTAATTAACCATTCAGGTTGATTTGTCTCTGCTTGTACAGATCTTGCAGGACTGCAGTTCATCGGTTGTTCAGATGCAGCTGCAGTCCTTTTTATTTCACCTTTCTTATGTAGCGTGTAACCGCACATATCCAGCCAACAACGGTATAGTTCACCATGGCTATATAGCATCAGCATCATAAATCCCAATCCATCACTTTCTACATAAACAAACACACTTTCTACATAAACAAACAACATAAACTAAGTCAATAAAGCCCATATCATTTATCACATTTAATAATCCACTGCTCATTGTGATAAAAATCACATATCTATTTCTGACTGTCATATATGATGAAATTGTAATAGATCACAGTACGACTTGCATTGTTGGAGGAGTCAATATGGAGACAGAAGCATTATATCAAGTTGAAAAGCTGGCATTAAAAAAACTGAAAATTTACGATCAAAGTATTCTGCGCTATCTATTGCGTTCAATGGTTGCGAGTATGTTTATCGGCTTCGGCGTTATCGTTGCCTTTAAGACAGCAAGCTTCTTTTACGAGGTCCATTCTCCTTTTACGTATCCAGCAGCTGCTTTGACATTTTGTATAGCCATCATATTAATTTCTTACGGTGGCGGTGATTTATTCACAGGAAATACGTTCTACCTTAGCTTTGGCGCACTTCGCAAAAAGTTAAGCTGGAATAAGGTTCTACGATTGTTGTTGTTGAGCTATGTCGGCAATATCATCGGAGCTATCTTCTTTGCAGTGTTCACATGGGCTACGGGATTATTTGATAGTGAGCAAATTCATGGATTTTTGTTGAAGGTGGCACACAATAAAGTCGATGCATCGCTTATGGAGATTTTTTTTCGAGGCATATTATGTAATTGGCTTGTCTGCCTAGCGTTCTTCGTTCCCTTCATGATGAAAGCCGATGGAGCAAAAATGCTAGTTATGATTTTATTAGTGTTCAGTTTCTTCATTGCAGGTTTTGAACATAGCATAGCGAATATGTCTGTATTTGCCATTTCTATTGCAGCACAAGGCTGGGGAGCTTTGACGATCGAACAGATTTTACACAATTTAATTCCCGCTACATTAGGCAATATTATAGGCGGCAGTGTATTTATGGCTATGTTTTACTACTATATTAACAAACCTTATTTTAATGAAAGTGGGGATGACGTATGAAAACGAGAAAAGTTGTAGTTATTGGTGCAGGTTTTGTTGGTTCTACAACCGCCTATACACTAATGTTACGTAATCGTGTCAATGAGCTAGTATTAATCGATGTCAATCATAAGAAAGCTGCGGGAGATGCACTGGATATTAACCATGGTATGCCTTATATCGGAGGGGCAAAGCTATGGGCAGGCAGCTACGAGGACTGTGCAGGAGCTGAGATCATCATTATTACAGCAGGTGCAGCACAACGTCCTGGCGAGACGCGTACTGATTTGTTAAAGCGTAATGCAGATATTTTCGATAGCATCATTAAACAAATCCTACCTTACAACAAGGAAGCCATTCTGTTAATTGCTACGAATCCAGTTGATATTATGGCATACGTTACACTTAAGAAATCTGGCTGGCCTGTTAACCGTGTTATCGGCTCTGGTACATTGCTGGATAGCGGACGCTTCCGCTATCTAATCGGTAAGGAGCTAAAGATCGATCCGCGCAGCGTGCATGCTCATATTATTGGAGAGCATGGTGATTCTGAGCTTCCAGTATGGAGCCTTGCTAACGTTGCTGGTGTTGACATCGAGCTTGATGAAGAGACGAAGGAAAACCTCTTCCTACAAACACGTGATGCCGCCTATGAAATTATTGAAGCAAAAGGCGCTACCTATTATGCGATTGCGCTTGCCCTTGACCGAATTGTTACAGCAATATTAGATGATGAGGGCGCAGTACTCAATGTATCTACGCTGCTAGATAATTATTGCGGAGTTTCTGATGTCTATCTTGGCGTACCGTGCATCGTCGACCGAAGCGGTGTTCGTAAAGCGCTGGAGCTTACGCTTACGAGTGAAGAGCAGGCTTTATTCGAAAAGTCTGCGAATAAACTGAAGGAGCTCATTAAAAGCATTGAGCTTGACGATTAAATCCGAATAAGTCCGATTAATTAAAGAGGCTGCCAATGATCCTAACATGAGGATAATTGGCAGCCTTTATTACATGAATTATTGGTTTTCGAGCTCTTCCTTGCTTACAAGTGCAATCAGTGCATTAACCGCTTGCTCTGCGTCAGAACCATCAGCACTAATTGTAATTTCTGTGCCTGAGCTAATTGCAAGACTCATGATTCCCATGATCGACTTAGCGTTCACTTTCTTCTCGTCTTTTTCCACAAAAACCTCAGAGGAAAATTTGTTCGCTTCTTGTACGAATAACGCTGCAGGTCTAGCATGTAAACCTGTTTTCAAACGAACAACTACTGGAAGCCTTGCCATGAAAAACATACCCCCTATATTTAAAGTCAAATATGATAATCGGACATTTAGAGCTTTATTAGTTATTATACCATTTTAAGCCCATTTCTACTAGGTTAAAGTTGAGCCATTCCTTATTTTTTCTGCCATCTCGTCAATTTTACGTAAACGATGATTCACACCTGACTTACTTACCTTAACCTTTAACAGCTCTCCAACCTCAGTTAGATTAAGATCAGGATGTGCCAATCGTATTTCAGCAACCTCACGTATTTTTTCTGGCAGATTCTCCAGTCCAATTTCTTTTTGCAGCAATTTTATATTATCGATTTGTCTGACCGCAGCCCCAATCGTTTTATTCAAATTCGCCGTCTCACAATTTACGAT
Organism: Paenibacillus camelliae; assembly: GCF_023715345.1. Lineage (GTDB taxonomy): Bacteria > Bacillota > Bacilli > Paenibacillales > Paenibacillaceae > Pristimantibacillus > Pristimantibacillus camelliae. Next base: position 45,708 of record NZ_JAMBNY010000020.1, read on the forward strand.
TCGATTCACTGAGTTACGCATATCTCGCATGATGCGGACATCCTCAAACTTGAACAATGCTTGATGCGCACCAATAATGTTGAGTAGCTCGATGATTTTCTCGCCTTCCTTGATATAAAAAATAAAACCTTTTTTTCGTTCGATGCAACGAGCATTTAGATTAAAGCCATTAGCAAGCTCAACAAGTGCTTGGCAATGCTCCTCATACATAGATGCGATCTCCAGATGATAGGAAGACCCCTCTGGATTATTTACAGAGCCGCCAGCTAGAAACGCGCCACGAAGATAGGAACGCTTACAGCAGTTTTTGCGGATAATGTTGCGATCAATGCCCGAGTTAAACATAAAGCCTTCCGAAACAATACTTAGATCGGTCAACATGTCCTGCACTTTCTCTGGCAAACGAACAATATACACATTATTTTTTTTCAAGCGCATTTTTTTACGTACAAGTAATTCAACATGAACATCAAAATGCTTTTTTATGAGCGTGTAAATGCGGCGTGCTATTGCGGCATTCTCTGTTGAGATGTCCAATACGACCTTGCGGCTTGATAAGCTAACAGCGCCATTCATCCGAATCAATGCGGCAAGCTCCGCCCGCTCACAGCACGGCTCCGTTTCGACCATCGTTAATTCTTTCTTTGTTTGTGCCGCAAAAGACATGCTGCTCTCACCTCTTTCTAAGCATCCAGTTTTCAACCAATTTATAGATATGATGACTTAATCGCTCTGCATCATGTCGTAAAAACGTCCGGAATAGAACGAGTTGATCGGCAATAACCTGATAACCGCGCTTTGTAACCTCGTCTATGTCCAACTGGACGGCTTTTGCTCCAATTTCCGCATACTTACTTTCTACATGTGGCGGTATTTCTCCGTTATTAACGATTACATAATCGAATAAATGATGACCGATATGATCATAAATTGCATCCAGATGATCGCTTACAGAATAATTGTCAGTTTCCCCAGGTTGAGTCATTACGTTGCATACAAATAATTTGACAGCGTCCGATTCAACAATTGCCTGTGCCAGCTTCGGAACGATCAAATTCGGCATAATGCTTGTATATAAGCTTCCTGGTCCGATTAAGATGGCATCAGCCTGTTCCAGTGCCTCAACAGCCTCTGGCAAAGCTTCAACATCCTGCGGCTCTAAGAATACACGTTTAATTGATCCATTAGCCTTAGGAATCATCGATTCACCGGTCACAATCGTTCCGTCGCTCATCTCCGCCTTTAGTACAATGGCACGATTAGCAGCTGGCAGCACCTTGCCTCGAACAGCAAGCACCTGCGACAGCTGTTTAATACCTGTTACAAAATCCCCAGAAATATCTGTCATTGCGGCTAGCATTAAATTACCGAGCGTATGACCTGCAAGTCCTGTACCATTCGTAAAACGATACTGCAATACCTCAGCAAGCAGTGGTTCCGCGTCCGCCAATGCGGATAACACATTACGTATATCTCCTGGCGGAGGAATATGCAGCTCATTACGCAATATACCAGAACTGCCACCATCATCTGCAACCGTTACAATTGCAGTTATATCAAGAGGCTTTTCCTTCAAGCCTCTTAGCATAACGGAAAGACCTGTGCCGCCACCAATCACTACGATTTTGGGACGTCTAACGACCTTTTGCACGATATGCATGCTCCCCTCTCATTATGTCCTGTCGCGCTCTGAATCACGATGGCTTACACGTATTTGCTCCGAGTCCTTCAACTTTAAATATTTGCCCAAATACTCGGAAATCGCTACTGAACGATGCTTTCCTCCGGTGCAGCCAATTCCTATGACGACCTGACTCTTTCCTTCTTCATCATATTGTGGAATCAGATATTCAAGCATGTCGACGAGCTTTGAGAGAAAGGTGTGCGTTTCAGGCCATTTCATAACATATTCATAGACATCCGGATGTTGACCTGTATTTGGTCTTAGCTCATCAATATAATGCGGATTAGGTAAAAATCGAACATCAAATACAAGGTCAGCATCAAGAGGAATTCCATACTTAAAGCCGAAGGATGTAATATTAACAATAAGAGAACGCTGCTGCGTCTGACCAAAATGATTGATTAAACGCTCCTTCAGCATTGCCGGCTTCAGATCACTTGTATTAATCGTTAAAGACGCTTTCCCTTTTAGGTCTTCCAGCAGTGCACGCTCTGCTTTTATCCCTTCAAGCGGCATGCTTTGCTGAGACATCGGGTGTCTGCGTCTGCTTTCCTTATATCTTCGAACGAGCGTTTCATCACTTGCATCTAAAAATAAAATCTCACAATTAATCGTATGATGCTCGTTCATATATTCTAACGCTTCAGAAAGTGCAGTAAAAAACTCACGCCCCCGCAAGTCAATGACAAGGGCTACCTTCCCAATCTTACCGTTTGATTGTTCTATCAACTCGGCAAACTTTGGAATGAGCACCGGTGGCAAATTATCCACGCAGAAAAAGCCTAGATCCTCTAAGCTTTGCACCGCGATCGTTTTACCTGCTCCCGACATCCCCGTAATAATAACTAGCTGGGACAAATTCGTTGCTGGTTCCATGAGCAACACCTACTATCCTCTTAAAATTAAACCTGCAGCACCTACAATACCTGCGTTATTACCAAGAACAGCTGGGACAATCTTCACATTTTCCTTCGAAGCGTCCTGTGTATACTTATCAAATACTTCACGGATTTGATCGAATAGGAAGTCTCCAGCCTTCGACACTCCTCCGCCAACAATAAAGCATTCTGGATTTAAGATAACAGCCATCATTGCCATCGAACGACCTAGATAATAAGCTGCGCGCGCAACAATACGAGTGGCAACCTCATCTCCTGCTTTTGCAGCATCCAGAACATCCTTCGCCATAATCTTCTCTACGTTAGAAAGCGTCGTACGATCACCTCGCGCAACCGCTTCCTCCGCCATACGAATAATACCCGTTGCAGAAGAAACCGTTTCAAGACAACCCACCTTGCCGCAGCCGCACTGAATCGCTTCAAGATCGGGAACGATCGCCATATGACCAAGCTCACCGGCTACACTTTGAAAGCCTTCAACAATTTTACCGTCAATAATAATTCCGCCGCCTACACCTGTTCCAAGTGTATACATCACGCAGTTAGCGATTCCACGACCTGCCCCTGCCCAAGCTTCACCTAGTGCAGCCACATTCGCATCGTTGTTTACTTTAATAGGCACTTGGAGTTCCTTCTCTAAAGCACCCTTTATATCAACATCGTTTATATATAGATTCGGTGAGTGCTTCATATAGCCATTAGGAATATCTAAAAATCCAGCAATTCCGATGCCAGCACCTTCTACTTGTTCCCATGAATAAGAGGACTCTTCAACAATTTGTTTTACGTATTTCGCAATGTTATGAAGAATAGCATCTGACCCTTTGTCGACCTCTGTTGGTCCTTCAAAGGTTTGTAATAAGTTACCTTCAGCATCGCAAATACCAAGCTTAATCGTCGTACCGCCTACATCAACACCAACATAAATTTTTTCGGACATGACTCCACCTCATTCATATATAAAGTTCCATTTCAACTATAAGCGTTCCGTCGTTTACGGTCAAGCATGACCACAGCAAGCAAAATCGCTAGTCATTAGGTTCAAATTCGAAGTCGAAATAACCCTCAGTTCACGCATCGTGATCAAAGCCGAACTTTTTGAACTACCTCTTCAATAAAGGTTCAAAAATTCGGCTTTCAGCACCAAAGCGTACGTTTTGGGTACGTGAGCACCACAAGGCCAAGCTGAATTCAAAATTCGACGTCGACTAAGCCCACAGTATAACATCGTGATCAAAGCCGAACTATTTGGACTACCTCTTCAATAAAGGTTCAAAAATTCGGCTTTCAGCACCGAGAAGTTTGAAAGAAGCGCAGGCCTGAGGAGCGCAGCGTACGTTTTGGGTACGTGAGCACCACAAGGCCAAGCTGAATTCAAAATTCGACGTCGACTAAGCCCACAGTATAACCTCGTGATCAAAGTCGTATTTTTGAACTACCATTCCAATAAAGGTTCAAAATTCGGCTTTCAGCACCAAGAAGCTTGAAAGAAGCGCAGGCCTGAGGAGCGCAGCGTACGTTTTGGGTACGTGAGCACCACAAGGCCAAGCTGAATTCAAAATTCGACGTCGACTAAGCCCACAGTATAACATCGTGATCAAAGCCGAACTATTTGAACTACCTCTTCAATAAAGGTTCAAAAATTCGGCTTTCAGCACCGAGAAGTTTGAAAGAAGCGCAGGCCTGAGGAGCGCAGCGTACGTAGTGGGTACGTGAGCACCACAAGGCCAAGCTGAATTCAAAATTCGACGTCGACTAAGCCCACAGTATAACCTCGTGATCAAAGCTGAACTTTTTGAATTACCTCTTATACCATGGTGCTTTTAGTTTGCTTTTTATCCCCAACACCGCATCAATCTCCTTCACACGCTTACTGATCGTCGTGATGCTCGTTCCATAGCGAACAGCAGCTTCATGATACGTAATCGGCTTATTGTACAGCTTAGCTGTCAAATACTCCAAAGCGGCTGCCCAAGCCTCCAGCTTAGTTAGCTTGGATGTCGATACATAGCCCTTGGATAGATAGTTGATCCATAGCGTGATCATGTCATGCTGCCAGATGGCATTATAACGCCTCGCTGTATGTGCAAGCGAAAGCTCTGCTACTCTCTCCCATAGCGGATCACAATCTGCGAGATTGCTGCTGCTTTCCAATGTTGGCACACGCTGCGCATCAACCTGCATCAGCTTGCCTCCAAGCATAACATCGAACGCATCCTCCATGCCCATGGATCGCAGGGCATACATCACAAGACGCTTAACGTAATCATCCTCGTCCTGCTTCAGTAAATATTGCTTTAGCATGTCTTCAACTGCGGCATCATAGCATACATCCAGGTCATTAATAGCTTTTAGCTTTGCTTCACGATCACTATATTGAAAGGCCCAGAACAAATATGCTCGCTTGAATATAGACTCAAGCTGTTCGCCTCGTTCCCTTGCCTGCTGCTCCCATGCCTCCACCTGTTCTTCTACCGTACTAAAGTAGCTGTACGATAGTGAAGGCTGAAGCGGCAATCCTGGCTTCATTTGCTTAAGCAATATTAAGAAGAACTGCGGGAGCTGTGACTGCTCATCCATGCTGCGCGTCATCAGCCAAAACTTCTCTGCCAGCTCTAGCTTACCGATATTGCAAGCCGCGACAGCTGCAAAGTGGCTAATGCAAGGGTCCTTTTTCGCCTCCCCCTGCTTCGTTAGGCGCTGAAAGTGTCGCAGTGCTGCAGCATGCTCCTTCACGATGCCCATCGTTGTTGCCAGCTTAAACAGATGCTCTTGATAGAACGGGTCCAGCTTAGTAAGCATAGCAACTAGCGGTTTAAGCTTATCTTGGCTACCCTCATAATGGTAGAAGATTGCCAGGTTACATAATGCATGCAAATTTGCGGGATCCTGCTTCAGCACAGCTTCAATCGCTTGCTTAGCGTCGTTAGTCATACCAACATAGTAATAGGCCAATGCAAGATTGTTATGAGCTGCTAGAAAGTCTGGTGTTTCCTCGGTTATCGTCTCCAACAAACGGATAGCCTCAAGAAACTTTCCTTCTTCAAGCATCTCTCGAGCACGAATATGCTCATACACACCAGCTCTAGCCTTTACCTTCGTTAGAGGTGTCGGCCGCTCTAGCTCATATTGAAGGAGCTCAATCATTTCCTCGGCTTCCTCTAGAAAGTGACCTTCCTCATCCTCTTGCAAATAATGAAGAAGCTCTCGCTCTGCTTCTTCAAAGTACTCCATATTCGCAAAATTATTTGCCATGTAAAAATGGCACTCGGTCATATCTGGGTCGATCTCATTAATTACCTTTTGAAGTATATGATTAGATTCACCGTACTTGCCAATCTCTGATAGCACGCCGGCCATATTGCAATAATTTATAGGATTATTTGGTTCGTAATCAACAGCTTTTTGGAAGTATTTAAGTGCCTTGTCATAATGGAAACGGTCCAAGGAGCGAATGGCTCTCTCATAAAATAAATTAGCATCAAGCTGTAGTAATGTAATTCCGTGCTGTTCTCCTGATACTTTCTTGTTTTTCTTCATGGTCAAGGCACCTCCTTTTTTAATACGTCAATTATAGCACAGTCCCAACCGAACATATAATGACAAATAAAAAACCGCGGATGACTATTGTCAATCCGCAGTTTAATCCGTTTCCCATCACAGCCCATTGTTTTTGAACAATACGCTAATGGAACCACCATCAATAATAATTTTTGTAGCCTCTGCTAGAAGCGGAGCTACTGTTAATACTTTAAAGCGATCAGGTGTATCATTTGGCAACGCGATCGTGTCTGTTACAATGACTTCCTTGATGCTTGGATGATCTAGTCGTTTAATCGCATCGCCCGAGAATAGTGGGTGAGTTGCGCAGACGTAAACATCCTCTGCACCATGCTCCTTTAAGCTTTCAACAACATTAATGATTGTACCGCCAGTATCAATCATATCCTCTATAATGATCGGTGTTTGTCCAGCGACATCACCAATAACATGCGTAATCGATGATTCATTGTGGGCAGAACGCTTTTTAATCATAATAGCGAATGAAGTATCCAAATAATTCGCAAGCTTTTCAGCTGTTGTCGCGCGTCCAGCATCTGGAGATACGACGACCGGATTTTTAATATTTTTCGCTTTCAGATGAGCACTAATTAGATCTAATGCCGTCATATGATCAACTGGAATATTGAAGAATCCTTGAATAGCCGGGGCATGGAGGTCAATAGTAATGACACGTGTAGCACCAACTGTTGTTAACACGTCGGCAAGCATCTTAGCCGAGATTGGTTCACGCGGAGCTGCTTTTCTCTCCTGTCGCGCATAGCCGTAATACGGCATTATAATATTAATTGTACGCGCGGATGCACGTTTTGCCGCATCAATCATAACGAGCAGCTCAACAAAGTGCTCATTAATTGGATGGGAAAACGATTGAACTAGAAAAACGTCACAATTTCGAATCGTTTCCTCATAGTGTACATAGATCTCACCACTTTTGAAGCGAGATAATTTAATAGCTCCTAATGGCATTCCCAGATGTTCACTGATCTTTTGAGCTAAAGCCGGATTGGACGAGCCCGAAAAAATACGCACTTTGTCGCTTAACATGATACCCTCCTGAGTACTTCAAACATATAAATTAAATGTAAACGAAGCATTTCTACTTGTCCTATTATACATTGAATTTTTCAGAATTCAAAAAGAAATAGTACTATTTTTCGACAAAATGAAAAATTTAACGCATTTTATTCGTTGTTGGCTTTCCATGTCGATCTTTTAATTCGCCTAAAATCGCGTCAAACGGAAGTCCACGCTCACGCAGCAAAACCATAAGATGGAATATAAGATCACTTGCTTCTGCTCGCAGCTCATCATTATCTTTGTTCTTTGCAGCAATGATAACCTCCGCAGCTTCCTCTCCGACCTTTTTCAGTATTTTATCGACACCTTTGTCGAATAGATAGGTCGTATAGGTTCCTTCTGGTCTTTCAGCGAAACGCTGAGCAATCGTTGTCTCCAGCTGTCCAAGCATAGCAAAACGATCACTACCTTCTGAGGCTGCTGAAGCCTCTTGCTGTCCACCTTCAAGCTGTAACGGCTGTGTAAAGCAGCTATAGCTTCCTGTATGACAAGCAGGACCGATCTGCTCAACCTTAACTAGCAATGTATCTCCATCGCAGTCATAGCTCATGCTCGTGATGCGTTGCTTATGCCCGCTCGTAGCCCCTTTATTCCATAGCTCATTACGCGATCTACTCCAGAACCAAGTATATCCCGTTTCCTGAGATAGCTTTAATGATTCCTCATTCATGTAGGCAAGCATAAGCACTTCTTTGCTTTGTGCATCTTGAACAACGGCAGGAACAAGACCGCTGGCATCCCATTTAATCTCACTTAAACTCATCGCACCTCTACCCCTTTTGCTCGCAGATCTTCCTTCACTTCAGCGATAGTCATTTCTTTATAGTGAAAAATTGTCGCTGCAAGAGCTGCATCTGCCTTTGCTTGCTGAAATACTTCAGCGAAATGCTCAACTTTACCCGCTCCTCCAGAGGCAATCACTGGTATGCCTACACTTTCACTCACTGCCTTCGTCAAAGCAATGTCGAAGCCATCCTTCGTTCCATCTGCATTCATGCTCGTTAGCAGAATCTCACCCGCTCCAAGCTCTTCCACTTTTGCAGCCCATTCTACCGCGCGTAGTCCTGCTGGCTTGCGTCCGCCATGCGTATAGACTTCCCAATCCTGCCACTCATCATTATATCGAGCATCAATCGCCACAACGATACATTGAGCGCCAAAGCGGCGAGAGCCCTCTGTAATTAACTCTGGATTCAGTACAGCAGCGGTATTTATTCCAATTTTGTCTGCACCTGCGCGTAGAATGCGTGTCATATCGTCCACGCTCGAGATTCCCCCGCCAACCGTAAATGGAATCTTAATCTCTCCAGCAGTGCGCTTTACGACATCAACCATCGTTGCACGACCTTCTACAGAAGCTGAAATATCTAGAAATACTAGCTCGTCTGCGCCTTCCTGATCATAGGTTGCAGCTAGCTCTACAGGGTCCCCAGCATCTCTCAAATTAACAAAGTTAACCCCTTTTACAACACGCCCATCCTTTACATCCAAGCACGGAATAATTCTCTTTGCCAACATCTATACGCCTCCTTCTCAGGTCTAACACCTGTTCATCGTTCATCGTCCAAGCTCATACTGCTATATCTAAGCAGCCTCACTCCTGCACACTAAACAGGTAAGCTGCGTGCTGACAATGCTAAAAAGTTTCGAAGCAGCTCCATGCCTAGCTCTCCACTTTTTTCAGGGTGAAACTGCATACCATACACATTTTCATTAGCTACAATTGCCGTCACAGGACCATAGTAGTCACCTGTCGCTAGAAGATTCTGCTTATTGTCAACGAGCGCATGATAGGAATGAACAAAGTACACATGACCTTCCTCCAGCGAGCTGAATAACGGAGATGACTGTAAGAACGTTAGCTTATTCCAGCCCATGTGCGGGATCTTGAAATCCCCTTGAAATTTCACCACTTTGCCCTGCAGCAGACCAAGACCTTGGTGCAAGCCATATTCCTCACTCTGCTCGAATAGCAGCTGCATACCTAGACAAATACCAAGCATCGGCTTCCCTGAAGCGGCATACTGCTTAGCTACCTCGCCTAAGCCTGTTTCGTTAAGATTATGCATCGCATCACCAAATGCACCAACGCCCGGTAATATGACAGCATCGGCAGACAGAATTTGATCAGGTTGGTCGGTTGAAATTACCTCATAGCCTAGTCGTTCTATTGCCTTACTTACCGAGTGTAAATTACCCATTCCATAATCAATAATCGCGATCATATAAAACCCCCTTCTCTTTCCCCAAATTCAGCTTAAAGAACACCTTTAGTAGAAGGAACACCTTGAACACGAGGGTCTATGCTTGTCGCTTCATCCAGTGCACGACCTAGCGCCTTGAACACGGCTTCAATCATATGATGCGTATTCGAGCCGTAGTGAACAATAACATGTAAGGTAATCCGAGACTCTAATGCGAATTTCCATAAAAATTCGTGTACAAGATCAACCGCAAAGCTGCCTACAACGGAGGATGGATATTCCGCACGATATTCAAAATGTGGACGATTACTAATATCAACAATGACCTGAGCCAATGCTTCATCCATTGGTACAAATACGCTTGCGGTACGTTTAATGCCTGCTTTATCTCCTAGAGACTGCAGCAAGGCTTGACCAAGACAAATACCAATATCCTCAACCGTATGATGGTCGTCAATTTCGATATCGCCCTTCGCATTAACCGATAAATTAAAATGTCCATGCTTCGTAAACGCATCGAGCATATGGTTCAAGAAAGGCACATCGGTTTCGATCTGTGCATCTCCCGTACCGTCAACAGCCAAGTTCAGCTTAATATCTGTTTCCTTCGTTGTACGAACAATCGAAGCTTCACGTTTATTCATATCCGTCATCTTTATCTCCATCCTCTTCTTTGCATATGGTTTTGAGATTCACTCGCGGTGCAGAATGCCTCTTTTACTTCGAGCTTTCTGCTATTGGACTAGAGCTTGAAGCTGCTTCTAGTATTATAGCTTCTGCTTTCATAGCAACAGCCAGCTTAAAGCTGAGACAGCTTCAAGCTAGCTATAGATTGCATATTTATACTTCCTTACTCAAACGCACCTCGATAGCGCGAGCATGCCCTTCAAGTCCCTCATGACGTGCGAGCGTCATAATTTTATGTCCATTTTCAAGCAATGCCTGCTTACTATAACGAATGATGCTTGATTTTTTAATAAAGTCATCGACATTGACAGGCGAAGAGAATCTCGCGGTGCCATTTGTAGGAATAATATGATTCGGCCCTGCAAAGTAATCACCAACTGGCTCAGAGCTATAAGGACCAATAAAGATTGCACCTGCATTCTCAATATAGCTTAACAGAGACATTGGATCCTCAGTAATAATTTCTAAATGCTCAGGAGCAAGCTGATTGACAACGCTGAGGCCTTCCTCCATATTTTCAGTTAACAGCACAGCCCCATATTGCTCAATCGATGCTGCTGCGATGCCTGCACGCGGCAAGCTAGCTAGCTGTATATCCACCTCAGCAATGACCGCATTCGCCAGCTTCTCCGACGATGTTACAAGAATTGCTGAAGCCATCTCATCATGCTCAGCCTGTGATAGAAGGTCTGCGGCGATATATGCTGGATCAGCAGTGTCATCCGCAAGCACAACAATTTCGCTTGGACCCGCAATGCTGTCAATATCGACTACGCCATACACCGCACGCTTAGCAAGCGCCACGTAAATATTGCCTGGTCCACATATTTTATCAACGGGTGCAATCGATTCCGTACCATAGGCAAGCGCAGCTATCGCTTGTGCGCCTCCTACACGATACAGCTCCTTCACACCAGCTTCTGCTGCAGCTACAAGAATGTATGGATCAATACCAGCCTTACCACCTGTCGCAGGAGGCGTCACCATGACGATTTCTGGCACACCCGCTACCTGTGCAGGGATAACATTCATAAGAACAGAGGAAGGATACGCTGCCTTGCCTCCTGGTACATATACGCCAACACGCTTTAGTGGACGAATCAATTGACCTAGCATCGTTCCGTCTGGTGATAGATCCATCCATGAATTGCGAAGCTGCTTCTCATGAAAGCGACGAATGTTAACCGCTGCTTCACGGATTGCCTCTAGAAAAGCTTGATCCACCTGACTATAGGCTGCTTGGATTTCCTCCTCTGTTACGCGGAGCTGATCTGCCGACAGCTTTACACCATCCAGCTTTTCCGTATACTGCAGCAATGCTTCGTCACCTTTTGCTTTTACATCAGCTACAATTTTTTGAGCGTCTGCATTTTGCTCAGGCGTACCGTATTCCACTTCACGTTTCAAGCCAAACTGCTCAGGCTTTAACAATTTCATACTCATATCGATTCTACATCCTCTCTAGCCGCGTGAGGCAAGCGTTTGTTGCAAAAGATCACACAGGCTTTGAATCCGTTCATTTTTCATTCGATAGCTTACACGATTCGCAATTAAACGACTTGTAATGCCAAATATTTCAGTTTGTTCAACGAGGCCATTTTCTCGAAGCGTCTGGCCTGTTTCGACCATATCGACAATTCGATCTGCAAGCCCAATCATTGGAGCAAGCTCGATGGAGCCGTTCAGCTTAATAACCTCTACCTGCTGTCCAAGCTCACGAAAATAAGCTGAAGCAACATTAGGATATTTCGTTGCTACACGTGGATGTATTGTCGGCTTCCAGTCTGGAAGTGCAATGACACTCATTCGGCATTTCGCGATACCAAGATCAAGCAGCTCATATACATCCTTATTCTCTTCCATCAGCACATCTTTACCTACTATGCCAATATCAGTGACACCGTACTCTACATAAGTCGGAACATCGACTGGCTTCGCCATAATAAATTCCATCTTAGCATCTGGCAGCTCAATAATAAGCTTACGCGTGTCATCATATTCTGTAGGAATTGGAAGGCCTGCCTTACGGAATAAGTCCGAGGCTTGCTTGTATATACGGCCCTTTGGCATCGCTACCTTCAATACTTGCTGTTCATTTCCGCTCATTTGGCACCTGCTCCCTTCTCAGTAAAGGCGATCACATCAGCATATAATCTTCCCTCGTAGCTTGTTGTACGTCCATCTTTTACAATCGAGGACAGCTCCTGAGCACCGCTTAACTTGCTCGTTATTACAGCCTGACCTGCTTGGCGCATAGCCTGGGCACGTTGAATCGCTTCGCTGCGACTATATTCATCATAGACAATGATCGTCGGAAGCACCTCTTCGTTTTGCTCCAAATCAAGCAGCTCTAGAATGCGCGTCGTTTTAATAGCAAAGCCTGTAGCAGGTGCAGGATGACCAAATCCATCAAGTAATGTATCATAGCGTCCACCACTAACAACTGGAAAACCTAGATCCGCTGCATATCCCTCAAAGGTCATACCTGTATAATAAGAAAAATCACCGATCATCGTTAGATCAATCAATACATGCTCCGTCACATCATAAGCTTTAAGCACGGCCCATACTTGGCACAAATGCTCAATTGCAGCACGAGCAGTCTCGTTGCTGCTTACACGCAGCGCACGCTCGCATGTTTCTTCTCCGCCTCTTAGACGAAGGAGGTCTGCCAGCTCTTTGCTAATCTCAGATGATAAATTAAGCTTATTGAGTAAATCCTTGTAGCCGACATAGTTGCGGCTAAGCAGCATCTCTTTAAGTGCAGCTTGATCCTCTGGACGATCCTGCAGTGCATCCTCGAGTAAGCCGTTCAAAAAGCCAACATGCCCAATTGCAATCTTAAAGCGTTCAATGCCCGCAGCCTTTAATGAAGCAATCGCTAGAGCGATAACCTCGGCATCAGCTTCTGCAGAGCCATCACCTACCAGCTCAACGCCTGTCTGATAAAACTCAGCCTCACGGCCAGCCTCCTCTTCAATCGAGCGAAAAACATTCGCGTGATACGAAAGGCGCAGCGGCATTGCTTGATCTTTAAGCAGGGAAGAGACGACTCGCGCAATTGGAGCAGTCATATCCGAGCGCAGAACCATCGTCGTCCCACGATTATTTAGTAGCTTAAACAGCTTGGCATCCGAGGTAGCACTTGCTACACCTACCGTATCGTAAAACTCCATTGTAGGAGTCATGATTTGCTCATAGCCCCAGCTCTCCATACATCCTAGAACGCGGTGCTCAATAGCACGCAGCTTCTTTACAACATCAGGCAAATAATCTCTAAAGCCAATTGGTTTTTCAAATACTTTTGGTTTAGGCATACCGTTCTCCTCAGTTCTTTATTATATTAAAGCGTTAACTTGTTACCATGCTAACAAAATAAAGGTTTTTGATATCTTAGCATGTTGCATGCGGCTTCGTCAAGTAACGAGCAAGCAAATGCCACGTATGCAGCTATGTCTCCAACTGAATAAGGCATGAAGCCGGCTTTACCAGCTTCATGCCTATAACGTTGCTTATTTCCCCTCACGAATAACTTGCATTGGATTACCGCCAACGAAGCTGTATGGAGCTACATCTTTATGTACGACAGAGCCAGCAGCTACAACGGCATGATCGCCAATTGTAATACCCGGAAGAATCGTACAGTTCGCCCCTATCATCACATTGGAGCCAATGTTTACTTCTCCTAGTCGATATTCGTGAATTAAGTACTCGTGCGTTAGGATCGTCGTATTATAGCCAATAATGCTATTATCTCCTACCGTTATTTTCTCTGGAAAAAACACATCAACCATCACCATGAGGGCGAATGACGTCGTCTTGCCTACCTTCATCCCTAGCATTTTCCGATAAATCCAATTTTTCATAGGGAGAATCGGACAATATCTGGCTAGCTGAATACATATAAAATTACGAACAGCTTTCCATGGGCTAACGGTAGAGTAAACTTGCCATAATGCATTGGGCCCCTTTGTTGGATAGCGAGTTATTTTCCGCAAGGTTAACGACGCTCCAATCCTACAATATCAACTAGCTCATTCATCGTTTGGATAACATAATGTGCGCCTACGTCGCGAAGCACCTGGCCTCCTTTAAGAGACCATGCAACACCTACCGTTGTAACACCTGCCTGAACACCTGATTCAATATCCATCGTGCTATCACCAACCATTATCGTACGAGCAGGGTCTGCGCCAAGCGCTTCAATCGCTTTAAGTACAGGCTCTGGATGAGGCTTAGCGTTCTCAACATCATCAATCGTAATAACGACGTCCATGTATTTCGCAATATCGGTAAAGGCAAGACCTTTATCGGTTGTCAGTCTCATTTTTGTAGTGACCACACCCAATTTAATGTTCTCACGATGCAATATTGCCAGCACATCCTCAACTTGGTCAAAAAGCTTTACATATTCATCATGTAATCGAAGATTTACCTCTCGATAAGCTTCAATAAGATGATCGACTTTCTCTAAGCCTGAGAATCGTCTCATCTGATCCTCTAATGGCGCTCCCATCGAAGGAATAATATGCTCGCGGTTAAAGCCTTCGTCAACCGTTCCCTTGAGTGCATGCAAAAATGAAGCAATAATTAACTCATTCGTATCTAGTATCGTTCCATCCAAATCAAATAGTACTGTATCGTAAGCTCTCATAGCTGCCTCCTATCCGTGCGGTCTAGTCGCCGCCTCCACCACCATCAGATCCGCCGCTGTCTCCACCGCTGCTATGTCCGCTGCTGCTGTCTGCAGAGGATTGCTGGTCGTCTGTTGTTTCTGTATTTGAGTTTGTCTTCTCTTTCGATTGATTTGCCGATGCATGCGAGGAATCTCCAACAACGGCTCCTGATTGATCTTTATTATTTTTCTTATTGTTCGCAATTTTATGATTCATAGCATTTTTTTCGGTAGCATTCTCTGCTTCTGCTTGCTGCTTCGTATTAACCATCGGATCAACATAGCGAGCTTTGGCGAAGCCTGCTGTACGACGAACGATGATAAAGACGATAACCGCTATAACAAGCAGCAATGCAAGCAGCTGTGAGCTGCGAACGTTGCCATACGCCGGATCTAAATAACCAAGCTCAAATACGGCAGTCATCGGAGACCACAAGCCATTAACTAGATCAACAAGCCATTGCGGTCCTGAGAATGCTAGTGAATCCGTCCGCAATGCTTCGATATAGAAACGACCAATAGAATACCAGCCAATATAAGCAGCCAGAAGTTCACCTTCGCGTAGGAATCGTTGTCTGCGAATAATGAATAATATAATCAAGCCAACAAGACTCCATATCGATTCATATAAGAAGGTCGGATGAACATAGGTTCCATTAATAAACATATGGTCAACAATAAAGCTCGGGATATGTAATGTTTCTCTTAAAAATGACTCCTCAACTGGTCCACCATAAGCCTCTTGGTTAACAAAATTCCCCCAGCGGCCGATCATCTGACCAATTAATAACGATGGAGCACATATATCAGCAATTCGCCAAAAGCGATAGCCTTTTGCCCGACTGAAAAAGTATCCGCACACTAAGGCGCCAATAATTGCACCATAGATGGCGATACCGCCGTTCCAAATTTTAATAATATCGCCTAGATTGTCTTTATAGTAGTCCCATTGAAAGGCAACGTAGTAAATACGAGCAAAAATAATTGCAGTTGGCGCTCCGATCAACAATAAATCCATAAAAAAATCAGATTTAATGCCAAAACGCTTACCCTCCTGAATAGCTAGCAGCAGTCCTGCCACCGCTCCCAAGGCAAGTATGACTCCATACCATCTAATGGATAAAGAGCCAATCTCAAATATCACGGGATTAATCAATAATATTCACCCTTCCTTATCAGTTACATCTGCCAATAATAACAAACGTATTATAGCATAGTTAGAGGTGGTCATAACAAATTCACCTCCAAGACGTCAATCCTGCTTTGCTTTCGACTTGGAGGTGATTATGTAGTTATTAACTTTTAACGCTGCCCCATCATTTCTTTCGTAGGACCTTCTACTGGCGGTACGTTAAGCCCTGCTTGACGTAGCAATACCGTCATTTGACCACGATGATGGGTTTGATGCCCAATAAGCTTTGCTAGCATCTTGCCTTTTGTCGTTGGCCCTGTGAAGCCTTGAACCTCAGTCAGCAGATCCTCTTCAGTTAACTTCTCTGCTTCCTTAAGAATCGCATTAGCGATAATTTCATAGCGGTGTGTGATTTCCACTACAC
Organism: Paenibacillus camelliae; assembly: GCF_023715345.1. Classification (GTDB taxonomy): domain Bacteria; phylum Bacillota; class Bacilli; order Paenibacillales; family Paenibacillaceae; genus Pristimantibacillus; species Pristimantibacillus camelliae. Next base: position 62,054 of record NZ_JAMBNY010000020.1, read on the forward strand.
TGGATGGAACAGGCTCATCTCTTTTCGGACAAGGTACATCAAGACCGATGACATGCTTTGCAATAGATCCAGCAGCGCTGGTTAAGTGCCAAGCAAGCCAGCCTAATGAATTGTGCCCTTCAACAATACTTACGTCTAATTTGTCGTTAGTCATTGCCTTAAATACAGATAAGGTTCCTCCTGCATTCTCATGCCAATCTTGTAAGAAATCTTCAACTACACGATACATTGCGCACTCGCCTTCTTTCTATTTATATATGATATTGCTTTGTACATACAGCTTTAATCATAATCTTCCATATCGTCTGCAATCGTTTCTGTAAGCTTGTTCGTAAACTGTAATGCTGCATTGTAGCCCATACGCTTCAACCTGAAATTCATCGCTGCCACTTCAATGATAACAGCTAAATTTCGCCCAGGTCGAACCGGAATTGTAACAAGTGGGACATTGGTTTCGATAATTTGCGTGGTCTCTTCATCAAGTCCGAGTCGATCATACTGCTTGTCTTGTTGCCAGTTTTCAAGACGAATAACAAGTCCTATACGTTTTTGCGTTCGTACTGCCCCAGCACCAAACAATGTCATAACGTTAATAATACCGAGTCCTCTAATCTCCAGCAGGTGACGAATAAGCTCTGGTGCAGTACCCGTTAGCTTGCCGTCTGCTGTTTGGCGAATTTCAACTGCATCGTCAGCGATTAATCGGTGTCCGCGTTTTACTAGCTCGAGAGCTGTTTCACTTTTACCGATACCACTTCCGCCTGTAATAAGCATACCTACTCCGTAAACGTCAACTAATACACCATGGATTGTTGCTGTTGGAGCGAGTTGGTTTTCGAGGAAGTCTGTTATGCGGCTAGAGAGAATCGTTGTTGCAATCGAACTACGTAGAACAGGAATATTTAATTCGTTAGAGTTCTCAATCAATTCTGCTGGTGGTTCTAGTCCCCGGGTAATAATAATACACGGCGTTTCATCAGAACATATTTTACGCATCCGTTCTCTGCGCTCTTCACTTGTAAGCATATTGATAAAGGATATCTCCGTACGCCCTAGTAGTTGAATACGCTCGCTCGGATGATAGTGGAAATAGCCTGCCATTTCCAATCCTGGTCGATATAGATCATCTACCGTAATCAATCTTTTTTGTCCATCTTCACCAGATAAAATTTCAAGCTGGAAATGTCTAACTAAATCTGCCACCTTTACTTTTTTCGGCATACATGCATCCTCCTTAGAAAACAAGTACAGCGATGTTACTATTTCCATCGTATAGTAAAAAGAAACGAAACGCAACGTTTTAGCTATTCAAAAAATAAAGCCCCACCGCAGATCGCTGCAGTGAGGCCTTACTAACATATGAATGATAAATTAGTTCTCGAAAATGTTAAGCTCAGTTTCTTTGTCGAACAAATGAGCTTTGTTCATGTCGATTGCAAGCTTAACTGTTGCACCATCACGAAGAGTAGAACGACCGTCTACACGAGCGATTACAGACTCTGTACCGATTCCGTTAAGGTATAGGTACATTTCGTGACCAAGGTTCTCAGCAACCTCGATGTTCGCAGTTACAATTGTTTTTGGTGAAGCTTCAAGGAATACTGGCTCTTCATGAAGATCCTCTGGACGAACGCCTAGAACAACTTCTTTACCAATATGGCCTTTAGAACGTAGAACTGCTGCTTTACCTTCTGGTACAACTACATCTACGCCAGTAGCTTTGAAGTGTACTTCGCCAGCTTGCTCAGAAAGCGTACCGCTGATGAAGTTCATCGATGGAGAACCGATGAAACCTGCAACGAAGATGTTAACTGGGTGGTTGTACAGTTCTTCTGGAGAAGCTGTTTGTTGAATGAAACCGTCTTTCATAACAACGATACGGTCACCCATTGTCATTGCCTCGATTTGGTCATGCGTTACGTAGATTGTTGTAGTCTCTAGACGTTTAGTCAATTTAGAGATCTCCGCGCGCATCTGACCACGAAGTTTAGCATCCAAGTTGGAAAGCGGCTCATCCATTAGGAATACTTGAGGCTCACGAACGATCGCACGACCAAGTGCAACACGCTGACGCTGACCACCAGATAGAGCCTTAGGCTTACGATCTAGCAAATGTTCAATATCAAGAATTTTAGCTGCTTCACGAACGCGTTTGTCGATATCAGCTTTTTTGAATTTACGAAGTTTAAGACCGAACGCCATGTTTTGATAAACGTTCATATGCGGGTACAATGCATAGGATTGGAATACCATCGCGATATCGCGATCTTTTGGAGCTACGTCGTTCACTAAACGATCACCGATGTAAAGTTTACCTTCAGAAATTTCTTCAAGACCAGCGATCATACGAAGTGTTGTGGATTTACCGCAACCAGATGGACCAACTAGTACCAAGAACTCTTTATCTTTGATGTCAAGATTTACATCCGTTACAGAAGCTCTGTCGCTTCCTGGGTATCTTTTATAAATGCCTTCTAAACGTACGCCTGCCATGTGTATTTCCCCCTAAAGTGAAATTTTCTTATAGACCTATCTTATCCTAAGTCCCACTTGATGACTATGCACATACCTTACAAAAAAATTAATGCGTTTTCGTAACTTTGTACAATAACAATATAATCTTTACTAAAACCGCATCCCGGAACAGTCTTACATCAAGCCCTGTTTCCTGTTTCAGCTTGTCTAGACGATACAGCAGCGTATTTCGGTGAATATACAGCTTTTTCGCTGTTTCACTTACGTTGCAATCTAAGCTAAAAAATGTATCAAGGGTCGCGAGCATTTCAGGTTCAACAAAAAGCTCTGCTCGCTTTAGCGATTGCTCCAAATACTTTTGACGCTGAGGCTCTGGAATTGCATAAAGAAGTGATTCCAAGCGTAAATTCCATGGTAGATGTATGTTGCTGCTTGGATGGAATTTACGTCCGATATGTATGGAGTCACGTAGTGTCGTCACGGTCTCAATCATGAGCTTAGCAGGAGCTGCAGGATAAGTAATAGCCAGCTGACTCTCCCCCAGCCACTCTGACGCTAGCATATCATGCAGAGCATGGACAATATTCGTTAAAATGTCTTCTAGCGTTTCATCCTCTTCATGCTCTAATTCACTGCCTTCCTCATCCTTCAGCAGCGTTACTGGTCCCCATATGAGCCATTCATCATGACCTAATGGAATAAGTAAGGAATCCTCAGATAAGAAGGAGCGAAGCAGCTTGTCTAGCTCAGCATAGCTTCCTTTATATTGACTTGAGCCATCTGCTACAAGCAGTATTGGAAGCATTTCATTGTATAATGTATTCGCTAATACTAAGTGATCAGGAATATAGCCTGTCTTCGTTCCTTGGGCAATTTGACTTTGAAGCCATTCTCCAAGCTTCGTTGCTTGCTTTTCCTGCTTAGACATCCCTGCATATTGATGCTCAATATTTAGGTTGGGTCTATTGAATATAAGCATAGCGATCAGTTGCATCTCCGTTGAGCTTAGCTTCCGCTGTATGAACTCTAGGACCTCACAATAATCGGCATGCAGCTCTTTAATTAACCATATATCTTGATCTCCTTCTATGTATTGTCCCTTTTCAATTGTAGCATTTTCAAATGAAGGACCCATAAACTTGTACATATCCTCAAGACTACGATTGCTCGTGATGACAGAGCAATTAAGTATATATTCGAGCTGCTTCTGCAGATCATTGGAACTCATAAGCGGCACACTCCTATTTCTCTGTTTGTATACTACTATTGTATCATAATATTTTTATTATCATGAGCATCAGTAACAGGCTTATTCACTGACATTAGGCTTTATGCGTTTGTCGTACCTATGCCAGCTGCTCTGAAAGTTGAGTATAGTCAGTAGTAACCTAGGGTAGAGGCTAGATGTTTTAGTGATTTTGGCGCTTTTACTGCTTTTACTGCTTTTACTGCTTTTACTGCTTTTACTGCTTTTACTGCTTTTACTGCTTTTCGTGTTCTTTAATACCTTATGTGCCTCTGCGATTTTAGGGTAGCTTGAGCTTTCTTGACGCACTTTCAGCTTCATGTTACGCTTGTTCCATATTCATGCATGTTAATGATAAATACATATATATATTGGATTGGAGGAGCTTTTGTAATGTCCAAAGTTGTTATATTATCAGGGAGTCCCAGTGCTAGTTCACGCTTGAATGGCATGGTCAATTTTGTACGGAAAACTCTTGCCGAAGCTGGATTAAACACTGCTATTATTGAGGTCGTGGACTTGCCACCCGAGGATCTTGTGTATGCAAACTTTAACAGCCCAACTATACTCGCGGCTAATGAGCTTATTGCTGCAGCAGATGCTGTTGTTATCGCTAGTCCGGTATATAAAGCATCGTATACTGGAGTACTAAAAGCTTATATTGATCTGCTACCGCAGAAAGGCTTTGAAAAGAAGCTAATAGCTCCCGTATTCATCGCTGGATCCATGGCTCATATGCTTGTCGTAGACTATGCACTTAAACCAGTGCTTGCTTCAATGGGTGCAACTCATTTTACAAAAACGGTATACGCTACTGACGACAGCATTACACGTGAACAGGATAAAGATGGTCAATATCGATTTACGATCGAGGAGAGTATTGAAGCTCGTCTGCAAGGCATTGCAGATGAACTCATTGAGTACTTAAAATAATTTATTCAACATATAAGCTGCTATAAGAATAGATGCGTTTATCTTCTCTTATAGCAGCTGTTTTTATTAGGCGATCATTTTACTTTAAAACAAAAAAAGAGAGGAATCCCTCTCGATCATTTGTAAAAACTGGTGAGCCATGAAGGACTCGAACCTTCGACACCCTGATTAAAAGTCAGGTGCTCTACCAACTGAGCTAATGGCTCTTATTAGGAAATGGTGGAGGCTGATGGATTCGAACCACCGAACTCGTAGAGAGCAGATTTACAGTCTGCCGTGTTTAGCCACTTCACTAAGCCTCCACATGGATTGAATGGTGGCTCGGGACGGAATCGAACCGCCGACACGAGGATTTTCAGTCCTCTGCTCTACCGACTGAGCTACCGAGCCACATCTATACTTCCTATAAGAAAAAAAATGGCGGAGCTGACGAGATTCGAACTCGCGGTCTCCTGCGTGACAGGCAGGCATGTTAGGCCTCTACACCACAGCTCCGTATTAAATGGTGGAGGATGACGGGATCGAACCGCCGACCCTCTGCTTGTAAGGCAGATGCTCTCCCAGCTGAGCTAATCCTCCATATGGTAGCGGCGAAGGGGATCGAACCCCCGACCTCACGGGTATGAACCGTACGCTCTAGCCAGCTGAGCTACACCGCCACATTTTTTTGACTTGTCCATCTTACTCAATTCTTATGGACTTGTCAACTACTTTTGCTCAATAATTTCATTGAGCTTTTCAAGGTTTGAACCTTGAAAACTGGATATGAAAGTTGTGAATCTCCAAAGTAATCATTTAGGATAAGCCCTCGACCGATTAGTACTGGTCAGCTCCATGCATTGCTGCACTTCCACCCCCAGCCT
>NZ_JAMBNY010000021.1 GCF_023715345.1 Paenibacillus camelliae
GGAGTACACCTCATCTCATTGGTTTCGTTTGGTCACTTAATCAATTCGAGATTTAGGGAGGTACTCCTTTTTCTGTACATTAGAAAGCTAGATCTAGCAAGGCTTTAGATTTATGAAATTGATTCAAGTATTGAAAATTGTAGAAATGTAGGCTACATTAGGACAGTAAACGGTTATAAACCATACAGTATACTTCCTTGCTAACTCCTCTTTGCATATACTGATATTGATCTGTAATGCTAAAACCCGCTTTTTTATAGCAAGCGATAGCACGTCTATTCCAACACTCAACTTCTAAATCAATATCTGCTTCAGCATTTCTTCTAAGTGCTTCCTTTATTGCTAAAGCAACTGCTTCTTGTCCAAGACCCTGGTTGCAGTGTTGTGGAGATAAGAAGATGGCTAATCGTATAACCTGCTCAAGTGGGAATAGCTGAATATAGCCTATTAGCTCTAGTTCGCGATAAATGCAGCAATATTGTTCTGTTCGAATCGTATGATCAGAAAATTCTAGTTCCTTCTTGCACATCTCCTCCCAAGAGGGCCAATTATAAATATGATATGGGGATGAATAGACCCAAGTACATACAGTTCTAGCATCACATTCACTCATTACACTAAGCTGTAACATCGACTTCATTGTCGCACTCCTTATGTATCTACTCTTATAACCCATTCATTACTTTTCTAGAAAGGATCCGAACCATGTTGACAACATTAAAACAACTGCCCATGTTTTCACAACTTCAACAGGAACAGCTACATGAGCTGTTATCGTTTGTCAATTGCTGCACCTATGAAGAGGGGGAGCTTATTCTCCGTCAAGGTCAGAATGGTAATCAATTGTTTATTATAGAGCAAGGCGAGGTTCGAATACAATTGGAGCATCCTAGTGTTGTTCCAATTACTACATTATCAGAAGGTGCCTTCTTCGGAGAAATGTCCTGCTTGACTGGTGATCCAGTTAGTGCTTCCGTCTATGCAAGCTGCCCCCTTAAGCTGTTAGCACTCAATCGTGAAGGCTTGCTATATCTAATGGATCAAAGTCAAGCCTTTCGAAAGCATATGATTGAGTCTATGGTACGTAGAATTCAACAGTCGAATGATAGGGTTGCAGAGGAGTATTCAAAAAGCCTGTACTTTATGAAGCGCAATGAGCTCGATGACCGTGAAAAGTTCGGTGAGCTTATCGGCGTAAGTGAAGCAATACAATCAGTAAAGTCAGCAATTCATCATGCCAGTAAGCATAACGGTTTAATCGTAGTTTATGGGGAAGCAGGCGTCGGAAAGACACATGCAGCTAAGCAAATTCATTATAAGTCACATCGCAATTCCGAACCTGTATTATCACTTCGCGCTGAAGAAATAAATTGGAATGAATGGCCTTCTATTGTATCCGCGGTAGGTAAAGGTACACTCATTATTGATCAAGCAGAAAATCTACCTAAGGATGAATGGAACAAGCTTCTCAGCGTTGTACAGAACATGAATGTTATTGTCACTTCTTTAAAAAGGTTGGAGGGTGCTGCTGTTACTCTTCACGTACCGCCACTAAGAGAGCGCACGCAGGACATCGCATTGTTGGCAAAGCATTTTGTTCAGAAGGAAAATGGCAATCATGACTTAATATCTGAAGAAGCAATCCGCACGTTAACACTATTTCCTTACCTGATGAATAATGTATCGGAGCTAATCTCTGTTATTGAAGCAGCATTCTTATTGAGCGAAGGTAGAACGATTCAATCTACGCATTTAAGATTTTCAAGAGCGAAGCCGCCCGGTGTTAGACCACGAGTTGGTCTTGCGCTCGGAAGCGGTTCCTTACGAGGGATTAGTCATGTTGGTGTGTTGAAGGTGCTGGAGCAAGAAGGTATTCCAATTGATTATATTGCTGGGACGAGTGTAGGCTCCGTAATAGGTGGAGTATATGCAGCTGGAATGAATTTACTTGATCTTGAGAAGGTAATTAAGAGATTGAGATGGAATAATATCGTTGGCTTCACGTTTCCGAAGCGATCTATATTTCATAATGAGCCGTTAGCACATTTTATTGAAAGCTATCTTGGAGAATTAAAAATAGAGGAGCTACCGAAACCATTCGCAGCAATTGCATCTGATGCCAACACAGGTGAGCCGCATATTATGAGAGAAGGTTCCCTTTCAAAAGCGATCAGAGCAAGTACAGCTATTCCAGCGCTGATGAGACCCGTGCAATATCAAGGGAAAACCTTAGTTGATGGGGCAGTTGTACATCCAGTGCCCGCAGCTTTAGTTCGAAGCATGGGGGCTGATTTGGTTATCGCTGTAAATGTATGTACCGAGAATTTTACTAAAGGTATACCGAAGAACTTTGTAAAATCTTTGCTTAATACAATCGACATGATGAGTACGAAAATTGTTACGGAAGAATTGCAGCTCGCAGATATTGTCATTCGTCCTAATCTAGATCATATCGTTACAGGATTTAAGGATTTACAGCCTTATGTGGATGCGGGTACAGAAGCTGCACGTCATCATATTCATGCGATTCATCCTCGAATACGGCTATAAGAAAAATACCGATTACAGTTCTTTAACCTGCAATCGGTATTTTTTGATTATTCGATATAATCTAACACTTGTAACACATAAAACCTTCATAGCTTAGGCAAGTTTTAGAATGGTAAGTGTTGCATTTGTATCACTGTGAAGGTTAACAGCAACGTTATCATTGTTTACAATTTGTAGTGTACTTGGAACTGTCGTGACTTGGATAATAATTTCCGCAGAGATAGGACCTCCTCCATCTCCTGTAAATGGAGTGTCAGTTACTGGAGTGCCGTTCAGTTCTAAATCAAAACCTTGCGCATTGCCTTGATTGTGAATAGTGAATAACACTTGATAGAACCCAGTTTGCAGTATCGTAATTGTGCTAGATGGAGGGACGAATGGTGTAAATGCTGGTCCTACTGAACTTCCATCTGTGTACGTTATCGCAGCACCGGCTGCAACTGAATCTGTGCCAGTGCCTGGGTCTTCTCTCCATGCAGTTAAGAAGCTTGAGATTCCGCCACTAGCACCTGTAGCACCCGTAGCACCCGTAGCACCTGTAGCACCTGCAGCACCTGCAGTACCCGTAGAGCCAGTGGCACCTGTGGCGCCAGTCGCACCTGTGGCGCCAGTCGCACCTGTGGCGCCAGTCGCACCCGTAGCACCAGCTGGACCAATTGAACCCGAAGGTCCTGTCGGTCCTGTCGGTCCTGTCGGTCCAGTCGGCCCTGTTGGTCCTCGAAGAATTGGTCGAATCCCACTAATGAATACTTCGTTTTCAACCGTCATGTCTTTCTGATGTTTGTCCATAGATATATTTCACCTCCTTAGTCTTGTACTATAATATATGAAGTTGTTACATTAACTGCTTGAGCTAATTTACTATGTTGATAGATTTTGGTCTCAATCGAAGTATGAATAGATTGAAAAATAGAAAAAGACATTCTGCTATCAGAATGTCTTTTTCTGTCTTTTGGTTAATAGAATACTTGACTAATAGATTTAAGTGATACGCTGTGCTGACCACACAATTGGTGCAGCAGCTCCACCTAGATCAAGTCCTATGGTTAATCCGTCGGCTTCATAGAACAAGCCAATTGTATCTCCAGCTGTTAATTCGACTTCTCCAGCTAATGTTACAGTGCCACTTCCGAGGATAGCTCTTAGAGACAAGAGTCCAAGCGGTAGATCAACGTTTAAGATAGGGAATAGACCTGAAATTAGATCAGTCTCAGGAAGCGGAGTAGTTCTACGAATTACAAACGATGGTGTTATTCCAGCTCCTAGAGTTACAGAGATAGCAGCAGTAGTAGAGTAGTTAATAGTAGCCATGAATGCATATCTTCCTGTTTCAGGAACAGTAAATGTACCTGTAGTAGTGTCGAAATCTCCAGAGTTGAAGTACGGTGCTGCATCAGTCCATGGAGCAATTTGTGCTGAAGCAGTAACACCAGCTAAGGCTGATGTTGCAGAGAAGCCTTCTTCGAAGGCTGGTCCAGTCGGTCCAGTGTCACCCGTTGGTCCAGTGTCGCCAGTCGGCCCAGTGTCACCCGTTGGTCCAGTGTCGCCAGTCGGCCCAGTGTCACCAGTCGGTCCAGTGTCACCAGTCGGCCCAGTGTCACCAGTCGGCCCAGTGTCACCAGTCGGTCCAGTGTCACCCGTCGGTCCAGTGTCACCAGTCGGTCCAGTGTCACCCGTTGGTCCAGTGTCGCCAGTCGGTCCAGTGTCACCAGTCGGTCCAGTGTCGCCAGTCGGTCCAGTATCGCCAGTCGGTCCAGTGTCGCCAGTCGGCCCAGTGTCACCAGTCGGTCCAGTGTCACCCGTAGGTCCAGTGTCACCAGTCGGTCCAGTGTCGCCAGTCGGTCCAGTGTCACCCGTAGGTCCAGTGTCACCCGTAGGTCCAGTGTCACCCGTTGGTCCAGTGTCACCAGTCGGTCCAGTGTCACCAGTCGGTCCAGTGTCGCCAGTCGGCCCAGTGTCACCCGTTGGTCCAGTGTCGCCAGTCGGCCCAGTGTCGCCAGTCGGTCCAGTGTCGCCAGTTGGTCCAGTGTCACCAGTCGGCCCAGTGTCACCAGTCGGCCCAGTGTCACCAGTCGGTCCAGTGTCGCCAGTCGGTCCAGTGTCGCCAGTCGGTCCAGTGTCACCAGTCGGCCCAGTGTCACCCGTTGGTCCAGTGTCGCCAGTCGGCCCAGTGTCGCCAGTCGGTCCAGTGTCACCAGTCGCACCAGTGTCGCCAGTTGGTCCAGTGTCACCAGTCGGTCCAGTGTCGCCAGTTGGTCCAGTGTCACCAGTCGCACCAGTGTCGCCAGTTGGTCCAGTGTCACCAGTCGGTCCAGTGTCGCCAGTTGGCCCAGTGTCGCCAGTTGGCCCAGTGTCGCCAGTTGGTCCAGTAGCACCTGTCGCCCCAGTCGCTCCGATTAGCGATTCGTCAACATCCAGAGTTACAATAGCAGACCCTTCCGTAACAGTAATATTAAGCGTAGATGAATCAAAAATTAGTTGATCTCCTGCATCCACAGTTGCGGAATTATTACTCGGATCTACAACAGTGAATAAAGGAGTACCTGGTATGACTCCTCCTGGAGGTCCAGTCGGTCCAGTATCACCAGTCGCCCCAGTAGCGCCAGTCGCACCAGTTGCACCGGTGTCACCCGTAGCTCCTGTTGGACCCGTCGGACCTGTAGCTCCATAATTCTCATCCATATCAATAGTTACGATGGCAGAGCCTTCAGAAACACCGATATAAAGAGTGGATGAATCGAAGATAAGTTGATCTCCTGCTTCGACAGGTACGGATTGATTAGCGGGATCGACAACAGTGAATAAAGAAGTGCCTGGTGTGACTCCTCCTGGTGGTCCTGTTGGTCCCGTTGGTCCAGTAGGACCACGACGTCCAACAGGACGAATTCCACTAATTGTTACTTCCTTCTCGTAAGAAGGATCATTTTCGTTATTAAACTTATTTGCCAATATTTAACACCTCCTTAATCTTCTATATCTTATGAATGATATTTCGATATGACTGTGTGAAAATACTATTTTCATAGAAAAAGTAGTTTCGAAAGAAAAGCCATCAGTTTACACTAAGGGCATTACGCCCTCTAATGTAAACTGATGGTCATTTATTGATTGAGATTATGATTTATATTTTCTTTACGGACCAGTAGGTCCTTGTGGAATGGTTAGATTAAGAATGAAATCAGGATACGTTCCTGTTATGGTTGCATCAGCTGCAGTACCAGGGTCGCCAGTTGTTACCGTTCCAATAGTCAAAGTTATCGGCTCTGCTGGTGGGCCCGTCGGTCCTGTAGGTCCAGTGTCGCCCGTCGGTCCAGTGTCACCAGTCGGCCCAGTGTCGCCAGTCGGCCCAGTGTCACCCGTTGGTCCAGTGTCGCCAGTCGGTCCAGTGTCACCAGTCGGTCCAGTGTCGCCGGTCGGTCCAGTGTCGCCGGTCGGTCCGGTATCACCAGTCGGCCCAGTGTCACCCGTTGGTCCAGTATCACCAGTTGGTCCAGTGTCGCCAGTCGGTCCAGTGTCGCCTGTTGCACCAGTGTCACCAGTCGGTCCAGTGTCGCCGGTCGGTCCGGTATCACCCGTCGGTCCAGTATCACCAGTTGGTCCAGTGTCGCCAGTCGGTCCAGTGTCGCCTGTTGCACCAGTGTCACCAGTCGGCCCAGTGTCACCAGTCGGTCCAGTGTCGCCAGTCGGCCCAGTGTCACCTGTAGGTCCCGTGTCACCAGTCGCACCTGTGTCACCTGTAGGTCCAGTGTCGCCAGTCGGTCCAGTATCACCTGTAGGTCCGGTATCACCAGTCGCACCCGTGTCGCCCGTCGGTCCAGTATCACCAGTCGGCCCAGTGTCACCAGTCTGTCCAGTGTCACCAGTTGCGCCAGTAGCACCCGTGTCACCTGTCGGTCCGGTATCACCAGTCGCGCCAGTCGCCCCCGTGTCGCCGGTAGGTCCAGTGTCGCCAGTTGGCCCAGTCGCACCAGTATCACCAGTTGCACCAGTCGCCCCCGTGTCGCCGGTAGGTCCAGTATCACCAGTCGCGCCGGTAGCCCCCGTGTCACCGGTAGGTCCAGTGTCGCCAGTCGGTCCAGTGTCGCCTGTTGCACCAGTGTCACCAGTCGGTCCAGTGTCGCCAGTCGGTCCAGTGTCACCCGTTGGTCCAGTGTCACCCGTCGGTCCAGTATCACCAGTTGCACCAGTAGCACCCGTGTCGCCGGTAGGTCCAGTGTCGCCAGTAGCACCAGTATCTCCCGTAGGTCCGGTATCACCCGTCGCGCCAGTAGCACCCGTGTCACCTGTAGGTCCGGTATCACCCGTCGCGCCAGTCGCCCCCGTGTCGCCGGTAGGTCCAGTGTCGCCAGTTGGCCCAGTCGCACCAGTATCACCAGTTGCACCAGTCGCCCCCGTGTCGCCGGTAGGTCCAGTGTCGCCAGTAGCACCTGTATCTCCCGTAGGTCCGGTATCACCCGTCGCGCCAGTAGCGCCCGTGTCACCCGTCGGTCCAGTATCACCAGTCGCGCCGGTAGCGCCCGTGTCACCCGTAGGTCCAGTATCACCGGTAGCCCCCGTGTCGCCGGTAGGTCCAGTGTCGCCAGTAGCACCAGTAGCACCTGTATCTCCCGTAGGTCCGGTATCACCCGTCGCGCCAGTAGCGCCCGTGTCACCCGTAGGTCCGGTATCACCAGTTGCGCCAGTAGCGCCCGTGTCGCCGGTAGGTCCAGTGTCGCCAGTAGCACCAGTAGCACCTGTATCTCCCGTAGGTCCGGTATCACCCGTCGCGCCGGTAGCTCCCGTGTCACCCGTCGGTCCAGTATCACCAGTTGCACCAGTAGCGCCCGTGTCACCTGTAGGTCCAGTATCACCAGTTGCACCAGTAGCCCCCGTGTCACCGGTAGGTCCAGTAGCACCAGTAGCACCTGTATCTCCCGTAGGTCCGGTATCACCCGTCGCGCCGGTAGCCCCCGTGTCACCGGTCGGTCCAGTATCACCAGTTGCACCAGTAGCCCCCGTGTCACCTGTAGGTCCAGTATCACCAGTTGCACCAGTCGCCCCCGTGTCACCTGTAGGTCCAGTATCACCAGTCGCGCCGGTAGCGCCCGTGTCACCAGTCGGTCCAGTATCACCAGTTGCACCCGTGTCGCCGGTAGGTCCAGTATCACCAGTCGGTCCAGTGTCGCCCGTCGGTCCAGTGTCGCCCGTCGGTCCAGTGTCGCCCGTCGGTCCAGTGTCGCCGGTCGGTCCAGTGTCACCCGTCGGTCCAGTATCACCAGTAGCACCTGTTACTCCGATTGATTCGTCAATATCAATGCTTACAATAGTAGATCCTTCAGAAACATTGATATTAAGTGTTGAAGATTCGAAGATTAGTGGCTCGCCAGCAGCGACGTTTACGGTTTGATTGTTATTGTCCACAACAGGGAATAATAGAGTTCCAGGTATGACACCTCCTGGAGGTCCAGTCGGTCCAGTGTCACCCGTCGCACCCGTTGCCCCAGTTGCACCAGTCGGTCCGGTGTCACCCGTTGCCCCAGTCGCACCTGTCAGTCCAGTGTCACCCGTTGCACCCGTTGCCCCAGTCGCACCAGTCGGTCCAGTGTCACCCGTCGCACCAGTAGCTCCTGTCGGACCCGTAGTTCCATAATTCTCATCCATATCAATTGTTACGATGGCAGAACCTTCAGAAACACCGATATAAAGAGTGGAAGAATCGAAGATAAGTTGATCTCCTGCATCGACAGATACGGTTTGATTAGCCGGATCTACAATCGAAAATAAAGAAGTACCTGGTGTGACCCCTCCTGGTGGGCCTGTTGGTCCCGTTGGTCCTGTAGGACCACGACTTCCAATAGGACGAATCCCACTAGTTGTTACTTCCTTCTCGTAAGAAGGATTGTTATCGCTATTAAACTTATTTCCCAAAATTTAACACCTCCCTGATCTTCTATATCATATGGGACGAGAATTGAAAGTGTATGTGTGAAATTACTATTTTCATAGAAATAAATAGTTTAAATATTAAAATGCAAGATTAATAATGAGATTTTATTTGAATTATAGTTTTTTATAAGGGATGCTTGCATAAAAGATTCTTGATACAAACAAATCCTATAGGGAATAACTACGTTGACATAAATATAAGTATCCGATATACTTACTTTATTAAATTAAGTAACTATAAATTTAAGAGGTGATATGAAATGAGTAACCAAATAGATCCAGCTCTTAGTCTCGGGAAAGTTGCGCTTAAAGTTTCGAATATAGAAAGATCAGTTGCTTTTTATGAACAGGTAATTGGCTTGAAGGCTATTCAAGTCACAGAGACTCAAGCAAGCTTGTCTGCTAACGGAAAGGATGTCTTGCTTGAGCTTGAGGTAGTAAATGAACCATATACTGGAAGTCGTCGTGGACATACAGGTTTATATCATTTTGCATTATTACTACCTACACGTAAGGCATTAGGGAATATTTTGAAGCATTTTGTTCAATTAAGAATTGGTGTCGGTCAAGCTGACCATCTAGTAAGTGAGGCACTGTATCTATCCGACCCTGATCAAAATGGAATTGAAATCTACCGGGATCGTCCTCGCTCAGAGTGGCAATATGACAGCAATAATATGGTGAGAATGGCGACAGATCCGATCGATTGGGAAGGGATTTTAGCTGAGGCAGATGATCGTCCATTTACTAGTATTGATGAAAATACTGTGATGGGGCATATCCATCTTCATATATCTGACCTCAACAAGGCGAAACGTTATTACTGCGATGAGCTGGGCTTTTCATTAGAGCTGGACTGGTCAGTTAATGGTGCTTTATTTACCGGCGCAGGACGCTACCATCATCATATCGGTCTTAATATATGGAATGGCAGGGGTGCGACTCCACTGCCTGCGAATGCAACAGGACTGAAGGAATACACAATCCATCTAAGCTCTGCAGAGGAAAAAGAAGCTGTTGTTCAACGCTTAAAGCAGTTCGGACATGAGGTAGAGGCAAGAGGAGATCATTATTATACTGTCGATCCATTCGGCATCGGCATTATATTGAAATAAAGGTTGTAACGAATGAACGTGCAGGCTTCATGAGAAATTCATGAAGCCTGCACGTTTTTTCATTTACAGACTTGTGAGTATCTATCGTCATTTTTGTTAAAGATAATCAAAAGAAAATCACTAAGTGAGGTATGAAGATGACAGATAAGAATGTAACTGAAGATCAGGATGCAATCGAAAAAGTGAGGGAATTAATTAAAGGGATTGATATCGCCATGCTTACTTCTATAACCAAGGATGGCATTGTATCACGTCCGATGAAAACCCAGGAGGTTGAATTTGACGGTGACTTATGGTTTTTGACGATGAAGGATACAGAGAAGTATGATGAGCTGAAGCAGCATCCGCAGGTTAATGTTACCTATGCTGGTCAATCGTATGTATCGATTCGAGGTACAGCCGAGTTAATTAATGATAGAGAAAAAATAAAAGAGTTCTGGAATGTCGCCTATGAGAAGCTGCTGGATACAACGAGTGATGATCCTAATCTCATACTAATTAAAGTTAAGGCAGAGACAGCTGAATATTGGGACATGGGAAATAAACTAAAGCTTATGAAACAAATGATTAATAAGCTGACAGGTAATAAAGCTGAGACATCAGATACAAACGAAATTGTAAATTTGCAAGGTTAAACAACAAAGGACAGGCTCAGTTCTAACAGGACTGAGTCTATTTTCGTTAGTGCTTCTTGATCCGAGTATATTCCTTATCCCATTCAAATCATGTAGAATATTAAGAATGAGATGATATAGAAGGTGGAGATACGATGTTAAAGTGGGACGGTCATACCCATACTCAATTTTGTTATCATGGAAGCGATGCGCCACTTGAACAATATGTTGAACGCGCGATTGCACTTGGCTTTCAGCGCTATTCAGTCACAGAGCACCCATCGCTGCCAATCGGCTGGGTAAATGATCGCAAGTTGTTTGATGAGCTGGGAATGCCCGAGCATGAACTAGAACAATATTTTCAATATGTAATGAATATAAAAAAGAAATACGAAAAAGAGATTGAAATTGTTATTGGACTGGAATTGGATTATTTGCATGGTCGTCAGGATTACACCGATCAGCTTGTTACAAAATGGGGGCATGTGCTAGAAGAGGTCATCTATTCCGTACATTACTTACCAGCTGCAGATGGAAACTACTGTGTTGATTTTACCTCAGATGATCTCAAGCAGAACCTGTTAGCCTATTACGGCTCCATGGAGAAGCTTGTAGATGTTTATTTTGATCATATAGAGCTGACTATTCAGCAGGCAGGTAAGCTGCCGATGAACGCGAGAATAGGTCATATTAATCTAATTCGTAAATTTCAAAAACAATTGCCTTCATTAAACGAGGCTCAGTTCCACGCTCGCTTAGAGCGTTTGCTGCCTTTACTTCAGACAAATGGTGTAGGTGTTGACGTAAATGTTGCAGGCTTTCGAGTGACCAGCTGTGAGCAGGAATACGTGCCAGAGTGGTTTATAAAGAAGTGCATGGAGTTAGATATACCTGTAGTCTATGGCTCCGACGCGCATAAGCCGGAGCAGGTTGGGTTGTTTTGGAACTGGTATGAACAAATAGTAAGTAGTAAGTAAATAAAAAAAGGAACCCACAGCAACGGGCTGAGGGTTCAAAAGTGTATATATCATTAAAAAGGGGGTCAATTAGAAGTATAGACAAAGAATATTAAGGACAAATGAATGTAATGTTTCATTTATGTTACAAATTCACTGCAGGCATTACAGTGAAATTTAATGCCAGTTTTGATGGAGGGGAATGTGGGGTTACAAGATTTAATTTTTCATCTTGTAGGCGGAGTAGCGATATTTCTATTCGGCATTAAATATATGTCTGATGGCTTGCAGAAAACGGCAGGAGATCAGATTAGGCATTTGCTTGCATCCTATACCGTTCACCCTTTGCTAGGTATAGCTGTTGGGATTATAGTTACGTTGCTGTTTCAGAGTGCTACCGGAGCGGTAATACTAATCATTGGTTTGATGAATGCGAGTATATTAAGCATTAGGCAAGCCATTCATGTCCTTATTGGTTCCAATATTGGTACGATCTTTACCGTGTTCATCGTAGGTATTAGCATTGAGAATTATGCTTTACCGATTATCACCATGGGTGTAATTTTATTTTTATTTGTGCATTATAAGAGAATCCAATATATCGGGCAAATTATTCTAGGCTTCGGTACACTTTTTCTCGGGTTATCGATTGTAAGAAACGGACTCCAAAGCTCAACAGAGGGAGTTACTTCTTTTCTAATGAATTTATCGGATATCCCGGTGATAGGTTTATTAGCAGGAATCGTACTTACCGTACTGCTTACAAGCTCAAATGCTGCGATGGGTGTTCTACAAACGATCGCCAAGGAAGGGTTGATCGATTTTCAAGGCTTAATTCCAATTATGTTAGGCAGTAATATCGGATCTGCCGTCATTGCATGCATAGCTGTCATTGGTGCCAGTAT
Source organism: Paenibacillus camelliae (assembly GCF_023715345.1). GTDB lineage: Bacteria > Bacillota > Bacilli > Paenibacillales > Paenibacillaceae > Pristimantibacillus > Pristimantibacillus camelliae. The sequence goes on from NZ_JAMBNY010000021.1 coordinate 12,066, forward strand.
TAGAGCAAAGCGCGTAGTATTTATTCAAGTGCTGTATTCTGTTATCGGTACCGGTTTGTTTTTGCTGCTGCAGAAGCCACTGATTGAGCTATCGTTGTCTCTAGGACAAGCAGCAACTATGAATATTGAGCTAGCGATTGCCTACAGCTTGTTCCAGTTATTGACTGGAATGGTCTGTATACTCTTCGTACCTTTGTTACTACGTATCACCCAGTCTTTAATACAAACACATCAACCTTCAGCAGAGGTTTTGTTTGGGGCTCAATATTTAGATAAACGTTTCCTTGCAACGCCAAGCATGGCACTTGAGCAAGCGCAAAATGAAACATTACGCATGGGGAATATAGCAAGGGAAACGTTAATGCACGCTTCGCAATACTTTTTTGAGCAGGACAGTCGTTCTGCTAATCTAGCCTTGAAAAAAGAAGCACTAGTCAATGAGCTTAATCGCTTGATTACAGATTATATGGTAGCTATTCATCAGCATGATCTAACAGCTGGAGAATCTGAGAAATTAACTGGACTGCTGCATGTCGTTAACGATATTGAACGTATTGGTGATCATGCTGAAAACATCGTCGAGCTCGCAGAGTATAGTACGCGTAACCGCGTTCAATTATCAGAAGTGGCTATTAGTCAGCTGCATGAAATGATCGATGCTGCAGATTGGATAATTGGACGTACGCTATATGCACTAGAGCATAATGACCGCTCAGCTGCTGCAGATGTGCGTGGACGAGAAGCTGATCTTGACCGGATGGAGCACGAGTTCCGTGTGGGACATTTTTCAAGATTGAATGAAAATCTTTGCAAAGGCAATGCGGGGGCAATATTTCTGGATATGCTAAGCAATTTAGAGCGTATCGGAGATCATAGCAAGAACATAGCTGAATATATTCTAAAGTAAAATACCTCGAGATAGAGACTCGAGGTATTTTTTATATTCAATCCACCATTAAATTTGATTACGCCTGGCTTTCTCGCATAATGGTACGCCAAAGATCTTGAAGCTGCTGCAGCTTAATCAACATATCATTAGATAGCTGCTCACAAGCGTCCAATTGCTGCATATCGCCATTCCTTAATTGCACCAGCAGCGCTTCAGCCTCGGCATAAGCGTGATCTATCGTGATGCTGTAATTAGCCTTGTCAAGCGAAACGGCATGCATGGTATTGCTTGGAAGCAAAGCATCATCCGCTTCGACGGCACCAATATAATTACCTTCCAGCTGCAAATGTGTATTCTGCGTAATTGGTGTAGCGGCAGCTGTGGCCGTTGCTTCGCCATACTGTGCTCCGCTGCTTTCCGCATGTTCTTTTGTAGTGGAAGCAGAAGCTTCCTGCTCAGCCTCAAGCGCTGCAACTTGCGCAGCTTTACGTTCCGCTGCTAGCCTTGCTTCCTCCTGTTGCTGCTTTTCACGAGCAAGTTTTTCTTTCCGATTTTGCTCGAATACGGACCAAGTCTCAATTAAACCGCTGCCGGTTTTTAATAAAAGCTTTTGCTTCGTACCATCAGAGATTGATTTATCCTTGAATAGCTTCGCAATTTTTTTAACATCACTTACTGGCAGCTCATCACGTGCAGCAGTTAACGCTAACGAATCACGAAACTCTATAGGTAGATCCTTAAGAGGCATAAGCTGATCCTCAGTCAAGCAATCCTTACGAATTTGTGTGCCACTGACAATTAGCTTTTTTACTGCGCTGCCGAATTTGAGTAGCTCTAATTTGTTTTTTATGTAGCTTTCTGGTTTACCTAGCTTGCTTGATAGCAGCTTAATTGAGCTGCGAAAGCCGTCTTCATTCATAAGCTTATGAAATGCTTCTGCTTCTTCAATTGGTGAGAAATCCTCACGAGTAAGGTTTTCGGCAATTTGTTCAAAGTATATGTCCATCTCATCGGTAGCATCCGATACGATACAAGGAATGGACTCAAGTCCGATCATTTGAGAAGCCTTGTAGCGCCGATTGCCATAAATAATTTTATACCGACCATCCCCGGTGTCTCTAACTTTAATGGGCGATAGCAAACCGATTTCTTTAATACTGTTAGCAAGCTCTTCTAATGCGTCCTGACTAAATTGATACCGCGGCTGATCCTTATCCTCGTCGATAAGAGACAGCTTAATTAACGTAATGTCCATTCCAGGGCTCCCTTCTCCACTTATCTACTCTCTATTGTACCATGCCTATTCCATATTAGCCGAGCGTTAACTACTTGCACGGAGCATCATATTCTGATAGCTTGTAGAGAGTAATAGAACAAGTGGAGGCATACGATCATGGCATTGGAGATAGAGCGGAAATATTTATTAACGATTCCTTATCAGCAGCTCATTGAGCAGGGGATCATTACAGTTAAGTCGGAGCAAAGAATTGAACAAACGTATATTGCAATGGACAAGGATCAAGAGCTGCGGGTTCGCCGCATTCTAGATTTGTCGTCTAATGATTATGAATATACTCATACCTTCAAAAACGGTGTGGGCTTAGCACGAGAAGAAGTCGAATACAATATTACGAAGGTTATTTACGACCAGGTCGTTGAAGCATTTGGCTTTGTGCCTTTAACGAAAAACAGAATTACCGCAATGTTCGGTGAGTTGCTCGTCGAAATTGATGTGTATGATCAGGTTGATTTTGTTGTCGTAGAAGTAGAATTCGGCTCAATGGAGGAAGCAGACTCCTTCGTACCGCCTAGCTGGTTTGGAGAGGAAATAAGCTTTAATAAGAAATACAGCAACAAAGCGGTATGGAAGCAGCTGCAGACTGAGAAACAATAGATGTAAGAGGTGAGATATCCATGGTATCGTTTGGAATGATTGGAACGAACTTTATTAGTGATCGATTTATTGCCGCGGGCTCTATGCTTAATAATTTTGAGGTTACCGCTATTTGCTCTCGTTCGATGGAGACTGCAAATTCATTTGCGGACAAGCATAACATACCTCATCGCTTTACACAGGCAGAAGAAATGCTTGATAGTGGGCTAGTGAATGCACTGTACATTGCATCACCGACCAATTTGCATGCTCATTATGCGAAGCTTGCATTAGAGAGAGGCATTCACGTGCTTTGCGAAAAGCCAGTGACGTCGAATAGTCGAGAGCTGAGCGAGCTAATAAAGCTTGCACGCTCAAAGGGTATACTATTTATGGAGGCAATGAAATCAACGACCCTACCTGCCTTTAGACAAGCGGTGGAGCACTTGGAGGAAATCGGAACAGTACGTCGGTATTTTGCAAGCTTCTGTCAATACTCGTCGCGCTATGATGCTTACAAGCAAGGGACGGTGCTGAACGCATTTAAGCCGGAGTTTTCCAATGGTGCACTTATGGATATTGGGGTTTATTGCATCTATCCTGCTGTTGTGCTGTTTGGTAAGCCAAAAAAGATTGTCGCATCAGCCTACATGCTAGAATCAGGTGTTGATGGACAAGGCAGCATCATCTTATCGTATGATGGCTTTGATGCAGTTATCCAGTATTCTAAAATTAGCAGCTCGTACTTGCCGTTTGAGATTCAAGGTGAAGCGGGAGCACTTGTGCTTAACCGAGTAAGTGACCCAGATGAAATAACATTGAAGCTTCGCTCTGGAGAAACACGTGATTTATCTCAGCCTACAGTTGAACATGATATGTATTACGAGGTTGAACATTTTATATCACTCATTGAGCAGCAGAAGACAGAATCTCCGATTAACTCATTCGAGAACTCATCAATTACGATGGAAATTATGGATGAGGTACGTAAGCAAATTGGTCTTGTATATCCAGCAGATCTAGAGAAATAGTCATTTCCTTCATGTTTAAATAACGTAATAATAGTAAGAGGATGCTCTATGCAAAGCGGTCTATTGATCCGCGACATAGAGCATCCTCTTGTTCGTTTTTTACGGTCTAACTAGTCTTTAGATACGGTATATGGCAAAAGGCTCGCCATGCTTAAACTCTGAGCTTATAGCATCAAGTTCCTTAAGCACCTCTGCATTAAGCTTTAGATCGAGTGCCTTCATATTTTCCTCAAGCTGAGCAGGCTTAGTAGCGCCGACAATAACACTGCTTACAACTGGCTGGTGAAGCAGCCAAGCAATGGAAAGAACATTGGCCGTCGTGTTAAGCTCTTGGGCCAGTCGATGAACCTGCTTGCTAAGCGTTAACGTTTTTTCTTGCAGAAAACGGTTGAAGTTCGGATCTGTTTCTGCTCTCGAGCCTTCTGGTACTCCTTGTGCATATTTGCCGGTTAGAATGCCTCCTGCCAGCGGGAAATATGGAATAATACCTATTCCTTGATCTAAGCATAGTGGAATCAGTTCGCGCTCTGGTGTTCGATCTGCGAGTGAGTAGCTTGTCTGATGCGAGATATAGGAGCTTATACCGAGCTCTTTACTTATACTAAGTGCCTTCATCAGCTCCCATGCATAGTAGTTGGAGCAGCCGATATACCTTACCTTCCCAGCTTGAATAAAGTGCTCTAAGCATCGTAGTGTTTCCTCCAAGGGGGTGTCAGGATCGAAGGTATGTATTTGGAACAAGTCAACATAGTCGGTTTGCAGTCGTTTCAAGCTAGCATCAAGCTGCTGAGTAAGATGTCTGCGTGAAGAGCCACGGTCATATACGCCGCTACCAGTAGGCAAGCCAGCCTTCGTCGTCAGCACAACCTGCTCGCGTCTACCCTTTAGTGCCTCGCCAATTATAGTCTCTGAATGAGTACCAGCATAAATATTGGCAGTATCAATAAAGGTAACGCCGCGCTCCAGTGCGGCATCGATAATAGAAATAGAGGCTTCCCGGTCAGCTCGTTTACCGAATGCATTGGTGCCAAGTCCGATTGCTGATAGCTTTAAGCCACTTTTGCCTAAATGGTGATATTGCATGTGTATCATCCTCCTCTGTCGCGTGTGTGCATAATTATTACTACCTACTCTATTATGACATTCCGGGATCGAAGTTGAAAAGCTCGTTTCAAAAAGGTTATAATTTCTTAATTGAACGATAGGAGGGTAACACATGTTATTTGTAAGCAACGAACAGAATCATGACCCAGCGGTTAACCTAGCCTTAGAGGAATACATATTTAGACAGCTTCCAGAAAACAATTATTTATTATTTTATATCAATGAGCCTTCCATCATAATTGGCAAAAATCAAAACACGGTAGAGGAAATTAATGCAGAGTATGTGAAGGAGAACGGTATTCATATCGTCCGAAGAATGAGCGGTGGTGGAGCAGTCTATCACGATCTTGGCAATCTAAACTTTAGCTTTATTATGAAAGATGATGGCTCTTCCTTCCATAACTTTAAGAAGTTTACGGAGCCTGTTGTCGCTGCACTGAAGCAATTAGGTGTAGATGCAGAGCTTAGCGGCCGTAATGATATACAGGTTGGAGAGCGCAAAATTTCCGGTAATGCACAATTCCATTCACGCGGCAAAATTATTAGCCACGGCACACTTCTATTTCAGTCTGAGATGGATAAGGTTGCGAGTGCATTAAAAGTTAACGCGGAAAAATACGTATCCAAATCAACGAAGTCGGTTCGCAGCCGTGTAGCAAATATTAGTGAATTTTTAACGGAACCAATGACGATTGAACAGTTTAGATTGACTATTCTTCATTCTATCTTTGCAGGCAGCGAGCAGATCCCTACATATGAGCTGTCAGAGGAAGACTGGAAGAAGGTGCACCAGCTAGCCGATGAACGTTACCGCAGCTGGGAATGGAACTATGGTCGTTCACCGGAGTTTAATATGCAGCAGCGTAAGCGGATAGAAGGCGCAGGAACGTTCGATGTTCGATTAAATGTACAGGATGGCATCATTAAGGATGCTGCAATATTCGGGGACTTCTTTGGTCGTGGTGATCGTAATGAGGTCGCAGAAAAGCTTGTCGGCGTCCGTTATACAGAAGAGGCGCTTCGTGAAGTTTCTCAAGGAATTGACCTTACCTATTATTTCGGACCCATTACATTAGAGGATTGGATGAATCTATTATTTTAATAAGCAATATAATCTGTATCTAACCTATGGCTAATCAATGAGAGCTGACCGGTGTAATCACTGGATCAGCTCCTTTTTTATGTAAAAAATAAATATTTCGAGCGTTTACAACACATTTATACAAAATTTAACACACCATGCTATAATGACTACTATATATAGGACTTTAGGAGGAATGAGCTTGCTTAGAAGCCTGCAATCACGTTTAATTTTGATTTTATCCATTATTTTATTAGCTAGTGGAATTGGAATAAGCTATTACACGTATTCCACCTCTCAACGTGTTGTTATTGAATCAATTGGAAAGCAGGCACAGACCATTGCGAATGCAGCTGCTGAGTTAGTGGATTCAGTGCGTTATGAAGAGCTTAAAGAAGTCATGCAAATGAACGACTACTACAAAGAATTGCAGCAGCAGCTTTACCAGCTAAAGCAGAGCAATGGTCTAAAATATTTATATACGATGAGCCTTGCCGAGGATGGAAGCATATATTATGTTGTAGATGGCAGCGCTTTAGATCATAGTAGTGAAGACTTTTCTGCGCTAGGTGAGGTAGAGCAAGAGCTTGATGAGCTGGTGCAGCTTGCCTTCTCCAGTAAGCAACCACAATTAGGTGTTCTCGATTATGTTGAAGCGTACGGCGCAACCATATCGGCCTATACTCCAATTCTTAATGACGCAGGAGAGATGGTAGGTGTGATCGGAGCTGATTTTGATGCTACAGATATTTATGAGCATCTTGCTTCTAATCGTATAACGACGTTTGTTATTATTGCAGCGACATTAGTTCTGTCGATTATTCTTGTTTATGCCCTAACTAGATGGATGCTTGGTCCATTAAGAGCATTGCTTAAATCGATGAAGCTAGTACAGTCGGGAGACTTAACTGTACAGCTCTCAGACAACGGCAGTGATGAAATTGCGGCGTTGAGTAGAGCTTTTGCAGCTTTAACGTCCGAGCTTAGATCAACCTTAGTGAGATTGTCCGCTAGTCAAACGGTAATTAAACAGTCGATAACAACACTCTCTAGTAATGTTGTATCAGCAGACCGCTTAGGAGAGCAGCTATCACAGCATATCGAGCTGGCAGATAAACAGTTCAGTATACAGCATCAAGCTCAAGGCGAGACGACACAAGCGATGCGAGAGACTGCTTCCGGCATGACACATGTTACCGAGACAGCTGAGCGAATGCTGTTAGCAGCAAGTCATGCAACAGCATTATCTGTTTCCGGTAATGAGTCTATGGCTGAGCTTCAAGAGCAAATGGCAGAAATTCAGCAGTCCTCTAAAAAAGTGATGGAGGATTTATTAGCACTGCAAAATCTATCACAGGACATACAGGATATCGTTAATCTTATAAAGCAAATTGCAGCACAGACGAGTATGCTTGCACTGAATGCATCGATAGAAGCTGCACGCGCGGGTGAACAAGGAAGAGGCTTTAGTGTGGTTGCCCAGGAGGTACGGAAGCTAGCGGATCAATCCGATCAGGCAGCTACGCAGGTAGAGCAATTAATTGAGCACATGCTCTCTCTTTCAACAGGAGCGAACGAAGCATCGAGATTAAGTATTGAAGAAGTTGATACCGGAGTAACGGCTGTTTCGGCTGCAGGTGAGATCTTTAATCGGATTGGCAATGAGATAAACTCGGTTCAGCAGCAGGCAAGCCAGCTTTCAGCTACTTCACTTCAGATCAACACAAGCATCCACCAGCTTGATAAGCTTACTGAGGACGCTGCTCAGCTTTCTGATGAAGCGATGCATGCAACGAAAGAGGTTAAGAAAAACATTATGGTGCAGTACGATTCTGTACAACAAATGAAAGAAATGGCTGAACTGCTTAGTGAGCAGTCAGCTGAGCTCGAAGGTCTACTGTCTCGCTTTAAGTTAAGCTAGGCTTGATTACGATACAGCTAGGACTAAAAGATGTGTTCTTTTCCTTGCGATGCTATAATAGAGAGGGTATTTACTGATCATACTAACAGCGAAAGTATTGATCTGATTCAAAAGGAGATGTACATATGTCAACAAATTGGAAAGCACAGCTGCAAAAATATGCAAAGCTAATTGTGCAGGTAGGAGTTAATGTTCAAAAGGGACAGCCAGTGTTTTTAACAGGGGCTGTAGATCAGGCAGAGCTTGTTCGTTTAATTGCCGAGGAGGCGTATGCAGCGGGGGCAAGCAATGTTCATGTTGATTGGATTGATGATAAATTATCTCGACTTAAATATACGAATGCAGCAGAAGAAGTATTTAGTTATTTTCCAGACTGGGAAGCAGAAAAACGTAATGAGTTCGTTAATAATAACGGAGCGTTTATTTCTCTTGTATCGTCAAGCCCTGATCTACTGAAAGGCATCGACTCTAACCGTATCTCGGCATTCCAGAAGGCTTCTGGTACGAAGCTAGTAGATTTCAGACGTGCTATTCAGTCGGATAAGGTAAGCTGGACGGTTGTTGCAGCAGCAGGAGCGGACTGGGCTGAAAAGGTATTTCCTGAAGCTTCGGAGGATGAAGCAGTGGCCAAGCTATGGGACGCCATCTATAAAGCTGTTCGTCTAGATGCTGAAGATCCAATCGAAGCTTGGAAGCAGCATAACATTACGCTTCATGAGAAAGCAGTTGCGCTTAATAATTACCGCTTTAAGAAGCTTCATTATCGTGCGCCGGGAACGGATTTGTTCATCGAGCTTGATGATAAGCATGTTTGGGTATCGGCAGGTAGTGAAAATGAGCAAGGCCATATCTTCATGGCAAATATGCCGACTGAGGAAGTATTTACCGTTCCATATCGTGATGGAACGAATGGCTATGTTTCTAGTACGAAGCCGCTTAGCTACGGTGGTAATGTCATTGATGAATTTAAGATCACATTCGAAAATGGTCGTATTGTAAAATACGAGGCGAAGCAAGGTGAAGAATTTTTAGCAAAGCTAGTAGAAATCGATGAAGGCTCTCACTACTTAGGCGAGGTTGCGCTTGTGCCGCATCGTTCACCAATCTCACAATCAGGAGTTCTGTTCTTCAACACATTGTTTGATGAAAATGCTTCTAACCATCTTGCGATTGGCAGCGGATATGCCTTTAACATCGAAGGTGGTAAAACGATGAGCCCTGAGGAGCTTGCTGCTCATGGCGTAAACGAAAGTATTACGCACAATGACTTTATGATCGGTTCAGCCGAGATGGACATTGATGGAATTCAAGCGGACGGCACGGTTGTTCCTGTATTCCGTAATGGCGAGTGGGCGTTTTAAGTCAATGAAATAACAAAGATAATCGCTAACTTTGGGGGACGATATGACAACTGTCATATCGTCTTCCTTACGTTTATGACTTATAAATTTAGGGCTGTTTAGGATAAAATAAAGATATTACTTCGTTGTAGCAACTTCGCTTTGCTGCTGCGAACGTTAAGGAGAGAACCTTTATGAACGATCCTAGGCAGACACAACTTCGAAAAGAAATGAAAAAGTATGAAAAAACGACGTTAGCACTAAGCATTCGTCAATTATGTAATACATTAATACCGCTTGTTGGACTTTGGGTGGCAGCATACTACAGTTTATCCATCTCTTACTGGTTAACCTTACCTTTAGCACTTGCTGCAGGTATGTTTGTTGTCCGGACTTTTATTATTTTCCACGACTGCTGTCACGGGTCATTCTTTACTAATAAGAAAGCGAACGATATCGTTGGCATCATTACAGGAACAATTACACATGTACCTTATTTACAATGGAAAAATGAGCATTCGATTCATCACGCTACGAGCAGCAATCTTGATAAGCGAGGCGTTGGTGATCTTTGGATTATGACAGTACAGGAATATGCGGAAGCTTCAAGCTTCGGAAAGCTTTGCTACCGTTTATATCGAAATCCATTTGTCATGTTTGTGTTAGGACCATTCGCTGTATTCTTAGTGCAGTATCGTTTTAATCGTAAAGGTGCTCGCCGTAAGGAACGCCTGAATACGTATCTAATGAATGTTCTCATTGTTGCAATGTATGCGATTCTTATCCTGCTTGTAGGCTGGGAAGCTGTGCTTTTGATCCAGTTGCCATCCTTCTATATAGCAGGTGCGCTTGGCATATGGCTGTTCTATGTACAGCATCAATTCGAGGAATCTTACTTTGAGCATGATGAGCAGTGGAGCTATGTTCATGCAGCAGTAGAAGGCAGCTCGTACTACCGCCTTCCTAAGCCACTACAATGGTTAACGGGCAATATCGGCTTTCACCATGTGCATCATCTAAGCCCTAAGGTGCCTAACTATTACTTGGAACAGGCTCATGTTGAAACCCCGCCGTTGCATAAGGCAACAACGATTGGTATAAAAGAAAGCTTCTTGTCCCTAAAGGTTGCACTTTGGGATGAACAAACAAAGCGTTTTGTTAGCTTTAAGGAAGCGAAGAAACATGCAATAAAGAAGCAACGAATCCCAGCTTAAAAAGCATGACGTAACGTTAGAATGCCCTGATACCGCTAGGCGGCATCAGGGCATTTTAGAATACGATGGTCGTGTGAAAGCTGGCTATCTAAAAGAATAGATAAGTCAAATGTTCAAGGACTTATGGTACACTTAAATAAAACGATTCACATGCAAGGAGCGTTGCAATGGACAAGTGGTATCAAACGTTTCATAAGGGAACAGGCTTATCACCATATATTTGGCTAGTGTTTTGCATATTGCCCTTTTACTTTATATTCGGTTTATCTTCAACCGTCGAGGTTGTATCGGGGACAATTTTAATCATTGCATTCTTTGTGTTCTATTTGCTGGCCTTTTTATCTAAAGGCTGGCCGATCTATGTATGGACGAGTGCACAGCTCATTATTTCTATGATCATGACGGTCGTGTTCAGCTACGTTTATTTTTCCATCTTCCTCGCATTTTTTATTGGAAATATTAAAAATAAAGCTGGATTTTATACGCTGTACATTATACATCTCATTACAACGTTTGTAACGGTGAACTATGGTCTAGCTACACAGAAGCAAATCTTCTTTACGCAGTTTCCGTTTATTCTTATTTGTCTAGTCGTTGTCATATTGCTACCGTTTAACACCTATAATCAGAAGAAGCACGATCAGCTAGAGGGAGAGCTAGAGCATGCGAACAAGCGTATTGCGGAGCTGGTCAAGCTAGAGGAAAGACAGCGGATCTCTCGGGATTTGCATGATACCGTAGGTCAGAAGCTGTCACTAATTGGGCTTAAAAGTGATCTAGCAGGTAAGCTGTTGCATAAGGATTTGGATAAAGCCGAGAGGGAAATTAAAGATATTAGGCAAACGGCGCGCACGGCACTGAAGGAGGTTCGCGATCTCGTTACTAAAATGAGAGGGACCAGCTTGGAGGATGAAGTACACAATGTTCGCCAAATGCTAGCTGCAGCGCAGATCGAATTGGAGCTCGAGGGTGATCCCAAGCTGCATTCCACTGCATTGCTAGCAGAAAACGTACTGTGCATGTGCATGAAGGAAGCCGTCACTAATATTGTTAAGCATAGCAAGGCCACTCGCTGCCGTATTGCTATTATTGTAAGTGCGGATGAAGTTAGCCTGTTAATCGAGGATAACGGAATTGGCCTGAATGAAGCGAAGGATAGAACAAGTGGCAATGGGCTCCGTGGAATGAAGGAGCGGTTAGAATTTGTAAATGGCACACTCAAGATAACTGGTGCTGAGGGTACAAGCTTGAAAATTTCTGTACCCCATGCGGTTCGCCAGCCGATGAAGGAGTCGATAACATGATTAATATAGTTATAGCAGAGGATCAGCGTATGCTGCTCGGTGCCCTAGCATCATTAATTGATCTAGAAGACGATATGCAGGTCGTCGGGAAAGCATCGAATGGCGAAGAAGCATTACAGCTCGTAGAAGAGCTGAAGCCTGATATTTGTATTATGGATATAGAGATGCCGATCAAAAGTGGATTGGAAGCAGCAGAGGAACTAAAGGGAAGCTCGTGTAAGGTCATTATCTTGACGACGTTTGCCCGGGCAGGTTACTTTGAGCGGGCAATGAAGGCGGGAGTATACGGCTACTTGCTAAAGGATAGTCCATCGGAGGAGCTTGCCACATCCATACGCAGTGTAATGGACGGAAAACGTATCTATGATGCTGAGCTGATGGACGAAGCATACAGCGGCGGTGACAATCCGCTAACCGAGCGTGAGCAAGAGGTGCTTGGGCTAGTAGCAGACGGAAAAAATACGAAGGAAATTGCGAGTGAGCTATTTCTTTCAACAGGAACCGTTCGTAATTATATTTCTACTATACTCGAGAAGCTCGGTGTCAGTAATCGAATCGAAGCAATTACACGCTTTAAGGAAAAAGGCTGGTTTAAATAATAGGTAATACAGAGGGAGCTCAAGGTCAGTACCAAGACCATTGAGGCTCCCTCTTTTTTCTTTAAATGCGAATAATTTGGAAAATAAGATTGACATGAATAGAATGATGTACTATAGTTAGCTACATAAGTAACTAACCAATCAACTGATGAACCAAAGTATTAGTTAAAGTAACGTAGGCACTGTTCTGGATGATTCATTGAGATCATTACATAGACAAGAAGCTGAAACATCAACGATGCATGCTATGCTTCATATAAGCGATTGAAACAAGGAGTGAAACGAATGTGAACATTATATTAGAAGGCGATAAGCCAATTTTTCAGCAGATTAAGGAACAGATTGAAGATGCGATTATTGACGGCTTTCTTATGGCGGAGGAGCGAATTCCTTCAATTAATGAGTTTGCTAAGGAATATCAAATCAACCCTGCTACAGCGAATAAGGGTGTAAATGAACTAGTGGACCGCGGGATTATTTATAAAAAAAGAGGTGTCGGCATGTTTGTCAGTTCTGATGCGAGAAAAATTTTAATCGAGGAGCGGAAGCAAAGCTTTGAGTCGAGCTACCTCAATCCATTGATTAGTGAAGCAGAGCGCTTAGGCATTACGTTAGAAGAACTTATCGATATGATCGGGAGGAAAAAGTAATGAATATTAAGGTAAGCCAGTTGACAAAGCAGTATCGCAACCGCAAGGTGCTGGATGAGGTTAGCTTTAATTTACAGGGACCTGCCATTATTGGGTTTCTTGGTCACAACGGAGCGGGAAAGACTAGCTTTCTTAATATGCTGGCTGGGCTCGTTGCTCCAAGCTCTGGCACGATTGAAGTCGAGGGAGAGCCGGTATTTAATAATGGCGAGTTAATGAAGCAGGTTTGCTTTATAGCTGAGACAGGGAACTTTCCGTTGCATGTATCGATCGGGCAAGTGTTGACGCTGAATAAGCTCTTTTTCCCAAATTGGAACGAGGAGCTAGCGGAAGAGCTGCTAGAGCAATTTTCACTTCGTAAAAAAGATAAAATTAAAAATATGTCTAAAGGAATGGTGTCTGCACTAGGTATTATTACAGGCTTAGCTAGCGGCGCGCCTATTACCATTTTCGACGAGCCTTATATCGGCATGGATGCATCTGGCCGTCAGTTGTTTTATGAGCTGTTAGTTGAACAGCATGCGCTAGAGCCTAGAACCTTCATCCTGTCTACACATCTGATCGATGAAGCAAGTAATTTGTTCGAGGATGTGTTAATTATGCATGAAGGAAAGGTGCTTGTGCACCAGCCATACGAAGATATTCAAACGAATATCGTGAAGGCGAAAGGAAGACAAGAGGAGCTGGAAGCGTATATTGGCAGCAGTAAAGTGATTCATCGCAGTAAATTTATGAATGAGCATACAGCCGTAATTATGCATGAGAATGTGCCTGCTGCTGCACCGGCTTCATTAAAGCTTGAATCGATTAAGCTTCAAGAGCTTATGGTACTACTTAGCAAGAACAAGAGAAGGGAGATTGGATAATGAACCAGATCAAAGGTGGACTATACACACTGTTCCTAAGCTACAAGCGAGACTTTTATATATTTACGGCAATTAATACGATGTTTCTATTCCTATCACTTATTATGGGGATGCTATTTCCTGATATAACAATAATGACGATCGGAATTGTGATGGTCCTTATCTTTACATTTATTATTTCCATGAAATTATTAGATCGTTCACTCGCTATTCTGCTTCGCTATGGCTTGAATCGTTCACGTTATATCGCAGTGACTGGTGGCTTTATGCTGTTATGGTCACTAGCTAATGCGGCCGTATTGTTCATTATTAATGCCTTGCTGCTGTTTTTTACTAAGCAGTTCGATGTAACTTCCGTCACCGTACCTCGACTGACCATGCTTTACGATAACAGCTTGTCACTTGTTGTAAATTACGTGATGGATGCTTCTGCGATCTTTATGCTAGCTATGGCAGGCATGCTTACGAGTGTAATTTTCTATCGCTTTGGATCGATTGGTGGATATAGTTTCTTTGGCGTTATTCTGGCGCTACTGTTCATCGGAGTACCTCTTAAGTGGTACGGTCCACTAGTAGATGGACTTCTATCTTGGAATGCAGCATTGTTTGTTGTTGCGATGCTAGCTATAGCAGTCGCTGTACTAGCAATTGTATGGCTATTGACGCGTCGTGTTTCAACTGTATCTGCAAATGTGTAGCAGTACACGCTACAATCAGAAAGCATGACGAAAAAACCTTCAGGTATCTCTGGACTGCTTCTATCAAGTAGATAGGGGCAGCTCCCTTACATGAGACGACCTGAAGGTTTTTATTTATGCTATTGCTCGTTATTAGGCTGCTGCGTTTCTTCTTCCATTTGCTTATCTATAGGTGCTATTGTGGTGCTTGTGCTAGTCTCTGGCGCTTGATGGGTAGACTGCTCCTGCGTCAGCTTCGTATCGTTAGCGGCATGCTCAACGGCAGGTATAGCTTTTACTGGCTTTGCAGCTTCCTTCTCAAAGTGCTTCCTCATCTCAGCTAGTTTACGAGGGTCTTCAGTCTCAATCCGCTCTCTCACAAAACGTGCAACGTAGTTCTCCCATGTTGCTTCAAGCTTTTGCGCGCGCAGCATGCGTACTGAATTTTTAATTGCACGGCGCTCCTTAGCATTCGTATACGTATCTACGAAAAATTGCTTGCGTTCAAAGTCCAAGTGAGAATAAATGGCCCGGAATATTTGAGCAGTCATGAGTGCGTCATCAAGCGCACGATGCGCTTGGCCAGAGCCTTCAAGCTCTAGCATTTCAAGAGCACCTTCTACACTTACATCATTGCTTAAGCCTTTATATCGTGTAAAACCCTTCAGTAGATCAAAATAAGGCGTAGTCATCCAATACTGATCGCTTAGCTTGTGCATGCGTGTATCCAGAATGATGCGCTTAAAATCCTCCCCGCCCCACGTAATGAACATGAGCTCATCGGAAGCAGAAAGCCAATGAAGAAAGCTTTTGCTGACCGTAGGAAAACGATCTGCGCGGTCAATTTCCTCTTGTGGTATACCGGTTTTTTTCTGAATAAAGCTATTTAATTTAGAAAAATAGACTGGCCTAATAAAAGCGGTAAATGTATCCAGTTGCTCTAGCTTGCTATTCAGGCGAACAGCACCAATCTCTATCACTTCCATAGGGAGCTCGCTAGCGAATTTGCGCCCGTTAAACTCTATGTCAAGTACAATATAGTCCAAGATGTGTAACCTCCGTTATCAGCTTGCCCATTCATTTTAGCAGAAACTGAGCACAATGCGTTAGCTTTCCTTTTAAACCTAGTTTCGTATATACTATATAAGTTGTTGTTTTTGCTTTGTTTTAAGTATGAAAGGGAGGACTCACACGTTATGTCTGAGATGTTGGAATGGTTAAAATATTTAATACTAGGGATGATTCAAGGCTTTACAGAGCCGATCCCAATTTCCTCTAGTGGTCATTTAATTATTGCACAAAACTTGCTAGGAATGGAGCAGCACGGTTTATCGTTTGAAATTATGACGAATACTGCTTCGCTTATCGCTATCCTATTTATTTATCGAGAAGTCATCACCCGATTAGTTAAAAATGGGTTTGGTTATGTGAAAACAAAAGAAACTCAATATAAGTCAGACTTTAATTTTATTCTATATATTATTATCGGCTCGATTCCAGCTGGTGTTATCGGTGTATTGTTCAAGGATAAGATTGAAGAGATTTTCTCAACGTCGCTAACGACTGTTGCTATTGCCTTGCTCGTTACAGGTGTAGCGCTTTGGCTCATCCGTAATTTTCGCGGTGTGAAGCGAGATGGCGATCTGTCCGTTAAGGATGCTATTCTTGTTGGTTTAGCTCAAGCTGTAGCGCTTATACCGGGTATTAGCCGCTCTGGTTCAACCGTTAT
This sequence comes from Paenibacillus camelliae, assembly GCF_023715345.1. Classification (GTDB taxonomy): domain Bacteria; phylum Bacillota; class Bacilli; order Paenibacillales; family Paenibacillaceae; genus Pristimantibacillus; species Pristimantibacillus camelliae. The sequence continues at coordinate 28,344 of NZ_JAMBNY010000021.1, forward strand.
CGCTTCCATTGCAACGGGAATGAAGCAGGATACGGCATTGCGTTATTCCTTTATGCTGTATATTCCAGTTAGTGTAGGCGGTGTTGTGCTTGGCTTATCCGATATCATTTCTGATCCTGAGCTGCAAGCACTTTGGCTGCCATACTTAATCTCATTTGTCACAAGCCTTGTCGTTACTTATTTTTCGATGCGCTGGTTTATGGGTATTATGGAAAAAGGAAATTTACACTACTTTTCCTATTATTGCTTTCTTGTCGGAGCCTTAATCCTTATTTTTATGTAAAATCTATAAAATGATAATTTGTGAACCTACAGTTCAAATTTTAAGTAAGTTGCTCAACCCCTCGATCAGCGTCCTTCATCATGAAGGACGCTGATCGAGGGGTTGAGCTTCGCTGTAGTACTTACTAATAAACGAAAAGGGGAGCTAACAATTGGAGATTGCGATTAGTAAGAAGAAGCGTCTTGGTATTGCTGCGATTTTAGGTTCGCTGTCTGCACTAGGCCCTTTATCCATTGACATGTATTTACCTGCTTTTCCTCAGCTCGCAGAAGAGCTTAACGCTACAGCTTCATTAACCCAGCTTAGCTTAACAGCCTGCCTTGTCGGTATGGCAATAGGGCAGCTCGTTATCGGCCCAATTAGTGATGTAAAGGGCAGAAGAAGGCCTTTACTTATCGGTATGCTGGTCTATACGCTCGTTTCGTTGCTTTGCATTCTGTCATCATCCATTTGGGGCTTTATACTGCTGCGCTTTGTTCAAGGCTTTGCAGGTGCAGCAGGACTTGTTATATCGCGTGCAAGTGTTAGGGATTTGTATTCTGGACCTGAGCTTATTCGGTTTATGGCTACTTTGATGGTGATCAATGGGGCAGCACCAATTCTAGCGCCTGTTATCGGTGGGGAAATCATAGGTTGGTTTGGCTGGCAAGGAGTATTCGGTGCACTGTCAATATTCGGTATTATTATGCTTATTGGGATTTATACCTCACTCGAAGAAACGCTGCCACAGGAGAGAAGATCAAGCGGTGGATTAAAGCAGACACTGAATACATTTCGATTGCTGCTCAAGGATCCGAGCTTTATGGGCTTTGTTCTGACGCAAGGCTTTATTATGGCTTCGATGTTCGCGTATATATCCGGCTCGTCATTCGTGCTACAGCAGCTATATGAGCTTAGCGTACGTGAATACAGCTTCGTATTTGGTATAAATGGACTTGGCATTGTAGCGCTTGGACAAGTAGCTGGTCGTCTTGCTCATCGAATACCTGGCAAAACGATGCTTGTGACAGGACTGCTGTATAGTCTTTCGGGTGCAATCATTATGGTGTCGACGATACTGCTGCAGGGACCACTTGCTATTATTCTTGTAGGATTATTTATGGTTATTTCAAGCGTCGGCTTAATTAATACGACAGCCAATTCTTTGGCACTAGAGGAGCAAGGTGCACGAGCAGGCAGTGCTTCTGCCATGCTTGGCATGGCATCATTTGCTTTTGGAGGCCTAATTGCACCACTTGTCGGTCTCGGTGGAGTGGACTCCGCTCTTCCAATGGCATCGATTATGATGGTGATGGTCTGCTGCTCATTGCTCGCATTTATGCTATTAACGAGAAAACGATTGCAATAGATGCCTATAAGGCATGAATACCCTTTCAAGCAAGCATTGCTCTGCTCTAGTAAAACGTATATAATTTTGGTAGTTATACGTGATAAGGGGAGAAGCAGATTGATGAAAAAGCTAAACGTGCTGCAGCAGCTAACTGAAGCTGGAGTGGTCGCTGTATTGCGAGCAGATTCTGCAGAAGAAGTTGTACGTATGGCTGAATATGCCATTGAAGGCGGTATTAAAGCCATTGAGATTACGATGACAGTTCCACACGCATTGAAGGCAATTGAAGAGCTCAGCGGTAAATACCGTTGTGACGTAGATCCTTCTGATGCTAGATTTGCTATTATCGGCGTAGGGACGGTGCTTGACCCTGAGACAGCGCGAGCTGCGATAATGGCTGGTGCTGAATATGTTGTAGCGCCTGCGCTAAACCCGGATACGGTCAAGCTGTGCAATCGCTATTGCATTCCATGCTTACCTGGTGTAATGACAATTCAAGAGATTCAGTCTGCGTTAGAGCTAGGTGTAGACATTGTGAAGCTATTCCCGGGTAATTTGTATTCTCCAAGTGTAATTTCAGCGGTTAAAGGTCCGCTACCACAAGCAAATATGATGCCAACTGGCGGTGTATCCCTTGCTAATCTGAAGGAATGGATACAAGCGGGCGCAGTTGCGGTAGGTATTGGCTCAGACTTGACGAAGGATGCCGTTAAAACAGGTAACTTCGAGTTAATCAAGGAAAAGTCAGCTGCATACATGCAAGCGTATCGTGAAGCGAAGGGGCTATAATTTACTGCGCTCACTCCGTAACAGGATGGGCGCAGACGTTTAAGTGGACGTTCAAAAAATCCTTTGATCACGATGTAATGCTGTTCTACATCGAACCTGAGCATTTTGAACACTTACTTTACGTTTAAGTTGTAAAGGACAAGTCTATAAGCCGTACAAGGTTGATGTACATTGTCGTCGACCGAACGATAACATAGTAAAGGGGAATGTTGTAATGGAATACCGTATTGAACGTGATACTATGGGTGAAATTCAAGTTCCAGCAGATAAGCTATGGGGAGCACAGACACAGCGTAGCCTACAAAACTTCAAGATCAGTGGTGAAAAGATGCCGCTTGAGGTTGTTTATGGAATGGCTATCGTGAAGAAGGCATCAGCGTTAGCTAATCAGCGTCTTGGTGTGCTTGATGCGGACAAGGCGGCCGTTATCGGTGAAGCGGTAGATGAGATTTTGGCTGGCCGATGGGATGATCAATTTCCATTAGTCGTATGGCAAACAGGCAGCGGCACACAGACGAATATGAATGTGAACGAGGTCGTTGCGCATCGTGCGAATCAGCTGCTTGCTGAGCGCGGCAGTGAGCTGCGCATTCATCCTAACGATGATGTGAATCGCTCTCAAAGCTCTAATGATACATTCCCTGCTGCGATGCATATTGCTGGTGTTATCGCTGTGGAGGATCGTTTATTGCCAGCGATTGATGTGTTGAATAAAACGCTGAAAGCAAAAATAGAGGCATTCGATCACATTGTAAAGATTGGACGTACGCATCTGCAGGATGCAACGCCAATTACGCTCGGTCAAGAGATTAGCGGTTGGTCTGCTATGCTTGATAAGTCACGTGATATGATCGAATATAGCGTAAACAGCATGCGAGAGCTTGCTCTAGGCGGTACAGCTGTAGGGACAGGCTTGAACGCTCATCCAGATTATGCGGTTGCGGTTGCTGAGGAAGTGACGAAGCTGACTGGCAAATCATTCGTTACTGCGAGCAACAAGTTCCATTCCTTAACGAGTCATGACCAAATGGTTTATACGCATGGTGCGATCAAGGCACTTGCTGCGGACTTAATGAAGATTGCGAACGATGTACGCTGGCTAGCTAGCGGTCCACGCTGTGGTATTGGTGAAATTACAATTCCTGAGAATGAGCCGGGCAGCTCCATTATGCCAGGTAAGGTGAATCCTACGCAAAGTGAAGCGATGACGATGGCAGTATGCCAGGTTATTGGTAATGATACAGCGATCGGAGTGGCAGCGAGCCAAGGTAACTTTGAGCTTAACGTATTTAAGCCAGTTATTCTGTACAACTTCCTGCAATCCGTAGCACTTCTAGCGGATTCTATGATTTCATTCAATGATAATTGTGCGGTTGGCATTGAGCCGAATCTTGCAGTGATTGAACGCAATCTGGATCAGTCGCTAATGCTAGTTACTGCGTTAAATCCGCATATCGGCTATGAAAATGCTGCTAAAATCGCTAAAACTGCACACAAGCAAGGCACAACGTTGAAGGAAGCAGCGGTTGCTAGCGGGCTGCTAACAGCAGAACAGTTTGATGAGTGGGTACGCCCGGAGAATATGATCGGCCGCAAGTAGGCTTCTCGCCTTGAGTTGATCGTAGTGTCGTAGTGTAATGAATTATGAACGGGTATGTTAATTAAGCAGGTGGAGCAAAATGATTCGTCATTTTGTACCATCTGCTTTTTTGTTTGCTCTAGTGTTTATGGGTGGCGGATGTTCAAGGATACAGATGAGAACGGCATGCATGTATTGGAGTCGAAGCAGATTGATGGAGTGAGTGAAGTAGCGCTCGTCGTGGCTGGTTTTAACGTGCTTGGTTTTAAGTGCTAGAATTTAAAGTGACTGGTTTAACGCTCCGAGCGCGGTTTTATGTGAAAAACCATATAAAGGTGAGTGGAATGGTGTGCGTCGTGCCATTTTATGTGAAATATCATATAAAAGTGAGTAAAGTGACAGGGAAGGTGCTTGTTTTATATGAAAAACCATATAAAAGTGAGTTAAGTGGCGCGTTAGGTACCTGATTTATGTGAAAAATCATATAAAAGTGAGCGGAGTGGTGCGTTAGCCGCCTTTTTTATATGAAATATCATACAAAAGTGGGTAAAGTGGCGCTGAAGTTCCTGGTTAATATGAAAAACCACACAAAAGCGAGTAAAGTAATGTGGTTAGTGCCTCGTTTATGTGAAATATCATACAAAAGCATGTGATGTGTTGCGCATCGCCTAGGTTTTATATGAAATATCATACAAAAGCATGTGATGTGTTGCGCATCGTCTAGGTTTTGTATGAAAAACCACACAAAAGTGAGTAAAGTGGAGAGGTAGGAGCCAGTTTCATATGAATAACCATACAAAAACCAAGTCAAGTGGCATGTGAGCGCCAGCACTAGCCGTAAAGCGCAATTCAATTCATGCTTGAGATCAGCAGGGGATTTAAGAGGTCGAAGAAGTACGCGTAGTGGTACGGAAAGTGTTCGCTAAGAAGCACGCGAAGTGGTACAGGAAGAGGTCGCGAAAAAGTACACGAAGAAGTACGTGAAGAGGTCGCGAGGTAGAAGTACGCGAAGAAGTACGTGAAGATGTACACCCTGTGCACTTAACAGCGCATTTGCTCATACTCTCCCAGCCAGCCTCTCATACGCCTTACTACATTACACTGAAATGTACGGACCTCATCTACTATGCTAAAATAGACTAGGACGAATAAAGTGAAAAGTAGGTACGCATATGCATTTATTATCTGTTGAACATATATCGAAAAGCTATGGAGAAAAGGTACTATTCGAGGACGTAAGCTTCGGAGTAGAGGAAGGCCAAAAGATCGGAATTATCGGCGTGAACGGAACAGGGAAATCAACCTTGTTGAAGGTTATTGCTGGGATCGAGCCTGCTGATGAAGGAAAAGTCAGTATTGCTAATCACGCGGTTATTCGCATGCTAACGCAGGATCCACAATTCAAGGAAAGCGAGACTGCACTAGAGCATGTACTCGGAGGAGATTCGCCGCAATTCCAGGCTTATACGAAGTATCATGAGGCGATGGAGCTCGTTGAGCTTAATCCGATGAATGAAGCAGCCCAGCAGCAGCTGATTGAAGCAAATGCACGGATGGATGAACTTGATGCTTGGAAGCTTGAAAGTGAAGCAAAGCAAGCTTTGAATAAGCTAGGCATTACAGAATGGGATAAGCCTGTTGCTCACATGTCGGGAGGGCAACGCAAGCGTGTCGCGATGGCAGCCGCACTTGTGCTACCGTCAGACATCTTAATATTGGATGAGCCCACGAACCACATCGATAATGAATCGGTTCAATGGCTGGAGAGCATGCTTCAGAAGCGACGTGGTGCATTACTTATGATTACGCATGATCGTTATTTTCTTGATCGTGTAAGCAATCGCATACTTGAGCTGGATCAGGGAAGAGCATTTTTCTATGAAGCGAACTATAGTAAGTTTTTGGAGCTGAAGATCGACCGCGAGGATCGGGAGGCTGCAGCTGAATCAAAACGTCAAAACCTGCTGCGTAATGAGCTGGCTTGGATTCGACGTGGAGCAAAAGCTCGCACAACGAAGCAAAAAGCGCGCATTGAACGGTTCGAAAAGCTACAGGCAGCAGCGCCCAAGGAAGGCAATGGGAAGATTGAGCTTTCAGTAGCATCAACGCGTCTCGGAAGAAAAATTGTTGAGATAGAGAACGTCAGCAAGAGCTATGGCGAGCGTCAGCTTATTCAAGATTTTAGCTATATCGCAACGCCTGGTGACCGTGTCGGTATTGTAGGACGAAATGGTGCTGGGAAATCTACACTGCTTAAAATGATCGGCGGCAGGCTAGAGCCAGACACAGGACGCATTGAGCTGGGAATGACCGTTAAGTTAGGGTGGTTCTCGCAGGAGCGCGAGGAAATGAATGAAAGCTTGCGTGTGTCTGAATATATTCGTGAAACAGCCGAGCAGGTTAAAACAGCTGATGGTACAACGATATCAGCTCGTCAGATGCTAGAACGCTTTCTGTTCAATTCGACCATGCAATGGACACCCATCTCCAAGCTCTCTGGAGGAGAAAAACGACGGCTTCAGCTGCTTCGAGTTTTGATGGAAGCACCGAATGTGCTTCTGCTGGACGAGCCGACGAATGATCTAGATATTGCTACACTGACAATTTTGGAGGATTATTTGGATGATTTTCCTGGCGTCGTGTTTGTTGTATCCCATGATCGATATTTCCTAGATCGTACGGTAGAGAAGATCATCGCATTTGAAGATAATGGAGAACAAGTTGTCCATACGGGGAATTATTCGGATTATGCGGAGTATGCAGCGAGTCGTGAGAAGACTAGTAAAGACAACAACCGTGGCTTGTCGAGCAGCAGTGCAGGAGCAAGTAAAGCTGAATCAGCTGAGTCTGAGGCTAAGAAGACTCGTCAACCGGAGCGTCAGCTGAAGATGTCCTATAAGGATCAGCGTGATTATGAGCACATCGAAGATTGGATAATGGAGGCTGAGCAGGAGCTAGAAGAGATAGCGGCACAGATGGAGAAAAATGCATCATCTGCTGGTATGCTAATTGAGCTCACCGAAAAACAACAGGCTGCAGAGCAAAAGCTAGAGCAGTTGATGGATCGCTGGACCGAGCTAAATGAGCTAGCAGAGCAAATCGAAGCTCAGAAGAAGGGATGACAAGCATGAGAGTAGGAAACATTTATTGTGTGGGACGGAATTATCGCCTGCATGCTTTAGAGCTTGGTAATGAGGTACCCTCGTCTCCAATGATTTTTACAAAGCCGACGCATGCTCTAAGGCAGATGAATGGGCAGGAAATCGTCATTCCGAAGGATCGTGGCGAAGTCCATCATGAACTGGAGCTAGTGCTAAAAATTGGAGAGGGCTACTCATCCGGCATGACGCTTGAGCAAGCCGTTGATGCCTTCACTCTAGGGCTCGATTTAACACTGAGAGATGTGCAGTCTCAGCTTAAGCAGAAGGGTCACCCTTGGCTTGCTGCCAAAGGATTTAAAGGAGCTGCAACGATTGGCGAATGGTTGCCGTTTAAGTCAGCTGAAGAGATTGAGCAGGGTGAGTTTAAGCTGCTGCGTAATGATGAGCTAGCACAGATTGGCCAGCCGAAGGATATGATCTTTAGCTGTAATGAGCTGATTCGTTTTATCGATGAGCAATATGGCTTAGGTGCCGGTGATTTAATCTATACAGGCACGCCAGCTGGAGTTGCCGCACTGCATCCTAGCGATCAACTGCAGTGCTATTGGAATGGCGAGCTGCTTGGAAGCTGTACAATTAAATAGTTTCCCAAAAACATCATCATTAATCGTTAAATTTCTAAAGACCGTTGCTATTGGGGCGGTCTATTTTTATTTTAAATGTGTAGAAATTTGTAATATACACTAAAAACTATATAGAAAATAGTTGAATTATACATGTAGAAATTTCTGGTATTATTGTATTAAGCTATTACAAAAGTTATTTAGAATATAGTGAGAAAACGGGGGAGCACTGGAATGAGCATTATATCTGTTGATGGTTTAACTAGAACATATCGTCAATATCGAAGATTTCCAGGAGTGATGGGATCGATTAGAAGTTTATTTACACGTGAATATACGGAAGAAACTGCAGTTAGAGAGCTAACGTTTTCTATTCAAGAAGGTGAAGCAGTAGGATATTTAGGTCCTAATGGTGCTGGAAAATCAACGATGATTAAAATGATGAGTGGAATTTTAGTGCCTTCCTCAGGAGAACTGCATGTACTTGGTCAAGTACCTCATCAAGCGAGAAAAGAAAACTCGATGCAGATCGGAGTTGTTTTCGGGCAACGGAGTCAATTGTGGTGGGATTTGCCTGTAAAAGATTCATTTGATCTCCACAAATATATATATAAAATACCAGATGCTACATTTGAAAAAAACTTAACCTTTTGTTTGGAAATGCTAGCAATTAAAGATTTTATTGAGAAGCCAGTAAGGCAGCTTAGCTTAGGACAGCGCATGCGTGTAGAAATTGCCATGGCGCTGCTCCATGATCCTAAAATATTGTTCCTCGATGAGCCGACGATTGGTCTTGATGTTATGGCGAAGGACCAGATCAGACAGTTTTTACGTACTGTTAATCGTGAAAAAAAAGTAACGATTGTACTAACGACGCACGATATGAAAGATATTGAAGAGATATGTCCGAGGATGATAGTTGTAAATAAAGGCGAGCTTGTCTATGACGGTTCTGTAGCAAAATTGCGCGAGAAATTAGGAAATGAAAGACAGGTTGTTATAGAGTTCCGTGAGGAGCCTGGAATAATCGATGTACAAGGAGTTACCTTGCTGCAAGAGGAAGGATTAAGAAAAACGTTTCTGTTCACTAGAAATGAATCCAGTGTGTTTGAACTTGTTAGTCAGATTGCAGCGAAGCATTACGTAGAAGATGTTTCTATCGAGCATACGGATATAGAATCTGTCATTAGAAGGCTCTACCAGCAATTAGCTGCAAATCAATAGATCGGATAGGGTGAGATGAGTGCGTACATATATTAGTTTTTCAGCCAAAGCTTTCTCAAAGCAGCTTGCGTACCGTTCGGAAGTTTGGCTTCGCTTATTAGGTAATTTTGTTACGATCTTAATTCAAGCTGAGATATGGCGGGCGGTTATTGGCCACGGACATGTAGAAGGAATTACGGTAGAGCAGATGATCACCTACAGCATTATCAATACATTACTTATGTCGCTTTTATTACACGGTATAAGCGGTAAAGTAGATGAAAGCTTAAAATCGGGATCTATTGCGTCAGAATTAATTAAACCGATCTCGTATCCGTTATTTTTACTTTTTGATGAATTAGGCAATACGATCTATCAGCTTTTGTTTACCGTTTTTCCTACCTTCATTATTGCACTATTCTTTTTTGGAATGGTTCCGCCAGCCAGTTTAACACACTTCCTCGTCTTTTTAATAGCACTTTTAATAGCACTAATCATTTCATTTTTAATAGGTTATTTGATATCGTTGTTAGCATTTTGGTTTATGAATCATTTTGCTCTTAGCTGGATGCTCAGAGGATTTATTACCATTTTTTCAGGAACCTTTTTGCCAATATGGTTTTTTCCTTCTTCATGGGTTACCGTAGCGAACCTATTGCCATTTCAATACATGGGGTATATCCCAGCGGCAATATATTTAGGAAGCATCCCTGTTCAAGAATTATTTATGATTATAGTTGCAGGTGGAGGATGGATTGTTGGATTGTTAATTTTAGTTCAGTTGCTTTGGACAAGAGCGGTGCGACGTTTGGTCGTACAAGGTGGATAATGAAATAAGGAGGAATTTTGTGACGTTTCGATTGTTTGGTAAACTTGTTCGTCTCTTGCTAAAGGAACGAATGGAATATCGAGGGGACTTTATCCTTTCAATATTTTCACAAATTGTTGCTTATGCTGGCGACTATATCGTCATATGGTTGTTTATTAAAAAATTTAATACGATTGCTGGCTGGACATGGCCAGAGATCGCCTTTTTATACAGTCTCGGCTTAATTACGTATGCGCTAGGTGCATCATTTTCATTTGTTCAAATGCGTGAGTTGGAAAATCAAGTAAAGAAGGGGACGTTTGACAGCTTGCTTATAAAGCCGGTTAATCCTTATTTTTATGTAATTAGTAGAGGGTTTAATTTAGCTTATATTGCTCACATCTCAATTTCAGGTTGTGTCTTAATCTGGGCAATGATTGAGTTAAATATGAATTGGACTATTAGTGATTATTTGTATCTGATACTAGTCATTATAAGTGGTGCGATGATACAGGCAGGGATTCTCACAGTGATCGGAGCCTTTTCTTTTATATGGGTGAGAACGAACTTTATGTTTACATTATTTTTCAGGTTAAAGGACTTTATTTCCTATCCACTTCCGATCTTTGGTACATTCATTCAAATTTTATTGACAGTTGTCATTCCATTAGCCTTCGTGAATTATTATCCAGCATCATACCTGATGTCCCATGATACGGTAATGTTGCCTATCTGGGCAAAGTGGTTCGTACCACTTGTTGGCTTATTATGCTACTGGGCTGGTTATAGATTTTGGATGTTTGGTGCTAATAAGTATCAAGGTGCAGGTGGTTAACGAAACATAAAATGCCATAGCAGGTGCATATATAGGCTGTATTGCTCGCATATCACTTGCTTGCAATACAGCCCTTGTGCACATAGCTATGGCATTGTTCATTTATAATTTGAGAGGAAAAATTTTTATGCGTTAAATGCAGATAGCATCCATACATGCTTCTCTAGCGACGTATGAATCGCAAGCAGCATGTCAGCAGTCGTTTCATCGCCCGCTTGCTGTGCAACCTCCATGCCTTCCTTTAACTCACCGATAATTAGTGTGTAGTCTTTAATTAATTGGCTAACCATCTCTGTTGCTGTCTCGTTACCGAGTGCTTCCTTAACGCTGGAGTTTTCCAGATAGTCTACCATTTTAGCAAGTGGTTGGCCTTTAACGGCTAGTAAGCGCTCTGCGAGTTCATCAATATGAAGCGCGGCTTCCTCATACAGCTCCTGAAATTTCTCATGTAGTGTAAAGAACTGCGTGCCTTTAACATACCAGTGGTAGTTATGAAGCTTTACGTATAGCACGCTCCAGTTTGCAATTTGACGGTTAAGCTGTTGTTGAATTGTATTCATATAAATTCCTCCATTCGTCTTACAAGCTTATTTTCAATAGTTCGTGACCATTATGATGGAACGGCAGGATCATGCCCAGTTCGCATATCTCTCTCAAGTTTTAACGAAAAAGATGAATTCCATACATAAGATGATTTAATAGTTTGTATTTATTACTTATTTATAATTATTACAAATAAGCAATAGAAAGTCAACCTTTTTCTGAAAAATAAGGAGAGCTTGCCATTATTCTAACACTAGAAGCTTAAAAAAGCCGTACCTGCAACTGTTACAATAGAGCAACAATTGAGGTACAGCTATATATGTCTAATTGGTGAATGGATTATTTTGCTTCAGCGAGCATAAACACGGCAAGAATGAACATCGCATGCGACCATGTAAGTGGAACAACCCATGCAGTTTCGCCAGTGTTTTTATCGATCTGCTCTGGAAGAAGACCAGTTTCTGTGCGATGGTCTAGTGCCCATTGAATATGCTTGCGACCCTCTTCAACGTCACCCGTCGCAAAGCGGTAGTGTGATAGCCATAATGTCGTTAGGATCCAGGGGTTTCCTCCAACGTAGATATCATCCTCATAGCGTTTAATACCGCCAACGCCAGGAGTTGTTAGCAATCTCTCCACAGCATCTGCCGTAGTCCGCATGCGCTCTGACTCAGCAGCAACCGCATTGAATGGTACGCTAATGCCGAGTAAGCTAATATCTACAATTGGATCATGCTTCATGACATATTTTTTGTAGCCTTTATCTAGATCAACCACATAGCCTTCCTTGCCAGCTTGTGTCGCTTGATTATAGTGATCAGCAGAAACCTTTAGATCAATGCCGCGATAGAAGCTTTGTAGCTCTTCATTAAAGCAGTAAGTTTCAATTCCTGCTTGAATTCCATCAGCAAGCTCGCTCCATTGCTCAGACAGCTCATATTCACCCGCTAGCTCAGCAAAGCCAGATGCGGCCTTTAAGCCACCGTATACCGCTGCAGAAGAGTAGGTGTGAGATGCTTCACGTTCTTCCCACAGATCGATGCTTGGCTTTGGAAGACCCGTGGCTGGATCGATAAATGATTCTAGGAATTGAGCTCCCTTTAGAACGGCAGGCCATACACGAGATGCAAAGCTGGGATCTTCATTTACCAAATAATGCTGCCACATTCCCCAAAGAATCGAAGCACCTTCGTCGATCTGTAAGCCCCAGGATGGTGCCAGCTGACCGTCATGATAGTGACGTTGCTGCCAAGAACCGTCTGGAGATTGAGCAGATAGTGTCCAGTCATAGAAAGCATCCGTTAGATCCTTCAAGCCGACTTTATCGAGTGCAGTTGTAATGAATGCTGCATCACGTCCCCAGCAATAGGAGTATCCGCCGCAACGACTATAGGTCTCATCAAACTCAGGAGCTGCGATAATTGTACCTGTTTTCTCATCAGACATCAGCTTGAACATAAGCACAGAGCGTTCATATAGCTTTACAATCTCAGCGTCCTCAACTGGACATGGAACAGCTTGAGCCACGTAGTTATGCCAATAAGCGTTTGTTTCATCTGCCCACTGTGCACTTGTTTTTGTACGAGCATCTTCAAGCACAGCAACAGCATCCTGCTCGTTGCCAGCTGCTGCAATATAAACTGGCACGACAACCGTTTCTCCTGGTGCTACAGAAAGCTGCCATGACATTGCGCCTGTTGGCTTCATATCAATGACAGAGCCATCTAGCTCGCCTTGCTGCACATCTTCCCATGAGATACCGGATTGGAATTTTGTGCATACGATTGCGCTCGAGACCGCAAAATAGTATTGATGGCGGAAATGAATTAAAGAATCGGCATCAGCATTAAACATCGTTGTGTTATATAAGCCGTTTTCACTAATCATAAAGCTGGAATGAAGAACAAAGTTGAAGTTTTTGCTTTCCGCGCCTTTGTTTGAGAAAGCATATTCACGAACGAGCAAGTCTTTGCCTGGTACTGCGAAGTGGCGGCTGTCTACTGTAAGTCCAGCTGCTTCATTAGCTGCATTTACATGCAAAACATTACTGCGCTCAGCATAATGAATCTCATGAGACCAGCCGTTGCTTGCTTCATCGAACCATTCGATCGGTGAGCCTTCTTGTTGAAGCCCTACACGCATTGCGTCAACATGCTGTGGTGTGTCAATATTAGGCCACCATAAGCGATACATTTTACCGGTACGGCCCAGTGTTGCTAGCATACGAGAATTACCGATCACGGCATCTACTAAATAAGGTTTTTTTTCATTCATCGTCAGTTACCTCTCTTATGAAAGTCTTGAATTGAAGATTCTCTTACGACTAAGCGATGTGGAATGATATTGCGTGCTTGAGATGTAAGATGTTCTTGAATACGGCGTACCAGCAAATGAGAAGCAGTATAGCCAAGCTGATAAGTGCCGATATCAACAGAGCTGATTGCTGGAGAAGCTAGCTCTGCTAAAGCAATATTGTTAAAACTCACTAAGCTTATATCCGTAGGTACTTGATAGCCTAGCTCGTTTAATCCACGTAATACACCAAAGGCTGTAATATCATCAATGACGACTAAAGCAGTTGGACGTTCTGGAATATTCATAACAAAAGACATTGCGCGGTAGCCACTTTGTTGTAGAAATTCGCCATCAACAATCCATTCTGGATTAATAGCTAATCCAGCCTCAACCATTGCTTTGCGATAGCCCGCAAGTCTGTCAACAGATACAGTTAAATTCGGCTCTCCAACTACGAAGCCAATTCTCGTGTGGCCTTGTTTGATCATATGAAGCGTAGCATCATATGCGGCTTGAATATTGTCTGTGTCAACGGTAATGATGTTATCATGCCCTTCCGTGCGTCCAATTAATACAGTTGGGAAATCATGATTGGCTAAAAGCTCAATTAATGGATCATCCTGTCTAGCGGAAAGTAGGATTACACCATCAACTCGGCGACCTAGCACTAGTCGTGAGATCGTTTCCTGCTCATCATTAGGGGAAGTTGCTGCAGAAAGCAGCATATCATATCCAGCTTTCGTAGAATGAGCTAGTATACCGCGAAGCAGCTCGCCAAAGAAAAAATCCTGAAAGAGCTCTTCTGCTGGTCTAGGAAGCACGATTGCTAATGCATTAGTTGTTTTGGAGACCAGACTTTTTGCCATCAGATTTGGATGGTAGCCCATTTCTTCCATAATACGTTTAACTTTTTCGGTTGTAGCCTTACTAATTCTAGAATGATTGGAAATTACACGCGAAACAGTAGAAGGAGATACTCCAGCTGCCTTCGCAATATCTTTAATTGTTACCATGATATCGATCCTTCCCAGATAAGCCTTCCTAATTACTATAGCTTTTTGTGCAAATGAATGCAATTCCAATCAAGGTTTGCTATTACTGTACATGGTAATGCTAAAATGCACAAGGAACGATAGTAAGAGAAAAAGAGAGAATAGTAGAGTAAAACAAAGTTAATAATATAATTTATAGATAAATTGAAATTGTGCAATCGTTTTAACAAAATGTCTGCGTGATGATCGTATAATCGATAAAAAGTATACGTTTTCCTAAGCGAAATTGAGGTTTAACTAAGAAAAAAGGTGGGTTAAACCTATTGCTAACACTAATTTTATCTAAGGATGTACAATCGTTTGCGCAGTGATACTGCGAATGATCGCTGATCAATGATCATATCGAGAATTACGCTCCAAGTCTCTGAGTGTGAATCGAGTGTGAATATAATGAAAGCCTATGAAAGCAGGCAATTACTGTTCATTCCTGCTTTCATAGGCTAGATCAAGCTGGGGCGATGCGAGACCCGTTCATATGAGGTCAATTAGCAAGCTGATGCGATCCGTTCACATAAGGCCGACTAAGCAGCAAGCTGTTGCGATCCGTTCACACGAGGTGGATTACGCAAGCCGCAAGCTGCTGTGACCTATTCACATATAGCTATCATGTGCTTCAATTGTCAGACGTCAGATTGGACCGGAAGGCTTCATGCCAAATTAGTCTAAACGTTGTTCCTTTATTCAACTCTGACGTTATCTCAATTCGACCTCCCATTGCTTGAACAAGCTCTCTTGTTACTGCCATGCCAAGTCCGCTTCCCACTGTGGACTGCTCTGTATTCGTTCCACGATAGTAGCGCTCGAATAATTCCTTTACCGTTTGCTCATCCATACCTTTACCATTGTCGCTCAAGGTTAATTGCCACCCATCATCTGGAAGTGACTCTAGTATAATGTGAATCGCTGTATCGGGTGGGTTATGCAGCAGACTATTGGCGATTAAATTATCAATAATACGCTCAAACCAAGGAGGATGCACCTTGCCGATCACATCGTTTGATGGAAACTCATAGCTAATGGAACGATTAGCGTAGAGCGGATGTGCTGCGGCCTTAGCTGCTGCTTCACGTAATAAGCTGCCGATCGAATGAGGCTCAAGCTTTACAGGAAGCTCTCCGCTGCGCAGACGATACGTTAGAGCTAGATCCTCCATAAGCTGATCCATGTATTGACTCTTTTCTAATATGGTAGAAGCGAAGGAGCGAACCTCTTCCTCCGTCCAGCTGTATTTGGTAGTGGCGAGCATATGCGCATAGCCTTGAATGGAGGAAAGCGGAGTTTTCATATCATGCATGACTCCTGCAATCCATTCCTCTCTATAGGTTTGGGTCTCGATCTCAGCCTGCTTACTCGCTTTTAATACGGAAGCTAAGCTGTGAATAGAGTCCATAACCTCTTTAAACAAATGTTTCTTTCGTTTTTTAATGGGGCGAGTATTAAGCTCAAGCTTTCCTGCAGCAACCTGCTCGATGGAATCCACAATATCAAATACTGGTCGGACAAATTGATTCGCGTATCCTACGGCAAGAAGAATGAAAACGATAAGGCTCCCTGCAAAAAACATCGCTAAGCTAAGGATGATGACCTGCAGCTCAGTTCGCACATTCGGAAAAATCGAAGCCTGATGCAACCGTTCAGTAGCAGGAAACTGTAAAATCCAAGTCAGGCCAGTAGCTTCATCGTAATCAGAATAGAACATCATACTATATTGATCATAATAGACAGTACGTAAGGCTAGCTCGGATAAACTGTACACGTTCGGCGCTTGAGCTGGTTTATTCCAAGCAGCAATCTCTGAACCAGTTGAATCAATAATCTGAATCCATCCTTGCATCTCCTCTAGCTCTGCTTCAGCACTATCCGATAAGTGAATGGTACCGTTGTTTATCGTTGAGGCTTCAATATAGGGTCTTAGCGAGAGTGGATGTTCAGCTGATTTCCCATATAAAATAATGAACTGACGATCGCCTTTAATATGAATCCACAGACCTATCATATAGGGGAAGGGCTTCGTTCCTTCCCAAAAGTCTATTAGTTGTCCAGGATTATAATGCTGAGGTATATCATCCGGGGTATAAAAGGATTGCAAAACATTGCCCTGCTCATCCAAGCTTTGCAACCACCCGCCATCTTCCTTAAGCAGCTTTAAGAGCTCAGAATTGATAATCTTACCGTGCTCATCAATTTCGGCTTCATCGATTAGCTTACTAATGCCGTAAGGAGAAAAATTACGCTTCATATCAATATAATTAAGCTCCTTGAACATCCAGTCCAAGATCAATACTGCGAGTACAATGAGTAATATGCCGGCAAATGATATCTGTAGCGCAAAGCGTATCGTTAAACGTCTACGTAGCATATTGACCTCCAGCTCCAGCATTGTTTGCTGTCACTAGCTTGTAGCCAATACCACGTACATTTACGATATATTGAGGATTCGAGGGATCAAGCTCGACTCGCTCGCGAATACGATGAATATGCACCATAACGGTGTTATCATCATTCAGCATAGATTCCCCCCAAACACGTTCATAAAGCTCACTTTTACTAAATACGCGATTAGGATGCTTACATAAGAATACGAGCAGCTGAAACACAAGTGCTGGACAGTGTACCTGCTTGCCCTCTACGAAGAGTGCCGCCTTTGCTTCATCTACTTGAAACCGACCAAAATTATAAATGGTATCTGCATGATCTACTACTGCTGTCGTTGTCGTTCGTGACACTTTACGCAGCTGTGCACGCACCCGCGCAACAACCTCCAAAGGATTGAATGGCTTTTTAATATAGTCGTCTCCACCAACAGCAAAGCCCGATAGCACATCGAAATCTGAGGATCTCGCTGTTAAAAACAATATCGGTGCATCGGTCGTCCTGCGAATGAAAGGACAGATTTCCAGTCCACTCGCACCAGGCATCATAATATCAAGCAGTACAAGATCATACCGTTTTCGCTCGCACAACGCTAAAGCATCTTCACCGCTGCTAGCTGTATCAATAGAAGAAAAGCCTTCCTTTCTTAACACCGTAGCGACCATCTCGACAATTGCACGCTCATCATCAACGATTAGTATATTTGCATCGTTCAACCGTCTCACCTCGATCTATGTATTACCATTATTCTATCATGGTAGCTATATCGACTGAATCTTAACTTTACCTTAACGATTGAACACTTTAGTTCAGATAATTTAGCTAAACGTAAAGCTGCGTTTTATAGCTGTTAAGTTTGAAGCGATATACTAGAACTAACGTAATAGAGAGGAGAGGTAGAGATGAGACCAATTGGAATTCAAGTGCTTGTAGTCATTATGCTAGCAACAATATTAATGGGGTGCGGCAATCGACTAGACCAAGGAGGGAATGTAGGGATGAACGAACAGCCTACAGCAATGATTAAAGGTGAGCAAATTGCTGACTATATGAAGGATGGAAAATACGAGGAGCTGCATCAACAGTTTGGTAAAGAGATGAAGGAAGCTGTTTCGTTAAAGGATTTTAAGGAAATAGCAGCGCCATTTGTTCAGGGAGAAACGTTCGAGATCACTTCTAATTTTACAACGAATGGGTACCAATTCATTACATGGAGAAATATGAAGGAAGAACGTAAAGGGATTCATGTGATATTGGATGAACAGCAATATATTGCAGGCCTTCAGGTAAGGGAGCTAGACACTTATCCGGAGACCGATCAGCTTTACTCAGAAAATACCTTTCAACTACCATTTGAGGGTGATTGGTTTGTGTTCTGGGGAGGCGATGATCTGTTCCTAAATTACCACTATGAATACGAAGAGGTTCGCTATGCATACGACTTTGTGCAAGTGAAGGGTGATTCTAGCTTTGAGGGTGACCCATTGCTTAATGAAAGCTACTATGCTTTTGATCAGCCTGTAGTAGCCCCTGCCGCAGGTAAGGTCATCGCGGTAATAGATGGGATAGAGGATAACGTCCCAGGCGAAATGAATCCAGAACAGCCTGAAGGTAATATGGTCGTCATCGAGCATGCACACGGCGAAAAAAGTATGCTGGCGCATTTTAAGAAGGATTCAATCGTCGTTAACGTTGGCGATACAGTAGAAGCGGGGCAATTACTAGGCACCTGCGGCAACTCGGGTAATTCCTCTGAAGCGCATATTCATTTCCAGGTAACGAAGCAGCAGGCTGATGGAAGTGAGCTTGTCATCCCTGTCTCATTTGAAGGAGGCAAGCAGTGGGTACGTGGTGAGATTGCGTCTCAGCCTTAGACTGGAAAGATGATACATGTTCGTTCGAAAGACATCAAATATTAGTGATTATTCGGTAAGCCTCGCAAAGCTCTTGTGATAAACAAGCCTTGCGAGGTTTTTTTGCTAGACTAATAAATTCGTTATGACAAATACTGTAGCTGATAGGAATAAGTTTAATGCTAAAATACAACGTTCAGTAGCGATTTTGATGCTGTTATGCGTGATCTAAGAAAATGCTAATCTCGTAAGCTATGTTAGATCTTAGCTAGTTGAATCAATAAGTGAATGGAGAATCAAATGAAGTGAAGGAGGAATATATGAATGAGAAAGATAAGGGTTAGAGCAGTATTAAGTCTAGCGATCATAATGATAGGTGTTATCGCCTTGCCGCAGCTTGTTATGGCGTACTTTTCAAATGCTGCAGCATTTTTCAAAACGTATCCATCTGCGGCGACTGTATCGAGCATGAAGTATTGGACAGATTCTAGTGTATCTACCCATGGCTTTACCGCCTATTTTTCGAATGCTCGCAGCAAATGGGATGCTGCCCCTAATGCTCAGATTGGATGGAGCGCAACGACATCGTATGATGATGCTTTTGTTCGATTTTATGGTGTTAATGATATACCGCTTGATTATGCCGGTATAGCGAAGCCCTACAACAGTAATGGAAGCTATTTGGCCGATCCCGATATCGGTTCTGGCGCAATATGGCATAAGGTGCACATCATTCTTAACAAAGGCTATATGGATGCTAACGGATACACCTCAAATATGATTCAAAAAACTGCTCTGCATGAAGTAGGTCATGCACTCGGTTTGCGACATCAGCCGGATAATGAAGGTCCGCTTGATACCGTTATGATTCAAGGGAAGCAAACCTTTACTGACATTAGAAGCATCGATAAAAGCAATGTGGCTTGGAAATATTGATGTAACAAATGGAAATGTGAATACGTCTTTGTAAATAGTATCAACGGAAAGCGGTGGTGGTTGGCTAATGAGTATTTCTAAATTGTCAATAATAGGGGTTACAGCTTTGATAGGGGTGATGTTATTTACACACCTTGACCATACAGATCGTAATCGGATAAATGCGCAGCAGGCTAGTGAAAAGACGGAAAAAGCTATTAGCATCGTAAGTGCAGGCGATGCAGATATGATCATTTATTCTACACTTGAAGAAGTAGAGGAGTCTGCTGAACTTATCGTAGAGGTCGAATTAGTTGGTAAACGAGCAAGAAAGAATATATTTCTAAATAGTATGGTAATCGAATCGTACGGCTTGGCTAAAGTAAAGGTTAATCAAGTATATAAGGGCGATGTGCAGGTGGGAGATGAGCTCACGATAGCAGAACCGGGATATTTCGACGTTAGTGGAAAGTATGTCTCCTTTGAAGGGTATAAGGCTATGGATAAGGAAGGCAGGTACATTTTATTTTTACGCACAGGGTCTAACAATGAACAAATCGTAATCGGCCTTTATCAAGGTAAATTCGATCTCACACTTCCTCAGCTAGAGCAAGAAATGACTAATGCAAGAATAAGCGTCGCGGAATTTGATGAAAGAGATTATGTCGGTGACAGCGTATGGCAATTTAATAAGCTAAAGCAGCAAGTGCTGGAGAAGTACGGGGATTGAGTCAGGAGCACAAATAATGAAAAGAATTTTTATGTTTGTTGTAATCGTGGTAGCATTACTCATTTCAGGAAAAGAAATTGCTGATCAGCGGATTATTAGTGAGTGGGTTAATGAGGTAAAAGACATTGTCATTTATCCAGATGAAAATCAAGAACCGCGAGGTGGATTTATATTTTCTATTTCTTTATTTGAAGAAAATTCAATAGTGAAAGAAGCCCGGTAGCAACTGGGCTTCCTTTTTCTGTACTTTATAACAACCAGCTTGTTTAAAGTGGTGGATTCTCCACGCCTAGGTGAATCCAGTCTTCTTTTGGAGGTCCATAAACTCCGAAAGGCTTTAATCCTGCTTGACGCATTAGAATGGTAACTTGTCCACGATGGTGAACGATGTGCTTAATAAGTCCCATTAAAATTTGAGCATTTGTTTCCTTCCGACCAAATGCCATTTGCACAACCTTCAAGGATTCGTCGGTCCATTGCTCCTCAATTGCTTTAATTGCAGAAGCACTTATCTTGTTAAAGGCTTTAGCAATTTCTTTAGCCGAATTTGGAACATGATCTTTACTGTCTACCTCATCTACGCTTAGCCCAAAGTGAGCTAAATACTCTGGTATGTTTGTTGTGAAATGCCATGCAATTCTTCCCAAAGTACGGCCTTCTGGGTAAACCTTTTGGTTCAATGAATCATCAGTTAAACCGTCCAAAACCTTCTGAGTTAGCGTTGCCTCCCAATTCCACTCTCTAATAAAATCTGATATTGTTGCGTACATCTATCCTACCTCCGAAACCAATTATAATTTATATGTTAAAGTTAATGCTGTCCTGTTTAGTGAAAAAATAAAGAGATATACCTTTACTTATTATCGCCACTTGAGTCCTCATTCCGACTTCTCTCGTAGGATATATACTCTAACACAATACTTATAAAGAATAGAGTCCAGCCAGGGAACGTAGTAAACCAAAATAATGTTGGTGGAGCATAATTTAGAGAAACTAATACGTAAGGTAACGTAATAATAATACCTAATAATTGTACTAACTTATACTTGTTATTGAAGTAGCTCTTAATCGAATTTTTCATAATAATCACTCCATGTATTACATCAGATACTATTTCATTTCGATTGTAAACACGTAATTATATACACCGATGGCAATCCAAAGAAACACGAAAACTCCAATACACCAAAATAATAACTTTTTACTATTCATCTTAAGCCTCCACTCTAATAAACTCATACCTATTATACTTACATTTTACAAATAATACCACCTTATGATGAGATTAGCGGCAATAGAGGGTGAGCGCAGCGGCGAACGTGGCGTTACCAAATTTGTTAAGCTCGAGTATCCATTTGCGCCCGAACGTAAAGTATAATATACATACAAATAACGGAATAAATGAGGTCGTAACGATGAATCGATTAGACGAAATGTTTGTGATGAGTAGCGAGCAGAAGGAACGATTAACAGCTATTGGCAAGCTTGCAGATTCCTTCGCTAGCGAGGCACATCGAGTGGATGCCGAGCATGATTTTGCGTTTGAACATATTGAGGCGCTTCGCAAGCTGAATTACTTTTCCTATACTGTTCCTCGCGAATTTGGAGGAGAAGGGATTACGCTTTATGAGTTTGTTATGCTGCAGGAGCGCTTAGCTCAGGGTGATGCAGCGATAGCACTAGGCGTAGGTTGGCATCTAAGTGTAATGTTCGAGCTGAATCTCAATAAGCCGTGGTCTGAAGCTGCACTTGCAGCACTTAACGAGCAGGTTGTTAAGCAGCAGATCCTTGTCAACCGAGCAGCAACAGAGAAGGCATCTGGAAGTCCAACTCGCGGAGGAAAGCCACAAACAACGGCTCTACAATGCACGGATGGCTCTTATGTGCTTAATGGTCGTAAAACGTTTACGACCCTGTCACCAGTGCTCGATTATTTTCTCGTCACTGCAGGCTTGGATGAGGATACCGTTGAGTTTATGATTCCTCGAACTGCCGATGGCTTACGGATTGAACAAACATGGAATATGCTCGGAATGCGCGGAACGGCGAGTCATGATCTAGTTATGGAGGAAGTGCTCCTGCCGGCCTCTGCCCTTATGCAGGTTTTTCCGAAAAAGAAAGCCCAGCTGGCCGCTCCACATCTGTTGCATATTCCAGCTTGTTATCTCGGCATTGCACTAGCTGCAAGGAAAGAAGCGATTAAGTTCGCATATAGCTACCAGCCGAACTCACTCTCAACCTCAATTATCCATGTTCCTCATATCGTGCAGCAGCTTGGTCAAATTGAGCTAGAGCTGCAAACAGCGAGACATTTTATGTATAGCGTAGCAGCGAGATGGGATCAGCAGGTGCTTCCACCTGAGCAGCTTAGTATCGAGCTCAATGCGGTTAAAGTGACTGCCATACAAACCGCGCTTTCGGTTGTTGATAAGGCGATGCGGATAGTAGGAGCACATAGCTTAGCGCTTGATCACCCATTGCAGCGCATGTATCGTGATGTGCGTTTTGGCTTACATAATCCCCCTATGGAGGATGCAGTGCTGTCGATGCTAGGAAGATTAGCGATAAAGGATATAGAACTAGAGCTAGAACACAAACAGGAGCATGAGCAGGATTAGTGAGAGTATAACAGTATAGTTAGCGCTCCTAGCTCGTCAAGAAGTGCCGATTGCTAGAGTCAATAGACATAAATTTTTTTTAAGCTGTTGCCAATATCTAACACATCATTTATAGTATTGTTAACTTCATATTGATACACGGGTGCTGGATAAAGTCCGGCTGAGATAGAAACCGTATGTTTCTGACCGTTAATCTGATCCAGGTAATGCTGGCGTAGAGAATTTTATCGAATTGTAACCATTCGTGTACTTTAAAGTTCTCGAATGGTTTTTTTGTGCTTAAATACGCCAATATTTCCAATTAAAGGAGGAAAAGTAGATGACAAGATTTAGTGAAAGACTGTATGCTGCAGCAGGTGGAATTTGGGAGCAAAGCCACCGCCACCCATTTCTCACCGAGCTTAGCAATGGAACGCTTGACCCACAGCGCTTTATTTACTACATGAAGCAGGATTATGTGTATCTAATCGAATATTCGAAGATGTTTGCTTATGGCAGCATAAAAGCTCAAGATCTAGCAACCATCGGCAAAATGTCTGAGCTGTTGCACTCGACTTTGCATGTAGAGATGGAGCTGCATCGTCAGTACGCAGAGCGATTTGGCATTAGTCGTGAAGAGCTAGAGTTAACGACTCCATCCCCAACATTAATTGCCTATACGAAATATATGCTCGAGGCTGCAGCACAAGGAACGCTAGCGGACGTAGTTGCTGCGCTTTTGCCATGTATGTGGAGCTACCGAGAGGCTGGATGCAGATTTGCTGAAATTCCTGAAGCTCTTGAGCATCCCCTTTATCGGGAATGGGTACTAATGTATAGCTCTAAGGAGTTTGGAGAGTTGACTGATTGGACAATCGCTCTGATGAATGAGCTGGCTGAGGGCTTACCAGAACGAGAGCTTGCACGATTAGAGCGTCACTTTGTAACCGCCTCAAAGTTTGAATATTTGTTCTGGGATATGGCTTATCGCCAGGAGGAATGGCCGGTTTGAACAAAGCTAAGCAGACGATAGAACAATACGCCCTTGTCGTTGAGGGACTCGTATACGGTTTTACTGAGGATAAGCTGCTGTTTGACGGACTAGATTTAGCTATTCCGACTGGAGAGTTTGTAGCACTGCTTGCACCGAGTGGAATCGGTAAGACGACATTGTTTCGATTACTTACAGGTCAGCTGCAGCCAATAGCTGGTGTACTTCATATTGGAGCTGAAGAGGCTGAAAAGACTGAGAAAGCAATTGGTCGTAGCATGCGAATAGGCTATATGCCGCAGCGTGACAGCTTAATGCCGTGGCGTACTGTGCTCGATAATGCAGTGCTTGGCCTGGAGTTGTCAGGAGTAAGCAAGCATAAAGCAAGGCAACAAGCTTTAGAACTGCTACCGCAGTTTGGTTTAGCTGGCACAGAGAACAGCTATCCGCATGAGCTGTCGGGTGGGATGCGACAGCGAGTATCCTTTTTGCGATCGATGCTTGGTGGAAGCTCGATGCTGCTGCTAGATGAGCCGTTTAGTGCTTTGGACGCGATGGTACGAATTCAGATGCAGGAATGGTTGCTTCAAGTATGGGAGCAGCATCGCAAAACGATATTATTCATTACACATGATATTGATGAGGCTATCTTGCTTGCTGATCGAGTGCTCGTAGCAGCAAGCTCACCAGTAAGCATGCTGCATGAGATTGTGATAGATTTACCGCGTCCTCGCTCCTACGATATCGTGCTCGATCGTGAGTTTATAGCACTAAAGCGGCGAGCGATGGAGCTGCTTGGAAGAGGTAGCCTGCCGCGTGAAAGCTGAATATGGAGCTACTTAGCATGAGGCTGTATATGAGGCTAGGTATGAAGTTGAATATGAAGGGTTACGACATGATTACAGGCTGGAGTTTCACTGAACATAACGGACTGATCGATATGAGAATCTACGTTCAGCATTAGGAAAGGAAAGGGTGACACACCTAATGAACAGTTCAGCAAAGGCAGCCTTAAAGGTAGGGAGAGACGATACACAAGATGTCTCCAGTGAGATAAATGCACGTAAGGCAACAGATAAACAAACACATAAGCCAGTACATAAGCAGATCCGGCACAAATTATTAGCTAATTTTCCTTTGCTAGCTTTTATCCTACTTCTAGCAATCGTATGGGAGGGCTTGACGCGACTGCTTCCAATTCCGCATTACATTATTCCACGTCTGTCTGCGGTATTACAATCTTTAGTTGAACACGCGCCGGTGCTCGCTAAGCATTTTGTCATAACGCTGAACGAGTCGATAATCGGCTTAATGATCTCTGTTCTCTTAGGATCATTATGTGCTCTATTGATTGATAGTATAAAAATCGCACAACGAACGCTCTATCCGGTCATTATCGCATCGCAGACGATTCCTATCATTGCATTGTCACCAATTATGGTGATGTGGTTTGGCTACGAGCTGTGGAGTAAGGTATCGGTTGTCGTGTTGTTTACATTTTTCCCGATTACAGTAAATACGATCGCTGGATTGCGTGCTGCTGATCCAGACATTGGCGAATTGATGCGCTCGATGGGAGCAAGTAAAGGTGATTTGTTTTGGAAATGGAAGCTACCTTCCGCCGTGCCTCATTTTTTCACAGGCTTGAAGATGGCAGCCACAATTAGCGTAGGCGGTGCGACATTAGGAGAATGGCTTGGAAGCGAGGCTGGCTTGGGTATGTATACGAAGCGTGCCTCGAATTTGCTGCAAGGCGAAGCTGTATTTACAGGCGTGCTGCTGCTGTCAGCTATGGGTATTATGTTATTTCTTACCGTACAGCTTATTGAGCGAATCGTTAAAGGTGAGCGCAGATACTAAAGTTTAAAGATATAAAGCTTACATAAAAAAAGCTTACACTAAAAAGCTGTTAGAGAGATAAAGAACACTTACTAATGAGTAGATAACGAGCAAGTAAATGATTAGTAAATAGATTTAGAGATAGGAGATTAGGAGATAGATATGAGAAATGTAACGAGAAGCTTCAAAAGGGCATGGATTGCTACTGTTCTTATTGTAACGATGATGACACTAAGCGCGTGTGCTGCACCAAAAGCAACAGAGAAGGAGCAGCAATTGGACGAATTAACGGTGCTGCTTGATTGGTATCCGAACGCTGTGCACTCCTTTTTATTCGCAGCGGAATCACAAGGCTATTTTGAAGAAGCGGGTCTACATGTAAAGCTGCAAACACCTGCTGATACGAATGACGCAATTAAGCTTGTTGCAGCGGGAAAGGCTGACTTAGCGATTAGCTACCAGATGCAGGTGGCGATTTCACGTGGCGAGGATATTCCAATTGTCTCTGTCGCAGCACTTGTTAGGCATCCACTCAATCAGCTGTTTATTCTGGATGATAAGAAGGTTGAGCGTCCAATGGATCTAGCTGAGTTGAAAATCGGTTATCCGTCCATCCCGTTATATGAATCGTTCGTTAAAACGATGTTTGCCCATGACGGCGGTGATCCGTCGCAGCTTACCTTTGTCGATATTGGCTGGGACTTAATTCCAGCGATGACGACAGGCCGGGTCGATGCAATTATCGGCGGCTACGTAAATCATGAAAAGCTGCTGCTGGAGAAAGAAGATGTGAAGCTGAAAACATTTATCCCTTCAGAATATGGGGTTCCAGATTATTATGAGCTGGTGCTTACAGCAAGCGAAAAGGGTATAGAGCAAAAAGGCGATGTCTTCAAGCGCTTTATAGAGGCGGCCACTCGAGGATTTGAGTATACGATGGAGCATCCATCTGAAGCTTTGCAATACTTGCTTGATAAGCAAAGTGATAACTTTCCATTAGATGCTGAGATTGAACAGCAAAGCTTGGCCATCTTGCTGCCGTTGATGGATGCTGGCACGGAAGCGTTTGGCAAGCAGTCCGAACAGTCTTGGCAGCATGCGATTGACTGGCTAGTCGAGCAAGGGCAATTGAAGAAAGACATTGAGGCAAAGGATGCGTTTCGTAACCTGTAATGACAGATGAAGGAGGCCGAGCATGAAGAGATATTCGCGGCAAATGCTTTTCCAGCCCATTGGAGAAGCAGGGCAGAAGAAGCTGCAGCAAAGTTCAGTTTGTATTATCGGTATGGGCGCACTAGGTACAGTATTAGCTAGTCATATGGTTCGAGCTGGTGTTGGCTTAGTACGGATGGTAGACCGAGATTATGTGGAGCTCAGTAATCTGCAACGTCAAATGCTGTTCGACGAGGATGATGTAAGAGATAGTCTGCCGAAGGTAATCGCAGCTGAGAACAAGCTTCGTAAGGTGAATTCCTCTGTTCAGCTTGAGGCGATTGTTGCGGATGTATCCCTGAATAATATCGATGCACTGCTGCAAGGAGTAGATCTAGTGCTCGATGCAACGGATAATTTTGCTACTCGCTACTTGCTTAATGATGCATGCTGGCAAAGGAATATTCCGTTTGTGTACGGTGGCGCGGTAAGCTCTCGCGGGATGAGCGGCATATTTATTCCCGGCCAAACGCCCTGCTTACGCTGCTTTATTCAGTCAGCAGACAGCACGGGGCAGACCTGCGATACGGTCGGCGTAATTGCGCCAGTCGTGGATATCGTCGCCTCCTATCAGGCAGTAGAAGCATTAAAGTTTCTTGTCGGTGCAGAGAAGCAGCATAGAGAAAGCTTGGTTACTTTTGATATATGGCATAACCAGTATTTCGAGCTGAAATACAATGCGCCACGACCAGACTGCCCTTGCTGTGGAACGAAGCAGTACCCTGCACTACAAGAGGAACAGCAGCTGGTCGTTACACTATGCGGCAGAGAGACGGTACAGTTTGTTAGTCGCGAAGAGCTGAATCTTAAGCAATGGAAGGAACGTCTTGAGGGTATAGCTACAGCGGTAAGATTCAATCCTTATTTACTCAAGGTAGAGCTTCCAGAAGGAGAGCGTCTCGTTATCTTCGCTGACGGGCGTGTGCTCGTACAGGGTACGGAGGATCTCGTTCGCGCGAAGACGATCTATGCTAGATATATCGGTATGTAATCACTTGGAGGTGTAAAGCGATGAAGGATTTTAAGTTATACGCGATTACAGGTGAGCAGTTTCATCCTGGGAAGGATATGCTCGACGTAATGGAGCAGGCGATATTAGGCGGCGTTGATATTATTCAGCTGCGAGATAAATCGGGAGATATAGAGGCCATACGCAAAAAAGCAGTCGCACTGCGCCAATTAACTGCTAAGTACGGCGTAACATATATCGTTAACGATTATATCGATATCGCGCTAGAGGTTGATGCAGACGGGGTACATCTTGGGCAGGGCGACGTCCCGCTCGCCGAAGCAAGACGCAGAATGGGAAAGAAAATTATAGGCATCTCAACACATGCAATCGAGGAAGCGATTCAAGCGGAGCGTGATGGAGCGGACTATATCGGGGTTGGACCAATTTATCCTACGAAGACGAAGGAGGATGTGGTCGATCCTGTAACGGTTTCATACGTGAAGGAGGTTGCGAGTACGATTAAAATCCCGTTCGTGGCGATAGGCGGTATTAAGCTGCATAACGTAGATGAGGTCATTAAAGCTGGTGCCACGCGGATATGTGCAGTTAGTGAAATTGTCGGCAGTGATGATATTCAGCGTACCTGCCGTGAATTTTTAAGCAAGCTGGAGAAAGCGAGGGCTATACATGGAATTGATCATTAATGGGAAAGTACAGCAGCTTGAAGCGAAGACGATTAAAGATGTTGTCGAGCACTTTGGACTTTCAAGTAAGCCCATTGTCGTAGAGGCGGATGGTGTAGTGCTCGTATCTGAGCAATGGGTGGATACTGCCGTCAAGCCAGGCATGAAGATTGAGCTTGTTCATTTTGTTGGAGGGGGCTGAGGAGCTTGACGATGGATACATGGAAAATAGGTAACCGAACTTTACATTCAAGATTTTTCATCGGAACGGGGTTATTCCCGAATCCTTATGTACAGCAGGAGGCGATTCGGGCTTCAGGAGCTGAGGTGCTTACCTTCGCTATTCGTCGCATTAATCTGGAGCAGACCGAGGATGATTCGATACTGCAGCATATCGAGCCAGAGCAATTTCAGTTTTTGCCGAACACTTCCGGTGCTCGCACAGCAGAAGAAGCGGTGCGAATCGCTCGTCTAGCTCGTGCATCAGGATTAAGTGATTGGATTAAGGTTGAAATAAGCGCGAATGAGCGAACGCTGCTGCCCGATGCGCTGGAGACATTGAAGGCAACGGAGATTTTAGTGAAGGAAGGATTTACGGTGCTGCCTTACATATCGGACGATCCGATTATGTGTAAGCGGCTTGAAGAAGCGGGAGCAGCCGCTGTGATGCCCGGGGCATCACCGATTGGAACAGGTCTAGGCATACTTAATCCTTATCATCTTGGTCTTATTGTAGAGGAAGCGAAGGTGCCGGTAATCGTCGATGCAGGGCTCGGCACAGCGAGCGATGTGGTGCAGGCGATGGAGCTAGGAGTCTCTGGTGTGTTGATGAATACGCCAGTCGCTAAGGCTCGTGATCCGATCAAGATGGCACAGGCGATGCGGGTAGCGATCGAGGCGGGACGACTTGCTTATCTGGCAGGAAGAATTCCGAAGAAAAAATATGCATCGGCGAGCAGCGGGCTAGAAGCTTTTAAGCTGAGCTAACTAGCGCGTCAACCTAATTAGCGGAACGAAGTCAGCAGGAAAGTTGGTTATACGATGAAGGAATCGATTATGGTCATAGGTGGAGGCGTCATCGGGTTATCCTGTGCACTTGAGCTGCGCCAACGGGGATATGAGGTGACCGTACTAGAGCGTAACGAGTGTGGCGGGCAAGCATCTGGCGCAGCGGCTGGCATGCTAGCACCTTACTCGGAAAACGTTGAAAGCCCTGATGAGTTTTTTCAATTATGTCTACAAAGCCTGCAGCTATATCCGCATTGGCAGGAAGAGGTAAAGCGAATATCCCAGATGTCATTTGAATATACGAGCTCAGGCAGTCTTTATGTCGTGTATCACGAGGCAGATCTGCTTGCTTTAGAGGGACGCTTACACTGGCAGCGTCAGTATGGCTCAACGGGGGCTATTATTGACGGTGAGGAGTTGTTTCGACTGGAGCCGTTGCTGTCTCCAGAGGTGCGTGCTGCCTTGTATACGCCAGAGGAGAGCCATCTGTACGCCCCAGATTATGTTCGTGCACTAGAGCAAGCGTGCCGCAACGCAGGCGTTCATATTTATGACCGACTCGGGCAAGTGGATTTGCTGCAATGGGACAGCGAAGTTAAGGTGAGTACGGAGAATGGGCAGCATTTCCAGAGCGATCAATTGCTTATATGCTCTGGGGCTTGGGCGCAGCAAACGACGGAAGTGCTAGGCTTAGCTTTTCCAATCTACCCTATTCGCGGGCAAATATGCGCTTATGATAGGAAGGCTCATCCGATACAGCATATGGTGTTTTCTAGTCAAGGGTACCTGGTTGGTAAAGAAAATGGATCACTCGTATGCGGTGCCTCGGAGGATATCGCGGGCTTTTCCACCGAGGTAACGGAGCGAGGCATCGAACGTCTTAAGCGCTGGAATAAAAAAGTGTTTCCGAAGCTTGATGACATGCAGCCGTTTCATAGGTGGGCTGGGCTAAGGCCATCTACGCAGGACGGGATGCCGTTGATCGGCAGACTAAGTGGGGAGAGATCGCGTATTATCCTTGCTGCTGGACATTATCGAAACGGTATATTGCTGAGCCCTGCTACAGCGAAGCTAGCAGCTGATATCGTAGAGAAGAAGGATATAGCAGCTTATAATCTGGCCTTCTCACCAGAGAGATTTGTTGGATTGGGTTTATAGCTATATGGAAGAGCTGAGCGTTAGGGGGAGGTTAATCGGATGAATAACATCGGAAGAGTGAAGCAGCTGAACACGACAATTAACAGTAAAGCAGGCGCACGATCGATTCAGGTGCCAAGAGCATTAACGATTGCTGGCTCAGATAGTGGGGGTGGTGCTGGTATTCAAGCTGACCTGAAGACCTTTCAAGAGCTGGGCGTATATGGGATGTCTGCGATTACAGCATTAACCGCTCAGAATACAACCGGAGTTCAGGCTGTTTATCCAACGACTCCAGAGGCAGTGGTTATGCAAATCCGTTCAATTGGTAGTGATATTGGAGTAGATGCGCTAAAAACAGGAATGCTGTTCAGTGCTGAAATTATTATAGAGGTAGCAGAGGTTATTCAGGAATTTGGATGGACTAATGTTGTTGTCGATCCTGTCATGATCGCAAAGGGAGGATCGGTGCTGCTGCAGCAGTCAGCCATTCACGCACTCATCACGAAGCTTCTGCCATTAACTGAGGTAGTTACACCTAACATTCCTGAAGCAGAGCATCTGACAGGCATGAGCATCAAGAGCGCATCACAGAAACGTGAAGCGGCACGCAAGCTTGCTGAATATGGCGCACGCCACGTCATCATTAAGGGTGGTCATGATGATGATGAGCTGACTGCGAGCGATCTATGGTACGATGGCCGTAACTTTACTGAACTAGAGGGCAAACGGATTGATACGGTGCACACGCATGGAACAGGATGCACCTTTTCTGCCGCCTTAACGTCAGGTTTAGCTGCTGGGTTAGAGGTTGGGGCAGCTTTGCAGCAGGCGAAGGCTTTTATACAAGCGGCCATTGAAGAAGGGATAGCGATAGGTCATGGCCGTGGGCCGACGAATCACTGGGCCTATCAACAACGCAAGCAGCAGGTAGCTAGTGTGTAAGAGCTGCAGCTAGATCCTTACACAAACAACATACTAGATCATGACTTAACCGATCACATAACGCGATAACAGGACGTAAGAAGAATGACGATAAGATTTATCGTGACGGTAAGACATTGAAAGGTTCAGTACGATCATCATTTCAATTGCAAATTAACAGCTAACAGCTCTTGTCCACTAGATATGATGTGGAGCAAGGGCTGTTCTTATGCTGTGTATTAAACGACAAATGACATAGTCTCACTCCAATTGTTCACCGTTATGTTGAAGCTGTTGAGATGATGAGTATGGTAAAATAGTTGGTAATATTGCTAACTAGTACAAAGGTGGCAGATAGCTTATGACGACGTTATATAGTGTGCTTGTGTTTGTACATATCGTTTCAGCCATACTTGGTATGGGGCCTGGGTTTATATTGACATTCATCGTATCGAAGGCCAACACGATGAGCGAGTTAAGACATGCGTTTTATATACGACATCGCGTCCATATACTCGTTATGATTGGTGGAACATCATTACTACTTACAGGATTATGCATGGGAATGATACGTCCGTATTTGTTTACAGGTGGATGGTATATTACGAGCTTAGCCCTGTTTATCATTGCTTTATCGTTAGGGCCATTGGTGCTTTCACCTCGTTCACGTCCGATCAAGCGATTATTGGCAGAGCATAAAGGAGAAGAGATACCTGAGGAGTATTATACCTTGTCTAAGAAGCTTTTCTTTTTCGAGCATATAGAAAATATTATTTTCATGACCATCATTGTATTAATGATTACGAAGCCCTTCTAAGGTAGCTTTAGAGTCAGCCCTAGAGGAGGAAATCGTGAGTCGTTTGAAAATCTTTACTCTAGTCCATGCTATGCATATAACCTTGAAGGAGGAACAAGCTGCATGGATATAGTATGCCCTTATAGCTGGAGTGAGGATCCTGCCCCTGTAGATGCAGAAAATTGTGACGATTGCGGACTCTTGCAGCATCGAACACGTATAATCTGGGGAGAAGGTAATCCTAAGGCATCGATTATGATTATATTAGATAATCCTGGGGCAAGAGAAGATCGAGAAGGAAGTCCCTATGTGTGCGGAACGAGGCAAGCGCTGCAGCAAGCCGCTTATACTGTTGGCTTCCAAGAAGAGGACCTTTATATAACTTATATTTTGAAGCGTAGACCTGTTAAAGCCTACGATAAGTTGCGCACACGTGAGATTTGTATGAAGCATTTACATCAGCAGATCGATACAATATCGCCTCAATTGATCTTTTGTCTAGGTAACGTTGCCGTAAGCAGTTATTTTGGAGATGCTGATGCAGAGGTTAAGAGCTTAAGACAAAAGTGGAGCTCACCTAGAGGCATAAAGACTGCAGTATCGTATCACCCGTTAGCCGTGCGGAGAAGGCCTAACTTAATGAGTTATTTTGTAGAGGATTGGACGTTTTTAAGGACGGCATATTTAAACTATGCTGGTAAGTGAGTTGGCAATGTCACAAAAGCCTATAGAGAAGAAAACGCAAGCTCCAGCGAAATTAGGGTTATCCCTCATTGCAGAAGCTTGCGCTTTTTATGTTGCGTTATATGCCCTAGCCATGAAATAACTAGTTGCCTGTGCCTAAGCAGCTATTACATGCCTTCTAAGAAGCGCTCGCACTCAAGTGCAGCCATACAGCCTGTACCTGCGGCAGTAATCGCTTGGCGATACGTAGAGTCTTGAACGTCTCCACAAGCGTAAACGCCCGGAATGTTCGTTTTCGTTGTGCCTGGCTCGACAAGGATATAGCCATTAGCATCTGTTTTAATCTGTCCATTAAGGAAGCCAGTATTCGGTGTATGACCGATAGCAACAAACACGCCATCTGTTTCTATCAATTCTTCTTCGCCCGTTTCATTGTTGCGTACTTTAATTCCTGTAACACCCATGCCATTAGCAAGGATTTCGATTGGCGTACGATTTAGTGCCCATTCGATTTTTTCGTTGGCACGCGCACGATCCTGCATAATTTTCGAAGCACGAAGCTCTGTACGACGGTTAATAATCGTCACCGTAGAAGCAAAGCGAGTTAGGAAGTTAGCTTCCTCCATTGCAGAGTCTCCACCACCGATTACAACGATCTTTTTACCGCGGAAGAAGAAGCCGTCACAGGTTGCGCAAGTACTAACTCCACGACCTACGTTCGTTTCTTCACCAGGAATTCCAAGGTATTTAGCAGAAGCTCCAGTAGAAATAATGACAGATTCAGCAACAATTTCGCCATGACCTTCGACATCAAGCACGAAAGGACGCTTGCTCATGTCCACGCTTTTAACAGAGCCTGTTTTGAATTCTGCACCGAAACGATCAGCTTGCTTGCGCATGTTAGACATTAGCTCAGAGCCCAAAATTCCATCTGGGAATCCAGGGAAGTTTTCAATTTCGGTTGTTGTAGTTAGCTGTCCACCTGGCTGCCAGCCTTCAATAACAAGAGGTGACATGTTCGCGCGCGCTAAATAAATTGCAGCAGTAAGACCTGCTGGGCCAGTACCTATAATAACTGTTTTATACACGATGATTTCCTCCGTTGTCTCTATAATCTAACTGTAATTAATATTTGCACAGTTGTTGTACATTTAAAGTATAATACACCGTAATGGATGTCAACACCGATTATGTAACTTTCACTTAATTTAAGATTAGATATTTTCGCCAAGACTATACATGAAAGGCAATAATGCTTAATTCGGTTACAGTGCCATTGTGCTTAGGAAAAAAGAACCAATTGCAAGATGGGTTTATTTTGAAATGGAGAACATTAACTATTTAGGTTAGAATAGAATGAGGCCTTATACTATAGATAAAGGCTGCTAGTTGAGTAAGGGTGGAGGCTGAGCAAAAAGTGTATTGTCATCACTGCGAAAGAAGCTTTGCTGAGGATGCTATATACTGTAGCCAATGCGGTAGAAAATTGCTTCAGCACAATATCACCAGGATCCAGAAGGTTGGGATATGGCCAGATGATGAAGTAGAGCATAGAGTTCATGATGCAGAGCTATCTGCAGATACTCATGCTAAGGCCAGTCGTTGGTTCCGGAAAAGATCTGTGTCAGCACGAGAAGAGAAGAGCAAGGGAAGCAATTTCGCAATAAAAACTACAGTAGCATTTATTATTTTATTTGTCATTATAATCGGTTTGTTATTTAACTATTATAAGTATGAAGTTTCTGTGAACGAGGAAGTACTAAGTCTTCAATCTAGGGCGAAAATCGAAGCTTTAGCAGGGAACTATGAACAATCGCTGGAGCTACTACAAGAAGCGATCACACTTAGACCTAATTTCAATGCTTTAATAGAGGATGAAAATATGGTCGTTCATGCGATGCGTATCAAACGAATGGGCGATGAGCTAGAACAAATCATCCAGCTTGGCAAGGAAATTGAGGCAGAGGATCAGCTTGAACAGCTGAGACAGGAGCTTAAAGGATATAAGGAACCTGTTTTCGATAAGCATCGGGAACGTCTAGAAGAGTTAAATATGAAATTCACAGTGTTAAGCCTATCGAATGAGCTTTCAAGAATTGGAACGATTGAGGATCTAGGCAATCTGCTCAACGTTGTGAATGGATTGATCGGTGAAGAAGCAACGAGCTTAAAGGAACAAATCATTGATCGCATTCGTACAACGGCAGCTGCTGAGGTGAATGCCTTGTTAGATCGCAAGCGGTTCACAGCAGCAATCTCAGTGACTGATGAGGCGCTGGCTTGGCTACAAGGAGATGAAGTGCTGCTAGAGCTGAAGCAGAGGGTGAAGCAGGGGCAAGCTGCATATGCATTGGCCGAAGAGCAGCGCATTCAACAAGCCATGGAGGAAGCAGCAGCGGAGGATTATATTAATCAGACGGCGGCCATTGAATTGATTGAATTTGAGAAGGTTATGAACGAGCTTGGCGATATCGTCATTATTGCTGATCTGAAGAACGTAGCAACACGCACCATATACGATATATCTATCACTTATCGTATCGTCGGTGCAGATGATGTAGTTATAAGCAGCGGGACAAGCAGTGTGACGCCTGACTACGTAGCCTCAGGTGAAGGAATGAGTTTTTCTATTACACTCCCGGAAGGCATAAGCTACGAGGAGGAACTAAGCTTAGACATTATAGAGGGCACTTGGCGTTTAGAGTAGAGAGTATAATCTAAATTATACAAACAAGGATAGAGAGTAAAGAAGCGATAGCTTGCAGGGGGAGAGGTATGAACTGGAGAGTAATATTGGTCATTCTCGGCGTCCTCCTAATGATAGGCGGAGGTTTAGTGGCTTATTTGGAATTGAAGGAAATGATTCCACGACAGCTCCATAGTGCACCGTTAATTGCAGTAGGTGAAAAAACGAAATCACTCAAGGATATTATATTTGAGACGCAGAAGCACGTCGTCATGATTGAAACCGACGCTGGCAACCAGGGTTCGGGCTTTCTATATAATGATCAAGGCGATCTCATTACAAATGCGCACGTCGTAACGGGCGTCAGACATGTTAGGGTGAAAACGGCTGATGCACGCGAGTTAGTCGGAGAAGTTATCGGTATTAGTACAGAGGTTGATGTTGCGGTTGTCAGAGTACCAGAGCTGGCGGGTAGTGATAGCTTGTCGCTAGTAAAGTATGAGAAGGCAAGCGTAGGCGATGAGGTGCTGTCCATCGGTAGCCCACTTGGCCTGCAAAACACAGTAACAACAGGCATCATTAGTGGCGTTGGACGGAGCTTGCAAATTTCCCCCTACACATACAGTGATCTGTATCAAATATCAACGCCGATTTCACATGGCAACAGTGGAGGGCCTCTCGTGGATACAGCGACGGGATTGGTTCTTGGTATCAATTCAGCAGGACTAGAAAATAGCTCGATCGGTTTTAGTATACCTATAGTAAATGTGCTGCCGCTCATTGAAGGGTGGACAAAAGAGCCTATGGCCATGCTGCCAGGCATATCCTTGAATGACGATGAGCAATCTCCAGTAGAAGAGAAGCAGCCGCTTGATCAGCTTGCTAGCTATCTCGTTAACCACTTTTATGATGCCATTAACATTAGGGATTACGTGTATGCCTATACTTTACTTGGAGTAGAATGGCAAGAAAGTACAAGCTACGTGAAATTTAGAGATGACTTTATTCATAAAAGAAATATATCGATTGATGACGAGCATATTTCACTTACCGAGGATGAAGCAATGGTGACGGTTATTATTTCTGCTGATGAGCGGAAAGACGGATCATACAACTTCATTAAACAGCAGGTTACGTTCCGTATAGGATACGAGGATGACCAATTAAAGTTGTTAAATAGCAAAAGTAAATATTTACAATAAAAAACAAGGGTGCAGTTTATTGTAAACTGGTACCCTTGTCAAGGACACTAAAAAAGAGTGAGCTAGGCCGTCTTCAAAAGATGATTCCTGTACTGAACAGGGGTCATCTTTTTTAATCCCCATTGATATCTGTAATGGTTGTAGTATTT
>NZ_JAMBNY010000022.1 GCF_023715345.1 Paenibacillus camelliae
GGCAGTTCTTACTCGTTGTTCAGTTTTCAAGGAACAATGTCGTTCTCATCTCATCTTGCGAGTGTGACTCGAACGTTTTGTTTTTGTGTGTCTGTCGCGATCTCTCGCGGCGACAAGAAATAATATACCACGAATCGAACTTTAAATGCAAGCTTTTTTATAAAGTTTTTTACTTTTCCTTATAATCACCAACAATAGCGGTTAGCTACAGCATATCATATGCTACCTAACCGCTATTTTGGAATGCTCACTTTCTTGCCTACTCAAGTAACTCGTTAGGTAAGTGCTTCTCTATCTGCTCTTGATCGAACCAATACTTCTCTAACTCTTCACTTGCCTGCGGTACTTCCATCCCTTCCTTCCAAATTAACAGGTGATCATCCTTCGTACCGTAATATATAGCTTTCAGCTCTGTACGGTTTAGATCAATCATTGGATTGCTGGAATCTATATCATTGCTTTGATTCAAGCTAAACGTAAATTCATCATTCGAATTCGGCTCGCTCCTATACGTTTCATTAACAGTAATACGATGTAAAGGATTTAGTTCCATACGATGAATATAGTTATGAAGTCCATATGTAATCGTTGCCTTCCTCTTTACAATCGGTCGATATCCCTGGATATATGCATTACCCTGTTCATCATAGATTGGCTTAAGCATTTGAAGCTCATAGCCATCTGTTGCTCTTAGCCAATATGTGATAGAACCGTCTGATAGCTGATATACATGACTAACCTCAAAATTTTCTGCAGGCACCAATTTGATTTTCCATTCGGTTAATAGGAGGTATGCTGTAACAAAAAGCGCGCATGTTAAGGTAGCGACTATAATCCCTTTTATCCACGCAAACCGTTTTGTTTTCCTCCACACTTTTGCCAGAGATTGAATCGCTTGAACGTCCTGCTCTTCTGTTTCTTGTTGTAGGGGGAGCGACAGTTCGTTCTTCATCGTCTTAAGCTGTGCGGTACATGCTGCACAAGTAGTCAAATGCTCTATAATCAACTCTTTACTCTGATCACTGCATGCCTCGTCAATATATAGCGGCAACAAATCTTGTATTACACCACATGTGTCTTTACTCAAAGCTTCCTTCCTCCTCCATTCTTCGATGAATCATTTGCTTAGCTCGGTAAAAGGTTACTCTTGCCCAGCTTTCACTCTTGTTAAACAATTGACTAATTTCCGCAAAAGATAGCTCACCGAATATGCGAAGTGTAAACACCTCTTTATATGGCTCTTTAAGTCTATGTACTATTTTATGAATGCGAAGCGCTTCATCTTTTTGAGCTAATGCTTTAACTAGCGGCTGATCTTGACTCGTTAAGCTGTTATCCATGTCTATCTCACATTCGCTTATCCTCTTCCGCTTCGATTGGTGTGTGAAGAATATGTTTTTAGCAATTTGACATAGCCAGACCTTCATTTGACATTTACCTTGAAATGAGTCGATATGCTTTAAAGCTCTAAGAAAGGTCTCCTGCGTGATTTCCTCTGCCAAGCTCTCATCCCCGCATAGCGAGTAAATAAATCGATAGACATCTCTAAAATGCTTTTCATAAATGATCTTAAAGTTAATCAGCATCGTTCCTCCTTTCTCTACATACGACTAGTAAATGTGCATTTCGTTACAAAAAACAAAAAAACTCTGACACCGCAATACACGATGACAGAGTTTTTTAAGTTATTCTTGCGAAAAAAGCGTTGGTCTTAACTCATCCTTATCTCATATGAGGGAATAGCAGTACATCACGAATGGATGGTGCATCGGTAAGCAGCATAACTAGGCGATCGATACCGATTCCCAGTCCACCTGTTGGTGGCATACCGTACTCTAATGCACGCAGGAAGTCTTCATCCATTTCATGCGCTTCGTCATTCCCTTGCTCACGCTCTGTAAGCTGTGATTCAAAGCGCTCGCGTTGATCGATTGGATCGTTAAGCTCGGTAAATGCATTGGCATGCTCACGAGCAACAATAAACAACTCGAAGCGATCCGTAAAACGAGGGTCAGCTTCGCTTTTCTTAGCTAGTGGTGAAATGGCTACCGGATGACCCGTTACAAAGGTAGGCTGGATTAATGTGTGCTCGCAGAATTGCTCGAAGAACGCATTGACAATATGTCCGAATGTCATATGCGGCTCAACTGGAACTTTATGCTCTTTAGCTAGCGCATGTGCTTCTTCATCTGACATCTGTAGGCTAAAATCTACACCTGTCACTTCTTTAACAAGATCAACCATGCTTACGCGACGCCATTGCGGTGTTAGATCAACCTCTACACCTTGGTACATAATTTTCGTCGTGCCTAGCACCTCTTGTGCAATATGAGCAATCATATTTTCAGTCAACGCCATAATATCTTTATAATCAGCGTATGCTTCATATAGCTCAATCATTGTAAATTCAGGATTATGACGCGTAGACATCCCTTCATTACGATAAACGCGACCAATCTCATACACTTTCTCCAAACCGCCTACGATAAGACGTTTTAGATGAAGCTCAATCGCAATACGCATATATAGCTGCATGTCCAGTGCATTATGGTGTGTAATGAACGGACGTGCGGCAGCTCCGCCTGCAATAGAGTGCAGCGTAGGAGTTTCGACTTCTAAGTATCCAAGTGAATCCAAGTAATGACGCATAGACTGGATAATTTTGGAACGAGAGATGAAGGTTTGCTGTACTTCTGGATTTACAATAAGGTCAACATAGCGTTGACGATAGCGCAAATCAACATCCTTCAAGCCATGATGCTTGTCTGGCAGTGGCAGCAAAGACTTGGACAAGACCTCAAGCTCCAAAACTTTAACCGAAACCTCTCCAGTGTTTGTTTTGAACACCGTTCCCTTAACGCCTACAATATCACCGATATCTAACAGTTCAAACGCTGCAAATTTGTCAGCATCAACTGTATCTTTACGTACGTATATTTGGATACGGCCCGTTAAGTCCTGGATATGTGCAAAGCTCGCCTTACCCATCCCACGCTTTTGCATAATACGACCAGCAAGGCTTACGGATACATTCATTTCTTCTAGCTGAGGCTTGTCTACTTCTGCATATGCATCGAGCAATTCTTTCGCGTTATTCGAACGCTCAAACTTTTTACCGAACGGATCTACACCTAGCTCTCGAAGCGAGTCAAGCTTGTCTCGACGGATTTGCAACAATTCACTTAGTTCTTGCGTTTGGTTATCTTGTTCCAATCTACTCATCTCCTTGAATCTTGCGGTAAACGTTCAAAAAGCTTCCTTAAGGAAGCTTTCTCTTAAACACATTATACCTTATTTTTTGATATCTACAATTTTATATTGAATATTGCCAGCAGGAACGTTAACTTCTACAACCGTTCCTTTCTTTTGACCTAGAATTGCTTTGCCAAGTGGGCTCTCGTTAGAGATTTTATTCTCAAATGGATTAGATTCCGCAGTACCTACAATGGTGTAGTCCACATGGTCACCGAATTCTAAATCCTCTACCGTTACCGTACAGCCTACACTTACCATATCAACGTCGATTTCATCATTGTTAATGATTCTTGCATTGCGAAGCATTTTTTCCAATGTAATAATACGACCTTCGATAAATGCCTGTTCATTTTTTGCGTCCTCATACTCAGAGTTCTCACTGATGTCACCGTAGCCAATCGCAATTTTAATACGTTCAGCAACTTCACGACGCTTGACGGACTTCAAGTTTTCTAATTCTTCTTCATACTTTTTCAGTCCGTCCTGAGTTAGAATAGTTTCCTTATCATTCATCATCCAAGTCCCCTGTCATGTGACTTATTTTCATACCGTGTATGAATTCACTGATAATTAATATATTACAGATATGTTTGAACATGCCCGTTAAAGTGTTTACAATATATATTGCAAGATTATATTGCATTAGAAGAGGATATGTCAATTGGATATGAAAAATCAGTCAACATTTCTTGTATTATCCAAATAACATGTCCCATCGTCTACAAAATTACGCACTTAACACTTCAACGAAAGGCTATAAACCAGCCATAATTACCTCTTAAGCCTCATTGCCCCTTATTTAAGGATGCAACAAATTCCTTCAGTATTTCGACCAAGCGACCACGACTTGTTTCTTCCATGATTTGATCTTTTACGCGGGCGGCTCCTGGCAGTCCCTTAAGATACCAAGCCATATGCTTTCTCATTTCTCGAACAGCAACGGCTTCATTACGCAGTGCAATTAAACGATCCATATGAAGAATAGCCACTTCGATCTTCTCTTCAGGTGTCGGATCGCTCGGCAGCTGCCCCGAAGTTAAATACTCAATCGTACGATATAGCATCCATGGGTTGCCTAGTGCACCGCGGCCAATCATTACGCCATCAACACCCGTCTCATCAAGCATACGACGAGCATCCTCAGGCTCAAAGACATCTCCGTTACCGATAACGGGGATCGATACCGATTGCTTCACTTGCTTAATCATGCTCCAATCGGCTTTTCCCGTATATTGCTGCTCTCGTGTACGTCCATGAACACTTACTGCACTTCCCCCAGCACGCTCTACTGCTTGCGCATTCTCAACGGCATAGATATGCTCACTGTCCCAGCCAATTCTCATCTTAACTGTAACGGGCTTCTCTACCGCCTCAACTACTGCAGATACCATCTCATAAATTTTATTCGGATCCAGCAGCCAACGTGCACCTGCATCGCATTTTGTAACCTTTGGTACCGGACAGCCCATATTAATATCGATAATATCAGCATTCGTCTGTTTATCTACGACCTTCGCAGCTTCGACAAGCGATTCCCGGTCACCTCCAATGATTTGAAGGCTAAGCGGCTTTTCACGCTCATCGACATATAACATTTCCATCGTTCGCTTGTTGCCGTGAAGAATTGCTTTATCGCTCACCATTTCTGCGCAAACTAAGCCTGCACCAAATTCTTTAGCGATTAAGCGAAATGCTGGGTTGCACACGCCTGCCATCGGAGCAAGAACGACTTGATTGTTCAT
Source organism: Paenibacillus camelliae (assembly GCF_023715345.1). Classification (GTDB taxonomy): domain Bacteria; phylum Bacillota; class Bacilli; order Paenibacillales; family Paenibacillaceae; genus Pristimantibacillus; species Pristimantibacillus camelliae. Next base: position 4,998 of record NZ_JAMBNY010000022.1, read on the forward strand.
CTCGATGTTCCCGATTTTCAGCATGTGTCCTACTCCCCTTTGACCGTCACTAACTCTTCATAGCTAATTTCTAATTTATTGGCGATAAGCCTTAGCAGCTTAGGGTCATTTCTTCTTGTACCGCGCTCTAATGAGCCGAGTACAGCGACGGATACGCCTAATTCCTCAGCTAGCTCAATTTGCGTGTAGCCCTTCAATTTGCGAAATGCTCTTACACGTTGAGCCAATTGATCGTTTTCCATATTGTAATGCCTTCCTTTCTTGAGTGCAGCGCTTCCTTGGCGATCTGTTCAACCTGACTGTATAGAACGTGATTTTCAGTAAGCACATCGCGGAGTGGAACTAATACAAACGCCCGCTCCATCATTCTAGGATGTGGCAATATTAATTGCTCTGTCTCTAAGACCATATTATCGTACAGCAGAAGATCTAGATCAATAGTTCTTGGCCCCCATTGGACCTGTCGAACTCTTCCAAGCTCATTCTCAATCTTTAACTGTTGCTGCAGAAGCTCATGTGGAGAATAGGTTGTCTCTACCTCAATAACCATATTCAAAAATGCATCTTGCTCGGTATAGCCTACAGGATCCGTCTCGTAAATTGCCGATACTGCAGTAATAGTAAGCTCTTCCCGTTTGTTTAATGCATCTAAAGCTTGCAGCAGCCATTGCTCACGATCCCCCATATTGGAGCCGAGCGCGATATATGCAGTATTACGTGCTGTCGACTTAGACATAATCGTCTCTCTTTCTATTCATCTCGATGGTTACACCATCAAAGTACACTTCAAAAGGAGGGTGCGGCTTTGTTACTCTAACCGTCACTTCATTCACAATAGTATAATGCTCTAGAACGCGCGATGCAATATGATCGGTTAGTGCTTCTAGCAGCTTGAATGGGGTTCCTTCTACGATTTGTTTAACGAATGCGTGAACAGCTGAATAATCAAGTGCATACTCCAGTTCATCGGTTCGTGCAGCCTGCTTCATATCCATCAGCAGCTCAAGGTCAACAAAAAACTGCTGACCTAAACGATTTTCCTCTGGAAATACGCCATGATATCCAAAAAAACGCATTCCCTTTAACGTCATCTTGTCCATTACTTATGCTCCTTCTTGTTCGAGATGCGATACAATATCGCATCAGCGAGCATTGCAGCCTTTTTCATCGCTTGAACATCATGCACACGTACGATCTGACAGCCTTGCGCTATACCAATCACGTTCGAGGCAATGATTCCCTCCAACGTTTCTGATGCCTCTACTTGAAGCGTATCTCGAATAAATTTTTTGCGCGATGTTCCAAGCAATACAGGGTACCCAAGCGCATGAATTTGATCTAAATGCGCATGAACCTCCATATTCTCCTCATAGCCCTTCGCAAAGCCAATGCCTGGGTCAAGCCATATGTCCTCGTGCTTAACCCCTGCGGCAAGCGCAAGCTCGACACTATATTTCAAGTCAGAGACAACATCCGGCACAACCGCAGCATAGTCGGAGTTCTCACGATTATGATTCAATATAACTGGACATTGGTACTGAGCCGCTACATCCGCCATCTGTCCATCATACTTAAGACACCATATATCATTAATAATATGAGCGCCAGCGTCTAAGGCTTTCGCTGCCGTTTCTGATTTATACGTATCAATGGATAACGGGATATTGGGAAATTTTGCTGCGATAGCCTGTATGACCGGAATGACTCGCTCCAGCTCCTCATCAACAGATACAGGCGTAAAGCCAGGCCTTGTCGATTCTCCTCCGATATCAATAATATCGGCCCCATCCTCAATCAGCTTTTGTGCATGAGCAACAGCCAGGTCTAATGTGTTATGCTTGCCTCCATCTGAGAACGAGTCCGGAGTCACATTCAATATTCCCATAATTAACGTGCGGTTGCCGAGCTCAAGCGAAACATCATTGTTAAGCGTATAGCTTCTTTTCCAAAACGTAGGTGCACTCACGCTCTATTCACCTCATCTGTATTATGTATTGTAGCTTTTAGCTTTCTATCTGCTTATCAATAGACGCTCGATAGGCTGCTGTCAGCTGCCTGCAGATCGGTCCTGCTTCCCCGCCCGACAGCTGCTGCTTCTCACCTGCTGTCGTAATCAATGTCGTCACAGGAACAAGCTCCTGTATGGAGTTCGTCATCCATGCCTCACTGCTGTTCCATAGTGCTTCAAAGTCATAGTGACCTTCTCTAACCTCGTACGATAAGTGCCTGGCCAGCTCGATGACGTATTGACGCGTAATGCCAGGTAGAATCCCTGTATCGATATGAGGGGTATAGATGACCCCATCCTGCACGAAAAACAGATTACTTACGATTCCCTCTGCCAGTATTCCCTTTTCACTGAGCATCAGTCCTTCAGCACCAGCAGCTGTTCGCGTTCCAAGGGATAGCAGCTCTCTTTTGGCTAGTATATTGTTCATGTAGTGGAGCGATTTAAACCGATAACGCCCCTCCGGTGTGTTTCTTCTTGTCTGAAGCAGCTGCAATGCCTTTCCAGTATTCCAGACTTCTTCAGACATCGCTCCCAGCGGCTTTACCATGATAACGACTGTTGCTTGATCATAATCCTCTGAAGGCAGCCCCAGCTCTCCCATACCTCCACTTACCGTTAAACGCACATAGCCATCCTCTAGCTTATTGAGCTGCAGCAGCTCGCCTACGGCCTGCTGAACATCTGCTGCGTTCATACGAAGCTGAATGCCTAGCTGATCACAGCTTTCTAGAAGCCGTTTCATATGTCGCTCCAATAAAAAACAGTGACCGCCGTAAGTTCGAAATGTCTCGAACAGTCCTAATCCGTACAAAAAGCCATGGTCATAGACGGAGACCATAGCTTCCTCTGCATTCATCATTTGTCCATTGAGATAAACTATACTCATCATACTCACCGTATCTGCTCTTATGCTTTCACAGCGCGCTGCTTAAGGAAGTTCTCGAGCATACGCAGTCCGTGCTCTGTAATAATTGACTCTGGATGAAATTGTAGGCCTTCGATTGGATATTGTTTATGACGCAAGCCCATAATTTCTCCTTCTTCCGTCTCAGCAGTAATCTCCAAGCAATCAGGCAGTGATTCGCGTCTGACAATTAACGAATGATAGCGTGTCGCTGTAAATGGAGATGGCAGCCCCTCGAACAAAGATTTACCGTCATGATGAATCTGTGAGGTTTTACCGTGCATTAGCTGCTCAGCACGCACAACTTCGCCACCAAACGCTTGCCCGATCGATTGATGTCCAAGACATATACCGATCATCGGAATTACACCTTTGAAGTGATCGATAACCTGCAGGCTAATCCCCGCCTCGTTCGGTGAACATGGTCCAGGTGAAATCATAATATGGTCTGGCGCAAGTGCTTCTATTCCGGGGATATCTATCTCATCGTTACGCTTAACGATAATGTCTTCACCTAGCTGTCCGAGATATTGCACTAGATTATAAGTAAAAGAATCGTAATTATCAATGACAAGGATCATTGGGATCTTCCTTCCTTTGTTATGATTGGTAGGTCTCGCTATATTGAATGGCTTTCCACAGCGCCTTCGCTTTGCTTAATGATTCATAATATTCACGCTCAGGATCTGAATCAATGACGATGCCTGCGCCAGCCTGTACATGAACTTGATCCTGTTCAATCATCATCGTACGAATAATAATGTTAAATTCCATATCGCCGTTATAGTCAATCCACCCCATGGAGCCGGTGTATGGACCGCGGCGTACAGGCTCGAGCTCTTCAATAATCTCCATCGTGCGAATTTTCGGAGCTCCTGTTATCGTACCTCCTGGGAATACCGCAGCGATGACATCGAATAAATCTTTGCCCTCTGCAAGCTGCCCCTCGACCTGCGACACAAGATGCATGACATGGGAATATCGCTCAATAACCATTAACTCTTCCACCTTGACGCTTCCATAGGCGGACACTCTGCCAAGGTCATTACGCTCCAAGTCGACGAGCATAATATGCTCAGCCTTCTCCTTTTCATTGCTAAGCAGCTCTTCAATAAAGCGCGCATCCTCCTCATCGGTCTTACCGCGTCTGCGCGTACCCGCAATGGGCCTCGTTACAAGCTTACCCGCTACCTGCTCCACAAGCAGCTCTGGTGAAGCCGATACGATCTGAAAGCTTGGCGTTGCAATATAACCCATATACGGTGAAGGATTAAAGCAGCGTAGCCATTCGTACAGCTCCTCAGGCTTTCCTGTCAGCTGCTTGCTTTGACGCTGGGAAAGATTAACCTGAAACACATCACCAGCAGCGATATAATCTCTGATCCGTTCAACTGCTGCAATAAAATGCTCTTTTTCGAACGGCGATGACAGATCCTGCACTTCTTCTACATTAATATGAAGGCTTTGCTGCTTGATATGAGCAAGCTTGCGCATACGCTCCTGCTCTGCGGCAGAGCGCTGCTGCTCACTTTCAAACCATGTTAGCCAGTAATCTGCCATGCTGTCTGCATGACCTGCAGCTCGTTCATAGCAGCTGCGCAGCTCCTGCTCGCTCCACTTCGGGTCAATATGGCGATGAACAATACAATATACCGCGTGCTCTTCATGATCGAGCACCCACACCTCATCCATTCTCATGAACAAATAATCAGGTATCGACATATCTCGCAATGCTTGCTGTGGCAAACGCTCTATGCTTCGTACGACATCGTAGCCCCAAAACCCAACGCAGCCTCCACTAAATTTGGGAGCTCCCGCTACTCTTGGGCTAACATAAGGCTTCATCCACTCACGCACAACCTCTAACGGCTTACCCTTTACGACTGACCAAGGGCTTGCCTGGTCGCCTTCCTCCTCGAAATCTAGCACTTGAGCTACTTCTCCAGTCCCGTGGATGATGCTTTGAGGTGACAAGCCAACGTATGTATAACGTCCGACCTTGCCGCTCTCAAGTACAAATGCGTAGGGAGAAGCGTCCTGCCAAACTTCCGTCCATGCTGGCACATAGCCATAATCGAACCAATCGAGCTCTAATCTTTTCATATATGGAAGGCTCGTGTAGCTTCCATCTCTGTGCCACTCCTGCCATGATTGCCAAGACGTTAACATCTATACTAGCTCCTGTCGTTTGTTTTACTTTCGCCTAGTATACAAAAATGACTCGTAAAAATAAAGGTTTATCGCTAGTTAGCTTATTATAGCAGGTCTCTCCTCAACAAAAAAAGTAGAGGAGTACCACAATGTCATGGTATACCTCTACTCGATCGAACATATCTCTATTAGTTGTCGAAGTTGAAAAGTGGCGTACTTAGGTAACGTTCACCATTACTTGGAACGATCGCTACAACACGCTTACCAGCACCAAGCTCTTTCGCAACTTGAAGAGCAGCGCTAATCGCAGCACCAGAGGAAATACCGCATAGAATACCTTCTTCTTTCGCAGCACGACGAGCGTATTCAAATGCTTCCTCGTTTTCAACTGTAATGACTTGATCATAAATTTCACGATTCAAAATATCTGGAATAAAGTTAGCTCCGATACCTTGAATTTTATGTGGTCCTGGGTTACCGCCAGATAGAATAGGAGAGCCTGAAGGTTCTACTGCTACCACTTTAATATTAGGGAATGCATTTTTCAACACTTCGCCAGCACCTGAAATCGTACCGCCGGTTCCAATCCCTGCAACGAAAGCGTCTAGCTTACCATCTAGTGAGTTGATCGCTTCAACGATTTCTGGACCAGTTGTTTCACGGTGGATTTTAACGTTGGCTTGGTTTTTGAATTGTTGCGGCATAAAGTAGCCTGGGTTTTCTGCAACAAGCTCTTCTGCCTTACGTACTGCGCCGTTCATACCTTCGGAGCCTGGAGTCAGAACAAGATTAGCACCATAAGCACGAAGCAGATTGCGACGCTCGATGCTCATCGTTTCCGGCATAACAAGAATTGCATTATAGCCCTTAGCTGCAGCTACTAGTGCAAGACCGATTCCCGTGTTACCACTCGTTGGTTCAACGATTGTATCTCCTGGTTTAATTAGACCTTGTTGCTCTGCAACTTCAATCATGCTAATCGCAATACGGTCTTTTACGCTTGCACCAGGGTTTTGATATTCAAGCTTTACGTATATTTCTGCACTACCTTCAGGAACTAAACGATTAAGACGTACCAGTGGTGTATCACCAATAAGTTCAGTAACGCTTTGTACAATTCTTGCCATGAGAATAAATCCTCCTTATTCCGACTAATTTAGTTGGCTTTGATACTAATATCTTAACAATGCGTGCGTATGTTTGTCAATATCATTGTGCGATTAAATGGAATAAATGTGTAATTATTTTCGGATCACCGTAACGTATTGATTCAGCAGCTGCTGCTTAGCTTCGGATAATGATCCGATCTGCTGCAATGCTAACTGCGTTCTCGCCCATTCTCTTATAGCATCTTCTGACTTTTCATTTTCTATTTGTCTTCCAAGCAGTTGAATAATGGCATATCCTTCACTTATTTCAATTGGTCCGACAATATCACCAACGTTTAGCTGCATCGCTTCTTGCAGCATCCGCTCGTCATAAAAAGGATCATCGCTTTCGATTTCTCCGAGACTGCCACCTTGCTCAGCACTATAGGGGTCTATCGAAAAGCTCTTCGCCAGATCTGAAAAGAGATTGCCTTTGTGAAGCAGCTGCATGACCTTATCAGCGTCTTCATAGGTTGGACTTAAAATCCAGCTTAGGTCAAGACGCTGCTTCGGCTTTAGCTCTTCCATATGCTCAGCAATAAAATCATTAACTTCTTGCTCGCTTATGTTAGCGGAGGCCGTTATGATCTTCATAAGCAGTGCATGATCGGCAATGTCTGCGACCACCCTTTGCTGGGAGAGCCCCAGTTGACTGCGCATTAGCTCAAAATACGATTCTTCATTCTCATAGCCGCTTGCTGCTTCTTTAATAGCCTGTGAAAGCTCATCAGCAGAAAGCGTAATACCTTTCTCTTCAGCCGCAAGCTCAATGGCATGATGGATAAGCATCTGCTCAAGCTCTCGATCACCATAGAGCTCAAGCAGTTCGTTAATTAATTGTTGCTTAGTAATTTGATGATCTGCAATAACTGCGATAACTTCTTCATCCTCGGCATCGCTGCTACCCGTCATCTGCTGTGCTTCGCTGTTATCCTTCCCTGTCGTTAGGTAGGGAACGTAATGCAATATGAATAGAACGGTTAGCGCGATCATTCCAATCGCTTGAGCGATGACGACCACCTTTAACACATTGTATTTCTTCATTAAGGTCAAATCCTTATGACGATCTTGCTTGATCTCGTAATTGCTCTAACTGCTCTTTGTTAAAATGGTATTTCTCATTACAGAAGTGACAGACCAGCTCTGCTTGCCCGTCTTCATCAATGATGGACTGCAGCTCGTCTGCTCCAATGCTTAGTAGTGTTGTGCTTACGCGATCTCTTGAGCATTTACATTGAAAACGGATTTCCATCTCATCATGAATCTTAAATTCGTCTCCGACTAACCATTTTATTATGCCTTCTGGCGTCTCACCTTGATCCAGCAACGTTGTTACAGGCGGAAGTGCAGCAACAGCTTGCTCCAGACGAGTTAGCTCCTCATCGCTTAGGCCTGGGAGCACTTGAACGATAATGCCTCCCGCATGAATAACGGAATTGTCCACGTCAACAAGCACGCCTACACCAACAGCAGAAGGCGTTTGCTCCGAAACGCTGAAGTAGTACGTAAAGTCTTCCCCCAGCTCTCCCGATATAATCGGCACACTACCGCTGTAAGGCTCTTTTAAGCCCAAATCCTTTGTAACATAAATGTTGCCTGATGTTCCTACCGCTCCTGCAACGTCGAGCTTGCCATGCTCATTGCTTGCATGGTGTGCCTGAGGGTGATCTACATAGCCTCTAATCTCACCGTCTGCGTTGGCATCGACAACGATTTGACCGATAGGACCGTCGCCTTTGACCTGAATCGTTAATCGTTCCTTGCCCTTCAGCATCGCACCCATTATAGCCGCCACAATGCTCGTTCTACCAATTGCAGCCGTCGCGGTAGGAAACATTTGGTGACGAACACGCATTTCTTCTACGGTGTTTGTCATACGTGTAGCGAATACGCGTAATTTACCGCCCCAAGCCGTACCACGTACTAGTATATCTTTCAATTGCTCAGCCATGTCATCACTCCTGATTTCGTTCATATATAATACGCAAGCCCTCGAGTGTTAGCATAGAATCAACCTCTTCAATCGTTTCTGATTCAGCAAAGATCAGCTCTGCTAACCCGCCTGTAGCGATGACTCTCGGCTGTACGTTAAATTCCTTTTTTATGCGATTGACGATACCATCAACCTGTCCAACATAACCGTAAATAATACCCGCTTGCATAGAATGAACCGTATTTCTGCCAATAACGCTTTTTGGCTTCGTTAATTCGATACGCGGCAGCTTAGCCGCTCGTTGATACAATGCCTCGGTTGAGATACCAATACCCGGTACAATTGCACCACCCAAATAGTTAGCATCACCGTCGATATAGTCAAATGTTGTAGCTGTTCCAAAATCAACAACGATTAGAGGCGCCCCATACTTTTCGATGGCTGCAACAGAATTAACGATTCGATCGGCGCCTACCTCACGTGGGTTCTCATAACGAATATTTAAGCCAGTTTTAATGCCCGGACCTACAATAAGCGGAGTCTTTTTCATATACTTCAAGCATAGCTGCTCTAAAAGTCCCATTAGTGGAGGAACGACAGACGAGATCACTACTCCTTCTATACTGTCCAATCGAAGACCTGCATATTGAAGCAAATTATGAATTGCCATACCGTACTCATCTACCGTTCCGGATCGATTCGTACTAATTCTCCAATGATGTAAAAGCTCTTTATGCTGATAAATACCGAGCACGATGTTTGTGTTGCCAACATCAATGACTAAAATCATGCAGTTGCTCCACCCTTCTTCTCATTCAAGTCCAGACTAATATCTAAAGCTTGAGTGGAATACGTTAACGCCCCGACAGAAATGACATCTACCCCTGCTGAAGCTTTCTCATAAATTGACTCCAGCGTAATTCCACCGGAAGCTTCTACTATAACATGTGGAGATTGAGCTTTAATATACGTTACGGCTTGCTTCATGGCTTCAGCGTTCATATTATCAAGCATAATGATATCGGCTCCACATGCCAGTGCCTCTTTAATTTGCTCCATCGATTCCGTCTCTACCTCGATTTTCATCGTGTGAGGAATAGACTTACGCGCTGACTGCACGGCTGCTGTGATGCTTCCTGCACCTTTAATATGATTATCCTTGATCATAACTGCATCGTAAAGGCCAAAGCGATGGTTATGTCCGCCGCCTACACGCACAGCATACTTTTCCAGCATGCGATGGCCAGGTGTTGTTTTTCTCGTATCAACTAAGCGCGTTGGTAATCCTTTTAGTGCATTGACATACTGATTCGTTCTCGTTGCAATACCTGACAATCTCTGCATTAAGTTAAGCGCTAAGCGCTCACCCGTTAACAAGCTTCTTGTACTGCCTTCGACCTCTATAATTACGGTACCCTTCGTTACGGCATCTCCATCCTGTACAAGAGCCTTGAATTCTAGCGCTGGATCAACGACTTCGAATACGAGCCTTGCAATCGGTATGCCCGCAATAATACCGTCTTCCTTCATATGGATAATAGCTTTTGCTTGGGAGTGTGCCGGTATAGTTGTCTCCGTTGTTACGTCTCCGCTGCCAATATCCTCAGCTAGCCAGCTGCGAATTTGTTGCTTCAGTTCCTCAGCATAGCCGCCCGTCGTCCATTCATACATACTCGATCCACTCCTTTAACTGATCCTGGTTGCGATTAATAATCGTATGCTTGCACCAGCGCTCGTCATCACGATGAGGGAAGTCCTCACGATAATGACCCCCGCGACTTTCTTCTCGATATAATGCTGACGAGGTCGTAAGCAGTGCGCAAGTAAGCATATTGGCAAATTCAAACTCTTCGCGCTCCATAAGCACCGTGTCAAAAATTGCTCGCTGGCGGTTCAATTCCTCCAGACCGCGCTGCAGGCCTTGACGACTGCGTTTTAAGCCTGTGTGACGTACCATCACCTTTTGCAGCTTTAGACGACGTTCCACGAAGGGCTGCATCGCATGGGGCTGACGCTCAGCTTTGTACACAATAGATGGCATAGCTTCAATCGGCGCAAGCTTCACGATGCGGTCAACGATGCGACTGCCAAATACGACGGCTTCCGATAATGAGTTGCTAGCCAATCGGTTCGCGCCGTGAACACCCGTCGATGACACCTCACCGCAGGCAAACAATCTAGCGATATTCGTTTCTCCATGCAGATCGGTTTGTACACCGCCCATCATGTAGTGCATAGCCGGAGCTACAGGAATCCAGTCTGATGTTAGATCAAGACCATAAGCGAGACAATATTGATAAATCGTTGGGAAACGATGCTTAATCAGCTGTTCAGACTGATGAGTAATATCAATGTATACGAAGGTGCTTTTCGTTTCTTCCATCTCGCTTACAATGGCGCGAGCAACAATATCACGAGGCGCTAGCTCCAGCTGCTCGTGGTACTTCTCCATAAAGCGCTCGCCCTTAATATTACGCAAAAAAGCCCCTTCACCGCGCACCGCTTCTGAAATAAGGAAGCGTGGAGCTCCTGGATAGCATAGAGCCGTTGGATGAAATTGCGTAAACTCCATATCTCGAATGTTAGCCCCTGCGCGGTAAGCAATCGCCACACCATCACCCGTAGCAACCTCTGGATTCGTTGTGTAGCGGTAGAGCTGTCCTGCACCGCCAGAGCACAATATCGTGGACTTGCCGCGAAGGAAAACACGTTCTCCGTTGCTGCGCTGCACAATGGCGCCGTAGCATACGTTATCTGCCGTAACTAAATCGATAACGAAATGGTTATCCCACACGTCAATGCCTGGTTCACTAATTGCTTTCTCAGAAAGCGCACGAACAATCTCATAGCCGGTTGCATCGCCATTGGCATGAAGTATACGGCGCTGGCTATGGGCGCCCTCCTGCGTAAGTGCAAATTCACCATTCTCTTTATCAAACTGCGTTCCAAGCTTAATTAAATGCTCGATGCCGAGCGGTCCCTCATGGACAAGCACATCAACGGCTTCTCGATCGCATAAGCCTGCGCCTGCAACGAGCGTATCCTGAAGATGATACTCTGGGGAATCATCCTCGGAAATAACCGCTGCAATTCCACCCTGAGCATAACGAGTATTGCTGTCTAGCAGCGATTTTTTTGTAACTAAAACGACGGACTGCGCTTCACCTGCTGCCCGAAGTGCTGTAAATAAGCCTGCAATTCCTGCTCCGATGACAATAACATCTGTATCAACCACTGGTAATGCATCAATATCGATATCCACTAAGTATCTTGGAATCACCGTGGTACCCCCTATATTTCCTTAGAATAGGAACAACGCATGCTACTTTACAAGTAGCATGCGCTCCAATGATTGACGCGCCTGGTCTGCAATATGTTCTGGCACAAAAATTTCAGGCTGCATCGTTTCAAGGCATTTAACTAGCTTCTTTAAGTTATTGACTTTCATGTTCGGGCATACAAGGTATTTGGATGCAAAGTGGAATTGCTTATTCGGACTGTCCACACGAAGCTGGTAGCCTGTGCCGTCCTCTGTACCAACAATAAACTCCTGACAAGGAGATTCCTTGCAATATTTAAGTATAGCTGTTGTGCTTCCTACGAAATCACCGAGAGCTACAACCTCAGGACGGCATTCTGGATGAACAACGAACTGTGCGTTTGGATATTTGGCTTTCATTTCTTCTACGTCTTTTACGGTCAGCATGTCATGCGTATTACAGTACCCTTCCCAGATGATCATCTTCTTGTCGGTATTCTGCTGAACGTAATGTCCTAAGTTTTTATCTGGAACCCAGATAACTTCATCCGCGTCTACAGAATTAACGACCTTCACCGCGTTCGCTGAGGTACAGCAAATATCGGTTTCAGCTTTAATCTCTGCAGAAGAGTTAATATAAGTAACAACCTTTGCATTTGGATGCTGAGCTTTTAGCTTGCGTAGTCCGTCTACATTAACCATATCTGCCATCGGGCAGCCGGCACGTTCATCAGGGATAATTACCGTTTTGTTCGGAGCTAGAATCTTTGCGCTTTCGCCCATAAAATGAACGCCGCAAAAAACAATAACCTCGGCATCGGTTTCTGCTGCTTTTTGTGCCAGTAAGAAAGAATCCCCTCGGAAATCGGCAACTTCCTGAATCTCATCGCGCTGATAATAGTGCGCTAAAATAATGGCATTACGTTCCTTTTTAAGCTCCATCAGTCGTTCACGCAATAATCGGTTTTGTTCCTGCTTGCGTTCCATCGCTAAAGTTTCCACAATGATCCTCTCCTTAAGTGAGCAATAATAACCCTATTCTTAACGACTTTGTGAAATCATGCACTTACTTTCCCAAGTCGCTTCCTCTGAATAATGAAAGATTGTGAACAATTTCTTAATGTTTCAAGATTTAATTTACATGTGTTGCAAGCACATGTCAATGGAATTAGGACCAAATGTTCATCATTCTTTAACAAATTTATTCGATGGCCCGAAATAAGAGCGAAAGGCGATACAAAAAAACTGTATTCTGTCCTTGTTGCCAAGAAACAGAATACAGTCATTATTTAGATCAAAGGTGTTCTTTTGAACTTCCTCTTCAATAAGGTTCAAAAAGTTCAGCTTTCAGCACCGAGAAGTTTGGATGAAGCTAGAGCTAGAGAAGCGCAGCGTACGTTTTTGGTACGTGAGCATCGGAAAGCTCGGCTGAATTCAAAATTCGATGCCGAATAAGCATACAGTCATACTTCGTGATCAAAGCCGGAATTTTTGACTTCCTCTTCAATCAGGTTCAAAAAGTTCAGCTTTCAGCACCGAGAAGATGGCACGAAACTAGAAAACGAGGAGCACAGCGTACGTTGTTGGTACGTGAGCACCGGAGTTTTCGGTAGCGTTCCATATTCGATGCCGAATAACCATCCAGTGTATTACTTCGTGATCAAAGCTGTACTTTTTGAACTTCCTCTAAGAGTCTTTTTTGTTGTCTTCGTCGGAGATAGTCTTACCTACTTCCTTCTCTTCAACAACATCCTGCTCAGCGATTGGCTCATTCGCATCACGCGTTTGAATACGAACCTTAACATCTCCAATTTCATCAACGATTGGTTCAGAAGACGTTACTTCCTCTGCTGAGTCGCCATTGCTTGCTGGAGTGCTGCTTGAACCGCCTGAGAATGGCTCTGGCAATACGCCTGTATCAATCAATGATTTGATTTGCTCGATCTCTAGCGTTTCAACCTCTAACAGCGTTTGAGCAATCAAATGCATCTCATCACTTTTCTCCTGCAATAGCTTTTTCGTACGCTCATAGCAGCTGTTAATGATCGTTTGCATTTCTTGATCGATCTCATAAGCGATGGCATCGGAATAATTCTGCTCATGACCAAGATCGCGTCCTAGGAATACTTGACCTTGAGAATTACCGAATTGCATCGGTCCAAGACGATCACTCATACCATATTCCATAATCATGCTGCGAACAATACCCGTTGCTTGTTTGAAGTCACTGTATGCACCAGTACCGATTTCTCCGATAAACAGCTCCTCGGCAACCCGGCCTGCAAGCAAACCACAAACACGGTCAAGCAATTCGTTTTTCGTAACGAGCATACGATCTTCCTTCGGAAGCATAATTACGTATCCGCCTGCGCGTCCACGTGGAATGATTGTTACTTTATGCACTTGGTCAGCATGCTCCAAGAAGTAGCCTGCAATCGTATGTCCGGCTTCGTGATAAGCTACGATGCGTTTTTCACGATCACTAATAACACGGCTTTTCTTCTCAGTACCAACGATAACGCGGTCAATCGCATCATCAATATCGACCATGTTAATCTCTTTTTTATTGCGACGAGCAGCTAGTAGCGCAGCTTCGTTCAGTAGGTTCTCGAGATCCGCACCACTAAAGCCTGTTGTACGCTTAGCGATGACATCCAGCTGAACCTCACTCGTCAGCGGCTTATTGCGTGCATGAACTTTAAGAACTGCTTCACGTCCTTTAACATCTGGACGGTCAACTGTAATTTGACGGTCAAAACGACCTGGACGTAATAATGCAGGGTCAAGAATATCTGCACGGTTCGTTGCAGCGATAATAATAATACCTTCGTTCGCTCCGAAGCCGTCCATCTCAACTAGCATTTGGTTCAGCGTTTGCTCACGCTCATCATGACCACCGCCTAGACCAGCGCCACGCTGACGACCAACAGCGTCAATTTCATCAATAAAGATAATACAAGGTGCATTTTTCTTCGCATTTTCGAATAGGTCACGCACACGAGATGCACCGACCCCTACGAACATTTCGACGAAGTCAGAACCTGAAATACTGAAGAATGGAACACCTGCTTCACCCGCTACTGCGCGTGCAAGCAATGTTTTACCTGTACCCGGAGGTCCGACTAGTAGTACCCCTTTCGGAATACGCGCACCTACCATATTAAACTTGCGAGGGTCTTTCAAGAAATCAACAACCTCAACAAGCTCTTGCTTCTCTTCATCTGCACCAGCTACATCCTGGAACGTTACACGCTTCTTCTCTTCATTGTAGAGCTTTGCACGGCTTTTACCGAAGTTCATGACTTTGCCGCCGCCACCCTGAGCTTGATTCATTAGGAAGAAGAACAGAATAAAAATAAGCACGAACGGAATGATCGTAATAAAGAAATTCGTCCAGAAGCCCGTTGTTTTCATCTTCTCGTACTTCAAGGTGAAATTATACTGCTGCCTTAAATCTTCAATCTGATCAAGCGAGGCCGTCCCAGCACGAGAAGTGAAGCTGGCATTACCGCCGTCTGGCGCTTGTATATACTTACCCGTTACTAGATAGGACTGATCCTCATACTTTAATGTTAACTCTGCCACATTGCCCGATTCGATCGCTGTAACTAGCTCATCGTATCTTAAAGGTGTGGAAGATTCACCTGTATTACTGATGTAATTATAGATCCCAATTGTAACTAAAAAAATAATTAAATAATAACCTGTATTACGGATGAACCGTTTCATCCCCTACCTCCTCTCAGACGCTTAAAATATTTTACCATAGCATGACTTTCCATCACAATAGAAGCTGCTTGGAGGCAACATGCGAGGTGTTATGAATAGACTTCCGGCTTAAGAATGCCGATAAATGGCAGATTGCGGTACTTTTCCGCATAATCTAGCCCATAGCCGACAACAAACTCGTCTGGCAATGTGTACCCTTTATAGTTCGGCTCAAGCTTCACTGAGCGACGGGCAGGCTTGTCAAACAATGTAACGACCGAAACGGAAGCTGCATTGCGATGCTCCAGCACATCGATTAAGTAGCTAAGCGTCAAACCACTATCTATAATATCTTCTACAATGAGGACGTCACGACCTTCAACAGACACATCAAGATCTTTAATAATTTTTACGACGCCTGAAGATTTTGTAGACTGACCATAGCTTGATACCGCCATAAAATCAATTTCAAGCGGAACCTTTATTTCTTTTACAAGATCAGACATAAAGATAAACGCGCCTTTAAGGATACAGATTACTAGTGGATTACGACCTTCGAAATCCTTCGTTAACTGCTCCCCAAGCTCTTTTACCTTGTCTAGAATCTGCTCTTCGCTGTATAGTACATCCTGAATATCGTTTAACAACTGGTAATCCCCCTACATTTAACTATGTTATGTTTCGAATTGAAGTTCATTCCTATTCATTGGTCAAGCATGAATCTTCTCACGTATGCCTCGAGCATTGAATGAAAACAATTAGCCTTGTATGCGATTGAACAAGACCAATAGATGATCTGCGCAGCCCAGGCACCCATAATACACGGTCCTCATGATCGACGATAATCGGATATGTATCACGCTCAGCAAGTGCTATCTTTCCATCCACGAACATATCTTGCACCTTTTTCGTGCCATTTAATCCTAAAACCTGCATTCGATCGCCTGATTTTCTTGAACGAATGTGAAGTGGAAAGGATAAAATTGTTGCATCAAAGGCGGCTTCGTGCTTCGATTGAAGCTGAGGAAGCTCATCAGACGGAATAATATCAGCATGAATCAACCATTTGCCGAATTGAAGCTTACATGGAAGCTGCTCCAATGCCATGCTTAAAGACGTGGATGTCGATCTGAGACGTTCATAATGCTTAATATGTACCAATCGTAACATTTCATATTCGCGAATGCACATTATTCCTTCGCCAACGTCCATACGATAGGTCTGATGCGCATGATTGGCTGCGATATGTCTAATACGCTCTATCCCATCAAATGATATCGTTGTTGCTTCTTGAGACAGATAACTTAATATTAGTTTAATCAATCTCCTTTGTAAAGCAATCGGTTCATTGCATAAAGCATGACATGAAACGACAAAGCTTTGCTCCTGCTTCGATACAAGCTGTCTAAATCTATCTTCTGTCTGCTGCTGCAGCCATGCGTCCTCTTCACTAGCAATCTCAGCTAGACGGCCTAGCGAGTCAACGAGCTGAGGATTATAGCGCTCAAGCAACGGAATAACATCCAATCTAAGCTCATTGCGATGATAATCTCTAGAAAAATTGCTGCTATCTTCTAAATAAGGCACTTGCTCCTGCTGACAGAGCAAGATAAGCTCATTCTTTCTCATACGTAGCAAGGGGCGGATTAGTTCCACGTTTTTTTCGTTTCTCCGATTTTGCATACCGCTTATCCCAGACAAGCCCGAGCCTCGCAGCACATGCATAAGTACAGTTTCTGCCTGATCATCAGCATGGTGTGCAAGAGCAATGGCATAAGCTCCGTAGCGCTGTGCGACGTCATGGAAAAACGCATACCTGCGCTTGCGTGATGCTGCTTGGCTGTTCTCGTTCGTTTGCTCCAAGTACGCAGGCATGTCCAGCTCAATCATTTCACATAATATGTTTCGCTCCATGCAGTAGCTGCGTACGAGCTCCGCTTCAGCAAGCGATTGCTCACGAAAGCCATGATTCACGTGAGCTGCAATCAATGTCAGACCAAGCTTTGGAGCAAGCTGGTGCAGAATATGGAGCAGCGCCATCGAATCTGCACCACCTGAAACGGCAACAACGATGCTGCCAGACTTATCAATCGATTGATCCTTTAATAACGATGCTGTTAATTCATCCATGATGCCCATCGCATCCATCATCCTCTACCTTAATAATCCGGTGTAATCAAGTGCATAAAGTGAAGCAGTAATGCAGAGCGATACAATCGATATCGCAATCATTACCTTTAGCCAGCGAGGAGTTGCTGTGTTTTTAACTGTAGGTTTACGCTGATGGGTAATAGCCCGCCAGGCTGAGGCTGCTTCCTTACCATGTGAGAATCCACCATCAAAGGCTTGCTCCAGCCATTTACGATAAGGCGCAAGTTGAGGAATTTCACGCGCTAGCTCAATCAGCTGCTCAGCTGAACGAGTTTGTGGAAGCAGCTCCTTCGACAGCTGGGCCAGCTTGCGCGGAGCAAACACTTGTAAGCATAGCACGCCGAAGGAGAAGAGGTCGTAGGCTGCATCTGCAGATCTTGAGCCCTCGTTCCAATAGCCGCGATCATAGATTTCTGTAAACTGTTTGACTCCCTTTCCAAAGGGGGTCGCTCCTCCGAAATCAATTAAGTCTACTTCACCATACTCGCCAACAATAATGTTTTCAAGCTTTAAGTCACCAAATATCCATCGCTCACGATGAAGCTCTCCAAGGCTGCGAAGCAAATTCAAGCCGAGCAGCGGAAACCAATCTGCTCCGTGCTGGGCTATATAATTTGCCATATTCAGCCCTTTTACGTATCGCATCGTGTAAAAGGGCACTTCTTTCCCTTGTGGCGTAATCCAGTCATCCACGTCCATTAAATATGATCTCCGAGATGAATCATCGCCAGAGAGAGCCTTCAGTGCATTAATTTCAGATTGAAGGTCAATCGAGCTCGCACCCATTTTCAATGCGTACGATTGCCAGCCCTTGGACACCAGATATACACTCCCGTTTGCTCCCTCACCTAGCAATCGCTCTACTCGATACTGTCCATTCTTCCATTTCCCCGTAATGATGCTTCCTTTTTTTATAGGAAGCTTAAACGACGTCGTCACCCAGCATCCCTTCCATTTCTGAACGACGTTTGGAGTCGTTATGCTGTACAAAATATTCAATAACCTTCATCATCGCAGGGCCTGTAGGTGTCGTTCCGCTCATATGTAGCTTCGGAAAAATCGAATGCACCCCTTTTAAATGAGTCGTCCAGTCGAGGTCTAATACACAATCCTCCTGCTTCGAGCCTGGGAAATGAAAGACTGCAATTTCACTTTTTCCTTCTCTAGCTTGTAAACTAAGCATAAGATCGTGGATTGATTCCTCCACCGAAGCAAGCTTTGGCTTCATGCTCGCACTCGCATCAATAAGCAGTGCAACCTGCAGTGAGCTGGATTCGGTCAGCTCATCCATCACCTGTACAACCTCTCCCCGCTTCTCAGGTGGCAGAGCTTCGATAGAATCGTTGCCGAGCACGGCTTGAAGCTCACGCTGTACAGCAAGCTGAATCGTTTGAACAACGGTTTTTCGCGTCATCATCTGCACGGTCTGCGCTAGTTCCTTCGTTTCCACTAATCTACTTAATCCACCACCTGCTCTAGCAATCTCATGAATTTCGGACGCGCCATATTCTCCTAGATCACCTTGATCAACGACACCAACGACATTCACCGTAATCCCCTCTGATTTTGCGTGAGCGGCTGCAACGATTGGACTCATTCCCACATTAGAGCAGCCATCAGTAATTATTAACATTTGCTTCATTACGATACCCTCCTCTTCAAGCATGCCGTAATTGTGTATACGACAATCTATTCCTAGCATTGCCTGAAAAAGAGAGACTTAACCCTAGTAATCTATGTCTATTACGCTTTATTATACATGAGCACCAATTGCTATGGCTAATGATATTGATGCCCATAACATATCAAAGCCCCTTGCACGCCTGCTGAACGTAACCAACAGAACGACAAAGGGCTTTACAGGTCTAACTTACGCTTTTTTTGCGTTCAATTTTTGAGATGCCTGGCCATTTGAAGGTAGCCCATTGCGGCACGTATCGATCAAGTCTCGTAACGAGTACGGTCATATCGTCGTTAATGACTCCATCGTGAAAACGTACAACGGTCTCTAGCAAGCTATCAGCAATTTGCTGTGGATCGTTGCTGCGCAGCTCGCTAATGACGCGCTTCATCCAAAGCTCCTTGTTCACCGCATAACCCGGCGCATCATAGATGCCGTCGCTCATCATAATAAGTAAGTCCCCTGGCATAAGCTGCATATGAACAAAATCGACGTCAATTTCCTGTATAATTCCGATTGGCAAATTGCTAGCAATAATCGGGATGACTTCATTCCCTCGCTTAATGAAGCTTGGTGTGGAGCCTATTTTCAAAAAGGTCGTGTTCGCACAATACAGATCAATAATCGCCAAGTCTACTGTCGCATAGATTTCCTCAGGAGAACGAAGCAATAAGATAGAGTTAACAGATTTTACGGCAAGCTGCTCATTCATTCCTGACTGCAGCAGCTGCTGAAGAATAGTTAGCGCTGCGCTGCTCTCCTGACGCGCACGCTCACCGTTGCCCATTCCGTCACTAATGGCGACTGCGAATTTGCCATTGTCCAGCTCCATCATGCTGAAGCTGTCTCCTGATAATAGGTCGCCTCCCTTAGCGACACCTGCAACACCAATATCTACTTCATATTGCTTAGCTGACATAAAGATTGCTCGCTGCAGCTCACTGTGCGTCGCTACCGGTGATTCGCTGCGCACGGTAATATTCTCACCGAGGATTTCACTAAGCAGTGGTGCGATAATTTTTCGGCACTCCTCAAAGCCTTGCTCGAAGGAATGCTGAATTTCGATTTCTACATTTCCCATTTCTAAGCTAACAATATCTATACTATGGATCGAGAGGCCAAGTGCTTCCACAGCCTCCTTGATTTGCTCCTCTTGAATATGCAGTGCTTGTCCCTCACGCTTAATCTCCTGTGATAGATCCTCCATCACCTGTGATACACCTAGCAGCTGATCTGCAACGAGCCCCTTTAGCTCATGCAGCTGACGCTGCCACTTATAATTCACCATATGAAGCTCATATTGATGCTTCATCGCGAGCTGAACCTCTGGTACATGCACACAATGTGTCTGCCATGCCTTCGGAACATCCTTCACCCGTCCCTCACTAGCCTCCATGCTGCTCATCATCTCATTCATCATTTTACGTGTCTGTAGCAGCTTGTCTCCCCAGCATACCTTTTGCCGATGACAACCTGCACAGCTTTCATTAGCAACCGCCTCCATAAAGTGACTGATCTGTTCCTCATGGTTTTGTTCCTTCTCCAGCGTGTAATTCGGATAGAAGCTATTCGATAAGCCTTTGAACATATCCGAAAAATG
The DNA here is from genome assembly GCF_023715345.1 of Paenibacillus camelliae. Lineage (GTDB taxonomy): Bacteria > Bacillota > Bacilli > Paenibacillales > Paenibacillaceae > Pristimantibacillus > Pristimantibacillus camelliae. The sequence goes on from NZ_JAMBNY010000022.1 coordinate 25,544, forward strand.
AAGAACGCGCGCCGCTGTAGCGTTGCGAATATGCTTTGCGTACTCATAATGTGATTTATTGTTTTCTATTGTACCGGGAACGTATTTACTTATCGATTGGATAAGAACTTTCGGTGTAAGGAGCAGCAGCAGCACAGCAAAGGAAGATTCCCATACCGATGTAAACATCTGATCCTGGCTGCCAACATAGATCGTTAAGATAGAGGAGCCAAGTAATAGACCGAAGGACGCACCCATTTTTCCGCCCTCACGCAGCAAGCCTGCAAGCAGGCCCGCGAAGGCCAACACACCAATCTGGAGTACAGCGCTATAATCAGCCAAGCTTAATATAAGCCCTGCTACCACACCGACCGTCGCACCAAGCGGTGCACCACCCGCCATTGCGAACACAAGCAGCATATATCTAGATAACACATGCTCAACAGAAATTCCTTGAACGATCCAGCCTACCGTACCCGTCATTACACATGCTAGCAGAATCATGACACAGATCATTTCCTCGTTTTTTAGCTTGGCAGATTTTCTTGCGAGCGTAATTACTGGAAGCGCATGAATAAATACGAGCGTTAGTACGAAGGCAAGTCCCGCTTCCACAAAAACCATCATTAGGTTATACCAGTCTAACGTATTGCCAATAAAAGCATGAAACAGCTGCACTAATATGACTGATATAAATACGATTAACGGAACTCTCGATATCGTTACCTTTTCAAACGCTTGCAAACCTCTGAACAGTAAGTATACAACGAGCAGCTCAAGCGCAATCCACAGTGGAGCTGGCTGTAAGGCCAGTGTACTGCCCAGCACGATCGCTAGCCCTGACAAAAACGCGACATCGCGGCGCATGTAATAGACTACCGCAAAATAAGCAACAGCAAAGGACATGAGCGATTCTAAAATTACAGCTCGTCCAAGTAAAAAAGCTAGAGCTACAAGAACGATTTGCCATTTTCGACTTGCAATTTGTTGGTAGGCACCCTGTACCCCCTTCATCTGCATCAACCGCTCTCCGATGTTAAAGCTGACTACTGCACTTTCACTTTTCTTCATGCTTTACACCACCATTACTTTATTTGTGTGTTCCCCATTATAGTGGCTTATGCCAACTTTTTTTGTCAGATGGCGGTGTCACGTCAAAAGTTTTTTCCGACAAAAACAAGCGTCTCGCAAGTGATGTCGGATTAGCGTTGGAGCCAGTACTATCAAAGGTTACAGACAAAGCCATAAGGTAAAGGATGGATTGCCGCTTTGTCGGAAACAGGCCTACTTATTGGCGAATGGACTAGACTTACGCATGCAGATGATGAAAAGTGACTGAAAGTATTTGGTATATAAGCCAAAGTCGACATGTTAAGCTTTTCGTTCTACAGCCTGCTACGAAGCACCCGAGCAAGAAGCGTTGTAGGATGTTACGTGAACACAAAAAAGCAGAGCTTTCGCTCTGCTTGTTATCATTGAAGTTCAGTTGTTCATTATATTACATGCGCTTTGCGCCGCGACCACCGCGTTTACCTTCGGTGTTTTTCTTTAAAGATGAAATGCGCTCTTCACTATCCTTTAAGAACTTAGACATTCTATCCTCAAATGAAGGTTTGCTATAATTAGGCTTACCAAAGCCCTGCTTGTTGAATGGACGTCCTCCGCGATCATTATTGCCGCTACCACCACCGCGATTAAATCGCTCTCCGCTATTTCCTCCTGGTCGAGAAGGCGGAGCCTGTTCACCAGCTGGACGATCAACAGCTTGTTTGATTGAAAGGCCGATTTTACCATCTTTGTCCACATTGATCACTTTTACCGTAACGACATCATCAATTTTGAGATGATCCTTTACATCTTTAACATAGTTATCAGCGATTTCTGAAATATGAACCAGCCCAGTGACTCCTCCGGATAGATCAACGAATGCTCCGAAATTTGTAATGCCAGTCACTTTACCTTCTAATTTGGCGCCCACTTCAATTGCCATAAAATAAAATGTTCCTCTCTTAAAGTATTATTAGGACTACCTAAATAATAATATAAAAGGTAGCTTATAAAAGTGATTATAACCAAGGAACGAAACAAGGTCAACAGACAGGCACCACAGTTACTCACTAAAAATTTGCTGCTCTCCTTCTCTTACGAGCCCTTGTTCCTTGGTCGCAAGCTGAGACATATACTCTGGATCATTTAACAGCATCACTTTATTTTCCAATTCCTGAAGCTTCTGTTCCATTACGTCACGATTCGCTTCAAGTGATAATAGTTGTTCATTCAAATGGTCTTTTTGATACATCTGGTTAATGACAGTATATACCGCCCAGCCCATAAATAACACAATTAGAAATAGCCAAATCTTAAGTCTACGCTTCGTTGCAGCTTGAACCGACTTCCCTTGCACCATTCGCTACTTCCTCCTTAACCACGATGGCAGACGTTTCGCCGCTGCCAGCCATAACTGTTTCAGCCTCTCCATTCCTGATTTCCCGTAGGGTTCAAGCCATCTTAACAACGGTTTTGTTATCGGAGACAGCATCCATAGGACTAATTTTAGGATAGGACGAACTAATTGTAGCATAATTTTTCCGATTCCAATAGAGAACTTAGTCCCAAGATTTAGAATATAAAGGACAACCATCCATAGAAATAGGAGCGGCTTAACAATGAGCAGCTGGAACATTCGAATGATCCCAGATATCAGCCACTTTATGGCTTGAATGAGCCATTTTGTAAGTGTCGTGGTAAATGAGCTAAACAGCCAATAATATAATATGGCTCCTACAGCTAGTCCGATAAATACATATGCTCGTACCTCGCCATAATTACTTACATATAGCATTCGGAATACTAGAATAGCTGAGGCAATCCAATACGCTATATCGAGACAAGATAGAGTCCAGCGGGGGAATTTAAATTCAGATGACACCACACGATAGCCATCGAACAAAATTCCCATTCCTATGCCTGACATAATCATAGCTCCTAGCGTTAACCACTGAATCGTTAAGCTCATCGAAACAGCTTGCCGAATACACCCTTGCCTTTACTTGCATGGGTGCCATCAGAATAGGCGAGAGATTGAATCATACCTTCTATTGCGACTAGTCCTTGCTCAAGACTTAGATGCTTCATATGCAGATTATGTCCAGTTACGGTTAGCATGCCTAGTTCTGTATTCAGTAAGAACAACTGGTTATCGAAGCTCTCAACCTTCGTTACCCCAGTAAGCTCCAGCAGCTTACGATTCGTTAATCGTACGTCCTGCTGCTTCTGCTTTTTTTGCTGTTCTGACATAGACTCGTCCTCCACTTCAATTGTTCTGGTCTCCCTATAAAGTATGGAAGGATGCCTTAGTTTAGAACAACAAAAAAGAGAGCCTGCTGATAATTTTCAGCGTGCTCTCTTCTTAACAGCATCTATTCCCAATCGATAATGTTCTCTTTTGGGCGTGCTTCTTCTTTCAACAAGGTATACAGCTCGGCTGCCTCGTCCTTGCGTGTCGTGTCAGCGATTCGATCTACACGAACCGTTACAATCTTCTGACCGTACTGGATTTGCAGCTCGTCGCCTACCTTCACTGTACTGCTAGCCTTTGCCTCTCTACCATTTATCCAAATCCGTCCCTGTTCAGAAACATCCTTGGCAACGGTACGTCTCTTAATTAAACGTGATACCTTGAGAAATTTATCAAGACGCATAGATTACTTGATCGCTTCTTTCAGTTTGTTACCAGCTTTGAATGCAGGTACAGTTGTTTCTGGAATGTTGATGTCTTCACCTGTTTGAGGATTACGGCCAACACGACCAGAACGTTTACGAGTCTCAAACGTACCGAAGCCGATCAATTGTACTTTATCGCCGTTTGCTAGTGCATCCGTTACTTCTGCTAGAAATCCGTTAATTACGGTTTCTACATCACGTTTAGTAAGACCATTTTTCTCTGCAATGTTATTGATTAGATCTGTTTTGTTCATTGTTATATTCCTCCTGACAATGCATCCATAATTATAGGCTAGCGCCAATTAGTGAGGCTCAGTATGTACGTTCTGTTCTCACGAAGATTAATAATTCAACTAAAGTTTACAAAATCCTTCTTATTCCTATTAAATTTTTTACAAGATTTGCTGAATAAGCGTTGATTTTGACGACAATTAGTCATTTTTCATCTTCTTTGCTTCGTCCCACCATTGATCCATCTCTATTAAATTAGTATCGTCAAAGCTTTTATTATTTATACGAAGCTGCTTCTCAATATATTGAAATCTAGTTTTAAATTTGAGATTAGTTTTCGCTAGAGACTCCTCAGGGTCGGCTCCGATAAAGCGTGCTGCATTGACGACCGCGAACAATAGATCACCTAGCTCTGCAGCTTGCTTCTGCTGATCGCCAGACGCTAGCTCCTGCTTTAGCTCTTCCAGCTCCTCTGCGATTTTATCAAGGACAGGCCCGATGTCATCCCAATCGAATCCTACCTTTGCTGCTTTTTTCTGAAGCTTATAGGCCGTTAACAGTGCTGGTAAATCCTTCGGTATGCCGTCGAGCTGAGAAGGCCGCTTGGCTGCAATTCCTTTCTCCTTCTGCTCCTGCTTCTTCATCGCATCCCAGCTTTGAAGCGCCTCATCTGCGCTCTGAGCAGACAGATCGCCAAAAACATGAGGATGACGGTATATGAGCTTCTCATTCAAGGTCTCAATGACGTCATAGATAGAGAAGCTGCCTAGCTCTTCCTCCATCTGGCTATGCAGCATCAACTGCAGCAACACATCGCCAAATTCCTCCTGCATCGCTTGTGGATCATCGTTATCAATCGCCTCTAGTGCTTCATAAAGCTCTTCGATAAAGTTTTTGCGAATCGATTGATGCGTTTGCTCCTTATCCCAAGGACAGCCCTCTGGACTGCGTAATATCCGCACGATTTCGTGCAAGCGATCGAACATGCGGTTTTGTAGTGCAGCCTCCGAAGAACGAGGCACGTAAATGATCGACAGGTTATGGTAGCCTTGCAGGTGATCAAGCTCATAGAGTGGCACCTTGTGAATTTGCTCCTGCCCTGCTACACCTAACGCGTGACCAACGATCACTTCATAATCATCCGGATATCGCTCCATTAATGCAAGCTTAACGTCAGAGGCCGTAAATGAATCATATACTTGTCCAATAAGCGTATGTAGACGTGGCTGCAGCTGCGAAGGGTCTAGCTCCGCTGCATCCAGCAATACAAAGCCTTCAATAGGGTCAAACTTGAGAGAAGCGAATGCAGCATCTAAAAAGCTTTCTCCGCCTCGAACGCTTAGCTCAATACCGTTTTCCTCACAGCGTGTCAGCAGCTGCTGAACGGTGCTTTCTGCTACCATGGGATGACCTGGAACTGCATATACGATATGCGGCTCACTAGTCTCATGCTGTGCCAATCGCTCGACCTCTGCTACAAGTGCATCAACAATCTCCTTATATACATCTGGAAAGTTGCTATGGCGCTCATAGATGTCATCAAAGCTCGTATAAGCGATGCCTTCTGCGTCCAGCATCGTCATCATCGGATGATGCTTCGTCCGCACATACAATCTGTCTGCACGCTGCAGAAGCTTCCATACCCCTAATGTTAGCTGATCGGCATCTCCGGAGCCTAGTCCTACAACCGTAATTTTCTTGTTCATATTCTCGTCCCCTTATGCGTTACGTCCTCTTTATCCTAACCATGTTATTTCCTGCTTAGTCACCCCTCGAGTAATCCAAAGCGCTAAGCTATACGCAAGCGCACCAGCGACAACCGCCATTAGTGAATACAACGTCATCTCTAGCCTGTTCACACCACCTGTTGGCAGCAGAATGAGCTGAAACAAATATAGAGTAAGGCCCATCGTTAACATCGCCACTGCAGTCGATATAAGGGATTGCACAAGCGATGGGTTGTCCTTTTCTTGCACAGCGTAGCTGCTCATTTGTCGCACCGCAAGCTTTAATGCAATAGCACCGAGACACGCGGGCAACAGCAATGCAAAATTCGCTGCGATAGCAGCACCCGTAATGCCGTAGATTGGAACCAACCATATATTCAATAATGCCTTACTGCCTCCAGCGATGACAAGCAGCCAAAGCGGGAGTCGTGAAACACCAGCTGCCTGCAGCAGTGGTGCCTGCACCGCGAGCAGACTGCTCGTTAATGTCGTCAAGCAGAGATAACGAAACGTTTCTAACCCAGCAGTATCCTTGTACAGCATAATGTTTATTGGTTCCGCTAGCATAAGCAATCCTACGGTAGCCCCACAGCCAACAAACCAAGCCATACGATGCATAAGCAGCAGCCTTGGTCCTAATAGCCTCAGAGCGCCTGAATCAGCCCCATAATTCATCCAACGCGGTAAGAAGCCTGCTGCAAAGGCTCCAAGCAGCATAGAAACGAGCTGTATGAGTGGTTGGATTCGACTATATTGACCGAATTGAGCCATAATGTCCTCGGCTTGACCTTGCAATAAGCGAGGGATGCTTAAGGCGTCGACCACTGCAACAATCGGCACGACAATTGCCGCGAGCGCAGTAGGCAGCGCCAGCTTAACGAGTGATCTTGCTTCCAGCACGGACAGCTGAAAGCTGTGCCTAGTGAATGGCTGTCGTGGCCTTTGATACCAAAGCCATAATAAGGCTGCACCAGCACCAAATGCCGATCCCCACATCACACCAGCTGTTAGCTTACCATCTGACCATCCCATGGATAGACCAATCCACAAGGCAAGCAGCATACAGCACACACGTACGAGCTGCTCTATTAGCTGAGACAGTGAGGAGCTTCGTGCATCATCAATTCCTTGGTAAAACCCTCGATAAACAGCAATAAGCGGGGTTACACATAGCGCTGCTGCGAGTACGCGCAGAGAGCTGGCGATCTCAGGATGCCCGATCCACTCCCCAAGCATTGGTGCTGTCGTAAATACGATTAATGATAAAATAATTGCCGTTACACTGCTCATAACGAGCGCCACTCGTAGCGATCGCAGTCGCTCCTCGGGTCTAAGCACAGCTATGTATGAAGCAAGTGCGGTAGGTATGCCAGCGATGGCCAAAGCCATCATAAGCTGGTAAATCGGATAAACGATATTATATATGCCAAAAACAGCATCACCAGCTAAATTTTGTAAAGGAATCTTCTGCAGTACGCCAATAAGCTTCGTTAGTAGTGTTGCTGCCGTAAGCCATAGCGCCCCATAGCCGCTTAGCTTCAGCCAATGCTTTCGAATGCTCAAACCTCTCACACTACCTTCTTATGTCAGTTATGTACACCATCCCTCCATTATAAATGCCTGCTCGAAAAGTTCAACTTCCAGCGATCTGCTGAATTCAAGATTCGACGCCGATTAAGCCCTCAGTGCTGCTTCGTGATTAAAGCTGAACAATTTGAACTTCCCATTCCAATCAGGTTCTAAATGTTCGGCTTTCAGCACCGAGAAGCTTGGATGAAGCCTAAGGACTGAGAAGCGCAGCGTACGTAGTGGGTACGTGAGCATTCGAGGGCCTGGCTGAATTCAAGATTCGATGCCGAGTAAGCTTTCAGTGCTGCTTCGTGATCAAAGCTGGATATTTTGAACTTCCCCTTCCAATCAGGTTCAAAGTGTTCGGCTTTCAGCACCGAGAAGCTTGGATGAAGCCTAAGGACTGAGAAGCGCAGCGTACGTAGTGGGTACGTGAGCATTCGAGTGCCTGGCTGAATTCAAGATTCGATGCCGAGTAAGCTTTCAGTGCTGCTTCGTGATCAAAGCTGGATATTTTGAACTTCCCCTTCCAATCAGGTTCAAAATGTTCAGCTTTCAGCACCGAGAAGGTTGAAAGAAGCTAGGGGCATGAGGAGCGCAGCGTACGTTATTGGTACGTGAGCACCGGAAGGCCTCGCTGAATTCAAGATTCGATGCCGAGTAAGCTTTCAGTGCTGCTTCGTGATCAAAGCTGAACAATTTGAACTTCCTCTACAGCAAAAAAGGCTTCTGTCGCCTACAGCAACAGAAGCCCATATGTTCCACGTGAAAAATGTCGATTACTGTTCCATTTGCTTAGCTAGAAATGCTGCAGCTGTCTCAGCCATCTTCTGCTCTAGCTGTCCAATCTTCATGTTTTCATCCTTGCTTATAATGACAACGGTACCGATTGGGTCGCCTCCTGCGATGATAGGCGCTACGACGTAGGAGTTATAAGTGTCCTGGTTATCCTTAATGATCTCATAATTCCCGCTATTGGTTTCCATAAGCGTTTTTCGATTTTCCATACATGTTTCAAGGGTTTGTCCAATTGCTCGATCAAGCATCTCTTTCTTGGAAGCCCCTGCCACGGCAATAACGGAGTCCCGATCTGAAATAATTGTTATATGCCCTACGCTTTCAAATAGAGACTCTGCGTACTCCTTCGCAAAATCACCCAACTCACCGATTGGTGAGTATTTCTTAAGTATAACCTCGCCGTCACGATCAACAAAAATTTCTAGGGGATCGCCTTCACGAATCCTTAACGTACGACGAATTTCTTTAGGAATAACAACACGACCTAGATCGTCAATACGACGAACAATACCTGTAGCTTTCATCCTAAATACCTCTCTTTCACATCGATTAAAATAGCGTGAAATACCGCTTGTATAAAAACCAAAATGTACAATTAGTTTAGACCACACCGAACGCTCTCGGCGATGAATAGCGCTTCCATTCATGCCACATGTAACATTTTTTCTAACGATTCTAACAGCGTAGCCAAAAATTGAATCTGAACATAGTATTCATCCATATCTAACATCTTATACATTTTGTTGAATGATTTTGAATGAAAGAGAGGACTTACTCCATCGCATGAAAGTTATGCTCCTAGCTCGCTACCGCTATTGTGATTGCTCCTTTATCCACTCTTCCATCAATGAAAAAAAATGATCATGATTGGGAATGGACGTAAATTTATAGCTCTGTACGGACCGTATTATTTTCTCACGAACATGCTGAATCAATTCATTTCTTTCGTGATAATCCACTTCTGAGCAAATCTTCCTTAACAGAGGTTCAAACCTCGTAATAATTTGTTCCATACTTCCCTTATCGCCTGCTTGGGCATTGACGACAAGCTTAAGTAAATCATGTTGATCCATTCTTTTCACGCTCCTCTCTAAGCGTTTGAGTGAGCGCATTCACACGTTCACTTAAAGCCTCGATCTTCTTTTCAAAGCGCAGCAACAAAAATGCCGACACAGCAATGGGAAAGCCTAGCTCAGAGATAAAAGACGTGAGCATTGAAAGTAATGACGTATCCTGCAATTAACATACCTCCGTTCTATTCGGCATCATTTTTTTTCTCATTTTATTTATGGCGGCTCTTCGAGTTTTTGAAACTGCCTGTTGCGTTACATCAAGTAGTGCCGCGATCTCAGCATCCTTAAAGCTTCCTGCGTAGTATAGCGTCACGACATGTTTTTGCCGGTCAGTCAGTTTTATAAATTGCTCGTGAAGCTGCTCATCCTCAATTGTGCTTTCAAAGGCCATTAATTCATCCTCAGCAGCGGTACTAGTAGTGTATTGACTCTGCTTTTCAAGCAAAAAATCACCTACGCTGTTCCCATCCTCCTCATCGCCAGCCGGAGAATCATAAATTAATAAGCATCTATCCATATATCTTCTTCGTTTTCGATGATGATCAATAGCTGCATATCGAATCAACGATACCATATAGCTTGTAAACCGCAGGCTGAACAGAAATGAACTGAGTCTATGCTTAAAGTCCTTCATCTTCTCCTCAGATGGGTGCATCACGGCCTCCACAAAAAGAATAATGTGGTTGGAATTTTCAAAAAACTTACTGATCGCTCGATCCTCGAACAATGTTGGATGCAATTGCTGAAACATTAGAAAGACGCTATGCTCCTTCACCACAATCCCTCCTTTATATCGCCTTCTAATTATTAAAGTGTGTTTTCCATCGCATATTACAACCAAAACGAGAACATATGTTCGTATATTTAGGTAAAAAAATAGAGGGTGTCCGCTGAAGCCTATTATAAATTGAATCGTAACACTAAACAAGAACACAATGACCTAACTAATCCATGCACTAAAGTGTACTCTTTAAAGGCTGCTTTCTCCTAAAGCTTTTAGGCAAATATAAAAAGGAACAAGTAATAAAGGCTTCAGGTGCTTCACCTAGCTGTCCTTTACTGCTTGTTCCTTTTGCTAATGTTATTTATGTTGAGGGCTATGATCACGCACAGAGCCGCTCGTAGACTAGTCGTAACTTCGCTAGCTGGTTACTGTGCTGCTTCCTCAGACGTTGAGTCTGATTCAGCTCCATCTGTTGATTCTTCATTGGCAGCTTCATCCGTGGATGGTTCGTTTCCAGCCTCTTCCGTTCCCTCAGCAGCATCTGGTTCTGCGTTGTTAACTGGAGGAAGCGTAATATTGATCTCATACTCAGGAAGCTCTTTATTCATGAAATCGTCCATAACGGTATTAGAGAGCACATAACGAATCATGTCCTTCGTTGTTTGTGCAACAGCATCATACTCCAGCACATCGCGACCTTCAACCATGAGGATATGATAGCCAATTGGTGAAAGCACCGGATCACCAACGGTGTTCAGCTCCTGCGTATAAGCAGCTTCTTTTACCGGCTCATACCATCTGCCACCCATATAATCGGTGTAGACACCACCAGAATCCTTCGTCGCATCGTCAGAGTATTGCTTGGCTAGCTCGTCCCAGCTTCCGCCAGCGTCTAGCTTCGTTTTCACCTCTTGTGCAAGAGCAAGCGCTTCTTCCTCTGTACGAGACTTCGTTTCGCCTGTTTCAGCGTCTGGAACTGCTAGATTGATAACAATTTGACGGACATCGTACAACGAGTAATCAGCTTTATTATCCTCATACTCTGTCTTCATCATCTCATCTGTAATTTGTGAGTCGATGTATTTTGATACGGCACTGCCCATCGTTAGAAACGTTGCCACATCATTACGCGTTAAATCGTAGCTTTTTAGCTGCTCATTAACATCGCCTGACCCCTTCAAAATCTCTTCAAACTGCGTAAAGTTCGCTAGCGCTTCATCCTTCGCTTCTGTCTGCTGTTCTTCTGTTGCTTTTCCAGCTAGAACCTTGTAAACGATATATTGCTCAAGGATATATTCACGATAGCCTTCCATATCTAATATAGATGGATCCATGCCTTGCGTAAGCGCTAGTGCGGATTTGAACTTGTTAAACTCCTTATCTGTTACAGAGCCGTCTTTATAGGTCGCTACAACCTCTCCGCCCTCCACGTCAGCAAAAGTAAGACCTGGATTTAACTCATCATCTTTGCCGCAAGCTGATAGTAAGCCGATGCACAGCACCGCCGTTAATAAAAGCATTACGTATTTATTTATCTTCTTGTTTGTCTTTTTGTGAAGCATGTACAAGCCCCTTTCAAAAAATTAGAATCTGCTACTCATTGTAGCAGATTCGTTTATCAAAAAGCGAATTTTATGATGAGATCGTTTTGTGCAGCTCCTCTTCCTTTTGCTGCAGATCGACATAGTCAAACAAAAACTTCTCCGTAAGATGAAGCTTTTGTTCCATATTGAGACCTTTCCCACGTAGATCAACGTAGTATGAGGATTCTTCTTCACGTGCCTGCTTAAAACGATTCTCTAGCTTCATGCAAAGCTTATCGATATCTCGACGTATTGCTTTCTTTTTCGGGGCTTGATCGAACGTTAGTCTGAAATCCTCGCCGCGACTACTAATGCTAACGATACCTAGTGATGAGCCTAACGCCTTCAGCCTTGATACAGTCATAAGATTGAGAACAGGCTGCGGTAAGTCTCCGAAGCGATCCAGCAGCTCACCAATCAGCTCATCGGACTCCTCAATGGAGGATACAGCTGCTGCCTTTTTATAAATCTCGATTTTTTGCATGCTGTCATAAATGTATTCATTCGGTAAATACGCATCGACGCTTAAATCAATCGTCGTCTGAATGACCTTCTTCTCCTCAACAGCTTCACCGTTCATTTGCAGCTTTCTAAGCTTAATTTCCTCGGCAAGCATCTGGGAGAACATTTCGAAGCCAACAGAGGCAATAAAGCCATGCTGCTCAGCACCAAGCAGATTGCCCGCTCCACGAATCGATAGATCCCGCATAGCAATCTTAAAGCCTGAGCCTAGCTCCGTAAATTCCTTAATCGATTGCAGACGTTTTTCCGCAACCTCTGTCAGCACTTTATCACGCTGATAGGTAAAATATGCATAAGCAATCCGATTAGAACGCCCTACCCGGCCACGCAGCTGATAGAGCTGTGACAAGCCCATCTTATCTGCATCATGAACGATTAAGGTATTAACATTCGGAATATCTACACCGGTCTCGATGATGGATGTGCTGACAAGTACATCTGACTCGCCATCTAAGAAGTCCAGTATTGTCTTCTCGAGCTCCTGTTCACTCATGCGTCCATGACCAACCGTTACGCGTGCACCTGGCACAAGCGCACTAATTTCCTCGGCCATCTGGTAGATGCCTTGAACACGATTGTATAGATAATAGACTTGACCACCTCTAGCGAGCTCTCGCTCAATGGCCTCACGCACAAGAGCAGGACTATGCTCCAGCACATAGGTCTGCACTGGGAATCGATTTTCCGGCGGCGTCTCGATGACGGACAGGTCGCGCACGCCAAGCATTGACATATGCAATGTACGAGGAATAGGGGTTGCAGTAAGCGTCAACACATCCACACTCGTTTTTAGCTTTTTCAGCTTCTCCTTATGCGTAACGCCAAAGCGCTGCTCTTCATCGACAATAACTAGCCCAAGTGCGTGGAACACGACGTCTTGGGACAACAGGCGATGCGTACCAATGACGACATCCACCGTTCCATTCTTTAAGGCCTTGATCGTATCGTTTTGCTCCTTGCGTGAGCGGAATCTGCTCATTACCTGTACATTGATCGGGTAACCACTGAATCGCTCTCTGAACGTCTCATAGTGCTGCTGTGCAAGAATAGTCGTCGGGACAAGCACAGCCACCTGCTTGCCTTCCATCGCTGCCTTGAACGCAGCGCGCACAGCTACCTCTGTCTTCCCGTAGCCGACATCTCCACATAGCAATCGATCCATCGGACGAGCCTGTTCCATATCCCGCTTAATCTCTTCAATGGCACGCAGCTGGTCAGTTGTCTCCTCGTAAGGGAACATCGCTTCAAATTCCTGCTGATAGGTCGTATCCGCACTAAACGCAAAGCCAGGAGTAGCTTGTCTTTCAGCATATAGCTTGATCAGGTCATCCGCGATATCCTGAACAGAGGCGCGAGCCTTGCTTTTCGCTTTCGTCCATTCCGTGCCGCCCAGCTTATTGATTTTAGGCTCTTTCTCTTCAGAGGCGACATATTTTTGAATCAGATCGACTTGATCGACGGGCACAGACAGCTTATCGCCACCCGCATACACAATATGGAGGTAATCGCGATGAATACCACCTATCTCAAGCGTACCGATGCCGATATATTTCCCGATTCCGTGATTTTGGTGTACAACATAATCGCCAACCTTTAGCTCCGTATAGCTTTTGATGCGCTCCGCGTTATCCAGCTTCTTATCTACGCGGCGTGCCTTACGCTGCTTCTGCGTAAACATCTCGCCTTCCGTAATCACCACTAGGTTAGACGAAGGCAGCTCAAAGCCCTGCTGCAGGTTGCCCTCAAGCAAGGTAGGCGGTTTTATCTCATAGTCTTCCAGCACTCGATGCATCCGGTCTAGCCGCTCTTTCTTGCCAGCTAGCATAATAATCGTGCTTCCATTCTTACGCCAGCGCTCCATCTCAGACTTCAGCACGTTCATCTGACCATGGAAGTTCTGCATCGTACGAGTCGTGATATTTACTATGTTCTGCGGCTGGGTATGCGGGATTTGCTTCAAGAACAGCTGCAAAAACAACGTTGGATATTTTCTATGCATTAATATCTCATTCGTATCTCTAGCCAGCACGAAGCTCGGCAGAGACTTTCCGTTCTGCAGTAAATGCAAATTCCATTCTGACTCGTCCCGCTCCAGCTGCTTCGCCGTTTCAATAAGTCGGCTTGGTTCATCCAGCACAAGCAGCGTATCATCAGGCATATAATCTATCATCGTTTGCTTCTCAGGATATAGCAGCGAGATATACTTATATATTTCAGAGAAGTAGATCCCCTCTTTTAGCTTGTTTATCTCTGCTCCGAGCTCTTCACTTAGCTTCTCCTTCGCTGTACGGTCGCTCATCTTATCTAGCTGACCTTCTAGCAAATGGGTCGCATGACGCGCTGCCGTCTCCATCCGCTGCCTTGAAGCTACCACTTCCTGCGCAGGCGGTACAATGTATTGCTCCAGCCGTTCTACCGTACGCTGATCTGTCGTATCAAAGCTTCGAATCGAATCTATCTCATCGCCGAACCATTCCACACGAATTGCTAGCTTAGAAGTAAGCGGATAAAAATCAATAATGCCGCCTCGTACACTAAATTCGCCCTTTGTCTCTACAATGTCGGTTCTCGTATAGCCCATCTCAACGAGCTTATATATAAATTGATCGATTGCCAGCTCCTGCCCGACATTGATCGTAATCTCGGCTTCGATAATCGAATCCTTGCTTGGCAGATAACGTCTTATACCGGAAAAAGGAACAACAACTATCCCGCGATAGCCTTTCGCTAGCGAGATAAGCACGTCCATTCGCTGTGCAAGCGTCTCAGGACTAGATATAGCAGCTTCTGCAGCCATCAGCTCATTGGCAGGATAGAGCATCACTTTATTCTGTGGCATGCAATCCTGTAAATCCTCCGCAATTTTCTGAGCGGAGAACATGTTGTGAGTAACGACAAGCAGCGGTCTGTCTAGCTGCTGCTCCAGTGCTGCAAGAAAGACTTGGCGGGATGAGCCTGCAAGTCCAGACACCATCTGCTCCTTCATTCCTTTACTGAAGCCAGTTACTACGGATTTTAATTCTGAATCTTCTTTAAATAAATCAATTAGCGCTTTCAAAGTTTGAGGCACCTCATTTCTCAGCTACAGCATAGATATCCCTTATCACATCTCGCAGTATAACTTTATGATTTTCATGCACAAACAAGCCCTCCACAAAACAAATCTGTCTTATGGACGGCTAGTTTACATACATTACTGTAACGGATTGTTGACGAGATTTAGTTCAGGGTTACTGCTTAGCGCTTCATTGCAGTAATCACATACGAGATGAACGACGAGATCACCGTTTCCATCATACGTAATCATATCTTTACGTTCGTCAGCGGTCAAGGAATGCAAGCCCAGCTGATGCTCGGAAACTATTGAATTGTCAATCGTCCCCATATGTGATCTGCAATATTTGCAAATATAGTTTACAGCCATGTTATGCCTCCTGAAGGTCTTTTATAACCTTCAGTATGCCCAATTGCTTACAATCTATTACCCGTTATACTTCCCCATTGTATCCTCAAACGGATGAGTTAAGCTAT
Organism: Paenibacillus camelliae; assembly: GCF_023715345.1. Taxonomy (GTDB): domain Bacteria; phylum Bacillota; class Bacilli; order Paenibacillales; family Paenibacillaceae; genus Pristimantibacillus; species Pristimantibacillus camelliae. Next base: position 41,004 of record NZ_JAMBNY010000022.1, read on the forward strand.
ATTCAATCGCATCACATGCATGATCAATCATAGCTGCCAGCTTATCCTGTTCATTTTTCGCAAATTTGCTTAATACATAATCAACAATAGCATATCCAGGCTCAGGACGAGAAATGCCCATACGGACACGATTGAAGGTTTGTGTATTAAGATGTGCAATAAGTGATTTAATTCCGTTGTGGCCCCCTGCACTGCCTTGATAACGTAGGCGCAGCTTGCCAATTTCCGTATCGAGGTCATCGTAAACGATCATACCATCAGCAATATCCTGCTTGTAGTAATCGATAAACGCACGAACGGATTCACCGGATAAATTCATATAGGTCATTGGCTTAATTAAAGCAACCTTAACACCAGCGACGTTTCCTTCGCCGATTAGCGCCTTACACTTGCTCTGCGTTACAGAGATTCCCCAGCGACGCGCTAATTCATCGATCACCATAAAGCCGACATTATGTCTTGTTTTTTCATAGTTGGAGCCAGGGTTACCCAGGCCTACAATCCATTTCATGACAGGTTCTCCTTATTTGCTTTCCTTCTTTGCTCTAGCACGTGCACGAATTTTATCGGCGTAAGCTGGTTTATTCTCCTGACGCTGGCGAGCGATAGCTAGGTCTCCTGCTGGTACATCCTTCGTAATGGTCGAGCCTGCAACAACATAAGCGCCTTCACCAACTTTAACTGGCGCAATCAAATTGACATTGCTGCCAATAAACGCATGATCACCAATTTCAGTCTTAAACTTATTAATACCGTCATAGTTCACCGTAATAGCACCGCATCCGATATTAACCTCTTTACCAACGACTGCATCACCGACATAGCTTAGATGAGATACTTTACTGCCATCATCAAGCTGAGCATTTTTTAATTCTACAAAATCGCCAACCTTGCAATTTTTGCCGACTTTACTGCCCGGTCGCAAATAAGCAAACGGACCGATGCTGCTGCCATCGCCAACCTCGGCTTTGTCCAGCACTGAATGCTTAATAGACACGCCGCTAGCAATGATGCTGCTCGTAATGTCAGATTGAGCACCAATAACGCAATCCTCACCTATCACGGTGCTGCCCTTTAGCACAACGCCAGGATAAATTACGGTATCTGCACCAATCTCGACCCCTGACTCGATATACGTTGATGCTGGATCGATAATCGTAACACCGTTAACGAGATGCTGACGGTTAATACGCTCACGCATCAGGCGCTCTGCCTCTGCTAATGCAACGCGGTCATTAACGCCGATTGCCTCTGCTAGATCAGCTGTACAGTAGCCTTGAACGATCTCCCCTGCGTTTTTGAAGATAGAGATAACATCCGTCAAATAGTATTCGCCTTGTGCATTGTTGTTCGTAATTTTGCTTAATGCTTCAAATAGCTTTTTATTGTCAAAGCAATATGTGCCCGTATTGATTTCCTTAACCGCAGCTTCTTCAGCTGTGCAATCCTTCTGCTCTACAATGCGTTCTACAAATCCATCAGCATTGCGAATGATTCGTCCATATCCGGTTGGATCATCAAAGGAAGCAGTCAATATCGTTGCCGCTGCACCGCTTTGCTGGTGAAGCTGCAGCATTTGTTCTATCGTACTAGCCTTAACAAGCGGGGTATCCCCACAGATGACGATGGTCGTGCCTTCTTCCTTCCCAAGCAACGCTTCAGCCTGCTGGACAGCATGACCCGTTCCTAGCTGTTGCTCTTGCTTTGCGTATTGGGCTTGATCTCCGATATAGGCCATGACCTGCTCCGCACCGTGTCCTACGATAACGACGATCTTCTCACTGTTCACTTGCTTAACTGTATCGATCACATGTCCTACCATCGGCTTTCCACCAACCGAATGGAGCACCTTATATTGCTTAGATTTCATTCGTTTCCCCTGACCTGCAGCCAGTACAATAGACATTACTTTCATCGACTTACCCCTTCCTTAATACCATTCCTCAACTGAATATATCGTATTATACAAAAAAAGAAAAGAGAGCTTCAGCTCTCTTCTCCCCCTTGTAAAAACAGTAACCAGTACATCGGTTTTACACAACTTCTTCGATTGCAACCTCATCAGCTGCACGCTCATATTCTGCTAATACAGCAGATTGGATCTTTTCTCTTGTAGCAGAAGAGATAGGATGAGCGATATCGCGGAATTCTCCGTCTGGAGTACGCTTACTAGGCATAGCTACAAACATACCGTTGTTGCCATCGATTACACGAATATCATGAACGACAAATTCATTATCAATCGTGATTGATGCAATCGCCTTCATACGTCCTTCAGAGTTCACGCGGCGGAGTCTTACATCAGTAATTTGCATTGTGTTCACCACCTTTGTCTATTGGAGACTTGGTGTATAATTCCACATTTTGAAGCTAAATCCTTCTTGTTTTTTGACAATTTTGATACTTTTTTTAATTTTTTTTTCGCAACTTAAAAGTATTCTACTGCATTCGACATAATGCGCTGAAATCAAGGTTTATACGACAAAAGCCAACAGATGCTATGCGCGATCGTAGCTGCGTTCAAAGGCTGTTGAAAGCAGCTAATCTACGCTAAAATAATTTCCTGGCACAACCTCGGCCTGTTTCATTTTCAGATCTACTGACGTTAGCTTTGCTAATGATACATAATCAGTTAATAAACGTTCATCGTTTTCAACTTCACCAGACTCTGCAAATACACCAACACCTGCAACCGTAGCATTGAATTCATGCAGTAAATCGATCATCCCTTGAATCGTTCCGCCGACTTTCATAAAGTCGTCGACAATAAGAACCCTTGATTGCTCCTTAAGCGCACGTCTTGCAAGCGACATCGTCTGAATTCGCTTTGTAGAACCAGATACGTAGTTGATGCTTACAGCGGAGCCCTCTGTCACTTTATTGTCGCGACGAACGATTACGACCGGAATATTCATGCATGCTGCCGTAGCATAAGCTAAAGGAATGCCTTTCGTCTCTACCGTCATCACAAGATCGACCTGTCGATCTGCGAATGCTGTCGCGAACATTTTTCCGACATCTGCTAGCAATTCCGGATGTCCAAGCAAATCCGTCATATATAAATAACCGCCTGGCAATACGCGATCAGGCTGCTGAAGATCTTCACAAACCTTTTGCATAATGCTTAATGAGGTTTCCTTAGGCATCATTGGTTTAAACATAACTCCGCCTGCAGCACCAGCTAATGTATGCAGCTGACCGATCCCCTCTTCCTCAAATACTTCCTTAATGATAGCAAGGTCTTCGCTAATCGAGGATTTAGCAGACTGATAGCGTTCTGCAAACGTAGTTAGTGAAATTAACGTATGGGGACGAGCAAGCAGGTACTGAGTCATTTCTACAAGCCGTGAACTACGCTTAAACTTTTTCAACGTATTCTCCCCCTCCTAAATCCGAATAATATAATGTCATTATTACATTTTTATACGGGTTTAATCAAGTGATTCCTTAATTAGGAGGTAAGCATACGAACAACATACACCTCTTTACAGTATCCACGAAGCCCATTATATATTCTAGATAGCTTTGCTTCCTTACTAACTAAGCCAAATACAGTTGGCCCGCTTCCTGACATTAAAACACCGTCGGCGCCTAATCGAATCATACTTTCCTTTAATTGCCGAACCTCAGGGTATAGATTTAACGTCACCTGCTCCAGCACATTGCCAAGCGAAGAGCACATTCCAGCGAACGATCCCGCTTCTAACGCAGCACGCATCGTTGCAACCGAAGGATGCTTGTCTACTTTGTTTACACGAAAACGACCATACACATCTGCTGTAGATACATTGATCGGCGGCTTCGCAAGCACGACCCAGCATTGAGGAGGATTTGCAATACGCTCCAGCTTCTCCCCTCGCCCCGTCGCAATCGCAGTACCTCCTGTTACACAGAACGGCACATCAGAGCCTAGCTCAGCGCCTAGCTGACACAGCTCCTCTTCCGAAATACCCAGCCCCCATAGACGATTAAGCCCGCGCAATGTAGCTGCAGCATCGCTGCTCCCACCTGCTAAGCCAGCTGCGACCGGAATTTTTTTATCGAGATGGATATAGACACCCTGCTTTACACCATAACGCTCTTTAATAAGCTGAGCTGCTTGAAAGGCTAGATTTTTTTCATCAAGCGGTATGTAACCGACTTGCGAGCTAATAATAATTTGATCTCTCGATAATGGTTCCATCTCTAGACGGTCCGCTAAATCAACCATCGTCATGATCATTTCAACCTCGTGGAAGCCATCCTCGCGCTTTCGTAATGCATCTAAAATTAAGTTAATTTTGGCTGGCGCTTTTTCGTATATTTTCATGAATCCTATTCACCCGTTCATTTTAGCATAGGTACATTATAGCAAACGAAAAGCAGAAAAGCTAAACAATGCTGCATCGTCAGCCTCGTTTAGCTTTTCGTCATTACTTATTCATATCGCGGGCTGCAGCTTCCTCAGCTATTTGAATGGCGCGCTTAACGATATTTCCGGCATCCTTAGCTTTTATGGCGCCCCAGCCTTCCTTCTCTACCGTATCTAGAATCCCGAGCTCACGAGCAATTTCCACTTTCAGCTGCTCAGACATTACTTTTCTTCTTCTGCCCATACGCTTATAGCCTCCTTAGATGAACATAAGCTTAGTATGTACAGATGTAACCATAGCATGCTGGCAAAAAAATAAGACGCGAGCAATTCGCGTCTTCACTGTGTTACCAATTCTATACGTAATACGTCCGTTATTGTTGAAGATGTGCAATACGGATTTCTCCTTCATCATTGCAAACCGTCACTTCTACCGATTCCGTTAGTATATCCGCATAGCTATAAGACACGCGCTTGAACGCGTGCTGATCTTCATCGAGTTTGACGATGAAGACAGAAGGGTAGGTTTCTTCTAACGTGCCAGTACGTTCAACCGTCTTGCGACGACCACCATTTGCTTTAAGCATAATTCGTGATCCAACATGAGCTTCTAAGCTGCGTTTTATTTCCAATAGCGTATTTTTTGCCATCGATCTACCACCTCTTTCCTTGTCCATTATAACGGAAATTGAGGTGTTTGTCAAATAAGCAAAATATTATATCAGTAGCTCAGGTTTCTTGTCAACGGTTAATTCGCCCATTTCATCCAAAATTAATATTTTTTTATTATGCCATCGTTTTTTCTTCTTATACATACGATTTTGGTCGCGGATAACCGACACGATAACGGCCAAACGTTTCGATCCCGCCCACCCCATCTATACCGCTTATTGTACCGGATACAAGGTCAGGCAAATCTATAATGCTCTTCATCGGTGTGTAGCTCGCTTTGATCGCTACGTAAACCGGGTCTAATGCATGAATAAGTATTCTACCTGGTGAGCTTGCAAAATTCGCACCGGAGTGCAGCAGCGCTTCATAATGGGATTGACAGGCTCCAGCAACGACTACCAAACTGTCTCGATTGCGATCATATTCACGAGCTACTCTCACAGCATTAACAAAGTTCTGAGAGTTTTTATAGCTGCTTAAGCTGGCTAGCTCAATGCCTTCGCGATTTTTAAGCACGCCGTCATGACCTGTGATGACAACAATGTCAGGCTGAACAACAGGAAGCAGACGAAGCAGCGCGTCAGCCATCTTCGACTCACTTACATAAAAGCCTTCTGCCGGCACCTTTGTCGCTTCGTACAGCTGCATGCTTTTTTTCAAATAATTCGCATCGCCATCCAGATGCAGCACCTTGCCTGGCCATTCAAAATACATGTCACTGTCAAGGGTATCCCGCCTACGCTGTCCATCTGAGCCAATGGACGCAGGCTCCTCTAGTGTTGTATTGATTTGTCTTAAAGCTTGATTGACCTTGTTACGCACTGCCATATATGCGGCTTGGCTTGCTGCTTGGTCGTGAATCGATGCTAGGTCATGTCTTGGTGCATCTGCCAGCAGACGAAAATCTAACCCCTTTAGGATTACATAATCATTTTGCATCGCTTCGATTCGAAATAATACGTCTCCGCCATACGATTGACGAACAACTAAATCACCTTGCTTCATAGGCTAATCACCTCTTCATCTATCGTATGGATAGTGAAGAAAAATGGTGAGTCCTGACAAGCAAAAAAATATAGGGCGTTTTAAGCACGCCCTATATGACTAATCCTGAACGGGACAATGCCCCGCTTAGCGCTGCATATTCCTCAAGACTCAACGTCTCACCTCGACGAGAGGCATCGATATTTATAGACTCAAGCAGCTCAGACAGCTCAGCACGCTTATCCTTGCCTGTTAACGCAAGTAAATTATTCATTAACGTTTTACGTCGCTGTGCAAACGCGGATTGCACGACACGGAAAAAGAACGCCTCATCATCGACCTCTACGGCTGGACGATCACGCAGCGTTAGCTTAATAACAGCCGAATCGACATTGGGCTGCGGAATAAACACCGTATGTGGAACGATGCATACAATTTCCGTTGTACAGTAATACTGTACAGCTACGCTGAGGCTTCCGTATTCTTTGCCGCCAGGCTTTGCTGCCATCCGCTGAGCGACTTCCTTTTGAATCATCACCACAATATGCTCTAATGGGAGTTTTTCCTCCAGCAGCTTCATCAGTATCGGAGTTGTCACATAATACGGTAAATTTGCAACGACGCTCACCTTGCTCACATCATCAAACTGCTCAGCAAAAAGCTCGCGTAAATTGACGTTTAATACATCGGCATGGATGACGCTTACGTGAGACTCGTCCTCTAGTATTTCAGTTAAGATTGGAATGAGTCGCTGATCAATCTCAACAGCAGTAACTTTACCTGCTTCCTCTGCAAGTCGCTGGGTTAGCGCGCCGATGCCGGGACCGATTTCCAGCGCTCCCTTTTCCTTCGTTAGCTCTGCCGCACCTACAATACGATTCAATATATTGCCGTCAATTAAAAAGTTTTGACCCAAGCTTTTTTTGAAAGAAAAGCCATGCCTTTGAATAATTTCTTTCGTGCGCTTAGGTGTCGATACCTCGATTTGCTTCATTACTCGTTTTCCTCCAGCCTATAGCCTAATTGATCTACTGCAGCATAAAACTCTTCTCTTGTAATATTAAAGCTCGTACAGCGCTTATAAAACTGCTTTCCGTTGGCATAGCCGATGCCGAGCAGCTTCCCAAGCTCTAATCGACGCTCTGCCGCATTAGAGTGAACGAGCAGGCCTGCCTGCATCAAGTCCTCCAACGCAATCTCGCCCTGGATCGTAGCCGTCTCTGTACGCAGCTCGGCAAGTGCTTGACGAATGGCCTCAGGGCTCGCATTTTCAATACCGATGTCGCCTTTATAGGATGCCTTCTCCTGCGGTAGAAAGGCATGCTTGCATCCTGGAGCTACACCTGCCACGATTTTGCGAATTCGCTCGCCCGCATGATCGGGGTCTGTAAAGATAATAATGCCCCTTCGTTCGTTGGCAAGCTTAATTCGAGCAAGCACCTCTTTACCTATCGCAGATCCATTTGTTTCTATCGTATCGGCCTCAACAGCTCGTTTTATCGCTACTGTGTCATCTTTCCCCTCGACGACGATGACCTCTTTAATCAAACTGATTTCCACCCTTCATACGAATAACGATGTTCCTGATAACTACATCTAGTATAGCCGATATTGACCCTCAACAAAAATAAAAGAAGAGGCCTAGGCCTCTTCCTTTATTCATCCGGTTATTTCGATAAGTGAATACGGTTAGCTCGCCTTTGGCTTGTTAGGGCCGATAACATAAACCGTAACCCCTTTTTTCTTACCAAACTTCGTCGCTACATCGACATCATCGAAATAAACATCAATTTTATTACCTTTTATTGCGCCACCCTTATCCTCAGCTCTTCGTAGGCCTACACCTTCGATGTAAACCCACCAGCCCATCGGGATAACAGAAGTATCCACAGCAATCGTACGCCCTTCTTCAACCTTGCTGCCTGATGCAGTAATGCCGTAGCCTTTATCGCCTACATCCTTGCCAGTTGATTCAGGTCCTGCCGTGTAAGCCGTCAGCGTAACGTTCTTTAAGACCTCAGAAGCCTTAAACTGATAATCGCCAACCGATACCGTTTTGTTAGAGCTACTGCTGTTTGCCAGCGTAGTGATCGCTGGTTTCGCTTTTGCAGTACCTAGTGCGACGATCTGATCGATCGCTTCTGTCTTCACGGTTTCCTGCACAACTTCTTTCGATACGAGCACACCATCTTCATAGCGCTGCTCTACTTGCTCAACAACTACACCGACTTGACCTGGCTGCACAACCTTCTCTGTGCCCTTATCCAAGGCCTTGTCTTCCTTCTTCACAATAGAGAAAGGTACTGTCTTTTCTTGCGACGTAACCTTCGTTTCAACACGAACAATTTTGATTGTATCGTTAGCCTCCAGCTCAGCAGTTAGTGGAGGATCTATTTTATCTTGACTGCGAATCGATATATTCAAATTCTCGATCGCTGCCTGCACCGTTTTCTCCGTTGTGTATACTTTAGACGATTTTCCGTCTGCTATTACATTGATCGGCATTGCATAATTAATCTCGATTACATCACCATTTTTTATTGGCGCACGAAGTGGTGCTGAGATTTCGTCATGCGGCCCAACCGTAATAGCTTGTTCATCCAGTAGGCGTTGCAGGACCCATTGTTTAGTTGTCACAACAGTTTCTTGTCCATTCACTACTACGGAGACGTTTTTTTCATTCGTCCCGTACAACAACACCAAAAACATGAAAGTCATAGCGATTGAGATTGCAATACTTAACATAATCAAACGCAAGTTTCCATGCTTCCATCGCATTGCGAAAGTCATGCTGGATGATCGTTTGCCATGGGTGTCCTTGTCTGGAATTAATCCCACTTCATCGGTCCTCCTTCATAGCCCCGCCGCCAAGTGTTACGCATGTTACAACTGACGCGACTATAACCTATATGGCGTGCTTTGCACGCTTCCAGTTTAGCTTCATCCTCCTCAATACTATCTCTATGAGCTCTATCTCTCTTTTATGCAAAATCAATAGAACAGGAAGTAATGACTGTGAGCGATCATGTCCCTCCTCGAAATCGAATATGGAGTAAGAAATGCAAATGATTAAAACTGGAAATTCAATACAGAGTGTAAAGTTCTGAAATGAATCATACCTTGTTCACGGTGGACTTGTAAAGACACGATAAAATGCGATTTTCAAGAAAAAACTAGGTTTCTTCCGAAAATTATATTAAATTTAGCGAGTAAAATCAGTTTTTTCGTACGAAAGGTCTTTATTTCTTCCGATTGTAGCGGTTTCTACATAATTCGGAAACATTTTTTACCATTTTGCATAGTAATCGTCGCTAGTTCCTCAAGTGAAATTTCCTTTATTTGTGCTGCTGACTCAGCGACAAGCGACACATATGCAGACTCATTTCGCTTTCCACGATATGGATGAGGTGTAAGATATGGACAATCCGTTTCGATCAATAAACGGTCGAGTGGAACGTTTTTCAGCACCTCTTTTGGAACTCTAGCATTCTTAAAAGTAATAGGCCCCCCGAATGAGATATAGAAGTTCATATCTAGACACTGTTTTGCTGTTTCCCAGCTACCAGAAAAGCAGTGCATAATCCCTCCAACTTCTTCAGCTCCCTCTTCTTGAAGAATGCGGACGATATCCTGATGAGCATCTCGATTGTGTATAATGATCGGCTTATTCACCTTTTTCGCAAGACGAATTTGCTCGCGAAACACTTGATGCTGAATGTCCTTGGGCGAAGTATCCCAATGATAATCAAGACCGATTTCACCAATCGCCACCACTTTCGGATGTGAGCAAAGTGACTCGATCCACTCGAGATCTCCTTCCTGCATATGAATACTTTCAACGGGATGCCAGCCAACTGCAGCATAGATCCAATCATACTTCTCAGCTAAAGCCATTGTTGTCGGAATCGTTTGTCGATCAAACCCGATATTTACAATGAGCTCAACCCCGGCTTCCTTCGCCCTTGCAATCATCTCGTCGCGATCCTCGTCATATTGTGACGCATCTAAATGTGCGTGAGTGTCGAATAACTTAACCATATGTATGCTACTCCTCATCATGTATGTTAAAAATTTGTTTAATATTAGCACTTAACCGATGACGTTGTCTAATTAGCTTCTCTTCTGGGTAATACAGATGGTAACGCCCTTGATGCAAACCGCTAATTGAGGAAACAATGTCTGAACGTGTTGCAATTTCTGATAATGATCCATCTTTTTCTAGCAGCATAATCGGGGCCTTTTCCTTGCCGTCCATTGATGCTTTCTCCGTTCGATATACGTCATAAGGTCGATCAAAAGGATAGTCAATTTCCATATAGTATTCTGGATCAAGCCCTAGCTCTGAAAACGCTTTTTCAATCTCATCAAGCGACTCAGCAGATATTTCCTCGAACGTTATATATTGATATAGCTTTCGATTCATGAAACGATAACAAAGCTCTGCCAACAGCTCATCTGATTCTTTCTGCCAGCGGCTGAATGTGTACTGAACTAACGACTCATCTAGACTTAAATAACCATCCAGCGATAAGTTTCCTTCTATTAAAGAACCGATGGCTGGCTCCATCCATTGAAAAGAGTATCCTGTCGCATGAAGCTGCTTCGCTCTTTTAAATATTTGTCGCAATATAATCTCTGAGCTTCGTGTTACGGGATGGAAATATACTTGCCAATACATTTGATAACGCGACATTAAATAATGCTCCACGGCATGCATGCCACTTTCCTTCACAACAATCGTGCCTTGATGTGGCCGAAGCACACGCAGAATCCGCTCCAAATCAAAGTTGCCGTAATCTGTCCCAGTAAAATAAGCATCCCTAAGCAGATAATCCATCCGATCTGCATCCAGCTGGCTCGAAATTAAGCTTACTACAATAGACTGGCTGTACGTCTTTTGAATCACCTCTGCAACCTGCTGCGGAAGTGTCGGAGAAGCTGCTGATAATATGCGATGAATCTCTGTGTCTCCTAGCAAGATATTCACGGTCCATTCCTCGTGATCCGTTCCAAATATTTCTTCAATAGAATGAGAGAATGGAGCATGACCGATATCGTGCAGTAATGCTGCGCACAACGCGACCATTCGTTCTTCCTTAGGCCAGTCTGGATAATGATGACGTTCAAACTGCGAAATAATTCTGCGGGTGATCTCATATACGCCCAGTGAGTGAGAGAATCGACTATGCTCAGCTCCATGGAATGTTAGATAGGTCGTACCTAGCTGCCTAATTCGGCGCAGACGTTGAAACTCGGAGCTATTAATCAAATTCCAGATTAATTTGTCCTGCACATAGACATAGCTATGAACAGGGTCCTTAAACACCTTTTCTTCCCGCAGCATACTCAATTTATACTCCCCCTTTATTCAAGGTTTTGTCACATTTAAAGATTTTTGTCGAAGAATGTCGTTTTACAGTTTCCAAAAAGTCGCATTTGTTGTATTCTATTACAAGGAGAATTGCAGCTTAATACTATTAATCGTTGTAAAATAAGCAGTTTAATATGAAAAAATAATATTGACTGGTTTGGTAAGAGTTGGTATTATTAATTTAAATTAACACGAACATTGTCGAATAATGACAAAGTTCAAAAGGTGAGAGGACGATTTTTTATGATGAAATCAACTGGTATTGTTCGTAAAGTAGATGAATTAGGTCGTGTCGTTATTCCTATCGAGCTACGCCGTACATTAGGCATTGGCGAGAAGGATGCTCTAGAGATTTATGTAGACGGTGAGCGCATCATGCTTAAAAAGTATGAGCCTGCTTGTATCTTCTGTGGCAACGCTGAAAACGTTTCTTACTTCAAAGGAAAAATTGTTTGCCAAAATTGTCTATCAGAAATGCCTTCTCCTGTGACAAAATAAAAAAAATAAGGTATACTATACTTATCGACTTGTTAATTCTAACCTTTTTATACTCCTTGATGCCTTCCTGGACATATTATGCCAGGAAGGTCTTTTTTTATCGATTGATTTCGTTATAGACATCTCGCTTAGAAATACTTCGATCTAACGCTGTCTGTTTCATGGCAGCTTTACGTGGCATCGATGCTTCATAATAGCTGACATGCTCCTCTATACTCATCTTCTGCCACCAAGCATTTGCTTCCTGCTTAAGCTGCTCTGCACCTTCCTCATCTAATCCTTCTACGACTATGCAGAACTCTCCTAATGGCTGATGCTCTTCAAAGTGGGCAAGAAGCTCTGTGAAACGGCCTCTTAGCATTTCTTCATGTTTTTTAGTAAGCTCACGTGATATCGAAGCTTGACGATCTCCCCAGCTGTCTAACATAGCCTCTAATGTTTTTTTTATGCGATGCGGTGATTCATAAAATATAATGCTTTCTCGATAGTTTTTATACTGCTCAAGCAGCTGCTGTGTTGCTTTTTTGTCTCTTGGCAAAAAGCCAATAAACGTAAAGCGATCAGTCGATAGGCCAGATACAATTAAAGAAGAAAGCGCTGCATTCGCTCCGGGAATTGGAACAACGGCAATTTCTTGCTCTATAGCCATTCGTGCCAGATCCGCGCCAGGGTCAGATATAGCAGGCATTCCAGCGTCGCTAACTAATGCGATATGCTTTCCTTCTATTAAAAGCTTAATAAGCTCTGGTCCACTAGCTTCCTTGTTGTGCTCGTGATAGCTAACGAGTCTTGTTTTAATATCAAAATGCGTCAATAGCTTGCGTGTATTGCGTGTATCCTCAGCAGCAATAATATCTACTTCCTTGAGCATGCGCAGGGCGCGCATTGTAATATCCTCAAGATTACCTATTGGTGTTGCAACTAAATACAAGGTGCCTGATGCTCGTTCGTCCTGATAGCTTTTTTGAATGTTCATATGATTTGTTCTCCCGCTTCATTATATACAATTAATGGAGGTAGTACGCGCAGATCTGGCTTTCCGTCACGGCATGCTTCAATAAGAACCATATTGGCCTCACCTTGTTGCTTCGGATGGACAAACTGCACAATCTTAGGCTCAATCTTCCACTTGCGCAATGCTTCGATAATATCGGCTAATCGTGATGGACGATGAACGATAAATATTTTCCCTCCTGGACGCAACAGCTTGCAGGTTGCCTTCGCAATATCCTCAATCGTACACATGACCTCATGTCTTGCAATCGCATAATGCTCATTCACATTTTTATCACCAGCAGCAGGTCTCATATATGGAGGATTTACGGTTATTGCATCATATATTCCATTGCCCGCTTCAATTGCATACTGCCTTAAATCTGCTTCGATTACTTGAATTTGCTGCTCTAGCTTATTCATTGTGACATTTCTTCTAGCCATATCAGCAAGCCTTGGCTGTATCTCGATTGCATCAATAGCTGCCTCTGTTTTATCCGAGCATAGCAACGCAATCACGCCGTTGCCCGTGCAAAAATCAGCCACTCGTCCTTGCTTAGGCAGCTTAGCGAAGCGCGAAAGCAGCACTGCATCGAGTGAAAAGCTAAAGACATCTCTACTCTGTATAATATGAAGTCCTGAATCCGTTAACAGATCATCAATACGCTCGTCATCGTTAAGTATAACATCGTTACTCTTGCTCAAGCCTTTCGCTCCCCACACCATTAATTTCGAAAAAAAGCCGCCCTTATCAATATAAGGGGCGGCCTTAACAGTTTACTATTTATTAAGGAAAGATAAGCAGAATAAGCAATCTCCCTCAGTACGAAGATGTCCATAATACACATTGCATATATGAAAGCCTTCATAATAAAGCTTAGCAAGATTATCATGACCTTCACCTGGCTCATCAGCAGGTTGTTCTTGCGGTAAAGCCTCGTCATGCACCTGAGAGAGAGGCTCGGATTTTGGACTTGAGCGTTGTTCTTCTTGCTCACGTTCAAATTTCAAAATTCCTCTTAGCTGCTCATTCTCCTGTGTAAGACGTTGATTTTCCTCAAGCAAGGCTACAACCCTCTGCTTTAACAAGCCAAGATCTTGATTCATTGCTTCAGCTCGAGCTTCAAGCTCTGTCATTTGTACGAATATATCCTTCATCTCTAAGTCTCCACCCCAGAGTTACATGCTAAGCTACAACTGTATTTTATTTTGTAACAACATCATCCAAAGAAAGCTCCTTTGGCTTCCCTGGTATATCAAACAATTGAACGAAGACGGTTTTGGTTGAAGCATTGATTCCTGTTACTTTACCTTCACCAAGTGACGTAATGACAAGCTTACCAACTGTCGGCATTTCTTCACGTACACTTTCATAGTTATCATGCTCGAATTTCAAGCAGCACATTAATCGTCCACACAAACCCGATATTTTAGTAGGATTAAGAGATAAGTTCTGATCCTTGGCCATTTTAATGGATACTGGCTCAAAGTCACCTAACCAGGAGGAGCAGCATAATACGCGTCCACACGGGCCTATTCCTCCAAGCATTTTCGCTTCATCGCGCACACCAATTTGGCGCAGCTCAATTCTCGTACGGAAGACACTTGCTAAATCCTTTACGAGCTCACGAAAATCTACTCTTCCCTCCGCTGTGAAATAAAAGATGATTTTATTGCGGTCAAAGGTAAATTCTACATCTACAAGCTTCATGCGCAGCTGGTGATGTTGGATTTTTTCCAGACATGTCGTAAACGCTTGTGACGCGGCACTACGGTTTTCATCGACCACCTGTGCATCCGTCTCATTTGCGATCCGAATCACACGCTTAAGCGGCAATACGACATCCTCTTCACCAACCTGCTTTTGACCAATTACTACTTTTCCGTATTCTATACCGCGAGCTGTCTCAACAATAACGTGTTGTTCCTTCTCTACGGGATGATCTACAGGGTCAAAGTAGTAGATTTTGCCCGCCTTCTTAAAGCGAACACCTATAACATTATACAAGGATTAGCCCTCCTGTAATTTTACCAAAAGTTGCTCAATAGAAAGTTGGGGCGTCACGTTTGCTTTAATACGCTTGTCCGCTTCAAGAATATGCTCCATACAGGAAACCCATCCAGCGAAAGAGCGTGAGAAAGCATGTGCGCTGATCCATTCCAATTGATCAATAAAAACTAGGTTTTCTTGTCTCCCAGCTTGGAATTGTGTCATATCCTTAAACCACAGCAATAACAGCTGCAGAACAAGCTCAATTTGATCAGCATATTCTCCTTTAAATAGCTTTTGAGCTGCTGTCAGCATAGCTGTAGTATATGTTGTTATGCTTTCCTTCCCTAATTGTATCACTAGCGTTCTGATTTCTGCAAACCCATTCTTTTCAAGTATGGCTCGCGCTCCATCAATACCAGAGCTTAGTTGTACAGCTGCCCTAGCTAGTGTTGGAGACGCCCCTTCCATTGTAAGCTGCTCTAGCATAAGCTCAGGCGATAACGGGGTAAAGGGCACGTTCATCGTCCGCGAGCGGATTGTTGGCAGAACGGCTTGTACATTGCTTGTAATGAGCAGGGCAACTACTGGTGAAACGGGCTCCTCTAAAAATTTAAGCAGGCTGTTTGCCGCTTGAATCGTCATTTTCTCAGCCTGCTCAATAATATATACCATTCGACCACTCGTCGTTTTACGATAGGATAAATCCCGCTGCAGCTGACGAATTTGATCTATTTTAATGGACTGGCCTTCAGGCGCAATAGTTCGCAAATCCTGTTGATTGCCATTCTCAAACTTGCGACATTGTGCACATTGATTGCATGCCTCGCCTTCATTAGGCTGCTCACAAAAAATTGCTTTGGCAAAGGCAAGGGCACAAGCAAGCTTTCCAGTTCCTGAGGGCCCTTCAAACAAATAAGCATGCGAGATGCGCTTCTGCATTAAAGCATTGTTCAAAATACGCTTCGCTTTCCATTGATGCTCTAAGGTTTCCTCAGTTTTCATTCTGTACTCCTTCAATTAAAAAACTAAATTTATTAAAATGCCTCTAATTTCGCCTAACGTATGCAGGAGCTCGATACGTCCTTCCTCTGTCTCCAGCATCTCCTCCGCAAGCAAAACGAGCTTCTCATCTACTTCCTCAAGCAGCTTGTATCGTTTAACACGGCCTCTGCGGTCAAAGCCTCTGACCTCTTTCAGACCGATGCCTCTTCTCAATGTATCCTCGAGAAATTGCTTCACCATTTGGCGATACAGCTTTAGTTCTCGTACAGTCATATGGCGAGCTAGACGATCGCCCTGTTCTTGTATGCTTTGAATTTTCTGCTTCAGCTCACTAACGGAATGAGCGTGATCCTTTTGGGCCAGCATATCAGAAAATTGACTTGATGACACCTGCTTTGAGACCGTTCCACTTGCTGCACGACTTTGACCAAGTGGTCTAAAGCTTTGATCTACCCTCATTACTTATCACTTCCACATTAAAAATGTTCAAATCGTTCAACAGGAACAACGAATACTGTCGCTCCGCCTACCTGTACCTCTACCGGGAATGGAATATATGAATCGGTTGCTCCGCCCATTGGAGAAACAGGCGTTACTAATTGATCGCGTACTTTACAGTTGTTGCTAATGACTTGGAATACTTCATGCACTCGTTCATCTTCAACACCTATCATAAAGGTCGTATTACCTGCGCGTAAAAAACCACCTGTACTTGCCAGCTTTGTCGCACGAAATCCTTCTTTCACAAGCGCATTAGAAAGACGGTTGCTATCCTTATCCTGTATTACTGCAATCACCAGTTTCATTATATTCCTCCTCTTATTCATATTTTTGAAACGAAGGTTAATTCTTCTATATATAATATTGTGAAACCGTTTGTATGTGTAACATTTAGACGTTTATATATGAATTTCCTTCTATTGAACTCATTATATTATTTGTTAGCTAGTTCGTCCATGTTGTGACGCTAATTAAACATTATTCCCCAAATATTGATCAAACACACGCTTGACCTCTTCAAACACGGCATTGAGCTGCTCATTCGCATTAATTTTAACGATACGCTCTGGGAATCTATTCACCACTTCTAAGTATCCTTCCCTTACTTTATGATGAAAGGAAAGCGATTCGAGGTCTAGCCGGTTAACCTCTCTATTCTCATTTTCCCGAATACGCTGAAGCCCTATTTCAGGGTCCACATCGAGATACAAAGTTAAGTCTGGAAACATACCATCAACGGCGAATTCGTTAATCGACAAAATTTCATCTATTCCTAGCCCTCTTGCATGACCTTGGTAAGCAAGACTGCTATCAATAAAGCGATCGCAAATTATTGTTTTCCCATCCTGAAGCGAGGGTGAAATTTTTTCTATGTAATGCTGTCGTCTCGCTGCTGCATATAACAACGCTTCCGTACGACCATCCATCATTGTATTATTCTTATCCAATATAACGGATCGAATTTGCTCCGCAATCGCAATTCCTCCAGGCTCGCGTGACGTAATGACTTCAAGCCCTTTGGAGCTGAGATATTGTGCTGCCATCTCTACGATCGATGACTTGCCAGCACCTTCATTACCCTCCAAGGTAATAAAATAACCCTTTTTCATTTATATGGTCCCCGATCATTATAATTAATCATATTGCTTTACTTACTTCTTTACTTACTTCTTTACTTATTATAACAAAAAGCCTCCACACGTAGGCATTTGTTTTATCCTATTATAAACAGTACCCTGCTAGAACATAATCAAGCTGCTCTGCAGGGCACCCTTCTATTCGTTTAATAAATATACTTTTAGCTTTAGTTCATTTAGCGAATGATTGCCTTGGAATTTTGCGCCTGCTACTATATAGCGTTGAAGCTCATCTATATGTGCTGCTGTAATCCATTCTCCTTCATATAATAGCGGTATGCCCGGAGGATAGGGCACAACGAGCTCTGCGCAGCGTTTTCCTATAGCCAGTTGAAGTGATACGACCTCCGTTGATCTCGAGCCTGGACTTATCCGGCTAAATGCTACAGGCGTACTTACTGCTAGCTGTCCATCGGAGCTATACGTGTTTACTGAGTAGTTTAAAGCAGGCTGAGCTGCTGAGAGCTTCTCCTCATTTATTTTTTCTAAGGCATGCTTAACCTTGATTAGCTCTTCCTCAGTCAATGCCATATGCAGTATGAACACCGCATAACGTGTTGTAGCCATCTCAACCCAAACACCGTTGTCTTCTAGCCTTTGCTGCAGCGCATAGCCGCTAAGGGCATGTGTCGTATCGTATAGCAGCAGTCGGTACGGATCCTGACGGTAATCGCTACTGTCAGGTAACTCTGCAATGGCGAATCTCGTATGTTCGCTAATCCAATAGATTAAGTGTTCACGTAACGCATAGGTTTGTCCAAACCACTGTTCACCGTAATGCTCTAGCGTTGCTCGTGCCAGATCTAAGCTACTCATAATTAGGTAAGAGGGACTTGAGCTTTGCACGATAGCAAGCTGCTGCTGTAAGCGTTCCTTATCTAGATAAGGCCCCTGAATGTGCAGCATTGCCCCCATCGTCAATGCTGGTAACGTTTTATGAGCGGACTGAACGACACCGTCAGCACCACTGGTCAGAGCCGATGGTGGGCTGTGTGGAGCAAAGCCATAATGTGCACCATGCGCTTCATCAACTAGTAAAGGAATATGATAACGATGAACAAGCTCTACATAGGGTGTCAAATCTGCACTTAATCCGTAATAGTTAGGATTCGTTAAAAAGACTGCTTTTGCTTCTGGGTATTGCTGTAAGGCTTTAGCAATGGTTGTCAGGCTTGGAATGACTGATAGCTCGGTGTGAGGCTCTAGCTCAGCTTGCACGAATACTACCCTAGCGCCTGCCAGCTTACAGCCGTTAATAACTGATTTATGTACATTACGCTGAACAATGATGATATCATCGGTCTCGCATATAGAGAGAATTAGAGCTAAATTACCTGCTGTACTCCCACCAACTAGAAAAAAACTATGCTCACTCTGATAGAGTCTCGCGGCAAGTTGCTGTGCTTCGGCTATCATTCCTTGAGGATCATGTAAATCATCGGTATGAGATAGCTCGGTTATATCTAGCTGGGCGATTTGAGATAACATGCGTAGATGCTGCTCCATTTGTGCAGATAGCGTGTCTTCTTTATGCAGCATACGATAAACCATGCCATTGCGATGTCCCGGGACATGAAATGATGTCGGTCCATTAGAAGTGAATTGAAGCAATTGATTGGTGATTGGAGTATTCCACTCTGGACGATTCACCATATCCATCTCCTTTTACGTGTTTTAAACATTTTACTATAAATAAAAAACGACTGATACCATTCAGTCGTTTTTACGCATTTGCATTCGGCTCATAAAATATAGTTTTCATCCTCGATACAAAAAAAGGATAGCGTTCATCCTTCACATCGATTTTAACGATCTCCTGCTCACAACTAGAGCAGATGAAGCTCTTTACAATATGAAGGCCAGCAGCGCTTGTATTGCCGCATATTGTACAGCTGCTTTGCTCTTTTGAATTCATAGCATTCGTATTCATCGCTTTCCCACCTTTATTTCCCTGTTTACAATAGTATGCCTTCTATTCTATGAAAATATACCGATCATTTTCAATACTTATACATATGCCCGGTCATTGCATTTGGTGCATGTTCATCATATCAATAACTGCGATTCCTTATCCGATATATAATGGTATGAATGTTTAAAGGAGCAGGTTAAACTATGAAACAAACGCTTACCGATCATCCAACAGCAACGATCTATCAATATAAGCATGTTAAACGTATCCTCATACGCAACGAATTGCTCGTTAGTTATCTACTGAGTGCATTAATTGTAGTAGCCTTTCAATACTTGTATTACGACATGTATGGTCTATTCTCTACGTTGATAGGCTTTGTTGCGTTACAGGTGCTTCATTTTCTAATTATGTGGCTTACCTTTATCACTGTCCACCAAGCAGCGGATCGTAAATGGAAGTGGACCATTATTCCCCCGTGGACAGGATTCATACCAGCTAACGATATTAGCTTCTCTGTATTTCGCCGAGTCCATAACCAAATGTTCTGGCTGGGAATTATCGTTATAGGCGTCATTCAACCATGGCTACCAACGTCAATTAGCATTAGTCTATTTGTTTGGCATATTTGGCTTCTAGCTCCTCGTTTATTAATTAATTTGAGGTTGCGCAAATTGTCTAAAAAGAAGCATACTGGCATTCTCCGTATCCAAAACAAAGAGGTCAACTTATTTCAGCCTTAATCAACCTCTTACACCTATAAAATAAAGAAGAGGACTCCTATTGGAATCCTCTTCTTTTGCTTTGATTTATTTTACAGTAACGCGAATCGTTGTACTTTTTCCACCGTAGGTAGCTTTAATCGTCGCAGAGCCCTTGCTAACTGCTGTTATTTTACCGTCTTTAACGGTTGCTACACTAGCCTTGGACGTTGTCCATACCGCCTCTTCCGTTACAACTACTGGACTGCCAGTCGTGTAATTAGCTGTAAGCTTTACTGTGAAGGTTCCTCCAGGCGAAAGCTTAGCAGATCTATCTGATAGTGATAAGTTTTTCAACTTTGGAGATACGATGACGGGTACATTAATTGTATTGCCTTGATACGATCCCGTTATTACAGTATTTCCAACCGTTAGCGCTTTTACCGTATTACCTCTGATCGAAGCTATATTGGTCGATAATGAACTCCAATCTATCTTAGAGTTGAGTACTACAGATCTACCATCCTTATAATAACCCGTTACTTTAATGGACTTCGATCTGTTCGGATATAACTCTAAAACCTCAGGCTCAACCACAAACTTTACAACTTCTTCTTCAATTCTCACTTTGATCGACGTTGACTTATTCAGATACGATGCCGTTAATGTGACCGTTGAAGCCTCAAGACCCTTCATTGTATCGGGCTTTAGTATAAGGTTTTCACTAGAAGCTTTCCATTTTACTTTATCAGATACATCTTCTTCATCACCATCTACATTGATAACCGTTACAGACGGGTAAGCTACATCTTTTCCGATAACAATATTTAGGTTTGAAGCATCCGCAACTAACTTAAGCGGTTTAGCGTGTGTAACTAATTTTACTTCATCCTCATAGTTTTTAATTTTAGCGGTGAGGACCGTTTCACCAATTTCCTTTGCTTGCCACTTTCCATCCTTAATGACAGCAATACTTTCATCCTTAGCAGACCACTGTACAAGCTTAGAAACGTCAATCTTTGAACCATCGAACAATTTGCCAGTTACAGTTGGGAGCTTTTCACTGCTATTTACAAACCCATCAATCGTCTCACTATCGATGCTAAGGTCCGTAATACTAGGATATACAGTAACGGTAACACTGCGGCTTAAACCTTTATACGAAGCAGTAATTTTCGTTGTACCGACCGCCTTAGGTGTTACTACTCCATTGTATACAGTAGCAACAACAACATCCGAGGAGCTCCATTCTGCTAAGTTCGTTGCAAGATATGAAACATTAGAGTTATGCAATACCTCAGCTTGAATTTGCAATGGGTTGTCCTGTAGGAACATATGATACTCATTTTCAGGCGATAATCTTATCGATTGATAGGCGGTGCGCACGACCACCTCAGTAGTTTTAGTTACACCCTTATGCGTCACACTGATTGTTGTTTTACCAGTACCTATCGGTCTAACGAATCCATGTTCAACAGTAGCGACTTTAGGATTGGCACTTGTCCAAGTTGCATCGTCCGTAACGTCTACTGTGCCGCCTGCTTTAAGTGTTGCTACCGCTTGAAGCATGTAATCATCTTGGCCAACTTCCAGCTCTAATTGATTGCTTGGCGAAATCGCTATGGACTTGTATGGTGAAGATACGTTCACAGTGATGGAATCTGACTTACCTTTTAGCTTAGCTGTTATGGTAGCTGTCCCTGTTCCCATTAATGTAACCGTGCCCTCATCTACAGTAGCAACGGAGGCATTGGACGTTGTCCAAGTAGCTTCCGATGTAATGTCTTCCACATTTGAGTTTTTAGTTCCATTCAGTGTATATGTAAAGGATTGGCCGAGCTCTCCTTGCACTTTTGAAGGAGCAGCTTCATTATTATTCATAATTGTTACGCTGTCATATAAATAATCTGAGATCGCTCTTATCGATACTTTATAGTCTTTATAGGTCGCACTAATGAGAGCAGATCCTTTGCCGACACCCGTAATTACCCCTTTATCAACCTTAACGTAGTTTGTATTAGATGATTTCCAAGTTACCGCTGAAGTGACAACTTTTTTTGATGTTGATCCTTCGATTGATGCTAGAACATCTAACGTTATTTGATCCTCACCAACAATTAATTCAAATGATGAAGTACTGTTATTATAATCTAAAGGATCATAATCAAACTCTATTCCAGTTACCTTATCCTCTGCTGCATACGTCATTCCTATCGATAAAGATGAGATTAGCGCAATTGCAAGCAAAACGGCTAACCATCTCTGTCCTCGATGCAAAATAGTGATTCCACGATCAGACATTTTCAAAATAACCCATCCTTTCAGCCTAAATAATGTATTGTCTATCTTATTAACGGTTTATCAATGAGAAAAGTTGATAATTTCAAGGAAATATATTGAAAAATATTCCTAGGCATCACGTCTTCCTATACTACCGCTGCCTCATCATCGAATATACGTCGATCAGAATCAGACACTCTCCTGGTTTACCGAAGTGCCTTCCTTAGCAAGACTCGCACTAATAGGTGACTATTTCACACGCCATATACTAATCTATACAAATCAATTCTAATCAGTTTGTAAGTATACCGCTCATAAAGTTAGTTATTCTTTCTTATTACTCTAAACCTCACCGTCTGAGCTCTACGCAATCACCATGCATCACCACTACATCCGCACAACAAAAAAAGCCTACTGCATACGCAATAGGCTTCCTTCGTGCTTGGCAACGTCCTACTCTCCCAGGACCCTGCGGTCCAAGTACCATCGGCGCTGAAAGGCTTAACGGTCGTGTTCGAG
>NZ_JAMBNY010000023.1 GCF_023715345.1 Paenibacillus camelliae
GCCGCTAACTCTCAGGAGTGCAAGCACTCCATCAAGTCCGCTCGACTTGCATGTATTAGGCACGCCGCCAGCGTTCGTCCTGAGCCAGGATCAAACTCTCCATTAAAGTGTTTGATTGCTCATTATAAAACTTTATTAATTGACGTGTTCCATTTGTTCAGTTTTCAAAGAACTTTCGGTTACCGATGCGGTAACAAGATATTATGTTATCAGCTTCTGACTAATTCGTCAACAACTTTTTTTAAGTTGTATTGAATCGTGTCGGTGTTGCGAAGTGACAAGTAATAATATATCACGCTCGTACACTTATTACAACTTGTAATTATATCCAGTTCATTTATTCACCACTGCTTCATTAAGCTATCCTATAACGACGAAAAGAATTTTATCTTAATAGGAGATGTACCGTTTCTTCGGTTACTTTATTAACTCGAAGCCACTGATTAGGTTATGATAGAAAGTGTACCACTTAATTATTCATGTAACTGTTCTCCTGTTACAGTTCATATCCAAAGGAGCAATGAGCATGATTATCCATAAAGGTGAAGTATTATTCCGTCAAGGCGAGCTAGGACCTCTATTTCATTTAAAAAGCGGCATGCTAAAAATAAGCCGTCTTCATGAAGACGGCACACAGACATTAATGAACATTATTACACCCGATGAAATCATTCCGCACCATTCGCTTATAACTGCCAATCCTTATCATGGTACAGCTATCGCATTAGTAACTTGTGAGGTTGAGATGATAGATACAAATAGCTGGTATCGATCCGTTGCACAAGACGCTGAGCTTTGTCGAGATATCGCCCTACGGCTGCAGGAGCGTCTTCGCTCCATGCAGCAACGAATCGATCAGCTAACAGAAGTAACACCACTAAACCGACTAGTAAAGCTTCAAGCTTGGTTCGAACGATATATCGGCATCACGGACATTCGCGAGCTATTGACGCAAGAAGAAATCGGTCAATTCATCGGCTTAAGACGTGAAACGGTCAATCGCTTATTAAGAGAGCAGTCGACAAAGCAATCATCCTACTCCAAGCTGCCTGCTGGACCAAAGAATTCATAGTGTACTTGGTCAGCTGGTACTTGTAGTGCTCGCAAGGCCGAATTTACTTCCTTCATAAATGGCACTGGGCCGCAGAAGTAGTATACTGCATCAGTGCCAGGAGTAATTTCCTGCAACCAATCTGCAGTAATAAAGCCTTCCTTGTCAAAACTTTTATTACGCACATCCTCCGCTGTAGGCTCACTATAGCACCAATATACCTTCACTTGAGACTTATCCTCTGCTAGCTCGCTGATCGCTTTCTTCATCGCATGAACCTCACTATTGCGGGCAGCATGAATAAAGGTAACTGATCTTTCCGGTGTTGTCTCAACAATGGTGTTCAGCATACTTACCATTGGTGTAAGACCTACCCCGCCGCTTATTAATACAACTGGGCGATGATCGTTGAGATCTAATGTGAAATCTCCTGCAGGCGCAGAAAGCTCTATTGTATCGCCTTCATTGATGCTATTGTGCAGATACTGAGATACCTTACCTCCAGGTTTTTGTTCGCCGTCATCCTCACGCTTAACACTAATTCTGTAATGGCTTTGCCCTGGTTTATCTGACAGACTATATTGACGCAGATGTGTATACTCCTCGCCTGGAATTTTCACCTTCACCGTTATATATTGTCCTGGCGTGAAATCTGCAATGGGCTGACCATCCTCGGGATACAGATAAAATGATGTAATCACATCACTTTCTACTTCTTTGCGCTTGACGATAAACGATCTAAAGCCTTTCCAGCCTCCAGGTTGCTGTTCTGCTTCTTTATACATCTCTGCTTCCACATCGATAAATACTTGGGCAATCACACCATATGCTTCTGCCCATGCTTGAATAATCTCATCCGACGCCGCATCTCCCAGTACATCCTTAATCGCTGCAAGTAGGTTTTCGCCTACAATTGGATATTGATCAGCTGTGATGCCAAGACTTCTATGCTTATGTGCAATTTGCTTAACGACAGGAAGAATTTGTCCGAGATTATCGATGTTGGCTGCTGCAGCGTACACCGCATTAGCCAATGCTGCAGGCTGTCTACCTTGTTTTTGGTTTATATGATTAAAAACATTCAGTAATTCTGGATGATTAGAAAATAGCATCTGATAGAACCGTTTCGTTATGGCCGTACCATGTACCTCTAGTACGGGCACTGTAGATTTTATAACCTTAATCGTTTGTTCACTTAACATAATCACGCTTCCTTTCATTATCATCTGTATAAAGTATACCTCTGCGCATTTAATGCTAAGCGTGATTAAAATCACAACAATTGGCAACGATCCGTGAATAAAATACGAACAGTAATTCACAAATTGCCATCAATCACAACAAGGATCCGGCTAGACGATATCAAGCACCCCTAATGACAAATGTGGAAAATATCGACTGAACAACAACAAGTAGGGCGATCACGCCCTCATAGCATAAAAGATTATGATCTAGCTGTCAGATAGAGAAACAAAACAATGAGGTAGCCATTACAACAAGAAGCCTGTTGAAGGTATCAACAGGCTTCTTGTATGCTCTCGCAACAAAGCTTAATTAAAACGATATTTAACTCTAAAGACATTTAATTAGTATCTAATACATTTGAGCTTACTTTTCGTATGACCAATCTAGCATCTAGTCATCGAAGTCAATCTTCTAGCCTTCGATCATCTGAAGCACCTGAGCTTCATCTTCAATAATCGTAATGCCAAGCTGCTGCGCTTTAGTCAGCTTACTTCCCGCTTTCTCACCAGCGATGACAAGATCTGTCTTCTTCGAGACGCTGCCTGTCACCTTCGCTCCGCAAGCCTCTAGCATTTTCGTTAGCTCGTCACGGCCAAGCGTTGGCAGTGTTCCTGTGATAACGATTGTCTTCCCGAATAACGGATGATCTTCCGATGCAACCGTCGCTATCTGCTCAGTCTGAGGAGCAACGCCCGCTTCCAGCATCGCCGCAACGCTTTGCTGCACGTCAGGATCATTAAAGAAGCTTACGATACTTTCAGCAACGATAAGTCCAATATCCTGAAGCTGCACGAGTTCATCCGTCGTAGCCTGCATGACTGCATCTAGGCTATTGTAGTGATCAGCCAAAGTTTTTGCAGTAGTTTTTCCTGTGTTAGGAATACCTAAGGCGAATAAGAACGAGGAAAGCTCCCGCGTTTTTGAATGCTCAATCGCATCCAGCAGCTTTTGTGCCTTCTTCTGGCCGAATCGCTCTAGCTTAATTAAATCATCAAATGTTAGCTTATATAGATCTGCCGGATCCTTTACACCACACTCACGATATAACTGCTCAGCCGTCATAATGCTGAATGATTCGATGTCCATCGCATCACGTGCAGCAAAATGAGTAATTCGACCAATCATTTGCGGTTCACAGCCTAGTTTGTTGTTACAGAACAAATGCGCACCGCGCTGCTCGAGCTCAGAGCCACATGATGGACATTTATCTGGGAATACAATTTCCTCTCCTAGCTCCTCATCGACCTTTCCGAGTATTTCTGGAATAACATCATTCGATCGACGAATCGCAACTAACGTTCCAAGCGCAAACTTCAAATTTTTCCGTTCGATATCGCCCATATTGTTAAGTGTGCAGTTTTGTACGGTGACACCAGCCAGTTCAACAGCTTCGACCTTTGCAACCGGTGTAATCTTCCCTGTACGCCCTACTTCCCATGAAACAGATAGCAGCGTTGTTTCTGCTTCCTCTGCCTCGAACTTAAAGGCAACTGCCCAGCGAGGAAACTTATCCGTGTAGCCAAGCGCTTCACGTGTCCGCATATCCTGAACTTTAATAACAGCTCCATCAATAAGAAAATCGAGCTCATTTCTACGCTCCGCTAAAGCAATAAGCTCATCTTCGAACTGCTTCAAATCGTCTGCATAGATAATATATGGGTTAACCTTGAAGCGATTATCCTTCAAAAACTGCTGCAGCTGCTTATGGTTATCGAACGTAACCCCTTCTGCATAGCCAACATTGTATATAAAGGCGTCCAGCTTGCGACTTGCTGTAACCGCGGGATTTAAATTACGAAGTGCACCAGCCGCTGCATTGCGCGCATTTTTCAACGGCTCTTCTGCCGTTTCATTATAGCGAGCGAGGCTAGATAACGTCATAATGCCTTCGCCCTGTACTTCGATGACACCATCGGTATAGTCAATGGATAGTGGAATCGAATTAATCGTTTTCACTTGTGCTAGAATCGATTCTCCAACTGTGCCGTTTCCACGAGTAGCCGCCTGAATAAGCTGCCCTTGCTCATACGTTAAATTCAGCGTGAGCCCGTCGAATTTCAACTCCATAACATAGGTCGGATCTGGCAGAGGTGTAGATGGATTTTTAGCATTATAATCTGAGATGGCCCGCTTCAATCTCGCTTCCCAAGCATATAGCTGCTCCAGGTTTTGTGCTTTATCCAAACTCCATAGCCGCGCAAGATGTCTATGCTGCTCAAAGCCAGACAATATCGTATGACCGACACGCTGCGTTGGGGAACTCGGCAGCACGACACCAAGTGTAGTCTCCAAACTGACAAGCTCATCGTACAGCCTATCATATTCCGCATCTGAGATCTCTGGCGTGTCCAGTGTGTAATAACGATAATTGTGCTCATTCAACTCAGCTATAAGCTGTTCCATTCTCTGCTGATCCTGATTCGTCAACATCAACATTCCTCCATCTTCAACCGATTCTACTTTACAGCATTACCATATTATAAACGGTGAAACATGATCGCTCACGGTTTCACCGTTTACTTACTCTATTATACCTTTTTTATCGGGGCAAAGCTTGCTAATAGCTTTTTAATTCCTACTGGGGCAGGGAAAGCAATTTGCAGCTCCATGTCGTTGTCTTTGCCTCGAACAGCAATGACAGTACCTTCTCCCCATTTGCCATGCGCAACTTTATCGCCCGCTGCATAGCTTACCGATCCATTATCCTGAGTATGGGCATTCTTCCTCGCAGCATCGAGGCTGGAGGTTACAGTAACCGTAGGACGAGCTGTACCTGCGCTCGGTCTCGTCGGATAGCCTTGTCCTGCTGAGCCTCTGCTGCTATAGCCTCCTTGATTACCTCTGCTGCCATAGCCAAAGCCAGCCTGATTGCTATCGGATCTTGTGCCGAAGCTATTCGGTCGGCCAGAGCCTAAGCCGCCAAAGCCACGAGGGAAGCTGCCATCGACCACATCGGCTTGATTGCTTTCTAGCAATTCACTTGGAATCTCCTTAAGGAAGCGCGAAGGCATATTGACTGACGTACGGCCAAATAACGTCCGCATTTTTGCAGAGGTTAAATATAGCTGCTTCTCGGCGCGCGTAATACCAACATAGGCAAGACGACGCTCCTCCTCCAGCTCCTCATCATCCGTAAATGCACGAGAGTGAGGGAAGATCGACTCCTCCATCCCAACGATAAATACGATCGGAAACTCGAGACCCTTCGCACTATGCATCGTCATGAGCACAACGGCATCGGAAGCATCGACATCTTCCTTATCGTCATTCATCGAGTCAATATCTGCGATCAACGCTAGATCTGTTAAGAAGGCAACCAATGTGCGATCTTCATTGCGTTGTTCAAAATCCTGCGTTACCGATAGAAACTCCTCGATGTTCTCAATGCGTGATTGCGACTCGAGCGTTTGTTCGCGCTGCAGCTCAAGCTTATATTCGGACATTTCCAGTACTTTTTCAGTAAGCTCCGTTACCGTTAGCTCATCCACTTGACTATGCAGACTGCTAATCATATGACCAAAGCTTTGCAGCTGATCCCTCGTCTTGCCCTTCACATCGACCATATCTAGCTGGAACAGAATACGATACATCGACACACCCTGTGCCGTTGCTGCCTGTGCAAGCTTAGCAATCGTTGTATCCCCGATGCCGCGTTTAGGCACATTAATAATACGCTGCAGGCTAATATCATCGTCTGGGTTCGAGATCAATCGCAAGTAAGCTAATATATCCTTGATCTCTTTACGATCATAGAACTTAATACCGCCTACGATTTGATAAGGGATGTCAGACTTGATTAACGTTTCCTCAATAATACGCGACTGAGCGTTCGTACGGTATAGAATCGCATGATCGCGATATTTATGTTGATTACTACGATTTTTCTGAATGACACCCGTAACAAAGTAGCCTTCATCTCGCTCGCTGTCTCCGTAATAGACATAGATCTTATTGCCTTCGCCTTGATCGGTCCACAGCTTTTTCGATTTTCTGCCCGTGTTGTTAGAGATGACGGCATTTGCTGCATTCAATATGGTAGAGGTCGAACGATAGTTTTGCTCCAGCAGAATCGTCTTCGCCTCAGGATAATCATCCTCAAAGTTCAGGATGTTGCTAATATCTGCACCACGCCAGCGATAGATCGACTGATCGCTATCCCCTACAACACAAATATTGTGATGTGCATCAGCTAGCATGCGAACTAGCATATATTGCGCACGGTTCGTATCCTGATACTCATCGACGTGAATATAACGGAACTTGTTCTGATAGAAGTTGAGCGCCTCTGGAACTTCTTTAAACAGACGAATCGTCATCATAATAAGATCGTCGAAATCAAGCGAGTTATTATTTTTTAGACGCTTCTGATACATCTTATATATTTTCGCTACGATGCCTTGGAAGTAGTCTCCTACCTTCTCTTCATAACGTTCAGGGCTGATCAATTCGTTTTTCGCTGAGCTGATCGCTGCTTGAACGGCCTTCGGTTCAAACTTTTTCACATCGATGTTTTCGTCCTTCATACAGCCACGAATGACGGACAGCTGATCAGCAGAATCTAAAATAGAAAAATTAGAGCTAAATCCAATGCGATCAATATCCTTACGAAGAATGCGAACACACATCGAGTGAAACGTAGATACCCATATATCGCGTCCAGATGGACCAACAAGCGAACTAACCCGCTCCTGCATTTCACGTGCGGCCTTGTTCGTAAAGGTTATCGCTAATATACTCCACGGCGCCACACGTTTTTTCTCTATAAGATAGGCAATGCGGTGTGTAAGTACTCTCGTCTTACCACTGCCTGCACCCGCCATAATTAGCAAAGGGCCATCTGTTGTCTGTACCGCCTCACGCTGAGGTGCATTAAGCTTGGCCACCGCATCATCAATATTAATGTAATTAAACATCACCCTCACTCCTTTACTGCTTACTTACTTGTACAGACTTAACCGCTTCGACGGTTGCTAGTGCTGCTTTCAAGTTATCATAAACGACATTACCCACCACGACGGTGTGTGCATGGGCCGCAGCCTGCGCTGCTTTCTCGGCGTTGTCGATACCGCCACCATAGATAAGATGCGCTTGCTCTAGCTCGCTTGCTGCTCGGGCCAGCACATTCATATCACCAAACGTTCCGCTATATTCAAGATAAACGACAGGCAGTCTGAGTAAACGATCCGCCATCCATAGATACGGCAGAATCTCTTGCTCCGATAGATTCGCTTCTGCGCCGGACACCTTAGCGGCAGTGCTCTGTTCATTTAGAACGATATAGCCTGAAGCGGTCGTCATCTCCCACGGTATAAAATGTCCATATTCCTGAAGCCCTTCAAGCTGCTTCAGCATCAGCCAGTCAGCCTGCTTCGTATTTAATACAAATGGAACAAAGTAGCCGTCAAAGCCGGGCACCGCCCCATCCATCGTCGATACCTCTAACGCACAGTCGACACTGTAGCGACGAACTCTCGCCAGCAGATCAACCGTGTTGTCAAACGTTACGCCACTTGAACCGCCAATGATGATGGCATCTGTGCCTGACATACATAGCTGATCTAAAGCCTCGTCACTAATTTCTTTATCTGGATCAAGCTTGAATACATGCTGCCAATTTGCATACCATCCAGTATCCATGTTTTCCCTCCCCCGCCTTATCACTTAAAAGTGTCTATTCAAAAAGTGCGATTACAGCCCCGTGCATATCGTTTGCAGTTGCGTTTTTTGAATAACCTCTAAAAAAGGCCAAGCCACGCGTTCGACTTGACCTCCTTCTTCGTTGATTCAATGCATTACTTTACGAGTTGACCACGTGTGACACCAAGCTGGTTTGTTGCCTTTAGGCTGCGCCATACTTGCGTACCACTAATGCTGCCATCAAGCGCTTGACGGTAAAGCTTCAGTACCTCTTGCACCTTCTCCGCGCTTTCTTCTAAAAATTCTACACGGTATTGTGATACACCGAGCTCTATAAAGTTTTTAAGGTACTCCGCACCCGATTGCTCAATCGCGTTGTATACCGTATTACGGCAGCCCTCATCCACGCGAACGGGATGACTCATTCCGATACGATCCTGCAAGGATGCTCGATGAGATTCGCAAGGTCTGCCACAGTTTGTATAGTCGGTACCTTCACTTAAAAATGTACAGTACACACAATGCTCTGTATGGAACATCGGCAAATGCTGATGGATAACGACCTCGATGTTGCTCGTATCAGCACGCTCAAGCAAATCGACCATTTGCTGAATGTTCAAGTCGTAGGAAGGCGTCACCGTATCAAGTCCACTATCTAAAAACAGCTGAACTGCCTTGTGGTTAGCAATATTTAATGAGAAATCACCAATTAAACGCGGGAATGGCGCATCTGGGTTTTGTGCTTTCGCACGCATATAGTAATAAAGCGCTCCTGTATTGCGAACAAGCACCGCATCCGGCTTCAGCTTAAGAATGTTGGCATGGTAACCATTTTCATTCGGCATATGAATCCGTGGTGTTGCGAGCGCAATACGCTTGCCTGCAGTACGAGCTAGCTCAATGGCAGCTGGGAACTGCTTAATAAATTCAAAGTCAGCAATGATATAATCGGCATCTGCCTTAATGGCACCCTCGACCTGCTCTAGTGTGCGACATAGTACAGATAGTTTAGCATCACGGCCACTGCTTAATGGCTTCAGCTGCTTCACATTATCGAAAGCATCATCCATTGCATCGACTTGACGCTTTGTATAAACTGGCGGCTTCGGTCTCTCGCCTGCCAGCTGCTCGACAGCTTCTCTGCGCAGACGATTGAGCTCACGAATCGGCAGTATAAGCTCACCCTTCAAGGCTACCTCTAGCTGATCCAGCTGATAAATCGTTCCGCCTAATCGTCCAAGCTGCTCAGATAGCAGCTCCGCATCCATCGGACGCTTCAACGCTTCCTCTAGCAGAAGCTCAGATTCAACGGTCACGCTAATCTGCTTCTCGACATCTGTCCATACCGTGTGCAGCGGTTTGCCAGCCTCCCCAGTAACTTGTACATGAAGAGGGAATACACGGTAAGGCTTTTCTGTTTCGTAGGACGCACGAAGGGCACGGTCTAGCGCAGGGTCATTCGTCTTCCAGATCCGATCACCAACATGCACCTTACGCAAATCTATATCATTACGGCCAGGAACAAGCTCAATGACAAGTCCTTCTGCCGCTTCATTCTCTAGCTTCACACCCTGACGTCTAATATCGTAGACGCGTCCGCCTTCTTCCTTCTTCGTTGGGTCACCCGCATCGAACACAATACCGTCGCCTCGTTTCAATGGAGCTTCCAGACGAACCGTTACCGCATCACGCATAATACGTTCGACTTTACCAAGGTATACGCCGCGGCTCTTCGGGAATGTACCATCGACAAGCTGCTTATTGTTTGTTCCTTCTAGGAATCCATGCGTGAAGCCACGTGAGAAGCTTTGCTGCAGCTCACGGATTTCTTCCTTGGAAGGTTTTGAACGATCTCCATCGAAATATTTATCAATGGCTTTGCGATATTTGCTTACAACGTTAGCTACATATTCCGGGCTTTTTAGTCGACCCTCGATTTTAAAGGAGGTAACACCGGCTTCGATCAGCTCTGGAACAAGCTCAATTGCTGCCAGATCCTTCGGTGAAAGGAGGTAAGCCACGTCTCCCATCGGCTTTTTCTCACCATCTACGATCAAATCATACGGCAAACGGCACGCTTGTGCGCATTCACCACGATTGGCAGAGCGACCGCCCCACATTTCTGAGGTTAAGCATTGCCCAGAATAAGACACACACAAAGCACCGTGCACAAACACTTCCATCGGCAGCTTCGCTTGATCGCCAATCGTTTTAATTTGCTTCAAATTGTTTTCACGACCAAGTACGACGCGCTCCATATCAAATGGCTTCGTAAACTCAACCGCTTCTGGAGAAGTAATCGTCATTTGCGTAGAGCCGTGAATCGGGAAATCCGGCGAAAGCTCGCGGATTAGCTTAACTAATCCTAGGTCCTGAACAATGACAGCATCGACACCTGCATCGATACACATTTCTATTAAAGTTTGAGCATCTCTCAGCTCGTCCTCAAAAACTAAAATATTAAACGTCAAAAAGCCCTTCACACCATACGTATGAAGGAACGCCATGATTTCAGGCAGCTCTTCACTTCTAAAGTTATTCGCTCTTGCTCGTGCGTTAAATTTTTCAACGCCGAAAAATATGGCATCCGCACCATTAGCAACGGCAGCACGCATACATTCCCAGTCACCTGCTGGTGCTAAAAGCTCAATATCTGATCTTGTTAAAGTCATTTTAAGATTCCTCTCACTCGTTTATAGCTACGTTATGCTATTTGACTAGCTATCAATTTTCTAGTTAATAGTGTAACAAAGCTGAGCAATATATTCTACAAGACATTCCTGCCATCCGTGCATTATTGCAGTTTTGTCTAATAATTATGCGATTTTGTTCTTTGTCTTGAAGTTCCAGATCGTTAAGGGCATTATAGTAGTAGAGTCAGAAATCAACTCATCACCATTATTAACCAATCCATAGGAGGTTATTACTTATGAAACTAGGCGTATTTGCTGTTCTATTTGCACAAAAGCCATTTGAGGAAGCACTTGATTACATTGCAGAGAAAGGATTGGAAGCTGTTGAGATCGGTACAGGCGGTTATCCAGGCAATGCACACTGCGATCCGGATGAACTACTTGCTGATGCTGGTAAGCTGAAAGCATTCAAGCAGGCTGTTGAATCTCGCGGTCTTATCATTAGTGCGCTTAGCTGCCACTCTAATCCACTGCACCCTCAGAAAGCGCTTGCTCAAGCTGACGATTCCGTAATTCGTAAAACGATCGAGCTTGCTAATCGCCTAGAGGTTCCAGTTGTGAATACATTCTCTGGTTGCCCTGGTGATCATGAAGATGCGAAATATCCTAACTGGCCAGTTGCACCATGGCCAAATGACTATCAAGATATTCTAAAATGGCAGTGGGAACAAAAAGTCATCCCTTACTGGTCAGATATTAATAAGGTTGCAACAGATGCTGGTGTGAAAATCGGTCTTGAGCTGCACGGCGGCTTCTCCGTTCACAGTCCTGCAACGATGCTTCGTCTACGTGAGGCAACAGGTGAAGCGATCGGCGCTAACCTTGACCCAAGTCATATGTGGTGGCAAGGTATTGATCCAGTGCAAGCGATCCGTATTCTAGGTCGTGCTGGCGCAATCCATCACTTCCATGCTAAAGATACAACGATTGATCCGGTTAACGTAAATATGCATGGTATCACTGATATGCAAAGCTATACACAAATGCTTGATCGTGCTTGGCAGTTCCGCAGCGTAGGCTTTGGTCATGACCTAAAAACATGGGCAGATATTATTAGTGAGCTTCGCCTTGTTGGCTACGACTACGTTGTCAGCATCGAGCATGAGGACGGCCTTATGTCTGTAGAAGAAGGCTTCTCCAAAGCGGTACAGAATTTGCAGCAGGTGCTAATCCGTGAGCCACTAGGTGAAATGTGGTGGGTTTAGTGGAAAGTTCTAAAAGCCACCTTTGATCACGAAGTCAAACTGAGTGTATATTCACATCGAATCTTGAATTCAGACGGGTCTTCTGGTGCTCACGTACCAACTACGTACGCTGCGCTCCTCAGTCTCCGGCTTTATCCAACCTTCTCGGTGCTGAAAGGTGACTTTTTGAACAACTAAGTAACACTGGACGCTTATTTGAATTCCAAAGCTTATGCTTCGTCTGAAAGATGGACTTGAAGCTGGGGCCTTGGCTCACGTGGTACTAATGAATACTTATTCGACGTTGAATAACCCTTAACAAAAAAAAAGAGTTCCACCGTATCAACGGTGGAACTCTTTTTTATGTACGTTTAGGCAAGCCATACTTTTGTGATCATTACATAATCAATAAATAGAAAAACCGCTAGTGATACAGAGGCAAAGCCGATTGCGAAGACATTCTTTTTTGGCTTTGCTTTAAGCAAGCGAAACAATCCAATTGCAATGATAACTGTGAAAGCAAGCATGAACCAATCGAATGGATCGATCTTGCTTGTTTCTTCTGCTACTTGTGCTAGAAACATGAAGAGACCTCCCTTTAATCACACGTATCCTATTATTTATATATCCTATATGGAATACTGACAAGTTGCAAGCATTAATAGTAAATGTTGGTTATTTCGTCACACTTTGTTCACATTTCCACCCTATCAGCAACGAGCCAGGCGATGAGCTGCTATTTCTTAGCATTTCCAGTCATCGCCTTCTCTATTACATTTTGAACCGATACAATCATTTCACTTCAACCGCGTGAAGCTTTTGGGTCCGCTCTGTATCACGCGCTAGAATAGGTGCTAAATACTTACCTGTATAGGAGCCACTCACCTTCACAACCTGCTCAGGAGAGCCTGCAGCAACGAGCGTTCCACCGTGCTTACCGCCCTCAGGCCCTAAGTCGATCAAGTAATCGGCTGTCTTAATAACATCAAGATTATGCTCAATAACTAGTACGGATTCGCCAGAATCCACTAGTCGATGTAGCACCTCCAGCAGTCGTGCAATGTCATGCGCATGCAGTCCTGTTGTCGGCTCATCTAGAATATACAATGTTTTGCCAGTGCTGCGACGGTGTAGCTCAGAAGCAAGCTTCACGCGCTGCGCTTCCCCACCAGAAAGCGTCGTCGCTGGCTGACCTAGCTTCATATAACCTAAGCCTACATCGAGCAGTGTTTGCAGCTTACGATGTATTCTAGGGATGTTTTCAAAGAACTGACATCCGTCCTCGATGGTCATATCTAGCACTTCTGCAATGTTTTTTCCTTTATACTTTACCTCGAGCGTCTCACGATTGTATCGCTTCCCTTTACAGATCTCACAAGGTACATACACATCAGGCAAAAAGTGCATCTCAATCTTGATGATGCCGTCGCCTCGGCAAGCTTCGCAGCGCCCGCCTTTAATGTTGAAGCTGAATCGACCCTTCTTATAACCGCGAACCTTCGCTTCATTCGTAGAGGAGTATAGATCACGTATATCATCAAATACACCAGTATATGTCGCCGGATTAGAGCGTGGTGTACGACCAATCGGAGATTGATCGATGTCGATGACTTTATCGATATGCTCTAAGCCACGGATTTCCTTATGTGCACCAGGTCGTGTTTTCGCACGGTTTAGATCGCGTGCCAACGTCTTATACAGAATCTCATTGACGAAGGTCGACTTACCAGAGCCGGACACGCCTGTAACAGCGACAAACACGCCTAATGGTATCTTTACACTTAGATTGCGTAGGTTGTTCTCCTTCGCTCCAACAACCTCGATCCAGCGATCATTGACCACACGACGCTGCAGCGGAACCTCGATAAACTTTTTACCGCTTAAATACTGCCCCGTCAACGAAGCGTCATTCTCCATCAGCTCCTTCGGTGTACCCTGCGCAATAATCTGTCCGCCATGAATCCCTGCCCCTGGTCCGATATCAACAATATAATCGGCAGCAAGCATCGTGTCCTCGTCATGCTCTACTACGATTAACGTATTCCCTAGATCACGCATATGCAGCAGCGCCTCAATTAAACGGTCATTGTCACGCTGATGCAGCCCAATGCTTGGCTCATCTAGAATGTAGAGCACGCCCATTAAGCTGGAGCCGATTTGTGTTGCAAGTCGAATCCGTTG
The DNA here is from genome assembly GCF_023715345.1 of Paenibacillus camelliae. Taxonomy (GTDB): domain Bacteria; phylum Bacillota; class Bacilli; order Paenibacillales; family Paenibacillaceae; genus Pristimantibacillus; species Pristimantibacillus camelliae. Next base: position 13,992 of record NZ_JAMBNY010000023.1, read on the forward strand.
TGCTTCCCCGCCAGATAACGTCCCTGCTGCACGGCTTAGCGTTAAATACTCAAGCCCTACATTATCTAGAAACCCAAGCCGACCTGATATTTCCTTAAGAATTAAGCCTGCGATCTGCATTTCCTTGTCAGTCAGCTCTAAACTCTCGAAATAATTTCTAGCCTCTCCAATCGACAGGTCGGTTACATGGGAAATGTTTTGCTTATTAATCGTAACTGCAAGAGTTTCCTTGCGCAGACGCTGACCTTTACAGCTATGGCATGGCCTAGCGCTCATATAGCCTTCAATATGCTCACGCATCATCTCTGATGGTGTTTCACGATAGCGACGCTCAAGATTGTTAACAATGCCCTCGAAAGCGACAAACGCCTCCTTGCGTGCACCGAAATCATTTTCGTATACAAAGCGCACCTTCTGTCCATCTGTGCCGTAGAGCAGCTTCTTCATCTGCTCGCTCGTCAGCTCACTAACAGGGACATCTTGCGGAATATTGTAATGCTCAGCAACGGATCTAAGAAACTGAGGATAGTAGTTAGAAGTGCTTCCGGCCCATGCTAGAAAGGCGCCTTCCTCAATTGACTTGCTGTAATCAGGTATTAGCAGATCCGGATCTACGACCATCTTCACGCCTAGCCCATCACACTCCGGACAAGCACCATACGGACTATTGAATGAAAACATACGAGGCGCAAGCTCATCAATACTGAAGCCACACTCCGGACAAGCGAGGTTAGAGCTGAACAGCAGCTCCTCGTTTTTCTCTTGTCCCATTACATCAATGAGAACTCTGCCTTCCCCCAGCTCCAGCGCTGTCTCAATCGAATCCGCTAATCTAGACTCAATATCCGGCTTTACAATGATACGGTCGATAACAACCTCGATATTGTGCTTTTTATTTTTATCGAGTGTTATTTCCTCACTCAGCTCGCGAATTTCACCATCTACACGTACACGCACATAGCCTTGCTTCTGCATGTCTGCAAGTAGCTTTATATGCTCTCCCTTACGACCAGACACGATAGGCGCTAGAATCTGCATTCTCGTTCGCTCTTCATACTCCATAATGCGATCAACCATCTGCTCTACCGTTTGTGATGTAATCTCAATACCGTGCGTCGGGCAGTGCGGCTTACCAACTCGAGCGAACAGTAGACGTAGATAGTCATAGATTTCGGTAACTGTACCCACCGTAGAACGGGGGTTACGGCTTGTTGTTTTCTGGTCGATCGAAATCGCCGGTGACAAGCCTTCAATCGAATCGACATCCGGCTTATCCATCTGGCCAAGAAACTGACGAGCATAAGCACTTAGAGACTCTACATAGCGGCGCTGGCCTTCCGCATAGATCGTATCGAAGGCTAGTGACGATTTTCCTGATCCACTCAAACCCGTTAGAACAACGAACTTATCTCTCGGGATCGTTACATCAATATTTTTTAGATTGTGCGCACGTGCGCCTTTTACGACAATTTTGTCATTTGCCACTCTTGCTACCTCCTACTATTGGTCCGCCTTCAATTCCAGCAAAGCATCACGCAGCTGTGCTGCACGCTCAAACTGCAGGTTTTTCGCTGCATCCTTCATCTCTGCTTCTAGGCGTGCGATTAAAGCAGTACGCTCCTTCTTGCTCAGCTTCTTATCACCATCAACGACATAGTCGGCTTTATCCTCAGCGACCTTCGTTGCTTCAATCACGTTATGCACTTGCTTGCGAATCGTTTGAGGGGTAATGCCATGCTTTTCATTAAAAGCAATTTGCATTTCACGACGGCGCGCCGTCTCTTTTAACGCTTTATCCATCGAATCGGTAATCTTGTCACCATACATAATAACCATGCCCTCGCTATTACGGGCTGCACGTCCGATCGTCTGAATAAGGGATCTTTCAGAACGAAGAAAGCCTTCCTTATCGGCATCTAATATCGCAACTAAGCTGACTTCTGGAAGGTCAAGTCCCTCCCTCAGCAGGTTAATCCCGATTAGAACATCAAACACACCTAAGCGCAGATCACGAATAATCGCTAACCGCTCCAGCGTTTTTATTTCAGAATGCAGATAACGAACCTTTAAGCCGACATCCTTCAAATAGTCCGTCAGGTCCTCTGCCATTTTTTTCGTTAGTGTCGTAACAAGCACACGCTCATCCTTCGAAATCCGCAGTTGAATCTCATGGAGAAGGTCATCGATTTGTCCCTTCGATGGACGTACCTCTATAATCGGATCAAGCAAGCCCGTTGGACGAATAATCTGCTCGACCATCTCTGGGCAATGCTCAAGCTCATAAGGACCTGGTGTTGCAGAAACGTAAATCAGCTGCTTCGTTTTCGCTTCGAACTCCTCAAAGCGAAGCGGACGGTTATCCATCGCACTAGGCAGGCGGAAGCCATGATTGACGAGCACCTCTTTACGTGCACGGTCGCCGTTGTACATCGCTCGGATTTGCGGCAGCGATACGTGTGACTCATCAATAACGACGAGCATATCATCTGGAAAATAATCGAACAGCGTATAAGGTGTTGCTCCACGTTCTCTGAATGTTAGCGGCCCTGAATAGTTCTCGATGCCTGAGCAAAAGCCCATCTCCGCCATCATTTCCAAGTCATAGCGTGTCCGTTGCTCCAGACGCTGCGCCTCCAGCAGCTTTCCTTCACTTCGGAAATACGCTAATCTTTCCTCAAGCTCTCGCTCAATGTCGACCATTGCGCGCTTCATCGTTTCTTCTTGCGTAACGAAGTGGGATGCGGGGAAGATCGCAATATGATCGCGCGTGCCAAGCACCTCACCTGTCAACACATCAATCTCAACAATACGTTCAATCTCGTCACCGAACAGCTCGATGCGTACGGCATGCTCGTTGCTGGCAACCGGGAATATTTCAACAACATCGCCTCTTACGCGGAACGTACCGCGTGTAAAGCTAATATCGTTACGTTGATATTGAATCCCGACTAGCTCATGCAGAATCTCATTACGGGATTTTTCCATGCCAACGCGCAACGAAACGACCATGCTGCCGTATTCTTCTGGCGAACCTAAACCATATATACAAGATACGCTGGCCACAATAATGACATCACGTCGCTCAAACAGCGAGCTTGTCGCAGAGTGGCGCAGCTTATCTATCTCATCATTAATGCTGGAATCTTTCTCGATAAAGGTATCGGTTGACGGGATATAGGCTTCAGGCTGATAGTAGTCATAATAGCTGACAAAGTATTCTACCGCATTATTGGGGAAGAACGATTTAAACTCACTGCACAGCTGAGCTGCGAGCGTTTTATTGTGTGCGATAACTAGCGTCGGCCGCTGTACCTGCTGAATCACATTCGCTATCGTATACGTTTTGCCTGTTCCTGTTGCTCCTAGCAGCGTCTGGTGCCGCTTATTTTTCTCAAGTCCTTGTACAAGCTCCTTGATCGCCCTCGGCTGATCTCCTCTAGGTGCATAATCCGAAACAATTTCAAAAAGAGACATAGTTTCCTCCCGTCCAACTTACCTAATATATCTTCATTATGGTCAAAAACAGACCTTTTCAACAATGAGACAAACAGAATGTATGTTCTCATTTACCTATTATAGCCTTAAATATAGCAAAGCCGCAAGAGCTACACGATAATGGAGCTCTTGCGGCTTATTGGCGCAGTCTTACAATGAATTAGCTATGTCTGCGCTTGCTGACATCGTCGCTTGTCTTCTAAGCTTGTTATGTCCGAATAAGGTGAATAACGACGGTTCACGATAATTCTCTAAATACTTGGCATGACCATCAGGTGCCATAATAATTCCTAGCTGGTGATGCTCATCAGAAAATCTTGCTCGCTGTGCAAACTTTACATCTCCATTAACGTTTAACAGCTCGAGCTTGCAGAATGCCGGATTGATCGACATCGCTTCATATAGCTCATCTAATGTATTTACGGCCTTTCCGTTCGCCTTAAGTACTGTATCACCCGCTTCTATTCCCATATGGACAGCAGGTGAATGTTCGACAATTGCCAGTACGCGCAGACCTTTATCTAATGGTCCATAGCGCGGAGCATACTTGCTTTCATGCCAATGATTAATCCAATGTACGAGCTCAAAGGAGAGCAGCATACCGATTGAAGCTACCCAAAGCAATGGAGTTACCCACCAAGAAGCAATAGAGATCGTTAGAATCAGTACCGAGTAAACGAGCCACTGATTAGAAATACGCTTAATGAGCATAGCCGGACTGACGGAGTGTGTCATGCCGGTTACACCGAGCAGCAACGGACAGGCGAGCAACAACCAAGCTCCCGTGCCAGCTGTTAAAAAGAATGGCTGAATGGCTTGGCTAGCAAAGGATACCGCACCAGCCGTATCTGACGCTACAGGCATGAACAAAAAGATTGGTGCTGCCCAATAGCCCTGAAGCACATAGCCGCCGATCACTTTGCCGCGCTTGCCTGACATATAAATCGGACTTACAAAATGCTTCCCTTGCCATCTAACTAAAAGCGATTGTGCCAGCGACATTAACGAAGCGACAACCAGTATGCTTACGGGCTGTAGCTCAAGCAGTGACTGATAGATCTCCCCAGCTACATCATTTAGCGTAAGCGGTCCGACCGCTTTGGCTGCCAAATGCAATAACGTAACGACCGAGGCGCTATACACAATACCCGCAAAGCGCAACCGAATCAGCATGAGTACGATCGAAACGCCCCATAGCCACCACACGGTCGATGCAGAGAAGGTAAATCCGAGCAATACTGTAACGATAGATACAGCAATGGAGGCTATTGCCCCACCTATTAACGCGTAAACGAACGGCTTTACCCAAGCTCGAAGTCTTACCGAGAACATCGCTCTTTCCAATCTGGTACGAAAGCTAAAAACAAGCAATAGAAAAATAAGCGACAAATAAAACACCGGATGCATTAGCAACGACAGCAATGCCTTCCCTATTAAAATGAGCCATAGCTCTACATGATTCAAAGCATACACCCTCTCATCATATGATGACGAAAACAAAAAAGGCGGTCTCTTATAGAAAGAAACCAACCTTTAAATCATTCGACACCTATTGATTATTTCCTGCCAGCTATTTCTATAGCCTTTTGCAGCTGAGGATCATTCGCTTTGTCTCGAATGAACGCAATGATCTTTTCTTCCAACTTGGCAGATGTTTGCTTATTGATTACGCCCGTACTGCTGAGGGAATGATCCTTTTGGAATTTACGAACGGCCTCACTCGTTTTCTTGCTAAAGTAGCCATCCTCGCGATCAACACTATAGCCTAGCGTATCCAGCATAATTTGTGCACTGCGGATCTTTTCGCTTAGTTGATCTTCCTTCAGCTCCTCATCATCATTCAGATTCAGACGAGCGATACTGTAAACGAGCGGTGGTTCAACAACGATATTAGGTGTAACCCCTGTCTCATTGATCCAATTCCCCTTAGGTGTTAGCCACTTAGCAATGGTCATCTTAATTAGTCCACCATCATCAAACAGCTGATTGTAGCTAACCTGAACCGTACCCTTACCATAGGTTTGCTCGCCTACTACAGTCGCTCCCGCGCCTTCCTGTAAAGCACCTGCTAATATCTCAGATGCGCTGGCACTTCCACCATTGGTTAGCACAGCAATTGGATACTTCTTCTGCTCGCCGCCGGTTGCGTAGGTTTTATCCCGTTTGCCAGAACGACCTTCTACCTGAACAACGACAGTGCCTTCCTTCATCATCAGCTGAGCGATTTCCACAACATCCTGCAGCACGCCACCCGGATTGTTGCGAACATCAATCACTAAGCCCTTCAAACCCTTTTCTTCAAGTGCAGCGAGCTCTTCGGCAAAGCGCTCTGATGTGTTTTGCGAAAACTGAGTGATTTCGATTAGACCAATGCCTTGCTCATCGATGTCGCTATATACCGTCTCGATATCAATATCATCTCGAATTAACACGACTGTAATCGCATCGGAATGTCCGCTTCGCATCACTTCCAGCTTTGCTTTCGTTCCTTTTTCTCCACGTATAAGCTCTACAGCTTCTTGTAGTGTTAGGCCAGCTAAGCTTTCTCCGTTCACTGATAAAATAATATCTTTTGCGAGCAGACCACCTCGCTCTGCAGGAGAGCCCTTGATTGGCGACACGACAACTACCTGACCGTTTTCTAGAGAAACCTCTGCTCCTATGCCAGAGAATGATCCCTCGATCGATTGTGAAAACCTATTTGCAACCTCTGCTTCCATATACACGGAATATGGATCATCCAGTGCATTCATCATGCCTGAGATCGCTCCATCAATCAATTTCTCGCGATCAATTTCCGTTACATAATTTGTTTGCAGCAGATCAAGCACCGTATTTAACTGCTTAAGTTCTGCTTCGGTCATTTTCGTGCCTTGATCAGTCGCCGCTGATGCGACAGACGTTGACGCTGCAACGGGAACCACCTCTTCCAGCTTGTCCGTTACAAACATCGTAACTAGGATCGTAGCGAAAACAGAAAGCGTAACGAGCATGGCTACCGTACGTCCTTTTACTTGCATCTACTTTACACCACCTATTCCTGTATACTCTGGCTAGACCAACTTAGTATATGACAATGACATTTCAAATATTTATCTATATCAACAATAACAACAAATCAAGAAGTCAACAAGTCAAATTCAATCAATAGGTTACGCGTTCGATAAGACAACAATAGGCGGTCTATTGGATAGACAGCCTACTGTGCAACAACCTATTTCAAGTAGTTAGACGGATTGACCGGAACCTCGTTTTTACGAACCTCAAAGTGCAAATGCGGTCCCGTAGAATTCCCCGTGCTGCCTACTAAAGCAATCTTATCTCCGCGCTTCACTTCCTCGCCTTCTTTAACGAGAATACCATTGTTTTTAATATGAGCGTATAACGTCCATAAGCCATTACCATGATCAATAATTACAGTATTGCCGTAACCGCTCGTGTATTTAGCAACGATAACAATCCCAGCTTCTGCCGCATAAATCGGTGTGCCTGATGGAGCACCAAAGTCCGTTCCGTTATGTGCCTTTTTCTTGCCTGTTATCGGATGTATTCTCATGCCAAAATTAGAAGTAACTCGATACTTAGAATCGATCGGCATACCAAGCTTTCCACCAGAATATGGATTAGCTAGACGCTTCTTCTCCGCATAAAGTTTAGACAACTCAGAGGCGATCTTAACTAGATTACGTTCCTCTTCTTCCGTAATTTCACTAAGCTCCTCGTGCAATTCGTGCAGCTCTTCATACTTCTTGCCAAGCTTCGTAATCAGCTCTTCCTTCTCTGCTTCCTTGTTAATCAATACTTGCTCTTCACGCTTAAGGTCCTCATACATCGCTTCAAGCTCGGCAAGCTGTGTCTCCACTTGCAGCTTCTTATCTTCTACTTCCTGCTGCGCATCTTTAAAGGAATCTAGCATTTCACGATCAGATTGAAGAATAATTTGCAAGGAATCGAATCGATCAAGAAAATCACTAAAGCTCGTAGCGCTTAACAGTACCTCAAGATAAGAAACGACACCATTGCTGTACATTAAGCGTGTACGCTTCTGCATCAGCTCGTCCTGCTTCTCAACCTGTGCAATGGCTTCTTCCAACTCCTGCTCCGTTAGCTTTAGCTGTTTTTCTGCTTCATCTACTTTTGCTTCTGTTTTTTCTTTTTCCTTAGATAGCTCACGAATTTCTGCCATGAGCTTGTCACGTTCTGCCTCAAGCTGCGCCTTTTCGTCCGTCACTTGCTGCTGCTCTTTCGCTACACGCGCTGCTTCTGCAGCTGCTTCTTTTGCACGTTGCTCTGATGCAGCTTTTTCCCGATTCTTTTCTTCGATTTGCTTCGTAATCTGCGATGCAGTTGTGGCATAACTACTTGGTGAAAGTGCACTTAAGGACACAAGCAGTGCAGCAGTCAGCGTATATGCAGCTACCTTTTTCATGGACACGATTGTTTCACCTACACCTTCAAATATTTTCGAACAGACATCACACTACCCCAGATTCCGATAAAGGAGCCGAGGATAATCATCGTTAGCGACGTTAGCGCCATTACTTCCTTAACAGGCAGCAGCTGCATCGTTAAGAAAGACAGTTCATATTGAAATGCATTAATAATTTGATCATATCCAATGAGTACAATGGCTGTTGTTAAGACAGAGGTAATGACCCCAATTAGGGCGCCCTCGACAAAGAATGGCCATCTAATAAATGAATTTGTTGCTCCAACCATTTTCATAATGCTGATCTCGCGCTGACGCGCAACAATCGTCATACGAATCGTATTGGAGATAAGCAGTACCGCTGTTATTGATAACGCAGCAACAACAATATAACCAGCATTACGAATGGCATCCGTTACCTTAAACAACGTTTCAACAATACCTTGACCATACTTTACATCCGCAACTGGAGAGGTCTCATAGGTTCCGGCGATGCTATGTATCTGATCTGCTACACTTTTTACAAGCTTAGGTTCAAATACTTCCACCGTAAAAGTAATCGGAAGTGGGTTGTTCTCGTTGTTATAGCCTTCAAGCCAATCACTATTATCTTCACCCATTCGATCACGTAGCTGGGCTAGTCCTTCTTCCTTGGACACATAAATTAGCTTGCTTACTTCAGGAATATTGCCTACCTGCTTTTGAAGGTCTGCAACTACATCGTCTGCGACATCTGTTTCGAGGAACACTCGGATTTGAACCTGACTTTCAATCTGTGAAGCCATTGCATTCATGTTTAAAGCTAATAGTATAAATACTCCCAAAATTAAGAGAGAGATAAAAATCGAAGTAATAGAAGCAAAGGACATCCAGCCGTTACGCAGTATACTCTTGAAGCCTTCTCTAATGTGTCGTGTTAACGTGCTAAATTTCATATCCGTACTCCCCTCTTTGCTCATCGCGCACAATATTGCCATGTTCAATAGCAATGACGCGCTTGCGCATCGAGTTGACAATTTCTTTATTGTGCGTTGCCATGACAATGGTCGTCCCTCGGAAATTAATTTCTTCAAGTAGATTCATAATGTCTAAAGATGTATCTGGATCAAGATTTCCTGTCGGCTCATCCGCGACAATAACCGCCGGATTATTCACAATTGCCCGGGCAATAGACACCCTTTGCTGTTCTCCACCGGATAATTGGGACGGGAAGCTCTTATGTTTATGCTTTAATCCGACAAGTTCCAGCACTTCCATCGTACGCTTCTTAATCACCTTCCGAGGCGCTTCAATAGCTTCCATAGCAAAGGCTACATTTTCATAGATTGTTAGTTTCGGTAAAAGTCTAAAGTCTTGAAAGATAACGCCAATGTTACGGCGTACGTACGGGATTTTGCGCTGCTTCAGCTTCCCGATATTAAAGCCATTCACGAAGATCTCACCTTTTGTCGGGATTTCCTCGCGGTAAATCAGCTTCATGAAGGTAGATTTCCCTGCCCCTGAAGGTCCAACTAAGTAAACGAACTCATTTCGATCTATCTTGACCGACACTCCGTTAAGTGCACTCGTACCGTCGGCGTACGTTTTCCATATATCGTGCATTTCTATCACGCTATCACATCCTGTAAAAAGTTCAATACTATATGTTCGACAGGTTATGTCTAATTCCTTCAAGGTTCTCCGATGATTAGCCAATTTTCACTTTTCTAATTTTTCTCATTTAAGACATTGCGATGTCGAAATCGACAGCATGCAAGCGGCAAAGGCTGCGTAATGTGGCGAGTGGACTGCTTCTTAGGTTTGTGAAGCTGCCCAACCTTGTTTTAAGAGGCACTATTTTCTCGAGGCTAAAATTAAGGGAATTACTTCTAGTGGTGTTGCATCAACTGCTTGCCGCTTGCGCCGTTACGAACTACAATATTGTTCCAATCGCTGTTGTTCGCGGATTTCTATATTAGTTCTTATATAGTAGAAATCCGCAAACAAAGGCGAACGCTTCGCTTTTCCACAACATCGTTGTTCTCCACTAACTTAGGGGAGAACCTTTATCCAAACAAATAAATACCCAGCTCCCATCCTTAGAAAGAAGGTTAGCTGGGAACAAAAAAAGATCCCTATAGCCTAGGAATCTTTTCATAATTCTTTTAGTCGCTTAAATGCCTCTATATAAACTTCATTATCCTCTCTTTTACCGACGAAAATAATCTCAGCAATTTCTGCTTTATCTCCAACAATCCGATATACAATTCGAATACCAGCTTTACGAAACTTTATTTTTCTACAACCAATTAACTTTAATCCATGCTTACTTGTTAACTCTTCACCAAGTACATCAGCACGTTCTTCCATTTTAGCGAGTGCAACATTAACAAGTTTTTTAATGGAACCATCAAGATTTTTATACTCAATTCTTGCTTCTTCTATAAACACTACTTCAAACTTTTTAACCATAACTATTCAAATAATTCCGCATCTGAAATATTGTTTGGATCGATGCTACGGAACTCTTCGTATTCAGTATCACTTAGAACATCTTTCACGCTATATCGAAGGGTCATTCTATCGGCTGTTTCAAGACGTCGAGCAATCTCTAGTTCCCAAGTCAATTCTCTTAAAGCTTGAAGTTCCATATACATTTCTTCATATACTTTATAATCCAGCACAACCGTATCCACACAATTGTTTTCTGAAATGAATTGTGGAAGCTGTTTAGCTTTTTTTCTTATTTCTCCAAAACGTTTGGAAGCATAAGTGGCAGAATTAACTTGATCAACATTAAAGCGTGGTTTGTCTATTACAATCCCCACCTTTCATTCTCCTCCCTTCATCATACGCAACCTTTTCATAAAGTATACAATTTAAACCGTAAAATTGGTAGTACGATCATACTCATTATGTTAAGGAGACTATACACAGAAAAACGAGCATCAGCTTTTGAGGCTAATGCTCGTCTTTTTCTAATCGTAAACCTCTCATTTGGCTGCCTTAGGCAGTTGGAGGTACGATTTCACATATAAATGTCGTACTTATTGCGAACGCTCTAGATATTCCGCTACCCACGCAGCAGTAGTCTGCATCGCTTGCTCCGCACGTGCTATAGCTGCTTCTACTTGTGGCTTCGCAGTACCGCCGTATACGTTACGCGCGTTAACCACTTGCTCTGGCTGCAGAACCTCGTAGATACGATCATCGAACAGCTCTGAGAATTGCTTGAACTCATCAAGTGAAAGATCAAGCAAGTACTTATTGTTTTCAATACAGTACAGCACGGTTTTACCGATGACTTCATGCGCTTGACGGAACGGTAGTCCTTTGTTAACAAGGAAGTCCGCAATGTCTGTAGCATTAGAGAAGTCTTGGTTAACTGCTTGACGCATGCGACCTTGGTTCACCTTCATCGTTGCGATCATCGGCGCAAACAGCTGCAATGCACCTTGCAGCGTTGTTACGGTATCGAACATGCCTTCTTTATCCTCTTGCATATCTTTGTTATACGCAAGCGGCAAAGATTTCAACACGGTCAATAGCCCCATTAGGTCTCCGTAGACGCGACCTGTTTTACCACGGACTAGCTCCGGTACGTCAGGATTTTTCTTCTGCGGCATAATGCTGCTGCCCGTACAGAATGCATCATCCAGTTCAACGAAGCTGAATTCGGTGCTAGACCACATAATCAGCTCCTCGCTTAGGCGAGATAGGTGCATCATAATGATCGAAGCATCCGCTAAAAACTCTAGAATAAAGTCACGATCACTTACAGCATCTAGGCTGTTCTCATACACACGATCAAACTTCAGCTGCTCCGCAACAAAATGGCGGTCGATCGGGAATGTCGTTCCTGCAAGTGCACCTGCACCAAGCGGAAGCACATTAATGCGCTTATAGCTATCCTGCAAACGCTCGATGTCGCGACCAAACATGGACACGTAGGCCATCATATGATGAGCGAATAGAATCGGCTGCGCACGCTGTAGATGTGTATAGCCTGGCACAATCGTATCGATATTCGCTTTTGCTTGTCCAATCAATGCTTCCTGCAGCTTGCGCAATAGCTCAACAAATTCAACAACGCGCTTACGAAGCCATAGATGCATATCAGTAGCGACCTGATCGTTACGGCTGCGGCCCGTATGCAGCTTACCGCCTACTGGTCCAACATCCTCGATAAGTGCCTTCTCGATATTCATATGAATATCTTCATCGCTGACAGAAAATTGTTGTTCTCCTGCTTTAATCCGATCAAGCACGCGTAGTAAGCCCGCTTTTATCGTTTCTACATCCTCCTGTGGCAGGATGCCTTGCTTGCCAAGCATCGTCACATGCGCCAAACTGCCTTGGATATCCTCCTCAGCAAGCGCTTTGTCGAAAGTAATGGATGCTGTATATTCTTCAACTAATTGGTCCGTTTTCTTCGTAAAACGTCCACCCCATAGCTTGCTCACGTGTTAACTCCCTTCCTATAACAAGCGATATAAGCTGAACAACTAGCTTCTTGAAGCAGAATGTGAAATGATTCTGAAGAAGCGAAGCGGTCGCCTTTGTCCACAAATTTCTACTTTGAATTTTAATCATAGAAATTTGGGGGACAACAGCGATCGTAAGAATATTTCACAGTCTGCCCAATTACCAGTTCAGCTTATATCGCGTCGTTTAATTTATTTATTCTGATTCACACCTGCAGAAACCTTCAAGCGAAGTGCATTTAGACGAATAAAGCCTGTTGCATCGCCTTGATCGTAGGCTTGAGAAGGATCTGCTTCCATCGTTGCAATATCAGGATTGTATAGACTGACTGGACTCTTCACCCCAGCACCGATAACATTGCCTTTATATAGCTTCAGGCGAACAACACCTGATACGTTTTTCTGAGACTCTGTAACAAGAGCTTGAAGCGCCAAACGTTCAGGCGCAAACCAGAAGCCGTTATATACAAGCTCACTGTATTTGGAGATTAAAGAATCACGCAAGTGCATTACTTCGCGATCCATCGTTAATGATTCCATCTTGCGATGAGCAGTAAATAGAATCGTCCCACCTGGTGTTTCATATACACCGCGGCTCTTCATACCAACGAAACGGTTCTCAACCATATCTACACGGCCGATACCATGCTTGCCGCCAAGCTCATTTAGCTTATCCATTACTTGCAGCGGAGTCATTGCCTCGCCGTTAATCGCTACGCAGTTACCTTGCTCAAACTCAAGCTCAACGTATTCTGCTTCATCAGGAGCACGCTCAGGTGATACGCTCAGCACGTACATCTCTTCGTTCTCCTCAGCACTTGGATCAAACCAAGGATCCTCTAGCATACCGCTCTCAAAGCTGATGTGTAGAAGGTTACGGTCTGTAGAATATGGCTTCGCAGCGGATGCCGTTACAGGAATACCATGCTTTTCTGCAAATGCGATCATCTCTGCGCGACCTGGGAAGTCGTTACGGAATTGCTCAGAGCGCCATGGGGCAATGATTTCAATCTCTGGAGCAAGTGCAGCTACGCCAAGCTCAAAGCGAACCTGGTCATTTCCTTTACCTGTTGCGCCGTGAGCGATGTACTTCGCACCTTCTGCGCGAGCAATCTCTACCATGCGCTTCGCAATAAGTGGACGTGCAATGGACGTACCAAGAAGGTATTGACCTTCATACATCGTACCCGCTTGGAACATTGGGAAGATAAAGTCCTTAGCGAACTCCTCCTGCAAATCATCGATGTAAACCTTCGAAGCACCTGTCTGTATTGCTTTTTCCTCAAGTCCGTCTAGCTCTTCCTTTTGACCGATGTCTGCTGTGAAAGCAATAATTTCTGCGTCGTACGTTTCCTTTAACCATTTCAAAATAATAGACGTATCCAAACCACCTGAATAGGCTAATACAATTTTATCCTTTGCCATGTTGAACCACTCCTCCTATATTAAGACATAATCGCAGCCATAATCGCTTTTTGCGCATGGAGACGATTTTCTGCCTGATCAAAAATAATAGAATGCTCACCGTCAATTACACTTTCCGTTACCTCTTCGCCGCGGTGTGCAGGTAAGCAATGCATAAACATAAAGTCTGGGCTTGCGAGCTTTACTAGCTCATCATCGATTTGATAGTTAGCAAAGGCGATTTCGCGCTCTTTCTGCTCTGCTTCTTGACCCATGCTTGCCCATACGTCGGTATAGATGAAGTTCGCGCCTTCAATCGCTTCCTTCGGATCACGGCACACAACGATTTTCGCACCTGTTTCCTCAGCGACTGCAAGCGTCTGAGCAATAATGTCCTCATCTGGCTCATAGCCTTCAGGTGTAGCAATCGACATGTCAACGCCAAGCTTAGCCGCACCCATCATCAACGAGTGTACCATATTGTTACCATCGCCAATGTACGCAAGCTTCACGCCGTCAAAGGAGCCGTGCTTCTCATAAATCGTCTGAAAATCAGCCAATGCTTGGCATGGGTGAGATAGATCTGTTAAACCGTTAATAACCGGAATCGTAGCTCCACGTGCAAGCTCAACAACTTTACGATGCTCATACGTACGGATCATAATGCCATCTAGATAGCGAGAAAGAGTTTGTGCAGTATCTAGAATCGTTTCACCACGGCCGATCTGCAGATCATTGCCGCTTAGGAATAAGCCCTGACCGCCAAGCTGATAGATGCCAACCTCAAAGGATACGCGAGTACGTGTCGAGGATTTTTCGAAAATAAGACCAACTGTTTTTCCTTTAAGTGGTTGATGAGGTTGACCTGCCTTCTGCTTTTCCTTCAGTTCAATGGCTAGCTCGATCAGGTATTGAATCTCATCTGGTGTATAATCAACAAGCATCAAGAAGTCTCTGCCCTTCATGCTTTGTGCAATTTCCTCTTTGCTTCTTACCATATGTAAACCCTCCATTTACTAAACAAGACTAAAGCTGATGCGCATCGCACGCATCAGCGTATAACGAGCAATCTATATCTTTTAGCGCTTCGATAAAATCGCTGATAGTATCGAAACCGCTTGATCAATCTCTTCATTCGTTACGAGCAGGTTCGGCAGCAAGCGGATTACGTTCGGGCCAGCTGTAATGACAAGCAGTCCTTGCTGCTGGGCCTCAACGATAAGATCAGCAACCGGTTCTTTGCATTCAATACCAACAATAAGTCCTAAGCCGCGGATGTCTGTTACAAACGAATTTCCTTGCAGCTTCGCGCGCAGCTGCTCTGTCAAATATGCGCCTTGCTTCGCAGCATGCTGAGGAACGTTGTCTCCAACGATCGTCTCTAGCGTTGCCTTAACAGCTGCAGTTGCAATTGGCGTTCCTCCGAAGGTGGAGCCATGGCTGCCTGCCGTGAATGCGTCACGAAGTTCTTCCTTCGCTGCCATCGCACCAACTGGAAAGCCACTTCCAAGACCTTTAGCCATTGTGAAAATATCCGGCTCAATACCGAAATGCTCATAGGCAAACAGCTTACCCGTTCTTCCGATACCTGTCTGAATCTCATCCACAATAAGCAGAATTCCTTCAGCCTTGCATAGCTGAGCAACCGCTTGAATATAGTCACGATCTACAGGATGAATCCCACCCTCAGCCTGCACCATCTCGAGCATAATCGCCGCTGTCTCAGATGTAATGGCCGCCTTCAATGCAGCAAGATCATTGAGCTGAATATGCTTGAAGCCAACAGGCAGCGGCCCGAAGCCTTCCTTCACCTTATCCTGTCCGGTCGCAGTTAACGTTGCTAATGTGCGTCCGTGGAAGGACTGATGGAATGTAATAATCTCATAGCGTCCGCTGCCTTTAACCTTCTGCTGATAGCGGCGTGCCAGCTTAATCGCTGCCTCATTCGCTTCCGCTCCCGAATTACAGAAAAACACAGCATCTGCACAGCTATTGTCTGTAATTAGCTTTGCTGCTTCCGCTTGATTAGGGATTTGGAATAGATTAGAGATATGCCATAGCTGATCCAGCTGAGCAACCAGCGCTTCCTTTACAGCCTTAGGTGCATGACCTAAGTTCGTTACCGCAATCCCGCTCATGAAATCCAAATATTTGTTGCCTTCACTGTCCCATAGCCAGCTGCCTTCACCCTTAACAATAGCCTGCGGGTATCTAGCATAGGTTGGAAACAACGACTGACCTGTCGCTTCAATTGTCTCCTGACTCATAACGAACACCTCTCTATTGCTTAATGATCGTACCAACTCCGCCTGCCTTAACAGCCTGCGTCAGCACACCTTCCTGTGCACCACTAACGATAACAACCTCTTGCACATCGCCTTGAAGGCATTGAATCGCTGCACGTACCTTTGGAATCATGCCACCGTAGATTTCACCACTAGCAATCATCGCCTCAACGTCTGCAACTGTGACACTTGGAAGTGTAACCTTTTCACCATCTATTGTTTTCATTATGCCCGGGACGTCCGTTACAACGATCATACGCGATACACCTAGCTCTGATGCAACCGCACCCGCAGCCGTATCCGCATTAATGTTGTAGCGCTGTCCGTTCTCATCGATGCCAATTGGAGCAATGACTGGGATATAGCCCATGCTCATAATTCCTTCTACAATTGTAGCATTAACATGCGTCACATCTCCAACGAAGCCGATCTCCGCACTATTGGCAACAGGCTGCGCTTGAATGAGCATTCCGTCTACGCCAGATAGGCCAATCGCCTGTGCCCCGCTTGATTGCATCTTGCGTACGATTTCCTTGTTGATTCGGCCAGCTAGCACCATCTCAACAACATCGAGCACCTCATCGTTCGTTTTACGCAAGCCTTGAACAAATTCCGTCTCGATCCCGAGCTTATCCAGCGTTTCCGAGATCGCTGGTCCACCGCCGTGCACGATAACAGGGGCTACCCCATCCTGCTGCAGCTGTCGCAGCTCTGCAAAAAAGCTGCTAGGCAAAGCCGCCAGCGTACTGCCGCCGCATTTCATAACAAAGCGCTGTTTAGACATGTTTCTTCCTCCTAACTACGTGCGATATGCTGCATTAATTCGAACGTAGTCGTACGTCAAATCACAGCCCCACGCCTTTGCTTTTCCGTTATCCATATTAAGCTGAACAGAGATCACTACTGTATCTCCTTGTAAGTATTCCAAAGCCGCTTCCTCATCAAAGGCCACCGGAGAAGATTGACGCAGTGTAACGATATCACCTAGTGCAATATCGACCGTATCAGGATTAACTGGCTGACCAGCGCGTCCTACTGCTGCAATAATCCGACCCCAGTTCGCATCTGCGCCAAATACCGCTGATTTCACAAGTGATGAGCCTATAATCGTTTTAGCGATTGCTTGCGCCGCTTCATCGCTTGTTGCACCTTCAACGCGAACCTCTACGAGCTTCGTAGCCCCTTCACCATCACGTGCAATCGCTTTTGCCAAGTGTACACAAACATGCGTCATCGCCACGCGGAATGCTTCCCAATCAGGATGGGCTTCATTCAGCGTATTATTGCCCGCTAAACCGCTCGCCATCGCCACGAGCATATCGTTCGTGCTCGTATCGCCATCCACCGTAATCATATTAAAGCTGAGATCGGTTACTTGACGAAGCAGCAGCTGTAGCGCTTCTGGCTCGATGCTCGCATCGGTCGTTACAAAACCAAGCATCGTTGCCATGTTCGGATGGATCATACCAGAGCCCTTTGCAGCTCCACCAATGCGTACCGTTTTGCCGTCAATAACGAGCTCTACTGCAATGGTTTTCTTCACGAGATCTGTTGTCAGAATCGCTTGGCTAAAATCCTCCGCCCCTTGCTCACTCGCTTCAAGCTTCGCAGGCAGCTGAGAGATCCCTGAGCGCACGCGGTCCATTTTAAGCAGCTCGCCGATAACCCCAGTAGAAGCAACCGCTACATCCTCATGTGCAACACCAATGATATCTGCAAATACGTTTCGCATTTCATAAGCGTCTGCTTCACCTTGCTTACCTGTGCATGCATTCGCATTACCGCTATTAACGATGACTGCACGGAGCATGCCGCTGCTGTTGATGCTCTCGCGTGTTACTTTGATTGGCGCTGCTTGAAATACATTTGTCGTATAGACCGCTGCTGCCGCTGCTGGCACTTCACAGACAATGGCTCCAAGATCATGGCGATCTGTTTTTTTCAATCCGCAATGCAAGCCGCCTGCTGAAAATCCTGACGGGAAGGTTACAGAGCCTTCCTCTACAATCGTAAACTGCCCTTCTGCCATATACACTCGATCTCCTTATCGTTAAGGGTATACAGGAACAAATTGCAAGCCTAGCGTTTCGTCCCAACCCATCATTAGATTCATATTTTGAATGGCCTGACCTGCTGCACCCTTCACCAAATTATCGATGACAGAAATAATGGTCACGCGATTCGTGCGCTTGTCGACAGAAAAACCAATATCGCAATAATTCGAGCCCCACACCTCTTTCGTCGCAGGCCATTGACCTTCAGGACGAATTCGAACAAATGGACGACCTTCGTAATATTGCTCATAGTGCTTAATAAGGTCTGACTCGGTTACGTTTTGGTTAAGCTTGGCATAGATCGTCGCCATAATTCCGCGCGTCATTGGGACAAGATGTGTTGTAAAGCTTACTGTTACCTGCTCATCTGCCACCTGCGACAGCACCATCTCGATCTCAGGAATATGCTGATGCTGATTAATCTTATATGCTTTAAAATTCTCGTTAAGCTCAGAATAATGTGTACCAAGCGAAGCACCTCGACCCGCTCCAGACACGCCTGACTTCGCATCGATAACTAATGTATTGTGATCAATAAGCCCGCCCTGCAATGCAGGTACGATACCTAGCAGCGTTGCCGTAGGGAAGCAACCAGGATTAGAAATGAACGGCGCATCCACGACCGTATCTCCGTAAACCTCCGCTAGACCAAACACCGCTTGATCCAAATGCGCTTGCTCTGCTGCAGGCTTTTTATACCACTGTTCATAAACGTCACGATCCTTAATACGGAAATCTCCAGATAGATCAATCACCTTTAAGCCTGCTGCAATATATTGCGGTGCAAGCTTTGAAGCTACACCTGCTGGTGTCGCTAGAAATACAAGATCAGCCTTCTGCTTAATTAGCTCAGGATCCACATCGTCAAGCACTTCCTCACGAATCCCCTGCAAATGAGGATAGCCCTCCGTAATAAGCGAGCCTGCGCTCGAGGATGAAATGACCGAAGTGATCTCTGCATTCGGATGAGACTGCAGCAGTCTCATTAACTCCACACCGCCATATCCAGTAGAACCAACAATTGCAATTCTCAGCTTGTTAACCATGTCTTTACCGCTCCCCTTCAGCACCCATTATGAGGTTGTTCAAAAAGCCGGGCAAGCTTTTTGAACATAAACTTTATTATATTAAAGCTATCACTAGCTCTTTTAGAACATTTATAGATTGATAGTATCACTACACTATTTTACAATAGTTGGCCATGAAAATGAATATGCATAACATTGTATTATTATACATTGCGACTTATAAAAATACAACGCGCATTTTCATCCATTTTTCAAGCCTCTTATTGATATGTTTTGAAGCCTTTGCCGAACACTTCAGCCGTATTGCTGATAATAATAAATGCATTAGGATCATGTCTCGCCACTGTTTTCTTAAGTCTAACAACCTCATGCTGCGATACAACCACCATCATGACATTGCGATCCTGCCCCGTATAGCCGCCTTCGCCCTTAAGATTGGTTAAGCCGCGATCTAGATCGTTCAAGATAAGCGGCTGCAGCTCCGCCGTTCGATCACTAATAATAAATGCGACTTTAGAGAGCTGAAGACCATTTTGCGCGAAATCAATCGTCTTGCTTGTAACGAATAAAGAGATCAATGCGTACAGCGCAACCTCTGGCGATATAATAACCGCCGTGCCGATAATGACTGCACCATCAAAGCATATAACCGCCATATGATATGGAATGCCTGTCAGTTTATGCAGCATTTGCGCAGCAAGATCTAAGCCCCCTGTTGAGCCCCCGCCTCGAAACACTGTCGCTAGACCAAGACCAACTCCAATCCCGCCGTAGATCGCAGCGAGTAAAGGATTGTGAGTCGGTGCAGGAATATAAGAGGTGAGCAATACAAAAAGTGGGAATACAACCGAGCCGAGGATCGACTTCGCGCCAAACTTTTTGCCTAGCACAACAATCGCCGCAAGGAAAAGCGGAATATTAAGCACCCACTGCGTCACAGCAGGCTGCACTCCCGCGACACGCTCGACTAGTACAGATATACCCGCTACTCCGCCAGATGCAATGCCGTTCGGCAGCAGGAACAGGTTAAAGCTAGTTGCGAGTATGAATGATCCAAGCAGCACCTGTGCAATATTCAATATGATGTGCATGGTGGGTGACAATGTCTTTCGATTACGTTTCATATGTATTTCCTTCCTTCCAGCTTTGATCACGATGTAATGCGATGTAGCGGACTCGACTTCGAATATTGAACTCAGCTAGTCCTTCCGGTGCTCACGTACCAATTACCGTACGCTGCGCTCCTCAGTTCCTAGCTTCGTCCAATCTTCTTGGTGCTGAAAGCTGGGAACCTGCTTTGTTCACGATGTATTACTGAACGTCTAATCGGCATCGAATATTGAACTCAGCCGAGATCTCCGGTGCTCACGTACCAACTACGTACGCTGCGCTCCTCGATCTCTAGCTTTATTCAATCTTCTCGGTGCTGAAAGCTGGAACCTGCTTTGTTTACGAACTAAAAAGGGAGAGCTGCACATTAATGTGAAACTCTCCCCATAACGATTAGCTTTGCTGTTTAATTTGACTGCGAAGATACCCATCGATAAATGGATCCAAGTCTCCATCCATCACTGCTCCGATATTTCCTGTCTCTACAGAGGTACGATGATCCTTAACCATGCTGTAAGGGTGGAACACGTAGGACCGAATCTGACTTCCCCATGCAATCTCGGATTGCTCACCGCGAATTTCTGCAAGATGTTTCATTTGTTCTTCAATCTTACGTTCATAAAGCTTGGAGCGAAGCATTTTCATCGCTCGATCGCGGTTGGCAATCTGAGAGCGCTCTTGCTGGCAAGCAACAATGATCCCGGATGGAATATGCGTAATACGTACAGCAGACTCTGTCTTGTTGACGTGCTGCCCGCCGGCGCCGCTTGCACGGTACGTATCTACCTTCAAGTCCTCTGTACGAATCTCAATCTCGATCGTATCATCAATTTCTGGAACGACATCACAGGATACGAAGGACGTATGGCGACGGCCAGCCGAGTCGAATGGAGAGATGCGCACTAAACGGTGTACACCTTTCTCCGCTTTCAGATAGCCATAAGCATTGTAGCCTTTGATCAGTATGCTGACGCTTTTAATACCTGCTTCATCACCAGGCAAGTAATCGAGCAGCTCTACCTTGAAGCCACGATGCTCAGCCCAGCGCGTATACATGCGGTACAGCATCATCCCCCAATCCTGAGATTCCGTACCACCAGCACCTGGATGAAGCTCTAGAATTGCATTTAACTTGTCGTAAGGCTGATTCAGCAGCAGCTGCAGTTCAAAATCTGAAAGCTTACTAGATAAGGAAGCTACACCTTCCGTAAGCTCACCAGCCATCTCCTCATCCTTCTCTTCCTCGACCAGTTCAAGCATCATTTCTAGATCCTGCTGCTCATTTTGCAGCTTCGTGTATTCCTCAACAACTGATTTGACGGCATTAAGCTCCGATATGATCGACTGCGCCCGATCATTATCATCCCAGAAATCAGGCATCGACATTTTCTCTTCGAAGTTAGCAATCATCTCTTGCTTAAGCTCTAAGTCAAAGAGACCCCCTAAGTGTCTCTAGTCTTGTAACCATCTCGCGAAGCTCTTGCTTTACTGTTACATCTATCATCATATATCGAACTCCTATAATTTTTCATGATACTATCTGGCTTAACCTCCGAGGTACATGAAAAATACTTCGAAAGCATTCACCTATTTTTTCAGCGCTGCGCTTAAACCCTCCATCGCTCGAACCTTCCTTCGTCAGGAGGTCGCTTATGGAGGGTTTAAGCTTCGCTGTAGCTATTGCTTTTTGAATGTCCACTTCAATAAAGGTACAATGCTCGGTATGCTTCCCGAAGGCGCATCGTCATCAAAGTCGGATATTTGAGCTACCTCTTCCAATAAAGGTTCAAAAACTCGGCTTTCAGGACCAAGAAGCTTGGACGCTAGTAGAAAACGAGGAGCGCAACGTACGTTTTTGGTACGTGAGCACCGAAGTTTTCGCTAGCGTTCAAGATTCGACGTCGATTATGTTACTGCGCACATATCACCGTCATCAAAGTCGTGCTTTTTGAACTACCGCTCTATTTGCCGTGACACTGTTTGTATTTCTTGCCACTCCCACACGGACACATGTCATTGCGTCCTACGCGCTCTTCGCGACGAACTGGACGCTTCGCGCCGTCTTCACCGCCACCGCTTGTAGAAGAGATTTGACCCTTCACAACCTCTTGACGCTCAAGGTTGCTTTCTACTCTAGCCTTCATAATGTACTTGGCTACTTCTTCCTGAATCGATTCAGTCATCACCTGGAACATTTCGAAGCCTTCAAACTGATATTCGCGAAGCGGATCTGTACCGCCATATGCACGTAGGTGGATACCTTGACGCAAATGATCCATAGCATCGATATGATCCATCCACTTAGAGTCAACAGCGCGTAGTACAACGACCTTCTCAAACTCACGCATCGTTGTTTCGCCTAGCTGTTCCTCGCGCTGATCGTATATGTTAACAACTTGATCATAGATGACGTCGATCATTTCTTCTTTTTCTTTACCCCACAGCTGCTCACGAGTCAAGCTGCCTTCATCAAGCAAATTAGCATGTACATAATCAATAATAGCCTGTAGATCCCACTCTTCCGGAATGTCACCCACACAATGCGCTTCTACTGTACGTTCAATGACTGGCTTGATCATATTCATAACTTCATCACGAATATTATCTGACTCTAGTATGTCACGGCGCTGTTTATATATAACCTCGCGCTGTTGATTCATAACATCGTCATATTGAAGTACGACTTTACGTGTATCAAAGTTGTTACCCTCTACACGTTTTTGCGCAGATTCTACAGCTCTTGTAATCATGCGACTTTCAATCGGTTGGTCCTCATCAAGACCAAGACGATCCATCATCGACATAATGTTTTCTGCTCCGAAACGGCGCATCAGCTCATCTTCTAGTGACAAATAGAATTGAGATGAACCCGGGTCACCTTGACGACCCGCACGACCACGAAGCTGGTTATCGATACGACGGCTCTCATGGCGCTCTGTACCAATAATATGCAGACCACCAATATCCGCGACACCTTCACCAAGGATAATATCTGTACCACGACCGGCCATATTCGTAGCAATCGTAACAGAACCAGGCTCGCCCGCACGAGAGATAATCTCCGCTTCCTCGGCATGGAATTTCGCATTAAGCACCTTGTGCTTCACACCGCGACGCTTCAGCATCTCAGAGAGCACTTCAGAGTTCTCAATGGAAATCGTACCTACAAGAACTGGTTGATTGTTTTTATGACGCTCCACAATCTGCTCAACAACCGCTTTGAATTTACCTGCGACGGTTTTATATACGACATCCGCCATATCCTGACGAATATTCGGACGATTCGTTGGAATTTGAATAACATCAAGTCCGTAGATTTTACGGAACTCCTCTTCCTCTGTTTTCGCTGTACCGGTCATACCAGCTAATTTGCGATACATACGGAAGTAGTTCTGGAACGTAATCGTTGCCAGAGTCATGCTTTCATTCTGAACCTTAAGCTCTTCCTTCGCCTCGATCGCTTGATGGAGACCATCACTGTAGCGACGACCAGCCATTAGACGACCTGTAAATTCGTCAACAATAACAACTTCTTCATTTTCAACGACATAATCAACGTCGCGCTTCATAATATAGTTAGCTTTTAACGCTTGCTGAATGTGATGGTTGATCGTTACATTGGCATGATCAAATAGGTTCTCAATACCGAAGGCGCGCTCCGATTTAGAAACCCCTTCTTCTGTCAGCATCACATTTTTCAGCTTCACATCAATTGTAAAGTCTACTTCTTCCTTCATACGCGATACAAGACGCTGCGCAGCATGATACAGCTCTGTAGACTTAGCAGCTTGTCCAGAGATAATAAGCGGTGTTCTCGCTTCATCGATTAGAATGGAGTCGACCTCGTCAATAATCGCGAAAGAAAGTGGACGCTGAACCATTTGCTCTTTGTACAGCACCATATTGTCACGCAAGTAATCGAAGCCAAATTCATTGTTCGTACCGTACGTAATATCGCAAGCATAGGCCTCTTGCTTCTGCTCATGTGTCAGACCATGCAGGTTACAGCCAACCGTTAAACCTAAAAATTCATACAGCTGACCCATCAATTGACTATCACGCTCAGCCAGATAGCCGTTGACGGTAATCACGTGTACCCCTTTACCTGCAAGTGCGTTCAAGTATACAGGAAGTGTAGCAACAAGTGTTTTACCTTCACCTGTTTTCATCTCTGCAATCTTTCCGTCATGCAGAACCATACCACCAAGCAGCTGTACATCAAAGTGACGCATGTTCAGTACGCGCTTAGATGCTTCACGTGCCGTTGCAAATGCTTCAGGTAGTATGTCGTCCAATGTTTCTCCCTTAGCAAGTCTTGCTTTAAATTCATCCGTTTTCGCACGCAGCTGCTCATCCGACAGTGCTTGATATTGCGGCTCAATGTTATTTATGTGCTCAACGACTTTGGATAGTCGCTTGATTTCTTTCTCGTTATAGTCACCAAATATCTTCTTTACTAATCCGAGCATGGCTTTCCCCTTCCGATTATACGTCTTATGGTTAAGATTTTAACAGTTTGTTGCAGTAATCGCAATGTATTGCACTGTGGTAATACCAGCTGAACCAAGTATTGGCAGGGTTTTATATCCATTCGATATATATAAGGATAACTTTCATTGCTGTTGTTTTCAAAATGTCGGGGCACGAATATATATAAATATGTAGTGATTTATAAGAAAAACTAACCCTTTAAACTACAAATGAGCAAGAATCGGGCTTGCTGCACCCGACCTTGCTCATGATCATATTATGTTTATTATTGTTGTTCAATTAATCCGTATTTGCCGTCGCTACGTTTATAAACAACGTTGACGGATTTGGAATCTGCGTTAGAGAATACGAAGAAGGAATGGCCTAGCATATTCATTTGCAGGATCGCTTCCTCAACATCCATAGGCTTAAACGTAAAGCGCTTTGTACGAACTAGCTCGAACTCCTCCTCTTCGTCTAACACCGATACGGCGGAAGACTGAGGCTGAAGAATTTCTTTACTGCCACCAGATTGACGGATTTTACGGTTTAGTTTGGTTTTATGCTTGCGAATTTGACGCTCTAGCTTATCGACAACTAAGTCGATAGAAGCGTACATATCGGCGCTTCTCTCTTCGGCACGTAAAAACATGCCAGAAATCGGAATAGTAACCTCAACGATATGTTGTCCTTTAGTAACTGAGAGAGTTGCATTAACCTCGGAGGTGATCGATGGATCGAAGTATTTCTCCAATCTGCTGAGCTTCTTCTCAGCGTAGTCCTTAAGTGCGGCTGTAACTTCAACATGTTGACCTCGGATATTATAGATCATGTGGCACTCCTCCTTTACATATTCTTATTATAGCATATGCAGGGTGAACATACAAAATAGATTTTAGTTTATTTAGAATTTTCTGATAATTTAAGAGAAGAAAATCACAGTAGGTGAAATAACGAATAAACAACAGAAAAAGGACTACACGATTGGTAGAAACCAACCATATAGTCCTATAAGTTCTTGTATCACTATAATAAGAGGCTAGATTAGCCGTATA
The DNA here is from genome assembly GCF_023715345.1 of Paenibacillus camelliae. GTDB lineage: Bacteria > Bacillota > Bacilli > Paenibacillales > Paenibacillaceae > Pristimantibacillus > Pristimantibacillus camelliae. The sequence continues at coordinate 39,785 of NZ_JAMBNY010000023.1, forward strand.
ATTACAGTTTAACTACGTTTGCAGCTTGTGGACCGCGAGCGCCTTCAACGATATCGAACTCAACAGCTTGGCCTTCTTCTAGAGTTTTGAAGCCGTCAGTTTGGATAGCGGAGAAGTGTACGAATACATCGCCACCTTGTTCTGTTTCGATGAAACCGTATCCTTTTTCTGCATTAAACCATTTTACTTTTCCTTGCATGTGCAAACATTCCCTTCGTCATATAAATGCTGTGTGGCTGTCAATATGTGGCCCACAACTTGACTATACAATGGTTGGTTCAAATTGTCAACGATTTATTGTAAGCGAATACAAAAGTGCGGATTTATTGAGTTTTTGTCACATAATGCGCTTTTAAATTCATATATTTCATTGTAGGAGAATGCTCGAAAACACCCCTTTTTATCACGTAGTTGAAGTGTGTTTTTTCGACATTATTCTTGATTATTAATGAAGGAGAAGCATTCATGATTATTGATATTGTACTTTATCAAATTTACGGACGAGGTGGTCTCGAGACGGTGCTGCTACATGTTAGTCGGGGCTTAAAAGCAAGAGGACATCGCGTTCGATTTATGTTCCATGATCCACCAATTATTGAGTCGTGGATGGACCAGCTCGATGAGGTGCATATCTGTTCCTCATACAATGGAGATAGAAAAGAGAATGATCACCGTGATGTGTTCGCCATCCGTTATCGGAACGCTATTGAACAGCTAGGCTATCCTGACATTATACTGAGTACGTTCCGGCCTATCTTCAGCTACATCGTTCGTTCGGCATTTATCGACATGCCAAAGGAAACTCATCCACCGATTATTTCTTGGATCCATGGCCCACCTGAAGCGTATCAAGCTCCCGCTTCACATTTTGTTGATGCAGATGCTCATTTGGCGATTTCTTATCCAGTTGGACAGAAAATACGCGCAATGAGTGCGTACTCACCGATATTTTTCGTTGGCAACCCAATCATACCTCTTCCAGCGAGCGACGCACAGCTCATTCAACGTTCAAAAGCACTTAAGATCATCTACGTTGGGCAAATTGATACTGCGGTTAAGAGCATCCCGACACTTCTCGATGCCTGCAAGCAGCTGCAGGGAGATTGGAGTCTAGAGCTGTATGGGGATGGCTACGAGCGTGCATCCTTTACTGCGTGGTGCGTAATGAACGGCATCTCAGATAGAGTTCATTGGAAGGGCTGGCAGGATAACGTCTGGTCACACATTAAGGAAGCGTCCGTGCTCGTTCTACCATCGAATAGCGAAGGCTTTGGTATGGTGCTGACCGAAGCGCTGCAGCGCGGCATTCCTGTTATCGCTAGCGATACGGATGGGGCGAAGGAAGTTGTTATGTCTGATATGAACGGCTGGATGTTCGAGCGAGGCAACAGCCAGCAGCTTAGTGAGGTGATGCAAGGAATTATTGACGGTAAGCTGGAGCTGCCAAGCCAGGAGCAATGCCATCGCTCCGTGCAGGTCTACGACGTGGATCATGTGCTGGATCACTTCGAGCGTGTGTTTGATGTGATGCTAAATGCTAAGGGAAAGAGTGGTAGAGGTGCGTCGGATACGGCTGTGCTGCAAGCTGATGCTGCTGCATTAGCTTCACAGGGAGATACTGTAGTAGATTCACAGAATGGCTTGTTGGAAGAGCTTCTGAAGCAGATGAATGATCAGCAGTGGGAAAAGGCTGTAGCTGTTGCCGAGCGGTTGTATGTACAGCAGCCTCATTCTATATATTTGGCGTCTGTGCTTGGGGATCTTCATGCTAGGCTAGGACATGGAAATAATGCGCACTTCTATTGGAAGCAGGTTATGATCTCTACGCCGGATGCTGTGCTGAGTCAGGTGGCGAGTAAGTATGTGGAGCGTGTGCGGGGGTGAAGTTCGCAATGTAAATAGAAAAGCTCTTCATTAACTATGGTGGGGAGGGTTAATATATTTAGAAAAATAATTATTTTTGCATTAGTGTGTTAAATATAGTTCCAATAATCATAAATATATTAAATTGGCTAATGCAGAATTCACTAGTTTTTAATATGGTGAATGTAGGAGTGACCATTCCACATTCACCACTCTCTATTTGATGAGATAACTAATCAGTAGACAGTTGAACAGTTATAATAAAAACTTACTGCTTTATGTAGAATAAGCCAAACATAAATGCGTTATAGTAACAAACTCATGTCTGACTTATTGTCGTCCTAGGAAATAAACTCATAATTTTGTGCATGGGCATTTTCAGGAATAGTAAACACATCAGTGTATTTAACACACATTCCATGTTGTTTTAAATCTTCTCAAATATATAATCTTTTGAAGTTTCTTAACGATTAATTTAGACCCTTCTCTTCCATCCAGTCAATAAGACGATCTAACACGCTATCCTTTATTGCATTTACTCTTGATCTTGCCTTGTCATAATCCTTTTTTAACTCAATCAAATAGTCTGGTGATTCAATAACTCGTTGAACTTCATGTTCCAGCCGATTAATAAAGTCACTTTCTTCCAAATTGCACTTTCTGTATGGAATACCGATCTTATCATACATTATGCCATGTTTGGGATATGAAATCATGCCGAATGTAGGAACGCCTAGTGAAATTGAGCATACATTTGCATGAAATCTCATAGCAAATACCATATCGCATTCTTTATAGTACTTAAAAGATTCTAACTCTTTCCCTTGTACTAATGGGCTTATAGAGATTCTAGTACGGGCTTGTTTACTAGTAACAATATCCAACAATTCTAATATTGCTCGGTAATCACTTTGAATATGCGCAATAAGATATATATGATAAGTCGTTTCCGCAAGTAATCGATCTATTTCTTTAGCAATTGCCGATAGATATTTCTTGTAGTCTAAGTGAGAATATCTTATATGTGGCATATCGAGCGCAATATTAAACCCAATTGATTTTGTTTGACCATTATAACAATATTCTTTAAGTTCCTGAACTTCAGAAACAAAGAAACCAAAATCAGGAATTTCATATACATAATCTACATATTCCGGAAAATATTTTTGAAATATATCATAGGAACCATCATTACGAACAGTAAAAAAAACAGTATTGTATGTAAACAATGTATGTAAAAACTTTCTGAATTTTTCTATATTGTCTGAGCTTATGCCTTTATTATCATCTATTCCGATACCATTTACTAATATAGGCGTTTTTATTTGTTTTAGTAATTGGTTAGTAATATTAAATGTTGTACCATTATCAGAATAGTCCCAACATAACTCAAAGAAATTACCTCCGCCAATTACTAGAAGATCATGATTATTTACTTTTTCCACAAATTCTTTATCAAACTTTTTTATTTGAACATTTTTGTAATAATCTCTCATTTCATCTTCTGTAACTAATATTTTTTTTTGAAGTTTATTTTGTATTTGAACATAAAAAGCTTCATGGTTTGCAACATCACCAATATTCCCTGAAAAACTAGCTAAATGATATATCTTCATTCTCTTCTCCCTCACCGTAAAATAAATGGCCTCTACCAGAGGCCATTTTTCACTTCTACTTGCAGAATATGATCACATAATTCTCTTACACAGCCCTGACCGCCGCCAGTTTTACAAATATAATCAACTTCTCTAAGTACACTATAATGAGCATCTTTAGGTGCAGCAGACAATCCTACTAATTTCAGACAGTCTAGATCATTCACGTCGTCACCAATATAAGCAGTTGTTGCAAAAGAATATTCATGGTTCTGCTCAAAAAATTGTTCTAAAAACTTCTTTTTGTCCTTTATTCCCATAAATAAATAGTCTGCTTTTAACTTGTTGGCTCTATTTCTCACTACTTCAATGTCCTCTGCAGTTAACAACATTACCTTGATTCCCGCTTTTTTTACAAGCTCAATTCCTTTACCATCTCTTGTATTAAACTTCTTTAATTCTTGTCCATCAGTCGAATAGTACATACCTGCATCCGTTAACACTCCGTCAACATCACTAATTAGTAGCTTTATCTTAGCGCTATCCAGCTTAGAGTTTTTTTTGAGTCTTAACATTTTTAACCTTTCGGCAATAACCCAGTCTGTTGGTTCATCTATTTCGAAATAAGTATCCTCTGACATTTCATATAAAGAAATCTTCCCTGACAACCTGCAACGTGAGGAAAGTAAACTTTCGCGATTCATTATATACAGAGCTCCATTTTCAACCAGATACCCTTCCCATTCTTGACGTCTAGGCCGTTTAAAAGGATTATAATTAGTAGCAATAGAACCTTCCGGACTATCTACCCATATAAATCTCTTCTGCCGAACAACCGTCAATAAACTGTCCGCTCTCTCCTCTTGGAACTTTTCCAAGGCGCTCGTTATGTCAATCGCCTCCAATAAAGGAGACGTAGCTTGTATGAGTACGACTTTACCAAATAATTCACTAGTAGCAAACTCCAGCAAGGCAGTTTCAGTGGAAGCAGTATCTGTAGCACTTTCAGCAGAACGTCCAATTACCTTTACCTTATCGAACCCGAAGGATTCTACAACATTCTTGATCTCGATACTATCTGTTGCAACGTATACCTCATCTATTTCTAAGCATGTTACTGCTGCTCTTATAGTCCAGTACACGAGGGGCTTGCCACAGAAATCATTAATGTTTTTTAGAGGAATGCTTTTACTGCCTCCTCTAACTGGAATAAAAGCTACTGTTCTTAATGATTTCTCCATTTCAATTTCTCCCTTTGTTCCACTTCGATGTCAAGAAGATCCGTTTGCTTATATGTTAGTGCTTCATGAGTACCTCTTAGATCTCTAGTCAATCTACGGAGCCCATCAGGCTCCAAGCTCGCTGCATGATCCGTTCCCTTCCAAGTTCTATTCAATGTATAGTGACGTTCTATTGTAGTAGCACCCAATGTATAGGCAGCAATATCAACAGAGATTCCATTGTGATGTCCAGAAAATCCTATTTCTTTAACTCGAGATCCATACTCCTCCTTCAAACGAGAGATTTCAAGAAGGCATACGTCCTTTAACGGAACAGGATATCCCGAGGTACAACTATATAACACTACATCCTTAATTCTCTTATTCTTTTCAAAAAAATCTAACATTTGCCGCTCTTCTTCTCGAGTCGTCATACCGATAGATACATGTATCTCACCTTCGTAGGATTCACACAAATAACCTAACATGTCGTAATGCAGATTCAAAGCTGATGGAATTTTTATCAGTTCCGGTTGCAAGGATACGATTTCCTTTGCTGATGTAAAATCCCATACAGATGTACTATATGTCAAACCATACTCTTCACACCATTTTTTTAATGTTTTATGTTGATCTAAATCAAACTCCAAATATTCCCTGTGACTTCCGTACGTATCACCATAAGAGTTATGAGGATTAGGATGTGGAGCATTATATTGCTCCTCTGTCAATAATTCTTTATTATTTCTTTTTTGAAATTTAACCACATCTACTTTACAGAAAACTGCAGCAGTCATAATTAGTTCTTTAGCAATTTCCATTTCTCCTTTGTGATTACATCCAACTTCCGCAATTATTCTTGGTTTTCTCATGACTTATCTTCTCCTCTATCGTGTTTAATCCTTAACATATTCATTTAATAATTTCTAACTCTAAAAAGATATTAATCTTATCACCTTGACCAATAATCTTCCCGGATACTTCTTCACTCACTATCTTATACCATGAATTAATATAATTAAATCATCAGCACAAAAGAGTTAAGACATTATTTGGTATTTTAATTTATGAAAAAGATTAGTTTAGATGTTAATAATTAAGTTGAAAATTTGCTAATTGCAAGCAAAATTCCATAAGATATAAAACATGCACGGTTCATAACAACTATATCTCTTTTTTGTTACTAGTTATATTAAATGGTTTGAGCAAACTATAGATTTAATCATTCTTTTGCATAGTTACTGATGGTAAAACCAAATCGTTCTTAATACCCTCAAATTCTTTTATCATTTCATTGAAAGATATTTTTATTTCCTTGATATAAGGAACCACAATCTCATTTAATAATTTTGACTTACCTATTATAGTCGGCTCTTTTTCAATGTTTATAACTAATTGATCGTATTTCTTTGTTAGGCTACGATTCCATGAAGGTATAATACTCTTAAATAATTGATGTTCAGTCACGATAGAAAATTCTTTTTCAAGCTTCGCCAGCATATTCATTGCTTTCTCAGGCATTCTTCTTGAGTATTCTTCTATTTTCATAATTATTTTTAGAGATACATCACAGCTTCTCATTAATTTATTGCAATTTTCGATAAATTTATTTATACGCTGGTGTACAGTATTTATCTCAATATTTCCTATTTTCAACCCTTGGCCAGTGATCGATTTGATTTGAGAAAAGTCATAGTCACTTTTTAAATTTTTTACCACTTCAAGAAAAGGAATAAACTTTGTTCCTTTAATTTTCGCTCCCAGCGAAGAGGTGTTAATAAATTCTATTCCCTCGATTGACTCGATTAAGTTTTCTATATTTTTCTGTAAAGACTTCATTGAAGGATTTGTGCGGTTCATAGAGCCTTTAACATTTTCAACCTTCAATTGACTCGCTGTGACTCTCTGCTTCAAGTTGTCTACAGTTAAATGATTAGCTCCTTGAGCGTAATACCTTTCTTCTGGGAAAGACATATCTTGCCCTGCAAGAATAATTTTTTTAGCTCCTAAATATTTTGCGATTTGAATCACTGTACCAGTAACAGAATTTGTCGCACGAAACATATAATCTACTTCAAGATCGGGAAGTAAATAATTTATAATAACATCACTATTAAAAAACGCGTAAAATAATTGTGAGAATTCACCATTCAAGATATCAAAATAGATTTGAGGTACAAATACTAACGGAATATTTTTAGTATTACTGTTTTTGAATGCTCTTCCAGTAGCTTCACCAGGATCCATAGAGACAACCATGTGAGGCTCAATACCAAAATGCAACAACGATTGAATGCTTGAACCCGCTGCAATTATTAGCATTTTATCTTTATATTGCTTTATTAACTCTATATCTAACTCCAAAGAAGGACCTGCTCCTACTACTAATATTGAACAACCATCAAATTTATTTCTTAGTGATTCTATTGAAAGAGATTGACTCATTTTCACTAGGTTGCGAATACTGTTTCTATATGGCTGTGTTCCAAATATTTGCTCGAAACCTCGTCCAATTAATTCTGCTTCCCGGAAGTTGTAGTTATAGTTATAAAATTTCCGAATAGATTCCAAGTCAATTTCCGCATAAAATGGTATAAATATATCTATTTTCTTTTTGACAGAATAAATATTTAATAGAGCATGGAAGATCTTATAATGCTCTTCTAAGTTACCAATCCTTAGTATTTTTACTTGGGGATGTAACAATAACTGCTCTATGTTAACTACCTTCATAGACTCAACAAATATATCTATATCCGGTTCGAATATATATAAATTCAATGATGGATTGAACTCGATTAATTTAGCCAAGTGATGCGTCAATCCCATGCCGTACATGACGACATCATATTCTCCATTTTTCAATTGACTATGCTCTTCTAACCAAGTCTCCAAATCACTCCCGTCATTTGCATACAATGATTTCAATTCATTTTCAAATACATATGTTAGATTAACAAAACCATTTTCTTCATACACAAGCTTGCATTTTTTTTCATTATTATTAGTATTTAAATATTGTTGGACGGTCTCAAATATATCCTTTTTGTATTTGTATAAATACAACAAATTCTCCTGAAGTAAATCACTCATGAAAGGCCTCCACCATCAAATTATTAATAATAAATATGTATACTATATATCGACATATCTAATCATTTAATTAATAAAAAAAGCTGCCCTGAGGCAGCTTTTTTATTATCAATATTATCCAAGAAGCTTCAATACGTTTTGTGGCACTGAATTTGCTTGAGCAAGCATAGATGTACCTGCTTGTACTAGAATTTGATTTTTCGTGAAGTTCGTCATTTCTTGAGCCATATCTGCATCTTTAATACGAGAATGTGCAGCAGATAGATTTTCTGCGTTTACGCCAAGGTTGTTAATAGTATGCTCTAGACGATTTTGTACAGCACCAAATGTTGCACGTTGTGTAGATACGGATTCAATAGCTGTTGCTACTGCAGCGATTGCAGCAGAAGCACCTGATACTGTTGATACAGATAGGCCAGAAATATCCAAACCGGATGCACCAATAGTCATGTCACCACGGTTTACAGAAATAACATCTGTGTTGTTTACACCAGTTTGGAAGCTTACTGCACTAGCAGTATTCAACAGGTTAATACCATTAAATTTTGTGCCTTTCGCAATGTTATCAATTTCTGTTAAAAGTTGACTAACTTCTAATTGGATCTTAGAACGGTCAGTTGAAGCATATATACCGTTTTTAGATTGGTTAGCAAGCGTATTGATACGTTGTAGCATAGAATGTACTTCTGTTAGCGCACCCTCAGCTGTTTGAATCAAGGAAATACCATCGTTCGCATTACGTTGTGCTTGCTGCATACCGTTGATTTGGTAACGCATATTTTCAGAGATCGCTAGACCAGCTGCATCGTCTGCTGCACGGTTAATACGGTAGCCTGAAGATAGCTTTTCCATTGTTTTGTTCATTGCATTGTTGCTTGCAGTTAGGTTACGGTGTGCATTCATTGCACCTACATTTGTGTTGATAAACATAATTGATCATCCTCCATGATACATTTATTTGCCACTTCCGTGTGGTCACATTACTATTATCGACACTATTACATAATTAGTTTATAGTGACAAATAAAAATATAATTTATTTTTATATAAATCTAATAAAAAAGCTGCCCTGAGGCAGCTTTTTACCGGATTTATTATCCTAGAAGCTTTAATACGTTCTGTGGTACAGAGTTTGCTTGAGCAAGCATAGATGTGCCTGCTTGTACTAGAATTTGATTTTTCGTGAAGTTCGTCATTTCTTGAGCCATATCTGCATCTTTAATACGAGAATGTGCAGCGGATAGATTTTCTGCGTTTACACCAAGGTTGTTAATAGTATGCTCTAGACGATTTTGTACAGCACCAAATGTTGCACGTTGTGTAGATACTTTTTCAATTGCAGTTGCAATTGTTGCAATTGCAGTAGATGCTCCGCCAGCTGTAGATACGGATAAACCACTAATTCCTAGTGTACCCGCTGTCATATCCCCACGGCTTACAGAAATAACATCAGTATTATTTACACCAGTTTGGAAGCTTACTGCACTAGTAGTATCCAATAAATTAATCCCATTAAATTTAGTTCCTGTAGCAATGTTATCAATTTCCGTAATTAATTGTGCTACTTCCAATTGAATCTTAGAACGGTCAGTTGAAGAGTAGATACCGTTTTTAGATTGGTTAGCTAGTGTATTGATACGTTGTAGCATGGAGTGTACTTCAGTCAGAGCACCCTCTGCAGTTTGGATCAAGGAAATACCATCGTTCGCGTTACGTTGTGCTTGCTGCATACCATTGATTTGGTAACGCATGTTTTCAGAGATTGCTAGACCTGCTGCATCGTCTGCTGCACGGTTAATACGGTAGCCTGAAGATAGCTTTTCCATTGTTTTGTTCATTGCACCGTTACTTGCAGTTAGGTTACGGTGTGCATTCATTGCACCTACGTTTGTGTTAATAAACATATTGATCATCCTCCATGATTTTAATTGCCACTTCCTTGTGGTCACATTACTATTATCGGACTTTGAACTTCTTTAGTTAATACTTTAGAGTAAATCTATTATTTCTTTTCATCAAAATAATAAGAGATTACATCACTGAAATTGACTCCACCGTAGGATTGTAGGGTTCTTCGTTGTGTTGTTACTCGTTTCATACTTTTGGAAGCTTCAGCGTACAACAAATTTATTCTTTGAATTAACGTTTCGTTCAGTTCACTTAATTGTTCAATATAACGAAAAACTGTCTCGCTATGCTCCTCTATAATACCGTTATAAAGTTCTACATTTAATCGAATCTGATTTATGCTAGAGATACACTTGGATTTTCCCTCTTCCAAGCTCTTAATCTCATCTAGTTGTTCATCATATGAATCTTTAGCTGCGATATCAATTTGTTTCTGTAACAAGATTACTAATTGGCTATAGCTACTCAACAGCAGATCTTTTGAATCATCCATTCATCTGTACTTCCTTGCCAATTTGTTCCCACGATGATTTAATATCAGCGATAATGTTAATTGCTTCTTTTAATGGTTCAGTAGTCTTTTCAAGATTACTACGAGTAGATAATTCAATCACATATGTATAAAGCGCATAAAGATTGTTAGCAATTTCTTTGCCCTCATTAAAATTAAGACATGAGATTAATTCATAAATAATATCTTGAAACTTCTGAATAGATTTATTTTTACCTTCAATATCACCATGCTCTATAAATCCAATCGCTTGGTTTCCAAAGCGAATGGCGCCTTCATATAGCATCGTAATTAATCGATGAGGAGAAGCTGTCTCGTATTTATTTTTTTGATATGCTTGATATCCATTAAGATTGGCGATCACGATATCCTCATCCCCTATCTAACTATTATTTTTTGTTCATATTACTCAATGAATCAAATTGAGACTTTAACCAATCCGAAGTACTGTTTAGAGAGTTTAACATCAACTCCATGTTGTTAAACTGCTGCTTTAACCGAGCTTCCTTCATCTGTAGTGAACGTTCCATTGCTTCTAATCTCTCATCTACAACTTTAATCTCGCTGTCGTACCCAGAGATTTTCATAGCAATTATCCCTTGTGTAGAGCTAGTATACGTTCCGCTTAGACGCTCCCACATTTGCCCGATTCTATCCGTAAATACTGCAGTTACTTTACTAGGGTCTTCCGATAATGCATTAGCAAATGCTGTTTTATCAAACGCTATTTTACCTGTTAATGGTGTTCCTGGACCAACGTATTTATCAACACTAAGACCTAATTCCTCCATAAACCCAACATATTGATTGCCTTCAAATACGATACCAGTAAATACACTATAAAGCTCATCCTTCAATGACTTTAATGTCGTATCTCCCTGCAATGGGTTTATTGAATCCTCACCATCAGGTTTTGCCAGGTTAATGTTCATTAGATCTATGAGATCATTATATGCCTTCACAAAACTTTCAACGGAATTTGTAATTGCACTAGTATCTCTTTCTACCGATAATGTTGTAGTACCCTTAGAAGATAGGTTTAGAGTTATTCCATCTATTAGGTCATTAATCTCGTTAGTAGATCGTGTTACTTCTATGCCATCGATTTTAAGTTTAGCATCTGTAGCAGCCTGTACAAATGTATTCGACTCTCCACCAAGCTCAAATCCTATTGGTTGGTTTCCGCCTTTTACTGCTGTTATATTTAATCTATAATCCCCATTACCAGTCACGTCAACTAGAGTAGCTTTTCCACCGTATTCCGTCGGATTATTGTTTATTTTAGTAACAAGAGCTTTGAGAACATCTGCATTAGATTTAAAGGAAGAAGGATCACCCAGATCTCCCAAATTGATCGTCATGGTATTATCTGGATCTTCTGTATTGATTGAAAATACAGGTGTATCAAGACCAAGTGCAGTATCAGTATTAGTATCTAAAAATAAGTTCTTATCATTTCCCTTGATACCAGAAAGCCCAGTAACCTTATGCTGAGCAAGCTCCAGAACTTCGATGTTATAACTACCCTTAACAGCCGTCTCGCCAACCGTAGCTGTAGCTACACCACTAGCAGAGAATTTGGAAGTGTTTTTATTGTATGCGGATGAATACTGTAAATCTCTAGCTAGATTTTGTAATGCGCTCAATTTAGTATTTAATTGACGAAATACTGCTTGTTCTGATTGCAAATTGGATTTTTTATTTTGTAAATTCGTATATGGAATACGCTCTACTGCCATCAAATCACCGACGATTTGAGTTGTATCCAAACCAGATCCGGATAATCCTGTTATGCTGAATGCCATATCAATTACCTCCTAACGTTTCTCATCAATGAAAAATCCTACCATATCCTTAAGCTTTGCAGCTAGATCAAGCACATATTCCGCTGGGATACTGTCAATAACCTCTCTTGTCTGAACATCTACGACCTCAACGTAAAACTGCTCAGCTTCTTCGTTAAATTTCATACGAAGTGAGTGATTTAGCGCGTCAAACTGATTATTTGCTTTTTCTAGTTCTTTGTAAAGCTTATCCTTGCTTTCTTGCAAGTCTCCTTGCCCTTGTTCTCCCTTGTAAGAGGCAGCTACATTGTTATCTTGTGATGCCGTTCTCTTGATGCTTGGTAGTTGACTCCAATCAACGGTGGATCCTTCCATACGATTGATTGAATCAAGCACAATTATTCCTCCCTATTCTTTTGTGTTTTTCTGAAAACTCCCCAGATTCAACTGCTTCATCATCTCTTTAGCGTCCTTGCTTGAGACGGATGATTGCATATTTTCAGCTTTAATCGCTTCATATACCTCTGAGCGCAAAATGGGTATATGCTTAGGTGCTTCAAAGCCTAGCTTTATCACTTCACCTTCTACTGCCAAAACATGAACCTCAATATCATTAGCAATACGCACGACTTCTCCAACTTTTCTCTTAAGTACTAACATGATGCTTCACCTTTAATGACTAACGGCTCACGAATACCTAATGCTTCGTTCGATATGACGTACTGGCATCCCTTTTGAGTTTCTGGTACAACTAAAATCGGCGCTCTTAAATTTACAAAAGGTTTTTTATCAATAAATCGCAGCACATAAAAAATGACTAAGTCATCTTGGTTATTGATTCCTAACTGTTCTATTGTAGGCTCGTCAATTTTAAAGCTAATATGATTATCACTTAGTGTGGCCGGAAACAACATTAAGCTAATTTCCTCGCTGAACGATTGCAGAACATATAAATCAGAATCTTCTAGTGGCAACAGTGCAAACTTGTTCAAGTGAGAAAATCCAACGATCCCTTGAGCAAAACTATATATTTGTTTATGTTCGACCTTTATCTCACCATATACCTCGCTATGGATCAGTTGACTTAATGCTACATTCTCACTCACAGTAATTGCACTCCTTAACGAATATAATCTAATAATGACATTTGCATTACTTTTGCACCCACAGATAACGATGCCTGCAGAACATTCTGCTGCAGCTGAAGCTGAACAATGGCATCTGCCATGTCGACATCAGCGACCGATGATCTTAATGTTGTTAAACTAACCTTCTCATCGGCTATTCTACTTTCGATTAAATCGAAACGATTCATTCTCGCACCAACCTCAGCAAGGCTAAATGAAATTCGTTCTATCGCTGAGCCAATATTGCTTAAGCTGCCAGATATGGCTGTTTGATTATCGTCTTCAAGATGCTGAGCAATATCATCGAACATTTTAAATATATTGTCGGCAGCATCTGCTTCTCCAAATACTTGCTCGCCTGGCAAGCTAACAGCAACTGTTACCGATGGACTCACGTTCAAGTAATAAACGCCCATATCAGTATGGTCGCTTGCAGCAGTTGCAGAGTCATACGGCTTAACATCTGTTTTCTGACCATTAAATATGTGTCGACCATCGTATGTACTGTTTCCTATGGTAACCATCTGCTCACGCAATTGTAGTACTTCTAAACGAATTTGTTCTCTAACCTCTGGTGTAATCGTTCCGTTTGCAGCTTGATTTGTAATTGTATTCAGACGCTGCAAAACACTATTCGCCTGCTGAAGGACCGAGTCTGTCTGGCTTAGCCAACCATTTCCTGTTTTAGCATTCTGTAAATACTGCTCATTCCGGGCAAGATCTGTTGTATAGCGCATCTGATAGCCAATACCGACAGGATCGTCACTTGGCTTATTAATTTTCTGCCCAGTGGCCAGTTTGTTCTGCCAGTCTAGAATATCAGCATTGTTGTTACGCAGATTGCGCAGTAGCTGCGTATTCTGCATCATACTTGTAATTCTCATGTGCTACCTCCTATCGGCCGACGATGCCCATATTATTAATAATGCGGTCTAGCATCTCATCTACTACTGTCATGTTACGTGCAGCAGCGTTGTAAGCATGCTGAAAGCGAAGCATATCTGTAAGCTCCTCATCGATGCTTACTCCACTTGTCGCTTGTCTTCGGATCTCTACATTGTCCACAAGATTTCCGCTTCTCTCATAATTGGTAATGGCGATATCAGAGCGTGTTCCAAGGTCGCTGACGAATGCACGGAAATAATCATCTGTAGTACCTTCAGATAGCGACGTTAATGCAACAGGATACGTAAATTTAGCATCACGCAGACTTGTTAAAGCAAGCGCTACGTCACTATTTCCTTTGATCGTGTGCATATCCGTACCATTCGTACCGCCTAAATCATATTGACCTGAAGCCGCAACTTTATTCGTGTCTGCTAGTATCTCAGCGTTAACTTGGATGTTATCTATCGTAAATGGTACAGAATTATCCTTCGAAGTAAAGAATGCAATTCCTGTCTCTGCTGGTGTATTGATGGAATAACCGAGCTGATGTAACCCGTTAAAGCCGTTCACTTTGAACGTTACGGGCGATGTAATCTTAGAGCCAGCTGGGATCGTATCTCCTGCTGGGATAGCAGTCACGTTACCCGCAGCATCGGTCACATTGACATCGTTCTCCGCTATCATATCAGTAGAGGTTTTATAGCCGTTTGGCATCGTAACTTCAATCTCACCGCGCACAAGCGTATCGAGCATCGCATTCAGTTGATTGCGCACGAGATCAATATCCTCTAGTGATTTCTTATAGCCGCCGATCTCACCACCAGTAATTGTCGCAACATCGTTCTGTGTTAAATATGTTGGCTGTAGACCAGTCACGACCTGTATACCACCACTGTATACATTGACCATTCCTTCTGCGTCCTCTGCATATTGAACATCTACGATCTTAGATAGTTCATCAAGCAGTACATCGCGTTGATCTCGGTAATCGTTAGCGTTATCGCCAAGCATCTCGATCTTGCGAATGGTGTCGTTAAGCTTGGTAATACCATCTAATAAATTGTTAGCTTGATTGAGCTTAATCGTAGTGTTGCTCGAGATATCAGCTTCTAGCGTATTAAGTGAAGTCCCGATCTTGTTGAACGTATCTGCCATATTTTTAGCGTTTCCGATAAAATCAACACGTGCACTAAGTAGGTTGGCATCACGATTCATTACTTCAAGCGAGTTCCAGAACTTGTCCATTATTGCACTAACACCGTTGTCAGACGGTTCATTAATCATCGTTTGAATAGCTTCCATCGTAGAATTATAGATCGTATAATAGCCTAAATCTTGATTCTCACGGCGATATTGCAGGTCTAGATAGCTGTCGCGTACGCGTGTAATACTGTCATATTGTACGCCCGTACCAATTTGTCCAGGTGTATGAACGCGGTTAAAGCCTGGCACATACACGGGATCTGCGTTTGTCATATTTACACGCTGACGTGTATAGCCTGCTGTTGATGCATTCGATATATTATGTCCAACTGTGCTAAGTGCTGTGGACTGTGTTAGCAGTGAGCGCTTGCTCGTTTCTAATCCATGAAATGTGGATACCATGATCTTCCCCCTAATTACTCACTAATTACTTGCTACGTTATCCTCTTGTATCGTAAAGGCCCGTTCTTCGCTGCACATCAGTGCCGGGGCTAGGTCGTTTATACGTTACTTCATCCTCCGGCGGTCCGCATATCGCGTCCAAAGAAAAATGTACATATTCTAGCGAGAGCTGTATTAACTGTTGGTTATGTTCATTGGCTTTCTTCAATTGCTCGGACATATGAGCCAGATTATTCTGCAGCTCAGCAAGCTCTTGCTTCTGCTTAGGATCGATGACAAGCTGCACTAGCTCTGAGAGTGTCATTTTTAGCTTTGGCCTGAAGCCTAGCTCACGCTGTAGCTTCGTCATCAAGGAACGAGAGCTTGCCTCCAGCTCTGGGACAGGCTTCAATGCCTTCGTCTCCTTCATGGTGATCATATTGATCGACTCAATATCGTTCTTAATAATTGCGTTTTTCTTCTCATCTGCAAATGTGAATAACGCACGATAGATAAGCAGCAATTGCTTTAATTGTTGGACAAGCTGCTGAAAGGTTGTCGCTTCCATCCTTTACCTCCATGCTTATGCGTTATTTTTTAAAGAATGGCAGCAGCTTCTCTGCTAGCTTACCTGCTTCTACATGATACGTCCCTGTTTGAACCGCATGCTTCAGTTCTTTCACACGCTCCGCACGTTCAGAACTCTCTGCGCGGCTGCTTTCTAGCATCTCTTGTGCTTCTGAAGAGATCTGTACTTCATCCTTCTTAGATGCCAGCTTGTTTTCCTTACGGAAGTCCACCTGCTGCTGATAACCTTTATTAATTCCGTTCACACGATTTATGTCATTGATTTTCATTCATCTCACCCCATTGTAAACAAACTAAAAAGCCGATAACTGTTAATAGTATTATCGGCTTCATCTGTTTTTTTATTTATAGTATTGTTCAAAAAGAACAGCTTTCAGTATCAAGAAAGTGCCTTTTTGATAAAATTCTCATAATTCGTATCCAATCTTAGATGTCGATTCCGCTACAATGTGTTACTTCGTGATTAAGGACCAAGAAGATAAAGCAATACTAGAAAGCGAGTAGCGCAGCGTACGTTTTTGGTACGTGAGCAACAGAGCTTTCGGTAGGGCTTCATATTCGACGTCGACTATGCTACAATGTGTCACTTTGTAATCAAAGTTGGGCTTTTGAATTATAACTTATAATCAGAATTAAAAAATCCAGCTTTCAGCACCGAGAAGGTTGAAAAAAGCTAGGGACTGAGGAGCGCAGCGTACGCATAAGGTACGTGAGCACCAGAAGGCCCGGCTGAATTCAAGATTCGATGACGAACAGCGTTCACTTCTACTTCGTGATCAAAGGTGGATTTTTTAATGTTCCTCTAACGGTCTTTGTATTGATTAATGCCTTTATATACCTCTTTAACCTCCTCCTCGCTAAGCTTTTTCTCTTGAGCGAGTGATTCATTCGAGAATAGATTTTTAGAGGCATTAACTAGGCGATTTCTACAGCTGTCGCATAAGTTATTGCTTTGGATTAATACACCGCATGATTCACACGGGTAGGATAAGTTTGGTGCATCCATTAAAGATATACGGCCTTCACGAATAAACTTCGTAATTTGTCTAATGCTTACTCCCGTTTCCTCAGAAAGCTCTGTAATGGAAGCTCCTCTATTTTCTCTTAAATAATTCGCGCATGTCTCGTATTCCTTGTCAATCTCGCGAACGCAAGCTGGGCACACATCTCTAAAGCCCTTCGCGAAAATCTTCCCGCACCGAGGACAATTGTCAATATTCATACCAGTGACCTCCCCTTAACCTACATTATACTTATAGTACATGTTCAAAAAGTCAGCGCTTGTTACCGAGAAGTTTTCATACAAAAGGCTTCTTGAACATCCCTTATATAGTTTATCGAAAGAATAGCTACTTTTCATTAGTTTATGATTCCATTTCTATGTCGATTTCATGACCTTGCCCAGGTAATACTAGCAACATGAAGTTCACATGGGCTGCTTTGCATCATGGCCTGTGCGCATGCATGAACGGTGCTGCCGGTTGTATATACGTCATCAATGAGCAATATATGAAGCTTGTCCCGCTTCCCTACATGTCGCATCAGCATATTCCAGCCTTTCGCAGAGCTTTGGTAGCGACTGTCGATCCCTTGAAAGCGCGCACCACGGCCTTGATGACTTTGCCTCTGCTCATGCGAGGTCCGAACGAGCAACTCTACATACGGCACACCCACTGCCCTACTCACAATCTGAGCCAGCTGGTACGCCTGATTAAAGCCTCGCTCGCGATACCGCTCCTCACTTATAGGCACAGCAGTTACTGCGTCCCAGAATACCGTCCTGCTCGCCTTCAGCCACCGTAGAGGCGGCTTTCTGCTCGCTCTCCATGCCTGTTCTAATCGATGCTTAATAATGAGCTGTGCACTCACTCGCTCAATGGCTGGCATGAGCATGGTACCTAGCAAATCCGCTAACCGCTCATCACCTTGGAACTTATAGCGATGAAGCCATTCCTTCATCATCGATTGATAATCGACTGCGCTGCGATTCAACCATAATGAAGATGCTTGTCGCAGCTGGCAATCTGGACAGCGATGATGTCTGCCGCAATGCATACACAGCACTTGATCAATCCAAGCAATCTCGTTAAAGCATGGTGCACATAAATATTGTGATAGCTTTTTAAGCGTTACTCGGTCTAGCAAAGTAGAACTCAGTGCTTGCACTCTTCGACTGGTACAGATCATGCATAATGACTCGCTTGGCTGAAGCCATCGTAATAAATCTGAAGCCTTCATCTTCTCCACACTCCTTGACGCTTTGATCGATATTGTGGCAGTAAGTATCCTAAGTCACTCGCCAGCTCATTCATGCTTTTGATCTGCTTCACAGCCTTGCGCTGTGCCTCATTCCACTGCTGTGATAAAAAATATACCGCGCCGTTCGGCGCATCACCTGAGCGACCTGCTCTGCCTGCCATCTGCACGAGGGAGGCTTCATCGAACAGCTCCGCTTCGGCATCACATATGTAGACATGGCTACGCGGTACCGTCACTCCACGTTCAAGTATAGTCGTCGTGACCAAAATTCGAATGTCTCGATTACGAAAAGCAATTACCTTCTCCGCTCGCTGGGCGTCCTGTGACGATGTCGCTTGAATCGACACATGTGGGAAGCTTGCTCTAAGCAGTGCAGCATAGGCCTCAGTATGAGCGATACGCTGCAAAAAGATAAATACCTGTGCATCGTCCTTAAGCGAGCTGTGCAGCGCCTGGATTAAAGCTGAAGGAAGCGTTCGTTTTTTGAGTTGTTCGGCAATTAGTGGGGTTTTCAAGCGAATGGGAACGGGCAAGGGATGTCGATGATAGCGAACTGGAAGCTTTACGTAGGCAAGACGTCCTTTATTAAGCTCCCGCTGCAAATAGGCGGGTGGAGTCGCTGACAGCAGCAGTCTCACCCCATGCTTCGTGCTGCATTGCTCTGCTACGCGATACAGACGTTCATCACCATGATAGGGAAAGGCATCAAGCTCGTCGATAATGACGAGGTCAAAGGCTTGGTGGAAGCGCATAAGCTGATGTGTCGTTGCAATGATAAGCTGTCCATGCTGCCAACGCTCTTCACTGCCGCCATACAGCGTTGCAATGGATAGCTCAGGGAAAGCCTTGTGCAGCCGGGGAGCAAGCTCCAGCACAACGTCTCTGCGCGGTGTCGCTAGCAGCACTCGGCCGCCTAGCTTCGTCATATAAGCGACGAGTGGAAAGATCATCTCAGTCTTGCCCGCACCCGTCACTGCCCACAGTAAAAATTGTCGTGACAATGTGGTAGAAGCTGCGCGAATAAATCGGGGTAATCTTCTAGTGGTTAAGCGTTGGTGGACAAACGTTAACGCTTTAGTCGTTGCCATCTGCTGTGCATCACTTAATCCGAAAGCCTCCAGATCTAGCACACGTGAAGGGGGGTGAATGTTACGAGCATCGGTAGTAGGCGAGTGATAGTGTCCCATAACGACAACACTACATGTTCTTGCTCGTCCCATCTGTAGGCACGTTTTGCAATAGTAGCAATGCTCACCACAAAATGGGCAATGATGTTCACTTTCAGTAAGCTCTGTTTCATAGCAGCGCAAGCAGCGGAGCAAGGGCCGCTTCCCTCTTAGACTCACTAGCTGAACAGCGCTGCGTAGCTTGATGCTCCCTTGCAGCACCGCATAGCGAAACGCAGCTAACAGCTGCTCCTTATTCTCACTTACCTGCTGAGCTCCTAGACTAAGCCACTCGTCATACAAAAGCTTTCTTCCTTGCAGTAATGATGTAATGTGCTGCTGTAGCGCTTGAATACGTTGATTATTTTGGTGGCATTCATTAATGGGAGGAGGACTGTGATGAAGGCTACCAATGCTATCCCTGTATTGATGACTATGGAAACTGTCTACACTGTCTATGCCTTCAAACTCCTTACCCGCCTTCAAAACATTAGAAGAGCCTAGCATACCGGCAATACTCTCGTATGCAACCCAATGGCCTGGTAAGCGTTTGCCAACTGCTACGAGCTGCTGAGTGATAACATGTTGATATCGCTGCAGTTGATCTCTCGTCCCGGTCCGTGATCCCACTTCCTTCCTTACGGTTTTCTGTACATACCTGGCAAGCCAATCCGCCAAATAGAGCGCTATTGGTGCGTCATACACTAGAAGTCGCTCACCTTCACGCAAGCACGCTTGCCACTGCTCGATCTGCAATGCGCTGCGCTTCTCGTAGGGCAATAAAACGGCTCGAGCACGCTGCTCTAGACCTACAATCGCAAGTTTACAATACACACTATCCCTCCAAACCGAGTAGGAGGGGGCGGCTAGCCCCCGTCCTCTCACACCACCGTGCATACCGTTCGGTACACGGCGGTTCATGTCATATTCCGCAAAAGACTGTATCTGTCCGTTAAACTTCTCAGTCCAAGAGATG
>NZ_JAMBNY010000024.1 GCF_023715345.1 Paenibacillus camelliae
CTCAATTAATTCTTACTCCGAATGTAGCAGGTGCTGATCTTACAGCGGTAACGATAAATGGTGTGGACGTACAAAAGGTTAATGGCAGCTATGTATGGGATTTACCTGAATCGTCATCAGATCTTTATGCGTTGATTGACGTGTATCATCCAAGCTATGGGTCCGCAGAGCTGACGCTTCGCGGCATCGTATCGTATGAACCACCGCCGAGCTGGGAGGATGAAGCAGCACCATTTACGATAGAGCACATGTTACATGGGTATAACAAGACGTTAGGCTATAGCGTGAGTCAGCAGGAATCATTAAGCTTTATGCTTGGTGAAGCCTTGGTCGCTCAAGGTTCAGATCAGCTCGTGATAACTCCTAATGTTACTGATGCTACTATACTAGCAGTTACGATAAACGGGCAGAGCTTGCAAGGTGGTGTTGATCGCTACATGTGGACATTGCCTGAGGAAGTATCAGAGCTAGTCATAGAGATTAACATGTCCCATCCTATCTATGGTAATGAAACATTCACGCTGCACGGAAATGTAGTAATGCCGCAAGTCTGGGATGATGTTGCATATCCGTTGATCATTGACTTTGGAATAGAGGAAGGGGAATACGTCTCTGTCCCATACTCACGCGATGCTAGTGATTCGACACATCTAAATATTAGTGGACCAATTACTGTACTAGAGGAGTCACAATTAAGAATCTATTCCCCAAGTGAAGATTTCATCATCTCATCTGCGGTAATAGGGCCTGAGCAGATACATGAGGTTGAGGGTAATATGATCAGATATCCATTATATCCTGATAGTTCAGATTATCTTATCGTTTCTGTAACGATGAATCATAGTCAATTTGGCGAAAAGGTATTCTCAATGGTCATTGAGACTGTTCCCGATCAGACCGATATGCCAGTAGCCCTATCCTTTGGTGGTCCTGGGATGGCAATGGAGGAATATCAACCGATTTATTATTATATTGAGGGTTATGGCGAGGAATACGAGGGTGTTATAAGCTTCGGCGTAGACAGTCCATACCCGCAGCCATACTTGCGCATTATGCCAAACAAATATTCAATTGTATCACTCATCTATGAAGTTGACGGGGTGCCGATTGAGATCGCACCTGGGAATGCTGAAAATGGCCTTCTGCTACAGGAGATTGTTGTAGTCAATGAATACACGAATTATTTGCTAACCGTACAGGATAAGGATACGTTGGAGCAGAAGGTTTATAAAATTGATGGCTACTTCCATACGGGGCTTTAGCACTTAATAGAATGGAAATTATAAGATAAATAACGTTATAATGGTAGGAGGTCACAGCGATCAATGTAGCTGTAGACCTCCTATTATTTATTAGAGTCACTGAGGAGGGGAAGCAGTGCGATATGAACAGAGCATTATCTCCATATTGAATGGGTTAGATCAGGAGACGAGAGAGAGTATCGGAATGGATACGATTGTAATTGAAGCGGGAGCGTTAAGCAAGGCGGCTTCATATATCGCGAAGCACTTCTCTTCGGTCATGATTGTTGTAGACGACAACACCTATCGCGTCGCAGGTAAGCAGCTTGAGCAACTTCTAGCAGAGCAGCAGGTAGACCGGGTGAATACAGTGTTCATAACACCGAATCATGTAGGTGACGTCGTCGCAGATGAGCAATCATTAGTCGAATTAATGTTAGCAGCCAAGCAACGTCAGCCGGATGTGCTCGTGGCAGTAGGCAGTGGAACAATTCATGATATTACGAGAATGGTAGGCTATACGCTCGAGCTTCCTTTCATATCGATTCCTACAGCTCCTTCTGTTGATGGCTTCAACTCTAAAGGAGCGCCTATTATTCTGCGGGGTGAGAAGAAAACGATTGTATCGATCGGGCCGAATGCAGTATTTGCCGATCTACATATATTGAAGTCAGCTCCTCGAGAGCTTATAGCCGCTGGCTTTGGCGATATACTAGGAAAGTATACTTCATTGTTCGATTGGACATTCGGGCGAATAACGAATGAAGAGCCCTATATGGAGCAGGCTTATATCATTACAAAGCAAGCCCTTAATAGATGTGTAGGTGCAGTAGAGCTGATTGAGCAAGGAGAGGAACAAGGAATTGCCAGCTTGATGAGCGGTTTAATCGAGTCAGGCATTGCCATGCTTATATTCGGAAAATCTCACCCTGCATCTGGGGCTGAGCACCATGTTTCTCATTACTGGGAAATGGACTTCATTAAGAAGGGAAAACGACAGCTGCTGCACGGCGCGAAGGTTGGGGTAAGCTGTACGATGATTGCTGAGCTATACCATCAATTGTCGGCAGAGGACTTTGGACTTCAGCCTGACGTTCGTGAATCGGTACGTAATCATTGGCAAGTTATTAAACGCGGGATCAACGATATTCCAACCGCTAATGAGCTTAGAGCGTTACTGGCTAAAGTGGGAGGTCCGGCAACCATTGAACAGCTTGGCATTGCTAAGGAGCTGGCTGAGCAGGCGCTGCGCGAGGCTCACCGTGTACGACCGGAGCGGTATACATTGCTTCATGCGTATAACACAGCTCGTTGACAACTAAATTCATAGTATGGTATATATTTTATAAGATTAGCACTCTAGCATACTGAGTGCTAACAACTTATGGGTTGAAGGGAGAAATAATCGACGATGGCTAAAAAGCAGTTCAAAGCAGAATCTAAACGATTGCTGGAGATGATGATTAACTCCATTTATACACAGAAGGAAATCTTTTTAAGAGAGCTTCTGTCCAATGCTAGTGATGCGATTGATAAAATTTACTATAAAGCATTAACAGACGACACACTCGTATTCAACAAAGAAGACTATTTCATTAAAATTGCTGTAGACGCTAACGCTCGCACGATTACGATTACCGATACAGGAATCGGTATGACTAAGGAGGAGCTAGACAACAACCTTGGCGTAATTGCGAAAAGTGGATCACTAGCATTTAAAAAGGAAAATGAAGCTCAAGATGGGCATAACATTATTGGGCAATTTGGTGTTGGCTTCTATTCTGCATTTATGGTTGCAGACAAGCTCGTTGTTACTTCACGAGCACTAGGAAGTGAAGAGGCATACCGCTGGATCTCTGCTGGTGCTGACGGCTATACGATTGAGTCAGCTGAGAAGGACACAGTAGGTACTGAAATTGTAATGCATATTAAGGAAAATTCAGAGGAAGAGCAATATGACGAGTATTTGGAGCCTTATCGCCTAAAGGCTATCGTTAAAAAGTACTCTGATTTTATCCGTTATCCGATCAAAATGGATATGACGACACAGAAGCCGAAAGCAGATGCAGAGGGTGAGTTTGAGGAGGTGACAGAGGAACAAGTACTCAACAGTATGGTTCCGATCTGGCGCCGTAACAAAAGCGAGCTAACCGATGAAGATTACAACCAATTTTATATGGATAAGCGCTATGGCTTCGACAAGCCACTAAAGCATGTACATATTAGTGCTGATGGTGCGGTTGTGTACAATGCGATTTTATTTGTTCCAGAAAGCGCTCCTTACGATTACTATACGAAGGAATTCGAAAAAGGGCTTGAGCTGTACTCCAATGGCGTATTAATTATGGAAAAATGCGGAGATTTGCTGCCTGATTATTTCAGCTTCGTGAAGGGTATGGTTGACTCTGAGGATCTGTCGCTTAATATTTCGCGTGAGCTTCTGCAGCATGACCGTCAGCTTAAGCTGATCGCTAAAAATATTAAAAACAAAATCAAATCAATGCTGCAGTCCATGCTTAAAGACGAGCGTGAGAGCTATGAAAAGTTCTTCGAAGCATTTGGCCGTCAGCTAAAATTTGGTGTTTATAATGATTATGGCATGAATAAAGGAGATCTACAGGATCTGTTGATCTTCACCTCCTCCAAGGACAAAAAGCAGGTCAGCCTTGCTGAGTATGTTGAACGTATGCCTGAGGAGCAAAAATATATTTATTATGCTACGGGTGAATCTGTTGCACGTATTGAAAAATCCCCACAGCTGGAGGTCGTGTTAGATAAAGGCTATGAGGTGCTATATTTAACCGATGATATCGATGAGTTCGCGATAAAAATCATTGCGAATTACAAGGAGAAGGAATTCCGCAACGTAGCAAGTGGAGATCTTGGCTTTGAGGCAAACGAGAACGACGACCAGTCTGAGGCGGAGAATGAGGAAGCGAAGGAGCTGTTTGAGCGTATGAGCTCGCTGCTTGATGGTAAAGTAAAAGCAGTAAAAGCTTCTAAGCGTCTAAAAAGCCACCCTGTTTGCTTGTCCTCTGAAGGTGAGCTTTCCATCGAGATGGAGAAGATTCTTCAAGCGATGCCTGATGCAGGCGGCGTTAAAGCAGATAAGGTGCTTGAGATTAACATTAATCATGATGTATATAGTGCATTGAAAAATGCATTTGAGCAGGATCAAGAAAAGTTCGGTCTCTATACACAGCTTCTTTACAGCCAGGCGCTGCTCATCGAGGGTCTGTCCATTGATGATCCAGTGGAGCTAAGCAATAATATCTGCAAAGTAATGGTTTAAGCTACAGACATTAAGAAATAAATTTAAGCCGCTCTACGCTTGTAAAAGTGTAGAGCGGCTTTTTGTTAAGTCTAGGACCGAATGCTAGAAAAATGCTTATTAACAATTAGATCAGCATGCAACAGCTTTCGCTCATACGGCTGATCAGGATTCATAATGCGCCATAGCAGCTGCTCAACGGAGCGCTTTCCTAAAAGCTCCTTCTTAACATTCATCGTTGCATATAGCGGAAGCCCTGGATGAGTATAGTCGAAGCCTGTAAAAATGCAGTCACGCGGTACTTCATAGCCAGCATGTCCTAATGCCTCTATCGTAAAATCAGCATAGATGTCATTAGCACATACAAAAACCTCTGGCAGCCCATCCTCCTCAAGCACCTTAGGAATGACCGTGTGGATATCCTCCACTTCCTCGGAAATTAATCGAAAATTTTGCTTCAGTGGAATATTCCGTTCCTCAAGTGAACTTCGGAATGCAATCCAGCGTTCCTTAAAGCTAGGCGCTTCTTGAATATTGCCGATAAATTGAAAGCGACGATATCCTGCCTGGCACAGTTCATTCATAATTTGCGAGATTGCTCCCATGTTGTCACTGAATATAGAATCGCATACAAATTCATGATCGCTGTGATCAACCATAACGACCGGAATGCTGCTTCGTTTTAATTCAAGCAGAAGAGATGTAGATATGGAACCCACGGATATAATGCCCTGTATAGCTCCTGGATTGAGCAAGGTAAAGATCGAATCATTACTAGGCTCCGTTAACGTTAAAATATTGAAGCCTTTTTTATTCAATGCTGAGGATATACCATTGAAAATCGGTCCCCAATATAATGAATCTGTATTTTGATATCGAACGTCAGGGAATAGAATAAGCACAGTGCCGCTCCAGCTACCATCACTGGAAGGCGGAGGTGCCGACTGCTGACGAGTGATCGTCCTCGTGGAGAAATAACCTAGATGCTCTGCAGTCTGAATGATATATTGCCTGGTTTCTGAACTTACTCCTGATTTACCTGCTAATGCTCTAGAGACAGCATATTTAGACAGGCCAGTTGCATCTGCGATTTCTTGAATGGTAACCTTTTTCCGCACAATACCACAACTCTCCGTTTTTGTTATTTTTGTTATCTTCAACATAACATGTTATTCTCGTTATTGCAATAATATTCTTAGAGAACGCACTATTTGCTGTGAAATGCGATAAATTATTATTTTTTATTTTGCTTATTGACCTAAATGTTATGCGCATGTTAATATTTGTTATGTAAGGAAGCGCTAACAAAATAACAAACATAACAATTATTGTTTTGTTATGATGGTTAGTTTCTTCATAGTATAACTTCATTTGTCCTATTTTGTTATTGCATACCTGGAACAACAATAAAAATGGGAGGTTAAAAAATGCGTAAATTGAAAGGGTTTTCATTTTTGTTGATCTGCTTCATGGTTGTTCTATCTGCTTGCAGCGGAGGGAATAGCAATTCAGGAAATGCAACACCAACACCATCACCATCGCCAGTAAGCGAGGAAACAGCAACACCAGAACCATCAGAGACAGTAGAAGAAGAGACATATGATCTCGGTGGTCGCGTCATTAAAATTGCTGCTTGGTGGGATCTAACACCAGCTGGCACAACACAATCTGATATTAACCGCTTAGCGAAAATCGAAGAGGTTGAAAAGAAATACAACGTAAAGATTGAATTTGTAACTGTGCCATTTGAAGAAATGGTTCCAAACTTTACGAACAGCGTATTAGCGGGTGAGCCGTTCGCTGATATTGTACAGCTCGAGTATAAGGCAGCACTTCCACTTATTAATAAAGGACTTATTCTACCGATTAGTGAGTTTACGAATGAAAACCACAACATTAACAATGAAGCGAATCTGCTAACGAAGTACTCCCCGCTAGCGGGCGACTACTATGGCTTTGATAATCCGGTCGCAATCGGTGCAGGTCTTCACTACAATCGCGATCTATTCAAGGAGCTCAATCTAGAAGATCCTAAGGAGCTATATGAGCGTGGGGAATGGACATGGGATAAGTTTTTAGAGCTGGCTAAGACAGCAACGAAGGATACAAACAATGATGGGAAAAATGATGTGTGGGGCTTCGCAGCATGGTCGGTTGATGCATATAAGCATTTTGCAGTATCAAACGGCGTTCACATCGTAGATGAAGAGAATTTAGTAGAGGGATTAACAAGTCCTGGTTCTATTAAAACTGCAGAGTTTTTGAACCAGCTGTATAACGTAGATAAGGTTGTAAAAGTAAGCACTGGCGATCCGATGAACTGGGAGGAATCCAATACCTTCAAAGAAGGCGATGTTGCCATGTTCACGGTTGCGGAATGGAATCTTGGAGGCTTGAACTTTGAATTCGGTATAGTTCCAATTCCAAAAGGTCCAGACCAAACAACGTCTTACACCTATGCGAATTCAGCCGCTGCAGCCAAATTTATTGGTAAAGGTGTAAAGGACCCTGATCTGGTCTACCAAATTTTCGAAGAAACCTTCGATATTCCAATGCTTGAGGAGTACCCAGGACAAGACTATCTTGAAAGCATTTATAGCTATGAGGATGACGTTATGATGCTTCGTGATCATATTGCAGGCACAGGCTTAATTACTGTAGATGAGGCATTCCCTGACTTCCCTACGTGGGCATTTGTCAATGATGTTGTCGTGAATCAAATTT
Source organism: Paenibacillus camelliae (assembly GCF_023715345.1). Lineage (GTDB taxonomy): Bacteria > Bacillota > Bacilli > Paenibacillales > Paenibacillaceae > Pristimantibacillus > Pristimantibacillus camelliae. The sequence goes on from NZ_JAMBNY010000024.1 coordinate 7,237, forward strand.
CACCAGCTGCGGCAGCTGAAACCTATAAAGGTCCTGCAGCAGAGTCTTTAACGAAGCTAGGTCAGTAATGTAGTATTAGAGTTCTCTGAAAAGTAGACATCTTTAATAGTTAGCTCAAGCTCATAGTGAGCGAAGAAGCAATGAGATTCTGAAAAACGACAGTGCTCGCCTTTGAAGCCTGATTCTACCTTATTTATTAGAGGAATCAGGCTTCAGGCATTAAACGCGAGTGGAAGAACGCTTTGCTCCGTAGCGGCTCCGTTTGGATTAACTAACTATCAAGTACTTTCCAGACAACTCTGCTTAGAGGCGGGATTGAGGAGGTAATGTGGTGAACCGTCAGCATCGAAACCCTAAGTCGGTTGCAATAGTGATTGGTGTATGTGTTTTGCTATGCGCTGTACTTATTATCTTAAATTTGCTTTCTGATAACAAACCGTTGGATGCGGCTGCTAAAACTCCGTATGAAGGGAAGCTGCGTCATAGTGAGAATAGCTACGCCGCCTATATCGCGCAGTATGAACATGAACCAAAGGCTGAGCAAGACATTATTATTGATGCAGCACAATATTCGAGATTGCTCGGTGACGACTTTGAAGTGCTTGATAGCTTTGAAGGAATGCAAGGATCTTCATTATGGACAGGTGAGACGGGTGAGGTCGAGTGGAGCTTTACAGCACCAGCAAGTGGTCTATATACGATGGAGCTGCTTTATTATCCGGTTGCGGGCAAAAGCTCAGCAATCGAGCGCATTGTGAAGCTAGATGGGAAAGTGCCGTTTGAAGAGGCGCAGTTTATTCAGTTTGACCGGATTTGGAACAATGAGCTGGACACGATCAAGGTTGATAATCAAGGCAATGAGCTGAGACCACGACAAGTGGAGTATCCAGAGTGGACAACGAAGGTAGTTCAGGATTCCAATGGCTACATAACAGAGCCGTTCCAATTTTATATTACAAAAGGAACACATACGTTGTCATTTCAAGCCTCGCGTGAGCCTGTCGTTATGAAAGAGATTCGTTTGAAGCAGCAGCCAGCACTGCCTAGCTATGACGAGCTTAAGCAGCAATATGAGCAGCAAGGCATTCAAATGACCTCAGGGATAGAGCTTCGAATTGAAGGCGAGGCAGCAATTAAAAAATCATCTCCGACGTTATATCCTGTGAGCGAACGTACTAGTGCAGCGGTATCTCCGTATAGCGCTTCTCTAATCAAAATAAATACGATAGGTGGCTACAATTGGCGCTTGCCTGGTCAATGGATCGAGTGGGAGATCGATGTGCCCGAGGATGGTCTATATGAGCTGTCCTTTATTGCGCAGCAAAACTGGGTGAGAGGAATCTACTCCACTCGAAAGCTTTACATTGACGGAGTCGTACCTTTTGAGGAAATGAATCAAGTCGGGTTTAAGTATAAAAGCGGATATCGTCTTGACACGCTAGGTGAGGATGATGAGCCTTATCTTTACTACTTCACAGCTGGCAAGCATACGCTCCGCTTGGAAAATACATTGGGACCTTTTGCAGAGCTGATCTCAGAGGTGGAGGACTCCCTATATGAGCTGAACTCGCTATATCGTAGCATTCTGATGATTACGGGTACGAAGCCTGATGAATATCGAGACTATCAGCTAACTAGTAAGATCCCTAATTTAATAGAAACATTAACCTTTGAACGAGATCGCTTATCCGATGTAGCTGCTCATCTAAAGCAGCTTGCAGGAGGAACAAGTGATCAAGAAGCACTATTGAAATCAATGGCCATTCAGCTTGGCGAGATGATTGAAAAGCCAGACAATATTCATCGCAAGCTAACCGATTACAAAACCAATACTGGTGGTCTAGGAACTTGGGTGCAGCAGGCAAGAGAGCACCCGCTTGAGATTGATGCAATTATTTTAAGCTCACCAGATACAAAGGTGAAGGTACAGGGCTTAAGTGTTGCTTCCAAGCTGAAGCATGAAATGCAAACGTTCTTCAACTCTTTCTTTATTGACTACAACAGTATTGGAAACGTATCCGATCAAAAGGATCAGCGCACGATTACTGTATGGATCGGAAGCGGTCGAGATCAAGCCAATACGATGAAGGCGATGATTGACGAAACCTTTACCTCACAGACGGGAATTAATGTCAATCTGAAGCTAGTCCAGATGCACACACTGCTCCCAGCAACGCTTGCCGGTCAAGGACCTGATGTCGCGATGCAGATCGACAATGACATACCGGTTAACTTTGCGATGAGAAATGCAGCAGCGGATCTAACCCAATTTGCCGATTATGCTGAAGTAGCTAAACGCTTCCGCAGCAGCGCAGTCGTTCCATATCAGTATACAAACGGCGTCTATGCGCTGCCAGAGCAGCAAACATTCAATATGCTGTTTTATCGAAAGGATGTACTGGAGGAGCTGGAGCTAGAGGTTCCAAAGACATGGGATGAAGTATCTGCGATGCTCGCTGTGTTGAGCAAAAATCATATGGCGTTTGGATTGCCACAGGTTCAGCAGGCCGCGATTCAAGGCCAAAATATTCCGCCAAACTCATTATACGCTGCACTATTGTTCCAAAACGGAGGACAATTCTACCGTAACGATGGCAAAGAGTCGGATCTAGATTCGCGCGTCGCGATTGAAACCTTCAAGCAGTGGACGGAATATTACACCGACTACAAGCTGGAGCGTGAGTATGACTTCGCCAATCGCTTCCGTACAGGAGAAATGCCAATCGGTATTGCAGACTATACCATTTATAATCAGCTGACGGTTTTCGCGCCTGAAATCCGTGGACTATGGGGATTTGCACCTATTCCAGGTACAGTACAGCCTGATGGAACGATTAATAACCAGGTGCCTAGCGGTGGCTCGGCAGTCATGATGCTAGAAAGCGCAGAGGATAAGGAAGCTGCTTGGGAGTTTATGAAGTGGTGGACGAGTGATGATACGCAGGCGAAGTTTGGCCGCGAGATGGAAGGGCTAATGGGAGCAGCCGCGCGTTATCCTACAGCGAACATTAATGCACTGGATAGTCTTCCATGGCCAGTTGCTGACTATGAACAGCTGAAGGAGCAGTTCGACCATGTGGTCGGCATTCCAGAGGTGCCAGGAGGCTACTTTACTGGTCGTCATCTATTCAACGCCTTCTACAAAACCGTGATTGGTGAGGTCGAAGCACGGGAGGCGCTAATGGACTATGTGGAGTACATTCAAGACGAAATCGAGAACAAGCGCGAAGAATTTGGCTTGCCACAATAAGGAGGGGCTTGCGGCATGTCTAACTGGTGGAGCTTAAAGGTTAGCGAAATAAAAAAGAGCAAGCACTCCTATGTGCTTCTCGCGCCTTATATGATACTTTTTGCCGTATTTACGGTGTTGCCGGTCATTATGTCAATGGTTTTAAGCTTTACGTACTTTAATATGCTTGAATTTCCTAAGTTTATTGGCTGGCACAACTATTCTAGATTGTTCCTAGAGGATGATATCTTTCTAATCGCTATAAAAAATACAATACTGTTTGCTGTCATTACAGGCCCGGTCAGCTATATTGCCTGCTTTGTGTTTGCATGGATCATTAATGAGCTGTCCCCGAAGCTGCGTGCCTTTATGACGCTTGTGTTTTACGCACCTTCGATCTCGGGCAATGTGTTTTTCATATGGCTGATGATCTTTTCCGGTGATCGCTACGGCATAATGAACGGCCTGCTATTGAAGCTCGGTATTCTGATGGAGCCGATTCAGTGGTTGAAGGAAGAGCAGTATATATTAGCCATCATCATAATTGTGCAGCTGTGGCTGTCCCTCGGTACAGGCTTCCTTGCCTTTATCGCAGGACTTCAGACGGTTGACCGCACATTGTATGAGGCTGGAGCAGTGGACGGCATTCGTAATCGCTGGCAGGAGCTATGGTACATTACGCTGCCTTCAATGCGTCCGCAGCTTATGTTCGGCGCTGTTATTCAGATCACGACATCACTTGCAGTATCGGATGTATCGATTGCCTTAGCAGGGTTTCCAAGCGTCAACTATGCCGCCGAAACGATCGTTACACATCTGATCGACTACGGTACGACACGCTTTGAGATGGGCTTTGCCTCTTCGATTGCTACCGTACTATTTATCATCATGCTGAGCACGAACCTTATTGTGCAAAAACTATTACGTAAGGTAGGTGAATGAGCATGCCCTTTTCTTTCAAATTGCGCACTAAAAGGGTAAATCGCTCGTTCTGGGGAAGCTTTAGCTTATTTACAGTATTAGCTTTCTTTGGAGCTTTCATGGTTTTGCCTTTGGTGTATGCCATTAATAATGCATTTAAGCCGTTAGACGAGATCTTTCTATTCCCACCGACCTTATTTGTTCGAAACCCGACATTGAATAACTTTAGTGATTTGTTGAATTTGCTCGGTGAGTCATGGGTACCGTTTAGCCGTTATATATTCAATACCGTTTTTATTACGTTAACCGGTGTCATTGGGCATGTGATCTTCGCTTCAGCAGCTGCCTTTCCGCTTGCGAAGCATCGCTTCCCAGGTAAAAAGTCTTTGTTCCAAGTCGTTGTGCTTTCTCTAATGTTTACACCGGCAGTTACAGCGATTCCGAACTATATGGTAATGAGCTGGCTAGGCTTAATTGACACGTATTGGGCTGTCATCGTGCCTGCGTTTTCCTATTCACTAGGTCTGTATCTAATGAAGCAGTTTATGGAGCAAATGCCGGATGCACTGCTAGAAGCAGCAAAAATTGATGGAGCAAGCGAGTATCGAATCTTTTGGACGATTGTAATGCCGAATGTAAAGCCAGCTTGGCTGACACTCGTTATTCTTCAATTTCAAATCCTGTGGGGAAGTGACGGGAATGGCTTTATCTATAGCGAGCAGCTGAAAAGTCTTCACTTTGCCGCTAATCAAATTATTTACGGGGGCATAGCGAGAGCAGGCGCGGCTGCAGCGGTCGCATTAATATTAATGAGCGTACCGATTACGTTATTCGTATTTTCACAAAGTAAAATCATTGAGACGATGGCATCCTCCGGGATGAAGGACTAGGAGGGATATGATGAGGATCAAAGCAATGGTTTCAGCTATCGTCATGGCCTCCGTGCTCTTTACTACTGCATGGATAGATGTCGTTCACGCGAGTACACCCTATGAAGCCTACAACTATAACTACTGGGAGGAAGCAGTTGCATCTCCTGCAGCGTTCGTACCAAGTCGAACAGTAGGAGGGAGCGACCTAGGCATCGAGCCATTTCTGGAGCCTAATGATATGGTCATCGCCCCAAGCGGGAATATCTATGTGGCAGATACGGGGAATAAGCGAATCGTCGTTATACGCCCAGATTGGTCACTTGATCGAATCATTGATTCCGTGGAGGGCATCGGCGCATTTGGCACGGTTAGCGGCTTGTATGTAGACGAGGATGAGACGTTGTATATCGCTGATAGCGGGCTTGGAAAGCTGATCGTGCTCAATAAAGATGGATCTGTAAAGCTTATTATCGACAATCCACAATCGGACATTATCGCTGCAGGCTTTAAATTCACTCCGACGAAGGTAGCAGTAGATGATGCGAAGCGGATGTATGTTGTCGCAAGCGGAGTGTTTGAAGGCATTATGCAGTTTGATACCGATGGTGAGTTTCTAGGCTATATCGGAACGAATGAAGTGAAGCGTGATTATTACGAAATTATATGGAGACTTTTTTCAACCAAGGAGCAGCGCAGTCAGATGGTGTTGTTCATTCCAACTGAATTTTCGAATTTAGATATTGATCATAAGGGTTTCGTCTACGCGACAAATATCGACTTGAACTCACCAACACCGATTAAACGTCTTAATCCTTCAGGCGAGGATGTCCTAAAGCGATTTGGTTACTTTCATGTGAAGGGTGATATTCGATTCCGCTCCTCTGTTGGACCTTCGATTTTTATCGATATTAAATACTTAGGTGATGGTATCTACAGCGCGCTAGACAGCAATCAGGGGAGAATCTTCACGTACGACGCTGAAGGGAATCTACTCTTCATCTATGGCATGCACGCTAACCAGAACGGAACCTTCAAAACTCCTGTAGCGGTCGAATACGACGGAGTGAATCAGCTTGTGCTTGATCGAGCGAAAGCTAATATTCACGTGTTTAAGCCAACCATGTTTGGCGAGCTGGTACTAGAGGCTTCAAGGCTTCATTATAACGGCTATAGTGAGGAAGCAGTGCCCGTATGGCAGCAAGTGCTAGACCTTAATAGCAATTATGATATTGCCTATATTGGAATTGGACGCTCTCTTGTCATGTCCAAGCGTAATGAAGAAGCAATATTTTATTTCAAGCAGGGAATGGAGCGGGATCAATACTCGGTAGCCTATAAACGTTACCGTCGCGAGGAAATGAAGGAGCAGTTCGGTACGATTATGACAACCATCGTCATTGCAGCGGTAATGATCATCGGCTTAATGATATGGCGTAAGGTTCGTAGCAAGCGACAAGGTCGTACTGCAACGTATTCTGCTGGGAGGGATCAGGCGTTATGAAGCAGGAGCTAATCAGATTTCCATTTCAAGTCATCTTTAAGCCATTCAGTAGCTTTTGGGACTTGAAGTACGATAATAAGGGCAGCATGAAGGCTTCATATCTGCTTATCGCATTTACGATTATTGCGTTTATTTTGCAAAAGCAGTATGCGGGCTTTCTCGTCAACTATACCGATCCTCGTGCCATTAATAGCATTATGGACATCATTACCGTTGTCATTCCTTTTGTGCTATGGGTTGTTGCGAATTGGTCGATTACGACACTGATGGATGGCGAAGGAAAATTTACCGAAATTGTTAAGGTAACTGCTTATTCTTTGACACCAATTGTTATTGTGTATATTCCGATGACCTTCATTAGTCGCTATATGGCACAGGAGGAGACAGCCTTTTACTACTTGATGCTGTCCATTGCTTCCTTATGGTTTATGTGGCTGCTGTTTGTCGGCATTATGACGATTCATCAATATACCGTGATGAAAACGATTGTGACGATGGTGCTTACCATTATTGTGATGGGGATTATCGTTTTTCTAGGGGCATTGGTGTTGAGCATGCTTCAGCAAATCTATGATTTTATTTATAACATATACCGAGAGTTGCTGTTCAGAACGTAGAAAGGGGGCAGCCAAACGATGAAAAAGAGATGGTATATGATATTCGGTGCTCTCCTTTCTATAGGAGTGATCATCGGTATCGTGTGGATGATGAATCGAGGAGTGCCTGCAATTAGTACTGCGGCTTATTCTTATTCTGCTGAGCCAGAAGCGGGCAGCGAGCTGCAAAGTGTTCCAGCAGGAGATCAAGTACAAATAGCAGGGATGAAGGTGGTCGCGCAAAACGATCAGCTTGCGCTTCACTATAATAAAGAAACGTCAGAGATTGCAGTCACCGATCGAGCAAGCAGACAGACGTGGTACAGCAATCCTATCGATCGCCTAGAGGATTCGATGGCATCGCAGTACGAGCAGAGCATGCTGTCCTCTCAGCTAGTTTTGCAGTACCGTGACCTGGAAGGGAATTTATATACGTATACGAATCACGAGAAAAGTATAGCTAACGAGCAGTTTCAGGCGGAATCGATCGCAGATGGTCTTAGAGTGATCTATACGATGGGAGATGTATCGAAGGGTGTCGATGCATTGCCCAAATATATTAGCAAGGAACGCTTCGAGACGCTTATATTAGCCAAGCTGCCAGAAGGAACGGCGAATTATGTCAGTGCGAGATATATAGAGTCCAAGGATCGACCAGGAGTTATGGAGCGACTTGATGCACAGGTAGAGAAGAAGCTCGTTCTAAACAAAATGATTGCCGCCTTCGAGGAGGCAGGCTATACCGAGGAGGATCTTGCCTTTGATGAGGCAGAGCAGGGAGGCGGCGCTGGTGCAGTGGCAGAGAAGCCTGCCTTTACGATCGCCATAGAATATCGGCTAATCGACAATGATCTAGTCGTTACCGTTCCAGCATCCTATATTCAAGAGACTTCCAGCTATCTCATACGAAGCATTGATGTGTTGCCATTCTTCGGAGCAGCTGGCTCTCAAGGAGAGGGCTACATGCTCGTACCTGATGGCTCTGGCAGCCTCATTTACTTGAATAATGGAAAGGTAAAGGATGAGCAATATGTACAGCGCATCTATGGAGACGATCCGAACAATACACGCTGGGCAAGAGGAATGGTAAGCGAAAGCGCTCGGATGCCGGTTTTTGGTCTGAAAAATGGTGATGCAGCTTGGTTTGCTGAAGTGACGCTTGGCGAGGCAAATGGTAGTGTAACAGCCTCTGTTGGCGGCATACGCAACAGCTACAACAACGTTTATGCATCGTTCAGCCTGCGTGGTGAGGATTGGCTAGAGATGTATACGGGAACGAAGTACCAAGAAATTCAAATTTTGAATGCTCAGCGCTTTAATGAGGATGTGCAGGTTCGCTACAGCTTCTTAGCAGGTGAGGAAGCAAGCTATAGTGGAATGGCAGCTAATTATCGCGAGCATCTTATCGAAGCGGGTGTGCTGAAGCCGTTAGAGCAGATGGATTCCATTCCATTCTATCTCGATGTGCTCGGCTCTTACGATAAGCGAACCTCGTTTTTAGGTGTGCCATACAAGAAGGTGCATTCCTTAACAACCTTCGAGCAGGCAGGCACAATTGTCGATCAGCTGTCAGCACAGGGAGTTCAAGATATTAATATGAGGTACATCGGATGGTTTAACCGAGGCATTAAGCATAAAACGCCAGAAAAGCTTCGCTTAGATTCTGTACTAGGGGATAAGCAAGACTTACAGCGGCTAGCAAGCAAGCTGGAGGAAGCAGGCGGAAAGCTATATCCAGACGTTGCATTCCAGTACATTTACAACGATGATCTGAACTTTACTCCTGCCTCTGATGCAGCACGCTTTGTTACGAGAGATGTGGCTGAGCTGCATCCGTACAATCGAGCATTAAATCGAATGGATCCATTGAAGGGCTCTTACTACCTACTGTCAGCTGCAAAGCTTCCTCATTATGTCGATAAGTTTATGCAGTCCTATACGAGCAAATTGGATCTGTCTGGCGTATCACTGCGTGATCTTGGTGATGTTGTTGGCGCGGATTATCGCGTATCGCGTGTCATTCATCGAGATACAGCAAAGCAAATTGTACAGCAATCGTTAGCAAAGCTTGCTGAAGCCAATGACACCATCATCGTTGGCGGTCATGCCTACGCATGGGCTTATGCGGATCATCTCATCGATGTCCCTGCTTCATCAAGCAGCTTTAGCATTACGGATGAGAGTGTTCCATTCTATCAAATGGTGCTTCACGGTTACCTTCCGTATGCGGGAGATGCGATTAATATTTCAGATGAGCAGAATGTAGAGGAGCAGCTGCTTCGTTCAATTGAGCAGGGTTCGTATCCACACTTTGTATGGAGCTATGATCACTCTTCAGAGCTGAAGTTCACTGCCTACGATGAGTATTTTTCTACTCACTATGAGATATGGCTTGAAAAAGCAGCTGCGATGTATAAGGAAGCAAGTGCGGTGTTGGCACCGGTAAGTGCATCTCATATGCAGGAGAGGATCGTTCATAAGCCAGGAGTTATCGAGGTTAAATACGACAATGGAACCTCTATCCTAGTAAATTATACAGAGCAGGAAGCTATCGTAAACGGCGTTAAGGTCGCACCAAGACATTATGGAATAGGCGGTGATCAGTGATGAAATGGAATTCAATGTCTCTACATCGGAAGCGATCCATGCTCGGTTTTGTCTTTATCGCCCCGTGGCTTATTGGATTTTTATTCTTATACTTAACACCGCTTGTTCAATCGTTAATGTTTAGCTTCACGAAGCTTGTGATACAGCCTGTTGGTTATTCCTTGGAGCCGATTGGCTTCGAGAATTTCCGTAATGCACTGCTGGTAGATGCTAACTTCAACCGCGTCATTACGAGCTCGGTATCGCAAATGCTTATTAGTGTACCGATGATATTGTTCTTTAGCTTATTTTCAGCGACGCTGCTTAATCAAAAATTTCGCGGTCGTACATTAGCACGAGCAATCTTCTTCCTGCCAGTTATTCTTGCATCCAATGCGATTGCTTCTGCCGAGCAGGCCGGACTTATTAACTTAATTGGCAGCGGGGCATATCTGGATGAAATGCAGGCAGATCTATCCTCCTACAATATTACATCGATTGTGTATATGCTGATGGATGTAGGAATCCCTCGCTCCTTTGTCGATTATATCGTGTCTGCCATTCTTGGAATCTATGACATTATTACAAGCTCAGGCGTACAGATCCTCATCTTTCTTGCTGCATTGCAGGCTGTGCCTAGCTCAATGTATGAGGTTGCGAAAATGGAAGGTGCGACGGCCTATGAGTGCTTTTGGAAAATTACCTTTCCAATGGTTAGTCCGTTAATTTTAACGAATATCATCTATACGATTATCGACTCCTTTACGGGCAGCCCAGTGACGACACTCATCTACTCGGTTGCATTCGAAACTCAAAACTTTGGTTTGAGTGCAGCGATGAGCTGGATCTATACGATCATCGTCGCGCTAATCCTCGTTATCGTTGGATTCGTATTGTCGAAGCGAATTCATTACAATTGAGCGTCAGCGAAAGAAAGAAGGTGGGACTGCAATGAACGAAATGGACAATAGCTACTATAGAAAGCAAAAGTCGATTCAACGCTTTTTTGATGTGACGTATTCGATATTTCGAGCGCTGCTCGTCATCGGTATTTCATTTATTATTATTTATCCGATATTACAAAAAATATCGGTTGCTTTTAAGGATAAGGTTGACATCTACAATCCAACGATCTATATGATTCCTACCCACTTCACATGGGAAAATATTGATCTTGCAATGGGCATTCTCGACTATTTTCCGATGCTCGGTAAAACGCTTCTGTTCGTCATCGTTACGACGCTGCTTACGACAGCTAGCTGTGCTTTAGCTGGCTATGGCTTTGCTAGATTTAATTTCCCGGGAAATCAAATATTGTTTGCTTTTGTCGTAATGACGATATTGGTGCCGAGTACAACCTTAATGCTGCCGTATTACCTGCATTTCAAAAACTTTGATATTCTCGGAGTGGTATCGCTTTTTACAGGCAAGTCAGGGGTCAATCTTATGAATACGTATTGGCCGTCGATTATTACATCAGCAACAGCGATTGGGCTTAAGGCCGGGCTATTCATTTATATTTTTAGACAGTTCTTCAAGGGCTTACCGAAGGAGATTGAGGAAGCTTCATTAATTGACGGTGCTGGAGGCATTCAAACGTTTTTTAGAATTATGCTGCCGAACTCTGTTCCGCCGATCATTACCGTCGTATTGTTTTGCTTTGTCTGGCAGTATAATGACACCTTTTATACAACGTTGTTTATGAGTGGAATGGAGCTTATGTCGTTGAAGGTCGCAACGCTTTCCTCTCAGGCCAATCAGTTTATCCCTGTACTAATGGGGTATTCACACGGCTCTGGCTTTAAGGCAGACCCGAACCATGTTGCTATGGTTGTTGATACGGGGATATTACTAGCCATTGCTCCGTTAATTCTAATGTACATTGCTGTTCAGCGTTACTTTGTAGAAAGCATCGAACGTACCGGAATTGTCGGCTAAACATTCGCTGCGTGCACATAAGGGAGAGAAGAGGATATGGTGAACTATAATGTTGAGCCCAAGCTAATCAATAATGATGCAACGCCTGAAGCATTAGCTTTAATGGAGTATTTGTGCAGCATTTATGGTGAAAAAGTACTGACTGGTCAGCAAATCGGGGTTGTTACTCAGCCTGAGGTTGAAGTTATCGCTGCACTGACTGGCAAGTATCCTGCGGTATATGGCTTTGATATGATGAACTACTCTCCTTCACGAGTTGAGCGTGGTTCAAGCTGTAACGATGTAGAGGAAGCGATAGCGTGGTGGAACAACGGTGGAATTGTAACCTTTTGCTGGCATTGGAATGCCCCAATCGGATTAGTTGATATCCCACCAGAGCGAAGCTGGGATCGAGGTTTTTATACGGAAGCGACAACCTTTAATATTGCAGAGGCGTTGAAGGATGAAGAAAGCGAGCTATACCAGCTTATGATCCGTGATATTGATGCAATAGCCGAGCAATTGAAGCGGCTGCAGCTTGAACGTGTTCCTGTTCTGTGGCGACCATTACATGAAGCAAGCGGCGGCTGGTTTTGGTGGGGGGCACAGGGTGCAGAGCCTTTTCTTAAGCTGTGGCGGTTAATGTACCATCGCTTGACTAACGTACATCAGCTCAATCACTTGATCTGGGTATGGAACGGTCAGCATAAGGATTGGTATCCTGGCGATGAATATGTCGATATTATCGGCGAGGATATTTATGCACCTCGACATGACTATAGCTCACAACGAGAACGGTTTGAGCAAGCGGTGCAGTATACGATGACACCAAAGCTTATCGCTCTTTCTGAAAATGGTGTGATTCCAGCCATCGATGAGATGCAGCGTGATAACGCAATGTGGCTATGGCAGTGCACATGGTACGGTGAGTTTGTGTGCAAGCGAGTTACTGCTCATGACATAGTCTCGAATAATGTGCCAGATGGGCACGAAGCAGCAACTCAAGATGACTCAGAGGCTGCTGAGCGAGAGATCATGCAACCGTCACCTTATATTAAGCACGGTGACCACTATTATACGTATTGTGGGGATTATACAGAGAAGCAAGCGATCATCGACTTCTATAATGATCCAAGATCATTGACGCGAGACCAGCTCCCTAACTTAAAGTGTGGTGAAAAGGAGAACAGTCATGACATTTCCAATCATACGAGCAAGAAAGCCGCTGAAGCATTGGAATAGCTGTCTTGAACAGGGTGCGATTACGATTGGCTTTCTAGGTGGATCGATTACAGACGCAAGACCTCGTCACAATTGGCCAGAATATGTGCGCGAATGGCTGCTTGCTACCTATTCCAATGTACGGCTTCGGATTGAAAATGCCGCGATTGGTGCAACAGGCAGTGATCTAGCAGCACTCCGTGTAAAGAGGGACATCATTGATCGCAATTGTGATGTTGTGTTTATCGAGTATGCGGTTAACGATCATGATGTCCCATCGTATCGTCGAAGACGTACTCGGGAGGGCTTAATTCGTCAGCTATATAAAGCTGGTGTTACTGAGCTGATATTCGTCTATACCTACTCCGGTGAAATGAAGGAGGAGATAGACAAGGGCAGATACCCAGCTTCGATCGCGGAGCTGGAGGAGCTTGCAATTCACTATCACATTCCTTCGATCTGGGTAGGGAAACACGGACTAGATCAAGTAGTAGCAGGAAAACTTTCAATGGATGAATGGCTTCCAGACGGGCTCCATCCTGAGGAGCGAGGCAGCCGAATATATGCGGAATGTGTTATCGAGTATTTGCAAAGTGAGCTGCAAGGTCAAGAAACTTTGGACCGTAAGCACATAAAGCATGATGCTGGAGCGATACAGCCTGAACAGCTGCTTTACGAACCAGTCACAGATACTTCAGAGGTAGAACGTTCGAAAGGCTCTTTATTGCAAATATTACAGCAGCCTGATGCCTCTAAGCTTCCAAGAACACTTGACCCGTTATGTTGGGAGTATATTGTTGAGATTCCACTTTCGGAGCTGGAATTGAAAGGGCAGTGGGTAGAGCAGCGCTGGCATCAATATGAATGGATAGATACGATGCTGGAAACGAATGAGCTGGGTGCTAGCTTATACTATTCCTTCCGTGGAAGAGGCTTAATGCTCGTGTTTGATTACGGCAGCTGCTCAGCTGAATTCGAGTATCGGATTGATGATGGCGAATGGATATACTCGAATCGTGATTGTCCCGAGTGGGTTGGTGATGACGGCTGGCTTAGGCTGTTCGACTGCGGGGATGAACATACTAATGAAGAGCACCGAATAGAGCTGAGAGTGGTAAAGCCGAGGCATGAACGACAGGAGCTCGGTGAGTATATTTTCCGATTAGGGAAGGTGGCGATCATTTTATGAGAGAGGCGCCTAGAAATGATCGGATCACCATGATTGCTGTTATGTGTATTGTTGCTGCTACCATCGGTCTTGTCGTTACAACTCATGCACTGCAGGAGAAGCACATGGCTACAACTAAGGGAACGGAGCAGATTATGGTGGATATAGGTATATCCAACAGTGATGGTGACACTGACGACGAGTTGTCAGAACAGGCTGTTATACACAGTAATAATAATAATGGAAGCAATGTTATGGAGCACGCTGATGTTGCTCGGCCAGCTTCAGATGCTGAAAAGCTAAGATTCGAGGCGGAGCAAGGAAAGCTAGAAGGTACGTCAGTTGCAACTACTGCTGCCGGATACTCTGGAGAAGGCTATGTAACGGAATTTTTCGATGAAGCTGATTCTGTGCATATAGCGATTGAGGTTGAGGAGGCTGGCTTGTATACGCTATATGTTGGCTACCGTGCAGCCAACGGCTATAAGGAGTCGGAGCTATACGTCAACGATGCTCCCTTCGGTAAGGTTGTATTGAAGGAAAGCTCTAGCTTTACGAATACGAAGGTAACACGTATTCTACTAGAGCAGGGAAAAAGCATACTTACGTTTACTAGAGGCTGGGGATATTTTGATCTGGACTATGTGGAGCTAGAGCGCTTTGACACTAGTCAGCTCGCTGCTGCGCCGATTACAGAGAAGCTAAGTAATTCTCATGCAACACCTGAGGCTGTCGCTCTCATGAACTATCTAAATGAGCATGCTGGGAAGTCGGTCATTAGCGGTCAGCAGCTCTACACGCATATTATCGATATCGAGCAAATAACTGGAAAGCGTCCTGCTATCGTTGGTTTTGATTTTATTGAATATTCACCGACAAGAGCAGCTTACGGCTCTCGCTCAAGTGAGGTAGAATCGGCTTTATCCTGGCATAAGCAGGGTGGTATTGTGAGCTTTCTATGGCATTGGAATGCACCGACTGGACTAATTGATGAGCCAGGAAAGGAATGGTGGAGAGGCTTTTACACTGATGCCGTAACCTTTAGTTTGGCAGATGCGCTTAAGGATACAACGAGTGAACAATATCAGCTTCTGCTATCCGATATGGATGCTATTGCACAGCAAATTAAAATTTTGCAGCTTAATGATGTGCCAATTTTGTTTCGCCCGCTGCATGAAGCAGAAGGTGGATGGTTTTGGTGGGGAGCAAGTGGACCAGAAGCAGCCAAGGAATTGTACAGACTGATGTACGATCGATTCGTTAACGAGCATAAGCTGAATAATTTGATATGGGTGTGGAATTCGGTTGATCCTGCTTGGTATCCAGGAGACGACGTCGTAGATATTGTAAGCTATGACAGCTACCCGGTGGCAGGAGATCATAATCCGGTAGCTAATGTGTATGATGCATTAGTCGAGCTGACTGGAGGGAGCAAATATATCGCTATGATGGAAAACGGTTCGATTCCTGATCCAGATGCAATGGAGGCATATGGTGCGAATTGGGGCTTGTTTATTACGTGGAACGGTCATTTTACGTTAGATGGAGAGCACAACAGCAAAGAGTTTTTGCACCATGTCTATAATCATCCACGAGTCATAACGTTAGAGGATCTTCCGAATTTTAAAGAGAAGAATGAAAACAACTAACTTTTACTGTAACTGGAGGAGAATTCAATGAGCCATACGATGTTTATAGATTCCTGGAGCTTTAAAGCAACGAAGGATGAGACGTGGATGCCAGCCCAAGTGCCGGGCTGTGTACATACGGATCTATTAAAGCAAGGACGTATTCCAGATCCTTTTTACGGGACAAATGAGCATGATCTGCAATGGATTGATAAGATAGATTGGGAGTATAAAAGCAGCTTTGAAGCGTCTGAAGCATTCATGAAGGAGGAAATAAAGGAACTCCACTTTCATGGGCTTGATACCTACGCCAATGTGTACTTAAACGATCAGCTCATTGTTGAAGCCGATAATATGTTCCGCATCTGGCGTGTGGATGTGTCGGATAAGCTGAAGGATGGTAAGAATGAGCTTAAAATCGTTTTTCGTTCTCCGATTCAAGAGGACTTACCGAAGCTGAGAGCGTTAGGCTACCGGTTGCCAGCCTCTAATGATCAGTCTGTGCTTGGCGGGCTAGGTGAGGATCAAGTAAGTATATTTGCTCGTAAAGCGCCATACCACTATGGCTGGGACTGGGGACCGCGCTTTGTAACAAGCGGGATATGGCGTCCAGTGGAGCTTGTCGCTTGGTCCGGTGTCCTAATAAGAGATGTATATATCGATCAGCTCCATGTAACAAACGAGGAAGCGAAGCTAATTGCACGGGTTCAGCTGGATTCAACAGTTACGGGCAAGCATGCCCTTCAGCTAACGACAGAGGATATGAGATGGAATCTTCAAGCCGAGCTACAGCCAGGAACTCACGAGCTATCGATGCCGATCGTTATCGACAACCCTAAGCTATGGTGGAGCAGAGGATTAGGTGATGCTCATCGCTATACCTTTACAGTTGAAGCTGTAGCTGAACAGGAAGGGGGAAGCTATACATCGTTAATGCAGGTTAAAACCGGTCTGCGCAGTGTGAAGCTTATTCGTGAGCGTGATGCAGTAGGTACAGGTGCATCGTTTTATTTCGAGCTGAATGGTGTCCCTGTATTCGCCAAAGGAGCCAATCATATTCCGAATGATAGCTTTATTACAGAGGTAACGGAGGAGCGTTATCGCGCAGAGGTGCTTGCAGCAGCGGAAGCGAATATGAACATGCTTCGCGTATGGGGCGGTGGTATCTATGAACCGAATGTATTCTATGATCTATGCGATGAGTACGGCATTATGGTATGGCAGGACTTCATGTTTGCATGCAGCATGTATCCAGGAGATGAGCATTTTCTGCAAAATGTAAAGCAGGAAGCAATCGATAATGTGAAACGGCTTCGTAATCATCCATCCATCGTACTGTGGTGTGGAAACAATGAGATTGATTCGGCATGGGCTCACTACGATGAGGACGCTGGCTGGGGCTGGAAAAAAGCATTTAGTGCTGAATTGCGCGAAAAGCTATGGAGCGACTACGAGAAAATTTTCCATGAACTATTACCGAGCGTTATTAGTGAGCTGCATGCTAGTGTAGAGTACTGGCCTTCCTCCCCAATCGTATCGCTGACAGGCAACAAGGAGCAGCACGGGAACCCAGACACGAACGAAGGCGATATGCATTATTGGGGCGTATGGCACAACGTCGAGCCGTTTGAAAATTATCAAATTAAGCTAGGTCGATTTATGAGTGAATATGGCTTCCAGTCGTTTCCAGAATATCGTACGATTCGCAGCTTTGCAGAAGAGGATGAGCTAGATATTAGCTCAACGGTGATGAAGGCTCATCAAAAGAATGGCGACGGGAACCGGTTAATTAAACAATACATGGATATCTATATGAATCAGCCTGCGAGCTTTAAGAGCTTTCTATACTTAAGCCAAGTGCTGCAGGCGGATGCAATGAAGATGGCGATCGAAGCACATCGGAGAAAAATGCCATATTGCATGGGATCGTTATACTGGCAAATGAACGATTGCTGGCCTGTCGCTTCCTGGTCTGGCATCGACTATTATGGCCGCTGGAAGGCGCTGCATTACTATGCGAAACGCAGCTTTGCACCGTTATTAATTTCCGCGCAGGAGGAGCACGATCAGCTGCATGTTTACATCGTATCGGACCGACTTGCTCCTAGTAAGGGCGTGCTATGGTTAGAGCTCTTCAATACGAGTGGAAAGCTGATACGTACAACAAGCAAGGAAGCGATAAGTCCAGCAAATTCCTCTCAGCTAAGCGAGAGCATATCGATTGCTACATTGCTTGATGGACAGCGTAAGGAAGAGGTTGTACTCGTAGTCACTTGGATCGGTGAGGACGGGGAGCGGGTTAGCTATGAGCATTACTTTGTAAAAAATCAGCAGCTTGAGCTTAAGAAGCCAACGATTGTTGTGAAGGAAGAGCACGCTGAGGAAGGGACAGTCATCACGCTATCAAGTGATGTTGTCGCTAAACAGGTTGTGCTTATTGCAGAGCACGAGGGCATGTGGTCAGATAACTACTTTGATCTAATTCCTGGCAAGCCGCATACCGTTACCTTTATGCGCTATGACGGCAGCGCACAATATCGCCATGCACAAGCAGGAAGTATTACGGTGCAATCGATGTTTGAGCATGTTGTGCATTCCTCTGCTGCAATTGCAGATGCATAAGTGGTAAGAGCTCACTGCTTCATCACATAAGTTATATAGGCTCAATATAGCTTTAATGTAAAAACAGGTGGAGAAGATTTTCTCCACCTGTTTTATTTTCAGGAATATAAGGACTTTCAATTGAATATCATTGCTGCTCTTTTTCTTTACTACTTTTCCTTGCTTGACGGTAGCTGACAAAAAGCAAAAAACCACCTACGACAAGACAAGAGTAAAACCAAACGGAACGATACCAAGTATATTTAAATTCCGTCCAAAAGCTCATTCCACCTTCACTTACAGACGGAATAGAATATAGTGACACTTCCAATCCAAACATGACGAGGCAAAACAAAAATACAGGAAGGAATAAAATCCACATTAGCTTAGCATTCATACAAAACCAACTTTCTAATCATTAGATGTAATGTTTTAAGCGAAGCACTACATAAGTATCGGTCATTGCAGAGCAGAAATCAATAAACCGAGTCATTATTAACACAAAATACAAATCTTAAAATTAGTTTTCTGATACAATAGAATTACTTTTAAATGTAGGAGAGTACAATGAATAAAGCTGTATTTTTTGATGTTGATGATACGCTGTATGATCATTTGATTCCTTTTCGGAAGGCTGTTTATCCATGGACTGAGCATATTGCTCATTTTCCATACGAGAAAGCTTATCACCGTATGCGTTACTATAGCGATATGCTATCACTAGAGTTTGGCGGCGCTGGTCAGATGGAGGAAGGTGACTCAACTGATCTTATGCGAAGAAAAAGATTCCAGCTAGCACTGGAGGAATTTGATGTTCTGTTAACAGAGCAGGAAGCCGAGCAGATACAGCAGCTGTATCTAGCGTGCCAGTTTGATATTGAGTGCTTTGATGGGGCAAGGGAGCTAATACTGGAGCTGCAGCAGAAAGGCTATGTGGTAGGCTTGCTTACTAATGGCGCAGAAGCTCACCAATGGAAAAAAATTCGCGCGCTAAAGCTTGATGAGCTCATTCCACTGAGCCGAATTTTTGTATCAGGTACATATGGGATCGACAAGCCAGATCCGGATATTTTCCGTCTTATTAATGAGAGAATTGATATACCGGCAGCGCAATGTACATACATTGGAGATTCTTGGCGCAACGATGTAATTGGCGCTTGCCATGCTGACTGGAATGTCATTTGGTTCAATCATCGTGAGCTAGAGCAAGAGGCGGGTATAACGCTGCTCGGTGATGTGAAGGATTATGCTGAGCTTAGAGCGATACTGCTATAGCTTAGCTTGCGATGGAATGATAGCAAACAATCTACTAAAGAGAGTGAAAACGAGATGGACAATGCGAATAAACGATTACTTCCTTATTTTGAACAGCTTTTGCGTTTGTCCGATGCGGTCATTATTACGGATTCGCGACATCATATTTGTTTCGTAAATGAGACGTATGAACGAATAACGGGCTTTGCTGCTCACGAGGTAACGGGGAGAAAAGCAGGCTTATTGCGTACGAAGCATACCCCTGCTGAAACATACCAGCATATGCACCATGCATTAAGCCGCAACGAGCCATGGTCTGGTGTATTCACGAACCGTAAACGAAGCGGTCAATTGTGGCATTCCTCCATTACGATTACACCTTATGTTGTGGAGGAGCAGACGTATTATGTTGGGGTTTTCCGCGAGCTAGAGCAGCTGCAGCGAGGGCATTACTTGGATGAGCAGCGGGCAGGTAATCTTCAGAGCTCGTTGCTGAAGGTGCTTGCTATATCCTGCGAGATTCGTGACCCCGGGATAGAGAACCATCTCATACGAGTTCAGCAGCTGACGGAGCTGCTAGTCAATCGTTATAACGAAACGCAAGGTCAAAAGCTGCTTCAGAGCTATATCCAGCAAATAATTAATGGGAGCATCCTTCATGATATAGGCAAATCAGCGATACCAGAAGGAATATTGTACAAGCCGGGCACACTTGCGCCGTATGAACGGACGATTATTGAGATGCATCCCTACATTGGTGTAGACATCCTCGATAAAATTAATGGTGAGCTTCATGATGAGCTGTTTGAGGATGAATTTGCCGTTGCTAAAAATATCATCCTTCATCATCATGAGCGCTGGGATGGCAATGGATATCCGATGAAGCTTAAGCAGACAGATATTCCGCTTGAAGCACGTATCGTAAGTGTAGTCGATGTGTTTGATGCATTAACCTCAAAACGTCCCTATAAGGAAAAATGGACGGCTAAGGCGGCGATTGAGCTGCTTATCGAACAGAAGAACAAGCAGTTTGACGCTGAAATTGTAGACGTCTTTGTTACACTGTATGAGGATGGTCTGCTGGACTAATTTGCTAATCTAATAATGAAGACTTAAAGCTTCTAGGTTATGAGGCGTTAAAAAGCGAACTATACTGAATCTTCGACTTGAAGCTTCAGCATATAGTTCGCTTTTTTTCATTGGCAAAAAACCTGTGGTCCCCCAGCCTCTTTGCATTTTCGTTAGCTGAAGCCTAACTAATACTCTTAAAATAGCTTATGAGTCATCCTCTAGCGACTGATGCTGTAGCAGCAAAAGCAAATCATCCTCAGACAATGAGCTGGAGCTTAATGTATCCTGCTCGAGCATATCGTTAACAAGCTGCTGCTTACGCTCCTGCAGCTGAATCATCTTATCTTCAAGTGTTCCCTCTGCAACTAATCGAATAATATGCACAGGCTGCTGCTGACCGATACGATGCACACGGTCGCCTGCCTGCTGCTCTACAGCGGGATTCCACCATAAGTCGTATAAAATAACGGTATCTGCACCTACAAGATTGAGTCCTGTTCCACCTGCTTTTAAAGAAAGCAAGAACAGCTCGCGTTCTCCTTGATTAAACCTATCGACAAATTCAATTCGCTCCTTTGCTGGCGTACTGCCATCCAGATAGAAGTGTCGAAATCCTCTAAGCTCCAGCTCTGTTGAGATGATACGAAGCATGGAAGTAAATTGAGAGAAAATTAGTATCCGCTTGCCCATACTGCTGCCCTCTTCTACGATCTGAAGCAGCTGCTGCAGCTTCGCTGAGTCACCCGTATAGCCTTCAATGAACAAGGCGGGATGGCAGCATATTTGACGAAGTCTCGTAATACCGGCTAGTATTCTAATTCGTCGTTCGCCCTTCCTCTTAGGGTCAAGATGCTTTAAGGAATCCTCCTGCAGCTTTGCCAGATGTGCTAAGTATAGCTTTTTTTGCTCCATCGTTAGCGGTGAGCTGTAGGTAGATTCGACCTTCGGCGGCAGCTCCTGCAGTACATCTCTTTTTGTTCTGCGCAATAGGAAGGGGGCTATGGCTTGCTTTAGCTTAGCTCTGTGAAGGTCCAGCCATTTTTGCTTCTCTGTAAACAGCTCAGGGTTAACAAAGCTTAGTATGGATAGGAGCTCCTCTAGACGATTCTCAATCGGTGTTCCTGTCAACGCAAAGCGATGGGCAGCGCTAAGCTTTCTTAACGCTAAGGACGTTTTCGTATAGTCATTTTTAAATGCTTGTGCTTCATCGCAAATGATCGTATGAAAGTGGTGGCCTTCAAAAAAGTTAAGCTGTGAACGCAGCGTTTGATAGGAGACGATCCATATATGCGCCTGCTGCCACGCTTCTTTATGCTTCACGTGACTAAAATGCTCTGCTTCGAGTACGGCAACCTCAACTCCGGGCGCAAAACGCTGCAGCTCATGCTCCCAATTGTACAGTAGTGATGCAGGCGTAACGACGAGCTGCCTGTCCATTGCTGCACTGCCCATTTCATACTGACTTACGAGAAACATAATGGCCTGCAAAGTTTTACCTAGTCCCATTTCATCTGCCAAAATTCCCCCTAGCTGATGCTGTGCCAAATTCGTCATCCACTGATAGCCATCAAGCTGATAGTCACGCGGCTGAGCCGTAATCATTTGTGGTAGTGGCGCATTAAGTTGCTCGGGATTTCTAATACTGTTAAGAAACTGTCGCAAGCTCCGAGACAGCATAATTCCTTCGGCTTGATCCATAGCTAGCATTGCTGGAATCGCACGCTGAAGCGGAATACGTTCATCATACTTGCTTGGATGGGTCAAGCCGAGCTCCTTCATCATTCGCAGCAGTGCATCGTACTGCGGGTTCTCTAGAGATAGCAGCGTACCTTGAGATAAGCGATAATATTTTCGCTTCTGTACGAGAGCAGCCAGCAGCTGCTTCAACTCCTGATCGCTAATGCCTTTCATCGAGAATGAATATTGAAGCCAGTTGCTTTTTTCCTCCCAAGAAAGCTTGAGCTGCGGATAAACCTCTTCGGTCACATATCGAAGCTTAACAGCTGTCGTTGCATGGATCTGGGCGAGCTGCTTTAATTGAGGCAGAATCGTTCGGAAAAATGTGTATTCATCATCATCACCTTCAATGATCATGCCACCTTCTGTCTGGAGGCCGGGCAGCTCTAACAGTAAATTTAATATTGCATCCTCTTTATCTCTTTCCCGCAGCACGATAAAGTCGTGATGGGTTGCAGTGCCAGCGGGCTGAAAGGGCTGAATCGATAAGCTGCCATAATGAAATTCTACCCCGATGAGCAGCCGTTCACGGATTCTGTCTAAGTATATCGCAGCCTGCAGAGGCGTTGAAGTCAGCTTTCCAGCGATATCATCGGCAATGTGAATCGTTATGATTCGTTGGAGCTGCGGCACAGCTTGGTCGATAAACTGGCTAAGTGCATCCTGCTCTAGCAGCAGCTGCCCCGCCTCCTCTTGCAGCAGATTAGCAAGCTGCAGCAGCTGCTTGCCTTGCTCCCATGATATGCGATACAGCATGCCCTTCCAGCAAGCAAGCTCATAGTTTGGCAGCAGAACTAACGACTGCAGCTGCTCACCATTGATATGATAATAGCTGTCAGTATGCATGATGGACAGCGTAATGGGCAATTTATCCGAAGAGAATTGCAGCTGATCGAAGACCTGCAGCTGTTCATCTAGTGGCAAGCTATCCAGATAATATTGAAGCTGAACGCGTGGCTCCTGCTCGAGAAGAGGTTCAAGTCGATGCCATAGGCTTCCTTGCACAGGAATTAACTTCATCTTCACTGCTTCATACTCAGAAAAGAGCTGAAGCTGCTTCCAAAGCAGCTGACAAATGGTAAGAGCATTGCTATCGATCGAATATAGCTCCGGTTCATATCGAAAGCCACGCGACATGGCGTATGTTTTATGATGGAGCACAGCATCTAAAAACCGATAAGGCTGTGTAATAATGTGGTGCTTTTTCGTTCCAGCAGCTAGCTCGAGTGCAATCGAATACGAGCCGTCCTGCTCCTGCTGAAGTAAGCATAAGTATGAAAAATGCAAGGGTATGCGGTTCTGACCCGGCTTAGCAGACTGCTCAAAAATTTGCAGCAGCTGCATCGATTTGCTTTGATCCTTCAAAAATAATAACCTCCCGTTCGCTTATAGCCTGTATCATAAGTATACCTGTTCGAGCGCAACTTTGCTTCTAGAAGGTTCAATTGGTACTATAGAATTAGACATCGCAAGGAGGGTAAGAGAATAATGAAAAAAATTCCTTTTTCTATATTAGATGTAGCACCCATTATTGAAGGCGGCGGAGTGGCCGACGCATTGCAGCGTTCGGTTGAGCTTGCTCAGATGGCAGAGCAGCAAGGCTATACAAGATTTTGGCTCGCTGAGCACCATAATGCACCGAATATTGCAAGCTCAGCGACAGCTGTTGTTATAGCACATGTTGCATCCCAGACCAAAACAATTCGGGTAGGCTCAGGTGGTGTTATGCTGCCTAATCATGCCCCTCTAGCCATCGCAGAGCAGTTCGGAACATTAGAGGCTTTGCACCCAGGAAGAATTGATCTTGGCCTAGGTCGAGCTCCAGGAACAGATCCAATTACGGCTAGAGCATTGCGTGGCGAGCGGCATACGAATGGCGCGAACTTCCCGGAGCAGCTGGAGGAGCTTCAAAGCTTTATGCATCCAGCAAGGCATGTTCAGCATGCGATTCGCGCGATTCCAGGAGAGGGTGCAGATGTTCCCATTTGGCTTCTTGGCTCAAGTGATTTCAGTGCTGCACTTGCTGCAGAAAAAGGGCTGCCGTTTGCATTTGCCGGTCATTTCTCTCCGACCTATATCGTGCCTGCGTTAAAGCTGTATAAACAGTCCTTTAAGCCATCTAGCGATTATGAAAAGCCCTACAGCATGGTTGCAGTCAACGTCATCATCGCTGATACGGATGAAGAGGCTCAATATTTGGCAACATCGATGCATCAGATGTTTCTAGGCTTTATCCGCAACAAACGAACCCCACTTCAGCCTCCTGTTGAGAATATGGACGAGCTATGGAGTGAGCAGGAAAAGTTTATGGTGGAGCAGCAGGTAGGCTCATCGATCATCGGCAGCAAGCAAACGGTACAAGAGCAATTACAAAAGCTTATTGAAGCGACTGATGTGGATGAGATTATGGCAACGGCTTACATATTTGATCACGAAGCTAGATTAAATTCTTTCAAAATGCTGGCGTCCATTTTACAAAAATAATAAATTAAGTACGTTAAATACTATTGGTAACATTTAGGTGAAAGTGCTATACTAGTTTAACTATGACTTTTTAGGAGGATGAAAGACTTGAAGAAGTGGTTAACTAGCTTTATGGCGCTTTTACTCGTATTTGCATTCGCTCTACCAACACAAGCGCAATCAAGCGGTGTTTCCGTTGTGTACAACGGTGAAAAGCTGGCATTTTCTGAGCCTGCATTTGTTGAAAAAGGTAAAACGTATGTACCGATTAGAAGCTTTTTTGAAGAATTAGAATATGAGGTTAGCTATAAGGGCGCTCAAAAGGAAATTATTCTTGATTGGGCTAACTATGAATCTATTATTCATTTAGATACCATGAAGGTTACTGAATACGATGAGGTTATCATTGAAAACCTTGATCTTGTATATCGCAATCATACATATTACGCACCTATTCGTGAGCTGGAGCCTGTAACGATTACAACGACGAAATGGGATTCAGCAGCGAAAACCGTATATATTATTGATGACTATACGTCAGTTGTTGAGGAAGACCATGTTGCACCTGAGGGCTTTCTATGGAAAGTAGCAAAGGGCGACAAAACGGCTTATATGCTTGGTTCAATTCATGTAGGCGATGTATCCATGTATCCGCTGCGTGATGCTATCTATGAGGCATACGATGAATCAGATATCGTTGTAACCGAGGTGGACATCTCACGTGAACCATCTGAAGATGAGATGGTTGAAATTGAAAAACTACTATATTATCAGGATGGCACAACGCTGAAGGATCACCTGACTCCGGAGCTCTATAACTCTGTTATTTCTATTGCTAAAGAGATTGGTATGGACGGCGAAGATTTGAAAGAGTTTGAGACGTATCAGGTTTGGTTTGTCAATATGCTGTTTGCATCTTTAGCAGATGCAAGTGAAGCTAGTGCTGGACTTGGCGTTGATCTACATTTCCTATTGCTAGCTGACGAGGATGAGCTGCCAACTGGCGAGCTAGAATCGTTTATGCTTCAATATAATATGCTTTCTGGCTTTTCTTCAGAGCTGCAGGAGCAGCTATTGCAAGAGACAATAACCTATTATGAGTATTTAAGTAGTGGCATGGAATTGCCAGCAACGAGCACAGACTATCTGCTTGAGATTTGGGCTGACGGTAACTTAGAAGCGTTGGATGAAATTGCTAACGAGATGAAGTCCTCCAATCTTGAATACTACGATGGCTTGCTTACAATACGTAATGTTGGTATGACAGATAAAATCGAGCAATATTTGAATGAAGGCAGCTATAACACATACTTCGTCATTGCAGGAGCGCTGCACTTTGCAGGTGAGGATAGCATTATTAAAATGCTAGAAGAGCGTGGCTATACCGTTGAAAGACTATAAGACGAAGCTCATTAGCTGAAGCGATGCTTGAGTGAGCAGGCTTATGAAAGAATGCAACTGCTTCTAAGCTGTCGGTATTATAGCTTAGTAATTGTCAAGGGAGCAATTGAAGTTCATTAATGACTTCTTCACGCTCCCTTTTTTTATTGCTCATGTAAGCTTCTCGTAGATTGCAGAAACAGAGTGGAGTGCATATACCATGTCAACAAGCTGTCCGTGTTCAATAATGGCAAGAGCGGGTATGCTTTTAATTTGCCAAAGCTGACGAAAGTGCGGTGTGAAGTTAATGTTTGCACGATATAGACGGTAAGGAACACCTGTTTCGGCAACAATCTCAAGCATTGTTGAAGCGACCTTGCACGTTCCGCATAAGGGTGTTGTAAATAATATGGCTGCTTTACCAACCTCCATCTCTGCAATGGATAGCAGCTGCTGTTCATTCAGTTCATCTATGCTAGATATATTTTTACTCATAATTGAATCTCTCCTTCATAAAATTAAGCATAAACTTTTTTTTGAGAAAATGAAACCATTGTTAGGCGAATGCGTATAGATAGTCACAAAGCAAAACGTTTATATGAAAATACCTCCAAAGGGGAGTAGCTCTAGCAATAAAGTCGTCATTACGAGTGAAAGCTCCGGCTTTATTGGCAGCGATACAATCGTTGTTAGCAAGACCTTTGCCTATTTTGTTATAGGTAAAGGTCTTTTTTGTGTGGACGTAGTAAAGAGGATGTACATAAAAAGGAGGATCTTCATGGATTGGTCAATGTTTTTTGAATTTGGTTCAGTGCTGCTCATTCTTGTCGCTTTAGAAGGCTTGCTTGCAGCAGACAATGCCCTAGTGCTAGCCATTATGGTAAAGCATCTGCCGGAAGCAGAGCGTAAAAAGGCACTATTCTACGGGTTATTCGGTGCATTGGTGTTTAGATTTGCTTCGTTGTTCGCCATTTCTTTTCTTGTCAACATATGGCAAGTGCAAGCGATTGGCGCCCTTTACCTGCTGTTTATCGCTATAAATCATATCGTCAGAAAGCTGTGGTTCCATAGCAAGCAGGATGAGACGTCGAAGAAGGAAAAGAAAGGCAGCGGCTTCTGGATGACCGTATTGAAGGTCGAGCTAGCTGATATTGCTTTTGCGATAGATTCTATCCTAGCCGCAATTGCTTTAGCGGTATCGCTGCCAAAAACGAATCTACCGGCTATTGGCGGAATGGATGGCGGACATTTTATCGTCATATTCATTGGAGGATTAATCGGGGTTGTTATTATGCGCTTTGCAGCAAATATGTTCGTTAAGCTGCTGGAGAGCCGTCCTGGACTAGAAATTGCTGCCTTTATGATTGTTGGATGGGTAGGAGTGAAGCTTGCAGTTCATACATTAAGTCATGAGGCACTTGGAGTAATCTCCCATGATTTTGCTGAATCAACAGGCTGGAAGCTTACGTTCTATATCGTATTGATTGGTATTGCAGTATGCGGTTGGTTTTTATCAAGCAAGAAGGAAGCTGTGAGCGAAACGAAAAAGATGTCTGCTTAGTTGTTGAGTTGTTAGCAATTGTAAAGTAGCTCCGTACTTGTTAAAGTAAATGTAAATGAATAACAAGGAGGAGGCGGCATGAACGAGACTCATGCGAGAAGGCTGCTTAATAGCTACAAGCATTGGACGGGGAAAGAGCTGATTCCTATTGATTCCAAGCTTCCGCTATTAGAGCAGCTAGAGGAGTCGGCAGTTGTCATACTATCTCATGGCACAGAGCCTGATCCGATCTTGAATTACGGTAATGCCAAAGCTCTGTCTCTATGGGAAATGAGCAAGGAGCAATTTACAAAGACTCCATCCAGACTGACAGCTGAGCCGATGGAGCGTGAGCAGCGAGCTGAATTTTTTCGCAACGTGACCAGTAACGGCTATGTGGACAATTACACAGGTATTCGTATCTCCGCTACAGGGCGCAGGTTTTACATTAAGGAAGCTACTGTATGGAATGTGCTCGACGAGCAAGGGCAATACTGTGGACAAGCAGCCGCCTTTCGTACGATTGAGCGAATTGAGTCTTAAAGTGAGGGATGCATGATGAGTATTGCTATTGGTCTTGGCGGATGGGGAGATCATGATGCGATCTATCCTACAGGATTGAAAAGCAGTGATCGACTTGCACACTACAGCAAGCATTTTCATATGGTTGAGATTGACAGTACGTTTTATGCGATTCAATCACCGGAGCGTATGGAAAAATGGATAGCTGACACGCCGCCTGAATTTAAATTTATAGTTAAAGCCTATCAAGGCATGACTGGTCATCAGCGAGGCAGCCTAGGCATAGGCAATAAACGTGAGGAAATGTATGAGGCATTTCTTGCTATGCTGCGGCCGCTTATCGAGCAGGATCGACTCGCTACTGTATTGTTTCAATATCCACCTTGGTTTGATTGCATGACGAAGCATGTTATGGTGCTGCGAGCAACGAAGCAGCGAATGGGTGATATTCCGTGCGCACTGGAATTCCGTCATCAGAGCTGGTGGACGGAAGAGATGCGTGAAAAAACACTGCAGTTTATGCGCGATGAGGGCTGGATGCACAGTGTGTGTGATGAACCACAAGCAGGAGAAGGAAGCATCCCTACTGTTGCTGAAGCAACGCACCCTAAGCTGACGATGGTCAGATTCCATGGACGCAATGAAGAGGGCTGGAATGATACTGGCCACGAGAATTGGCGCGAGGTTCGTTATTTATACAATTATAGTGAGCAGGAGCTTAAGGAATGGATGCCACTGCTTAGTAAGCTCCAGTCGGAAAGCGAACAGATCTATATCGTGTTTAACAATAATTCAGGTGGACATGCTGCTAAAAATGCAAAGCAGCTGATGGTCATGCTTAGACAGCAAACGCCGGATGGAAGGCATCCAATTGAGGCAATGCCAGATAAGCTAGAGCAGCTAGAGCTGTTTTAGTAATGCATGGATAGTCACTGTTGTAGTACCTTAAGTAAGTTTGAATCCACACATAGAAAAGGGCTGAATGCATGAATTGCATTCAGCCCTTTTTGCTGGCATTTAACATACTATTAATGGTATATAAGAGCGAATTAACACAGGTTTAATAGTGCGCTTTTCATCGCATCGAGAGAGACTTGCTTCTCGACGGCACCGATGTCATAGGCAGCTTTCGGCATACCATATACGACGGAGCTTTTTTCATCCTGACCAAGTGTTCTCGCCCCGACCTTCCGCATATTAAGCAATCCCTTCGCACCATCGTTTCCCATCCCAGTTAGCAGTATACCTACTGCATGCTTTCCTGCTGCATGTGCAACGGAATCGAACAGCACATCAACCGAAGGACAATGTCCATTAATCTTCTCGCCTGATCTGCATTCAACTCTGAAGCGCTGACCGTATCGATGAACGGTCATCTGTTGATCGCCAGGCGCAATTAGTGCAGTACCAGGCTCAATAAAATCACCATTTTTGGCCTCGCGTACATTAATTGTACTCACTTGATTAAGACGATCAGCAAACATCGTGGAGAATACCGCAGGTATATGCTGTACAATAACAATACCTGGTAGTGTTGGCGGCAATGAGCTTAACACCGCGTGCAATGCTTCCGTCCCCCCTGTTGATGCTCCAATCGCAATAATGTCAATAGGGTTGCGTCCACTGATTTGCGGAGAGTGGGCAGCTTTATGTGCAGCCTTTCTAATTTGTTTAGATAATTCAAGTATAAATCGCTGCACATCGCCCTTCGTCGGTGCCCTCGGCTTGCTTAGAAAGGCAAAAGCTCCTGCCTGCAGCGCACGCTTGGCTAAATCCTCGCGTGACGATACTGCAATAATTGGCCTGGGAGCTTCTCTCATGACTTTAGCAATAAAATCGATACCGTTCATGCCAGGCATTTCCATATCACAGGTTAGCACATCGGGATTAACGAATTTCATCTTTTGCCACGCGTCATATGGATCTCGTGCAGACGGGAGCGCTTCAATTAACGGATCAAAGGAAATCCCTCTTGCAAGCGCTTCGCGAAAGACGAGAGAATCATCAATGATCAATACTTTAATTTTTTGATTGTAAACGATGTCTAGTCCTCCTCCGTCCACACTTATTCTTTTCGATAAACGGAAGGCATTACGTACTTATAGCCGTATTGATTCCGATCAAGTGCTTCTGAATGTCCGATAAACAGGTATCCACCGGGCTCAGTAGCATCATAAAACTTTCGTATGATTGCATCCTTAGTCGGTCCGTCAAAATAGATCATTACATTTCTGCAAAAAATAGCATGAAACCTTCGTTTGAACGGATAGACAGGCTCCATAAGGTTGAATTTCCGAAAAATAATTTCTTTTTTTATTTTATCGGTCAAGCTAAAGCTCCCATCACTCGATTCATTAAAGTATTTCGTCTTCCACACAGCAGGGAGTGGAGCCACCCATTCTGCAGGGTAGCTCCCAGTGATCGCCTTATGTAGAGCCTTTGTCGATATATCTGTTGCTAGCAGGCTTGTGTCCCAGCCTAACTTATGACTTCCGAAAAATTCATCAATAATCATCGCGATGGTATAAGGCTCTTCGCCAGTCGAGCAGCCTGCACACCATATACGCAAATCACGATCGTTAAGCTGCTTCACTAATGTTGGCAGAACCACATCACGCAAAAAGTGAAAGTGATTGGCCTCGCGCATGAAAAAGGTATGGTTTGTTGAAATGCTATTGATAAGCTCCGTAGCTGCTTGGCCTGATCGATCAGCCAGCAAATACTCGTAATATTCAGAGTAGTTGTGAAGCTGGTGTGCATGTAGCTGCTGCTGTAGTCTACCTACTAGCAGCGCTTTCTTCTCCGCCTTCAGATGAATACCGTAGTTTCGATGAATGTATGCCGCAAGCTGTTGAAACTCTTGCTCTGTAATCGTTAACGGAATCAATATTTTCCGAACTCCTTATCGCTAAAAGCAGAAGTATCTAGGCCAGCTGCAGCTTCTGCAAATTGATCGTCGACAGAGCTTGGTTTATTCGTAATTTTGGAAGCATGGCTGTTATACGCATTCGAGCTATAATAATTATCGTTATATGACGTTAGCTTATGTCTTAGCTTGAAGCGACTCACTTGATCCTTAAGCATTTGCGCTTGTCCAGTAAGCTCCTCGCTGGCAGCAGCACTTTCTTCAGAGGTAGCAGAGTTCATCTGTATAACTTGAGAAACCTGAAGCAGGCCTTGGTTGATTTGTGATACTGCTACAGATTGCTCAGAAGAAGAATCTGCTGTCTCTCTTGCGAGCTCCGAGATCGTTGTAATATCTGTAACAATTTCATTGAGAGCGGTGGCTGTCTCATTAGCGATCTTCATACCACCATCGACCTTACGGATAGAGCCTTCGATCATCTCAGTTGTTTCCTTTGCGGCATTAGCAGAACGGGCTGCCAGATTGCGAACCTCCTCGGCAACAACAGCAAAGCCTTTGCCATGCTGACCAGCTCTAGCGGCTTCGACAGCTGCATTAAGCGCTAGTATATTTGTTTGGAAAGCTATTTCATCGATGACCTTAATAATTTTAGAGATGCTTGCTGATGAAGTATTAATATCATCCATCGCTACAAGCATTTCCTTCATACGTTCATTGCCCTTAAGCGCATTGTCTCTTGCTTTTAATGTAGTGTCGGTCGAATGCATTGCATTGTCAGCATTCTGCTTAATTTTTGTAGATATTTCTTCAAGCGAGACAGTAAGCTGCTCAACCGAGCTTGCTTGTTCGGTAGCACCCTGTGAAAGCAATACACTAGACTCAGACATTTGCTTCGCACCAGATGTCACTTGATCAGCAGCTGCAGTAATATTGGACATAATCTCGTTGAGGTTGTCTGACATTTTACTGAAGGCTTCCGCTAGCTGTCCGATTTCATCATGGGATTCAACTGCTACGTTCACATCTAGGTTACCGTCAGCAATGCGATTTGCGGTGTCAACCAGTTGGTTAACCGGACGACTAATGGAGCGTGAGATGAATATACCTAGAGCGATAGCTGCAAGCATAGCAGCAATAATAATAACAACCATAATTACCATTGTATTTTTTGATAATTCAGTCATCTCGTTATCAATATTTTTACCGTTCGTCACCTTGTCGCGGAATACTGTTTCGATTGCAACATCGGTTTTATCTGATATATCCTGTGCATCATTCATGACTTGTATGGCTTTGTCTAGCTGACCACTCATCGTTAATTCAATAGCTTGGTCACGTGCTGCAATATATTGCTCAACATAAGTAATTAAGTCTGTATAGTTTTTCATCATATGATCGAACTGAATCGTACTTTGAAAGACTTCCAAGTCTTCATTCATTAGCGCATCGTTAGCTGCTATTTCTCGCTTATATTCTTCCTGCAATGCTCGGTCATCAGTTAGCATCATTGATCTTAATAGCGCACGGTTTTTGTGGAAATAGTTACCGACCATCCCGATTTCCTCAAGTGGTAATCCGTAGTTCTTGTACATTTCGGTGTAGTTTTTGTCGATATTATTCAAATTAACTATACCAATAACGCCTACAATTCCCGCCAGCATGGAAATGATGACGAATGAGCTAATCAGCTTTTTGCTTAACTTCATATTGTAAAACCATTTCATGTTCGTTTCCTCCGATGTTAGTTAAGGTTTGCGAGCTTTTCAGTCTCGTCTTCATTAATTAGCTTTCTGCAATTAAGCAGCAGCTTTACTTCTTCGCCTGCTTTACCTATCCCTTGTATGTATCGATTCGTCATTTTTGTATATTCTGGCGGTTGTACAATTTCTGTATCAGGGATAGATAACACCTCAGATACGCTATCGATAATGAGGCCGATCGCAGTATCTTCAACAGCGATTACAATAATACAGGTTCTATCGTTATATTCACGAAATTGTTTTTTGAACCGCAGCCTGACGTCCATAACAGGAATGATCTTTCCTCGCAAATTAATAATGCCGCGAATATATTCAGGCAACTCAGGAACGTCGGTTATGGGCTGAATTCCAATAATTTCGGTGACGTAACGAATCTCAATGCCATACGATTCATTGCCCAGCGTGAAAGTAAGGTATTTATCTTTTTGTTCGTCCTCTTCCTCGCTGAACGTGTTCAATGAAGCTTGATCCATGCTGTAATCCTCCATTCATTATCAATTGCTGTTGATGCTTGATACGTGGCTTGAGCTCATCACCTCAGCTATATTAAGAATAAGGCTAATGCTTCCATCACCAAGCAGAGTGCAGCCTGATAAGTCGTTGATGTTGCGGTTAAGCTTTCGGAAGTAAGGGGGTAAAGGCTTAATCACGACCTGCTGCTGCCCAATGAGTTCATCGACAAACAGGCAAAGGCTTTTGTCATCTTGCTCAATCATAATTAAAATACCTTGCGTATAGTCAGTATCCTTATCCGAAACATGATGGAATCGCTCATGTAATGATACGATAGAGTAAATCTCGCCACGAACCATCACCATACGATTGCCACTTGGATCAGTGATAAGATCCTTAGGCTGAGGACGGAAGGACTCCTTGATCGATGTAGTAGGCAGCGTATAGTGTGCAGAGCCAACACGTACATTCATGCCGTCAATGATGGCTAGTGTTAGAGGAATCTTCATCGTTACTGTTGTACCCTCACCAGGCACGCTATCAACGTAAATGGTACCGCCGACCTCTCCAATATTGCTTGCTACAACATCCATACCGACACCTCTACCACTGAATTCAGTGATCTGCTCCTTCGTTGATAGACCAGGATGAAAGATGAGATTATATGCATCTCGATCGGATATCTCGCTATCCTCTGCAGTAAGCAGTCCATTACTGATAGCTTTTGCAATAATTTTGTCACGATTTAACCCTTTTCCGTCATCCTTCACCATGACAAGGACGTCACTACCGATATTTTTTGCTTCTAGTGTGACGGTTCCGTTAGCCGATTTACCGCTAGCTTGTCTTTCTTGGGCCGATTCAATGCCATGGTCTATAGCATTTCGCACCAAATGCATGAGTGGGTCCGATATATGATCGATGACGGTTTTGTCTATTTCTGTCTCATCACCTATTAATATAAACTCTATATCCTTGTTTAGCTTGCGAGACATATCACGCGACACACGCCGCATTTTAAGGAAGGTAGCTGTTAAAGGTATCATTCGAATAGACATAACGGTGTCTTGCAGCTCACCCGTTATTTTGCGTAATTGTCCGGATGCTTTGAAGAGCTGTGAGTCGCCGTTATGCTGTGTATCATCTAAGCTAGTGAACATCGCTTCGGCGATAACAAGCTCACCTACTAAATCCATAAGACGATCTAGCTTTTCGACATGTACACTAATCATCTGGGAATGTGACGAGCTTTTGCTATTAGCTGATAATGTCTTCTGGACATCAGTCTGCGTACTATTATGCTGAGTGGAAGCTAAGCTCTGATTAGAGTTAATCGTTTCAGTAGCAGCCGGCTCAAGCAGTGCATCATTTAGCTCAACTGACATATCGGGAAACTCTTCAATGAAGCCTTCATCGGCAAGCTGTTCACCTAACCAAGCATCAACGGCATGCAGCTCTAAAGTGTCCAAGTAAGAGGTTTTCATTAATAACTCATGCATTTGTTCATATTGGAGCGTGGATTCTATCATAAGATGAAAGCCGCGGTCTTTAATTAGTTGAATACTATTTTCAGAATCTTCAATCAATTCAACTGGTTCATGGTAACAGCGTGTTGATGCTTCTGCTAATTGGTGTACTAGTTGAAATGCTCGGATGTTCTCCATCTCGCAATCCTTATAGAAATATATGATTGCGTGATAGACGTAAAGCGGTTCATTGTCATGATGAATAATTGGTGTCGTAGCCTCACTTGGCGCATCTAGGCTGGTGGCAAGAAATTGCTGAATCTGATGTATGAGAGAGGTAGCAGAACCGTCAGCAGGTTCTCCGTTGGAAATTTTCCCAATCTCATCCTTGAAGAAATCTACGCTTTGTAGAACAACATCGGATAACGACTTAAAATCAACTGCAATTGGCTTGTCTTCTCTCAAATGATGAAACAAATCTTCAATAGCATGTGCTGCTTCAGCAATTTGCATATATTGCATCATTGAGGACGAGCCCTTTAATGTGTGCATGTTGCGGAAAATTTGGTTGATAGATTCAGCGGAGAAGCAATTCGCTAATTCACAGTCTAGAATAACGGCTTCTGTTTGTTCGATCATTTGATTGGATTCAAATATGTACATTTCCAGTATTGGATCAGAATCGTTCATTATGCAAAGGATCATCCTCTCATGATGTGGTTCTTATTAACTATCATTAATACTAAAGTCCTAATCAATTGCCAAATCGTGGAATGCTGGCTATAATTAGAAAATAGAATACGTAGGTCATTATATACGTATTTACGAAAAATGACAATCATATTTATTCGTAATAACGAAAGAAAATTTGTTGAAATATGCGTAAATAGGGGGGGATAGAAGATCAAATCGATAAAACAGCGTCTTAAAGAGCTTCGTAAAAAAGAGGGACTTACGATGCAGCAGTTCGCTGATAAAATTCAGGTATCAGTGGGTAATGTAGGGGATTGGGAAAGTGAAAAACGCACTTCAGTGCCTGGAGCAAGCACGCTTGTCGCCATTGCTAATACTTTTAATGTTTCTTTAGATTGGTTGTTACTAGGTAAAATGAATCATGATAACGATTTGTCTAGGTCTGAAGTTTCGGATTCAACACCATTGAAGTCATTAGATCATTATCTTGCCGCTACCTCAGATGAAGATATACGCAAGCTGATGGAAGCAGCGGTAGCTTTACCGCGCTCTGATTTGCAGATGCTAAATATGATTGCCCTCCATTTGATAGAAAAGAAGCAATCGGATGTTATGGAACAATCCTATAAGGCTAATTAAATGAATTCTTTAATATAAAGAAATATGCGATTTGCTGCATGATTATAGTGAGTGTCATAATAAGCTGCATTATGAGCGGTTAACAGCTAGCCGTAATAGTGCAGCTTTTTTATGAGGATCAAGAAAGTAAATTTGTAGAAAATCGCAAAAATCATAAAGAAAAAACAGGCGGTTAATTGCATTCATATGTCATTATCCTTTATTGTAGATATATATGTTAATGCACCCTAATCTATCGTATAACTGGCTTGTTTAGGAATATTGCAATTCAACATTCATTTTTCAAGTAAACGATGGTAAAATGCTAATAATATACGTGTACGAAAGTGCAGTAGAAGCAGGAGGAAAAATAATGGAGTACATTAGTACAAGAGGCAAGGTCGGTAGTATCGGCTTTATCGATGCATTTATGATGGGTCTAGCTAACGACGGTGGTTTACTAATCCCTAAGGAAATTCCGGTAATTTCAACTGAGACATTAAAATCATGGAGCAAGCTAAGCTATACTGATCTCGTGCTTGAAATTTTCTCATATTTTACAAACGATGAAATCCCTAAGGACGATCTTAAGGAGCTTGTTACAGCAAGCTATAGCAGCTTCCGTCATACTGAGGTGACACCTGTTACGAAGCTCTCTGACGAGTTGTATCTGCTAGAGCTATTCCATGGGCCTACGTTCGCCTTTAAGGATGTTGCGCTGCAGTTTATGGGTCAGTTCTATTCCTATGTTGCGAAGAAAAAAGGTGTACGCATCAATATTTTAGGTGCGACGTCTGGGGATACTGGTGCATCAGCGATTGAAGGTGTTCGCGGTAAGGAAGGCATCAATATTTGCATCCTCCATCCACATGGCAAAGTTAGTAAGGTGCAAGAGCTGCAAATGACTACGGTTCAGGATGATAATGTACTGAATCTTTCTGTCGATGGAAACTTCGATGATTGCCAGCGCATCATTAAAGAGCTGTTTGCTGATCTAGAGTTTAAGTCAGCTAACGATCTAGCGGCAATTAACTCAATCAACTTTGTTCGGATTCTTGCGCAAATTGTGTACTACTTCTATGCTTACTTCAAAGTCGCTGCCAATATCGGAGTGGATAAAGTAAACTTCAGCGTGCCAACAGGAAACTTTGGCGATATCTTTGCTGGCTATATGGCTAAGCGTATGGGCCTTCCTGTTAACAAGCTAATTCTAGCAACGAACGAAAACAATATACTTGAGCGCTTTATTAAAGAAGGCGTCTATATGCCAGGTGATTTCCGCATGACCTATTCCCCATCGATGGACATTCAAGTGGCAAGCAACTTTGAGCGTTACTTGTATTATGTGCTAGGTGAGGATGCAGAGCTGATTACGAAGGTCATGGAGCAATTCAAGGTTGAGGGCGAAATCTCGATCACAGGTGAAGCGCTAGAGAAGGTTCAAGAGGAGTTTAGCGCACATGGTGTATTAGGTGCGGAATGCCTAGCTACTATCTCAAGCGTTAAAACAGATGTAGATTACTTACTTGATCCGCATAGTGCATGTGGCGTTGCTGCTGCGAAGCAATGTGCAGCTCCAGGAGAGATTACTGTATCACTTGCTACGGCTCATCCAGCAAAGTTCAATGAAGCGATTGAGCGTTGTGGTATCGACCAGCAATATCCAGAGCAAATTAAAGTGCTGTTTGACAAAGAACAGCGTCAAACGCGCATTGCCGGAGATAAAGATGCGATTGCAGCTGCAATCGAGGAATTCTATAACAGTAAAAAATAGAAAAATGAGGCCGATACACCGCGACGCGACGGGTGTGTCGGCCATTTTCTATTATAATGCTAATTCAGTAAAGCTATAATGTATGAGAAGTGTTCATAGGACTGGGAATTGTAGGTTGAACCGAGTATAATAACAAGTAGAAATCTATCTAATGGTATAAGGAGTTATCAAACATGGCAAAAACGTTGATCTTTGGACACAAAAATCCAGACACGGATACGATTACATCAGCATTAGTGTATGCTGATCTAAAAACGAAGCTAGGCGCAGATGTAGAAGCGGTTCGCTTAGGCGAAGTGAATGGCGAAACAAAATTCGCACTGGACTATTTTGGTGCAGAGGCTCCTCGTCTTGTTACTACTGTAGCGAATGAAGCGAGTGAAGTGATTCTAGTAGACCATAATGAGCGCCAGCAAAGCGCTGATGATATCGATCAAGTACGCGTTGTTGAAGTAATCGATCACCACCGTATTGCGAATTTTGAGACAAGCGCACCTCTATATTTCCGTGCTGAGCCTGTTGGCTGCACAGCTACAATTCTGAAAAAGCTTTATAAGGAAAATGGTGTTGAGATTACGAAGCAAGCAGCGGGACTTATGCTGTCAGCAATCATCTCTGACTCCTTACTATTCAAATCACCAACATGCACAGAGCAAGATATTGCTGCAGCGAAAGAGCTTGCTGAAATCGCGGGTGTAGATGCACAGGTGTATGGACTTGACATGCTAAAAGCAGGCGCAGATCTAAGCGACAAAACGATTGAGCAGCTTATTTCACTAGATTCCAAAGAGTTTTCTATGGGCAACTATAAAGTAGAAATCGCACAAGTGAATGCAGTGGATACGAACGATGTATTGTCTCGCCAAGGTGAGCTTGAAGCAGCTCTTAACGGCATTATTGAAGCGAAAGGCCTTGACCTGTTCGTGTTAGTTACGACTGATATCTTGAACAACGACTCTATCGCGCTTGCTCTAGGCAGCAAAGCTGGAGCTGTTGAAAAAGCTTATAACGTGAAGCTTGATAACAACACAGCGCTATTAAAAGGCGTCGTATCTCGTAAATCTCAAATCGTTCCAGTGCTAACTGATACATTGAGTGCAATGTAATAAAGGAAGCATTAGCAATCGAATAGATGCGTTACAGTCATATAGACTATACGTAAATACGAAAAAGGCGTTCTGTTCTCCAGTAGGAGGACAGAACGCCTTTTCTATTACAGCTTAAGCTTAAATTTCTTTTTTGTGATGGGGTAGAGCACCTTCACACCTGCAGGTGTAAACATATCCGCTACGATATGTGACAGATACGTAAGCATCGAAGCAATGCCTATTCCATCAATGCCTAGCTGCTGCTCTAGTCCGAAGCCAATCCAGCCCCATATGGGGACGATCCAGATCGTATGTGTCAGCCCTCTATGGCTTAGCCACGGAGCGATGATGACAAATGCGCCTAGGCCTATTAACCAATACCAGCCTTGATCGAAGCCGTACACTGCAAGCATTATTCCAACGAGGCTAACTAATGCATTTCTCCAGAAGCCTCGTGAAACAAGCAAGCCAAGAAGCGTAGCGACGATCGATGCTGCAAAGGCTGCAAGCAGCCAATCTGGACGAAATGACGCTTGGGTATAGGTTAGCCAGCCTAGCAACAAAAGCGAGGATAAACCGACAACAATGAGACTTGTATGAAGAATTCGACTTACCTTCGTAAGCTTGCGCGTAAGTACACTAGGCCCGTCTAGATCAGCCGCGAGTCCCGAGAAGCCGCCGATACCAGCAAAAAATAAGATCGTGTCGAGCTCCCCAGCTGGTGCGTGTACCAAGCCGTAGATTCCTCCAATAACAGCGCCAATGGTCAAATGTGTTTTACCGTTCATAGATCCTCCAGAAGTCCATCGTAACGCTATAAATGCTTATGATTAATGCGTTCATTGCGAATCATTTGTTCTAGCTTTTCAATTAGAATGACGTCCATCTGATCCGCTTTTTCATTCCTAAGCCAGCCCCAGCGTTTTTTACGCTTAAGCAGCTTAAGTAAATATTCCTTTTCAAGTAGTGTAAACATATGATTCCCCCCTCATTACGCCTTGCGCAGGATGAGTACATCATAGCCTTCCAGAATAATATCCCCTTGTAGCGTTTGATTCGTAATCATGTCAACAGCTGGTTCATGAAGGCTAATCTCAGCTGGCTGCTCATTATAATTAAGCAAGAAGTAGTATTGCTCCTCTTCATTGCCTCGCAGTGCAAGCTCAACCTGCTCTGGCAGCTCAAGCCATGGAGCGGGAGTACTCACTACGTCGAGCTGCTGCAAAATATAATGTGCAGCTTCTTCTGAAAACACGGAGCCATAATAGGTTGCAGTACCTTTACCGAAGCGATTCTGTGTAAGTGCTGGCTTTCCTTTATAATAATCCTGATCATATACAGCAAGCACATCAACAGTCGCTGAAACCGGCTGTATAATCTCATTGAAATGAGCGGCTTCCAGTGTGCTTTGATCGCTGCAGGTCAACGTTGTAGCTGGTCGAGTACCCTTTAATACTGTATATTCCTCAAGCGTTATTCCAGTAAGCGTACTGAGAACACCAGGGAATGGCAGCATATAACAATGTCCGCGTTGATCCTTATAACCTGAGCGACAGCCAAATACAATATGCCCGCCTGCAACCACATAAGCTTCAAGCAGCTGAGCAGTTGCCTTTGACATAATCGCAGGATGCGGGTAGACGAGCAGCTTATAGCGCTGCAGCTCTGCGAGTGTCGTTTCTTCATTCATATACAATACATCACTAGGAATATGCTTACGGGTTAGCGCCTTAAACCATTCTTTACCGCTTTTCCAGCCAAAAGGTCCGTGCCATACATCGTATTCGCCATCCCACTCATTATTATAATCTCTTACAATCGCAACGTCGGCTTGATAGGTCGTCGCTGCAAGCTGATCGCTAAGCAGCTGAAGCTCTTTACCGACCTTAGCAGCCTCTGCCACTCTTCGATTGGGTGTATTCCCATAATCATTTAGGCCATGCCAGTATATTTCTTGACCGAAGGTCGCCGTTCTCCAACGGAAATAAACGACAAGATTAGCGCCATGCGCAATGGATTGATAGCTCCATAGACGCAGCTGACCTGGTTTTGGAGACGGCATATCCATTTTGTTCACCCATCCGCCTGGCCCAGCCTGTTGCTCCATAATGCAAAACTGAGGAGATATCGAGCGAACCGTGCTTAACGTCAAGCTCCAGGAGCGATCATATAATGGTCGTTTTTCCTTAGGATCGGTATTTATAGTCGAGAATTGAGGATAGGAGTCATAGCTGAAAAAATCAAGCAGCTCCTTTGTAAGCTGATGGCTGTTAAGGTGACCGAACAAGCCGTTCGTTGTAATAAAATGATGAGGTGCATGCTCAGCAATAATATCAGCTTGGATTTTTGCATAAGCAATCACACTGTCAGATATGAAGCGCTTCTCATCTAAAGCAAGATGCGGATTCGGTTGCTTACCTCCGGGCACAAGCCTTGGCAGATGAACCTGACTCCAGCTCGAGTACGTTTGGCTCCAAAATACAGTACCCCAGGCATCATTCAGCTTCTCCAGCGTGCCATAACGCTGCTTCACCCATTCGCGGAAAGCCTCATGATCAGTCTCGCTGTAAAATTCGCCAATTTCACAGTTAAATTCATTATCAAGCTGCCAGCCAACAACTGCAGGGTTGTCCTTATAATGCAGCACAAGCGCTTCCGTTATCGCAGCGCTGAGGCGATGATAGGTCGTGCTTGTATAGTTCGTATGACGACGCAGTCCGTGATGCAGTAGATGACCTTCTACTGTTGCATTCAATACCTCTGGGTATTTCTCAGTTAGCCATGCAGGTGGAGTTGCCGTTGGCGTACCGATAATAACCTTTAACCCGTGCTTATGAGCGAGTCTAAGCATATAATCAAAATCTTTAAACTGGTAGTTGCCTTCCGTAGGTTCAAATATTGACCAAGCAAATTCTCCCACTCGAATAAGTGATATGCCCGTTTCCTTCATACGGATCATATCATCTTCCCACATTTCTTCTGGCCATTGCTCTGGATAATAGCACACACCGAGCATAAGCTGCTCGTTAATATTAAAAGCTTTCATCTATTAAAACTCCTCTCTAGCATTAACAACCGTTTAGATAGATTGTATCGTGTCACAGTTGGCAAATACAACAATTCATTGAAACATTCCGCAGTCAGCGATAGAATAGAGCCATATGTCTGTCATCATTGCCATCATAGAAAGGAATACAATATGTGGTTGTTATTTGCTTTATTTTCAGCAATTGCTTTTGGGGTACGGGGAAGCCTCTATCACTGGACTAGTAATCTTGGGCTAAACCGTAATTTAATGCTATGCGGAGTTTTCGCATCAGGGGCAATTATTAACGGTGTTGCTGCTGCCGTAACTGGAGCTGAGTGGAATGCTGCTACGTGGATTGGCTTGCAGATGGGACTGTTCTCTTTCCTGGCAAGCACATGTATGTATCAAGGGTTTGTTGTGGGCAAGGCGTCATTGATTGCGATATTAACGGCTTTGCCACCAGTTGTCGTTGTACTCGTCGCTTATCTGCTATGGGGAGAAAAGCTGCACGCTATGCAATGGGTTGCCTTTGCTATCCTTGTTGGCGGGATACTCGTCATCCGTTACTCGAATGATCTGTCACTGCGCAATCTTCAAGGGGCGCATTGGGGCATATTGACCATGCTATTTTTTGCAGGTAATGACCTGACGACGAAGTGGGCTACGATGGAAGGGGCTAGCATGTTCCCTACGCTTACGACGATGTTTGTAACGGGAGCAAGCTGCTTTGCACTAATGTTCCTCCTGAATGCACGTAAGCCAGCTGCTAAGCCGGCGAAGCATAGCAACAAGCGTACCTTCAGTATCGGTCTTGCTGTCGGTATATCAAATTCAGTGGGCATGATCTTAAGTATGCAGGCTTTTGGCATCGGTATGACGGGACTTGTATCTGCTATTATTGCGATGAATGTGGTCGTTATTTTACTTTATTCTCGTTTTATCGTGAAAGTGCCATTTACGAAGCTAGAGCTGGGCGGAATGTGCCTTGCATTTATCGGAGTGTTGTTGATTCATTTGTTTAAGTGATATAGTATAGCTTGTCGGGCTTTGATTACGAGGTAAACCTTCGTAGTTTACTCGACGTCGAATATGGAACGCTACCGAAAACTCTGGTGCTCACGTACCAAAACCGTACGCTGCGCTCCTCGTTTTCTAGTATCGTCCCATCTTCTCGGTACTGAAAGCCCGACTAATTCAGGAAGATAATGCGGGCTTTGATTACTAGACCGAAAGCCCGATTGTTCAACACGTACTTACAAGGAGGAAATTATATGAGTAACCAAAACGGAAACTACAATGCGGATGTGCTTCAGGCTCGCAAGCCGCAGCATGGAGTAAATCCTCTTTTTGTGAATCGCTGGTCGACAC
Organism: Paenibacillus camelliae; assembly: GCF_023715345.1. Taxonomy (GTDB): domain Bacteria; phylum Bacillota; class Bacilli; order Paenibacillales; family Paenibacillaceae; genus Pristimantibacillus; species Pristimantibacillus camelliae. The sequence continues at coordinate 50,558 of NZ_JAMBNY010000024.1, forward strand.
GTGCATTCCAGCCCTATACGCTATCTCAGCAGGAGCTGTATGCCATCCTTGAAGCAGGGCAATATGCACCATCAGCGAATAATTTTCAGCCATGGCGTTTCTTTATCGCAGCTACTGAAGAAGAAAAATCTTTATTCCAGTCATTCATCATGCCTCGCAACCTGATTTGGAGCCAGCATGCTTCGGCTTATATTTTGCTTGCTTCAGACTCCCTTACCGCTGAGGGTAAGGAATATGGCATGCATGCCTTTGATACGGGAGCAGCTTGGCAGGCGATGGCCTTACAGGCTAATATGCTAGGCTTGTCAACAAGAGCAATGGGCGGCTTTGATAAAGCAGCAGCGAAAGAGAAGCTTGCAATGCCAGCATCGCTTCATCCACAAATCGTTATTGCAGTTGGTAAACCGGGCAGTTTAGAGCAGCTAGACGAATCCTTCCATGAAGCGAATAAACCAACTCCTCGCAAGCCGCTTGATGAGCTCATCATGCCTTATCGCGTGAAGTAGGGAGCAAAAGTTAATGAGTATATTTCTGCATATCTTATTAACGAATGTTATGCCGATGTCAATTATGATTGCCATCGGCATTTTACTGGAAAGGATTTTCCATCTAGATATCAAAACACTATCTAAGCTGAATTTCTATCTTTTTTCGCCTGCTGTTATATTTACCCTGCTCTATGAAACACCTATTGCTATGGATTTAATCGGCAAGGTGCTGTTATTCTTCTTTAGCTTTATGATACTACAGTACTTGCTCGTGGAGCTCGTCGTTCGCTTAAGACGCTATAGACCAACGATGCGAAGTGCAATGCGCAATAGTGTTCTATTTTATAATAGTGCCAACTATGGCATACCGCTTAACCAGCTCGCTTTTGCTGGGAATAAGGAAACGCTGGGCATACAGATCATTATTATGATGTTTCAATCGCTTATTCCTAACACCTACGGAATCTATAGTGTGAACTCACATAAATCGAATATGAAGGATGTTTGGAAGACGATTATTGGGATGCCGGTCATCTACGTCATTCCGTTAGCATTTTTGCTTCGAGGGTTTGAGGTACCAATTCCGGATCCGATTCAAACACCGCTTAATTATGTGTCGGATGCTTTTATCGGGACTGCGCTGCTAACGCTGGGTGTACAGCTTGGTCAGATGGAATGGAAGATCTCTCGTTCTCTTGCGATTGATGTAAGTATTTCAGGTGTGCTTCGGTTAATCGGAGGTCCGCTGCTTGCATGGGCAGTCGTGACGCTGCTTGGCATAGAGGGCATAACGGCAGCAGCGCTCATCGTATCATCTGCTGTACCGACTTCTTTGAGTAGTGTGCTGCTAGCAGTCGAGTTTGATAATGAGAAGGAATTTGCGTCTCAGGCAGTATTTGTTTCAACGTTAATTAGTATTGTTACTGTGGCAATAGTTATATTTGCTCTTAATATCCACGTTTAGAGGTGGCTAAAAAATTCGAATTTTATAACGAAGTAAATACAAGATGTTACTCGGCATCGAATCTTGAATTCAGCCGAGCTTTCCGATGCTCACGTACCAACTACGTACGCTGCGCTTCTCAATCTCTAGCTTTATCCAACTACAGCGTTTTGAAAAAACGCACATCGGAAGCTTAAGCTTTGGTTCTGAAACCCGAACTTTTGAGCAATATTTAAAGTGGTAGCTAAAAAGTTCGAATTTTATAATGAAGTGTATACAATGTGTTACTCGGCATCGAATCTTGAATTCAGCCGAGGGATTATGCTTCCGAAGCATGTTTTCTACGAAAACATTGTAGATGCTCACGTACCAACTACAAGCATATGCGTACGAAGTCGTTTTCTTCGAAAACGTTTAGCTGCGCTTCTCAAGCTCTAGCTATATTTTCTACAGTAACCAGCAATTATATATAATAATTTTAGGCTATCTTCACTTATACGAGGTGAGGATAGCTTTTTTGTTGTGCAATGATTAGGACATATATAGTAGAGGTCAAAAAGCTTTAATAAAAATAAAATGCATGATAAATGTTAGTGATTATGGTAGCATAAAAGCTAACAAAACTAATAGTTAGGGGAATGACGATGAATATAAACCTATCGGGTAAAACCGCATTAATTACAGGTGCTACAGGGGATTTGGGCCGCGTGATGGCACGTACCCTCGCAAAGTGTGGCGCGAATATCGTGATCCATTACAACTCAAATGCTGCTAAGGCGAAAGAATTGAAGGAAGAGCTGGAAGCACTGAATGTAAAGGCAATAACGGTACAAGCTGATATTACGAAGCAAGAGCCTATACAAGCGATGCATGCTGCGATCACTCAGCAGCTAGGCACAGTAGATATCGTCGTTGCTAATGCGGTAATTCAGTATCAATGGACTTCGATCCTAGAGCAAGCTCCAGAGGATTACCAAGGACAATTTGATTCCTGTGTTATGCAAAGCGTTTATTTGGCTAAAAGCTTTATCCCAGATATGATCGTGAAGGGTGAAGGACGGTTCATCGGCATAAATACGGAATGCGCCATGCAGAACGCACCTACGCAATCAGCATATGTAGCTGGAAAGCGAGGGATGGACGGAGTATATCGCGTGTTGGCCAAAGAGGTTGGAGCACACGCGATTACAGTAAATCAGATTGCACCTGGCTGGACGATCAGTGAACGTGATCGAGCGACAGGGACAGAGGTCAATGAAGGCTATAGCTCATCCGTACCGTTGAAGCGTAGAGGCACAGATCAAGAAATCGCTAATGTAGTGGCATTCCTTGCATCAGATTTATCAAGCTTTATAACAGGGGCATATATTCCTGTAAATGGCGGCAATGTGATGCCAGCTATCTAGCAGTAATAAGGTATACGTATAGGGGGATATCATCGTGAGTGTTAAGCAGCGTGTAGGTGACATGAAAATGGATCGCAAGCTCATGCTTTCGTTCATTGTGCTTGTGTCGATTCCGTTGTTTATTATTGGCTATTATTCCTCTGAAAAGTATACGCAATCGATCGAGCAGAAGACGATTGCTTACTCAATGAAGATGCAGGATAGTATGATGGTTCGTATCGATGATTATATTGAGGATATGGTTAGCATCTCCTCGATTCCTGTCTATATGGATGATATAAAAGAGAATCTCATTCGCTCCAATGCTTATTACGCTGAACGTCAGCACGAGGGAGAGAAGCAGGTGATGCCAAACAATTTCTCTCAGCTGCTCTCGATTCAGCGTGCGATAGAGGGCGAGCTTAGCTTTATTAACTCGATTAAACGAGGCGCTAATTCGGTATATTTGTTTGATTCCTATGGCAACAGCTATTATTCTATCGTTTCAGGAGGCATTCGTAACAATCTCGAGCAAAGCTATCTTAATTGGATGTCTGAGCTGGAGCATTCAAGAGGAGAAGCGCTTCTGCTGCATACTGAAAAATACATAAGTAATTTGCAATCGGAGAAATACGCCTTCACCGTCGTTCGTAAAATTATGGACCGGAGCCTGCAGCCTATTGGTCTAATTGCGATTGATGCAGCGATCAGTGTCGTTGATGATCAGATGATAGAGCTCGATCAGGTGACAAAGGGGACCTCGTTAATTGTTGATGAGCAGGGGAATGTGATCTACGACAGTCAAAAGCAATGGATCGCGAGCAACCGGAGCGATCAGGAACTGATTAGAGAAGCGAGACTTGAGCACGGAAGCTTTTATCGTGCTGAGAACGATGATGAGTGGCTGAACATCTATTCCACCTCAGAGAGCACAGGCTGGAAGGTCATTACTTCAATTCCTGTACGAGAGTTAACGAGTGAGACGACTGCGGTGAAGCGGGTGATCTGGATTACAACAGCGATAGCGGTTGTCATTTCTATCATCGTTGCTATCTTTCTATCGCTTGCGATTACTCGACCTCTGCGCACGATGGCCCGTTTAATGAAGCGAGTGCAGGAGGGGAATTTCCAAGTCAAGTTCCCAGTTAAATATCGTGATGAGGTTGGGATGCTAGGAAGTCAATTTAACCGAATGACGGTACGACTGGATCAGCTAATTCAAGATATTTATGACATGGAGACGAAGAAAAATAAAGCTGAGCTGCAGGCGCTGCAAAATCAGATTAATCCACATTTTATGTATAACACACTAGAAACCATTCGAATGAGCGCCGAGATGAATGACGATAGTTTAACCGCAGATATGATCGCAACCTTAGGTAAGCTGCTTCGGTACAGCATAGGCGATTTGGATGGGCACACGGTGCTGAAGGATGAACTGCTACATGTACAGCATTATGTTGAGCTGCTTAATTATCGTTACCCCGATCGGTTTGAGCTGATCTGTAAAGTAGACGTGGAGCTGTTAAACAAAACAGTCATGAAGCTCATGTTACAGCCTATTGTGGAAAATGCGATCTATCATGGTCTAGATGATTTGAATGAAACAATGGTTATAACGATCCGTTCTGAGCTTAGGCAGCAGCAGCTTGCGCTCATCATTTCCGATAATGGTATAGGCATTGACGAGCAAAGGCTAGCTGAGCTCAATGTTGGCTTGCGTGCTAATAGCTCCTCGGATGATGGGGACAGAAAAGATGCAGGTGGGATCGGCTTGAAAAACGTAAATGAGCGAATAAAGCTTCAGTATGGACAGCGTTATGGCTTGTATGTTAACAGCACTGCAGGGTGTGGTACTGAGGTTGTGATATTGCTTCCTGTAGAAAGGAGAGCGATAAGCTATGCGTAAAGTAATCTCCTCTATGCTGCTCATATTGCTGTTGTTAGCTCTGCTGAACGGCTGCCTAAAGCAGGAGACGCCTCGAGAGGCTCCAATTGAGCTAATAAAGGAAGAGGAGACCACAGCAAAGCCTATAACGCTTCACATTCTTACTAACCGAGTGGATCTTATCGATAATGGGGGCTTTGGGCTATATGCACAACAATTTGAGCAGGTGCACCCTAATGTGAAGCTAAGCTTCGAGGGGTTAACCAACTATGTGTCAGATATATCGGCGCGGCTATCAACGCAGGATTATGGGGACGTACTGCTGATTCCTAATCATATGAAAAATGAGGATTTACCGCAATATTTCGAACCATTACCCGAAACACTGTTTGAAAACATACGATTTGCCGATTATAAATCATATAAAGGCAAGCGCTATGGCATTGCTGCAGGGGCTTCCTCGACAGGAATTGTCTATAACAAGAGAGCGTTCGAGCGAGCGGGGATTGATAAACTGCCGACGACGCTTGATGAGTTTTATGAAGTATGTCAGAAGCTGAAGGACGCAGGAATTACACCACTTTACTTGAATTATGGAGCCCAGTGGCCGCTTATGAATTGGGGAGAAGAGCTCGTTAGTATTATGAATGGTGACCCAGGTTATCTAAATTCGCTTGTAAATTCTGATGAGCCGTGGCAGATCGACAACGAATGGGGAATGAGCATTTCGATTGTGAAGACTCTAATCGATAAGGGCTTTGTTGAGCGCTCGTTAATTTCCAATCAATGGGAAGCGTCGAAGCTTGAATTCGTAGAAGGTCGAGCAGGCATGTATCTGCTCGGTAACTGGGTTATTACTCAGCTCATCTCGCTCGGAGCAGATCCAGACACGATTGGATTTTTCCCATTTCCGTATCGTAATGAAAAGCCGATCTATTCTCCGATGAATCCAGATTGGTTCGTAGCGGTCAGCAGGTACAGTGAGCACAAGGACTTGGCTGTGAAATGGGTAGATTACTTTATTCACGAGTCGGGGTTTGTTGATGATTCAGGCTTTCTGCCTATTGATACGACGAAGCAGCCGTCACTAGAGCAATATAAGGAATTTCTATCCTATGGCAGTATCCCTGTCGAGCGACAGGTTCCAAGTGATGAGCTGCTCGAGATCGCATCTACAGCTCGTATTACGTTTTGGTCGGGGCTCTACATTCAGGAATGGATAGCCGCACCGAGCTTAGAAGAAATTTTCGAGGAATATAATGCACGCTGGAAGGAAGCTAGAGAGCTACAACAGCATTAAGGTGGTATGTTACAGATGGCTAAAAAGGTTACGATGCAGCAAATTGCGAATTATTTAGGTGTTTCAAAATTTGTTGTATCAAAGGCGTTGTCCGGTAAAGGAGGCGTTAGTGAAGCGACGAAGGAGCGAGTGCTTGACGCAGCAGCTCAGCTAGGGTACTTTGCACAACGTCCTGTATCAAAACAGATAAAGTCGGATCCAAGACGCACGGATTCAAGCTCCTCGAAGCAATCGGTGCTCGTGCTTATGCCGAATATTCGCTTCCAAACGAAGGAATCGCTCTACTGGGGGAGAATACTCGATGGCATCTCGGCAGAGCTGCAAAAGCGTGATATCGGAATGGCGATACTGTCAGAACAGAATGCAGAACGTCTCACCGGCTTAATTAACCCAGATGGAATTATGGGGATGATTGGCGTTGGGGAGATATCATCAGCCATGCTGCTCGATATTCGCAGATTAGGCATATCAATGGTGCTTGTCGATCATGAGGATGATCTTATTCCGCTCGACAGCATCTTCGTAGACAATTTCGAGGCAGTGCATCGTTTAACAAAGCAGCTGCTTACAACGGGAAGGGAGGATATTGCGTTTCTCGGCAATATTCACTTTTCTCGCAGCTTTTATGATCGGTACCTTGGCTATCGGGCAGCAGTCGAAGCGCATTATTACGCGAAGCCCGAGCATCGTGCTCAAATCTATCCTTGGCTTGAACGTAGTTTACTGACGCTGGAGGGCTATGAACGGGCTCATTTTACAGAGCAAATTAAGCAATGGCTGATTCAGCTTAAACAGCTGCCAACGGCAATCATATGTGCTAACGATACGATTGCGCTGAGCTTAATGGACGTATTGAAGGAGCGGGGCATTGACGTGCCTGAGCAGCTCTCAATAACCGGCTTTGATAATATTGAAGACTCCTACACAAATGAGCTGCCGCTAACGACCGTGCACGTCCCGAAGGAAATGCTCGGTAAAAAAGCAGTTGAGCGTCTACTTAATCGTCTGCAGCATCAGGATGAGCCCATCGTGAAGCTGCTTGTTAAAAGTGAAATCATTTACCGCGAATCGACCTCGCTTAAGCTCGATACAGCTAAAATGCATCAGTAAGCATGAGGGGCTGCCAAACGTCATTGAATATGACCTTGGCAGCCCCTTACTATTGTCGCCTGATAAGTAAGCTAGATGTCACCGCTTGTTTATATCAGTTTTTACACAGAGTACTTCAATAATTTTGCAAGGTTTAATATTTATTATTCCTAAAGTAGTTATCTGAATCAATTTCATAAATCTAAAGCCTTGCTAGATCTAGCTTTCTAATGTACAGAAAAAGGAGTACCTCCCTAAATCTCGAATTGATTAAGTGACCAAACGAAACCAATGAGATGAGGTGTACTCCC
>NZ_JAMBNY010000025.1 GCF_023715345.1 Paenibacillus camelliae
GTTCTATATCAGTGAATTGTTTCTTGCTCATGATTTCATCCCCCCGCTACTTATACCAGTGTACAAAAAAATACCCATAGCTTAAACACTTTTTTCAAAGTGTCTAGTCTATGGGTACCAGTTTATTATGGGCTATGCCCTTTTTTAATGCATGTTGAAAGTTATACTGATGCCGATTGAATCGTCATCGTGTGCGTTAGCAATTTCTAATTGAAATCCAAATTACAGGTTGTATGATTTTTCAATTACAGGGCAAGATAATTATCACATGATTTGAGTATGTAAATAATGGAGAAGACTATGGTTGAAAAATACGACTCCCAAATGTCCACATGGCTCGATGAACTAAAACAGAAATTAAACAATATGGATGATGCTGAAGTGGTTGAGCACAAAATGGGTACCAGAACTACAGTCCATGTTTTATACATAAAAACGTTAATCGATCAAGAGCGTTTAAACGAAGCGATTATTCAGCCACTTCATCGATCTACCGGCATTTCGCTTTCTTCATGCATAACCAATGCCAAAGTTTCGGAAGTTTTATCGATGGAAGATGCCGAACAAAAAATAATGCAAGGATTTATTCTTCTAAACGATTCAGTCAACGATCAATGGATAGGCGTCCAAATGGAAAATCCTCTTGGCCGAGCAGTTGAACCTTCCCAAACGGAAACTGTTATATATGGAGCCAAAGACAGCTTCAGTGAACAAATCGATAAGAACATTACAATGTTGCGCAGACGTTTGCCTATAACGACATTAAAAACGGAAAGCTTCACTGTCGGTTCACTGAGTAAATCGAAAGTTGTGTTACTGTACATAGACGGATTAATTAATCCGGAATATGTTTCCCTTGCAAGAAAAAAAATTGAAAGTGTGGATTATGATCAATTATTAGACTCCTCTCAGCTTGCAGCTTTTATTGAAGATCATCATCATACGGTCTTACCGCAGTTTTTACAAACGGAACGGCCGGATGCCTGCGCCTATGCCTTAGGAGAGGGAAAGCTGACGCTATTGATTTCCAATTCACCGTTTGCATTGATTGGACCCATTACTTTTTTTCATCTATTCCAATCGCCGGAAGACTACTTCCTTCGTTGGCCGGTAGCAAGTGCTTTACGATTAATCCGGTACGGAAGTTTTGTTGTTTCTTTGACGATGATTCCTTTTTATGTTGCGTTAACGACATTTCATTACCAGATGATTCCGTTGCCGATACTTTTCGTATTATTGGAATCGAGAAGCAAATTGCCCTTTACTCCATTTGCGGAAGGATTTTTTATGATCATAACGCTGGAAATCATCAAAGAAGCAAGTTTGCGAATGCCGTCTAAAACCAGTCAAACGTTAGGTGTAATCGGTGGTATCGTTATTGGACAAGCGGCTGTAGAAGCAGGCTTTGCAAGTAAAGTATTGATTGTTTTAATGGGTATATCCGCGATTGCTTTCTTTTTAGTCCCCAATTATCAAGTGACAAAATCCATGGTGCTGATGCAAGTTCTTCTTCTTATCCTTGCATCGTTTCTTGGGTTGCCGGGAATCGTGATCGGGCTGATCGGGATTCTTGCACATATCCATGGATTAACGTCATTAGGTCAACCTTATTTTGCGCCGATCGCCCCTTTTTATGGGAAGGACTGGAAGGACCTCTTTATCCGCGGCCCTTTAATATGGATGAAAACGCGTCCTAAAAACCTAAAACCACTGCGGAAATCGCGTAAGGAGATAAAGAAGTGAAGAGTCTATATAATCGAACTTCAACCTTTGATGGAATCTACTTCCTCTTATTGATCAATCGTACGCAAATGCATTATTATGTTTTAATTATGCCGGTTTATTTGGTTCATTCTTATATGATTTGGGGAATTGTCGTGATGGGTCTGCTGTCCCAACTTAATGTGATGCTGCTATCTAAATGGTTTACTTCCAGTTATGCAGCAAAAGGTTATCAAGGATTTTTACAGCTTTTCGGGAAACGGATGGTTCAAGTTTTCGCAATATTTGGTTTTCTGATAATATTGTTAAAAATTTCAATACTATCACTGGGATACGTTGAAATGCTCCATAGTTTTATTTATCCGTCAATGGATAAAAAGTGGCTGATCCTAGTGATTCTTTTGATTAGCTTATATGTGGCTTCACATGGAATGGAGAAAACATTGCGTTTTGTCGTCATCGCCTTTCTTTGCGGGGCGTGGATATTAATTGTGTTTATTCCTTTTTTCTTTCCACCGATTGCAAATTATCGCGATTTATATCCCCTCATACCTACCGAATGGTCAGGACAATCATGGCAGGGTTTATTGTTTATTTGGTCGGCATATTCTGGTTCAGTATATTTAGCCTTTATGGTTCCATGGCTAAGCTCTAATAAAAAAATAACGAAATATCTGGTCATTGGTAACATGCTGACGATCATTGAATACTTATTATTGTTCATTGCTACGATATTGTTTTACGGTTCGAGCTTCTTAAGCAAGATCAATTTTCCGGTAGTATATATGGGAAGCTACATTGAAACGAACGCATTAGATCGAATCGATTACATCCTTATCTCTTTTCATATGTTTAATTATGTGTTCGACATTTCAATTCTTCTGTTGTGTTTTTATGGAGCCATAAGAGTCATTATGAGTAAAATGAACGAACGCACGACTCGGATTGGATTATTGTCGAGTTGGTTCGTCATTTTAATAAGCATCATTTTAATGAATCAATGGTTATGGCAAAGCGTTCCGGGTCAAAAATTATTACTTAACATTCAGAGCTGTCTCGGCGGATTCATTTATTTACTTGTTCCTACGATTCTATATACTGCAGTTAAACGAAAGGAGAGTATGTAGGGATGGTACTATACAAGCACTATGGTATATTAGTGATTGTAAGCCTTATGTGGATGACCAGTTGTTCTTCTCCATTTGTCGAGAACAATATGATCGAAGAGATTGCTCCTGTAGTTTTCTGGTCGGTTGATAAGGGGGCGGAAGGAAAATTGAAAATTAGTACTTTAGTACCACCGCTCATCCAAGAAGAAAAACGTCTGCTCTCCAAAGAAGTCGATCTGTTAAAACAGGGAGGCAAGGAGTTTAATTTAATTTATTATCAGGAATTAAAGCAGGGGCAGCTGCGAATGTTATTAATCAATGAGGAGCTGGCAAAAGAAGGAGGCATTGAAAAACTGATCAATACGCTAATGATTGATCCCGATATTTCAATGCGTGTTTATTTGTTGGTTGTCAGAGGGGATTTTGATGAATATATAAAAAATCAACTAACGAAGCAAGAAAACCAAGAATATTATCTTTACCGTATGTTACAGCATTACGAGAAGCATAACCAAGGTGAAATGAGCATCGTCAATATTCATCAATTTATGAAAAAGTTATATTCCCCTTTTAAGGATCCGTTTCTGCCGGTTTTTCATTCGGATAAGAACAATTTCAATTACATAGGGACAGCCTTATTCCAAAAGGATAAAGAAGTAATGGTCATTCAAGATGTGGAAGATGAAATTTTCCAACTTCTGGATAACGATCATTTCTTGAAAATCTTGGCCATTCCCAAGTTATCTATCAGTTTAGGACGTATTCGATCCAATGTTCGCATGAAACTATCGAGGGACTATTCATCCTTGTCTTTACAAGTGAGATTAAACGGTAGAATTGAAGAATACCATGGAGAAAACAATATTCAAAAAGAGGAACAATTGGAACAATTAATTCATGAGATTGAGGTCTACCTCGAGGAACAAACGTCAGATTTATTAAAAAGAATGCAACAGTGGAAAGTGGATCCCTTAGAGATCGGAACCTATTCACTTAAGCCGTTTTCTAAAGAAATAACTGATGAGCAATGGATGGAGTATTGGGAAAATATGAAAATTAATGTTGACTACGACATCAAATTATATCCTTTAATTAATGTTGAACGGCTGTTGTGATTCAAAAACAAGCCAGTCGTTCCGAACCGCTTGAAAGGTATTTTGTTTAATAGATGCTTAGTAGTCATTTTGGTGCACGTTAACAGAATTAATTGAAGTAATAGAAACTAATAAACACATTCGGGGCATGTGACCGCCATTTAGATTATAGGCGGTTATATTTTTATTCAATTAATGTTTTCTGATATAAAAACATTTCAAAGATATTCCATCCATACATTAGGGTCATCTCTTCATAGATTCTTAAGGCATTGCAGAAATCTGCTCTTTAACATTCTAGTTTTATTCCACAAGCACATATTTTGAGCCCACCTTAGTGCATTAAGTCCATATAACACGACTGAACAGCCGCAGGCAAGCGCCCTGCGGCTGTTGGTCGTACGACCGCTCAGCAGTCTTAGCTTAGCCGTTTCAGCTTGAAGTAGATCTGATAGGGCTCATATCCGATATCGCGGATGCGACGCAGTTGAATCACCGGGTCCTGCTGGACTGTCTTGAAAAAGTAACGCCAGCTTCCCCATTCCCGCTCATTCTCGAGTTCGATTTCGGAGGCAATGTCCTCATTGTCCACGTATAAGATTCGCTCCGCTTCGCCAATCCCTGCAAGCACGTCCGGGCCGTAACGGAATGCCCCCATGTTCGCATCATCAGGTAGCGGGACAAACTGGATACCGATGGGCAGTAGCAGACTCACGCGGTCGCCATCCTCCCAGCTTCGCTGAATGACATAGAATTGCTCACTAGCCTTCGTTGCTCCATGCAACTCCCCGTTCACATAAACTTGAGCTTCAGCGCGGATCCAATCAGGGATGCGGAGATTCAATTCGAACGCTTGAGGCTTGCTAATGTTGATCATGAAATCGTGCTTGCGATAGGCAGGCATGTTCTCGTGCATTACGGTCATGTCATTGATCGCATGATGACCGGCAGTGTTCGAGGAATTCAGCATGCTACCACTCATACGATCCTGGTTCTGGTGAATACGGACCTGCAGCCCACCGATGGTTGTCTTCATCTCGGAATCAAAATACTGACAAACATATACGCTATCATCCTTCACATAGTAAAGCCCCTGTTTCCAGGCAGCGTTGGCCTGTACCATCGTTCCATGACAGCAGAAGAAGCTGTCGGTCTCTGTGCTCCAGTCTTTACGCAGGCCGGCCTTCATCGGCAGGAAGTACGTTAGCAGTCCGGTAGACGGGTCATTGTGCTTGTTGCCAGTCAAGAAATATTCCTGGTAATACGCCTGTGCCATGATGCCGTTATACAGATTGTATTCAATGTATTGCATAAAGGCGGGATCGCCACTGTGTCGAAACAGAAACTCTGCCAACCGAATCATATTATAGACTGTGCAGTGCTCCTGGTTTTTGTCTCCGAGACGGGCTTTCATCTTCTGCTTAGGCATCCAGACCTCGCCTGCCGTCTGTCCGCCGGTTGCTAGAGTACCTCTGTCGGTCACCGCACATTGCCAGTATGCCTTGACGATCGCCATCCATCGTGGCTCCCCGGTCACCTCATAAGCCCGAGCGCAGCCGAGCACCTCCGGGATCGTTGTGTTGGCATGCATATTCGTTAGTGGATCGCGCCCTACGAGCAGTGGCTCGAATAGCCGGTTGCGATTGTATCTATCGAGCAGCGTCCTGTATTTGTCCTGTCTGGTAAGATGGAGCAGGTCTGCCCATACCTCGAGCATGCCACCCGTCTCGACGTCAAGGATGTCGTCGAACTGTTCTCTGGAGAATTGACCGCTCCAGTCGACGAACCAATCAGCGAAACGGTCAGCGATCTTCAGTGCTTGCTCGTTTCCTGCGTAGCGATGTGCATCGACGAGTCCCATTAGCAGCTTATGCAGATTGTATTGCGGAGCCCATACGCTTTTGCCATTGGCTATCCAATGCAAATACTTCTCGGGGATCGGCCCGATCCATCGTCCGCCATTGTCATGTTGGCATGCAGCTAACTCGTCGATGATATACTCCAACTTAGCCTTCAGTTCCTTGTCACCCGTTGCCTCATAGTGCAGCGCTGCCGCTGAGAGCCAGTGCCCGAGGAAGTGCCCTCGCAGTTGACAAACCGGTGACTCCCAGCCACCGTGAGCGTCCGCTGGGACGACCCGCCCGTGGAAGCGGCCGGCCTCGACTCGGTAATTCAGAAGTAGATTGTCGCTGCTCAGCTTCATCAGATACGCTCGGTTTGCCGCTTCTCTACGCTTGATGTCACTGTCGCGCACGAGCACGTTAGTGCCTTTTATGGTTTGCATTTTTGTTATCCTCCCCATTTTACATACATTACCTTCGATACGCAGGTGAAGCGCTCTTTATGTGTACTTCCAGCCAATATAACCGCTTACGAAAAACTTTCTTAGCTTCGGATTCAGCTCAGATAGCTTCGATCATACAGTGGCCATCCAGCACGGGCATTCGGATATCGCTAAGGACGAGACTCGTCATTTGTTTCGCACAGTTCTAGCGCCTCCTCTCCGTTATTGACTTCTAGCACATCATAATCACGGTTATAGCCGCGGATAAGATGAGAGAGAGTTCTTTATGTACATTATAGCTACACGTTACTATTTCCACCAGCATTGACTAGTGGGTAAATAAATCGATGGACATCGCGAGCCAGTCTTCGTATTCTAAGCCTGAGGCTGGGCGAGTTGTAATGTATATCGATTGGCGGGCATTATGGATGTAGAAATTAATATTGATTCAAGAATAACTTTGAATGTAGGAAAGACGGTACGTTCCACCCTTTGATTATTTTTAATGAAACGGATTATAATTTCAAGATCAAACCTTATATAATAACGAGAGAATACGAATCAAGGAAGGCGGTTAATGCCATGCATGAAACAATCATGGTCATTGAGGATGAAAAAGCAATCTCGGATGCTATCGCTTACGCTTTAAAGCGTGAGGGATACACGGTTGAAGTAGTTGATCGTGGAGATTTAGCCGTGAAGCGGATTAACGAGACTGAGCCCGATGCTATTATTCTTGATGTGATGCTGCCTGGTATGGATGGCTATGACGTGCTGAAGCAGCTGCACACTAAGGGGAAAATTGGTGTCATTATGCTGACGGCTAAGGAAGACATCGTAAACAAAGTACTTGGACTTGAGCTTGGCGCGGATGATTATTTAACGAAGCCTTTCGATATGAGGGAGCTGCTCGCTAGACTTAAATCGCTATTAAGAAGAATGCATCAGGTAGGAGACAAGGAGGATCGGGATCAGCTTCAGCTCGGTGAGGTAAAGGTACACGTCACGAAGAGAACAGTTGTTGCAAATGGGCACAGGCTAGAACTGACGCCGAAGGAATTTGAGTTGATTGCACTATTAGTTTCGAGTCCTGAGCGGGTGTATACGAGGGAGCAGTTGCTCGACCAAGTATGGGGAATGGACTATTTTGGAGGAACACGAACGGTAGACATTCATGTGCAGAGATTACGCAAAAAGCTGGGGCCGGAGCATGGCGATATCATTCAAACGGTATATGGCATCGGCTACAAGGCAGTTGGAGGCTACGGTGAAAGTTAGTATCAAGCTAAAGCTTAGTTTATTTCTCGCGGCTATCTTATTGCTAACTGTGTTTGTGTTAAGCCTGCTCGTACTTCAGGGAATAGAGAGGAATCAGCAGGTACAAGTGGAGCAATTGTTAGCTCACCAAGCCGAAACTGCCAATGTTTATTTCATCCAATCAGTCATGTCGGAATCTAATAAAATTCCTGAACATTTTTTAAGAACTAAAGGTGACGCATTCGGTCAGCAATTGGAGTTGATCAGCGGTCAGCCTGTAGTTCTATATGACAGCAACGGTACTATTATAAGCAGAAGGAATGTTCCTCACCAATCCGAAGGTGTTAAGCAGACGCTAACATACACATTGGAGAATAAAACGGCTTATTTGGTAGAGGGAGAGTCCATGTATTATTTGACCCCTCTGCGCGTAGGGAATGAGCAGCTAGGCGTCGTCCAGTTTTATTATTCTCTTCGTGAACATCAAGCCTTCTATGAAGAAATTAAGCAATTGTTCATTTATATTGGAGCAGGGGTGTTTGTGCTCAGCTTCCTGTTGGCCTACTTTTATTTTAATTCTATTGCCCGCAGTATTATTAGGCTGAACGACGCGGTAGGTCGCATTCGAGAGGGGCATTTTGAAACACCTGTAATGAAGCGAAACGACGAAATTGGAGAGCTTGGTGCAGGAATTGCTGCAATGAGTGAACGGCTTAAGTTAACGATGCAGGATAAAGACAGGGAGCGGGAGAAGCTAGCTCTCGCGGTGCAGAAATTATCTGAGCTTGACCAACAGCAGAAGGAGTTTATTGGTAACGTAACACATGAGTTCAAAACACCGCTAACTTCTATTAAAGCTTTTATTGATCTACTTGATATGTATTCTGATGATGAGGAATTACAGATGACGGCTAGAAGTCATATTGCCAGCGAGACACAAAGGCTATATGAGATGGTAGAGAAGGTACTGCAATTGTCGGCGATGCAGAAGTATGATTTTGAATATAACAAGGAACGGCTTGAAGTAAGTCAAATGATCGGGTCTGTGCTAGGCGGTCTAAAGGGGAAGATGGACAAGTTTGGTCTGACACTCGTAACAGATTTGCACGAAGCTTATATAGAGGCCGACAAGGATTATATGAATATCGTGCTTGCGAATTTACTGGATAACGCTATTAAGTACAACAAACCAAACGGCCATATCTATGTTAGTAATGTCGTTAAGGGAGATCAGGTCGTTATCGAAATTTCGGATACGGGCATAGGCATTCCAAGCGAGGTAACCGATAAAATATTCGAAGCCTTTTACACGGTGGACAAAAATCGGTCGAGGGAGCATGGCGGCGCTGGCCTTGGGTTATCGCTTGCCAAAAGGTATGCAGAGACGCAAGGAGGCAGTATCGCTATCGTAAAGTCAGATGCAAACGGTACAACGTTTAGCTTAACGTTTTTGAGTGTAATCTAGATAAGATTGTTTACATGTTGGAAACAACTTTTGGTTAGATTGCAACAAACAGCTGGTATCGTATGCATTAAGGAGGCGATCATATTGAACAGATCAAAATTAGCGATTATGGCAACCGTGCCTATGTTATTGCTTACTATTACTGCTTGTAGCGGGAATAACGGGGAGAATCGAGTAGTTATCAAGGAACCAGGAAAGACGATTACAATCATTGATAATGAAAGTAAAACACCACCAGCAGAAGATCAAATTGTGGTGGGGAACATTAAAAAATATGAAAAGATGTATATTTACGACTGGCTGAATGAGGAGACAGCTATTGTCTCTAAGGAAAATGAATCCTTAGGTAACATGAAGCTAGAGGAATTATCAGACACCTATCCGCACAGCCTATACCAATATAATTTGAAGACAGATACGTTGACGCCATTGCTAGAAAAGGAGAACATATATATCGGGGGAGTTAAACTGTCTCCGGACAAAAAACATCTAGTCTATCAGGAATATACAATCGGTGATCCATCGTATTATGTTATGAACCTAGAGACGCTGCAGACGGTTAATATTCCTGTAGCCATGAGCGCTCGATGGGTCGATAATGACAGTGTGATTGGAGCTTCTTATGCAGGTGGTGCGTATAGAGCGACAACTAGTGGTGAAGTCGAAGCAGTTTCGGAAATAGCTGACGATTTCCTATTCCTTGTCGCTCAGGTCGGAAATAAGCTTTATTATAATACAAATGCATCCGAGAGCTTAAAGGTTTTAGATATGGAAACAAAAGAGATATCGGAGCTAGGCTTTGATTCAGCAAGCAACATTATTCCGTCACCTGACGGCACTCAACTGCTGGTAGAGCATTACAGTGAAGCGAAGGGCGAAATCGTGCTAAGCGGTATGAATGGTGAAAACCCAAAAACGATTGCACAAGGAGCGGAGCTTGGAGGGATTTCCTGGTCGGCAGATCAGCGTTTTATCGCGTACAGCAAGCAGGATGAGGTTAATGGAGCGATGGTTAAGGGATTGTATGTATATGATGTGCTCTCTGACGAAGAAACTCGGATTTCAGCTAATCTGGAAAGCTCACTAAGTACTACGTGGAACCCGTCTGGCAAGGAGTTAACCTACACCGTATGGAACGGAAGCAGCTATGAAAGCAGTGTAATTGAAATTCAAGCACATCTTGCAACGAATGTCACTGAATAAGTTTGTTTATAGAAATTTTGTCCCTCATCTTCTTATAAGGTGAGGGATTATTGACGTTTTTAATGTTTCTGAGGATATAATCCTTTTTATGTTATAATAATGTTTTAACGGTTAACGTAAGGACATGAGAGGAATGGAATAACATTGAACGATAATTTTTGGAAAGAGTTACCTAAACCGTTTTTTGTACTTGCACCTATGGAAGACGTAACCAATGTCGTGTTCCGTCATGTAGTTGCTAAAGCAGGTAGACCGGATGTGTTTTTTACGGAGTTTACTAATACGGAAAGTTACTGTAATCCAGATGGTATATATAGTGAACGTGGCAGATTATACTTTACGGAAGATGAACAGCCGATGGTTGCACATATATGGGGAAATAACCCTGAATACTATAAAGAAATGAGTGTAGGCTTAGCTAAGCTCGGCTTTAAAGGGATAGATATTAATATGGGTTGTCCTGCACATAATGTTGCAGCTAAAGCGAAAGGCAGTGGGCTTATCCTACAACCTGAGCTTGCTGCAGATATTATACAAGCTGCTAAAGCGGGCGGATTACCGGTAAGTGTAAAAACTAGACTTGGATATACGCATGTTGATGAATGGCGTGAGTGGTTAACACATGTACTACAGCAAGATATTGCAAATCTGTCTATTCATCTACGGACCAAGAAAGAAATGAGTAAAGTAGCAGCACATTGGGAGCTGATACCTGAAATTAAGCAGCTTCGAGATCAGATTGCACCGCACACATTATTAACGATTAATGGAGATATTGCTGACCGGAAAACAGGCTTAATGCTTGCAGAGCAATATGGAATAGATGGAATTATGATCGGTAGAGGTATATTTAATAATCCATTTGCCTTTGAGCAAGATCCAAGAGATCATAGCAGAGATGAAAAAATTGGGCTGTTAAAGCTTCATATAGAGTTATATGATAAGTACTCAACAGAATTGGAGCCAAGACCGTTTGTTCATCTGCTTCGATTCTTTAAGATCTATATTAACGGATTCGATAAGGCAGATGAGTTGAAGGATAAACTCATGCAAACAAAGTCCACAGATGAGGTTCGAAACGTGCTGCAGGAATTTTATATTGGTTTAGATAAGTAAACGATGTGTACGTGAAGTCAGTATCTGGTTGGTGCACAAGGGAGCATAAAGGTGTAATAGAGTACAAAAGAAGCAGGGTAACTCCTGCTTCTTTTTTATGATAAAAAGTACAAAAAAGTGATGATTTAAATGTCTACATTTCAGTATTCGTGTCGAAGAATATTTATTGACAAGGTCAAATTATAGTTATAGGGTATAAATTACAGTTTATATATTGGGAGGAGATTCAATTGTCAGTAGAAATTAACGACGACTTCTTAGTTCCTGATATCGGCTACTTGATTTATAGAAAGTGTACACCAACGTGGGAAATCGCAGAAAATGAAATCACATTTTGTGACATTACTTATGTCATAGAAGGGAAAGGAATCTATGTCATTAATGGAGTAGAATACGAGGTGAAACGCGGAGATCTTCTTTGCATTCCACGAGGTAGCCTTCGTAAAGCACACTGCATCGTCGACGATCTTATGATCGTGTACTCTACTAACTTCACACTCTATGGGATGGATGGCGAACTAGACGGCCTTCCTCTTCCATTGCTGACGCACATTGGAATTAAAAGTGACCTTATCGGGCTTTTTCATGAGCTATCCAATGTCTGGGTTCGTAAGGAAGCGGGGTACCGCATAAAAACAAGAGGATTGCTGCTTGTCATTATTCATAGATTATATGAGCTGATTCTCTTGAAAAAAGACCCCACTAGCACAGACTATCGTGTGAAAAGGGCGATCAGCTATATTTCTGAAAACTATGCAAGCAATATTTCTGTTAAAGAGCTTGCCAATCTGGTAGGACTCAATACCGTTTATTTTGGGGCATTATTTAAGAATGAGACGGGTATGCTGGTCAATCAATACTTGGCGCAAACGAGAATTAATCATGCAGAGGATATGCTGCAAAATGGCGAATGTAACGTAACTGAGGCAGCTGAGCGATGCGGGTATAAAGACCTGTCGCACTTCCGAAAGCAATTTAAAATGATTAAAGGATATTCACCATCACAATGTCTTAGAAAACAACCAGACTAGCGAAAAGTACTCTTTTTCACAAAAAATTATCTTTAATTAGCCTTCCTTAACTATATTCAGACTATTGTCGAAATGTATCTTCAATGCTAAATTGTAATTAACGAACAAAAGTGTTTTGGCTATCTTGATCGTTGCCAACACGATGAACTCAATATGAAAAAAATGTTAAATTAGACCCTTTATTTTTTGTAGTTTGTGTAAACGCTTTATTTTACTAATAAGACACTTCATGGATCATGAAAACAATCAAACCAACTAGAGCGACTTGATCAAAGAGCGACTTAACTGTTCAGTGGAAGAAATTTTGAATAACTGAGATAGATTAAGAGTACAGTTGAAAAGTTTGATTGATTGGTAATTATTGCTTTGATAACGGTTACAAACAAGGGAGATAACATCATCTGGTCAGGCAGCACCCTTGCACAGTGCAATGTACGCCTCTTGCGAGAATGGCGATGGAATGCTGAGCCTACTGTTTCAGAACGTGATCCGTGAGAGTGAAATCTTGATCACGTTGGGGAATCAGATGAACACAGACGCCAAACGATGGAGGAGGTGCTTCTTTAAAACAAGCAGTACAAGAGGGATTGACGTGAGCTATACAGCACCTCTTAATTTATGGAAAAAGCAAGAAAAATTAATATGTAAGGCGGGTATCATATATGTCAACTACAAAGATGAGTAAATCGCTAGTCTATATGAAACGTTACTGGATCCTGTATGCGATGCTTGCACTCCCGATGGCCTTCTTTATCATTTTCCGATATATTCCGATGGGCTACATTCAAATAGCATTCAAAAACTATAGCATTGTACAAAGCCCTTGGCAGATGGAATGGGCAGCAAATCATGGATTTGAATATTTTATAAAGGCATTTTCCAATCGCGACTTTCTTTATGCGCTTAGAAACACACTTTTACTTAATTTTCTAGACTTACTGATTGGATTTCCAGCGCCTATTATGTTAGCAATCATCTTAAATGAACTAGCTTTCAAACGGTTTAAGAAGTTCACGCAAACTGTAGTTTATATGCCACACTTTTTATCATGGGTAATTATTTCAGGTATGGCACTTCAGCTTTTTGCTCCGACTACAGGGCTTGTCAACATCTTGTTAAACAATATGGGCTTTGAGTCCATTCCGTTTCTAAATGATCCTAAGTATTGGGTTGCCACCTACATTTTTCTGGGCATTTGGCAAAGCTGTGGTTGGAATACCATCATCTATCTAGCAGCCATTGCAGGGATTAACCCAGAGCTTTATGAGGCTTCAGCGGTAGATGGAGCAAGTCGTTTACGTAAGATTTGGCATATTACGCTGCCAGGACTTCGTCCAACCATTATTGTGTTGCTAATTCTAAGCCTAGGACAAATTCTAGGTAGTGAATTTGATAGACCTTACGCACTAAGTAATAAGCTTGTCTCAGAAGTCTCTAACGTTATTTCCATATTCGTATACAATAACGGTATTCGTGGATTGCAATTCTCTCTATCCACTGCCGTAGGTTTATTTCAATCAGTCGTGTGCGTCATATTTTTGTTTGCAGCAAACGCTCTTGCAAAAAAATCTGGCGATCGTGGCATTTGGTAGGAGGCTGAAAACATGATTAAATCAAGAAGCCATAAAATCGGAGATTGGGTTATCGCAGCATTTTGTTTATTGTGTGTCTTGGCCTGTCTACTGCCAGTGTTGAATATTTTGGCACGGTCTTTAAGCTCAGCGGATGCTTTAGTGAAAGGTGAAGTGTTACTTTGGCCTGTAGGACTGAATTTTGATGCTTACATGACTGTGCTTGGAGATTCTAAATACACATGGTCGTTACTATGGACAGCAATTCTAACGGTAATCGTCACACTATGGTCTATGTTTATGACGGTTATGTGTGCATACCCGCTTATCTATGACAACCTGAAAGGCAAAAAAATTATTTTAGCAATTATTCTCTTTACGATGTACTTTAGTGCGGGTACAATCCCAACCTATTTGCTTTTGAAAGAGCTGCACTTGCTTAATAATCCGCTAGTATTAATCATACCAAATAGTATTAGTGTATTTTATGTCATCATCATGCGCAGCTTCTTATTCGGGATTCCTGAAAGTCTTAGAGAATCAGCTGAACTCGATGGAGCAGGGCCGCTTAGAGTACTCGTTAGTGTCTATCTTCCACTTTCAATGCCTGTGCTTGCAACGTTGGCATTGTTCTATGCGGTAGGTAGATGGAACGGCTTCTCGGATGCATTGATGTTTATGTCTGATAGAACCTACTTTCCTATTCAATTGCTGCTTTATAACATACTTAATAGTATTACGAGTGTTGAGGTGGCTACACAGGAAGGCTTCTCAAGCCCAGGTCTATCTGAAACGATTAAATCTGCAACCGTTATGTTTGCGACGGTACCGATTTTGCTCGTATACCCTTGGCTGCAGAGATACTTTATTTCCGGTGTTACCATCGGAGCGGTGAAAGGTTAGTTCTTTTAACACCTGATAGAAATTGGCTATGTCAATTTTTATAAATTAATTCAAAAAAAGTGAATGAAAAAGAGGGGGAACAAACATGGGATTTCGTAAATCGATGTCCATTCTGACAGTTATTATTGCTTTTGCGCTAGTAATTGCGGGATGCACGAGCGACAAACCAGCACCATCATCTTCACCTGCTCCAGCAGATAGTACAACACCTGCTGCATCTAATAACTCAGAAGGCAGCGGCGATGCTAGATTAGAAGCGCTAGGTCTAGATTCTGACCTGAAATTTAAGGAAACTCGTAAAATTACAGTAGAGATTTATGACCGTGGTAATGACGGGGGAACGCCTCCAGAGGATAACTTCTATACACAATATATTAAAGATGGGATGCTTCGTGACCATAATGTAGAAGTTACTTTTGTTCCTGTTCCACGTTGGACAGAGACTGAGGTCATTAACAACTATCTGGCAGCGAATCAAGCACCTGATGTCAGTCTCACTTACTCTTATCCAACAATCCAAACCTATGCGAACATGGGTGGTGTTCTTGACTTAGCTCCTCTTCTGGAAGAATACAAAGATCTATTACCAGATATGTGGGAGTATTTAACGGATACTAACATCTATTGGGATCAGGATCCTAACACGGGAACCTTGTGGGCGTTAGAAGGTAAGCTAAATATACTAAACCGTATTAATACGTTTGTACGTGAGGATTGGCTAAAGCAACTTAATATTCCAGCACCAACAACACTACAAGAATTTGAAGATATGCTAGTAGCATTCAAAGACAACGCTTCTACACTACTAGGAGCAGATGCAGACAAGATGATTCCGTTTTCTACAAGCTTTGATGTGGGCTGGCGTGCAGATCATTTGACTGGATCATTCGTGCCTAATGATATAACAGATAAAGACGTCTTCATTAATGGCTTTGATGATCGTCGTTTCCTTTTCCCTAATTACAAAGAAGGTATTAGAGTATTGAACAAGTGGTATAACGAAGGTCTTATTTGGAAAGACTTCCCACTTTATCCTGCTGGAGATACAACAGAGGATAATCTTATGAAATTGGGTTATGTGGGAGCGTTCATGCACAACTGGGATTATCCATATCGTAATGGTGAGGACAGCATTCATGCGAGCCTTCAGCGACTTGTTGGCCCAGATGCAGCTTATGTTGCTATTGAATCATTCCCGAACGATGCTGGTGTTTATAAGAAATTCTTATCAGGTCCTGTTGACCGTAAAATATTCTTCCCGGCAACGAACAAAGAACCACTTGCTTCTCTACTTTATGTGAATTGGATTTCCAAGCTTGAAAATCGCGTATTCCTACAGTTTGGAGAGGAAGGCGTTACTCACGAGAAGTTAGAGGACGGTTCCTTAAAGACAATTGCAGCAACTGGCGAGAAAATTATGAACTCTCCAGCAAACATTGACTACACGATTACAAGTAATGGTCTTGACCTTGGCGATCCTGAATTGACAGTCAAATCGATTGCTAACGGTTATGCTGGTGTTGACTCTAGATTGATTGAAGTAGCACACAAGATTACAACGAATCAAGGACGTATCGGTCAGAACGTCAATGTGGGTGAAATCAAGGCAGAGGATGGTCAAGGTCAAGCACTGAAAGAAAAACGTGATACGATCTTGAACAAAGCTGTTGTTGCACCTGTTGACAAATTTGACGAAGTATATGATTCTGGCATGGACGATTACCTGAAATCAGGCGGTCAAGCGATCATTGATGAGCGTAAAGCTGCTTGGGAAGCACAATTCGGCGATAAAACAATGCTGGATTAATGCAAAGGTAGTTCTATGAGGCTGGGACAGAACACTAGCTTCATATAAACGCAATGGGATGAAATCTATTCAGATTTCATCCCATTTTTATTTCTCTGGTTTTGAGTTTGATATTCGTCTAATGTGTATTGAATGAGCTCCTCT
Source organism: Paenibacillus camelliae (assembly GCF_023715345.1). Classification (GTDB taxonomy): domain Bacteria; phylum Bacillota; class Bacilli; order Paenibacillales; family Paenibacillaceae; genus Pristimantibacillus; species Pristimantibacillus camelliae. Next base: position 16,707 of record NZ_JAMBNY010000025.1, read on the forward strand.
AAAACGTTGGTATCAATATCAGCTAATTTATTTACATAAATACAAGCCTTACTTTTCGTATGCTTACCAAAGCGTTCTAATATCTTTTCTCTTTCTACTTTCATTCTCCACGCGTTCAATAAACTCAATTACACTATTATCCGTTTCCTTCATCTTCGGCTCGTCATGCATGCATACCCCTTTCCGTTGAATAATATGTGATTTCATAATTATTATTAACATTATTATTATTACATTCTAGATTACTAGCCGATTCGCTACATTATAAATGTTTAATAATTGTTTATTATTTGTTGATAGGAGATAAGTACAATAGAAAAGTACTACTGATAAATTACTAGTTTTAGCACAATTTAAGACAGAAAGGGGCATCATTGATGAGTAAACGATGGTTAAAAAAGTTTGGAAATTCCATACTTAGTTTTACATTAGTCGTTTCATTAGTAACAGTAGCAATGCCAGTCCATGTGAATGCAGAAGCTGAAGCAGTAGAGATTGGTATCAATGTACAGAAAGCCTACGATGTAGATGTCGTGCTAGCGTTGGATAATTCTACGCAAAATATAGACAGCTACAAGGAGGACTTAGAACGGGCATTAGAGGCTAGAGGAGTAAATGCTAGCAATCTTAATATTCAAGCGGTGCAAGTAAATGAAACGAATATTTTAGAAGGTAATTTTGAGCTTAATCTATTCTGGCCAGGTCCAGGGATAGACATGGATTCTCATGTAGAGTATTGGGAAGAAAATGCAGAGGAAATGACAACACAGCTATATTACGGTGAACTCGAAGTATATGGCAGTAAATTAGATTATGACGATAGGAATGGCGGAACTGGAGAAATTATTACGCTACATTTGGGGGAATCGATTCCGCCTGAGATTGTGGAGCTTAAAGTTTACATTAATCCATTCCGTGGATCGGACACGTCTACTATGTATCTTTACAAAACAGTAGATGGAGTTAAACAACAGCTTATTAGTCATTCTGGCTTTGTAGAAGAGAAATTTTATTTTGGTAGCTTTAAGCGCAACGAAGATTCGTGGGACTTTCACTTTAATGATGATACGGTTTTCGCTGGTAAAGAGGTCGAAATCATTTCTAAGGACTTCATGGAAGTTCTGCGTGAACCAAACTGGAGACCTACAGCTAGAAAGTATCTTGTTAACTTAAACGATGAAACGGTGCCTGACTTTGATGATTCCATTGCTTTAGGTGAGATTACTTCAAGAATGAACAATGATCAAATTCACTATATTGGCTGGGGCGAGGATAGTGATTTTGGCGGAAGCGATGATTTAACACAGAATCAAGCCGAATCATTTATTAATAAAAATAATGGTTTAGGTACATTTATTAATCGAGCTGGTTCAAGCTATGAGCAGCAAATCGAGCAAACGGCGGATTATATTGCTAGTCAATCACGTAATGAAGCCAACAATGAATATTTAGAACTGGGTCAAAACTATGATCTAATCGTATCTCCAGCATCTGAGCTTTCGAATACGAAGGATGAAAGTTGGCCAAATGGTAAATGGAGAATTGAGCATGATCCTGAAGTGTACGCTAGCAACACTGGTGTTGTTCCATACAGCGGTCAATACTTGGATGATTTCAACCCTACTTTTAGTAAAGTCGGAAAATACGATATTTATTACGCTGACGTACTTGTTAAAACCCTTTACGTACACAGACAACCGGTCAGTCGCTTTGATGTTGAGGTTAGTGAAAATCATGAGGTTGTACTAACAAGCCGATCCTATGATCTAGATACGCCAAGCGAAAATAACGGGATTCAGGAAGCAATCTGGCAGTGGAAGCGCACGACAGATGAGGCTTGGATAAGCGGGCAGCCAAGTAGCTTTGTACCTAATGAGGATTACATTATCCAACTTCTGGTTAAAGACTATCAAGGAACGTGGAGTATCGCTCGTTCACGCTATCAATCGACTCAGTCTGGTGCAGGTAAGCCAATTTCTGATTTCGAGCTTAGTGCGAATGAATTGATCTGGCCGTCTAGTACGATTCAGATTGAAGATACTAGCTACGATCCTCGTAGTGCTTCAATAAGTCAATACGAATGGACAGTGTACAAAGGATCTGAGGAAATCTATAAAGGTAACTCACCAAAGCTAGATTTTGCAGATGAAGGTGTAGGGACGTATAGAATTTCACTTAGAACGAAGAACGAGCATGGTACTTGGTCAGAGACCTTTAGTCGCTTTCTGAACATTTTACCTAATCATGAACCTACGATCTCGAGTATCGGTGAGCAAGCAATCACAGAAGGAACAACGAAAGAGATTGCTTTTCAAGTAGAGGATGCAGAGACAGGTGTTTATAGTGTTACGGTAACAGGTACAACTTCAGATTCGGCATTGATTCCGAATGAGAATATTGTAGTAAGTGGCAATGGAAAGGATAGAGTTGTTTCTATCACACCAGCTCTTGGACAAGCAGGCGAAGTAACGATTACATTAACAGCAACTGATGGTAATATGTCGGTTGTGCAAACATTTAAGGTTACGATCGTTGAGAAGAGTGCTCCTACAATTAGCAGCATCGAGAACCAAAGCGTTAACATCGGCACTCCTTCTGAGGAGATTAACTTCACCATTAGCGATGAGGTTATCTCAGCTGACTTAATTACGGTAACGGCTTCTTCTTCTAATCAAGAGCTAATTGAAGATGCTAGCATTGAGCTTGGTGGTACGGGTGAAAATCGCACGATTCGCTTCACTCCAGTTGCTGGTGCTTCAGGAACGGCGGATATAACGATTGAAGCTAGGGATCCAGGTGGAAAAAAGGCTGTTCAAATTTTCCAAGTTACGGTTAGTGATTTTACACCACCTAGCATTGTAAATGTTGAGGTTGTAGATCCAGAAACCCGTTATAAGCCAGGAGACACAATCATCATAAGAGTTACCTTTGACGAAGAAGTTACTGTTAACGGTGTGCCTGAGTTAGCGCTTGATTTCGGTAGCGAGCCTATTCGTCAAGCACAATATACAGGTGGCAGCTCTACAACTGAGCTAACTTTTGAATATACGATCCAACCTGGTGACGATACAGAGGAAATTCGTATTGCAGCTGAGCAGGCATTACAGCTTGCAGATGGAACGATTCAAGACAGCAACGAGAATGATGCGAATGTGAATCTGTCTGAAGACTTTGTGTGGGATACACTAATTGTAGATACTACACCTCCAGGCAGACCAAGCATTGAAGCTCAAGCTGTACAGCCTGGCACAATGGTTAATATTATATCTGGTACACCTGCTGAGGGAGAGACAGCTTGGTTGGCACCAATTGGTACGACAACCTTCGAGGAAGGGACAACTATTACCAAATTAGTTGGTGATGGAACGAATAATCAAATCGAAGCGCCTGCTGCAGAAGGTACGTACTACCTGTATGTGGTGGATGAAAGTGGTAACGTATCGATGGCTTCGGAGTTTGCTGTTATTGTCGATAACACACCACCTAATATGGCAATGATGTTATTGCCAATCGCTGGGGACAACACGATTAATAATCTAGAGTCGAAAGAGGTAACTCTCTCTGGTACAGCTGAAGCACATGCTAAGGTTGAAGTAACTTTTATTGATCAACAAAATAACACCGTTATTATCGTCGCGTTTGCTGACGAGAATGGTGCATGGAGCATACCTCCTAGTGATATTAGTTCATTAGTTGATGGCACGATTACAGTAAGTGTGAAGGTGATTGATGCTGCGGGTAATGAAAGCATGGAGATCACTCAACCGTTATTCAAAGATACGCTTTCACCTAATGTACAGAATGATGTGCTTACAAGCTCTCGATATGTACAAGGGGGCAAAACCATTTCACTTGACTCAGCAGCTGGAGATGGTGAGAAGGTATTTATAGCGCCATATGGAACGCCGCTTCAAGATTTAGTAGCTAATGGCGAAACCATTACGAGTGTTGCAGGAAATTACACGTCTATTACTGCACCAGAGGCAGACGGCACCTACTATATTTATATCGTAGATGCAGCAGGCAATATTTCTGAGCCAACTCAAGCTTCTATTGTTGTTGATAATCAGCTACCAACGATAAATTCTTTAACTCCAAGTACAACAGAGTGGGTCAATCATCCTGTTCTAGTTTGGATCAATGCTTCCGATGATAATGGTAGCGGGATAGCTGAGGTAAAATACGCATACGGCTTTCAGCAAGAAGATTACTTTAATACTAACGGAACTCAAGCTAATGACTATTGGTTTGAAGCTAATGTGAACGGGGTTTACTCGGTTTATGTTCGTGACCTTGCAGGTAACGAGCGAGTCGATATCATCCACGTTTCCAATATCGATAAGGAAAAGCCAACAGCACCTATTATCGATCTTCAGCCTAATAGAGACTTCTACAATAATGAGTACACGTTCTCTATTATTCCTGGTCAAGATGCAGTATCCGGAGTAATTAATACAGAATATCGTATCGTAGGGGCAGCAGGTCAAGATTGGACTTCTTATGCGGATCCGCTTGTACTGACTGAAGAAGGTACGTATACGATTGAATCAAGAACGTACGATCTGGCAGGTAATGTTAGTGACATTACGACACGGACAATTGTAATTAATAAAGAAATCTCTGTATTTCCAAGTGTAACCATCTCACCTGATCAAGGGCTTAGCAATAAGGATGTAACGGTTGTGATCTCAAAAACATTTGATGAAACAGATCAATCTGAAGCTGAGCATGCTGAGATATACTACAAGCTTCCAGGTATGGATCAGTTTGTTCCTTACAACGAGCCATTTGTTATTGGACAGGAAGGCCAAACTGTAATTGAAATCATGATCATAGATCGTTCAGGTAATGAAGTCAGCATTACAAAAACAGTAAATATTGATAAAACTCCGCCTGTTAATCAAGATCAGATCATTGCAGAGGATGTCTTAACGAAAGGTAACACATTTATCTCCATTCAACCATCCATGGACGTTGAGGATACGATTTGGTTGGCACCTGAAGGAACGGTTTCATTCGTTGAGGGTGGATCAATGACTAAGGTAACTGGTGATGCAACGAAGATTGTTACACCACAATTGGATGGAAATTATAAGTTCTATATTATTGATAAAGCTGGAAACATTTCACTGGCTAGTGAAAAGACTGTTATCGTTGATAACACGCCTCCAGTAGTAACAGGTATTGAAAATGGTGAAACGTATAAGGAGTACCCTACGGTTAGCTTTGAAGAAGGAACAGCTACTCTAAATGGACAACCTTTTGAAAGTGGCACGACCATTGAAGCTAACGGCGAATATACCTTGAGACTAACTGATGCTGCAGGCAACAGTACGGTTGTTAGATTTACAGTAGACAATGATAAAGAATCTGTAGATAAAGACACAGAAGCCTTGCGAATTGAGTTCGCTCCAGGAGATCGACCTGATTGGGTATCTAAAGATATTTCACTAACTGACTTAGGATATTACGGAAGTGATGTGAAATGGAGCAGCAGTCATGAGGATATTCTATCCGCAGAAGGTAAAGTTACACCTCCTACAGTAGATACAGAGGTAACGCTAACGGTAACAATCACTAAAGGTGATTACACGTTAGAAAAGACCTTCACAGTAGTTGTTGTCGCTGACCCAATTAAGCCTGTAGTGGCACTCCTTGGCAGCAGTAATGTAATTGTAGAACAAGGTCAAATCTATGTAGAGCTTGGTGCACAAGCAATTGATAACATGGATGGAGATATTACAGATCGAGTTGTAATGAGTGGCTTTATTGATACTAAAAAGATTGGTAAATACACGCTGATCTATACGGTCTCAGATCTAGCTGGAAATATCGCACAAGTAAAACGTACGGTGACTGTAGTTAAACCATCAACACCGGCTAGCACAGTTGTCCAAGTAGATGGCGATAAAAGTGTTACTGATCAAAAAATCAGAGAAGCACTCCTTGAAGCTGAAAAGAGTAAAACTGGTAAAATCATACTTGTAACGACGGAAGAAGCAGAGTATGGTGCACCTATTAAAGTTAGCATCAGCAAAGAACAGCTGAGAACAGCTAATGAACAAAACACTAAAATTGAGCTTCAATCGGGCAATGCTTCCATTATTGTACCAGTTGGTGAGCTTGATCTTACTTCTCTAGATGGAAATTCCAGATTAGAGTTAGTGATTGAGAAAGTAGATGTCGAGCTAGAACAAAACCAAAACATCGTTTCAGCTATTGATAAGATGAATGCTGACCTTGCGATTTACGATAACAAAATTTTCGACTTCAAGATGAGAGTGGTTGAAGAAGATTCTGAAGGAAATGTTATCAGTGAAAAGGACATTGAAAATTTCCAAACGACAGAAGATATCGTATTGAATATTTTCATTGGAACGAATATGAACGAGCAGCAGCGCTTTATGACGTTCTACTTCAACGAGACATCGGAAGAGTGGGAGTACATTAGAAGCAGCTATGATGAACAATCTGGTAACATGAGTTTGTTAACGAATCATTTAAGTATTTACTCTGTTATGGCGACCACTAAGGAACAAAAACAGGCAGAGTTGAGTAATATTTTGAACAAAGAAAATATTACAGTTAAAGAAGTTCGCAACATTCTTGAAGATCCAGATATGGACTTTGATCAAGATGCAATGGATAAGTATGCTGAATTTACTGATGTTCACAAGGATGCTGTAGCGGAAGATATTATCACTAAAAAGCCAACAGGTGGCTATCAATATCCTTCACTGCGCGAGCAAGTAACGACCAGCGTGAATAACAAATATGAGGCTGTAACCTCGGATACAGAAAAACCTGTCATTAAGCTTACTGGTCCAAGTGTTGTTTACGTGCAAAAGGGTAATGCGTATCAAGAGCAAGGTGTAATGGCTACAGATGACCAAGATGGTGATATTACGGGCCGAGTCATTATGATTGGTGCAGTAGATTCAACTAAGCTTGGCACATATATCTTGCGTTATATCATTACCGATGCTAATGGAAATCAATCTGAAATTACAAGAGAAGTAGTCGTACTAGAAGCTAGCTATGATGATGTAGTGGTAGTGACTCCAGAGGAAGAGGTTGAAGAGGAGCCAGAATTGCCAGTTGTTATTGTAGATAGCAAAAATAGTGGCTACATTATTAAAGAGAACAAGGATCAAGCAATTGTAGCAAACAAAGAACCGAAAATGCGTTTGGTTGGCGAAGTGTACAATGTAGAAGCCGTATCAAAAGATACGACTGGTCCAATTCAAGTACAGTTTAGCTATGATCCAAGCGACATTACGAATCTGAATCAGCTAGCTGTATATACGTACAACAAGGCTGAGAAACGTTGGGTAGCCGTTGGTGGCATTATTGATGCTAAAAATAATACAGTTACCATTATGTTGGATTCTCCAGCAACTATTGCGCTAATGGAAAATAAGGTTGTCTTTAAAGATCTTGATGGACATTGGGCAAAAGATGTTGTTGAATTGCTAGCAGCTAGACAAATTATTACAGGCGATAATGAAGGAAACTACAACCCTAACATTGGTATTACTAGAGCTGAATTCTCAACATTAATTGTAAGAATGCTTAATCTTCCAATGAATGAGTCTAATAGCCAGTTTGCTGATGTATCGGACAAATGGTACGAGTCTTATATTACAACTGCACAAAACTTTGGTATTGTAAAAGGGGTAAGTGAGACAAGCTTCGAGCCTGAGCGTGTCGTCTCGAGACAAGAAATGGCTGCAATTATTATTAGAACACTTAAGAAATACAAGGATATCGACATCACTGCAGAAGAACTAGAACAGATTGCTCAGTTCTCCGATACAGAGAAAATAAGCGGATGGGCATTCGAGGATGTCTATACGGCAAGAAAGCTAGGGCTTATGATTGGTAGAAATGGCAACAAGTTTGCTCCTCAAAGCCCGACATTAAGAGGAGAAGCCGCTTCAGTTATCTACAATTTACTGAAGGAGCTTGATCTAATCTAATTGATGCTTGAGAAGACCTTCTAGCTGTCCTGGTGGATAGCTAGAAGGTCTTTTTTATGACTACAATACCTGAGATGGTTAATGGCTTATATCGGAACATGGAGGCTGCTATTTGCTATGTAGTCATTGAACAGGGTATACTTTCAAAAAGATAGTCTGATAGAAAAAATACGGGAATCAGGCTTTATAGGAGGCAAACATGTCCTGGAGCAAATTGAAGCAGCAGCTAGAAAGTTTTCTTTCTCCTGCATTAGTTGGAAGGTTTGAATATCGACCAACGGGCTATCGTTATTTACCTGATAAAGCAGGCCTTTGTTATATAGCTGTAGATAAAAAGAACATATTCAATATGAGAGATGCAACGACGACAATCAAGTGGTACCAGTCAGACTTAGAAATTAAAAATGATCCTGATATTCAAGTCCCTATTAGCGATGCAGAAATTGATGCGGTAAGAAAAGCTAGCAATGGGAACGTTCCAGAGGAGCGTCTAGCAGTCATTGCAAGAGGGAGAAAAATATCAACACATGCCAAGCAGCTATTATCCGCACAAGCATCATTAAGTAAGTCAAACTTTGTTACAGTAGCTAATACATTTTTATCCCTTTCCATAGAGGAAAGCATCGAGAGTGACGACATCTTATTGAATATTTTAGCTTTAGTAGACCGTAGAGTAGGGAAAAAACGAATCCTAAACATGCGTGAGAGCGTGAAGGCAAAGCATCCCATTGTTCAGTATTTTTATGAATTAAGGCTTAGTACGTTATGATGCAATCATAGTATTTCTTCAAATGGACATACTACCTCCTTAAAGGAGGGGACAGCCATGGAGCGTGAGCAAGATTCTCCAAAGGAGAAGCGCCTGTCTGACAAGACTGAGACAGAGCAAGCTAATATTCGCATGGATCGCGAATTTTATGGCGATTCGCAAATCGAGCATCCGGAGGAAGTCACGGTGCCTTTTGTAAATCGCAACCAAAGCTAGCATAAATGAATACTCCAAAAAACGCAGAAGGCAGGCTAGACCACATCAAGTGGGTAAGCCTGCCTTTATTTGTAATTTACAATACGCTGTGAATTGTTATATACTTTTCTGATGGCTTTAAATGAATCAGCTAGAGGAGTTTTCTTTATGAAGAAAGGTATTATATACGGTTTATTAGCTTACTTAACGTGGGGGTTGCTTCCTTTATACTGGAAATTGTTTAACGCGATGCCAGCAGGCGAAATACTAGCTCACCGCATCCTATGGTCCTTCGTATTCGTTGCTGTGCTTGTGACAGTGGCTAAGCGCTGGAAGCAGCTTAAAAGTGTTGTTAAAGACCGCAAAAGCAGATGGGCTGTTGTGCTCTGCTCGATTTTTATAAGCTGTAATTGGTTATTATTTATTTGGGCCGTTAATAGTGGCAATGTCATTGAGACAAGCCTAGGCTATTATATGAATCCATTAATTAGTGTAGTATTTGCTGTGTTGTTCCTGAAGGAAAAGCTTCGCGCAGGTCAATGGGCAGCGATTATTATTGCTGGGATTGGAGTCTTGTTAATGGCTGTTCAATATGGTCATGTGCCTTGGATCGCTATTGTGCTCGCGGTATCATTCGCACTGTATGGATTAGCTAAAAAGGTTGCTCAATTAGATGTCCTATTGGGTCTTACCTGGGAAACGATGATCGTCGTTCCGATTGCAATGATTTATCTGACTTTCATTCAAGTTGATGGCAGTGCAACTGTTCATACTTTATCTGGTGGATCTATGGTGCTCTTGCTGTTGTCTGGTGCGTTCACCGCACTACCCTTATTTTGGTTTGCTAAAGCAGCTGAGAGGCTGCCACTTTCCATGGTAGGCTTTATCCAATATATTGCGCCTACAACTAGCCTGCTGCTCGCTATCTTCGTATTTGATGAGGAATTCACAGAGGCACAGCTCGTTAGCTTTACATTTATTTGGTTTGCATTAATTATCTATACATTCGTTTCGTTTAGAAAAGCAAAAGCATCTAAGCAGTTAAGTGAAGCTGCTTAAGCATAACCACAATAGAAGTTTTTTGTATAAGTACGACAAGATGGCAGCTCGGTTCCTAGAATGATTAGGAGCGGAGCTGCCATTTTTTAAAGCTCTTCTATTGCTCTTCCATTAATTCTTCTTTAAAACCTTCAATACTCTGTTTTCTACGCTCATTTTTTTCCCTAATCTCATGCTTTTCAGAAGCAGTTAATTCATCAGCCAACTCATATAAATACTCTTCAGCCTCTTGCATATTAGCTTTTGTGTTTTCGATGTGCTGCTGCAGATGAATTTTATTATCCTCACGGTTATCCGGCTTTGGCTTTGTCACAGTATGAACCTCCTTTCATGCATTAGTACCTTGTTAACGTAACCATTCTGAAAAGAGGTTATTCCTACAGATTCGCGACAAGCCTTGAAGAACAAACAAGCTTTTTGTAAGTGGTAAAGATTTTACCGAAACAGTAATGATATTGCATTGTTGATGGTTTTTCAGAAATCTATAATAAGTTCATATCGAGGAGGTGAGGTTCCAATGAAACAAATAGCCACTGATACAGCGATAAAAAAGCCTGCTACTAAAAGTAGAAAAATTAGCAAAAATGATTTGAGAAATAATGTAGCAGGCTATCTATTTATTGCACCTATGTTAATAGGAAGTGCTGTTTTAATTCTCTTCCCTATCATTGCTTCGTTCTTCCTAAGCTTTACCGATTGGAATTTCGTCACCGGATTAGGAGGAGCAAGCTTCGTAGGGTTAGATAACTTTTCTGCTCTATTTCAAGATTCAATCTTCTTGAAAGGGCTTACCAATAACTTTATTTTGTTATTGGTTGTACCGTTTGGATTAGCGATCTCGCTTATTCTAGCAGTAGTCATAAACAAAGGGGTATATTTCAAGGACACCTTTAAGGTGATTTATTTCATGCCGTATATTTCTAGTACGGTAGCGATTGCCTTAGTGTTCCAAGTACTATTTCATCCAACTGCAGGACCTATTAATCAGATCCTTATGGCACTTGGAGTGGAGAATGTACCTGGCTGGATTGCCAGCTCAGATTGGTCGCTCATCTCGGTCATGATTATTATCGTCTGGACCCAGATCGGTTTTCAAATCATTATGTATATCGCTGCACTACAGAATATTTCTGCGCAATTGTATGAAGCAGCGAATGTCGACGGAGCGTCGAAGTGGTATCAATTTTTCAAAATTACGGTACCACTTGTAACACCAACCACCTTCCTGTTGCTCATACAGGGTGTCGTCCATACATTCAAAGTATTCGACCTCATCATCGTTCTAACAGAAGGCGGACCAGCAAATTCATCCACCATACCGGTGCTGTATTTGTACCAGCAAGCTTTTGAGGAATTGAAAACGGGCTATGCTTCGGCAATTTCTGTTATCTTGTTCCTTATCTTAATCGCGATTACCTTCTTACAATGGATTGGACAGAAGAAGTGGGTAAACTACTAGAAAGGAGGGCGAAGGATGGAGACGGGTTTAAAGACTATCAAATGGCCTAAAGTGTTCGCAACCCTCTTGTTTGCCATAATTGGATTACTTTTTATCACGCCATTTCTTTGGATGATATCATCATCTTTTAAGACAGAAGCTGATGTACTTAAATTTCCTATCGAATGGATTCCTTCGACTTGGAACGCTGTAGAAAACTATTCAGAGGTCTGGGCTGGAACAAAATCCTTTGGTTTGTACTATTGGAATTCAATCAAAATTGCAGTATTAACGACCATTGGCTCAGCAGGCTTTTCCTGTCTTGCTGCTTATGCTTTTGCTAAAATTCAGTTTAAGGGTAGAGACATGCTTTTCTTGGTCGTACTAGCGACCTATATGATTCCACCACAAGCGATTATTATTCCGCAGTATCTCATTTATTCTTCGAGCGGATTGATAGATACGCATCTTGGATTAATACTATTGAACTGTTTCAGTGCCTTCGGTACCTTTATGCTTAGACAATTTTTTATTTCTGTGAATGATGAAATCATTGAATCGGCAAGAATGGACGGCGCAGGACATTTCCGTACTTTCTTTAGTATGGCGCTTCCACTAGTGAAGCCAGCGCTTGCAACTTATGCGATCCTTCGATTCATCTGGACCTGGAATGATTATCAAAATCCGCTTATCTTTTTGCGCTCTGAGACGCAATATACGATCCAAATTGGCATTAAGCAGTTTGCCGATGCTCACGGATCCATATATTCTTTGATGATGGCAGCAGCTGTTTCAGCCATTGTTCCACTGCTTGTTGTATTCATTATTGGTCAAAAGCAAGTCATTGAAGGAATTGCGCTTGGAGGCGTAAAAGGATAAGGACAATACAAAAAACTAAAGAAAAAGGGGATTCGTATGAGAAAAAGATCAATTGTAACATTGCTATCTGTTATTATGATTATTAGCCTAGTGCTGGCTGGTTGTGGTAACAGTGGCAATAGTGCAGCAGGAGGAAAACAAAATCAAGCTGATGATGGACAAGTAACGCTTAATCTTTACACTTGGATCAACGAGGAGAATGGAAACTGGGAAAAAACGATTGCTGCCTATGAGGAAGCTAATCCAGGCGTTAAGGTAAACGTTAATGCACTTGTTGAAAATATGAATGCCGATGATTATTTGAAAAAGCTTGATTTACTAGCAGCAGCTGGTGACAAATTAGATCTATTAATGTTCTCCAACTCGGAGGATCTAGCGAAGAGAATCTCTGCAGGTATGGTCGAGCCAATTAATACCTACATTGAGAATGAAGGAATAGACGTTGAGGAATTGTATAATATGGGACCTTCACCAGCAGGTGAGGATGGCTCTTACTACGCACTTCCTACAAAACACAATACGTATTTGATTATGATGAATAAGGATCACTTGGATGCAGCGGGATTGCCTGTACCAACAGATTGGACTTGGGATGATTATAAGGAGTATGCTAAGCAATTAACGACTGATGAGCATTATGGTTCTTATCTTCATACTTGGGCTACAATCTTTGATACGTTAAAGCTATTTAGCAAAGGGGAAGAGAATCTTCTAATCAAGGCGGATGGTTCATCAAATATGGATGACCCTGCAGTTAGAGCCTCCTTACAATTACGTAATGAATTGGAGCGAATCGATCAGTCTTCTGAGCCGTATGCAAACATCATTTCCCAGAAGCTAAATTACCGTCAGCAATTCTTTACAGAGAAAGCAAGTATGATTCCGATTCCAAGTTATATGGTGACAGAATGGGGCGGTTTTACACCAGAATTTACGATTGCTTGGGCACCATGGCCGAAGGATCAAGCAGATGATGCACAATACCGCTATACATCTGCAGACATGATTGCACTTGGAAAAAATTCAGCCAATAAAGAAGAAGCATATAAATTTATGAGATGGATGTCCACGGAGGGCATGCTTGTTCAAAACAAGGCGATTCCTTCTTGGAAACAAACAGATATCAGTGAAGTATTGAATAATCTTGTATCGACAACGGCAAAGCCGGAAGCTGTTGATGTAGAATCTCTAGCATATGTCCTTGAGCATGGCGAGGAAGCACAACAGTTCCTTCCTGCAGGTTACATGACTGAAGTATATAATGCTTTCAAAGCCGAGGTCGATAAGTACATGCTAGGTGAACAGGATTTGGATACAACATTAAAAGGTGCTACTGAAGAAGTTCAAAAAGTTATTGATCGTAATCAGTAATGGATAAAGCTTGAAGTTGAAGAGGGAGAGAGAGTAATCTCTCTCTCTATACGTTTAGTTGGAGATTGAGAAGTGGACGAGGTGAAGTCATGAGAAGTCTGAAGCGAGCATGGAGAAATCAATCATTGAGGGGAAAGCTGATCATTTCTTCAGTTTTTTGTGTCCTTTTACCTTTGATCTTCTCTTTTATCATGATGAATCGTCTCGTTCAAGAAGAGCTGGTGCATAATTCAGTTGTACAATCCAACGAAACGTTAGAAGTGTTAGATATCCAAATGACCGACTATTTTGATAATCTTCTGTATTTATCCAACTACATTCAGTTCAATGACAGCTTGCAAGCAATATTACTTCACACGATCGAAAGAACGAAGCAAGATCCAACGAATGTCGATCTGCAAGCGCTTAGTGATATTGAAATATCAAGAAATTTAGAAGCAGTGACAAACTTATTAGTTCCCTCATACTTGTCCATCGTAATCGATAACGGCTACGCGTATACGAATTTTCCGAATGTGAAGTGGAATGCTCAGTCTTGGACAGAACAATATGCGGAGATTATAGACAAGCCTAGTTATGGCATTCACTGGATTGGCGTTCATCCGAACTATATCGAAGCAGAGAACACAGAATCACCTTATGTCGTCTCTATTGCAGGAGCATTAGAACTAACAAAAAATCATAAGGCCTTTCTGCTGCTTAGCGTCCGCGAAGAAGAGCTGCGTTCGTTAATGAATGAAAGGATCTTTAATACCCAGCAAGAGATAATGCTGGTTGATGCCAATGGGATCGTTGTTTCTCACAATAATCAAGAGCTTACCCAGCAGCCCTTCCCTTTTTATGAAGAAATGCAAGAGGGAGGTTCACATCATGTCGTACATTATAACCAGAAGGAGTACGTCATGGTGAGTCAACCGTTTACCTACGGAGAGTGGAGTATCGTTAGCCTCATTCCGCAAAAGACAGCAATCGGGAACATCCAGAAAATTATGAGGAATACGTTATTTACGATAGTTATATTTTTTATCATTTTTCTTTTATTGTTGATCTTAGTTGTTAGTCTATTGACGAAGCCGCTGAAGACGCTCTATAGAGTAATCGCGCAAGTAAAGATAGGAAATTTGCGTGCTCGATCAGGGCTTACAGGTCGAGGGGATATCGAGCAATTAGGCCAATCTTGGGACAAGATGATGGATACCGTTGAGCAAATGATTGAAAAAATTAAAAATGTAGAAAAGAGTAAGCGAAAGGCTGAGTTAGAGATGCTGCAGGCTCAGATTAACCCGCACTTCTTATTTAATACGTTGAATTCATTAAGGCTGAAAATAACGCTAAATGGAGATCATGAAAGCTCGAAAATTCTGCAATCCTTATCTTTGCTGCTGCGCATGACATTTAATCGCAAGGATGAGTTCGTTACGCTTCAAAATGAAATCGAAGTCGTTCGACATTATATACAATTAATGAACTTTAAGAGCAACTCCAAAATAGAGCTTGTAGAAGATGTGGCACAGGATACGTTAAATTATAATGTTCCATGCTTTTTCCTCCAGCCCCTAATTGAAAACTCCATCTTTCATGGGCTTCAAAACAAAAATGGGAATATTACAATTAGATCAAGGTTTGTTGGAGATGGGTTGATTATTCAAGTCGCCGATAATGGAAAAGGATTATCTGCAGAAGCATTACAGCATCTAAAAAATGAACTGCAAGCGACGAGTTCCGAAGTAACGAAGCAAACTAAGTCCTCCTTTACCGGTATCGGGATTGGGAATGTATTTCAACGGATGAGATTAATCTATGGATATCAATTCAGGATGGAGATCGAAAATAATCCTAGCGGTGGAACGCAGATCATGTTTTTCATTCCAGGACATTACGAGGTGTAGAATGTGTACAAAATCTTATTAGCCGACGATGATTACCTCGTCTTAGAATATTTGAATAAGATGATTCCTTGGGGCGATTTAGGGTTTGAGGTGGTTGGATTATGCGAGGACGGTCAACAGGCGTTGAATTTGGTTGCAGAAAAACAACCAGATGTTATTATGACCGACATAGGCATGCCACATACGGACGGAATAACCCTTATAAAGCAGGTCAATAAGGAACATCCAAAGGTAAAGTCGATCTTTTTAACCTGCTTCGATGACTTTCTATATGCACAGGAAGCTATTCGCTTAGGTTCTTTTGATTATATATTGAAGGAAACGATGGATTCCGAAAGTATTACAACGATGATGATACGTCTAAAGTCGGAATTGGATAAAACGCAGTTTAATCATAAAGCATTGAACAATATGAAATTCCTAATCAAAGAAAACTTAACCTTACTTAGAAGCAAGCTATTAGAACGCTTACTAGTGGGGGATTCAAGAGTAATTGCTGACTGGCTTAAGAAACATGAGCATGAGCTTGAACTGGACTTCACCTATAGAAATTGTATTCCTATTATATCGTTCATTGATGATTACGAAGAACTTGTTACGTCGAGGTTTTCAGCGGATACATTGAAGTTTGCTGTAGATAACCTCATTACTGAGACAGTGGGTAGAACAGGGAAAGGATTTTGTCTGTTTCATAAGGAGGATACGTTCTTTATCATTTATGCTCAGGACGGCAATGTATCTGAATTAGACGCGAGACAAGCTGTTGAAGACATAAATGCCAACCTGCGCAGCTACTTGAAGCTGAGCATCACTTCAATTATAGGCGGCGCATGTACATTTCCTGAAGGCTTGAGCAATGAATTGAATACAATGCTTGATTCATCTGAGCAAAGATTTTATCTGGCACATGGCTCTATCGCTAAGCTAAACGAGAGCCGTTTTTCGACTCATTACCCGTTACATTCGATGGATATGAATGAAGAGGTTAAAAGACTTCTCATTCGGGAGGATCAGGTAGGGCTTCAGGATTGGGTTTATCACTGGGCTACTTTTATCTCCGCACATCAATTTCAACCGAATCTCGTTAAAAAATGGGTGCTAAGTCTGTTGCTAGATCTGGAGAAGATGCTCCAATCGTTGCAAAACTTCGAATCTCACTCCATAGACTCCGTTGTTCATCGTTCCATTGACCGGTCAAAAACGGCGAAGCAGCTGACGAGAAGATTATTGGAACGACTTAGCCATGATGCTATGCGAATGAAAGAAATTAATCATTTGCCTAAAAAAACGGAGATTATGAAAGCTCAAAAGTATGTTTTATTAAATATGGATAAGAAAATTACGCTAAGTGACGTGGCCGAGCACCTGCACTTGAATCCAAGCTATTTCAGTAGAATGTTTAAGCAGCATACGAATATGAACTTCGTTGATTATGTCAATCACATGAAGATGGAGGAAGCTAAAAAGCTACTCGATCATACGAGTGAAAGTGTTGAATCCATTGCGGACAAGCTTGGATTTGAGAGTAAAAGTTATTTCTTAAAGGTATTCAAGAAATACTATGGGACATCTCCTGTTGAGTATAGACAAGGTGTCCGCATCGAATAGAATGGATCCAAAATGAGGTAGAGGAGAGAATATAATGTTATATCCGATAAATACAGCAACTCGAAGCGTCATTGATCTAAGTGGGATATGGAATTTTAAGCTGGACAAGGGTACAGGCTTTCAAGAAGAATGGTTTCGTAGGAAATTAACGGATACGATTCCGATGGCTGTACCTGCTTCTTATAACGATATTGGGGTGACGAAGGAAATACACGATCATGTGGGCTGGGTGTGGTACGAGAAGGTAATCAGTGTCCCTGCTGTGCTGCAAAGTGAAAGAATCGTGCTTCGTTTCGGTTCAGCGACCCATTTGGCTAAAGTATACTTGAATGGAACCTTCGTGTTAGAGCATAAGGGGGGATTTTTGCCCTTTGAACTAGAAGTCAATGATTTTATTAACCAGCACGAGCTTCGGATTACAGTGGCTGTGAACAATATTATAGACGAAACGACGTTGCCCGTTGGCATTTATACAGAAGAGGAATATGAAGGGATCGGCAAAGTAGTACGAAACATTCCCAATTTTGATTTCTTTAACTATGCAGGTCTTCAGAGGCCGGTCAAGCTTTACACCACGCCAAGATCGTATATTCAAGATGTAGTGATTACAACCGATTATCAAGGCAAACAAGGGATTGTCAATTACAACGTCATTCAAGTAGGTGAAGACGCTACTGTAAAGGTGGCGATCATCGATGAAGCCGGGAATCTATTGGCATCGGGAGAAGGAGCTCAGGGGCGTCTAGAGCTTGACGATGTTGAATTATGGGAGCCATTACAGGCGTATCTATATACGCTGAAGGTTGAACTTCTGCAGAGTGGAGGTATCGTCGATGTTTATGAGGAGCCTTTCGGAGTGCGCACCGTCGAAGTAAAGAACGGGCAATTTTATATCAATGAAAAACCGTTCTACTTCAAGGGCTTCGGTAAGCACGAGGATTCGCCGATTCATGGACGTGGATTTGCCGAAGCAGTGAACGTGATGGATTTCAACCTTATGAAATGGACGGGAGCCAATTCCTTCCGTACCTCTCACTACCCTTATTCAGAAGAATTAATGAGGCTTGCTGATCGAGAGGGCTTTGTCGTTATTAATGAAACGCCTGCTGTGGGTGTACATTTTAATTTCCATGCGACGGAAGAGATGGTCGGAAAAGGTGAAGGCACTTGGGAAAGAGTAAAAACCTTTGAGCATCATCAGGATGTGCTGAGGGATATGATTGCGCGTGATAAAAACCATGCATGTGTTGTTATGTGGTCGATCGCTAATGAAGCGGCAACAGAAGAGGTTGGAGCTTATGAATATTTCAAACCGCTTGTTGATCTGACCAAAAATACGGACCCGCAGTCTAGACCTGTGACGATTGTAACCTATATTGGCTCCACGATCGACCGTGATCAAATTTCCGATATCATTGATGTTTTAGCATTCAACCGTTACTACGGATGGTATGATTATACCGCTGATTTAGAGGTAGCCGAAGTGATGCTTCGAGCAGAGCTTGAGGCTTGGAAGAAGCGCTATCCTAATAAGCCAATGATTATGACGGAATATGGCGCAGACACGGTCGCAGGGATGCATGAAGTGAATGGTGAATTATTTACGGAAGAGTTCCAATGCGATTACCTTCGCATGAGCCATAAGGTATTCGACGGTATCGACACCTTTATCGGCGAGCATGTATGGAATTTTGCTGATTTTGCAACTAGCGCTAGCATTCGCAGGGTGAATGGGAATAAAAAAGGCGTCTTTACTCGTGAAAGAAAACCAAAGGCAGCAGCACATGAATTACGCAAACGTTGGACAGATATTCCAGACTTCGGATATAAACCAATGAAGTAGGGAGCACTAATTTATTATCAATAATAAAAATCCTCAAAGACTATGCTCTGAGGATTTTTTTGTAGTGTGCCCAGCATGGGCGCTATCTCTAGGGTTCAAGTCCCGAATGGTGAAGGCAGTAGTAGCCATAGCTTAAGGCAAGGGTGTCCATCGCGAGGTGGAATCTGAAGGAAGCCAGCGG
>NZ_JAMBNY010000026.1 GCF_023715345.1 Paenibacillus camelliae
ACGACCGTTAAGCCTTTCAGCGCCGATGGTACTTGGACCGCAGGGTCCTGGGAGAGTAGGACGTTGCCAAGCACGAAGGAAGCCTATTGCGTATGCAGTAGGCTTTTTTTGTTGTGCGGATGTAGTGTTGATGCATGGTGATTGCGTAGAGGATTGCGTAGAGCTCAGTCGGTGAGGTTTAGAGTAATGAGATTGTTGAACTGACTACTTTATGAGTAATGCAGCAACAAGATGATTAGAGTTGATTTGTATAGATTAGTATATGGCGTGTGAAATAGTCACCTATTAGTGCGAGTGTCTTGCTGAGGAAGTCATTGCGGTAATTCAGGAGAGTGTCTGAATCTGATCGACGTATATTCGAAGATGAGGCAGCGGTAGTATAGGATGATTCAGACGCCGACCTTGAGGTTAAAACATGATGTTAATCAAGGAAGTGTAGTCACGATGTTAAACAACCGGTGCGGAATGGCCGTTGCCAAGCACGAAGGAAGCCTATTGCGTATGCAGTAGGCTTTTTTGTTGTGCGAATGTAGTGATGATGCATGGTGATTGCGTAGAGCCGAGTCAGTGAGGATTTGGTTTAATGAGCCGAATGTGTGGAAATCAATATGAAAACATATAATAGAGACAAAAATGCGGAGATCTAGCAACTATGCTAAATCCCCGCAATATTAATGATTTACGGCAACAACCTGTTTAAGTTGTCTCTGCAGTCACACGATATTCTGACGGTGTCATGCCTGTCATTTTCTTAAACACTTGGGTAAAGTACTTAGAGTCCTGATAACCGACTAGTGGGGCAAGCTGATAAACTTTAACCTCAGTATGAAGTAAAAGATATTTAGCTTTTTCAATTCGGCAGTTTGTTACATACTCTAAAAATGTAGATCCAGTAATTTGCTTAAATAATGTACAGAAATGACTCGCACTCAGTCCAATAAACTCACATACTTCATCAATACCAATATCATTGTGATAATGGTTTTTTATATAGGAGATTGCCCTTTCAATGAGTGCTGGCCCTTCCTCATTGTGCTGCTGGTTTTCAAAATGACTAATCCACTGCTCAACAGCTTTGCTTAGTGCAGTAATAGCTTCCTCTAACGTATCGGATTCCATCAAATGCTGAATGAGTACATCTACTGTCGAAGGTAGCTCGATTTGTAAATGTTCAAATTCTCTTCGTGTAATGACAGCAATCTCCACAATATAACGGATGAGAGCATCTTTAGTAAGATTACCACGTTCAAGCTCTAATCTAAGCTGCTGCAGATATTCACGAGTAGATGCGAATTCTAACGTTCGTATACTATCAATAATATTTTTTTCTAACCATTTTGGATACTGCCATCCTGAAGTGGATTGTGTTAGCATGTCTTCATCCTGATCCTGATCAATAAAGACATGCTCCGTGCTTGCATAGAAGCGTTGATGCAGCGCATCACAAGCACTAATATATGCATGATGCAGCTGCTCTAAGCTATGGACAATTGCGCTTATTCCGACAGAGCAAGATAGCTTAGAGTACTTTTTAACATGTAGTACAATGTCTTCAGCGAGCTGTTTCTTATGATCATCAGGCATATTCTTAAAGAACAGAATCCATTCTCCACTATGAAGCGGAAAAGCGGCCAAAGCTTGATTATTAGTTGACCACTCCTCAAGTATGTTACGAACAGCAAACAACCATAGCCTTCTTTCGTCCGTACTCCAGCGTTTATTAAAAGTCGTAATATGATCCAGCTGTACAACCATCATATAATATGGCTGCTGCAGGTATTGGTCATCTAACCAATTGATATGCTTTAATGCACGCTGATTACCTTCAATAAGCTCAGCAAACATTCTTTCTCTTGCAAGCAACGATAACGTATTCACTGAATCAAGAAGCTGCTGGCTTTCTTGAGTGGCTTCCTGCTGTGATTTCAGCTTTTGTATGGATTTTTCGAGCATAGCCGTTAGCTCATCATGATCAATAGGCTTCAGCAGGTATCCTGTAGCGCCGTGTTTTAGAGATTCTCTTGCATATTCAAACTCACCATAGCCGCTAATGACGATAAAGATTAGATTCTCCTTACGCTTCATCACTTCTGACATAAGCGAGATTCCATTTAAGGTAGGCATTCGAATATCGCTAATAATGATGTCAGGCTGATGCTCGTGGAATAGTTTTAGTGCTTCCTCGCCATTTTTAGCAGTAAGTACATTCGTTATGTGTAGATCCGTCCAAGGAATGGCATAAGATAAGCTTCTTAATATAATTGGTTCATCATCGACAAGAAGTGCTGTATAGCTATTCATTGCCATCCCATTCCTCTCCATAGTTATTGATCACATTAAAATATAGCTTAGATGCTTCTTCGAGCTGAATTAGTGCTTCTTCACTTGTGATCTCTAATTTAATTAATTGGTCACTTATCGTCCAAAATGCTTTTCTTACTTCAGGTGATAAGACATTATCATAAGCGAGGAACAATTTATCACTTTCCCCAAGCAGCTCAACAACCTGTTCGAACACTGGTCCAGTTTTGTTTACATCGTACGTCATGTTCATAGATGGTAATCGAGCGGCTTCATATACAATTCTTCTTTGAACCTCATCTGTATAAAAGGCCTGCATCAGCTCTAATGCAGCAGTTTTTTGTAAGCCTGATAAATTTGCCGATAAACCGATGCCGATTGTATAGCCTCCTACAATGGAGGGACGTTCATCCTTATGAAGGGATGGAAATGGAATAACACCAATATCCTGTTGAAAATCTGTGCCATCAGTTGATTGAAAAAGAGTGATGTCCCAATTTCCATTAAGATACATAGCCGCTTGACCTGAGTTAAACAAGTGAATGGCGTTCACCGATAAGATTTGCGCAAAGTTATTGTTAAACGCATTGTCGCGACTCCAATCCTGAAGCTGGTTAAACGCATGAAGATACTCTTTATTAACGAAGGATGCCTCGCCCTTTGCTATAGCTTGAATAAGCTCAGGCCCTGCATAGCGATCCATTAAATAGTGAGCGTATATACTACCTGGCCACAAATCACTATTTCCCAATGTAAAAGGGATGTAGCCGTAAGCTTTCAGTTGCCTTATTGCTTCATTTAGTTGATCGATCGTAGCTGGTGGTGTTAGATTGAGCTGATTAAAGATCTTCTTATTGTAAAACAGCGGCTGTGCATGCCCTTCGAAGGGAAGACCATATACATGTCCATCATACGTCCATAAGCTAAGATCTATAAAATCCAATTGATGCTCTTCAACAAAATCAGTAAGATCAAGCAGTCGATTAGAGCCTACATAGGGATCAAGCTCTGCACCACCGAATAACACGAACATATCGGGAGGTGTTCCGGTTACCATTTCGCTTTTAAGCTTTTCCTCTCGATGGCTTGTTTGATCTAGCCCTTCAAAGTTAACCTTTACATTAGGGTGCGTGGCTTCAAATTCACGAACGACATCTTGAAAAATATTCATCATCGGGAGATCATGCTCTTGCGTCCATACGTGACGAAATGTAATCGTTACTTTATCAGTTTGGGTAATCGTCGCTTGGCTATTGCCTTTAGGAACACTATAAATGATCGTTGTCGCAAGAATAAGAATATAGAGAACAATCCATTTCATATCTTTTAGTTTTCGCATCTCAAACCCTCACTTATGGATTACCATATTATGCTGAGTAGGTAATATTTTTGGCACTCTAATACGAATAACAGAACCATGTCCAGCAGAGGAACAGATCATCATGCCATATGGCGCCCCAAAGCGAATACGGATACGTTCATGTACATTTCGTAAGCCTACACTGCTATCTTTATATTTGGAGCTCTTGTAGTTTACATTTGTCCATAAATTTTGCAGCACATCTTCGCTAAAGCCAGGCCCATTATCGATAATATCGATCCAAATTTCTTGTTTACCTTCGGAGGCTTTTACATGAATATAGCCCTTATTCTCCATTGGTTCGATCGCGTAATATAGTGCATTCTCAACAATAGGCTGAACAATAAGCTTCTGAGTAACGTAGGATTTCAAATGCTCAGGTAAATCAAAGGTATACTCGAATTTATCCTCAAATCTAAACTTCTGTATATTCATATAATGCAGCACATGCTCAAATTCGGTCTGCAGGGTAATAAGCTCTTTATTTTCACTAATGCTAATGCGAAGTAAACGTCCAAGTGAAATGACCATTTTGCTAATATCCTTATTCCCTTGTAATACAGCCATCGAGTTAATCGATTCTAAGGAATTATAGATAAAGTGTGGATTGATCTGAGATACAAGCGCTTGCAGCTCAGCTTCCTTCTTCATCGTTTGTTCTACTTCTATCTGATGAAGCAGCTCTTCCATTTGTGCGGACATGCGATTAAAGCCGAGGACAAGCATATCCGCTTCATCAATCCTGGAGGTATGCTCAGTAGGGATTTGCTTAAATTGTCGCTGCTCTACACGACGCATACCACTTACCGTACTGTTGATCCTTCTAATCAGACGACGAACAAAAAACTTATCAAACAATAATGCAGAAATTAAAGAAAAAGCAGCGAGCAATATCGCTGTATTGCGAATCGGTATCGATTCAGCCTGCAATACCGCAGTTGGAGTAATCGCGACGAGATACCAGTTTGCTTGCTGAGACTCTAGATACGTGATCGATGATTTAACCCCGTTATATTTGTCAATAAAACTATTATTAGCGCTTTCATATTTATCGTTAAGGAAAGGAAAAGAGACACGGTCTCCTATATTCTCTCCTGACTTGTCATAGACAATCGTTCCTGATTTGTTAATGAGCAGGATATTACCTTGCTCCATTGTCGCGGTTTCCCAAAATACTTGATCAAGCAAATTTGCTTTTATCTCAAGAACAATAGAGCCTATATCTTCTAATGAGTAATAATCCTTAATCACCCTTGAGTGAATGAGAATAGGTTGGTCTTCAGCTGCAGAACCATTTTCTCCTGGTCCTGACCAAATCGGCACACCATCTGCCTTCTCCATAGCGTTATACCAGGGCTGTGCTCTAAGGTCAACTAATGATTCCGCTGAGTTATAACTGTAAACCAACCGATTTCTCGAATACAAGCGAAAGGAATGCACCATAGGATGATTTATTAACAAAATATTGATTTTTTGTTTAACATCATAATTGGTAATATCGTTTTGCATTTTTAACGTTTGCTGTATAACAGATTGCGTAATTGCTGAGTTAGAGATAGAGTTAATCTCATTTAATGCGTAGCTTAGCTTCCGATCAGTTTCTAACAAGGACATGCGATAAAAATGACTCGTTTTGGTCGTAATTGTATTAGAAAAGTTAAAGTAAGAAATAGTCCCCATTGCAATAACAGGGATAAAAACTAGAAGGATATTGGCAAGCATAATTTTACGTCTAAGCTTCACTATGGTCACGCTCCCTAAGACTACCTTCTCCTATTTCTACATGAACAGATATCGTAATGTCAATAAATATATATCTTTGTCAATTTTTCTAAACTAGCTTTTTACGGCACCTGAAGTTAATCCAGCAATAAACCAGCGGCTGAACAACAAGAATACGATGAGCAGTGGTAGAGTTGCCATAAAGGTAGCAGACATAATCATACCAAAGTCTAGACCGTCACGTGTCGTGAACAGCTGCTGCAAAGCAATTTGAATGGTATAGTGACTTTTATCCTTCAGAACGACTAAAGGCCAGAAAAAATCATTCCACGTGTTTAAGTACGTAAAAATACCTAATGTGGCGATAGATGGCGTAATGATTGGAAGCACAATCGTTCTAAATATGCGGAAATGACCTGCCCCATCAATTTTACCTGCTTCCAGAAGCTCAGAATGAACAGAGCTTGAAATATATTGTCTCATCCAGAATATACCGAACGCATTGACCATCGCAGGAACAATTAATGCTTTATACGTATCAATCCATTGCAGCTTAGCCATAATGACATACGTTGGAAGAACGCTTAGCTGCTGTGGAACAAATAGCGTACCAAGCACGAAAAAGAATAAAAAGTTTTTGTACTTAAAGTTATACTTTGCAAATGCATAGCCAGCTAGAGAACAGAAGATAACAACAGACGCGGTGACTAAGGTAGAAACAAATAGAGAGTTACCAAACGCCGTCCAAAACTCAGTTTTTTCTAAGGCACGGTTGAAATTGTTTATAAACTGATTACCAATTGTTATGATAGGTGGAATATGTGATGCAGCACCACGTTCATTGGAAGCGATGACGAACATCCAATAGAATGGGAATACGGATATGATGGCACCAATTCCTAAAAACAAATAGTAGAATATCGTTGTAAAAGAGCTAGGCTGATCTCCGATTTTAGCTTTCATTGTATTATCCCTCCGTATCTCCACCAAGCTTGTTAGAAGCCCACATATTAATCATGGAGAACATAATTGTAAAGACCAATAAGATGACGGCAGTTGCAGCTGCTGTACCGAAGAAGCTGTTACTGAATGCTTCGCTATATAGATAGTTAACCATCGTTATTCCTTCAGAACGTAAGGAACTCGTTCCAGATTGACCTAAGAATACATAAGGCTCAGTAAATAGCTGAAGTGAACCGATTGTTGACATCATAACGGTAAAGATGATGAAAGGTTTAAGTAGCGGCAAAGTAATATGGATCATTTGCTGAAAACGACCAGCTCCATCAATTCTTGCTGCTTCGTAAAGGTCAGCTGGAATACTTTGTAGACCAGATAAATAAATAACCATGTTGTATCCTGTCCAGCGCCACATAATCATTGTAGCAATGGCAATTTTAACGCCCCACCAGCCTGAATTCCATGCAACAGCATCTAGGCCAAAGATATCAAGCAGCCAGTTACCCATTCCGTTGTTACTATAGATCGCACTAAATACGAGAGCTACAGCAACGATTGAGGTAATGTTCGGCATAAAGAACAATACACGGAAGGCCTGCTTAAACTTTGTAAATGCGGAATTCAGAAATATAGCAATAAGTAGTGCTAGTATGAGCTGTGGGATTGTACCCATGACGCTAATTAATAATGTATTAGAGAATGAAGTCCAAAATATTGAATCCTCTAGGACAAATTGATAGTTTTGCAAGCCGATATACTTCATCGGGTTAAGAGCGTCCCATTTGAAAAAGGAAAGATAGATGGTAAACAAGATCGGATAGAGTCCAAAGATACCAAAGATGATAAAAAACGGCGATATAAACAAATAAGCAAAGAGATTATCTCGCTTACGCTCAGATAACCTTCTTTTAGGTACTGCAGTTTTTACTGATGTCTGTGCAGTAGTGGCCATGAGGCACCTCCGAGTGATTTAATAATTCAAGACCGCAGGAAAAACCCGCGATCTTGAATGGTCGTATATCAGAAGAGATTAGCTACGTTTAATTAGGTTTTCGATCTTTTGGATCGCTGCATCCCATTCAGCTTGAGGGTCTGCACCCTTCTCTTGAACGTTTTGAATGGCCTCTTTAATGTAAGAGTCTGTTTGATCGTGAAGCGGGCCATAATAAATTGGTGCTACACGCTCAGCAGCAGAAGCAAATTCAGCAGCAGAAGCTTGGCCGCCTAAGAATTCATCTGTATGGTCTTTAAATTCAGCTGCTTCAAATAGTGCAGGAGTTGAAGGCATTAAACCACTTACCGTAAAGGTTTTTAGCTGTTGCTCTTGAGAAGTCATCCACTCAATAAATGCATAAGCCTCTTCAGAATGCTTTGTTTGCTTAGGAATACTTAGGAATGAACCACCCCAGTTGCCTGATCCCTCAGGAAGCTGAGCAATACGCCATAATCCAGAAGAGTCTGGGCCGTTACTTTTAATGTTACCTAGCATCCAAGCTGGGCCAGGAAGTACAGCGAAGCCGCCATCGTTTGTAGCTTGTGTCCAATCAGCTGCCCATAGTGCATAGTTTGCTACCCAGCCTTCTTGGATTCCTTTAATCGTGAAGTCATAAGCTTTTTTCACTTGAGGATTGGTATTACCGATAAACTCGCGAGATTCTTTGTCAAAGTAAATTTGACCGTCAGCCTGGTCACGTACTGCGTTGTAGATCAAGTCTCTAGAATCAACAAAAGGGATTCCTGTAGCATCTGTAAATTGCTTAGCTACTGTAGCGAATTTATCCCATGTATCGATTAGTGCAGAGAACTCTACTGGATCCGTAGGAAGACCTACTTGTTCAAGTAGATCTGTACGATAGTAAGCAACAGTAGGAGCAATATCCGTAGGAAGACCGATTTGGAAGCTGCCATCTACAGAAGATGCTTGTGCCCATTTCCAATCAAGGAAGTTAGCTTTAACATCCGCAGCACCTAGATCATTTAGGTTGTAGAATGAATTTTGAGCAGCTAGAAAACGCTCCATAAAGCCAATTTCAAGCTGGAAAATATCTGGAGCACCAGAGCCAGCAGATAAAGCTGTTGTTAAGTTATTATGGTGAGCAGTTTGGTCACCAGTGTTTTGAATTTTAATAACTACGTTCGGATTGTCTTGCATGTACTGATTAGCAAGATCCTCGTAGTTGGTATTACCTAGCGTCCAGAAAGATAGTTCAACCGTTTCGCCGGATGCTTTACTTGAGTTGTCTGAATTACTAGATGTGCCAGATGAATTGCTGTTTGTTGCATTGTTACCTGAATTGTTGTTGCTAGAGCTACATGCAGCTAGTGTAAATACCATAATGGCAGCTGCTAGCAGCAAAAGCGTTTTTTTCATTTTACTCACTTCAAAAAACCCCTCTCTGTTTTTCTAATAATGAATACAAGGGATACTATATAGGAAAGTGAAGTAAATAAAGAGGAGACAAATTTACGATTTGAGGTTGAAATTCGTTTGATAGATGCTAAAGCGTTAAACAGACATTTCATTTAAATAGTACAATGACATATAGAAGCAGCATTAATTGAAGTTCGATATAGGAGTATAGGGATTTATATGAAGAATGTATTTATTGCGGGCTATGCCGCACACGAGTTAGGAATATTTAATCAGAAGCATGAGGCGATACGATTTATAAGACAGGCCTTTTATAAGAAGGTTATCCCTCTTATAGAGGAGGGAGCAGAATGGTTTATTATTACGGGAACATACGGATTTGATTTATGGGCAGCAGAGGTGCTGTTTATGCTACGTAAAACAGATTACCCACATATTAAAGTATCGATGATACAGGCATTTATGAATCAAGAGGAAAATTGGAAGGAGGATCGGAAAGCATACTTCAACAAAATAAAAGGAAAGCTAGATCATTTTGCTGTAGTTAGTCAGCAACCTTATGCTGGGCCATGGCAATTCCAAGCAAGAGATCAGCTAATTTTGCAAAAAACTGATGCGATCATTTTGTTTTACGATGAAGAATCTGCAGAGAGTAAAGCAAAGTATATTAAGGAGAAAGCAATCAAAAGAGCCGAAAGCTCATATTATCCGATTATTACAATAATAGCTGACGATATACAAACGATTATGGAGGAGGACGCATTAAAGCGAATGGATGATTATTAATTGTTATTTGAAGGATCTCCTTTAAATAGTAAGAAAAATTGTTTTTAATGAATAAAGCAAGTGAGTTATTGTCATTATATATAGTAGGAAGCGGATATACCTCATGTGGTATATAGAGCTTAAAGATTAGCTGTATATAGTGCTATACAAAAAGGTATAAATTAATTTCAAAAAAAGCTTGCAATACTTTGTCGATTCGTGGTATATTATTTCTTGTCGCCGCGAGAGATCGCGACAGACACACAAAAACAAAACGTTCGAGTCACACTCGCAAGATGAGATGAGAACGACATTGTTCCTTGAAAACTGAACAACGAG
>NZ_JAMBNY010000027.1 GCF_023715345.1 Paenibacillus camelliae
CTTCATGTAAAGCTTCAACAGCAAGTAATTTGATTTCAACTGGATGCTTACTTTTAGCCATAAAAATACTCCCCATCGGATAAACAGATTTTTTATTTAATCTGTCTACCTAATGGGGAGCATATCAAACCTCCTCCATGGTTGCTCATTTTAGATTGAAACGCTTTAGCTTACTTCTTGCTCGTAATTTATCCCTCGACTGAGGTTTTAGATCTATTATCGATACGGATTAAAAATCCAAAATTCCAGCTCGATGCCATCCAACGCATCATCTCCAGCTGTCGTCTTTAGTTCGCTCAATACAAGGTCGGGATAACGATCCCATTCCTCCTCTAGTAATTCAGCTGATACAATAAATACAGCCAGCAGCTCAGCGGATTCCCCTGCCTTCAATACAGAATTAACTTTAGGCGATAGACTCGGCGATGATTGCAGATACCCAGCGTCTACCCAGATCACGCTTTTTAGCGTGGACAAATCTACATCCGACGAGGATTGGTTGTTAACCGTATACTTTGCTGTTATTGCGACGATCACTCCGTCACCAATGCCCTTGAAGGATGAGACGTAATCTGGACTAATGTCGAGCTCCGCCCATTGATAGCCGTCTAACGTAATGGCAATGCCGCCTATTTCCTCTTTGCTTTTCGGTAATTCCTGATGAATGTTCTTCTTCACTGCAATTTTGTCGGTAACTAGTAGATCTTTGTACGGCTCTACAGAACCAGCAGAATTCTCTGTAGATTTGGGCGGTGTGCTAGGCTGTTCGTTAGGATCATAAGAATCATCGATCAGGAAATCCCTACCCCCGATCTTCAGCATCCTCTCGTTCCGGTCAGGACGAAAGAACATATAGACTTCCTTCGTACCATCATTATATTCAAGCAAGATCGTGTAATTAATAATCGTATATCGACCCGCAGACTGAGACTCATCCTGAATCGTGAATGAAGTGCCGGAGCCATCTCCAGTCACATCCGAGCCGCTTGACATTACACCAATCCAGTAGTCATCAATGAATGTGCCATCTGGTCGAAAGATCATCGTGTTGGATGAAGAAAAACCAACACCCAGGTTACCACTAACATAGCTAGAAGCATCATACTTTCCATCCAGCTTCATTCGATGCAACGGTTCGTGCTTGAAATAATAATCCCGATCGAGATAAAGTCCATCTTCTTTCACTTCTATTGAATACGTACGGTCATTTTCGATAATTAATTTTCCGTCCTTCATACTGTAAGACAAGCAGGTGTCCTTCGTGCAATCAACCGTGTCCCAACCATTCTCAGGCATCTTCTTCACTAGCTGATGATCATTAATAAAATATATATAGTCCCAGCACATCCCACGGCATCCTTTGTAGCCTGTCAAATCTGCCGACGAATGCACATAAAAGCCTCTTAATGAATTTGCTGATGCCTTCGTATCCCAAGTAACACCGGCATTGACCCGCTTCTGTGCTTCAGCTCTGGTGATGCCTAGAATCTCAATATATTCGCTGCTGAATATGCTAATCGTTCTCGTCTTCCCATGCCAGCCTACGACAGCCCCTGACGCTTCGCCAATGAAGCGTAGAGGAACCAAGGTATGGCCATTCACCACTCTGCCAGGCACTGCAAGTTCAACCTGCTTTCCATTCACTGTCGCTGTTCGTTGACCGATCGTCAGGCTGAACGAAGAAGCTCCTTTCTTCCCTGTCACCGTCTTGGTGCTGGCATTCCACTTCACCTCAATGCCAAGCGATTCAACTAACGGACGAAGCTGCACCAGCGTGGTCCCGTCTTTGATTGTCGGTTCGACTGAAAACGGAACCTCATTTTTATCTGTATAAACCGAGCTCGCTGCAGATACAGTTTGAGCATTCAGAAGTATAAACGTAATGGCAGCGACCGTAAACAACAGTCCTGTCATGAACCACTTGTTCATTTTCATTCCTTGAAAATAGTCGAATTTGATTCAAATCTCCTCCTTATATCGATGAGTAATCATCGAAAATTATGCGTGCGTGTCGCATCCAATGTATAATAATGTAAAAATTGGATGTCCGTCAATAAACAAGAAGTAACAAATCCGTGACTCCGCATAGGTGTATAGCCCCTTAGTTAAATGAGTAAAGTCGCATTTAAACGAAAAAAGAGAGCTCTAAAGCTCTCTATAGGTTGGCTGCATAAATTCTTGAGTCGGCTGTTCCACAGTCTGCTCATAATATGGTGGCGGTTGAACCGACGTTTGCATTTGCTCATAATAGGGATCTGTCTGTTGAGCGTGCTGGTATGGTTCATCTACATACATCATTTTGCGTTGAATTTGCATAAGTCCGTTTACGACACGAAGTGCAATCCAATACAGCACCAGGCCAGCACCTACGTAAAACAGATATTGCTGATTGTAGGTCCAATCGATATGAAAATAAGTGAACAAGCTATGCTCTAATATATCAAGCTTAATTTCATTCATTAATATAATATGCACGACAGGCAATGCAATAAAACCAAGCGCTAGTGCAATAACCGTTACTGTAATTGTAAAGAACACAATGCCTGTTACAAATCTTAATAATACGAGCAGCAGATTTCGAATGAATAACCCGCCATCGAAGCCTCTCACCATTCGCATAAACCAGCCTTGTCCTTCTACAGACTGCTCATTGCTAATATAAGGAGCAGGGGCAGCTGGTAAGCCTAATATTTGGCGAATCATGCTTTGTTCAAAGCTTACAATCCCATTTAGCAGCTTTGCCACTCCGAAAAATAGAGGAATTCCGATAAATATCGGAGTTAAACCGATCGATAGAGTAAGTCCAGTAATCGCTATCGTAAAATAGATAATCCCTAACGGCAATGCCAGTAAGAAATAAAGAATGGTTGCATACGTTTTAGGATTAAAAAGCACCCAATTTACTTTACCTGTCGGCTTTTGGGCACTCGCTTCCGATGACATCATCATTAAACACTTCCTTTGGATTCATTAGCTCACGCTCTTAGTTATGAACCCATTATAACCGTCCGATCAGGCTAACATAACCGTCTTAAGAACAGTCTAAGCCCCGCCTTAAGCCTAGGAGTTAACCAGCCCTCTTAAAGTAGTTGTGCTTCCATATCTAGTAGCTTCTCCTTCATATCTAAGCCGCCTCTATACCCGGTAAGTGCTCCTTTTTTGGCAATGACCCTATGGCAAGGTACTGTAATTAAGAGTGGGTTTTTACCAATCGCTGCCCCTACTGCTCTTACTGCAGACGGTCTACCAATTTGGCTAGAAATATCTGAGTAGGATCGAGTTTGACCATAGGGAATATGAAGAAGTGCTTCCCATACCTCTCGCTGGAACGCCGTTCCTCGAAGATCCATAGGGATCGTAAAGCTTGTTCTTTCGCCCTTAAAGTACTCGGCCAATTGATGAACATACGGTTCACATTTTTCGTCATCTCTAATCAGCACACCATCTGGATTCCGCCTGCTTACCCATTCTGCCAAATCCTTATCGTCCATATTGGGTGACCCAACGAAGCACAGTCCATCTTCTGTAGCTGCTATAATTAATTTCTTCTCCTCGTATTTAACCCAAGACCAAAACACTGTAAATTTACCTGCATCTAGCATTAGGTTACCCCTATTCGTCTGAGCATTTCTATATAAATATCGATATTCGCCCGGTGTGTTTCCCGTCAATTTTTTAAATAAGGTGATGAAATAAGGAGTATTCGGTATCCCTACCGACCTGGAAATTTCATGCACCGATTGATTCGTTTCAAGCAAGGCTTCGATGGCTTTCTCGATTCTTCGTCGCTGAATGCACTCCGTAGGAGTGATTCCACTAATTCGCTTGAAGGTTCGATGCAGATGATGAGGACTACCGTGGCACATGTCAGCGATTGTTTGTAACGTTAGTGGTTCTGTGTAATGATCATGTATATACTCCATAATCTGATTCACCCATGCTTGATCAGGCAGATGCTCATCGGTTGGCTTACATCTTTTGCAAGGACGGAAATTTGCCTCGAGTGCATCGGTCGCATTTTGAAATATATAGACATTTTCCATATTAGGAATCCTCGACTTACAGGATGGTTTACAGAAGATCCCTGTTGTGACGATTGCATAAAAAAACTTATTGTCGTAGGAGCCATCATTGCTTACGATCGCGTTCCATATTTCACTTGATATTCGTTCGGGCTTCACCATCATCACCTCATAATTATTATACCCGTCGCTGTGCTCGATGTAAGTCATTAGGAATATAAAAGCAAGATATTGAAGCGATATGTTGGAGCATTTATGTTAAAACATGTAGTAAGGGATATAGAAGCAAAGGAGGCCTAATCATGAAAGTAAAGCTACCTAACGATTTCAACTTCACGCATAACTTAGACTACCTCTCTAGTGCCAAGGGAGAATGTCTCTACGTAATCAAGGATGGGCGAATTTATAAAGGGTTACAGCTTGGGCAAGAGGCAGCTGTAGTCGAGATTAGCTACGATGACAAGCATTGCTTTAGGCTGCGCTTTCTCGGACAGCCAGATATAACTCCTCCATCTCAAGCGATTAGAGACTATGCGGTCCGATATGTAATCGATTGGTTCGATTTACATACCGATCTGACGCCTTTTTATGAATTAGCACTTGCTGATGAAATATTACATATACCGGTCCGTAGATTTCACGGACTTCGCAACATCGGCATACCCGATCTATTCGAGGCGATCTGCTGGGGCATTATCGGACAGCAAATCAACCTTACTTTTGCCTATACGTTGAAAAGACGATTCGTTGAGAGATTTGGCACCTTTGTTGAGATTGAGCACGAACGCTTCTGGAGCTTTCCTTCCTCTCAGAAGGTTGCTTCGTTGTCTGTTCAAGACTTGATTCCCCTTCAGTTTAGCGCTAGAAAAGCGGAATATTTAATCGGTGTGGCTAAGCATATGGAGAGTGGCTCACTATCACGGGAAATGCTACAAAACGCAGCATATGAAGATGCAGAAAAGCAGTTAACCAGCATAAGGGGCATTGGCTCGTGGACGGCCAATTATGTGCTCATGCGCTGTTTGCGGTTCCCTATGGCTATCCCTATAGCTGATGTAGGTTTACACAACGCGCTTAAATTCGCAATGAACGTAGAGAGTAAACCTTCAATTGAACAAATCAGAGAAATTTTCTCGAAATGGAATGGGTGGGAATCGTATGCCACCTTTTATCTGTGGCGATTACTCTATTAACAGAGCTCTCATCCGAGCTGAATCAGAAGGCAACATTCTGAAATCCACTTGTGTTAAACTTTGACATTATCTACACCGGTTGCCGCTCGCAGGAAAAGGCGCATGGACTACATGCGCCTTTTCTCCTTCTAGACGAGCAATCATTTTCTACCAAGCATAATTGAAAAGTCAAAAGTGATCTCTAATTTATTTTTAGCCAAGGCTTGCTGTACAAGCTCTGCCGGTGCACCCCAAGATAATGGAGTCATATGCACCAATTTTTCAATATCCTCATGCTCCATCGTCACCCTGTATTGAACATGCTGGAAGTCAACAAGGTTAAAATTACGTTTAAAATGCTCTATCGTATGCTCATTTGAATAAATTGATCTATCAGATTGTTTATATAATATCGCCCTTAGCTCTTGAAGATACTTTCTCTCGGGGATTACCTTTACAACCATCCCCTCATCGTCAAGCATTCTATGAAACTCAGAGTAGTTAGCGGGTGATAATATATTTAGGATGAAATGGAACGATTTATCGGAAAACGGACTTTTTGCAAGATCCCCCACGCACCAAACTGTATCGGAAACTCCCCGTGAGGCAATAGTTATTCCTTCCTTGGCAATATCTATCCCTACCCCGAACACCTCACGATCAGCTTTCTCTATTAATTTCTGCAGAGTATACGTCAGATGTGAACCTTCACCGCAGCCAGCATCCAATATCTTTATTGGTGATTGTGAATCCGTTAATAATTGCTCACTTGCCATCATCACACAAATGCGATCCAACAACGGCTCAAAAAAACCTTTTGCACTAATTGCTTTACGTGCTTCAAACATCGCCTTGTCATATTTTGTTTTTAGGGAGTGAGTTAGAAGATTTACATACCCCTTCTTATTAAGATCAAAGCAATGATTGTTGGAACAAATGAAACTCTTCTGATTTACAAGCGTCATCGCATTCCTACATATCGGGCATTGAAATATATCTTCATATTTTGAGAAAAGAACTGTCCTTTCGTTTCTAGACAACACAAAAAACACCTCATTCATTCGAATTGTGCAAATGAAAAAGGCACAGCTAAATAAACCCAAGCATCATAGTTAAAAATGACTTGAGCTTAAAAGACTGTACCTCTCATTAACGCAAACGAATGAATTTGATGATCACGAATAACACCTCATATGACTCATAATAAAGAAAGCATCTTGCGCCTTCATTACTAAGTATATCGTTAATTCCGCATAAACGAAAGAATAGAGTAGGGCGAACTCAAAGCTTCTGCCTACTCTATCTGATGTTGTTATCGACATGGTTATCTCTTATTGCGCGAATTTATATTGCGCGAATTTATAACGACTCATTGCTGTCTACCTTGAATATACGTTCACTAATTACTCGCAAAAATTGTGCCCACTTTTGCTGGAACTCAGGATCCTCAGCATCATAACCTGTAATCATTTTCGTTACGTTACTATTAATGATCGGATAAATAGTCAAGCTGGATATCATCAGAGTAATCAATGATGGATCCAACTCCTGTGGTACAAGTCCCATCTCTTGTTTAGACTTCATATCATCATTATAAGAATGTAGAACATGTCTTCTGATATCTTCACCATTTTTGTTTTCGGGCAGTTCTTCAACCGCTTCCCAGGCTGTATATTTCAGAAAATCTAATAATTTGGTTATGTTCGCCTTATAACGAAATTCAGCAATGTCCACCGGATTAGCAGGCAATGTAAAGGTCCCCAGTGGCAACGACTGTATAAAATCAGTTATGGTCTCATTCATTAACTCGTCCTTGTTCTTAAAATAATGATAGATTAATTGCTTGTTTATACCTGCGCGTTTAGCTATAGACTCAATTCTCGTTCCATTGAACCCCTTTTCAAAAAATTCCTCTCTCGCAGCTAAGAGTATCGATTTACGTGTACGTTCAGCATTACGAACTTCTCCCATTACAATCACCTTTCCGTTATGTCTTGCTGTCATTTTAATGGAAACGTACTAATAATTCAATTTAGTATTACATTTACTCAAGTACTACTTTACAATTGTAAAGTTATGTTATAAAATCCACTTATAACTTTACAATTGTAAAGTTAAATTCATGTAAAGGTGATACAAAAAAATCGAGAAGAAAATGTAATGTTTTCGATTTCATCAAGATTCGTTCGTCGTATGTATGAAAGTAAAATTCAAAACGTAAAGGATGGTTAACGTTTATGGGAGTACAAATGAACACTTATTTGATGTCAGAGGATGCAAGAAGTCAGGCGAATTTTTACATTCAATCACTTGGTGGCGAAATTCAATTTCTTACTACATTCGGTGAAACACCAGGAACACCTGAGGCGATGAAGGATAAAGTTATGCACTTAGCTTTAACAATTGCGGGAACAAATACGCTAATGATGGCTGACTCCTTCGAACCGGTTAACTATAACCGAAGCATCAGCATTTCTTTGAGCTATGATGATGTAACAGAAGCATCAACGGCTTATGAAAAGCTAAGCGAGAACGGGGAAAAGAAATATCCTTTCGCACAACAGCCTTGGGGTGCACATTATGGTGAAGTCGTAGATAAGTTTGGTGTCACTTGGATGATTACGAAACAATAATCTTTGAGGTTTTAATCTAGCGTTTTTCAAGAAAGGAGCCCTAGGGGATGACCGATCATCTTCATAACTTATATCTCCCCTAGGTTTTTAATAACTGATATGGAGTCCCGATATTTAGTTAGTAAAGCGAAATATTATTTTATCTTCTGCTTCCGGATACTCCCCAATCACTTCTGAATATTGTCCATTTGTGTAAGCATTTAACGTTTTACGCCAGAACATTTGTGCTCTCACATTTCGCTCCATTTTGGCTGTCTGAACTTCCCAATTCCCCCTAAACCGATTAAACACCTGCCTAGCTGCTTCTTCCCCCACTCCGCGACCGCGGAAAGGGCGCAAGAGGAAAAATTCATTCAAATAATAGTTGATATTCGGCGGGCATGGTATATATGGCGGGGTTGCAACGAAAGCAAGTCCCGCAGGTACATCATCAACCGTGATCAGGAATGGAAACAATATTGATGGCTTCTCACACCAGATATCAAACACTGTATTTTGCTCGGTCAACGTCCTCATATCGTTATCTTCATATATGCCAAAACGATTGGGTTTGTTCCCCCATATTTCGGACAAATCGTGCAAATAAAGCGGGTAAATGTTATTGATAATAAACTTATTATCAGTAGTACTGAGTTGAAGGTTAATATTCATACTGAGCTCCTCTTTCTTTTATTCGTTCTTGTCGCTTTCTATCGAGGTATTACGATTGCTAGTTGTGCTAACCGGCTCGACCACTTTAAATAAAAATGACCTCCCATTCAAATACTCTTTTAAGTACGCTAGAGCGTACTGTTGTTCCTCGATTAAACTATCTATTTCCCTTGGATTGGAGGCATGATGGCTATAATTCTCGATCATGAACATGATGAAAAAACATTCCAAATCCCGAGTATAGTCCGATTCCAACTTTCTAACACTCTCGTAGCCTTGGATAAGCATCCATCGATGTTTAGGCCATAGCTCTAATAGGGTGCCTGCCATATCGTAGAGATAATACCCGTAACCACACCTGCCGAAATCAATCGGATAGGGCTGATTTTCCTTAAAGACCATATTACCGGTATGTAAATCAGCATGAATGAGCCCAAAGTTATGTTCACTTGGATGCATAGTAGCAAGTTGGGACACAACCTTCTCGGCTCCCGCTCGATATAGCTCCCATCCCTCTTCGGATAAAAAACGTTCATAATAACATTCCAACTTAGCCATATCACGTTTAAAGCTTTCTACTCCCCAAATAGGTCTTACAAAATCTGAGGGTAAAACAAAATTTCTGGCTGCTGCATGGAGTCTACCAATTAATACGCCGATGTTATAAGCACAGCTATCGGTAAAGTCACCTGTTGCATGTTCACCTTCTATCCACCGCATCATCGTTACATAAGGGCGCCTATATCCTATTTCTGTATCGAGTTGCAATACGTAATGACCATCACAGCTAGCTATTCCTTCTGGTACATTTAGACCTGTCGATTCGTTTAGTGCTTGTAAAAGTAGGAGCTCCGACAGGATTTCCTCTCTGCTCAATCGATCCGAATGGATACGAAGTAAATAATGTTCAGTTGTGTTGGTTTCAATTTTATACGTAATCGTATCGGATAATTGAATAAATTGAATACGTTCCCATTCTAAGTCATACTGCTGAATTGCTGATAGAGCGACTTTCCTTGCCCTGACTAGTAGCGCCCGTCGTTCTTCATCGGTATCGAATCTAAAAAAATCAATCATATATTCCCCCTGCTCCTTTGGTCTTTTATAAAGTAAATTAACTTACATCTACTATATGTGATCATAACGAGAGCAAAGGGTTAGATATATATGGCAAACCATTTAAACTATTTTTTAACCGAGTAGGAGGGGGCGGCTAGCCCCCGTCCTCTCACACCACCGTGCATACCGTTCGGTACACGGCGGTTCATGTCATATTCCGCAAAAGACTGTATCTGTCCGTTAAACTTCTCAGTCCAAGAG
>NZ_JAMBNY010000028.1 GCF_023715345.1 Paenibacillus camelliae
TGCCGCTGGCTTCCTTCAGATTCCACCTCGCGATGGACACCCTTGCCTTAAGCTATGGCTACTACTGCCTTCACCATTCGGGACTTGAACCCTAGAGATAGCGCCCATGCTGGGCACACTACAAAAAGCCACGTTGGAATTTTCATTCAACGTGGCTTTTATTAAACTATTTTTTTGAGTAAACAATCTTTTTAATGCTATCAATAGAAAGACAAAATTGGTCCGAAAGTTGTTCGATCGTGTTACCACCAAAAAAACTTTGCCGGATTTCATCATTTCTAACATTTAAAATTTCTCTGCTGCCTGAGTTTTCTCCCCATTTCTTATGCATACCTTTTGGTTTAGGGACATAAATCATTCCACCTTGTATATACTTTTGTATTTCGATCAGTAACTCTTCTGGGAAGATGATATCAGCATTTACATATTTCATGATAGCTCCGCTCCTTAAAATTGTTAAATTTTAAAGGTAGCAAAGTCTACACTACAACATTTATCACTATAACGATTTAAGCGGTCACTTCATCTTATTAGCTCTATACAAACAACCGCTATTGTTGTTTATAGAATAGACTTTGCACAGAGCATATCTTAAATCTTGCCAATAGTACTTCTCCCTCCTAATATAAAGTTAAAATGCAGAATTCATAGCTGGGCTTATTACATATAACTATACAAAAAATGGATGTTTTGTTCATTAGAATTATAATATCATCCTAGTTGTAATATTACTAGACAAAGCTGCTCGATTCGATCATTATGACGCTATGGATGAAATAATGCTGGGCTTCATCTTTATTGCTCTTTCGCACCTTAAACGAAAAATATTTAATTATACGATACCGAATAATCCCTGTCAATATTAAGATTTGAAAAAATTTAAATTATATGGTAAGATAGTATTATATGAATTTTGAGATAATATTCGCTAATCGTGCACAACTTCTTCATGACAGAATTTGAGTGCGGTTTTTTTGATTTAGAAAACCATTTTCACACTCCATTTCTTCAAATTTCAATTAAAACAAGCTTTCAAAAATATTATATGAGGAGAGTGGTTCTGTGAACTTAATAAATAAAGAAATAACCCATAAGGTCTTTGGTAATGGCAATATCGTGGAACAAAATGATTCCGTCATTACTGTTCATTTTAATGATGGTATTAAAAAATTTGTATATCCCGATGCCTTTGAGACGTTTATTAGCCTAAATGACCAGGATACCGCGAAGAATCTACAGAAAATCATTGCCGAAAAGGAAATAGAAAAACAAGCATTAGAGAAAAAACTGAAAGAGGAAATTGAGCAGCAAGTGCTTGAGCAGCAGCGTAGAGACAAAATTAAGAACCTTAAAATTCACGAGAGCTCGCAAATTGTGCTATGGCTGGATGAAGAAGAACAGCAGGTTGTATTTAACGATTGGCAAGTGTCTAGTGGCAAGGTTCAAAACGGAGCGAATCAAGGTCAGCCAAATAAAGTCGCTCGTTTGCGTCCGAATAGTGCCTGTCTCCTTACCGCAAGAGATTCGGACCAACCGGAAACAGAGAGACGAATACTTGGCCTCTATATGGTAACTGAATCATTTGTCGGCGACGAGCTTAATGATGGAATGATCCCAGCCCATGCTGAATTTAGAATCAAGCTCTCAGAACAGGAAGCAGCGACAATGTACTTCTGGAATTATTACGTTAACAAGAACTTTCCTCATAGAATGACTTGGAATTCTGGTAAGTTCCGTTACTTCGATAATGTTTGGACTGCTCAAATTTTAAAGGATATCATCGCATCAAGTTCAGATAAAGAAAACATCGAACAAGCAGAGCGCTTTCTGGAATACTTCTGTGAGATGAATCAGCTTGATATAAACAACATCCCTGATAAGAACGGAGCTTTAGTGTAATAACTGTTTATACAATATATAGGGACGGAGTCCGAATCATCTAATCATTAGATGAACAGACTACCGTCCCTTTTTTGTTACCTCGTATTAATGGTTAGGTACGCTCTCTCGAACGACTTCTCAAACCTAACAGACCAGTCAGACCAAGAAGACCAAGCCAGCCCCAATCCGTGCCTCTGTCGTTATCTACAGCAGTAGCACGGTAGTTAGTGGAATTAGCATTGTATCTACCCGTTTGATTATTCATCATATTGTTATTGTTGTTCGCTCTTAATTCATTATTAGTATTTCCATTAACATTACCATCGTCATTTGCTCTGTAGTTATTCATGTTGCTCTTCGTTGAATCAGACGCTCGCGATTGCTTATGATCCATTGGATTGTTATTCGCTGCATATGCCGAGATTGATGTTAAAGATAAAACTAAAGCAAAGACAACAGCTAAAGACCATACTTTTTTCATTATCTAATTCCTCCTAATTTTTTTTTGCTTGCTCTAATAAGATTCCCGTAAGCAAGGCGGATATTCTAAAAATTTATTGGTAATGAGATGTGTACAAATCGAGTAGGAGGGGGCGGCTAGCCCCCGTCCTCTCACACCACCGTGCATACCGTTCGGTACACGGCGGTTCATGTCATATTCCGCAAAAGACTGTATCTGTCCGTTAAACTTCTCAGTCCAAGA
>NZ_JAMBNY010000002.1 GCF_023715345.1 Paenibacillus camelliae
CCGCCGCTAACTCTCAGGAGTGCAAGCACTCCATCAAGTCCGCTCGACTTGCATGTATTAGGCACGCCGCCAGCGTTCGTCCTGAGCCAGGATCAAACTCTCCATTAAAGTGTTTGATTGCTCATTACTGTAAGTTTTTTCAATGCGAGAATCGCTTGAAAAAATCTTCTATTTCGCTTTTTATCAACAACCCAACGGGGTTGAATTGTTGATGGCAGTTCTTACTCGTTGTTCAGTTTTCAAGGAACAATTACACTTCATATTAATGAAGCTTTGTTGTTACCGTCACATCTCAAAAAGTGACGAGATAAATATCTTATCACACTTATTCATTTCATGCAAGCTTTCTTTCAAATTAATTTATGATTATTTATAATCACTTATATATTTGAAATTCATTTACTTGCCTGATTACTAGACCGTTTTCTCGGCCGGAACAATAATGTACCATAGATGAATATCATTT
This sequence comes from Paenibacillus camelliae, assembly GCF_023715345.1. Taxonomy (GTDB): domain Bacteria; phylum Bacillota; class Bacilli; order Paenibacillales; family Paenibacillaceae; genus Pristimantibacillus; species Pristimantibacillus camelliae. The sequence goes on from NZ_JAMBNY010000002.1 coordinate 467, forward strand.
GACAACCCTTTTTTTCAAAAAACAAAGCTACCTAATTTAGGCAGCTTTGTTTTTACGATTTCTAGTATGGGTATCAACAATCAACATATACCGTTCAATGATTCCTCCGTACGAAGTCGCAAGTCATTCCTCATTAACAACATGAGTCGCAGAACCTTACACAATGAAATCAAGGAAGACAAAACTTCAACTTACAATTTATTGTAAGTATGCGTTGCGTTACTCTCTCAAATATCTATTACACTCACTAAAGCCAAGACAATCAGGATCTATAGTAAGTGATTTTGTCGATGTCATTATTACCTCTCACTAACTCCGCTCAAACTGCCCTATTGTAAACGATCGCGTTAACTAGATAATAACAGTATATTCAGCGAGTTCTCATTAAGGAATGAGCGGAATGATGAGCTGATCTCCCGGCTTTATCGTATTATTCTGCATTTGATTCCGTTCTTTAATAAGAAAAACAGCGTATCCCTTGTCATTTACCGAATCAAAGTGACGATCGGCAATGCTCCATAATGAATCACCAGCGCTAACAGTTACCATCTTCTCCCCTTCCATAGCCATATCCGATACAGGCGTAGCCGCTGTCGTGCGAATTAGAAAAAAGCTAGTAACAATGATTGCTATAGCAATAGCTGTAAGGATCATCTTATAGAAATTAGAGTTTACATCGCGGACAGGTTGTTTATTTTTATACTTTGAGTTATTAGAAGAATTCAAAACTCTTTCATAACGATTATATGCATATGGATTATAAGCTGACATTACGATCATCTCCCCAAACATTTGTTCTGGTTTTATGATATACGAACATATGTTTCTTGTCAATCATTTCTAGTAAAAAATAAGAACATACATTCCTAAGAACTTATGTTTGTACGAACTCGAGTTCTGTGTTATAATTTCCCTAATAATAGATGGAGTTGATCTCATGAATAAGTTATCGAAGCGCCAATTAGAAATATTAGAATTTATTAAACAGGAAGTTAAGGATAAGGGCTATCCACCCTCTGTTCGCGAGATCGCAGAAGCTGTCGGCTTATTATCAAGCTCTACGGTTCATGGTCATCTGGATCGACTTGAGAAGAAAGGCTACATTCGCAGAGACCCTACGAAGCCTCGTGCAATAGAAATTCTTGGTCAAGAAGATGAATTCAATGATATCGGTGATAACGTCATTCCGTTTCCTGTAAAGCAAATCCCTATTATTGGTAAAGTAACTGCAGGGATTCCGATTACAGCTACCGAAAATATTGAAGATTATTTTCCACTATCTTCACACTTTATAGGAGAGCATAATGTATTCGTCCTTAATGTTGTTGGGGATAGTATGATTGAGGCTGGCATACATAATGGAGATTTAGTTATTGTCCGTCAGCAACAAACCGCTAATAATGGAGATATTGTTGTAGCGATGACTGAGGATGATGAAGCAACGGTGAAAACATTCTATCGTGAGAAGGATCATATTCGATTGCAGCCAGAAAACTCCACGATGGAGCCAATCATATTAAACAATGTTACTATTCTAGGAAAAGTAATCGGACTATTCCGTGATATGCACTAACAATAATAGTTATCCATTCTGACCATTATGCAATCAATTCACCGCATAGATGGTCTTTCTTTTTTTTCAATTCATAGCTTGTTATATTGCAATAACTAACACACAACTTGAATAACTTTATGGAGGTATACAGTGAAGAAGAACTTTCTGTATGTACTCGTATGTCTACTCTTGCTAGCGGGATGCAGTACCACTAATAGTACGGGCGGAGGAACCAATAAGCAGCTACCCTCACTAGAAGAGAATGCAAACGAAACACATGCTAACCAATCCTTAGAAACGCTTGAAAGCAACTTTACTCCACTCGAGGGTTCATCTTCTCTAGAGGATGAGTCATTACTTGCTGCACCGAATGATGAGCAAACTTCGAATAGAGTTCAAACAGAGCCAGATGAATATGATTACGTCCTTATTTTCCCAAGTGATCGTTATCCTGAAACCGCACTTCATATCTATAATGCGATTGAAAATGGTCACTCCGATGTTTGTACGATTGATCGCGAGGGCGCTGATGAGAATCGAAAGCAATCGTTGCAAGGTATTGACACAAGAGATGGCTATGATCGCGATGAATGGCCCATGGCTATGTGTGAAGAAGGTGGATACGGTGCGAGTGTAGCCTATATTGACTCCAGCGATAATCGTGGCGCAGGCAGCTGGGTTGGACATCAGCTATCAGCTTATGACAATGGAGAACGTGTATTATTTATTGTAGAGAAGCCTCAGCTTTCATTCCCTCTCGGGGAGGGATCGAAAGACAACACAAAAGTGTCTGAAGATATTGATGAAACTCCTATAGAGGTGAAAGTAACTTATAATAATTGCTCAGAAGCACGCGACGCAGGGGTAACACCTTTGTTTGAGGGTGAGCCTGGCTACAGTAAAAAGCTGGATCGAGATGGTGACGGTATTGCATGTGAGGCATAATGATGTTAGCAATCTATCAAATTAATTATCTGAATCTAAATTGATATTAAAGGGATGCCAGTGATGGCACCCCTTTTTATATTGTACTAGTTGTTATCATAGTACTAAAAAAATTATTTTCACAAGGATAGGCGATTACCATATGCAACATAGTCACTCCTCCATAGACTATAGTGTATTAATTTATAATGGAGGTTGAATATGGAAACAAGTAGCTACAGAGATATTTGTATGTCCTGCATGCATAAATATGTTGGAATACAAACAAGTGACGGTATGACTCAAGATGGATTTATTGCACATGTTGATAATGAATATGTTACGTTGGCTATTCCATCAAACGAAATGATTGGCGGAATGCCAATGCAGCAACAAGGCTATAGACAGTTTGGCTATTACCCTGGCTTTTATCCGAGAAGAAGGTTTTACCAAAGACGTTTTCCACTTGCAGCATTAACAGGACTTTTTTTACTTCCATTCTTCTTATAAAAGATGAGGGGGTAGATAAGATGATCTTATCTACCCCCTCATCTTTCTTCATTGTGTGGCTCATTATGAACCACGGTCAAATAGCCTCCTTCTCCCCCTCTAGATCTTATTCATTAGTATGTGCATTACACCATTTCCTTAAAATTGAATTCAACTCAAACGTTCGTCTAGATCAACAATATGAAAAAATCATATTATGGATTATCTTGATCGAAGGAGGTAGATAAGATGAACAACAGACGTCGTAGAATTAAAGTTGTTAAAGTAAGACCAGGACAAAAAGTCCTAATCATCGGTGTAAGAAGACATCGCCGTCGCCGCAGCTAGTCTAAAACCTCCCAAGTAATGTTCGATCCTGAAGGAAAGATCATTGGGACTACTGCAAGAAAACCTAAAACTCTTGCAATTATCGTGAAATAGCATGCCATCTAAATGGTATGTGGGTAGCATCCATTAGGCCGATGCGCATAATGAATTTTTGCTGCCCGCATACTGCACTCACTCTTTACTAAAGTGGGAGAGGACAATTCTGTCCTCTCCTTCTTTAATTTCTAAAGTATGAAGCATATTATTATTCAAATGCTGGACATAATAAGGTAAAAAGGAGTGAATGGAATGCATACCGTATGGAAAGGTGCTATTAGCTTTGGCTTGGTCCATGTTCCGGTCAAGATGCACTCTGCTACCGAGGATAAGGACATTCATTTCAGACAGCTACATAAGGAATGTAAAATGCCTATTTCTTATGAAAAAAAATGTCCACACTGTGACAAAGCTGTTACTTCAGATGATATTGTGCGAGGCTTTGAGTATGAGAAGGATAAATTCGTAATTATTAAAGATGAAGAATTAGAAGTGATTAAGCCTGAATCTGCTCGTTTAATAAAAATATTGGACTTTGTTGATCTAACCGACATCGACCCTATTTACTTTGAGAAGCCCTATTATCTTTCTCCCGATCAGACCGGGGGTGGCGCTTATAGTCTTCTATTGGAGGCCATCAAGCACACTGGTAAGATCGGAATAGCTAAAATCTCGATACGCAGCAAGAGCAGCCTTGCTGCTATTCGTGTCGTAGATAACTGCTTATGCTTGGAAACGATGCATTTCCCTGACGAGATCCGTGCCATCAATCAAGTACCAAATTTGCCTCAAGCGACTTCAGTAAATGATAAAGAATTAGAAATGGCTAAAACACTCATTGAGCAGCTAAGTGAAAAGTTCGATCCAACGAAGTATAATGATGAATATCGTGCAGCCTTATCAGAGCTCATTGAACAAAAAATTGCTGGTGAGAGCGTCGATATCGTCAATGCACCAGCTGCAGTGAAAACGAATGTTATCGATCTGATGGCTGCATTAAAAGCCAGCATTGAAGCTACGAAGCCTGAGCCCCCAGCACCTAAGAAGAAAAGACGAACGAAGAAGTCCGAAGAAAAAATATCGTAATCAAATATGTACATTGCTAAACATATGAAAATGGCGCAGCAAGGTGCTGCGCCATAAAGTGGATGAAATGACCGTCTCATTTTTTGCTTACTTAGCCTCTTTCACCCACATACGAAACTTTTTCTGATCAACGCAATATTCTATCCCTGACAACTGATAATCGCTATCCTTCAACGAAAAGTTAATTTTAAGATTGAGAATTAATTCGATCTCATCCCTACTGAAAAACATTTCTGTTTCATCAAGCTCAGGAGTAACCAGCATAACATTTATCATCGTTTTTCATCCCTTCTATTTCATTCCTATTAACCTACTGAACACAGCAAGTTTACTTGATTGTTTATTAATCATATTATCTATATTCATAGTATGTATTGCCCGTATAGACCAAATCCTCAGGTCATTTACTTTTTAGCATTTCACCTATATGTGTGCCTAGAGCTTTCCCTGCAAATACTCTAGTAAATAGATACATCACCGTATCACTGCTAGCATACGTTCTATTTTAAAACTAAAACCCGAGCAATTACGGAATGTAATTGCTCGGGTTTATAATCCATTAATAATGCGTCAAGTATTGATCAAGCTCCCATTGGTGAACCTGTGTGCGATACATATCCCACTCGATTTCCTTTAACTCATAGAAATGTGCAAGGGCGTGATCACCTAGTGCATCACAGATTACATCGGAGCGTAGCAGCTCATTCAATGCTTCTCTGAGATCTGCAGGAAGACTATATATGTTCTCATCTAGGCGCTCTTCCTCTGACATAATATAAATATTACGATCAACTGGTGCTACGAGCTCCATCTTATTGCGAATGCCATCTAGACCTGCTTTTAGAATTACAGCTAGTGTCAAATACGGATTTGCAGCAGGATCAGGATTGCGTAATTCTACTCTCGTAGATATTCCACGTGATGCAGGGATCCGAATCATTGGTGAGCGATTGCTTGCGGACCAAGCAACATAGCATGGTGCCTCATAGCCTGGAACAAGTCGCTTGTAGGAATTAACAACCGGATTCGTTATTGCTGCCATTGCTCGCGCATGCTCCATCACTCCAGCCATAAAATGACGAGCTGTTTCACTTAAGCCAAGTGGATCCGTTTCATCATAAAATGCGTTTTCATCTCCTTGGAATAAGGATACATGACAGTGCATACCAGATCCATTTGAGCCGTAAAGTGGCTTAGGCATAAATGTGGCATGCAGACCATGCACACGAGCAACCGTTTTGACAACAAGCTTGAACGTTTGAATTTGGTCTGCGGCTTTAATCGCATCTGCATATTTAAAGTCGATTTCATGCTGACCTGGAGCAACCTCATGGTGTGATGCCTCGATTTCAAAGCCCATCTCCTCTAAGGTTAGAACGATATCGCGTCTGCAGTTTTCTCCAAGATCCATAGGGGCCAAGTCGAAATAACCGCCATGATCATTCAACTCTGTCGTAGGATTACCCTTCTCATCCGTTTTGAATAAGAAGAATTCAGGTTCAGGGCCGACATTCATGCTAGTGAAGCCCATTTCTTCTGCCTCTTTCAATACGCGCTTTAATATACCGCGCGGATCACCGGCAAATGGAGTACCATCAGGCATGTAAATATCACAAATTAGTCGGGCAATACGATCCTCGTGGACCCACGGGAAGACAACCCAAGTATCCAGATCAGGCACAAGATACATATCAGATTCCTCGATACGTACATAGCCCTCGATGGAAGATCCATCGAACATCATCTTATTGTCTAGTGCTTTGTCTAATTGACTTACCGGTATTTCTACATTTTTTATGGAGCCTAATAAATCCGTGAATTGCAAACGTATGAAACGTACGTTTTCTTCTTTAGCGATGCGTTTAATGTCTTCTCTCGTGTAACCCATCCTATCATCTCCTTCTAACCTTAGGCTAAATTAACGCTTATGCAAAAACCGAGTAAGCTGGCCTTGAATAATTGATGTTTGTCCAGGCCGCTTTTCGAGTAGCTGCTGCTTCAGCATACGGTGAAGCTGAGTATCTGACATTTCTCTGCGTTTTACTTCAGATTGCTCACTAACCTTCGTTGCTTCTTCGGATTCTTTAGAAACCGGATTCATGACTTGCTTTATTCCAGCAATGTTAACGCCTTTCTCGATTAGAGACTTTATTTCAAGTAGACGCTCTACATCATTAAATGAAAATAGTCGTTGATTACCGCCTGTTCTTGCAGGAACAATCAGCTCATGCTGCTCATAATAGCGAATCTGTCTTGCTGTTAGATCGGTAAGCTTCATCACAATACCAATTGGAAACAAGGCCATATTTCTACGAATTTCGTCAGCCATATCGCACCATCCTTCCCGTTGATTAATGACTTCATTGTACCGACACGTCACATATATGTCAACCTATGTAAGGTTTAATTACAATCTGGTCATTTTTCAGCATCTTTTCTAACGATAATAGGATACCGTATTTAACATGTGCATAGGTCAGACCACCCTGCATATATGCTATATATGGCTCTCGAATCGGCGCATCCGCAGACAGCTCAAGACTCCCACCTTGAATAAACGTACCTGCTGCCATAATAACGGCATGCTCATAGCCAGGCATGTCCCATGGCTCAGGGGTAACATGTGCATCAACAGCTGCTGCTTGCTGAACACCCTGCACGAAGCTAATGAGATGATCGGCTTGTCCAAAACGCACAGCTTGAATCAAATCAGTTCGCTTTTCATTCCATTTTGGCTTTGTTTCAAAGCCAAGCTTCTCAAATACAGCAGCTGCCAGCACACTGCCCTTTACAGCTTGAGAAACAATATGTGGTGCAAGAAATAAGCCTTGATACATCGCTCGCAGTGTGCCGAGCATAGCTCCAACCTCTAAGCCAATGCCAGGGGCTGTTAATCGGTAAGCAGCTGCCTCAACATATTCGGCTTTTCCTGCAATATATCCACCTGTTTCAGCGATACCTCCACCAGGATTTTTAATGAGAGAGCCTGCCATCAGGTCTACGCCTACCTCTGTAGGCTCTAACAGCTCAGTAAATTCCCCGTAGCAATTATCAACAAAAATAATCGCATCCTCTGTTAGCTTTCTTATTTGTTCCACCATGTGCTGGATTTGCTCAATGGTGAACGAAGCTCTCCAATCATAGCCCCGAGAGCGTTGAATGCCAATAACCTTTGTTCTAGAAGTGATTGCTTTCGCAACTTCCTCCCAATTCACTTGTCCATCGTCAAGCAAATCAACGCATGCATACGAAATACCCCAATCTGCTAATGATCCTGAATTGTCTTTCTCTTTCCCAATTACCTTATGTAAGGTGTCATACGGCTTACCCGTAATATATAGCAGCTCATCTCCTGGACGAAGGACCCCGAACAACGCCGTGCTAATCGTATGCGTTCCTGATGCAAAATGTGGTCGAACAAAAGCTTTTTCCGCTCCGAACACATCAGCATATACGAGATCTAACACCTCTCGACCGCGATCATTGTAGCCATAACCGGTAGAGCCTGAAAAGTGATAATCACTTACTTTATGCTTCTGAAACGCTTGAATAACCTTCCACTGATTGCGTTCTCCGATACGCTCGACCTTTACAAATGCTTCGCTTACTTCTTCTTCTGTGGCCTGAAGCAGCTGCTCCAGCTGCTCCCAGCTTTCATTATTCTCTTGATGTATCATGTTACTGTTCACCTCAACCATAAATTAGGCATCTCTACCTCACAATAGAGATGCCGCAGCAGTTACTTAATATCTTCTGAGCGAATGCTCATCAACTCATTTTTACTCGGCGTACCTCGCGGGTAATGATTCATTAGCCGCACAGCATGCTGCCTAACTGCCTTCTCCAGCAAATTCCTTACATACCTAGCATTACTGAATGAAAACTGCTCGGTTTGCTTTGCCTGCATAATTAGCTGCCTTAGCTTAAATGCGGCATGCTGCGAAAGCACATAATCCCTTTCCTTCATCATTAACTCTCCGATCTCCATCAGTTGATCGGTCGAGTAATCTGGAAAGTCAATAATAAGGGGGAATCTAGAGGGTAGACCGGGATTCGTAAGCAAAAACTGCTCGATTTCATAAGGGTAGCCCGCAAGTATCAATATAAATTGATTTTTCGAATCCTCCATATGCTTCACGAGCGTATCAATCGCTTCTTTCCCGAAGTCCTTCTCACCACCACGAGCTAAGCTGTATGCTTCATCAATAAACAATACGCCGCCCATCGCCTTTTTAATGAGATCTCGTGTTTTTTGAGCAGTGTGTCCGATATATTCGCCTACTAAATCTGCACGTTCTACTTCAATCAAATGCCCTTTGGATAGTACGCCCATCTTCTGAAACAGCTTCGCGACAATTCTAGCGATGGTTGTTTTCCCGGTACCAGGATTACCCTTGAAGATCATATGATAAACGTGACTAGACTGACTTAATCCCATCTCCTGTCGCATGCGACTAATATGCAATAACGCATAGATCTCATAAACAATTGCTTTAACCTGCTCCATTCCTACCATGGCGTTCAATTGTTCTTCGAATTCCGCAAACAGATGATGTGTGTTCGTCTTCTCTTCTTGTATGGTACGCTCCTCCAGCGATGGAGGCTCAGATATGACCGGTGTAGGCTCAGGGTTACGCAACACAACATTTATTTGCCTTGATGGCCGAGAATGTATGATGGAATCGCTAGCTATCACTTTACTGCTCATAGTATGCATCACCTTTCCTTATAAAGCTGAGCAAAGAAATCGTAGTAAAAGTGTATTCTAGCTAGTACCAACATATTAAAAGATTCCGTTACTATAATACAATATGACCTTCAGGGCATGATATCATAACGTAATTCCAAGTGGTATAAGCAGCTTATTAAGCTGCCACTTTGTATAAGCTAGCATTTCTCTCGTGTAATGATAGCCTTCATTCAGAACCTCCGTCTCGAAGCCTGCTGTTTGCACATGACCAAAATCAACAAAGCTCGCAATATCTTCTGCACGCTTTGTATGGTAGTGATGTGTAATAATCATAACGGAATGAATGCCATGTAGATCAGCAACTCTTTTACTAAAGCTTAAATTCTCATATGTATCTCTCGAATGACTTTCTAACAGCAATCGATCCTCAGGAATACCGGCGTTTAGCAAATAATTTTTCATGCCCTCTGCTTCCGTTAAGCCTCTGCTTTGTTCAGGCTTTCCCCCGCTTAATATGAGAGAATCCACATAACCGTCCTCATATAGCTGGATCGCATAATCTAATCTTTCCTTCAACGCCGGGCTCGGCTGGTTATTCCACATTGCTGCTCCTAATACAATACCCGCATCGGCTTTTACTAATGGCTTCTGTTCATTAAATACAATCATGTAATAGGCGAACAAGCACCAACTCAGAACAAGACATGATGCAACAATGATCAACTGCACTATCCTCGCTAGAGGACCACGTTTACGCTTGCCTTTGCTACGCTTTGACTTGGCCTTGCTGCGTGCTACAGCAGCCTTTCTTGGCTTTGCTAACGACTTCGCTGACTTTGCTGTCGTCTTACTGTTAGCAGCTTCAGAACCAGCCGCAGCTTTGCCGTTTACAGCTCGCTTGCTCTGATTGCTTGGCTTACGAGACTGTACTGCTGCTGCAGCCTGTTCATCGAAAAACTCATCAAATTGACGACCAGCCTTCGCTTTAATATTCCCTTTATTGTGCTGCGGCCTTGATTGCTTACCTGCGGCTGCTCGATTGGCAGCATGTTGATTTCTTTTTTCAGCAGGTGGTCGCATCGTCATGATTCACTCAGCTCCCACGCTTTATCATATAGGCGCTTATGCTTCATGCTTAATGTGAAAAACCTAAATTTCCCGTTGCGAATCATAGACATTACTCTTGATGCCGTTTTTTGCGCAAGTACAACATCCTTATAGGAAATATCCCCCGCCTGATAAGCTTCTTCTAGCTCATCCTCATCCATAAGAAATACTTCGCCACTTGGCAGCACAACTACATCCAAATACAAATCATCAAACCATGGCACCTTCTGCTCGGTTAGCCCCTGGTTTTTACAAACATCTATGTACCACTGTACCACTTTCCCATCCTGATCAAACATCGTTGTAACGACATAATGCTCTCCTTTGGGGAAATGCTGCATCCATACATATCCCTCATCAGCAAGACATAGCTCCTTACCTCCATACACTTTATATAACGGTTCTCTGAGCTCGTGGATACGATAAAAGGTAAGAAGGCCGTGGAATTCTTTCTGATCAACCGACATACAGGAGTAACTTTTGCGAATAATCCTTCTCCAATTTGCGCGATCTGAGAATTTTCTTTTCATAGTTTGCTTACCTTTCTTTTTGATCAATAAACACCATATTTAAAGCTTACCATAGTCAGAAGCAATATCCAACATTTACGACAAAGAGAGCGCCAGAAATTGTTCTGGCGCTCCTGATGAGTATTATTGTATAACATATTTCACCCATTACTCTTTATTCCTACTTTATTGCTGTGCCTCATGATTCCCTTCCATGTTCAGCAGTTCTTCGATTAAACCACCGATATCATTACCTGAGCTTTGCCCGTCAGTGTCTGAATCTGTTGGCTCCGTAGGCTGTTCCGGATTATCGACTGGTGGTGTCGGTTCAGTCGGTGCAGTTTCCTGCGGCAATTCTTCAACTGGTGGTGTTGGCGTAGGATCTGTCGGCGGATAAGGATTTCCTTCCACCCATTCCTCATCCTCTGGTAGTTCATTGTCCCCATCCATTGGAAGCTCCGGAACTCCAAAATCACCATCAGGAATATCAATAGATATCGTATTCGAAGGCGCGCTTGATATTTCGTTTTCTAGATCATGCGCAACAACATAATACTGATAGTTGTAGCCTGGGAATACACTCATATCTTGGATCGTAAGCGTCCCTTCCGTTTCTGCGAAATGTGTAAAGCTTCCACTATTTTGCTCCATACGGAACACTTCGAATGTTACGTCCCCTTCATAATTAATACTCCAATCAAGCGTTACAATACCATTCATCTCATCGTACGTATACGATAAAGGCCCCATTTCAATGGAAGGTGGCTCTACAACCTCTTCCTCAACGACTGTAAAGTTCTGTTTAGGAATGGAAGCAAGAGCCGGCTTCATCACTTTCGCAAACAACGAAGTAGCCTGTGAGCTTCCTTTCTTCAATAAATGATCTTTATCGGTATTGTCATAGCCCATCCAAACAGCTGCCGTCCACTCAGGTGTATAGCCTACAAACCATACATCGCGGTTTTCGCTTCCTTTGTGCCCTGGTATACCGTGCTGAGTCGTACCAGTTTTACCTGCAACTGGACGATCAATTTGAGCTCTCTTCGCTGTACCTGCCTCTACGACCGCTTGCAGCATTTGAGTTAGATACGCTGCTGTTGATTCCTTCATGAGTCGTTCAGCTTTTGGTGCAGAATATTCTTTTGAATAGTTGTTACCTTTAATACTGCGAATCGTATGAGGGTCAACACTCATCCCATCATTAGCAATGACACTATATGCTGTAGCCATTTCCAGTGGAGAGAAGCCTTGTTCTAGGCCACCTAATGCACTGGATAAATTATATTCATTCTCGTTCAGGCCGACGCCGAGCTTCGTTGCAAATTCATTGGCTTTCTTGAAGCCTACTTCATTCAACAACCAAACAGCTGCGAGATTTCGCGACTCCTGTAATGCTAATTGCATCGTTACAGGTGTTGCTCCCCATTTATCACGTGGACAATAATCTCCAAAGCAGGTGCGATCAATATTTAAGATGCTTGAAGGTGATAAATTATCATGCTCTAGTGCTGGTCCAAAAGCAATCAGCGGCTTATAGGATGAGCCCGGTTGTCTTTTCTTCGTGACGCGATTCCAGCCCTTCTTCACATAATCGCGACCAGCAGCCATCGCTTTAATCTCACCCGAGCTATGATCCATAATAATCATTGCTCCCTGTGCGAGCTGATCATCTACACTTTCCTCAAAGTTTTCAGCATTAGCAAACTCTGCATCCATAATATCTTGAGCCTTCGTATCTATCGTAGTATAGATATGAAATCCACCTACACGTAGCTCTTCCTCTGATAGCCCTGTCATCTCGATTGCTTCCTCGACGACATAATCAATAAAGGCAGTATATTTAGAATTCGAATACTTTTCCGCATGATCCGGCTGAACATATTCTACTGTCTTCGCCTCGTTCATTTGCTGCTCTGTAATGTAGCCTTGATCATACATAAGCTGAAGCACTACTGCACGACGTTCAAAGGAAGCCTCAGGATTGTTAATCGGATTATACCGATTCGGTGCCTTAGGCATCGCCGCCAGTGTTGCTGCTTGCCAAAGCTCTAAATCCTCAAGCTCAGTATCAAAATAGTACTCTGCTGCAGATTTAATCCCGTGTATACCTTTCCCGTAATAAATTCGGTTTAGATACATCGATAAAATTTGTTCCTTGGACATTTGATTTTCGAGTGCTACTGCAATCGAAGCTTCTGTCGCTTTTCGGAAAATCGTTTTATCGGCACTTAAGAATACGTTTTTTGCAAGCTGCTGCGTAATGGTACTACCGCCTTCAACCGCACTTCGTGCAATAATATCCTTAACAACCGCACGTCCAATTGAGATAAAGTCAAGCCCAGAGTGCTCATAGAATCGTTTATCCTCTGTTGCAACGAATGCATCGAGCACGACCTTAGGAATTTCAGAGAACTCTGCTATTTCTCTATTTTCATTCACATCGACTAGTCGGGCAATTTCAATGCCCTCTGAATCATAGATAATCGATGCTTCACCAAAGTTAAGCTTATGACCATGCTCATCCAAAATTCTTTCACCATTAATGATAATGGCAGAATATCCAAGTATTGCGGCTACGATACCGAATACAATGGCGAAGAATAAACTGTAAAACCAAATTTTCCCTTTATTTTTCTTTTTCTTTCTGGGCTTTTGCTTTGTTTTTCCTGACTGCTGCCCACGGTCCTGAGCTTTACCGTTAGCATTGCCTTCGCGATATTCACTCATGCTGACCCCTCCTAATCCCATCAATCTCTCTAATTTGATGCCTAGTATAAACTTTAAAGCAAACAACTGACAACTTTTACAGCAAATACAACGAATAAGCAAAACAACATAACAACAACAATGAGGTGAAGTAACGACCAACGACAAAAGCAACCGAGCCTAGGCAAGGTTGCTCCTGCGAATCGCTATTAACATAGACGAAACAGTAAGAAAAAAAGTTTCAGTTAAATTAAGCCGCTCAACTATTGGCTCAGCTCTTGCTGCATAAGCGTAACGTTGCGTTGAGGTACAAACGTTGAGATCGCATGCTTATAGACCATCTGTTGACGTCCTTCGACTTCAATAATTATCGTAAAATTGTCAAACGCCTTAATAAGGCCTCTAATTTGAAATCCGTTAATAAGAAAAACGGTAACTTGAATTTGATCCTTACGCAATTGATTCAAAAATGTATCTTGAATATTGATAGATTTGTTCATGTGAACGTTACCCCCGTCTACTTAAAAGATTGATTAGTACTATATTCAAGATGGTCTTGAAACTTTCCTGCTATTATAGCATGAATTGATTGTAAAATCTCCTCAAAATTTTGGTCCATATCCACGAAGTGAAGTCCCTGCATATGACGGAACCAAGAAAGCTGGCGTTTGGCGAAGCGTCTTGTATCCCGTTTTAGTAGTTCTACTGCACGCTCATAGCTTATTTCCCCTTGCAGATAAGCGATAATTTCCTTATAGCCAAGCGCTTGTCTTGGGACAGCATGCATTGGCAGCTCTCTAGCCAGCAGCGCACGCACCTCATCAACCAAGCCTTCCTCTAGCATAAGATCTATGCGCTGCTCGATTCGTTCATACAGCTTGGCGCGATCACGTGTTAAGCCTAGAATAACTAAATTGTATGGACTTTCCTTCTCTTGTCCTCTTTCCTGACCACTTTGATGCTCGCTATAGGGCTTGCCTGTTAAATGTTGAACCTCTAACGCACGAATTATCCTGCGTGTATCGTTAGGGTGCAAACGTGCTGCAGCCTCGGCGTCAACTTGACTCAGTTTTAGATGAAGCGCTTCGTTTCCGTGCTGCACAGCATATTGCTCCATCTCTGCACGGAACTTATCATCTGAGCCATGATCAACAAAGCGAAACTCATAGCATAGAGACTCTATATATAACCCAGTGCCGCCAACGACGAAGGGGAGCTTTCCACGTGAATGAATATCTGCGATGAGCGCTTTTGCCTTTGCTTGAAAATCAGCAGCTGAAAAAGATTCCTCCGGATTGCAAATATCAATTAAATGATGAACGATGCCTTCTCGTTCTTCCTCTTTTATTTTAGCGGTGCCTATATCCATGCCGCGATAAACCTGCATGGAATCACCAGAAATTATTTCAGCATTGTACCGTTTTGCCAGCTCAATGCTTAATGCCGTCTTCCCGACAGCCGTCGGGCCAACAAGCACAAGCAGTGGCAGCTTACGATTGCTAGCCTCTTGCTGCATCTCATTACCTTGCTGCATTGTACGAATGATCTTCACTTCCTTCACCAATAACAGCCTGCACACAGCAGGCAGCTTACTATATAATTTGTATTTTACCGTAGGCTACCCGATGACCGCGTGCTTGCTGGCATCTTTCAAAGCCTAAACGCTCAAACTCATCACTCATACTGTGCTCCTTTAAGAGCACGCATTTACGAGCTACGCGCTTAGCCTGGTCAATCACAGCATGAGAAAGCGCGTGCTTATTCGCTATATTGCGAATTGAGCCTATGGCACTTGATTCATGCAGCGGCTGACGGAACATGGGATCAAAGTAGACAATATCAACACTTCGATCCGGTAGAGATGACAAATATTGCTCGTGATCAGCAAGCTTCAGTTCAATTCGCCGCATCGCCTGCTCAATGACTGCTGGCTCAATCCTATAGTTTGCTAATCCCTCTCGAACAACGATATAAAGCAGCTGTTCACTTTCAAGTGCAACCACTTGACCGTCTGAGCCCACTGCCTGCGAAAATAGCAGGCTATCACTGCATAGGCCAGCCGTACAATCTAACACGACATCCCCTTGCTCGCAGCCACTATATTTGATCAAGCTTTCCTCCGCACCGTGCAGCATCGCTTTAAGCTTTGGCAGCGCCATGCTCGGATGGTAAATAAATGGCTTATCTAGCTTGTCACGCTCATATAAACGTAGTTCATGTTCTGTAGCGACCAGCATAAAAGGAGCACCGCTGCGCTCCATTAGCTTACGGACGCTCATCTGCCTGCGCGGTATTAGCTGCGCATTCAGCTCCCGAGCCAAACCTTGCGCATATGCAAGCAATTGCTCGTGCGGCGCCTGCGAAGTCGTAACGATCAAGACATCACCCGCTTAAACATTTTTTCCAGCTGATAGGTAGAAAGATGCACAATGATCGGACGACCATGCGGACAAGTGTATGGCTGCTGACAAGCAGCAAGTCTGCGAAGCAGCATCTCGCCTTCCTCACGATTCATTCGATCATTAGCTTTAATTGATGCTTTGCAGGAGCACATGATCGCAGCCTCTTCCCGAAGCTTCGCGATATCAATTTGCCTTCTTTCCTGCAGCACGTAATCGATCATTTCTTCAACGACAACTGCTTCTTGCCCTTGCGGCAGCCACTCTGGATAAGCTCTCACCAAATAGGTTTGCTGACCGAAAGGCTCCATATATACGCCGGCCTGTTCAAGATAAGGCAGCAAATCCTTTAAGCTCTGCGCTTCACCTGGTGTAAATTCCAGCGTAAGCGGCACTAGCAGCTGTTGGCTAGCTGCTTGCGGCTGACCGAATTTCACCAAATAATACTCATAATTGATTCGTTCATGTGCTGCATGCTGGTCAATAAGATATAGTCCATCCTCTGACTGTGCAATAATGTACGTACCATGATGCTGTCCAATCCAGTGCAGCTCCGGAAAAGCATGCAACGATTGCTTCTGTTCAACTTCCTGATCGTTCGCTGCGGCATGAGCTGTAGTAGACCAGCCCTCCGATTGAGCTTCTACAGCTGATGGAGCGACTGTATTTATCGGAGACACGCCATAAGCAGGGGCGTCTGTCGCTGACGGTATAGACGATATATGTGAAGCTGTTGCTGCATATGCTTCACGTTCAGCTGTGTCATAGCGCTCATGAGCACTCTTCGTCGCTTCCGTCTCATATGCAGTTGCATTCTGCTCATTCAATGCGCTATGCTCCACCCCTTGTCTCTCATCACGCCCTCCAGTATAGCTGCTGAAGCTATCAGGCTTACGGTATAACCGCTCTGCGGCATCCTTCGGAATGCTCACGGAATCTCTCCCTGGTGCACCCATACCGTATTCTGATGCTCGTCCATCAGAGTAAGCAGAGCTCTTCTGCTGAGCTGCCCCCCTCTCCCCCGCTCTATTAAACGAGAGGGGGGAGGTTCCAGAGGGAGCATGCTCGCCCTGTTTATAGGATATTCCACCATCCTCCATATGGAATGAGATAGCTTCCTGCACAAAGGAAGCACCCTTCCGCTCAGCAGGCTTGATCGAGTCGAGACCTGGCGTATAGCGCAAATTGCCAAGCTTTTCTCGCACGATCCTCTCTATTAAAGCCTTCAATTCCTGCTCTTTGCTAAAGCGTACCTCGAGCTTAGATGGATGCACATTCACATCTAGCAGCGCAGGATGCATTTGAATTTCAAGAATCGCAAGAGGAAAGCGATTGATAGGAAGCAAAGTATGATAGCCCTCAAGCAGTGCGTGATTGCAGGCAATGCTCTTAATATATCGACCATTGACGATAACCGTAATCCCATTGCGGTTCGCACGCGTAAGCTCGGGCTTTGAGATATAGCCTAGCACCTCATAATCGGGGTCCGAGCCATCGATGGCGAGCATTTGCTTAGCTGCACTCGTACCATAGATTGCTGCTAACACCTGTAGTCGATCTCCCGTTCCTAGCGTTCGCAGCAATACATTACCGTTATGCTTCAGTGTGATCGCAATGCCAGGATGTGCAAGCGCAATTCGGTTCATATAATCCGAGATATGACCGAGCTCTGTTTGCACTGTTTTCATATATTTTAATCGCGCAGGCGTGTTGAAAAACAGATCCTTCACCGTAATACTCGTACCTTTCGGCGCATTATACGGCTCATTCGCCGTTAACTTTCCGCCTTCAATGGCGATCCGATGGGCTAACCCCGATGCCTCAACAGAGGAGATACATTCTATTCTTGCGACCGCTGCAATACTCGGCAGCGCCTCACCTCGAAAGCCAAGACTCGCAATTCGGAACAGATCGCTGCTCGTAGAAATTTTACTAGTCGCATGCCTCTCAAAAGCTGTTAGCATATCCTCCTGCTCAATCCCATCACCATTATCGACAACACGGATGAAGGTTAATCCACCCTCTTCAATCGATACGTCAATCGTTGTGCTTGAAGCATCTATCGCATTCTCCACTAGCTCCTTCACGACCGATGAAGGTCGCTCCACCACTTCACCTGCAGCGATTTGGTTCGATAATTGCTCATCAAGCAGCTTAATTCTAGCCATCGTCTCTCCTCCTCTCCTTGCATTCATCTCGTTGCGGCATATATTAATATTAAAGTTTTAATGTAGCTTTTGTTTAAGCTCGTTCAACAAATTCATCGCCTGCATAGGTGTCATATTGAATAGATCGGCAGTCTTTAGCTGCTTCAACACCTGTTCTTCATGCTGTGGCAGCTTTGTCTTCGTAGTAGGTGCTACAACTGGCTCCTCGAATATCGACAGCTGAACGACTTCACCCTGCGGTAATTCACCAGTCGAAGTCTGATTAGGCATCTCTGGCGCCTTGTCAGCATCCATCTCCTTTACAAGCACAGCCGTTCCAGCTCCCTGCAACGCCTCGTATGCCGCCTGTGCGACATGAGGTCGTAAGCCAGTCGTCACGGCCGCATCATTGTCTTCGCCAAGGTCAAACGGCAGATCAAATCGTTCCTCATCATGATCATCAATGACAGACAGCTTTGCAGCTAGCTCTGCCGAGTTTGATCCAGAGGCAACACTTTGTTGCTTCGATGAAGACCGCTCTTCTGCTTGTCCACCAATCTCAGAATCAAGCAGACCATAAGCACGCTGTATTATTTCATCTGGTAATCCTGCAAGCTGAGCGCAATATATACCATAGCTTGTATCAGCAGCACCTGGAACAAGCTTACGTAAGAAGGTAACCTGATCTCCACTCTCCTCAACCGCCATTCGCGCATTCGTTAACGTGCTTAACGAATCAGACAGATGGGCCAGCTCATGAAAATGAGTAGAGACAAGCGCCTTGCAGCCAATCGTCCCATGTACATACTCAATGACTGCCTGTGCAATAGCCATTCCTTCTGCCGTTGACGTTCCTCTTCCAAGCTCATCTATGATGACCAGGCTGCTTGCTGTGGCCTGCTCTGTCATCACTTGAATATCCTTCATCTCCACCATAAAAGTGCTTTGTCCGCCGATCAGATCATCTGCAGCACCGATTCGTGTAAAGATGCGATCCGTTAACGGAATGACCGCTGACTGTGCAGGAACGAAACAGCCGATCTGAGCCATGATGACGATTAAGGCAACCTGTCTCATATAGGTGCTTTTACCCGCCATATTCGGTCCAGTAATGAGCAAAATCGATTGCTCCTTGCGATCAAGATGCGTTGCGTTGGCAATAAAGGAAGCACTGTCCATCATCGCTTCTACGACTGGATGTCTGCCTTCCTCAATATTCATATGATAGCCTTCATGCATGGCTGGCTTTACATAGCGCTGCTCGGCACTAACAAGCGCGAGACTTTGATATACATCCAGCTCAGCGACAACGGCAGCGACCTTCTGTAATCTTGCCAGATGCTCCATAAGATGCTCTCGAAGCTCTAAAAATCTGCTGTACTCGAGATCAACCATCTTTTCCTCAGCCTCTAGGATCAGTCTCTCCTTCTCCTTAAGCTCAGGCGTTACGTAGCGTTCTGCGTTAGCTAGCGTCTGCTTTCGTTCATATCGGCCTTCCGGTAAGCTGCTAATGTTCGCTTTGGAAACCTCAAGATAATAGCCAAACACCTTGTTGAACCCGATCTTCAGCGTTCTAATCCCCGTTATCTCACGCTCACGATGCTCCAGATCAGCTAACCAGCGTTTACCGTTAGAGCTCGCCTCTCTTAACTGATCGAGATAAGCATCATAGCCAGCTCGAATTAAGCCGCCTTCACGCAGCGATAACGGTGGATCATCGACAAGCACTGTATCAATAAAATCAGCAAGGTCCTCGCAGCAGTCAAGCGAGTTGACTACGCCAGTTAGAACCGAATGACCTGACTGCTGACAGAGCTCTACAAGCGACGGCACACGGCGCAGAGACAGCTTTAGCGCATGAAGATCCTTCGCATTCGCATTTCCGTATGAGATACGCCCTACTAATCGCTCCAGATCGTAGATCGGCTGCAGCTCTCTGCGTAGATCGTCACGCAGAATCATATTTTTATATAGTATTTCAACTGCATCCTGTCGCTTCTGTATTTCTTTCAAACTAAGCAATGGCTTATCAATCCAACGGCGCAGCAGCCTCGTACCCATCGCCGTTTGCGTACGATCCAGCAGCCATAGCAATGAGCCCTTCTTGCTGCGATCGCGAACGGTTTCTGTAAGCTCCAGATTACGACGCGTATAATAGTCCAAGATCATATACTGCTGTGGCTCATAGCTTGACAGTATCGTGAGATGCTTCAAGCTCCGCTTCTGTGTGTCCTCAAGATAGCTAAGCAGTACCTTAACCGCACGACGGCGAGCACCCTTCAGCTCACTAAGCTGAGAGGCAGAGAACTGCTGTTGTAGCAACTCCTCATCACATTCTGGCCAGCCTGTTAGCGGCACATTGCGGTTCCAGCTGCTGCCGTCCTTCAGCTGCTGCAGCACATGCTCATCACCAACGAGCTCGGAAGGACTATATAAATTTACTTCATCAAGCAGGGAGCTGAGTGACCCAGGAAAGGAAGTTACATACAACTCTCCTGTTGACAGGTCACTGCTAGCTATACCATATACGCCATCAAGCTCAACTACTGCTCCTATGAAGTTATTGCCTTTACCGTTCAATGTTTTTTCTTCCATCACGGTGCCAGGCGTTATCGTTCTCACAACCTCACGACGTACGACGCCTTTCGCCTGTGCAGGATCCTCTACCTGTTCACAGATCGCTACTTTGTAGCCCTTCTCAATTAATCTAGCGATATAGGTTTCGGCAGCGTGGTAAGGAACACCGCACATCGGAATTTTCTCTGCTGTACCGCCATCACGACCAGTCAATGTTATTTCTAGCTCACGAGAAGCATTAACTGCATCCTCGAAAAACATTTCGTAAAAATCACCTAATCGAAAAAAAAGAAAGGCATCAGGTACCCCTTTCTTTATCTCCAAATATTGCTGTATCATCGGTGTATAGGTTGCCACACGACTCCCCCCATTGCATTCCTATTATTAAAACGGAAGCTCTTGTCCTGCAGCTACGAGCTGCTCAAGCCGTTTCGTTATTGCATACTCAGTTAAGTCATTATCTAATATTCTTCCATACCATGCTTCCATCTCACGTCGCTCAAGCTCTATATGCTGTTCATTGTAATCGAATTCTACTTTGTTAATATTGCTAGCTGCCGAAAATAAGCATATGGCATTAAATAGCATCGTTATTTTTAGTTCATCCTCTTCGCCTTCAAGCTCATCATAAAATGATAGTGCTAGTCTTGTTGGCTCCTTGTCAGAAGTGAATCCTTGATTGGACACTTTGAAGCCTCCTTAATCGCTTCTTATAGATTCTACTATTTTATCATGAGTGGTGCATCTATTCGAGTTTTTTTGCAAAATAAAAGGATTGTCTCGCCTGGAATAACAAGGCGAAACAATCCTATGTATAAGCTTTATCTATCTCGCCAGCCTCTAATAAAGACCAGCGCTTGCGTATATCATCCTGTTCATTCCATGTTTTACGCTGCCTAATAGCATGCTGCAGCGGAGCAATAGCCTTCTCGAGCTTATACTCTGGTGTATTCGAGGCTAGCTTAGAGAGTAGCTGAAGCATATCTAGCGCCTTAGCGTGTAATTGTTCTCTGTCTTCCCCCGCATATGCATCATCTAGCCAGTCAGCTGACTTTAGCTGGATCGCCAGCTCTTTATTATGCAGTACGGCAATATAACAGCATGCTATTGCTGCTTTCGTTAACGCTGGCGAAACTAGCCAGCTCGGAAGCGTGCGGTATTCGAAGCCACCATGAAATTGCCTACGATAATCACCCAAGCCGCCAAATTTGCGAAGACGTCCAGCTCCATTTTGATCTGCAGCAGCTGCAAATGGAATGGCAAGTGCCGCATCCAATATACGCAAAACTCTTGGCGTAAGCTGGACACCGCTAATATGGAGATGTCCGCCAAGCGCAATGCCTCGTACCGGCATACCTCCAGCAAGCCATCGTAAGCGTTTATCTGTAATCGCTGTCGCTGTCTCCTTCAGCAGACGATACAGAGAAGCAAACAAACGGTTTGGATCGGTCTCTGGCGGCGGTCTAAGCTCCACAATTGGATGGATTAGTTTATTTCTATACCACAGTGCATCAATGCCCACATACATACTGTCGCTCTCTAGCAAGTATTCTGTCGCTGAAACAACGCGCTGCTGGTCATTGACGAGAATAAATTCTGGATCTGCTCCAAGCTGAATTCTTTCATTACGCTCGTTATGATCCACTGCTTCTGCTTCCCGCTTCCAACGTTTCATCCACGCTGTAATTGCCTCACTAAGCAGCTCTCTGTCAATAGGTAGCTGCTGCTTCGCAATAGACCATACACCTCTTATGGCCATGCTGCCCGTACCACTAACAGCGACAAGCACGGAACCGACATCTAGCCATAACGCGTACAATGCACGGCAGGCTGCTACCTCCAAAGCACGAAGCGTCCATTCAGACAGCTCAAAACCGGAATGCTCAATGAGATGCTCATCATTACGTATAGCAGGGTAAGCGGCTCCTAATGGCTTTAATGCTTCATCTACCCTTCTCCAGCTAAGCATCATATGGTCTATGCAATGGACAAGGTATAATCTCTCATCATTAAGTCTCTGGCTGACTCTTAGCCTTGCTGACTTCCATCGAGACTGCATATCGGCTGCTGAATAGTTTTCGTAACGTCTAATTCCAGCGTTGATCTTGTTATGCTTCAATGAATAATCGCTGCCGCTATTATGCTGTAGTACAATACACGGTGCATGCTCTGTATGCTCTAATCTAACTACATCATTTAGCGAGCCTGCCAACTCAACTTGATGGTGCAGAGCTTGAGCATGCTCCATTGCCAGACTCCCATCAAACAGACTAACAGGATCTCGCAGCACCATCTGCCGCCCATTACTGTCCACTTGAAGCAGCATGTGCATAAGCATATCTTCCTTCTTATTGGAATTACATTCAAATAAAAAACGAAGAGGGCTTTCGCCCTCAAGTTTTGCCGCCAAGCGACATATGCTATCGATAACTAACGTTAGATCTCATCCTCGTCAAGTAGATCTTCCAAATCGTCGAATTCCTCTTCGGACTCATCAACCTCTTGATCGTAATCGAAATCCTTGCCATCAATATCTGGGCAACCACCAGGTACAACAGCAACAGAAACCTTCGTCTCAGCAATCATCTCAACTGCGAATTCGCGCTCAATGCGAACAACGACAGAATCACCGTTGGACGATATATTCGCCTCAATACAGTTTGGCTCCGTAATCGATTCTGCGGACACCTCCGTCGTTGAGGCGCGATGCTTAGGATCTAAGTAATATAAAGGTACATTTTCTACGAACTTTACACTTTCCTTTGCTACATCTGTTTGAGAATTGTTGTTGTACGAGTACCAAATATTAATGTCATAAGTACCGATAACTTCAACTCCACCATTTGACTTGACCGCCTCATACTTAGTGTTTATAACCCATGCACCAAGAATACTTGTTGGTCGATGCGGTGGGGTTACTGTATGAGTAGATGTACTAAACTTACGACCTTTCCCGCAAACAGCCTTTGTAATAATTTCTCTGCATCGGAGCTGTTTATTTGCTTTAGACATCGACTTAACCTCCTCCATACAATCATTCACTTAAGTGTATGCAAGTGCTAGGCGTTTGTTGATTACTGTAGTCCAACAATTGCAAACATTTTTTATTCAAGTATGTAATATGGAGTCGTAGCCTACATCTACGCCTATTCGATTCGACCCAAAACTCCTTTTACATGTTACTTCATGAATATGAAAGAAAAGCTTATTCTATGACACATCTATAAAAATGTGCACGAATAAGCTTTTTACCATGATATTTTTATTATCCTATTAATATGAAGCCAACTATTTCAGCCTGTAAGATTAGACTTTTCTAGCAGGCTTTGATCTGTATTTCCTCTCTTTTTATAGCGTTTCGCTATATCCAGGTAGCGATTCATTTCATGCATCAGCATAAGCAGAGAAGCTCTGATCTCAAATTCATCACGCGTCTTTGGTAGCTCCATTGCACGGAATTTTTCAGCAAGCTCTTGCAGCTTAACTCTAACCTCTCCTACATATACGTCAGATTGCGTGTCTCGTCCAAGCTGCTCCAGCAGCTCTGCCACTGGCTCGGCATGCTTTAGTTGACCATGGACTCTCGCAACCATTTCCATCATTTGTCCTATCGTATCCAGCTGCTGTCTTCTCATCTCAAAATATGTAAGCCAATATCCTTCATTGCTCCACAGCTGGTTTTCCTTACTGCGAATAGCAATCATTATTCCTTTTTCGATGTCACGATGTGCATCGAGCAGCTCTTCCCCGCTCCACACGTAGGTAGGCTCGCGTAGCGTCTTAGCCAGCGTATAACAAATTTGATAATAATTCGATTCAACCGCTTCTCTAAGCTTCATAAGCTCACGTTCAACATTAGGCATGTACAACATATTAATAAATGTCGCCGAACCTAGACCGACTAGCAGTAAACAGATTTCATTCCATATAATACCGGTAGTTACTTCACCATAGGAATAAATATGAAACACCGTAACACAGCTTGTAACGATGCCTTCCTTAAGCTGGAAACGTGCCATGATCGGAAACGACACAAGGATGAAAATCGCAACGGTCCAATGATAAAAGCCAAGTGTAACAAAAATAATCGAGGCAAAGCCTAATCCTAGCACCGAGGCAACGAAGCGAGAAGCTGTTTTCGTAAGACCTTGCTTTCGCGTTACCTCGACGCCAAGAATAGCTAATATTCCTGCTGATAATGCAGGCTCCAAATTAAAATAATGTGCGACATAGATTGCAACGATAGCTGCAATCGCTGTTTTAATGACTCGAATCCCCATACTCATGCTCCTAGCTGTTAAGATGTCATTAGTATAGCGATTGTTTAACGATCTTTCCAGCCAGAAGTCACTTTTCGTTCTAAGAAACTGACAGCCTGATACATAAATGTCGCAACAAAAGCAATAACGACGAGCGTTGACAGCACTAAGGTGAAGTTAAACACCTGGAAGCCATATATAATGAGATAGCCAAGCCCTACTCGAGCAACTAAAAATTCACCAACGATAACACCGATCCATGCTAAACCAACGTTCACCTTTAACGTAGAGATAATCACTGGAAAGGCAGCCGGCAGAATTACATAGTAGAAGGTTTGAAAGCGAGTTGCACCGAAAATCGTTGCAACCTTAAGCAAGCCTTCCTCCGTTTCTCGAAAACGATTATAAATATTAATGGTCGTTATGATGACTGTCACAAGAAGCGTAATGGCTACGATGGAGCCAAAGCCTGGTCCTAGACCTACAATAAGCAGTGGACCGAGCGCAACCTTCGGCATACTGTTCAGCACAACTAAAAATGGATCAAAGACACGTGCAACGAATGGAAACCACCATAATAGTGCAGCAATAAGGGTTCCAAGCAGTGTACCGAGCAGAAAGCCCGCAATGGTTTCCGCCACGGTTATACCGATATGCGGTAGAATGCTACCATCTAATAGTGAAGTATATAGATGATTAGCAATTTTGCTTGGCGAACTAAAAATAAGTGGATCGACAATGCGGGCTTTACTGCTCCATTCCCATATCGCAATAAACCCAACGAGTAAAATCATTTGTGTTAGCAGCACTAGCATGCTTTTTCTGCGCATACGATCCTTATATTGCTTATGAAGAGTTGTTAACGGCGCAATCATGTTATTCGACACCCCTTTCCATCTCTTCATCGAGCTCATACCATATTTCATCGAAGCAGGCTTGATAGGAAGGATGCTTTCTCGCTTCGATAGGACCAGCAGCTCGCAGCTCACGTGGAATGGTCACGATTTTACGAATATGGCCTGGGTTACGTCCTAATACAACGACTCGATCACTTATCGCCACAGCCTCTGCCAAGTCATGTGTAACGAGAATAGCTGTTTTGCCTAGACGATCTAGCGTGGATTGAACAAGCTCCTCCAGCTGCATTTTAATATGAAGATCAAGTGCGGAAAACGGTTCATCCAGCAAAAGCAAGTCTGGATCGGTAATTAAGGTGCGCGCAAGCGCGACGCGCTGCCGCATCCCTCCTGACAGCTGATGAGGATACTTGTCTGATGATTGCTCCAAGCCAAGCTCATCAAGCAGTGAAATTATTTTTTGCTTAGACTGCGCATTCACTTCTTTGCGTATCTCTAAGCCTAGCATTACATTTTGCAATATGGTGCGCCAAGGATATAGATAATCCTGCTGCTGCATATAGCCTAATCGAGAAGAGGGCGAGGTGATCGCCTCGCCCAACATCGTAAGCTCTCCATAGGTTGGGGCTATTAGTCCTGCGATCATGTTAAGAATCGTCGTTTTTCCGCAGCCACTAGGACCGACAAGGCTAATAAATTCACCCTTATATACCGTAAGATCAATATGATCGACAGCAAGATGGGCACCAGACGCGTTGACATAAATATGAGACAGCTCCTTGAGCTCTAGTACCTTTTGTCTACTCATAATCAGATCTCCTTATCGACAGACTATTGGATTGCTTTCTCTGCAAATGTCGTATTTACAATGTCAGCATGCTCCGTACGCTCAGTCAGTTCACCTGCACTCGTCATTACATCGATTAGGTTGTTCCATTCCTCTTCGTCAACAATTGGATCCGTTGCGAATGATCCTTGAGCCTTGTAACGTTCAATGGAGCTAGCCATAATGTCTAGATCCACATTCTCGAAGTAAGGTGCGACAACCTCTGCGATTTCCTCTGCTGAATGCTCCTCCACCCATTGCTGCGCCTTGAATACAGCATTCGTGAAGCTTTGGACAACATCGCTATTTTTGTCAATATAGCTTTGCTTCGTCATAAAAACGGTATAAGGCAATAATCCACTTTCTACGCCAAAGGAAGCAACAACATACCCTACACCTTCTTTTTCAAATATCGATGCAGTTGGTTCGAACAACTGAACATATTCACCCGTCCCTGAAGAAAACGCTGGTGCAATATTGGCAAAGTCAACATTTTGAATCAGCTCTAGGTCAGCATGTGGATCGATGCCGTGCTTTTTAAGTGTGAATTCACCTGCCATTTGCGGCATACCACCTTTGCGTTGAGGTAAGGCATATTAGATAAACCTATTGTTGACGTAAAAAAAGACCACCTCATTTTACTGGTGGTCTTTTTCCTGCAATATGTTTTTTACCTGTAACTACTTCAGAAATTAATAATTTCATTTTTGTTTGTTGATTAACATCCATACCATTTATAACTTCATCTACCGTTTCATCTATTTCATTTCCGTCTTGATCAACAAAGACCATCGTCACTTCTAATCCTTCCTTCTGAGACATTTACACCACCTCTTAGATGATTTATATAAAACATATGCATTAGAGAAATTGTCCTAAAACAAAACCATCTGAATCTCTTGACTGAACTTCTTATATGCGCGCTGGATCATTTCATCCACTGATCCTTTTGATATGCCAAGCATGTTAGCCACGTATTCGCTGCTGAAGCCTTGACCTTTGACCAACATGAACACTTCCCTTTCTCTGGGTGAAAGCTTAGCTAATGCGCTTTTAATTTCTGTTCGTTGCTCATCTGTGATCGTTGTCGAGGACCTGCTCTCATATCCCTTTGCGTAGTTCTGTAAGATGTGCGGATCTACTAGCACAGTGTTTTGATACACTGACCTACGCTCTATCCCTCGGCTTGGTCCCGGCTTCCTTCCGTGCTCCAGCCATTCGATTACATATGTCAAGTCACTTATTATTGAACCGATAATTGATATATCATCGTCAAGCTCATCATTGTAAACATTGTCAGCAATGCGTTGATCTTTCAATTGTTTAAGCTCTGTTCGCTTGGTCTCCCAAGTTCTTCGAGTAGCTTTATAAGATTCTTTCATTGCCTGCCAATCGTACATGTCATTCCCCCCTTTAGGGAGCCCCCGAAGGGGCTAGTCGTTACTTAAAACAATTCGTCATCGTCATCGACTGGTGGGTCTGAGAAAGGCAAATGTTGACCTTCTCCATCCACTTGTTCATCCTCAGCTTGTTTCTCTTCTTTTTGCTGCTCATCATCATCATCATCTTCTACATCCTCATCAATGTACTCTTCGATCGTTGTTTGATTCTCATCGACTTCGACCGTTCCATCAGCATGAATCTTGCCTTTCAAACCTTCGCGGAATTCTTCAATATCCATATCAGATTGTGTGATGCTCAACGCTACTGCCTGTCCAGTGAAGCTAAAGTATTCGAATGAATGCTTGTTGCTCTTTCCAGGATTAACAACAAACTCTAGCACTGTACGCTTAGCATCTTTAGAGTTTTTCTTGAACTCAGCTGTAAGTGATTCAAGCCCTTGTACACTGATCTCGACCACTTCTCCGACTAATCCGTTAAGCTCAACCTCGTTGTCGATACTGCCAGTTACATAGAATTGCAGAAGCTCCTTTTTGCTATCTCGTGTCATTTTGTTAAAATGAGTGCTTAATTTGATTTCCATATATATCAATCTCCTTTTAATGGTTTATGAATTGATTAAATACACCAGTGTGATGATGCAAGCCGCTGTAATGAATGCCATCGTGTTGGAAACTCTTTTGTTCTTATCACCTGTAGCTGCTGCAGTGAGTAATGCAATGATCATGATGAATGCGATAACGATAAAACCTGCAATCTTCATGTCCTTATCCCCTCTCTGAGCTTCCGCTTTTCAATGCCAGCGTTTAGCTCGATCTTGGTCATACCCAGTTGCTTAGCGATCTTACTGCGCGATAGAGTTGGATTCGCTCTAATGTAATGCCATTGCGCATCGGTCAACTCTGTTGTCGTTATCGATTCAAGAAGCTCATCATTTTTCGGTGCATCTGAATCTGAATCATCGTTTTTGACTGCCACTTTCGCCGCTCTAGCCATCGCGGTTTCTCGCTTGAATGTTTCTCTCAGCTCATCAAACGAAACACTAGGATTGATGTAATATTTCATGCGTGAGCCTTTGACTTCTTTGCCAATAATCAAGTCCACGCTTTTCAAGAAAATTAAGTATTTCATCAACGTGTTAATGTTGATCTTCAGCTTCTCGTTAATCTCAATGCACGTAATGCCTTTGCCGTGATTTTGAATGACTTCGTATATTCTCTTGTGTGTATTAGACAAGTTCATGCTCATGTTTATCACCTCACTTCCACGCACGTATGTTCGGTTTATAGGGTGCAAAGGGCCGCTTCACACCCTATATGTGGTTATTTCTCAATCTTCATTCTTGCTGGGATATCCATCATTTCTGGCTTTTTCACTTCCATATGCATCGCGCAATGTAGGTTCCAAAACGCGGCTGCTAAGTGATCTTCAGCATTGTCACCATCGAGGTATTGAAAGATATGCCGTAAAGAGCTTGTAATAAACTCTGATACTGGCATGCCCTTCTCCCAATTGCGGCAATCACCATATTTGATATGGCCGTATTCGAGCCTCTTAGCTAATCGATCAATAGCTACTGGAGAGATAGCAGCATACATCCCTTTGCCTGGTGGTCGATCTCGTAAGGCGCCAGTCTCGAATTGTTTGAATGGTTCTTTAGCTTGTTTTGTCATTGTTAGCTCCTTTCTATATCGATAACTGCAACTGTCCATGCTCTGGTGCTTTGTATCTCTCAAAAGCGACTACTTTTCCATTGCCTACACAATGCTCCGGTAAATTAGCCTCTGTAAGTACTTCTGCTAAGTCAGGACATACACTATTTCCGCAACGTGCCACTTGATCTGATTTTGTAACGGGCTTGCCATTGACTTGGTACCCATTGATGATGTAATTACTTGGAAAGCCTTGTGCAGCGTACAATTCATGTGGCTCTAGCATCCTCATTCCAATGTCTACTATTTGATAATCAACACCCTCAATCGTGACAAGGCCGAATCGATCTTTGGTTACCACTGTTTGAAGCGGATCATTAAGTGATTGACCAACGCTGCTGCCATAATAGGCAATCAGGAACGCTCTTACCTCTGCGTGATGTGCGCCACTAGCCGTTATCGTGCTGATTGGTTGCCGCATGTCTTGGCCTATCATGTTGTTGCGCATCGTCATCAAATGACTGGTTACAAGAGCGAATCTATTGCTTGTGTCTTGCGTTAACACAGGATCGTTTAAGGACTGACCTCTTACTCCATTTGCGGTCGTTTCCGTATGATATTGAGCGAGAAACGCTGCAACCATCCCCATTGCATGTGCAGCTCCTGCAGGTCGCTTTGATCCTTGACCAGATGTAATGGTATGCAAAGGCTCATTAAGTGAATGTCCCGTTGCTCCTGTACGAAACTTAGTAATATGTGGCACTACAAGCATGTGATGATTGCCTGTCGTAACAGTTCTTAATGGCTCGTCAACTTTGCTTCCCGGGTGGCCTGATGTGTTTACACCCAAAACAGGAGTTACTAGCAAGTGTTCGGCTTTAGTTGTTATCGTTGTGAGTGGGTCATCAATGCTGTATTGTAGCCTATCTCCACCAAAGCCAGTTTGACCAATTCGGACTATAAACGGATTAGGATCATTGACCACAAATTTCATAATCCCTCTAGCAATTCTGCGTTTCGTGTTGTCGGCCAGCTCCTTCTTCCGCTCAAAGATGCTAGGGCAAGGGATTGACCAATCAATAATGTCTGCAGCTGTTTTGTAAGGGAGTAAGCCACTACCCTCTGGACCGTGTGTTGGCTCAGGAAAAACAATCGGTTTACCATCGCATCGAGCTAATAGAAACAGCCGTTTACGGATGGTAGGAGCTCCATAATCACAAGCTCGAAGTTCTTTCCATTCAACCTGGTATCCGAGACGCTTAAGAGCGTTGACGAAACTATTGAACGTTCTTCCCTTTTGTGCCGGATCAGGGTAATAATCACCTTTTTCATCTTTCTTCAGAGGACCCCATGTCTGAAACTCTTCAACATTCTCTAGCATGATAACTCTCGGCCTAACCGTAGCCGCATAACGTACCGCTACCCAAGCTAATCCTCTTATGGTTTTGTCAACAGGTTTAGATCCCTTAGCTTTACTGAAGTGTTTGCAATCTGGACTGAACCAAGCTAATCCTACTGGCCTACCAGCTGCTACCACTACCGGGTCCACATCCCAGACTGATTCGCACCAGTGACGAGTTTCAGGATGATTAGCTTCGTGCATCGCGATAGCTGCCGGATCATGATTAATTGCTTCTTCAACACTGCGGCCAATCGCTAGTTCAATTCCTGTACTCGCGCCCCCACCACCAGCGAAGTTGTCCACGAATATTTCTTCAGGTGAGTAATTTGATTTAATTAGGCGGCCTCTGTATTTACGCTCGAACTTTCGCTGTGATCTTCTGCTCAGCAATTACCATCCTCTCCCTTCTCAAGTACATATGTTCGGTCTAAAAACCGCACTAAAACGGACACTCCTCTGCCGCCTTACGTTGTCGTTCAATCTCAGTTGCTATAAGCGGCTCCGGTGCATACTTCTCTTTCCAATCATCAGGCTTTACGATCTTGCCTTGAGCATTCCGCAGCACCTTGCCATTCTCACCAATCTTGCCCATGTTTGCTGCCATAACGACTCGTGGGAATTGCTCAGGCTCCAAGCCCATGTATGTGAATGTGCCTACTGTGAACACCATGAGGTCAGTTAACGCATCTACCTGGTCCTCAATGGTTTCTGCTCGTAGCAGTTCCGCGATTTCCTCAAGCATCCAACTAACGCGTTTCAACATTAGGTTATCGTTATCACTTGATGTGTAGATTTTCAGAGCTTTGGACAAATTATCGGCTAGAAAAGAAGCGTTTTTCGCTTCATTATCCACTGGCAGCATCGTAGGCATTACTGGCATCGGTTCATCTGCAGCATCATGGAACTTACAAATGTCATAGTAAAAATCATTTATTGAATAACTCATTTGCTTACTTCCTCCTTCTTTTTCATCATCACTACCCACTTATCGAACAACTCAGCTCCAACGTATTTGGTGCTCCTATACTTCGAGTTCCGTGTGACGTAATTTTTATTCAATGTACTTGATGATTGCGGCTCTCCTACGACTTCATAACCTCGCTTTTCAAGGTCCCTGATCGCCTTATCAAGCTCATGCTTGTTCGACCTTTCAAGCTTAACCATTCCTTTTTTCGTTCTCCAGCCGCTCATCGTCTTACACCTGCATGCTTATCGACTCGACCACTGATGCGCTGCTGCTTGCGTTTGTTCAGCTCAGCTAATGCGTATGCTTTATCCCACGTTGTAGCTAGTGGATCGTCATAAACGATTGTTCGCAGCTCCATGTTGGTTGCCTTTCGATAGTTGATTTGAGACATGTTTACACCTCATTTCAGAAACATATGTTCGGTTTTGTAGGTAAAAAATATATGGCTATTTATCCTTTTTCTCCAGTTTCTTGAGCTCCAAATACTTTTCATGAGTGATAAAGCCGCCGAACTTTTGAACATGCTTCATAACCTTCAAGGATCCATACTCAGGATATCGATGTTCAAACATTTTGCGCTTGAGAGGAAACTTTTGATCTTCCATGCCTTTGATATCCACTACAAATTGCCTGCCATCGTCATAGATCACTTTGAAGTCAGGAATGTATGTGATAGCTTGATTCTTCTTGCCATCGGATGTCGTAAAGGCTTCTAGTAGTACAAACTTCGGCTGCATTTCAACGGTGATCTTTCCCTTTTTTATGAGCGGCAATAGCTTTGACATGTAATACAATCCCTCATGGTATGAATCAAATAAATAGAACTCGTAACCTTCCATTTTGGATTGCTTAAGTCGCTTATACTCGTTAGCATCAATCTTTTGAAGCTGCTCACTGTCGATGTAAAAGACTGCTTTGGTCGCGTTGTACTTGTGCTTCTTGGGTTGCTGTTCCTCCGTCTGCTGTACCGCTTTCCTGCGCAACGTTCTCAACCTCCTTATCCAGTATCTTGATCGCTCGTACACCTACAATTTTGATGTAGCCCCTTGCTTCTAGGCGCTGTAAGTGTCCGTGTACCGTTGATACACTCTGCAAACCTACCATTTCAGCTAGCTCGCGATTAGTAGGGGCAAAGCCATTAGCTGCGATATGTGCCTTAAGCTTTCTGAGCACTAGCTTCTGCTTGTCGCTGAGTTTTTGCATGCTGTTCCTCCTTAATCAGTCTTGATGTTCAAAAACAATAGAATTAGAGCCGTCCAAAACGAATGAAAGATAATCATTTCTGCGATAATCATCGCGAAGATACCAAGAATAAAAAACTGCTGGTACGATGTTCTTCACAGCCCCATCACCGCCAATAGAGCAGCTTTTATGATGGCCTCTTGTGCTGTTTTACCGACACCTGCAGGAGATAAGCCGAGTTCATTAAAGTCAGCTATCCATTCATTTGTTTCACTATCCCTTTCAAGTGCTAGAGTCCATCTTTCATCTTCATGCATCTTCCCCACTACTTCCCATGCTGCGGCTATGTCCGTTGAGTATCGAGGAATCTTCGCCCATTCCTGTACACTGCTGCTTGTCGTTCCGTATATTAAATACCAGTTAGGACGATCTTTGCTCGTTGTCTTACGCAACACATATTTGACGATCAGATTATCCAGCTCTCTCCCTGCTGGCATGCTCAGTATCTGCTCTCTTGTTAGTTCATTCATCCTTTACCCCTCCAATAGCTCTGGATTGTCAGTTTGGTTGGCCAACTTAACCAATCCCTCAGCTCGTAGCTTATCGAGCACCCATGTACCATGTTTCGATTTAACTCTGAAAGCTCCATCGTCAAAGACTATGACACCGATCCACTTAGCTGTGATATGTTGCACTATATCTCCTGTAAAGAGCTTTGTGCCGTCTTTAAGGTTGACGGTGCTGTATTGCCCTACTGTGGCTGGATCTACAAGATACCAAGTCGTGTCATGCATGCCAAAGTCGTACTTAATACGTTTGCCAAGATAAACTTCTCCATCGTCATTACAAAGCATTGAATCACTAATTACCCACTCGACATTATCCAATCGCTTACCACGAAACTTATAATCACGCATTTGCTTTCACCTCACGCAAGAATTGACTAATAATACCGTTGTGCTTGTCCTCGTAGCTCAAATGTTCTTCGCTTCTCGTTGTGTAATAAAACACAGCCACGCGTTTTCCTTTCCTTGCCCTCACAACTTCAAAACTCATTGAATTGGCTTTTTCTAGCTTCCAGCCATCTTTCACAAGCCAATCTTTGAATTTGTCGAGATGCTTCACATGCAGTCTATTACGTATTGCCATTCCCTTTCACCTCGCTTAATGTTTGTTGGGCTAAAGAAATCATGTAGATCGACATATTTTCAGATGTCGAGAACATAGACATTGTGCATCCTTCAATTCTCTCTAAGCATTCTACTAGCTTTTGATTGGCTGCCAGCAGCTGGTTATGGTCTGCTTTCCATTGCTCTGCTAGCTTTGTTCCGTTTTCAGCTAGTGCTTTGTATTGATCGCGTTCGGTTTGTGCTTGCTCTAGTCGATGAAGTAATTCAATTCCATCTGCAACAGTTAATACAACAGCGTTAGCATCTGTGATATTGTTCCTTAACTTCGTTTCAATCTCTTGCAGCTTGTCACTCACTAGATTCACCTACCTCGTAGTAAGCGTTAATGTTCTCCCAAACCCACTCATTGAACGCTTCTTGCAATTCTTTCTCTAACTCTTCACCTTCTAAATTTTCATCAATGCCGAGTTCGTCAAAAGTCAATGTTTCTTCACGTTTTGAGCCAACATATCCTGTACTAACGAAAAATGTAACTTGTTTACTCACTAGATTCACTCTCCTTAATTTGTGCAGCACTGATTGCAATTTCGTGCGTTATCGTTCCTTCTGTACCTTCTGGCAACCATTCCTCGCACGAATCGTTAGGTCCTGAATTTATCCATCCTTCTTGATGCATCTGACCGTATTTCCAACAACCGCCACCGATTAACCAATGACCGCAAGACCAGCATGTTTCGCCTTTGGAGTTTTCTGCATCGACCTTATAACCGCTGCGTTCACTCACTAGACTCACTCTCCTCTTCATCCCAATTAGCCAGCACAACATTAAATCCGCACGATTGTAGCAATGTTGTATACCCTTTATGAGAGCTACCGTAAAACGTGTGAGTGGAGAGATAATGAAATTCGTCACCACTCTTGCCGTGAATCCATCCACTATGTTCTTCGATTTCAAGGTAATGTGTTTCTGACTTACATTCTTTAAGTTCCTGCCAGTTCTTGACCAGCTGCGGCTCGCTCATCTAGTTCACTCCTTCCTGGTATCGTTGTACTGTTCAGTGCTTGTTTTCTATTAACCATCTCAACTTTATGGTAAAATTAACTAAATTAAATAAGGTGGTGATATAGTGAAGTCAAATTCTTACAAAATAATTGGCGCTGTTTTTTTATTATTATCAGGAATTATTTATTCTTTGGAACGCGTCTCTACCTTAATTTCAACAAGTATGATTAGAGCTGGATTCTTTTCTGGTCGAATGACAGGAGAAGTACCTAGTGTAGAAACTGCAAATTTCTTTGATAACTTATTTGCGCCTTTGTTTTTATTAATAGGCTTAGTTTCAATAATTTATGGTTTCAAAAGGGAAAAATAAGAATTGAGCCAGCTACTTGCTGGTTTTTTATTTTTCTAATTACAAATTCCTTCTTACTTCTTGTGTCGCCTTATGAATCTACCTTGCATTATCCTTCTTCCGCTTCAACAACCCATCATTCAACTGTACTGACGGAAGTGTAACACCTCTGCCAGCACCTTGCCTTTGTCATTTCGAATGATCTCATATGGCACATCCTGCATGTATGGGTCAACTCTAGGTTGTTTTCTTCTTCGTCTCATCTCCTTCACCTCGGTTAATTTCAGAGCATATGTTCGATCCAAAGGGTGCACATGCTCCTAAAATGGATTTACTGCGTTCCTGTAGCCTTTATATTTCTAATGGGTATGTTTACCCTTGTTAGGTGTTAGGGCGGTTTCTAGAGCCTTCTTCAACGTATTATGCATGGCATGTAGTTGCGCTACATAATCTTTCAGCTCAACATCACCAGCAAGTCCTTCACGCACTTCACGATGAGCAATTTCTTGTAGAGCAGATGCCAGTCCAGTTGTTGATGCTGGATAGTATTTATTTAGGCTCGCCCACTTTGTAGTAGGTGTAGGATCTTTGTCATTTCCGTTTTTATCCTTGCCATTATTCCAAGTTGGAAGTTTGGTGGGATCGGTTGTGCGATACTCCATTAGCATGTAGTTGTGGGTATCGACTTCAAGGCCAAAGCGTTCAGTAACTTTAATCATTTCAGCACCTCTTTCATTTTTTTAAGAGTTCGCTCGTAGCGAAACTCAGGATTCTTGTTCATGTAATCTGTGAGCATAAGCACCAGCTGCTCGTAACGGATATTGGTTAGGTCCAGGATGCGCTTATTCTTGATTATTTCATCTGCCTTTTCTTCATCTGAAGCTAATGGAAATGGCTTGAATGCTTCTAGCTTTTTGATATCAAGGTCCAACTTAGCGACAAATTCACTCACATCTTCAAACTCTTGTTCGTTGGTGATGACCTCTGGCAGCGGTGGGTAGTCAGCTTTGTTCATGCGTGGGTAGGTCATTTCTTATCACCGCCTTGATGTGAACGGTCTAGGTCGAGATACTTACCAAATTTCTTCTGAAACACCATTTCCACCGTTCCCACAGGACCATTACGCTGCTTAGCAACTATAATTTCAATGATGTCTTTCTTCTCAGTTGACTTGTCATAGTAGTCATCTCTATGAAGAAACTTAATATTGTCGGCATCTTGTTCGATGCTCCCGCTATCCTTTAGATCGGACATCATCGGACGCTTCTCTTGTCTCCCTTCAACACCTCGGTTTAATTGAGCCAGAGCGTTGATAGCTATCTTTAATCGTCTAGCCATTCGTTTGAGTGTCTTGGAAATGTAACTCACCTTTTCAGTGGTGTTAGGAAATCTTTTCTCACTCTCGATCAGCTGCAGGTAATCAATAAAAAGAACTATCTTAGTGATCCCTTTTTTCAATAGCTCCTTCTGTAACTTTTTAACCTTACGCTCAATTGCTTCGATTGTGATTCCTGGAGTGTCATCAAAGTAAAGTTCTTGCCTTTCAAGCCACCCCATAGCTTTGTGGTACCTATCCCACTGGTCCATATCTAACGCGCCTGTCTTAAACACTTTTAAGTCGATGTTGCCAATTGCTCCAGCATATCGATTCAACAATTGATTTGTCGGCATTTCCGCTGATATGACCACGTTAGCTGTGTTTGGACTTTTAAGAGAACGAATAGATTCGTTAATCATTTCAGCAGTCTTACCTACAGACGGTCTAGCTGCAGTGATCGTTAACTCTTCCAAATGTAATCCACCCGTGAGATTATCCATGTCTTTTCCAATAGAATAAATGTCGATCTCACCAGCATGTAACGCTTTTTCCTCTATATCCTCCGCATGTTGTTTCAAAGCATCTGACACTTTGACTAGATCATTACTGCGCTTG
This sequence comes from Paenibacillus camelliae, assembly GCF_023715345.1. Classification (GTDB taxonomy): domain Bacteria; phylum Bacillota; class Bacilli; order Paenibacillales; family Paenibacillaceae; genus Pristimantibacillus; species Pristimantibacillus camelliae. The sequence goes on from NZ_JAMBNY010000002.1 coordinate 38,001, forward strand.
ACCTTACCTAGTTCCTCTAACTCATCTAACTCAGCTCTAAGAGCATTTATAGCTTTATCGGCTTCACCATCAGCTGAAACGGTTAATAACTTTTGTTGAATCCGGTTCTTCAGAGTGCGGACAATGTAATTGTTATGGACAATCCGTTGGTAATAATCGAAATTTATACGATTCGGTAAAGCTCCCTGTAATGCACTTAAGTATGCTACACCACCGATTTGCTCTAGCATTTTGTTTTGTTTTTCTATGTCACCATTTGAATAAGCTACAACAGCTTCAGTGACAGCCATAAGGCCTACACGATCGTTTTCGTTATAAGAATACTTGATTAATTCCAAAATCAAACGATGTCTAGAGTCTGCTACCATTTCCTGTGGTTCTATATAACACTCGAGTACCAGATCCTCGTGTTGAAGTAATATTCCTAGCAAAGATGTTTCTGCTTCTAACTGAAGTTGTTCCTCAGCGGTTATTGCTTGGTAATCACTCATTACTTAACCACCGCCTTTTAATATACTCAGGCATCGGAATGGCTTTCTTTAGTGACTGTTCCAACAATACCGTCTCCTGGTGCGCCAAGTGCTTATGATGGTCATAGAAGTTTCGCTCAGGTTGTTTTGCTATGTCTGAGATCGTAGGAAAAAATGAACTAGTCATTATGTGCTGATTCAAATTCGATATACCTAGCTGAGCATCAACATCAGAGAGCATTTCACACCATAGCTCGAATATTGAAGGGTTCTCCACAAAGTTAGGTGCTTGGTTTGGGTAAGCTGCTGATGCCTTGGCCAGAATCAATGTAACTTCTTGCCTGTTCATTACCTCCACCTCTTAACTGTTGTTGTAAAAACTCTAAATTAGAGCTCACCTTGCTTTGCTTCTTAGCTGCCAATCCTTCCGGATCGATAACCTCGTAATCCTCATATCTCTTTTGGTTTAGAAAAGTAGCTGGATAAGGAATGAACTTCGTTTCTGTTTTAAGTAGCTTGCATGTCTCTGCAAAGTTCATAGTCTTAAAGATTGCCTTATCCGGATCAAAGCCTTTTTCTTTACATAGTTTCTTCCACGCTGATTCTGCTGTTTTTCTACTTACTCTTCTGGGATATATTTCATAGAACTGTTCAAACATACTCTCCTTTTCTTTAATACTTTTCTTTAAAGAAATACTTTCTTTATTTGGGGGAACGATACTTCCCCCCTCTAACCCGTTTTGAGGTGAACGATCCTTCCCCTCAGGGGTGAACAATCCTTCCCCCCTATCGTGATCATTTTGGGGTGAACAATCCTTCCCCCCATCCATTGAAAACAAGTCGATCTGCTGAACCATTGAATCACCACTTTTAGTAAAATTCCACGAATCATAATCCTTGTTAAAAGCTAGTTTTCTAGCAGTGGTGCTAGTCTCGTTTTGAGTAACAACTAGCACCTTTGCCTTAATGAGCGATGCAATTTCTTTTTTTATTGTTCGGTCAGAAAGCCCCGTTGCTTTTTGTAGCCAGCTAACAGCCAGTTCATGATCCTTTCTGCTGTACCCATACGTCATGCGCCATATTTTAATGATGATCTTTAGTTGAGAAGCATTGAATGGGTACAGAACAATTTGATCTAATATTTCATTTGCGATTGGCGTAAAGCCGTTTTCCTTCTGTGGCTTCGCCATTTTCACACCTACTCTCTTTCCTGTTCCTTATAATCACTAAGCAGTTCCTGCACGCTCTTGTTGAGATCATACCAACTCACATTGTTATGACCAGTACGGATCAGCGTCTCAATTTCCTTACAAAGCTCATCCCATTCCATATTGCTCGAGCTCCATAGCTTTGATGATTTCACGTGTTAGTGGCATAATCTTGTCAATAACCTCTTGAGTGATTTCTTCACTCATGCTGCCGCTGTATTCATACAACACCTTTTCAACAACTGGTGTCCATGATGTGCGCAGCTGTTCCTCGACTGCATCATGATCGATGTTCCCCATCTATAAGACCTCCAATTTGTAATGCTTATTTTTCACTAACCCCTTATCGAACAGAGCTAGTTTAATTGCTTGTTCAGCAAGCTCAGGTGTATTATTCTTGGCACTCATATGTGTAATGATGATATGCTCGCCTATACCCCTAACTAGACTGTTCAAGGCCTCTGCGGTTTGTGCGTTGCTTAGGTGACCTGTGTCGCTTGATACTCGGTATTTAAGCCCATCGTGATAATCACCATTAGCAAGCATGTCCTCATCATAGTTAGCTTCCAGGATATACACATCACTCATAGCCATTGCAGAGAGCATGTCCTTTGTGATGGTGCCAGTGTCCATCATGACGCTGATTTTTGTGTCGTGTGTCTGGATCACATACATAAGCGGCTCAGCTGCATCATGCATGACGTTAACTGGTGTAACACTTATGAATGTTTGCCGTAAGCCATCTAAGATGAATGTTTTTAGATGCTTCACTATTTTGCCTGTTTCACTCCGTTTGAGTTCTTTCAGCGTTCCCTCACTTGCATATACAGGAATCTTGTAATCATCAGCGAATGCTATACCGCCACAATGGTCCTTATGCTCATGACTGATTAGGATTGCATCTACCTTTGCCGGATTGAAGTTGTTATCGAGCATGAATTTCTTAATATTCTTTTTGGCTGGTCCAGCATCAATTAAGATGCTGGATTCGCCTGTTCCGATATATACGACTGATCCTTCCTTTGAGCCAGTGGAGAGGACTTTGACAATTGTTTTATTCAAGCTCATCGCCTGCAGCTCTCTCTGCCAGTTCCATCTGAATCATTTTGATAAAGTTATCAAAATCAGCGTGTGTTGTTGTATCACCTTTTGTTCTGAAATTCGCATCAATGTAGGATTTTTTAGCAGACTTTGTTTTATGTCCAAGTTGATCTAGTAGATCGCCTACTTCAATCCAGCGGTCCGTAAAATCATCTGCTTGTTGTTTCGGTTGTTCTGTTGCTTGTTGATTTTTAGGAACTTCTAGTTTAGGAGGTTGGTTGTTTGGGTTCACGTTAACTTCGCTCGTTATTTCTCTGCGTGCCGGCTCTGTATAACCTTCTAATTCATTAAGAGATTCCATGTTGTCCTCAACTACTGAAGCTATGTCGTATTGCGCTTTAATCGAACGAAACCCAACGTGTTTCTTAAACATATCAGGATCAGGGGAGCCATCTTCCATCTTCCAAAACTTCTGATTTTGACCCTTCAAAAGCTTTTGTACTTCCATGACATCCATTAAGACAATTACTGGTTTGTGCCCTTCACGTTTAGCGATGGAGTAAGCGGCTACTACACGACCTCTCGGAAACTTAACTTTGTGATAAATCTTTACAATTACACCTTCATCGTCAGTTTCAGCTTCAAAGGAATCTATCTCATTTTCACAAACAACTTGATTGAATACCCCTTGATAGCCTGGTGATTTTTTAGCTAAAGACAACAACCCTTCATATGAAACTCGGCTATCAAGTTTGCCGCCGTATAAGATAGGGAAAGCATGCTTTAAGGCAGGATCAAGACCCATTCGATTACATTGATACATGAATAAATTGAACTGGGGAATCGTCAGGTCCTTACCTATCGTTTCTTTCATGGTCATCAATTCGTTTGGTCCAAAGTCGCCAATTTGGTGGATAGAGTTAAGATCTGTTTCTTGTAGTTGAGTATTGGATGTTGTTAATTGATTGTTTGCCATTATTCAGTCACCTCAATAGTTAATTTTGTATTTTCAACTGCTCTCGCAGTGATTACCTGGTCATAAGCTGTAAGCTTGCCTGTGTACTCACCAATACCATCGATAAAGGTTGGTGTAATCATGTTGGTTTGCTTGAACAGCACTTCAATGAGTTCTAAGCCAGCGCCGATCTTCTCACCAGTTGAAAGGTATTGATAATCCTTGCCATTCATTTGAATAGAAAAGTCAGGATCGTAGCTATCTGAGGACTTCACATACTTGAACAGTCGTACCGATAATGTTTTGAACTTACTCTGAAGCTCAGCTGCTTGCACCTCTGCTTCTTTGGCCTTGTAAGCCTTGATTGCTTCGAGCAGGAACACTGTCTCACGAAGCTTGGATGTAACCTCATGCTCACGCTGTTTTGCAGCTTCAATGTCTTGTTCAATCGACTCTTTAACACTCAGCAACGCTAGCTGTTCATCAATCTCTTTTAGTTTTTGTTGGTGTATAAACTGGTGGCTGCGGTATTCTTGGAGATCGACATATTCGAGTGATTGTAAGGCTGCTAGAGCATCTTTTTTCTCTTGAACTAACAACGCATGCTTTGCTTTGTATTCCTCAATTCTGCGCTCCTTGTCGGCTTCCACAGCCTTGACAGATTCTTCTTGCAATGGCTGCTTACATCTTCCGCACATGTCCTCTATGACTTCGTTTTTCAGTGCGGGAAACTTGGCTTTTGAATCCTCAACTGTTTTATGAGCGATGTTATATCGATGCTCAGCGTTTTGATATGCAACGTTAGCTTGCTGTCCTTTCGCAATCACTTGTTCCAGTTCTACAATCGCTTGATCGTGCTCATTCCTCGCTTGTTCTAACTCTTCACGAGTGCCAGTGATACCGGTTAGCTTCTCAGCTTGATTCGAAAGCGTCTCTACGTCTCTAGCAGCTTCAATGATTTGTTTATCTAACCTCGGCTTAGCATCCCTAGCCTTAGCTTCAAGATCGTTCATGCTATGTTTTTTTAGCTCGGCAGCTAGCATTGCAGACATTGGATTAAGCTCAATATCCTTAGCTTTTTGATCTGGTGACGTGCGAGACATTTCAGTTAGTACAGTCTTAGATGCTGGTGCTAGCATGCTGCTCATTAACATGCTGCGTTGTTTCTCCCAATGAAGCGAAAAGTAATATGAAGGGAAATAAAGTGCCATGAACTCGTCTTGCGTGAATAATGAATCGACTGCAGCGCTGAACTCGGTTGCTGATTTTGGAATGTCGTTGATATAGAATTTATTGGTCTTTCCTGCGATCTCACGAGTGAATTTGTACTCTGTGTCGTTGACTGAAAGTAGCAGCGAAGCTTGTACAATGTCGTATTTATAGTTGGTTGGTCGCGGTGAATACTTGTCTTTCGTGTAGTCCTTACCGAATAAGTCTTTGCCCCATAGTGTCCAGATGGGAGCGGTACCGATGGTTGTCTTGCCCTCTCCGTTTTTCCCTTTGATGTGATTAACGGTGCTATAGTTGACCGTTAGGCTCTTGATGCCAGCAAAGTTAGTAAGTATCAATTCAATGAATTTGATTACCTTTGTCACGCTAAGCCCTCCTATTTCAGAATTTTGATGAGTGAATCTAGTTCTTGATGACGTTTATCGATTTGTTTTTCAAGGTACATTATCACTGCTTCGTGTAGAGAAAAATCGGTATTATCAATCTTGTTTGTATCTAAATTTAGACTGAATGAATTTAGGGAGACGTTAATAATGTAAGAGTGCTTAGCTTCTAATTTCGATTTCGAACAATTTAACGTATATTCAAGACCTTCAATCTCCTCATGCAATTCGCCAGCTCGCTTAGCAATGCTCAGCTTTTCTTTGATTAGATCATTCATTCCATTTGCTCCTTTTTCTCGGTCATGATACAATGACCATAATTTGATCCTGACCGCTTGAGCCCCCACTCAGTGCGGTCTATTTTGTTTCTGCGGGTCCATCGATGGCGACTGTTTGATATGTGCAGTAGATAAATGCATCTGAACCTGGTACCAAGTCGAAAGCTGATTCATCTTCAAATTCAACGTAGATTAGAACTGGTTTGCCTTTATGCCATTCAATATCTAAGCTGATCACTACCTTATCCATGAATTCCTCATTGATTTGGATCACTGTAATTTTCTCTGTTGTGCGAATCTCGAGCTTAACTAAAACATCCTCATATTCCACTGCTTCATTCATTCTTTTCACCTCCCTTCGATAGAATCACCAACCTATGAAGCTCAATCTTTAGGTACATCTTCCTCGATGCTTACCTCGCCTGACGCGATATCAAAGTAAGTATCATCTGTATACTCAATGCCATGAGCAGCTAGCAGTTTAGTGATTAGTTCATCCTCAAGCGCTTTGAGTCTTTCATATTCAGACTCCAACAATTGACTGCGTTCTGTTTTGACGAATAATTGCGTTGACTCCTCAATCACTTTCTCATTTTCCAATGACACCCTTTCGGCGCTGATTGACTGAGCATATTCAAAGTGACTTTGTGCTAATGCAGATCTCGTATTTAATTCGAGTAACCATTGCGCTTTAGAGAGCTCACGAATTTCAGTCAATTCTGTTGCTGGGATAACCGTTATTACACGCTGGCGCTTGCCAGTTAATGCTTCAAATAATTTGTTTAACATCATTTTCAGTCTCCTTTTTAGGCTCAAATAGCCGTTTTTGGCAAAAAAATAATAAGCGATCAAGATTCGCTGCTTTTTTTCTCAACAATCGCAAGCTCTGCTCCAAGTGGCTCGAGCAATATCTGTGCTGTTACAATGCTTGGATTAGTGGTGCTGCGCTCGATGTATGAGATCGTTGATTTGTGCACACCCGTTATCCCACTCAACGCTGATATGCTGAGTCCATATTTCTTTCGTAGTGATTGCAGCTCCTCGCCAAAGTTCATTTACACCACCCTTTCATGCCACCGACCACGAACGTACAAGTTTAGAAACTGTTCAAAGCGAATGCCTGTCGTAGCTTGTACATTTGTATTGGTGTAATAGTTTCCTAGCAGATCTAGTTGCTCGTCACTGAGTTTGATTTCGCCTGATGTAGTTAGCATGTTTTCACCACTTTCAAACGGCTAGCGATGTGCTCAGCACGATGGATCTCTTTCTGAGCTTGTACAATCTGTAAGTGCTCACGTGCTTTCATTAAGCGTGTTGCGTAGATTATTTGTTTAGACATTACTTATTACCTCGCTTCGCTACTTCTGTTCGTTCAATCATTGGAAGAATACCGTTTTGTTTAAGTAGCTCGTACAAGAACAGCCTGCCTTTTTGTGTCCACTTGGTGCTAACCTTTGAGTTGTCCGCGTCAATAACATGCGTCGTTGTCTGTGTATAACCTTTATCCTGGTGTTTTGCATATAGCAACCAAATGTCTCCTTGTTTGAACTGAACACCTAACTCGTGAAGTTTTTGATTAAAGGCTATAGCGCTCATTCCGTAATCTTTAGCGATCTTGGAAACCGAGAGCAGTGACTTGTTTTGTAGTACCATGTCGTAGTAAGTTGCTTTAGGTTGTAACTCGTGCACTTGCTGTGTTAGCAGCAGATTTTCGGTCCTAAGGTTGTCCACTCTGCGTTGCAAGAAGTCATGAGCTCGTTTTATTACTGCATCTGGACTATTCCAGCGTCGTTCAAGCTCCAAGAAGTATTGTCGTGCTTGCTTGCCTTTCTCATTGCGCTGTAGCATCGAGATTTCTTTTGCCATGTCGATCTTTAGGTGGTGGTCGATTTTATTGTGGCCACCGCTCCCGGTTTGCTTTTCAAAATTGGAAAGCAAAACATAGTCCACATTTTCCTTAAATCCGTATTCAGCCATTCGATCAAACCAAGTTGAGTAATTAGTTTTAATATCCAAAAACTCATGTAGATCACGACCACTTACAAGTAAGTCTCCGTTGTCGTTTGATTGTGTTGGGATTAGTTGATTCATCTCATTACCTCGCTTTCTTTATTTGGATCCAACTTATTTTTGTCTTGCAGGAATATAATCCGACTAGATCGGATATGATGTTAAATAGAAATTGCTTTAGCTGAATCTTCAACTAATCCGAACAGGTCGGATTCTTTTCCGAAGTAAATAACAGTTTCAGGTACGTTATACAACCGAATCAGTTCGATTGATAAGTCACGAGGGATATTTGTCGAATCCTTTTCATATTTACTTATAGTGTCAACGCACTTCCCTGTTTTGATCGCAACTTGCTTAACTGTCATACCTCGCAGTAGTCTTGCTGTTCGAAGGGTAATACAAAACCTGCTCATTCGTTTTCACCTCGCTTCCGTTCGATGTACCACAATCATAAATCCGATCTAGTCGGATTGTCAACCGATCAGTTCGGATTTTTTTCTTGCTAATTCTGTAAATATGCAATATAATGCAAATGAAATCAGTTTGAGAGAGGAAGTATTTATAAATGAGAAAGAGATACACTGAAGTTGAAGAAAAGCTAATGAAAGATATATCAAATAATCTAAAGAAAATTCTTAAGGAAAAGGGTATCATCCAAAGAGAATTAGCAGAAAAAAGCGGTCTATCAACTAGTGCAATCTCCGACTATGTAAACGGAAATAACCTAGTATCCCCAGGAAAATTACAAATGATCGCAGATGCTTTGAATGTAAGTAAAGGTGATATTGATCCAACTTACAAGAGCGATTTTGTTGTTCAAGAGGGCGGTGTTTCATATGGCATAGAAGTAAAAACTAAATTTAATCCGTTCGAAATATTTGAACTTGTAGATAAATACACAGATGATGAAATAATAGAAAAGTACCATCATCAGGACGACGGTGGTACTCTAACGGAGCAACAAATTAGAATGCATCTTCAACACGTTCGGTTTCTAAAGACTCAAAAGTAGAGTCACCATTTTTTATTTTTTCGTATACTTCAAGATCAAATCCATTAGCAATATAAACTTCATGCCAGTTTATTACTAATTTTTCTGGTGAGCGTTCTATATGTACCACCCCTATTATGATTTTTCATACATATATAATACCACAAAAAGCGAACGTATGTTCTTAATTTTATCGACATACATCGACAAGATAAAGAAGGAGTTTAATAATGACATTCATTCTAGGAGAATGCCTATTGCTATCACGATTAAAAGAAAAAGGTATTAGCCAAGCCGAATTCGCAAGACGTATGGAATGCACTGAAGCGTTCGTTAGCCAGCTTATACATAAAAAATCCAATATGTCGCTTGAATTCGCTATTATCGCTGCTCACCTCCTTGAGTGTCGTGTTACTGATTTCTATGTACTGCACCATAAAAATCGAAAGCAATAGGTTAGAGTAGTTTACTACTCTCCCATAGAGAAAAACTTAAGTAATACTTAAGGTCATTCTAATTGAAGTCATACCGATGTTTTGTCGAAGCCTATCACAACAAACTATGTAATATTTTACAACCACCTCCCAGAACATAAAAAAAGAGCTACCCAAATTAAGCTTAGAAAAATGAGGCGCTAGACCTCTCTTAGCTTAATATTGGTAGCTCCAATATTAATAAAATAGTTACGTGGTTCATCTTGCAATAAGATGCATTAAGTAATTACAGCACCCTCTCCGTCGCTTGACCAAGGGCTAAAAAAAGAATGGAATATTTATACTATAATTTATCTATTCTAAAAAGGCAATAGGGTTCATATTACAGGTTTCAGATTTATTGCATGAATGTTGCCATTCTCCAATCCACTAACATTATCGATCTCGCATTGCCATCACCATCAAACATGAATGATACTATATATACATTTTCCATTTCTTCTGCCGTTTCTTTAAGGTCGGGTTTACCTAAAATAAACTTTTTAGTTTGTGAATCATAAAGATAATCCAGGTTGCTTGGCACTTCATTTATGGAATTGTCTGATCCTAAATTTTCAAGTATGGACTTCTTAGAATCACCGATTTTTGCAAATTCAGACTCATAAATATCTAGCGATTCATCAGACAAGCTTATTCCTGCAACTTTATCATTTCGGTACATTATCCTTATTCCGTTCTCATAACTCATAAACCTGGTTATTTCTTCGCCTTCGCCTGTTACTTGTTCGACGTCTTTCTTTTCATCCCCATAACATATTTTCGAATCGAGGTTAATATGAGTGACGCAAAGATCACTCGTTTTTATTTCTTTCAGTCCATTTCCGCTACTGCTACATCCTACAAGTAATAGCATCATTGCAATTAGTCCAACAAGCACTTTCTTCAAGCCTCTTCCCCCTTGTACATTAATTGCTATATATTATAGAGCATATCCTATTACTTTCCAACGATTACCTTTTCATTTTATCGCTAATAAGAATAAAAAATCATGCGATCTTTTGGTAGTTTGCCATATAATCGCATGACCCATTTCCTAACTTATTTATGATGCCTATAAATCATGGAATCACTTGTTAATACTTGCCTTACATTGAAAAAATATATTACTTATACAACTGATCATATATCTTTTCCAAGTTATCCATGAACTCTTTTATCGATTCAGATTCTATTTTTTCATCAATTTCATTAGATGATATTTTATTTATCTTTTCTGCATAGAAGGAGCGGACAGGGCTATGAAAATCCTCTCTTTTCTCAGTTTGGTATAGTTCGTATAGTTCCATCATTTCTTCTCTTTTTCTATCAAAGTGTTCAAGTTCATCTAAAATATCAAGATATCTGTACTGAACTCCTTTAAGTGAAAAAGCTAAACTAAACTCATCAATAGCATTTAATCTGGAAAGCTTTTCTGTAATAACAGTAGTAGGATCATACAATAAGGTTACTAAATAACTAAACTTAACTTTTAATTTACCTACTGATTCTTTCAGATTCTGGCGTTCTATTAAATCAAGATCGCCACGTGCAGTATAATCAATCCAATCTACTAAAGTATTCTCTAGTTCTTTTTTTGATAACGGAATGCGTAGTATAGGTAATCGATCAAATTGATGGAACAAAGCAGATGTTTTTTGTTCTAAATCCTTAGCCCTCACAACTATATCTTTAGAATCATAGAATTTATGCAATAACTTGTAGGCATAGGATTCTAATGCCTCGAAATCAAAAGCTCTTAATACAATCTTTACAGAAGTTGCCCTCTGTTTCACAAACTCATAACCAGCTAATTCTGATTTATCCAAAGTACTATTGTTTAAATTATTAACAAAAGTAGATGCATCCGAAGATAAATTACCTACAACATATAGAACAAACTCATCTGAAGAATTAGTCTCTTTAATCATTTCATTAAGATAAGTTTTCATAGCGCTTTTATTAATTAATCCTTCTGAGCTTTTTACTTGCCCTAACCTTCTCCTACCATCACATAAATCCCATTGAATATCAATTTTATCTGTTTTTTCTCCTAGAATTTCTGGTTCAATATATATGTTTTTCCAGTCACTATTAGTTAGCGAATTCAAAACAGCTACAATTCCTTGAATTTTAACGCCTTTTATTGTATCTCTTCCACCCATGCTATCCCCCTACAGTTACATAAGATTTTTTACAATGTAGTTCTTGCGTTACTTATATACCCATGTAATATAATAGCTCTACTTATTTATTTAAACAATCTTCACCTTTTCTATATATAGATAGTATAGTGTATAACCTATATTTTTCCAATGATCGCCTTTTAACTATCATCCTCTTCACCATTTCATCCACTGTCGAGTGACGTATCTTAAACGAAGTCAGCAGGATACAGTGAGGGCTAGTGTTCTGAATAAGGAAACTGTTTCGAAGTTATTTGTAGAGGATAACGGGTCATTTAGAGGGATAACAAAAAACGAAGCTCTTAAAGCGTTAGAAAAACTAACCGGAAGAAAGAATAAGGAGAAAGACTTCTGGACATAAAAAAGGTCGCTACCTAAACAGTAACGGCCTACTTGAATGGAATTCTAAACCTATTTGTTTGCTTATCCCAGTGGATATAACTTTCTTTGAACAGCCAATTAACAGCATCTTTAACCTGTTGCTCTGTCCTTAGGCTTAGTCGAGATATGCGCTCAATATCGATTTCGGACCATTCGTAACGGTATAGATGAAAAATCACATTGTATATTTTGCGCGCAGTATCGTTTAGCATGGCTCATTATCCACCTCGATACCTTCAATGTCGTCTACACTAAACCAATCTCCATTAACCTTGTATTGTCCATACCGTTTACTGATGTTCTCGACAACACCTATAACCTGCACTCGTTCGAACGGGTCATACATCCGGATAGATAGCGGCACCTTATATTGCATCGACTGTTGCAATGCACGACTGATCTGCTCTACTTCTTGCTCGTCTAGCTCAATTCTTTCTCTACAGTCAAGGGATGCCACATAATCCTCATACATCTGTTTATGCTCAGGCAACATGATCTTTTGTTGCCACAACCCATCACCTGTTCTAGTTGCCACTTGCATTACCTCCGTCAAACTGATTGCTTCTGCTGTGTTGGTTAATTTGATCAATTACTCCTAGCAACTTTGGGTTAAGCTCATCTATACTGACAATCCCTGAGTGATTGAAAGTCCGCACATCCTTCTTAGAGTAGCAGTATGCCATGAATTTCTCTTCGCCTGTTGCTATAACTCTTATATTACGGATACTTACCTCACGCTTGCTATCGATATAGATTAATTGGACGATCTTGCCGATATATTTTTGCATAAGACCACCGCCTTTTGAGTAGTATATATACGCGAACAAATGTTCTTATTTATTTATACTACTAAGGAACAAATAATGCAAGTACTTCGATATAGTCCAACATTCATAGTCCAATAGTCACCATTATTGTAAAAAGATTGGTAAAAAAGAAGGATTTCGTAAAGAAATGTCTAATCTTATAACGTGAAGGGAGATGATTATTATAAAAAAGAAAAAATTATTAACCGGATTACTGATTGGTTCACTGGCATTACTATGTTTTGCATCAGGAGCAGTCGCATCATCACACCTCACCAAGATTACGGCATATCTCAACTCTGCAATTAGTGTCGAACTTAAAGGGAAAACACTAAATTTATCTCAATCACAGCCTATTACTTACAATAACACTACATACTTGCCCCTTAGAACAATCGCAGAAGCAACAGGATTAGATGTTAAATGGAACGCTGAAAATCAACGTATATCCTTAAATGATAAAGTTGCGAAAACACCTGGAGCAAGAACCACATTCTCGAAAGACAAAGTTGTAATCAATAAAACATTCGCTAGTGAATTACTATTAAAACCCAAAAATATTGAGTTCAGTGATAAGCAATACAACGAAGTTGTGTCGGTCTCAGAAATAGGTTATGCAGGTAAAGGTTTCACATTAACTTTCCCAGAAGGCACATCAAAAATAGGAGTAACCTTCGGTGCTCAAGGAAAAGGAACTGATTACGAAAAAATTAAATATAAAGTTATAGATCTAGATGGAAACATCATATCATTTGGTGAAATGGAGCATAATTCAACAAAGTATGTAGAATTTGAATTATCTGATGCAGGAAATAAACTGGAGTTCTCATTTGAGGCTAAATCATACTCCAACAAATTAACTGCTTTTCTTGTATATGACGAAAGCTGGTATGAGTAAGTTAATGGAATAAAAATAACATCAAAACCCTCACTAGATATAACTGTGGGGGTTTTACTCTGATAGTAAAGGAGTGAAAATATGAAGGTAATCCTAGATATTGAGGATGAAATTCTAACAGAGATGCAACTGCATTCAGACATAATACAAGAGGAATTAAATATCATGCTAAGTAATTTATTTGTTAAAACTGTCCTGGAACCAATTGAAATAATTAGGCAAGAACAACATAAGGATAATTGCGCTGAGCTTGAATCGTTCCACGCACTCGTATACAGATTTTTAACCCAATTAGCTCACGATCCTAATAATTTTGCTTTCAACCAACTCATTCTTAGGTTCAGAGATGAGCATATATCCTACACTCATACGTTGATTGATCTGTTCAAAACGTACAAGAGCTGTAATAAAATAAACAACCCGCTCGTTAAGTGAGAAGGTTGTTCAACCGTTATCATATTGTTTTTTTCTTTGCAGAAGCATTATTAGGTGGGTTAACTGCAAGTATCATTTCAATTAACTGATTCCTATTAATAAGCTTTACTCCATTTGAGCGTGCTAATGTATACGCTTGTTCTGTGAAGTCGCTATTAGTAACAACCCAAGCTTCAGATGCTTTGTAATGATTCATAGCAGCATAGATTTCCTGAACAGCTTTTAAGCCCACATTATTTTTATAACGTTTTGCTTGAACAACTATCCTACGACCTCCTTTGGAAATAACTAGGTCAGCTCCGTAGTCTCCTGAGGCTTGAGTCACTTCCGCGGCATATCCGTGCATTCGAAATAGATGCCCTAAGTACTTCTCAAACTGCCGGCCTTCCATCTTATCAATTTCTGCAATACCTGACCGTTTAAGACGTTCTACTTTTTTCATATGTAATATCATTGCAACTGCAAAAAATAATCCTACGACACAACCTGCAGCCAGTGCTGCTATTATTAAATTGTTTGTGAGCTGCCATATACCTAGACCAGCTCCTAAAACTAATAGACCCATAAGTGCAGCGACTGGATCTTCTTGCTTACGCCTTCTTCTTCGTGCCACGACAAAATCCCCCTTTTCTAGTTGTAATTACCTAGATTGTACCATATAATCTTGTTTAATGAGGAAATATCTGTTTATTTTGTCAACTGTATTGAATCTGCATTTGGGTTTGAGTAAATCAGATAGTCAATGAGAGCTATTTAGGAGGATTGGTTATGGAAAACTTTGCAGAGCAAATCAAGACATTAGCCAAACGTACGCTAAAACTAAAAGACAGCATTCTTACAGAAGAAGCTACCAAGACATCTGTTGTAATGCCTTTTTTTCAATCATTAGGATACGATATCTTTAACCCTGAAGAATTTATTCCAGAGTTTACTGCTGATGTTGGTATTAAGAAAGGTGAAAAAGTAGATTATGCAATCCTACAAAATGGCAATCCCATCATCTTAATTGAAGCAAAATCAATCCAGGAAAAATTAGAAAAACATGACTCACAACTTTTTAGATATTTCGGAACTACAACGGCTAAGTTCGCAATTCTCACGAATGGTATTACATATCGTTTTTACACTGACTTAGACGAGCAAAACAAAATGGATTCCATACCTTTCTTTGAGTTCAACATGCTCGATATCCGCGATCACCAACTAATAGAACTTCAAAAGTTTGCAAAAAGCAACTTTGACGTAGAGCACATTATTAATACCGCATCAGAATTAAAATACACTAATGAGATCAAACAGTTTTTACGTACACAGTGGGAGAGTCCTAGCGATGATTTTATAAAACTAATTATTTCTGACATATATCCTGGATTAAAGACTAAGCAAGTTGTTGAGAGGTTTAGTGGAATCGTCCATAAATCCTTGAAACAATTTATGAATGATCACTTAAATGACAAACTGAAGTCTGCACTAGAGACTACAAATGTCGATGTTAGTAAAGCAATTGAAGAAGTAGCTGTAAGCACAGAAACTAGTAAAAATGAACCTGAAATTGTTACTACAGAAGAGGAGATCGAGGGTTATATTACTGTTAAAGTGTTACTCAAGGACATCATTCCGACAGAAAGAATTTTTCATAGAGACAATCAAAGCTATTTTAATATCTTACTGGATGATAATATTCGCAAATGGATATGCCGTTTATACCTCAACAGGAGTAGCAGCAAGACAATAGTTTTAAATGATGAAAACAGAACAACGTACTCGATTGACTCAGTATCAGATATTATCAAGTATAAAGACGAACTTGTTAACGTTACTAAGAATTTTCTTTAATAATAAGCCCCTCCACCATTAAGGCAGAGGGGCTTATTGTTTAATATTTTTCATTGGTTTTACCAACAAAAAAAGAGCCCGCGCAAGCAGACTCTCTACTTTACATATTCAATGAGCTCTGAAATATCCTCTATTTCCAAAGCCACCATAATTTTTTCTAAGTTCTCAGGAGACCATGCCTTTGACTTATTTTGCGCCATATCCCTTACTGTTGGATAGCGTATCCCTGTCATTTCAGATACTTTATTAGCATTCAAACGTCTAGCGTGCATTAACTCATCCAATTTCAATCTCAACACATCTCTCACCTCAATATTATATTATACGAATAGCGAATAAAAATCAACTAATATCGAATAATAATTATACGAATATCGTTGACAAGTATACGAATATCGTATATAATTAAGATAGTAAAGGAGGTGATACATAGGATGTTAAAAGATTGGATTGGGCTTCTGACAGCGGTCATTCAATTGGTAACAGCAATCATGCTAATCAAGACCGCTAGTCAGACAAAGAAAAAAGGAACTAAAAAACGTAAGCCGACCAGCAAACGAAAATAGTTCCCTTGGAGAGGGTTAGCGCCCCTCTCCTCCCAATCTTAACATAGATGATTTGAAAATAAAACCGGGAGATGATTGAATGATTATTGTAGCTAACCAAATTAAGGTAGGAACACAACTTGCTGAAGCTAGTGGAATGATGTACAGCGTGGTCGAGATCATCAAAGAAACCGAAAAATCAATCACAGTTAGACTTTGTAACGATATGGCAAGCTTCAAAGAACATTGGACAATTAAGCCCAATGGAGAAAAAGGCGGCGCAATCAAGACATATCGAAAGACAACTAAACTATATGGATTACTATGAGGGGGCTCCCCTCTAAAGGAGGAATGTTCGATGGAAACAGCTACATTAATCATCAGTATTGCTGCTCTTGCGATTAGTGTTGTAGCGTTGGTAAAAGTGATTAAAAATCGAGGATAGTAACTATGCAAACAACTGCAAAAAGCCCCTCTACCACTAAGGCAGAGGGGCTTCACTTTGTCTATTTAGTAACCTCAGTAATATTTTTTGTTTTAATAACACTTTAATGGACGTAGTTACTACCAGTTGTAGCCATCACATCACTTTTTATAGTTGTACTTACCTAAATTGTACCATATAATTTTGAGAAACGAGTAAAATTTTGTATATTGTTGTACAATTGTTTGTTATTTTACAAAAAACATATTATTAAGGAGAGATAGATTTGAAAAAAATATTTATTACCATACTTTCATTCATTTTATTAGTTACACTTCCTATTACTACATCAGCAAGCTCTAATCCACCTAATTTTTATGTAGATGGACAACTGTTTTTCACCCCTTCAGGTGAACCAGTACCTTATATAAATAAAGAACAACGCACAATGGGATCGTTACGATTGATAGCCACAGCTCTTGGGGTAGAAAGCAAGAATATTAAGTGGGATAATGCGAAACAAACCGCGACGTTAACGAGAGGAAAATACGCGGTATCTGTGACGGTTGGAAAAAAAGTAATTATCGTTAATGGCAAAAACGTTACGATGGACACTGTTGCAGAAATGAAACAAAATCGTATATTTATTCCGGCTCGCTTTATTGCACAAGGATTAGGCATGAAGATCAGCTTTGATAGTGCAACGAATACGGTAAATTTCATCACTGGCGATAAAGACGTAGTTTATCATAATTTTGCCAATTATGGCTTGACACAACTTAAAGAGCTACCGATTGCTATTGCTGCCGGTGGACTAGAGATCACTTACCACGATGCGTTTCTGTATAAAACTAACTCGATGGAAGGAAAAGCAATAAATAGTAGATATAACATTGTTGACTATGACATTGGGTCACATCTTCTATGGATGAAAGTTACGCTTAAAAATAACAGTGATAAAAAGATAGCAAGTAATTATTCTGATCTACAGCTAAAAATAGGAGTGCTAAGTGCTTTTGGTAAAACTTTGTCATACGGGTTTTCTAAAGAAGATGATTACATTTATACTTGGTCTTTAGAACCAAATGAATCTATTACAGGGTATGTGGCCTTCTTAAAAAAAGACGATTCACAGATAGATAGAATTGTGTTAAGTACAACTCATGGAACAGCGAATAATGCAGTACGTATAGCTGAAAAGGTGAATTAATGTTCTTCTGCAGGAGACTGCACTAAAAAAAGAAATAAAAAAACATAATGATTTTTTAAGCAAACGTGAACTTCTTTTGAAATAAAAATAGCCCCTCCACCATTAAGGCAGAGGGGATTTCTTTGTTTTAATTTAATTGCAAACCGAAACAAAAATTCCACATATCGCCAAAATGTGACTTTTGGATTATAATTGTTTGAAGTTGTTAACAAACAAATACTCCATTTGGTGGAGAAAATAAAGCAGGTGATATGATGGAAAAGCTTCCTAATGATAATGTTTACAAAAATGAAGATAAAATGGTTGAAAAAAGTATCGAAGCTTTTATTCTAGGGATAGAAATATACAACAAACCTACAATTAAATACAGGGTAGAAGGGTTTAGCTTCTTTATATGTAACGCATGGGAACTTATGTTAAAATCATATCTTATTAAGACTATGGGTCAAGACTGTATATATTACAAAGACAATCGCGATCGTACAATAACTTTGGAAAACTGTATTCGTTTGATTTTCACGAATGACAAAGATCCACTTCGCCTAAATCTTGAAAAAATAGTTCAACTGAGAAATACGAGCACTCATTTCATTACTACTGAATACGAAATGGTATATGTACCTCTTTTTCAAGCATGCGTATTAAACTATTCGGAAAAGATGTCAGATTTTCACGGGATAGACATGACGTCATACATCCCCCAAAATTTTCTTGCGTTGAATATTTCTATGGAAGCCATTGATAACACAAAAATAATTGCAAAATACCCAGAAGAAATTGCTAAAAAGTTAATTAATGCGAATGAAGAATTACTGAGTCTAAGCAGCGTTAAAAATCCGAATTTCGCTATAGTAATTGAACATCACCATTATATTGTCAAAGATAAAAAGAAGGCGACTTCATTTGTTGGAATTGATAATTCAGCAGATGCAAAGGTGAAAATCATTAAAGAGGTCAGGGATATAAGCAAAACACACCCCTACAATGCAAAAAAATGCATTGAACGTATTAACAAAAAGCTCGAAGGTTTAGATATTAGTGTTAAAGTTAATCAGCATTCATTCGGCTTATTGACTAAATACTATTCTCTCAAGGGTAACGACAATTATCATTATCCTTTTGAGACAGGGACTATTACTTATCATTCTTATTCTCAACAAACAATTGACCTGATTGTAAATGAAATTAAAAATGACCCTGTCAATATCATTCACAATATCAAAGAAGCTTTAAAAAACAAATAGAGATAACCCCAGGGGCAAAGGAATTCTAAGCACGCCTTGTGCCTACTCCCATTCGGGAACCCAGCCTTATCCTTCACGAGTTATCTCCGTTAACTATATTATACGAATTTTCGAAATTTATGCAAATTTTTTTCCGTATAGGGCAACAAATTAATTTAGAATATTAAAAGATCTACTGACCTTTTACCGACAGTAGATCTTTTATGTTTAAGTTAACCGCATTACAACGACATTATTGAGCCAGTTTAATTCACTATTAGTAAGAGTTCGAAGCTGCACCTTTTCCAGCCACTTCACATCGGTTATAACCTTTTGATCGAGCAACTTTTGAATGTTAAGGCTGAGCACTTTCCATTGATAATCAGTAAGCTTCAATTCTTCATCATCTCCTTTTTGTACCCCGTTTACAAGATCAGCTATAAACTTATCCATGCTGATAACAGGACATGCTTTCCAACTATAGCCTGGATATTGCGAATGGCCTTTTACTTCCTTTGCATTAGATAACTCTTGCTGCAGCTTACGAACTAACCATATGGCAGCTGCATATTGCTCAGTGGTTGGATGTTGCGTCCTAAAGTCACCGACTAAGCAGATGCCTAGTGCGTGTTTGTTGCTGTTGCCAACGTGGTATGTCACAACATTGTGATCGTGGCACTTATAGATGGTACCATCACGCTGTATCACATATGGATAAGCGATACCAGGCCAGCCGTTAGTGTTTACGTGGTACGTTGCAAAAGCCTCAGGGCTTCCTGAAACAGTAAGAGAGTGATGGATCGCGATGGATCTAATATCACTCTCTTTACGTGTACTGTATCTTTTTGTTTTGTGAGTAAGCAGCTTGCCGCGTAAATCAACAATTTGCATCACTCATCACCCTTTGTAGATTGCTTGACCAACTGATGCCCATAGACAGCACAGGCTCCCGTTATAACACCTTGAATGATTACCTCTACTGTCCAACCTAACAAGCCGCAGGACAACAACACAGCTGCTACAGTAACGATATAGACAATAGTCCAGTCTGGCACTCGTGGAGTCTTTTTGAGTGTAAAGCCAATTACCCAACATGCAGCCAATACGATTAATAACCTCGCATCAATAAGACCTTGTACGATTTCCCAATTCATTTAACATCATCCCTTCAATTAATCCATTTTTATTGGCAGCCTGTCTAAGATTCTGCCAAGCATCTGATCCTGCCGGTTGTTTCGTTCGGAAAGCTCTTTTCTCATCTCAGCAACGTTCTGATTGACAGATGCCACTTCCTGAAATGACTCAGCAAGTTTATCGATCGTTGCAATATAACGGGCTTCACGATTGTCATTCTGCTTCATGATCGTTTTATTCTGAAGCCAAAATGCAGCACCAACCGCTATGAATAAAAAAAAGAAGATGCCCAGCCCTTGGGCAACTCCTACTTCAAACAGTTTGTCTACCATCCCCATACCCCCATTTTGGCAATAAAAAAAGACCTACTCTGTAGTGGTCTCACCTTCGTTTATGATTTGATTGTATTCCTCCAGCGTGATCCATCCCTTGGTAACTGCGTTTTGTAGGCCTTGCTCATTGAGCTTACCTGTGTCATGAAGTCGTTTAAGTGTCTCGAACATTATTCAGCACCTCCTAGACTATCTAAGATCAGCATATCAATGAGAGCTTGCTGTTGGTCTATACGCACTTGCATTTCCTGCTCCGGAGTGAGTGGCACATCGATCTCTTCAAACCACACTTCACCATCTGCATTAGCACATAAGATGTGACCTTTGCCGATTTGCGCTTCTGGGAATGCAGGTTGCTCATCGATAAGCACGCCATCTGATGTGTCTAGTTCTGCATTCTCCGGTGCATCCATGTTGTACATAATTGAAGTAACAAGCTTTTCGCCTTCCCAATTACCTTTAAGTAAATACATGAAATTTCCCCCCTTATAAGACTTTGTAGCCTAACACGTTTTGCGAAAGCTTTCTGACGTACTTTGCGCCAGCAGTAGTACCAGAGTGTGCAGTATACACATTACCACTTGAATCTACCGCTACACCTTTACCTAGCGTCATACCACCATTACGCCAAACCTCAGTGCCATCGCGACCAAACTTTCTAACTTGCGCTCCGGAGGTACCGGATACAGCATAAGCATAACCTGCATCATCGGCAGTTACAGCGTCAAATGATGAAGAGTTAGTAATTGCCCATATTTCTGAACCACTAGGGTCAAGTTTTCTTAGAACTTTATTTCCCGTTGTAACATTATGCGCCGTATATACGTTACCAGAAGAATCAACTGCAATACTTCTCGCATTAGCCACGTCTGTCTTTGCCCATACCTCAGTGCCACTTGAGTTAAGTTTTCTAACCGCTTTTCCACCAAGTGCAACAGAGTTTGCACAGTACACATTCCCGGATGAATCAACTGCCACACCTTGACCACTGTCAACATCCGTTTTTGCCCATAACTCCGTTCCACTTGAGTTAAGTTTTCTTATCTGTTTTGATGAGCTGTGTGCGACATATACAGTTCCAGAAGAATCTACAGTTATATCATTTGCAACACCAGCATCTGTCTTTGCCCAAATTTCTGATCCACTGGAGCTGAGTTTTCTTACAGATTTACTGCCAACTAAAACACCGTTAGCCGCATATACATTGCCAGACGTATCCACCGCTACCGCGTTCCCAGAACCAACATCTGTGTTTGCCCAAACCTCTTCACCTAGTGAGTTGAGTTTTCTTATCTGCTTGCCACTTATATGTGCAGAGTACACGTTACCAGATGAGTCAACTGCTACGTCATTGCCACTAACAACCTCGGTGTTAGCCCAAACCTCAGTAGCAACATTACCCGTTTCAATCGCAATCTTATCAAGTGGAACTACATCGCCTGTTCCCCACCCCCCTCCACTAGCTAAGATAAAAGCCGTTCCATCATAGATGAAGGTGTAGATGCGACCTGCAACTCCTTGGAATCTGTCCGTACCGTTGGAGGCATATAATGCTTTAGCGCCAAGTCCATTCACGTTAAGAGTAGGGTTTGTTCCTGTATTTGTATGGAGTTTTACTTTTACATCCATACCAGAGTACAACTTGCTAGGCGCAGGAGATAATGTTAATACGTAAGCCGTTGCCGAACCTGTTGTAGTACCGTACCGTGTCCTGTTATCGATCGCCTGCTTTACCCTCCAAGGAGTCATCATTGCGGTGTTGTCTGCCCCTGCTTCTGCTTCTGCCTCAGTTGCGATTTCGGGAATTGCATCGGTGTACGCCAATGTTTTAGGAGACCCCCAAGTGGTTGAGCCATAAGTCCCTTGATAGTGGTAAATAGCTTGATTACCCTTAGCGAACACAAGAGCATTTACCTTTTGCCCAGAGGTGTCGTGATATCCGTTCAGTGCAAGTATATCCACATAGGAAGTATTTGCAGAACCCGTCATACCCCCAAGAGTCGAGAAGTAGTGGGCTAGACTATCGTCTTTGAGGTTATTCGGTCTAACCGTTCGGTTATCAATGGCCTTGATTGAATTAGCGTTATCAACTGTTTTTTGTACGAATGACGTGTTGGCAGCAGTTGTGTCGTTTGAACCCGTTGCAGCTGTAGGTACTCTAACATTACCCGAAAAATTAGGAGAGTCTAAAGGCGCCATGTCTTTCCAATCGGTCCAAGAACCGCTAAAACATTGTCTAATTCTTAACAACGCAGAAGTTGGGTTATTATAGGATACCGCTATCTGTGCTCTATTTGCTGTTTTATTACTGTAGAACATGGTGTATATGTGCCAATAGAGACCTCCACCTGGCCCATTACCGTGATTTGTTAGAATATACGATTCTTGTGTCGTATTAGGGTCAGAACTACTACCACTTGCCACTGAATTAACCGCGTAAGAATTTACAAACTCTGTATTGGCTATTTGATTATTCTTAGTATTTATATTTGCAGTTGGAGCTGTTGGAGTACCTTTGAAGTTAGGGCTATTTAAAGACGGTATTTCTAACCAATTAGACCATTCATCAGATACTGTTGTTGTTTGATTTCTAAATTGTATGGACTCTGCATAACCAGCTTGAGTAGGATACATAATTTGATAGATTCTATTCGGGCCAGCTTTAACAGTTTCAACCAACGCATACCCTATCGGCCAATTTCCTGAGGAAGCTGAAGACCCTATTGTAAATACGCTCCTACCGTTCGGGTAAGATGATGGTGGGTCAGACGGCACTTTAGCGCTAATTACAGGATGGTTAGCAGCAATAGCCCTCGCTTTAGCAAAAGCTGTTGTTGAAATTCTTGAGCTGTCGTCTTCTGCTGGAGGTTCTGTAGTCGTAGGGGTACCAGTAAACGTTGGAGAGTCCAACTCAGCAATTTCATCCCAGCCCGCCCAAGAGCCGTTCCCGTTAAAATTACCTCTCATAAATACGCCGTTAACAGAATAGTATAGCGCAAACCCTCTACTAGAAGATATTCTTGTTACTTCTAAGTTTCCAGAATGCGGTAGTCCTAAACCGCCCATATTAGAAGAGAATACGTTCATAAAAAATTTACTCTTATCGGGTAATGCGTCAAATATTTGCTGCATAGTAGCGGTATCATTCAACCCAATAGCTGATGCTCCAGTAAACACTCTCCAACCGTTAACCATTTCAGAGTTCAAGTTCTCTTGTAGAGTACCATCCTTATTTGGTTTTGTGTTCCAAGCTGTCCTCTCAGCTGCGGTAATGTGCACTGTTGAGTTATCGGTATGAGTATTTAAGTTTGTCTGTACAGCATTTGCTTTTGCCTGTGCTCCGGTGGTTGTTTCCTTTGCGTTCCAGTTTGTACGCTCTGAGGCTGTGATATGTTTAATTGTATCGGAAGCATGCGCATTGACTTTGCTAGTCGCATCTGACGCTGCTGCGCTTATTGCCGCTGCTTGAGCTGCATTCGCCTTGCTCGTTGCATCACTAGCTGCGGCAGAAATGGCAGCACTTTGCGCTGCATTTGCCTTTGATGTAGCATCTGCAGCCGCTGTACTGATCGCAGCATCCACCTCAGCTTTACGTGCGATGTCATCCGTTGCAGATGGAGCTGCTACTTTAGCCCGCCCATTAGCGTCACGTTTAATCAACGTATTAGCTGTTGCAGCATTAGTCGCAGCGTCTAGTATGGTTTTAATAGCTGCTATTGTCATACCTGGTGCTGTTCGCCATGTTGATCCACCTGTTATGGATTTAATCATATTCGCAAGACCGCTGAGCAACCCCGTTAGTTTCCCTGTGTTGCTTGTTGGTGGAGTTGAGTCACTGATTGTCCGGTTGCCTATTTTATCATCAGTAGCAGCACCGTTAGCAAGTTTAGCTGTCTTTACACTACCGTCTGGATGATCAAGCACCTCAGCTTCTTTGTGTTCCTCAAATTCTCTACGACTAGGAAATACAAGTGACTCGTCAAGCACAGCTGAAACGTTAGCAGCATTACCGATTATAGTAATTGCATCCAATTGCTTCTCAACAGCGTCTGATCCTCCACCTGCTGCGATATATTCAGCCCCTGCTCCTACATTACCGTAGCAATAAAGAATTTCTCCTAAGTCTGGATCTTGTGCGAATACCCCCCACTCTCTAAAGTAAAATCCTGTTGTGACATTATTGCTAGAGAGATATGCGCCGACCGTATATTTTCCTGAAGAAGATACCACGGATTTATTTATGGACAGCCATAATTTAGGGTCGATCAGCGCTGTCATATCCGCAATTTGTTGACCGCTCATAGATCCACTACCAATGCGCATTCTTGTAAACACCAATGGTGTTCCTGCCTGCGCCTTTGCTTGCAGCGCTCGACCACGGTTAGTAATCTGCATATTAAAGTTAGCCATAAGGTTATACCACCTGCCTTGCTATGATTTGATCGCCTACGTGCGTAGCAACACCGTAGTAAATTCGCATAGTACCTTCAGTGATGATTTCAATTTTTTCTAGCCAGCTTCGTTCGTTTTTTACGGAATTGATTGCTGCTAGAAACTCAGTTGCTTTATCTGCTGTAGCTGAAGGATCGTTTGTACGTACTTTGAAGTAACCAGGCTGTCCACCGTACTCCCACCACTCTTGTACCTCACCGCTACCAAAAATCGTTGTCACAAGTTCCTCTACCGCTGATGGTGTGCCTTTGCGCTTATGCCATGATAGTGAACGCGTGACGATCTCACGCTTTTGCTCAATAGGTAGCGTTTGATCATAATAGGGAGCTTGCCATTGCCACGCTAAAGCGTCCAACCACGCACCGCTGATATGATCGACATTGCCTACAAAAAATAAAGATGGGATTATACCAGCGATTTGATTGTTGAGATTATCTAATGCACCAGCTGCATTAACAACATCAACATCGTGCTTTATGCTGCTCGGTAGAATGTCTACAAGCTTTACGGCTGCAATATCAATCATCTTCAAGACCTCCATAGGTTACGTTGACATCTGCCGATAAATCTTGAATGATAGCAACCTCAGTATTTTCTATGACTGTGTACGTTGGGCTGTTGACTACAACGCGTCTAGCCCCCGCATTCATGATTCTGCGCACCAATTCAGAGGGATTGATGTTGCGGCCAATCTTAGCTCGTTGCCACGCGATATATGCAGTTACAGCAGCATCCACCTGTGCCTGAATCGTAACCGAATCAGAAGCGTTGTCTGTATCGATCCAGTACGATAAATCGATAGTATAAGGTGTTGGTGTCGGTGCTAGTACTGTTACTTTATCAGTGAGTGGTCTAATTGATCGATCATTAAGCACAACGTCTACAGCATCAAGTACAGATTGTGTAGGTAGTTCGCCATTGTCCATGAGCACAACAACATCAACCTCGACTGGTGCAGGACTGTATACATAAACATCACTGATTCCGTTGACTGCTGTCTTAGCCCAATACTCATATGCACCACTTGGACCAGCCACAGAAAAGCGCGAGGGTGACGTATAGATGCGTTCACGATAGTTATCATCCGTCTCAATATCTGTACCTCCGCTGCTGCCGTTGAGATTGGCCACGGATGTGGTGAATGGTAGCGGATCAACTAACGTATTGATCTGACCAGGCAAGTATCCATTTCCCAACGTACCTGTTGTTGTACACTGCACCTTAACATCTACACTTATATCCCCTGCTGCAATCTCGGCAAGCTCAACCGTTTCAAAATAAATACTGTTTCCTGGTGTTACCCTCGTACCTAATGGGATAGGCATAGCACTAGTTTGTGGAGTCGATAGGATAAAACGAACCGTATCAATTGCAGCAGTAGCTTGTAATCTGCTTGTCTCAGTCAGAGCACCGATATGCTCCAGAATGTCATCACTTGCATAACGTAATAGATTTTGCTTAGCTGCTTGATTGATCAGCAATTGCTGCTGAATGATGATGTTAGCTTGAGACAACAAAAAAAGCCTTACGGGATCGGCTGGGTGTAGCTTTCGATCACTTAAGGCTTCATATGTCGTTATGACTGCATTTATAATTTGCTCAGCATCTACATCGATAAAGTTAATATCCGGTAAATCAAATATATTCAAGTACTCACCTCCCCAGCGGGTTCCCATCTAACCACAGGCACTAGACGACCATCAGCATCAAATGTTGTCGTTACTGACTTTACTACAGCACGCGGTTCATACGTCTCTATTGCATCTATGGCAGCTGCTACAATTAATGCACTTGCTATTTCCATTGGTTTGTCTAATGCAGACATGTCAATGCCAAGTGATCGATCAAGTGGAACAGATCCTGCTGCGGTGCTTATTAAAGTTACTAAATTCTGTTCAATTTCTTCGAGTTCATTTACTGGACTAAAACTTATTTTACTTCTGCCTATTGAGGTTTCATACATGTTCATCACCTCAGTTGTATTCTTTCAATGTTACTGTTGCTTCGCCGTAAATTACGTTTCCTTTGCTGTCAAACCTTTTCCATGTTTGTCCAACACTCTCGATGTACCATTGTTTTGCACCTAACGGAACACCGCCAATGACAAGCCTATGTGGTGTTCCATCGCGACATAACACAGTTAGTCGTTCCATTTCATTCCTCGGCTTAATGCCGTACCTTATGTCAAACTGCATAGCAAATGATACTGTGTCATTTGCTGGACCAAGATACTCTGACTTAGGTCGCTTCAAATGTATTTCGTGTTCAGCCCATCTAGCTGAAGTGTCTCGCTGGAAGTTATCAAATGTTCGTAACGTATTAGGATTTGCAAGAAAAACCAATGAACCAAATGAACCTATCATTGTGCAGCCCCCTCATGAAACACTCCTAAACAGTAGCCTGCTTCAAGACCGCTTCCCAGCGACACATAGACCACTGTTTCGTTTATTGCTGGCAATGCTGCAGCGTTGTTTTTAAGATGTCTGGGTACAACGACAGGCAACCATCCAGTTACCTTGTTATCTTGATCGGGATTGAGCACTCTGACTTCACCACGCGACACCGATACGTCAGACACTATACCAACTCTTACAATGTTTCGTAGATCCATCATCAATAGTTCAACACCTTTCTCATGTTTACTGTTGTTGTAAAGCCACCGCTGCCAGCTACATTTTGAGTGACCGACTCTACAAAGTAAGTGCCATCGAATTTCCTGTAGCCTATAACCTCAATCGTTACTCCTTGTACGATATCCGGATCTCCAAACAGCACAAATTGCGCCTTACTAGCTTCTTTGTTACGCTTGCGCAACTCATTTTTAGCCAAACGTTGAGCTTCAGCATTTGATTCGACTCGCTGTTGTAATTTGAGTGTGGGGCCTTTCTTATTACCAGGAGCTGAGAATGTACCAGTGTACGTTTTTTTGGCACTACTATCATAGTAAGTCACTGTACACTTCGCATACGCAGCATCTAGTGTGTTGTGAGTAAAGCCGTAGCTTTTCACATCACTAACACCACGTTCTATTTTGCGAACTGGCTTAATCGATTCGAACCGCCTATCATCGTAGACGACAATGGTATCACTCGTGATCTTTAGGTTTCCCCCTTCTTTCTCTACGAGCTGAGCCAAGAATGCTACGTCAGATTGTTGCGTTTGATCAATTCGATCATATCTAATATCATCAATTTCGAATATCAACTTTAAGCCGTTAGCAGTAGCTATTCTCTTAGCGATTTGCGACAGCGAAATCTTTTCCCAAGCCTTACTCTTCTCTTCGTTTTTAAGGCCACCCGCTAAGTCATACGACAGTGCTTTGAATGTTATTACATCAGGCGGACCATCATAGTTCAATCCGTCCACGTAAAAAGTGCCACACTTAATGCGCCTTGCTGTACTCTCTTTTAACCAGTTGTAAAGCACAATATCAATATCTAACTTTGCCCCATCCTCTGGCATCCAAGCACCGCTCCAATTGCCATCCTTGTCATCGAGCATAATCGATACATCGTCAGCTTTACCTGTTCCGTTATCGTTGTAGGAAAATGACATGAGATCGTCTTGCAGGCTCTTCGTGATATCAACATTGTTATATTTGATTTGCACCTCTGCACGTCTGTTATTCATGATTACACCCGCTTCCAAGGTGGCAGGCTACTATCTACAGGCTCAGGTATGCTAGGTACTGTTAAGACTACACCTGCGCTAAATACAGTCGTTGTAGTGTGTTGAGGATTGGCTTGCATAAGTTGAACCATATTCGATTCAGAGCCATACACTTTGTGAGCTATGCTATCCCACATATCTCCTTGTATCGTTGTATACGTCACTTAAATACAAGCCTCCTTTCATTTGCAACCATTTCCTTGAACCAACGTTCGAATTGCGGTCTCATATGCTCTAATGCTGTTGTGACTTGGTTAGCTTCTTTACCTGTACCACCTTGAATTGTTACCTTGGGAGCAAACACAAAACTATTGGAAATATCGCTACCGCCACTGTCATGCCCCATCATACGGTTAACCTCATCAAGAATAGCGTGAGAGCGTGGTTTGTTGTTGATAGGAATAGCTGCTTCAAGACCTGCTTCACCAAATATCGATGCTTTATTAGCAAAACCACCGTCAGCGTATTGGTCGAATTGTCGATAGTCAGGAACGATGGATTGTTTAATGTGTGATGGTGCATATTGCAAGCCACGGGCTTCATCGTAAATCACTTGGACATTAATTTTCTTTTCTGCTGGCAGCAAATCAAGGTCACGGTTTAATGCAGCAACATCCTCTAGCGCCTTGATAAATGCCTGCTGCTGAGCTTCCGACATTTCGTTAAACTTTGCAGCTTGTTCTTCGATTGTGCCGCCTAAATCACTTTCGATATATGCCTTTGCAACTTCGTATATTTGCTCAAAGCTATTATTCACTGCATCGAGATCTTCTTGAGCTTGAACCAAGCTTTCGTAGTTAGAATTAAAAGCTTCTTCAAAATCTGCAAATGCAAAGTCTATATCTGCAAAAACTCTGTAATTTTCGCCCGTTAGCTCATTGACTTTAGCTATTAACGATTCAATTTGTAACGATTGCTCAGCATAATCAAGTGTTGGATCATCTAAAATTGCATCTCGTTGATTAACAAAATCTCGATACTGAACATACGATTCACGAGCTGCATTATAAGCTTCTTCGAACTTAGCTACATTTCCCGTCAATTTGCTGAACTCAGACTCTAAATCATCTATCTTGTCTTGATTATTGATAAAGTTAACTTCAAGCTCACGTTTGGCGCGCTCAGATTCAATTTCATTCATCTTCTCAACTAGCCCAAGTTGCTCTCTGAACTTTCCGCTTTTCGCATCTTCCGCCTTAAGGATGTCTGGATTAAGATCAATCAACTGCTGCTCTATTTCTAGCAATCTAGCACGAGCGGCTTCCAGTTCATCTGTAGGTGTTGCAGCATTTTTAACCACTCTCTGAAGCTCATCGTACTCCGTGATTAAGCTATTAACTTGGCTGGTGTGCTCTTGTACAGACTTATAATTTCCATATGCCTCTTTAATGCTGTCGCCCATGTTCAACAACTCATGACGTGCTTGCTCTTGATGATGCTTGTACGATACAACCATCGCACCTAGACCTGCTATAGCCGTTGTTGCAATCCCCACAGGACCACCCAATAGCCCACTAGCAATACTGAATGCCTTAGCAGCTTTACTTGCATTTCCAATGCCTGTGGCAGCTTGCATAGCGGCTTTGCTAGTCGTTACCAATGACTTAGAAGCATTAACTGCTCCTTTTGCTAGAACAGCTCCACCAAACATCATCGTTAGGTTTTTAATGAGCTCCTTATTCTCGCTGATCCATGCTGTAAAGTCGCGCAACACTGGCATTGCATCCTCGCCAAGTGGGATAATGAAGTCATCTAATAACTCCCTACCAAGCTTACGAAAGTCTGTAGCTAGATTGTCATACTTAACCGATGCAATCTCATCCATAGTGGCTTTTGAGCTGTCAAACTCGCTGTTGATTGTAGAGAGTGCACCTGTTACCTTCTGACCCAAGTCCTCATATTGCGTACCCATAATCGCGATACCCATCGTTTGCTTTTCAATAGGATCATCAATCGCAGCAAGCTTGGATAAGATCATTTGTAAGGCATCGGCACCACGAACACCGCCATCAGAAATACCATCTAGTATTTTTTGAGAGTCACCAAGAATGGACGCTAGTGCCAACATACTGTCTGCGCCTTTTTTTCCACCTGCCTGAAGGTTCTTGACCAACGTTGCTGCTGTGTCCTTGTCTGTACGGGCAACGATTTCTTGATACTCTTTAGTCGCCTTAGAGCCAGTCATAAGCGCCTTGGCGAAATCGTCAATATCAGGAGGGGCGAACAATTGAGCTAATGCATCTTGAGCAGCTGCATCACCAGCATCTTTAATCCGGTTATCGAACTCTTTTACCAAGTCACCGACTTTATCGAGGTTCCAAGCTCCAGCATCCAAGCCTGTTGCGAAGAAATCAAACATTTCCTCTGCGGTGAAGCCAAGCACTTTGAATTGCGGGGAGAACTCATTGATTGTGTCTAGTAACTCACCTGTTTTATTAAGACCACGTTGGGATCCCTGCGCCATAAGGTTGTACGCTTGGTCAGCTGTGATACCAAATTGTCGCATGAGCACATCAGCACTGCGTACAGATTCGTTTACATCCTCGGCGAATACATCTTTGTAAATAAGCGCCTTTTGAGTGAGGTTTTCAAGCTCTTGCCCCTGCAATTGAGTGATTTGTCTAGTCGTAGCCACTGCATCCGAAAGATCAGTGAAGGATTCACCCAAGCCTGCCTTATGCAGTTCTTTAACACTACCCTCGATCAGTTGCATATCCTTGGCTGTAAGCCCCGTAGCAGCTTGTATTTGCGACATAGAAGAATTATATTCACCTATCGCCGCAAAGCTCCCCGTGACCGCTTCAAGACCTTTATCAATTAACGCAAATGCTCCTGCATATTCAGCGACATTACGGAGTGCATTTTTCATGCCGCCAATTGAATCATCAAATTCTTTTACGGACCGTGTTGCTTTATTCGCATCTTGCCGGATCTCTTTGAAGGGGTCAGCAGCAGATAGCTTGCGCATTTCTTTTTGAACGTCATTAAACTCTTTCTCAGTCATGCCTAGTGCTTGCTTTAGGCTTTTATCTAATTCACCACCAAGGCTAAACTTCACTTCATATTCTCTACCCTTGCCCCTACTCATCTACGCTTTCCCCCTCTCTTATTCGACTTCACCATTGCTTCGAGATACAATAAAAACTCATTAAGGGGTAGGCTCATATAAAAAGAAACAGGGGTATACGTATTTTGTGCTAGCATGATAGCCAGCTCACGTATGCCCCTGTCTTTGCCTAACCCGTAATGAGCAAAAAATTTCGCGCCTTATTTGTAACACGAACAAAGTCATATGCTTTTAATGCAAAGATTAATTGCACAGGAACTTTTGCAGCCCTCGCCACAACATAGGCGAGGAATGTTTTTGAATTCTCTTTTACAAAAACTGTTTGATCGTTCCCCTCAGCATTGTACTGTGTTTCAATAGATGCGATGTCACCACCAGTAAGATTCTCGAAGTCGAGGTTTAATTCGGTGTATTCCACATCTTCGAATGTTACAGGTTTAGATAATTTATGAATGCTCATTACGCTCCACCTTACACTCCTAGCTGCTTACGCACTTCAGCTAAGTAGTCCTTTCCGTTAATAACAGCTTTAAACGCGAACTTGTCAATCTCAATGATCGTCAGCCCTTCGGACACAACCTTGATGTACGTAACTTCCAGCTCATTTGTTGTACCCGTTGTCTGACCAACATTCAACGTGCCAAGCTCTCCGCTTTTTGGCATGGCCTTAATCGTCACACGAGCGCCGCTAGATCCAAGCGAAGAATTACCAGTGTTATATACTTGCTGCGACATCCTGAAGTCAATTAAGTGGCTTTCAGGAGCCATAAGTAGCATTGACTCTTTTGTTAGCGTGCGCCACGTCATAGATACCGTCATGCTGGCATAATGTCCTAGCGTTGGGCTATCTACTTCACCAGCGATTCCTGCACCGCTAAACGTCTCTGTTAAGCTCTCAATTGTTGGGAGTGTAACGTCTGCTGCGCCAAGGTATTGAGCTCCGTTTAGATATACGGAGTAATTAATCAGTTTCTCAGGTATTGTTTTCACTTGTTATTCCCTCCCTTAACCAAATAGTCCAGACATGTAGGATGGATCGTACTCAAGTACAAAATCAATTTCTCGTGCCGGACCAGGCGGAGTCGCTCGTACATGGAATCTGATAATGCCATCGATTAGGTTTGTTTCCGGATTTTCAGTGGCTAGGAAATCTATTCGGCCGCCAAGAAGTGCACCTTCAGCGACAAGTCCGTTCAACCAAATATTCGCACTGTCTGTAATTGCCTCTACTAAGCGCCGTCTAACCGGACCATCGAGGTATTGCCAGTAAGACAGGATGAGCGTGTTACCAATCCAATCCATCATGCGACGAACAGGAATAAAGGAGTCCTTAGGATCTGTAACTGCTGGATATGCGCCTGTGCGGTTGCCCCACGCTTTCCATCCGCCTACAAAGTTAAGAGCAGTAACGATGCCCTCACCATTGAGGTATTGTGCTTGATCTGGCCCCAAGAACAGAGATGTGCCATCCTCCAACACAGATGCAGTAGCCTGCAATGACTGATTTGAAGGTGACACATACGGAATGTCGCCATTTGCTGCATCAGTAGAACAAATAACTCCTGCAAGCTGCGTAGAAAGGTGATATGTCTTATTGCCTAGTTGTACTTTAGGATAAGTGTTTATTTGTCGTTCAGAAGTATAGCTGTTGTTGTTTTTCCAAGCAACGACATCCGTATAAGACTGATCGGCAGGCAAGTCAGTTAACGCAATCGCTTTGAATACACTGTTGATATTACCTGCTTTTGCTTTCATAACTGCCGCAACTGCTGGAAGCTGAGAGTAACCGGGAGCAAGCACCAAGCTAGGTACTTGACGGAATCGCGGGAACACTTGATTAAGCAACTCCAGTCCAGTTGGTTGACCGTTCGCGATGCCTCCGATGATGTCGTCACCATCAACTGCTGTCGGATCCAACTTGTTACCACTTACCTGTAAGGAAGGATCAGAAGCTGCTGCACCGTCCTCCATAAGTTGGACTACAAGATTACCTTTGCTATCGTAATCAAGTGTATAATCCGCTTCTAACGCATATGTCGTTGTACCGTCTGAAGATTGAACGACTAGATCGTCTTTTAGCGCACCTTGAATAGTCACAGTTGCTAAACCATCCACCACACTAAATGACTGCGGAGCAAATGTTGTTTTGTGAATCGATGGATCCAGTACGTTGACCAACACTGCTGGTGACATTGCGTACGTGGCAAAGTGCGAATGGATGAACTCACTCAGTGTGAAATTCCAATCCTCGCTGTAGCCGAATGCTTCCACCGCTTCAGCATACGAAAAAACGAGCACTGGCTCATTGACTGGCGCTAGCGCTCGTTGCGATAGATTGATAGGCGCTGTACCAAATACGACAGGCACAGAACTTACTGCTGTTGGCGGTGTTATTGCCGTTGGAACTTCGGTAACAAATACTCCGTGTTTGTATGCCACTATTGATTACCTCCCTTTAATGCGTTTTGATACGCTCGATGCTGTAACGTTCCGACTTGAGCGACTTTCTGCTCGAAGGAATTCAGCGTAGCAGGTTCTACAAAGAGCTTATCAAGATCGCTGTACTTCTCTTTAAGAGCAACAACATGTTGCGGTAACTCCCCGCGAAATACTGTGTACTTAGCCAATACACCGCCCGCTAGGTTTGGACCTGCGTAGATCAATGTTTTGAGCTTTGTAACTGCATCTTTCTTTTTCGCCTGTGGTTTCGTTGTCTGCTGTTGTGCAACTTCTTCTTTTTTCTCTTCACTAGCCATGTAAAAATTCTCCTTCCGTTTCAGAAATAACATGCCCTACTTGCCATTTAGTTTTTGCCCATCCAACCCACAAAGGCATCGGCTGTGCATCTGGGATTTCCCACTCGTAAGGCTTTATTAATTCAAACTTACCGTTAACCACACGTTGCCGTTGTAAGCTAACTCTAACATGTTCCATCAGCGCCAAAATGTCATAGTAACCCGTTGGATGATATAGACCATCATCTAATAACTCCGCTTCTTTGTGGACACCGAAAGCAAGCTCTATTTCAACGGTTGAATCATCTGCCGTATCGACACCTCTAGCGACTGATAAAACGATATACGGAAAGTCTAATTGATCTAAAACCTGCGGGTTCTTTGGATTCTTGAAAGGCAACTTCCATTCATAAACCTTAGGTTCTTTTACCTCACCTGTTTTAGCTTCGGCAGCAGCATAATCATGTAAAATTCGCTCAAGGTCAGACTTTAGATCAAGCATAAGCATTGCTGCGATCATCGAATCACCTTCTGACGTTTAAGTTCATGATGAAGCTTTGTCATAACTACTTCTTGTGCAAAATCTTGAATGTGCTTAACAACTCTAGGTTGCGAAAGCATGACCGGAATAGCTGGACCGCGTAGTTGATCAATCGGCCCTTCACTCCAATGCCCTTTGTCTGTTTTGCGATGCCTTGAATGGGGTGTGCGTTTGAATACTCCTACATGACTACCACGAACGCTAGCAATAAACGCACCAGGTACCATTTTTCGTCCACCCTCTCGCTTAACAGCTGCTTTTAGTGCCTTGGGTTTCTTAGCACTATCACTTTTAGGATTAACTGAAAAGTTGATTAATCGAATCGGTCTGTCTCGTGATTCTAAAACAACACGCATCCTGTTTTTTGACGCTTTGGAGATGTCGATCTTTCGAAGGATCTCGCCGTGTTTCACATGATACGTTTTACGAACTTCACGAGCTGCTGCTGTTCTAACAGATTGTGCAGTTTTATTTAGAGCTGACACGACCGCTTTTTGAGACTTTTTATCGAGCTGACTTATCTCTTTGAGCGTTTCCTGCAATTCTTTTGTGTTTACAGTAAAGAAACTCATGAGCGATTCACCTCAAGTGTGACCATCAGCATTCCCATGTCCTCATCGACAGACGATACGACCGATTGATGTCCGTCAAATACTATCAGTTGATTTTCGACAGGTCGATAACCAAGTGCTGATTCCTCGACAAAGAAAGTCAGATAGTTCACATAAACCCCATCTTCGGTGCGACTCTCACGTCTGTCGCTATAGATATCTGTGTCGAGCACGATCAACACCATTTCCCCGTCAATGTCGTGCTCCTCAGCAAACTCTGCAGCATTAAGAAAGGTAGCTGCAATGTCCGCAGCTACCTGTTGTTTGAATAGGCTCATGGCTATTCACCAGCCTTATTTTCATCCTTAACTTCTTCTTTTGGTGCGACAAACTTCTCAGCAACACCAAGACCAATGAACTCCTTAGCTGTTTTATCATCGATACCCTCAATAACCTCGTTCACACCGTAATCTTTACCGTTGTAATAAACGAGATTCTTCGTCACTTTAACTGCTGCCATCTTCACATTCCTCCTAAGTTAATACTTTAGCCACGATCCAACCGTCAACGTTGTACGGTACTGGAAGTGGTTTGGATAGTAATTGCAACCAGCGCTGTGCAGGCTCTTTTGTTACCCATGATTGAGCAGCAACTTCGCCGCGGAATAGAGCAAACTCCTCGTTGTCGTCCATCATCATGATTGCGCCATAGTGGAAAGAGAATTTCTCACGGGAGCTCATGATTGCAACATGACCAGCAGGGATGAACGGAACTTCTTGGCCCTCGTCATTTGTGTAAGTACCAGTGTAGCTATACACATGGAAACCAACATCACGAAGGTAACCGTGATACGTAACACCGTCAGGCAGCAAGGTAACATCAATGTTACCAACGTCAACACCACGGTTATCAGCAAGTTTTAAGATTTTTTCGTGGCGCATTAACGCAACCGCTGCATTGTAGTCAGCAAGAACAATATCAGGTGTCGGAGCATTAGCATCCATGATTTTCTTGCGCTGCGCAGCAAGCCATTTGATCGGATCGCTAGTTGCTTGATCCCATTTGTCAGCAGAAGCCACCGTGACAATGTTTGTGAAATCATAATCGATGACTTGGCTTACACCCTCACCCACTTGCGTTACCTTACCAGTAAAGATAAGCTCAGCTGCTTGTTGCACCTTACGACGAGTGATTGTCTCATTAAGTTCGATTATGTCACGAGCCACAAGTTGACGCGCACGAACCTCAGGAGATACAGGGTTGATTAGATTTTCACCAGCACGACGAATTTTAAGGTCGTTACCAGTGATTACACGAGCTGGTTTTACAAGAGCTGGCTTGTACCATTGTGCTGTAAAGCCAGTACGAACGATTACTTTACCTGGTTGCAACTCAGATACATAAGGAGCAATTGGTTTGCTACCTTTCAGCGTTTGAATTTCAACTTCTTCAGTGTCAAATGCTTCGCCAGTTTGAAAGAACGTATCAAGAATATAAGTGCTAACAGGCGGCAACTGACCTACCACTTTCAATAATGTTGGACGTGAATAAATGTCTTTAACTGCCATGATTATTCCACCACTCTTTTCGTATAGATTTTTGCATCATTCAGTGCCGCTTCGTGTGTTGCGATTGTATCGGTGCCACCAAAAATCAGAGCGTCACGATTGAACTCACCTTGTACATATGCTGTAGCTCGTGCATCAGCTTCAGAAGCATCGACTTCATCGTCTGCAAGAATGCCTACAGGGATTTTACCGCTATCTTCTGCAGCCGCAGAATCGACAATCGTGCAGATCCAAGTACCATCTGTATCAAAACCAGTTCGAGCCAGTACAGTGCCACGCTCAAATTGAGCATCAGCATCTTGCTCGATGATGATCGATTGTGTGACAATCGGCTGGACCATACCAGCAATTAACTTGTCATAAGGAACACTTGAGTAACCCATATTATTTGCCACCTTTCAATTTATTGATTTCAGCAACAATAGCTGCTGCTTCTGCATCATGATCCACTGTGTTGCCTTGGTTTTCATTTAGTGGAGCTTCTTCTGCCGGAACTTCAGCAGCACCACTTGCTTTTGCATCCTCTTCACGGCCTGCTGCAACATCCTTCACACGTTGAGCCGAAGCTTGTACAATTTCAATCGCTGCCTCTCCTGCTGATGTGCCGTTTTCAATTGCTTTCGCTACGATCTCCGCAGCTCCTGGACTGTTCGCAAGTGCGTTAAGAGCAACAATACGACTACGCTCTGCTGTAACCCCTTCTGTTTTTCCAGCATTCAAAACCTCGTTGTATAGGTCAGGATGCTGAGCCTTCAATTCTTCTAACTTCATCGGTTTATCATTCCTTTCGTTTGTTTGTTGCTGTGGTAAATTCTGTAGTGAATTAATCGGTTCAATACCAATAGAAACTCCATCGGCTGTCATATTTGCCATGACGTTCTTTAGTAGCACATCTTTGAGTTTGTCAATCACCTCTTGAGGTAACTCAAACCCAGCATTAGCGCTATTTGTCGCATCTACTTCTTCTTCAAACATCACACTATTAGCAAATCCCATTTGAACGGATTTATCAGCATTCATCCAAGTTGTTTTTCTCATGAAATCCAATAAATCGGCATCAGACATCTTGGTTTTTGCTTGATACACCTTTGCAATAGCTTTATCGACACCCTCTAGCATTTCGAGATTTGAAGTATGTGCAAATCTGTCACCATCAGTAGAAGTCGCTGCATTGTGAATCATCATCTGTCCAAGCGGGGATATATAAACTTCGTCAGAAGCAAGCACAAAAAAAGTAGCTGCCGACGCTGCTACTCCTGTGATTTTTGAAGTTATTTTGCCTGGATACTCTTTAAGTGCTGTAAATATCTCACTACCAGCAAAAACCGAACCCCCACCACTATTGATGTATAATTCGATATCCTCTCCACCAGCTTTTTCTAATTCATTCAGCACCCTATTTGGAGAAATGGCATCTAAGCCAATCCATTCATAAATGCGAGCAGAAATCCCACTAATTACAGGTCCATTAAGTTTAATCTTCTTCGCTATCTTCATCACCTCCCTTCGATGGATCCGAAATAGGCGTTCCGTTTTTGTTTATTGCCAGGTGCTCGATTCCGTTTTGCTGTCTTATTGATTGCTCGTATGCCAATTGTTTAACATTTGTTTCATACTCACTACCATTAAGTTCTGCAGATTCACGCTGACGTGAGCTGAAGCCGTTGTTAACTTTCAGAATCGCAGCATTAACTTCCTTCACTGGATCTAGCAAGCCTTGTGATGGACCGTGCCACTCTGCCTTTGTATAGGCTTTGAAAATAGCAGGATCATCAAATATGCCAGGCGCATCAATTCGGCCTTTTGAAACTGCTTCGATAAACCAATCTTCATAGACAGGTTGGCAGAAGTCAGAAGCAAGCCATGATCTACGCATTCTGAACATCTTCCAAGCTTCAAGCAATGCTGCTCGGCTAGCGGAATAACTGGCCGTAAAGTGTTTCAATAGCAGTTCGTATGGCAGTTCTAGCGCAGCACCTACTTGACGTAAGATTGAGGTTACAAACGGATCGAACTGCGCATTCGGTCGTCCAGGATTAGCGATATTCGCTTTTTCTCCTGGTTGAAGAAACTGTACAGCTCCATTACCCAAACCTATTTCTTCCTCAGAACTTGGTAAAGGTTCTCCTGTTGGATTTTCAAGTGGTACACCTAAGATATCATCGCTAGGATCAGCTTCTGATTCTATGAATACTGTGAACATTCCACTTATTACAGCAGCCATTAGTTCAGCTTCGGTATATCGTTCAAGCTGCTTCAACGCTTCAATAACAGGCGCAAGAACAGGAACGCCCCGTCTTTGTTCTGGTCTTTCAGCTTCCATAAGGTGCAATACGTTTCTTCGACCTGTTTTCTTACCAAACAATTCGACCCGCTGCCACTTCATGACGTTTGCGCCAGAATAATAATTCGATGCTCCTGGGTGGCGGTCGCTGAAATGATAAGCACAAACCATTCCATCCTTATCTACTTCAACACCTGATTGAATCTTATTGCCATCCAGCAAGACTTGAGCACTGTTTTTAGGTGTACTGCATCGATCAGCTTCCACTAACTTAATTCGCAAGTCATAGACCGTGTGAGGTCGTTTGATCAACGGCAGCAAGGCAAATACATCGCCACTCATCATCCATGACAAAAACGCAAGCTGCTGCAGTTCTACAAAGTTGTGCATGCCTGTTGCGTCACAGTCCTTCGATTCGGACCACAAAGCAAACTCACGTTCAATTTGTTGTTTCAGCTTATTGGCTTGCTCGTCAGTCAGTTTAAGGAATTCAGCATCAAATGCAGGTTTTAACTTCAAGCCGGTACCGACTATGTTTGTACGCATCGTCTTTAGCGCACCAGCAGAGAGAGCGCCACCCATATATAAGTCGCGCGCACGTGGTCGAAGGTTTTCAAGGTTTTGATGGATATCTGAATCAGCATCACCGATCCCAGGATTCCATGCTTTCAAAGCCTTCTTACGCTTACTACCGCCGTGATCGCCATAGCCTTGGTTAAATACTTCTTGCAGCATTTGTTGTCTTGCAATTTCAGAACGTGCCTTCATTCGATTAGCAGCTGCTTTAGGAGCAAATGCTGATATTGCTTTATCCAATATGTTCATGTGTCGAGCGGAACAATACGACGCGTTCTGCTTCTGCCTTTGCCACTTGCAAGGTCAACTTGTTGCTGCCAGTAGCGGATTTGCTGCATAACCTCTTTGATGTTTGCCCGTGTTAATGAACGTCTACCTATCGTATAGGCTTGACCAGTTGATAAAGCCAGCTCAGCGGCAAGCCAAGCATCTAAATGTTTTTGAGCCACTTCTTTTGTGTATCTTGGTCGCATTTTCCTTTCACCCCCTTCCCAGCGTTATAAACCTCTTGACCCTCTACGTTGTCTGCGTGGTGCCGTAACCGCAGTAGTAACACGGATATCCTTGTTTGCAGGCATACAAAAAGGCTGCATATTATCGAGATCCGGAGATAATAACTCGATTGCAGCCCTGTTATATACAGCCAAGTCTAGCGGTTCGTTTCTTGGCTTCGTTTTAACCCATACGTAATATAGTTTTCCTAGTCTCATACGCTGTTGTAATGTTTCGGCAGTTAGTCCGTCAAAATAGTCTCGCTCATAACCTCTATTTCGATCTTGTGTTGTGAGAGGGAAGTGAACATATCCTTGCATCTTCTCGCCTGTCTCATCCACCATCGGAGTCCTGAGCGCACTCACAACTTTGGCTTTCCCCTCGTCTACCCCCAAACGAATTACAGTTGCTTTATAGCGATTATTTACTGACTTGCCGATAATGAGCGGTTTATATGTGCCATCGCCCGTTGATTCCCCTTTGATCGGAAATATGCGCCTTGTGGCTGTTCGTGGCTTGGCCCATCTGTAAACCTCATTTGTAAAGTGACCGCCTGAGTCAATGCACGTACATTGGATATTAAATTGATTCCCCTCGATATCCGTCCACGTTCGTTTTAAGTATTCATCAAGCTCATTCCATACTTGTGGCTGTTTCAGATCTCCATAAATCACATGGTACTCAATGCGCCAGTTCTCATAACCCGCTCCCCAGCCTTGGACCTCAACCTCAAAGCGATTGTCTTGCGTATCGACAGCAGCTGTAAGAATCTTGACACCATCCGGCACATCGGCATGGTAAAGTTCGCGGCGATTGTACAGAGCATCCTCATCCAGTTGCTCGCCCTTTTCTTCCCAGGTTTCACCTAAGGATGTATTAACCCAAGCTTTCAACGCTTCAGCGCCGTTTATATTCGCTTCCCTAAAATCTTCGACAATCGCATTCCAAGACTTCCAAGGTGAAGCAAATTCGTTAAGGTGAAAGCCACGGACTTTATTAGCGGTTGCTTGAGCGATCCACTTTCCTTCATTAGCTTTCCATTCTCTTTCATAGTGAGCTGCACCGCACTCGATGCAAGCCATATAAACCTCTGTGCAACGCTTCGCTACACGGTCGTATTCAAACTTGATTTGAGCCCATTTATAAGGCTGATAGTGACCACAACTCGGACAAGCAACGCACCATTGTTCCTTTGTGCTTTCGTTGTATGATGATTCGATACGCGAAGCATCCTTAATTGTCGGTGTACTTACCAGGACAATTTTTCTATTATGAAAGGTCGTGGTTCGTTTCGTAACAAGTGTTACTGGATCACCTTCTGTTCCTGCTGACGGTGGATAGCGGTCAACCTCATCGGCTAACACAATTCGTATCGGTCTCGAAGCTAGTGAGCTTGGTGAATTGGCGCCAGCCATTGTAATGTGACCACCTGCAAAAGTTTTGTGCAGCATCGTGTTACCACTGTTTCTACTTTTAGCATCGGACATCTTCTTTGCGATCTCAGGTGTATCTCGTGTCATTGGTGCTAGGCGGTCTTTCGAGAAGGCGGTTGCCATCTCTAGAGTCGGCTGCACTAACATGATAGGCGCTGGATCCTGATGCACATAATATCCAATCGCATTAAGCAGCAGCTCTGTTTTACCTACCTGCGCACTAGACATGACAACAATACGCTCAATATGCTCGTCACTCAAAGCATTCATAATCTCACGCATATAAGGTGATCGATCAGTGCGCCATTGACCCGGCTCGGCAGATGCTTCTGATGAAAGCTTTCTATAAGTGTCAGCCCATTCGCTAACCGTTAACTTTGGCGGTGGAGCTACAATTTTTGCTATGTTGCGGAATAAAGCAAAGGTCTTTTTGTCAATCGCCATCTACATCATCCCTTGCATCTCCACTAAACTTCTCAGGATCATAATTGGATAACTCGAACAGTGCTTCGTCAATCGCATCACTTAATTTGCTTTTTATAACTTGTAGCCCTTGTTCACCTACCAGCTCAGGAGCCAATCTAGTAGGTATTGCCCGTGCACGCTGC
This sequence comes from Paenibacillus camelliae, assembly GCF_023715345.1. GTDB lineage: Bacteria > Bacillota > Bacilli > Paenibacillales > Paenibacillaceae > Pristimantibacillus > Pristimantibacillus camelliae. The sequence continues at coordinate 80,423 of NZ_JAMBNY010000002.1, forward strand.
CTAAAAGAGCTGAGCATATCATTCATGACCTGCTCAACGTCCTCAGCCTTATGCAATTTACCCTGCATTTCAGCAAGCTCTAAAGCGGCCATCTCCGCTTTAATTCGTTCATGCTCCGTTTTGTGATCTTGATATGTTGGCTTTCCATCATCACGTTTGCCACCTTCGGCATGTTCAATGTATGCCTGGACTGCGTTTGCTAGATTGTACTTCCCTCTACTAACTTGCTTTAAGATTCCCTCAGATGTAATCTTGCGAATCCAGCGATCCGATTTGCCGATAATGGCCGCCAGTTCCGCAGTACCAACCTCCAATTCATCGATCTTCACTTGTTCCGCTTTCTTTTTGGACATTTCAGCACCTCACTTCCGCTTTATCGCATTTATTAGTAGAATCTGATTTTCCGACTTAATTTGAAGGTATTTTTCAAAATCGATTAATTTCGCTTATCAGAAACGGAAACGGAACTAAAATTTATTTTTGAAATCTAGCGCTATTTCGCGATCGCCAGCACCCGCAGTCATTCAGGAGCTCCAGAAGGACCCGTTAACCCCCCTCATACTTCTCAGAAGCCCTCAGCGCCACGTACAGTCGTTCGATTCGATAGTTAGACACTTAATACCATCTAGATTATAAGACGCTTAAAACACGCTTATTCCATCATCTTGTATTAATAGCTTCGTTGTCTCTAGCTCATCCTGCCTTGCCATCTGCTTTGGCACTTCCTTAACTACACTCTGCACATTAACCACATAGAACAGGATCGCCAGCAGCGCAGCCGCGCGAGTCGCCGCCGTAGCCCTATATCTCTTTAACTGTTTATTGGGACGTTTCACGATATGCACCATCTTTCTCTTTAGTATTCTCTTTGCTCTTTAGGTATAAAGGGATAATAACCTCGCCTGGTATAGTCTTAAAATAAAAGTTCGGCTTGTATCCTTCAAAGAACGGTTTATCCATCATTCACCCTCCTAACATATGTTCGGTTATAAGACAAAGAAAAAAGCACCTCTCTTAAGGCGCTTCTATATATATCCCGTATTTTTTTAGCAATCTGTCGTTATCTTTATCTCTCATCTTTTCTGCTTCAACTATAGCCGTTAAACTATATCTCTCACTTTGAGACATCTGAGAAACAAATATTTTGGAATAAAATTCTCTGTCTTTCTCTTCCTCAAACTGATTTTCAATAAATGTAAGAATAAATAATACATCATCGCAGATATTTGAAAGCTCAGGAATTATAGAAACTATTTGCGACCCAGCAATATTTAATGGATTGGCGTGTGGATAATTTTTGTTAGACACATCAATTACCACCCTATTTAATAAATCAATACCTGTATCTACATCGTGTTTTGTGAAGTCTTTTAATTTTTCAATATTAGTTTTGTACATACTTATTAAATTAAAGAAAGTAGTTTCAAATCTCTGTAATTGCATATTTTTTCTTTGTTCGGTTATCTCATCAGCATTTCTTTTTAATTCTTTTCTACTCTCTCTTAATTCAATTCGTTGCAATTTTAACTCTTCCCTTTGATAAATATTAGAGACGATTACACCAACTAACGCTAATCCTGTAAATAGTGCATTAATAGCACCGAACATATCTCCAAACGTTCCCGCGTTCTTTATAGCCTCTTTTCCAAACGCAATAAACATAATAATTCCATAAGCTATCCAAATGACAAATATAATTACGAACAAATAACCGATATTATTTTTAAGCCAGTTTACGACCTTCTCCATATCTACCCTTCCCCTTATTATGTAATTTCCAAAATTATACTTTACGAATATCTTTCATTGTTGAAAAATGTATGGAATATAAGAAAAAGAAAAAGCGACATAAGGTGCTATAGCAATTTTAGATTATCTTATACTTTTTAAGTATTTCTCCATATGTTTCATCGTCAGAGTGAAAGTATATTTTATATAAATACAGTGAAGAAACACTAGTTGATAATTGTGCATCCACCATTCTCATAAAATCTTGCTTTTGATTATATGTAACATCTTCTAATTGATCTATGTACTTGATTATATATCTGAATTTACCATATGCCCCCTGTACATTTCCCAGATATACATATTCAGGGTAATTATCACTATCTCTATAAGAATTAACATTTTTAACTCGATTAGTTGATATGAGTTTATCAAGAATCTCTTCTAATAGTTCATAACCTTTCAACTTAATATAATCTTGATGTTTAGAGTAAATATTCTCAATGTCTTTAGCATGAGCATCTAACAAATTGAAAATGGTATTTTCAATTCTTTGCAACCTCATATGAACACTATGTTCTGTAAGTTGAATATTATTTTTATGTAATTCATTTTTGTACAACTCAAGCTCATTCTTCTGAATATTTAAAGCTTCTTGTTGCTGTTCTAATACAGTTTTTTGTTGATCTAAAGCTTGTTGTTGCTTAATTAATGATTTATTTTGTTGCTCAAGTGCTTTGTTTTGCTGTAACAAAGAAATAACAACACCTACAAAAGCTAAGCCTGTAAATAGGGTGTTTAACGCTCCAAACATATCTCCAAATGTCCCTGCGCTGTTTTTATCTGTATCGCTCTTAAAAAAGAATCTCATTATAAAGATATAACTAATCCAAACAACAAGCACTAGAATAAACAATCCATATTTCTGAATCCATTCACTTTTCTTTCTCACATTCATATCCTCTTCTCCTTAAGTATGTAATTACCAAAATTATACTAGGAGATTGTAGATATGAACATACATAATTCAACAAAAAAAGCTACTCGTTATGAGCAGCTTATGCTAACCAATCGTTTATTTTATCGATGTTATACAACCATATAAGAATCCCTATTAAACCAAACAGACTTATTAAGAAACCTGTTGTTCGCTTACTAAACTTAAATAAGTAAGAAATAACAATAGCTATAATACATGGAGCTAAGACGAATATAGCTGCTGTTTTAGTAACCACTGAAAATAAGTTATCGATCGGTGAAGTGTCTACACCTTCAAATATATTATTCACCAATACCACCTCCTTTTTATCATTATTCGACAATTGGAAGTGGTTTCCTTTAACGAGTGAAATAAAAAAGCCACTCGATTGAGTGACTTCTGTTTGTATATCCTATACTTTAAAGCACGTATTAACAGCGTTCGTTATTAAAAGATTAACCCACAAAAACCCGCTTAAAACCATTAAAGAAAAGGGCTCATAGCCGCCCTCTTGCTTCGCAATTCACCGCCTAGTCTACGCTGTTCGCTCCGACCCGTGTTTTTATAAATATTTTTCCCTGCCCTGTTATCTTTATGAGATAGCTTGAGCTATCGAATGCTCTTAAGATCTTTAAAGAATACGTATCTAGTAACTAAGTACGTATAAAGGGATAAGAGCATTATACAAAGCATTCGAAAAGTGGTCAAAAGCGATATTTCGTTAAATTCGGTCAAATTCAGCCGTTTTATTAAAATTAAAAGCTGACGAACTCGCTTAATCACAGGTTATCTCGCGTTTAGCCAAACATATGTTCCGATGATTACTCGTGAATGCTCCTGTTTTTGTAACATTACTGTAGCATTATTGTGCCGTTACTGTAACATTACTGTAGCGTTACAAAAGAAAAAGCACCGCTAGGGTGCTAAATTAGATGGCTTCTATCTTGATGTTCTTTCTCTGGTTCAAGATATTCCTGAACAGAAAAAGATTTAACCAAGTCCATGTTATAATAAGTTCCTCCCAAGTTCACAAACTTGTTCCTGCTCAGCTCTTTTACCAATTCATCTTTGTTACTACTCGAAACTATTTTATCAAGAGTTTCTTGGCTGGAATAATATAAAAAAACTTTGTATTTCATCACGCTCTACCTCCCTTCTGCCATTTTATATCGGCATCTGGAAGGAATTAGTTTATAGCGTGGGCAAGGATTCGAACCTTGCTAACCATAACCACGCATATTATAAATCGGCTGTTCAAGGCACAACCGCAAGCCTTCGACTGAGATAGCCCCGAACCCTTCGCCACTCTTACTAAGGCGGTAGCTAAGCCCCCACGAGCTGCATCTTCAGATGGCGGTTAGCCCATCACCTACACTCACCTGTGGTCAATGAGCGACTTGTAGCGGTCGTCACACTACAAGCGGAGGCAGAACTCATTTTCATGAGCAGAAGCAGCGTAACAAAAATAGACCCCTTTCGAGGTCAAGGAATAAACAACATAATCCCTGCAGCATGCCACAAGTTGAAGGTGATGCCGCACCCCCTTTCTAAGCTACAAGGATATGTTAAAGCACCAGCTTCACACCCTTAATGATTGTGTGAGCCTACAATGTAGATGCTCCGGTTAAGTCGGTCGAGCTAGTGCCCTTGATATTCGAGATATAGGTTTACGTTCGAGCTATCCGTTAGCGACTACATCTAGCTGCGTGCCTGTTAACCTCTCTCACTATATAGTGGCAAACGCTAGACAAAACCAAGCTCTTGCGGACGACTCAAAATACATTGAATAATTTACAAATAAACCTTATAGTGTAATGTAGAGGTGATTAATTTATGGTGAAAAGCGAGATCAAGTCCGAAATAACTCGGAATGGCTGGACTATGACAGAGGTTGTTGCAGCCCTCAACCAAAAACACGGTAGAAATGACACTGTGCAAAACTTGAGTAATAAGCTATCGAAAGGAACTTTGCGATACTCTGAAGCAATGGAAATAGCAGAAGTAATTGGTTGCAGATTGGAGTGGAAAAAGGTTAATGGTTAGAGCAGCTATTTATATCCGTGTAAGTACCGATGAACAAGCAAATCAAGGAAACTCTTTAAGTGAACAAGAACATAGATTGAGGTCCTACTGTGCTGCAATGGGTTGGGAAAACATCCAAGTGTATGTTGATGATGGCTATTCTGCTGGATCGTTAGATAGACCGGCACTGACTAGCATGATGAAGAATGTAAGGATGCTGAAGCATGACGTTGTTCTCACCACTAAGTTAGACAGGCTATGCAGAAACCTTTTGGACTTATTGAATGTTATTGATGAACTAGAAGAATATGAATGCCAGTATACATCTGCAACCGAGAGTTTCGATACCTCTACACCTGCTGGAAGAATGGTATTACAGATCCTTGGCGCTTTTGCTGAATTTGAGCGTGGCCGTATTCGTGAGCGTGTCAGAGAAAACATGAGATCACTTGCAAGAAACACTAATAAAGCTATAACTAAACCGTGTCTTGGCTATGACGTAGTAGATGGCAAGTTTCAGATTAACGAAAAAGAAGCTGAAATTGTAAGGATAATGGTCAAGATGATACTTGAAGGTGACGGTACAAGAACAATTGCTAAGAAGTTAAATTCTATGGGATATTTGACCAAGGCGAAAAAACCATTCACTCAAAATCATATTGGAAAGTTATTAAAAAGAGAAATGCTTTACGGAGCTGTCGTTTATAATAGGCGCACAATGCATAAAGGCAAGGAAATCATTCGGCCTGAGAGCGAATGGATTATTGCTGAGGACCATCATGAGGGTATAATTTCAAAAGAAGAATACTTAAAGGTACAAGAAGTTATGCAGTCTAGAAGGACATCCTGGAGCCGTAGTGATGATACTAGATATTTGCTTTCCGGTTTGGTTAAATGCACTCATTGTGGCGAAAAAATGGTTGGTCGTTATAGAAGAAAACCAAGCGGAAGAGAATATTTTCATTATGTCTGCGGTAAATACATGAAATCTGGTTCATGCTTCCACCACTTTATTTTGAGAGACAACCTAGAAACTACAGTAATCAGCAACTTATTATCAATGAGTGAAAAACTTAAAGGTGAAGTTAGCGAAAACAAACAGAATGAAGATGAGCTCAGACTTGAAATTGAATTAATCAAATCTCAAATGACTAAGTTAAACTCAAAAATGCAAAGACAGATTGAATTGTATGAAGATGGTGAGATTGATAAAAACGAATTTCGTGCCGCTAGAGAAAGAGTCAACTCACAAAAAGAAGAATTACAACGACAACTCTCTAAAGTGATCAACAGCCAAGAATCCAAAAAGATTGAACTAGCTGAAAAATTAGAAGATAAGCAAAATGAATTAATGTCTGATGACAGGCTTGTAGTAAAAAATGCAATTAGGCAGATTGTGCATGAAATAGATATTACTGATGGAGAAAAGGTGAAAATCAAGCTGAGTATGCCCAATTAACAAGGTATACTCTTTCTCCCTTTGGTTGGCCAAGGAATACTTCACCCTTTAACGACTGCCAATCAAAATTATCGATCTTTTCGCGTGATACTAAAAACGTCCCGTCCGTCTGTGTAACCTGGGCGAAATTGATGACCGGATCATCGCTTCCTTGCTGAGCAACATAAATCGATGTTTCAGACCCAACTAGTGCAACATCGATGACGTTGGAAAGCAGCGATGTCATTGTTTTGTCCCCACCTGGGGTCGTTATAAGCTCAATATCGATGCCTTCTTCAGCAAAAAATCCTTTCTCAATCGCTACGTATTGCGGGGCATAAAAGAGTGAACGAGTCACTTCCCCTATACGTACAACTGTATTTCCCTTCTTATTATTGCCGCAGCCTGCTAATATCGTGGCTGAAGCAAGTATAAGCGAGAGCAATACTAGTAACGTTTTACTCCTTTTCATTACTACTCCTCCTTGTATTGTCGTGCTATAGCCTATTCACTTCTCAATAATGTGGTGCGTACATTGTGCAGCAGACCACTAGTAATTAACAAAAAAAAGCCTCTCACGACAACATACTCAAATGAGCAGATTGTGGTGAGAGGCTATTGTTACTTAAGAGAGCTTATAGATCTCTTCGTATTTTTCTTTCAGATAGTTTATCAAGTACTTAGGATTCAGAGGCTCATCTGTAATCCCTTCTATAAGCTCCTGAGGAGTTTTCATACGACCAAATTGATAGATGCGCTCAGTCAGCCACTCCTTAATGGGTAGGAGCTGTCCCGCTTCGACCTGCTTCCAAAGATCCGGCATGTGTTGCTCAAGCGTATGTGCGAACTGCGCAGCATACATATTGCCTAGAGAGTATGAAGGGAAATATCCAAATCCTCCACCTGACCAGTGCACGTCCTGCAGTACACCTTCTGCGTTGGTAGATGGTGTTATCCCTAAGTATTGCTCGTATTTTTCATTCCACACACGCGGTAAATCCTTAGCCTTTAAGCCTTCATTGAATATCATTTGTTCGATTTCATAGCGAATTATGATGTGCAGATTGTAGGTCAATTCATCTGCTTCAATACGGATTAGTGACGGTTGAACAACATTGTTACCTCGGTAGAATGTATCTACTTCAATATCATTGAATTGTGGAAATCGTAACTGTAAATCTCGATAGTAGCGATTCCAGAATGACCGGCTTCTTCCAATCATATTTTCCCAGAAGCGAGACTGTGACTCATGAATCCCCATTGATGTGCCTGTCGCGAGTGTTGTACCTGTTAATGTATCGCTAATGTTTTGCTCGTATAACGCATGACCGCCCTCATGAATCGTTCCAAAGAGCGCACTTGTTACATCATCCTCCAGATACCGCGTCGTAATACGAACATCATTTACATTTAGGCCTGTAGCAAATGGGTGCACACTTTCATCTAACCGACCCGCTTCAAAGTCAAAGCCCATCTCTCTAAGTATGAATAAGCTGTAGTCCTTTTGTGCCGCAATATCAAAGCTACCATTAAGAAACTCAGTATTAGGCTGGTGCGGGCTAGCAGCAAGCTTCTCTGCAAGCGGGATAAGCTCCTTCTTCAGCTTAACGAACAATTTATCCAGCTGCTTCACCGTCATTCCTGGCTCGTACTGATCAAGCAGTGTATCATAGCGAGTTTCATGAACGCCCCATAGGTCAATCATTTCATTCGTAAGATCAATAATTTGCTGTAAATATGGCTCAAAGCTATCGAAGTCGTCCTTTTCCTTGCATTCCTCCCACATCGATTCGGCTTGCGTTGTGAGCATAACATATTTGTGATTAAGCTCAGGAGGGATTTTAACACTGCGATCATAATCCTTACGCGTTTCAGCAACGAGCCTTTGATCTACCTCAGATAGCTGACTCCACTGCTCCTTGCTTTCTAATTCAGTAAGTAAAGTGCCAAGCTCCTGAGAGGTAGACAGACGAAACATCTCAGCTGATAGCGTTCCAATAACCTCGGAGCGGGTATCCATACCCTTTCGTGGAGCTCCAGTTCGTAAATCCCAATACAATACAGCTAATGCCTCATCATACTGTTTAATCGTTTTATTAATGCTGCGAAACTGCTCAATGAGTGACATCTCGATCTTCCCTTCTAGTCATAATTGATCATACTAATTCGGCTTAGCTTGCTTCTAGTCAGCGATCATTCTATAATTTACTATATCCTAATCGGCATAATGAAAACAAAGGTGATGAACTAATGCGTATTACATTTACAACAGAGGCAGTACATAAACTACAGCTACTGCTTAAGGATAAGAAGCTTAAATTTCTACATGATATTGAAGGCTGCGGCTGTGTTGTTAGCGGTGTGCCAACATTAACAACGATCGATTCACCTACTGAGGATGATCGTGCGGGGGAAGCAGATCCACTTCCTTTTTATTATGAGCCAAGGCATAAGGTGTATTATGAAGATCATATGAAAATCCACTATGATACAGATAAAAATGCCTTTAGCTTAAAAAGTGACGCTCAAATATATACGTTGAATTTGCGGTTTGTTCCTTAAAGAGCTATGAAAGGAAGGCAGCTTATGTATTGTTCATCAACATACGAAGCTGTCTTTTTTTCTCTGTAAGACCATACTCGTTGCAACCGCAATACAGTTTATTTTATGTAATCCATTACTTTCTATCCCTAGCCTTTGCTTTTAATGCTGCTTGGCGAGCTGCAATAACGTCACTTCGATCACGTAGCGTATGGCGATGAATAATAAAGTCCGGTACACTCGCACTCTCTTGACCCCAGCTAAGTCCTCTTGCTGCAGCTTCCTTCTTGCATAGCTCCAGCAGTTCCTTATCTAAAAACGGCAGCAGCATATCCTCATAGGCTGCTTGCTTCTCACAGGCTTCAATCCGTTGCTTAAGCATTACTGCAAGCTGTGTAGGATCCAGCCCAATTCGTTCGCTTGTCTCTTGCTGTAGCGCAGCTAACGCAGATTGATACATTCGATTTGCACCCCGCCTATTCTCTCTACGTTCATGATATTGTCCGACTGCCACCTGAATACACATGACCCATAGCTTGCCAAGCCCATCCTGCGGGTGTTCCTTCCAATATTCCTCTAATAGCTCATGACATTCAAAATAATCACGCGTAGTATGAAATTCTATTAAATAATCGATATATGTAGATGGATAATTCATCGCTTCACCTTCAAAATTTATTTAAATGATTAGGATTTTTTGAAACCAAACATTATAATAGACGTAATGTCTTACTATAGCAACATTAAGCAAAAAAATCAGGAGGGAATCAATTACATGAAAAAAGGCTTTTTTGTTATGCTGGCTCTAACGGTGTTTCTAGCACTGGGCCTTGGCTTCAGCGATACTGCTGATGCAAAGCGTGGTGGCGGCTTCAAATCGAACAAGCAGAGCTTCACGCAAAAAAAGGACAACACGACGCAACAATCGAACAGTGGTGCTACATCTGGCACTAAATCTTCAACAGGTTCTGCAGCTACAACAAAATCTGGCGGTCTATTCGGCGGCAGCTCCTTTTTGAAAGGAATGGCTTTGGGTGGACTAGCTGGTCTATTGTTTGGCGGTATGTTTGCCAACATGGGTGCTTTCGGTGAACTCTTCGGCCTACTCATCAATATCGCGGCAATCGTTGCCATATTTATGATTATTCGAGCAGCTTGGACTTATATACGAAACAACAAGCCAGCTGCAGCAGGCCATAACAATCGCAACAACAATTATTACGATCAAGATCGTAATCGTCGTGATGAAGAAGATCGAAATGGAAGAGGTCAATTCTAATTATGCGAATCTACACGGATGAAATCATTAATGCGATTTGCCTGAATTTGGCAGATCGCCGCGGTGTAAAGCCAACGGATGTTGAGGTACAGCTTTCTTGGGAAGAGGAGTATGGCTATACAGCAGAGGTTTGGGTGAACGGTCGTTCACAATATTTGCTACAAGCGAACATTATGGAAGCTCTGGAGCAGTATTTTTACTCTGAATATCAAATCCGCGTATTTCGTTCAGATATTATTCTTGGCATTGATGAGGAAGCAGAGCAATTTTGGGCTGAAGCAAGAGCTTAAGCTCTACTACTCACTCGTTTAACAGCGCCACACGGTCAACCAGACCGTATGGCGCTGTTTTTTATTTTCCTTCCTTATTTACCTTCCTATATGCATTAGTGGCAATACTCTCCTATACTAGTTGAAAGCACCCTATATTCCTACTATTCTCATAAACTTCCACATTACAACACTTCTACATTCCATGTATACTAATGATAGATTCATATAAGGAGAGTGATGGTAATCTTGAAGCGTATGTGGAGATCCATGCTGCTATGCTTGCTCGTTGCAGTCTTGCTGCCCGTTGGACATTTTACTGCAGATGCAGCAAGTATGACACAATATCGTGTCTATCAAAACGACAAGCCATTAAAGGAATTTGCTAGGGAAAGTCAAGCCATTGCCTATGCGAAGTATTACAGCTACAGTCATGTAGAAAAAATTAGCAATCGCGAATGGGTGTGGCATAATCTTCCTAAGTATAAGGTGTACATAAACGGTGAGTCTTCATCGAAGCTTGAATATGCGACCTTAACTGAAGCAAAAAAGGCTGCTTCTTCTCATATTAATGCATATGTCCGTGACCTCGAAGGAATTGGCTGGGCTTATGAAAATTTTGCTAATTATGTGCTCTATCAAGGAGATAAAACATATGATCATTGGCAATTCTACAGCTTAGACGATGCTAAGAAGGAAGCAAAAAAGTGGACAAATGCGCACATCATGAACGTAAACTCTAAGCAATGGGTGTGGGATAATTTAACTGCATCGATGATTAAGGAACAACGTGATGCTACAGCAAAATACAGCATCTACAAAGATGGTGAGCTGGCTGCTGGCAGCAAATCGTACGCATTTCTGAAGGATGCGATCGAAGCTGCAAATAAGCTTAGCAATAGTGAGGTAATCAACACAGCTACGGGCAAATCAGTTCATCAAAATCTATTAAACTTTGAGGTGTACAGCCAAGGCAAGCTAGTTAAGCTTCATTCTACCCTTGATGCTGCTGTAAAAACAGCTAAAGGGCTGTATGCAGCCGAAGTGAAGCAAGATGACAAACTTCTTTGGAGCAGTGTTCATTATTTGTCTGTATATCAAGGTGAAAAGCTAATTAAAAGCTTCCACTCCATTAACGGAGCGCTCGCCTATGCGAAAAACTATAGTAACTCCTACATTATGAATCAAGACGGCCGCAAGCTATGGTCCTCCTCTAAAAATTTTGTTTTTATGGGTTGGAACGGCTCAAGCTCCGTAACTACAATTAAAAGTCACATTAGTAATACACAAGGCTTAGATATTGATTCACCAACCTGGTACTACGTTGATAATGAAAACGGTGCTATGAATAGCAACGTTAGTGCAGCGCTAGTAAATGAGATGAAGGCTCAGGGCATCGATATTATTCCGCTCGTTCACAATCAATTCGATAAAGAGCTTACAACAAAGTTTTTAGCGAATGAAAAGGCTCAGGACCGCTTTATCAAGGAATTGATAGACAGCCTTGTCTCAATTAAAGTCAAAGGTCTAAATCTTGACTTTGAAAACCTTGCTGCAAGCGACCGTAACCAATTTACAAGCTTTGTTCAGAAGCTAACGAAAGCGGCTCATGCAAAAAAACTAACCGTTTCCATTGATCTAATGCGTGGCGATGTTCGATGGAATCATCTCACAGCCTATGATTATGAAGAGCTCGGTAAAATTGTTGATACGGTCATTATGATGGCCTACGATGAGCATTGGACTGGGTCAGATACGCCTGGATCTGTAGGCAGCATCGGCTGGGTTGAGGAAGGCATTAAGCAGTATTTAGAATATGGAATACCTCGCAGCAAGCTAATTCTTGGAATACCGTTCTACTCTCGCGAGTGGCGCATTGACAGTAACGGCAAGCTCGTTGACAACCGTGCCATACTAATGAAGGATATCGATAGCGTTGTTTCGAGCAATAAAGCAACCCGTACCTATGATGAGAAGGCTGGCCAGTACAAATATACGTATACAAAAGATGGATATACGCATGTGTTCTGGGCAGAAACAACGGAAAGTGTGCTTGCGCGTGTAAAGCTTGCTAAGGAGTATGATTTAGCCGGAGTTGCGGCATGGCGACTTGGCTATGAAGATTCTTCCTTATGGGAAGCGATGCTTAAAGTGAAAGAGCAATAATTATTTAATTATTTATTTTGTATTGTGCACGACAAACATTGCACTAGTTTCTAACCTTATAACGCAAAAAGGGCGGGTAACGAGCTTAATAGCTCACTACTCGCCCTTTTTCAATAATCGGTTTAAATGCTATCAATTGGATAATGCTATTAAGCTTTAAACTCATCGAACAAGGAGTGTGAACATGAGAAAAGTAAAAATTACACGATTTGATAAGTTTATGCTTCTCACCGTTGCTTACGGAGGACTTGGATTAAGTTTGTACTCTCTCATTCGAAAAAGTACGTATTCAGATGATCTTCTTTCCTCTATGATCGGCATTATACTATCAATCTCGTTGGTACTTGCTGTGCATCATGGATTGAAAAAACATCGAAGTAACAATGACGAAGTAGAGTGAACAAAGTATTAAACAAAATATTGATTAAAAGCAGTGTACTCTCGAAAATCGACAGACTTCAAGTAAAATTTAGCATCCTCTAGCCCACATTCTCTTGACTATCGAATATATCAAAAATTGCGTCAAGTCGATCTTCCAAGCCATCAAGCCTATCTATAATTCCTTCAAAACGTTCGTCATCTTCCACCTTATTAAGCACTTCTGTTTTTACTGCTTGTAATTCAATCAATACTTGATTTAGCAGCTCGGCCATTTGCTCAGTCACCTCAAATTCCTCCTCAGTAGTACCTTTATTTTCGAAAAAATGCTAATTAGTTCACTGCTGCTCGTAATGAGCAATTAACTTGTCTAACAGCTGCAGCTGCAGCTCATACTGCTTATAAAGATTTTGGAACAACAGCTCCACTACTCCATCTACGTTCATGAATTCTTGTTTTATTTTAATCCCTGCCTTCTGCTGCTCCAGCTCCCTGGTCAATTGCTCGCGCTGAAGCTGTAAGCAAGCGAGTACCTCCTCACGACCAAGCTCCTGTATAAAGCTTAGTGCTGTATACAGCTGACTTGGCAGTCGTATAGATGAGGCCTGCAATGCTTCGCGAAGCAGCTCGAGAAAATGCTCCTCTCCTTGCTTCGTTATTTTATATATCGCTTTTGAACGATTCCCCGTCTGCTGTAGCGCATCAATCTCGACTAAGCTTTCGGATTCCATTTTTTTTAATGCGTGATAGATCGATCCTGGTAATATACCTGCCCAAGCATCTGTTTTGCTTTGAGATAATACTTGTTGAATCTCATATCCAGACATTGGCTTCATCCTAAGCAGTCCTAACACCATCAATCTAGCCATATCATCACCTCAATATCAAATATTCAATATTGAGTATTAGTGTAGCATAAAGTATTCTCGTTCGCCAGAATCTGGAGCTGCAACCTATTATGCTGTACTTGATTTCAACATTAATTGATTCGTATCCCATCGGAACGTAATACTAGCGATCAGTATAGCAATCATGATATATAAGACAAGGACGATTAAGCTAAGTATAGATATGGAACTACCAGCTGATTGCATCGTAGATATCAAATTCGTGTAATGCTCAAATGGTAGTAATTTACCTATAAATGCAACCCAAGCAGGCGCACCGTCCAACGAATAAAACGCACTACTCATGAAAATCATCGGCATTTGAAGCAAATTAGATAGCATATTAATTTGAGCTTCATTTCGCGCCGCATTGGCAATAACGAATCCGATGCTTGTAAAGCATATTGTCCCGATCATAATGATAAGCTGAGTAAGCCCGATGGACCATGCCGTTAACTTCATTCCAAAGCTTAGCATACCTATTAACCAAATACTCCAGTTCATTGCGACACCAATCACTGTTCGGGCAACTATCATTACAGCAATAAATTGCATTAATGGCATAGGCGTTAGCATAAGCAGCTTGTATACGCCTCTACTGCGCTGCCAATGAACCTGAAATGCAATACCCTGCATCCCCCAAAACACTGTACTTATTGCCGTAACGCCGCAAATAATGTGGAGCTGCTGCTCAGGGTTATCAAAAAATATAGCTAACCCAAACATAAGGACAATCGGCAGCAATAAAGAATAAAACAACGTAATTTTATCACGTAATGACGTAACGAGCATCGATCGCATTTGTACTTTAAGCATAGCATTCATCCTCCCTAGTCAATTTCATATACAGCTGTGTCAGGCTTGCTGCATCATACTTATTACAGAGCTCGGCAGGCTCACCTGCGGCAATGATTTTACCCTGATCGATGACCAGTACACGCGTTGCCAGCTGATGTACCTCATCCATATCATGAGATGTAAATACTATCGTTTTTCCTTGCTGCTGTAGCTCAAGCATAAGATTATGAATGTCCTGTCGATTACGTGGATCGAGAGCAGCTGTTGGCTCATCCAAAAAGAGAAGTGTAGGCTCATGAATGATCGCAACCGCAATTGCTAATCTCTTCTGCTGTCCTCCTGATAATTTTGCTGCCTCTGTATGGGCAGCATCATGAATTCCGCAAATCCTTAAGCATTTCATTGCCTCTTCCTTGGAAATTGATTTCTTATAAAAGGAGGCAAACAACAGCAAGTTTTCCATCGCACTCAGCCCCGGAAAAAAAGGAACGGCTTGAAGCTGAACGCCTATTTTCCCTTTATAAGCAGTATCCCAGTGCCATATCGTTCCTGAGCTCGGCTTTTGCAGACCAATAAGCATCTCCAGCATCGTTGATTTTCCGGCACCATTTGGACCAATAATCGCTATGATTTCATGTGCTTGAATCGATACATCGATATTGTTCAGAATCATTCGCTTGCCATACTGCTTAACCAAGCCTTTAGCTTCAATGTACATCCTTCATCACCCTTTAGTCAATATTAATTAGTCAATGTTGAGTATTTATGTTTAATTATACAATATCCGATGATTAACACTTTGTAAAGTAGATTTTATTAGTTATTTTCAGTCAGTAAAAAAAAGTAAGAAGACATGTGCAAGCTAATAAGCTTGCCTCATGCCTTCTATCGTACTACGTGATTTTTACAACAGGATGCTGTTCAATACCGTCCTCGTTTCCATTACTACTTTTTTTTCATCGACTAAGTGCTCTTTACTAGTATTTTCCTTCATTGTTTTATTTAGAAATGCTGCATATTTTATCGGATTTGCAAAGGTTGCTTTCCACTTTTCCTCTTCCTTAGCATCTCGAAACGTAATGCGCAGGTCACGGAAATTCACTTCAATTAGCCATGGATGCTGTTGTTCATCGAGCGCAATATCTAAGCCGATATCGGCCACATGAGGAAGACTTTTATCCAGTGTCTCTGCAATACGAATTCCTAGATTTGCGATTTCCTTCTCGATTTTAGCAGCATTCCATCCCCAAGTTTGAAAAATATCGGATGCTTTTAATGCCTTTCCGCGACAATGAAGATTCGTCACAACTGCTCCTTTTTGAGCCATTCTACCGACTATACCCGTATATTGCCATTTACCATTTCCGTTTTTTTGCACAGAAACACGAAAATCTACCAATTTTCCTTCGTGAGACATTAATGAGATCCCCTGCTGTACAAGATAGTTTCTTCGTTCTCTCTTAATCATTTTAACAATTTGTTGGATAGTGACATTTTTGCTCTTCGTTCGACCTAGCACGTTAATATCAGCAATGGGTCCCTTTGATGATTTTCTTATACGAATTACTCCCTGACCAACCGAAGCTGTGCTAGGCTTAAGAAATAAGCTATCATACTGCTTTAATAATTTCTTTACAGCGTCATAGGTGACTGAATGAGTATCTGGAAGATAACGAGTGAGCTCATTATTTTTAGATAAAATGCGGTGAATCTCCAATTTAGATACAACATTATATTCATTGATAACTAAGATTCCTAATTCCTTCAGTCGTTTTATAAGCTTCATAGAATACTGACTAGAGGTTCTAGTTCGATTAATAATGACAGATGGGAGAGCTTTTTTTACTTGAATAGAATGAATACCATCCCAGCAGAGAACTGTTCTTTCTGACCAATTAATATCGTAAAGTGAAAAAAACACGATATTTTCTCCTGTTTTACGAGCTGCTTCTATATAAAATTCAGGCATCTCAAAGCTATGCCTTCCTTTCATTAATTGCTGCAGCATTGGTCTAGAATATAAAATTCCAATCATTATTTTCCTCCTATGATTATCATTCTATTTATACAAGTCTGTTATATAGCTCCATTGCTGCGCCATTCCTTCTTTTAACGAAACAATAGGGTCATAATCTAACTCAGCTCGTGCTTTCGTAATATCTGCACGTGTCGTTAATGGATCACCAGGCTGCGCATCAATATAATCTATGATTAATTCTCTTCCAGCCAGTTGCTCGATTTCCCGAATAACCTCATTAATAGATGCCGTTTCCACACCGCCAATGTTAAAGATCGTTCCATGCTTGCTATAATGCATAGCACTAATATTGGCCTTCACTACGTCACTTACAAAGGTGAAGTCACGTGTCTGTTCTCCGTCTCCATAAATCGTTAACGGTTGATTCAGTAGAGCCGCCTTCATAAAACGGTGAAATCCCATATCGGGTCGCTGTCTTGGTCCATACACAGTAAAATAACGTAATGCGGTAAATGGTATTCCATATTGTCTATAATAAAGAGAGCATAACTGCTCTCCAGCTAGCTTTGTTAACCCGTAGGGCGAGATTGGTTTAGTCGGTGATTGCTCAGAGCTTATAGGTCCACTATCTCCTCCATAGACGGAAGAGGATGAAGCATATACGAGTTTTTTCAGGTTTGGAGCTGACTTGCATGCTTCGAGAATTTTTTGTGTAAGCAAAATATTAGCCTGCACATAGTCACTGAAGGACGCTCCCCAGCTATTGCGCACACCTGCTATACCTGCTAAGTGAAAAACAGCTTCCGCTTCTCCGATATAAGAATTCAAATCGACTTGCAGCAAATTAACATTTACGAAGCGATAGTTTGGATGGTCTAGTAGGTGCTTCACGTTCTCATTTTTGATTCTCTTTTCAGTGGTGTGATCCATATCATCGATACCAGTTACATCGTGTCCTTGGTCTAGCAGCGCATCACTTAAATGTGAGCCAATAAATCCTGCTGCCCCAGTAATTACAATCTTCATATCAATTCCCCTTTGCAATACCTTCGTAATGCCAGCCTAAACTACGCATTTCATCTGGATTTAGATAGTTTCTTCCATCAAAGATTAACGCTTCTTCTGTTCGGCTTAACCATTCATTCCAAGGATAATTGGAGAATATTGGCCATGGGGTAGTTAATAGGATAGCATGAACACCATTCGGGGCATTATCTTTATCCGTTATCACATTTACCTTTTCTTTATCATGTTCAGGCAAAGCATTTTTCCACTGAATTTGTGCAGACGAAGATATCGTTGGATCTAATACTCTGACCTCATCCACTCCCTTATTAAGCAATTGCTCAACTAAACGAATACTTGGTGATTCTCGTTGATCATCAGTATCCTCCTTAAATGTAAGGCCAAGCACTAATACACGTTTACCTTTGAGCGAGAGCTTTGATTCAATTTTTTGTAAGAACCATTCAATTTGCGAATGATTGACCTGTTTGGCTTGCTCTAGTAGATTCAGCTGTATTCCATTTTGATGTGCAAAATACAATAGCTCATCGACGTCCTTCGGAAAGCATGAGCCACCATAACCTAGTCCAGCCTGTAAATGATGCGGTGAAATACGAGGATCCATCCCCATTCCTATCGCAACCTTCTCGATATCTGCACCGATTAGATCTGCTAGCCTAGCAACTTCATTAATGAATGAGATTTTAGTAGCTAAAAACCCATTGGAGGCATATTTGATCAGCTCTGCGGTTTCATAATTACATACAAAAAATTTCGTATTGAGTGGCGTATAGAGCTGTCTCACTTTCTCGATCGCCTCTTGATCCTCTCCGCCGATCACCGTTCGAGATGGGAATTGTGAATCATGAAGTGCTTTTCCTTCTCTTAAAAATTCAGGATTTGAGATGACTTCGATGGAATGATTTTTCGTTTTGACCTTTTCAAGTAATTGCTGCTTCATCCATCGGTTCGTCCCTAACGGTACGGTGCTCTTCGTTACAACGATTTTAGGCTCATTGATTTGCTCAGCAATAACGTCCATTACTTGCTGTAAATAGGTTAAGTCTGCCTTACCGCTAGAGGTGGACGGTGTACCAACAGCTATCATTAAAATATTGCTTTTCGTAATAGCCACCGTACGATCAGCAGTAAAAGTAATTTGTTGTTTTTCAAGTAACTCTTGTAGCAATAGCTCCAAGCCCGGTTCTACGAATGGTAGAATCCCTTTGTTTAGCTTTTCGACTTTTAAGCTATCAACATCGTATCCTATTACTTCATGACCGATACTAGCTAGAACAAGTGCAGTCGTCGTGCCCACATAGCCCGATCCGATTACTGTAATCCTCAATTTGTTTTTCCCCTTTCTTCTGTGCTCTCGTGTCGTTTTTTCATTCGTTTCGGTGTCCATGGCCGGACTTTACGACTTGCTTTTATCATAAAAATTGCTGATTTTCCAAAATCAATCGCAATTCGGTTTTGCTCCTCTGATAGCTTCTGCGCTAATATAACAGCATTAACACCAGCAGATATAAATACAATGTCGCACTCAACATCTTTCATTTTTGACATGACTTTTGATATTTCCTCATATCGATTAATCCGGATCAATTTTACGAATTGAATATCAAATGCTTCATAGTTTTTACTGACTAAGTTTTTAAATTCATTGGCCCACCGTGATATAACCACTACCTTTTTCCCTTTGAGCATCTCCCAAAACTGTTGGTGCTCAACCATATGACGATTTACAAACGTATGACAAAGTCGATGAGGATGGATTCCGTACGCTTCAAAGCAACGATCTGTCAGTGGACGCAAATATTGTTCATCAGCCAATACTTCCTTGTCTTTATAGTGAGGAATACCGACGATATCCGCTTTTTTGATTGAAGCGATCAAGTCATCCCGAAGCTGAGTGTTCGGCAAGCGGACCCCTTTCCAGTTCGTGGTGCGAGATAATCTTCCCCAACGAGTAGATAATACTTTACGAATGGGCAGTACCTTTCGCTGACTTAAGCAAATGTTCTCACCATCGCCAACACGAACGATAGACAGCGGAGTTTTATTCGTTAATGCGTTACGAACCACTTCGATAACTTCTAGCGTCGATAGCGTTATCGTATCATTCTCTGTTGCGTCATCCTGCTGATTAGCCATATTCATTTTTTTATCAACCTTCCTACCTTGAGCCTTCCTCCAACCCATTTGAATTCCGCTTTGTACTTATCGCCCCAGCGCTTTAATGCTTCTTCATATAAATATCTCGTTACACTGGCATACTTCTTGCGGTTCTCAATACGTGAATTGTTGCTCGAGTGCTTAAGTCGGTTATAAAGGGATTTGTTTATTAATTTGAATTTATGCTCATCGGCCAGCTTCAGCAATATTTGTCGATCCTCGGCATATCGACCATTCTGTGGAACTTGACTTGACCAGCCACCTACTTTACGGAGTGCACTCGTACGATAAAATCTAGGGTAGATCATAGGATGATAAGTGATAAATTCATAGTTGCTATTAATTTCTCGTTTTTTCTTTTCGTTCAAAAATTTGATCTTTCCGTTTTTCTCTAGTCTCCATACCTTTTCGTGGCCATATACGACAGCTGTTTGTTCACTTGCTTTCTCCATTTTTTTCAAGCAAACCTTAAGTGTGTTCTTTTCATACCAATCATCTGCATCCAGTTGCGAAAAGTATTTCGTATCCACTAATGACAACGCATGATTCAAGGCATAACATACACCTTTATTCTTATTTAGCCTTACATAACGAATTCTCGGATCTTGTAAATAACGTTCAACAACCTCTTTCGTTTTGTCCTTTGAACCGTCATCAACGATGAGCAGCTTCCAATTTGGAGTGGTTTGTTTTAATATGCTATCAATAGCTCTTGTAATAAATTTTGCACGATTGTAGGTCGGTATAACTACGGTTACAAGCGTTACATTCAAGCTACTATCCTTATTTTGATCCTCTAGCTCTGTAACTCTATTGTTATCATTCATATTTCTCACCTCTCTTTAATTAATTGGCTGTAAAGCTCCTCCAGTATCCTAACTTGCTTAGATGAATCGAAGCTATTTTCCACTTTTTCACGTCCTCTTTTCCCCATTTCCATACGCACAGATGGATTTTGAATTAAATATTTAATTTTTATTGCTAGTAATCCAACGTTTTTTTCTGGAACGAGTAGACCCTCCCATTTGTCGGTAACCAATTCTGGTATTCCGCCGTGAAAGGTAGAAACGATAGGCAAGCCTGTGGCCATTGCTTCTTTTATCGCATTGGGAATCCCCTCTTGATTTCCATCGTTCGTTGTAATACTTGGCAGACAAAAAATATCCGCTTGATTAAGCAGCTCTGACATTTCAGTGTGTGGTATAAGTCCTAACAATCGAACGTGTCGGGAAAGCTTGAGATCTGATATCAACTTTTTTAATGTTTCTCGTTCATCTCCTTCTCCGACGATAACGAGCTGACTCGAAGGATGTTGTTCAACAACCTTCTTAAAAGCTTTCACTAGATAACGAAAGCCCTTCTTTTTATGAAGTCTACCAACTGCCAGGATCGTAATATTTTCTGTTTTGGGTTCACGCTCTATATAGGTAAACCTATTCAAGTCAATGCCACTGTACATAATTCTAATTTTGCCCGGAGGGCATCCCCATTTAATTAGCTTTCGCTTCATATGCTGAGAAGGAACTGTGAACAGATCACCTACCCTGAATAGCATTGGTAACTTTTTCTGATACGAACTACAGTTATCTTTTACCGAAGGTAAATCAAACCCGTGAAAGGAAGTGATCATTGGGATACCAGTACGTTTTTTCACATTCATTAAGCTGACTCCGGTGCTTCCAAAACGAGCGTGTATTAGCTTAATCTTTTTCTTTTTGAATGACTTTGCTATCTCGTTTGCACTACGAGGAAGATACTTTATCTTGCGGAATGGAAAACGATCTACATTCATTTTCTTCCGCGTATACACAATGGGCTCAAACGCTTTAATATTTTTTAGTTCCTCATATATAAAGGTTTCTGATGGACGAAGATAACGAGTGCGGACAAATGCAATTTTACGCACTGTTCTCCCTCCCATCCTTATAGCGGTTCTTCAAGAAGTAATGACGATCAATATAGGAGGCCTTTCGCTTTTCTTGCTTAATTCTGTGCTCAAGCTCCTTCGCATTCATGCCAATATACTTTTTTTTACGAAGCATTCTTTCAAAAATGTGAGGGAATAATAGGTCGATATAAACTAGTTCCTTATCATCTGCAGATAGTGGATGAACTCGCTCATACGTATTCATCATGCTAGTAAATGACTGATTATTAAACGAATGTTTTTTTGTAAACATACTATAAATTCGGAGAAGATCCTTAGAAGGAAGATCATAGCGAATATCCTCAAAATCAATGAGTACTTTTAATGGATTGTCATTAATTACATTGCTATGGTGCAAATCCCCATGCACCAATGTCTTGTCATTCGGCGGTCTTTTCACATATTGATCATAGTTGCTGTTTTCTAGTGCCTTCAGCGCTTTTGTTGCCATTCTAATAAAGAAGTGTATATATTGATGAATGATTTCTTCATTCTTATTTTTCAAGCTTTTGTGATCGACGAGCCACCTTTCCATGGTGTGTATTCTATCTTTATATTCTGTTTTCCAATTGTGGTGTTCATAGATGGTTATACCAGTAGGATAGTATAGACCTTGGGAAGCATGATGAAATCTAGCCATAGCATCTATTATGGACTCGAGGTCCTTCTGATGTTTTAATTGAGAGCTTTTACCTTCAACCCATTCATATAAGACATAGGGAAATCGATTGAATTGCATGAGCAAATCACCGTTAATCGTAGAGATTGGAAGTGCGAGACTTACTCCTTTATCAGCTAGCATTTTCTCTGATATTGCAATGAAATGTTGTCGTTCGGGGGCTATATACAGACTCTTTAGAGCATATTTTTTGTCTTCTTTAGTAGTAACTTTAATAACGACACTAGAATTTTTTACATATTTAATAATCTTCCATTTTTTTATTTTGAAACCATATGAATCTTCCACATTTTTTTTTAACTTATCAATTGTTTTCACGCCCCATCCTTGCTAGTTAATCTTCTTTCACTTTATTCATAAAAAATTAAAAAGCTTGGGCAAGTTAAACTTTTTTAAAAAGCTTTGTAAACTCTACTTTCGTCCATACATTCTCATCTAAATTTTCATAGATTATGAATAAATCGATTTCACATCAAGGAAGTGATACTTTTTGAACCGGATCGCAGTCGTTCGTCCTGTTTTTTTACCAATCAATGATTCTTCTTATTATAGTGAGCTTACTCATCTCAAACGTTATGAAGCTTTCGTTTTTAGTAATAAGCAAAAAAATCTCAAAGCGTTCCCGTATAAAAACGTCGTGATAACACCAGATCACAACAAGCTGGAGCAGATGCTGCGAGACAACTTTTTCAAATTGATTCACGCACAAGATGTACAATCAGGCATCAATTTATTGAAAATCAAACGAAAGTGGAAAATTCCACTTCTTACTTCCTTTCAGCACTCCGATTCCATCGAAACATTAAGCATTGAAAAAAAAAAGCTAACTGAGCTGTTTTCTGTAGGTGATTACTTTACAGTTCCCTATCTTTTTATGAAGGATGAGCTCATAAGACATGGCTGTCCTGCAAATAAAATTACCGTACTGTACAGTGGCGTCGATCTTAACCAATACACTAATAAAGAACGTACTCTACCCTCTAACGGTCTAATTACGTTGACGTATGCTGGTAACCTTAACGATAGAAGTGGCGTTGAAATACTGATAAAGGCATTTCAAAAGGTTAATCAATCAAATTCTAAAACACGCTTAACGATTATCGGGGACGGAAAAGCAAAAAAACGTTTAATGAGACTAACTAAAGAGCTCGGACTAAACAACAAAATATATTTTAAGTCGTCGCGTTCGGACAAAGAGGTAGTAAAACAACTAGAGAAGTCGCATATATATTGCGAGCCAACGATAAAAGATCGTGGTAGAAATAGAGACAGAATGACTAATATGCTGAAAGCAGCAATGGCGTGCGGAACTCCAGTTATATCAACGGTTTTACCAGGAGTCTCTGATCTGATAGAGGACAACAGAACAGGACATCTAATAAATGTAAACAATGTGGATGCATGGGCGAACAAAATATTGACTGCTATAAGTCTGGGAGCTTCTTGGAAGCTACTAAGTAATCGAGCTCGCGCTAAAATTGAGGCAGATTATAATCTTACAGTACAAGCAAATATGCTAGAACAACTGTATGACAAAGTGATTAGAATTCACGAACAAAAAGAGCAGAGGCAGCCTTTCTTCAGCGTCATTATTCCAACACATAATCGCGAACGCTTTATTAAACGAGCGATCAACAGCGTGTTGAAGCAAACGTGCCAAGATTTTGAACTGATCATCGTAGATGATGGTTCAAGAGATCAAACAAAAAACGTAGTTAGTACGTTTGGTAATCGGATCCGATATGTCTACCAGGAACAACAAGGACCATCTAGTGCAAGAAACACAGGTATCCAATTGGCAAGGGGTAAATATATTGCATTTCTAGATTCGGATGATCAATTTGTGCCTGAAAAACTAGAAAAAAACAAGAAAATTCTAGAAGATAATCCAAATACTCATTTTTTATATAGCTGGTATTACGAGAGTAAAAAAGGTAGGAAAATAAGAGTAATTGATAATCTCAAGCATTATGAGGATATAAGTAGATTCCGGAAGAAATTATACAAAAGAGCATTCACTATAAGGACCTCCACTGTAGTTATTCACAATAGCTGCTTTGAGAAAGTAGGGTTGTTCAATTCCAAATACCGTTATTCCCAAGACTGGGATATGTGGCTTCGCCTGTCTTGCTATTACAAAGGATACTGCCAAAAGACCCCTCTATCTGTATATCGAAGACACCCTCGCCCTAAAATATCATCTGGTAAAAATCATTTAGAAATAAGAAAGAATGCCAAAAAATTATTCGCGAAGGAAGGAGTCAAATTTTCATGAAACAAAGCTCCCCTGTCATCCTGCATCATAAGTATTCTTTAGAGGATGGGCATGTAACGAAGCAAATCACGAGTGTCGAAGGGTTCCGTGGAATGATGATTGTACGCAAAGCTAAGGAATATCGAAAGTCTACGCCGTTTAAATCAGTAATTACGCTGAAGGAGCTTAAAAGCAATCCTCAGTTTTTGAAGCAAGCTAATGTCGTTGCTTTTCATATACACCACGGCTCTCAAACAACAAAGTACGAATTCTTAAAAGAAAAATACGGGCTGCCCATGTTTGTCGGCTTTCGGGGGAATGATGCTACCGCCTTTCCAAGGAAAAAGAAAAACTTAAAGCAGTTAAAGAGGCTCTTTAAAACGGCTGATATGTTTTTTCCAGTATGCGAACATCTAAAGCGAAGAATAATGCAATTAGGTTGCCCGGAGGATAAAATTCGTGTGTTATACGGGGGATTAGATTTAAATCGATTTGAATACCGCCCACGCAAATTAGACTCCCAGGACAACATTAGATTTTTGGCGGTAGGTCGTTTTGTAGAGAAAAAAGGATTCCATCATCTCCTTCGTGCTTTCGCAAAGGTAAGAAAGACACACAAAAATATAACATTAACACTAATTGGCAGAGGGCCCTATGAGACAGAGTATGCTCGACTAATTAATAAACTGAATTTGAAAAAGAATGTGGAAATTGTACCTTGGGTTGACTATCAAAAAATCCAGTCTAAATACTACAGCTCCCATATTTTCTGTGCTCCTAGCATTACCGATCAGAATGGTAATCAAGAGGGAATCCCAAATACATTGAAAGAGGCCATGGCTACAGGCATGCCAGTTATTTCAACGACCCATGCCGGTATACCTGAGCTCGTTAAGAACAATGTATCTGGATTGTTAGTTCCGGAAGGCTCTGTTAAACAGTTGGAAAAAGCAATGAAATGGTTAATCGAGCATCCTGAGCAATGGGCAAAGTTAGGGGAAAACGCTCGTAAAAAAGTCGAAGCTGATTTTAATCTCGCTATTCAATTGAAAAAACAAAAGGAATTTTACAATGAAGTTTTACTGAAGCAACAATAAACAATCAGTTGCAAATGCAAGCTGCTTTTAGTCCTCAACTAGAAGCGGCTTGCTTTTATAATTAGAGTTGAATGCTCCTTTAAATTAAAAAATGCATTCCTCAAAATAACATCGGACAGCTAATCCTAAGTCATTCTAAGAAATGCATAAATGAGTTATTGACACATAGTTATCTCGTCGTTAGCTTCTACTCTTCACATGGTAAATAGATAGAGGTATGATCTCCAAGCATCAACTCGGTAAAATTCTGTTTTTGAATTCGGCTTATTATTTTTACTTCCTCGCCAATGATACTATCTGATATCCGATATGGGACTTGATCTAATTTCGCACCTGCCATAACGATACTTCTCTCTAATTTACAGTTTATAATTGTAGCATTGTCTGCAATCGATGAATACGGACCAATATATGAATTTTCAACGACGGTGTTAGCACCAATAATAGCCGGTCCTTGAATAACACTATTTACGATCTTTACATTTTCTCCAATCAACACCTCATCAGATATAATTGACTGTGCATCAATTGTACCTTTTATATTAGAGTGTTTGATTTGACTGAGAAAATACTGATTACATATGATTAAATCCTTCGGCTGCCCTGTATCCTTCCACCAATAGCTAGAGCTATAAATGCCTAGCTCATACTCATCATCGATAAGCTGCTGTATCGCATCTGTAATCTCATATTCTCCTCTAGCTGAAGGATGAATCTTCGAAATAGCATCATAGATCGTATGCCGAAATAAATAAACACCATTAATCGCTAGATTACTTGGTGGATGTTTCGGTTTCTCTACTACTCTATGAATCGTATTACCGTTCATCTCCACAACACCAAATTGCTCAGGTGAATCTACTTGACTTACTGATATTAATCCATCAAGATTTTCCGACTGAAATTTCTCTATTAGGGGCAGCAATGAGCCATCTATTATATTATCACCCAAATACAATAGAAAATCGTCATTTTGAGTAAATGTCTGTGCTATACGCACAGCATCAGCTAATCCTTTAGGTTCATGCTGCTCAATTAATGTTATTCGAATGTTCCATGGTGCACCACCCTGCAATACTTCGTCAAAAACAGTTCGAAACAGTGGCGCAACGACAACAGCAATATCCTTTATACCAGCTTGAATCATCCTTTCGATTCCATAGAATAATACTGGTTTGTTCATAAGCGGCAAAAGATGCTTAGGTCTAGAGAAGGTTAATGGTCGTAATCGTGAACCTTTTCCAGCACACAATATCAAACCTTTCAATTATTTCCCCCCCTTCTATTAATCAATGCTGGCATATAAACTGAAACTCTTCCAATTACTATATGTTAAACAAATGAAGTTGACACGGTATACGTCCTATTCTCATATATTCATTGCATAGTTGTTCTAACAAAATGAAAAAGCTGCCCTCTGTGCACGACAGAAAACAGCTTGTACAGTTTAAGACAAACGATGTTTCACATTATTGTATATGATTAAACGAAACAGCTTAGCGTCATTGACGTTCATTGTCTAAGCAAGGAGAAAAAAGCATTAGAGGTTGTACGTACAATCGAAATATCGTCCATCGTCTCCGCCAGCATCAGACTGCCCTCGAGGGAAGAAACAAATAAATAAGCACTTTGCTCTGGCGAAACCTTATCGCGAAACTCTCCACTAGCTATTCCTTGCGCAAGCAGCTCTGTAATGTACGTATGCAAGCATGCAAAAAATTGGTGGATGCGCTGATGAACCGCTTCTGCTTCGGCTGGACTTTGCTCATACATCGCGATGAACGGACAGTTCCCTTTATTGCCCCTATCTTCAATTTCCTTTTGTAGCAATTGAATAAAGCTCTCAATGCGCAGCTGTGCACCTAGCTCACGTTGCCCAAGGGAAACCTCTAATGCGGATTCATACCGGTTGCCCCAGAAATCGACCACCGCATACAACAGCTCTTCTTTGCTTGCAAAATGATAATATAAATTGGAGCGGGATACTCCGCTTTGCTCCACTACGTCATCGATACTCGTATACTTAAAGCCCTTGCTTAGAAAAAGCCTTGCCGCAATATGTATTAATTGCTCTCGGTTTCTTGCTACCATATTCATTACACCTCACAAAACTAGGACTGTTCAGTCCTAGTTTTATTTATATTCCTCATAAGCGGGCAAAATATAGCGATGACCACAAAATTTACATTTCAGCATTATACTTTGTTCACCGAATGCGTAGCTAACACAGTCGTCATCTTCAATATCGAGCATCTCTCTGCCGTGCTCATCATAGTCGCTTGTTGCAAAAAAAGACGTTTTATTACCGCATTCACATTCAAAACGTAACATAATCTCAGACCCTTCTACTAAAAATATAGCTGGCTTCGTTGATTTTAGTATCGCAGCTTCGTTATAATAAGCGATGATATCATAACAAGAAGCGATTAGGAAGGAAACATCTGAATGTACATAGCTGATCAGTGGAAAGATTTTGAAGTAATTGATACAGGAGCAGGAGACAAGCTGGAGCGTTGGGGCAACTATATTCTTCGTCGCCCGGATCCGCAAATTATTTGGCCTATAGAAAAGGAAGACGAGCAATGGAGAAAAGCTGATGCTCATTACTTCCGCAGCTCCTCAGGTGGCGGTCAATGGCAAATCCGCAACAAAGAAATGCCTGAACGCTGGACAATTAGCTACAATGAACTTAGGTTTCATATTAAACCAACAAGCTTTAAGCATACTGGCTTATTCCCAGAGCAAGCGGTCAATTGGAGCTGGATGATGGATAAAATCCGTAAAGCCAATCGTCCGATCCGCGTGTTGAATCTATTCGCCTACTCTGGAGGCGCTACAATCGCCTGTGCAGCTGCAGGTGCAGAGGTATGTCATGTCGATGCAGCTAAAGGAATGGTTCAATGGGCGAAGGAGAATGCCGTGTTATCCGGTCTTGAGGAAGCACCGATAAGATACATTACCGACGATGTATTCAAATTCGTTCAACGTGAACAGCGTCGCGGCAGACAATATGATGCCATTATTATGGACCCTCCTTCCTACGGACGTGGACCAAAGGGCGAAACATGGAAGCTTGAAGAAAATCTATTTCCGTTTCTGCAAACCTGCATGACCATTATGAGTGACAACCCGCTTTTCATGCTCATCAACTCCTATACAACTGGACTTTCACCTACTGTTTTGCAGCATTTGCTAACGATGAGCATGGGTAGTAAGTACGGTGGGGAAATTAATTGCGGAGAGATTGGTTTGCCGATAACACGTTCTGGTCTAGCTCTTCCATGTGGAATATTAGGACGTTGGGAGTCGAAGTAGATGAAGCCGGCAATTCCGATATTGTATGAGGACAATCATATTATCGTTGTCGAGAAGCCACCAGGCATTCCTTCACAGGAGGATGATACTGGAGATGCAGATATGCTAACGTTGATTAAGGACGACATTAAGCTTCGCTATCAAAAGCCAGGCAATGTATTTCTCGGACTTGTACATCGATTGGACCGCCCTGTCGGCGGCGCGATGATCTTCGCTAAGACCTCCAAGGCTGCCTCAAGGCTTTCTGATGCTGTCCGTACCCGTACCTTCGGGAAAACATATATGTGCATCGTTGAGGGCATCCCAGTCGCTCAGGAGGCCGATCTGCTTCATTACATCCGTAAGGATTCAAAAAAGAATCAAGTGACCGTGTTTAATCAGCCCGTTGCTGAAGCTAAGGACGCCAGACTCAGCTATCGTGTCATCGCCTCGAACAATGGCACTAGCTTAGTCTCCATCCAGCTTCATACAGGAAGGCCGCATCAAATTCGCGCTCAAATGGCCTTTATCGGCCACCCGCTTCTTGGAGACGTTAAATACGGCAAAGCGGCAAAGCAGCGAGGTCACGGTACCATTGCATTGTGGTCGACAAGTGTTACAGCACCACATCCGACGTCAAAGGAAGTGATGAGCTTTACTTCCTTGCCGAACTCAGCTGAAGCTCCTTGGTCTCATTATACAGCCCAGCAGCTTCAACAAGCTGTACACTGGTACACGTAGCAATAAGCCGCTCAAGTGAGAATGTTTTACACATGAGCGGCTTATATACGTTCACTTGAGCCTCACGCAACATCTGAAGCTGTGTGCACGTCTTTATATTGGAAACTTAGCCTTTCTTACTATCTACTTTAATAGGACGTGATTATTTGAGACAAAAGCGACAATCAAAGCGAAAGCTGCTATGGATATTCAACAGTGTGCTGCTCATCTTTATAGCTGCGGGAGCCCTATTGATATTCATACTATTGAATTCAAAGGATGCAGCTCCACAAGACCCTAATAACAGCAGCCTTAACGAGCTATCAGCCCAGCAACCAGGCAGCAGCGTAGCTCCAACACCATCGCCTACTTCTACTCCAGAGCCTACGCCTACACCACCACAGTATACGGATGCTGTGTGGATCGGTGTTGGAGATATTATGAGCCACACCCCACAGCTCCCTGGTGCATACGACAAAGCGACAGACAGCTATAATTTTAAAGACGTCTTTTCACCGATTGCTGACATTGTTGCTGATGGTGATTGGGTAATGGCTAACTTAGAAGCACCGATGGCTGGCAAGGATTACGGTTATACTGGCTATCCGTTGTTTAACGCACCAGTTGAACTCGCACAGGCATTATGGGATAACGGCTTTAACATCCTCTCTACCGCTAACAACCATACGCTCGATAAGGGTGTAACTGGTGCAATGCTTACACTCGATCATGTTCAGCAGATTGGTTTTACAACAGTGGGATCAGCGAGAGATGCTGAAGAAGCAAATACGAGTGTCATCGTTGAGCATAATGGAATCGCGATGGGGCTGCTGTCTTATACGTACGGTACAAACGGCATTCCGATCCCTGAGGGTAAGGAGTATATTGTAAATTTGATTGATCAGGAACGTATCATTGAGGATATGAATCGACTACGTCAGGATGGCGCAGATGTTATTACGATTGCGTTGCATTTTGGCAATGAATATCAGACCCAGCCCTCAGAGGAACAGAAAACATTGGCTCGAGCTTTAATTGCAGCGGGAGCAGACATTATTGCGGGCTCTCATCCCCATGTATTGCAGCCTTACGAGCTAGTGACAACAGTGGATGAACTTGGAGCCGAACGACAAGGCCTAATCATATATTCCATGGGGAATTTCATCTCTAATCAACGTGGTGACTCTAAGGACTATGGTGCAATATTTCGCGTAGATCTTAGAAAGCACTACGATACAGGTGCTATCGAAATTAAAGATGTAACGGTCACACCAACCTGGGTTCATCGCTATAAGCCAGATCAATACTACAGATACCGTGTGTTACCAGTCGAAAGCACGCTAGCTGCACGTGATGACGTCTTGTTAAAGCAATCCGATTATGAAGCACTTGAAGCAAGTCATATGATGCTTACCGATCGTCTGTCCTCCATGCTTGATAACGAATAGATGATTGCAATGCCAGAACAAAAAAAAGCTGCAGCCTAGAATCGAATCTAGACTGCAGCTTTTTTATTCAACAAGAACAAAAAACTGATTAATTTTGTCCTCATCCTCTAAAAATTGTTGCATTAATTCTTGTAATTCATCCTCGCTAGTATACCCACCTAGCTCCATACCGTACCATTTTTGAACTGCCTGCTTCTCCACTTTATATTGGTAATCATCGCCAAAGATAAACGTAATCCAATCCACGTTTTGAATTAATGCAAATAGAAATGTTGCGTTATATAGGACCGTTTGCTTCACGCTCTTCTCTGACATTTCAGCATAATCACTATATGTTATTACTACCCCGTATGGTTCAGATTTCGTTATAAGCTCGAAGCGTTCTACTTCTTCTCCGCTCCGTAATTGTTGTAAAATATTGCCTACAGCACTATTATCACCAACATACGAGCCTTTGTAATGAAATAAATCCTCATTCGGCTTACTAGACTGACACCCACTTATGACAAGTAATAAACCTATGGACATCAATATAAAATTAATAAATTTCCGCACTCGATAACTCCTTTATGAACAGCTCATTAGATCAGTTGCTTTTGCTTTTTTAGATGTGTATACATCATAATGGACAATATTGCACACAGCAGTGCGCTTACACCAATAAACAAATATCCTGCTTGATATCCTCTAAGCACAGCAATCGCTGGTTCTGCACGATACATATGCTTAACCCCATTAATAATTAATCCGATTACATAATTACCTATTACTGTGCCGATGCCCATAATCGTCACAATAAAGCTAATAACAACGTCACTGTCATTCGGATAGCGCTTAGCGATAAATGCCATAACTGTAGGATAAATCGGAGCTACACCAGCACCTGACAGGGCAAAAAATATGGCATAGCCTTCCCCTCCCAGGACAGCGATAAACGTACATATTGCTGCAAACATTGACACGATAATTACCGAAAGATTATAACCGATCCGATCAATAATAGGTCCAAGTAAAAGGCGAGCTAATGAAAAACCGATAAAGAAATACGACAGCATTGCCGATGCAGATAAAGTGCTCCACTCATAGCTTTTCTCAAGGTAGTTAACTAACCAGCCTCCGACTGACAGCTCGGCAATTACGCCGAATGTTAGTATGCCAACAAGCAGCCATAAGGAATAATCACTCGCTAACGTACGTAACGATTTACGATCCTCAGCCTTAATCTCATCTCCTGGAAATTTCCCTAGTACAGTTGGAATAATAGGAATAAGTGAAAAGGCAAGAACGATAAAATACATCAATCCCCATTCAACGGTGTAGCCTAGAATTGTAATGCTCATTAGCCCCGTTGCTAATAGCGGAGCAACAATTGAGCTTAGCCCGTAGAAGAAATGTGCTAGATTCATCATCGTACCTGTATTTCTAGTAAAAATACGCGCTGCGAGAATGGCCAGACCGATCTCCAGCATCCCGTTCCCAATATAGAGCAGGAAAGTCGAACCGATCAAGAAGGAATAGCTTTTCGAAATCCAAATCAATAATCCAGCAACGATCATTGACGAGAAAGATATGACCGAGGTGGCTTTAATTCCTATTTTACGAACAAGCAAACCAGTAAACATGCAGGCAATTAAATACCCTAGCGAATTTAATGACAGCAACGTTCCAATCTGCGCTTCATCTAAATCAAAAGACAGCTGTATGCGTGGTATGGCTGGTCCTTTAATATTTTCCGATAAACCAAAAATAATAAAGCCTAAATAAACGGTTAGTAGCTGCCAAATATAATTTCGTTTTTTTCTTGGTGCTGGTATTGACGTCATCTGATTCTCCCTCTGTCATAAAAATCCCACGGAAAGACCGCTGCTCGTGCCAAAGCATGCCTTTAGCACGAGCAGCGGTCCCTTAACATGGTTCAATATATAGAATAGCTAGATTAGGATGAACTAGCAACCTTGCCTAGTAGATAGACAAGCAGCTGTTGGTTATGACTAGATATCCGGTCTAGTGATTGCTCGATGACTGATTTTCTTATGTTAGAGCCTCTTACAGCTTCCGCGAAACCCTTTTCAGTCACCTGAATCCATACAACACGTCGATCACGCTCATCACGCTCACGTGTAATCAATTCATTTCGCTCCATACGATCAAGTATTGTCGTAATCGCTGCAGGTGTTGTGTTCAAATACTGAATGAGGTCAGAAGGCTTCATCGCCTCTGATTCCAGCAATAGTTCTAAAATATGTAACTGTCCTTCTGTCAATGGTGCTAATTCCTGCTCTAAGGTAAGTTTCCAATCTCGTGACAGCTTGTTCCATAGCTTAGAAAAATCTTCGGCTACCATGCTCCACCAACTTTCTGACGTTCTTCTACTTTATATTATACTAATCCTAATTGTCGAAAGAAAGATTAATGCAATTAATAGTTTACGATAAAATATGCTGCATTGCGGAAGCTTTTCCTACAAATCAACATAATCGCCAGCATTCATTGTAGTATCTTGCGGAAAGGTTGGGAATTTTGCATGCGCCAAATAAACAAAAAAGCGCTCTGCATAGCATTTAGCTATGCTTACAATTCAGCTTTTGCTGAACAGTAAGCATATGACTAAAGCTCCTGAGCGCCACTTGAATCATAGTGTTTGTAGCTGGATTATTAGTTCTCAGCTTTCGGTTGCTGAATACGATCCGTTACTGAGAATAAAATTAACAGCTTCTCTTCCTTCTCTAGCTGGAAGATCGTTCGACCTGTTGATTTTCTTTCCTCGATGATTGTTTTCTCAGATTGAACAATTTGCATCAATCCTTTATCTGTAAAGCCAGCTAATTCAATGGGTTCACGGCAATAGAAAGCAGACAATAATCGTTGTCCGTTGCTTCTTACTCGTTTACCTTCCTTAAACTCAAACGTTTGGACACCTTTACCACCGCGTCCTTGAATTGGATAATCAAGCAAGAGCGTACGTTTACCATGACCAGTATCGGAAACGACTAGTACTTCACCTTCATCATTCTCTACCCATAGTGCGGCAATGATCTCGTCATCCTCTCGCAGCTGTATTCCTTTTACTCCGCCAGCTGCACGGCCCATTGCATTTACCTCTGTTTCGTAGAAACGGATCGACATACCAGAAGCAGTAACGAGCATAATTTGCTTGGACGAATTGCTAACCTTAACCTCGATCACCTCATCGCCTGCGGCAACCTTACAAGCTGCGATAGCGGTAGAGCGAGTTGTTGCATACTCTTTAAGCTCTGTTCGCTTCACCTGTCCTCGCTTCGTCACAAATACAAGGCTTTGGTCCGTATTAAAGTCCTTCACCGGGATCACCGCGACAATGCTGTCATCCTTAGGCAACGGAATGACGTTGACAATTGCTGTCCCAGTATCCTTCCATTTAAATTCAGGTATTTGATGAACAGGCAATAGGAAATACTGTCCATTTTTCGTGAATAGAAGCAAGTTATCGAGCGTGTTCACCGACAAGCAATGGGTAATCACATCTCCGTCCTTCACCCCTGCACTATCCATCTCTCCGCCTGAACGTGTATAAGAAAGCATACTGGTTCGCTTCACATAGCCTTCATGGCTAAGTGTAAATAGCACATCCTCAGCATTAACTAGAACCTCGAGATTAACCTTCAGCTCTTCGATCTCAAGTTGAATGTCAGAGCGTCGCTCGATCATATAAGCTTCTTTAATTTCAAGCAGCTCTTTTTCAATGACTCCAATTAGCTTTTTGTCGCTCTCCAGAATCGATCGGTAGTATTTAATCTTCTTTATCGTATCGGCATGCTCTTTTTCAAGGCTCGTTATTTCAAGATTCGTCAATCGATACAATTGTAATGTTAGAATGGCATCTGCTTGTCGCTCCGTAAACTGAAACTTCGCAATTAAATTATCGCTCGCATCAGCACGATTTTTTGAAGCTTTAATCGTTGCGATGACATCATCAAGCAGATTCAATGCTTTAACTAAGCCCTCCAACACGTGTGCACGGTCTTCTGCTTTTTCAAGCTCATATTGTGTGCGATGTGTAACGACTTCCTTCTGGTGCTCAATATAAGCTGAAATAATATCAATAAGTCCTAGCTGCTTCGGTGCTTTGTTAACTATAGCTACCATATTAAAATTATACGTAACCTGCAGATCGGTTTTTTTAAGCAAATATGCGAGAATCCCGTTCGCATCAGCGTCCTTTTTTAGCTCAACAACAATACGCAGTCCATTGCGTCCACTCTCATCACGTACCTCGGCGATACCTTCAACCTTTTTTTCTAGTCGAATGTTTTCCATAGCGGTAACGAGACGAGATTTGACAACTTGATATGGAATTTCTGTAATGACGATTTGCTGCTTACCACCGCGAAGCGTTTCGATCTCCGTTCTGGAACGGATATAGATACGTCCTTTTCCTTTTTCGTACGCATCACGGATCCCTTCTCCCCCCATAATAATGCCACCTGTTGGAAAGTCAGGACCCTTCACGATATTCATCATTTCATCTAAGCTAATGTTTGGATTGCGCATATAGGCAACGCTTGCCTCAATAACCTCTCCCAGATGATGAGGCGGGATTTCCGTTGCAAAGCCTGCAGATATTCCGCTAGAACCATTGACTAGCAGGTTAGGGTAGCGAGCAGGTAGTACAACCGGCTCCTTCACCGTATTATCAAAATTATCTTTGAACAGCACTGTGCGTTTTTCAATATCACGCAGCAGCTCCATTGCAATCTTGGAAAGTCGAGCCTCTGTATAACGCATTGCAGCTGCCGGATCATCATCCTGCGAGCCCCAATTTCCATGTCCATCGATGAGTGGATAGCCCATTTTCCAAGGCTGTGCCATCCGTACCATACCTTCATAGATCGAGGAGTCTCCATGCGGATGATAATTACCCATTACATCCCCTACCGTCTTAGCAGACTTGCGGTAAGGCTTGTCCGGTGTATTCCCAGAGTCGTACATCGCATATAGAATACGACGCTGTACAGGCTTTAGGCCGTCACGCACATCTGGAATAGCACGATCTTGAATAATGTATTTGGAATAGCGACCAAATCTGTCTCCGACAACCTCTTCGAGAAATGCCGGTAAAAATTGCTCTAACGGTTCCATCTATTTCGCTCCTTACTCCTCATATTCTGTAAAGTCAACATTTTCAATGATCCAGCGCTTACGTGGGTCTACTTTATCCCCCATCAGCGTCGTTACGCGACGTTCTGCTTTAGCTGCATCATCAATATGCACCTGCAATAGCGTTCTCGTTTCTGGATTCATCGTTGTTTCCCACAGCTGGTCAGGGTTCATTTCCCCTAAGCCCTTATAGCGTTGGAGCTCGAAGCCTTTCATTTCCTTCGTATAGTTTTGCAGCTGTTCATCCGTCCACGCATAACGTACCGTATTCAGCTTGCCTGATTTTTTTGTAATTTTATAAAGCGGCGGCTGTGCAATGTATACCTTGCCACTGTCGATAAGTGGGCGCATATAGCGGTAGAAAAATGTAAGCAGAAGCACTTGAATATGTGCACCGTCCGTATCCGCATCTGTCATAATAATAATTTTATTGTAATTGCTTTCCTCGACAGAAAATTCCGAGCCGACTCCCGCTCCAATTGCTGAAATAATTGCACGATATTCATCGTTTTTCATAATGTCAGCAAGCTTTGCTTTTTCAGGATTCATTGGCTTCCCTTTAAGCGGAAGAATCGCTTGATGCTTAGAATCTCGTCCTTGCTTCGCTGAACCGCCAGCAGAGTCTCCCTCTACGATAAACAGCTCATTGCGGCTGAAATCCTTTGACTGAGCTGGTGTTAGCTTGCCACCAAGATTCGAGGATTCGCTTCTTTTTTTCCCTGATCGAATATCCTCGCGTGCTTTACGAGCTGCCTCTCTTGCTTTAGCTGCTTGTACCGCTTTTTTAAGCAGTGATTGGCCAACCTGTGGATTCTCCTCAAGAAATACATTCATTCGCTCCGTGACAACTGCATCAACAGCACCACGAGCTGAGGAGCTGCCCAGCTGGTCCTTCGTCTGACCGACAAATTCGACCTCAGCCATTTTGATGTTAATTACGGCAATCATCCCTTCACGGAGATCATTACCATCTAAATTCTTTTCCTTTTCCTTCAGGATACCTGCCTTA
Organism: Paenibacillus camelliae; assembly: GCF_023715345.1. Taxonomy (GTDB): domain Bacteria; phylum Bacillota; class Bacilli; order Paenibacillales; family Paenibacillaceae; genus Pristimantibacillus; species Pristimantibacillus camelliae. The sequence goes on from NZ_JAMBNY010000002.1 coordinate 117,633, forward strand.
CGTGCATAATCATTCATAACCCGAGTGTATGCCGTCTTGAAGCCTGTCTCATGTGTACCACCACCGCGTGTCGGAATGGAATTGACAAACGAAACAATCGTCTCCGTATAGCCATCGTTATACTGCAGGGCGATCTCGACCTCGATATCCTCGCGCTCTCCAGTATAATGAATGACTTCATGCAGTACAGACTTTCCCTCGTTCAAAAACTCAACAAATTGACTCGCTCCGCCTTCATAATGAAAAACATCCGACGTATTGGTACGTTCATCCTTAATCATTACCTTAAGTCCTGAGTTTAAGAACGCAATTTCCTGCAGTCGATCTGCTAATGTATCATAATTAAAGGAAATGCCTTGCTGGAATACACGAGTATCCGGTTTAAATGTAACCTTTGTACCCGTACGATTCGTGTTCCCTATAATGTCTAGCCCAGTTACGGGCTCCCCGACATGCTCTTTTCCTTGCTCATCGATCCAATACTCAAATCGCTGCTTATAAATTTTACCTTCACGGAATATTTCTACTTCCAAATATTCTGATAGCGCATTCGTAACGGAAGCACCAACACCGTGTAATCCGCCTGATTTCTTGTATCCGCCACCGCCAAACTTACCACCAGCATGTAATATCGTAAACACGACTTGCGGTGTAGGTATACCAGATTTATGAATAGCTGTAGGTATTCCGCGTCCGTTATCCTGAATCGTAATCGAGCCATTTTTATGTATAGTGACATCGATATTTGAACAAAATTTCGCCAAATGCTCATCAACCGCATTATCAATAATTTCCCATACGAGATGATGTAGGCCCGAATTGCCGGTGCTCCCAATATACATCCCTGGGCGCTTTCGTACTGCAGATAAACCTTCTAATATTTGAATATCATCAGCGCCATATTGCTCTGATTTTGGAACGTCATTAAAAAGATCGATTTGCTCTGCCATGATCTTCCCCCAATCAACAACCAATCATTGTCACATCTTTTAGTATTTTAGTGTAATTCCTCGTCCACGTAAAGCTAACATATTTACACTATAAACATAAAACTGTAGTTTTAGCAAACGTATTCTAATAATGATACGCTTAATTGCACCTGCTATGATTCTCATCAGGCATTCGAAATGCGAACACACATTCTACTATAGAAGGCTCTTTTTTGCAAGTTACGCAAGGTTCGCTTCGTATGTAAGCCAGTTTCGGATATGGCGAGGATCCAATTGCTATTAGTCCTGTTCCATTGGCTGGTTCAAGCTAGCACTATTGCAAAAAAGAAAACATGGCAAAGAAGCAAGTGCATGAGCTACTTACTGCCTTCTCACACTACTTGCTTCTCTTGATCATCATATATTACAACGCATTAGCTTTAACTCAGCTATAGGCGCTCTTCATCGCTTCAATAATAATAACATTTGCAGCACGTGATACAGACTGGAACTGTGACAGTGGTAATGGGTTTTGGCCTAGACCCAATTCAATGGTGAAACCTGGACGGCGCCAGTCCTGGATAAACCAATCCTTATAGCCTGCTGTACTGTTTACATAACGGATTGCACGGTAGCCGCTCGCCTGTGCCATTCGAGTTGCATAAATCTCAGACTCTGGCGGCTCCAAGCCCTCAAAGCCCCAATAAATTTCCTCGCCCTGTGTATGCAGCGCGAGAACACGATTAAAGCTACGCTCTCGCGTGAGCTGTGCGATCGCTTGAACCTCAGGCTCGGTAAGTGGAGCTGTTCCCGAAAAGTCTCTTGGCGCAGGCTCTTGTGGCCCTTTCACAGCATCCACCTCCCATAAAGCAGGAAATTGCTTATTCAAGTCAACGCCGCGTATGTTGGCTTTCCAGCCGGTAAAGTCGGTTGATCCGTTATTAATTCTAAGCACCTCTGAGCGGAAAGGCTCCTCCCATGGCGCCCCGTTTATGGCCAAATTAACTCCATCAGGATTAACCATCGGCACAAAGGACATCGTATTCATGGCATAGAGCGGAAACATAAACTGACCCTCAAGCGGGGTGCTATTCGTGACTGCCAGCATATAATCATTAATAAATGTCATTAATGCTCCTGTCGTGATCCATTCATTGGCATGAATCGCCGCATTTACATGAATCTCAGTTGGACCATTACCTACTCGTAGCTCGATAATATCTCTCCCCATTACACTTTTTCCAATAGTATGTGTGGAAAGATTAGGATAAATTCTGCGCAGCGTTTCCATATCCTGAAGCAGCTGCTCATATGTGTAATTTTTCTCTCCATTGATCACTCGACTTGTTACACGGCTTGGAAGTACAATCTTCGTACCGATTTGCAGCTGCTCGCTTTCCAAGGTAGGGTTGCTTTGCAATAGCAAATGTAACGATATATTGTTGCGTTTAGCAATTTGCCAAAGCGTATCCCCTGCTACAACCGTATATTCATTCCACGTATAGCCTGGTATATTGACCAGATCACCTACCTGTAATGTCGAGCCAAGTGAAGGATTACTATCTAATATTAGCTGCAAGGGGACATCAAACATTACACTAAAGCCCCACAGCGTATCGCCAGGACGTACGGCAATTTGCATCGTAATCACCCTCTCATAGCTTTCTCCACTAGTAGCCTATGACAAATGCCTATAAAACGTTCCTATAATATACGCAGTACAACAACGGCGCTCACGCTTAAACACATTGAAAAACAGCAATGAAGACGAAAAAAGCCGACTTTCCTAAGTTAACCGGCATCTTTCGCTCAAGTATTCCTTAGAAAAATCGACTTCCTTAACGCGCTCTATACGTTTATTGCTTATTTGTACTTGCTCCAGTTTGGATCGGAGTTCTCGAGCAAATAGTTAAAGTCATTCTCCAATCGTTTTCGTTCCGCTCTCTCTGCTTCAGCCTTGCGAGCCGCTTCCTCTTCCCTGCGCTGCTTCTCATTCTGCTCCATAGCCTCACTTTGTGCCTTAAGCTTCGCGAGTGTATCAGCATTTAACAGCTCTTTCAGACTAGCTCCAGAAGCTACCGTATCCTGACTTGCAGGCCGTGCAGCCTTTGTTCGCTGCTGTGACATCTTCTTTTGCTTCTTACCCATTTTCTCACCTTCTTATAATTCCTCTATCGATAGACTTGACGCTGCACGACTTGCCAGACTCCGTGCCTCTTCCACTGTACCTGCTGACGATAAAGCTACAGCCATCCTACGGCCAATCTTCGTCTCAGGTTTACCAAATACACGAACAGTTGTATTTGGAATAGACATCGCTTCCTCTAATCCACCGATTGCGAATTGCTTCAGCTCTGCATCAGATTTTAATGTATGCGTCGCTGCAGGCGTTAGCAAACGAATCGTAGGGATTGGTAGTCCCAAAATCGCACGAACATGAAGCGCAAACTGTGACCAATCCTGTGAAGCCATCGTGACCATCCCTGTATCATGCGGACGAGGCGATACTTCACTGAACAGTACACCATTCTTCGTTAGAAATAGCTCCACACCATAAATTCCATAGCCACCCAGCTCATCCGTTATGCTACGTGCGATATGCTCTGCTTGCTCAATCTGCACTTCACTCATCGCATGAGGCTGCCAAGATTCGATATAATCTCCGTCACGTTGAATATGGCCGATCGGATGGCAGAAGCTTGTGCCTGACACAGAACGAACGGTAAGTAGTGTAATCTCCGATTCAAACTCAACAAAGCCTTCCACGATGACACGACCCTTTTGCGTACGACCGCCTTCCATCGCATACGTCCAGCAAGCAGCGATCTCATCCTCGTTGTGGCAGATGCTTTGACCTTTACCAGATGAGCTCATTAATGGCTTAATGACGCATGGAAAGCCAAGCTTATGTGCAGCGGTTCGCAGCTCATCGAGTGAATCAGCAAAGGCATATGGTGCAGTTGGCAAGTCTAGTTTTTCTGCTGCTAACCTGCGTATTCCTTCACGATCCATTGTAAGTCTAGCTGCTCTAGCAGTAGGCACAACATGGAAGCCCTCTGCTTCAAGCTCAAGCAAAGTCTCTGTTGCAATGGCTTCGATCTCTGGAACGATATAGTCGGGCCGTTCCTGTTCAATTATCGCTCGAATAGCAGCCCCATCCTGCATATTCGTAACATAATGACGATGCGCCACCTGCATCGCAGGAGCATGCTCATAACGATCTACAGCTATCGTCTCAATGCCGAGACGCTGTGCTTCGAGTATTACTTCCTTGCCAAGCTCTCCTGAGCCTAGTAGCAGCATTTTTTTGGCATGCTGTGAGTACGGTGCACCATACATAAGAAAAGAACCTCCTTGGAATCATCGACCTCATCGGTCATTATTCTTCCATTATTGAGGTTCTTCTCTTAAAAATCAACTATACAAATCGATACTGCGCTTTAATTAAGCCGTGATAGACGCCTTGCTCCGCCATCAATTGCTCATGGTTGCCCTGCTCAACGATTCGTCCGTGATCGAGCACAATAATATCGTCAGCGTGTCTAATCGTTGATAGACGATGTGCAATCATAAACGATGTACGTCCTTTTAGCAGCACCTTAAGCGCTTCTTGAATCTTTAACTCCGTATCGGTGTCAATGCTTGCTGTTGCTTCATCTAGAATGAGTATCTTTGGATTCGACAGCAGCGCACGAGCGAAGGATAGAAGCTGCCGCTCACCCATTGACAGTACGTTACCACGCTCTTCGACCTGCGTATCGTATCCGTCCGGTAGATTCATAATGAAGTCATGTGCATTAACCGCCTTCGCCACACTTACAATTTCATCATGCGTTGCATCAAGCTTACCATAGCGAATGTTGTCGCGAATCGTACCTGAGAATATGAATGTATCCTGCATCACGAGTCCAACCTGCTTACGCAAGCTTTCTAATGATACATCTCGAATATCCATGCCATCTATTAATACGCGGCCCTGAACAGGGTCATAGAAGCGACATAGCAAATTGATAATCGTACTTTTACCCGAGCCTGTATGACCGACTAATGCAATAGATTGACCTGCTTTTACATTAATCGAAATGTTTTTCAATGCTGGACGATTCGGCTCATATTCGAACACAATGTTCTCGAAGGATACATCTCCGCGAATCTCAGGAAGTGGCTTAGCGTCATCCTTCTCAGATACCGTCGGCTTCTCATCGATAAATTCAAAGATACGTTCAGAGGAAGCCATCGCGATCAACAGCTGCGAATAAAGCTGGCCTAAACGGTTAATTGGCTCCCAAAAATGCGCCATATAGGTAGAGTATGCGACGAGCAAGCCGACAGAAAACAGTCCTACACTAATTAAATACGAGCCGTACCAGTACAAGATACATGCACCAAGTGCTGCCGTTACCTCAATGATCGGACCAAAGCTTTGGTTCATCGCCGATGCTCTATTCCAAGACTTGAGGTTAGAATCATTCATCTGCTCAAAAAACTTAATATTGCTTTTTTCCTGTACAAAGGCTTGTGTTACCTTCATCCCTTGAATACTTTCATTCAAATGAGAGTTAATCCGAGAGTTTTTCATACGTACGTCCTGCCATGCAAAGCGAATTTTTTTGCGCAAGGAGGTAGAAACGAAAAACATAATCGGTACAGTAACCATAACCGCTAAACCTAGCTTAAAGTTCATCACTAGCAGGATAACGATAATTCCCGCGAGCTGAATAATATCCATTAGCAAGTTAACAACACCGTTAGTGAACAGATCCTGCAATGCATTTACGTCGTTCGTCACACGTACGAGCACTGAGCCTGCTGGGCGCTTATCAAAAAAGCGGAAGCTTAGCTTTTGAATATGTGTAAAAATATGACTGCGGATGCTTAATAGTACCTTTTGACCAATAATATTCGAATGCTTAATGCGATATTGGTTCGCGAACATTTGAATAATATACATACCTAGCATTGTCGCTCCCAGCAGCCACAGCGTAGACTTCTCTCCAGTTCCATCAACCGGATGGATAATATTATCGATTGCATAATAGATTAACAGAGGTACACCGAGCCTTGTTAGCGTTCCAATCAACATCATAATAAGAACTGGAATTAGCTCGCGATTATGAGGCTTCAAGTAAGTGTAAAGCCTACGCATTTGCTGCCAGTTAAAGCTTTTTTCTATCGCATCATCATCGGTGTAGACGAAGCGATCACGTTTTGTTGTTTCATTCGCTGCTGTTTTATTCGTTGCCAAGATCTCTCACCCCCTATTCCTGATTGCCTGCTGCAAGCTCAAGCTCGCCAGGAAAATCTGCATATTGAATTTGATACGTTTCACGGTATGGACCAGGCAGGTGCACGAGCTGGTCATGTGTTCCACGCTGAACAATATTACCTTCTTCAAGCACGATAATCTCATCAGCGAATCGCAGCGAGGAGATACGATGTGCAATAATAAACGTCGTTCTACCTGCCATTAATTGCTTGAAGCCTGCTTGAATCTCATGCTCTGTCTCCATATCAACAGCACTTGTTGCATCGTCGAGAATAAGAATTTTAGGATTTTTAATAAACGCGCGTGCAATAGCAATACGTTGCTTCTGGCCGCCGGACAATCCCATGCCTCGCTCGCCGACTACTGTATCATAGCCAAGTGGCATCTCCATAATGAAATCATGTGCTTTGGCTAGCCTTGCTGCTTCCTCAATCTGCTCCTGCGTCACACCCGAGATTCCGTAAGCAATATTATCGCGAATCGTTGCAGAGAACAGGAAGGTCTCCTGGAACACTGGTGCGATAATGGAGCGCAAGCTATGCACATCAAGGTGTTTAACATCAATACCATCGATAGTAATTGATCCCTGCTTCACATCGTAAGCGCGCATCAGCAATTGTATAATTGTCGATTTCCCTGCTCCTGTTGCCCCAAGTAATCCTATAACCGTGCCGGCAGGCGCGTGAATGTTAATATCCTTAATTGCTGGTTTTTTATCAGGGTAATTGAAGGTTACTTGGTTAAAGGATACATCGCCTCTTGCTGTTCTTGGATCTAAAACGACAGCATTGGACTCACTTTTAATGTTAATCGGCTCGTTAAGTAGTGTTAACACGCGTTCACTTGATGCTTTAAACTGTGTGTAGTTGTTAATATGGAACCCTAGTCCCCATAAAGGACCGATAATGTACCATATCAAGCTAAAAAACGCTACAAAGTTGCCTAGTGACAATTCTTTATTGATAACTAAAATGCCACCGACAATAAACAACACAATAACACAAAGGTTCGCAGCCGTTTCCATCGCTGGGAAAAATTTTGCCCACTTAGAGGAAGCCTCAATCTGATTCGTTCTGAATTGCTCGCTTCGTTCAGTAAATTTATGAACCTCATAGTCCTCTTGCGCATATGATTTTACTGTGCGAACGCCTGTAATATTTTCTTGCACAGCAGTCGTTAAATTACTCATTGCTTTACGCATCTCACGGAAGATCGGATGAATCTGTCCCTCAAAGCGAAACGCTAATAGTAATAGCAGCGGTATCGGCAGCAGCGTGATGAGTGTAAGCTTCCAATTCATCATAATCATTGCCGTGCCGCCAAGCACAACCATGAATAGTACATTCAAGAGCTGTGCAAAACCAAAGCCAATGAAATTTCGAATCGCTTCCAAATCTGCAGTTAAACGAGACATCAAATCTCCCGTTTTCGCTTTATCATAATATTGGAAAGATAACGTATTCAATTTCTCATACAGCGTGTTTCTCATTTTCGTTGCAACTCGGTTACCTAATCTGCCGCCGCAAAATCCGTGTAAAAATTGATTAATTGCCTTCAAGCAGACGACCCCAACAACCAAAAGTGAGATAGGTGCTACCAACTCGAAATTGCTAGGCATAATTACATTGTCGATCAAATAACTTACCAGGTAAGGCTGAACCAGTCCAATTCCAGTTGCAAGTACAAGAAAAAGTATTGCTCCGACAATAAACTTTTTCTCTGGTGCATAGAATCGCTTCAGCTGCCTAAATATTTCCAAAACGGTCACTCCTCACTTATTTTAGATATGAAGAATCTTATCAACTCGCTTGTTGTTGAGCAAACATCAATATAATGTAAATCTTTATTTTTTTACGGTTATTGTGGCAAATCAATGAACTAACCTCCCCTTTACTCTCAAATGATGGCATTCATTCGGCTTTATGTTCAAATTACTCCATTTTTGCACGTTTTCACACAAAAAGGCAAAAAAAAAGCTGCTATTTTCGATATCGAAAGATAGCAGCTTCATCACGAACTCAGATCAATTATCTCGAAAGTTAATCAATCAAGCTCCATTGCTTAATTTTCTTATTTACAACCTCAAGCTTGCTTACATAGGATTCATCCTCAAGCAGCAGAAGCTGTTGCTTGCCATACTGAGTGATGCTGTGACCAAGCCTATCCAGCTGAGAAGCGAGAATAAGCTGCCACTGCTCCTCATAATGCTTCTGCCATTCACGCTGAACCTCGCTCATCCATTGCTGTAGACTTGGGAAGATTAGCTCCTCCAGCTCTTTTCTAAGCTTTGCTTTACCGTCCCCTTCAAAAAACTGCTTTGGAGACTTCATCCGTTGGCTAAGCCACTTCATCGTAATGCTGCGCTCCTGCCAATCAGTTGGCTGCTCAGGCTGCCCATATTGCGATTCTAATACGCCAGGTCTCTGATAGCCTGAAAGTCGTTTGGCAGCGAGCTCAGCAAGCTGATCTAACTGCTTGTGAACAGCCGATTCAATCGCTCGCTCTACGCGCATGGTCGTAGCAAGCAGCTCTTGCTGAAGCTCTAGCGCTAGGGAACGCTGTAGCTCTAGCCATGCACTCCATACCGCTTGCGACATGGAGCGACCATCATCCTTCAGCAGTGCAGGATTGAACGCATAGTTATAAAAATCTCCGAAGCGGAATGATAGACGCTGTACAATATAATACATAAGCTCTTCGATTTCCTGCTTCATTGCTAGAGGCAGCTGAACAGCTGCTTCCTCCTCCAACGCTTGTGCTAAGGCATTCATGCTTTGCTTGATGCTAACTACCTGCTGCTCCGCATGGGCCTTAGCAGACTTCGCGTTATCCAGTAGCGCACTGACCATGTTAACCGCTCGTTGCAGCTCAAGCGATGCTGAGTTCAGCGCTAATGCACCAAGCTCATCATGTATAAACGAATGGAATACTTGCTCAAAGCTTGCAATGCCTGAAGCTTCAATAGCCTGGTCATCACTAGATTGTTTCGCTTCAAGCGCAAGCAGGCTCGATATCGGAAACATTCTAGGTGACATGATGCCATGTCGATTTAGATTTGCCTCCACATGCTCCATAACGGAGCGCAGCTCCTGCTCGGTGGAAGCAAGATCCGCTGCATTAACAATAAAAAACATTTTATCCAGCTCAAACTGATCCTTTACACGTCCAAGCTGATCTAGAAACTGACTATCTGCATGTGAAAACGCATGATTATAATACGTAACGAAAAGAATAGCATCTGTACTTTTAATATAATTGAAGGCTACCCCTGTATGACGAGCATTAACTGAATCTGCACCTGGAGTATCAACTAAAATAATTCCGGCTTGCGTTAAGGTACAGTCAAAGTAGAATTTAATCTCTGATACAAAGCATGAGCGATGCTCCTGCGCAACATACGCCTCATATAAAGCATAATCCACCTCGCGATGTCTGCCGAGCCATTGCTCCTGCTCTTCCCAGCCTTCACGAGCCGCCTTAACGAAGCTGTAATGAGCTCTGCCACCGTTATGGATATGTTCAGGAACTAAAGCATCGATAAGCTTAAACAAATGCTGCTGATCCTGCTTCTGCTGCTCAGTCAGCTCTAAGCCTAGCAGCTTTAACGAATAAGCGATATCATCCAGCATCAGCTCCCGCGTCTTCATAAAGATTGTCGCGCTGTTATGCGGATGCTCCGAATCTGGCGGTAATAAGCTATTAATCGCTGCGGTAGTAGGATTCGGACTTACAGGAAGCACGCGCTCTCCAATTAGTGCATTTGCAAGCGATGACTTTCCAGCACTGAACGCGCCAAATAATGAAATGGTGTAGTTGCGACTCTTCAGCCGATCAGCCTTCACGGAAAGCTCTTCGACGATTTGCTCCATTCCATCAATATCTGACAGCAGCTCTGCACATTGCAGCAGGGCTGCTGTAAGCTGCTGGGCATTATGTGCTGCTTTAACTGCTACAGTTCCTTCTTCACCAATACTTGATATAGCGCTTAGGTTGATCGCTTCTTGCTCCTCTACGAAGCTAACATCATTCCCGGTACGTAGATTAGCTACCTTAGGCAGTGTAGGTGCGTCGACTTTCGGTAATAAGAGCTGCTCAAGCCCCTTCCGATAGCTTTCTTCTTGCTGTATGACTGCACGATACTCCACAGCCTGCTGCAATTGCTCAGCAAGCTCTGTCATCTCACCCTTCAGCTCCGCCAGCTTGCTGTGCTCTTGCTCTGCGAACGATAGTGCCAGCTTATCTACAATCGTTAGTGCGTGTCTCCGATAATTTGATTTAATCGAAGCTGCTATATCCTTACAATAGATTAGTGTATATTCATTACCAAGTACTGCACCGCTATGAATACTAGCTATAAGCTGCTGCTCGGTAGGTCGAGCCTGCTCCAGCAGCTTCAGTTCTTCCTCCAGCTGCTCTCGGTTATACGATATGCCTTCCCCAGCTTTTCGAAGCAGCGTTTGCATATGCCAGTGAATATTAGCTTCGGTGAGCTTCAATAGCTCAGAATAAAACGCTTGCAATCGTTCTTCTTGAACGGCAGTTGTTTTTTGCTTAGAGGCTAAAAATCCGGCACGAAAGCCTGGCTTGCGGCTGTCTAAAAATTGCTGGGCAAGATCTCGTAATGCCGCTGGCGTAATGTTCGCATTATCAAGCAGGCTTTCAATCTCCTTACGCAGCTTAACAGGATATTGCTCTACCGCTTCATTTCGCATATCGATTTGCCCTTGTGTCTGCTTCGCCACTTGCTCAAGATCTTCTAGCTTTTCTTGACCGCCAATCTGCACCAACAGCTGCTGCTTCAATGGCTCTGATGCTTGCTCCAGCTCAGTTAGATATGTTTTCGTCACATGCGCTAGAGAGCTCCAGACACTATAAGCTGTCAATTCACTTTGAGCATGCTGCAGGTCGTCGATGAGACGTAATACACTTTCCCACTGATGATAGGGATGCTTAGGCTCACGAAGTGATAGATACATAATACCCGCAGGCTCTAAATGCCAAGCTTGGAAGCTGTCAGCTACGCTTTGCTGGTAGCTCTCAAAGCTCAGCTCTGCATCGCGATGCTTATCGATTTGATTCACAATAAAATATAATGGCTTGCCCCACTCACGTAATTCCTTTGCAAAGGTAAAGTTAATTTCAGACTGAACATGGTTGTAATCCATCACATAAAACACGACGTCAGCCATATGCAGAGCGGATTCAGTCGCCATTTTATGTGCCGCATCGGTAGAATCAATGCCCGGTGTATCTAGCAGCGTAATACCTTTACTCAATAATTCACTTGGATATTCGATATGTACAGAAATATATGATTCTCCGTCTTTACAATATGCATCCAATTGATCAATCGGTACTTCGTCGTAACGAATAATGCCATTTGACGATACTTTTACCTTTGCCTTGCTTTCCTCACCGTAAGCAATTGTTACAACGTTAGCACTCGTTGGTATCGGACTGGATGGCAATAATTTTGCACCGCATAACGTATTTAATAGAGTTGATTTCCCCGCAGAAAAATGTCCACATAAAGCAATAGTAAGCCGACCAGCAGTCAGCTTACTATTGAGCTCCTCTACCTTTTGAGCATGGAGATGATCGTTATGTGCGGACATTTCACTTGAGAATTTGTATAGCTTCTCTCGTAAATTGTCAGTCAGCATTGTCTATTTCTCCTTATTCACTAACCTCATCATCATCAGCCGATGGCAAGCAAATTTCAAACACATTTCCATGTTGCAGGATCATAATATCACGAGCTTTTTCTTTCATTACGACAACCTCTGGCTTCACACGCATACGCTCAATGTATTGCACGGGCACATGACCAGAGCCACTTACCGTAATTCCTTCAATGACAATATCCTCATTCTCCTGAGGTGCTGCTTCCAGCACTTGCTCGTAAATATCAGAAAACTGTTCAAAATTATTAGTGTACACGGAAATGCATTTCATCAATAATCATCCTCTTAACTTTTTGTAGTTTTACGTTTAGTTTTGGTTGAATCAGCAGCTTTCATACGCCGCTGGCCTTCTTTGCATATATCTAGCAGTGGACAGATGTCGCATTGAGGTCTTTGTGCCTTGCAATGATAACGCCCGAAGAAGATCAATCTGTGATGCGTGATTGTCCACTCCTCTCTCGGGACAAGCTTCATAAGCTTCTGTTCAACGACTAACACGGAGTCATCTGGTTTTGCAAATGACAAACGCTTCGAAACACGCTCTACATGTGTATCGACAGCAATTGCAGGTACACCAAAAGCATTAGACATGACGACGTTAGCCGTTTTCCGACCAACTCCAGGAAGCTCAACGAGTCCCTCGTGGGTATTCGGAACCTCGCCGTCATACTTATCAATTACAATACGACATAATTTCTGTATATTGGCCGCCTTGCTGCGAAACAAGCCTATACGTCTTATGTCCAATTCAAGCTCCTCTAAAGGTACTGCCAGGTAGTCCGCAGGCGTTTTGTACTTGTGAAACAAATCAACCGTTACTTTATTTACCGTTTCATCGGTACATTGTGCAGATAATAGTACAGCAATCGTCAACTCAAATGGATTACTATGATTTAGCTCACAATGGGCATCGGGAAACATCTCTGCCAACACATCAAGAACATGCCTCATTTTATCCTTTGCTTTCATCTATAAGCCTCCTCTTCATAACCATCGTTCAAAGTTTAGCGAAAAACGAGTCTGTAGGCAAGTAACATTTCCCCAAAATGGAAAAAAAACTGCCCAAAACGGGCAGCTTTTCACAAAATGTTACTTAAAAGCAGCAAATTATTGGACAAATACTCGAACAATGCGGTGACCTTCAAAGCCCACAACGACATTTTTATTTGCCTTCAAATCGCTAAATGCAATCGGTTTGCCATTGGCGTCAACAAACTCCGCCTCATCAAACAATACAGAATATGTCTTATTATCATGCTTGAAGGAAACTTCCTTCGTCGTATTAGAAATCGTCGAAATCGTCATCGATTGTGCTTCATATAGACGGAATTTTGTAATCGTACCATCCTTTGATGAGAGATCGGCCGTTACGATATCGCCCGGTTTAATATCCATATACGTAAGATTAGTCTTCGTTAAGCTTTCCATAGTAGCATTTTTATAGCTCAGCTCCGTGACGATTCCGTCTGGCAGCTTCAGCTTAATTTTTTGATCGAAGTAATTAACATCCTCAACTGTAGCATTAATCTCCGAGATCATATCATAATAAACGACTTGCTTTCTGCCGTTCGTTTCTACATAACGAAGCATTAACCCTTTCCAGTCTGTTGGGTTCACACTAATAAATCTACGATCTACTAATACACCATCAAGCAAGTATCTTGTAGAATCAGAGATAAACAGAGCTTCTGCGTTCATGCCCGTTGCATCCAGTACTGTAATAAGTCCCTTTGCAGCATCTGCGCTCACCACAGTAGGTAAGTAAAGTGATTTATAGTCTTGCGACTGAACAGAAATACTAACGACCTCATCTTTAGCGTTCAACGTTAATGTCACCTTATCTACATCTGATATCAGATTATCAAGCGTTGCATGCTTAACGTAAGGAATGTTAATTGTCGGAGTCTTCGTTAGCAGCTTACTAACTAACTGTCCATTTTCACCTTTAATCGTAATCATCTTACTAGAATCGGCATAGCTAAAAAATGTTCCATTAACCGTCGAAACAGACGATTCACCTGCAGTTACGAGCTCAATGGAGAGCACTTTAGGTGTACTGCGGAACGTATCTGTTGTAACTTTAATATTGCTATTTACCTTCAGATCGTTAACGGTTAGCTTATTTCCAGAAGTATCTTGGATGATCGTCGTATCATCATATTCAATAGCTACCGGCTTATTATTAACAACGACATAGATGATTTTTTCAGCACTATTCACAATACCGATTGGCGCTGTTAACGTCTCCGTGTAAGTTGCCTCACCTAGCGTCTCAACGAATTTAGCTACGCCATTAATATGAATAAGTGATACGGCTGAATAAAGCTTAAATTGATCTCTCTTTACAGCTAGATCCGAATCGCTGCTATAGAAGCCAGTAGATTGATCAAAAGCATATGTTGTTTCCACATCATGCTCGTAGATCGTGATCGAGTTGTCAGTCATATTCGTAATGACGCCATGCTGCTGATTAGCTACTTTTATTGGAAAATCCTTTTGTGCGCGACTAAGAATCGTAGCAAAGCTAGCACGATTAATCGCTGTTTTCGGAGCGAAGGTCGTTTCCGTATAGCCCTTCACAAGACCAAGCTCAACAGCAGCATTTACATACCCTGTATATTTGCTGTCAATTTTATCTCGATCGGCAAATGTAGACGGTGTTTCCTGTAGCTCTTTTGCTTTAGCTTGTGCACCAATCGTATGAATAATTAGCTTTGTAACCCATTCACGAGCTGCTGGCTTTGCTCCCCACTCTTCATCCGGCTCAGCGGCAGCAATTGCAAATTCTTGTTCTCGATCTAGCAATCCTTCATCAAATGCTAGTGATATGTAAGCCTTATAATCTTCTTTTACATCAAAGCCTTCTGGGAATATAAACACGCCATTTTTATCTACTTTGTGCTCAAGTCCGGCAAAGCGAATCGCCATAATAACCGCTTCCTGCTGACTAATTGTGTTATTGTATTTGAATGTAAACTCACCAGTCGCTTTATTCTCATATCCTTTTACAATTTGCTGCAAGGACAGACGGTAAATATGCTTCTCTGCATATAAGCCCGCTGGCACATCTGTAAATGGAGTTATTCCTTTTTCTGCAGCATGCACGATGGCCACCTGATTAGGAAGCACCGGTAAGGCTGCGCTGCTAACTAACGTAATAGCTACTGCTCCTGTTACTATTTTTTTCCAAGACTTATGTATAGGCAATTTTGTTCCCACCAATCATATAAGATTATCGCGGGTCTACACTTCCACTTAAGTGCGACCCGCGATTCTAGTAAACTATCAATATTATACCATTCTTCTTAAGCAAATTACCCAGAATTATTATTCAAGCTCTAAATATTTTTTGATCCCTTTTGTTAGCTCTTGTGCAAATTTCGTCTGAACATCGTTGTTGAACAGCACCTTTGCATCAGAAGCATTGCTTAAATATCCAACCTCAAGCAGCACGGCTGGCATCGTCGTTTCACGTATCACTTTGAATGAAGCTGTTCTAACGCCGCGGTCATTCAATCCGACTGCTCCCAAAATGTATGGATGTAACGTATTGGCAAGCTTTTTACTATTTTCCCGAGTATAGTACGTTTCCGTACCGTTAATATTCGATGTTTTATAGCTGTTTGCATGGAATGAGATGAACAAATCTGCTTTTTTTCCTATGCCAGGTAGTTTCTCTGCGAAAGCTACGCGCTCAGACAGCTCTAAGAACGTATCGTCCGATCTCGTCAAATGCACAGCAATTTGAGGATGCTTTTCCAGCTCAGCCTTGACCTTCAACACTGCGCTTAAGTTGAAATCCTTCTCACGCAATCCGAGTGTTTTGTTAACGGCACCTGGATCCGAATCTCCGTGACCAGCATCTAGTACGATATGATAGATTGGTTTAGTGTCTTCAGTCTGATCAGGAGTTGTGCTTGGTGGTGTGGATGGGTTGTCCCCTGGTAAAGGCTCCTCTGTTGCCGGCGGAGTATCCGATGGCTCTGGCGTCTCAGTAATCATCCCATTAAAGCTAATAATTAATTCGCCTTCAGAATGAACAAGTGCGTAATTGGCTTGTTCATTCAACAAAACAACCACTCTTGCTGTTAACGGATTACTAGAAAACTGAGAAAAGCGATAGCCGGACAAATCCTTATAGCCATTAAGCGTTACTTCTGTTTGTCCTTTAATGAAGCTGTTCGCAAGCTCATATGTATAGCCGGTGTTATTGAGATCGACGACAAGCCTTGTTGGAGCTGTATCACTTGCAGGCAATAGCATCGTCTTCGGTTCAGTTAACACTCCTGTATAGGCAATATGAAGGTTGCCATCTTCACCTAAGTGAACCTGCGATACCGTGGCATCCTGTACTGGTGAAGGTGTAGGAGACGGCTCAGGCTCTTTGACCGGACTAGTTAGTAGCACTTCAGAGGTTTGCTGCTTCCATTCTACTTTAAGCCCTAACACTTCTGAGACAAAGCGTATAGGCACCATCGTTCTGTTTTTAACAAGACTTGGAGGCTGACTTAACTCATAGCTATCATCATTCACGTAGCCGACTTTTTCACCGATTGCAAGCTTTATCGTAAGCTCTTGATCCAGTACGGTAACTTGTTTTGCCTTGTTATCCCATTTCACTTCATACCCGAGCCCTGATGACAGTACGGCTAACGGTACTAAAGTAGTTCCTTGCTTAATAATAGGATCTACATCAGATACAATCTGTTTACCATCCATAAAAAGCTTGGGTGTGGTGGTTGAAGCATTAACATTACTTGCAAAACCTACCATTACGAATAAAACTGCGACAATAAACAAACTACTAAATATTCTCTTCATTTCCCACCCCGTTGATCAATACTTTCTAACAATCTATCATTTCATTAGACGTGATTTTCTAGCAAAAGTTGCGTTCATTCAACAACTATTTTTACAAGTGAAACATTATCACTATATTATCAAATTATCCTTTATTTTTGTACAATCTTCGCAATGTTTATTGTAAATTAATATCTAAAATTGCGATCATTCGTATGATCATAAAAAATAGAGTGCTCGGCAAATGCCTAGCACTCTATTACGTTCATTATTGATAGATAACAATCGTTTGGATGCCTAGTACGTTTACGAGATAGACTCCTTTTTCATTTAACTGGTAACGATGTGTGAACGAGCCATCGCCGTTAAAGGATTCCATATCGGAATAAGCATTGCTTATACCTTCAACAGATATAGTAGGATTATGCATATCTCGACCAGTTACATTTAGAGAACCGTCTGTCGTTACAATGACATCAGGCACAACATCCATTCCATTCAATGCAACAAAGGACAGGCTTGAATCTGAGAACACTGTATTGTCGTCTACAAAGCTTTGCAGCTCAGCAGCTTGTTCTTTATTCATACTGCCGAATAGTCCCTTGTGGTAATAGGAGTCTGGATAATACAAGGATGCAAAGTCCTCAGCAAAGTTTTCTCCAACACGATTAGACCAGTCATTGGTAGCAGGCACATAATTAGAACGGTCACGAATAGCAAGATATTGCGAGTGATCGCCGAATTTGTGATCCCAGTTATGACCGAATTCATGTAGGAACGTGCCAATACCACCATTTACAACGTATGCACGATGTGTACCGCTTGCTAAGCCCGCATAATGATTGACCGTTACACCATCGTCCTCTGTAATTGTGAACGGCAATGAGAATACCTTTAACCCTTTCAACGCTTCAACTGGCAGGTCAGACATCGTTGCGATCGTCTGCTGAAGCTTTGTATCCTGCTCAATTAGGTCGCTATAATTATAGTCCTGAACGGTGTAGATCGAGCGGTGATATGGACTATTCAAGCTGGTGTCACTACTTTTATTCATTGCTGGATATTCATATGCCTTAGGCTCGTAAAGATGCATATATCTCGCTTCAAGAGCACGGCTAATTACATCCAGCTTTCCAGTTGTGAATGTGCTGTAGTAGGTAATGTCGCGAATCTCTTTTCCTTCGCTTAATACGGACTTGTACTCCTTCATCAGCTCGTTCAATTCTTCACGAATCTTCTGCTCACTTACCTTTTTCTTACCTTGCTGCACCAGGCTCATATAATCCTCATCCTGCTTCGTCCAATTCCAGTATGGAAGCTTACCATGAACAGAAGCAACAGCAACTTGAGGCGCATCCTTAACTATCGTCGCATTTGTAATCGTTGGTGCCTCTACTGCGATAAGAAAATCATTAGGATAGAAAGTTAGCTTCTGCTCCAGTGCCTGCAATACCTCGTGTGCTTTAATATAGGGTTGTCCGTTCACAAAAATAACAGGCTCATTAACCTTAGCTGACGTATCCCCTATCCAGATCGTATCAGATCCGTCCTCGAGCTGAATCGTAGCACCTGCAACACTTGTCAATGTAAAGGAACGGCTTGTCAGCTCTTGTACAGCATAACCAAGACGTTCGAACAGCTCAATTGGAGCATACCAGCCGCTGCGTAGAACTAATGGTTGATCCAGACGAATGTACTGACCATTTAGTCTTAGATCATAGATTGTCCCTTCTGCATCGATGCCTTTATCTTCGAGTTTAAATGCCTCATTCATCGCACGACTCATAAACACGGCAAATTCTGCACGTGTTACGTTAGCATCTGGGCGGAATGTACCGTCAGAATATCCGCTTGAAATTCCGTTGCTAGCTAGTATTTGTATTTCCTTAAACGCTTTGTCTTCTCGCGTCACATCCTTGAATGTGCTTGCCTTGATCGAGTTTAGCTCAAAGGTTTTAACAAGGATCTGAGCCATTTCACCACGTGTTAATGGTTTATTCGGTTCGTACTTTCCTTCTGGCTTGAAAATGTCTAATTCGACTAACGTAACCATATCGTTATAAGCCCAGTGTGACTCTGACAAGTCTGGATATCCTGGATTTTCTTGTCCGGTAGCATTCCAACCAAAGTAACGCATAATCATCGTTGCAGCTTCTGCACGTGAGATTGACTTATCGTCACAGAACATATCTGTTGAACAGCCTTTAATGATCTCGCGATCAACTAAAAAATTAATTTGTTCCTTTGCCCAATGCTTGCTGGAAATATCCTTAAATGACTTAGCTTGTACCGACTGGGCACCCAGTAGCAACGTTAATGCAACCGTTGAAGCAATAATGGCTGACTTTTTCACAATGATGCACCCCATTCTATTGTTAGTATATGAATTATGTAATAAATGGTATTAAACAAAAATAGCTAGCAAGCGAGCCTAATACTCACTTGCTAGCTAAGTTTACTAGCTGTTAACGACTAGCTGCGCACGTTTTTCCTCATATGCTGAAATCAAGTCTTCATGCTTAAGCGTTAGACCGATATCATCAAGTCCTTGAAGTAAGAATTGACGGCGATGCTCATCTAGATCGAAGGAAATATTTAAGCCGTGTTCATCTGTGATCGTTTTGCTTTCAAGATCAACATTAAGCTTATATCCTTCATGCTTAGCCGTACGCTGGAATAGCTCTTCAACCTGCTCTTCAGTAAGCTTAATTGGCAGAATACCGTTTTTGAAGCAGTTGTTGTAGAAGATATCCGCATAAGACGGTGCAATGACAACTTTAAATCCGTAATCAAGAATTGCCCAAGGCGCATGCTCACGAGATGAGCCACAGCCAAAGTTTGCGCGTGAAATTAGAACTGATGCCCCTTGGTAACGCGGTTTATTCGGTTCGAAGTCAGGGTTTACATTCCCTTCCTCGTCAAAACGCCATTCGTAGAACAAAAATTGACCGAAACCGCTACGCTCGATGCGCTTAAGAAATTGTTTTGGAATGATTGCGTCCGTATCCACGTTTACACGGTCTACTGGAGCGACAATGCCTGTATGTTTAATAAATGCTTCCATTCTCGTTACCCCTCTCTTATATGAGCTATTAGTTAGCTACTGGCTCTTTAATATCCCATTTGCGAACATCATAGAAATGACCTTTAATCGCTGCAGCTGCTGCCATTGCTGGAGATACAAGGTGCGTACGTCCACCACGACCTTGACGACCTTCAAAGTTACGGTTAGATGTCGATGCACAACGTTGACCTGGCTTAAGCACGTCTGGGTTCATCGCAAGACACATAGAGCACCCTGCATCGCGCCATTCAAATCCAGCTTCCTTAAAGATAACGTCCAAGCCTTCTTTTTCTGCTTGCAGCTTAACGCGTCCAGATCCTGGAACGACAATAGCTGTAACTTTTTCAGACACTTTATAGCCACGAGCGATTTCTGCTGCTGCACGAAGGTCTTCAATACGACCATTCGTACAAGAACCGATAAATACATAGTCGATTGCAATATCAGTCATTGGAGTGCCTGGTGTAAGGTCCATATATTCAAGCGCTTTTTCAGCTGCTTTACGTTCGTTTTCAGTTGCCATCTCAGCTGGGTTAGGAACAACCGCTTCAATGTTTGTACCCATACCCGGGCTTGTTCCCCAAGTTACTTGAGGGATTAGAGAGTCTACATCGAACTCTACAACCGTATCATACGTTGCGCCCTCATCTGTTTTAAGCTCAGACCATACTTTTACTGCTTCATCGTAATTCGTAGGCGCATATTGACGACCACGTAGGTATTCAAAAGTTGTTTCGTCTGGAGCAATCATACCAGCACGAGCACCAGCTTCAATAGACATGTTGCAGACAGTCATGCGCTCTTCCATGGAAAGTTCACGGATTGCTTCGCCTGTATATTCAACAACATAGCCTGTTGCAAAGTCCGTACCATATTGAGCAATAACACCAAGGATCAAGTCCTTCGCCGTAACGCCTGGTTTGCGTTTACCTACGAAACGAACTTCCATTGTTTTAGGCTTTGCTTGCTGCAAGCACTGAGTTGCAAGCACGTGCTCAACCTCAGAAGTACCGATACCAAATGCCAAAGCACCGAATGCACCATGTGTAGAAGTATGAGAGTCACCACATACGATTGTTTTACCAGGTGCTGTTAGACCAAGCTCTGGTCCCATAACGTGCACGACACCTTGATCAAGTGTGTTAAGATCGTACAATGTAACACCAAAATCTTTACAGTTTTGAGTTAGTGTATCGATCTGTTGCTTAGAGATAGGATCTGTAATGTTAAAACGGTCAAACGTTGGAACGTTGTGGTCCATCGTAGCGAAAGTCAAATCCGGACGACGAACTTTACGACCTGACAAGCGAAGTCCTTCAAAAGCTTGTGGAGAAGTAACCTCATGTACTAGGTGAAGATCAATATACAAAATGCTAGGTTTACCTTCTTCTGACTGAATGACGTGATTATCCCAAATTTTTTCGAACATAGTTTTTTTCGCCATCATACTCACCTCTATCGTTTCTAGCATTGCACCGCAACGCGTTCTTTAATTAACGTAATCATAACATGTCTTTTTTCATAATTCTAAGATATAATAACTATAGAGACTATAGGTAAAACCTATTAAGATTCTATTGTTTATTGATTTTGATAATCCTTCTCAATTAGCTATTGTAAACATGCATACATTTAATATTTTCGCTGAAAGGAATACTAGTTTATGGAATTACGCCAACTAAGCTATGTTATACAAATTGCAAAAGAAAAAAACTTTTCCCGTGCTGCTGAAAAGCTTCATATCGCACAGCCCTCTCTCAGCCAACAGCTCTCGAAGCTGGAGCAGGAGCTCAATGTTATGCTGTTCCGAAGAACGACTAATAGTGTAGAGCCGACCGAAGCTGGAGAGGTGTTTGTTGAGAAGGCTCAGCATATATTGGATGCTGTTGAGCAGCTGCGTCAGGAAATGGATGATATGGCACAAATGCGTAAAGGTAAGCTTGTCGTAGGTACATTACCCATTACAGGTGCTCATATATTGCCGCTCGTGCTCCCTCGTTTCGGCGAACAGTATCCTCAGATCGAAGTTGTGCTTGTCGAGGATACAACATCGAAGCTAGAGCAGCTTACTGCTAGTGGCGGTACCGATGTCAGCTTGCTTACATTGCCGCTAATTGATGCGAATTTGAGCTGTGAGCCTTATATGGAGGAAGAAATTTGTGTAGCTGTGCCAAAAAATCATCGTTTAGCTAATGTAACAGAGCCGATTGAGCTTAGTGAGCTGAAGAATGAACCTTTTATTGCATTAAAGCGAGGACAAGGCTTTCGTCAAATAACAGTAGATTTATGTGCGGAAGCTGGATTTATCCCTAATATCGTATTTGAAAGTACAAATATTGAAACTGTGCAAGCGCTAGTCGCAGCAGAAATGGGAATAGCCTTTGTGCCTAATATGCTTATTAAAACAACAAGCAGTGATTATAGTCCCTTCTATCTTCGTTTGAAAAGTCATCCAACCCGCACGCTCGTTATCGCTAGAGGGAAAGGTCGATATCTCTCGAAAGCAGCACAGGCTTTTATCGAAACATTAAAAGAAACGATTCAAGAACATACTCATTAAAAAAGCGAAGCTGCCCTTGCTGGCAGCTTCGCTTTTTATTATTCCCTATCTATCTTCTATCGAGCACTACTTCTATTCAATCACTCGATTGTAGAATTGTGGCCTACGATCCTCAAATATTGGAATGGTTGCTCGTACTTTCTCAACAATCGATAGGTCAATTTCTCCAGTTAATATCGTATCCTCATCCTGTGCTTCAGCAACGATCTCGCCCCACGGATCTATAACGATAGAATGACCAAAAAATTCTGAATCCCCACTCTTGCCCATTCGGTTGCAAGCTACGACATACATCTGATTCTCAATCGCTCTTGCCATAAGCAGTGTGCGCCAATGATGCAGCCTTGGATTCGGCCATTGCGCAGGAACGAAGAGCACCTTAGCACCCTGCAGTGCTAACGAACGTGCTAGCTCTGGGAAGCGAATATCATAGCAGATCATCATCGCAGCTTGAACTCCGTCTATTTCCAGCTGTCCGAGTTTATCACCGGCTTGCAAATATTTCTCTTCTTCCATCAGACGGAACAGATGCAGCTTGGAGTAATCATTGATGAGCTTACCTTCACGATTAAAAGCAAAGATTGTGTTATATACTCCATTATCTTTTTTCTGAGCGATTGAACCGCCAATAATGTTAACATGATGGCGCTTTGCGAATTCTGAAAGCATCGCGACCGTTTGTTTCCCCTCCGGATCAGCTAATGTGTCAATTTCCGTTAACGCATAGCCCGTATTCCACATTTCAGGAAACAGTATGACATCAGGTTTTTCTGAACCATTAACTGCTTCATTGAGCTTTCCTTTTAGCACTTCTATATTATGTGCAACATCGCCAGCTTTTACATTCATTTGGATGATGGCAAATTTCAACTTTTGTGTCATGTGACGAATGCCTCCTATACTTTGGTACATTTCCCTAATCATACATCGTCATGACGACATGTCAAGATGGGCAAGCTAATGCACGTCAGGTTGATTTGAGCAGTTACTCATCTTGCATGACATACATTTCATATTGAAGGAGTGGTAGTAATGAAACGGTCTATTACAGCATTGCTCATTCTGATGTCCTTCGTCATGATTGCGCCTGTAGCTTCACTAACAGCGTCAGCTCACGAGCCGCAGCAAGTATATGAAGACTACAATTGGGTAAGCATCCCTGCACAATTTATGATGGGCGAGTCGCAATCACAGGCACAACCAGTCAATAACAACATCCAAGTGTTTGATGTTGCGAAGGGAAAGGTTGTCCATGCGGTAGCCAATAATGAACAGTTTCAAAAAACTGCAGAGCAATGGTTAGGGCAAATCACAAGCTTAGCCCCTGAGATTCAACCAGATATGAAGGCGACTTATATCGTTCGTGTTCCGGTCGATCCGGCAAAACCATTGAAAGTTGGACAGGTCACTCTAACGGTGAAGGAAATTTTTCTGTTTTATTATGCGGATCCGAACAAAGAACCGCTGCTGCTTATGTTTGATGACAATAAAAAACCGTATTTCTTCCACATTCATGAAGATATCACACCGTTCATTAAAAGCTTGAATATTCCTAGCTAGCCTGTTGGATTGGCATGTAATAGTTGTATAAAGCTCTTCATTTCTCCAACCATTCATGCTACATTAGTTCTATTGGTTAAGTTTAAGACTTGGAATTTTGAAGCGTGGATGGTGGAGATCATATGACAACAGAGCAACAAATTCATATTGAGCCAGCAGCTCGTATGACCGGGCTGCCAACTCAGTTTTTTTCTACTCTCGTTGCTAAGGCTAATAAGCAAATTGCAATGGGGAAAGATATTATTAATCTTGGACAGGGCAATCCTGACCAGCCTACTCCCTCTCATATCGTTGAGGCGCTGCAACAGGCAGCGGCTAACCCTTTATATCATAAATACCCTCCGTTTAGCGGTTATTCGTTCCTAAAAGAAGCGATTGCTAAACGCTATCTTGAGGATTATGGTGTTGAGCTTGATCCAGCTACCGAGGTTGCTATTTTATTTGGCGGTAAAACTGGACTAGTCGAAATAAGCCAGTGCTTCTTAAATCCTGGGGATATTTGTCTCGTCCCTGACCCGGGTTATCCTGACTACTGGTCTGGTGTTGCACTTGCAGGCGGTAAGATGGAATTTATGCCGCTGCTAGCTCAGCATCAATACTTACCTGATTTTAAGGCCATCGCACCCGATGTTGCCGACCGAGCGAAGCTAATGTTCCTTAATTACCCGAACAATCCGACTGGCGCAACAGCAAGTACTGCCTTCTATGATGAAGCCATTGCTTTTGCACGCAAGCATAATATTATTGTAACGAGCGATTTTGCTTACGGAACGATTGGCTTCGACGGCAAAAAGCCGACAAGCTTTCTTCAATCGGCTGGTGCCAAAGATGTCGGTATAGAGGTCTACACCTTGTCTAAGAGCTATAATATGGCTGGCTGGCGCGTAGGTTTTGCGCTTGGTAATGCCAAGATTGTAGAGCAGATTAATCTTATCCAAGATCACTATTATTGCTCACTGTTCGGTGGCATTCAAGAAGCTGCGACCGTTGCATTAACGAGCTCACAGCAATGTGTGGATGAGTTAACGGCTACCTACGAACGTCGTCGCAATGCATTGTTCCAAGCATTGCATGAGATCGGCTGGAAGGCAGAAATGCCTAGCGGCTCATTCTTCTGCTGGCTTCCAGTTCCAGATGGCATGACTTCATCTCAGTTTGCTGACATCGTGCTTGAGCAAGCAGGCGTCGTCGTCGCACCAGGCAATGGCTTCGGTACTTCTGGTGAAGGCTATGTGAGATTAGGTCTGCTTACGAATGAAGCAAGATTACAGGAAGCAATCTACCGTATCGGCAAGCTTTCCTTATTCAAATAGGCTGTGTCATTTCTTTACAGAGCAAGCCGATTCATGCTATTCTTAATACAATCAAATGATGAAACGTGTTGAAGGGACCAGTAAGAAGAAACGCTTTGTGCAGAGAGTAAATTCCACCGGCTGTAAGAATTTATCTAAGCCTCTTCTGAAACCTATCTCTAAGCGGCCGAGTAGATCGGACAGCGCCTCTGTTATCAGGCATTGAGCTGGGCACAACTGTGTCAACAAAGGTGGTACCGCGGGAGTTAACGACTTTCGTCCTTTATATAGGGACGAAGGTCTTTTTTATTATTTATCATAGGATACTAGGTGAGTATAATGGAACGTATTGTAGTTAAAATCGGCAGCAGCTCATTAACTTCTGCTGAAGGCGGTTTACATAAACCTAATATTGAATTTTTCGCATCAGAGCTTGCTCAGCTGCATCAGCAAGGCAAGCAAGTTATGCTCGTTACGTCAGGTGCCGTTGCAGCTGGCTTTCGTGAGATTGGGTATGAGAGTAGACCGAAGCTCGTACACCAAAAGCAAGCTGCTGCTGCTGTCGGTCAAGCATTGCTTATGCAGGCCTACCAGGAATGCTTTGCCCAATACGGTATTGTTACGGCTCAAATTCTATTAACTAGGCACGACTTTTCTAATCGCACGCGCATTAATCACGCATTAATGACGATAGAAGAGCTGCTCTCTCAGCGTATTGTTCCAATTATTAATGAGAACGATACAGTATCAACAGCCGAAATTGTACTGAAGTTTGGTGACAATGATCACCTCTCCTCTCTTGTTGCTACAATGACGAGAGCTAGTAAGCTAGTGATCATAACGGACATGGATGGCTTATACACTGCTGATCCTAGAAAAAATCCGGATGCAACAAAAATCGAACGCGTTGAGCAAATCTCTAATGAACTGTTAGAGCTTGCTGGCGGCGCGGGCAGTGCTGTAGGCACAGGTGGAATGCGTTCGAAGATCGAAGCTGCACGTATTGCGATGCGTGGTGGTGTTCCAACCTTTATTGGTCGTGTGCAGCAGCAAGGAGACTTAGTTTCTGCTCTTAACGGCAATGGACGTGGAACGTATTTTGATACGGTACAGAACTCTTTACCTATGAAAAAGCAATGGCTTGGCTTCCACTCCACTCCTAGCGGAACCATCGTCATTGATCAAGGGGCCGTCCTTGCCATGCAAGAAAAACATAAAAGCTTGCTTCCAGCTGGCGTCATTAGCTGCAACGGTGAGTTCCATCCAGGCGACGTTGTTGAAGTAATGGATGTTGACGAACGGATAGTCGGGCGAGGTGTCGTGAACTATGCTAGCTGGCAGCTCCAAGCAGCAGCTGGTCTATCAACAGAGGAAGTCCAACGGCGTCTTGATGTGCAGAGGATTGAGGTAATTCATCGTGATGAATGGATAACCCTTTAGGGGAAGTTTAAAAGCTGGGCTTTGATTACGATGTATCTCGTTGCAGCGTAATCGACAGCGAATATGTAACGCTACCGAAGCCTTCTCTGCTCACGTACCAAGAACGTACGCTGCGCTGCTCGGCTTCTAGTATCGTCTCATCTTCTTGGTACTGAAAGCTCAACTTTTAAACTTTTATTGGAATTGGGGACATTTAAAAGTTGAACTTTGATTACGATGTAACTCGTTTCAGCGTAATCGACAGCAAATATGTAACGCTACCGAAGCCTTCTCTGCTCACGTACCAAGAACGTACGCTGCGCTGCTCGGCTTCTAGTATCGTCTCATCTTCTTGGTACTGAAAGCTCAACTTTTAAACTCTTATTTATCATTTATTAATAACCAAACTTTTAATATAGGTATTTATATCAAAGGAGGAATTGTAATGATTACTGAAGTGAAGCAAAAGGCGTTGCTGGCGAAGCAGGCGGCGGCGTTGACGAACAATGTATCGACGGAGCAAAAAAATGAAGCGCTACTTGCGATGGCTGATGCACTAATTGCTCATGCAGACCAAATTATAGCTGCTAACCAAATTGATCTAGATAATGGTCGCAGCAACGGAACAAGTGAATCCCTACTTGATCGGTTAGCCTTGAATAAGGAACGAATTGATGGCATTGCTGAAGGTCTGCGTCAGATTGTTGCATTAGATGATCCTGTAGGTGAAGAGCTTGCTCACTTTACTCGCCCTAACGGACTATCTATTACGCAGATTCGCGTACCGCTTGGTGTAATTGGCATGATCTATGAAGCGCGTCCAAATGTAACGGTAGATGCAACCGGACTTTGCTTGAAGACGGGGAATACGGTTGTTCTTAGAGGTGGTTCAGCTGCGCTAGAATCAAACAAAAAAATTGTTGAGATTATGCGTGATGCCCTAGCCTCTACAGCACTTCCAGCTGACGCCATCCAACTCATCGAGGATTCCGATCGTGCATCCGTTAACGAGATGCTAAAGGCTAATGGATTGCTTGATGTCGTCATCCCTCGTGGCGGCGCATCGCTTATTCGTACGGTCGTCGAGAATGCAACAGTTCCTGTGATTGAAACAGGCTCCGGTATTTGCCATACATTTATCGATGAAACAGCACAGCTAGAAATGGCAAAGCAAATTGCTTGGAATGCTAAAGTGCAGCGTCCTTCCGTTTGTAATGCAATGGAAACATTACTTGTGCATAAGCAATTTGCCGCACAGCACTTATCAGAGCTGCTCGCTCCACTTGCCGACTCACAGGTAGAGATCCGCGGTTGTTCCGAGACAAAGGCTCTATATCCAGCAGCTGCTACTGCAACAGATGAAGATTATGCGACGGAATACAATGATTATATACTAAATGTTCGTGTTGTTGACGATGTACATGAGGCACTTGCCCATATTAGTAAATTCGGCACGATGCATTCCGAATGTATCGTCACCGAAAATGAGCAGCACGCTGCTCTATTTCTACAAAGCGTTGATGCAGCCGCAGTATATCATAACGCCTCCACTCGATTTACGGATGGCTTTGAGTTTGGCTTTGGCGCAGAGATCGGGATTAGTACACAAAAGCTGCACGCAAGAGGACCTATGGGACTGCCTGCATTAACGAGCAGTAAATATATGATTCGAGGCAATGGACAAATTCGTAAATAATATAACCTAAAGAACATCAATGAGAAGCAATAGACAAGGAGGAAACCTAACGATGAACCTTCATGAGGATTCTAGCAGCATAGCCAAACAGCGTTTATGCTTTTATGGTGCAGGTGCGATGGCAGAAGCCATAGTGAGAGGAATTTTGAATCAAGAGCTTGTTCCAAGCAAGCAAATTGCCATGATTAACCGTTCCAACAAGGAACGCCAGCAAGAGCTCCATATGCAATACGGTGTACAGACTGCCATGCAAGGCAAAACCAATGAGCAATATTTACAGGAAGCAGACATCGTATTTCTTGCAATGAAGCCTAAGGATGCCGTTGAGGCAATTCGCAGCCTTAAGCCATTGCTGCGTCCTTCTCAGCTTGTTGTCTCCGTCATTGCTGGACTCAGCATTCAAGGCATGCAGAAGCTGCTAGGTAACGAAATACCAATTGTGCGTACGATGCCGAATACGTCAAGCACAATCGGTCTTGGTGTGACTGGAATTAGCTACTCTAGCACAGTGACTGAGCAGCAGCGATTTATGACAGAAACCATCTTCGATTCTACTGGTATTTATGCGGTAATTGATGAATCGATGCAGGACTCAATAACGAGTATTACTGGTAGTGGACCAGCGTACATTTACTATATTATGGAAATTATGATGAAGGGTGCTCAGCAGGCCGGCTTCACAGAGGAGCAGGCCTCTCAGCTTGTAACGCAAACCGTGCTTGGTGCAGCTTCAATGGTTGAACAAACACAGGAGGCTCCTGCAGACCTTCGTCGCAAAGTATCATCTCCAAATGGAACGACACAAGCAGCGATTGAGGCGATGGCAGAAAACGGTCTTGAGCATGCGCTATTGTCTGGCATTAATCGCTGTGCAGAACGCGCAGCAGAAATCGGACGTGCGATTGAGGAGGATATCTAACATGAGTATGTGTATTGCAACGTATCGTGCTTTTGATGAAAAAGCTGATTTTGATAAAAAAGCATTATCTATTGCAGTCGGCTTGACCGTTGGCAGCTGGACTGAGCTGCCAGAAGCTCAAAAGGCTTCAATGGAGAAGCATCTTGGCAAGGTACTGTCGGTAACCGTTCATGAACCAAAAGATGCAGCGCGCTATGCAGATATCGTTATCGGTTACCCAGATATTAATTTTAGTCGTGACATCCCTGCCCTGCTCGTTACAATCTTTGGCAAGCTATCGATGGATGGCCGTATCAAGCTCATCGATATTGATGTCAGTGAGGATTTTGCTTCCGCTTTCCCTGGTCCGAAATTCGGCTTGCAGGGTGTTAGAGATTTAGTTGGTGTGCAAGATCGCCCGCTGCTGATGAGTATTTTCAAATCCGTTGTTGGCTATGATCTTAATGGTCTGCAGGAGCAGTTTTATCAACAGGCACTCGGTGGTGTAGATCTCATAAAGGATGATGAAATTCTGTTCGAAAACCCGCTTACTCCGATAGAGAAGCGAGTTGAGGTTTGTATGGAAGCAGCAAGAAAAGCTCAGGAGGTAACTGGACAAAAGCTCTTATATGCTGTAAATTTGACGGGGCCGACGAGCAAGCTAGCCGAGCAAGCGAAAAAAGCAATCGCAGCTGGAGCGAATGCTTTGCTTTTTAATACGTTATCCTATGGCTTTGACGTGCTGCATGAGCTAAGCAGCGATCCAGACATTAATGTTCCGATTGCTTCACATCCCGCACTAGCAGGCGCCATCTATCCTTCTGCATACTACGGTATGAGCCCTGCTGTGCTTTTAGGCAAGCTGAATCGCTTAGCTGGAGCTGATCTTGTTCTCTTCCCTTCACCGTATGGTTCTGTCGTTATGCCAAAAGAAGAAAACCTAGCCATCGATGCAGCATTGAAGCAGCCGCTGCATCACCTAAAGCAAAGCATGCCTGTCCCTTCTGCTGGTATTCATCCTGGTATTGTACCGCTTATTATGAAGGATTTTGGACATGACGTAGTCGTAAATGCAGGCGGAGGTATTCATGGTCATCCAATGGGTACTGCTGCAGGTGGACGAGCCTTCCATCAAGCCATTCAAGCCTGCCTTCAAGGCGTATCGCTCGAGGAAGCCGCTACAAAGCCGCAGCATGATGAGCTAGCTGCTGCAATTCAAGCATGGGAGATTAAGCAATCATGACAGCAAAGAAAAAAATCGTATTCTGTGACTTTGATGGAACGATTACGGTCAATGACAATATTGTTGCAATTATTAAGCATTTTCAGCCAGAAGGCTGGGAAGAGCTCGTAAATAAAACCATTTCCACAGAGATTTCGATTAAAGAAGGAGTCGGTTCCCTATTTCGCCTCCTTCCTACCTCGATGAAAGAGGAGGTCGTCCAATTCGGAATCTCAAACGCACGAATTCGTGAAGGCTTTGCAGAATTCGTTCAATTCTGTAAGGATAACGACATTGAATTTTATGTAACGAGCGGTGGCATTGATTTCTTTGTATACCCGATATTAGCACGATATGAGATCGCTGAGGATCATATCTATTGCAATAAAAGTGACTTTTCTGGAGAGCGTATCGAAATTCTATGGCCACATCCTTGTGATGAGCATTGCAGCAACGATTGCGGCATGTGCAAGCCAACGATCATGCGTAAATTCAGTGAGGAGCAATATGAACGGATCATTATCGGAGATAGCGTAACTGATTTCGAAGGGGCAAAGCTAGCAGATCAAGTATTTTCCCGTTCACATCTAACTGAAAAATGCCGAGAGCTTAGCATTGCTCATACGGAATTCGCTACCTTTTACGATATTATCGAGGCTATGAAGCAGAAAGGATAGAAGTTATGAATTTTAAAGATATTCCATTGCAGGACAAGCAGGAAGTGCTTATCAAGCTCCGTGAAATTAAGGATGCATTCGCTTCACGAAATTGGTTTCCTGGAACAGCAGGCAACCTGTCGATTAGAGTTGGTGATTACTCACCAGACCAATTTTATTTCGGCATAACAGCGAGCGGTAAAGACAAATATATCAATACACCGGAAGATTTTTTGTTCGTCGATCAGAATGCACAGCCGGTTGAAGCAACGAATCAACGTCCTTCTGCTGAAACATTAGTTCATTGCGAAATCTACCGTTTAACTGGAGCAGGAGCGATATTCCATATTCATTCTGTATTCAGTAACGTAATCTCTGAATATTTTTGGCATCGCCGCTCTGTACCGGTCGATGGTGTAGAGCTTATTAAAGGCTTGAATATATGGGAGGAAGAATATCAATTGGAAATTCCAATTGTAAACAACTTCGCTCATATTCCTTCAATTATTCCAGAGATAACAGAATCACTTGATCATAAGGTACCTGGTATCATTTTGCGTAAGCATGGTATTTATGCATGGGGCGCTAATGCATTTGAAGCTAAACGTCATCTAGAATCATTTGAATTTATATTCGAATATGTTTATCGATTAGAAATGCTGAAAAAAGGGCTTCCGTCCATATAATTAATAACTGTCATAGTAATGGCAACAAAATAGCCAGCTTACATGAGCGCTCTTCCCGCGATTATGCTAGGAAAGCCTCACTAAGCTGGCTTTAGTTTTCATTTATTAAATCTTAGCTTCTACTACAAGGAAGCTATTCACTCCGCACATCTTAGTCATCATAGCGATCATCATCATCGTCATCATCGTTGTCATCGTCATCGTCATCGTCATAACGATCATCGTCGTCATCATGATAATCAAGCTCTTTGGACAATACCTTACCACCATAAGCAGCGATTTCGATATCTGCTTCTAGCTCGCTATTAACAATTTCGATTTCGTACTTTAGAACGCCATCGTCTTTATCTAGCTCAACCTCTTCTACTTTTCCATCAACAATCTTAAGTGCGATAGCAATAGCTTGCTCCTTCGTAATACGCCCATCATTTGACTTCTTCGTTTGCTTCTCTACAGCTTTTACCGTTGAGGTTGTTGATTGATTTATCTTGCTGCTTTGATTTGCAGCTTTCTTTTGTTTTACATCATCATCATAATCTACTTTAACAATACTACCAGTTACAGCATCGACCTTTACTTCAACATCGTCCTTATCACCTGTTTTAATTTCCACCTCATAGACAGGTTTACCCTTTTCATTGTCTAGTTCAATTTCTTCTACCTTGCCCTCTTGAATAGAAAGAGCTGCTTCCTTTGCTTTTGTGGAACCAATGAATTGCCCTGATTGTGCAGCCATGACACCACCTGTAATACTTAGTGCTGCAACAGATGCAATCGAGATCATCCAAAACTTTTTCATCATCATTTATTCCTCCTCTTTATTTCATAATGTAAGAATAACGTTCGAATCTAAGAGAAACATAAGAGAAAGATTAGAATTTGATGAGATTGTGCTGAATATCTTTCAAAGTTTTCATTATTCGTCGTCGTCATCGTCATCGGTGCCATCATTATCCCAGCTAATTGACATTACCTTTCCTGAAACTGCATGAATTTGTACTACTGCATCTTGACCGTCAGTGGACTCGATTTTGATTAAATAATATCGCTGATCTCCCTTCGAATGAAGATCAATATCATCGATTTCTCCAGCTATCTGCTTTAGAGCAATCTCACTCGCCTTTTTCTCAGAGACGAGCGCTGTAGTAGTCGATGATGGTACAGGGGTAGAGCTATTAGCCGCCTTCTCATTTTGTTCAAGAGGAGCAACTTCACGGCTTGGAGCTTTGTTGGGCTTTGATGTGTTACTTGGGCTTGCAACAGAATTGGAATCTGTGTCCTTAGCTGTAGCTCCCGTATCAACTGATTCCGCTTGCTTTTCAGAACTGCTCGATGGTTTATCGTGATGCATGCCAGCATGCTTATTTTCTGAGAGAGCAGTATCTTCCTCAGAGACAATCGTTGAGCCCGTTAGACTTTCGAGCTTAGCAATACTTTCAATACCTCCACCGCGCTTAGGTACGGTTATTTCATAAGTACCTGCGGTTGTAGCTAACGTAACAAGATACTCATTCCCTTGCTGCTTAGCATCAATAACCTCTCCCGCATACTCTGTCTGCACGATCTTCAGCGCTTCCTCTTGTGTGAGACTTGGAGAAGTATTAACTGCTGCGTATACGATGGCCCCAGCTATGCAAAGTATCCCAAATGAACCTAGTATCAATAATCCCTTGTTTTTTCTTGTCATAGATTCGTCCCCTTTTTACTTTTTCACCTTAGTTTACAGGGGGTTTATTAATTTCACTGAGAAGACACTGCATGATTAAAAATAATCGTAGCCGTTGTGCCTAAACCCTCCACGCTATCTAACTGAATATCTACCTGTATCGCCTCAGCAATTTCCTTCGCTAACGATAAGCCAAGCCCTACACTAACTTTATCCTCTGTTGTTTGCCTCGTCCTAGTCTGATCAACACGATAAAATCGCTCAAATATTCGCTCGAGCTCATCCTTTGGAATACCGATACCATAATCTTTTACAGTAAGCGAATATACCTCTGTCTCATCTTGCTTTAATTCAATTTGTATCGTCGATTCACTGTATTTGCGTGCATTGTCTAGCAATATAATCAATAGCTGTGTTAGCTTTTCTGGATCAGTTTGTACGACCACAGCCTCTTGAGCTGTACTTGAAATAATCGTAATCTCTCGTTGATATGCCTTCCTATAATGCTGCGCTGTTTTCTCCGTTAGCTCGAGGAGGTCCACATCTTTCTTGACGATGTTCCATTGTCGACTTGGCTTTGCAAGCAGCAGCAGCTGTTCTGTCATCTCCTTCATTCGAATCGCCTCTGAATGTATGGCTTCAATGGATTCTTCAAGAATCTCAGGCTGCTGTTTAACTCTTCGCTTAATCAAGCTTGCATAGCTCTCAATGACTGTAATCGGTGTTTTAAGCTCATGAGAAGCATTAGATACAAACTGCTCCTGCCTCTTATAGTTCGATTCTAACAGCTCTATCATCTCATTGAAGGTTTCACCCATCTCATATAGCTCATCCTTTGATTGCTCCACTGATTGAAGCTTCACAAAGCTCCCGCTTCTTACGACCTCCTTCATCGTTCTAGTCATCGCTTTAATTGGCTTCATAATAAGCTCTCCGAGTAAACGACTAGAAAATATCGCAGGGATACATACACAGATCGCAACAACTACTAACACGAGACGAAGCAATCTCAGCATCGAAGTTAGCTCAGCGAGGTTCATCATAAGCTGAACATTCATGATCTGCCCGTTACTTGCGATATAAGGTACAGAAACGTAGCCATATTGTGAATCCTTGAACGAAACCTTCTCAATAATTAAGCTTGGAGAGAATGCAAAGGTATACTCATTCAGCTTAGCCTCTGAGGCCGATGTAACGATGATCGGGAGCTGATTCGGATCATCAATTAATGCGATTAATCCATTTACCGGTACGAAGGAGCGTAGTAATTCCTCTACAACGGCTTGATCACTTGCTTGCTTAAGCTCACTGGTCACATGAACTGCTTCAGCTCTTAGCTGCTGCAGCTCATTCTGCAGGGAGATATAACTAAATACAAAGTAAATCACGATGCTTGCTACACAATGTAGCACAATAAATAATACGGATGAGAACAAATATATTTTTTTACTTAGCTTCATGGCGTTTGCTCTCTTATGACGTATCCAATACCGCGAACGGTATGTATTAATGGCTTATCAAAGCTCGCATCTACTTTTTTGCGGACATAACGAATATACACATCAACGATATTTGTATCTCCTGCGAAGTCGTAGCCCCATACCTCAGTCAATATTTGCTCTCGATTCAAAACAATTTTTTCGTTACGCATTAAATATGCAAGTAAATCAAATTCCTTTTGCGTTAATTGAATAAGTTGCTCGCCGCGATATACCTCTCGCATCATTTCGTTTAAGCGTAAGTCCGCAACCTCAAACCATTGTTCAGTCTGAACTGGTACAGGGGTTGCTTTCGATGAAATACGAAGTGCTGCTCGTATACGTGCGAGTAGCTCTTCTATCTCGAACGGCTTAGTCATATAATCCGAGGCTCCAAGATCGAGACCAGACACTTTATCCTCGATCGAGCTTTTAGCAGTTAATAATATGACAGGCGTGTATTCATCAACCGTTCGTACTCTACGCAGCAGCTCTATACCGCTCATGCCAGGCATCATCACATCTAGAATGAGTAAATCAATGTCGCCCTCACGATAGAGCTCCAGTCCAGTTAACCCGTCACCTGCTACCTTAACGTGATAGCCTTCACTTTCTAGTTCAATTTGAAGTAACCTCGCAATTTTCCTCTCGTCTTCTACGACTAATATCGTATTACTCAAGCCGACACACTCCTTTATAACAACCATGGCTGTCAAGCCTAGCATTTAATATCATTTCATTCATCTCATCTATTAATCTGCTTACTTCCTTTCAATTATAGAACATTCATATTAACGAAATGTAAACTCGATGTGAAATTTTCACGCAAACAAAAAAATGCAAGCGGAGAGAGCTCAAACTCTCCACGCTTGCATCGTCATTACTTCGCTCTTGATATTGTAAATTCAAAGCTTAGCGTCTGCTCGCTAGCAATATGATATTCTGGATGAACCGGCGCACCCCAGCTATCGTCTCCGCCTACGCCCATCTGCTTGCCTGCAACAGTTACGACAGTATAGTGTACATTAGGCAGCTCATAATGATGCACAGCATTTTCTAGCTCGAATGCGGTATAAGGAGCGATGCGGCATTCAACTGGCGCTTCTGGAGAAGAATTGATAACAAGGCCTTGCTTCAGCTCATTCGTTATCGCCACTCTTCTTACGCCTGTACGGTTGCCGCTCTCCTGAGGGACAACATATCTAGCAACGTTATCCTGCGCTCGATTCTGGAACGTCATTAAGCGCGCACCGTGAACACGGTCGATATAGTTCTCCTCTGGTCCCATCGCATACCAATCAAGCAAATCATAGTTAGCTGGCACCTTGAAGGACAGTGCAAAAATTGGCAACGTCGGTAAGCCTTCCGCACCCGAGTAATCAGCTTTGACAGCGATATTTCCGCCCTCAGTTACAGTATAAGCTACTTTTACCTCTAGCTCAGAATGAATGCTGAATTTATACGTAAAGGTAACCGTCACGCTATATTCAGACTGTTCTAGCTCAAAGCCAACACATCTACGAGACAGGCTCGCTGCATACCAAAGTGCACGTTCGTAGCCCTGAGCATAGCCTTTATCGTTATCGGTAGTCGCTCTCCAGAACAGGACATGAGGCGGCTGTGCAATCATCTCACGACCGTCATAATTAACTGAAATTAAAGTACCTGCACCTTTACTGAACATAATGCTGAAATCACTGCCATGGACTCCAACGTTGACATCGCCTTCCGCCACGCGGAATGTACGCTGCTGCAATGGAGCTTCTTGCTTCGCTTCAATAAAGCGATGCTGGCCAAAGGCAACCTCATGACCGACTTCAGCCCATCGTGTTGCTTCTGCAAGCTGGACGGAAGCTGTTACTGTATATTCTCCAGCTGCTGACTGGTCAGCAGTCCAAGCTAGCTCATATTCGCGCTGCTCACCCGCAGGAACGTCTATCGTCAGCTGCTGCTGCTCCAGCACCTCACCATCCCTTGCAAGGGTAATCACCAGCTTGTAGTCGCCGGTGCCTATAAACAGATTATCATTACACACAAGTACTGTATTGCGGGATGGCGTAAGCTTTATATTCTGATAAAGAAACTTTACCTCTTGCATCTTTGGTGTGATTGTACGATCGGCATAGACGATTCCGTTGCCACAGAAATTGTTATCGTTAGAGCGATCGTCAAAGTCCCCGCCATACGCAAGAAACTCTTTACCATAGCGATCCTTCTTCACAATCATTTGGTCGATATAATCCCAGATGAATCCACCCTGATACATTGGATATTTATCCTCAAGCTCAATATATTTGTGCATACCGCCGAGCGAGTTACCCATTGCATGAATATATTCACAGCTAATATATGGCTTCTCAGGATTATTGTTTAAATATGCTTCAATATCTGCTGGCTTCGCGTACATACGAGATTCCATATCACTGCAGGCAGAGAAATTTCGATCATAGAACACACCCTCATAATGAACCAAACGCGTATGATCAGCTTTGCGGAAATAATTTGCAACATTCAATAGTACTTCTCCTACATACGATTCATTGCCGAGGGACCAGATTAGCACGGATGGATGGTTTTTGTCGCGCTCAAGCATCGAAATCGCGCGATCCATAACGATTGCTTCCCACTCCTTATCGTGAAGCGGAATGTTCCATGACGGATCTACTTTACCCATTTTTTGCCATGATCCATGTGTCTCAAGATTCATCTCGTCGATGAGGTAGATCCCGTACTCATCGCATAGCTCATACCATAGTGACTGATTCGGATAATGAGAGGTACGAACCGCATTTAGATTGTTTTGCTTAATCGTTTGAATATCCGATAGCATATCCTCTTTCGTAATAGCACGGCCACGGCGAGGGTTAAATTCATGACGATTAACCCCTTTGAAAATAATGCGCTTGCCATTAATATGCATGACCTTGTCGATGATCTCGAAGCGACGGAAGCCGATCTTCTCATGCAGGACCTCTACAATTTCACCATGCTCGTCACGAACGATAACGTACAAGCTGTACAAGTACGGTGACTCTGCACTCCAAGGCTGTACCACACCTGGCTCAACGCTAACTGTTGCTTGACCGGCAATATCCTGCTTGCTCTCAGCAACAAGCACTTGATCAGCAGTCTTCAGCAATAACTCAACCGAAGCGGCTGCGGCATTCATCAGCTTAATATCGACTGATAAATTACCGTTGCTGTATTGATCGTCTAGGCCAGCTTGAACGAATAGATCCTCGATATGAAGCTTAGGTGTTGCATATAAATATACGTCACGGAAGATACCTGAGAATCGCCAAAAATCTTGATCCTCTAGCCAGCTTCCTGTGCTGCGCTGATACACTTCAACAGCTAACTTGTTTTCCCCGTCAGTAAGATAAGGCGTCAACTCAAATTCCGATGGCGTAAAGCTGTCTTCGCTATAGCCGACAAACTTTCCATTCAGCCATACATAGAAAGCAGACTCTACACCTTGGAACGATATAAATAATGGGAGATTCTTCATATGCTGCGGTACGTTGAACGTTTTTACATAGCTACCTACAGGATTGTCTTCCATATTAACCTGAGGTGGTCTAAGCTCATGAATACCATCCCATGGATACATTGTATTGACATACTGTGGCTTACCGTAGCCCTGCATCTGAATATGGCCAGGAACCTCTATAAAATCCCAACTATCAACACTGAAACCCGTTTCATAAAAGGCAACAGAACGATCAGCTGGTTTGCTACTATAAGAGAATTTCCAAGCACCATTCAGTGAGTGACGAAGACGCATTTCCCCTCTTGTCTCTGCTTCAGCCAACGTCTCATAATAGCGATGATCAGAATGTGCTTCCACACGATTTACTGCGAACACTGCTGGATCTGCGAGCCAATCCAACGTAGGGATTACTGTAGTCATAATTAAACCTCCATTATGATGAATTAGGTGTCTTATACATTCATACTATAAAAGCCAAGCATTGTCTAGAGCATTCAATGCATGGCTTCATATTTTTATTTAACCGAACCTGTCATACCAGCTACAAAATGCTTCTGCATGAAGAAAAATACTAAGGCTGTCGGAATCGTTGATATAACGATAGCGGTCATAATCATTCCGTAATCCGGCGAATAGCTCGAGCCTAGCTGTGAGATAAGCATCGGTATCGTTTGATTCTCTGGCGATTGCAATACGATTAGCGGCCATAAGTAGTTGTTCCAGCTTGCCATAAACGTAATAATGCCCGCTGCTGCATAGGTTGTTTTCATTGTAGGAGCGTAGACTCGAATAAACAATCCAAGCTCACTTAAACCATCAATGCGGCCTGCCTCCAACAATTCCTTAGGAAACATTTTCGTGCTTTGCCGAAAGAAAAAGATTAAAAATGCAGTAACAACAGTTGGTAAAATTACACCTGACAGCGTATCAATACCGATCGCTGGTGCTACTGAACTTAATTTGGCAAACATCTGAAACAGTGGAATCATTATTGCTGCGAATGGAATCATCATCGATAGCAGCAATATCGAAAACACAACATCCTTCGCTTTTGAGCGATAAATCTCAAAGCCATAGCCTGCTAGCGACGCAATCACAAGTGAAAGCAACGTTGTTGTAATCGAAACCTTTGCCGAATTTAGCAAGGCTGTTCCAATATCGATACTAGAGAACAAATTTGATATATTATCAAAAAAATACGAACCTGGTATCAGCTTTCCCTTCGTTACATCTGCAGATGTATTCGTTGCGCTTATGAGCATCCATAAAAATGGGAATATAGAAATGAATGCTGCTAGAATTAAAAAGATATACGTTCCGGTCGTTTTCAGCTTATTCATTTCTTATCACCTGCCAATTTGAATTGCAAAAATGCGAGTATGATAATGATCACGACAATGGAGTAAGATACCGTTGCTGCGTATCCAAAATCAGACGTATACTTAAATGATAGGTTATAAATATAATGCGAAATCGACAGCGTTGCGTTACCTGGTCCACCCTGTGTAATGTTAACGACCTCATCGAATAGCTGTAGTGTACCAATTGTCGATGTAATAGACGTGAATAAAATGATTGGCTTCAATAATGGAATCGTAATACCAAAAAATTGACGCGTTGCGGACGCACCATCTATACGTGCAGCTTCATAGATGGATTGGTCGATATTTTGCAAGGCTGACAAGTAAAAAATCATATTGTAACCAGTCCAGCGCCAAGTAATCGCAATAATTATAGTAACTTTGGCCCAAAACGGGTCCGTGATCCATTCAATCGGAGTCTGAATCAATTGTATACTCATGAATAGCTTATTGATCATCCCGTCCGTTGCAAATAAATACTTAAAAATAACCGAATACGCAACGAGAGAGGTTACTGCAGGCAAAAATATAGCTGTTCGGAAAAAACCTCTGAACTTCAGTTGTCTGCTATTTAACAATACCGATAAAAACAGAGCGAGAATAATCATTACTGGAACTTGCACGATAAGATAAATAAATGTATTGGTTAACGCCGTTGTAAACGTTTTGTCTGAGAATAAACGCTTATAATTATCGATGCCTACGTAATCAAGATTCATTCCTGTTCCAGATTTGAAAGAAAGCAACAAAGCCTGAAGCATCGGATAAAAATAAAATATAACGATCATTATGACGGCTAGACTAATAAACAGCCAGCCGGTAAGGTTTGCCTTGGTTCGAATGCTTGAGCCTCTAATACTTGTACGCCTTACCTCAGTTTTCATGATAGCAAGCCCCTTTCTACGGCTATAAGACGAGGCTCCTTTCACCACTCTATGGCCAGTGGTTTGGTAGGAGCCCGCCTGTGTTACGTGATGCAGCGATTATCTAATTTGAGTTTCAGCCTGTGTTTGCGCATTGTTTAGAACGGTTTCAAGCTCTGTACCGTTCATAAAGTTTTGCATTTCCACAACTAGAATATCTTCGACCGCATACGTATGCATACCGTAATTTACGTTAGGAATTTGCTCTGTCCACGAAGCAAGATCTGCGATTGTTGTTTGTCCGTTAAAAAATTCATCAGGTGCTGTATACGCTTCGCCTTGAGCGGCTGCTTTAAGTGTACCGATTGCACCAATTTCAGTTACAAGCGTTTGATAGAAATCTACGTTTGAGCCAAATGTTTCTTTTAAGAAATCTGCCGCTGCTTCCTTGCCATCTACATTCATGACATACCATGAGCTGCCGCCAAGGTTAGATGCATGAACAGAGCTCGCAGTGTTCGCTAATGTTGGGAATGGAACGATCGCCCATTTGCCAGATTGCTCAGCTTCTGCTTTTACTGAGGCAGTGATCCAGTTACCTGTTGGAATTGATGCAACGTCACCGCTGTTGAATGCACCTACAAACTGACTCCAGTCAGAAATGACTTTTACGATATTTGCATCCATAATGTTTTTGTACGTATTAAACGCATCTTCAAGTGCAGCATTATTTGCAA
Source organism: Paenibacillus camelliae (assembly GCF_023715345.1). Classification (GTDB taxonomy): domain Bacteria; phylum Bacillota; class Bacilli; order Paenibacillales; family Paenibacillaceae; genus Pristimantibacillus; species Pristimantibacillus camelliae. The sequence goes on from NZ_JAMBNY010000002.1 coordinate 158,960, forward strand.
TAAATGGTGTTTTACCATCCTCCTGCAAGTACCATGCTCCTGCGGATTGAATCATCATTCGAATTAATCCAAGATCATTCGGGTCTTGCGTCAGCATATCTTTACCCGTTTTTTCTTTAATCGCTTTACCGATCTCAATGTACTCATCCCAAGTAACGTCTTGCAAGTCGTCTACCGTATAGCCTGCTTCCTGCAAGTAATCAGTACGAACATATAAGCCTGCAACGCCGGAGTCGAACGGTACTCCGTATTGCTTACCTTCAAAGCTAGTCGGACCGATTTTATAATCTGCAAAATCTGCAGCATTGATGAACTCATCTAGTGCAAAGAATGAATCTGGATACGCTTGTAGGAAGCTTTGTGCACGATAATCTTCAATCAGCACAATATTAGGCAACGTTTTTGTCGTACCAGAGTTCAATCCAGCATTAAGCTTCTGTATAATATCATCCTGCGCATTTTCGATAACATTAATCGTTACATCAGCATTTTTTTGTGCGTAAATGCCTTTTGCAGTTTCCATTGCAGCAATATTGAATGCCTTATCCCATGCCCATACCGTAATTTCTTGCTTCTTCCCTGTACTTCCGCCGTTTGTTCCTTCATTAGACGTATTAGTACTTTTGTCACTGTTACTGGAGCATGCAGTTAACAGCATGAAGCTTGCTAATAAAATCGTCAGTAACTTTTTCATTCCATTCAGCCCCTTTTTGTTTCTATAACGAATTGAAAAGATTTGAAAGCGTTTGCCGGCTAACAATTACATTATAGCAATGGTAAAATACGGCACGTTAGCAATATCTTTGTTTCAATTTGTCATTTTTATAGCTTCTCAAGCGGCTGATGCAGTAAGCATAAAGTTGCTATAAATTTCTTTATGTTTTTGTAATATCTTTAGCTGATATGAATGGAATTGTAATAGTAATATGCGTCCCTTTTCCTGTGCTGCTGTTAATGTTCACGCCATAGCTACCACCGTATAGAAGCTCTATACGATCATTTACGTTGCGAATGCCAATCCCGGAGAAAAAGTGCGATGAAGTCTCACTTTTAATATGTTGATCTAGCTTTATCGGCTCAAAGCCAACTCCGTTATCTACGACCTCACATACTAAATTGCCACCATTACGCGAGATCATGACATAGATATAGCCATCGCTTCGTCCTTGAAACGCGTGAAAGAACGCATTTTCAATAAATGGCTGAATAATAAGCTTTGGCAATTGTGCTCGATGACACTGCTCATCAATGAAATAGCTTACATGAATGCTTTCACCATAGCGTACATGATTGATATACACATAGTTTTTAAGATTAATAAGCTCCTGCTCTACTGTAATCGTTTCACTTGCATTGCCTATCGTATTTTGCAGCAGTTCAATTAACGCATTTATGGTGGCAGAAGCCTTCTCTCTATTGCCTTGCTGTACTAATATTTTTACTGAAGCGAGCGTATTGTACAGAAAATGAGGATTGATTTGCATCTGAAGTGCACTAAGCTCAGCATTACGCTGCTCCTTCTGTGTTTTTAATAGCTCCGCGATATATTCATTAAGCTCGTCCAGCATGAGATTGTACGCTTTACCTACTTCAACAATTTCGTTGCTGCCCTTCACTGTAATGTAATTTCCAAAATTACGCTTCGTCACACGTGACATCTGTCGTGCTAGCAAGGTAAGTGATCTTGTAATACGTCTAGACATGATAAATACGATAATTAGCGACACAATAACGATAGCAACACATAGTAATGCTACTGTTTTGACATTAAGCATTTGTGATAAGACGTAACGCTTGTCAATCAGATTGACCAGATAGAGATCATAGTTTGGCATATACGCGGAGAGGATCATATGCTGGCGATTATTCCATTCTACGTTCAAGTATTCATCTTCCTGCTTATCTATCAACTGGGCGTAATTTAACAGCTCTAGTTCCTTCGTTCCCAGTCTTTCAGATAAATTGGATGATATGACAACACCATCACTGTTGATTAGCAGGACATCATTCCCTTTAGTCGTAAAGCCAGCATAATTTTTTCTGAATTCAGCCTCCTTCATTGCGAAGTACAGTACTCCATAGAAATCACCACTCACTTGCTCGACTAATGCTTTTGATGCAACTACAACTGCCTCACTGTTTTTCTTACCATCGATGGTGCTCTCATCTAATTGATAATGAAGCTTTCTTGGCTCCGTTAAGGTTTGCTTCGTTATGCTATGCTCCTGTAAGCCTTTATAGGTTGGTGGCCATATCGTTGTGTCCGTCGCATGACGATTGCCGTTTATTCCGGTGATCACCATCGCAATTGGATACGTCGCTAAGGTAGACTGGATTCGCCTCATTTCTTGGGTAACCTTATAGTGACTGTTCAGTTCCTCTATTGTCGTATATTGACTGCTCGTTAAAAATCTTCTAATTTCACCGCTTGTGTTCGCATTGCTCGCTGTCATCGAAACAGCATAGTTCATGTTTTCCATGCTTGTTTTAATTTGCGTCATAATTTTACTATTGGTAATACTAAATGTGTCGATAAACACTTGCTCTGACATGCGAAACATAACAATCCATGTTGATAGCGCTACAGCAATGATGCTAATGAGCATGATCGAAAACATCTTAATGAAGAGGTCATGATATTTCAGCTTGTCCGCGATTCTACGAAGCTTCATCGCTTGTCACTCCTCACTTGGTCAGACGGACTTTTCCGATACTGACTAGGCGATTGTCCCTTCAGCTTCTTGAATACTTTAGTGAAATAGCTATGGTCGGAATACCCTACCTTCAAACTAATATCTGAAATAGGCAGATCCGTCGTTATCAGTAATTCCGCAGCCTTATCAATGCGTACTCGGTTTAGATATTCACTAAAGCCTTCATCGTTATGGGCCGAGAATAAGCTTGATAGATACGTTGCGTTGAAGTGAAAGTGGCTTGCAACATCGCTTAAATTAATTGGTTCCATGTAATGCTGTTGAATATAGTCCAATATAAGCGACATGCTTGGATTACCAGTTGCACTACGACTTGCTGCTAACGCTTCTTCGATCTGCCATAAGCAGAAATTAAGCTCTTCGATTGCTTCACTCACGTGCTCTGATTCATTAATCGCCCGAATATATTCGTATTTTTTTTGCTCCAGCTGGTGAATGGAACGATCAAGCTTGCCTAACAGAATAAGCATATTGAATATGGCATTACTTAGCTGAGACTTGAATGCAAACACATCGATCGTATAATAATCGATGGCTGCATTGCCATATTGACGAAGCTGGTCTATCGCTAGGTCATAATTCCGACGCTGCAGCTGATCCATGAACATATTCATATCGAAAGCAGGCTCCTCTGCGCTTAGCTTGGGCAGCTCATGCCGAACAATTAAATTTTTGTGCAAGGGTAGAAAATATCGATATGCTGCAAGTCTTTTGAAATGCTCATGGTATTGCTCAGGCAATTGTTCTAGCTCTGAAAAGCTATCTCCTAATATCCAGCATGCGTTATATGCCTTCATTCGTGTTGAGTTCGACAATGCACGCAGCGCAGGCATAATAGTTCCCCATTCTCTTTCATAGCCGTTCATCAACAGCACTGCGTGTTGTGAGTCTGAGGGCATAACGTAAAAATGAAGCGTATTCACAAAAGGTTCAAGTGCTTCCTTCGCACTAAGCAGAACCTTCTCCTTCACATCTGCTAGCTCTTTCACATGGCTCAGGTCAACACCATATATTCGAAAGCTAGGAAATGGAAAATTGGATCCTAGCTCCATACCGTCCATAGAATAACCAGACATTAGCCGATCCAGCAGCATCGTAACAGTCGAAGCTGTGTCTGTTGTCGCTGCATCCTGTAATGCTGGTATGCGGTTAACGATACGTTTTAGAATGGCAATCAGCTGATCCGCATCAAGCTTAGGCTTAAGCAAATAGTCAGCTACCCCTTGCTGAAAGGTTTCTCGCACATAATGAAACTCGCTGAAGCTGCTAAGAACAATGACCTCGATATGTGGATAGTTCTGCTTTATGTGGCTCGTAAGCTGTACACCGTCCATAATCGGCATCACAATATCAGTAATGACTACATGCGGGTTAAGCTGTTCAATCTGCTGCATCGCTTCTTGACCATTTGATGCCTCACCGACAATGAGAAATCCTTCACGCTCCCAATGCAGCAAATGCTTTATTCCTTGTCGAACAAGTATTTCATCGTCGACGATTAATATACGACAGTTTGCTTCCATTGCTATCTCACTTACCCTTCTGTAAAAACTAGTTGTTCCATTGTACATCATCAAAAGTGTAAATGTTAAGTGTTATTTAATCAATGTGGATTTAAATGCAAAAAAACCTTTGCATGCAATCACAAGGTTTTCGTTATTATCCGATATTCCTTACGGCACTCAAAGGTTTTTATTAAAAAATTGACTTTGATATTGTTTTAGCTCTTCAGCATTGTGAACTCGATGTCTTGCCCAATCGATCAGGATACGATCGATGTATCGAAAGCTAAGCTTACCAGCAAACACAGCCTCCTTGAGAGCAAGTGTAATAAGCTCATCGGTATATCGATCATTATCGATCCAGCCGCTAATCGTTTCATATTCCATTGGCGAGAGCGGTCTTCCAAACTCTTGCTCAAACATATGAAACAGCTTGGAAGCATCAGCCTCCTGCTTTACTGCACGAAGCTTCTGACGATCGGCCTGCTTATTCTCTCTACGCATCTGAGCATGCCAGCTGCTAGCCTTCATATACCAGCCACTCCAGTTATAACGCTCGACAATGATGTCGTTCATTGTATCCTGTTCAATACTCAAAAATCCCGTATTAAGAAGCTGCTGCAGTAACCGCGTCACTTCATTGACTGAAACACCCATAACAGCTGATAGCTGTTCAGGTGTTGGGAAAGGGTGTTGATCAACAGTAGATGATTGCATAATGTGCAGCAAAAGCATTGCTTCAGCATGCGACAAGCCAAGCGCATGATAGCTGTTCAACAGCAATGAATGAACGTAAATTCCACCCTCACTCAGCATAACATTCATGCCGTGAGCATACGCCTTCCATATATGATCGCTCAATCCTTCCCCTCCTGAACCATCAATTATTTTACAAGATTAAACGTATCGCGAGCGATAAGAAGCTCCTCATTCGTAGGAACGACCATAACAGCAACTTTAGAGCCTGGTTTAGAGATAATTCTAGGTTCCTTGCTGCGGATTTTATTCAGTTCCTCATCAATTTCGATTCCGAAGTACGTTAATCCTTCACATACGGATTGGCGTAGAACAACGGAATTCTCACCTACTCCAGCGGTGAAGACAAGGACATCAAGTCCATTCATAGCTGCAGTGTAAGAACCAATATACTTTCTCACGCGATATACATACATATCGTATGCCAGTTTAGCATCTTCATTCTCATGCATTGCATCAGTAATTTCACGCATATCCGAGCTTAAACCAGAGATAGCTAGCAGACCACTATGCTTGTTAAGCATAGAGTTCACTTCATTTAATGTTAAATCCTCTTTGTTCATCACAAAAGGAACGACAGCAGGATCAAGATCACCAGAACGAGTTCCCATCATCAAGCCCTCAAGTGGCGTCATCCCCATACTTGTATCGAATGATTTGCCATCTAGAATAGCAGTCAAGCTACCGCCATTTCCGATATGACAAGTAATCATTTTAAGTGAAGCAAGATCTTTACCAAGCGTTTTAGCCGCAACATCACTTACATAAGCATGAGATGTGCCGTGGAAGCCATAACGGCGTACTTTATGCTTTTTATATAGTGTTCTAGGAATCGCATATAAGTATGAAGTTCTAGGCATCGTCTGATGGAACGCTGTGTCGAATACAACAACCTGAGGCACCTCTGGAAGATTGGCATCAACCGCCAAAATCCCCATCATATGCGCTGGATTGTGTAACGGAGCAAGCTCAAACAAACGCTTAATTTCAGTTTTTACTTCTTCCGTAACAATTACTGAGTTTTTAAATGCTTCACCGCCATGAACGATACGATGTCCAACGGCGTCGATCTCGTTCATCGTTTTGACGACACCATATTTCTCATGAGTCAGCATCTCAATAACACGCTTAACTCCAGCTACATGGTCTAATATTTCTTTTACTTCAACAACTTCTTCTTTACCAGTTGGCTCGTGAGTAACGATTGAAGAATCCATTCCGATTCGTTCAACACGTCCGCTCGCAAGAACCGATTCATTCGTCATATCAAAAAGCTGATATTTAATCGAGCTGCTGCCTGCATTAATTACGAGTACTTTCATTAGATCGATCACCATCCGTATCATATTTGAAGAAGCCTACGCCTGTCTTTACACCAAGCTGCCCAGCACGTACCATCTTTTTAAGAGTAAAGGATGGACGGTATCTTAGATCACCATATTCACGGAACATGTTTTCGAGTGCTGCTTGTACAGAATCAAGTCCGAAATGATCCGCCATTTGGAATGGGCCGTACTTGAAGGAGTAGCCGTTGCGCATCGCTAGATCGATATCCTCAGCTGTTGCAACGCCCTCTTCCAGTACATGAAGTGCTTCGTTAATAAATAGGCAGATAAGGCGAGTCGTTACAAAGCCTGGTGATTCGAACACCATCACGGATTTTTTCTGAATCGCTTCAGCAAATTGCTTTAACGATTCCACAGTTTCATCCGAAGTTTTTAAGCCACGAACGATCTCAACCAAATCAACCTTCGATACAGGATGAATAAAGTGCATGCCAATAACACGCTCAGGTGAACGCGTTACACTAGCGATTTCTGTTAAGCTTAATGAAGAAGTGTTACTTGCCAAAATCGTAGACGCATCTGTCACTTGATCAAGCTGTTTAAACACTTCTTTTTTAGCTTCTAGATCTTCCGTAATGGATTCGATAATAAGATCACAATCTGACAATTCGTCCACTTTATTAATTGGCTGAATTCGAGATAAAATTAATTTTTTCTCTGATGAAGTAATCGCCCATTTTTCTATTTGTTTATCAAGGCTAACTTCAATCATATGCATTGCATGTTCAAGACGATCGGCAGAATTTTCAAGCACTAAAACATCTAAGCTGTTTTTAGCTAGCATTTCTGCGATACCTTGACCCATTGTTCCTACACCAATAACTCCAACTTTCTTAATCATAGGTCTAGTTTCTCCCTTAGCTTTTAGTCTATATTATTATACCTCTTTTCAAGAAAATTTGCAGTTAAGGTAAGCGCTATTATGCATTTTGTTGCAAATTTATCGGAATTGCATTCACTTTTTCCATTAAAGTACGGAAGTTTTCACCGTTAATAACTTCCTCTTCCAGTAGAATCGGCAAGGCCTGTTCAAATATGTCAGAATGTTGACTAAGAAGCTGCTTCGTTTTTGCAAGTAGCTCATCAAGAACCTCATTACTAATTAAGCTCCAACGATCCGCAGTCATCATTTGTCCATTAATTATCCCTTGACTCGTTAAGCCTGATTCAACCATCGTTTTAACAATGTTCAGTGCTTGGTCAAAGTCACCTCTGGAGCCCGTGCTACGTTCACCATAGAACAGCTCCTCTGCAACTGCCCCGCCAAGCGTAACCATAATTTTGTGTTCAAGCTCTGATTTCGAATATAAATACTTATCAGCCATCGGAGTATGCCTTACGAAGCCAAGTGCTCCACCACGAGGTGCAAGTACAACCTGTGCAACTGAGCCGGGTGTCGTAAGCTCTGCCATAATAGCATGACCCAATTCATGTCTTGCTACACGAATTTTATCTTCTTTGCTTGCTTCACGATTAATTTTTTCACCAAGCAGTACTTTATCAATCGCCGCTTGGATATGCTCCTCAGTGATTGCATCTGCTTGATCACGCATCGCATAGATTGCGGCTTCGTTCATAACCGCTTCAAGCTGAGCTCCTGAAAATTGATACGTATCTCTTGCCAGCTCTTCAAAATTGACTGTAGCAACTATATTTTTGTTCGCTGCATGCAGCTCTAAAATATGCTTTCTAGATTTCTTGTCCGGTAATGCAACCTCAATATGGCGATCAAAGCGTCCAGGTCGAAGCAATGCTTCATCGAGCATATCCTTGCGGTTAGTTGCCGCGATGAGTAAAATCTGCACATCTGTATTGTGATAAATTCCATCAAGCTCAGTAAGCAATTGGTTTAGCGTTTGATCATATTCACGCTGTTGACCACCGTCTCGCTTTCCGCCAATAACATCAATCTCATCAATGAAAATAATCGCATTTTTCTTACCAGATGCTTTCGCTTCGTTGCGAGCTTTTTGGAACAGCTCGCGAATACGATTGGCACCTGTACCTACGTACATCTCAACGAACTCACTACCTGATGCACCAATAAACACACTATCCGTATAGCTTGCTGCCGCCTTTGCCAGCAAAGTTTTACCCGTTCCCGGAGGACCTGTCAATAGTATACCCTTTAGAATTCGAATACCGCGTTTCGCAATTTCCTCTCGGCGCACCAAAAAATCAAGTGCCTCTTGGAGCTCTTGCTTTACATGCTCCTGTCCACCTACTTCATCAAAGCTAATCTGCTTAATCGCAACACTTTTTTTGTTTTTCAAGCTTGCTAAGCTTTTAACGCCCTTGCCATTACGATTCATAACAAAAATAGCCGAAAACAACACTGTGACTAACACTGCTGCTCCTATATGAACAGTGTAACCAATCGTATATATTGCCGCTGCAGCCACGATACCAATAAGCAGCTCTTTCCAATTATTCTTCATTATTCCACACTCCCATCGTGCCTCCATCTAAAGGCAAAATTTGATCAAAACGCTGATTATCAGCTACGAGTGAAATATACACATTTTGTTGATCCATGCTTGCCGAAGCCTCTACGTGTTCATGTGATGCTTCGATACTATTCATCAGTTCGGGAAGCTTAGAATAGTTTTTATTCGCCATAATTTCTGCTATTTCGAATAAATGGTCTTGCCATACCTTCTCTAGGCTAGTAGATTCTTGCTTAAGCTGAATCGTATAACTTACTGGATCAATCTTATAATCACTTAAAATATTTCTTGCTTCCTCAGCAGCAAGTGCTAGTGTATTGCCATCTATAACATCAAGCGTAACGATATATCCTTCATTTTTATTACCTGATAATTGAATATTAGAAAACTGTGCTTGCTCCAACGATTGCTGAAGCGGCTTCTCCTGTGCAACGTATTGATACGTAAAGCCGCCGCCAATAAGCAAAGCCAAGCAAACAATAAATGTAACAGCCATCGGTTTTAGCTTCATATCTTTCATGTTTACACCTCTATTATATAAATTTGATAGATCATTCGTATATCAATTAGTATATCATTTTTGCTATCAACTTTAATTATATAAAAAAAGGAAACAAGCCGTTTAAGGTCTTGTTTCCTTTGGTATCGTATATTCATCGATAAAATTACCATCTGTCATACGGTAGAATGCAATTTTAAGATGTTCCGTTGCGGTGTCCTTATACTTTATTTCCCATACTAATTGACCATACATATAGCCTGGCTGAAGCTTAATGTCCTGCGCATAAGGCTTTGATGCTTCTACATGAGCCAGCATCTCTTCTTTCGTCATCGCTTCTTCATAAGGAAGCACAGCGAGCTGCTCCTGGGTTGACCAAGCAGAGTATATCATCTCTTCGCTTACATTAGATTGAGCAAGCAAGATCCAATACCGATCCTCCCATATGTACTTGTTAAGCACATATTGTTCATCGAGATTATAGAGTGAAGCTTGTTCAATCACTTCTCGCATCTCGCTCGTTTCCTGCCAAATGCCCTTATGAATATAGCGATAGAAAAAGATGATTCCTACAATGATCAATAATATTAAGAAAAGGGTAAGCACCGTCCATTTTCGACGAGTCATAAATGGTGGTCGCTTTTTTTCTATCGCTCTCATCCTAGGTTAACAATCGCTCAAAGCTAGCCTGAGCTTCGAAACGAATTTTCTCCTCGTCCATCGTTAACAATTGTCTATGCTTCACGAGCTGTTTTCCAGCTACCCATACATGCTCAACATCTCTACCACTTGCAGCATATACAACATGCGACACAAGATCTGTACGTGGGAAGAAGTGTGGCTGATCGATATTAAGAGCAATAAAGTCTGCAGCTTTCCCAGCCTCCAGAACTCCAATATGATCATGCCAGATCGCCTCAGCACCACGAGAGGTTGCAAGCTCAAGGGCTGTATAAGCAGGTACTGCAGTTGGATCACCTGATACGCCTTTGTGCAGTAAGGCAGCAGCACGAATTTCTTGGAACAGATCCATATTGTTGTTGCTCGCAACACTATCCGTACCTAGCGACAGCTTAACGCCTGCACGTAGCAGCTCAGGCACGCGAGCGACCCCACTTGCAAGCTTAAGATTACTAATCGGATTATGGGAGATTGATGCATTAAGCTCAGCAAGCTTTGTGATTTCCTCATCCGTCAAATGCACAGCATGCGCCAGCAAAGCTGGGCGTGTGAAGAAACCAAGCTTCTCTAAATGCTCAACAGGACGCGCACCATACTCATCTACATTTTGCTGAACCTCAGCTGCGGTTTCAGACATATGCGTATGTAACGGCAGATCATAATCATGAGCTGCTTGCACAAAACGCTCGATATATTGAGGCGGACACGTATAAGGAGCATGAGGAGCAAGCATCGTACGAATTCTACCGTTACCTGCACCATTCCATTCTCTAGCGAATGCAACAGAGTTGTTAAGCTTTTCGTTCTGCTCTTCCTCGGAGCATAGTCCGATTACACCGCGTGTTAGAAAGCCGCGTAGTCCTGCTTCGATCGTTGCCTCCGCAATGATTTCCATGCGATCATACATATCAACGAATATTGTTGTACCGCTTAACAGCATCTCTGCAATGGTAAGCTGGCCGCCCACTCTCGTATCCTGCTCTGTATATTTGGCTTCCATCGGCCACATTTTTTCAGCAAGCCATACTTGAAGGTTTTGGTCATCGGAATAACCGCGTAGCAAGCTCATCGCTGCATGACCATGCGTGTTAACAAGACCAGGCATAAACAATAGACCCTGGCCATTCACAACCTCACTGCCTGCTTGAAGTTCAGCACTAGGCTCTGCAGCCCCAACATATTGAATGATACCTTCATCTACGACCATATGTCCTTGCAGAACCTGTGGCTGCTGTGCAGACATTGTAATAAATGCTCCATCCTTAATCCATAGACGATTCATCTTGGTCCTCCTCTTTATTGTTCAAATAATAGCCAAGGCTTAGCAGCTCCTTTGTAAAGTCCGCATGCTGCACTCGTACTTCCTCCGGTGCTCTTAAAATGGTCGGTGCAAAATTGAGGATACCTTCTATACCACCAGCTATAAGCATATTTGCTACGTTTTGAGCTTCCTGTGCAGGAACTGTAATGATCCCAATTCGGATATTTTGCTGCTGAATTGTTTCTGCAAGCTCTTCCATAGGCTGTACCGTTAAGCTGTTAATTTTCGTACCGATTTTTTGCTCCTGTGCATCGAATACAGCAACGATCTGCATATTGTCGTTGCTGTATTTATTATAATTACACAAAGCATGACCAAGATTACCCGCTCCGACAAGTGCGACCTTTATCGTGCGATTGATTTTAAGTATGTGACGAATTTTATCAATCAAGTAATCCACTTCATAGCCAATTCCTTTTCGACCGAAATCCCCAAAATAAGCGAGATCCTTCCGAATTTGTGCAGGATTAAACTCCAAGCGCGAGCCTAGCTCCTGCGAGGAGATCGTTTTAATTTCTCGAGCCTTTAGCTCATTGAGCACTTGTAGATAAATAGGCAGACGCTTAACTACAGCATCTGAAATTTTCACTTGCTTCATTTATTCAACCTCCTTCAACCATTGGTCCATTCGCTGTACCATTTGATCCGTATGCATCGTTTCAATCTTAGGTCCAGGCAATGAATACAGGAAATGCTTTCCGTAATAGGATTCAATAACTCGTGTATCATAAAGAATAACAATGCCTTTATCCGACGCTGTCCGTACAAGACGACCGAATCCTTGCTTGAAACGGATCACAGCCTGTGGAATTGAAAGCTTCATAAATGGATTTTTCTTCTGACGAAGCAGAAGCTCCGATTTGGCTTCAATTAATGGGTGGATAGGCGGTTGAAATGGTAAGCGTACGATCGCCAAACATTGCAATGCTTCTCCTGGTATATCTACACCTTCCCAAAAACTGCTTGTACCAAGCAAAATAGAGGATTGCTGCTGTAGAAAACGTCTGGTCAGTTTTGTACGATTGTTGCTATCAATGCCTTGTCCTAAAACGGTAATATGCTTTGGCTCTAACAGCTCCTTCAGTGGATCATATACTTGCTTAAGCATACGATAAGAAGTAAACAAAACGAGCATTTTTCCGCCAAGCAGCAGAGCGCTATCATGAATCGATTGGACTAGCTTCTCTAAATAATCACTCGGAACGTTGGCTCCCTTAAGCACCGGAAAATCGCGTGGTATAATAACGAGCGCCTGCTTACGATAGTTAAATGGAGATTCAAGTATCACTTCATTCAGCCGATGTTCTTCCTCGTCTCCGTAGCTATCTAGACCAAGCTGTTCCTTTACATAGGTGAAGTTTTTCTGAATGGACAGTGTGGCAGATGTCATTACGACGCTTTCCTTCACGTCAAACAAATACTTTCTTAACAAGCCGCTTACATCAGTAGGTGAAGACATAAGCTGCAGTGAACGATGCTTGTAAGCCTGTGTTCCCTCTAACCAATAGACATAATCGTCGAGCTCAAGCTTAATAAACTGACGTAGCTCATCCTTCAAACGTTGCAGATCTCTCACTACGCCGTTCAAATCCGTCAGTAATCCAGACAATACTAAATCCTCATCAAGTCGTTCCTTCATATCAGAAGACATTTTCTCCAGCGCCTTAGAGAACCGATTCAACTGTAGATATACCTCTTGCTCACTTTCTACGATCTTTGTCCATTGCTCTGGAAGGTCATTGCGGCTCAATCGAAACACAAGTCCCCCAGCCTGTTCAGAAGGTGCATCAGACGCTTGCTGGGCATGTTGAACAACAACGTCATATAGCGCTTCGAACAGTTGATCCCAATACTCCTTAATCGTCTGTAAACCAGGATACGCACTGTCAATCGTTTCATTCCAGGCAGCGGTATGGTCATCGCCCTCTTCAGCGATTTTCACACGTAGAGATGGAAGCAAACCGGTACGAGTATCTTTAAATAGCGAGCTCATTGCATGAATATACGAGAAATAGCTTACTTGGTTTCCAAGATGCTTGCTTGCTACCTCCTCAAGATGATGTGCCTCGTCCAGTACAAGGTAACGGTATGATGGCAATAGACGATGGTCCGCTTGAATATCTGTAAAAATCATCGAGTGGTTCGTAATGCAAACATCGGCAATATTAGCCTCATGCTTTGCACGATGATAATAGCAGCGCTTAAACCAAGGACAAGCGCGATTTAAGCATGAATCTGCATCACTTGATACCGTTCCCCAGAAATCCTGCCCTCTAAGTCCAAGATTTAGCTCTTCCTGATCGCCATTCTCTGTTTCCGTCAGCCATACAACCATTTGTGCAGCAGTGATAGGATCATCAACTGGTGCAATAAAATCAAGCAAGTTAAGCTTGTGCTCAAATTTCCGCATACATAGATAATTGCTTCTACCCTTTAGAAGCGAGGCACGAATGGGAAACGGCAGTACTTCATTGAGCAGTGGAATGTCTCGATTGCGCAGCTGCTCCTGCAGGTTGATCGTATGCGTGCTTACGACGACCTTTTCTTCGGCCTGTATACCGTAATATAGGGAAGGAATGAGATAACCAAGTGATTTCCCTGTTCCAGTCCCTGCCTCAATTAGCAAATGCTTTTGCTTACTAAGTGCTTCATAGACCTCATCAAACATTTGCAGCTGTGGCTTTCTTTCCTCGTAATGCTCATAAAGCTCCCGAAAGCGCTCCTGCACATCGTTCATGTAGTCCTCAAAGCTTTTATTCTGCTCGAAGTAATCGTTGGCATGCTCGGCATCACGAACGGATGTCTCTTCTTGCCAAGGCTTCGCTTTCAGTGCAAATTGGCGATGATAATCGAACTCAGCAGATTCGAATACAACCCCCTGCTCCACGAGTCCCTCATTGTATCTCATAAACCACCCAATATCTTTACTCTCATCAAAAAATGAAGATAGCCGCTGCAGGGTGAGCAGCGGCAAGGAACGTAGCTTCTGAACACATTGAATGAGTATTTCAGCGGTTGCCATAGCATCAGCATCCGCCTGGTGGTGCTGCTCGTGGACAATGCCAAGCTGTTCAGCTGCAGTTCCGAGCTGATAAGAAGTAATCGATGGGAATAATATACGTAATAATTCCATAGTGTCTAACCGTCTTCCTGAGAAAGGCAGATAGCCACATTGATCTAAGGCATGATTTAAGAAGTTGGCATCAAAGCCAACATTATGAGCGACAAGAACGGCATCGTCGATTCGCGGAATGACCTCGAGCAAAGCGTCATTAATATCCGGTGCATCCTGCACATCCGCTTGCTGAATTCCTGTCAAATTCGTTATAAACAGAGGAATTTCAACAGTAGGCTTTACATATGTGCTGAATGTATCAACAATCTCTAGTTCGTCCGATACAACCACTAACCCAATTTGTATAATTTGGTCCAACACGCTATGGCCCGTTGTTTCCAAATCCAAAATGGCATATTTCATTCCTTTACCGTTCCTCTCACATACAGCACAGCTCTGTGCTTCCAAAATATAGTGATAGCTGTTTGAGCGATGCTTGCCTGCAGCTTTGCAAATTTTTAAGCGGATCCTCAAACTGTGGATACAGCTGATACGCTTTATTGAATAATAATTCAGCCTGATTCATATTCAGCTTAATTGCCTGAATACAGCCTAGCGCGTTGTAGCTTAGCGCGAGCCATTTGGGAAAGTCGCTTAATACAGAAAGCAGCTGAAACTGTCTTTGCGCTTCATTCCAGTTGCGCAGGTGCATTAAGCTCATTCCATAATATAGCCTTGCGATATTGCATTCAGGCTGCTCAGTAATAATCATATTCAATATTGAAGCTGCTTCTGCAAACATGAACAGCTTGTAGTAACCCTGAGCCTGATCAAGTGCAAGCTCATGCTCAGCGGAAACAAATAAATCACATTCATTACATAGTATACCATCGTTCTGCTGATCAATCGAATAAACATTTACATATGGCATTTCCTGCTCATGAACGTGCTCTTGCTCAGCTTGGATAGCCTCGTACAATAGTTGTTGTAGGCTTGTGTGATGCTGTTCCTGAGGCATTATGCTGGAAGCTGCAAACGGGCTGCTGCTAAGCTTTTCCTGCCTAACCTCATCTTCTGACTCCTCCTGCTCTTCAATGTCTCGATAAAGCTCGAAAAACAGAGCAATTTTCTCTTCGACAGCAACGTAATGATCCAGTATCTTGTCATTCGTTTCCTTAAGCTGTCCAATGGAATCACAGTAATCTTCTCTTTGATCTTCATCAGCATCCTTATAATGCTGTGTAATGTGGTCAAGAAGCTCATGCATGGATGAAAACAGTTCGTTGATCATACCGCATCCCGCCTTCTTTGATTAGTTGGAGTGTACGGTCATTTTTTGTTGAAAGCACTGTTTTCATTCAGCATGGCAGCTGTTACATAATGAAGGGATTAACTTGGTTACACGATTGTTGAATGAATTTCCTCATTCATATAATGAATGGGTTTATTGTCGCCATCCAGAACAACAATCGTTGGCTTATAATTATGCGCCTGCTCTTCAGTCATTAAGCTGTATGAAATAATAATAACTTTATCACCAGGCTGCACGAGACGTGCTGCTGCCCCATTCAAGCAAATAACACCACTGCCACGTGCACCTTTAATGACATAGGTTTCAAGACGAGCACCATTATTGTTATTAACGATCTGCACTTTTTCATTTTCGAGCAAGTCCGCAGCTTCCATAAGCTCCTCATCAATCGTAATGCTTCCTACATAGTTTAAATTAGCCTCTGTCACTGTCGCACGGTGTAGCTTCGATTTCATCATCGTTCTATACACGTTCGATCACCTCTTCTACTTGGAATAACGCATTGTCAATTAATCGTGTACTTCCGTATTTAACGGCAAGTGCAACGATAAAGCGTTGGCCGCTTGGTAGCTCCTGGAGCCTTTGACCTTTGGCAATAGGATGCAAGCTTGGATATTCTAGCAGCTCAACATAATCAATTTCACCAGTTGTTTGCTTTATATTATTCGTAATAAGCTCGATGCACTGTGCTGCTGTCATCACTTCGTTCAACTTAAGTGATTGAGCAAGCTCGCTTAACGATTGACTTAATACAGTAGCTTCAGTGCGCTGATTTGCATTCAAATAAACATTTCTCGAGCTAAGTGCCAATCCGTCCGGTTCACGTACGATTGGACATGGAACAATCGTCACATTCATATCGAGATCATTGACCATTT
The DNA here is from genome assembly GCF_023715345.1 of Paenibacillus camelliae. Taxonomy (GTDB): domain Bacteria; phylum Bacillota; class Bacilli; order Paenibacillales; family Paenibacillaceae; genus Pristimantibacillus; species Pristimantibacillus camelliae. The sequence continues at coordinate 175,471 of NZ_JAMBNY010000002.1, forward strand.
GCTCAATAACAGCAACCTGCTGGGCATCCTTCATCCCAAAATAAGCATGCTTCGGCTCAACAAGATGAAATAGCTTACTGACAACTAATCCTACACCATCAAAATGTCCAGGACGAGACGCGCCGCATAAGCGCTCTGTAACACCAGCTACCTTAATCGATGTAAGAGGCTTAGTTGGGTACATCTCCTCTACACTAGGTATAAACACGATATCGGTATGACATGATGCAGCTACCGCTAAGTCTCTTTCCTCATCACGAGGATATTTTTCTAAATCCTCATTAGGACCAAATTGCATCGGGTTAACAAAAATGCTTAATACGACAATATCATTTTCTTCTTTGGCAGCACGCAAGAGGCTGGCATGGCCATCATGCAAATACCCCATCGTCGGAACGAAGCCGATCGTTTGACCTTGCTCCTTCGCTTTTTTAATTGCCAGCTTTAGCTGCTGCTTTGTACGACATATATTCATAACCAGCTTACTCCTTTTCCGTGTCTGCAGCAGTTTTTCCGCTCCCATACAGTGAGTCTAGCGTACCTGCATCAGCTTGAAACACATGTGAAGCATCTGGGAAGTTTTTATTTTTAACATCACTAACATACATACCGATCGCTTCACGGATCGTACTGCCAATATCAGCATAAGTTTTAACAAATTTTTTAGGGAAAATCGGTGAAGAGTATTGCAATATATCATGATAAACAAGCACCTGACCATCACATCCACGGCCTGCACCAATTCCTATCGTTGGAATGTGCAGCTGCTCACTAATAAGTTTTGCAAGCTCTTCTGTTACAAGCTCAAGCACGATTGCAAACGCTCCTGCCTCCTGCAGTGCTAATGCATCATCCAGCAGTCGCTTCGCATCCCCTTCCAGCTTACCCTGAACCTTGTAGCCGCTTAGCTGATGAACCGATTGAGGAGTTAGGCCAATATGTCCCATCACTGGAATGCCTGCCTGCACCAGTGTACGGACATGCTCGCTAATACCGACGCCACCCTCTAGCTTAAGCGCCTGTACATGACCTTCCTGCATTAAACGCGCAGCATTGCTGCACGTATGCTCAAGGCTGACGCCATAAGTCATGAACGGCATATCTGCTACGATAAATGTATGCTCTGCAGCACGAGCTACAGCTTTTGAATGATGGATCATATCATCTATTGTGACTGGAATCGTTGTATCATATCCAAGTACAACATTACCTAAAGAATCTCCAACTAAAATAACATCTACTCCCGCTTCTTCCGCAAACTTCGCTGATGGGTAATCATACGCAGTAATGACAGAAATCGGGTTCCCTTCTGCTTTCATCTTCGACATGGCAGAAATGGTAAGTCTTTTTTTCAATTTTTTCAGCTCCTTTAGTTGTTGGTCACAGCAAAAAAACCTTTTAGCCATCGCTAAAAAGGTCCTCGAACGTAAAGGAAACGATTGCTAGTAATGCTTCCTTCTGTCTCGGTCCCTTCGGCTCTGAGCAGAGTGTGCATTCTAAAATTCAGTTTAGATACGTACACAATTACTAGTGCAGCTTCGTAATGAATACCGCCTAGTAGACCTAGTTTATCAGAAAATGTTTTATCCGTAAATTACTGCTTTACTTCACCCATCTCAGCAGAAAAAATTTCACGTTGTTCGCCATCCTCAAGCTCGACGATAATGGAACCGCGTTCCGTCAGCTTCAGAGGTATTGCATAGTAGCTTTCCTGTGAAGTTGTAATTAAGATAGACTGTCCTAAGGATATAGCATAGCTTTCCCACAGCTTAGCGATTGGTTCAAAGCCTTCGCTTTCATATTGCTGGAATAGCGCTTCCCATCTAAGCATGAAGGCTTGAATAAGCTTTTCTCGATCAACGGACTTGCCGAGCTCTATACGAAGGGAAGTCGCTTTTGTTAATAGCTCTTCGTCATAATCTTTCTCACTCAAATTTACATCTATACCCGTTCCGGCGATGACATATTTTAGACGCTGATCCTCAGCAACTGATTCTAGTAGTATGCCACACAGCTTTTTACCTTTATATAATATATCGTTAGGCCATTTAATTCCGACCTCAAGTGAAGTTATCGCACGAATTGCCTCCGTTAACGCAACAGCCGTTAATAATGTAAGCTGTGGTGCAAGCTGAATTGGCGTTAGCGGTCTTAGTATGGTACTCATCCACACACCCTTCCCATAAGGGGAATGCCAAGGTCGACCTAGTCGTCCCTTCCCTTGCAGCTGCTGCTCGGCAAGGACAACCGTCCCTTCAGGTGCTCCCTTCTCAGCTAGCTCGCGTGCCAAATGCTGCGTAGACGTTACAGCATGATGATATTCGATCGTATGTCCGAATCGATGCTTAACTAATGACTGTTGAACGTTTATAGCCTGTATAGGCTGTGGTACGAAAAGCAACCGATAGCCTTGCTTCGTCACTGCTTCAAATTCGTAGCCTAACGCTTCCAGCTTCTTGATCTGCTTCCACACGGCTGTTCGGCTTATGCCTAACGCCTCGCTAATTTTCTCCCCAGATACAAAGTCCTCTGAGGAGTTAAGCAGCTCAACAAGCCGTTCATGATTACTCATTGTATCGTCCACCTTCGAATTGATTTAAAACATATGTACGAATAGCTTCCTTGCTGTTAACTAGCCTGCCGCTCGCGACTTCAATGAATATATGCTTAAGGCATTCATTAATCCACGGTCCGGAGGGTTGACTACACCACGTGACAAGATCGTTTCCGCGTACAGCGAGTTGCTTTACATGTTGAATTGGTAGTTCTTCATGAAACTTTGCAACCTGACCGACAGCATCATACTCATTCATATACATGTGAAGAAATAGTTCTAAATGATGCACGGGATAGTGCAGCAGCTTGTCCAGCCACTGCTCCTTCCATGCTAGAAGCTCGCCCTTAGCAACACTTAGCTGCAGCTGATCCGCTTCGGCAATCCCAAGTTCAAGCTGATTGCCTGAATTCATACCCTGCATTGGCTGCAGAACCTGCTGCAGCCATTCATGAAGCTGCAATATATGATAGCAAGCCGCCTGAAGCTGCTTGCTTGTCCTAAGCGCCCGCATATCTTCTCTTGCTTGTTCACTGGATACAGCTAGGCTATGAAACAACACGGCCCAATTCATGCTTGTATCTCGATGATTCGGTAGCTTAAGCTCATCCTTTAGCGTTCCAGCAGCTATATGTAACCTATCCTTCGTATGCTGTAGCAACGAGCTTTCCGATAACAGCACAATACCATATATCGGATCATCGGCTTGTAGCAATCGTTCTAATTCATAAGCGACTCTTTCCATCGCAATATGCTTCATCAGCCCTGCTGCTTGCAACATCGCATCCCAGCATTCTTGATCAATACTTAGTTTATATGTAGTAGCAAAGCGAATCGCACGCAGCATTCGTAAAGCGTCTTCTTGAAATCGCTGCTCGCTTGAGCCCACCGTTTTCAAGATCCCTGCTTTCATATGCTCTAAGCCGCCATATGGATCATGCAGCTGCCACGTTCGATCAATAGCCATCGCGTTCATAGTAAAATCTCTCCGCATTAAATCCTCATGCAGATCATCAACGAAGGCGATGTCCATCGGACGTCTGTAATCCGTATAGCCCGACTCTTTGCGAAAGGTCGTTACCTCATAGCTTACGCCATCTACCCTAACGGTTACGGTGCCATGCTGCAAGCCAGTAGGTATGCTATTCGGAAACAGCTCCATTACCTGCTCTGGTCTTGCATTCGTTGCAATATCTATATCATGTAGTGGTCTCTCAAGTACCGTATCTCGTACAGCACCACCTACGAAAAAGGCAGAAAAGCCTGCTTGCAGAAGTCTATCTAGAACTAGACAGGCTTCCTTCATTGCAGGCTGAATAAGATGGAGTTGCAGTTGCAGCTTCATAGAGCCTCACCTTCTATGCACGACACATCGTAGACGTAAATGGCTTGATCTCTGATTCAAGCCCAAGTACTTTATAGTATATACTTTCGTATTCGTGCGTAATCCTATCATTACAGAATTCATTTCTAGCTCGTTCGATGCAAGCCTCAACGACTGAACGATATCGCTTTTCATCCTTCAACAATTCAATCGCATATTGACTCATCGCATCAACATCACCAATAGGCGCAAGATATCCTGTCTCGCCATGAGTGACAAGCTCAGGTATTCCTCCTGCTGTTGACCCAATCGTCGGTACACCACAAGCCATTGCTTCTAATGCAACTAAGCCAAAGCTTTCTTTCTCAGACGGTAGCAGCAGAATATCCGCCATAGATATGACTTGAGCGACATCCTCCTGTTTTCCTAAAAACAGCACCTTATCTTCAAGGCCTAAAGCTTTAACCTTACACTGAATTTTCGTTAGTTCAGGTCCTTCGCCAACAAGAAGCAGCTTTGCAGGTAGCTCCTGCTGTACTTTATCAAATATATCTAAAACATCTGACACACGCTTAACTGGCCTAAAATTAGAGATATGCATCAATATTTTTTCATGTGGTGCTGCATAGTCTCCTCTAAGCTGTGTTACTTCGCGAGGATAATATACACGCTTATCTACAAAGTTGTAGGTTAACTCAATCGGCGTTGTAATATCAAGCAGCTGTCTTGTTTCTTGAATGAGATCTTGCGATACGGCAGTTACGGCATCACTTTGGTGAATCGCTAGTCGGATTAGATCCTTTAACGACTCATCTTGTGCTAGCACAGTAATATCCGTACCATGAAGTGTCGTTACCGTTTTTAATCCATTATTAAGCATTTGCTTAGCAAGGTATGCACAGACAGCATGTGGTATAGCATAATGAACATGTATGAGGTCTAACTGCTGCATTTGTGCGACCTGTGCCATTTTACTAGCTAGGCTTAGATCATAAGGTGGGTAGCGGAACACATAATAATCATTGACCTCTACCTCATGGAAAAACACATTTTTATGAAACTTTCCTAGTCTAAAAGGCATGCTATGTGTAATAAAATGAATTTCATGACCACGCTCTGCGAGTAGCTTACCTAGTTCCGTCGCTACGACACCAGAACCGCCTAATGTTGGGTAGCATGTAATGCCAATCTTAAGTTTACGCGTCAGAGTGACGCACCTCCTGATCTGTAATTACTACAACGTCGTAATAGGATACGGTCCTTTAACGGTAAACCCTTCAGCATATTGCCAGCCCTTGGATTGAGCTAAAAGCGAGTCTCTAGCCTGAACACGCTCAATATACCCATTCGTTAAAGGTGTTGCTACTCCGTCACTCGTTGCAGCGACATTAAATTGAGAAGAATACGCGCGAAGGGCCTTCTCCTTCAGCTCGCTTTCCTCACTTATATTTATCATTAAAGATACGTTATGTACATCATTAATATAGTAGAACATCGTTTGCTCTACTTGCCAAGCAGATAGCTCTGGCATATATTTACGAAGCTTTGCGTTAAATACTGCCTCTTCTATAAGCTTGCTACACATCACATGATCGGGATGTCGGTCCTCCCAGTAAGGCGCAAAAACCAGTCGTGGTCTATAGGTACGAATCATAGCGACTATGGGGTCGATATGCTCTTTCGCAAGCCGTAGTCCTCGATCGGGCAGGCGTAAGCACGATCTCATAGATAGACCAAGCACCGCAGAGGCTTGGGCAGCTTCCTGCTGCCTAAGCTCTACGGTGCCGTTAGAGGACATTTCAGCTTGCGTAAGGTCACATATTCCAACTTTATAGCCGATCGATGTATGCTTAGCAATGGTACCACCCATGCCGATCTCAGCATCATCGGGATGAGCACCAAACACTAAAATGTCTAATTGCTCCATTATTGATCTACTCCCGGCTTATATTTGTGAACAAGCTCACGCCAAGAAAAATCCCCTCGCACTAGCGCCTTCACTAATAGCTCAGCAGTAGCTATATTCGTCGCGACAGGTATGCCTTGTACATCACATAAACGCAGTAGTGCAGTAATGTCTGGCTCATGCGGCTGAGCCATAAGCGGATCACGTAAAAAGATAATAAGATCCATTTCATTTTGCGCTACTAAAGCACCGATTTGTTGGTCTCCGCCTAGTGGACCGGAGCAAAAGCGCTGAATCTGCAAATTGGTTTGCTCCATAATTCTTGTTCCTGTTGTTCCAGTTGAATACAGCTTATGTGAAACAAAAGCCTGTTCATATGCAATAACAAAGTTAACCATTTCATCCTTTTTACGATCATGTGCAATAAATGCAATATTCAACATAATAATTCCTCTCTTCTGCTCCGAGATATAATGTTAGTCCATAATATGTTCAAACCCGTATACTAAACCGGTATAAGTCATTACTTTTTTAACGGCATGGTTAACACCTGGCATATAACCAGCACGATCATACGAATCATGACGAATTTTCAATGTTTGTCCATCCCCGCCAAAGATAACTTCCTGTTGAGCAAAAACGCCTGGCAAACGTACACTATGAATACGGAAGCCTTCATAATAACCTCCGCGTGCACCTTCAATCGTTTCCTTCTCATTAGGGTTACCTTGACGCATCTCTTGTCTCGTCTCAGCAATAAGCTCTGCTGTTTTAATTGAAGTACCGGATGGAGCATCGAGCTTCTGGTCACCGTGATATTCAATAATTTCCACATGCGGCATATATTTTGCAGCTTCCTGTGCAAATTTCATCATTAAGATAGCTCCGATGGAGAAGTTTGGTGCAATGAGCCCACCTAGCTTATACTGCTCGCATAGCTGCTCTAGCTCTGTAATTTGTTCAGGTGTGAAGCCGGTCGTACCCATGATCGGTCGAATTCCCGCTTCGATCGAACGCTTCGCATGTGCATAGGCCAAATGAGGCGTTGTAAAGTCAACCATGACATCTGCCTGCACGCTGTCAATGACATCCTCGAATGAAGCTGCTACCGTGACACCCAGCTTGTTTACCCCGATGAGCTCTCCAGCATCCTTTCCTGCATTGGAAGGAGAAACCGCTGCTACTAACTGAAGCTCTGGGTCGCCAGCAACCATCTTCACAACTTCCTTACCCATTCTACCGCTTGCTCCAATTACTGCTACTTTAATTGTCATTTGCTATTCACCTTTATTCCTTTTTAGTCCAGCGATCAGCATCGCGTGTGTTGAATTTATGCATCACTTTATCGTGAGCTTCAGTCAAATCAATATTTAGCGAATTGGCGAAGCAGTTCAAAATGAACAATATATCTCCTAGCTCCAGCTCGATGGAATTAGGTGCTTCATCAGCCTTCTTAGGCTTCTCACCATAAGAATGATTGACTTCTCTTGCTAGCTCGCCAACCTCTTCAGCAAGTCTTGCTACCAAGGCCAGTGGGCTAAAATAACCTTCTTTATATTGTGATATGTATTCATCAACTTCACGCTGAATTTGCGCGAGCGTTTTTTCAGCCATCGACTTCAGCATCCTTTCATTGCACATTCCAATTCTTATGTTACCGTAACACTATTAAGAAAACAATGTTTTTTGAAGCGAAAAGTAACGTATACTACAAGTACCAAAGCTAGAAAAGGAATGAACATCATGAACATTAAATGGGTTTCCGTTTTGAAGCAAATCCTCCCGATTACGATCGGTGCCGCACTGTATGCATTTGGATTGCAATGCTTTGTTATACCAAATCAACTCATGGAGGGCGGTGTTACTGGGATTGCTGTGCTGCTCAATTACGTTTTTCAGTTCCCGATGTCTGTTACAACACTTGTCATTAACATTCCGTTGTTTCTGATCGGTTGGAAAATACTCGGCAGCAAAAAGATGATTTATACAATTTATGGTTCTGTGGCCCTCTCAGGATTTTTGGCTATCTTAGAAGCTTACTCGCAGCTTACCAGCATCATCTCATTCGAAAATGGCTATGATCCTATGCTCATCGTCTTATATGCAGGTGTTACGCTAGGCGCTGGCTTAGGTATCGTTTTTCGTTTTGGAGGGACTACTGGCGGAATAGATATCATCGCTCGCATATTGTCTCGCTGGAAGGGCTTCAGCATGGGACAAATTATATTAGTCTTTGACGCCATCATTATTGGCATCTCCATTTTTTATATTTCCTTAGATAAAATTCTCTACACATTAGTCATGGTGTTTATCGCTTCTAAAATGATCGATTTTATACAAAACGGCGCTTATTCAGCCAAAGCGTTTTCCATAATCACGGAGAATGGTGAGCGTATCGCAGAAAGAGTAACGCAAGAAATGGATCGAGGAGTAACCATTCTACCTGCGAAAGGGGCTTACTCTGGTTCAACAAAAAAGGTCGTATACTGCGTAGTCGCTCGCTCTGAAACTCATCGTCTCAAGCAGCTCGTACGAAATATCGACCCTAAAGCATTTATTGTTATTCATGAAGTTCAGGATGTTCTTGGTGAAGGATTTAAAGAAGAGGATTAAATTCTCCAGTTTTTAACACCATATGGCTCTTGCTTGTACTTTCGATAGCCAGCAAACGCAAGGAATGCTGAGATGATTGCACCAATGAATAACGCAAAGCTTGTTGCATTAGCATTGGCTGGAGCGGTTACTGCTGGAACAGTAATCGTTTCCTCAGCCATAGCGAAGAGTGCGTGAACAGTAAGCTCCATTCCATCAAGTAAGGTAACTAAGCTTTTATGCTGAGATTGATTCCATCCATCCTTATGTGAGGATATAAAATGCTGTAGCATATCAGAGCGCTTTAACAGCTGAGACATAACCTTCTCATCCCCGACCATGTAAGCGGCCATTTCCATTCTTTCAATACGCTCCATCAGCTTTTCTACATATATATTCGTTAGCTCTACTTTATTTTCCCGTTTGGATTGACTTACTCTGCGAATGGATTGAATATCATCTAATAATAATGCCTCATATTGAAGCCACGGACCTTGCTCAGCCTGCATGAGAGAATCGACGGCCAAGCGCAGTCGATTAATCGGCTCTCGCCAAACAATGCCAGACTCCTTATTAACAAGTGCCTTTTCCACGGTTAACACATCTTCTCTCATCATCGTCCATGCATTAACTGTACCTTGCTGTAGAAGCTCTGGCTCATTCAACTGGTGCTTTAAGCTCTGAACGAGCCTGTACACCTCTTGTTTATGTGAAGCATTGCCTTGCTCATATAGCTCGGCAATTGTTTGTTCCAGCTTAATTAAGCGAGTGTTGCCTTTGTTATGCTCATCGCCCTTCGCTTCAACTTTACCGAATACAGTTGCCATCAAAGCTAACAGACATATTACACTTATACATGCCATAATACCAATACGAAATTTCATAGCCGTCCCTCCCAGTATCATACTATGGGAAGGAAGGACAAGTTATGCCTGTTTTCTAAACAATTTCCAGCTAATTAACCCAACAATAAGACTGCATATGGAAAGTAAATAGGTTAGGATCATGACGGTATCAACATGCGAATGAAGCGTTGACGGCAGCCATGGATAGATGCCGAACGTATAATCCATTGTATCATTCAACAGAAGCCATGCTGTTGCCGCCACAAAGCTCGCTAAGCTAAGCTTCATAAATCGGGCATATAGCATCACCTCTACAGCCATCGCTATATGCGAGGTCATCAGCATATAGCTTTGCCAGTTAAGAGGGTCGCCTTGCGCTGCACCTGCAATAATAACAGCTGTCGCCCATATCCCATATTTGAAGGAGCATACGACTGCTAATGCGTTAATAAACCGCACTATACTGCTGACAATTACATTTGTGCCCTTTGGTGGAAACAGTAGAAATAATACCGAGATGGAGAAAAATAAGCTCGCAGTTGGTGAATCCGGTACGAAAGGCAGCATCCAGCTTTCCTTCTGCTCGATTGTCCAGATTAGCTGGTTTTCATACCATATGTACCCATAAATCGTTCCTGCAAAATTTACGATAAAGAGCAGCCACAGGAAGCTGCGATTAAGCAGCAAAGCTGGACTGAATAACAATGAAAATGATAATTTCATAAATGTATCCCTTCTTTGAAAAAAGACCCCGCCGCTAATGCGACAAGGTCTTTACAATTAAGACTGTGTTTGCTTTGATAGCCATTCAGCTAACTGATTAATTTCATCGGTTGAGAGCGTACCCTCAAACGCTGGCATGCTGCCATTGTTTTTACCGTGAATAATAATATCAGCAATTTCTTCGGTAGTCATACGATTACCGATGCCTAGAAGTGAAGGACCACCTGCGCCGTTAAGGTCTGCAGCATGACAAGCAATACACTGTGCCTCAACTACAGACGCGAAGATAGGATCCTCAGGCTCAATAATCGCTGGTGCTTCTGCCGTTTTCAGGAAGCTTGGACGCTCTTCTCCGCGTTCTAACGCTTCACGAACCTTATCTGCACGCTCATGGTGCTCAGGCACGATACCCTTTTCTTCAAGCTGGTGCTGGTAATGATCCCAGGATACAACCGTTAGATAAACTACTGCTGCAATGGAAAGAAACATTAAGGAAGATGCGATTGGACGGCGATAGAAACGACGCTCTTTACCTGTATCAAGGAAAGGAGCTAGCATTAATGCGCCGAACATGATCCCCGGAATACCCAATGTACCAAGCAGTATGTAATCTTGCGAAACGTACGGATATTTCAAGAACTGATACAGAAACAAGAAATACCAGTCTGGCATCGGAATAAAGGATGCGTTCGTTGGATCAGCTGGGTAGCCAAGTGGTGCAGCTTCTGCCATAACCCACACAAGAAAACCAACTAATACAACACAGCCTACCATCCACTCTTTTAGAAGAAAGTTTGGTATGAAGGCTTCCGATTTACCAGGGAAAGAAGTATAGTCTGGCGGTGTGCTGTCTCTGCGACCAGATTTTTTCACACGAGAATCGCCAACGTATACAATTTTTTCGTCTGATTTATGACCGTGTGCCATCTTTACTGCCTCCCTTCTATTATAGTGGACCAGAAATACCTTGTCTTCTAATCATAATAAAGTGCGCCGCAAGCATTGCAATGAGTGCTCCCGGTAAGAAGAAGACGTGAATTGCGAAGAATCTCGTCAGCGTCTGCGCACCTACTATGTCTCCACCATATAAGAAGGATGCAATATATTCACCGATATATGGAACAGATGCTGCAATCTCTACCCCTACTTTTGTTGCATAGTAAGCTTTGTTGTCCCAAGGCAACAGATAGCCTGTAAAGCCAAGGCCCAACATAATAAAGAAGATAAGCATCCCTACTACCCAGTTCATCTCACGAGGCGCTTTATAAGAACCTGTGAAGAAGACGCGTAGTGTATGTAAGAACATCATAACAATAACTAAACTCGCACCGAAGTGATGCATCCCGCGAACAATTTTACCAAACGGTATTTGATGCTGCAGGTAATCCACACTTGCATAAGCGTGAATAATGTCTGGAACGTAATACATCGTTAAGAACATTCCAGATAAAATTTGAATAACTGTAATAAAGAACGTCAAGCCACCAAAGCAATAAACAAATGCTGAGAAATGATGTGCTGGGTTAACATGCTCCGGCACCTCATGGTCCGCAACATCTCTCCAAAGCGGCGTAATATCGAGACGTTCATCAATCCAGTTGTAAACCTTTTTAAACATCTAATTTACGCCCTCCTATGCTCGAGTGTTGGCAATAATGCCGCCAAGATACACAAAGCCATCTTGAATTTCAACAACGTATTCATCTAATGGCAAGTTTGCAACGGTAATGTTTTTACCGTCTCTGGAATAACGGGCATCGTGACATGGGCAATCATATTCATTTCTGCCGTGTGTGTTCCAGAATACTGTGCATCCTAAATGCTTACAAACTGGGGAAAGTGCAAAGATTGCTCCAGATGCATCTCTAGAGATCCAAGCTACCTTTTCCGTTTCACTTTTGTACCAACCATCAACCTGGCGAACCTTGAATTTTACTTCTTGCGGCTCAGCCGTAACTTTACTTTCTTCAATAACCTTTACTAGCGTGCTTTCGCCACCTTTTGCTAGCAATGGATCTACTGCAAAGCGAACCATCGGCAACACCGTGCCGCCTACCATAAAAGCTGTTGTTCCGCCAAGTGTATAGGATAAAAATTGACGACGGGACATCTCTTTTCGTTGGACCGGCTGGTGCTTCGAATCCTGATGTTCATGGTTACTCATTTTCTGTTCTAACCCCCTTTGCCAACCAATTCTGCCGTTTTGCGTAAAAGCAAAACCATATGACGAACTAGGACATAAATATAATAGCCCAGCTACCAAATACCGTCAAGAATTTGGCAGGACATATGTAACAATTAGGCAATGTCGTTCAACAATTTGTTATCATTTTGTCACAATTGACACAGAATTGCAAATGTTTCACCCTTTTTTCGCCCATTTGATGCGATTACTTTATAAAATATAGCAATATTATGAATGCCACAGTTCACGTATTTTTCTACTTATTTCCACATCACTTGGCAAATTACCATCCTCAGTCGGTGCGATCCATAGATCTGCCTCATTTATTTGAAACATGATATCGCTTTTAGACGTAATAAGGATGATATACTTGTAGCCCTGACTTTTTAAGTTAGCGCAGCACCTCGCTATTGCTTGCTGGCTCCCCTCGTTACCGTATACATAATGGTAAGCAGGGTAGGTTACGATTCTACCTCGGTACGGTATCTCAACCAGATCCATCACATCACGTAGCTGCTCTAAGTAATTTGTAGCCTCTGATGGCGTTTCTGTTCCATCAAGCCCGGTAATTGGCAAGAGACATGTATCAACATACGGCTTTAGTTCATCCCACTGTTCAGCTTCAATCTCGCTAAACTTCACATAGATCTCCTCCTTCTTGTATGTCTAGTCTACATCTTACATAACAAAGCCGCCAAATGCTATAGGTCCAGCACCGGCGGCAAGCTTATCTCTTAGAATTCCAGTTCACACAGGAAGCTATGCTCTGCCCTAACCTATGAAGATTCCAGCTGCTGAAGTTTTTTGGTTAGCTCATAGAACTGCTCCTCATTGCCTGTTGCAAGAGACTCATCAATCGCCTGCTGAAGCTTATCTCGCTGGTAGCTGCGCAACGATTCATCAAGAATCAGCTCTGCAGTTAAACCGAGCATTGCTTCATATTGAATATTCATCTTATCGATACGAAACACCTCCACTTGCGGTGCTAATTATTCCTATACTCGTATCCTTTGAATACATAGCTTTCCATTGTTCTTTTCATTCGTTCAAGGTCAGCATCATTAAGCTCACGAACAACCTTAGCTGGTGTTCCTAGCGATAAGGTATAGGCCGGAATTTTACTATTTTCCGTAACAACAGCACCCGCTCCTATTAAAGCATATTCACCTATTTCCGCTCCGTTCAGGATTATAGCGCCCATTCCTACTAGGCTGCCTTGTCCAATGGTGCAGCCGTGAATAATCGCACTGTGTCCAACAGAGACTTCATCCTTTACGATTAGCGGCTGATCTGTGTTGACATGCCCAACGACGCCATCCTGAATGTTACAGCGATTCCCAATCTGAATCGGTGCAAGATCTCCTCTTAACACAGCATTGAACCATACGGTGCTTTCATCGCCAACCGTTACATTGCCTACAATTTTTGCTCCTTCCGCAACATATACACATTGTCCTAGTCTTGGACGAAAAGATTGATATGTAATTAGCATTAGACCAGCTCCCCGTTAAATGTAGTGAAATTTTAACAATGGAGCTATGTATTGTCAATGTGTACTAACGTTATGGATAAAGCTCAGATAGCAATCGCTTTGCAACTGGTGTGGCTTGCAGCAATCGACCAGACTCCACGTCATCACTCACCTGAAGTAATCCAAAGTGCTGCATAGGCTTTACTAATCGTTTATGTAAAATCTGTGAAGCTGAATCAAAATAGTATGGCTTGATGAACGGCAGCAATACCCGCTCAATGGATTCGAGCGTGCACCAGCTGCTTGATAACATCGTTATCCAGTACATCAGTGCTCGAATATTCGGAATTGGCGTCCGATACCGTTTCATCCAATGGATGACAACCGTTTTAAGCTCTGAAGCTTCAATCTGATTCGGTATCATCGTTGCATTAACTACGATCCGATCTTCCTGAAGCAAGATCCATCGTTTACTCCATAAATAGTCATAAATAAGTGTCATCCGATCTGGGAGCTCCCCAAATCCTTTACCGTAGCCAAATTTCCATGCCCCCTTGCTCGGGAGCTCTTCTTTAATTGAACTCGCTTCATTAAGCTGCAGCACTGCTCTACGATGCAGCACACCGTCCAGTGCAGCATTGGGATTGTTCTTCGTTATATATTCAATCATCATACTCATATCAAGCAGCAGCTTTCCGCTTTCATCCTCATAGTTAGCCGGTGCTTCTACATAGCTGGCTTCCTTCTGTAGTCTACCGAGCAAATGCTGCCTGAATCTAAGCTTAAAATCTGCCGGTACATGAAACATGTAGCGCTCATGCCCACGATATCCATTAAACAGCCAGCCTTTACTTTTGAAGCGTGCAATCATCTCTCTTGGTGCGGCCACCTCAGTCGCTTCTACTGTTTTCTTTCTTTTTTTCACTTGGTTCCTAGTTGTTGCTGATTGAGCAACTGCTTCCTTACGATGTAATGCGCTTGTAGGCTGCATATCAAATCGACATTGCTGAAGTAGGGCTATTAAATCCTCTAAGCTATATGCTTTCAAATTTTCGAACAACAAAAAATTCAAAAATCTAAGCTCTTCCAGTCGCAGTCGATCGATACTTTGATTAATAACCTCCTTTTGATGAGCATTTGCTAAAATTGCTTGTATGAGCTCATGCTTTGAATGACCGTTGCATTCGCAGCCATATTGCTCTGCGATTGAGGATAGCTGCGAAATGTCCGCGTAGCTAAGCATATCTGATAAATTCATCGATGATCCTCTCCTGCCTATTTGTTATCCTGCTTCAATGTGTATGTATTTGTAGTATTGGTAATTTTTAAGGTTTCATACTATTTTCCACAATTTTTCATCCCGTTCAATGCATAAAAACATCAAACTTCTTAGCTCACAATAAGCAAATTCATTCCTCTTTGTTTTGCAGCATGTCATTACCTTATCCACTCAGGTCGCATTTAAAACAAAAAAGGAACAAACAGATGTGCTTCGCGGAGCTGTTCCCCACATTTATCACATCGTTTGTTCCCTTAACCTTTAATAACTTTTATCTGATAATAGCTAGTATGATCACCTTGATAGCTTGTCCATTTGCTAGCCTAGATTACATAACGCAAAAAACGTATGATGAATAATTCTAGTCATTATCTACGCGTTCATGCAGCATTTTTTATATTTTTTCCCACTACCACAATAGCATAAATCATTGCGTCCGAGATTAGCTTTATTTACTTTTGCATCTTGTTCAGCTGGCTCCGTCGTACCATGCGTAAGTTCATTGGCACTGTGCCCTTTTAAGCACCATTGCGGTGTATTGTTATACATAATAATTAAACGAGGGAGCAGCATATTCAACGCATCCTCAGTAAGCTTCATTTCACGATTCATATAATCGACCAAATCCTGAAGCTGCAGCCCTGCTCGAATTCCAAACTCGGATTGATCTGCTACAAGGTTCGCCTCGAATTTAGGCAGTTGAAAGTTTTTCATGAGCATGTCAACAAGCATCTGGTGCGCTTGTGTACGCAGTACAAATTGTTCCTCACCAGCCTGCTGTAATTGAAGTGCAGTAAACATCGCGTGCGGCACGTCCTCACGCTTGCTTTGCTCTTTAATAATCAATGTTGGATCTGGAATAGCGTTATGATAAACATAGCTATCATTGACTCCAATATCGCTACGATAGTGACGATAGTTTACGATGATATGCATATAGGGTGCTTGAAGCTGCTCAAACATAGGGTATCGATCACTTAGTTCCTTTACCTGCTCATGCGTAAGTGCACCGTAATAGTACATCATGCCTTTGATCGTCTTTAGGAATATCGAATTTCTCTCGATGATTTTACGATCTAGCTTCGTTAAAACCTCTTTTACTACTGGAATAAGCTCAACAGGCATCGCCATTGCTTCCCGTCCGGCAACGGTGTGCTTAAACATTAAGCCAAGCTCTTGCCAGTATTGCGTCATCTGTTCAGTCCAATCCTCCGTAACAGCAACGATACCGTTTTTAGACGCCGCGTATTCCAGCAAAGTGATGCGTTCATCATCCATCACATATAAAAGAGACATTAACTCCGTTTTATAAACGATTGGCAATTGCTCAATTAACGCTTCTAGCAACTGCTCCCGATTTAGCTTACTTACATTTTTTACAGATGCATTTCTACGAATAATCGTTAG
Source organism: Paenibacillus camelliae (assembly GCF_023715345.1). Lineage (GTDB taxonomy): Bacteria > Bacillota > Bacilli > Paenibacillales > Paenibacillaceae > Pristimantibacillus > Pristimantibacillus camelliae. The sequence goes on from NZ_JAMBNY010000002.1 coordinate 191,757, forward strand.
CGCATCCTTAGATAGATTGCTCAATGCATCGCGAATCAACAATTCGTCCTGCATCACACGAACCTGTTCCAAACTTACAGACATTGTAAATCCTCATTTCATCATGATTGTCCAACCATTAGGCATAACATTAATCATATCTTATTTCTCTATATGCCGCAACTTCATTCATGACAAGAAATTGCTTACTGCTATCGCAAAGCTCAAGCCTAAACACATGTATCAAGCTCTAGATGCTTGGTACAATTGTGCAGCATCAGCTGCCAAGACTCACTATCACGCTTCAAGATAGAGTAAGACAAATTGTTGATACGTTTATCCTCTATAGTCGGAAAAAGCTCTAGTAATAGCTCTGCAATAAAGCTGCCATGCGTGACACATAGGATGTTCTGTTCCGGGTAACTAGCGTATAGCTCATTCAGCAGCGTCAAGCCTCTCGATCTCATTGCCTCATCAGTTTCAGCTCCTAGATCAAGCTCCTTCCAGCCTTCTCCCCAGCGCTCAACACGCTCCTCTAGCGTTGTACCTTCGATTTGACCGAAGTAACGCTCTCTTAATCGTGAATCGGGGGAGAGCATTGGAATTTGCAGAGCTTCTGCAATATGCTGTCCTGTAGCCATTGCTCGCTGTAAATCGCTCGTTATTAGATAGTCCCAATGCTGGTCCTCACGTTCTCCTTGCAGCCTCTGTGCAAGCAGCTTCGCTTGCTTAATCCCGTTCTCGTTTAATGGGATATCGGTTTGTCCTTGAATTCGCTTAACAGCATTCCAGCTCGTTTCACCATGACGAATCAATCCTATCTGCATGCTCCATCCACCTTCCAATTATTGTCTAGTTCTCGTAAACCAGCCCATCACCAGCAGCGTCATAACGATACCGACGAATGATAATGCCACGTAGTATTGAGGGAACGTTGGTACAACCTGTAATACAATAGGATCGCTTATACTTGCTACTGGAATGGATCCTGTATAAATTGAAGTGTAAACACCTTCGTTTGCAGATGCATTAGCTACGTCTACAATTCCAGAAACCTTGGCTGTAGGCAACGCAGTTGTATTCTTATAGTAGTCAAAAATAAATAAAAATAATGCAATTGAAAACATAGCGAGGCAGCTGGCAATTGCAATCGCAGCATTCCGCCGAAAGCTTTTGGTAAACTGATACCGCTTGCTTGTAATTGGCATGTACCATGCTTCTTCCTCATATATTCGCTTCATCACATTTTCACTAATATTCGCCGAGCTATGTAATGCACTGTTGCCAAGCAAGGATTCCTTTTCATCCAGGACAGGAAATGCAATTGGTTCTAAATCCAAATTAGCAGCGCAATGCTCACAGTCGAACAAATGCGCTTCAATTTCAATTCGCAGTGGATTTTCTTCATCTAGCTGCCAGTACGTGTGTAGAAGCTCATCTACTTGCTTACAATTCATTTCCGATTCATCCTTTCTAAGTCATGACTGCCAGTGTCTTGAACAATATAAGGCTCTAGCTGACCCTTGATACTCGCTCTTGCTCTAAACAGCAATGACTTCACTGAGCTGACTGTCTGTCCTAATATATTCGCAATTTCCTGATAGTCTAATTGTTCGTATTCTCGTAATATAATGGCCGCACGCTGCTTCTCAGGTAATTGATCAATTGCTTTTCTAACTAAATGCATTCGTTCAGTTAGCAGCAGCTGTTGCTCAGGCGTTGCTTCAGTAGATACGATAGGTTCGATATTAACTTCTTCAATCGATACCGTAGCTGCTTTCTGTTTTCTAAGCTCACTCAGCACTGTATTTTTAGCAATCGTATAAAGCCATGTTGAGAAGGTAGCATCGAGCTCACGAAACGTATGTAAGCTTTTATAAGCTTTATAAAACGTTTCTGATGTTAAGTCCTCTGCTATAGATTCAAGCTTGGCGCTTTTCAACATATGATAAATAAATGATAATATTCTTCGCTGGTAGCGATTCATCAGCTCGGTGTAGAGCTCGACATTGCCATCCTTGATTTCACGTATAAGCTGGGAATCAGTCATAACAGGCGAACCTCCTCCACCTGCAATTTCACCCAAGGATGTATATATTCATATACTTCACAAAGGTATAAAAGTTGCGTTTTCGATACTGCTATCGTAATGAACCCATAAAAAGTAATCGTTATAACCAATATAAAGGCAATAAAAAAGTAACACTCCTCTTTAGAATAACATATCTCTGAAAAAAGAGGCAAAAAAAAGACCACTCAATGAGTGGTCCGTGTTCATCTTGAACACAAATGTTATTGGATAGGAGTGGAGAGAAACCATACTGTACTTTTATTATATGTATACGCTTCCACTTTGTCAATAAGCGCTTTCATTTTAAATAAATTTAATTTTTTATATGAAAAAAGAGATAGAAAAGGGAGCAGACCAGTTATAGCCCCTCCCTTTTAACGTACTACATTAAAAATTTATAATTCTACGTGATAGCCTTTGCTTTGAAGTAGCTTGATTGCGTCATCCAGCTGTTCCTGTGTACGAAAGCTAAGTCTCAAGACACCAGGAATTTGCTCACGACTTTCAATAATCTGGATATTGCTAATATTGATATTTTCCTTACCCAGCTCTGAAGCAATTGATCCAACTATACCCGGATGGTCAGGAATATCTACAAAGCAATCAAATACGGAATGGATAATTCCTTTTCGTCTCTCTGGCATTCTTGAACGGAACTGCCCAGCCGAGGCGAAGGCGTCCACGATTGCCGGTCCATCACTTTGCTCAAGCATCGTGCGAAAATGTGACATCTGCTGCTGCCAGTCGTCAAGCAGCTGAAGCAGCACTTCCTTGTTGTCCAATAATATATCACGCCAAAGCGGTGGATCGCCCGAAGCAATTCTTGTAATATCACGGAAACCACCCGCTGCTAGAAGCTCGTATAGTCCATTGCTATCATTATAGCTTCTCACCTGATTAACTAGTCCAACAGCAATGATATGAGGCAAGTGACTGATCGCTCCAACGATCGTGTCATGCGCTGCTGCATCTACCTTTACGATATGCGCTCTCGTATAGGAAAGGAGCTGCTCTAGCTCCTCTATAGCATGCGGAGGCGTATCCTGCTCTGCAGTTAGTACATAAAAGGCATTCTCCAACAATCTGCTCGAGGCAGCCTCGACACCGGAACGCTCTGAGCCTGCCATTGGATGTCCACCAATAAATATAACATTTTGGGCTGCTAACGCCTTCGCCGAATTCATCACCGAGAGCTTTGTACTGCCCACATCAGTAATGATACAGCCTTCCTTTAGTGGAATCGTGCTCAGCTTTTGAATATAATCATCCATCATTCCGACAGGTACGCATAGAAATATAAAATCAGCATCACTCGCTGCTTCCTCAACAGACGTTGTTGCATAATCAACAACGCCGCGCTCAACATACTTCTTCGCTGATGCTTCTCGATTCGAATATCCGCATAGCAGCAAATCCTGTTGTCCTTTAAGAGAAAGTGCGATGGAGCCACCGATAAGACCGACACCGAAAATCGCTACTTTTTTCATCGTTTAATGTAGCACCGCCAATTCTGTTAACACTTCCTCCAGCGCTCGCACGAATTTAATATTTTCCTGCTCTGTTCCAACAGACACACGTATCCATGTAGGGTAATGCTTCCAGCCTGCACGAATAATAATGCCCTTACGAAGCAATAAATCGAAAATTTGCTTTGAAGGTGTACGTACATCTACCAATATAAAATTACCGTGTCCTTTAAAATATTGCAGACCTAGACGATCAAAAGCTGAATGCAAATAGTCCAGTCCAGCCGAATTTGCAGCAACGCTGCGCGCTAAAAACTCATCGTCAAGCAGCGACGCTTTCGCTGCCACTTGTGCCAGTCTACCTGTATTGAATGGCTCACGCACTTGGTTAATGGTTCTGATTACGCTTGCTTCACCAATTCCATAGCCAATACGATTAGCAGCCAGACCGTACACTTTGGAGAATGTTCGTAGAATTACGACATTAGAAAATCGCGGAAGTAATGATACGCCATCAGTGAAATTATCCGCCGTAACATATTCACAATACGCTTCATCGAGAACGACGAGTACATGCTTCGGCATTTTCTCTAAAAATTGAACGAGCTGCTCATGCTCTACGACCGTACCTGTAGGATTGTTAGGATTACAAATCCAAACGACCTTCGTTCGATCCGTTACAGCAGCAAGCATGGCATCTAAATCATGTCTGCCATCCTTTAAAGGCACCTCTACAATTTTTGCATTCTCAATCTCACAATTATGCTTATATTGTGAGAAGGTTTCATTCGCCATTACCGTCTCGTCCTCAGCTGTTAAGTACGCTCGGCATATCATAAGTATAATATCACTGGAGCCTGTTCCGAAAATGATTTGATTTTCTTGAACTCCGAGCCTTTTTGCCAATACAGCAGTAAGCTCGACGCTTGCTCCATCCGGATATATATTTAATTGGTCTATTTCATCAAGCATAGCTTCTCTAGCCTTCGGAGAGTAGCCAATTGGATTTTCATTCGAAGCTAATTTGATCACTTCATCTAATCCAAGCTCACGTTTTACATCCTCAATCGGTTTGCCCGGTTGATATACCGGTAAGTGCATAATGTTTACTTTAGGCTGCATGAGCCATTCACCTCTTCGTCATAATTACTTTAAAGCGTTAATTAGCGACTGCTTTTAACTATTTTCTCATAACTGCCCCTGCATTTAAAGTAAATCTTTAAAACAAGCGTTTCGACACTACGGATATGCTGTAGTTTCTATTCTCTTGGGGCCTATTAACCAATAACCACTATACTACCAACAAACCTCTCTTTTCTTGCTGCCAGTATAGTTCCAATATATACAGGTGCTCACGATCCATGGACGCTGTTATACTGAAGTAAACGAAAATAATTTTTCTTACAAACTAAGCATTATATTGGAATAGAGAGGAAGAACCTTGCCTTGAAAAGATATATATTTGCAGCTCTATTTTTCATGGTGGCTGCTGTCGTTTTTCTATTCGCTACAGTGAATAAAAATCCACTGCATATTTATTTAGTACCTGAACATTTTACTGGTGAAGTAGTAGTTACCTTTAATCAAACAGATTCCCAGCCTCTTGCAAAAGAAAAAAATTCATTTGTTTACTCCATACCTGATTCAGGCAAGTTAAGTACCTCATCTGCCCTTGAAAGTGGGCCAGTTGAAGTTTACTTTGTTGACAGTCAGGGTCAACGTATAAAAGTAGATCAAGAAATCCTTCACGGCGTAGCTTCTACACATGGTGGCGACCGAGAAACGATCTCAAAATTTTTTATCGGTACAAGGGAGCAATACGAAGCTTATGTTAACCAACAATAGCTTCACACATATGACCACATCATCCCCAATAAAGATTCTTAGAAATGAATACTAAAAAAACAGGATGGAAAAATGACCGCATTTTTCCATCCTGTTTTTTCATTACTGGAGCTTGTTAGCACCATTTTATATTACAATCAATCATTTCAAATCGCATTCAACGATTTCATTACGATAAATAATTGCATGAATAATTATCCCTTTAACGCTGCCACGAATTGCTTAATATTGTTAAGCCCCTCTTCTCTTGTTGCAGCATTTTGCAAAAGTGGCACATTGTTCTCGATCGTACGAACGATGGCGCTGCCGACGATGACACCGTCACATTTTTGCTCAAATCTAGCAACCTGCTCGCGGGAGGATATACCAAAGCCAATTGCAATCGGTACATCACTGGAGCGTCTTACAAGATCTAGAAACTCATCGACTTCCGTATGGAAATCAGAACGTTCACCCGTTACACCAAGCGACGATACGCAGTATACGAAGCCTCTAGCCTGCTTCGTAATGCGCACAACTCGCTCTTTGGAGGTTGGAGCAACAAGCGGAATAAGGTGAATATTATACTGCTCAGCAAGTCTGCGTAGCTCTTGATCCTCTTCGATAGGCAGGTCTGGTACAATTAATCCGCTAATATGATTTTGAACGACTAGCTCAAAAAAAGCCTCCATTCCAAACTGATAGATTGGATTGTAGTACGTAAACAGAATGAGCGGAATCGTTACACCTGCTTCACGTAGTCTACCGCCGAGCTTAATGCAATCAGTAAGGGTTACTGAATACTTCAATGCACGCTCAGACGCTCGTTGAATAACAGGTCCATCCGCAAGCGGATCGGAATATGGCACGCCTAGCTCAACCATATCTGCGCCTGCCGCTTCTAACGTCTTAACAATATCCACCGTATCATCAAGCGTTGGATCACCGCAAGAAATAAAAGGTATCAATGCATTCTTCTGCTCAGCTTTAAGCTCAGCAAATTTCTGATCAATTAAATTCATGATTCGTTCCCTCCAAGGTATCCCATGATCGCTTCAACATCCTTGTCTCCTCGTCCAGATAGGCTGACAACAACAACCTGATCCTTATTAAGCGTTGGAGCAAGCTTAATCGTCTGAGCAATCGCATGGGCTGATTCCAATGCAGGGATAATTCCTTCGGTACGGGACAGCTCCTGCAGCGCATCCAATGCTTCTTGGTCTGTAATCGGCACATATTGCGCTCGACCTGCATCCTTTAAGTAGGAGTGCTCAGGACCAATTCCAGGATAATCCAAACCAGCTGAGATGGAGTGTGCTGGAAGCACTTGACCGTGTTCGTCCTGTAGCACATAGCTCATCGAGCCCTGGAATACACCGTGGCGGCCTTTCGTCATCGTAGCCGCATGCTCTTCTGTATCAACACCACGTCCTGCTGCTTCAACACCTAACAGCTTAACGCCTTCATCTTCTATGAATGGATAGAACATCCCGATTGCGTTACTTCCGCCGCCAACAGCTGCAACGACATAGTCTGGCAGTTTACCTTCATATTTCATTATTTGCTCACGAGACTCGTCTCCAATAATGCGCTGGAAATCACGAACCATCATTGGATAAGGATGTGGCCCAGTTGCCGAGCCAAGAATATAGTAGGTGTCCGTTACGTTACTTACCCAGTAGCGAAGCGTCTCGTTGCAGGCATCCTTCAGGGTACGTGTTCCGCTCGTTACAGGCACGACCTCAGAGCCTAACAGATTCATGCGGAAAACGTTCAGCTGCTGACGCTTCATATCCTCTTCACCCATAAATACTTTACATTCCAAGCCTAGCAGCGCAGCAATGGTAGCCGAGGCAACCCCATGCTGACCCGCCCCTGTTTCAGCTATAACCTTTGTTTTGCCCATACGCTTTGCGAGTACCCCTTGTCCAATCGTATTATTGATTTTGTGGGCACCTGTATGGTTAAGATCTTCGCGTTTTAAGTATATTTTAGCGCCGCCAAGCTTCTCACTTAAATTTTTTGCGTAATACAGTGAGGTTGGGCGACCGGAATATCTATATAGCAAATCAAGCACTTCTGCTTTGAATTCTGGGTCCTTGCTGTAGTGAAGATACGCTTCCTCCAGCTCAAGCAATGCGTTCATTAATGTTTCAGGTACGTATCTTCCACCGAATGGCCCGAAACGACCATTGGAATCTGGATATTGTGTCATGCGTCTATCACCTTTCTAACAAACTCTTTTATTTTAGCGATATCTTTTTTACCATCTGTTTCTACTCCGCTCGATACATCAATGCCATCCACATCGTAATGCTGGAGCAGCTCAGTAACATTACCAGCATGTAGCCCGCCAGCAATGAGTAGCGGCTTGTTAAAATAGTTCGCTGCTTGTTGATAAGCATTAATCGCTTCCCAGTTGAACATTTTTCCTGTTCCTCCGCCTGGGGCATCAATTAATATGCGTTCGACATACGGCATAAATGGTTCTAGCTCAGCAATTAGCTGAGAAAGCTCTATCTTCTGCACATCTGCAGCAATAGATATAACTTTCCATAGCACTTGCCCCTTAAGCCTTGCATGCAGCGCTGCATAGTAATCAAGCGACTCTGTGCCGTGAAGCTGAATAATATCAAGCTCTACCGTATGCAGTAGCTCAGTCATATCTTCAAGTGGCATGTTTACGAAAACACCCGCTGCCCGTGGCGGCTTTCCATCTCTGCAGACAAGCTGCTTAATAGAAGTAGTGAGCTCTATCCCCTCTTCTACCGAAACCTGTCTCTTACTTGGAGCAAAGACCAGTCCAATTTCAGTAATATCAAGTCCGTCCATCGCAGCTATCGTAGAGGTATTTCGCAGCCCACAAATTTTGATATGCGGAGTGATACTACTCATTGCTCCACCTTACCCATTAACGTTTCTATTGCCGCACCAACATCACCTTGACGCATAAAATGCTCACCGATCAATAATCCTTCTGCACCAACAGATCTTACATATTCATAATCCTCATTGCTCAAAATACCACTCTCACTAATTTTGATTACGTTAGAAGGAATAATTTCTATCAATTTAGCTGTCGTTTCAAGGTTGGTCTCGAACGTATGAAGGTTGCGATTGTTAATGCCGATCAACGTCGCTTTATTCATCTGCAGTACACGTTGAAGCTCTTTCTCATCATGCACCTCAACTAGCACATCCATTCCTAGCTGCTTAGCAAGATCGTAGTAATCACTTAATTGTTGATCTGTTAATATGGCTACGATTAACAAGATACAATCTGCACCGATCAATCGTGCCTCATAAATTTGCAAAGGATCAATAATAAAGTCCTTGCGCAATAGTGGTAAGTTAACTTCGCTGCGAATATCAGTTAAAAATTGATTTTTGCCCTGAAAGTACTGCTCATCTGTTAAAACAGAAATGCAGTCTGCTCCTGCTGCCTCATAGCCTTTCGCTAACGCTACAGGATGAAAATCCTCTCTAATGAGACCTTTAGATGGTGAAGCCTTTTTCACTTCAGCAATTAAGCCTAACGCTCTATGACGATTACCTGCACGGAGAGCTTTCTCGAAGCCTCGACAAGCCGGCAACTCTGCAATCTTCTTCTCTGCCTCAGCAATCGTTAATTGCCCAGCCAATTGTTCAACCTCTTGTTTTTTCGTTTCAACGATTCGATTAAGAAACATGCGTCAATTCACCTGTCTTCTCAATTAATTGGTTTAATTTTAGTGCTGCTTTACCTGAATCAATAATGTCAGCAGCAATGGCAACACCTTCACGATGACTATCTGCAAGACCACCAAGATAAATGCAAGCTCCTGCGTTAGCCAGTACTATCTCACGATACCCGTCTTTTCGTTTACCGTCAAATATTTCACGAATTATTTGAGCATTATATGTCGATTCTCCACCTAATATCTGCTCCAGTGGATACCGCGTTAACCCTAGCTCCTCAGGTGTAATATAATAGGTAGAGACACGACCGTCCTTAAGCTCTGAAACCTTTGTAGCCGCAGAAATACTAATTTCATCAAGTCCATCATCACTGCTGACAACAAGAGCTCTTGTAATACCAAGCTCACCAAGCACTTCAGCAATAACCTCTGTTTTACTAGCATCATATAAGCCAAGCAATTGACGATCGGCATTCGCTGGGTTCGTAAGCGGACCAAGCATATTAAAAATCGTGCGTGTCCCGATTTCCTTTCTCGGAGCAGCCGAATATTTCATAGATGGATGATAGAGCTGAGCAAACATAAAGCAAATGCCGACTTCGTCTAAACAATCCTTTGCTTGCTGAGGTGTAATGTTAATATTGACGCCAAGCGCTTCTAGCACATCTGCGCTTCCAGACTTTCCAGACATCGCACGATTTCCGTGCTTCGCTACATGAATGCCTGCCGCAGATGCGATGAATGAAGAAGCCGTCGATATATTGAACTTGCTGATGCCGGAGCCGCCCGTTCCGCACGTGTCCAGCAGACCCGATCTACTGCTGTTCACACGATTGGAAAAGCTTCTCATTACTTCTGCAAGACCAGTGATTTCGTCCTTCGTTTCACCCTTCATACGAAGTGCAATCACCGCTGCGCCGATCTGAGCACCTGTCGCTTCCCCACTCATAATTTGACGCATCACACCACGCGCTTCTTCACGCGAAAGGTTATCCCCATTAACAAGCTTTTGAATTGCTGCCTGCATCGTTAATTGCTCACTCATCTCAATCTCCTCCTACTTTACGATTTCATAATCAGAATTAACCGCTGTTTGGTTCACTTGACGATTCGGTGAGAACATTTGCTCTGCCACGCGAATTGCCTTCAGACTTGCTTTCGCCTTGTTCACCGTTTCTAAATACTCACTTTCAGGATTCGAATCCCATACGATTCCTGCACCGCTTTGCACATAGGCGCGATTGTCTTTGAAAATAATCGTCCGAATCGTAATACAAGCATCCATCGAGCCGCCAAAGCCAAGATAGCCAATTGCTCCTGCGTAAGCTCCACGCGCCTCATTTTCCAGCTCAGCAATGATTTCCATCGCTCTAAGCTTAGGCGCTCCTGATACGGTGCCAGCAGGCAAGCAGGATATGAATGCATCGAAAAAGTCTTTATCTTCACGAAGCTCACCAGATACATTAGATACGATGTGCATGACATGAGAATAACGTTCTATCTCCATAAATGAGTCACAGCGTACGGAACCAAACTTTGAAACCTTTCCGATATCATTGCGACCTAGATCAACAAGCATAAGATGCTCCGCTCTTTCCTTCTCATCTGCAAGCAGCTCTTGTTCTAGTCGCTTATCCTCTTCTACCGTTGCCCCGCGTGGACGCGTACCTGCAATTGGGCGTGTTTCTACCTTGCCATTGCTTACCTTAACGAGTGCTTCTGGTGATGTTCCGACGATGACCTGCTCTCCCATTTTTAGATAATACATGTAAGGAGACGGGTTCATGACGCGCAGGACGCGATATACATGTAGTGGATCAACTGTTGTTTCGATATTGAAGCGCTGGGAAAGCACGACTTGGAAGATGTCTCCTGCTCGAATGTAATCCTTCGCTTGGTTAACATTGGCGATAAATTGCTCTTTTGTAAGATTCGATTCGACCTCACCTAGCTCTGGATCCATATCTAAATTGCCATTCGGTATATCCGTTACGATGTTGACCGAACGAATTTCATCCGTCAGCGCATCAATTTTATTCAACGTTGCGTTATATGCTTCCTCGATCTCACGATCATTCGCTCCATCGGCAATATGAATATTGCTTACTAATAGTAGTTGCTGCTTTAAGTGATCGAATACGATGATCTGATCACAAAACATAAACTGAATATCATTCATACCCATATCGTCGATCCGATGAGCAGGTAGCTTTTCATAATATTGCAGAAGATCATAGCCAAAAAATCCGATTGCTCCACCTGTAAAAGGAGGAAAGTCCTGAATAACTGGCGTACGGAAAGCTCTCAGCTTTGCTTTAAGCAGCTCCAGCGGCTTATCATACAGCACTTGCTTGCTTCCTTGCTGCTCAAGCACCATTTCACCGTTCTTACCGTACAGCATCATGAATGGATCAGTTCCAATAAAGGAGTAGCGAGCCCATTTGGCTCCCCCCTCCACACTTTCAAGTAAGAAAGCATGCTCCTTCTTCGCAAAATGCTTAAACAGTCGAATGGGTGTTTCAGTATCTGCCATTACTCTGCGAACGATTGGAATTAAATTATAGCTGCTTGCCATTGAAATAACTTGCTGTAGCTCCGTTGTCATCATAGGCACTCTCCTCTAGGCTTTTCGCCGAATCTTTTGTACAAAATTTATGATATAAAAAAGGCCCCTGCTAATGAGCAGGAGCCGTTAGAATTCAATTCAAATAGAAAATAAGTATAAAAAATGATGCCAAAGCTAGAGTGTATTAAAATACACATACTTCAGCCTACCTATTCAACTATTCTCGTCTCATCTCTAAAACATCTCATCTAAACTCATCTCATCTAATTTTTACTATACGCTATTCACCTTAAATTTGTCAATCACTTTACCAAATCAGGTCGAAGCACCTTAGCGCCACCAAGATAAACATGCTTAATCTCATGCTGCGCCTTTTCTGTATTAACAAGGACCATCAAGCGCACACATTTTTCGAGACTACCCTGCACAGGAACCTCTAAGGAACACATTAATGGTACGAGCTCCCAGCCTGGAAGCTGTCGAATCGTTTGTGCTGGAAACGCCTGATCCAAATCCTGCGTTACCGTAATGAGAATGCTCGCAACATCTTCAGGCTGTACATCATTCTCCTGGATTAGTGTCTGTAGCATCGCTAGTGTAACTTCTTTAATCTGTGCTGCATCATTCGCCTCAACAGTTGCAGCTGCTCTAATTCCACGAACTCTCATGATTATGCCTCCTGCTTAAGCTCTTCGATTATTTCTCTTACCCACTGTACAGGTACATCTGGCTTTATCTCCACTTTACCGATCTCGGTTGGAACAACGAATACGACCGTTCCTTCGGAGAATTTTTTGTCATGCATCATCGCTGCAATGATATCATCTGTATCATAATGTGCTGGGATACGCGTTGGCAGTCCACAGCTTTCAAGCGCTAAAGTCGTAACGCGTAAAAGCTCTTCAGAAGCGCCGTATCGCACCCCTAGCTTAGCTGATCCAATCATCCCGATGGAGATCGCCTCTCCATGCAGAAGCTCATTGTAGCCAGCGACAGCTTCTAGTGCATGACCGATCGTATGCCCCAAATTCAAAATTGCTCTTAGACTTGATTCTTTTTCATCTTGTGACACAACCTGTGCCTTCACGCCGCACCCTTTATATAACGCATAACCTAAAGCATCAGGCTTCATCTTGATTAAGTCATTGGCATGCTCGATGCACCACTGAACGAATGACTCATCCCAAATCAAGCCATGCTTAACCACTTCAGATAATCCAGCCTTTACTTCACGCTCAGGTAAGCTTTGCAATGTGTTTAAGTCATACAACACGAATTCAGGCTGATGGAATGCTCCGATAATATTTTTAGCCATCGGATGGTTCACCGCAACCTTGCCGCCAACACTGCTATCATGTGCAAGGATCGTCGTAGGAATTTGGATAAATTTTACACCACGCATATAAGATGCAGCAGCAAAGCCAGCCAAGTCTCCGACAACTCCACCACCAAGCGCTATAATCGCTGATTTACGGTCCAAGCCGCCTTCCAGTGCTTTGGAAACAAGCTGTTCCAAATTCGCCAGTGATTTTGACTGCTCACCTGATGGAACGACTGCAGATACTACGCGATAGCCAGCAGACGATAGTGAAGCAGTAATATCATCTAAGTATAGAGGAGCTACCTTCTCATCCGTCACAATCATGAGTGGAGATTTTTTGCCTATACCATGATTTTCGAAAAAAGAAGAGACCTCAGCTAAGAGGCCTTCCCCTATATAAATCGGATAAGAACGTTCGCCAAGCTCAACATTCAGCTGACGCATTCTAGTAGTTCTCCAATTGCTCTTTATAGTTTTTAAGGTTAGCGTGAATTTCCTCGATCGAATCTCCACCGAATTTCTCAAGGAATGCACGAGCAACTTCCCAAGTTACAACATGTTCTAGCACGACGCTTGCAGCAGGTACCGCACAGCTGTCAGAACGTTCAACCTGTGCTGTAAACTCTTCTTTTGTATCAATATCTACACTACGAAGTGGCTTGTACAGTGTTGGAATTGGCTTCATAACACCACGCACTACGATCTGCTCTCCGTTTGTCATACCGCCTTCGAAGCCGCCTAAGCGATTCGTTGCACGATGATAGCCCTTCTCTGGTGTATATAGAATTTCGTCATGTACCTCTGAGCCGCGCAATTGTGCTGCTTCAAATCCGATACCGATCTCTACACCCTTGAACGCGTTAATGGATACAACTGCTTGAGCAATACGTGCATCAAGCTTACGATCCCACTGAACATGACTGCCTAGTCCGATTGGCACCCCTTCAATGATACATTCTACAATACCACCAATGGAGTCGCCTTCCTGCTTAATTTGATCGATGTAAGCTGTCATTTTTTCTTCCGTCTCTTTGTCCACAACACGAACTGATGATTCCTCAGTACGTGCGATAAGCTCATCAATTGGAAGGTTATTTTTAGGTGCCTCAATCTCACCAATACGAATAACCTGACCCGCTACTTTAATACCGAATTCAGCCAGAAGCTGTCTTGCTACTGCACCGACAGCAACACGAGCAGCCGTCTCTCTTGCGGAGGAACGTTCAAGTACGTTGCGCAGATCCTTCAAGTTATACTTCAAGCCACCATTAAGATCGGCATGACCTGGACGTGGACGGTGAACGCGACGTTTTGTCTCATCGTTGCCTTCAATCGGCTCGATATTCATCACTTTCGTCCAATGCTTCCAGTCGTTATTCTCAACAACTAGCGCTACAGGCGCACCTGTCGTTTTACCGTGACGAACACCACCTACAATATTCGCAGTATCCTTCTCGATTTGCATACGACGTCCTCTGCCGTGGCCCTTCTGACGACGCTGTAGCTGAAAATTCAGCTCTTCAAAATCTAGCGTTAAATTACTAGGTAATCCCTCTATAATAGCGGTCAGCTGAGGACCGTGGGTTTCCCCTGCTGTTAAGTAACGTAAACTCAAAACTAGCTCCTCCTTCAACATGCAAAACATTGTTCTGCTTTAGTGTAATGCCGTAAACATCTTTGCTCATTATAGTACAGCACTGCGGGTTTGACAAGAAACTGCAAGCAAAAGCAGAACAAGGTGAGCTGTGCGATCAATATGAAGGCACCTGTGCTCACCTCATCATTACAGCCTTAATAGTTAGCATTTTCGATAGAAAAATGTATCGGCAGTTTCGAATCCATATTGTGATGGAGTAAAGATTTGCTCGGTACTGCCAACGAACAATATACCACCCTTTTTCAGTGCTTTTGCGAATTTATGATACAAATCATGCTTAGCTTCTTCTGTAAAATAAATCATGACATTACGACACACAATGAGATCGAACTCCGAATCAAATGCATCGTACAATAAATTTTGCTGTCTAAAGTCGACCACGCGTTTCAATTCAGGCTTTACGGAGTATACGCCTTCTTCTTCCAAAAAGTATTTTTTTAGAAAGGATGCAGGCACATCTCTTACCGAGCGATCCAAATAATAGCCCTGTTGCGCTTTTTTCAGCACACCTTGATCTAGATCCGTAGCCAGCAAGGTTGTTTTATGAAGAGCTCCCAGATCATCAAGAATCATCGCAAGCGTATAGGGCTCTTCACCCGTAGAACAAGCAGCACTCCATATTTTCAGCTTGGAAGAGGACACGCTAATCATATCCGGTAAAAACTGCTGACGCAGTATGTCCCAGCGCTGAGGATTTCTCCAAAACTCCGAAACATTAATAGTCATCCGGTCTAGAAACTCCTCAAGCATAGCTGGTTGCTGCACAAGCGCCTCGTAATAGGTTTCGAACGTTGTGTATCCATGCTTAAGACGAAGAGTAGTGAGTCTGCGCTTCATCTGAGCTTCCTTGTAAAGCGATAAATCTATCGCAGTCTTCTTCTTTATGTTGTCAATAAATCGTAGAAAGTCCAAGTCGTCTGTCATATTTAAGCCCCCCTATCAAGCTTAAATCCAGCGCTGGATGCTATGCTCATACTCGACAAGCTCCTGCTTAGAGAAGAAGATGGATATTTCTCTAGCAGCGTTCTCTTCGGAATCAGATCCATGGATAAGATTAAAATTTGTATGTACTGCATAATCGGAACGGATCGTTCCCGGTGCTGCTTCAACTGCATTGGTTTTACCAATCATCGCACGTGTTAAAGCAATGACATTATCGCCTTCCCATACCATTGCAAACACAGGTCCGGATGTAATGAATTCAACTAATTTATCGTAAAATGGCTTTCCTTTATGCTCTCCGTAATGGCGCTCAGCAAGCTCTTCTGATATCTTCATAAACTTTGCAGCGACTAGCTTCAAGCCTTTTTTCTCGAATCGTGTGACGAGCTCACCAATTAACCCTCTTTGTACGCCATCAGGCTTAATCATTAAGAATGTTCTTTCCATCGATAATGCCCCTTCCCCTAAGCGCATTAGTAATTTCTCTTACCAACAAAATGAGCAATTTCAGTTAGGCTTTTACGTGCTGAATTAGCGGGCAGTTGCTCCAGAACCGCTAACGCTTTTGCAATATAACGATTGGCCAACTCATCTGCAAGCTGGCTTCCCTCGCTTCTACGAATGTAATGAATGGCTTTGCTCGTATCCGCACCGTCACCCTCGGAATGGATTCTTTTAATCTCCTGAAGGAGAGGCTCACGAACAGCTTCATCCTGCAATGCAAGAATGACAGGAAGCGTAATGTTGCCTTGGCGAATATCTGATCCTGGAGGTTTGCCAATTTGCTTCTCTGTTCCGTACAGATCGAGCAAATCATCCCGAATTTGAAAAGCCATACCAACATTGTAACCATAACGATATAACGCATTATAATGCTGTGGGCTGCACCCAGAGACAATTCCACCGAGCTGTGTGCTAATCGCAAGCAGCAATGCCGTTTTCCGTCTGATGCGCAGCAAGTAATTGCGTATCGACTGATCCGTATTAAAGAAGTCGCGTATTTGTTCCATTTCTCCAATACACATCTCTACAAGTGCCTTTGACAGCATTTGATGTACGATCGGGTTATTAATTTGAGCAATTTGCGTTAACGCTTGGCCGTGAATATAATCCCCTGTGTACATCGCAATGCGATTGTCCCATTTAGACTTTACCGTTAATTGCCCTCTGCGCGTAGTAGCATCATCGATTACGTCATCATGCACAAGCGAAGCCATGTGTATAAGCTCGAGTGTGACGGCTACCTTTTTAAGCTCCTCAAAATGATACGACCCAAACTTTCCGCCAAGTAGTACGAAGATTGGTCGTATCCGCTTGCCACCTGCTTTAAGCAGATGAAGCGCCGCATCTGATAGCAACGGTTGCTCGTCAGTCACGACACGCTCTAGCTCATTTTCTATTTTATTAATATCGCCCTTCATTTTGGCGTATATTTCCATCAGTTTCATATTCTCACCCTAACCGTTGCGGCAACTATACTTTTTCTCACCCGCTTACTTTTGTCCGATATGCAACGCTGCAATACCG
The DNA here is from genome assembly GCF_023715345.1 of Paenibacillus camelliae. Lineage (GTDB taxonomy): Bacteria > Bacillota > Bacilli > Paenibacillales > Paenibacillaceae > Pristimantibacillus > Pristimantibacillus camelliae. Next base: position 208,787 of record NZ_JAMBNY010000002.1, read on the forward strand.
AAGAAAAAGTTTTTTACATAGACGTTTTTGGAGCCAGCTTCCTCAAACAGTGCTTTAAGCTCTTTCGCATCTAAAAAAAGCTGTAAGGAATCTGGCAGCCACTTGTAGGCTGCAAACTGTTTTGCAAAAGCTTTACCAAGCAACGGTACAATTTTCTCGAAGTAAAAATAATAAATGCTCTTAAATGGCTGCGCCTGAGGCTTTGACATATCGAGGCAGACAATTTTCCCACCTGGCTTTACTACGCGCAGCATTTCGGATACGACCTGCTTATAATCAGGTACATTCCTAAGCCCAAATCCAATCGTGACAAAGTCAAACGAGTTATCAGCAAAAGGAAGCTCCATTGCATTACCTTGCACAAGCTTAATTTGGTCACTTAATCCAGCGGCTGCTACTTTGCGTTTGCCAACTGCTAGCATCTGCTCACTAAAATCAAGACCAACTATGTTACCTGTTCCACTAGCCTTAGCTAAATCAATCGTCCAGTCACACGTACCGCAGCATAAATCGAGTGCGGTTTGCCCTGACTTCACATCCATGAGCTGCATCGTTTTTTTGCGCCAAGTCTTATGCTGCCTGAAGCTCATAATATCATTCATTTTATCGTATTTCGGTGCAATATTTTCGAATAGATCATGCACATGACTTTTAGAAGAATCTTGCATAGAGTTAGAACTCATTGGGCCTCCACTCGTTTCATTGAATATTTCGCAACTTTCATCGCCATTTCCTCCATTAATGCATGAAGCTCAAGCTTCAGCTCGGAAAAATGCTCATGATCTAACAAGCGATGAATCGCTTCATGCGCTGTATGTAGCTTGTCTAGCATAAAATGCTGAATCTTATATTTTTCAAGTAAATGCTCATATTCATTTTGTTTAATTAATGTTTTTTCCTCAGCTGTTATCGTCATGCCGAGCAATGACCAGTAAGCGAAGCTGCGCGCATAGCCGCCCGCTGCCAAACTGTTTTTTAGCTCCTCATAGATTACTTCAAAACGAGACACATAGTGAAGCAGCTCTTCCCATATGCTGTGCAGCGGATCTTCAAAGAATCGCTTAAAAGGCTGAAACATCTCACTTTTAAGATTTATTCGGCTACTTAAATAGTCCTCTGCAGAAAGAGTAGCTGCCTGAACCTTCTCATATAGCGTAACCTTCATGCGATTCACATCTGCAACCGCTTTACTTAATAGCCCAATAAGCTCCACTTCTCCAGCCTTAGCCAACAAGTGGTAAAAGCGCGCACTAAAGTAATCACCTGCTAAAATTTTTAATTGTCTTGAACGCATTTGCTCTTCCGTTCGTTGTCCAATCTCCGTATCGATAAGATCATGGGTATCCATACCTAGTTGAACTAAAGCTGTTACTATATTATATAGCTCCGAACGCTCCATATTGATATTAGAGCTTCTAAGGGCACCGAATAGCAACTGCAATCTAGGCTCTGCATACGCAGGGAGCTCTGTATGTTGCTGAATCATATCATATTGGACAAATGGTGCTGCAGCATCGGCTACACGGTATTTTTTCATTGATGAAGCCTCCGAACAAAAATAGGTAACATTCCTCTTTACAATGCAAATTATTATATCATATATTTTCTGTCATTCCTAGAAAGGTTATTACGACATCGAATCTTTCTTAAATCTCATAGTGTAATGGCCAAAAAGCTGACTTTCTGATTCGAAGCCATTCATTCCAAGTCCGATCTTCAAGCCAATGGATATCCTCTAACTGCTCAAGCCCTTTTTCAAGCCAAACGTCGTCTTGATGAATCGTAAGCTGAAGCAATTGTTGCTGCTCTTGCTTAAACTTCTCTTCTCTGTATACCTTCAGCTTCAGCTGTTCAATATTGTTGCCGTAGTAAAATGCAAGCGCAATATACATAGGTACAACTCGATATAGCTGCTCTTGAATCGTTTCGTCTTGCTTTAACAATAACTCAACTTGCAATACACCGTGCTGCAGCTTAATCGCACTTAGCGTCGTTGTATCAATATGTTCAGACAGTACATCAACGAGATTATTGTTAGTCAACGGCTCACTTTTATGATGTGTCATCGCTGCCAAATGAGTTTTTGGCACTTCGACATAACGGCTGACTATTAAAACGATTCCCAATAACAGGATGACGACAACTAATCCTTTAAGCAGTGCTAATGCTATTCTCATTAACAATCGCTCACTCTCTACATCATTTATAACAGTGTACGGTTGACTTGTACACAATATTCAACTTTTCGAGAGTTTTATAGTGATTGCTGCACAATCAACGACAATTAGGGTTAGGTATATAGAAAAATCCCAGCTCTAGTTGCTGGGATTGACTATGTATCGACTATTCATCCGTATGAATTTCGCCGTAACGCGTTAAGACGTGAGCCTTACCTCGAATTTTGATTGCAGAAGTATGGTCTGTAAATTGACATATTAGCACTTCGTTTTTATCTAGCTTTTCTGTATGATGAAATCGAGTATCCTGTCCACGAGTTAATCCCATGATCGTTACTCCTGCGTCTTTCGCTCTAATAACAACATAATCACCTGTTTGCTGCTCCATTGTTTATACCTCGCTTTCTGTAACAAGCATTCTCATGCATTATATTGGATATTCGATGAATTCGCAATGCTGATCCGTTCAGTTCCATATAAAAAAAGCTACAGCAGTCATAGAAGACCCGTAGCTTTAATTTTCACATGCACTATTGTGCAACGATTTCTTTTAACTGCTTACCAGGCTTAAACGCTGGGATTTTGCTTGCAGCAATTTCGATTTCTTCACCTGTTTGTGGGTTGCGGCCTTTGCGTGCTTGACGCTCGCGCACCTCAAAGTTACCAAAGCCAACAAGTTGAACTTTGTCCCCGCTCTGAAGCGCATCACCGATTGCTTCAAATACAGCATCCACTGCTTTACCTGCATCCTTTTTTGATAGACCAGATAGCTCTGAAACCTGATTAATTAAATCCGTTTTATTCATAGTTTCACCTCCTTAACGTAGGCTGTTATTTCTCATATTGACCTTTTTCTAGAAATATATACCTTTTGACAATAAAACTATAGTAATACAAGGGACGAGCAAATACAAGTATTGCTGTAACTTTTATATAATTGCTTGAAGTGACTTGTCTTTTCTAAGTTTTGAGCTAGGTTTGTTTCATCTTAATACGATTCTTTCAACGAAGCTAGTAGCCTCAGAACTATTTTCAAATTCGCTTGTCCTATTCTAAACTATCTTTACTCTTTCGACGTACTATCATACATACGATACAAAAAACCTCCTGTTATCGTCATCGATAACAGGAGGTTTTTGACTAACAGCTTGGAGCATTATAATATGATTGCAATTAGACCACCAGAGCCTTCATTTATAATTCGGCCAAGTGTTTCCTGTAGCTTGTAGCGTGCATTGTCAGGCATCATCGCAATTTTGCCTTGGATGCCTTCTCTTACGATGTTATGCAGCGAACGTCCGAATATATCAGACTCCCAAATCTTAATTGGATCGTTCTCGAAGTCCTGCATTAAGTAGCGCACTAGCTCTTCACTTTGCTTCTCAGTACCGATGATCGGTGCAAATTCTGATTCAACATCAACTCTAATCATATGGATTGACGGAGCTGTTGCCTTCAATCTTACACCAAAGCGTGAGCCTTGACGAATTAGCTCAGGTTCATCCAGCGCCATCTCTGCAAGAGAAGGTGCTGCTATGCCGTAGCCTGTCGTTTTAACCATCTCAAGCGCCTCAGCAAAGCGATCATATTCCTTCTTCGCATGTGCAAATTCCTGCATCAGTGCTAGCAGATGGTCTTTGCCGCGAATCTCAACACCGACCACTTCCATAAGAATTTGATCGTATAGCTCATCAGGAGCGTACAGATCAATTTCAGCTACACCCTGACCCATATCCATACCGCTCAAGCCTGCACGACTAATGAACTCGTACTCCATGAATTGACCGACAACACGATCTACATCGCGTAATCTGCGAATATCCTTCACTGTGTCACGGACACAATTCTCAAAGTTCGTACGAAGCCAATGCTGCTCGTTTAATACCATAACCCAGCTAGGTAAGTTAACATTTACTTCGTGTACTGGGAATTCATACAGCACCTCACGTAAAACAGCTAAGCCCTCTTCTTCGTTCATCGTCGCAACGCTTAAGGCGATAACCGGAATATCGTACTTTTCTTGAAGTTCATCTCGTAACGCTAATGTTTCTTCACTGCGAGGCTTAGTAGAGTTCACGATCAGCACGAAAGGCTTACCGACCTCTTTAAGCTCTTCAATGACACGTTCTTCAGCTTCCACGTACGAGCTGCGAGGGATCTCAGCTATGGTGCCATCGGTTGTAACTACAACACCTAACGTGGAATGCTCTTGAATCACTTTACGGGTCCCAATCTCTGCAGCTTCCTGAAACGGGATCGCCTCGTCAAACCACGGTGTAGTAATCATACGCGGACCGTTTTCATCCTCATAGCCCTTTGCCCCGTCTACAGCGTAACCTACGCAGTCAACAAGCCTTACATTTACCTCAAGTCCCTCGGAAACTCTTAGTTGTACCGCTTGATTAGGTACAAACTTCGGTTCAGTCGTCATAATTGTTTTTCCTGCGGCGCTTTGCGGCAGCTCATCAACAGCTCGGACACGCTCAGACTCTACTGGAATGTTGGGAAGTACCACAGTCTCCATAAATCGTTTAATGAAGGTTGATTTGCCCGTACGGACTGCACCGACTACTCCGAGGTAAATATCCCCGCCAGTTCTTTCGGCAATGTCCTTGAAAATATCTACTTTATTCACTGAATATCCCCTCCCAATTGATTTTCCGGTTCGCCGCCATCCACCGGACAAAAGGGCAGGCCAGCGACGCAACTCGTACATACTTATTGGACTTGTAATATCATATGTTTGCTTTGTCCAAATATTCCGATAGCATACAATTTTTCTCACTGCTCCGCTATCTCTCTTCCAAGACTGAAATATATGTATCACTCTATCGTTATATTCATAGTTGCTTATGTTTATGACCAATTGTAGAATGTGCTGAATACATGAAAACGTAAAAAGGCTTGCTATTGGGTGGTTAAATGCTCAACCAAACAAAAGAAAGCCTTGTAGATGTGGTTCAAAAATCTCAACTTTGATCACGAAGTGACACTGAGGGTTGCTCGACGGCGAAGCTTGAATTCAGCCGAGTCTTCCGGTGCTCACGTACTATTGCGTACGCTGCGCTCCTCAATCTCTAGCTTCATTCGATCTTCTTGGTGCTGAAAGTCGAGTTTTTGAACTTTTATTTAAAGTTGTAGTTATAAAAGCACACCTTTGATCACGATGTGATACTGAAGGTGGCTCGACGGCGAAGCTTGAATTCAGCCGAGTCTTCCGGTGCTCACGTACCTATTGCGTACGCTGCGCTCCTCAATCTCTAGCTTCATTCGATCTCCTTGGTGCTGAAAGCTGAGTAGACTGAATTATTCGTATGGTACAGGCTCATCGTTATGCAGCTTGTACTTGGCTGACTTCACCGGCACGTAATCACTGTACATGACAAGCAGCTCGCGTAGGTCGTTTTCATCGGTAAGCTCATAATCAGGATGCTGCATCATCATTTGATAAATATCGCTAGCATAATTAATATAGACCGTGCCGCTTTCGCCGAGCAGCAGCTCAGATATGCTGCCTGAGTAGATGCTGTGAAGCTGCGGAGCCTTCATATCCAATGCTCCGTAATCTATAGCGTAGAAGCCGTCATAGACTTGATCAGCTGCGGGTAGCACACCATTGTTACTCTTATAAGCATCCACCTGTCGCTGTACATCGATTATTTTTTGGATCAAGTAAATGCTTTGTGCCTTGACTGTAGGCTTTGTATCCTCATTAAGAATTAAGAAATAATAATTCCCGCCGCCCTCGAACGAAGAGCTTGGCAATACTTCTACATATCCTTCCTGCTTCAACATATCAAAGTTGACACGGAACTTTTCATAACGATCTACAGTCGAATCGCTATTATGAATCGGCAAAATACCTTTGTCAGTCATATATTGATCCACTGCCGCCTGTACATTGCGCATTGATTCCTTCGAGACTATGGTTGTCGAAGAGGAATCTGTTTGCGGATACAAACAGCCTGATAATAATAAGGCGATAAGTGTAGCAGTAAATGAAAGCTTAATTTTATTCATATTGTAATGCTTCGTCATGTATCTAGAACTCTCCTACCATAAAGTGTCCTCCTCCTGCCGCTGTGCCAGCTGCTTGGCAATCGCAGCTCGAAGCGGATCAGGTGGAAGCTGTATTACCACTTGTCCTTCCTGCAAGACTGTCTGACAAGCCAAGCGAGTTCCCGTTTGCTCTAGCCCAGACAGCTTTCGTCGTTCATTCTCCTTCATAGGTGCGAGACCCGTCCAATCTTCGATATGAACCTTACACATAAAGCACGAGGCATTACCACCGCAACGAGTTACTATTGCGACGCCTGCTCTTCTCGCAGCCTGTAGCACTGTTGTCCCTGAGCGGACCTTTACTTTACGAGCAAGCGGCTCAAACGTTACTTGTACGTCCATTGGGAGCACCCCCGTATCACTTAAAAATATGTTTTATTTTTGGCTACAATCTTTGCGTCACTGCTGTTTATGACGGCCTGACAGCCTAAACGGTAGCCTTCATCAAATTCTTCAGGCTCCAATCGATCCCATTCTTCATCCGTAATTTCTTCTAAATATTGCGCGCCCTCAACAATGAGACAGCGACATCTTGCACATGTTCCTCTTGTGCAAGAAAAGCTCCAGTCCACATTATGCTTGATCGCATGATCTAGCAAAGTTAATCCTTCTTCTGCTTCTACTTTTTTGGTGATCGTCCGACCAGTTAATTCAATCATATTTTACCGCTCCTAATCGTTATGCCTTATATTATTGAGATGACTCCGAGAAAAAAACCGATAATTAAGCTGAAAAATGCAATTGTTGAAAGCACAAATTTAATTACACCCTTTGTCTTATAGCGCGCAAACGTAATTAAAAATGCGGCAAGTGCCATAAGACCAATGCCAATAAGTGAAACCCACATCTTTGTCATCGGATCCATAAACATAATTCCCCTATCCTAAATATGTATGTAAACGTTAATCGTTTCTATTATAGCATCACTCTAGTAATGTGACAAAGCTTGTCGGCGCTCCGTAGATAGTATCCAATTACTGTTGTCAGCGCTCCGTACATAGTGAGGCTTCAATTGCTGTTGTCAGCGCTCCGTAAAGGTGTTGTTTCAATTGCTGTTGTTCCCAGATTTCTTAAAGTATTTTATTGGTAGAAATCTGGAAACAAAGGCAACCGCTTCGCTTTTACACTAACACCTTTACTCCGCTGGGGCTCTTTGCGGGCGTCGCTACGCGAGCTTGCCTCATTATTACTCGCTAGAGTGTTTGTGGGGGGTGCTTCGTTGTGAAACCTTACCATTACTCCATTGGAGCTCTTTGTGGGCGGTTGCTACGCGGGGTTCGACTCGCTATTACTTCGCCGCACAACAAAAACAAACAAGCGCTGAGGAAGCTTATCCTCACCGCTTGTTATGATTATTTCATATCATATTGTTGCTGAACTTATTTCATCATTATCTTCATTAGCGATTCAAGGTTGGAGGTTTTCACTCCACTTGATTGGATCGTATGAGCAATCTCATTGATCTTCGCATCTGTCAGCTTAATATTTGCCATCGTGGCTACACGTTTAATTAGCTTTCTTAGCTCAACGTCGTTCTCTAGCGTGTCGGGTTGTACGGTGCTGGCCACTTTGCTTACTGATGTCGTTGAAATATTTTTTCCTGTTTTCCGTTTAATCGCGCCTAGCACATCTTTCGATAAATCCTTTGACATATTCTTACCTCCTCCACTTCGCACATTTCTGTACATCATATGTGGAGATAAGCTATCTGGTTACGAAAAATACTTTGGCCTACGAATTCATCTCGTTCGTTTTCATCCGTCCCATTAATGCTTCAATAGAACGATCGATTGGCTGGTCACTAAACAACACCTCATACAATTGCTCCGTAATCGGCATCTCTATGTCGTATTTCTTTGCAAGATGGTAAGCGGCCCGTGTCGTTTTTACCCCTTCCACGACCATACCCATTCGCTCCAGTACAACTTGAAGTGGTGTACCATCGGCAAGCATATATCCTGCACGCCAGTTACGGCTATGCTGACTTGTAGCTGTGACGACAAGATCTCCGACTCCTGCTAATCCTATAAAGGTCAGTGGGTTTGCACCCATTGCTACGCCGAGGCGTGAAATTTCAGCAAGCCCTCTCGTAAGCAATGCTGCCTTGGCGTTGTCGCCAAGCTGCAAGCCATTCACAAGCCCAGCAGCTAGCGCGATAATATTTTTTAGCGCCCCTGCCACTTCGATCCCTACGACGTCTGTATTCGTGTATACGCGGAATGAAGAATTCATAAACGCCTCTTGAGCTTTCTCAGCGATCTCATCCTTCTCCGATGCTACCACCACCGTCGTAGGCAGCTTTAGAATGACCTCCTCAGCATGTGAAGGGCCAGAGATGACTGCTATTTCGTCCTGTGGACGACCTAGCTCCTCGGCTAACACAACAGACATACGCTTCAAAGTCTCAGGCTCGAAGCCCTTCGTTGCATGAACGATAATACTCGATGGATCAATATAAGGAGCAGCAGCCTCTGCCACTGAGCGCATCGCACTTGATGGCGCAACAAATAGTGTGATGCTAGCGCCCTCTAAAGCTTGTCTCATATCCGTTGTTGCAGTGATGTTGGGTGGAAGCACTCGATTGGGCAAATATTTTTCATTATGATGCTGCGTAGTGATCTCTTTCGCTTGAGCCTCCGTACGCGTCCACATTGTCACTTCGAATTGATTACACGCTAGTACATAAGCAAGTGCTGTTCCCCAGCTCCCTGCTACAAGTACAGCTGCCTTCTTGTTTAATGTAGATTCAGTGCCCATAATTAAGCCCCTTTCTTGCTGCCTAGCTTATTCTCTGTCCCATTCCACAGCTTAACGATGTTTGAGCGATGACGTATAAAGGCGAAAATACAAATAATAACAGTACCGATCACATTAGCCCAGCTATATTGGGTACCACCTTGTGTAAAATGGAAAATGGTAACGAAAATCGGTGTTAAAAACGTAAATATTAAAGATCCTAATGATACGTATCGCGTAATAAAAATACTTGCAATCGCAATAATACCAGCGATTAAGGCAGGAATAAAAACAAGAACGGACAATACGCCAATCGCTGTTGCTATTCCTTTTCCACCTTTGAATTTAAACCAAATCGGCCAGTTATGGCCTACAATGGCCGCTAAGCCACATGCAACAGGAAGCCATTCAAGGTCTGATAAGGCGCGTGCAAGCACAACGCCTCCCATTCCTTTCAGCAAATCCAATGCAAGCACTGCAATAGCTGGACCAATTCCTAGTACACGCAGAGTGTTCGTGGCACCAGCATTACCACTACCGTGATTCCGTATATCAATGCCTTTAAACAGTTTCGCAATAACGATACTAAAGGTAATTGAACCTACCAAGTAACTTATGACTATCGCTACAAATGGTAACAATATGCTCTCCCCTAATCCTGATCAGATTTTTTTCGAGAATAGATGCGTACAGGTGTGCCTTCGAAGTCGAACGCTGCTCGAATTTTATTTTCCAAATAACGTTCATAGGAGAAATGCATCAATTCTGGATCATTTACAAAGCAAATAATGGTTGGAGGCTTTGTCGCCACCTGTGTAACATAATTAATACGCAATCGTTTACCTTTATCTGTTGGCGCAGGATTAATGGCTACAGCATCAGACACGACCTCATTTAACAAATGAGTCGGAATGCGTAAGGCATGCTGCTCAGATACATGATTGATGACTGGGATCAGTTTATGTAATCTTAGCTTTGTTTTAGCAGATAGGAATACGATCGGAGCATAAGTCATAAATAAAAATTGCTCACGAATGCTCGTTGAAAAATTCTGCATCGTTTTATCGTCTTTTTCAACAACATCCCATTTATTTACGACGAAGATTGAAGCTTTTCCAGCTTCATGAGCATAGCCCGCAATGTGCTTATCTTGCTCGATGATCCCTTCTTCACCATTAATAAGAACAAGCACGACATCCGCACGCTCAATTGCTTTCATAGCACGCATGACGCTGTATTTCTCTGTCGTTTCATATACTTTTCCGCGTTTTCTCATACCAGCGGTATCAATCAACACATACTTTTGTCCATCAACCTCAAATGGTGTGTCGATTGCATCACGAGTTGTTCCTGCAATGTTACTAACGATTACGCGGTCTTCTCCAAGCAGAGCATTAACTAACGATGATTTCCCTACATTCGGTCTACCGATTAAGGCAACCTTAATGACATCATCATCATATTCCTCTTCTTTTGGTGCTGGTAATAGTGCAGTAGCAGCTTCTAATAAATCACCTATTCCAAGACCATGAGCGCCAGATATTGCAATCGGGTCACCGAAACCAAGTGCATAAAACTCATAAACCTCTTCCTGTCTATTTTCATTGTCCACCTTATTAACGGCCAATACGACAGGCTTTTTTGAACGATATAGCATTTGCGCTACTTCATCATCTGCGTGCGCAATCCCTACCTTCGCATCAACCATAAAAATAATAACATCAGCTTCTGCTATAGCGAGCTCAGCTTGCATTTTTACCGAGCGCATGATTTCATCATCGCCATCAATTTCAATTCCGCCTGTATCTATTATGCTGAATGGTATTCCGTTCCATTCCGCAGTTCCATATAAACGGTCTCTTGTTACCCCCGGTTTGTCCTCAACTATGGCAAGGCGATCACCAATAATGCGGTTGAAAATCGTAGATTTCCCGACATTTGGTCGACCGACAATTGCAATTACGGGTCTAGCCATATGGATGTCCACTCCTCTAATCATACTTTCGTACTCCATCATAGCAAAAAAGTGTTCGATTGGCTAACTTTTCATCTTTTTTCCTAATGATTGCACGACAGTTAACATTAATCTTCCTACTATCGTCCATACTGATTTGATCACAACTGTACATAACATGGATAATGAAACGTAATCCCACCAAAGCAAGCTACCTAGTGTTCCATTGTATTCTCCACGCTGCTGCCACATAAGCAAAGGCTCCGCGAGCGTCGCTCCCCAGAAGAGAATTAGCGCATAGGTAGAGTAGTGAAGCTGCAATAGCACAAGGAGCATCCCACTTACGAACGCAATATTAACTAATGTAATATTCGCACCAGCCCAAGGTGATATGGCCGTAAATGCTCGCAGCATCGTTAAGGATAAGGCAAGCACCATCGTATAAAGCGCGACCAGCTTTAGCTCAATTCTAGTATTCAATATTAGAGCGATGAACTGCAGCAAGCTAATCACAATAAACGAGGATGAAATAGTAAGCATACTATTGCTTATAAAAACATCAAAGCTCCAATTTATTAATTCTCCGATCCATATGAGTATAACAATCGGTATAAGAATGACTAGCTTAATATGCCTTTCGATCCAGCGTTTCCAGCCTGTTGCAATCATAATTATGAGCATAACACAGCATAATGCAGTCCAATATCCTTCAACCATTGTGATCACCCCTACATAATATGCACGGTTCGAAGCACAATTATTGCTAAAGCAGCAAAAAGCCCCAACCTGGTCTTCATAAACCAGGCTGAGGCTTCATCACATTAACATTCGCTTACTTAAATTGGCTTAGCTTATCTCCAAAGCGTTCTGCCAAGGAGTAGCTCATATTGTTACCGTTTAAGCTTACATCAGGATTGTTGATTTCCTTCATATCAGGCACTGGATGATCAGTTTCCTCATGAGCTGGAGCCTCTTGTGTTGCTTTAATGCTTAGGCTCACGCGCTTATCAGATGGATTAAATTCAAGAATTTTCACTTGAACCTCTTGTCCTTCTTTCACTACCTCATATGGGGAATTAACATGACGATGAGCTAGCTGGGAAATGTGCACGAGACCTTCAACACCTGGTGTAATTTCAACAAATGCACCGAAAGTAGTCACTCGCTTCACTTTGCCGTCAACAACGTCATCAACATTGAATTGTGTTGCTGCTGTTTCCCATGGACCAGGCTGAGCTGCTTTAATAGAAAGGCTAATTTTTCCTTTTTCAGCTTCTACCTTCAGCACCTTCACCGTTACCTCTTGACCAACAGACACGACCTCTGCTGGATCTTTTACATGCTCCCATGCAAGCTCAGAAACATGAACTAAGCCGTCTACACCACCAAGATCAACAAAAGCACCGAATGGCGCAATGCGCTGAACAGTAGCTGTTAGCTCTTGCCCAACCTGCAATGATGCAAGCTTGGCTGCTTTTTCTTTTTCATACTCAGCTTCAAGCACATCTTTTTGAGATAGAATAACTTTATTGTTTTCGCGATCAATTTCCTTAACGATGACGCGAAGTGTACGACCTTTGTAATCACTGAAATCTTCAACGAAATGACGTTCAACCATCGAAGCAGGAATAAATGCGCGTACGCCAACATCAGCAACAAGGCCGCCTTTTACTACATCAGCAACGACAACTTCAAATACATCACCTTGCTCAAAATGCTTTTCAATGTCATCCCAGCCTTTTTCGTTGTCAACAAGACGTTTGGATAGCGTCATTGTTTCCTTGCTGTCGTTAATGGAAAGAACTTTAAGCTCAACTTCTTCGCCCACCTTAACAACTTCAGCTGCTTGTTCTACAGGAACGGATGATAGTTCACGCAGTGTAATGATTCCATCATATTTATAACCAACGCTTACATAAGCTACGTTATCTTCAATTTTAACAATTGTACCCTTCACAGTGTCACCTTTTTTCAACGACACCATTTCATCTAATGCTGCTTGATTCGATTCCTCAACTACAGAATCTTGAACTTTAGTTTCTTCAGACATGTATATAACCTCCTCAATTCATAAACCTTATTAATATTTAAAGCTCAATACAGAAAGGTATTCAGCAATAAAACTATTTAACTGATGCTTTTAACTTATGAATTTGGTTCATAATTTCTCCTGTAACTGCTTCATAAATGTCCTGTCCTTCACTTGCCGTAACGGCTTCAATGTCAACAGGCTTGCCGTACACGATAAGAGTACGACGAAACAGCTTGTAGTTTCCTACAATTGCAACAGGAACAACAACCGCTTTACTGCGTAGTGCAATCATGGCAGTTCCCTTTTTAGCTCCAAGCGACGCGTTGGGATCATCTGTTTTCTGACGAGTTCCTTCAGGGAAAATCCCCATTACCTTACCTGATTTCAGTATATTGATGGATGACTTAATCGCATCAATGCTTACTCCACCACGCTTTACAGGGTACGCTCCAAAGGATTTAATTAGCGGACCAAGCAAAGGGATTTTGAATAACTCTTCTTTCGCCATGAAATGAACTTTGCGCTCAATGAGCACACCAACAGCTGGCGGGTCTAGTAGACTTATATGGTTAGAGGCAATAATTACTGCCCCTTCTGCTGGAATATTCTCAGTCCCCGTAGCTTTAATTCGGAATAACACTCGATAAATAAATCGTAAAATAGCTCTGAATATCGTATAGGACATTTATTCACTTACCCCCATAAGCTTTGTATTACCAAGCTTTACAATGAAGGCTACCACTTCATCAATGGACATATCGCTGCTATCAAGCAGCAGTGCATCCTCGGCTTGAATTAACGGGGCAATATCTCTCGTTTCATCGAGTTTATCCCTTGCAGCAATTTCAGCTTCAAGCTGTTCAAGCGGAATGTAATTGCTCTCTGTTAACTCACGATAACGTCGTAAGGCACGTTCCTCAACCGAAGCAGTTAAGAAAATTTTCAGCTCAGCATCAGGCAGTACATGTGTGCCAATGTCACGTCCATCCATTACGATGCCTTTATGCTTAGCGAGCAAGCGCTGCATATCGCCGAGTTTTTTTCGCACATGCTCATCAGAGGCATAATGAGATACCTGAGCAGTTACCTCTCTAGATCGAATCAGCTCTGTAACGTCTTCATTATGTAGCAGGATTTTTTGTCCTTCTGGTGTTGGTACTAGCTTTAGATCTATCGCTTCTACTAAAGCTTGCAGCTCAGACGCTTGCGATGGCTTTATGCCATTGCGTAAAGCGTGCAAGGCAACGGCACGATACATTGCCCCTGTGTCTACATAAACATAGTTCAATGCTGCGGCTACTTTACGAGCAACTGTACTTTTGCCAGCCCCAGCAGGACCATCGATCGCTATATTAATGCGATCAATAGAAGTTAATGTCATAGCTATGGGCAACTCCCTTCAAGATGAGGCCAAACAAAAAGCAGGCCACGCCTGCAATTATCGATTAATATTGTACCATAGTTCTAATTTTGTTGCAAAACTACGGCTCGAGCAGCCGCCTTCCTTCCCAGCGCTCAGTCGGAACGAGAACATCACGTACAATGTCAAATTGCATAAAAAACTGAGTAATAAATATAACAAGCAAGCAGATCAGAACGACCATTATCGCTCGCTTACAGTAGTGGTCGATCCATTTCGTATAGTGACGCCAAGGCTTCATGGGATCCTCCTTTTTGGATGATATCATTATCCTTACCGCCTATACTCCAAATATTCACATATTAACGATCACGGAACTGAATTTGCTTCTCGAATAAAAATCGAATGACGCGCTGACGTTCTTGCTCGGCAATTTCATCAAATTTAACCATAATAATTTTGCGACCAGTTTCTAGTTCCTTTTCTCGCAGCACCTCTGCTTCAAAACAGCTGTGCTCAATCGTTCCGTTACGGTGTGGCAGAAGCAACCAACAGCTAAGCTTCTCACCAGGTTCGAATGATTGATTACGATTAATCATAAAGGAAACACCACCGCCACCGATATCATCGGTTTTGAATACGAAGCGCTGACCTTGTTTATTTTTTACTGCTATATCCACCTCAATATCAATCCGGAAAAAATTACGGCGTTGGACCGAGGTCATCGCATCTTCTGAAGGTCTCGCGATCTCATAGAAAATCAGCTCACCTTCTGCGGCCTCTCTAACCTTCGTTACATAGGTTTCGAAAAAATGCTTTACTCCTGTATTGGTTATAAATGAGGCACTTAGCACATCCCCGGCTTGAAGGCGCTTCATGCGTCCGTTTTTCGTATTAATAGGTAGTTCAATCACAAGCACCTGCTCATTCTCATCTGCTACCCTAGTTTTATATTCTACAGGTTCTTTTGTTAATTCTTCTTTAAGCTGAAATATAATAACCTGACTAACCTTTGGCACGATCACAAAAACTCCTCCCTCCGTAAGGGATATTATACCACTTACGTACTAGAGGAGCTATATTAACTTTTAGCTAGATACCGCCTGATCACTGCGACTCATTTTTTCTATTTTCTCTTCAATACCTGTTTCAGCATTGATATAGATACGATAAAGCTGATCATTAATATTGCCAGTAAATTCGTAGCATAATACCTCTTCTCCCAATTCTCCGTCTATTATCGCTAATCGTTGGTCTTTGATCGAAAAATCAGGATTCAAAGCAGTTATGGCTTGATTTAGAGATATGCTTGGTTTATTCATTTGGCGATCACGGTGATGCGCTGCATAATCAGCAGCGTGAAAACCGATGACTTCGCCATCATCTAACGCTACCTTTACTGTTATTTTATCTGGATATACGAGCGTATCGTCTTCCATTTCATATACATAGGTGAAGGTACCGGTATTATAATATTCATCATAGCTTACCGCCTCCATATCATCATAGCCATGCTTCTCAATGAAGCTTTCTGCTTTTTCCTCAGCCTGTTCCAGCGTTAGCGTCGCTTCAGAGACATCTCGATAATGTGCATACATAACAAGCTTACCGCCCTTTGCTGCAATACTCACCTTCTTGTCTCCATCAGCATCATCCTTTACTGAAGCCATATACGTAGGGAAATCACTATCCTTACCATTCTCTTTAATTTCTATGTTTGAAACATCTGTATCCATAAACTTAGCAGCGATTTTCACCGCTTCCTCTGCAGTAATAGGCTTACCGCTAAGCAGTTTAACACGCTTATCCGTATACATACTGTTAACTGCAGGTCCCCACTCTACTTCACCATACTGAGTCGACTGATCGTTTACGTGACGCAAGCTGCTTACGACAGGGTTAGATGTTCCGCTTTCGTTAGCTGATAATGCAACCTCAACATCCATCCAACGCAGGCTGCTGCTCATAATATTATTTTGAAGCTCACTAAGTTGAGATGAGATTTGATGTGAGCTGTTATAAAGTGATTTTAATGTTTTAAATTCCTCACCGCTAAGCGGTTGTTTACCTAAGTCGCGCACCGATGTTTTATAAGCAAAGTTGGAAACGCGTGACAAGAAGTTTTCAGTATCAGCAAATGGAAGGTAGCTTAGTGGAAGCTGACTAATCGCATGCTGAGCCTCACTTGTTATTCGCCAGACATTAACAAGCCCCTTACGTTGAAAATCTTTAGATGCGGAATTCACGGCAAGCGTATTTCCAAGTTCATCGTTAAGCTTATGAACATAATATGTTAAGTCACCGAAAGCACGTTGGTAACTATTCTCCGCCTTAAGCAGCACATTGTTTTTCTCTTGGTGTTCCTGATAACCCCAATACATCGCACCGATAAAAAGCACAGTCATTATCGGAAACATTATCATACTTAGACGTCTGTACATACAAAAAGCTCCCTTCAAGTTCCAATCTAAGCTTAGTTTGGATCGTTAAAGGAAGCTTTATACATCAAACATTACATAGGATGTTCCTCGATTTCTAGATCATCCACATTATCGCAAATACACATTTTGAAACCTGTTTCATAGATTCCCTTATCTCTTCGGCCACGCAAAATATATTTTTCCCCGCATATCCTGCAGCGAATGACAACTTTCACTCGCATTATGCCAACCCTCCTAATACAAATCTTATTGCATTAGTATGGACCGGAATACTATAAATTAACCTCATCTTTCGGACGAACATATCGAAAAGGAGATTTTACATGAGCAGATTTCATTTTAGATAGACCAAATAGCCATAGCAAAGCCATGAAAGGTATAATGGCGATAAGCCAATCGTTCTCTCTCCATACAATAATCCAATCATAAAGTCCATGAAGGATGATCGGCAGCAATAACGATAGTATTAAATGAAGGTTATTCCTTTTTGAATTAGAGAATTTGGCCCTTCCTAAATAATATCCCATAACAATACCAAACAGCATATGACCAGATACAGGTAGCATTGCCCGCATGAGCATCGCACTTAAGTCTGCTGGCATAAATATGGAATACAACAAATTCTCTGTAGTAGCAAACCCTAAAGAAATCGCTCCTGCGTATAAAATACCATCATACGGCTCATCAAACTCAACATGATTATAGATGAGATGGAATAACACAAACCACTTAATAAACTCCTCAACACTGGAGGATTGAATAAAAGCCATAACAAAGCTGCTGTCACCAAGCCATATCTCTACTCCACGCTGTAATACCATTATAGGAATGACAAGCAAAATGCCGACTAAGAAAACTTTTAGTACCATATGGATTGGCTCTGCCTCGTATTTATCCTTAAGGTATAGAAAGGTCAGCAAGGATAAGCCTGGCGCCAATGCAGCTGTAATTATGGAAAAAATGACCATACGTTTTCCTGCTTTCCCTGCGCACAACGTATCGTGCAACATTTAAATATAATCTAATGGTTATATTATAACGAAGATTTAAACAAAAAAGAACATTGACTTTTTGCCGTCAATGTTCTTTTTCTCCTGTGTACGTATATTTACTGAAAGTGAGCACAAATTTGCGTAACTGCATCATCAGCCATAATGATCTTTCCGTATTCCTCTAGCATGGCATAGGTAACGGATGTTGCATCACCATATTCGGCTAATACTGCAAGCACCGAGTTAAACGTTGATGATTCTATATCTGATGGTTCAATGGACAAGATCCATTTATTGTTATAAGAATATAAGGTTCCGCCCTCGGTGAGCTGCGATGCCTTTAAACTTTTACATACCGAGATGACATGTTCAAAATCATTGAACGAATACATGATGATATCGCTATGCTCCATCGTTACATCCAGATCATAAATATCATCTTCTAGCTCGTCGTCCTCACCAAATCCGTCTACAGTGTCGCCTCCACGTTTACCACGTGTAACAACTACAAACATCCCCTGTGCAGGCATTGCGTATACTTCCACAGCTAGAGGTCTGCCACTTGCTTCAAAGCCGAGCTCATTATAAGCCTGCTCCATAAGTTCCATAAAAAGATCATGAAGCTTTGGAGGCTCACGTAACATGTCTTCCTTTTGGATACCCCGCTCCAACAAATCGTCGTAAGTCAGGAAAATCCTAATCTTGTCCTGACCCAATCTTTCGATCTTCATGACAGGATCCTCCTTTGCAGCATCTGACTATAGCTTATGTATTTCAAATTAGATTGTGACCAATTCTACATACAATAGCCTTATGTTTACTTTAACATGTCTTTCTCTTTATTGCACTACTTTAGCAAAAATTAAGTCATTCATTAAGTAGTCCATACGAAGTTGTAGCGAAATCGTTTCATAAATTATGTAGTACTAAGTTTTTTTGCTGATAATTATTATTTTTATGCGTAAATATACGCCTTAATGAGTACCTAAATAAACTTTAGCAATTTTCAAAATCTTTTACCTTCATATGATAAAGGGAGCTGGCTTACTAAGAAGCCAGCTCAGCTGAAGTTATCTTTAAAGAATTAGTGCTTAATGGATGAGGAATCACTTTTAATATCTTCGACTGTCGCTTGCAGCTCAGGATCGCTGTTAATAATTCCTTCAATCATCGACACATTCATTTGATGGTTTGCAGGAACATTAGATGTGCTGCCGGAGCTTTGCTTCTGTGCTTGACCTTGACCTGCTTGATTCGTTGCTTCACTTTTCGTAAACTTTGACATTGCCTTAGACATGACATTGCCCTTCATATCAGACATTGCAGTTTGTACGGCCTGTGCCATTCCTGATTTACGCTGCATAAGCATGACAGCTCCAACCATACCTAACATACTCCCTAGAAAAAAGCTGGTCATTCTCATCTTGAACACCTCTCTTTAATATGACTTCACATGTAGCTTGACCTGAATACAGTGGAGTCATACAAGTTAGGTTTAGGTAAAACAACCAAACAGCTACTGTGTTTCAGTTGTTGTTGGATAGTAGCTGCTGCCGTACCACAGAAGGAAAAGCACAAGCGCTACAAACAGCACAAATACAACATTATAATAAATTCTTGTCAGTTTACCTTTGCTCGAAGGGTATTTTTTGGAGCGAGGTGGAAGGGAATTTTCTTCCGCATCCTCGAAGTTATGAATAGCACGGCCAGTCTCATGGTGTTTAGCTCTGTTTGCTCGACTGAACTTTTGCTTTCTACTCATAAATTATGATTCCCTCCTATATTTGATCATTAGTCCCATTATAAAATCAAATAAGAAATGTGCAAACATCGGTGCCCAGATCGTGCCAGTTTTGATATAGATCCATCCTAAGGCATAGCTAATACAAAACACTAGCCCTGTTGGGATCCAATGTTTTAAATATCGAACATGTATAACTGCAAAAATAATACTTGTCCAATAAGGACCGATGGCATGCTGAATTGCTCCACGGAATAGAAGCTCCTCACAAAAACCAACAATTAGACAGATGACTGCAATGTGCCACACTGGACGGTTAGCGAATATTTTTTCATTGATTCCACCGTCATCTGCAAATTCATCAGGTACGAATCTTGACAGAAAAAAGTCTGCCGCTACCGCAGCTAGCGCTAATCCTCCCCCCCAAAATAGAACATCAACAATTTCGTCAGGTATCGACAAAAGTGAAAGTAAATTTTGGTGTTGAAAAAATACCCATATTAAGCCGATAATAAGAGTAAGTGCTTGGGTGAGATATAAATTAATAAGCAGCGTACGATCATCTAGCTCATCGATAGACACCTGCCGGAATTGAATTTTTCTGAATTTGAATTTATTTCTTTTCACCAAAACACTTCCTATTCTGCGTTAATTCTACAAATGAACATATCATAAAGGAGCAATAACATGGACAGAACCTTCAATCGCAATGCAATGATTTTTAGTACATTATTTTTAGTGATGCTTGTCGTCTCAGTAGCCGCATTTTTCTATGGGCTAAATATTGGAACTAAAAAAGTGGAGGCAAAATATGCACACTTAATAAGTCCTGAGTCCACAGCAAATGATTATGTGTATCAGCAGCAAGATCTTGTGTCATTCTACTTAACAGTATACGCACCTTATCGTGAATTCCAGCTATCATGGAATGATGCGCTGAAAAAAATCTCAAATAATGAAGTGAGCAATGTAGCTTCACTTTACAAGGAAATCGAAGGGCAAGCAAGTAAAAAAGCTGAAGAAGCTGCTAGCTTTAACTTACAGCACGCCGGTTTGCTCGGTCAAGCACAGCAAAGCTATATTCGTAGCTTAGATCAATTTGAAAAAGTAGCTGTCGTTCTTCAACGAAAAAATGCAGCAACCACGTATGAAGGTATTACAAACTCCCTTAAAAATAATGATGTATACCAAGCTGCCATATCGCAGGCATTAACTGGACAAGGACAGTTTTATGAAGCTATGGTACAATGGGGAATATCAATAGATCCGAACATTCCAAGTGAATATGACCGGAATGTTAGCCAAAAACTAACGGATTGGAGCAGTAAACCACTGTTAATTAAGAATGAAATCATTGCCAACTATTTACTTGATTCCAAGCAGTTTGTGGAATATTTGCCACATGACTTAGTAAGTAGCATCGATCAATTTATTACATCTGGACAAGCTGAGTCTATGAATCTTACTACAGTTGAGGGCATTATTTCTCTTCTAATGAATACTGCTGCTGTTCGTGCAGGTGACTATAATCTGCATCGTAACTCACTGTACACAGATGAATTTTTGCCACAAATTCCATTTTTCTATCCAAATGTGGACTAAATAAGAAATTAAATAAAAATTGTTGAATGTTAGTGAAATTTCGTCTTTTTGTTTATGCTAGAGATTGATTTAAATAGAGTACTTGCTATAGAATAGGAATTGACCGTTATGTTCGTTGATGAAACTCTCGCCCACATCCTTCATCGATGCGGCGAGAGTTTTTTAGTTTACATTATTTGCGAGCAGTCGCACACATTCAGGAGGTAGTTATCGTAATGTTTAAAGTTTTAGTTTCCGATCCGATCAGTGACCAAGGAATTCAACAGCTAGTCGATGCTGCAGACATTGTAGTAGACAAAAAACCAGGTCTCTCCGAAGATGAATTAGTAGCCATTATTGGTGAGTATGATGCTTTGCTTGTTCGTAGCCAGACGACAGTTACGGAGAAAATTTTAGAGGCTGGAAAGAAACTAAAGGTTGTTGGTCGTGCAGGTGTAGGCGTTGACAACATTAACCTTGAAGCTGCAACAAAGCTTGGCGTAATCGTTATTAACGCTCCAGACGGCAATACAATTACGACATGTGAACATACGTTTGCAATGATGATGGCGTTAGCTCGTCACATTCCGCAAGCATATAAGAAAACTACTGAAGGCGTTTGGGATCGCAAATCCTTCCTGGGCGTTGAGCTTCGCAATAAAACACTAGGCGTACTTGGTATGGGCCGTATCGGTAGTGAAGTTGCCAAGCGTGCAAAGGCATTTGGTATGAAAGTGCTTGGTTACGATCCTTTCCTAACTGAAGAACGTGCTCAGCAGCAAGGGATTACACTTGCATCTGTTGATGACATCGTGCGTAACGCTGATTTCATGACTGTTCATACCCCGCTTACTCCTGAGACAAAGCATATGATTGGTAAAGCACAATTCGAGGTAATGAAGCCTGGCATGCGTATTGTGAACTGCGCTCGCGGTGGAATTATTGATGAGGGCGCACTCGTTGAAGCAATCGATCAAGGAATTGTTGCAGGTGCTGCATTTGACGTATTCGAGGTAGAGCCCCCTGCTGCAGATCATCCATTCCTGAATCATCCGAATATTATCGTAACGCCGCATCTTGGCGCTTCCACTGTAGAAGCACAAGAAAACGTTGCGATTGATGTTTCCGAGCAGGTGCTTCACATTTTACGTGATGAGCCGTTTATGAATGCTGTAAACATGCCTCCAATTCCAGCAGAGGTTCGCAAAGTGCTTGAACCATACTTTGAGCTTGGAGAAAAGCTTGGTCATTTCATCGCTCAAAGCACTGAGGGTGCAATTGAAGAGATTACAGTAAGCTACTCTGGTGAATTATCTGAGGTTGATACACAGCCACTAACTCGTTATATCGTTCGCGGCGTACTAGCTCATCATCTTGGAAAAGACGCGGTCAACGTCGTCAACTCTATGCATATTGCTAAGCAACGCTCATTGAATATTGTGACGAATAAATCACGTGCAGCACATAACTTTACTAACCTGGTTACTGTTTCACTTCGTACGAACAAAGGTAACCGCTCTGCTTCAGGTACATTACTTGCTGGTTACGGAGCTCGTATCGTACAAATCGACAGCTACAACATTGACCTTACGCCAGAAGGACATTTCATCCTTATCTCACATAACGACAAGCCTGGTATCATCGGTCGCGTAGGTACACTACTTGGCAACAATGATGTAAACATCGCAACGATGCAGGTTGGTCGTCAAGATAAAGGCGGATCTGCTATTATGATGCTTCGTGTAGATAAAGGCACACCTAAGGAAGTACTAAAACAGCTATTAGATATGCCTGAGCTTATCAGTGCTAAAGAAGTTATTCTGTAGTTCATAAAGAAAACGCGCCAGAGACGCTGTAAGCGTCCTTGGCGCGTTTTTATGTTGTTCCACGACAAACAATAACTTTCCTCTTCTTCCGTCCTGTATCGACGTGTATGGACGTTTCTCGTTGAGGATTTATATCGAATCATTTACTTTATTGTATCTTTTCATGAATGGATATAGGCAACAGAATCGTAAATGTCGTTCCTTGCCCAACCGTGCTTTCTACCGCGATCTTTCCTTCATGCTGATCAATAATATTTTTAACGATAGCAAGACCTAAGCCAGTACCTGATCTGGAGCCGCGCTTTCTTGCTTTATCTGCTTTATAGAATCGTTCAAAAATGTATGGCAAATCTTCGGCAGGAATTCCTTGGCCTTCGTCTTTGAATTTAAGCTGGACGAATGAGTCATAGTTTAATGATACGACACTAGGAAGAATCATTACACGCTTTCCGGTGTCCGTATGCCTTAAAGCATTATCGATTAGGTTAGTAAATACCTGCTCTAAACGATCCTCATCTGCATGCTGCAGCACAAGCGACTCTTCTGATGGAATATATTCAAGCTCTATCCCTCTTTCCTTCGCATATACGAAAAACTTTCGAAAAACACGCAGCAGTATATGACTGACATCAACAATTTGATATTTCATATTGATATGACCAGCTTCCATGCGTGCCACATCAAGAAAATCATTCACCAGTCTTCCCATTCGAACGGATTCATCATGGATAACCTGCACAAGCTCTTGTCTTTCCTCAGGGGATACGACGATATCATCTATGAGTGCCTCACTATAGCCTTGCAGCATTTGCAAAGGTGTACGAATTTCATGAGAAATATTTGCAACGAAATCACGACGAATTTTATCTATTTTGTGTTCTTCTGTCACGTCACGAATAACAGCTACGACTCCTCGCATAATACCGTTAGATAGCAATGGTGTTAATACTACAGACCACATATAGCTTTGTACATGAACTTTATCTGTGCTGTCCTTGCCGTGATTGAGAACTTTGATATAGTTTTCTCGAATAGGCGCTGGAACCTTAGGATAATTCAAGCCTTCACTTAACACCCATTCATCTTCAATCGCCTGCCATTGGTTCAGCAGGATATGACCCTGCGGATTGGTAAGTATAACCTCTCCATTAGCATCGAACGTAATAACCGCATCTCGAATACTCCGAATTACGTTAGACAAATGATTACTCTCATGATTAAGGTCATGGATCAGCTTTTCAAGCTTTTCAGTCATCTCGTTAAACGTATCAGCTAACTGACCAATTTCATCAGACGATGAAATATTGACACGTGTAGAATAATTACCCTTTGATATTGAAACTGCTGCATCCTTAAGCTGCAGCAGAGGCTGCTGTAGCTTTGCTGATAAGAAAAATGCGAAAAAGGTTGATAATAAAAAACCTATAATCGCCGTAATGATGAACAGCAGCTTAATGTCATGTGCATCCTCAGCAAATGAAACATCAATATACTGCAGCAAAAATGCACCTAGTATCAATAATACGACGGCTACAAGCACAATAATCGTCACCCATAGCTTACCGATTACACTATGCCACAGTAGATTGAATATTTTACGCAGCCACCCCATTTACTTAGGCACCTCAAGCTTGTAGCCAACGCCCCAAACCGTTGTAATCATGCTAGCAGCCTCACTAGACACTTTATTCAGCTTTTCACGTAGACGTTTTACATGCGTATCTACTGTTCTTAAATCTCCAAAAAACTCATAGTTCCATACATCCTTTAGCAGCTCTTCACGAGAGAACACCTTATCTGGCGATATCGCTAAATAATGAAGCAGCTCGTACTCCTTAGGTGTTAAGCTAACCTCTTGTCCACCTGCTGTTACACGATGAGCATCATGCTCAATAATAAGGTGTGGGAACACAATACTGTTAGATGTATTCATTTCCTTTGTTAAAAAGGCTGTAGCAGATGAACGTCGCAAAATCGCTTTAACACGATAGATAACCTCACGAGGAGAAAATGGCTTTACAACATAATCGTCAGCACCTACTTCAAAGCCCTGCACACGATTCATCTCTTCTCCTTTCGCCGTTAACATAACGACAGGAGTAGCCTTAACCTGACGAAGTCTTGTGCATACCTCGATGCCATCGATTCCTGGAAGCATAACATCAAGTAAAATTAGCGCATAGTCTCGATTCATTGCTAATTGCAATGCGCTTTCGCCGTCCTCGGCTTCATCAATTTCATAGCCTTCCTTCTCAAGATACATCTTCAATAAGCGACGTATACGCTCCTCATCATCAACAACTAGAATACGATTAAAGTAATCAGCCATAGCAACAAGCACCCCTTTCAATTATTCAGCTTAACATTAATCTACCCCTGCATATGAATGCATACCGGCAATAAGTAGATTTACTCCGACTAACGTAAATAGAACGATAACAAATCCAATAACAGCTAGCCATGCAGACGGTCTACCATGCCAGCCGCGTGACAATCTAAAATGCAAGTACGCACTGTAGTACAACCATGTAATTAGTGCCCATACCTCTTTCGGATCCCAGCCCCAGAAACGTCCCCATGCAATCTCTGCCCATATCATCGCAAAGATTAATGCTCCGAGCGTGAAGATTGGAAAGCCTATAACGATCGCACGATAACTTATTTCATCCAAATCATCTGGATCGATGCCCTCGAGCTTAGGATGTATGGCAGCACCTAACGGTTTGCGAATGATTAAACGAATTATACCATAAAGAATTAGTCCTACAATAATCGACCAAACGACCGTATTCAGCTTACGTCCAGAGTTCACTCCGTTGAACCATGATGGTGTCTCGAACAAGCCATCGGTCATTCCTAAAAACTCAGTCACTTGCAGTGCTTCACTATTATATGGTTTGAAAATAGGGGGCATCGTATACTCAACAACATCATATGATGTAGTAAGCTCGCCTACTTGTGATACATCTACTGTTTCTTGCTGAAATTGTGCAACGTAGCCAGCACCCTTAAAGCCAAATGCCGCTACGATAAAGCCGATTACAATGAAAATGGAAATAAGCGTGAACTCAAGCCAGCGCTGTGCTCGTTTCCCTTTTTTCGTATGATCGTTATAGTCAATAACGCGTAAAAGGTACATGAGCCCTGCTGCGAAACCAACTGCAAAGAATGCCTCACCTAATGCTGCCATTGTTACGTGGATTTTCAGCCAGTTCGATTGTAGTGCTGGTATTAACGGCTGGACCTCTTGGGGAAATACAGACGCATACGCAATGATAATAATCGTTAGTGGTAATGCGAACATCCCAAGCAGCGGCTTTTTATATATGAAATGAATAATGGTATAGGCAATCATGATGGTCATGCCTAGTAGCGTTATAAATTCATACATATTGCTCGTTGGGATCTGGCCACTGCCAATCCATCTTGTAAAGAAAAACGAAAGATGCGCAAGTAAGCCAAGAGAAGACGTTATAAATGCTATTTTACTCCAGCGCGCCTCATGCTGCTTAGCATCTCTTTTCCCCCATTTCTTACCTGCTACGGCAACCATATAAAAAATAAAAGCAAACACATATAAAAAGAATGCAGCAATAAAGCTTGAACTACTAAAATCTAACCAATTCATCCTTTGTGTCCTCCATTATCAAGACTTTTGGGATCAAGCTCAATGCCGCAACGCTTCAATGCGTATGCTGCATCCGCCCGCAAGCCAAACCAGTTTTTATTCGTGTGAGCTCCTAGCGTCAGCTGATTGTCATCGATGCGCAGCCATATTCTTCTATGCTGCCAATACGTTCCCATAATCAAGCCAAGCATACTAAAGAATGCTCCGATCCAAAGAAACTTCACTGCCTTATCAATACGAACATTCAAATACGTTGTAGCTGCAGAGAAATCAACGTTTTCCATGCCATCAACCTTAATCTCTAGCTTATTGGCCAGCTCACGATTAATCGTATCCTGTGAGAAGCGTACTTTATCCTTCTCTAACGGAAAATACATAAACATTTCTCCGTCTTCAGCTAAATTAGGACCCTTTATATTAAAAATAAAGGCTGGAGCGTTCGGACTGCTTGAAAGTGTAATCGGCTCACCTTCACTATTAATTGAAAAGTCCATATATTTGTCGATTAACTCCATAGAGTACGGTCCAACCTCGTAATAAAGCTCAGGATCAACCATTGTTAAATGAAATGGCCCGTAGCTCTCTCCTGTTTCTTTATTAATGATCATTGGAGAAACTGCATTAATTCTAGGTGTTAGATTAAAATCAAACTGATGAAGCTTTAGCTCTTTATAGCGAAGCGGATCGTTAACAAGAATCGTATGCTCTTTAACCTCTTTAAGCTCTGGCTGCAGAAAATCGTCTCCACAATTAGCTGCACACTCGTATAGAACAACATCCGTTTTGAACGTCTTCACTCGACCGGAGTCTTTAAGCTCGATGGGCAGCTCATCGTTATCGTACAATTCCATAGAGAAGCCATCGCTTTTTACATAGTAGTTCGTTCCAACGATCGGAACGGTATCTCCATCCGTAATACTTACATATGTATCTACATTCCAGTCAGGAATGCTACGAGCTAGAACCGCTAAAAGAAATAATATAAGCCCAATATGGTTAATATAGGGACCCCAGCGGCTAAAACGGTTCTTTTCTGCTAGTAGTGCAGTGCCAGACTCATCGATATGTACCTTGTAGCCCTTTTTCTTCAGAGCCTCTCCATACTGCTTTGTCCATTGAACCGGCTCGTCTGTCACTTGACCGCTATAGGTCGCTTTTTGACGTTTTAAGAAGGCGTGGTGCTTTCTAATTTGCTGCTTGTTCAATGCACGATACAATGGCAACACACGGTCAATACTGCAGATGACAAGTGAGGTTCCGATCATCACTAAAAGTGTAATAAACCACCAGCTTGAGTAGGTGTTGTGCAAGCCAAGGAAATAATAAATTTCCCCTGCCAGTCCATACTGCTCACTGTAATAAACTTTTGGATTGAAAGTGGCAGAAATAAATGTAGAGGCCTGCGGGAAAATCGTTCCGAGCATTGCGCCTAAGAATGTAATAATAATGAGATAAATGGCAATCTTAACGGAAGAGAAGAAGTTCCAGATCTTATCTAGAAAATCTGGATTCGCCTTCTGTGAACGCCGAGCAACGCCATCATAACGCATTTCGAGCGGTTCATTTGACTTCATTAGCTGCTCTTCAAGTGGCTTACCACATGCTTCGCATAATACAGTCCCGACTGCATTTTGATGGCCGCATTCACATTTTGAGTTCACAGGTAATAGCACAGTTAACCTCCTACTATTTTTTCAATATGCTCATGAATTTGAGATTCCTTCATCTCACCGACAAAAACAGAGGATAATGTCCCATTCGGGTTCACAAAAAATGTTGTCGGATAGGAGCGTAGACCGTATTTTTTTTCTGTTTTGCGATCAACATCACGCAATATGGTGTACGTTACACCAAGCTTTTTCACATAATTAGAAACAGTCAACGTATCTTCGCTCAAATTAATGGCAACAACTTCAACACCCTTATCCTTCCACTCTTCATACTGTCGTTCGAAAGAAGGCATCTCTCGTATGCAAGGCTCACAAAAAGTACCCCAAAAATTAATGACGAGGGGTGAACCATTATAATCTTGCAGCGAAATTGGCTCTCCTTGCAAATTAGCCAAGCGAAAATCTGGTACAGCCTGTCCTTCTTTTATCGTTCCTGGAGTATCGTTTGTAAACGTTTGAAAAATTGCATACCCACCGATTACAAATGCAAATAGAAGAACGATGATTTGAACTTTTTTGCGGTTTTTACCCAATATGTATTACACCACCTGCATAAGTAGTATCCATGCTACAATACAATTCTCATTATAACGAAAATTCGACGGCACGATATGCCGTCGTCTCTTCTTATTTTTGAACTTTATGTGACTTACGCGCCTCTTGTAACATAGCCTTCACTTCATATTCCGTCAAATGACGAAACTTCCCTCGAGGCAGCCCCTCTAAAGTAAGCTCTCCAAATCGAACACGCTTCAGCTTCATCACCTTATGACCAATCGCATCAAACATTCTACGAACCTGCCGATTACGGCCTTCATGGATCGTAATCCGAATCGTCGCTTCATTCGATTCCATCTTCACATCATGATACTCTACCTCAGCAGGAGATGTGATGCCGTCTTCAAGCATAATTCCTTGCTGCAGCTTCTCTAGCGCCGTACCATGCGGCACTCCCTTTACTGTTGCATGATAGGTTTTTGGTACATGATGCTTAGGATGCGTCAGTAAATTTGCAAATTCACCATCATTGGTTAGCAGCAACAAGCCTTCCGTATCATAATCAAGTCTTCCGACTGGATATACCCGCTCCTTAATGCCCGGAAGGAAATCTGCAACGACCTTGCGGCCTTGAGGATCCTTAGCGCTTGTGATTACGCCTTTTGGCTTATTCAGCATTAAGTATATCTTTTTCTCACTACGAATTGGACGACCATTCACAGTTATGACATCAACGGCAGGGTCTGCCTTCGTTCCTAAAGTTGTGACTGGCTCACCGTTCACTTCTAC
Source organism: Paenibacillus camelliae (assembly GCF_023715345.1). Taxonomy (GTDB): domain Bacteria; phylum Bacillota; class Bacilli; order Paenibacillales; family Paenibacillaceae; genus Pristimantibacillus; species Pristimantibacillus camelliae. The sequence goes on from NZ_JAMBNY010000002.1 coordinate 238,271, forward strand.
AGCACCTGACAAGATCAGCTCTTCACATTTTCGCCGAGAAGCAACCCCTGCTTGAGCTAATATTTTTTGTAATCGTTCCAATTATGTTCACCTCATCTACCATCATAACGAGTTCATGAAAAAAGCACAAGCATTGCTGTTAGAATACGAGCATACAGATGACAATTGCCGCGACAAATCCAACAACATCAGAGAAAAGTCCAACCTTTAATGCGTATTTTGAATTTCTAATGGCGACTGCTCCAAAATAAACAGTAAGCACGTACAATGTCGTATCCGTGCTGCCTTGAATCGTGGAAGCAATTCGACCAATAAGAGAATCGGGTCCGTGAGTAGCAATTAAGTCTGCTGTAAAGGCAAGTGAGCCTGCACCTGTTATCGGTCTTAGAATACCTAGAGGAAGCACTTCACTAGGTACACCAAACCAATCGAACACTGGCTTGACCACCATCAGCATCGCATCCATTGCTCCAGATGCTCTAAACATGCTAATGGCCACCATCATACCTACCAGATGAGGTATGATGCCTATCGCCGTATCAAATCCATCCTTCGCACCATCGACAAATACCTCGTAAACCGGCTGCTTCTTACGCAGCATCGCATATAAAGGAATGAATACGATTATTGCAGGGATCATATAGGCGGATATTTGCGAGAACAGCTCAACCATTTCCGCTACCACCTCCTATTGCAGTTACCGTCGATGGAGTATGGACATCTGGTGCCGTACTTAAGCCATTTTGTTTCTTATATGGCACAGGCGGCCCTTTATCTCTATTGCGATACCATCGATCCGCTAATATAGCTGCACCTGTAGCGATAAAAGTAGCAGCCAAGGTAGTACCGATAATCTCGGCTGGATTAGCTGAGTTATAATTCATGCGAATAGCAATTAATGTAGTTGGCACTAACGTGATGCTGGACGTATTCAAGGCAAGCAAGGTACACATAGCCGGCGTTGCTGTATGCTTATCGGGATTTATACTCTGAAGCTCCTGCATCGCTTTGATACCCATTGGTGTTGCAGCATTACCGAGCCCGAACAGATTCGCACTTAAATTACTCATTATGTAGCCCAGAGCCGGATGATCCTTAGGTACATCTGGAAATAACCAACGAACGACAGGATATAGCATGCGGGAAAGCTTTTCCAGCAATCCCGCCTGCTCTGCTATTTTCATCATCCCTAACCAAAATACCATAATGCTTATTAACCCAAAGCTAATCGTCACTCCTGATTTGGCCCCATCAAAGGCTGCCTGAGTGATGCCATCCATATTGCCGTTAATCATTCCAAAAATTACGCTAATTACAATTAAAAAAAGCCATATCCAATTGACCATCATTCATGCCTCCCCCAACATGAAATGTTATTCAAACCATTCTTTTAATGTACCTAGCAAGCCTTGCTCCATCCAATTTTGTCGTTTAAATTGTGTAAAGCTTTGCTCTGCACGATGTTCATGCTTTTTCAACCGCGAGCTCCCCTTTTCGTACAGCGGAACAGAACCGATTGGTTCACCATTTAAATAAAATTGCATGCGTCCTCGTTCTCCAAGTATATAGTGTGGACCACTTGGATGAATAAGAGATACGGTAGCTTGAATATTGCCTAATTCATCCTCCTTAAGAGGATAGTTAAAATTTGCTCCGTATACGAGCGAACTTCCCGGTACTTCCTCATGTACTTCAGCTAGCCTTGATAGCGGAAAATGCTTAAAGCCCCAGTCTAATAAGTTTCGATGATCTCTCCAGTCATCACCATCATTCAAGGTTACAGCTACAAGCTGCTGACCATTCCTTGTCGCTGAGCTTACTAAGCAACGGAACGCTTTCTTTGTAAAGCCTGTTTTCACCCCGTCTGCCCCTTCATACATTCGCAGCATTTTGTTTTTGTTACGCCACGAATAATTCCACTTTTCGTTTGGATTAGGTGCCTGCTTAAATTCGGTTTTTACGATTTCCGCGAAGATTTTATTTTTAAGTGCATATGCGGTCAGTACTGCCAAATCATTAGCGGACGAATAATGACCATCTTCATCCAAGCCGTGTGGATTACGGAACTGCGTATTCCTTAGCCCCAATTCCTCTGCCTTTTGATTCATTAAAAACACGAAGCCGGCTTCTGATCCACCCACATGCTCAGCTATAGCTGTAGCCGCATCATTCCCTGACCTGAGCATTAAGCCATACAATAGGTTGGAAAGTGTAATTTCCTCACCAACTTTTAAATAAATCGATGAGCCTTCCTTACCCGCTGCACGTCGAGATACTGTTACCTTATCCGATAAATCACCTTGCTCAATAGCAACAATCGCTGTCATTATTTTCGTCAAGCTTGCAATACGTGTTTTTACATCCCCATTCATGTTGTATAGCAATCTTCCTGACTGCACATCGATAAGAGCCGTTGCATAAGCATTAGTCGAAATGGAAGGCGATGCGTGTGCCGGATGTCCACCAATGCCTGTTACGAAACAAGCTGCAATCGCAATATAGGCAACAATCATCTTAAGCTGTTTGTTCATAGTTGTCCTCCTGCATTTCTTTTGCTTATATCTCGTCTTTAGTATATGCAGATGCTCGTCTTTGTAGACGAGCATTCATCGCTTTCCTTAATCTGCTTACGATTAACAATAAAAAGCACATTGCGATTTTCCCGCAATGTGCCACTAATGAAGCTCGTTATTGAAAAGTAGTGCCGCTACCGCTACCCGTAGATGAAGTTGTCAGATCAGAGCTTGAACCGGATAATGTTGCAGAGGATGGATTCACTTGGCTAGCTTGACTTGAGCCGGTGCTGCTATTAGAGCTGCCACCAAACATGCCAGACATTTTATCGATAATTGCCGGCGCAGAGTCAATCACCTTATCCAGTAAATGCGTTTGATTATCCAGCGGAACAACCTTCACACCCTGAACACCAACGACTAGAAATGCGATCGGTGTAATCGAAACACCACCGCCGCTACCTCCACCGAATGGCAATGAGTTTGGATGAATGGAGCCGTGATGTGCTTCCTCTTGATCCATGCGAAGCTCACTGCCTCCAGCGACAAAGCCTACGCCAACACGTGAAATTGGTAAAATCGTATCGCCCGTAGGCGTATGGATAGGGTCGCCAACTATTGTGTTAATTCCGAGCATTTCTTTAATCTGTCCTAACGATACACCAACTAAGCCTTCTATATTATTGGTTGTTGTCACAATCATCCACTCCTAACGTATACGTATTAGTAAATACGCAGTTAGTGTGCTCAATTCTGCTTTCATTATTAGGGTAAGTTCTGGCTAAACCTTAGATACAAAAGCTTTCCATAAGCTTATCCCTCTACGTAATGTTGAAAAATGGAAAAGTAAGTAGACAGAGGCGAGCAGCAAAGCTCCTAGCTTTAGCTTAAGCTTGCATGACCATTCTGTTGAAAACCATTTTTCTTGATAAAGGGGACTTATTGTGACACTCGGTGTGTTGACCACCTTGACGTAGCGAGATACCGTTCCAAACAGCAAGCCCTTAACTGACCATAGCATTCCGCACGTGAGTGCAGCTGACATCGCTTCACCTGTACCTGCTCGACTATGCCAGCTCCAATCTGACAATTCAATTTTTCGCAGCAACGCAAGAAACCATGATTTAAAATCTTTAAAGATATCGATCGCTTCATTCATACTACGATATTTAGTTATTGCCTTTTTCACATCAAGCTCTGCATCTGTTTCTTGCCCGCTTTGTCCCTTCACCTCAAAACCGATTCCTTTTGCATTTAATCTAAGCTTAGGTAGCTTAAAGGTGTAAGACACAATGCCTGACAGCGCTGAAACCTTAATCTTTGCGTCATCATTCTCTTTTTGTCTGCGAGCATATAGCTCTAACGTTATTGTAGTAAAGCAAGCTGCAACAATACATATAACCAAAAAAAGACTGATCCATAGCGGCCAGTAGCTTGCAATGATAGGAAGCATATCCTCCCTCCCAACTGTAAACATGACCATAGTATGAACCAGTCTTCTAAATTATATGAATAAGTAATTAGTCCTTCACTTCGTCCAGCGTCATCTGACGACCTTCAAACCGCTCAAATAATAGCTGCGATTGCTCCTCGAAATCTTCGTCCTCAAGTGATACATCCTTCGGCTCCGGCAGCTCTTTTAATGACGCAAGGCCAAAGCTATCAAGGAATGCCTTTGTCGTTCCATATAGTATAGGGCGACCAATCGCATCGGCGCGACCAACTTCCTCGATCAAGTCCTTAACAACTAACGTATGGATCGCACGCTCACATTTAACGCCGCGTATCTCTTCAATCTCCACACGTGTAATGGGCTGCTTGTAGGCAACGATCGACAATGTCTCCAGTGCCGCCTGTGATAGCTGCGCCCTTGTCGGGGTATACGCCATTCTTTCGAAATATTCGGCATGCTCCGGGTGGGTAGTTAACCGAAAAGCACCTGCCAAGATTCCGATTTGCACTCCTCGTTCTTCCCGCTCCAAATCACGCTGTAAATCAAGCACAAGCTCCTCAGCATAATCCGCATCGATAGACATTATATCAGCCAGCTGTCGCTTCGTTAAGCCCTCGTCTCCGGCCATAAATAATAGTCCCTCAATAATCGATTTCAATTTCTGAAATTCCATCTACAGCCCCTTCTCCTCTCCACTGGATCACAATATCATCGAAGAGTCCGTGCTGATAGCAACGGATATGCTTCATCTTCATTAATTCAAGGATAGATAAGAAAGTAACAACAATCTCCGGCTTGCTCATATGATCTCGTATAAGCTTGGAAAATCGAACCGTTTCAAATTGCTTCAATACGTCAACAATATCGCGAATACGATCCTTCACGGATATTTCATCCCGCTGTACCGTTGCAATAATATCTCTACGATTGGCTCTTCTTAGCGCCTTTTGGAATGCTCGAACGAGCTCTGAAACCTGTAAGCCTTCAAGCGGGTTCACAGAGGTTTCCTTCATATATTCGGACAAATCATCCGGCTCTCGCGAGAACACAAGACTGCGTGCATATTCCTTTTCCTTGAGATCCTCTGCAATTTGCTTGAACTTTCGATACTCGATTAGCTTTTGAATGAGCTCCTCTCGTAGATCAGGCCCATCATCTATCCACTCATCAAACTCATTATCAAAAACAGGAGGAGGCTTTGGTAGCAGCTGCTGGCTTTTAATGCTCAACAAAGTGGCCGCCATTACCAAAAATTCACTTGTTATGTCTAGCTCCAATTCCTTCATGGCATGCAAATATTCCATATATTGTGTAGTAATCTCACTAATGGATATTTCATGGATATCGATCTCAGCACGATCGATCAGATGGAGCAATAGATCAAGCGGACCTTCGAAAGAATCCAGCTTATAAAGTACGGACACACCACAACCTCCTGTTACGATTATTGCTTATTATGCTTGTAATGCTTTTGTTAGGTTAGCCATTTCAATAGCAGAGACAGCCGCTTCGTAGCCTTTGTTGCCAGCCTTTGTGCCTGCACGCTCAATCGCCTGCTCAATGGAATCAACAGTAATTACACCGAAAATAGATGGCACGCCTGTTTTTAGCGCAACCGCTGATACACCCTTCGCTGCTTCATTACACACAAAGTCAAAATGCGGTGTTGAACCACGAATAACTGCGCCTAACGTAATCACTGCATCATACTTTCCACTTTCCGCCATTTTTTGTGCGATTAAAGGAATTTCGAAGGCTCCAGGTACCCAAGCTACTTCAACATCTCCTTCTGCTGCACCGTGACGCTTAAATGCATCAAGCGCACCAGATAATAGCTTGCTGGATATAAATTCATTAAAACGGCCTACCACTACACCATATTTTAAACCTTCAGAAATAAGATTGCCTTCATAAAATTTTGTCATCTCATATTCCCCTCTCTTATTTTAAGCATGTTTGTCGAAAATTGCATTACTTTTATTTTCAAACTAAAATTTAAGCATATGTCCTAGCTTCTCTTGCTTCGTATGCAGATACTTTTCGTTATCCTTATTGTGCTGCAGTTGAATCGGTACGCGCTCCACAATCTCTAGACCATAACCCTCTAAGCCTTTAATTTTACGTGGATTATTCGTTAGCAGACGAATTTGTCGAACACCAAGATCTTTAATAATTTGTGCACCAATACCATATTCGCGCAAATCAGCCGGGAATCCGAGCTTAATATTCGCCTCCACGGTATCATAGCCTTCCTCCTGAAGCACATAGGCTTTCAGCTTATTGATCAAGCCAATGCCTCGGCCTTCCTGTCTCATATACAAGACTACGCCAGTACCTTCCTCTTCAATACGTTTCAAGGCAGCTTCTAGCTGTGGCCCGCAATCGCATCGATGCGAATGGAACACATCTCCAGTTAAGCATTCGGAGTGTACACGCAGCAGCACTGGTTTCTCTGGATCGATCTCGCCTTTTACGATCGCTACATGCTCTTTGCCATCAACGACATTCGTATAAGCAACGATACGGAACTCACCGAAGTCAGTAGGCAGCTTACAGGATACTTCGCGTGTAACGAGCTGTTCCTTGCAGCTGCGATAAGCGATCAGATCTTTAATTGTAATAAGCTTCAAATTATGCTTCTTGCGAAACTCCATTAGATCATCCATACGAGCCATGGAGCCGTCCTCTTTAATAATCTCACAAATAACGCCCGCTGGTTTCGCTCCTGCGATGATAGCAAGATCGATTGCAGCTTCAGTATGACCAGCACGCTGCAGTACTCCACCTTTTTTAGCAATTAGTGGGAACACATGTCCAGGACGACGAAAATGCTGGGGCTGTGCATCATCTGCGATTAATGCCTTAACCGTTTCTGCCCGTTCATGCGCAGAAATGCCCGTTGTTGTTGACACATGATCGACGGATACTGTAAATGCTGTGCCGTGATAATCCGTATTATGGTTAACCATTAATGGGAGATCAAGCTCTAATGCACGCTCCTCAGTAATAGGCGCACATACAAGACCTCGACCTTCCTTAATCATGAAATTAATCGTCTCCGTTGTCGCATATTGAGCTAATGCAACTAAGTCGCCTTCGTTCTCACGATCCTCATCGTCGACTACGATGACAACCTTGCCTTGCTTAAGATCCTCAATCGCTTCCTCAATTTGATGAAACAAATATTGTTTGTTGTCACTCATGCTGCTTCCTCCTTCAGTATAATGCCTAATCATGCCTATTACATAAAGCCATGTTCCTGTAAAAATGATGTAGTAATGTTTGATTGTTTTGCGACATGACCTGATCTAAATGATAATAAGTGCTCAACATATTTACCAATAATATCGCACTCTATGTTAACGAGATCTCCCGATTTTCTATATTGCAGAGCAGTTTCAGCCAAAGTATGTGGAATAATCGAGACAGAAACTTTACTGTTTTCTACATTTACCACGGTTAGGCTTATTCCATCAATTGTGATCGAGCCCTTCGGTATTATATAGCGAAGCTGTTCTTTATCCTGCAGCTCAAGCTCATATACGACAGCATTTGCATCCTCATAAACCGATGAGATTATCGCTAAGCCATCCACATGTCCCTGTACAATATGTCCGCCAAACCTTGCTCCGAGCTGCATCGCGCGTTCTAAGTTCACGGTAGATCCAGTCTTAAGTGAAGACAATGAGCTTTTACGATAGGTTTCTGGCATAACGTCTGCAGAGAAGCTAGAATGGTTAAAGCTTGTTACCGTTAAGCACACACCGTTGACCGCAATACTATCTCCAAGCTTTACTTGCTCCAGCACCTTATTCGCGCGTAGCGTGAGCACCATCGCTTCCCCTTTGCTTGATACATGCTGTACATGTCCAACCTCTTCAATTAATCCAGTAAACATAGCGTTCTCCCCCTTCCAACCAAGCTTGCTACTCAATACTTCGTTTTGGGTAACCACTCACACGAATATCTTTTCCTATAAGCGCTACTTCTACCCCGTCAAGCGTATAAGCATCATGCATTAGCTCCACACCGCTCATATCAAATAAGGAAGGGGCTTGACTTCCTCCAACGATTTTCATGCCGTAATAAACGATGACTTTTTGAATGAGGTCTGCCTCCAGCATTGCACCGTTAAGCTTTCCTCCGCCCTCTAACAGTATCGAGCTGATCTCGTGCTCACCGAGCCATTGCATCGCCTGATCTAGATCAACACGATCACCGCTACCGCAACGAACAACGGTAACGCCTAGCTGCCTCAGCTCTTTCTCCTTCTCCTCAGAAGCAGCGTCTGTTGTTATGATGATTGTACGTGTCCCACTAAGCTCTATAACTTTTGCGGTAAGTGGTGTTCTTAGCTTAGCATCAACGATAATAGGAATCGGATGCTTCGCTTCAACCTCTAATCTTGTCGTGAGCGATGGATCATCCTTCAGCAGCGTATTGACACCAATCATAATAGCTTCATGCTGATGTCTAAGCGTATGTACCTCTGCTCTTGCTTCTGGTCCGCTTATCCATTGAGAGCTTCCGCTATAAGTAGCAAGCTTCCCATCAAGTGTAGAAGCTGACTTTAATGTCACATAAGGCCTTCTCGTCGTAATATAATGATTAAACTTTTCATTAAGCAGACGGGATCTTTCCTCCAGCACACCTACCGTTACTTCGACTCCCGCTGCTTTCAAGCGCTCAACACCGCTGCCAGCAACGATAGGGTTCGGGTCAAGTGCCGCAATTACTACTCGCTTGATACCGCTAGTAATTAGAAGCTCTGCACAGGGTGGAGTCTTGCCATAATGACTGCAAGGCTCTAACGTCACATAAGCAACTCCGCCCAAAGATCGCTCTCCTGCCATTCTGATCGCTTGCACCTCAGCATGACCTTCACCTCTGCGCAAGTGTGCACCCATCCCAACGATACTGCCTTCATTCGTAATCACACAGCCTACAACAGGATTAATTCCTGTTTGACCCATTGCTTTACTTGCCATTGAGATAGCTAAGTCCATGTAGTATTCATCATTGATGATGTCCAACAAACAAAAAACCCCCATAACAGCAACAGAGCCATTCGGGGGTAAATATGATATGAGAAAAAGTTTCGACACCAAAAAGAGCATATAGCTATACCGTAAAATTATACCTTGTGAATTTTAGCACAAAAGCATACGAAATAAGCTATACTTGATCGTCATATTAAAAAAAACATAACGAAATGCAGAAATGCCGAAAATTTCTCCTTCTCCCATCCAGACTTTACTGTCGGTTCTAGATTTGCACTAGATCAGCCGACATACAAATTGCATATGCCGGGTCACGGACTTACTGTGAAAGAAGGCAAATGCCTTCTCCACAGATCACCGCCGGTTGGGACTTTCACCCGACCCCGAAGGAGTTACTAATTATTTAATTGATATTACTTTACCATTATACTTCGTAAACTTCAACTGTTTCCATTTGAGAGCCATTAGACAAAGCGTCAACAAACTCCATGCCTTTAGCAACTTTACCAAAAACAGTATGCTGTCCATCTAGATGCGGCTGTGCTTGATAGCAAATATAGAATTGGCTACCACCTGTATTACGACCTGCATGAGCCATTGCTAGAGTACCACGCTCGTGCTTGTTAGGATTTATCTCACAATCGATTGTATATCCTGGACCACCAGTACCTCTACCCTCTGGGCAACCGCCTTGAGCTACAAAGCCAGGAATGACACGATGGAAAATCAAACCGTTATAGAAGCCGCTATTAGCAAGCTTTTCAAAGTTGGCAACCGTATTCGGTGCGTCTTGGTCGAATAGATCAAGAATCACTTCGCCGCCTGTAGCGAGTTTAATTTTTGCTTGTTTTGCCATGAATGACATCACCTTTCTAAGTTAAGATAACATAACGTTACCAATTTCCAGCTTATTTCGCAAGTGAAGATTTCTGAAGTCGCGCAGGAATGACGTCATTGCACACAATATTGTCAAGAGATTCACGTTGAACGACGAGATCCGCTTGACCATCCTTTACAAATACGACAGCTGGTCTGCGAATACGATTATAGTTGCTAGCCATCGCATAATTGTACGCACCCGTACAGAAAACAGCTAATAGATCTCCGCTTTTTGCTTCTGGCAGCTTCAAGTCCCAAATCAGCATATCGCCGCTTTCACAGCATTTTCCTGCTATTGAAACTTCCTCTGTTGCTTCTTCATTTGCTCGGTTCGCGAGAATTGCTTCATATTTTGATTGATAAAGCGCTGGACGAGGGTTGTCCGTCATACCACCGTCAACCGCTACATATTTGCGAACGTTTGGAATATTTTTGCTCGTACCCACTGTGTAAAGTGTTGTACCCGCATCGCCTACCATACTACGACCTGGCTCAACCCAAATTTCAGGCAATTCATAATTTGCCGCAGCAAAGTTTGTTTTAATGGCATCTGCGATGGCTTGGATGTATTCAGCAATTGGCAGTGGAGAATCTCCTTCTACATAGCGTATTCCAAAGCCGCCGCCAACATTGATAACTGAGAACAAGATGCCATGATCATCACGAATTTGTACAGCAAATTGAGTCACTTTCTCAACAGCCATACGGAAGCCTTCTACCTCAAAAATTTGAGATCCGATGTGAGAATGTACACCAAGCAGGTTGAGATTAGCAAGCTCATTAGCCTGAACAATCGCCTCACGAGCTGAACCATTACCCAAATCAAAACCAAATTTTGAATCTTCTTGACCTGTAGAAATATAATCATGCGTATGTGCCTCTACACCAGGTGTAATGCGAAGCAATACATTAACTACTTTATCCTTTTTCGCTGCCAGCTCATTAAGCATGTGAAGCTCGATAAAGTTATCGACAACAAAGCAGCCAATCTCTACATCAAGCGCCATGTTGATTTCTTCCTCGGTTTTATTGTTACCATGGAAATGAATTCGCTCTGCTGGGAAGCCTGCTTGTATTGCTGTATATAGCTCACCATCGGAAACGACATCCAACGATAGATTTTCTTGCTCGGCAAGCACACACATTGCTTTTACAGAAAAAGCTTTGCTTGCATAAGCCACTTGGAATTTTAAGCCTGACTCGCGAAAGGCTTGAACATATTCACGTGCACGTTGACGCACAAGTGCTTCGTCAACAACATATAGTGGTGTTCCGAATTGCTTCGCCAACTCGACAGCATCTACGCCGCCAATTTCTAAATGGCCATTATTGTTAATTTTACTTGTTCCGTGTAAATACATAGTTCCCCTCTGCTTTCCTCTATCATTGCAAGATAGACCCATTTATATCATATTCCCCAGTATAACCTATAACACTTGCCCGGTGAAATGGATATTTGCGCACTAAATTTGTATTATTTAGTTGGATTCACCGGAATCATCATTAGGCATACGATCAGATTGCTGTGGTCTCATAATATTTGGACGTGTTCGATTATACAACACTGGCTTGCGAATGAGAATATTCAAAGCAGCTTTTGCATCAAATGGGATGAATGGCCATAAGTATGGACGATTCACTGAACGCTCCATCGTAAGCAATATTGTGATTAGCGTGACCGGAATAATGAGTCCTGCTAAGCCGAACCAGGCGACAGTACATATGAGTACTAGTCTTACGAGTCGATTAGCAAGCCCAAGCTCATAGCTCGGTGTGGCGAACATCCCGACCGCTGCAATCGCAATATATAGGATGACCTCGTTAACGAATACACCGGTCTGTACTGCTATATCCCCGATTAATATTGCTGCAACTAAGGACATCGCTGTGGCTAATGAGCTCGGTGTATGCACAGAAGCCATCCGCATCAGGTCAATCCCTATCTCCGCCAATACAAATTGCAGAATAAGCGGTATTGCACCTGTCTCCTTTGGTCCAAGAAAGGCTAAAAACTCTGGCCTGTACTCTGGATATTGGACGAACAGCATCCATAGTGGCAAGAGCAGCAGCGATCCAATAATTCCGATAAATCGCACCCAGCGCAAGTATGTACCGACGAGTGGTGTTTGACGGTTTTCTTCCGCATGCTGCATTAGATCAAAGTACGTAGTAGGAAGCGTCATTACACTTGGAGACGTATCAACGAATATAGCGATCGCGCCCTCCATTAAATGAGATGCTACCGTATCTGGACGTTCAGAATATCGTACGAAAGGAAACGGATTCCAGCCACGCTTAATCGTCGCTTCCTCTAGCTGCTTATCGGCAAGCGGCAAACCGTCAATTTTTATCATTTCGATTTTACGCTTAACCTCCTGAAGCAGCTGCTTATCCACGATATCATCTATATAAGCGATACATACATCCGTTTTCGTACGCGCACCGACCCGAACCAGCTCGTAGCGAAGCTTAGGGTCCTTCAGGCGGCGGCGAACGAGAGATACATTGACCATCAGTGTCTCGATAAAACCGTCTCTAGAGCCTCGTACAACCTTCTCAAGAGAAGGCTCCTGTAGTCCGCGAGCAGGGAAATTACGTACCTCTATGGCAAGCGCAGTAGGCTCTCCATCGATATAAAGTACACATTCTCCTCCCATCGCAGCCGCAAGCGTTAGGTTCCAATCTTCTTCCTTGCGAACCTGGGCAGCAGGAATATAGTATGTGAAGAAGCTTTCCAGTACGTCAGGACCAACCTGTCTTGCTTCAAGATAGGTTAGTCGCTTGAGAACCTCTAGCATAATCGTGTCCTTGACTAGTCCAGTCATACATAACATAGCGATCCGTGTCTTGCCGATGGTCATCTCACGAACAGCTACGTCAAAGCTTTTTTTATAGCCAAGCTCTGTTTCCAAGCGCAGCAGGATCTCATCCATACTTGTTGGTATTGGCTCAAGCGGCGCAGTTTGAATTTGTTCCTTTTGATCGTCCTTCAGTCCATGCTCATTCTTCTCGTTCTGAGGACCAGGGGAAGGAGAAAGCCACACTCCATAATCGACAATATTGCGAAAGCCGCTATTGCTTTCCTCTTGTTCTTTTTTTAGCTCATCTTGCATTTGAAAAGGTTGAAATGACTGCTGTTGATGTTGTCCGTTACTTGTATTTGTGTTTTGATCTTGATCTCTCAATGTCTACACCTCACTAGATTACGAAATTACTTATGAAACAAAAGCCAGTCGACAAGTGAACCTGTTATTTTCCCAAGCACCATCGCCATCATTAATGCAACCATAGCCTGTGAAATTTTTAAGCGCTTCGCAATAATGGGAAGCACGTTCATCACTTCCGTTAGCGCAGCTGCAAGCATGCCAACAAACATCCCATTGAACAAACCGGTAATGATGTTACTAAGCACGAATGGCAGCTTTATCGTAATATCAAATTGATCTGCAACTATAAAATATAGTGCTCCACTTATTAATGCTGTTTCAAACCAATGCGACAAATGATAGGCATTCGACAGCTGAGCAAGCCTTGGAATAAGGTCAAATATAACAAGCAATGCAACAAAGCTTGTTCCGACAACAATACCGCCTGCCAATGCTATAAAAACCGTTGCAGCTAGTTGAGCAGCGTTAATCATAGCCTTCTTCTCCTAGCTTTTGCGCTTCTCGCTTACCACGATTGCGAATTTCTTCAGCAATGACATAGGTATTAACGTTTTCCTGATACATAAACATTTCGACCTCTAAAGGATTCGGTTCCTCATTAAACTTCTTTTTGAAAATATGATTAAAAAACAGAACCATCCCTGCTCCGACGCCGATTGAATAAGGAATTTGAAACCATAGTGGACGCTCCACCCGCTGGCCTGTAATGAGCTCGACGATTCGAATATGCGTCTCCTTCATATTGACATCCGAATGAAAGTTCATAAGTGCAAGCCCTGAGCCGCAAAACAGCAGCAGCCATGAAACAACGAGCACAACATAATGTGGCTTCCGTCCTCTCTCTGAAACCATAACGAGAATCTGAGGATCACCGTAAACATCAATTTGCAGGTCTGGCCATTTCTGTTTGAGCAGCGCGATAATTTGCAATAAATCAATGACGACACGATTACCATCCTGCTCCTTATGGCGGTATAGAATCATATCTTTCAGTTGCTGTTCAATGCTCTTGTCATCTGCTAATACATGCGCGGCATCCTTAAGCTTAACAATCTGCTTTTTGCTTATACTGATCCGTTTTTTCAGACGTAAATAGATAGAGGCAGACGAATTCGCCATATTAACCCCCCTCTCATGTCTATGTAACCTCTCGTTAGTATGAACAAATCAGCTATTTTTATCCTAAAGTCATCGACAATAAAAAAGATCAGATCACCTATAAGGCGATCTGATCTTTAATAAGCTTTAATATTTTCTTCTCTAAACGAGACACTTGAACCTGAGAGATGCCGAGCCTGCTGGCAACCTCGGATTGCGTCTTGTCTCTGTAATACCGCAAATAGACGATAGTCCGTTCACGCTCGCTCAAGCCTTCAATCGCTTCAGCCAGTGCCATTTTGTCAAACCAGTTTTCCTGTGACTCATCCGCGATCTGATCCATAAGTGTAATAGGATCGCCATCGTTTTCAAAGACGGTCTCATGAATAGAGGTAGGCGGCTTGTTAGCCTCCTGAGCGAAGATGACATCCTCAGGGGTAATGCCTAACCGCTCAGCTACCTCTGAAATCGTTGGGAGTCTGCCCATTGTTTTTGATAGCTCGTCCTTCATCTTACGAACCTTATTAGCCGTCTCCTTTAAGGAACGACTTACTTTAATCGTACCGTCGTCGCGAAGGAAGCGTTGGATTTCACCGATAATCATTGGGACAGCATACGTAGAAAACTTCACGTCATAGCTTAAGTCAAATTTATCGACAGATTTAAGTAGCCCAATACAGCCTATTTGAAATAAATCTTCCGGCTCATAGCCTCGATTCATAAAGCGTTGCACAACTGACCATACGAGCCTGATGTTGGAATTGACCAAACGATCTCGCGCGCTCATATCACCTGCCTGCGACAATGCAATTAATCGCTTTACTTCGACATCATCCAAAAACGGCTGGGCTGATTGCTTGATATCTACATTCATGAGGTTCAACCCCTATGCTCTAATTATAGAGCGCTTTTTTTGATGCAATGCGCTTCATCATCGTTAGCTTTGTTCCACCACCAAGTGTACTGCTCATTTCGAAATGATCCATAAAGTTTTCCATAATGGTAAAGCCCATACCTGAGCGCTCTTCATCCGGCTTCGTTGTAAACAATGGCATGCGAGCAAGCTCTGTATCCTCTATGCCAGCACCTTCATCAATTATTTCAATGGTTAGCTTGCCGTTTTCTGCAATGCCGTTCAATTGTATCTCTTTTGTCGGATTATTGTCGTAGGCATGTATGATACAATTCGTTACCGCTTCGGATACCACTGTTTTTAGATCCTCCAGCTCCTCTAGTGTCGGGTCTAGATAAGAGACAAAGCTGGCAACAACCATCCTGGCAAATGCTTCGTTACAGGATTGGGCACTAAACGTTAAACTAAATTTATTCGGGACGCTCATGATACCACCTCCAGGCTTGAAAGCGCACTGTTTTCGTCGGCATGCAACTCAATGATTTTGAATAGACCGGACAATTCAAGCAGTCTGTTAACCGAACGGTTCGCATTACAAATCATCAGCTTACCGCCCTTTGCCTTAATCTGCTTGTAGCGACCAAGAATTACACCGATGCCGGAGCTATCCATAAAGGACAGCTGCGCTAGGTCCATGACCACATGCTTAATATTGTCCTTCATGATTGCTTCTTCGATCAGGCTGCGCACTCGATCAGCACTGTGGTGATCTAGCTCGCCATGCAGGCGGACAATAACTGCATTCTGATTGTGTTCAATATTCGCTACCACACTCACGTCTCGTTCAGCTCCTCATTGTTTGATTGATGTCAACACAATAGCTGTATTGTGATAGAGTAGGTTTCAACAGATGCACTTCCTTTTCCTGCCTGCTGACAAAACTAGAAGAAAAGCGTCAATAATCTACTAACAACTGTCTGAGAACTCAGAGAACAGCAAATTTTGCCGAATTTCCGTTCCACGCTAGGCTCGATTGTGAAGATGTACCAGGGTACGTCAAACAAACGGAACGAAGCAGAGGATGAAAAGGTGGTGAAAGATGCCACCTAACGAGTTTTCAGACATGCCTAATGAAACAAGCTTCGTGTCGAGCGTTTAAGAAGCTTCCACCAGCTGCTTCGCTCAATGGAGTAAGGTGCTAATAGCTCATACTCCTTAACGATTCGATCTTCTTGGTAGACGATAAGCTTTCCAATTGGCTGATCTTTAATAATTGGAGCTTTCATAGATTCGTCCATATCCAGCACATAGTGAATTTGATCGGTGTTGCTGCCACGACGAACTAGGATTGAGAAGTTCTGCGGTGCAACGAGATCTACTTTATTCTCCATCCCTTTTTCAATCTCAAGTGTGCCAATCGTATCACCTTTTTTAATAATTGGATAATTCATATATTGAGCAAAGGAATAATCCAGCATTTGAGATACCTCTGCATTACGGACCTTTGTTGAAGGAGATCCCATGACCACAGCAATGACTCGCATACCATCTCTTAGCGCTGATGCCGCTAAACAAAACTTAGCTTCACTTGTATAGCCCGTCTTGATTCCATCCGCGCCATCATAGAAACGAACAAGCTTGTTCGTATTAACGAGCCAGAACGGCTTATCTGAATCTTTTCTCAAATAATCCTGGTATTTTCCGGTAAACGACCTGATTAAATCATATTTCATCAGCTCTTTTGATAATATAGCGATATCGTAAGCACTTGAATAATGATTGTCTACAGGAAGACCGTTTGAGTTCATAAAATGCGTATTTTTCAATCCTAGCTGCTGTGCTCGCTCGTTCATCATTGCGACAAATTGCTCTTCGGTGCCTGCTAGTTTTTCAGCAAGTGCTACAGAAGCATCGTTGCCCGAAGCCATCGCAACACCTTTCAGCATTTCCTCAACCGTCATCTGCTCTCCGACCTCAAGGAATATTTGCGAGCCGCCCATTGATGCTGCTCTTTCGCTTGTTGAAACCATATCCGTAAGCTTTAGCTTACCTTGGTCAATCGCTTCCATGACGAGCAACATCGTCATAATTTTTGTAATACTTGCTGGTGGCAGCTTCTGATGACTATTTTTTTCAAAGATAACTGTTCCACTTTCCGCATCTATTACAATGGCTGATACAGCATTTTCAGCAAGCGCAGGCGCTGCAGCTGAATTGCTTTCGATTGAATCCTCCTGAAGATCGATCTTTGCTTCATTTGCATGTACTTGTGCAACAGTTAGATTCACGAGCAACATACTGATGACTAACATTGCTACAGTAATTTTCTTCAACGAATGTCCCTCCTAATGGTTGTGTCGAGATGCGTCAAATAATGAACCTCTCACTTACTTATTCATTATTAACGTATTGACTCTGTTTTATTCCATAGTTTGGACGCATTAGTCTAAATTAGGAAGCTTTTCTGCACTTCAGCTTGACACTCCGTTATTCCTTATTCACTTTAACCGTAGTAAGCCGATGGATGAAAATTTCTAAAGCTATAAGCAGGAAATATATAGAAAATAACGAATTATGATGACATCAAACATTAGTGGAGGAATGCTATGAATCCAATCTTGAATAAAATTGGTGGTGTCTTTATCCCAGTAAGCAGTATCGAAAAGGCACGCGATTGGTATTGTGACATTTTAGGATTACCAACGGAAGGTGAAATATATTTTGGTCATATTTTTGTCATTCCGATGGAAGGACCTGATCTTGTATTAGATAGTCAAATCTATTCCCCAGATAAAGTTTACAAGGTTCCAGCATTTCAGCTACGAACTGCAGATATACATCAAGCGTATGAATTTATGCATGCAAAAAATGTAGAATTAGTAACGGGTATTGAGAACGGACATTGGTTTAACTTTAAAGATCCCGATGGTAACCTACTCATGGTGTGTAAATAAACAAAAAGCAAGTATCGGGAGAGCTTACTCACTCGATACTTGCTTAGCTTATCGTTGCTTTGCTTATTAGGCTTGCTATATCTTTATGATAATAAATGCTGTACTCCATGCTTCGTGACAATCGCCTGCAGTAATGGTCTAGCTTCAGACCGCTGCTCGGTAATGTGAAATGCAGCTTTAATGATGCGAACAGCTTCATGCTCCTCATTCGTTTCACTGTTGACATGCAGCGTAGCTAACACGTCACCTTTTTCCGCATATTCGCCTACCTTTTTTCCGAGCACAATGCCAACCGCATGATCAATACGATCATCTTTGGTTTGACGTCCCGCTCCTAGCTTCATCGCTGCAAGGCCAAGCGCTTCAGCTTCAATCGCTGCAACGTAGCCTTGCTGCTCACTGACCACATGATAGGTCGAGCGAGCTTGTGGTAATCGATCCGGGTAATCAACAACAGTAGCATCGCCACCTTGTGCAGCAATTAGCTGCTTAAGCTTTTCTAACGCTTGTCCATTGTGAAGCACTGCTTCAACCAATTCACGCGCTTCCTTCTCATCCTGAGCCTTCTTACCTAAAAGAACAAGATGTGCAGCTAGCGTTAAGCTTAGCTCGGTTAAATCCGCAGGCCCCTTCCCTTTGAGGGTGTCAATTACCTCGGCAACCTCTAGTGCATTGCCAATCGCATAGCCTAACGGCTGATCCATATCGCTAATAATAGCTGCCGTGTCGCGACCGACCTCACTACCAATGGTAACCATTGCCTCAGCCAGCTTAATGCTGTCCTCAAGTGTCTTCATAAAGGCACCATTTCCCGTCTTCACATCAAGCACGATTGCATCTGCGCCAGCTGCAATCTTCTTGCTCATGATTGAGCTTGAAATGAGAGGAATCGATTCTACTGTAGCTGTCACATCACGTAATGCATACAGCTGCTTGTCCGCAGGAGCTAAATCCCCGCTTTGACCTATTAGGGAGACACCAATTGAATTCACTTGCTCGACAAATTGCTTCTGAGTCAGCTCAGTATGAAATCCTTGGATCGATTCAAGCTTATCAATCGTCCCTCCTGTATGTCCGAGTCCACGTCCCGACATCTTAGCTACAGGTACTCCAACCGCTGCTACGATTGGAGCGATAATAAGACTTGTTTTATCACCAACGCCACCAGTCGAGTGCTTATCTACTTTAATTCCTTCAATTGCAGATAAATCGACTTGATCTCCTGACTCTGCCATAGCCATCGTTAATGCTGCAACTTCAATGGCAGACATGCCATTAAAGTATACGGCCATTAGCCATGATGACATTTGATAATCAGGAATTTCACCTTTGCAATATTGTTCAATCCACTCTCGAATATGTTGAGCAGAATGTTCTTTCCCATCGCGCTTATGTTGAATGAAATCTACGGCTCTCATCGTTTCCTCCAGTTTGTGCTTAACAGTGATTAGGTGAAGGCATACAGCTTACAGCGCATACTCGAACAATTGAACCTTCTTCTTCATATACTGTGCCTTTAGCACATGCTCGTCCAGTAGCTGACTAATTGCAATGACGTCCTTGTGCAAAAGACTGCCTTTCTGCGCTGCTGTCATCTCCATCTGCTTACGTAACATCTCAATCTTCTTATTCAGTTGACTATCCATTTCCTTCCATAACCATCCTCACCTATCAAATTACAAACACACTAGATTGAGGACATTATACGACGAATTCGCATACGAAGGTTGTCACATTAAGGCACTTTAATTGTGAACATTCTGTGACAGATATCTTATATTTTGGCGATTAATGACGTTACAAGCTCTAAAAATTGAGATTTAACTCGATCTGTTGTCTCCATGACCTCTTCATGGGATAATGGCTGGTCCAATATACCTGCTGCCATATTGCTAATACATGATATTCCGACAACCTCCAGACCACTATGGCGAGCTGCAATAACCTCAGCTACTGTAGACATCCCTACGGCATCTGCTCCCAAAATACGCAGCATCCGAATTTCGGCTGGCGTTTCATAGGATGGTCCAAGCAAGCCAGCATATACACCTTCGACAAGCTCAATCTCCTTCTCGGATGCTACTTCCTTAGCGATCGATCTTAAACGTTTGCTGTAGGCTTCAGACATATCTGGAAAACGTACACCCAGCTCATTGTCGTTAGCACCAATTAAAGGGTTTTTCCCCGTCATATTGAGATGATCGGAGATAAGCATTAAATTCCCCGCTGCAAACTGCTCATTTATTCCCCCTGCTGCGTTCGTAACAACGAGCGAATGGACACCAATTGCTTTCATGACGCGTACCGGAAAGGCTGTCAGCTCCGGTCCATACCCTTCATACATATGGAAGCGCCCACGCATTAATGCAACGATTCGACCAGACAGCTTGCCAATCATTAGCTCTCCAGCATGCCCTTCTACTGTCGATACTGGGAAATGAGGGATATGCTCGTATGGGATAACGACAGCTTCCTCGATGTGATCACCTAATACTCCTAAGCCTGATCCTAGAATTAGACCTATTTCTGGTTTGACGCTTAATTTTTGCTCGATAAATTGTGCTGCCTCTTTTATTTGCTTAGCTGTTGACATATATCCGTAATCCTCCTTCTACATTAACCATAAGAATATGTACTATTGAATTAATTTACTTAAAAAGCTTGTTCCTGATGGAGGTGCAGCAACCCCAAAGTTATCTGCTATGGTTGCTCCTAAATCTGCAAATGTAGCTCGAGTATCCAGCCTTGATGGCGATTGGAAGCTGGGGCTAAACGCTAGAATCGGTACGTATTCACGCGTATGATCCGTGCCGGTATGCGTTGGATCGTTGCCATGATCTGCTGTAATAATTAATAGATCCTTCTCCCCAATTGTTTCCAGCAATGCTGGGATCGCAGCATCAAATTCCTCTAAAGCTTTACCGTATCCGATTGGATCTCGCCTGTGACCGTATAGTGAATCAAAATCGACAAGATTAACGAAGAGCATCCCTTTGAAATTCGTTTTAAGTAGCTCCACCGTTGTATGTATACCGTCTGCATTGCTTTTTGTAGGATGCGATTGATTAATTCCCTCTCCATCAAATATATCATGAATTTTGCCGACAGCTATCGTGTCATAGCCCTTATCCTGCAAAGCATTCAGTACCGTTGGCTCTGGCGGCTTTACTGCATAATCATGACGATTCGGTGTTCGAGTAAAGCTTCCAGGTTGTCCAATATAAGGACGAGCGATGACTCTTCCAACAAAAAAACGCTCCTCCATCGTCAGCTCTCTAGCAATCTCACAAGCGTTGTACAGCTCCTCTAGAGGGATGACCTCCTCGTGTGCGGCAAGCTGGAATACACTATCCGCACTCGTGTATACAATCCAAGCGCCCGTCTTCATCTGTTCCTCGCCAAGCTCATCTAATATTACGGTACCGCTCGCTGGCTTGTTGCCGATAACCTTCCGTCCTGTGCGTGCTTCAAATTGTTGAATGAGCTCCTCAGGGAAACCTTCGGGAAAGGTTTGAAACGGCTTATCAATACGAAGGCCCATTAACTCCCAATGTCCTGTCATCGTGTCCTTACCTGCGGAAACCTCAGCCATCTTCCCGTAATATGCTTTAGGCTGACGATTTTCATCGGGATTCCAGTTATGAATTTGTTCAATTCGATCTAAGCCAAGCTCACGCAAATTCGGTAGCTTCATCTCATATTCTCTTGCAATATGTCCAAGCGTATGGCTGCCAGCGTCACCAAAGCTAGCTGCATCAGGCAGCTCCCCAATGCCGACACTGTCAAGCACGATGACTGCAATTCGATCAAATTTCATCATCAATTCTCCTCACATTAATATAGAACGTTACGCCCGCGGGTGAGCATGGCGATACACATCCTTGACTCCGTTTTTCGTTAGCGTTGTATATTTCATCGTCGATACGATATCAACATGGCCAAGCAGCTCCTGCACTGTATACACATCTGCTCCGTTCTGAAGTAGATGAGCAGCAACGGAATGACGAAGCGTATGAGGTGTAAGCTCCTCTTCGATGCCTGCTAGCTGTCCGTATTTCTTTAACAGCTTCCAAAAGCCTTGTCTAGTGATACGCGATCCAAGATGATTAAGGAACAGCATGTCATCGCTGGTCCGCTCCGTAGTAAGCTGCTCTCTCCCTGTATTCAGATAGCTCTCAAGGGCATCTCTTGCATAGCTGCCGAACGGCACGAAGCGTTCCTTACCGCTCGGACTAATACACTGGATAAAACCTAGCGACAAATGAATATGCTCTACATTGAGCGCTACAAGCTCCGATACGCGTATGCCCGTTGCGTATAGCAGCTCAAGCATCGCCTTATCACGCAGTCCGCTAGCAGTTGTGACATCTGGCGAATTAAGCAGCGCCTTCGCTGTCTCCTGAGTAATCGTTTTAGGCTGCTGCTTCGATTGCTTCGGCGCCTCAATGTATATCGAAGGATCGAACGTAATATGATCCTCCAGCAGCAGGAAGTGAAATAACGCGCGTATCGATACAATGTGACGTGCAATCGTTGCTGACTTCAGCTCTGCATCCTTCAACATATTAATATATTTCATAACATGATGCTTATGGACGCGATTCCATTCCGTAACGCCTTGTTCCTCTAAATATCCAATAAATTTTTTAAGATCACGCTCATAGGATTGGTAGGAGTTAGGAGAAAGCTTGCGTTCATACTTAAGTACTTTTAGATATTGATGAAACTGCTCGTACATCCAATCCCTCCTTCCTACTTAGTGTATCATTTCCTAATTCCTATTCGCCATACCGGAAAAACAATAATAGACGATCAGGTATGCTATAGCTATCTAGATCCGTGTTCATCTGAAATACCTTTACCGCATCTGCTCCTGGGTGCTCGTATGGCGATCCGATTAATAAGCTCTGCACCCAGTCATATGCCGCTGTGATGACAATTACGAGTAACACAAACAATAGAAAGAACATAAACCGGTGAAACATCTCTTTCATCATCATAATGGCGCCTCCTATATATGTATATTCACTAGACCATATGTAGGACGAACTTAAATTATGATGTACATGCTTTTATATTAAGAAAAAAGGCCTGCCATCCCTTAACGGATATTGCAGGACCTTTATATTGTTTGTTCGCTCATTGCACGACAGCTTTTACATATACCGTGAAAATCCAATCGGTGATCAACCGTTTCGAATTTATATTGCTCCTGTAGTCTTTCCTCAAGCGGCAGCAACCAATCATCCTTTATTTCGCTTACGTCTCCACACTGTACACAAATTAAGTGATGATGATGGTGACGATTACTATCTCCTCGTAAGTCATACCTAGCTACACCGTCACCAAAATTGAGCTTTTCTACAACATGAAGCTCAGTAAGTAATTCTAGTGTACGATAGACGGTTGCTAATCCGATCTCTGGTGCAATTTCTTTTACAAGCAGAAAAACATCCTCTGCACTTAAATGATCTTCCTCATTCTCAAGCAAGATACGTAGTGTCGCTTCACGCTGCGGAGTTAATTTGTAGCCCTGTGCTTGAAGCTGCTGTTTAATTTTATCTATCTGGGCCTGCATTACAGTCCTCCTGCCTACATCTCCTACTAAAATATGTTTTCATTATATTAGCTTTTTTATAAAGAAGTCAAACACATTCCATCATTGAGATTTATAGCAGCTCCGTATTGGATGAATACCACTCAAGCAGCTTCGGTGTCACAAAAACCTCAATGAGTGAGGCAGCAGCCAGTAGGAGAAGCATTGCCGTCGCAATAGTCGAAAAGCTTAACAGTTGACTAGATAATACACCTTGATGCTTTCTAATGCGATTGTTGAACAGAAAAGCAGCAAAAGAAATTGCTGAGGAGCTTAGAACAATAAGTGCTGGAATGACAACGATATTGTGCGGAGCTATCGTAAGTAAGCTCAGCCATATGCCTTCCGTTCCAAAGGCTTGAGTAAGCATGAAGATCGAGCTCCCAAGCAAAAAGCCCTTTAAAAAATTTAGAATAACGACAATAGGTACACCAATTATCGATATCCCCAGTAATATAAATGCCACTGCCCATTTCATATGCTTAAAAAAAGTATTCCAGAATAGGTCCGCGCGATCTAAGAAGGCAGCCTGCTGCAGCCATCCGACATAATGCACCATGCCTCGATTCAGCTCCTCCTGCTGAACAGCCGGCAGCGCCTGCAGCAATATGCTGCCACATATTGCACCTGCAAACATGACAACTCCGAGGTAAATCCACTTGTTCCATTGACCCTGCATCGTAATCGCTCCTTGTATTCTAGCTTCTATTCTATTCCTATGCTAGATTGATAGAGCTTATGACTGCTTGGCCAGGATAAGTAGCTACCTATTCTCTATTCGGCTGCTATAGCTTTCCAGTTGCGACTAACAGCTTCCATGCGTATACGGCGAGCAGCGTTTTAGCATCACTTATATCTCCGCTTGCAATATACGAATCTGCCTCTTCAAGCGTAATTTGCATAACGATGACATCCTCATCATCATCTAAATTTTGCTTGCCAGCTTCCAGTTGATCTGTGTAGTAGACGTATAGCTTCTCATCTGCAAAGCCTGGCGAAGTATAGAAGGCATGAAGGAGCTTAACCTCTTGAGCTATAAAACCTGTTTCCTCCTCCAGTTCTCGAATAGCAGCGATATGAGGTTCTTCATTAGGATCAAGCTTTCCTGCTGGAATTTCAATTTGTGTTTTCCCTAGTGCCTTACGATATTGCTCAACCACGATCATCTTTCCTTGATGAATGGCAACTACAGCTGCTGCTCCAGGATGGCGAACGATCTCTCTCGTTGCTGTACGACCGTCTGGAAGCTCAACGGTATCGACCTGAAGATCAATGACTTTACCTTTAAAGACTTGCTCTGTTGAGATGGTTGGCTCTGTCCAAATTTTTTTATCCATTACAATATTCCTCCTAAAGGAAGTAAAGCTGCTGTCATATTGTCTCTTCGATGCTCATAGGCTTGTACAAAATAGGTTGAGGAGTGAACCCTATGACAAAGCAAAGCATTACACCTAACTATATTCTGTTCTCTGGAAAAGCACGTGACATAAAAAACGAGTTAAATAAGCTGCTTATAAGCACAAACAGCAGAGAGACGGTATCTAAATTCACACATCGCTCTGCTGAATTTAAACGCTAACTCTTGATATGACTACGAAGCTTTACAAGTGGCTAAGCTTGATATTGTGCCGATTGCTTTAGCAGCTCAACGACAAGCTGTGAGGTTTTAACGAGATTATCGACTTTAATTTGTTCATCGGTCGTGTGAATATGCTCATAGCCTACAGCAAGATTAACCGTTGGTACACCTAAACCGTTAAATATATTAGCATCGCTGCCCCCACCAGAGTGGAAGGTGCGCGGCTTCAAGCCAAGCGCTTCAATTGCCTTGCTCGCAAGTTGCACTACCGCACTATCATCTGTATGACAGTACGCGGGATATACAATATTGCTATGGAATGCGGAGCGAGCCTGATAGGTAGCAGCAGTATGCTCAACGGCTTGCTTCATGCTCTCTACCTGAGCCTCTAGCTTTTCACCTTGAATGCTGCGCGCCTCTGCAACAAGCTTCACATAATCACACACAATATTGGTTGGACCGCCACCTTCAAAGCTTCCGATATTTGCTGTCGTTTCATGATCAATGCGACCTAGCTTCATTGCACTAATCGCTTTCGCAGCTACTTGAATAGCACTAATTCCTTTTTCTGGACTAACGCCAGCATGAGCAGATTTACCAAATATCTCGATGACGATATGAGCTTGCGTTGGTGCAGCAACGGCGATATCACCAATATCACCATTGGAATCTAGCGCGTAGCCGTATGTAGCCTTTAACATCGCTGGGTCGATAGCACGTGCTCCTAGCAAGCCTGATTCCTCACCAACCGTTATAACCACTTGAACTGCTGCATGTGATAACCCTTGTTCCTTCACCACTTGAATCGCTTCGAATAAAGCAGCAATTCCTGCTTTATCGTCACTACCCAGAATGGTTGTTCCATCTGAACGTATATAACCGTCCTCGTCGATACGCGGCTTGATCCCTTTACCTGGTGTTACTGTGTCCATATGACAAGTGAATAATATAACTGGCTGATCCTTCGCATCCTCCGTTGCTTCAAGCATGGCAAATAAATTGTTAGCCCCATGTCCAGTTACCTCTGCTGCGTTATCCTCTGATACGGATAAGCCAAGCTCCTGAAGCCGATGCTTCAGCACCTTGCTAATTTCTGCCTCGTTTCCAGATTCGCTATCTACTGTCACAAGATCGAAAAATTGTTGAACAAGACGTTTTTGTTCTATCATTTTGTTTCCTCCAGCCTACTTTTTCGTATACAATAGAGTTAATGCTGTAATTCATCGTTGCTTTTGAAAGGAGATATCTTCGATATGCGTCAACAAAAAATTATTAAAATTGTTGCTATTGTTGTAGCAGCTGCACTATTATTCACAACATTGTTCGCAGGTATCGGCTCCTTCTTCCTTTAGAATGGAGCCTTATACAAAGCCAAAATGCCGTTTAAATATTGGAGCAATCTGCGCCGCAGCTTCTTCAACTGTCATCTGATCTCCTGTGATATCATTAAATGAGGTCACACCAAACTCCTGAATACCGCAAGGAACAATACCACTAAAGCCGTCTGATGCAATGCCTGACTTAATGTTTAGGGCAAAGCCATGACTCGTAATAAAACCTCTACGCTGACGTGATCGATTGAATTTTACACCGATTGCCGTAATCTTCTCGTCTCCAACCCATACTCCAGTATACTGTTGCTTTCTTGTTCCTTTTATACCATATTGCGAAAGCCATTCAATAATGACTTCCTCTACGTTACGTAAATATCCATGTAGATCAAGACCAGCCGCATCAAGATAGATAAGGGGGTAGCCTACAAGCTGTCCTGGACCATGATATGTAATATCACCGCCACGATCGATTTCATACAAGGCAATGCCTTGCTCTTGCAGCGCGGCGTCATTCAATAGCAAATGCTCCGGATGACGATCGGTACCAAGTGTATAGGTCGGTGGATGCTGAAGAAGGAGAAGCGTCTCACTGCGCTCCTCCTTGTCAATTTCCTTCACATATTGTTTTTGTAGATCCCACGCCTCTTTATAATCAAGCATACCGATATAATGTGCATCCAGCTGTTTCTGACTGAGCTGTTGTTCAGGTTTCTGCATAGCTGACACTCCTTTAACAAGTGTTCAAAAGTTGCTCTCTATCCTACTTGAACACTGACACTAATTCAGTATTACGACGATTATATCAGTAGATTGAGCTTTCAAGATTGTAAGCCTCAAGATTCTCTTTCACACGCTGTAAGAACCTTCCACAGATGACGCCATCCAGTATGCGATGGTCAAGTGATAAGCATATATTCGCCATCGAACGAACAGCAATCATATCATCTATAACGACAGGTTTTTTTACAATTGATTCGAACGTAAGAATCGCTGCCTGCGGATAGTTAATAATAGGATAAGACAGAATGGAACCAAAGGAGCCTGTGTTATTAACCGTAAATGTTCCGCCCTGCATATCTGAAAGTGTAAGCTTTCCTTCGCGTGTTTTATGTGCTAATTCCTCAATTTCCTTCGCGATGCCTGCGACATTTTTATGGTCAGCATTTTTAATGACCGGTGTCATGACGGAGTCCTCCGTACCAACGGCTAGCGATATGTTTATATCCCGCTTCACAATAATTTTGTCAACAGCCCATACGGAGTTCATAATCGGGAAATCTCGTATCGCGTTAACGACTGCTTTAATGAGAAAAGCAAGATAGGTCAAGTTCACGCCCTCACGCTTCTTAAACTCATCTTTAAATTTATTGCGAATCATAACTAGATTTGTAACGTCTACCTCGATCATTGTCCACGCATGCGGAATTTCACTCACACTTTGTCTCATATTACGAGCAATCGTGTTGCGAATAGGTGTAACGTCAATATAGGTCTCACCGCGACCTCCTGCATATGGATCATCGAGTTCTATTTTAGGTAGACGCGGAGACTCAGAAAGATGGATGCCTGTTGTGCGAACCTGTTGACTCGATTGCTCAATTGGCTTTTCTGGTTGTCGAACCTCACGTGCCCCAGAAGCAACATAGGCAAGCACGTCCTTGCGTGTAATTCTACCGCCTAAGCCCGTTCCCTGAACATGCTCCAGCGATATACCGTGCTGACTTGCCAAGGTTTGAACAGCGGGTGAATAACGTCCACGCATGGAAGTATCGCTTCCTGTGGCTGTGGCATTGGTATGCACAGTGGTGGCGCTGACAGCCTCATTGACTGGCGATGGCTCAGCAGCTTGCTCAGAGCCCTCACTTTCAATAATGCAAATTGCTGTACCCACTGGAACATCTTCACCAGTTCCTACTAATATTTTTGTCAGCTTACCTGCAACTGTGGACGGAATTTCTGCATTAACTTTATCCGTATTAATCTCACAGATTGGTTCGTATTCGTCCACCCAATCGCCTGGCTGCTTTAGCCAACGATCGATCGTAGCTGACACTTGTGATTCTGCAAGCTGTGGCAATGTAATTTCAGTTATAACACTCATTTATCGATCAACTCCTAACGTTTCAGACTAGCTAAAAATCAGCTAACTGCTTCATTGCGGCCTTCACCTTTTCCGTATTCAGTAAGAAGAACTTTTCACCTGGAGGGTTAATCGGCATGGCAGGTACGTCAGGGCCACATAAACGCATAATTGGTGCATCAAGCTCGAACAGAAGTTCCTCTGCAATAATTGCAGCTACTTCAGCTCCAACGCCGCCTGTTTTATTATCCTCATGCACAATTAGCACTTTACCAGTACGTCTTACCGCTTCCAGAATCGCTTCCTTGTCGAGCGGCTGAATGGTGCGAAGATCTAATATATGGGTGCTAATCCCTTCCTCAGCAAGCTCTTCTGCTGCCTGCTCAACAAACCGAAGCGGCAAGCTATAGCCAATAACGGTAATATCATCGCCCTCACGAAGTACATTCGCCTTGCCAATCTCTACGACGTAATCTTCCTCTGGCACTTCACCACTAATGAGGCGGTAGCTCTTTTTATTCTCAAAGTATAATACTGGATCTTCATCACGAATGGCTGCTTTTAGCAAACCCTTTGCATCATATGGTCGATAAGGTGCAACAATTTTCAAGCCAGGCGTACCAAAGAATACAGACTCTGGACACTGGGAATGGTATAGTCCACCGAATACGCCGCCGCCAATCGGCGCACGTATTACGACAGGACAATTCCAGTCATTGTTTGACCGATATCGGATTTTAGCTGCTTCACTAATAATTTGGTTCGTAGCAGGAAACATAAAGTCGGAGTATTGCATTTCTGCAATCGGACGCATGCCGTACATCGCAGCTCCAATGGCTACTCCAGCAATCGCAGATTCCGACAACGGTGTATCGAGTGCTCTCATTTCACCAAATTGCTCATACAGCCCTTTCGTAGTAGTAAACACGCCACCCTTGACGCCTACGTCTTCACCTAACACGAACACGTTATCATCGCGTTCCATTTCTTCCGCCATCGCCGTGCGAATCGCATCTATATAACTCATTGTTGGCATTAGTGTTTCTCCTCCTTGCGCGTATCAGCATACACATGATCGAGTACCGATTCTGGCGTAGGGAAAGGAGCTTTATCGGCATAGCTGCTAGCTTCATCCAGCTGCTTTTTAATCTCCTCGCGCAGTGTGCGCTCTAGCTCGTCATTCCATAGGCCCAGCTCTTCAATGTACATTCTGAAGCGAGGTAATCCGTCAAGTGCACGATGGTGTTCGACTTCTTCCTTCGTTCGATAGGCAAGGTCATTATCTGACGTTGAATGTGGAGAAATACGATACATCATCGCTTCAATTAGCGTTGGACCTTCACCTTTAACGGCACGCTCTCTTGCTTCCTTCACAACACGGTAAACCTCAAGCGCATCATTTCCATCGACACGCTCTCCATGCATTCCATAGCCAAGCGCGCGGTCAGAGATCTTCCCTGCTACTTGCTTGTGCACAGGTACAGAGATCGCATATTGGTTGTTTTCACACATTAATATAACGGGTAACTTATGGACGGCTGCAAAGTTGCTGCCTTCATGAAAGTCACCTTGATTGCTTGAGCCTTCCCCGAAGGTAACAAAGCTTACGAAGCTTTTATTTTTCATTTTTGCAGCCAGCGCTAAGCCTACGGCATGCGGCACCTGTGTCGTTACCGGACTAGAGCCTGTTACGATACGTAGACGCTTAGAGCCAAAATGCCCAGGCATTTGTCTACCACCACTATTCGGATCCTCTGCTTTAGCAAAAGCAGACAGGAATAAATCTCGAAGTGTCATACCAACTGAAAGCACGAAGCCATAATCACGGTAATAAGGAAGAAAATAATCATTGTCCCGGTCCAATGCATATGCAGCTGCAACCTGCGCGACCTCTTGGCCGATGCCAGATACGTGAAAATTGATTTTTCCTGCGCGCTGCATAAGCATCATTCGCTCATCAAACATTCTTGCTGTGAGCATATGCGTATACATCGCCACTAGCGTTTCATTACTCAATCCTAGTTGCTGATGCTTCGCTTGTTGACTTGTCGAAGACAATAGTGACATATTATCTTCCTCCTCTTTTAGTTAAATTAAAACCTGGTACTAATACCATGTCATAGTACTATTATACTCTTATCGTTCACAAAATAATATGTGACATTTATAATGAAATTGAACGTCCATCTACACCTAGCATCGCTTCTGCAATCGCTTCTGATAATGTTGGATGCGGATGAACCATCATACCAACCTCCCATGGCGCTGCATTAAGCCATCCAGAAAGCGCCGCCTCACTGATTAATTCTGTAGCATGCTGACCAATGATATGCACCCCTAATATATCATCTGTCGCCTTATCAGCAATGACCTTCACAAAGCCTTCAGAGTGACCAGATATAATGGCCTTGCCGATTGCAGCAAATGGCACCTTTGCTTTTTTCAGCTCAAAGCCAGCTGCTACAGCCGCAGCTTCAGTGTAGCCATATGATGCAACCTCAGGGTAAGAATAGATGCATCGAGGAATAAGATGGGAAGCAACAGGATGCACCGGCTGACCACAGATATGGTCCGCTGCAACAATTCCTTCATGAGAAGCTGCATGTGCTAGCTGAACACCGCCAATAGCATCTCCGATCGCATAAATATGAGGCTCTGACGTTTGACCTACCTCATTAACAGCTATAAAGCCATTCTTCACCTTAACATCGGTATTCTCCAGCCCAATATCTTCAACATTCGCAGCACGTCCAACAGAAACAAGCATCTGATTGCTATCCAGCACGACATCCCCATCTGCTGTTTGCGCCCGAATAGTGAACCCTTCATTCTGCACAGTAAAGCTTTCTGTATCAAGCTGTACACCAGTCAACACACGAATGCCACGCTTTGTCAGCTGACGAGTCATCTCTAGTGAAATTTCTGTATCTTCACCTGGCAGTAATCTTGCGCCAACCTCTACGACGGTAACTTGTACACCAAAATCATGCAACAGCGTTGCCCATTCTACACCAATCACTCCACCGCCTACGACAAGCATGCTTTCTGGCAGCTTGTCCAGCTCCAAAGCATGATCACTACTAAGTATGACCTTACCGTCCGGCTCAAGTCCTGGGAGACTGCGAGGCTTCGATCCAGTCGCGATAATAACATGTTGGCCAACCACTGACTCCATCTCACCATCTGCAAGTTCGACCGCTATTGCCCCACTGCGCGGAGAAAAGATTGATGGTCCGGTAACACGGCCTTTACCATGGATCATCTGAATACGATGGCGCTTCATAAGACCTTGCAGCCCTTTGAATAGCTGATCTACCTTGTCCAGCTTTGTTTGCTGCACATCATTAAAATCATATGTAACATGCTCACTATTTATCGCTATACCGTATTTAGAGGATTGTAATATCGTACGATATACTTCAGCGCTTCGTAGTAGTGACTTTGAAGGTATACACCCACGATGCAGGCAGGTCCCTCCGACTTTATCCATCTCAATAATTGCGACTGATTTGCCTTGCTGGGCAGCTCGTATGGCTGCCGTATAACCACCAGGACCTCCCCCTAAAATTGCAACATCCACTTGAATTGCCATGTATAAAACCTCCATTTATATAAGTTCAATTGTGAGTAAATTCATAAGCTATTTCCTTATTGTAACTCTTTTTAACACATCTCGCACCGTTCTTTCGAGCGGTATACCTTTATTTGGAGTTTTATGGTACGATATTCGATATGACTAACCGTCTACTGACTTTGATCATAGAAGGAGTTTACTGATGAGATTAACAATTCAGCGACTAATTGCAATCATTCTGCTAGTAGTGCCAGGAATTATTGCTTGCTTTGGTTTTTTGAAAATGAAGGATTCTCTCTTTGACTATTGGAGTGCATTCGGGAATGAAACCTTGCAGCCTAGCTTTGCGTGGGGTAAATTTATTCTTGGCTTCATTATGTTTGCCGCGGGTGCCGGCTTTATTGCTGGCTGGACGTTCTACCGTGATCGTAAACGAAACTATGTAGCCCCTCGTTTCAAGGAAAAACGAAACAAGCCGCCTAAGCCGACAAAAACTAATTTATAATTTACAAGCTGTTAATTTTCATTTAATGATCCATTAACAATTCACCTCTATACTGATCTCAGTACAGGAAGGTGGTGAAAGCTATGATCGTCTTCGACGTCATTGTTGATGGAGAAAAAATAGATACGTTAAGACCGATGACTTCGCGTTTGCGTGAATTACAAATGTTCATTGATCATCAGTTCCAACAGCTTGTTGAAAAATACGGTGCGAACGTATACCTGTCTAGACGCTTCGAATACTAATATCGAAGCGTCTATTTTATTTTAAATGATTTTTGCAACAATTCTCTAAGTACGCAAACTAATTTACGGAATCCAAAAGACTATTCATTGATTCATTTAGTTCATCTATGTTAGGATTCTCTACTTTACTATCATTAATTTTATATTTCCTTTTTAGTTGAATTATTTTTTCTACACTTTCATTTAGTCTTTGTTCTGAAATCTCCCCATATTGAACAGCGACTTTTATAGAGGAGATAACCTTGACAACATTATTATAGTCATGCCCTACCAAAATAATATCGCTTCCGGCCTTTACAGATTCTACAGCTGCCTTGCCAATATCGAAATGTTCTGTGATAGCTCCCATGGTCATATCGTCTGTTATAATTACTCCCGTGAAATTAAGTTGTTTTCTAAGAAGATCCGTCATGACAGCTTTTGACATGGACGACGGATTGTTTTTATCCAATTCAGGCAATAAGATATGGGCAACCATCACAACATCTGCGCCCTGTTCAATCGCACGTTCAAACGGAATTAATTCTAGTTTTTTTAGTTCCTTAAGGCTTTTATTTACAATTGGGAGTTCAAGATGAGAATCAACCGATGTATCGCCGTGACCAGGAAAATGCTTAATTGTAGGGATGACGTCTTGCGATTGAATCCCTTTCATTGTTTGGATTCCAAGTTCACTTACTATCTCCAAACTGTCGCCAAATGCTCGATCGCCGATAACAGGGTTCATTGGATTGCTGTTAATATCAAGAACAGGTGCAAAATTGAGGTTTAGACCAAATTGTTTTAATTCATGACCTAACAGTGTTCCAACTTTATAAGAAAAATCAGGATCATTTACCTGTCCAATCTCTTTATTGGTAGGAAAGTTTACAAGACCACCCGGCAATCTCGTTACTCTTCTTCCTTCTTGGTCAACGCCTAAAAAAAGCGGTAGATTCGATCGATTTCCTGCATTCAACTGATTCACAAGTTGGACAGTCTGTTCAGGGTTTTCAAAATTTCTTTTGTAAAAAATAATTCCTCCAACATGTAATTCGCCTATTATTTTTTTATCGTTCTCATCCATTGTAGTCCCGGAAAGTCCAGCAAGAATCATCTGCCCGATTTTATCTTCTACACTCATGTTAGCTATAATGTCTGAAATGATTTGATTTTCTTGTTGAACTGGAGCTTTGTCCATCTGTGTATAGAGTGAGATATGGTGCACTCTAGGATTTGGCTCCTGCTCAGTTGGTTTAGGCAAAACCCATAATAAATCCGTAGAGGACGTTGCATGATAGACAAGAATCATTTGGTCATAAGTCGAATCTTTATAGTATCGAATAGCATCGGGTTCTCCACCAGTTTCCTTAATTTCATCTAAAGATATTTTTTGTAGTTCAGGATCAAAGGATCGTATGTCATTTACAGTCTGATCGACATATCCGATTGTAGAATGATGACGTTCGTATTCCTCATACCTACCTTTAGCAGTGTCCGACATATCGTCCGATTTTCCCCACTCATTATTAACTTCTTTCCACTCTGTTTTACCTGAAACAAAGGATATGTTCGGAACTTTACCTTCCTTGGATAAGTAAAACGTTTCTTCTACTAAATTCTCAAGATTTGAATTCTGATCATTCTTCGAACCCACTATATTTTTATCAGAAGGTTTATTTATCATTGGACTTTCTTTAACTGGCGTCTGCTCGCTGTCATTTTCTTTGATTGCATAATAACCGCCAACCATTAAGGCTAAAATTACAAGTAGAATTGTAAAAATACGCAGCTTAGTTCGTTTATTTCTTTTTCTTCTCATGTTCCATCACCCTCTCTGCTTTTTTAAAGCTAATTTAAGAGTTAATATTTACCGTTAATCTATTGTAACTGCAATTGGTTTTTAATATAAATGGTAAAAAGCGGCAAAGCAAACCCGCAATGAGACTTCTCATTATAACCCCTTCTTCTTTCTCCCAAGTACTGACTGTTTCGTGAAAATAACTGTTATATGAAAAGCATCATTGATTTGTAGTATAATTGAAGTAGATAACATGAAAGAGCTTGTGATATTATCATTTACTACATAATTAATGCTGAGAGGGATGAAGATGATGACGAAATTATGTTATAGCGGCTTAAAATATAATAATGATATGGAAATAAATATATTGGTGGATATTCAAAATGATTGGGTCGAGATCACACATACCAAGGAAGTATCACAGGTTATGAATAAAACATCAGGTGAATATATTCAAGTAAAACGAAACACCTTGAAATGTGAGATAGTTTCATAGAACTGCAAACAATTTTATGCAACTGATAATATCGGTTGCATTTTTTATTTTAGCAACTTTAATGCTGGATAATGCAGACAGTCCAACTAGAGAGCAATTGCCAATATTTGTTTAGACAATCTATTCCATTACGTTTAATATTAATTCATATAAGAATACTAGGAATTATGGAGGAGATAGGAAATGGCTTGGAAATCTAAAACAAAAACAATCGCTGCACTTACAGTTGCAGCATCCGTTGCATTACTGCCTCTTGCACAGCCAATTTTAGCTGCTGCACCTACTGCAAAGGAATATGGTACTTTTTTGAGTGCGAAATATGATATTACTGTTAATGAGCATGCGACAAAGGGGCAATTTATTCAATACGTTGCAGATCTTCTACCAGGTGAAGCAACAAAAACTGATTATCGCTTTAACGATGTAGAAAGCAGTAATGAGCACTACGCAGCAGTAGCAGAGCTTTATGAAAAAGGACATTTAACAGGAACTACGATTCAGGCAGATCAACAGCTTCAGCCATGGATCGCTGCCATTATTGCTGTACGAGCAGCTGGCTTAAAGGAGCTTGCAGCTACCTACACAACAGAGAAAATAGATGCTGCGCTTGCTAACATTAACTCAACATCATCTGATTGGTACAAGCATGTTGCACAGGAGCTAGCTGTTGCCATTGATAACGGCATCATTCCTGAGCAATATTATGATGAATTCGATTCTAATAAACCTGCAAGTGCAGAATTTGTTCAATACATACTCGGCGAAATTACTAGCTACAACGGTAACTATAAAAATTATATTGCTAATTCAACAGATGCTAACCTTATATCTGAGCTAATTGCTGCTTATAATACAGCTGACATCATTCAAGTAAGCGAGCTACAAGAAATTGTCGATGCCGCACTTGAGCAAAATATTATTACGGGCTATAACTTTAAGGATGCACGCTTCGAGGCTAATTTTGTAGATGAATATACACTTACGTACGGACATTCAGATCTAACGCATGCAATTCAGCTAATCGGCTTACTGCGCAGTGAAGGATTAGAAGCTAAAGTTCAGCTTGAACCAAAAACATCTGCCTTCTTATATCTTAAAGAATGGGGTGAGCCTGAGCAGTCCGAATCGTTCCAAGTGAAGCAGATCGCTAACGGCAACTATGTCGCATATTCTAAGGAATATGACCTAAGCTTTGAATTCAACTCCATTGAAGATAAAGAAAAGTTCCAAAAAATTATTATTGACTATGCTAAAAAGGATGCCGATGATGAGCCAGGCTTAATTATTAATTCATGGTGGCAGCCACTCTATTACTCAAACACTGAACTTGATGAGTATGTAACGATCTCTAACAACAAGGTCACTCTAGGCAACTACTATGCTCAAACGTTCTCCTTGAATGAACAAGTAGAAAGCATTGCCGCTGGATTCAAAGAAGTTAATCCAGAGGTTGAAGTTGAAAGCTATGAGTTCTGGGCTAATATCGCGTTCTACAATTATTTAGGTGGTACGGATTATAAATAAGTTCGTAAAAAAACGGAGGAGACCTTCATAGGTCCCTCCGTTTTAATGTCTATTATATTGCTTGGGTATAGGTTTCTGCACAAAATTGCTCAACCATCGCAAGCTCATCGTCCTCCATCTCGATGTCTATATACTTGCCAGCATCAGCGGTTTGAAACTCATACTTCACGATTTTACCCTGACCATCGTTCACAGCATAGACAACGCGAAGTCTCACACCTTCTTCGTGATGCAGTTCATCGTCCTCTTCTACTTCAACATCAATTATAAATTCATAGCGCTCCCCACTTAATATTCGGAATGGGTCAGCAACTGCCTCAACAGTATATTCATGTAAACTAAACATATCGATTCGTTTCTCCTTTTCAATCTCACTTCTACGTATTATACCATTGCTAATCCGCTTATGCTATGACCGGTGTTCTACATTATATGATGCGGACAATTCCACTTAAACTGCATTCTCTCTCTATACTTTTTAATAAAATGAGGAGTACAATAGAGTTTGTGTACTAGTAATCCTAGAAATCGTTAATTGCAAACAACAGAAAGGATATTCACATGAGGCAAATATTTCAATACTTGAAGCCGCACTGGTTCGCCGCTATGCTAGCTCCAATTCTAATGGCCATCGAGGTGGCCATGGACCTGCTGCAGCCAATGCTTATGGCAAGTATCATTGATAAAGGGATATTAAGTGGTGATCAGGCTCATATTGTAACGACTGGCTTGACGATGATTGGTGCAGCTATGATTGGTCTAATAGGTGGCGTTGGCTGTACAATTTTCGCTTCCATTGCGTCTATGCGGTTTGGTGCAGATTTGCGGAACGACGTTTTTAGCAAAGTCCAGACTTACTCATTCCGTAATATGGACAAGCTTGAGACCGGTTCAATCATTACTCGTCTAACTAATGATATTATGCAGCTGCAAAACGTTGTCCAAATGCTGCTGCGCGTATTGGTTCGCTCACCACTACTTATGATTGGAAGCTTAGTGATGGCGATTTACATCAGCATTCGGTTATCAATTATTGTAGCCATTGCAGTCCCGCTGCTTTTTATCGTGATGTATGCCATTATTAAAGCAACGCTCCCTTTATTCTCTGCAGTTCAGCATAAACTAGATCGTATCAATATTGTACTTCAGGAAAGCCTGTCAGGTATTCGAGCTGCTAAAGCATTTGTTAGACATGAATACGAAGGGCAACGCTTCAATAAAGCCAACGACAGCTTTACTGAACATAGCGTTAAGGCTCAAACCATTATTGCACTTAATGCTCCACTGCTATCGATGATACTTAATGTAAGCATCGTAGCTGTCCTCCTGCTTGGCGGTAAGGATGTCATTGGCAATAATTTTGATATCGGTTTACTCGTTGCCTACATTAATTACGTTACACAGTTATTGTTCGCTATATCTGCTGTTGCCAATCACTTAGTACGACTAAGCGCTGCTAAAGTGAGTGTTGATCGCGTAACAGAGCTGCTATCGACAAGCTCTGAAATTAACGACAATGGTGAACAAACACAAAAAATTGATGGGAAATTGCAATTTCAACAGGTTTCATTCCGTTATGATGACAATCAACCTGCCTACCAGCTGCAGGACATTAGCTTTACAGTTGAAGCAGGACAAAAGCTAGCGATTATCGGAGCGACTGGCTCTGGTAAATCGACATTGATCTCATTAATCCCACGACTCTATGAAAAGAGCGGCGGGGAAATATATATTGATCAGCATCCGGTAGCAAGCTATTCTATTGCGGCTTTACGTTCCCAGATCGGCTTCGTATTGCAGGAAAGCATATTGTTCACTGGAACGATTGCACAAAATATTGCACTCGCCAAGCCTGATGCAGATCGAGAAGAGATTATTGCTGCTGCACAGGCTGCAGAAGCTCATGAATTTATCCAACGTTTGCCACAGGGCTACGATACCGAGCTTGGTCAACGTGGCATTAATTTATCAGGCGGACAAAAACAGAGAATCGCAATTGCTAGAGCTTTGTTAATAAAGCCAAAAATTCTTATGTTAGATGACAGCACAAGTGCGATTGATATGCGAACAGAATCACGTATTCAGCAGCATATTGCACAGCTGATGGCAGATAGTACGGTCATCATTGTTGCACAGAAAATAAGCTCCATCCTCGATGCAGATCAGATTCTGCTGCTTGATCAAGGCAAAATTATTGCACAAGGGACTCATGAAGAGCTGCTGAAAAGCTCAAAGGATTACCTAGAAATCTATCGTTCGCAGCTTGGAAATGAGGAGGTCAGCTATGCGTAAATCAACAGCATCTTCTATGCCAGAGTTCAGCATGAGAGGCGGCCATACTCCTAGTGGACAGCCTAAAGCTAAGCCATTAAACACGCAACAAACCTTGATCAGGCTATGGCAATATTTAAGTATGTATAAGAGAAGTTTTATTGCGGTCATATGTTTTACAACGATTGCTACCTTGCTTAATCTCGCCGCACCTTATTTGTTAGGCAAGGCGATCGATACCTCCATTATGCAGAAGGACTGGGACGGACTTATAATCTATGCGGTCTTATTACTTATCATCTATTTATCGTCCGCTTGGTTTACATGGCTGCATCAGAAAAAGATGGTATATGTCGCACAGCATGCGGTACGTCAGATGCGAATCCATATCGTTGAAGCGATGCAACGGCTTCCAATTCCCTTTTTCGATCGCAAAACACATGGAGAGTTGATGAGCCGAACAACCAATGATATTGAAAACGTCTCGGCCAGCCTACATCAAAGTACAACCGGCATCATTACCAGTGTTATTTCATTATTCGGATCAGTGATCATTATGTTATACATGAATGTTTGGTTGACCTTATTATGTATGGTTACGATTCCCCTTGTAATGCTCTTTACGAAATATGTGGCTTCGTTTACTAGAAAGCACTTCTCAGACCAGCAAAAAAGCCTCGGCGAGCTGAACAGCTATATTGAAGAGACGATTTCTGGACAGAAGGCCATTCAAGTTACGCAGCGTGAACAGCATTCGATTAAACAGTTTAGAGCAATGAATACAAAACTTGCCCATGCTAGTGTTAGGGCACAAATTTTTTCAGGTCTAGTCGGACCTGTCATGAATGTACTGAACCATTCAAGCTTTACCATTATCGCGGCAGTTGGCGGCTGGATGGCATTTAATAGCTGGACGTCGGTTGGTGTTATTGTCGCATTTATGAACTATTCCAAGCAATTTCAACGTCCGATCAATGATTTGGCTAACCAGTTTAATATGATACAATCCGGAATTGCAGGCGCAGAGCGTGTATTTGAAATTATCGATACGAAGAATGAATATGAGGATGATACGAATAGAGGCAGTGTAGCGCCGTTCAAAATTAAAGGCGATGTCAAATTCGATAAGGTTTGCTTTGGCTATCAGGATGACCGCTTGATCCTAAAGGATGTTGAACTGCATGCAGAGGCCGGTCAAACGATCGCCTTGGTCGGTCCTACAGGGGCAGGCAAAACGACGATTATCAATGTAATCTCTCGCTTTTATGAAATTCAGTCCGGCACGATTTATATCGATAATATCCCGATCAATCAGATCGATAAGGATAGCTTGCGGTCACAGCTAGGTATCGTGCTACAGGAAGCACATTTATTTTCAGATACCATTTAT
Organism: Paenibacillus camelliae; assembly: GCF_023715345.1. GTDB lineage: Bacteria > Bacillota > Bacilli > Paenibacillales > Paenibacillaceae > Pristimantibacillus > Pristimantibacillus camelliae. The sequence continues at coordinate 278,565 of NZ_JAMBNY010000002.1, forward strand.
GAAAATATTCGTTATGGGCGGCTAGATGCCACGAAGGAAGAAATTATTGAAGCAGCTAAAATCGCCAATGCGCATCGCTTTATTATGGAGCTGCCGCAGGGCTATAATACTGTGCTTTCTACGGAAGGCAGCAATTTGAGTCAAGGTCAGCGCCAGCTGCTTACGATAGCTCGAGCATTGCTTGCCAGTCCTGCGATTCTAATCTTAGATGAGGCTACAAGCAGCATTGATACTCGTACAGAAATGCATATTCAGCAAGCGATGAAAGTACTGCTTCAGGGCAGAACAAGCTTTGTGATCGCGCACCGACTCAGCACGATTCGAGAAGCTGATCAAATCCTCTTCATTGATCAAGGCCAAGTGATCGAGCGAGGTACACATGATGAGCTGCTCGCCCTAAAGGGCCGCTACTTCGAGCTGTATAATAGTCAATTTCGACGTGTGGCTGTTCAATAACAGCCGATCTACTAATAAAGAACTAGCTTCATATAATAATGGTGCTATGAAGGTCATTTTACTGATCTTCGTAGCACCCTATTTTTATTCAATATGAGCAGTATAAGCTGATAAATTCTTCATCGATCTAATTTATAAATACATTCTAGACTAGTCCTGCTCAATATGCAGCTTCAACGCCTCAATATAGGCTTCGGCGAGCGCGGACTGCGTAACATTGCGATGAGCGATCCAGCCAATCTCAAGATGATCATCAATATCCAGCGGTACGGGAATAATCTCATTACCGTTTAAGTCCTTGCTTAATACACCCGATGAAATCGTATATCCATTTACACCGATAAGCAGGTTAAACAGCGTCGCTCGATCCGTCACTTTTATGCTTTTCGGTCTCGATACTGTACTTTGTATTTCCTCAGAGAAATAGAAAGAATTATATTCTCCTTGCTCAAACGATAAGTACGGATAATGCTCTAGATCCTCCATCGTAACTGATTTACGCTTCGCCAGTGGGTTATATATGCTTATAAATACATGAGGGTGGGCGACAAAAAGACGGTGAAATTGCAGATTCGCATCCCGCAGCAGCTTGGATATCACCTTACGGTTAAAATCATTCAAGAACAAAATGCCTATTTCACTGCGCATCGTCTTAACATCCTCAATAATTTCATAGGTTTTTGTTTCTCTTATTGCAAATTCGTACTGCTGCTGTCCGTGCTCCTTCACCAGCTGCACAAATGCATTTACTGCAAAGGCATAATGCTGAGTCGACACAGAGAAATGCTGAGGTGAAGGCGTCGCATTCATATACTTTTGCTCCAGTAGCTCTGCCTGCTCGACAACCTGTCTAGCATAGCTTAAAAACTCTACCCCCTCCTGCGTTAACGAAATTCCTTTATTGGTACGCTCGAAAATTGTAATCGAAAGCTCTTTTTCAAGCTCCTTTATCGCGTTAGACAAGCTCGGTTGCGATATAAATAAATGACGAGCTGCTTCATTCATAGAGCCGTGCTTATTCACTTCAAGCACATACTTGAGCTGCTGTAGCGTCATTACACTCCCCCCGTTTCATAGCTTCATTCTAGCCATAATTGCTTGAAATGACTAGTACTGTCCTCTTAGCATTCTCTAATCAAGGATTATTTACAGTTTTACTGATGGAGCTCTTATTGTTCAATGCTGTGGCTACTGTACCTGCATAAAAAATCCTCCATGCAATAGGCAAAGAGGATTGTGGATATCTCTATTTTCATTTACATTACAGTGCTTCAAGCAGCTTCAGCATATTTTTAGACATCGCATTCGCCTGTGCAAGCAAACTGACGGACACCTGTGATAGCATATTCGCTCGAATGAAATTAGTCATCTCCAAAGCCATATCAGCATCCCGAATTCTTGACTCAGCTGCTGTTAAGTTTTCAGCATAAGCTAATACAAAATTATGTCGATGCTCAAGACGGTTCTGATAAGCACCAAGCTTAGCACGTTCATACGAAACATGATCAACCGTCTCCTTGAGCGTCTGTAGAGCGTCTTGAGCGCCGCTGCTAGTTGAAAGATCTAAGCCGCTTAATGATGCCAAATATGACGGCAGATTAGGCATGTCCATCTCCAGAACGTGATCAGCTTGCTCACCGACTTGCAGTGTCAATCCACGTTTATTGGACAATGGGTCGATCGTATACTGCCCATCCAACAGCTTAATACCGTTAAAATTCGTTCCAGCTGCAATACTTGTAATTTCCTCACGTAACTGATTGAATTCCAGCTGAAGCTTAGAGCGATCACTATCACTGTAAGTACCATTCGCCGCCTGATTGGCTAGGACGTTCATCCGTTGAAGCATAGCATGGATTTCAATCATCGCTCCCTCGGCTGTTTGAATCAGTGATATGCCGTCCTGTATATTACGTGAGGCCTGCTTTAGTCCATTGATTTGGAATCTCATACGTTCTGATATAGCAAGGCCTGCCGGATCATCGGCAGCTCTATTAATACGATAGCCGGTAGAAAGTCTTTCCATCGCAGTAGATAGCTGTCGCTGATGTGATTGATAATTTCTTAATAAATTCATCGACATCATATTCGTTTGAATATACATGGAAGTCCTTCCTCCTTACCGCTTCGTATTTTTCCAACAACCTTGCTCGTATTATTATCATAAAAAATCCATTAGGAAATAACAATAGTATTTTGCAGACTTCTCCATAGAGAAGTGAAGACCGAACAACATATATAAAGGTTGGACAATGGTGTTAAGGAATACATGTAACCTAACGTCAATCTTCAACGTCTTGTATGTAGTTACAATTATTCACGCTAAGGAGGAGTCCAATGTCAAGCATTCTACGTTTCTTTGGCTGGAGCTCATTAATTATAGGCATCCTAGCTGGTCTAACCCAAGGATTTATTGCAGACAATCTTATTAGCTTTTGGGGGATTATCAACTTTATCCTTACTTTATTCGGTGGAATGGCAGTGGCAGCAATATTTTTTGCTCTTTCTTATATGTTAGAGTATCTCGAAACAGTGCATCAACTCTTAGCGGAGCATATTAAAAAGGATCAGCACCAACCAAAAACCGCATACCCAGAGAAAGGAAAGGCTGCTTCATCTAGTATATTCTCAGATACGACGTCCAAGTCTGAAGCCTCACCAGCAGGGCCAGCGATGCTAGATGCCCTCAAGCTGAAGTCACTTGACTAATGAAGCTCTCTTATAATGGACGATCATATTGTACAAACATGCTGATTGTCTGATCGGTACATCAACCTGAAGTTAGTTTAATCATCCATTATGCATTTTCGCTCGATGAGCCCGAACTAGCAGAACTCGCGGATGATTCAACGGACGAAGAGCTATCGCTGCTGCTAGAGCTTTGTTCATACTCCATCTGAGCCGCTTGTGAGATTTCTACAGTATCTCCATCTTCATTTGTTTGTTGATCTTCATTTTTCTTTTCCTTAATTTCAACTTTGTTCATACTCACCATTAATTGCTTGACACGATCGCCCTCCATTTGCTCTTGTAAAGCTTGAAGCATCTGTCTCTTCTCAGCAGGTGATCGTCCACTTTCAGCGATTAGCATGACACGTTCAAGTGCGGACAGTGGCTTTTGCTTTGCGCTACCAGAGCTAAATAGTGAAATGGAATCCACGTTAATCCCTCCAAATTTTGGTGATTATCTTAGTATATTACTATATTTCGGTAAATCGACCTTTGAAATGAAGTTTTCGGAGTAAATTCTTTCTTATCATTTTCTTATCAACCGCAAAAAAATCCTATCCATTTAATCTACATCAAATGGATAGGATTTTTTATAATGCTCATTCGTTATTGAGCTAAAATAAGCTTAGAGCATTTTATGATTTTGTTCATTACAGTTTAACTACATATTGATTCGCATGAGCTGCTGTTTTGCTCATTGCATCATAAAAAATAATTTCTGCAGGCACAGAGCCTTCTTCAATCGTAATATACAAGAAGCCTTCGTTTTTACCGCCCGGACGTAGCTCCGCAGGTTTGAATTCATCTTCTGGAGTAATACGTTGAGTCGTTAATGTTGATACTGATATTTCTTTACCATTCGCGTCATAGATGTTAAAGCTGTACTCATGAATAGCCATATCGTGAGAATTCTCATCACCAACATTTTCAACGAGTGCATATAGTTTAAGATAGTCTACATCTTCTCTAAGCGAGTCAACAGCTGACTTTTCTTTTACTATCTCATAATCACTCAAAGTAATCTCAAGCTTAGTCGTGGATTTGTTCACTGCGCCCATTCTATGGTAAAGAAATTCCTCACCTAGCTCTACGTTATACACTTTTCCCTCGGTACTGTGAGTCGCTGGTTCCGATGGATTACCACTTGTTGAATTAGAGCTACAAGCAGACAATAATAGAATGACACCACAAAATAAAATAATCATCTTTCGTTATTCAAAATCAGTCATTCAAAATCAGTCATAAAAAATACCGCCCTTTACCAGAGTTATCACTCCAATAAATAGCGGTATTCGTTGATATGATATAAGTAATAGTTAGTTCAAAAGGTTTCCCATACCCAATTCATAAAATTGGTTGGCTTATGTAAAGCCGCATTCCCTACGGCTCATCCTTTCAAGACACCTTATGCTCAATTCTTAGCTTATCCGCCACCATCGCGATAAATTCGCTATTCGTTGGCTTGGATTTGCTTATGTTGACCGTATAGCCGAACAAGTGGCTGATGCTGTCGATGTTGCCGCGCGTCCAAGCGACTTCAATTGCATGACGAATCGCGCGTTCTACACGTGAAGGTGTCGTTTTGAACTTCTCAGCAATTGCAGGATATAACGTCTTCGTAATCGCTCCAAGAATTTCGATATTGTTATACACCATCGTAATGGCTTCACGCAAATATTGATATCCCTTAATATGCGCAGGCACTCCAATTTCATGTATGATGCTAGTAATATTCGCATCAAGGTTTTTATGCTTGCCAATAGGCACTACATTCGATCTGCTCGTAGTTAGGCTCGAGCTGAATGAACTGGAGGTTGCAGTCGTTGAAGTAACTCCTACAAGCTGTCTAATGCGGTTAGAAAGCATATCCATATCAAATGGCTTAAGCATATAATAGGATGCCCCCAATTGAACGGCTCTTTGTGTAATGTTCTCTTGTCCAAAGGCTGTAAGCATAATAACTTTTGGCATTGGATTCAGATCCATCTCACGGATGCGTTCTAGAACTCCAAGTCCGTCAAGATGAGGCATGATGATATCTAGGACAAGTACGTCTGGCAGCTTTCTGGCATTCTCTAGGTGTCGTAATACTTCTTCTCCGTTGTAAGCTACACCGCATACATTCATATCACTTTGACTGGCGAAATACTCCGATAATAGGTTTGTGAATTCTCGGTTGTCATCTGCTAATAGTACGTCAATCTTCTGCAAGATGTTTTGCCTCCCTTTAATTAAATATGAATGTCGAGTTTACCTTCTACTCTATACAATTTCGACACAGCGCTAATTATTCCTTCTGTCGAAAAACTTTTTTCTTTATTTTTTTTCTACTTTTCGATATAATAAATAATTCGCAACAAAAACCACTCTCATTCGACAATTCCTATCACTATTCACCATAAACAAGAAAATGCTGTCTGCTTCAACGGAAACAGATAGCATTTTCTTGTTTATGAAGCTTGGTCCACGATTTGCTCGTTGTCCGAATGAAGCAACACACCAGCATCTTGAAGCATCCATTCAATGAAGCAGCCATAGCCTGATGTTGGATCATTTACAAACACATGGGTAACAGCTCCAATAAGCTTTCCATCCTGAATAATGGGGCTGCCGCTCATGCCTTGTACAATACCGCCTGTCTTACTCATCAACCGTTCATCAGTTACTTTAATGACCATCCCTTTTGTAGCTGGCGTTACTTGCTTCGCTACATGAACAACCTCGATATCAAAGCGTTCAACCTTCTGTCCATTGACTACAGTTAAAATTTGAGCTGGACCTTCTTTTACATCCTCTGCAAATGCAACAGGTATCGCACGTTCTTCGTAGCTGTGTGCCGGCATTTCATTCATCTTCCCAAAAATACCGAAAGGTGTATTGCGTTCTATATTGCCGAGCAGCTGTTTTTCCTTCACGAAGTGAGCTCTTTTTTCACCAGGATCACCATTTTGACTTTTATTAATCGATGTGACGCTTGCTTGAAGAATTTCTCCATCACCTACTACAATCGGTGTTCCAGTGTCCATATCTGTTATTACATGTCCTAAAGCACCATACACGCCCTGATCAGGGGCATAAAAGGTTAACGTTCCTACACCCGCTGCTGAATCGCGAATATATAGTCCGATTCTCCACTCTTGTTCTCGAACATCATAAATAGGCTTTAGCTTAGTGGTCATCGACTTGCCATTACGCAAATAAGTAATAGTAAGCGGCTTTTTACTCGAGCTGTACTTCTCACATAGCTCTCCTAACTTTTTTACATTATTCACTTTGACTTTATTAATTGCTGTGATGAGGTCACCTAGCCTTAAGCCTGCTGCTTCACCCGGTGATTGCTTGTTACCGGCCTCATCTACGACCTGATGATGTCCGACGACAAGAGCACCTGCTGAATTAACTTTTACTCCGATCGTTTGTCCTCCTGGTACGACCTTAAGATCAGGGACAATGTCGACCTTTACAGTTTTGAACGGAATTTTTCCAAACAGCTTTACCTTCATTTCTGTTTGACCAATTTGATAAGAATGTAATGATAACGGTTCCTTCAAACTAACGGATAATGATGATTGTGCTTTACCATTCACTTGCAGCACTTCTGGATCAACCTCTAATTCAGCTTGTACAGGTACGCTATACTGTACATTTTTCAACTGACCTGTAAATAGTCTGAGCTCATTGGGAAATGCTACGATTTGTTGCATTGGTGTAGATACCCCGATTAGACCGACTAATACGACGAGAATTAATCCAAAAATACGTTTAGGTTGTTTTGGGTCCAATCTATTCACGCTCCTGTCATTCCATCGCTTAATCGCCAATGGCGTAACATTAAGTTACCCTGAGCAGAAAGATTTATGACCACAAAAACATCCCAAATTTCCTTGATTCAAGCACCTTTCAAGCCTATAGCCAGATCAAGCATCTCTTGTGCATGATGCTTAGTTTTTTCCGTAATTTCCACTCCGCCAAGCATGCGGGCAAGCTCATTGATTCTTAGCTCATCTGTAAGCTCTACGACAGAAGTGTATGTGCGCTCACCAACAAATTGCTTACGGATCTCATAATGATGATCAGCCATGCATGCAACCTGAGGCAAATGCGTAATGGAAAACACCTGACAATCCTTCGCCAGCTTTGACAGCTTTTCAGCAATGGCTTGAGCTGCACGTCCGCTGACACCGGTATCGACTTCATCAAACACAAGCACCGGAATCTGATCAATGGCTGCAAATATCGTTTTGAGTGCGAGCATAATACGAGACATCTCACCGCCTGAAGCGACCTTATGAAGTGGCTTTAACGGTTCTCCTGGGTTCGTACTCATCATAAATACGGCATGATCAATGCCCGTTGCACTTAAACGGACGTAGCTTGTCTCATCCTTAGGCAGTGTCTGTAAATTAACTTCAAAATTAGCTGCTCCCATTTGCAATTGCGTAAGATGTTCTTTGATTTCGCCAGAGAGCTGCTGTGCGGCCTCCTGACGCAGCTCAGACAGCTTTTGCGCAACCAGGTAAGCTTCAGCATAGATCTCTGCCTCTTGAGCTTTGAGCTGCTCCAGAAGCTCTTCCCGGTTCTCAAGCTTATCTCGTTCCTCTGTAATTTTTTCGAGATATGTTTGAATTTCCTCTATCGTCTCTCCATATTTACGCTTTAGACTGCGAATAAGGTCAAGACGATCCTCTACGTACTGCAGCTGCTGCGGATCTGATTCGATGCCATCTCGATAGCTCCGAAGCTGATACATCACATCCTCAGCGGTGTAAAAAGCAGACTGAAGCTGCTCGAGCATCGGTGAAAGTGCTGTTTCATCATAGCTGACAATATCGGTTAGTCGGCTAATTGCACGGCTTATCGCATCCAGTCCTTGTCCATCATTGAGCAGACCATAGGCTTCATTGACAGACGACGAGCGCTTCTCAGCATACATTAACATCTTACGCTGCTCCAGCAGCTCTTCATCTTCCCCTGGTTTAAGCTTCGCTGCAGTAATCTCTTCAACTTGAAACGCATACAAATCCTGCATATGTACATTATGTCTAGATGTATTATCCAGCTCATGCAGCTGTGAACGAACGAGCAATAACCGTTCATACTGTTCTTGATATTGCCGTTTAACGGAAAGCAGCTCTGCTCCACCATACATATCGAGCCATTCTAAATGCTGCTCGCTTTTAAGCAATGATTGATGCTCATGCTGACCATGAATATTGACTAAGCTCTCACCAATCTCACGCAGCATCGTTATCGTTACGAGCTGGCCATTTACACGGCTGCTGCTCTTTCCAGATGCTGTAAGCTCTCTACGTACGATCAGCATTTCCGACGAATCATGTTGAATGCCAAGGGCTGATAGCCTTTGCCATACAGGATGGTCAGTTGGAAGATCGAATAATGCCTCAACCTCTGTCCGATCACATCCATAGCGCACCATATCCGAGGAGCCCCTACCACCTACAACAAGACTTAATGCATCAATCATGATTGATTTTCCGGCACCCGTCTCTCCTGTTAATACGTGAAATCCTTTATGAAATTGTACGTTTGCTTCCTCAATTACCGCCAAATTGCGAATCGACAGTTCATGTAGCATGAACAACCGCCTCCCTAAGCTTTTCCTTTTCAACTAAGCAGCTCTACCGTAGCATATCGAGAAATCGTTCCACTACGATTTTGCTCTGCTCCTTTGAACGACAAATCATTAATATCGTATCATCCCCTGAGATCGTTCCCATTATATCAGTGGTTTCCATACTATCTATAAGCGCAGCTACCGCATTTGCTGTACCTGGCAAGCATTTCATTACAACTAAATTATCTGTGTAGTCTATATGTGTAAAGTGATCCTGCAATGCTCGTTTCAGCTTATGAATGGGATTCGCTTTTTGCGTCTCACCAGGCATCGCATATTTGTAACCACCGGAGTTAGAAGGAATTTTGATGAGCATTAATTCTTTAATGTCTCGAGATACTGTCGCTTGCGTAACCTTCATCCCACTATCGCGAAGTGCATCGACTAGCTCCTCTTGCGTCTCAATATCGCGCTCGAGTATTATTTCTTTAATTTTAAATTGCCTTATCCCTTTCATGACTCTGTCCCCTATTCAATGTTCATCATTCTGCAATATGAAATGCAATTTTATGAATTTTTTGTTCTTTTGGCTTAATATATATGATTCCACTCATATCCGGCAACAGCAACGAGTACATAAGCAGATGCTTCTTCAGATCTGAGGCCTCCAGCTCGATTGGCTGTCGCTCACGCTCGTATTTCACAATATAGGATAGACCTTTTTTCTCTGCAATATAGTCAATAATAATGGTTGTTGAGCGGTTAAGAAAGTGTCCATCAACCTCTACAGCGAGTGGAATTTGATGTCTACCAGAAATGACGACATATCCATGCCGCTCAAGCAGCTCTACATTCGGGTCGTTATCTTTAAGCTTCCCACCGCGTCCAAGCTTAATTCTTGAGATGGTAGCGGGAGAGTGAAGCCAACGATAAAATGCTCGATACAGCAAAACCACAAGAAAAATAGCTGCAACAATCATGACAAAAATTTCAACAAGGTTATCCATAAGAGCTGAGCTCCTCTCAACATTTTACAATAGAGAACACTTGTTTGCATTAATAGTGTATCAAATGAATAACACCGCTGTAAAGACAAAAGATGCCTTACGATGATGTTATCGATTGGCATCTTTGCTGTACTCTTATTGAAATTGTATTACTTTGAAACCTTAAACGTTGCGTTAGCTTCAGCTACAACCTGCTCAATTGCAGAGGACGTATCTTCATCAACAAAACTAGGCTTGTTTTCCCACGTCCAATGAGCTAAAAACTCAATATTCCCCTCTCCACCTGTAATCGGAGAAAAAGTTAAATGCTTGAGCTCATATCCTATCTCAGCAGCCATTGTAAGCACTTGGTGTAAAACCTCTTTATGAACGGCAGGCTCTCGAACGACGCCGAGCTTACCAACCTTCTCGCGTCCAGCCTCGAACTGTGGCTTAATGAGTGCAACAACGGAGGATTGAACCGGCAATAAAGTCGATAAATTCGGTAATATGTGCTTTAACGAAATAAATGACACATCAATACTCGCAAAATTAGGAGTAGGACCTGTTAAATCATCAGACGTTAAATACCGAAAATTCGTTCGTTCCATTACATTAACCTGTTCGTGCTGTCTAAGCGACCAATCTAATTGATTATAGCCTACATCAATCGCGTACACATATGCAGCTCCATGCTGCAATGCACAATCGGTAAAGCCTCCAGTTGAAGAGCCGATATCAAGCATCGTTACATCGTTTAGGTCGAGCTCGAAGCTGCGAATCGCCTTCTCAAGCTTAAGACCACCTCTGCTAACATAAGGATGAAGTGCGCCCTTTACTTTAATCTCAACGCTGCGAGCAACCTTCATCCCCGGCTTGTCAATCGGGACATTATCGACAAGCACCAGACCTGCCATGAGTGCTTTTTTCGCCTTTTCACGACTATCAAAGTACCCGCCCTCTACGAGCAAAACATCAATTCGCTCTTTTGGTACTGTTGTCATTATATCCCTACCTATCAGTTTGGTTATAGCGCATTTCTTTTAAGCTTCGCCTTCATACTTTGCACAAGCTGCGACACAGCTGTAGCATTTAGACCAACTTCATTGCGCTGCTCGATAATGCTGCCATGCTCGACAAATAAATCCGGTATCCCTTTAATACGCACGACCATATCATCGATGCCCTGCAGAGAATAGAATTCACATATCGCACTACCTAAGCCGCCAAGCTCCGCACTTTCCTCAAGCACGACTAGCTTTTTATGCTGAGCTGCAAGTCGAAGCAGCATATCTTGATCGAGTGGCTTAATAAATCTTGCATTTATAATTTCTACATCAATGCCTTCTCGAATAAGCAGCTCTGACGCTTCCTTTGCAACCTTAAGCATAGGGCCGATTGCGAGCAATGCATATTCAGATTCGCCTTCCTTTAACACTTCCCAGCTGCCAATGGGAATGCTAGTTAGTTCTGGCAGCAGCTCCACGCCCTCTGCATTTATACGAGGATAACGAATCGCAATTGGACCATCATTATAATCCACTGCAGTTTTCATCATTTGACGAAGCTCATTTTCATCCTTAGGCATCATTAGTACAATATTCGGCACATGACGAAGGAAAGGTATATCATATACACCTTGATGAGTTTCGCCATCTGGGCCAACAAAGCCCGCACGATCGATTGCAAAGATGACATTAAGATTTTGTCGGCAAATATCATGCACAACTTGATCATATGCTCGCTGCAGGAAGGTAGAATACACAGCAAAAACCGGCTTCATGCCTTCAATAGCAAGCGCTGCGGACATCGTCGCAGCGTGCTGCTCCGCGATTCCAACATCGATCATTCTCGTTGGAAAACGATCTGCGAACTCCATTAAACCAGATCCGCCTGGCATTGCAGGTGTCACGGCTACGATACGCTCATCCTGTTCAGCTAGCTCGATTAACACATCGCCAAACACCTTCGTATACATCGGAGGACCGACTGCTTTTACCATTTTTCCTGACTCGATCTTATATGGAGATGCACCATGCCATGCATGAGAATCATTTTCTGCTGGCGTATAGCCCTTACCTTTTGTCGTAATGACATGAACAAGTACAGGTCCGTTAATTCGATCAGCTTGCTTCAATGTTTCAAGCAAAGCTTCTGTATCATGGCCATCGACCGGTCCAAGATAGGATAAACCAAACTGTTCAAACAAAATACCGCTCATTAGCAAATATTTAACACTGTCTTTAAAACGGCTAACCGTTTCTGCCAGCTTACCACCGATTGCTGGAATTTTGTTCAGCAGCTGATGTACATCCTCTTTCGCCTTTTGGTATTGTCTGCCTGTTCTAATTTTCCCTAAGTATTGATGAAGCGCTCCGACATTAGGTGCAATTGACATTTCATTATCGTTAAGGACAACGATCAGCTTGCGCTTTTCATGTCCGATATGATTCAACGCCTCTAATGCCATACCGCCTGTTAAGGCACCATCACCGATCACAGCTACAACACGGTTGCTGTCACCCTTGAAGTCACGCGCCATCGCCATTCCGATCGCTGCAGATAATGAGGTACTGCTATGCCCAGCCTCCCACACATCATGCTCGCTTTCGTTACGTTTAATAAAGCCGCACAGGCCCTTATATTTTCTTAATGTATCAAATTGATCTTTACGACCTGTAATAATTTTGTGTACATACGATTGATGACCAACATCAAAAATAAACTTGTCACTTGGACTATCGAACAAATAATGCATCGCCAAGGTAAGCTCAACAACTCCAAGATTAGGAGCAAGATGACCACCAGTAAGAGACAATTTCTCGATTAGAAATTGGCGAATTTCTTCTGCTAATTGATCGAGTTGCTCAACTGTTAGCTTTTTCAATTGTTTTGGGTCATCTATTTGATCTAAAAGCACATCGCTTTCCTCGCTTTCAACAAGAATGTAATCCCAATGATCAGACACTTAGCTGTATTATATCACAATATACGACATCCTACATAATAACAGTTTTAGCAGACGATTAGGATTCACGATTCACAAGATAATCAGCAAGCTCCAGTAATTGGTCTGGGAACGCTAAATCTGCAGCAAGAACCGCTGCTTTTGCCTCTTCTGTCAGCTTTACGACTAGCGCCTTGCTTTCTTCTAGTCCGAGTAAGAAAGGAAAGGTAACTTTTTCTCCCGCAACATCGCTTTGGACGCGTTTTCCGAGCTTTTGCTCATCACCTACAAGATCCAGCACATCATCCTGTATTTGGAATGCCATACCTATATTACGTCCGTACAGCTCAAGTTGTTGCAGCTGATGTGCATTGGCACCTGCAATTCTTGCACCTGCTAGGACGGAGAACACAACCAAGTCACTCGTTTTATGCTCGTGAATATATTCAAGCTGCTCAATCGAAGTAATTCCCTGCTCAGCTTCCATATCTGCAACCTGTCCACCTACCATACCTAAAGCCCCTGCATAACGCGATAAATCATCTATAATTTCAACCGCAACAAGTGGATCAAGCTTACCTTCTTTTGCAAGTGAGGTGATAATGCCGAATGCCCCTGTTAATAAAGCATCTCCGGCCAAGATTGCCATGGCTTCACCGAATACTTTATGATTCGTAGGCTTGCCGCGTCTTAGGTCATCATTATCCATCGCAGGAAGATCATCATGTATTAACGAGTACGTATGAATATATTCCACCGCACACGCTGGAGCGATAGCTTTCTCTACCGTTGTTTCATCCGCATGCACCGCATAAGCAGCAGCCATCACGAGATAGGGTCTAAGCCGCTTTCCACCAGCTGTTAATGAATATTCCATCGATTCGATCAATTTACTAGGTGCTGCATCATAAGAAGACAAAGAACGTTTCAGTTCTTCCGTAATTTCTGCAGCGACTTGCTGTACATGCTCGTTAATGGATAGGGAATGGTTCAATTTTCTACTCTCCTTTGTCCAATTGGGAGGCAGCAAAAGGCTTCGTCGCCAACCCCTGCTCCGTTTGTATTAGCATCTCAATCTTGCTTTCGACCTGCTGCAGTTTTCCGTTACACAGGCTGGAAAGCTTCATACCCTCTTGATACAGCTCGATGGCTTGTTCAAGCGGCACATCGCCATTTTCCAGCTGAGCAACAATATTTTCTAGACGCTCTAAGGCCTGTTCAAAGCTTAGATTTTCAAGTTCAGTCATTCCTTTTCCTCCTCTATATCATTGACCGTACAGTACAAGCTGCCGTCCATTATTTTAACTTTGATCGAACTGCCTCGTTTCACTTGATTGACTTGCTTAAGCAGCTGCTCATCCTCCGTATAGGTTAGACTGTAACCACGAGCCATAACCTTAAGCGGACTCAGAGCATCAAGCTGTTTAATATAGGAAACCGTCTGTAGACGCTTTTGTTTAACAATTGAGTTCATCAGCTCACTCATACTATGCTGCAGATGGTTGACCTGTCGATTCAATAGCTTAATACGCTGCTCTGGGTGCAAACGAGCAAGCCTGCTTTGACTTTGTGATAGCTTTAAATGCCCGTGCTGCAACGCATGCTTTAAACTCTTGCTCAGCATTAGCTGTAAATAATCTACACGCTCTGCATGCTTTAAGAAGGTTCGCTTTGGCTGCGAAAATACAGAGCTTTGCTGTACACGCTTTAATCGCTCTTTGCGCCAGTCGAGCTGACGCTTTAGTGCATGCTCAAAACGCTGCTGATAACGTTCAATAACTGCTGTCATCTCCTGAACATGCGGTACTGCGAGCTCTGCTGCAGCTGTCGGAGTAGCAGCTCGAACATCGGCTACAAAGTCAGAAAGTGTAAAGTCCGTTTCATGTCCCACAGCGCTAATGACAGGCGTTTCAGATGAAGCAATCGCTCGAACAACAATTTCTTCATTAAAGGCCCACAGCTCTTCCATCGAGCCGCCACCCCGACCTACAATCAGCACATCACATGCTCCATGTGCATTCATCGCAGCGATGGCCTTGGCGATGGAAGGTGCAGCAAGCTCCCCCTGTACTTGCACGGGAGCAAGAAGGATGTGAGCAGCTGGAAATCTGCGCTTTATCGTTGTAATAATATCTCTTACAGCCGCACCAGTTGGTGATGTTACTACCCCTACCGTATGTGGAAAAAGAGGAAGAGCACGTTTGCGTGACTCAGCAAACAACCCCTCCTCTTCAAGCTCTGCTTTTAATTGCTCATAGGCAAGATATAAGCTGCCTAGGCCATCAGGCTGCATCGCATTGGCATAAAACTGGTAGGCACCATCTCGCTCATAAACTGAAATCGTACCCTGTGCTAGAACTTTCGCACCTTCCTTGGGTATAAATCTCAAGCGAGCATTATGGGAGGCAAACATCACACATTTTATACGACTGTCTTTATCCTTTAGCGTGAAATACATATGGCCGCTAGAGTGATGGGTGAAATTTGAGATTTCACCACGTAGCCATACATCGGACAGCACATGATCACTATCCATTTTCATACGAATATATTTGTTGATATCTTTAATCGTATAAACATGCGGTTCGGATCTCACTGCCTACTCACATCCCATTAGCTTTTTTAGCCGCAGTAATTGTGTTTTTCATAAGCATGGTAATGGTCATGGGACCAACTCCACCTGGCACTGGTGTAATATAACCAGCTGTATCAAGACAGCTTTCATAATCAACGTCACCAGCCAGCTTGCCGTTCTCTAGACGATTAATGCCGACGTCAATTACAACAGCGCCTGGTTTAATGTATGAAGCATCGATTGCATTCGCTCTGCCGATTGCAACAACGACAATATCTGCTTGCTTTACAACCTCTTGCAAATTTGCTGTCCGAGAATGACAGATCGTAACCGTTGCATTTTCACGTAGAAGCAGCATTGCAACAGGCTTCCCTACAATGTTACTGCGTCCGACAACGACCGCATGCTTACCAGCAATGTCCACGTTACTTCGCTTAATCAGCTCAATAACACCAGCTGGTGTACACGGCAGCAAGCTGTCATCGCCAATAACGAGATTACCTACGCTTTCAGGATGAAAGCCATCTACATCTTTATGTACATTAATCGCGTCGATAACAGACTTTTCGTTAATATGTTTAGGTAATGGTAATTGAACCAATATGCCATTGATGGATGCTTGATTGTTCAGTTTATCGATAAGTGCCAATAGCTCCTGCTCTGATGTTTGTTCAGGCAGTCGATGCACTTCTGAGTACATGCCAAGCTGAATACAAGCTTTTTCCTTTGATCCAACATAAACCTTGCTTGCAGGATCCTCTCCGACTAAAACGACAGCTAGTCCTGGCGTAATTCCTTTTTCCTTTAAGGCAGCTACCTCGGCCTGCATTTCGCTTCGAATCGCTGCGGATATTTGTTTCCCATCAATAATGTGAGCTGACATTAAGAACCACTCCTATACATGTATTAAAAATGAAAATAATCTATAGTATAATATCCAACCAAAAGATAAAGAAGCTTATCGCCATGAAAAGCGACAAGCTTATGCTTTAGTAGAATCAAGGTTTTTCAATAGTTTAGCGAGTACGCCATTGACAAACTTACCAGATTCATCTGTCCCATAATGCTTAGCGAGCTCAATCGCTTCGTTCACTGCTACCTTCGGGGGAGCGTCCTTGCTAAATACCATCTCAAAGCACGCCAAACGAAGGATTTGTCGATCTACACGTGACAATCGATCAACTTGCCAGCCTGTTAAGCAATCCTTTAACAAATCGTCAATTGCCGCTCGGTTCTCCACAACACCCATAAGCAGCTTACGCGCAAATTCGTTTGTCGTCTCGTCGCTGAACTTTTCAGTTACCTCGTTATCGTTCATAACCTCATCAATAACGCCTTGCAGTGCCTCGTAGGCCTGCACCTCGTTCAGCTCAATACTGTATAAGCTTGATATAACCATTTCTCTTGCTAATCTTCGTTTCATGTATCCTCCATGACTTATGCCTTATTGCTTATCAACTTCATATGATCTCATCCCTGCTGCGAATGTAGCTCCATTCATTTGGTTGGTCCAAGATTCGAGTCCGACGAAGCTTCAACGCTATACATCGTAATCAACTTTGGATCTTTGAACCAACCTCTTCCAATATAGGTTCAAAGGTTCGAGGTTCAGTACCAAGAAGATGGCACGATAGTAGATAACGAGGAGCGCAACGTACGTCTTTGGTACGTAAGCACCGCAGCTTTCGCTAGCGTGACATATTCGCCGTCGACGAAGCTTCAACGCTATACATCGTAATCAACTTCGGATCTTTGAACCATCCTCTTCCAATAAAGGTTCAAGGGTTCGAGGTTCAGTACCAAGAAGATGGCCGATAGTAGAAAACGAGGAGCGCAACGTACGTTTTTGGTACGTGAGCACCGCAGCTTTCGCTAGCGTGACATATTCGATGCCGACTAAGCTTCAACACTATACATCGTAATCAACTTCGGATCTTTGAACCATCCTATCCTCTAATTACGTAGCACGGAGGAGATCATATTAACGGTACGGCCTAAACAACTTTGTGATTGATTCCCATATGCGCCCCCACGGAAAAATCGAGCCATTGGCAAATTCCTTCTGCTTACCGTACCAATACCCCGCTCCGACAAGTAGGGCTATGAATAGCATATCCCAAAATCCAAATGCTAAATATATAATACCAAAAAACAAGCCAGTTCCTGCACCAACGATTCGCTTCCAATACTGACTCCAAATCTCTTTCCACATTGATAGACTCACCTCTACTCAACACGACTTTTTATCGTGTTGGTTTGAATGATATTGGCAATATACACGGAAACGTTCGTTACTGGTATACCTGTAATTTCCTCGACATAGCTTTTCACATTTTTTTGCACATCCTCAGTCAATTGAGGAATTGCAACCTCACCGTCAACGACAGTTCTAAGTACAATATTCATACCAGCGTCCGTTGCATGAACACGAGCACGTAGATCCTTTACTCCGCGCTGCTTCATTGCAGCCTTTAGAGCTAAGTTCTCCATTGTTTCGATGGAAATTCGAATATCACCATATTCAGTACGCTGATCAACGGATTGGGAAGAGATCGCACCTCGAGAGAGTGAGACAATAAAGAAACGAAGACTGATTAGAAACAGTACGATTCCTATTATAATAATTGTTAATTGAAGGCTACCATTACTATAGAGCTTATCTATCGCATCAATCGCCATTGCTCCAGTTATCCATTCAAATCCGATACAGACTGCAGCAACAGAGATGACAGCAATTATGATACTGTACAAAAACAATAATAATTTGTCCACAACTCTGATCAAGAACTTCATCCTCTCGTCTAACGTAATCAACCCCCTGCGCCGAGCGCAAGCTTAGGCTTCAAGGGGGTTAATATTACTTATCCTACTTTACACGTTGTGTCTGGTCATCGGAGTCTGCTTTTTCTTCGGTCTTTAAATGCACGTCATGGACGTGAACATTAACTTCAACAACGGTTAAGCCAGTCATAATTTCAATAGAACGCTTAATGTTCTCTTGTACGTGATTAGCAACCTCTGGAATTTTAAAGCCGTATTGAACGATAACGGAAACATCAACTGCTGCTTCTTTTTGACCTACCTCTACCTTAACACCTTTGGCAACATTTTTCTTACCCAAAAGCTCGGCAATACCACCTGCAAGTCCACCGCTCATGCCAGCAATACCTTCCACTTCAATCGTGGCAAGGCCAGCAATCACTTCGATAACCTCAGGAGCAATTTGAATGGTGCCCATATCTGTTTTTTCGTATTCAGCGATCATATTCATGCTAGTTACACCTCCACATTATCAATACACGCATATGGTCATGCTTACCTTTGTTACTTATTTCTATACTATAGCATTGCGTAACATTTATGACAAACACTTGTACCGATTGTTTTAAGAAGCTCCGTTAATGTCGTGATCCTCAAGAAATTTAATATCAAAATCACCACTAACGAATTTCTCGTGATCTAATACCTTCAAATGGAAAGGTATCGTTGTTTTAATACCTTCAATTGCAAATTCATGCAGTGCTCGTTTCATGCGGGAAATTGCTTCCTCGCGCGTAGAACCCCACACAATTAATTTGGCAATCATGGAATCATAATGCGGCGAGATCGTATAGCCAGGATATACCGCACTATCAACACGAACACCATTACCACCAGGAGCTAGATAAAATGGAATATTCCCTGCAGACGGCATGAAATTACGCTCTGAATCCTCCGCATTAATTCTGCACTCAATGGACCAACCATTGATTTGCAAGTCATCTTGCGTGATGGAAAGCGGATTACCTTCAGCGACAGATATCATTTCTTTTATGAGATCTACATTTGTAATCATTTCAGTAACAGGATGTTCAACCTGTATACGTGTGTTCATTTCCATAAAGTAAAACTTATTGTCTGGGCCAAGCAAAAACTCTAAGGTTCCTGCACCTGCATAGTTAACTGCAAGCGCTGCACGGACTGCCGCTTGTCCCATTTCTTCACGAAGCTCAGGTGTAAGTGTTGCGCAAGGCGCTTCTTCAATAAGCTTTTGACGACGTCGTTGCACAGAGCAGTCACGCTCGAACAGGTGAACAGCGTTACCATGCTTATCGGCCATAATTTGAACCTCAACGTGCTTCATGCCTGTTAAAAACTTTTCAAGATAGACACCGCCATTACCAAATGCCTTCTGAGCTTCTTGTTGTGCAGTCGTAATTTGAGCGATAAGACTTGCTTCATCTTCAGCAATTCTAATCCCTTTACCACCGCCGCCAGCCGTTGCTTTAATGATTACTGGATAACCAATATCACGTGCTATCATAATCGCTTCATCAAGATCTTCAATTAGACCATCAGAGCCTGGAATAACAGGTACATTCGCATCCTTCATCGTTTGCTTCGCTACCGCCTTATCCCCCATCTTGCTAATCGCTTCTGGCGATGGGCCGATAAACGTAATATTGCATGACTCACAAATCTCTGCAAAGTCTGCATTTTCAGCTAAGAAGCCGTAGCCTGGATGAATGGCGTCACATTCAGTCAGTGTTGCCACACTCATAATATTCGTCAAATTCAAATAGCTGTCTTTAGATGCCACTGGTCCGATGCAATAAGCTTCATCCGCAAGCTTAACATGCAAAGAATCCCGGTCTGCCTCAGAGAATACCGCTACCGTTTGAATACCAAGCTCTCGACAAGCTCGTATGATTCGAACCGCGATCTCCCCACGATTCGCAATAAGAATTTTTTGGAATTTCACTTTAATGAGAACCCCTTTCAACCTTCTATTCACGACAGTGGCTAGTCCGCTTTCACAAGGAACAATGGCTGACCAAACTCAACCAACTGACCATTGGATACTAACACTTCTACGATTTCACCATTAACCTCTGCTTCTAGTTCATTCATAAGCTTCATCGCTTCTAGAATACAAACTACTGACTTCGTATTGACACGGTCGCCAACTTTTACAAATGGAGCCGCATCAGGTGATGGAGAGCTGTAGAACGTTCCAACCATAGGTGAAGTAATTTTATGATAATTGTTTGCCGCTGACTGCTCTGGAGCAGCTGTTTCTTCTTGAACTGCGGCAGTTGGTTGTGGAGCAGCCTGTACGGGTACCGCAGCTGGTTGTGTATATGTATGCATAACTGGAGCTGGCTGCACCGTAACGACTTCAGATTTACCTGGCTTACGAATATGGAGACGTGATCCCTCGTTTTCAATTTCGAGCTCTTCAACGGAAGTTTGATCAACTAATTTGATTAACTCTTTAATCTCGCTCAACTTAAACATGAACGTTATCACTCCTTTTTTCACATAACGTTAAACATTATAACACATTCTTACCATAACACGAATTATTTTTTAAGTAACGTAAAATAACTCCAATACAAGCGATATATTCGCTCATAGGGGAGTTATTTCCTTTGTCACTATCGAAAAAACTTTTTTACATCGTCATCAAAGTTTGGACGTAGTTCGGCTTTCAGGACCAAGAAGATGGAGCACTAGTAGAAAACGAGTAGCGCAGCGTACGGTTTAGGTACGTGAGCAACGGAGTTTTCGCTAGGGCTCCATATTCGCCGCCGAGTTCACTACAACGCGTTACATCGTCATCAAAGTCGGACGATTGAACCTACCACTTTTAAGGGTTGGCTATGAATTGTACGGAGACCTGTTCCGGCCGCACCTCAAGCTCTTCAATCACCTGTGCGATAATTTCAGCTGCTTGCTTTTTCTCAAGCGTATCACTTGTAACGACAACCTTATATTTGTCATTCACCTCTTGAGAAATAATGGCGATATCATACGTATCCTTTAAGTCGCTTTCAAGCTGAGTAATTTTCTCCATCTTTTGCTCCAGCATTGCCATTTCTTCAAGTGCTTCTAGTGAGCGATCAGTATCAGCTGATACATCCGCAAGAACTGACATAATTTGATTGTCCTTTTCCTGAAGCTGGTTTTCACGCTTTGTCATCAGCTCGCTAATCTTGCTGTTGTTATTGAAGTAGCCTTCCGCTTCTAGCTGGCTAAGCACATCTTGATCTACATCACTAATTGTATAATTGCCGCTATCCTCTGTACCACTTGCTACCGTTGAGTTGATATCCAGTGGTGAATTCACCTTAGCTGTATTTTCCATATGTGTCGCATCCGTTAGCTTCTCATCACTGCCAATGTCTTGCGTGAATAAGTAATACGCCGATAAAATAACCATTAAGCTGAGCATGGAAACTAGCCAAATTGTTTGTCTTTTTGTGTTCATAGAGAACCCTCCATTAATTTAATTATTGTTTACTCGGCACTACGGAGATCCGAGTTGGAACAACATTCATTCCCTTTTCAACTGCTTGTATAATCAATTTCCGTACAGCAGCATCTTCAGCTCCTTCAGCTACAATGAGCACTCCGCGAATACGAGGATTAATGACTTTTGTTATGAGCGGCTGCTGACCATCACTTGCTTGATACAGCACGACCTGCCCATCAGAGGTGACAGTCGTAATATGTCGTTTCCCGCCATTGCGATCAGTTTCGTCGGTTGTATTTTCACTGCTGCTCATGTTGCGCTCCACAACCTTCTCTTCTGTTGATTCCACAGTGATCATGACATCAACTCTGCCGACACCGACCATTTTTTCAAGCATCTCCTTCAACCGTTCTTCTAGTGTTGTCTCGATGCTCTCAAATGGACTGCTGCTTGATGATTGTCCACTTTTGAAAACCTCCTCGCTGCTCAGTGCAGGATCAGGCAAGGTGTCCATCGTTTCAATGCGCTTGAAGGGGAGGTAGGATTGAATGAGCATGAAAAAAATCCCGACGGCCCCGACAATAATAAGCATCCGTACTACAGTGATACGCTTTTTCCCGCCAGGTCCTCCACCGATTATTTTTTCAAAACTGGAATACCAATTACTCACAATTTGCTCTCCTCCTCATTTATACTGTGCTGCTAGCTTGCTTGTACGAAAACATGATCCGCTTTTACATTCCATCCAGCTGTAATAATTTGTCGAATTTCATGTGCTTGTACGTTAAATAGCGCACTTAGCTGTTCATTATTCAGACCATCCTGCAATACTTGTTCGGATGAAGCTGCAGAATTGTGGTCTGCTTCTTGCTCATTCAGTTCTACACTAACAACTGGAATGGATACCTCGTTAATTGCATCTACAATGACTTCTTCTTTCTCTGAATCTCGTTGCTCTGCATGTTGCTGCTGATCTGCTGTCATCTTCAGCTTGACCGTAACAGAAGCGATATGCGGTACTTGTTGTCCGTCAAGCTTCTTATCCCAGCCAAACTCGAGATTAACCGCTTCTACCTTGGCTTCTGTCTTCGTCCTAATTTCCTGTAGAATGGCTTGCTCTAGACTTGAGCGTGTCATATCAACTGCAGCCTCTTGTCTTACTTCCTTTAGCTGTTCTGCTTGCTTTGTAATTTCGTCAATGGAGGGGATTGCTCGCTCCCTTGATGCCAGTGACTTTTCCCATAGAGAGAAGCTTGCCGTAAGCTTATCGTGAAAGTCACTTTGGAAAATTTGTAAAATAGGATTAAGCATCGTCAGCATGAGAATGAGACCCACTACCAGTCTAGAGTAGCGCAGCATCTTACTATTAGGCAGGACAAGCTCTACAACAATTGCAAGCAAGACGACAACAACGATACTCGATAGCCATTCACCTAGCCAAGCTAACACATTCTCCTCACCTCCTTAACGAATCATGACTGTTGCATTTCCTGCTGTAATAATGATAGTAATAGCTAAGAAAAACATTAGACTTACTGCAGCTAAGGCAGCGAACACATATAGCATCGTTTTACCTATCGTTTGCAGACATGCCGCAATGGGCGAGTCTCCTAGCGGCTGCATGATGGCTCCAGATAAATGATAGATTAAGGCCAGCGCCACAATTTTTATCGCTGGAAAAGCACAGATGACGAGTAATATCGTTACGCCAGCTATACCCACCGCATTTTTTGCGACAAGTGATGCAGATATAATCGTATCTGCAGCATCAGAGAACATTTTTCCGACGACCGGAACAAAATTACCTGTCACGAATTTCGCCGTTCTGAGTGCGACGCCGTCTGTTATTGAGCTTGTTGCGCCTTGGACAGATATGACACCTAGAAATACCGTTAACAATATACCAAGCACGGTAACTGCGATATTTCTTAGCATATTCGCAAGCTGAGTAAGCTTAAATCGATCCGTTATAGCACTGACGATATGAAGCACCGCCGAAAAGAATAGCAAGGGAAACACGACGAGATAGATCAATGATCCGACCATGTGAATCATAAAGATGATGAGCGGATGCATAACGGACACTGTAACCACTCCACCCATCGAAGCGAGCAGCGTCAGTAGAAGCGGTACCATCGCAAGCATAAAGGTGATCATCTTCTCGATTGCTTCCTTCGCGAAATCCATTGCCACCATAAAGCTGTTAATGGCGATCGTTACGAGTACGATAAAAATGATCGAGTAGGCGATTTTACTAATCGACTTCTTCTCAAAGGCTGACTGCAGCGTCTCCAGCATCATACTGAATATGGAGAGCATGACGATAATGAGTAAAAGCTTACCGTTATATATAATTTCCTCTAGAAAAAACCTGATAAAGCCTTTAATAATCCCCCAGCCACTGAAGGCACTCTGCTGATCGTCCGTAAACATCATGTCCGTAATAGACGGCAGCTCCTGTCCTGGAAAGTACTGCGCATATTCTCTACCAAGGTCATTCCAATATTGCTCGATGGAGTCAGTTTCAAGCGCGTCTACCTGCTGTTGAATCCACTTGCTGCTCATATCCTGTGCCCCTTCCGCTTCGGGAGAGGAAGCTTCAGCAGCAACGGTTGGCCATTGCAGCAAAATAAACAATAGGAGGAGGCTTTTCCAGATCAACTGCTTCATTTACAACCTCCTAGCTGCTTCCGAGCGGCAGAAGCGAAAGCAAAGTTTCGATAATGACATTGATAATTGGAATAGCCAGCACGAGTATAAAAATTTTACCGGCGAATTCAATTTTGGAAGCGATGCTTTCCTGCCCAGCATCTCGCACCATTTGTGCGCCGAACTCTGCCACATAGGCAATACCGATGATTTTCAATATTGTTTTCAGATAAACATCAGGGATGCCTGATCGATTGGCGAGCTCATTAATGACTTCAATGACTGCACCGATCTTTCCGATGACGAGTAGAAATAAAAAGACACCAGTAAATAGTGTAATAAGAAATGCAAACTGCGGCTTTTGCTCTCTGACGATAATGACGAGCAGCGCAGCGATTATGCCTATGCCTACGATTTGGATGATTTCCACTGCATTCACCTACTGGAATAAAAAGATCGATTTTATCTCCTGAAAAAGCTGAGCAATGACATCTATGACCATAAATATTCCGATCACAAAGCCTAGTAACGTAATCCAATGAGCAATATCTTCCTTACCCATCTGCTTCAACACCGTATGCATGATCGCAATAATAATTCCAACGCCGGCAATTTGAAATATTGCTGTAATCTCCATATTTACCCTCCAACCCTCTATACCATCAAGATGACGATTAATATCGCGCCCAATGTACCAAGGCTTCGCCACATATTGGCGTAACGCTGCTGCTCCATCACTGCCTGCTCCTCTTCACTCTTCAATTGAAGCTGTGCAAGCTGTAGATGCTTCTGCTGATCCTCAGCATCGCTCATCCCAAGCACCGTCCCCATTCTAAGCAACACATCCTTTTCACGCTGCCTCAGAGCTGTATGCCCCCATACGTTTTCTATGGTTTGCTGCCAGGCTTCCTGCATCGATAGCTCCTTGGAGTCCTCGAGAAGCTGAGCGGTCTCCGTAAAAATTTTACTTAGCGGCTGTTCCATTCCTTCACTGCTTTTAATAAGGGCCGTCGGTAAAAAGGTTTGTCCATAATTAATTTCTGTTTCAAGCCTTTGCAGTGAGTAGATAAGTAGACGAAGCTGCTTGCTTCGATTTACATAGGATGCTGCTTGTACAAATCCTATCGCTGTACCTGCTAATATAATGAGTACAGCACCGAAAAGCTTAAGCATGACTGAGGTCTGTACGATCATTCGGCATGATACGCATGCAATTCACCTCGCTTTTCTAAGAGCCTGCTTTCTTCGTTAATGAGAAAAATCCATGGTTTTGCCGATTC
Source organism: Paenibacillus camelliae (assembly GCF_023715345.1). GTDB lineage: Bacteria > Bacillota > Bacilli > Paenibacillales > Paenibacillaceae > Pristimantibacillus > Pristimantibacillus camelliae. The sequence continues at coordinate 303,998 of NZ_JAMBNY010000002.1, forward strand.
TGCTCCAGCATTCGATCGACAGATATGATCCGGTGCATAAAGCCTTGTTCATTACGCTTTAGCTCGACAACGCTGCCAAATGCTCTTTCCTGGAGCAGCGTTCTAATTTCACTTCGACCAAACGCTTCTTGAATATTGTAGGCATGAGCTGTAGCGATAACCTTTACACCGCAATGTGCTGCCTCGCGAATGGCGACAGCATCCTCAACTCTCCCGATCTCATCCACAATGATTACCTCAGGAGACATGGAACGCAGGAGCATCATCATTCCTTCTGCTTTTGGACATGCATCCATCACGTCTGTTCTTGGACCGACGTCAAAGGAAGGAATCCCTCTGACGCAAGCTGCAATTTCTGAGCGTTCATCTACAATCGCCACTTTCATCGCATGCTTTCGATAATCTCCATAGCTTAACGCTCTGGCCAGATCTCGCAGAAGCGTCGTCTTCCCTTGCTGTGGAGGCGAAATAATAAGTGTGGATTGCAAGCTATCAGAGGGGCCTCCGAATAGCTTAGGTAGTAGCTGCTTAGATGCACCAAGAACCTCTCTCGCTATTCGTATATTAAAACCACCGATATCTCGGATGCCTCGAACATGCCCACCCTCCAAAATCGTTCGGCCTGCAATACCAATCCGATGACCTCCCGCAATGGTGATGTAGCCTCTTCGCAGCTCCTCCTCCATTGCGTATAGGGAGTAATTCGTAATTCTCTCAAGAAGCTTTCGGCATTGCTCTTGTGTTGGATGATAGGCTTGTCTAGAATCGAGTACCGTTTTCCCCTTCTCTGTAACATAATGAAAGCTGCCGTGATGTGAAATTTCTAATGGGCGATTCTCTCGAATTCTAATTTCCTCCAAGCTATTTTTAATATGCTGCGATAGCTGATTGACAATAGTCTTCAATTCATATGGCAAAATGTGAATGATATGGTCTAGCATAGCTCGGAGTCACTCCTTGAATTTTGCTGTTGACGATACAAGTCTATGCTTGTCTTTCCGAAAATATCCCAAAATTTTATTGAATGATAGCTTACTAGATGAAAATTACAGCTCTCTCAAAATGAGCACCTGCCTAGCTTTATTTGCATAACGTACTTAATGTATCCAAGAAAGAAGGTCTACGTATGCGAGTTCAGGTCATTTCGAATGCAAGCAACGTGCATCAAGCACAATTAATTGGAAAAACTGCAATTGTTATTGATGTGATGAGAACGGCGTCAACGATCATCGCTGCTATAGAGGCTGGTGCCAGGTGCGTACTGCCGGTAGAGACCATTATGGAGGCAAAAGCAATTGCGAAGAGTAGTGATCTATTAGGGGGAGAACGGTTCTGTAAGCGTATCTCCGGATTTGATCTTGGAAATTCACCAAACGAATATCGCAATTCTATTGTATGCGATAAACGTATCATTCTTACGACAACGGATGGAACACGAGCGATCATCCGCTCGATGCGTGCAGCAGAATTGTTTATTGCTAGCTTAACGAACGCAGATGCATGTATCGATGCTGCTATGCAAACGGAAAGAGATCTTGTTTTAATATGTGCAGGTAGTCAGGATCAATTTACTTTGGAGGATGGTTTTTGTGCGGGGGCATTAATTGCTAAGCTACAGAAGGATTATTCAAATAGCCCGCTTAGCATGAATGATTTTGGGTATGCCATGCTATCACTATATGAGCATACAAAGCATCAACAAACAACTACGCTGAGGAACGGTTTTTCTGGAAAGCATTTGCAAGCCATCGGTTTAGAAGCTGACATTAACGATTGTATCCAGATCAATCGAACAACGGTCGTTCCATATCTTCATAACGGTGCCATTGTTTCATATCCAGTTAACACTTAAAAGTTAATTTCTAAAACAAAAAACCCGTCCTCTACTAGGAAAGCTCCCTAGCATGGACGGGTCTTTGTATAATGAACAAATGATTACCGACGTTCAGAAGGACCGCCAACGAATACTTGCTCATTGGCATCAAGGCCATATGCTGAGTGTAATGCAACGACAACCTCGTTAAGTTTGTCGGATGCGATCACACAAGATACTTTAATTTCAGATGTACTTACCATATTAATACTTACACCTAGTGAAGAAATAGTAGAGAACATCTTAGCCGCAACGCCAGGATTGCTGACCATACCTGCTCCAACAATGGATACTTTTACTAGATTACCCTCAGAGATTACTTCCTGATAAGGTACCTTATCTTTTAGGCCCTCAATGACAGTCAATGCATTTTCCTTCACATCTCCAGCTACTGTAAACGCAAAGTCAGCTTTACCGTTTTGCACACCGCTTTGTACAATAATATCAACATCAATGCCATTATCAGCAAGTGCACCAAACACGTTGGCAAGTACACCAGGAATATCTTCAACGCCAATGATTGTAATTCTTGCTACGTTTTTCTCAAAGGCTATGCCACGAACCGCTACGCCCTGTTCCATAACCGCTTCCTCCTTCACGCTAGTACCTACGTTGTTCGTAAAGCTTGAACGAACGACCAATTGAACATTATGATGCTTTGCATACTCTACTGCACGTGGATGCAGCACTGCCGCACCAAGATGGGCAAGCTCAAGCATTTCATCATAAGAGATCTCATTAAGCTTACGTGCATTTTTAACGACGCGTGGGTCAGTTGTATATACACCATCAACATCGGTATAAATTTCACACAGATCTGCACCAATAGCTGCAGCAAGAGCAACAGCCGTTGTATCAGAGCCACCACGACCTAAAGTAGTAATTTCTCCATCTTCACTAGCACCCTGAAAACCAGCTACAACAGCAACATGACCAGAATCTAGCGCGCTAATTAAGCGATCAGGCTGTATATCGGCAATCTTAGCTTTGCCGTGCACTGAATCTGTTTTCATACCTGCTTGCCAACCAGTGAAGGACATCGCCTTGCCACCAGCAGCTTGTATTGTCATAGACAATAACGCAATTGAAATTTGCTCACCCACTGTTAAAAGCATATCCATTTCACGAGCCGTTGGATTTGGATTTAACGTTTTTGATTGATCAATTAGATCATCTGTCGTATCTCCCATAGCAGATACAACTACAACAATTTTATTACCTTCCTGTTGTCTATCAATGATTCGTTGTGCAACACGTTGCATTCTCTCTGGAGTTCCTACAGAACTACCACCGAATTTCATCACGATCAAAGACAAAGCTGCTCACTCCCAACCTTGACATATGCATACGGTTATATATTATATCACCCATTGCTGCAAAAGAATACTGCTACATATAAAAAAGCCGCTTGAGTTGTTCAAGCAGCTTCTAGATCATTTAAGCACGTGAGATGTATTTACCTTCACGTGTATCGATCAGTAATACATCGTCTTCGTTAATGAACAATGGAACTTGAACGTTAAGACCTGTTTCTACCTTCGCGTTTTTCGTAGCACCCTGTGCAGTGTTACCTTTAACACCTGGTTCAGTCTCGATAACTTTCAACTCAACGTTGTTAGGCAGTTGGATACCAAGAATTTCACCTTGATAGCTTGTAATATTAACGTTCATATTTTCCTTCAAGAAGTTAAGCTCCCATTCAAGCTGTTCTTCCGATAGAGTAAACTGATCGTAAGTTTCGTTATCCATAAATGTATATTCATTACCAGCGCTGTACAAATATTGAACTTCACGATTTTCAATCATTGCGCGGCTCAATGTTTCACCAGCACGGAATGTTTTTTCCACTGTGTTACCGTTACGAAGATTTTTAAGTTTAGAGCGTACAAACGCTGCACCTTTACCAGGCTTTACGTGCTGAAACTCTAATACTGTAAAAATGTCTCCATCAAATTCAATTGTCAAACCCGTTTTAAAATCGTTTACTGAAATCATTAATGATTCCCTCCTGAGAATAAGTTCCAAATCACAGAAGAATAAGCTCTTTCGGCGATGAGGTTAATATTTGATTGCCGGTTTGAGTAATTACGATATCATCCTCGATTCTCACTCCACCAAAACCAGGGAGATAAATACCAGGCTCTACTGTAACCGTCATTCCGGGTGTTAACAATGTATCGCTCAAGCGAGATAGCCGCGGTGCTTCATGGATTTCCATCCCTATACCGTGACCTGTACTATGTCCAAATCGATCACCATAACCGTAGTTTGTAATGATGTCTCTGCAACATGCATCTGCTTCTAGCCCTGTCATGCCTGCCTTGATATGTTCAAGTGCATAAAGCTGTGCCTCAAGTACAATATTATAAATCTCGAGGTGCTTCTGCGTGGGTTGGCCTACGAAAACAGTTCTCGTAATATCAGAGCAATAGCCTTTATAATATGCGCCAAAATCAAGCTTTACGAATTCATTATTGCCAATTACACGTTCACTCGCAACACCGTGAGGTAAGGCCGAACGCTCTCCAGAGGCAACAATCGTATCAAATGACGTGCTTGTCGCACCATTAGCGCGCATAAACATTTCGATTTCAAGAGCAATATCCAGCTCTCTTACGCCCGGTTTTATGTAGTTTAAGATATGGGCGAAGGTTTGATCAGCAAGTGTAGCTGCTTCTTGAATAACGCTAATTTCCTGATCATCTTTAATCTCACGAAGCTGCTCCACAAGACCTGAAGTTCCGACTAGCTCCACTCCATGAAAAGCTGCTTCATAGCGTTTATACTGAGCGAAGGAAACGATATCCTGCTCAAACGCAACACGAGTAATACCATGCTTACCGAATAAGCTTTTCAGCTCATCGAAAGGCTGCGTTGCATATATACTTACCTGGAAGCCAGCTGCCTGATCTACCGCTTGTGTTTCGTAGCGAAAGTCAGTCAGCAAATAGCTTTGCTCTAAAGTAATAAGCAAAGTGCCTGCCGAGCCGGTAAATCCGCTTAAATAGCGGCGATTGATGGGGCTGTCGATGATGATTGCTTCAAGCTGCTTTTCCGAAAGCATTTGTTGCAGCTTCTCTACTCTATTCATTATCATCTTAATCCCTTCTTTCGAATAACTTCAATTCTACTGCTCAAGCTGAGCAATTAGTGCTTGTAGCGCTAACCAATAACCTGTTGGCCCAAATCCTGCAATTTGTCCAATTGCAATCGGAGCAACAACGGAATGGTGTCTGAAGGCCTCTCTTTTATGTATATTCGAAAGGTGTACCTCTACTACGGGAAGTGATACTGCTTGAAGTGCATCCCGAATCGCATAGCTATAATGCGTCCAAGCACCAGGATTAATAATAATTCCGGCTGCTTGACCATGTGCAGCGTGTATACGATCGATCATTTCACCTTCATGATTAGTTTGGAAAAAGTTAAGCTGCACGCCTAGCTCCTTAGCCTTTTGCGTCAGCATTTCTTCAATTGCAGAAAGCGATTGACTGCCGTAAACGCCTGGCTCGCGAATGCCCAGCATATTCAAATTCGGTCCATTAAGCACTTCGATTCGATGCATGTCCAGCACCTCCCAACTTGCATATCTTAGCTCATACGATAAGCCTTTGACATTTTACCACAATCCATGCAGTTTGAGAAGTGCAAGTTCAAGCTTACGTAGAGCTAGCAGGCTCACGTGAAGCTTCATCTGTAAATTCGAAAGCTATCGAATAGCCTATGAACATCCCCCAAATAATAAAGAAGCAAAAATCTGTTGCGGCGATTGTAAATGTAACGTTCGTTGTGAGCTTCGTAAAGCCAAGTATAGGCCCAAGACCGAAAAGCAATCCCCACCATCCAAGTCCATACCATATACCAGGCCATGGTCCTTCCAGCGTTCTAAAGAACCACATATAAATAAATGATGCAAGCATCGAAAAGATGATAAAGGATATCGTACCAACCGTATGAGCGAATGGCGTATTCAGCTGATCTTCTGCAATCCACATCTTAATTAGAAATGCTGCAGGCTGGTTGGTGAAATTACAATAGTACGCAATTAGCCTTAAAGCTCCCCATATGAGTCCTGCAAAAAAACCGATTTTCAAGGCAAATGGAAGCGGCTTTGTCACACCTGTTTGCTGCAAATTTTTAAAGATAAATTTATTCATTACGAATATGGCCTCCCTTCATTCTTATAGCAAGCTGTAATGGTAGTATAAACAAGATGCGCTAGCCTTATCCGTGTCGTTGGCTTTCCATCTGCCATAAAATCAAGTACAATAAAGCTATAGAAGCGAAAGCAAGCATTAAGGGGAAGGAGATTTATACTTGTCAGACAATTCTCGTAATATATATGGTGGTCAAGCTGTTATTGAAGGGGTTATGTTCGCCGGAAAAACAGTCAACGTTACTGCTGTTCGACGCAAAAATAATGAAATAGAATATCTCGAAGTACCTAAAACGACGATACCTTGGGTACAAAAGCTCAAAAAGATACCTTTAGTACGAGGTGTCGTAGGCATAGTTGAATCCAGTGCGAAGGGCTCCGTGCATCTTAACTTCTCTGCAGATAAATACGCTGAGGACGAGATGGAGGATATGACCGAGGAGGAACGCAACAAGGAGCTTGAGAAGGCAAAGAAAAAAGAAGGAAAATGGGATTTGACGATGATTTTCAGCGTAGCTGCCATCGGGGTGCTTTCCTTTATTTTCGGTAAGCTGATTTTCACTGCAGCACCTGCTGCGGTAGAGGAGCTGCTATTCAGTAATCTTTTTACGAATAAAGTTGCTCATAATTTACTTGAAGGACTTATCAAAATTATTTTTCTACTTGTTTATTTATACCTAATGACACTAACACCGATTATTAAACGGTTGTTTCAATACCATGGTGCCGAGCATAAAGTCATCTCAGCTTATGAAGCTGGAGTTGAGCTTACTGTAGAAAATGTGCAGCGCTTCAGCAGACTGCATTATCGCTGCGGCTCAAGCTTTATTATTTTCACGGTCATTATCGGTGTAGTCATCTATTCCATGCCATTCTTTACTTGGGATTCCATCTGGGAACGGATATGGATTCGTATTGTACTACTGCCAGTTGTATTAGGTGTTTCCTATGAGGTACTACGTGCGACGAATGCTGTACGTGATATTCCTGTTTTACGCTTTCTAGGCTTTCCTGGTCTTTGGCTACAGCTGTTAACAACAAAAGAGCCACAAAATGATCAAGTCGAAGTATCAATTGCTTCATTTAATCGTATGCTAGAATTAGAAAAGCAAAATGCTAACGGTACGATTCAACCATCGTAAGGAAAGGAGCAACGCAGCATGAGATCCAAAGTGATCAGCTACATTGTCCTAACACTGATAGCTTTACTGATATTGATTGGTATTATCCAAACATGGCAGGATAACAAAATGTTTATCATTATTCCAATCGTGCTATTCGGATTAATCTTTTACTTCCTTAAACGGCCTCCTGCTTTCCTTAGCAAAGAGTCAAAAACTCGCGGTACGTATCAAAGCGCCGTAAGACAAAGCAAAGCAAAAAAGGAGCGCCCTCGTTCAAAAACGGTACCTTTTAAAGTCATTGAGGGCGGAAGAGACGATAGCGACACACCACGTTACCACTAAAAGCATCAGCCTTCACAGCAAAAAGCCGAGCGATTGTATCGCTCGGCTTTTTGCTGCAATTAAGTCTATGACTACCTATGCCATTATTCTGTATCCATTTCCTTACGAATTTGCTGCAGCTCTTCCAATCTCGTAGCATCTCTTCGGAAATATTCTACTAAAGATTCAATACATGTAATAGAGTCCCAGCTTAAATGATGCTCGATGCCTTCAACATCATGATATATATTTTCATCCTGTACACCAATCGTTGTTAAAAAAGCCTCTAGCAGCTGATGTCGTTCCATCAACCGTTTGCCCATTTTCTTACCTTTGGGTGTTAAAATCAATCCACGATACTTCTCATAGATTAAATAATTATCCTTGTCTAGCTTCTGAATCATCTTGGTCACAGAAGAAGGATGTACGGACAAACCTTCTGCAATATCCGATACACGAGCATATCCTTTTTCTTCCATAAGCTTATAAATTCGTTCCAAGTAGTCTTCCATGCTCGGAGTGGGCATTGAAGAACCCCCCATCATTGCTTCATCACCGTTGTGTTGGTGTCACTTGATCTATCATACACTTATACTGTATAAAACTGCAACTTTTTGTAGGAAAAAGCTGGATACTGTAACCAGTTAAACGCTCCGGAACAAAGAGTTCTGACACTCGCGTTTAAAACCTGATTCATAAAACTTATAAATTGTTGAATCAGGTCTTAAAGGCGAGCCACTTCGTTTTCCAGATTCTCTTTCTTCCTCCGCTGAGGGTCAGCTTCATTGAGACACCCACAATTACCCCACCAATCCTGCTTTGCTTGAGCAAAGCAAGACTCACACAGCTTCCCTGTACTCACTCACTCAAGCTCTACATCAAGCGGAGCAGCGGTGCTTGGCGGAAAAGCGCCAGCGGGCGGCCTTGTTCGAGGATTTTTACCACTCGGTATAAGTTTAAAAAAATCCGAGAACAAAAGCCGCTTGGAGCCAAGCAACGATGCGCAGCGTATGTGTAAACAAAACAAAATGCTCCAGCGAATTACATATGTAAGCTTCTTTGCTTATTGCTACGTTCGAGCAAAGCACCACATCCTAGAACTTCAGCCATTCCGGTGTAATCATATTTAGCCAAACCGTAATTCTCGTCATCTGATCCGTAAACAGTAAAATCCCCATTAGAATCATAACTGCCCCGCCTATTTTCATTACACGTGCCGAATACTTTAACAGCCAACGAGCTTGCCCCAAGAAGAATGCCATAACGAAGAATGGAATAGCAAAGCCTAGCGAATAAGCCGTCGTTAACGAGAACCAAGTGCCAGGCTCTACTGCCGCCATACTGATAATAGCCGCAAGCGCTGGCCCCATACATGGTGTCCATCCAGCAGAAAACCCGATTCCAAAAAGATACGAGCCAAGGTAGCTTGTCTTTTTAGGAATCAAGTTAAATCTTGTATCCTTTAAAAGTAGCTGTGGTTGAAAAATTCCAAGAAGAAAAAGTCCCATTAAAACGACTAAAATTGCTGACAGCATTCGGATTAGATCCTGATACTCGCTAAAAAACTCACTGAATGCATTTGTACCATAGCCTAAAGCGTAATAGATCGTACTAAAGCCTAGTATAAAAAAGAATGTATGACTAACCATTAGCCAACGGCTTTTTCTGTTCTTTTCTGTATTGGTTAATTCAGCTACCGATATCCCCGTAATGTAAGACAGGTAGGACGGATAGAGCGGCAAGCAGCATGGAGAGATAAACGAGGCAACTCCAGCTGCCAAGGCAATCCATAGCGTGATCTCATTCACTTCGTTCACCTCATATCTACATAATTAGGCAATACGTGAAAAAATATTTCGACCGAGTAAAATAAGCAGCAAAAATGCGATCAGCACTAACACAATCGTGCCTCCAGCCGCCAAATTCCAAACCCCAGCGATTAGTAATCCGCATATCACTGCAACTTCACCTACAAGCACAACGATCATAATACTTTGCTTAAAGCTTTTTGCAAGCAACAGACTGCAAGCAGCAGGTATCGTCAATAATGCGGAGACCAGTAATCCGCCGACAATTTTAATCGAAATGCTAATAACTAACGCAGTTAGTACACTAATAAGTATATTGTAATAGCTGACAGGCATTCCACTAACTGAGGCAGCTTCTTCGTCAAATGTAATAAGAAACAGACCATGCAAATGCTTTCCTACAATTAATAGAACGGCCACCGTAACGCCCAGCATCGTCCACAGATCAATTGGTGTTAACGTATAAATAAATCCGAATAAAAAGCTATTTGCATCCATGCTTAAATCTCTGCCTAGAGTGAAGAATATAGATGCAAGCGCAATTCCTCCAGACATAATAATAGCCAATGAAAGCTCGGCATATGATTTATACGATTTACGTAATTTTTCAATCGCAAAGGATGCAAGCAATGCAAAGATAAGACCGAACAATATTGGGAAATCACCGATAACAAACCCTAAGGCGACTCCAGCAATTGCCGCATGGCTTAACGTATCACCGATCATGGACAGTCTTCGCAATACTAGGAAAATGCCCATTAACGGAGCAGTAATACCTATCAGCATTCCTCCAATTAATGCACGCTGAAAAAAACCACTCATAATTATGTCCAAGCGCTTAACCTTCTTTCTGACTTTCCATCTGAGAGCGTAAATGCTTCAGACTATGTGCTAAATTGTCTTCAATACAATCTTGTGTTTCATGGGAATGTCTTATATAGAAGTTCAGCTTCCCTGCAGTTGAAGCGGGGCTTTCACCTAAGTAGCCTTTTATCATTTCCATATCATGCGAGACCATTAAAAACGTCATATTATGATGCTGGTGCATATGTTTAATCATATGAAAGAAGCTTTCCTGCGTTTCATAGTCAATGCCAACGGTCGGCTCATCTAGTATAAGCAGCGACGGGGTATTAATAAGTGCACGAGCTAGAAATACACGCTGCTGTTGTCCCCCAGAAAGCTGACCGATTCGTTTTTCAGCAAGATCCTCTACTCCCATCGCCATAAGTGCATCATCACACTTCTGGTAGTCCTCGCGTGAATGACGTCCGAACCATTTACGCTTTCCTGACAGTCCCGACAAGACAACCTCTTTCACAGTCGCTGGAAACAAAGGATTAAGATTGTTTCTTTGAGGTACGTAGCCGATTCGATCCCACGCCTTAAATTGTGAGATCGGTTCACCGAACAACCTAACCTCGCCAGACGTCGGCTTGAGTAATCCAACGATGATTCGAAGCATCGTCGTTTTACCAGCACCATTGGTTCCGATTAATCCAATAAAATCCCGTTCCATAACGCTAAAGCTAACATTCTTAAATACATCACGCTGCTGATAGGAGAAAGAAACCGAATCGACGGTTATAATGTCGCGATGACATGCCTCTGTTCCTATATTCATAACATCCTCCTTCACAGCAAAACGGAGCTTCTATAAGCAAGCTCCGTAGCCATTCCACTTTCCAATATATCTATTGTAATGCTTCAACTATATTTTGCAAGTTTTGTTCCATTAAAGTGAGGTAGTTCTCACCCGCTTGCTCCTGCTTCGTCGTTAAGCCTTCCAATGAATAAATGACATTCGTATCAACCTTAGCCTCGGAAGCTAGCATTTTAGCTAAATTATCTGAAACAAGCTCTTCGAAAAATATTACCTTAACACCTTGCTCCTTCACAAGCTCTGCAATGCGCTTAATATCCTGAGCACGAGGCTCTGCACTTGGTGATAAGCCCATAATAGAGATTTGCTCCAAATTGTAATCTCTTGCTACATAACCAAATGACTGATGGGAAACGACGATCGTGCGTCTTTCTACTTGTGCTAGCTGTTCCTCATATTTTGTATCTAGCTCAATAATATCGGATTTTAGCTTTTCATAATTTTGCTCGTATGCTTCTGCATGCTCTGTGTCTACTTCCACTAAACTATTTTTTATATTTTCTGCTAGAATTAAAGCAGATTTGGGTGAAACCCAAGTATGAGGATCTAATCCATGGCTATGGCTGTGACTATGACCGTGATCGTGATCATGCTCTTCAGCTGCTTCCTCACCGGCATCATGGTCATGTTCTTCATGCTCATCTAATGTAGCTTCTGCATGTGTATGGCTATCCTCATCTGCAGTCGTGTCAATCAATTCTATGCCTGTGCTGACTTCCTTTACATCGACATTGCTGTCTTGCTCAAGTCCTTGCTTAAAATTATCAATCCAGGTTTCAAGTCCAACACCATGATAGAGTAATAGATCGGCTTTCGATGCGGTTAACAAATCCTTGCTCTTAGGAGACCAATCATGTGGTTCGATTCCCGTTGCAATTAAATTTGTAACTTTTACATGTTCTCCGCCTATTGCAGATGTCATATAATAGATGGGATAAAAGCTGGTTACGACACTAATCTTGTTATCCTGTGCATCCTGTGCAGCTTCTGGCTCGTTATTTCCACATGCTGTCATAAGAACAAGGATCATAATGATGAGAAATGATAAAGCTTTGTTTTTTACGTTTCTCTTTTTCACGGTTCTCTTCTCCTAATTTTCATCTCTAATAGTAATCGTTACTATTACGATTTTGATTATATTCTCTCTTAATCGTAATGTCAACTATTAAGATTAAAAAAATGAGTATACTGCCAGCTTTGGCAATATACTCATTTTTCATACTTTTTCTTATTTTACGATTGCACCGTTAGGCATGCTATCGGGAACCGTTGCAAGCGTTAGCTGATCATCCTTCGATGCAGCTAAAATCATACCTTGAGACAGCTCGCCACGAAGCTTAACTGGCTTCAAATTGGTAACACAAATCACTTTTTTACCAACTAGCTCTTCAGGCTTATAAAACTTAGCAATACCTGAGACAACCTGTCTATGCTCATAGCCAAGATCAAGCTGCAGCTTTAATAGCTTATCAGCTTTAGGCACAGGCTCAGCTGCTAACACTTGAGCGACACGAAGCTCGACCTTAGAAAAGTCCTCAATGCCAATTTCATCTTTTAGATCATCTGGCTTAGCTTCTAGCTCTGGCGCTGACGATTTTTGACCACCACTCATGGACTCTGCGATAAAAGTAACCTCTTCCTCAACATCAAGGCGTGGGAAGATCGGTGCAGACTTAACAACCTTCGTGCCACTTGGAATCGTACTATAGCTTCCGATTGTATCCCAAGAGGTTGACACACCCTCTGCAATACCAAGCTGCTCCCAAATTTGACGTGGTGCATGAGTAAGGAACGGCTGTAGCATAATGCTGATCGAACGAAGTGATTCTGCAAGATGATTCATTACAGATGCAAGCTGGTCGCGCTGCTCTTCATCCTTAGCAAGCGTCCATGGCTGTGTTTCATCGATGTACTTATTGGTACGGCTAACGAATTGCCAAATTGCCGTCAAGGCAACGGAAAACTCCATGTTCTCCATCGCAGTCTCAACCTGTAACAAGGTTTGCTTTGCAAATTTCTCAAGCTCAGCATCAAAGGCAGTCGAAGCTGTAATCGATGTTGGAATAACTCCATCAAAATACTTCTCGATCATCGCAATGGTACGGTTGAGAAGATTCCCAAGGTCATTTGCAAGATCAAAATTAATACGCTCAACAAAATTCTCAGGTGTGAATGCACCATCTGAACCAAATGGCACCTCACGCAGCAAGTAGTAACGAAGCGCATCCAAGCCGTAGCGATCAATTAATACAACCGGATCAACAACGGTGCCCTTGGACTTCGACATTTTCCCTTCCTTCGTCAAAAGCCAGCCGTGAGCGAATACTTTTTTAGGAAGCGGAAGTCCTAATGCCATCAGCATAATTGGCCAGTAAATCGTATGGAAGCGTACGATTTCCTTACCAACCAGATGCACATCAGCTGCCCAATATTTCTCAAACATTTGCTGTTTTTCTTCATCACCATAGCCAATGGCTGTAATGTAATTCGTTAACGCATCAATCCAAACATAGATGACATGCTTCGGATCATTCGGAACTTTAATGCCCCAATCGAACGTCGTACGTGAAACAGCTAAGTCCTCTAGGCCCGGCTTAATGAAGTTGTTAATCATCTCGTTACGACGGGATTCTGGCTGAATAAATTCAGGATGCTCTTCATAATGCTTCAGTAAGCGGTCTGCATATTTGCTCATACGGAAGAAGTAGCTTTCCTCCTTAACAAGCTCAACTGGGCGTCCACAGTCTGGACAGTTTCCATCCTGCAGCTGGCGCTCAAGGAAGAAGGATTCACAAGGTGTACAGTACCAGCCTTCGTAAGTTCCTTTATAGATATCGTCTTGATCTAGCAGCTGCTGAAAAATTTTCGCAACGACCGTTTTATGACGATCCTCTGTTGTACGAATGAAGTCATCGTTGGAGATTTCAAGCTTCTTCCAAAGCTCTTGTATCCCTTTAACGATATCATCAACAAACTGCTTAGGCGTTTGACCTTTCTCTTGTGCCTTGCGTTCAATTTTTTGACCATGCTCATCCGTACCTGTTAAGTACCATACATCATAGCCACGCAGACGCTTATAACGTGCAGTCGCATCCCCTGCTACTGTTGTGTAAGCATGACCAATATGCAGCTTATCACTTGGATAGTAAATTGGTGTCGTAATGTAAAAGCTTTTGTTATGGCTCATCATAACCCCTCCTTATTTTTAAATACAAAAAACTCCCGTCCAACATGGGACGAGAGTTTAACTCACGTGGTACCACCCAATTTCCAAGACACTGCAAAGCTGCAGCGCTTGCTCATTACACCGATAGGTATTGTCTTTAACGCAGACCTACGCTTTTCCCTTACAACCTATGCTCGAAAAAAGTGCCTCCAAGACCATCTTCCATTAGCATTGCCCGTCGGCTTCCACCAAGCACCGTACTCTCTATACGGCTCCTCTAATGTACTCATCTCTTCATTGGCTCATGATATAAATTAAATATAAAAAATATGTGTATGAAAGTCAAGTCAGGCACATAACTAGTTGTTATGTTCTTGCTTAGTCTTAGGCTCTGGTACGTAATCTATTCCACCTGGATGAAAAGGATGGCATTTACAGATTCGCTTAATCGTCAGCCACGAGCCTGCGAGCACACCATGCTTGTCGATCGCCTCAAGTCCATAAGCCGAGCAAGTTGGATAAAAGCGGCACGTTGGTGGCTTTAACGGCGATATAAACCGGCGATAGCCATAGATAGGTGCCTTTGCCAGCTTTGCTGCAAGCGAGGAAGCGTTAGGTTTACTCACCTTACTGCTCTCCTTCTTGCAAGGCACATGCCTTACATTGACCGAAGACTTCAAATTTATGACGCATCACTTTAAAATCTGCTGGGACGTCCGTTTGCTCCATCGGACAGAACTTGATTGGATACGTTGCACCACAATCCAGGCAAATCATATGGTGATGGTGATCATGCTCACGGCAATGGATTTTGAATTTAACGCCATCCTCAAACATCACCTGTTCAATAACACCTAGCTCCTCCATCACCCTCAGATTGCGGTATACCGTATCAAAGCTAAGACCAGCATACGTTTTTCCCATATAATCATAAACATCCTTGGGGGATAGATAGCCCTTCGTCTCAAAAAATAATTTTGCTAACGTTTTCCGTTGATCTGTTACTCTTAAGCCTTGCGATGACATAAGAGAAACAATTTCTTCTATCGTCTGCATAACGGTTCCTCCATCAAAATTCACGTTATATTCTATCATTAACAAAAAGCTCTCTAATTAGAAAGAGAGCTTAGCCATTAATATACATATTGCTGATGAAAGTCGCACTCATCGCTACGAATAATATAGCAGTTGCTACAATAAAGCTGTTGCGAATTATTTTAAGCTTTTTGTTACGGCTAGAATCGCCGGGTGACGTAGCAGACATCATTACAGCACGATGCATAAAAAGCGTAACAATAAACGAAGCGACAAAAAAGATATTAATAACAAACCATGCGGCTGTTAAGTTCATAATGCCACCTCCGTCTATTGCACATACCATACATTAATGATTACGATAAATACGATAGAGCTAACGATCGCACCCGCAAAGCTGAACCAACCTGTACGGAAGCGCTGTTGAAACATCTTTAATATCCCAAAGCTAAGCAAACCAAAAATAAGCAAAATAAAAACGACTGCAAGTATAAAAAAGTCCGCTGATACAGCACTAACATCTACGACTGACAATGTGTACACTCCCTCACATTACGTATGACAATCACTAGACATTATACTAGATCATGACTTTAATAGCTAGTTTTGAATGTGATGCTCATAAAATTTTCTTGACCTTGGTCTTTTCATTAGACGAATATACAGCTCACCGTTTACTAGCTTGGCTCGACAATTCCTTGCTTTTACGAGCCTTGGCAGCTTAATCATCTCAATCGTTTCATCTGGCAATCCTTCAATCCGTACATAATCCTCACGAATATAAAGCCTTATATCCTCGATATTGGTATGAGCTGGCAGCTCATATAGCACATCAAGATACTCTTTTCCTTCTTTAAATCGATAGTTTTTTAGAGCGGATCGCTCTTCATTCGAGCCAGACTTCATATTATTAAAAAACTGCTCTACGAATGGTATATCCTTTAATGCCTCCATACTTTTTTCAAAGTTTGTTGTCGTTAACCATTTCTGCAATTCAGACCAATTATTCATTTCCTCACCTTCTTTTGATTAATGTTTATATAGCATATGCATGTCGCTTGAAGTGGGCACCTAACCTTCAAACATTGTCACCACTAGGCATTTGATGCATAGACTACTATAAAATGTGGAAAGCAGGTGAGGCTATGCCAGCCTTTGTAGGATTCGTCAATATCGTCAGTAACGGTTCTGGAGGAGTGGTTCAATTCGGAGATGCGGTTGGAGTCACACCTAATAGTGCGTCAAAAACATTTGCAGGAGCTGGTTCATTTATAACAGGAAGCCTAGCGAACTCCAATTCGGGGATGAGTGCAACGAATACGCTCGATAATGAAATTGATTCGAACCTGGGAGGAGCTTCTTCATAATGTTTAATGTACAGCAGCATATCTATGTTGGAACGATACGAATTGAATCGGTAAGTAATAGCTCGATGCTTCAAATTGGTACATCTGGCGGGATAAATGCTGCCTCCTATGTAACGGGGCAGCCGATTCCCGGTTCAACATACGACGAATTTGAACCTGAAGATTTTTTCAGTCCCTCACTTGTACCTTTGCCGAATCCAAATTAATACAGAAGGGCTCTGATTGATATGTACAACTCTGATCCTCCTTCTAATCCGCTTCATGCTTGGCAGCAGTGGGCCATTCGCATAGAACAACGCATGCAAGAGCAGCAGCAGACGATTGAAAGACTGGAGCATGAGCTACAACGAATCAAACAGCAGCTTGCCATGCAAGAGCATTCTTCACCGATATATCATGTAGAAAAAATCGAATATCATTTTGATCAATTAAAGGTGGATACATTAGAAGGCTCATTGCAAATTGGATTATCCACTAGCAATCCCGAGCAATTGCCGATGATGATCGAGGACTTTGTCATGCAGCAGCAGAACGCCAATGCTGCACCACCTTTCCCCTACAATACCAACGGCAACGATTCAGCTAATCCATCATTCAAAAGATCAACACCGAGCTCACCACGTGATGTAGCCAAGCCCAATACAAGATTAAAGAACCGACTGCATCAACAATATGCTGCGGGTTCAGCAGAGCCAAAAAACAAACGACAGTCTGCAGTAGAGAATGATGATACGTCGTCAAGTGATGGGCAGCTCATTAATACATGCATCGAGCATATACGCTTGTCGCTTCAACAGCGCTTCGACTCTTACATTGACAGACAGAGCTCCCTGCTTCAGCTCGACATCAATGAAGAACATAAAAAGCTTATTATCGAAGACCTGGATAGACAGCTTACAGCTCGTGTTCATTATTATTTTGATGTGCAGCAAAGCAAAAACGAGAGTATAGAAATTGAAGAGCTCCAGCAGCAATTAATTAAGCTCACCCTCGCTGACATTGAAAGTGCGATCGATCAATATTTGTATCGATTAAGTCAAGAAAATAAGGAGTAGATCATTATTATGAATATTCATATTCATCATCAACAGCTAAAGGTCGGGGCGATCGATGTGCTCGACTTGTCCGCAAGCTCTAATTTACAAATTGGGGACAACGATCAAGTGATGCTTTATTCAACACTTGAGACACCGCAGTCTGGCATTCAGATTGGACCTTTCCCTTCATTAAACAGGAGTGTGAAGAATGGACATAAGAGAAACATCAAATAGAGTCAGCACACATTCATTTTCATGCACTGACGCCTTAATGGAGGAGCTATGAGTAAGGATACGATTGTTAATGTAAAGCTATTAAATGTTTTAAGTAATTCAACCAGCTCTATCATTCAAGTAGGAGATCGTGATCATAGCTATTTATACAATCAATCGATGTCCATTGAGCGTAATCGTTCGGTCTATGGAGCCGATGAGCCTCTATTTGAGCACTATTCTCTATTTACTAGGCCTGTAGTTGAACTGGAATCACTGCTGCCACAGGGAAAAACAGAGCACGCTTATATGGCACAGCTCGCCCCGCTTCCCAATCAACTTCATACAATTGAGGTTGACACGATAAAGGTGATATCAAACTCTCAAGCAGGCAATATTCAGCTTGGCAATGGCCGAAGACTAGTTGCTGAAAACCGGCAAAAGGCAATAATCCAATACGTATTACCTAATAAAAGGGATGCGAACCAATAGCATGTATGGTTCGCATCCCTTATTACTTATAACCGCTTCAGTTCTTTATATTTAGCAGCGTACTTGCAGACAGATTGAACAAGTGTCGCATGCGACCATGTAAGTGGTGCAACAGATAACGGACTCCCATCGAAGGGGTTCAGCTGTTCAGGTAGAATACCACTCGGCAGCGCATGCTTAGTCACCCATTCGAGTGTGCGCTTCGGACTTTCCAGATCTGCTAGACTAGCAGCTGTTTGAATCTCAAAATTCGCAACCCAAAGCGTACAAATAATCCAAGGATTGCCTGGAATACGATCAATATCACTCGTTTGCTGGAAGTAATAATCGTTTTTGTAGCGTGCAATTCCGCCAATTTCTGTTTTCACTCTTAAGCCTTGCTTTATTGACTTCATCGTTTTTTGCACGCGCTCATCATCAACGGCCAATACTCCAAAATCCAGCACTCCAAACATACTGCTTTCCAGCGTCATATCCTTTACCCACTTGCCATCCTTATAAATCAAGCCTCGAGCAAATCTTCCTGCTTCCTCATTCCATAAATGCTCCAGCATTCCTTGCTTCATTCTCTCTGCAGTGCGGCGATAATGATCGCTTCGCTCGTAATCACCGAACAAATCCGTGAAATTAGCTGCTGCCATTAATCCGCCATACACACTTGCAACAGTGTATGTCCATATGCCGTAACGCTCTTCCCATAGATCATAGCTTGGCTTAGGGAGATTCAGCTCAGGCTCTATAAAGCTGCTTAGGAAATTAGCCGCGTGACGAATAAGCTTCGAATATAAGCCTTGAGGAAGCTCAATAATTTGATGTCTAGTGTAATCCTGCCATAAAGCAAATAACACAAGTGCAGTTTCATCCTCTTGAATAGGCAGTCTTTCACTCCCTTGAACGATGAATGGATGCCAGCTGGAGCCAACGGTGCCGTCAGGATTATACTTGTGGTTCAAATAACCTTCACTAGTAATGGCATTGGCACAGAAGGTGAAGAATGGGGCAATCATGCTTTGATACCCTGCTAGTGACATCGCATCAGCAACAAGTGCGCCATCTCGTGGCCACATATAGCTGTAATGATCACGATTGTACTGCAGAATATCAGTATCGTTCGCTGCAGTTATCGCGCCATGCTCATCCGTCTGTGTTCGAACGATCAGTAGGCTGAGCTTAAACAGCTTCGCAACCTGTGGAGGCAGGTCGCCCAGATCGGATTCAGCACGCTCCAGCCAGTGGCGCCAATATACTACGACACGGCTAAGCAAACGTTCTGGATGATGCTCCCTTACATAGTGATCGAGCTCCTTTACCTTATCAAGGTTTTGTGCAATCGACATCCAGTAAAATACTGTTTTTTCATTCTCGCCGTCTACCGTAGTTTTTAGACACAGTGTACTGTCTACTGAGCCTTGTGCAATGCCGTTACCCATCAGCACGCCATCCTCTGCGTCTCTCCACGTGCCTTCCGCCGTATTGAATCGTTTCACCCCTGTGGAGTACTGCACGATTCCTCCCTCATCCGTTAAGCCGTTAAACATAAAGTAGTTCGACCTTTTATAATGAACGATGGTCTGATTATCAGGGTAATACAGTGCGGTATCACCAACCTCTGTTCCTTCAATCATCAAATCCTGATGAAAGAACAGCCTGACTTCGCGTGCTTTATCTCGGTGGTTACGTATCGTGATCTGCTTTAGATATATGCATTCCCTCTGATGAATACCATCGTTGATCTGAAGCTCGATCCCCAGTCGATCATGCCTAGCACGAATATTTGTAACAAGAGAATCCTCTACATAATCTAGCTCAAACTTCCATTCCGAGTGATCGAGCCAGCTAAACTCTCCCTGCACCCAAATCCCGACTCTGCAATAATGTCCCCCGACATGATTTAATTGACCTACATATGGATAATAAATATCGCGAATAAAGCCATGCTGATCCATATTTATGAGCATTTTACCGTTGCCAATGACCAAGTGACGAGCCATACAGACTTTCCCCCAATTCTTATGATATAAGCTGTTCGTACAATGTCTTGTATTGCTTCGCGGAGCTGCTCCAGCTGTAATCAACACGGGAGCCATTATCTACAATGCGCTGCCATACCTCAGCATCTTGATAGATGCGGACAGCACGTTGAACAGTAACCAAATACTCGTGTGCATTGTAATTGGCAAATGTAAACCCGCTACCCTCTGCTGTGAATTCATTGTAGGGTAGGACGGTATCCTTCAGTCCTCCTGTTTCACGTACAATAGGGACAGTTCGATATTGCAGAGAAATTAACTGACTAAGCCCGCATGGCTCAAATCTCGATGGCATCGCAAACATATCAGCTCCTGCATAGATACGGCTTGCGACTCGATCACTGTATCCAAGCCAAAACCGAAACTTCGTTGGATGGCGAAGTGAGGCCTCATAGAAGTAGCGCTCATACTTTTCATCGCCCGCTCCAAGCACAATCATTTGCACATTGTCCTGTAGCAGTTCATCGAGCGTAGCAATGACCAGATCAAGCCCTTTCTGCTCGACTAATCGAGATACTAAGCCAATCAATGGAATCGTCTCATCAACTGGCAAAGACATCTCCTCCTGCAGATCGAGCTTATTTTTACGCTTGCGTTGCAAGGAATGACGATAAGGTAGCTTAATATGAGGATCATTCATTGGATTAAAAATAGAGGTATCAATGCCGTTAACAATGCCAATTAGATCTTCTTTACGATAACTGAGCAAGGAATCCATACGCTCGCCATAATATGCGGTTTGAATCTCTAATGCATACGTCGGACTTACCGTTGTTAGCTTATCTGCGAACTGCACTCCTGCTTTCAAGCAGCTAGCATCACCGTAGAACTCCAACCCTACTGCCGTAAACCATTCGTCACCAGCTCCTAGCAGCTCCTTCAATTGTTCGATTCCGTAAATCCCTTGATACATCAAATTGTGAATTGTAAACACACTCTTTGCCTTCGCCCAGTATTCATGATCCGCAAAACGCTGCTTTAATAAAAATGGTATAAGTCCGGTCTGCCAATCGTTGCAATGAACAAGCTGAAAGGTTTGCTCATAATAGAATGCAGCTGCTAATACAGCAACACTAAAAAATACGAATCTTTCCGCATCATCCCCATAGCCATACAAGCCACCGCGTTTGAAATAATACTCATTGTCGATCAAATAATAGGTGATGCCGTCAAGCTCACCCTTCCACAGGCCGACATACTGATTACGCCAGCCAAATCCGACCTCAAAATTGGCGATTTGAGTAAAATGCTGCAATACTTCATCCTTAATTAGTCCGTATTTGGGCATGACGACAGATACATTGACCGACAGCTCCTTAAGTGCCTTCGGAAGAGCTCCTGCCACATCAGCAAGTCCGCCTGTTTTGGCAATGGGTACAGCCTCGGATGTTGCAAACAGTACATTCATCCACACTGCCCTCCTATTCTTATCTCTATAGCCGCTACGCAGTACACGGCAGTTATTGCTAGGAATACGTTTCGAGTCAATTGATGACTTTCATATCATGCGCTAGATGACCTTTCTTTTCCCTGCCAAGTATGGGCCTGAGCTTACGCCCTTCACTTCACGATTCTCCTCAAGGACAACGTCCTTATCGAAAATGCTGCATTTTACTGTACTGTTCGGTAGTATGATTCCGTTCTGCATAATGATGCTATCCTCCACAACAGCCCCTGGGTGAACATGTACTCCTCTGAATAGGATGCTGTTATGCACCTTCCCTTCGATGAGGCAACCATTTGCAATAATCGATCGTGACACATCAGCATTATTCGTATATCGTGCTGGCGGCCCATCCTTTACTTTCGTATAAATAGGCGCAGGCTCAGTAAATAAACTACGCCAAACTTCAGGCTCAAGCAGCTTCATACTATTGCCATAGTAGCTATTTATCGTATT
Organism: Paenibacillus camelliae; assembly: GCF_023715345.1. Classification (GTDB taxonomy): domain Bacteria; phylum Bacillota; class Bacilli; order Paenibacillales; family Paenibacillaceae; genus Pristimantibacillus; species Pristimantibacillus camelliae. The sequence goes on from NZ_JAMBNY010000002.1 coordinate 326,183, forward strand.
GACAATAGCGAGAAAGCCATCATGTACATAGCCATAAACGTTAAGCTCGTTCAGTCTAGAGAAAATTGCATGGCGAACCAAATGATCCTGCCCCTTCGCTAGCGATGTCTCAACCAGGTCCATTAGAAGCTCCTTCTTCATGAGGTACATTTCCATATTGTAATGATCACTAACCATTCTGCCGTAGGAATCTTGAATTTCCGTGATCAGCCCATTTTCATCCATTCGAACCTTTCTTGCTTTTCCAAGCACTGGCTCCGTACTATGAGAGCAGACGACGCTAATATCTGCCTGTTTAGCAATATGCTGCTCAAGCACTCTGCGATAATCTATATTGCATACCATATGACTTCTTGTAATTAATACGTATTCCGGTGCTGACCGTAAAAAATAGTCTCGATTTTGATAAAAATGAAACAAATCCCCTCTGCTTAGCTCCTGTACATCGTCTGTAATGGGAGGCAAAACAAACAAACCGCTCTTTCTATGCTGCAGATCCCAGCTCTTCCCGCTACCTATATGATCCATTAATGAGCGGTAACGTTGATGAACAAAGATACCAACCTCACCAATGCCCGAGTTAACCATATTGGATAAAGTGAAATCTATTAATCGGTAGCGAGAGCCGAATGGAACAGTAGCAGTGCAGCGCCCGTGTGTTAATTTATCCAGTTCATCTGTTTCATGGATAAGATTGATAACACCCATAATTTTTTGCTTATTCATTTATTCCACCCCCATTAAATTCTCTCGCGCTTTTACATGCTCTCCAACAGGAATAACGGTTATCTCTTTGCTATCCGGGGAGCCGATTACGGCATGATCCTCAATAATCGCTCCATCTCCGATGATGGCTCGGTGGATTTGGACATGCTTGCCAATCTTCACTCTTGGCATAATGACAGACTCCGTTACCGTCGAATGCTCGCCCAAGCTTACTCCATAAAATAGAACGGAACGATTAATGTCTCCTTCTATTAAGCAGCCTTCTGAGACTAGACTGGATGTAATGCTTGCATTTGCTGCGATAAATTGTGCAGGTTGATTCGGATTAACGGAGTAAATTCGCCACTGCGGGTCGCCTAGATCAAGTGAAGGTTGATCCTCTAGCAAGTCCATATTCGCTTCCCACAGGCTGTCAATCGTACCGACATCCTTCCAATATCCGTCATAGATATAGCAATTTAGCAGCAAATTATCGTTCATCATAGCTGGAATGACATCCTTGCCAAAATCATTCGTGGACATCGGATTATTCTCATCCGCAATTAAATAGCTTTTTAGTATTTTCCAATCGAAGATATAGACACCCATCGAAGCGAGATTGCTCGTAGGAATTTTTGGTTTCTCTTCGAATCCAGTAATATGGTTATGTTCATCGATATGCATCAGCCCAAAGCGACTGGCTTCCTTCCAATCCACTTCGATGCCAGCAATGGTGACAGCTGCATTCCTCTCCTTATGATGCTGCAGCATTAGCTCATAGTCCATTTTATAGATATGATCACCTGAGATAACGAGCACATATTCTGGTTCGTAGCGTTCAATGTAGGGGATATTTTGATAGATAGCATTTGCCGTTCCTTTATACCAAACTCCTCCTGCTTTTTGCATATATGGAGGTAATATCGTCATACCGCCGTCTCTTCGATCTAAGCCCCAAGGCGAGCCTATTCCTAAATATCGATTCAGCTCGAGCGGTTGGTATTGAGTAAGGACACCTACCGTATCCAATCCTGAATGCACACAGTTGCTTAAGGTAAAGTCAATGATCCGATATTTCCCACCAAAATATACGGCTGGCTTAGCCAAATCCTTTGTCAGCACACCTAATCGTTTTCCCTCCCCACCAGCCAACAGCATTGCGATCATTTCTTTACGAACCATGAACATCATCCCCTTACAAATTAATTACGTTATTTTTATCTTCCACTTGCTTCTCCTTCTCTTGAAAGGAATAAAGCAAACATGTAAATGGAGGCAACTCTATTGAAATACTGTGCGGTTGACCGTGCATGGGCACTTGTTCACTATGAATTTCTCTATGTACAACCGTTGTCGTGCCACCATACTTGACTTCATTACTATGCAAAAGCAGCTCATATATACCTGACAAAGGCGCTCCAATTCGATAATGGTGATAATGGTTCTCCGAAAAATTGGCCACGATGAGCAAAAGACCATGTGAGCTTTTGCGAATAAAAGAAATTTGTGATTGAGCTGCATTATTCACATCTATCCAATGGAACGTTTCCGGCTCAAAATCGTTCTCCCAAAGCACAGGCTGATTACGGTATAGATGGTTCAGTTCCTTAACATAGCGATGCATGCTTTGATGCGATTCATATTGCAGCACCTCCCAATCCAGCATATGCTGATCCTTCCATTCATCAAACTGGCCCCATTCCCCACCCATAAATAGCAGTTTTTTTCCCGGGTGAGTGATCCAATAGCCGTAAAACATTCTAAGCTGGGCAAATTTCTGTTCATAGCTGCCCCACATTTTATTTAGCAATGATCGTTTGCCATGTACGACCTCATCATGTGAGAGTGGAAGCACAAAGTTTTCTGAAAATGCGTACCAAATCGAAAAGGTAATGAGATGATGATGTGTTGTACGCTCCTCTGGAGACATGGACATGTAACGCAGCATATCGTTCATCCATCCCATATTCCATTTATAGTTGAATCCGAGTCCCCCCACATCCGTTGGCTTCGTCACAGCAGCAAAAGAGGATGAATCCTCCGCAAGCATCAATATGTTGGGGTAATAATGAAAGATGGTTTCGTTCAATGTTCTGAGAAAGCGTATAGCGTTCAGATTGAGTCTTCCGCCATCTTCATTTAAGGTGTGAAGCTCTGGCGGCTTGTCCATATGGAGATCAAGCATTGTTGCAACAGCATCCACCCGTAAACCGTCAAAATGAAACGAATCTATCCAATAGATGGCGTTAGATAGTAAAAAGCTGATTACTTCACTTTTCGCGTAATCAAAGCTAAGCGTTCCCCATAGCGGCAGCTCCGCCCGCTTCCAGTCAGCCCCTTCATAGATCGGACTGCCATCAAAGCATCGCAGGCCATGATTGTCCTTGCAGAAATGGCCAGGGACCCAATCCAAGATGACACCGATATCTTGCTTATGACACTCATTAATGAAATGCTTCAGCTGATCTGGATTACCGTAGCGGCTTGTTGGGCTGTAAAACCCCGTCACCTGGTAACCCCATGACTGATCAAGCGGATGCTCCATTAACGGCAGTAATTCAATATGCGTATATCCCCATTCAATCACATAAGGAATAAGAAGATCAGCTAGTTCTTCATAGGTATAGTAATGCTCCTTTCCTTTTATCCTCCAGGAGCCAGCGTGTGCCTCATAGATTAATAGTGGTTGTTGATAGGAAGGAGCTTGCTGCAGTTTTTCATACCACGCTTGATCGGACCATTCAAAGTCATTCAGGCCATAGACAATCGATGCCGTATTCGGTCTTCGTTCGCTATAGAATGCATACGGATCACTTTTTAGCAGAACATCTCCGTTAGCCGTAAGGATTCGGTATTTGTAGCGTGTGCCTTGCTGCATGCCTTCCATAAAGCCAATATGTATGCCTGTGCTGCCTACCCGTGTCAACGGTATTCCTTCGGTATCCCAGCCTATTTCATCTGTGACTATTGCTACTTGCCTTGCCTCCGGTGCCCAAACAGCAAATCGGACGCCCTGCTGACCATTCCAGCTCATCGGATGCGCCCCCATGAATCGGTAGCTATGGTGTGATAAGCCGCAGTTAAATAGATACAGCTCATCTAGTGAGATACCCCAATACGATTTCTTCATTGATTCTCCTCCATGCCAACTTACAAACTTACCCATACTGATGTATATTATGATAAGCAGCAATACATGAAGGTTTGTTACATATATTTTCAGCGCTCCGTAAATGATGAGGCTACAATTGCTGCCCTCTGATTTCAGCGCTCCGTAAATAGTGAGGCTACAATTGCTGTTGTCCACTGATTTCAGCGCTCCGTACATGGTGAGGTTACAATTGCTGTTGCCCTCCGATTTCAGCGCTCCGTAAATAGTGAGGTTACAATTGCTGTTGCCCTCCGATTTCTAGATGTGAATTAAATGTAGAAATCGGAGTACAAAGGCAACCGCTGCGCTTTTCCACTCTCACCATTACTCCTGTGGGGTTGTATCTTCGTGGGCGTTTCTGTGATGTTCTCACACCATCACTTGGCTGGAGCTCATATTGGGCTGTTTCTGCGATGTAATCTCGCCATTACTCCTTAGAGTGTTTGGACATTTGAGTTCTTTTGTTAGTAGATTTCGAAGCTCTGTGATCCAGGGGGGATTAAGAATGAAGCATAAAATTATTATGATCATTATTGTTACGATGGTTCTAATGATACTTACATGTTGTGCTCGTGGAGTAGAGGATTATCCTGCAGCTGTACAGTGGAATGACAATGTTTACTTGGGATCAGGTGACTTTATTTCTGAAGCTGAAATCGGAGATAAAATAGGAACGATTAGTAAAAATGTATCTACTTTTCCGAAAAACAACGGAGAAGCAAATGCTTATCCAGCTGGTAGCAATATTTATGAGATCAGGGGATCTTCTTCCAAGGAGTCCATCGCAATCGAAGATAATGGACAGTATCGGATATTCAATCATCATTAGTGCTTGCAAGGTTGTAGTATACAAAAACAAGCCGCTGACGATACAACAAACGTTGTATCGTTAGCGGCTTGTTAATAGATTAGCTTTATTTAGTTTGTTAAAAATGGGGTGAGCTCGCCTGAAGAAAACAGCACTAGCTCGTGCATCGCGCGTGTACATGCGGTATAGAACAGCTTACGCTCACTTTCGAGCTCGTAGCTGTTTCTGCTTGCATCATATATGAGCACACAGTCGAATTCTACGCCTTTGGCTAAATACGTAGGAATAACCATAATTCCTTTTTCAAACGTTGCTGTTTCTTGATCAATAAGCTTAAGCGTCTTCCAGCGATCGGAGTAGCGTTCATACACTTCGCTGCACTCCTGAGCTGTTTTGCATATAATCGCAATCGACGAAAAGCCTTCTCTTAACCAGCGCTGTAGCAGCTCATCTACCGCTTTATCATAGGCGTCATCATTTTCAATGATTGATACGACAGGCTCTTGCCCATGTCGATTGAATGGAATGATTTGATCCCCGCCATCAATAATTTTAGATGTAAATTCTACAATCTCCTGGGTTGAGCGATAGCTTCTAAGCAGTGACATATATTCCGTCTCGCTAGCATCAAATAAGCCATCTAATGGATTAAATTGATCCAGCATACTCGTATTAATGAATATTGCTTGATTGATATCTCCGACGATAGTCATTCGGCTCCGTGGAAATATTCGCTTCAAATAATGAAGCTGGAAAGGCGAATAATCCTGTCCTTCATCAATAAAGACGTATTTAACCGAAGTGTTTGTATGAAAACCTTCCAATCGTTCCTTTAAATATAAATATGGCGTTGCGTCTTCATAAGGCATCTCTTTGTTAATAAGACGTTCCATCGTTAACGTAGAGATGCTTTGCCATAGTTCTGGCGAAACTCCACTTGGAACCTGCTCCTGCTGGAACATTAAAGTATAGATCATAGGCATATCGATATACTTTAACAGCTTAACCTGTCGACGAAGCTTCTTAAATTTTTCCTGCACAATTCGAGCGGCTAGAAAGTTACGCTCTGCCTCATAATCATTAAAGGATTGCTCCGTAAATTTCTTCTTTTGTCGTAGATGCTGGAACGCTTCTACATATTGCTCATTATCTAAAAGCTCTAATGCTTCATCGACCCAGCTCTCCTTTTGCTCCTCCTTTGACAACGCTGTAAGCTCTTTTAGGAGCATATTCGTCAGATCACGCAAACGAATCGGTATATTTAGCTTTGAATCAAGCGCATAAAACATCTCTGTAATTTTCTTCTTGGAGATAAGCACCTTTCCTCGGAATACAATACTCTTAAACTGCATTCCTTCCTGTCCAAGGCTCTCTACATATTGATCGATGTAGGTCATAAAGCTTGCTGTGCCCTTGAGCTTTATGCTTGCAATATTCGATTCATAATCTGGGTCGTCATAAGCGGTTAGACAATACTCCAATTGCTGAAATTGATCTTCAAGCTCAAATGCTTTGCCTAAACGATGCTCTAGATATTGACCGTACGTCGTTTGCTCCATATTTTGCTCACCAAGCTCAGGCAATACGGTCGATACATAGCTGTTAAACATCGGATTAGGAGAGAATAGAACAATTTGCTCAGCAGTTAAAGACTCACGAAAACGGTAAAGTAAGTAAGCAACACGCTGAAGCGCTGCTGACGTTTTTCCACTTCCCGCAGGTCCTTGAACAACAAGCAGCTTTGCATGCTCATTACGAATAATAGCATTTTGCTCCTGCTGAATTGTAGCAACGATGCTTTTCATCTGTGCGTCTGAATGCTTGCCAAGCACATCCTGCAGGATTTCATCACCAATCGTCACACCTGTATCGAACATGGAAAGGAGCTTACCATATCGAATAATATATTGTCTTTTTAGCGTCATCTCGCCCCTAATCGTTCCATTCGGCGTTCGATAGGAGATTGGGCCGGGGCCATAATCATAGTACACGCTAGAAATTGGTGCACGCCAATCATATACTAGATACTTATCATTTTCATCATCCAGTAGAGAGCCAACACCAAGATAAATTGCATCTACCGGCTCACCCTCCTCAGCCACATCGATACGTCCAAAATAAGGGGACATTTCTAGCTTATGAAGAAGCTTTACTTGATCATTTAACAGCCGTTCACTGCGCTCACGCTCGGAAAGCAGCTCTGCCTGCTGCTTCATGCTGGCATATGTTTCTGCTGTCTCCGCAGCATCCTCGAAGTTTACAGTTACATCCTCCCAGAAATTGCGTTTAATATCTACGATCTCAGATTTAATATCTCCGGTTACATCGGTAATTTTCTCTAATCGACTACGTATCAGCTCCGTCACTTGCTCTACTCGTTGCTGTTCCTCAACATAATCATCTGGCATATTCGACATAAGTACCTCCTTCTGTGATATAGCCTAGTGCGTCTATTATCATGCTTCCCTGCTCTTGCTTAAATATAAATGAAATTGATTCTACATCTGACGCAAATAGCACACCATCTCTTGGGTACTCTTGCTCAATCAGTGAAATCGGAATGACGTACGTCTGTAGTAAAGGTTCGACTGAAACATCGTATTTCCCTTTCTTTATATTCTCTTCCAGCCATTCTTGCTTCGTAAAATCATGTGCGGCAGGATGTAAAATATGATAAAAGGGCTCAAGATCAAATGTTTGCTCTCCCCAGTGTCCAGCCTTTAGCTTCAGTTGAAGCTGAAGTCCTGTGTAAGCTTCTGCATCATCAGCTTGCTCTATGTTATCATTATCACGATTTGCCTCAACGACACTATTCTCCGAATCAGCAGCATTTATACTTTTTAAGTTCATTGAATTTTGATCCGCTAGGTTCTGCGAATTCTGCAATTCTTCAGAAAGTTTCTCTTCCTCTTCGGGGTCCATCATTCTTTCTGCCCTAGCTAGCGAAACAACAATTGAGCTGATCTGACGCTCATGGTTAGTGTACGGCAAATGCTCAATAGGGAGAGTTAGCACACTGTCCGCCTCTTCCCAGTTCACCCATAATACGCGATTCTGCTTATCTCCGCCACTTCTGCCCTTCAGATCAATGGTCTTCGCCGTCAACGAGGTATCGTTATCTGCGCCGAGCGTGAAAGGCTTCTCAAAATCATACCATTGCTTCGTATTCGAGCTGCTATAACGACTCACATAGCCTGTTAAAGGCAGCTGTTCACCAATTGTCCGATAATCCTGGAATACTGCCTCGTACTTCGTATCGCCAGTAAAGCTTGCCTGTAGAAAGCTGTGTATGAACAGCTTGGCAGCCTGACGTTGATCCTCACCATTCATGAGATCTGCAGTATTAAGCGCTAATGCACCCGGAAAATTTTCGTCGTACTTTCCCCACACCGTATTAAACTGTCCATGATTCGCATGATATATCTCAACACTCGCTTTAAAATGACCAGCCCTAGAAAACGTCGTTCGTTCATACTGACGCTCACCATAGGACTCGGTTAGATCGGCATCCATCGTGCCATGCAAGTTTAAATAGTTAACATTACGCAAATAAGCCTGCTTACTGTCAACACGATAATCTGTAGGTGCTACGGCAACGACCGCTTGAATGTTCACCTTATCCAGGACTGATACGACCGGAATGTCATCGATTAGCCATTTACGAGCATCGACAGCCATCGCAGCTGCCTGACCGCCTCGCGAATGTCCAATTAACGCGACATGATTCCAATCTGCAGGAAATTCTTCATCATATAAGCTATTCATATGAGCAAGCATTAACCATGAGCGCAGCAGCTGATCATCATCAACGATTCCAGACCATACAGAATAATTTAAAAAGTTTGCATCGATTGAGCTGACGATCATCCCATGAGATGCAAGTAATTCTGCAAGATATCCATATCCATCAGAGGAGTCCTCCTCACTTAGATGGTTACCATGCATAATAAAAACGATTGGAAAAGGTCCTTCTCCTTCTGGAATCCACAGCTGTCCCTTCATTGGAATCTCCTGCTCTGTAAATCCCCAATACTGTTCCTTCGTCCATGACCAATCCTTTAATACGGTCGATCCATCTGTTGATGGGACATAGAGCGTAGAAGAATCATCATCCGTGTCCCAGCTTGGATCAGAATGATAGCGATAATGAGTAAAGGAATATTCACCTTGCTCAGCCAGCTGTATACCTAGCGGTTGAAGCTTTAATTGCTGTTCTACCTCTTCTTCATCTACGGATAGATCTACTTTATCTGAATCTTCCGAATCCATTATCGCAGTTTCTTGATCTGCATCACTATATTCTTCCATTGCGGAAGCATCCTGCAGCAATACAGCAGAGTACTGCGCGATGTATTTTGCTTTCTGTACGTTATCCCAGTAGCTTTTGATAGCAAGCCCAGAAAAGACAATACATAGTAGCGAGGCTACCGTTGCGATAACGGTAGGCAATGATTTTTTTCGATATGCGTATAAATATGAAACAAGCAATGCAAGCAAACCAAGTGCACTAACAATGATGATGTTCGTGATCGATATGGCTTTCCATCCCCAATTGCTTCGCTCAAAAATAATCGTTGTTTGCAGAATAATCCCTAGAATTCCCGTTACCCAACCAGCTATTGACCTCAAATAAAAAAACGAAAATATAAAATAAAGTCCTAACACTAAAACTGCAGAAGCTAACACATAAATTGTACCGATTATCGCATAATCAGCCCATAGACCAAGTCCTGTCGGTAGACCTGGAATGGTTAAGGCCATCTCCATACATAATCCTGCATAAAAAACGGTCAAAGCTGCTTGATTCGCCCTGCTTGGGATGGCAATTGCTATATGAAACCTCTTCTTAATCCATCGAATCAACCTTTGCTTACGCGACAAGGAAGCAACTCCCTCTTCTAGGATGGCTTCTTGATCGTTAACCAATATCTTTCATTCTCCTTTTCAAGATGGATTGGCACTTCATAAAAGCTCGACATCGTATGCTGAGTAAGCACTTCCTCAGTTGTTCCGCTCGCAAAGATTTTTCCATCCTTCAATAACAACGTATGTGTGAAGCAAGGTAGAATTTCTTCCACATGATGGGTTACATAGATTAACGTTGGGCACTGCTCTTGACCTCTTAGCTCTGTAATCATATTAAGCAGCTGCTCACGTGCAAGCAGATCCAAGCCTGTACACGGCTCGTCAAGTATAAGCAGCTTGGGTTTATTCATTAAGGCTCTAGCGATTAGTACTCTTTGCTTCTCTCCTTGAGACAATGTACGATAAGGTGATTTTGCTAAATGCTCACAGCCCATAGAAGACAACCACTTCAATGCAGCGTCACGTTCGTCAGCAGTTGGTGTGTCATATATGCCAATGGATGCGTCTCTGCCACTCAGCACGATATCGACTGCCATGTCGCTGCCATATAATCTCTGCTGCATAGAGGTACTGACCCAGCCTATCTCTTTACGGAGCTCTCTTAAATCGTAGGTGCCAAATTCATGACCTAATACTGAAATTTTACCGCTTGTCGGCCACTGATAGCCGTTCACCATATTAAGTAAAGATGTTTTGCCAGACCCATTTAATCCAAGCAAACACCAATGTTCTCCTTCTTTAACCTGCCAATGAATTTGCTGCAGAATTGTACGTTCTTCACGTTCCCAATGAATATGCTGTAAATCAATTATCATATAATGTGCCTCCTTAACAAAAGCTCTTCTTATTCTACCACGTTCACTGTGTAGTCACTACTTTTCAAGTCCTTATGCAACACAAAAGAAACTGCCTCATAGATCAGTTAGATCTAGCTAAGATGCAACTCATCTAAAATAACTTTATTTACCCTTCGATTAGTTACTCATAACTAATCGAATAAAAAAGCAAGTATTGAGGATGCATATCAGCATCCAGCAATACTTGCTCGCTAATGAATGGGATTAGTGCAAAAAACGTTCATTACGACTTCGTTACAATAATTTGACCTTTTTTACTATTATAGCTCACTTTACCACCAAGCTTATCATTGACAAACCGGAGTGGAACAAATGTCGTGCCTTTAATCGATACAGGCGGAACCTCTAATTGACTTTTCACTCCATCAACCGTTACGGTTTGACTACCTTCCGTTAGCACGATCGTTGATTTCCCTTTAATCGTAATCGACTTGTCTTTGCTGTTCCACTTCACATCTGCACCTAACGTATTGCTGATGAAGCGCAGCGGCACAAGTGTACGGCCTTGGCTAGTATATGGCGCAACTGGAAGCTTTATTTTTCCATTTGCCGTATACACATATTTTTCATTAATATATAGTGCGTATTGATCCTTACTAAGCTTGTCAGCAGAGGTATCGACCATAATGGTACTCTGCTTGCTAGATGCTATTCGTCCCTTTGAGTCATATACGGTAACCTTTAGCTTATGAGCACCTGGAGACAAGGTTGATGTGTCAACTTTCCATTGATATGGATATTGCTTACTCTCAGCCACTTGTTTGCCATCAAGTGAGAAAACAACCTTACTAATGTAAGGATCGTATGTTTTTACCCATGCAATCACTTTACTATTCGTGCCACGAACCGCTTGATCCTCAATAGGAACAACACTTTGAGCTAATACCTTCTTGGATTCAGCTAATGGAGTCACTCGACTTAGATAATATGGATCTTTAATCATATTTTTATATGCGCCTAGTAATGAGCTGTTTTCTGTAAGACTGAAATTGTTTAAGCTGCGCTCAGCGCTATGTGAATCCGTTAATGTATTCAGGCTAAACCAATTGATATTTTTCAATCGTGGATATTTTAATTTCGCACCATGATAAAGCATATTCATCTTTGTAATGGCAAAGTTAACCGTTGAGGTATTGCCAGCCTTACTGAAATGTGTAGCTCCATACTCACTTACCATTATCGGTTTGCGGTCAGCATACGCTTGATATACATAATCCAAGGAATCAAGCGGATTCACATGATCAGCAGGACTCTTAACATCACCATTAAAAAACTTAACTGAATAAATGCTTAGCCCTACCCAATCGACGTAATCATCTCCTGGATAATAATCATGAATATTATGCTTCGGGTTAGCCGCTGGAGACCACACCATTGCAACATTTGGTGCCTCTTCCTCCATAACTTTGGCAACTAGTCGGAACTTCTCAATATAAAGCTTAGGATTCCCGCTCCACGTTACCCAGCTCCCGTTCATTTCTGAAGCAAAACGAAGAAATATAGGAACACCTGCCGCTTGTGCATCCTTAGCGAATTTTCGCAAGCTAGCATCGTCCTTTACTTCACTAAGCCCGCCCTCGGGCTGTACTGCCAAATGAATCGCACCACCCGCTGCTTTAACCTGTGACGCCCATATATGGGGGAAATTAGCTCCGTAGCGATGGTAGTTAAAATAAATCGCGTGCTGCTTTCCTGTTAATTCGTTAAAGGCTGCAAACTTTTCGCCTTTCTTAGCCTCTACTCCGCTATCTTTTTCAATAAAAGCACCAATGTACATGCCGTTATCAGGCTCAAACTTCGCTAAGCTGCCTGACTCCTGCACGACTTGCACTTGATCCTCGATAAACAGCTCAATTTCTGTATTTAGTGCATCTGCCATAGCTAGTACTGCAAAGTATGTATTCATATCTCCACTTTTTAAGCCTAGTGCATAATGAATATCTGCTTCAGCATAGTAAGTATCTGCAGCGTTTTGGTACTGTCCATCCTTCTCGTAGGCTTCAGCCAGCTTTCGTAAATAGCTTCCATTTTTAGTTTGCTTTACAGCTGCTTTTAATTTTACTATCGCTTCCTTATATTTACCCTTGTCCATTAGCTTGACAGCCTCTGTATAATGCTTCCAATGGTGTACTTCCGCTGCATGAACGCTTGAATTAGGAATATACATCGCCAGTAACATGATCACAACCATCAAACTCATACATAATTTTACATTTACCTTCATGTTTTTTATCTCCTCCCTGTAAAATTATATTATAAAGCGGAGTTTTTTTATATAACAATAAATAACCCGTCTTAGCAAGCAGGCTAAGACGGGTATCCAACATTTTATTAGTTCTATACATAAGAAAAATATTGTATGATGCTCATCATGATTGCTACGCCAGCTAACGTGCCTGACACCCAAGCAATTGAACGTGTTCCCTGCCTGTAAGCTAGTACTGACAGTATTAATCCAGATAGGCCTGTCCAGAATGGCCATACAAATAAAGCAATAACAGACACGACAAGTGCGATCATACCAACATACCAGCCAATCGCAGCATTCACCTTTGTATGACGGTCACCATCATCATCATAAGTGGTGAATCGATGGCCGGACGGGGTATTCAATTCCTCATACGTTATATCCGCACCCATCTCCGTATAAATCCCGCCATGCTCAATTGGCGGCAGGGGCTGATGTTGTAACGCAATGGCATCGTTATGAGGAAACTTACCTTTGTAGGTTTCTACAGGCAGCTCACTCCGATAAATTTTATTGCCACGTGAAAAACGTTTGCCTTTACCCATTCTAATCACCTCTTAGCGACAAAGGTTAGGCAGCATGTTTCTGCTGATTGCTTCGCAACATCCTTATGCTCAGACTCAATTAGCTCGGTAGAAAATTCTTCATTCGTGTTGATTTTTGAGTGCGCATCAATTTCAATCTTAATCTCATCGGCAAAGCATCGATTATTTTCTCCCCAAAAAGAGCAATTGGACACAGTACAAGCTACGCCTTTAGGCATAAAAAATCACCTCCATCAACAGTTTGCCCTGTAGATGAGGTGACTTATTCTCGTTATTTTTTTCCCATCATACGACGCTGGGTCATATAGTCACTTTCGTAATATGCAAGCTCGTCTCGAAGCTCTTCGTAATACTTGGTAACGCTCATTACAACATTTCTTGCCTCTCGTTTCGGCTTATAACGAAAGCGAATCGCATCTTGACCTGTATAAGCGTAACGACCATCCTCAGAATAGCATTCATTTTTAGGATAAAAGAAAGCGTTAACACCGTTATGATACACCTCATAAAGAGCACGCTCTGCAAAGTCTACGTCAAAATTCGGTCTTCTTAGAAGAACACCAAGCTTCTCATAAGAAACTTCAGAAAAAACGAGCAAATGACGAAGATCAGCCAAAAAGCCTCTATAAAACTGCTCCTCTTCCTCTTTTTTGTCCTCACTTACAAGATGCTCTAATGCGTGCGTATTTAAGAAGTTTTCTAAAATCGCTATCGCATCTTTTAGCTTCTCACGTGTCGATTCACTAAGCGACTTCACATTAGTCGATGGCATGTCGGTAGATCCCCTTTCATTTTCCAAACGAAAAAAAACTATAACATTTACATCGTAACATAAAAGTGTATAAAACGGTACTATTTCAGGCTCGAACTGTATATTTTACGACCTTTTACGAAAAAGTAAAAGAAAAGGAGTGGTGATGATCATGAAGAAAAAATGGCTGATACCGATCGTTGCAGCAGCTGCTATATTTTTAGTGTTGCAGCTATATCAGTCGAATTCAAACAACAATACAGAAACACCGGAAATCGCGGAGCTGTCGCAGCAGCAACAGCAGCAAGCATCCATTCACGAACAATTAAGCAATAACCTAGAAGAGAAGCAAAAGCTAAGTATTTTGCAGAAGGATATGAACAATAGCGACTTACTTGTTCTTAGTGAAATTGAAGCCGATTTAGATAAACTCATCTCGTTAACGGACGCTAAGCAAGCGAAGCAACAAATCGCTATGCTGCAGGAAGAACATCCTCATTATGTGTACGTAAAATGGGAACGAGATAAAGCTAAAATTCAGCTTGGTAATTTCCCTGGCTCTGACTCTGATGAAGCGAAGTCATACTTTAAGGATGCTGAGCGCTTTTTTATTCCTGGTGACCGTTATAGCTCTAAGCTGTATTACGGCAAAGATCATCATCAGTATCGTGTCCTTGCTCGAGTGGGAGACGAAGTTAAGCTTACTGCGGTCGTCAAAGCCTCCATTATCCCGCAGGTCGAAGACCATCAACGTAAAAACCTTCGTCTTGTGCCTTACCCAGCTGAAGGAACAATGAAGGTTGAATCGGTGAAACCTAACTCTACCGTAGATACTACCGTTATCACTGGAGAGGATAATGGAAACGTAAGTCACTATTACGAAAAAGAGGTTGTCGTTAAATTTAACTCTACGTTAACGGATGACCAGATCAAAAAACTAAAACAAGAAACGCATTGTATTCGCGCTGAAAAAATAGGCGAAACCTATATTTTAACGTCAGACAAGCTTTCAACAGAGGAGCTAATTGCTTACTTAAAAGAAAATTGGCCCGTTTCATTTGTAGAGCCTCACTATATTTACTTGACCAATGAAGAAACAACGGCAACCTTTATACCTAATGATTCACTGTTCTCCCGTTATCAATGGAACATTACCAATATTCATGCTGAGACAGGCTGGAACATTAGCCGAGGCAGCGAGGATGTCATTATAGCCGTATTAGACTCAGGCGTTCAGTCCAATCATCCTGATCTAAGTGCAAGACTTCTTGCGGGCTATAACGTGAATGATGGGTCAACCAACGCAGCAGACGAACTAGGTCATGGTACACATGTGGCCGGAATTATTGGAGCTTCAGTAGACAATCAGGAGGGAATTGCTGGAGTTACTTGGTACAACTCTGTATTGCCAGTTAAAGTACTGAACAGCTCAGGTGCAGGTTCCACATATAGCGTAGCGCAAGGAATTATATGGGCAACAGATCAAGGTGCCAAAGTCATTAACATGAGCCTTGGTAACTATGCTTCAGGTGATTTCCTGCACGAAGCCATCAAATACGCCTATGAACGTGATGTTGTTTTAGTTGCAGCAACGGGTAATGATAACACCAATCGTCCAGGATATCCTGCAGCCTATCCAGAAGTTTTTGCCGTTGGAGCAACAACAAGCGGGAAACAGCGCGCAGCGTTTTCCAACTATGGAGATTATGTTGATGTCGTAGCACCAGGCGATTCAATTGCGAGTACCTATATTGGGGGACAATATGCTGCCCTATCCGGTACTTCAATGGCTTCACCACACGTTGCAGCCTTAGCAGGGCTTATTCGTTCTGTTAATCCTTCGCTTACGAATACGGAAGTAATGGATATTATGAGGCAAACAGCAACTGATCTTGGTGATCCTGGTTACGATCAATACTATGGCTATGGCGAAATCGATGTGCAGAAGGCTTTAAATACAGCTGCGAGCTATGCAGGCACGCTGCAGACCTATCCAAAAACAGTCAAGAACAAGCTTGATCAATTGATTAATGATTGATCATGTACTACTCACGTAATATGTGAATGGCTTAGCTATATTGAAAAAATCGTCCCAAAGCCTTTAATGCGCATGGGACGATTTTTTTGCATTGATTAGCTATTACTGCTTAACATTTAATAATCATTCGCTGCGCACTTTGATGTTTCGCTGGAAAGTGGACAGCACGACACCACCGATAATGAGCAAGGATCCCATTAGTTCAACTTTTGTCACGGGCTTGTACAGCAGTATTAATCCCATAAGCATAGCTACAAAAGGCTCTAAATTAGATAAGATCGACGCTTTTGACGCATCCACATAACGTATATTCTGATTCCATATAAGCGCAGAAATCCCATGCACAACAATCGCTGTTACAATTAGAAAAGTCCAATCAGATAGATCCGTACTGACTCGGATCGGATGATCTAGTACAGCTATGAATGGTACTCCTACTGCAAAGCCAATAATATTCGAATACAATGTAATCGTTAGGGGACTCACTCTTTTGGAAAGCACTCGTGTCATTATAATCATGATCGCGAATGTTACCATTGTGACAACGATCCACAAGAGTCCACTATCAACAGCTATAGCTACAAATTCCCCTTTAGTTACTACGAAATAAATTCCTACAATTGCGATCACTGAGCCGATCAACATTCGAATCGTAAATTTCTCCTTTAAAAATAAAGCAGCTAACACTCCCGCTAGTATAGGGGTTGTTGCTAGTATTAATGCAGCGGTAGTCGGATCAGCAGTTTGTAAGCCTGCGAAAAAGGACCATTGATTAATAAACACACCGACTACACCGAGTACAAATAGCAGCATCAAGTCTATTTTGTTGACTCGTCTAAACTCCTTCTTAATAGCAGCTAATCCAACTAAAAACAGAACGATAAAAAAAAGTCTCAACTCTGTTAGCATCGTTGGAGAGAAATATTGAATTAACATTTTTCCAAATACAAAATTACTCCCCCAGATTACAACGCATAAAGTGAGCCATGAATAAGCTTTAATCATATAATCAACCACTCCTAACAAGATCGCGCTAAAATTTCTTTTTGGATTTTTCGGTCAAAGTTTATACTCTGCTTACTATATCCACGCACGTAAAAAAACCTGCATTTGCGCATGTTACATAGCGCAAATGCAGGCTATTCATTGCACAGATGCATATCAACATCTACAACTGACATTGCTTGTAGATATCGTTGCATCCATTCGTATCATCAATCAATGCTCGTTAGGAAAGCTTGCCATAAGCCGGGTTCTGTACTCGTAGTGGTCATAGCGGGAACGACCCTCCCACGATGAGCGACAATCATCTATCTAGGCTACATATTGCTACGTAGCTCAAGCAACTCACCCGAACACGCCTCAGGCTAAGGCTGCAGCATAAGCTGCTGTGTTCTCTCGGTTTTGCTCCAGATGGGGTTTACCAGGAACACAGTCACCTGTGCTCCTCGTGGTCTCTTACACCACGGTTCCACCCTTACCTGTGCTGATTACTCAGCCATCGGCGGTCCATTTCTGTGGCACTATCCTTCGGCTCGCGCCGACTGGACGTTATCCAGCATCCTGCCTTGTGGAGCCCGGACTTTCCTCTCGCAGCATCTAGGCTGCCAGCGATTGTCTGTCAAACTTTCCAATGCACATAACAGTATATCGAGTTTTAACAAAGAACTCAAGAGCAAATCATTCCCATGATCGTGGCTGGTGCAAAATTTATCTATTTACAACCCGCTTATAAAAATTGAAATGGGTCTGTATTGATCGTGGAAGCGATAATTTCTACCTTTGCTTTTTCGGCATCACATTTCGCAGTCAACCAAGCCTGAACGCCTTGTATCATTACCTTTTCAATATGATGACCAGGGTCAATGATGCTTATGCCATCTGCGAGCGCATCCTGTGCTGTATGAAAATCTATATCACCTGTAATGAGAACATCTGCACCTGCAAATTTAGCAGATTTCACATATTTTGCACCCATCCCGCCAAGCACAGCAATTTTTTTAATCGGCTTATCAAGTTCCCCTACAACACGCAGTGCTGGGACGCTGTACGCCTGTTTTAGCTGCTCTGCGAGCTCACCTAGTGTTGTTGACTCTATTAAGCGTCCAACCCTTCCTAGCCCGTACACCTTGCCTTGCTGCTGAAGAGGGATAAGATCGTATGCGACTTCCTCGTAAGGATGTGCTTTAATGATGCTGCTCACAACCTTACGCTGTACACTTGCCGGTACGATGCACTCAAAGCGAATCTCCTGCTCTCTGTGCACCTTATTCACTTCACCGACATACGGATTGGCACCCTCCTCAGCCATAAATGTGCCCGTGCCTGAGCTTTGGAAGCTGCAGTGACTGTAATTTCCAATATGACCTGCACCAGCACGCCACGCTGCTTGTTCCACTGCTGTGAGTGATTGCTCCGGGACATATACAACCAGCTTGCTCAGCTTATCAATATAGACGGCTTCTAGCGGTTTTCTCTCTTGCTCCATCCCTGCCAGATCTGCAAGAAGATCGTTCACACCTCCAACAGCCACATCCAAGTTAGTATGTGAAATATAGACCGCGATATCATGCTTAATCAGCTGCTCATACAGTTTTCCAGCTGGAGTAGAAACATCAATACTGCCTATGGGCCGAAATATAATTGCGTGATGTGCAATAATGAGATCGACCTTCTTGTCGATCGCCTCTTGTACGACCTCAAGCGTCACATCCAACGTAACAAGTACACGCTCCACCATCTTATTCAAGGTGCCCAGCTGTAAACCGATACGATCGTGTTCTACCGCATAGTGCTTAGGGGCAAGCTGCTCCATATACTGAATTAATGTCTGTCCGTGTATAGCCACTTTAGAACCTCCCTAATGAGCTGTTGATCCTGCTTTACAGCAGCAAGCTTTGCTTTGGTTTGACTTAGCTCAGATTGAGAAAGCGAAGCGATAATATAATCGAGCTTCTCTATTTCAGCTAGCCATTTTTTATGCAATATATCCCCTTGCTTTTTAAGGAGATATGGTCCCATTCGCAACGCTAATGCTTCTCTTATCGGTTCTGCATAAGGAAACGAAAGCTCGTCTACTGAAAACAGCTGCTTGTTCCATTCCTTCGCTCCAGCAATTTTTTTTGCATGGAGAACCTCGTAAATTTTCCCATCCTCTTCAAGAATGGTCTCGTCCATTAGTGCCCAATCATGCTCGGTCAGCCATGCTCGTACAGCATCCTCACCAACATTAGGCTGCAGCACCAGCTCCGTAACTCCCTCAAGCTTGCCTTGTTTATATCCCTCTTCGAGAATTGTAGAAATGAGTGCACCACCCATTCCGCATATCGTAATGCTGTCAACCTCATGTGGAGCAATAACCTCAAGACCGTTGCCACGTCGCGCTTCGATCGTACTTGACAGATTGGCATGCGCAATCTGCTTTGTTGCTGCTTGCCAAGGTCCTTCGTTTAGTTCGCCTGCAATAGCAAACGGACAAATTTTCTGTTGAACGAGATAAACAGGAAGCATGGCATGGTCTGAGCCAATGTCAGCCACACGATGTCCTGTTGATATGTAATGAGCTACAGTTTGTAAACGTTGTGAAAGCTGAATCATTAAATTACCCACACCATCCATTGTTTTTTCAATCCAAATAATAAACAGCCAGCGATGAGAACTTTGGCAATGAGCTGCAGCTGCAGCCATAAAGGGTCATCTATAAACAAATATTGAAAGATTTCTGGCATAAACCATGTAATAATACCAACGACAAAAATGATTGCAGCTACTGGCTTGAACCATCGATGGATAAACCAGCATATCCAAAAAAATAAAAATGATAAAGG
This sequence comes from Paenibacillus camelliae, assembly GCF_023715345.1. Lineage (GTDB taxonomy): Bacteria > Bacillota > Bacilli > Paenibacillales > Paenibacillaceae > Pristimantibacillus > Pristimantibacillus camelliae. The sequence goes on from NZ_JAMBNY010000002.1 coordinate 345,979, forward strand.
CAGCCAATAGAATTGAACTTCATACCACTGCTGTCCAGTTGTCAGCTGATGCAGCAGCATTGCATAAGCCATTAGAAATGCGAGCCACCCGCAAAGATGCAGCATACTTAGCTTGCTTTTAATTCCGTAAATCATCCATATTATTGAACAAAGTGCAATGAGTGCAAAATTCCAATACCATTGTTCCAATTGGTGCTGTGCAATTATATATAATCCACCAGTTAATAGCAATAAATGACCAATGAAAATACTCAAGAATCCAATAGGGGCATGATTTACACGAATTTTTTCGCCTAGCCAAAGCAAAATAATCGTCCCTAACAGTATTGACGCAATTTGCATTACAGGATGAAAAACGCTAAAATAAAGCACAACAAACGAAATTAAGGTTAGAATTCCAATTGTTAGGAACCACTGTTTACCAGTAGCTTTCGAGACAGCGACAATCGCTTTTCCGACTAGATGCTGAGGAGGCTCTTCTTCGTTGTCTGATTTGGGTGCTAGCACAGGATCAGCATATAAATTTAGCAGAAAGTCGCAATAGTGATCAGGCAGTAGCTTCGATCGTCGCCAATGCTCAATTTCACGCACGATAATCGTTCTACGCTCTGCTTTCATAGGCAGCTTCCTTTCTATTTGGTTCCTTGATAAAAATGACCTTACTGCGTTAACGCAGAAAGGTCATCCTAAGTTCTAGTTATTCAAGAAAATCTTTAAGGCGCTTACTTCTGCTTGGGTGACGAAGCTTTCTTAACGCTTTTGCTTCGATTTGACGAATACGCTCACGAGTTACACCGAACACTTTACCAACCTCTTCCAGTGTACGCGTGCGACCATCGTCTAGACCGAATCTTAAACGCAGCACATTTTCTTCACGCTCAGTAAGTGTGTCCAGTACATCCTCAAGCTGCTCTTTGAGTAACTCATAGGCAGCCGCATCTGCTGGAGCAAGTGCCTCTTGATCCTCAATGAAGTCGCCAAGATGAGAATCGTCCTCTTCGCCAATAGGCGTTTCCAAGGAAACAGGCTCCTGCGCGATTTTCATAATTTCGCGAACCTTCTCTGTGCTTAGCTCCATCTCTGCAGCGATCTCCTCAGGTGTCGGTTCACGCCCGAGCTCTTGCAGCAGCTGACGAGAAACACGGATAAGCTTGTTAATTGTTTCAACCATATGGACAGGAATACGAATCGTACGTGCCTGATCGGCTATTGCACGGGTAATCGCTTGACGGATCCACCACGTTGCATACGTACTAAACTTAAATCCTTTTTGGTAATCGAATTTTTCAACAGCTTTCAATAATCCCATATTTCCTTCTTGAATCAAATCAAGGAACAACATCCCACGTCCAACATATCGTTTAGCGATACTTACAACGAGACGTAGATTCGCTTCAGCTAGTCGCTTCTTGGCTTCTTCATCACCGTTCTCAATACGTATAGCTAGCTCGATCTCGTCCTCAGAGGATAGAAGCGGAACTCGCCCAATTTCTTTCAAATACATACGAACAGGGTCATTAATTTTAATGCCAGGCGGCAACGCCAAATCATCATCAAAATTAAAGTCGTCCCCTTCTCGCTCCTGATCATCTCCTGTAGGCGAAAGTGGATTGTCATCTTCGGCTTCGTTTAATACCTCGATGCCTAGATCATCGAGCTGCTCGAAAAACTCATCGATTTGTTCTGGATCCTGATCGAAGGGAGATAATTTCTCCATAATTTCTTTATACGTAAGAGAAGATCTTTTCTTCCCTTGATCAATCAGTTGATCCTTCACTAAATCCAACTTTTGCTCAGTATCTAATTCAGTATGCTGATCATTCGCCATTTTGCGACTCCCTCCTCCCTAGATCATTGAAGATTAGTTCTTCAGTTTTCTCTCCAGGGAAATAATCTCAATACCTAATTGCGCTGCTAATAACGCATCTCCAGCACGTTCGGCACGTACCATTTGCTCTTTCTTTTTTTCAATTTCCTGCAGCTTCGGGACTTTCAATATATCCTGAATCCAAGCATCCATAATATCCTCATCAAAGGGAAATCCACCGTCCATCATAAGCAGCTCGGTAGCTGTGCGTTCCAGCTTTTCGTCTTCCAGTGTTGCAACGAAACGAGCAGCGTCCGCCTCATACCCAGATGCATAATACGCATACAAGTACGCAGCGATCGCTTCATGATTTTCGATATTAAAAGCGTCACCCAATTTATCATGAACCGCTAAAGCAACGTCTCTATTACGCATCATGACATGCAATAATCGCCGTTCAGCATTAACATAGGCAGGTAAAACTGTCGAGCTTCTTTCGGTTTTCCTTTTTTCATTCCTACCATTATTCCACGAAAATTGGTTATTATCCCTTTGATGCTTGAAATTTTGCTGCTGCACGCGAAATTCATGGCAATCCTGCTTCAGCGCATCCAATGAAATATCAAATTCCTTTGATAATTCCTTTAGATGAATTTCTCTCTCTGTAGATGAATCTAATGTTGCAACAATTTTAACTGCTTCAACGATGTATTGATTCCGACCTTCTTCTCTTGACAGTATATGGTTTTTCCTTAAATATATAAGCTTGAATTTTGTTACAGATACGGCCTGTTCGATCACCTCGTGTCGGAACGCATCGCCGCCATGTGTCTTAATATATTCATCAGGATCGGTACCAGTTGGAAGAAGCGCAACGAGCACCTTAAATCCGGCCTGCTCGAGCAATGGAATCGATTTATATGCTGCAGCTTGACCTGCTCCGTCACCATCATAGCAAACAATAATTTCATCACTATAACGCTTTAACAGCAGGCAATGCTCCTCCGTTAATGCTGTTCCTAACGTCGCTACCCCCGTTTGAACGCCAGCAGACCACGCCTTGATTACGTCCATAGAACCTTCGAAGAGAACGATTTGCTTCGCTTTTTTAATGGCAGGTCTAGCAAGATTCAAATTATAAAGTATGCGACTTTTTGTAAACAGCATCGTTTCAGGAGAATTTAGATACTTTGGCTGACCTTCACCGAGAATTCTCCCGACAAAAGCAACAGCCTTACCGTTTCTGTCTCGAATTGGAAACATAATTCTGCTTCTGAAACGGTCGTAATAACCCTCACTGTCATTTTTGACAGAAATTAAGCCACCCTTCTCTAACAACTGCGGATCAAATTCTCGATTGATTAGAAATCGAGTCAACACATCCCAATCCCCTGGAGCGTAACCAATCATAAATTGATCAATTAACTTATCCGTCAATCCTCGCTCAATCAAATAGCGCTTAGCTTCATCACCTTGCCGCGTATTGTTCAATATATAATGATAGAACTTAACTGCCAGCTCATGTGCCTCTATGATTTTATTGCGAACATTGTCTTGTTCTTGAGAGTGACCGCTTACGTTAGAAGACCAGGTGACTGGAATTCCAGCATCTTCCGCAAGCATTCTTACTGCTTCCGGAAATGTATATCCCTCCATTTCTTCGACGAATCGAATAACATTACCGCCCTTACCACAGCCATAGCAATGATAAATTTGCAGCTCTGGAGTAACGGTGAACGAAGGAGTCTTTTCAGAATGAAAAGGGCATAACCCCTTCATATATTTCCCATGCTTAGTCAGATGAACATACTTCCCGACTACTTCTACGATGTCATGGTGATTTCTGACTGCATCTATTACTTCATCTGGTATTAATACTCCAGCCATTGACCATCACCTTCAATTTGTAGCACTATAATAATATTCGCTAAACTTCACGTTTCTCCTGCTTTTCTTGTAAAAGTTTTGTCAGGTTTTGTTGAAATCTTTTGCGATCATCGGCAGTAAGTGCTTTCGGCCCTTTCATTCGTTGGCCTTGCCTACGTCGCTTTGCCGCTTCTGCACGACGTTCCAGCAAGTAATCAATATTATCATCATTATAGACTTCACCACGAAAGGATAGCGTATAGGCTTGTTTTGCAATTGCTAAGCAAGCAAGTCCAAAATCTTGTGTAATAACAAGATCGCCTGACCTCGCCCTATTAATAATGAACATATCTGCCGATTGACTGCTTCGATCGACTTGAACCATTTCGACATTCTCAACTTGAGGAAGCCTATGATCAAAAGAAGCAACCATACAAACAGGAACATTAAAAGAGCGGGCGATTGCTATGATTTCGTCTTTCACAGGACATGCGTCTCCATCAACGATAATCTTCACATTGCCCCCCCTTTTTTTGCCGCTTGTTATTAGGTACTAAGTATTATATACGCTATATCGTCAAAAAATCCTTTAATTATTACTCTTTCTTTACTTTCTCCATAATTAGGCTGGCTGTTTCCTCAACTGCACGATGCGATACATCTATTATGGTACACTGGAGCTTTTCCATAATGGTGTTCGCATACTGAAGCTCATATTCGATGCGCTCCGTAGATGCATACGAAGCAGTATCTGGCAGCCCAAGCGCCTTTAACCTTTCTTTTCGAATTACGTTCAAGTAATTCAGGTCTATGGTTAGCCCAATTATTTTATCTCGTGGTACTTGATACAATTCTGCTGGAGGCTTAATTTCTGGTACGAGAGGAACATTAGCTACTTTATATTTTTGATGAGCTAAATACATCGATAACGGTGTCTTGGACGTACGGGAAACACCAACGAGTACGATATCCGCTTTTTTTACACCTGACGGATCACGTGCATCGTCATAGCGTACAGCAAATTCGACCGCTTCGACCTTTCTGAAATAATCAGCGTCAAGAACATGGTTAAGACCAGGCTCTTGACGAGATTTTTTTCCGGTACGATGCTCGAGTAGATCAATAAGGGAGCCTAGCAGATCAATCGCTTGAACGTCATATTGCTCAGCAAGCAGACGCATATACTCACGAAGTTCTGGCTTCACAAGTGTATACATGACGATTGCATCAAGCCTTTTTGCCTTTAACGTAACATCCTCAAGGACCTTTTTGCTCGTTACGAATGGAGCTCTGCGAATATCTGTTGAGATAGGATGAAACTGAGCAATCGCTGCACGAACGACATATTCGCCTGTGTCTCCTGCTGCATCCGATATAACATATACAATGACGTCTGAATCTCTAGTCAAGATGCCCCCTCCTTTTGTTATATTTGACTTTATTTTGTTCCATGCTAATGACGCTGTAGAATAACTGCTCTACGCCCAGACAAGCTTGGATAGATCCGCAATCGCCTGGATATCTTCTGCAATGGATGCTAGCGTTGCCAGACGATTTCTCTTAACTGCTTCATCCTCAGCCATTACCATAACAGAATCAAAATATGCAACGATCGGTTCACGTAATGTAGCTAGCTGCTCATATGCACGCTCCACTTCGCGAGCATTCAACGCATCTACAAAGCCATTATGAACGGCAGTCCACGCTTCATAAAGATTACGTTCAGATTGTTCTTGGAATAATGCTGCATCAACCTGCTTGCTTTCTGCTTTTGCAGCTAAATTACATACACGGTTAAAGGCTTCAACGGTAAGCTTAAATTCAGCTTTATTGTCTTGCTCCAGCTGGTGAGCTAGCAGCTCTGCACGCTTCTTCGTTAATAGTAGATCGCTGAAGCCAGCTGCCATTACCGCATCAATTACATCATATTTCGCCCCGTGCTCTGACAGCCAATTCTTCACGCGCAATGCAAAGAAATCGTTAAGATCTTTAGATATTTCTTCTTTGTTTCGTTTCGTACCACGATCAAGATGCACACTAAGGCTAAGTTCAAACAACTCAGACAGCGATAACTGCAGATCATGAGCGAGCAGTATTTGTACAATTCCCGTTGCTTGTCGGCGTAATGCATAAGGATCCTGCGAGCCTGTTGGGACAATACCGATAGAGAAGCAGCCCACAATTGTATCTATTTTCTCTGACATGCTAACGATAGCTGAAACGATATGTGAAGGCACCGCATCTCCGGAATATCGAGGCTGATAATGCTCGTTAATTGCTTTAGCAACTATCGGGTCCTCGCCTAGTCTTGTTGCGTAATCCTCACCCATAATCCCTTGTAATTCAGGGAATTCATAAACCATCTGAGAAACGAGATCGAATTTGCATATAGCGGCAGCACGCTCAGCTTTTGCTGCTGCATCTGCATCGACACCTAGCTTCGCAGCGATTAACGACGCTGTTTGCGTGACACGACGCACCTTATCACCTACAGAGCCTAGCTCCTCGTGATATACAATATTCTCTAATTTGGAGAGAGCTGCTTCAATCGTTAGCTTATGATCTTCCTCATAGAAAAACTTTGCGTCTGATAGTCGAGCACGTAGAACCTTTTCGTTCCCTCTTGCTACGACATCTAACGAACGCTGATCACCATTACGAACAGTAACGAAGTAAGGTAGCAGCTTACCCTCCTGATCAAGCACTGGGAAATATCGCTGATGCTCACGCATAGAAGTAATAAGCACTTCCTGCGGAATATTTAAGAAGGAGTCATCAAACTCACCGAAAAGTGTACTTGGATATTCAACGAGGAATAGTACCTCCTCCAGCAAATCATCCTTCATTGCAATTTTCCAGTTTTTCTCTGCTGCAAGTGCTTGGATTTGCTCAACGATCAATGCTTGACGTTCATTCACATCAACAATGACTTGCTGCTTGCGAAGCTGCTCAACATATTGCTCAGCTGATTCAATAACTGCTTCATCTCCAAGAAAGCGGTGTCCACGAGATACACGTCCAGATGTTACACCAGCAAGCTCAAGCGATACAACCTCATTGCCATATAGCGCAACTAGCCAGCGAATCGGGCGTACAAATCGCATTTCGTAGCTGCCCCAGCGCATATTTTTAGGGAATGACATTGAAGTAATAACATCTGTAAAGCCTTGAGATAGCATTGCTTGAGTCTCCACGCCAATACTGCTTTTTTTAGCGTAGACATATTCAACTCCAGATAGCTCCTTAAAATAAAGTGATTCTGGTTCTACACCCTGACTGCGAGCAAAACCAAGCGCTGCTTTACTCCAGTTTCCATTATCATCCTGCGCAATTTTGCGTGAAGGCCCCTTTGCTTCTTCTTCCACATCAGTCTGTTTTTCAGCTACTGCTGTAGCTAGAATAGCAAGACGGCGTGGTGTAGCAAATGCTTGAATCGTCTCATAGGAGATACGATGCTCTTGAAGCCACTTTTCGAATTTATGTTTAAGCTGATCCATCGCATCACGTACGAAGCGAGCTGGAACCTCTTCTAAGCCAATTTCTAATAGTAAATCCTTTGCCATCTTAGTTCTCTCCTTTCTTCAATAGAGGGAAGCCTAAACGCTCACGCTCTTCAAGGTATGTTGCAGCGATTGATCTTGCTAAATTTCGTACTCGGCTGATATAGCCCGTTCTTTCTGTAACGCTTATCGCTCCACGTGCATCAAGCAAGTTAAACGTATGAGAGCATTTCAGCACGTAATCATATGCTGGAAATACAAGCTGCTGCTCCATCGTTTTTTTCGCTTCTTCCTCATACATATTGAATAGAGAGAACAGCATCGCTGTATCCGAAGTCTCAAACGTATATTTAGAATGCTCAAACTCAGGCTGATGGAACACATCACCATACGTTACACCGTCAACCCACTCAAGATCGTAAACATTTTCCTTCTGCTGAATATAGGAAGCAAGTCGCTCCATACCATATGTGATTTCTACCGCGATTGGATTCATATCAATCCCGCCAACTTGCTGGAAGTAAGTAAATTGAGTAATTTCCATGCCATCTAGCCATACTTCCCAGCCAAGTCCCCAAGCACCTAACGTCGGAGACTCCCAATTATCCTCAACAAAGCGAATATCATGATCCTTTGCATCAATGCCTAATCTTTTTAGACTCTCAAGATAGAGCTCTTGAATATTGTCAGGAGACGGCTTAAGAATAACTTGGAACTGATGATGCTGATATAAGCGGTTCGGGTTTTCACCATACCGGCCATCTGCTGGTCGGCGAGAAGGTTCTACATAAGCAACGTTCCATGGCTCAGGACCAATAGAACGCAAAAATGTCATAGGGTTCATCGTTCCTGCACCCTTTTCGACGTCGTACGGCTGTACGAGAATACAATTCTGCTCAGCCCAAAACTGCTGAAGCGTTAAAATCATGCCTTGAAAGTTCATTCCAATACAACTCCTATCGATTTATTCTCCTAAGACAGGCATCACCACCCGGGCATACAAAAAAACTCCCGTCGCTACGCCTGTTTACAGACGTAGGGACGAGAGTTATTCCCGCGGTTCCACCCTACTTGATTATTCATTCCTTCGAATAATCCTCTTTCGATTGTCTCGCTCCAGAGTGCCATGCTTGCATACTCTATACCTACTGGGCTTTCACCATCCCCCAGCTCGCTTATCGGTAGAATTTATGCGCAATTCTCTTTCATCGCTCATATTGATATTCTCATATTCTATTCAAGTATTGATCAATTGTCAAACTAAATTACCTAAATTATCTAAAAAGCTTCGAGTCTTAAACTTTATCGCTAGTTGCCCATCGATAAGCAGCCGAATGAGCCTTGCAACCTCTTGCTTTACATCGTTAGAAAGGCTAATATTGCCAACCTGCCGTAGGTCAATACGCTTGTATAAGCGAAGCAGCTTTAGAGCTGTTTCGCTTATTTCCTGTAAAGAAGCATCTTGCGCTGAGCATCTGGAGCACACGATTCCTCCTGCGTAACCTGATAATTTAAAAGGACCAATATGGTTGCCACAATGTATACATTCTTCAACGACCGGGCTGTAACCGCTCATCATAAGCACCTTCATCTCAAAAATCGAAGTGATTACGACTACGTCCTTGCCCTCATCCAAGTTGCTAAAGCATGCCTTTAGCTGTTCAAAATGAATATGACCGATCTCCTCATCTTGAATGCCGCGATCGATTAGCTCAGCTATATAGGAGGCATGGGCAGTAAGATCAAGATCAGCCCTCAGTTTATGATTCGATGTAATAAGCTCTCCATGTTGTAAAGTGCCAAGACCCGTATTTTTCGTAAAGGTGTACTCTCCATATGTAAAAGGCTGAGCAAGCGAGGCGTGCTTGCTCCTAACCTTTCTCGCACCACGTACGAGCACTCCTACTTTTCCACTATTATTCGTTATTAAGGTTACAATTTTATGATTTTCACCGTAATCAACTGTTCGAACAACGATACCTTCCACGCGATAAAGCATTTATATTCCTCCATCTGGCTATGATGAGGGAAGAAATTAATTATCGCTCCACTTCAATCGGCAGCTCTTCATCATCATCACCTAAACCTATAGCCTCGGTATCGATCGAATCTCCAGAACGCTCTACTTCTTTGTAGAGCAGATAAGATTCGACATCCCCGGTTAACGCAAAATATTTCCACGAAAAATCCCTCATTCGTATCCATCCTTCCCGCCTCGGAAATGCTGCTCCAGATGGTTATAGGATGAGCACTACGGTGAATTCTATCCGTAGAAAATATTACTGTCTCCTTGTACTTGACATCCTAACTTTTTAGGCTCTATTGCATCTATTCATGCTTGAAGCCAAGATCATTTAGCACTCTATCTTGGTTACGCCAATCTTTCTTTACCTTCACCCACAGCTCAAGGAATACTTTAGAGCCAAGAAGATTTTCGATATCAATGCGTGCTGTTTTACCTACCTCTTTTAGCAGGGCACCGCGCTTACCGATAATGATCCCTTTCTGAGAATCACGCTCTACAAAAACGACAGCACCTATATAGACTACTCCGTTATCCTGTACGCGCATATCCTCAATCTGCACTGCAATAGAATGTGGAATTTCCTCACGCGTTAGGTGTAGGATTTTTTCTCGAATTAGCTCCGCACATACAAATTGCTCAGGATGATCCGTTACTTGATCGGCTGGATAATACTGCGGTCCTTCAGGCAAGTACTTGCTAATCTGTTCAAGCAGCGTTGTAACATTATTCCCATTCATAGCAGAGATCGGTACTACCTCAGCAAATGGATATAGATCCTTATATTGAACAATTTTATTCAGCACAGCCTCCGGATCGATTTTGTCAATTTTGTTGACAACTAGAAACACAGGAGTTTTCACACGTCCAAGCTGTTCGATAATATAACGATCACCTCCGCCAATATCCTCGGAACCATCGATTAGAAATAGAACAGCTTCAACCTCCTTCAATGCACTTTCGGCAGACTTCATCATATAGTTGCCAAGCTTGGAATTGGGCTTATGTATACCTGGTGTATCAAGAAAAACAATTTGAATATTGTCCCCAGTGTATACACCGTGAATTTTATTACGTGTGGTTTGCGGCTTGTCCGACATAATAGCAATTTTTTGACCGATCAAATGATTCATCAATGTTGATTTACCAACATTAGGTCTACCGATAATGGCCACAAACCCTGAGCGGAATTTGTTGCTTTGTTCTTGCTGACTCATTGTTGTTCCTCCTTCTGTAGCGACGCTGGTGTGAAGGCGCCGGGTAGTAGCTCAGCTACTGTCATAATATGATAATCACCTGTTGTATTTCCCATAATTACTTTTGTCTCTGGTGAGCATAATTCTACAAGCACCTGTCGGCAAACACCGCATGGTGCGATTGGATCTGACGTGTGTCCAATTACAGCAATTGCTGGAAAGCTGCCTGGTTTAGCACCTTGCGCAATGGCACTAAACATAGCCGTTCGCTCCGCACAATTTGTTGGTCCATACGCTGCGTTCTCTATGTTACAGCCAACGTAGATATCCCCAGATTCATGAAGCAGAGCAGCACCTACTCGAAACTGTGAATACGGTACATAAGCATTCGTCATAGCTTCTCTCGCTTTATCTAATAATCGTATATGTAGCTCCTCTATGACCATTCCCTCCTTCTTTTGACTGATATGAACATGTGTATCTAATTTTTATAATAAGCTGTACAGCTTCGGTAAAAATATTAGAAGTCCAATGAGAACGGCACCAATCGACATAACGAGAACCGCACCAGCAGCAGTATCCTTTGCGAGCTTAGCTAGCGGGTGACGCTTCGTTCCGTGCATATCAACTGCAGCTTCAATGGCAGTATTGATAAGTTCTAAGCTAATGACTGCACAGATGACGATGATCACGATCATCCATTCCATCCTAGTAAGTGAAACGATGGCACCTAGTATAAATACTAATAGTGCCACCGCTACATGGATTTTTATATTTCGTTGTGTACGAAAACCGCTCCAAATGCCGGCAAACGCATAGCCAAAGCTTTTAAGCAGCTTTTTCATTAGCGTGTCAAGCCTACCTGCTGCAGCACAGCTTCCTGCTTAGCTGTCATCTCAGCTTCAGTTTCCTCGTCTTGATGATCATATCCCAGCAAGTGAAGAAAGCCATGAACAAAGAGAAAGCCGATCTCCCTTTCGAGGCTGTGCCCATATTCCTGACGCTGCTCCTCGGCACGCTCAACGGATATGATAATATCACCCAGCATTCCAGAGATCGGATCAACCTCATCCTCGCTATCAACCTCAAATATAATGTCCAGCTCATCCACACCATCATCATTCATCGCAAAAGACAATACATCAGTAGGTCGATCGATTCCACGGTATGTTTTGTTCAACTCGTGAATTTCTTCATTGTCGGTAAATGTAAGGGTCACTTCTCCTGAGGTTAGCCCTTCGTTTTTAGCAGCAAGCTGCAATATCTCATTAAGCATAGCGATCCAGTTCTCTGGAATATCAAATTTGCTTTGGTTATTGTTCCAATCAAGTACTAGACTCATGTCATGACTCCTTATCATTATCTTTTGCTTTGGTGTCTTCAGGGTATTCAATGCGTGAATGGAAAATCCCCATTAAGCTTTCTTTGAGTGATTGTGCGATTTTATCCAGCTCTTTCATCGTTAGATCGCATTCATTATATTGATTGTCATCCACTCTGCTTTTAATAATTTTGTGGATCATATCCTCCACTTGATTAATGGTAGGATTGCGAAGACTTCTTACTGCAGCTTCAATACAATCGGCTATACCGACAACCGCTGCTTCCTTCGATTGAGCTTTAGGCCCAGGATATCTAAAATCATCCTCTGTAAAGTCAGGCTCCACACCTGCTTCTTCAGCCTGCTTAAGTGCCTTGTAATAGAAAAACTTCAACGACGTTGTGCCATGATGCTGTTCAGCAATATCTCTAAGCGGCTTTGGAATATTGTAAGCCTTCAGCATGTCGGCACCATCCTTCGCGTGCGCAACGATAATCGATTTGCTAAGCATCGGATCAATCGTATCGTGAGGATTTTCCATATTGTTTTGATTCTCTATAAAGTAGCTTGGCCGCTTCGTTTTCCCGATATCATGGTAAAACGCACCAACACGGCAGAGCAGTCCATTCGCCCCGATCGCTTCCGCAGCTGCTTCTGCCAAATTACCAACCATCACGCTATGATGGTACGTACCTGGTGTTTCCGTAAGCAGCTTGCGTAATAACGGATGATTGGGACTCGACAGCTCAACGAGCTTAAGGGCTGACAATATGCCAAAAGAAACCTCGAAGAATGGCATAATACCGATCACAAGCACGGACGTTAGTAAGCCACCGCCAAATGCTAGTCCAATGGAGTACATTAACGGCATCCGTTCTAGCTGCTCCATCATTAAGTATAGCGTGAGCACGCTTAACGAGCCGATAATACTGACCATAATGCCGGCCTTCAATATAGCTGAACGCTGTGACGCATGCTTGATCGAATAAATAGCAGCTAACGATATGACCGTAATATAAAAACCAAACTTGTAATCGAATAAGCCTGTGCTTGAACTATTTAATATAATGGCCCCACCAATACTGGAGATAAAGGTAGAAGCCAATGCCAAATGCTCATCAATTAACAGCGTAATTAGCATCGCACCTAATGCTGCAGGTACTAAAAATCCAGCGATATTGTTTGTTTCACTCTGAATGAGTGCAATGATTTGCATAATACCTAAATTCAGTAGTGTAATAAGTAACAGCATAAACAGCTGGGAATTGCTATACTTCACATGCTGTTGATGTGTTCCTATCTTTTGCGTAAAGTAAATGTACAAAAATGTTGCAATCAATAGCGCTACAAGAAAAACGCCGAGCTTTGCCCAATTATGCTCTGTATCCTGCAGAAGATTAGCTTCCACAAGAAGATTATATGTATCCGGAGTAATGGTTTCGCCCCGCTTAACGATCACTTCATTCTCCTTATAAATGATCGGTTGCGTATTAAGGCGTGCTTCCTCACGTGCTTCATCCGTAGCTGTTCGATCTAAAAATTTGTTAGGCGTTATGGAAAACCTAGCAATTTCAGATACAATTTCCCTTGCCGTACGATTTGAAATCGAGCTTAAATTAACTAGCTCAGCAACCTGCATACGTGCTGTTTCTGCGTCTCGCAGCTCCTCTATCGTTAGCTTGCGAACGATTTCTTTAGCTACTAGACGCATTTCTATAAGCTCCTCTTGCGTTAGCTTAGGGAGCTTATAGAAGGTTTCCTCAGGAATGGTGTACTTTTGTTCAGCAGTTAATCTCTGCATTTCCTCTAGGAGCAGTTCGTTATATGTCTCGTTTGCAAGGCTTGTCTCCACAAAACTAGCAATATGCTTATCGTAGCGACTAGGAATTTCTGTACGATAAATATCGATCTTATTTTGCTCTGTCACTTGATCATCAGCATTTAAGCCTTCGATTCGCAAAAATATCGATTCGACAAGCTGTACATTACGCAACCCGACATTCGAATAAATATCTTCGATTGCGTTAGCGGCCTGTTCTTCAGCCGCTCTCGTCGCCTTCTCGTCACGAATTTGCGTTGGTGCCTTAATATCTTTATCGCTGATTGAATTTTCAGTAATGTTGTACGTTTCAGGGATGATGTGCGGTGCTAAGTTTAAGTAGAACAGAATGACGAATAGCGCCATGAACACCCATTTCATAGCCTTACTCTGTCTCCAGCCTGTGGCTGCCACTAAGAGGCGTGATTTGTTTTGCTCCTGGTCACTCTTCGTTGTCTTAGACATCGCTATCAATCCTTTCTTGGTTCGTTGAGCTATGCTCTTGATTCCACATCACGATCATAAGCCATGATGATTTTTTGGACAAGGGAATGGCGTACGACATCCTGCTCTGAAAAGATCATCATTCCTATCTCATCAATCTCACTCAAAATACGTTTAGCTTCAATTAATCCAGAGTTTTTACCTCGAGGTAAATCGATCTGAGTTACGTCACCTGTAATAACCATTTTGGATCCAAAGCCCAAACGTGTTAAAAACATTTTCATTTGCTCTGGCGTCGTATTTTGTGCCTCATCCAATATGATAAACGCATCGTCCAGTGTTCTGCCACGCATATAAGCAAGTGGGGCAATTTCAATGATGCCTCTTTCAATTGCTTTAACCGTTTGCTCTGCACCAAGCACATCATGAAGCGCATCGTATAACGGTCTCAAGTAAGGGTCTACCTTCTCTTGTAAATCTCCCGGTAAAAACCCTAGGTTTTCTCCAGCTTCGACAGCTGGCCGCGTTAATATAATACGTTTGACTAAGTTTTCTTTCAACGCCGTTACAGCAAGCACAACGGCTAGATAGGTTTTACCTGTACCCGCTGGTCCAATTCCAAATACGATATCTTGTTTACGAATGAGCTTAACATAGTGACGCTGCCCAATCGTTTTAACTAATATCTTCTTTCCACGATAGGTCGTAGCAATAGGCTTTTTGAATAGGTCCAGCAGCTCTTCAGCTTGCATCTTCAGCGCAAGATCAAGAGCATACGTAATATCGCGTTCAGAAGGTGTATAGCCTTCTCGAACAAGCTGCAGCAATACCTCATACAGCTGCTCTAAGGAATCGACCTGCTGAGCTGGTCCGCTAATTGTAATTTCTGCATCTCGTGAGCTGACCTTTGCATCAACTCTCTCTTCAATTATACGTAAAAACTTATCTTGTGGTCCAAAAACTGCTAAAGCTTCAGCTGTATTTAGGACTGGAATCTTTACTGTTTTCAATTCATTCTGCAACAATACTCAATCTCCCTGCATATGGACTATTGGTTGTTCCTTCGTAATCGACTGGTTTACTTCGTAAAGAACTTTCATTATCACTTTACCATTCTCTGTCGCTTCATGCAAAACAATTTCACTAACAATTTCAGCTTCTTCGCCCGCATGTGCCAAAATTCGTAGCCTTGCTTGCTGAAGACTCTCTTCTCTAGCTTGCTCTGTCGTCAACTCACGTTGCTCGAATGCAGCTTCTTGTTCAAGCTCCTTCATCTTACCTATAGGCAAAGAGAAATTCCCGATCGTTAGCATATCCGTTGTCGTCACCGTTTCAGATTTTTCATAAGGCTCTTGATTAAAGCCACTAATCTGTAACGCACGATTTCCTAGGACGATATAGGAGCGTGACTGACGCTCTCCTGTAAGCACACGATATTTTTGTGTTAACGGCGCACTCACCTCGTATTCATACCATACTAAACCTTTCACTGTACCTTTCGCCACAACGATGTCAGAGTGAGCCTCACTTCCAATTATACCTGAAATGAGCATATCACCTTTCTTCACTCGATTATTTTTACGTACAAGAGGCTTTCCTTGCTCGGCAATAATGTAAGTGATCACTGCATCGTTTGATGCAACTAGATGTCTTGGACTGTTGAGCTCCCTCGCATCGGGATTTGTCGACTCTACAACCTGAATATTAACTTTCGTACCAACCTTTTCAACTCCAATCCAAGTTGTACCTGGAATCGAATTTACAAGTTTTTTGGACAGCACATCCGTATCCTGAAGCCTGAAGGACCATTGATAGCGGTACAGACCTTCTGTTTTTGCAGCAGCTAAGATGACATCATTCGGAATTCGTTTATTGCCTGCGATGTCGATAGACCAAACAAGTGACGACAGTAAAAAGATGACCGTAAAAAATATTCCAATGCCTATCGTAAACCATAGTCTTTTCTCCATGATCGACAGCAGAAATGGAAAGCCTTTTTTACTCATCACCTTTATCTTACCACCAGAGGCTCGTACATATTTTCGGAGTAAAAAATACTGCTCAACACTAATTTCAAAACGCACGCATTGTGAGCCTGACCAGCGGATATTAAACAATTCAAGCTTGTCTACTGTAGCTTGGTTGAGAAACTGAGCGATTTGACCGCCCCGCAGCTCAACCTCAACCGTACCTTTTAACCATTCCATAAACGATTGACGCATAACAATTCCTCCTCTAACATTTTAAGGAAACAGCTCTATACCTGTAATAATTCCTTCAACAAATACCTCATCCGTCCATATCGTTCGAATAATGAGCTCACGGCCACGTACCTCAAGCTCTCCCTTGCTAAGCGATAATCGAAGCACCTCTTCTGTAAAGTTAATAACACCACGATGATTCTCAATATATAACTGGCGATCGCCAATCAGCGTTAATCTTGGCAATTCAAATACAACATCCTGCGGCATATCAAGCCAGGACGCCGTCAGCTTGTGAAGTTTGCGTTTCATACGACCCATTGATGTTAGCTCCCCTTTCCAAAACCAGTGACATCCATGCCGCTTCCATACTCTATCAACGTATGCGCTAAATTAGCCAATTATGAGAAAATCAAAGCAACTCCGAGTGAATGCCAATTGTGCAGCATACAATCTAATTGAAAATAAAAATACGACAAAAAAATACAATGCCAAGCTTCGATGCTTGGCATTGTATTTTTTGATATATTTTGTTGTAGATTAGCGTTTTATCTACTGCGATATGGACGCTTCGCGCGCGGCTTTCCTAGAATTTCACTCCAGATAACCGCCTCGCGCAAATCCTTCGTTCCGAGCTGTGCGGACTTTGCAGGCGCCTCCATCAGCTTCTGAGCCGCAGCGACACGCTGCTTGGCGAGCTCCTGCCTACGCTGCTGTTCTCGTTTAATATCCTCAAACGATCGCTCAGCAGTCTCAGGTGGATAGTTAACTCGCTCCACTTCTCGCTGCAATACTCGCTGCGGAGGCGTTGTCTGGATATGACCTGTGTCTGGTGCTGACTCTCTATTGTAGGAAGTAGTCGGCTCTGTGTCGACCTCGTTATCATCCCACTGATTTGGCTGATCACCGCCGAATGTTGGCATTCCTGTTTGTTTTTTATTGCCGGAGAAGTTCCCCATAAACTTAAACAAAAAGAAAAGCACAACAACAACGACGTAAATATTGTCAAAAATAAGATCAAGGATACCCATTAGGCTCACCTCCTATCAGTATAGGATCATTGATCGATGATCATATCCGATATCGAGGTTATTTATTTGGATTTTGATCGTTTGGATCTCCGATTGATTCACGCATGGAAGTATCAGCTTCAATATTCTTCATGTTCAAGTAATCTAGTACTCCAATTTTACCACTACGCAGTGCATCTGCCATAGCAAGTGGAACCTTAGATTCCGCTTCAACAACGAGCGCTTCCATCTCAACGACTTTCGCTTTATTTTCCTGCTCCTTAGCTACAGCCATCGCACGACGCTCTTCCGCTTTCGCTTGAGCGATGTTTTTATCTGCTTCTGCCTGCTCAGTTTGTAGATGTGCACCAATATTTTTACCAACATCAACGTCTGCAATATCGATTGACAGAATCTCGAATGCTGTACCAGCATCCAATCCTTTTTCTAGTACTGTACGTGAAATATTATCTGGGTTCTCAAGAACATCCTTATGGGAAGTTGAGCTACCAACTGTTGATACAATCCCTTCCCCGATACGGGCAATGATCGTATCCTCACCGGCACCACCGACTAGACGATCCAAATTCGCACGTACAGTTACGCGTGCCATAACTTTTACTTCGATACCATCTTTTGCAACAGCAGAAACTGATGTTGTTTCAATAACTCGTGGGTTAACACTCATTTGCACCGCTTGTAGAACATCGCGTCCTGCAAGATCGATCGCAGCTGCACGTTCAAAAATCAATGGGATGTTCGCACGTTGAGCTGCAATAAGTGCGTTAACTACTCGGTCTACATTACCACCAGCTAAGTAATGCGTTTCCAGCTGATTAATCGATACGCCAAGACCAGCTTTTGTTGCTTTAATCAACGGATTAACAATTCGACTAGGTGTTACACGACGAAGCTTCATCGCAAACAGTGTAATAATTCCGATCTTTACCCCCGATGCTAATGCAGATATCCAAAGCATAACTGGGAAAAAGCTCAACAAAACAAAAAATACAATTACAGCTAGTATGATTACGGCAATCGTAACCAATTGAGGATCTAAAGCCATAAAAAAACCTCCCTATTCTTTTTCATTTGATGATAGTTCTCTTACAACAACCCAAGTACCTTCAGCCTTTACAACAATGACAGGACGTTTGTTTTCAATAAATCCACCTTCTGTAACAACGTCTACACGCTGATTGTTAATTAGAGCAGTACCTGCTGGGCGAAGTGGTGTTACCGTAACGCCGTGCTGACCGACAAGCGATGTTTTCTGCTCTGCAGAAATAAAGCCCTCCTCGGTAGTCAGCTTCTCACGCAGCACAAATTTACTCCAGGTAGTTCTACCTTTTTTCGTGCGTGAAAAAATAATAATGACAACGGTGGCAATAACAAGCGCGATGATAATCGAGACTAAGCCAGTTTGCCAAGTTGGAGCAGCAAGTATAATGCCAGTAATAATGGCACCTCCTCCCAATATACCCAGTATACCAAACGCAGGGACAATCAATTCTAAAACGACTAATAAAATTCCGACAATAAATAGTACAGCAGATTCCATACCAGCGAGCCCTCCTATATAGGAACCAAAGAAATATAGACCCATTGCTAGCACACCTAAAATACCAGGCAAACCGAATCCAGGAACGAAAATTTCAATCCCTATTCCAGCAAGGCCGATAATTAGAAGTATGACAGAAACGACAGGATGTAGAATAAATTTAGATAACTGCTCTGCAAAGCTTATCTCTACTTCTATGAGATCTCGTTCACTATAACCAAGCCACGCTTTAACTTCTTCTAAGGTCGATGCTGTATGCTCAGAATAACCAATACGCTCCGCATCTGATGCAGATAGTGCGAGCACATCTCCTACCGCTACAACCTTGCCAAGCGAGCTAGTAAGATCCACTTCAATTCTCGGATCAACCATTGCGATGGCAACGTTAGGATCACGTCCGTTCAGCTTGGCAGCTTCACTCATCTGATCAACCCAGAAGCTAATGATCTTCGGATTTTCAATCAGCTTACCCGAACCATCTACTACGGCCGCGCTGCCCATCGTACTGCCTTCCTGCATTACAATTGTATCTGCATTCAGCGCAATATATGTACCAGCGGATACTGCCTTACCTTCAATAAATGCGGTTACTGGTATGGATGAAGCTCGAAGCAGCTCGCCAATATCAGCAGCCGAATCCGTTCTTCCGCCATATGTATTCAATGTCATAATAATATGCTCTGCATGTGCCTCTTCCGCTTCACCCAATGCGCGTGTAAGATACTTTACCATTGCAGGGTCCACATCGCCTTTAAGCGCAATATGTACAACCGCTGGACCATATCCTTTTTGAGCTTCCTTGCTTTCAGCGAAAAGCGTCGTTGGCACTAAGATCATTATTGCGATAAGCAGAAACAAACTGACAAGCCTTCTCATAACCGTAGCAAAATTCATCCTATCTGTCGATTTCATATTTTTCCGCCTCCTTTCTGCTTTACTATTATACGTATGTGATAACGGGCTGTTTCATTTATTATATCATAACGAATAGTCTACAGGGGAAGGAGATCATTTATTAATGGATGATAGCGCGATTTGAAGTAGATACAAAAAAACACCCCGAAGGGTGTTTTGTGTCCGCACGTATTCTATTGCAGAAATTGCTGTACAATTTGGTTTACTAGTTTACCGTCTGCGCGACCTTTTGTTTTCGGCATCAGGGCGCCCATCACTTTCCCCATGTCGGCTTTGGAAGAAGCACCGAGTTCTTGGATGGTCTGCCTTACTATCTCTTGAATCTCTTCTTCAGTGAGCTGTTCGGGAAGGTATTTACTAATAATATCAATTTCTGCTGCAAGATTTTCGACTAAGTCTTCACGACCAGCCTTTTTAAATTCTTGGAGGGAATCTTTACGTTGTTTGATCTCTCGACTTAATATATCAAGCATCTCATTTTCGTCAAGCGAGCGACGAAGATCCTTTTCTAAGTTCAGTACTGACGCACGTACCATACGTATGGTAGATAGTCTAAACTTGTCCTTATCCTTCATTGCTTGCTTCATATCGTCGGTCAATCTATCGCTCAGGTTCATTATGGAATTATCCTCCTAAAACTTTCTCTTACGCGCAGCCTCGGACTTTTTCTTACGCTTAACACTAGGCTTTTCGTAGTGCTTACGTTTCTTAACCTCTGCCAAGATACCATCCTTAGCAGTGGAACGCTTAAAGCGGCGAAGCGCAGCATCAATAGTTTCATTTTTACGAACTTTAATTTCAGACACCAGTTTTCCCTCCCTCCGAAACAGACCGTCCAGAGTTATAACACGGTTAATCAACCTTAATTATAAGTCAAATTACGAGTCTGTGTCAACTTGAACAATAACGTTTTATTCAGAGAGTAGAGCACCCAGTTTTTTACCCGCCAGCAAATGAAAATGCAGATGATAAACAACCTGTCCTCCATCCGAATTACAGTTGTTGATTAAACGGTATCCTGCCTCGTCAAACCCTTGTTCTTTGGCAATATGGCGAGCAGCAGCAAAGATTTCTGCAATCGCAGTATCATCCTCACGTGTAACATCATTCATCGTCGCTATATGCTTTTTCGGGATAATCAAAATGTGCGTAGGCGCTGCTGGAGCGATATCCTGAAAAGCTAGCACATGCTCATTCTCATACACCTTTGTAGAAGGAATCGTCCCTTCAATGATCTTACAAAACAAGCAATCCATCTCACAAACCTCCGTATCAACATAATAAGCTTACTTTACTAGTTTACTACATATTGGTTCAGGTTCAAAAAGCAAGGATCAAGAATATCGCACGCTAGTAGAAAACAAGAAGCGCAGCGTACGCCCTTGGTACGTGAGCAACGTAGTTTTCGGTTGAACCCCATATTCGCCGCCGACTAAGCTACAACGCTAAGCATCGTCATCAAAGCCGAGCTTATTGAACGACCTCTTCCAATGAGGTTCAATAAGTTCGGCTTTCAGGACCAAGAAGATGGGGTAAAACTAGAAAACGAGTAGCGCAGCGTACGTTACTGGTACGTGAGCAACGTAGTTTTCGGTTGAACCCCATATTCGCCGCCGACTAAGCCACAAAGCAATACATCGTCATCAAAGTCGGACTTATTGAACGACCTCTTCCAATGAGGTTCAATAAGTTCGGCTTTCAGGACCAAGAAGATTGAACGCTAGTAGAGAACAAGGAGCGCAGCGTACGCCCTTGGTACGTGAGCACCGCAGTTTTCGCTAGCGTTCAATATTCGCCGCCGACTAAGCTACTAAGAGTTACATCGTCATCAAAGCCGAGCTTATTGAACGACCCCTTCCAATGAGGTTCAATAAGTTCGGCTTTCAGGACCAAGAAGATGACACGATACTAGAAACTGAGAAGCGCAGCGTACGTTTTGGGTACGTGAGCATCGAAAGTTTCGGTAGCGTGCCATATTCGCCGCCGAGTAATCTGCAACGCTAAGCATCGTCATCAAAGCCGGACTTATTGAACGACCCCTTGAAGTTGTTCAGCGATGTCTGTCCAATCAAACCCTGCAGCCAACCGTATCATCGCATTTCGATTACCTTCTAGCTTGAAATTAAACTGCTGTACGATGCTTTGCATCTGCTGGATATTGGTTTGCAGCTGCTTCAGATCTTCTGTCTGTCCAGCAGCTATTGCATCAGATGTAGATAGCTGCTGCAATAAATCATATTGCTTAGCTGTCCAGCTTGTCCATTCTTCCTCCGTCAATCCCTTAAACCGTGCAGCATCAATCTCTTCTCCAATGCTAAGTAATGCGGCTAAGCTCAAGTTAATATCCTCAATTACATAGCCCGCATGAAGGCTAACGACAGCTGTATCTTCATTCCAGCTGTCTGCTCTAGCGATTAAATGTTCGACACTTTGATCTGCGTAGGCAAGCTCCTTATCTAAGGCCTTAAAATGCTCGACAATTTCCTTACCTGTCGCTACTTGAATTTCCTGCTGATAGCCAATGCTTTTTGATGCGTACATAATAACAAAAATCAAACTAATTACGAGCAATACGAGTACGACTGCAAGGGCTATCGGTTTTTTTTGCTGCCCGGACTCATGATTGCTTTTTTTCTGCTCTGTCACAACTTCCCCTCCAGCTATGAAATTATTACCATTATAACCGAACAGAGACACCGCCATCAAAGAAAAAGACGTAGATTTCATCAACTTTACGGTGAAGGATCATTTCCAAGCCTCTTGCATACATTTCAAGCTGGAATCGATGCTCCTCCGCTTTCTGCTCCCAGTTGTTTCGATAGATGCGATCAGTCTTATAATCGACGAGTACGAGTCCTTGCGAGTCCTCAAATAAGCAGTCAATAACCCCTTGGATAAATACATCCTCATCCGCACTATAACCAGCCTTATCACGATACACATCTCCAGCTGGCAGCAAAAATGCGAACGGCAGCTCCCGCTTCAGCCATGCAGCAAACTGGATGCGCTGACCGAGCTCTGATCGGAACAGCTGTTCAATCGCCTTAACATGGATCGCCTGCTGCTGCAGCGATGTAATCATATGTCGTGCAACCATTCCATCAATTGTTTCTTTGATGACAGACTCATTAATAGCAATGGCTTGATCGAGCGGAATACACTGCATCACAAGATGGTTCACAGAACCCCGTTCCGTTGGTGTAAGCTGCTTCTGCTCCATGAATGCAGGGCGTTGAAGATGCAGCGTATAGGAAGCATCTGCCTGCTGCGTTTGAACTTCAAAAGCTTCCTGTGCTTCTTCTGCTTCGTGTGCTTCAGATCCCTTCTGTTTATCGCCAGCACCATTGCCTTCAGCTGACGCAAACATATAGTCATCGCTTTCTTCTTCCTCGAACGCTGCGCGCATCCGTTTCATTTCCGTAATAGATGCCTTGGAGCCTAATCTCGTCGCTTCCTCGTACGGATAACGATATTCCAGCTGCATACGTAGCTGTTCATCAGGTTCTATGCCCTCTAGCTGAGCAAGTGCTTGAATTGCGCGAAGTCGATCCTGTCGCTCAAGTTCACTTTCTGCTTTTGCTTCTTCTGCTTCTACCTTGACAACGGACAGCTCAGCTGCAGGTATGGCTTCTACGATCCAGCCGTCAGCCGTATGACACTCCCTGTTTGCAGGTTCAGCCATCATCGATTGCTCCAGGCTTGTACTGATCAGCGGACCAATCCAATCAAGGTAACATGCAGCTGCTGCAACGCTTGCCTCTGTTAATGAACCGTCCTCTTCTGAGGCAAAGCTCCACTTCATTAGCTTCTTGCTAAGCTTAGCGGTTGTGCCAACTAAATACAGCTTCTCTTTCGGCCGCGTCAGTGCAACATACAAGATACGCATTTCCTCAGCGAGCAGCTCCATCTTCATTGCTCGTTTGATTGCGATATGAGCTAATGATGGGTAACTCGTTCTTAACGCGAGGTCTACATACTTGGGACCGAAGCCGAGCTCCTTGTGGTACAGGAAGCTGGAGGTCAAGTCCTGCTCATTAAACTTCTTGCCTAGCCCAGCTGCGAATACGACCGGAAATTCAAGCCCTTTGCTCGCATGCGTCGTCATTATTCGAACGACATCCTCGCCTTCGCCAATCGCAAGCGCAGTACCAAGATCATTGCCGCTAGCACGCATGCGCTCAATAAACTTCAAAAAGCGGAACAAGCCGCGAAACGAAGTCGCCTCATACTGCCTAGCACGATCGTGCAAGGCACGCAGGTTCGCTTGACGCTGTACACCTGCAGGTAATCCACCAACGAAGTCGTAGTAGCCAGTTTCCTCATAGATTAACCATAACAAATCAGCAAGTGCGCCCTCACGTGCATAATTGCGCCACTGATCCAGCTTCTCAAGAAAATAAGAAAGCTTCATTCTTCCTTCGAAGGAGAACTCCTCATTCCCTGCGGCCAGAACGACAGCATCGTAAAAGCTTGCATCCATCGCTAAGATTCGTATAAGTGAAAGCTCTTCTGCGGTAAGCTTGAACAACGGAGAGCGCAGCGCACCTGCAAGTGGTATATCCTGATAAGGGTTATCAATAATTTGCAGAACGCTTAGCATCGTCTGCACTTCTACCGCTTCAAAATATCCGCTGCCAATGCTGGAGTAAGCCGGAATATCGGCCTTTTGCAGTTCCTCTAGAAACACAGGAGCCCAAGCTGAAGTTGCCCTAAGCAGTATGACTGTGTCTCGCCACTGCATTGGGCGATAACGCGCCTGCTTGGCATCATATACGAGTGCACCGTCCTGTTTAAGCCGCTGCAGCTCGGTAACGATCACCTTCGCTTCAAGCTGTGCTGTGTTCAGCTCCTCACGCAGCTGCTCTGCCTGCTGCTGATTATCTTCCACTTCCTCTACAGCAAGCTCAGAATCAGCCTCACGATCCTCTCGGTCGATCACGATACACTGTACGCGGCACTGTGCTAATGATTCCGGCGGGGGGAAGTACGCTGCACCATGAACCAGCTCTGCTGATTCGTCATAGGTTAGCTCAGCTACCTTCTCCTTCATAATGGCTCTGAACACCTTATTAACAGCGTCCACGACCTCTAGCCTGCTTCTGAAGTTTCGAGCTAGGTCAATTCGCTTACCAGCATAAGGGTCGGGATCTATAGTTCGTCCATAGCGCTTATATTTATCAAGAAAAAGTCCTGGGTCGGCTAAGCGGAAGCGATAAATGCTTTGCTTAACATCGCCAACCATAAAGCGATTACCGATATCCCGTCTGCTAATTAATGCAACAATCGTCTCTTGAACTAAGTTCGTATCCTGATATTCATCGAGTAATATCTCTTCAAATTGCCGCTGATAGTCCATTGCTGCCTGCGACGGAATAAGCTCATCCTGAGAGGAGCGCGGATCAAGCAATATCGCTAGGCAATAATGCTCAAGATCACCAAAGTCCAGCAATCCCTTCGCCCGTTTCTGCTGCTCGAACGCATGACTAAAGTCAATAATGAGCGCAACGAGCGCATCCATCAACGGCGCAAGGGACATAAGCTCCTGTGCGTATTGCTCAGGAGTTCTACCGAAATAGTCTGAGGCAATGCTAAGCACAGCTGCTTTCCCTTGTTCACGGTAGTCCTTGGCCAGATCCTGCAGCTCCTTGTCATGCTCCTTGCCGCGTAATGCGGCCAGCTTCGAGAACTCAATTTGTTCAAAGCATGTACCCCATTCTCGCCAAGGCAGCTGACGCAGCTGAGCGATAAGACGCTGTACAAGCTCAATATCACTTTCAAATGTTGATGCATAGGCATATGGGCCAGCAGGTTTTCGTGTGAGCTCCAGCGCTTGCTGAAAGCTTGCAATAGCTCCCTCCAGCTTTAGCTCCACATCACCAATAAGCTGTGCTACCCATGCTGATTGCTCAAGTTCATCTACACTTCCTATACGAAATGCTTCTGCTGTCTCCTTCAACCACTGCTCTGGCCAAGGATGGGAGCGTGAGAACAAATACAACCGTTCCACGAGACCAAATACAGGATCATCACCACGCTCCCCCCCAAATGCATCTACAAGCATTAAGAAATCACCGTATTGCTCAAGCTTCGCGTATCTTTCCTCAAACAGCTCACTTAGCACATCACTTCGAATAAGCTCAATCTCGGTTTCGTTCGCGATACGGAAGCCTGGATCAAGCTCGATAAGCGAGTAATATTTGCGAATAACATCCATACAAAACGAATGGAGTGTCGTAATCGTCGCTTTTCCCATCAATGCAAGCTGCCTGCGGAGGTGATCGGAGTCTGGCTGTTCTTCCAGCTTCCGCTCAAGTGCAATTTTAATCCGATCCTTCATCTCTGCCGCTGCAGCGTTTGTAAAGGTTGCAACGAGCAAACGGTCTACATCTGTGCTTGAGGCAATTTTGCGTATAATGCGCTCAACGAGCACCGCTGTTTTACCTGACCCTGCCGCTGCTGCAACGAGCAAATTGGAGCCTTCAGAAACGATCGCATCTAGCTGCTCATCACTCCAAGCTGGTGCTGTGTTCAATTGTCCACTCATTTCCTCACTCTCCCAACTGCTGCCATACATCCTGCTCTGATTTCTTGGAAAGCTTGCGATACGTATTGCCTTCCAGTGTAGGATCAAACTGGCACACTGCTTTATATTCACAATATTGGCAAGGTGTACGATCTCCGTGCTGATAAGGCTCGATGGAGACACAGCCTTCTTGGATCTGATCACCTGTTCTTTTTATTTTAGAACGTACGAAGCTGCTTAGCTGATCCCATTGCTCATAGCTAACAACGGACGCACTTGAATAGAAGCTCTCGTCTTTCTTAAGTGCGACAGGAATAATTTGCGAGTAGCCGCTTTCCAGCTCCGTATCCATCATCCGCACTGCCGTTGTATCTGCCGTTAGCAGCCCCTTCATCTTATAACGCTTCAGCATTAATGCCGAAGCCTCATCATGACCTACTCCATTCTTCACCTGAAGCAGCGGATTGTGCACATGAAAATATAGCACGCCAGCGGGCGATACCTTTTGCTTTAGCCAGCTTTCCCCATGCGTCATTAGCACATCCAAATAAGTCAGCATTTGCAGAGATAGGCCTTCCACTACCTCTTCAAGCTTTAACGCCTTGCTGCTAGACTTATAGTCCATCACTCGTAGCAGCAACCCATCTCCAGTAGATGCGGCATCGACACGATCAATTCGTCCAACGATCTCAATCGTATTTCCGTTATCAAGCTCAAGCTTTAGTCCTGGCATGACGCCTTTCGGACCAAAGTCTATCTCGGCACCAACCGGATGAAACTCAGCTCGTGCGGCATGCTCCCCGAGAATGACAGCAGCCTGCATAATAATCTCCTTCAGCTTGCGCGCAATATAGCGGAAGCGCTCGCTGCTCAGCAAAATTTCGGATTGTAGCCTCGGAATTAGCTCATCCACAATTTCATTCACGTGTTGCTTCACCTTTTGCTGAGATAATCGTCCCCAGCTGGCGCCAAGCTGACCTGCAAGCTTGCCAAGCGCAGCATGGAACAGTTGACCCATATCTGGCGCATCTAGCTTGTATTGCTTTCTTTCCTTCAGGCGCAGGCCATATATGGAGAAATGCTGGAATGGACACGATACGAAGCGTTCAACGCGGGATACACTCATCCGCATATTCGCCCCATACAGCTCCCTCGCAATATCAATGCTTAGTGGCTGCTCCACATTGCTATAATCTAACGATAGAAGCAGCGATTGTAGCTTAGCAGCATATTCAGGCCGTGCAGCGTACCAGTTAAACAAATCCCACCATAGCTCTGGTAGCTCATCACCCGATTGCCACTGTCTTAGCATATTAATCAAATACGTCATCGCAGTGTTCGGATGGGTTAGAAATTGTCGCTGATTCTCCATGCTCATCTCAAGCTTAGGCTCCACAAGAGTAGACTTTAGTACAGCATGCGGCAGCTGGTATCGAAGCTGGCGAATAACCTCTGAGGGCAGCATACCTTTCCCCTCTTCATCAGCAAGCGGATAGCTCAGCGTAAGGCGATCAGATGCCTTAGTAAGCATTTGATAGATAACAAACCGCTCATCAAGCAGCTTGCGACGAGCACTAGGCGCCATCCTTATTCCTTGCTCCTGTAGCTGCTCACGCTCATCCTCCGAAAGAATCCCATCCTCATTCATGCGCATCGGCAGTACGCCATCAGACACACCAAGTACGAACACTGACTTGACGTTTGCAAGCCTCGAGCGCTCTAGTGTACCTACGACAACACCATCTAAGCTAGGCGGTATCGAAGCTAACGACAGCGCATCAAGCCCAGCCTCTAGCATACCCATGAATAAGGCAGGAGTAACGAGCTCGTCGCCTGCAAGCTCAACGAGCTCGTCCAGCACGCTAATGACATTCGACCACAGCTGACGATGCGTACGCGCCATAAGCAAATTGCCTCGCTCCTGCTCCTTCATGCTCCAAGCCTCTAGACGCTGAGCTGCACCTGTAATATCTAACAGCTCATAAAGCGCAATACACATATCCTTCACCGTTGCAGATGAGGAATGAAGCTTTTTTCCGAATGCTTCAAGCGGTGGAACGATTCTATTTCTTGCAGCTAGAGAGATTGCTAGCTGCTCCTTCGCTTGCTCAGAGACAAAATAAGCAGTATCCTCTTCTTCATCAAGGGATACCTGAGCCATCGGACGCCATGTACGCTCATCGAGCCATTTCCAGCCATTAATTCCTGTTGCCAGCACATAGTTTTCTAATATATCAAACCATTCGCGCGGCATAGAATCATCATGCGGAAAAAGCATCTCTGTCTTAATTAGGCGGAATACCGCATCGTATTGCCAGCCGTGTACGGTCGTTTCCAGCGCAGCACGAATAAACTCCACGAACGGATGGTATAAGGTCTTCTGCTTTTGATCCATAAACACAGGAATCTCGTATTGCTTAAATATTAACTCTATATAATCGCTATAATCTGCTAGATTACGAACAAGAATAGCAACATCACGCCAGCGATACCCTTCATCTCTGACCTGTTTAATAAGCTCTCTTGCTAGTCCTTCCACCTCAACCCTTCGGTTGGCAGCAGCATGAAGTGTAACGCTGCTTTCTTCATTGTCAGCAGGTTCATAGCGTCTTCGCTTTCCGTAGAACTGCTCTAAGAAGGAGAGCTCTTTATTGCCCGAGAAACGTCCATTGCTTCCATCAAGAATAAGCGGTGCCTCTACCTCTATACCATAATGCTCTGCAAGCTGTAGAATCGTTTGATAGGTTTCTGCTGTTTGATAGAATAGATTCAGCTCATCAAGCGGCTCATCCAGCTCGTAATGTCGATCAAGCGTCAACGCGATCGTAACATCATCGCAATGAGCAAGGAGCGCACCTAGTGCTTCATATTCGGTCGGAGTTAGACCGTGAAAGCCGTCCACCCACAGTTTAAAGCCCTTCATCGATTGCGCTTCTGGCAGGCCGCTAACAAGCATTGATAAATAATCCTCTGCATCGACATATTTATCTGCAAGCTCACGCTCCATCATCCTATAGAGCAAGGCGAGATCGTGAAGCTTCTTCTGTAATATACCAGTGCTCTCTTCTGACTGTGGTGCTAGCTGATCAGCTAGCACAGAAATGTCTTCGGCAGCAATGCCATATCGCTTCCATTCCGTAAGCATGCTATTCAACCGTTCGATGAATCCAGCTTGAAGCTCGCT
The DNA here is from genome assembly GCF_023715345.1 of Paenibacillus camelliae. GTDB lineage: Bacteria > Bacillota > Bacilli > Paenibacillales > Paenibacillaceae > Pristimantibacillus > Pristimantibacillus camelliae. Next base: position 375,349 of record NZ_JAMBNY010000002.1, read on the forward strand.
AGATCGGAAGAGCTGGAGCTCCTCCGCATAGCGATGCACCAGCTTATAAAGCAGCATTTGCTTACCAGTATCGGTTATGGGAACAAGAGCCGTTCCGCCCGTTTCCTGCATGACGCGAAATGCCAGTCGTCGAAAGCTTAATGCCTGGGCACGAAGCATTCCCTTAAGCTCACTGTTTGTCAGCAGCTCATACTCCATCTGAAACGATGCCTGCTCGGGTGTTAGCAGAATAAGGGGAGGACCGATCGGCGCACTGCGCAGCTCCTGTCTAATTTGCTCAAGGCAGGTTGTCGTTTTCCCGCTTCCTGCTCTCCCAAGAATAAATTTAATCGACATGACGCTTCCCCCTTTCCATTGCTTGGTTCTGTAGTAATCTTGATTCTATTATTCGAATACATCGCGTACATAGCGAGATGTATTATCGTTTCGAGGTTACTTCAAATATGGCAAACTTCAAATAATGGCTTTCATTCACACCTAGAATTTGCGGATGGTCCTTTCCAGCAGCACGCCATTCAATAAGACGCAGCAGCTTGCCTGCATCCTTCGCTGCATCCGCTATAGCCTCCAAAAACAGCTCTGGGCGCATATGATAGGAGCAGCTCGCCGTCACGAGATAACCACCCTCATTTACGAGCTTCAGCCCTTGCAGGTTGATGTCTTTATAGCCGCGCTTTGCACCTTCTACAGCTGAGCGTGTTTTGGCAAATGCGGGAGGATCAAGAATGACGACATCCCATGTGCGTCCTTCCTGTACTAATTTTTTCGACGTATCAACCGCACCGATGGCACGAAGTCTACGCTCCTCTAGGCCGCTCACTTGATCTCGCAAATAACGGAATGCATCCGCTACAACGAATTCAACTCGATCAGTGAAGCCATTTCGCTCCACATTACGCTTAGCCGTCTCAATGGCATGCTCTGATACGTCTAAGCACGTCACCTTTTTAGCTCCATACTTGCAAGCATGCAGCGTAAAGCTGCCTGTATGAGCAAAGCATTCCAGCACAGTGGCGCCATCCCAGAAAGGGAAGGTTACTTCTTTGCCATTACGATTGACTGGTGCCTTCCGACCATCCTCCAGTGTCTGCAGCTTAATTCCGCTCCGTTCACCCCATCCCGTCATTAACGGCTCAATCGAAGCACGGTTCTCACGCTGGTCAAAGAAATAGCCTGTTTTTTGCCCCTGTACGATATCGACCTCCATCTGTAGGCCATTCTCAACGATATCAACGATTGAAGGACATTCGCCGTACAATACGCCTGTACGCTCCTCTAAGCCTTCAAGCTTGCGTACACCGACATCGCTGCGCTCATAAATCCCAGCAGGCTCGAACACCTCAATGAGCGCCTCTAGTAATGCATCTCGGTGCTTATCCATCCCGAGCGTTAGAATTTGCAGTACAAGCACATCAGCAAACCGATCCACAATGAGTCCAGGCAAAAAATCTGCTTCGCCATATACAAGACGACAATCACGGTCGGCAACGAATCGATCACGGTGCTGCTTGCAGCGCTGCAGCCGCTCAACGAAAAAGGCTTTGTCCATCGCTTTAATCGGTGTATAGCTAATAATTCGAACTGTAATTTGTGAAGCTGGGTTCCAATAGCCTGATGCTAGATATTTTCCTTGATTCGTCACTACATCTACGATGGATCCTGGCTCTGCATCAGAACGATTGATGCTATCGATCTCGCTTGCGTACACCCATGGATGTCCTTCTTCGATCCGTTTTTTTCGTGCTTTAATTAAGGTTACCTTAGCGTTTTCCATATTGTACCTTCCTTGTATTTGATTAAGCCTCGATGGCTATTCGCTATCTTTATGCTCTGCTTAATCATGCTCGTCCTTATCTCTGCATAGCTATAGATAAGGACGAGCATGAAATGGAAAGGAGAAGTCATAATGTTTATAAGTATAGCGCTCCCAAGCCTACTCGGCTTTATTATATTTTTATGCGGTATGAAGCTAATGGAGCTTGCTTTATTTCGAATTGCGGGTCCGACTTTTTTAGGAATGCTGGAGCGGTCTACTCGAACGCCACTTCATGGATTACTGCTAGGCACGGCCAGTACTGCATTTTTACAAAGCAGCACTGCAGTAACTGCCTTATCTATAGGGCTTGTTAACAGTCGACTTCTTCCATTTTCCCGTACACTAGGCATTATCCTCGGTACAAATATCGGTACATGCCTAACGACAGAGCTCATTGGGTTAAACATATTCCATCTAGCTAAGCCGATTATCGGGGTATCGTTTGTGCTCTGGACGATATCCACTTTACTTGCTGAGTATCGAATCATTCCTCTTCTAGCCGACTGGCGAGGCAACACGATTATTCGCTCCGTATCTGTCGTTTTATTCGGGTTTGGTATGCTGCTGCTTGGTATTACCGTTATGCAAAGCATTGGACCAACACTAATGGAAACGAACATGTACCATTGGTTTGTTCAGCAATCGCAGACTACGCTGCTATGGGGTGTATTGACTGGAGCCGTGCTTACGGCTTGCTTTCATAGCAGCTCCGCAGTTATAGCCATGATTATGGGTATCGCAGCACTTGATGCGCTTCCGTTAGAGCTTTGTATCGCTATCGTTCTCGGCAGCAATATTGGCACGTGTGCAACCGCCATTCTTGCTTCTATCGGCGGTACGAGAGGCGGACAATTTGTCGCTCTTTCTCATTTGCTGCTCAATATTGGTGGAGCGTTGCTTTTCTATCCATTCATTGATCTGTTAGCTGCTGCTGTGCTGCTTACGACAGATTCGATCTCTTCTGCCATTGCTCATTCACAGACGCTTTTCAATGTCATTTGCTCAGTTATTGCACTGCCGATCTGCTATCTAAAGTGGTTCTCTCGACTAGATCAAGTGTAGCATAACTCATTTGAAAGCAGGAGAGGATTCTACTGCATGCCATCGGCACTGCAACAGAATCCTCTTACTTTTTTATTCAATCCATTATGCCTCAGCAGCAATACGTGGAATATGAACCTTTTTCAATGCAGGTGTTTGGCTATCCAACACACGCACTAGTTGTCCACGACATTCATTCACGCCAGCCTCCGTAATTTTCACACGGCAAAGCTGACCAATTAACTCCTCTGAGCCTTCAAATACGATAGAAATGTAATTGTCAGAGTAGCCCATAATATACCCATTGCCTTCGTTTCCTTTTTGCTCGCGCTCAGGAATAACGTCTAGCACCTCACCAACATAGCGCTTAGCATAATCAAGCTGCATCTTCTCGGAAAGCTCTATAAGCTTGTGAACACGCTCATGCTTCACTTCCTCATCAACTTGATCAGTCATACGCGCAGCAGGTGTACCAGTACGACGTGAATAAGGGAATACGTGCATTTCTGCAAAGCCGATCTCTTCCATAAAGCGATAGCCTTCCTCGAACATCTCATCCGTCTCTCCTGGGAACCCTACGATCACGTCCGTTGTAATCGCGACACCCGGCATCGCTTCCTTGATTCGTCTAATTTTTTCAGCATATTGCTCCGTGGTATATTTACGTCTCATACGCTTCAGCACACTGTTTTCTCCTGCTTGAAGAGGAATATGCAAATGGCGGCACATTTTTGATGATTTGTTCAGCACCTCAATCATCGCGTCGTCAATTTGACTCGCTTCGATGGAGCTAATTCGAATGCGCTCCAGGCCTTCAACCTTATCCAGATCCCACAGCAGACGAGTTAGGTTATAATCCTCCATATCATCGCCATAGCCACCTGTATGAATTCCCGTTAGAACGATCTCCTTATAGCCAGATGCAACAAGCTGCTTAGCTTGCTCTACGACCGTTTGTGGATCACGACTGCGGGATAGGCCGCGAGACCAAGGAATAATACAGAACGTACAGAAGTTGTTGCAGCCTTCTTGAATTTTCAAAAATGCGCGTGTACGCTCCGTAAAGCTTGGAACATTAAGCTCCTCAAAATTACGAGTTTTCATAATGTTTCGCACAGCATTGACGGGCTGACGCTCGTCCTGAATTTGCTTCACATAGGTCATAATTTTGTCGCGATCCTGTGTACCGATTACGAGGTCAACACCTTCGATTGCCATAATTTCTGCGGGTGACGTTTGCGCATAGCAGCCAGTAACCGCAATGATGGCATCTGGATTACGGCGAATCGCGCGTCGAATAATTTGACGAGACTTTTTGTCACCGGTATTCGTTACGGTACATGTATTAATTAAGTAAACATCTGCTGAGCTCGATTCAAAATCAACCTGCTCATAGCCAGACTCTTTAAACACTTGCCATATAGCTTCTGTATCATAAAAATTAACCTTACAACCTACTGTATAAAATGCGACCGTTGACATTAGGTCACACGCCTCCCATCTCGCCTGATTCATATAGTATGCAGGATAAACCAACCATTCCTGCCGTTTCTGCTCTCAATATTCGGCTGCCAAGTCCAATTAATAACGCCCCAGCTTCTTCAGCCTCCATAGCCTCACGCTCAGCAAAGCCACCTTCTGGTCCCGCAATAAGCAGTATGGAAGGATTGCTATTATCAGTGTTGACATTGCCAGCCTGCTTAAACTTCTGGAGCGCATCCTTTAAGCCGATGCCATGACCTTCATCTCCAGCACGCTCATAACAGAACAACGCTAAGTCATACGTAGGAATAAGCTTAAGCAGCTCCTTCCAGCTTTTTGGCTCCTGTAGCATCGGAATACGATCTCTATGACTTTGCTCTGCTGCTTCTTTTACAATTTTAGACCAGCGTTCCAGCCGTTTTGCTTCTTTTTTATGGTCATACTGCACAATTACGCGCTCTGAGCTAAAAGGGATAAAGCCTGCTGCACCGATCTCTGTGCACTTTTGCATAATAAGCTCCATCTTATCCCCCTTGGGCAGACCTTGTGCGATCGTTACTCGCCAAGAGGCTTCAGCTCGCTGCGGCAGCTCTTCAACAATAGAGAGGGTAACGGATTTGCCCTCTACTTGCTCGATTCGTGCAATGACCGTACGGGACTCTCCATCACTTACAATCACCTCTGAGCCTTCCGTCATACGCATAACTCGAATGATATGGTGGGCATCATCATTATCGATTACAATATGATTGCCTTGAATTTGCTTTGCAGCAACAAAATATCTTTGCATAGTTGTCATTCCTTATAGGGTTAGTACCTATCTATTCTAGCATGTTTCATATTTTAGCATACTTTAAAATAATGCCATAAACCAATTAAAAATATAGTGGGATAAATCCCAGCCGAATTGCAAAACAGGTGTTATCGTATATCTGCGCAGCGGTGGGATAAAGACTAGCAATAAGAAAATGATCGTTCCCCAATGCGCGTTCTGCTCCAGCTTATAGCGTGTTTGCCATGGTAATAGCTCTGCAACGATGCGATAACCATCCAATGGCGGCAATGGGATAAGATTAAAGACAAAAAGTAAAAAGCTAAAATAAATCATGTAGTTAAAGAAAACCTCTAAAGCTCTAGTGACACCCTCTGACCCAGCAAATATCCATCCTGTTTTAATTAGCAATACATAAATGATGATCGAGATAATGCCGAGCAGCAAATTACTTAAAGGCCCTACAAGTGAAACAACGATACTCATTGCGCGAGGATTTTTGAACCTGCTAGCGCGAACAGGTACGGGCTTTGCCCAGCCGAACCCAGCAATAAGAATTAGAACAAAGCCTAAAATATCTAGATGTACAAATGGGTTAAGCGTGACACGGCCTTCTCTGTAGGCCGTGTCGTCACCAAATTTATATGCAGCATAAGCATGAGCAAACTCATGAACGGAAAATTGGATTAGCAATACTAAGACGATAAAAGGTAGTACGTCTAAAGGAAATGCTAAAATCGAATTTAGATCCATTTACTCCACCTTCGGCTTGCGAGCCACAAATGCAAGCCAATCCTCATCTCTAAATTTATTCTCGATGATGAACCCGGCTGCCTGTAAAGCTTGTTCCACTACATCTTCCTTGTTTTTCCATATGCCTGAAGCGATATAGGTGCCGTCTGGCCTTAATGCTTCATACACGTCATCAATAAACAGCATAATGATCTCAGCTAAAATATTTGCCACCACAATGTCAACTGGCGGCTTTACCTTAAGCGCCTCTAGCTTGTCACTGTCTTGACGCAGAACACCAAGCAGATCACTTAAGTGAACATCGACGTTATCGGATAAACCATTCAAGCTAACGTTTTCTGTTGCACTTGAAACCGCAACAGGATCGAGATCAAGTGCAAGTACATGCTTTGCACCAAGCTTCATTGCACCAATCGCAAGTACACCAGAACCTGTACCGACATCAATGACTTCCTCTCCACCCTTAATGACGTTTTCAAGCGTCTTAAGACATAACGAGGTCGTAGGATGCGTGCCTGTACCAAACGCCATCCCTGGGTCAAGCTCGATAATAAGCTCGCCATCTTCCGGCTCGTAATTTTCCCATGTCGGTTTAATCGTAATGCGGTCAGTTATGCGAATCGGATGAAAATAATCCTTCCAAGCCGTCGCCCAATCTTCATCATCTACCTCAATATAGGAATATTCAACTTTTCCTGGATCAATGCCGAATTCATGCAAACCCTCAACCCGAGGCTTAATATTATGTATCAGCTGCTCCATGTCCGTCTCTTCAGAAAAGTACCCTTTTATGATGGCCTGACCCTCTGGAATATCATTAAGCGGTGTATCGTACCATTGACCAAAAGACGTATCACGAGGTTTGTTCAATGTACCAGACTCTTCGATCGATACGCCTCCTGCGCCAGACTCATGCAAAAAATTAGATATCATTTCCGTTGCAATTTCTGTTGTTGCAATCGTAATTTCATACCACTTCATTCATTACCCTCCGTTACTAACGTACACATTCAATAAGCCTAACTTCTATTGTACAACAGCAGCACGTTAATGACAAAGGGAAGCTATATTTTTTTGAGCCTTCATCATGATCGAAAACAAAAGAGCAAACGGTTGAGTTTCTTCATTCCGTTTGCCCTTTTAGTTTAATGACCTTTCACTTCCCAACCGTATATTAGTACGCTTGGAAAAGGTACTTATGGTTCCATTCTATTTTCAGTAAGAGAACGTGTCTTCTTTTTATGGTTCGCTTTAGTTGACGCTTCTTCATCAAATTGCTCAATAGCAAATTCTACATCATCTTCCCAATCGACAGGCAAATCACCAAAATTCACTTTTTCCATTTCATTTTTTTCGTTGTACATACCGTCACCTCCAAAGGCATTATTCATACGGTAGTATTGCGAAATTATAAGCGTTGTATACCTAACTGAATCAATTTCATAATGCACTTCTCTAAATAAAGTCAGACGAACAGAATTTCTGAAATCTCATTTTTGAAGCTTAAGCTGCTTGTTGGTTGAATTGTTTATTGATGCGATCTACTGCTAATTTCGT
>NZ_JAMBNY010000030.1 GCF_023715345.1 Paenibacillus camelliae
TGATATGCTCCCCATTAGGTAGACAGATTAAATAAAAAATCTGTTTATCCGATGGGGAGTATTTTTATGGCTAAAAGTAAGCATCCAGTTGAAATCAAATTACTTGCTGTTGAAGCTTTACATGAAGGCAAGCTTACAGTTAAAGAGATATGTGAAAGGTACGACATGACAGCTGAAACTCTTCATTATTGGAAAATAAAGTATCAACTCCATGGTGTAGAAGGCTTAAACGTATCAACAACCTGGAATCCATATTCTAAAGAATTAAAACTAGCTGCAATTGAAGACTATATGGTTCAACGTCTTACACTCATGGAAGTACTCACTAAATATGGAATTAGTCATCATTCCGTTTTATATCGTTGGATAAAAAAGTATACTAGTCATAGTAGATTAAAAGATACGGGTAAAGGTAGGAATCCGACTATGACAAATGGAAGAAAAACAACGTTTAAAGAACGGGTATTCATCGTAAATGAGTGTCTACAGAATGAAAAGGATTATCAACAAACTGCTAAATCTCACGGCGTTTCCTATCAACAAGTATACCAATGGGTAAAGAAGTTTGAAGCTAGTGGCGAGGAAGCTTTACGCGATGGGCGTGGACGTAAGAAAGATGAAGCAGAGCTCTCTTCGGAAGATAAATTAAAACTAGAAATTCAGCGTATGGCACGCGAAAATGAACGATTGCGAGCAGAAAATCTATTTCTAAAAAAGTTAGAGGAGCTCGAAAGGAGGCATCGTTAACTCAAATTCGCACGCAGCATCTTTACGTTGCGATTCAAGAAGTACATCAGGAAGAGAAGTTATCGATCCTTTTATTGTGCGAGATTGCATCTGTGTCTCGTGCCGCTTACTACAAATGGCTAAACCGTAAGCCGTCTGGTCGAGAACTAGAGAACCAAACCATTCTAGAAGCCATGAAGCTTCTCCACAAACAAGTAGATGGTATTTACGGCTATCGTCGCCTGACATTAACGATCAACCGTAAACGTCAGAAATCCAATCAACCTAAGGTCAATGAAAAACGAATTTACCGCTTAATGCGAGTTGGTCGCTTGAAGTCAGTTATTCGTCAAAAGCGAAAGAACTACCGCAAATCACCAGCACATCATATCGCTGAAAATGTATTAAACCGAGAATTTAAAGCGGAGAAGCCGAATCAGAAATGGTGTACTGATGTAACCGAATTCAAATATGCTAACGGAAAAAAAGCGTATTTAAGTGCAATTATTGATTTGTACGACGGCTCCATTGTGAGCTATGTATTAGGTAACTCCAACAATAATCGTCTCGTTTTTACAACAATGAGACAAGCCATCCGTCAATTAAAGGCAACAGAGAAGCCGTTAATTCATAGTGATCGAGGCTACCAGTATACATCAAAGGGCTTCAGATACATATTGGAGGAAGCAAGGATGACACAAAGCATGTCCCGTGTTGGGCGTTGTATCGATAACGGACCGATTGAAAGTTTCTGGGGTACGCTAAAATGTGAGAAGTATTATTTACATCGATATGATTCTTATGAAGCGCTAAAACAAGCGGTTGATGACTATATTCATTTCTACAATCACCATAGGTATCAAAAACGATTAAGCGGCCTGAGCCCATTAGAATTCAGGACTCGAGCCGCTTAATGTCTCTTTTACTATTTCCACTGTCTACTTGACAGGGGGCAGTTCA
>NZ_JAMBNY010000031.1 GCF_023715345.1 Paenibacillus camelliae
GAATCAATTTCATAAATCTAAAGCCTTGCTAGATCTAGCTTTCTAATGTACAGAAAAAGGAGTACCTCCCTAAATCTCGAATTGATTAAGTGACCAAACGAAACCAATGAGATGAGGTGTACTCCCAATGCCATATATTCGACACGAGAGTTTGTTTACCCTGCAAGACCTATTTACTATGGAGCAAAAATATCGCTTTGAAGCCATTTTTAATGCTATAGATATTCAACCTTTACTTTGTGTGGTCAGTAAAAAATCCAGGTTTGGTGCTCCCGTTGAGGTTCATTATTCAGCTATGATCTATTCACTTATCGCTAGAATCATTTCACGCATTCCGACGATTAAAGATTTAATCAAAAGGCTCCGCGAAGATGTGTTGTTTCGCCTAGATTGTGGATTTATGCTGTCAGACTCTGTTCCTTCGGAAGCTTCCTACTCGCGACTTATGCAGAAAATGAGCGACAGCAACGTACTAGAGCAGATGCAACAACAAGTGATTGCTCATGCCTTGCAAGAAGGATTTATTTGCGACGACACGATTGCGATCGATGCCACGCATATTGTCGCTCGTGATCAAGCACCTGCTAAACAAGTAAAAGAAAAACCTGAACCTAAAAAACGTGGACGTAAATCCAAAGAAGAGCATGCCAACTGGAATGCACAAAAGCAAGCTGAAGAAGCAAGTAAAGCCATCTACGAAAAAGATATCGCTGCTCAGCGAAACGAATCTTACTCAGCTTTAAGCGAGCAGATGCCGCTTGATCCACAGTGGGGCATCAAGAAAAACAGTGAAAGCAATAACGTGTTTTGGTATGGCTACAAAGCACATTTGGCAGTTGCTACAAGTAGTCAATATATTCTAGGTGCAATGCTCTCTTCCGGTAACTTAAATGATGGAAAAGCTGCTATTCCTTTATTAAAAGGGCTTAGTTACCATCATTCACACTTTAAGTTTCGCTATGCAACAATGGATGCTGGGTATGACCATGAACCGATTTATGAGCAAGTAAGAGAAGCAAAGGCTCATGCGATCATCGCCTATAACCGTCGACGAGAACCTGAATATATCGGTTTCGATGAGCATTTTGCTCCAACCTGCGTGAGAGAGCAGTCCTATCGTTATGACAGTTATGATTCAAAATACGAGATGCTAAAGTATGTTCGTCCGAAAGCGTGTGAAGAATGTCCACTTAAAAACGATAGCTTGTGTCAGAAGGTGTACAAAATTAAACGAACATCGAATCTTCGCAAGTATACAGCACCCGCACGAGGGACGGTATCTTGGGATGAAATTTTTAAGCGGCGCTCTGCAGTGGAACGCGTTAATGCTTATTTGAAAGGATACTTTCAACTTAATCATATTCGTCATCGATCAGGGCAAAAAGCAAAAGCACACTTGAGTCTGGTTTCTTTGGTATACAATGCAACGAAATTAGCAGTAGATCGCATCAATAAACAATTCAACCAACAAGCAGCTTAAGCTTCAAAAATGAGATTTCAGAAATTCTGTTCGTCTGACTTTATTTAGAGAAGTGCATTATGAAATTGATTCA
>NZ_JAMBNY010000032.1 GCF_023715345.1 Paenibacillus camelliae
TAAACTGGTACCCTTGTCAAGGACACTAAAAAAGAGTGAGCTAGGCCGTCTTCAAAAGATGATTCCTGTACTGAACAGGGGTCATCTTTTTTAATCCCCATTGATATCTGTAATGGTTGTAGTATTTCATGTAACGATCTATTTCTCGTCGTAGTTCATCTAATGATGAGCAGTTCCTGCTTATAACATGATCTTTCATATGACCAAAGAAGGATTCCTGTGGGGCGTTATCCCAGCAGTTTCCTCGCCTAGACATGGATTGGCCTAAGCCCTTTTGTTTCAATAGTTTTTGATATTTAGGGCTTGTATAATGCGAACCTTGATCGGAATGGATAAATGCATCCTTATGCAATTTCAAACGACGTTGTTTCGTAAGTGCCTGAATCGTATCCATCGCTACAGATAACGTGAGACGTGTGGAGAGATTGTAAGCCAGAATTTCACCCGTTGATGCGTCCAGAACAGTCGATAAATAAGCCATTCCTGTGCGACCATACGGGAGATATGTAATGTCGGTGAGCAACACAAGGCCAGGGATTCCTTTCTTGAAATCCCGTTGTAGCTTATTCGGTAGTGTTCGATGTTCTTGTGTGGCTTTGGCCATACGTCTGTAGGGATTAGGTTTTCTGAGTGGACAAACGAGGTTTAACTTCTTCATATGCCTTCGAATCCGTTTTCGACTGTAGATAATGCCAAGTTCATTTTCTAGTATCATTTTGATGGAGCGAGAACCCTTTTGGAAGCCTCTTCGATGAAACGCCTTCTTTATCAATTCTCCAATTTTGGCATCTAAACGGGCCCGCTCTTCGCGCGCACCAGTGGCTTTTAGGTAGCTATAATATCCCGAACGAGAGACGTTAAGCAATTCGCATAGGTAGCGTGTCATACGTCCTAAACCTTGATCTACAGCATCTTTAATTAGCTTAAAGAGTTTGCTCTTACATAATTTATTTCCTTGGTTTACCAGCAACCTTTCTGTCGAGTCTAGCTTTTTTAGCAATTCGACTTGGGATTCGAGAAGTTCTATTCGTGCTTCTTGCTTGGCGATAATTTCATCTGTTGTCAATTCCCGTTTTCGAGGGCGTCCGGAAGTCCCTTTCCGGGAATCAGTAAGTCCGACGAGGCCGTCTTTCCCGTAGGCCTTCTTCCATCGACCAGCACTCGTCTCGACGCGCTTGATACCGAGAACATTTACGTCAAATCCATTATCCTCAAAAATTTCTCTAGGTGTCTTCCCTAACATGTATTGATCAATGAAAAGCTGCTTAAATTCGTCCGCGTAGGTTATTGCCTTGTTACTTACTTTGATTACATACTTGTTCTCCGAGAGTTGTTCCCGTTCTATATCAGTGAATTGTTTCTTGCTCATGATTTCATCCCCCCGCTACTTATACCAGTGTACAAAAAAATACCCATAGCTTAAACACTTTTTTCAAAGTGTCTAGTCTATGGGTACCAGTTTATT
>NZ_JAMBNY010000033.1 GCF_023715345.1 Paenibacillus camelliae
TCAAAGAACTTCACTAAGCTACAGTGCTGGTCAGGAAGCATTGAGCTATATGCTAGACGAGATGCTCGTCACCCAAGGCAATGCTCAATTAATTCTTACTCCGAATGTAGCAGGTGCTGATCTTACAACGGTAACGATTAACGGAGAAGAGCTAGATAACGTAAATGGCAGCTATGTATGGGATTTACCTGAATCGTCATCAGATCTTTACGCGTTGATTGACGTGTACCATCCAAGCTATGGGTCCGCAGAGCTGACGCTTCGCGGCATCGTGTCGTATGAACCGCCACCAAGCTGGGAGGACGAAGCGACACCATTTGCAGTGGAGTATGTTCTATACAGCGGCAGAGAAGCGTTAAGCTACACGATTGAAGAGACGCTAAGCTATCGACTAGATGAGACTATCGTTTCAGTGGGGGATGATCAGCTCGTCTTTGCACCTAGCGTAGCCGATGCTGAAATTACTTCGGTAATGATTAACGATGAAGAGCTAGCGGAAGTGAACGGCAGCTATGTATGGTACCTGCCGGCGATGTCCACAGAATTCGTGGCAACGATTAGGGTTGATCACGTAAACTATGGCCCTGCAGAGCTGACGCTTCGTGGCATCGTGTCGTATGAACCACCGCCAAGCTGGGAGGACGAAGCAGCACCATTCGCACTCGAGTATGTACAGGATGGTCAAAGAACTTCACTAAGCTACAGTGCTGGTCAGGAAGCATTGAGCTATATGCTAGACGAGATGCTCGTCACCCAAGGCAATGCTCAATTAATTCTTACTCCGAATGTAGCAGGTGCTGATCTTACAGCGGTAACGATAAATGGTGTGGACGTACAAAAGGTTAATGGCAGCTATGTATGGGATTTACCTGAATCGTCATCAGATCTTTACGCGTTGATTGACGTGTATCATCCAAGCTATGGGTCCGCAGAGCTGACGCTTCGCGGCATCGTATCGTATGAACCGCCACCAAGCTGGGAGGACGAAGCAGCACCATTTGCAGTGGAGTATGTTCTATATAGCGGCAGAGAAGCGTTAAGCTACACGATTGAAGAGACGCTAAGCTATCGACTAGATGAGACTATAGTTTCAGTTGGGGATGATCAGCTCGTCTTTGCGCCGAGCGTAGCCGATTCTGAAATTACCTCGGTAACGATTAACGATGAAGGGCTAGAGGAAGTGAATGGCAGCTATGTATGGAACCTGCCGACGATGTCCACAGAATTCGTGGCAACGATTAGGGTTAATCACGTAAACTATGGCCCCGCAGAGCTGACGCTTCGCGGCATCGTATCGTATGAACCACCGCCAAGCTGGGAGAATGAAGCAGCACCATTTGCACTCGAGTATGTACAGGATGGTCAAAGAACTTCACTAAGCTACAGTGCTGGTCAGGAAGCATTGAGCTATATGCTAGACGAGATGCTCGTCACCCAAGGCAATGCTCAAT
>NZ_JAMBNY010000034.1 GCF_023715345.1 Paenibacillus camelliae
AACATTTACAGCAAGTGCGACGGATGCAGATTTACCAGCAAATACGTTGACATATCGTCTGAAGGATGCACCAGCAGATGCAACAATCGGAGAAACAGACGGTGTATTCAGTTGGACACCGGGTGAAGCGGATGGTCCAGACACGATCAAATTTACGGTGATCGTTAGTGATGGAGAGCTAGAGGATGAGGAAGAGATCGAAGTCACGATCAACGAGGTAAATGTTGCCCCAGTATTAAATACAATTGGAGCTAAGACCGTAAATGAAGGAGAAGCATTAACATTTACAGCAAGTGCGACGGATGCAGATTTACCAGCAAATACATTGACTTATCGTCTGAAGGATGCACCAGCAACTGCAACAATCGGAGAAACAAGTGGTGTATTCAGTTGGACGCCGGGTGAAGTGGATGGTCCAGATACGATCAAATTTACGGTGATCGTTAGTGATGGAGATCTAGAGGATGAGGAAGAGATCGAAGTCACGATCAACGAGGTAAATGTTGCCCCAGTATTAAATACAATTGGAGCTAAGACCGTAAATGAAGGCGGATTATTAACATTTACAGCAAGTGCGACGGATGCAGATTTACCAGCAAATACGTTGACTTATCGTCTGAAGGATGCACCAGCAGATGCAACAATCGGAGAAACAGACGGTGTATTCAGTTGGACACCGGGTGAAGTAGATGGTCCAGACACGATCAAATTTACGGTGATCGTTAGTGATGGAGAGCTAGAAGATGAGGAAGAGATCGAAGTCACGATCAACAAGGTAAATGTTGCCCCAGTGTTAAATACAATTGGAGCTAAGACCGTAAATGAAGGAGAAGCATTAACATTTACAGCAAGTGCGACGGATGCAGATTTACCAGCAAATACGTTGACTTATCGTCTGAAGGATGCACCAGCAGATGCAACAATCGGAGAAACAGACGGTGTATTTAGGTGGACACCGGGTGAAGTAGATGGTCCAGATACGATCAAATTTACGGTGATCGTGAGTGATGGAGAGCTAGAGGATGAGGAAGAGATCGAAGTCACGATCAACGAGGTAAATGTTGCCCCAGTGTTAAATACAATTGGAGCTAAGACCGTAAATGAAGGAGAAGCATTAACATTTACAGCAAGTGCGACGGATGCAGATTTACCAGCAAATACGTTGACATATCGTCTGAA
>NZ_JAMBNY010000036.1 GCF_023715345.1 Paenibacillus camelliae
GTGTGCCCAGCATGGGCGCTATCTCTAGGGTTCAAGTCCCGAATGGTGAAGGCAGTAGTAGCCATAGCTTAAGGCAAGGGTGTCCATCGCGAGGTGGAATCTGAAGGAAGCCAGCGGCAAATCTCCGGTCTGAGGGACACGAACTTCATACAAGGCTAGCGTACGTTGGATGAGGTTGCTGCACAAACTGAAGTCCATACTGCCGAAGGCGTACGAGAGTAAATGAAGCAGATAGATGGAGAGGAAGATAGCGTTCTTACCTGGGGAGATCTGTGCGGAATGCGAAGTGAACTTCGTAACCTCGCCCACGAGGGTGAGCTGAACGTACAGAAGTCAGCAGAGGTCATAGTACGCAGGCTGTTGCAACAGCTTGCGGAAGGACCGAACATGGAATAGGAATGAAGAATCTTAGCGTTCGAGGATGGGCGATGAAAGCAGACAATCCGAAAGGACTTATCTGAGGAAAGTAGCGGTGAATACGCGAGGGTACTCGGAAGGGCAGAGCTCATCAGCGGCACAAAGAGAAAGAATCATTCACGCAAGGGAGTTGTATCTAAGGATGATCGAAGAAATACTGTCACGAGAAAATATGCTATCGGCGCTAGCGAGGGTCGAAACGAATAAAGGAAGCCACGGCGTAGATGGCATGTCGGTAAAAGATTTACGCAGACACCTCGTACAACATTGGCAAACCATTCGTGAAAGCATAAAGAAAGGAGCGTATGAACCGAGTCCAGTCCGTCGGGTCGAAATCCCGAAACCGAACGGTGGAACTCGGCTCTTAGGCATACCTACGGTGACAGATCGCCTCATTCA
>NZ_JAMBNY010000037.1 GCF_023715345.1 Paenibacillus camelliae
TAACGCCTGTATTTGACCCAACGTTTTCCGAGCAAAGTTATGGATTTCGCCCACAACGGCGAGGGCATGATGCGGTAAGGAAAGCACGAAGCTACATGGAAGAGGGAAACCGCATTGTGGTAGACATCGACATGGAGAAATTCTTCGACCGAATCCACCACGACCGCTTAATGGCAAAGCTGGCGGAACGAGTGACAGACAAAATGGTGCTGAAACTTATTCGTGGCTATCTGCAAGCGGGAGTAATGGAAGGTGGTCTCGTTCAATCGACAACGGAAGGAGCCCCGCAAGGAGGTCCACTTAGTCCGTTATTATCGAATATCGTCCTAGACGAGCTGGATAAGGAACTGGAAAAGAGGAACCTCCGTTTCGTGAGATATGCCGACGACTGCAACATCTACGTGAAAACGTGGAAGGCAGGACAACGAGTGATGAGCTCCATTACTGCATTCATCGAAGGAAAACTGAAATTGAAGGTTAACCGAGAGAAAAGTGCGGTTGCCCGTCCATGGAAGCGCAAGTTTCTAGGGTTCACGTTCAGCTGGGAGAAGAAAAATCCGCGAATAAAGATCGCAAAGCCATCACTAGATCGAGTGAAAGCAAAGATTAAAGCGATCACCTCTCGGAGTGAGCCGATCCCGATCGAACTACGAATAAAGGAACTCAATCAATATCTTACAGGCTGGTGCGGTTATTATGCATTAGCCGATACGAAAAGTGTGTTCCAAGCGTTGGACGAATGGATAAGAAGAAGGCTTCGAATGTGTATATGGAAAGAATGGAAGCAGCCGAAGACAAAGGTCA
>NZ_JAMBNY010000038.1 GCF_023715345.1 Paenibacillus camelliae
TGAAGCATGTGCGCCAGCATGTGTGGAGGCGCCGTTGGGATACCACCCTGATCGTATCGGAGTTCTAACCTGTCACCATGAATCTGGTGAAGGGACCGTGTCAGGCGGGCAGTTTGACTGGGGCGGTCGCCTCCTAAAAAGTAACGGAGGCGCCCAAAGGTTCCCTCAGAATGGTTGGAAATCATTCGAAGAGTGTAAAGGCATAAGGGAGCTTGACTGCGAGACCTACAAGTCGAGCAGGGACGAAAGTCGGGCTTAGTGATCCGGTGGTACCGCATGGAAGGGCCATCGCTCAACGGATAAAAGCTACCCTGGGGATAACAGGCTTATCTCCCCCAAGAGTCCACATCGACGGGGAGGTTTGGCACCTCGATGTCGGCTCATCGCATCCTGGGGCTGAAGTAGGTCCCAAGGGTTGGGCTGTTCGCCCATTAAAGCGGTACGCGAGCTGGGTTCAGAACGTCGTGAGACAGTTCGGTCCCTATCTGTCGCGGGCGTAGGAAATTTGAGAGGAGCTGTCCTTAGTACGAGAGGACCGGGATGGACGTACCGCTGGTGTACCAGTTGTTTCGCCAGAAGCATAGCTGGGTAGCCAAGTACGGAAGGGATAAGCGCTGAAAGCATCTAAGCGTGAAGCCCCCCTCAAGATGAGATTTCCCAATTAGTAAGACCCCTTGAAGACGACGAGGTTGATAGGCTGGGGGTGGAAGTGCAGCAATGCATGGAGCTGACCAGTACTAATCGGTCGAGGGCTTATCCTA
>NZ_JAMBNY010000039.1 GCF_023715345.1 Paenibacillus camelliae
TTTCCCCATTCGGAAATCCCCGGATCAAAGCTTGCTTACAGCTCCCCGAGGCAGTATCGTTGTTCGCCACGTCCTTCTTCGGCTCCTAGTGCCTAGGCATCCTCCGTGCGCTCTTATTAGCTTAACCTAAAGCGTTATGTTAATAACGCAGCTTCGTAAGTTGAAGCTTTGCTCATCGATTTTTGATTTCCTCGAACATCCTTGCGGATGAAGGTCGTCAATCAAAAACGATTCGCGGTTAATAATTTCAAACATAAGTTTGAACTCGATTCGCTTTGGATGTTTCATATACTTTCTTATCCAGTTTTCAAGGTACAAGATGTGTTTTCTGTAAAGAAAAACACATACTAAATAGATGGTTAACTCTAAATTTTACAATGAAGTAAAATTTGGTGGAGCCAAGCGGGATCGAACCGCTGACCTCCTGCTTGCAAGGCAGGCGCTCTCCCAGCTGAGCTATGGCCCCGGAGCAAATTCCATCAAAGCTGAACAAATGGATGGCACGTCTGACACATTGTGTCTTTATGATCTTCTACTCGGAAGATCGTGTTCTCTTAGAAAGGAGGTGATCCAGCCGCACCTTCCGATACGGCTACCTTGTTACGACTTCACCCCAATCATCTACCCCACCTTCGACGGCTGGCCCCCT
>NZ_JAMBNY010000003.1 GCF_023715345.1 Paenibacillus camelliae
ATAAAGGTGTAAAAGCTGGGCTTTCAGGACCAAGAAGCTTGCACGCTAGTAGAAAACGAGGAGCGCAGCGTACGTTATTGGTACGTGAGCACCGGAGTTTTCGCTAGCGTTCAAGATTCGATGCCGAATAAGCTACGACGCATTACATCGTCATCAAAGTCCAGTTTTTACACGACCTCTCCTCTTCCAATAAAGGTTAAAAAGTTCGGAGTTCAGTACCGAGAAGATGACCGGATACTAGAAAACGAGGAGCACAGCGTACGGTATTGGTACGTGAGCACCGGAGTTTTCGGTAGCCTGTCATATTCGATGCCGAGTTCACTTCAATGAGCTACTTCGTAATCAACTTCGGACTTTTTAACTACCTCTTCCAATAGAGGCTCAAAAATTCGGCTTTCAGGACCGAGAAGATGGGACGAAGCTAGAAATTACGGAGCGCAGCGTACGTTATTGGTACGTGAGCACCGTAAATTTCGGCTGAGTTCCATATTCGACGTCGACTAATCTACAACGCTCAGCATCGTCATCAAAGTCGGACTTTTTAACTACCTCTTCCAATAAAGGTGTAAAAGCTGGGCTTTCAGGACCAAGAAGCTTGCACGCTAGTAGAAAACGAGGAGCGCAGCGTACGTTATTGGTACGTGAGCACCGGAGTTTTCGCTAGCGTTCAAGATTCGATGCCGACTAAGCTACAACGCATTACATCGTCATCAAAGTCCAGTTTTTACACGACCGCTAAAGGGAGTTGTTGGGTTGTGCAGTGTACGTTCCCGCCCTCCCGTATAACCCCCATCCCATTGATCGTGCGAATGCGACGATCAGGGTAGAGCGCTGCTAGCACTTCGATCGCTTTCTTATCGGTTTCTTCCGCTGTTCCGCCGAATACAGGCAGAATGATTCCGCCATTAACGAAGTAGAAGTTTAGATAGCTAAGCGTTAGACGCTCGCCTTCATAGTAAACAGCCGGTGGCTGCTCAATCTCGATCACTTCAAGCTTGCGCCCCTTCGCATCGACGGCTTCGCTCAATATTTGTAAATTACGCTGCGTAATGGCAAAATTATCGTCATTCTCATCGTGACATACTTGAAGGATCACCTTACCCGGTGCTGCAAAGCATGCAATATTGTCGACATGACCGTCTGTCTCATCGCCACTTAAGCCGCGTTCTAGCCAGATGACTGTATCGATATTGACATACTGCTTCAGCAGCTCAAAGATTTGCTCACGGGAAAGCTCAGGGTTACGATTCTTGTTCAGTAAGCACTCTTCCGTCGTCAGCAACGTACCTTCACCATCGGTATGAATCGATCCACCCTCCATCACAAGCGGCGCATCGAACTGAATCGCCCCTACATGCTGAATAATTTGCGGTGCGACTGCATCGTCCAAATCCCAAGGAGAATACTTGCCTCCCCATGCATTGAATCCCCAATTTACACCTGCCAGCTTGCCATCAGGAGACGTAACAAAGGTCGGTCCATTGTCACGCAGCCATGCATCATTATGCTCAATGACTAGTAGATCAATGGGATGTGCATGCTCGCCTTCCACATACCCACGTACTGCTTCCTGATCGGCAGCATTTACAACAACGGTTACGGGCTCAAACTCTGCCATAGCTATAATAATTTCAGCATAAGCTGAACATACTTCCTTATATTGCTCCGGGTAGCACATCGAAGCTTGAATCGGCCATGAAATAAACGTACGCTCATGCGTTGTCCACTCTGCAGGCATCGTAAACTGTTGAGATCTAGGATTCATAATTCCCTCCGCTTATCTATGTTAATGAATATTAAATAATAAATGTCTTGAACACCGCTATCATTATACAGCAAAACTCGCTAAGGTTCGATGCTAATATTTTGAAGGATCGGCAAACTTATTTTTACTGCTGTACCGTACTCACTGCTGCTATTCATCGTCACCCCATATTTCGGTCCGTAAAGGAGAACAATGCGATGGTGGACGTTCTCAATACCGATACCTGACACGGGTCGTTTCTTCATGTATTGTGCCGCAGCCTCTGCTCCTACTCCATCATCAAGCACCTCGATCAGCAAGCGCTGCTCGTTCTGTCTTACAAACACATAAATATTACCTTTCTTCGCTCCAGGAAAAGCATGAAAGAAAGCATTTTCTACAAATGGCTGAATAATAAGCTTCGGCACTAACAGCTGTTGGCACTCACGCTGTACCTCAAAATGCACCTGTATCTGATCCCCATAGCGAATTTGATTAATGTACACATAGTGCTTCAGGTTTTCAATCTCATGCTGAACCGTGATAACATCCTCCGTCGTGCCGATTGAGTTTTGCAGCATTGTGCTTAAGCTAGTAATCGTACGATCCACGTCATCAATCCGATTCATCTTCGCCAAATATTTAATGGAAGTCAATGTATTGTATAGAAAATGCGGATTAATTTGCATTTGCAGCGCGCTTAGATCTGCCTTGCGCCGTTCTGTCTGCTCATGCATGACCTGTTTCGTATAATTATCGATTTCTTTAATGAGATGATTGTATGTCTTCGTTACTGCCTTAATCTCATAGCTTGTCTTCTCCTGCAGCGGATGCGGCTGCAAAGCATCAGCCCGAGCAGATTGCATCGTATCAACGAGCTCATAGAGCGGCTTCGTGATCCGTTTAGTGATGAAATATACGACGAACATAACGACGACACTAAGGGCAAGTACGAACTGTACCATCCGATAGCCAATATTCTTTAAAGCAGCGAAAGCAACATTTTGGTCGATTTCCTGTAATAGGTAAGCATCATATTCCGGAATGTACAATGATAGATACGTATAGCCTGCCTTAGACTTCATCCCAAAGTATTGCTCGTTATCAGCAATCACTGCATGCTCCAACAGATTAGCATCCTGCGTGCTCGTCAATTTGCGGTTACTGCTTGATAGGATCGCTCCATCAGAGGAAACAAGCGAGATCATCGAGCCGGGCGTCACATATGCATTATATCGCTCATAGATCGTCGCTTCATCCATAATAACAATCGCATACCCATACATCGTGCGCCGATCCATAAGCGGCTTCGTTGCGAATATATAGTGATCGTAAGGCACTGTCTCGTTAAAGATATGCTGACTGCCGTGATACATCACCTTTTGTGCAACTAAGCCGTCCTCGATCATAAAGTTTTCAATAATATTGGGCGGAACCTTGTCCCATTTCAAAGCATTGCTCGAATAATTTCGATTCTCGTTGCGCCCAACTCCTGCCACAATAAAATGCGTATTATCTGGACTGAGAAAATCTTTGTACGTATCGATGTAGTTGCCCAAATTCATCACAATATTGAGCTGCTCAAGCGTTGAATCAGCAGGCTTCGTTAAATACTGCTTAAACGCATCACTCACATTAATCTGCACCATCGTATTGACGATCTGCTCATTGTATTTTAGCAGCTCAGCCCTAACCAGCTGTAAATTCATTTTAGCGTTCTGTGTCGTCTGATTTAACAGTATTCGCTCAGAGATTTGAGAAGCTGCGAGCGTTAATAGGACAGAAGCAACAAGCGTCGCTGCAAGCACGACAAGGAAAAACTTCATAAAGATACTGTTGCGTTTAAACATAGCCTCACCTTTGCTGTTGGTGACGATATTCGACCGGTGTCATTCCAACGAATTTTTTGAATACCTTGGAAAAATAATTATGCTCAGAGAATCCAATCTTTGAGCTGATTTGAGAGATCGTGTCATCGGTATACTTTAAAAGCTCCTTCGCCTTTTCGATCCGCACTTTATTAATATAAGCCGTTAAATTTTCATTCGTTCGCTGTTTAAAGTACCAGGACAAGTAGCTGTAATTCATATGAAAGGTTTCCGCCAGCTCGGCTAAAGAGATATCCTGCTGGTAATGCTCATGAATAAAATCAATAATTTGGTTGAGCGTATTCATCTCTCCTTGATCATTACGCTCGTTCACCTGCTGCTCAACCATATCAATAAATTCTCCGATAATGTTCTGGAGCTCGTTAACAACGATCGCTTGATCAATTCGCTTAAACCACTTTAACTTTTCTGTACTCTGCTCGGTGAACGGTAAATGCAAATGCTCAAGCGCACTCATAATCGTATAGATAATGAGCTGAATAAAACGTTTAAGTGAATATTCATCTAAGCCTTGTACCTCACTTAAATCTGAAAAATAGCTCGTCAGCTGCTCTCTTGCCTGGTTGAAGGTGAACCATTTGATCGCATTTACAAATCCATCATGGTCAAAGGATACATCTGTATGCTCCAGCTTTATTTCGTTTTCGAGAATTAGGCTTCGATTATTGAAATAAATCGCCTTCGTCATCAGCTGCTTGAGCCTCATATATTTTGCCTGCAGCTCATCAAGGCTGTCCATGCTATTGGAATGAACAAATTTCAACGTATCATACTTTTCATTCACTGCTTTAATAAAGGCAACCAACTGCGGCTTTAGCATTGGCTCCTCATCTATATCGTAGTTCAGCACAACAGACACATCATGCTTGGTGAACACCGCCATATGTGTCACCTTAGAAAAATGCTCATAGCATTGCTGAAGTATATACTGCTCAAGCTCGTACTGACTAGTGTTTGTTAAGCTTTGCAGCATCGCAATACTTGTCACAAGCAAGCTGAACTGCTGCTTTGGCAGCTGCGACAGCAGATCATGCCGATCACTAAGCGCCAGCTCCTCCTGCTCAAACCACTGACTTATTATAATAGAAGGTTCTTTAAGAAGCGGCGCTGCATATTCACGCTTCAGCTGTGAAGTCTCACAGGAGCTATGTATTAATGTAACGAGCTCCTCCACAGTGACCTTCGGCTTTAATAAATAATCATCTACTCCGTACTTGAACACCTCTCGTACTAACTCAAACTCACTATAGCTGCTTAATATGATCATCTTGATGTCAGGATATTTTTTTCTTACATTTTTCACAAGATCAATTCCGTCCATAATCGGCATCATAATATCTGTAATTACAACATGAGGCTGAACTAGCTCCATAAGCTCTAGCGCTTCTGCTCCATTCGCAGCCTGTGCCACGATTTCAATTCCATCCTTCGCCCAATCATGTAAATGTGTAAGGCCCGTCCGAAATATCGCCTCATCATCAACAATCATTACACGATATGCTGTCATGCTGTCACCCTCTTTTTTCGATAATTCTTCCCTTTAACATAATTCATTTTGGGGAGCAAGTACACTCTTTAGCTTTACCAAAACATGTTATCCAAATTTTTTACTACGATACAAAATTAGTACTAGTAAAAAATTAAGCGATTTCATCCTTCTATAATTTGTAGCACGAAAGGACAAAATAGTTATTATACAGCTTGTTTTGTTTTCTTTAGAATGAGAATGTACACAAAAACAAAAAAAGATAGGGGTTGTAACGATTGAAGAAGAAAGCACTTTCATCATTACTAGTCGCTGGTCTAATGGCTTCAACTTTAGCTGCTTGCGGAAGTAATGACACAAACAACAACGCAGGCAACACTACTGGTGATTCAACTGAAGGCGGCAGCAAAAAGGTTGTAGCTTGGGCATGGGACCCATCCTTTAACGGAAAAGCACTAAATATTGCTGCTGAAATCTATAAGCAAGAACATCCTGATTTCGAAATTGAAGTTGTGGATATGTCAAAAACTGACCTTGAGCAAAAGCTAAACACAAACTTGGCTGCAGGTGTTACTGAAGGTCTACCGGATATTATTTTGGTTAATGATCCTAACATCCAAAAATATGTTAACTCCTACCCAGGAACATTCGCTGATTTCACAGATAGCTCTGTAGATTACAGCCAATTTTCTCAATACAAAGTTGACGCTCTTACTGTAGATAACAAAATTTACGGTATTCCGTTCGATATCGGTGTAACTGGCTTGTTCTACCGTACAGATATTTTGTCAGAAGCTGGATTCTCAGCTGAAGATCTAGAAAATATCACTTGGGATGAGTACATCGAGATTGGTAAAGTTGTTAAAGAAAAAACTGGTAAGTACATGTCTACAATCAACCCTAACGATGAGGCACTAACTTCTGTATTGCTTCAATCTGCTGGCAGCTGGTACATCACTCCTGAAAACGAAGGTAACTTTGTTGACAACCCTGCTATGACTGAAACACTTCGTGTTTACAAAGCAATTTCTGATTCAGGTATTGCTAAGCCAGTAACTGGCTGGAGTGAATTCGTAGGTAGCTTTAACTCTGGTGACGTAGCAACTGTAGTATCTGGCGTATGGCAAATCGCGTCTATCATGGATGCAGCAGACCAAAGCGGTAAATGGGCTGTAGCGCCTACACCACGTCTTGACATTGAAGGCGGCGTGAACGCTTCTAACGAAGGTGGTTCAAGCTGGTTCGTTCTTGATAAATCTGCAAACAAAGAGCTTGCAATGGAATTCCTTGGCGCTACAATCGGCGGCAGCAGCGAATTCTATGAGCGTTTCCTAACTGAAGCTGGTGGTGTTGGTTCTTATATCCCTTCATTCTCTAGTGAAGCATACCAACAAACATCTGAATTCTTCGGTAACCAAGCAATCTATGCTGACTTTACAGAATGGTCTACAAAAGTACCTGGTATTTCTCTAGGTATGTACACGCAAGAAGCGAAGGATGCTTTGAAAAATGAGCTTCCAAGCATTTTGAATGGTGCAGATCTTCAAAAAAGTCTTGCTAACATTCAACAGCTATTTGAACAACAGGTACAATAATCTAATCGTTAGCAGGTGATAAAATGGGAGGCAAGTTAAATAAATCCTCTCTAATCGGATGGCAGTTTGTACTACTGCCATCCGCATTAATTCTACTATTCAGCTTCTATCCAATGATTCAGTCCTTTATCCTGAGCTTTGAATCTGGAAAAGGTAATGTATCTGAATTCGTTGGACTAGGCAACTATTCAAGACTTCTGTCTGACCCTATGTTCAGACAAGCATTGTACAACACAATTCTTTATCTTATTGTTCAAGTTCCAATTATGCTTTTTTTGGGCTTAATTATTGCCCACTTGCTTAACCAACCTAATTTGAAGTTTAAAGGCTTTTATCGTACAGCAATCTTTTTACCATGTGTAACATCTCTTGTTTCTTACTCCATACTTTTCAAAAGTATGTTTGCAGTTGATGGAATTTTCAATAAACTGCTTATGAATATGCATATTATTAACGAACCTATTGCATGGCTCATGGATCCCGTCTGGGCTCGTGTTGTAATAATTGCGGCAATTACATGGCGCTGGACAGGCTATAATATGATTTTCTATCTTTCCGCAATGCAAAACATTGATCCAAGTGTTTATGAAGCTGCATCGATTGATGGTGCTTCTAAGTTTCGTCAGTTCTTCTCGATTACGATTCCAATGGTTAAACCAATCATCTTGTTTACAGCAATTATCTCAACGAATGGTACACTTCAATTGTTCGATGAGGTCGTAAACATTACTAACGGTGGACCTGGTAACTCGACGATGACGATTTCTCAGTACATCTATAACCTGTCGTTCATGTATACACCTAACTTCGGTTATGCAGCAACGGTATCCTATGCGATCGTTATTATTGTAGCGGTTCTTGCATTCATCCAAATGAAAATCGGAGGTGAAAAGAAATAATGAGACATATTGCTTCAATCGGTAAACATTTGTTTCTAATTATTGCTTCTATCGTGTCGTTATTTCCTTTCCTTTGGATGATCATGGGGATGACGAACACGTCCAGTGATATTGTCAAAGGACGCTTTAGCTTTGGGTCCAACTTTGGTGCTAACATTAGTAATTTGTTTGAAGGTAGCCCAATTGGGGATGCATTTGTAAACTCCCTAATTATCGCAGTCATTGGTACAGTCCTTACCTTACTGCTATGTTCTGCAGCCGGCTACGGCTTCGAGGTTTATCGTTCAAAAAATAAAGACCGTCTATTCGGCTTTCTATTGTTATCTATGATGATGCCATTTGCTGCAATTATGATTCCATTGTTTAAGATGTTTAGCCAATGGGGCTTGCTGAATTCAGCAGCGGCGGTTATTCTTCCGACAGCGACGACGGCGTTTATGATTTTCTTCTTCTTACAGAATACAAAATCATTCCCTCGTGAGCTGCTTCAAGCAGGTCGAGTTGATGGATTGAATGAGTGGAAGCTGTTCACTCACATCTATATGCCGACGATGAAGCCAACGTATGCGGCTGCAGCGATCATCACATTTATGGCAAACTGGAATAACTTCTTGTGGCCATTGATTGCACTGCAAACACCTGAGAAGAAAACATTGCCACTTATTGTGTCTTCTCTTGCATCGTCCTATAATCCAGACTATGGTATTATCATGGTAGCAATTGTTATTTCAACATTGCCAACCGTCCTTATCTTCTTCTTGCTGCAAAAGCAATTTGTTCAGGGGATGCTTGGTTCTGTAAAGTAATTCTTTCTGTACAACCTAAAACAAGCCGTCCTTCGCTACTGAAGAACGGCTTGTCCAATATTATGAGGTAGAGGAGATCGGAATATGACACTACAATTCTCAGATCGTTTATTACATGGAGCAGACTACAATCCAGAGCAGTGGCTGCATGACCCAGCAATTCTAGCTAGAGATATTGAATATATGAAAGCAACAAACAGCAATGTGATGTCGATTGGCATGTTCTCTTGGGCAAAGCTTGAACCACAAGAGGGAGTGTTTGATTTCGAATGGATGGACAACATTATTAACTCTCTTTATGAAAACGGTATATCTGTATTTCTATCAACGCCTTCTGGCGCAAGACCAATGTGGCTTGCTAAAAAGTATCCAGAGGTGCTGCGCGTAGCTCCTAACCGTCAGCGCAACCTGTTCGGTGCACGACACAATCATTGCTACACTTCTCCTATTTATCGCGAGAAGATTGGTATTATTAATGCTAAGCTTGCTGAGCGTTATGCGAAGCACCCTGGTGTTAAGCTATGGCATATCTCTAATGAGTATGGCGGCGAGTGCCATTGCGACCTTTGCCAAGAGGCTTTCCGCGGCTGGCTTAAGGAAAAGTACGGTACGATCGAAGAGTTGAACATGCAATGGTGGACAACGTTCTGGAGCCATACGTACAACGATTTCTCTGATGTTGAATCTCCTGCGCCACATGGTGAAAACGCGATTCATGGGATGAACCTAGACTGGAAGCGTTTCGTATCCGATCAAACGCAAGACTTCATGAATCACGAAATTGCAGCAGTGAAGCCTTATAACACGGATATGCCGATTACAGCTAACTTTATGTATTACTTCAATGGCCTGAACTACTTTAAGTTCAAAAATGATGTAGATATTATTTCTTGGGACAACTACCCAACATGGCATAAAACAGATGACTTTGCTATCGGCTTAGATACAGCGATGATGCACGATCTAATGCGTTCAATTAAGAAGCAGCCATTCCTGCTAATGGAAAGCACACCATCAAGCACAAACTGGCAAAGTGTCTCGAAGCTGAAAAAACCGGGCATGCACCTGTTATCTTCGATGCAAGCAATCGCTCACGGCTCGAACTCCGTGCAATACTTCCAATGGAGAAAAAGCCGCGGCTCCAGCGAAAAGCTGCATGGCGCTGTCGTATCTCATAACGATCGCTCGGATACACGTGTGTTTAAGGAGGTTGCTCAGCTTGGTGACTTGCTTACACGTCTTCCTGACATCGCTGCATCGAACACTCATTCAGAGGTTGCCATCGTATACGATTGGGAGAACAAATGGGCTGTAGAAGACTCTCAAGGCCCTCGTAACAAAAACATGGGATATATTGAAGAGGTTCAAGCACATTACCGTGCATTTACAAAGCAAGGCATCTCAGTTGATTTCATTGATATGGAATGCGAGCTTGACGGCTACAAAATCGTCGTTGCACCGATGCTGTACATGCTGCGCGCAGGCTTTGAACAGAAAATTCGTAAGTTCGTAGAAGCAGGCGGAACGCTTGTAACGACGTATTGGACAGGCATGATTAATGAGAACGACCTAATGTTTATGGGTGATGCTCCTCATGGGCTAACAGATGTGCTTGGACTTGTAAGTGAAGAAATCGACGGCTTGTATGACCACGAATCCAATGCGGGTGTTGTACAGCAATCTCTTGCGACAGGTGTACTATCTGGCAGCTATAGCTGCACGATGCTGTGCGATCTTGTTCATTTGCAGGGTGCTGAAGCGATTGTTACGTACAAAGATGACTTCTATGCAGGACGTGCAGTGCTGACACGCAACTCATTCGCTAAAGGTGAAGCGTACCATATCGGCAGCCACTTTGAAGATAGCTTCTATGATGATTTCTACCGTGAGCTAGCTCATAAGCTAACACTTGAAACGGCTCTGCCTGTACAGCTTCCGTCTTCTGTCTATGCGGTTAGCCGTGAAGATGATGCAACAAAGTACATCTTCATTCATAACTTCAGCAATGCAGCTGTACCGATTCCAGCGCTTGATGAAGCATATAGCGTTATCGCGCGTACGCGTCCAGAATTGACCCAAGAGCAGTGGACGCTAGCACCGTATGAGATGCTTATCGTAACAACTAATAAATAATATAGCTTCACTTATGTGACAAGCGTGTGCTATTCAACAGGCAGCCAAAACCTTTCGTGGTTTTGGCTGTTTTGTTGTACAATGAAATTCTCCGATTTATGCTTTTTGTCATTAATTGAATAAGACTATTCCTTCACAGAGCCTAGCGTAATGCCGTGAATAAAAAACCGCTGTAAAAACGGATAAATGATTAGCACCGGAACCATCGCAATAAAAATTTTCGCTGCATTTAATGTTTGATTTGAGAGCTCGCTCATTCGTTTATATTGATCCTCTGTCATATTTGCAGTATTAATGACAACGACAAACTGTTGAATTAACGTCTGTAATGGATAATTCTCCTGGCCAGAGGTTAATACCAGCCCATGAAAGAATTCATTCCAATGATACACGATGGTAAACAGCGTAACGGTTGCAAGTACAGGTACAGCCAAGGGAATATAAAGAGTGAGCAGCATTCGCCACGGCCCTGCACCATCAACAAGAGCAGCCTCATCGAGCTCCTTAGGTAGATTGCGGAAGAAGTTAACGATTAGGATAACATTGAATACGGGCACACCACCCCCAAGCACAAGTCCCCATATGGTATCGTATAAGCCTAGCTCCTTGATCGTCATATACCAAGGTATTAAACCTCCGTTAAACAATAGCGTGAATACAAGTATCCACATAAACACATTCCGCATCCGAAATTCCTTCGTACTTCTTGAAAGTGGATAGGCCATTAAGGTCGTAATAAAGAAGGTTACGGATGCACCTAATACGACACGCTGGATCGATATCCAAAAGGAATTAAAAAATGAGCCATCCCCCATAATCTGTTTATACGAATTAAAGTTAAAGCCTACCGGCCATAGCCATACTCGTCCCGCTGCTGCTGCCGATTTCTCACTAAGTGAAACGGCTAACGTATACCATAGTGGAAGTAAACAAAGGAATGCGATCAGAAGCAGTACGATTAACAATGTAAGGTCGAATAGCTTCGCTCTCCATGTGTTTTCTCTTAGCATGAGCCCACTCCTTTATTAGAATATACGGTAATTGGCAAACCTTGAGGCTAACTGATATGACACAATAATTAATATAAAGCTAACTACTGATTTTAACAGACCTACTGCCGTGGCAAGACCATACTGCATATTCAGCAAGCCTTCACGATATACCCATGTATCGATAATATCTCCTGTGGAGTAAACAAGTGGATTGTAGAGGTTAAAGATTTGATCGAAGCCGGCATTTAATACATTGCCCAGACTTAGCACCGCAAGCAGCACAATCGTCGTCCGTAGCCCTGGTAAAGTCACATGCCACATTCTTCGAAGACGAGCAGCTCCGTCAATCGCAGCAGCCTCATAAAGTGATGGATTAATGCTCGTTAACGCGGCTAAGTAGATTATGGTATTAAAACCAAACTCCTTCCAAACATCACTCGCGACAATAATAAAGGGAAACAAATCAGCTCGAGCAAAAAACAAAATAGGATCTAGCCCAATAAACGTCATCACTGTATTAATGGGGCCTGTATAGGAGAATACATCGAGCAATATCCCTGATAAGATTACCCAAGATAAAAAGTGAGGCAAGTATACGATGGTCTGAATCCAGCGCTTAACAAGCATCATTCTAAGCTCATTTAGCATAATCGCAAATATTAACGGAACAATGAGGTTCCCTATCATTTTCATAACTGCAATAAATACCGTATTAAAGAAAATTACAGGTGTATCATTTAGTGCAAACATATACTCGAAGTTATCTAATCCGACCCACTCTGATTGAAAAAAGCCTTTTCCGGGGTTGAAATCCTGAAATGCGATCACAATGCCAAACATCGGGATGATACTGATCAGCAACAGCCAGATAAAGCCGGGGAGAAGCATAATATAGTAGTGCTTCGTGAAGCTTTGGTTTCGCATGTTATTTTCCTCCTTCACTCTATACGGCTTGCAGGATGCAGAGCAATCCATCCTGCACCCTGCATAGAATCATCAGATTATTTCACATGCTCTTGAACTTCTTTTGTAATGATGTCTCCTCCTTGCCTCTTCCAATCCTCTACGAATTTGTCAAAGTCATCGATTGGCGCTGCACCCATAATAATTTTGAGGAAGGTTTCATCTTCGAGCTTTTTCAGATTCGTCCAACGACTTTCCATTGTTTTCGTTTGAGAGTATAGGACGCTGTAAATCTTGTTATAATCTTGCGTTAAGCTAGAGGAGCCTACAAGTAATGAATACGCGCGCTTCCAGGTACCTTCGTCAGCCTTCGGATCCCAATATTCAATATCCAAATTGTCATAAGGCTCTTTCTTTACCTTTTTAATGTTTGCAATATCAGCTGCAAGTAGCTTGTAGCCTGGATCCGTGAAGTCTGCAGCGGTTTTTGTACCTGCAAGCACCTCTCTCAGTGCTTGAGCCGAATATTCACTTTCATCGGTGTAAGACATCGGAACACGCAGCGGATAATGACCAATGGGCACTGAAATATCAAAGGTAGACTCATCGCGAACTAGTAAATTCAACATCTTAATGACAGCCTCTGGGTGCTCATAGCCTTTACGAACAACAACAAACAGTGTAGAAGGTGCACCCATATGTGCATTAAATTCCCCATCTGCATCTAGCGGCAAAAGATAAGCCTGCCAGTTTGCTTCTGGATTGTTTTTTATTGCATCAGGCAGCGGACCATAACCCATCCACCATGGACCGAAAAATATACCCGCTTTACCGTCCGTCACTGTTTCGGAAGCACTTTTACGAATTCCAAGTTCTCTATCAATTAGCCCGTTAGCATACATATCTCTAAGCTTAGCAAGTGCTTCCTTCGTTTCAGGAAGTATTGAACCATAGACGGCTTCGCCAGACTCATTCTTTAGCCAGAAGCCAGGATACGATTGATAAGCTCCAAATATCGGGTCAAGTCCGTACGTATTGTTCGTTGATTCTAGAAAGTTTGCATACAGTCTGCCTCCGTTTTGCTGACCAGCAATCCCTATCGTATCGTCTTTACCGTTATCATCTGGATCTTGCTCTACGAACGCCCTAGCAACCTTTTCAAGATCCTCTATCGTTTTAGGCGCTTCTAATCCTAACTTGTCTAGCCAATCCTTACGAATCCACATCTGATGTACACCATCAGATTGCACCTGAATACTTGGAATCGCATACATTTTTCCGTCAAACGTAACG
This sequence comes from Paenibacillus camelliae, assembly GCF_023715345.1. GTDB lineage: Bacteria > Bacillota > Bacilli > Paenibacillales > Paenibacillaceae > Pristimantibacillus > Pristimantibacillus camelliae. The sequence goes on from NZ_JAMBNY010000003.1 coordinate 13,741, forward strand.
GACTTTTGTGATACGCCATTCGTCTTCTCCATAAACTTTTTCACAGATGGAGAAGCGTACCTTTCAAATGCTTCCGTTAAATCTGCTAATTGACCCGCTTTTACCATCGCTCTAAGCTGTGAATCCTTGACGATCAACGCATCCGGCAAGTCATTACTAGAGATAGCTAGATTTACTTTTTGGTCATAGTTCGTGCCGCTTGCCGCTTGCCACGTTACCTTTGTATCGATGTTCAGTACTTCCTTAATATAACGTGAATACTGGTTGTTTTCTGGGGTGTCTCCTTCAGGCAAGCTTTTATCTGTAGGGTCTACTTCTTTTCCATAGTTAAGTGTAATCGTCTCAGCATATTTCCCAAATGGATCCGCTTGTTCCTTACTTTCATCTTCCGTTGCTTCTTTTTCACCGCTAACATTGGTGCTGCTATTGCCATTATCAGTATGTCTAGTTGCGTTCTCAGTATTGTTTCCTCCACTGCTGCAAGCACTTAACAATAAAATAAAAACTAGTGATACTAACATGAACCGTTTAGCCATACCAATTCCCCCTTCAATTCATATCAATATGGGCGAGCACCATAAATATATCACGCTTCCAAGTCATGAAAGGATAGATCACCGATGGTGATCTCGTGTGAGATATGAACGGAAATTATAATGAGCAGTCACTTCTCTTACTGGCTACGTTCATATGTCTACCTTCTCCTATGATGCTGGCGATATTCGCTAGGGAGCATACCTGTCTGCTCACGGAAAACTCTACTAAAATATTTCTCATCAGCATATCCCGTATGCTCTGCAATCCAAACGATAGGCTTCATCGTTTGCGTCAAATAATCTCTCGCCTTATCGATTCGTACTTTTCGAAGATACTCATTGAAGGAATAACCAATAATTTTCTTGAAGCACTCATTAAAATAACTTCTGCTTAGATTGACTCTTTTTGCTACATCGATCGCAAATAACGGCAATTCATATTCATCATGAACAATTTTTATTGCCGACATGATACTTCCACTCACGTCTCTATTGATTTCAAGTTTGCCTAATTGCTTAAGGGTTTGCTCTCTAAAGCAGAGTAGCCAATCACTCACTTCCTTCCAACACAAAAATTCACTAGGCAAAGCGGTGTCCACTTGCGTAATCGCTCGAAACAACCGATTCCAGTCCACTGTAAAGCCATACAGCAGCTGCATGAGCTTCGGTACAGATAACTGCAATTGCTTCAGTTGGAGCTGCAGCTCATGAAAACACAGCTCGTCATGTATCCAATGAAACGAATGCAGCCCCTGTCGCATCCTCTCTATCTCTGCTTGATGTGGCTCCATATCTTCCATCTGTAGTTCTGCAATTGATTTCTCAATCAGATAACCTTCACTTCCATCACATTCGTAAAACAGCATTTTTTCTCTATACTGTCTAAGCCATTGCTCTACTTCAGATCGAAGTATGCCTCTCAAACCTTGTAATTTGACTAGCTTCCATTCCTGCCTATGGATACCAGCCGGGAGTCGTGGCAGCTCTTCGTCACAAGCTTCGAAAACATCTTCTTTTGCAGGCCAAAGCATAATTTGATCGTTATGGGTCATACGCCATTCTAACCGTGTCGCATCCCCAGCTTCCTTATTAATATCAGGCTTGTCCTTAAGCGACAACAATGCATAGGCAGTATCAATCGTATAAATGTCAGCTGCACTATGCATCTCTTGCTTCTTCACTCTTTCATCAATGATCCGTGCATAGATACGAGCCAACACTTCCTCGAACTGCTCCTTCTCCAGCTGAACCTTTGCAATATAATCAATCGCGCCCAGCCGCAACGCCTCCTGGATAAACTCAAAATCCTGGTGCATCGTTAGTACAGCGATTGCTAAATTGGGATACTTTTTTCTTGCAATTCTAATTAGCTCAATCCCTGACATGACAGGCATCGACAAATCAGTAATTAATAAATGCACATGACTATTATCTAAAAGTTCAAGCGCCTTCTCTCCATTGGCCGCTTCGCCGACAACCTTCATCTCGAACATATGCCAGGGCATAACAGATATTAGTCCTTTACGCACAAGCTTATCGTCATCCACAATGAGCACATTAATCATAATGGCTAATTCCCCTTTTCAAATGGTATTCGAATAATCATGCAAGTCCCTTTTCCAAGCTCACTTGAAACGATTAGATTGGCACTGTCTCCATAATGCGATTCCAATATTCGCTTAACATAGTTCATTCCAATACCCATACCGACGCGATGCTGTTCAGTCAGCTCACGATGCATCAAGACTTCAAGCTCATCCGCTGATATGCCTTTTCCGTTATCCTTAATCTCGATTGCGAGCTCATCCTTATCTGTTTTGCTTACTTCTACCTCAATCCTCCCGTCATTGTCGAGCCCATGATATAGCGCGTTTTCGACCAGTGGCTGCAATATGAAACGAGGAACGGGTACATCAAGGATTGCGTCATCTGCTTGTATACGCACATCAAATTGAAAATTATAGCGAATTTGTTGAAGTGTCAGATATTGCTTTAATGAATCTATCTCTTCACGTATCGTAGCGGTGCTGTTTCCTTTTCGAAGATTGTAGAAGAGCAGCTTATTGAGTGAAGTAACGAGGCGATCGATCTCCTCTTGCCCGTTAATAACAGCTAGCCAGTGGACAGTATCTAACGTATTCATTAAAAAGTGAGGGTTAATTTGATACATCAGCTTCTCAATTTCTAAATTAGCTCTTCGTTTTTCCTTCATTTCTATCTCTGAATAAAGCTGTGCGATTTGAACCTTCATATGCTGAAATTGATGTAGGAGCATCTCAAATTCTGGTATATTCGATTGTGTTTTAACAGCATTAAAGTTGCTGTTAGCCATCCATTTGATTTCTTTATTAAATCTTGAAAGAGGACGATACACCATCCGCCAAAGCAACAAACCGATCGTTAAGCTAACCAAAATAAATAACAGCAGCAATAGAAGCATTTGCATTAGCCACTGATTTTTTTCTTTGTTATAATCAGCCTTTGCAATTAGCGACACGACACTCCAGCCCTGATTGCTCACTTGTCGATACCAATAATGCTCGCTGGCTACTCCTGATTCTGAGGATGAGGCTTGCAGTCCGGAGAATAAGCTATTCTCTGGGAAGATATCACTTCGCTCGCTATACGCGATTCTTCCGTCGTTATCTAGTATCAAATGGTATGTATACTTACTAACCTCTTCGAGCTCAAGAATGCTTTGTGTCAGCTTGAAGCCTGTCTCAATATATACGTAAGCATCATTACGCTCCGGCATGTCAAATTTGCGTAGGGCAGAGATAACATATTGATTATTAAATCGATCATTACTAATATGAGGACCGTAGTAGGTTATGTCATGATAGCTGGCAATAACGGGGAGCTGATCTATATCGAAGGTATCCTTAACTCCAGTGTTTTCGAATAATATCAAGTTATCATCTTGAAAATAGTACATGGTCAAGCCGATATTGGGGTTTGTAAATGTGATGAGGTTTAATTGATATTTGATCTGGTCAATTAAATAACTGCGGTTATAAGGAAGTTTCTCATTCATAAATTGCTCCAGCTGCGCACCTATAATTCCTTCATAAGCAAGCTGCTGGGAAACATGATTTAGATTGTGGATATGATTTTCGAATGATAGGCGAACTTGCTTCAGATTAGTCTGAATACCCGATTGAAGCTTCGTATCTAATATGGAGGTAATCGTATTATAGGAAAGATAACTGATGCACATAAAGGGGATTATTGTTGCTACAGCAAATAACCACAGTATTCGATTTTTTAAGGTCATCCGCTCCATACGGGACTTCCATAACGGACCTAGTTTCATTTGCTTCCTCCCATCAATCTCAGTGATTGCTTTATTCACAATGATGACAGAGTGCTTAGCTTGTCCTTGTCTAGCTAGCAATAATACTATTGCAGCAATAGTCGATGTCTTATCTAATCAGTCTTAAGGTTATAGTATTCAATTTGTGTACAAATAACACCTTTCCGTGCTTGAGATTCTTCTCGGTTAACATTACATGTTATAGTGATAATGATATAATTTTCTTCAAGCATTAGACATCAAAGGAGATTACACCATGCTACGATCTGCTACAGCTAATGATGCGCATGCCGTTGTGGAGCTAATTATACTTGCAATCGGCAGTGAACTAACTGAACTATATACCGGCTTCTCTAGCCCTCAAAAGGCTGCTCCAATATTATTGCAATATTATTTACAGCCTGGAAATCGATTTAGTAAGGAATTGATTGTCGTATATGAGCAAGCTGATCAAATTCAAGGAATGATTCTTTGCTACGTCGGTGAAGAAGCTGCTGCACGCTATGCACCGATTGAACGTCAGCGCTCGAGTGAATTGAAAAAAACCGTCAATCATCCTATCGAAGCTGAGCTCGATGAATATTATATCGACGCACTTGCCGTGCATCCAAGCTTCCAAGGAAAAGGAATCGCCTCTAAGCTTATGAAACAGGCCGAGCTGGATGCCGCTTTGCTAGGGAAATCCAAAGTCGGCTTATTAGTCGATCAAGATAAGGAACACGCTTATCAGATCTATGAAAAAAAAGGCTATCGTAAGGTAAATGAAAAAATGCTAGGTAATCAACCGTTTTGGCATATGGTTAAGGAAGTAAGCATTATGTGAATGGAGGATGATGAGGGAGCTAAAATTGCAGCGTTAACGATTACCGTAATAGAAAAGAGATTTTACTGTGAGCTTCTAATGAAAGCCATGGTAAAATCTCTTGTTTTCTATTTATGTTCTATTGTAGCTATTGATTGGAGATTCCTTGTTCCTTCTCCCACTTTGCAACTTCCTCACGAACGATAGGAGCGACAACCTTACCATACAGCTCAATGCCATGCATCACTTGATCATGTGGCATGGTGCCGAGCGGCATATGCAGCATAAAGCGTGTGATGCCTACATGCTTACGTAAATTTATAATCTTTTGCGCGACATATTCAGGATCACCAACATATAGAGCGCCCTCGACTCCACGCATATAATCATAGGTTTGACGGTTATACGGACTCCAGCCGCGTTCCTTACCGAGCTGATTCATAACCGCTGCAGTAGATGGATAGAACTGCTCTGCAGCAAGCTCCGTCGTATCAGCTATAAACCCGTGAGAATGAGAGGCTACAGGCAGCTTGTCTGCATCGTGACCACTGCGCTTAGCTGCACGCTTGTACAGCTCCACAAGCGGGGCAAAATGATATGGACTACCTCCAATGATAGCAAGCACTAGCGGCAAGCCGAGTATGCCTGCACGTGCAACCGATTGTTGATTACCGCCACTGCCAATCCAGACAGGTAGCGGATCCTGCACAGGACGCGGATAGACGCCACGACCTTTAATGCTTGGTCGGTGGTTACCTTCCCAATGTACAATCTCATCCTTCGTAAGCTTTATTAGCAGCTCTAGCTTCTCATCAAACAGCTCATCATAATCCGATAAATCATATCCGAACAGCGGAAATGACTCAATAAAGGAGCCTCTTCCCGCCATAATTTCTGCGCGTCCATTCGAGATCGCATCAACCGTTGCAAACTGCTGATAGACACGAACAGGATCATCACTAGAAAGCACAGTGACAGCACTCGTTAAACGTATATTTTTAGTCCTTGCAGCTGCTGCTGCCAGTATCGTAGCTGGGCTGGAAGCTGCATAATCGCTGCGATGATGCTCTCCTACGCCATACACATCAAGTCCAACCTGATCGGCAAGGACAATTTCCTCTACTACTTGACGAATGCGCTCAGCATGAGAGATAAGCTCTCCAGTTTGCGGATCTGGGTTCGTCTCGACAAACGTTGATATTCCAAGTTCCATAAGATCACTCCTAACTTTTCGCTCGCTGGCATTGAAAAATCACTCTAAATTAGCCTGCCCAATAATTGTGAAAGCTCTACGCTTATTATGACCTTTTTTCTTTTCTTCTTCAAGTTACTTTACTTTTTATTGTAGTGATTGTTGGTGCATGCAACATTTTCTAGTAATAAGCGTCAGACAGTATATACTAGCGCTGTATCCCGTAATGTGTATATGTTAAGTAGCTCTGCTGTGAGCTGATCCAGGAGGTAAAGTAATGAGAAAAATAGTAACGTCATTTCTTTTAGCATGCTGTCTTGCTAGCGCTTATCTAATATATGACGGTTCCTCGCCAGAACAATTCGTGAGTTACCAACCATTAGAACAAGAACATAGCATGAACGCTCCTACAACAGAGAAAGAAATACTCTACACCGCTCCTCAATCATTAGATCAGTCTTTAATAACGGTAAATCATCTTTTAGAGCAATATGAAGATGCTTATGGTGGTGTCATATTAGAAGGGAATTATATCGTTGTTCATACGGTAGGGGAACAGCAGAAGCTAAGTAACGAGCTTTCTGAGCTAAGCAAGTCTGACAACATCTTATTAAGGCCTGTTCAGTATTCAATAAAACAGCTAAATCAGGCTCAACAAAGGATAAGGAGCGAAGCCTCTATTGCTGCGTCCTATATAGATATTGAGGCCAATCAAGTCGTCGTAATGCTTAACGAACTTACTGAAGAAAACATACAAACAATAATCGATCTATTACCGAATGAGCAGATGGTAGCTTTTGTAGAAGGAGAGATCACTTTACACGATCAAGCTGCTTAATAAGCGATCTAATGCATTATGTTTATAAAAAAATGGAGCTAGGCAGTAGCCTTAGCTCCATCTTTATATATTCTGCGTCTCCACTCACTATAGCGTGTAATGGAAAGGCTCATTAACAATGTCGCGCAATTAAATATTAACTATACTTTTGCTTTTATTGTTTTGTTCGCTACAAGCGTTATCGAGAACGCCACCAGTAGGGAAGCAAGCATTGCAACTACAAATCCTATCGGATTATCACTTAGATAAGGTGCAGCGAACGATGGTACGTAGGCTGTTCCACGCACAGCGAACAATCCGACAAGTCCGCCTCCGATGCCCGATGCGATAATCGCCCCGGCGAATACAAGCTTATTAGAGAACATAAACGGATATGCCGCTTCGACGAAGGTTCCAAAGCCCATATTGATTAAAAATCCTGGTGTTGCAACAGCTGCCTCGCCTTTATCACGTGGCCCTACAATGTTTGCAAGTGTAATGCCCGCGGACACCATAACGAGTCCAACCATATCCACCGCACCAAGGAAGCTGTTTCCTGTATGCTCCATCTCCAGAAGGACAATCGGCAGTATCGCCGCATGATACACCCCAGCAATAATCGCAGGCCAGATGAGCAAGCCACCAATAATTCCCGCAAGTATCGGATTGAAGTCAATCATTGCACTAATCAGCTGTTTTACCCACTCGCCTAGCTGAAGGGCAATCGGCGACACGAGAAAATACATTAACAAGCCCGCAACAAGACCAGCCAACCCGCCAGCTACAATATTAACGGTTGTCATTGGAAAGCGCCATTGAACACATAGAATGAATAAATAATGCACGAGTATACCAGCCAATATTCCGCCGATCATGCCGCCAATAATACCGCCATCCGTGGACAGCACACCTGCGATGACGCCCGCTACGATGGATACTTCATCTAGCTCCGCCACTTGCTTTGCAGCGACTACTGCAATGAGCACGGGCAATGCACCAACTATAATATCAAATACGCTTGAAAGCGATGCTAATGCAGGAATTTTACCAAGCGCCAGTACAATGGCCATCGCAATAAAACCTGGCAGCGATGCCTGCATAATGCCTTTAAAGTTAATTCTTCGCCATATACTTATTGAGCCTACCGCATTAGCCTCCGCTGCAGACTGCGTGCCTATAACAGGCATATACTTAATCTTCCAATGCTTGCATAGCGCGGTAACAAAGGACACTGCACGTGTGCGATTTGTCGTTCCAGTCGTGCCGGAAGTCGCAATGACATTGGCTCCCTTGGAGCTGATCTGTGCCATTGATGTCCCGCCAGTCCCTACAATCGGAATTCCTTTAGCTGCAGCTGCGGCAATTGAGGCGGCATTCACTCCTGTAGGATCACCACTCATTACGATGATGCCATCTACCTCACCCTGCTCTATTCTAGTAGCCAGCTGCTCATCTTCCCGCTTCGCAAGCTGATTAATATCCGCAAGAGTCAAGGTCTCTCCTTGAACGACTACCTGCTGCACAGGATCCCAGCTATATAAGGAAGCACCTGTTTTATCTTTGGCAATATCCATCGATTCTTCAGCTGCAATAAACTGAATAGCTGTGATGTCCAGCTGCGCACTGCCACACTGCGCTATAATTTCACCTAATAGCTTGTCTGGCTGTCGTCCGCCTAGATTAAATAAATTACCGCCACTACTGCCGATAATAGCAACTTTCATCTCTACACTCCTTATCTTATGCTGTCTAATCGCTTTACCGTAGTAATGCATTACCTAATTATAAGGACAAATAAGCACACTTTACAATAACTATTTCTTTGTAGACGTACGTTTTCTATTAAAGTTAAGCATCATCCCGTGGCGAGTTTTCAGCTAATTGCTCTGCATGCAGCTTAATTTCTTCAATAAAGTGCGCAAGAGTACGCGTAATGTAAGCATCCTTGCGCCATATAAAGATTGTCGTTATGTTGCAATAAGGCTCAGGCAGCTGATGCTCATCGACAATTTCCTGCGAGACGAGATTGGTCACGGACGATTTTGGGATGACGGTTACGCCAATCCCCGCAGATACGCTGCCGATAATCGTTCCAAACGTACCAAACTCCATTATTTTTCGTGGAATAATCCCCTCCACCTTCATCCAGCTCTCAAGTCGGCCACGATACCCGCAGCCTTTATGATATAGCAAGAAAGGAGTCGTCGTAAGCTGATCCATCGTAAAGCTGTCACGCTTAGAGACAAGCACAAGGTTTTCCTCTACGACCGGAAGCTGCTCAACATTAGGGTGGCGAATCGGTCCCGTAACAAAGGCTCCATCCAGCTTCATATCTAGGACATCCTGTATGAGCTGATCGGTCACGCCCGCCATAAGTGAAACCTCTACATTCGGATAAGCATCATTAAAGGAGGATAATATGCCCGGCAATGCATTAACCGTCTCTACTATCCCAATTTTCAGCATCCCTGATACATCTGCATGATCCTGAAAGCTTTGCTTTAGCTCCTCAACCTTTGATGTGATTTCCTTCGCATACTCCAATAATCGCTCGCCCTCTGAATTGAGTACTACACCTCGTTTATGCCTGCTGAACAGCGGTGTATGCAGCTCCTTTTCTAACCGTTTGATACGAGCAGTAACGTTGGACTGTACGTAGTTAAGCTCGGCTGCTGCCTTACTGATACTGCCACATTCCGCTACCTTTTGAAAAATTACAAGATCATTTAGCTCCATCCTATTCACCTCTGTCCGTTAATTTTGTCAATGTGTTTTATCATTATATCACTTTTAGTGATGGATAAATTGATTTTCAATCATTTTACATGTTTATTATAACGTAATATGATCATGTAAGAGAGCTACATACGATAAAAATATAAATCGATAGGGTGGAGAGTCAGTGAATAAGAAAGTTTTGATTGGAGCGTTTCTATGTTTAGTTGCAAGTATGTCCTGGGGAGCGATGTTCCCTGTCGCGCATGTTGCATTAATGCATATTGATCCGTTCTACTTCTCATTTATTCGTTATCTTATTGTAGGTATTATATTATCTGTCATATTGTTCATTAAGGAAGGCAAGCAGGCATTTCGCCTTGAAGGTAAAGGATTGTCATTACTGTTTTATGGTTCGATGGCATTCGTCGTTTATAATATGTTTATCTTTTTTGGACAGCAGCAAATGGGGAAAGCTGGTACGATTATCGCCTCCATCATGGAAGTGCTTATGCCGATGATCTCTATTATTCTAATCTGGGTAACCACTCGTAAAAAACCAGGAGCTGCTACACTGCGTAATGTACTCATCGCATTTATAGGAGCCGTTCTCGTCATCACTCGTGGTGATCTAAGCTTTTTCGCAATGAACAGTTCTCAGCTTATGCCGCTATTATTCATGCTCATTGGAGTAACTGGATGGGTTGTCTATTCGTTAGGCGGCTCCCGCTTTAAGGAATGGTCCATTCTTCGTTATTCAACGTTAACCTGCTTGATCGGAAACGCCGCTGCATTGCTCATCGTTACAACAGGAACGATGGCTGGATGGCTACAGGTGCCTACTATGGAGACACTATTTACGATTAAATATGAAATGGCATTTATGAGCTTGCTTCCAGGGCTAGTCGCGCTGCTTAGCTGGAATAAAGGCTTGCAGATGCTCTCATCTACTCATGGCCTTCTGTTCATTAACTTTGTCCCAATTACAACCTTTGTTATTATCGCGATTCAGGGGTATAGCATCAATGCATTTGAAATCGTTGGTACATTGCTTATTATTGCTGCGATTGCTCGTAATACATTGAATCAAGGCAGTAGTACTGGGAAGAAACAGCTGCCTATTAAGCTGACAAAAGCGTTGCGTACGCTCACGTCAAAGCTACACTAACCACAAAGCACCTATCACCAATAAGCCTTTCAGACATCGGATAAGTAAGCTCTGCTTGCTCCGATATGCTGAAAGGCTTTTTAGTTGGCGTCAAGGATAAAACAAAAAAATCATTTTCTTCTCGTCCTGCTTGAGAACGAATAGAAAATGATTATGTACGCGACATACGTTATTTTATTTCCAACAATTTATAAGTAATTATACCAACAGGAGCTTCTACTTGTATAACATCATTGACCTTCTTGCCGATTAGACTTTTACCAAGCGGGCTTTCGAAGGAAATTTTATTGTTCGCTACGTCAGCTTCTGCTTGTCCGACAATGGTGTATTCCACATTCTCATCGAATTCTTCATCATATAATACTACAGTTGCACCAATGGTTACGTCCGTAGCCTGCTCTGATTTTACAATTTTCGCCCTGCGCAGCATACCTTCAAGCTGTTTAATTCTCGTTTCCATATGTGCCTGATCATCTTTAGCTGCATGGTATTCACTGTTTTCTCTTAGATCGCCGTAGCTAATCGCTAGCTTCAGACGCTCTGCAATATCGCGGCGTTTCGGCCCCTTTAACTCCTCAACCTCTTCAACTAACTTATCATAGCCCTCTTGCGTTAGTATAACTTGTTCCTTATTCATCACGCACACTCCTTTATTACAGCTGTCGTGCAAAGCTGTTGACGACTCCATATTGCAGTCTGCAGTCATTTGACTTCACTATTGCACCGCTAACGTTCTGCTGTCTATTCATTACATATGCATACGTCATAGTATACTCAGACGAGCATTATTTCATTATACGATAGCGAAAATTGATTTATGCACTATCGATCTAAACGGCCTTTCAGGAATAAAAAAGCTGCATAGCCAACGACTATACAGCTTGTACAACCCATGGAGCTTATTGAGCTTTGTTAGAAGAACCGAATTCACGGATTTTGCCGATAACAGTAGCTTTAATCGCATCACGACCAGGAACAATATATTTACGAGGATCGTAAGCTTCACTATCGTTAGCAAGAACTTCGCGAACTTTTGCAGTGAACGCCATTTGGTTTTCTGTGTTCACGTTAATTTTAGATGTACCACGAGCAATCGCTTTTTGGATATGCTCTGTAGGGATACCTGTACCACCATGAAGAACTAGAGGCATATTTGTAAGCTTACAGATTTCCTCCATCTCGTCAAAGCCAAGGTTAGGCTCGCCTTTGTAAGGACCATGTACAGAGCCTAGAGCTGGAGCCAATGTGTCGATACCTGTACGTTTTACAAGCTCAAGACACTCTTGAGGGTCAGCATAGATAACGCCATCAGCGATAACATCGTCTTCTTGGCCGCCTACAGTTCCTAGCTCAGCTTCTACAGAAACACCTTTGCTATGTGCATATTCAACAACTTTTTTAGTTGTTTCAACGTTTTCTTCGAACGGATGATGGGAAGCATCGATCATAACAGATGTAAAACCAGCATCGATCGCAGCTTTACATTTTTCAAAGCTGGAGCCATGGTCAAGGTGAGTAGCAACAGGAACAGTAATGTTCATTTCTTCAATAAGTGCAGCAACCATAGCTGTTACAACTTTAAATCCGCCCATGTGACGAGCAGCACCTTCAGAAACACCTAGAATAACTGGGGAGTTTTCTTCTTGTGCAGCAGCTAGAATAGCTTGAGTCCACTCCAAGTTGTTAATGTTGAACTGACCGACAGCATAGCCTTCTTTAAGCGCTTTGTTTAACATGTCTTTCATTGAAACTAATGCCATTATAATTCCTCCTAAAACTTTTCGTGTTATCGACTTCCTTACACTTCCATCCACCATAGAGGCAGCATAAGAGGCATAAACGAAGATCATTAGTTAATTCATTACGATCCCATTAACTATACCTATTTATCATATCCATTTTGGACTAGAATTACAAATGGTAATCAGGCAATTATAGTCAAAAAACGACGCTGTAAGCGATTACTTTTGAAAATATGAAAAAAAAATTTTGACACTCTGCATATTCATCGTCAGATTACGATAACAGACAAAAAAAGCATCGCTTTTGTAAGCAAAAGCGATGCCCGATTCATTTTATATGTCCATAGCCGCTCCACGGTAATCAATAAAGCTAAAGCTCGAGTCGACTGTTACTTTTCTCTCCATAATATCAATAATGCTCACCGCACTTTGCTGTGGGGACAACGGGGCAGCTGAGCCTCCCATGTCTGTTCGCATCCAACCAGGATGAATACTCCAAACATCTATACCTTTAGCGGAAAGCATGCGATTCAGCTGCTCACTTAGCAGGTTTAATGCGCATTTGGATAGTGAATATGGATAATCTCCTGCGTATGCGTTATGAATACTCCCAGCTTCTGAAGAGATGTTAAGGATTGAGCCATCCTTCGCGTCAAGCAGCTCAAGCATATGCTTCACGACCCGAATCGGTCCGAATAAATTAACATCAAAGCTTAGCTGCATATCGTTCATATCCAAGTCTTCAATCGCGGTCTGCCGTCCTACGAGCACTGCTGCACTGTTAATAATGCAGTTCAGTCTCATCCCTTCTTGCTTCAACTGCTCTGCTGCCTTCTCAATAGCCGCTTCATCGCGAACATCGGCTAGCATAATCGTTATCTGCTGTTCATTCAAGCCCCCCGCTTGCAACGAAGCACTTAGCTGCTCGCTAGCAGCTTCGTTACGGACTAACGCAACGACATGATGGCCGCGGCTTATAGATTCTGCTGCGAGCTCATAGCCTAACCCGCGATTGGCTCCTGTAATCAATACGTTCACCGTATCACCCCTTCAATCACTTCCGTTTTAATCGTTTTCCAACAGCTCAATGAGTACCTTTAATTGAGGAAATGTATCGATATAAGCATATCTGCCGCCTGTATATTCACCTTTTTGCTGCAAAGGGAAGCCTGACTTCGCAAGCAGCTCAACTTTATCCTTCATCCCTTTAATTCCAAATGCGATATGATGTGGACCTTCGCCATGCTCATTCAAATAGTTTCGCCAAGTGCTTTCGTGGTGATCTGGCTCAATTAATTCAATTTGAAGTGAACCCATATCAAAAAAGGCTAGCTTTGCACGAGCAGGACTAGGCTTACCCTCGAATTCAGTCTGCGCCTGCTCCATTGGATCTGTCCAAAAAATATTTGGCTTTTCTACTCCAAAAAAAGTGGCGTATGCTTCACTAACCTTTTCAATATCATGAACAAGAATACCAATTTGCGTAACGACATTCGTTTCAATTAGACCTGACATCATAATCCCTCCAATATGAAATGGTGAATTGCCCTGTACAGCCTTGCCTTTAGCTTACCTTTAATCCAAACGCCTGCAGGATTCCCGGATAATTAGCGTGCAGTCATACTTGATCTCACGTATCGTATCTGTTGGCTCCTCAACTTGCTTAACAACGACCTGCATCAGTTCCTTAAATAGCTGCTTAAAATCAACGCGCACGGTTGTGAGTGGCGGATCTTGCTTCTCACTTAGCACATGATCGTCAAAGCCGATAATCGACATATGCTCAGGAACCTTGAGCCCTTGCTCTCGCATCGCCCGTATCGCACCAAAAGCAACACTATCATTGGCTGCTACAAGTGCAGTAGGGAGCGGCTCATCGCTTCCAAGCAGCTTCGACATCGCATCATAGCCTGCCTGCTCTGTAAAATCTCCATCCAGCACCCAGCCCGGATGAATGTCGAGCCCTTGCTGCTTCATGGCATGATGGAAGCCCTCGTGCTTTTTAAGGCCTGACAATCGGCTTCGATCACCATTTATGAGACCGATATGCCGATGACCAAGGCCAAGTAAATAAGCAATTGCCTGCTTCATACCAGAATCATTGTTGAAATTGGCAACGATGCGATTAGGTACAGCAACGTCTGGATGCTCCTGATCAAACACACCAACGACAAAGCCTTCTGCTATGAGCTCCTCAACAAATGGCTCTTTATGCTTTGTTCCAATAAATATGCCCGCATCGATCCGCCGCTGATAGAATGCTTCCCTTACATGATTAATGCTGGCTTCATCCTCGGTATTACGAATAATAAAGGTGAGCACATAATAATTAAGATCTGATGCACTTTCTATCACGCTCACGATCATCATATTCGTTAGCACATCGACAGAGATTTCCCCTGAGCTTACCATGAACAGACCAATCGTACGGGATTTTTTGCCGGCCAGCATTTGCGCTGAAGCATTAGGAAAGTAATTGAGCTCTTTAATAGCTTTCATCACTTTCTCTTTTGTTTTTTGTGGTACATTTGAATAATTATTAATGACCCGACTGACCGTACTCCTTGATACACCTGCTAACCTCGCAACTTCCGTACTATTAATTTCATTTTTAGACAAATCATAACCCTACCTTTAAATAAACACGTGTTTATACCTCTATCATAGTCCTGCTATGATACACTGTCAACCGATTCACAAGGAGAAACGGCTGTAAGAGCGTCAATATTTACATTAACGCGCGTTCATGGTACGCTACTGCTAGAAAAATGATCAATTTGGAGGGATATATATGCTACGATTAGGTGGTCAAGTTTTTATTGAAAATCAACAACCTGAAACTTGGGCAAAAGCGATGCATCAAGCTGGCTTTCGGGCGGCGACCTGCCCATTTGACGGGAAGGATCGCGACCTTATGAAGGCCTATCTCGATGCCGCTGAACAACATAACATCGTTATTGCGGAGGTCGGTGCTTGGAGCAACCCGATTAGCATAGATGAGACGATTGCTAAGCAAGCCATTAACTATTGCGCAGAACGTCTGCAGCTAGCCGATGACATCGGTGCACGTGTCTGTGTTAATATCGCCGGCTCTAGAGGCACCGTATGGGATGGACCGCATGAGCTTAATCTTACCGATGACACATTCAATCTTATTGTTGATACCGTACGAGCGATCATTGACCAAGTAAAGCCGACGCGGACAACCTTCGCATTAGAGATGATGCCTTGGGTATACCCAAACAGTGCTGACAGCTATGCAGCGCTGTTAAAGGCGATTGATCGACCACAATTCGGTGTACATTTTGATCCAGTTAATATTGTGAATAGTCCAGAAACCTACTATCATACGGATGCACTTATTATTGATTTTATCGAAAAGCTAGGGCCTCATATCGTCAATGTGCACGCCAAAGATATTCTGCTACAACCAAAGCTAACCCTCCATCTTGATGAGGTAATTCCTGGACGAGGCAATCTACGCTATGATGTGCTGCTTACACAGCTTAATAAGCTGCAGCGAGACATCCCTGTCATGATTGAGCATCTGTCTACTAATGAACAATATACAGAAGCTGCGCAATATATTCGTTCGGTCGCAGAACAATTACGCATCGTTATTAACTAATTGTTGGAATTTCCTAAAAATGTATTGTCAATCCCATCACATATCTCCTATACTAATAGGCAGGTTTTATAGTATCTGTCATAAGGAGAATGATGATGATTACACAACGTAATATCGCTTTAAGTATTATTCTTACATTAATCACTTGCGGTATTTATGGAATTTACTGGTTCATTGTATTAACGAACGAAGTGGGTAGATTGAGTGGAGACCCTGATTTTACTGGGTTAAAGCATTTCTTGCTTTCTATCGTTACTTGTGGAATTTGGTCATTAGTGTGGGCTTACCAGATTGGCAAGCATGTAGCTGAAGCTCAGCGTCAACGTGGCATGATGTACAGCGACAATTCTGTAATATATCTTGTGCTGGGACTGTTCGGGTTTGGTATCGTAACCTATGCACTTGTACAAAACGATGTTAATAAAATGGTCTAAGCCTTTTAGAAAGAATCCTAAGCTTGTTTGGGGTTCTTTCTTTGCTATCGGTACCGTGGTCTATCTGAAGGTGTGGATTCCGCTCACTGGATTAAGCATTCCTTGCCCGATTCATGCCGTGACCGGTTTGTATTGCCCAGGCTGTGGAATGACCCGCTCGCTTACCGCTCTGTTAAAGCTTGACCTTGAGGCAGCCTTTCGCTATAACAGCTTAGTTTATGCGCTCGTCCCGTTATATCTATGCTACTGGCTGCTGCAGCGCAAAAAGCTTCATCGCACATCCAATGCTGTGCTAATTGCAATGGTGATTCTCGCTCTCGGCTATGGCATTGCAAGAAACTTGCCTCTGTTTGATAGGCTTGCACCGCCTGATTTATAAAATGCTACGAAGCTTAGTTGTAGTACTTCATCTTCTCTGTTACACCATACAAATGCATACCGAAGGGGTTGTTCAGAATGTCCGTTTAGCTGGCATTGAACAACTCCTTTCTTTTTTATTTATAACAGCTTCACGCACAGAACACATTTAGCTGATATAAGCTTTAGTTACTGAAAGTCGTTACAATTTGTTATATTAGTATCAGCATATAGATGACGAATATAGCAATGCCTATAGCATGGAAGGAGTGATCCGGCATGACGACTTTGACGCAGCAAGTAGATGCGATCATTACACAGCAGCGAAATTATTACGACCAATCCTCTACAAAGGATGTTCATTTTCGTAAAGAGCAGCTTGTAAAGCTAAAGCAAACGATAAAAAAATATGAAAAGCAAGTGCTGGAGGCGCTAAGGCTTGATTTAGGTAAAGGTGAATTTGAAGCCTATACAACAGAACTCGGAATCGTGTACGACAGTATTAGCTTTATCATTAAAAATATCGAGCGCTGGGTAAAGCCTAAGTCAGTAAAGACACCTCTGCATTTCCAGCCTGCCAAAAGCTTTATTGTGCGAGAGCCATACGGTGTGGTGCTAATTATCGCTCCGTTTAACTATCCATTCCAGCTTGTGATGGAGCCTTTAATCGGTGCAATTGCCGGAGGCAATACAGCCGTTATAAAGCCTTCTGAAGCAAGCGTCCATACGACACAAATCATTAAGCTAATATTGGAGGAAGCATTTGAGCCTAATTACGTGAGTGTTGTAGAAGGAGAGAAGGAGATGGTGACGGCACTTATTCATGCCCCCTTCGACTTTATCTTCTTTACTGGCAGCGTTGCGGTAGGTAAGGTTGTAGCAAAAGCTGCGGCTGAGCGATTGACCCCTTATGTGCTGGAGCTGGGTGGAAAGAGCCCTACCATTGTTAGTGAGACAGCCGACTTAGAAGTCGCAGCCAAGCGTATCGCTTGGGGTAAATTCAGCAATACTGGACAAACGTGCGTGGCACCTGATTACGTCGTCGTACACGAAAGTATATATCCAACATTTGTAGAGCTGCTGAAAAAAACAATAAAAGACTTTTACGGACATGATCCACAGCAAAGCACAGACTATGGTCGCATCATTAACGAGCGTCAATTCGACCGGCTGCACCATATTTTAATCGCTGAAGAAAGCAATATAACACTGGGAGGCAGCATAGATCGCCAAGACCTATATATTGAGCCAACGATTATTGAACATGTAACGTGGAATAGTATGGTAATGGAGGATGAGATATTCGGCCCTCTATTACCCGTACTGAAGTATAGCTCTTTGGATCATCTAATCAGAGAAATTCGTAGGCTGCCTAAGCCATTAGCTGGTTACTTATTCTCGACAAACGAAAAAGAAATACAAACGTTTCTACAGGAGCTGCCATTTGGAGGCGGCTGTATCAATGATGTTGTAGCCCATGTTGGCAATACACATTTGCCTTTTGGCGGTGTCGGCCCTTCAGGCAGTGGTGCATATCACGGTAAAGCGAGCTATGAATGCTTCACTCATCCTAAGTCGATTCTGCATCGTTCAACAAAGCTTGAAACCGGCTTGCTCCACCCTCCTTACAACTCGAGAGTAAAGCTCGTTCGAAAAATATTAAAGTAGGCTAAATATGGTTAGCGCCATGCTATGCGCACAAAAAAAGATGTTGCCTCGGGGGCAACATCTTTTTTGTAGTGCTGTATCATCGTACTCTTCTTTACAGTAGATGATTGCTTTATCTAATCGCCTAGTTGTCTAAAACTTCACGACGATTTTTCTTAAGCATTTTCGAAAGAATTTCATACATCACCGGTACAATAACTAATGTTAACAGCGTAGAGCTCGTAAGTCCGCCGATTACAGTAATCGCAAGACCTTTAGAGATCAAGCCGCCACCTGCACCACCGAATACAAGCGGAATCATAGCACCGATTGTCGCGATCGCTGTCATTAGAATCGGACGAAGACGCGTCGCACCAGCTTCAAGAATCGCTTCACGCAATGTCATACCATCGCGTTCCATATGAATGATGCGGTCAACATACACGATAGCGTTTGTTACGACAATACCGATCAACATCAGAAGTCCCATCATGACCGATACAGAGATCGTTTCATTAGCAATGTACAGACCAACGAATACACCGATAACCGTAAACGGAAGAGATAATAGGATAACGAATGGAGCAAGTCCCTCTCCGAATGTAACGACGAGAATAAAGTATACAATCGCAATCGCTGCTAGCATAGCAACAGCTAGCTGAGTGAAGGTTTCAATAATATCCGCCATTGCACCGCTGTTACCAAGCTCAACACCTTTAGGGAATTCAAGCTCGTTAACCTCTTTATCCACCTCGCTCGATGCTTTGGATACATCGTCGCCTAGGATTGTACCTGATACGCTAGCATAGAATTGACCTTTGCTGCGTGCAAGTGTATTCAGTGCATAGCCTTCTTCAACTTCAACAAGATCGCCTAGTGTAAGCTGTGCACCTGTTACTGATTGTACAGGAAGCTTAAGCATATCCTCTACAGACTCAGGCGTTACTACTTCTTTCTGAACGATAACCTCTACTTTGTTACCGTCACTTTCAACTGTAGTCAATACTTCCTTAGAAGTATCTGGGTATAGCATCATAACAATTTGCGCTGTCGTCAGACCATGCTGCAGCAGCGTTGCTTGATCAACATGGAATGTAAATGCCTCATAGCTCTCTTCACGAGTAGAGGATACATCCTTCAATTGCTCATTGCCTTTCATAACCTCTTCGACCATTAGGACTGACTGCTCTAGATCATCGAGGCTTTCGCTGTATAGCGTATAGCTAAGCTCGTTGCTCGATAGTGCTGACATCGAGAAGTTCTGGCTTGACCAGCGTCCCGGGTGTCCAATCTCTTCAACGTATTGCTCGATCTCCTCACGAACCTCTGGGAAGTTCTTCATATCTGGATCGAAGATAACATACATAAGTGAACCGCCGGCGCCGCCCATCATCATCGTCTGCATATCTGCACTTTCCGCTGAGGAAATGGATAGCTGAACGATATCGACATCTTCACGTTCAAGCAGCTTTTGCTCTACTTCAGAAACATGCTTAATTGTATCTTCTCTAAGCTCACCAGCTTTAGGTGCGTAAGTAAGATACATGACCTTCTCCTCGTCACTTCCAAGGAAGCTCAGTCCAACTAGACCAGAGATCGGAATGATACAGCTTCCCACTAATAGGACAAGCGAGATAATTACGGTAATAATTTTATGGTTCAATGTCCATTGAAGTGCACCACGATATTTTTTCGCGAGTGCTCCAACTTCTTTATGCTTAGATTCTGATTTGGCTGCATAAAGTTTTTTCTTGAACAAGAAATGAGACATAGCAGGAACGATCGTAATGGCAACAATTAACGATGCAATCAAGGCAAAGCTCATCGTCAACGCGAACGGTACGAAAATCTCACCAACCATACCGCCAACAAATACTAGCGGGGCAAATACGGCAACCGTTACAAGTGTAGACGATAGAATTGGCTTGAACATCTCAAGCGTCGCTTCACGTACTAGTGCACGACCATTCAGCTTCTCTTCCTTCAGATGCAATCTTCGATAGATGTTTTCGACGACGACAATCGAGTCATCAATTACACGTCCAATCGCAACAGTAATCGCACCTAATGTCATAATATTAAGCGTAATATCAAGCCAGTGTAGAATCATCAAAGCCATAAATACGGACACTGGAATGGATACAATCGAAATAATTGTAGATTTAAAGTCGCGTAGGAACAGTAGAATAATAATGACAGCAATAAGTCCACCGAACAGCGCTTTTTCAACCATCGTAAGCACCGCTTCTTCAATCGGCTCACCTTGGTCTAACGAAGTCTCTACAACAAGATCAGGAAAACGCTCCTGCTCTTCTGCCATTAGATCCTTAACTGCATTCGCAACCGTTACTGTGTTAGCATCCTGTGCTTTAATAACCTGAATCGCAATGGCATCTTCACCATTCGTGCGAGAGATGGATTGAACCTTACCAACAAGCTCAATCGATGCAAGATCACTTAGCTTCGCAACAGGAGATGGATAGTCAGCCGTCGGCGTTACTGGAATTAGCATATCGCCAAGCTCTTCTATGGACATAAACTTACCATCTACTGCGATAGCCTGTTCAGCTTCCGTAAACTCGAACAAACCGAGTGATGTATATAAGTCACTTGCTTTAATTAGGTTCGCAATCGTTTCTTTTGTAACTCCAAGGCTCGCCATCTTCTCTTCATCATACGTCAGCTCAACCTCTTCAATATGCTGACCCGTAATCGAAGCAGAAGCAACCCCTTCAATTTTTTGCAGCTTCGGTAGAAGAACCTCTTCTACTGTGCTCGTTAAATCAACGATATCACCAGAGGTACTGCTCACACTGAGTGCAAGAATCGGCATCATATTCATGCTAATAGCCGATACTGAAGGTGCCTGCGCATTGTCTGGCAGCTTAATATCATCTAGCGCGGATTTCATCTCACGCTTCGCTTCATCCATATCTGTTCCATAATCATATTCAACCTGAATACTTGCTACACTGGAATATGAGCTGGACATGACGGTCTTTACTCCGCTTAGATTTTCAAGGGTTTTCTCTAGCGGAATCGTAACATCCTCCATTACCTGTTCAGCAGTTGCTCCAGGATAAACACTCATAACCATTAGATAAGGAATAGAAATGTCCGGTATCGTCTCCATCTTCATTCTTACAGATGAATACATTCCAGAGAATAGAACAATTAACGTTAGTAGCCATACTGCTAACTTGTTTTTCACTACGAAATTAACTATTGACCTCACTTACACACCTATCCTTTCTTGACTATTTTTTCTCTATTTTTTATACTAATGACCGGACGGTCATATGTCAACACAGACCTAAGTTGAGGTGAAAATTATGTCTAAGCGACAATTAATTATGGATACAGCAATCGAGCTATTTGCAGAAAAGGGCTACGAAGCCACATCAATACAAGAGATTACAAAGCACTGCGGCATATCCAAAGGCGCTTTTTATCTAGATTTTAAATCCAAGGATCAATTGATTCTAGCCATTATCGATTACATTATTAGCAATTTTGGTACAAAGATTGACCGCGTGGTCAACAGCGCTGTAGACGGGGAACATAAGCTGTTTCTTTATTACTCCAGCATATTCGAATTCGTTAATAGCCATCGTAGCTTTGCGTTAATCTTTTTCACAGAGCAAATCCACCAAACGGGTCAGCTGCGTAAGGTTAATTATGAGCTTTTCCACAAGTTTACGTTTTATGATGAGCAGTTTTCATACTCGATCCTTACCTTGCTCGAATCGATCTATGGTGATGCTGTCGCCCGTACCAAATACGATCTTATGCTCTGCGTAAAAGGGTTTATTAAATCTTATTGTGAATATGTATTGATGCAGCGCACACCAGTTGATATCGTTGCTTTATCGCAGAGCCTCGTCGACAAAACGAATATTCTCGCCAAGCACTCACGCGCCGTATTTCTAATGAATCCAGAATGTTTCAAGGTGAACAACTCACAGCAGATCACGCTTTCTTATATCGTCGAGCAAATCAACTCCGTAGAGCAAATGACAACAAGTGATCTAGAGAAGGAATCGCTTCACATCTTAAAGAACGAGCTGACGAGCGAGCATCCTAGTGCTGCCTTAATTCAAGGGATGCTGCACAATCTGAACCAATACGCAAGCAGCTATTATATTGTTTCCTTAGTGAATCACTACCAGCATCAAAAGTGATCTAGCATTAGCCCGCTGCTTCACAATATGTAAAGCTTGGCGCTTGCTCAGCTTGCGCCTGCTGCCATCCTTGTCCACTTACCTTCTGAGTTCGTTTTACGAATTTATAGCTGTTACGTTTCGTATTTTTTCAACTTCAACAATTGTTAATATTCCCCCTTTCTTCTTTTCCTTACTCATACAGAAGACCTAACCTCAGAGCATTGCAATCATTGCGAACAAAGCTTATAGTAATTTTATTACTTTAAAGGAGGCTGAGATCACATGACTTACATTAATCAACCCTTTCACATAAAAGGAATGGAGCTGAAAAACCGTGTTGTCATGGCTCCGATGTGCCAGTACTCTGTAGAGGCACATGACGGAATTCCGACAGAATGGCATCAGATTCACTATGCCTCACGAGCAATAGGCGGTACAGGTCTAATTATTGTAGAGATGACTAACGTAGAGCCTCGTGGACGCATTACCGATCGCTGCCTCGGCCTATGGTCAGATGAGCAGGTTCCTGCATTTAAGCAAATCGTTGATTCTGTGCATCGTTATGGTGCAAAGATCGGTATACAAATTGCACACGCTGGTCGTAAAGCACAGGATGCTGAGCTTCCTGTTGCACCTTCCAGCATCTCCGTTACACACGATGATACAACGCCTAAGCCTTATGCTTTAACGACTGAGGAAGTACAGGACATGGTGCTTCGATTCAAAGAAGCTGCGGAGCGAGCTGTCGCTGCTGGCTTTGACTGCATCGAGCTTCACGGCGCTCATGGATATCTCATTCATCAATTCCATTCACCTGGCATTAATAAGCGCGATGACCAATATGGTCAGGATGTCGCTCTGTTCGGCGAAGAAGTCGTTAAAGCCGTGCGCAGCGTCATGCCGAAAAACATGCCGCTCTTATTCCGCATCTCTGCCATGGAATATATGAAGGACGGTTATCAGGTTGAGCACGCCATCGAGGTCGCTAAGCGCTATCACGCTGCTGGTGTAGACAGCTTCCACGTTTCTTCAGGTGGTGAAGGCCCCGTATCTGTCGTACAGCCCGGACATCACGCTGGCTATCAGGTACCGTTAGCTAAAGCATTCAAGGATGCATTCCCTGAACTACCTATTATTGCTGTAGGCAAGCTGGAGCAACCAGCCGTAGCTGAGCAGGTGCTCGCTAACCAAGAAGCCGATCTAATCGCAATTGGACGCGGCATGCTTAATGACCCATACTGGACACTGCATGCCATTAAAGAACTGACTGGCACTGTGAATCCACCCGTACAATATGAGCGCGGTATGTAAAAAATTTAACATAAACTAGAAGGGCTCTGCATCAGCCTACGGTCTGATGCAGAGCCCTACCTTTGTCGTACACCTAAGCACGATATCACTCAAGTTCTCACTTAAGCTCTCTCTTACATATAAACATTATCGCACAGCTACATAACGTCTACGTGTAGCCACTATGGTTTCGATCATCTAGTCGCCGTCCTACATCTGGATAAGTTCCACATATGAGCTTCTAACGGTAGCCACAAGCTGCTGTATAGGCATGGACAAGCTGCAGCAAATCATCGCTGACATAATCCGGCTGCTGCTGGGCGTGTGCTACATCCTGCTGAGTTGCATTGCCTGTTAGAACGAGTGCTGTTTTCATCCCATGCTTGCTGCCTAGTCCAATATCTGACGTCATGCTATCACCGACAACGATGCATTCCGATGGCTCAAGTCCAAGCACTGTAAGTGCTGCACCTGCCATCATCGCTGACGGCTTCCCCATTACATGGGATACTTCCACTCCTGTTGCGTGAACGATAGCGCCGATCATTCCAGCAACATCAATACTATCCCCTTGCTCAGTAGGGAACATCTTATCCTCATTTGTTGCAATAATGCGTGCTCCATGTCTTACCGCGCGAAATGCCTTGTTTAGATCCTCGTAGGTCAAGCTCTCATGCAACGTAATTACAAGCCACTTTGCCTCTTCAGGCTCATTAGCGATTACTACGTTATGCGAACGAAGCTCCTCCTCCAAGCCTGGATCACCGAATGGCCAAACTGCTTCTCCGGGATAATGCTTCTGTAAAAATGCAGCGGTCACGGTAGAGCTTAATAATATTCGATCAGCTTCAACATCTAAACCCATGCGATTCAGCTTCTCCCGGCACATTGCTCTTGAATAATTACCACGATTACTTAAGAATACGAACGGTATATGTAGTGATTTAAGTATATTTACAGCCTCAATAGCGCCTGATATCGCTTGCTGTCCCGTATAGACTGTGCCGTCCAGATCGATAATAAACCCTTTAACACTCTCCATATCCCCATCTCCCCTTTACATCGCTTCCTTCAACATGATCAGATAGTCATTCCATGCTGCCTTAAATCATCGGTAAAACAACACCACCGTATATAAATGCAGCAAGTACGACAAGAGCAGGATGAAGCTTCTTGATCGCCATCGCCCACCAAGCTACTGCTGCGATAATAATCGTTTGCAGCCATCCGATATCGACCATCGAGTCCTTGGCCATCTGCCACGTCAATACGACCATCAGCATCGCAATGACGGGTTGCACGAGCAAGCTAATGCCCTTAACTATCTTCGATTCGCGGTGCTTTTGCAGAAGCTTTAACATCACGATTAATGCAATAATCGAAGGCACAATTGTAGCTGCAAGCGCAACAATCGCTCCGACGATCCCTCCCACATCATAGCCAACATAGGCGGCAATTTTCGTAGCGATCGGTCCAGGCAACGCATTGCCTAATGCGATAATATTTGAAAATTCATTGGACGTTTGCCATGCGTATTTGTTAACAACCTCTTCGTATATTAGTGGTATGGATGCAGGGCCGCCTCCATAGCCTAAAATATTTGCGATTAAAAAGCCGAGCAGAAGCCATACAAGCTCAATCCAATCCATTAGGAGCGGCCTCCTTTAAGCTTATGCAGGGTAGCCTTTAAGCGGTAATGTATACTGCCATAGCCTATGAATAGAACAATAACAATGGCAGGATGCAGCTCTACCCACTGCAGCAGCAGTATTGCAATAATAAAAAACGCGATTCCAGCAGCTATACCTAAGCCCTTCACAGCTTTTTCGGCAAATTCATAAGCCATCATGCCCAGCATTACGGCTACAACAGGAACAACTGCACTGATCATGCCTTGAACGATCGGCGAGCTGCTAAAAAATTTAACCATCGACATACAAATAATCATCGCTACCGAAGAAGGAAGAATATGAGCGAGCACAGCGATAATTGCCCCCAGTGTACCTTTTAGGCGATAACCTAAGTAACCAGCCATTTTTGTCGCAATAGGTCCTGGTAACGTATTAGCTAGCACAAATACCTCTGCAAATTCCTCGTCGCTTAGCCAGCCATATTGCTGCACTGCTTCATGGCGAATAAGCGGAACAACGGAAGGGCCACCGCCAAAGCCAATCACACCTGTTTTCATCATGCCCCATATGATTTGCCTGTATTGTCCCATTATGAACTTTCTCCATTCTTGTCACTTTAGCATCTATAGCAGCCCTCTTTTCTCTTAGCTCAAGCTTGACTGCCTCCTTCATTATACAACAGCGATAACACATTTATAGTCGCATAATGAACAAAGTCAGCTGCTGCCACTAATTAGACAGAATAAACATTTTGTCTTAGGTTCATTTTGACGGTATAATCAACAACAGTTTTTACGAACACTGAAAGAGATAGACTGACGGAGGACTATATCGAATGGCTAGACGTTTCATATCCATCCTTTTATCGATCATTGTGCTTACATCGCTGTACTTTTTCATAGATTCAGCAATCAACATCCATAGCACCGTTGCAGAGCTTAATGATCGATCTACAGCTGAGCAAGCAGCAAAAAGAGTTATTCTTATCGCTCAAGAGCTCGATACTCCTTACTGGAAGCTGCTCAAGGAAGGGGCAGCTGAGCAAGCAAAAAGCTATGGTTATATGCTGCAATACGTCGGACCACAGCGCCATGATCCCGATGAGCAGACAAGATTGCTACAAAAAGCTATTGCAGCAAAACCAGATGCAATTATTACACAAGGACTCCAGGGTCAGGAAGCATTATTCGAGCTTGCACAGGACAGTGGCATTGCGATGATTGCGATTGATACAGATGTTGAATCCAGCAGCCGCATCGCTTATGTTGGCACAGACAACGAATTAGCTGGCAAACAGCTAGCACAGCTTATGCTATCAAAGATAAAGCAGAAAGAGCTGCATGTCGGTGTGATCATCGGCAGCTATGCACATAATCAGTCGGAGCGACTTGCAGCGTTTCAAAACGCATTAGCAGACCAGCAGCATATTGAGCTTGTCGAAGTACGCACCTCTAACATCTCACGCTTGCAGGCTGCCGAGATGACCGTTGATCTACTACAGCAATACCCACATATTAATGTATTTGTCGGTCTGAGCGGACTGGATGCAATCGGTATTGTAGACGGTCTTGATGCAGCAGGTCATAAGAATATCGCTGTGTTTGGCTTTGATAATTTGCTCAATACGGAGTCGCTTATTCAGCAGGGTAGAATTGTTGGGAGCATCGTACAACAGCCGGATATCATTGGTCAGCAAGCTATCGAAGTGCTTCATCACTCGATGGAAGGGATGCCCTATGCTGAACAAAACTTTATCTCTACCTACGTTCTTACCGCAGAGCAGCAGAACGAGGTGCAACGATGAAAATTAGAAATATGCTTTTTATCGTCATTCCGCTCCTCTTTCTAATCAATGGAAGTATTAGTTATTTGTTGTTTAGCAGCAGCAATCAGGTCAATACGAGCTACCTCCAGCTACAAGAGCGTTTACTTGTCTATGAACGTTTGAATGAATACATACAGAACCATATTCAGCTTGCAGATCAATGGCTAACGACACATTCTAAGGATGCCTATGACGCTTTTCAGCAAGGTTCCCAGCAGATGAACAATGAGATCCTTCGCTTGAAGGACTATGGCCCGCCTGCCAACGGAATGGTGGATGCCTTAAGCTATCAAGCATTAATTGATGGATATCAAGCGGTGGAGCAATTACTTCTTGCCTCCTCTACGCAAAACACCCTGCTCTACTCATCGTATCTCGATCAAGCAGAGCTGCTATCGGCGTACATTATCGAGGACAGCTATCGCATGATTGGGTTAGAGCTAGAAGCTTATGAAGAACGGTCAGAGGAAATTCGAAGTCAAGTGGCTAAGATGAGGATATCTGGCATGATGCTGCTGATCGGCGTTACATTGCTATGCTTATGGCTCGCTTACAGAATATCAGCTTCCATCTCAGCTCCAATCCGTCAGCTTGCCCAAACTGCAGAAGGCATAGCACAGGGCAATCTTGATCAGCCTGTAGCTCAATATTCGAAGCAAAGTGACTTTTATCGGTTAGGTGCTGCATTCAAGAAAATGCAGCAGCAGCTTAAACAATATATTGCTGCGCAAAAGGAAACACTAGAGAAGGACAAGCAGCTTAAGGAGATGGAGCTAGAGGTGCTTAAAAGTCAGATCAATCCTCATTTCCTCTTCAATTCCTTGAATGTAATGTCTAAGCTTGCGCTTATTGAAGGCGCAGAGCGAACAAGCGATCTAACGGTCGCGATGGCTAATTTGCTTCGCTATAACCTCAAGCAGCTCGATACGCCCGTTCCACTGCGCGATGAGGTGAAGCACGCGAACGATTATTTCTATATTCAACAAGCTCGCTATCGAGATCGAGTAAAATTCGAGACGGATATAGACGAAGAGCAGCTCGATACTACTGTTCCTGTGCTTACGCTGCAGCCGTTGCTAGAAAATATATTTGTACACGGCATAGAGCAGCTTGAGCGCAACGCAGTGATCACGCTGCGCATTTACGGGAACACCGAGTTCACTTGGATTACTATCGAGGATAACGGTATAGGGATGAATGAACATACAAAGGCTCAGCTGCTCGATTATGAGCAAAGGCAGACAGCATCAGCTAAGCAGAGCAAACCACACCAATCTACTGGACTAGGAACTCGTAATGTATTTCGGCGTTTACAGCTCTTATATGGAGCGCAGCACGAGGTTCAGATAGACAGTCGTGAAGGTGAAGGAACATCAATCACACTACGTATCCCGCGTCAGAAGGGAGATTTATAATGTATCGTATATTGATTGTCGATGATGAAGCGCTCGAGCGCGAAGGCATGCGCTGGATTATGACAAATATGATAAAAGAGCCTTTGGATATTATTGAAGCCGAGAACGGAAGAGATGCCATCCAAAAAGCAAGCATTCATAAGCCTCATATTATTTTTATGGACATTCGCATGCCGGGAATGGACGGCCTGCTAGCGCTCCGCTCCATAAAAGCAGAATCACCACAGGTCAAGTTCGTGCTTGTCACAGCCTATGATTATTTTGATTATGCGCAGGAGGCGCTGCGTCTCGGGGCAAACGACTATATCGTTAAGCCTGCCAAGCGGCAGGAAATCACCGCGCTTGTTGAACGCTTGATCGCTGACATCAAGCAGGAGCAAGAGGCAGCAGAAAGCACAAAAGCTCGTGAGCAGCAGCTTGTAGAGCTCATTCCGCTAGTTAAGTCGGAGCTTGCACTTGGCTTAATCGCTGAGACGATTGATGAGCAAGAGCTGCTCAGCATGGCTGACTCTTTGCAGCTGCCGCTTGATCAGGTATGTGCACTCGTTATTGCACTTCCTGACAGTGAGTTGCTAGCCAAGGAGCTTGTACAGCAGGTCAGGACGCTGCAGCTGCAGCTAAAGTCAAGCCGTTATTATAGCTTTAGCAGTACACTGGTGAACGAGCATATTGCACTGTTTCTATCTGGTGATGAATCTATACGCTCCGAGGAGCTACAGGATGAAGCAGAGCGATGGAGCAGTGAACTCATTGACAGCTTTAAGAGCTGTGCGCCGCAGCAGCAAGTCATGATCGGCATCGGATCGAGCCATGAACATATACAAGGTGCCCGGCGTTCCTATTATGAGGCCGTTTTTGCTTCCACTACCGCTACAGGACATCAAGCGAGCAGCAGCTTCCAGCACATTGAGCACCACAGCCCGCAGCCGCTGCTGCAGAACAAGGCCGAGCAATATGCCTATGTTCAGCAAGCAATCAAGCTCATACGACAAGAACGAGAGCAGCACACCTACTCGGTCATTGATGCAGCAATCAGCTATATGAATCGAAACTATAAGCGTGAGCTGTCGCTTGAGGAGGTTGCCGAGCAGGTTCGTCTGAATCCGTACTACTTTAGCAAAGTATTCAAGCAGCAGACTGGAGAAACCTTTATCGATCACATTACGCGCATCCGTATTGAGCATGCTAAGCGTTGGATGAGTCAAAAGGATATTAGCCTAAAGGAAATATGCTATCTTGTTGGCTATAATGACCCCAATTATTTTAGCCGCGTCTTCAAGAAGGTGACTGGTATTACGCCATCTGAATACCGCGCAAAACAATCGTCAACATAAGCTCTTAAAAATGTGCTAGCATTCGACAAATAAGTGAAGATATCTCCTCAGCCAAGCAGCAAAATATCATGCTAGAATAACACTCGACCATGAAAAAAGCATAATCTTGTGCTGGAAGGAGTGTACAATGACATCAACACAACAACAAGCTTCAACACTTAAATTTGTTACACTTATATCTATCGTTGCCGCAATTGGCGGCTTATTATTTGGCTTCGATACTGCCGTTGTATCAGGAGCTATTGGATTTATGGAAGAAAAGTTCGACCTGAATCATTTTCAGGTAGGTTGGGCTGTATCCAGCTTAATCGTCGGCTGTATTGTCGGTGCTGCCTTTGCAGGTGTGCTAAGTGATAAATTCGGTAGAAAGCGCGTGCTCGTTGCTGCCGCTATCTTATTTATTGTTAGCTGTATCGGATCTGCTACACCAGAGAGCTTTAACACGTATATTATTTTCCGTATTATTGGAGGACTTGGCATTGGTATCACCTCTACCCTTTGTCCACTATACAACGCGGAAATCGCTCCGACCAAGTACCGTGGGCGTCTCGTAGCTTTGAATCAGCTAGCTACCGTTACTGGTATATTCCTTGTTTATTTCGTTAACCTATGGATCTCTAATAGTGGGGATTCCGTATGGCAGGTAGAAAGCTCATGGCGCTGGATGTTCGGGGTTGGCGCTATACCTGGACTTATCTTTCTCGTTGCTCTATTCTTTGTACCAGAAAGCCCGCGCTGGCTCGTTAAGCAGGGGCGTCGTGACGAAGCAAATGTCATTCTGAAGAAGATTCACGGAGAAGCGCTTGCTGAACAGGAAATTGTTGATATTGAGCAATCGTTTAAGAAAAAGCAAGGCACATTCTCAGAGCTGTTTAAGAGCCCTACGTTAAGAGCTGCTCTAATTGTTGGTATTGTGCTTGCTGTGATGCAGCAATTCACAGGTATTAACGCTGTAATGTACTACGCTCCTGAGATTTTCAAAGCAGCGGGTGCAGGTACAAACACTGCACTTACGCAAACGATTTTTGTTGGATTTATTAATTTCGTATTCACGATATTAGCGATTTGGCTGATCGATAAAGTCGGTCGCAAGCAGCTGCTCATGTTCGGCTCTGCTGGCATGGCCATTAGTTTGCTCGTTATTTCCTTTGCATTCCAATCTGAGCAAATTAACAGCACGGTTCTATTGATCTTCCTACTGCTTTATGTAGCATCCTTCGCTGTATCATTAGGTCCAGTCGTATGGGTGATCATGTCTGAGATCTTCCCGAACCATGTGCGTGGCATAGCGACTGCTATCGGTTCTATGTCGTTATGGATTGCAGATTATATCGTTTCTCAATCGTTCCCGTCGCTGCTTACATCGATCGGGGCATCACCAACCTTTATTATTTTTGCTGTATTGTCCGTCTTCACGTTCTTCTTCACTTGGAAGAAGGTTCCCGAGACGAAGGATATACCGCTCGAGAAGATCGAAACACTTTGGGCAAAATAATGCTCATGCAGCATACACATTGAATATAGGATGAAGAGGGGCATATGCACTTTTAAAGTGCATATGCCCCTTCTTCATAGAGCCTCCTGCAATACAGTCCTTCTTCATATATTGCTTCTACGTTAACAATACGTATTTCCCAGCTCCCAGCTCATCACAATCCTTGCAGTCATAGCCATATGCTTCAATTGATCGTAGCTGTTGACTTCGCATGACCTCTGCGATGCTTGGCAATCACACCATGGCGCGGTGCTCCAATAAAGCTGATCAAGAAGATAATCCCTGTCGCTAACGCCATTGCTCCTGAGATGGAGGTATCGAGCAAAACTGCCATATAGTAGCCACTAAAGGCTGAAATTATTCCAAAGATGCTACTTAGCACAAGCATAATAGAAAGCTTATCTGTCCATAGGTAAGCAGCAGATGCTGGAGTAATGAGCATCGCAATAACGAGTATCGCACCTACTGCATCAAACGCTGCTACACTTGTAATGGAAACAAGGGACATGAACACATAGTGCATGAGCGTAACTGGTATTCCGATGCTTGCGGCGAATACAGCGTCAAAGGACGTAAGCTTCCATTCCTTATAGAATAGCAATAGAACAGTTAAGATGACGATCAATACAATGACTAGGCTAACAACGGCTTTCGGCACTTCACCTACGAGAGGCAGCAGCACTTTATTCCATGGGATAAACGTAATCTCGCCCATAAGTGAGTGCTGAACATCCAGATGCGCATTCCCTGCCTTCGTCGCAATAAGAATAACACCGATGGCAAACAGCGTTGTAAATACAATACCGATAGAAGCCTCCTGCTGCACACCAAGCTGGTGGAACCATTGTACAAGCACAGCGGTTAACAACCCCGCTACGACCGCGCCGATAAACATATGAATTCCGCTTAGCTGCAGGGTAACTAGATAAGCAACAACGATACCTAGCAGTACCGTATGACTAATCGCATCTGCCATCATCGCCATTCGTCTAAGAATAAGCAGCACACCGACAAGCCCGCAGCTTACACCAACCAATGAAGCGGCAAGGAGAATCCAAGCTGTATAGCTCATCCTCTCCCTCCTTCCACTGCCTGCTCTGCCAGTATTGTATTTTGTCTCTTAAGCTGCGCACGCTTCCGTTGATATAGTATAACTAACAAGCCTTTGCTCGTTCCGAGCAGCAAACTGATGACAAACATCGCTGCGGCGGCTACAACGATAAATGGACCTGTAGGCCAGCCCTTCCCCAGCGTACTGAGTAGCGTGCCGCACACACCCGCTCCTCCACCAAATATTGCAGAGAGCACGAGCATTCGTCCAAAGGAATCTGTCCAATAACGCGCACTCACTGCCGGAATAATCATGAGGGCTGCGATTAATATGACACCTACCGCTTGAATGCCAATAACAATTACGAGCACAAGAAGAGATGTATACAGGATATTCATTGATTTAACGGATAAGCCAAGCCCCTGAGCATAGCTTGGATCGAACAACGCAAGCTTCCATTCCTTAAAAAAAAGATAGACAAGGAAAATCACACTAATGGCTAAAATAGTAAGCAGCATCACATCGCTGCGGACCATTGAGGCCGCCTGCCCGAATATAAAGTTATCAAGCCCGCTCTGACCACCGCCTGGCATACGATTAGCATAGGTGAGCAGCATAATGCCGAGTCCAAAAAATACGGAAAGTACAATGCCCATCGCCGCATCCTCCTTCACTCTGGAGGAGCTTCGAATCCACAGCACAAGCCAAGCTCCGATCAGTGCGCTAATGGCAGCTCCGATCAGCATCGCAGGAAGCTGCTTCGTGCCTACTGCAATAAACCCAAGCACAACGCCAGGCAGCGCAGCGTGAGATAGAGTATCACTCATTAGGCTTTGCCTTTTCCAATAAGACAACACCCCAACCACTCCCGCGGCCATCCCTAGCAGCAAGGTGCTGAGCAGCACCCACTGTGCATTGTAAGACAGAAAATTCATCGTCTACACCTTCTCTCTCATCCAGCGCAATGCACCGCCATACGTACGA
Organism: Paenibacillus camelliae; assembly: GCF_023715345.1. GTDB lineage: Bacteria > Bacillota > Bacilli > Paenibacillales > Paenibacillaceae > Pristimantibacillus > Pristimantibacillus camelliae. The sequence continues at coordinate 47,280 of NZ_JAMBNY010000003.1, forward strand.
TGCAGCTGATGATCCGTGAACGTATCAGCTGTCGCGCCGTGCGCAATGACCGTACGATTGAGCAGCAGCACATGATCGAAGTAATCCTCTACTGTCTGCAGGTCATGATGAACGACCATCACCGTTCGGCCTTTCATTTTCAATTGCTGCAGTGTATCCATAATGATACGCTCCGTGGCAGCATCTACACCTGCGAGCGGTTCATCTAAAAAGTAGATTTCTGCATCCTGAACAAGTGCCCTCGCTAGAAACACCCGCTGCTGCTGACCGCCTGACAGCTGACTGATTTGCCGATCAGCATACTGCTCCATACCCATTACACGCAGCGCTTCCATTGCTTGATCGCGATGTGACTTGCGCGGCCGCTTGAGCCATCCGATTCTTCCATATAGCCCCATAAGCACAACGTCTAAGGCATTTGTAGGAAAGTCCCAATCAACGGATCCGCGCTGTGGCACGTAGCCAATTTTTGTTTTTGCGCGTCGATAGGATTGACCTAAAAAGCTAACCTCTCCCGTTGTACGTGGATGCAGCTCCAGCATCGTTTTGATCAAGGTTGATTTCCCTGCACCGTTTGGTCCAACGATACATGTTAACGTACCTGGCATTACCTTGAAGCTGATCTCTGACAGCACCTCGTTTTTGCGATATGCAGCACTTAAATGATTTACCACTATAGCGGCATCCATATTAATCACCCTTACCTGTTAATGCTTTTGATATGGTCTCAACATTATGTGCATACATCCCGATATAGGTTCCTTCCGGCGTTCCTGCGGCTCCCATTGCATCCGAGAATAGCTCTCCGCCAAGCTGAACATCAAGACCATTTTGCTTAGCACCCTCGATGACCGCATTGATGCTGTCTGGATTAATGCTGCTCTCTATAAAGACAGCGGGAACCTGGTGCTCCATTAATATCTCAATGGTGTTCTCAATATCACTTAAGCCGATCTCATCCTCTGTGCTTAACCCTTGCAAACCGATCACGCTAACCCCGTTCGCTGCGCCGAAATATCCAAATGCATCATGAGCCGTAACGAGTATGCGTTTCTCTGATGGAATCTGCATGAGCTTCTGCTTGCTTTCATCCTTCAGCTGATCGAGCTGTGAGAAATATTGATCGCGGCTCGCTTTTAGCTGCTCCTTATGCTCTGGCAAATTAACAATTAGCTCATCAACTGCCGCGCCCAGTGCCGTTTTCCAAAGCTCAATATCAAACCAAATATGTGGATCCTTCGCTCCAGTTTCATCCTTAAGTAAACGCGCTTCCTCTACTGCCTCACCAATCGCAACGACTGATTTACTTTTGCCCATCTCATGGAATACTTCAAGTAGATTCGCCTCAAGATGTAGTCCGTTATAGAAAATTACATCGCTTTTTTCTAGCTTAGCAATATCTCCCGTCGTTGCCTTGTGCAAATGCGGATCAACGCCTGGCCCCATTAAGCTCGTAACGGAAATGAGATCCCCTCCAATGACAGACAGCGGCTCAGCGATTTGAGCGATCGTTGTAACGACGTTTAATTTGCCGTCATTATCAGCATTTTTATTATCTTGACCAGCCTGACAAGCAGATAGCAGCATGACAAGTCCAATAAGCAGCACCACCGTACTACGCAATGTTTTCATTCTCTTCATCCCTTCCAATTAATTTAAACTTAGTATATGATCAATTTTGCTCTAGTGCAACATTTTTTGTTATAGACAAAATTTATAGCCACAAACAATAGTTATAGATTAAAGCAATACTTATGGCTTGAACCAATATAGAACACAAAAAAAAGAGCAGATCCCAATATCAACGACTATTGGTGCCTGCCTTCTATGTGCTATGCACAATCTATTCAATTTTTTTATGTACAAGCTATTCGTCATAATCAGCCAGGATCGGAATTCGCAGTATGCACTGGAAGCCTTGCTGCCTTGCACTTATAAATTTTAGATTGGCGTGTAAACATTCCGCTCTACTATAGATGCCCTTCAATCCAAACTTAGACCAAGCACTCAGATCGATCTCATCCATGCCGTTGCCATCATCACTATAATCAAGCGTATAATAGCTATGATCTTGATAGAGCATTAGCTTCACTCGCCTCGCATCTGCATGTTTTTCAGTATTATGGAGCAGCTCTTGAATAATACGATACACATGAAGCGCTCGCTCTCCTCCTAGTGCGTACTCTGGCCAACTATTCATATAGTCGATCTCTAAATACGTACGAAGCTGCAATCGATCTAGTAAAAACTGCAGCTGACTCTTCAGCTCTCCTTCCGCTAATCTTGGAGCATATTGTGTCTGACAAAATTCACGCAGTAAATAGATACTGCTGGCCTGCTGCTCACGAATACGCATTATTTTTTTTCTAAGCTCCAGCTTATTCGCCATCTCCGGTGTTTCAAGCAGCGCATCAAGCTCACGCAACGCAATGACCTGCTCCTGTAATGCTGTATCGTGCAATTCTCTCGCTAGTTTGATTTTTTCTTGTTCTAGCTGACGCATGTAAACTGTAACCGTTGACTGTTCTTTCTGATTCGTATAAAGATCCTTTAGCATACTTTCACTCTCCAATTCCTCTATCGTATATCATCGCTGCTACCACTCCGTGTATAGCTGCTTTTACTTTTACTCATGTAAACTGCTTATACTTCGTATTAGGTAACTCCTAGCTCGATAAGCTTGTCTATCTTCCTATCTGAAATTCTTATCTCTAGACTGTTGATCAGTATCCCAGATTATGTATATTCATTCGGTTATGCTATAGTATAAGAACTAGAACTGCAAGAACAGATGGACTTATATCGATAGGGAGGAATACGATGATTATTACAACAACTTCAACAATCGAGGGATATCCTGTGAAGCAATACCTAGGTGTAGCAACAGGCGAAGTTATTATGGGGGCTAACGTTGTTCGTGATTTCCTAGCTTCTATCACTGATATTGTAGGTGGTCGCTCCGGAGCATACGAAAGCAAGCTTCAGGAAGCACGCGATGCTGCTATGGCAGAAATGCAGGCCAAGGCTGAAAGAGTTGGTGCGAATGCGATTATTGGTGTAGACATTGATTATGAGGTCATTCGAGAAGGAATGCTCATGGTGGCTGTCAGCGGTACGGCTGTTCGCATTTAAGAAGGGGTTGATCAATTGCCATGATTCATACCTTAACCATTTCTACGCAAAAGCGCGATGCTATGATTGACATTACAAGTCAAGTGAAGCAGTTTGTACGTTCAACCGGAGTGAAGGAAGGACAGGTAATTGTCTATTGTCCTCATACAACAGCAGGAATTACAATCAATGAAAACGCCGACCCAGATGTCGTTATTGATGTACTTCGTCGATTGGATGAACTGTATCCTTGGCACCACGAGCTTGATCGTCATGCAGAAGGAAACACTGCATCCCATCTAAAAGCAATAACGACCGGCTCAAGCGCATCCGTAATTATACATAAAGGCGAGCTAATTCTAGGCATATGGCAGGGCATATATCTCTGCGAGTTTGATGGTCCACGCACTCGGCAGGTAACCATAAAAGTAATGGCTGGTTAAGCACAACCGCTTATGTCTTAGCCTATTAATAACATATCATAGCGGAGCCATTAGCAGTGGCTGTCGTCATATGATGTCGATTTATCATCTTACAATGCATGTTAATCCGCATATGGGCACATATAAGAAAACAGGTGGAAAGGAATCCACCTGTTTTTTTGGCGTTTATAGCGATGTGAAATGAGATAGCACAAACAAGGCCGGAGAGTTCCAATAAATCGTAACCTCATTCGTTGCGTAGCTATCCTCATGATCCGCATAGCAAGCAGCTGGCGCTCGATTCTGAAGATGCTTCGCTGCATATTCATCCTGCAGATTTTTGTTAGGCCCGCCTGATACCATGCCTGGCACAGGAGCATCTACTCCATCTCCTACAGAAGGACGATGATGCGGATGGGTCATCGCAGAATGTCCGTATCCGCTAATGTAGCTTATGCCATTAACGTTCATCCCAAGCAAATAATGCACATGTGCTGCAATAACGCCTTCATAGCGTTGATGTCCTTCGACATGCTGCGCGAACAGCATAAGCATCGCGTGATTCATAACATCCATATTGCTACCCCAGCGATATTGCTCTGGCAGCATGGAGATACTGTAGCCATCCTTACTGCTTACATCAGCAAGCTGATCCGCGCGTGAGGATAATGCTTGCTTCAGCTCACTGACGATTGCTTCCTCCCTCTTATGCTCGCACAGCAAGTAACTCATCGTTCCGTACCCGCCCATATCTGCCCAGCCGAGTGATGTTTTATTGAAGCTGCTTCGCTTTGCATAACGAAGGAAAGCAGCGTGGTATTTATCGTTGCCAGTTGCTCGATATAGCTCAGCAGCGGCCCAGTAACGCTCATCCTCATCCTGCGAATCCCCATACTCTCCCGTACCAACGTCAGATGGATTGCGGAAGCCTTCAACATCCGGATGCTCCTCTAGCCATTGCCAAGCACGCTCAGCTGCCAACAAGCAGCGCTCGGCATAATGCTCATCGTAGGCTGCATAAGCTCTGGCAGCCATCGCCATGGAAGCGGCAAAGCTAGCAGTTGCGGTAGCTGATATCGGCATCGCATATAAATCAGACGTGTCATCCTCAGGCATCATATCTAATGGTGGAAACTGCAATGTTGTCAGCTTATGATATACACCGCCTGTTGCCGCATCCTGCATCTTAAGCATCCAATCGAGCTCAACCTTAACCTCATGAAGCAGATCATCCATGACGTCATTACTTTCCGGAAGGGGTACTTTTCGTTTGAAGGTCTGAGGATATAGCTCATAGGCAAGTAACAGATCGGCAATAGCTTTACCTGCCGCAACGATATACTTGCCGTAATCTCCAGCATCATGCCAGCCTCCTGTACCGTCAAAGGTCAGCTCGGGCTGTCCATGCACATGAACGAGCGAGTGATGACAAGCAGCGTGAGCCCAAGGCCCAGCGTACTCGGAGGTCAACTCTTCACCACAGCGTAAGTAATAGAACGCCTTAAGCACTGCAACCTGAACATCTTCATACACATGCGAAGAGATAGAGAACGGCCAGGAGCTACCTTCCTCTCCTACAATACGATACCTACCCTCACGAGTAACATGAGAGAAGTCAAGCTTGCATACCGTCACTCCACTCGCTTCATCATACTGCTCAGCAGAGCTTTCTCCCTCCCAGATGACCTCCTCTGAGTCGATCGCTACTAAACGGTACTTGCTTTGCTTACCTTGAATCACAGCAAGCTTCGCGTCATTAGGGCGATAGCCAAGCTGGTTAATTGCAATATACTTCTCATTCATCATTCGTGCCTCCTTGTTTTAAGTTACGTATGTATGCGCTCACATAAAGCTGTCTATTAAGATGTAATTCATGCTCATTATTGTAGCACAGCAGCCTTCTATTGTATGTACTATATGGAACCATATGGATTAATGCTAGTCTTATAACATATGATTCATCGATCATGCCATTGCGTTTAATCTCTGCCATATGGCAAAATACATGTAGACTGACCAGCATGTTCATCCTGTCAGCCACTTTCTCGCGGCTGGTACAGCACATCTATCATTTGGAGGTTGAATGAATGAGAACCATGAAGCTTGGAACAACAAATCTTGAAGTCCCAGTTATTGCAGTAGGCTGCATGCGTATTAATTCTTTGGATAAAAATGAAGCAGAGCGCTTCGTACAATCGTCGCTAGAGCTAGGTGCTAATTTCTTCGATCATGCAGATATTTATGGTGGTGGACAATGCGAGTCCATCTTCGCTGATGCGGTACATATGAACGATGATGTTCGTGAAAAGCTGATCCTACAATCCAAATGCGGTATTCGTAAAGGGATGTTTGACTTTTCGAAGGAGCATATCCTTCAATCTGTGGATGGAATACTGCAACGTTTGCGTACGGATTATTTGGACGTATTGCTGCTTCATCGCCCAGATACGCTTGTGGAGCCAGAGGAAGTTGCAGAAGCCTTTGATCAGCTAGAAAGCTCTGGCAAGGTTAGACATTTCGGAGTATCCAACCAAAATCCAATGCAAATTCAGCTATTACAAAAATATGTAAAGCAGCCGCTTGTAGCTAACCAGCTTCAGCTAAGCATTACGAATACAACAATGATTAAACAAGGCTTCAATGTTAATATGGAAAATGAAGCTGCAGTTAATCGTGATGGCAGCATCCTAGATTTCTGTCGCTTGAATGATATTACTATTCAGCCTTGGTCACCTTTCCAATATGGCTTCTTCGAAGGCGTATTCTTAGATAATGAAAAGTTCCCTGAGCTGAATGCTAAAATCAATGAGGTTGCAGCTAAGCACAATGTAAGCAATACAACGATTGCCATTGCATGGCTGCTTCGCCATCCTGCTAAAATGCAGCCTGTTACGGGAACGATGAACATTAGCCGCTTGGCAGATTGCGTTAAAGCAGGTGATGTTACCCTTTCTCGCGAGGACTGGTATGCTATATATTTAGCAGCAGGCAATATTTTGCCATAGCACCAGAACATAAACACTCCCCCTTCTTGGAAGGGGGAGTGTTTGCTTGTATAAGCTAAATATTTGCGGCCATAATGCCCAGCGGGCCATCCTCATCGATGATATCACTAAGCTCATATACCGATATTGGGAAGAATGGAAAACCAAAAACATAGGGAGTCAATTCATATAATTGAAAATACAGCACGAGTGTTTTATCCGCAATATAGAACGATTGGTCTGCAGCTATACCTGTAAAAGGAGACAGTAAACCTATATCTCTCTCCTTAATTTGCTGGGCAACAATCGCTGATAGCCGCTCGACATAAGGACTTGATGGTTTAAACAAATCCTTCAGTGTGTATACTCGGTGCTTACTCATATCAAAAGTTAACGAACGCAATATGGTCATCCCATGAGCTGCCTGCATGCGGTATAAGTAGTTCGATTGCGTCAAGCTAAATATATTGCGCTGATTATTTTTCAGCTCATATTGGCCAATTAATGTGTTAACGGTCGATATATCCCCCGCTACTTGCTCGTCAATCATATCTTGCGCCTGCTTGACAATCATCGTATTAACCGTTCGTTGCCATGCAGGATCGGCTAGGCCAACCACTTCAGGGTAATAGATTACGATTTCTTCACCGGCACGAACAACACGTGTATGAGTCGTAACCGGAAACACCTCAGTCATACGATCCTCCTCACTTTCTTAGTAGCATCGTATTCGATAGGCATTTCACTTGTGTCACTTTCTATAGATCAGAAAAAATTTACAGAAATAACTTCCAATATCTAGTATGATGAGAATGATAAAATATCGAAAGACTGGGAGGCTGACAAATGAACAATCATGAAATCGACTACAAGCTATACGGAGATGACATGCAATTTGTTGAGGTTGAGCTTGATCCGAGTGAAACCGTTATAGCTGAAGCAGGAAGCTTAATGATGATGGATGATCATATCAAGATGGAAACGATTATGGGTGATGGCTCTGATAACAGTCAATCGAGCGGATTCCTTGGTAAAGTGCTTGGTGCTGGTAAACGAATCATTACTGGAGAAAGTCTGTTTATGACGATGTTCACGAACGAGGGCATACATAAGCAGCGAGTATCTTTTGCTTCCCCTTATCCTGGGAAGATTATTCCGATGGACTTAAGCCAGTTACAAGGTAAAGTTATTTGCCAGAAGGATGCATTTTTAGCTGCAGCTAAAGGAGTAAGCGTTGGCGTGGAATTTCAGAGAAAGCTAGGCGTTGGCTTCTTTGGCGGTGAAGGCTTTATTATGCAAAAGCTTGAGGGCGATGGTTTGGCATTTGTTCATGCGGGCGGAACAATTTATGAACGAGTGCTGCAGCCTGGAGAGTCCTTGCGCATTGATACAGGCTGTCTTGTTGCGATGACAAGAGATGTGCAATACGATATCCAAGCAGTTGGGGGAATTAAAACAGCGTTATTCGGAGGAGAAGGATTGTTTTTTGCACGCCTAACTGGTCCTGGTAAGGTGTGGGTTCAATCTCTGCCATTCAGCCGTCTCGCTAGTCGTGTATTCGCTGCTGCACCAGCCTCCAAGGGTGGCGGTGGAAAATCTAAGGGTGAAGGCGGTATTGGCAACGTATTTGATCTGTTTAGCAACTAGAATAATACATCGCCTTTCAAGAGGTATGAAGAGAGTAAGCCCCGCTCTTCAGAGCAGGGCTTACTTGTGCTTACAACGAAATAATAATTTCTAGTTTTTAGCTTTACCTTGAATTTCAGGTACTGGCGGCATATCGTTTTTAGGCATTCGCATTTTATGATTGCTTTCTGTGCCATGCGGTTCTTTAGGGTCTGGTCTTCTCATCCCTTTTTTGGCCATCGTTATCACCTCAAGCTTATTATGTGTGATTATCGACAACTTATACATACAGATAGATCATTATCATTGTTCATGAGGACCGATCAGCTCCGGTCCAGCATTACATTGATTTCTTCCGTTGCGCTTCGCTTCATATAAACGCTGATCCGCCAAGTTGAACAAATCAACCTTATTGTCTGCATCGCTTGGATATGATGCGATGCCTGCCGAGATAGTAATAACATCGCCACACGGGCTTTCTTGTGCACTTATTCGCTTACGAAAGCGTTCTGCTAATTCCAAGGCCTCTTTAATACCTGCTTCCGGAAGCAGGATTACAAATTCCTCACCGCCGTAACGACAACAAACTGTAGATTGCGAAGCAGTCGCTTCCATCATATTGGCCAAGTACTTAAGCACCTCATCTCCAACCGCATGACCATACGTATCATTAATACGCTTGAACAGATCAATATCAACGACAATCAAGGAAAACAACCGCTTTTCCTCAATCCAAGTACCCAGCAGCTTGTCCATCGTACGCCGATTAGTAAGCTGCGTTAATGCATCTGTCTGAGATTCATGGGTCATATGATCGACCTTATCATGCAGGAAGCCTAAGCTGTAAGTAAGAGCTTGCTTTAATTGTATAGCTTCATAATACCAGGCTTTTACTCTAAACAATCGATCCTTTTGATTGTTGCGCGTGCTATCCTCCGTTAGGATAGCCAGTTTTTGAAGCGGCATTGCGATTAGTCGTGAGATTAGAAAGATTAACAGTATGGACAACAACAGCGATGGCAGTGCATTCAATATCATTCGCGTAATCATTTTCTGATTAGCAACAAGCGCTGCATCTGTCGGACGCTGAGATACGATACCCCAGCCAGAGGTCGGCACATAGGAGTAGCCTGCAAGCATGTCGACACCCCTTGTATTAATAACTCTCTGTGCACCGCTGTTAGTATTGATTAGCTCTTGAATGACTGGATTTTGATCAGCGAGATCACCAATCCGATCGTGATCCTCATGGTAAATAATTCTTCCATCCGGATCAACCACATACACATAGGAGCCATCCTCATAGAAATGATCGCCTAACAATTCGTATAACACATTGTCTTCCATTAAATAAATGGTACCGCCAACAAGCCCCAAATATTGCTTCTGCTCGTCGAAAATAGGATAAGAGATAAATATAATATACCGACCAGTTATCCCCTTATAAGGCTTCGAAATAAGTGGCTTCTGCTCTGCAAAAGCCTGTTTTCCACCCTCCGAGTTCAGCGTGTCTCCAATTAGATCTAAGGTATGAGGAGAGGTGGCTAGTATTTCACCGTCTGCTGCTGCAATGATGATGGAATTCAATGTATTCGTCTGGTACTTGAGTCTATTCGCTTCCTCAAGCAGCTGTACTTCTCGATCGTCATCATCACGAAGCATGATAGGTGCTAATAGCTGTGCACTGTATTCAAAGGTGTTCAAGGTCATATTAAAAAACACATCAGTCGTGTTAGAAAGCTTCTGGGCATACACACGGTTAGTTTCTAGCGTGCTATCGATCAGATTTCTTTTATTCATCTCATAACCCGATAGGGTGCTGCTAAAAAAAGTTAAAACAATCGAAATCATGGCGACAGCTAATATTAAATATTTTAATTTTAGAGATAGCTTCATCGATGAACAGAAAGCTCCTTCTTTAATTATGATTGACAATACTATATCACAATTACAGCTTTCGTAATGATTACTTTTTTATAAATAATCTCCCTAGATGCGTTAGATGCCTTAACCCTGTTCATCTATTCTGCCTATACGATTTTATACTTTAATGTGCAGCTTGATAGGTTCAACCCGATAACCCAGCTTGTGGTGCAAGCATATATCTGCTATCTAGACATAGTCCAGCTTGCAACTCGCTGGATCATCTGCTGCTTCTGCTCAGAGAATTGCCGATGTCGATGCCCGTTAGCCCCTGATGGATGAGGAAATCCCCACAGCACATTCCGCTCATCTAGTGTATGCTGCGCAACGAGCATACGCAGAATGCCTTCTACACTTTTTCCTAGCGGTATAACCGGGATGCCCGGCAGCAGCTCAAGCTGCTTGGCCATATGACTTAGCGCATAACGACTTAACTGCTCATGCTTCAGCAGATTAGGCTGTGAGCCCGTATAATTTTTATGCTGTAAAAATGCTGGGTACGGCAGTACAGAGGTTGAATTCAACCAAACTATATGTTGATCAAACAACGTAAAGCAGCTATCAATCCCTAGCTTATCATGTAAATAAAGCTGATCCAGCATATCAATTAAATGTTGGCGCATCGCTCCTGCAAATCGTGCGCTTCGCTTCGCCCTGATGCAGGCTTCCTCGTCACTGAGCCCCGCCTGAATGGCTGCTTGTGCCTCGGATAGCGCTATCTGCATCTGATGAAAGCCAGGTGTTAGCCCTACAATCATTAGCCTGGCATGCTCAAAAATGACATCGTTGTGCGGAGCATAATAGAGATCTAACGGTGCAATGCGTGTCAACATCAAGTCCTCTACAAGCAGCTCTTCCCTAGTTAACGATAGAATGGGTGGCAGGCTCGCAATGGTGTGACGATAGGTCGAAAAGGTATGACTAATGATCATAGCTACTCCTTGCAATCGTAATGATTATACAAAGAGCAACAACGAAGGCAGAATTCATCCTCGTTGTTGCTCTTATGTTCTTGAACCATCGTTAGCTACGTCCCGCAGTAGGTCTGGTATCCACATTCCACCTGCTCTGACGGCGGCTCACTATACGCTTGCTGTTCACTTGTGTAAGCATATGGAGACTGCAGAGCTTCGACAAATTGCTCTAGCTGCTCATAATTGGCTTGCTTAACGGCTGCTTCCAGCACCTCTTCCACGATATGATTCCGTGGAATAATAGCTGGGTTACTGCTTCGCATAAGTTCATATGCTCGCTTAGTATCCGCATCCTGAGCGTGCAATCTTTCCTCCCAGCGACTATGCCAAGCTTCCCAATCCTTATGCTTCGCGACACTCATTTCCTCGATATGTCCTAGCGTCAGATCACGGAACGTGTTCGTATAATCAGCCTTCGTTTCCTGCATCATTACGAGCAAATCAATAACAAGCTGCTCATCACCTTGCTCTTCGTGCTGCAGGCCTAATTTAGCTCTCATTCCCTCAAGCCAATATCGCTCATACAGCTTGCCAAACTCCATCACAGCTTCCTGAGCCTGCTCAAGTGCTGTCGTGGAATCCGAATGAATAACCGGCAATAGCGCCTCTGCTAAGCGAGCCAAGTTCCAACCAGCAATCTGCGGCTGATTGCCATACGCATACCGTCCTCCTGTATCAATGGAGCTGAACACCGTCTCTGGATCATAGCTATTCATAAATGCGCACGGACCAAAGTCAATCGATTCTCCGCTAATGGTCATATTGTCGGTATTCATAACACCGTGAATAAAGCCAACAAGCTGCCATTTAGCGATAAGCTTCGCCTGCTGCTCGATAACTGCCTGCAATAAGGCTATTGCTTTTCCAACATCCGTCTTTATGTCTGGATAATGCCGCTGTACAGCATAATCTACGAGCTGCTGTAAGACGTCAGCACCACCCCAATTTGCCGCATATTGGAACGTACCAACACGCAGGTGACTGGATGCAACTCGAGTTAATATCGCGCCCGGAAGCCTTGTCTCACGTAAAACCTCTTCGCCTGTCTCGACGACTGCTAAACTGCGAGTCGTCGGTATACCTAGCCCATGCAATGCTTCACTAATGATATACTCTCTTAGCATCGGGCCTAACGCTGCTCGTCCATCACCGCCACGCGAATAAGGTGTGCGCCCTGAGCCTTTTAACTGAATATCCACTCTTCGTCCGCTTGGGTCAATATGTTCGCCAAGCAATATCGCTCGACCGTCACCTAGCATCGCAAAATGACCAAACTGATGACCAGCATAAGCCTGAGCTAGCGGCTCAGAGCCTTCAGCAATTTTATTTCCACTTAATATATCAGCACCATCCACCTCTAACTCCTCAATGCTGAGCCCCAGCTGTTCAGCTAGTGCATTGTTCACAAGGGCGAGCTGAGGGTGAGAAACAGGCGTAGGAAGCTGCATGCGATATAAAGTTTCAGGTAATCGCGTATAGCTGTTATCCCATTTCCAGCCAATCGCTGTACGTATAGTTCCCATGTCGTTAACTTTCCTTTCCACTTGAAGCATTATCGTTACGCATCCGTACTTCGTATTGATTAATTTTACTATAGCATACTGGAATGATTCCCAATACTGATGAACGTAATGCGCAGCTTATAAACTTCACTTCATGAGAACATTACCTATTAGCTGGATTTCACTTGAAATTGAGAAACGATGCTTTGGAGCTCTTGGGACAGCTCATGAAGCTGCTGCGATACTTGAACGAGTTCTGAACTAATGGCTAACTGATTGTTAGAGGTTGACGCAACCTCCTCAGATATGGCGGTGGATTGCTCTGCCGTAGCACTGACGTGCATCATCATCTCAGACAACGTAGATTGCGCAACATGCAGCTTATTAACAGAATCAGTCGTATCATTGATCTTCTCTACAAAGGTGTTCATCCTTACATCTACATCGCGGAACACCGTATCCACCTGTCTCGCGACCGCTATCTGTTCTTTATAGATCGGGTAGCTGTCATTCATCGCTTGTACTGTACCTTCGATGTCTTCCACGATGGAAGCAATGATCTGATTAACTACAATAATGGAATCTCTCGATTGATCAGCCAATTGACGAATTTCTTTCGCTACGACCATAAAACCGCGACCATGCTCTCCTGCACGTGATGCCTCAATCGCTGCATTAAGCGACAGCAAATTCGTATGCTTGGCAATATTATCGAGCAGCTCTAGAATTTTCCCAATCTCTAACGCACGTGCCGTCAGCTGCTCTGCACGCTCCAGCGTTTGTCGCGTAAGAGCTTCTCCCCTCGTTGTTTTCTCCAGCAAGGTTTGCATTTGCTTGATCCCTCGATTACTTTCATGCTTCACATCGATTACATGACTTTGCATAATATGATTGTTATCCAAGAGAACACTCATCTCTTCCTCGATTGAAGCGGCATGAACACTTCCCTCTTCTGATTGCGTTGAGAGCAGATCGGCACCACGTGCTATCTCATCTGTAGCGACAGCGATTTCCTTAGCAGAAGTATCCATCTGCTGTGATACCTGCTGCAGCGTTTTGGCAGATGAAAGCACATAGTCGAGCGCACCGCTTGTTCTAGCAATTAAGCTGCCTACATTATCCGCCATTTGGTTAAAGCTTTGCCCGAGCATACCGATTTCATCACTTCGATTGCTCTGCATTCTAACCGTCAGATTGCCACGCTCGACCTCTCTCATAAGCTGTGAAACCTCACGAATCGGCTTGCTTATCATTCGTGCAATCATCCCACCTAGCACGAACGAAACAGCTATCGCTCCAGCTATAAGTATCACGGTTATCGTTAATATACGATCAATACCTTGGGTTAGCTCTGCCAGAGGCATTCCTTGAATTAAACTCCAGCCAGTACGATCCGATGTGCTGTATACAATAAGCTGACCATCTTCAATGTAAGAGCCGCTCGTGTCGGCAGCTTCTGGAAGCTGGTAGCGCCCGTGAGTTCTACGTTCTAGCTGAACGGGGACTACTGCCTCTCCCTGTTGTGCATCCGCAAGCTCTTCCTCCGGAAGCACTACGTTCTCTACCTCACCGGAATGCTGCTGGCCATCACCTTGAGCTTCGGTTGCTATGTCAGAGGCTTGCCCCGATTCGACATATGGAGAATCTGAATAGACAAGCTCTCCTGATGCGTTAATAAGCTCTGGCAGCTGACCACTACTAAGCTCAAGATTAGCCAAAGCTTCAGCGATAATCTCTTCCTTAAATTCAATAAACAGCAAGTAGTTCCCGCTGTTCGTCTTCATCATCTTCCCCATCGATATGTAAACCGTTTCTGAGCCTATCTCACCCTTCGGGATCGCCCCGAGCCAGACAGCCTTACCATTGCCAGCGATGACAGATTCAAAGTACGGCTCGTAAAAGCTAATCGCGGATGTTCCATTGCCCGATGAGAAGATAGCAGACACATAGTCTCTCCCTGTATCTACCTGCGTGTATAGATGCTCATCAAACAGCTGTATAAATACTTTATTCGTCGTCGCTGTTTGCTTCAGCTTGTCCATTATTTTAGCTTCGACATTCATGCGATTCTCTGTTGTCCCAGCCTTTATGAGATTTAGTCGATAGGTCAGATCACCTATAAAATCCTGATCAAGCGTAAGCTGGAGCGATATATTTTCATAAAAGTTTAGCAAATAATCTAGCTTTTCAGATGTTTGCTGCAAGCTTTGTGCAGCAACCTCGGATACCTTTTCTTCCATAGCTTTACTCGATACAAAATAAGAAACAAGACCTACTGTTATAACAGCAACAACCATGCTCAAAACAAAAAACAAAAATAGCTTAGTTCCAATCGTTTTCAATCGATTTGGACGAATCGCTGTTTTTCGCTCCGGCTTGTAAGCGCCTACATTATTGTGCACTTGCTTTCTTTTGCTCATGTGAAAGCCTCCTGTTACGGTTAATAAATTAGTTATTTATTAACATACATGTTACTACAGGAGTGTTGAACTTACAATATAAATGTTAACAAATAATATTTATATTAATGTTATTACAGCAGCATTGAGCAGTCTATTCGTAATCGTTCCAAAGTTTTATCACATGCTAACTCATTTAAAATGAAAAAGGAGCCTCTGTACTTACTAACATTAGGCTCCTCCTGCACTTATGAGCTAATAATGAGCTGCTATTATACATGAAGTTTAATAGAGACGATAGGAACGCTTGTTAGGATGAGCTGCCAGTTGATAGACCGAGCCATTCTAGCAGTATCCGGTTGAATCTATCCCTTTCCTCCCAGAAGCCGCCATGTCCGCTATAAAGCAGCGGTACAAGCTGAGAGGTTGGCAGCTGCTTATGCAATGCTTCTGCCTGCGAGAAAGGAACAACCTGATCGTGGATGCCATGTATAATTAGCGTCGGCACTTGAATAGCGGGCAGGTCTGCGTGAAGATCCGCCTCACTTAGCAGCTTCATAATCGCTGCGGTTGACCAGCCAGAAGCCTCTAGACCTAGATCAAAAAACCATTGCTGAAACGATCTCGTCGCATATTGAAAGAAGAACATATTGGTCAGGTCATTCAGCATATTCGGGCGATCATTCAGCGTCTGCTCAATAATTGGGTTGGCAACCTCGGGAGGAAGCCCAGTCGGTACAGCTGCATCCACAAGCACTAAACCAGACACACCATAGCCTTTATGACGAGACATATAACGGGTAGCAATGGCACCACCTGTTGAGTGTCCAAGCAATATGACATTGGTAATGCCCATCGTGTCGATAACCGCGCGCAAATCATCCGCCAATCGATCAAAGTTATAGCCAAAGTAAGGCTTGTCGGATTGACCAAAGCCTCTCCAATCTAAGCCGATACAGCGAACGCCATACTGAGGAAGCACGTCGAATTGATATTCAAATTGCTTATGGCTGAGCGGCCAGCCGTGAATAAATAGGATCGTCGTCTTTCCTTCAGGATTCAAATCCTGTACAAACAGCCTTATGCCTTGCTCCACCTCTACATAATAACCCATTCATTCCTTCCGCCCTTCTATATACGATATGTGCTAAATATATTCAATATAGGCTGGGCTAATGTCATAAGGAGCGCAAAACAAAGAAGGATGAGTATGCATTAGGGCGCACCCCTCTGCATGACTCATCCTTCCTGAAAGATCTATTGAGTATTGTATGATTGCAAATTAGTCTATTAAACTTTGTTAAATTGAATCCAATCGATGACCATACCCGGCTTCGTGAATTCTAGCTTCAGCTCGTAGTTGCCCGCTTCAAGCTCAACCTTTACGAGCTTTTGCTTAATCCATTTGCCGTCTGTACCATTCGTCTGAATCGTCGTTGCCAGCTGCTCATTAAGCCATATATTACATGCGCTTTGTGCAGTATTCACATGCGGTGACATAATATGAACGATAATTCGATACTGACCACTTTCCGGTACCTTCATATAGACCGATGAATCAATACTTGGCTTAATCTGAGCATCAACAGCGAGATCGTGTGCCTCTGCTGGAGAAAGCGCAGCATTCGCTTTTAGTGAATCAACCGCTTCGTTAAACTGCTGTTCTCTCGTAAAGACAAGCGCGTTCATAATGAATTTACAAATATTGATCGCACTGCGCTGCAGCTCAGCACGCGTTAATGTGCCATTAGCAAGCGATGCCATCGTATTATCATCATGCGAGTTAATCTCTGCACCGTAGTTGTTAACAACCATATAAAGATCGTTCTGTGCACGAATCATAAAGTTCGTATTGCGAGCATCTGCCGGGCCGCCATTAATGACATCATTCATAAGCGCCCACCAATCCGTCATAACGATGCCATCAAAGCCCCATTCGCCTCGTAGAATCGTCGTATTCAAATCATAGTTCGAAGCAGACCAATGACCATTGATCGGGTTGTAGGACGTCATAATGGAATTCGCACCTGCCTCCTTGACCGCAATCTCAAAGCCCTTCAAGTAAATCTCACGAACAGCACGCTCGGATACTACCGCATTGACCTTCGTACGATATTGCTCCTGATTGTTGCAGGCAAAATGCTTCAAGGTAGCCGTTGATCCGCCTTCGATAATTCCTCTCGTGCATGCTGCTGCAAAGATACCAGTAACATATGGATCCTCTGAGAAATACTCAAAATTACGGCCATTCAATGGACTGCGACGAATGTTCATGCCCGGCCCAAGCAGCGTATCGATGCCGTTTCTAACGAGCTCCTGTCCTTCCATGATGTAAAGCTTCTCAATTAGCTCCACATCCCACGTTGCTGCAAGCAGCGTACCAATGGAAACCTGAGTTGCCTTATGACCGCTGTCCATTCGAATACCAGATGGTCCATCAGCAGTACATGCAACTGGAATACCAAAGTTATACAGCGCATCACTTACACCACCGAACGCCGATGCAGTACCAGGTGTAACAAGCGGGCTGCTCATTCCTTCTCCGCGCACGATCGTCGCTAGATCATCGTCACTTAGCTGGGCAATAAATTGCTCCATCGTCACACGGCCTTCTTTAACATCCTTCAGCTTGTAGCCTTGATCTCCTGTAGGCGTAATCTCCTTCGGCAAATTGCTCTCAATGCGCTCCTTAAGCGAAATTCGCTGCTTCGGCACATCCACATACGTCAGCTCGTAGGTGCCATCTGCTTGCAATGCACCTGGCTTCATACGCTTAAAGTCTGCCGTTGGTGCTAGCGCTTCACTTAGCTGCTCTACGACACGAAGCTCGTTAATAACAAACGCTGATTTCCCTTCAAATTGTACCTTCTGGGCGCGCTTCACACTGTTTCCTATATAGAAAACATACTCCCCCGCTTCCAGCACATACGCTGAACGGTGTCCTGTAAAGCCCCCATCATCGTAGGAAGCCATTGCATTGACTGGGAAGCGAATGACTAGCTTGTCGCTTTCACCAGGCTGCAGCTCCTTCGTTTTGGCGAAGCCAACGAGCGCTTTTACGGGCTGACCTAGCTTGCCTTGTGGTGCTCCTGCATACATCTGAACGACTTCCTTGCCGCTATACGTACTACCGGTATTCGTTACATTCACCGCGATCTCGATAAATTCCTTGCCATCGTTCAACGTTAACACTGCATCCTCAGGTGCGATGCTGAACGTCGTGTAGGACAAGCCGTAACCAAATTCATACTGAACCTTATCTGGGCAGAACGTCTCAAAATAGCGATAGCCTACATAAATATCCTCTTCGTAGACACTTTCGATCTCACTACCGTAGTTTTTAGTCGATGGATAGTCCTCGATGGAGTAAGCAATCGTATCAGTCAGCTTACCACTTGCTGTAACCTCGCCGACAAGCACATCAGCAATGGCATTGCCACCCTCCATACCGCCATGCCATGCATACATGACAGCTGCGATTGGATGAACATAATCGTCATTCATCCAGCTCATATCTATAATATTGGAAACGTTGAGTACTACGATCGTTTGTTCAAAATGATTCGTTACAGCCTTTAGCATTTCGCTCTCTTCTTCGGTTAGACGATAGCTGCCAGGCTTGTCTGCATTATCCTGATCCTCGCCTGCCGTACGTCCAATAACAACGATCGCTTTAGAGGAAGCCGCTCTAGCTTCGGCAACGATCTCATCTGTAAGTGGCATCTCCTTCTGATGCCATGGCTCTGCAGCCCAGCCGCCGCCGCCGTTATCGAAAGGATTTTGCTCGATCCATTGCTCATAGATGCCAGCAAGCTTCTCATTAACTTGAATCTGCTTCTTAGAGCGTAAGCCGTCCAGCAAATTCGTCGTGTGCGTCACATGCACACTGCCGCCTGAGCCTGTACCACTGCGATAGTAGTTGACTTGAATTCTCCCAAAAATCGCTACTTGCTCACCTTGCTTAAGAGGCAACGCTTGGTCTTCATTTTTTATGAGTACCGCCCCTTGTGCTGCCACCTCTCTACTAAACTCCGCAAATCCTGGCAATGGAATGCCTAATGTCTCTGTATTCAAAATCTACCACTCCCAATTTCAAATTTAGTGCTGCCATTGAATAGAAATTGTAAATCACTTCATAAAAATGCTATAAAGTTTTCCAGTTATTCATCATTATTATAGAGTAAGTTCGTTATATCTTATAGACATTATTATAAATGGGCGCACTCCTCACGTTCTACTATCACATTTTAAGCAATAATCAGCTAAATACTAGATATTGAAACTCAAATTACTCGATCGAGCATACCGAACCGCTACCCATCGTTAATATTTTTGTTAAAAATTATTATTTTTATGTTGTTTCTATTTAAGTTAAGTATTAATATACTTATTAAGGAATGGAAGGAGCTATAATCGGACAATTCCATTTCCTTAGTGCAACGGTTTGAAAGCGTTATCAATAAATTTGTGGGGGTGATGAGCTCGTTAGACTCGTAATGAAGGTATGGAAATTCATAAGTAAAGGAGAATGATATCCATGCAACACGTACGATCACACAAAACAATGCTTACATCTGCGCTGCTTGCCATCATGCTTTTTGTTAGCTTAATGCTTCCTGCTAGCGCCGCAACATGGAATTTGACTGGCGATACAAATGTTCACGACCCTTCTTATATTGTCGAGAACGGAACGGGAACACATTGGGTGTTCAGTACAGGAGAAGGTCTTCAAGTGCTGTGGTCATCCGATGGAAAGCATTACAACCGCTCCCTCCCAATCTTCACATCAAGACCTTCCTGGTGGAGCCAATATGTGCCGAACCATACTGGCTTGGATGTATGGGCCCCTGATATTTTCTACTATAACGGTACCTACTACCTGTATTATTCAATTTCTACCTTCGGCTCAAGAGTATCCGCCATCGGCCTTGTGACAACGAATTCAATCTCTGGCGGTGTATGGACGGATCGCGGCATGGTCATCTCCTCTAACAACTCTACAAACTACAATGCGATCGATGCTAACATCGTGCAGGGACATAACGGCAAGCTCTACATGGCTTTTGGCTCCTGGAGTAATGGTATTTATGTCACAGAAATTAGCACCTCAACGATGAAGCCTACCGGCAATTCCTATCGCGTCGCAACCAAGTCAGGTGGCATCGAAGGACCGAGCCTCGTCTACAACAGCAATACTGGCTATTACTATTTATTCGTCTCAATCGGTACGTGCTGTGCAGGCTTGAACAGTACGTATAAAATTGCGGTCGGGCGTTCAACGAGCCCATTTGGTCCGTTTGTTGATAAAAATGGCGTTGATATGAAGAATGGCGGAGGAACCGTCATCGATAGCGGAAACAGTGCGTGGGTAGGCCCTGGCGGGCAGGATGTGTATGGCACCAATGTCATCGCGCGCCATGCCTATAGCGTTGCCGAAAACGGCGCACCTAAGCTGCTCATTAGCGATCTGTATTGGGATTCGAGCGGTTGGCCTTACTTTAATTAGCGACATGCGAGCTCGATGAATGGCTCAACTAGGCTGATCAGAATTAAGTAACCTAAGATAAAGCAATGATGGGACATGAAGGTGCTGATCGATCAGTAATAACGATCAGCACCTTTAACTAACACTTCCTTAAGCTGTTGCTTAAATCGACGATAAACATTGAAAACGTCACCATGCTAAAAATATATTTAGCACTATGGCGAATATCTTTTACTAAAGTGGTTGCTCTAATATTTCTTCCATTCAATAAGATCAAAACCATAAAGCTTATTAATTTCAATATATTCTTGAAATAAATCATCCATCTTTGTAACAATATTATCCTGTGTAGAGTATAAATCAGTACCAATTAGGATGTAGTTTTCCTGTATAAAGATAAGTAGTTTAGAAGTATTCTTTTCAAAGTAGGGTTCAGTATCATTATTTACTGGGGTAACTTTTTCCCCCAATTCAATTACATATTCCCAATCTTTTAGCTCAACCTTTTTGGTAGTTACGGGTTGTTTTTTGATTTCATTAAAAGCAGCAATAAAACTATTAACATCATTGATGCTTCTTAGAAATTGAGTTTTAATATGATCTTCATTGTTTTGATAAAGCGCAATACCGTTATACTTTAGCTGTTCAATATTAGAATCTTGAGTAGATTCTTTATTTTGACAACCAGTTAAAGCAGCAAAAAGTATCGTGAAAATCACAATGTAATATAGTAACTTTCTGATATCCACACCTCCAAAATATCGAAAAAGGCCACTGGCAGTAGCCCGCACAACACACATACTACGAGCTGGGTATTGAAGAAGTCTTTAGAATTTGCACCTTCCGTTACCGATGCAAGCACTGGTCGTGGTGCTCCTGCAGTTTATATGCAAGAGAATGGACAAATAGTTATCTATCTAACAGCAAGGTAGCGAGGTAACCTGCTAGCTCTTCTGCTGCTTTTACATGCGCAAGCTGACCGGGATGGCTTCTTGCTCCTACCGTTGCCTCGGTCATGATCGGCAGCTGAAATATGCTGACCTTCTCGTCTCCACTTTCTGCTTTATAGACTTCTACGGCTCGATGAATGGCGGGCAGCATCGGTATACCTAACATGCCATATGCCCATAGCAGCTGTGCATGCTTATTGCACGAACGAAGCTTGTGTAAAAAAGCTACTGCAGCTGCCTCAAAAGCTGCAATATCCTCAGAATGATAGCTTGAATTATCTAGCAGTCGCTGCTTATATTGCACTCCTGTATGCTCATCCCTCCATGGCGGCTGATAAAACGCGCTATTGTCATTCGTACCGAGATTGATAATAACAGCATCCGGCTGCCAGCTTGCAAAATCATTGGGCTGATTCGCACCTAAAGCTTCATTTCTTGCTCCAGAAAGCAGTCCGCACACCTGCTCATAGTAAAGCGGAAGCGCATGGTTTGGGTTGTTGTCCCAGCTTGTTAGAACACCCCAGCCGCTTTGTGAGAGGACACGATAGTCCGCATCTACTAGATCTGCCGTCAGCTTGGTATAATTGTGACTCGCACTAAAGAACATTGGAAGCCAATCTTCCTCCTCACGTGCACCAATCGCGCCTTCACCAGAAGTAATGCTATCACCAATAAACTCAAGACGGTATCGCTTAGATGGAACAGGCAGCAGCTTGCCGTCCCCTCGCAAAGCATGAAGCTGCAGCAGACTTCGCTCATCGCCGCTCATCGCTTGGACTTCCTTCATGACACGTACATGTTTTACTTTTCCAGCATTCATTCCACGAAACAGTGTAATCCAGCGTCGGCCTTTCTCCAGCATCAAGCGACTCACCTCAGCACCATTGATCCATATGCTGATCCATTGCTCGTATTGCTCATAGTCTGATTCAACCTCTAGCAGCAGCTCGCTTCCTGTTGCATTCAGCTCTATCCCGCTGCCAGTCCAAAACAACGTAAGCGGATTTCGTTCGCTGCTTGTTCGTCCGTGAATTTTAATATGTTCATGCTCTATAGCATAGCTATTCACCATATTCACTGACTCCTCTCATCCTCATATATAAGTGATTGGTATCATTGGCTGTGACTATTTGCTGACAAGTGACTGAATAGCTCGGGAAAGATCTGCATACTGAAACGAGTAATGCTCGCCAAGTAGCTTCTCAGGAATGACGTGTTGACCCTCCAAGAGCAGCATGCTCATTTCGCCTAGCATCAGCTTCATTAACCCTCCTGGGACAGGGAAGTAGTGAGGTCTATGTAATTGCTCAGCCAGCGTACGTCCAAACTGCTCCATTGTTACCGGCTGCGGCGCAGTGAAATTTACAGCGCCTTGCATAGTAGAATGGTTTATACAGTGAAGCGCGGCTCCAACGACATCATCAATGTGAATCCAGGACAGTGGCTGTTGTCCACTGCCAAGTCGCCCTCCAACGAATAGCCTATAGGGCAGCAGCATTTTAGGGAACGCCCCTTCACCTGCACCGAGCACTACACCTAATCGCATAAGTACGGTACGGATGCCGCTTTTCATCGCTTCTTGCTCCCACTCATTTACGATATGTGATAGGAAGTCGGTCGGTTCGATAATATCCTGCTCCGTAAACTGCCGATCACGGGAAATTCCGTAATAGCCGATGGCGCTAGCATTAATGAGCACTGAAGGCTTCCGCTTCAACGCTCCAATGATTCTAACGATTTCTTTCGTCGTAGAAAGTCTGCTCTCTAATAACGTCTTCTTTCGCTTGGCTGTCCAGCGACCACTGCTTAGAGACTGACCGGCCAGGTTAACAATCGTGTCGATACCTTCAAGCTGCTCCTCTGGTCGATCGCCCTCATGCATCCACCTTATATATGTAACTCCAGGCATTGGCGTAATTCTCTCAGGCTGACGTGATAGAATATATACCTCGTGCTGTTGCTCTAGAAAGCCTTTGCACATGGAGCTGCCAATAAATCCTTGACCGCCGGCAATCGCTATTTTCATAGAACCCACCACCTTTCTCTCCATTCTAACCATATTATACCTGCCCGCATGCCCCCATGACCACTTATCCCTTTCATACATAAAAAAGAATGGATAAAGCTCGCTATGCGCGCTTTATCCATTCTTAGCCTATAAACTCTATACATCTAACTCCCAGAAATCAAGGCTGTCAATGACCGCCTTTCCACTGCTTGTGAATAAATGAATATGATTGCTGCTTTCCTTCGGGAAAACGAAGCAGCTGAGCACTCGCTCTCCCCCATTTACATAGATCTCGACGACAGAATGGTCGATCAATAGATGGAGAATGAGTTGATCTGATGCTTGCCCGAGCATAATACTTTTCACTCTGTCAGAGCCATTATATGATTTCGAGCAATCCAGTGTAAGCTCGTTCGATGATACTGAGTATCGGATAACCGTTTCTTCCTCACGCTGATCTGAAGCAAGAATTGATATACCAAATTCCTGTGCATCGCTTTCTGTCAGGTTATACGCCACCTTCAGCTCGGCCCTTCTGCCCTGCAGCTTAGGCAATGCTTGCTCCAAGCTACTATCCACGATCAGCTGCTTATGCTGAATATGCTGCGTTCTAAGCTTTATTAGCTCTTCGACGGGTTGTATGATTAGCCGCTCGTTATGCTCATCCAGCGTCAACACTCTCGGTATTGTCATTGCACCCGACCAGCTTTTCCCCAGCTTCCTTCCATTCATCGGCATCCAGCCAATTAACACCCTTCTGCCTAGGTGGTCCTCCATCGTCTGCGGTGCATAAAAGTGAAAGCCATCATCCAGCACATGAAATGCCCCGTGTGTATACGTACCTGTCTCATAGTCTAGCTTGCCAACATAATAGCCAGATAGCGGATAGTCACGAACGCCCTCTGGAGATATGAGTAAAATATCATACTCACCAATTCGGAACAGGTCTGGACATTCATACATATAGCCCATCGAGCCGTCGCTTTGTGCAATGACGCTAACATATTCCCATTCCAGCAAGTTATGTGAACGGTAAAGCAGCACCTTACCTTTATCATCCTTTTTGGTGCCTAGCACCATATACCAGTGATCACCGTGCTTCCACACCTTGGGATCTCTAAAATGATTATTCTGACCGATACCTGCTGGAGGAGCTTCGATAATCGGATTATTCTCGTATTTAGTAAAGCTAATACCACCATCTTCAGATATTGCTAGGCATTGCTGCTGAAGAAGATCATCCGGCAAGCCCTGCGGAGACGTAAATACATTGGAGGTGTAATACACGTACAGCTTTCCTTCATGCTCAATCGAGCTCCCAGAAAAGCATCCGTCCTTGTCGTACCATTCACTAGGTGCAAGCGCAATAGGAAGCTCCTCCCAGTGGATGAGATCCTTGCTTTTTTTATGCGCCCAATGGATGTTTCCCCATTCCTCAGAGTATGGATTATGCTGATAGTATAAATGATACTCACCGCGATACTGAATTAATCCATTCGGATCATTCATCCAGTGAATGCGTGGTGATGCGTGATAGCTCGGTTTATGAACGTCAGGCACTGCATGCTGTAACGATTCATTTACAAATTGCTCTGCCTGCTGTATAGCTTCTATATGCTTCCTCACCTGATTCATCCAATCCACCTGCTTAATTAATATTTTCTATTTCACTGAGCCTTGTGTAACACCTTGAATAATAAATCGCTGCGCAAACAAGTAAACTACCATAATAGGAAGTACAACCATCACAACAGCTGGTAAGTAGCGTTCATAGTCTGAGGAATACGATCCTCTAAACACTTGAATCGCTAGCGGCAGTGTATAATTGTCAGATCCTGCATTTTGTAAAATCAATACCGGCAGCAGGTAGTCATTCCAAATCCACAGTACATGCAGAATACCAATCGTTACTGCAGTCGGCATAAGAATAGGTAAAACAATTTTAAAGAAGGTCTGTATTGAATTACAGCCATCAATCTGCGCCGCTTCTTCTAGCTCAAGCGGAATGCTTTTAATAAATCCATGATAGACAAACACTGCAAGCGAGCTTCCAAAGCCGACATACATAAACATTAGCGTTAGCTTTGGCTGAGACTGAATCCAGCCTAGCTCCGCACCATATATGGAAACGAGCGGAATCATAATCGATTGGAAGGGTATGATCATGGAAGCAACCATCATCAAAAACCACATCGTATTCATTCTCGTTTTATTTCTCACAAAATAATGCGCGGTCATTGCTGAGCAAATTAATATGACCGTCAAGCTGATGAATGTAATCATTGCTGAATTGCTAAATGCAGACCAATATTTCATCTGATCCATTGCGAGTCCGAAGTTTTTGAAGGAAATAGATACAGGCAATGAAAATGGAGATGCGATTATTTCTGCATTGGTCTTAAATGCATTGAATAAAAGAATAAGAAAAGGAACTAAAAAGAACAGCAGTGCTAGCAATAAAACGATATATATGGAGCCCTTTTTCAAAGCATTTACCATCTGCATTACGCCTCTACCTCCATTCTCTTCGTTAGATATACCTGAACAATGGTCACTGTCGCGACAATAAAGAACAATACAAACGCCTCTGCTTGACCTACCCCGTAGTCAAATCGCTGAAAGGCCTTGTCATATACATGCATGGAAGCCATTACTGTGCTCCCGAATGGTCCCCCGCCTGTTAACGCGTAGTTTACATCGTAGACCATAAATCCACGCTGCAACGATAGGAAGATCGTTACGATAAAGGAAGGAACCATAAGCGGCAATACCATGTGTATTAACTGCTTCCAGCCACTTGTTCCGTCTATCGTCGCTGCCTCCAATATATCCTTAGGTACGCTCATTAGACCTGCGATAAAGATAACCATCATATAACCTGCGTACTGCCAAACGGTAACGAGTACGAGCGCCCAGAAAGCCATCGTTTCATTACCAAGCCATGTTTTGCTAAATAGCTCCCAGCCAAACTTCTCACCAATCGAAGTGAAAAAGTTGTTAAACATAAACTGCCAGATGAATCCGAGTACGAGTCCGCCAATAAGGTTCGGCGAGAAAAAAGCAGTTCGAAAAAAGTTTTGTCCGCGAATGCCCATTGTAACGAGATAGGCTAACAAAAAGGCAACCGTATTAATTAAGAAGACGCTTGCTGCAACATACTTAATCGTTAACCATACAGAAGTCCAAAACTTTGTATCGTTGAAAACTGCTTCATAGTTATTGAACCCAACGTAAGGCATGCTCGATGAGATGCCATCCCATTTAAAAAATGTCATGTAAATTCCGTATATAAACGGAACAATGATGACCGCTATAAAAGCAAGTAGTGTTGGACCAGTAAAAAGTAGTTGGTTGCCTATTCTCTTTACTGTGTTTTTTTCAGAGATCATGCCAGTTTCCTCCGATTCCGTGGATTAAAAGAAGAAAGTCGAGGAACGAAGACCGTCCATCGACTTTCCCTCTTCATGTTGGTTACTTACTGTACGCTCTTCCAGTAATCCTCGATCTCAGCAGCAAGACCATTGCGATCCGTCACATCAGCCAAGTATTTTTGCATGGATGCACCAAGCACCTTCCAGTGATCACCTGGTACAAAGTTACCTGCAAACTCAATCGAGTTACCAGCTAGGTTATACTCATTAATTGCTACAGCAAGAGAGCCGTTAAGCTCCAATGTAATGTTTTTGAATGCAGGAATTACGTTTGCTTCATTAACAAGGAATTGTTGACCTGCATCCTCGTAAACAAGCCAGTTCAAGAATTGCTTAGCAGCAGCTTGTTGCTCTTCTGTGCTTTTTTCATTATCGATAAACATTTGCTTCGTTGCACCAATCGCTACAGCAGAGTTAGCTTTCGTCGTAGGATCATTGCTAACCGGTACTGGAATAAAGCCATACTCTCCTTCTGGATTAGACTTCAGCAACTCAGTGATTAACCAGTTTCCATTGAACGTAATTGCTGCTGAGCCTGTTGCAACAGCTGCAGTACTTTGCTCATAGTTGACAGCCATAGGGTCATTTTTGCCCCCATTGTACTTCTTCAGAACATCAAATGTATCAAGCAAGCCTTGGTATGTTGCATTGTTTACAAGATCAGCTGAGCCGCCTTTTAGTTGCTCTAGGAAGCCCTTCACATCAGTATCTGGCTGTGCCGCATACGCAATCGCAAGGAAGTGATTACCTAGCGACCAGTCCATGCTGCCAATATAAAGTGGAGTCTTGCCAGCTGCTTCGATCTTCTGCAAAAGCTCTTCTAACGCCGACGTTGTATTGATCGTAGCTGGATCAAAAGCTCCGCCTGCCACTTCATCAAGCACTTCTTTGTTGTAAATTAAGCCGTAGCCTTCAACTGCAAATGGGAATGCTAACGTCTTACCGTTAATTTCATTCGGCTGCGCAAGCTCAGCTACCCATTTCTCACCAGATAAGTCTAACGCCTTATCTGCAAACTTCTCGATATCACCCGCATCAAGCATCGCTAGCGTTGCAGGCGTGCCTGAAGCATATAACGCGGAAGCCTTCTCTACAGGTGATTGATCCTGATTTGTGGAGATTACTTCTACCTTTATGTTTGGATGCGCTTTCGAAAAGGTCTCAGCTGCATTTGTCATTTGTGTGTGGATTTCTGACTTGGAATTCAATATCGTGATTTTAACTTCCTTAGCATCAGAATCTGAGCCAGTATTAGTTGAAGCATTCGTTCCTTCGTTCGCGTTGCTAGCGTTATTGGCATTGTTTCCCCCGCATGCGCTTACAACAAGAGCTAAAATTAGTACCAACATCAATGAAGACAGTTTTTTCATCTTTTAATAACCCCCTGTTATTACATAGATTACTTTCTTAGCGTTATTATATATGTCAACCGCTTGACATGTCAATCGGTTGACATATATTTTCTTAAAAAAAGCCGATATAAATATTCACGGCTTTTTACTATGTTGTATCTCGTTCAACTAGCGTAACGGGCAGCGTGTTCTCAAGCTCTACCTGCTCACCTTGAGCTAATTTATCCAGTAGGTCAACTGCTAGCTTGCTCATCGCCTCAATGGGCTGCCTTATCGTAGTAATGGCAGGGTTGGCCAATTCAGCGAACGAGATGTCATCATAACCAATTAGCTTCAGCTGCTGTGGGATACTGATTCCTCTAGCCGCTGCGGCTTTAATAACCGTCATTGCGACAATATCACTAGATGCGAATATGCCATCAAGACCTTGGTGCTGTTCGATTAGCTCGGTTATGAGTACATCATAAGTAGAGCGATCAAAGCTATCTGATCCTAACTGAAAAACAATAGGCTCAATCTGATGCTGCTTCAAGGTTTCAATAAATCCCTGCGTTCTTAAATTACTAAGCAAGTCGAGACTAAGATCACCGCTAATAATTGCGACTTTTTTACAGCCCTTGGAAATAAACAGCTGAGCCGCCAGCTGACCGCCCTGATAATTGTCTGAGGAGATGTAAGGAATATCTGCGATTCTTCTGTCAAAGGTCACGATCGGACGCTGAAGATTAATATATTCTTGAACATCCAGTGTATGGCTCCCCATAATCACGCCATCCACTCGATTGCTTTTAAGCATATCAATATATTCCTTTTCCTTCGATTGCTCCATTCTTGAATTGCAAATAAGCAGCTTATAGCCAAAACCGGAAGCATAGTTTTCAATAGCATTGGCCATCTCACTAAAGAAGGGATGCGCAATTGTAGGTATGATCATTCCAAGCACCATAGAGCGCTTACGTGTAAGTGAACGGGCAATTTCATTCGGCTGGTACTGAAGCTCCTCCATAACAAGGCGCACCTTTTCACGTGTACGTTCGCTAATATATCCTCGATTGTTTAGCACTCTGGACACGGTCGTTACGGTTACACCAGCTTTTTCAGCAACATCCTTTATCGTTGTCACCACTTTTCCTCCTTTCCCGTTTTAATTTAAGATTATAGCATAACAACGAAGGAACTAAAACAGATCAATTGCCTACTTAGATTCATTTCGTTACTATAATGATATAGAAGCTAGAGCTGACATCTTAATAAGTGATACCGCAGCTAATGATAAAGGAGATTGTGTCCTATGTATTCCTATTCGATGAAGCAGGAACGTTTTGAAACCTATGTGCTGGAGCACAAGGAAAGTGGCAGCTATATTGAGGTTGTGCCAGAAAGAGGATGTATTGTTAGCAGATATGTATATCGTGGTCAGGATGTGCTGTACTTAGATCAAGCGACACTAGATGATCCAAGCAAAAACATTCGTGGAGGAAATCCGATTCTGTTTCCTATTAGCAGCTATTTAGAGAATGAAACGTATACCTATGAAGGTAAAGCGTATCAGCTAAAGCAGCATGGCTTTGCACGACAGTTAGCCGGTCGGGTGACTAGTGTGCACGCCAATGAGCAGGAAGCGTCTATTTCATTGGAGCTCGTTGATGATGAAGCAACACGCGAGCGCTATCCATTCAGCTTCCGTCTTATGATGACCTATACGCTTAGAGCGGATGGACTTACGATTGAAGCTGGCATTACGAATAATGATCATAAAACAATGCCATATTACCTCGGCTATCATCCTTACTTTTATGTAGAGGATAAGGCAACGCTTGAGCTAACGATTCCATCGTCAAGCTATAATGAGATGCTGCCTAACAGCATGGCACAAAGTCAGTTTAATATGCAGCAGCAGGAATCTAATGTCATCTATGATCAGCTGCAAGCAAACAGCTGCACGATGATCGACCGAGCAAGATCATTGCAAGTTACGATTGAATATGATGAAGTATATCAATATATCGTGCTATGGGCGCTACAGGACAAGCCCTTCATATGCATAGAGCCTTGGATGGCGCCTGTTAACGGAATGAATGTAGGTAAAGGCATTCAGCAGCTTGCTCCTGGCGAGTCTGACCACTCTGCAGTACTTATTCGCCCTCAGCTCTTGTAAAACGTAAATTTAATACCCATTATGGCGTTCTGACAACACTATATTTTCCGCTGGGGCTTAAGAAGTAACATGGATAACAATAGATTGATTATCGTCTGGACGTCTCAATATGGAGCTTTCAATAACAAGGTCACAAATTACATCAAGAAGTCCGCTACTGACAAAAAAACGAGCCTGTGGGCTCGTTTTTTTTTGATTCATTAATTATTTTGTATAGTTGTCGAAGTAGCCTTGGATGTAAACCATTGGCGTGCCTTTGTCACCGCTGCCTGATGTTAAGTCAGATAGTGAACCGATCAGGTCTGTTAAGCGGCGAGGCGTTGTGCCTTGTGCTTCCATTGCACCAACGAGGTTCTCGTTTTTATTTTCGATATAGCTGGCAATCGCCTGCTTCAATTCTTCACCACGCAGGTGAGAGAAGTTGTTGTCGGCCAAATACTTCAGCTTAATCTCGTTCGGCGTGCCTGCTAAGCCTGCTGTATAGGCTGGCGACACGACTGGATCAGCAAGCTCCCAGATTTGTCCTACAGGGTCCTTGAACGCACCGTCGCCGTAAACCATCACTTCTACCGTTTTGCCTGTTTGCTCTTTCAGCTTCGCCTGAATGCCGTCAACAAGTGGCTGACAGTTGTTAGGGAATAGCTTAACCGTATCCTCGGTTGCTTTGTTAGAGCCAAGCAAGCCATATGCCTCGTTATAGCCGCTGCCGTTAATGGACTGAGCTAATATATCATCCAAGCCATAAACCGTTTCTGCTCCACCAGCAAGTAAGATACGTTTCGTACGATGTCGCGAGTGAATATCACAGGTTAACACGCTCTTCGTATAGTCGAGGATCGTCTTAGGCTGATTCGAGAAGATAACCTCGCACGCAGCTCCTTCTCCTTCAATAATCGATTTATAATAGTCGATGTAATCTACACCTGTAAATGTATGCTTTTTATTTCCAAAATTCGCTCTAAATTCAGCTTCTGTTAACACATCTGTCCATGGGTTGATGCCTTTCTCGTCTAGCTCATCTAAGCTAACAAGATGATTACCTACTTCATCAGCAGGGAAGCTTAACATCAATACAACTTTTTGCGCCCCTTTTGCTATGCCTCTTAAGCAATTTGCAAAACGATTACGACTTAAGATCGGGAAAATGACACCCACGGTATCGCTGCCGAATTTCGCGCGTACATCTTCTGCAATATGGTCGATGGACGCATAGTTTCCTTGTGCACGTGCAACAATTGATTCGGTAATGGTAACGATATCACGGTCTTCGATCGAGAAGCCTTCTGCACTAGCTGCGTTTAATACAGTATCAACCACGATTTGTTCAATATCGTCTCCTTGATTAATAATTGGACCTCGAAGTCCTCTTACTACTGTACCAACTACTCTTTGCAATATAAACTCTCCTTTAATCGAACATAAACGAATGATGATCGAATGTATGATAACTACTAAATAACTATACAATTAAGTAAAACATAAGTAAAATTAATATCTATAATATATAGTATTAGGGTGATTAATATGAGAAAGAGCTTGGATCTTTATCGCGTCTTTGACGAGGTAAGCAAGCAATCTAGCATATCAAAGGCTGCACAGGAATTATTTATGACACAGTCCGCCGTTAGTCAATCCATTCAAAAGCTGGAGAAGGAATTAGACCTTGTACTGTTTAATCGTACATCAAAAGGTGTGACACTAACGACGGAAGGCAAGCTGCTCTATGAGCATGTCCGATCTGCTCTAAATATTCTTAACATCGGTGAAGAAAAAATGTTGGAATTTAAGAACATGATGATCGGTGAGCTTCATATCGGTGTTGGAGATACGATCTCACGGTATTACTTACTGCCGTTTCTCGAACAATTCTACAACCAATTTCCCGGTATTAAGCTTAAAATCTTAAACGGCACAACGACAGAGATTTGTGAATTTATTAAGGAAGGCAAGGCAGATCTTGGTGTATGCAATCTGCCCATCGTTGACCATAGTATTCAAGCCTTTCCGTGTAAGGACGTGCATGATATTTTCGTCGGTGGTGAGAAGTATCGTGAGCTCTCTTCCTCACCTATTACATTGGAGCAGCTCGTGGAGCTGCCTCTGATCTGTCTAGAAAAAAGAGCGAACTCTCGCGTTTATATTGACCGTTATTTTAAAGAGAAGGACATTACACTCTCGCCGGTTTTCGAGCTTGGATCACATGATTTACTGCTTGATTTTGCTAAGATTAATCTTGGCGTCGCATGTGTAACGAAGCAGTTTTCACAGCATTATATCGATAGCGGACTGCTGCATGAGCTGAAGCTTGAGGAGCCTATTCCAGAGCGTAGCATCGGGATCTGCTACTCGAGCCAAGTTCCGCTATCACATGCTGCAAAGCAATTTATTCAAATCGTTGATCCTACATTATATGAAGCGTTGTAATCTTCAATTTATGCTAGTTAAACAAGGCAGAGTGATTGTAAAGGATGTTCCTCTGCCTAATTGACTATGTACATCAATTTTTCCGTTATGATCCTCGATAATACGCTGGCATACAGCGAGTCCAACCCCAGTTCCCTTTTTCTTCGTCGTATAGAAGGGAGCGAATATTTTTTGCATATTCTCCTGATTAATTCCGCTGCCATTATCGGCTATTACAATCTCGACTCTAGAATGCAGATGACGAATATCAATCATGATGACTCCATGATTACGGTTTACACTCTCTTTCACAGCATCCATAGCATTATGGATCAAGTTAAGCAGCACTTGTTTAATTTGCTTTGGATCTATGCATAACCATATATCGTTGTCTGGACGCCTATACTCAAAATAACAATTATTAAGCAGTGATTCACTTTGGCAAAGCAGCATAACCTCCTCAACGACAGACACAATGCTAACCTGCTCTAATGTTGGCGCAGAAGGCTTGGACGTATTAAGAAACTCATAGATAATATCATTCGCTCGATCCAGCTCTGATATTGCAACATCTGCATAATGCTCTTTGCCTATCTCGAGCAAATGTGGACGCAGCAGCTGAACAAATCCTCGCACACTGGTCAGAGGGTTACGAATTTCATGAGCAATGCTTGCAGCTAGCTTACCTACCGTCGCTAAATTTTCATGCTCAATAACGGATTGCTGTAGCTGCTCAATGGATTGCTCCAGCATAATTTTTTCTTCCAATAAGGAATGCGTTACATTAATAAAATTGCATTCTAAGCCTGATACTTGTGTTTGAAAGCTTTCCATTTGACTCTCTTTATCAATACAGAATAGATGAATTTGATTGGATGATTGACAATGAATATAAATTTCGAATAACGCTGCTTTCTTCTTTCTCGTATGAAGATGGAGCTCTAGCTTGTGTATGGAATCAAGCTTTGTAAAATCATCAATGATCTTCTCCCTGCTACTAGCATCAACAAGCTCTAAGAAGTTATGTGCTATCGGGAATTTATGCTTTACACAATCGGTTTGTAACAAAATGTTAAGCTCTCGATCAACCATAAAGTATGGGAACGGTAACATATCTGGTGTTAACAAGACATCGTTCATGTGTAAATCTCTCCTATAAATCTTTGACTTTAAAATTTATCTATCCTTTCACTTACTCCAATAAAATTCATTTATTAATTAGCTCTCAGAAATTTTCACATATAATAATATAATTGTCTACCATAAATAAACAAAATAAATAAAAATACACATATAAAATTATATGTGTATTTTTATAAAGCATATTATTTATTTATATGAATATTTGTTTCTTGATTTTTTCGCTCATAATTGACCTTATAGCCTAAGCTTTCCGATATTTCACGCAATGGCACATACGATCTTCCATTTTTAGTTATCGCATTTTTGAAAATCGTCTTCTTGCCGTCCTTGGCGAAGGTGACACTTTTCGTTTTTTGATCCCATGCGATACTGTAGCCTAGTGCTTTTCCGATCACTTTAAGCGGTACATAGGTCGTTCCTTTTTCGATATATGGCTTGCCATCATCTGCTGTCATATTAAGGGTTGAGCCAAGTATAGTAATAGCTATCGGATCCTCAAACTGCAGCTCTTTTGCATACATGATCTTACCAGTTGCACCAACGAATATATATTTGCTGTAAGCTTTAATGCCGTCCATCATCATCATATTGCCGTAGGTATTCGCACTGTACGGATCATTGACCGCTACCTCTCTCCACTTCACACCGTCCTTAGATGTGTAATAGGCGTTATAATCGGTATAATCGCCATCAATAATCTTTAATGAATCATTAAAGGCGAAGAAATAACCATCGAATGATGTTATAAATTCAAATCGATCATTCTCATCGTCCAAATTAACCTTTGCGCGTGTCCATTTTTTCGCATCAGTTGAAGTGTACAGCCTAGCAGCATTATACCAATCTACCGCAACATACTTCTCACCATTCCATGCGATATGCATATTCATAACATCAATGGTTGCAAGGGTTGTCCAAGTCGTACCATTGGTTGTCTGCATAACACGCGTATATTGATCACCGTTATTGTACATAGAGAACGTTGCGACAATACGCTTGCCATCCCAAACCATTGAATTTAGCCAATGATCGTAGGTGCTTACACTTTTAACCTTAGACCACTTCACGCCATCCTTCGAATAGTACACCCCATCCACTTGACTTGCGGCAATGAAAAACTTCCCTGTCCATAGAATGTCGCGCAGCTGTCCGTACTCATCCAGCACATTTTCCCTTTTCCAATTTACACCGTTGGTGGAGGTATAGATGCCACCATTCCCAGTCGCAACAAATTTGTTCGCACCCCAGGCAACGTCAAACAATAGCGTTCTGCCGATCTTACCGTAAGGAAGCGGCGTAGCACTTTTCCAGTTAGATCCATCATCTGTATAAATGATGCTGCCATGTGCCCCTACAGCAACCGTGCGCTTACCGTTTGTTGCAATACCGCTAAAGTCGCCAAAAATCGACGTTCCGACAAGGCCATACGTCCAGCTTATGCCATCCTTAGAGAATAAAGAATAGGTACCATCTGGACGATCAATGGTTTTATTAGAAGCTAAACCTGCGTATCCGCCATCAACTGGATAGATGAGATAGACTTGCGTCTGCAAATTAGACAAGTCATGCTTCTTCCAGTTAACACCGTCTTTAGAGGTATAAGATACTTGCTTTCCTACTCCTCCATTGTTGTAAATTAGTCCAAACGCTATAAATTGCTTGCCATCATAATAAAGGTAATTAAGATTAGCCTCGCTAGGCGATTGACTTTGCTTCGTCCAAGAGATGCCGTCCTTAGATGTAAACAAGCCGTTCCCTACTCCAATATAGCGATCCTTTGCCCAGACAAAATCTTGAATACTCGCCTTCGTATCCAACGATTTTGTTGTCCACTTTACGCCATCCTTAGATGTGTATACTTTATTGTGTTCAAAGCCATAAATAAAGTAGGTTGAATTCTCGTAATGAAGATAATGATTACCGTAGTTGTCTGTAAGCGTCAAGCGCTCTGTCCATTTCTGTCCATCACTTGACGTATAGACATGCTTCTGACCTACAGCAATGAACTGCTTGCCAGTCCACAGTAAATAGTGAATGGACTCACCAGGATTAAAATCAGCCTTTTCCCAGGTTAGTGCATCCTTTGAAACAAACAATTCCGATGAAGACCAGGCAGCGTTTTTCTCATATTCAGTATTCGAACCAAACATATAATAGTTGCTGCCATCATAGGCAATCGTCGTTAACTGATAGTTATTAAATTTACTTGTAGCCTTCCAGTTACGTCCATTCTTCGATGTCATAATCGATCCGTAAGGACCAACCGCTACATACTGAGACTTACCAATAGCCATGGAATAAGGTGCGTTCGAGCTAAAGGAACCATCTACACTCCACCCATCTCCAATCGAATAAGGAGATTGCTTTAACGTGATGCTATCAATGCTTTCGTACTCCGATGCAGCCGTAACCGGAGACAGTATAGTCATAAGTAATGTACAGCCTATGACCAATGAAACAATTTTCTTCCAAGCCATGTTTAACCATTCCTCCTGTTGTTTACACTTTGAAGTTATGTAGCTATAACAGACTTATTATAGATCAACTACAGGAAAAGTGGGGAAAAAGTTGCTCAGTAATTTCCATATATTGGATGGTAATAAAAGGCATGCTAAGTGCACGTATAGGTGCTCTTAGCATGCCTCGTATTAATGCGCATTAGTTGACATAGCATCACTTCTGCTGTTCATCTGCCAGTCTTTCCTGGGCTAGTCGAATCATCTCCTTGACCATCGACCCGCCAATTTTTCCACCGATATGACCGACATCCTCCGTCGTAAGATGTCCGTTGTCGTACGGCTGCAGAGGAACACCTAGCTCTTTAGCTACTTCAAACTTCACATCATCTGGACGAGCAGGATCAACCGTATAGCCTTCATTACGCATCACATCAGCTTTAAATTGCTGCATTGCTTGTTGAACATTAGGCACAGCATAGGATCTGCGTCTTCTTCCCATGTGATTACACCTCCTTCACGCTATGATTGTCCCTAACATACCCTCCGCCATCGCTATTCATACAACGAGGATACAACGAGAATACAATGAGAAAAAAATGAGTAAATTCAATAAAATCACTATTCCATTATTTTCTATCTCGTGCTATTATGTATCTAAATGATATATATCAAACAGATAGGTGATACTATGAAAAACTATAATGATACGACTTACGCGATCCTTGGAATATTAACGACATCCTGTCGATCTGGCTATGCCATTAAGCAGCTGATTGACCAGAGCTTGACTCATTTCTGGAAAATTAGCTACGGTCAGATCTACCCTACTCTTAAGCTCATAACAGAGGAAGGATTAGCAACGATACAAAGCTCCTCGCAGCCAGGCAAGCCTGACCGGAATGAATATGAGCTTACGGACAAAGGCAAAGAGGTATTACGAGAATGGTTAGAGCAGCCAATTAAGCAAATCTCTGTTGAACGCAATGAGGTGCTGCTTAAGCTTTTTTTCGGCAGTCATCAATCCAAGCAGCATACGATACGCACGCTGCAGGATTATAAGAATAAGCTTGAGGATCGTTATGCCACGTATGTAGGCATTGAGCAATCGATTACAGCTCATGCAACAGATGAGGAACAGGATGTACAGTACTGGCTGCTTACGCTGGATTATGGCAAGCGGACCACCATTGCTGCGATTGAATGGTGTGAGCATGCCTTGCTTCAATTCAATCAAATGGAAGGGGGCTAATCATGATGTCGGCTTCAATATTAAAGGGGCGTTACACGGTTAACAATGACCAGGATATTGTCGTGTTTTTAATCGGTATGCGCATTAACAAGTGGTGGGCGCTGCACAAGTGGCTGCCTGTATTTCTGGCGATGCCAGGGATGGTTCAGGAGCTGTACACGCACAAAGCAAAGCTTGGCTTTATGTCCATGGAAAGCTATTTTGGTCTTCGAACGACGATAATGGTGCAATACTGGAATTCGACAGAGGAGCTGCTTGCTTATTCCAAAGCGAATAAGCATATGGAAGCATGGAAAAAGTTTAATCAGAGGGTAGGAAGCAGCAGCCAGGCGGTTGCTGTCTACCATGAAACCTATCAGTTAAAGGCTGGCAGCTATGAATCGATCTACGTCAACATGCCACCCTACGGCCTTGGAAAGGCACTTTCCGCAGTCCCTGTTACGAAGGAAAGCCAGACAGCAAGCAAACGCTTGAACAAGGGATAATCAATAGCAGATTAAACATCATTCCAATTAGCATTGCTTTGCATTGTTATTCATGGACTGCGCTGAACACATCCAAACCTCAACAAAAAAACTCCTCTCTGCGGGAAGATTCGTGCAATCACCCAAAGAGAGGAGTTTCTTTTGGTCGATCATGACTTAGTCAACGAAGATTGGAAGCCTTGGTCTTGCTGCTGACTAATCATATCCTTTCTTCGGTAGACGCCAAGCATAAAGCCAATTAAGCCAAATTCCAAAATGGTGACTGAGCTTAATTGCAGAATCGGAAGACCAATGCCAAAAATAGGTACAATACCAAGACACATCAGTAAATTCCATAGCAATCGTATGCCGAATATGCTGCAGACACCTACAATTAATGATCTTCCATACATATCCTTCGTTCGTAGCCCCATACGAATCGTGCGCCAAACAAAAGCAATAACGGCTAACACAACTATTGTTCCAAATATCCAGCCTAAGCTGTAAACAAGATAAGCATACATCATCTCACTATAGATAAACGGTAGTTTAGGGTTAGGCACACCGATGCCTTGTCCCCATAGTCCTCCCGCTTGAATAGCCTCAACTGATCGTAACGCTTGATAATTAGCATGAGGATCATTACTGAACATAGTGGTTAAGCGGAAAATAATATAATGTAATTGGCCGCCATTAAACGATAGCAGCAGCACTATACCTGTAATTAAAGTGCCTGCTGCAGCTAGCATAAAGCGCCATTTGCCGTATACAATGAACAGTACAAAAAGTCCGAACATGTAAACAGCCAAATTAATCATCGTAGGCGTCAACATATATACGAGCATCGGCAACAGTATAAAAGCGACCAGCTGTGCGAATATTTTGACGGATGACATAAGTTGAGTTGATCGAGGCTTGCTGCGTTCGATATAGAGAATTCCAGCAATAGCAACAATGAGCAGATAAGGAGACACTTCACCAAGATTAAAGGTTAACTTCCCTATTGAAAGCCATTCCTTCGCACCATTGATTTGTGTGCCGAATAACAGAGTATAGTACATAACTCCGATCGTTATTGCGTATAGCCACCATGACCATCTCGCAAGCTTTTGATAATTACCAAAATAGGCGGCAACCATGAACAGCAAGCCTGCCAAGACAATAATAAGCTTAGTCGTCATATCTATGAATCCTGCAGGCAAGGCAAAAAGTGCAACGACAGCTAACAAGAACATGACGGCAAAGATCACGACTACACTCCACTCCGTCTTCGGCTTGTGCGCAGCATTGAGCCCAATCCCTACTTCACGTGCATCTCCCATACCTCTAACGGCTGAAGCGATCGCTTCTTCTTCACCCAGCTGCTCCAGCTCCATCAGATCTTCGACACGCTCTAGCAGATGCCCTAGCAGCTCACTTGCAATGTCATTATGTACGTCTTTAGCCTTTACATGGCTACAAACTTCCTCTAAGTATGCAGCGACCAATGGATGGGTGGCTAACTTTTTCTCATTCATACTGAGCCCTCCCCAATCAATCGATCGACCGTGTTGCGAAA
This sequence comes from Paenibacillus camelliae, assembly GCF_023715345.1. GTDB lineage: Bacteria > Bacillota > Bacilli > Paenibacillales > Paenibacillaceae > Pristimantibacillus > Pristimantibacillus camelliae. The sequence continues at coordinate 86,881 of NZ_JAMBNY010000003.1, forward strand.
GAGCGTCCATTCCTCACGCTTCTCCTGCAGCTGCTGTCTGCCGCTTTCCGTTATCCGATAATACTTTCGCTTGCGCCCGCCTTCTTCTCTCCAATATGCCTCCACCATCGCTTCTAGCTCAAGCGTATGAAGGATGGGGTACAATGTGCCTTCCTTTAAAGTGAACACATTAGCCGAGCTTCTTTCAATTTCTTTCGTCATTTCATAGCCATACATATCCGCTCGATCTAGCATAGAGAGGATGAGTATGACTGTGCTGCCCTTCATAAGCTCCTTATTAATTTTCATCGCTCGTTCATTTCCCTTCTATACCTATAATTACGATACATCGGTAATCTATGTATTAGTATATACAAAATCTGTTTATTATTCAATATTTGTCAATTACCTTTTTGGAATTTAATGGCCACATCCTTTCCACAAATCAAATACTGCATCTCATCGTTAGCCTAATGCTAACGTTCGAGATGCAGCTTGATTCGATATGCTATTATGCTAAACTATTTTACTCATTCACCAATTCCTGCTCAACGCTTTCCACCGCACTGCTTAACGCAGCTCGCGCTCCTTTAAGCTCAAATTGTACGTTATCAATCGTTATATGGTGAACATCGGCCTCCTCCGTACCATTAAGCTTACCAAGCAGAAACTTCAGCTGTACGTTCTCGTCACGCTCCATCGTAAATTCATAGCTAAACCTTTGCGACTCTCCCGTTAACGTAACCGGTTGATTAAGCGAACGTGCATATGCGCTGTTTTCTGCAATCACTTCAATATCGCGTGCTATGCTTGCATGAGCATCGAAGGAAACAACGTATGTTTTTCCCTTGCTGACCGGTACGGCTTCCTGGAATAGCAAAACGTCCCACGGATTTACTCCGGAATGCTCAATCGTAGCATGCAGCGCACCTCCATCTACATTAAAGCTCGCCTTCGATGGACCATCATATATCCCCTGTACATGCGTATGCCAACCATCCATGCCAGCAGCAAAATCACCATTCACCGCTAGAAAGGCCTTGCTTCTTGCATCCTTTACTTCCACGCGCACATGATCAACCCATACCGTATGCTCACCAATTGCCTCTGCGCCCTCCAGCTTACCTAGCAGCAGCTTGAAGGATAGCAGTGCATCATGCTCCATCGATAGCTCAAAGCTATAGCTTTGCCAGTCTTCCGTTAGAGCAAGACGTTCTGACATATAGCGGTGATAGCTGTCATTCTCGAGAACGAGCTCAGCCTCTCTTCCTAACGAGGCTTTCGCATCCAGTGATATAACATAGGTCTGATTCTTTTTCAATTGGAGGCCAGATTGCGCAAGCATGACGTCCCATGGATTGTTACCTGTGCTCCACACCGTATATTCCAGCACTTCACCTGCAACATCCATCTTCGTATACTGATCCCAGCCGTCATAACGTCCCTGCACATGCTCACTCCAACTACTCAAGCCGTTCGTGTAGTCACCGTTTTTCAGTGGAAATTGCAGCTCTAATGGCAGCTCGCCTACATGGTTATCCGTTGTACGCACCAGCTTAATATTATCCATATACACGGAGCCTTCAACTCCACCTAGCCAAAAGACTAGCGTCCCCGACTCGCTTACGGATTGCTCAATATTAAAGCTTGCCGTGTAGCTTGCAGCTTCCTGTGCTAGATTAAACGTGACGGGCTGACCGTGTAGCTCGCCATCCTCATTCATGAAGATCACGTCAATGCTGCGAGGCGCATCAGCGCGCGCAGTAAATGTCAGCTCGTATGCGTTGTCCTGAATTAAGCTGATACCATGCTGAGCAATTGTGACAGCATCTGCCTGCTGACCACCCTCTTCAATCGAAACATGGAGCTCGCGCAGCGACGAATCTACATTAAATGCAGCTTTCGCATCATTAGCAACGGAGGTCATCCAATACGTTAGCCGGTGAATATAACCAAGATCGAAGCTACCATTATAAATATGGTTGCCATTAGCAAGCGGCTCTTTCAATCCGTGCTCTTGATATGGATCTGGAGCATTAATCTCCTCCAGCTTCACGTTACCGATCCAAATCGGGCTTGTGCTCAGCCCCATATTAAACTCTAATCGAGCTTGCTTGTCGGTATCGGCCGTCATCTGGAACACCTTCTCATAATGCTGCAGCTCACTCGTTAGGGCGATATCGTAGTTGTCAGAGTAGACAGACCAGCCTCTCTGTTCACCGCCACCAATCTTCACCGCCATATTACGGCTCGCATCAGACTTGGCGTCAAAGCTAAGCTTATACCAGCGGCCTTTGCCGACCGTTATATGCTGAATAAGCTGAATAGAATGCGTCTCATTCCCCGCATTGCTTATCGATGCTTTAGCAAAGCGTTCCTCCTCCAGCGCTTCTACAGTCAATTCACCCGCTCCACCGAATTGCTGTAGCGCAACGAAATTCCAATACTGCTCATTGAGCTGCTCACCGTCATTCGTTACCTTTGTAATCGGCTGCTCATATGCAGCGTCGTATACGTAGCTGCCATCAACCGCTTCCTTGTATGGTGCATCGATCGGCTCTGCTTCAATAGCAGGCTCCATCGGCTCCTTATACGGTCTTCCGGTTAGCTCATAAACTCGTACATAGTCGACAAGCATTTCTGCAGGTAGATCAGACTCACCAGGCACTCTGCCACCGTCGTAGTTACCACCAACCGCAAGGTTCAGAATCATATGGAACGGCTGGTCAAATGGTGCTGGGAATGCATATTTGGCAGGCTCATTCTCTCCCCAGCTATCCCAATTGTTAAGCGTTTGGAACAGCACGCCATCGACATACCAGCGCAGCTCGCCTGGCTCCCACTCTAGGCCGTATACATGATAATCCGTAATATCTTGCCCTTCTGGGAAATGATACGTTCCTGCTGAGAACTTATTGTTCGGCCAGTTGCGACCATAATGAATCGCTCCGCCGATCTCATCTAGCAATCTGCCTCTCGCTTCCATAATATCGATTTCTCCAGAAGCGGCCCATGTACCATACACGCTATGCTGCGGCATCATCCAGAATGCCGGCCATAGTCCATCACCAGCTGGAAGCTTCATTCTTGCCTCGAATTTGCCATACGTCTGTGAGAAGTTAGGCTCCGTAAACAAGCGCCCTGACGTGTATGACTTACCTTCATGCTGCTCGTGCTTAGCAGTAATTTTTAGTACGCCATCTTCAACGGCGATGTTTTCCGCACGATAATACTGCTCTTCATTGTTGCCCCAGCCATCGAGACCATATTGTGAGCCAGTACCAAGCTGGTAAGCCCATTTATCAAGATCGACTCCGTTGTCATCAAGATTCGTTCCTGATCTATCAAATTCATCACTCCATACAAGTGTCCATTCATCCTTAGGTGGAGTGGTTGGTACAGGCACAGGTATAGTTCCTCCATTCGATGATCCCTCGTTCTGATCTGGCTTCGTATATGAAATACCCGCTTCATTCAACAGCTGCTCAATCGTCCCTGTCGATGCAAGCTTACTGCCCTCTGCTCCCTTCATAAAGGAAAGCAATTTAATGAAGGATTCCTTATCAAGCTCAATGATCGCGTCATGCTCAACGTACAGCTCATCAATGCTCGAGCCATCTCGTATAACGACGCGAACCTTTCCTTCTAAGCGATTCACAACAATCCTATTAATTGTTGAATTCTCAATGTAGATACTGTCCGTACCGCCACCATTAATATGTAGCGTTCCATCCATGCGAACATCGTTCAGATGCACATCTCCATCGCCTACAGTTGCCGTCACATAGACATTGCCCTTAATCGTCATATGCTCAAGCGTAACACCAGCTGCTTGAATAACGAGATTGCCATCAACGGTTTGGTCTGAATACACGCCAGACTCTTGAATGAGCTCGCCTGTCAATTTATCAAGCAACGTAACCGCCTCCGCTCTAGATAGCGCTTTCATAGGTTTTAACGTACCATCACTATAGCCATTCATCATACCCGCTGCTAGCAGACGCTGCATCGCATGCTTCGCGTAGCTGCTCACCGTCTGCCCATCCGGAAAGCTCTCCAGTGTCTGAGCTCCGCTTGTTCCTGCAAGCTTGAACGCCTTTGCTAGCATGACGGCAGCATCCTGACGCTTCACTTGCTCATTCGGCTTAAAGCTGCCATCCGGATAACCGCTAACGATTCCAGCAGCTGCGGCTGCTTCAACATCAACGCGGTACCATGCTCCGGGCTCTACATCTGTAAAGGCTTCAGCTTCACTTGCTGTTGGATACTGAAGTACTGCACGCAGCAATCGCGCAAGCTGTGCTCGTGTGACCGGTTCATCTGGTCGCAAGCTGCCGTCAGGGTAGCCTCCCAGCAGACCCTTCTCCTTCCAAGCCGTCATTCGTTCAAATCCCCAGTGCTGTTCCTCGGAATAGCCGGAGCCGTAAGCTGTTGCAGGCACCAGCATGGTGAGAATAAGCAGCCATACCCAAAAGCTTCTTCGTTTCATTGATTGCTTGCTCCTCTCGTTCTGTTATAACGACCTTTAGAATAATGAACTGCATAAAAAACGACTTGCTGCTAGAAGATATTCGTCTCTAGAAGCAAGTCGCTAGTTGTTTAGAAGTTATGCATTATTGCGCGTTGTCATACCATTCATTAACTTCTTTAGTAATCTGCTCTCCGCCTGATTTCAGCCAGTTGTCTACCATCGTATCAAAGCTGTCCAGCGGCTGTTGTCCGTAAACGATTTTACTGTAGGTTTCATTAACTAGCTTGTTAAGCAGCTCATTTTTGTCCTGCATCGTTTCCGTTAATGGACCCATATAGTAGTTTTTCATACGAATATCTCTTTGCTCGACAACTACCTTCATCGCATCGATATTTTCCTTCGGACGTGAATTGAATTCTGTTTTCTCATATGGTGTTTCTGGTGCTGCACCGCTTGCCAGTTTTAGATGAGTGTCTCCATACAGACTTGGTATACGAGCACCCTCATACGTTAGTGTGTAGTAAAGTACAGGTGCAGTTTGACCGTTAAGACCAGGGAATAGCTCTGGATGATTCGCTGCATCAGCCGTTACTGTTCCATCTGGCAGGATTGCATAGTCATAGCCCTCCGCAAAGCCATTTTCAAATTCGCTGCCTGGCTGCGGATTCGCTAGGTTATCAAAGAACCAATTATAGTAATGAAGAATCGCTTCTGGGTTAGCACTGTCTTTGTTAACGAATAGATAGCCATTCACCGGTGGGTTTCCACCTGCAGAACCAATCTTGCCATCTGGACCAGCTGGAACTGGATAAGCTTTATAGGATGCGCCTGGAACGTTAGCAAGCAGATCTGGGAACGGCCATGCTGGCAGCCAGTTGCGTCCAAACATAATACCTGCTTCGCCTTTCGTAAACAGCTCAGAGCCTGCTGTCTCATCATAAAGCGCTGAATCCTGAGAAATATAACCCTTCTCCATCCATTCCTTCAGCTTAGCAAGTGCTGTTTTAGCGTTTGGATTAATTGAGCCGTTCTCCAGTTCACCTTCAGCGTTCAAATTCCACTGACCAGGCATCGTGCCGTAAGCTCCGAATACGAAGCCAATGTCTGTCATCCACGTATTAAATCCGTTCTTAAAGCCAGTTGCTAGACCAAGCGTATCTTTTTTGTTATTGCCGTCTGGATCCTGATTCACAAATGCATCCATAACTGCTTCAAGCTCTTCAATCGTTGTTGGCGCTTTCAAGTTCAGCTTATCAAGCCAGTCTTGGCGAATCCACATCACATGATCGTCATTGTATGCATAATCGAGAATTGGCAGCGCCATTTTCTCGCCATCACGTGTAATTGGCAGCCAGATCGCTGGATCTAGTGCTAGGCCTTCCTTGTACGTGTCATTGGCATATTGCTCGACAAGATCACCCACCGGCATAAATTGACCGGAGTCAATCAGCATATTTACCGTTTCTAGATCACCGCGGTATGCAACGACATCTGGCATTTTTTCACCTGATGAAAGCATTAGGCGCAGCTTTGTTTTATACGCATCATTCGTATTCGTTACCACCCAATTGTATTTAATATCAATGCCTAGACGCTCTTTAATTAAGCGGGTATGCACGTTGTCTTCAATGCTTTCCCCTTCCTTAAATACGGCACCGTTCTCGTTAATTCCCCATACCGTCGTTAGCGTAATCGGCTCTTGATATTTACCATCAACAAAGTTATTGCTTGGTTGCTCGTTGCCTTGATTGCTCGAATTGCTATTGTTGTTCGTTGTTGTATTACCCGTGTTGCTTGTGTTCGTGCTGCCGCCATTATTATTGCCTGCACAAGCAGCAAGTACGGCTGTTAAGGACATAATAAGCAATAATGATAACCATTTTTTCATAACCATTCCCCCTATAAGTTATATTTTGGTTTATATAGCGATAATTGCTATAATTTTATCTTACTTTTTCCGTGTTGAAGTGAAAGACCATATTTTTTAGATTGATGCCAATTTCTTTGTTACTCCTTCACTGCACCTAGTATAATTCCTTTTACGAAATAGCGCTGTAAAAATGGATAAACTAGCAGAATTGGCAATGTACCAATGAAGATCTGTGCAGACTTGACCGTACGCTGAGATATGTTTTTCAGTTCATTGACATCGGGACTAATCTTGTTGAAGTCCTGCTGTACAATGACGGTTTGTAAAAAGGTAGACAGCGGATATTTTCGATAATCAGAAATATACAGTAACCCATCAAACCAAGAGTTCCAATGCATAACCATCGTAAATAGTGAGATCGTAGCGATAGCCGGCATAGAAACGGGTAAGTATACACTAATGAGCGTTCGGAAATGGCCTGCTCCATCAATAAGTGAAGCTTCCTCAAGCTCTCTTGGAACCGCACGAAAGAAGTTCATAAGCAGTACCATGTTAAAAACATTAATCGCTAGCGGTAGAACGAGCGCCCACATCGTGTTCATCAGGTTCAACTCACGAATGAGCATGTAGCTTGGGACAATCCCTCCGCTAAACAGCATCGTAAACAGGAAATACCACATATAAATCGAGCGGCTCTTAAAATAACCGGTATCCTTCGATAACGCATAGCCGGCCAGCGTCATTACGCTCATCCCGATCACCGTACCGAGCACGGTACGCTGTAAGCCTACAAGCAGTGCATTGTGAAAGTTGGGGTTATTCAGTGTTTTTTCGTACGCTTCAAAGTTAAAGCCAATCGGCCATAGTCCTACTAGATTGGAATTGGCTGGCGCGCTTGCGCTAAAGCTAACCGCTAAAATATGAATAAGCGGCAGCACGCAGGACAAGCAAATGATCGTTAATAATACATAATTGAATGCCGTAAACGCTCGATAGCTTGATGTTTTATAATACATACACTCTCATCCTTTACTAGAAGATTCGGTAACCGGCATACTTGTAAGCCATGCGATAGGAGATAACAATTAAGATCAAGCCAATGACCGACTTAAATAGCCCTACTGCAGTACCGAAGCTGTATTGCCCATTCAGAATAGCTGTACGGTAAACGAATGTATCAATAATATCGCCTTTATCATAAACAAGCGTATTATACAGGTTAAAGATCTGGTCGAAGCCGCCATTCAAGATGTTGCCTAGCGACAATGTGCCGACAACGACAGCAATTGGAATCATAGCTGGCACGGTAATATGCACGGTTTGCTTCCAGCGATTAGCACCATCCACCTCTGCTGCTTCGTACAGGGACGGATTGACACCAGCGAGTGAAGCTAGGAAAACAATCGTATTAAATCCAAAGTTTTGCCATATATCACTAACGATGACCGTAAAACGGAACCAATTGCCATTAGCTAGCCAAGGAACTGCTTCAAAGCCAAGCGAGATTAACGTGCTATTAATAATCCCTTTGCTGCTCAGCATATCGGTTAAAATCGCACCGAGTATGACCCATGATATGAAGTGTGGCAAGTATACAAGCGTCTGGACCGTACGCTTGAATGCTGTTTTACGAACCTCATTGAGCAGAATCGCAAAAACGAAAGGTACGATTAAGCCAAATACTATTTTGAAGCTGGAAATAACGAGCGTATTCCATATGACTTCCTTACTGTCTGGGTACTGAAACATAAACTCAAAATGCTTCCAGCCTACGAACTTCGAGCCAATCAGGCCATCATACGGCTTAAAATCCTGAAATGCCATTACTAATCCGCCCATAGGCATATAAGCAAAAATAAACGTCACAATTGCTGCGGGCAGCAGCATAATATGCAGCGGCCATGTACGACTTAGCTTTTCTTTTTCCCTAGTGCGAGTACGTTTAGCTGTTGCTGTCTCGCTAATTACATTGTCCACTGTATTGCCCCCTTCCAATATTTGCGATATAATTTGTCTCTCCCGTACTATCATTCTATCAGCAACATTTTTTTTGCTACAGACCACGTTTTTTGGAACGATGCCAATTTTTTTGTCTCCTATTTCACATCACATATGGAGAGTGGGGAACGATTGATGCGTTTACGTGAAAATACGTTTGCCAAAATTATCACTTTAATTGTGTTGCTACTAATTCCCATTATTTTACTTTACACGCTATCGATGCGAACGAGCATGCAGGTCATCGAAGAAGAGGTATACTCGCTGCAGAAGAAGGATATTGTGTTTCTCGCCGATGAAATCAATAAAAGCGTGACAACACTCACTTCGCTAGGCTTTCTACTAAGCGAGGATATACATATTCAGAAGCTGCAAACGCTGCACTTAATAGAAAGCGCTTACGAGCGCAACGATGAGCGACTACGCATTATGGAGCGTCTACGCTTGCTCAACGTTTCGCAGCGCTGGGATACGCAGTACAGCATTCTTGCTCCAGCCAATAAGGAGTTTGTATCGACAAACACCTATCTTTCGTATGATCTAGATTCGGTTAAAAAGCTGCTTGCTCCGAATTGGACCTATCAGGAGATGGTGACGCAAAACATCCTACAGCAGCGTTTTGTAAGACATATTGTTAAACCAAAAAGCAAGCTATTGGATCTTGATCGAGCAGGTATTATAGTCGAAATCTCCTTTCCTGAGGAGCATATTATTAAAGACCTTGATACGTTCAAGGCAACAGGCAAGGGCGACCCTTTCCTATATCATGTAGATGGAGAGACGATCCGCAACAAAAGTGCCAATGCCGAGATGATTGAAAGCATTCATCAGCTTGTCCTGGATGGTAAGCTTGATGCGAACGGCAGCAACGATACGGTAAGCCTTGGAGGTACGAAGTACTTAGTTACCTTTGCCCCCATTCATACGCTTGACTGGTACCTGGTTGATTACGTACCGATTGAAGCGATGCTAAAACCGATTATAAAAACTCAGGTACTGTTTTATGTATCTGTCGTGCTACTGCTTATATTAGGATTGTTAGCGGCATACCTGCTCTATCGAAATGTTCAACGTCCGATTAGTTTGCTTATACGCAATGTGAAGCGGCTGCAGGAGGGGAATTATTCTACTCGAATTACGGTTAATCCGAAAAATGAATTTTCTTACTTGTTTGCTAGATTCAACGATATGGCTGCAGAAACTGAGAAGCTTATCGAGAAGGTGTATGTCGAGGAGCTGCGTCGCCGCGAAGCGAATGTGAAGCAGCTGCAATCGCAGATCAATCCTCATTTTCTATACAATTGCTTTGCTTTAATTCGCAGCTTGGCAAGGCTGGATAAAAAGGAATCCGTTATGATGATGTCGATGCACCTAGCCAAGTACTATCGTTATACGACAAGGGTGGAGAAGCTGACCTCTACACTGAAGGAGGAGCTGCAGCTGCTCGAAAGCTATCTTGAGATTCAACGCTTTCATATTCAGCATATGAATTACTCGATCGATGTACCCGAGTCAATGATGAAGCTAGAGCTGCCAAGGCTGCTGCTGCAGCCCATTGTTGAAAATGCTGTCCTGCACGGGATTGAGCAGTTTGATGGTGACGGACTGATAACGATTACCGGAGAAAGCTCAAACGGCTGGCATAGTCTCATCGTCCAAGATAACGGAGTTGGCATGAGTGAGGAGGCACTTCAGGAGCTTGAACGAGAGTTGATGAATGTACCTGACGATCATACTGGCTGTGCACTATGGAACATTAAGCAGCGCATGCTGCTGCAGTTCGGACCAAGCTCATCACTTAGCTTCGTACGCCGGGAAGCAGGCGGCTTAACCGTTAAACTAACTTGGCAGGAGCGGAATGTAAGCTAACGGTGCTGCTGTATTAACATTGAAGATTAGATTCACATCTTTCAACCAAATGTATAGAGCTACAAATTATTCACTGCTTTTAACGTTCATAGCTGCTTATTACATCGTTACATGACAGAGGGGGAGCATGCATGTATCAATTACTTATCGTAGATGACCAGCCTGATCTAGTAGAGGACCTGGCGACCAATATGGACTGGGAGAGCATTGGCATCAGCTCAGTATACCAAGCACATTCCGCTAATGAGGCGCTTGATACGATGAAAGCAACGCAGATCGATATTGTCATTACCGACATTCGCATGCCTGGCATATCAGGACTTGATCTCATTGATGCGATTAAAACGTCATGGAATCATGTCAAATGTATACTGCTATCCGGATATAATGATTTTGAATATGCGCAGCGTGCATTGCGGCAGCAAGCAAGTGCCTTTCTGCTCAAGCCTGTAGAGGATGAGGAGCTAATGCAGGCAGTCAAAAAAGCGATTGAGGACTTAGAGCAGCATTGGCTCGAGGTTAGCTCTTTGCAGAATGCGATTAGCTCCGTAAAAGCGAATTTGCCAATTCTGCGCTCTCATCTGCTAACAACGCTATTGCATAAGCAGCTTCCACAGGAGCAGCTGCAAAAGTGGCTTCATATGGTAGAGCTGCCACTGGAGTGGGATAGCCCATGCTATATGATGCTGCTGCGCATGGAGGATTATTTCTATAAGCAAAGCGAAGAGGACAGCTCATTACTGGAATATGCGATCTGTAATATCGCCGAGGAGATTTTCTCCGAAAACTATCAGCTATGGCATGTTAAGGATAGCTATGGCTATTATGCATTTTTAATCTTTGCTACAAGCGACGGTGACTATCGCCTTCAAGCCGAGGCGATTGAGCAAAAGGCGGCACATTTGCAGCATTATGTAAAGCTCTACTTAAAGGGCACCATCTCACTTGTGCTAAGTCAGGAGCTCACGTTTCCGCAGCAGCTAACCTCGGAATATGAGCGACTGCTGCACAGCTTCAGACAACGAATCGGTAGTGAGCGCGATTTTTTACTGACGATGCAGGCCGAGCCTGCAGTAGAGGCGGATGACGCAGATTGCTTGACCCAATTATATACGCCGCCACTGCTGAATCATCTGCTTGAAATAGGACAATGGGAAGCTGTAGACGATAAGCTTGAAGCTATATTTTTAGAGCTGGAGCAAAAACGAGGAGATTCTCACGAGCATATTGTTGAGGCATATTATGCTATAGCTAGTGCACTGAGCTATGCGGTACATAAAAACAAGCTGCGCATGACCGACAGCCTAGGCGCAGAATTCAACCAGCTGCTGACGGGACCAAACTTCCATACGATCATGCAACTGAGAAGCTGGCTCGATGGAGTCATTCATGCCTATAAGCAATCGATTACTGCTCGAACGCAGCATTCTAGAACCGGAATTATCCAAAAGGTTCAAGACTACGCAGCCCAGCATCTTGCTGATGCATCACTGCAAACGATCGCTGATCATGTGTTCCTAAATGCGTCATACCTATCCAAGGTGTATAAGCTTGAAACCGGTGAGGGGATTAGTGAATATGTTACACGGCTGCGCTTAGAAACAGCCGCTCATCTTCTGCGTACGACGTCGGAGAAAATTTATGAGATCTCCGTCAAGGTTGGCTACAATAAAACGAGCTATTTTATTAAGGTGTTCAAGGATCGCTACGGTGTTACCCCGCAGGAATTCCGCGATCAGTAGTAAGGAGCTCGGCACATTTGGATTCACGTCATATGGTTTTAATATACAGAAATTTACGTTATACTTTAGCTTAGTACTCTAAAATTTGTGAAGGAGGAACAGCTAGTCTCGATGGAACAATCTATCTCTAACAAAATATTGTCATTAACTGGTCTAGTCACGATATTTATAAGCGGAATCATTCTTTTTATATGGAAAAAAGCTGACACCCTTCACTTTTTACAGCAGCTATTTACGGTGGAGCATATTGGAACTGATCTCATGCTCGGACTAATAGGATCGCTGGTGCTGCTGCTCTTATTAGGCGCGCTAATTGTCACGAAGAAGGCGCATCTGCCGAATACTAATGGTGTCAATGACCTTGTAAATATTCTTCATACCTCAAAATCAAGCATATATACGATCAGTATACTAACGGTTGCTGGAGAAGAGCTGCTCTTCCGCGGTGTTCTGCTCTTGATGCTTGCAGCCTTCCTACCAGGCTGGCTGTCGGTGCTACTGATTACGATTGTATTTACAGCCATGCATTATAAGAATCAATATGAGGGACAGCCTTATTTGCTAGGCTACTTATGTATAATGAGCTTGATTACTGGGTTTATAACTGTGGAGCAGCAGACACTGTGGAGCGCATTAATGATACATGCTGTAAGTAACTTCGCAACGTCGATCTTAATTAAACGGAATATTATTAAAGTAAAGGCAGTATTGCCTGCTTCAAAGCAGTCTATTGAGCACTCACAGTAGAATCGGCTTTGTATAGAATAAAGAGGGCATAACCATAAGCGTTCGACGCTTGCTGGTTATGCCCTCTTCTATTGAAATTAGATTCTAGTTACCGTATAGCCCTTTTCTTTCAGCAAGTTAACCAGACCTTCTTCACCTAGCATATGAAGATATCCTGTAATAATAAAGTACGATTCATTCTTCTCGTTATTCAAGTAGCCTTCGATTTTTTCAATCATACCAGGATGACGATCAGTCAGCACACTCTTATACATCTCAGGACTTTCCTTCTTCATAGCAGCTACAAGCTCCTCGAGCCCTGCATCATCACCACGAACCCATAAATCAATGAGCACATCTAACGCAGGCTCTTCTGTAGCACTCGTTACTTCTACACCATAAATGCTGTCCAGCACTTCATTCACTTGCTGCTCTTGAAGCTCTTTCGAATAGCCATCAAAAATGTTGAGCTGAAGCATATACGATTCCAGCTCGAGAATCGGTTTATTGGCTGCTAGTGCTCTATTCAGGTAGTACATGTCAATGCCCAATCCGCCCTGATAACCTGCCACTACAGCTTCATAGTTAATCATGTCCAGATGTACCGCCCAAGGCTTAAACGTATCGTAGGCGTTGGTCTCCAGCCCTAGATCCGTAAGGAATTGCTGAATGCGCGAATACGTTTCTGCAGATACATGATCCTTCAACGTTGTTCCGTCTGTAAAGGTTTGCAGAGCAGCAATTTCCTTCGCTACCTTTTCATCAGGTGCCTGAGCCGTATTAACCTCAACGACAAGATGATCAGCGTTATCGAAAGCCTCTTCAATCTCATCACGTAGTGGGTACATTCCAGCATCACCTAAATGTACAGAGCCTAGTAGATGAACCTCAACTCCATCCTTCTCTACCTTCCAAAAATACCCCTTGCTAGCTTCCTTCGTTAGAAACACCGATTGAGATTCGTGATCCCATTGTACATCGTAATTAATCGCTTCACTTATAAATCTAAGCGGCACGTAGGTCGTACCACGATAAACCTTAGGAGCAACAGATAGCTGCGTCTCGACTCCATTCACATAACCCGTAGCATTGCCAATCTGCAGCGCAACGGAGAAACCATACTTTTCTGCTAGAACAGCTTGATTCGGATGATCCCAAGCAACAGAATATCCAAGTGTTTCTAGCATCGCACGTGCTGGAACAAGCGTAGTACCCTTCTCAACGATCACTTCATTCTCATTGAATTCTACCTGTTCTCCATTAATCCATACGGTAACAGGCTTGTCCGCCGTTTTAGCTTGTTCTTGTGCCTGAACACCTGTAGCGAATACAAAAACCATAATTAATGCGGCGAGTAGTGCGGTCAGCTTCTTCATTCAATTCTCCTCTTTCGATAATAGATTGATAGCAAGGATTTATACAGTTACTTCTAAATTTAACAAAAATATATCAATATTTCAACCTAAAATTACCATTTACTAGCTACTGCAAAACACCTAGCACAGCAATTCTCTCTTTTTCTTGCCATCTGAACCATTCCAGCTTGCTTTTCTCTAGATTAAACTGTAATCGGGCCAGTTCATGGCTAACCGCTTCATGCTCTCTTGTTGAAATGCTGCCCAGCGTCAAGAGCTTGTCAGCATCGTTTAGCTTTGAGCAAAGCAATGTATACTCATTTTCTAATTGCTGGATTCTATGTTCTACCGTCTCTTTTTCATAACTGAGCATATCAACCTTCTGCTGCAGCCATTCTTCAAGCAAGGTCACCCGTTCTGTTTCAATCTTCAACAGTGCATTCAAATATTTGTTCATTCCACTCGTTTGTGCTTCCTCAAGCTTAGTTTTAATCTGATTAATGCTTTCTTCTGCCTTCACATAGTCGATCTGCTTCTTAATATCTACAACAGCTTCGTCATCTTGAACGTCTAGCTTTACCTCGTCTATTGCTGGAAGAATGATAGAGTCCTCCGCTTTTATCCCTAAGCTTTGCTTAAATCGCTGCTTCTGCTCATGTTGCTGTCTGCTCAATTGCTCTACACTTTTCTTATGCTGGATAGCGGTGTGCTTAGCCTGCTCAACCTCCTTCGCCGTAGATATTCCAAGCTGATATAGCTTCTCCGCATCCTTGTAGGCTGTCTCTGCTATCTGAACCTCTAGCTGCGCAGCACGAATATCGATGGCTAGTTCTATGAGCTCATAGTAATGACTGAGCGCAGCATATTGTGCCAGCAGCACCTGCTTATTCTGCTCCAGCTTAGCGATCTTTAGCTGATGCGTTCCATTATTTATCTCTTCTCCAAGCGCTCTCACCTGCGTAAGCCATTGCTGATGCCCTGCCATATATTCATAGTTCGCCTGTGCTTCCACCATCTCATTCATAGAAGCATTAATCATCGATTGAATCATTAATGCACCATCAACTTCACTTTTTTCCGCTTCTGATAAATCATCGTAGCCGGGTACGAGCGCACGAAGCTCGTCAAGCTCAGTCGGTAATGATTGTAGTTCAGGCTTGCTATAAGCACCTAGCTCAATCCGCTGATCATTGGCATAAAACAGCTGCGCCTCATTGGCTTTAACCTGCAAATTCTGTTCCCTAACTGTCATATCATTTTTAGCTGCCAGCTCAAGGATCTTCTCTCTAGTTAAGGAGATCGTCTCTCCATTCACTGCTGCAGCAGCCTGCTGAGCAGAAGAGAGCAGAAGGGCAAGGGTAACCAGCGCAACACAGCTCACAGCACAAGCTTTGCGTAGCATTGCAACTACTTGTCTGATGCGAATCCCCTCCTAATCTCTTAAATTTATTTTTTCTAGCAAATAATGAATAATCTTTTTCGAGTCTGTAACGACATAGGCCTCTGCAGTCATCCCTACTCGTAGTTCACCGTTTTCTCCCTTGCGGTTTACGAGCGGGGTATTCGAGATCGAAGCCTCTACGGTGTAATAGCTTCTTCCATCCTGCTGAATGATGGAATCGGTACTTATCGACTGGACGGTACCGACCAAGGAACCAAAGCTTTGTTTTGGGAAGGCATGAAAGTTCATATCAACCTCTTGACCTACGGCAATTTGACCGATCTCATGATTCGGAACGGCTATGCTCATTTTGTACATCGATTCATTGACGGGAATGATGGAGAGCAGCTCTTCACCAGGCTGAACGATATCGCCGCTATTCAGCTCCTTCACCATGTGAACCATACCTGCAATCGGTGCATGAATGCTTTGCTTATCGATAGCTAGCTGCAGCTGATCGATTTGATGACGAAAGGATTGAATAGAGTCCGTCTTCTCCTCCAGCGTTGCTTCAATCTGAACCAAACGATCTAATCGAAACTTTTCCAGCTCAATCGTTGATTGTTGGCGCGTACTATCTCTTTGCTTCTGCAAATTATTAACCTGCTCCTGCAGCTTGTCCTCCTCCAGCTGTAACGATTGATGCTCTAGGGATACGAGCGAGTCCTGTCCACTGAGCTGGCTTAGTAGATGCCTTGTTTCTTTTATCCTGTTCTCGTATTCATTGATCTGAGACTGCACACCTAGCAACGCTTCCTGCTGGAATTGAGTAAGCTGCAGCTTAGCAGCCTCGACCTGCAGCTTTTCAGCTTCTAGCTGTGAGGCGGGCACAAAGCGTTCGCCAAGAGCGATCGACTGCTCCACCTTCTTTTCACTTTCGCTAACAGCAGCTTGCAGCTCACGGAGTGTAAGCATATATTGATTGTATCGTTCTGCTCTTAACAGGTCGCTTGCAGGAAGCTGGTTATTCTCCGCTTCCATAGACAGCTTTAATTGCTGTTCTCCGCTAAGCTCCTTTTCCAGCTCCTCGATTTGCCTGTTGTAATCAGCGATGGATTGATTGTTCTTTTTGCTAGTCGCCCGCTGATTTAACGTTATTCCTTCCTTTGCAAGCAATGACTCGCCTGTCGCTTGCTTAAGCTGCTCGATGCTGGAATGATACTGAAGCTCCTTCTGGGCATACTCCAATAAATATTGCTCAACGAGATGGTAATAAACCTTCTCTGCCTCATCCTTCTCTTGGAACAAATTAATGTGACCCTCAACGCTGTCTCGATATCGCTTAAGCAGCTCTACATCCTGCTCCAATCTGGCTAGCTCACTCTGATTGGATGTTAAATCAAGCTTTAGGCTCTCATGCTCCAGGCTCATTAGCAGATCACCTGCTTCGACCCACTGACCTTCCTTTACATGATAAGACTCGACTGTGCCAAGCACGGTAGATTGAATATTGCTTACCTTTTCATTCGGACGCACAATTCCTGAAGCTTTAGCGACCTCATCAATCTCACCGAAAAATGACCACGTTAAGCCAGCGCCAATGATGAGCAGCAGCAAAACGATAAATGTTGTTATAGCTGGATGTGTTCGTGCCTCTAAAATTTCTCTGCTATCAGACATCTCTGACATGTCGTGCATGATGACTCTCATTACATTCCACCTACCCCTACAGGAATTTTCTCCGTAACGGCAGAAGCGTTCTCTATTCCTGGAAGCTGATCCTTCCAGAGCTCATAATATTTGCCTTGTTTAGTGATTAGCTCCTCATGCGTGCCTTGCTCCAAAATTTGTCCCTGATCCATAACATAGATGCGATCACAACGCATAATGGTACTAAGGCGATGCGCAATAATAATCGTCGTTAAATTACTGAAGCTGTTAATCGTATCGGATACTGCTTTTTCAGTGATGGAATCAAGATTGCTCGTTGCCTCATCCATAATAAGAATGTCTGGATTTTTAAGGATAGCCCTTGCAATGGCTAGTCTTTGCTTCTGTCCACCGGAAATGTTCGTTGCATTCTCCTCCAGCAACGTCTGATAGCGAAGTGGAAAGCTATTAATGAACTCATGCGCCCGCGCTTGCTTGCACGCTTCAATAATATGCTCGAGATCGACTGAATCATCGACTCCTAAACGCAGATTATCCATGATCGTCCCACTAAAAAAGAAGGTGTCCTGGGGGATGTATGCGATCCGTTCCCTTAACGAATCCAGATGAATATCACGAATATTGTGTTCGTTGATTAGAATCTCACCCTTCTCATGCTGATAAAATTGCATAAGCAGCTTAATGAGCGTTGTTTTCCCAGAGCCACTTTCACCTACAAATGCGATCTTCTCCCCTTGCCGAATCGTCAAGTTGATCCCTTGCAGCGTTAACTCTCTCGTTCCATAGCGGAAATCAACATTCTGCAGCTCAATGTCTCCCTTCAAGCTGGCAGGCTGCAGCTTGTTGTCCTCCTGCTCTCCCTTTTCAGTCTCTAGGTCGAGAATTTCACCCAATCTATCCGCTGCAACGACAGCTGTTTGCACGGTAGGCTGTAAATTGATCAAGTTCTGAATCGGATCAAGAAAGTAAGCTAGCAGCGCGTTGTAAGTAATGAGCTGGCCCATCGTCATATTGCCCTTCATCACTTGAACGGCACCAACCCATAAAATAACGACACCTCCAACGTACTGGACGAGTCCCTTTAGCGATCCTTGCACATTATTAAAAACACCAAACTTAAATACAGATTTAAGAAAGCTTACAAATTTTTGCTCGGTCTCGAAATTAGCTTTTCCCTCCGCGTGATAAGCCTTAACCGTTTCAATACCGTCAATTGACTCAACAATATACGAGGTTAGCTGTGCATTTTTCTCCATCTGTTCTCGGTTAAGACGATCAAACGGCTTATGGAAGCCCCACACTAATCCAATATAGATGGGAACGAGCAGAAGCGTTATTCCAAACAGCAATGCGCTTTGCGAGTAAAGAATAGCTCCGCCGGCAATAACCATTAATATATCAATCATAATCGTGAGCGTAGCACTAGAGATGGCATCTCTGACCTTGGATGCATCCATTAAGCGTGAAATGATCTCACCTGTTTTTCTTGCACCAAAAAAGCTCATAGGAAGCTTTAATACATGGTGGTAATAGCCGAGTATGAGGGATATGTCCAGCTTTTGGCTTAAATATAAGAGTAAATGTGATCGAAAGGCGTCTAACAACACCTTAAAGAGGTATAGAACGATAATGCCGATCGACAGAATATGAAGTGTTTTTTCCATGTCGTACGGTAAAATCTCATCAAGCAAAAACTGAAAATAGAATGCGCCCAGTATACCTAGCACCGTAAAGAGCAATGATGCTAAAAATATGCCGAATATCATTCGCTTCTGTGGTAGCAATAAGCCAAAAAAACGTGCAAATAGCCCCTTCGTCTCGTTACCTTTACGAAACTGAGGGGTTGGAACCATTAATATCAGCACGCCTGTCCAGATCTGAAAAAAATCCTCTGGCGTATATTTAACAAGCCCTTTAGCCGGATCAGCTACAAGGACTTCTGTTTTCGATATTTTATGAATAACAACATAATGCAGCAGTGTTTCATCAATGACGACATGGGCTATAGCTGGCAGTGGGAACTCACTGAAAAATGCCTCCTGATCACCTTTAACGCCTTTTGCCGTAAAGCCAAGTTTTTCTGCAGCCTTAACCAAGCCATAAGCATTTGTCCCCTGTCTGTCCGTTCCTGCAACCTCACGAATTTTAGAGATCGGATACTTTAAACCATATTGAAGTGAGATGGTTGCTAGACAAGCAGCCCCGCAGTCCTTAAGATCCTGCTGCTTAATACAGTGATAACTGCCAGTAAAATGTAGCATCGTTTGCTCCTTATTCGTTACTCCACTGATTTATTATTTAGCTTGTTCATCCTTCTACGGAATATCATCATCACACTATCTACGACGATAACCGTCAGCACTAAAACATAAATATATGTATTTACGAGCTCTGCTAATTCGAGCAATACTAGTCCAATAATCATGAGGAGTCTAACTAAACTAATTGAAAAGTGAAACTCACTAAACTTACTGTTATGTACTCTATCACTCTCAAACAATATTAATTTTCCATCGTTACATATGGAGTATATTAGGAAATTGATATTATATAACCACACAAAGATTAGCCAGCTAGAAACCGAGCCTTCTGACCAATATTCAACAGTTATAATGGCACTCATCGCAAGTGCAGTTAACGCCCATAACACCGTGCCTTTATTTTTTATCAAATGAGTTTCCTCCTATGAATAGAAGAAATCATGACACAATATATGCGACATGATTTCTTCTATAATTTATGAGCTAGGTATTACTTGCGAGTAAGATCCCAACCGATCCAAGCTCCAGCACCAACAGCGGCTGCAGCAGCTGCTTTACGAACAGCTGGAACCTTTGAAAGAGCAATAACGCCTCGAGCAGCTAGAACGACTAGACCGCCAATGCCTCCGTTAACTGTAGAAAGCTCTTCCTTACTCATCTCTACCATACCTTTAGTTTGTAGCTTGTCCATTTCCATACCTCCTTTCGGCTTTGATTATTTACCTCTTACCTTGTTGTAAACATAACCGCCAACCGTTCCGACTGTGATTCCCGCTCCAACATATTTCACGCCCGCCACTACCGCTGCTCTAAACGCTGTAGAAGCTGCCAAATAAGCAACGCCCTTTACCGCTAGATAAGCTAAAGCGATCACGCCTCCATTGGTTTGTTGCATTTCCGATTTGCTCAATTCAGTAAATTTACTCATTCCAAATCCCTCCCATTTCGTTGACTAATATTGGCCAAAGCTGAAGTGACCCTAGCATTATGTACTTGCCTATTACAAGTTAACATAGCTTTTCATTTCATAATATATCCCAAATTATACATTTGATGTTAATTGATTGTAAACGAGTAATTATATATTTACACGATCATAAGCACATAAGAATTCATCATTCCAATTAAAAACTTTCTAATGAATTGCCCTTTATCTGATACTTCAGCCTTGCGATATACATTTTTTATGACGTTCCTAACAGTGCCTTCGGTCAATCCAAGTTCACTAGCAATTCTCAGCGCACTATAATTATTCATCCACAAATACCCAATTTCTTTTTCTCTTGGGGATAAGCGGTACTGTTGGAAACGGTCGTAGACAACGGCCTTGCTGCTTGATGATGATTGCTTCTCCAGATCTTCCTCAATATACTTTAGCGTCATCGAAAATAGTGCTGCCATTAAGAGATGATCTTCCTCCATCGAAAACGACATACCCAAATAGCCGATAACTTCGCCATTTTCACGTACAGGACTACAGAAGCAATCGCAATCCTTAACTACGTTGAAATCATGCTCGGCTCCGCTTACATATACCCAGTCCTTCATTTGCATGGAAAAGCTGATTGCATTTAGCCCTGCATGTTGAACGGTAAAGACAGAGCCTTCACCTAAATTGTGCTGCTGATCGAGTGATCGAATTAGCTCCTGCGGTCCAGTAAGTGATAGAACAACCCCATCTGGCGTTGTAAAAACAAAAAGGATCGATTTAATCATGCTTGCATATGCATTCTCGCAATGCTTTTTCACCGTATCCATATATAACTCATTATTTTTGTAATAATGATGTAGCTGTAGTCCACTTAGTCTTTCTTTGAAAGTTATTTGGTTATAGTAATGTGGCTCTGACTGCCTATATGTATCACAATCCTTCAATAGCTTAATGTCTAACGATGTAATGGTTCTCCAGGGCTGTTTAACCTTTTCCGTTTCAACTTCAAACGTAATAGCCAAATCCTCAGCTCCTTTATGTTTTCATCTGTATCTCAATAACTATTGATGTGAGAAATTAACAATATATAATATAACAGGTTATAGTTAATATAACAGGCAATCTATATAAATTGGTTAATTTATCCTAATTCGCATATTTTCTATCATAAATGTATCGTTGGTAGTAGTTTTTTACTAGTTATGTATATGTTTTTTTTATTTTTTTGTCGATTTATTTCATGGTTTTTAATTTCATGTAAAAAAAGACTGCGGGTGCAGTCTTTTTCACAAATTTTATTAGACATTATTCGGCATACTTCTTCGTCCATTGTGCAAGCCATTCACTATAGCTAAGTCCAGTTATCTCCTCTTGAGTCTTTCCGTCTATAGAATAGACGCCACCCATTAATAAGTCCCCATCTTTCCTTACCGGATATGAATAACCGCCAATCACTTTCCCTTCTGAAAGCATGACTTTAGTATGATACTCGTACGCCGAGCTTTGATCAGAAGAGGCATACATGTGCTCCAATGGGTGTCCTGACACGATAAAGCCATAGGTAGTAATTAATTTCCCAATATATTGCTCAGGCTCTACCTCTTGAACTGACCATATATTCATATACAGATGTTCAGCAAGCTTCGCTCGATCCAAAATATACTCATCCGACTCGTCTAATGCAGTAACGATCTTATAGCCTTTCGCTTCGAGCGCAGCAGCCGCTGTGCGCTCATCGCCCTGTAACTCGGACTCAGCGTCGCTTGAGCAGCCTGATACAAGGAGGAACATTAGTGCTGCCGCAAGCAGCATGATGACATTACTTCTCCTTAAACGGTGATACGTATTCGTCATATTCATGGTGTCCTCCCAACTTAGAACATTTATAAGTGAAGCTGTAAAGTGATGTTAAGCTTACTTTCGGCAACTTTAATTCGTTGCCCAATCTTCACCTAATATAAGATTACCATATTCTTCTATATGATTGATTGAAATAACTTTAGAGGCTACTTCATTTTCTTATTAGGTATAACCACATCATTCATCACACCATTCTTTCTAGTAGACATTAAAAAAGCCGTTCTCATTCTATGCTGGAAAGTTGGGAGTAACCCCCTAACCAGTACATAACTAGAGAACGGCTTTATGTTTTCTGAAAAAGAATAATCGATTATTGCATAATGTTTGACCTAAGTCGTAACTACAGATCTACTATTTATTGAATATAACTAAGGTAACGCTGACCAGCTCTGTCATGCCATCACTACACCCGCTTCAGCAATACTTCCTGCTCATACGTCTTCACTTGCTGCAGCCACTCTTCACGAACTGGCACACCAGCTGTTGCGCAGTAATAATCCCATACGGCGCCGAACGGGTAAGACTTGAACTCCTCGGTAATGGCAAGGCGAGACGTGTAGTCTTTATTCAGCTCAGCCTCACGCAGCTGCTCCACTGGCTCTAGCATCGCGCGCAGCAGCGCTTTGATTGTATTACGCGTACCGATTACCCAAGCTGCGACGTGATTAATGCTGCCATCGAAGAAGTCTAGTCCAATATGTGTTCTATCGAGCAGCTCACCACGCACCAGCTCACGTGCAATATCCAGCAGCTCATCATCCATAATAACTACGTGATCACTATCCCAGCGTACAGGACGGCTTACGTGCAGCAGCAGCTCATCAATGTACATCAAGATGGAAGAAATTTTGTTGGAAATCACCTCTGTTGGATGGAAATGTCCTGCATCTAGACAAAACGCTTTGTTGTTGGCAATGGAATAACCCATATAAAATTCATGCGAGCCCACCACATAGCTTTCTGAACCGATCCCGAACAGCTTGCTTTCCACTGCATCCACATTGTACTTCGGATCAATCGGTTCAGCGAAAATTTCATCTAGTGATTGCTTCAAGCGCTGACGCGGAGCTAAACGATCAACCGGAATATCCTTGTAGCCATCAGGCACCCAGAAGTTCGTGACACAGGTTTGACCTGTCTCCTTACCGAAATATTCAGCAATTTTGCGCGAGGCTTTGCAATGGTCGATCCAGAACTGACGGATGCTAGCATCTGGATGGCTTAGCGTGAATCCATCGTCTGCCTTTGGATGCGAGAAGCACGTCGGATTAAAATCAAGTCCAAGCCCTTGCTCCTTCGCCCATTCCACCCAATTAGCAAAATGCTTTGGCTCTAGCTGATCGAGGTCGACCTTCTCATCGGTATCTGCATAGATGGCATGCAGATTCACCTTATGCTTTCCCGGAATGAGTGACAGCGCTTTCTCCAAATCCTGACGAAGCTCTGTAGGTGTTGATGCACGTCCGGGATAGCTACCCGTAACGGCTATGCCACCGCTTAATGATTCGTCCTTGAACAAAAAACCTTGCACATCATCGCCTTGCCAGCAATGGATCGAGACCTTAATGTTTGCTAGCTTCTCTAGCACACGGTCTACATCAATACCGTGTCTTGCATACATTTCCTTCGCCAGCTTATAGCTGTCAACAACGCTTTGATCCATGGATTACGCCTCCATTCTATTTATAGTGCCTTTGCAGGCTGCGTTAGTACAATCAGTGCTCCGCTTACCTTCTCTACGCTCGAACCTTCCTTCGTCAGGAGGTCGCTTTAGAGATGGTAAGCTCCGCTGTAGTTGTTGTTAGTTCACTACATCGCATAGCATCGCCATCAAAGTCGAACTTTTTAACTACTACCTCTTCCAATAAAGGTTAAAAAGGTTCGACTTTCAGGACCAAGAAGATGGGGTGAAACTAGAAAATAAGGAGCGCAGCGTACGTACTTGGTACGTGAGCACCGCAGTTTTCGGTTGAACCCCATATTCGCCGTCGAATCAGCTTCCATTGAAGTAACATCGTCATCAAAGTCGGACTTTTTTAACTTCATCTATCTTAGGTTGCGCCAACGTTGGAGTACCTGTTCTAAATTGTCTAGCCCCCGTGGTCCATAGCTTACAACGTCAAAGGAATTAGCAATAAGGCTGCGTGCTTCTGTCATTCCATCCAGCTTGCCGCAAGCTATTAGCTGTACGACGAGATTGCCTATTGCTGTTGACTCTGTAGGGCCTGCCTTTACTTCTCGCTGGATCAGATCAGCGGTTAGCTGACAGAGCAGTCCGTTGTTCGCTCCACCACCAACGATATGAAGCACTTCTGGCTTTCTTCCTGTTAGCTGCTCAAGCTCATTCATATAGTCGTAGTACGTTAACGCAAGACTATCAAATATCGTTCGAGCAATGGCACCAGCGGTTTGCGGTACAGCTTGCCCTCTCTCACGGCAATAAGCCTGCAGCTCCTGGATCATATGCTCCGGATTCAGAAAGCGCGTATCGTTGCAGCGCACAAGCGATTGGAATGGCTGCTCCTTAGCTGCCAGCTCCACAAGCTCAGCAAAGCTGTATTCATTGTTCTGCAGACGACGAACCTCTTGAATCATCCACATCCCCATTATGTTTTTCAGAAAACGAAAGGTACTATATGCGCCCCGTTCATTCGTATAATTCAATGCCATCGCCCGCTCATCATGCAGCGGCTGCTGCAGCTCCATGCCAAGCAATGACCATGTCCCACTGCTAATAAATGCCCAAGGAATAGACTTAGCGGCCGGTACTCCAACGACAGCCGATGCGGTATCATGCGTTGGCACTACGATGCACTCACAATGGGGCAGCTCTCCGCTCTGCTGCAGGCTTGGCTGAAGCGGTCCAAGCGTAGCGCCTGGCTCTATTAGTGGAGCAAACTGTTCACGTCTTACGCCAACGAGCTCCAGCAGCTCCTCATCATACTGTCCCGTTGCCAAATGAATCATTTGACTCGTTGAAGCA
This sequence comes from Paenibacillus camelliae, assembly GCF_023715345.1. Classification (GTDB taxonomy): domain Bacteria; phylum Bacillota; class Bacilli; order Paenibacillales; family Paenibacillaceae; genus Pristimantibacillus; species Pristimantibacillus camelliae. The sequence continues at coordinate 111,978 of NZ_JAMBNY010000003.1, forward strand.
TTCGTTGCTTCATTCATTCGTTTTCCAGTCAGACGATAATATAAATAATCAGGAATATACAGAATCTGTGATGCTTCCTTCAGCTGCTTGTCGTCATGGACATACAGCTGATACAGCGTGTTGAACGGCAGCTCCTGTATGCCTGTTTTGCTATAGACCGCATCACGGGCAATATGCTGATGGAGCCGATCAGGAGCACCATTCGTACGTGCATCACGATATGCGTATACATCATGAAGTCGTTCGCCCTGATCATCCAGCAGCACATAATCGACCGCCCAAGTATCGATACCGAGCGTGCAGCGATCAATGCCTGCTTGCTTCGCTTTACGCAGTCCTATTAAAATCTGTTGGAACAGCTGCTCAATATCCCAATAGTCATGATTGCCCTTGCGTTGAAATCCGTTAGCAAAACGATGTAGCTCCTGCAAAACGAGCTTGCCTTGCTCGAGCCTGCCATGTACTAATCGACCGCTCGATGCACCGATATCGACTGCAATATGATCGTTCATCGCGCCCTCTCCTTATTAAAGAAAATGGACTTAGCACTCCATGCACGTCATCTATTCGACGTGCTCATTAAAGCTCATCAATAATAATCGTATAAACAATACCTGGACCGTGTACTCCAATCGTTAAATCGTTCTCAATATCAGCAGAACGACTAGGTCCAGATACGAAATGTATCCCAGCTGGCAAGCGCTTTAGCTCATCTAGCGGCTTTAGCACCTCTCCGAGTCTCGTCACAACTGAGCTTCGCGGGACAAGCGCGAACAATAGCGTTGGCAGTAAGCTGACGGAGCGACCCTTCGTCTTGCTTGACAGTAGAGCAAGCGAGCCTGTATAGGCAACGGCGTAATCCGCTAGCACCACACCGATATCCGCCTCAGCTGCTCTTGCCTTCCAGTCCTCCAGCGCATCATCGTTCCAGCTTCGTACCTTCACCTGCGGCATAGCCTGCTCTAGGCCCAGCTGCTCCAGCAGCTGCTCATCCTGACGCAGTACGTGCATCGCTTTCAGCTCTACTGCCTTATCTACAATAATGTTGCTTGCATCAGCAAGCGTAGCAGCTCGCAGCACATAGCCTCCCGCTGCTTCAAAGTTGCGCTGGAACATCTCAAGCTTTTCAACTTCACCCAGCTCAAACTGCTCCCAAAACTCAGGTGCCCCTTGCAACGGACGCTGCGGCTTTTGCGTCATTCGAGGACGTTGCAGCTTCGCCGCAATGCCATTCAAAAACTGCTCCTGCTTTTGCTTGGAAGCCTCATCTAGCTGCTGCAGCCAATCCTTACGAGCATTACTCATGCGATGCACCTCCATCTCGTCCTGTCAGCCATTCTCGCATGCGAGCGGCAACAGCTGGATCTGCCGCCTTTGCCTGTTGATCTAGCTCTGATCGAAGCTCACCGTATTGTTCACGGAAAAGCTGCTTGGAGATGCTCGGCGCTACGCGGTGCGAATTCCAGCCTTTAAGCGGACCAATCTTCGCTCGAATGCCCCCATCTCTAACAACAACCTTCTGACCAAGCTTGCCTAGCTTCAGCGCGCGATGATACACCTTCACATTGGACATCACTGTGCCAAAGCCTTTCATGCCCACACGCTCTAGCGGATGGTCATGCCCGGCTTCAACCTTACGTCTGCGCAAGGAAACGAGCATATCATGCAGTGGAATTTTCACTGGACAAGCCTCATAGCATGCCCCGCAAAGACTAGAGGCGTTCGCAATATCATCCCACTCTGCTACATTCTTCTTTAGCGCAGGTGTTAGCACCGCTCCAATTGGTCCACTATATGTGCCGCCATAAGCATGACCGCCGATATGACGATAGACAGGGCAAGCATTCAGACAAGCACCACAGCGAATACAGTTCAGCAGCTCTTGGAACTCCGGATCACCCAGCTGCAAGGACCGACCATTATCAAGAATAATGATGTGCATCTCTTCCGGACCATCGCCGTCCTCTTCACGCTTTGGACCCGTAATACCTGACATATATACCGTCAGCTTCTGTCCTGTAGCGGAGCGCGGCAATAGCGTTGCCATAACCTCAAGATCTGCCCAAGACGGAATGATACGCTCCATGCCCATAAATGTAATTTGCGTTTTCGGCACGGTCGATACCATTCGCGCATTGCCTTCATTCTCGAACAATACGATGGAGCCCGATTCTGCAATTGCGAAGTTACAGCCTGTTACTCCAATATCTGCTTGTAAAAACTTCTCACGCAGCTTTTTACGTACATAGCCTGCGAGCACGGATGTTTCAGGCGGCAGCTGCTCACCTGCGTCCTCGGACAATAGCTCTGCAATTTGATAACGATTTTTATGAATAGCGGGAATAATAATATGGGATGGCGTCTCGTTCGCTAGCTGAATAATGTATTCGCCAAGATCTGTTTCAATTGCCTCGCAATCGATGGATTGCAGTGCTTGATTGAGGTGAATTTCTTCCGTTACCATCGACTTGGATTTTACCGCGCTTTTTGCTTCCTTCGCTTTTGCGATCTGAAGTGCGATGCTAATCGCATCCTGCGCTGTATCGGCAAAATGAACATGTACTCCGTTTTCTCTCGCGTTATTTGCAAATTCACCTAAATAATAATCAAGGTGAGCAATCGTATGAAGCCGAATTTGCCGTCCGCGCTCTCTCCACTCTTCCCAGTTTCCATGCTCCTCTGCCGCCTTCAGCTTGCCGCTGCGCAGTCGTTCTGTCGTAAACTTAACGGCCTGTCGTAAAAAATCATTGTTCAAGGCCAGCTGCGCGCGTTCCTTGACCGTTCCTTTAAGCTCGGTTTGCTGTGTGCTCATCGCTGTAGCTCACCCCCTCGTACAGCAGCTCTGCCAGATGCATCACCCGCACCGGCTGATTGCGATAACGCAAATGCCCAGCAATATTCATCAGGCAGCCCATATCAAGGCCAACGAGCACCTCGGCCTCCGTCTCGATAACATGCTCTGCCTTCTCCGCCACCATTGCCCCCGATATATCTGACATCTTGATCGCAAACGTTCCGCCAAAGCCGCAGCAATCCTCGGCAAATGGAAGCGGAACAAGCTCTAGCCCCTCAACGTTATTCAGCAGCGCCATCGGCTCATGCTTCACACCGAGCAGGCGGCTGCCATGGCATGATGGATGATAGGTCACCTTATGCGGAAAGCGTGCGCCTAGATCTTGAATGCCGAGCACCTCAACCAAGAAATTCGAAAATTCAAACACCTTTCTTTGCAGCTGGAGCGCTTTTTCCTGCCACTCAGGCTCTTCTTTGAACATTTCAGGGTAATGATGAATCATGTAAGCACAAGACCCCGACGGTGTAACGACAAAATCACTATCTTCAAATGCGTTAATAATCGTTTTCGCAGCGGCTCTTGCTTCCTTCCAATACCCGCTATTGTAAGCAGGCTGGCCACAACAGGTCTGCACATTAGGAAACTCAAGCACAATCCCGTATCTGGCAAGAAGTCGCATCATTGTTTCTCCAACTCTTGGATATATTGCATCACTTAAACAAGTAATAAACAATGATACCTTCATCCTTTTCACCAGCCTTCATCTGGAATTAAATGTTACCGTAAGCTAGACAAGCGGTGATGCTTATCCAGCCTACGTTGTCATGACGAATTAGTCTTCATTTAATAGAAGTATTCATACGTTAGATTCCGACCATGAGCAGGATCATTGGTTAACCATCGTCGGTTTTCTATAAGTATTCGTATAGTCTAAAACAAGCTCCCTAACGGCAAGCTCATCTAGGCAAGTGTCACTTGAATGCCTTCTGCTTCAAGTGCTGCCTGTACGTCACGGCTCATATCACTATCGCTAATGACCGTATGAACCGCTGATAGATCCGCCACATGCGTGAAGGCCTGCACGCCAAATTTGCTAGAATCGGCAAGTAGAATCGCTTGATCCGCTGCTCCGAGCATTTGCTGCTTCAATCGTGCCTGCAGCTCCCCTGATTCGCTAATGCCACGCTCCAGATGAATGCCCTTGCTCGAGAAAAACAGCTTATTTACGTGAAATGACTCTAGTGCTTTTTCTGCGATCGGTCCGACGAACGAAAGAGAGCGCGGGGATAGACGTCCACCTAAAGAAATAACCTCAATCTTCTCCTTCATGCTCAGCTCAGTAACGACTTTTACCGAATTGGTCAGCACCGTAATCGGCAGGTCAGGCATAATTTTGGCCATATACCAGGCTGTCGTGCTCGCGTCGAGCAGAATTCGATCATTCGGCTCAATAAGCTTAATCGCCTGCTCCGCAATCCGCCGTTTTTCCTGCGAGCGTGTAACCTCTCGCTCACTATAAGGGACCTCTTGCTGTGCATCCTTCACGCTAACCGCACCACCGTGCGAACGCTTTAATCGTCCTGCCTGTTCAAGCCGATCCAAATCTCTGCGAATTGTTTCTTCCGTAACCTCACATAGCTCGCTTAGCTCAGAGACTCGTATGCTTCCTCTCTCATTAACAAGCTGAACAATTTTTTCATAACGCTCTACAACCAGCATGCGCATCCTCTTTTCAACACGTTTTTCTGAAACGTTCCTGTTTCATATCTAGAACAAATTATAACGTATAAGGCCTAAGGGGCAAAGAACTGATGCAACATCTGCTGCTCTTGCGCCGCATGATGAAAAATGATGCTATCTTGTAAATGCGGCAGGCACCCCGCCATCAATCGTCAGCATGCAGCCTGTCGTTTTGCTTGCTTTGGAGGATGCAAAAAATGCAATGCCTTCTGCAATATCCTTCGGATAAATATTAACAAGCAGCGTCGTGCGCTTGCGGTAATATTCCTCAAGCTGATCCGGTTCAATGCCATATGCTGCTGCACGCTCGTTGCGCCAGTTAGAATTCCAAATCGCTGATCCCTGCAGAATTGCATCTGGGAGCACCGTATTGACACGAATGCCGAATTCTCCGCCTTCTGCTGCAATGCAGCGTGCAAGATGTGCTTCTAATGCTTTGGCTGCACTATAGGCAGACGCATTTTTACCGGCATAAACGGAGTTTTTAGAGCCAACAAACACCATGCTGCCGCCAATCGACTGCTGCTTCATAATTTTGAACGCTTCTCTTGCAACTAAGAAATAGCCTGTGCCCAGCACGTTGATGTTCAAGTTCCATTCCTTTAAGGATGTCTCATCGAATGGACTAGACGTTGCCAGACCTGCATTGTTTACGATAATATCAACGCCGCCGTATTGAAGCACGGCCTCGGCATAGGCTGCCTGCACTTCTTCTTCCTTCGTTACATCCATCTTCACAGCTAATGCACGAGCATCGCCATACTTTGCGTTCAGCTCATCTGCTACCTTCTGAGCACCCTCCAGATTGAGGTCAGCCAGCACAACATGTGCACCTTCTTCTACTAGACGCTGCGCCGTTGCACTGCCGATGCCGCCTGCACCACCAGTAATAAATGCGATCTGACGAGAGAATTCCATCTCTGCTGGAGCAAGCGTTAGCTTGTAAAGCTCAAGCGGCCAATATTCTACGTGGAATGACTCGTTCTCACTTAATGAAACGAAGTTGCCTAGCGCTGTTGAGCCTCTCATGACGGCAATGGCGCGGTGATATAGCGCTCCGCTTACTTTGGACATCGCCCAGCTCTTCCCTGTGTTGAACATTCCGATGCCTGGAATGAGAATAACGCGCGGTGCAGCCTCAAACATCACCTCGTTGTTTTCACTATTGCGCTCAAAGTATGCTTTATAGCCTTCCTTGTAGCTTGACAAGCCTTCAACCAATCGCTGCTTTAAGCCCTCGATATCCTGCTCATTTGGCTCCCAATCAATAAATAGCGGGGTAACCTTCGTATGAACAAGATGGTCAGGACAAGCAGCACCGATCTGAGATAATTGCTGAGATGCACTGCCTCCAACAAATGCAAGCACATCAGCTTCATCATCGAATGTAACGATCATTTTTTTCTCATCGCTAACTAAGCCACGAATGAGCGGCATAATTTGCGCGGCTACACTTTGGCGTGCTTCTGGTGCAAGTGGGGCGTGTTTCTGACCACCAAACAGCTTCGCTTCATTCACCTTCGCTTCAATATATTGCTCTGCTTCATTTATAATGTTGATCGTTTGTGCGTAGCACGCTTCAGACGTATCACCCCAAGTGACAAGACCGTGCTTTTCCATGAGCACAAGCTCTGCCTGTGGATTGGAGCGAACCCCGTCGGCGATCATCTTCGATAGTGTAAAACCAGGACGAACATAAGGCACCCACACAAAGCGGTCACCGAATATTTCCTTCGCAATTTCCTTACCGTTATCCGCGCAGCAGATGCTAATAATCGCATCAGGATGCGTATGGTCTACATGCGGGAATGGTAGAAAAGCATGCAGTAGCGTTTCTATCGAAGCTCTAGGATGCTTACTGTCAATCATACAGTTGCTTAAGTAAGCGACCATATCCTCGTCGCTCATCTCATCACGTTCTAGTAATGGCTGTATATAGCTTAAGTTCAGCCCTGTAAAATGCTGAGCCTTCATCGTGGCTAGATCCGAGCCGCTGCCCTTTACATACATGACATCAATCTCTTGTCCACGGAAGTCTATCATTTTCGTTTTACTAGAGGTGTTACCTCCACCCCAGTTACATACGCGACGATCTGAGCCAATCATATTTGAACGATACACAAGCTGCTCAAGTCCGTTCGCCTGCTGTGGAGCATCTGCTGCATTCCATAAATTTTGTACCAATTGAATGCCTCCCTTTATTTATGTTGTTTTGTGTTTGTTTGCTTTTGGTATTATATGTTTCATATACTATCACCTTTGTTTGTTTTTGTATATATCCTTTTCATTAATATTATGTTAAAACATGAATGTTGAACAAAGGCAATCGGGCTGATTAACAGATAATCAATGGCAGAATATTCTTAATTAAAAAAGTCCACTGGGCAGGGGTTAGTCCCAGCTAAAAGAGCTTCCCGCCAAATGACGAGAAGCTCTTTTAGTTCTAGTATTAATTTGATCGAATTATTGACCTTCTATCATAACTGATTGAATTTTCAATTCATCACTGTATGTTAACTTTACTGATAAAGCATATTCAACAGGAGATATACTCCCTGCCAATGTAGCTATAAGTTTATGATCTATGACTTCATATTTGATTATATTTCCAAACCCAATTTCTTCATTCCATTGTTCCACAATTGATTCATCATAGCTTTTTTCGAAACTCTCCTCACCAATGTTTAGTGTTACTTTAACTTTTCCATCTACATGATCGATACTTGATTTCTTATTATTCTTTACATATTTTTCGGCATCTTCAATTGCAAATTCACTCAAATTATCTTTGTTAAGGATATGAACTTCTTGTTGATTAAATCCTGTTCCATATGCCTTTGTAAGTATAATTATTAATTCTTCCTTGTGATCATTATTTATATCATCTATCATCAATTCAGGGTAATAGGTTTCGTTTGTTACATTAGACCAAGAAAATTTTTTTTCGTTCATATCATTTTTTACAATAATTTCTGTATATAAATCGTTTGAAACTTTATCACCAAACACACTAATTCCATCAAGATTAATTAACTCTAACTTAGAAGAATCTGAAAAACTTACAGCTGCAGGTGTTTGTTTTTCTTCATTTTCTATAGTTCCACATCCTGAAATGATTAAAACCAACATTAAAGCGAATCCTATTTTCCACATCATGTAATCCCTCCCATTTAATGATCTTTCCAATATATAATGTGACGTTTCATAATAGATATTAGTTACAACTTATATGAAATAAATATATATTAGATATTTTGCTAGTTATATAATACCTATTAATAGTTATGAGAATGATGAGGCCAATTTATTTGGGCAAGTTAATGCTCATAGTGATACAGATGTAGACAATCTTTCAAAGTTAAATATATAAGGAGAAGATTATGATGAATGCAATAGAGAAACGGATTAATGATCTGCACAACTACGAGATTCACTTAACTAAGCCTAAGGATTTCGAACAATATTGGCACCGTGTAAAGCAAGAAGCTTTAGCCACGACGGTTAATGGCCAGCGGGAGCTAAACCCAACCTATATGCAAGGTGTACATACGTATGAGGTTACATTCGAGGGCTACGCTGGCACGACAATTCATGCAACATTATCTCTCCCTGAAGGAGCAGCCTCTAAGGCGCAAGTTCCGTGCCTCATCACGATGCCTGGCTATATGGGAGGGCGGAGCAATAGCTATCAGCATGCACAATGGCTGCTTATGGGAGTTGCTGTTATGTCCGTTGATGTACGTGGTCAAGGGAAGGATACAGGAAATACGCTTGGTAGTACGCACGGTATGGCAAAGGGATGGATTACGGAAGGTTTGCTTGATCCCGATCATTGCTACTATAAAGCAGTGGCGGTTGACCTATTGCGTGCCCTCAGCTGGCTTAAGGATCAACCAGAGATTGATACTGCACGTATCGGGGCAATTGGGGCAAGCCAAGGCGGTGGACTAGCGTCGTTGCTTGCAGCACTTGATGATACGATCTGCATGCTCGTTGCAGACATTCCGAATATGTGTCATATCGATTATGGTGTTCTACATTCCACAGGCTCGTTGACTGAGATTGCCGAGTTCTGCAGAAGAAGACCTGAACAGCTGCAAACGGTTCTCGAGACACTAAGCTATTTTGAATTAATTCATATGGCTGATCGTATACAAGCGCCTGTCTTAATGAGTGTTGGACTTAAGGATACGGTATGTACACCAGAGCAGATTTTCCCATTCTATCGCTCCATTGTATCTGAGCAAAAGCAGCTGGAAATTTACCCTTTCTCAGGGCATGTAGTAGAGCCGGCTCAGCAGCAAAAAGCTATCGACTTTGTATATCAACATCTGTTGAGTAAATAACCTTATTTTTTTCTCCATTGCCTGAAGATTAGCAGGAGTCGCTTCAGGTATAACGATTATTTTGGAGACACTGATTAACGACACACAAGCTAAATATACGATCCTTAAGAACAAAGGACTTAACGGTTTATTGATAGCCGTTAAGTCCTTTGTTATGAACGAATATGGAGATAAGACGCATTTTGCATTTTGCGTTTTGCGTTTTGTGAATTATGCTTTACAGCACCAGAAGGCCAACGATAAACGTAATCACGCCAACAATAGCAACGAACATATTAGACTTTAAAAAGGATTGATTAAGAAAACGTACCGCGAACCAGTTCAAGCCACTATGCAGAGGGATAAGTATAATGACCGTCCACGGATTGAAGGCTACGATCATTGTTGCTCCGATATGAAAAGCTGAAGCCCATATGCGCTCTATTACACCCCATAAGGGACTTACATTAAGCTGACCTTGTGCCGCTAAAAATTTCTTCGCCTCCATCGCTTTCTCATCCGTTTTATTGGCGAGTGTAGTTAGCGCCACAATGTTGACAATCGTGAACAGTACTTCTATAGCGGCCCAGCCTTGCCCAGCAGCAACAATGCCTGCAGAGGATGCAGCAACAGACGTGAATGCGACAAGCAACAGCCTTACAGATTCTTCTAGCGGGCCTGAGCTTAACGCTAAGATGTTACGTCCCTTCTCCTCAGGAAGCTTGGCAACTAACGCGCTTACCGGACCTCGCAGTAATAGAGCGACAAACCAGCCAAGCGCACCTAGGCCGAACGCCTTCCAATCTGGCGCATAGCCTGCAGCATAAAAAGCTGACATAAACAATACGGGCACAAGGATATATACAGGTAATATCAACAATGCTTTCTGTGTTGCTTTTTTGAATCGATCATTAAGCTGCTCATGTGGTATCGTCGTACTCATAACTAAATCTCTCCCTTTTTGTATACACAACTATTGTTATCATTATCAATAATGATAACAATAGAACGAGAAGCTGTCAATATGATTGCTTCCCTAAATCTCTGGAAAATCGATAATCGACAGTAATCTTTTTCTGCGATATTCATTAGGCTCGTTCTTCATTGCCTTTAGAACAATATCTCGAATATCGTAGAGCATCTTCAAGTTTTCTTCTTCTGTCAGATATGCTGAGAATTGACGGTAGGATACGCCGTCCTTCACTAAGTCAATATGATCCTGATGAATGTACCGACCATATTCACCAATTAGGCTTGCTAGATAGTTCATAAAAAAGGTCATGTGATCATCCGGAGATGCTTGCTCCAGCTCCTCAACGGAAATTTCGGCTCCCTTCTCTGGGAGCGTATATACCTTTTCAAGAGTGCCGCGGTTCGGAATCTCCTCCGCAACCATCAATACCCCTGACTCAACGAGTTTTTTTAGATGGCGATAGAGTGTAGCCTGAGGCACATCAACTAAACGCTCCTGAAGCTGCTGAGCGGTCATGCGTTCTCCTCGGACAAGAGACTGAATGACACGCATTCTGACAGGATGTAATATAATCTCTGCTTTTTTCAAGATGAATTCCCTCCTGGTGCCTCCACAATTATTATCAACATTGATAATGTTAATGTCATTATACTGTAGTTCTGATTGAATCGTCAAATTAGAAGGCATAAACATATAAAAAGGGCATGCATCGTTATGGTTACAATAACGACACATTGCCCATATTACAGTCACTCCGATAAAAATACAGAAGTCCCTACATAGAAGCTATTAGTTCGATGCGACTTATATTCAGGTCCGTTACTCTGCTTCGCCCACAACGGTGAAGCGCTCATTCATATGCTTAGGGTTTTCAATCTCGTCTAATACCGCGATCGCAAAATCTGCATAGCTAATATAGCTTTCACCCTTAGCATTTACAAGAAGCTGGTCCTTACCTGATTGATACTTCCCTGTTCTCTTTCCTTCCGGATCGAACATTGCAGAAGGACTAATAAATGTCCATTTTACATCTGATGCACCTTTAAGCTCTTCTAGATTTCTGCCTTGACCTGTAGCTGTTGGCTTAAACATATCTGGAAAATCAGGAGTATCCATTACTCTTAACGTTTTCTGTTCATCTACGTAAAGGCTACCAGCTCCGCCTACGATCATCGCTCTAGTCTCTGTGCCTTTTATTGCCTCGATTAAAGCATGTCCAGCATCAACGTGCGCTTGTTCTTCACCTAGTGGGGCACCGAAGGCATTCACGACAACATCAAACGCTTTTACGTCATCCGTTGTCAGGTCGAAGATAGATTTTTCAATGACCGTAATGCTCTTCTCATTAAGCTTAGAAGCATCTCTAACGATAGCTGTTACCTCATGTCCACGCTCTAGCGCTTCCTTCATAATTAGGTTGCCTGCCTTACCGCTTGCACCAATTATTGCGATTTTCATCCTATATTCCTCCTCAAAATAGATCAATTGTAATCGTTGTTGTTACATGTAACTATATTAGTTACATTTATGACAATTGTCAATTTATTTTGTTATTATTTGTTCAGCGATGAATAATATGCTTGTAATTGAATGAATTACAGGTGTAGGATAGATAATAACAAGATGCTATGATCATGCGTTGAAGGTAGGGGTTAAAGTTGTCAATTAGCAGTCGATTCGCGGTCGGCATTCATATTCTTGCCCTCATTGAGTTGAATAAAGATGGGGTAAGCACGTCAGAGTTTATCGCAAACAGTGTGAATACGAATCCTGTCGTCATTAGAAAAATTATCGGTATGCTTAAGCAAGCTCAGCTAGTCCATGTACGGCCTGGTATTGCTGGCGCTGAATTAGCAAAAAAAATATCTGACATTACGCTGCTCGATGTGTACAAAGCTGTTCAAGTTGTAAGTGAGAATGAATTGTTTAGTATTCATGATCAGCCTAATCCACAGTGCCCTGTCGGCCGTAATATACAAGAAGCAATCGGACCAGTGCTTATAACGGCACAGTCTGCCATGGAAAAAGTGTTAAATCATATTACGATTGAAGATATTGTTACAGACATTTCTAATAAAAATTAAAAGATCTCGGATTTCAGGATCAAAAGCTTGATCAACTAACCGATAAAATCAAATACAGGCACAACATAAATAGAGCTCTCTTAAGGTATAAACCTTCTAGAGAGCTCTATTTGTATCGTTTTATTTAATACGATGAAGATAGTCTGCATCTGTTTAATACTGAACCAGTTTTACTATTGCTTATAGGTTAAGCTTATCCCACTAGATCGGTTAGCCGTGTTAGATCATATGACTATCCTTTGTGGAAATAGCTCTCCTGTGGTCCAAAATATGAGTATGGTAATGATCCTCTCGACAGCACGAGCTTTTGCAGCACAATACCTGCATCCAGATGATAGATTCGCAATGTATGCGCGCCCTTCGTTAGCTGGTGCGCTGTTGTTTTTAGATGCGCATTATTCAGCACAGCTTGCTCCCAGTCACGCGTTTTACCTGGCGTATAATGCTCGCTAACCGTATCAACGACAACCGGCTCCTGCTCATCAAACGCTACAGCGTAACGGAGCCTGCTCTCAACACTAAGCGGATTGCTCGGTGCCAGCACTGTCGTTAATTCGTATTGTGCATCTTCTGCCGCATAGATTCTGTATTCCACATAAGGTGCGTCCGTCACTTGCTTAAAGCTTGCTGTTGATGGAAGCAGCTTAAGCGATGAGAGGGAGCGACCATATTGCTCGATGACCTGCCACTCTGTATGTGGTGCTGCAACACGTGCACTCGTATGCTCTGCTTCAATAGCAATAACACCAGCTGTCTCAATAAACGTCTCCTGAGGAAGCTCTGAACGATCAACAAGCTGTGCACTAATCGTTATTTGTACCGTTTGACCCGCTCCACTAATGCTCAAGCTTCCACTACCACTAGTGCGCAGCTTCGCCCAATCGATCGACACTTCGATTGATTCTCCAGTAGTCACATGGCCGATCGCCGGCTCACATACGATCCAATCTTGATTAGTAGAAACCTTATATTCGAACGATTCCACACCGCCATTAGAGATCGTCAAGTTCTTACTCTCAGGCATAAGGTCATAGAAAGGTCGAAGAGCTCCTTGCTCCATGACGATACGGCCCTCTGCATGAACGATAAGCTTCGCTTGCTCCTGCTGTGGCTGCACGCTCGTTACCTCTGGATAATGCCAGCCATCCGCGTTCCAATTGACATAGCCTACATGCGGAGAGGACATCATCCCTCGCCACTTGCCGCCAGACATCGTCTCATTATAATATTGCTCTAGCTCTTGATCGCGCTTAATTGCCTGCTCCGTTAAAGCAGCGTACGTATTAGCCAGTTGGCTCGGATGCTCCTGATTGCTGTAGAGCTGATTCCAGCCTGCATACAGGTTCATCTTTTTGACAGTCGCCGACGCTACGGCAGGATAATAGACAAGCTGATAGTACGCATCCTGATGTGAGGCTGGAATCTGCTTAGCGACGGCATCTGCCTTACGCTCGATCTCCAGCGCTTCCTCCAGCATCCGCTCGGCTTCCTTATATTCAGTGAAGCTGTACGTATCCGGATAGATGACCTCTGGCTTACGTTTTCCGTTCATACGTGTATAATCGTTCAACAGCTGGGCAATGTCCTCTACCGTCTCATCACTCACGACATGACCGAACTGCTGCTTCGCCCATTGTCTAATAAATGGCTGTGTTTTGTTGTATTGACCTGTGCCTAGCTCTTCAAAGTTGTAGGCTAATTCCATAAAGTAAGAGATTGGCAGCTCATTTGGCTTCAAATCGCCAACGTTTACGATCCAAATGTCGCGAATGCCATACTCAAAGGCCATCGTCATCTGCTCCCATACCTTTTCAAGCGGAGTTGTATTCACCCACTCGTAGGAGCGTGGGCCTCCATGATAATCAAAATGATAATATATCCCCCAGCCGGACGGACGATTTCTATCTTCATCCACCGGTAATGTTCGCATATTACCAAAGTTATCATCAGATAGCATGATCGTTACATCATTGAGCACATCCCAATGCTTCAAGCCAGGAATGGTATCACTGCCATGCCAGAACTCCTCGACTTCCTTATAGACGACCAACGCTTGCGGAGCATGCTCCAGTCCGTGCTTCTTAAGCAGCGACTTTTGCGTCATAATAATATCCTTTAATCGATTAATATTCTGTTCGAGTGTACCGCCTAGTTCGGAATCACGCTCACCGCGCATACCTAGCGTAATGATGCTCTCTAGGTGCTTATTGCGAATGACGCCATCCTCCCAAAAACGTGTAATGGCCTCGCGATTCACTTCAAAATCCCAATCGTTACTTTCAGAATATTGCTTATAAATGTGCTGCCACTCTTCCCCTGCACGGAATAATGGCTCATGATGTGAAGTACCCATCACGATGCCGTAAGCGTCGGCAAGTTCAGCATTGGCAAGCGGATAGCTTTTTCCATTCTCACTGAATACAGCACTCCACATCGCCGGCCACATGAAATTTCCTTTTAGACGAAGCACCAATTCAAATATCGGCTTGTACATCTCTTCATTAAAGCCGCCGAACTGATTCATTGCCCAAGAGCCAAGAGATGGCCATTCATCGTTTAAGAAAAATCCGCGGTATTTAATCGATGGCTCCTTAGAAGTGTAGCTCAGCTTGCTCGCTGGAATGCTTATCTCACTTGACTTGGCTGGTTGAACATCGCCCCAATACACCCAAGGACTAACACCGATTAGACTAGAAATATGATAAAGTCCGTAGAACGTACCTCGCTTTTCGCTGCCGACAATGACGATTGCTTGTGCAACATTGTCAAACGGCTGCTCAATCACTTGAATCTGAAACGATTCACGCTTATGCTTTAAAGAAGAAAGCTCCAGCTTACCTTTGGCAACCAGCTCATCAATCAGCTTACTGCTGCCAATCGTACCCGCTACGATCGCCATATCGCAAGCGGTCTCTGCTTGCTCTGTTACGACAGTCGGCAGCACACCAGTTACGAGCTCGATGTCTGAAGCTAGGGATTGAGCAACAAGCTTAAGGCCTGATCCATCCTGTCCGGATGCATCAATATAGATAGGAGCAGCTTTTCCATTGTGAACAAGTGTGACGTTATATTGCTGTTGCGTAAGATGATGACTCATCTTAAACACCTCCATGATTATCGAATTTAACTATTACCTGAATACTGAGGTGGTCAAGCCTTGAATATTGAAGCCTACCACAATCTTGTCCCGAACATATTTTTGTTCAATGAACGAAAATGTTTTCCCGATTGGATCATAGCCAAACGCAAAAATGACTTTCACGATCTTACCTTCGTCATTGATGGCAAGGCTAATTACTACATTAACGGAGTGAAATATACGGTAGAAGCTGGTGATCTGCTATACATTCCAGCTGGAATGATACGAGAGGCACATACGTTTGAAGCTTCTCCGATGCATGCTTTTCCATTTAACTTCCACTGGGAGGCACCCTATAACGATTTTAAGCTGCCGTTCGATATCGTAACGAAGCAGCTTATAACGAAGGAAATCCTTGACTACATTCGAGAATTCAAGCATGTATGGATTACTCAGCAGCCGCTCTATCAGCTGCATGCCCGGGCGTTGTTCGAGCTAATTCTTCATCGTTTGCTAGCTAATTTTTACCGTATATCTGCCGATCCTATCGACCCTCGCGTTACAAAAATGATGCGTTATGTCAACGAGCATTATGCGCATCCACTGAGTGTGAAGGAAGTCGCCGAGCTGCTACAGCTGCATCCGGTCTATGTAGGAAAGCTGTTCAAGAAGCATACGGGCACCACCTTCAAGGAATATCTCAACCGTGTTAGGGTGAACCATGCCGAAATGATGCTCTCCTCCGGAGACTTTACCGTTACAGAAACGGCTGAGCGCTGCGGTTTTTATGACGTTTCATATTTTAGCAACCTATTTAAAGCCATGAAGGGCTATCCGCCTTCAACGGTCAGTAAGCCGCTTCCACCCAGCACACCTGCATTATAGCTTTCCTTGCTATTTATCCACCATAGAGGATTACAACATCATTTGTAATTATTAAACATAACCTGCCCGTACAACTACCTTCCAGCGCCCAGCGGCTCTCGATTACTCGAGAGCCTTTTCTAGTTTTTCTATAACTCTACTAGGCTCTCTCACTGCTTTATGAACCCTTCAACCATTGTCCGCATATAGTATTTGAGTGAATTATCTCATGATTGAAATGAGGGATATCGTTGAAATTTAGCTTTTTGAGTCCTGCCTACAACAGCGCAGAATGGATTATAACGATGCTAGACAGCATTCCAAAGGAGTACGCCTATGAAATTTTAATATGTGATGATGGGTCTACTGATCAAACCCTTGCTATTTTACAAGAATATCAGAAGCGCTGTCCGCAGCTACGAATACTAGAAAACGGGATAAATCAAGGGGCTAGTTTCTCCTATAATCGTCTCATTGCGGAGGCTACCGGTGATTATATATGCATCATCGATAGCGATGATATGTATCTGCCAACGATTCGAGACGTGCTGGCACAGGTTGATGGTGAGCACGATATTTACTATTACAATATGATCACAAAAATTGGGCAGCAATTCGTCATTACAGAAGCAAGTCGCTATGAATGGTGCGGACAATTCAAGATTATTAGACGCCTTGCCGTAGGTCCTGCTGTGTTCACGGTAAGAACAGACAGATCGGGTGATCGCGACTTTAATAATGTATTACTTAGTCAAAATCCGCGACGCAAATATACGGGAATTTTCGCCTATTGGTACAACTTCCCTCGTACAAATTCAGAATATGACTTATTCAGAAGAGGTCTGAAAGGATGAGTAGCATCGCAATAGGCCTAATCGATAGAACAACAGGAAAGGTGCGGAGATGATGTTTAAGGACAAAACACTGCTTATTACAGGGGGCACAGGCTCTTTTGGCAATGCGGTATTGAAGCGATTCCTGCAATCTGATCTAAAAGAAATTCGTATCTTCTCTAGGGACGAAAAGAAGCAGGATGATATGCGTAAGCTTTACAACAATAACAAGCTTAAATTTTATATTGGAGATGTACGTGACCCAGGGAGTATTGCTTATGCGGTACATGGAGTCGATTATATATTTCACGCTGCAGCATTGAAGCAGGTTCCTTCCTGTGAGTTTTATCCGTTAGAAGCGGTGAAGACGAATGTCATTGGCACGGACAATGTACTATCAGCAGCTATTCATGCAGGGGTAAGAAAAGTCATCTGCCTGTCGACCGATAAAGCCGCTTATCCTGTTAATGCGATGGGTATTTCAAAAGCAATGATGGAAAAAACCTTTATCGCCAAATCAAGATTAGTTGATCCGTCAACCACATTAATATGCGGGACGAGATATGGCAATGTTATGGCTTCTCGTGGATCGGTTATCCCTTTATTCGTAGAGCAGATTAAAGCTGGTAAGCCACTTACGATAACCGACTATCATATGACACGGTTCATTATGAGTCTTGAGGAAGCGGTAGAGTTGGTGCTCTATGCGTTTCAGCATGCTGAAAACGGAGATATTATGGTACAAAAATCTCCTGCTTCTTACATTGGTGATTTGGCGCAGGCACTAAAGGAGCTGTTCAAAGCTGACAATGAAGTTCAAATCATTGGCACACGACATGGGGAGAAAATCTATGAAGTGCTGCTTACAAAGGAAGAGGCTGCTAAAGCGATTGATTCAGGGAATTTCTATCGCGTCCCTGCGGACAACCGAGATCTTAACTATGGAAAATATATAGAAACTGGTTCTCAGAAAATTACACTCACCGAAGAATATAATTCGAACAACACCAATATCCTTACGGTCAGCGAAATTAAAGAAAAGCTGCTTCAACTTCCATATATTCAAGAGGAGCTGTTACAGTGGCATGGTAAACCTTCTGTCGGATAGACACAAGCGAACTGTTTTAATATCGAGATATGTGAATCGATATCCGATGAAATGGCAACGAGGTGATACGATGAAGATTAGTTTTTTATCTCCGGCCTATAACAAAGAGGAATGGATAATAGCGATGCTAGACAGCATTCCAAAGGAAAATGCTTATGAAATTATAATATGTGATGACGCGTCTACGGATCAAACTTTAAGTCTATGTATTGACTATCAGAAGCATTGCCCCCAATTAAAGATAATAAGAAATGAGACGAATATTGGCGCAAGTGAAAGTTATAATCGCCTCATACAAGAAGCAACGGGCGACTATATTGCGATTATTGATAGTGATGACAAGTATTTACCTGAAATTCGAGACGTGTTAGCACAGGTCAACGGAGAATACGATATTTACTACTACAATATGATCACGAGAGTAGGAAGATTGATTCGTAAATTGCCTACTGATGGTTATCTTTGGCCTGGCCAATTCAAAATTATTAGAAGAAGCTTTATAGGTGATGCTAGGTTTACAACAAAAAAAGCCTATGCCGGAGATTGGGATTTTAATAAAGCGTTAGTCGATAAGCAGCCACGCTGTAAATATACCGATATCATTGCATACTGGTACAATTACCCGCGTCCTAACTCAGAATCAGATTTGCATGTACGTAGATTAAAATAATTGAAAAGCAAAGCTATAGACAAATGGTCATGAATGCAATGCTTACAGAAAGAAAGGAGAATGGTCATGCATATCCTCGTTCTTGGAGCGAGTGGAATGGCTGGTCATACGATAGCATTATACTTTTTAGAGCAAGGTCATAAAGTAACTTCCTTCTCCCGCAAGCCAGTTCCTTATGGCAACAATCTATGCGGTGATATTACAAATCTGCATCTACTGGATAAGCTCTTATCCTATCCATATGACGCCGTCATTAACTGTATTGGAATGTTGAACGATGCCTGTGATGCTAACCCCTCACTGGCCGTTTATGTGAATAGCTACTTGCCGCATGTCCTGAATGAGAAGCTACAGAATTCTCGAACATTGCTTATTCATATGAGCACAGACTGTGTGTTCTCAGGACAATCTGCTCCATATGATGAGATTAGCTTTCCAGATGGTAGAACCTTTTATGATCGAACGAAAGCATTAGGAGAGCTTCATAATCGCAATAGCTTAACATTCCGCAACTCGATTATCGGACCTGATATGAACGAAGCTGGAATCGGATTATTTAATTGGTTTATGAAGCAGCAAGGGACGATTTACGGGTATGAACGGGCAATATGGACCGGCGTCACAACCCTGACACTAGCCAAGGCAATGGAAGCAGCTATACAAGAACAGCTAACAGGTCTTTATAATCTAGTTCATTCAACCAGCATTAACAAGTATGAGCTGCTCAAGCTGTTTAACAAGCATTTCAAAAATAATGAGCTTATGATTCGGCCATCCAGCTCTGTTAGAGTTGATAAAACATTAATTAACCATCGTACTGATTTTAGCTTCAAGGTTCCTACGTACGAGCAGATGATTATGGAGATGAAAGAATGGATTGAGCGGCATCCTGATCTATATCCTCATTATAAATAATGCTAGGTATTAAACAGCCAGCTTCCTCGGTAGGAAGCTGGCTGTTTAGTTGTTTATGATGGGGCTGAAACTATGACTCTGTCATTGTACCGCCATTGACATGCAGCACTTGGCCTGTCACATAGGACGAGTCATCCGATGCCAGATAAATATAAGTTGGTGCCAGCTCGAATGGCTGTCCTGCGCGCTTCATCGGAGTATCCACACCAAATTTCTTAACATCCTCTTCAGAAAAGCTTGATACGATGAGCGGAGTCCAGATTGGACCAGGAGCGACTGCATTGACTCGAATGCCCTGACCTACGAGCTGCTGAGACAAAGATCGTGTGAAGGTGACGATGGCTCCCTTCGTTGCAGAATAGTCGAGGAGCTTTTTGTGTCCTTCATAGGCTGTAACGGAAGTTGTACATATTATCGTACTCCCTTGCTTTAGATGAGGCAAAGCAGCCTTTGTCATGTAGAAGAATGGATACACATTCGTGCGAAAGGTTTGCTCGAGCTGCTCATCGGATATATCCAATATACTTTCCTGAGGGTACTGGACCGCATGATTCAAGACAAGCGTGTCAAGCTTGCCATAATGATCAATGGTTTGTTTAATAATCGATTTGGAGAAAGACGCATCTCTTAAATCACCCTCTATAAGTAAGATTTGCTGTCCGCATGCCTCTATCATTTGCTTCGTAAGCTCAGCATCCTTGCGTTCATGTGGCATATACGTAATGACGAGATTGGCGCCTTCCTTTGCGAAGCCAATGGAAACGGCACGACCAATGCCACTATCGCCTCCCGTCACGATCGCTACCTTATCCTTTAATTTGCCACTCCCCTTATATTCAGGGTTATCAGATATCGGTAACGGAGACATCTCATATTCGAGACCTGGTTGGATATTTTGATGTTGAGGCGGAAAGGCGATCGGACTCTCCTTGCATTCTGTTTCCGAGCCATAATGAGGATAACCTGGAATCATAACTACTTCCTCCTTTCGTTTCTGCTGTACTACACTATTCGCCTAACTATAATTGGTGACAATAAGTATTTAAGCTATCCATGACGTGTAGATGATTGATTAGAAATGTATTGTTACTAGCCGAGCATGAAGCGAATGCTGCTCCATGCTCGGAGTGGATATGATCGATTATTGTCCCTCAGTATCCTGCAGCTGCTGCTTCATCATCTCAAGCTGTTCTTGATTTTGCTGCACAATGTCCATATGCTCGTTGAACTGAGCAGCGTTTTGAAACGCATTCTCTGCATGAGAGATGGATTGATATGCTTGATCAATGACTTGATCCGATGGATGTGACATCGCTTGCTTTACCGCGCGATTAGCTCTCTGAACAGCGTAGCCGAACAATGTACTCGGGTGATCCTGCTTCCAACTGACTTCTGAGTGCTTAGCCATATTATTTCCTCCCTTAATCAACAATGATCAAATATCCACGGTTAGTGTTGTAACGGAAGCCGATAATTATGCGCTGCTCTTCTTCTATTTGTTCCTTGCTGTCATTGCATATATTAACCGAGTCGGTGAAATAATGATCTAGAGGTGACATGATGATTAAAATGTGGAAAAACCCTGTATTCTCAGTATCAGCTGTAGTAATTTTAGCTTTTGCGCTAATCGGTGCAATTGTACCGAATTGGTTTGGTGAGGTAGCGAAAAATATCTTCTCCATCATCTCAAAGTATTTCGGATGGTTTTTCCTGCTAGCAGTCTTTATCATTGCTGTTTTTCTAATCGGTCTCGTGTTCACGAAATATGGGAGCCTTCGGCTTGGAGAAGAGCATGAAAAACCCGAATTCCCTTACTTTTCTTGGATTGGAATGTTATTTGGAGCTGGACTCGGGGTTGGTCTAGTCTTTTGGGGAGTAGCAGAGCCTATGAGTCATTTCTATACTCCACCATTCGTTGATATGGAAGGATTATCAGAGACTTCAGCAAGAGTAGCTATGGGCTATGCATTTTTTCATTGGGGTATTAGTCAATGGTCTGTGTATGCCATTGTTGGCTTAGTCATGGCTTTTCTACAATTTCGCAAGAAGAAGGACGCGCTGATCTCAACCGCATTAGAGCCCGTAACTGGTGGCCGTCCACTTGTTAAGCACACGATTAATTCCTTGTCGATCATTGCAACCGTTATGGGTATTGCAACCTCGATTGGACTTGGGGTTATGCAGCTAAGCGGAGGACTCAATTCTGTATTAAACATTAATAACTCAAACTGGATTCAGCTCCTATTGATCTTAGTTGTTTTCCTATTGTATATGCTCTCGTCTTCATCCGGGATATATAAAGGCATGAAGTATTTAAGTAATTTGAATCTTGCACTCGCCGTAGGCTTACTGCTGTTCGTATTTATTACAGGTCCAACCGTCTTCATATTGGAAACCTTCACCTTAGCTATAGGGGATTACCTATCGAACTTTATATCCTATAGTCTCAGACTGCAGCCTTATCGAGGTGGTACATGGATTCGGGATTGGACTATTTTTTATTGGGCTTGGGCCATTGCTTGGTCACCATTTGTCGGCGCATTTATTGCACGCGTATCGAAAGGAAGAACGATTCGAGAATTTATACTCGGAGTCATTATCTTCCCTCCCGTTATCGCCTGCTTTTGGATTGCAGCCTTCGGTGGAACCGCACTATGGTTAGACCTGAAAAAAAATACTGGAATTGCAGAAACGGTACATGCAGATGTAACCTCTGCGCTATTCGAGCTGTTTCGATACTTACCGATTTCGGGCATTACGTCTATCGTATCGATGGTGCTTATTTTGATCTTCTTAGTTACGTCTGGTGATACAGCCACTTATATTTTGGCAAGCATGACGTCCGAAGGCAGCTTAAATCCTCCCCAAAAGCTAAAGGTAGTATGGGGAGTTTTAATCTCTGTCATTGCTGGCGTGCTGCTTTACGCAGGTGGACTCGAAGCATTGCAAACGGCCTCGCTTATTGCAGCGCTTCCGTTTACCATTCTGCTGATTCTGTTAATAGCAGCGGTTATTAAGCTGGTACGCTTTGAGCCTTTGCCGATACGTAAAATTGACCTTAAACGATTCCGTCAGCTTGAAAAGCTAAGTCAACAGGAGCTAGATAAAAAGAAAAAAAACAACAAGTAGAAACATTGTTTCTACTTGTTGTTTTTTGTTTCATTACAATGGAGTACTCTAAGAATTAAGCCTTGCCTTCAGACGTGGCATTGGAATATTAAGCAACAACAGTCCCGCTACAAACACAAACGTGCCTGCAAGAACATAAATGGTGATCGGATCGTTGAAGAAAAGATACGACCACAGAATCGTAAATAATACTGTACAGTTACCAGCAAGCGCTACAATCGTAAATGGTACACGTTTAATCGCTTCTGCCGACCATAAAAAGCTAAACCCTGTAATTAAGCCTAGCAGCAGCAGTGCTCCCCAAGCCCAAACCGTAACTGGGCCAACAAATCCTTCAGATTGAAATGGAATAGGCAGCGTGACTAGACATGTGCTTATAATAAAAATGGAAACATTCATATTACCATTGTCCATCGTCTGGATAAGCATACGTTGACTTAATACATGTACGGCCGCTCCGATACCAGCAAGTATAAACAGAATCGTGGTTATACCACCACCGTTAAGCAGCTCATGCAACGGAACGCCATTCCAGCCTACGATGATTACGCCTATAATACATAGCACGGCTGCGACCCAGCTGCGCTTCGTAATTTTATCCTTGAAAAGCAAAGCTGCAGCTAGCAGCAATACGACCGTCTGCACGGGCTGAACGAGAATATTTCCGTAGGAATAGCCAATATGAATAGCAATGTTCTCGAATATATAATTGAGCGCCTTTCCGATTGCCCCTATCCATATCCACTTGAGGCCGAGACGCAGATTAATTTTACCGTTTCGGATGTAAAGATATAGTCCTAAAAATACAACACCGAAAAAGAATCTTGCAAACGTTATGATGGCGCTATCGACCATCGTTGCGCCTGTTTTTACTAATACTCCGACAAAACTCCACGCTAGGGTTGCGAGGAGTAGCATGATATAGCCCACACTTGCACCTTCTTCTTAGAGGATGTTAAAAGCGTTTGGCTTTGATGACGAATGTAACTTCACATGGAGGCTAATTCGACGGCAAATATGGGGCTCAACCGAAAACTCCGTTGCTCACGTACCAATACCGTACGCTGCGCTACTCGTTTTCTAGTTTTACCCCATCTTCTTGGTCCTGAAAGCCCAACGCTTTTAACTTTTATTTTAGTTGTTGTTAAATATGTTCAACTTTGATGACGATGTCTGGCTTCGTCGTTGATTCGACGGTGAATATGGGGCTCAACCGAAGGGTATGCTTCCGTAGTATGTTTTCTACGAAAAAATTTTAGGTTCTCACGTACCAATACCGTACGCTGCGCTACTCGTTTTCTACTAACTTTCAATCCCCTTTGGTACACTAACAACAACTACAGCGGAGCTTACCATCTCTAAAGCGACCTCCTGACGAAGGAAGGTTCGAGCGTAGAGATGGTAAGCGGAGCACCGAAAACTCCGTTGCTCACGTACCAATACCGTACGCTGCGCTACTCGTTTTCTACTAACGTTCAATCCCCTTTGGTACACTAACAACAACTACAGCGGAGCTTACCATCTCTAAAGCGACCTCCTGACGAAGGAAGGTTCGAGCGTAGAGATGGTTAAGCGGAGCGCTGAAAGCCGAACTTTTTTAACGCTTATTTAAATGATGTTAAATAACCCTCTATTTAATGGTAGAAGAGATTGCCCATTGGCAATCTCTTCACGCTTATTTATTCAGCTTATCCAGCTCTTCACGCCATCTGTATTTAGGCTTCCAGCCTAGTAGCTTCATTACTTTATCACTGCTTAGCAATGCTTCATGCCCTTCTAGCGGTGCACGGAAGTCTTGAACCTGAGGATAGCGCGCTTCCATAAGCTCGCGACTTGGAACCGCCATGCTTGTTTCATCGGAAGCTAGATTAAGTGCAACAGATCCAAGTCCATCAGCTTCAATAGCTAGACGGCATGCCTCTGCCACATCACGAGTATCAATATAACTCCATAGTATACGCTCGCGCTCCTCCGGATTATTAATCCATGAAGGGAAACGTTCGTACCAGTCTGGCTGAATGACGTTACCTAGTCGGAATGACACCACTTGAATTCCCGTTCTGCGATGGAACATATCTGCCGTTAATTCGTTAACTACTTTGGACAAACCGTAGCTATCCTGAGGCAGCTGTGGATGTGCTTCGTCCATCGGTACATACTCTGGAGCTAACGGATGCACAGCAAAGCAAATACCGTACGAGGATTCGCTTGAGGCGATAACTACTTTCTTGATGCCTAGCGTAGAAGCCGCTTCCAAAATATTATACGTACTCATAACATTGTTGCGGAAGGTAGCATCGTTAGGGACGATACCTACTCTTGGAACCGCTGCCATATGAACGACGGCATCTGCTCCAGCAAGCACGCTATACGTCTGTCCTAGATCATCCAGATCAGCGATCAGTGTGGGACACACCGCCTCCTCTGGTTGGCGTGTATCTACGCTGAGCACTTCATAGCCTTGCTCAACAAAGTGCTTTACAACCCACTTCCCTAGCATACCACTGCCGCCAGTTACGACGACCTTCTTTTTCTTTTCTGTCATTATTCGTTACCTCCTCACTTTATGGGTACAGATTATATCATTTCATGGTTTAATTGCAGGATGTCTCACAATAGCTGTCGTTCAGACTGCCTTGCAGGACAACCACAGATTATCATACTTTGTTTAATCAGTAAACAATCTTTTGACAAATGACACTTTCGTATGCATAGCAAAAGCCATTCACATCATTGTGAATGGCTTTGCTTTTCAATCAATATTGTATTAAAACGCTGGAATAGCCGTTTCATCGTAATTTTGTTGTAAAAATTCGCGTACCTCGTCACTTGTCATCGCTGCTGCTAATTTCTGAATCGGCTCAGAATTAGCATTATCGCTGCGTGCTACAAGGGTAATAGCAAAATCGTTTTCTACCCCTTCAGTAAGCAGCGCATCGCTTTTAGGCGTTAATCCAAGTGGAGCAGCGTAAGCTGGTGTCATGACAACCGCGTCTGCATCATCATACATTCTAGCAAGCATAAGCAGGTCAACTTCTTCAAATTTATAGTTTTTCGGGTTCTCGATAATATCCTTTTGTGTGTAGTAAGGACCTGTTTTTTCTTGAAGCGTGATCACCTCATGCTGAGCTAGCAGCGAAAGTGAGCGGTCAATATTAGACACATCGTTCGCGATTGCGATAACAGCACCTTCAGGCAGCTCCTCCATTGAAGCATAATCCTTAGCATATACTCCGTAGTTAGCAAAATATATAGGAGTAACCGGCACTAGCTCTGAGTCATTGTTGCGATTGAACTCCTCCATGTAAGGGACATGCTGGAAGAAGTTCGCATCAACTTCTTTCGCCCAAAGCGCGCTGTTTGGTTGAACGTTGTCACTTAATACAAGTACTTCAAGCTCAATACCTTCTTCTGCCAACATAGGCTTCGCAAGCTCTAATATCTCTGTCATTGGCGGAATTAGTGACGCAACCTTTAATGTTGTTACTTCGGTTGTTTGTTCAGGCTGGTTACTGCTTGTATTATCCACATTTCCAGCATTGTTCGCATTTCCGGCATTGTTTTGGCCGCATGCAGTTAAAAGCAACGCACAAAGCAGCACAGAGTAAAGTATTTTTTTCATGTTGTTTCTCCCACTTTCCAATTATCTTTTGTCTATTTTTCTTGATATTGTCGTGCCCGCAAATTGAATAAGCTGCACTAGAATAATCATGATGATAATAACATAGAACATCAAATCTGTCTTGAATTGCTGATAGCCATATCGAATCGCAAAATCTCCAATCCCTCCACCCCCAACGACGCCCATAATGGTGGAATAAGATATAAAGCTCACTGTAGATGTCGTAAGACCAAGCAATAGACCGCTTCTAGCCTCAACATATAAAAACTTAAAAATAATATGCTGAACGGATGCGCCCATCGATACCGCTGCCTCCAATACACCTCTCGGCACATCAAGCAGCGATTGCTCGACCAAGCGGGCATAGTGCGCGATTGCAATAACAGCCAAAGGAACCGTAGCTGCAATGGTGCCTATTGCTGTGCCTACAATGATTCTCGTAAAAGGAATCATGAACACAACGAGCAATAAAAACGGAAATGAACGAATCGTATTAACTAGCACATTAAGTATAGAGTAAACCAATTGGTTTTGCAGCAGGTTCCCTTTACTGCAAAGATAAAGATAAGTGCCTATCGGCAAACCGATTAGTATAGCAGCAAGCACCGATATCCCTACCATGATAAACGTTTCACCAATCGATTCCATAATTTCAGATTGATACTGCACTAATATATCAGGCAAGGTGATCGCCTCCCCTATCCTTCAGCTTCTGCACGAAGCTTTGAGGGGTTTTCTCAAGCTGCTGTATGCCAGTAGGCTCATTAACAACCGTCTCGTATAACGCGCCCTCTGAGATAACCGATACGCGATGACATAGGCTTCTAATGATATCCAGCTCGTGGCTTACGATCACAATCGTTACACCTAGTGTTTGATTTATTTTTTGTAATACGTGCAGCACTTCCGCTGTTGTACTGGAATCCAGTGATGACGTTGGCTCATCACATAGTAACACCTGCGGTTGATTAGCGAGTGCTCTAGCAATGGCGACCCGCTGCTTCTGTCCACCGCTAAGCTGAGCTGGATATTGTTTGGCTGCATGATCAAGCCCAACAAAAGCAAGACATTCCATCACTCGTGCTTCTTTCTCACTTTTGGAGTAACCAGCCAACTCTAATGGAATCGCGACGTTCGCATACACCGTTTTATTACTTAATAAATTAAAGTGCTGAAAAATCATCCCTATCGATTGCCGGGCCTTCCTGAGCTCTGCTTGGCTTAATTGGGTTAATTGCTGACCATTGACAACAACCTCTCCCTGATCCGGTTTTTCAAGCACATTCATTAAGCGCAGTAATGTTGATTTACCCGCTCCGCTTGGTCCGATGATGCCGTGTATTTCGCCTTTATTAACGGTTAACGATACCGAGCGAATAGCTCGATATTGTGCAAAGCTTTTGCTCACATGACTTAATGTAATCACGACAATAGCCCCTTTCTACGGTGTAGAGGGATGTTACAGCGATATTAATTATAGCCTAAACTCGTCGGCGTGTCATATTGCTGGGAGCGCTAATCAACTGTTAATCATAAATCATGACTAAAAATATGTATAATAACAGATTGTATTATTGCACGTCAAAATCAAAATAAGTTGTTGGATAAGGCTCGTCTCTTAAGACGTAATGCCACCATTCCTTACTATATTCCTTAAAGCCATGCTTGTTCATGACTTGCTTTAACAGCTCCCGATTCGCTGCTTGCTCTGGTGTAATCTGCTTTGTAGCAAAGGTGGAGATCTCATCAAGCAAATCATAAGGACTTCCCATATCAACCAGCTCGCCACTACTAGCATGCACAAGCGTTAAATCAACCGTGCTGCCACGCGAGTGTCCTGACTTCTTCGATAAATAGCCTCGTTTGAATAACTGTCTTTTGTCCTCATTAGGGTAAAAGTCTTCCTTCATCAGCGTATCATCCACATCCTCGGACCACTCTTTGAAAAATTCAACCGCCTTCGCCGGTCGATAAGTGTCATAGATCAGCAGCCTGTAACCCGCATCTCTCATCTCGTCACTAACCTGCATCAATGCCTCAGCCATTTCCGCTGTTGCAATGGCATAGGGTGCAAGATATCCCTCAACTTGTCTGCCAACAAAATTATTTTCGCCATAATATCTTAGATCATACTCCGCATCAAGCAGAACATCCTCGAGATAGACAAAGCCCTCTGGCAGCTCATAAGCTTTGGGTGGTGCTGTTGGCTCAGCTGGGTGCTGCATGAAGTCTGTTTCTTCAGTTTCACTCAAGCCTGCTTCATCAATAAGCTCCGCTCCGTCTTCCTGTTCCTCGTCCATATCAACAGCACTGACTTCTTCCTCTTTCTGACCTTCATTAACGGACTGAGCGCCGCCTTGTAAAGGCTCATCCCTACTTGTCTCATTGCCTGTCTCGTTACTATCATAGGAAGCTTGTCCATCCATGAATGGTTCAGCTGTCTTTTCCTCTGACGTATGCTCCGTACTGCAGCCTTGCAGCACTATACATAGCAGCATCACTGTCAGTGCGCGCCACACGAAGCTGCTCATACGCATCTCTCTTCCCCCCTGTCTAATAACCGAGTAGTTTTGTATTGGCATGCTTCATATCAATAAAAAGCCGCTCACAAAACTGGCTACTGCTTGCTTATTAGCATTATACCAAACTCAATCAACTCTCAATAAAAACCCCCTTTGTATATGCCGTTGCTGTAATGATGCAGCGGTTCTACAATAGGGGGCGATATCCTCTATTTCTATCTTAAGCAAGCACTAGCAATGACTATATCTCTGCACGCTCGTCTGATTCGTGTATTGATCAGCTTCACGCAGATTTTCAACGATGGCTGGCATATCAAGCGCCTTCACTAAATCATTAATAGCCACTACTCCTCTTGCAGCATATTCAGCTCTCTGCTCAGCAGTTGTCAGCTTAGGAGTCGTCATATGATCGGAAGGTGCATCAAAGTAAGAGCCTACTGCTCCTGATTGATAGGCATACTTGCCAAGCTTATTGGCAGGGTTTTTAGCCATTCCATCAAGCATATGCTGAACATCATACGTAACCGACGAAGACTCTGGTATATTAAGCGGCACATCCTCCAATCTTCCAAGCTTATCGTAAGCACCGATAACCAGGTCGTGGAAAGAGCTTAGCAGATCAAAGTTTACAGCTTCTGCGGTTTTTAGCATGTCCATATATAATAACGGAACTTTGGTCTCATCAAAGAAATCGCGCACCATGCTGCTAACGGTTAAGTAAGCAGGACCATGACTTGTTACATACACTTGTCTTCGAAAGCCTTGCTTCAGTAATGAATTTGCAATCTTTTGCAAATAAGCTTTACCATCCGCTATGCTCATTTGCACAGTACCTCGACCTACCGTTGTACCCCCTGCGAAAAAGTAAGGCAAATTATGCAGCACTAGTCCATCGACTGCTTCAGCCATCGTAAGCGCCACCGCTTCCGCTAACACTGTTTCCGCATCTAGTGGCAATGCACCATGTGTTTCCGTAACGCCTACCGGTACAAAAATAATATCACTGCGCTCCAAATATTGCTCTACTTCCCCATTCGTTAGCTTAGAAAGAAATCTAGTACGCATCGTTATCCTACTCCTGTCTACTATGATGTCAAAGATTCAGCTGCTCTATTGAACTGTGTTTCTTCTTGCCTTTAGTGCAGCATACATCTCACTTGTTTTCTGCGCGTTAAGATTATAGATTAATGCCACGCCGATAAGAATAATAATGAAGGCGACAATTGGCATGCCTGTATACATTTTTAGTACACCTTGAGCCACTTCAGCTGATTGGGACTTAGCGCCGGATACAAAACCAACCCAGCCGAGTGCAAAGCTACCAATTGCTGAGCCTAGGCCCATACCAACTTTTCGTGCAAATGAGTAAAATGAAAATAATGTTCCTTCGTAGTGCTTACCTGTTTGATACTCTGCAAAGTCAATGCAATCTGTTACTAGTGCCCATACAACCATAATGAATACAGAAGAACCAATCATTGCGATATTGTAAAGCACCATAAACACATAGACATTCTCAAAGGTTACAAGCGTCATTAATGTGGATGCTGCTAGGCTAAAAATGGCTGAAGCAATGACAAGATTTCGCTTGTTAAACTTTGCGACAAGCTTAGGCACGATAACAAATAAAACAAGGGTTATGCCAATACTGATAAAAGAGTTAATTGCAAAGGCACCTGGCATGTGATAACGCTCTGCAAATACGATTGGAGCAAGCTGGTTGACCCCGTTAATAATGAGAAGCGATCCGATGGATGCCACCATCATACCTATTAATGGTCGATTTTTCATCGCAGTCTTAAATGCATCCTTAAAGCTGTAATCCGACTGCACGCCAGCTTGCTTGTCCTCACGAATACGCTCTGTCGTTAATCTAACTAGGCCAGTATACGCAAGCACCGATAACACACTGAATACGATAGCGATCTGGAAAAATGCTTCGGAAACGACTTCGCCTGACTGATCATAAATAAACATAGGAACAAAGGATAAAAAGCCGAGACCTACAACCATACCACCAATTGCACGCGCACGAGAAAGCTTCGTACGTTCAACGGGATCATTTGTAATAACAGACGCAAGCGAGCCATACGGAATGGAATCCGCTGTATAAGCGACACAAAAGAATAAGTAAACAAACACAACCCATACATGGATTGCCGATGAGCCCCAGCTCGATACGTCAGCAAATGCTAGTAAGCAGGATGCTGCTAGCAGCCATTTAGAAATGGTAATGTAGGGCAGAAATTTATTACCAGACTTACCGAGCTTCCAACGGTCTGGAAGCGTGCCCATAATGATGTTACAGATTGCGTCAAAAACTTTGCCTAGTAAAAACATCGTCCCCATGAAGTAAGGGCTTACACCAAGCACATACGTACAAAATATTAAGAAAAAGCTACCGATGTATAGGTTTACAAAGCTTCCACCTATATCCCCTAGTGCATATCCAACCTGATCTCTCACACCAAATTTCCTCATATGTGCCCTCCTTAAGTGTTCAAAAGTTTATCATGCAGTACGCTGAGACAATTGAATTAAAATGTCATTAACTGTTTCATTATTGTCAGAAATGCTTCCTTCGATTCACTTGTACTATTAAAATCCTCTATTGAATGTAAACGCTTTTACTAGAAAGTAGTTAAAGTATAACTCGAATATCTCCAAAGTGTTTTCACTGTAATTGCACGATTTTATACTATAATTGCATCCTTCGTTACCCAGCGAAAATAAAAAAGCACGCAACAAATTTATTGTTACGTGCTATCGCGATAACAAGTACGAGTGAACAATAGTATACTTACCTTTTTTATTGTCATCACTATTCTTCATTCCTTTCATAATTAAATATAAATAACTCTTCAAGAGGACGTTCTAGAACATGTGACAGCGTAAAGGCCAACTGTAAACTAGGATCGTATTTGTTGTTCTCAATGGCATTAATCGTTTGTCTTGTCACATTGCACCTTTTAGCAAGTTCTTCTTGAGAGAATCCTTTTGCTTTTCTTTGTACTAGATGAGTCTTAACTAAAAATAAAAGAACAGTATAACTGTTTTAGCAGTTATGCTGTCCTTAAGTTGCTTTATTCTTTAACTTGATTCCTTTGCTTCATCCTTTTTCTATACTCCAGTGGAGTCACTTCTTCGATATCTTTGAAAAAAGTAGAGAAATATTGAGGACTGCTAAATCCAACCATTAAAGCAATTTCAGTCATCGGTAGGTTTGAAAATTGAATAAGCTCCTTCGCTTCTTTAATTCTTCTTAAATTGCGATATTGACTGATCGTTATCCCTTTTTCTTTCTTAAACACACGCATCATATGTGACGGATGAACATGCATCTTTTTAGCCATTTCATCCATCGATGTATCTTCCGTAAAGTACATTTCTATAAATTGTTCTGCTTTTTGCACAACGGTTAACATATTATGCTTTGTTCGGATGTTAGGATCCACATATTCCTTGACCATCTTGTCATGAATCTCATCAAGCTCTGTAATGGTTTTCGCGTGTTCAATCATAATCGCATATTTCTCAGAGATGTAATGGCATTGCCAGGCGCTTAAGCCACCCTTCTCAGCAACATAGCTGTACAATGTATTATGTGACAGCAGAATGTTTTTATATGAGCGAGTTTGATTATTCGGCACCCGCTTAAGAATATTCAAAAACTCATCTCTAAACTTATTCGTGAAATCCTTATTAAACTGATTGATCCAATTGATGTCACTTCGCTGAATGGCCGCTAAGTATTCCTCCCTAAGCTTATGGGCAGATTCAATATATTCAGGCGTAGGCCCTTTGCGGTTTTTATCCACTGCTTCATCTGTCATTAAAAGTCCCCTGCCTTACATTGCTTATACAAAGAATGTTGCCCTAATTTTTTCTTATTTTAGCGAAGTCGTTAGCACGCGTCAATTAAAGTACAGCTTTTGAAAGTAACGTAGCACATTAATTAATATGTTAATCGTTACGAGAGCAGCTTATTCCGTTCACCTTCATAAAGGTTAATCCACTGCTCAGGAGTCATTTTTGAAGCTAGCTCACCAATTAATGAATAAGGAATTTTGTTTGGATTCGTAAACCGAATACAGCTTTTACCCATATTTAATTTAGTTGGCATAATCTTTGCATATTCCTCTTGAAACCATGTAAGGAGCTCAGGATCCGCATATACACCCATATGGTACAATGCGAGATGTCGCTTTTGTGCAACGATACTAATAAACGGAAGTGGTGTGTTTGGCGTACAATGATAGCCTTGAGCATACGTAGTTAAGGGAACAACAAACCCGATCCCCCCATATTGGGATACCTGCTCAAAGCCTTCTGGAATATGACGCTCCACCGTATCTACAAGCTGTACAAAGCTTTCTTTCCACTTTTCATCGATCTGTTCCATCAATTCTTCTTTCATCATTAGCCCTCCTCGGCAGTAAACAAAAAGAAGCAAAATGCCTGTCAGCCATTATGCTTCTTTTCGTATCATTCTATTTATTTCCTTTATTTATCCCAAAATACTACATATGAATAATTACGTTACTAAAGCTTTGCCGGTTGGTTGCTTACAAGACCTAGAGAACGTGACGTTGAGCTTTCTAACTTTTGCAGCAGCTCTGGATGCTCCAGCACGGATAATCCGTATGATGGAATCATTTCCTTCAGCTTCGGCTCCCACTCTTTCACGTGCTGCGGGAAGCAACGATGAATGACATCAACCATAACTTGCACAGCAGTTGAAGCACCTGGAGATGCTCCAAGCAAGGCAGCAATAGAGCCATCCTCAGCGCTAATTACCTCTGTCCCGAACTGAAGGGTGCCTTTACCGCCAGCCTCTGTATCCTTAATGACCTGCACACGCTGACCGGCTACAACAATACCCCAATCCTCAAGCTTTGCGTTAGGAATAAATTCACGCAGCTCCTCTAAACGCTTCTCATTAGAGAGCATCACTTGTTGGATCAAGTATTTCGTAAGCGCCATTTCCTTCACGCCAGCAGCAAGCATCGTTGTGACATTGTGCGGCTTAATGGATGTAACAAGATCAAACATCGAGCCAGTTTTAAGAAACTTTGGCGAGAAGCCCGCAAAAGGCCCAAACAGCAATGACTTCTTGTTGTTAATATATCTAGTGTCCAGATGTGGCACGGACATTGGTGGTGCTCCAACTTTAGCTTTTCCGTACACCTTGGCGTGATGCTGCTCAACAATTTCTTGGTTGTTGCACACCATAAACAATCCGCTTACCGGGAATCCACCAATATGCTTGCCTTCAGGAATGCCTGACTTTTGCAGCAAGTGCAAGCTTCCTCCGCCCGCACCTATAAATACGAATTTCGCTTGATGACGCTCAACGGTGCCGCTCTCCATATTACGGACCTTCAGCTCCCATAAGCCATCACTTGTACGCTTCATATCATTGACGCTGTGCTTGTAGTGGATAGCAACGTCTTTGCTTTTCAAATGGTCGAACAGCATGCGGGTCAAGGCACCAAAATTGACGTCTGTCCCCGAATCGATTTTAGTCGCAGCAATCGGCTCATTTGATGTGCGTCCATCCATAATAAGTGGAAACCATTCCGCCAGCTGATCTCGACGTTCAGAATATTCCATACCTTGAAATAAAGGATTCTTTGATAGCGCTTCAAATCTTTTTTTCAAAAACGCAACATTTTTTTCTCCAAGCACCATGCTCATATGCGGCAGAGGCATAATGAAGTCCTGAGGGTTGCTGATTCGTTTGTTGTTTACAAGATAAGACCAAAATTGCTTAGAAACTAGAAACTGTTCATTGATTTTAACTGCTTTACTAATATCTATTGAACCATCAGCCTTTTCAGCAGTATAGTTAAGCTCACAAAGTGCAGCATGCCCAGTTCCGGCATTATTCCATTCGTTCGAGCTTTCCGCTCCTGCCTCTTCCAGCTTCTCAAACACTTTAATATTCCATTCTGGTACTAATTCTTTTAGCAGTGATCCTAGTGTCGCACTCATAATTCCGGCACCAATTAAAATAACGTCTGTTTTCGTCTCTCTGTTACTCATTTTAACCGTCCTTACACTCTAAGATTTGAAGAAAGGTTGTAGGCGCTCCTGCGTAGGCTCATACAAGGCAGAGTGCGACCTAGTCACACACCTTTTCTAGACCGATAACACTTAACTATAGTTTATCACTATTATTTACAGATTAACATATGTTCTATTATATGATAGTAGCACTAGTTTTAATAGACGCAAATAGCAAGACGCACCGTTTTAGGTACTAATTTATGCCATATGTATGTCACAAACAGTTCTGCTTCATCGTCTCATCTTTAGTAATAGTGAAATAAAGGTTAAATATGGTTGGATTTCAGGACCAAGAAGATGGGGAGAAACTAGAAAACGAGTAGCGCAGCGTACGGTATTGGTACGTGAGCAACGGAGTTTTCGGTTGAGCCCCATATTCGCCGTCGATTATGCTACAACGCAGTGCGTCGTCATCAAAGTCGAACATATTTAACTTCCATTAAAATAAAGGTTAAATATGGTTGGCTTTCAGCGCTTCGCTTAACCTTCTCTACGCTCGAACCTTCCTTCGTCAGGAGGTCGCTTTAGAGATGGTAAGCTTCGCTGTAGTTGATGTTAGTGTACCAAAGGGGATTGAACGTTAATAGAAAACGAGTAGCGCAGCGTACGGTGTTGGTACGTGAGAACCGCAGTTTTCGGTTGAACCCCATATTCGCCGTCGACTAAGCTACAGCGCAGTACATCGTCATCAAAGTCGAACATATTTAACTTCCACTAAAAGGAGGCGTTGATGTATGAAGGATGTCATCATCATCGGCACAGGCCTAGCCGGCTATACTGCCGCTCATTATTTAGCGAAAAGCAATCTATCGGTGCTCATGTTGGAGAAAAGTAAATCCGTTGGTGGGAGAGCTCAAACGAAGAAAATCAGTGGACAGTACTTTAATATGGGGCCTCATGCCGTGTACAAAAAAGGAGAAGGTGCAGCCATTCTCGAACATTTAGGTATCGAGCTGCATGGTCGATCTCCTAAGCTAAGCGGAGAGATCTACGAGCAGAATGATGCATATACCGCACCCTTCACTGCATCTGGGTTGCTGGCATCCTCTTATCTTAGCTGGAAAGAGCGCAAAGAATGGATGATGATTATAATGCGACTGAGCAGCATGAAGATAGATGATGTACCACAGCAATCGTATGAGCAGTGGATTGAGTCGAATGTAAGATCCGATAGGGTAAAAGGCTTGCTATATGCGCTCGGAAGGCTCGCTTCTTACTGTCATGCTCCTGATATAATAAGTGCCAAGGTCATGCTTGCCCAAGTAAAGACTGCATTGGGAAAGGTTCTGTATCTCGATGGCGGCTGGCAATCACTTGTGGATCAGCTGCACAACAAGGCCGTACTATTAGATGTACAGATTAAGAAGGAAAGTAATGTGCAACAGATTCGCACAGATGAAAAGAATGGGTTTAAGCTAACACTATCTAATGGTGAAATTATATATGGGAAGCACGTGATCTATACCGGGGAGCCACAGGCACTGAATCAAATGCTCGATGTCGAACACCCGTATCGCGATGATTTATCGTCAATGAAAGCAATAAAAGCAGCCTCTCTAGACGTCGCGTTAACGAAGCTTCCGCAGCCGAAACGATTGTTTGCGATGAGTACTACAGATCCGTTATACTTTGCCGTTCATTCCTCTTATGCCAAGCTGTCTGAGCATGGGGATAGTATCGTTCTGCACTGTTTAAAATATCTCCGCCCCGGTGAACAGGCTAACAATGAGCAGGTCAGAAGCGAGCTAGAGCAATTTATTGAAAGGCTACAGCCGGGCTGGAAAAATGAAGTCATTACGAGTCGGTTTATGCCGAGCATCACAGTCAATCATCGATTACCACGGGCAAATGAGGAATCACCATTATTACAATCATTAGCTGTTGTTCCAGGAATCTATGTTGCTGGAGACTGGGCTTCCCCACACTCGATGCTGTTAGACGGCGCAGTCAGCAGTGGAAGGTTAGCAGCAGAGCATATTATTCGAGAGATGAGGTGATCTTGTGCAAATTAGTAATGAGGAATATCGTCAGCTTAAGCCGCTGTTGTTTTCACTAGGCTATCGACTGCTAGGCTCGGCTAATGATGCTGAAGATATGGCACAGGAAACCTTTCTTAAAGCGTATCAAATCGAAGAAGAGCTAGTCGATAACAAGAAAGCCTATCTCTGCAAAATGATGACGAATCGCTGTCTCGATCTATTAAAATCAGCACGTCATAAAAGAGAAATTTATACAGGGCCATGGAATCCTGAGCCATTAATGCTTGAGGGCGATCCATCCGAGTACGTTCTACAGAGAGAAGGTCTTAGTATAGCTTATTTGCGGATGATGGAGCATTTATCACCTGATGAGCGAGCCGTTCTGCTTTTAAGGGAGGCTTTCGATTTCACGTATAGCGAGATCGCTGGCATGCTGGATAAAAAGGAGGACAATTGCCGAAAAATATTCAGTCGTGCTAAGCAAAGAATGGTCGCGGTTGAAGGGGAAAGCTTAGACTATGAAAGTAATCGCTCGATCATTCTACGGTTTATTGAGGCGTTTCAAATGCATAATATGGATGCTTTGCTGGAGCTAATCTCAGATAATGTAACGCTCTTTTCCGACGGCGGTGGAAAGGTACACGCAGCCGTACGTCCGATACATTCCCGCTCCAATGTTATTGCGTTTTTATTTGGCATTATAAGTAAGGCACCAGATAACTTCTATGTTGAGGTGAATACCGTCAACGCTCAGCCTGCCATTCTCATCTATATCGATGATGTTCTTCAAAGCGTCATTAGCTTCTATATTCAGAACATAACTATAAAAGAAGTGTATATTACGCTAAACCCAGATAAGCTGCCTACTCTAAGATGATAAATTCAGATAAAAAGCAAGAGGAAGTTTAGAATGTGATGAATCCCTTCCAGTTAGGCCGATAGAGGACTAAAGCTTCTATCGTCTACTTAAATGGGAGCCTATCATCTAAGACCTGCTCTTGCTATTTCTATTTGTCGCATTTCATTCATTTATTGTTTCACAAAAGAGTACCAGAATTGCTCCTCATGGTACTCTTTTTATTTATTTCTTTTTATAAGTTCGGTATGCATCTTACCTATAAACGATCACTCTTATTCTGTACACTATCTTTCACTATTTACTAGGCACGCTTGCTAAGATTTTCTCCAACTCAACAGATGCTAATACAAAGGCACCTACACCATGAAGATCATTCTCGCTTGTTGGACGCGTCACATAGTTCTCATAGTCTCCTGCAGACGTTCCAATGCATATATGTGGCAGCACAAACTGATCTTGCTCATCGATGACCGCATCAAGCAGACCAAGATAGCCCTTCTTGGCCACTGCTAATGCCTCGTCTTCAACTAAGCCACGCTGATAAGCTTTAGCGATCGCATATACAAATAAGCAGGAACCAGACGTTTCAAGCCAATTATCTTCTCGCTCGCCTTTGTCTACAACCTGGTACCAGAGTCCGGTCTTAGCATCCTGGTAAGGAATAATCGCTTGCACAAACTGTTGAAGCGCCTGTTCCCACTGCTTATTGCGAGGATCTGATTCTGGCAATTCATCAAGGAATTGACTGAGCGCTAAACCATACCAGCCTAATGATCGAGCCCAAAATTCTGGTGAGCAGCCCGTTTCTTGGTTAGCCCAAGGCATCTTTTTGCTCTCATCCCATGCGTGATAAAGCAGTCCAGTCTGCTCATCGCGCATATGTCTACGCATTAGCCTCTCCTGCAAAAATACAAAATCTCGAAGCTCAGGATCGTTATATTGATTAGCGTACTTCAAAGCAAATACGCCGCCCATATATAGCCCATCCAGCCACATATTGTACGGATATTTATCCTTATGCCAGTAGCCTCCCTCGCTCGTCTGATTGAGCGTATCGAATAAATGACGCAGCTTGCGAGCCGCAATGCTATAGCGCTGATCTCCCTTGTACTTCTCTGCCAGTCGGAACAGCAGCAGCCCAGGCTGGATTGCATCCAGCTCATCGCGCGCAAAGTAGAAGTTCCCCTCTGCATCAATAAGCTTGTCGACGTAGCGCTTAATGTACTGCTCATAGCGCTCATCACCACTATGCTCCAGTACCTCCTCCATGCCGCAAAGAAAAACCCCTTGATGGTAATGCCAGCGATAAGCTGGCGGCAGCTCCTCAGGCACATACTGTGCCATCAACGTATCACAAGCAAACTCCGCCCATTGAATGGGCGACCAATCCGTTTGTCTATTCATTAGTTACCTCCTATAATCAGCGCTCCGCTAATTCATCTCTAACGCTCGGACCTTCCTTCGTCAGGAGGTCGCTTTTAGAGATGGATTAGCTCCGCTGTAGTTGTTGTGTGTGTACCAAGAAGCTTGGGTGCAAGTAGAAAACGAGTAGCGCAGCGTACGGTATTGGTACGTGAGCACCTGAAATGTTTTTCGTAGAAAACATACTACAAAACATAACCTTTCGGTTGAACCCCATATTCGACGTCGACTAAGCTACAGCACATTACATCGTCATCAAAGTTGTATAAACTGAACTTCCCTTCCAATAAGGGTAAAAAAGTTCGGCTTTCAGGACCAAGAAGCTTGGACGCTAGTAGAAAACGAGTAGCGCAGCGTACGGTGCTGGTACGTGAGCAACGGAGTTTTCGCTAGCGTTCAAGATTCGCCGTCGACTAAGCTACAACGCGTTACATCGTCATCAAAGTCGAACCCTAGCCTTTGATGGATCCTAGCATAGCCCCCTTCGCAAAATGCTTCTGCAAGAACGGATAAACGCACAGTATCGGTAGCGTCGCTACGACGATAACGGCCATCTTCACCGTTTGCTCTGGTGGAGGCACGGAGGCATCGAGATCTGGACTGTATTCTAAGCCGCTGGCAAGTACAACAATTTGACGCAGTAGTACTTGAATTGGCCACTTCGCACTGTCATTCAAGTACAGAATGGCACTCAAGTAAGTATTCCAGTACGTTACCGCATAGAACAGCGATAGCGTGGCAATGGCCGGCATGGATAAAGGCAATACGATGCGGAACAGAATACCGAAATCGTTACAGCCATCGATTTTAGCGGACTCCTCAAGCCCTTCCGGAATATTTTGAAAGAAGTTCTTCAATATAATGAGATTAAATGCACTAATCGTAGATGGAATAATTAGAGCCAAGTAACTATCGATCAGCCCCATCTCCTTGACAACAAGGAAGCTTGGAATTAGACCACCGCTGAATAGCATCGTAAATACGACTAAAAACATAATATACTTACGGCCATCAAGATCACGTCTTGCTAGACCATAGGCCATTAATGATGTAATTAGCATGCTGAATAAAGTACCGAAAAACGTAACTCCAACGGAAACACCCATCGCTTTAAATATGGTATTGGTCGAGAAGATAAAGCGATATGCCTCAAAGCTCCATTCCGTCGGTATAAGAATAAATCGTTTGACCGCGAGCTCCGCACTTGTTGTGAATGAACCTGCGACGACGTGCATAAAAGGCAGCACCGTTAACAATGCAATAATCGAAAGCAGCAAATAATTGACGGTGGCAAATATGCGACCATTTAACGTACGATCCTCAATCATGAGGTCCCCTCCTCAGCCAAATTAATAAACGCCTTCTTCGCCCATTTTCTTCGCTAAATAATTTGCGAACATGACGAGCACTAGGCCAACCAATGATTTAAAGAAGCCGATGGCTGTACTATAGCTAAATTGCCCCTGACGTACCCCAGCTGTATAGACATAGGTATCAATAATCTCAGCCACATCGCGATTCATTGAGTTAAGCAGCAGATACACATGCTCAAAGCCAAGCTCCAGCACGTCACCAATTTTCAAAATGAGCAGTACGATAATAACGCTGCGTATCGCTGGCAGCGTAATATGCCATACTTGTCTCATACGAGAGGCACCGTCCATGCGTGCAGCTTCATAGAGCTGTGGATCAACCGATGCAATCGCTGCCAAATATATAATCGTTCCCCACCCTGCTTCACGCCATATCACCTGTATGATATAGACTGGTCTGAACCATTCATTGCTAAGGAGGAAATTGACTTTTTCGAATCCAAGTAACACAATCAACTCATTAATTATCCCGCCATCCATCGTAAGCATAACAAAGCTAATCGATACGATAATGACCCAGGATAGAAAGTGCGGCAAATAAACTAATGATTGAAATAATCGCTTAAAGAAGTTAATCCGTACCTCATTGAGCATTAACGCTAATATGATAGGCACCGGAAAATAAAACAATAGATTCATACCAAACAGTATTAACGTATTCGATAATATATTTAAGAAGTCAGGCTCTGTAAACAGTCGGGTGAAATGCTTGAAGCCTACCCACTCACTTCCCGTAAATCCAAAGAACGGCTTAAAATCCTGAAAGGCTATCACTAGTCCAAACATCGGTATATATTTAAATATTAAAAAATACAGAATTCCAGGGGCAATCATGACGTACAACCATTTGTTGCGCCATATTCTCTTTTTTCGTTCACTGCCCGCTGCGATCGGGATGCGCTCTACTGTAGCTTCCTGCATCGTACTTCTCTCCTTCCATATTCGAGAGGAAGAGAAGGGCATAAGCTCACTATGCCTAGCCCCTCTACCTTCCTAGCCTGCGCTGCTATGTCTGGCTACTATTTCGCTGCATTAAATTCATCGATAATTTGCTGACCACCGCGAGATTTCCAATCCTCAATCGCCGCATCAAAACCAGCGCGATCAATAGAACCGTACATGTATTTGTAGGTCGCATCATTAATAAGCTCCTGAAGCTGTGTGCCCTTCTCTGCAAATGTCGCAGAGTCTAGAGCAGCTGTTGGATCATGGATCGCAACTTTTTCATTGTCTACTACGAATTGTTCAGCAAGCTTTCTTGCTTCCAAATCAATATAAGCTTCCAGCTGACCATTCGTTTCTGGTTCACCGATAACACTATCTCTAAAGCCTTTCACTTCGCGCTCTGTTAGCTCTTTGTCATCAGATGCCTTTGCTTTACCGTCTTCAACGGTATAGTGAACACCTTCAATTCCCCAATACATCATGTTCGCCACTTCAGGAGTCATCATGGCATCGAAGTACGCTAGAACGCTTTTTAGCTCTGCCTCGTCTTTAATTGCCGTTTTCGGGAACAACACGACGTTGTTATAGCCAGGAATCGCCCATGTCGATACATTACCGCCTGGACCTTCAACTAACGCATGCACACTCGCATTGGCATCCGGAACGTTCTTAACTAGGTCTTTATCTAAGGAGTTAATGTCCTGCATCGAACCGATATATACACCTGCTTTACCGCTAGTGAACAAAGCAACCTGATCCGTTTTACTTGTTCCAGCAAAGTCTACGTTCATTAAGCCGTTATCACGGATTTTTTTAATATAATCCATAGCTTGAACGTATTCCTCGAACATAAATTCAGGCAGCAGCTGTCCATCCTTCTCGCCCCAATTCGTTGGCGTACCGAACCAAGAAGCAACTGTTTTGAAGGCACCATAGACTAGATCATTACGATCTGCTAAACCAATCGTATCGTCAACGTTGTTGCCATCTGGATCCGCTTTCGTAAACTTCTCAATCATCTCATACAGATCATCCACTGTTTTCGGAGCTTCTAGACCAAGATTATCTGCCCAGTCTTTACGATAAATGATCCCTTGACGTGCCAGTGGGCGGCCAATATATAAGGAATACAGCTTGCCATCCACCTTCGTATTGTTCAAAATTTCAGGCTTTAATTTGTTTAAGTTAGGGAACTCCTCAAGATAAGGTCCGATTTCCCAGAACTGTCCATCACGAATCGCTTCCTTCATTTGCATAAAGGTTGCCTGGTTTTTCAAATAAACAACCTGTGGCAGCGAGCCCGTAGCGAAGGATGCATTCAGCTTTTCCTCATACGTATCAGCTGGAAAAAACTGATAGGTCAGCTTCGTATTCGTTAGCTTTTCAACCTCATTTTTAATTGTGTCAGGCGGTGTTTCAGCAACGTTTAGCGGTAGCATTATTGTAATCTCAGTTGGCTTTGCTGGTGTCTCTGATGAGTTATCATTGTTGCCGTTTGTGCTCGTTGATGAATTTGGTGTAGACGTTGCATTCGTACCTTTATTGCTATTCCCTCCACATGCGCTTAACACCATCGTAAGCGCTACCAAAGTACTTAGTAGAACAACGGCCGGCTTTCTTTTCATACATCATGACCTCCATTTTAGATTGATATAGATGAAACCTGTCCCATCGTTTGTTTACTTGGAACAGCTTAAACGTAACATCATGAGTTGGAGTGCGGAAACAATCATTTGTTCATACTGCGGCTTAAAAGACTGCATATGAGCTAATGATTATGGCAGATGATAATGACACCTTAGTCGAAGCATCTAGCAATTTATCGCGTTAACGCTACATTCTCACGCTGAATTTAAACAAAAAACAGCAGCATGGCGATCATCCTTTCACCCTGCAGCTGTTTATATAAATTCATCGTTATACGCTAGTTAAAGTGGTTTGCCGTATACTCTGCAATAATTTTATTTCCGCCATTTTTACGCCATAGCTCAACCTGCTGCTTGAAGCCCTCCTCATTAATTGAACCTAAAATATAATTGTACGTGGCGTCTGAGATAATTTTATAAAGCTCAACTCCACGCTCATCATAGGTCATCGATTCTAGACCAACCGTCGGATCAGGCACAATAAACTGATTATTGTCCTCCACTAATTGCTCAGCATAGCTCCACATATGATGCTGCTGAGCGACCTCCATAAGATTATCGTTACCCAAATCTGCGATCATTAAGGAATACAGTGCATTAACCTCTTTCGTGCGTAGCGCTGCCAGCTCCTCAGGCAAGATCACTTTATCATTTTCTACATAATAATGCTTATCAAGTATGCCGTAATGCAATAAATGGGCTACATCAGCATCCATCGTACGGTCGAAGAAGGACAACACCTTAAGCAGCTCCTCCTCAGTAGGGATGGCTTTTTTCGAGAATAGATACAGCCCATTAAAGTTAGGAATCGACCATATACGGTAGCCTAACGGTCCTTCAATTCGGTTGACGATCGTAAATTCCACCTGCTCATTAAACTGCTTCGCTTCTTCATATAGTCGCTGCACATCAGTCATTGCGCCGATGTACACGCCGGCATGACCACGAATAAGCAGCTCTCGCTGTACATCCTTGCTCGTCACGGGAAAGTCTACATTGATCAGCTTTTCATCATATAGCTTCTTCATAAAATTCATTGTATCAAGATAGCCCTGCGTTTCGAATTCCGGTATAAAGCTGTTTTCTGTCAGCTCCCAGTTATTCGGTGTACCAAAGTAAGAGCTTAATGTTTTAAATGCACCATAGATCAAGTCATTACGATCAGTCAGTCCAATCGTGTCATGCTTGCCATTATTATCGGGATCCTCATATGTAAAGGCATAAAGGATATTATACAGCTCATCGATGGTTGAGGGCTCCTTCAAGCCGAGCTGGTTAAGCCAATCCTTGCGTAGAATAATGCCTTGACGAGACGATTGTCGCTCGGTATACAGACCGTATATCTTATCATCCACGGCAGTCTGAGCCAATATATCACGGTCAAGCTGTTTAAGATTAGGAAACTGCTCAAGATAAGGGCCGATCTCCCAAAAGGCACCTGTTCGAACCGAATTTTTTACGGAGAGA
This sequence comes from Paenibacillus camelliae, assembly GCF_023715345.1. GTDB lineage: Bacteria > Bacillota > Bacilli > Paenibacillales > Paenibacillaceae > Pristimantibacillus > Pristimantibacillus camelliae. Next base: position 156,396 of record NZ_JAMBNY010000003.1, read on the forward strand.
TAATCAATATATTTTACAAACATAACCTTTTTTAATGAGTTTGTTGTCAACGCGGTGTTCATTTTATCGGAGTAAATCCCATCAGGCACCCATGACAGCTCCAGCTTAGTGCTTGTCAGCTCCTCGAGCAATGCCACACTTTCCTCGCTTGGCGAGTGAGGGAAATGCAACGGTGCCATAATGGATATTTCGGTAGGCTTTGTATCGTCGACCTTGGAAGTTACAGCAGAAGCAGCACAACCACTTAAGAGTGCAACGATTAATAGCAGCAATCCTAATCTTGCGGCAGTACGGATGGAGCAATTGTGCTGTATCATTGTCATTCCCCCTTTATTTATTGGAAATTTATTGTAAAAGTGAGATAATGATTATAGATGAGTGATATGATTATTGTATAAAATGTATGCGTTTACTAAAATAATGCTAATAACATTCTTCCTATCATTGATAAGGTGTTGAGATGCGATGCGATCATTAAACTACTTTGCTAAGCTAACGATCTTCGGATGCTTACTTAGCACAATACCGGTTATATTTATCGGAATTTTTGCCTATGTGACCTCGACGAATGAGATTCAAAAAAATGTTAATGAGGGTAAAAAGCAGTTGATTATGCAAATTAATTCAAATGTAGAGCAGAAATTAACGACTGTCAACCATACGATGAATCAGGTGCTCGCCTCAACCGTTCTGAAACGGGCGATGTCTCAATCGTTAACCGCAGCGGATTTTATGCTATATGATGACCTTCGGAATGAAATTCGTCACATGCAATCATTCGATACGAAGCTGGAAGATGTGATCTTGCTAAACCAGCGCCATCAATGGCTAGTAAAAAACTCTGGACTTTACGATCTCGATCAATACGAATATAGCGAACAGCTGCTTGAGCTAATGGAGCTGCCTGAATATTCTTCGTGGGTGTTAACGCCATCGTATTTGTTCTATAGTGAGGAGTTTGCGAGAAATACGGCGGTGTGTCCATACAATATGACGCTCGTTAAGCAGCTGCCTGCTAACAGCATCGATACGTATGGTCTTGCTCTAGCTACCATTCCAACCTGCAGCCTGCAAGAAATGGTGGAGCAAAATATTGACTCTAGCTCTAGTGTAATCATATTTGACGATCAACTCAACATGATCATTCATAATGATCAAACGCTTATTGGACAATCGGTTGAAGCAGCAGGTATTGATGCTAGCAAGCTAACGGAGACGAGTGGGCAGTACGATGCACTCATTCAAGATATGAACTCCGCGGTCACCTATTATAAATCGCCGGTTACGGGCTGGACATATATGTCGATCTCCTCCATTGAGGCGTTGACCGCTGAATCGAAAAAAATCGGGATGTACACCTTGTATATTTGTATGGGTCTCATTGTGCTATGCATCGTGCTTGTATGGCTAGGCACAAAACAGTTTTACAGCCCAATACGTCGTCTGCTGCAGCAGATTGGCGTTAAAGAGCTCGGTTATCGCAGCCAGCAGCAAAGCTCCAATGAATTTCAGCTTATTAGTGACCGTGTTCATGATCTGTTTCAATCCAAATCAGAGCTGGAGCATCAGCTGCAGCAGCATATCCATCAAGTACGCACCTTATTTTTTATGAAAGCGTACCAAGGGCAGATCAAACCTTTCGAGATTCGTGCTCAGCTGAAGCAGTTTGGCTACTCGAGCCAGCTGGAAAGCTGGAATACGATGGCGGCGATTACGATTCAGATAGACTTTCACCCATCAAGCAGTCATTCGATCAAAGATATCGATCTGCTATTGTTTGCACTGCATAACGTTGTCGAAGAATTTATTCCAGCAGAGCAGCGTCTCGCTTCCGTTATTCTAGATCAAAGCGTTGTGACGGTAATCGGCTCTCCATCAACAGAGGCTGAAAGCTTTCATACGTTACAGTATAGTTTGACCGAATCATTGCAGCAGCAAATTAAGCAGCTGTTGAATTTGCAGATTAGCATCGGCATTAGTACGCCGTTCTATGAGCTGAGCGGCTTTAGTGCTGCTTATCGTGAGGGTCTGGATGCGTTGAAGCATCGTATGATACTAGGCGAAGGCATTATTATTCAATATGATCAGCTCAGTGAAAACCGGCATGTTCTTCAGCTTAATTATCCTCAGCAGCTGGAGAATGAATTGCTTGATGCGATTAAGGTGGCCGAGGAAGATCGGGCTAGAGAGCATTTACTACAGCTACTGTCCACTATCTTTCAGACTGATCGATCACCACAGGAGTTTCAGTTCCCGCTAACGAGGTTGCTTAATAATCTAGTAATGATGATGCAAGAATCGGGCATTACGATTAAACAGCTAAAGCATCATCATGGCTCGCTGCTGGAGCAGCTGCTTAAAATTCAGCACAAGCAAGAAATTGAGCGTTGGTTCTGGAAGGTCGTTATTCATCCGCTCATTGTGATCTATCGTGATCGGCAGGAAGAGCAGTATCATAAGCTGTCTGAGAAAATCATCGATCTAGTACAGCGCTATTACGATACTGATCTGACGCTAGAGGAATGTGCTTCACGTCTGCACTATAATGCGAATTATTTAAGCAGTGTGTTCAGAAAAGAAACAAATGTATCCTTTAGCGATTACTTAACGATGTATCGCTTCAAGATGGCTAAGAAATGGTTGTCCGAAAACGACATGCCGATTAAGGATATTGCAGCAAAGCTGCGCTACAATAACTCACAAAACTTTATTCGCTCATTCCGTAAGCTAGAAGGAATGACGCCAGGTCAGTATCGGGATAAGTATAAATCGCAGGAGGATCGAGTGGTGTAGCACAGCAGGTGGTAGGAGGATATTTACGTAATTTCCGTTCAGGAAAAAGGACCCATTCCGGATTGGATGGGTCCCTGCTTCATATATTTGCATGTTTATCGTTTGCGGTACTGAACAATTATTACTTAAGCTGATAACTATTAAGCAATCGCTTCATCGAGATAATCGCTTGCTGCTTCGTGTAGGTAGACTTTGGAGCAAACTTGCTATTGCCTACACTGCTCATAACCGCTGAATTGTTCGATGTATCCTTGATCGAGGAAATATACGCAACGGCTTCCTTTGCCCAGCTTGCAATGCTTTTATCGTCCGCAAATGTAACTTTTTTGCTCTGCTCAGGCATATGGAGTGACTTCGCGACACGAGCAATCATTATCGCTGCCTCCTGGCGCGTAATTAGACCTTGCGGATCAAGCTTGTCATTCCCTTTTCCAGTGATGATACCAAGTGAATAGGCCGCTAATACTTCAGCATCATAGGTATCTTGGATAAGCTTAGATTGGTTGTTCTTGCTAGAATTACTGAGCAGCTCGTCCATCGATTGCCCCTGTGCCACCATTAATAAACGAAGCGCCAGCTTGCTAAATTCTGCTCGTGTAATTTCGTTTTGGTAGCCATAATCAATAGCTAACGGTATGATATTCATCGCTCTTGCCTTTTTAACTTCAGACTGTGCCCATGTTGAAGGTTGATCAATAGGATTATACATAAAGCCGTAGCTATTGCTGCTCTCATCTAATGAGAATCCAATTAAACCATTCGATGCGCCGTTCACATGCTTATAGATCGGCTTGATCACTTCTTTACCTGTACGATCGATAAAGCCTTCCTTATGATTAGCATAAACATAAGCTAAGCCTTCACTGAAATCTTTTACTTCATAGTACTTGCTGCCAAGATCAGCAATAACCTTTCCACTTTTATCTACAAGTGCTGTGCCATCATTATATTGACGGTCAACATAGGTAGCAACCGCTATTCCTTCTTTAAAGGATCTTATGAAGTCATATTTATTTTTGAAATCTAGCACTATCTTTCCACTCTTATCTAAGAAAGCCCAGTGATAATAATTTTTATTAGGTACCAGTACTCTGCCTAATCCTTCGCTAAAGCTATCTGCTTCATCATATTTAATCGGAATGACTTCCTTACCAGCTTGATTAATATAGCCCCATTTGTTGTTTTTGCTTACAACAGCTAAGCCTTCGTAGAAATTAAATGCCCAATCGTACTTTAGAGAGATCACCTCTTTACCTGTGTGATCGATATAGCCCCATTTACCATTCTTGCTAACAGCAGCTAGTCCCTCGTAAAAGCCTGCGGTACCGGAGTGAATCCCGTAACCGTCATCATCTCTCACTTCAACATATTGTGGTTTTATGATCTCTTTACCTGTCCGATCGATAAATCCCCATTTTCCATTTTTACTGACAGCTGCTAGACCTTCTCTAAAGTTAAGCACGTTGTCATATGTCGTTTTCAGTACAACCTTACCTGTTGTATCAACATAGACCCACTTCCCTGCATCGTCCTTCACTCGAGATAAGCCCTCACTGTACACATAGGTTGTGAAAGAATATGGGCTAATGCTGTAGCCTGAAAATAGTACTTCACCCGAGCGATCAATGACGCCAAGATCACCTGACTTTGTTAGCCTCACCCATGCAAGGCCTTCGTTAAATGCATTGAAATCATAATTGTAATGAGGAATATAGCTATATTGCGGCTCTATAGCATAGTGATCAGCCTCTTGTGCGCTGACACCTCCCGTAGTAGCTATCCCTAGAAAAACCGTTATGCATAACCATAAACTAATGACTTTTCTCATGCTGCTCTCTCCTTGTTTTGAATTGTGTCCGTATGTAGTACTCCTTTATTTTAATACTAAAGTAGTTTTTCAGCTATCCAATAAAAAGTAAAAAAGCTCTCCCTCATACATCACGAAGGATGAATAGGGAGAGCTAACCGCAATGGTTAAAACGATAATGTTAGACGGTAACCGTTTCTTGTTCAGGCGCTACCGCTGTATTGCGGATCATATAATCGAATGCAGCCAACGCTGCTGTTGCACCAGATCCCATAGAGATGACGATTTGCTTATAGACAGTATCTGTGCAATCTCCTGCGGCAAATACGCCCGGCATGCTTGTTGCGCCTTTCTTATCAACAATGACTTCACCATATGGTGTTAAGTCAATAGAACCTTGTAAAAACTCTGTGTTCGGCAATAGACCGATCTGTACGAATACACCTTCCAGCTCGACGTGGTGTGTTTCACCTGTCGTCTTATCGAGGTACGTTAAGCCGTTCACTTTATCTGTACCTGTAATTTCTTGAGTAGAAGCATTCAACAGTACAGTGACGTTCGGTAAGCTGCGCAGACGCTCCTGTAGTACTTTATCGGCTTTTAGCTCATCACGATGCTGCAGCAAGGTAACATGCTTTACAATGCCCGCAAGATCGATGGCAGCCTCAACACCGGAGTTACCTCCACCAACGACAGCGACACGCTGCCCTTTGAAGATCGGTCCATCACAGTGTGGGCAGTATGCTACACCTTTATTTTTGTACTCTTGTTCGCCAGGAACACCAAGCTCACGATAACGCGTACCTGTTGCAAGGACAACCGTTTTTCCCTTTAATACCGCACCATTCTCGAGAGTAACCTCTACCATCTCTTTACGCTCAATTTTCGCTGCACGCTGAGATCTCATTACATCGATATCGTAGTCAGATACGTGGCCTTCTAAGCTTGCAACAAACTTTGGACCCTCAGTAGCTTTTGTACCAATGATGTTCTCGATCGACAATGTATCATTGACTTGACCACCGAAGCGATCAGCTACAATACCTGTACGAAGACCTTTACGAGCGGAATATATCGCTGCGCTAGAGCCTGCAGGCCCGCCGCCTACAACAAGCACATCAAAAGGCTCCACGTTCGCGAACTCTGAGCCGTCAGATGAGCTGCCTAGCTTCGCTAAAATATCCTCGATTTCCATACGGCCGTTGGCAAAGCTTTCACCGTTTAAGAAGACCGTTGGTACTGCCATAATATCTCTTGACTTCACTTCATCCTGGAATGTTCCGCCTTCAACCATTACGTGCGAAATATTCGGGTTCAGTACAGACATGATGTTCAAAGCTTGAACGACATCCGGACAGTTATGGCATGTTAAGCTTACAAACGTTTCAAAATGCATTGGTTCTTTAATCGCTTGGATGCGCTTAATGACCGATTCTTCTACCTTCGGTGCACGGCCACTAACCTGAAGTAAAGCAAGTACTAGGGATGTGAATTCATGACCTAATGGCAGTCCTGCAAACACAACTCCTGAATCCTGACCTGCTTTATTAATGCTAAAGCTTGGTGTGCGTTCTAGCTGCACACGTTCTACTGTAATTCGCGAAGACATCTTCTCTAGCTCAGTTACTAACTCTAGCATATCCTGAGAAGTCTTATCATCACCTGCGCTTACTTTTATGACCAAATCGCCTTCCAGCATGGTCAAGTATTGCTGCAACTGCGCTTTTATTTGATTGTCTAATACCATATGCGTTACTGCCTGTGCGGGTATAGATGGGAACCATCTATCCTGCTTGCGCAGTTATTCACCTCTCTTTTTCTGAAGTTGTATAATAGAATCTATAATAAATGTATAAATACAGAATTTATTAAAAATAGAGCGACAAAAACAACCGCAAGGATTGTTCCTGTCGCCTCTATTGTGCAATGTTCGTTCAGTTAGATACTTAGATTTTACCTACTAGGTCTAAGCTTGGCGTTAAAGTTTCAGCGCCTTCTTCCCATTTAGCTGGGCAAACTTCGCCTGGATTGTTGCGAACGTATTGAGCAGCTTTGATCTTGCTAACAATTGTAGAAGCGTCACGGCCGATACCGCCTGCATTTACTTCATAAGCTTGAACGATTCCGTCTGGGTCGATAATGAATGTACCACGCTCAGCCAAGCCGTCTTCTTCGTTAAGTACGTCGAATGCTCTAGAGATTGTGTGATTAGGGTCACCAATCATGATGTACTCGATTTTGCCGATCGCTGGAGAATGATCGTGCCAAGCTTTGTGTGTAAAGTGTGTATCTGTAGACACGGAGTAAACTTCTACACCAAGGCTTTTTAGTGTTGCATATTGGTTTTGAAGGTCTTCTAGCTCAGTAGGACATACGAATGTGAAGTCAGCTGGATAGAAGCATACTACGCTCCATTGACCTTTAAAGTTTTCTGAAGATACGTCGATAAACTCGCCTTTTTGGAAAGCTTTCGCTGTAAATGGTTGAATTTCTTTACCGATTAATGCCATGACAGTTTCCTCCCACTTTCTCTTTAGTTTTTCGTGTAATTATAATTACATTGAAATAATTATAATTATTAATTAAATTATCTTACATTATTCGCGCTTAGTCAACTTTAAATGCGTGACTAAAGTTAAAATTTTCTATGACAATCTATTCTCTACAGGAAAAACCATAGAGAATAGAATTCACTCTAGCTACTTTACTTACGTCTATTTTGTGTCGATCCTTGCTTCTTCTACTTTAATAAATATGACCAATTATGAAAAATTTATACGCGCACTGACTTGTACCCTCGTGTTAAACAAAGCGTACAACTTGCTTAAGAGGAAGACGTGATGAACCGTAAGCCTGTGCTGCTGCCTCACCAATCGCAATCAGAAGAATCGGAATCTCATGCTGTGGCAGGTTGAACTTTTCGGCAAACTTCACTTTATCAAAGCCGCCCATTGGAACAGTGTCGTAGCCCATGTCCTTTGCTAGAAGCATGATTTGCATCGAGATTAATCCAGCATCAAAGGTTACAATGTTTTTAAGAACATCCTCTGGCAATCCTCCATATAGAGCAACTGAGCTTTTAATCATATGGTCGGCAATTTCACGTGCCATATAGCCATGTTCAAAATTAGCGTTATAAATTTGCTCCGCATTGTTATACATCGTCATGTCGCCTAGAACAGCGATAATCGCTGACGAGGTTTCTACTTGCTCTTGATTGTTCGCAATTGCACGTAAATCCTTTTTTGCTTCGGGATTATCAATGACAAGAAAACGCCAAGGCTGCAAATTGCTTGAGGATGGAGCCGACGTTGCCTGCTCAAGTAGATATTCCAGCTTCTCACGAGGAATGACTACCCCTTCTTTATATTTGCGCACTGATTTACGAGCATGCATAATTTCTTCTAGCTTTGTATGTGTTTGTATCACCATAAACAACTCCTCTTCGATGTATTTACCAACGACTTGTATTGTCATTCAGCTTTTTAATGAGCAATTGCAGCTGATCGATTTCCTCGTTCGTAAACTCCGCATATAACTCATTCATAAATTGTTTCCTGTTATCGTCACAGGAGGTTAGTCGTTCTCTGCCAATCTCAGTAATTTGGACAATAATCTCACGATTATTATGCTCATTACGTTGACGATAAACGAGCTGTTGCTCTTCGAGCAGCTTTAGATGCCTTGTGATTGCTGCTTGATCGATATTTAATTGCTGCTGCAGCACAGATTGTGGGGTTTTCCCATTGCTTAAAATGACGTTTAGCAATTCGTAACGCGTTAAGCTAATGCCTGCCCTTTGCTCGAAGCACTGTGCAATCCTTCGATCAATCGTTTTTATCATCAAAAACAACTCTTTTAGCTCTTGATGTGATTTCTCCATGCAGTGATCACTCCCATCTAAAGCATGACCAGTCAATGATTGACTAGTCAATGATTGACTAGTCAACGATTGATTAGTCAATCATACACCCTCATTTAATTATTTGCAAGCTAGCGAAGTGCATCGCCTTCAAAATTATGTAAATTTTCACAAACCGACTTGAGTGATGGCATTCGCCAATTGACGAAGCATACTGGGGGAATACACATTTCACTAACAATGATAGTGCCACTGGTTGAATTTGTCCCCTCATAATTACAACGATTGAGTATACTATCTACTTATCGTTGTTAACTAGAGGGGATTTACTATGTTAGAAACAATCTTAACGTTGAATTTTTCCAATAGGAATCCACAGCTCGACTTCTTTTTCCTCAGTAAATACTTGCTTTTGACCAACTTGGATTTCCGGTCCAACTTGTATTTTAGGTCCCTCAACTTGTTCATAGCCTGAGGATGGAAACCATTCCCCATAAATTTGCTTCCATTTATCAGGTGACCAAGGTACTTTCACCTCGAATACAACCCATGTTAGCTCAGGCACAAGTAATGTTGTAAATCCAACCGGACAGGGCTCCTTTGTAGCTACCCCCATGTAATAGTCGTATTCTGGGTTGCCTCTCCCCACATCGCCTACATCAACATGAAGAATACCAGAAGGATCCTGATTACTGAGAGACTTGAGTTGATTGTACGTTTCATCACTAGTAGATAGCCACACCTGCTCGACACCTGGATGCTCACCATCCTTAATGGCTGTCACCTTGTTTTTGATTCCGACCACCTGAAACGATTCCTTTTTGACGATTCTAAACTTCATTGGATCACTTCCTCCTATCGATAATCGGAAGGTCATTGGTGGATATGCTTTTAGTGGACTAGTATTGCTTCTCGCTTCTGTAGGCGTCATTCCATGTAGGCTTTGAAATGCTCGTGTAAATGCATCTGGGGAATTGTAACCGTATTTGATCGCAACATCTATTACCTTAATTGTGCTGTCCTGAAGATTCATCGCCGCAAGCGATAGTCGTCTGCGGCGTATATATTCCTGCAAAGTAATACCCGCTAGGAACGAAAACATCCGCTTAAAGTGGTAGATCGAGCAGCATGCACGCCTAGCTATCTCTTGCTCGTCAATATCATGCTCAAGGTTTTGCTCAATGTAAGCTAATGCACTATTTAAATGATTTAGCATATTCATCATATAACCTCCTCTCAATTAAACAATAGCAGGATGTAGCAATTAGCATCCGATATTTCAGAATCAATTATTGCAGGGTAACCGGCACTACTAACTTCCATGTCCACTTTGCAGTTCCTTCCCGCAACAAATAATTCCCACTTTATTACATGTAAATCATTTACATATGTAACAATGGATGATAATATGTAATCAAACGGACACGAGGAGTGATAATATGGCTGATTTACTAACGGTAGACATATTAGCTGAGATACTCGAAATGCATCCCAGAACGATTAGAAGGTACATTCGCGACAATCAACTTCCAGCAACTAAGGTTGGCGGTGAATGGAGAATACGAAGGGAGGATGCAGAAATGTTCATTGGTAGTAAGCTCGAGCACATAAAATCAAATGCGATCCAGGACGTTCAAGCATTTATGGATGGTAAGGACAGTGAGGTTGATGGGAAACTTCAGGTCTGTTCAGTACTCGACTGTTATGTAGAACAAGCTGAAGCATTCAAAATTTCAGAAGCGATTATGTGGCATATGAATCAACCTGATCCCAATCGCGGAAAAGCGAAGTTTCAATACTTTTTCGACGAAAAAGAGAATAAAGGGCGTTATATTATATGGGGAACGCCTGCTTTTGTCGGTAAAGTTCTTGCGGCAGTGGACTCAGCTGTAGGTAATTAAAACAATATCAGTATACAATCACATCTACGAACAACGTGCTATTCACGATATTCAAGGCTCCTTTCATTGGGAGCCTTTCTTCTTTATCCACCCTAACAGCCAACACAAGACATTTAAGAAATCAAACTAGCAGAGAGATGGAAGATACTATACAATTTAGAAAAATGACATAATAAGCGTGGTGACGATTCTGTTTAAGATACTTTTAATTGAAGACGATACATCGTTATTTAATGAAATAAAAGATAGACTGATGGGCTGGTCGTATGATGTGCATGGGATTACCGACTTCAATGACGTCCTTCAGCAATTCACTAGCATTAAGCCAGATATCGTGATCATCGATATACAATTACCGAAATACGATGGCTTCCACTGGTGTCGCTTAATCCGCTCGCATTCCAATGTACCGATACTATTCCTGTCCTCTAGAGATCACCCTACCGATATGGTAATGTCGATGCAGCTTGGTGCAGATGACTTTATTCAGAAGCCCTTTCATTTCGATGTGCTTATCGCGAAGATTCAAGCGGTGCTTCGCAGAGTCTATCACTATAACAATGAGCCGATACTTATTCGAACATGGTGCGGTGCAACGGTCGATTATGAGAAAAACACCGTTTCCAATGAAGCCGGAGCGATAGAGCTTACGAAAAATGAAATATTTATATTGAAATGTCTTATCGAGCAAAAGAACAAAATCGTTAGTCGTGAGCAATTAATAAGAAGCCTGTGGGACGACGAGCGTTATGTCAGTGATAATACATTAACTGTAAATGTTAATCGATTGAGAAAAAAACTAGAGGAGCTTGGGCTAGATCGCTTTATCGAAACGAAGGTGGGACAAGGCTATGTTGCGAAGGAAGAGGATGATTACCGTTGATTAAGCATTATATCGTGGAGAGGCGCAGCTGGATTCTACTGTTTGTTGTTATCCATGGGTTAATCCTCTTCATATCGTATGTCGATCCTCAGATCCCATTTATGCCGATACTTTATATTGTTTTTCTATCAGCACTAGTGTTCATTCTTTTTCTAGCTATCCGCTACAATAAAGAGACAAAATTTTACAAAAGCATGGAAGCATGGGAAAACGACCTAGATCTCGCTGCTTTAGCTCATTCTAGCAGTCCGTTCGAAAAAATAGTTGAGGCTAGTGTCATCAATCAGACGGAAAGACTTAAGCAGCGAGCTGAGTATAATCAAATGCTCGTTGAGCAGGAAAAGGATGAGCTATTATCGTGGATTCATGAGGTTAAAACACCGCTCTCTGCGATGCGATTAATCGTGGATCGTGTAGATGATGAGGCGATACGATCACAAATCATGTATGAGTGGTTAAGAATTCACCTCCTCCTCGATCAACAGCTGCACCAAAAGCGAATTCCTTTTATGGAAAATGATCTTTATATCGAGCTCATCCAAATTAAATCACTCATCACGAAGGAAATGATTGAGCTGCAATCATGGTGTATGCAGAAAGGGATAGGCTTTGAGCTTAATCTTGAAGTGCAAGAGGTGCTTAGCGATGCCAAATGGCTTGCTTTTATTATGAGGCAGCTGCTTACTAATGCTGTAAAATACAGCCATTCCTCTGACATTGTCATTAGCAGCTACCTGAGAGGCGAACAAGCCGTAGTTGAAGTTAAGGATACAGGACGTGGCATTGATGCCCGAGATCTACCTCGCATCTTCGAAAAGGGCTATACGTCAACCGCTATGCACCAGGATCATGCAGCAACGGGCATGGGATTGTATTTAGCGGAGAAGGCGGCTAAGCTGCTGCTCATTCACATCGAGGTTCAATCTGAGCCTGGAGCTGGAACAACCTTTTCTCTCGTATTCCCTAAGCATAATCCATTTGACCAAATAACAGGCATGTGACGAATTTGTCACATGCTTTTCTGTTTTGTATGATGAATCGAAGGAATTCTAAGATGAGGTCTCCTATAATGAAGCTATCAAATGTTAAATGAAAAGGTGTGGAGATATGAATATATTAGAAGCAACGAAAATCCATAAGAGCTACGGCAATAAATTCAATAAAGAAGAAGTTCTTAAAGGATTAGACGTTACTGTTAAGAAGGGTGAGTTCGTTAGTATTATGGGCCCATCAGGCTCCGGTAAAACAACGCTGCTGAATGTACTCTCCTCTATTGATAAGGTGAGTAGTGGCACTATTCAGATTGAAGGCAAGGATATGACAGTCATGAAGGAAAGACAGCTGGCTGAGTTTAGACAGCATCATTTGGGCTTTATCTTTCAGGACTACAACCTTCTAGACACATTAACCGTTAAGGAAAATATACTGCTTCCATTGTCCGTAACTAAAATCTCTAAGAGGGAAGCTGATCTGAAGTTCAGCCTGCTTGCTAAGGAGCTTGGCATCTATGAGCTTAAAGATAAATACCCGAACCAAATTTCAGGCGGACAAAAGCAAAGAACGTCTGCCGCACGAGCATTCATTAATGAACCGAGCATCATATTTGCCGATGAGCCGACTGGTGCACTGGATTCGAAGGCAGCCTCCGATCTATTAGATAAGCTAAGCGATCTCAACGATAAGCTTAAGGCGACGATTGTTATGGTTACACACGATCCGGTAGCAGCTAGCTACTGCAGTCGAGTAATCTTTATTAAGGATGGACGCATCTTCACCCAGCTAACGAAAGGCGAGGAATCAAGACAGCATTTCTTCCAGGACATTATAAAAACACAAAGTGTACTAGGTGGTGTGCAGCATGAGCATTAATCACCTCATCGTACAGAATCTAAAAAAGAATATTAAAAATTACTTTTTGTATATTTTTGCTTTGATCTTTACCGTTGCCCTTTATTTCGCTTTTGTCACCCTACAGTATGATCCAGCTATGGACGCAACGAAAGGCTCGGTGAAGGGCGAAGCTTCGATTCGCGCTGCATCGGTGCTGCTTGTCGCAATCGTGACCATTTTCTTGCTGTATGCGAACAATATCTTCATTAAAAGACGCAGTAAAGAGATTGGGCTGCTTCAGCTAATTGGCATGCGAAAATCGAAAATTTTCCGCATTCTTACGCTAGAAAATTTAATACTGTACTCCAGCTCATTAGCTATTGGGGTTTTTGTTGGTTTTTCCGTATCAAGATTGTTTATGTTAATTCTATTCAAAATTACCGATGTAGAAGCTGACGCGACGTTAAGCTTTTCAACGGAAGCGCTGACGCAGACGATCGTTGTCTTTGCTTGTATCTATCTACTGATTATGCTGATGAATTACTTGTTCATTAAGAAGCAGTCAATTCTATCCTTATTCCGAGTACGCTCATCAACAGAGGAAAATAACCGAAAGGTCACCGTTTTTGAGATGCTGTACGGTACAGCCGGAATTCTGCTCATTCTGTTTGGCTATTATCTGTCATCCAGACTATTCAATGGTGACTTTACGTCAATTAACGGGCTGTTTATTGCGATGCTCTGCATATTAGCGTCCGTCATCCTAGGAACGTATCTGTTCTACAAAGGCTCGGTTCGCTTCCTGTTTTATATCATTCGTAAAAAGAAGGATGGCTACTTAAACATATCGGAGGTTCTATCCCTCTCGACCATTATGTTTCGGATGAAATCGAACGCCTTACTGCTTACGATCATTACGACGGTATCAGCACTTGCCATTGGGCTGCTATCACTGAGCTATATTTCTCTCTATTCCGCAGAGCAAATGGCTAAGGATAATGTAGCTGCAGACTTCGCTTTAGCCTCCGAAGAGGATGCCCAGCAGTTCAAGCAAGCACTGCAGGAAGGGAATATCGCTTATACGGATCATACGATCGAGGTCATTCAAGCCAATGTAAATGTCGAGCAAATATCCGAGGCGAAAACTCAGGTGCTGGAGCTCGATCCTAACATAATGCTCACTCCAGTCATCCGTGACAGCAACACTGAGCTAGATGTAGCACCAGGAGAAGTGTACTTTACAGGTTCTAATGATCTACTGCGTAAGATGCTGCCGCTTAAAGATTCAGGCACAATCGAATTGCTAGGTATGAATAACACGATCCCTCTCACGTACCTCGGCATGCGAGATGAATTCTACGTATCCTATTACTATACTAGTGGGGGCGTTCCTCTTGCAGTAGTAGATGACAGTGTGTTTGAGCAATTGAAGCAGGACCTTGATCCTGAGCTGCAAAAGGGTTCCTCGCTATATATCGGAATTACGATAGACGATGAATCACAGCTAGAAAAGGCGAATGAGGCGTACAAGCAAGCGAATTTCATGACTCCTCATGAGTCAAGACTAGAAATGAGCAGCAACCAAAAACGAAATATGGGCTTAATTATGTTTATCGTTGGCTTTCTAGGACTGAGCTTTCTAGTCACGTCCGGTTGTATTCTATACTTCAAGCAAATGGATGAAAGTGAAGAAGAAAAGCCTAACTACACGATTTTAAGAAAGCTTGGATTCACGCAAGGCGATTTGCTCAAGGGAATTCAGGCGAAGCAGCTGTTCAACTTCGGTATTCCATTAGTGATTGGCCTAGCTCATAGCTACTTTGCAGTTAAATCCGGCTGGTTTATGTTCGGTACGGAGCTATGGACACCGATGGTTATCGTCATGTTGTTGTATACGGTGCTATACTCCATATTCGCCTTCCTATCCGTTCTGTACTACAAAAAGGTGATTAAGGCATCGCTATAGCTACTCTACTTGTGAGCCTCCTGCCACCTTCAATGTATACAAAGCAGCCCATTGCCTGTACTAGGGCAATGGGCTGTTATAGCTTCTAAGACTTGTAGCTCTACTTGATTCTATGACACTTTCTACATCCCTCTACGGCATCGTTCCAGAAACGATATCACTGTAGATCGTATGCACTTCCCCGCTAGCATCCATATAGATCAAGTATGTCCGCGCATACCATGTTTCTCCTGATTGAACGCCTGTCTTATTCATCATAAATTGTCCGGTCTCCGTCTGTGCACTAGACCTCGCTTTTATCGCGTTTTCTGTACCAAAATGCAGTTCAGTTATCGGAGTATCCGATTTCTTGACAACAACACCCGTTTCAATAAATAAAAATGGTGACGTCATGTCATACTGACCGATAAAGGACATTCTTAACGTCAATGAATTCGCGATAACATCTGGCGATATCATAATAATTGGAGATTTTACGATAGGTGCGGAATCGTAAACCGCCGTTAACGTCGTGTTTCCAGTTATATAGAAGGTATACGCTTCATTATAGCTTACAGTCTTCAGATTGCTTTCCCAGTGTGAAAACTGAGTTCCCTCTGCCGGTTGATCAGCGATTACCGTTACCTTAGCATCAAATGGGTAGCTTGTTTCACCACTTGGAATGCTTCCTCCGTTTACTGTCACCGTGTACTGCTTTACCTTCTCCGAGTATACAGGCTTGAAGGTTACATGCTGTTGGATATTCGTGTAGTCTGATGACCATCCAATAAATTCAGCATCTGGCTTTGAAGGATTCGGTGGTGGTGTAGCATCTCCTCCCCGAGGGATTTGCTGAATGGAAAGCACATACCCACTTTCACTTACAAATCGTACCGTATATACTTCTTCTTCAAGCTTAGTTGATGTTGCAATCAAGCTCATATCTCTCGTAATATTGAAGCTGTAATCAAGCTGAGTACTAAGTACCTTGCCTGTCGCGACATCCTTCCAGCTTTCGAATTGGTACCCCTCTAATGGCACAGCGGTAAGCTGCACGGAATCTCCGTATTGATAGCTAGTCTCAGCACCAGTAACGATACTGTTTACAGGTGTGACCGATACAACAAGCTCGTTCTCCACTATCCACTTTGCGTAGAGTAAAGTATCTTCAGTAATCCACTCACTAGCTAGATCAAATCGATCTGCGAATGTTCCGTTATCTGTAAACCAGCCTTCAAAACGGTATCCTTCTCGAATGGGCGCAGTAGGAACCGCCGCAAGTTTCTCGCTAATAACCATTTGACTATTAACTGGGGTGCCTCCATTCGTTTCGAACATTACATGATATAGCGGTTTTACGACAATCTCATATATCACGATCGTTCCATCCTCAGCCATTACCGCTAACTGATCACCGATTACAAGCTGATCTGCAGATTGCTTTTCTGCTGCCAAGTCGAACTGCTCCGTCGTAATAATAGTAGTATTAGAAGCTACAACCTTCCATTGTGCCTTTTCAAACTTGTTGAGCTCACTCAATAGCTCAAGGACCGTTGTTTCCGTTGTAATATCCGTTTGCTGGGATACGATGGATTGCTCTTCTTCTAATACCGAATATGCATCACCGACCGCTGTTACGGTTGCATCGTTACTTAAAATGGTCAACGTTACTGGCCATTCGGTGAAACTTAATAGCTCGTTACCTGCTAGATCAGTTACTTGACCTACAGCTGCATCATAAGTGAGCGTAACCTGTGCCTCTATAGCTACAGGCTCTGCCAGCCTAATTAACCAAACGTTCGCGTTATTCGTTGCAGCCGCTTCTAGTAATGACCAAGCTTCACCATCTACGATTAATGTAAAACCATCTACGGTTAGCTGTACTTCCTCGTCAAAGGCTACCAACAACTGAGCGGGCTCATTACTCCGTATATTAGCTTCTAGCACATAAGGCTCTACCGTATCAAGTGGTTCATGGAATTGCTGACCCTGCAAGTACGGATAAGCGCGCCCATCATGAATCTTCCATATGCTGTCGAAGTCCCAATCCTTAAACATTGCCTGCTGTTTTAATTCCTTTGTCGTCTTACCTACACCGCCGTAAGCACTATTACCACGATATTGGTCAAGATTCCAGTAGGTGCTCTCAACGACCGGCATATTCAGCTCCCGTCCTTCACCTATTAGAGCTCCGATATACGTTGATGTCGTTGCTGACACAGATGAACTTGTATAGCTATTACGCAGCAAGCCACCAAACATTGCCCCTGCAATTCCACCTACCGATCTGTTACCTGTAACGGGTGCAGTATTGTACGTATCAATAAATGTTGCACCTCCGACACCTGCAGCCATACCGATCAGTCCACCGACTTGATTGTCGCCTGTTACAGCTCCACTGTTATAGCTTTGTTCGAATGTACATGCATAGCTAGCACCAGCTAGACCGCCAATTGAAGTTAACTGACCTGTTACTGTGCCTTCATTGTAACTGCCTTGCACAACACAGCTATTCAAGCTATAGCCTACCAACCCGCCGACAAAAGATCTCCCCGCTACAACGCCTTCGTTATAGCTGTTATGAATCGTTGCATCCTGCAGCAAGCCTACCAACCCGCCTGTATAGGTTTCGCTATTAATGTTCGCTAGGTTATAGCTGCCTTCTATCGCTATACGAGGCAGTCCTGTGATCGAGCCAGCTAAACCACCAGCAATCGTTGAGCTTATAATTTCTCCTGCATTATAGCTCGAGGCAATCGCACCTTCATCCTCTACATTACCCGCAATTCCTCCAGCATTTCTTCCACCCTGTACAGTAGCATGATTCTCACTACGTTCGATACGACCGCTCCCCTTTAGATTAGCGACAAATCCGCCAACCATCCCGGAGCTAGACTCTACATTAATTGAGCCGCTAACAAAGCTATCCTGAATCGTTCCGTATAAGGTTTTCGCAAAGCTACCGTTAGATTGATAGGAGTCAAGATTCACATTAACGACTGCTAGATTCGTAATGGTGGCTCCAGCTTCAACCGTATCAAACAAACCTTGCTCGCCGCTTAGTCCACTAATCTCATACCCCGCGCCATCTAGATGTCCACTGAAGGATGGGATGGAACTCCACCCATAAGCTCCAGCCTCTCCGGAAGCGATATAATCTGCTAAATCAATGTTTGCAGCCAGCTTAAAGTAAATGCCTTCTTGATCTTCATAGTTTCTAATATTGCTTACATGCTCTGGAAACAGGATCAACCAAGGGTCTTCCTTAGAGCCGCTGCCTCCGGCAAATTCCTGCTCCAGCCATAGGTCGATGACTGTCATATTCGTAAAGCTGGTCATTCCATTGCCAGCAGCATCGGCAATGGCACCTTCCTCCGCTTGATAGCCTAGCTTCACGGTATGAAGCTTTGTTTCCGGCAAGCTGATGGATTGATCAAGCTGAACGATCCATTCCGTACGATCCTCGTTGTGATTAATGATCCCAGTCACAGCAATGGAAGATCCTTTATTTGCGACAGTAAAGCCTTCTTCATCTACTGCGTATGCTGGTTCGTCAAACGTAAGGATCATTCTGTCCCGCTCCTGAACGGGAATCTGTGCGCTAATTACAGTAGGCGGAGCGATATCCTTCTGTTTTGCCAGATCTATGCGACGTAAGAAAGGATACATAGCACCTTGATCTATATTCCATATGGAGTCAAAGTTCCAATTGGCAAATGTTGAACGTTGTTTGAGCGCCGTCGTTCCCATTCCCTGTCCACCGAAGCTTGAGCCAAGCGTTGTTTGATCTATATTCCAGTAGCTGTCGGTTATCGCTACTCCTTGTACTCCTCTTCCGCCGATAATAATACCGGTATGCGTGATGCCTTCAACTTTGGCGAGACTATAGCTATTAGCAACCTTACCCTCATAATAGCCTGCTAAGCCACCAACATAATCCACCCCACTAACGTTGGCTACACTATAGCTGTCCTTAATATTCGTGCCACCGTTAGAGCCTAGACCTATTAGGCCACCTACATTGCTTTCACCAGTAATCGATCCTTCACTATAACTGCCCGATATGGTTCCCCACGTATACTGCCCGTAAAGACCGCCTACATTCTCCTTACCAGTTAGTGACATAGAGCTATAGCTGTCCTCTACCATCCCAGAGCCTGATCCAACTAGACCACCAACATAATATAAGCCTGTCACCGATCCCTCTGTGAAGCTATTAATTATTTGGCCATCCTGCATCGTTCCAATTAAGCCGCCTAGCTCAGCCTCCCCATTTACAGGTCCTTTCTTATAGCTATCGCGAATTACACTTCTTTCATAATATCCAGCTAAACCGCCGAGCTGAGTCTGTCCTTCGACGACAGCCTCTGAATAGCTATTTACAATCGTAGTATCACGATTGGCATTACCAACTAGACCACCAACCATTGAATTTCCATTGACTTGTCCTTTACTGAAGCTGCTATCGATCACGCAGCCGTACTGTAAGTAGCCACCTATTCCACCGATACGCTGGTCGCCACTGACCGTGCCTTCGTAAAAGCTGTTTTGAATTGAGCAGCCATTGCCAAATCCCACAAGGCCACCAATATATGAGGTACCTGTAACATCACCCGTACTGCTGCTGCCAACCATATCAACAGCCTCAAGTACGCCCACAAGACCACCAATGTTGGTTTCACCACTTATGCTTGCTGAGCTAGTACTGTTTTCAATACCTACTCGAGCAGCTCCTATAACTCGTCCAGCTATCCCTCCAAGAGAGGACGTACCCTCGACAGAGCCTTCACTGCTGCTATTACTAATTTTACTGTTGTCCTGCACACTTCCAGCTATGCCGCCCAAGTGCCAAATTCCTTTAATGTGTACATCACTATGGCTATTCACAATTTGACCGTTACCTAGCAGCTGTCCGGTAAATCCGCCGAGCACATAGCCAGCCTCGTTGGTAATTGATCCGCTAACTGTGCTGTTCTCAATGGTTCCTTTAACGAAAGCTGCCATTGCTCCAGTATCATTGGCTTTCTCTAGTGAAACATCCAGCAGTGTCAGGTTTTTAATCATTGCCTGTTCATCTAGAGTCACGAATAATCCTCCGTAACGGTTACTCATCTGTAGACCCTTAATTGCAAAGCCTGCTCCATCTAGTGTTCCATTGAACTGCGGAATCGGCAGCCAGCCATCAGCATTGAATCCTTTACCACCCTCACTTAAATATTCCGTAAGGTCTATGTCATTCGTAAGCTCAAAATACACATCTGTCGTATCGCCATAGCTCCGGATAAGATCTAGCTGCTCCGGCGTAGCAATCCGTATAGGATCATCTAACGTACCACTACCACCGTCAAAGAAGTCATCCAGTATTAATTGGTTATCTACTGGCTCCCCGTCTATGCTAGCTAATGAATTGCCGGCTTTATCTTGAAAGTACATCGTATTTACATATGAAAACTTGACCGTATCCTTAATATTGATCGGCTCGGAAAGGTCAAACACCATCGTTTTACTATCTATACTTGTGAGATCATCTAATCGAATAGTGACACCCTGTCCTGTTAGTAGATTATAATCATTCGTCCAACGAACAATGGTAATCGGCTCATCGAAAAGCATCGTTAACTTGCTGCGATCTGATGGACCGATAAACGCGTCTATTAAAATCGGTGAGGCAATGTCTGGCTGTACACTATGATCTATTCCTTGTAGATACGGATAGCTTTCCCCTTCTTCTATGGCCCATATCTGATCAAAGTCCCAATCGGTGTACATAAGTGATTGCTTCATCGGTGTCGTTTGAACACCTACTCCATCTGAAGACTGAGCAACCTCTGATCTGCGAATATCCCAATAGCTATTCTCCACTAATCCAGCCTGCTGGCCGTCTTTACCACCAATTATGCCACCAGCTGATGGGGAGGAGCTCATGTTACCAGCATTAAAGCTGCTGCGGATGGATGCATTAGCCCCTAAAAAGCCAACCAAACCTCCTACTAGCTCTTCTCCGGTTACTTTTCCGATGTTATAGCTGTTTATCACTTCAGCATCTTCACCTGACCCAAGTAAACCACCTATTGCATGTTCCCCTGTAACAGAGCCATTACTGAAGGCTTCTGAGATGCGACTTTCATTGACAGCTGTCCCTGCTAGGCCGCCAACATGCTCTGTACCAGTAACTTTGGCTTGATTATAACTGTTGCGAATGGTGCCCCCATCCAATTGACCAACGAGTCCACCTACATGTTGACTACCTTGAATATTACCCGTTACATGTATATTCTCAATCGTGCCCTGTGCTATCGAAGCTACTGCTCCTCCACGGCCCAACACTTCAATATCAGTATTGATAAGCTTTACGTCACGAACAGTACTGGATTCGCCTAGCTGCTGGAATAATCCACCTTGCTCCCCTCGCATATAAAGCCCTGTAATCGAGTGGCCTGTTCCATCGAAGTGACCGTTAAATTGAGGAATGGATGTCCAGCCTTTCCCATCGTTATAACCTACTCCGCCCGACTGTAAATAAGAAGTAAGATCAATATCAGCAACTAGCTTAAAATAGCTTTGATCTGATATGTTCATAAAACGAATGCCGCTTAATTGTGAAGGCGTAGCGATTTCCCATGGGTCCTCTTGTGTACCGCTGCCAGCATATTCATTATTATTCTCAACCTGGAGGTTATTAACGGAAAGCATTTTGTTCTGTCTTACATCTGAAATACTACCTTTCTCAGATTGATAGGAAAATGTTACGCTATCGGTGAATAGGATTGGACTTGCAAGCGAAATCTTCCACTCTGAGCCATTTATATTAATAGCTTCAATGGTCTGTAACGTCTCACCATTACGCTTGATTATCAATCCCTTCAAGCTGCTTATATCTACCTGATCATTAAAGGTTAAATAAAGATGCTCGCGATCCTCTAACTTCACCTCAGCATGAATGATGAATGGAGCTTCCAGCTTCTGGACATTCATATCAATACTCTTTAAGTAAGGGGTCGATATATTTTCTTCAATTGCCCATGTCGTGTCAAAGTTCCAATTACTAAACGTGCTCTTCATCTTTGTAGCTTCGGTTGAAACGCCTATGCCACCATACATTGACGATGTATGTGTCTTATCTTTATCCCAATACGTATTTTCAATGATGAGCTTTGAATCACCCGTTCCTGAATCATTGTTATAGGCTAGAATACTGCCTAAATGCCATGTTCCATTAATCTGAGCTGCACTATAGCTATTTTCTATTCTTCCGCCATCTGCATCAAAATTCATTCCGATTAACCCACCAACATAGCCTTGCCCACTAACCTGAGTAACACTATAGCTGTTTGTTATTACCGCATCACGTGATAAGCCAATTAATCCTCCTATGTAGTCAAAATCACCGCTTACAATTCCACTACTAAAGCTATTATCTATTGCGCACATCGGCACACTTTCGCCGATTAAACCACCTACTTTGGTATAACCTTTAATGGCTCCTTTACTGTAGCTGTTTTCAACCAAGCATCTACCGCTACTAATGTAACCAATTAAACCACCAGCAGCTCCTGCACTTTCTACAGTTCCCAAAAAGTAACTATTACTAATGATAGCTTCATAGTATTGATAGGCACTCCCAACCAATCCCCCAGCATGTGCATAGCCAGAGGTGGATTCAACGTATACAGAGGATGTACTGTAGCTATTCGTAATGTTACCTCCCCCGCTACCAACTAATCCTCCTGCTATGCCAATTCCACTTACGGCCCCTGAGCTGTTACTATTGATAATTTGTGCAGTTCCCAGTGCCAACCCAACTAGCCCGCCTGTTCCACCGCGACCTCCTCGTACGTTTGCCTCCGAATAGCTATCCACGATTCTAGCATTTTCCGACATTCTAGCAGCTAGCCCTCCAGAATAATTGCTGCCCTTTACACTTCCAGTAACCGAACTCTCTAGAATTTCTCCATCTAATAGATAGGTGATACCGCCACTATTCATGGGTACATCAATATCGACCTCTAAGTTCAGACGTGTTACTCTAGCAAACCCATCTAACCTGTTGAATAGTCCCCCATCCTGACCTCTAACATATAACCCCGTAATATGATGATTGTCACCATCCAATGTGCCGTTGTAGCGATCTATGGGTACCCAGCTTCCGTCACCGTAGGATGACAAGTCAATATCATTGACTAACTTAAAATTTTTGTCTTGGTAATGTCTGACCTCATCCAACTGCTCCGCTGTAGCAATTAACCATGGATCCTCTGGCGTCCCACTGCCTCCAGCAAATGGCCCGCTGTCTGTACTAACCACTTCATTGGCTTGTACGCTATAAAGCCCGATATTACCCATCACTGTCGTAAAAACAATCGCAGCAATCGTCAACATCGAGACCCAGCGTCTTGTTATTAACCTGCTCATCTTATTCCTCCCGATATGTTATGTACACGCTAAAAGCTATAATCCTAATTCCTCAAGCAGCTTATCCTGCCGATCATATTCCTTCTTACTAGTTACAACCCCAAGCAGCAGCCTCCATGTGCGCTTCCATCTATACAATAAGCTGCGCGCAGCTCGAAGTCCCCAGGCCAAGGGTAAAAACAGTGGTCGGTTTTTCAAGAAGGAATATGCAGCCATGCCGCTTAATGTTCGATAACTCGGAAAGCAAATGCTCCAATACGTCCTAAGCGTTCGCAGACCGGTATGCTCCTGCTTCCTTTTTGCTCCGAGCGTACGAAGCATCGCTACATATCCGTCGCGCCGATAGTAGCCAAAGACACCTGCTGAGTAAATATATTCACTGATTTGCTCATAGAAACGCTCATCCATTTTCAATATTGTTATGGGCAGATCGACGTCGAACCATCTTTGGCATAGATCAAGTACATGATTAGCGAATATATCGAGCTTCAGTATGCGCAGCTGAGCTTGAATATAGGACCAATTCAATGGATTATGATCGCGCTGAATGAGGGCTGCGATATCCATAAACATACGAATGCCACAGCCGGTGCTGTAAAAATGCTTCGCCATATGTACGAATAAATAAATGAGATGATCATTCTCTGTAAATTGATAGGTAAAGCCTTGCTGAGACTTCTTAACAGCATACTTCCATGCATCGTTATAGTAGTCTCTGTAATCAGCTTGATCGTTAAAGTTGCGTGAGATAAGATGGTCATGAATTTCGAGCTGAACAGCGCCCCTCACGTATGTCCACACATTTCCCGCCGTATAGGTTGCCTTGTAGCCTATAGCCTCTAGCATGGCATGGCTTCTCTGTCTATCCGAGGATTGTATAAGAATATCAATGTCCCCCATTGTCCGCATATCTGGAGTAGGATAGATGTCCTTTAACGCATAGCCTTTAAATAAAACATGCTTCATCTGGTGATTGTTGAAGCATTCAATAACTTTCTGCATCTCCTGCTGCTGCAACGCGGCTCTTGAGATCGTAGAGACAAAGTCTTGCTTCCATGCCTGCTCCAGACTCTCCGGTATGTCGGCTAACTGTCGCTGCGCTTTAAGCGACATATAAAGCATCCCACTGACAGAATGAATTTTCCCTAACGTATAAAGCCGTTCGTAGTCGATCTGCTCCATATGTGAAGGATGAATCTGACTCTGCTTAAGATGTGAGGATAGCAGTGCAATAAATGAAACGGTGTTATGCTCCATGGCCAAGCTCCTTTCCGTGTTTTAACGCATCTAAGCTGATCACTCGATCACAGCTTTTAAGAACGAATGTACTATGAGAAATAAAGATGACTGTACGACCTTGTAGTGTACGAAGTCGACGTAGCACTTCTTTCTCTAGCGATTCATTCAGAGCTGAAGTGCTCTCATCCAGCAGCAATATCGGAGCTTTCGACAATACAGCTCTTGCTATCGATAGTCTTTGCGCTTGTCCCTCGGACAACCCTACATTGTGCTCACCTATCATCGTATCCAGCCCATGAGGAAAGGCCGCTATTTCCTCTGAAAGACAAGCTATGTTGAGAGCATCGTTAATATCCGTATCGTTGGCTGCCTCGTTAAACATCGTTAGATTTTCACGAATTGTACCTGAAAACATAAGCTGAATCTGTGGTACATAAGCAAGCAACAAGCGAGCTGCCATGTTGTTTAACACGTTGCCCTTGCGCATTCTAAAGCGAAGCTCTCCTGAGTCCGGTTGAATGAAGCCAAGAATAAGCTTGAATAACGTGCTCTTTCCCGCTCCAGATGCACCCGCAATTCCAACAAATTCACCCTTATTGATCGTAAATGAGGTTTGATGTAACACTTCGTTAGCTTGACCATATCGATAGCTCACTTGATCAAGCTCAATCGCCTCTAACTCTTCAATCATATGAGCTGCGGAGATATAGCTCTGGTTAATGACGTCACGGTTAGGCTCGTCATTCAGCTGCTCTAGCTCCTGCAGCCTCTCAGCGGAGGCAAGCATCGCGTAATATTGAGGCGCCAAGCCTGACATATTACGAAATGGCCCCTTAACTTGATCGATCATTTGTAAAAGTGCAAGCATTGACCCAAAAGTTATACTTCCTGCCGATAGCTGCATTGCACCCCAAACGAGTACTGCGAAGTATCCGATAGATAACATGAGGTAGGAGGAGGAGGTTGCCGCTATAGTCACCATATTGCGCGCTAGTTTTGCGTTGTAGTTTGTTTGTTGTTTCTCCTGCAGCTTGAGGTGAATAAGCTGCTCCCTGCAATAGCTTTTTATAAGCACAATATTTTCAAAGCATTCCTGAAGAAAGGACCGAGTATGCCCTTCGGTGCTTTGGCAAGCTTTATGCAGCCCCTTATACTTTTTGCGGTACAGTCTACCTATGGTGTACATGAGGACGCCAGCACTGATAATCGCTACTGAAAAAATAGGACTAATGCTCACCATCACAATAAAACCAACAATTAGCTTGGTCGCCATTGATATGAACTGAGGGATAAGCTGAACGACGCCATTTACTACAAGCTGTACGTCACTGTATAGTCGATGCAGCATATCACCAGAATGCAGCTGTAATCGTTCCATATATTGCTTCTCGGTTAATCTAATGAAAAGTGTCTGTCGTAAATTCATCTCCAGCTTGCCTGCAATTCGAGTACGCATATGACTCGCAAGTCCCTGTAATAAGGCCAGCAGCACGATCATGATGAATAAGAGAATAATCCAGTACGTGAGCACACCAACCTTAGCACCTGTTGCAATGTCCAATATGTAACTAGATACGACGACAATTAAAATAAAGCCACCTGCAACAGCACTCCCAATGATCGACAAAAGTAAAATGCTCCACAAATATGGCTTAGAAAATTGATACGTCCAGTTAAGAGCTGTTGATCTCGACTCCTTGTTCATGCGGTAAGTCTCCTCCAGCGTCTATACCCGCTTCTGACTGCCCTTCTTGCTGGCCTGAGTAAATGCCACAGCACAGAATAAAGCACGTAGCTGAGCTGCTTATTACTGTATTGGCGGCCGTTTCTAGTAAAGCTTGTCATTACAGCTAACACCTGTCGCTTGGGAAGACCTCGTTCAATGTCCACTTGCGCATCACCACAAAGATCATAGCTTTCCTCATTCACCTTGACGATTCGATGAAGAACGATCTGACCCGTTGCTCTTCGGTATAGGACGACATCACCTTTTTTTAACGTGTATGGGTCACATGGTGTTAGAACTACGCTATCGCGATTATGCATCCATAGGGGCTGCATACTATTCCCCGTTACGGGCAATGAAATATCCAATTGCTGCTCTAATGTCGATTGAAGGATGGGATGCAGCTTTTCCGAATCCAGCTTAATCAGCTTTCGATCCAACGTCATTGTAAAAAGCCTGCTCGAGAAAGCACCTCGACAAATTGCTTTACATCTAGTAGAGCCGTCTGCTCTTCAATCTCGTATTCATCCTGCAGTGCTAGAACGAGTTCTGCCTCGGTTTTTTCCGTTCCAAGCTGTTCCCACAGGAAGGCACCGCTCCCGTTCAAGGTAATCATTCCTTTAAAATTAATCGTCGTTTCTCCTACTGGTACAACTACTCTACTATCTGCGATGGTTCGCAAGCTAAATCCACTGACCAGCTTCATATCGATATCTCCTTTTCAGCAAGTAATTTATCGTAAACGACCTGAACGGCCTCATAGCTGATGTTGCAATGTAATTGATAGACGGGAACCGTTGTGATCAGCTGCTCAATGACATCAAGCGTCTGCGCCCCTAATTGACCGTCATAATAAGGTCTTTCGATTTGGCTCGATAAGGCAAATATACTGTCACGTGTATTTAACCGTTCAATATAGTTGCGATCTGAGCGCTTTATGAAGACAATCGCTTTAAGCGGAGCTTGGACATTTGCATTTAGTTCGGTTTTCCCGCTCCACGGTGTTCCGAACATATATGGAAGGCCATTCAGCATGCGAATAGCTGGCTTATCGTCATTCACAATTGTGACTTCATCTTTGAAATATTGCTTCCACAAATTCGCATGTGTAGATTTTCCTATCCCGCTATTTGCAGAAAAAATAATGCCTGCATTGTTCATTGCAATGGCAGATCCGTGCAATACAGCACCGCCAAGATAAGTTAATCTATCCTTAAAGGCAAAGCCGGTGTACATATACTCGTAATCTGTTAGCGTGAAGATGGGATGAGTTCTATGCTTCCATAATTGAATCTCCACCTCAGAATAATCAGGCTTGCTTCTCACAACTGCGGCAATTTTACCCGTTTCCCGATCTAAAATGGATCTAGCAATATGTCCATCCTGCATTTGAACAATCGTTGCTGATTTAATCTGCTTAATGAATTGTCCATGTGGTGAATCGATATGATCATGAACGGTTGTACGTAGCAACAGATCCCTATCTGCTATGTCATGACTCACATAGCTGCGCAGCCGATAATCAAAAAAAGCAGCGTCAGCCATACTGTATTCAATATGTAGACCCGCGATATTAGCACGTTTCATGAACGTACTCTCCTCCGATCATGTACTGTATTAGAGAACGGGAAGTTGATGGTGACAACTTCCCCGCTCCCTTTCATGATGAACATCTCTTCATGTTGCTTTAGAAGTCTTCTCCATCACCTAATCCACCAGATAAGAAGCAAATATCGGTTAGCTCGTACTCCTCGATCTCAATCTGTGGCTTTTCATACTCTTTTTTCATCCTGATCCCTCCATAGCTTTACATAGTGGAGGCACTATAATAGTTACCCTATGCCTATTATATTTCGCTAGATTTCACCTATATAGTGGACAATTTAACGTCTACCCTTGCTGCTTTAAATATAAAAAAACTACACCTCTCATGTTATGCCTACATTTAGAGGTATAGCTGTTAGAGAATTCCCCACTTTGCACACTTGTCTGCCAACTGCTGAATTGAGCCTTTCCAATTAAACATCTGATGAATTTGGTTAATTTTTTTTGCTATGGCGGCTGTGCTCATCGAAAGCTCTCTTGCAATTTGCGGCTGTGATTTCCCTTTTACAATTAAGTGAAGTAATGGACCATAGCCTTCCTGCACAAGGAGCTTCTTTCTCCCATGAACAAGCGTATGTAATTGATCACCAAAGGTATAGGAACGACAGGTTGCTGCTTGACGAATGATATGAGGCAGCTGATCAAAATCACTCATTTTTACATATTCATTAGCCTCATGCAAAAACGCTTCATTGAAAATGTCATCGGCCTGATCAAGTGATGTAAACATGATGTATTTTATGTTTGTATCTATATGGTGTGCGTCGAGCATGTTATAGAGTGCCGATCGATCGATAGTATGCTGCATCGTATCGTTGACGATGACATGGATATGGTATTGATCTAGCATCGAAGCAACCTCACCTGCTGCAGGGTTATACGATATCCAGTTAATATCTTTATGACCGGATAAAAAATCATTCAACCCATCTCTCCATTGCTCATCTTCCTCGATGTACAATACATTAATTTTGTTATGGATGACACGCTCACCTACCTATTACCTGATCTCACGTTCACTTTTCAATTTATTACCAACGTAAACCATAATAATCGGTTATAGGCGATTACATAAGTAGACAATTACGCGTCTACCCCCTAGCCTGCTTTTGAACATAAAAAGACTGCTGTCATCCCTGGATAACAGCAGTCACTCTAACAGCGCTCAATCAAGAACTCCCCACTTTTGGCATTTATCTGCCAGCTCCTTGCTTGATCGATTCCAATTAAATTTTCGTTTAACGCGTCCAACCTGCTTTTTCACAGCCGCAATGCTCACATTCAGCTGTTCTGCAATTTGTGTTTGTGTCATATTCAGTAGCAGCAGCTTAAGCACAATAATATCACCCTCGCTAAGCAGGCTTTTCTTTTTTTCGTAGACTAGTTTTTTTAATCTTTCTCCGTATTTCGTTTGTTGATTACTTATCGCGGCGGACATGACATTAGGAAGCTGCTCAAATTCACTTTTGTAAACATAGTCGTAGGCACCATTCAAAAATGCTTCATTAAAAATATCATCGTGTTCATCCAGTGAGCTAAGCATAATAATCTTTACATTCGGATAATGGACGGATAAATCTAATGCACCATCCAAGCCAGAGGTCCCATATTCATCGAGAACAATATCCATAATAACAATATCTACTGCATTAGCCTGCAGCTGCTCAAAGCATTCATTCAATGTCGATACACACGCTATCAACTCAAATTCTGCATAGCTGGAAAGAAATACGCGAATTCCTTCACGCCAATCTGGATCATCCTCGACATATAATACTTTTATTCGGCTCAACGTATGATCACCCTCATTTTGTTTTTAACGTCACCGTGACTGTTGTTCCTTTGCCTCGCGCACTTTTAATATCGATTTTTCCATTGTGAGCGTCAATAACCTTTTTGGCTTGATACATCCCTAGACCAAAATGATTACGAGTCCGTTGCTTACTGGAGTAAAACGGCTCAAACACATTGTGTACCTGTAATCGATCCATACCACAGCCCGAATCACTAATCGTTAAATGCACCTTTTTTCTGCGTTGCTGCAATTTGATACGAAGTGTTCCAGCATCCTTTATCGCTTCAATCGCGTTATTGCATATATTTTGTATGCATTCCGTTAGCAACAGACGGTCAACAACGACGATAGTAGAAGGACAATCGATATCGATTGTTACGGTTGAATCTCTTCTTAGTCCCTTTACAACATCCGATACAATAGCTGCCATATCCGTCTCCTGCTTCTGCAACACAAGTTGATTGCTTACTGCCCTTGAGATATTGGACATCGTCTGCATCATCGTGTCATGAATATCTAACAAATTGCCAACGTAATTGTCGATATGTTCATATTGTTTTTGCTCTAGGCTATTACGAATGTTGAGCGAATTAAGCTTAACTTTGCCAATGGAGTTCTTAAGTGAATGATGCGTAAGAACCGTACTTATATGAACCATCTGAATTGACTTTTTCTTAATACCTAGGAAGGCACCACGGACATAGAGCAGCAAAATAATAATGAGGCATAGAACTAAAATATAGGGAATTGCGATTAAAATGCGATCACTTGTAGCACTCGAAGCAAAGTGAAACACATTGAGAACAGCGATTGGAATGCAAAAAATAATTGCGATGACGAAATGATGCAGTCGGTAATGAGGTTCTTTTTCAATAACGATAGAGAAGATCGCAAGACTGAAAATACCTATCGTATAGGCTAATCCCCAAAAGGATAAAAACGTCGTATCCAAGTAATTTTTAGATAGATTTGAAGATAAAAATAGCGTAACCCAAATCGGGATGCTTAAGCCCCCTATTAACCATCGATCGTATCTCATAAAGCCATTAAACAGCAAATAAAATACGAGAATCGCAAAGTAGGGAAACGTATTGATAAATAGATTGAGCGCACCTGTTATATAAAGCAGCATAGCAGGTACTAGGGAATCCGTACTCATGTCGAGTCTTGGGAGGATTTGTTTCTCAAGAATGACCTGTAATCCAACTAGCCCACAGCACACAATAACTGCGGCCACCCAAAACATTAGTCGATTCTTATTGTTTCTTATTCTTAAGTAGATTCCAATAGAAGTTAATCCTATGAATAGCAAGAGAAACATAATATTGTACATTGCTGCCTCATCACCTCGGTCTAGCTAAACCTAATATGTTTCAGTATACAAAAGATATGTTCACTATAACAGTGAATAATGTTGTCAAAAGAGTAAGAGCGAAGAATGGGCATATGCCGTTTCTTCGCTCTTCTCCTTATCTCTGACGATAGAGATCCATGCTTTTATAGCCCTGTGAAAGTATTGCGATCATCTCTTTCCTGCGCTTAGCTCTCGTCTCTTCCTGTACAGTACTGTACACGTAACGGGCCCAGCTTTTGCGATAACCTGGCTTAAGCGACTGATAGAAGGCTAGCTCATTAGGTGCGTCGCTTAAATCCTCTTCTATATTCCGAATAAAACCGGTATAATCATCGACACGTTGGCTAGGCTTTGCTGCAGCTGATGCTTTGGCTGCTTTCTTAGCCTCATGCTTAAGTCCAACAACGGTAAACACATCGTTCATGCCAACCATACGACTAAATTTGAGATGGCTTGTCCCAATATATCCATCCTCACCTGCACCTAAGCCTTCTAATAGTTCATCTCTATGTATATAGGTAGCATAGACCTTATTGCCCTTCTTAGGATAGGCAGCGAATAAGTAACCTCCCGCCTTAAGACTGCTTTGCTCGATGACTTTATGTACGAGCTCCTGCAGTGATTTCATATCAAGCACATAGGCGAATATCATATCGTAAGGTTCATTGGTCAGCTCATGATCTGCATCGTGAAGCTCATCTAAGCTATGCTCCCCTTCCGGTGTATATAAAACGGCCGTCCGTTGATACTTTTTTAGATTCAGCTTTTCAACGATTGTTTTAGACATTTGCACCCATTCCCTTCTAAGCCTTCCTGACTGAGTAACAAAAGGCGGCCGTTGCGGCCGCCTTCTGATGTAACGATGGTGAGCATAAGAGCTACGATTGCACCGATTCAATGTATGCTTCTAGTGTAGAAACAGAGGTGATGTTGCGGTTACAATCTTCGCTATTTATGCATATATAATTGCCAACTGACTTGAAATAATCCTGTGAAGCGTGTGCTGGACGTTTCTTGGAAACTGCCGAGAATAAGACCAATTTCTCATAGCGATTGCATGCGAAGCAATAGCTTTTCTTATTCGTTTCAGTAAATCTACCTTCAATGCCTATATGTTGTCCATCCTTTTCATATACGAGGAACATTTTATTACTCGAAATATCGATCCAGCTCATATAGGTCACAAAGCGGAAATCTATCTGTTCAAGGTCAGGCAGCTTAAGCTTCTTGTTTTTCTTGAATAGCTTCCGAAGCTGGCTTTCCGTAATGGCAGGGAACTCCATAAGAAATGGCTCAAGCTCCGTTAAATATTTTTGGACGTCATTCGGTGATCTCAGTGCCTCAATCGACTCTAGCATCGTTTTATGCTCAGCCGTGACTTCTAAAAACTGCTCCAACACTTTAGTTTGTGCATTAAAACGAACGCTATCCAATACCTTCGGATCGTTAATCGTTTGGTATGCTTGAATGACTGAATTTGCTGATTGTTTGATGACGTTATATTGATAGTTTCCAATAAATGGTTTACACATGGACGTCAGCCCCTTCTTTGTATGATGTTTACAAGGAGCAAAACCATTATTAGATAACGATAATTGCTAAAACCGGCGACGTTATTGGTCACCCTCACACAAAGTATCGCCCCTAATTTAGGCTTTGCATGAGGCTTTTCCAATCCGGCAATCTCTGATTGCCATCAGTATCACTCTCCACTCCTGTAGAATGTAAATATTATAACGGAATGATGATTGAAATTAAAGTTCAAAAATTAAACAGCACCGCTCCACCCAATGCCTCCCTCGATATTGCTGCGCTTACAGCATCTTTTTCTTGTACAAGCCATCTTTACAAATTATTCCTCGTTTGCTAGAATAACATCATTCTATTGTTAACCAAAAATTTAATTATGATGGTTAACAATAATAAGGCATCATGCGATTATAGAAAAGAATTTGTAGGAGGATGCTTAATGAGTGTTGTTGTAGACAATTCGTGGAATGCACTAGCCGATAAGGCGATTGATGGACAGTGCTTAACGATGGAGGAGGGACTTTCTGTTCTCGAAGCTGACAATGATGAGCTGCTGCCTCTCATGCAGGCTTCCTTCCTCGTACGAAAGCATTATTTCGGAAAAAAGGTAAAGCTGAATATGATCATTAATGCGAAGAGTGGATTATGTCCCGAGGATTGCGGGTATTGCTCACAGTCGATTGTATCTTCAGCTCCTATTGAAAAATACAGCCTACTCGACAAGGATACTTTGCTAGCCGGCGCACGCGAGGCGTTAGCGCGTCAGGCAGGTACGTACTGTATTGTCGCTTCCGGAAGAGGGCCGACTGAGCGAGAGCTGAACCAAGTCGTAGAAGCGGTTAAAGAAATTCGTGAAACGATGCCGCTTAAAATCTGTGCATGTCTTGGAATTTTGAAGGAAGGACAAGCCGAGCGATTAGCCGAGGCAGGCGTGCACCGCTACAATCATAATCTGAATACAAGCAGAACGAATTATCCTTCGATTACTTCGACTCATACCTATGACCAGCGAGTTGACACGGTGGAAAAAGCAAAGTCGGCCGGCATGTCGCCATGCTCTGGTGTCATTATTGGGATGAATGAGACCGATCAGGAAATCGTGGAGCTCGCCTTCGCACTTCGAGCGCTGGATGCAGACTCGATTCCGATTAATTTCTTAAATGCGATACCGGGAACTCCATTAGAGAAAGCAACTCCTGTCCTTCCTCTAAAGGCGCTAAAAGTGCTCGCGCTCTTTCGACTGATCTGTCCAACGAAGGAAATTAGAGTGGCAGGCGGACGCGAGGTCAATCTACGCTCGCTGCAGCCACTTACCCTATACGCTGCAAACTCCTTATTCGTCGGCGATTACTTAACGACCGAGGGTCAGGATATTCAAGCAGATTATCAGTTCATTGAAGACTTGGGATTTGAGATTGAGCAATACGCGATTTAAACATAACAGCCCCTCGCGGTGTGTATATTGGATCAATGACCAATAGCACTCACGAGGGGCAAGAGATTACTAATAAATTTATTTGTGTCGACTTAGTTTAGAACGGATTCGTTGCGATCATCGTTGCATTCTTCACGTAAATACGCGGGTTTAGCTTCAATTGATGTACGATAACCTCTGCAATGTCTTCAGCCTGCATATACTTCGAATCATTGTTTTCTTTAATTAAGCTAAGATCAAGCGCTAGATCTGTCGCTACTGTGCTAGGATTCAACGCTGTAACACGGATGTTGTTACGACGAACCTCCTGTGCTAGCGATTCTGTAAAGCCAATGACCGCAAATTTTGAAGCGCTATAGGCACTCGATGTCGCGGCACCGCTTAATCCACTAGTAGAAGCGATATTAATAATATCTCCACCATTTTTTTCGATAAGCTGAGGCAGCACCGCACGTGTTACATAGTATGTACCGAGTACATTCGTATCTATAATGCTTTTCCACTGCTCAGGGTCCATCTCCATAACAGACGCGAATGATGCGATACCTGCATTGTTAATTAGAATGTCTGCACTGCCGAGCTGCTTCGTCAAAGCTGCGATAGCTGCTTCCACCTGTAGCTGGGAAGAAACGTCAGCCGCTGCATAAGCAACCTTTACACCTAAGCCCTCTAGACTTGCTGCCACTTGCTTTAAAGTATCCTCTGTACGAGCAACTAATCCGACGTTTACGCCTTCCTTCGCTAATGCGATAGCTGTCGCTTTCCCAATTCCTCTTGCTGCTCCTGTAATAAATGCTACCTTACCCTTTAATGATTGTGCCAAAGCTAGCAGCCCCTTTCCATCAAGTAAACGTTAATTTAATCATTATACTATAATCGGTTTGATCCCGTTAAATCATACTTTATGTGCCGATTGATCTAACGGAAGATTATCTGAGAACAAGTCAGGATTGTCCTGAAGCATCTCCGTGATCACGTTCGCAATGCCTTCTGCATCGCACACTCTAACCTCTGCATCGCCGAGCTTCCCGATAAACATGACACCTTTATCTTGAAGGACTTCATCCACTTTCCAGAAATGCTCAGACCAAGACAAGCCGCAATGTCTGCGGGATGGGACGGATATTTCTGTTCCATCAGGTAACACGGTGACAAGAGCCTCGTGACCATCCGTCATTCTGCCCGGGATGTCCACCCACTCCTCTACGCCATGAATAAAGGTGTTGCGCTTCAGGTCTACTCCAACTAATAGAATGGTTGCCTTGCGATCAAGCAGCTTCCCCCAAGCGGAGCCTCTAGCACAAGGGGTATCGAATAAATGATCATCCTTCGTAAATTCTGCCGCATCTCGTCCCAAAGCAGCAACAGAATGGGTAGGATGCCATGACCGGACGACACCAGGTCGCTTACGGAAAATTTCAGGCAAAATTCCGACGCATGAAGGCGAGCTTTCGACGTAGAACTTAGGATTATCCTTATTAATATATGACCATGTATGAGTCGGTAAAGCCAGCAGTCCGTCCTTCATGTAATCCGAAAACACATCAAGCACGGTGTCCGCGCCGCCTTCCACTGGACCGATGCTTTTCATAGACGAGTGAATGAACAATGTTCCTTGGCGATCAATGCCTAGGTTCTCTAGCTGCTTCATTAAAGTCTCTTTCGTATGCATATTACTCTCTCCTCTCGCGCTACTCGTTTCTTTCCATCGCGCTATACCTATTATAAGCCAGTTTCAAGCTATAGGCCTCTTTTCTAATAAAAATGGCGCTGTATACTTGCGCAAGTATACAGCGCCATAATTATTCAACGCCATCCTCAAAAATTTGTGTATAGTTTTTATCACCTTTATGCTCTAGGTCACTTAGCGTTTTTTCGAGCGTAATAACAATTTGCTCCTTAGCTTCCTGAATCGTATTGTAGAACAATGCTTCCTCACTACCAACGATCTTTACTCCACTAATGGCTTGTATCGAGGTGAATTTTCGATGTTCTTCTGCTAATTCGTCGAGTGCACTTAAGGTATGCTTCGACTGCAGGAACAGATCCTTATGATGCTGCTCCGTCAAACGCTGCTCTAATTGACTCATTCTTTCATTCATGGTTGATCGACTCCTCCATTGTCCCTATGAAGTGTACTTTGCATTAGTATAGGGACGTTGCCCTTCATTCTATACCTCTGTTCGTGGACGATCATGAGCTAGCATTCTCTTGCTCCTTCCTTAGCTTCTAATTGCTTGTACTCTGCCTACTTGACCATCCTCCAGCCTCACTTTAATGCCATGTGGATGACTCGGTGAATTTGTCAAAATATCCTTTACTGTACCACGTGTTAACGCCCCTGTTCGTTGATCCTTCTTTAACACAATATCAACGTCCATGCCAGGGCGAACATTACTTCTTAATTTACCGTCTGCTGTCATATGTTTTCATGTCTCCTATTAAATGCTTCATTATAGTTGCTTGGCGTACTCTTTCATTGTAACATCATAAAGAGTATAGCAATCAATGAAAAGCTTAACGCAATCCGCACTTTGCAAGCATGTTCATTTGGTTTCATATAAGCGAGGTGTTGTCATGCCAGACTGGTCATATCATCCCTTGAAAAAGGGAGTATTAGATTATATTCCTGCCAAAACTAGCCGAGATTTTTTGCTTCGAG
Organism: Paenibacillus camelliae; assembly: GCF_023715345.1. GTDB lineage: Bacteria > Bacillota > Bacilli > Paenibacillales > Paenibacillaceae > Pristimantibacillus > Pristimantibacillus camelliae. The sequence goes on from NZ_JAMBNY010000003.1 coordinate 193,175, forward strand.
CAATGGGACAAATAGCTACCATTCCTGGCGGCCGCTCACTGATTCGCTTTTTAGGCCATATGTCGCCGCCTGAACCAATGAACAAACAACTATTTAATATAAATTTCCCTTCACCGATCGGTTTAAGCAGCAGTCTCATAGATCCTCACTTATCAGGTTTAGCCGCTTTTCAAGAGCTTGGCTTTGGCTTTGTCGAGATAGGACCGATCGTATTGCGTGAGCCACAGGTGCAGAATGCTCCCACCATTCATAACAACCATATCGCATATGCACAGCAGCAAGAAAAGCTTCAACTTAAGCACGCCCTGAACAAGCTGACGGCGCTCCCATCTCATATTCCAATTATCGCAAGCATCGATCCTCATATAACACGTACAGAATATCGCACGATTACTCAGCATCTAACACCCTATGTCGATGCTTTTATTATATCCAGTCAACAGCTCTCTGAATTCAGTAATGTCGAGCTGACTGCATGCCCAGTCTTACTAGCATGCTCCGCGGAAGAAGCTATTGCTCCCGAGCTTATTCAGCTAACTACGCAAAGTAATGTGGCAGGAGTCGTATTACAACCTCCTAAGCAGAGGTTAGAGCACTCGTGGCACGAGGCGAAGCACACTCTGGAGTACTTCATAACAACGATTAAAAAGCTTAAAACCGAACACCCTGAGCTGATCATTATAACCTCAGGTGGTGTAGCAACACCAGATGATGCCTATGGGCTCATTGCAGCTGGTGCAGACCTTATTATGCTAACCGAAGGCTATGTGCATGCAGGACCCGGCTTACCAAAGCGAATCCACGAAAGGCTTATGTACGATGAGGCTAATGTAACCTCCTCCACGAAGCAAGCAGGCTGGCATTGGTCACTGCTTTTCGGATTATCTATCCTCATCGGGGGAATGATTGCCTTATATTTTGCATTTACAAGCATTATTCTTCCTTACGATGAAGCATTTATAGGGCTAACAAGAGCTGATCTTCTGCAACTCAATCCGCGTATTCTATCCTTTATGTCACACGATAGGATGGCACTTGCCGGAACGATGATCTCTGGTGGCATATTGTACATTCAGCTGGCACGACACCGGCTGAGGCGTGGCATGCACTGGGCGAGGATAGCCTTTCATAGCGCCGCAATCATCGGTTTTTTAGGTATTCTATTATTTATAGGCTACGGATACTTTGATTGGCTCCACGGGCTGTTCTGGCTTATTTTATTGCCGTTTTACTATGCAAGCTATAAAGAAGGAAAGACAGCACTTGCTGTACCTTGTTCTAAGCATGGACACAATGATCGAGCGTGGCAGCTTGCCAATTATGGCCAGCTTATGTTCGTTATGCTCGGCTTTGCTATTTTAATCGGAGGCATCGTTATCTCTACGATAGGCGTCTCCCGTGTATTTGTATCTACCGACATTAGCTACCTCTGTATGTCCCCTGAGATGCTGGACAGTATAAACAGTAAGCTTATACCCGTAATCGCACATGATCGAGCAGGGTTTGGGAGTGCCTTAGTTAGTGTAGGTATGCTTGTCCTTATGCTTTCCCTATGGGGCTTCAGACAAGGAGAACGCTGGGTATGGAATACGCTTGCTGTTGGTGCATTGCCTGCATTTATCGCGGGAATCGGTACACACTTCTATATCGGCTATACTACATTTATCCATCTGCTGCCTGTGTACTTTTTGATCGTACTCTATGCGCTTGGCTTGGTGCTTACCTATCCCCACTTAAAAGGAAAATAAAAAAAGCCATAACCATGGCAACACATGGTTATGGCTTTGCAATTGTTAAGGCAAAGAAGTCCTTCGGTTTCGCCCTACCTCTCGAAACAGTCACCACTCTATAGTGGCTCCACTTACAGATCTGTACTACGGCAAATTGTTCATTCATCTCTCAAGTGAGAGCGTATCCGTCACCTAAAAAAGATTCAACAATTCCATTCTGCCTTGATCTGTTAGATACATCCGTATTCCCTAGTTTATTGGTCGTGATGTTCAATAAACCTCATTAACATAAAAATCTATTATTTGATAAGCTTATATTGTCATATTCAAATTTACGTTTATCTCATATACAAGTAGTTGATATGTTCCACAGCCGCATATTCACATATTAAATTCATCAATTTTCATATTAATATCCCGTTTTATGTATGCTAAGCACTACTAAAACTTGAAAGGATATATATAACAGTAAAAATTTATTATATCATGAAATTATTGAATGGTCAAGGGACTTCAACTGCCGAGTAATAGTAATCAAATTTCCAAAGACATCTCCTTTATTAAATGCGAAATTATTAGTAGAATAGTCTAATTGGATTCGAGTTAAATGGACAGCTAGTTTTAGCAGCAGGAGGGTTTATCTTGAGGTTCAACAAAGGGATTGTTTTCATACTAATCGGCGCTTCATTTTTCGGTTTTACACCGATCTTTGCTAAATTAGGGTTTAGCTATGGCTACTCCCTTGGTCAAATTAATATTGTTCAGATGATGATTTCCGCATGTATTCTATGGTCCATCACGCTCATTAAACGATCTAGCTTTCAAGGTCTGACGTTTAAGAGCATTCTGCAAATGATGATGACTGGATGCTTTATTGGGTTAACTAGTATATTTTATTATGGCTCCATGCAATATTTACCCGCTTCCGTATCGATTATATTAATGTTCCAGTTTGTGTGGATCGGGATCCTATTAGAATGGGTGTTTAGTAAAGTTAAACCATCGCCAGTTACGATATTGTCGATACTCTTTATATTAATCGGGGTTTTTCTCGCTTCGAATATATTGAACGGAGATGTTCAGAATCTACCGATTAGAGGGTTTGTATTCGGGATTTTATCAGCAATGACGTATGCAGGCTTTATATTTTTTAGTGGAAAGGTTGCCGTTACGGTGGATGCGTGGACACGTAGCTCCTTTATGGTTAGCGGCTCACTCATATTAGTGCTTATTCTCTTTATGCGTGACATTCCTTCTATCTTTCCTCTTGAGGGAGATTTATTGACGACTGCGCTTGGCGTTTCATTGTTTGGTGCTGTACTGCCTCCACTATGCTTTGCTATTGGTGCTCCTCTCGTGCCAGGAGGAATCGCGAACATATTAACGTCGATCGAGCTGCCGATCGCCATATTTTCGGCCAGCATCATCCTATCTGAAACGGTAACCCCGCTTCAGTGGATCGGTACAGCCGTTATACTTGCCGCAATTGTATGGAATGAGCTGGGCTCGAATATACTCTACAAGAGAAGGCAGCATAGGTAAGCTATATACACATTTTGCTAGAGTGTAGCAAAAAACTACTATAAAAATGCAGACCACATCCTACCGATGGGTCTGCATTTTTTATTGCTATGTTCACTGCACCTGTTAAAGCTTGAACTGATTAACTAACTCATCGAGGTGATCTGCCAGCTTAGCAAGCTGAGCTGAACGATTAGATACCTCATTAATGGAGCTGCTAATCTGCTGGGATGATGCGCTTGTTTCCTCCACCCCTGCAGCTGATTCCTCAGAGATGGCTGCAATTTCTGAGATTGACTCATTCATGGTTTCGCTTTTTGCGGCGATAAGTGATAGACTCTCTGAAGTAGTTCTAATGTTATCTGCCATCCCTGATACCGCTGAGCTTATCTCATAAAAGGTTTCTTGCGTAGATTGAATTTGTATCGTTCCTTGCATAACTTCCTTATAGCCATCCTTTAATGATCCCGTCACAATACTTGACTCATCCTTTATACTTTGAACGATTTTTGTGATGTCCTCTATTGAAGCAGATACCTGCTCTGACAGCTTTCTTACCTCATCAGCAACGATAGCAAAGCCTCTTCCATGCTCGCCTGCTCTTGCAGCCTCTATCGCTGCATTTAAGGCAAGCAGGTTGGTTTGGCTAGCGATATCATGAATAACAGCTACTATGCCAGAAATCTCCTGTGAATTTTTATCTAAGCCCTGCACCTTCTGAACGGCATCTCGTACAATTCGGTTTATTTTTTTCATCTGCTTGCTAGAGGTCTCCATGTACTGACCTCCCTTGCGAGTCATCTCAAGCACTTCATTAGAAGATTGCTCCATACGGCCGCTACTTGTATTCACTTCTTGAATCCTTGTTGCGTATGTACCCGCAACGGATGCTAATTGGCTTGCATTGGAGGCTTGTGATTCTGTGCCAACGGCCAGCTCTTGCATCGTACTGGCAATTTGTTCAGAACCTAAACTAATGTCAGCTGCCGATTGTGTTAACTCTTCACTTTGGGATGTTATCGAACCAGATACACTGTTTATTTCGCTTATTAGATGATGTAGACTACTGCTCATCTGATTCGTTGCATCTACAAGCTGTCCTACTTCATCGTTAGATGTTGTACTAAGTGCTTTCTGCGTTAAATCGCCACTAGCTATCAGCTTCATACGATGCATAACTTTAATGATAGGCGTTGTAATAAGTCTTGAGCTAACGATTGCAATTGCTATACTTAGAAAGATAACTAGCGTTGTGAAGGTTACCGCAACAACGGCTGTTTTCTGACCATTCTCCACAATCGTACGCTGTATTTCCATAATGGAAGCTCTCTTTTCCGTTGCAAGCTCTTGATAGCCTCCTATAAGCTGGCGAATCATCGGATCTTTATCTGCTAGATTTTTTCGAGCTAACTCCACATTCCCTTTTTCATACTCATTAAATACATGCTCTGTAACGTAGGTTCGCCACGCAACCGTCTGTTCAATTAGCTTGTTGAACTCTTCAGAAACACCAATTCCTCTAGCGATTTCCTCGTAGCCTTTTCCCTCTTCCGTATAGCTGTCAAATCGTTCGCGATAGTCTCCACCATATAATAAGTAAGCGCGAGCTGTAGATATTCGCGTTGCAATAGTAAGTTGCATCCCTTCATTCGCCATTAATAGCGGCAATTCTTTTTCTAATATATTTTCAGCTTCCTCGTTACTTTTTACAATGACCGAAAACGTATAAATGCCAAAAATAACAACCAAAACAATAATTAGAGAAAAGCTGAGCAGCATTTTTGATCGTAAGCTTTTCAAACGTATCCATTTCATTTCATTAACCTACTTTCAATTTTATGTAATTCTTGCTGTAAAAAAGTAATACCTCCCCGTTTGAACGGAGAGGTAAGTATTGCTCACAGGTATATGAACATAAACACAACTAGTATAAACTGACGTTAATGTTGTGGTCAATGAAAGGAAATGGCAGTTTCAGGCACTCAGCTTAGCTCATAGTAGTCACATACCACTTGACCTACTGCTTTAGCTGCAACAAGCAGCGCGTCCTCATCAATATCGAATTTTGGATGATGGTTGAAATAAGGCTTGTCCACCCCTTTTGGTGAGCATGCAATGTAAAAGAAGCAGGCTGGGAACTTTTCAGCGTAATAAGCAAAGTCCTCCGAAGGAGATAAGGCCGGAAATTCTTTTACTTCTTTTATATCTTTATCATTCATGCTTCGCAAGCTCTCTGCTACCTTAGCTGTAAGCTCCGGATCATTATATAGAGGTGGATAATCAGGTGTATAGTTCAGTTCACAGGTAACATCGAACTGCTCTTCGATTCCTTTAGCGATCCGTCGAACTTCCTTTGCAATGATCTCCTTCGTTTCATTCGTCATATATCGAATATCGCCTTCAAGCTCTACACTATCCTTGATTACGTTGAACGTACCTTTGCCATCAAAGGATCCGATCGTTATCACACCAATATCGAAGGGGTTTAACCTGCGGCTTATAATCGTTTGTGCTGCAACAACAAAGTGTGAGGCAGCGACGATGGCATCATTCGCCAGATGAGGGGAGGATCCATGACCTCCTCTTCCTTGTACAATAAGCTTCATGTATGCCCGTCCGTTGAAGGAATAACCTGCATGATATCCAACCGTTCCTGCTGGGCCCATCGGCAGTAAATGGATGCCAAAAACAGCGTCCAAATCATCAATTAAGCCTGACTCGACAATGCTTTTCGCTCCTCCAGGCGGAACCTCTTCTGCATGCTGGTGAATGATTTTAATTGTGCCTGAAATAGCATCCTTTAGTTGAATTAAGCAATCCGCCAATACTAATAGATACGCGGTGTGTCCATCATGACCACATGCATGCATGACACCCTCGTTCTTTGATTTGAATGATACATCTGCTTCCTCTTGAATAGGAAGCGCATCAAAATCTGCGCGTAGGCCTATCGTTTTCCCCGGCTTTCCACCCTTTATCGTTACGACAATTCCGTAGCCATTACCAACATTCGTATGAACTTCAACATCTTTACCTTTATAAAAGTCAGCGATATACTGCGCCGTTTTTTCTTCTTTGAATGAGACCTCTGGATTTTCGTGCAAATGTCGACGAATCGATATCATCTCATCCTTGCGCGCTTCTAGCATGCTCATCAATTCATTCTTCATGTTCTACTATCTCCTTTATGGCGAAACACCAAGCCGATCTTGCCTATGCACATCTTGCAGCAGCCTTATGTTAATGTTAGTTTGTTGCCTTTTTCGGCATTCTAAATGCATTTTTTGTGTTTACTTCTATTGGTTTACCTGCGTCATTCGGAACCATAATCACAATGGAAATTAAGGACAGAATTCCAAAAATAACGTTAACGATAATCCCTACGGATGCTGCCATTTCAATATTTCCTGTTGCCGCCACTGAACTATACACGGTAGCGGAGATCGCTACACCAATTGCACTTCCTAGCGAGCTTGCCATCTTGTAGACCCCGGCAGCTTCTCCCACTTTGTCAGATGGAGAATTGGAAACGGATGTGTCTGTAGATGGTGTTGCATATATGCCGAGTCCAAGCCCAAACAGAACAAAACCAACGAATACGGCAATAGTGTAGGAGAAACCAGGCAGGAAGGTTAACCCCATTAGTCCAACACCGACTGTCGTAATAATGGTCCCCCATACCATAGGTGCTTTTGCGCCTACTCTTTGCAGGATCTTCTCACCTACACGGATCATGGCAAGTACAACGATCAAGTAGCCAATCGAGAGCATTCCTGATTGAAAAGCGGTAAAACCTCTACCGATTTGAACATACGTATTCGCAACAACGAGTGTACCAGCGATCGCATTTAACAAAAAGTTGGAATAGGTTGCACCAGCATAAGGCTTGTTTTTGAATAGGTTGAAGTCAATAAGCGCAATCTTTTTTCCTTTTTCGACTCGGAAGAAAACAATCGCTCCTACAATTGTCACAATGGCTAAAATTATCGTAATTGGACTTGTCCAACCGAGATCTGAACCGAACGTAATGACTACGTTTAAGGCAATCATTGTGACGGCAAATATAGCTAAGCCACTGTAATCGAATTTGAAGGCTCCGTTTCCTTCGACTTTACTCTCTGGCGTGTCTTTAATGAGCCACATAGCAAGCAAGGCAAATACAATCGAAAATATAAATATCCATTTCCAGCCCAAATACGTAGCGATGGCACCTCCGGCAAATGAGCAGACGCCTGAACCGCCCCAAGATCCAATAGACCAGTAGCTAAGGGCACGCTGTCGTTCCTTCCCTTCAAAGTAAGCCTTCATCAATGCAATCGTTGCTGGCATAATACAAGCAGCAGAGATACCTTGAATGACACGTCCGATAATTAACAAGGTCGCTCCTTGAGCAAATACAAGACATAACGAGCCAATTACACTTAACACTAATCCAACATACGTAATTTTTTTACGTCCAATTTTATCTGCGATTCCACCAGCCGCTACGATAAATAGACCAGAGAATAACGCTGTTAGACTAATCGCAATATTGAGTGTTCCGTACGTAATTCCTAGATCAGACTGAACAGCGGGAACTACATTGACCATTGCCTGAGCGAAAAGCCAGAAGGTGATTACCCCGAATACAATTCCCGTTATTAATTTGTTGGTACCTATATAGGTTGTGCTTGTCTCCATCACTCGTCCAATCCTCCATCGAAGTTTTACTGCATTGATCGTGTGACTACTTAGTAAGTAACGATGCAACAAATACAGATTGGGATGTTGACGAAGCTGTGTTTGTTTATCATGTTGTACTTGCTGTTCATCTCATCTTCAGTGTTTAATAAAAAGTATGCTCCCGAGCGAACAGTTTAATTCTCATCAATAAGCTAGACCAAAATGGTTCGTTACGTGATAGAATAAAGACAAACTACAAGCTTAGAATGGAGCATTATTTATTATGACCCTACATTAAAGCTTCTCCTAGAACGGACAACGAAGGTGGGCTGGTTTTATGAATCTACAACATATGAATACCCGAAGCCTATATAGAGATATTATAAGAAGCTGCTGGGCAATTACTATCATTTATGTGATCGGTACAAGCATCGAATTATCCTTTACCGATTATGATCGAACGTTATTTTTTTGGAATGCCATTGCTTTGCCTGCAATAAAAATGATTGCATTAAACGCTACAATGGGGTGGGTGTTTCGGAGAGTGCAACCCTACTCAAAATATATACTAATTACTGGCATTAATCTGTTTATCTGTATCATTATTTTTTCACTTTATAATTTACCTATTGTCATATACAGCTTGATCATTCCAATTCTGCTATCCCTTTACTTTTATAGTAAGCGCTTAATTATTTTTGCATTAGTTCAATCTTTACTGACTGTAGCTGTTATTTTGTTTACATTACCTGGCATTAGAGCTGGACTCAGCTCCAGTAATTTGATTATGCTGCTAGCTCTTCTATCAGCGACCGCTCTAATTATTAACAGCTTGCGTAAGCATGCCTTTGCTCTATTCGAACAACTTATTAAGGTCACACAAGAAAAGCAAGATCTTCAAACAAAAAATGAACTGATGGAGCAATTAAACCGAGTGGATTCTGCAACTGGTTTATACAATCATCGTTCCTTTCACGAACATCTCGTAAAGGTGATCGAAACGCCAGACAACTATGCGTATCCGACTCATCTCGCAATATTAGATATTGATCATTTCAAAAGGGTGAACGATACGTATGGACATGCTGTAGGAGACGTTGTCATCAAGTTTGTCGCTAGACAATTAAGTCTTGCAATGGACCCAAGTGACTTTGTAGCAAGGTACGGTGGAGAGGAGTTCGCTGTCGTATGTATCGATAAACGTACTGAGCATGTCATTGAGCAGCTTGAACAGCTTCGGCAATCGATTGCTCAGCATAAGCTGGATCATTTAGGCGGAGAGTCTGTAACGATCAGCATCGGTATACAGAAGCTGCTTCCAGGAATGAGTAAGGAAGAGCTATTTCAACAAGCCGACGAGGCTCTATATCGCGCGAAAAAATCAGGAAGAAACCAAACGATGGTTGCCGGCCGTGAAGGATGCATGATACAAGAGCAAAGCCTTAAATGCTAAATACACATTACGCGCTAATCTAATAGATACATAAAAGAGCTGCCAGAGGGCAGCTCTTTTGTGTCGTTAACGAGCAGATCGACTATTTTTAATAAATAGCGAGGTCACTAATCCGATAATTGCAACAATGAGCACAGGGATAAACGCATGGTTGACACCATATGCTAAAGCTTCAAGCGGCTGTTCAGCCCCATTTGTTGCAAAATATTGTTTCTGTCCTGCTGTAAATACAGTAATCGCTACTGCAGTACCAGCAGCACCCGCAACTTGCGTTAAAGTGTTCAAAGCAGCAGAACCGTCAGCATATAGATGAACTGGCAGTGCATTCATCGCATTCGTCTGAGCAGGCATAATCGTCATTGATACACCGACAAAGAAAATACATAGTAAACCAACGATTTGCCAGACTGGTGTTATTGCTGAGATCGTTAAGATAAATAGGATTGCTGCAATCGTAATGAGCAAAAAGCCGATTCTCGTATATATCTTAGCCCCTACCTTATCGAAGCTGGTACCTACAACAGGTGACATAACGATATTCAGCACGTTACCTGGCAGCATTAGAAGACCAGCACTGATTGCGGTGTAAGCCAGTACGCTCTTTAGATAAAGTGGTGTAAGAATCGCAACGGATAAGATGATAAACATCGTTGCAAACATCATAATGATACCTAATGAGAACATTGGAAATTTAAATACCGTTAAATTAATCATTGGCTCAGCCATTTTCAATTGTCGCACTCCGAATAATAACAATGCAATGATTCCTACAACCAATGGTACCCATACTTTAGGTTCTGTAATTGAAACCTCTGCCATTGTCGCTAGTGCATATACGATACCACCAAATCCGATCGAAGAGCATAGTAAGGACAAAATATCAATTTTAGGCTTAGTAATCGAGGATACGTTATCTAATTTAGAGTAGCCAATGACTAGGATTGCTAGATAAAGCACGATCATAATCCAGAAAATATAGTGCCAGCTCGAAGAGCTTATAATTAAACCTGAAATCGAAGGACCAAGTGCAGGGCCTGCCGTTAATACAAGACCAACGATCCCCATAACCGCACCGCGCTTTTGAATTGGGAAAATTAAAAGAACGACACTAAACATCAAAGGAAGAAAGATTCCCGTGCCGATGGCTTGTACCATACGGCCTAACAATAAAACGGTAAAGTTAGGTGATAGTGCTCCCATTAATGAGCCAATCGTAGATATGATTAACGCACTAACGATAAGCTGACGTGTCGTAAACCAACGTACTAAGTAAGACGATAGTGGTACGAGGATCGCTAATACGAGCAGGTAAGCAGTTGTTAACCACTGAGCCGTGCTCGGGAAGACCGAGAAGTCATCCATAATATCCGTTAATGCCATATTTAGCGCCGTTTCACCGAACAAACCGATAAATGAGCTAAACATTAAAACAAATGCCATTAATTTGGGACTTTTCACTTGTGTATGAGCTTGCATGTGTTACCTCTATTCTGTTTATATGATTTGACCTAGTTGCTGTGAAATAATATGAAGTGGCCTACTCGTCTTCTTCGTTAAGGAATGCACAATACCACCTTCGATCGTTGCGGTTATTAGCAGCGCTCGCTGCCTAATCTCATCAGCGGCTAGCCCATCCTGTTCAAGCTTATGAGCGATCATTTGCTCAATACGCTCATACACACGCTCACAGGCTATACGTACATTTTCGCTTAACGAGCCCATCTCACTCACTATGCTTGTAAAGGTGTAGCCAACGATCGTACCCTCCGTATCATAAGCATCAATGAGCTTATCAAGCACTGCTAATAGTGCTTCGCGGGTTGTGTCGTAAGTGTCAAAGATACTTTGCATATCCTGTGAAATCATATCATTTAACGCTTCTAAGCATGTGATTAGCAGCTGCTCTTTTCCTAAAGGAAAATGATGATAGAATGCACCCTTTGATATATCGCAGGCCTGCAACAATTCGGTGAGTCCAACCGTCATATATCCTTTTTTCTGAAACAGTGACGTAGCCGTTTCAATAATATAAGTTTTTGTATCCATACCATTTTCCTTTCACCAGACCAACCAGTCTGTTAGTTACTATAGCAAAATTTTTCTCGTAAAGACAAGCATTTTTTTCTGTACTTTTTTGTAAAAAACTATGTAAGCTCTGCAATGTAGATTTATTATATCGATTTTGTCATGCGTTTACCAAATAAGAGAAGTAGTAGGGAGCCGTAGTAACCTCTCCTTACTGTTAGCGCAATTTATGAATAAAAAAGCCGTATGATTCGATATGAATCACACGACTTTATACTTGTTATCTTGCTTATCTTTCTATGATGCTCTGCTGTTCTTTAATGCGGCATACATTTCATTCGTTTTCTTTGCATTTAAGTTATAGATTAATCCGACACCGATAAGGATAAGCACAAATGCGAACACCGGTAGAGCAGTGAACATTTTCAATATCCCTTCAGCAACCTCTTGGGTTTGAGATTTCGCTCCTGACACAAAGCCAACCCAGCCTAAGGAGTAGCTCCCCACTGCCGCGCCCAATCCCATTCCGACTTTACGACCAAAGGAATAGAGTGAGTATAACGTTCCTTCAATTTTCTGACCTGTTTTATACTCAGTATAATCGATACAGTCTGTTACTAATGCCCATACGAGCATAATGAACACGAATGAACCAAAAGTAGCGATATTGTATAATGCAGCAAATACATATACATTTTCAAACGTAACAAATGTCATTAAAGCTGTTGCAACTAAACTAAATGCAGATGTAGCAATAATCAAATAGCGCTTATTAAATTTCGCGACAAGCTTTGGAATGACTAAAAATAATGCAAAAGTAATTCCCATGCTAATGAATGAATTGATCGCAAATGCGCTTGGCATGTTGTAATACTCAGCAAATACATAGGCAGCTAGCGTATTAGCTCCAGCGATAATTAAAGTCGAACCGAGTGTGGCAACCATCATCCCAAGCAATGGTCTGTTGGAGAATGCTAATTTGAATGCTTGTTTGAAATCATATTCAGACTTAGCACCAGCAGGCTTTTCATCACGAATGCGCTCCGTCGTTAATTTTACGAGCCCTGTGTAGCACAGCAGCGATAAAATACTGAATAAAATAGCGATATAGAAGAATGCCTCTGGCACGATATTGCCAGCTTTGTCGTAGATGAACATTGGCACAAACGATAAAAAGCCAACGCTTACAATCATCCCACCGATGGAACGGGCACGTGATAGCTTTGTACGTTCAACAGGATCATTCGTAATGACGGACGCTAATGAACCATAAGGTATAGCATCTGCTGTATAAGCGACACAGAAAAACAAATACACAGCAACTACCCAAATGTGAATAGCTGTAGACTGCCAGCTAGATACGTCAATAAAGGATAATATACAAGATGCTGCTAGTAGCCATTTAGAAAAGCTGATCCAAGGTAAAAATTTATCTCCGCTTTTACCAATTCTAAAGCGGTCAGTGACAATACCCATAATCGCAGTGATGATCGCATCAAATACTTTTCCAACTAAGAACATTGTCCCCATAAAGTAAGGGCTTACACCTAATACATAGGTACAGAATACAATAAAGAAGGTACTAATGAATATGTTAACGAAACTGCCTCCGATATCTCCGAGTGCATATCCAACTTGGTCTCTGACTCCGAACTTTCTCATGATGCTCTCCCCTTTTTAACCGTTTTCAGTATAGTTAGCTATTAAGTTTGTAAGCGTTATTAGCTTGCGTGGTGTTTACAGTATACATCGAATGCCCATCATACTTTTTCACTACAATTGCACGTTTTTCTACTATAATTGCATACTTATCAACCAAATTGCTCCAGTACATATCCACAAATCGTTGAACCATCATTACGCACCACCATACATACCAATTCTACCTACTCCCTACAACGCAATAGGCATATACACACTTTTGGTTTTTTAGCATAACATGTAGCAACAACTTATCGCTTAGGGGGAGTCCCGATTGCTTATCTATGTAGTCAAGGCTGGTGACACGCTATGGAACATAGCTAACAGCTATCAAGTTAACATAAATGAAGTTGTACAATTAAATGGATTACAATATCCAGATCAATTACTAGTTGGACAATCTTTGATCATTCCAACACCAACGACTTCGCATATCGTTAGATCTGGGGAAAGCTTGTGGTCGATTGCCTTACAATATGGGATCAGCTTACAATCGCTTCTGCAAGCCAACCCGCTCACGAATCCTAATCTGATCTACCCAGGAACTCATCTACGAATTCCACCAATCGTTCATACGATTCAACCAGGTGAATCATTGTATAGCATTGCCCTGCGCTATAACACAACGGTTCAAGCCCTTGCACAAGAGAATCAAATTACGAATCCTGGTATGATTTTCGCTGGAATGACTCTGAATATTCCAAGACCTAAGCCAACGATTGAGGTCAACGCTTATACGTATCAATCCAGTGAAGATGCAGTGAATACGCTCAATGCCATTGGATCATTGCTTACTTATTTTAGCCCTTTCGCTTATATGATTAAGGAGGATGGAACATTACAGCCTTTCGATGACAGTGAAATGATTGCTGCCGCAAGCTCTCAAGCTGTTGTACCTATGCTGGCTATTACAAACTTCACCTCAACCGAAGCTGGATCAAATTTAGCTAATGTGGTCTTGTCAAATCCAGCGCTCCAAGAGCGATTAATAAACAATATCGTGCAAGTGATGGATGAGAAAGGATATCGTGCTCTAAATATCGATTTTGAGAATGTATTACCTGAGGATCGTGAAAACTATACTCAATTTCTTCAATTAGCTGTAGATCGTCTTCACCCTAAAGGTTATCTAGTGTCGACTGCTCTAGCACCTAAAACGAGTGCCGAGCAAGGTGGACTTCTATATACGGCACATGATTATGAAGCGCACGGTCGAATTGCTGATTTCGTAGTGCTTATGACATATGAATGGGGCTATCGAAAAGGTCCTCCTCAAGCAATCTCTCCTATCAATGAGATGGAAAAGGTTATACAATATGCGTTAACAACTATGCCGCCAGAAAAGATCTATCTAGGCTTTCAAATTTATGCTCGTGACTGGCTGCTGCCACATGTTCAAGGCCAAGAAGCGGAAACCTTCAGCCCTCAGGAAGCGATAAGAAGAGCTGTGCAATATGGGGCAACGATCCAATACAATGAGCTAGCTCAATCTCCGTTTTTCCGTTATGTGGATGAGCAAGGAAGAACTCATGAGGTATGGTTTGAGGATGCACGCAGTGCACAGGCCAAATTCGACCTCGCTAAGAGATATAATCTTCGTGGAATAAGCTACTGGGCGCTAGGCTATCCTTATCCGCAAAACTGGGTATTGTTAAATGACAACTTTAATATTAAAAAGCTAATGTAATAAAGCTGCATGGCAACGGCTTTGGAAAAGCATAAAAAAGGCGAATGATTTTAGTTAACAATAAAATCATTCGCCTAATATTATTTTAAATCTTCAATTTTTTGAATCTGGTCTTGTAGCTCCAATGTAATTGCATTAAGAGTAGTCATAACCGTAGATAATTCAGTAATTGTTGTCAATTGACCTTCAGATGCAGTAGCGACATCCTGTGTAACAAAAGAGGTGGCTTTTGCATAGCTTTCAACCTCATGGAAGGAGGCTGCCACTTCTTCTGTTGAAGCCGAAACCTCACCAGCTGATGCGGATACCTTTTGAATTTGATCCGCTACGGTATTGATCGATGCATGAATGCTTCCAAAGCGTTCACCTGTTTCCACTACCAGTTCGAGTCCCGACTTCACTTCTTGTATAACCTGTTCCATCGAAACGACTGATGAGTTGGTATCCTGCTGAATGGACTGAATAATATCTGAAATTTTATTGGCTGAAACAACCGATTGTTCTGCCAACTTCCTTACTTCACCCGCAACGACACCGAAGCCTTTTCCATGCTCACCAGCTCTCGCTGCCTCAATGGCTGCGTTCAGCGCGAGTAGATTCGTTTGAGAGGCGATTTGCGTAATTAAATCAACGATGTCGCCTATTTCTCGAGAACGGGCATCAAGCTGTTTGTTAATGTCTGAGGTCTCGCTCACCTTATTATGGATTAACTGCATTTGCTCCGTTGTTTTTTGTATCATGACATGGCCTTCGCTTGCAGCATCGGCCGATTGTACAGAAACCTCAGACACGGACCTCGATGTTTCGGAAATTTCTTGAATCCCTTTAGCAATTTCCTCGATAGCCGTCGTACTTTCTTCTGTTTGTCGTTTTTGAGTCATGGCACTGTTTGAGATTTCTTGAATATTCAAAACCATGCCCTCAATCGCTAATTTGCTCGCTTGGTAGTTATTATTCAATTGAGTAGAAGCATCGATTAGCTTTTCCGAGCTAGTTGAAAGCTTCTCGATAATGCCAGAGATGATTTGCTGCTTTCTGTCTTTTTCGTTTAATACGGCAGCAAGCTTTCTCTTGTGAACAATCTGCCAAGAGATGGCTCCTGATGTTCCAATTAAAAATAGCGCGTGTAGCACAAGCATCGAAAATGGGTAGCTTGTTGCCCCAAAGACATACTCCGTTAATACAAAGTAACCTGCCACATGCTGGACGGCAAATATAGATGACATCACGGTAATCAGCTGGATTCGTTCATAGTACCCTAGAATCGCGACAACCATAAAAATTGAAAAGTGATACTCCACCATTCCTTCCCCACCAGCAATCATAGACATACTACTAAATGTTAGAGTAAGCGTATTCAATAGAGGGATTGCTCTGTGCTCTTTATCTATCTTGTATACGATAACCGTTGCCAAAAATATTAAGATCGGGACGATCAAAAATATATTCGTTATGAAGCTTAATTGTACAGCTTCGTGACTGCCATGCGCATCCATCCAATACACAGAAACATTAGCGACACGATGTAAATAGTGGACAAGCAATGTAACAATAAGTACGATCATTGATAATATAAGCATGATACGGTTCTTTACATATTCCACCTCTAATGTATCCTCCTAATGGTTATCCCAAAAATTGTTTTGATCATTACATTTTTATTTCTTATCTAGAACAAATGACTTTTTCACTACTTTATCACTATGTATTCATACTTTAGTCCTTCATATTTTGACAAAATATACTGGTATACTACCATATAAATTAATAATTATCCATATTTTTCTTAAGCGCGCTTTAAGTCCCATATTTTCTATTTAGAATGCACTCCTGGTGAATAATTTAAGGAAGTATTCCCCACCATATTCATGTAGTCTTATTAGAGGGGTGTATACCTATGGAACTAGCTTGGATATGGAAGTCTATTTTTATAGTATTTGCAGGAATGATTCTTTTACGTTTCGCTGGGAGAAAGTCTATTTCCCAAATGAGCGTAGCTACAACCGTTATCATGATTTCGATTGGAACTACAATTGTTCAACCAATAGCTAATCATGCGATGTGGATAGCCGTAGGCTCAGCGACAATGTTCATCATTTCACTTATTATCATTGAATATTTACAGCTTAAATATGATTGGTTCGAAAAGCTTATGAGTGGACGCTCAAAAGTCCTTATTGAAAACGGACAAATCAATCAACATAATCTTCGGAGCATGCGTATGACTGTCGATCAACTAGAAATGCGACTAAGACAGAATGGCGTAAGTAACATTAGTGATGTTAACACCGCTACACTGGAGCCTAATGGTCAAATCGGATATGAATTAATGAGACATGCCAAGCCTGTTACTATAGGAGATTTGGAACGCATTCTCGGCTTGAAATTAGAATCAACTCCAGATCAAAGCACTCTTTTTCAGGAAGTAAAATCAAACCAGCATGCGTCGTCAATCGACCCTAAGCTGCAATAAGCTAAATAAATTATGATATGTACAAACGCGAACATATAAAAAAACTCACCCGCTTCGCTACGGGTGAGTTTTCAACTTATTTTTTCTTTACGGTAATCGTCCAAGCAGCTTCGCCTAGTTGCTCATACTCAACGACTTCATGACCTTCTTCAGCTGCCCAGCGAGGAATGGATTCTGTACCTTGTGTGCAATCGAATTGTACTTCAAGCTCATCGCCTGAACTTAAGTCTTTCATCGCTTCCTTTGCTTCGATTAATGGGAATGGGCATACCATGCCTAATACCTCTAATGTCTTTTTCATCTTCCACTCTCTCCTTTATATTATGCTGTTACAGCTGTCGATGCTGCAGCGCGTTGTTTTGCAGGACGAACAAATACAAAATATGATGCTGTCCACGTACCTAAAATCATAAACACTAATGCGATCCAGCCGGACCAAGTCATCATTGCTGTCATAACTAAGCCATTGCCAATGGAGCATCCACCGGCTAAGCTTGCACCAAAGCCCATCAGTAAACCGCCTGATGCACTGCGTACGCATGTTTTTGTGTCAGGCACACGTAAGCGGAATTCGCCGCTCATTTTTGCACCGAAAAATGATCCTAAGAATATACCAAGCACTAGAAATACGCCCCAATTGATGAAATCAATGTCGCCCGATACTAGAAACTGCAGAATGTTCGCTGATGGTGCCGTAATACCTAATCCGAACACACGACCAGTCGCTGCACTTAGCGGCCAAGCTGCTGTTGCAATTAAACCAATGAGAACCGCTGTAACGAACGGGTTCCAACGTTTTTCGAATAATATATGCGCTAATCCCGTTTTCTTAGGCTTTAATTGCGGAATTTTCACCTTTGGCTTTTTCAGCTCACGGTAAACAATAAACGCCACTAAAGCAACGAATGGAACAACTAAAAACCACACGTTAATTCCAAATGTATCTGCTATGGAATCTGTGCCAATGACCGGCTCACGCGCTGCCGTTGTAAAGCTTCCTAACGGACCTGTTCTCATAATAGCCGACATGAGCATGTACATCGCTAATGCAATCCAGCTTCCTATTAGCCCTTCACCTGCACGATACCAGGTTCCTGTTGCACATCCACCTGATAATATAATGCCAATACCAAAAATAAACGATCCAATCACAACTGCAAGGATTGGCAATTGACCTGCTGAATATTCAAATACACCCGCACCAATTAATGCAAACACGCCGACGCTCTGCACGGCAATGGCAATGAGGAGTGCATAAAACATACGATTATCTTTCGCTATATACATATCGCGGAAACCACCGGTTAAGCAGAAGCGACCGCGCTGCATTACAAATCCAAGTAGTACACCACATATGATGCCTGTTAGTAACATAGCATGTCCTCCTTAATACCAAGTTTTTCGATATGAATATAATACATTCGTTCCTACCTATATTCAAGAACCTTTATTTAGCAATAAATAAAAAACACTAGAAAGTATCGATACATACTTCCTAGTGCCACTGTATTTGTCGGTGTAGAGATCCTTAGATTGTGCAGCATCATTTATTTCTGCGATCAGACGTTACGGATCCGTTACTCATTTAGAATATTCTCTTCTAGTACTGCAAATTTATCGCCGTAAACCTTAATAATATGTTTTTCTCCCCAAGCACAAAGTGAATCTAATATTTCTTTTAGACTCCAGCCATACTCACTTAACTCGTACTCCACCTTTGGAGGAACTTGGTTATAGATGATTCGTTTGATCACGCCATCGTCTTCTAATTCGCGCAGCTGTTGGGTGAGCATCTTCTGCGTAATGTTGGGCATAAGACGCTTTAGTTCACTTGTTCTTCTCTTTCCATGGGTGAGATGGCATAGGATGACACACTTCCACTTTCCGCCGATCACTTCGAGCGTTGCTTCTACCGATATGTTGTATTTTTTCTTCTGCATTTGAAACCCTCCACTTATAGGCACTAAAAAGTATCTATATTACTTTTTGGTACTTATATTACAAAAAAGTACGTACTTTCCTAATAAACCTCTTTCGTACATAATAGCATTTGCCGGCGGAACATGACAGTAGTTATCGAGGCTGTCATGGCATTACACTTTACGAACTCACTTCAATACTTTAGGAGGAAAGAAGATGTCTTTGGACAAGAAACGAAGCATTTTTGCCTTACTGGCATTAGCAGTAAGTGCTTTTGCGATTGGTACAACCGAATTTATAAGTGTTGGACTATTACCTTTAATAGCACAAGACTTACAGGTCTCTATAACAACAGCCGGCTTAACGGTTTCCTTATATGCACTAGGCGTAACATTTGGGGCTCCAATTCTTACATCGCTAACCTCAACGATGTCCAGAAAGTCGCTATTACTGTGGATCATGGTTGTTTTTATTGTTGGGAATAGCATCGCTGCATCGGCTACAAGCATTGAGATTTTGCTTGCAGCTCGCATAATTTCTGCCTTTTCCCATGGTGTTTTCATGTCCATTGGCTCCACTATTGCGGCTAACTTAGTGCAGGAGGATCGAAGAGCCAGTGCGATCTCTATGATGTTTACAGGGCTAACCGTCGCTACCGTAACCGGAGTTCCATTTGGAACATTTATTGG
The DNA here is from genome assembly GCF_023715345.1 of Paenibacillus camelliae. Classification (GTDB taxonomy): domain Bacteria; phylum Bacillota; class Bacilli; order Paenibacillales; family Paenibacillaceae; genus Pristimantibacillus; species Pristimantibacillus camelliae. Next base: position 213,036 of record NZ_JAMBNY010000003.1, read on the forward strand.
TCAGCAATTAGGCTGGAGAATTGCTTTTGTCGTTATTGTAGCAATTGGCCTTATCGCATTGCTGGCAAACAGCATACTCGTTCCATCGAATCTACAGAAAGGAAAGCAAACATCCATTAAAGATCAGCTTAAGCTAATTACGAATGTCCGATTATTGCTTGTCTTTATCATTACTGCACTAGGCTACGGGGGAACATTTGTCGTTTTTACTTATCTATCCCCTTTGCTGCAATCCGTTACCGGCTTACATGAAGATCACATCACACTCATCCTGCTTATCTATGGCATTGCTATTGCATTAGGAAATATGGTCGGTGGTAAATTATCGAACCGTAATCCAGCGAAGGCACTATATTACATGTTTATCGTTCAAGCCATCATTCTGTTTATGATGTTCTTTACACTGCCTTTTAAGGTTGCGGGATTAATTAGCGTTGGCTTAATGGGGCTGATGGCTTTTATGAACGTTTCAGGCTTACAAATTTATGTTGTCCTATTAGCAGAGCGGTTCGTCCCCTCTGCGGTAGATGTAGCTTCTGCGATGAACATCGCAGCATTTAACGCCGGAATTGCTCTTGGTTCTTTCCTAGGCAGTGTCGTGACTGACTCCATTGGTCTGATTCACACCACTTGGATAGGGTCACTCATGGTTCTCAGCGCTGTGCTGCTAACGGGATGGTCTCGTTTGCTTGAACGAAAAGACCAGAAGGCTGAAGCAGGTGAAGCCAATATGAGCTCAAGCCTGACATTGTAAGGGGGGATGTGGTGGACATATCATATCAACTACAGTAACTACAGCTTGCTTATAACATTCACATAAAAACGGAGGTTTATATTCTATGATTAATCATTTACGTGCAACAGCAACATTAACAAACGGTGTTCAGATGCCTTGGCTAGGCATTGGTGTATTCAAAGTCGAGGAAGGTCCCGAGCTTGTTCAAGCGGTGAAGTTTGCAATTAAGCATGGTTATCGCAGCATCGATACAGCTTCTATTTACGGTAACGAGGAAGGTGTAGGCCAAGCCATTCGTGAAGCTCTCGAAGAAACTCGCCTGACTAGAGAGGATTTGTTTATTACCTCTAAAGTTTGGAACGCTGATTTAGGCTATGATTCAACCATTGCTGCCTATGAGACGAGCTTACAGAAGCTTGGGCTTGATTATTTAGATCTATATTTGATTCATTGGCCTGTCGAAGGGAAGTATAAGGAAGCTTGGCGTGCATTAGAAACCCTTTATAAGGAAGGAAAGGTTAGAGCTATTGGTGTAAGTAACTTCCAAGTCCATCATCTAACAGATGTCATGAAGGACGCAGAGATTGTGCCTATGATCAATCAAGTGGAGTACCACCCGCGACTTACTCAGAAGGAGCTGCAAGCTTTTTGCATGGAGCATAATATTCAGTTAGAGGCTTGGTCTCCATTGATGCAAGGTCAACTATTAGATAACCCCGTGCTTCAGGAAATTGCAGCTTCGTATCATAAAACCGTTGCTCAAATTATTATTCGATGGGATTTACAAAACGGAGTAATCACAATACCTAAATCAACAAAAGAGCACCGTATTGTCGAGAACTCATCGGTATTTGATTTCGAGTTAACGAAAGAAGATATGGCTCGCATTGATCAGCTGAATGAAAATCATCGTGTTGGTCCTGACCCTGATCATATCGACTTTTAAATCAATAGAACGGACGCTATGTATAGATAGCGTCCGTTCTTTCATGCTGCGAACAAGCTCAGCACGCAGCTCGCTCTGCAATTACTGCTTAGCGACGATTAGCTTTGATGATGTCGTAATATTGCGTATCACCTAGCCCGTAATGTCGGAATTCGGCCATGAGCTTTATGACTAGCTCTTGTTCTGATAAATGAGGATTACTTTCAATCATACGAATAATCTCGCTATCCTCATGCAAATACTTTAGATATAATTCAATTCCATCTTTGATCGTATGAGGAAGTGTAGTGATACTATTAGGCATCGCTTTATGAATCAGCACCTGCTCATAGATCGACCGATATCCGTCCGCACGTAAAGTGTAGCCTTCCATACGTTCATGCTGATCATCGACAATATGCAGTTCAATCGAACCACTATATCGGTCTTGCTCTAGCCAAGCAAGAATCGTAACGATATTGATCTGGCAAAACATATCCTCATCAAACCATAATGCGATATGATGAAAGCTTTTATTGAATAGAGGCTTCAATGGCTTTAATGTGATCTCAGCATACTGCTTGGGCGTTACGCCATGAACCTTTGCTCGACAATGAACAAAAGCATCCGAAAATATATCAAAGCAGGTCTCCCCATAACACATCGCCTCGTTAAAAGGAATCATTCGCTCGCCATTAAGAAAATTTTCTGCCTTATATTTATGATACATCGCTTGGCCGTTCAATACATGCAGTGTTCGATTATCAGACATATAGACTCCTTTTTAGAGCTACTCAATACTCATCTCATCTCTCATCATCCTGTCTAGAAATGAATGTAAGCAAGAAATTATTGGAGATCGCGCTGAATATATAATTGCAGCTGCTCTTGTGCAACGGAGGTAATATCCATAACATCCTGAGTTGCCGCATTGAGTGTATCTTCCGTCGTGTATTGACTTTGTCTGGATTGCTCTACAGATGAATACCATACCTCGAAAAGACGGGAATCAAGCGGAGTTGGAACTGCACTCGATCTATTCCCTCTAAGGATATCCAAGTATAAGCTGCCGCTATCCTGTCCTCCAAGAAATTCGTTAGCGGGAGCTGTCTCCATCCAATTAAACACCGTTGAGGTGTTCATAACATGTTCAAGGAACTTCTCAGCCTCTGCTTTATGCTTACTATGCTCGGTTATCGCGATAGATAAGCTTGTGTTAACGTCCACGGCTTCGATACCGAGTGGCAGCCTTGTCACCCGCCACTTGCCTGCTTGATCAGGCGCCCATTCTTCAATCGAGTTTTCTCCGAACGATTGCATATAAACGGCTACTAGCTCGTTGTTACGTAGCATCTCCTGTCCGTTTGTACTCCAAACCGATATATTAGCTGCATGATCGATTAGCTTCAAGGTTGTGTCGATCACTTGCATATACTGATCCGAGTCGCGTTCATATTCAATATCTCGATTAAAGAAAAACTGTCCGTAATTTAACAATGTAATGAGATCATTTTCCCATTGAAGAAGCCATTGTTTATCCTGCTGCAGATCAGAGACAAGCTGCAGCAAATGCTTAGGCTCACGTAAATATGCCGCTAATGCATCGGGGTCAGCAGGATAACCTTTTTCTTCTAGTATATCGTAGCGATAATAGAACACGTAGGGATAAGCTTCAAACGGCAAGGCAATTGTGTGCTCTCCATCAAGCGACTGGTGAATATCCCACAGATGCTCACCCATCATTTTGCGATAGCGGTCAAGAGGGAGATGGCTCTGCGATAAATCCGCGATTAAATCTACCGAGTTTATCGATCCAAGCATCGCTTGTGGAAGCAGCATAATATCAGGTGCTGTGCCTTCTGCCAGTGCGTTCAGATAACGCTCAGATAGTCTTGGTTCACCTTGTAAGCTCGTAAATTGTATGCGAATGTTCGGATTGGCCTCCTGGAAGCTTTGGATCTCGTAATCCAGTATAGGCTTTGGCGACCAAATCGTTAATACAACTTCTTGTTCAGCATTCTCTGTTACCCATTCTTCGTCTTGCAGATGTACTTCACCAGACTCATTGCTTTTTGCATAGCTCACATAGATATAAGTCGAAAGCAAGAGCATGAAACCCAGCAGGAGGTTAAAGGCAAACAGTAATTTGGGTTTCATTATTACGCCCCTCCTTTCGGAAAATTCATCGTTGCGCCTGTGCTCAGCTTGACACGATTTCGCCCGCTTACTTTGGCTTGATACATCGCGTGGTCACTGCTGCGCAGCAGAATTTGAGCATCTTGACCGTGATCAGGATAGATAGATATACCAGCACTTAGCTCGATTTGAATGCGTTGATCATGGTACATAATGACGTCGTTTATTAGGCTTGCTTGAATATCTTGCGCCCACTGTACTAAGTCACGAGGAAAAGGCTCACGCAGCACCACGACAAATTCATCTCCTGACAAGCGGAAGGCCTTGGTCTGAGCTGTGTTGTATTCCTTTAAGCGTGCCCCTACTTCCTTTATCACAGCATCTCCAGCCTCGTGTCCATAGTTGTCATTGATCGATTTGAATCGATCGAGATCGATGAATAAACACGCAATTTTCGTATGATCCTTCTTCGCTTCTTCGATAAGTGAAGGAAGATACAACCCGAAGGAATAGCGATTGCCTAGACCGGTTAACGTATCGTAGTGGGCCATAACGCGCAGCTTGTCTTCTCTTTTATTAACCTCGCAGAACATGCTGGCTAATTCCTTGGACATATCTTCAAAGTTATTTTTTAATATATTGACTTCATGCAATGGGCTTTCTTCCCATGTAATGGTCTCGCGCAGTCGAATTCTTCGAGGAAGACCCGTCGTAAAGCTCCCAAGCTGAGTGATCGACCTCGATAATTGGTTCATAACCCGATAAGCAACGAATGCTGCGATTAAGGTGGACATGCCGACGAGCAGCACGCTTATGACATACAGATTGAACATATTGTGTTGAAATCCTATAGCTGGTTGCTTAACAACGAGCGTATAGGGAACACGATCAAAGTGATACACCGAGACAAACTCACTTTTAGCCCATCTGTACACTTTATTGTACGAAGGAATCTCCTCTGGCTGCCACAAATATAATGAATCCGTGACTTGCTTAACAATCCCACCAGCACTCCATTCATAAGCGAAGTTGTCAGCTATCGCGGGTTCTAGCGTAGTGACCACGTTCTGATTGTCATCGATGAGCGTTATCTGCACATCTGTACCTGTCGTAATGTTAGAGAACATATGCTGCAGCGATGCTTTCTGCACCGTCGACCTTACTTTAAGATCTCGAAGCTCTGTCTCTGTCAGATGATTCAATCTCTCATTGACATGGCTGTATATCGTGTCGAGCCTGGATGAAATCTCAGACAAGCTCCGCTGATAAGTAAAATATCCACTGACAAGCAGATAGATTAATGTCGGAACAATTAACAGCACCATGCAAAGATGAAAGGTAATTTGACCAATGCGCCATTTCTTCCTCGTTTTCGATGCCCCTACTGGCAAATATTCGGCAGTCAGTTTGCCAAAGAATATATTAATTAACCCATTAGCTACGGAGAACAGGAAATATGTAATCCCATTGGAATCTGACCAATCCGTTAACCATCGATAAGCTGGGTAGAATAATAATAATCCAAGCGTCAGCCAATAGATAGCGTCCCACAATACTGCAGATCGTTTACTTCTCCTAGCAATCCAGCCGACTAATAATATCTCGAGCGGATATAACGCAAGCAGAGGCGATTGATTCCATATAAATATGCCACAAGCGGCAGCAAAAATAATAAGTAACAACGCATAGTTTAGTGAATAGCGGAAATAAACAAACCATGCAATAGCAGTAAATAGATACAGCTCAATTCCGTATAGGAATGGGATGGGATAGTTCACAAAAAACAGCATCAATATCAACGTGAAAGCGGTTACGGTTAAAGAGGATCTGTTCAAATTATGCCTATTACTCAATTGGATGACCTCCCATCGTACAGTGAAGAAATTCTAGTTGTCGTCATTCCGTAAGCAGTGCAGTTAGTTCTAATCCACCCCTGCTTGAATATGCGAATAAAGTGTTTATTTACTTCATACTATAGCATGATTTGTCGAGATTTGTTTATCAATCTTAATAATTAAATAGGAGCATATGCCTTGCTTCCTTTTATATAACCAGTTTTTGGAACAGATTTTAGGCCACCCTTTGCAGGATGGCCTAAGTTGATTCTTTATTCACTAAATATATAGATAAGCACACTACTAATAAATATGAGCGCAATGACACCGAGGAGTACGATGACCCGAGTTCCAATCCGCCACCACCATGGTCTCTTAACGATCCTCTTATTGATGTACTCCATCGCAAGAGCCCCGCCAGCAATAAGAACGACTAATCCATTAAAAAAGTATTCTCCTACCGTCTTGGGCCTTTCTGTGAAGGAGGATATGCCCGTCTTATTTCTCATCACTTCATCTCTTGGAAAAACAGCCATTAGCAGCGCCATGACAATTTGTAGTACAACATACGCAAGCACGATCTCTAGAACAGTCACGAGACTACTTGCTCCTTTCGTTTCTGCCAGAGAAGCGTGAATAAGATCAGCTCAAAGAGAGCATAAAACACGAACGTCAAGCTTAATGTACTGCCTAATGAATCAAGAAAATGCTCCCACCCTGTTGGATTCATATCTCGGTATGTCTTTACATAGTCCCCGTATTCCGTATTGTAAGTAAACAAGAAGAACAGGACCGTGGGAATGACCGGTACAAATCTTAACGTCCTGCGAAGCTTCAAAAAGCTTAGCGATGGATCAACAGCTGTTTTACTCCTCAGCCATGGGCGAAGGATGAAGTATAGTAACGTAACTCCGAGCAGCACAAGGCTCATAAACATAAGAAATACGGAGCCAAATATTGCAGCAAGCCCGTCAGACAGGCCTATATTTCTAACAAATGCAGCAGCCAATGCTAGCCATAGGTAAATGACGAAGTTTCTAGCATAACTCATTATGAATTTCCCCTTTCCCCTATGCATCTTGGATTTACATGCCAGTCCATGTGAATCTATGTACTCATGATGTCTATTATAACTACCTTACAGGAAGTTTCGAGAGACATCCGAATCATTTTGATGACATAGGTTTATGGGGAAATCGGGTCACTGAGAGCTCATTGCTTCATTACATATGACATTGTATCTATTGTGGCTACATCGACTACAGTAATTCCCGTGCTAACAACCTATAAACGTCTAAACGCTTCTCTTGCGTATGAGGAATACTACAAATCATTGCTTCATCAAAGCCATAATGAGCTTGCTCCTCTTGTAGCAATGTCGCAATTTCCTTGGCTGAGCCCACTAGATGAATTTTACGATTTTCTTTAATAATCATACGATCCATCTCCGTCAATGGATAATCTCGAGCTTCTTCAGGTGTCAAAGTAGCACCAAACTGACCTCTCATAAACAGTAAACGCCATATATCCTGAGGCTTTGCTTCATACTCCGCTTCTTCCTTTGTTTCTGCTGTAGTCACCATATAAGAAACATTGATTTGCGGTTTCTCCATAAATGCTGAAGGTTGGAAATTCTTCTTGTATACCTCTAAAATTTCCTTCGTCATTTCACCATTGAAAAACTGTGCAAATGAGTAGCCTACACCTCTTCTGCCAGCTTGAACAGCACTATTGCCCGTTGATCCTAGCAGCCAGGCTTCTGGTAATGTGACCTGAGCAGGTGTAGCGATTGATTTTTTATATAAGTCATCCTCGGGTACTTCATCGTTAATCAGCTGCAATGCTGTATCGAATTTCTCATACATATTATGAAACATCGGTTGGCGTCCTTCAGATAAAGCATAGGTCGAATAATTATCCCCTCCAGGAGCACGCCCAACACCAAAATCAATACGCCCTGGTGCGAATGCACTTAATGTTTTAAATACCTCGGCAAGCTTCAATGGGGAATAGTGCATCAGCATGACGCCTCCGGTTCCGAGCCGAATGTTTTTTGTTTTTGCAGCTAAATAACCTGCAGCTACTTCGGGAGCTGAGCTTGCAAAGGTATTCGTTGCATGATGCTCTGCCATCCACATACGATGGTAGCCTAACTCATCTCCTAGAACAGCTAATTCTTCAGCCTTTTTCATCGCACCTGCTGCCGTGTTCCCCTTCGTTACAGGGGCTTGGTCTAATATACTTAGTCTCATGTATTACATCCTCCCTACACGCTATATATCGTTATCTCATGAATGTTATAAAACCATTTTTTCTTGTATCCATTGCTCTGTCAGCTGCATATTGGGCTGATAGCTTTCTTTTATTTCTTCATATAATGATGCGATTGTTTCGCGTTTTAATACGGACTTCCAGGATGACTCTGCTTCTTCCATTAACTCTGTGAGCAAGCAGCAGCTTTTTTCTTCAGTCAAGTCAAGCATGTCATGCAGAACACCACTTGAAGAATAAAGAGTCTGCTGGCCTTCGATAGCAACATATATATCGTATATCCGGATTTCATCAGGCTTCTTCTTTAATTTAAATCCGCCTTTTACCCCTGGCACAGAAGTAATCAGATCCGCACTCACTAGCTTCCTTAGCAGTTTCTGAAAGTACGTGGGTGAAGCTCCCAATTGTTGACTAATGGCCTCCCCAGGCAAAACCGCTTTATCTGGCAGCATGCTAAGGATTAGGATGGCGTACACCGCTTGTTCTACTCCTGTTTTCATCTGCATGATCAACACCTCCTTTATTGTTCATGATGTATGTACTTATTATCCAAACATAAGTTTATAACGCGGATAATTGTTATCCACGTTAGTGTATTATTTTATGATAGATATGTAAAGCTTACTGTCCTGCACCATTCACCTTTAGTACCGTATAGGTTCTTAACATTTATGGGTAACATAGGGTAAACATAGCAAGCAGAGAGGCGAAGTATAATGAAAAAGGCAACAGATCTACTTGTTCAGTGCTTAGAGGATGAAGGAGTCGAGTATATTTTCGGTATTATGGGTAAGGAAACCCTTGATCTAATCGATTCTTTATCTCAGTCTAATAAAATCCAGTTCATTCATGTTCGTCATGAACAAGGGGCAGCTTTTATGGCAGATGTATACGGTAGGCTAACCAATAGAGTTGGTGTTTGCTTATCAACTTTAGGACCTGGAGCGACAAATTTATTGACCGGAATATCTAGTGCACATTTAGACCATTCTCCGGTTGTAGCTATTACAGGGCAAGCAAGCTTCGAAAGACAGCATCAAGAATCTCACCAATATTTAGATATCGTTAAAATATTTGAGCCTGCTACCAAATGGAGCGTTCAAATTAAAGACCCGCAAACGATACCAAAAATCATTCGTAAGTCTTTTAGATTAGCACGAATGGAAAAGCCAGGTGCGGTATTAATTGAATTACCTGAGAACATTGCATCACAGATGACTTTAACGGAGCCATTGCCAGTACTGCCTAATCCTAAAAGTACGTCAATCTCGCAAGCTATAGAGGATGCATGTACTTTAATAGACCATAGCCAAAAGCCACTTGTCATCGTCGGGAACGGAGTTATTAGGCAAGGAGCTATGTCAGCACTTCTGACTTTTGTAGAGAAACTACAATCACCTGTTATCCATAGTTTTATGGCAAAGGGGATTTTGCCTAAAAATCATGAACAAAATTATTTTACGTTTGGCTTTAAAAAGAATGATGCGGTATTACCAATCATAGAGCAGTCAGACCTACTCATTGTTGTTGGTTTTGATGTTGTAGAGTGTCCGCCTCAGGATTGGAATAAAATGAAGCGGCCTATTGTACATATCGATTCATTGCCCGCCGAAATGGACGAGCATTACCCTGTTGCAGGAGAATTGGTTGGTGATGTGAATGAGATTCTTCAAGCTCTTAACAAACAAGCTATGCCGTCTAGACGTTGGGTTCCGAGTGGACATTTAAAGGAACAGATTAAAAGAGCTTATCAAATAGAATTAGACGTTAAAGAAATTTTATCATTTACGATAGAGAACATACTAACTGTTATTGAAAAACATGCATCGGAACAAACCATCGTTATTTCTGATGTAGGTGCTCATAAGCTATCGATTGGCCGAACCTATCAACCAAAGCAGGCAGGAAGAGTTATTATCTCCAATGGACTTGCCTCAATGGGTATAGCATTACCCGGTTCTATTGGTGCTAAATTAGCCTGCCGAGACGCTCCAGTCATTTGTATTACTGGGGATGGAGGGGCTTTAATGAATATGTCTGAATTAGAAACTGCTAAACGACTGGGTCTGTCTTTTATTATTATTGTATTAAACGATTCAACGTTAAAGCTAGAAGAGCAAATGATGCAAGAAAAATTCGGCAATAGCTTTGGTGCGGCCTTTGAAAACCCTGACTTTGTACAGCTTGCTAATAGCTTCGGAATAAAAGGAGTTAGACCTAAAGATTTGAATGAATTCGATCAAATACTGGAAGAGGCTTTGAAACAAAATAACGAAGTGACACTGATCGATGTTCAAATCACTTCTTGATAGTGTTCACAAGCGGTCAATCAGGATGAGAATGTATTCGGATTGACGTCTGAGCAGCTTCCCTTCTGGAAGTGGCATCATACTGTCTAATGTGCTGATTGGCCATGTGCTGTGAAGTTGTAAGATGATAACCTTGAGGCATCTAGTCACCTACCTACAACGTTATTTTTATTTCATTTTAATTTCTAATGACCTCTCTCTTATTATTTTAGTCGTGAATAGCAGATAGGGCCATCCTTAGCGGATGACCCTGTAAATTTTTAGCTAAAACCGCCTCTAGAATGAATGATCTCACCGGTTATCCACTCAGAATCATCGCTCGCAAGAAAAGTAATCAGCTTTGCCACATCCTCTGGAACACCAATCCGCCCCATCGGGAATTGTGGCAGCAGCGCTTTCTTGATTTCTTCGGTCATCCAGCCAGTATCGGTAGGTCCAGGGTCGACCGCGTTAACTGTAATATGAAGTGGCGCCAGCTCTGCAGCAAGTGATTCAGTAAACACGGAAATTGCCCCCTTAGTTGCTGCATAGGCAAGATTTCCGGGCATAGGTGATTTTCCTTGGCCGGAAGTCATGTTAATAATACGCCCGCCAAGTGTATGGCTGGAACCTATATTTTTCATTTCCGCTTCAAGCAATCGAGAAAATTCCGCGGATAACATAAAGGTACCTCTAATGTTCACAGCACAATGAGCGTCAATAAGCGACTCATTTAATTGACGAAAATCAGCATCCACGCTATACGTTGCGTTGTTAACGAGAATGGTTGGCAACCCCAAGGTTTTCTGAACTTCAGCCAGCAGATCGGCTGCGGAGCCTGACTGGGCAAGGTCTAGCTTCATATGTGCGGCTTGAACACCCATTTTTCGTAATTCTTGTGCAAAGATATCAGGCCAATGCTCATCTACACTTCGAGGATATACCTCTTGGTCGTATTCACACAAATGCGTGAAGAACAAGCTGGCTCCCTCGTTAGCTAGTGCCCTGCAAATCGCTGCCCCGATTCCACCTTCACGACTCACACCTGTAACGATAGCAATTTTACCTTGTAATTTATTCATAGATCATACCTCCGATAAGGAAGTTGAGCGTGCCGTTCTACGCTTGGAGATGGAATGTTTGTGCCGCTCAATAATAAAAAGCGGATACATCAAGTATCCGCATGAGCAGGTGTAGCAACGGTAGCCTCGCGTCCCTTGAATTGGTTGCGACCGGCATAATTGAACAGAGCTATGGCACACACCATGACCCCGGATTATGCAGCGATCAACTTATTACACCATTACAAGGAAGTACACATTAACTCGCGAGTCTCCTTTCCGTCATCTCCATAATTTGTATTATTAACCAAAAATATAGTTCAGTCAATCCCGAGAGCAACTAGGGAAGCTTATTTTATTGCTGAGGAACTTGGACGAGCTTTGCGAGCATCGCCGCCGCTTCCTTACGAAGCATAGTGTCCTGCGGTCGGTAATTCCAGTCTCCATCCTCATCGACAGAAACCTCTGGTCCGTAGAAGCCTGCCAGAAGCATCATATTCACTGCGTCTGCTGCCCAAGGTGATGGTGTATCCTTGAGTTTAGCCTGAGGAGCTACTCCTGCCCCTTGCAGCTGCATCAAACGATATACGATAGCAGCAGCCTCCTGCCGCTTTAACGGTTCATCTGGTGCAAAGCTTCCACCCGGCATCCCTTTTAATAGCCCGAGCTCCAAAGCTGTTTGAATTTCCTTCTCCAGCTTATGACCCTTTGTATCTACGAACATAGCCTCACTCTCAGATAGAGGAAGCTTTAACAAACGTATGAAATAAGCAACATATTCGCCACGAGTAATTACATCATCAGGACGGAAGAGCTCCTGAACATCCTCAAAAATATTAAAGCTTTGAAGATCGTAAATATACGGAGCATAGACGTGGTCATTTGCTACATCTGCATAGATCTTTTCTTCAATGCGGATTGAATACCCAACGTTTCTGTACTTAAAGTAATGCGGCTCGCCTGCAGCATTGTTCTTAAAGACAAGCTCTCTTTCCTCATCATCAATAAAGGTCATCGGGTCAACCTGTGTAAATTCAATATTACCAAGCATAGTATCCTCCATGCTTAGCTTACCGTCACCAGTTACTTTAATCTTAGATCTCCAGTTGTCCAATCTCAGATCTGTATAGGTACCCTCGAATTTAGCTAATTCCTCTTGTGACGTATTGAGCTGTTGATGTTGTTCCCCAATATTCGGAATGAATGTCTGCATAAATTCACGATACAACTCTTCTCTTATCATCCCATTGTTTCCATTCACATTCACAAATACCCCGATCTCATGCTCAGGAAGCAGCCACATGTAGGAGCTGAAGCCGAGAATATCTCCACCTTTAGCAATAACACGCTGGCCATTATCATATTGTGGATACATAGATGCTTCGAAGCCATAGGCCATAACAGGCTTGCCCGGCTGAATATATACCTGATACTCCTGCATAAGCTTTGCTGTCTCTGGCTTTAGAATACGAACTCCCTGATAGCTGCCTTCATTCAAATGTGCCATCATAAAAATCGCAGCATCCGCTGCTGTTGTATACCAGCCACCATGAGGATGATCGGACGGCTTAATGCTATATTGTGGGTATGGCTGCCCGTCAGGCATATAACCAGTTGCCATGCCCTCAGCAATCTCCGGTGTTAGACGGAAGCCAGAGTGCTCCATGCTAAGCGGTTTAAATATTTGCTCCTGCACGTAGTCTTCAAACTTTTGTTGGCTAACATATTCAACGATATAGCCTTGTAGCATCGATGCAAAATTGTCATACATAAACACTTCTCCTGGCTTTCGCACAGTTTTAGGAATGCTAGCTTTCACATAGCTCTCCAGATCGTAATAATCGTCAAGTGTATAGTAAATATCTCCAGGACGTATATCCATACCGTTATTAAAGCCTGTTGTATGAGTAAGTAAATGTGCGATCGTTACAGGATTCTCTTCTGAGTATTGAATCCATGGCTCTGGCAAGTAGTCATTCACCCCTGCATCAAGTGAAATCTTGCCTTGCTCAACAAGCTGCATAAGAGCAGTAGCGGTGACAAGCTTAGCAATTGATCCTGTACGGAAAAGTGTTTTGTCTGCAAGCACAGCTGTTTTCGTTGCGACATCCGCTTCACCAAAGCCTTGTTGATATAATACGTTGTTTCCTTGAACAATGGAGATAATTGCACCTGGTACATTCCATTCCTCTAGCTTTGCTTTGCTGAAGAACTGTTCTGCAAACTTCTTCAATTCTGACTCATTCAACTGAACGCTGACAAACGTGTGATTAGACACTGAGCTGGCTGCAGGCGAATCAGCCATTACGGTAACAGGTACAGCTGACGTAACGATTAGACCTGATAGTAGAACAGCCATTGCTGTTTTTACAAATCTCTGCTTCACTATTTCTCCACATCCTTTATTATTGTTATCGATAATGATAATAATAAATATGTGTTCAGTCAACGTTTATTTATCGACATTATCCGAGGAACTACCCATTTCAACTAGGCTAGTTGCTTGTCACTTATTTATCTTATGCATAACATCAATAAAAAAGGCACTCTCATGTGCTGCATCCTGTAATCAGATTGTAAGACCTAATTATTAGAATCAGCGCCAAGGAGTACCTTTTAATTTTCGTATAACCATACAGCTTATTGATTAAGCATGGTCTGCCTTATGAACCTTGTTGCTAGGAGCAAACCATCCTAATAGCGCGATCGCAACTAGCACAATATAGAAAATGGACGTCCATAACGTACCATGAGGAAAATGAGGATCTAGCACTCCAATATCCCCATGAGCGAGTGTAATGATGGCTAGCTTAACCCCTACCCACGCAACGATTGCATATGCCGTTGTCTCAAGCGCTGGACGTTTTGCAAGCAGCTTAACAAACCAGGTCGCTGCAAATTTGATTAGAATCAAGCCCGCAATACCACCAAGCACGACGACTATAAATTGTCCACCGTCCATGCCTCCAAACTCTCCAAGCGGTGAATCTGGAAGTCCAAGCGCAAGCGCTACTGCAGCTAGAATGGAGTCAATCGCAAAAGCAAGGTCCGCTAATGCAATTTTACCTACCGTAGGCCAAAAGCCTTTTCCCGCTGCTTCTTTCTCTGTTTCCTTACGATTTTCCTCATTCTTCTTACCGAACTTAGCCTTAATAATGTGCTTCAAACCCAAATACAAAAGATAGGCTGCACCGATTGCCTGTACCTGCCATACATTTGCGATAAAAGAAATGGCAAATAAAGCGGCAAACCGAAAAACAAAGGCCATAATAATTCCATAATTAATCGCTTTTTTCTTCTGATCGTCAGGCAGATGCTTCGCGATAACCGCTAAAACAAGTGCGTTGTCAGCTGACAGCAAACCTTCCAAACCGATTAGAATGAGTAAAGCCCACGCATACTCTAACCATATTGAATCCAACTTTTTTTCTCCCTTCTCCAACCAGTGTAGATACAGCAACGTATACGTATTGTTTGCTTAGAAATAATACGTATACGTAAAACTGATCTTGGAGATTTCATTTTTTTATAAAGCTTTATAAAAATACACTCGAACAGAATAATAATACCAAAAATTACACTATTCTCGTCAATAGGGAGGAATTATTTAAAAGTGACAAAGTTTAAATCTTTTTCTTTTAAGTATTTTATAATTTCGGGTAATGCTTCGACCGTATTTTTATCCTCGTGCAGCACATATATACCACCTGAAGCTTCGACCTGATGAAAATATCGGATAATGTCTTCTGGATGCTTCGCATTCCAATCTTCCGGGTCTCGATTCCACATAAGGGTCTTCATGTTCAACTTCTTTGCCTCTGACACAAGCTTATCGTTAACCTCACCGTATGGAGGGCGAAACAAAGTAATGGCATGATCCGTCAACGATTCCAGAACGTCGTTTGTCTTCATTAAATTCTCATGCTGTTTTTGTGCGTCAGCTTTAGTTAGCACACTGTGATCCCATGAATGATTCCCAATAGCCATTCCATTCTCAAGCGCATAGGTCACAGCATCCGAATTGCGCGCCACATTCTGTCCTACGAATAAAAACGTCGCCGCTACGTTCTGTTCCTTCAAAATATCTACAATCTGCTCTGTAAGCGCAGACGGACCATCATCAAAGGTTAATGCGACGTATTGCTCCGGTAGTCCAAAAAGCTTCATCTCCTCAGTGATCTCAAAAACTTCATAGTCCCCCTGAAGTGGATTGCTACTAGATTGCATCGAGACCTCTAATACGTCAGAAGGATCTGCAATAATATCGTCATTCTGCACTAGATCTATACCCGCCTCATCATTTATGATGCCCTGGTCATGAATTGCTTCTGAATGCTCCGTTGTTACCTCTGCCTTCACGATACCAATGGGCTCGCTAAGCTTTCGCACTAAATCGCCCTTGCCTTGCGAGCTGGTAGAGAATACCGCCAATATACTGAATATAATCATTACGATCATCGATACCTTTGACGTGCGTGTAGAGAAAATCCTTAGAAATTGTGCTTGGTGTACGTGTTCGTGATCATGTTGAGCTGCATTCGATACTCCCTGTTCTTCCTCGTTCTTCAGAGTAAGTGGGAAGGATCTAAGATGCGTTAATTGCTGTATGTAATGCTCGGTGCATGGAAAATACTGAATATCCCGAGTAACACCTGAACCTTTGATTAGAGAGCTGTAAAAGGTTTTTTGGTATGGATCCCATTTGGCATAGGGAGATAGTCTAACTCTGTCTCCGATCCATGGCTTTAACGATTCAAGCCCCTGATACGTTAACTCATCGATCTTTATCTCATACGTAGCTTGCCTTTCCTCTTGAGTAACGATGAGCTTCATCTGATTGACACCGTCTATCGTTTTCCCGAGTGATAGCAGCTCGACGACTTGCGTGTTGTATGTTTCCATTCCATCCCCGTCTTTCTTCCCCGAACCCGATAGTATTCTAATCGAATCAAGCTCCCTCATTAGCCCCTGTATTCGATGCATAAGGAGATGTCAGACGGTTAGTAAAGTCATTTACAATATTAAGGAGATGCTCCTTCTCCTGGCGAAGGGCGTCAGATCTCTGCTTCATTTGATTGAGCTCAGCTTCAAGTCTCACATTCTTCTCCTCAAGCTCATTAATCCTCTTCGTCTTATCGGCAGTCGTCTCATTGTGCTTCTGAAGCAAGCCTGCGTAGTTTTGTCGTTCAAGCTCAATGACACCCTTTAGCTGCTCAATCTCACCAGATAGCGTAGTATGTAGCTCCCGATAGTCCTCCATCATCTGATCAACCTTCAGATTATTATCTGATAGCCTACGCTCTAGCTCCATAATGCTTTTCTCACGATCCTCGATGACCTTACCCAAATTCCTCAAGTCTTTGTTCATTCGGTCATTCTGTCCGTTCGCTTGATTTAAGCGATCCTGCATCTCTTTATAATTCAGCTCAACATGCTGCTTCGCCTTAACCATCTGCTCTACGGCGATGACTAGATCAAGCGTGCTTTTATCCATATGACCTTTATTGTTGAAAAATGAGCCTAGAGTCTCTTCATTCGTTTCGGAATTAGTCGAATATACCGACTCCACCGCTTCATTTTGTGTTTCTTCCAAGTCCCCACTAATGCCGAGGTCCTCTCGCGAATGCTCCTGCTCAAGACTACTCTTCTTCTTTTTGAACGGAGAAAACATAGTTGAAATCACCTTTTCTGAGTGTAATTGTTGAATTTTGTTGAAATATGTATTCTTTCATTATAGTTGAATCTTCCAATTAAATTAGTAGGTCAAATATACTCATTTGTCGAGAAGGGGTAAGACTAAGGAATGGGTCTCTCGTGAAGTTTGGTACTATTTTACTAGAATATATAGAGATTGGGATCTAAAAGAACTGTGAAACTCAACAAAAAAGAGAGAGGATAGGCTCGATGTATCAAGCCTATCCTCTCTTATATAAATTACATCTGACGCCTTCTAATGCGCACTAATTATGGGCAGAATATACGTATTCTCTCGTTTAAAGTCTCTATTACTTCTTGCGGGATTTGCTTGACCTTAATATCTCCGCCTAGAAACAAGATCCAATTCGTTATTTCAGTCACTTCTTCGGCATGATTTAAATTAACATATGTCCTTAAGATAGCTGTAGTTTGATAAGGATTTGTATAGTTAATCGATGCCTTCATTGGGTGGTACTTTTTGAATTGGGCAATCGCTTTTGGACCAAGCTCGATTATAAGATTAGCCGTCTCTTCTTGCTCGCTAAGCTTTTCTAAGATCTTTTTCTTACTAAATCTTTTTTTGGAAGCGTATAGCTGAACATCAATAAGATGATCTACCTTATAAATTTTTCTTCTCTCTTCCTCTAGATCAAAGCCTTCTATGAGCCAAAAGCTTTTCTCTTGATAAAGGTGCAGTAGGTAGGTCGGATAGGTGTTAACCACTTCCCCTTCTTGAATAGAAAGCATTAAAGAACGATCCAATAGAAGCGTTTGAATTAGCTTTTCTAGCATCGGGTGAGGAAAATCTGACAGATCAAGCAAGTCAGGATTGTGCGGGTTTGTGCTGCTAAAAAGTAGCACGCTGTTTAGTATCACAAGATCATCCTGCTGATGCTGTGAGATGAGCCCGAGCAGCTTCTCTGCAATCGAATGGCGATTCTGTAGATAAGGAAGCTGTTGATTACGCGTAGCCATAAAAGCAATAAAAAGAGCTTTAACTTCATTATCTGTAAAGCGAACGGTAGGCAGAAGCGTGTTATTCATAACAAAATAACCGCCATCTCTTCCAACCTCCGCAACTAGCGGCATCCCCATGGCTTCAATTTCTTTAATATCTCTAATCGCTGTTGAACGGGAGATATTGAATTCTTGCATAATTTCGGAAATCGTAAAGTGGGCACGGTTGTTGACGTAACGCATAATCGTATTAATTCGTTCAACTTTTTTCATCGAGCCTCCTAAACAGTATCACTTTTTGACATGATTTAACGCTATTATAAACCTAACAAAAGAAAATAACTACATGAAACCAATTTAAGAAAAAGGAAGGGATTATCGATGGCAAACTATACGTTAGAGGAAAAAGAGAGCTTTACAGTACTTGGAATTGGGGTTGAGCTTAAGAGCGACTACACAGACTATGCAGGCATCAACAAGGAAAAGTCAGACTTCTGGGAGACCATTAAACAAGACGGAACGCTTGATAAGCTAAAGGCTGTAGCTGCGAATGAGTACATCTTTGTCGTAAACGAGGCAGTGAATAACAAAATGATGCATTATGCAGGTGTTTTGTCAGATGTAACGTTGCCTGAAGCGACTAGAGTTATTCAGTTTCCTAAAGGGGAATATGTCGTTGTTAAAGGAGAAGCGAATACGGCTGATGAATTGAATCATTTGCTGACCGGCAAGGCTTTTGGTCAAGTGTTGCCTGAAGCAACGAATGTTGCATACGTTGGCGGACCTAATACAGCCGTTCAGATGGGTGAGCGAGATGGCGTATTGTACGGCGAGATGTGGATTCCTGTTGTTAGGAAATAAGATTGGAGAGTGGATTGTCGATGTCATATCTTGTTGATTTTAAGAATGTATCTACCGTTGGTCTAGAATCATCTCCCGTAGCAGAAGCGCTTGCTGGCTTACGCGCTAATGAAGCCCGCTACTTTATGAACAAATACAAGCATGAATTTGCCGTCGTACCGGCTAGCGAAAGCAAGGAAGCCCTCGATTATGTGAATTGCATTTTGCAAGAGGAGCGTAAAATAGAGTTCGCTGCCAAGCCTTTAGAAACATCCACCTTTCAGGTAGAAAACATTAGGTTTACGTATGTCTTTTACGAGGATGGTCTAGCGCTTAATGTGTTATATACGTTGGATGGTCCTAAACCTAAGCGCGCGGTTGGCTTTAAGCTTTCTGAAGGAATGGATATTCCGAAGGAGCTAGAGGAGAAAAAGTTCAAATTTGCCAAGATGAAGTCTAAGTTAGCCGGAACTATTCGGGGCTCATTCTTTGTCATTAAGGGAGAGTATTAGAAGATAGAAAAAACCGTTTCTGCAAAAGGAGGTGCACTAGGCACCCCTTAAGGAGAAACGGTTTTATTTCATTTTATATATAAGAGCGATGTTTGTTATCTATTGTTCTGCCTTCAAGCTTGAAGGACGTGTTATTTAATAACGACGTATTCCAGGTTAACCAGCTTAGCATAGGTTACGATCTGGTCTGTCGTTAGATTCAAGGAAACGACAGTATGGTGACCGCCACCATTCTCGATCCAAGCCTTCACGCCGTCCTGGAAGTTTGGCTTAACTGTCCATAGCACACGTGCAACTGGTAGATTAGGAGCTGGAGTTGTCGGCTCGAATGCAGACACTTCATTAATAAGCAGCTTGTAATGCGTACCGAAGTCAGCCATCGATACTACAACGCCTTCGCCAGCTTTGCCGTCGAATACAAGACGAGCTGGATCTTCACGATCGCCAATTCCAAGCGGTGAAACAATAATCTTCGGCTTGTTGCTTGCCAAGGATGGGTCCACCTCAAGCATATGAGATTGCAGGATAGCTTCCTGTCCAGGAGCCATCTCGTAAGTGTAATCCTCCATGAAGCCTGTGTTTTGATTGCGGCTCATCACCTTCATCAAACGATCAAGTGCAGCAGTTTTCCAGTCACCCTCACCAGCAAAGCCATAGCCCTGTGCCATTAAACGTTGTACAGCTAGACCAGGCAGCTGCTTCATGCCATGCAAATCCTCAAAGTTTGTAGTAAAGGCATTATAGCCCTTTTCATCAAGGAAGCGTTTAAGCGCAATCTCGTAGCTAGCTTGAATTCTTACACTAGCTTCCCAAGCTTCCTTGCTGTTTGTGCCATAATCAAACTCGTATAGCTCAGCATATTCAGCCATCAAAGCGTCGATTTCCTGCTCTGTAACGGCATTCACGTACTGAACAAGATCCCCGATACCATAGTAGTCGACCGTCCAGCCAAACTGGATTTGCGCTTCTACTTTATCTCCCTCGGTAACACCAACGTTACGCATGTTATCACCGAAACGAGCAACTTTAATATTGAAGCCTTCGTTGTAAGCAACCGCTACATCCATCCAGTCTGCAATTTGCTTCTGCACTTCTGGACGCTCCCAGTAGCCGACAACGATTTTATTTTGCTTATTCAAGCGGGCATTGATGAAGCCATACTCACGATCACCATGAGCAGCTTGGTTCAGGTTCATAAAGTCCATGTCAATCGTTGCCCAAGGAATGCTTTCATTGTACTGTGTTGCAAGGTGAAGCAAAGGCTTTTGCAGCAGCTTCGTACCACGAATCCACATTTTTGCAGGTGAGAAAGTATGCATCCACGTAATGACACCCGCTACCTCGTCACGATAGTTAACCTCTTTCATAATGCTTGTAATCTTATCTGCACTTACCGCTAGATCCTGCAGTACAAGTGGATAAGGAAGCACACCGCTATTATTCAATGCATCCGTCATTGTCTGTGCATGCGCCTTAACCTCTGCAAGTGCTTCTTCCCCATACAAATGCTGCGAACCTACGACAAACCAAAATTGTTTAGCTGTTGACATATGAATCATCCTCTTTTCTATGATTGATGGTTTTTTGAACGACCACTTCAATAAAGGTTCAAAAAGTTCGGCTTTCAGCACCGAGAAGATTGAAAGAAGCTAGAGCTTGAGAAGCGCAGCGTACGTTATTGGTACGTGAGCATCGGAAAGCTCGGCTGAATTCAATATTCGATGCCGAATAACCATTCAGTACTTGCTTCGTGATCAAAGTTGAACTTTTTGAATAACCTCTATTATTTTTGGCCGTAATAGGCGTCTTTCCCGTGCTTCCGCAAATAATGCTTATCCAAAATACCCTGTGGCAGTTCTTTCGCGAAGTTGTTCAATTGTCGTGCATATAGATTCATCTTGCACACTTCCTCCAGCACAACACTGTTCACTACCGCAGACTTTACATCCTTGCCCCAAGTGAATGGCGCATGGCCTTGAAGCAAGATTGCTGGAATCGCCATCACATCTAAACCACGCTGCTCGAAGGTCTCGATAATGACATGCCCTGTCTCCGCTTCATATCCGCGGTCAATCTCCTCTTGCTTCAAAAAGCGTGCGCAAGGCACTGCGCCGTAGAAGGTGTCCGCATGCGTCGTGCCCATCACAGGTACATCTAGCCCTGCTTGCGCCCAGATCGTTGCCCATGTCGAATGAGTATGTACAATACCGCCGATTTGCGGATAGTGCTTATACAACACCGCATGCGTAGCTGTATCGGAGGATGGTCTCATGTCCCCCTCAACGACATTACCGTCAAAGTCAACAACGACCATATCACTTGGCTTCATCGTCTCATAGCTCACTCCACTTGGCTTAATGACAAACAAGCCGCTTTCACGATCAACAGCGCTCGCGTTGCCCCAAGTGAATTTAACTAGCCCGTGCTTGGGCAATTCGAGGTTAGCCTCATATACTTCTTCTTTTAATTGTTCTAACAACGTTATTTCCTCCCGTTCTCTAGCAGATGATCTACTGCCGCCTGTTCAATAGCAAGACCTGCTACGTAACGTTCCATAAATACTTGGAAGCCTTCAACATCGACGACATCTGGGGTAATCTCTTGTCCCTCTGCATCCTTGAATACCTTCTGCTCAAGGAAATGATCTAAGCTTTCTCCTTGATCCTTGTTTACCATATAAGAAGCGAGAATTGCCATTCCCCATGCCCCGCCCTCACCGGCTGTAGACATGACGGTGATTGGAATATTAAGCGCACCTGCTAATATTTTTTGTCCCACTACAGGAGTCTTGAATAACCCGCCATGAGCCAATATACTATCAATCGCTACCTTTTCCTTCTCGGTCAAAATATCCATGCCAAGCTTCAGTGCTCCGAAGGCTGTCAGGATATGAGTACGCATAAAGTTAGCTAGATTAAAGCTGCTTTCAGGCGAGCGTACGAACAACGGACGCCCCTGGTCAATTCCCGTTATATTTTCACCGGATAGATAGCCGTAGCTAAGCAATCCGCCTCCATCCGGGTCAGCTTCTAATGCCTTGTTCAGCAGTACACTGAACAATTTATTGGAATCTGCACCATAGCCCATCGCCTCGGAGAACTCGCGGAACAGTCCCATCCATGCATTAAGATCACTTGAGCAGTTGTTGGCATGTACCATAGCTACTGGACTACCGTCAGGTGTTGTCACCATATCAATCTCTGGGTACACCGTCGATAAATCTTTCTCTAGTACGATCATCGCAAACACGGAAGTCCCTACGGAAATATTGCCCGTGCGCTTTCTAACGCTATTGGTGGCAACCATACCCGTTCCTGCATCACCCTCCGGAGGACAAAGTGCAATACCTGGCTGTAGATCACCCGCAGGATCTAGAATAGCTGCTCCTTCAGCGCTTAGCTCACCTGCGTGCTCGCCAGAGAGAAGCACCTTCGGAAGAAGCTGCTCAAGCTTCCATGGATACGCATTGGCCGCAGTTAACTCGTCAAATTGCTTCATCATTGCCGCATTGTAATGATGAGTAGCCTCATCGATTGGGAAGATGCCAGCAGCATCGCCGATTCCGATGACTTTACTACCTGTTAGCAGCCAGTGAATGTATCCAGCAAGCGTCGTTAAATAATCAATACGAGGCACATGCTCCTCTTGGTTTAAGATCGCTTGGTACAAATGTGCAATACTCCAGCGCTCAGGGATGTTAAACTGGAATAGCTCCGTTAGCTTTCTTGCCGCCTCGCCAGTCGTTGCATTACGCCACGTACGGAACGGAACAAGCAGCTCTCCAGATTGATCGAATGCCATATAGCCGTGCATCATAGCAGAGAAACCAATCGAGCCAACGGTTTGAAGTTTTACTCCATATCGCTCCTGTACTTCCTGCTTCATAGCGCGATAAGCGGTTTGCAGGCCTGTAATAATCTCCTCCTGGCTGTATGTCCAATACCCGTCCTTCAACTGGTTCTCCCATTCGAAGCTGCCTGATGCAATCGTTTCGAATCGACGATCGATCAGTACTGCCTTGATTCGTGTAGAACCAAACTCGATGCCCAGTGAGGTTTCCCCTCTCGTTATCGCTTCCTTCAAGTCTACATGACTCATGATCATATACATCCCCTCTCTATTTGTCGTTTTACATTTCCTATGTCATTCATATAAGCTCGACCTTCAAATCGACTTCGCTACGCTTATACAACCTATGAATTTCAACCGAAAGAAGGCGCTTTCTATAATAGATAATCTTTTCAGCCTTAGTATATTTTCTGTACGTACATTTGTCAATACAATACCTTAGTTATACTAACATAATTGCTGCACTTCGTTAGCTTGTCTTCATTTGTTGTTTTTTCGAGCTTATTGCATAAATATGTACGGTCCCATGCATAGCTCAGCATGACAGCACTTGCAACCTGTACAATTTGTGCTAAAATATGTACGTACAACTTCTTGAACAATGATGAAAGTAGTGAAATGATGAAGCCAAAGTATCAGCTTATTATTGATGATATAAAAAGCCATATCCTCTCGGGAACATACAAGCCCGGTGATAGAATACCTTCGGAGTACGTGCTGCAGGAAAACTATCAGGTTAGCCGGCAAACCGTTAGAAAAGCAATTCTAGAGCTATCTAATGAAGGATTCCTACGCAGCGAGAAGGGATCTGGTACGTATGTTAGCACTCATTACCGCTCCAAAGCCGGTGTAAGATCGATGAATAAGACGATTGGGGTCATTACAACTTATATCTCTGATTACATCTTTCCTTCAATTATTCGCGGCATTGAAAGCCGATTGAATGAAGATAATTATTCTCTGTTGCTAGCCAGCACAAATAATGATATCGAACAAGAGAAAAAGGCCTTGGAAATGATGCTGTCGTATGGTGTGGACGGGCTAATCGTAGAGCCAACTCGAAGCAATGTTTACAATCCAAACATCGCTTATTACCTATCCTTTAAGGAGCAGGATGTACCGCTTGTAATGATTAATGCTTATTACGAAGAGCTGGAGGTTCCTTTCTTCTGCTTGGATGACGTGCAGTCTAGTTATCTCGCAACTCGGGAGCTCATTACGAAGGGTCATTCCCAGATCGGTATCATTGCCAAAATGGACGATCTACAGGGGAAATATAGAATGAAGGGATTTATTAAAGCTTTAGGGGAGGCAAAACTAAGGTTTCAACAGGAGCATGTGCTCTCCTTCGATACTGCCACTAAAGCCGACCTGTCCGCTAACCTGGAAGTGTATCTGAACGACAATCGAGATGATGTGACGGCGATTGTCTGCTACAACGACGAGGTGGGGCTTGAAGTCGTAAATGTTTGCCGAAAGCTAGGCATCTCTATCCCAGATGATTTATCAATTATTGGTCAAGACAATTCCTATATCGCGAAAAATGCCAATATACAGCTGACGACGCTGACGCACCCGCAAGAGCAGATGGGGCGCGATGCCGCAGATTGGGTTATTAAATCGTTACAGGGTAAAAAGGATCTGCCGACCAAAACCTATTACCAGCCTGAACTTATTACAGGAGAAACGATTAAAGAGATTGAAGTAGAATAGTTGAATATCCTGAACGCACGTCGTATAACATGGACTGCCATTGTTAAACACACAAAGTTTAACAGTGGCGGTCCATCATTCTAATATTATAACCTTCTTAGGTTTATAATTTGTGTATTTGAGAAAACAGTAAGCTGGTCCATCATAAACTTAGTGGAATAGGAAAAATTATTTTCAATCCAGTAGTAGATCAAGCCAAGCGTAGCATTGGTTTGATATCGCAGGAACATATCATAATTTACCTCGCCAATTGGAGATTGCATCTCCATCTTAATGTCCTCCGAAAATAAAGCGAAA
This sequence comes from Paenibacillus camelliae, assembly GCF_023715345.1. Lineage (GTDB taxonomy): Bacteria > Bacillota > Bacilli > Paenibacillales > Paenibacillaceae > Pristimantibacillus > Pristimantibacillus camelliae. Next base: position 238,153 of record NZ_JAMBNY010000003.1, read on the forward strand.
AATAATTGTTCTAGCCTCGTCTTAAACTCCACATGACCATGATACAACGCATAAAATACCCGTTTTTTACTTTCTATATATTCAAAGATTAACACCGTTGTCGGAGCTTGCTTATTTACATTAATCGTTTCACTCACATGGAATGGCAGCATAATAGCCGACTTCAAGCCTTCCAATACATCGCATAGAATTTCTTCTAGTAGTTCTTCTTTATTAGAATAATACGTATAGAAGGTCGATCGATTTAGTTCGGCATATTGCGCAATCATCGAAACGGTAATTTCCTGATCAGTAAATTGCTCCATTAGTATAATATATGCTTTCTTGAGAGCGGCTTTAGTCTTTTTTATCCTTCTATCTATTTTATAGCTCACGTAATCGGCCCCTCCTCTCATGGTGTACAAATAAAAATAAACATCACTTTTACTTTAAGTGTTGGTTAAACCTCATTTCAAGCCCTGTTGTCCATTTAATTTTTGAATACTATGCTAACCTAAAGGTGTTCATTGTTTAGACACATTATTCTATACACCTTTGAGGAGGTTTTCGAGATGAGACTAGAGAACAAAGTAGCCGTTGTAACTGGCGCTGCATCAGGTATTGGTTATGGTATTGTTGAGAAGTTTGTCAACGAAGGCGCAACGGTAGTCGCTGGGGATATTACAGATAGCATTTTTGAGCTTGAAAAAACCTTTGGTGACAAGGTAAAGGCTGTTAAGGTCGATGTATCCAAAGAAGCAGAAGTAAAAAGCTTAATTGAAACGGCTGTAAATACATTTGGCAAGCTGGATATTCTATGTAATAATGCTGGAATTCTTGGTGCTTATGCCAACATTGAAGAGTATACAGAGGAACAGTGGAATCGTGTCATGGCTATTAACATCAACGGTCCATTCTTCGGTATGAAGCATGCCGTTCCTTATATGAGACAAAATGGTGGCGGTTCCATCGTCAATACGGTATCCATTTCATCTCGTCATGCAACGCCTGGTTCTCCAGCCTATGTAACATCAAAAGGCGCGATGCTCATGCTGACTCGTCAGGCTGGTCACGATTATGCTCGTGAAAACATCCGCGTTAATGGAATCTCTCCGGGTGTAGTCAATACGGGTATTCTAAAAGACGTAGACGATGATATGCTAAAAGTATATTCGGAGGCTATTCCGATGCGTCGTATTGGTGAGCCTTCCGAGCTTGCAAATGTCGTTTGCTTCTTAGCTTCAGACGAGGCATCCTACGTTACAGGTCAAACCTATATTGTCGATGGCGGTAAAGATACGATCTAAGTAGTTACATTAAACGGCTTTAATCCTTGTTCTATTGGGATTAAAGCCGTTTTTATAATGTTATCCAATTCGTCATTCCCTGCAAACCTTAGTTTGTCTTAATTGTTAACACTTCATAGCCTAATTTTTCGACTGTTTCTTTCAGCTGATCAGCGGTTACCTTTGAATCATCAAAGTCGACTTTAGCTTTACTCGCGTTGAATAGACACTTAACATCGTCCACTCCACTCATTTTGCTGAGAGCCCCTTCAATCTTTTTAATACAGGATGGACAAGTTAACGCTTCAAGCTGCATAACTGCTTTTTTCATTTTAATCTCCTCCTTTAGGCTGTATTATTTACCGTACAGCAGCAATTGATCTAAATCATAAATTTTAATGCTATTTTTAGGCAGCAGTTCAATTACATTCTCCTGCTCAAGATGAGCAAGCTTTCGGCTAATCGTTTCTGGTGTCGTCCCTAGGTAGGATGCCAAATCCTTCTTTGAGATAGGCAACTTAATGATTGGGCTGTTCCCACTATTGCTATCTAAACAATCTAATAGAAACGATATAATTCTGGATTCCACACTTTCCGTAAAGACCTGTGCCGTTTGTTTTTCAGATTCCTTCAGCCTCGAAGTCATCTCTGCAATAATCTTTAATGAAATTTGCGGAAACTCTATTAGGTATTCCAACAAATCCGCTTGATTAAATAAGCAAATAGATGTATTTTGCATCGCCTCGGCGTAATTCTCATGTACTTCTCCTGGCCTGAATATCGCCAATTCCCCTGTAAAGTCACCGGGATTCAGTATACGAACAAGCTGCTCCTTGCCTGTATCAGATAGTCTGTAAACTCTTACTTTTCCGGTGTGAATGATATATAGCACATCATCCTTGTCACCAGCACGGAATAGCATCTCGCCCTTTTTAATTTGCTTGGTTTGTGCAGATCCTACGATGCGGTCCATGTCCTGATCCTCTAAGTGATTAAAGATTGGTACTAATCGAATACAATCCCTATAGTTATGTCCAGATTGTCCAGCATCCTTTCCCATACAGGTGAACCCTCCTTCAGGTTGAGCATATGTTCTAACGGTTTACGTACGCAATACGGCTTAATAAATATCTTCTTTGTTGTGTATAGTTGCATTTTTTTGCCTAGTATCGTTCAAAATTTCCGTAAACTCATTATACCTTACTTCCATCCCAGCAATGCAGTTACCGATTGTGGCTAGTTCCTCTCCTACTTTTACTTGCTTTGAAGCTGATTAATCTCATCGCGTTCAATATAACAACAAGAACGCTGCCTTCATGTATGAACATACCGCTTGCCAAATGCACATGCCCGCCAAGAACACCGACCAGAAGGATCACTACAACTGCTAAAGCAATCGCTATATTTTGACGCATGTTACGTATCGCTTTCTTAGATAACACATAGGCATGAGCATATTGTGAAAACTTATCCGCCATGAGCACCACATCAGCAGTCTCCATAGATATATCCGTCCCACCCTCACCCATCGCGATTCCTATATTTGCTGCAGCAATCGCGGGGGCATCATTGACTCCATCACCAGCCATGGCGACAATAGCACCCTCTTCTTTCAGCTTATTTACATAAGCAACCTTATCGCTCGGCAGCAGCTCGGCATAAAACTCATCAATACCCAGCTGATTAGCGACAGCTTTTGCCGTATGACGGTTATCGCCAGTGTGCATAATGATTCGCTTCACGCCATTCGCTCTCATCATCGCTAATGCCTCATGCGCATCATCTCGGATTTGATCTGCTATCGATATGATGGCTTCAAGCACGCCATTCATCGCTACAAATACCGCGGTGTTTCCTAACAATTCCCGGCTGATTGCATACTGGCCTGCATGCGCATCGATGTCAATTTGCCGCGCATCCATAAGCTTTCTATTCCCCGCTACGATATGATGCTTGTTAACCGTGGCGACTATGCCATGTCCTTTAATGGCTTCACTATCCGTAAGCTGATACGAGCTAAGATCTACACCACGATTCACCGCAGTCTTGACGATCGTCTGACCTAGATGATGTTCCGAGACCGTTTCCGCTTTCGCTACGTATGCCAAAACTTCTATAGCTGTCTTAGCCCCGAAAGTATGCACATCGGTTACTTCAGGCTTGCCTTTCGTTAGCGTTCCGGTTTTATCAAATACTAATGTATCGACCTTCGCCAACCTCTCCATTACTTCTCCACCCTTAATCAGCACACCGTTTTTGGCACCATTGCCGATACCAGCCACGTTAGATACAGGAGCGCCAATAACAAGTGCCCCGGGGCACGCAATAACTAAAAAGGTGATGGCCAGATGTAGGTCGCTTTTCAGAATATAAACTAGTATCGCTAATAGTGTGACGGCAGGGGTATAATAGCTCGAAAAACGATCTAAGAAGCGTTCCGTCTTCGATTGTGAATCCTGCGCTTCCTCTATAAGCTCAATAATTTTGGCAAACGTCGTGTCATCGCCTACCCTTTCGGCTATCAGTTCGATATAACCCGTATCTAGAATAGTTCCGCTAAATACACGATCACCATCCGATTTGTAGACTGGAACGGATTCACCAGTAACTGCCGCCTCATTAATGGAGGCTCGACCCTTCACTATAACTCCATCGACTGGAATTTTCCCACCTGGCAGAACAACAATCTGATCTCCTACCTTCACATCCTCGACACCGATAAGCTTACGAGAGCCATCTTCATGTAATAATAGAGCTTCTTGCGGTGCCATATCGATGAGCTGCTTTAAAGATGAGCGCGTTTTTTGCAGCGTACGATTCTCTAAATAAGCACCAAATAAAAACAGAAAGGTTACAATCGAGGACTCCACGTATTCGCGAATGAAAAGCGCACCGACTACGGCAAACGTAACGAGCAATTCTATGCTAAAGGTACGCAGTCTGACGGCTTGCCATGCTTTCATTGCAACGGGAGCAACCCCGATGACAGTAGCAGCAATGAGAAATCCATTACTCCAGCCCACTTGCTGCTGCATGACCATAAGTATGAAGCCCACCGCAATAAGCATCCCTGACAGCAGTGTGAGCTTGTTTGTGTAACGGTTAATGGCCTTCATCATTCTGCTTCCCTCCTCTATTCTGTTCGCCTCTTGGTTGTCTCTATCTTATCGAATGATCAAAAAAATAAAATTGACGCCGGTCAAGAAATAATAAAAACTTACGTTGCTAGCAACAAAAAGAGCGCTACCGCATAGGTAAGCGCCCCATTTATTTCCTTAAACGTTGTATACCTCTATTCTGATCATGATACACCCTTAGCTCTGTACATTGCTCGATCTGCTTCTTTAATCAGCATCTCTAGGTCCGTATGTGAAACCTCTGTCGTGTGGTACCATCCAATACTTGCAGAAACATTAATGACATGATGATTACATATCATTGGTCTTTCCAATGCAGATTGAATTTGCTCTGAAAGCTTTTCTAGCTGTGGATGGTCAATATCTGCACATAAAATTACAAATTCATCTCCACCTAGACGACAAAGTAAATCTGTGTCTCGCAGTACACCGTCTAATCTTGAGACGATGTTCACTAGTAACTGATCTCCAGCCTCATGCCCATAGGTATCATTTATTTCTTTAAAGTCATTCATATCAATGAATAACGCGGCTATAGAATCGACATGTTTATGCTTTAGCTGATCAAACCTATCCTTAAGCTGTAAACGATTAGCCGCTCCAGTTAGCGCATCATGATACGCTAATTGCTGCAGCTTGGCATTCGCTTCTCTCAATTTACGTATAGCGACGATGATAAAGGTCGCAATGAACACGGCAAACAGTACCAAATAAACAAGATCTTCTCTGCCGACATTCGGAAAAATATGCTCATGAAGATGAAAAAAAGCGTAAAGAGTGAGTATGATCGAAGCAATGCCTGCTAGCACTACGACTCGTATGCTTTGATAGATTGCACTTAGAGGAAGAGCTAACCACATGAATAAATAATTAACTAAATACGGTGAATCGCTAAGTAAATAATAAAAGTAAATATACATACAGCTTATCGTTACATACATTGTAATCTTCGGTTTTATCTTCTTGTGGATCAAAAGTATTAGAACGCTACCAAATACGATAAAAAGAAAAGCGGGAGGAAATACACTCTCCAGTCCTTCAATGAAAATATTGATGATGACTTGTATACTATAAAAGGCGCATATAAGTATGAACAATGCTTTATTTCGATGCATTAATTCCCTATCAATCATTAGATACTCTTCCTCTTTCATTTATAATAGGCCTAAGGTTCGTACTGTATCAGTTTACTATATGTAATATTATCCATTTACTATATTATAGCTTATGTTATCTTCCTATACCTTGTAAAATAATCAAATATTCGTTAACATTTCCACAGTCATTCAACGCCTATTATCAACTGCTCACCAAGCCATATGAAATGAAAAAAGCCAGCCCTGATGGCTGACCTTATTTATACCATGAGACATTTGTTGAGCTCAGCTGAAAGCTCTGTTGAATGGCTGGTATGGCTACTGTAATCATCGTTGTATTTAACGGATTAAGAATAATGCCTATTGCTACAGCTAGTATAATAAACTTGTTGTTTTTTTCCACAGTCATTTCGGTGTCTCCTCTAGATGGTGTAATCCTTAATTCTAATACGATGAGATACTAAGTTGATGCTTTTTGAGAATCAAGTACGAACATCGTTGCGTCCTGACCCATGAATAGATTACTTCCCTTATAGAACGTTTCAGATTGAATATCGCTATATCCGATCTTAGTCATCATTTTTGTAAGCTCTGCTTGATCAAAGCCGTTATGAACGAGGTCCGACATGACATTTTCGTTTTTGTTAAAGTCTACGATGATTACATGCCCTCCTTCATTCAGAACATCGAATAGTCTAGCTAGTACGACTTCAACGTCAGGAATATGAAGCAAAACCTGTGCCATGAAAATATAATCTGCTTTTACATTAGCCAGAGCATCTTGCTCAAAATCAAAGCATAGCGTATCCGCATTCTGGATGTTTAAATCAGCTATTTTTTGTTTCACTTGCTCAATCATGTTTAGTGATGTATCTAGAAAAAGCACGGAATGAAATTCATCTAACAAGTTCATTCCTACAAGACCGGTTCCACATCCGAAATCAATCGCTTTCTTGTCCTTGGCATCCTTGACGTAACCACGAATAGCGTCTGAGGCTACTTTAGCGATCTGAATTCTTTCTGGAGTGTCATACATTTGCGCAATCATTTCAAATTTATCTGTGTTTGCCACTATGATTTTCATCCTCTCTATTATGTAATCTCGAAGTAAGCTCGAGTTGTAATCACTCCCACTCCGTTACTGCCCACGATAAGTTCATCGTATCATGTTAACGAAGGTATTTAAAATTGCCCTACGTAAAAAAGCAGAGAAGGCATCTTCTCCGCTTCGCGTTTAATATGTCCAGCTGCTTATTCATCAAGCTTAGCTCCCACTTGCTTCACCATCATCATTGAATTTATCTAACATAGAAATCGTCTCAATTAAATGATTGTTGAAAATTTGTCGCGCGATGTCCAGTAGATCAATAATCATGGGATCTCGTAATGAATAGAGCACACGGTTTCCGTCTTTTTTACTGAATACTATATTTTTACTTCTCAATATGCTTAATTGCTGCGAAACAGCTGAGCCTTCAGAGCCTATCAATGTTTGAAGCTCATTTACATTTTTTTCTCCCTCAGCAAGCAGCTCCAATATTCTTATACGTAAAGGATGAGCAAGTGCTTTGAAGAAATCGGCTTTAAACTTTTGTAACTCTAAATTCATCATCTTCTCCTTTTACTGCTTTTCTATCTTCGTTTAAGCTCAGTTTACTTAGAGCAACGTTTATAGCATCGACCGTATGTGCATAAAATTGACTTTCTCCAATTTCATCATATAATCCTGTTTTTTTCAAGACTTCTCTCGGTTGATCCTGTAAACCTGATACTAGCACCATTCCTCCGCTCGATTTAATCGATTGTACGATATGCGAGAGACTAGTTTCACCGCTCGTGTCCATATAAGGCACCTTACTTAAACGTAAAATTAGTATCTTTGTGTTAGGGTGAACAACCTCTTGTATTGCTTTTTCGAATACCTGTGCAGAACCAAAAAACAGCGGTCCATCGATGTTGCAAATATTGATCTGCGCATAATCATCCTCTTCTTCACTTAAGCTCTGCGCTGTTACCAGACGATGATTCGTATCTTCTGGAATTACTTTAGATACAACATGCAGCTCACTCATTCTTTTAACAAAGATCATCATTGAGAGTAATAGACCAACACCAACAGCGGTCGTCAAATCAACGAATATCGTTAATAAAAATATAATTACAAGGATGATGGCATCCCATGTCTTAGTTTTTAATATTTGAGCAAATTTCTTCATTTCACTCATATTCCACGCGACGACCATAAGAATCGGTGCCATACTAGCTAAAGGGATATTTGATGCATAGGGTGCTAACAATAGCAGAACAACTAACACAACTAAACCTTGAACGATACCAGATACAGGCGATGCTGCCCCACTCTTAACATTCGTTGCCGTACGAGCAACGGCTCCTGTCGCAGGTATGCCTCCGAATAAGGGCGAGACTATATTAGCAATACCTTGACCCATTAATTCACGGTTACTGTTATGCTTTGACCCTGTTAATTCATCTGCTACTACAGCAGACAATAATGACTCTATACTGCCTAGCATAGCTATCACTAATGCAGGGCCAATGAGCAGCTTAATCCGTTCCCACGTGATCTCAGGAAACTGTAGGCTTGGTAATTGATGTGGAATTTCGCCGTAGGATGAGCCTATCGTAGCTAATTGATCAGGAAAGAATATTGCTGCTACAATACTCGATCCAATCAACCCGACAAGCGCTCCCGGAATTTTAGGCAGAAATTTATTCGTTACGATAATAAGAATGAGGCCGATAACAGCTACAAGGATACTGTACATATTAATAGTATCCAAATGAATGAAGATTTCCTTCATCTTGTCTATAAAATACTCATGATTCTCCAGACCAGTAAGTCCTAAAAAGTTACTGATTTGTCCTGAAAAGATCGTAACGGCAATTCCTGTTGTAAAGCCGATTGTGACGGGCCGCGGAATAAATCTGATCAGCCCTCCTAGTCTAAATAACCCCATAAGAAACAAGATTATGCCGGCTAAAAATCCTGCAATCAACAGATTCTCATATCCATAGCTAATGACGATCCCTAATAAAATTGGAATAAATGCACCCGTAGGTCCTGCAATTTGATATTTCGAACCACCAAAAATGGATACTAAAATACCTGCAATAATGGAAGTATAGATACCATACTCTGGCTTCACACCTGATGCGATTGCAAAAGCCATTCCTAGCGGAATGGCAATAACCCCAACAATACACCCTGAAATCAAATCCCTACGAAGCTTTTCCATCGAGTAATCATTGAATCTCCCCAATTTTAACAATCCAACTCATCTCCATGCAACCGTATATTTGTATATTTGATTTTTTGAATATACAAATATAATAAACCCTTTATCTATAATGTCAAATGAAAATAATGTTAGCTTGTCTCGGTAATAAATAAGGCGTCATCGTTACAAAATATAGACAACCACATAGATTGGAGTGTTGAATATGGGAAGAAATAATAACCAGGGACATAGTAAAAACAAGAGTTCTTTGCCTCAAACACCAAGTAATCAAAAAATTGCTCCAAACGAAGTGCAGGAAGAGTTTGCTCAAGAGATCGCAGATCTTACAAAATCAACTCAGAAGAGATCAAAGAAGAAATAAAGTGAGCGTCATCTAGCTGGAAATATATAAGAGCACGACCTTTGAGGTAGTGCTCTTATACATAGTTAGGTATATTATTTATTGATGTTCGTTCTACTCTCCATTAGTCCCTTAAAACGATCGCGATAGAACCAAACTAAAATTCCTTCCAATATCGTAACCAGTATCGCTAAAGCTAGTAAATCGGAATCTACAAATAGATGAAAGGCTAATATATTTACGATGATGCTTGCTAAGACGATTAAAGTTAGTGGTACAAAGCGGCGTATGATTAATAAGACTCCAGCTATGATCTCTACTCCTTTTTCCAACGCTAAGAAGTAACCCTCACCTAAAAACTCCATTGCAGCTGGACTAGTTGGAGCAAATGCTTCAAACCCAAATAACACAACGTATCCATTTAAGCCTGCTCCTAGGAAAATGATTCCAAGCACTAATTCAACTATGCGAATCCATACATTCATTGATATCCCCCCAAGCTAGCAAAGTGATTAGATCAACGCTCACTTTATTTTACACTAGGTAAATCTAATTATGGGGATATTTGCATATTTTATTGAAAATGAAAATGCCAGCAGGGGAGTCTCATCTCCTGCTGGCATTTTCATTATGATATCAGTAATACATTACAGGCAGCTTAAGTGGCTTCAGAGCTCGCGACTGGTCTACATAGATAAATGCATCATATCGGCTTGGAAGTATGGAGGGTACATAATTTCCACGCTCATAATGAGGATGATAAACCACACCAATTGCCCGATGTCCAAGCGGTTGGTGAAGAACCTTACTTTCTTCATCAAAAATGATCACTTTATCATGATCCCCAGCTTGGTGCAGCAAAGCCTCCCAGCTGCCAGATATCGCTTGTGGAACCTTCATAACTTCAATGTCACCACCCCACTTATCAGAAGCGATGACCGTTCCTTGATACGTCCCAAAGCCTACTGCGTATACCTGCTCCTGACCAAACTTCTCTCGAACCAGTTGTCCAACATTGACCATTCCATCAGCTGCCATATCTGTAGCTCTAGCATCACCGATATGTGTGTTGTGCTCCCATACGATAGCCTTCGCATGCGGACCGTGAAACGCCTTAATTCGAGATAATGCCTCAACCATATGCCGATCGCGGATGTTCCAAGAATCAGGTCCGCCGCGAACCATCGATTGATAATAGCGCTCAGCGTTTACCGCAACTAACGCGTTGATCTCATCATTTAACGATAACTCATCCTGAGACCCGCTTGCTTTTCTCTTCTCCTGAAGCGTAAGCAACAAATTAACGCCTTCCTCCTCACAGCCCTCCGATAGAAAGCTAGCGGAAACTCCGTAGGCCTGTGGTTCACGTCCATGCGGCTCGAAGCATTCGAAGGCTTTCTGTGCTATTGCCAAATCAGGAGAATCGATTTCTGTTAGATGACGTATAATTTCTTCCATCGACTCCCATAGACTATAGACGTCAATGCCGTAAAATCCAATTTGGTCTTTATCTTTCTTATTTTTATTATATTCATGAAGCCACTGGGTTAAATCGACTACCTCTTCATTAGCCCACATCCATGTCGGCCATCTATTAAAATCCTTCAGTGCTTCCCGTGCATTCGAAGGCGCATCTGCTTTATGCTTGATGTATCGGTTCAATGTAAAGCAAGACGGCCAATCTCCTTCAACCGCAATAAAGGAAAATCCCTTCTCCTGTATAAGTCTTTTCGTAATTTCTGCTCTCAGTGTATAAAACTCGGAGGTCCCATGCGAAGCCTCACCCAGCAATACGATCTCGCGATCGCCAACAGCCTGAACGATCTTATCTAAATCATCCATCGTCTTAATTCGAGTAGACGTTCTTTGAATTTCAAGTATGATTTCTTCGTCCTGCATATGTATGCTCCCTCTGAATAGTTATATGTTGGTTGACAGTATTCTAATGATCATTTATCTCATTTGGATTACTGCTATTCTTTCCTGAAATGGAACATCTATTCGGATAATGCCACTGACATTCCTATTAAAATCAACCCGTTATAGCTGTAACTGTGGTATGATGACGATTGCTGATTTATATCAACAATTACATCGTAAGTGGAGGCATCTATGACAACACACACAAAACAATCGGTACAAATCATTACAGCAGATCCAAGTGGGATTGGTCTGTTTGGGCTAGCAATCGTCACGCTAGTAGCATCCTCACAAAAACTTGGTCTGACAACAGGGCTCAGCTTTGTTATCCCTTGGGCGATATTCCTTGGAGCACTAGCACAGATTTTTGCAGCGATTCAAGACGCTAAGCACAATAATACATTCGGTATGACCGCCTTCGCTGCCTATGGTTTCTTCTGGCTCGGCGTCGCTAGCAGCTGGTTAATGAAGCTCGGTGCTTTTGGGCCGCTACTAGCTGCAGATATCGACGGAAAACAGCTTGGATTTGCATTTCTAGGTTATCTAATTTTTACTCTATTCATGACAATTGGCGCTATGGAAACACATAAAGTACTGTTTATTATATTCGTACTTATAGATTTACTGTTTATAGGTTTAACGTTAGACGCTTTTGGAATCGCACCTCATGTCTTCCATACCCTTGCCGCATATGCTGAACTCGGTATTGCGTTGATGTCCCTATACGGCTGCGGCGCGTCTGTATTAAATGTTCACTTTGGACGCAAGTTCCTTCCGCTTGGTAAACCATTTGGTATTTTCAAATAAATCTCATGACAAAAACACCAGCCCCCTTATTTGCATATAAGGGGGCTGGCGCATTTAATATACTTTTACATTTGAATATACACGCAGTATTAATACGTGTTGTATACATTTTCACATTCTTCTGCCGTTGGTTCATAGAAACAATGCTTCTTCCATCGTCCTACAAACGGCTGATCGTACCATGTTGACGGGCATGGTCCGGGATTATCATATGATCCTGGACGGAAATACCACAGCGAGAATTTGGCTGGCCAGCTCCGCTCCCCATTGACTGCACGCTGCGCTAAACGGCGTTCCCGCTCTCTTGCACCTTGATAGAACATACCATGCTGCAGCGCCTCGAACGCATGTGGCTGGTAAATCATTTGAGGAATGGTCCGAATATCTTTAAAGTCGGAGCAATTTACTCTTATTCGGTTAATGCCCACCGTTCCAACGTGGAGCATTCCCTGTTCTCCCTCGGCTTCAGCCTCCGCTCGAAGCAATCTCGCCAACATGCTTATATCTTGACTCCTGGCTTTTACTACTGCCATAGGATCATCACCTCATTACACTTGTTGACACATTATATTGTAGTCAGTGGAGATGTGATACTCTGACAGACAGCTTTATCTTGTAAACAAGACTCTTTTTTTAGCATAATGCTTTCATAAGTGTCTATAGTGGCATAGCATTCCTTTATGTGAAGTACTCAATCTTTGCTTGAGGAAAGTAATGATTAATGTATCTGCCAAGCGTTTCTTTAATATCCTGCTGCTCTTGGTCTGTATATACATATTTCCCGATGCCGTATCGTCCCCATTTCCACTTTCTCTTCGTTTCATCGAGCTCCAGCTTGGTCATCGGATAGTTCTTTTCAATCACATTCTTCGCAGGCTTCGTAAATCGATGCTGAATTAATTCAAAGGTGAGGTCTTTCTTGCTGGCCTCGGAAAGATTGGCTTCTAGTCTTTCAAACATGTCTTTATAGCCTTCTTTCCAGCCTTCATGTAGATAAATTGGAGCGATAATGAAACCTAATGGATATCCAGCATCCCCCACCTTCCTAGCCGCCTCCATTCTCTCCAATTGTCTGGACGTTCCCGGTTCAAAATTTTTAATAATATATTCGTCATTCATACTAAAGCGAAATCGGGTTCGACCATTATGCTTGGCATCAAGCAAATGATCCACATGCTCGAATTTAGTGACAAACCGCAATCTGCCGTATTCAGACTCACCAAAAAACTCAATAGCCTTCTTTAGAGAATGCGTTAAGTGATCAATGCCTACGATATCCGATGTACAGGATGCTTCAAACCTTGTAATCTCCGGAGCTCTTTCCTTCATATATTGATTCGCTGCATCAAAAATATCATCGAGATTGACATAGGTGCGAATATACGGCTTACTGCCCATCGTCGTTTGTAAGTAGCAATAATGACAATGCCCCATACACCCCGTTGCAAATGGAATCGCATACTCTGCAGAAGGCTTCGACGTATCGAACTTTATCGTTTTCCTAACCCCAACGACTAACGTAGACTTCGCAATTCTATACTTTTGAAAATCATTGTCTCCAGGTAGGTTTCTTATTTGGTTATGAGACGTTGTCTCCCTAATTTCAATGCCCATCGATTCAAATTTTTGAATCAATTCTTTGCCTAAAGGATATTCCAGCGCTCTTGGCTCGACATAAACTAGCTGAGGAACGAAAGGCTTAACCATATAAACCCTCCACGTCAGTGTATCCAAAAGCCTCCCTATAGGCTTCTTCTGCTTCACTCGCTGTTTGATATACAGCAACCTCTTCGTTTAATGGATAATACGTTTCGTACATAAATAGCGAAAGGCTACCGGGAGAGTTAGGATCCATCACGACTGCTGCCTCTTGAACATTAGCTACACCTTGAACATGAGGGTTTCGTATAATGACATACACGACTTGCCCTGGCTGAAATTGGCTTGACATAATACCAGCACCATCCTTAAGTTTTCGTTAGTATGACTTGAAATCATGCAAAATATGCTAAAGCAAAAAAGAAGGCTACCCCGTCCTGCTCCATCTGAAGCCTTAGGGTAACCTTCTCTATAAGTATAGCTTTGCTTTTAATATGGGTCTGCTTCGTGGCTTTTCTTAACCGCGTCCTTTACAGCTTGATTCGCATCAATTGTACCTTGACCGTATTTCGAAATACCTGATTCACGGCCTGGAACGTTACCTTCTGTTTTCATATGTTCAATCTCTTTCATTTTCTGTGCAATACCTTCCTTCACTCGTCGCCCATAATCTTGATCGGCCTGCGTGAAGTGTTCAATCATCGCCTCTTGAATACGTGGGTCGCACACCGCCAGCGCTTCAGATAGGTTTTTAATCAATTCCTCGCGCTCCCACTCTTCAAATTCACGATATGTATTCCCTGCCTGACCGTAGTTGTTCGGACGATCAATCGGTGCACTCATCGTTGCCGCATGATACATTGGGTGATGTGGAGCACGACCTTCGGTGCTAGCTTCCTTAAAGCCACCGATCATCGACGGTTCATAATTAATATGAGGATTCTCTCCTGACTCTTTCGGGTCACGGACATCCATTTGACCGCGCTGCTGGTTCGTATGAACGGGCACCTTCGGTGCATTTACAGGCAGCTTCAGATAGTTTGCGCCAACACGATAGCGCTGCGTGTCGGAGTAAGAGAAGGTACGACCCTGCAGCATTTTGTCGTCGGAGAAGTCCATACCATCAACAAGAACTCCTGTACCGAATGCAGCTTGCTCAATTTCCGCATGATAATCTACTGGATTGCGATCAAGCACCATGCGACCTACCGGCAGCCATGGAAACTTATCCTCCGGCCAAAGCTTCGTATCATCAAGCGGGTCAAAATCAAGCTCCGGATGATAGTCATCCTCCATCATTTGCACGAAAAGCTCCCATTCTGGATAATCCCCTCGTTCAATTGCTTCATATAAGTCTTGTGTAGCATGGCCAACATTTTTCGCCTGTATCGCTTCGGCTTCTTCTTGCGTTAAATTGCGAATCCCTTGCTTAGGCTCCCAGTGGTACTTAACGAGAACCGCTTCGCCCTTATCGTTAACCCACTTGTAGGTGTTTACACCAGAACCCTGCATATGACGATAGGTTGCAGGAATCCCCCATGGTGAGAAGAGAATCGTAATCATATGAGTCGCTTCTGGTGAACGAGAAACGAAGTCGAACATCCGCTGTGGATTAGGCACGTTCGAGGCAGGGTCAGCCTTAAAGGCGTGAATCATATCAGGGAATTTCATCGCATCGCGAATGAAGAAAATCTTCAAATTATTCCCTACGAGATCCCAATTCCCATCCTCTGTATACATCTTCACAGCAAAGCCGCGTGGATCCCTTGCTGTTTCTGGTGAATCCTTAGCCCCCGCTACCGTGGAGAACCTTACCATTAGCGGTGTTCGCTTTCCAGCACCAGAAAATACTTTTGCCCGTGTATATTTCTCCACCGGCTCATCACCGACCTTGCCGTAGGCTTCAAAATATCCAAAAGCCCCTGTTCCACGAGCATGAACGACTCGCTCAGGAATTTCCTCCCGATCAAAGTGCGATATTTTTTCGATAAAGTGGTAATTTTCTAATGTCGCTGGACCTCGGTTTCCGACGGTCTTAATGTTCTGATTATCCATTACGGGGTGACCTTGACGCGTCGTTAATGTTTCACGTTGAACATTATCATGTTGAGAATCATTAGTCATTAAGCTGCCTCCTCCAAAATTTTCATCTATATGTTGTCCGAATTTAACAACTTTATACAAATATGGAATGGCATAAGTTTGAAGATTGAAATATCATTTAAATAAATTTAAGTAGATATGGAAACTTTTCTCTGACATTCTTTGTATAGGTAGATGAGGAGGGATGAAGTTGAGCGATAGCATCTTAATACAACGACTTAAGGAAAACGATGACTCCGCAATAGAAGAGCTCATTACTATATACGGTCAATACATTGCTGCAGTTGTTTATAGAGTTGGCGGATTATCACTACATGCTGAGGATGTTGAAGAAGTCGTATCCGATGTTTTTTATGCCGTGTGGAAAAGCAGGCATAAGATTCTACAAACCGAGTCTTTAAAGCCGTACTTGGCACAAATCGCGCGGAACATGACACGAAATAAATGGAGACATGTGAAACATGATCAGCCGCTCGATGATCAGCTTGCAATGGCAAATAACTTCCCTACAACTGACGATGCGCTGATTCAGAAAGAAAATGTCGCAACGATTAAGAAATTGATCGCTACATTGAAGCCACCAGATAACGATATCCTCTATGCATATTATATCTGGAATTATAAACTTGAAGATATTGCTCTGATGTATAATCTTCCTTTGTCTACGGTGAAGTCGAAGATTTATAGAGGCAGGAGAACAATCGTCGAATGTTTTGAAGGAGGAGGTAATAGTTATGGAGAATTCCGATTACAACACAAGGACTCCTGAGATTAATCTAGACAGGATAAAGCGTTTAACCATGAGTAAAATACAACGAGATAAGAAGCGACATGTATTTTCGTTCAAGAGCAAGTTCACCAAGGCTGCCTGCGCGATTGTAGCTGCCTTTGTCATTACAACAGGCAGTGTGGCATACGCAATGAAAGCAGAAGATATAAAAATTATCATTAGCTATATTACAGGCATCCAGCAAGCAAAAGTTCTTACGGTGGGAAAGACGATCTCGAACAAGGACTATCAGTTGAAAGTCCATGAAATCGTGACCGATTCAAGTTTGGGTTATATTGTTATTTCCGTAGAGGCGTTAAGTGAGTCCAGTAAAGAAAGCTTCGAGAGCTATCGATATAGTAACTATGAAACCCCAACTGTTGGTAGTGCCAAAGGTATCTCGGAATTAGAAGATTATAGAGAACCATACATCAGATATTATAAAATATACCTCTTAGGCAGATCTAAACTCAACCAATACGAACACGACGGCATTCTTCAATTTTCACTTAGAGGAATAGACACCCCCATTGAAGTTTCACTGTCACCTACTATAGATCGTATTGATATGGATATTACGGAAGATACAACGAATGGATATCAGTATCAGTTCAAAAAGCTTTATCTATCAGAGCTTGGACTGTCATTCGAAGCCATAGATTCCAAAACGAATGTGATGGAATATGATTATAAGATCGAGTTGCTATTCAATGAAGGAACGAAGGAGTTGTTACTGCAGCAAAAGAACGATGTATTCGATCGTGGCAACCTGCTAGAAGGCTGGTCAGGTAATAGTGGTCCTGATACGAATGGTAACTACTATGCGGATAGGTTTATTCCTTTTTCAAAGACTATTCCGCTAGATACGATAAACAAAGTGATTATTAATGATATCGAATTTGATATCGATAGACCGCAAGAAACGGATCATAACTAAGAGGTTTGATAGACAGGAATAGCTGTAGGTAGCAACGAAAAGGAGTGATTAGATACGTCTGATCGCTCCTTTAGTGATTACACTTAACGATGTACAACATTTATTTGTGATAAATACTGACGCGGTGTACCGTAGTAGAGCACTTGACGATACTGAGGATAGTTTGACATGTAATGGATAAAAATCGGGGCATCAAGAAGAAGTGGATAACGAGCGTAGAATGGTCGGTCTCCATAGACAATGCCACTTATTGCAGTATCCATTTCTTTCATGAAAATTTTAAACCGTATACCCGCTGCGGAAGAGCTATATTCCCCTCCGTCTACATATGCTGTTCCTGCTAATGTTAAATGACCATTTACATCCTTCTTCCACTCTGCCAGCACTTCATCACGCATTTGAGGATTAACAACCTGCATATTGTACATATACCCTATATCTAAAAATAGTTGGCCCGTAATGTCTGAATGCGTTAGCGTATATTTCCTTCCCTCCACTGGCTGAGCGAAAGTGGCTGGTGTCATAAGATTCACTGTTAATTTATGTGGGTCGAACTCGGACATGATCATTCCTCCACCATTCTTTATTTATGGATTACCTTGTCATAATTTATGTGGGTAAATACCTTTATGGTTGGATTCATGCCCATGCACTCTATTCTATACCCAATCCTCGAAGTGATCCGTTACGAATTCAATCTCGCTCTCATAATGAGCCAAGTGTCCTTCATCAATCATTTTTTGAAAGGCAAGATTTCCTTCTGATGCACCTTCTTTCAATGTTTCACACATCGTAGTCAGTCGTTGTATAATCCACTGTCGCAGCTCATGAGGAACGGGTATTCCATACGCTTCAAAAAATAAATGAACTCGACGACGGCGCTCCGTAGCATGTAGATCCTTACGATACTGTACCGTTTTATCCGAAGAATGGTCAGGTGCGAAGCTCGCCAGCGGAACCGATGTGTAAAGGGTATAGGCAATGTCCCACATTCGCGGTCCAGGTCCTGCCATGTCAAAATCTATCAGTGCTATAGGACTCCCTTGTTGAAAGACCACATTATACAACGCAGCATCGTTATGACATATTACCTCGTGCTCGCGTTCATCGATATAACTAAGCTGCCATTTCCCCTTCGTTAAGAGCGTAGATCCTTCAGTAGCATCATGAAAACGGCGCAACAGACGAGCTAATTCTACAAGTGTGTCATCCGACCACATGTAGGATTCAAGCTCGGGGTAATCGTTCCCTGTGACTTCTCCAGCAATGAATGTTAGAATTTCACGACCAGAGTCGTCGATGCCGAGAAATCTTGGTGCACCCTCAAAGCCTTGCTGCTCTAGATGCTTAAGCAACCCATGCACAGACGGGCTCCAATAACCAGTCGGTCGAAGCACCGTATTTTCCTTTCGGATAATGTGATTAACATTGCCGCCCATTAACACTTCTTCCTCAGTCACTAAGCCTCGCCCCCCTCTCCTATTTGTTTAGCCGCCCTTCAATGCTTGCTAGCCTATGATTACATCAATCACTAGAACTCCTATCCAGATTAAAAAAGATGCGCCGCATATAATAATTTCTAGAAAATGAATCTGGAATAGTTTATACTGCCCCTGCTCGGTCTGGCGAATCCCGAGGAAATCACAATGCTGATTGATATATATAAACGCACAGGCAAATATTAATCCTGATAAGATGAAAGCGGCAGATGGTAAACTCATGACATACATAGGATTACCGCTGGTCTCCAAACTCAGCACAAATCCGAACTCCTTAGACATTAGAAACGTCAGCACAATGATAACAAACAAGATCAGCCCCAAGCTGAAAGGATGCTCTCTATAATCAATCAGACGCAGAAAATTCTGTAGCTTATCACTTTTAGGCTGAAATTTCTCTTTTTTAATATCCTCATTTTCATCTTTCATAATATAAACAAACGATATTCCAACCATTCCTAAGAACATGATGGGCTGAAGCAAGCTTGTTGCTAGTCCAAAATCAAAGATAGCTATAATCACGAGAACAACAAAGAGAATAACAACTAGTTTGTTTCCCACTTTCTCTCGTTTCTCCCACAACCTATTAATGAAATGTTGATTGTTTTCCCTTCTTGCTTGGTCAGTCATTATATTATTTTCACTGTGGGCAGCATGCTTTCTATTAAGCTGGATGATCATATAAGCGATAATCGACAAGCATAACCCGATAATCAAAAAGATAAAGGCTTCCCTCGGGTAAGTATCATAGTCATCATATGTATCCACGATCCAAAGACCATCCAAAACAACGAGAAAGATACCAATTATAAATATGTAAGGAGCTGCTTTGTAAATGATTAGTCCTCCACTCCCTTTTCAAGTTTGTATGATCTTGACTTAAGTCAATGCGCGTTAACATTCCCCTAGTTACAATATTATCATGACTGAAGGATGAAGGTTATTCTAGTGTGTTCCAAGGTTATTGTATTAGATCAGCTATTGAGCTGGTTGATTCTCTTCTTAATTCTGCTTAGTGATTCCGGAGTCATGCCAAGATAACTGGCCAGTTGATGTTGGGGTACACGGTCGATGAGAGTTGGACGTTTCAATTGCAGCAATCTGAAGCGTTCTTCGGGCGATGCAGCAATAAATGCAGCGAATTCCTCTTGTATCTTAGCAAAGTCTGCCTCAATCATCTTGCGGGTCATCGACTCCAACTGAGGATGCTTGTTATACATGTCCTTTTCCGTATTCAAGTCGCCAACGACCATCACCGAATCTTCCACGCATATGAATGTGTAGTTAGAAATCTTATCTGGTTTGTGATCAAAAACAGCGATCGCCTGCTCTTCAGTATAGAAATTGGAGGTGACCTCCCGTCCCTCTACATCAATCGAATACTGTCTTACGCATCCTTTCAGGACAAAATAACAAGCTGTCGGTGAATCGCCTTGTTGAAAAAGAACGGTCCCTTTTTTGAATTCTTCTATATAAATCTCATCCACAATGGCTTGCTGTTCATCCTTGTTTAGGGAAGTGAGTTCAGTTAGATATTTGTAGAAAATGTTTTTCAGTGAAATTTTTCTTCAGCTCCTTCTCTACCGTTTTCACCATTATCTTCCTACATGGAGCCTTTTGTAAAGGATCAATACAGTGGATCACAATAGATTATTATTGTTTGTTTACGATGAAAAATTAATAATAGGAGGCTATATTCATGAAAGCTATGGTACAACATTCATATGGTTCACCGGAAGTGATTGTCCTTCAAGAAATCGCAAAGCCATCGCCTGGAAGTAAGGAAATACTCATCCGTCTGCGAGCAGCCGCAGTAGGGCCATCGGACTGTGCTTTTCGTAAGGGAGATCCGTTCATGATTAAATTAATATACGGACTATCCAAACCGAAATTTGCAATTGGAGGTTGTGAATTTGCCGGAGTGGTCGAAGCGATCGGCTCAGAAGTAAAGCATATTGAAGCTGGGGATCGTGTATTGGGTATGAGCGTTAAAAACTTCGGAGCTTATGCTGAATATATCTGTCTTTCTGAAGATAGCCCTCTTGCGGTTATACCAGACAACATCACCTTTGAAGAAGCCGTAGGCATTTGTGACGGAGGGGCCACCGCATTAACGTTTCTAAGAGACAAGGCAAAGCTGCGGAAAGGACAAAAGGTGCTAATTAACGGTGCCTCGGGGGCGGTCGGCATCTACGCCGTGCAATTAGCCAAATACTACGGCGCCGAAGTTACTGGTGTTTGCTCTGCAGGTAACGTAGGTCTGGTCAGAAATGCAGGAGCAGATTTCACTATTGATTATACCCAGGAGGATTTCACGAGGATGGATAAAACCTATGATGTCATTTTTGATGCTGTAGGAAAACGCTCCTTCTCCGCATGCAAACCTGTACTTGCAAGCAAAGGAATATATCTGACGACCGAGCCCAAGCTTTCTATCGTATTGCAGATGCTGTGGACTTCTTTGTTTAAAGGAAAAAAGGCTGTTTTTGCAACAGCCGGTCTAATGCAAAACAAAGCGAATTTGACGTTTCTCATGGAGCTTGCAAGCAATGGAACGCTAAACGCAGTAATCGATCGTCGATATCCATTGGAGCACCTGCCTGACGCCCACCAATATGTTGAGACTGAACGTAAAAAGGGTAATGTCATTATTACAATCTAAGGTAGGACCAAGAAAATCCTACTAGATGAGACCTTTGATACCGTTGATTGACATGCATTTACTTCTGCAAATTAAATTCCTATGATACTCTATTATAATCAGTGCCGAACCTTGCACTAACACTAACATGAGAGAGGGGAAACTAGCATTGGAAAGTAGAAGAGCGTCAGGCATGTCCATGTCCATATGGGCAAAGCTTGGCATGGTTACAGCGATCGTAGCTGCTATGCTTACGTTTGGAGGGGGAGACGCATCGGCTGCTGCAAAATCGGTAGACGGCTATAAAGCAGCTTGGTCAATTTCATCCGGCAAGTCGGATTACGATGCAACAATATCGATTGTCGAGGCTAACGGGGATGGATCTCTCCTCTATGCTAAGCATGAGATGAATCAAAGAGATGTTCTTGAATTCGGAATGGTAGGTCCATCCGGAAAAGTACTGTGGAAGCGAAATGACCTTCATGCCTACACCTATGAGATCACGGACAATGCGATCCTTGCATCGGTTTATACCGATGGTCAGGACCATCGAAGTGAAACGATTATTACGATTGATAAGAAAACAGGAAAAACGAAGAGCAAATTTCTTCTAAACTCAATTGGAGTTGAATATCTAGAGAGGTTTTCCCTAGACAATGAACGATTGTACGTAAGCGACAAGAACAAATTAATAGCGGTCAAGCATGGTGGAAAGAAGGCATGGGAGCTGGTAACCCACCAAGAGCTTTATAAGCAAACGAATATTCCGATTGGCTATCACGAACCTGTCATTATCAATGACGATATGATCTTGACCTGGACGACCTGCAGCATGTCACAAATGTGCTCCTGGCTGGATGAGGAGTCCTATCAACTGACTGCTTTATCACCACAAACTGGAAAAACAATTTGGTCAGTTCCCGAGAGAATAAGCGCCGACTACGTTACAATTGATCGAAAGAATGGGCAAATTGTAATGAATACCTTCGATGATCAGACCGTTGCCTACCGGCTTAGCGACGGTAAAAAGCTATGGAGTTATCAGGTTAAGAAAGACTCAAGCTTTTATTCAGGGCAAGACTTTGGCATTACAGATCCTGATGGAAAGACTTATCTGAATGTCATTTATGAAAACAACGGAGTGTATAGCACGGGACGTTTCATTGCGCTGAATGCAGACGGTTCTGTCGCATGGGAATCAAAATTTAACACGGGTTCGATTGTAAATCTTAGGGGAATTAGCCAGGACGGAAAGGTGTTGTACTTTGAAGGCGGCAATATTCAATCAAAGATATACCGCGTCGACCGACATACTGGTAAGAGATTATCCGAAGGAACATACCATCTGGAATATGCAATCGATAATGGACATGTTTTGCTAGAGCGCTTAAAGGATGGAGCCACTCGTGCAACAGTGCTAACTAGCAACGGTGCAAAGATCGGCAGTGTAAGCTATCAGAACAACGATGAGCTCGTCATCGGACCGGATTACACCGTTTATCATGTTTCTCTACGCAAAATCACCGCATATACGCCGCAGAAGAAGGCGGTCTCTGTAGCTGTAAATGGACAATTCCCTACCATGCCACAAGCAGCTGTCGTGCGTAACGGTTATACGTACGTACCTGTGCGAGGCATTCTAGAGCAAAGCGGCGCGACCGTACGATGGGACGGAGCAGCGCGAAAGGTGACTGTGAAGAAGACAAATCTGACAGTGGAATTGCGGATTGATAGCGCGAAGGCTATCGTAAACGGTAAAACCGTGCAGCTTGAAGCACCTGCAATTATGATCGGTAATTCGACGATGCTTCCGTTGCGCTTCCTTGTAGAGACGCTGGACGGAACCGTCACTTGGGACAACGCTTCAAAAACAGTTTGGATCAATATGGAGTCATAAGATAAACTAAACACCCATTACTAAGAAAAGAAGGTCCATCTTTGAGATAGACCTTCTTTCTGTTTACTCCTTGCGCTCTAGTGTAATCTTGAATACATCACCCGCTTCGCCGCCGAAGACGATTAAGCCGTTCTCTGGCAAAACGGCGGTATGGCTACCGCTAATCGTTGAAACATGTAGTGGCATTCCACTCGCATCGTAGATGACGAAACCACTTGATTCTGGGTAATCAACCGTAATCGTGCGGCCGCCAACTCCTTCATCAATGTGGAACCACCGTGCGTGGCCTGATGTCTGAATCGTTGCAATGGACGTTTTTCCTTTGTAGAGCGGCATAATGGCACGCTCACTAATGTAGGTCCAACCGCCCGCTTGCAAGTACTCAACACCCTCCTCTTCGTAGAAGTCCAGATCAAAGGCATCACGTCCATTCATTACAGGAATTTCTACAATGTTCTCCGCATGGTTATCATCTGTAATCAAGGCTGCGTTCGCATAGCTGCCTGCCTCGTCAAGCTGAATCGTTTTAGATAAAACTTGAAGCGATAAATAGAACAATGAATTAATCTTCTCATTTACGGTATAGTACGTTTTTCCATTACGCTCTTTCCACGCCAGCTTCGTACTATCGTCCAGCTTGTTGTCCTCTAACCTCTGCAGCTCGTAGTAATCAATAGACGCATGACCGATACCTGGAAACTCTATTATGCTCCGAACACGAACGTAGGTGTGTCCGTTGCTCTGCTCGTCAAAGCTGATCATCGTGCGTCCATCCTCTCCCGTAAAGGCTTGATCGCCGGTATACACGTAGCTCTGCTCCGGTATAAAGCCACCGAGCATATCCGGAAGCTTCATTTCACTGTCCTCGATTGCAATGTTGAGCGTGGCATCTACTCTTCCATATAAGCCAGCGTAGGCTTTCAGATGATCAGGCATCTGTTGCTTAACGGGAGTATCGAAGGCTGTGAGCGGTTGTATACTTGAAATCTCACCCACTTCCTTTAGATAAGTCAACAACATATTGGATGCTGCGGCCGTGTTAAACATCGATGATCCACCCGCTGTCAGGAGTGCAATAGAAACGTTTTTCTCGGGCAAAGCAATGTAAGCCGAATGATATAAAGTCGTATCACCGCCTTTGGTCACTGCCTGTATGCCGTATGCATCAAAAGGAGCCAGATCAACTGAATCCCAACCGAGCCCATAGCCAAAGACGTTCGAGCTGCCTTCCACCCAAACCCCATTACGGTATTCTGGCTTCTGCATAGCGAGCGCTGATGCTTTTGACAGGAGATCAGGTCGTTGACCCGTCAATACCTCCGAGAATAGAGTCACTTCTTCGGCTGTCGAGTAAATGCCTCCAGTTCCGAGAACGTTCGCATTTTCAACTGGCAATACTCCTTCGATGCCTGGTAGACGGATTGGGTAGATTTGACTGCGGTCAAACCTATCTAATGGTGTTTTCGTCGAGGTTAGCCCGAGTGGTCTACTAACATATGTTGCTAGAAACTCACTGTAGCTCATTCCACTAACCCGCTCCACCAAAATCTCCAGCAACTGAAATCCGTCGTTGGCATAGACGGAATATTCACCCGGCTCCGACTTCAATCGTTGGCCACGCAAATTTTCGAGCAAGGTATCTCGGTTCTCCGTACTGTTGTCTGCAAACAGCATGCTATTTCTATAATGGCTTCCATAAAGTCCTGCCGAGTGGTTCATAAGCATGCGTGGTGTAATTTGCTTGTACCTTTCATCGGCCATTGTGAAATCTGGAATGTATTCTGTTAGCTTTGCATCTATATCCACCTTGCCAGCGTCCGCCAGCATCATCGTTGCAGCAGTCACGTACATTTTACTGACTGAGCCAATAGCAAACATGACGCTACTTGCAATGGGTACCTTGCTACCCGTTTCATCAAGTCCAAGTCCTCCCGACAGCACAACTTCCCCATCCTTGCGAATCGCGTATTGGACGCCGCTTGCGCCATAACCATCGATAAGTGTCTCCGCGATGAGTCGTGCTTCTGTCGTAGTCCACTCTAGTGTCGTCGTGCCTTTTTCATTCAATGACGATGAAGGCTGATTGTCCCTTGCTATCGAGTCCCCTGTTGCGTGGACTCTTGCCATCTCGCCCTGTTCGGCTCTTACCGCTCCCTCGGACATAGGTGCCACAAGCAGCAATGCTGCCACCAACGCAACACCAGTTCGTTTCCAACTTTTCATTCGTTCTCTCCCTCTTTCTATTGGTCATTCTGGAATGACTTTATCATAAGGGAAATGGAGCATAGATAATGTCAAATTGACCCGAAACGAAAAAAACAATCCCCGAAATGCATTACGTACGGGAATTGTTAGTGTCGGGAAACGGCAGGACGACCATGTTTTCGAATAGATTCGCTTTAGTTTCAATTGTCATATGCCCGCCATATTTTTCGCAGATTCGCTTAATATTGGTTAGCCCGAAGCCATGAAATTCCGGGTTCACTTTTTTGCTTTGCAAATCGTTTACCTCTCGCTCCACGTGATTACGAATCAGAATAAAAAGCGCAGACTCGCTGGAACGGATGTTCACAACCATTTGCCGGTCATCTGCTAGTTTTATCTTTTTTGATGCCTCAATGGCATTATCCAGCAAATTACCTAGCACGACGCATAAGTCATAACGCTCGATAGGAAGCTCTCGATCGAAAAGACGAAGCTCAGTGATTATCTTAATTCCGTTAGCCTGCCCAATGTTTAAGGCGTTGGTCAATAAGGCGTCGATGGCGAGGTTACCCGTATTGATCCGGTCATATGCATCTTCAACCTTGTTTAGCGTGACGCGGATATGCTCGCTCGCTTCAGCTGTTTTCCCTTGCTTCATGCATTCATCGATAAATAATAGCTGCTGGTTCGTATCATGAATGATACTTTTAATCTTCTTAAAGCTGTGCACCGTCTTTTCATAATTGGCTTCTTGATAGTCCATCTGCTGCTGGAGCTGTGCATTTTGATGCATAAGCTGAAACCTAGCCATAATCGTATCAAGAATATATACGACCAAAATATTCAATACAATAAGGCCACTAACAGCGAGATAGTAATGCAGATTCTTTTCGCTGTACATCGTTAGCACATTCACCTGATAGGTACTAATTAGCGGTACGCTAAGGAACAGAATATGATAGCGTAAACTCAATGGATAGTTTCTACGTTTAGCCAACATTCGAATAACCTGTACCACTGCAAACATTAGGATATAGCTTAGCAATAATCTTGTGCCAAACAGCAGTTGATCGCCTTCATTGGCGGTGTATGTATACTTAGGTATATCAGTTAGTGATGGATCAAGTACATATACGCTAATGGAGTGGACGAGCGTTAGCAGCACAATATAGAGCACGGAAAACACGACTCTCATTCGCAGCTCTGATTCATATCCGAGTGACAGACAAAAAATCGCCGCCATCATTAATAAATTAAAGCCAAGCAAAGGTAGCGGCACATTCAGAAACATTACATTGGCAATAAGGAATGCCAAGATATACAGCCACTTCGTCGGTTTGCTTTTCTCTTTACCGAAGACGGAGTTAAAATAAAAGTTAACCTGCACGGTCATGACTAACGGAATAACTACATTTAATAGCACAATAAATGGATCCATGTTCATTCCGCCCTCATCACCATAAATTTTGTACAGACGTCCTTGACTTCCTTGACCTTAGATCGACCAATTGGTAGCTCTAATCCGTTAGTCATGACCACGTTGCTTCCCGAAAATTTATGTACGTGAAGCAAATTAATTAGAATTGAACGGTGTATCTGAAGAAATTTGCTATTCTTTAATGCCGTCGCATAGTGTGAGATCAATCCTCGTCCATAATAGACAGCATGTATCGTCGTAAATTTCAGCTGGCTTTTTACCGTTAAGCTTTTGGCCGCTTCAATAGCAATAATATCGTCGGTCTGTAGTACAATGTCCTCGTAGGCTGATTTAATAATCAATAAGTTCTGGTCTCGCTCTTCAAAGTATCGGAACAGCTTCAGCATCTTGCTCTCGAATACTTCCGGTTCCATGGGCTTCATCAAGTATTGGAATGTAATCACATCAAAGCTATCCATCATGTACTCGGCATAGCTCGTCAAATATATGATCTGTTCGTGGTGCCGCTTCATTTTACGCAGAGTGCGCGCCGTGTCAATGCCGTTTATGCCTTTCATTTCAATGTCTAGGATGAGAATATGAAAAGGAGCTTCCTCCCTCTCGTAATGTGCAATCAATTGCTCGCCGGAAGCAAATTCTGCAACCTCGAACTCGTTTCCACTTTTGACTGATAGTGTGACCAGCATATTTCTGACCTTGTCTCTCTCCTTCTCATCGTCATCACATATCGCAATTCTGTACATAAACTCCTCCTTTCCCAAACAAAAAAGCTGCCCATCCGAGCTTGGGCAACTTCATTGGACGGTTATTCAACAGTAAAACTTTAATAGGCACATCTTCACCTATTATTGGGGTATTGTCAATATATTTACAGTCATCTATGTTCATTGTTTTTTGAGTTACTTTTTTGTTCTCCTTACCTTAAAGAATTGCTATGATAGACTATAGGTAGATCATGGAACAGTACGCTTGTTAAAGCTAGATACGATTAGAAAGGATAGTGTTACGATGAGTATGGTTGAGTATAAAGGCAAGGTGAAAAATATTCAGGATACACCTTTTGGCTATACGTTATCGGTCATCGGAGGAAAGTGGAAGATGGTCATTATTTACCTTTTAGCCGAAAATCAGCCCGTTCGCTTTAATGAACTAAAAAGGCAAATAGGAGCGATTACATATAAGATGCTGAGCTCTCAGCTCAAAGAGCTGGAAAAAGACGAGATGGTTAGACGGGTTGAATACCCTAATATCCCACCAAAGGTTGAGTATTATCTCACTGAAAAGGCTGAATCCTTATTACCTGTATTGGAAGGGCTGTGCGAATGGGGAGTACAAAACCAGAAGCAATCTTGATCCGAAACTATACAGAAAAATGGTTCTAATCGCTAACTAGCATGCTGATTAGAACCATGAGTAATGACGATTAATAAATATTCCTTAGCAACTCCATAACTGCCTCTACACACACTATCCTATGCCTCTATAGATGAAACCGTTGAAATTTTACACACGTAAAGCTTCAACGGTTTTTTTGTTGTGAAGCAAAAGTCTGAAACTGTATATTCATCATCATATTTACAAATGATACTCACAAGATTGTCGGAACTCATGAAAGGTTGATGGAATTGGTAAAGGTATGTGTGATCGGTAGCTGTGCAATGGACTTAGTCGTAACCTCAACGAAACGACCGCAGGCTGGAGAAACGGTGCTTGGAGATAAATTTTCAATCGTACCTGGTGGCAAAGGTGCCAATCAAGCCATCGCTGCTGCAAGACTAGGTGCACAAGTAACGATGATCGGTTGCGTCGGAACTGACTTTTATGGTGATACGATCTTAGAGAACTTTAAGCAAAATGCTGTAGATATCTCTTATATCGAACGATCCTCTGAAGTTGATAGTGGAACGGCCCATATTATATTAGCCGAAGGTGATAACAGTATTATCGTTGTGAAGGGCGCTAATGACAACGTAACGACTGCACTAATTGATAAATCATTAGAGCCAATAAAAACTGCACATATCGTCTTGATACAGCAGGAAATCCCAGAAGAAACGGTCGATTATGTTAGTGATATTTGCGCTAAGTACAATGTCCCACTATTACTGAATCCTGCACCCGCTCGCAGCATATCCCAGAAAATCATTGAGCAGGCTCAGTATCTTACACCTAATGAGCATGAATGTGCTATTTTATTTCCTCAAATTAATACAAGCCAAGCATTACAGCTATATCCAAACAAGCTCTTTATAACCGAAGGTAGTAAGGGCGTTCGTTACTTTAATGGAGAGCATGAAGTGCTTGTACCTACCTATAAAGTTGACGCGGTGGACACAACAGGTGCTGGCGACACATTTAATGCAGCCTTAGCCGTATCCTTAGCTGAAGGTAATCCTATCGACTCTGCGTTGAAGTTTGCTAATCGTGCTGCGTCACTATCTGTAACGAAATTCGGCGCTCAAGGTGGCATGCCTTCACGAGCGGAAGTAGAGGAGAAGCTTTAAAGATGAAGAAGCATGGCATATTGAATAGTCACATTTCCAAGATATTAGCGGACTTAGGGCATACGGATAGGATCGTGATTGCGGATATTGGCTTACCTATTCCTGAGCATATAGAAAAGATTGATTTGGCCCTTCGTTTTGGCCTGCCAAGCTATGAAGAGGTTGTGAAGGTAATATTCGAGGATATGGTCATTGAGAAGGTTATTCTCGCCAAAGAGCTTGCCGATCAGAATCGTCCGGTTTCTCAATTTATGCTTAAGCAATGTAATGACATTGAAGTGGTTGAGGTTAGCCACGAGGAGTTTAAACAATTAACGCATGATGTAAAAGTGATCATTCGAACAGGTGAAGCAACACCGTATGCAAATTGCATCCTACAAGCCGGTGTGAATTTTGGACAATAAGGAGGCTCACACACAATGTACATTAAAATGAATGATATTTATAAGTCATTCGGTGCGAATCGTGTTCTAACTGGCGTTGATTTTGAACTGAAAGATGGGGAAGTTCATGCGTTAATGGGGGAAAACGGAGCCGGCAAGTCTACCTTGATGAATATTTTGATTGGGTTACATAAGCGCGATCAAGGAACCATCATCATCGATGGAAAAGAAACGTACTTTGACAATCCACGAGAAGCGGAAAAGTTTGGCATCGCCTTTATTCATCAGGAATTAAATATATGGCGTGATATGTCTGTACTAGATAACCTGTTTATTGGTAAAGAGCTATCTACGGGAATAGGCTTACTTGATATGAAGGAAATGAGCAAAAAAGCATCCGAGCAGTTTAAGAAGCTTTCAGTCACGATTCCGTTACACCAAGAAGCTGGCTTACGCTCTGTAGGCGAAAAGCAAATGATTGAGATTGCTAAAGCACTTATGACCAATGCCAAAGTGATCGTCATGGACGAGCCTACAGCCGCATTAACAGAACGTGAAATTCAAAAGCTCTTCGAGGTGATCGCATCCCTTAAAAAGGATGGGGTATCTATCGTTTATATTTCACATCGCATGGAGGAAATTTTTACGATTTGTGATCGGATCACCGTTATGCGAGATGGAAAAACCGTAGATACGAAGCCGATTTCCGAAACAAACTTTGATGATGTCGTCCGAAAAATGGTCGGGCGTGAATTAACAGATCGATTCCCTTCTCATGAAGCAAAACCAGGCGACATCGTGCTAGAGGTAAAGCAGGCTTCAAAAAAAGGGCAGTTTACTGATGTTAATTTCAAGGTGCGTGCCGGTGAGATTGTTGGCTTTTCTGGCTTAATGGGCTCCGGACGAACGGAAATCATGAGAACCTTGTTTGGGCTAGATTCCTTAGATCAGGGCGAGATTTTGGTTAAGGGAAAGAAAACCGTTATTCATAACCCCAATGATGCGATGAAGGCTGGGATTGGCTTCGTTACGGAAGATCGTAAGGATGAAGGCTTAGTGCTGGATTTCTCCGTGAAGGACAATATGGTCTTAACCAACCTCTATAGCTTTGCTCCGAAAGGGCTCATTAATAATAAGAAGGAGCAAGAATTTGTTGAGCTGCTTATTAAACGTCTGCATATAAAAACCCAATCCTCATCCACGATTGTGCGAAATTTATCAGGAGGAAATCAGCAAAAGGTCGTTATAGCCAAATGGATCGGTATCGGACTTAGCGTGCTCATCTTAGATGAACCAACGCGTGGTGTTGACGTTGGTGCAAAGAGAGAGATTTACCAGCTAATGAATGAATTAGCTGAACGAGGAGTCGCGATTATTATGGTTTCCTCTGAATTACCTGAGGTGCTTGGGATGAGTGACCGAATCTATGTTGTTCATGAGGGCAAAATTAGTGGCGAACTTTCGAAAGAAGAGGCAACACAGGAACAGATTATGACGCTAGCTACAGGAGGACAGTAATGAGATGACAACAAAGGATGAAGGTTTACGTAAAGGGTTTGGAATCGGTAACATCACGCAAAAGCTTGGTCCGCTACTGGGGTTAATTATATTAATCGTTATCGTAACCATCTTAAATCCGAGCTTTATTGAGCCCCTCAATATCCTAAACCTACTTAGACAAGTATCGATAAACGCATTAATTGCATTTGGGATGACCTTCGTCATATTAACAGGTGGGATTGATCTATCTGTCGGCTCTATTCTTGCCCTATCTAGTGCTGTGATGGCTAATTTTATGGTCTCAGGTTGGGATCCGATTATCGCCATCATATTGGGTTGCTTATTAGGCGGGATTCTAGGTGGAATTAACGGATTATTAATTACGAAAGGACGAATGGCTCCCTTTATCGCAACGTTAGCGACAATGACCATCTTTAGAGGATTAACACTCGTATACACCAACGGTAATCCTATAACAGGCCTCGGAAATCAAGCAGCATTTCAATTTCTAGGACGTGGTTATCTCTTTGGCATTCCGGTACCTGCTATTACGATGCTCATCGTGTTTGCTATATTGTGGATCATTCTTCATAAGACACCATTTGGCCGTAAAACGTACGCTATTGGTGGAAATGAAAAAGCGTCCATTATTTCTGGTATTAAAGTAGACCGAATTAAGATCATGATCTATGCATTAATCGGATTACTGTCAGCTCTGGCCGGTGCAATCTTAACATCAAGGCTTAACTCCGCACAGCCGACAGCTGGTACCTCATATGAGCTAGATGCGATTGCAGCAGTCGTATTAGGGGGGACAAGCCTAACGGGAGGACGTGGTCGAATTGTTGGTACACTCATTGGTGCTTTAATTATAGCCATATTAAATAACGGTCTAAATTTACTTGGCGTATCATCTTTTTATCAGATGGTCGTTAAGGGGATTGTTATTGCCATTGCCGTTTTACTAGATCGTAAAAAAGCCTAGACCAATACAAAAAGGAGTAACTTATCATGAGAAAAATAACAACGATTGTATTACTAGTAACATTAATGCTGCTATCAGCTTGTACAACGGATGCACCAGAGTGGTCCAAGTCAGATGGCGGAGGGAACGCAACGGGGGAGCAAAACATTAAGCTGGGATTATCAATTTCTACGCTTAATAATCCATTCTTTGTTGCTGTTAAGGATGGGGTTATGGCTGAAGCTAAAAATCAAGGGGTTGAAGTCATCGTCATCGACGCTCAAAACGACTCTGCTAAGCAAAGCAATGATGTTGAGGATTTAATGCAGCAAGGCGTAACAGCTTTACTTATTAATCCCGTTGATTCCGCTGCTATATCCACTGCGGTCCAATCAGCAAATGGGTTAAACATACCTGTCGTTACACTCGATCGCTCTGCAGACAACGGTGAAGTCGCTACGCTTGTCGCTTCAGATAATGTTGCCGGTGGCTCAATGGCAGCTGAATATATTGTAGAAAAAGTCGGAGAAGGTGCGAAGGTAATTGAGCTGGAAGGCTCACCTGGTGCTTCAGCAACTCGGGAACGAGGAAAAGGGTTCCACGAAATTGCAGACACTCAGCTAGATGTTATTGCTAAACAAACCGCAAACTTCGATCGATCCAACGGATTGACGGTAATGGAAAACTTATTGCAGGGTAATCCTGGTGTTCAAGCCGTTTTTGCACATAACGATGAGATGGCACTCGGCGCTATTGAAGCGATTCAAAGCTCTGGAAAGAACATTCCCATTATAGGCTTTGACGGAAACGATGACGCATTGAAGTCAATCGAAGAGGGTAAGCTAACAGGAACGATTGCTCAGCAGCCAGCTTTAATTGGCCAGTTAGCTGTGCAAGCAGCAAAGGATGTTATCGATGGTAAAGAGGTAGAAAAGCTTATTGCTGCGCCTCTTAAATTAGTAACAAAAGAATAAGACTGGGCCAGACTTAAGCCGTTGAGATTTTACACGCGTAAAATTTCAACGGCTTTCCTACATAAGGAGGTTTGACCATCATGCATCCTTCATCTTGCATCTTTCATCTTTCTTCTTTCATCTTCAAAAGTAACAGCAATCAATTTATGTATGTGATGTGCCCTGCAGCTCTCTCAACAGTCGAGGGATAAAACATAACGGATAAATCAAAAGAAATAAGTTCGGAGTCCACCACATAGGATCGAAATCCAAGCGGATGGACCAGAAGGAAATAGCCATCAAGCCTGAACTGAATGTTAAAACCAGTGAAATAATAGACCACACAATCCAAGAGGTTTGCCCCTTTTTTAACAAGTAAAAGCTATAAAACCCTGTCATTGATATGAAGATATCTATTGCAAAAAAAGACCAGTTCCAGGAAACCAGCAAGGGGTTCGAATAGTCCTGATATAAATATTCAGGTGGAATTAATTTCAATGCGGTTATGCCCCAATACAGTATGAACCCAACATCGGTAATTAAGAACAATGCCATTAATGCTTTTTTCCACGTATCCATCATAAGCCTCCAATTTTCACTTTCCTCAATGGGGGTCACTCAGACTCTGCACTCAGACCTTTCAAAAACACTTCGCCCATTGCCCGTACACCTTCAACGAGCGAGTTGTCTGTATGTGTCAAAAAGTCTGGGTCAAACAAAGCAAACGATGCACCTTTCATCATTTGAACAACTGTAGCAATATGTACGTTGCGAAATTCGCCAGTATCGATGCCTGCGGCTATAATTGCTGCAATTGCCCCCCACTCCTCATGTAGTAATTGCTCGATCTTTTTCCATTCATCGGGGAAAAACCGTTTCAGGTCTGCCATTAGACGGCGGTCATTGAAATGTATCCCCTTCGGAAGGAGGGTCAATGCTAGTTCAAGCTTTTGTGCATTAGTTAAGCTTTTATTGTGATAGATCGCTTGTTGTGACTCCTTGATTTCAGCGACAACCTCATCAACCATTACACTAATCAGCTGCTCCTTCGATTCAAAATATTCATAGAATGTCCGTTTACTCGTTCCAAGCTCTGCAGCTAAAACAGCCATTGTGAATTTAAGTCCTTGTCGGTTGATTAACTCTTGAGCAGTTCGCAATATGCGCTCACGCATAACTTCACCTCATTTCTTCTCAATAAAATTATACTAGTGGTACCATTATGGTTTTTCTGGTACCAACGGCGAGTGACCAAGACCCCATGTATACCCATTGATATGAGTTAACAAAGGTTACTGGAGTTTCTCCTGTATGAATTTACATTTTTACCCTCCTATCGTGTAGTATATCACTCGCTATAGCTATTTTACAATCAACCTTATGATTGCAAATGTTGTAATTTCAAAAAAACATTTTGACTTTGATAGCAGTACAGGAGATAGAGAATATCTTCATCACATCCTCAATCTCCTGTACATAATACGATTAACATTTCCCAAATCCCTCTTCACAAGTAATATCCAACCGGAGAAGGTTATACAGGTTTTGTTTGGATTCATCTAACTTTTTTTGAGCGGCTTCAATTTCCGCGATTTTTGCTTGGATCAGGCTCACATGTTCATTCTTCGTCATTCCGTTTTGAGCAATCATGGATCGGATATCCTGTATCGAGAAACCAACTGCTAAACAATGTTTTACAACACTTAGATGATGAATGATGTCTGACGCATACACCCGATAATTATTTTGATCCCTCAATACATATTCATCGGTAATAATGCCTATTTGCTCATAATACCGGATCGTTGAAATCGGAAGATCAGTACTTTTTGCTACTTCACTTATCCTCACCTCATGCCCCCCTTTTTAGTGCTTGCTATAAAGTACACTTTATAGTTTACCATCTTTAACGTAATGGTGAGCAACATCATTTCCGAATTTAACCGTAAAAGGAGAGAAATAGGCATGAGCAATCTTACAAGCAATTAACAGAAAACAAACGACTTTAACAACATTGTACTGGAACGTCGTTCCGTTAAGGTTTACGACCCCGAAGTTAAGATCAGTCGAGAGGAAATGACAGAAATTTTAGCTAAAGCTACCCGCGCACCTTCTGCCATTAACATGCAGCCTTGGCGTTTCCTTGTGATTGACAGTCCCGAAGGCAAAGAAAAGCTTGCACAACTGGCATCCTTCAATCAGACACAAGTCCTGACTTCTTCTGCTGTTATTGCAGTTTTTTACGACGCCAACAACATTGAATATATGGACGAAATTTTTAGTAAGGCAGTAGAACTCGGCTACATGCCTCAGGAAGTTAAGGAACTTCAGCTGCAGCAAGCAAGACCTTATTATGCAAGCCTGACTCCAGCCGCCTTGCGCGATATAAACATGCTGGATTCCGGTCTTGTGTCTATGCAACTGATGCTTGTAGCTCGTGCCCATGGCTATGACACGAATCCAATGGCGGGCTATGACAAGGATCGAATTGCAGAGGTCTTTCAACTGGACAAGGAAAGATTCCAGCCGGTCATGCTGCTTTCGATTGGTAAAGCAAGCAAACAAGGTTATCCCTCCTACCGATTACCAGTAGATACGATTACTACTTGGGCATGATCAACTCATTAGCAACGCGAAGCCCTAATGGCTTCGCAGCTTTTGCTTAATCGTTCAGTAGACGTCCATGATCATTCCATTGACCATACATTTTGTTTTCTCGCGTATATGTTAGGAACTTATTTAGTCTGCTTTCGAACAACTCTGGTTGATTCTTTACGCTTTGTATGTTGTCGATCCTAACTCTCTTATAGAGATCTGGCAATGCGATGAAATGATCATATAATTGCTTTTCCTCCATGATCCGTTGCTCTATAGCTTTATCTATTTTGAAGGAACTAGGGTCCATATCTGGGAGAACCATTCTCCCTTCGCTTCTCATAAGCCCCAACTTTTCTAGACGACGGACACGCTCTTTATTTAATTCAGTCCATGAGCTTTTCTTACTTCTTGGAGATAGTCTTTGAGCCAGCTCTGTATTAGTAATTTTCTTTTTGATGCCATCAATCCATCCAAAGCACAGAGCTTCTTCGACTGCGTCCAAATATAACACCCTATCAGGGCTAGGCGCCATACTAACCAAAACCCAGCAAGATCTTTCAGTGTGACAATTGTTCTGTAGCCAAGTCCTTAGCTCGTCTCTCGTTTTTACTGGAATGACCTTCACATCTTCCATAAATGAAATAGCTCATCCTTTCTAGAAAAAATGGAAAAAGGGCCTTAATTCAAGGCCACTTTTTCTAATGTATTATGATTTGCTCGAAATGACGCTATCAAGAAACTGATCTGCATCACTGTTAAACTTCCAGGAAACCCCGAACTTATCAACCAGCATCCCAAAGCACGAAGACCAAGGGACATTCGATAACGGCATGATCACATGGCCACCTACAGACAAGCGATTAAAGTACATCTCCAGTTTCTGTTTATCCTCATTCATTACACTAATCCATACGTTGTTTCCTTTCATCAACTCGCCAGTTACACTCTTCATAGAAGGAAGCACATCCGACATCATGATTTTCCCGCCATCGAACTCGATTGACGACTCCATGATCATAGCTAGCTCATTTTCTGGCAGAGGATAATTGGGATCCTGTGGGATATCTCCAAATTTCACTTTTTTAATTGCATTTGCTTGCAAAGCCTCTCCGTAAAATTCAATCGCATGTTCTGCGACACCATCAAAATTTAAATAGATTATAGCGGACATGATTAAAACCTCCTTCTTGTTATACATGTAGTATAATTTAGAAAAGGTGACACCTATATGGCACCATTTATTATACTCATAAAAAAAGAGGTAGAAATTGATATGAACAAGGTCGAGAGACTCATTGCAATTATTATGATATTGCTAAAAAAAGAGCTTGTTTCTACTAGCGAATTCACACAACTATTCAATGTGTCTAAAAGAACGATCCTTCGCGATATGGAAACGTTGAGTTTATCCAACATTCCCATTTACTCTGTTAACGGGGTAAATGGCGGTTACGGCATAATGAAGGAATATAAGGTTGATAAGCGTCTATTAAGCAACTCCGATTTAGAGAATATATTAACGGCGCTTGGCGGATTGGAACAAATTCTCCTTACCGAGGAGGTCGAGCAAACGATAAAAAAAATAGAGGCCATGGTCAGCCCATTGTCTCTACAACGTTCCA
The DNA here is from genome assembly GCF_023715345.1 of Paenibacillus camelliae. Classification (GTDB taxonomy): domain Bacteria; phylum Bacillota; class Bacilli; order Paenibacillales; family Paenibacillaceae; genus Pristimantibacillus; species Pristimantibacillus camelliae. The sequence continues at coordinate 275,591 of NZ_JAMBNY010000003.1, forward strand.
TACAACTGTCATTTTATGATTGGCAGGGTCGATCCGAGATACTTGAAACCTTAAAAACATGTCAAGAATCGATAGTTATGAAAAGAATCGTTTCGTTCAATTATACCGATAAAAACGGGGCTCCAACGAATAGAATGGTCGAGCCGTATGAGCTTCATTTTAGCGAATCAAGCTGGTACTTAAAAGGCTTCTGTTTACATCGACAGGGATATCGAACCTTCAAATTATCTCGAATTGAACAGATCGCCATGGGTGAAAGAACGTTTCAGCCTAGAGACGATTGGTCAGAACAAGGACATGAAGCAAGTTATCTCCCGCAGCTCGTCGCGGTTACTGCATGGATATCGCCTAGCATCAAGGATCAAGTGATCGAAAGATATGGTCGAAAGAGCATTGAGGAGCATAGCTCTGGATTATTAAAAGCGACCATAGATGTCCCTCAAAATGATACGGGATTTCAATTTTTAGCAGGCTTCGGCACTCAGCTAAAAATTGTAGCGCCTAAAGCCTATGTTGAGGATTTTCGGCGCTATTTGGTGCAAATGATGGAGAACTATTCTTGATAAAGGTATTGCTACGCTAATCGATAATCCGGCTGCTCTTGATCTAAGAGGATATCTTTCCAGTTTGCAGCGCGTCATGCAAACGTCTAATATCCTTGACTGGCGGATGGCCAAACATCCGCGAATATTCGCGACTAAAATGTGACGGACTTTCATAACCGACCTGAAACGCAGCGTCAGCTACCTCCATTGCTGTCGAATAGAGCATACGTCGTGCTTCCTGCAGCCTAAGCTGCTTCTGATACTGAATCGGGCTCATTGCGGTTACTTCCTTGAAGTAAGAGTACAAGGACGAGGCGCTCATGCTGGCCTCCTTAGCTAGTTCATGAATACGCAAGGGCATCGCAAAATCACGGTTGATCCGCTGAATCACCTTTGCAATTCGTTGGGCATGGCTGCCTATCAAAGCAAATTGTCTGAGCGCAGCCCCCTGCTCGTTTTGCAGAACCCGATAAACAATCTCCCGAATTAAGTATGGGGCTAGCACAGGAATATCTTCTGGAGTATCGAGCAATCGAACAAGCCGTAGTATGGCATCTTGAAGCGTATCGTTCAATCGATCAATATACAATCCACGCCCAAATTCACCCTTAGTCCTCTCGACTGTATTAGTGGCATAGATCAACTCATTCATCTCAACTATTTGATTCATATCGAGCTGCAATTGAAGACTTAAGTACGGCATTTCCGGCGTAGCCTCTACAATCTGTCCCGTAATAGGCAAATGTACGGAGGCGGTCAAATAGCAGCTTGGGTCATACCGATAGCTCTCTTTCCCTAGCATGACAACCTTGGCGCCTTGGGCTATAACGCACAATGAGGGTTCATATACCGAATAGACCGGCTCCGATGCCTCAGAAGAACGAATGAAACGCAAGCCGGGAATTAACGTCTCATGTGTGCCGTCTTGTTTTGTGAACCGCTCAATCACTTCTGCCAGCTCTCTCTCTCGTTTCACAGACCTTTCATACATTCCGTGCGCCTCCCTAATCTTTGAATGAATAAGTAAATTTTATTGCCTTTTGGAGGATTAGGCAAGTATTGTGTGCTTTCCGGCTACCTCCCTGCCTTCGAACCAGTTCATAATGGAGTTGCAGTTATAAGAGCCATACACCATACGAACATTGAAGGAGAGAATAACATGAACACTGAATATGCAAATTCACATCCTTATGTCGGCATGTGGGTTACCGCGGACGGTTATATCCGGCATGAGCTGCTGCCGAACGGGCGGTACGACGAAGCTAGGGGCAACCGCAAGAGTGCTTACCAAGGCAAATATACTATTGAAGGCAATCATATCGAATATGTGGATGATACAGGCTTTACGGCTGACGGGGATTTTATTGATGGAGTGCTGTACCATGCAGGTATGGTGCTTTACTTAGAAAGTAAAGAAGGGGGCGAGCAATAATGTCTACACTTAAAGGTAAAGTTGTTGTCATTACAGGAGCAAGCAGTGGGATCGGAGAAGCGACAGCAAGGCTGCTCGCAGAAAAGGGGGCTCTTGTCGTCATCGGTGCTAGACGCTTAGATCGACTAGAGAAACTGGCATCCGCTATACAAGCAACGGGAGGCTCCATTGTTTATCAACAGCTCGACGTGACGGAGCTTGAGCAAATGAAGGCGATTGTCCGTTTGGCACAGAGTCATTTTGGCCGAGTCGATGTCATCGTAAATAATGCTGGTGTCATGCCACTCTCGCCGCTAGAAGCATTAAAAATTGATGAATGGAATCGCATGATTGATGTAAATATCCGTGGCGTTCTCCATGGTATTGCTGCTGGTCTGCCGATTATGAAGGAACAAGGATTCGGTCAATTTGTCAATGTCGCATCAATCGGTGCCTATGAGGTGTCACCGACCGCATCGATTTACTGTGCTACCAAATTCGCCGTTCGGGCGATTACCGAAGGATTACGGCAAGAGGTCGGAAGCCACATTCGTGCAACTCTTGTGTCGCCGGGCGTTACGGAGTCCGAGCTTGCCGATAGTATCACAGATGATGGAGCAAGGCAACTCATGAAGGAATATCGCCGCGTTGCGCTTCCAGCCTCCGCCATCGCTCGTTCTATAGCATATGCCATCGAGCAACCTGATGGAGTTGATGTGAACGAGCTCGTTATTAGACCATCCTCGCAGCTTGCTTAAACCGACAGCACAATCAGCTCAATCATAAGATAAGGTAAAAGGCTTAAGCATTTATACTTTTATCGTCATTCGATCATGCTTCTCCAGTCATGGTGCAGATTCTGGTAGAAATTTGATAGCGTTATTTGAAGAGTCTTGTCTGATGTGCCTTGAAACTTTGTATTCTTTAAAGCCTCTGTATATGCGTATTGGTAAATGAAGAATCTTGATATTTCAAACCAGCACCTATCGCTCTATCCATACAAATATGAGCTATCCAGATGATCGACACTAAAAGTAGATACTCGTTTTTGAAATATAAGTGCCCTAATGCTAAAAGCAGAGGAAAAATAAACGTGTGTCCAAGATTATAAACAATCGCGCCTACTTTTTTATTCATCGCATAACCGAGCATGGTGAGATCAGGAACGAACAAAAGAACAAAAAATAACCAAATCGGAAAGTCGAAACTCATATAAATAAAAATTAAAAATGCAAAGGCAATGGCATATTCAACATGAACAATTTTTTTATTCGTCATCATGATTCTCTCCTTATATGAAAAACCTTAATTTTTATATACTCCTCCTCCTTTTCAGTGAAATTATATCATTGGAGTAAAGTCCAGGGTCAATCGCTTTATTTTAATGTTTTTTAGCACAAAAAAGAGAGAATTATAACGATTCTCTCTTCACCATTTCATGCTATGTTTGCGAAGCCTTATAAAACACGTCACCATGCATATGCTGAATTCTATCCCAATTGGCGGGATTAGTTGTGTCTGGAGAGCGGTGCTCCAGAATGGCTTGGTATAGAGCTGTCTTCTCTTCCAAATGTTCAACGTGCCGTTTGGCTTCTTCGAGCTTAGCGAGCGCAGCTTCCTTATGCTCCATCATAAGTGTGTAGCGTTGCGGAATGGTAGAATCCCCCTTGAGACATAAATCGTTGTACATTTTAATGACATCAATCGGCATCCCAGATTGCTTGAGACATTTAATACCATGCAACCAGTTGATCGATTCTTGGTCGAACAATCGAATATTATGCTCATTGCGCTTTACGCTGGGCACCAGGCCTTTATCCGTATAAAACCGCACGGCGTGCTCAGTGAGTCCCGTGATCTGAGCGGCTTCTTTGACCGTATGCATGTGGCATCCTCCTCAGAGAAAAAAGTATAATAGCCTCTTGCCTTCGTGTAACACGAAGGTACTAAGCTTATTGTAATGCAACTAAGCCGTAATCGGAAATCCCTCTTTAGTTCCCAATTTCCGAGATAGCATGGTTGCAACTATCCATATGATCAATAGGAGGAATTTCAATGCAAACTGTAACATTGAACAACGGCGTGAAGATGCCAATACTAGGCCTCGGTGTCTACCAAATTCCCGATGCAAAAGAGTGCGAGAACGCGGTATATGAAGCACTGTCGGTCGGTTACCGACTTATCGATACCGCTGCTGGTTATCTGAACGAAGAAGCGGTCGGACGTGCAATCAAGCGTAGCGGTATACCCCGTGAAGAGCTGTTTATTACGACCAAGATTTGGGTTCAGGATGCTGGCTACGAGAGTACCAAGCTTGCCTTTGCAAAGTCCCTGAAGAAGCTGCAGCTCGACTATCTCGACCTCTACCTGATCCACCAGCCATTCGGCGATTACTACGGCACCTGGCGCGCGATGGAAGAGCTGTACCGTGAAGGCAAAATCAAGGCCATCGGAGTCAGCAATTTTTTGCCAGATCGTCTAATGGACCTCATCATGCATAATGAAATCGCACCCGCCGTTAACCAAATTGAAACGCACCCGTTCTACCAGCAGACAGAGAGCACTGCTTTTTTGAAAGAGCAAGGCGTGCAACACCAATCGTGGGCGCCGTTCGCTGAAGGACAAGGCAATATGTTTAGCAACGAATTGTTGACCACCATAGCAGAAAAACACAATAAATCTGTCGCTCAAATCGTGCTGCGCTGGCTTGTTCAGCGAGAAATTGTTGTCATTCCAAAATCGGTACGCAAAGAGCGAATCATCGAGAATTTCGATATTTTTGACTTTCACCTAAGTGTGGACGATATGAAGAAGATTTCCAATCTCGATACGGGAGAGAGTCTATTCTTATCGTACCGAGATCCGGAAGTTGCCAAGATGATGAGCAACTGGAGAGTCGAACTATAAACGTATCCCAAGAGAATAACGTGGTCATGCATCGACCGCTTCCCTATACAGAACAGGGATGCGGTCGACGAGTTTTACCATTAACTCCATACCCTGAGTGGCCACTCATCCTAGGAGCTGCTGCATGGATGCATTCATTAAGCTTTATGAGCGACAGCGCTTATTTCGACTAATTGCTCAGGAAACGCTAGCTCTGACACACCAATGAGACTGCCTGCTGGCCGGTGCTGACCCATATATTCTCTAAATAATGCGATGCAAGGCTCGAAATGCTCCTTCACGTCCGTCAGGTAAATCTCTACATAAGCGAGGTTTGACTTCGTTACCCCGAATCCAGCAAGTACACGATCTAGATTTTCAAGTGTCTGTTTGGTCTGCGCCTCGATATCCCCCGCACCGACAAAATTACTCTGCATATCGTGGGAAAATTGACCCGAAACATAAATCGTGCCGTTAATCGAATACCCTTGGGATATGCCGCTCCCTTCCTCCCATGCAACACCGTGATCATACGTTTTAGCTATGTTCATATTATGTTCTCCTTTCGTTTAACGTATGGTTAGTATAAATGGGCGGCAAATAAAAAAGTAGTACGCACTTTAATGATAGGTACTACCATAAAGGATAGTGATGATTAAGTATTAGAAAAGAATATTACAGTGAGTTAAGAACTGAAGCCTAATATTAATAAATTTATTAGTTAGTACTTCTGTAGTTAAAGATTTCTTTAAACAACATATTCTATTTATTTGTTATACTATTTTCTGGAATTTACTATTTATTTAAGGGGGAAGCATCATGCGTCGTAAATTTATCAGTATATTTTTAATAATGTTATTATGCATTAATAGCACCGTCTTCTTTACAGATAGCAAAACCGCATCTGCAAAGACCTCAGCTGACTTTGAAGACTTAAAAGATCTAGATGCAGCGACGAAAGCTAAGTTTGACGAGCTAATAGAAGCTGGTGTATTTAATGGTCTTAGTGAAGGGGTCTTTGGTCCTAATGACAAAATGAACCGGGCTCAATTCGCTAAGGTTGCAGCAGTGATTTTCGGTTTGGATATGGACACATCTCCTGATACATCCAGTTTTGACGATGTACCAGAAAATTACTGGGCTGCTCCTTACATCCATGCATTGAAATCAGCGGGAATTACAGATGGTGTTGGAGACGGGAGATACAATCCCACGGGTGAAGTGACAAAGCAAGAACTCGCAACCTTTTTAGTTCGTGGTTTGGGGTGGGAAAAGGACGCTCAAGCCACACCTGGCATGAATGACCCATCTGTTGATGATTGGGCTAAAGGCTATGTAGCCTTAGCCGTGGAAAAGAAGATACTAACGAGTGGCGAAAACGGTGAATTTGGCGGCACATCAAACGCAACAAGATCTGAGCTCGTTTTAGCTACATATGAAGCGGACAAGCAATATAAATTATCAGTTTTAATATCTATTAGTTCATTCCAAGCCATTGATCCAAAAACATTGGTAGTGAAACTAAATAATAGCGTTGATACAAGCAAGGCTATTTTATCACTTACAGTACCCAAAGAATCATCAACTAACTGGTCTCTTGTCTGGAATGATGATAAGCAGGCTACGTTTACCTTTAATGAAAGCATGGCAGAAGGAGATTACATTGTTCAGTTATCTGGCCTTGAGAATAGTCAAGAAGGTGAGAAAACTGCTAAAGTAACGGTAACTCCTGAGAAAGTGGTAAAAATTGAATTTGACTATAATTCAGACAGAATTCCTCATTCAAGATCAATCAAGCTCCCATTTAAATTATTTAATCAATACGGTCAGGTTGTAACAAGTAAAATCCTATCTTCATTACAAATAGGTGTCAACGCTTCAGTTCCCGCTTATATCGACACGAATAGCATGGCTGTCATAGCCGATACCTCATCAATAAAAAACAATCAACTTATTTACATTGTAGTGTCCGAGCATAATAGCGGAATTTCTGCTCGAAAAGATCTTATGGTCGAGGTTCCTGAGGAAGAAGAGCCTCAGATTGTACCACCAGTAGTAAGTACGCCGAGCGCAGCGATTCCTGCTGCTGATATTGTAAGTGGTGCGGTTGATGCTGGTACGCTTGTATCACTTAGCGCGGCAGCTGGCACAAGTATCTACTATACGACTGACGGTAGTACGCCTAGTGCAAGCAGCACGCTTTATACTGCTCCGATCTCCATTACAGAAGCAGTAACGATCAAAGCTATCGCTGTAAGGCCCGGCTGGATTAACAGTAGCGTACTTACCCTAAGCTATACCATTAAACCACAAGCGGAAATTCCTACTGCGAGTGTAGCAAGTGGTGCGGTTGATCCTGGCACGCTAGTATCACTTAGCGCAGCAGATGGCGCAAGTATCTACTATACAATTGACGGTAGTACGCCAAGTGCAAGCAGCACGCTTTATACTGCTCCGATCTCTATTACAGAAGCAGTAACGATCAAAGCAATTGCAGTAAGACCGGGCTGGATTAACAGTAGCGTACTTACCCTAAGCTATACCATTAAACCACAAGCGGAAATTCCTACTGCGAGTGTAGCAAGTGGTGCGGTTGATCCTGGCACGCTAGTATCACTTAGCGCAGCAGATG
>NZ_JAMBNY010000040.1 GCF_023715345.1 Paenibacillus camelliae
GGATTGAAGTCAGACCGTAAGGACTGGTGGACTGTATTCAAGTGAGAATGCCGGTATGAGTAACGAAAAGACAAGTGAGAATCTTGTCCGCCGTAAGCCTAAGGGTTCCTGAGGAAGGCTCGTCCACTCAGGGTAAGTCGGGACCTAACGCGAGGCCGAAAGGCGTAGTGGAAGGACAACAGGTTGAAATTCCTGTACCACCGAAGGTTGTTTGAGCAATGGGGTGACACAGAAGGGTAGTGACGCGGACTGATGGAATAGTCCGTCCAAGCAGTGAGGCTTGTCAGTAGGAAAATCCGCTGGCTATAAGGCTGGGCTGTGATGGGGAGTGAAAATTACAGTAGCGAAGGTCATGAGCTCCGGCTGTCAAGAAAAGCCTCTAGTGAGATCTAGGTGCCCGTACCGCAAACCGACACAGGTAGGCGAGCAGAGCATGCTAAGGCGCGCGGAAGAACTCTCGTTAAGGAACTCGGCAAAATGACCCCGTAACTTAGGGAGAAGGGGTGCCCCGGTAGGGTTAATCGCCCGAGGGGGCCGCAGTGAAAAGGCCCAATCGACTGTTTAGCAAAAACACAGGTCTGTGCGAAGTCGTAAGACGAAGTATACGGGCTGACGCCTGCCCGGTGCTGGAAGGTTAAGGGGAG
>NZ_JAMBNY010000041.1 GCF_023715345.1 Paenibacillus camelliae
AGAATTAATTGAGCATTGCCTTGGGTGACGAGCATCTCGTCTAGCATATAGCTCAATGCTTCCTGACCAGCACTGTAGCTTAGTGAAGTTCTTTGACCATCCTGTACATACTCGAGTGCAAATGGTGTCGCTTCGTCTTCCCAGCTTGGCGGTGGTTCATACGACACAATGCCGCGAAGCGTCAGCTCTGCGGGGCCATAGTTTACGTGATCAACCCTAATCGTTGCCACGAATTCTGTGGACATCGCCGGCAGGTTCCATACATAGCTGCCATCCACTTCCTCTAGCTCTTCATCGTTAATCGTTACCGAGGTAATTTCAGCATCGGCTACGCTCGGCGCAAAGACGAGCTGATCATCCCCAACTGAAACGATAGTCTCATCTAATCGATAGCTTAGCGTCTCTTCAAGCGTGTAGCTTAACGCTTCTCTGCCGCTGTATAGAACATACTCGGCTGAGAATGGTGTCACTTCGTCATCCCAGCTTGGCGGTGGCTGATACGATACGATACCGCGAAGCGTCAGCTCTGCGGACCCATAGCTTGGATGATACACGTCAATCAACGCGTAAAGATCTGATGACGATTCAGGTAAATCCCATACATAGCTGCCATTAACCTTTTGTACGTCCACACCAT
>NZ_JAMBNY010000042.1 GCF_023715345.1 Paenibacillus camelliae
GCGTTCAGCCTGATGCCCGGTCGCCCGTTCTGCCCCCACGGCGACGGAACTCGGAGAAACATCACATGCAACCACACGGGAGAAACAACATGTCACAGCAGAACGTCAACACCACGGCTCCAGAATCTAAAGAATCATCAGGGGAAAAAACCGTCAGCGCACAACTGGTGCCCGCAAGTCAGCGCGTGACCTTCTTTGAAGATTTTTTCGGTCGTCTGGCGCCGAAAGCCCAGCAATTACTTACGCACTGGATGCAGTCCCACTGTGAGGACTACGCGGGCGGGTACTGGGAATATTTTCACACCAGCAACGGCGGCTGCTTTGCCGTGCCGGGGTTTGAGGGCAAAAAACGCTTTCAGATCCTGTCCAGGGACCTGAGCGCCGAAATGTCGGCCGAGGCCGCAGGCGTCAGCGCCATGCTGACTGTGCTGAAGTGTCTGGCCTGGCAGGTGTGGAGTTAAAACGGGAATGATCCGTTGAT
>NZ_JAMBNY010000043.1 GCF_023715345.1 Paenibacillus camelliae
TACCTACTCCGTAAACGTCAACTAATACACCATGGATTGTTGCTGTTGGAGCGAGAAGGCTGGAATGTTCACCAGTACCATGGCAACTCAGAGTTTTACACTGTGGAGTGAAGATAGCCCTACCCTTCCCTATCTTTCCAGGGAACGTCCACGCAGCAACATCGATTCCATTGAGCCTAAGCATTACATCTGGAAAATCAGCCTGGGCTACACACGTACTACAATGGCCAGTACAACGGGAAGCGAAGTCGCGAGATGGAGCCAATCCTATCAAAGCTGGTCTCAGCTTCAAGCTCTAGTCCAATAGCAGAAAGCTCGAAGTAAAAGAGGCATTCTGCCAGGTCTTCCGGTGCTCACGTACCAACAACGTACGCTGCGTCGCAACGACCTTCGCTGTCATTTCTCTAAAATACGCCGTTCAGCTATCGCTTGCTTTAATCGGTTAGCCAAATCCTCATTGTTGCAATGCGAGAT
>NZ_JAMBNY010000044.1 GCF_023715345.1 Paenibacillus camelliae
ATCTAACGTTCCTAGTTATTCACCTGAAACAATTGCAGAGTATTCTGTTTCTATCGCCCTACAATTAGTGCGTCGCTTCCCAGATATTGAACGCCGTGTACAAGCACATGATTTTACTTGGCAAGCAGAAATCATGTCTAAACCAGTTAAAAATATGACTGTTGCAATTATTGGTACGGGTCGTATCGGTGCTGCTACAGCTAAAATATATGCAGGATTTGGTGCTACAATTACAGCTTATGACGCCTATCCTAATAAAGATTTAGACTTTTTAACTTATAAAGATAGTGTTAAAGAAGCTATTAAAGATGCCGATATTATTTCTTTACATGTTCCAGCGAACAAAGAAAGCTATCATTTATTCGATAAAGCAATGTTTGATCATGTGAAAAAAGGTGCAATCTTAGTTAACGCAGCACGTGGTGCAGTCATCAATACACCTGATTTAATCGCTGCAGTGAACGATGGTACTT
>NZ_JAMBNY010000045.1 GCF_023715345.1 Paenibacillus camelliae
GCGCTTGATGGCGCCTGCGCCCTGGATATATTTGCCTGGTGATTGAATAATGCGATCCATTTCGATTCCTCCTCGATGACCGTGACGCCGCCCGCAGGCGGCTCGCGGATCCGGTTACAGATTCAGCGTGCCAAAGGCGTTATTCCAGTCTTGTTCAAACTTCTCTATGGCTGACTCTACCGCAGGGGTGCCGAGCATTTGTTGCGCTACATCTAGTGGAAGGGTGATTGCTTCGCAGCCAGCCAGCAGACAATCCAGCGCCTGGCGTGGCGTTTTGAAGCTTGCCGCCAGAACTTTGCTCTCGGGCGCATGCATTTCCAGCAGGGATTGCAGCTCCTGCACCATGCGGATGCCGTCCCCGCCCTGGGCGTCGACGCGGTTAACGTAAGGCGCGACGTACTTTGCGCCGGCCAGCGCGGCCAGCAGGCCTTGCGAAGCGCTGTAGACGGCGGTGCCAAGGGTCGGGA
>NZ_JAMBNY010000046.1 GCF_023715345.1 Paenibacillus camelliae
CTTACTTCAGCCATTCGACGGCCGCAATGACCGCCGATACGATAGCGGCCGACATCGCAAGCAGGGGAACAGCGATGGTCGCCGGCAGCGGCTTGTCATGCCGCATCGCAATCTCGTTGGCCTTCCAACGCAGGTAGGCGACCGCGGACAGGATGGAGGAGAGGACGGCCAGCGCGATCGCAAGGGCGACGACGACGAAGCGCGGCTCGAGCCTCGTCGCGAATTGCTCCAGCAACACGCCACCGGCGAGCAGCGACAGCGCCGTGCGGATCCACGCGAGGAACGTTCGCTCGTTCGCCAGCGAGAACCGGTAGTCGGGTTCCTTGCCGCTCTGGCGCCAGGGAGGGGTGTGCATCGTATTACCTCGTTCGCTGTCGTAGACGCGGCTGTGGACGCATCTGAGTTCGCGGTCGTTCGTTCACCGCAGCGAGATGACCGGCCACTTCCGCTCCTGCGCAATG
>NZ_JAMBNY010000047.1 GCF_023715345.1 Paenibacillus camelliae
GCTGGGGAAGACGTCGCTAACCAGCCCGGCCTGCTGTGCTTGCTGGGCGGTGATACTTTCTCCGCTCAGCACCATTTTGCTGGCTAACGATTTACCGACACTACGGATTAAACGTTGCGTTCCGCCTGCGCCAGGCATGATGCCGAGAGTGATTTCCGGCAACCCAAAACGCGCGTTCTCTCCGGCAACCACCACATCGCACAACAATGCCAGTTCGCAACCCGCCCCAAGCGCGTAACCGTTGACGGCTGCGATGAGTGGTTTATTAAAGGCCTGCAATCGCGCCCATAGCGGCGGACGTGGATCGTTTAAGGTGGCCGCGAGATCTGTTTCCGCCATTTCGTTGAGATCGGCCCCGGCGGCAAAAAAGCGTGCATTACCGGTAATCACACAGACCGAAATGCTGGTATCGATAGCCGCAGCGTCCAGTTCATTTACCAGTTGCGTCAGAAGGGCATTAT
>NZ_JAMBNY010000048.1 GCF_023715345.1 Paenibacillus camelliae
GGGAATCATCGACTTTACTTTTTGAACGATGCTTCCTTCTCCAAAATCCACTCCACGAGCTTTCTGTGCATTCATAATCCGCGTCGTATCATCCATCAAGGTTGGGACAAAACGCAAACTCATAGACAGCATCAATCCAATTTCATGAACTGGAACTTTCACACGCTTTAAAGGTGCTAATAAAGCTTCGACAGCTGATGCCAAACTTAAAGGCATGGTTGTTAAGGTTAACAAAGTTGAAAAGAAAATAATCAATACAAAGCGACAAAAAATAATCCCAGCTTGTTGCAAAGCATAATCCGTGATTCTCACAAACGAAAACTCAAATAAATCATTCCCTTTAGAAATGAAAAATAGTTGAAAAATAGTTGTGAAGGCAATCAAGAAAAACATAGACTTCAAGCCCTGAATAAAAAATGAAAGAGATACTCCTGACAAGGCAATAAATATCCCTG
>NZ_JAMBNY010000049.1 GCF_023715345.1 Paenibacillus camelliae
GGTGTACACCGCGTTGCTTTTCGGCGCGCAGGCCAGATAGACGATGGCCTGGGCAATCGCCCGTTCGCCTTCCGCCGGCCCGACGCGGGTAAAGCAGTCCCACGCCGAAATGGCGACCTGCATCGCCCGCGGGTCGGCGTTGCCGACATCGTCCGAGGCAATCGCCAGACAGCGGCGGGCAACATACAGCGGATCGCCGCCGGCGGTGATGATCCGCGCGTACCAGTAAAGTGCCGCATCCGGCGCGCTACCGCGCACCGACTTATGCAAGGCGGAAATCAAATCGTAGAACCGGTCGCCTTTGTTATCAAAGCGCGCGCTGCGCTCGCCAGCGATCTCGGTCAGCAGTTCCGCCTTCAGCACCCGCTTGCCCGAGTCATCGCTTTCGGCCATATCGGCCATCATTTCCAGGGTATTCAGCGCTCGCCGCGCGTCGCCATTCACTAGCTCG
>NZ_JAMBNY010000004.1 GCF_023715345.1 Paenibacillus camelliae
ACGAAATTAGCAGTAGATCGCATCAATAAACAATTCAACCAACAAGCAGCTTAAGCTTCAAAAATGAGATTTCAGAAATTCTGTTCGTCTGACTTTATTTAGAGAAGTGCATTATGAAATTGATTCAATCGAAAAACAATTGAAGAGGAAAAATTATTTGAGTTAGATGAAGACGAGGATAATGAAGGGAATAAAATAGAAATAAAAAATGAGTATAAAGTCAGTGTATTGGCAGATGAGGTTGCTTCATTACCATATAAAGAAATTCTTGAAGGTATAAGTCATTATGAACAGGGAAGAGAGCCATCAATAGGTCAAAGCGTATATTTTATAAGCAAAGAGAAGGAAATATTATTTCATATGTATGATGATCGTGGATGTATCATTCATTCGAAAGATAAGGAAAAACTAAGAGATCTATATGTTAAATTCAATGAATGGATAGTGAATTATTATAGAGAGTATTTTGACAGTGTATTCAAGGAGGTGTGATCCTTCGTCTAACACCGTATTCACGCTGCGTCGCTATCGCTCCTTGGTCCGGCCAAAGCAGGAAGATGAGATTTCCAAGAAGTGGATTCATTTGCAAGGAAGCAAAGTCAGCCGGACATATCCAACTCCCTAAGATAAGAGCTATCTAAGGGAGTTGGACGTCGTGAATACAAGAACGTTAGACGTAATGCGAAGGTTAAAAACTATATGATGGTTAAAAGCCTTTTCTAAGGAATGTTCCCATACGGGAACTGATTGAGGTTAAAAGCACTTTTCTAAGGAATGTTCTCACACGAGAACAGATTGAAGTTAAGAGCATTTTTCTAAGGAATGTTCTCACACGAGAACAGATTGAAGTTAAGAGCGTTTTTTCTAAGGAATGTTCTCACACGAGAACAGATTGAAGTTAAGGGCGTTTTTATCTAAGGAATGTTCTCACACGAGAACTGATTAAAGTTAAAAGATTTTGCGATAGTAATTCGAAGGAGGCACTCCGTCTAACACAGCATTAGCGCATCGTCGCATGCGCTCCTCGGTCACTGGTGATGCTTTCGGCAGAGAAGATTATTCATGTGACAACCTGCTGTGCGCAGGTTCGTTAATGCAAGAACGTTATATGAAACCAGTGCAATAAAGTCAACACCTCACTAGAAGGGAATTTATGAATGATAATTACCCACTTACTAAATATTTCTTTAGCAGATGGAGAAGTAATTAAGATAGAACCTATGAATGAAAAAGTAAAAATATCGTATAAAACATGGAATGAGAACTTACTCGTAATTGAGTTTATTGGCTATATAAGAATGATTGATAACAGATCTATTGGGAATGATGTTGAACATATACAAGTGGATGACAGTGAAGATTTAAGAACAATAATGATTGAATTTGATTCAATAACTGAGGATGAATTAAATGAAAGTAAGAAATATTCCTTTATAAGTTCCTGGGGAGATTATTCTTTATTAACTATTTATGCAAAGAATATAAAAGTATTAAGTATTGTGGAAGCAGATAATCAATGAAGGAACTGGCATCATATAACACCGCATTAACGCATCGTCGCATGCGCTCCTCGGTCACTGGTGATGCACTTGGCAGAGAAGTTGATTCACGTGACAATCCTGCAAGGCTAAGTCTGCCGACTCGTTGCGCTGCGCTCCACTTAAGCCTTTCGGGTTCGTTAATGCAAGAACGTTGTATGAAAGAGTCGTATACAAATCCGTATTGCATTTCAGAGGAGAGATATGAAAAAAACTCTATTTATAATAGTAGGACTGATTATAGTTGGTTCAATCTTTAATTTGGATTTCTCAAGTAAATACTCGATTGATAATAATATATTTGAAATTGAGAAGGAAATTGAAAAACGATTAGAAGCTGACATCGAAATTAAGATATATCAATTAACTAATAATAAATTTCACTTTGTTTTTGATATGAATGGAGTATTGGGATCTGGAGAACTAAGAAGAGGCTGGAATAACAAATATAAATTTGAATCTGTAGGACATGGGACAAATTCGATAAGAGAAAGAATAATTAAAACCAACAAAGGACAATATTTGAAACTTGCTGGTCGAAACATTGAAAACATCGGAAAAGTCAAAGCTTGTATTGATGATGAGATATATGAAATTGATGTTCCCGATGGAGAGTACTTCTTAGTATTAGAACCAGTTAAGGAAACAGAGCTTGAATTTACAAAAGCAAAGATCATTTTTGATAGAAAAGGAAATGAAATATATAGAATAAACCTACCTGAAGAGTAATTCGATGAGGGCGTGACTCCATCATATAACACAGCATTAGCGCATCATCGCATACGCTCCTCGGTCACTGGTGATGTTTTTGGCAGAGAAGGTGATTCACGTGACAACCTGCTAAGTGCAGGTTCGTTAATGTAAGAACGTTATGCGAAACCAGAACCAGAAAGGAGAGTGACGAAGTGCTCACTCTTAGACTAACAAAAGATCTGTTGAAAGATATGAAGACATTACCGATTGAAGTTGATAATGCTCCTAGATTATTGAGTTGGCATGTGAATATATACAATTTGAATAAACGAAAACACATTGTCTTTGTGAATGATATGACGAAATTATCTATCATTATTAATGGAGTAAGAACCGGTCAGTTAGAGAGATTGAAAGAGAAATTTCTAGATACTCTTAAAGACTACCTACTCAGAGAAGGTGTTAATAAGGCTCACATTATTGAATACTTTGAATTTTGCAGTGAAATCGTTATTTCAAAGACAAATAATCGAAGTGTTTTAGGAACAATGAAAGAAGTTACGTTCTTTGTTGAGGATGATTTTAAGAGTGACTTTGAACGGTTAAAGTGGTTAAACAGATTCATTCATAAACCTATAGACTACCAGGAACCAATTAAACTATTTAAGGAAGTTTTAAAGGATCCTAATAACTATAATACGTTGTAAGTAACTCGAGGTGGCACTGGCATCGCATAACACCGCATTCACGCTGCGGGCCGCTGTCGCGCCCCTTCCTCCGAACATTTTTTTCTATACTTATTTCTCTTATCCATTCATCTCCTAAATATCAGGACAAGAACAGACAAAATATTAAAGAACTTCTTTAATACTTTATTATCAATATTGGTCTTAGTGATTTTTATTAACTCTGTACGAAAATTTATTTTAGAATTTGAAAACTTGATATTTCTTGATGTATTGAAGATTTAATGTTACCCATTGCATTGTCGCTTCTTTTTGTATTTTATATTTATGCTTTTGTAGTAGTGGTATCATATGAAACATTATTAATGGGGATTAAAAGACTTAAGACGATCCAAGATAGTCTTCGACCGAAACTTATATTAAAAGTTTTGATATTTTGCAACATTAATATTGTTAGAATCAAGAATTTTATTCATTGGAGTGGGGTTTTCAAAAATTATATAAACAATGACCAAGATATTAAAAACTTATTTAGAAGGTATAAGGAAACTAAAGAAATCAAGCGTAGTCAAGAAGGTAGCAACTTCAGTTAACACTGCATTAACGCATCGTCGCATGCGCTCCTCGGTCAATGGTGATGCATCTGGCAGAGAAGCTCATTCATGTGACAACCCTGCAAGGCTAAGTCTGTCGCCCCGTTGCGCTACGCTCTACTCAAGCCTTTCGTGTTTGTTAATGCAAGAACGTTATATGAAATAACAGGATTCTAAATTGATTGACCAGAAGTGTATTTTTTATACATGTAGAGTATAATGTAAGTAAATGGATTTGAGGTATTTTGAATGAGACTTGAGGAGAAATTAGTTCAAGATTTTTTAAAACTAACCCACGAAAAACAACTAGAAATAATTGATTTTGTTGAGTTTTTGAATAGAAAGAATGACCAACAGATTGAAAGCTTAATGGACAGCATCATACATGAAAATAAAGAAGCACTTGATGAGTTAGCGAAATAATGAAGACAATGACAATAACTATAGAACAACTTCTACATTTCCATAAAGATTATTAACCAACTAGTGGAAGTGATGGGATTAGAGATCGATGAATGATTGTGAGTGCTATTGGTCGAGCATTTGTGACTTTCGAAGGGCAAGATTTATACCCTGATGTATATAAAAAGATCGCAGTAACAACACACGCTTTAATAAAAAACCACGGATTTGTAGATGGAAACAAGCGAATAGGTATTGCAACCATGATTTTACTACTAAAATTAAATGAAATAAGAATTGAATATACTCAGAAGGAATTAGTTGATTTAGGTACTGGCATAGCAGAAGGTAACTTAACTGAAGTTGATATTGAACTCTGGATTAAAAGACATCAGGTATAAGAGCTTGGTGTCTTTTTGTATTTCAAGGAGTCAGTTACTTCGTCTAACACCATATTCACGCATCGTCGCATACGCTCCGCGGTCACTGGTGATGATTCTGGCTGAGAAGGAGATTCATGTGACAACCTGCTGTGCGCAGGTTCGCTAATGCAAGAACGTTAGCAGAAATCCTCGAGAACATATAATAAATCACTTTTGAGAAAGAGAGGTGCTTTATGGAAAAGATTCACCCACATTATTATTTAGGAGCATTGATTGGTTTGGTTATAGGTTACGTAATATCAAAGATTTATCAAATATGGGCAATTGTATATCGTGAGAGTAATTTTGACCCTCATATGATAGATTCTTTGGAGACTAATTCACCACCACTTTGGATTACAGCAACTGAAAACCCAAACTTGTTTTCATTTTGGGTTACTTTGATATATATCATTGTCGGTGTTATTTGTGTGAGAATATTACATAAAAGAAAAATAGCTAAACATGATTAATCGGTAACATCGAGTGAATGTTTTGATCATCAATACAAAATAAAATAAACGAAAATTAAGTTAGATTAAAAGATCGGATATAAAGGCGAGTTAGTGCAATTATCTCATCAATTCGGGAAAGCTAGGGACTTCTGCTGACACTGTATTCACGCATCGTAGCTCTTTTGGCTGCTCGGTCTGCCCGTTGGAATCCGGAGAAGAGGGTTCAGGCAGACAACTCTGCGAGGCCAAGTCCGCTGGACCCGGTGCCTTAAGCCTCTCGGGTTCGTTAATGCAAGAACGTTAGGTGAAACCACTTGCGAAAGTGAAAACCAGGGGAGATTTGAAATGAAAAAATTTATTGTAGTAGTTTCTATAGTTGTGATTACATGCCTGTTGGTAGGATGTGAGGCAAACGTAAATAATACGATTAATAGTAATGAAAGGATTACTAGCCAAACAAAAACTAATAATCATATAGTTATTGATGCCTAGATGAAGAATACTCGATACTAAAAGCAGCAGGTACAAACAATTCGATGGTTTTTCAAATTAGTTTAGGGAATGTAAATGTACAAAAAATTAACTATTGGATTGATTATTATAGAGATGGGGAATTGTACGAAACAATATTGAATATGGGAAGTCAAGTTCCAGAACTATCTGAATCTAGAGAGTATAGGTTGTACTTAACAACAACTGGAGTACATTCTAGTCAAGAAATATGGACGTTGGCATTAAGAGAAAATGGAAACGTTAGTAGTGGACAATACGAGAATACGATTAACGAATTTGAAAGTACAATGACTCATGCATTAAATGAAATATCAACAGGAATAAATGAAGTTACTGATTTAGGAATGATCATAAGAAATAATGGGAAAGACCATATGGCATCAAGCAATGATATAAAGAGTGTTATTAAAGAAAATCAAGAAGTTTATGTTTTAAGATGCAAGTTTGATTGAGGGAAGGTGCATCGCCTAACACCATATTCACGCATCGGGCATTCGCCCTCGCCGGGAGGTATCCGTCGGACCCGCGCAGTCGCGCTTAAGGCAGTGAGGGTTCGTGAATACAAGAACGTTATAAGAAATGGGGCAATGCGATTGAAACCAATAAAATAACCTCCACAAGAATTGATAATATTTAAGGAGGTAGTGAAGCATGATCAAAGAGACAAATATACAAACAGATAGACTAATTATTAGACCATATCAAGAGAGTGATCTCTTGGAAGCCTTTCACTTGATGCAAGATAAAGAGTTATTCCAATTCTTGCCAATGGATGTTATGCCTTTGGAAGAATACAAGGATCTTTTTAGTTGGTTGATTAGTTGCTATGAAGTTAACTTTACAGCAGATTGGTTTAAGTATTCATTTGTAATCACGGATAAAGACACCGGAAGTCATATTGGATGGTGTGGAGTTGGATGCTTAGATTTTAACCACAATTGTAAAGAAGTGTTTTATCTAATTGGTAAGAATTATTGGGGTCGAGGATATGCGACAGAAGCACTTCAAGGACTAATTGATTATTGTTTTAATAACCTTAGATTGAATAAACTGACTGCAGTAGTAAAGCCAGAAAACATATCGTCTAAGAAAGTACTAGAGAAATTAGGATTTAGTTATGAATATACGGTTTCAGAATTGCCGGAAGAATTTGAATTTTATAACGGGGAATTGTTCTATTCAATAAGTAAGGATACCTAATTTTGTAAGCAAAGCTTCGATGGCCCCCACATCTTATAACACTGCATAAACTCATCATCGCATGCGCTCCTGGTTGAAAGAGGTATTTACAGAGATGCAAGCTCACCAACACAGATGCCCACCTAAGATAAGAGCTATCTAAGGTGGGCATACGTCGTTAATGCAAGAGCGTTATGAAACCGACGATAAAGTTAAAAAACTTGAAAGGATGTTTTAGACATGCCACATCTACTTGGCGACAGAATTGCTCTTAGAGAATATCGGATTTCGGATTTAGATAGTATAAGCCAATGGGTTAATGATCCTGAAATAACTAACACTTTATCTGATGTTTTCTTGTATCCTCATTCAAGGAATGAATCAGAGACTTACTTAAACGTGATAATGGAAGGAAAATCTAGTACCAAAAGTTTTGTCATCGCAGAAAAAGACTCTTTAGAATACATCGGTCAAATAGATCTATTTAACTTTGACTGGAAGAACCGATTTGCTGTAATGGCTATCGTCATAGGGAAAAAAGAATATTTAGGTAAAGGATATGGCAGTGAAGCAATTCGAGTATTACAAAAGTTTGCTTTCGAGGAATTAAATTTAAATAGAATAGAACTTGATGTCTATGATTATAACGCTCGAGCCTATAAATGTTATCTTAAATGTGGATTTAAGGAAGAAGGAAGAATGCGACAAAAACTATTTAAAAATGGCCGATATCGGGATGTCATTAGAATGGCAATATTGAAAGAAGAATTTGAAGAACTGCCTTGTAAGTGAATCGATGAAGTCGTCGGCATCAGATAACAATGTGTTCTCGCATCGGGGCATACGCCCCTTAGTCACGGTAGTTAAGTTCGGAAAAGTAATTGCCGAGACACATCCGCACCGACTAACCGCATCGCTGTCGTTCAATTTATCGTTCGCTTAAGTCGTTGGGACGTCGTGAACACGGAAACGTTATAAGGAATCTTCGTAAAATCATAAAACAATATCTGATAGGAGAATATCATGATAGAAACAAATAGATGTAGATTATTTAAATTACAAGACAGTGACTATGATGAATTGAAAAAACTATATACAAATCATCAAGTTAGAAAGTATCTCGGAGGAGCAACTGATGATGAGATTCTATTAAGGAATAAGTTCGAAGAAATTTTAGGAAACTCGAGCAATACCTATGTTAACTATTGGGTTATCAGATTAATAGCTAATAATGAATTTATGGGTCTCGTGACATTGGATAATTATCATGATGGAAAGAATATTGAAGTATCCTATCAATTTCTACCGGAATGGTGGGGCTCTGGATATGCTACAGAAGTACTTAAAACAATAATTGATTATTCATTTAAGGAATTGGGACTTTTAAGATTAGTGGCTGAAACACAAACAGCAAATATATCGTCTTGTAGACTCTTAGAAAGAGTCGGAATGATATTAGAAAGTAATCTATATAGATTCAATGCGAAACAATCTCTATATAGTATTGAACGTAAAATTTAAGTAATACGAAGAAAGAGGGGAAGCAATGAACGTAATAAATCTATCTGAAAGTGAGTATGTCATTAATGAGTTTTCTCTTGAAGAGATAGGAACAAGAAAATTCTGTGTGTTTGATTTTGAAGCAACTGGACCGGATCAGTTGAATGATTTTATAACGCAAATTGGAGCAGTGATACTTGGTAAAGATGGTTTAATAGTTGAACAATATAAGACTTTCGTACGACCACCAAAACCAATACCTGAACTCATTGAAAAACTAACCGGCATTTTTAACAAGGATGTGGAAAACGCTCGTTCCTTTTCAGATGTTATAGATGAATTCTTTACTTTCTTCAGTGGATGCGTATTAGTAACACAAGCTGGATATGAATATGATCTCCCACTCTTACTCGAAGAGTGTAGAAGAAATAATAAACCACTGGAAGCTCCCCTAGTAATAGATACGAAAGCACTGTTTACATACTTACACCCAGAATATACTGAAATTGTTTCAACTAACTTCTTGATTAATTATTATATGATCGATGATACGGACATTCAAAGGCATGACGCATTGGGGGACAGCATTCTAATATCGCGAATTTTTAACAAGATGATGGATGAATGCTGGGACAAGGGTATTGATCAGATTAGATTCAATAATTTGAAAGTAAAGAAAGTAAGGCTTACACCTTTGGAATAGTAGATTAGAGACGGTAATAACTTCAGCTAACAACGCATTAGCGCATCGTCACACACGCTCCTTGGTCACAGGTGGTGCTCTTGGCAGAGAAGCTGATTCATGTGACAACGCTGCAAGGCTAAGTCTACGACCCGTTTCGCATGCGCTACACTTAAGCCTTTCAGGTTCATGCAAAGCAATTATAAAAGATAGGAAGTGTTACTCGATGGAAACGAAACGTGAAGAAAATATAAATGCTTCAAAGCCACTTGGGATATCAGGTTTTGGAGGCTGGCTTATTCTTGTTCAAATTGGAATTTTTGGGACATTAATTTTAACAGGTATACAATTGTTCATTTACTCAATTCCAACATTGAACTCTGAGACATGGTCTATGTTAACATCAAGAGAATCTGAATTTTATCACGAATTATGGGGGCCATTAATTATATTTGAAGTAATCTATAACACTTTATTAATTGGATTTTGTATTTATGTATTATTCACTTTTTATTCTAAGAAACGTATGCTTCCTAAACTAATGATCATCTTTTACGCTGGAAGCTTATTAATAGGTGTAATTGACTATATTCTAATGCAAATGATCCCTTTAGCTAAGGAATTAGAAGATGGTAGTTCTGTTAGAGATTTATTTCAATCTACTTTGATATGTTTAATTTGGATACCTTATTTTTTGAAATCAGTTAGAGTGAAAAACACGTTTGTAAGATGAATCAGGCATTAATATCGTATAACACTGCATTAATGCATCGGGACATTCGTCCCACGGTCAGCAGAAGCTTTTGGTAGAGAAGTAGATGCTGCTGATAAGCCTGCGAGCCTAAATATATCTATCCGTTCCGCTTTGCTTCACTTAAGGCTCCTGGGTTAATTAATGCAAAGACGTTTTAAGAAATGGCTGATATATCAAAAACCTTTAGGAGAGAAAATAATGAAACTTTGTATTATAGGAATTAGAGATAACCCAAATTATGTTGAACAAGCAATTAAATATTTTACTGACTGTTGGGGAATTGATGAAAGAATTTATCGAGATTGTATTATTCACAGTTTAACAACCCAAAGTAGTCTTCCTCGTTTTTATTTAATGCTTGAAGGTGCTCGAATAATAGGAGGATATGGATTAGTAACGAATGATTTTGTAAGTAGACAAGATTTATTTCCATACTTATGCGCACTATATATTGAAGAAGATATGAGAGGGAAGGAATTAGGATCCGTATTGTTAGAACACGGTAGGAAAGAAACAAAAAAATTAGGGTTTGATAAGTTGTATTTATGCACGGAACACAAGGGATATTATGAAAAGTATGACTGGAAGAAAATCGGTGAAGGCTATCACCCTTGGAATCAAACTAGTCAAATCTATGAAGTAGATACATTCTAGTGTAAGGATACCATAGAAGCCAGCATATCTTATAACAAAGCATTAACACACCGTCGCATGCGCTCCTCGGTCATTGGTGATGCTTTTGGCAGGGAAGCTTATTCATATGACAACCTGTTATGCGCAGGTCCGTGAATGCAACAATGTTATACGACATTCGGAAGAACGGGTGAAAATACCATTTATCAGAAAGAAATATCAATCGGAGTTTAGAGATACCAATCCATTATGTCCTAAAAAATTTTAGGAGGAATCTATAGAATGGCATTAGAGAAAATTGATGTTTCAAAAATTATGGCTAATTACGGATTTCATGAGGTTAATGAATTTCAATTAATTAGTCAGGGATTAAATGATACCTATTTAGTATCAATAAAAAATGATAATCAATTTATTTTAAGGGTTTATCGACCAAAGTGGAGGAATGTTAATGAGATTAATTTCGAGTTAGAACTTTTAATGCATCTTCAAAGAAAAGGTTTTTCTTTATCCACACCAATTTCTAAAAAAGATGGGACCCTAATAAATGAAGTCATAGTAAATGGGATTAACAGAATTGCTGTATTATTTACCTTTGTGCCAGGAGAACCCTTTTTAGTAAATGAAGAGAATAGTTATTTGTTTGGAAGAAAGGTAGCACAATTCCATACGTTAACCGAAGACTTTCAAAGTAAATATGATCGATTTGATATAGATTTAGAGCATTTGATCGATAGACCTCTCATAACCATTAAACCGTTCTTAAAACAACGTCCCTCTGATTGGATATATTTGAAAACTCTTGGAGAGAAACTTAAAGAACAAGTATTAAAATTATCCTTAAATCATTTAGATTGGGGTATTTGTCATGGGGACTTAGGTAATGGAAATGTTCATTTCTACCAAAAGAATTTAACTTTCTTTGATTTTGATTGCTGTGGAGTTGGATGGAGAGGCTACGATATCGCAGTATATAGATGGGATACAAAAAAAAGTGGGGAGCCTAATAGTGAAGAGGATAAAATATGGGAAGCATTTCTTAAAGGATATAAGGAAATAAAACATTTAAGAGCAATAGATTTGAATATTGTCCCTTTGTTTGTTTCAATACGACAACTGTGGTGGATGGGGTTACATATGGGTAATGGTGATGTTTGGGGGTTAGATTGGATAAATGATGATTATTTCGATCGTACAATACAATTTTTAAGGGAATGGGAATCCAATTATTTGGTTTAAATAAACAGGAGAATTTAAATATGTCTAGACTTTTAAGAATCCATATTATAGGTTCAACGGGTAGCGGAAAAACATATCTCGCTCAAGCTTTGTCAGAGAAGTTGAATATAAAATATTATGAACTAGACACAGTAATGTGGAGTAGTAAAGTGGAATTCGCCGGAAAGAATTCTCCAGACGTAAGGGATAAATTATTACATGAAATAATTGATAATGATAGTTGGATTGTAGAGGGAGTTTATTATAAATGGCTTTCCGATAGCTTTTCAAGAGCAGATATAATTTATTACCTGGATACTAATGTTATGATTCGACACATCAGAATCATTATGAGATTTATTAAACAACGAATAGGCGTCGAAAGATCTACATACAAGCAAACATTAGGAGGTCTGATAAAAATGCTCATCTGGAATCATAAATTTAATAATACAAACCGCAAACAAATCTGTAGTTTCTTAGCCCCCTATAAAGTTAAAGTAAAAGTATTAAAAACCAACAGGAAAATTATTAGATCACTAGAAGAAGGCAAGTGACATCACATAATGCATCGTCGTTCAAAGCCTAGGTGTTGACCCTTCGAAGGAAGGAGAATTTATGGAGAGCTGATTCACGTGACAACCCTGCAAGGCTAAGTCTACCGACCCGTTACGCTACGCTTCACTTAAGCCTTTCGGGTCCGTTAATGCAAGAACGATATATGAAATGGAAGCAAATTATAAAAAAAAGGTGATATCTAATGAATATAGAAGTAACAAGAATTCAATTAGACCAAAAGGACAAATTCCTAAATCTATATAATCTTTATCTGTATGATTTATCGCAGTATACAGGTGAAGACCCGCAAGATAACGGTGAATTTGATCCGACCAATACTTATTTATACTTAGAGAGGGAGGAGTTGTATCCCTTCTTTCTTCAGTACGAAGAAAAAGCAATTGGTTTTATATTAATCTGTTCACCTCCGTTTGTACCCGAGGGAATTGATTATACTGTACAAGAGTTATTTTTACTAAAGAAGTATCGAGGCATGAATCTTGCTTCTAAAGGTGTAGCAAAGGTATTAAAACAGTTTGAAGGAAAGTTTAGTATTAGTCAGCTTGAGGCGAATAAGCCAGCAGTTACTTTTTGGAGAAAATACTACCAAAAATACAATCTAAAGATTGTTGAAGAGGAAGAAAATATTGAGATTGAAGGCTTACAAGGAGTACATAAAGTAATAACCCAAACTTTTGAAATTCTGAAATGCAATAAAATCAAATAGATGGAGATATCAAATGATAAAGAGCATATTCGTTTTTTTACTTATAATCACTATGATTTCAGGATTTGTATTGTTATTTCATTACAGGAATGATAAACAAAAAGTTTTTGGGATTTGTTTTTTAACTATTTTCATATGTTTTCTATTATCGATACCCTTGTATATAGGAATGAAGAATTCTATAGAAAATACAATAAAGGAGTCAATAAGTGCTCGAAATGGTGTCATCATATCTATCAATAAGAATGAAAGTGACAATACTCCATTTAAGGACAAAGTTGAAAGATATAACACTATTTGTGAAATTAAATACCAAGTGGGTAAAGAAGTTTTTACAGCATGGTATCGGTCAGTTGATATACCTGTAACAAATATTGAAGAGGACTTAACTAGTACAAGGGGTAGATTTTATAAAGAAGAATGGATTTATAATGATTGATACAAAGATGTATTGTCACTTCAGATAACACCGCATTAGCGCATCGTCGTTAACGCTCCTCTGTCACGGCGATGCAGTTGGCAGGTAACAGATTCACATGCTAAACCAGCAAGGCAAAGTCTGCGACCCGTTACGCTACGCTCCACTTAAGCCCTTCGGCTTCGTGAATCCAAGAAACGTTAGCAGAAATGAGTTCAAAATTAATGAAGATACTAAAGAAGTTAAAAAACAGGAGGTATTTATGAATGTAAATACAAAGGTTTTAAATTATTCTCTTTGGATTTCTTTAATAACAATGCTTATCTTTCCTGGTAGTCCTGAAGGTGTGAAGGGTATAAAATATGATTTTCCAATTTCATTTATAACATATTATCACCAAGATCGTTGGCTTATTAGAGGGTTAATCTAAACATTCTTAATTACTTTATCAATGCACTTATCATTTATACACTTCTTCTCATAATTATTAAGTTATATAGTAAGTTTTCAAAACGTAATGTAAGACAAGATAAAGACGTTGGCTTATAAAAATGAAGAATCATATTTGTGAGAATAGTCGAGAAGGCATTTACTTCTGTTAAACTTAAATAACATAAAAAGAGGTGAGTTACCTGAAGCCTAAGGCAGTCACATCTATAATTTTTCTATTATTGATTGCATTGATTTTTATTAATCTTCAAAAAGTTAAACCAAATGACCACACAACAGTAGAAGAAGCGATGAATTATTCGGGTATTGATTATGATGAGATTTATTACATTATTGAAAACATAGGAAATAATATTATTTTTTACGGAAAAGATGATATATTCTCGGTTGGATTAGTAACAAAAAATAGATCGAAATATCAATGGATATATGGGTTTGGTAGTAAACAATTTAATGAAACCGATCAAATCCTAACAAGAGCTTTTACAAATTTACCTACTAAGGAATCTGCAAACGATGATGAACTTGTATCGTTAACTTTTGGTGTAATGAATGATGAAGATATTGAAGAGTTAAAGATCCAATACAAGGACCAGTTATTAAGAGATGCAACGATTATTCCGACATCAAAAGGTCCAATATGGTTTTGTTTTTCTGATACTCCAGTTAATTATGATCCTGATGTGGTACGTATTTATAAAAATGGAGAAACAAGACCGGGATGGTATTGAAATGATTATATGGATAGGTGAATCGAGGAAAAAGGAGCATCAGCTAACTCAGTTTTCACGCAGCGGCTGAGCGTTGGTCACTTTGATGCTTTTGGCAGCTGACAGAAGATTCAATAGATAAAGAGAAAGGTAATGAAGGGAAGATGAAAGATTATATTTATGTAATTTATGTGCTGGCTCTAGGAGTGGTCTCATTTTTCACAGGAGAGATTGTAACATTCATAATGTTAGGAATTATTTTAATGGCATTAACGAATATGTTGAGGGTTCAAAAAGAAATTTTAAAGAAATTAAGTGATCAAAACAGTAAAGACAAAGAGAAAAGAGAGTCCAATTAAAAGCAAGTTTGAAGTTAAGATGCTCCCAAAAGTTGAAAGGTGAAATATAAATTTTGGAAAAGCATGAAAACATAAAAATCCAAACATGAAGAAAATGATACGAATGGTTTTGAACGTAAATCAGAGAAGGCTAGATAACTACATACAGCTAACACAGTATTAGCGCCACGTCACATTCGCTCCTCGCTTAATAGTGATGTTTTTCGCAGAGAAGCAGATTCACGTGACAACCTGCTATGCGCAGGTTCGATAATACAAGAACGTTAAGTGAAAATACCAGCAAACAGTTTAATTAAGTATGCTTCTCAGGAAGATGTATTACATTCATAAATTAAATTACCTTATTAAGGAACTTGAAATGACGACAATAGTGATTATTATCTTAACGTTTTTGATTTCAATTTATTTAGGTCCTTATGGAGTGTTGATTGTGTTAAGTGTTATTTGTGGTGTGGTTGTAAGTAATTATAAAAGAAATAAAAGAATAGAAACGGATCTTCAGAAAATCAAAGAAAAACTAGGAATTGAAGAAAGAGAAGAAGCTAAGGTATCAAATGAAGAGATCGAAAAGGAATTAGAATCTGAGTTATTAAATGAAGAAGAAAATGATGAGAAAAATAAGCATATCGAGAATGAGTTTGACGAATATACTAAAACAGAAGATAATAAGAAAAATCAAAATGAGTAACGAGTTTATGGATTTTTCACAGAAGGCGGTAGCTTCAATTATCACAGCATTAACGCATCGTTGCTTGGACCCTCTGTTGGAAGAATTAGCAGAGAAGTCGGCTTACCAACACAGACGCCCACCTAAGATATGCGTATCTAAGGTGGGCGTCTGTCGTTAATGCATGAAAGCTAGCCGAAAGAAGTACTTAATTTAGGAGGAGTCGATATGATATTAGAAAAAGTTATTAATAGAATTGTAATACAACGTGAATATAGGGATTTTGTTGATCAGTATCTAGATAATATACTTACCGAATTTAAAGATAAGATTGATAGCATTTATATGTGTGGCTCGATTCCAAAAGGAACGGCTAAACCTTTTTTGTCAGATGCAGACTTTACTATTGTATGTGCAAATCCCAAAGATATTGATTACGAAAGATTGACAAATATTAAAGACAGGCTTTTGGAAGAATATCCATTAGTAACTAAGATTGATACGATAATTTGCTCGATTGACGATGTATTAAGTAAACCTAATGAGTGGGGTTTTTGGGTTAAGATAATTTGTGTATGCATATATGGTCAAGACGTTGGTGAAAAAGTACCACCGATAAATATCTCTCCAGAATTCATTCTAGATTTAAATACAGAGACCAAGAAAGAAATAGATCGAATACATCATTTACTTTCTAATGCTAGTGATACAACAATGAAAACTAGATATATTAAAGGCTACTCTAAGAAATTAATTCGTGCATTATATTCTTTGGTTTTAGAAGATACAGGTGTATGGCAAGATGACATTATTAAGATGAAGAATGCCATAAACAACTATTGCGAGATTGACTCCGTTTTAGTTGATTATCTGTATGCTTGTTACTTGGATAGTGATGTGCCTGTTGAAGAGTTTCTGGGAATTGCAGACGAAGTATATAGCTATTTTGAGAACGTCTTAAATGCAATGGCTGCTTCCAGAACTTCCTTCGGCTAAAAGAGGGGGAAATGAGAATTAAACCAAACTGAATAGTGAGTTTACAGAATTAATTCAGATGTCTAAAAGCAGGAAAAGACCGGTTGTGGGTGATGTTTTTGTTGTTCAACCTTTCGAAGGATCCTATTATTTTTGTAAAGTAATAAAAACTAAGTTACAGACTAAGAATGAAAATCACAAAAATATGAATTTAATTTACATTTACAATTATGAGTCAAAAAACAAAGAAGTTCCGGATGATCTTGATAGATATTCTTTTTTATTACCTCCAACGGTAGTGAATAATCAAGGATGGCTAAAGGGCTATTACGAGACGGTACAAAACTTAAACGTTTCTGATCTTGAAGAGAACACTGAATTTGGTTTTTTTGATAATTATGAAAACAGAAATACCTTTTATGATATTAATGGAGAAAAGATAGATTATAAACCGAAATATGCTTCATTCTACGGGTTAGCTAGTTATGGAGCAATTGGAAGAGGCATACATAGGGTTCTAAAAGGTGAATAAATTTTTTAATGCAATAACGTTATGAGAAATCGGTGAGATTTGAAAGTTGGTGATAAATAGATGATTGACGAAATAGAATGCCATAGATATTTATATAAATTCCTTAAAGGAACAATAACATTAAGTGAGTTAGAGCAATGGCTATACAACCATGAAGAGCTCGAAGAAATCCTTGGGAAATCTGTATATTTCGAATTGATATCTAGAGATTATAAGAACAAATATGCATTAGAAGATACAAAAAAACAGATAAAAGGACTAATAAATATAGGCTTCTTTGAACAAGAACGTATCATTAATAGTCTAGAGAAATTAATTGATACTTCAGAAGGATACTTAGAGAATTTGGAAGCTTTGTATGATGACTACTGTGATGGATATACTTTTCTTCGATACATAGCACTAGTATACATCACGACATCTGATGAATATATAGAAGTTTTGAAACAAGATAAAGTCAAGTTAAAAGACTACAGTGAAAAGATAAACAAAGAAGCAAATAGAATATTGCGATTTTTTGCAAATAATGAACTGAGAATTGTGATTGAAAATGAATATATTGATATAAGGGAACTCGGAGATAGGATTGAATTACATGATATTAATGAAATGCTTGCAGAACGCAGCGATTGTTAAGTATTTCAGGAAGTCACCAACATTTCTAACACCACATTAGCTCGTCGTCGCATAAGCTCCTCGGTAACTGGTGAAGTTTTCGTCTGAGAAGCTGATTTACGTGACAACCCTGCAATGTATCTTAAAGAATTGGCCGGCTTTAAGATTTTGGATCAACCAAGGATTTAATAGTGTTAATGGAATGCATGGAGATAAAATATATTCCGAAAAAACATTTGCAAGTCTAGAATTGACAAGGATTTTGTAAGTATTTCAAAAAGGGCTGATTCCATCTGATAAAGCGAAAGATAAAGAAAATTAAGAGCATCAAAAAATGGAAACACATGTTAAAATATAATAAACAAAAATTGGTTCCCCAGCATGTTCAAGAAGTCCACAATGAGGCTATATCTTGAAGCCGAAACCCACCTTAGATGTTAACCCCCATAAATAAATCACACAAGAGTATTTAGGATTTGAGTAAAAAGCATGAAGGCCGCCGTCCATGGCTTAATTCGAGGAAGTCGGTCATAGTTTCTGATACAGCATAAACGCATCGGGCCATTCGCTCCTCGGTGATGCACTTGGCAGAGGAGAGTACCCTGCAAGGCTAAGTATGTCGTCCCGTTGCGCTATGCTTCACTTAAGCCTTTCGGGTTCGTGAATGCAAAAACATCATAAGAAATCGGTGGAAAGGTATTAAGTAAGAATATCGGCATAGAGGACTATGGATTTAGGAGGACCTGTGAGGGTTATTAATTAATAAAATCAAACTCTTTAAGATAAGGGTGGGGTATTTTGATATTTTTAAGGAAATCTTTAGGGTTTGTTTTAACTACTTTGTTAATTGGAATATTTCTTACTTTATTTTTTTCGATAACAGAAGGTACAAGTTTCTTAGCAATTGGAGTTCTTTTTACAGGTGCTTTTCCATTTATCCTTTTAATTGGGGTACCTGTATCTAGCTTTTCTGATTATCTAACAAAAAAATTAAACGGAATACAAAGAAACCTAGTGGCATTATTTATTCATAGTACATTTGGTTTAATAGCTGGATTAGTGATTTCTTTTTTCTTTGAGAGTTTATTTCTTGTTGGGGTAACAATAATAGCTGCACTTTTATTTTGGTTAGTTGACGAAATTTTGAGGAAGATCCTCAAAGATTGAGGAACGATAGTTAGTTTAACATCGAACGCGAAAGAAATAATTCTTTGAAGTAACTTGAAGAAGTCGCTGACATCAATTAACAACGCATTCACGCAACGGGTCTTACGGCCCTTGTTCGCTGACGTGAGCTTGAGGGTGTTGGAGCTGAGAGCAACCTGCTTTGCGCAGGTTCGTTAATGCAAGAATGTTAATTGCAAGTACTGAAAATAGTAGAACGGAGTTCAAAGATGAAGAAGTTTGGATTTGATAAATGGGCGGAACTGCTTTATGTAATGAGTTTTATTAGTTCTTTTTACAGTTTTATTAGTGAAATACAAAAGCAAATATTGTATATAAAAATTTCAAACCTTCAAATTATTAATACGAGTTTTGAGAAATTCCATTTAATATTTATTACTGAAACAAAGAGTTACAAAATTCTTTGTCTACCGTTGATTATTGGATTATTAGTGTTAGGACTATATTTAATAGAAATCATTATTGCATACTTCAAATATCCGAAATATGAAGAAAAAGATGAAAACAATACTTAAACAAATCTGGAGGGTATATGATTCAAATAATAAATACTTTGATAATAGGATTATTTGTTAGCAGTGTTTTGAGTAAAAAAGAGAAATATAAAAGAATGAAAATAAAAAGAAATATATTAATAGGTTTATGGTGTCTCTTATTTTTTGTTGCATATGGGATTTTCACAAATATTATTTTTATATTTGGTCCTGGAGCTTTATTAGTTGGACATTCTTATTGGGATTATTTGAAAAGAAAAAAAAGGATTAATTAATTATCAATGCGCTCCACTTGAGTCTTTCGAGTTCGTTAATACAAGGACGTTATACGGTATTACGATCACAACGTCTTTTACAATAATTTAAAGGTGGTTTGAAATGATAGTAATTATTATCATATTAATTTTAATATTTTTTGCTGTTCTTGATATTAGTGTTACAGGTCATAAGCAATTAAAACAATCAGAAGATATTGAACATGCAATATATCGATTGATAGAAATTACAAAACAAAAGGATAAAGAATAAATAGAGACCACAAAATAAAATAAAACGCTCAGAGACGTCCTTTCTATATTCGAGAAATTCGGTTCACAACCACCTATAACACAGCATTCTGCGTCGCATACGCTCCTTGGTTGAATGAGGTATTACAAAAAAATCTAGCTCACCAACATAGACGCCCACCTAAGATAAGAGCTATTTAAGGTGGGCGTCCGTCATTATTCAAGACCACTATCAGAAATGGCTGCAACATAGCTTTAAAAATTAAGGAGTTAACCAAATGGAAATAGTAACTGTATCTGATTATAATCCATTATGGAAAAAGGAATATGAAACAGAAAGAGAAAAGATTATTAAAGAGCTCAACGGCATTTTAATTGGAATCGAACATATAGGTAGCACATCCATCCCAGGGTTATCTGCAAAGCCTATAATAGATATCATGGTTGGGGTAAAGTCACTAGAGGATGTAACAGATGTTTACAAAGAAGGATTATATATTATTGGATATGAGTATGTTGAACACGCTAATTTCCCACATAGGAGATTTTTTCGAAAAGGAGAATGGCGTGCGGGAACCCATCATTTGCATATTTACGAATTTGAAGGAGTTCATTGGAATAATAACTTGTTTTTTAAAGAATATCTGATTAACAACAGAGAAGCAAAAGAAGAATATAGTAAGTTAAAGAAAGAATTAGAACAGCAATATAAGCATGATCGGGTAGGGTATACCAAAGCAAAGGAACCATTTATAGAAGGAATAATGAAAAAAATTAAGTTTGAAACAAATAAAGAAAGTTTGTAAGTACCGCAAAGCAGGCTGCCACTTCTGCTAACACAGCTTAACTTATCGTCGCATAAGCTCCTCGTTCATCAGTAATGCTTTTAGCAGAGAAGTGAATTCACGTGACAACCTTACATTCGCAGGCTACTGAACACAAGAACGTTATCTGACATTACCCAAGGAGCTAAATAAATGAAAATCAATTGGAAGCATTGCATAGTTGGGTTATTACTTTTAAGTATTACTATTTTGTACTTTAAAGAAAGTCAAGAAAATAAAAAGTACGAAATGTATCTCTCACAAGAGATATCAAACAAGCACAATGCACTTATTGGAAGTATATTTACTCTTAAGGATGAAATAACTTCTTTACTTAACAACCACACTGATTCTATTACGAATGAAATAATAGTCGAAAGACTATATACAATCTCGAGGATTTCACAGGATCTTGATTACTATATTGGTAATTTTGATCTAGCCAAAGGCATACAGCTACAAAACAAAACTTCGAGTGTATCAAATGATTTTGCGGGATATTTTGAACACAATGACATCTCAATGATATCAAACAACGAAAAAGAAAAGTTGGGTGAATTAAGTGAACTACTAGATAAATGGATAATTGAAATTTCACAAGAATATACTGGGATTACAAGAGAAAATCAAAGAGATATAAGAAAATATAATACTAATCCATTTGTTAAGAGTGATAAATGGGTAAGAATAATAGTCGCATTAGACATAGTATCAAGTGAATATGAGGGTACTTCGAGAAGTGGGTAACATCAGGCATACCATATTAATGCAACGGGCATTCACCCTCGGTTCGACAGAAGTTAGTCGATTCGGAAGGGAATTCCGCGAGCGTAATCAGTTGGACTCATCCGCACCGAATAACTGCGGCAAGTGCAGCCGGCAACTGGCAGAGTCTTAAATCGGCAGGACGTCGCGAATACAAACGTAATGCGTCATCTCGGTAAAGCAAAAACATGTAGTAAGGAGTATATCATTATGGATAAAGAATTAAAACAAACAACCTGGAAAAGGCTTTGGGAAAAGGTTGATGAGAGAGGTATATCTAGTTTAGAAGAGCATGAAAGAATATGGGTAACAGTGGACGGATTAATTAGCGATGTAAATGGAGGAGGCTTGATTAGTTTCTTTTATAATCATGGTGCTGACGATTATGATGAGACTATTGAAGACCTCGAAAAGATAAATGCAACTGATGCGATCAAAATACTGAATCAGATGAGTCAACTGTTCCCTAATGGGAAACCTCCACGGAATATAGATGAGCGAAATGAAATAATTGATACATGGAATCATGATGAGTTAAATGACTATTTCGAAGACCTAGATGATCAGTTTTATGCTATCCAAGCTGATATAGAGAAGAAGTTAGAAATTATAATTGAGAAAGCAGTAAGACAAAACTTATAAGTGCTAGAAAGTAACTCAAGTATACGGAGACACCACATAACACAGCATTAACGTTTCGTCGCAATCTTTCAGATCAGAAGTCAACGAGAGAGAATCTAGTTGCAGAAGTATTGAATTTTATCAGGAGGTGGGTACATGGAGCTTCAAAAGGAGACACCTGAAGAAAAAAGAGAACGTTTAAGACAAGAAGAATTAAAGAACAATCCCAGTGGAGCGTTTGGTGATGGATTAAACAGGGCTGGATCAGGAAATTTTGCTGATTTAATTGGAGGAATGGGCTGGAAAGGCACAGGAATTTTAATTCTAATAATTATAGGGTATTTACTTTATAAATATTTTTCTTGAACAAGAAGAATATAGTGCATTTACAAGCATTCTTAATAAATATTGAAAAATACTATTATGCGTATTGCTTTCAAGCCAAAATATTAATTTACTTGAAAAGCAAAAGGTTATGATAATTAACGCCACCCAAAAATGTAAACATATGTTAAAATATAATAATCAAAGATCGATCTCCCAGCATGTTCGAGAAGTAAGGTTGTTATCGCTATTCATTGAAAACCTGAAAAGAACATGTTTTTTTAATTTTTATTATGCATCTACAATGAGGGCTGCTTTTGAAGCTCAAACCTACTTTAATATTAATCTCATAAACAAAAGACACAAGAGTACTTAGGAATTGATTAATAGCGTGAGTGCCGCAGTTCATGGTTTGATTCGAGGAAGTTATACGCTCCACTTAAGCCTTTTGGGTTCGTTAATTCAAGCATGTTTGGAGAAATCATCGAAAATATTACATTAGACATACTCGGGCGGTGTTGAATAAATGAGTATTTCAAAGGAGCAAGAAGTTTTACTTCAATTTGTGAAGAGATGGTTTAATCGTCCTGATCAGATTTCACATTATCTCACTGAAGTATCCGATGGACCAACAAAAGCAGAACGATATTTATTAAATAATTTATTTGAAAATGGGACTATATTAGATGTTGGTTGCGGAGCAGGGAGAATCAGTATGTTTTTAGCGGAGAAAGGCTATAAGGTAATTGGAGTAGATGTTAGTGAAAGTCTTATTATTAAGGCACGTGAAATATCGAAGAAGAAAGATCTTGATATTAATTTTATTGTTACAAAGGGAATAGAGCTACCATTTGATGGTGAAACATATGACTTTATAGTTGGTTTTAAGTTCTTATGTTACATACCTACAAGTCAATTAAGACATGATTACCTCAAAAATTTATATAGAATTCTTAGGCCGGGAGGTATATTGCTAATAACTCAAAATATTGTTCCAGAAGAATATATAGATGAAGCCCGGGATGAGTATTTTCAAGGTTGTTCGGCATCACATTTCACGAGCTTAGAACAAGGCGATAACTTCCCATTAGGGGATGGTTATGTGCATTGGTTTACAGAGAAACAATTATTAGATGAGCTTAGTAATACAGAGTTTCTAATAGAACAATTTGATACGGACGAAGCTCATGCGGGTGATGGTTTATTAAGACTAGTCAAACTAAGGAAAGATTGATAGAAAATTCGGGGAGCCAGCAACCTCACCTAACACCGCATTAGCAGATCATCGCATAAGCTCCTGTGCGACTGGTCATGTTTTTGGCAGGAAGAAG
Organism: Paenibacillus camelliae; assembly: GCF_023715345.1. Taxonomy (GTDB): domain Bacteria; phylum Bacillota; class Bacilli; order Paenibacillales; family Paenibacillaceae; genus Pristimantibacillus; species Pristimantibacillus camelliae. The sequence goes on from NZ_JAMBNY010000004.1 coordinate 23,330, forward strand.
ACTCATGTGAAACCTACTATTCGTAGGTTCAATTATGCAAGAACGTTAAACGAATGAGTCCAATAATTAAATTGGCGGTGTTTCGATGAATAAAAGGAAGTTATCGATCAAATTATCTCTTTTGACGATTGCATTAGTGACTATTCTATCCGGATATTTATATGTAGCTTACAGCGATCCACTAAAATCTTATGGCATTTATTTTTATAACGATGAGCACAAACATATAGTATTAGAGGTTATTAATGAAGGATATACAGATGTTAAATTGATTGAGGTTAGAATCAATGAAAACGAGAAGCTAGTTTATTCAAATTTGGGAATTAGCTATACGGGTAGAATGGTCTCAGGAGACATAGAAGATGATAATCTTACAACGTATGTAGAGTTGACTTCAGAACCTATTAAACCAAGGCTATCTACTGAAGAAATGAGCGAATTAATAGAAAACGGGAATAAAACTATTCCAATACGTTATGGATTACAAATAAAAAATAGTACCGATGTTAAAACCGTTTATATTAAATTTAAGTATTTTGGAGTAACAAAGGTAGCAAGCTTTAATACAGGAGCAAAGAATGATCAATGAAGTTGATTCCTTGTTACCTCGCATTAACGCATCGTCGATATACTCGTCGAATACCTTTACATTAAACCAAAAATAAAGATCAAATTATAAGAAAAAGGATTGATCTAATGATTCAACTAAAGAACAAAAAGCTAGTAGGCTTGATTTTATTTTTAATTGGATTAGTACTATTGTTTTCATTAATAATACCAAAAAAAGAGGATCATCAATTATTTTATATTAGTGGATTGGGAGCATCTATTTCTTCAGCTCCAAGCGAGATGGAGGTTCTTAATTATAATTTAAATTTCTCCACACTTAGTAATAAGAATTTTAAGATTAAAAGTATTGAACCGATCTTAAACGAGAAACTTGAAAATATATTGTTAAGTAATTCTATAAATATATCAGTAGAAAAGACTCTATCTAAGAGCAATGAATTGTTAATAGAAGGAGAAATGATAGTTGATACAAGCACCTTAGAAGAAAAGGAATTAAATCACCTCTTGCTAGATTTAAATACATTTAAAGTGGTGTTTAATAATGGAGAAGAAATAATCTTGAGTAATGGAAGTGGAAGTGGAAGTTAGCCGAGCATAATAATTGTTTGGGAGTACTGAAACATCAATCGTTCATATAAGGAGGCGGGGGAGTATAAAACTAAGATATCTCATGGGTCTCACAGTATCCTTTCTATTAATTATTTATGGTTTTTGGAAATTAAACAATTTCTTTGAACCAAAGGTTGGGCCCGTTGGAAATGGACCAAGTGATACAATTATTAATTTAGTTTGGATAATATTCAGTGCGAATATGTTATTAGGTTTCGGAGGAATTGTATTTTTTACTTATTTAATTTTTAAGAAGAAAAAATGAGAAGTAAAAAACTTGCTTTTGGCAGATAAGTACATTCAAGTGCCCCCACAAGGCAAGTATACGACCCGTCTCGCATACGCTCCACTTAAGCCTTTCGAGTTTGTTATGTAATGACGTTCTCTACAATCGCAGCCAGAAAATGCGGATAAATTTAAGGAGGATATATGGAAACCTATATATATTTGGTGAGACATGCGGAATCTCCGTATACAGAGGGGAACGAACGTACAAGAGGTCTGACTACTAAAGGATACTCGGACTTAGCAACCGTAACTGAAATACTTCAAAGTGAAGAAATAGATGTGATCGTTTCAAGTCCTTATACTCGTGCAGTGTTAACGGTGGAGCCGATCACAAAGATACTTGGTTTAGAAATAAAAATCTTTGAGGATTTAAGAGAACATCATTTTTGTTCAGAAGACTATAATCTTTCTGATGATGATTTGTCAGTATCCATCGAAAGAATAATCTCCGATCAATACTTTTCATTACCTGGTGGAGAGTCAAACAAGCAGCTTTTAGCTAGGTCACTACCTGTATTTATGAAAATGCTAGATCAATTCAAAGGGAAGAGAGTGGTGATTGGAACTCATGGAATCATAATGACTGCATTAATGGGTTATTTTGATTCACAATTCGATTATAAATTCTTCAAACAAACAACAAAACCTGATATTTACAAAATGACTTTCAGAGAAGAACAATTAATACAAGTTGTAAGGTTATGGAGATAGTGCATGTACCTAAGTAATCATTATTCTATAACTCAGCGCTAATGCATATTCGCATACAGTCCTCGGTTAATGCAAAACATTAGAAAGGGCAACAATTATCAAAGTATATGAAAGAAGGGGATTGTATTGGGGTATATTATGGATTTGCGAAAAATAGTTGGAACGAGACCTATAATTATGGCCGGTGCATGTGTACTTTTAATACGTGATGGTACGTTATTGTTGGAAAAAAGAACTGATAACGGCTTGTGGGGACTTCCAGGAGGCTCGTTAGAACCAGGAGAAACTATGGAAGAAGTAGCTGTAAGAGAGCTTTATGAAGAAACGGGATTAAGAGCGAAAAGTCTTGAATTAATGAATGTTTTCTCTGGTGAAGACCTTTATTACAAGTATCCACACGGTGATGAAGTCTATAACGTAGTTGCAGCCTATATATGTAATGAATTTGATGGAAGCATAAAAAAAGATCATCGCGAAGTAGATGAGATTAAGTTTTTTAATATTAATAATATCCCTAAGAATATAAGCCCTCCGGATAAACCTACTATTCAAGAATTTTTAAGACGAATAGAGATGTAATAAATAGGAGAACAGAATTGATACTAGCCAAAGAAGAAACTAGATTCAAGATGACGTGGTTCTTTAATATGAGACCGTTAGAAGACATCTCAGCATCAGTTTCTATAGGAGGGAATCAATGAAGCAATATCAAGTAAGATCAACATTTATCTCTACAAAAGGCTTATTAATAATGTGCATATTGATGTTACTCAATGTAGTATTGACAGCTATTTTCTTCAGTGGACCATTTCAAGGTGAATGGTTTTCATTATTGTTATCAATTTTTTTATTAATATTTTTAGTTGGGATCGTTTTTGAGTCACGTACAGTAAAGCTATTCAAATTCAATAGAGATCAAATCACTTTAGGTTCAAGCGTGGTTAATCCTGATAATTTAGTAAAGATTACGATTACTCATAAACAGATAGAGTTGACTCAGGCAGAAAAGATGCTTTTCAGAAAAGCTATATTTATTCGTATTGTTCATTCGGAAGAATTGAAGTCAATAACTGAGCACTTATCGAAATTTGCGAAAGAACATGGAATTACAATAGAAAAACAAATGGGATAGGATGACTTCGAAGAAGACCGAGCTCTCTAATAACAATTCGTCTCAACGCGTAGAAGAATGATAAGCTAACGGGAAACATAGCTCAACGGTACTGACAATTTCGTGCAGGAAATGCACGGTAAGTCATCTCTAACTGCTGTAGTATTTAACTCGAAGGGAGGGAGAACGATGGATTGGTTGGAGAGGATGAATAGTGCTATGGATTATATCGAATCGAATTTGACGGATCACATTTCGATTGATGACATAGCGAAAATCGCTTGTTGCTCTACGTATCATTTTCAACGAATGTTTCCGTTCATTACGGGGATTTCGTTATCCGAGTATATCCGGCGTCGACGATTGACATTGGCTGCATTTGAACTGCAGACAACGGCAGCAAAGGTTATCGATATATCCATGAAATACGGATACCAATCGCCAGAAGCATTCGCACGGGCGTTCAAGAATCTCCATGGAATCATGCCAATATCTGCGCGCGATAAAGGTGTTTCCTTAAAAGCCTATCCTCGGATGTCCTTTCATATTTCTATAAAGGGAGATGTCGAGATGGATTATCGTATTGAGCAAAGAGGGACATTTGAGATGTTCGGCGTTCATGGTGTTGTTAGTCAGAATTTGCAAACAGCGTTTATAAAAGTTCCAGCGTTTCGTAAGCAATGTGATGAAGACGGCAGTGTAGACCTAATGAACGAGCTTCTGGGGCGCTTTGGTAATACTGTGTTGCACGCTGCCTTATATGATCATACGGGAGAATCGTTCAAGTACATGGTCTGTTATCACTTACCAAAGGGACTTGAAATTCCAGATAGATTTACACAGCTTTCTGTCCCTGCGTTAACCTGGGCTATATTCCCTGAGCCACAATGTGATTTGCAAAAACTATGGGAACGTATATATTCGGAATGGTTTCCGACATCTGGATATGAACAGGTTGAGGGTCCTCAATTCGAAATGTATTATGGAATGCAAGGGCATACACAGGGTGAAATATGGATACCTGTAAAGAAAAAGTAATGATTGCGGGTAAGAGAGTGCGGCGATGGATCCGATCCATCGCTTCTTCTGCGTTCAACAAAACTGCTCGACTAACGGCTAATGAACAGGAGTTGATGATTTGGAAATATTGAAGAACAACAGACTCATAATCTTGCAGTTATTACCGTTTATTCTAGGGTTGCTACTCAACTATATTGTAGTTTATTTGCCTTTCTATGTTTTTATTATTTGGCTTTTAAGTATTGGTTTCGTTTTATATTGGTTTTGGGTAGGTAAACAGTTTGGACAATTAAGCTTAAATAAGCTATTAAGCTTTTGTTTAGGCAATATTTTATGGGCAATCTCATTTGTACTTTTCATTTGGCAATTCCTACTTGTGGATGATTCGAAACGAAATATGTTTTTAGCAATAGTTTCACAATGTTATGGTCAATTTACAGTATTGTTTTCAACAAAAATTGTTATGGCATATGGAGAGGTCATTGATAGTAACCAGGTGTTGATCACGTCATATATTTTAATGTTTTTCATTTACGTTATTGGGTTTATCTATGGTGCAGTTAGAGCAAATAAAACATAGACTCAAGAAAATGAGGGAGCTCTTATGAAGAATATATCTGTTCGAGTCATAAAACCGAATGAATTAGATCAATTACTAGCATTGTATAAACATCTAAACCCGGATGACCCAGAATTGAATATTAGCGAGATTCATAATCATTGGAATGAAATAATTAGTGACCCGTTAATGAAGATCATTGTTGTTGAGTGTGATGGAAAGATAGTTTCGTCATGTGTTTTAGTGTTAGTTAGAAATCTTACAAGAGGAGCTAGGTCTTACGGGTTAATTGAAAATGTTGTTACTCATTCAGATTATAGAAAACAAGGTTACGGAAGATTAGTCCTTCAGAAATCAATTGAACTCGCCCAAGAGCATAATTGTTATAAAGTTATGTTAATGACAAGCTCTAGAATGGAAGGAACGAATAGATTTTATGAAGAATGTGGTTTTGAAAAAGGGGATAAAACAGCATTTATCAAAAAAATGTTGTGAAGTTAGATCAAAGAAGCGGTGACAGCCTAACAGGTAGGAGAAATCTATGAAGAGACGATTAAAAAAGTATATTTTTTTCTTAATTGCCGGATTAATTTTTATTCTTGGATTTGTCTTGCAAGGGATCGATTTATTCTTAAATCCACCTCTTAGTGACAAAAAGAGTTTGACTTCTAATGAAATAAATTCCTTTTATTTTCAAGAAGGTGAGTATAATTTGTTTTATGAGTACGACACAAACAAAAGGGATTTTGGGATTGTTAATTTTACAAGAACAATAGAAATTAATCCTGATTCGCTCAACATTAAAATATTTGCGGTCGAGGATCAATTAGAGATTGTAGCTAAAGAAGACGAGTCGATGACGTTTACAGATCATACGATTCAAGGCAAGTCGTTATATAGTTTTAATATTGAAAAAAGCGGTATGTACAATGTTGAATTAGACGATAAGAATAATGTATGGAATACAGAAGTTCAATATAGCATATTAGCTAATTTTAAAGGTATTATACTTTCAGGTTTTAAGCGAATAGGTATTCATGTTTTAGTATCGATTCCATTTTTATTAATCGGTTTGTATATGTATTTAAGGGATAGGAGGAACAAAACATTAATAACATAATGGAACTCGGTCAAATGAATATATATGATCAAAATGTTTAGAATGTTCCTCGCGTCCACAAAGGCGAGTTTGTTGAAGTGAATACGAATGATTTACTTGAAAAGTGCGAAGAAAAAATTAAAGGTACCAAGTAACTGGAAACATATGTTAATATTAAATAAACAAAGTTAAACCTCCAATAAGGTTGTTATCATTATTGAAAACCTAAAAAGAAGAACATATTATTTGGTTATTACTCATTAAGCAACGCAACCACAAGAGGCTGTAGTTTGAAGCCGATGCCTACCTTAGATGTAACCCCCGTAAATAGAAGACATAAGATTATTTGATGATTAAAAACATGAGGCTGCCGTTGTGCTTAATTCGAGGTAATCGCTCATAGTTCATCGTATAACGCAACAATAACACTTCGCAGCATGCACTCCTCGGTATTTGCAGAGATGCAAGCAAGCACATTAATGCACACGCCCACCTAAGATATGAGCTATCTAAGATGGGCGTTTGTTGTTCATGCGAGACGTTATGAGAAATAGCCGCAAAGCATATACTTACTCATCCGAGCTTAGCTAACTTTAGAGGATACAAATGAAAAGCGACAATTACGACAAAATATTGATAATAAAGGGAGGTGTAGTTGCATGTTGTTAATCATAGTAAGCATGTTAATCACTGTTTTATACCTCGCCTTTTTGATCTTTGGACTTGTACTATGCAGAAAAAATTCATTTAAAGAAGGATTTTACTTCTTTCTTATCCTAATTGTGCACAAGATCGCATCTTACGTTTACATACCGTTACTAAAAAAATTAACTGATTCACTTGCAACCAGGAATAAGCCTCTTCCGATGAATATGACGATTGGAGAAGTTGTTGGTTGGTGGACGTTATTCCCCATAATGATAGACCTCGTTGCTTTTGGAATTTTAGCCTTTGGGTTATACAAAATGTGGAGAAATAAGATCACTTTAAATAAAAGTAAAGATTAATGTTCACTTTCTTTCAATTTGAATGGGGGAATAATATTGGATTGGCTCATATCTTTGATTGCGATATCTATAGCAATTGGTGCCTTTGTTGAAGTTGAATTAAAAAATAGGAAGTTAGAAAAGAGAATTAGGAACTTAGAGGATAAAATCAAATGATTCTCATTAAATTTAGATAAAGATTTAAGGAGGAACAAACGCCATGAGAATTATTTCACTGCTCATTCATAAAAAATTCGACTATGTCGTATTTCCGATTGGGTTCATTACGATCTTGATGTTGATTGTAAATTTATTTTCAACGTCAAAGATGGATACGTCTGTGCTGTGGGGACAATTATTTATGGTGGTTCTATATTATTTGGTTACTAGGGGAAAGGCAGAAAGAAACTTTATTAAGCAGGGGATAGAACCAGTAATTGTCGTATCGTTGTTTGGATTTTTAGTTATTTTAAGTTGCTTTGCTAATGTAATTATTTTGATGGATTTAGTATGAGGCACACTGAGATTCTAACGATAAAGAAACAAGAGGAGAATGCCATTATATTTATTATGCCTGGAGGAGGGCAGGATTCGGAGAATGGCTTAAAAAAGATGAATTAGAAAGAAATAATTTTTATCCTAGAGACTTGATTAATGAACTTAAAAAGCTTAATACAAGTACATACACTGCAACCTATCTTGGAGATATCAATTAAAACCTTTAAAGAGAGGATGAATAGCCAATAGATAGTTTGCATGAATTATTATTTGGTTCAATTTATGACAAATCAATATTATCCGTAAAGAAAATCAGAGCCAGGTTAATTTATCTAACTAAATCAAAAAAGCATGAATGGGTGCAAGAAATAAAAAAAGATACTCGATACTTAAAAGTAATCCTAAAGGATGAGAATATATTGAATTTGTTTTTGGACAAGAATTATAGAAAAGAGCTGAAAGAAAACATAGAAATTAGGACTACATTTATATACGAGTTGGAGAAGCGGCTTTAGTTATGAATAGATAACAGAAATAAAAAAGAAGTACCTATCTTAAATAGAAAATGATTAACACACAGTAGGGAGAGGTTCTGTATGATATCTCAAGCAGTGATCATAAAGAACAATAAAATCTTAATGGTTCGTCAATACGTTCAAAGAGGAGACATTGTTTGGAATTTTCCAGGGGGAGGAATTGAAGAAAATGAAACTCCTGAAGAAGCATGTATTAGAGAAGTCAAAGAAGAGACAGGACTTGAAGTCACAAAACTGAAATTAATACATGTGGAAGACGAGAAGTACACTTATTTGATCAATAAGATAAGGGGTAGAGTAGTACTTGATAAAACCATTAAGGACAATGAAGATATTCTAGAAGTTAAGTGGGTATCGCTAGATGATGAAAATAAATTTGATACGTATACAAAACCTATAATGGCTCTATTAAGTGAACTAATAGAAGGTCTGGCCGACATAACACATGTTCCGGATTCGCACCTCGGTCATTAGGATACGAAATTCAACTCTAGCTTGTATGAAAGAAGATGAGTGAATGGATGAATTAAGAGGAAATAGCAACTCATTTGTTCTGTCAAATAGCTTATCAACCAAAAGTCTTTATTTGAATCTAGGCATGATGTTAGTACTGCTAAGTTTTTATGCTACGTCTATTTTTTATGAAATTCCTATTCTAGTAAAAATTATGAGCCTACTGATTTTTCTTACTTTAGCTTTATTTAGTATTCGGGAATTATTCAAAAGTACAATGTTGATCGTTGAGAATAATAGATTACTAATAGGGATCGATGAAATCAGGTCGTCAGAAGTAGAAGAAATCATTTACAACAGTTGGATTATTTATATCAAACGTAGGAACAGAAGCACACTTAGAAAGTACGTAATGATTTCGCTACGAAATAACAAAGAAATTGAACAGCTAAAATGTATATTAAATGAGTTTGGAAAGAGTAACGACATAAAAGTTAGAAAAGCGTTGTAGGTCACTTATTAGTGAGTGCTGTGCTTTGAAATATCTCATCTAAGTCGGTTGTCTGTCGTTAATGCAGGAGGTTACCAAATACCCAAACTCCAAATTAGAAAGAGGTGTCTAATGCAAGAAAAACAAACGACGACTAATAGCATAGCATGGAATACAAATGCTTATGAAGCATGGACAAATCATTATGGACACCCTGAAGTACAAGCAGAAAACTTAAAACTCAATGGATCACATAAGCTTCGTAGATGGTTAAAGTATATCGGCGATCCAAATGGAAAGAAAATTATTAATCTTCTTGGTTCAACGGGAAGCAAGGCTATTCCATTGGCGCTGCTCGGCGCAGATGTCACGATTGTTGATATTTCCAATGAGAACCAACGATATGCTCTAGAAGTTGCTCGTTATGCTAATGTGAAACTTAATTATGTTTTGGCGGATGTTCTAAATATACCAGCTGAGATGAATCTTAGTAATTATGATTTAGTGCTAATGGAATTTGGTATTTTACATTACTTTTCTAACTTGAATCCCATATTTGAATTAGTTAATAACTTACTAAGAAACAATGGCCGACTGATATTGACGGATTTTCACCCTTTTTCAAGCAAAGGCTCTAATTATTTCGATTCTAGTCTGGTAGAAGAGAAGATAGCTTTTTCAGACTTCCTATCAGAAGAAGAACGTAAAGACCAACCAAAAGTTCTTTTGAGAAAATGGACGATGGGTGAAATTCTATCTACATTAGCAGATAAGAACATGGTTTTAAGAAAATTAGAAGAGGAGCCACATCCTTTAAGTAGTGGTGCACCAGCATTTTATACAATTGTAGCTGATAAAATAAATGAATATCAAACACCCCTAATTCCATAAAACATAGTATCAGTAACTCCGGAAGATAGCATGAGAGTAAAGTGTTGGAGGATAATTTATGATGAGAAATACGATGACAAAGCTGGTTCAAGAGTATGTTAAGGCATACAATTCTTTCGATGTCGAGGGGATGATTCAACTTCTACATAGGGATGTTATCTTTAGAAACTATTCTAACGGAAAAGTTAATGTTGAGACTAGAGGAATCAGTGAGTTTCGACAAGTTGCAGAACAATCTAAGACTTTATTTACTTCCAGAGAGCAGAAAATAAAGGAAATATCATTCTCTAGTGAAGTCGCCGAAGTTCTAATTGATTACATCGGAGTACTTGCAATCGACTTACCTAATGGACTTAAAGTGGGGGAAAGAGTTAATTTAGAAGGTAAATCGATTTTTCATTTTTGTAATGGGAAAATATCGATAATCGAGGATTATAGTTAATTCAGCCGCCCACCTAGATCAGACGCATCTCTAAGGTGGGCGGCTGTTGTAATAAGGAAAGAAAAATAGCGAAGAAAGAAGATAAAGGATGTGACGTTATGTTTTATCGAAGAAAATTTTATATCTTAAAAAATGAGTTTGTAGATATTTTTAATAAACATTTCATTGAGACTAACCTGCCTAATCAAATTAAATATGGAGCTAAATTAGTGGGGAGATGGATGGTTCCTCATTCGGATACGACCACTGAAATATTTGCTATTTGGGAATATGAGAGCTATGAAAAGTATCAGGAAATTGAAAGAAATGTTAGAAGTGATATTAAACATCTTAAACGGATTAAGAAATGGTATGAAGATCATGGCGGCAGAGATTATGTAATGAAGGAATATTTAATCGAGATTAAGGAAGAGGAATTAGTTTCAACGGTGTGACCGCAGTAGTACATCGTCACTATGCTATTTAGTCACAAGTGGTGCTTTGTGCATAGACATTAACAGTAGATTAAATGGAGGGATCAAGGAATGTTAGAAGAGAAAGACATATTAAAAATTAATAAGGATGGATGGAATAAAGTTGCCCATCATTTTTTTGAAGAATCATTCGATTCTTTAATATATGGCGTGTACTCACCATCTGAAGAAGAACTTAATTTGCTAGGTGAAATTAGAGAGAAGACAATCTTAGAAGTTGGTTGTGGAAGTGGTCACACCCTAGAGTACCTAGCCAACAGAGGGGCGAGAGAACTCTATGGTATTGATCTTTCGACAACACAAATAGAAACAGCAAAAAAAGTGACCTCGAATATTGATATTCCGATAACATTTATTGAATCATCAATGGAAGATATTACGGATTTACCAAATGAGTATTTTGATTGTGCAATATCTATATATGCACTTGGATGGACTGTAAATCTTGAAAAAACATTAAAAAATATCTTTAACTCATTGAAGTCTGGAGGAGTATTTGTATTTAGTTGGGAACATCCAATACATAGTTCATTAGAGTATCGAGATGGAAGGATGATGTTGTACCGATCTTACCTAGATGAAAAACCAGTAAAACATGAGTCTTGGAAAAAGGTCCCGATTGTTATGACGAATCGGAAAATCAGCACATATCTCAATGCACTTATAAAGGCTGGTTTTATTATTGATCAAGTCATTGAAGAGACAAGAATACCAGAAAACGATAATAGTGAACCACATAAGTGGTATTCTGCCGAAAAGGCAAAAATACTTCCGCCCGACATTATTATTAAAAGCTATAAACCCTGACGTAAGTCATTCAAGGAAATCGTTCACATCTCCTAACGTGCAATAGGTGCTGCATGACGCTCCTTGGTTGAATGATGAATAGCAGAGAAGCAACTAAACAATAGAGACGCCAACATGAGAAAAGAAGCTATCTAAGGTGAGCGTCCGAACGGACTAAGGCTGTTTTGCTCGAATCGGTTTAGCGCTTCATTGCAATGCTCGTCAAAATGAATTTTTATGTTGGGGATATGCACACTCTTAAGGTTAGAAGAAATAAGAAAGGGATGGCTTATGCTTACTATTTATGATTGGTTTGGCTATCAGTTGCCGAATAGGGAACGCTTTCGACTTATAAAAGATGCTGGATTTGACGGGGTTTTATTATGGTGGAGTAATGGTTTTGAGCGTGACTGTTTTGGCCAGAACGATTACCGTAAAGGACCGGAAATTGCGCGAGAGGTCGGTCTATTTATAGAAAATATCCATGCACCTGTCCAAAGTGAAAACAACCTCTGGCTTGATAATCTAGAAGGTGAAATGGTTACCGATTGCTATTTGCAATGTATTGCGGATTGTGCCGAATTCGAAATACCAACAATGGTGTTGCACTTGCCTAACGAGGAAAATCCATGTAACACACTCGGTTTGGATAGAATCAAGAGAATCACTGAAAAAGCTGAACAACTTGGTGTTAATGTTGCACTCGAGAATTTATGGAACATATCCAATTTATCATATGTGCTGGATCAGGTGGATTCCCAGCGTATAGGTTTCTGTTATGACTCCGGACACCACTACCGCCATTATCCGGAAATTGATTTATTATCCAAGTATAGTTCTCGGCTGATGGCACTACATTTACATGATAATAATGGAAGTTATGCTCAACACGGGTTACCCTTTGACGGTACGATTGATTGGTCTACAATTATGCAGAAGATTGCTAACATAAATTACTCGGGTGCGATTGCGATAGAGGCTATGAATTGGGATTATAAGGAATTAACAGCTATTGAATTCCTACATAAAGCGTCTGAACGAGCAAGAAAGCTGGAAGCTTTAAAATTTGAGGCTTAAAAAATAATCAGCATATGCACGAGCAAAAAGAATAGGAAAACCCTCTAGGGTGCGACTCGTGAAATCATCAACAACCGATAAAACAGTATTATTGCCATGGTCGCTTAGACGCGCGCATTAGTCCGCCCGAGCAAATTTTAGGAGGGAATTTGTGACATCTCATATTCGTATTAGACCAACTGCTCTTATTATGAATGAAGGACATATTCTCTTAATTGAATATCAAGAGAACAATCAATATCATTACAATTTACCTGGTGGTGGAGTTGAACAGGGTGAGTCGGTTACGGATACGCTTAGGAGGGAATTGTTAGAGGAAGCAAATGTTGAAATCAAAATTGGGAAGATTGCGTTTCTATATGAGTACTGTCCCCACAAGCAATCAGGAGATTATGACTCTGAGACCCCAGTACTAAATATTATTTTTGACTGTGAAATTCAGGATGGATTCATAGCAAAGTTACCCGAAAGTCCAGACCCCAATCAAGTTGGAGTACGATGGATACCGATAGATAAACTAGATTCAATAATCCTATATCCTAACATTAGAGAACATATAGTTGAGTACTCAAAAACGAGAAGAAATATTGAGCTAATAGAAGATCATCAATTAAAGAGTTATTTGAGCAATATTGAATAGCTAATATAAGAGATAAGCAGATCAAGTAAAGTCATGTAATTCCCGGAATGTTGACCTACGAAAACGATTTTCGCATAGGAATAATATCTAAGAAACTTTAGTCTTTCGAAGATCAAGGTCATCGTCTAACAGAAAGGTGGTCATTCATAATTGAAAAAACTTAGAAAGTCCGCGAGACATAAATCCATATTTGGAATTTGTGGTGGAATTGCTGATTTTTTAGGTATTTCCGCGTTAAGTATACGATTAATATTTTTAATCACGTTACCAACATCGATCTTAATATACATCATATTGCATAACTCAATGGATGAAGAAAGAAGGACTTTATAAGACATAAGCCTTTCAGGCTCGTGATGCACGCGTTTGAGATAACAGTAGTGTTTCTCAAAAACATTTAAGTGAATAAGGGCTTTCGCAAGCTAATAGTCAGATGTATAATTAAGGAATTAAGCTCAGAGAATGACAATCAAAGCTCTAACCTAAGATAAGAGCTATCTAAGGTTGGGGCTTTTCGTAAATGCAAGAACCGGACGAATGAATATTGAATGGAGTAAGATCAATGGAAGTAATCATAAAGGAATTAACTGAAGGGCAGAGCATACCTTATCATTTATTGCTACTCGCGGACCCTTCTAAAGAAATGGTTGATAATTATATTAAGAGAGGTATTTGCTACACCGCATCTTTTCGAGATGAAGTGATAGGGGTCTTTGTCATCTTAACAACCAAACCAGAGACAATGGAAATTGCTAATGTCGCAGTTCGAGAGGATTTTCAAGGATTAGGGATTGGAAAGAAATTAGTCTTAAGTGCAATAGAAAAAGCCAAGGAGAAACAGGCAAAAACTATTGAAGTTGGTACAGGAAACTCGAGCGTAAACCAAATTGCACTATACCAGAAATGCGGTTTTCGGATTGTTGGAATTGATCAAGATTTTTTTGCAAGAAACTACAGTGAAGAGATATATGAGAACGGCATACAATGCAGGGATATGATTAGATTCAGATTAGATATTTGAGAATCACTGAATAAGAGGTGAATAGCGGATGGATATAGCGCTATGTAGAGCAGGTCTGAATGAAGCAACTATTATTCACGAGATGCAAGTAAGAGCATTTTTACCATTGTTAAATAAGTACCTTGACTATGAAACAAGTCCTGCTAATGAACCGTTAAATAGAATCATACATAGGTTGAATCAAACATTTACGGATTATTACCTTATAAGGCTATCGGATATTAACGTAGGAGCAATACGGATCGTTAGAAAAGAGAATCAAGTGCACCGAGTAAGTCCTATTTTTATTTTGCCCGAATATCAAGGTAGAGGGATCGCACAACAAGTATTTGCCTTAATCGAAGAGAAATATAATAACGCAAGGAAATGGGAGCTAGACACCATAGCACAGGAAAAAGGAAATTGTTATTTATATGAGAAATTAGGATATCAGCAGACAGGGGAAGTAAAAGAAATCAATCATAGAATGTCTATTGTTTTTTATGAAAAGAAGCTAACCAACACAGACGCCACCTAAGATAATGAGCTATCTAAGGGGGCGTCTGTTATTTTAGAGTGGCAGGAAGTAAGTAAGATTAGCGTAAAGCATTCAATATTAAATAAGAGGTGAAGTAGATATGGCTCAAGTCAAAGTATATGGACTGAAAGAACACTTAAAACCTAATCAAGCACATGTATCCGAGGCAATTCATTCATGTATTGTCGAGGCGTTTGAATATCCGGTTGAAAAGAAATTTCAACGTTTTTTTAACTTAGAGAGAGAAGATTTTATTTACTCGAAAGATCGTACAGAAAGATACATGATTATTGAGATCAGTATCTTCGAGGGGCGATCAGTAGAGGCGAAAAAAAGACTCATTCACTTATTATTTGAAAGAGTTTGCAACGCAATGAAAATCGATAAGAACGATCTTGAGATTACTATATTTGAGACACCGAAACATAACTGGGGGATCAGAGGTCTACCTGGCGATGAACTGCAGCTTAACTATAAAGTGAAGATCTAAGTGCGCATACAATTAGCAAATAGCTGCGAAAGGGAGAAACAGCGTTAATGGAAACGATAATATACTTTGTTAGGCATGCTGAATCGATTTATGTAGAAGGCGAAGAAAGAACAAGGGGATTATCAATCCAAGGAACAAATGATGCAGAAACTATTAAAGAAACACTGAAATCTGAAGAGATAGATTTGTTTATCTCAAGTCCATACGGGAGAGCAATTGATACGATCCGTCCTACAGCTTTATTGCATCAAAAAGACATTTTAATAGAAGAGGATTTAAGAGAGAGAATGATTGGTGATTTTGCACCAGCGACATTTACAGAAGCTAAAAAACGTGTTTACGAAGAATGCCAATTTGCTTTCCCAAACGGAGAATCTAGTATACTCGCACAACAAAGAGCTTCGAATGTAATTGAGAGAATAGTTGATGCACATAAAGGAAAGAAGATCGTCATTGGCACACACGGCGATATTATGACGCTAATGCTGAATAATTTTGATAAACGTTTTGGATATAATTTTTGGTTATCCACATCAATGCCTGATATCTATAAGGCAGGCTTCAAGGGATCAGAGCTCATTGAGGTTATAAGAATGTGGAAGCATCAATAGGAAAATTATGTTACACAGCTAAATAAACTAAATGAAGCTGCACATTGCACATGCTGAAATATTATTACGTTTAATTAATATAGTCAAAAAACACTTCAATCTAAAGGATGATACAAAAATGGATAAAGGAAAAATTATATTCTTAAACGGTGTAACAAGTTCTGGAAAAACATCTATTGTGGAAGCTATGCAGGGTTATTCTGAACCATTTTTCTATGTTGTTGCTAATGATCTTTTTGAACAAATGGTAGGAGACAAACATCTGCAGGAGGACTATTGGAAGCATTTAAGTGAAGTAATTATTATGATGTATCAAATAGCAAGAACATTTTCAGATAGCGGGAAGAATATCTTAATTGATGGAATACTTGTTGAAAGACCTGAATTAAAGCCACACTACGATAAAGTGAAAGACATTTTTGATGGGTATCCGTTAGAAATCGTTGAAGTTTACTGCCCGTTAGATATATGTCGTGAACGGAATATAGAGCGTGGTGACAGAACAGAGGATCAATCAGAAATGCAAAGTAGAATAATGGCGGAAAACATTAACTATAGTTGCTTTGTTGATACCAGTGTGAATTCACCAGAAGAGTGTGCTGAAATTATTATAAAGACATATTTTGGGGATGTCACGACATAAATGAACAATTGTAACTGAAATAAAAGGAGAATAGGAATGGAATTACTAATAATAATTGCAGCAGTTGTTGTATCAGTTATTATCAGCAACCAATATTCCAGCTTGAAAAGGATGGATAAACTACAAAACTCGTTGGATAAGTTAAATCAAAATTTAGAAAAAATGGTTACAAAGAAAGTGGAGTGATTGGTAGTGGGTGTGATTAAAGCAGTCTTTATCGATCGTGATGGAACCATTGGCGGGGTAGAAGATAAGGTGCTCTATCCGAATGAAATGATAATTTTTCCTGAAGTGGAGGAATCGATTAAGAGGCTTAAAGAGAAAGGGTTACTCATTTTATCATTCACTAATCAACCTGGGATTTCACGAGGGGAAGCGAATAGGGATGATTTTGAGGTTGAATTAAAAAGCATCGGATTCGATAGGATATATCTCTGTCCGCACGAGCATAACACAGGATGTAATTGTAGAAAACCATTGCCAGGAATGCTGTTACAAGCTGCTAAAGAAAATGATTTGGATTTACGTAAATGTGTAGTGATAGGGGACCGTTGGACAGATCTTGTATCAGCCCAAGAAGCGGGGTCTATCAAGATCTTAGTACAAACCGGTGCAGAAAAAAAAGATCTGAAGAAATATGAAGATGGACAGTATTTTGGTAAGTATAAAGAAGCATATCCAGACTATATAGCAGCAAACATTAAAGATGCGGCCCAGTGGATCTTAAATCAATGCAAGGAATCCTCATAACACAGAACGCTAGACGAAACGAAGAGGAGAGAATTGAAGTGAAAACCACGATATTACAATCTCTTAAGCAAATCGAAACGGAGAACAATATAAAAATACTATATGCGTGCGAGTCAGGTAGCCGAGCATGGGGAGTTCCATCTCTAGACAGTGATTACGATGTGCGATTCGTTTATATCCATCATCCAGATTGGTATCTATCTATAGATGAAAAAAGAGATGTGATAGAGCTACCTGTTAATGGCTTATTAGATATAAACGGCTGGGATATTAGGAAAGCACTTAAATTATTCAGAAAATCTAACCCATCCCTTCAAGAGTGGCTGCAATCAGGAATTGTATATGACCAAAGAAATTCATTTATCAATAAAGTGAAGGATTTACGCTCTGAGGTGTTTTCTCCAATGGCATGTGTTCATCATTACCTGAGTATGGCCAAAGGCAATTATCACAAGTACCTTCAAGGAGAACAAGTAAAATCTAAAAGATACTTGTATGTTTTACGTCCATTATTGGCAAGCAGGTGGATAGAAGAATACAGCACAATGCCACCACTATTATTTAATGAATTACTACAAGCTATCCTTCCAGAAAGTGAGCTACGTGATCAAATTGATTCCTTACTACATAGAAAAATGAGTGGAGCTGCAAAGGAATTAGAATCAAAAATTGACATTATAAATAGGTATATTGAAAGTGAACTGAAAAGCCTAGAAGCGTTCGCAAAGCATATGGATCATGAGCCAATGGATCCGACAAATAAATTAGACCAGCTATTTAGGGAAACACTCAAGGAAGTATGGTCAACGTAGGTTAGAGAAGTGAAGATAGGCATGAAGGCTAATATGAAAGGTAGCTGTGAATAAGATGAATTTTAAGGTTAGAGTGCAAAATCCACCGTTAATTTCGATGCTATGCCTTCTAATTAGTTTAATCATGTTAGTTGTTAGTTTAGAGGGAATGTTTCAGAAGGTGGTCATCATCTTATTAGCGATGTATATCGTATTTTTTATTTATAAATTGATTTGGTTTATAAGAGATAGAAAAAAGTATTTAGTGATGGAACTAACAGAAGATGCAATTAAAGTTGCAGATGAGAAATATTATTTCAGTGATATGAAGAAAGTAATCCTTTTTGAAAACTACTTAGAAATAACAAGACATAAGAAGAGATGGATGTTCATTTATTTCAAAATAAAAATAGAAGATAAATCAGAGATTGTAAGAAGGATAAAGGAAGTGACAAAAGATAAAGACGTACAAATCATATTGAGATAAATGATGTAATGGAGGGAAAAATGAAATCCAAAATACTAGCAACGTTCATACCAGTATTGCTGGTATGTTCTTTTATATACTTTATGGGGTTTAGGTTAGATGGATTAACGGCTGCAAGAGCAAATTCATCCGTCCCTAAGGACTCCATACTACAAGATCAAGTCGATTATAAATGGGGCACCGTTTATATATTTGATTCCCCTGAAAAACCTATGACAGCTATTAGTATGAAAAAACTTGGATTCCTCTGGATTTCAGATACGTCAGTATATTTTTTACGTAACGAAGACCCAATTAGGACAATTGGTGGGGTTAGTTTAGCTAATGAGAAAGAAAAAGCAACAGTATTCAGTGTGATGGTTGAGGATCGAGATGTTGCTTATATAGAGGCTGGACCAGAGTCGCATCGGGAACAAAAGCAGGTCATTCTAGGAGAACCGATCACATTCTCATGGGACGTACATATTCAATGGAATGACTTGAACCCGAAGGCATTAAACGGCGAAGGCGAAGTTATCTATGAATATCGTTATGCAAAGTCTAACATTATACGACTAGAGGATTTGAAATGGTATCCTGTTTAAATTAGAGGAAGAAAGGCGGGTGAATCATGGTGTACTCTGCAATAGTTTTAGATCTAGATGGAACACTACTTAATTCAGAAAAGAAGATTTCAGACAGGAATTACAAGAGTGTCATGGCTTGTCTTGAGCGAGGAATGCATGTCATCTTTGCTACTGCTCGTCCTCCAAGAGCCGTATATCGTTTTCTACCAAAGGAATTATTAGATGTCGGCTCATTTGTATTTTATAATGGAGCCTTAATTTCCAGTGCTAGTCTAGGCACGCACCTTCATGAGCCTATTCCTTCGTTTCTTTCATCAGAAGTTCTTGATTATTGCATAAACGATAATCCAAATATTGAAATAGGGATTGAAGTACAAGATGAATGGTTTAGTCTGAAGCATATTGACCACTCTGCTGTCACAGGAGTGAAAGAAAGCCCAACGGTAAGGTCTCTTAATGATCTCAAAGAGCTAGACGCTACAAAAATTTTGATAACTGGAGACATGAATGTAGAGGGGCTCAGGGGAAAATTCGATTCAGACTTAAACATCATAGTAACGGATAGTGGACAGTTGATTCAAATCATGTCGAAGAGGGCATCAAAAGAACTTGGAGTAGCTAGATTACTTAAAGGATTAGGGATATCGAGTGAAGAGGTTATTGTTTTTGGCGATGATCATAATGATATTGGACTATTCACCACTTGTGGGTGGTCAGTTGCAATGGGGAATGCCATAAAAGAATTGAAAGATATTGCAAGTAATATTACGGAAAGCAACGATAATGATGGAGTTGCCATTGAATTAGATCGGATTTGGGGAGCCATTTGACCCAAGTGGTCATGAACCTGGAGAATGATTCATCAGACTGGAGAGCGTATGAATTCATCTAAAATTTCAATTCGTGGAACGCAAATTTATGTTGAAGATTATAATTCTGATTGCAACGAGGTTTTGCTCTATTTGCATGGTGGGCCTGGGGCGAGTTGTGTGGATTTTTCCTATTATCAGGCTAAAGCATTATCTAAATCACTTAGAGTAATTGCGTTAGATCAAAGAGGTGTTTTAAGATCTGACCCGATCGGCATCGATGAGCAATTTGGAATAAATGATATTATTCAAGATCTTGAAGAGTTAAGAATTCAATTCAATATAAGTAAGTGGACACTATTAGGGCATTCATTCGGAGGATATTTAGCTGCTAAGTATGCACTTATTTATCCGAATTCAATTGAAAAAATCATATTTGAAGCTCCTTGCTTTGATGTGTTAAAAGCTACTAGATCAATAATATCTATGGCTAAAAATCATAGCATAAAAAATCGGATGGCGGATTTAGCTGATGTATGTGATTACTATTTATCTGAAAACAACAGTGCGAATGTAATGTGGAATGCCTTAGGAGAGGTTTTTCAAGTTCTAGGCGAAGATAAGGATCTCTTATACTTACATAGCATAACACCGCAACGATATAACGAAATTATAGAGAGTCAAATATGTTCAAATGAATTATGGGAAAAAAACATAATACATAATCAAAAATTACAAGATGAAGGAGGTTTTTTTGAAGATCTACTTCCTATACTGCCCAAAATATCACACCCAACATTATTACTAGCTGGCACTTATGACCCTGTTTGCTGTGGTGAGCAACAATCAGGATACTTAAATAACATCCAGAATGGTCAAATTATAAATTTTGAGAGAAGTGCTCATTTTCCAAGACTGGAACAACCTGAAAAGTATACGACCGAAGTATTAAAATTTATCCTCGAGATTGAAACGTAACCCGACATAACTTTATTTAAGATGAAAGGGTGTAAAGTTATGAGCTATTCAAATTTTGACTTTCTAAAGAGCAACTTCTCTGAACTATTTCACCTAGCAAAAGATACCGAAGATATGATCTCAACAGACCCCATTGCAGCAATGATTAATATTCAGCAAATAATGAGAAACGTGATTCATTATATAGTTGGAAATACAGGTCTGGCTACAAGAGATCTTCATATGGATGGTGTTATTCATTACTTATGGAAGAATAAACTGATAGCGGATCAAATGTATGAAGTATTCAGGGAGATTGAGCTTTTCGATAGTAGAGAAAGTGAGATATTAATTGATCCATCTAACATCGAACATCATTTCTTTAGAATGCATGATTTTACTGTTTGGTTTTATAAGACATATGTAGATGATGCGTTTGTCCCCAACGCATTTATTAATCCTTTCATTAAAGAAAGTAGCCCACTGGTCATGCGGCAAGAAACGGAAATAGAACTAATCGCTCAATTGATAAAGATTGATGGAACGGTACATAAAGGTGAATGGGTGGATAGCCTAAAGAAGCTCGACAACTATGTGATTATTAATTATGAGAACGGTGAACGGTACGAAGGTCAGATAACTAAGAAGATGAAGCATGGTAGAGGAATTTATACTTGGGTGGACGGTACAGTATATATAGGATATTGGCGTCATGATCTTGAACATGGTTATGGTGAGAAGTTATATGCGAATGGTGATATTTATCGAGGATACTGGAAGAATGGAGCCTTTGAAGCCCAAGGAACATACGTCTGGAAAAATGGACAGAGTTATGAAGGGCAATGGAAAGATGGATTGGAGCATGGTTATGGGATTAAAACTACAGCAAAGGGTATAAAAACTCGAGGTTTTTGGACTTATGGTGAGTTTGGATACTTAGCAGATCAATTAAATGATGCCAGTAACTAATAAATTGTCCAATAAATTTGAAGTTTCAGAGGTGATTGAATGAAGCACTATGCAATTGAAGTATTTTTTGATCAAGCGTTTGCTACATACGTTCGCGAACTTTGGAGACAATGTGATCGTCATAATCTGTCATCATTTATGAATCAGGTTGAGGGTACCGAACCACATATAGCACTTGCCCTATATGAAAATATTGATTTGGAGAGTATATCAAAGAAATTTAAAGAGTTTGCTAGCAAAGATCTAGTTAGTTTTGAGTTAGTGTTTGATGCGGTAGCGATCTTTCCAACCTCAAACGTGACTTTCTTACAACCTAATGTAAAGCCAGAATTAGTAGATTTAATGATCAATATTCATGATTATTTTGGAGATTTTAGGAACCAATGTAACGTGTATTACTCACCCGACAGATGGTTTCCACACGTTACAGTAGCGAAAAATAATACATCTGAGGAACGAAGGGAAACCGTCGAGTTCATTATGAATAGGTTTAATCCTCAAGCAACTAGAGTTGAAAGATTAGTTCTAGTAGAAATCGAATATGTAGACGGGAACGTCATGTGTAGAAATATTGAGAGCAAGATTTTGGAGAACACGTAATGAAGAAGCAGGTAATATTAAGCTTATTATTTATTTTAATTCTCACAGCATGCAGCAAAAGTAACACTACTGAACTACGAACTAATTTAACGGATGCGACAAGAGAAATTGATATTTGGAATAGTATGCAATATGAAGTTATTTCAGATATAAATTCGATAAGAGCCATTGAGCCTGAATCGTCTGAAGGAGTTATTCTAATTAATTTTTGGATTAGACTTGAGAATAGAGGGAGTCAACCAGCTCAAGATTTCAAAGTGACATTGATTGGTGCGAAGCCGAGCTTGCATATTAACGGATCAATGAGTCAGGGAGTAGATGGTAAAGAACTTGAAGTTGATACCGTTTATGAATTAATGGGGCATTATACATTTGCTAATATGGAGGATCTGAATCAATTCATCGAAACATCTACCATACTAGTAGAGTGGAAAGAACAGAATAATCATAAGAGAATGGAGCTAAAGCTTCCTGTAAAACAAACTAAGGGTGATAAAGAATGAAAAAAGTGATGCTAATCGGGCCTGGTGGTTCGGGGAAATCTACTTTATCTAGAAAACTAGGTCTGTTATTAAAGCTACCCGTTTATCACCTAGACGCATTACATTGGAAGCAAGGGTGGGTTCCAACTCCAGATGATGAGTGGGATGATTTGCAAAAGGAATTGATAAAAAGAGATGAGTGGATCATCGACGGGAATTATGGTCGCACCATTGATATTCGACTTTCAGAAGCTGACACCATTATCTTCTTTGATTTCCCAAGAGTAATACCCATTTACAGAGTGATAAAACGTAGAATTAAGTATCACGGCAAGACGCGGCCTGACTTACATGAAGGCTGTCCAGAGAGAATTAGTCTGGAGTTTCTGAAATGGATATGGAACTATAAAAGGGATAAACGACCAGGTATACTTGAAAGACTTGAGAAAGTTAAAGACGATAAGAGAATCATTGTTTTAAGAAATCAAGCTGAGGTATATAGACTTATTGAAGAGATTAAGAGAGGAAGTAGTTAGATGGATAACTTGATGTACGTTACTGAAATTTTAGTTTTAGTAGTAGGTGTTGTACTTCTTATTGTAGGAAAACTTAAGAAGAAAAATACAATGTTCGGCATTGGTATTGGAATATTAATTGCTTCCATTGTATTAGGCGTTCCGGATTTTATTAGAGGCTTTAATGATGCTCTCGGAGAAAATCTTTAAGTTGCGAAGAACAAACATAGGAGGTATTGCTCATTTTTGGATATCTGAAGGAGTTCGATTTTTATTATAGAAAACTTTTAGAATATACCTCTTATGAGGTGAGCAATGAGAGTGATCACCTTAATAAGTTTACATATCAATTAAAGAGTAGCAAAGAACTAGTGCAACTACGAGAAAAGTACAAGTTGGAAACTATTGCAGGAAAAACCGATGAAATCAATCAGTTGAAGAATCTTACTCGTTGGTTAAATAGCCGCCATCCTCATGGTAATGTTGCCCCGCCTAAGGTGTGCAATGCATTAGCGGTGCTAGAACAGTCGGATGATAAGCAGGTCCCTATGAATTGTTATGTACTGGCAACAGTTCTCAATGAAATATTCCTTAGTTTAGGTTTTCAGTCTCGGCGAGTACATTGCAGATCTTACGATGCATATGATTTGGATAGTCACGTTGTAACTGCCGTATATTTGAGGACATTAGGTAAATGGGTGTTTTTCGACCCGTCATGGAGTTGCTTCATAACCGATGATATAGGTGCAATGCTTAGTTTGGAGGAATTCCGCGATCGAATATCCAATAATCTTCCTGTCTGGGTAAACGGAGAGCCAGTTGAGACAGAATGGAGCCAATTCTACAAGGGATATATGGCTAAAAATATGTTCTGGTTTTATTGTCCGATTGATAGTGAATACGACAACGGAATTTTACATGAAGGTAACAAGCAAAAGTACGCCTTATTATTACCGGAGAAATTCATGCCGCTTGAACTAAAAGAAAATGATAATTTTCAATATACTATTTGCAGGAATCCTCGTGACTTTTGGATTCCACCAAAAGCTTCTGATTTTAATGATTTAATAAGTACAATTAATTCCGAGAAATAACTAACCAACATCAACATAGACGCCCACTTAAGATAAGAGTTATCTAGGTGGGCGTCTGTCGTTTAATGTAAAAATACTATGTAATTAGCGCATTGCAAAGCAACATTAACTTAACTTTGGAGGTCTATGATTATGAAAAAGCCAATAGCCAATCGAGTAGATACCATATTTATTCATGTAACGGATTTGCAGAAATCAGTAGAATGGTATAGCCAATTGCTAGGTGTGGAAGTTAAAGGTGAAGTTCATGGGCCGATATATACATTCAATATGGGAGAGGGGCGACCTGGGTTAACGCTTGATAATCATTGCTTTGATGAAGGTTACGAACTCAAACCCCTGAACCAACCACTCTTTAACTTGAGTGCTTCAGATATACATGAAGCATATCAGCATGTAAAAGATATTGGCACCAAATTCTTAAGTGACATTCAGCATTTTCCAGATCTATCTGAGTTCACCTTTAAAGATCCGGATGGAAATATCATTATGATTTGTACTTGCTTTAGCTAATGCTAGAGATAAATCAAATGAGGTATAACCAATTTTCCTAGACAAGGATGTGATTTCTATGATGATATCATTTGATGTAGGTGAATCACAGAAGTTTAATTTAAGAGCCGTTGCTATAATCATCAAGGAAGACCGAATACTGTTCCAGCAATTCAACAGTAGTGATTACTGGTTTTTGCCTGGCGGTAGAGTTGAAATGATGGAAGAGCTGCATGAAACCATTGAAAGAGAAATAAGTGAGGAATATGGATGGAGCATCAAAAATAAAAAGCTGGTATGGATTGTAGAAAACTTTTTCAACCTAGATAACATAGAATTTCATGAGTTGGGATTCTACTTTTTGGTACAGGTTGAAGATGAATTAGAAATTACGGAAAGTGACTTTCATTGCCTAGAAGGAATCTCTGTAAGTAGGTGGTTTCGCATCAGTGAGTTAAACCAGCATCCAGTCGTTCCTGATTTCGTCAAACAGGGGATTGATGTAGAACAGCTTCGTACTACCAATGAAGTGAAACATATTATTAACCGTGGGTAATAATTGGAGGCACTGAATGATGGATACGAGAACTCTTAGTGATCGCAAATTCAAAGCATTAATTACATATACAGAAAATGCTAAAGAGAAGTTTGGGGCTTCAGCCGCGTCTATTGTTATCCTTCAAGACAATAGAATATTAGCTGAATGGTATTCTGGTAAGCATCACTTCAAGAAAGGATCTCTGGAAGTAACGTCGGATTCTATGTTTAATTTATATTCATTAAGGAAGACCTATGTAGGCCTAGCAACTGCGATTGCAGTTGTAGAGAGTGAAATATCCATTGACAGCAAGCTTTCAGATGTCCTAACTAAGCCTGAATTAGAACTCGGCCACACCACAGTAAGAGATCTTGCAACAAAAACAGGTGCTAAATACTTTGGAGCAGATAGGATCGAACGCGAGGAAGTAGCGTGTTATCTCATCAAAGAACTTACAGGCTATAATATCGCTGAATTAATCAGAGAACGAATATTTCAACCGATGAAATTAACTAATACGGAGTGGATTTCAGTTCCGAAAGAAAGATTAGTATGTGACTTTCAAGCTGCGGACGGCTATGCATCCGTAAGAATTGGATCCAATGAAGGTCACGAAAGAAACCTATATTCGAGTGCGAGAGAGCTTGCTCAATGGGGTAATTTACATCTTAATAGAGGACAGCATCATGCTATTCAGTTAGTACCTAAGGAAGTATTTGCGCTCAGTGAGCAATTGAGATTAGATACAGTAGATAAGCATCGAATCTTTGGATGGTACTATCAGGATAAGTGCTACTATGCTACTGGTGCAGCAGGTTGTCACTGTGTAATTATTCCCGAGTTCAATGCAGTAGCAGTTCGAATGCTCAATAAATACACAGAAGATTATACGGTGGATCAAGAATTATTTAATGAGCTATTTTATCATTGCCTTCAAGCATGATGTCTAGAAGTCTAAACATCAGCTACTATAGATGAAGGTTAGTACGGTAAGACACCGACATGTCACGATTGGAGAAGGATCAATGTCAAAACGAGCTTGGAAGGTTGAGCCCAATGAAGCACTGGATCTCACCTTTTTTGTTAATGCCATATCGCCTGATGAATTCTATAACGCTCACTATCAAGACGTCCAAATGCGCTGGTTACAAAAACTATCCGAGAGCGAGTATAGTAGGATTACAAAAATAACGCAAATCTTGCCTGTTTCAGCTCTCGCCACAGTATTTAGTACCTTTAATGTGAGCACACTTGAACACATTATTGAATTTCTAACTCACATGGATGAAAGCTATCAGGCCAATGTACGAGGGACGGATTACAGTAGAATTGAAAGCTGGTTTAAGATTTTATGTAATCACCGAGATGATGTAGTGGATAGTTTTCATATCATCCAACAACACAATATACATCTTCGTTGGAGAGAGAGCATACAGCCACAGATTAAAATGGTTACCGAGCAGTACACACACATTCTTTCCGAACTTTACTCGCTGCAATCATTTCAACTATTGATATCTAAATTTCTAGGAGAGCCTGTAGTAGAATCAGACTATTCCATTTACATGTGTACATACATAAAGCCAATAGCAGTACAGTTAAGCCAAAACGCTATGGCAGTTCATCAAGGGCCGCCAGGTTACATGCCGTTACTATCTAATCTATTAAGTGTCATTGTTCATGAATCTTTACATGGATTCAGAGAGAATGATGAAGCGCAGAGTGAACAGAATATTTATCTTGAAAAATATCCGCCGCTGATGAAGAAGTATGAAGAAATGATAACGACATGGAAGAGTGGTCCGGAAGAGTTTTTTGTTATAGCAGCGGAGACATATATTACTGAAAAGCTAGGTATCCGCTCCTACGCGCAATGTATCAATTATTTAAGGAGTCAGAATGGGGGCATGCCTTTTTCCGAGGTGATCTACATAAAATTAAGGGAAGAGAAGCCGGAGACGAAACCGGAATGGAAAGGTTATGGCGACTGGCTAGTTCATGTGATGAGAAATAATGAATTAATAAATTTTGATTAATAGCGTGGAAAAGTTATACATAGCTTTGTAAGCATACGTTAGGTATCAGGAGGTGGGAAGAATTAAAATAAAAGCGGTTTATCTTTTCATAGTGCTGCTTCTCGCAACAAATATCATCTTCCTTTTTCTATTTTTAAATGGGAAGAACACCAAATCAAACGTTGAAGTCTTTACACTAAATGGTGAGGGAATATATTGGACCGTGGAGAACCATAAAGTGATTAGAACTAAAAGTACAATTTGGAGAGGCTCTGCAGGTTTGCACTTCTTAGGAAATGAGGAAGACATTATAGATTCAAATTACTTCAGCTATCAATTCGTTGAGGTTAAAGGGGATTCTGAGACAGAAACAGTATTGGCGGGATCATCTAACTCATCAACTAATGAAGGTGTAAATATACTGGGGAATATTGATAAATTAGGATCTATAAGTGGACCATTATCCCCACGTGAGAAACAAATGACAAAAGATGATTTTGAACGATCTTATATGATTGTAGCTTGGACAGATAGTAAAGGCGAAGAGAAGAGTGAAAGGATTGAGTTAAATATAGCGGACCATATTGAGTTGAAATAAATCCAAATAAACGTATGACTGAGGTTCTTATGAAGAAGATCAAGATTGTACTCTTAATAATTGTATTGCTTATTCCGCTATCTATTGCTTCTCTCTTTGTTGTTTTTCCGATACTAAACAACATCAGTTTGAGCAAGTTCGAGAAACAGTTCGAGAGATATCCATTACCAGAAGAGACTTCCTTAATAGAGGTGAAATCCGTTGTGGGGAAGCTCAATGGTAACGGAAATAGCATAGATTTTTTTGTTGGATTACTAATCCAGAGTGAGCTCTCGAAGGATGAGCTAACGCATTACTATGAACATGCACAATATGCAGGTGCAAAGGTTGAGAAACGAAATGTGTTAATTGAAGTACTTACGGTTGAGGATAGAGTATTACACTCTAAGTACCTCGAGCATAGACAGTTGAAATTCAATAAGCTCGAGAATATAAATGATTTCTCTAACTATTATTTTGTGACGATCTATGATGGAGGCTATCCAGCACTATTTGATATACGAGGAAATTAATAGTGAATCCAAGCAGGTGAGTT
This sequence comes from Paenibacillus camelliae, assembly GCF_023715345.1. Classification (GTDB taxonomy): domain Bacteria; phylum Bacillota; class Bacilli; order Paenibacillales; family Paenibacillaceae; genus Pristimantibacillus; species Pristimantibacillus camelliae. Next base: position 52,049 of record NZ_JAMBNY010000004.1, read on the forward strand.
CAATATGAATGTACAAGAAAAAGATAAGGATTATGTAACTTTTTTATATGGTAATAAATTTCACTTTATTCTACCTTTATTCTTGTGTGTTAACAGCATCTTTATCGGATTAAATGCATTTATAGACTTGAATGGTATGTTTGTCATCGTATTTGCAATTATTTCTTTGCCATTTATGATTATGTCAGCGAAAAGCAAATTAGCTAAACATAAGTTAGAAATTTTGCAGGATAAAATAACGATAGGTAAAGAAAGCTTTGAAAAAGATTCACTGCATAAAATTGTTATATATCAACCAATCACTATTTACTTTCACAGGGTTCACTCTAAAGAAATGAAGAAAAGGAGAATTGAAGCCATCCAGGCTAAAGGTGAAGAGGCCGCTTCAATAATTTCACGGATCAGTAAGTGGGCGAAAGAGAATGATATTGAATTGGAAAAACACTGAACATCCTTTCAAATAATAACGAAACGAGTGAACGATTATGATCGAGTTGAACCCAAAGGACTATGCTCTTGTCGAGTCATTGTTCGCAATGAAGAAGCAATATATTCCGGCTTTATCTGTTATTCATGAGAATTTTCCAGGCAGGGTATTTGTTAATCGAATATATGAGCCTAGTATCGTCATAGTATGGGCAACGGGTAGATGGATGTATTTAGAAGGCTGCATGAATAGTGAGGATGATAAAGTAGAACTGAGCAGTTTTATTCACGATGTAGTGGTGCCCGATTGTAAGCAGCAAAACATAAATTGGTTCGAGATCTATACCTCAGATAATGAGTGCTGGGATGATCTTCTGCTAAATAATACATACCTACATCGTCTTAAAGCAGATAAGCATTATGAGTCAGTGTATACCTTCAATTTAGAAAAATATATGAAGCTTAACAACAGGAATACTAGATCACTAGACGATATAACAATTGACCTATTGGAGTTTGAAATCCTTCCTCAAAAGCTACGCTATTTACCATACGTAGCTGATAAGTTTATGACAAAAACTTGTATAGGTGTCGAGCTTAGAAGAGAAGATGTACGAATCGCAGTATGCAGAAATAACGGCTTTGTGTTCGGGAATGAGTATTTTATTGACGTGGATACCTTTGCTGAAGAAATGAGAGGCAAGGGGTACGCAACGTTAGCTGCAGCGCGATTAATTGATCATTTACTGGATAACAAAATGTTTCCGTTGTGGGAGACGACGCATCAGAATATTCCATCTCATAAGCTGGCGTTGAAATTAGGATTTGAGGTACACGATAGCTATCCAGTGTATGCATTTATGCTGGAGGAGTAAGAAAACTGATTATTGAACAAACTCTAAGCTCAGACAACAAACGACCTAGCCTAAGATAAGAGCAATCTATGGCTAGGTCGTTTCATATCTTATGAAGGAGTATCGATAATGGAAGAGTTGAAACTTATAGGACAAGGTCGAACAGCTGATATATATGAATTTCAAGATGATACGATTATCAAACTTTACAAGCAGAGTTTCCCGCATGACGCTATTGTTCAAGAATTTGAAGTAAGTAAATTCGTTTATTCGCTTGGTATTAATACCCCACTCCCGGTGAAAATAACCCAAGCTGACAGTAGAACGGGCATAGTCTATGAGAGAATTCATGGAACATCGCTACTTAAGTTAATAACGACAATGCCGTGGTTAATAGATAAACATTCAAAGACATTAGCGAAGCTGCACTATGACATCCATAGTCATCCTGATGTAAGCGGGGAATTGAGAGATCAAAAGGGATGCTTAATAGAAAATATTAATAAAGCCCCCTTGCTAGACAAAGATGAAAAGGAGAAGATCATTGCGTATCTTCAGGAGCTCCCTACGAAGAGTAAGCTGTGCCATGGTGATTTTCATCCGGACAATGTGCTAGTTGGTGAGCAAACGATTATTATTGATTGGATGACGGGGATGTCTGGTAACCCAGCAGGAGATGTTGCTCGAACAGCGTTACTGCTTAGTATTGGAACCATGCCTGAAGAAAGTCCACAGATGGTAAAAAATATGGTTACGAAGCTTCGTAACAGAATTAAATCGGTGTACTTAAAGCACTATATGAGATGGAGTGGACTTGCTTTATCTGATATTGAGAGCTGGATAATACCTGTAGCTGCCGCTAGATTAACGGAATGGTTACCTGATGAAGAAAAAGAAAAGTTAATAAAGATTATAAGGGAGCGCTTGAGTGAAGGGAGGTAGCCGTTCAATGATTAGAGCCCTAACAAAATACGTCATTGCTATTGCAATATTATCCATGTTACTCCTTAATACCGTAAAGGCTACAAGCTGGGTTGATCTAAAGCCAGAGGAAGTCCTTGAAAGGGCGACAGTTATTGTTCAAGGAACATATGATTTTTCTAAGAAGTTGAAAGGAAGCAATTCTATTTGGATAGGTTATGCATTTAATGTAGAACAGGTGTATAAAGGCAGTGCTTCCAGTACAATCATCGCTGGTATAGATGGGAATGATACTGGCTGGGTAGACGCTATTCAACGAGAACATGGAAGCTTCGTTTTATTTCTGGAACAGCAGGATGGAGTCGATTTTTTAACTCCTGTAGGTGGTCCTAACGGAATGATTCATATGCAGAACAACGAAATTCAGCATCATGATGAGAATGATAGAGAATTCTTCTCTCAATTTCTGAAAAATACAAACAGTTACTCACCTGATAAAGGTTTAGAGAAAGATGATACAGCAAGCAGCTGGAATTATCTCGTCATTGGACTTATATGTGCATTCATGATTGCCGTTCTATATATCGTTTATAGAAAACGAAAATAAAGAGGGTCTCAGAGAAATATGGAAGTGTCGAAGGAGGGCTTAGTAATGAGAGTAGCTTCTACTATCGTATTTATATTGAGTTTTGTGTCCCTATTGATTTCTTTGAAGTTATTTTGGAATTTGGGTGTTTTTGTAGATGAACATAATTTGAGCACAAATGTTGTGAGCGGAAGTTACTTCTGGAGTCTGATGGACTGGTTAAGATTGTTGTTGTTATTTCTCATATGCGTGATATCTGGCCTGAATATTTTCCTGGCAAAGAAGAAAAGTTAGTCGAATGCAACAATATATGGAAACATATGTTAAACTAAATACGTTATAAGATTGAGATCGTTTTATCGTTAATACAGTTAAATATTTAATGGATCAATTCTTAAAGGAGAAGATCACAACATGCATTATAATGATAGTTTTTCTGGCTTTGTTAATGGAACACCACCAATGTTTAAGTTATTCGGAGGACTTATATTTTTAATAGTCATTGGGGGCTTTCTTTTCGTTATTATCAAAGGCTTAAGCACTTGGACATCAAACAATAGTGCAGAGAGAATATATACTCCATGTAAAGTTGTTGATAAAAGAACGGAAGTCTGGGGAGGCTCCGGCAATTCAAGGGCTAGAACAAATTACTATGTAACATTTGAATTTAATGATAGTACTCGAAAAGAGTTTTATGTGAAGCCAAGTCAGTTTGGATTATTAGTCATTGGAGATAGCGGTGAGCTGGCTTATCAGGGGACCCGATTTCTAGGCTTTAATAGAGTGATTGATGGTCATAACAACACAATATAGTCGACGAGATAGTACAAAATAATAAAAAGAAGGTGCAGATATTATGGTTCCAGAACGAGTGAGCCTAGTAACAATTGGTGCAAAGAATCTTCCTGCGTTAAGAAAATTTTATCAGCAATTAGGTTGGCGTGAGACAGAAATTAGCTCAGATGACTATTGCGTATTTAGGACAGCAGGTGTTCTATTGTCTCTCTTCCCTATTGAAGAATTGTTAAAGGACGCAGGTGTACATCCAGATCAAATGACGGACGGCTTCAAGGGTATTACACTCGCAATTAATGTTGATCAGCCTGAGGAAGTAGATCGGGTTACGACTGAGGTTAGAAATGCAGGAGGAACAATAATACGAGAAGCTAGCGATGCATTCTGGGGAGGAAGAACATCATATTTTCTGGACCCGGAAGGGAACGCTTGGGAAATTGCTTGGAATCCAACCGCGATCTTTGATGAGCGTGGGGCAATGATAAGCTTTTAGTTTCTTTGTTACTGATGAAATTTCAGTAAGACCGGAGGGGAAAATTGAAGAAATTCTATGGATTAGTTCTTTTAATCACAGGAATAATGCTAGTTGGCTTAAGCGGCTTAGAAAGAATTATAATTTATGTGGCTTTGCATGATAGGGTAGGCGATTATCGGACCTTAAAAATGATAGCCCCCAATGAAATTTGGAATATAGCGACACTCACATTTACTTTAGGAATACTGCTTTCGATTATTGGGCTGATTGCTTTATCGTGGAAATACATAGCTAAATATAGGAATGAAGTTAGAGAAATAGAACAAGGGTTGAAGTCGAAATGAAAAAGAACGTAATCTTAGTTCTAGTTATTTTTATACTTATCGTTGCTGTAATCATGTTATTGCTTTATCAAAAAAGTGAGCGAGAAAGATTAGATATTATTAAAGAAAGACTAACCTTTAATTTAATCCAATTACAGTTGATCGAGCTTAAAAATGTGATAAAGGAACAGTCGACAAGTCATTCGATTGATTATGAAGAGATAAATGAAAAGTTTGATTATCTGACTAAAGGAATAGCTATAACATTGTCGGTTTCCAGTCTAGCTAAAGGGATAAGTAAAGAAGACGAAGAACTACTCTTTTCTTTATATGAACATTTCAGTCATTACGTCGATAAGAGTGAAGGTGTAATTTACTCAGAGAGTGAATGGATTGAGATTATCAAGATTGGTGAATCTATAAAATTATCAGGGTTTGATGAAAGTGAGACGATCTCAGAGAACTGGAGCGACACTATAATTAAATTAAGAAAGTTATCAGCTAACATAAATGAATGAAACCTGCCAATTTTGATATCAAACGTTCATCACTGTGCTAGAAAAAATGAGCAAACTCATAAATACACAACCACAGACGCCCACCTAGATGAGACTATCTACGGTGGGTGTCTGTCATTATGTTAGTAACAGTTATGCTTAAACCATTTCACTAAAGGAGAAAAGCTAAATGAATATAAGAGAATACAATAGCAATGATCTCCATGCATTAGTTGAATTAATGGGCGAGCTAGGTTATCCGACAGAAGAAGAGATCTTGAAAAAGCGAATGGAAAGAATAGAGTATGATCCTATGTGTTTTACATTTGTAGCAGAGGTGCACAGTCAAGTCGTGGGAATGATAGGTATTAGGCAGCTGTATTCATATGAAATAGATGAAGTGGCGACACAAATCAACGCATTAGTTACAAAAAAAGAGTACCAAAGAAAAGGAATTGGGACAGCACTTATACTTTATGTTGAAGAATGGACAAGGAATAATGGATCGGAAACGATTGTTTTAAATAGTGGTATTAAAGAAAGTAGAAAAGCAGCACATGAATTTTACAAAGCATTAGGATTCGAAGTAACAGGCTACAGATTTATAAAAATGGTAACGATGCGCTAGATGCTGATGGTGATAAAGATTAGAAAAAGGAGGAATTGTCATGAATAGACATACGCATTTGGGCGTATACGGCATCCTAATTAAAGATGCAAAGATATTACTAATAAAAAAATCTAGAGGTCCGCATAAGGGGAAGTGGGATTTGCCGGGAGGATCGATTGAATTTGGGGAAGAACCATATGAAGCACTAACCAGAGAGCTATATGAAGAAACGGGTATACAACAGTTTTCTGCAACGCTTAGAGCTGCAAAGTCATATACGTTAATATATCCGATTAAAGAGAATCAATTAGAAGAATTGCATCATATAGGTATCCTCTATGATGTGGAGTTAACTAGTAAAGATTTTGAGCTTAAGATAGATGGGGATGGAGAGGATTCTTTGGGTGCCGAGTGGGTACCAATTGAAGAGCTTGAACATATGGAAACGACACCATTTGTTAAGGAAGTTTTTTAGAGAATAGACGCTCTTAGAAGGAGTTAAATGTATGTATAACATATTCGAACAGGATCGGACCGATGAAATTATCAATCGTATTCTACAATTACGACCAGATTCAGAGCCCCTTTGGGGGAAAATGAATGTCACACAAATGCTGGCTCATTGCTCATCCTTTCAGGACATAGCAACGGGGGATTTAACTTCTGCAAGAAGCTGGCTTGGAATGGTAATAGGAAGATTTGTGAAGCCCATGTTTTATAACGATAAGCCACTGCCGCAAAACATGTCCACCATTCCTGATATTATGATTACAGACGAGAGAGATTTCGAGCTAGAGAGGGAATCCTTAATCCAAAAAATCATTACGTTCCAACATAATGGACGAGATCAATGGACAGCTCCACATCCATTTTTCGGTAAACTTTCAACGGATGAATGGGGTAAGGGGATATATAAACATTTAGATCATCATTTAAGACAATTTGGTGTGTAATGTATGTGAAAGAAGAGAAGGGGATATTAGTAGTGGAGAGAAAATTACCTTTGTTTATCGTAACGGGTGCAAGCGGGTCAGGTAAAACATTTGTGATAAAAGAACTACGGAGAATACTTCCAGATTTTGATATATTTGATCCAGATCATCTTGTAGAGTTTATCGGGCATGATTGGGAAAAAATGCGTAATATATGGCTGCGCGTTGCACGGAATATCGCTCAAGGTGGTCGAATGACGATATTATGTGGAACGATGATGCCTTGGGATATTGAAAAATGTGTAGACTTTCCATTTTTTGATCATGTATATTATATAAACTTACATTGTAATGAAGAAATACGTGAGCAGCGTTTACGTGAAAGAAACTGGTCAGATGAAGAAATAGAAAATCATAAGCATTTTGCAAAACGATTGCTAGAGATTGCCGATGAGGCATACAGCCCGCCTATGCCTACAGTTGACACGTCGAATACAGATGTAACTGAGGTCGCATCCCAGATAAAAGAATGGGTGCTTCAATATGCTTATTAGTAAGAACGATGAACATCTCTAAACAGTCGCTAGCATCACTTAATAAATACCTGAAAGTAATTAAAGAATGTGACACGGAGGATGTAATGATTTGGCTATTACAGTAATATTACTTACTATTGCTATCGTGTACTTGATATCCATACTTATTAAAAGAAGCATAATAAGAGCGCACACGGCTGAAATTAATAGAGTAATTAACAAGAAAGGGGGAGAAATAATTACAATCGAGAGTTATATTCTAAGAAAATTTATTCATTACAACATAAAGTATAAAATGAACGGAAAGATGTACTATGCGGAGTATCTTTCCTCTAAAACAATCAATAATGTTCATGTAAAAGCTAGATTTGGAAGAGGAGAAGAATGGACGTTTTATAATGACGAAATAAATTAAAATGAAAGAGGAAGAAGACTAAAATGGCTACTCTTATCAATTGTCGTGTATGTAAAAACACAGTCTCATCAAATGCAAAACTTTGTCCTCATTGTGGAGAAAGATCTCCTGAGCCGTATATCGACACATTAAAATACGGACTAATAGGTTTTACAGTAGTTATTGTAGTTGTCTTAATTTTAGCTGGTCTACTCAATTATATATTGTAATGTAATCATGATGAACTGCAACTGCCCAAATGAGTATAAGATATGTACCACGCAAGCTCACCAACACGGACGCCCACCTAAGATAAGAGATAAGAGCAATCTGAGGTGGGCGTCCGTCTATATGCATACGGGGTAGATGAAGCTACTCAGAATTAGATTAAAGGCGGTGGATGAATGAAGTCTTGGGAAACAGCATTAGATCAATTTCTTGTTAATTGGAAGCACAGAAAAGAGGTTATTGGGATAATCGTATGTGGCAGCTATATCACGGGAAATCCTTCGAAACGCTCAGATATTGATGTACATATTATTATACAGGATGAATGCGACTGGAGAGAACGTGGCAATCAGGTCGTGAATGGGTTCTTGATCGAATACTTTGTAAATCCACCTAAGCAGATTAGAAGCTACTACGTAGAAGACTTTAATGACCGCAGAACCATGTCGATGGTTCAATTTATGACAGGTAAAGTTATTCAGGATAAAGTTGGAGTGGTAAAAGAACTAATAGAAGAGGCACATGTTTGGAAGGAAAAGCAGTATGAACCAGTAAAAGCGCCAACAGCCGAATTAAAAAAGTACGAATTGTGGGATACACTTGATAACTTATTAGATTGTTACGAAGAAGGCAGAAGCGATTTTAACGTAGTGTTTTATCATGCACTACAAAGGCTGTATTGCGTCTACTCCTCATTGCTATGTATCGAGGAGATTCCATACTACCAGTTATCCCGTTATTTCACTGATCCTAACTATCTAAAAAAGTATATGAAGGAACCGTTTCCCGATATGTACTTTTCTCAACGTTTTATAAATGCAATGACGGCAGAAAATCAGGATGAAAAAATTAGGATCTTTACAGAGCTAACAGAGCACGTGCTTCATACATTCGGCGGTTTCGATATAGATGGTTGGAAAATACAAAGTGAGTTGAGCCTTCTGTAAGCGTAAGCCTTGTGGGGGCATTATTGCTCGGTTAGTCATCTCAATAAAACGTAGAGAGGTGTAAAGTGAGATATTTAGCGGCTATCATGGTTACTTCAGCAATGTTAATGACTGTAAGTTGTGTTTCTCCCGAGTCGAAGTCTAGCACACAATTCGAATTAAGTAAGGATGAAACGAGAATATACGAAAGTCTGAAACAGGATTCAGATGTATCTGTGCTACATGGTGTCGATCCGCTAACTATTGCAAAGCTCTATGTATTATCCCTATATGAATCTAGCTATGATGTCACATATGAATTGTATACCCAAAGAGAAGGGTATGTAGCATGGACAAAAGAGGAGGATCAGCAAATACCGGTAGAGCATCGGGGAACGAAAGAGAAAATTAAAGATATTTACAACAATATTGAAGATGGAAGATTTGTGCAAACGTGTGATTACGAAGGGTATATAGAGTATGAGGCTGAGAAGGGCAAGAAGTCTTTTTTTGGAATGATTCAAGATGAAAATGGGATATGGAAGGTATCATTCATGCCAATTCAATAGAAAGTTGGACTACATTAAAAAGGGATGAGTCTTATGAATAATCATTTAATCTTGGTAAAGCCGCAAGCGGAGCTTAAAGATGAGTATTTATCTTATTATCAAGAGTGGAAAGACTCAGGGGAAGCGATGATTCCTTGGGTTATAAGCAAGGATCCAAGCGATTTTTCAACAATGCTGAACTGGCTTTCTGACCATGAGATTGGCAAAGGTTTGCCTGATGGATGGGTACCGTGCTCTACCTTTTGGTTGATCGATACCAATCGCAGCATACTAGGTGTTGTAAACATTCGACACCAGTTAACCGAATTTTTGTTCAATGCGGGTGGACATATAGGTTATGGCATTAGGCCGTCAGAAAGACGCAAGGGAAACGCTACTAAAATATTGGAGTTAGCCCTTATAGAGGCTAAAAAACTCGGCATAGATGACGTGCTAGTTGTATGTGATGCCAATAATATAGGCTCGGAAAAAGCTATTGTAAAAAACGGAGGAATACCAGACTCGGACTACGTTGAAGAGGATGGAAATGTCATTAAAAGATACTGGTTGAAAGCATAATGAAAATTAGTTGATGTCTTAGGATTGATGAAATGGAAAGCAGTAGTTCAAGAGGTGGTAAGAATTATGCGGATCCACATCATTGGTGGTTGCGGAAGCGGGAAAACATACATAGCTAAAAGACTTTCTAAGGAACTAGGAATCGAACATTATCAAACAGATAATCTAGTGTGGGATCGAAGTGATCCCAATAATCATATCAAATATCCTAAAAGTATCAGAGATGAACTTCTTCAAAATATAATCCTACAAGATTCGTGGATCGTTGAAGGTGTACATCAAGAGTGGGTACATAGTAGCTTCGCAGAGGCAGACTATATTTTCATTATAAAACCTAGTCTGTTTATTCGAAATAGGAGAACATTAACGAGATTTATTAAAACAAGATTGGGAATGGAAGAGCGTAACTATACGCAGGACATAAAGAACTTATTGGTCATGTTCCGCTGGAATCGTGATTTTGAAAGAAAAAATATCTATGACATTTTGGAAGCAACCTCACGATTTGCAGAAAAGCGACATATTGTTAAAAGCAATATGGAAATTTTAAAGCTGCTCAATATTTAGAGTGGAGAGAGTGGAAGGAAAGGGTTCATATGAAGTGTATAGGATGTCAGTTGGCGAACAAAGAAGTTGAAGCCTATGTAATTTACGAAGATGAATGGATAACTTGTGTTCTTGATATTGATCCTATACAAGAAGGACATACTTTGATTCTGCCTAAAAAGCATATTGAAGATTTACGTCAATTAAATAATGAGCTTAGTCAGGCAATCATGAACGCTTCTATTAAAATTTCTCAAGCATTAACGAAACGATATAAACCAGATGGTATCACCGTCATTCAAAATAACGGAATATTTAATGATCTTAATCATTATCATATGCATGTATTTCCGCGATACCTAGAAGATGGATTTGGATGGACAGAGCCTAACATAGAACAATCCATATCACTGAATGAAGTAAAAAATAAACTTATTCAATGTTTTTAGAGGAGTGAAATTCTATGTTAATTTCCGGCTCAATTTGGATTTCCCGATTACACATTCAGTGCAGATATAGATAACCCAAGACCATTTATAGTGAATAATGAAGCGAACAGTATTACTTTTTGGGATGGCGTAACGAACATAGGCTATATCAATGAAATTGATAAAGAGCTATTAAACTATTATTAGTATCGTTAAGTATATATAGAATGGGGCGGATATATGAGTAAAAGCAAATCTCCAATGTATTCAATAGTTATAAATTACTTGGTTCTATGAATCACAACTAATGAGCATACGAGAAGCACTTGGGATAAGAATTAAAGGAGGAGCTAGTTAACATGAATGTCAAAGAAACCCTTAGAAGCAGTTACAATCAAAATGCAAAATTAAGAGATAAACCTGATGTGGTTCCTTGGAAATTAATAGAGCGTGATCATTTTCTTTCACTCCTAGATAAGAGAGAACAAACGACTATTTTAGACTTGGGGGCAGGTACTGGTCAACATGGAAGGTATATGGCGGATCATGGCTTTGACGTTACCTGTGTTGACCTAAGTCCGAACATGGTTGATGCATGTATCCAAAAGGGACTAAAAGCTTTCGAAATGGATATGTATCGTCTGAGCTTTGAGGACAATGCTTTTGATGGTATATGGGCGTTAAACTCATTGCTTCACATTCCCAAGGCAGATTTATTAAATGTGCTTAGAGAAATAAGACGCGTACTGAAGCCTGGTGGTGTTTTTTATATGGGGGTTTATGGCGGATATAATAGCGAAGGAATTTGGGAGGATGATCCATACCAGCCACAGCGCTTCTTTTCCTTTTATGATGAGATAGCAATGAAAGAGATAGTCTCCCAAGTATTCACACTTCAAGAGTTTAGAACTGTTCCACTGGATGGGATGAAGTTAGATTTTCAAGGCATAGTGTTAAGAAAGTGAATGGTGGATTGCTGCATGAAACAAAACTAGAAAACTAGGGGGCATATATGATATCGACGAATAATATTAAAGATCAAATTTCAACAGTTCTTGAACAAGCCAATTTCAAAGGAAGCTTTTTGGCTGCTAATCGTGAAGGTATCATTTATGCTGGCTCCTACGGATTAGCTAATGCAGAACTTAATGTTCGAAATACAACATCAACAAAATTCAGAATCGGGTCCCTGACTAAGCAGTTCACTGCTTTATCCATTTTACAACTAGTCGAGAATAATCACCTAACCGTAAATGATACGTTAGATCGTTTTATACCGGATTATCCTAGGGGGAAAGAAATCACCATTCATCAACTACTTTCGCACTCTTCGGGGATCTATAACTTTTCGAATCGAAGCGACATTATGGAATGGTACAAAAGCTCAATGACAATTAAAGAAACCATTGATAGCTTTCAGCACCAACCAACAAGCTTTAATCCTGGCGAGAAATACGAATACTCAAATTCAAATTATGTTCTATTAACGTATATTATTGAACAAGTATCTGGATTGAGCTATGAGGTATATCTCAAAAATAATATATTTAATGTTCTTGGAATGAACGATACTGGATATGACAATGAATCAGAAATAATTATCAATCGTGCTACTGGCTACTATTATAAAGATGAGATACTTAATAATGCGCCCTACATCAATATGAGTATTCCGCAAGGAGCGGGAGGACTTTATTCCACAATAGAAGATTTATATAAATGGGATCGAGCACTATATGGTGACAATTTGTTGGGTGAGAAGATTAGAGCGGATTTCTTCACTCCTAACATCGAAAATTATGCATATGGCTGGATGGTGCAGTATTTTGGAAATATGAAAGTGCTGTTTCATACAGGAGGAATTCATGGGTTTAGCTCATTTATTTGTAGATTTCCTGAAGAACAAGTGTGTGTTATTGCCTTAAATAACTATTCGCAGGATATTAGCGGTATTGCTGTTCAAGTTTCACAAATGATTCTTCGATGATCACGGATCAATAGTCTAACGACGTGCAAGTGATCGTAAAGGGTACTTTCAAAAATGATGTGAGGTGAGCTTTATGGTGGAGTACTCTTTAGAGAAAGCAGATATGGATGTATTCGCGGTGTATCAGGTTGTTTACTCGGGTACAGATATTGAAATGTGGTTTGATTGGAATACTCGCCTGAACGATACCAAGTTTACTGATCAATGCTATTGGTTAATGCATGACGGTGGCAAGATAGGTGGAGCAATAATCAATAACGATACAGTAATGTATCCATTTATCATTCCTCCTTTTTCAGACAGATTCAAGTTTTGGGACATTCTATTAAAGTGTTGTAAGGAGATAAAGCATATTAATGGGATGCTACACGATGATGTTAACATATTGCTTTCGTCAGGATTTAAGGTGAATGTAATACGGCAGGTTATGTGTCGTCCAGCTGATGCAAACAATAAAGTAGATCTTCCGGATGGATTTTCAATGTATGCGTTGAATGAAGCCGTTCATGTTAATGAATTATCAAAAGTTATAATAAGTGGCTATGCTGGAGGAATTGATCATGAGATCTATGGTGTTCCTAATGAGGATCAAGTAATAAAGGACAATAAATATCTAATGGAAGTTTATAAACATAGAAATCTATCTATTTATTTCGTCAATGAAATGAACCAGGAAATCGTAGCGCTTTGTATTGCTGGTATTAGTGAGAACATGCCATTAGGCTTTGCAGAAATAGGCGAAGTATGTGTTTTACCTCAGTATAGAAATAAAGGAATCGCTGAATTTATGCTCCGACATATTATTGCGACTGCATTTGATTACACACCGGTTGTTAAACTCTGTGTAACTGTGGGGAATCAAGCAGAAAATCTTTACCGAAAAGTAGGATTTCAACCTGGACCGCGATTCGCAAATATGAGCAAAAGATAACGCTGAACTATGAAAAAATATATCAAAGGAGCTGAGTTGTATGAAGGCCATGAAATTACGTCCCTTCATTCCGTCTGGCACGGATTACCCTCGTGCCGTACAATTTTATATCGACCTTGGTTTTGAAAAGGTTTATTACAGTGATGAGCTTACAATCTTCAAATTCGATGATATAGAATTTCATTTGCAGAACTATCAAAACACAGAATTACAACATAATTACATGGTTGAACTATGCGTTCAGGACTTGGATGCATGGTGGCAGCATATTCAAGACTCCGAGTTAGTGAACAAATACGATATTAGAGTGAAGCCCCCTCAGATTCAGCCATATGGGAAACGTGCTATCCATCTTATCGATACTGCAGGTGTTCTCTGGCACATTACTGAATAGGAGGGAGCTCACCGTTATGAACAAATATAACATTCATAAAACTAACAGCGATTATTGGAATACAAAAGGCAATGACGTGTTAGGAGCAATCGTGCTTCCACTCTATGGAGCATATATCTCAGAAGACAAACATCAGCTTTTTGGGGATGTCACAGGGAAAAACATGTTAGAGATTGGGTGTGGAAACGGACACTCCTTGCAGTATCACGGAGAGCGTAAAGCAGCCGAACTATGGGGAATAGATATATCAGAAAAACAAATTGAAAAGGCAAATCAGCATTTGACTGACTGTGGACTTTCGGCAAAGTTAATCTGTACGCCTATGGAAGAAGAGTGTGGCTTACCTGTCGATTATTTTGACTTTGTATACTCGATTTATGCCCTAGGCTGGACAACCGACTTAGAAGGTACTTTTTCTCGGGTTGCTTCTTATCTAAAAAGGAATGGTGTATTTATTTTCAGTTGGTCTCATCCTATACACAAATGTGTTGTTGAAGAAAGTGATCGTTTTGTATTTAACAAAAGTTATTTCGACGATTCCTGGTATTCCGTATCTCCTGACTTTTGTGAAGGAGCATTAACCTTATCTGACCACAAGCTATCAACCTATGTAAATGCGTTAGCGAAGGCAGGGTTTGTCATTGAACAAATGATTGAGGAAACGGACGATGAATTGATGCCGCTTCGCGATGAAAATGATCGTCTTGCAAAAAGAGCGAGGATGTTTCCAGTCACCTTCGTTATTAAGGCAAGAAAGCTTTAACCTACTGAAGAAAGTGTCAATAAGTTCGAGAGGAAGAGCAATTAATAAATGCATCCAAATATGATACTGAAAAATAACTCTACTATTCATATCGAGAACAAGATTGAGCAGATTATAGCTTGCATTGAATCTATATTTGACCATCAAACGATTGAACTTGTTTCTATAACTTGTGATGGTCTAGGTTACAATACCCCGAATTTCACAACGACTGCCATATTACATCTTCATGGTCTAGTGCAGGTGAACCATGAGCTTAAATCATGGTCTTTAGTCTTAAAAATCATTAAACCAGACACTGAGGAGAAAGACTGTCTCGAACACCACAACTATTGGCGTCGTGAAGCACTTGTATTACAGTCAGGAGTATTACAGGAGCTTCCTCATTCAATTAACCATGCTAAATGCTATTTAGTTGAAGAACAACAGGACGGTACCATTTGGCTCTGGATGGAATATGTTGAGGGTGAATTTGCTTGTACTGTGGAGCAATTCTCATATATAGCCCGACAATTGGGGAGGTTTAATGGGGCGTATCTACAGGGCGTTAATACATTGCCTGAGCATGAGTGGATATGCAGAGCATGGCTCAAATCATGGACGACTGCAAGTCGCCACTATGCTCCAAATATGGAGTCGTATGTAAGTGGATTATCAGCAGAGAGTATTCAGAACACTTGGACTTGGTATCAAGAGCTGCTTAATGATATTGATGCATACTTAGACTCGCTGCAGCAGTTGCCGCGTGTGCTTGCACATCAGGATTTAAGTCAGTTGAATATGATGCTCGTTAACACAGAATCTAGCGAAAGTCGTCTAGTACTAATCGACTGGCAGTTTATGAGTATCTCCGGTATTGGTGAAGACTTGGGCAAATTATTTGGGGTAAATATGAGTCTGGGTATTATACCACCTAGTCAATATCAGGAGTTTCAGGATGCTTTATTTACTTCCTACATAGAAGGCTTGCGAGATATGGGATGGCAGGGTGATGCAAGAATGGCCCAATACGGATTCTTCATAAGCACCGCGTTAAGAAGTGTTTGGGAAGTACCGCAATTTCTTCAGATCCATTCTCAATTAGCGGAAG
Organism: Paenibacillus camelliae; assembly: GCF_023715345.1. Taxonomy (GTDB): domain Bacteria; phylum Bacillota; class Bacilli; order Paenibacillales; family Paenibacillaceae; genus Pristimantibacillus; species Pristimantibacillus camelliae. Next base: position 67,818 of record NZ_JAMBNY010000004.1, read on the forward strand.
ATCCCAATAATGTGACGCTTAGAGCAAGATTTAACCAGTTGGAGCATATTATTGAAGTTCATAAAAATATTTCACCCTCGTAAAAGCTTGCATCATGAACATTTGCCACCTGTCGTTTGGGCGATAGATGAGGAGCATTCCGTCAATTATTTATTCCCAAGGGATTGTCCAAGAGTAATATTTAGAAGGTCTGAACGTATGAGCAAGGAGGATGAGTTGCATTTTTTCAGGGATAGTCATGCTGACACAATTATAGCTGTCGAGAATGACTGGTTGGAGCAAATAAGCAATACTAAGCTGTTTAGATACACCTTTCCCAAAGAAAGCTTTGAGATGGAAGATGGCATTGCTGGCTACTATATCTCAACAGTATCGGTTGAACCGCTGAGGATAGAGCCGATAGAAAATCTACTACTAGAGATCGTAAAACGGAAAGTTGAGCTAAGATTCACACCAAACCTTTACCCAATTAAGGAGTCGATTTTATCGTCATCAATCGATGATTATTCCATCATTAGATTTAGAAATGCTAAGCAGTAATGCTGTGATATAAAAAAGAGGAGGAAAAACAATGGGTGAAAATGAGGAAGCTAAAGTGGGAGAAAGACTAGAGGACATTACCGGTGTAACTTGTATCTATGTTCCGGTAAGCGATGTTTTCAAGTCTATTAAGTGGTACCAGGAGAATTTAGGATACCAGCCTTCAGACAAAGAACGAGTGGAGCCAGGGATGGTCACGGCTATACTAAATATTCCTAATCGCAATGGAGATATGCCTATACCCGGTTTAAGGCAAGTAGTGCCTGCATTGTTCCTTCACCAATCAGATGAAGAGAGTGGGCGACTTCGCTTTACCTGGTCAATGGACGACAGTGATAAACCGCATGCAATGGCGTGCTTTATCACTCCACGGATAGAGGAGCTTATTAATCGTTTCAAGGATAACGGAGTCCATATTATAAGCGAACGGATGACAAGTGGACCCAACATAACTTTCGCTGACCCTGACGGTAACGTCTGGGAGGTTTGGCAACCATAAAAATGATATTCTCATTAAATTAAGTATAAGGTGGTTTCGTTTATGGAAGTTATAACTGAAGAATATATGATTAGCTCCGATAAAAGATTGTTAAATTATGATGTAATATATGATTTACTATCAGGATCATATTGGGCTAGTCATAGAAGTAAAGAGAGGATAGTTAACTCAATAGAACATTCATTGTGTTTTGGGGTATATCAATCAGGTGAGCAGATAGGCTTTGCGCGGGTAATTACAGATTGGTCTACGATGTATTGGTTATGTGATGTGATCATTGACGAAAGGCATAGGGGAAAAGGAATAGGAAAAAAGCTAGTAAAAACAATCATTGACTGTGAAGAATTAAGAGATTTATCTGGATATTTAGGAACCGCCGATGCACACGGGTTATATGAACAATATGGATTTGAAAGAAATGCGGAAAGATTTATGGCTAAAAGACCCAATGAATCCACTTAATGTACGGACAATCCGAAGCAGTAATTCATGGGGAGTTATAACAAGTATGTAATCCCTCCCTAATAATAAGTTACATGGAGGTGTTATCTGTGGGAATGTCTGATTATTATAAAGACCTCAGAGAACTTATTGGTGACGAACTAATATTTATGCCAGCTGTAGCAGGAATTATAAGGAATGCAGAAAAAGAGATTTTATTCGGTAGAAAACATAATGAATCTAATTGGGGGTTAATTGCTGGAGCTATTGAAATTGGAGAGACGCCCGCAGAAGCAATGGTAAGAGAAGCTTTTGAAGAGACAGGACTTGTTATAGAACCAGAGCGAATTAATGGGATTTACGGAGGAAGAGATCATCGTTTTATTTATAAAAATGGCCACAAAGTTGAATATTTAACAATTGTGTTCGAATGTAGCATTAAGGGTGGAAATTTAAACAGTGATAACGAGGAAATGAAAGAACTGCAGTATTTCTCTGAAAATAATATACCTCCAATAGAAAATAACTACCCAACATACATATTTAGATCTCAACAAGATGAACGAGCACATTTTGAACGTAACTCTAAATGAAAAGGAGGTCTAGTGGTGAGCATCAAGCAGTCATTCTCAAACAAGGTCAATGATTATGTGAAGTATCGTCCAACATATCCAAGAGAAGCGATAGATTACTTATATGATATTGTCCACATCAATAGGAATTCGACTGTAGCTGATATTGGAGCTGGTACGGGGAAGTTATCGAAGTTACTCATCGAAAGAGGTACTCCTATTATTGCAGTAGAACCTGATGCGGAAATGAGAGCAGCTTCCAAACAATTACTTGGCAATGAACCAAACTTTTGTGCTGTAGCGGGATCAGCAGAAAAGACAGGCTTGGATAATCATTCCGTGGACTTTATCGTATGTGCACAAGCCTTCCACTGGTTCGATCGTAATGTAACAAAGTTAGAATTTAAGAGGATTCTAAGAGAAGGCGGTAAGGTTATTTTAATCTGGAACACACGTCAAACGACGGGTACGCCGTTTCTAGAAGGGGTAGAACGCTTATTGCATAACTACGGCATCGATTACGCCGAGGTCAATCATAAGAACATTACAGAAGATGAATTGCGTTCATTCTATAAAGAAAATACTATGGTTAAATCCGTTTTTAAGTTACAGCAGTTGTTGGAGTATGAGGGGCTGCTCGGACGAGTTTTGTCCTCTTCCTATACTCCTATGCCTGATCATCCTAACTACAGACTTATGGTGCAAGAGTTAGAAAGGTTATTCGAACAATATGAGGAAAACGGTAAAGTTGCCTTACAGTATGAGACAGAGCTATATTTCGGAGAAATATAAAGTTCTTCTAGAGAACATAAGCAAGATCTTTTTAAGTATGGAATATAATGGTACAATAGGGAGGAGTATCAGGTAATTGTATAGGCATTAATAGTGATTGATCGTATATAAAAAAACAAGCAAGCTCGCCAACACAGACCCCCACCTAAATGATAAAAACTATCTAAGGTGGGGGTCTGTCATTAATGGTGGAACATCTGGCAGAACATATGAAGTCCGTATGAGAGGGTGGAACACATTTGAAGCAAGGAATAATAGTATTCCTCAATGGTACATCGAGTTCAGGAAAAACAAGCATCTCCATTGAATTGAAAAAACAAAGTGAAGTTCCGATCTATCATCTTTCAGTAGACGATTTTTGCAACGGAATGTTCCTAAATTATATTGATTTTATAAACGAAATTTATCCAGATCTTGAACCGACAGCAGAAGAGGATGGGCCCAAGGTAGCTCAAATCATTACAAATCCAATGATTTCTTTATATTATTCTACAATTAAGCTTTTTTCAGCTTTAGGGATGAATGTCATCGTAGATACTGTGATAGATCAAGACGAGTGTTTTAATGCCTGTGTTGATTTACTAGCTGACCACCCCATTTTATTTGTCGGGGTAACATGCTCGAAGGAAGAGCTTGTTAGAAGAGAACAGCTTAGAGGAGATAGGAACATAGGACTAGCAATTTCGCAGTATGACAAGGTATACCGCTTCAGCGATTATGACATAGAAGTAAATACAGAAACGCTGAAACCAAATGAATGTGCTAGTAAGATTATCAACTTTATTGGCTCTGGCCAAGAAGGCTCTGCTTTCATAAAGTTGAAAAGAAAACAGTGATTTTTATTTTGTGAAGAAGTAAAGTCAGATAGCCTTAAAAAGGCTACACATTTAGTTTTGTCAAAAAAGGAGACAATCCAATGAAGTACAGAGCTGTTGCACTATGCATTGTGAGAAGAGAGGATCAATATTTACTTGTTGAAAAGTATGATGAAGTATTAGATGTAACCTATTACAGGCCTGTAGGTGGCACCATTGAATACGGAGAAGATAGCAAGAGTACAGTAATACGTGAAGTACGAGAAGAGATAAGTGCCGAAATTAGTGAGCCCATATTAGTATCGGTCATTGAAAATATTTATCCTTATGGAACAAGTATAGGACATGATATTAATTTCATCTATGAAGCTGGCTTTATAGATGAAAGCTTCTACACTAGAAAACAGATAATTGGAACTGAGGGGGAAGAGTCATTTAATGCCATCTGGATAGACCTTGCTACCATCAATAAAGATGATAAAAGGAAATTGGTCCCAGAAGGCTTAATGACAATCCTAACAGAAGAAAATGATAGCAAGTTAAGCGAGATTAAACATTATCGAACAAGATAAATATCGGGTGCGTTACGTATCAGAGACCATAATATACGTAACAAAGCAACAAGATTGCACGAGATAGGGGGCAAAACTCATGAAAATTGGGATATTGAGAAAGTTTATCTCTAGCATGATTACAGCGGTAATATTATCGATCATACTCGTGTTTGTCCATGGATATGCTCCTTTTTTAGTCTATTTTATGTACAGCGCAATTGGTTGTCTAATAATAGGAATGCCTTGTTCTATTCTAGCAGAGTTCATAGTGATGAGGGTGAAGCAGAGTATTTTACGCCTATCAATAGGTTTAGCGTTACATCTATTTCCAGCGGGAATTATTGTTCTTCTGCTTTCTTTCGACGAACCTGGTGGAATCATGGTGGTTCTCAAGTACGGCAATATTTTTGTGTATTCGATCATTACCGCGGCTGCAGTCTTATGGCTTGTTGATGCAGTATTAAAAATCGCTATAAAAGGTAAAGAGGTGAGCTACTAATGGATATCGTCTGGTCTAGTACAATTATTACACTAATCGCCGCAGCAATTGTAATAGGTAGTATTGCTTTGCTGATCGTATTGTTGATCAATTCAAAAAAGAGAAAAGCAAGAATTGAAGAAAAGATAGATCGTTTATTAGATCAAAAGGAATAGAACTATGAAAAATATAGATGATCTAGAATGGAAAAGTGGGACGTCATTAGACGTAAAGGGAGATTCGTATATATCCTTGGGAGGACATGATGGAAGCAAAAAGAATTGCTGCTGAAAGAGCTGTTGATTACATACAGAACGATATGATTGTAGGTTTAGGTACTGGCTCAACCGCCTATTGGGCAATACAAAAACTAGGCTCCAAAATACAAGAAGGTCTTAATGTTAGAGCGATTGCTACATCTAAACAATCTGAAGAGCTAGCGGAAAAGCTTAGAATTCCAATGATTTCTTTTTCAGAGATTAGCGAAATTGATATCACAATAGATGGTGCTGATGAAGTTGACGATCGCTTTAATCTGATCAAGGGTGGCGGAGGAGCGCTATTGCGAGAGAAGATTGTGGCTGCAGCAACGAAAGAGTTTATCGTTGTGGTCGATGAGAGTAAGGTAGTAAAGCATCTCGGTAAGTTTTCGCTACCCATAGAGATCGTAAAATTTGGTTACGAAATAACGATAAGAAAGCTTCAACAATTAGGATGTGAACCTGATTTACGAAAGTTGAACAACGAAGCTTTCGTAACAGATAACGGCAATTATATCGTTGACTGTAAGTTTGCCAAAATAGAAAATCCAGAAAATCTTCATCATAGCATTAACCTTATACCGGGGGTTGTAAATAATGGGTTATTTATTGATATGACGAAGAAGGTAATCGTCGGATATAAAAATGGTGAAGTAAAGGAAATTCAGAAAAGAAGCTAAATTATGTTGATTTGCAAGGTTTCCCTAATTTCATAGAGGGATGTGTTCATTATGATCATTGAGAAGGCAAATAAGAAAAATCTCGATGAAGTAACCAGCTTAGCGATAAAGCTGTGGCCAGAGAACATATGGAGTGCGCTCAGGGCTGAATTTGAGAAACAGTTAGATTCCAAGAAAGACGTTGTTTATCTAGCGATCACTGAAGGTCGCTATGTCGGGTTTATACATATGTCGCTCAGATATGACTATGTCGAAGGCTCGAGTACAAGTCCTGTTGGATATATTGAAGGAATCTATGTAGATGAAAACTACAGAAACAAAGGCATCTCTAAAATGCTCGTTGAAGCAGGAGAGATTTGGTCAAAATCGTTAGGCTGTACAGAAATAGCCTCAGATACAGAGCTGCATAACGTTGGAAGCCAACAATTTCATGAAAGAATGGGATTTAAGGAAGTAGCGAAAATCGTAGCATTTATTAAAACTATTAAATAAGCTATCTAATAGTAACAACGGTAGAACAAGCACAGAGCTAGTAATATATCATTCATCGAAGAGTATAGAGCAAGCCTAAGCTCACCAACGCAGACGCTCACCTAAGATTAGTTATCGATGGTGGGCTTTTTTCATGGAGGTGTACGATTGATTATTCGCGCTAGCAATAGGAATGATATCGATCAGCTAATAAAGCTGAGATATGATTTTACTGCTGAATACAAGGCAGTAGATCCCGGTGTATACGAGGCATTTTCACATGAATGCAGAGAGTTTTTTGAAAATATGTTCGCTTCTAATCAGTGGATGGTTTGGGTTGCAGAGATAGAAGGTAGGATCATAGCACATGTTTTCCTGCAAATTATTGAAACGATACCTAGGCCAGGGAGACAACGATCCCCTTATGGGTACGTTACGAATGTTTATACCATACCGGAATATCGTTCTCAAGGGTTCGGGAGTAGAATCATGGAGGAACTTAATCGCTGGGCGCAGCAGAATCAGTTAACGTTTCTAATGGTATGGCCAAGTGAGACAAGTGTTGATTTTTATGAAAGACATGGATTCGAAAAAGCCCTTGAGGTGATGGAGAATCATTTATAAAAATGCTCAATGTTCACTTTCCAATTAAGAAATAATAAAAGCTATGGAGGTCGGCGAAATGGCCAATATCGTTGGTTATATAGATTGCGTTTATTTACCTGTGTTGAATCAAGAGGAAACAATAAAGTGGTATCAAGAGAAGCTTGGGTTTGATTGGAATGGGCATTGCTTTGAGCTTGGATACGGGCCAGACATTATGCTAGTGAACGTCAATAATAAAGAAGATGTAAAGTTAACTTATAATACGGACCACTGGGAAGGCGAAGATTTCGAAATGTATATCCTTACATACAAATCGCCTAATATCGAAGAAACCTATGAAACCTTGAAGGAAAGAGGAGTAAAGGTATCAGATATTAAAATGTATGACGGCAATCGAAAATGTTTTAGATTCTATGATCTCAATGGACATCGATTTGATGTGTGGTCAGGCTGGCTTTAATTCATATTTATGCTGTAGACGCTGTAGTTATAGTAATGTGAGTGTGCCTGGGGAAGTGGAGGTTATATCCGTATGTATTATTATAATGGACACATAGATGACTTCTTACATGGCGTTATGAACGATGATGTTGGTCCAAGGGAATTTGAGAGTTGGATAACAACTAATAAAGAGCTACTGGAAGATTACATCGGAATGAATGAATATCAGCGTTTACTAGCGATTGATTATACGACAACGAGTGCTATTAATCACATAAAAGAGCAAGTAAAGCTGATTCTTGATACCCCAACATATGATCACGAAACAATGTGCGCTCTACTTACAGAGTTACTAGAGAATAAAGACGCATATGTAAAATGCTGCCGTCAAATATATGAACATTACTGTAACGGTTTTGATTTTTTCAAGGATATTGCACTTACTGCAATATGCTACGATTACGATCATCGGTTAGAGCAACCAGATGATTTAGAAGGATTTTTTAAGGAAAGAGAATTTATTGTGAAAGAAGCAACAAAGATATTAGAGTATTTGAAATCAGGTGAAATTAGAATAGTAGAGACTTACTACTACTTGGATCGAAGAATTACAGGTAAAAGGCTGTAAAGGGGATTATTATGGTATGGATAAGGATGATAAGTGCATTAGTGACTTCATTCATCATTAGCTTAGTGGTGGTTTTGAGTGGGAATAACTCGGTAAATCAATCAGAGACAAATCTTGATTCTACAAGTTTTATAGTAGAATTGTTAGTTTTATTTATACCGATAACCTTTGTATTTTTAGTTATCACTGTACCATATTCCTTGTTTGTAGATCGTTGGATGGAAGGTTTACAATGGAGTCGTTTAAGTCGAGAAAGATTTGCTGCCCTTCTATACATTGCAGGAGGAGCCATAAGCTTACTTACCATTAGCTTGCTAATAAGTCATTCTATTCGACTCGTTAGTATAAGATGGATGTTGGTGCTTGGAGGATTAATGTCTCTGACATACCTTATAGTAATAAGAATACTGGAATTTATTTTTCGTAAGATTAAGCGAGGTAGATATGAAAACATATAGGGGCTCGGTCCAATTTTTGCTTAAATGAGGTGTTCATTATTCAAGCAATTCATTATAACAATAAAACATTTGTATCGATAGAAAATACGAGTAACGGTGAAGTATCAAGAGAAACTGTATTTCATTACAAGCAGCAAGATCATATCGTTTGGGCAGATTATTCAGGTGGTGGCATCTTACTTGGTCATCTAATTGGAGTAGTAGATGAAAGAGGTACTCTAGAGATGAGATATCATCATATCAATGAAGCAGGGGAGCTAATGACGGGTGAGTGTACATCTATCCCTGAAATATTATCCGATGGCCGCATGAGATTATATGAATCTTGGCAATGGACATGTAAAGACCAATCCAAGGGGCAATCCATAGTGGAAGAAGTTAAAGAGGAATAGAATGAAGCATATAAATCACTTAACTACAGTACGTTCTAGTCGATATGATTGCAATGATCCTGCGCAAGAAGGTAATAAAAACACAGAGTTTTTTGATTTTATTATCGATGGTCAATCACTGTATCATAGGCTCAAAAAGTATGATATGGTTCCAGCTTTAGGGTGGGGCAGTCAAGTGCATCAGAAGCAAATGCAGGATTATTTCGTATTAAACAAAATGCATCCCAACTTATACTATAGATACCCCATACTTGTGTGCCCTTGGTGTGGGGATGAGGAATGCGGTTTTATTTCGGTTTTTATCGAGAGACATGAAGACTATGTCATATGGAAAGACTTTAAGCTAGAGCCGAATAATATTACCATCAACATAGGTCCATTTTTTTTCGAGTGGGCTAATTATAAAGCATCAATACTTAACGCATATCGTACTGAATGAAAGTAAGCTAATTAGGAGGATGACGATGAAAATTACGAAGATTAATCATAATGGGGTAGACATTGCATTAGTGACGAGTGATGAATTATTAATTACTGATGTTCAGTCAGCATTAGACCTTCTTGCAACGGTTGGCTATGAAGCGAGAACTAATCGGATCATTATCGATAAATCAGCAATAGATGAACAATTCTTTGACTTAAGTACACGTATCGCAGGAGAGATCCTTCAAAAATTCATAAATTATGAGACGAAGCTTGCTATTGTGGGTGACTTTTCAACTTACCAAAGCAAAAGCCTGAAGGATTTCATCTATGAAAGTAACAATGGACGGGATCTATTCTTTTTGCCCGATAAAGATCAAGCCGTTGAAAAATTAAGTAAGCACTAGAACTAGAACGCCATACTTCGCTTAGATTAATTAAAGGAGTTAATCAATGAGTGAACGAAAAACAGAAAAGCATTTAACGATCAAATTAATTACATTAATGATTCAACTGATATTAGGCGTGGCGTTTATTATTATAATGGATGTGGGCTACAAAGTTATAAGTCTGACGACTCTACTCTATATTGCTCTTGCCATTCTAATGTATCTTGCATTTAATACAGGGATGGATTTAATGAAGCGGGATTACAGAACGATAGTTGGGAAATTAATTACCCTATCCAATAGCTTATTAGTTGTTGAAGATGACTATGGTAAGTCACACAAGCTCAGACTGTATGAAAGACCAATACACGATATTAATAAAGATAGTGCAATTGAAGTGAAATATTATATAAGAACCAAAGCAGTAAAAAGCATAGCGATTGTAAAAACATAGATGTTTTTAATTGAACTTTGACTGAAGAGGTAGGAATGACAATGAAAGATAATAAAGTGAAGATAGATGCAAGTGGATTCCTTGCGAAGCTTAGTGCACCTGCACGAAACGCATTGCTCAACGAAGGCGTCGAGACATTGCAGCAACTGGCCCAATATACGGAGAAGGAAATCCTTAAGCTGCATGGTATTGGACCCGCATCCCTACCGATTATGCGGGCTTCACTAGAAGAAGCTGGCTTATCCTTTAAACAAAACTAGCATGATGCCCTTCTAAGATGGTAGTTATCTAAGAGGGGCATTTCTATTAATGATATAAAGTAAGTAACAAGGGAGAGATCAATGAGCACCTTTAACTATAAAGCATTTTATGACAGGGTTGGAAAACAGAACGGCTGGGATTTTAGTAAAGTCCAATGTACAGTCGAAGGAGAGATGCCTAACCTTTATCATCTTGCAGCCCAGCATTCTCCTAAGAAAAAGCTGTTATTAGATATCGGGACCGGTGGCGGAGAGCAGGTATTAGAGCATTGTCGAGCATTTCAATTAGTGGTCGGGATTGACAGTTCATATGAAATGATTCATGCTGCCAATACAAATTTGAAGGCCAGTGAACATAGTAATTTTCGTTTCTTTCAAATGGATTGCACAGATTTAAAGTTTCCAGACCATATGTTTGACATGGTGTCTTGTAGACAGGCTCCTTTTGATCCCAATGAAGTTTCGAGAGTATTAGCACCTAGTGGTCTGTTTATAACGCAGCAGGTCAGCGAGCATGATAAATATAATTTGAAACAAGCGTTTAACCGTGGACAATCTTATGGTGAAGCGAATGGAGCACAGCAGAAAGTGTTTGTTCATCAACTTCAAGAAGCTGGGTTTATTAATATTGAGGTTCATGAATATGATGTAACGGAGTATTACCACTCAGCTGAAGACTTAATTTTCTTGTTGAAGCACACTCCTATCATTCCATCCTTTGGGATTGAAGAGCAAGATTTCGATATTTTTGAAAAATTCATTGCTGATAATCAACATTCTAAAGGAATAAAAACGAATTCAAAAAGATACATAATAACAGCTTATAAACGTGGGCAGTAGGCGATAAAAATTATATGTATTCACAGAAAACGTGGAGAATGGAGGTTAAATGAAATGGAAGCTGTTATCATGTATTCGGCTTTAATATTTATGCCTATCTATGCCATGGTGTTTATTGCATCCCTCTTTAATCTATTGAAAAAATTAAAGGCAGGAAAGGAATTTCAAGGTGTTGAAGTTGTTTGCGGAATTAGCTTTGCCCTTATGATGTGGACGCTGAGTGGCACGATTTTGCTCGGTGCAGGTTAAATTATTGATTAAGAAAATAAGCAAAGACTGTCACAAATAGAAAAATAATGTATAATAATGGAATAAGCGTACTAATGCAAACGACGACCGAGCCTAAGATAAAGCTATCTGAGGCTCGGTCGTTTTCATAGGCTTAGGGAGTGATGACAATAAACAAAATCGGGCTATCTCCAAAAAGGAAAGAAGAGAAATATGAGTATTTGTCTTAAGAAGTAAATAATAGCTTAATTATATATACAAAAAGGAGAATGCATGATGTACAGCTCATACGGGGAACTTTGCACAGAAGTTTATGACCTTAGCAAACCGATAAACCCAACATCTAGCGATGTAAAGTACTATATAGAGCGACTTTCACATGTTAAAGGGAAGGTGCTTGAAGTAGGTTGTGGGTCAGGTAGGGTCCTGATTCCATTACTGCAAGCAGGAATTGCAGTTGATGGTTTAGATCATTCAATACCAATGCTGGAATCCTGTCGCAGCAGGTGCAAAGAATTGAATCTTTCACCCCACTTAATTGAAGGTGAGATGCACGATTTTAATATAACTAGTCAATATGATTCCATTATCATTCCAGGCGGAACGTTCCAATTAATAGAAGGCCGAGAGCAAGCGATGAGAATACTTCAACATCTTCACGCATGCTTGTCACCTGGAGGTAGCTTAATTATGGACCTCTTCATCCCAAGTGACTTTAATACAGACATGACGATTACGAAAACGTATGAAACGTCCAATCAAGAGGTTATTGTGTTAGAGGACAAACGTATTGAATGTAACATACTAGAGCAGAAGATGGTGTCCTTATTAAAGTATGAGAAATGGAGAGATGGATCGCTAATAAAATCTGAGCTGCAGCGTTTACCACTAAGCTGGTACGGTCGCTATGAGTTCGAATTCATGCTAAAAGAGTTAGGCTATCAAGAGGTTACAATCTCTGCTGATTATTGCTACAAGAATAGCCCTACAGTAGCTGGACAGATGATGACATATGAAGCCATTAAGGCAGTTGATGTTAATGAGTCAAGCTAAATTTTTATTGATTGTAATTAAATAGATGAGAACAATTTGATAGATAGTAAGTAGTCGATAGGACGCTATTATTCAGCTAATGTTATACAAATAATACAGCAGGATGTGATACTATTGATCATTTGGATTAACGGTGCTTTTGGAGCGGGAAAGACAACGACTTGCTTCGAGTTAAGCAGAAGGCTGCCGAATTCATTTATATACGACCCGGAGAATGTAGGATATTTTATTAGAAAAAATGCTCCTAAATCAATATTAAAGGGTGATTTTCAGGATCATACAATATGGCGTGAGATGAACTACTCCATGCTTCAGACGATATGCAATGATTATGACGGAATAATTATCGTTCCTATGACCATTGTTAATCCTAAGTATTTTGATGAAATCATCACAAAGCTGCGGTCAAACGGAGTAGAGGTTAAGCACTTCGCTCTTCTAGCAAGCCGCGAAACGTTATTAAAGCGTCTACGGAGCAGAGGAGATCATAAAAATACATGGCCAGCGAGGCAAATTGACAGATGTATGGCTAGCTTATCGCAGGAATTATTCGAGCAGCATATCCAGACAGACAACTTAACTACAGAACAAATTATCGAGCTAATAGCAGAAGCCTGCAATATTGAGCTACAGCCAGATCATAGAAGCGCTGTAAAGAAGAAAATCGATCGTTGGATGAATCAATTAAAACATATAAGAATCTAGTATCAAAAGAGCAAGCATAATAAGTAAATTAGACTGAATGGGTGTGATCTAGTATGCCAGAGATGTCATTACAAACATTAATCTGGTTGTTCATTGTGATCTTTTTACTTCATGATTTAGAGGAAATCATATGGGTTGAATCTTGGATTAAGAAAAACAAACAACATGTGATGAATGTGGTACCCACTTCAATAAAGCGTAGATTAGATAAGATGCTTACTATTACAAGCGGTCAATTTGCACTTGCTGTTTTACTTGAATTTATTATCTTCATTCCATTTACTTATCTCGCTGCGGAGAAAGGAGTTTATCTGATCTACCTATCAATGAACACTATCTTTTTACTGCACGTATTCACTCATGTAGGTCAATCCCTGTATCTAAGAATGTATACACCAGGGGTAGTTAGTGCAGTGATTTTTGTTCTTCCGTATACTTTGTATGTACTACATAGTTTACTTGCAAAGGAATTAGTAACATGGGAAGAAATCTTGTTAAGTATTCCGATTGGACTATTGATAATACCAATCGTATTAGTTGGTCATGAGCTTGGAAAGAAATTGGTGAGGTAGGAGGTATTTATACTATGAAAAGGGGTTTGCGTTTCACAATTGAAGCTATCATCGTAGCTATAGTGACACTATCTATTTTTTACATCTGGCCAATCGTGCAGGGAATGTTACTTACTAACAATCATGTTCCTGACGTTGTAGCTAATTATGAATCCGTTGATCACCTACAATCTAGCGTTTCTTTTGGAACAATCAATCATACGGGCTGGGGATTTAGGTTTATATGTTCAATTCTAGCTGCAGCAGCTTATTATGGTTTACGATACGGTCTTGTATCTATGAAACAGAAGTGATTCTTAATCTACAAAGCAGCTAGGAGGAAAGAATGTGATTAAAGATAAAATAATAGAAATATTAGATCGCCTGCCAGAGGAAGAACAGCAGCACGTATTAGATTATGCAGCGCTTATTGAGCGAAGGTATCAATTTAATTGGAACTTATTTGGCAAGGGCGTAAAAATAACCGATGTATTCGAAGAACCAGAGAAAATTATAGCGCTATGGGAGTATAAGTTTTCAAGCCATCTTAGTGAAGAGACTAAAAAAAGTATTTATTATGATCAGTTTAAGTGGCATATCTTTAGTTATGAAAAAGTGCATAGCCTAACAAAAGACGAAGCTAGAAGTGCATTTAATGAAATACGAAAAGATGAACTCTATCTCATGTATGAGGGCCGTCCATTTATAACGCGGTTAAGCAATGCTAAGGATGTGGTCGCTTTGGACTTTGATAGCGAACAGGATGTATATATTTTTGACACAAGCTGTACATGGACCTATGTCCATACGCATGAATCCTATTGCGGGCCGTATTTTACTTCTGTATCCATGATATCAAATGAAGGAGAGGGGTAACGATGGAAAAGGGTCAGGATGCTTCAGGCATTATACTAATTGATCAACTCAACAGAGTATTGCTAGTTCATCAAACCTATGGAAGGAAGGTATGGTCCATACCAGGAGGAATGGTGGAGCCAGGAGAAAGTGCTTGGCAAGCAGCAGAAAGGGAGCTGAAGGAAGAGGCGAATATTGCTGCTGAAGCGATAGAACTAGCGGGGGTATATTTTCAGCCGCATAGAAACAGATATATTTATACGTTTAAAGCCTTTAAGTATGTGGGTGATATTCAGGTTGACCATATGGAGATTGATGAACATGGTTTTTTTGATATCGATTCTTTACCTAGGCCTATATCGAGCTTTACAGCACAACGCTTAAGAGATGCGGTCACGAGCACTAAAGCAATATTTAAGGAAGAAGATCGAGCCACCTATCATATTCTAGAGTAAGTGTGGCTAAGGTTCTTGCTCTAATTCAATGAACAACAGGAGGGAACGTTACTGAGAAGGCTAGCTACAGTGATTAATGTGCTGTTTTATTTAATTAGTTGCGTCGCGCTCATTATATTTAGTTTCTATGCTAGTGATGTACTTAGTCCGTTACAATTGGGGAACTTTATGGTGTACTCCGGCTATTTTTTTTTCTTGTTCATGCTTATTACCTATATCAGATTCAAGCTGAGATCTAAGAAGAAGTAATTAAGGAATGGAGATCGTGATGAATGTGAATGCAACAAAAGAACATATTTTACGTTTGTTTAGAGAGGCTGGTCTAGGAGAGTACGAGAAGGAATTTGAACAGTATATAACACCTTCTATTAGAATGGAGACCATGCAAGCATCGGATGAGGAAATAATGGTCGGTGAAACAAAAATAGGTGGAAACCCAGATTTACCACCTGATTATACGTGGCCTAGGTGGAAAACGTACCCGATGTCTTTTATCGCTCAAATTAATTTAGCCTCACTGAGTAAAGAGGTTTTGCAGCATTACGATATCCCTAGTAAGGGAATATTATCATTTTTCTATACCGCTCATCCTGATGCGATGTATGGGAATAAGTGTGAGCTGTTTTATAGGAGCAAGGACACGGCTAAAGTATTCTACTTTGACGATCAGCAGACGCTTACTAGAACAGCTGCACCCTTTGAGCAGCATGAGGAGTTTTGGTTTAAGCCATGTAAGGTCAAGTACATTGTTGATTGGACTATTCCTGGCTCCGAGACATATGAGATCAGTAAGGGGTTAGGTATGGGCTGGAACCACAACAGAGAAGTGTTCGATAAATACTGCTTTGTTTTCCAATCTCGTTTTATTGATAAATTTCATAATCGTAGTCAATGGCATGAACCTATACATAGATTTTTAGGAAATCATGATCCTGTCCAATCAGGCTATGTAGATGGCGATCATAATCTACTATTACAGATCGATTCTGATAACCTTGTAGGCACGATGTGGGGAGACACGGGGAGAATATACTTTTTCGGCTGTATCGAGAAGCTTAAGCGGATAAATGTAGCTGATGCTTATGCTGTAATGGAGTGTACTTAGTAGTTTTTTGAGTTTAAAGTTCAGATGATATTGTTATAAGGGGTTATGCAGCTTGAATAAAAGATATGAAATAAAAGCGCCGCGATCTAACTATATTCAAATGTTCGGACTTCTCGTTATATTGACTAGTCATACATTGGTGACTTTATATGCATCAAGTAAAGAAGCTAACTTATTGTATACATTAAAGTGGGTGATAATGTCCCTCATTGTAGTCATCATCATCACCCAAATATACTTACTTCTTCGTTTTGGCAGGGAAATCTCCATTACGCCTGAGCGTATTATAACGAAGCAAAGTGATATTGCTGTTACAGAGATTGAAAAGATCATTATACAGGGGTATTTCATAGAGAGCGTAGGCATTAAAAGAATTGGAAGAAAGCTGATACAGACGGACTTACACTTTAGGTTTAAAGAGGATGAAGAAAAGCATATAGAGGAATTAAAGAAATGGGCTGAGCTACATGGAATCCCCGTCGTACGAGGTAGAATTATAAAGTGGCTATAAAGAGGTGTTATTGCTTTAAAAGCAGTAGAGAGGATGGATAACGATAATGACGAGCAGTAAGAGCATGCAGAGATGGAAGAAGATCAAGAAACAAGGACTGTTTCGATTTATAGTTGTTTATGGAATTCTATTGTTTGGTATCGTTGCAACGATTATTGCATTTTTTGTTGATAGAGTTTGGATATACGGGCTCGACTATTCCAATTATTTTACTGAGGGTTGGGGACGAACAGTATTCGAAACCTATATTAAATGGAGTATCATAGGAATCATTTGGTCCTTGTGGATGTGGTTTCTCTATGTCAAACGGTTAGGTAAGTAGTTCATTATAACAGCCCTATGAAGGGAGATATATTGATGCTCTCACTAGTTCTTAGAACACTACTCTACGATGCGCCACAAGTGATATTTAGTGATGCTGAGATTAAGGAATACGAGAAGATAAATTCAACGATAAAAAATGGTGAGCTGCTAACCCTTGACCACCATATCTCAAAGTATCGGTTATTATTATATCTGTCGCAGCATCACAATTATTTATTTCATGGCTCCAATCATCCTTCTATCGATGAATTCGAGCCGAGGGAACAGACCTTATATAATAATAAATTAACTAAAGCTGTGTTTGCATCGTCAGAGCCGATGTGGTCTATATTTTATGCGGTGTTTGATCGGAGTAAATTAGTAGGGAGCTTTCGCAACGGATGTCTTGTATATAAAAATAAAAAGTATCATTTTTATTCACTTAATGAATCTACAAAAAACAACGACCCATGGACGGAAGGAGTCATTTATCTTCTACCTAGAGATACCTTTGTGCAGCCAGATCAGAAAAAACTGCACTTCGACGAATGGATTTGTCATGACTACGTTAAGCCATTAGGTAAGATTAAGGTTAATGCAAGTGATTTTATATATAAGAATAAAGTTGCAACTCATCAAGCTCACGAATCACTCATTAAAACCTGGCTGCTCTATAAACGCAGAACGAGGAATAAGAAACAAGGTGATCGTTATGATGAATGATCAATTACTTAATTCGTTATATGGATAAAAATTTATGTAGCTCTTACATACGGAGGTTAATATGCATTCAATCCTTGAACCATACGCTCTCAATTTTAGCTCTTCCAATCATCTTGCACAGAACGTAGAGTCATTTTTCGCAGCACATAACGATCCGGAAACATGGAAGCATACGTTAAAGGTTGCGACTGAAGCTAAGCGGGTTGCTGAACACTACGGAGTGGATTCTTCTAAGGCCGAGCAAGCAGCGCTTCTGCACGATATTAGT
Source organism: Paenibacillus camelliae (assembly GCF_023715345.1). GTDB lineage: Bacteria > Bacillota > Bacilli > Paenibacillales > Paenibacillaceae > Pristimantibacillus > Pristimantibacillus camelliae. Next base: position 85,568 of record NZ_JAMBNY010000004.1, read on the forward strand.
AATGCGGTACCTGTTCGAGAAATGCTTTCGATCGCCCAAGCATTGTCGATCGACATCATGGAAGAGGAATATCAGTATGCTCGCATCGTTCACCAAAAGCTATCTAAAGCTATGGCGGAACAACTATTTAACATTAAGGATCAAGAAATACTTGATGCGATTGAATGTCATACAACCTTGAAGTCAGGCTCACATCTACTCGATAAAGTGCTATTTATATCAGATAAAATATCTTGGGATGGTGAGCATCAATATCTACTGGATATTCGGGAAGAAGTATATAATGGCAATCTCGATGCAGGAATCATCATTTACTTAAATCATATTTGGGAGCAAAGATCAAAACTGAAATTAGTACATCCATGGTTAATAGCAGCTAGGGAACAGCTTCTGAGCAAGTTAAATTCATAAGGCGTCTATTGTATGAAGATCAATAATAGAAAGATTCTCGGCATGGAGGAAGGGAACTCCTATGAATATCCAGTTGATTCAGTGGATGGAAATTGAGCAAGAAGCGTTGAACTTATTAACAACAGCAGTCTATGAGCGAATACCTCTATCGCCAGGGCTTGAAGCTGAGGTAGTACAGCTAAATTTTACACCTATGAGTAACCATAACCAGTCCTTTGTTCTGAAGATTTGGAATAAACACTCATTGCCTGACGTGGGCAGGCAGTATGAGCTCCTAGCTAACCTGTTCCAACAAGGCATCTCAGTTTCTAAACCATATGGCTGGGGAGTGAATGAGGATCGTCACTCCGTCTTACTGATGAGCTACGATGGCAAGCCTATGACGAAGCTAGATAAGAGTATGATAAAGAAATTAGCGCAAATGCTTGTTGATGTTCATCGTGTGAAGATCTTAGATGCTAGGCTTACTCCTAGCTATGACTTTGTTGATTACTTTTATCCAGGAATAGAGAAGCATGGTGATATCTATGAGCAGCTAATGGGCATCTTGAATTCCGTAGAACTCTCACAGCAACACTTCATCCATGGTGATTATAATCTAGGAAATGTACTAGAAGAACAGGGTCAACTTACAATCATTGACTGGACTAACGGACAGCTAGGAGATCCAAGATATGATATCGCATGGTCTGTATTTTTAATGAAGCTCTATGCTGGCACTCGCTATGGAGGAATGTACTTTTCAGAATTTGTAAAGCTAACAGACTACTCCTCTGAAGAGCTGGAAGCCTTTGAAGCGATGGCTTGCTTGCGCTGGATCTTACTAAGCCGATTAACGGATATCCCAAGAGACCCCAACACATTAAAACGAATAAGAAAACTAATACAAGACAATGGATTAATTCATGAGCAGCTCCTGTAGATTGCAACACACATCATGTGAAGAATAACCGTGAGGATGTGTAAGCAATATATGAACCTTCATATTATAGGTAATGTGAATAATGGTGCGGGAAGGATAGCTAGCAAAATCGAAGAAATCCTTCTTTGATTTATATTGATGTGGATGTATAATAATGGTAACACTTCAACAAATGACCCAGCCTAACACTATTTAAGGGCTGGGTTTTGTCATTTATACATTAGGTTACTGATAGGGAACGGCTCGGCATTAGAGGATAAGGAGGTTTGTGATGAAGCAGAATCTTTATGACGATCCACAGTTTTTCAATATGTATAAAACATTAAGAGACTCGAAGATTACTTATAACGATTTTATAGAACAACCGGCAATGAGAAGGCTGCTTCCCGAAGTGGAGGGGCTAACGATTGCTGACTTGGGCTGTGGCTTCGGAGATCTCGCTTTGTATCTAGTCGAGAACGGGGCGCAGCAGGTGGTCGGTGTTGATCTATCGGAAAACATGCTGCAGCATGCCAAAAAACATGAGCGAATTCAATACGTACGAAGCTCAATGGAAGATATCGAATTTGAGCATAATCAATTTGATCTCATTGTCAGCTCATTAGCCTTTCATTATGTAGAAGATTTCGAAGCGTTAATTCAGCGCATTACGAAGTGGATGAAGCCGAATGGCTATCTCGTGTTTTCGACCGAGCATCCCGTCATATTAGCACATAAAAGTCAAACAGGCTGGATAAGAGATGCTAATGAGCAGCCGCTTTATTGGCCAATGGATAACTATGGCGAGGAAGGAGAGCGAAGCCAGTTTTGGGGGATAGACGGTGTCATTAAATACCATCGAAAGCTATCAACGCTCGTGAATACACTCATACGACATGGGCTAGTCATTCAAGAGATCGATGAGCCTGAAGCGACCAAGGAAGGTCTTGTGAAAATGCCTAGAATGGTGAATGAAAGAAAAAGACCTTCGTTTATCGTCATTAAGGCTAAGCGAATGGTAAGGGAGCAATAACACCACATTTGTAGCTAGTTTAATAGAAAGAAGGGTGCTAATATGTCTGGAAAGTTAATGGGCGCAGCAGCTGTCATATTGGATCAAGAGGATCGTGTTTTACTAGTGAAGCATAGCTACGGAAAGAACAATTGGGATCTACCTGGTGGAAAATCTGAAATCAACGAGTCAGCGCAGGAAACGGCAAAGCGAGAGGCGCTAGAGGAGATTGGACTGGAGGTCACGGTAGGTCAGCTAACAGGGATCTATTATGATGCAGAATATGATATGCACCATTTTGTATTTACAGCAGCTACTCGGGAGAATGACATGCCAAAGCCTAGCTCTCCAGAGATACTAGAATGCGGATATTTCTCGGTAGAAGATCTTCCGAAGCCAATTAGCGACTTTACAGTGCGGCGAATTCATGATGCCATTGGGCTCGATGCTCAGCAGTTATTTCATGTCATTGGTCCAAGAAAGTGGCTAGAATAGAGGGTGTTTTGGATAAGAAGCGGAGCTGCAGGAGGGTGCTATGATGACATATCCCTTTGATTGTATTCGTGATTTTATGTTTTTTGATACAGCGTTACATCCTAGCGATGTGATCTTGATTCCAGGTGCAAGACAGCCCCAGCTTATGCAAAGGGCAGCTGAGTTATATCATCAAGGATTGGCACCGATCATCTTACCTTCAGGTGGTCAATCGAAAAACTCAGAACCAACCGAATGGGAATTTTTACGAGATGTAGGCCTAGCGCTAGACGTGCCTTCTGAAGCCATCTTGAAAGAAGATCAAGCTACCAATACTTTCGAAAATGCTCGAAATTCATTAAAAGTGTTACAACAAGCAGAGATAGATGCTAAGAAGGTGTTATTAGTGTGTAAAAACTACCATGCTCGCAGAGCATTGCTAACGTATCAGTTTGTATTTCCCCCAGATACAGAGTTTTATGTAGCTCCTGTAGTTGATAAAACAGGAATTACCAAGGATAACTGGTTTCAACATGAAGGAAGAATTAATGTCGTAATGAACGAATTGGAGAAGACGGGGAAATATTTTCGAAAGGCTATCTATCAAGTAGGAGCTGTAAGGAAGTGATGATTGATGAGCTTTGGTGATCTAGAAGGTGAAAGGGTCAAACTGCAGCCAATAGAAATCAAGCATGCTGACCCGCTGTTTCATTGCTCTAGGAATGAAAAACTGTGGGAGAAGCTGCCAATCCAAGTTAATACATTAGACGAGATGAGAGAATTTGTTCAAGCCGCCATAACAGGCAGAGAGTCAGGTGAACAATTTCCGTATGTGGTGATAGATAAAACAACAAGTCGAATCATAGGTACAACTAGATACTTAACATGGTATGCCGAAGAGGTTTGGAGAACAAGGGTGAACACAGAAGCAAAATATTTACTGTTAACACAGGCATTCGAGTTGTGGAAAGCAGTACGAGTCGAATTGATAACGACGACAGATCATTTGACATCACAGAAAGCGATAGAACGAATCGGGGCAACTAAAGAAGGTGTCTTAAGAAAAAAGTATAACAACAGGGACTATGTCATCTACAGTATTATTGACGATGAATGGGATGCAGTTAAGACAAGATTAGAAACTTTACTTAAGCAATAGGTGAACAATGAGCAATTCGATCAATGATCAACAAAATTAGCTCAGCCATTAGTATAAGGAGGTGCGTCTATGAGACCTGATCAACGCGAATATACGCCAATAGCTCAGAAATATATTGATTTAGTTCCAGAGGGCAATATTAGTGAGATATTAAATAAACAGAATACAGACAGCTTATTGTTATTGAATACCGTAACAGAAGAGCAAGCAAATGGTCGATATGCACCAGATAAATGGTCACTTAAAACGGTTATAGGACATATCGCTGATGTAGAAAGATTATGGAGCTACAGACTATTTAGAATTGCGCGCGGTGACGCAAGAGAATTTGCAGGATATGATCGAGACATATTTGCCGAAATGTCAGCTTGTGATCAGCTAACTTTTAACATGGTGCTTCAGGATTATACGGCGGTACGCAAGGCGACCTTAAGCTTAATCGATAACCTTCCAGATGAAGCTATGCTCCGAACGGGAGAGTTTAGCGATCATAAGCTGTCAGCGAGAGCATGCGCCTATGTTATAGCTGGGCACGAGACTCATCATCTCAACATTATAAAGTCCAAATACTTAGGGATACAATAATTGACTACAAGACAATAGAGGGTTGTGTATATAAATGTTTAATAATCAGCCTAGCATCATATTAATTACAGGGATAATGGCTAGCGGTAAGTCAACGATTGCACAATTACTTGCGGAACAGATGGAATACTCTGTTCATTTGCGAGGAGATATTTTTCGTAAAATGATTGTGAATAATCGAACGGAGGTTAGTCCAGATGCCGAGGAAGCCGAGCTGGAACAATTAAAGCTTCGTTATCGTCTTGCAGCACAAGCAGCAGATCTTTATTACGAAGCTGGCTTTACTGTCATCGTTCAAGATGTTGTCATCGGTCCAGTATTAGAGGACTTTATATCTTATATTCGCAATCGTCCCTTATATGTCGTCATTCTATGTCCGAATGAGGAGACAGTATCTATTCGGGAAGCGACTAGATCGAAGAAAGGCTATGGCCTTTGGACGGTAGAAGCTCTGAATAAAGTATTGCAGGAAACACCTCGCATCGGGCTATGGATTGATTCTTCGAACCAAACGCCTGCAGAAACGCTTACTGACATAATGGCTAGATTAGAACAGGAAGGGCGATATCCAAATTGAACAGAGGTGCACGTTAATGATGTATGGCTGGGAAGACTGTCCACAGGACATTAGGAATCAAGTAACTCTATTGAATGATAAATTTATTCAATATATCGGTGAAAATCTAGTAGGGACGTATATTCATGGATCGCTATCACTTGATAGCTTCAATCCGAAACGCAGCGATATCGATATGATTGTGCTCCTGAATGATAAGCTAGATCTTGATACCAGATTCGTGTTAATTAAGGAGCTGCTGCGTATCTCGAACAATCCTGCACCGATTGAGATCAGCTTTATTACGAAGGCCGCCATCAAGCCATGGCAACACCCTACCCCCTTTGAATTACATAGCAGTGAATATTGGAGAGCTAAATATGAAGAACGCGTAGCTGCAGGCGACAAAAGCTTTTGGGCGGAAACACCAACAGATAGTGATTTAGCGTGTCATCTCACGTTAATAAGAAGTAAGGGAATATGCGTATATGGTGAACCGATCGCTGACGTTTTCCCCGAAGTTCCTGAAGCAGACTTCCGCTCCTCTATTCTCAATGGGATCGATTATACAGCTCGTGCAATACTAGCTAATCCTGTTTACGAGATCCTTACATTATGTAGAATTCTATCTTATCTTGAACGTAAGGAGATCATCTCCAAGCGAGAGGCGGGTCTATGGGCACTCGAAAAAATTCCTGATCATCTAAAGTATCTGGTCATAAGTGCAGTCGAGGTTCATGAAGGGTCAAGAGAGGAAATGGTTGAAGCGAGTGTCGCGGATATAGACCAATATGCTTCGCTAATGAAAAGCTACATTAGTCAATACATTGGAGATTAGGAAGAGGTAAACCATGACAGCTGATATTGTAATAAAGCAACTATCCAATCATGATGAAGCGAAGCTGCTAGACTATGAATTTACTCAACGCTATCCATGGTACCGTTCAGGTGATTATTATGAGCGATGCCTTAAAGAAAATATCGAAAATAATCGTATAACGTTATTAGCTTTCTACAAGGGAAGAGCAGCAGGCTGTTGTCACTTGTTATTCGTATCTGAGTATCCCAGCTTTCAAAACGAGAATATTCCTGAAATAAATGATTTGAATGTATTTCCTGAGTATAGGCGAAAAGGGATTGCAAGCAGACTGTTTGATGAGTTAGAAAGTATAGCATCCAAAAAATCTAAATATGTCGGGCTAGGCGTAGGTCTTTATCGAGACTATGGAAATGCACAAATTATGTATAGTAAGCGTGGTTATGTAATGGATGGAAAAGGATTGTCCTATAACAATACTCAAGTTGAGCCAGGCCAGACTGTTATGGTCGATGATGAATTGTTAATGTACTTAATAAAAGAATTGTAAAAGAGTCAGAATGGGGAGGGAATATGAAGAAAGTAATATATCTTCTTTTGAATCTTGTCGTTATATTTCTATTGTTCATGTTTGGAAATGGAATGACGCCTCGCCCTGGGAGCTCTTCTGGTAATGGAAATCCCGCCATTCTGCTGTTTGTACCTTTAGGTATCTTATTCATCGTTTTAGTAGTCCAATGGTTTAATCTCATTAAGAAAAGAGCACATATCAAAGTCACCATTATTACACTTCTTGTATTGGTATGCCATTTTATAGCGGGCTTCTACTACCAAGTTGCAAGCTACCGTAAGTATCGGGACTATTTGGCAGAAGTCCATGCAGAACAATTTGGATCTGTAGACTGGGAATATATTAATTCAATCACAAGTGGGCTCTCCATTCATATTAACAATCAATATTTTAACTGGAATACTTGCTTCTTATTTGTTAGCTTCTCGATGTTCATAGCGTTAATGATTAACGTAATTAAGCTGCGAACGGAAAAACAATTATAGCTTTTGCGTGCATAGGGGGAATTATGAGTAAAGGTAAGGTCGTGCTTATTGGAATTGTTCTTTCATTACTAGTACCAATTATTCATGTTACTACCTTAGATGTCAGCACATCGTATAAGAGTTCACTGCTACCGCATAGTCAAGGAAATGTACATGTTGCCTACTGGTATTCCTACACAATTATTGATTTCTTAAGAGATTTTGCTGTAAGTATGCTGGTGTATTTGTTCATTGTAGGAATTATTCGTCGTATAAGATCGGGGTTGTATTTAAGAAATCAATAGTAAACGCATCTTGTTACGTATTACTCAAAATTAAATAAAGCTGATTAAGGTGAGACTATGCAGAAATGCATGAAGTGTCAGGAAAAATTGGGCTACAAACAAGTATTGAAATCTGGGTTTTTAGATCAGCTCTAGATTTAGAGTTACATTTGGAGTTATGCTCATTCCATTATTAAATGTCCTTGCTTTGTCACCATACTTAATTAGATTCAAGAGGGTAGATATGAAATAGGAACATTAGAAGGGGTGAGACAGATGTTTTATGTCAATGCAAGAGCGATCATTGAGAGAGTTAACGATGGTCATATAGAAATTGTCATACAGAATCGCGTTAAGCCGAATGAGCCACTTACGATCGAGCTTCCTGGAGGACGCATCGAGTTATATGAATCTCTAATCCATGCACTGAGAAGAGAGGTCAAAGAGGAAACGGGCTTAGACGTGACGGAGATTGAAGGGGAAGATTTGAGAATCGTTACAGAAGGGACGCATTTTAATGTGGAGTGTGTGAGGCCATTTGCAGCATTCCAGACAGTAAAAGGTCCCGTTGATTCGCTGGGATACTACTTTCGATGCAATGCAGAAGGAGAACTATTAATTGCCGGAGATCAAACAACAGGCATCAGGTGGATGAATGTTCAAGATGTAAGCGATCTATTAGATGAGGAGCCTCAGCAATTTTCAGAGATCGATAGAGCAGGAATTGTGTATTATCTTAATCAAATGAGGAGGGAGCTTAATGGCTAAAACTGCTGAAGAAATGATCGAAGGATTTAGAGCATTTATTGATTATGTGGAAGGGCTAAAAGCACTCGATGAGAAGGATTGGAGTCAGCCAATATCTGAAGGGAAATGGTCCGTGAAGGACATTATGAGCCATATCATGCTGTGGGATAAGTACTTCTATGAAGAAGCCATAGTGAAGATTGAGCTTGAACAACCGTTAACGGTTAGGCATCTCGACTTTGATGAATTTAATGCGAATGCTATGGAATATGCTAAAACTCAAACAAAGGATGAACTTATTGCTCAGTTTATTGAATATCGAACGAACATTGTAAATAGTATCTCCGGATTATCTGAGGATGCTTACTTAAAGAGCTATAAAGACGGAGATAAAAAGAAGTTTTCTGTTCATAGTTATTTGCGTAGCTTTATCTCTCACGATAAGCATCATAAAAAGCAGATTGAGAAGTATATGAAATCTTTGAAGTAGTATGGAATAGTGACAAACAAGCTTTCAAGTGCACATACAAGCTGCGCCGAAGTAAAAATACGGAGGTTCCTATGCGTAAACTTGCTTCACTGTTATTCATCATGTGTTTTTTGGTCGGTTGTACGGCGGAACCCAGCTCAAAAGTAAAGCCTACGACTATAAAGCTAACTCCTGTTGATCTATTCCAAGGTAGTGGCGAGAAATTCAAGCCTTTCCTAGGCTCGATGTCTGGAGCATTTAAGCTCCGTTATGAAGGCACTAAGCCAAATGCACAATTAGATATCGATATTTGGGAGAACGGCGAAAAAGCATCTTCCTCAGGCTCAGTAGGCGATTTATTTTTTTCTACAGATGAGCAGACAGCTAGTGATGATATTGAAATCATCATTTCAATTGAGGAGGTATCATTGCAGAACGAGGAGACGTTTAAGCAAATTAATATTAATGTTATGCATAACTCTGGATACAGCTTTTTCACTTTAACGACACCGTGGGATGAAAAATATGGCCTACAAGGCTTGTTACAGCATAGCCGGCCTATGACCTTTCAAGCTAATGAGTCCATTCATGTATTCGGCTTACATGCAACAAGCACGAACGGTATACGTACCGGAGACTTATCTCCTGAATCTTTAGCTAGAATTGAAAAAGCAATTATCTTCACATTACATGTTGAACCATAGATTAGAGAAGGAGCAGGATGATGAATAAAGTAACCGTTTATCTGGTGAGACATGCCATTAAAGAACGAACGATAGGTGATGTGCCTATTACGTCAGAAGGCGAGATACAAGCACAACGAACAGCACAGTATTTCAGCAACTTGGGAATTCATACTATCCTTGCTAGCCCGCTTAGAAGGGCAACAGACACTGCACAGCATATATCTACATCTACCAATATAGAGGTGAATATTGATCATCGTCTTCGAGAGCGAGCGAACTGGGGAGACTTACCTGGTCAAACGTTTGAGGAATTTGTGGAAATGTGGGATCGTTGTACGCGAGACCCTGACTACATCCCGCCTATAGGGGATTCTGCAAGACAAGCTTGTGAGAGACTATCTTCTTTGCTAGCAGATTTAGTAGAGGCAGAGGTAGAATCAACAGAATTAGGAAATGATGCTTCAGATCGTAACATTGTCATCGTTACGCATGGCGGGTTAATAACGGATTATTTGGCCAATACGTTTCCGGAAAGCGACCTTAATCGTTTTCACACTCATTTTATTTCCCAGCAAAGTCAGCTCGTACCGGAGTGCTCTATTACCGAGCTTGTATATGAAGACGGTAGCTTTAACCTCGTTCGTTTCGCAGCAGTAGAACATCTCAATTAGCGATTGTTACGAATTATATTCTAGTAAGATTTGGTGGGGGATACGATGCATAGAGAATATATTACACATAGAAGAGTGCCAACAATTCAAGAGTATGAGAAGATTTGTATTGAGGTTGGCTGGAAAGACTATATTAATTTTGAGGTTGCTGAGCAGTCTCTCGATCAATCGCTATTTGGTGTAGTTGTTGAATTCCGAGGTGAGGTTGTGGGGATGGGTAGAGTAGTTGGTGATGGTGCTATTTATTTTTATATTCAAGATATTGCTGTCGTGCCTATGCATCGGAGCAGGGGGATTGGTGACTTGATTATGACGGCCATTACACAATATTTACAGGAGCATGCACCAGAGAAAGCATTTGTGGGATTGTTCTCCTCCCAGGGCAAAGAATCGTTCTACAATAGACACGGATTTAACAAGCATGAAGGTATGACAGGAATGTTCGGTGTTATTCATGGTGGTGAGATCAAGTGATGTTCGCAAGTGCTCGATGTACTTATCATTGTTAGGTTGACCACAACCTTCATTAGGAGGAGGGGAATATGAACCGTACAATAAAAGGGATCATCTTTGATATGGATAATACATTGCGATCCAATATCGACTTTGAAGTGATGAAGAAGGAGACATATGCATTTCTAACGTCTAGAGGGATACTACCTACAGATCTTAATTTGCAGGAGCATACCACTTCAACAATTATTGAGAAGGCACTTCTAACGAATCGGATGACAGAGGATGTAATAAAGGAAATGTGGAAAATCGCTGAGAAACACGAAATAATTGGCATGCAAGAGGCTAAGCTAGAGCATGGAGTTGTGGAGCTTTTAGAGAGTATGAAAGGCAAGTATCATCTAGTTGTTGTGACGAATAACTCTATGAAAGCGGCTGAAGCAGCGCTGCAGGATAACAGCATTATGGAGTATTTCGACCATCTCATTGGAAGAGAAATGATGGCTTCACTTAAACCGTCTCCCGATGGTTTTTTACAGGTGCTGAATGTATATAACGATACGTTATCGACTGAATGGATATCTGTTGGTGATGCATGGATTGACGGGAAAGCCTCTATAGAAGCGGGGATTACTTTTCTATCTTATAATGGAGATCAATCAAAGATGAATCAGATGGGTGTATTTCCAGACGCTCAGATTAAAGATATTAGAGAATTAATGCAGTTTATATAACCCACCTAATACGTTTAATGTTATGAGATAAAGCTTTCGTTGACTAGTCACTCAATGTATAATTATGGTAGAAAATACAGACACATAAAACTCAGCCAATATAAGTGTAAACTGTGGCTGGGTCTTTTTTATAACATAGCATAGATTACTGTGATGAGGTGTTTTATGCCAAGAGAAATATTACTAGCAGATGGAAGAAGCGTCGAGGTGGATTGCTTAAGCTGTGCTTTAACAAGTGGACTAATTACTCCGACTGGTGGTGTCATCTTTGAGTCTAGCAATTTCCATGTTCATCAAGACGTTGGATACCCAATTAGAGGCCTTGTCATTATCGCATCTAAGCGTCATTTTTATTGTATAGATGAGCTTACCGAAGAAGAACAGAGTGAATATATGGCGTTAATACATAAGGTTAGACAAAAGCAAAGAGAAAGACTTGGTATTGAAAAGGTTTATTATTTTTATAACGAAGATACGACGCATCATTTTCATTTGTGGATGGTACCTAGGTATGAGTGGATGAATCGCTTAGGACGGTCAGTAGAATCATTACGGCCAGTACTATTGCACGCTAGGAATGAAATGAATACTGAAGAGAATATGAAGGGCGTTATGGAGGGAATTCACTTACTTAGGGAAGCACTCCGAGCCGAGATAGATGGGTCATAAAAATATGTTATCGAGATGATTAAATTAATAAACTTTCCTTTATCTGTATGAAATTGTAAATTCTAAACAGAGGTGAATTTACAATGAAGAGAGTTAATTTTGGCCACGTAGCACATGACTATGCGAAATATCGCGATGAGCTGCCGAGTATCATCTTTCAGCAGCTTCTTGAAAGAAACATCAGCTTTAAAGGCAAGTACGTACTAGACTTAGGGTCTGGAAGTGGGATTTTTAGCAGAGCTATGTCGCAGCAAGGCGCTACGGTAACAGGAATAGAGCCAGAACAAAATCTAATTAATCAAGCTGAGATAATGGATCAATCCATCGGGCAAACCATTAAGTATATTCATACGAGTGCTGAGAGCATGTCATTAGTTCATAATTCGATCGATCAATATGACATGATTACGGCATTAAGATCATGGCACTGGTTTAACCGGGATATCGTCAATCATGTAGTTATGCAACATCTCAGGAAGCAAGGATATCTCATTGTTATTCATTCAGCATTCGTTCCTCAGCATTCACAAGAAGCTCAGGAAACTATCAGAGCTATAAAGGAATGTATCCCTGATTTGAAGCCTGCTGGCTCCATGGGAGAGGCTAAAGAACGTAGAAATGGGCTTCCAGTTAATTGGTTTGGTGAATGGGAAAGGATTGGTTTTCGGATAATCGACGAGTGGCAATATGACTATCAGCTAGTTTTTGGAATAGATGAATGGTGCGGTAAGGTGCGATCACTGTCATGGTTAACGAACGAGAATGAGGAAGTAAAGGGAAGGATTATGAATAAGGTTAAGGAATATTTGATTTCATACTCTGAGCCGTTAAGCATTCCGCATCAATATTCGGTTGTCATCCTACAAAAATAAGGGAGAGATATAGATGTCATTTATTAACGAGATGCACTATTTCAGATTACCAGTAGCGAACCTTGAAGAAGCCATTAGCTGGTATACGACCTGTTTAGGGCTGAAGCTTCGTAGAAGGAAGGATGACGAACTAGCAGTGATGGAGCTACCCGAAGGTCCGCTGCTAATTTTAGTAAAGGCAGATGAAGGGTTTATAGGCCATTTTACCGCAGACGGCATCGAACAATTTTCGATCGGCTTTACTTGTCCAGACATCCATACGTTTTATTCTCATTTAGTAGAGCAAGAGGTAAGAGTGGAAGAGATGCAAGAGGATGAGGGGCATTATTATTTCTGCTTTTATGATTTGTGTGGTAATAAGCTGCAAGCCCATTGGTAATAGGAGGACGCGAGATGAATCGCCTTCAGCTGATAAGGAAAAGCGAGAGAGAGTATCATGACCATTGTTATGAGCATGATGAGTTATTCAAGCCAGGATCATGGCTGCATAAACCAGTCAAGACGGTAATGGAGCTCCTTCCGATGCTTGAACATAACAAGGACGTAAATGTGCTTGATTTAGGTAGTGGTGTTGGCAGGAATAGTATACCGATTGCGGATTATTATAAAGAGAAGGCTGGAAAAGTTGTATGTGTCGATTTTCTGGAGTCTGCGATTAAGAAGCTAGGGCAATATAGTGAGCAGTATAATGTTAGCCATAAAATTCATCCTGTCCTGTCAGATATATCAGAATACTCTATTCCACATAACGAATTTCATTTGATAGTCTCGGTGTCAGCACTGGAGCATGTCGATTCTGAGAGAACCTTTGATGAGGTAATCGAGAATATGATTCTCGGTACACAGATTGACGGGATAAACTGTATCATCATCAGCACAGGAATTAAGGAAACGATGATCGATACAGGTGAAAGCATAGAGCCGATGTATGAAATATTGTTCGAAACAAATCACTTAATCGAAAAGCTTGAGCGGGTATATAAAGGCTGGCATCACATCAAGCTTACAGTTAGGCCTTATGCTATTGAGATTGTAAGAGAAGGTCAACGAGTTAGATTAGAAAGTGATGTCGTCACTTGGGTAGTCCAAAATGTGTGCTGCAGGGAGATTAATTGATGGAAGATCAGTGGAGAATAGCTCCATACAATACGGAATGGATCACGTTATTCGATGATATAGGTACTCAGCTGAGAGAGGTATTGCAGGAGCAAGCTGTTCGAATCGATCATGTTGGCTCTACATCAATTGCAGGTCTCGAAGCTAAACCGATCATTGATATTCAAATATCTGTTGTAAATTTTGAGGATGTCTTTAGTTATAAGTCAAATATTGAATCTATCGGATTTCAACTTCGCGAAGAAAATCCAGATAAAACGAAAAGATACTTTAGAGAAATACCGGGAGAAAGAAGAACACATATCCACGTGAGGCAAGCAGGAAGCTTTTCGGAGCAGGTGACTTTGCTGTTTAGAGATTACCTAAGAGTGCACCCAGAGGATTGTCAAAGGTATGCTGAAGAAAAACATAGATTAATGAGCTTATATAAGCATGACCGACCAAAGTACGTGGAAGGCAAAGGACCTATCGTATGGGATATTATTAAACTTGCACATATATGGTCTCAAGAAGTAGGCTGGAAACCCGGCTCGTCGGATAAGTGATAAAAATAACAGGGAAACTAGGTGAAGCGGCTATGAAGGATATCTATGGATTAATTATGTTTATAGGGGGATTTCTTGGCTTAATATTAACCTATTTCTTAAGCCGGATAACCGGGGATAGTGTAATCTCGGCCATATTCTATATTGTATCTTTTCTATTGATTGTGTTTGGAATTATTAATGACAGCAAGAAAAATAAATAGAATCGCATTTTATCAATACGAGGGTTGAGCCAATATTCAAAGGAGGATGTGAAAAACAATGGCAAAGCTAACAGTGAAACAAGCGACGATCGAGCAGATCGATGATATCGCCTACTTGTTTAATGAATATCGCGTATTTTATAAGCAGGCAACGGATTTGAACGGAGCTAAGCAATTTATACTGGAACGATTCCAGCAACGGGATTCTGTTATATTTCTAGTGATAGATGAGGAAGAGAACAAAGCAATCGGCTTTACGCAGCTTTATCCGTCGCACTCCTCTGTTTCGATGAAACGAATATGGATATTGAATGACTTATATGTGCTTGAATCACATCGAAAGCAAGGTGTTGCCTCACTACTGCTAGAGGAAGCAAGAAGCTATGGCGTATTAACAAATGCAGCAAGAATCAGCCTTTCTACCGCTATAAATAATGAAACTGCACAGAAGCTCTATGAACAAAAGGGATATCGGAAAGATAATGAGTACTACCATTATTCATATGAGCTGCATTAACAAATGTAAACATGCAATAGAAGGGAGTTTCAAGTGAAGGAACGCAACCTAAGAATATTACTTATATTTTTGTTGTTGATATCCGTACTGATTAATATTAGTTATTACATGAAAGATAAGCATGCTGTTAGTCAAAAAAGATGGCATAGTGAACAAGACTTGGAGTTTATTGCACTTGTCGGTAATAACTTAGCCAATCATTTAGAGAACTTCTTGAATTATTCCATTGAAGCAGTAACTGACCAAGATATTGAAAGTAATGAAGAGCGGCATTTGCTACAAACTGATATGTGGAGAGTTGCTCATGGAGAGAGTAACAACATTAGCTATTATTTGGCAAGATTGAGCCCACATCTCATGAAAGATTTAAGACCGAAGTGGAGCCTCCTTATTCATAGCCTACATCGTGTTAATGGAATCTTAAGTGGACTAAATACAGACTTTCTAGTACAAAGATCATATGACATTAGTGATGAAAAGCTGAGCAATTAGATGCTATTATTATGGTGTTTCGAAAGCTATATGAAGCGGTAGAGAGTGGAGCCCCGCACCCCGTCCTAGTTATTGATGAGTTAACAGAACAGATGATGATCATAGATCAAAATTACGCTGAAATAGTAGAAAGAGTTGAACCGAAATAAATTAACTTACTTTTAGAGTGTTTAGTTACGATCACTTCAGCAAGCTATACCATTAATCCACAAGCTTCCTTGTCTTTAATTCTTTCACGGTATACATATAACCTTCTTGCTCATTATTCATAACCATCTGCACGATCTCGTCATGATGAATTGCCTTTACTTCAACTGTAATATTGTATACGGTTGCTCCACCACTCGCTGATGCTTTGCGGTCGGCATCTGTAGGAAAAAGGATGTTACCAGTTATATAGGACTCAATGTTGATGATTTTTACTTCGTCAAATTGCGGGTATTCCTCTTGATAGAGCTCTTGAAGCGATTGATATATCGTAGCATGCAGCTGCTGAAGCAATGCTTGCTCTAATAGGTACGCTCTAGATTCAGTATTAGCAGTGGCTCGAGGAATGGCTGTAAGCAGTATCATGAGTATAAAGATGCAGCATAGTATACGTTGGTTCATTCGCATTTTTCATCACCGCCGCTATAGATTGTTTCCAACTGGAGTGAAATTATTCTAGCAGCATTGCCTAAGTCAATTTATCCCACGAAATAAAAGGAGGATTAATGATGGCAGTTTATACAATTAACGCTACTCGAAATAATCTATACGGATCACTGTCTGCTGAATTTGAACCGTCACTAACGATTAAGTCTGGAGATACCGTTCGATATTCATGTTTTGATGCGGGCTGGGGAACAGCGTCTGAGGAAGGAAAGCGAATAAAGCCATTTGACAGAAGAGATGGATTAGATCCAGGACACGCACTTAGTGGACCGATCAAGATAAAAGAGGCAAAAAAAGGGATGGTTCTAGAGGTAAAAATTAATGACATTATTCCTGGCCCATATGGATTTAATTCTGCAGGTGAGTATCCGAATTGGCAGAACCAAAAGCTTAACCTAACACAATATAAAGAAATAACGCTTAATTGGACACTAGATCGTCAAAATATGGTCGGTGTCACGGAGATCAATGGTCGCACATTTTACGTAGGCTTATACCCATTTATGGGTATCTATGCAATGCCGCCAGAGGAAGCGGGTATACATAGTACTTGGCCGCCACGTTTCTGCGGTGGAAATATAGATTGCAAAGAATTAACGAAAGGCAGTGTATTATATTTGCCTATTCCAGTAGATGGAGGTTACTTCTTTGTCGGGGATGGGCATGCCGCACAAGGGGATGGTGAGATTAGCTGTCAGGCCATTGAATGTCCGATGGAGCTAGTCGATCTTACATTTACCGTACATCAAGATATGAGTCTTAACATGCCAATAGCCAATACACCAAGTGGCTGGATATGCTTCGGGTTTCACGAAGATTTGAATGAAGCAACCGTACAAGCGATGGATGAAATGCTTAAGCTGATGTGCAAGCTTTATAACGTCAATCGTGTTGAAGCGATTGCGCTCGCAAGTACAATAGTTGATTTAAGAATTACTCAGGTTGTTAACGGTGTTAAAGGTGTTCATTCTATACTCGCTCACGGAGCATTGCGATCACATTAGTGAATTACCTAGCCATCTAATAGGAGAAAAAACATGAGAACGATAATGATTAGTGATATTCATGGATGCTTGGATGAATTGAACGCACTGCTTCATGCGGTAGAGTACAGCCCTGTGCGTGATAAGTTAGTACTGCTTGGCGATTACGTAGATAGGGGCCCGAAAAGTAAAGAGGTAGTAGAACAGATTATGCAATTAGTGAATGAACACGGAGCTATTGCTATAAAAGGTAATCACGATCAACGGCTGGCAGACTTAATTCACAATCGAGACGTAAAAGAAAAGTTCATCGAGCACGGCGGATTAGAAACAATTACTAGCTACACGAATAGCAAGGATTTTACGCTAGAGGAAGCAATGGAATTTATCCGAGACAATTATTTCGACCATATTCACTTCTTATCGTCGTTGCCATTGTATTATGAGGATCAGGATCATATTTACGTACATGCAGGAATTAATCCTTCTGTTGCGGATTGGAGACTTACATCGAAACATGACTTTCTCTATATTAAGGAGCTGTTTATTCGTAACAAAACAACGGTGAAGGATAGGAAGATAGTTTTTGGTCATACCAAAACCATCGATATTCATGGTACGCCAGATGTTTGGTTTTCAGACGATAAGATTGGGATCGATGGAGGTTGCGCTTACGGATTACAGTTAAATGCCTTAATATTTAATGGTACTAAATACGAGAATTTTTCAATAAAGAAGGCTAACATTGTATAAAAAGGAGATGCGATGAAACGTATTCTACTCCTCCTCATACTATTGTTATTAGCTGCATGTCAGAGCAACAACGAAGCGACATTATTACCGATCACCATCGAAGAAGCATATCCAGGTAATATGATGGATGTTACCATGATTGAGCTTATTGATGGGAGCTCGGGTGAACGAGTAAAACTGACGCGCAAAAGTGAAATCGATAGCTTGTTACATGATATAAAAGATTTGGTCTTGGAGCCTGATCCTAATCAAGAAGGTAGAGTGGGATACCTTTATAGATTGGTACTATACGAGGAAGAGCGGTTGACGCTCGATTTTTTACCGACTGCCATGAACGAGACGTATTATTTGTTGAATGAGCAGCTGCACGGCATATTACAGCAGTTGTACACCGAGAAATTTAATAAAAAGGAGTGATCTCTGTGATCCAATGTCCTTGGTGCAGTAACCATGTTCAATTAGTTCATTCCACTTGTCCAGAATGTAAACACATAGTTTTACCTGAGCATTTAGATGAAACGCTTAACGGAGATCATCAACAAGAAAATGATACTAACGATTATAGTCATCTTGATGTGAAAGAGATACTTATGAATAGGTTTCATTGCTCAAAGTGTAAGCATGATGAGTGTAACGTGAAAGAGGTAGCGATGACTGGAACAGGCTTGAGTAAGCTATTAGATATTCAGCATCAGCATTTTCTGTTTGTTTCATGCTTGAACTGTGGAATTACAGAGATCTATGATCCAGATGTGTTAAGAGGAACGAAATCTGGTCAATTAGGCACGATTATGGATGTGTTATTTGGAGGCTAGAGTAATGCAGCTAGAGACGAAGCTAATAGATATTATGCGTACGAACGAGAATGTAATGGAAGATTTACAGCTTGTACAACAACTGAATATACCTCATTGGTGGATAGCTGCTGGCTATGTTAGGAACTATGTATGGGATTACTTACACGGCTATGAGCAGAACACTCCGCTCAATGATGTGGATATTGTCTACTATGACCCAAATAATATATCAATGAGTCTCGAAACGGAGCTAGAAGCTAGCTTACTAGAGAAAAAGCCAATGTATCAATGGTCAATTAAGAATCAAGCTAGAATGCATGTGAAGAACAACGTCCATCCCTTTGAGAGTGTTGAGGATTCCATGAAACGATGGCCGGAAACAGCGACAGCTGTAGGAATTACATTAAGCGATACCAATGAGATAAGGGTCATCGCACCGCATGGCTTAGACGATTTATTTAATCTAGTCGTTCGAAAAAGCGAATTCTTTAGAGATGAAGCTTATTACCGTGAGCGCGTACGATCTAAGGGGTGGAGTACATATTGGCCCAAGCTGATGATTACATAGGGGGGCGCGATGATGGTTGTCGGTGTTAAAGCTATATTTTTTGACTTGTTCGAAACATTAGTCACTGAATTTTCTGAAGGGAAACGTATATCCGAAAGAGCTTATGATTACCCAAGGCTCCTTGGTTTATCTCATGAGCAATATAAGAAGGAGTGGAGACTCCGAAGTCAGGCAAGAATGACGGGAGCATTTCTAGACTATCCTGCTGTCGTTAAAGACATATTAGCTGGCTACGGAATAGACAACAAGGAAGAGGAGATTTATTATTTATATGAAGAGAGAATCAAGGAGAAGAAAATTCCTTTTTATCAACCTCAGCAAGAAGTGATGACGATGCTTGCAGAGCTGAAAAGCAGAGGCTTCAAGCTAGGCTTAATTAGTAATTGCACCGAGGAAGAAGTTAGACTATGGGATCAGTGCGAGCTAGCCAAGTATATGGATCTTGTTATTTTCTCCTATCAAGCAGGGCTAGCTAAGCCAGATCGTGAAATATATAAGCTAGCATGTGATCAATTACAGGTTGAACCAGCTGAAGCTATGTTTGTCGGCGATGGCGGCTCTAGCGAACTAGAAGGTGCAGAACGAGCAGGGTTAACACCAGTACATGCTGTATGGTTCAATACTCATATTAGCAGCAACTATATTAAGCTGAATAAACCAGCTGAACTGCTGGATCTGGATTTCATTACATCTGGAGTTCATCATATAAAATAACATAACAATCATAGACGCTCACCTTGGACGAAAGCTCATTAAGGTGAGCGTTTTGCGTGTGTGGGATGACCTCGATTAGATATGAGTGGTTATTTTCGGAGATTAATGAAGGGTGGTCAAGTAATGGTAGCGGTAATTCCAAAAGAAATCGAACATATAGCTATTATGATGGATGGAAACGGACGTTGGGCGAAAAAACGAGGATTGCCAAGATCAGCCGGTCACTTTGCTGGTATGCAAACGATGCGAAAAATCATCCGTGATTGTCATGACTTAAAATTAAAATATGTTACGCTATATGCCTTCTCATCAGAAAACTGGAGACGCCCACCTGAGGAAGTGGAATACATTCTAAGCTTACCAATGAAATTTTTAGATGAAGCCACTTTAAATGAATTCGATCGAAATAATGTGCGCGTTAAGTTTATCGGGGACACCACTAAATTTCCCAAACAATTAATTGAATCATTTTTTGCTATCGAAGAACGAACAAAGAACAATAACGGAATGGTCGTTAACTTTGCTATGAATTATGGCGGGAGAATGGAAATCGTGAATGCAGTAAAAAAGATAGTATCCGATAACATTGCTCCAGAATCGTTAACCCAAGAGGTAATTGAAAGCTACTTATATACTGAAGGACAACCAATGCCTGATTTAATCATTAGGACAAGTGGTGAACAAAGAATCAGCAATTTTTTGTTATGGCAATGTTCAAGTGCCAGCTTATGGTTCACTAAAACGCTATGGCCTGATTTTACAAAAACTTTATTATTAGAAGCTATTGAAGACTGTAGAATTTCAATATAAAAATATCAATAAAGGATGAGATACTATGCCACCGATAAGCTACGAGCAATTTATACAATTAGTAGAGAAATATAAGATTTTTCCTTTCTCAGAATTTGTTCCAGAGTATCCTTCATTAACGGTTGCTGCAGCTAGCAATGACTGGCATACCGATCAGGAATCAGATCCATGGCTATGGCGCGTTCGTATTGTTCAAGATGGGATCGCCGCGTACGGTAAGTTTTTCGGATCAAAGGCGACCTTTATTCATGCACCAGCTTTCCCGCTTGTTCGGACGATACTTACATCCAACCGAGACGTACGGAAGCGTTACAACGATGGGCTAATGTCACGAACGGCTTATCAGCTTTACAACATAATAAGTGAGCATAACATTATTGACTCTCGCCGTTTACGTAAGGAAGCGGGACTAGGTGCCAAAGAGGACAAAAAGGAATATGAAAAGTCACTTGTGGAGCTTCAAAATAGTGGTGACATCGTCATCACAGGAGCTGTGAAACAGAATGAAGATGTAGAGGGCTGGAGCAGTATGTGTTATCAGCCTTCCGAGCTTTGGTTGAATTCCTTGCATATCAATGAAGCTAATCTTTCAGCAGAAGAGGCTAAGCAATTGCTCAGCGCACAACTGATCGAGAACTGTTCGACGAAAGCCTATCGTTATTTTGCGAAAAAGTTGCAGCTTGACGCTGGCAAGTAACTTACTTTCTCTCGAAATCAACATTCGACTAAAAAGGGGAAGGGGTTGTTTGCTGTTGCTGTTGGTTGCATTAGCCGTATCCATATTGCTTACGTGGTCCTATAAATTAGTTGAATATTGCTACAAATTAGGCGGAGGTACGCTACAGTCACGCTATGTTCTCTATACATGGGTCGCGCTGATCTTGCTGCTTCTACCTATCTTAAAAGGTAATATTGTATTCAATCTACCTATAAACATCACTACTGTCATTCCAGCTTTAATCATTATATTTATCGTAAATTATATCGTCTCACGGTACTCAGGGTATGATCCCGTAGGTAGGTTTAACATTGTGAACTTTGCGATTACGTATCCGATTATTGAGGAGATTATTTTCCGAGGAATGTTGCTTCCTTATTTGAATCAAGCTTTAGAAACTACAGAGTTTGTTGAAATATTGTATATGCCTGTTAGTCTACCAATCATCATTACAGCTTTTTTATTCGCGATAGCACACCTGCAATACTATAAGCTCTCCTCACAAAGTATTCGGTATATGTTGTTTGCTTTTATAGGTGGGATCTTTTTCGGAGCTATCGCGGACCTTACTCAGTCCATTATGTTTACATTGCTGCTCCATATTGAATTTAACGTATTAGCCATATACTTTGCTAAAAAACATAAAAATAAGATAAGAGGTGCATAGTGCTGGATTACAATACGATTGAACGTGCAAAAGAGTTATCTATAACGGTCATACGTCAAGCTGGTCTTATTGCTAAAGAAAAATTCGATAACTTTAATGAGATAAGTATGAAGGATCAGCATGGTGATGTCGTTACAGAGGTTGATTACCTTGCAGAGAAGATTATTATTAATGCGATACAAGAAGCATTTCCAGATCATCAGATACATAGCGAGGAAGCCGGGAGCATCGGACAAGAGAACGATTGGTTATGGCTAATCGATCCATTAGACGGTACGAACAATTTTGCAATAGGACTTCCTATATTTACGACATCCATTACATTAATGTATCAGCGAGAGCCTGTGCTTGGAGTCATCTATGAGCCGTTAACAGACCGATTGTTTGTATCGGTTATAGGCCAAGGCAGCTATTGCAACGAGCGTCCTCTGCAGGTGAGAAGTAATTCGAATCTACTTAAAGGGAATATAGGCTGGATCCAAGGTCACGTCGTACAGAATGATAGCAGAGCTACAAAGCTAAGACAGCATATCGACCTCAAATTTAAAAGAATGATGAGGCTATGGGCGCCGACCCTTCAATGGTGCATGCTCGCTAAAGGAGATATTGATGGAATTGTGCTCTATAACTCTGAAGGCGATGATTTATATTCTGGCCTTCTCATGGTGCAAGAAGCGGGTGGTGTTGTTATCGATTTTGAAGGGAATCCATTCAAAGGGATGAACGAGCAGCCATATCTCATCGCATGCCATCCAGATCATAAAGAGGATCTACTAGCTATCGTCAGAGAAGGGCTAAGCTACCAACACCTCGAAAGTGGTAGCTTTCGTGCGAGGTGAGCGCACGTATCATGAAAATCGGAATTGTACGACATTTTAAGGTAGAAGAACATACAACGAAATACTGGATGTCGGCACAGCAGTTCAGTGAGTGGGTTGATCATTATAATCGTGCTAGCATTGAAGAAAACACAATGATAACAGCCTCAGATTGGGATTGCTGCTACTCTAGTGATATGGACAGAGCACTTCAAACGACAGAGAGGCTCTATCAAGGAAAGCCAGTCATTACTCCGCATTTAAGAGAAATCGACATTAAACCGCTGTTTCAGACGAAATTGAAGCTGCACTTAAATATGTGGCTGTTTTTAGGGAGAGCGGGCTGGATCTTTAAGCATTCTTCACAGGAGAGTAGAAGCTTAACAAGCAACAGAGCTAACCACATATTAAATGAGATCGAAGAAGGCTGTAAAGGGAGAAATGTATTAATCGTTACTCACGGGGCATTTATGATGGTTTTAAGAAAAGTTCTAATTGAGCGCGGCTATATAGGAGATAGGTTTTATAAACCGGAAAATGGAAGGGTATATATCTTCAAAAAAGAAAAGGGTGTTTATGATGGGGAGAATAGAAGAACGTTTGCTGGAGCTTGGGATCATACTGCCGAAAGCTAGCAATCCAGCAGCAAGCTATACTAACGTTGTTATTGTAAATGGACTGATGTATGTGTCAGGAAAAGGACCGACCGATCACGTCAAAGGAAAGCTTGGAAAAGAATTTACGACAGAGGATGGCTATACCTATGCAAGACAGGCCGGTCTGGAGGTTCTCGCTGTTGTCAAAGAAGAATTAGGTACACTGGACCGAGTGAAGCGAGTGGTAAAAGTACAAGGCTTCGTTAATGCCGAGCCCCAATTTGAAGAACATCACAAAGTATTAAATGGATTCTCTGAGCTTATGTATGAAGTGTTTGAACAGAAGGGAGTACATGCCAGATCCGTGCTAGGTGCAGTTTCGGTAAGGGATAATCTCCCTATTATCGTCGATACCATATTTGAAGTTGAAGATGAAATATCTAACTAACAAGCTTAAGAAGGTGATCACTTGGACAGCATTACGATTCGACCAATAACTCGAAACAATTGGGAAGATGCAATAAAGATAACGGTAGCGGAGTATCAGAAACCTTGGGTACCCTCTGTCATGGAAGGTATTGCGTATGCACATATTAAACCTTGGGATGAAGCGTTAGATCCGTATATTATAGATTTGAACGGAGCTATCATTGGATTTTTCTATTTAAGTTACACGCCGGGAAGCGAAGATAATTACTGGATTGGTGGTTTCCAAATTGCAAAGGAGTTTCAAGGTAAAGGTTACGGTAAACAAAGCATGAAGACCATAATCGACTTTATTACGCAACAGCATCCAAATTGTAAAGAGATTTCATTAACTGTAGAAAAGGCAAACGATAGAGCCCAAAGCTTGTACGAAAGCCTGTTTTTTGTTAGTGAGAATAAGACAAATGCTTACGATGAAATGATATACAAATTAATGGTATAGTTTGCAACAGACAATATGTAAGAAAGAAAAATATCCAGCATAGAAACCTACCTAAAAAGCTCATTAGGTAGGTTTCTCTTATAGATGCGACCGTAGAACAGTTTGAAAGCAATTAGGAAGAGGGTGCAGAAAGCAATGAAACGATATAAAAGTCCACTAGGCAGACAATTGATATTCGAATCCTATGACAAGCTTCTTGATGACTGGGGCGTGAGTATAAAGGAGAAGGATATAGAGACTACATATGGTCATACGCATATCATTAAAGCAGGTGATCCTCAAAATCCACCATTATTGCTATTACACGGAACGGCGGATAATTCGGCCATGATGTGGATCTATAATATTGAGCAATTAAGTGAGCACTTTTATGTCATTGCTGTCGATGCTATCGGCGGCTCTGGAAAAAGCGAGCCAAATGAGCAATACTATAAGAGCTTTAATCAGATTACTTGGATAGATGAGATTCTAGATGCGCTTAAGATCGGTAAGACTAATATATGCGGCGTATCGTATGGTGCATTTCTGGCATATTATTATACCTTAAACAGGCCTAATCGTATAAATAAAGCGATATGCTTAGCGGGTGGTATTCCCGCAGGTCAATTTGAAGTGTTTACGAAGATGATGGCTGCTTTTTTGCCGGAGGCAATGTTCCCAACGGAGAAGAGCTGCAAAAAGCTATTAAGGAAGCTTTGCGGGGCTAATTATCAATCATTTGAGAATAATGAACTATTAATGAAGCATTGGTATTATTTATTGAAGTACTTTAATAACCAATCGATGATGCAGCACAAGATCAACATCGACAATAATATGGATCTATCGGATACAAGGAGCAAGGCATTATTTATTATTGGGGAGCAAGACCGACTATCACATTACCCTAAAGCAATAAAAAGGCTTGTCCATTATGATATGAATTACAAAATTATTAAAGATGCAGGGCATGCGATTAATCATGAGCAACCAAGCCTCATTAACAAGGAAATCATGGAACATATTCTATAGAAGTGCGTATTCCTGTTAATGTACATAGCCTTAGAAAAGAGGAAAGTATGCTTAAGAAAAAGACAGTCATCTATACAGTCATCGTCATTATTATGCTGTTCGTATTAAGTAATGAATATAGAACCGTATGGAACCCACAGCTTGAGGGAAGTAGCGAGAATAACGATGGCGCCTTTCTATCGAGTCAATACTTCCATGAGCTGGAGCAATTGTATGAGCGAATCCGACTCAACAATGAACAATGGTATATTTTCGATGATGCTAAACAAGTGGCTGCGAAAGCAGTTGTAGATAAGATGATGGAAGATCTAGTGAAACAACCTGAAGCATTAATGAACCATGTAAACGATCATCTGTTCTTTGAGATGTTTGATAAAAATATAAGAAGATTAGGTGATATCACTCAAGAGATCCATTATTTTAGAAATGTATTGAACGAATACAGTGGAGCACCAGAACGATTAACCGATATGATTGAGTTAACGGCTCAAGGGAAATGGAGGCTATTTAGCGCGAGGTTTCATCGATACCATTCAGAGGACATGAATGCAGCGTTAAATGTTAAATTCATCTCAGCAGATGGACGATTTGAAGTGGTATATAACGCAGAGACAGAGGAGCTGGTCACTGATGCTGTGAATATGGGAACGTATAATTACGCACCAGGATCTTTACATCCTTTGAAATATTATAGACATTACCGGTATGATGTTGCACCATGGAAGAGATGGGGCAATGTGGAAGACGTCTCCTACGAGGATATTATGAAATTAGAGTCCAAGCATGGTACTGCTGAGGAAAAAAAGAACTCTAGCGAAATTGAAGATTGGATAAAGCAAGTGAAGAAGCAGCTTCAATAATGGCGTGATGTGACCCAGCCGAGTGTACAGTAGTCCGTTGGGCTGGGTCTTCCAGAAAAAGCTAAGTTTTTTTCGCGTACATCACTACAAAGTTGTAGTACTTATACACGCAGTCAACGTCTGAAAAGCCAGCATTAGTGAGCCACTCTAATTGCTCGTCTAGGGTGGACATTTTATCCAGCTTCGTTCGTTCATGCGCAGCAGAAATGTCTGCTTGAGATAAACCGCTATGCTCAATATAGTTGTTCCAATCTGACTTATAGAGCGAGTCTATAAAGTCAGTATGACCGAGGACTTGATCTGCATTTACAAATACACCGCCATGATTCAAGATCGAGTAAATTTTTTGGAATAGATATTTCTTTTCAGCATCGGATAAATGATGAATCGATAGAGAGGATATGACTAGATCATAGTTTTGAGGATAATTAAAAGACGAATAATCTCCAACGATATACTGGATATTAGGTACCTCTTGGTATCTAATCTTGGCAATATCGAGCATGCTCTCAGATAAATCAATTAGAGTTAACTGTGATTTAGGATATTTCTGCAGAACAAAGGAAGAAAACAAGCCCGTTCCAGCCCCCAAATCTAAAACACGAGGACAATCATTGCTAACCTCTGCCAAAGCAGTAGCGATCTTATAAAAATCATCATAGCAAGGTATGAGTTTTTTGCGCTGCTCGTCATAACTTTGAGCATGTTTATTAAATTGTGTTCTTATATGCTGTCGATCATTCATTATTACGAATCCTCCTCCCCTGTATCGTTTGTTTATATGGTATAGTAAGCAAATACGATTGTCTAATATATGGATTTAATAACAGTAATAGGTTAGAACGATCAATACCACATGGCCAAGGGAGAATAGCGATGCAATCTGAGCTAATTAATATTGTAAATGAACAACGAGAACCGATAGGTGTGGCAACTCGTGAGGAAATCCATAAACAAGGCTATTGGCATGAAGTGTTTCATTGCTGGTTAGTTAACAACATAGATAACGTCGATTATATTTACCTTCAGCTGCGAAGCGAGAAGAAGAGAGATTATCCAAACTTATTAGATATAACAGCTGCCGGACATTTATTGTCTGATGAGACAGTGGAGGATGGGGTAAGAGAAGTGAATGAGGAGCTTGGTATCGACATTTCGTATGAGGAGCTTATTTCGCTAGGCGTTGTCGATTATGAGGTGACACATGGTCAACTGATCGACAAAGAGTTTGCTCATGTACATGTCCATCGTTTCAATGGGAAGCTAGATGAGTTTACACTCCAACGAGAAGAGGTTGCAGGCGTATTTATGGTGCGTTTTGATGACTTTTACGAGATGTGGACGAGTAATAAGAACGATATCGATATTCAAGGGTTTGTGCTAGATGAACAGGGACATAGAATCGAAATGCAAAAGAACGTAGGAAGAGAGCAATTTGTCCCGCACAACGAGGTATTCTACCAGAAAATCTTAGGTCGAATAAAGGAGGTATTATAGAGCGAGCATGGAGATCAAAAATAAAAGTGGAAATGTGATTGGAAAGATACAGATTGAATCCTCTGAAAAAGATACTGCTTTAAATGAAATCGTTATGAATCTCCAGCCTGGCGAGGGAAAAGCAATTTATGTTGCGGATGCTGCTCCCGATCACCAATTTACTCAACAAACGAACTATGCGGCAACACCATGGGATCAAGGCATGGATATCTTAAAAGAAAAACTCCTTCCATGGCAGCCTCGATTTCCTAAGAAACACATTGCACAGGACATACAGATTTACTACGGATTTAATAATTTATCTCCTCAAGAAATCGAGGAGATGGCGCAGGAATGCAAAAGCACTGGAAGCAACGTTGTGATTCGAGATCTAATACCTAATAATAACATCGTTGGTGTACGAGTGATGTATGATAAATTTCTTTTTCACCTATTCGGTACGACGAAAACACGCATTCAACATTCTTATAACGGACAAGCCACAGTAACCGCACTTCATATCCGAGGCTATGATGCATTTTATATTTCTGATCCAGAATATAATAGATTACTTTGGATCGAAGAGGATGTTAACGGAAAGCCATTGCAATATGAAATCTCAGGCCAGAATATTGAGCAAAAAGATCTCATTGAGCTAGCCGAATCTTTAATTTGAATCGTACATTTAAAGGGAGGGGAAGTAATGAAGCTTAGCGGAATCATACCTATTCTTCGCATATTTGATATTACTAAGGCAAAGGAATTTTACTTAGAATACTTAGACTTTAAGCTCGACTGGGAGCATCGCTTTGAGGATGACATGCCCTTATATTTGCAAATATCCAGAGATCATACACAGCTGCATCTAAGTGAGCATCATGGAGATTGCAGCCCAGGCGCTGCAATAAGAATAGAAGTAACGGGGATACATGAATTTCATAGCAGGCTTGTAAGTAAAAACTATCGTTTCGCTAGACCTGGGCTAGAGAGCACCCCTTGGGGCAGTAAGGAATGCACGGTCACAGACCCCTTCGGCAATCGTATTATTTTCTTTGAATATGAAAAAGTGAATCAGCATGTCAGCTGACAAAAACTCCTTTAAAAATATGTTAGTGAGATCTGTTAGAAAAAGATGTATAATATTGGAATAAACTACCCAGAATCGAAACCGTCTAAGAACTATAGCTATCTTAGACGGTTTCTTTTATTTTTATAAAAATCGAAATGGAGTGATCACATTGAATAACCGTCTGAAAGAGCAAGGCCAAACCAATAAAAAAGCATGGGAGCACCGTGCATATGAATTTTGGCATAAAAGAGATGGATCACCCCAGGAAAGTGCATCACGAATGATGGAAAATCCGCTAGCCTGTCTTAAGAAGCATAAGGATTACTTTAGAGAGGTTGAAGGATTGAAAATTGCTAACCTATGCGGATCGAATGGACGAAAAGCTGTTCCACTCGCTTTACTTGGCGCAGAGGTAACGGTGTTTGATATTTCCGAGGAAAACAAAAAGTACGCTCTAGAGCTGGCTGAGAGTGCTCATACGACGATAGATTATGTTGTTACGGATATCTATGATATTGATCTCGAGAAGTATAGAGCACAATTTGACCTTTTATATTTAGAAGGCGGCATCCTGCATTATTTCGGTGATCTGCATTTATTTATGACGATTCTCCATACCATATTGAAGGTGGATGGAAGGCTCATCCTTAGTGATTTTCATCCTTTATCCAAGTGCATCGTTAGTAATGGAGAAGTTAATTATTTTGACTCGGAGTTTAGAAGCGGGGACGTTGCTTACAAAGGATATTTCGAGGAAGAAGAACAGGCTGATTTTCCAGATGTAATGCTTAGGCTCTATACGCTCAGTGACATCATCAATGCTGCACTGTCTGCTGGCTTCCAGCTAAGAAAGTTCGATGAGCATCGTGGCTGGAACAATGAAAACCTACCATGGGAATTTACAATCGTAGCAGATAAATAAGGACTAAGAAACGAGAGGAATATTGATCGACCATGAAGATCTTTTTACAGCGTTTGCTCTGGCTAATTGTCTTATGCGCGATGTTTTGGGGCATCACGGAGCTGCTTTTTTATGTCACGTACACATTTGGTTATGACATAAACCCTGTATATATTACGCTTATTACCCTTTTACTAATGGCAATATATACAGCGGTAATCTGGTTTGGATTTCGCGGCAAGCTTTGGTACGTATCTCTGCTTAGCTTGCTGCTTTGTCCAATCGCATATGTCATTATGCTACTTGCGTTTGGCAGTATGACTGCAATTGAAGGAGACGATTATTCAGTAGGCTTTTACGGAATCACTACATTTGTTTACAATGCCATGTGCTTATTGATTGGTACGCTCATCGGCAATTCTCTTCTTCTATATGATAGGACACGAAGGTAGAATGAAGATCTCTAAATCCACTTTATGCACGAAGCAATGGCCATACCCGAACATCTACGCCCTTGGAATAATGCAGTATGGGTGGTACTGACTCGACATGAATACCTTGACCGGATAGCATTGTGTTATCGCGAATTTCCGCTTCGGCATGCTGAAGGGGCCAAGGGCGATGAAGAATATCGCAACGAACAATTTTTCCATTTCGAGAAGTGGTATAGAAGCAATATCGCTCAGTCAGCCACTCGTCAAATGAGCCAGCTTCTGCCAGATAAGGCTCTGAGATCTTCCGATAACTGCAATCTAGTAGGATCGATGGATCTGACTTGCGAGCACTGCTAAAGTGATGTGTATGCTCGCTTTCGCTTTGCTGCCGCTCCATGCTCGCGTGGGCATAAGGGAGATGACAAAGCTTTCGGGCAAAGACAACCATAGGCAAGTTGGTTGCATCAAGGCTGAAAAAATAAACGCCAGGCTTATCATTTATCGTTACATACGTCCGTACATTGAGCTCAGGGAAAGAAGGAGCTGCTGGAAGTCCGCGAAACTTCACGTTATCCATATCAAAAGCAACGAGGCCAATCCAGCCCCAGCCATCATAGCTGTCTAGAGCAAGTGTGTCAGGAACAAGCTTACGGAGTGTATTTAGCTGTATCGGATAATGAATAAACAGCGCATGATTCCAGGATTGCTGCATCCCCCAAGGTAGCTTTGGAAGTGGCCAGGGACGATGACTAGCGTCCCATAGATCGTTTGTATGATCGGTTGGCATTGTCATTCACTCCTACAGTAGATTAATATGTTAAATATTATCAAATATAAAATGTTACATCAATCAATAAACCTAATGTTCATCATAAAGTAGGAAATAACCTATTCCATCTCACATAAGAAGCAGGTGATGTTTTGTTTTCGAGGCTTATTAATCGATTACCGCGTGATTGGCTAGTGTATATGTATAAGCATATGCCATTTGATAAATTAAAAAACTGGATTGTATATCGTGCGCAGCATAAATTTCTAGTCTCTGTTCTTGGCGTAATTACGAATGAAGCAGGTCAGGTGCTGCTGCTAAAGCATGTTTATCGAGATGAGCCCTGGGGAGTGCCAGGCGGCTGGATGGAGCTGGAGAAGCCTGAGCAGGCACTGGCAAGAGAGGTATATGAAGAAACGAAGCTAACCGTTGAAATCACAGGACTTGCTAAGGCGATATACGGCGAGAAGCCTGTAAGAGTAGATTTAGTATTTAGAGGAAAAATTGTCGGAGGTACGTTTGCTCCTAGCTCTGAAATATCAGAGATTATGTACTGTGATGTTGATCGCTGGCCAGAAGGCATGCCAGATGTGCAAAAGAAGCTGATCAACGATGTGCTCTCTAATGAAAATAGATAATAACGGTGTTGAGGAGGGATAAGATGAGGCTCGCAAAAAGCTTTATTCTCGTTGTCGTTAATTTAGTTGCCCAATTGTGGACAGGGTTCGACCGAAGACCTGAATTCTACGACCAACATACACGAACGAGTACGAAGAAAGGCTATATCCTGTTTGTATCCCTGATCGTTATAGCAACGTTTGGAATCATCACTTGGCTATACAATCGAATCTACTAAGCGTTAGTACTGCTAGAGAAAAATGTGGAAATTTATGTTAACCTATATGTACGACTTGAAACTTCTAATAGATTGGGTGGATTACGATGAACAGCATCTTTAGAAATGTAATAGAAACGTTCGAGGAATTCAACGAGCTGCAGGCAGAGCTCGGACAACCAAGTAACGTTGTATCCAATAAAGTCATTCATTCATTAGAGTCAACTAGTAAGGATTTTATTAGTAATTCTCCATTTATCGTCATCGCAACGTCGGATGGCAAAGGACGCTGTGACGCATCGCCTAGAGGGGACCGTCCGGGCTTTGTACATATCATAGATGAGAAGCATCTGTTTATACCAGAGCGACCCGGCAATAGAAAAATGGACTCTATTCAAAATATATTGCAGAACCCTCATATCGGAATCATCTTCATCATACCTGGAATGGATGAGACCTTTCGAGTAAATGGAAGAGCATGCATTAGTCGTGATGAGGCGTTATTAAGTAAAACAGCAGTGAATGGGAAGCTGCCGAAGATGGGCATTGGCGTCGAGATTGAAGAATGCTACATGCATTGTGGCAAAGCATTTAAGAGATCAGGCTTATGGGATGCTGAGCAGTGGCTGCCTAAAAATGAACTGCCTTCAGCTTCTAAAATAATTGCTGCGCATGTAAGTGAAAAAATGCAGGTAACCGCTGACCAGATTGAAAAATCTCTAGAGGATACCTATAAAAATCGGTTGTACTAAACGAGCTAACCTTGCTCGTAACACTAGACTCAATGATGTAACCAGAAAAAGGAAGTGGCAACAATGTCAGTAGCAGATTATACCTATACATTGGAAGCTCGATATTCCGCGAAGTGTGAGGAGTGTTTCGGCTTATGCTGTGTCGCACTTCCATACGCAAAGTCTGCGGATTTCGCATTTGATAAGGATGGCGGGCAGCCATGTCGACATTTACAGAACGATTTTCGTTGTGGCATACATACACAGCTGCGGAGCAAAGGCTTCAAGGGCTGTACGGTGTACGAATGCTATGGTGCAGGACAAAAGGTTTCTCAGCAGCTATATAGCGGAATTGACTGGAGACATGTAGAACAACAACAAGCACAAGAGATGTTTGCAGTATTACCCGTCGTTCAACAGCTTCATGAGATGCTCTACTATTTACAGGAGTCCCTTATGCGGAAAGAAGTGTCTATACTGCATGAACAGATCGAGCAGTTGATGAGTGAAACAGAGGCATTGACGCTGCAATCACCAGCATCAATTCTTAAGCTGGACGTGAACGAGCATCGCAAAAATGTAAATGAAGTGCTCATAAAGGTAAGTGCGATCGTTCGGGCAGCACAGAATAAGACGAATCAATCTAAGCGGCAAGCTTTACAGGGGAGAGACTATATTGGTGCTAACTTAAATAAAGCATGCCTCATCGGTGCTAGCTTAAGAGGCGTTCTCCTCATTGGGGCCGATCTAACAGAAGCTGAGTTGCGGGGAGCTGATTTTATAGGGGCAGATATGCGAGATGCTAACCTACGTGGTGCTGACCTCAGCGGAGGGCTGTTTCTAACCCAAGCACAAATTAATTCCGCGCTCGGTGATAAGCGGACGAAACTGCCAGCTCATCTCGAGGTGCCATCACATTGGTTAGATGCTAGGAAATCTTAATAGTAGTAGGAGAATGATCATATGCTTAGAGTAAACATACCTAAAGTAGATAAACAAATGATGATCCATAATGTACAAGCATATTTTGAACTGGAGCGCTCAGAGACGATTGGTGAGCTCGCTGCTGAGCAGTTCATCGATTTTATGATGAATGAGCTCGGACCATACATGTATAATCAAGCCTTAACGGATGCTAGAGCAATGCTGCATGAAAAAATCAATCAATTAGATGATGAACTTTACATACTAGAAAAACCGGTACAGCAACGTAGAAGATAAGTCGGAGTATAAAACTAATTATTCATTCCAGGAGGTTAGCAAGATGAGACAGAATGTGCGTTTATGGATAGAATCCGTAATAGTTTCCGCATTTCTAATCGTTATGTTTTATATATGGCAGATCGTTCAAGGCTATATGATTACGAAAAAGATAATTTCATCAGCTGTGGCGCCAAGTGTTAACACAACGTTTGATTTGCCGTCAGAGGTAGCGTTCGTGTATACAAATCAGGTAGATTGGGCTGTGCTGCTTGGCTGCTTTTTATTGTTGGCTGTTGTTTATTATGGAGTGCGAATGGTGATTAATCGTACAGGTAAATGATTTTAGAGGAGGTGGTTGCATGAACAGTATACAAGTCCTGCACTATGATGCGTTTTCCGCTGAGAAGAACAAAGGAAACCCTGCAGGGGTCGTCATAGATAGCCCCCAATTAACGGAAGCGGATATGCAGCGTATTGCGAAGAAAGTGGGCTTTAATGAGACGGTGTTCGTACTGAGCTCACAGGTTGCAGATGTTAGATTGCGATATTATACACCAGGTCATGAGATCAATCTATGTGGTCATGCAACGATTGCTTCCCTATATTGTCTTAAGACGAAGGGGTTAATCGAAGCGAATACGATAACGATCGAAACGAATGTTGGCGTACTGCCCGTTACATTTGAAACGATAGAAGACCAACTCGTGATCACGATGAAGCAGGATGAGCCGCAGTTTCAAGCTTTTCAAGGTGATGTGGGCAAGCTCGCAGCATCGCTTGGTTTGTCGCTGGAGGAGATCGATCTCGCGAAACCGATTGTCTACGGAAGTACCGGCACGTGGACATTGCTCGTTCCAATTAAGAGGTTAAGCAGCTTCCCTAGAATGAAGCCTGACAATCAACGGTTTCCTGAGATATTAATAGAGAATTCTAAAGCATCCGTACATCCATTCTGCTTTGAAACCATAGACAAGGCAGCGATGATGCATGCTAGGCATTTTTCATCACCTTATTCTGGAACGATTGAGGATGCTGTAACTGGAACAGCATCTGGTGTGATGGGCGCATATTATTTAACGTATATGGATACGCAATCACGATCGCTACAGTGTGTCGTTGAACAAGGACAGGAAATCGGTAGAGATGGGCGAGTATTTGTAAAAGCGATTCGTAATGACCACTCATCGATTGACGTATACATATCAGGAACAGCAGCTTATGTTGGGCAGATTACGATAGATTAGATGCTTATCATGTTGAAAGGAGTGATGTGGTATGAAAAATTGGGCGATGCGTGATAGAAAAGGTGATCTCTATTAATACAGAGGAATAGGATGCAACCTGATTCCTCTGTAAATTCAATGCTGGAGGAATCGCTATGGGTATTAGTTTAAGAGCTGTAACGAGAAACAATTGGTTTGAGTGCACGCAGCTGGAAGTGACCAGTGAGCAAAAAGAGATGTTTCCTGCTCCAGTTGTATATTGGATTGCAGAATCGAAGGTTATTCCTGAATATGAGCCGCTTGCCGTGTATCACGATGAGGAGCTTGTAGGTTTCGCTGTATACTGCACTGCTCCAGATCATGACGGGAACTATTGGATACCTGCGTTAATGATGGATACAAGGTTTCAACGGAAGGGCTATGGTAAGGCAGCTATGATCAAACTCATTCAGTATATGAAGGAAAACTATGCATGCGATCGATTGATGATCGGTCATAGACCAAATAATGTGGTTGATTTGAAGTACCCGACAATGCACCAGAATCCATACAATTTGCCAAGCACAGAGGCTTTAAGATTCAAAGACATTACTTTGAATCGGTACTGGATTTATCACAGTATGATCAGCCTATACTCGTTCACTTGAATGAGGCAATCATCATAACCCCTTATTCTGAAGTATCGTCGCCAGACATTGATCAGAAGCTGTATGAGCTTTATCGCGAAACTAGCTTCGATATTCCAGGCTTTAGCGGTGATTATTTTGACTACGCGGAATGGAGAAAATGGACTCTCGACTTACCCGGCTCTAAGCCTGAATATGTGCTGCTGGCGATGGATGAGGAGAAACCTGTCGGGGTGACGCAGCTACTATACAATGAATCAACGCAGAGTATGTATTTTGAATATACAGGTGTAAGAAAGGCTTACCGTGGCAAAGGTATTGGATTAGCTTTGAAAGCGAAAAGTATTGAGCTAGCACAGAAATTACAAGTGAAGGTTATGAGGACGAATAACGATTCGCTTAATGCCCCCATGCTGCGTATCAATCGGGACAAAATGGGATTTGAACCTGTTCCGGGCGACTATCATATAGTTAAAACACTTTAGTTTTCAACATGCAAGGTAAGGTCAAACTGAGTTAAACATTTTACTGTGCACCTTATATGAGTGCAATAACATTGGAGTAGGTGAACAACGATGAAGCTATACATTGGACAACCGAAATTAGAAAAGACCATTACGCAGCTTGAGCAAGCCATGAGAAATTATACAGATATTGATGTCATAATCTACCCTGAAGGCTACCTTAATGAAAATATCGAAGGTGCTCAAGAGCTTGCAAAAGCCTATAGCACCTCGATCATTACAGGATATAGAAAGCCAAAGGACTGGGCGATTATCATCAATGACGTAGGGGAAATCATACTTAATCGAGCAAAATATGAAGCGTCTCCTGTCGTACAAATAAATAATTACAATATCGGGTTTATGCTCTGTGACGAGCTAGTTCTGCAAGGGACAAGTAAAATTACAGGAACAGCTCCTGATCTCATTATTCACCCGATTGGTGTAGGTATGTTTAGTGATGAGCAGTTCGATGAGTGGCTGACTGAAGCGAAAAGACTGGCGATTGAGAGTAAGGCCGTAATCATTGGTGCAAGTCACGCAGATGGTTCATATCGAAATTGTGGTATATCGATTCCTATTGCGTATGGCATCGCACAGGATGGCAGCGAAATATTTGTGTCTAGGAATGATATTCGTTCCATTCTATATGATACGAGCACACAGCAGGTTGTGTATGTGGAATAAATAATACGAAGCGGGAGTAAATAAGGATAGGGGAGAAGCTTATGATACTTGAATTAGCCATATTGAACATTAAGCAAGGGCTGTGCGATTCATTCGAGCAATCGTTCCAAAAAGCATCTACGATCATCTCGAGCATGGATGGGTATATTGAGCATCAGCTGCAGAAATGTGTAGAGACACCTAATCAATATTTATTATTAGTAAAGTGGGAATCGATTGAAGCACATGAGATCGGCTTTAGACAGTCAGATCAATATCAGGAATGGAAGCAACTTCTACACCACTACTATGATCCATTTCCAGTTGTCGAGCATTATACGAGCATATACTCACAAACAGCTAATCGAGGTGGGGAGGTGTAGAGGTGCGTTTCGATTTCTATAGAATGATGGGCGTTATATACCCTGTTATCGTTGTTGGTCTTATGATACTTTTTCTAGTCAGCTTCTACCTTTTTATTAATAGGCTAATAACTAGTAGACGTAACACAGTGAGCTCCCTGCAAAATATAGAGCATAAACTGGATCTTATACTAAGTCAATTAAGCAAGGAAGAAGGAGCTGTGGAATTTAAAACGAGCAATAGGAAGGGAGTAGGGGAATGATTAAGCTGAATGAGCTTTCTTATCTCATCATAAGAGTGCTGGCGATTGTATTCTTTTTATTTGGATTGAATCATCTGATGAATTTACTAGAGTTTTCTATCCCATCCTATATGAGCATTGTTGATTATCTCTCATTTTTTGAAGCATTTTTAATGGTTGGTATACCGGCATGTATTCTCATTATCGTGAGCATCGTTATGTGGTTGCTAGCTGGAAGAATATCATCCCTTCTATTACCTAAAGTGGCTCCAGCTGAGCAAGAACTGAATATCGTCCATGTTAAGTATCTGGAGGGCTATATTTTAGCAGTGGTTGGATTGCTGCTAGCCGTATTTTCATTTACTTCTATGCTTAGATTAGTGTTGACGTATTTCGTTATTCCAACTGAGCAGGGCTTCGCATTTACGAATCAAGTCCAGCTGTATTCAATTGTCGAGCAGGGCTTGCGCTTCATCATTGGAATCGTGCTATTCGTTAAAGCGGAAGGATTCGCCCGCCTGCTTAGGAAGATTAGAAGTGTTGGCTTAAAGGAGCAGTCTTAGGCGAGATATGAATAAAATATTTGTGAAAATAGCTGTTGCATTACTAGGATTTTATACATTATTGTTAAGCTACTGGATGCTAATTGGGTTTGGGAGAAGGTCCACCTCCAATCACTATATGATTAATCTCAGGCCATTTGAGATGATCTCTCATTTTATGCAGTTTGATCGCTTTAATACATCGATATGGGTTGTGAATCTTATTGGCAATATCGCTGTGTTTGTACCTTTTGGCGTGCTGCTCCCCATTGTATTCGGTAAACGAATCGGTAAAACGTACTTTGTTTTCTTTGTTGGTCTGCTTATATTAGAAGGCTTGCAGCTCGTTTCGAGAAGAGGAAGCTTTGACATCGATGACTTTATATTAAATTCAGTAGGTTTCTTTTTTGGATACGGAATTTTTAGACTGTTATATTTAATAAAGATGAACATGAAACGCCCATCTAGATCTGATATTTAGAGAGGCGTTTTTTTGTGAAAGGGAGGCGGACATGAAGGAACTGAAGGGTATTATATTTGATTTGGATAATACGCTCTTGGATCGTACGAAGACGTTTGGTCAATTTACAACGAAGTTTTTACAGCAGTATTTTAGTCATATGGAAGAGAAACAAGAACTGTATGATATGATCATCGACCTTGATCAGGACGGGTATAAGGATAAGAAAGAACTGTTCGCGCAGCTAATCGATGAATTCCCGTGGAAGGAAAGACCGACAGTACAGGATTTGATGGCTTTCTATGAATCGGAATATGTTAGCAGCGCAGTAGCGATGGCTCATGCTCATGAGGTGCTGTCTTCTTTAAAAGAAAAGTATAAGATGGCACTCATTACCAATGGCAGAACGATGATACAATACGGTAAAATTGATCGACTCAGCATGAGAGATCAGTTCGATGCGATCCTCGTGTCGGAGGAAGCAAAGGTTAAAAAGCCGGATTCACTCATATTCCGTATGGCATTAGAGAGATTACAGCTGCAACCTGAGCATTGTATCTATATCGGTGATCATCCAGTGAATGATGTGCAAGGTGCTGCAGCGATAGGAATGAATACAATATGGATCAAGGTGAATCAACCTTGGAATGAGCAAGTGAAGGTGAAGCCGATACATACGATTACAAGGCTTGATGAGCTGCTTACCATTCTATAAAACAATAGGAGGTATCCTGATGAAACAAAGAGTAAAATTTTACTACAGATTGTTTATGAAGCAACCACTATGGTTTAAGGTTCTAATCCCTTTAACGTTCATCGCTTCACTATTGTTCAGCAGCTCACTCTTCTCCTATAACTCTAACTATGATAGCCTCGCAAAACTATCAGCAGCTTTATTCTTTTTAGTTTTTGGCTTGAAGCTAAGAAGAAATGTGAAAGTATCGGCTGTATTTTTCGTACTCGGAATAGTATGTTTAGCATTATCATGGAGCAGCTTTGATTCCAGCATAATTTAGAGCCTGAATTTATTAATGGATTAGCTAAGTCAATGAATAATTAACTCGGCTAACTACATGACATCATTAAATCAAGGAGTGAATAAAGTTGAGTCAAACTCTGACATTACATGGGTATCATGTTTGGGCGAATGAGCTTGTTTTTGAGCATCTTAAGAAGCTGCCTGGTGACATATGGAGTCAAGCATTAAATAGTGTATTCCCTTCCATTCAAGCAACGATGTCACATATTTATGCTATGGATGCGATGTGGCTTAATGTGATGCAAGGTGGAACGTTCGAAGAAGCTAGAGCTGTAGTCGTCGAACAGCTGAGCCAATCTTCAAACTTAACGATTCAGCATATGCAGGAGCGATATTCGCTGCTTGCAACTGACTACCGCCGTTTTATTTCCTCACTAGACACAGACACAAGCATTGCGATTTCACATCCCGCCTTTGGAACTGTTTCAACAGCAATGACTGATTTAGTCCAGCATGTTGTCAATCATGGTACCTATCACCGAGGTAATATTACAGCGATGCTCCATCAATGCGGGCAGAAAGGTGTTCCGACCGATTATATGTTTTACTTGTTTTCTCTATCTAAATCTTAGAAATATATTATTACCTTATTAAATATTGAATATTTCCATTACCAAATTTTATGGTAAACTAGTATAGGTAGTAAAATACCATATACATATATAACATAATTACATAAAGTGAGACAGCTCGGACGTCTACCTATGATTGCTATTATCTAGGTAGACGTTTATTTTTGGGAATATTAACTGTAAAAAACTGCCTAATTTAACGAAGGAATAAGGGGGAGTAGCAGTTGCCGATGAATACATCGCTCGCAGCAATCATCGAGAAAGCAGAGATTGACTATATGCTCGATAGAATGCAAGCGATCAAGGAACGTGATGGAAACCCTGAAGGAATTGAGATCCGACGTTTTCATGACGCCATTGCGTTTTACAGCCGAACGATGCCGTGGGGCTTGTTCAATAATGTAAAGGGAACGATTCAAGAAGAAGATGTTGAGGCTATTATTGGGTTTTATGAGGAAAGAAGCAGACCGTTCGAGCTTCAATTCATTCCAAGCAAGGCGAATAAAGCTGTTTTTAGGCTGCTGCATGATCGGTCCTTCTATCAAGCGGGATTCCATACTTCAATGTATCGCGAACTGCTTCATGAGATCGAGCTATCTAACAATAAGCAGCTACTCGTGCGTGAGCTGCACGAGGACGAATTTGAATTATATGCCCAAATTCATTGCCTTGGTACAGGGCTTTCCCTAGATGGTCAATCCTCTGTTGCCAGCAACAATCGTGTACTGCATGGCCGTAAAGGCTGGCGATATTATATTGGTTTCTATAATGAAGAGCCGGCGGCCGTCGCTGTTATGCATATGAAGGATCAGGTGGCCTCGTTAACCTTTGCTGCAACATTGCCAGCATATCGACAATTGGGACTGCATACGGAGCTGCTGCTCTATCGCATGAAGGAAGCGCTTCGACATGGCTGTAAGCTAATTGTCGGACAATGCGCTTATTGCTCCGGGAGTCACCGTAATATGGAACGAGCAGGTATGAAGCTCGCTTATACGCGATCCACTTGGACTCAAGTATAAATAAGGAGGTAATCTATGAGGAATGTACCTGTACTGCAGCATGATAGACAATTTACAGCAGATGAACCGCTGCCTCATCATTACGCCGAACGAGGCGAAGCAGATCAAATATAGCATATAAAATAGGCAAGCCTTTCAAAACGATTGTAACTATAGATATAAGAGAGGAAAGGTAATGGCGATATTAGGTATACTTCTTGCGTTAATAACGACATATTTTTTTGGTGAATATGGTTTTGCTATCATTATTTGTATTGCATTTGGATTAGTAATAAGTATGTACTTCAAGCAGAAGAAGCTATTTGCTGATGCTCAAAAAATTAAAATAAAGCTCGGAATTGAAGATGTACATACGATTAAGCATCAGCTTAATGAGGAAGAACGTGCAGGAGTGAGGCAAACGCAGATAAGGCAGGAGCAAGTCGAGGCAGAAGAGAATTTTGATTATGAGTTAAGCATTGAAAAAGAGCTCGAGCAGTATGAGAAGCATCATAATGATCTATTAAACAAACGGCCTCATCGATCGGATCAATATAAATAGCTCAGGAGGAACCTAACGATGGTAGATGTTCAGCAACATATTAAGCAAATCCAGAGTATTCCTTTGTTTCATGATGAGCCAATAAGTATTGAGCCCATTCTTAAGGGCTACTCAAATGACATGAAGTATAGGGTTACATACGAGCAGCGTCCATACCTAGTTAAGCTGTTCGAGGAGAGACAGTTCACTGCTAAGCAAGAAGAATATGACGTGCTAGGCAGCTTACGACAGCTAGGTGTGAATTGCTCAGAACCTATCGCACTAGGGGTGAATGGCTTAACAGGCACAGGTTATCTCGTATTAAGCTATGTCGAAGGTGAAGATGCGTCAGAGCTTCTTCCGCATTATTCGAACAGTGTTCAGTACCGTATAGGTCAACAAGCAGGCAGGCAATTGCGCTTGATCCATCGAATTAAGGCGCCTCCTACGATGACTTCAT
This sequence comes from Paenibacillus camelliae, assembly GCF_023715345.1. Lineage (GTDB taxonomy): Bacteria > Bacillota > Bacilli > Paenibacillales > Paenibacillaceae > Pristimantibacillus > Pristimantibacillus camelliae. Next base: position 127,508 of record NZ_JAMBNY010000004.1, read on the forward strand.
GGGATGAGCGAAAGCTTAATAAGCATAAACGATACTTGGAGCGCTACCAATCATTAGAGCGTAGTCTGAAACTATCCTCTGATGAACAGATAATCTCGTTTATTGAAGAGCATCTGCATCTTATGCAAGGACGACCTAACCTGCTGCAGCATGATGATTTTCATGCTAGCAATCTCATTGTAAAGAACGAGCAATTAGCGGGTGTCATTGACTTTAATCGGATGGATTGGGGCGATCCGATCCATGAGTTTCTTAAGGTAGGTTTTTTCAGTGTGCCGGTTAGTATTCCATTCTCCATCGGTCAGATTCGCGGCTATCATGGTGACCAAGAGCCCACGGAGCATTTTTGGAAGCTATATTCCCTGTATACGGCGATGAGTGTGATCGCGTCAATGGTGTGGATAACAAGTGTGAAGCCTGAGGAAAGTGAACAGATGCTTATTCGTTGTGAGCAAGTGCTTGAGGATCATCATCACTTTGCATCTGTCGTACCAAAGTGGTACGTTGACCATACAGGCTGGCTGTAATTTTCAGTAGCTTGAAGTCAGGTGTGACACAATGCCGCGCAGGTCATTATTCCAGTGAGGCAATACAATATATATTCTTCAGGCGGTGATTAGCTTGAAGGTTAAGGAGTTGTATCGCATGGACATTAAATTCAATCGAATTGGATACGTTTACGTACCGACCTCTAACATGGAAGCTTCTATTGCTTGGTATGCCAAGCACCTTAATTTTAAGCTGATGAATAAGTTTGAGGATCGTGGCTCCATGTTAGCTGTGCTGCATCATCCACATCGGCATTCGATTGCACTGCTGCTTATAGAGACAGATCAGCCCCATCGACTGGAAATTAATCGTAACGGAAAACCATTTCCGATCATGGCCATCAACTGTACCGACATTGAGCAAACACACCAGCAATTTAGAGCCGCGCAGCTTGATGTGGAAGAGCTGCATACGTTAGGAAAGGGTGAAGCTAAATATTTTTATTTCCGAGATAATGAGGGGAATCTGCTTGAGGCTGCTTGGTCGATATGGGATATGGAGGATGAGTTGAAAGATAACTTTTTCGTTAACGCTGAATAGAAGCACACAAGAAGCACAGCTGAGCAATGGAATGCCCTGGTGTGCTCTTTTTGTTGATGCTATAACCTACTAGCGATGACGCTGTATAAGTAGCTAGCGTCTCTACCCACTCCACCGATTAATGCAGACCCACGATGGGATTGCCAAGGTAAACCGAGTACATATAAGCCCTCTACTGGTGTAACTCCTTTAACGTGAAGAAGCTTGCCGGCATCATCGACTACTTGGGGAAGCTTAATCCAGCTGTAGTCGGCACGAAATCCAGTTGCCCACACAATATTTTTCACATGAAGCTTGCTTTGATCTGCAAAGACAATCTGACCATTGTGTACAGCGACTGTTTGTGGTTTTAGCTGTACAATACCACACATTAATGCTTGCTTTAATTCAGTTCCGAAAACAGGATCACCTTTACTTATTAACCATCTGCCAAACAAGCTATCTGCCGATGCCCGCAGCAAGCCAAGCCTATGAAGCCACCAGAAAATGCTTCGCTTCCCTATCTGTAGTGGGAAAAACAAGAGCTTGCGATTCGTAGATAAGGTTACCTCGCGATCCTCGCTAAGCTCGACGGCAAGCTGGGCGCCCGAGTTACCTCCGCCAACAATAAGCACGGGTCCAGGCTTTAAGTCAGAAGGGGAACGATATTGTGACGTGTGCAGCTGATAGATGTCAGGATCCACCTCAGAAGAGAAAGTAGGCAAGTAAGGCTTATGAAATGGTCCAGTTGCAACAATCACCTGCTTTGCCACCAATCGTCCTCTGCTTGTATCAAGCAGGAATTGATTGGCCTCCTTTGTTAAGGACTCGACGCCTATATCGAGCTCAATATTGAGTTGAAACTGTACCGAGTAGCGCTCCAAGTAATCGGCGATCTCATCTTTTGAGGGATATTGATGTGGTGATCCATCAAGCGGCAGACCAGGCAGCTGACTGTACCATCTAGGAGTGAACAATATTAACGAGTCATAGCGCTGTCGCCAATTGTCACCTATTCTTTTCTCTTTACCGAGTACAACATAACGAATCCCCGCCTGCTGCATATAATAAGCTGCGGCAAGACCTGCTTGGCCAGCACCGATAATAATAACATCATAAGCCTGGATCATTATTTTCACCTCTACATGGATTGTAAAACCAAACATGAACATATGCTCATATTTAGTTTATGTCGAAACATCGTTTGTGTCAACATTTACCACGTATGATGCCTTCAATATAACATGACCGTAGAGAAGGATAGCTTAAAATGAATGACGATCCATCTCAGCTGGTGCTGTAAAACAAATAGGTTTGATACATTACTGTGAGGTGTAGTGAATGGAATTATTTCTTATATTTATGTTGGTCTTTATATTCATTTCATTGCTTTCAATCGAACGTTTACTGAAAAAAAAGCTTGATCAGTCAAAAGCGCTAGAGGAGGCGATAAATAAACTCATTGAAATTACGAAAAACAAACCGTAGTACAAATGATCACCTATATTTTTTCTTAATAAAATGTAAAAACTTGGTTAAAATGTTGCTTGATCACCAGATAAAATGCATGATATGACAAAAAAAGAGTGTTTGATTACATTTTTGTCAATTTATATTGATTTGATGTTAAAATAGGTCTAAAGGATTGCGCTTATTGTCCTACCTCGAATGCGGATAACAAACAGTCCGATAAGTGTGTGCAATCTATAAATAATTACTACTTCCCCTCGATAAACTATGCTTAAGCATAGCCTGCCCTTGACTCCACGTACCCTCACTAGTTATTTTGTGAAAAAGAAGAGCTGCAGCAATTCCTACATCACGCTGCAGCTCTTTTTATGGTTCAATAAAAATTGTGTAATATTTGAAATAAAACCGCCTTAAAAGATAACATTTATGTTAATATTAGGTGGGTATTTGATGTTAACATCCAGGTTAACGATAAACGTATTTTTAATAAAATGTTTACGGTGGAGGTGCATCATGATCATAATGATTAACGGAGCAGTTGGCTCTGGAAAAACTTCAGTAGCATATATGCTTCAACCTATGCTTGAGAAAAGCATTATTTTTGATCCTGAAGAAATAGGCTGCATGCTTAAAAGGATCATTCCAGATCACGTGAGGCTAAAAGAAGAACAAACAGGTGACTACCAAGACATGGAGTTATGGAGGATACTGACGGTAAAAACAGCACGCGAAATGATTGAAAGATACAATACAGATTTAATTATTCCTACAACGATTTATAAATCGGAGATCTTTGAATTTATCGTAAAGGAATTAAAAGCGATTGATTCAGAGCTTTATCATTTTTGCTTAGAAGCCTCTGAGTCTACGATCTACCAGCGATTGAAGAAAAGAGGAGATGAGCTTAACGAATGGACTTACACGCAAACTTTAAAATGCACGGAAGCATTCAAGCATCATCGCTTCGAGCAATTTATTCAAACAGATGATAAAAGCCCAGATGATATTGTTAGTGTTATTATGAATCAGCTACCTGTGTACCAACAATTGCAGTAGCACGATAACTACATAAAGCCGAAATGCCGTATTCCTCTTGAGTAGTGTTGTTATTAGCTGGTGTTTCGGTTTTTATCATTAAGGGGAGAGAATATGCTAATTACGATTCTGCTTCTAGTCATTATTAAGCTGGGACCTATCAAAAAACGTGATTATGTAGCAGAGGCGATGGAGAGAGATCGACAATACAAAGAGAACAAGGGGGAGTAATGACGTTGGAGATACTGGCCATTATAATGTTAATTGTGCTAATTATTGGTTTTGCAGGTGTCATCGGTAATCAAACAACGACCATACGACAGCTAGAACAAACTCACCGTTCATTAGAGCAATTGCACCAAACGGTTGAATCAATGAAAAAGTAGTCTCGCTAGATGATAAGAAAAGAACAGATGCATCAAAGGGAAGAGGGAAAACGATGGAAAGAAAAATCGTAAAAACAGGAATATACAGCTTTATCCTTGGTCTACTCGTAGGCTTATTTGTGTTTAAGGGCTACACTGTGGACTATTATAGCAGTTCTAGCTATACGATCTATTATGATTCACTAGATCAGTATATTTTTCAATTGCTTCGCTTCTCTGCTGCGTGCTCGTTGCTAGCGATATTGATCGCTGGGTTTGACCAGCAGAATGAGTTGATCGCAAGTGATCGACCAGCCATTCGCTTTTTGAAATTAATTTGCGTCGCATGTTGTGTAGTCATTGCCTCATACTGGATCGTTATCGGATTGTACTAATGAATGATGATACAGCAACCTCTTTATGATAAAAAACGTCCATCTATGAAGTGATGTCACATAGATGGACGTTTTTAGTATACATCGTTGATATTAGCTTCTATCAATTAGCTTGAAGTCGTCGTAATGAAAGCCTGGGGCAACGACACAGGAAACAAGTACAGGCTCATCACCGAGTGGCTTGGCCATTTGCCACTCATTGGCAGGTACAAGCGCTTGTAGCTGCTGTCCTGCAGCAATGTCCGGCCCAACGATAATTTCTTGTCTAATAGCGGGGTCTTTATCTGTACCACCTAACGTTAGAAGCAACGGGCTCCCTGAATGCCATAGCCACAGCTCGTCAGAGTACACCTTATGCCAATCAGAAAATTCATCAGGATGTAGTAAAAAGTAGATTGAAGTTGCCGCTGGGCGTGGACCAGAATAAGGCTCGCCAAGCACATGCTGAGGAATCGTAAAATTTGCTTTCCAAAGCTCTTTATACCAGCCACCTTCAACATGTGGTTGAAGTCCGAGCTGCTCCACGAGTGGAGAACGTTTTTGTTGAACTGCTTGCATGAGTACACTCCTATCATTAGCTTCTACGGTGAAGCTTTCTATTATCATTTCTTATTCTACAATGCTATCTTTATATCGTAAATTGATGAAAATGTACATAGCAACTTCTTCTATCCAACATAAATATTAATGTTAGCTAATCGCTATTGAAAGGAGACAAGCTTATGCCCTTTACTGTAGCGCATGCTTTTTATGCACTGCCGATCCGCTATATAAAGCCAAAATATTTTAGTGCTACAGGACTTATATTAGGCAGTATGTCACCTGATCTAGAATACTTTCTGCACCTTGAGCCTTATCGGAGCATCGGTCATACATGGCAAGGATTATGGCTGCAAGCATTACCCTTAAGTATCATTCTCGCAGCCTTGTTCCATTATGTAGTGAAGAAGCCGCTGTCTATTCACCTTCCGGGCATATGGCAGCTGGACGCTCGCTGCTACGCCATGCTGCAGCAAGAGCAGCTTCGTTCATGGCGAGCGTGGTCGATCTTTGTATTATCCGCCATCATAGGGTTCGTTACTCATATCACACTGGATGAATGGACACATGCACATAGCTCCTTCATCGAACTGCTGCCATGGATTTGGAATGAATCGCTGCTCTCACTACCCATATACAAAGTACTGCAGTACAGCACCTCGCTCGTCGGATTGATCGGGATGGTGGTGATACTGCTGTTAAGTCTATCGAGAATTAAACAGGATAAGCTCAAGCTCAGTAAGCTCCATGTCTCCAAGATTAGCAGCAAGCAGAAGTTAATGTACTGGTCAATAGCTGTCCTAGTTGCCATTGTAACGACGCTGCTTAAGCTAGCTTTTAGTGCGAGTGGTAATACGCTCGGAATATTAGTCGTAGCACCGATCTCGGGTCTAGTACTAGGCATTGTTGTGGCATCGCTGGCTCCTACATACCAAGCATTTAGAAAATAAGGGCGTTCACATATTGTTCACATCTGGCAGATATATTTGTTCCTTTTCGGCGATAGGGTAGTAAAGCTGCTGCGTTCTTGAAGCTGTCTTGGACTGCTCTTGGCGTAAGCGACTGCGCGATGCGAGACATGATGGAGTGCATCGTGACAATGTTGAATGAGGTGGATATGAATGAATATGATTAAGGGCTTGCTTCACGCACAAATTACTATTCCTACTGGTGCCGAAAAAGAGGCGAGAGCCTTTTATTGTGATGTACTTGGACTAGAGGAAGTTAGCAAGCCTGCAAGCTTGATTGATCGTGAAGGCTTTTGGCTAAAAGCCGGCGATCGTACACTTTTTGTCGGTGTATCTGATACAGAGGGACGAAACGCTTATCTTAGTTATGAGGTCGCAAATATTGATGATATGAGAGAGCGACTGCAATCCTATGGAATATTGCTTAAGGAATGCAAGGCTATTCCAGATTACGAAAGGTTCGAATGCTTCGATCCATTTGGCAATATACTAGAGTTTATAATGCCAATAAGTGCATTCACCTATTGCAGCTGATAGAGCAGCGAGCTTAGACCATATCTATTGAAATATAATATTAAGCTTCAGTATATGTCTTAGGCTATATCTATTAAACTGGACTGAGAGACTTTGGACATCATTATATGATGATGCCTAAAGTCTCTCTTTTATATATTCGAACATACTCATTATTTCGGCAAGACAAGCATACGATAGGGAAAAGGGAAACCGATGAAGGAGAGTGGGAATTGGATGGTTTACTTGATTATTGCGCTTAATATCGTCATTATATGTCAGCTTATTGATTTAAGAATGAGTATACCAGAACGAGATTATGTGGAGGAGGCAATGATTCGAGACGCAAAGCATCGAGCAAAGCAAAGAACACTTAATCAAAACAAGCTGAAAAAATAAAAATACGTTATCAAGTAGGATTGAAAATCGTTCACATAAGAGAATTTGAACTTTTTGTCGAATGATTTGTTATTATGAAGGTAAAATTCCTCTAACATATGAACAGAAAGGCAGCTCGATCATTTATGACTCTGATCATTTATGGAATAATGGAGCATATCCTTTTGCTTCTCGCATTCTTCTACATCATCGATAAGAAGCCATCTCGAAAGCAGCTTCTGCTGTATATAGGAATAATCGTTGCACCGACAACTATCTTGATGTATCTTACTCCACAGTACATAGCCATCGCCTATCTCGTGATCTCAGCACATCTATTATACTACTACTTTGAACGAACGATTTTTTCGATTATATCCTGTTCTGTCATTATCGTTAGCACCATTATATCGGATTACTTTTCCATGCTGCTGCAGCCAACCTTCAGTAAAGTATTAGGCAGCAGCGGCACACTCGCACTGACACTGCTCTTTTTTGTGCTGATGTTTACGCTATTGATATATTGGTACAAGCAATATATGTATAGACAGTTTCAGGCACTTGAGCCGCCATGGTATATTAAGGCGCTGTTAGTTGCCATTCTCCTTAGCACAATTGTTGTTGTCTATATGAACATATTCGACACTCGCGATAGCACAAGTGAAATTATATTGATGAATCTCGTGATACAGATAAGCTATTTCATCTCTATGATCGTGCTGAGTAGTCTATTGATCTTATATATGAAGAAACGCAATGCCATCCATTTTCAAGAGATGGAGCAGGAGCAGTTTCTTCACTATATGAGTGAGCTTGAGCTCGTTAATCATGATATGCACAAGTTCAGGCATGACTACGTAAATATATTGCTTACTATGCGAGGTTACCTAGATGACAATAACCTCGAGGGGCTGCGTCAATACTTTCACGAGCATATCTTGAAGGTGGAGCAGCAAACACTTCAGCATCATTTAATGTTTATGCAGTTCAAAAACATAAAGATTCAAGAGCTGAAGGGGCTTATAGCGACCAAGCTAATTACGGCAGAGAAGAACGGCATTGTTGTAAATGTTGAGATTCCGGATCTCATCACCTCGATTGATATGAATATGATCGACCTAGCTAGAGTGATAGGAGCCTTACTTGATAACGCAATTGAAGCGAGTGAATGCATCGAGCATCCAAGCATCAATCTTGCTATCATTGATACGGTTAATGGTGCGATTGTCATCGTTATTGAAAATCGTGCAACGTTAGAGGGCTGTAACGTACATAGGATCTTTGAAGAGCATTATTCAACAAAGGGTAAAAACCGTGGACTTGGGCTAGCTACGGTTAATAGAATCGTTCATCAATACCCAAATGCTCATCTGGAGACGTTATGTGAACCAGGCTGGTTTACCCAAAAGCTTACAATCGAAGCTGCTGTTTCATCAAGTGCTGCGGCTGCATCAGGCACCGCTTGATGCAGTAGCCGCATTCGTAGTAAAACAGGCTGTGGTCCACTAGTGATCACAGCCTGTTTTATTTACTTGCATGGCTTGTCCAACGAATGAAGCATGAAATTGATAGATAATTTTTCTTAAGCTTGCAACATTGGCAATCATTGTCTATACTCAACTATTATTAATCGCATTAAAATCTTCGCATGAATAAAAGGGAGAATAGACATATATGATTGCAAAGTTTTTTAGTTTTTATCGGCCCTATAAGAAGCTATTTATACTTGATTTTAGTTGTGCAATCATTGCTGGTTTACTTGAGCTTGCATTTCCGCTGGCTGTGAGATATTTTACGGATACACTATTGCCAACTGGGCAGTGGGGCAGTATTGTCGCAGCTTCACTAGCTCTGCTGGTGCTATATATTATCAATACGGTCTTGATGTATATCGTCAATTATTGGGGACATACACTCGGCATAAGCATTGAAACGGATATGCGTAGAAATTTATTCTCTCATATCCAGAAGCTATCCTTTCGATTTTTCGATCAATCGAAGACAGGGCATTTAATTGGTAGATTAACGAATGATATGAATATGATTGGTGAGATGGCGCATCATGGACCGGAGGATTTATTCATTGCAATCATGACGCTAGTCGGTTCGTTTGTCATTATGCTAACGATCAACTGGAAGCTTGCCGTGCTGACCTTTATCGTTGTGCCGTTAATTATCATCGTTGTTATTCACTTTAATAAAAAAATGACGGCAGCGATACACCAGCTTTATAAGGATATTGGAGACTTTAACGCAAGAATCGAGGACAATGTTGGAGGGATTCGTGTCGTTAAAGCTTTTACGAACGAAGCATTTGAGAAAAAACAATTTGCACGCAACAACGCGCAATTTAAGTTTACGAAGCTGTCTTCCTATAAGTTAATTGCGAAAAGCAGCTCGATTACCTATATGATGATGCGCTTTGTTACATTATTTGTTTTGGTATGTGGTACTTGGTTCGTTATTCGCGGGGAGCTGAGCTACGGTGAATTCATCGGATTCATACTGCTTACAAATGTATTTTTCAGACCGATTGAGAAGATAAATGCAGTAGTCGAAAGCTACCCACAAGGCTTCGCTGGCTTTAAGCGCTATGTCGAGCTGATGGAGACTGCGCCAGACATTAAGGATCACTCACAAGCGAAGAAGCTGACGAATTTCCAGAATGAGATCAGGTTTGATAGTGTTAGCTTCGGTTATGAATCTCATCAACGAATATTGAACAATATTAACTTAACAATTAAGCAGGGACAAACGGTAGCCTTCGTTGGACCATCCGGTGCTGGTAAGACAACGATTTGTAGCTTGCTGCCACGCTTTTATGAGGTGAGTGAGGGTTCCATTCGTATTGATGGTGTGGACATAAGGGAGTATACTCAGCAGTCCTTGCGACAGCATATCGGCATCGTACAGCAGGATGTATTTTTATTTGCTGGAACTATTCGTGAGAATATCCAATACGGAAAGCTGGATGCGACGGAAGAGGAAATATGGGAAGCAGCACGACGCGCACGGCTTGAGTCATTCTTGAAGGAGCAGCCAGACGGACTAGATACCGTCATCGGTGAACGTGGTGTAAAGCTGTCAGGCGGTCAAAAGCAGCGGATTGCCATCGCTCGTATGTTTCTGAAAAACCCACCTATTCTTATTCTTGATGAAGCGACCTCTGCGTTAGATACGGAAACGGAGGTTGCCATTCAGCAGTCGCTAGCTGAGCTGTCAGTAGGTAGAACGACGCTCGTTATCGCACATCGACTGGCGACCATTAAAAACGCTGATGTGATCGTTGTGGTAACCGAGGAGGGCATTGCCGAGCAAGGTAGTCATGCTGAGCTGCTAGATGCTGGTGGTGCGTATGCGAAGCTGTACGAAGCACAATTCGGACTGCAATAATTGATAAAGTAAGTGATAGCGTTATGTAATATTGGAAGGAAGAAAAAAGGGCTTGATCGTAGGCTGTGCTTCAAGAACACTTGAGTGCAAAGCCTTGGATCAAGCCCTATTTATATGTCACTGCAATGATTAAATTTATAGTAGTTTTTCAATATCTGCTTCAAGCTTTTCGGGTGTTGTTGTTGGAGCGAAGCGTTTAACGACATTGCCTTGACGATCGATTAAAAACTTAGTGAAGTTCCACTCAATTTTGCGAGTAAGTAAACCGCGCTTTTGCTCCTTTAAGTAGTTAAACAGTGGATCGGCTGCATCGCCATTGACGTCGACCTTCGCAAACATAGGGAAAGTAACACCGAAATTCATCTGGCAGAACTGCATTGTTTCGTCCAGTTCTTCAAATTCCTGATTATTGAATTGACTGCATGGGAAACCAAGAATGACAAGGCCTCGTTCTGCATACTTGTTATAAAGTGCCTGAAGGCCTTCAAACTGTGGCGTGAATCCACATTTGCTTGCCGTGTTGACGATGAGTACGACCTTGCCTTCATAATCACGCAAGGAGCGAAGCTCGCCTTTCGTATCCTTAACCTCATACTGATAAATGGTCATACGGTCCGTGGCCCTCCTATCGATCTATTTTAGCTTGCTACAGCTTATAGTGCTGACTTACGGGACGAAAACTTTGATCCTGCTGCATTCGTTCGATCGCTTCAATCTTGTTTCGAACTCTTAATTTATCGTATATTTTCCGTAAGTATTTTTCAACTGAGCTTTCACTTAAATGCACCTTTTTAGCAATAAGCGCATTAGTGTAGCGTTTATATATAAGCTCCAGTATATGCTGCTCTGTAGGTGTCAAATCAATCTCCCAGTAATGCTTATCATGCTCGGAGCGGTGCAGCTTTATTTGTTGGAATAGATGGAGGGGGATCACGGTTTTACCATGCATGACAGCAGTAAGCAATTCTGCAAGCTCGGTAGCAGAAGCTGACTTCGTAAGCATACCGCTAACACCGCTTTCAATGAGCTGGTTAAAGAATGGGGCGTAATCGTAGCCAGTATAAACAATAATATGAAGCTGGGGATAGCGCTTCTTAAGATTTGCAGAAAGCGTGACACCATGATCTTCGTTTAGATTGAGCTCTAGTAAAACAATGTGAGGCTCCTCTGATTCTATCAATTCTATACTGTCATCCCAAGATGTTCCACAGCCACAGATTACTATATGATTCATAGGTTCTAATAAAGAGATAATTTTTTGAGCGATATGCTCGTCCTTTTCAATGAGTAGTATTTTTATTAGCATAGGCTATAAATTTCTCCTTACATAGCAGATATAGTCATCTGTAAGAATAATATAAAAGCATAAACAATAATTTACATAAACATTATAGATAGTATATCATAAACTATATAAAATTGTTTATTTTAACAATTTGTAGTATAAATACGATCGTCATCATGATATTAACTTCCTTGAGCCAGTAATCAAGATTAAGTTATGGATAGGGAGATATTCTATGGCATATTCGCAGCATTATGCTTCTAACACGAGTAGTACTTCTACGACAAAGCTAGAGCGCTTAAGCTACGGTGGTTATTCTTTTGGTCAAAATCTTATCTATATGCTGCAGCTGCAATTTTTGACCTACTTCTATACCGAAGAAGTAGGGCTGTCTTTAGGAGCTACTGCAACGCTGCTCTTTGTAGCCAAGCTTTGGGATGCGCTAAATGATCCAATGATGGGTGTGATCGTGGACAAATGCAAGTTTAAAAGCGGTAAGTACATCCCGTGGCTGAAGGTGACTAGTCTTATCGTTCCTTTAACGATGCTGTTTGCATTTATCAATCTTGATGCCAGCTATTCTGCAAAACTCGTATTTGCTTATGTCACCTATATCATATGGGGAATGGCTTACACCGTATCCGATTCTCCAATGTTTTCCCTATCTACTGTTATGAGTCAGAGCGTGTATGAGCGTGATCGATTAATTGCAAATGCTAGAATGACAGGTGCGATAGCAGCGATTATGACGGCATTGTTTATGCTAATAAAAGGCTCCATAGGCTGGATGGGTGCAGTGGGGGTCTATTGTGCAGTTGCTTTGCTCACCATGCTGCCGCTTCCATTCGTCGCGAAGGAACGTGTCACCTATAAGGAAGAACAAGCTGTCTCATTCTGGAAACTAGCAGGCTCCTTCTTACGCAATAGGTACTTTTTTATTTTCTTTCTTGGCTATCTCATCATGAGTACTACGAATACATTGCAGACCATTGCGGCATATTTCGCCAATTCTAATCTAGGCAATGAGCAGATGCTGACGGTTCTATTAGCTGTGCTTGTGCTGCCGATCGTCATCGTATCTCCATTACTGCCGAAGCTAATCATCGCATTTGGCAAGAAAAAACTGATGATTATATGCTGCATAGCTACCATTGTATTATGCATAATTCAGTATGCAGTCGGCTATGAGCATTTCACATTATTTTTAGTCATCGCTGCCATCCGTGTGCTATTTATGCAGGTCCCACTTCTTTTATATGGAATGTTTACGGCTGATTGTATCGAATATGGCAATGCCGTTACCGGTCAACGTACAACAGCACTCGCTTTTTCCGTCCAGACGATGTTTACGAAGCTGGCAAGTGCGTTGTCTTCCTCACTATGCTTAGCTCTTCTCGCTTATTTTGGCTATGTAGAACAGGCAGCCCAGCAGACGAATAAAGCGCTTGAAGGAATCTGGATCATCTTTACACTTGTACCGATCATCGGCTATGCTGCGATGCTAGTTGCGATATATTTTTATCGACTGGATGAGTCAGAGGTCGCAAAGTATGTGCGCCTTAATCAAGAGAAGGCAGAAATGTTAGATGTGAAGCAATAGCAGACTATCAGTCTATGGTCGTCATTTGATTATTGCTACAGAACTGATATAATTTTAAGAGATATGGTTAAAATCAATACATAGGTCATAGAAAATGAATCGAAGGAGGTAAGACGATGGATTCTGCAATTTATCATACGCATGCTGGTTCGTGGGTTGTGCTCGTTATTTTGTTTTTGATTTCTTATTTCATTCCAAAAAACAAAGTACTGCCAATGATCCTGCGTTTGTTCTACTTGATTATGATTTTCACGGGTGGATATATGCTGTTCACTGGAGGCTACGGTGGTACCTATCATTTGAAGGCGGTACTGGCGATTCTATTGATCGGTATGATGGAAATGCTTCTTGCTCGACGCAAAAAGGGTAAAGGCGTATTGCCATTCTGGATTGCGCTTGTCGTATTACTCGTTGTAGTCGTACTGATCGGCTATGGCGTAATTTCATTTACATCGTAATTTCATTTACATCGTAATAGCAATGTAACGAAGGCTGCAGTGCTGAGGGGGACCCTTGGCGCTGCAGCTTTTTTAGTTGGTGTTGCGCTGGAGCACTCTATGCAGTTGTTGCTTTGGAGCACTGCTGCGGGTGTTGCTTCGAAGCACTGTTGTAAGTAACGCTTCGAATTCTAGCTGTGCAGCGCTCCGTTCCACTCAGAGGGCTCCAGCGACTTTTGTTCTCGTATTTAGCATAACTTTTTGGGATAAATCCTCGAACAGGGCCGCGCGCTTCGCTTTCCGCTCTCTGGCGGATCTTCGCTGGAGCCTCTAGTGTAGTCGATGCTTCGGAGCACCTACCCACTTACTAGCAGTTATGTCTGCAACTTGTTGCTTGTCCCTCACGTATGTTCTAGTAAAGTCAGGCTTTTTGGCATTCGTGATTAGCATTTGTACGGAAAATTTCACCAGTAATATGTTAATCGTTTGATGTATAATGCTTGTAATACAACATATGCACGTAGCTTTGTAGACAGCAGGGTTAGGGGATGATGATGATGGATAAGTCCGTTGCTAGTGTTCATATAGATGCTAAGGTATGGAATCAGCTATATTTATTAGCAGAGCTAGATAATCAGCACCGCATTATAGCGACGAACGATAGCTTCCGGAGTTTGACTAACGATCACTTCATACAAGGTTGCGCGATTAATCAATGCTTCCAGCCATTTTATCTATTAACAAATCAAAAGATAGGGTGGCTATATGTATGGGATAAAGTCAAGGAGCATGGTGTTTGGCGAGGGTATATTTATTTGTCTGATCAGTTTAGCGCAAGGCTAGTGCTATATGTTTCTATTCTACAAAAGGAAGATTTATCGGGCTATTATGTAATCGGTGAGAATCGAACGAAGCAATATGATGAGCTGGATCGGCAATTAGAACAGCTTCGGGATCTGACACATATGAAGGAAGCCTACGATGAGGCATCCATTATTGCGATTACCGACCCGAAGGGCGTCATTACGTATGTTAATGATATGTTTTGCCAAATATCCAAGTACGATCGGACTGAGCTGATCGGTCGCACACATCGCATTATTAATTCCAAGCATCATCCGAAGCAATTCTTTAAGGATATGTGGAGCACGATAAAGCAAGGCCACGTATGGCGGGGTGAAGTGAAAAACAAGGCTAAGGATGGAAGCTATTACTGGATGAATACGACGATTGTGCCTTTTTTAGACGAAGGTGGCAGGCCGTATCAGTATGTATCGATTCGATCGGATATTACAGATCGTATTGCGGCAGAGACCGAGCTAGCAAAAGCGATGGAGCATGATTTTAGACGTACAATAAAAGAGCTTCAAAACTGTATCTTTAAAACAGAAAAGAACGATAAGGGTCACATCATCTTTACTTTAAGTGAAGGCAAAATAGCTGAGGAATTGTCCATGACAACAGAGCTCGTAGCTGGCAGGATGCTGAAGGAGGTATGGGGAAAGCGTTTTGAAGAGGTAGAGCAATATTTTGAGCGTGCTTTTAGCGGTGTAAGTGTACAATTTGAGCTTTCCTATGGTGAGCGCTTTTTTTATATTTCTCTTTCTCCTATAGCTAAGAACGGATCCGTTGTTGAAGTTGTTGCTTCCATGATGGATATCACGGAGCGAAAGCAAGCGGAAGAGATGATTTACTACATGGCTCATTACGATGCTTTGACGCAATTACCGAACAGGACCCTTTTTAATGAGGAGCTTCATCAAGCAATTAAAGTCGCAGAAAAGGATAAGCACCAGATTGCGGTTATGTTTATGGATCTTAATCACTTCAAGCTTGTTAACGATTCACTTGGACATTCCATGGGGGATGAATTGCTGCAGCAGGTGGCACAACGCTTGAAAGATCATTTGCCAGAGCACGCTTATGTTTCTCGTCAGGGCGGCGATGAATTTACACTATATCTAGACTATGCGGATCGCATGCAGGCTAAAGAGCTGGCAACGCTTATTGTTGAACAGATGGCAGCTCCATTCATTTTACACAACAATGAAGTTTACATATCACCTAGTATTGGCATATCCATGTACCCTGATGACGGAAAGACCATTGACGAGCTGCTTAAATGTGCGGATGCCGCGATGTATGTTGTTAAAGATGAACGTACGAGTCATTATTGCTTTTTTACTGAAGAGCTGCATCAGAAAATTACAGAGCGGATGGAGTTGGAGCGGGATCTAAGGCAAGCAATTCCGCGCGGAGAACTAGAGCTATGGTATCAGCCGAAAATGAATTTAAAGCACAATGAGATTATTGGGCTAGAAGCATTGCTGCGCTGGAATCATCCGGAGCAAGGAATTGTAGCCCCTAACCTATTTATTGGCATTGCAGAGGAAACTAACCTGATATTGCCGATCGGTAAATGGGTGCTGTATGAAGCCTGCCGTCAAATGAAGGAGTGGCTGTCAATCTGTACGAGACATGTCACTGTTGCTGTAAATATCTCCTTTCGACAGTTTTCAGATCATGAATTCCCTGATCTGGTAGCGAGCGTGCTGAAGGAGACGGGACTTCCACCTCAATATCTAGAGCTGGAGATTACTGAAAGTGTTGCACAGGATGCAGAGTATGCCATTCGTGCGCTGAAAAAAATTAAAGAGCTTGGCGTAGGCGTCAGCATTGACGATTTTGGAACAGGCTATAGCTCGCTCAGCTCTTTAAGTCAGTTTCCGGTTGACCGATTGAAAATTGATCAGAGCTTTGTAAGGAATCTGAATGCCAGCAATCAGGCCATTATACGGACAATTATTGATATAGCTAATCATATGGGAATCACAGTCATTGCCGAAGGTGTAGAAACGATGGAACAGGTAAAATTTCTGAATGAGCATCGTTGTCAGGAAGCGCAGGGTTATTATTACAGCAAGCCGCTGCCAAGGCACGAGATTCCTTCTTACATTGTAAGGCATAGTTAATTTTGAGAATTTGTGACATAATCAGGTTGAAGCATAATCGTGTGGGAGGTTTCATTATGAATCCATTAAAATTAGTCACTTCGACTACTTGCCAGCTCGCGGAGGGACCACAATGGCTGGAGGATACGAATCAATTACTGTGGGTAGATATTGAAGGGCGAGCTATACATCTGGTCACGCTGAACTCAGAGGAGCATGAGGTCATTCCTATGCCGCAGAGGATTGGAGCTGCGATTCCTGCAACGGATGGCTCTATTGTTTGTGCGCTTGAGGATGGGATCTATCTTCTTCAGCCTGACCGGTCATTGACGCAGCTTACGGAGCTTGAAAGTGATAATCCAAATCATCGCTGCAACGACGGGAAAGTGGATGAGACGGGAAGGCTCTGGATCGGTACGATGCCAATGGGCGGAGCAGCATGGAGCGGTGCTCTCTACAGCTGTGACGAAGCGGGAACGATTATTAAGCATGTAGAGGAGCTAGGCTGCTCTAACGGGATGGATTGGAGCTTGGATGGACGTACGATGTATTTTATCGACTCGCCTACTAAGCGTGTCGATGCATTTGACTTTGATGCATCCAGTGGCACAATTACGAATCGCCGCCCTGTTGTGCAATTTGAGGATGCGTTAGGGGTGCCGGATGGCATGTGCACAGATGCACAAGGCAGACTATGGGTAGCCCATTGGGGAGGATACTGTGTAACGTGTCACGATCCTGTTACGGGTGAGGAGCTGCAACGCATTTCTCTTCCTGCATCACAGGTGACGTCCTGCTGCTTTGGCGGACCTAATCTAAGTACACTGTTTATTACCACAGCTAACATTGGTCTTAGCGAAGAGCGTTTAAAGCAAGAGCCGCTTGCAGGCTCGGTGTTCAGCATTGAGGTTGATGCGGTTGGAAAGCTAAATCCTCGCTTTAAAATAAGCAAATAATTAGATGTTGACTAAGTGACGCGGCAAGAGTGAGAAATGCTTATTCTGATCGCTGCAAAATTTCACTATTGAATGTCGCTCATGTACAATAGGAGCAGTAACGCTATTGACAAAGGAGCAATCAATCATGAGAGAACAATTACTAGAGCGTTTTATATCCTATGTTCAGATAGGGACACAGTCTGATCCTAGCTCCGAGAGCTGCCCATCTACGGAGGGACAGTGGGTGCTTGCCAGACAGCTGGTGGAGGAGCTTAAGGAGCTTGGACTATCTGATGTTACACTAGATGATCATGGTTATGTAATGGCCACGCTGCCGGCTAACTGCGAGCAGAATGAGCCAATTATCGGGTTTTTAGCCCATATGGATACAGCAACAGAGCTTACGGGGACCAACGTTAACCCGCAAATTGTTGAACAGTACGACGGAGGAGACATCGTGCTGAATGCCTCTCAGCAAATCGTCCTTTCGCCAAAGCAGTTTCCTGAGCTTAGCGGCTACGTCGGTCAAACACTTATTACGACGGATGGGAATACGCTGCTCGGTGCTGATGATAAGGCAGGTATTGCTGAAATTATGACAGCAATGGCTTATTTACAGGCGCATCCTGAGATTAAGCATGGCACGATTAAAGTGGCATTTACACCAGATGAAGAGATCGGCAGAGGTGCAGATCGCTTTGACGTTGCCAAGTTTGGGGCAGACTTTGCCTATACGATGGATGGTGGACCACTTGGAGAGCTGCAATATGAGAACTTTAACGCTGCCACCGCTGTGGTGACCTGCTATGGACGCAGTGTACATCCAGGTACTGCTAAAGGAAAGATGATTAATTCAACGCGAATCGCACTTGAATTTCAAGCAGTGATGCCTGCACTAGAAACGCCTGAGCATACGGAGCATTATGAGGGCTTTTATCATTTGAACCATATTGAAGGTGGGGTAGAGCAAACGACTCTACATTACTTGATTCGTGAGTTTGACAAAAACAAGTATGAGGAACGTAAGCAGTTTATGCAGCAGGTGGCTAAGCAGCTACAGCATACATATGGTGAGCAGGCAGTAAGGCTGGACATTACCGACAGCTATTTCAATATGCGAGATCAGATCGAGGGGAATATGGATATTGTGAATCGTGCGCATGCTGCGATGGTTAAGCTTGGCATAGAGCCGCTTGTCCAGCCTATTCGTGGTGGAACAGATGGCTCCAGACTTTCTTACATGGGGCTGCCAACTCCGAACATTTTTGCTGGCGGCGAAAACTTTCACGGTAAATATGAATATATTTCACTCGACACGATGGAAAAAGCTGTACAAGTCATTGTAGAAATTGCAAAATGCAAATAAGGGATATTACCCAATCTACTTAACGGGGGAGCAATAACGTGCAGAAAGTAAAAGTAGGTATTATAGGCTGTGGAAACATCAGTGACGCGTATCTTAAAAACTGCGTTCACTACGAGCATTTGGAAGTCGTTGCTTTAGCAGATCTTAATCTAGAGCTGGCACGCAGCAAGGCAGCAACCTATGGGATAACAAAGGTCATGACAACCGATGAGCTGCTGGCAGATCCAGACATCGAAATTGTTTTGAATCTAACGATTCCACAAGCGCATGCGGAAATTAGCCTTGCAGCGCTTGAAGCTGGGAAGCATGTCTATTCAGAAAAACCGCTTGCTGTAACGGTAGAGGATGGTCAGCGCATCATTGCTAAGGCGAAGGAGCGTAATCTGCGTGTTGGTGTTGCTCCAGATACGGTATTAGGAGCCGGTATTCAAACGTGCCGCAAGCTGATTGATGATGGCGTAATTGGTAAGCCGATTGCTGCATCTGCATTTATGCTATCGGGCGGTCCAGAAAGCTGGCATCCGAATCCTGCATTTTTATATGCGAAAGGTGCTGGCCCAATGTTTGATATGGGTCCGTATTACCTATCCGCATTCATTACGCTGCTTGGACCGATTAAACGTGTAACCGGGTCAGCGGTTATTTCCTATCCGGAGCGGGAGATTACGAGTCAGCCACTTAACGGGCAAATGATTGAGGTAGAAACTCCGACGCATATTAACAGTGTAATTGACTTTGAGAGCGGTGCGACAGCAACGCTAACGACGAGCTTTGACATTAAGGGGGGCAGCACACTTCCTAATATCGAGCTGTATGGCAGCGAAGGAACATTAATTGTTCCTGACCCTAACACCTTCTCGGGTCCGGTTAAGCTAAGAAGAGCAGGCAGTGATCAATTCGAAGAGATTCCATTGACGCATCCGTATGATGGTCCAGACCGTGGTGTCGGTCTACTCGATATGGCGCTTGCTATTAGAGAAGATCGCCCACATCGTGCTAGCGGTGAGCTTGCGCTGCAGGTGCTGGAAATCATGCACGGTGTTCATATTGCTTCAGCAGAGGGTAGGCATTACAATGTCCAACACCAGTGCGACAGACCTTCAGCAATGCCGGAAAGGTAATTTAAAATTGCTCGACTTTGATGACGATGTAATGCGTTGTAGCTTAGTCGACGTCGAATATGTCACGCTCAAGTGCGCTGTGGTGCTCACGTACCAATAGCGTACGCTGCGCTCCTCGCTTACTAGTCGCGAGCCATCTTCTTGGTCCTGAAAGCCGATCATTTTAAATCTTCATTGTAAGAGTAATTTAAAATTGCTCGACTTTGATGACGATGTAATGCGTTGAAGTGGATTCGATGTCGAATATGAGGTTCAACCGAGAACTCAGTTGCTCACGTACCAAGTACGTACGCTGCGCTACTCGCTCTCTAGTTTTACCGCAGCTTCTTGGTCCTGAAAGCCGAGCATTTTAAATCTTCATTTCTTACCCCTAGAATGTTTGATATAATAGCATTCTAGGGTTTTTATTTTGTCTTATCTATATTTAATTTCAATGCTAAGGTTAAGCAAACGGCATGAGGTCTATATCTTTAGCAGCTCCGATTCGGGTATGTGCTTGGTCAGCTTGTCTAATTTATATGACGGAAACCAGTCTGTGTGAGTGACGTTGCTTCCATATTTAATTACATGAGTAACCGTGTACGGAGACATGTATAAATTGTGATGGATGAACGGGTTTACTAAAATAAAATCTCCTTGTTTCAGACTTCTCATAGAAAGCTTATCTTCATTAGACAATTCGGCGTACACCAGCCATCCGCTTTGAACCACATATAACTCAGTGAGTTTTTTATGGAAATGACTATTTTGCCACCCACCCTCGTTTGCTGCTTCTGTTCTTATATATGATGTTCCGTCAGAGCTTCTTAATCGGAATCGTCTTTCGCCATTGTCCATGAGATGATGCATCGTCTCAACGCCTAATTCCCGAGCTTCCTCATCAGATATTCTTTTTGGCATATTGAATCTCCCCTCTATAAAAAAGCTTTTCATCTTAAAGTTCCTAACGATCAATGGAAATCAGTTATAGTTAGATAAACAACCGCCCTTTGTATCGTAGCGTTAGTATCGTTAATAGACAATAGATATACAACGATCAAAGCGACACCCATGAAGCTCCCCAGCGAAGAAATGGCGAGGGCAAGTCCACGAAGCGTCACCCCAAAAAAGAGCTCCAGCGGAGTAATGGTGAGAGCGAAGAAGCAAAGCGTTTGCCTTTGTCGTCTGGTTTCTACCTCGATAATTATTCTAGAAATCAGAGGGCAACAGCAAACGAAGCCACAGCATGTACGGAGCGCTGAAGCGAAGCGTTTGCCCGCGAAGAAACGGCGAGGGCAATTTCACGAAGCGTCACCCCAAAAAGAGCTCCAGCGGAGTAATGGTGAGAGCGAAGAAGCAAAGCGTTTGCCTTTGTCGTCTGGTTTCTACATTGATATATATTCTAGAAACCATACGACAACAGCAATCGGAGCCACAGCATGTACGGAGCGCTGACAACAGCAATCGGAGCCATAGCATGCACGCAGCGCAGTAGACAATTTTCACTATGAATTATATGATAATGGCATAGAATCCAAATTACTGGCTAAGTGACTTATATGCCTAAAGATTACTTTTGAACACTAACATTATACAAAAACGTTTCGGGGGTGAATTGCATGTTGCGTGTGTTATTGGTGGATGATGAGACGTTTTTTCGTCAAGGCCTGCGAGCGATTGTAGATTGGCAGGCGTGCGGTTACGAAGTAATCGGTGAAGAGGATAATGGAGAAGATGCTTTTCAATTTATTATGAAGGAACGGCCTGATGTTGTGATTACGGATATCCGCATGCCGGAGGTAGATGGGCTCGAGCTGATTCATAAGGTGGTCCAAGAAGAGAAGCTAAATACAAAGTTTATTATTGTAAGCGGTTACGATGAATTTAAGTACGCACAACAGGCAGTCAGATATGGCGTGTGTGATTTTTTGCTTAAGCCTATCGATGAGGCTGGACTGGAGGAAACCTTGCAGCAGCTTGCTGAATCTATACATCGGGAATCACGCCAGCAGGAAAAATCAATAACCCATCAAAATCAAGAGCTGCTTAGCCAGCTGGAGCACGCTGCACTTACAGACGAGCAGCTAATCGATATTTATATGAGATTGGGGCTTGATTATGACAGCGATCATTATTTCGTATTAATGGAGTACCATCCAACTGCGGAAAGCCGTAAGCAGGAGCTGCTAGGTTACAATCAGCTTCAGCACATGGTGCATACGATTCAGGCACTACTTCCCGACTTAGGCATGAAGCTAATATTTCCGCAGAGAGGTCAGCTTGGCATTATTGTGCCATATTCGTTTCTCCATAAGCATTCCTCGATCGAGATGCTTGTAAGGCAGCTCTACAATCGTTTAGCTGTTAACCAGGAGCTGTATATTTTTTATAGCGATAAATGTACGGGCGTACATTTTTTACCAAAATCATATCGGGAGGCGCTTCATGCCTCGCAGTTCAAGTATATCGACGATCGTGTATTGTTTGATTATGCACAGCTAAAGGAGCTGGATCTCCGTACAATTATGCTTCCATCGGAAACGTATAAGGATCTGCTGCATGAGATCGAAAGCAACGATGGGGAAAGAATTGAACAGGAGCTTGATGCTTTGCTGGAGCAATTCGGCAAGCAGCGCTGCTCCGTTGAAGCAATTAAGGCTACCATTCACAAGCTAGTAGCGGATTGTCTCCATATCGTACAAACGATGCAAATTGATAAGGAGAGACTTAGTCATTTGCATGAGCTTATTGGCTGGGATTCATCCTATATGAATCGAACGACACTGCGTGAGCTGCTACTCTCATTCGCCCTGGATTGCAGCCACTGCATTGCAGAGGAACGAAAGGAAATGGCGAAAGGTGGTATTCAGCGCATTAAGAAGTATATTGATCAGCATTACGCGGAACCGATCAGCTTAAAATCAATTGCAGCGCATTTTTACATTAACCCAGTATATCTAGGGCAGCTGTTTAAGAAAAACTACCAGCTGTACTTCAATGAATACTTGCTGCAGCTACGTATCCAAGAGGCAAAAAAGCTGCTTCGCCAAACGGATCTTAAAATCTATGAAGTAGCTGAACGCGTAGGCTTCAGCCATCCTGAATATTTTGTATCTCAATTCGAGAAGCATGAAAAGCTTTCCCCCACAGCATACCGTCAGACATTTAAGAGTAATGCAGGTGAGCAATAATGAAGCTAATCCATCGTATAAAGCAGAATCTGCATCTTGATGATATCCGATTGCGTAACAAATTTTTTATGATGTATATCCTATGTGTATTTATTCCAATCATACTCACGAATGTCATCTTTTACAATTTAATGAGTAGTAATGTTCAGGAGCAGCGGATGGTGGACATTAAGCTATCGTTAGATCAGGTTCATTTGGAGCTTGAACGAATGATTGAAGCAGCTGTCAGTGTATCCTGGGTATTCTACACCGATTACACGCTATATTCCATGCTGGATGCACATTATAGTAATCCTGCTGATTTCGTAGAAGCCTATGACAACTATATGCGTCGCGTCATAAACAGCTACACGCCAGTATATACCTCCGTGCAAAATATAAAGATCTATGTCGATAATCCTATGGTGCTGCATTCAGGTGGTGTCGCATTCCTATCGAATAAAGTACGTGATACTGATTGGTATAAAACGCTGGATCTCAGAACGCCGAGTGAGGCAATATTCGTGAAGGCCTACAAGGAAGATAGCATATCGTCTGGTCGAACGGAGCAATTTAAGGACACCTTTAATATCATTCGTGTGATGGATTATTTCGACTCGCTCGGTACGTGGGATAAAGTATTGAAGATTGAGCTTAAGACGGAAGCTTTTGACGTCATACTTGGTAACTTGAATATTCCTGGAAGTGTGTATTTGGTTGATCCAGACGGTATCATCCAGTATACGACGAACCGAAACATTAATTGGCGAGAGGAGCAATTAGCTATCGATTCGCTTCATACAGGCAGTCACACGGTTGTGTTTGAAGGCGAACATTACGATATGCTGCCATTGCAAGGCTGGAACATTGTAGCCCATGTGCCGGAGTCTCAAATTATGCATGAGGCGCCAGAGGTAAGACAGTACGTGCTATGGATTGCAATCACCAACATATTGCTGGCGACGATCATTATCGTAATCATCTCCCGTTCGGTTACGAAGCGGCTTGGCTTTTTGCTCCGTCAGATGAAGCGTGTGAAGAACGGTAACTTCGACATTGTCAATAATAGGGATGCGCTCGATGAAATCGGACAGGTAACGAGCGAATTTAACCGAATGACGCTACAGATCAGCTCGCTCATTAATGACGTGTACGTAGCAGATATTAAAGAAAAGAATATGGAGCTGGAGCATCGGTATGCTCAGCTAAATGCACTGCAAAGCCAGATCAATCCACACTTTTTATTCAACGCGCTGGAAACGATTCGTATGCGCAGTATGATGAAAAACGAGACGGAAACAGCCAAAATTATACACAATATGGCGAAGATTTTTCGCAGTTCATTAACCTGGAAGCGCGATAAGGTGAAGCTAAAGGAAGAGGTCGATTTTATTGTCTGCTTCTTAGAAATTCAAAAATATCGCTTCGCTGATCGTTTAGATTATAGCATCGAGCTTGATCCAGAGGCTGAACGTTGCCTAGTTCCTAAGATGATATACCTACCTTTCGTTGAGAATGCATGTATTCACGGTGTTGAGAAGGTAAAGCAAGGCGGTAAGGTTACCATCTCACTCAAGCTTGTAGAAGACAAGTTGCATTTTCACATCCATGACAATGGTGCGGGGATGAACGAGGAGCAGGTACAGCGTATCTATTCTTATCTGGAGGAAACGAAGGACCTTGGCGAACGGATTGGCATGCAAAATGTAATTTATCGGTTAAAGCTGTTTTATGAAGACCAATTCACTTTTACCGTGCAAAGCGAACAAGGTGTAGGTACTTCGATCCATCTCATCATTCCTGTGAACCATTAGAAACTATAGTTTTTATATTAGATTCTAAAGTTCTCTCACTGCGTATGGTTGGCTCCTCTTGTTACAATGTAAGTGCTTACAACAAATATTAAAGGGGATGAGTCGCATGAAAAGAAAAACTCCGGTGTATGTTGCAGCAATGCTCGTACTTGTGCTTGCGTTAGTTATTACGGGCTGCTCTGGCAATAACAGTGGTGGCACGACTACTAACAACAACTCAAGTACTACAACACCTTCTAACAGTGAGGGTGGCAGTGATGAAAAACCATTAGAAAAAGTAACATTTACTTACTTCAATGGTGCTGGTGCAGCGAAAGATATTAATACGAATGAAACAACAATCGGTAAAATTCTAGAGGACCAAACAGGTGTTAACTTCAAAATTGAAAACCTTGTTGGTGACCTTAACACGAAAATCGGTACGATGACAGCATCAAGAAAGTACCCTGATGTACTAATTCCAGATGCTGCAATTGATGAAGTTCTAGGAGCTGAAGGTTTTATCGACCTAACAGATCTTATTGAGGAGCACGGTCCAAACATTAAAAAAGCATTTGGCAATGATTTAGAGCGTCTAAAAACAGAAGACGGTAAGCTTTACTACTTGCCGATGTCTGCACAGGTTGGAGAGTTTATTCCAGACCCTAACATTGGTCAAGGTGCATTCTGGGTACAACGTCGTGTATTGAAGGAAGCAGGCTATCCAGAAATTAAAACGATTGATCAGTATTTCCAACTCGTTCGTGATTACGTAAAAAATCATCCGGAAGAGGATTTAACAGGCTTTATTGCACTAACGCATGACTGGAGATTCTTCGCTACGACTAACCCTCCAATGCACTTGGCTGGTTATCCTAACGATGGTGAAGTAATCGTAGACATGAACACTCATGAAGCTAAGGTATATGCAGCTAATGAGGATACAAAGCGTTATCTGAAATTATTGAACGAGCTTAACGCTGAAGGCTTGTTTGATAAATCTTCATTCATCGACAACTATGATCAATACTTGGCGAAACTAACGAGTGGAAAAGTAGTCGGTTTCTTCGATTACGGCTGGCAAATTGGTAATGCGCAAAACGTGTTAACGGATGCAGCGAAAGCTGATCCATCACAAGATGACTTTGTATACTTCCCACTTCCAGTAACATTTGATGGACAAAAAGATCAATACCTAGATCCGCCATCCTTTGTTAAAAACCGTGGTATCGGTATTACGATCAGTGCGAAAGATCCAGTTCGTATCGTTCAATACTTTGATAATCTTCTAAAAGAAGAAAACCAAATTCTAAGAGGCTGGGGTATTGAAGGCGAAACATTCGAAATCGATGAGAATGGTCGTTACTATCGTACAGCTGAGCAAATCGCTAAAATCGATGAGTCTTTCCGCGAATCATTTGGTTTCAAATACTATGACTGGAACTGGCCAATCTATGCAACAAGCTCCACGTTGTCAAATGGTAACGCTGCAGCACCAGGTGTTCAACCAGAAGTATTCCAAATGAGCTTAACTGAGGCTGATAAAACAATTCTTAACGCTTACGGCGCACAAACTTACGCAGAAATGTTTGCTAACCCAGACGAGCGTCCATGGTTCCCAGCATGGGGAATTCCGAAAGAGCAAGGCTCACCAGAGCAACTCTATGAAACGAAGAAAACTGAAATTACTCGTAAGTATTTCCCTAAACTCGTTCTTGAGGATCCAAGCAAGTTCGAAAGCAACTGGGAAGAGTATCTAAGCGAGTTCAATAAGCTGGATACAGCAGGCTATGAAGCATTCGTAACTGCAGAAGTGAAAAAGCTTGTTGAAGAAGCGAAATAATTGAAGCTTAAGTGGGACCATGCGGTGGAGTGAGCCTCCATCGCTGCGGTCCCTTCTTTCAACCATAGATTGCTTGACGTGAGAGAGGAGAATTCACAATGGAAAAAGTGGAGGTAGCTGAAACTGTTCATTATCCGAAAAAGTCGCCAAATAAGTTTTTGCAATTTTTGAAGCAATGCGGAAAACAACATGCACTTTTAGTAATGACGATTCCATTTTTAATATGGCTTTTTATATTTAAGTATTTACCAATATGGGGTTGGACCATTGCTTTTCAAAACTATAGACCAAGTAAAAGTTTTGCGGAACAGGAATGGGTTGGCTTTCAGCACTTTGCGTTTTTGTTTGAGGACGAGCGGTTTTTAAGAGTATTGCGCAATACATTAGCAATGAGTGGAATTAATCTAGTACTAGGTTTCGTCACAGCCATTGCATTAGCACTTTTATTAAATGAAGTTCGCGTTGTTGTGTTTAAACGGGTAGTACAAACGATAAGTTATTTGCCTCACTTTATTTCTTGGGTTGTCGCAGCAGGGATTGTACAGCAGACGCTATCGCCAGATGGCATTATTAATGAACTGTTATTGCGATTTGGATTAATTAAAGAAGATATATTATTCCTTGGTATTGGTGAGTACTTCTGGGGGATATTCGGAGCTGCACATGTCTGGAAGGATGTAGGTTGGAATACAATTGTATATTTAGCTGCCATGACAATGATCGATCCGGCACAGTATGAAGCCGCAGAGATCGATGGTGCAGGTCGAATACAACGAATGTGGCACATTACGTTGCCAGGAATTAAGTCCGTAATCGTTGTCCTGCTTATTATGAATATTGGTTATCTTCTAGAATCTGGCTTTGAGCCGCAGTACCTATTAGGAAACGGTATGAACGTAGACTATTCAGAGAATATAGATATCTTTGTGTTGAAATACGGGATAGCACAAGGTAACTTCTCTTTATCGATAGCTGCAGGGATGTTTAAAACAGTTGTCAGCTTCATTCTGCTGTTTGCAGCCAATAATATCGCGAAGCGCTTAGGCGAAGCGAGACTTTACTAGAAAGCAGGTGAGATGATGCGTACAAATTTTTCGACAAGCGATAAAATATTTGATTACGTAAACTATGCTTTGTTGACATTATTAATGATTGTAACGCTCTATCCATTCTTAAATACACTAGCCATTTCATTTAATGATGCGAAGGATTCTATTCGTGGTGGCATTTATCTATGGCCAAGAGAATGGTCATTGGACAATTATCGTTATGTCCTCTCAGAAAAAAGCATTTATAACGCAACCGTCATTTCTATCCTAAGAACAGTAATTGGTACAGTAGTAACCGTTTTTTGTTCTGCTATGGTAGCGTATGCGATCAGCAGACAGGATTTTGTTCTGCGCAAGTTCGTAACAGTTGCGTTTATTTTGACAATGTATATTAACGGTGGATTGATTCCTAACTTCCTATTAATTCGTGACCTTAACTTACTAGATTCGTTTTGGGTATATATATTGCCAGGTATTATCGGGGTATTCAACCTTATTATTATTCGCTCCTTTATTGACGGACTTCCGGAAAGCATTCTGGAATCAGCTAGAATCGATGGAGCTGGTGACTATCGTACGTTCTTCAGCATCGTGCTGCCGTTATGTGTGCCCGTGCTTGCAACCGTTGCGCTGTTCAGTGGTGTGTTTCAATGGAACTCATGGTTTGACGTGTTCTTATACAACTCCTCTACGATTGAACTAAGTACGCTGCAATATGAGCTGCAAAAGATTCTGCAAAACTCTAATGCTTCAATGACACAGAAGACAGCAGGAGATGCGTTCGCGGGGGCGATGCAAAACCAAGGTCAGGTAACACCTACTGCTGTTCGGGCAACGATGACGATCGTCGCATCTGTGCCAATTATTATGGTTTATCCATTCCTACAGAAATACTTTGTTAAAGGTATGATGGTCGGTGGCGTAAAAGGTTAAATTTACACAGTAACATCTATACTTTGACACGTTCGAATGATGCTCGAATTGCTTTATAATGGTCTACATTCAAGCTATTTTACAACTAAAATAAATAGAAATGGATGATGGCAGATGACGAATGCAGTAAAGCAAGGTGCTTACTATACGGGACAATATCGCAATCTGTTTGCTGAATACGGTTACAGTGAAGCAGATATTGCCGCAAAGCTTCAGCACACATGGGATGCGTTGTTTGGCGATGACGAGACAACGAAAATTTACTATGAGCTGGACGAGGACAAAGGCTATTTGCTAGATACAGGTAACCATGATGTTCGCTCTGAAGGCATGTCTTATGGAATGATGATGGCCGTTCAATATGACCGTCAGGATATTTTCGATAAGCTGTGGAACTGGACATACAGCTTCATGTACATGACTGAGGGCATTCACAAAGGCTACTTTGCATGGTCCTGCCAGCCTGATGGGACGCGTAATGCTCAAGGGCCAGCACCAGATGGTGAAGAGTTTTTCGCGATGGCGCTATTTTTCGCTAGCAAGCGCTGGGGAGATCGTGAGGCACCTTACAATTATAGCGAGCAAGCGAAGGACTTACTTCGTACTTGTCTTCATCAGCAGCCACCGGGCTTTCCAATGTGGAATCCAGAAAACAAGCTGATTAAGTTTGTACCAGAGGTGGAATTCTCAGATCCGTCGTATCACCTGCCCAACTTCTATGAGTTGTTTGCGCTGTGGGCACATGAAGAGGATCGTACCTTCTGGAAGGAAGCTGCGCAAGCAAGTAGAGATTATATTAATATAAGCTGTCACCCGGTTACAGGACTTGCTCCTGAATACGCACATTATGACGGTACTCCGAATCATATTCGCGGCTTTGGTTATTTCTTCAGTGATGCGTATCGTGTTGCTGCTAATATCGGCTTAGATTATGCATGGTTCGGCGTTGATGCTCGTCAGCAGGATATTGCTAATCGGATTCTTGCATTTTTTGCAGACAAAGAGCCGGATGATTATCGCCGCTATACCATCGAAGGGAAGCCTTTCGAAGAAAAGTCGCTTCACCCTGTAGGATTATTGGCGACCAATGCTCAAGCAGCATTAGCAGCTAGCGATGAGCAATTGGCAAAAGCAGCTGTTGAATTATTATGGAATACACCGCCACGTACAGGTGATCGCCGCTACTATGACAATTGCCTTTATATTTTTGCGATCCTTGCATTAAGCGGTAACTACCGTATTTATGCATAATAATATCTTGCAGCAATAACGATTCAATTACGATATCAACAACTGCTTCCATTTAAAGAGGCTTATCCACGGCTAATTCAACGCTGTCGGATAGGCCTTTTTTGCAGCTTCATTATCGCAGGCCAGTAGAGCTACAGCGATGTAGCAGAGCTCGTTACCAATAATCGCCTTTTAGTATTGGTACTTGACGCAGTAAGCCGTAGTCATTCATAATATTGTCGAATAACGAATGATAGCATTTACATTCCCATTTAAGTAACTGTTGTTCGCTTCGTTATCATTTGTGCAGATGAACAAACCATTATGATTGTCACAATGAATTCTCACAATATCGCCATAACGATGTTCTATAACAAAGCACTAGCCAATGAATAGCACACTGTAAGGAGAGGGATCGATGAACCAACTTAATCAGGCTGTACTTCCAGCTGCTCGCAAGATGAAGGATGTAGAGGCTGTTCTAGAATCTTCTCATCACTATATGGTATTGCTTGGCGGTCACATCGGACAGTTAAAGGCGATCGTTGACTTGATCAAAGGACATAACAAGCAAGTTTTTCTTCATGCTGATCTGATAGACGGATTGAAAAACGATGAGCATGCAGCTGATTTTCTATGTCAATCGATTCGTCCAGCAGGTATTATCTCAACAAGAGCAAGCGTTGTCATGCGAGCGAAGCAGAGAGGGTTAATAGCCATTCAACGTATGTTTTTAATTGATAGTGATGCGATCGAGCGGAGCTATCGTGTGATTGAGAAGGCAAGTCCTGATTACATCGAGGTGCTGCCAGGCATTATTCCGGAGATGATTCAGGAAGTGAAGGGACAGACGGGCATCCCTGTTATTGGTGGAGGCTTGATTAAGACGCATCAGCATATTACGGAAGCATTAGATGCAGGAGCAGCAGCGATTACGACCTCTCGAAAGGAATTATGGACCTATCGCAAATGATAGAGAGTAAAGGAGGAGTTCGTATGGCAACATTCATGATGTCGATTGATCAAGGGACAACAAGTACACGGGCATTATTGATTAATAAGCAAGGCGAAGTTATTGAGATTGTACAGGAAGAACTGCCATTAATTTATCCTCATCCTGGGCATGTAGAGGTTGATGCGGAGTACATATGGGAGTCAACCTTGCGTGTAGTGCGACAGCTGTTACAAAAAGCTAACGTTGAGGCGAAGGCCGTACAAGGGATCGGGATAACGAATCAGCGGGAAACGACGATTATATGGAACAAAGAGACAGGGAAGCCAATCTATCATGGTCTAGTATGGCAATCACGTCAAACCTCAGCGCTATGTGAGCAGCTAAAAGCAGAAGGGCATGAAGAGACCTTTAACAAGAAGACAGGACTCGTCATAGATCCTTACTTTTCTGGCACGAAGGTTCGATGGGTGCTTGAGCATGTTGATGGTGCGAGGGAGCTTGCTGAGCAAGGAAAGCTATTGTTTGGTACAGTGGAGAGCTGGTTGATCTGGAAGCTGACGAACGGCCGGGTGCATATTACTGACGTATCGAACGCATCTCGGACTCTGATGTTTAATATTTATACTCGCGCATGGGACGAGGAGCTTTTGCAATTGCTCACAGTCCCATCGTCTATGCTGCCTGAGGTGAAATCTTCCTCCGAAGTCTATGGCTATCTTGATGAGGGTGTGGTAGGCTACCCGATTCCCATCGCTGGCGCAGCAGGTGATCAGCAGGCGGCGCTGTTTGGCCAGCAGGCTTATCATGTCGGAGATACGAAAAACACGTACGGAACAGGCTGCTTTATGCTAATGAATACGGGTGAGAAGCCGATTGCGTCTAAGCATGGTCTGCTTACAACGATAGCCTGGGAGATTGATGGTAAGCTAGAGTATGCACTGGAAGGAAGTGTATTTATAGCTGGTGCGGCGATTCAATGGCTGCGTGATGGCTTGCGCCTGATTGAGGATGCTGCAGAAACCTCAGAGGTTGCAGCTAGCTTAGAATCGTCAGAAGGCGTCTATGTTGTACCTGCTTTTGTAGGGCTGGGCACACCGTATTGGAACAGCGATGTACGTGGTGCGATGTTTGGGATCACAAGAGGGACATCGAAGGCACACTTGATTCGAGCAGTACTAGAATCGCTAGCTTATCAATCTCGTGAGCTGCTTGCGGTCATGCAAGAGGATTCAGGCGTTAAGCTATCGAAGCTGGCAGTAGATGGCGGTGCAATTCGCAATGATTTTCTGATGCAATTTCAAAGTGACATCTTAGGCGTAGTAGTAGAACGACCAGCTGCAAGTGAATCCACTGGACTTGGAGCAGCGTTTTTGGCTGGTCTTGCTGTAGGCTACTGGAGTGGCAAGGAAGAGCTTACTACGCTGCGTAAAAGTGAACGTGTTTTCATACCGCAAATGGAAGAAGCAAAGCGAGAGCAGCTATTCAAGGGCTGGCTTCGTGCTGTGAAGGCGGCAATGGCATTTTGTGAGTAATTGTGATATACTGACGACAAGTTAATAATGGTTGGAGATATGGAGAAACCGCGAATGCCGTTCATATGAGCTTTTATGCTCGTACAGAACGGCTTCCGAGGTTTCTCTTTTTTGTTTTATCTGCACGAATTAAGGGAGATGAGAGCATGAGAAGACAGCGTGAGGAAGAGCAGTTTAGTGTGTTGCATCGTACGCAAACGCTAGAGAGGATGGCTAGTGAACAGCTTGATCTGCTAGTCATCGGTGGGGGAATCACTGGAGCAGGTATAGCTCTTGACGGCGCAGCAAGAGGTCTAAAGCTAGGCTTAATCGAGATGCAGGATTTTGCAGGCGGCACATCGAGCCGCTCTACAAAGCTTGTACACGGTGGACTGCGTTACTTGAAGCAATTGGAGATTGGTGTTGTCGCTGAGGTAGGGAAGGAACGGGCCATCGTATACGAAAATGGACCTCATGTGACAACGCCAGAGTGGATGCTGCTGCCTTTATATAAGGGAGGTACATTTGGCCCCTTTACAACATCCATCGGTCTGCGAGTCTACGATTTTTTAGCAGGTGTAAAACGAAATGAGCGCAGAGCGATGCTTACTGCTCAGCAGACGAGGGCTAAGGAGCCTTTGCTGAAGGAGGAAGGTCTTAAAGGCGGCGGCTACTATGTGGAATATCGAACGGATGATGCTCGCTTAACGATCGAGGTAATGAAGAAAGCGTATGAGCTTGGCGCCCTTGCTGTGAACTATGTAAAGGCTGAGCAGCTGCTGTATGATGATAATCATAAGCTAGTCGGTGTTCAGGTGCGTGATGTTACGACCGATCAAACCTATAAGCTATATGCTAAGAAAATGATTAACGCAGCGGGCCCTTGGGTGGATACGATTCGTGAGATGGACGGCTCGAAGAAAGGAAAGACGCTGCGTCTAACGAAGGGAGTTCATCTTGTATTCGACCAGTCTCGCTTTCCGCTAAGGCAGGCAATATATTTTGATATTCCTGACGGGCGTATGGCCTTTGCCATTCCACGTGAAGGGAAGACCTATTTCGGAACGACAGATACGAATTATACAGGTGACGCGGCAAGTCCAATGATAACAGCAGAGGATCGCAGCTATTTACTAGCTGCGGCGAACAACATCTTTCCGAGTCTTCAGCTGCAGGATCAAGATATAGAATCTAGCTGGGCAGGACTGCGCCCACTTATTCACGAGGAAGGCAAATCACCGTCTGAAATATCCCGCAGAGACGAGATATTCGTTTCGGATACGGGGCTTATATCGATAGCAGGAGGCAAGCTGACCGGCTATCGTAAAATGGCAGAGAATGTTGTCAATAAAACACTGGAGCTTCTCGCAAGCGAGGGTCGTCCATTACAGGTGTCGAACACTTCGACGCGGAACATTCCTATTTCCGGTGGGGAATTCGGCGGCTCCCACAACATGGCAGCCTATATGGATACTAAAATTGAAGAGCTTACGCTGATGCCTATCAGCAGAGAGGACGCTGCTGTGCTAGTCAAGCGTTACGGTACGAATATCGATACGATCTATTCGATGGCGCAAGACGCGATTGCTTGGGGCAAGGCGTACCAGCTGTCTACTCTACAAGCGATCATGCTTAAATATTCGCTACAGTACGAGATGACGGTTAAACCAGATGATTATTTCATTCGACGAACTGGGGATCTGTTTTTCCGCATTAATGAGGTGGAGACCTGGAAGGAGCCCGTGCTTCAGGCGATGGCCGCTGAGCTTGGATGGTCAAGTGAACAACTAGAGCAATATCGCACAGAGCTTGAACGCAAGCTTGCCGAGGCAAAGCAAGCACATCCGGATCGGTAAGTTGTATAACGTTGTATGCATAATAGAAAACTAGACTCGTTGTATATGGAAAGTAAATATACGGGTAGCTAGAATAAATAGTAATCAGTAGTTAAAGCTCAAAATGACAGGCAGGATTAGAGAGCATAGATGAGTGGAAAGGGATTGCGCTACGATAGGTAATCCCTTTTTTTGTATGATTATGCATAAAAATTAGTATAATAGTATCTTTATAAAAAAATATGTTGACACCTTATTCTAAATCCGATAGGATTACTGTGTATTAACTACTTCATTGACTTTAAGCAATGAATAACTAGGAACAGACATAAAGGGGAGAGTTAAATGAAATCTAGCAAGTTGTATTCATTAGTAATGTTATTACTGGCAGCCGTATTGGTTGTTACTGCATGTGGAAGTAATAATGGCGGCTCATCTTCATCTAATACGCCTAAAGTTGAAGTAGAAAACCTTCCAGCTGCATTAGTTGAAAAGGGAGATATTAAAATTAAAGTCATCCGTAAAATCGGTGGCGACGATCATACAGCACAATTTCTAGCAGGAGCGAAGAAAGAAGGAGAATCACTTGGTTTTCAAGTCGATACGTTTTCTGCTAATGGCGATACATTAAAGTTCCATGAAGCACTTGAGCAGGCAGCTAATTCAGATGCTGATGCGGTCATTGTTTCACACGGTGACGATCAAACAGCAGTAGAGCTTGTTCAAAATATTAGAGATAAAGGCATTGAGGTTGTCACGTTTGACTCACTTGATGAGATGCAATCTGTAGAAGGTGTGACGACGACTTCTCAGGATGATCGTTCACTAGCTACACTTGCACTTGATCATTTGCTTGAAGAAACAGGCGGCGAGGCTAACATTTTTTATCTTTGGGTAGATGGTTTCCCAGCCATGGTACGCCGTAACGAAGTATATCAAGAAGTATTGTCTGCTAATCCTGGCATCGTAGAGCTTGAACGTTTCGGAGTAGCTAGCGCTAATACTTCTGTCGATACGCAAGATGCGGTAGCAATGCTTTTGGCTAGATATCCAAAGGGTGAGCTGGATGCGATCTTTGCAACATGGGATGCATTTGCGATTGGTGCTTACCGAGCACTCGTAGAAGCGGGTCGTACAGAAGTTAAAATCTATGGTATTGACGTGTCTAATGCGGATCTAGAAGCTATTCAAGCAGAGAACAGCCCGTGGGTATCTACAGCTGCTGTTGATCCAAAGCTAATCGGTGCAATCAATGTACGTCTAGCTGCTAAGAAGCTTGCTGGAGAAGAGACGCCTCCAACGCATAATCTTGAAGCAAGCCTAATTAAACAAGCCGATCTGGCAGCTGCAGCTGAGCCAGTGAAGGAAGATGAGCTGAGCTCTATTATTCCAAGCTGGGGCACTAGCGATGCATTCCTTGAGGATTGGATGAAGGACCTTAAGGCAGCAAACGAGAAGTAATGCTTGCATCATTTATATGAGTTCAGCGTATACGAACCAAAATACTAGTAATCGTTAATAATCAATATTAATAATGAGCTTTTCATCGTACAATAGCAATATAGCAATGCGTAGAGCGCCCTTCTCATTCTAGCTATGAGGAAGGCGCTCTATATCCTGTTGAAGGTGGTGGGAGCAGTTGAAGCCTAACGAAAAAGTCAAGCTGGAAATGAACGATATATCGATTGCCTTCCCTGGTGTACAAGCATTGTCTTCTGTAAACTTTCAGATGATGTCAGGTACATCACATGCATTAATAGGCGCAAATGGAGCGGGTAAGTCAACGCTAATGAAGGTGCTAGCTGGAGCGTATGACCATTACACTGGCAGTATAACCTTGGATGGGAAGCAGCTGCCAATCCGTAAGCCCAAGGATGCCAAGGATTATGGGATACAGATTGTGTATCAAGAGGTAGACATGCTGCTTATTCCAAATCTGTCAGTAGCAGAAAATATTATGCTGGAGAAGCTTGTGCATGACTACAAGGGGAAAAGCGTTGTAAGCTGGAAAAAAATCCACAAGGAAGCCGCAGAGATTATGAAAAGCGTTGGGTTGGAGCTGCCAACAGGAAAGCTCGTTCAGGAGCTAACACTAGCAGAAAAACAGCTCGTGCTGATCGCGCGGTCGCTAACAATGGATTGTAAATTCCTTATCCTTGATGAGCCGACCGCGCCACTTAGCGATAGTGAAACGTCTCGTTTATTTGCATTAATTGAGCGTTTGAAGCAAGAAGGAGTCGGCATTATATTTATATCCCACCGTCTACCAGAGCTGTTTCAAATCTGTGATGACATTACCATTCTACGTGATGGACAGCACGTAATCTCCGCACCTATTCATTCGATGGATCAAGCACAGGTTGCGCAGCATATGCTCGGCACACAGCTAGAAGCACAATTCCCTGAACGATCCTCCCATGCAGGCGAGCTTGCCTTCGAAGCGGACAACATAGCAGACGGTGATAAGGTTCATGGCGTTTCTATGCATGTACGTAAGGGAGAGATAGTGGGCATCGCTGGTCTTGTTGGTGCAGGAAAAACGGAGCTGTGCCGTATATTATTCGGAGCAGCACCTAAAACACAAGGTGACATTCGGTTAGACAGCAAGCGGATCAGCTATAAAGCTCCGCATCAAGCGGTTGCACACGGAATAGCAATGATTCCTGAGGAGCGTCGCCGTGAAGGAATATTTGTTGAGGATACGGTTGGTGTGAATTTAACGATTGCTAATCTTACGCCACATACGAGAGCGAAGACGTGGCTTAGCCGAGCGAAGGAAAGACTCGCTGCACAATCGATGATTAGTAAGCTAGGCATTAAGACGCCTAATGACACAACGCGCGTCGCTAACTTATCTGGCGGTAACCAGCAAAAGATCGCCATTGGCAAATGGCTGCTCGCTGATGCCGAGGTGTATATTTTTGATGAGCCGACCAAAGGCGTCGATGTCGGAGCGAAGCGGGATATCTACAACCTGATCGCTGAGCTTGCTGAGCAAGGGAAAAGCGTTATCTTCGCCTCAAGTGAAATGGATGAAATGATCGGAATTACCGATCGAATGTACGTCATGTATGACGGGAAGGTAGCGAAGGAGCTCGTAACTGCTCAAACGTCAGAGGAAGAAATTATGTTTTATAGTACTGGAGGACAAGCAGGATGAAGGCAGCAAAAGTCAGCGGCAAAGGAATCAATTGGTTTGATTTTCTTTACAAGTACGGAACATTAATTACCATCGTATTGTTGATAGCATTTTTTGGCCTTGCTACAGATAATTTTTTAACGAAGGAAAGTATTATCGGAATCTTTCGCTACATCTCGATTACAACGATCATTGCGATTGGTTTAACGCTGTCCTTAGCGGTCGGTGGCTTTGACCTGTCCGTAGGCTCTACCGCTTCATTAGCGAATGCAGTCGTTATATCTATGTTTGTGTGGCACAGTCAAAACATGTTTGTAAGCATCCTTGTCGTCGTTGTGCTGTGCGTGCTTGTTGGTGTCATTAATGGTTTTCTTGTCACGAGCTTTAAGATTCAAGATATGCTTATGACGCTTGCTACGATGTTTGTCATTCAAGGGGTTGCCTTAACGTATACACGTGGTGCAACCATCTCAAAAAATATGATTATGCCTAGCGGTGATTACGCTCCAGGCTCCATTCCAGCAGTATTTGGACAATTGGGAAAACAACCATGGATCATAATTATTATGCTCGTTGCCGTACTGATTGTTCACCTATTGCTCACGAAAACGAAGCACGGCCGTTATATGTATATGATTGGTGGTAACGCTGAAGCGGCTAAGCTGTCTGGGATTCCGGTGAAAAAATATCGTTTTATTGCTTACGTGCTAGCAGCATTGTTTGCTGGAATTGGCGGTATGGTTCTAGCTGCACGTGTTATGACAGCTGAAGTGAATGCGGGGGCTCCGTACTTGATGGATGCCGTGGCTGCAGCCTTTATCGGCTACTCCGTGTTAGGCTCTGGTAAGCCGAACGCATTCGGTACGTTTGTTGGTGCTGTATTGATCGGGATACTATCGAATGGTCTCATTATGTTGTCTGTACCGTATTATGCAATGGACATTGTTAAGGGAGCGGTGCTCGCGCTAGCGCTTGGCATTACCTACTATAAGCGTAAGCATTAATAGGTTTGACAGCTACGTACGGCTTTACAATTCTAATTCGACTTCTACTAGAAAACGACTGCCTTTGTGCACTGCACGCCAATGGTTAGACACATCTAACCATTGACCTGTAGTGCAGTGGTGGTCGTTATTTTATTGTGCGACTTAACGATGGTCTTTATATGTTCTCTTATAGCTCTGACGTCTATTCTAGCTCCTTACGTTCTATCACGTCTACGCATATTTCGTCCCATATATGAACGCACCATTATTTTGTTAGACCAACGACCATAGAATATATCAATTTTATATGAGAATGCATCATTGTAATCATAAGGGGTGTCCATTAAAGTCTAACTTGAAAGAGTAGTGAGATGTGTAAGCGTTTTCCGTGTTGTGACATGTTTAAGCAAGTATGTGTAGTAGAAGGGAGCGTTAGTCATGTTAAGGCTAGTTAAAGTTGAGAATGGTTTAGTGCAAGGCTTACCAGCAGCTGATCCCCGCATTACAAGCTTTAAAGGAGTCCCGTTTGCAGCACCGCCAACAGGTGAGAATCGCTGGAGAGCGCCTCAGCCTGCTGAGGATTGGGAGGGCATTTATAACGCGTATGCCTTTGCTCCGGTTTCTATGCAGGTTAGACAGGAGATAGATGATAACAATATTTACACACGAGAATGGGCAGTTGAGCCGGACATTGCCATGAGCGAGGACTGCCTTTACTTAAATGTATGGACACCCGCGAAGGACCCTTCTGAGAAGCTTCCCGTATTTGTATGGTACTTTGGCGGGGGACTGCAGGTTGGTCATACTGCCGAGATGGAGTTTGACGGAGAGCGTATTGCTAGACGAGGGATCGTCGTCGTTACGATCAATTATCGCCTA
Source organism: Paenibacillus camelliae (assembly GCF_023715345.1). GTDB lineage: Bacteria > Bacillota > Bacilli > Paenibacillales > Paenibacillaceae > Pristimantibacillus > Pristimantibacillus camelliae. The sequence goes on from NZ_JAMBNY010000004.1 coordinate 166,633, forward strand.
AATGTATTTGGCTTTTTAAGTCACCCAGACATTACGGCAGAGGCACCAGAAGCGCCAGCTAACTTCGGACATCTCGACCAGCAGGCGGCCACAAGATGGGTGAAGCGCAATATAGCTGCTTTCGGTGGTGATCCTGACAATATGACGATTGGCGGACAATCTGCTGGTGGAGGAAGCGTCATGAGCCAGCTAACCTCGCCACAGAACGAGGGATTGTTTCAGAAGGCGATTGTTCAAAGCGGCGTATTTACACCATTGTATCCGGGGAATCGAATGCCTAGATTTAGAAGAACCTTAGCAGAGGCTGAGCAGGAAGGCGTTACCTTTTTCGAATATTTAGGTGTGTCCTCTCTTGCAGAGGCACGTGAGCTTGATGCCGTTTATTTACGTGACAAAGCGGTCGCTTATAAAGGCTTTTGGGGGACGGTGGAGGATCAGAAGTTCAGCGTAGGCAACCCATTTGAGTTGTTTATGGAGAATAAGCGCCTAATGGTGCCGGTAATGCTAGGACATACCTCCTCAGAATTCTTCAGTGCTCCGAATGTTAGCAGTGTTGAGGAGCTGCGACAAATGGCTGAGGAAATGTTCGGCGATGATGCTGAGAACTTTTTAAAGCTATGTCAGGTTGATTCAGCTAATGTTGCATTGTCTAAGGAGAAGGCTGCGGTGAGCAGCATTGAATACGCGATACGGGTATTGGGTCATGAAAACACCAATTCTGGTGCGAATACGCCTATGTACTATTATAACTTTGACGCCGACATACCGGGCTGGGACAATCCGGGCACATTCCATTCGGTCGATCTTTGGTTTTTCTTCGAAACGCTTGCTAAGTGCTGGCGTCCATTTATCGGGAAGCATTACGATCTAGCACGTCAGATGTGTAATTACTGGGCGAACTTTATTCGTAGCGGTGATCCGAACGGTGAGGATAGCACGGGTGACCAGCTACCGACATGGGCACCCTATACGTCAGATGCACCATACGGAATGCTTTTTGCGGATAAATCAACGTTTTTGGAGCAGCAGCCAAGTGATATGATGCAGTTTCTTGTGCAGCAATATTTTAAGAGAAACAAACAATAAACTAATCAATTTAGGGGCAGCATACTAGCTGCTCCTAAATTGATTAGGCGTAACACCGGTCACCTTTTTGAATTGTCTAATGAAATGCTCGACATTTTGATATCCGCATCGAAAAGCAATCTCTGTAACGCTATCCGTACTATGACTTAAATGCTCCTTAGCTAGACTAATACGGCTTTCAATAACATCCTCCATACAGGTTACTCCGAAAGCTTTTTTATACATCGTTTGCAGGTAGCCGGGGCTGATCATTAGCTGCTCCGCCATTTTTTGAACCGTCCAGTAATCGTTAGGATTGTTTTGAATTGCGTTACGCAGCTGTAATAGATTGTAATACTGTGGTGTGAGTTTAGTTTGGATGTTGGATTCGAGCAGCTTATTGAACAATAATCGAAGCAAGTAATCTATGGAGGAACGTTTGTAGTCTCTATCATAATTGTGTTCTATCGTTAATAGCTCCATTAGCTTATGGCAGAAGATAGGATCGTTTAAGGAAAATGGTACACCGAGCGGGAGAGACGTTTCTGTAATGTACGGCTCTTTCGTTTCAAAGCGAAGCCAGTCATTCGTGAATTCGTCAGCACAAGCTTTATAATAAACCTTTTGCTGCGGACGATAAAGGATAGCGCTATGAGCGGGGTATTGTTGAAGAGTACCGTCGACCCAGAACTCAGCAGGTGTTTTCGTCATAACGAGCAGCCAATGATAGCCTACAGGAACATCGATTACGAAATCGCTAGCATGTGTCCGATTACATTCAACATAGTAAATATGCGTCATCCTAATCCCCCTTATCTATTGAATCTATTATAGCATAGGAGAGTATGTGCAATGATAGCGTGCTAAGGGAGGATATTTAAGGGTAATTCAGAAGTACTACTAATAACAACTAAGGAAAGGAATGATTGTTATGGATAAAAAAGCAGCAGCGATTGCAGCTAATGAGATGCCAGAAGGAACACAATTGATTTACGGTCAGTATCCTGAGAGAGGGGTCTATTATTCTAGCAGCTACATCCCGAATATAACCTACGCTGAATACGATGGGATAGAGAGAACGCTTCAGCTCATTGTGCCACATTGTGCGGGGAGAAAGTTTCCTTTAGTTGTGTTTATTCAAGGCTCAGCATGGAGAAAGCAGGACAAGTACGCAGCCATACCTAATCTTAGTCATATTGCAGCAAAGGGATATGTCATTGCAAGTGTCCAGATTAGAGAGACAGATATCGCTCCTTTCCCGGCAGCGCTAGAGGATGTGAAATGCGCGATTCGCTATATGCGAAAGCATGCAGAGCAATATGGTGTAGATCCGCAGCGAGTAGCGGTATGGGGAGACTCCTCTGGAGGCCATCTATCCTTAATGACTGGACTTACAATTGGCGAGTATAATAATGGGCTGTACCAAGATTATTCGGATGAAGTTAGCGCCGTCGTGGACTATTATGGTGTCTCAGACCTCCTAACGCTAGGCCGGTATAATGATATTCTTGATCATGATGCAGCGGATTCTCCAGAAGGATTATTCATTGGCGGCAAAAAAGTAAAAGAACATATCGAGCTTGCTAAAAAAGCGAGTCCTATCTATCAAAATATGAACAAGGAGCTGCCTCCGTTTCTTATCGTACATGGTGACAGCGACAGCATCGTACATATTAATCAAAGCGTAGAGATGTATAAAGCACTCAAGGAGCACGGTCAACAAGCGCTTTTTTATAAGGTTGTCGGCGGGGAGCATGGGATGGGAGTGTGGCATCCACAGGTGCTTGATGTTACCGAAAAATTTTTATCGGCACATTTATATCGCCCAATGCTTGAAAAGCCGCCTTTCCAGCATGAAGTAGAGGCTGAATAACCTGTGTCCCATGATTGAAGGCTTACGCTAGTCTAATATATAAAATATAACAGCAATCATAGCAATAGATAGAGACATTACACTGGAGATGATAAGGTTGAAGCTGGAGCATATATTTACCGTACATGTCAGAATTGACAAAGCGATAGAGCTGAAGCAGGAAGAAGGGCTTTCTGTAGTGATGATTACCTTTGGCGGGACTGTCACAGGACCGTATTTTGAAGGAGAGGTGCTTGAGGGCGGAGTAGATACACAAATCATTGGCAAGGATACGCATACATTATCTGCAAGATATATGCTGAAGGGAAAGGACCATACCGGCAATAGCTGCACAATTTATGTGGAGAATAACGGTCATATTCATAATCATGATGCTGCTGCATATGCTTTTCGAACGACGCCCAAGCTTATTACAGATAGTCCTTCGCTTTCCTTCTTGAATGAAGCACTATGTGTTGGTGAAGGAATACCGACAGAAATCGGGATAGATATTGTCATCCGTAGATGGGTGTAGTATTCGTATAGGGGCTGAAACGAGATGAAACGACCACAACATGGTGGTCGTTTTTTATGTCTACCTAACTAATACAATGAGATAGAGATCGCTTATCTAATTATCTTCTATATACGATCAAACTTATAATCTATTAAAATGATCATGTTTGATTGAGTGTTAGATGCAATAAAAAAGCTGGACAGAATAACAAGAAGCTTTCTGCCCAGCTCAGCTGTATTTCGTTATAGAGACTTATTAAACAGACTGTTAATGAGTTAATGATATGCTTGGTGCTAAGTCATGCCGTCCATATTGGATGCATGACTAGCTTAACGCATGCTCAATAAAGTGCTCCTTGTAGCGATCAAAATCAATCTGACTGCATTCCATCTCAAGTCGGGTGCCGTTTTCTTCATATTCTGTGGAGAAAATTTGGCCATGCTCATTAAAATAAGAGACGATACCGCCCTGATCATATGGAATAAGTACGCTGCATTTTACATAATTGCTGAATAGCTGTGCTCGAATCGACTGAATGAGCTCCTCTAATCCTGCGCCATCGCGCACGGACATGTAGATTGAGTTGCCATTTACTGCAGGATACGGTGTATCGGTTAGATCACATTTATTATAGGCGTAGATCATGTCGATGCCCGTTGTTCCTATGTCCTCTAGCGTTTGATTTGTCACCTCGATCAGCTTATCGTAGTCCTCGTTCGAATAGTCTACGACATGCACGAGCAGATCAGCCTCAGTCACTTCTTCGAGCGTAGATCGGAACGCTTTAATAAGATGGTGCGGCAGCTGGCTAACAAATCCCACGGTATCGGTGAGCAGGAAGCTTTTATTATCGGGCAGCTCAATATTGCGTACGGACGTTTCTAACGTAGCGAACAGCATGTTCTTCACAAAAACTTCCTTTGTCGTATCCGGGTCAGTATAACGCAGTAGGGCGTTCATTAAGCTTGATTTCCCTGTATTCGTATAACCTACAAGACAGACAACAGGAACCTCATTCTTCTTGCGCTTCAAACGCTGAGTTTGTCTTGTTGCAACGAGACGCTCAAGCTCATGCTGCAGCATGGAGATCCGCTCTTCAATACGACGACGATCCAGCTCCAGCTTCGTTTCCCCTGCACCTCTGTTGCGCAAGCCTGCGCCACCGGCACCACCTTGACGGCTAAGGGAGGCACGCAAGCCAACAAGACGAGGGAGCATATATTGAAGTCGTGCAACCTCAACCTGCAGCTGAGCCTCTCTCGTTTGTGCGCGCTCTGAGAAAATATCTAGTATAAGGATCGTACGATCAATAACCTTACGATCAAGCTCTGCCTCTAGGTTGCGGATTTGAGAAGGGGACAGCTCATCATTAAAGATGATGGTTTCTACTTGATGGGCTTCTGCCATCGCACGCAGCTCGTCAATTTTTCCCGTGCCTATGTAATGGGAAGGATTAATACGCTGCGCTTTTTGAGACAGCCGATCTACTACACTAATATGGCAAGCTTCAGCTAAAGAAGCTAGTTCATCCATACTGTAATCAAAATCAGCCTGTGGTCGATCATTAATATGCAGGCCTACAATAATGGCTTGCTCTAATTGTTCACTCATAAATATCCCTCCATCCGAGTTGGAAACAGTGTAGCATATGAAAAAAGTGCAAGCAACCTATAGTATACCCGGCTTTTCCGTGTCTACACAGCTACCATTATGACCAATTTCGTGCTATTGTGAATGTTATTAGTGATAGCAATGCAGCATGAGAAGCAAGGAGGTTTGCTATGAATAGAATGATAAAATCCCTTCTCACGGTCGCAATACTTCTCCTAGTCTGTACAAGCTGCTCCTCTACAAGCGACAGCGGTACATCTGAAGCTGGTTCAGCAACGCTGCTTCTATCTGCAGCAGCAAGCTTGAGTGAAGTGATGGATCAGGTCATCGCCTCATTTCATAAGGAGCACTCCAATATTAAGATTGAAGTGAATTATGCTTCCTCAGGTACATTGCAGCGACAAATTGAACAGGGTGCACCTGCCGATCTCTTTATATCAGCGGGCGAGAAGCAGATGACTTCACTAGTTGATCAGGGGCTCGTTACGCAAGTCGTTCCATTGCTTAGTAATGAGCTTGTTGTCGTTGGAGGATCAACGCTTCAGCTCACGACAGACACACTGGAGCAGCTATTGCAAGAGACTAACCCTTCCTTTATAGCGATGGGTGAGCCCGACACGGTTCCTGCTGGTCAGTATGCGAGGCAGGCGTTAGATAGCCAGCAAATATGGTCTGTTTGGAAAGAGTATGTTGTATTTGGAAAGGATGTGCGCCAAGTGCTTGCCTATGTTGAACAAGGAAATGCTGATCTTGGCTTTGTATATAAAACAGACGCAATGTCTTCGAACCAGGTGAATATTATTCAAACCGTAGATGAAGCGCTGTATGATCCGATCATTTATCCATTAGCCGTTGTTTCTACGACAAAAGCGCCAGAGGCTGCTCAGTTATTTTATGACTACTTGCAGCAGGAGCAAGCGATAGCAATCTATAAGCAGTATGGGTTTACGGTTGCACAATGAGTGAAGTATTTAGCTGGCAATCCTTTATTACTCCTGTCATTGTTTCCTTAAAAATTACTTTGCTTGCTAGTGTTATTGTCTTCGTTCTTGCGCTTGTTGCTGCCAGATGGATGAGCAGATCGTCATTTCGAGGGAAGCTATGGATTGATGTATTGTTTATGCTGCCGCTTGTGCTGCCGCCCACCGTTGTTGGTTTTATACTATTATATGCATTCGGGAAGCAGGGATTCGCAGGACGGCTACTTTATGAAGTGTTTGACTTCTCTGTTGTGTTTACATGGTGGGGAGGTGTTATTAGCGCAGTGGTCGTTGCTTTTCCACTCGTTTATCAAACGATAAAAGCTGGCTTCGATGGAATAGATCGTGATCTGGAGGACGTCGCTAGATCACAAGGAGCTAACGAATGGCAGGTGCTGCGTTACATCTCAATGCCGCTAATTTATCGCATGCTGCTTGTCGGTTATATGCTCGGTTTTGCTCGGGCACTCGGTGAGTTCGGTGCAACGCTAATGCTCGCGGGCAATATTCCGGGCCGGACACAGACGATCGCTACTGCGATTTATATCGCAGCAGATAGCGGAAAAACCTCACTTGCGCTTGGCTGGGTTATCGTCATGATTTTGATATCCATTTTACTGCTGCTTATTGTGAGACAGCCCGCAAAAAGTTAATACTATGCGCCCTGAGGAAGTGTTTGTCATTGCTTTATTAAGCAGCTGTTCGCTATACTTTGAGGAAGATGGTTCATAAAGAAGAATAAAATAATAGATAGATATAGAACATAGGAGAGAGAACATGACTTATAAAATCGCATTTTTTGATATTGATGGAACTCTAGTTAATGAAGAAAAAGTTATTCCACAGGATACGATTGCTGCCATAGCTGAAGCAAAGGCGAAAGGGGTAGAGCCCGTCATCGCAACAGGTCGTGCTCCTTACTTCCTGCAATCATTGCTCGAGGAGGTTGGCATTGAATCCTTCGTATGCTTGAACGGTGCATATGCCGTATATAAGGGGAAGCCGATCTATCATAATCCGATTGATCCAGCGACAGTTGAAGCGTTCGTAACCGTTGCGCGTGAGCAGGGACATGCCCTTTGCTTTGAAGGTGAGACGCGCTACACGACGGATCAAGTGGACAATGAACGGGTGCTGCGTTCTGTTGGTTCATTAAAGGTACATTTTCCTGAGCATGAGCATGATTTTTGGACAAAGGAGCCAATTTATCAAATGTTCCTTCATGCGCTGCATGATGAAGAAGCACACTATGAGCCATTTCATGATCGCCTAACATTTATCCGTTGGCATGAGGATGCACTTGATGTGCTGCCTATTGGCGGCTCAAAAGCAAAGGGCATTGAAGCGATGCTCGCTGAGCTAGGTTTCGATAAGTCTGAAGCCATTGCCTTCGGAGATGGCCTGAACGATAAAGAGATGCTTGAGTATGTTGGCTTTGGGATCGCGATGGGCAATGCGCATCCTGAAGTGATTCCTTATGCGGATTATGTAACGACGCATGTAGATGAGCAAGGGATTCGCAATGGACTAATCAAGGCTGGTATCTTGGATAAATAAATTAGGCATTTATTCACCATTTACTAGAAGCGGGCGTACAATAACCTAACGATGCATAGGCATAGGAGGTTATTGACGTGATCGTACTTAAAGCAGGCTCACTCAATGAGCTGAATATTGACAGCTTACCAGAAGTCGAGCAAAAAATCGTACGCTGGAAAATAGCTAGCCGTAATCGCTATGAGTATTCCTCATTGGCTGCCCTGAAGTTCGAGCTAAAAATGAGAAGACATACAGTAGAGGCTTCATATGCGATGTTTCAAAGCGGGGCCCAGTTCGCGACATTTTTTAATTCGAGATGTAATCCAGCTTATTGGATTCGGACCCGTAATGGAGGATTTTTGCTGCGTGGAGATGTAAAACCATCCGATGCGATTCGAGATATATTTATCAATGGTCATTTGTATGCATTTGAATGCTCAGGTGCCATTATCATCTTATATTATCGAGCAGCACTAGAAACGATAGGCGATGCGACCTTCAACTACTATTTTCAGAACCTGTTCTTGAGAGAATGGCAAAAGGACTACGATCTACAGCTTGTCGCTAGCTATGATCTAAGTGATGTCTACCCTGGAGATGTATGCTATTTCCGCAATCCAGATCATCATCCGCGACATCCAGAATGGCAGGGTGAAAATGCTGTCATGCTGGACTATGACTTATTCTTTGGACATGGTGTAGGGATTCAGAACTCAGCTGGCATCATTGCGAATTTGAATCGTGCACGCAGACCATTTGCACGCCGTTCTGCTTATATGGAGAACTTAATTGTGCGTCCTGATTTTGAGAGGCTGCGCAGCTTAATTGTCTACGAGCAGCGACTGGCGGTGCAGAGTGGGGTGTTGGTGCTTGAAGAAGCAGAAGAACAGCCACTTGGAGAGGTCATATAAGGAAATTTAAAACGCACGACTTTGATGACGATGGATTGCGTTGTAGCTTAGTCGACGTCGAATATTGCACGCTACCGAAAACTCCGGTGCTCACGTACCAATTACGTACGCTGTGCTCCTCGCTTTCTAGTATCGTGCAATCTTCTTGGTCCTGAAAGCCGAGCGTTTTAAATCTTTATTGGAGAGGATATTTAAAACGCACGCCTTTGATGACGATGGATTGCGTTGTAGCTTAGTCGACATCGAATATTGCACGCTACCGAAAGCTCCGGTGCTCACGTACCAATTACGTACGCTGCGCTCCTCGTTTTCTAGTATCGTGCAATCTTCTTGGTCCTGAAAGCCGAGCGTTTTAAATCTTTATTGTAGGGGTCATTTAACTCGCACGCCTTTGATGACGATGGAATTGCTTTGTCGCTTAGTCGACGTCGAATATTGCACGCTACCGAAAACTCCGGTGCTCACGTACCAATTACGTACGCTGCGCTCCTCGTTTTCTAGTAATTGCGACAGCGGAGCTCATTCGCTCTATAAGCGACCCTCCTTCCATAAGAAGGTTCGAGCGATAGAGGGAATGAGCGGAGCGCTGAAAGCCGAGCGTTTTAAATCTCTATTGTAGGGGTAATTTAAAACGCACGCCTTTGATGAAGGTGGAACTTCTTTGAAGAGGATTCGACGTCGAATATGAGGTTCAACCGAAAACTACGTTGCTCACGTACCAGGTAATGTACGCTGCGCTACTCGTTTTCTAGTAATTGCGACAGCGGAGCTCATTCGCTCTATAAGCGACCCTCCTTCCATAAGAAGGTTCGAGCGCTGAAAGCCGAGCGTTTTAAATCTCTAATGGAGGGGTAATTTAAAACGGCCTTTGATGACGATGGGCTGTGTTGTAGTGGGTCGATGAGAGGGAAGTAAAAAAAGCTGGGGTGTTCTCTGGACATGAAGTCATGTCCTGTGAGAATACCCCAGCTTGCTTTTATCATTAAGATTTTGTCTGTCCTCGAAGCGCTTTGTACTTCTTGTATTGGAAGTAGATCGTACAGCCAATGCAATAGCCTAGTAATGCAGCTAGTGCCGCTAATCCCATTAGACCAGCGATGATGTTGGCAGCAAGTGTCCATTGTAGCGACAAGCACAACATAGATAGTGTAAGGAAGGTGAATCCGATACTGAGGTTGAATTTGACAAGCTCAGCAGCCTCGGTGTTCTTTTTTCCGTAGATGGACTTCGCTAAAGGTTCAAGCAGTGTAACAAATACATTAGCGCCAGGACCGAACAGCAATGTCAGCACTTGGATTAGCCATAAAACAGCAAATACCCATGGTAAATCAAATACAATCGCAATCGCTATACTGATAACAATACCAATTTGATTGCTCCTTACTTTAGAAAGAGGGACTTCCTTTTGAGCTCCCTTATCGTTGGCATCCTTTAATATCATCAGATTTCCCCTCCCCTGTAACAAGCTCTACTCTTTAACAAGCTCCTGGAGCTCGCTATCGCGCAGGTCTACCGTTACCTTTTTCATCGCAAGTGGTTCTAAAGGCTTGTCCTGTGCACCACGCTTTTGCGCTGCGATTTCATCTACAACTTCCATACCTTCTGTCACTTCACCAAATGCAGCGTACTGTCCGTCTAGATGAGGAGAGTCAGCGTGCATTATGAAAAACTGTGAGCCCGCACTATCCATGCTTTGTGATGTTCGAGCCATAGAAATAACGCCGCGTGCATGCACCATCGGATTATCAAAGTTATTAGCTGTAAATTCTCCTTTGATTGTGTATCCTGGGCCACCCGTACCCGTTCCAGTCGGATCTCCACCTTGAATCATAAAGCCCGGAATAACACGATGGAATATGACCCCATCGTAGAAGCCTTCCTGGACTAACGATACAAAGCTGCTCACCGTGTTAGGGGCAATTTCAGGATAAAGCTCGATTTTAATAATTCCCCCGTTACTCATCTCAATGGTTATTTCTGGATGCTTGTTGGAGTCAAGCAGCTGTAGTGATGCATTGGAATACTGAGGCTCAGTAGTCTCCTGTGGCTGTTCATTGTTGTTTCCACACCCACTTAAAATAAGCAATACGCTGATAAGTAAAGCTAGATGTTTATAACGCATTGTTTCTACTCCTTTTGGCTGAGATTATTAAGTTACATATAGTTTAACACAGCTTTAGAGGATATTTAAAATGCTCGACTTTGATGACGATGGAATGCGTTGTAGCTTAGTCGGCGTCGAATATGAGGTTCAACCGAAAACTGTGGTGCTCACGTACCAATGGCGTACGCTGCGCTCCTCGTTTTCTAGTTTCACCTCATCTTCTTGGTCCTGAAAGCCGAGATTTTAAATCTTCATTGGAAAGAGGATATTTAAAATGCTCAACTTTGATGACAATGGAATGCGTTGTAGCTTAGTCGGCATCGAATATGAGGTTCAACCGAAGACTGTGGGGCTCACGTAACAAAGACGTAAGCTGCGCTGCTCGCTTACAAGTTGCGAACGATCTTCATTGAAAGATGGATATTTAAATCTTCATACAGGATGCACTAGCTGAGCAGGTTGATGTCCATATCGAATCTTGTTCTAGAAACATATGCTATAAGAGGATTTCTTCGAGAAAGGAGTAATCGCGATGAAGCAGCCTAGAGCAATGATTTCGGCTAAAAGAAAGACAAAGGGAAGACGTTCTAATAAGCTCATTAAAACATCGATTCTATTAGGTAACGAGTTTATTCGTGCTCATATTCCCTCAACTAGCTATATGACGAGAGCTTCACTAATGCGAATGGTAAACAAATATGGAATGGTCTATGTTAAACCTCGGAATGGTTCCATGGGGCGTGGTGTAATTCGTATTAAGAAACAAGGTTTGCGCTATTCCTGTCATACAGGTGCAAAAGTGAAAAGCTATAAAAGCTTCGATGAATTGTATTCAGCTATTTTAAAGAAGACGAAGGGTGAATCGTATATCGTACAAAAGGGTATACATTCACTTCGTTACCACGGAAAAATATACGATTTTCGTGTAGTGGTACAGCGCAGTCCTAATGGACGATTTGAGGTTACAGGCATAGCAGGACGCATTTCTAAGCGAGGCAGAGTGGTAAGCAATGGAGCGGGTGGGGGATCGGTAGGTTCGGTTGACAGCCTGCTTACACCTTATCAACGTAACGTTGCATTGCCGCGTATGAAGACTTTAAGTCTTGCCGTTATGCATGAGGTGCGAAAGCATTGGCCATCGCTAAATGAAATTGGACTTGATATTGCCCTCGATTACAATTTAAAGCCATGGATTATTGAATATAATACTAATCCAGATCACTTAATGTTTGTAGTGCTGAGAGACCGTCAAGCGGTAGCACGTATTATTCACTATGGTGCGAGATACGGTAAAAGATACCGTCTATTTCATTAAAATGACTAACAAAAAGGAAGTGTGCAACCCAAGCACACTTCCTTTTTGTTAAGCAATAAGCATTGATTAGTCCAATACAGCTGTAATATGAGCCTTTGTTACTGACCAATGTGATGCGCTCCAAACCTTTTCTTTATTTTGCAGCAGCATGATTTGTGGTGATTCATGCTTAATGCCAGTGTCATCTGCAATTTGTAAAGAAATTGGACGTGATTCAATTACTTTAACGAGCCAATATTCCGCATCACTGCGCGGTTTATCTGCTAAGTAATTAGAAAACTCCTCATAAGCGTTAGCGCTGACAGGGCAGGTTGTACTATGTTTAAATACAACAATAGGATGCTCCTTAGAGCGTTCAAATGCTTGCTCCCATTGCTCGGCAGTCGTAATTTCTGTAACGTTCATCTTCAAGACCTCCTTTAAGTCATAGCTCTATTATAGCTTTTACATACCAAATCGCAAAGTTCACAATTAAATGTTGCAAACTAACGAAGCATCTATTAGAATAATGTTACTGGAACTGACCAGAAAATGAATTTGGTCATTCGGTCATTTTGATATGGTGGTGATAAGTATGAATGTTGATCGTCGGACACTTATCGTCGAAGCAGCTAGTAAATCGTTCGCAATGTTCGGATACAAAGCTACAACGATGGATCAGGTTGCCAAGATTGCTAATGTTGGTAAAGGCACGATCTATACATTTTTTGCAAATAAGGAAGAACTGTTTCAGGAAGTGCTTAATCGAATGCTTAAGGAGATGAAGGCTGCATCTGACAATGCGATGGACAAGGAGTCGAGCTTTTTTAATCAAATGTCTGAGGCGCTTAATGTATTGCTGGAGTTTCGTGAGGATCATGAGCTCGCGCTTAAGCTTACACAGGAAGTGCGTGAGATCGGTACACCAATGGCACTAGATGCCATTAATCAGATGGAGTACCTAATTATTGAGCATATTGCAGACAAGGTGAAGATAGCGATTGAACGTCAAGAAATTAAACCCTGCAATCCAGAACTCACAGCATTTGTCATCTTAAAGCTATATATGGCACTAGCGGTTGAGTGGGGGCATCGGCATACAGCAATGGAAAAAAATGAAATTGCCTCCCAGCTAAGATTTTACTTGGAAAAAGGACTGGCATCTTCTTAAGAGGATGCCCTCTTTTCTTTCATTAACAATCAACACAACTAAACAGCTTAGATAAGACAGGGGAGAGAGATCATGGCAAGAAAAAATAATCAAGTAAAGGCAGAGCTAGGCAGTATTGTGCGCAATCCTAAGGTTGTTATTCCAGTCATTGCGGTAATGCTCGTGCCTTTATTATATTCGGCGTTATTTTTAGGTGCTTTTTGGGATCCGTACGCACGGCTTGATAAAGTGCCCGTAGCGATCGTCAATGAAGACAAGGGTGCTGAATTTGAAGAAAACACTTTATCCATTGGTAATGAATTTGTTGAAAAGCTAAAGGAATCAGATGATTTTGCTTGGAGCTTCGTAACAAAAGAAGAGGCGTTGCAGGGCTTAGATGAAAATGAATATTATATGATGCTTGAAATTCCGGAGCAATTTTCAGAGCAGGCCGTTTCACTGACAACAGATGAACCACAGCAAGCGGAGCTGCTCTATACACCTAATGAGGCGTATAACTTTTTAGCTTCTCAGATCGGGGATACTGCTGTTTCCGAGTTAGCTTCCGTGTTGAACCAATCTATAACAGAGACGTATCTTGAAACCATTTATGACAAAATTGGCGATGCTCTCGAAGGCATACAATCGGCGAGCGAGGGTGCGGTGCAGATCGCGAGTGGTGCAGGTGACGCCAAGGAAGGTGCCGATAAGCTTATCACTGGTCAGGAGCAATTAGGCGCTGGTTTAGTTAAGCTGCAAGCAGGTGCTGGTAAGTTGAATGATGCAGGTAAACAGCTGTCGGAAGGCTTATCTGCACTACAATCGGGAAGTCAATCGCTTAATAATGGCCTGAATGAGATTGGTCAGGCAGGACAAGCACTCAACCATGGTGCAGCAGAGTTAAGTGAGCAATATAAAGCTTTAGATGCTGGACTACTGCAAGCAAGTGAAGGAACAACAAGCTTAAAGCAAGGTGCACTGAAGCTTCAGGCTGGGTTGCAGCAGCTGGCTCAGCAGAACGAGCAGCTAGCAAGCAGTGAAGCATTTAAACAGCTGTTGGCCGGTAGTGAAGCGTTAGCGGAGGGCTTGCTTGCTAAAGAGCAGGGTGAAGCAGAGCTTACAGCTGGTTCACAAGCGGTAACAGCAGGTATTGGCAAGCTTGCGGCTGGAGCAGAGCAGCTCACAGCGGCAGTGGATCAAGCAGGTCAAGGAGCAGGCAGCCTAGCGGATGGCGCGAACTCTGCAGCTACTGGTGCTAGTCAACTAGCAGAAGGACTAGGACAGCTGCCAAGCTCGATTGCACAATTAATATCAGGTAACGATTCGTTAATTGCTGGAGGCAAGGAGCTTTCAACTGGACTTGCTAAGCTGGATGATGGCGCAAATGAGCTTGCAGCGGGCTTAGGAAGTGCGGATGGTGAAGCATTAAATCTTACACTCACTGAGGATATGAAGCAACAGTTTGCGAAGCCGGTTGAGGTTGTTAAGGAAGCATACACAGTCGTACCTAACTATGGAACGGGCTTTGCACCGTACTTTATCTCACTGGGCTTATATGTAGGCTGCATGCTATTAACGATTGTTTATTCTATGCGCGAGCCAGCACTGAAGCCAGCCAATAGTACAAGCTGGTACATGGGGAAAACGGCTGTAACCTTGCTTATTTCCGTTGTACAAGCGTTAGTGCTAGGAGCAGCGATGCTGCTTGTGCTTAATCTAGAGGTAGCTAATATGGGAGCATACTTCGGGTTTATGGTTATAACAAGCGTCTCCTTTATGATGCTCATCCAGCTGCTATGCGTAACCTTAAAGGATGTTGGTCGCTTTATTGCTATTGTTCTATTAATATTGCAGCTTACAAGCTCAGCAGGTACATTCCCACTGGAGCTAGTACCCGAATGGCTGCAAGCCATTAATCCACTGCTGCCAATGACGTATTCTGTACTAGGATTCAAGCAGGCAATCTCTAGCGGCAATATGGCTATGTTCTGGGATAATGCATTCGTATTAATCGGATTTGCCCTAGTGTGCTCTGCACTCACATTTATATTTATGCGTTTTAGCTACCGTAAAACAATATCGGCAGAGCAATAGACAGGGATAGAAATAAAAGCTGTAACAAAACTTATTAGAAGGAACAATCGTAGAGGCATCTTTGTAGTGACCCTTTGAAGTTAGAACACATATTCTAACGTTGGAGGCACTGCTACTTGATGCTCCATGCTGATTGTTCCTTCTGTTTTAAACTAGCTCTTAAGCTTACATAAGACTCAGATTTCATCCAAGTAATCTGTCATATGCGAGTAAAAAGCAATGGAGACAGCACTAGGTTTTAGCACATGCATATGTACTTGAATGAAGTAGATCTAAATGCTAAAAAAGTAGCGTTTAACATGCGAATAAGTAACCAAAAATGCAGTAAAACTACGGTGTTTCCTCTAATTTGTATGCAATGATACAGTTATTGACATAATGTAAACGAATGCATTTTTTGATCGTGTCGAATTTTAACACAATTTGTGAGTAATCATGTATAATCACTTTAATTGCACTGATAAAGGAGTTATGATAATGGACCAAACGATTATTCGCTTTGAGGATGTTTCGAAGCGATATAGCGACCAAGAACCGGCTGTACTTAAAAATGTCAGCTTTGAAATTGAACGTGGTAAATTTTATACGCTTCTTGGTCCTTCAGGCTGCGGTAAAACGACAATTTTACGTCTAATCGCAGGCTTTACAGCGCCTTCCGAAGGAAAGATTTACTTTAACGGCAAGCTCATTAACAATAAGCCTGCTAATGAACGCCAAGTGAATACCGTATTTCAGGATTATGCGCTTTTTCCGCATCTGAATGTGTTTGAAAATGTTGCCTTTGGCCTGCGCATTAAGAAGTTGAAGGAATCTGTCATCAAAGAAAAGGTGGCTGAGGCGCTTCGCTTTGTTAACCTGAGCGGCTATGAAAATAGAGAAATTACCGAAATGTCTGGTGGTCAGCGTCAGCGTGTCGCGATTGCACGTGCGATCGTCAATGAGCCTGAGATCTTATTGCTTGACGAGCCGCTATCTGCGCTTGACTTAAAGCTGCGTACCGAAATGCAGTATGAGCTGCGCGAGCTTCAACGTCGTCTCGGTATTACGTTTATATTTGTTACGCATGACCAAGAGGAAGCGCTCGCGATGTCCGATGAGATATTCGTCTTGAATGAAGGGGTCATCCAGCAATCGGGTACGCCAATCGACATTTACGATGAACCGATCAATCGCTTCGTTGCTGATTTCATTGGGGAATCGAATATTGTTAAAGGTAAGATGATTCAAGATTTCGAAGTAGAGATTTCCGGTAAAAAGTTCGAGTGTGTAGACCAAGGCTTGAATCCGAACGAGATTGTCGATATCGTTATTCGTCCCGAGGATATCGAGATTGTGAGTCCACAGTCAAGTCAGCTGCCTGCGCGAGTTGATTCTTTGCTGTTCCGCGGTGTTCATTATGAAATCTGCTGCTATGATGACAACAATAATGAATGGCTTGTACACAGTACACGTAAAGCGACAGTCGGAGAAAGAATTGGGTTGTATTTTGAGCCTGAGGCGATTCACGTTATGCGTCTAGGTGAGACGGAGGAAGAATTTGATAAGCGTCTTGAGTCCTATGAAGAAGTGGATTCTAAAGACAGCGCTGGCGAGGAGATGAATCATGGAAGCTAGAACTCGCACGATATATCTGATCCCATATTTTATGTGGCTGGTTCTATTTGTCGTGGCGCCGATCTTGCTTATTGTATATTACTCCTTCTTTAATGTAGAAGGACAATTTACGTTTGCGAATTACGAGAAGTTTTTTACACCAGTCTATATGAAAATGACGCTAAGCTCATTCTGGTATGCGCTACTGATCACCTTCTTCTCATTGGCAGTCGCGTATCCAACGGCTTATCTACTAACGAAAACAAAGCATAAAGCGCTTTGGCTGCTGCTAATTATTCTGCCAAGCTGGATTAACCTACTATTAAAAGCGTATGCCTTTATCGGGATTTTTGGCACGTACGGTATTGTTAATGCGCTGTTTGAGGTTGTTGGCATCGGCAATCAGCAGATTCTGTTCACAGATTTTAGCTTTGTGTTTGTGTCGGTCTATATTTTTATACCGTTTATGATTTTACCTATATATAATGCACTTGAGAAAATGAACCCTTCCCTTATCTACGCAGCACGGGATTTGGGTGCTTCATCATGGGTAACATTCCGTAAGGTTATATTCCCACTGACGCTTGACGGTGTGAAGGCTGGCTGCATCGCGGTATTTATTCCTGCCCTATCACTGTTCATGCTGACTCGTCTCATTGCAGGTAATCGCGTCATTACGCTTGGTACTGCCATTGAGCAGCACTTCCTCGTTACGGAGGACTGGGGAATGGGTGCAACGATCGCTGTATTCCTCATCATTATTATGGCTCTTGTCATGGGACTGTTGGGCTTAAGAAAGAGAGGGCTAGATCTTGTCAAACGCTAAATTTAAGCTCTCTAACCTCTATCTGATTGCAGTGTTTATCGTACTGTACGCACCTATTGCGTATTTAATGATCTATTCCTTTAACAGCGGTGGCACGATGCAAGGCTTCGAGGGCTTTACCCTTGAGCATTACTCGGAGGTTCTTCAGGACACAAGACTGTTAATTATTGTGCTGAATACCTTTATCATCGCACTGCTGTCGGCAGCTATTGCGACAATTATCGGCGTGTTTGGTGCGATCGCGATTCATTTTCTACGATCAAAATCAAAAACGACGCTGCTTACGCTTAACAATGTGTTAATTGTAAGTCCTGACGTTATCATTGGTGCGTCATTTCTGATTCTGTTCACCATCGTTGGCATACAGCTAGGATTTACTTCGGTATTGCTATCACATATCGCATTCAGCATACCGATCGTTGTCGTCATGGTACTACCTAAGCTACAGGAAATGAACAATTCTCTCATTGATGCTGCCCGAGATCTAGGCGCAAGCCCATGGCATGTGATCTCGCGTGTTATTCTGCCCTATATTAAGCCGGGAATATATGCAGGCTTCTTTATGGCGCTAACGTACTCGCTTGATGATTTTGCTGTTACCTTCTTCGTAACAGGTAATGGATACTCTACACTAGCGGTTGAGATTTACTCTCGAGCACGTCAAGGTGTGTCCTTGTCGATCAACGCTCTATCAACGTTGATCTTCTTGTTCACGATTGTTCTTGTTATTGGCTATTATTACATCGAGCGCCGTAATCAGCGTCCAGCGAATGGAGGTGCTCAAGGATGAAGCAGCTAACGAGAATATTTCTGCTTATTTTCATCGCCAGCTTTGCCCTGATCTATCTGGTCAATATGCTGAACAGAAGTGAAGGCTATGCTGGAAACAATACGATTACGATTTATAACTGGGGCGATTACATTGACCCTGAGCTCATTGAACGCTTTGAAGAAGAGAGTGGGCTAAAGGTTATCTATCAAACCTTTGATTCTAATGAAGCGATGATGACTAAAATTAAACAGGGCGGCACCACCTTCGACATTAGCATCCCTTCTGAGTATGCGATTGAGAAGATGAAGGATGAGAATCTATTGCTGCCCATCGATCATAGCAAGGTGCCAAACCTACAATATATCGATCAACGATTTTTAGATTTGTCCTTTGATGAAGGGAATGAGTATTCGATTCCTTATTTCTGGGGGACGGTGGGTGTCGTTTATCATCCAGATCTTGTAGGTGACTTGACGTTTGACAGCTGGGACGATCTATGGGATGAGCAGCTTAAAAACAATATCTTCTTGCTTGATGGTGCACGTGAGGTAATTGGGATGGGCTTAAACTCATTAGGCTACTCACTCAATGACACGAATGAAGAGCATCTACAGGAAGCGCTCCAAAAGCTTTCTACTTTGACGCCGAATGTAAAAGCAATCGTAGGCGATGAGATCAAGATGCTTATGGCCGGTGAAGAAGCTGCTGCTGCATTAGTGTGGTCTGGAGACGCTGCCGAAATTATGTGGGAGAACGAGGCACTGGAGTATATTGTGCCAAGTGAAGGCTCTAATCTATGGTTTGACAACATGGTCATCCCATCTACGGCTAGAAATATTGATGGCGCTCACCAGTTTATTAACTTCATGCTCGATCCTGAGGTTGCTGCACAAAATACAGAGTATGTTGGCTATTCGACACCAAACGCGGCAGCTTTGGAGCTTTTAGATGAAGAGATTTCTGGTGACGAGCGTTTTTATCCAGATGAGGAGCTAACCGCAAGGCTTGAGGTATATGAGAATTTAGGCCCTAGAATGCTGTCTCACTATAACGATTTGTTCTTAGAATTCAAGATGCATCGAAAGTAGAATAATGACACATTATAATACAAACCTACGAATAATACTTATCCGACTGATTCTTATACAGTCGGATAAGTGTTTTTTATTTGCACTAAAAATATATTTTATTGATCGTTTGCACTTTCTGCACATTTGTTTTACCTATCGGTTAATTGTGAACGAATTGTGAACTTACTGATATGGACATGAGATAAAAGAAGTAGTATTGCATGCGAATTAGGAATCATTTCTGATAGTTAATGAGTTGAAATTCTTTGTCCAATACTTTCTTTAGTAGAAAAACTATAAATAACTGACATGATGTGTGGATTGAATATGGTGTCCAAGCATCGATTCTGGGTGAAATTTCAATTTATCTCAGTAACGTTAACAAACATGATGCTTAATATGATTAAATATAACATAATAGTGTTAGTTAATTTGACAATGGATTTTTCCAAAAAAAATTTGCACTAAATGCACACAAAAATCTTCCCAAAATCTAAATTTAGGAGTATGCTGTATGTAACGACACGATCAGGTGATCGAATTCTAAAATGAAGGGCAGATCTAATATGACAGTATCCGTTATTCAAGAAACTCTTAATCCTTATGAGATTGCACAACAGCAAGTAGATGCTGCAGCAGCTCTATTAAACTTGCCAGAACATATTGCGAACGTGTTAAAGCGCCCAATGCGTGTGCTTACAGTAAACTTCCCAGTAAAAATGGACGATGGTTCTGTACGTGTGTTTGAAGGCTACCGTTCACAGCATAACGATGCGATCGGTCCTACTAAAGGAGGAATTCGATTCCATCCGGATGTGACATTGGACGAAGTTAAAGCACTTTCTATGTGGATGAGCTTTAAATGTGGTGTAGTAGGTTTACCTTATGGCGGCGGTAAAGGTGGCGTTATTTGTAACCCTCGCGAGCATAGCAAAGGTGAGCTAGAGCGTATTAGCCGCGGCTTTATGGAAGCTATCGCAGCATTTGTTGGTCCTCAAAAAGATATCCCAGCTCCAGACGTTTATACAAACGCTCAAACAATGGGCTGGATGATGGACACGTACAGCAAGCTTGCTGGCGTTAACTCTCCAGGTGTAATTACAGGAAAACCAATTATCCTTGGTGGATCTCAAGGTCGTAACGAAGCGACAGCACAAGGCTGTGTTTACACGATTCTTGCTGCGCTTGAGGATATGGGGAAATCACCAGCTGATGCAACAGTTGCAATTCAAGGATTTGGTAATGCAGGTCGTATTGCAGCGCGTTTGCTTGACGAAGCTGGCTGCAAAGTTGTTGCAGTTTCTGACTCTAAAGGCGGCATCTACGATCCAAATGGACTAGATCTTGCGAAAGTTGGAGAGCTTAAAGATAATGCTTCCATTCTAGATTACGGTCAACAATATCATATCTCGAACGAGCAATTGCTTGAGCTTGACGTTACTGTTCTTGTGCCAGCTGCACTTGAGAACGTCATTACTTCAAAAAATGCAAATGATATTAAAGCAGCAATCGTAGCCGAAGCTGCGAATGGACCAACAACTCCAGGTGCAGATCGCATTCTAACGGAAAAAGGAATTATCGTTATTCCTGACGTGCTTGCAAATGCAGGTGGCGTAACAGTTTCTTACTTCGAATGGGTTCAAAATTTGATGAATTATTACTGGAGCGAACAAGAAGTACTTGAAAAACTAGAAGTAAATATGATTAACTCTTATAAGGCAGTGCGCGATCTTGCGAAAGAATATGATGTAAATCTACGTAAGGCTGCTTATATGATCGCGATCAAACGCATCTCTGCTGCTATGGAAGCAAGAGGTTGGGTTTAATATTTACAACATAGAAAGGTGAGTTATACGTTATGACAAATCGGATTCGCGTTGGAATCGTAGGATACGGCAATTTGGGCCGTGGAGTTGAATTATCCATCGCGCAAAATCCGGATATGCAGTTGGATGCAATTTTCACTCGTAGAGACCCTGCAACGATCTCTTCGAGCACAAAAGCATATTCGATTGAAGAGGCAGCAAGTTTTGTAAATGACATTGATGTCATGATCCTATGCGGAGGCTCCGCAACAGATCTACCTGAGCAAGGACCACAGTTTTCTAAAATGTTTAACGTAGTAGACAGCTTCGATACGCATGCGCGTATTCCTGAATACTTTGATGCAGTCGATGCATCTGCACAAGAAGGCGGTAAGCTTGCAGTGATCTCGACTGGTTGGGATCCAGGTTTATTCTCAATGAATAGATTGCTGTTTGAATCAATTCTACCTGAAGGGAATGGCTATACATTCTGGGGCAAAGGCGTTAGCCAAGGTCACTCAGATGCCATCCGCCGAGTAGCTGGAGTTAAAGACGGCAAGCAATACACGATTCCAATGGAGGAAGCGGTGCAGCGTGTTCGTAACGGTGAAAACCCGGAGCTTACAACGCGTGAAAAGCATTTGCGTGAGTGCTTTGTCGTAGCTGAGGAAGGTGCTGATCTTGCGAAGATTAAGGATGAGATTGTTTCAATGCCTAACTACTTCGCGGATTATGAAACCATCGTACATTTCATTACTGAGGAAGAATTGAAGCAGAACCATTCTGCAATGCCGCATGGTGGTTATGTGCTTCGCAGTGGTAAAACTGGTCAAGATTCTACTCAAATTATGGAGTTCGGCTTAAAGCTAGGCAGCAACCCAGAGTTTACCTCTAGTGTGCTTGTTGCATATGCGCGTGCAGCATATAAGCTGCATAAAGAAGGGCAGAAGGGTGCTAAAACGGTATTCGATATTCCACTTGGATACTTGTCACCTAAATCTGCTGCAGAGCTTCGTAAGGAATTATTGTAATAAGCAGTAGCTGGTCATGATAAGCAGGGTATCATGACCATGCTTTTACTCTTCATTTGTATAATGTGAATAGAAATTTGCATTTGTCTAATAACGTGAACCCATCCTTTCTTTAATTCAAGTCATAAATGAATGATCAGCTCAACATTTCCATCACTTCACATTCCAATGGGATGAGGTAGTGATAGAGATGTTGAGCTTTGCTGTACATATAAACATTAAGCACCAAAGCATATGCTACCGATGAGCGAATCTGTTAAAATGGTGGAATAAAGGTTGAATATAGCTAGGAACTGAGAAGCGCAGCTACACGTTTTCGAAGGAAACGGCGGCGAATGCATGAGCTTGTTATTGGTACGTGAGCACTGGAAGGTCCGGCTGAATTCAATATTCGAAGTCGAGTAATCTCACAGTTCAACCTCGTGATCAAAGGTGTGCGATTTGAACAACCTATTCCAATAAAAGTTTAAAAAGATCAGCTTTCAGCACCGAGAAGGTTGGATGAAGCTAGGGAGTGAAGCGCGGAACGTACGTTATTAGTACGTGAGCACTGTAAGTCCCGGCTGAGTTCAAGATTCGAAGTCGAGTAAGCTATCTGCAATACATCGTGATCAAAGCTGGGCTTTTTAAACATCCCCTAAAGGAAGGAAGAATGAATGTGGATAGAAGAGATCTAGCATCAACCCTCGACCACACACTGCTCAAGCCAGATGCAACCGAGCAGGCGATTATATCGCTTTGTGAGGAGGCGGCTGAACATAGCTTTGCAACGGTTTGTGTTAATCCTTGCTGGGTAAAGCTTGCTGCGAAGCAACTGCAAGGCGCTGAGCAAGTTGGGATTACGACTGTTGTTGGATTTCCATTAGGAGCTGCTTCCAGTGCAAGTAAGGCTATGGAAACGAAGCAGGCGGTTGAGGATGGAGCAACAGAAATTGACATGGTTCTAAATATCGGCTATTTAAAAAGCCGGATGCTAAACGCAGTTAAGTCAGATATTGAAGCGGTTGTTGCTGCTGCGGGTGATCGAGCACTTGTTAAGGTTATACTAGAAACATGCTTACTAACCAATGATGAAATTATTGAAGCGTGTAAGCTTTCAGTAGAAGCTGGAGCACAATATGTAAAGACATCGACTGGTTTTAGCTCAGGCGGTGCGACGACCGAGCATATTCAGCTAATGCGTGCCACCGTAGGTCCAAATATCGGTGTTAAGGCATCAGGCGGTATTCGGGATTATGAAACAGCAATTGCGATGCTGGAAGCTGGTGCAAGTAGAATCGGTGCGAGCAGCAGTGTAGCAATTGTGAATAGAATGGACGCAAAGCAAGACGGTTATTAATATAACGAAGGGTTTTTCGTTCTTACGCGGAGGCTCGCGTACAATATATACACAAAAGGCTTGCGTCCTCAGTGACGCAAGCCTTTTGCTTGTCCAAAATTATTCTGCTGCAGGTTCATTCGCTGCAGAGTCGTTTGCTGGAGTATCGTTTGTTGCTGGTACTTCAGCTGCTTTATCTTCTACAAGGTTATTCGTAATTTTTGCTTTAGAACGAAGATCCTCTGTATATGTGCTATTATTCGCATAAATTTCTTCATTAATTAGCTTAACCTTAATAGCATCCTTCATCGTATCAAAGTTAGCCTCAGTCGCTTCTTGGTAGTCAGTTTTAAGGATAATATGGTAACCGAACTCCGTTTCCACAATATCGCTTAGCTCATTAACTTCAAGCGCGAATGCCGCTTCAGAGAATTGAGGTACCATCTCCTCATAAGTGAAGAAGCCAAGATCGCCGCCAGTTGTCGCAGTGCCATCAGTACCGTACTGCGCTGCTAATTCAGCAAAGTCTGCTCCATCTTTTAATTGAGCAAGAATATCCTCAGCCAGTGCCTTGTCCGTTACAAGGATATGAGAAGCTTTAACCTTTTCCGCGGAACCGCCTAAGTTACTTTTGTTCTCATCGAAATACGTTTGAACTTCTTCATCTGTTACTTCAACAGTATCTTGAAGCAATAGACGTACAAGGGTTTGTAGTTTAAGTTCGTTTTTAAGATCGTCCTCAGTCATGCCATAGTAAGATAGGAAGCTTTGGAAATTCTCTTCAGAGCCGTAATCAATTTTTAGAGCTGCAATGTCAGCTGAAAGGTCTGCATCTGTAAGCTTAATGTTTTTAGCTTTAGCTTCTTGTCCAACAACCTCTTCCGTAATCATACGATCAAGCACGCTTGTAATGCTGTCTCCATAATATTGCTGAAGTGTGCCAAGTAAATCCTTTTGTGTAATTTTCGTACCATTAACTGTTGCAAGTGTTTCTTCCTTGTTGCCCCCGATTGGGAAGATAATCACTAATATTAGCGCTATCGCTAATATGATGGATGCGATCATCCAAAAAGGATTGTTTTTTGAGCCCCCACCGTTTCTTTCATTGTTGTTAACGATAGGTGCGTTACCCGCAACCTCATTGTTTTCTGAGAATTGCTGAGATTGCGTTTCTTTATTATCCATTCAATTGAACTCCTCTCAAATATAAAAGTCTGTTAATACTATAACAAATTTCTTTACGAAAAACATTAATATAAGCTTAAATAATAAAGCGCTTTAGGGATATGACGAATAAACTCGAATAATGTCGAAAAAATCGACAATTTATTGCTCGAAGGTAATTGTAAAGCGCTATTTAAAGGTTATAATGTTGTATATAATTGTTGCATTAATCTTTATTTACGGATCGTAGTGGAGGGTTATTTTGGTTTTATTAACGGGAAGTTACAACATATGGATCGTCGCATTGTCGCTTATTATCGCCTTTTTTACATCGTACCAAGCATTAGGGCTTACAAAAAAGGTTACGATGCTACAACATAAAATTACATGGATATGGTTAATTATTGCAGGCTTTGTTATGGGCTGTGGCATATGGACCATGCATTTTGTTGGAATGATTGCCTTTCACTTGCCTATTCCGATAGACTATCATTTTGGAAAATCTCTTATATCAGTTTTGGCTAGTATCGGGGCATCAATGCTAGCATTTTACGTGACGAGTAAGAAAGCATCTCAAGGCAAGCTGCTGCTTGCAAGTCTTTTTATGGCCTCAGGCATTGTAACGATGCATTATGTCGGTATGTCCTCTATGATGAATGAATTTATGACAATTAGCTATGATCCTATCATGTGGACTCTCTCAGCAGTTATTGCATTTATAGCCTCCTATGCAGCACTAAATCTCTTTATGAGAATGAAGAAGAAAGGAAGCTTCCTTCATCGAGCAGCTGCTGCATTGCTTATGGCTTTTGCAGTAACTGGCATGCACTATGTAGGGATGGAGGCAAGCTCTTTCTGGTGCATTGATCCCGCATATATAACCCAGCAGGCACAGATGCAGGCTCCTGCTAGATTGCTCATTACTGTACTTGTTGTAATTGTAGTTATTATCTTGCTGACCTGGCTGGCGCAAGTATGGGAGCAATTAATTTATAAGAGAATGGCATATACCGATTCCTTGACTGGACTTAATAATCGACATGCCATGAACGAATTTTTCAAAACAACCTCCTTAGTAAATCGTAAGCAAGCTGTCCTGTTTATTGATCTGGATCAATTCAAATACATTAATGACACACTAGGACATGATGTCGGAGATCAATTAATACAGCATGTGGGTGATAAGCTTAGAAGGTATGCAGAACCTCCGAAGCGAGTATTTCGCATGGGCGGAGATGAATTTATGATTGTCATTCCATATAACGAGAAGAAAGAGGTTCATCAAGCAGCGAAGCAGCTGCTGCAGGAAATTAGTTCACCTATATTACTAGGAAAGCACCAGCTTGAAGTAACCTGCAGCATTGGTGTGAGCTATGCAGTAGAGCACGGAATTACGAAGAATAGCCTGCTGAAAGCAGCGGACACGGCGATGTATTACTCGAAAAAATTAGGTAAGAACCAATATTGCGAGTACTCCAAGGAAATGGAAGATAAAGTGATACGCAGGCTCGAGATTGAAAAAGGGCTGCGCGACGCTCTTGCGAAGAAAGAATTTCAATTATATTATCAGCCCAAATGGGACATTAATACGAATCGTCCGATAGGCTTTGAAGCACTGCTTCGCTACACTAGTCCGGTGATCGGTGCTGTGACGCCTGATGAATTTATCCCGATTGCTGAAGAAACGGGGCTTATATTGCCCATAACAGAATGGGCACTTAGCACAGCATGCAAGGACTGTTATGAGTGGAATATAGATAGTGATGATGAATTAGTCGTTTCTGTCAATTTATCTAGTAAAATAATAGAGTCAAACCGTCTAAGTGACATGACAAAACGTGCACTAGAACAAACAAAGCTATCTCCACATCTATTAGAGCTTGAAATTACGGAGCAGATGCTGATGAACTGTGGAGCTGCTGTGAAGGAACAAATCGAACCGTTGCAGAAGCTAGGTGTTAAATTGTCGATGGATAACTTTGGCTCGGGTTATTCCTTCTTAGGGTCGCTCGAGGAGCTTCAATTTCAAACATTAAAAATCGATAAAAAGTATATTGAGCAATTTGAGTTGCCTACAAAGCAAGCCATTGTGCGCTCTATTATAGGGCTGGCTAAGCAATTGCAAATTCAGCTTATTGCGGAAGGTGTGGAGACAGAGTCGCAGCTGCAGTTTATACAAGCAGCAGGCTGTCATTTGGCGCAAGGATTTTACTTTAAGAGGCCAATGCCGTTCAATGAGATTGGAACATGGATTAAGGAGCTGTAAGACGAACTGAGATAGAGAATAGGAACGGAGGAACATCTATGCGTTCTCGCAGACTCGTGCTGCTTCAGCTAGGACTAGCAATGATTATACCTATTATTATTTATTATTGGTTGCAACAACTGCCCTTTAATCATGATACAATCAAGCATTCCTCTTTCATATATATGATAGGTATGGTGGCCTTGTTAGCTATCATTATTTCGGTTGTGATAGGAGTAGTCGCTCATCAAATTAGAAATATAAAGGTATTGTTTGTATCCCTTGCTTATGCATCGATTGGCGGTATGCTCATTCTTCACGGATTATCGATACCGAGGCTTGGAGCAGTATCAGAGCAGCATTTTTACTTGTACGCACAGCTTGCATTAGTGCTATCGTCATGCTGGCTATGGCTGAGCTCACTTTCAGCAGATCATATGCTTGTCAGATACTTGATTAAGCATAGAAAAAAGCTGATGCCAATATCGTGCGCAGCTATGGTCGTTGTCGGTTTAGTTATCTGGATCGCTGAAAGCAATGAAGGTAACGTTATCTTATTCCATGATCATACAATTCGTCTAACGACGCTCATCATTTTGCTCTTGAACACGTGGACCGTTTATCGGCATCTCATTACCTATATGGCTTCACGGTTTTCTATACAGCTCGCTATCGTGTACAGTACAGGCTGGCTGAATACAGCTCAAGTGGTGCTTGCTACGACTTCTCCTAACGGCATCGGCTGGTGGGTGCATCACATACTATTGTTCTTGTCCATGATGGTTCTGATGATCGTTATCGTGAATGAATACTCGAACAATGAATCACTTAAGGATTTAGTGAAGCAGCTGTATCGTGCCGATCCTGATCGATGGATTCAAACCTATATGACGCAAAGTGTTAGTGAGCTAGTGAAGAAAACAGAAGCAAAGGATGCCTATACTGCGGGCCATAATTACCGCGTAACGGTCTATGCTTTGAAGCTAGGTGAGGAGATGGGACTTTCCTCATCGCAGTTAAAGTCGATTGCGCAGGGTGGGCTAGTCCATGATGTTGGGAAAATATTTATTCCCGACTACGTGCTTAATAAGCCTGGTAAGCTAACCGATGATGAACGCAGGCTAATTGAAAAGCATCCGCTGGATGGCTATAACATGTGTAGGCAGATTGGATTTATGATTGAGGAGCTGGCTATCATTCGTTCCCATCATGAGAAGTGGAACGGCACAGGATATCCAGACAAGCTGTCGGGAGAATCTATCCCTCTAGTCGCTCGCGTCACAGCGATCGCAGACGTATTCGATGCGTTAACATCATCACGTTCCTATCGAAGAGCAATGTCATTAGAGAAAGCGATGAGCATCATTAATGAGGAAAGCGGAGAGCATTTTGATCCGCGCTGTGTTGAAGCTTGGAAGAAGCTCATAGATGAAGAAAAAGATTTCTTTGAACAAATGCTATCTAGTCATAGCAAGCCAAGTAGCGCTACTAGCTAGCGATAGATGGGAGGATTGACCGATGAATACATTATCTCTCCGCACAAAGGGCTTAATTATTATTATCGTAATATCATTGGTGCCTCTGTTGATAGTCGGTCTTTTTAATTATACATCTGTTAAAAATGATATGATTGAAACAGAATTAGATAATATTCGACTGAAGCAGGATAGTCGGTCTTTATTTCTTCAATCCTGGCTTGATATACGTAAATCTGAAGTTCTTGTTATGAGTCGCACGAATGAAGTAAGATCTGGGAACACGGCCGCTATGAAGGGTTACTTAGAGCGTGAGCGTGCTCTTAATGAATTTCAGTACAGTGAAATTGGCTTTGTTACTCAAGACGGCATCATTACGAGTCTAACTGGAAAAAAGAGTACACTAAAAGAGCAGCTGCCGATAGCAAGATCGTTACGAGGCGATATCGTTTTAACTGACCCCGTATCTACCGGTGCGGAAGAGCGGTTAGGCTATATTAGTGTGCCTGTTTATAGTATGGATGAATCTAATGAATTGATAGGTGCGTTATTCGCAGCGTATGCCTTCCCACCTGCAGCATATAGTGAAAAGCTGCAAATCGAGGAAGGCAATTTGTATTTATACAATCATAGTGGGCAGCTCATTTATGATCATATACACACCGTGTTTTCGAATCAGCAGGATATCGTGTTACGTAATCATCTAAAAGAGCTGGCTGGACTAGCCTTGATCGATCCAGTGGGCAACAAGGAAGTATCTGTTTCACTGCAGGACTATATCATTTTTTATCAGAAGATCGGTGGAACAAACTGGGTAATTATGGAGGTCAAGGATCTTGGCTCAATCAACAAGCTGGCGGCACCTACCTTATGGCGTATGCTGCTCGTTGTTGCGTTAGCCATCGGCTTAATAGCGGTAGTGTTTTATTTATACTTCCAATCTATTATTACTCGTCTTAAAGCGATTTTACAGGTTACGAAAAGAGCAGCAGCAGGTAACTTTGATGGAGATCACCTAAATGCATCTACACAGGATGAGATCGGTAATTTAGCTAAAACGGTAAATGGCATGATGAGGCGATTGCAGCTTATGTTCGACCGACTTGATGCTGTCATTAACCAGAATAAAAATCCAGTGTTCGTCATGGATGAACGTTATTACATTACATATCTCAACAAAGCAGCCGAAGAAATGATTGGCTACACGTCAGAGGAATTGGTTGGCAAGGCGACCCCCTTGATCTTTATGGATATGGATGAGGTTAATGAGCTGGCTGAAAAGTTTTCGCAGGAAATTGGAAGAGAGGTTCAGCCAGGTGTGGAGCTGTTTATAGAGCTCAGAAAGCATTATCCAAACTATGAATATGAATTGACTATATTGCACCGTGACGGACGCAGAACCCCTGTATTCAATCGCTCAAGCAGCTTGAAGGATAGAAGTGGCCGCTACTCGGGCATTATTGCTCTCCTAACGGATCTATCAGAGCAAAGACAATTAGAGACTGATAATAACCGCCTGCAGATGGTCGTTGCTTCCGCGAAGGACCTCATTGCATCCGTAGACCAAAACTCGAACATTATTTTTATTAACCA
The DNA here is from genome assembly GCF_023715345.1 of Paenibacillus camelliae. Taxonomy (GTDB): domain Bacteria; phylum Bacillota; class Bacilli; order Paenibacillales; family Paenibacillaceae; genus Pristimantibacillus; species Pristimantibacillus camelliae. Next base: position 196,642 of record NZ_JAMBNY010000004.1, read on the forward strand.
AGCTGGTCGAGACATACTTGGCCTAGGCGAAGAGGAGCTGCGCGGTCTGTCGTTAAAAAGCTTGCTGCCTGAGCACATGTACAAGCTGCTGCTGAGGGGAGCTATTATTGCTCGTAGGCAGGGATTCTTTGAGTGCGAGGCTCAGTTCCAAAATATTGCTGGTAAGTTTATTAATGTCTCCATCATTATCGTGACGTATGAGGATTCCATGACAGGAGAAACGATGTTTTCCTGCATCTCGAGGGATATTACGGAGCAGCTAGAGGTGCAGCGTAAGCTTGTCCATGCGACCGAGGTGGCTGAAGAGGCTAACAAAGCCAAAAGTAATTTCCTTGCGCTGATGAGTCATGAAATCCGTACGCCACTTAATGGCATCATCGGACTGTCTCAGCTATTGCAAAAAACGGATCTCGATCATGTACAGCATGACTATGTACAGCATATGAAGGACTCATCAAGTATGCTTCTAAATATCGTAAATGATATTCTCGACTTCTCTAAGCTTGAAGCGAAAAAGATCGAGCCAGACTTATCTACCTTCCAAATGCATGTGCTTATTAATCATCTTGCTGACCAATTAAATGTTTTCCTTGGGGGCAAGGAGCAATTTGAATTTAAAATCGAAATTGATGAGCATGTACCGCACAGTGTAATCGGAGATGCATTGCGACTTGAGCAGGTATTGTCTAATCTTTGCGTCAATGCTGTAAAGTTTACTGAGCACGGACTTGTAGAGCTCACGATCACTGTGGCAGCTGATCGCGATGATGAAATAGATCTGCAGTTCCTCGTAAGAGACACGGGAATTGGTATGTCGGAGCAACAGCTGAAATATATTTTTAAGCCATTTACGCAGGCCGATTCTTCAACGACACGAAAATACGGGGGAACTGGTCTCGGTTTAGTTATCTCGAGAAATCTAGTTGAGCTGCTTGGCGGGGAGCTGCACGCTGAAAGTAAGCTGCACGAAGGTAGTGCATTTACATTTACATTGCCATTTAAGAAAGTAGCGTATCAATATACACCAGAGCCTATTCGGCAGAAGCAGCAGTCAGTGAAAGTTGAAAGTGTTGCATGGATCATTGAGGATCATGAGCTAATGGCTAATTATTGGTCCCAGCAGCTTGCTGGCTGCGGCTATAATGCTGTAAAGAAACGATCCTGGAAAAAGGCTTACCTGCGATTAATGCGCTTAGGAGAAGGGGCTTACCCTGCGTTCATTATCGTCGATATGGAGATGAACGATATGTACGGTATGGATACATGGCTAGAGTTTCAGGAAGCTGCTGCAGAACGAAATATTCCAATCATTGCGATAACTACAGCGTATGGACGTGAGGAGCTATTACTGCTGGAGCCTGAACTGCAGCCACAAGCGATATTAACGAAGCCTGTCACGCAGAAACGGTTCCAAGATGCGATTGATCATGTGCTGTATGAAAAAACGAAAAGTCGTCAAGCTCCTAAGCATGAATCCGAGCTGAAGCAGAATCTGACAAGTAATAAGGCAGCAGAGCTCATCGAGCTTGATGAGCCTCAGCTGCAGGTGCTGCTCGCGGAGGATAATAAAATAAATCAGCTTGTTGCAGCGGAGATGTTAAAGCATTGCAATTGTAAGGTAACGATTGCTAATGATGGATTGGAAGCCATACAGCAGATCGAAAAGCAGTCGTATGATCTTGTCCTTATGGATATTCATATGCCGCAGATGGATGGGCTTGAAGCAACGAGGTATATTCGCTCGCAGGAGCAGTATCGTGAGCTTCCTATTGTTGCTGTAACGGCAAATGTATTGGCTTCTGACCATGAGCAGTATGTGCTGCAAGGGATGAATGCTGTCATTACGAAGCCGATCACGCTGCAGCAGCTTGAGCAGATTATTCAGCAGTATACGCAGAAGCAAGCGTCACAGCAGAGTAAGCAAAACGCTCAGCCTGTTCTTGCCAACGAAGAGCTTCTTATTAAATTGGAATCACTCTCATCCATTGATGCAAAAACTGCAATCGAGCGCGTGAATGGGAAAATTAATATTTATATGCATATGCTTGAACAGTTTTTAGATGATTATTCTTTCTTTATATCAAAGCTTAAGCAGTATTATGAAAGCAACGATTACGATGAGATAACAAGAGCACTGCATACGTTGAAAGGTGCATCAAGCTATCTTGGAGCACATCATATTGTTTCATTGACAGTAGAGGGCAAAAGAATATTACGTGAGAAGCAATCTTCGATGCTTCCAACATATATTAACGAGCTGGAATCGGCATTAAACGCTGCATTATATGAGATTTCAACAACTTTAGAGCACCCTTAATAGTTGTCTAACAATTTCTTAATAGAAATCTAACAAATCGTTGTCGTAATGAGTGGGATGTTGTATAGTATTAGATAACGAGACAATATAAGGAACGCAGAACTGAACAAATCATAAGGGTGACGTCCATGTATAAAGTGTTAGTCGTAGAAGATGACGTTATGATGAGTGATATGCTGTCCATGTATTTATCGGAGGAAGGCTATGAGGTAAAGCAAGCCTTTGATGGAACTGAGGGATTTCAGCTAATTGAGCAGTTTAAGCCGCATCTGTTGTTGTTAGATCTCATGCTGCCAGATATGAACGGGATTGATTTGTGCTCTAAGGTTAGAGATGAATCAATGATGCCGATAATGATTCTATCGATGAAGAATGAAGTTTCAGAACGTGTATCCGCTCTAAAGGCGGGTGCTGATGATTATTTGTGCAAGCCTTTCAGCATGCATGAGCTGACTGCTAGAGTAGAGGCGCTTATCCGTAGATCAATTCATATGAATACGACATATGAGGAGACTAGCTTGCAATCCGGGGCAGATAACTCGATCATGCTAGATTATGAGCGCAGGCAGCTACTCGTTAGAGGAGAGCCTGTCGAAACGACATTTTCAGAATACGAAATTATGAAGCTGTTCATTACCTCTCCTAACAAAGTATTTAGCAGAGATGAGTTGATTAGCGCTGTACGTGGCTTTGATTCGTTCGTTACAGATCGATCAATTGACGTACATATCGTTAATTTACGTAAAAAAATTGAGTACAATCCGAAAGAACCGAAATTAATAAAAACAGTATGGGGGTTTGGGTATAAATACACCCCTAGCATAATTTGACTGTCCTTTTAACAAAGGGCAGTTTTTTTTATGATAAGCTATACCATTTATAGCCGAATGATGTAAAATAACAGTAGACTATCTAGAGATTACAACTGTGAGGTGTGGTGATTTGCTAATTACTACCATAGATTGGGAAGCAGGCTTAGATGCCCCGTTCGATCAGATGAAAATGAGATCGGCTATTCATGAAAAGCTAATCACCACGAAGTGGATTTTTCGGGATTTTATTCGACATATTGAGGAAAGACAACACAAGCTGGTCATGATTCTTGAGATAGAGAGCTCCTCGCTTAAGCGGGTGGAGGGCGCGATAAGAAAATGCATTGGTCAGACGCTAACGATCGACGGACGAATCTATCCCATTCGGCTCTATATCGGTTCCTACTATGATGAGCAGCATGCTTACGACGAGCGTGATATTCTGCGGAGCAAGTATGCATTGCAGCTAGCGAAGAAACAAGGTGTCAAACGAAGCCAGGTTATGGTTCAAGAGCAGGCTGAGCAGTACAATCAGGAAATTCTCATTGAATCACTGCTATCGAACGGCATTGCCAATAGACAATTTCATTTAGATTTTCAGCCTATTTATAGATTGATAGACGGGGAGTTAGTTGGGTTTGAAGCACTGGTGCGCTGGCATCACCCTCAGCTAGGTTTATTAAGCCCGATTCAATTTATTCCTTTAGCAGAACAGAATGGCTTTATTTCGGAGCTTGGAGAGTGGATTATCGAAGAAGCATGTAGACAGCTCGTAAGCATCCATGAGCGACTTGGGCAATCAACTTTGCGTGTTTCTATTAATGTATCTCCTGTTCAGTTTAAGCTTTGTAATGTTGCCGAGCTTGCATTAAAGTATGCTCAATGCTTTGGGTTAGACCCATCCTATATTCAGTTTGAGCTCACTGAGAGCACGATGGAGTTAGTAGATGAACAAGTTATTGAAGCAGCTGCGGCCTTAAAGGGTGCAGGATTTAGTGTTGCTATTGATGATTTCGGTACAGGCTATGCTAGTCTAGAAAGCGTAAGTGCGATGCCAATTAATTGCGTAAAGCTGGACAAGCACTTCATTGATAAGATCCAATCGAACAAAGCTTATTTAACCATTGTGAAGCATACGATACGCATGCTGAACGAGATGGGGCTGGAGCTTGTTGCGGAGGGTGTCGAGACGCAGGAGCAGTATGAGTTATTATCAATATTAGGTTGTACATATGCTCAAGGCTATTATATGAGTAAGCCGATCCCAACGGTTCAGCTAAGCCACGCAACTATAGCAAAACTACTAAACTTCAAAATTGCTTAAATCATATAATGCATATAAACCATAACCATATAAAACGTATAAAGCATATCATTCATATAAAGCAAATACCCCCAAAGGTGAATCACACCCTGAGTTAGAAGGAAACTAACGATCAGGGCTTCATTCAGCCATTTGGGGGGTTTTTAATAGTTAGTAATGAAATTATGAAACCTCTAGATAAAGCTTTGTTCCATCATTATATTGGAAAATTGCTACATCACGGACCATTTCGACAGAGGTGATCGTTTTCCACTTTTTACGGAAGGAAAAGTCGTATTCAAGTTCCTGCAGCTTATTGTTCAGCTTATCGTAATTTTGAGGCTTCTCTGTGGGAAAGTACACAGGAACAGAACGATTTTTATATTTAATAATTTTCATCATCGGGAGAACCTCCTAAAACTTTATGTTTATAGTATATAAACAAAAATTTAAGAGGGAGTGAATAATACGTTTAATAATCGTTTACTAATCTAACACTTTTCTAATACATTTGTTTAGATATTATAGGAAATTATTGCGATTATTAATAAATGCAATGGATAAAAGCTTCTCCATAACCAGCGAGGAACATTTATCTGATCGACTTTCTTAACCCAATTTGGCAGAAAGCTAATAAAGCAAGTAACAATTAGGCTAAAAAATTGAATCCCCCATACTAATAAATAGAGGAGCTCTAGCAAGCCGTGATAGAGTACCATACGCTCCCTGGATGCGTATCTAAATATGAGCATAAGTGCAAGACCATATGCCCCATAATCCAGGGAAAACCATTCCGCGGCAAAAAGCGCAGTGATTACTCCTAAACATTGAATGATCGGTTTTTTGGCTGCTGCATCCATGAGCTTAAATAATATTAAGCCGACAAGTAGCGTGACGATAATATTGAAATGCTTCGTGTCAAACGCCCATTGATACATGGGCTGGGATATAGCTGCAAGCAGAGCAACTCGTAGCACATACTTTGTGTAACTGCGTGTACGCTGGTAGCCGATGACCATCAAGTATGCATATAACGGAAAAGCAATTCGTCCAATGATACGAAGCCACTGCTGATCTGGAAAGAAGACAGCGCCGATGTGGTCAATGAGCATTGTAAGCATAGCAATCCATTGCATGCTCATTCCTCCTTTAACTTACTATGAGCAATAAAAAGAGCTGGAGGACAAGCTTACAGCGATACTGTAAACGAGTCATTCCAGCACTTAACCATACAGGTAAAGAAATGTAGAGATGTGATGTCAAAGCACTATAATAACCGCTTGTCCTACCACGAATAGAGGTAGAGGGTGTTTAACGCACGTTTTCATATACTAAGCATTGCTTGAGGTAGCCTTTAGCTCCGATGTGCAGTATTTGCAGCGCGTTGCCTTGATTGGCACTTGTGATAAGCAATGTGGGCATTCCTTCTCCGTAGGTGCTGCAGCAACTTCTTCTTTTTTCTTCTCTTTTTCTGTCATACGGCGAAGTCGATTGATGCCCTTGACCATAAAGAAGATACAGAGTGCAACGATTAGAAAATCTAGCACCGTATTAATGAAAGCACCATAAGCAATCGCTGGTGCCTCAGATGGGTTTTCATACGTATTCGGATCTGCGAGTGGCAGCTTTAAATCTTTAAAGTCTATTTCTCCAAGTAAATAACCGATCGGGGGCATAATGATATCGTTAACGAGTGACGTAACAATTTTACCGAAGGCGCCACCAATAATGACACCAACAGCAAGGTCAATGACATTACCCTTAACAGCAAACTCTTTAAATTCCTGCAATATTTTCATAGTATATCCTCCAAATCTAACTTTCAACGACTGTAGTTAACATAGTTATAGCTACGAAACTAATCTAGCACCGACGGCTGAATTTATCAATATTTAATTTTATTGCCGTAAGGATTAATAGAAATACGACTAGTTACTTATTATAACGCTTCTCTAGTTTTTTTCCGCCAATCCAGAGCACTGCAATACCCGCGATGGACGCGATAATTCGCCATGGCTCTGTGAACAGATTCGTAATATCAAAGCTTAGTAAAGCGATAAGAAGCACCATCATTGCCTTACCAAGCGAAATAGCGACTAGGAAGGAATGAAAAGGGAGCTTACTTAATGCTGCGACAATGGTAATGAGTACAGATGGTGTAAACGGGAAGCAGGATAACAGAAACAAAGGGGTGAAGCCTTTGCTTTCAATCCAGCCAAATACTTTCTCTGTAGAAGCGTATCGTTTTAGCAGACGTTCCCTTAATCGGTGACCGTATTTTCTGCAGATTCCGAAAAGTATGATTGCTCCACTGACAATCCCTACCCAAGAAAATAATATACCGAAGCCAAAGCCGTATATATTTACATTTGCTGCAATAATGACGATAAGAGGCAAAAAAGGCAGGAATGCCTCAAGCAGCGGAACGAGTATACCAGGCAAGGGACCAAGGCTCGATAGGCTCTCAAGAAATTGTTCAATTTGCTCTAATGTCATACAATATGATTCTCCGTTCCAGCAATTTAATATAGGATATATTTTCTCTATCTACTACGTGTTCAGGTGATCAAAATGTCCGGCTGAATTCAAGATTCGAAGTCGAATAAGCCTTCAGTGCCACTTCGTGATCAAGGTTGGACTATTGAATTTCCCCTTCAAATAAAGGTTCAAAATGTCCGGCTTTCAGCACCAAGAAGATCGAATGAAGCTAGAGACAGAGGAGCGCAGCGTACGTAATTGGTACGTGAGCACCGGATGGCTCGGCTGAATTCAAGATTCGAAGTCGAATAAGCCTTCAGTTCCGCCTCGTGATCAAAGTGGGTGATTTTGAACTACCCCTTTTAATAGATGTTCAATAATTCAACTTTCAGCACCGAGAAGGTTGAAAGAAGCTAGAGACAGAGGAGCGCAGCGTACGTAATTGGTACGTGAGCACCGGATGGCTCGGCTGAATTCAAGATTCGATGTCGAATAGGCTCTCAGTGCTACTTCGTGATCAAGGTTGGATTATTGAACCACATCTCAAATTAGGATGTTAAATAGTACGGGATCCTTGTTCAACTCAACAAACGGATACCCCCTACTTTCCATGCGCTCGATCAACGCGGCATAATCTTCCCTATATTTTAGCTCTATGCCGACAAGTGCTGGTCCATTATCTTTATTTGATTTTTTAACATACTCAAAACGAGTAATATCATCGTTAGGTCCAAGCACCTGCACTAGAAATTCTCGTAGTGCACCTGCGCGCTGCGGGAAGCTAACCATGAAGTAATGCTTATAGCCTTCATAGATTAAGGAGCGTTCCTTAATTTCCTGCATACGATCTACGTCATTGTTTCCGCCGCTAACGACACATACAACCGTTTTACCTTGAATCTGCTCCTTGTATTGCTCAAGTGCTGCAATGGGCAGGGCGCCTGCAGGCTCAGCTACAATCGCATTTTCATTGTATAGATCTAGCATCGTTGTACATACCTTGCCTTCATTCACATGAATAACGTCATCGAGCAGCTCCTTACACACTGCATACGTGAGATTGCCGACTCGTTTAACTGCTGCACCATCTACAAATTTATCAATCTGTGGCAAGGTGAGCACTTCATTATGATCAAGCGCGTAACGTAGCGAAGCAGCTCCTTCCGGCTCAACACCGATAATCTGTGCGCTTGGAGCAATGCTTTTCATATAGGAGCTAACACCGGCTGCAAGCCCGCCGCCGCCAACTGTAACAAATACAAAGTGCGGTGCCTGCTCAATATCATTTAAAATCTCTAGCCCAACCGTACCGTTTCCTGCTATAATCATTCGGTCATCGAATGGATGGACAAACGTATAGCCGCTTGCTTCGCTCTCGGCAACTGCTTCATTATAAGCATCGTCAAATGTATCGCCTTTTAGTATGATCTCAACGGAGTTTCCACCGAAAAACTGAACCTGCTTCACTTTTTGGTTTGGCGTCGTGCTAGGCATAAAGATTTTACCTGGAATCCCTAGAGTTTGACAGGAGTAGGCAACACCTTGCGCATGATTGCCTGCACTGGCGCAGATGACACCGTTTAGAGGTCCTTGCTCAGATAAGGAACGAATCATATGGTAAGCTCCACGAATTTTAAAGGAGCGGACGATTTGTAGATCCTCGCGCTTTAAATATATATTTGCGCCGTAGCGCTCAGAAAGTACGCGATTGAATTGCAGGGGAGTATGTGAAATAACATCCTTAAGATGCATATGGGCTTGTACGATTTCTTCTAAACCAATTTTTACCTGAGTTTCGGACTCGTTCATAGGTTACATCGATCCTTTTCTTGTTTTAATATATATCTTGTTACTTTAATAATAGTATATCATTAGGTAGATCACCATGCAGAGGGGTGAAAATTATGAAAAAAAGATGGATATTGCTGTTGTCGGTATTGTTAGGCTTAATCATCCTTGTTGTTGGTCTACTCGTCTATATTTATCCTAAAGAAAAATTAACGATGGACTACACACGCGTGCAGTATGAAGAGAAGTTTGCAGATATTGTGCGTAGGCTGGAGCCTGAGATCATATTAAACGAATCAGATATTAACGCAATCATAAAGTCGAATTTGGATACTCAGCTTAATGAGCAGCTCGTCATAGAAGGCGCTCATTTTACAGTAGGTGATCAAAAGCTGTACGCCAAGCTGAACGTGAAAGCGTTAGATGCTGTAAGAGCGGAGTTGCTTGCGGTTTACTTGATTGAATGGAAGGAGCCGGAGCTAAAGCTTATTCCTGTTGAATTAAAGGTTAAGCAAGTAACATTGCCAACCTCAGTACTGAAGGAGATTGCTATTCAACTTTATGACACGAACAATGACATTGTATCTGTGGAGCGTCTGAGTACGATCGGCAATGAGCTTGTCATTCGATTGAAATTTAATCTATTTAGATGATGAACAGCGGCGATATGCATGACACAATCGCTGTAGACTTATAGATAATGCAAGAGGAGAGAGTATAGTTGGAATCATCATTAGTCATTACATTTAAGTCGCCACCATTTCCTTATTTCATAGAATCTAATTCACATACGTATGAAGTCGGAGAAGAGCATCCGAATCGAACGAACATTGGCTTGTTCGATATGATTTATGTAAGGGAAGGGTGCTTATATATCGGTGAGGGGGATCATCGATGGGAGCTTCGTAGAGGTGAAGTGTTAATCCTCCGTCCCGATGCTTGGCATTATTCGTATGCACCGTGCTCTGAACGCACGACGTTTGACTGGCTTCACTTCCAATCTGCTGGTCCCTGGGAGGAGATTGAAAGCAGCGAGCAGGGCGTCTTACGCGGTGATTATTACACATATGCGCTGCGGGTGCCTAAGCATATAAAGCTGCAAGCAACCAACGAGATGAAATCATTGCTGGAGGCACTGCATGAAGCAGCAAGGAATAGCTCACATGGTGCGTTCTGGGATCGACAGCAGCGTTTTCTTCATTTGCTGCAAATGCTGGATGAAGGCTGGAGAAGCGATACAGCAAAGGCTTCCGTCATTGTAGCAGAGAAAGCAGCTGCATTCCTAAAGCGTAATTATCGCCAATCGATCAGCAACCAGATGCTAAGTGATGCGCTAGAGCTGCATATCAATTATATTACGCGCAGCATGAGTGAAGTGTTTGACTGTACGCCTCAGCAGTATTTGCTCTATTATCGTATTGACCAGGCAAAGCTGCTGCTGATCAAAACAGATTGGCCAATCTCGCAAATTGCATTGGAATCTGGCTTCAAGCAAACGGCGCATTTCTCAAGATTGTTCGCCAATCAGGTTGGATTGTCACCGCTGCGCTATCGTAAGAAATTTACACACTAGATGCATAATTTACCTCCTTGCTACAAAAACTGGAATGACTCGTTCCATTGCCAAGGAGGTTTTTTAGATGATTGGACGCTTTTCGTTAAAGGCTGAAGTATCGGATGTTGCAGAACAGTTTAGAGTAAATCGGGTTGAACAAGCACATAGTGAACGCTACAACGTAGTACCTACACAAGTCGTATCGGTCGTTATGAATGATCGACATCAAGAGCGCGTCATTCAGGAAGCGAGATGGGGCATGTTTCCGTTTTGGGCGAAGGACTCTGTCAATACATCCAAAGCTGATATTCGCCGCAAGCCGTTTCTGCATGAATTAGCTAAACGCAGCCGTTGCATTATTCCATGCACTGGATTTTATGGTGCGAAGCTAGTTGGACAAGAGCGTGATCCTCGCGCGATGCATATCGTTATGCAGGGAAGACCGCTGTTCGGGATTGCTGGAATTATGGATTGCTTTCGCAATGCACAAGGCAAGGAATACCGTGTATTTACAATGCTGACGGAAGAAACGCTAGGTCATATGAGTGATTGGCAGCCAACCTTGCCAGTCGTGCTTGATGAAGAGGGTGTAGAAGCGTGGCTTAATCCACATGAACGCAATATCGATTTGCTGCAAGTATATTTACCGCGCTTAGAAAGCTATCAGCTGAAGGCATACCCTGTAACCAATGATGTACACAATGAACAATATGACGCGCCAGACTGCATCCGTGAGCTGAAGATTGATTATGCGTGATTAAGCAATCAGGCTTGATGTATTGCTGTAAAAGATAGCATATCTATTGCAAGCTATGGTTTTGAAAATATGCAAGTGAAAAATTTAGCTGTCATAAAAGTTAGTATGAACTGACTTTTTTGACAGCTTTCTTTTTATTGGAGGAAGAAATCGAACAACACATTGGTATACCAGTTATATATAGTCGTCTTGTATGAAAAAGCATACAAAACCCCCTACATAGCAGGTGAAGCAGTCGTGTTTGTATGAAAAAGCATACAAAAGTCCCCATACAGCGGGCAAAGCAGTCGCGTTTGTATGAAAAAGCATACAAAACCCCCACACAGCGGGCAAAGTAGTCGCGTTTGTATGAAAAAACATACAAAATTCATTCCCATTCTTGCGCTCAACTGAATCCAGCCGATTTCTAAAATTCACTTCAAGAATTCCAAGAAAAACATCAATAAAAATTACAATAAAACCTACCTATAAATGTCCATATATTACCTATAAGAAAACTCTTAAAATCTCTTCAATATTTCTTATAGACCGAATCCTTCGCTTTACATTGACCCTCTACGACCGAATATGGTAATTTTAATGATAGAATAATTCAGAGTAATATGATAGGAATTAAATATATCATTATGCGGGGTGTAAAGCTTGCAATTATTAGTCACGAATAGTCCGTTTTCGGAAGAGCAGCTACAGCATATTAATGCACTGCTTCCGACTTTAACTGAAACCCAAATCCATTGGCTGAGCGGATATTTAGCCTTTTATCGTAGCAATAATGTGCAGGGGGCATTACAGGCTGCTGCACCACAAGGATCGGCTTTTGCAGTTGCTCCTGTCGTAGAGGCTGTTCAATTGCCTAAGGAAGCAACGATTATTTTCGGTTCACAAACTGGAAATGCTCAACGACTTGCAGGAAGATTAGCAGATCGCTTAAAAGCAGACGGCTATGACGTTACGGTGTCTGCTATGAATAAGTTTAAACCGAACGATCTAAAGAAGGTTGTTAACCTATTTGTACTTGTAAGCACGCATGGGGAAGGCGATCCGCCAGACAATGCAGTTTCTTTCTATGAGTTTTTGCATGGCAAACGTGCACCGGAGCTTAAACATGTAAAATACTCCGTGCTAGCGCTTGGCGATACATCGTACGAATTTTTCTGTAAGACAGGTCAGGACTTTGATGCACGCTTGAAGGAGCTAGGAGCAGAGCAGCTCGTTGAGCGAGCAGATTGTGATGTAGACTACGAGGAGACAGCAAGCGGCTGGATCAATGCTATCGCAGAGAAGCTTAACAGCGCGCAAGCAGCGCCAGCTGTTCAAGCAGCTGTTGCAACGGAAGCTGCTGCACCCGCATCTGTTGAATATACTCGCAATAAACCATTCCAGGCTGAAGTGATTGAGAGCATAAACTTGAACGGACGCGGCTCAGATCGTGAGACACGTCATCTTGAGCTATCGCTTGAAGGCTCGGGTATTATATATGAGCCAGGTGATGCGGTCGGTATTGTGCCGCATAACGATCCTGAGCTCGTGAAGGAGCTTATTGAAGAGCTTGGCTGGAAGCCATCAGAGCAAGTAACGACTAAAGATGGTGTTACGCTGTCTGTTGAAGAAGCGTTAACGAAGGAATATGAAATTACGACTCTATCAAAAACATTGCTAGAGAAGTTTGAACCATTTGCTAAAAATGATAAATTCAAAAAGCTATTGGGTAATGCTGCTGAGCTTAAAGCTTATGTGAAGGGCCGTGACTTACTTGACTTAATTCAAGACTATGGTCCATTTACATGGCAGCCAAGCGATGTGGTTAGCGTGCTTCGCAAAATTCCAGCGCGTCTATACTCAATCGCTAGCAGTCTTGCCGCTCATCCGGATGAGGTGCATTTGACGATTCGCAAGGTACAATATGATGCACACGGCAGACAGCGCAATGGGGTGTGCTCGGTATACGTATCAGAGCGTTTAGAGGTTGGCGATCATGTCTCCGTATTCGTTCAATCCAATCCAAACTTTAAGCTTCCGGCAAGCCATGAAACGCCGATCATTATGATTGGTCCGGGTACTGGTGTTGCACCATTCCGCGCATTTATGGAAGAGCGTGAGGAAGCGGGAGCAAGCGGTAAGTCTTGGCTGTTCTTCGGGGATCGCCATTACGTGACGGATTTCCTCTATCAGACAGATTGGCAGCGCATGCTAAACGAGGGCGCATTGACGAATTTAGAGGTCGCATTCTCTCGCGATACGGAGCAAAAGGTATATGTACAGCATCGTTTACTCGAGCATGCAGCTGAACTATATGCATGGCTAGAAGAAGGCGCGCACCTATATATTTGCGGCGATGAAAAGCATATGGCCCATGATGTACATGAGGCATTGCTTCAAATTATTCAAGAGCAGCGTGGCGTAAGTGCCGAAGCAGCAGCAGCTTATCTAAGTGAGCTGCAGGATGCAGGGCGATACCAACGTGACGTGTACTAATAGATAATAGAATAGCAGTTATTACAACTGATCGAGGTCGTTTCATAGAGCTATGGGGGAGGTAACGTGATGACAAGCAAGAAGAAGGTAGAGCCAATAGGCGGCACACCAAGTGATGTAGAGGATCTGAAGGTAGCAAGTAAGTATTTGCGTGGCTCATTAGCAGAGCAGCTAAACAATCGCGTAACTGGTGGATTGACGGAGCTTGACAATCGACTGTTAAAGTTCCACGGCAGCTATATGCAGGATGATCGTGATTTACGTCAAGAACGTGAAAAGCAAAAGCTGGAGCCGGCGTATCAGTTTATGCTTCGTGTAGTAACTCCAGGCGGCGTTGCAACACCAGAGCAATGGCTTACGATTGATGAGCTTGCTGATAAGTACGGAAATGGAACGATTAAAGCAACAACACGACAAGCCTTTCAATTGCATGGCGTGCTGAAGTGGAATCTAAAGAAAACGATAAAGAGCATTAATGATACGCTATTATCGACACTAGCAGCGTGCGGTGACGTTAGTCGTAACGTTATGTGTAATCCGAATCCGTTACAATCAAAGGTGCATGAGGAGATTCATCATATTTCCAATGAATTGACTCGTCACCTTGCTCCGCGCACACCAGCCTATCATGAAATTTGGCTGGATGGCGAGAAGCTTGAAAATCCATATAAGCCATACGGCGAAGCGGTTGATCCGGTAGAGCCCATCTATGGGCATGTGTATTTGCCTCGTAAATTCAAAATCGGTATCGCTGTTCCACCGTCGAATGATATTGATGTATACTCACAGGATCTCGGGTATATTGCGATCGTTGAGGACGACAAGCTTGTTGGCTTCAATGTGACGGTAGGCGGCGGTATGGGGATGACCCATGGTGACACAAATACGTATCCTCAGCTTGGCAAGGTAATTGGCTACATTACACCAGATCAGGTGCTTGAGGTAGCGGAGAAGGTTGTAACGATCCAGCGCGATTATGGTAACCGCTCTGTGCGTAAAAATGCCCGCTTTAAATATACGATTGATCGCCATGGTTTAGACTGGTTCAAGGAAGAGCTGCATGAACGTCTTGGCTGGGAGCTTGCTCCTGCACGTGAGATTCACTTTGAGAACACGGGCGATCGTTATGGCTGGTCGAAAAACTATGATGGTACATGGAACGTGACGCTGTTCATACGTGGCGGACGTATTGACGATACAGAACAGAGCCAGGTTAAAACAGGCCTGCGTGAAATCGCCAAAGTACTTAAAGGCGATTTCCGTCTTACTGCTAACCAAAATGTAATGATTGGCAACATACCGTCTAAGCAAAAGGCTGCGATTACTAAGCTGTTGAAAAAATACAATATTTCTATCGGAGAGGAATTATCAGGCTTCCGTCGTAATGCACTATCCTGTGTTGCATTGCCGACTTGCGGCTTAGCCATGGCTGAAGCAGAGCGTTATCTGCCATCCTTGCTTGATAAGCTAGAGCCGATCATTGAGAAGAACGGCTTGCTTGATACCGAGATTAATATTCGTATAACAGGCTGCCCGAATGGATGTGCTCGTCCTGCGCTTGGCGAGATCTCTTTTATCGGTAAATCTCCGGGGAAATACAATATGTATTTGGGTGCTGGCTTTGCAGGTGAGCGCTTAAACAAAATGTACAAGGAAAACATTGGAGAAGCAGAAATACTCGAAACGCTTGAGCCAATCATTGCGCACTATGCGAAAGAGCGCAAAAAGGGCGAGCATTTTGGAGATTTCGTTATCCGTGCAGGCTACATTAAAGCAACAACGGACGGTACAAACTTCCATAGCGCATAATTGCTTGCAATGGAATGTGAAGTGATGAGTTTGACTCGATAGTCCTGTCCGAAATTGAAAAGAAGCTGGATAGAGAAACGGTGTTTCTCCATTCAGCTTCTTTTGTTTTCCTTCATTCGCTCCGTAAAGCGACTGGAGGAATGCTTTGCTTCCGAAGCGATGAATCACCATAACAGAATAGGTGTAAGATTTACCCCTTCACCGATCCGATCATCACACCCTTATCAAAGTACTTCTGAATAAACGGATAGACGAGCAGAACTGGCAGCGTAGAAATAATAATGACGCCATATTTAATCTGATCGGCGTAGCGCTGTGCATAGCCGCCCGCACTTCCTCCGGTGCCTGCACCTCCTGAGAATACCTGATTAGATAGCAGAATATCACGCAGCACGATTTGAAGCGGCTGCAGCTCATTGCTGCGAATATAGATCAGACCAGTGAAGAAGTTATTCCAGTGTCCAACCAGATAATATAGGCCGATAACAGAGATTAATGCCTTCGATAGCGGAAGAGCAACCGTCATAAAATACTTAAAGTGCGAGCAGCCATCCATCGCAGCGGCTTCATACAGCTCCTTAGGCAGTGAGTTTTCAAAAAACGTAAGTGCAATAATGAGATAAAACACATTAACGCAAAACGGAATAATGAACACCCACACCGTATTAATCAGATGAAGATCCTTCATAAGCAGATAGGTCGGAATTAAGCCGCCATTGAAAAACATCGTAAACACGAAAGCAAACATGATGTACTTTCCATACTTAAACTCCTTACGAGACAATACATAAGCAGCTGGCAAGGTTACAAGCAAATTTACGAGTGTGCCCGCAGCAGTATAGAAGATCGTGTTACGATAGCCGGTCCATATGCGGCTATCCTGAAAAATTTCAGAATATCCGAAAAAGCTAATGCCTTTGGGAAACAGCAATACTTTACCTGTCGAGACAAGCACAGAATCGCTGATCGAAGCGATGACGATAAAATACAGCGGGTACGCAATCAACAAAAATATAGCGGCACAGATCAGTCCAAGTACGATGGTGAAGCTGATCTCTGGTATAGATTTTGATCGAAGTGACATCGCGCTGCTCCTTTCTATATATGGTGCAACCAGCAGCCGATAACGCTGGCTAATACAGGCTCGTTTCAGACATTTTTTTCGAGATTGCGTTCATGCTAATTAGAAAAATAAAGTTGATAATCGTGTTGAACAGTCCGATCGCGGAAGCATAGCTGAATTGACTCGACACGATCCCAATCTTATAGACATACGTTGCAATAACCTCGGATACAGGCAAGTTTAATGAGTTTTGCATCAGAAATATTTTCTCAAAGCCAGTGCTTAAAATATTCCCCATGCTTAAGATGAACAGAATAATGATCGTTGGCTTCAGTGCAGGCAGATCGATATAGCGGACCATTTGCCAGCGACTTGCACCGTCCATCTTGGCAGAATCATATAGCTGCGGATCAACGGTAGACAGAGCAGCTAAGTAGATGATGCTGTTCCAGCCGCAATGCTGCCATATATCGGACAGGACGTATACAGGGATAAACGTATTGGTTGAAGCGAGTAGATTGATATGACCAAGACCAATCGCTTTCATAAAATGTCCCACGATTCCAGTTTCTGAAGAGAGAAGGACATTAAGCATACCAACTAGGACGATCACCGATATAAAATGCGGCAAGTAAACCGTCGTTTGCATCAGCTGCTTTGCACGTTTTATCCTGATTTGGTTAAGCAGCAGCGCTAATATAATTGGAGCAGGAAAGCCAATTACGATCGTTGCGAAGCTGATGAAAAATGTGTTTCGCATCAAGCTGCCGAATTGATAGTTTTCAATAAATTGCTGAAAGTAAGCGAAGCCTCGAAATTCTCCTCCTGTCAGCCCTTTACTAAAGTCAAAATCTTTAAAGGCAAGCTGAATGCCATACATCGGAATGTAGTTGAATATAAAGATCGCAGCAATGGCAGGGAGCACCATGAGCCATAGCTGATAATCACGGATAAAGGTGTTGCGAATAATAGATGGTTTCATAGGCAGCCTCCTAAAAGGAAGATGCTAGTAGGTCAGTACTAGCATCCTAACGTTCATTTGCTTACTTTCTAGCCTTATATTCTTCGAAGTAACGCTGCATAATTTCTAGGTTTTGCGGCAGGCCTGCTTTCTCAGCTTCCTGCACATAGCTGTCCCATTCTTGCTCGATCCCGCCAGACGTTACCCATTTGGCAAAGCTTGTATCGGCAAGATTCATTAGGTTTGTGTTGTTTAAGCTCATCGTATTATTGTCTTGGCTGGAGTACTTTATAAAGACGCTCGGATAGATGTCCTCCTCAGGGTTAATACGACTCAGCGCTTCCTGCAGAGATTCAGAGTGATCTAGCACCTCCTGCATATCAGTTCCGAGAGTTAGCTTAATGTCATCGGAGATATAGAAGGCACCGTTATCGGCCCAAGTTGATGTCCATTTCCATGTACCTGGGTCCATCTGAGGATCCTTCGGTGGGAGTACCGAATACGAGCCGTCACCATTGTCTGCGATGTTAGGACCAATTGATCCGAACAGCACTTGAATACCAACCTCAGGAGCATACAGCTCATTAATGAAGCGCATCGCAGCATCCTTCTTTTTTGACTTGGCGGACATGACAATCGCATTGGCACCATAATTCAGTGTGTTAAAGTCATAGCTCCACGACACATCACCGTTGTAAGAGGCGCTCCATTTTAACGGAGCCATCGACGTATACTGCGGCGCTAGCTGCTCCCCGAAGCGGTCAGATGCCACCCAGCCCCATGTAAAGCCGACCTTAGCGATATCTCCTTCACCGCGAGCAACGGATTGGAATTTCGTATAGTCATGTGTGAATACTTCCGTGTTAATGAGTCCAGCTGCATAAAGCTTGTTGAGAAACTTCACAAGCTCTTTATAGCGCTCATCCACTAGGAAATTTTTGACCTGACCATCCTCCACGAAGTAGCCTTGACCGCTAACATCGGAGGACAGGTTGATGCCCATGCCACCAAGCATTACGGCTGGATTGAAAAAACCGCCAATGCCACCGGGCCAGTCGACAGGAATCTCATCGTTAGGATCGCCATTGCCGTTTGCATCCTGTTCTTTGAAGGCTAGCAGTACATCGTACAGCTCATCCCAATTGGTAGGCATCTCTAAGTTCAAATGATCGAGCCAAGTTTGGTTAATGTATTGACGATTGACAGAGTCGGGCCAAAAGCGTTGATATTTAGGCAAGCCTAATATCCGGCCATCCGTTTGTGTAGCAATGACCTGGGTAGCAGGATTGTCCTCGAACATCTGCTGTACGTTAGGCGCTTGATCGAGCAGCTCGTTCAGATCCTGGAATAATCCATTAAACTGAGCAAAATCAGCATCGGTAATAACGTTTGGTCCAACAAATAAATCTGGAATATCGCCGCTTGCTAGCATCGGACCTTTTTTCTGTCCCCAATCTGCCGTAATTTCCTGCCATTCGATATCAACATTCGCTTTTTCTTCAATTTCTTGCAGCCATTCCATCTCGGCTAAAGGTTTAGTGAGTGCATGCTTCACCACAATAGCAGTGAGCTTCTCCTTCTTACCGCTTGGTGCTGCAGATCCGTTGCTTGGCTGGTTACTGCTGTCATTGCTGCACGCAGCGAGCAGTGTTCCAAGAAGTGTGAAGACAAGTAAAACGTACATCATCTTTTTCATAGTCGACCCCCCTAATCATAATGGAAGCCAAGCGTTTTATTTTTTCGCTGGAAGTGGATTCGGCCTGGCGATATCAGTGTAGTGCAGCGCGATACGCTTCGTAAACGAGCAAGATTTGAGTGATCCACAAAAATTGAAAGCGCTTAACTTAAGAGCTAATCCATCGCTTTACAGCTTCATTCCAGTATGTGCGTTTCAAAAAATGTAGATCGCTTTAATTTTTGTATATTCTACTTTATAAGCATAGAAAAAATAGGGAGCTGTATGCGTTCGATGATGAACGTTGGCAAACAGCTCCTGCTTTTTTGATCGTTCAAAACATCGATGTTACGATGCCGATCGATTCTGAACGACTATTTTATTGTTCGTGGTACATGGATTGTTCCGACGATTTTGCTTGCTCACGATATTGACCGGGTGGCATTCCGATAATTTTTTTGAAGGAGCGGATGAAGCTAGAAGCATTAATATAGCCAACCTGAAGTGCGATCGCTTCAATAGATTCCTCAGTGCTTTTCAGCAATTGGATCGATTGCTGAATTCTTAGCTGATCTGTATACTCTTTAAAATTTTGCCCCATCGACTTTTTAAAGTGATAGCTAAAGTTGGAAGGGGACATTTGAAATTGGTCAGCCATAAATTGTAGAGACAAATTTGGATCTGCCCAGTGCTCCTCCATTAAGGCGATAATTTGCTCAGATGGTGTGCGTCTTGCTGTATTAGGCAACGCCGCTAACGTAAGCTCACAAAGCTTGCGCGAGGTGTCCGACATAATATTGAGCATTTGATCAAGGGTATAGCGATGCTGAAACACGAATTCAATATGATTGAGGATAGAGCTGTTATCCTGCTGATGCTTTTCAAGTGCATTGAACAAAATGCTCATCGTATTTAGATAAATCGTTCGTCTAATATGCGGCAGCATTCCATCATTGCTCATATAGCTTTGTATTTGCTTGGTTAGCTGTTCGATCTGCTCGACATCGGTTTTAATAATAGCGAGCTCTAACGATTGCATCAGCTCCGTTTGATATGAGATCACACCTTGTGAAGATTGAAGCGCATCAGAATATTCCATAATCATCGTTGTCCGCTGGAAGCGTATTTGCTCTAGGCAGCGCGAAGCTTGAAGATAGGCAACGTAAAAGGACTGTGGCTGCTCATGGTTCAACTTATGCTTATTACTAATGCCAATCAAGCAATCTACATCGTATTGCTGCTTGAGCTGCTTTTGTAGCTCCTCAACACTTTGGAAGAGGGAAGCTTGCTTATGATGATTGAATATAATGATAAATTCACGATTGTATGTGCTTCTGACAATATGGATACTCATCAATTCATCGTTAGAGGAGGCTGCTTCTAGCTGCTCTCTACAGTATTGCAGCATACCGTTGTCTAGCTCTTGCTCAAGTAACACTGTGCTTACCGTAACATACGGATATGGAAAGTGAATATCGTATGGACTTGAGTCGATGCAGAAGCTATCCCAATCGTCGTACTGACCTAGCAGCAGCTCTAGTATTATTTGATCACGAATTTTCGGTTCTGTTAATTTGATCTTCTCGTCAAGTGTATCTCTCGTTATGGTCAGCTGATTGAGCGCGTAATGAATCGTATCAATTTCATTTAGCTTGTCGTTGTTCGTTGGCTCGAACAGGGTTGAAGCTGCATCAACCAAGCGCTTAATCGGCTCGTAATTATGACGCAATGATAGATATACGATGCCGGATGTAATGACGACAATAATGAGCAGCAGCAGTAAGGTCATATATTGAATATTTCTAACATCCTGAATGGTCTCCGTCACAGGCAGCAAGCGAATATAATGCCAGCCCGTGCTTTCTGAGACTTGCTCAGAGATTAAGTATTTGTCGGCATGGATCGTTTTTTCTATCGTGCCTTGAAGCTGTGCTTGCTCCGATTGCAGCACCGTATGAAAATCGGTAGCTTCGACCTCCTCACAGCCGATGGAGGCAACTAAGCAGCGTTTATCGTGATCTGTAATAATGAAGATTCCATTAGAATCCTCGCCGCTAGAGTTCATCATATCCAAAATCGTACGCTCTCTAACTAATATGAGGAGCGAGCCAGGAGATTGCTCACCGCCAAGTGGAAGTGGGAGAACAAAGCTTAGAAGCTTCACGCTATGGCCACCAGGCACAATGACAGATTCAACAGGTCGAACCATCGGGCTTGTCAGCTGCTGCAGCTCCTCATCCATTTGCGAAACAGGCCACTGTGCATAATAGTAGCCAACGCCTCTTCGATCAAAATCGTTCAGCGTGTATGCGCTTCCTTTATTGCTGAAAAAATATTGCGCATCCTTTAGATAGAGAAGCGCATTTTCAATAAAAGCGTCCGTTACATTGTATTTTTTCATTTCATTCATAATGATGATGTGCTGGTAGGGGTTGTCTGCAACCATATAGGGCTTAATGTCGCGATTGTGTAAAATCTCAGAGGGAAGGTTGTACACATACTTTGTAAAAATATCCATCGAATGCATGAGCTGCTCCGTAGAATGCTCGTTCCAATCGCTAGACTTTTCCTTAATAATGTTTGTCGTAAACGGATAGAAGAAGGCGAGTATGATAAGCAGAGGCAGCACGACTAACATGACATAGGAGACAAGTAATTTATGAAGAAGCCTTATATTTATTCTCATATTCATTCTCCATATCGTTGGTTAAGTGGATTGCAATACTTCATAAACCGCTGAACTGGTTGAATTATTATGAATAAATCAGTGGGAGTGTCTTACTATTATATAGTATATCTAGTCCAATATACATACACACAGCGCATATAGAAAGGGCTGTCTCTGGCGTTTAGGATAATGCGAGAGATAGCCCTTCTCGGCTTTGATGACGAAGCAATTTCAGGAAGTTTATTCGGCGTCGAATATGAGGTTCAACCGAAAACTACGTTGCTCACGTACCAAGAACGTACGCTGCGCTACTCGTTTTCTAGTAAGACTCCAGCGGAGCTTACCATCTCTAAAGCGACCCTCCTGACGAAGGAAGGTTCGAGCGTAGAGAAGGTAAGCGGAGCGCTGAATATGGAGAACAAACGAAGGAACCTCTCCACGGTTTGATCTTGAAAAGACTCCAGCGGAGCTAACCATCTCTAAAGCGACCCTCCTGACGAAGGAAGGTTCGAGCGTAGAGAAGGTAAGCGGAGCGCTGAATATGGAGAACAAACGAAGGAACCCTCCCAAGGTTTGATCTTGAAAAAACTCCAGCGGAGCTAACCATCTCTAAAGCGACCTCCTGACGAAGGAAGGTTCGAGCGTAGAGAAGGTAAGCGGAGCGCTGAATATGAAGAACAAACGAAGGAACCTCTCCAAGGTTTGAACTTGAAAAACTCCAGCGGAGCTAACCATCTCTAAAACGACCTCCTGACGAAGGAAGGTTCGAGCGTAGAGATGGTTAGCGGAGCGCTGAATGCCGAGCTTATTGAACCTTAATTAGATTTAATTAAAGCACTTGCTCAAGGAAACGAATCGCACGCTCGCTTTGCGGATTTGTAAAGAACTGATCCGGTGTAGCTGATTCTATAAGCTGGCCTTGATCTAGGAAATAGATCGTATCTGCAGCCTCTCGTGCGAATTTCATCTCATGTGTAACGATAAGCATCGTCATGCCAGAATCGGCAAGGTCTTTAATAACGTTCAGCACTTCCTTAACCATCTCTGGATCGAGTGCAGAGGTTGGTTCATCAAACAGCATAATTTCAGGCTCCATCGCGAGGGAGCGAGCAATGGCAACGCGCTGCTTTTGACCACCTGAAAGCTTGGACGGATAGCTGTCAGCCTTATCTGCAAGCCCAACCTTCGTTAGCAGCTCCATAGCCTTACGCTTAGCTTCCTCTTGAGAGATGCCCTTCACCTGTGTTGGTGCAAAGGTGATGTTCTCTAAAACCGTCATATGCGGGAATAAGTGAAAGTGTTGAAACACCATTCCGATATGCTGGCGAATACTTGCGACATCTGCCTTAGGCGAGGTAAGCTCTTGATCACCAATGAGGATCGTACCGCTTGTCGGCACCTCTAATAAATTCAAACAACGTAAAAAGGTTGATTTACCAGAGCCGGAAGGGCCGATAATCGCGACAACTTCACCTTTATTCACTGAAGTAGAGATCCCTTTAAGTACTTGTTGTTTTCCGTATGATTTTGTGAGTTGTTGTACTTTAATCACCGCG
The DNA here is from genome assembly GCF_023715345.1 of Paenibacillus camelliae. Taxonomy (GTDB): domain Bacteria; phylum Bacillota; class Bacilli; order Paenibacillales; family Paenibacillaceae; genus Pristimantibacillus; species Pristimantibacillus camelliae. Next base: position 219,859 of record NZ_JAMBNY010000004.1, read on the forward strand.
ACGAAGTCTCCTTTCGAGCATGTGAGCCAATGATGTAAGAATGAGCACGAGCACGTAGTAGATCGCTGCTACAAGCAGAAGTGCTTCGAAGGCACGGAAGGTATCCGCTCGTACGATATCAGCACGACGCATGAGATCAGCGACCCCGATAATCGATACAAGTGACGATTCCTTAATTAGAGCCACACATTCGTTAACTAAGGCAGGCAATATGTTGCGCAGCGCCTGCGGGAAGATGATGGAGATCATCATTTTACGGTAAGGAATGCCTAGCGCCATTGCTGCTTCCTGTTGACCCTTGTCCACAGCCATAATTCCAGCACGAATCGTTTCAGACAAGTAAGCGGCTGAGTTCAGACCGAAGGCAAGTCCTGCAGCAAGCAAAGGTGGTATATCATAGCCTGTTAGCTGTGGTGTAGCATAATAAATTAATGTAAGCTGGACAAGCAGCGGCGTACCACGGAATATCGAAGTATAGCCGGTTGCGAACCACTTAAGCGGCTTAATGCCGGAAATTTTAAATAACGATAGGATGCTGCCGAGAATTAGACCAAGCAGCGCTGAAACAAGTGTGAATAGCAGCGTTACGCCAACACCCTTCAGGATGTAAGGGACATACCCTTGAAGCACGCTAAAGTCGATTAATGCTTTGCTGCTTTCAACGCTATCAACTTTTTTAGGCTCTGGCTCGGGAAACCACTGCTGAAGCAGCTCGTCCAATTTGCCGCTTTCCTTCATGTCAGCAATGACTGTATTGAATTCCTCGACATACGGTGAGCCTTTAGGAAAGGCAATAGCATAACCACCGTCATTGGCATCGGCAGGAAGAAAATTCATTACCAGCGAAGGATTGGCATTCGTCATTTCTACAGCGACTGCATCCTCTACGATAGCAGCAGCTATACGGTTAGAGTTAATTTCTAGTATAAGGTCAGCAATTTTGTTTAGCTTGCGAACCTCAGAAGCGTTAGGCACTTGATTAGCTACAGCTTCCTGCACAGAGCCAAGCTGTGCACCGACAACGAGACCTTCTAATGACTCGAGGGTTTCGTAATTATTGTCAGCTTTAGAGACAATCGTATTTCTTGCGAAATAATACGGATCAGAGAAATCTACGCTTTTTTTGCGTTCCTCTGTTGCGGACATGCCTGACATAACAAAGTCAACTCGACCCGTTTGCATTGCTGCAATTAGCCCGCTAAAGTCCATGCTTTGGATTTGCAGCTCATAGCCAAGCTCGCTTAATATCGTCTTAGCTATATCGATATCAAGCCCAATAATTTCACCGTTATTTTTTGCATCTACGCTTTCATATGGTGGGAAATCCGGTGAGGTACCCATAATTAATGTCTTCTTTGGCGTCTCAGCCGCTTCTTGTGCATATACGCTGAACATCGGGCTGAACAAAGCGAACAGTAGCACCAAAGCGATCATAGGTACATAAAACAATTTCTGCTTATTCATGATGACCTCTTCTTTCATTGTTAATATAACTAATCAATTATAGGTGCAAACGATAGGATTGTAAATGGTCTAGCAAGCGCGCTTTAGCTTGACTGACTGCAAGGAAAAAGAAAAAAAGTTAAAAAGTTGAATGCTAGGAGCTGGTATTGATATAATTTGATCGTTAGGCTTAACGAAACCTATTATATCCAGTTCATCGTAAGTCTACTATTATATATGGACAAAGTGCCATACATAGAAAGAAGGATGGATCGATGCTTCAATTGATGCGTTATTTGAGGCCGTATCTTTTTACGATTATCGCAATTATTATTTTGATATTAATGCAATCATTAGCGGATTTATATTTACCTACATTAATGTCAGATATCGTGAACAATGGGATACTCACAGGCGATACGGGCTACATATGGAAAATGGGTGGCTTTATGCTCGGAGTGTCTATCATCGGGACGATTGTATCCGTGCTTGCAAGCCTGTATGCCTCAAAGGTTTCATCATCATTCGGTAAGATAGTCCGACATGATGTGTTTGACAAGGTAGAGAGTTTTTCTCTTCAGGAGTTCGACAAGCTCGGTACTGCATCATTAATTACGCGTACAACGAATGATATTAATCAGGTGCAGCAGGTTATTTTAATGATTTTGCGCATGATGGTAATGGCGCCGCTTATGTGTATCGGCGGAATCATTATGGCACTGTACAAGGATGTACAGCTGTCGATGGTATTATTAGTTGTTCTGCCAGTGCTGGCGCTTGCCATCTTTATTATTGTACGCTTTGGCATGCCTCACTTTAAGATTATGCAGAAAAAGCTAGATCGCATTAATCTAGTGCTTCGTGAAGGATTAACGGGTATACGCGTTATTCGCGCCTTCAATCGTACCTCGTTCGAGGCAGGACGCTTTACCGATGCCAACAAAGATCTAATGAATACTGCCGTTAAAGTAAATCAGATTATGGCCTTTATGATGCCGGTCATGATGCTGATTATGAACGTATGTATTATTGCTATTGTGTGGTTTGGCAGTAAACGTATTGATATGGGACAGATGATGATTGGAGATTTAATGGCATTTATTCAATACGCGATGCAAATTATGTTCTCATTAGTGATGATGTCCATGATGTTTGTCATGCTGCCAAGAGCACAAGCATCTGCTGTAAGGATTAATGAGGTCCTCCATACGGAGCCTTCTGTTGTAGACAGCCATGAGCACAATAGAATTGCTGCTAATCCTGCTATGAAAGGAACGATAACCTTTCGTAACGTAAGCTATACTTATCCTGGCGCTGAAAAACCAGCCGTACACAACATATCCTTCGAGAGTAAACCAGGCGAAGTGACAGCGATTATCGGGGGAACAGGCTCAGGCAAAACAACATTGATCAATTTAATTGAGCGCTTCTTCGACTGTGATGAGGGTGAGGTCATGTTGAATGGAGTGGATGTGAAGCGCTGGGGACTTGAGGAGCTTCGCAATCAGATGGCTTTAGTTCCACAGAAAAATATGATTTATAGTGGTACCATTACGGATAACATCCGTTATGGCAAGGAAGATGCGACGGAGGAAGAGGTGCGTGAGGCAGCTGCCATTGCTCAGGCGCTCCCATTTATTGAAAGAATGGAGCATGGCTTCGACACGGTGCTATCGCAAGGTGGAACCAATATTTCCGGTGGTCAGAAGCAGCGCCTATCCATTGCTCGTGCCCTTGTTCGTAAGCCTTCTCTATATTTATTCGATGATAGCTTCTCCGCGCTTGATTACAAGACGGATGCTGCACTGCGCAGTGCGCTGAAGGAGCATGTTACGGATGCTGCAATGATTATCGTTGCTCAGCGTGTTAGCACAGTTATGCATGCTGAACAAATTATCGTGTTGAACGAAGGAGAAATCGTTGGCAAAGGCACGCATCAAGAGCTGCTAGAAACTAGCGATGTCTATCGAGAGATCGTTCAATCGCAGCTGTCAGAGGAGGAGAGCGCATGAGTAAAAGCCATAATGCACGTGGCGGAGCAAGTCGCCCGCCAGGACCGGGAGGTCCAGGTGGTCCTCCTGGCATGATGATGCCTGGGGTAAAGGCTAAAAACTTTAAAGGAACATTGAAGCGACTGTTGGGATATCTTAAACCATTCCGCCTCAGACTCTTTATCGTTTTGATAACGGCAATACTAAGCACTCTTTTCGCTATTATAAGCCCAAAGATTTTAGGGGAAGCGACGGACGTACTACTGGACGGATGGTTGGCTAAATTCAATAATGAGCCAGGCGCAGCAATTGATTTTCAGCGTATTGCTTATATATTAGCAATCCTTGCTGCCCTTTACGTCATCAGCTCACTCTTTGCATTTCTACAGCAGTATTTAATGGCTAGAGTTGCGCAGAAGGTAGTTTACGACCTGCGCGAAGATGTAAATTCGAAGCTTGGACGACTTCCATTAAGGTTTTTTGATGCAAGATCTAATGGTGATATATTAAGCCGAATGGTCAATGATGTGGATAACATCGCCAATACCCTTCAGCAAAGCTTAACGCAAATGATCACCTCAGTCGTAACGCTGCTCGGTATTATTATTATGATGCTAACGATTAGTCCATTGTTAACATTGATCCTTGTTCTTACGCTACCGCTTAGCTTTGTCGTCATTGCGCTAATTGCCAAGCAGTCACAAAAACACTTCAAAAGCCAACAGGACCAGCTTGGACAGCTGAATGGACATGTTGAAGAGATGTATACAGGACACACGATCATCAAGGCGTTTGGTCGAGAGAAACAATCGGTCGAGAAATTCCGCCAAATGAACGAGGTGCTGTATCATTCAAGCTGGAAGGCTCAGTTTATCTCTGGCATTATGTGGCCGTTAATGGGCTTTATCGGTAATATCGGCTACGTGCTGATTTGTGTAGTCGGCGGTATCCAGATGACAAAAGGAAATATTTCGGTAGGTAACATTCAAGCCTTTATACAATATGCAAGACAATTTACGCAGCCGATTATGCAGACGGCTAATATCGCTAACATTATTCAATCTACCATTGCTTCTGCTGAACGTGTATTCGAGCTTCTTGATGAAGAGGAGGAGCAGGAGCAAGCGCAACCGACGAAAAAAATCTCGAATCCGAAGGGAAATGTTTCGTTTGAGCATGTGCAGTTTGGATACAGCGACGATAAGCTGCTCATGAAGGATTTATCACTTGATGTGAAGAGCGGTCAGATGATCGCTATTGTCGGTCCAACGGGTGCAGGGAAAACTACACTTGTTAATTTGCTTATGCGCTTCTACAATATTCAAGGCGGTAAGATTACGATTGATGGGGAGCGGATCGAAAGCTTCAATCGTTCGTACGTACGTTCATTGTTCGGTATGGTGCTGCAGGATACGTGGCTGTTTAATGGCACGATACGAGACAATATTGCCTATGGCCGAGCGGGTGCTACGGAGGACGAAATTATCGCTGCTGCTAAGGCAGCGCATGCGGATCATTTTATTCGTACGCTGCCAGAGGGGTATGATACCGTGTTAAATGAGGAAGCATCCAACATCTCCTCAGGACAAAAGCAGCTGCTTACGATCGCACGAGCGATATTGGCTGATCCACCGATGCTCATTCTAGATGAAGCAACAAGCAGTGTCGATACACGAACAGAGCTGTTTATTCAGCAAGCGATGCATAATCTAATGCAGGGAAGAACGAGTTTTGTTATTGCTCATCGACTATCGACAATTAAAGATGCAGACCGTATACTGGTCATGAATCAGGGATCGGTCATCGAGCAGGGAACGCATGAAGAGCTGTTAGCTGCAGGGGGCTTTTATGCTGATTTGTACCAAAGCCAATTCGCCAATGGTGGAGCTGGTGAAGTTGAAATGGAAGAGTATCAAAGTTAGATTGGAGACGGAAACGACTAATGTATAACATCGAAATAGACCTGGTGGCAGATTGGGTCAGTATTGTGAAGGAAGTTTTTCGCGGAAGCGGCATCGTGCTAGAGGATGGGTTAACGACAGAGGATATAGCAGAAATATATTTCGCGCAATCGCTGCCTGAGGAGGAGGCTGTCTCTCTTGCTCATGAAACGCTGAAGCGACTGAAGGAGATGGAGCAGATCATTGCAGCTAACATGGATGAAGTCATCGTGCCTGATATTCGTAATCGTACAGGCTACGAAGGTGATACATTCCACTTTAGCTGGGTATTCGATCAAGGCGAGCATATCGTTGAGACCTATTCCGAGTACAGGATTCCGTTAACACAGGAGCCCCAGCAAAGCGAGTAGTTTAATCATAAAAGTAGGCGTCTCCCAGCCATTCTTCCAATGGTCAAAGGAGACGCCTATTTTATTACTGCTATGCTTGCTCATCGAGCTGAAGCTTTAATGTTACCGGACAATGATCACTGCCCATCACATGATCTTCGATCGTGGCCTCGACAATCCCACTTTTCAGCTGCTCTGATACGAGGAAATAGTCGATGCGCCATCCAATATTTCGCTCGCGAACTTTAGCCATAAAGGACCACCAGGTGAAACGGTCCTCCACCTCTGGGTAGAGATGGCGGAAGCTATCGACAAATCCTCTCTGCTGAAGGGAGGTCATGCAGCCGCGTTCCTCAAATGTAAAGCCTGAGTTGCCAATATTGGATTTTGCATTTTTCACATCTATGTCAAGATGCGCAACGTTTAGATCACCACAAATGATGACTGGCTTATTGCTGTTTAGCTCTGTCACATACTCTGCAAAGCGCTCTTCCCACTCTAATCGGTATGGTAATCGGGAAAGATCACGCTTAGCATTTGGTGTGTAAACGGTAATCAAGTAGAACGACTCATATTCAAGCGTAATGATACGTCCCTCAGGCTCTTCGTTCTGCTCGATGCCATAGTGGACAGATAACGGCTCGTGCTTCGTAAAAATCGCTGTACCAGAATAGCCCTTCTTCTGAGCGTAGTTCCAATACTGCTTGTATTCACTACCAAGATCAAGCTCAATTTGTCCTTCCTGCAGCTTTATTTCTTGTAAGCAGAAGAAGTCTGCATCATAACGATGAAAATGCTCGAGAAAGCCTTTCGTGACACAAGCACGCAAGCCATTTACGTTCCAGGAAACAAAGTTAAATTCTTTATTCATACGATATTCCTTTATGCGTGCTCAAAAAGACACTTTTTGAACATACTCTTTTTGTTAATAATAGTAGTTATTCGATTCTGAAAACAGTGCGATAGCAAAGACGACGATTAATAGAATAATACCGTATAAAACTGTACCAATAATACTTGTTACAAGACCGCTAATTGCAAGTCCTTTACCATCCTCTGGTCGTTGCTTTAGTTCTTTAAGCGATAGGGTACTGACGATAATACCAGCAATACCGATAAAGAAACCGATGTATGGAAGCATAATGGACGCAATACCAAGAATAAGAGAGACGATGGATTTTGTGTTTGTCTTTTTAGCCATATAAACAGGCTGTTGATATGGATAGCCGCCAGGCTGCTGTGGTGGATATTGGTATTGTCCTTGGTTATACTGCCCTTGCTGCTGACCATAAGGCGCTTGCTGATAATGCTGCTGTTGTTGCTGCTGCGTATATCCGCCTTGACCATAGGGAGCTTGGTCGTAATTTACTTGCTGCCCTTGTTGAAAACCGCCTTGCGGCTGCTGTCCTTGTTGATACGAATAAGGATTCTGGGCACCCTGCGGTGTTTGACCAGGTTGATTATATTGCTGCTGGTTAGGATCCTGCTCATAACGAGGCTGTTGTTCCTGTCCAGCTTGCTGTTGATTCGATTCACCTGCAGTCGAATTCGGTTGGGACGGATTCGCTTGATCGTCAAATGGTCCCCCGTTATTTGATTGCTCGCTCATTCATAATCCTCCTTGAGAGATACATAGTTATGTTTTCTATCATAACAAAGAATATGGTAATCAACAATGAACAACCAAATTTTTGAAAGTTATAACAGAAAGTTGACAACTGCTGTATCAAGGTTAATAATGCAATTTGTTAAGAACATGTAAAGAGAAGCTTTAATGAAGTAGGGAGTGAGTAAATGAAAGCATTAAGAGCACATCTAGGACTCGTATGGACCGTAACGTTAATGCTCAAGCTGCTGCTTTTTCGTCACATGGTGTTAAATGATTACTCATGGTACGGGATCGTTTCAGATGCTGCTGCGGTAGGTCTTATTATGGTAATACCTGCTTGTATATGGACAGGGGCATGGCGCAAAGTAACGCAAACCATTGCAGCAGTTGCCATATCTATACTATGGTTCGCTGTAGCTATTTATTATAGTTATTACGGAAATGTGCCGACATACTACACATTATCCAACCTCAATCAGGTGGGACAAATTCGGGAAAGCATCGCTTCATCCATTGAGCCATATATGCTACTGTTTTTTATTGATTTTGTCATTGTAGCGATTGTGCTGCTCATTTGGCGTGATAAGCAGGAAAAGCGCTCTATCCAATGGACAATCTCCAGTCGCAGCATATGGCGGCCTAGAATATATCCGATGCTTACTGCAGTTATATGCCTGCTGGTCGTTATATGTAGCTTATATAGCAGCAGACATATTGAGAACAGTCATGCATTAGCCAAAAGACTTGGTGTCATCACCTATCAGCTGGCATTCAACCAGACAAATGCAATGAAAGCTGTTCAACCGTCTGAGGAGGAGATTAGCGAGCTAAGAAAACAGGTGCAAGCGTGGCTAGACAGCCAAAGCGAGCCGGATCAATTGCTGTATAATGGTGCTGCAGCTGGCAGTAATTTAATCGCTATACAAGTCGAAGCGATGCAGAATTTCGTTATTGGACTTGAGGTGAACGGTCAGACGATAACGCCTTACCTTAACCAGCTGGCAGCAGAGCAGAGTCTGTATTTCCCACATATTTATCAGCAAATCGCTGAAGGCAATACATCGGATGCTGAGTTTATGATGAATACGGGAGCCTACCCTAGCGCGCTGCAGTCAACGAGCAAGCAGCTAACTGGAAAAAAAGCGTATAGCCTGCCAAGATTGCTTGCACAGCATGGGTATGAGTCGTACACCTTTCATGTGAATGACGTTACCTTTTGGAACCGTAATGAAATGTATCCCGCATTAGGGTTTACTGATTATTTCGATAAGCCTAGCTTTAAGAATGATGAATTTAACAGCTGGGGGGCTTCGGATGAACAGCTGTTTAAAGTAGCTCTACAGAACATGCTGGAGCTGGAGCAACGAGATCAACCGTTCTATGCACATCTTGTTACCGTATCTAGTCATCATCCCTTTAAAATTCCAGAGCAATATCAAATGTTAAACCTGCCTACTGAGCTTGAAGATACTCAGCTTGGACATTACCTCCAAGCGATTCACTACGTCGATCGTCAGCTGGAGCAGTTTATGAAACAGCTAGATGAGCATGGCTTGCTGGAAAAAAGCGTAGTAGCCATATATGGTGATCACTTTGGCTTGCAGCCAAAGGATAATCCGCCCGAGTGGGTTAGTGAGCAGCTAGGTATTCCATATCACGAGACGATAACAAGGATGAACATTCCATTCTTCATTCATGCTCCTAATGTTGCTGGAGAAGTGGTTGAGCAGGTAGGCGGACAGGTGGATATGCTGCCGACGGTGTTGAACCTGCTAGGAATAACGGAGAAAGGTTCAGAGCTTATTATATTTGGATCTGATCTGCTTAATGTTACGACGAATATTGTCGGTGCTAGATATTATTTGCCAACCGGTAGCTTTTTTAATGATGAGGTACTCTTTATTCCAGGAGAAGGCTTTAAGGATGGAAAGGCAGTATCTCTAGCGACGTTCGAGCCTGTCGCGCTAACTGATGCGCTGGAGAAGGAATACAACTATATTATTGAATTAATGTCAATTTCCGATCAATATACGACGTTATATCCTATTAGAGCTGCAGAATAACTTCTAAATATAAAAATTCTGAGAAAAATTTCAGAAAATGATGGAAACCTTGCAACCTTTTTCCGATGTGCTACGTTAGTAGATGCAGAGTGAAAAAATTTGAGGGGTGTAAACGCACAATGAAAAAATGGATGAAGACCAGTCTTGCCGTCTGTATGTCTGCGGCGTTGCTTGCAGGATGCAGCTTTGGAAGTAAAGGCAACAGCGGCAGTGAAACCGAACCGTCAACACTGAAAGTTATGTATTACGATGAGAGCTCCTTCTTTTCGGAGTATGGAATGGTATACAGTGCTGTTAATCCAGATGTTGAGATCGAAGTTGTTAACACGAGCAAAATTTATGAGCGTACGAATGATGGCGAAATTGACTATAATGAAGCGTACTTGCAGTTCATTGAAGAAGAAAAACCGGATGTCATTATGATTGAACCATCTCAGCTAACTTCTCTCGGAGATGAAGGTAAGCTGTATGACATTGAAAACTTTGTCAATGAAGAGAAGTACAATGCAGCTGGTCTTGTTCCAGGCTTAATTGATTCTATGAAAAATCTTGGTAACGGTAAGCTGTACGGAATTCCAACGAGCTTCTATAGTCAAGTGATCTACTATAATAAAGACCTGTTTGATGAATACGGCGTGCCGTACCCAACCGATCAGATGTCTTGGGCCCAAATCATTGATCTAGCTAAAATGTTCCCTACAGATGGGGAATATCCAGATCGTGTTTACGGCTTGAAAATGGGCTGGGGACAAGAGCTAAGCGAGATTGTTAATACTCTGTCTCAAGGTGAAAACCTACAAATGTTCAATGCGGATACACTGCAAATGACAATCGATACTCCAGCATGGAACTCGTTAGTAGAAACAGCGATTTCTGTAATGAACTCTAATTCTCTTTTCTATGATAACATCATGTGGGAAAATGAAGGTGCTATAAGTAATATGGATTATTATGCGCGTGATCCATTCTATTCTGGCAAACTAGCTATGCGTCTAGATGGAAACTACTTGATGCAAGAGCTTGAGAATCTATCAACTTATGCTCAAAACCCAGATGATTTAATTCAAAACTGGGATATCGTTACGGCTCCGGTAAGCTCAGCTAACCCGGAAGAATCCAGCTATATTAACTATCAAGGTATTTTTGCTATTAACAGCCAATCAACGAATATCGAGCAAGCTTGGAATTTTATTTCCTATATTACAGGTGACGAATATGCACGTGTGAAATCTAAAGTAACATATGGCAATATGCCGCTTCGCAGCACGTATATGAAGAAAGACGATGATCGTAACTACGATGCATTCTACAAAGTACGTCCATCCACGTACAACAATACGATGGATTATAATAAAGTTCCACAAATCTTCCAATTCGAGTTCTACAGCTTAATGCAGACAGAGCTAGCGAAAGTTAGCAGTGGTGAAACGACGGTTGCTGAAGCATTATCTACTTTGCAAATTAAAGGTGATGAGCTTCTTGCACAAGGAATGATGTCTCAGGAAGAAATGGATAAGTACTGGGAAGATAAATACGGTGAAGGTGGCGGCATGGAAGTATTACCTATGGACGTCGTCGAAACGGAAGAGATCGCTGAAGAAGAGGTAGTTGAGGAGTAAGGATATACGTTAACGAGCTAGCTCGTCATGAATAGTATTCTGACAGCTAGCTCGTTTTACTGTTATTTGCTTTGCAGGTAATCCATAAAGAGCTGTAAACGAATGGTAACCGAAGCTGGAGCTTGCTCGTGACCAAAGTAGCGGTAGACTTCAATGTTTTTGTCGCATGTAAGATGGTTATATGCAGCAAATATTGTAGACGGTGGTGTAATATCATCGACCAGACCGACAGTTAACCATGTATAGCATGTGATGCGAGGAGCAAGATTCATAATGTCAAAATAACTTAGCGTTTGCTTCGCATTTACTTCTAACTGAGGCGAACTGGAATTACGTCTGAAATATTCATTCAGCTCATAGTATGGACCATTAGGCGTCACATCAATAGCGCGCTCAAAGTTGGACAGGTAAGGGTAATCAGCAACGGCCAATACTGGAGTTTCAGATAGTGCTGCAGCCGCTAATGTAATAGCTCCGCCTTGGCTGCCGCCAGTAACTGCGATACGCGTTGCATCAACCTCAGGCTGCGCAGCAAGTACGTCTATTGCACGCACAGCATCCATGTAAACAGCTCGGTAGTAATATTCATATTTGTTCTGAATACCTTGAGTCATCCATCCTGTGTTATGTCCGTTGCTGGCAACGACATTGTTAATGGAGCCAGCAAATTGTCCACGGCAGAACATACGCAGCACAGCATAGCCCTTTAACGCTAGGTTCACTGCATGATGAACATCGCCATCATTGACCCAATTATAGCCATGGTACTCAACAATGCCCGGCAATGGATCGCTTTGTTCAGGGATTGCTAACACACCTTCAATTTGTGCGTCATTAAAGCCTTGGTAGTATATCCGATAAACCTTTAATCCTTTTACGGGGTAAGCGATTTCATGTCTTTCATAGGAAAGTGGAACCTGCGCCATTTCAGCTAGTGTTTCCTCCCAGAAGGAATCAAAGTCGGGTGCTGCGGTAGAGCTTGGTTTATAATGTCGCAGCTGCTCAAGCGGCATATCATATGGTTGTGGCATAGCATGTACTTCCTTTCATATATAATTGAACTAGTATACTAGTAAATTGTGCCACACTTATTGCACCGATACAATGCTAAATTGCTATAGCTATTAGTGGATGAGATACATATATTTGGTCTATTTACTGTCTACTAAAAATGAAGTAATATGAATACATATATGAAATGTTAAAAGATGGATACTTGATTCCGACTTATGTCTAGTATTGAATTAATACCTTGGGCGGTTACAGTGGATTGCAGAATAAGATATTGTTATGTTCATAAGATTCATTCAGGAGGTCAAATTTAGTATGGAGAAGGAAATCTATATTTTACTTACAAATACAGGTACATTGCTCGCCCGTTCTATTCAGTTTTGTACTGGTGAACAGTATAGCCACGTCTCCATAGCATTTGACACGGAGCTCAAAGAGGTATACAGCTTTGGACGTAAGGATCAAGCGAATCCATGGATCGGTGGATTTGTTCAGGAGGATGTTCGCGGACCTTTATTTCACAATTCGCCGTGCAAACTCTATAAGTTGCAGATAGACGAGCAGGCATATACTAATATTCGAGAACAAATTGATAGCTTTATGAGAGATGAAGACAAATACCATTACAACTTTCTAGGTATCCTTGCTGTACTTTTTGGTATCCACTGGCAGCGTAAGGATCATTATTTTTGCTCGCAATTTGTTAATAGTATTCTACAGCAGGCAAATGTGCATATTATTAATAAATTGCCTACGCTTACGACACCGGCTGATTTTATGTCAGCTAAAATGGAGCTGATGTATCAAGGCAGCCTTCATTCTTATATCGGTACGCTGTACAATTCGCGTCGCAGAAAGCAATTTCGTACAGCCTAAGCATTCTTTCTCAAAAAAGGATGCTTTTTTTTATGTTATTTAGACTAGCGAGTATATACATGGTTGAGGTGAATAGTAAATGGTTAATATTCTGATAGCGGAGGATGACGAGGATATCGCAAAGCTGATCGCGATGCATTTAGAGCAGGAGGGCTATTCGGTTGTGATTAAACAAGATGGTCTTTCAGCGCTTAACTATGCAAGCAGTCATCCTGTAAGTCTAATCATTATGGATATTATGATGCCAGAGCTGGACGGGCATCAGGTAACGAAAAAATTACGAGAGCACTACACGATGCCTATTATTTTCCTTAGTGCGAAAACAACAGATATGGATAAAATTACGGGGCTTGTTATTGGAGCGGATGATTATGTAACAAAGCCCTTTAATCCGATGGAGCTTGTCGCTCGAGTCAATGCCCAGCTGAGAAGATATCGGATGCTAGCTCAACCTAATCCGACAGAGAGCACGGTGCTCGAGCGTAATGGTCTACGTATTGATATTGATGCTCGTACAGTTCAGCTATATGACCGAGAAATTGAGCTAACGCCCAAGGAATTTGATATCCTGCATTTGCTCGCTCAGCATCCGAAAAAAGTGTTTAGCTCTGAAAATATATTTGTCCATGTGTGGGGCGAATCCTATATGGATTCGGCAAATACAGTGATGGTACATATCCGGACATTGCGGAAGAAGCTAGGTGAAGATAAAAATAAGTGGATCAAAACAGTATGGGGAGTGGGGTACAGCTTCAATGGATAATAGGCTGAAGAGGATCGTTGGCAGAGGAAGCTTTCGGACAAAAATGCTGGGCGCATTTGCACTGAGTATGCTGATCTCAGCTTCTACGACTTACCTATTGTATCTAGCATTGAGGCAATATTACCGCAGCTATGTCTATATGGAGGATCCGCTGGCAGGCTGGAGGCATTGGATGGCTGAGATCGGTGATCTCAATGTATTTTTAATGATCTTCATACCACAATCTATTATTATGTTTTACCTTATTACAAGGCCATACGTGAAATACTTTAATAATATTTCAGAGGGGATACATCATTTAGCCAGCGGTAATTTTACACATAAAGTAGAGCTGTCAACGAATGATGAGCTGCAGCAAATTGCTGATGATATTAATCGAGCTGCAGAAAAGCTGCAGGAAGCAACCCGCAGAGGAGATGTCGCAGAGCAAAGCAAGGACCAGCTTATCATGAATCTTGCTCATGACTTGCGCACACCACTTACCTCGGTCATCGGATATTTAAGCTATATTTTACAGCATGACACGCTTGACCAAGAGCGCAGCAAGCATTATACAACCATCGCCTATGCTAAATCGAAACGGCTAGAAAGCTTAATTGAGCAGCTGTTCGAGATCACCCGTATGAACTATGGACATATTACCCTTCATCATGAGCCGATAGATATCGGTGAACTGCTAACACAGCTAGTTGAAGAAATGTCCCCAATGTTCGAAGCGCATCATGTACAAGGTCGTATTCAGCTAGACGGTGATCTTAATCTAAATGCGGATGGTGAGCTGCTCGCGCGCGTGTTTGAAAATTTACTCAGCAATGCTGCACGCTACGGCAGCGATGGCTTATATATTGACGTAACTGTCGAACGTCAAGCGGACAACATAGTAATCGAAGTAACGAATTATGGTGCCATGATCGAGGAAGAAGACATGAAGCATTTATTTGATCTGTTTTACAAAGGGGATCGATCCCGCACACACCAGGAAGGCAATAGTACAGGCCTTGGCCTATACATTGCGAAAAACATCATCGAGCAGCACGGGGGCTCGATTGGGGTGGGGAGTGACGTAACACGAACAAGCTTTACCATAACCCTCCCTGTAGGGGTAGGTTCAAATGTACGACTTTGATGACGATGTTGATTCTTTGTAGCTTAATCGGCGGCGAATATGTGACGCTACCGAAACCTCCGGTGCTCACGTACTAACTACCGTACGCTGCGCTCCTCGGTTTCTAGTATCGTCCCATCTTCTTGGTCCTGAAAGCCGAGCATTTGAACCCCTTATTGGAAGATGTCGGTTCAAATATCCGACTTTGATGACGATGTTGATTCTTTGTAGTGTATTCGACGGCGAATCTTGAACGCTAGCGAAAATTCCGTTGCTCACGTACCAAATACGTACGCTGCGCTCCTCATTTTCTAACTAGCGGTCAAGCTTCTTGGTCCTGAAAGCCGAACGTTTGAACCCCTTATTGGAAGATGTCGGTTCAAAAGTTCAGCTTTGATGACGATGTTGCTTCTTTGTAGCGTATTCGACGGCGAATATGAGGTTCAACCGAGAACTCCGTTGCTCACGTACCAAGAATGTACGCTGCGCTACTCGTTCTCTAGTTTTACCTCATCTTCTTGGTCCTGAAAGCCGAACATTTGAACCCTTATTGGAAGATGTCGGTTCAAAAGTTCAGCTTTGATGACGATGTGTTGCGTTGTAGCATAGTCGACGTGAATCGAAAGGCGAGGAGTACTTGCTTGCAAGGAAAGAGCTTCAGCTCCGCTCAATGTCCCATCAGCGCCCCTCATTCCGTGAGAATGTTAAGCGATGGAGACATTGAATGTTGAGCGCTGACATACTAATGCAGCTCCGATTAAACCCTCAAATCATGAAGGACGTAGCACACGCGTGCAAAAAAATGCTTCAGCTTTTGCTACATATCACCAAAAGCGCCCCTCATTCCGTAGGAATGTTTAAGCGTTGGAGATATACAGCGAAGCGAGCGGAAGTTCAAAAAGCCCGACTTTGATGACGATGTTGCTTCATGGTAGCTTAATCGGCGGCGAATATGTGACGCTACCGAACCCTCCGGTGCTCACGTACTAACTAACGTACGCTGCGCTCCTCGGTTTCTAGTATCGTCCCATCTTCTTGGTCCTGAAAGCCGAACTTTTGAACCCCTCATTGGAATAGGTCGGTTCAAATAGCCGGCTTTGATGACGATGCTGTTTCTTTGTAGCGTATTCGATGGCGAACGTAGCACACACTTGTAAGGAAGCAGCTTCAGCTCCGCTCAATGTCCCATCAGCGCCCCTCATTCCGTGAGAATGTTAAGCGATGGAGACATTGAATGCGGAGCGCTGGTATACAAATGCTGCTCCGATTCAGCCCTAAAATCATGAAGGACGCAGCACACGCGTGCAAAAAAATGCTTCAGCTTTTGCTACATATCACCAAAAGCGCCCCTCATTCCGTAGGAATGTTTAAGCGTTGGAGATATGTAGCAAAGCGCTGAACGGTTCTTTTAAGAAACTCTTAAGAATTAACCCGCTTTTTTATTAAAGAGTTTTCACTATACTGTGGATACTTTAGTAAAAGAAGGAGAGCAACTCAATAATGAAAAAGTGGTTTTTCATATTAGCAGTTTTTATTATTATTGTCATCGTTGGTCAGCAGCTTCAAAAGGATAAGCTGGAGATTAAATCTGAAACTATCCAAGAGCAAAAGGATGGGGGATATACTGTTGTTGAAATCGATGAGGAGCAGATGAAGATCGGTAATCTGCTCCTTATTAACGCACAGAATCAGCTTGACCCCAAGGGGATTGCTAGCGATCTTATCACCATTAATCGAGAGCAAGCCTTAGACCATGGCTATTCGCTGTCCAGCGATGAGGTAAAGCTTTCACAAAACATGCTAGCTGCATTTCATGAAATGATGAATGCAGCACATGATGACAATATCAATCAATTTTTAATTACGAGCGGTTATCGCAGTCTGGAGCATCAAGCGCAGCTATACGAGGAGGTTGGCAGTGTGTATGCTTTACCTGCTGGTTACAGCGAGCATAACAGCGGCCTAGCGCTTGATATTAGCTCAACGATGTCGAAGATGGAGGTTGCACCAGAAGGCAAATGGCTGCAGCAGCATGGGGCAGCCTACGGCTTTATATTGCGGTATCCAGAGCATAAGCAGCATATTACAGGCATTGGTTATGAGCCGTGGCATTTCCGTTATGTAGGACTTCCACACAGCTTAATTATGCAGGAGCGTGACCTTGTGCTAGAGGAATATATTGAATTTTTAGCTGATGAGGGGCAGCTTACGGTTAATACAGGCGACGAAACCTATACCATTACACATTATAATTATGAACCACAGCTTACGATTAAGATTGAACCTCATGCAGATTATGAGATCTCTGGTGATAATGTGGGTGGTATCATTGTAACAACAAGGGAGAGATTAAGATGAAGGCATGGAGAATGCTGCTATATATAGCCCTTCTGGTAAATCTCTACGTGCTGCTTGTCATTATATTATTTAAGATGTCGCTGCCACAGCTAGATGTCATTTATCAACAAGTGAAGCTGCTGCTGGAACGTCCTGCACTGTTATCTGGTCGAATAGAAATGGCAAACTTTGTTCCGCTGCACACCATTAAGCAAAGCTTATCTGGAAATTTAGCGTTGATGCAGTGGCTTAATCTCTACGGCAATATTGCGATCTTTGCTCCGACCGGAATCATCATTGCACTATTATCTAAAAAGGAGCACTTAGCGAATGCAGCTTTTGTCTCCTTCATTATAAGTCTGTCTCTGGAAACGATGCAGCTGCTATTTATGATGGGCTCATTCGATGTTGATGATCTTATCCTCAATACAGCAGGCGGGCTGCTCGGTGCTATCCTTATCACTGCTGGAACAAGAGTCGTCAAGCTAGTCGCCCCTTTTAAGAAAGTATTTGGCTTACTGCGCTAAATGCTTAAGTGTATGAATCTGGCCTGCATAGCTTACAATATATTGAAGCGGGATACTTTACGTACTGCTTAATGTGTGAGAATCTAATAGCAGGAGGGATTTGATATGAAAAGTCAGTGGACATTAATTGTTGGCTTGTTATTTGCGCTTATTATAGCCATCTTTGCTGTTATTAATGTAGAAGCCGTAGAGGTTAATTACTTATTTGGCTCAACGAGCACGCCGTTAATTCTCGTTATTATGATATCTACTTTATTTGGTGGACTAGCTGTTGGTTCGCTTGGGATGTTCCGCGTTTTTGTATTGCAGCGTAAAGTGAAGCAGTTAGAGAAGCAGCTGGAGAAGCAGCAAACTGATGAAGTGGAAGTGATCGAAAGTCCAATGGTCGTATCTGAGGACGAAAAATTAGAAATACATACAGACGAGCAGCAAAATGAAAAATAAAAAATTAAATGTTTGCCACATTGTTCGCTTTATTTAAAGGCTATAAGTATTGTACAATAAAGGCATAGTTGCCTAAAAGGTAGGTGTTGTAATTGTCACAACAATCTGAACAAGAAGAACAAAAAGCGATTAGTCAGGCTGAACGCGCAAAACAGCTTTTAGCTGCACGTAAGCAGCAACAGCAAGGATTGCAAGGAAAGCAGCATCAGTCTACAGGGACAAAAAAATTAGTAAGCCAAAATACAAAAAAGGTTAACAATCAGCGCAAGAAAATGGGCGTTTAATGAAACGTATGGATGGCCCTCTTGCAGCACAATAAGACGCCCTGTATGGGCGTTTTTTTGTTTCTCTAGGCGACAGGAAATTATTTTCTAGTCGTCTGTTTGCATTATTTTTTGCTATAGCCAGCATAATGTAACTATGCTTAAACCAACCTTATATACTAACACATTCGGAGGAAGACAGATGCAAGCTAGTCAATCATTAAAAGTATTTTTACTAGCTGGTGTAAAGACGAGTCCGAGCGCATTCCATACATTGCAGCAGCGCTTGCAGCACAAGCTTCAAGAAAAAGGCATTACACCAGATATCGAGATGTTATTTCCATATGGTGAGATGGAACGAAACTTACTATTGCAATTGATGGAGGTACGTGCTGACCTATCAACATATGCGTACAATGCTGGAATTGGTGGAAGAAAGGTATGGAAAAGAATCGAGCCATATACCGATTCAAGAAAGCTGCTGTTGATTGGGCATAGTGGGGGTGGGGTAGCCGCGTATCAAATCGCAAGAAAAATATATGAGGATCGCTTGCCGATTGAAACAAAAGTAATCCAAGTTGGTTCTCCGAAAACACGGATTATTCCCCCGCTCAAACAAAATGTGAGCTATATTCATTCGGTCGATGAGGACGGAAAATATAAAGATCCTATAACGAAGCTGGGCAGCTGGGGTGGATGGACGATTCGCCAAGATCGGCTGCCAATGCCACAATGGGATACTAAAAAGTACGCACCAGGAATGATCGTTGGCGTGAATACAATAGGAGGCCATGCGGATTACTTTAGGCACACCACTCCGTTTACAGATGAACTGAGCAGCTGCAATCTAGATAAGACGTTACAGCGCATCGACGGTTGCTTGAATGATTGGTTGTTATCCGCTACACTTACTTAATTAATATAGTTTGTTAGTTAGGAAGTGAAAGAGTGGCTAATACACACACCTATACGAAGGGTGAAGAAATAGCAAATGCGATAACACACGGAATCGGTGTGCTGTTAAGTATTGCTGCACTTGTTCTGCTTATTGTATTTGCAGTGATGAAGGGGACCGCCCTGCATGTTGTAAGCTTTACCATCTACGGCACATCCATGGTGCTGCTGTATACGGCTTCCACGCTCGTACACAGCTTTCCAGAAGGCAAGGCTAAGCGGGTATTTGAATCACTTGATCATTCATGCATTTATATCTTTATTGCCGGCACGTATACGCCAATATTGTTTCATATCGTACAAGGTACACTGGGCTGGGTGCTGTTCGGAGTGGTATGGGGCTTAACCGTCTGCGGTATTGTATTCAAATCAATGTTCGCTAATCGGTTTTTATTTACATCGACCATTCTGTATATATTAATGGGATGGTGCATCGTTTTTGCTTGGAATAGGCTTGCAAATCATTTTGATCCTCAAGGCTTAACTTTGCTTGTCATTGGCGGCGTGCTATATACAGTTGGTACCGTTTTTTATATGTGGCGCAGCTTTCCCTATCATCATGCAGTATGGCATTTGTTTGTGCTGGCAGGCACGATTGTTCATTTCTTTTCAATACTACTGTACGTGCTGCCAGCTTAATCCTCAGCTTCACCTGGACAAAAACCGAGAGGGCTAGAGCAGATTGCGTTCGCAACATCTGGCATATCTGAGGCTAAATCGTGAAAATAGCTATCCATGATGTGATTGGATGCTACGGATCCATGGCGGAAATTTCGTTGTACCTCGCCTTTAACATGAAGATAGAAGTAGGTCTCATCGGTTTGAGGCGAATGATAGACCAGCGTTGGAAGATGAGGCACAATATCGTACTTATTTTGAAAACGCCAGTGCAGTGGAACGGTATAGTTATATGCTTTGACAAAGGCAGGATCGCCAACTCGTGGAGCGCCGAATGTATAGACGATTGGGCCTTGAAACGGCATATAGGTGGCGATATCAAGCGCAGCGAGAGTTGCCAAGGCACCACCTAAGCTATGTCCAGTAATATAGAGCGGCAGAGAAGGATCTAGCTCGCTCAGCAGCTCCATGACCTGTGGCCGGAGCTTGTAATAAATGTCGGTGAAGCCCTTATGGGTTAAACCGGCATTTTTTATTGGGAAATATTCTGTCTGCTGAGCAATGAAATCATGCACCCAATCCATCGAAGTACTGCTTCCGCGGAACGCAAGAATTGCATTTTGCTCGGAGGCAAGTACAAATCCATAACGATCATTTTCGATTCCGAGCTCAGAAGTGACTATCGAACCAACTAATTCATATTGATCCGGCTTAATGAATGCCCCCGTTTCTTTATTGGCAAATTGAATGTACGTTTGGCTGCATATCGCAGCAAGAAATAATGCGCTTTGATAATTTGGCTCCTGAATGATACGTTGAGATTGCCCGTTCACCATGATGTCCCCTCCGATCATATGTGGTAAGTAGACTATATAGTATGTAGATACTATTGAATGGGTAACTGCTGAGTTGAAAGAATTAAAGTAAGTGCAGCGCGACATAGACATTTTTTTGAAGTGTTCGCTATAATAGTGGGAGCATGAAGTACGTACATACAGCATGAGCTTTATCGATAAAATGACAATACGGAGGGGAAATGATGACACTTAAAGTTGGATTAATCGGTACAGGCTGGTTTGGAGATATGCATGCAAAGCTGTTGACACAGCATAAGGATGTTGAGCTGCAAGCTGTAACTGCCAGCTCCCAGGAAAAGGCAGAAGCGTTCGCAGCAAAGCTTCCAAATGCAAAGGGGTATGGGGATGTTCAGCAAATGCTGGATGCGCATTCCTTAGATGCGGTTTATATATGCACACCACCGTTCGCACGAGGTAACTTTGAGCAGCAATGCATCGAGCGCGGTATACCGTTTCTAGTGGAAAAACCATTGTACAGTGAAGCTGAGCTACCTGAACAGCTATTGGAGGCAATAAGGGCGAGAGGCCTTATTACATCTGTCGGCTATCATTTTAGATATATGGATGGAACGGATCGAGCGCAGGAGCTGCTAGCTAACAGGCAGCTTGCACTAGCATTGGGTTACTGGATGGGCGGAGCGCCAGGAGGAACTTGGTGGCGCAGACAAGAACGTTCAGGCGGTCAATTTGTTGAGCAGACAACGCATATCGTCGATCTGTTGCGCTATATTGCTGGTGAAGTAACTGAGGTATATGCTGCTTATCACGAAGGGATTCTAAGCTCACAGGACGCAAATGCGAACGTTGCAGATGCAGGTACGGTGACGTTGAAGCTTGAGGGTGGAATGATTGCAACGATTAGCAACACCTGTATTATACCTGCTGGTGAACAAGCAGGGCTTCATTTCTACACGAATGAAGGGAAGCTTGAAATTAGTCATGGCGGAGTAAAGGATTTTACAGCTGCAACGGTGATTGAATATAAAAATAAAAGCAATCCGTATGAGAAACAAATGGAAGCATTTTTACATGCGGTAAAAACAGGCGATACCTCGTTAATTCGCTCTAGCTATGAGGATGCTTGTAAAACACACCGAGTAACCATGGCAGCCAATGCATCCGCTCTAAGCGGACAAGTCATTAAGCTATAAGTGCAAGGTAGAATCAATAAGAACTTACCCCTCATATAAACAAAAGGTGGCACAGAGAATTTCTGTACCACCTTTTTGTTTTTTACATGGAGATTATTCTCCGCCGATTAGGCTACAGCGCCGAGCTTCGTCATCTAAGTCGTGCTTTTGAACCTACCCAATTCCAATGAAGGTTTCAAACGCTCGGCTTTCAGGACCAAGAAGATGAGGTAAAACTAGAGAACGAGTAGCACAGCGTACGTTAGTTGGTACGTGAGCAATGGAGTTCACGGTTGAACCCCATATTCGCCGCCGATTAAGCTACAGCGCCGAGCTTCGTCATCAAAGTCGTGCTTTTGAACCATCCTCTATCTATTTGCGTTTTCTTGATGGTAGCGGGCCGTCCACCACCTGCTCCTGCTTAACCTCTCGCTTAAGCTTTTGTTTTCCTCTATGCTTCCGAGAAGGTAGCGCCTGCTGCTCTTCCATGGCATGCTTATCTAAAATCATCTCATTGAGCTTATGCTGCTTTATATTTTTTCGTTTTGAATGCGTGTCAAGAATATCGCCAGTCCAGCCCTTCCGCCAAAGCAGGAAATAAATAAATCCAGTTAATATCAGGATTGCCCCAACCATATAGAGGAAGCCTAGCGGCTCTTGCTTAAACGGCAGATCTATAAAGTTTGTGCCCCAGATCGCACCAATAATGGTTGCTGGCAAGCAAATGGCTGTGAAAATCGTAAGCGTACGGATAATTTCATTGCCACGAAAATTAGATAACGCATCATCTACAGAGATAAGCGTATCGATTTCAATAGCATAATGCTTTAGCAAATGATCAATTCGCTGCAGCCGGTATTGAATGCGAGAATAGCCCTCGCTCGCTGTTAACAACTCCAAAAAGGCTTCCTTTGCAAGACCCTCTAGCTCGCGTATCGGTAAATACAAATGACTATAATGAAGCAAATCATAGCGACGCTCAATAATGATCTCCAGTAAATCCTTGCGATTACGATCCTTCATGTCACGTTCCAGCTCGCCTAATCTTTCTTCAAACTGATCTAAGCCGATATGTATGCTCTCAAGCAGTGTGCCTAGCATAAGAAAGAAGGCTTCAGGTGCATTGGAGCAGCGCTCATAATCTTCAAGCAAATGGAATTGTTGAAGACGCAGTGAGATCCGAGCGTCTCGATGCATGGTTAAAAGCTTTGTTTCCGAAAGCCAAAAATGAAAGGGAGTCGTATCGGTCACATCCTTAGACAGCTGTACAATAATCGTCCCTTGTACAACTGATCCGTAACCGTCAATTTTTTTGATTAATATATTATTCGTAAATCGTTCATAGCTGTCATTAATCCAAACTGCAGCTTCAGGATAAGCTTGAATGAGCTCTTGTTTCTCATTCATATAGCGTTCATCTGATTCTTGTAAGGAAGCCGCTATCGATCTGGTACTGGATTGCTGCTGCCTTCGCTGCGTAGCAACGGAAATATGCTTTAGCTGCAGAACATGCCATTCCCAGCCCGTCATATAACGAAGATTTCGATGGATCAACGGATCTGCAACCTCCTTTTTATCACGTGCGTACAAACATCTACTTAACATCATAGCGTAACCGAAAACATGGCACAACTATAACAGTCAAATAATACATGATTAGAACTAATCTCTGAATATTCGACAATTCCCTTCGTTTGTGAGTGATCTATAAGCAAATGGGGAATAACAACAATGAAATGGTTATATGTATGAGGAGGTTTAGAAATGATTACAAAAGTTCTGCTATATAATAGCGAGCATGATTGTGCGGAAGGATTAAGGGCCTTGGAGAACAGCGGAGTTCCAGCTAATCAGCTGCGGGTAATTGTATCTAATGTCGAGCATAGCCGTCTGCTAAATGCAGAAACAGCCATTCATATTGATTTGTTAAGTGAAATTGCCGCTGCCAATCGAGGACAGGATGACCTTATTGAACGCGCAGATGAAGGATTTATTGTGCCGTTCTTCACACCACAAACTACTCTACAGGTGCCACTTGGTGGTATTCCGGGTATTGTTCAGCAGGATTTTGAACAAGAGCACGGTGTTCTGTCACTGATGGAATATGGCTTAACAGAGGAGACTGCTCATCGTTGTTTACTTGCGCTTCGCGCTGGGCAATGTGTCGTCTGCATAGAGGAGGAGGCGAATGACTCAGGCTTGTTCAATCAATTAAGCCTTGGTTTTGCTGACGAACGAGAGCAGCACGTTCCAGATGCTGGTGCAGCTGAAGTGTTGATTAATGAATAATGAAGCCTTTGCCTCTATTCCTTGTTAACGGGAGTAAAGGCAAAGGATTTTTTAGTTATCTAGAAAGTCTGGAAAGTGAAAGCATTGAGAGCAGCTCATGCTCGGCAGTATTTTCATTGCCTAGCACGATCGGCACGGCAAGCATTGCGCCAAGCATGCTGTAAATCGTTCCGTTGCCTCCATAGCCTAAAATGTACACATGCTTTGAATTGGAAGGATCTAATCCAATATAAGGTAAGCCATCCTGTGGTTCGTAAAAGTACGCATTCCAGCTTTGATAGGCAGCAGCATGAAAGGAAGGGAAGAGCTCGTTAAGCTTTGCGAGCAGCCTATCGATATGTCTGTTATTGGAAGGCTTGTCTCGATCAAGCTTGGATGAGGTTTCATCCAGACCGCCGATGATTACACGGGAATCGGGGGTGGTTCGCGCATACAAATATGGCCTTGCGGTTTCCCACAGCAGCATCCCATTATACCAGCTGCTAAGATCAGCAATAGGCTCTGTAACAACGACATATGAACGATTAGACTTAACATTTAATTCCGTGAGCTGTAGCTGCTCAGAATGGTAGCCAACGGCATGGATGATATATTCAGCTTCAATTGTATACTGATCATTGATAAGAACAGAGAAAGCTCCTTTGTTATGCTGCCGAATTGACGATGCCCTAGAATGCTCAAACAGCTTTATCCCTCGTTGGCTTAAATATTGAGCGAGCCTGATGACGAATAAATGCTGATTGATTTCAGCATCTTGATGCGTGACTAGGGCAAGCCGCTTCGAAAATGGAAAGTGCTGCTCAATGATATACTGATCCCACAGCTCACAAGGAAGATCAATGCTAGACAAAGCTTCATATTCCTTTTGCAGTTTATCAATATCCTTTAGATCCGAGCAATATTGCATGCTCGATCGTGATTGTAGCTGGCAATCTCCTACTTCTTGCTGCAGCAGGGATGCGATTCTTCTAACTTCATCAATTGCACGGAAGCAGCTTCTATAAAACAAATCAGCTTCTTGCCTACCAATCATTTTACGAAGCTCATGCAGCATAAGATCACTACAATATTGCAGCAAGCCTGTGCTTGCCAGTGAACTACCTTCCGATATTTCCTTCCCTTCAACTAGAACACATTCGATATTTTGCTCATGCAGCTTAAACGCAGTAAGTAGGCCAGACATACCGCCACCAATAATTAACACTTTCGTTCGGAGCGACTCACGTAGAGTAGGCCACTCTGTATCGCCTGTCGTATATGTGTTCCAGTAATTAGCTCCTGTATGAAGCTCTTTCATAAGGGAATCACCTCGGAATTAGTATGCCTTGGTGATCAGTCTTCTAATACTTGTTTTCGATAAGATGTAGGTGATTGCTGATAGGCTTTCCGGAATTGCTTAGAAAAGTAAAGCGCATCTTGAATGCCTACTGAGGCAGATACCTGTTCAATCGTAAGCTCAGGTCGTTCTCTCAGCAAATGTCTTGCATGATCAAGGCGCAAATTAAGTAAGAAGGTGCTCGGAGGCATGCCGACCTTCTGCTTGAACAATCTCGATAAATAGGCACGATTATAGCCAAATGCTTCTGCCATATGCTCAATGCTGACGGGATGTGTATACTGTGATGTCAGATAGTGCACCATTTGTTTATGAAGCTGCTGCTCTGCACGAGATGAGCTTGGCAGCAGCTGAGCTTCTGGGAGCTGCTTCTTTCCGTAGTCTGACATTATAAGCTGGAGCAAGCCTGATGCTCGTATAGATGAAGTCACATGACCTTCGCGAAACGCTTCTAGTATTTGCTGATAGCTGGAGGCTGTATGGGTATAATCATCTAAGGATACAACTTCACAAGTGGGCTGAAACCCTGCAAGTGCAACGAGCTGATCAGCCACATCGCCAGTGAACGCTACCCATCGGTATTGCCACGGTTCATTTGCGTCCGATTCATAGGATATGAGCTGATTGGGGCGAATGAGGAAGGTATCACCTGCCTTGAGTTGATAGCGCTCATGCTCCGTCACATAGCTGCCACGTCCACTTAGAACAATGTGCATAAGGTAAAAGCTATATACTTTAGGACCAAGCCGGTGGTTGGGAAGTGTCTGACTTTCGCCTGCGAACAGTACATGCAGGCTGCCGTTTTGCTCCATGCTTGGATTAGAAGCAACTCGATAGCTTTCTGGTTTATAGACAGCCTGCTTATCTGGTGGCTGCTCCTCTGGTCGATTGAATGAGGTATGGAACATTGATAACCCCTCCTTATGTACATTGTACCGTATTGAAATGATGTGTAAAGTCACATTAGTCCATACATATTTCACTTGTAACCATTTAGTTAAATAAGTTTAATGTCTATAATAAAAGCAAGATCTACAATAACATTGTTGTAAAGGATGGTACGATTCATGGCGAATATTCAAGAGTTGAAAAATGAATTTGTAAAACGCTTTGGAGCTTCCGAGCAAGACATTCATGTGTTCCACGCACCAGGTCGTGTTAACTTAATAGGAGAGCATACAGATTATAACGGAGGCTATGTGTTTCCGGCGGCATTGACGTTCGGTACGACGCTAGTGGTTCGCAAAAGAGAGGATAAAGGTCTAGGACTAGCTTCTACAAATTTCCCAAGCACTAGTGTACTGAGCGTGAAAAAAGTAGTTTATGACGAAGCCGATGATTGGATGAACTACCCTAAGGGGATCGTAAATGAGCTTCATCAGCAGGGAGTCGTATTCAGCTCAGGATATGATCTGTTGTTCCACGGTGAAATTCCTAACGGCGCTGGATTATCTTCCTCTGCATCGATCGAAGTTGTTACTGCATTCGCGCTGCTTACGCTTGAGAAGCAACCAGTGGATACTGTGAAGATCGCATTAATGGCACAAAAATCAGAGAACGAATTTAATGGTGTGAAATGCGGAATTATGGATCAATTTGCTGTAGCAAACGGCAAAAAGGATCATGCGATATTGTTAATGTGCGATACGTTGGAGTATGATCTTGTACCATTCCAATCCGGCAGCTACAAGCTTGTTATCGGTAATACGAACAAACGTCGTGGTCTAGTTGATTCAGCTTACAATGAACGTCGTGCTCAATGTGAGCAAGCAGTACAGGATCTACGTCAGGCTCATCCTGAGCTAACGTTGCTCGGTCAGCTATCGCTAGATCAATTTAACGCCTCAAAGCATCATATTAAGGATGAGGTTGTGCTTAAGCGCGCACAGCATGTCGTTGAGGAAATTGATCGTGTGTTGAAATCAATGGACGCACTAAAACAAAATGATCTCGAGCAATTCGGTCAATTAATGAACGGATCACATGATTCGCTGCGTGACTTGTACGAAGTTACTGGAGCTGAATTGGATGCTATGGTTGACGCAGCTCGTAAAGTTAACGGCGTATTAGGCGCGCGTATGACAGGAGCTGGCTTTGGAGGCTGTACTGTATCTCTTGTTCATGAGGATTCCATCGAGCAGTTTAAGGAGCAGGTTGGTAAGGAGTATACAGAGAAAACGGGGTTGGTGGCGGAGTTTTATGTGTGCTCTATCGGAAACGGCGTAGAACAGCTCTCCTAGAGCGGACTTTGATGACGATGTGTTGCGTTGTAGCTTAATCGACGGCGAATATGGAACGCTACCGAAACCTCCGGTGCTCACGTACCAATAACGTACGCTGCGCTCCTCGGTTTCTAGTATCGTCCCATCTTCTTGGTCCTGAAAGCCCGCTTGCGGACTTTGATATCGATGATTATGCTAACGCAGCATAGTCGACATCGAATCTTGAACGCAAGCGAAAACTCCGTTGCTCACGTACCAACTAACGTACGCTGCGCTACTCATTTTCTACTAGCGTCCAAGCTTCTCGGATCTGAAAGCCCGCATTTGAACCTTTTTTGAAGATGTAGTTCAAAATTGCGGACTTTGATGACGATGCAACTTCGTCCTGAAAGCCCACATTTTGAACCTTTATTGGAAGTTGAAGTTCCTTTTGAGTAATGACTACGAAGCGGGACTCGCTTACAAGTCGCGAGTCTCTATTAAGAATAGTAAGACACGTTTTTATATATAAAAAATTGAGGGAGATGTTATCATGGCGGTTTTAGTTACTGGTGGTGCAGGTTATATCGGTTCTCACACGGTTGCTGCTTTGCAAGAACGCGGTGAGGAGATTGTAGTCATTGATAATTTACAGCAAGGCCATCGAGAAGCGCTTTTAGGCGGCAAGCTGTATGTTGGGGATTTGAGAGATGGCGAGACGCTTGATAAGCTGTTCAGCGAAAATCAAATCGATGCGGTTATTCATTTCGCAGCAAACTCTCTTGTTGGCGAAAGCATGAAGGTGCCAGGCAAATACTATCACAACAACGTGTACGGAACGCTTTGCCTGCTTGAAAAAATGAATGAATATGGCGTGAAGAAAATCGTCTTCTCCTCGACTGCAGCGACGTACGGCGAGCCAGAAAATGTGCCTATCGACGAATATGATCGCACAGCACCTACGAATGCTTATGGTGAAACGAAGCTCGCTATGGAGAAGATGATGGGTTGGTTCGATGTTGCCCATGAAGTGAAGTATATTTCACTTCGCTACTTTAACGCTGCGGGTGCACATGCGAGCGGTAAAATTGGTGAAGCGCATGATCCAGAAACGCATCTTATTCCTATCGTGCTTGAAGCAGCACTAGGCAAGCGTCCACATATTTCTGTGTTTGGTGATGACTATGCTACTGAGGATGGTACATGTATCCGCGATTACATTCATGTAAGCGATCTGGCAGATGCACACGTGCTTGCGCTTGATGCTTTGCGTGCAGGCAAGGATAGTGCCATTTACAATCTTGGAAGCAGCAATGGCTTCTCTGTAAAAGAGGTAATCGACATCGCACGTGAAGTAACTGGTCGTGAGATCCCAGTTGTTATGGAACAACGTCGTGCGGGAGATCCAGCGGTACTTATCGCATCGTCAAGCCGTGCACGTGAAGAGCTTGGCTGGAATCCTTCACGCAGCAATTTGAAAGAAATTATTGCAAGTGCTTGGAGCTGGCATCTTAACCACCCTAACGGCTACAGCAAGTAATATTACGTCAAGAAGGAAGGGGAATTAATTATGACAGCACAAGGAGCAGCAGAGCAGGCGCAGTTGCAAATTGCTCGCCTAGTTCAATTCGCCGAACAGCAGCAGCTAATTAAAGCTGCCGACAAACATTATGCAACCAATGCACTGCTGGATTTGTTCAGCTTTGATGAGCCCTTTGATGGGGAGGTTCCAGCAGAGCAGCTGACATCTCCGATCGATCCTTTGGAGCAGCTGCTGGATTACGGCTACAGCATCGGACTTATACCTGAGAATACACTCACATATCGTGATTTGCTTGATGCCAAAATTATGGGGATATTCGTACCTCGACCTTCAGAGCTTATTGCAAGCTTCAACCAGCTTATGAAGGAACAAGGCGTAGAAGCAGCAACGAATATGTTCTATAAGCTTAGCATCGACAGCAATTATATCCGAATGGATCGAATTGCAAAAAATCCGAACTGGCTGCATGCTACGGAGTACGGTGATCTGCAAATGACGATCAACCTATCGAAGCCAGAAAAGGACCCAAAGGAAATTGCATTGTTAAAGACGCTTCCGCCGGCTAAATACCCAAAATGCTTGCTTTGCGTTGAAAATGTTAATTATGCTGGTCGAGTCAACCATCCGGCAAGGCAGAACCATCGCACGATTCCTTTGACGCTACAGAACGAGGAATGGCACTTGCAATATTCGCCGTATGTTTACTATAACGAGCATAGTATTGTGTTCAAGGGTGCGCACGAACCGATGGCGGTTACCCATAGCTCGATGGCACGCTTGCTTGATTTTGTTGAGCAGTTTCCGCATTATTTTATCGGCTCTAATGCCGACCTGCCAATTGTGGGAGGCTCTATTTTATCTCATGATCATTTCCAAGCAGGCAAGCATGTTTTCCCTATGGAAACAGCAGCAATGGAAGCAAGCTTCACATCAGAGGCTTACTCAGCTGTTAAGCTTGGCATAGTAAAATGGCCAATGTCGGTCATTCGTCTGCAAAGCCAATCGAAGGAAGAGCTTAAAGCGTTGGCTGCAGCTATTCTAGATGCATGGCGCGCATATAGCGATCCGGCAGCGGATATTTACGCATTCTCTGAACAAAATGGAGAACAAGTGCCTCATAACACGATTACACCGATTGCACGCTTGCTTTCTAGCGGAGAATTTGAGCTTGATCTTGTGCTTCGCAACAATCGTACAAGTGAAGAGCATCCAGACGGAATCTTCCATCCGCATAAGCATTTGCACCATATAAAAAAGGAAAACATTGGATTAATTGAAGTGATGGGATTAGCAGTGCTTCCTGGTCGCTTAAAGGAAGAGCTGGCACAGATAGCATCGATTCTTAGCAGCGGAAGCACTGATGGAATAGAAGCAGCAAAAGCTGTGGAGCATCCACTTTATAAGCATGCTGAGTGGATTGCGTCACTAGCAGAGCTGCATGGAACAGACTTGTCCGAGCAAGCTGCACAGCAGCTTGTTGAGGAGCAGACTGGTGCCAAATTCCTAGATGTACTGAAGGATGCAGGAGTTTATAAACGAACGGTAGAAGGTCAAAAAGCATTTAAACGATTTATATATTCTTTAAACTTTCATGAACAATTGAATTAATTGACAAAAAATTCCCATTTGATAGCAACAAATGGGAATTTTTTATTGTAATTAAATATGGATTGTGGTATTTTCTATATAATAATATAAGTAAATGTCGATTGTGGAGGGGCTGTAATGGTTGAAAAAATGCTGCCATTAGAAGATTTCTTGAAACTTGATTCAGATGAGCAGGTAGAAAAACTCAAGCGCTGGAAAATGAAATATACATTGAAGGACATAAGAGAAGCGTGGAACTTTAAGCACTCAGCTCAATACTATATGCTATTAAAAAAGTTACGCATATATGAGCGTGTTGTTAATAAGTCTGACAAATTTTATCCTCAGGCTGATAATCAGCGGTTAGGTGCGGATGGAGTATGGCGAACTTTCAATGAACAGTCTAACAGCTTGAGCGATCACTTCAATTTTCAACTCAACACAACGATTACAGGAACAGAGCTTGCTGAAAAATTAGAACGGATTGCTTATTTTCTTAAGGGCGAAGCTAAAAATGTCAGTGTAAAACTATCCATAGTCATGAGTGAAAGTGACAATAAAACAGAATTAGCATAAAAAAAGACTGTAGCAGTATGATGAGCCTCGATACGTACGCCATTCGATAACAATACGGAGGATCAACCGCTACAGTCTTTTTACTATTTACGGAGCTTTCCTAGCTCGGATACGAGTGCTTCAACTTCACTAATACTAAAGTTCTCTTTCGATGCAACGATCTCATAGATGTCTTTAATATCCTCGTAATTATTCAAATTAAAGCTTGATGCCTGCATTGCTGCTGCAGAAGCCATTTTAAGCTTAGATTTAATTGCCTCAATCATAAATACCATGTTATCTACAGATGCTTGCTCCAAATTCATCCTATTATCGCTCCTTAACATAACGTTATTGGTCATTGTACCACGAATTTCGGCCCAATCACTAACAAATTGAACTAAGCTTTAAAATTCGATACAATAGACGCTGTATAAACTAGAAGGGAACTAGCATTAGATGAAAGAATTAGCTAAGCTCCACGAGAAGCGTGACGCTGTAGTATGCGAACATAACGTAGCGGAGCTGTTCCATTTTTTAAGAGCTATTTATGAACAATGTCCACTTCCTGAGGACATTGTCTTTATTTGCATAGGTACAGATCAATCGACGGGCGATTCCTTTGGTCCATTGATGGGTAGTATGTTAATGAGGATGGGATTTCCTAATGTGATAGGCACACTCGCTTTTCCGTGTGACGCTTACCGAGTTGAAGCGCAGGTTCAAGCGCTTCAGCAGCAATCGAAGCATGTTGTCGCTATCGACGCTTGCTTAGGGAAGCCAAAGCAGGTTGGGCAGTTTATTATGAATGACGGTCCATTGCTGCCAGGAGCAGCTACTGGTAAAGGCTTGCCGGCAGTTGGCGATTATAGCATTGCTGCCGTCGTTAACGAGATCGGTCCAAAGGCATACTGGAAAATACAAAATGCTTCGCTGTATGTCGTTATGGAGCTTGTCGAAGTGCTGTCTACACAATTTTCAAAGGTATGGGGAATGAACAAGGAGGGTTTGATATGAAAACACAAACGATGAGCAACAATAGCTTTACACTTAAAAATGGACTAACGATTGCTTATTATGATTCAGCCCCGGACAAGCAGCTGCCGGTCGTAGTGCTGCTGCATGGGTATTGTGGGAGCTCATCATACTTTCAAGAACTCACTCCGCTGCTAGGGCGTAGCTGCCGCGTCATTACTCCTGATCTAATCGGCCATGGAGCCTCTGCTTCATATGAACAAGACACGTATGCATTGCAGGAGCAAGCACAGTTTATGATAGAGTGGTTGGATGGAATAGCAGTTTCGAGTGCCGTGATGCTTGGTCATTCACTAGGTGGTTATATTACACTAGCTGTAGCAGAGCAGAAGCCTTCGTTCTTATCAGCATTTGGTCTGCTGCATTCTACAGCATTGCCCGATTCGGAGCAGGCTAAGCAGAATCGGGAGCAAGCGATACGCACTGTTCAGGAGCAGGGTGTACAGTCGTTTGTTGATGGTTTAGTCCCTAAGCTTATAGCTGCGGATCATCCACAAAGGGCAGCGCTCATTGAGATCGCCTCAGCGATCGGCTATTCAACAACAGCCGCAGCTGTGTCTGGGTATGCTAGAGGCATGAAGGAGAGACCAGATCGTACATTAGTCATTGAGGAGACAAGTCTGCCTGTTTTGCTTATATCTGGTGCAAAGGATGCCATTGTAAGCTCGGAGAACACATTCGCAGGCCGCAACGCTTCGACCGAATGTCACATTATTGCAGAAGCAGGTCATATGGGCATGCTTGAGGCACCGCAGCAGCTTGCTGCTATTATCGAGAAATTTATCTCAACTAAAGGAGAGACCATAGATTGAATACGAAAAGCAGCGCAGAAGTGCAGCTAGAGCAGGAGCTGGTAGAGTGGATCGAGCAGGATTCACTCTATCAGGTTATATTAAGTTCACCGAAGTCGAAAAATGAAGAGCTGACAGCAAAGAAAATAATTGTTCGCCCAGTTCAATTGAAACAAGGGCTATATTACCAGTTTGAATCATATTATGCTAATAAAGTACTGCATGAAAACGTTTCCCCCGCAGATACAGCAGAAAAACTTATGCAACTTATGATCAATCAGTATAAGCAAACCAACATTAAGCAAAAGCATTGCCAGCTTCATATTTTAACGAATAAAAAGGGACAGCTAACGATTAAGCGTAAAGAGGTAGAGCAAGTGAAAGAGATTGCTCCACGTACGCATAATCGACAAAAGCATAGATTGCTGGAGGAAGGTAAGCCGATTGCTTTTTTAGTCGAGCTTGGCATCATGACAGCCGATGGAAAGGTTCATGCGAAGAAGCAGGATAAATTCAAGCAAATTAACCGTTTCCTTGAAATGGTTGAGGATGTAGTCGATGCATTGCCGAATGATCGTACGATCAAGATTATCGATTTTGGCTGTGGTAAATCGTATTTGACGTTTGCACTATATCACTACTTAACGATTGAACGAAACCGTAGTGTAGACATCATTGGGCTAGACCTAAAGCAGGATGTGATCGCTTTTTGCAACAGCTTGGCGCAAAAGCTGCAATATGATCAGCTTAAATTCATCGTTGGAGATATCGCTGACTTTAATGAGCTCTCAGAAGCTGATATGGTCGTTACGCTACATGCCTGCGATACTGCGACGGATGCTGCTATTAGCAAGGCCGTTACATGGGGAGCTGCCGTCATTATGTCTGTACCATGCTGTCAGCACGAGCTGTTCCCGCAAGTTAAAAGTGAGCTGTTAGCACCATTGCTGACTCAGGGCTTATTGAAGGAAAGATTCTCTGCCTTGGCAACGGATGGAATGAGAGGACAGCTGCTTGAGGTAATTGGCTATAAAGTGCAGATGCTAGAGTTTATTGACCCCGAGCACACACCAAAAAATTTAATGATTCGAGCAGTAAGACCTAAAGCATTAACCTTTAATCAAACAAAATGGGAGCAGTATCACGCATTTAAGAGCTTGATAGGTGTTGAGCACACATTAGAGAAGCTGCTTGATGAAGAGCTGCTGAAAAACAGATAGAATTGGAAATATTTAAGCATTACTAATTGTAGTTTTCTGGATGGTTTGCTATATTAAACTGTGATAGATACATGAATGGGTGGTTATATGGGATTATCAATGATCATTGATTTTGGCATATTTTTGGTCCTGCTTGGTACGTTGATATTTTTGATTTTCACAAAAACGATATCCATATTAAACCGTGTATATTTGTCACTGCATTTAGGATTCATGTTCTGGGCATTATTACAGTTTGCAGCTGGCACAACCGCGCACATTGAATATCGGTTCTTGTTCATAAAGCTCTCTTATGTCGCATTATCATCCTTAGGTGTGGGATCGTTAGTCTTTACACTATACATTATTAACCGAAGCTCCTTTCTTAAAAGTACTTCCTTCAAGCTTGCAGTCCTCCCGAACATAGCTGCTAATCTATTTATATTATGGAACCCTAACGGTTATTTTCTAACACTGAATCAAGATCTAAGCTCTGATAAAGCATTCATATATGGAAAATTTTTTGGCATTGTCATCGCTTTGCTGATGATTTATGTGTCAACCTCTATATTATTGTTAATCAGGAGCTACTTTCATTCCAAGCAAAATAGTATGGTACGCTATGTTTGTAGATTTGCATTAATTGGCATCGGCATTATCCTTGGGTTTGGCTGTGTAGACCTTATTCTAAACATCATCTATCTCCAGCTAATGGAAACCTATATCCCGATATTATCGGTAGGCATGCTGCTGTCAGCATTATATATGTCGATTAATGTGAATCGCATGAATGTGCTAGATATCATTTCTATCGCTCATCGCGATGTGATGAATACAATTTCGGTTGGGATATTAGTTTTAGATCGTGATGAACATATTGTAGAAATGAACCGATTTGTCGATGAGATCCTTCCATTTAAAATTGGGGAGCGCTTTGAGCTTGAGAAAGTAAAGGAGCAGCTTCCGGCGAACAACTGGAGCATCATCGAAAAGAAGCTGAAGCAGCGTGAGGTTGATCCTTTCATTAAGCTGGAGTTTCAATGGACAATTATAGAGCCGGAAGAACGCAGCTTATTAGTTCAATCCTATCCTATTGTCGGTAAGCGAGCTAGGCTGATGGGTTATATGTTCACGCTGCAGGATTTGACAGAGGTTAATCGACTCGCTGATAGTCTAAAGCGACAAAATCTTCTCTTGCAGCAGCGAAACAATGAATTAATTAAGACACAAGAAGATTTATATGAAGCAAATCGAAAATTGGAAGAGATTGCAGTTACAGATGCACTGACAGAGTGTTATAATCGTAGGTATCTTATGCAATTTCTAGAAGTAGAGCTCGTTAAAAATATTAAGGAGCAGCTTCCTTTCACCATCATCATATTCGATTTGGACTATTTTAAGCTTATTAATGATGCTTATGGTCATTTGAATGGGGATACTGTGCTCGTACATACAGCTCGCAAGGTGAAAAGCTTGCTAGGCAGCAAAGACAGACTTGCTCGTTATGGTGGGGAAGAATTTATTGTTTATATGCCAGAGCTGTCTGCACTAGAGGCACATAGAAAAGCGGAACAGATCAAAAATGAGATAGAAAATCAGCTTGTATGGATTGAGGATGCAGAAGACCATATTTCTGTAACCATCAGTGTTGGTATTGTTACGATTGATAATTATGAGCAGTTTAAGGTAACGGATTCAAAGGTTTTTCTACAGGAAATTATGAATTTGGCAGATACTGCTTTGTACGAAGCGAAATACAAGGGTAGAAACTTAATTGTTAACCGCAGTACTGCAATTAGCTGAAGGTCGTTGCACATAAGATGTGGTGTGTAACGACCTTTACTTAATGAACGGCATCACAAAGAAGGCAGGGTAAAATATGAAGAGAATGCACATTGATCTAGTAAGCTCTGGAGATATTATCGCTAAAACTATTTTTCAGGAAAACGGTAATGTTCTACTTGGTTCGGGGATGGAGCTTACAGAACGATATATTCGACGTTTGCGAAGCATGGGAATCGACTACGTATTTATTGAAGACCCATTGACAGAAGGTGTTGTACCTGATGAGCCGATCTCGGATGCAACCCGTAATGCGGCAGTGAACGAAGTGTATATCGCGATGAATGCATTTAAGAATAATGATTTAAGTAAAGGAAAAGTCATTGCACCGAATATCGGGAAAAATTTCAGGGATGTTTTTGGAAGTATTATGAGTGATCTATCATCCAGGGAAAATATACTCGTGAATTTGACGAGTATCCATTCGGTTGATTCTTATTTGTTTCAACACTCCGTTAATGTTGCCGTATTGGCAGGAATCATCGGCTTAGCGAAAGGACTTAATCGTATGCAGCTGGAGGAGCTCGGCATTGGCGCGTTGCTATTCGATATCGGCATGACGAAAATGCCGGATAAGATTCTTAAACAGAGCGGTGAACTAACGAAGGAAGAAAGAGCCTTGCTTGAAACTCATCCGAAGGAAGGCTTCGATATATTACGTAAGCATCATGATATCTCACTGGTGTCTGCACATTGTGCATTTCAGCATCATGAGCGATTTGATGGTTCAGGCTATCCGCGTGGCTTGAAGGGTAATGATATTCATTTGTATGCACAGATTGTTGGTTTAGCCGATATGTACGATGCTTTAGTTTCACCGCGACCATACCGCAAGCGGTATCGCACAAGTGAAGCGATCGAGTTTTTGTTTGCAGCAGGCGGTACTTATTTTGATCATGAGCTTATTAAGCTGTTTTGCAGTCATATATCCATATATCCGATTGCGACCATGCTGCTGCTCAATACAGGACAGACTGTCGTTGTCGTAGAGAACAGCGAGCGAGCCTTGCATCGACCGATCGTACGTGTTGTGAAGGAAGCCGATGGCTCGGTTCCTAAAACGCCGTATCAATTTGATCTTAAGGATGAACTGCACATTACGATTGTGAAGGAGCTGTAAGCAGCTGTGCTTAGCGATATCTGTCATAAAAAGATTACGGATGCCTTACGGCTTACGTAATCTTTTTTATTGGAGCTGAAGAGCTTATCGCTTTGAAACATTAAGCGATTAAGGTACAATATACTTTAGACTTTAGGATGGCAGGGGTAATTATTTTACATAGATAAGTGGTGAAACGGATGAATAGTAGCAAGTGGCAGTTGCCAATCGATTCGCTCGAAGAAACACAGCGATTAGCAGCATATATCGGCTCACAGAGCTGGCCTGGTCTTGTCATAGCGCTAGATGGAGATTTAGGTGCTGGTAAAACGACCTTTAGCAAAGCACTCGCTGCCGCTATCGGTGTGAAGGAGGTTGTAAGCAGTCCTACCTTTACAATTATTAAGGAGTATGAGGGGAATCTTCCATTTTACCACATGGATGTGTATCGCTTATCACTAGAGGAAGCGGATGAGCTGGGTCTTGATGATTATTTTTACGGTCATGGGGTTACGGTTGTCGAATGGGCCTCACTCATCGAGGAGCTCATGCCTGAACAATTTTTAGCGATACGTTTGGAGTATATCGACGAGCAGCAACGTATGGTTCATATGGAAGCATTCGGTGAACGTTACGAGCAATTGCTGCAATACATACAGGATTGGAGTTTAACTTGATGAATAAGCAATCGACCGTAATGGCGATAGATACTTCTACTGCTACAATGGCAGGTGCAGTATTAAGTGGCCAGCAGCTGCTAGCCCAAGTGCAAACGGAGGCAGAGCGTAACCACTCTATTCATATTATGACGAATATCGAAGCGATGCTTAAAGAAGGTGGGCTCAAGCTTACTGAGCTTGATGGCATAGTTACAGGGATCGGGCCAGGCTCCTACACCGGTGTGCGAATTGCAGTAACAGCTGCCAAAACGCTAGCCTGGACGACGGCAAAGCCCTTAATCGGTATATCTAGCTTAGCAGCACTTGCGATAAGTGGTGTAATGGCTGAGCCTAAGCGGGGATCTGCGCTAATTATTCCGATTATGGATGCAAGAAGAGGACAAGTGTATACGGCTGCCTTCTTGGTTGATGAGAAGGAGAATAGCAGCGGGCAAAGGCTGCATAAGGATCATATCGTGATGATGGAGCAGTGGTGCACGGATTGGTCGTTGAAGCTTGATGAATTGAAGTCTCAAGGCATTGAAACCGTACTGATTGTCGGTGATGTAGATAAGCATGAAGAAAGTATTGTGACCTTTCAAGCCTCTGCAGCGACGCACGGCATTCAAGTGGTGTCTAGCAGCCAACCAATGAATGGACGAGCACTAGCAGAGCTTGGCCGCGGCGAATGGTTGGCTGAAGAGCGTACGTTCATGAAGGAAGCACATGAGCTCGTACCAAATTACGCGCAGCTAACAGAGGCTGAAGTGAAACAAAACGCGAAGGAGCAGGGAGAGGGTAAGTAAAAGTGTTAGCTGAAGATTTTGTATTCCGTAGAATGACACTCGATGATCTCCCTGACATTATGAGCATAGAGCAGGATTCCTTTACAACACCGTGGACCGAGGAAGCTTTCATCAATGAATTGACTAACAATATGTTTGCTCAATACATGGTCATGGAATATCAGGGTAAAGTGATTGGTTACGGTGGGATGTGGATCATTGTTGATGAAGCCCATATAACGAACATCGCCATCCTAACACCTTATCGAGGACAGGGGCTTGGTAAGCGCCTTATGCACGAGCTGCAAAAGACAGCACGGTTTTTGGGAGCTGTTCGCATGACGCTAGAGGTTAGAGCAAGCAATGAGATTGCTCAGCGCTTGTACAGACGCTATGGCTTCGAGGCTGCTGGCATTAGGCCGGGCTATTATTCAGACAATCAAGAGGATGCGGTAATTATGTGGGCGGACTTGCCTCAAGGAAGGACGGGCACCAGTGATGAGTGAGGAACTAATATTAGCGATAGAAACAAGCTGTGACGAAACGAGTGCAGCCGTTATTCGCGGCGGGAAGCATATATGCTCGAACATCGTATCAAGCCAGATTGATATCCATGAGCGGTTTGGCGGTGTTGTGCCTGAGATTGCATCCCGTAAGCATGTCGAGACGATTACGAGAATTATTGAAGCAGCAATTAAAGAGTCAGGCTACGAAGCGAAGGATTTGTCAGCGATTGCTGTAACGGAAGGACCAGGTCTCGTAGGTGCGTTGCTCGTAGGCAATGTTGCAGCAAAGAGCTTAGCTTTGGCACTAGATATCCCGCTCATTGCGACGCACCATATTGCAGGCCATATCTATGCAAGCCGGCTAGAGCACACGATGGTTTTTCCGGCATTGGCACTCGTTGTTTCCGGTGGACATACCGAGCTTGTTTTACTGCCACAGGAGGGCGTATTCCATATTATTGGCAGAACAAGAGATGACGCTGTTGGCGAAGCCTATGACAAGGTGGCTAGAGCACTGAAGCTACCTTATCCTGGTGGCCCACACATCGATCGTCTGGCACAGCAAGCCGAGGAGGAAATTGTTCTTCCTCGAGCGTGGCTAGAGCAGGACAGCTACGATTTTAGCTTCAGCGGGCTGAAATCAGCTGTGCTCGCGGCTATTAATCAGCATCGGATGAAGGGATTAGTGTTAAATGAGTCGGCGCTTGCTAAAGGCTTTCAGCAATCGGTTATTGATGTGCTCGTAACGAAAGCGTTGCGTGCTGCAAAGCAGTATGAGGTGAAGCAGCTTATTTTATGCGGAGGAGTAGCTGCCAACCAGGGGCTTCGTACGGAGCTTGCTGCTGCTTGTCAGCAAGAAGGACTGCAGCTAATCGTTCCATCGCCAAAGCTTTGCACAGATAATGCTGCGATGATCGGAGCTGCGGCTGCTGTTAAGTATAAGCATGGAGAATTTGCTGGACTTGATATGAAGGCGGATCCTGGCCTCTCATTAGAAGCATGGTCGATCAGAATATAACCAATGAGACTGCTTTAGATGGTTAAGTCGTTTAGTACGATGAGACGCTCTAAAGCAGTTTTGCTTTTAGAAATTAAAGAACAATACTAACAGTTCGAAATGTTAGTGTGAATATAGTTATTCACATAAGAACAGAGTGTTGTGGATAATGGCAATAAAAGCTTGCTACAAAGGCATTGTTTTATTTATAATCGATTTAATGAAAGTGGATAGATTTTTCACGGAAAGACTGTTAAAACTGTGGATAATGTGGATAAATTTTGTGCATAACTTTGTGTATTCATCTATTTATGAAAAAACCTTTATTTTAAGGGGCATTTTATCTGCTTTAATGACAGAATTGACTAACAATTTATTCACTATTGTTAATAAGTCTGTTGATAACTAATATGTCTATTTGTTATGAAATACGATTTTCCGTAAAAACTTTTGAGGATATTAACTATTTATCGTATAAAATATTAACTGTATAATGGAATTATTCCTGTATAATCCTCTGAATCCTCAAATTTCCATGACATTCACAACCAATTGATGTTTAGTCTCTCAGTTCTTCATTACTTATGCTGCAC
The DNA here is from genome assembly GCF_023715345.1 of Paenibacillus camelliae. Lineage (GTDB taxonomy): Bacteria > Bacillota > Bacilli > Paenibacillales > Paenibacillaceae > Pristimantibacillus > Pristimantibacillus camelliae. Next base: position 260,776 of record NZ_JAMBNY010000004.1, read on the forward strand.
TGAAATTTCCACCGAAGTAATCCTCTGTATCAACTCTACACAATCCTTCTATTCTTTATTCTTTTATATGATCTATCGTATCGAGATTAATCGCACTGTGAACATATTAATATAATGAGGCATTGTGAAAACGCTTTATTTCTTGCTGCTTAAATTTGATATTACTTGAAAAAGTCCGGATGTCACAAGCAGTTAATTATGAAAGGAGTGAGATGGTTGATTAGAAGTATTTTGGTCGTTGATGACCATCCGACAGTCGGCTACGGCACAAAGTCAATTTTAGAGCGAAGCTTTAATTGTCATGTCGCTTACGTTATGTCAGGTAAGCAAGCAATCGACGCATTTCAAGGTCAGCGCTTCGATATTGTTGTTTGCGATTATATGATGCCTGCTATGGATGGAATAACTCTCGCGAGAAAGCTTAAACTTATTCAGCCAGATATTAAAATCGCCATGTATTCTGGCTATGAGCTAGATACTCATTATAATGCGATGATGGAGGCTGGGGTACAAACGATCTTGACGAAGGATTGCAGTGTAGAGGATATTGAAACGGCTCTTAGTAATCTGATGAGAGGATATTCCTTCCTGCCGACACCATTGCTTAATAAGCTAAGACTTCCTGGTTTTCTAGCAGCCGTAAGAGATCAAGAGCTTCATGAAGAATTGAAGTTTGATAAAGAGGATATACAATTGCTGCAAGGCATTGTAGATGGCTATTCTAATCGAGAACTAGCGCAGCTCCATAATCGGAGCCAGAGGGCAGTAGAGTATCATATAACGAAGCTTTATAATAAAGTTAATGTACGCTCACGCATTCAACTGATGCGCTTCGCACTGATGCATCAACTTGTTGATGAATCGTCGTTCGATCAGAAGCAGAACGTAAGCGGTTAGCTAGCATGAATTACATAGGGATTCAGAATCATTTGACAGGGAGCAAGACGGTAAGAAAAAGCTAATAAGCGAATAAGAAGCAATATATACTAATTATCAAACATACTAAGTACCCAATACCATAAAATACAATAGCCGACCCTTCACTTATGCACCAGCACATGCTGCATAAGTGAAGGGTCGGCTATCTATTAAGCCTATACGTTCGTTCATGTATCGATTTAGCTCATTAGTTGTTCCCATTGCTCGTAGCAGGTATCAAGTTGTTTTTTACGAGCTGCAATCTCTTCTTGGATCTCTTGAATACGAATGTAATCATTAAAGATTTCGGGATCAGTCAGCTTCTCTTCCCACTGAGCAACACCTTCCTCTAGCTCAGCGATTTCTGCTTCAAGTGACTCCAGCTTGCGCTGTTTATTGCGCTCCGCACGTTTTTGTTGTTTTTCGACTTCATACGATTGTGCTGGAGCAGCTGTCGCTTCCTGCTGCTGGTTTTTCGCGCTCACTTGCGCTGCTTGAGCAGCTTCCTGTCGTGCTTCTTCCCATTCGAGCTTTTTCTCCAGCATATCGTCATAATTTCCCAGGAAATAGTTAGCGCCGTTCGGAGTTAGTTCGACAATGCGCTCCGCCATTTTATTAAGAAAGTATCGGTCATGTGAAATAAAGAGGACAGTACCCTCGTAATCGATCAGTGCTGCTTCTAATACTTCTTTACTGAATAAGTCCAGATGGTTCGTAGGCTCGTCGAGAATGAGCAGATTAGCTTGTGCAAGCATAAGCTTGGACAATGAGACTCGGGCTTTTTCCCCGCCGCTTAAGGAGGAAACACGCTTCAATACATCCTCTCCGCTAAACAGAAAGTTACCAAGTACAGTACGTATCCGCACCTCATCCATATGAGGATATGCGCCCCATACCTCCTCGAGCACCGTGTTACTCGGATTGAGAACATTATGCTCTTGGTCGTAGTAGCCAAGCTTAACATGAGAGCCGAAGGTAATATCGCCTGTCGTCGGCTGAAGCTGACCAACGATTGCTTTAAGAAGCGTAGATTTTCCGATCCCATTTGGACCAATTAGAGCAACCATTTCGCCACGCTGCAGCTGAATATCGACATCCGTGAATAATGGAGCAGTACTGCTAGGAAACTGAACGGACATATGACTTACCTTCAATACATCCTTGCCGCTCATTCGTTCAACCTCGAAGGAGAAGCTAGCGCGCTTGAGATCTCCCATTGGTCGATCGACGCGATTCATTTTGTCTAACGCTTTTCTGCGACTTTGTGCGCGCTTTGTCGTTGATGCTCGTACGATATTTTTCTGAATAAATTGCTCCATTCGAGCAATTTCATCCTGCTGCTTCTCATAATGCTTCATCGCAATTTCGTACTCCGCCGACTTTAGCTCCAAATATCGACTGTAATTGCCTGTATATTTTTTAGCTTGATGGCGCTCGATTTCAACCGTTGTCGTAGTCATGGCATCAAGGAAGTAACGGTCATGGGATACGACAAGAATCGCACCGGGATATGCGCGTAGATAGCCTTCAAGCCAAGTCAATGTTTCAATATCTAAATGGTTAGTTGGCTCATCGAGCATAAGCAGATCCGGAGCCTGCAGTAATATCTTAGCCAGTGCTAGTCTAGTTTTTTGTCCGCCACTTAGTGAAGCGATGGGGGTGTGATGATCGAAATCACCAAAGCCCATGCCGTGAAGGACACTGTTGATTTTAGTGTTGATCTCGAAGCCGCCGTTCTGCTTAAACCAATCCGAACGATTAGCATAGCGGTCTAGAATGTCTTGATATTTCTTTTCATCATTGTGCAAGCTTGGATCGGCAATTTTAAGCTCTAGTTCACGTAATTCTTGCTCAGTCTGAATGAGATCTGAGAATACGAGCAGCATTTCTTCGATTATGGTGCGATCAGATTGCAGACCGCTGTTCTGTGCCAAGTAACCAAGTTTAGTTTCCTTCGCTTTATGAATGTCACCGCTGTCATAGCTTATTTCTCCAGCGATGATTTTGAGCAATGTCGATTTGCCTGCACCATTCACACCTACGAGGCCTATTTTATCTCGCTCTAATATTTGTAGATTAATATTGGAAAGTATCGGATCAATTCCGAAGCTTTTTGTTAGATTGGATACTTGAAGAAGCATTCTTAACCTCCATCAAAATGTAGTGGTGCATGATCGTGTGTAGCTACTATATAGTGTATCATAAGCACGTGTTTGAATGGCGAAACTAGCAAAACAATGGTACACTATTATCAATTCCTATGAACGAGGGTGGAAGCCATTGAATGAGATAACGCAAGAGAAAAAAATGCTTAGACAGAAGCTATCGGCTGTGCGCAATCAACTGTCGCCAAGTGTTGGCATGGAGCAGTCTGAGCAGGCCTGTCAACATCTGATCGAGCTAACCCAAGCGCTTCACATTCGTTCTGTGCTCGTCTATATTCCTTTTCGCAGTGAGCTTAATACATGGCCATATGTTGAATGGTGCTGGCAGCACCATATTCATGTCCTTGCTCCTCTCTGTGATGTAGCAACACATACAATGATTCTTTACCCATTATACAATAAAGATCAACTTCGTAGTGGAGCTTATGGAATTATGGAGCCGGATAACTTAAAGCTTAACCCTACTAATGAAATTCCAGAGGCCGTTATCGTGCCTGGACTTGCCTTTAATAGTAAAGGGCAGCGACTAGGCTATGGCGGTGGATATTATGATAGGCTGTATGAGCGGTTTGGCGATCATACGACATGGATCGGCATTGCCCATGAACAGCAGCTTGTCGAAGAAATACCTGTAGATCATTATGATATTATTTTGAACTTTGTCGTCTCGAATAAAGGAATTGAGACGTTTTCATAGAATGAAAGGAAGTAGAAAACAATGGCATTTACTCATTTTAATGAAGAAGGTAGAGCAAGAATTGTTGATATCTCGGAAAAGGATGTGACGAAGCGACAAGCAACGGCAACATCAATGGTGAAGATGAACCGAGATACATTGCAGCAGATTAAGGCTGGCAGCATCAGCAAGGGGGATGTCCTTGCCGTGGCTCAAGTTGCTGGAATTATGGCGGCAAAGCGAACGTCGGAGCTTATCCCGATGTGTCATCCACTAAGCTTAACAGGCGTCGACATTTCATTCACAGATAATGGAGAGGACGAGCTGTATATAGCTGCAACCGTAAGAACGACAGGAAAAACAGGAGTAGAGATGGAGGCATTAACTGCTGTTTCTGCGACTGCACTAACGATATATGATATGTGCAAGGCATTGCAAAAGGATATGGTCATTGGCCCAACTGCATTACTTGAGAAAACGGGCGGAGTACATGGGGATTATCGTCGTGAACAATAAACAGATAGAGTGAACGGAGGATATGGGAGATGCAATGGAAGGTAGCGATACTAACTGCTAGCGATAAAGGAGCACGCGGTGAACGTGAGGATGTGAGTGCACAGGTTATTCGTGAACTGGTAGAGGATGAGCTGGGTGGTCTAATCGTGGACTACCGAGTGGTGCCAGATGAGCAGGATGAGATCATGGCTGCTTTAATTGAGATGACGGAATATTATGAAGCGAACCTAGTCATTACAACGGGTGGTACGGGATTGTCTGCAAGAGATGTAACTCCTGAGGCGACGCTTAAGGTCATTGACCGCCAAGTTCCAGGCATTGCTGAAGCGATGCGTATGGGTGCATTAAGCAAAACAAGAAGAGCAATGCTGTCACGTGGCGTGTGTGGCATTCGTGGTAATACATTAATTATTAATTTGCCGGGTAGTCCTAAGGGCGTATCTGAAAGCTTGCTGGCGATTATGGATCAGTTGCCGCATGCACTGACGATTTTGTCGGGAATAGAATTAGAGCATTAAAGGAGCACGACAGCGATGACTGAGCATCAGCAAGAACAAGCTACATCTATTGATCAAAATGTAGAACCGCATGTATCAAAGGCGACAACACTAAAGGAAGTATCCATTTATGATGCGATTGGTTTAAGACTCGCTCATGACCTAACGCAAATTATTCCTGGACAGTTTAAAGGAAGATTATTTAAAAAGGGTCATCTCATTACAGAGGAAGATATTCCGAAGCTGCTTGATATCGGTAAGGAGCATATCTATGTCATGGAGCTTGGTGATGAGGATTTGCATGAGGATGATGCGGCCAAACGTATGGCCAAAGCATTAATGGATGAACAGCTGCTGCTGAATGACCCGCATGAAGGAAAGGTTAGCGTAAAGGCTCCGGTCATAGGCGTTGCCAAAATTGCAAAAGAGATTGTTGATGAGGTTAACCGTATCGGCGAGATTGCTTTGGCAACGATACGAAACAACCAAGCCGTAGCCGCTCATGGCCAGCTTGCTGCAACGAGAGCTATCCCGCTTGTTGTCGCCAAGGAAAAGGTAGAGCGAGTTGAACAGCTTGCTCAGCAATATCGAGAAGCCAATGGATCTGCTCCTATATCCGTTATTCCTCTGCCAAGTAAGCGAATAGGCTTGCTTACTACAGGTAGTGAAGTGTATAATGGCAGAATTAAGGATAAATTTGGTCCTGCTGTTAAAGCTAAGCTAGAAGAGCTTGGTTCGACTGTGGCCGAGCAGCGGTTTGCGCCGGATGATCGTGATGTCATCGTAAGAGAAATCCGATCACTTGTAGACAGCGGCTATGATATGATTGCGGTTACAGGTGGAATGTCAGTAGACCCTGATGATCGAACACCAGGAGCGATTGCTGCCGCAGGTGCTGAGATCATTAGCTATGGAACGCCAATGCTTCCTGGCTCGATGCTATTAGTAGGATATATAGAAGGAATTCCGATTGTAGGATTACCAGGCTGCGTGATGCATGATCCTTATACTTCGTTTGATGTGCTGCTGCCAAGACTACTACTTGGGGAGCGCATCGAGAAAGAGGACATCGTGGCGTTGGGTTATGGCGGCTTACTCGGCTGCTAAATGAACTTCTAAGATATAAGGAGGTAGGTTTATATGAGCGGAATTGGCGTAGGTGGAGTTATTTTATTAGTACTTATTGCGTTGTTGCTATTTGGTCCGAACAAGCTTCCTGAGCTAGGCCGAGCAGTTGGCAGAACGCTGAAAGAATTCAAAGCTGGAGCGAACGAGATGATCGACTCCAACGATAAGAAAAAAGAAGAGGCTGCACCCATCGAGGCTCAAGCGGTTCAACAAGCAGATCGTACAAACAAGCGGTTACCAGATTAAGCTGGCCCGCTTTTTTCTTGCATTCACATCATGAAGGAAAAAGAGAGGTGTCCTGCAAATGAGCTTGGAAAGTCAAGCAAAGCGTCTCGGCTCTGTGACGGGCAAGCTAGTCTCTGAGGAAGGACTCATGTCTCTCGTTGAGCATTTAACAGAGCTTCGTAGACGACTCATCTATGTGTTAATCGTGCTAGTTCTGGCTCTAGTCGGTGGATTGGTTATAGCTAAGCCTACTTATCAGTTTCTGCTCAATCAAAAGCCGGCAAGCGGTAAGCTAGTTTTACATACCTTTTCTTTTTGGGATGGAATCGGTATTTATATGCAGATCGCCTTCGTACTGGCGTTTGTCATAACGATTCCTTTTATTGTGTTTCAGCTATGGCTGTTCGTAAAGCCTGCACTGCACCCGCACGAGCAGCGATCAACCTTGAAGTATGTGCCCTTTGCGCTTATGATGGCGCTGCTGGGACTAGCCTTCGCGTACTTCGTCGTTTTTCCACTTGCGTTCAACTTTACGCGCTCCGTTTCTCAGAGTCTAGGCTTAGAGGAAACGTTCGGTGTAGTGCAGTACTTTGAATTTATGTTTGGAATCATTATTCCGATTACATTGTTATTCGAACTGCCTTTGCTCATTATGTTTCTAACTGCGATTAGAATTGTTAATCCAATAAGACTGAAGAAAATGCGTCGACTTGCGTATTTTATTATGTCGGTGATTGGTGTCATGATTACGCCTCCGGACTTCATCTCGGATATTCTAGTTATCATCCCGTTAATCGTCTTATATGAAATTAGTGTGTGGATGTCGAACTCCGTATATAAAAAGCAGTTAGTTAAGGATGCGGAGTGGAAAACACAGGCCGAGACGTCAGAGTAGAAAAACGAATAGCTAGGTAACGTTAATGCCCTGCGTGCTGTAGGGCATTTTTTCTGTTGCCAAAATGTTAGGCATGTGATGAGCTTGTAACTTCTAACCTTTAAGTTCAATGTAGTCTAAAGCACAGACCGTGGAATGCTAATAGGCGTGAAGCGAAGTGAGAATTCCAAAAAAAGTTGGTACTTACGGCTTGTTAAGCTTTTTTGCTATGAAATACTACATAATCATAAAAACAAAATTAATATAGTTTCACCAATGTTAAGTAATTGACAATAGTATGTGTCGTACAGTATAGTAAAAACAAGGAGATGATGGTATGGATTCTACCGAAGAACTGATTAACTCATTAATGGTGGAACTGAAGCGTGGAACGTTAGTTTTGCTCGTACTCAGCCAGCTTCATCAACCAGAATACGGATATTCCTTAATTCAAAAATTAGAAGAAAAAAACGCTCCTATTGAAGCTGGAACTCTATATCCACTCCTTCGAAGATTGGAAAAACAGCAATTGCTGAAAAGTGAATGGGATACGACTGAAAGCCGTCCGCGTAAGTTCTACATGTTAAGTGAGCAGGGCAAGGAAGTATACGCTAAGCTAAAAAGCGAATGGCAGACCTTATCTCAGCAGCTAGCAGCCATTTTAATGGAGGAGAATGTTTAATGGAGCTTATTGATCGTTATGTTTATGCTGTAACAGAGCAGCTACCGGAAGATATGAAGGAAGATGTCAGGAAAGAGCTACGTGGAAATATTGAAGATATGCTTCCCGATGACTACACGGAGGAAGACGTTAAGGCTGTGCTAGAGGAACTTGGTAACCCGTGGAAAATCGCAGAGGAGTATCAACCGAAGAAACGTTATTTAATCGGCCCAGCACTATACAGTAAATATTTTACGGTGTTAAAGTTAGTAGCAGGTATTGTAATGACAGTAGTTGCAGCCGTTACGATTATGGGCTGGGTGTTTACGCCTTTGACTGAGGGGGATGGTCCAAGTAGCTATGCTGAGATGTTTAGTGAGCTAATATGGGTGACTGTACAAGGCGGACTGCAAGCCGCTTTATGGGTAACGTTTGCATTCGTTGCCATTGAGCGAGAATGGTTTGGGATAACTGGGAAAATTGAAGGAGTTTCGATGACAGATGACCCATGGTCTGTGAGCGATCTACCTACAATTCCTGTACAGTCGAAAAAAATTCCTCGAACAGGTACGATTTTCTCAATCATTTTTACGATGCTTGTTACTGCTGTTGTATATTTTCAGCCTGAGCTAATCGGAGTGTTTATTAGAGATAGCGAAGGCTTCACGATCTATTCTCTTCTTGAAACTGACCGTTTGCAAGCTTACTTGCCATTCATTTTGCTTTTGGCACTCTTTCAAATGATACTTTTTGTATGGAAGTATATTGTACAGTATTGGAATCTTCGCCTATGGGCAGTTCATACAATTGCGAGTGTATTGATTAGTATTTTGCTAATCGTAATGGCTAATGATACAGCGTTGATCAGCGATGCCTTTTTCAATAATAAGCTGTTTTTCGAAGTATCTCTTTCTACTGTAGTAAATCAACGGGATATCATTGTACGTGTATTTGCGGCTATAGTTGTTGTTATTACAGTATGGGATGCAATTGATGCATTTCTTAAAACTAGAAAAAAAGCAGCTTAAACAGCGATGGAACTGAAGCCGATTTTATAAAAATCCGGCTTCAGTTTTTTATATAGAAATAAGACTTTCAACACATAATAGCTCCGAGTAAATAAAAAGGAGCGATATCATTCATGAAGGCCGTTACGTATCAAGGAATTAAAGATGTTCAAGTGAAAGAGGTTGAGGACCCGAAAATAGAAAAGCAGGACGATATTATTGTTCGACTTACGAGTACAGCAATCTGTGGCTCGGACTTGCATCTTGTGCATGGCATGATTCCGAATTTGCCTAAAAACTATGTCATTGGACATGAACCAATCGGGATCGTCGAAGAGGTGGGCCGCGATGTTGTTAAGCTGAAAAAAGGGGATCGCGTCGTCATTCCGTTTAATGTGTCCTGTGGGCAATGCTTCTACTGCCAAAATCACCTGGAAAGTCAGTGCGATAATTCGAATCCAGAAGGTGAAGCAGGAGGCTTTCTTGGCTATTCCCCAACATTCGGGAATTATGTAGGGGCACAGGCCGAGCTGCTGCGCGTGCCATTTGCGAATTTCAGCTCCTTCAAGGTACCGGAGGATAATGAAATGAGTGATGAGCAGCTGCTGTTTCTGTCAGATATATTGCCAACAGCGTATTGGGGGGTGGACAATGCAGGAGTTAAGGAGGGAGACACAGTCGTTATTCTCGGCTGCGGTCCCGTCGGCCTGCTCGCTCAAAAGATCGCTTGGCTGAAAGGAGCAAAGCGTGTAATTGCTGTCGATTATATCAATTACCGCTTGGAGCATGCGAAGAGAACGAATCAGGTGGAAACCTACAACTTTGAGGACGAAGAAAACATCGGCAGCTTTATTAAAGAAATAACAAAGGGCGGTGCGGATGCTGTCATTGATTGTGTTGGGATGGATGGTAAAAAGACTGTGGTGGAGATGGTTGAAACCGCATTAAAGCTTCAAGGGGGATCAATGGGTGCTATTCAAATCGCTTCGCAAGCTGTAAGAAAGGGCGGTACAGTTCAGCTTGTCGGCGTATATGGCACACGCTACAATATGTTCCCACTAGGTGATTTCTTCGCAAGAAATGTAACTCTTAAAATGGGACAGGCTCCGGTTATCCATTACATGCCTGCCTTATATCAAATGATAAAGGAAAATAAGCTAGATCCAACCGATATTATTACGCACAGGCTCCCATTAGCTGATGCGCAGCATGCCTATGAAATTTTTGATGAAAAGAAAGATAATTGCATAAAGGTTATACTTAAACCATAGCAAAACTTCAATATTGAACATCATTCAGGCAGCTGCTACACGGGAGTGGATACGATACTCCTAGAGCGAAGCTGCTTGAAGCATTTTAAAGAGTAGCTAAGTATATTGAGGTGCAGATTAAGCAGCAATATATGTCGAATTGTTGAAAGTTGGCGATGGAATGGGCGAAAACATGCAAATGATGGTTGACGGTTTAATTTACCATCATGTATCCTTTTATGTGGAATGACTGTAATATCAGTAAAGCTTTACTAATGTTCGTGTAGGACATTTATTTTTTTAGTAATAAGTGAGAATGATAATCAATTGGAGGTGCATATGAACAGTCTAACCAATAGAACATCACGAATGATGATCGCGCTTCTTTTTCTAATCGGAATTGTGCTTTTACATGCACCGCAAAGCTTTGCAGCAGGAGAATTAGCGGATGGAGAATACACCATTGATTTCGAAATCTTAAAGGGTGATCCTAAGGATGATTCGACGTCTCTAGCGAACGGGTACTGGAATAAGCCAGCGACGCTCATTATTAAAAACAGCAAGATTTCCGTGCGAACTGTCATTAATAAGGACGCTTGGGTCACTGAGTTTTCGACTAAACAAGGATCAAGCTTTACCGAAACGAAGGTTATCTCGCGTAATACAGATAAGGATACACGTCTGGTGGAATTTAAGATTAGCAGCTTGAGTGAGGATCTCGTAGCTACCATGAGCGTCGATATTCCAAGTCAAAATTACTATCATTCCTATGAAACACGTTTTCGTTTTTATCCAGATACGATTACAACAGTTAAATTAGACGAGCCTACTGCAACAGAAGCTCCAGCCTCAAGTGCAAACGATTCGTCGAAGATAACGAAGGAAGAGAAAGCTACAGCGGGAAGTACGTCCGCTGATGATCGCGCTAGCAGCTCTCAATCCTCTAAGCAGGATGCTGCCGCAACGAAAAAGCCTACTAGCGGATCTACCGCAGCGTCTGATGGTGGCAGCACTACAGCTAACAGCAATACAAGCAAATCTAGCAGCAATGATGCGGCTGAAAGCAAAAGCAATAGCAGCAGTGCTGGGAAAGAGGCAACGACTAGTGTAGAAAGCGGTAACATTGGCGGTGGTAGCAGCGGTAGTAGTAGTGCTGCAAATGATAGCAGCGCAATAACAAGCTCCAGCGATACAGTGAGCAAAGATAGCTCAGCCAAGAATGATGCAAGCGCGCCAGAGACGGAAACTACATCTGAGGTCGTGAACGCAGGCGATACGCTGCTTTCAGAGGAAGCGGTACAGCCGATACAGAGTGGTGCATCACAATTGGTGGAGGAATCAGCTTCTGCAGAGGACGTTTCCCAATTGCTCGCTTCTAGTGATGTGGACGTAGAGAATACGTCAGCTGCAGTACTCCATTCCGAAGAGGATCAACAAGGTGGTAAAGTAACCATCGCAATTATCATTATTATTGGTGTGCTTTTTGTTGTTGGATCTATTATATGGATCGTCAGAAATCGTAAGAAATCGTAAGCGTAACAACCATTAACTTAATCAATGATTATGGAGGATGCTAAAATGAATAACAAATTTGTAAAAACAATAACATCTCTTACTGTTGCTGCACTTCTTGTAGGTACAGCACCTGCCTATGTACTAGCGGAGGAAGCTGCGACAGTAACAGCTATTGAGCAGCAGCAAGCTGAGAAAAGCATCGTACATTTTATTAATGCTTCAAAGCCATCTTCACTATCATCAATGATCGCTTATATTGCGAACCCGAACGTATATGAGAAGGATGGCGTTACATATTTACGTATCGATGTACAACAAGTGTATGACGTAAAGATAACAGTAGAAGGTAAGGAAGGCGTAAAAGCAGCACAATATGATACGACAGTAATTGACCGCAGCGGTAAAGAGCAGCAGGTGACTTATTTTACACTTGATTATGCATTAAGCGATGCATCCAAAGCAATTGAGGCAGAGGCATCCTACTTCGTACCAAGCTTTTTCACAGAGCCACAGTCGCACGATATCTACATAATGATCAATAATGATGTAGAAGCTGCTTTGAAGGAACTAGCTGTTCTACTGCCGCAAGCGCAAGCAGTCGCTGAGCCATCCAAAGGTTTAGCAGCAGCAATTGCGAAAGCAGAAGCTGCGAACAGCTACTTAACGGAGAAGGCGGAGCTTGAGAAAGCAGTTGAACAATTACGTACAGCTTTTGCTGAAGAGCCGATCGCAACTCCTGTTCATTATGTGAACGAGTCTGATCCAAGCAAGCTGTCTGTTATGGGCAATTATTTAGATAACGCTAAAACGTATAAAAAGGACGGCGCAGCATATCTACGTGTAGATGTTCAGCAAAGCTATGATGTTAAAGTGCTTGTAGAAGGTAAGGAAGGTACGAAGGTTGCAGAGTATGAGACAACGATTAATGGCCGTACAGGTCCTCAGCAGGTAACGTACTTTACCTTCGATTACGCATTGTCTAATATTAATGAGGTGCTTGAAGCATCCGCTTCCTACTTTGTGCCAGGTGTATTTGAGGAGCCACAATCACATGATATTAAGCTTGTCATCGGTGAGGACGTAGAGGCTAGCAAGGCAAAGCTGTTGAAGGCAATTGCAGCAGCAGAAACCGTTGCTGAGCCATCCGAGTCACTGAAGGCAGCAATCGCAGAAGCTAACAGCAATAATAGCTATCTTCGTTCTAATGCTGAGCTGGCAGCAGCAGCAAAAGCGCTAATCGAGCAAACAAAAGCAGAGCTTAGCTTCACGGATTTGTCTAGCCACTGGGCTAAAAATGCAATCACTAATGCAGTAGCTACAGGTATTGCTAGTGGCTATCCAGATGGAAGCTTCAAGCCTGATCAATATATTACACGAGCTGAGTTTACAAAACTGCTTGTTGAAGGACTTGAGCTAGCAGCATCTGCACAAGCATTAGACTTTACTGACGCAGAATCGATTCCACAGTGGGCGCAATCCTTTGTTCAAGCTGCAGTAAGTGCAGAAGTTATTACAGGCTATCAAGACGGCAGCTTCCGCAGCGACGGTCACCTTACGCGTGCTGAGATGGCTGTAATGATTACGAAGGCGCTTGATCTAGAGCTAGAGGCAGCTGAGGCGTTGACCTTTAACGACGCTGACAGCATTCCTAGCTATGCGAAGGAGCGTGTTGCAACGGCAGTGAAGCACGGACTTATCCAAGGCCTATCGCAAGAACGTTTCGGAGCAAATGAAAAAGCAACTCGTGCACAGGCGGTTTCGATTATTCTACGAGCTGCAGAACAGCAATAAATCATCAATATTCGATAGATCCACAACGTACAGAGGACCTCGGTTTCGAGTGTCCTCGCATGTTTTTTAGGAGGATTGGATAATGGTCAGACAGAGAATTACCTTTGCAAGCAGCTTGCTGCTCATACTACTGCTGCTTGCTGGCTGTGGCAGCAATGGAACGAGTAGCTCATCTGCTCAGCCAAGCAACAATAACGGTGCAAGCTCTACGAATCAATCCGTTACAGCAAGCACTGAGCAGGGGCTTGATGAAGAGCAAGCAGAAGCACCTCAGCACCGGATCGTTTCAACGACGGTAGCAATTACGGAAGTGTTAGATGCGCTGGAGCTGGATGTAGTAGGTGTACCAACGACGGTTAAAGAGCTGCCCGAGCGTTACGAGGAGGCTGTTGAGGTTGGAAATCCGATGAGCCCTGATATGGAGCTTGTAAAAAGCTTAAAGCCAACACATGTGTTGTCGGTAACGACATTAGAATATGATCTAGAAAAGTTGTTTGAGCGGGTAAATATTGACGCCAGCTATCTCGATTTTACGAGTCTGGATGCGATGAAGGAAGAAATTAGAAAGCTTGGCGAGATGTTCGATCGTCAGTCGCAGGCAGAAGCGCTAATTGCAAGCTATGATGAGAAAATCTCAAATATTAAAGCTGAGGTAGATGGACAGCCAGCTCCAACGGTTTTAATATTGATGGGGATTCCAGGCAGCTACTTAGTGGCAACAGAGAACTCCTATATCGGAGATCTTGTTAAGCAGCTTGGCGGAAACAACATTGTGACGGATTCTACGGTTGAATTTGTCGCATCGAATACAGAATATTTGCATCAAGGTAATCCTGACGTCATACTTCGTGCGGCGCATGGCATGCCGGATGAAGTTATTGAGATGTTTGATGAGGAATTTCGATCCAATGATATATGGAAGCATTTTAATGCAGTAAAAAACGGTCGTGTTTATGATTTGCCAGAGGATTTCTTTGGCACAACAGGTAATTTGGCCGCAGATGAAGCGCTAGACATTATGGCTGACTTCCTATATCCCGACCGGAAGGGGTAGGTCATAATAACGATGAGAAAAACGATGACCTATATCGCTGCCATCGTGCTATTAATCGGTGTTACCTTGTACGCGATCAGAACGGGCAGCATCAAGGTGGGCTTGGCCGAGCTTATCTCTGGCTTGCTCTTTGGCGGTAACGATAATGTAGATGTGATCCGTGATCTTAGATTTCCGCGTATCATAGTTGCGATAATGAGCGGTGCTGCACTTGCGGTATCTGGTGTGCTGCTACAGTCGGTTATGCGCAATCCGCTTGCGGATGCTGGGGTCATAGGCATCTCAGCGGGAGCGGGCTTTGTTAGTGTGTTGACGGTCATGATATGGCCAATGCTATTTTTTTGGATGCCATTATTTTCGGTTATCGGTGGTTTAATTGCGTGCTTCCTTGTCTATACCTTCTCATGGCGTTCTGGATTACAGCCGCTGCGCCTAATATTGGTTGGTGTTGCGATTAATGCATTGTTTACCGGGTTGAATCAGCTCCTCGGTTTTCGCGGGGGGATCGCAATGAGCACGGCGAATCAAGCGTCCAGCTCTATGTTTGCGCTGAAAACATGGGATGATGTAAAGGTGATCGTCCTATACGGTGTAATCGGACTGATTGCTGCATTTGCACTAAGCACATGGTGTAATTTGCTTGCACTTCAGGATCGAACAGCTGGCAATCTTGGACTGAATGTGATGCGTGCTCGTGTGATCGTTTCCTTTGTAGCGGTGCTGCTTGCTTCCGTAGCAACAGCAATCGGGGGACTTATCGCCTTTGTAGGCTTGCTTGTGCCGCATATTTCTAGGCAGCTTATTGGCACCGATCATCGATTGCTTATTCCATTCTCGGCAATTATGGGCGGATTACTTATCCTTATCGCAGATACAGTTGGTAGGACATTGCTTACGCAAACCGAAATTCCGGCCTCTGTCATTATGACGATAATCGGCGGCCCATTCTTAATCTTTATGCTGATGAGGAGTGATCGTGTACATGGAAATTAAGGAGCTTAGCTTTGCTTATAAGCATCGTGCACCGATCATCAACGGTATAACGACCGAATTTCAAAAAGGGAAGATTACGACGATCATCGGTCCTAATGGCAGTGGGAAATCAACTTTGCTCGGTCTCATGGCGCGCAACTACATACCCCAGGCAGGAAAAATTATTGTCGAGGGTCGCCAGCTGCAACAGCTGAAGGCGAAGGAGCTTGCTAAGCTGCTCGCCGTCGTCCACCAGCAGAATGAAGCACCTTACGACTTAACGGTAGAACGACTTGTCGCTTATGGACGACTGCCATACCGTCATATGTTCTCTCAAGAAACGGAAGAGGATCGCGAGGCGATCGATTGGGCATTAGAAGTAACGAAGCTTGCTAAGCTGCGTCGTCAGCGACTCCATGAGCTGTCGGGCGGACAGAAGCAGCGTGCCTGGATCGCTATGGCATTGGCTCAGAAAACGTCGGTGCTGTTTCTTGATGAACCGACAACGTATCTAGATATCTTTTATCAGATTGAGCTGCTTGAACTCGTGAAGGAATTAAATGAGACATATGGATTAACGATTGTAATGGTGCTGCACGATGTTAATCAGGCTGTACGCTATAGTGATGAGATAAAAGTAGTTAAAGATGGCTCTATCATAGCTGAGGGTGCACCAGAGGACGTTATGACCGTCGAATTAATGAAGCAAGTGTACGATGTGAAAGCGATTATCCGAAGAGATGAAGAAACAGGAATGTATATTGTGCCTATCGCTGTAAAAGCATAGGCATTTTTTTTGTATAAATACTTGAAATCAACCATTAAAATAGGTAAAATATGAATTGTTAGCACTAAGCACTATCGAGTGCTAACAATTCGGAGAACTATTCATATAAGGAGGCTTTTATCAAATGATTAAACCTTTAGGTGAACGTGTATTGGTTGAACCAATCGCACAAGAAGTGACAACAGCTAGTGGTATCGTGCTGCCAGATACAGCAAAGGAAAAACCACAAGAGGGTAAGGTTGTAGCTGTAGGTAGCGGAGTGTTAAAAGACGGCGCTCGAGTTGCATTGGAAGTGAAACCAGGCGACCGCGTTTTGTTCTCTAAATATGCTGGTACAGAAATCAAATATGATGGCAAAGAATATTTGATCATGAAGGAAAGCGACATCCACGCGATCTTTGAATAGGATCGACGTTCACACATATACATGCATATGAATTGAAAAATACTTAATTGGAGGGAACTAAATAATGGCTAAAGATATTAAATTTAGTGAAGATGCTCGTCGCGCGATGCTGCGCGGTGTAGATCAGCTTGCAGATGCTGTTAAAGTTACACTAGGACCAAAAGGACGTAACGTCGTTCTTGAGAAAAAATTCGGTAGCCCGCTAATTACTAATGACGGTGTATCCATTGCGAAGGAAATTGAGCTTGAGGATGCATTCGAAAACATGGGTGCGCAGCTTGTTAAAGAAGTTGCTACAAAAACTAACGATATCGCTGGTGACGGTACAACAACAGCTACGGTTCTAGCTCAAGCAATGATTCGCGAAGGCTTGAAAAACGTAACGGCTGGTGCTAACCCAATGGTTATCCGTAAAGGAATCGACAAAGCGGTTAAAGCTGCAGTTGTTGAGCTTAGCAATATTTCTAAAAAGGTTGAATCCAACCAAGATATCGCACAAGTTGGTGCTATTTCCTCTGCTGATGAAGAAGTAGGTCAATTGATTGCTGAAGCGATGCAAAAAGTAGGCAACGACGGCGTAATTACAGTAGAAGAGTCTAAAGGCTTCGTTACTGAGTTAGAAGTTGTTGAAGGTATGCAATTCGACCGTGGTTACATCTCTCCATACATGGTTACAGATACAGATAAAATGGAAGCTGTCCTAGACAATCCATATATCTTGATCACTGATAAAAAAATTACGAACATTCAAGAAATCCTTCCAGTGCTTGAGAAAGTTGTTCAATCTGGTAAACAACTTCTTATTATCGCTGAGGATGTTGAAGGTGAAGCTCAAGCAACTCTAGTTGTGAACAAGCTTCGCGGTACGTTCACTTGCGTAGCGGTTAAAGCTCCTGGCTTTGGTGACCGCCGTAAAGCGATGCTTCAAGATATCGCAGCTCTAACTGGTGGTCAAGTGATTACAGAAGAGCTAGGTCTTGACTTGAAATCTACAGATGTAGATTCTCTAGGTTCTGCTCGTCAAGTTCGTATTACGAAAGAAAACACGATTGTCGTTGATGGTGCTGGTAACAAGGATGACATCCAAGCACGCGTGAACCAAATCCGTGTTCAATTGGAAGAAACAACTTCCGAATTCGATAAAGAGAAGCTTCAAGAGCGCCTAGCTAAGCTTGCTGGCGGTGTAGCGGTAATCAAAGTTGGTGCGGCTACTGAAACAGAATTGAAAGAGCGCAAGCTTCGCATCGAGGACGCATTGAACGCTACTCGTGCAGCAGTAGAAGAAGGTATCGTTTCTGGTGGTGGTACTGCACTTGTGAACGTATATAGTGCTGTAGCTGCTGTAGATGCAGAAGGCGACGAAAAAACTGGTGTTAACATCGTACTTCGTGCGCTTGAAGAGCCAGTTCGTACCATTGCAGCTAACGCTGGTCAAGAAGGCTCTGTTATCGTTGAGCGCTTGAAAAATGAAAAAGTAGGTATTGGCTACAACGCTGCTACTGGCGAGTGGGTAAACATGTTCGATGCGGGTATCGTTGACCCTGCTAAAGTAACTCGTTCTGCACTTCAAAACGCAGCATCTGTTGCAGCTATGTTCTTAACGACAGAAGCTGTAGTTGCTGACAAGCCAGAACCAAAAGCTCCTGCTATGCCTGACATGGGCGGCATGGGCGGAATGGGCGGCATGATGTAACCAACTCATCATTGACGTAAGTCGATGATGCTGGACCACTTATTGTGGGAGAGTTGGATGCCGATGGAGCTGAGATACGCTCCATGCGGTAGGACTGACAAGGCTTTCGGGCTTTGACGGTGTCTGACATCAACCCTTGAATCATCCAAAAACTATGTTCTCACTTTTCACTTTGTGAAGTAGTGTGATTCACAATTAGTATGTATAGAAACTACCACTTCTCATGATTTCAAAAATCTTAGAGAGGTGGTAGTTTTTTGTTTAGAAAAAGTTATTTATTGAACTATATAAAAAAGCTTCTAAAATCCAATGGACAGTAGAAGCTTCTTATTAATATGCACTTGTTTAGTATAAATCATATTCTAAATACTAACTAATTCTAGTTTTTCTTGATTTAATAATTCGTTGATATTTCATTTTGAGGGTACAGAATCATAATTTACTCGGGCATAACTTTTTAATACCGCTTCAAAGATTATTTTTGCTCCTGTGGGTGGAACGGCCATGCCGATTTGTTGACGCACGTTTTCCTTAGAACCACTAAACTCAAAATTATCAGGAAAACTTTGTAAGCTTGCTTTTTATCTGTTTGTAAGTGCTCTAGGTTCCTTCCAGTGATACATATGAGTACCTCCTCCTCCGCTTCCTGTAACATGTCGTTTTATAATGGAAGAAAAATTCACTCCAGCATTGGTGATCGTTCACCACTTGAATTCTATGAACGTAGTAAACAAGAAAACATTAAGATTAAAGAAATTCGTGTATAGTGAAATATTGAGATTAATTGACTAAGAGTGAGTATGTGTCCAATTTTGAGGGGTTAATCCGTTACAATTATTATTTTTATTATTTATTTACATTTTTTTATTTATTGGTATGATTTATTTATGACTGATATATCTATCATGTGCTTAGGATATACTTATTTCTTTATAGTAGTTCCTAGCTTACTTGAGTAAGGATAGGAGGATAATCTACATAGCGTTAATAGAAAAGATAGTAGCATATTGATATGACAGATGGTCTTATAGAAGTATTATATTATGTTTCATTCAAATCAATGGAGGCTCAGAATAATTGAGAACGAAAAAGTATTTGTATTTGATATTAGCAGTTGTAATGGTGTTATCTGTATTTATAATGAACTCTAGTCATGTAAAAGCTGAAACTGTAGAGTATATGTGGAATGCGAAGTACGATCCATATCAATTATACGAAGTGTATAATACAAATGACGAATATGAACAACAACTAATGTTTGAAGTAAGTTATGGAATTAGTGATCGTGCAGCTTTACAATTTACAATTAATGATACAAAACCAATCAGTAGTGCTGTTTTGAAATTTTTAGGTGGAGAAAGTTGTGGGACTATTAATCCAAACGCCAAATTCAAGATAGGATTAATAGAAGATGATTTATCAAATATTACTATATCGAGTTTACAAAATCTTACTGAGTTAGTTCCAAGGGATTACTATCAACATGTAAAAGGTGCCAATGTTGAACCAGGTATTGATAAATACTCTATAGATGT
Source organism: Paenibacillus camelliae (assembly GCF_023715345.1). Taxonomy (GTDB): domain Bacteria; phylum Bacillota; class Bacilli; order Paenibacillales; family Paenibacillaceae; genus Pristimantibacillus; species Pristimantibacillus camelliae. Next base: position 280,446 of record NZ_JAMBNY010000004.1, read on the forward strand.
TTCAGCTCTTGTAAATCAAGCTAATATTGTATTAGATCAAGCGAATAAAATCTCATTTTATATACAAGTAGAAGATGTATCCGTTTTATTGCTTGAAGACTTTAAGCTAGAGGTTGAGTTCGGATCGCCGACACCAACGCCGACGCCGACGCCGACACCAACGCCGACGCCGACACCAACACCAACGCCGACACCAACGCCGACGCCGACACCAACGCCGACACCAACGCCGACGCCGACACCAACGCCGACACCAACACCAACGCCGACACCAACGCCGACGCCGACACCAACGCCGACACCAACGCCGACGCCGACACCAACGCCGACGCCGACACCGACACCGACACCGACACCGACACCGACACCGACACCGACACCGACACCAACACCAACACCAACACCAACACCAACGCCGACACCGACACCAACGAATCAAGCACTTGTGTTGACGAGTCACAGCTTTAAGGCTAGAGTTTCAGATGGGGAGCTCTACACAGAAAAATCGGACACCGTTCAAGTAAATGATAAAAACAAACCTCCTATACTAGCTTCTATAGGGGATAAAACGGTTGATGAACTTACAGAGTTACAGATTGTATTAAGTGCTACGGATACGGATATACCTGTACAGTCTTTGATCTGTTCCATTCAAAATGCTCCTGAAGGTTCCACCTTTTCAAATGGTGTTTTTCAGTGGACACCATCAGAATCTCAAGGACCGGGGTCATTTGTGGTAACATTTGAAGTTTCAGATGGATTAGTTAAAACTATTGAGGAAATTACGATTGAAGTAAATGAAGTAAATGTTGCCCCAGTGTTAAATACAATTGGAGCTAAGACCGTAAATGAAGGAGAAGCATTAACATTTACAGCAAGTGCGACGGATGCAGATTTACCAGCAAATACGTTGACATATCGTCTGAAGGATGCACCAGCAGATGCAACAATCGGAGAAACAGACGGTGTATTCAGTTGGACACCGGGTGAATTGGATGGTCCAGACACGATCAAATTTACGGTGATCGTTAGTGATGGAGAGCTAGAAGATGAGGAAGAGATCGAAGTCACGATCAACAAGGTAAATGTTGCCCCAGTGTTACATACAATTGGAGCTAAGACCGTAAATGAAGGAGAAGCATTAACATTTACAGCAAGTGCGACGGATGCAGATTTACCAGCAAATACGTTGACATATCGTCTGAAGGATGCACCAGCAGATGCAACAAT
>NZ_JAMBNY010000050.1 GCF_023715345.1 Paenibacillus camelliae
GTCTATACGACCGTCAACGTCCAGCATCTCGAAAGCCTGAACGACGTGGTCGGCGCGATCACCGGCATCCGCGTGTGGGAGACCGTGCCCGATCGCGTGTTCGACGCGGCCGACGAAGTCACGCTCGTCGACCTGCCGGCCGAGGAACTGCTCGAGCGGATGCGCGACGGCAAGGTCTATCTCGCGCAGCAGGCCGAGCGCGCGGTGCGCAACTTCTTCCGCAAGGGCAATCTGAGCGCGCTGCGCGAACTCGCGCTGCGGCGCACGGCCGAGCGCGTCGACGCGCAGATGCGCGAGTACCGCGCCGACCGTTCGATCCAGCGCATGGGGCAGGCGCGCGAGCGGTTGCTGGTGTGCGTCGGGCCCGGCCCCGAAGCGCCGACGCTCGTGCGCGCGGCCGCGCGGCTCGCGGCGAGCCTGAAGGCCGACTGGATCGCCGTGTACGTCGAG
>NZ_JAMBNY010000051.1 GCF_023715345.1 Paenibacillus camelliae
GTTTAAGCGGGGGGCAAATTGCGTTACCTTGTCAGGAGAAGATCAATCGAACAGGAAAGCAGGGTGGGGCAACGCATTCCCGTCACGCTGGGCAATATCGCCCCGCTGGCGGTTAAACCCTTCCGACCAGGCAAGCTGGCGCTGGTATGCGAAGGCGGAGGACAGCGAGGGATTTTTACTGCCGGGGTGCTGGACGAATTTATGCGCGCCGGATTTAACCCCTTTGACCTGATGCTGGGTACTTCCGCCGGCGCGCAAAACCTCTCCGCCTACATGTGTAATCAGCAAGGCTATGCCCGCAAAGTTATCACCCGCTACACCACTTCACGCCAGTTTTTCGATCCGATGCGCTTTGTGCGCGGCGGCAACCTTATCGATCTCGACTGGCTGGTTGAGGCCACTTCGCAGCAAATGCCGCTTGCCATGAACGATGCCGAAGCGCAGTTC
>NZ_JAMBNY010000052.1 GCF_023715345.1 Paenibacillus camelliae
GATATATGCAATGATAATCAGACCCCATACAACTAAAAATAACACTGTAGAGATGGTAGTCACATACGTAAATACTTTTGTCGCATCTGGGAAAATATAGTTTAGTAATGCTGCCACAAGTAATAATGCTGATGAAGCAAAGATTGCAACATGTGGAACGCCATATTTATTCGTCTTAGAAAAGTTCGGAGGTGCTTGTTGTTGACTTGATAAACCGAAAAGCATACGGCTATTTGAGAATATACCACTGTTACATGATGAAGCAGCAGCGGTTAATACTACAAAATTAATCAAGCCCGCAGCAAACGGAATTCCGATCAATGCGAATAATTTTACGAATGGACTGTTATCAGGATCAACTTGCTGCCAAGGGATAATAGACATGATAACCGCTAACGCCCCAACGTAAAATATTAAAATTCTAATGGGTACACTGTTAATTGCT
>NZ_JAMBNY010000053.1 GCF_023715345.1 Paenibacillus camelliae
ATACAGCTTGAACGACTTCGATTCGACGATGTTCGGCGATTCGGCCGGCACGTAGAACGTCGCGATCGCGACCTGCGGCTTGCCGCGCGCGTTGAGCCACGACAGTTCGTACGCGTTCCAGATGTCGGTGCCGAAGAACGGCAGCGCCGACGTGATGCCGAGCTGCTCGCGCGCGCCGGCGCGCGGGATCGGGAACAGCAGCGACGCATCGTACTGCGCCGCGTAGACGGTGGCCGTGCCGAGCGGGGATTGTTCGGGATTCATTGCACGAAGCCTTTACGACAGGAAGAGGCGGTAAGCCGGGTTGGCGCTCTCTTCGACATACGGATAGCCGAGCGCCGCGAGGAAGCGTTCGAATTCGGCGCGGTCGGCCTGCGGCACCTGCAGCCCGACGAGGATCGAGCTGTAGTCCGCGCCCTGGTTACGGTAGTGGAACAGGCT
>NZ_JAMBNY010000054.1 GCF_023715345.1 Paenibacillus camelliae
CTGGCGAACAGCGCCTGCGCCCCGAGGCGCGGGTCGGCGAGGTTCATGTAGCGCCGCGTGAAAGCCGGCGCGTTCGGATCGAGAATGGGGGCTGCCATGTCGTCTCCATCATGTTGAGAAGCGCCGGCACGTCATCGCACCGGTCGCATGAAGTTCGGTCGCGCGGGGCGGCCAGGGGCGCCGCGCGGGAGTCGCGTTCAGAGCGCGTGGGCCTGGTCGCCGGCGACCGGTGCGGCGCTGCCCGGCGCGTCGGCCACGTAGCGCAGCTCGCGGTTCAGCACGCGTTTCGCGCGGGCGCGGTCGATGTCGTTCTCCCACACCGCGACGACGACCGTCGCGACGCAGTTGCCGATCAGGTTGGTCAGCGCGCGGGCGATGCCGACGAACCAGTCGACCGGCAGGATCAGCACGAGGCCGAGCACCGGAATCGCGGGAATCGCC
>NZ_JAMBNY010000055.1 GCF_023715345.1 Paenibacillus camelliae
GAAATCCCCGGATCAAAGCTTGCTTACAGCTCCCCGAGGCAGTATCGTTGTTCGCCACGTCCTTCTTCGGCTCCTAGTGCCTAGGCATCCTCCGTGCGCTCTTATTAGCTTAACCATGTTGCTCATCCGTTTCTTATCTCCTTCGGTGTTCCTTACGGAACAAGGTCGTCGATAACAAAGGATTCGCGGTTAATAATTTCAAACAAACGTAAGTTTGTTGAACTCGATTCGCTTTGGATGTTTCATATACTTTCTTATCCAGTTTTCAAGGTACAATAGTGTTTTCCGTTAGGAAGAACACGTTAAAGGTTGTAAATCTTCTTTGGTGGAGCCAAGCGGGATCGAACCGCTGACCTCCTGCTTGCAAGGCAGGCGCTCTCCCAGCTGAGCTATGGCCCCATAATATAATATAAAGTTGTAGATGGTGGGCCTTAG
>NZ_JAMBNY010000056.1 GCF_023715345.1 Paenibacillus camelliae
GTCACATCCCGCGACGCGATGCGGTCGCCGCGTACCTCCACGAGAAGAACGGTGACCTCGAACTCGCCGCCCGTCTCTATGTGGACGCGGCAAGGAACGCGCCGAATCTCGCCGAACGCGACCACCAGACGCTCCAGGCGGCGCGACTCAACCAGATGCTGCGCCAGCGACGATGACCGCCCGGTCCCCGCAGTGGTGCCGGAGGGGAAAGAATTCACCTCATGCGAATCGAACTGACCAGCATCCCCGTCGACGACCAACGGGCAGCGCTCGCCTTCTACACCGACGTGCTCGGCTTCACGAAGCGTCGCGATGTCCCGATCGGCGATGACGCATGGCTCACAGTCGTGTCACCCGAGGCACCCGATGGACCCGAGCTTCTGTTGGAACCGTCGGGCCACCCGGCGGTCAAGCCGTTCCGGGACGCCCTCGTCG
>NZ_JAMBNY010000057.1 GCF_023715345.1 Paenibacillus camelliae
GTTTTGGAGATTGCCTAAGCAATTCAACCGATGCCGAGAATGTAGTAAAAAGCTAGTCGTCTAAGTCGTTACGGTCGGTCAATATAACCACGGTTGGGTTATTCATGGCAAGCACGATTTTGCCTGTGTAGAACACCATTGACATAAGGCTAAATTATTGCTGACATTATTGGGTGTGGTGAGTTGGTTATTTTGGCTGATACGCTAATAGGCTTCAAGTCATTGTTCTGGGGTAAGTTGTGGGTTGATGGTAGCGATAGCTTGCAGGACATTGTCTTGGAGCAAAACTTGGCTATAGGCTCGTAGCGGTTTTATGCCGTAGGGTTCGATATCGACGCCTTAAACGTGGCGATAGCCGATGGCTTGGAGTTGTTCGATAGCTATTTGTTCGATGTCAGATTCGTAGATTTCACTCATAGGAACATCCG
>NZ_JAMBNY010000058.1 GCF_023715345.1 Paenibacillus camelliae
GCTGGATACTCTGCTGGACGGTCTGGCGGAGTATGCGCAGTGTAACACCTCGGTGGTGAAAAGCTCGCCGGTAAAAAGGCGGTTACCACCGCTGTGAGTTTTTCCGGAGGCGGTGCTGCGCACCTGTCCGGGCTACCAGACGGCACCACTTGTAGCCTCGCTAAGCGAAGCGCGAGCGATGAGACAGCAGAACAGGTGGCTGAGAGAGTGCAGGAATGTGTAGCCTCGCTAAGCGAAGCGCGAGCGAGGAGATAGCCGAACCGGTGGCTGAGAGAGTGCAACAGTGGTGGGGGAAGGATTACTCGGCGCTAAAGCGCCTCGCCCTTCGGGCCGTTGCCTGCGGCAACGTTCTCTCGCTTCGCTCGAGTCGAACCTTAGTCGAAGCTTCTCATCCTTCCCCGTGGGGCAGAATATAGAATATCGTAG
>NZ_JAMBNY010000059.1 GCF_023715345.1 Paenibacillus camelliae
GTATTTGCTAGAAAACATACCACATTTGCCAATTATATTATTTATTCTGATGTTTATTTTCGGAGTACCTTCTGAAATGATAAAAGATAGGCAAAGGAAAAATAACGGTGTTTAATTTATCGATATTTAGAGGTGATAAAATTTGTCAACTATTACAAAGACTAAAATAAAAATCTTTATTAATTATTTTATTGGTATATTAGCCTTGGCGTTTGATGCTTATATATTATTTAAATAAAGGTTAGAGTGAAACGTGTTTATGAACTAGACGTTCTAGTATAGTTACTATAGCTTTAGTCAGAAGGTATCATTGATAAGATCATATTAAATCAAAGAGGCATTGATATACACTAAAAAGAGGCAAGATTACCTGCCTCTTTTTAGTTATTAAATATACGTGTTAATTCTTGGTAATAGTGTCACTG
>NZ_JAMBNY010000005.1 GCF_023715345.1 Paenibacillus camelliae
CCCAGTGTTAAATACAATTGGAGCTAAGACCGTAAATGAAGGAGAAGCATTAACATTTACAGCAAGTGCGACGGATGCAGATTTACCAGCAAATACGTTGACTTATCGTCTGAAGGATGCACCAGCAACTGCAACAATCGGAGAAACAAGTGGTGTATTCAGTTGGACGCCGGGTGAAGTAGATGGTCCAGATACGGTCAAATTTACGGTGATTGTGAGTGATGGAGAGCTAGAGGATGAGGAAGAGATCGAAGTCACGATCAACGAGGTAAATGTTGCCCCCGTGTTAAATACAATTGGAGCTAAAACCGTAAATGAAGGAGAAGCATTAACATTTACAGCAAGTGCGACGGATGCAGATTTACCAGCAAATACGTTGACATATCGCTTGAAGGATGCACCAGCAACTGCAACAATCGGAGAAACAAGTGGTGTATTCAGTTGGACGCCGGGTGAAGTGGATGGTCCAGACACGATCAAATTTACGGTGATTGTGAGTGATGGAGAGCTAGAGGATGAGGAAGAGATCGAAGTCACGATCAACGAGGTAAATGTTGCCCCCGTGTTAAATACAATTGGAGCTAAGACCGTAAATGAAGGAGAAGCATTAACATTTACAGCAAGTGCGACGGATGCAGATTTACCAGCAAATACGTTGACATTCAGCTTGCTAGATGAGCCATCAGGAGCGAATATAGATGAAGAAACAGGTGTATTTAGCTGGACACCGACAGAAGAACAAGGTCCAGGTGAATATACATTTACGGTGATCGTCAGTGATGGGGTAGTAACGGCAGAAGAAGAGATTACGGTAAGCGTCCTTGAGGTAAATACAGCTCCTGTGTTGCAGGAGATTGGTAATCAAAAAGTAACCGAAGGATCCCTACTTTCGTTTTATGTAACGTCAGTGGATCAAGATATTCCTACCCAAACATTAGAGTATAGACTCATTGATGCTCCAGTGGGTGCAGTTATTGATGAAAGCACAGGGGAATTTAGATGGAGACCAGATTCTCGATTTGCTGGGAAAACCAATACCTTCACCATACAAGTAAGTGATGGCGAATTAACGGATGAAGAAGTTATATCGGTTACAGTGAATTATGCTCTATCATCCATTGAACCAGTGCATTCAGAAGTGAATGTACTGATTAATGGTAGAGCGGTAGCGATTGGTTCCGTTATCACCTCAACAGTAAATGGTAAGCAGGTATTAACTACTATTGTTGATGAAGATAAATTAGAGGAATTAATGGAAAAGGAACAAGCTAATAGCTTAATTACGATTTCAGTAAGTACGAATTCTGATGTTGTTGTAGGTCAATTAACAGGAACAATCGTGAGTAAGCTACAGAAAAAGTCAGCAGATATTGAATTACGAACGAATTATGGTTCGTATACGATTCCAGCTAATGAAATTGATCTTTCAGAATTAACTAAGCAATTCGGTGGAGATGTTAACCTGGATGATGTCATAGTGAATATTGAAATTGAAAAGCCATCTTCCGCAACAGTTGCTCTTGTTAACCAATCTGCAAGTAAAGCTGGGGTAACACTTGATTCGGATCCGATTAATTTCAAGGTAACTATTCAGTTAGGCAATAAGAGTGTAGAAGTCGGACACTATACAAGTTACGTTGGACGAACAATTATGACAAAAAAATTCGACAAAATTACAACAGGCGTGGTTGTTGATCCTGATGGTACGATGCGACATGTACCAACAATGGTAACTAAGAATGAGTCAGGGTATAGTGTAGTAATAAATAGTTTAACAAATAGTACTTATGTATTGATAAGAAATGAAGTAGAATTTGAGGATGTTAAAAATCATTGGGCGAAGCAAGTTATTGAAGACATGGCATCTCGCTTAATTATTAATGGTCTTGGAGAAGGACAATATAAACCAGATCAAGACATAACGAGAGCAGAGTTTGCAGCAGTATTGGTTAGAGGGTTAGGCTTACCGGCAATGAATGATGGTACGGTCTTTAGCGATGTATCCAAAAATGCATGGTATGCACAAGTTATCCAAACGGCCAAATATTATGATTTGATAACAGGTTACGAGGATGGTTCTTTCCGTCCAAATGAAAAGATAAGTAGAGAGCAAGTAATGCTTATCATCTCAAAAGCAATGAAGCTTACAGGATTAAAAGGGGTAGGTGCTGGTGAATCTGTCGAAGCAACAATTAATGGCTTTGCAGATGCAGGAACAGTATCTAAGTGGGCACTGTCTGGAGTAGCTGACACGATATCTTCGGGAGTAATATCTGGAAGAACTAATCAACAGTTAGCGCCAAAAGCAAATATCTCCAGAGCCGAAGTAGCTGTTATTATTCAAAGATTGCTACAATACTCTGAGCTAATTGATTAATGGGTATGTAGCAAAGTAAGAGTTTTGTGACGTAGCAGACCGTTCCTTGGTAATACATCAAGGGACGGTCTTTTATCGTTTTTTATTGGGATAATGATCTAAAAAAATATTAGTATAATGGGTAATGGGAAAATTCGAATAATCCAGGTAATGAAGAAGAGCCGTCTTCGCGGGTATAATCTTTGATGATTTGAAAATTTATAATTTATCCTTTAAGAAAGATAATGCTACTCTAATAGGATGGTACATCACATATATCAGAAATAATACGTTGTAACCTTTAAACAAGGAGCTGGTCTAAGCGATACATAATCGCTTAGACCGGCTCCCTTATTTTTTATATCATTTATATAAGTAACTTAAAGTTTTCTTTAACTTACCCAAATATAGAAGCAAAACCTCATGATCTCTTACATTTGCTAACGACAGATTTTATTAGGGATGTTATTATTTAAATAAATTCCTACAAAAATCGATGTTGATAGATATTGCAGATGGAGGTCAATTCATCATGAGGAGAATGCTAGGATTGAGCTCTAACACAAATGTAATTCAGATTGTTACTGCCGTTATTCTTGGTTTGGTAGTAAGCTTTATCCTCATGTCAGTACCACACCTCCCAAAAATCGAAAGTAAGCAAGGTATTCTTGATATAAGCCAGATACATATTAGTGAAGAACCGATAAAGCTAAAAGGTGAATGGGAATTTTACTGGCAGGAGCTGCTGCTGCCTGAAGATATACACGACCGTATAGCCCAAGAAGGTAACACCGATCGCTTAATTAATATCCCTAGCTCTTGGAACGGCTATTCGGTAGACGATCAGAAGCTCGATGGGACAGGCTTTGCAACCTATCGGATGGTCATCCAGCTTAGTGAGCAGGATAGCAACGGGCGGCTAGCTCTACGGTTGCCTACGATTTTTCATTCATATAAATTATGGGTTAATGGTGAACGGTTAGCAGAAGTAGGTGAAGTAGGGCGGGACAAGAGCAGTGTCACGCCAAATTTGGCAACGAAGCTAGTATTCTTTCAACCGGAAAATGATAGGGTTGAGCTAGTCATGCAGGTTGCCAATTTTCATCATAACCGAGGAGGTATCACCAAGTACATAGAGCTAGGTGGTAGTGATCAATTAGCAGTTAGAACAAATCTAAAAATCGCTGCTGAAATGTTCATCACCGCAAGCTTGCTAGTCATTGGTATATATCATCTGCTGCTGTTTGTACTAAGGCGAAAAGACAGGGCTACGCTCTATTATGGTCTGTTTACCACATTATTCGGTATTCGCTCCTTGTTAGTCGGGGAACATCTAATGACACAAGTGTGGCCAAACATGCCATGGGAGCTACAGTTTAAAATAGAGTATCTCGTTCTTTGTAGCAGTGCTTATCTCATCACGATGTACTCTGATTGCATATATCCGAATTATATTGCACGTTGGTTTCATCTTGGTACACGGCTTGCAACAGGGGCGCTTTGTATCGTTGTTCTGGTGACACCAGCCATAGTCTATACAAAACTATTGCTATTGATTGGTTTGGTTGTTGTTGTTCATGCCATTTATCTGATTATAGGGCTAGTTCGGGCAGCTCTTCAGCGTGTGGAGGGAGCGTTGCTCTTTCTACTAGTGTCGATGGTAGCCTTTATTGCGACGGTCAACGATTTCTTATATTACAGTGAATGGTCACCGATTGAAAATTCGTTTTCACTCGCTCTGTTGGTCTTTACCATTGCACAGATGATATTGCTTTCTGCAAGGTTTACGAGAACGGCTGCAAACGAGGAGAGAGTTACGCTTCAGCTACAGGATGCTAACAATAAGCTGACTGAAATGAATACGAATTTGGAGCAGCTTGTACTAGAGCGTACGAATGCTCTAACTGTGGCTCATGCTGAGCTTCGCCTATCCTATGATCAATTACTTCTCTCTGAGCAGGGAAGGAAGAAGCTTCTCGCCTATATTACCCATGATTTGCGTATGCCACTAGCCAATATGCTAGGCTATGTCGAGGCTGTTCACGATGGGGTCAAGCCAGAACGCAATGAGCAATACCTCAAGTATATTCGTGATAACACAATAAGAATTAACCGTATGATCGAGGAGTTATCCTTTTTGTCGCATCTGGAGACGGGGCAAGTCGCGTACCAGATGGAGGCCGTTTATGTGACTCAATTCATACAGCAGTTTTATGAACAATATGAGCTAGTTGTGCGTGATGCAGGTTTAGAGTTCAGACTAGATACTAGAGCTGTAGATGATCTGCGAAATATGCCCATTGTTACAATGGATACGCAACGGCTAGAGCAGGCGTTGTTTAATCTAGTGTCGAATGCGATGAAGTTTACGCCGAAAGGTGGAGTCGTACGTCTAGCAATAACTGTGGACAAGGCGAACGATACCCGCCATGCGGTAATTAGCGTACAAGACTCAGGGATAGGGATTCCTCCCGAACAGTTAGAACAAATTTTTGATCGCAACTATAGATATGCTCGACCGGGCATGGATTTAGAAGTTGAGGGAAGCGGACTTGGACTGGCCATTTGTCGAGAAATCGTGCAAGCACATGGTGGGACGGTTTGGGCAGAAAGTGATGGAATAACTGGTTCAATTTTTTATATATCGCTTCCATTTATTCGCGAAGAGGGAAGGGGACGGAATGATGGACAATTATAAAATTATGATCGTTGATGATGATCCGCATATATGTGAAATTGTTCAAGCATATTGTGAGAAGGACGGCTTTAGTACCTCCTATAGCCATAACGGCAGAGATGCGATGAAGCTGCTGACATCGTTCGAGCCTGATTTAATTGTGCTCGATGTTTTACTAGCAAATGAGAATGGAATAGATTGGTGTAAGGACGCTCGTAATCATACGGATGCACCGATTGTATTTCTAAGCAGCCGTGAGGAAGACGAGGTTAAAATCAATGCATTAAACTATGGTGGGGATGATTATGTAACGAAGCCATTTAGTCCAGGGGTGCTTATGGCTAAGATCAAGGCTCATCTTCGCAGAGTATCGACAGGTAAAAGAGAGCAGCTACTGGAACTACCGGGATTGACGCTTGATTTCTACTCGCAGTCCGTCAACATGGTTAGTAAAACCGTTTATTTATCCAAAAAAGAGTTTTCTCTACTGTCCTATATGGCGCAACATGTGAATCGTGTCGTTAGTGTCAATGCGCTGTTTCAGCTTATATGGGGGATGGAGAGTCTGGAGGACACGAGAACGGTTGCTGTCCACATTAGCAATCTGCGGAAAAAAATAGAGAATGATCCTGTTAACCCCGAGCGAATTATTACGGTTCGAGGAGAAGGGTATATGCTAGTTGCTAAGCATACACGAGCTTAAGTAGGTAAACATAGCTGCCGGAATAGTCACTTATAGAGTCAATAAAAATAGCGGAGTAGGGGTTATCCCTGTCTCCGCTATTATTCATTTAACAGTTTAAAGTTTCCTTTAAGTTTCTTATGTGAGATAGCCTGCCATGATAAAATATGAATAAAGAATCAGTACGATTTCGTAGCTCATAGAAGATGAGAGGTGAGTCGATTGAAGATTATGACCGTTCCATTCTTATCTATTCTGCCGAATGCGAACAAAGGGCATGCAACTGAAGCTGTTGATGCTGCTAGTAAAGTGAACGTGCAACCGTTCGATGGTAACCAGCAACAATTGAATGTTAAGCAAGCACTGAAGGAGCAAATACTGCGAAAGCTATCTGAGCTGCAAGCATTGGTAACCGAACAAGGGCACGATAACCCGAAGGTTAAGCTTATCAATGATAAATTTCGCAATGGTAAGAAGCTAACGTCAGCTGAGATAGCTTATCTAAGTCAGCATGCGAAAGGTATAGTCGATCATATCGAGCGAATTTCTCGTGAGCGTGAAATCGTCGAACATAGGATGAGCGTTGCACCCTCGAAAATGGATGTGCAGAATGTTGTCCTGCTTTCTCTTCAGCAAGTCGCAAAGCACCCTAGCACGGAAGAGCGCATCGTACGTGCAGCGCAGATAGCTGATGCACAGTACGAGTATATGCAATCAGAAGATTATAGGAATAAGCCTAACGGGCCTTTAGATGATCGAGAGAAACAAGCTAGCAACCGTATAGGTAGTAGAAAAGATATGATGCATACGTTAATGGCTATTGTCGCATATGAGAAAGCTAAGCTTTTGACGATGAAACAACCATGAACGCATTGAAAAACGGATCTCATAACGATTCCTCTTAACAACATGCCAATGTTTAATTAATATCTCATTCCACAAAAAACTCACTTCTATTCTCAGCTAAAATTGATATCCCCTCATTAGAAAGACTAGCTAGCTGAGCTTCGTTCAACTTAATCAATCGCATTACCTTAGGGCATGCTAATGGTAATGCTTTTTTTTTTTACATACCCATACCACCCTGATTAGGAAAAGTAGACTCTGACTCTAACTAAATCAACAATTCGACCATCCTCAGCACTGCGGTCATAAACCCACAACTCGCCTTCCTCGGTCGTTGGGTGCTGATCAAAAGGGAGCTCAAGTGAAAAATAACCATAGGCAGGAGCTCCCTTTTGTGCGGTTGTAAAGCGTTCATTCGTTACGATCATATGGTTACCATCTCTTATCTGCATCAGAACATTAGCCTCGAATACGCGTGCAAACCCTTCAACGTGAACACCGCTAGCAATATATTCTCCAACAGGTGGACGTACAACGGTTATATTACGCGTTGACGGTGCTGGAATGATTAGACGAAATGCTGGATAAAGCAGATCTCGAGAGAATCCAGGTCTGCCTTCGTTTGCTTGCAGAATCGACTGAACAGAAATTCCTAACTGACTAGCGATTTGTGTTAAGGTGTCTCCTGGGTGAATCTCGTATTGAAAAGCAGGCACCCAAAGAGGGTGGTTAATTAATATAGCGTTCGCATCTGCTAGTTGATTCACCCCCGCTAGTAAATCATAGTGAGCGGAGAACCTGCGGCCAATGGAGAATAACGTATCGCCTGGCTGTACGATATAAATGCTTCGATAAGGCTGCACCGCTGGTGCAGGCACGACCAGCAGCCAGCCAGGATAAATGAGATATGGATCGGTAATAGGCGGATAGATGGCATTAGCCTCTTGAATAAGGTCTACCGTGCTGTTAAATCTCGATGCAATAGAGTATAAAGTGTCCCCAGGCTGGACGGTATATAAAATCTGTGTTTCTTCTATAATTCCCAACATCAATCATCCCTTTATTAGACGTATTACCACATCCTATTCGCCTAAATGAACAAAGGTGCGATTTCACAGCAACTGTTAAGCAAACGGTATATCGAATGTACACCAACAGTGAATACACTATAAAATCAAAGAAAAGCCTCTTACCAATTCGCAGCATTGGTAAGAGGCAAGGCGTATAGTTTATGTTACTTCTTTCTTCTTTCTGCGAGCTCAGCTGAGAGCTGCATCGTGCGTTTCTTATTCAATGGATATAGGAACATCAGAATGAAGAAGATAACAATATAGATAATAGCTGGAACCAAGGTTGCTAGTCCATAAATTCCATTCAATGTACTTTCCGCTTGTACATCTAGTGTGGAGTTGTAGCCAACTGCACCGAGTGCATAACCACCTATGCCTCCGGCGATGGCTTGACCGATTTTGAGAGCCATAGAATAGATGGAGTAAACGGTTGCATCTTCACGCATATCAGTTAAAAACTCGTGATAATCAATAACATCGGTGACAAATGCCCAAACTACTAGGTTGAACAAGCCCATCGCGAACATTCCGATTGCAGAGATGATAACAAACTGCAAACTGCTAATATCATTTAAGAAGTAAAGCAAAAGATAAGTTGCCCCTGCTAATGCCATGCCAGCAGCTGCCAGTTCTTTCTTGCCGAATCTTGCAACTAATGGCTTGATTAGAGGTGTTGCCAATAATACAACCGCTGCTTGAACAAAGCCGATCGCACTTAACATTGCTGTGTTGTTAAAGAAATCCTTGAAGAGGTAGGCGTTAACTGTACCAATCAACATCATATTGATCATAAAGATTAACGAAGCGATAAGAATCCAGATCAACGGCTTGTTCTTAACTAGACCCTTCATTGTTTTACCGAGATTTTTATTCTGTTTCGTATCAGGTTGATCGACAATTCGTTCTGTAGAGAGTTTATAGCATCCAATATAACAAGCAATTGCTAGCACACCAAATAATACAGCTGCCATGAACATACGGTCAGCATCCATTTTGTTATCTACGAACACAATTAGTGGACCCAGTACGTTAATAATTAAGCTAGCGAGCATAGCGCCCATCGTTCTCCATGTAGATAATGTTGTACGTTCGACAGGATCCGCTGTAATCACAGAAGCCATAGACCCGTAAGGGATATTGACTGTACTGTATAACGTTCCCCAAACGATATAAGTAACGAATGCCCAAGCTAGGTAGAACCCATCACTCATACCAGGGATTTTGACAAACATGAGCACACCCGATAAGACAAGTGGGAAGGACATTCGAAGTATCCAAGGCTTAAACTTCCCATGCTTAGTCGCTTTTCTCGTATCGATAAATCTTCCCCATGCAAAATCAGCGAATGCATCCCATAGTCTAGCTATGAAGAATAGGGTACCGACAAGCTCAGCACTAATATGAAAAATATCAGTATAATAAACCATTAAGAATGCGCTTACTAAAATGAAAAAGAAATCATTACCGAAGTCACCGAATAAATATCCGAGTTTATCTCTCATCCCAAATGGGCGGTTTGTCTTATTTTCTAGTTTACTTGTAGATGGACTCATCGTATTGTCCCCCTTTGTTGAATGAAAAGCATGTATATGAAATATTAATTTGGATGCTTTGCTTTACATCAAGGAGCAATTGCCCTCTTGTTCATTAAGAGGGCAAGGGCTACACTTGAATGGCTTATTTCTTCGTGCGCATTGGTACTACTATGCATCGATTTTTGAATCAGTTATTCGTCATTAATTTTTATAGCCTTGGTGGGGGATGCTATTCCAGCGTTCGCTGAGATAGCGTACAACCATTTTCGGCTCTCTAGCTCGAGTAAAGATACCTTTTTTATTACCTTGAACTCGTACGATGCCAAATTTCGTTTGGAAATCTGCGAAATTCCACAGCTGCTCGCCGATAAAGTTTGGAATTTCATCGAACACTTTACTATTCATGCGATAGTAATCCTCTTGATACTCCTCGCTAAATGGCTCACCGTAAACGCTATGGAAGCCTGCAACGGTATCTGCGCCATATTCAGTGTACATAATTGGCTTCTCAGGATACATCGTTTGCCATTCTAACAGCTCTTGGCGCGTTTTATTCTCAGCTGTTTTCAAATCCCCAAGCTGTACATACCAGCCATAATAGCGGTTCAGTGCAATGACATCCACGAGCTCTGTGCATTTATCAGCCTTAGGCAAGGCCATCATGATATTAACGAAGGTGCATGGGCGATTTTGCGGATCTAACTCGCGTGCTAATGCGAACAATGGAGCAAAATACTCATACGAACCTTTAGCGAAGCTTGCAGGTTCATTAGCAATCGACCACATGACAACACAGGCATGGTTTTTGTCACGAGCAATCAGCTCTTTAATGACTTGCTCATGAGCTTCCGTTGTGTTCATTTTTACCCAAGTATCGTCTTCGATATCTCCGCCTTTTTCCAATATGGAGATGTCAAAGTTAAAGTTTGAGAAAAGTCCGACAGCAGGAGTTTCATCAATGACGACGATCCCTTCACGATCACATAAACGCATCATTTCCTCGGAATAAGGATAATGTGAAGTGCGGAGAGAGTTTGCACCCATCTTTTTCATTAGCTTAATATCGTGCACGTTATAGGCTTCGTCCAGTCCGCGACCACGGATATACGTATCCTCATGCTTACCAAATCCTTTAAAGTAGAAGGATTCACCGTTAAGCAAGAACTTTCCGCCAGTTACCTCGATTTTACGAACACCAAATGGCTCCTCGTATACATCAACGAGTGCACCGTTTTGATAGCCTTCAACCTTAGCAGTATAAAGATACGCCGCAAGTGGCTGCCATAGGTTAACATCATTGATTTTAAGCTGAACGTCTGCGCCTGAAGCAGTAGCAACGGCTTGCCCTTGCTCATCAACGATCGTTACCTTTACTTCATCAAATGCGCCTGCAGTCTTCACTTTAACCTGCACATCTGCTTCGCTCTTTACAAGATCGACATCTGGAATGATGACGATGTCTTCAATATAGCTCTTAGGTGTAGAATAGATCTTAACTGGGCGATGTAGGCCGGCATAGTTAAAGAAGTCGAAGTTTTCATCTACCTTACGTACCAGTTTACCGTTTTCATCTGTCGTTTCACGATAGTTACCAACTGGAAGTGTTGAGTAGTCCAGCAAATTACTAATGCGCACGGTTAGGCGATTTGAGCCTGACACAAGGTGATCGTTGATCTCAGCTTCAAATGGAGTAAAGCCGCCCTTATGGTGAACGACGAATTTTCCATTTACATACACCCACGCTTCATGTGTTGCAGATCCGAAGCGGAGAACTAATCTCTGGTCGTGCAGCGCTTTAGCGACCGTGAAGTCTGTCTCATACCATACATATCCGTTATGCTGTCTTATTTCAGCTAATACAGCCTGATCGTTGAATGAAGCGGGTACAGCCATAAGCTCCTGTGTTGGCAGTGGTTGATTCAAGTCCAGCTCTTGCTCTTCATGATCGATCATGAATCTCCACACACCGCTAAGATCCATGACGATTCGACTTTCAGTTGAAATTGGGTATAACATGTTGTTCATTCCTCCAGTCAATTTATAGTTTGTCATCTATGCTTCTTATGGAAATGAAAGCGTTTAATGTAAGTGCTTTATTTGATTATAAATAATGATGGGTGTTAATATTAGTAATATTATTACTTAATTCGTACAATATTAGCTTTTTTTGCTGAAGAGAGGGGCAGCTGATGGTCAAGCACGATTATCGGGAATATATAAAAATCATTCAAATCATCCATTCATTAACAAAAATGGATATCCGATTAATGGATCATAGCAGTACGATCATTGATCAGATTAGTAATCATACAATTCCGGCTGTACTTCATCAGCCAAATGATGAGCATCGTTATATCAATGATGTGCTAAGAGCGAATGAACATGGACATTATTATCATTTTGTCAATTCATCTGGCTTGGAATATGTTGCAGCTGGCATCTGGAAGCATCAAAGTTTAGATTGTAGCATCATCGTTGGGCCATTCATTTCGAGTATAGCCGTCCTCGATTTTGTTAAAGATGTCATCGTAAACAATCAACTGCCCGTAGGAGAACGTAATCAGTTAGAGCATTTTTATAAATCCTTGCCTGTTGTCGGTGAGAGTGAGCTACAGCATATCGGTGAGCTGATCGGTCATCTATGTATGCATAACCATATTCGTTCGAAGCAAATTACAGCTAATACCCGCAGGCCAACTCGAAATACGAGTGTGCATAAGGTGATGCTGGAGGAGCAGAAGGAAACGATTGAACGTAGATATGAAATTCAAAATAACGTGATGGATGCCATCTCTAGAGGAGATAAGGAAGAAATCACGAAAGTGCTTGTTCAGCTCAGTGCAGAATTGGTGGCGTTCACAGATCGCGTACCAGAAAGTCCGATTCGATCCTCTAAAAATATTGGGTTCGTGCTGAACACGATGTGTAGAATTGCAGCTGAACGAAGTGGTGTACATCCTGTTTATTTGCATAATATATCGGAACGATTTGCGATTTTAATAGAAAAGACGTTTACAATACCACAGTTGAATGCATTGTTTCTGACGATGGGGCAGGATTATTGTGAGCTCGTAACTACGGTTGCTACAGGGCAATATAGCTTGATTGTCAAGAGAGCGATTGATTATATTTTGCTCAATCTAAGTCACCCGTTATTTTTAGAGCAAATCGCTGAGCAAATTCATATTACTCCTACTTATCTATCTAGAAGGTTTAAACAGGAGACAGGGGAGACGATCATCGACTTCATTAACCGTAAACGGGTAGAAGAGGCGGCGGTATATTTAAGAAGAGGAAATATATCGGTGACAGAGGCTGCTTTTTTGGTGGGCTATAATGATTTGAATTACTTTAGCAAGGTGTTTAAGAAGATTATGTCTGTAACGCCATCGCGTTATGCCAAAGGTCTAAGCTAAGTAAGCTATATAAAAAGCACCATAGAAGATTCAGTAGCTCTGACTGAATCTTCTACGGTGCTTTTGCGTTTATTTTTAATTCTTATCTTCAGTACTGCATAGTTATCTTATACTGCTTGCTGCTAAAGCTAGTAAAAACGGTAGCTAGCATTAAGTTAGCATTAAGTTAGCATCATATCTCTTTTGAACGGTAGACGCAGATGAGCTTCCCAGCGATCCTCAAGATCTATAGTGTGTGTGAGCAGAACATCATCCTGCGACGTATCTGCAAAGGCTAATATTTCACCACCAAGTGGAGAGACGATCATGCAATGACCATAATACTCCTTACCATACTCCATTCCAGTTTTATTAACGCCTACAACGAATACATTGTTCTCGAAGGCGCGGGCACGCAGCATTAGCTTCCATGTGTCGGAGCGCCAGTCGCTTGCGAAGGAGCTCGTTGCTGTAAGGTTGAAAATGATGTCGGCGTCATGCAGTGCCAGCTCTCGAAAGCCTTCCGGAAAATGGCGATCGTAGCATATTTGCAAGCCGATCTTCACATGATCCGCTGGAATGACTGGATAGCCAAGATTGCCAGGTTCAAAGTATATTTTCTCATAATTGCCCATGGCGTTATTAATCATCGGCGCGGGAATATGAACCTTGCGGTACTTGCCTGCAATTGCCCCATTGGAGTCAACGACCATCGCTGTATTGTAATAATGTCCTTTATCTACCTCTGCATATCCAAAAATCGTGGTTAGCTTAAGCTCCTTAGCTTTATTTCGAATCGTTGTAATCTCCTCACAATTGTCCTCCATAAAGTAATGTCGGAACTGCCTTAGATAGATTACAGGAAAGAAAGGAGTGAGTGCCAGCTCTGGAAATGCGACTACCTGTACTCCTTGATCCTTAGCCGTCTCCATCATGCGAACAATGCGTTCTAGATTTACCTGTATATCTTCATCATTAGGAGCCATTTGCGCAGCGCCAATCGTTAATTTCATAGTGCAACTCCTCTCAATTATTCGATAACAAAGACGCGTGCAGGACCACCGCAGCCATTTTCAATTTTTATTGGAATTGCATAGAAATCGACCACATCACCATTGATCGCAGATAGGTTTGTAATGTTCTCAATAATGCAGACATTGTTGCCAAGCAATGTACGATGAACAGGAGCCTCAGTTCCGTTGAATGAATCATTGACGCTAGGTTCATCTGGTGGATGATCTAGTGCTACTGCCTTAATACCAGCCTCTACAAGCCACTGAGCTAGCGAGGTTTCAATATAGTGACCCATGCGATAGTAATCGTCATTGCCAAAGCTTTTCTCTGACCATCCGGAATAGAAGATAACAAAGCAATTCTTTAGTTTATCCTGAGTCAACCCCTGATCGAGAAAATGCTGAATCGTTACAGGCTCACCTGGCTGGATTTTATCCTTAAGTCTTAGTACATGAGCTTTTCCCATCAGACGCTCTAATGGAACCTGATCGATGGTCCAACCATCCTTCACAAAGTGGAATGGAGGGTCGATATGTGTTCCTACATGAATGCTAAAGGAAAGGACTGCATTAGTTCGGTGATGCTCCTCATGTGTATGGATCATTTCATAGGTAACCGGTGGATGTCCAGGTACAAGTGATACATTCGGTCCAAGCTCTGTAGTTAAATCGATAATTGTTGGCATAGGTATTGCTCCCTTCGTTATTAAAAGCTATTTAGTAGAATGTTAAGGTGTCCAAGTTACTAAAGTAGGGTCGACCTCCAATAGGAAGCCTGGATTTACAAACTCGCTGAAGTCAGGTAGTTCTTTAATTTTTTCGTTGGCCAATAGGAAGCTAGAGGTGTTCTCTATGTCTTCAATAAGCTCAGGCGTGATCGCTAGAGAGTACTCATTTAGAGACATAATTTCAATGGCATCAGCCAGGTCAAGCTGTAGTGTTTCTGCTGCATGAGCTGCTGCTTGGTCAGGGCTTTCGTGAATAAAGGCTACAGCCTTGCTTAAAGCTCGAAGCACGGCCTTAACGGTATTCGGGTGCTTCTCGGCAAATTTAGTATCAGTAAGCAATACAGAATGAAAACCAGCTAGCTTTTGAGGACCTTCTTCGCCAGGTACATAAGATTGTGAGGCAGAGATGAAGCGCATAGCTCCGATTTTAGTTGTATTCAATATAACTGGCTCCCATACGACAAAGGCATCAATATCACCTTTTTCGTAAGCGATGGTCATCTCAGTACCGCCCATCTTGTAGATATCCATAGAGGATGTATCTAAGCCATAGTGCTCGACGATTTGTAAAAATAGTGCCTCTGACGTGTTGCCAGGGGAGTAGGCAATCTTCTTACCATTCAAGTCCTCCGGTGTTTTAATGGTGTTCGGATTAACGACCATAGATTGAGCGCCAGAAATATCAGATTGCTGGGCGATAATTTGTACTGCGCTTCCAGATCCTTTTAAGATGGTTGCCGGCGAATCTCCGACACTACCAATGGGAATGCTTCCGCCTGCAAGAGCAGCTGTTACATCGGCACCAGATTGAAATAGCTCTAAGTTAATATCTAAGCCTTCCTCGGAGAAATAACCTTCCTCGATGGCTACGATGATTTCAGAAGCAAGCTGCAAATCCCGAGCGGTGCCAATTGAGAGGCTGCTGACTTCTAGGCTAGGCTGCTTAGCTTCATCTTGCTCTGCATTACTTGCTTGATTGGTGCCAGATGCTGCATTCGTGCTCGTGTTCGCGGTATTCGCAGCATTGTTGTTACCGCATGCTGCTAAGATGACAAGCGATAATACGGTTGTAGTTAGAAGGGCGAATTTTTTTGACCTCATAGTAAGTTCCTCCACTTTTCTATTTATTTTTACTTCCAACGAACCAATGCCTTTTCTGCACTAAGCAGTATTCGATTAATAGCGAAGCCTACTAATCCAATCGTAATCATGCCAACCATGACTTCATCCGTCTTGAATAGGTATCTTGCCTCTTGAATGAGGAAGCCTAATCCTGCGTTAGAGGCAATGAGCTCAGCAGCAACTAATGAGATAAAAGCCATACTTACACCAGCTCGCATACCGATAATGATATTGGGAATAGCAGATCGCAGAACAACATAGTAGAAAATCTGCAAGCTATTGGCTCCTAAAGTTTTAGCTGCTTTAATATGAACGGGATCTACCTGCTGAATACCTCCCATAACATTAAGCACGATAGGGAAAAATGCTGCGTACGTAATGATGAAGATCTTCGAGGATTCACCGATACCGAACCATAGAATCGCTAATGGAATGATCGCGATGGGGGGAATAGGTCGCAGCACCTCAATTACGGGATCAACGGCTTTACGAACATTGTCCCACATGCCTAGCACAAGTCCCGTTGGAACAGCGATGGCGATAGCTAGAAAGAAGCCGGAGAACACCCGTCCAAGACTAGAGAGGGTATGATCGATTAGTACGCCATTCTGAATGAGCCTCAGGAATGAGCTGAAAACAGTCCATGGACTAGGCAATAGCGAGGTTGAGAATATCCCCAAGGCGGATACGAATGCCCATAGAGCAATGGCGGCAAGAATACCGATTGATTTGATGCTGATGTTCTTTAGCGCTGGAACTCCGAATGATAATTTGTTCGTTCGTTGCTGAACAAGTGTAGATGTTATGACTCCTTTTTGGTTAACGACTCCCATACTAGGCAACCTCCCCTTCTAAAATTGCACTAATGAGCTTTTGATAATGAAACATACGATCATCGTTTCTGTCACGAATTCTCGGTAGATCAACCTTTATATCTAGGGCGACGCGTCCTGGATTAGGCATAAGAACAATAATTCGATCTGCCAAGTAGATGGCTTCATGAATACTGTGTGTGATGAACAGGCAAGTGATTTTATTTTGCTCCCATATTTTTAGAAGCTCACTTTGCATATGCTGTCTTGTTTGTTCATCAAGTGCAGCGAATGGTTCATCCATGAGCAGAATGGAAGGGTTATTCGCCAGAACTCTTGCGAGGCTGACACGTTGCTTCATTCCTCCAGAAAGTCTACTAGGATAGTGCTTTTCAAAGCCCTCGAGCCCAACCATACGAATAAAGGAGCGGGCCAACTCAAGGTATTGCTGCTTGTTCATGCCACTCATCTTAAGTCCAAACGCAACATTCTGCTCGACGGTGAACCAAGGGAATAACGCATATTCTTGAAACATTACGCCACGCTCTTTACCAGGCTTGCTCACAAGCTGATCCTGCAGCAGAATCTTACCCTCATACTTTTGAAATCCAGCAATACAATTCAGCAGGGTTGTTTTCCCACAGCCACTTGGTCCAAGGACACAGACGAACTCACCTTCTTCGATCGATAGGTTCATATGATTGAGTACCGTATGAACGTTTTTGTTATTGCTGAAATTTACTGTTACATCGTTAATCTTAATAAATGATTCCGTTTTGACCATTTCTTCTCACTCCTTTGTATAGTTCACTTGAGGATCCTTTAATTTACCTAGAAGCTTCATTGAATAGAGACTGACGAGAGCTAAAGGCAAAGTAACGACGGCAAATGATAAGGTTAGACCGACAATTTGACTAGTAGCACCAAGAGCTAGTGGACATACCCAATTTGCCATTCGATTAGACATGAGTCGCAAGCCCATTCCTAAGCCGCGATTTTGTTTACTAGTTGATTTTGATAGTAACGAGATGGCTAAAGGTTGGTTTAACCCAGTACCGATACCCACGAATATAATAGAGAGGATGATGCCCATTTGATTGGGGAGTATGGTGAATCCCAGTAACCCGACCAAGCTAATCAATAAAGCTGCGCCTGTCGTCCGCGTTCTTCCGTACCCTTCAATTAATCGTGCAGCAAACGGTCTTATAATAATGGAGGCAAGAGACCATAACGCAATGAGCAAGCTAATTTGATCTGGAGTATAACTTAGCTCCTTTAGATAGATAGGTAGATACGTAACACGGATAAACAGTATAAATGCAAGACTAAAGCTGATCATCGTCGCAGCTTGAATGCCGCTATTGCTTAGATAGAGTTGACCTCCTACCTTGTAGCTTCCAATAAAGGAGAAGCGGGGCTTCTCTTCCTGCGTAATGCTTACATTCGCAGTGGTTGTATTCGCAGCACTTGAATTCACATTACTTGTATCGCCAGCACTTGAAGGTGTAGTGTCTGATGGTTCCTTCGCATTCTTCGGCATGATAAGAAAGACGGCTAATAAAGCAAAGGAGAGAGCCATGTAGCTAATAAATACAAAAGTGAAATTAAAAGCTCCGTAAATCAAACTGCCAAACAGAGGACCTGCTAATTGTCCGAATGCGGTAAAGAAAGACATCCTCGCAATGGCCTTTTCACGAGATCCACCACCAACGAAGGTAACGATGGTTTGGCTTGAAAGCCAGACGGCGATATGACCGATTCCGACGAGTGTTTGAACGATTATGAATATGAAAAAACTATCATAGAACAGTAACAGCAAGCTTCCTAAGATCATAAAGGCTGCACCTAGGACAAGCATATTTTGCTGACCGATTCTGTCGGCGATGTAGCCAATCTGGATAGTAAACAGAAAAGGAACAAAGGTTTGAGCAGCAAAAATGATAGAAATTTGAATAATCGAAAAATTTAATCCCGATACGTAGAGAGACAACATTGGTGTAAACATTTCTGATAAGAACCAGTATAAGGTTGCTGCGTAAGTCCCTGCCCAGAATAGCCTACTATTTTTATTCATATTGACACTTCCAAACTATAAGCTACACTCAAGTGAGTTTAATGTTATATAAACTAACATTAATTAAGCTTATTTTGATGTATCCGGCCGGTTAATTAGTATGTTATAGTATAATCAGTAACATAACAAGCGTGTTTCTTGAATGGACTTATTCAAATTTCGAATGTAAATGCTTTTATGTGTAAATTAATCTAACATGACGTGTAAGAGGTGATTGAGGTGAATGATTTACAAATTGAAGCGTTTCTAGAAGTGCTACGTCACAACAGCTTTTCTAAGGCATCGCAGGAAATATTCGTCCCACAGCCTACATTGACCCATCGTATTAAGCAATTAGAGGATGAATTAGGGGAAATGTTGATTTATCGTAGTTCAAAAGGAATCATGCTAACGTCAGCAGGAAAGCTATTTCTTCCTTACGCGAGACAAATTTATGATGCAGTGAATAAAGGGAAGAAGCAGATTGAATTTGCCAGCAAAGGCATCTCTGGTATGCTTTCATTCGGAGTATCATTTGCTTTAGCTCAATACGTGCTACCTCATTTGCTGGGGCAGTTTCTTAAGCTGCATCCCCACTTTCACATTAATATTAACGCGCAGCCCTCCGAGGTTGTTATTCATAATATAAGAGAACGAAAGGTTTCGTTTGGCTTAACACGCCATCGCTCGAGTGATGCTAATTTGCAGTATGAATTGATTCATCAAGATGCTGTTCAAGTGCTAGTGTCTCCTAACCATCGCTTTAGTAGGCACGAGTATATTGATATACATGAGGCATGTGAGGAGCAAGTCATAACATACCCTCAAGGTACGTTTTTTCGTGAATTGATTGAAAACTCTCTTCACCCTTACAATGCCCGTGTGCTTCACCCGATCGAAATTAATCATAGTGAGCTGATTAAAAGCTTAGTGAAGGAAGGACATGGCATTACGTTTTTGCCAAACCTCTACACTCAAAAGGATATAGAACTTGGAGAGCTCATCGCTGTACCGCTAGTGCATAATCCATTTCCTTATCGTGATACCTATATCGCTTATAATGAAGATTATACGGACGGTAGCTTTCAGATTTTTCTTGAGTTTACAAGAGAATTTTTTAAGTCTTATCCGTAACAAATAAAAGAGAGCCAGTCTCCTCCACAATAGCGGGGGGACTGACTCTCTTTTTTTCACTTGAGCTTTACTACTGCTTAGCCTGCTCAAGCTTTTTCTGTAATTGCTGCAGCTGTGTCATCAGCTGCACATATTCATCAATGGATATATTGCAGTTAATGATTCTTTCCTGCACGGCCTTGGTGATGCTTTGCTTCTGCTCGTATGCTTTAGCTTCCAGATGGACAAGTACTTTGCGCTCGTCCTCCTTAGAGCGTTCCTTTCTAAGCCAACCGCTTTTCTCCATGCGAGAGAGGATTGGCGTGAGCGTACCTGTTCCGAGATTGATCTTCTCACCTATTGCTGTGACGCCAATGCCATCCTTTTCCCACAAAGCCAGTAGCACGAGGTATTGCGGATAGGTGAGCTCAAAGTCTGCTAAGACGGTGCTATATAATTTTGAAAATTGACTAGAGGTCTCGTATATGGCAAAGCAGAGCTGCTTATCTAAAGTAAGAAAATCATCCATATGTCCATTTATCTCCTAGAGCAATTGTTTTATTTTTTGTTCGATTTTTTCAGGCTCTGTGGTTGGGGCAAAGCGCTCGACTACATTCCCTTGTTGATCTACTAGAAACTTTGTGAAGTTCCACTTTACTTGCTTAGATAACAGTCCTTTTTGTTGATCCTTCAAAAATGTAAATAGCGGGTCTTCTTGCTCGCCATTAACATCGATCTTCGCGAACATAGGGAATGTGACGCCATAGTTTACCTGACAAAACTCAGTAGTTTCTTCGATGGAATCAAATTCTTGATTATTAAATTGATCACAGGGAAAGCCAAGAATTTCAAGACCTTGGTCGTTGTACTGTTCATATAGCTTTTGAAGTCCAGCGAATTGCGGGGTGAGGCCACACTTGCTCGCCGTGTTTACGATTAGAATAACCTTTCCAGCGTAATCCTTCAATGCTTTCTTTTCACCATTTGTTTTCGTTACTGTGAAATCATGTACAGTTGTCATCATTATATCCCTCCAGTGAAATAATAAATAATACGCATGAATTGGTGCTTCATTGAGAATGTTAATGTTATATTTTTAATCGCCTGCAATTGAATCGCTTACGATTATATCGTACACGATATATATTAGCATGGAGGATCATCCTTTGTAAATAGATGCAGTTTGAAAATTAATGAGTAGATACATAAAGGGACCGCTCAATCGTTAGTCATCACTAGCGATATTGAGCGGCCCTTACTTTACTAACTACAAAAGATTTCACGGCTTTACGAGCGTCTATCTCTATCTGGTAATAACACCGGGACCGAGAACATCCTGTTGCTCTTGCAAATAAAGCTTCAGCTCTTCTTGCGACATTATCTCGGTAGCAAGCAATTCGTTTCCTTTGATTTGGAGCTCAGATAAAGCGTGCTCTATCGTCAATTGACCATCACTTATGCTCGCAAATTCCTGCTGCAGCATGCTAGGAAATTCGTAGACGAAGCGCTGAGGTACTTGATGATAGGCCGGTACATTGTTGATCGGCTTCAGCTTGTAAAAAGCAGCGTAGTTACGACCGTCACCTTTATCGAAATACTGAGCACGCAAAGGAATATTTCCGTAGCTTTGTTTAGATTGCACACGAGCAAATTCATCGCCAGTAATGTAAGAAATAAATGTCCAAGCAGCTTCTTTATTCGTTGAGGCAGCATTGATGGCAAATAAATTATAGAACATCGAATAGCCTGTTGAATCGGGATTTTGCAATCCGACAGGAGCGGTTACCATGTCCCACTGCTGAACAATGTCTTCAGGATCCTGAGCGTTATTCTGTGCAATCTCAATGGTATCAATGTAATAGTTGCTTTCAAGCTTCATAGCAAGCCTTCCTTCAAGGAAAGGGTCTCCAAGTGAAGACTCGGAACTAGCTTCGTAATCACCACTATAGATGTAGTCATAATAGAATATAGCATCCGAAGTAAGCACTTGATTGCTTTGCTCTACAATAGATTCCCAAGCTGGCGTATCAATAGACATTTGCATCGTGTCGCTATTAAAATAATTAAGTCCCTCTGCAGTAGCCAACACGTTAACAACCTCAGTTAATTCCTTACTCCAGGCCATTTCCAGTCCATATATGCGATCACTTGGAGCTCCATCTGTTGGAAAATGATTGGCGAGGGCAACGATCTCATCCCACGTCATCTGGTCCGTTGGATAAGGAACGCCGTATTGGTCAAACAAATCCTTGTTATAGAATAAAGCCTGTGAGCGGAAGGTGGAAGGGATTGCGTACACTTGGCCTCCGCCAATATCCTTCATATAATCATGCAGACCAGGGTTAAATCCACCCACATTATAGCTTTCCTCAGCGACATATGTATCCAGATTATATAGCTTACCGTTTTCAATCAACGGAGTGATCGTAGTCGGATCAAGTAATACCACATCAGGCTGCTCTTGCTCAATAAACGCATCGAGTGCTTTGTTCATATCTTGATTGTATTGATCGAGTAACGTATTTTCTAGAGACAGTGTATTGACAACTTCAAGCTCAATATTAGGATACACCGCGCTAAATAACATGCCGAACTCCTGATAAAAGTAATCCTCACTACCGCTATACATTACTTTAAGTGAATTTGCGAGATCCTTTTGGCTACCTTGTTTATCTTGTCCTGTGGCACAGCCTGAAAGTACAGCGGCTGATAGACAGATAGCAACTCCACCTCTTAACCATCGTTTCTTCTTCATGCCTTCATCTTTGACATATCGTAGTTTTTTCATATATACCTTCCTCTCTAATTAGCGTAACGCATAGCTTTGAATGTAGGTTCATTGTATCGTTGATTGATTTGGTTAGTCGTGTGATCTAGGTGTCAATATTGCAATGTTGTAGCTTACAACATTGTCACCTTCGATTACGTGACATGATTAACGAAAATAAGTACGTTTTCAATGAAAAATAGTCAAGATTGGACAGCCACTAAACTACAGTTTTTTCAAAATGAATTTGTTAAACTCAATTTATGCTAAAACGAAATAGCACATAGAATGAGACAAAGGAGATGGTTTTAACGGTATTGTGAATGTAGTTTATGTACAGAAGCTAAAACGTTAAAGTTGAAGGGAGTAATGATGTGAACATGTTTAAGAAGAGGTTCGTAACGATTTATCTGACTCTATTGGCTCTGGTATTCTGCATACCTACGGCTTTTGCATCAGAGACGACATCGGATGAAAACACGCTGCCGTTTATTTTACTCAACAAGAACTTTGCGTTTATTGAACGTACGGATGCCGTCATTATTGATGCGGGAAAAGATGTAAGCGGTTCCTCAATTTCTGCTTCAGATTTTGACGTCCATGTAAAAGCTACAAGAAAGGTCGATCCAAGCTTCGTGGCATATGACGATACACGCGAAATTATGGATGTATATACAAGTCAGGTCAATGATTCCGAGAATCCATCTGATACGGGCCGTTATATTGTTATTGATTTTAACGATAACGGCTTCGGCGATGGCGGAGCGACAAATGACGGTGGTTATACCTTTGATTTACAATACACGGTTACTTATAAAGGAACACAGATTGAGTACGTTGATGGTACTTCAATTGTACCTGAAGCATTGGTGCAGACAGATGTAGTGAGCCCTGTTCTAGACCAATACCAATATGCAAACCATGATGGGCTAGATTACAGCTATTTCCTTAATGAGGAGGCTGACGGTCCGCTGCCTCTAGTCGTCTTCTTCCATGGGGGCGGACAGGGGAACGATATCTATACGCCGATAAGATTCAGTAATGGTGGTACAGTATGGGCTAACCCTGAAAATCAAGAGAAGTATCCAACTCATGTTCTAGCGCCTCGCAACGCAACCACGGTTTCAAGCATGCACAAAGTAAAAGCTATCATTGATGGGATGATTGAGGACGGCAAGGTCGATCCAAACCGGATCTATATTACTGGCTTCTCTATGGGTGGAGGCTCCACTTGGACCTTCCTACAAACATACCCTGATGTCGCAGCAGCAGCAGCGCCTCTCTGCCCTGCTGGTGGTCCTGGCAGCGTGGAAAATGCAATGAAGGTTGCTAATCTGCCGCTGTGGACCTTCGTTGATGAAGAAGATTTCCTATACAACTCTGTCGTCAATACAGACAGAACGTATTCACCTTATTGGAACGACTCCTTGTTGACGATTATTCCTTTTAACCAATTGAATGATCCTCCTTATAATGGCCATAGATTTGACGGGCATGCTGTTTGGCTACCGGTTTACAACGAATACGTGCATCCGGAGCGTGGCATGCTTATCGACTGGTTGTTCTCAAAAAGCAAAATTAAAGGAATTGCTGATGTAGAGGTTAATACAGATGCAGGAGTTGCTCCAGTATTACCTGCAACGGTGGCTGTCGAAGTCAATCGCAGCGCTGATGGCGTTGTTACGGAAGAGCGTTCAGTTGTGTGGAATGCGATTGATCCACAGCTTTATAGTGCACCAGGTGTATTTGTAGTAGAGGGTACGATTGAAGGTATGGTGGAGAAAGCAACCGCTACTGTAACAGTCGGCTCTGTTGCAACGAGCTCTGCAAAGCTATCTGGCCCAGAAGCTGTGCAAACGGGTCAAGATTTTGATGTAATCTACGGTCTGCAAGGCTTGAATCAAGAGGTGTATGCACAAGACATAACAATCGAGTACGATGCTGACAAACTAGAGCTTAACGGAGATGTAGTATCGGTAGATGCTGACAAGTTTGTCATCGTAGAGACGGATGAGCAGGAGGGATCAATTCGCATTCTAGGTATTCACTTGAATGATAGCGTGAATGACCCGAATCAAGATCTCATTAAACTAAGCTTCACAGCAAAAGCTACTGCAGGCATTGCCAATATTGAGGTGACACAGCTACTACTAGCCGATGGCGAAGGTGTAGAGGTGGAAGTGGACGGGGACACACATATCGTTCAGATCAATAAACCAACAGTTCCAGGTGACTTCAACAACGACGACAGAGTAAGCGTTGGCGACTTGGCTCTACTTGCAAAAGCATACGGCAAAACTTCCGACAGCCCAGATTGGGATCAAGTGAAGAAGTATGACCTGAATAATGATGGCACCATCGATATTGAAGATCTAGTTGGATTAGCTCGTCTTATTCTGATGAATTAATCATTAAAAGGCAGTCCAAGGGTATCACCTATGCTTATTGCAGCTGGTACCCTTGGAGCTGTTTCTTGCCCAGCCATTTCTAAGAAAAGGGAGACGATTGCAATTGAAGATAAAAAAAATCCCGTTGCTGCTGTCCATGCTTCTGTTATTTGCGATGATGCCGATTATGGCGTACGCAGAGGACAAGCCATCCTTTATATTAACTACCTCCATCAATGAAGCAAATGTTGGAGATGAAGTAATATTTACGGTCGAAGGCCATAGCGCGAAGAACGTTTATGGATATGAGCTTCGTCTATCCTATGATCCTAAAATGCTGGAGTTCCGTAAAGCATCCACAGCTTGGGAGGGCTTCACGGTCCCACCGATTGTTGAAGATGGGAGTATTATATTTGCACATTCTAAGGTGGGCAATGCCGTCGGTGAAAACGGGGATATGCACTTAGCTACATTGCGCTTTGAGGCCATCGGAAAGGGAGATGCTTCCGTTCAATTAACGCGCGTCAAGCTGGTAGACAACGACGGCAGCAGCATCACCTCTGAGCCAGCTCTGATATCGAAGCTTAGTATATCGACGACGAGCTATATAGATACGGCAGGTCACTGGGCCGAGGAAAGCATTAGCAGAGCAACCGAGAAGGGATGGGTGAAGGGCTACCCAGATGGGAGATTCGCACCAGACAAAGAGGTTACTCGAGCAGAATTCATTACTATGCTCGCGCGCGCACTAGCATTGACAGCTTCCTCTGATCAAGATCATACGTTTAAGGATGATGCGCAAATTCCACAGTTCGCAAAAGCTCACGTATCACAATCTGTTGCAGCCGGCTTGGTAAAAGGCTACGGTGACGAAACGTTTAGACCTTCTCAGTGGATTACACGTTCTGAGATCACAGTGATGGTGATGCGCGCGATAGGGTACGAAGATGAGATGGAAGTGAGTCCAGCGCTAGCCTATGATGATGCAGACCAAATTCCCGCTTGGGCTTACCCAGCGATTGCAGCAGGTACGGAAATGGGTATAGTTAAAGGGAAGGGTCAAAATAAGTTTGCTCCAAGCAGTAACTCGACTAGAGCTGAAGCGGTAACCTTACTTCTAAGGATCGTAGACCATATTGGTACAAATTAAATCCAAATTAAAACCTAAATAATATATAAATTTTGTAAACGTTGTTCCCTATTAACCATGGGGAACAACTTTTTTTTGTTTTTAATCCGTATAGTTAAATCAATACGATCTGAACTCATTCTAGCAAAACACCATAAATCTCAGAGGAGGAAAGGCTATTATATTCTATGGATTTTTAATTATCGATCTTTGAGGGACTTCACCCCCTATTACATCATACCGTCCATATCTGACATGCCTAAACGACATTTATCTTTGTTATTTTACAATTTTATTTCGAAATAAAATTTCATAATAAAATATGTTTGTGAAATTTATTGACGAAATAATGGAAATTGTTTAATATTCAGTTAGATCATACTGTACGAATTTAAGCTGTCGAAGTTGAGAGCCTGATAAACAAAGAGAAAACAGGGAGAAAAAATTACTCTATAGGGAGGGACGGAAAAAAGGCGAAACTGTTCAGTGGCTTGGAGCGGAATACTAAAAATAATAAAAGGGGCAGTGAAAATGAAGCGAATATTTGTGCGTAGTAAAGCATTGTGCAGCATGATGCTTATCGTCGTTATGCTAGCATCCATGTTACCTGCAATTCATGTTTCAGCGGCAGTTACTCCTCCAGATCCAGATGCATGGACACCATATCAACAGTACTTAAACTCGGATGTTTCTAAGAAGGAAGATATGCGTGCGACTTGGATTGTAACCGTTTACAACTCAGACTGGCCATCCTCAGCATCATTAGCTATCTCTGATCCTGTAGCGAGAATGGAAAAGCAAAAGCAGGAACTAAGTGATATTTTGGATGCGGCAGCTGCAAGCAATTTGAATGCAGTTATGTTTCAGGTTCGCCCATCTTCCGATGCGCTTTATGAATCTGATCTAGTTCCTTGGTCTACAGTTATGACAGGGACACCAGGCGGTGATCCAGGCTATGATCCGCTTCAATATGCAATAGATGAAGCACACAAGCGTGGCATAGAGCTGCATGCATGGTTTAATCCATATCGTGCTGCCACTGCAGTAAATGATGCCATGGTTGATCAACTTAAGGCACTGCCAAAGAGTATTTTCAACACTCATCCTGAATGGATTAAAAGAGCCTATGATGGTGTGTATGTCGTAGATCCAGGTATACCTGAAGCTCAAGAGTGGATAGTAGATTCCGTTATGGAAGTTGTTAATAAGTATGATATTGACGGCGTTCATTTCGATGACTATTTCTACCATGAAGGAAAAGCGTTTGATTATGATGACACAGCTACATTTGAAAAGTATAAGGGTGGTTTTACTGATAGAGGAGATTGGCGCAGAAATAATACATACACGCTAATTAGCACTCTTTCCCAAGAAATTCGTTCAGCAAAACCTTGGGTCCAGTTTGGAATTAGCCCTGCTGGTATGTGGGGCAATATTAAAGACGGCCATGTTAACGGTTCTCCAACTGCAGGCGGTGGACCAAACTATGATAGAGCTTTTGCAGATACATTAAGATGGGGGAACGAGGGATTAATTGACTACTTGACCCCACAGGTTTACTGGCCCTTTGGCCGTGATGTGGCACCTTACGGTGTAATAGCTTCATGGTGGGCGGATCACCTCACAAATCCTAATACAAAGCTATATATGGGTATGGGATTGTATAGGGTAAATGATACAGCCAATCCAACCGAAACAGCATTTTTGGATCCCTATGCCAAGGATGAGATTATTAGAGAGATTCAGCTGAATACAAATTATGTAAGCGATATCACGGGCCGCGGGATCGATGGTTCATTCCTATACCAGAGTAGAAATATTGTTCCAGGTACAGGAGCTTATAAAAAGGAAGCTGTAGAAAATGGAGTAAGAACCGTCTGGGCCAATAAGGCTATAGCTCCAAGATCAACCTGGAAGAGCAGTGTTGCTCCAGCGATGCCCACAGACGTTACTGCCGAGGCTGTAGATGGCGTTACACAGGTTACATGGACATCTAATGATGAAATAGGCAGCACAGAATATTATGCAATTTATAGATTTGCAGAAGATGAAAGTATTGATACATCAGATTCGACAAAAATAATTGCAGTTATCGGTAAGATTGTTGATCGTGACGGTAAAGACATAACAAGCTATACCGACACAGCTGTATCTGATCCAAGCAAGGTACAATATGTTGTCACTGCACTTGACCGCCTCCATAATGAGAGCAAGCCAGATGCACCGACACCGGTAAGTGCAATCGATGTAGACATTACTACTGCAGCCGGCACAGCCCCGGTTCTTCCGGCATCCGTAAAGGTTAACATGACATCAGGTTCTCCGGCTAATATGATGGTAAAATGGGACGAAATAACTGACCCTAATCTTTATTCCACTGCCGGAAATAGCTTTGATGTAACCGGGACAATTATTAATACTAACGGAACACTAACAGAAATGACTGTAACCGCACGTGTTTCCGTTGTTGCACCAACTATAAAATATATTAATCCTGTTATTGTAAAAACAGAAGAAAAGACAGCTCCGGTATTTCCAGCTACTGTTGATGTGATTTTTACAGATAATACCGTTTCGTCACTTCCTGTTATATGGGAAACACCAGATCCTGCAGATTATCAAGATGCCGCACCTTTCGGTGAATTTAGAAATCCAAGTGTGAAGGGCATAAAGGGAACAGTAGAGGGAACTTCATTAAAAGCAGAAGGCAATTATATTGTTTATCCAGAAATTACTTTATATGAACCGATAGCTGTCAATACTCGGGTGGGAATACCTCCAATCCTTCCTACTACTGTAAATGCCACATACTCTGATGGTACAAACGAAAGTGTAGCAGTAGTATGGGACGATATTCCGGCAGAAAACTACGCTAGTATTCATACGTTTACTGTAGAGGGTACGGTGGCAGGTGCCGCAAAGAAGGTAGAAGCTGCGGTAACTGTTGAAAGCGCTGTAAACATAGTTAGCATTGAACCAGTATATGTAAAGACAGGTATTGGCGTAGCACCAAAGCTTCCAGCTACCGTTAATGTAACCTATGATGATGATACAACAGACACTGTTTTAATAACCTGGCCAACTGTGGATCCAGCTGAGAGCTCATCAACTCGCAGATTTACTGTTACAGGGACAATAAACGGCACATCCACTAATGTTACAGCTACCGTTGAAGTTGCTGCAGTTATCGTGCTTGACGACTTTGAAAATGGGGTTGTTAGCGGTAGTGCTGCCCAAAGCATGATTAAGTGGACTGGCGACAGCGTCAGCAGCACACCACCAACTTTGTCCTATGATACCGCTATAAAGCGTAGTGGAGATAGTTCTTTGAAGGTTGACTATAAATTATCCAAAGTTGCAGGTACTGCAAGCGCCTATGTTCGTCCGAACCAAGGTACGGGCATTGTGTTTAACCCCGGGGAAGTACCGCAAAAGATAGGTTTCTATGTATATGGAAATAATGTTAAAACGTATACGCTAAGGGCAGAATTCCGTTCAGGAATTACGGCAGGCTCCGCTAATAAAAATCAAGACATATTTGGTGCACTGGATTTTAGTGGATGGAAGTACCTTGAGTACCCTGTGGATCCCTCCTATCAAACGACGGGCCTTACTATAACACTTATGCCAGGTATTGTTGCCACATCATCCAATGATAAGGTGGACAGCACAATTTATATAGATGATCTTGTGGCTGTTTATGGAAGCGAAACAATGGATACAGCAGAAATAAGTGAGGCCATTGCAGCTGCACAGAGCTTCTATGACAGCACAACTGCTGGTACAGGCAACGGTCAATATCCTTTATCAGAGCGCGAGGGCCTTAAGGCTGCTATTGATGCTGCAGCTAGTGTTATGAACAATCCTGCGGCCGTTATGGCAGATGTTTATCATGCTACCGATTTGCTTAACTCAGCAGTTGATGCATATATTGCTGCGGAGATTGTAAGTGAGCGACATGAGATCATAGAGGATTATGAAGACCATGGCAGCGGAAAAAGCATGATTGACTGGATTAATGATGGAGGAAGCACTAAGCCTACGATTTCATATAGCAGTGATCCCGATTATGTGAAAAACGGAGATCGATCATTCAAGATTGACTATAATTTTGCGGGAACGACTGGTACAGCTAGTGCTTATGTAAAAGGCGCATCCTACCCTAACCCAAAATTAAAATTTACTGGAGACAATACACCAAACAAAATTGGTTTTTGGCTGTATGGTAATGATGAGACGATATTCAGCTTACGTGCAGAAATAAGAAAGGCAGACGGTACTTCAGCCACTACTGCCAATTTCTTACCATCCAATTCAGTGATGAAATCAGGCTGGAATTTTGTAACCTATGAGATACCATCAGCAACTTTTAATGCATCAACTGGTCTTTTATTAAACATTATGCCTGGATTAGTTGAAATTTCTGATAGTGGTAGAGTAAATAGTACGATCTACATTGACGATCTTACTGCGATTTATAATATTACTCCGGCTGCAACATTAAATAAAACAGCACTAATCGGAGCTATTGCAACTGCAAATTCTCTGCTTCTTGGTGCAGAGGAAGGTACACAGGGAGGTCAGTACCCTATTGGCTCAATAGCTAATTTGAATGCTGCTCTCATTGCCGCACAATCAATGGTAAGCAGCACAGAACAGTCAGATGTTGATCTTGCAGCAGAAATACTAAATGAGGCAGTTGATACGTTTAAGTCATCACAAATTCCGCTAATAGATAAACCGGGTCTAAAAGCTGCGATAGATGCCGCAAAGGCAAAGCATGATGCTGCAGTTGAAGGAGCATTGCCAGGACAATATCAAAGCGGAGCTAAGGAAGCGCTACAAGCTGCATTAGATGCAGCAAACATCGTATATGACAATGTGGATGCAACACAAGGAGATGTTGAGGGGGCAAAAACTGCATTAGCACAAGCTGTTGCTGATTTTGACGCAATGGTGGTTCCACCTCTAGTAACAACTGATTTGGATACTGCCATAGCAAAGGCAATTGCTCTGCATGATGATGCAAATGCAGGA
The DNA here is from genome assembly GCF_023715345.1 of Paenibacillus camelliae. Taxonomy (GTDB): domain Bacteria; phylum Bacillota; class Bacilli; order Paenibacillales; family Paenibacillaceae; genus Pristimantibacillus; species Pristimantibacillus camelliae. The sequence continues at coordinate 30,723 of NZ_JAMBNY010000005.1, forward strand.
ACAGAACCTGGACAATATCCACAAAAATCAATTGATGATCTGGCATTGGCAATAGCAGCTGCAACAAATGGTAAAGCTGAGGCAGAAACCCAGACAGATATTGATCTTATATTAAACGATCTCAATGCTGCAATTAACGCTTTTGAGGACACAATGGTTCCATTAAATGTTGATAAAACTGAACTGATTGAGGCTATAGCAGATGCTCAGGCTAAGGTTAATTCAACAGTAGTAGGGACACTTGGAGGACAATATCCAGAAAGTGCAAGAACAGCAGTTGCAAATGCCATCTCAGCAGCACAAATCGTTTTAGACGATATTCGTGCTGAGCAGGATGCGATTGATGCTGCTGCAACAACATTAAATACAGAAGTAACAAAGTATCTTGCAGCACGAATAGCAGCACCATGGGATAAGTATAATGTTCCAGAGGTAACGCCGGTAAATAAACGTGAGATGCGAGCTGCCTGGATAAGCACTGTTGTGAATATTGACTGGCCGTCAACAGACTCATGGGAGATTGAAGATACAGAAGCTCGTATGGCGGTGCAAAAAGCAGACCTTATAAAAATTCTTGATGATCTTGCAGATACAGGCGCGAATGCAGTTATGTTCCAGGTAAGGCCGACATCAGATGCATTTTATAAATCAGAGCTTGCACCATGGTCATATTGGCTAACAGGGAAGCAGGATGTTGATCCGGGATATGACCCGCTGCAGTTTGCAATTGAAGAAGCACACAAGAGAAATCTTGAACTGCATGCATGGGCTAACCCATACCGTGTTTCCATGCCAGCGGCAATGTATAAGGATGAATCAGGAAATCCTCTAAAGGATTTAGATGCAGTAGCTGAAATGTTGAGCAAGGTTCCTGATAGTATCTATGCGAAGCATCCGGAATGGATAAAGGTGGGCACAAACCGCTTTGTCCTTGACCCAGGCATTCCAGAAGCTGCGCAATATGTTGAAGATGCCGTGATGGAAATCGTAATGAATTACGATATAGACGGCATACACTTTGACGATTATTTCTATGTTGGCAGCATTGGTGGTTTTGATGCCGGATATAGTGATCAGAGCACATATGATACCTATGCTGACAAAGCTCAGTTTCCGAAAATTGAGGATTGGCGTAGAAATAACACCTATACACTGGTTAAAAATCTGCATGAAAAAATAAATGCAGCAAAGCCGTGGGTTAAATTTGGGATTAGCCCAGCAGGTGTATGGGGCAATATGAAAGACGGGCATCCGGATGGTTCCGAAACTTCGGCAGGAATACCAAACTATGACCGTGCTTATGCAGATACGAAGAAGTGGGTTCTAGAAGGAATAATCGATTATATTACTCCACAGGTGTACTGGACATTTGCTAATTCAGCTGCAGGGTATGGCGTTGTGTCATCATGGTGGTCAGACTTGATTGAAAACAACCCTCATGTACAAACACAGCTATATATTGGCGTAGGTTTGTACTGGCTAGATCCTAAGGAATCAGCTACTGATAAATATTGGACTACGCTGGGTGTTGGGGATCAGGAAATTGCACGTCAGCTTAAGTTTAATGCTGCAAATCCAAATATAGACGGTACGATGATCTTTACGTATAACTCATTTAAAGCTAATTCACCTAATGCGAATTCTGCTGCATCACTTATAAAGAATGACTTATGGGCAAATCAAGCCCTTGTGCCTGCAATGCCGTGGAAGGGTGGAGTTGCACCTGAAGCTCCGGTAATTGTAAGTGCAGCATATGAAGAGGGAAGCAATACAATTCGTTGGCAGGATAATGATGATAACACAGCATACTACGCAGTTTATCGATTTGAAGATGATGAGGCTGTAAACATTGACAATCCTGTTAAATTGATTGCTAAAGTTCGTAAGATTGAGACGGATCTGCACAGCTTTACGGATAATACAGGAAAACCATCAAGTCTATATGTTGTGACTGCATTAAACAGGCTTAGTGATGAAAGTCTTCCGTCAAATCCAAGCACTCAATTACAACTAATTGATACATCTGCATTGGAAAGTGAAATCGAAGCAGCCGAGGAACTACTGGATCATGCAGAGGTTGGTACAGAAGCTGGGCAGTATCCACAAGAGGCACTCGATGCATTGGAAGCTGCAATAACAGCTGCATTAACTACCAAAGTGGATGCACAGACCCAAGAAGAGATTGATCGTGCAGTGGAGGACTTGAAAGTCGCAGTAGAAAGCTTTAAGGCTGCACAAATAGTGGATCCGAATGTTAAAGTCGAGGAAGTAAGCCTTGATAGAGAAACGCTTCAATTAGTCGTTGGCGCTGTATTCCAATTAACAGCGACGATTACTCCATCAGAAGCAGCTAATAAAAATGTAACATGGACATCAAGCGATGATGGAATTGCAGCAGTTGATCACACCGGTAAGGTTACAGCAATTGCAGAAGGTACAGCTGTGATTACAGTGACAACTGAGGATGGCAATAAAACGGCAGCCTCTGTTGTAACGGTAAGTGCACCATCAGAGACAGTTGATACATCTGCTTTGGAAAGCGAAATAGAAGCAGCAGAGGAACTACTGGTTCTTGCTGAGGTTGGTACAGAAGCGGGGCAGTATCCACAAGAGGCAATCGATGCGTTGGAAGCTGCAATAACAGCTGCAATAACTATCAAAGTGGATGCACAGACTCAAGAAGAGATTGATCGTGCAGTGGAAGCCTTGAAAGTCGCAGTAGAAAGCTTTAAGGCTGCACTAATAGTGGATCCGAATGTTAAAGTCGAGGAAGTGAGCCTTGATAGAGAAACGCTTCAATTAAACATTGGCGATGCTTACCAATTAACGGCGACGATTACTCCATCAGAAGCAGCTAATAAAAATGTAACATGGACATCAAGCGATGATGGAATTGCAGTAGTTGATCACACCGGTAAGGTAACAGCAATTGCAGAGGGTACAGCTGTGATTACAGTGACAACTGAGGATGGCAATAAAACGGCAGCCTCTGTTGTAACGGTAAGTGCACCATCAGAGACAGTTGATACAACGGCATTGGAAAGTGAAATAGAAGCAGCCGAGGAACTACTGGATCATGCAGAGGTTGGTACAGAAGCTGGGCAGTATCCACAAGAGGCAATCGATGCGTTGGAAGCTGCAATAACAGCTGCATTAACTGCCAAAGTGGATGCACAGACCCAAGAAGAGATTGATCGTGCAGTGGAGGACTTGAAAGTCGCAGTAGAAAGCTTTAAGGCTGCACTAATAGTGGATCCGAATGTTAAAGTCGAGGAAGTGAGCCTTGATAGAGAAACGCTTCAATTAGTCGTTGGCGCTGTATTCCAATTAACAGCGACGATTACTCCATCAGAAGCAGCTAATAAGAATGTAACATGGACATCAAGCGATGATGGAATTGCAGCAGTTGATCACACTGGTAAGGTTACAGCAATTGCAGAAGGTACAGCTGTAATTACAGTGACAACTGAGGATGGCAATAAAACGGCAACCTCTGTTGTAACGGTAAGTGCACCATCAGAGACAGTTGATACAACGGAATTGGATAATCAAATAAAAATTGCTACAGATTCAAGAGACATGGCAGGAATCGGAACAAATCCTGGACAGTATCCGCAAAGTGCGAAAGATGCGCTGGAAGCCGCAATAACAGCTGCATTAACTGCCAAAGTAGATGCACGGACTCAGGAAGACATCGATCATGCAACTGTAAGCTTAAAAGTTGCTGTAGCAAGATTTATAGCTGCAAAAATACCACAACTAGAACATAAAGTTACACATGTTACAGGTGTAAGCCTTGATAAGCAGACATTGGAGCTGATTATTGGCGATGAATCTCGTCTGACAGCAGCTATTTGGCCAAATAATGCTGATAATATGCAGGTGACATGGAAATCCAGCAACGAAGATGTTGCAATTGTCGATAGTACAGGTAGAGTTGTAGCAAAAGGCAGCGGCACAGCCATCATTACAGTAACAACGACAGATGGAAATATAACTGCAACCTGCGTTGTACATGTAAGTGCTCCGGTAATAGAAGATGAGGAAACGAAGCCTGAAGAGGACGCTGAAGTCGAATTTAGTGACATTCCAGGCCACTGGGCGGAAGCAAGCATTAAACTTGCAGCGGCTAAGGGGATTATTAGTGGCTATGCTGACGGCACATTCAAGCCGCAGAGCGAGGTTACCCGCGCCGAGTTTGCAGTGATGCTGGCTCGCATGCTGAACTTGCAAGGAAACGGAGCCGCGCTGGAGTTTAACGATGAGGCAGGCATCGGCGAGTGGGCGAAGCAAGGCATCGCTCAAGCTGTGGAAGCTGGAATCGTGAACGGCTACTCCGATGGCAGCTTCAGACCGAATGCGAAGATCAGCCGCACGGAGATGGTGACGATGATCGTGAACGCGTTTGGTTTAGCCAACAACACAGGGGCATCCACTGTATTTGCGGATGACGAAGAGATCCCTGCATGGGCGAAATCAGCGGTTGCAGCGGCTGTTGAGAATGGGCTCATTCAAGGCATCGGCGGCAACAAGTTCGCTCCGAATCAAACGGCAACAAGAGCCGAGTCGGTAGTGATTCTGCTTAGAGCGCTAGAGTACGCAAGCCTATAAATTTGCAATTGATTAGTAAAACTAGGCCCCCGGCAATTATGCCGGGGGCCTAGCATTTCTTATGGTCATGCGCTTATCTATATATAGGTAAACGTAAAGTTAGTAGCCATTAATCTTTCTTCTCCAGCCATTTCCCAGCACCATACAGGACTGCTCCAATAACGATTAACCAATAGACTGGAATGTCGATGGAAGCCCCGAACGAAGGCATGAAGTAAAGACCAGCTATGAATAGTCCACATAAGCCAGCTCCAATTAGAAACGATAGTATCATTTCATTCCTTTTATTGACTACACGAAAAGCTGACCAGCGAAGATAGCCTAAAATTACATATACAGTGAAATATACAGCAAGAAGTGAAGCAATCACTCCAAGAATTATGCTTCCTGCATAGAAATGATAAACCGATTCTCCTACATTGAAGCCATAGCTTAAAATCGTCGCTAATACACCAGAAGCAAAAGCAAAAGTACCAAGAAAGATACAACCCATCATAAGCAAAAGCTTAGTTACTGCTTTGGGCAAAGCCCTTGGCAGCTCGCCGATAATTTCGCGGGCGTAGGCCTTCGGATCGTTTCCGAATACTTCCTCGGCAGTGCGTCCTTCGGTTTGAGCGTCTAGCAGATGATCAAGCACCTCTATTAATATTTCCTCAGTTTCACGCTCCGATTTATTAAAGGACGTACGAATATAAATCAACAAACCACTATAATACGCTTCGTTTTCCTTGTTCAGCAGCTCACGTTTTTGATTGTTCGCTTCAATCAGTTCTTTTAGTTCCATGCGTGTTGTCCTCCTTAGCTAATAATTCATCGACAGGACCCTTTAGATTATTCCAATGCTTAATGAATTCCTGAAGCCCTTCCTCTCCCTTGGTTGTAAGGGTGTAGTATTTCCTGTTTGGACCGCTTGGCGATTTTCTCATTTCACCGACAATCATTTTTTCCTTCTGAAGTCGAAGTAGAATAGGATAGATCGAACCCTCGCTAACCTCAATACGCATCGCGTGGAGCTTCATCGTCAGCTCATAGCCATAGGTGGTCTCGTTTGATATAATTGCGAGGATACATCCTTCTAATATTCCTTTCAACAGCTCGCTTCTTACTGACAATATCCTCACCTACCTTGTATAACAATATAGTGATGCAAAAAAAATGCTGCGTATAAAGTACTATAATAAAGTAAAATGAATAGCAGTCACTACCTTGCAATGCCAAGTAGCTAAAAACAGAATATCATATCGTTATTTCTATTTCAAGAGAAAAAAGGCTAGCATGAAGAAGATTGTATATGAATTTTTTGTTTTGAACCTTTTTAATAAAACGAGCCAATAGTATATGTAACACCTAATTGGAGGGCCGGTCCTATGAAAAACATTGATTGGAGCCCTTGGCTTATCCGGATGAGCCAGGGTGATAAGGAAGCTTTTCGGATGGTATATGAGGAGACGCGAGATCATGCCTATCGGTTAATCTACTATCTTACTTCCAGCAAGGAAGATGCCCCGGACATTATGAGCGAGGTATACATAGAATTGCTGAAAAGTGCAGGCAATTACCGACCAGAGCAGTCTTTTAAGGCGTGGTTCAACGGATTAATTGTCAGGCAGGTGAGAAATTGGAACCGTAAGAGCTGGCGGCTTTATCGCATTGTAGAGAAGGTAAAGCTTATGACAGACACTTCGCATGATCGAGCATCAGAAGCCCAGTTTTCCGCGATTAGTGATCAGCTGGAGCTGTATCCCATCCTGAGAAAGCTTCCTCTTAAAACAAGAGAAGTGATTGTTCTACGGTATTATCAGGATTGTTCATTAGAAGAAATTGCCGCCTTATTAAATATTCCTTTAGGCACAGTTAAGTCTAGGCATCATCATGCCCTGAAGCAGCTGCGCCGATATTTTGAACAAATCCAAGGTAGAAAGGAGCAGAATGATTATGTCTATCGAGAAGCAACTAAGTGAAGTATTCAAGCATAATGAGGCTTCCCTGCAATGCCCACCTTCATTGGATAATCGTATTATGGCGGAATATGAACAGGCGGCAATGGATAAGGGGAGAAATGTAAAGATGATGAAAAAAGGACGTTTACCGAAAGTCGCACTAATTGCTATCATTGTCGTTTTATTATGCGGATTTGCCTATGGAAGCAAACTTTTATTTTCAAATGCTACGGATAAGCTTAGCTATCAATTATATTCTAGTGATGCGTTCCATCTGAATGAAGAGACTTTCCAGAATGCTAGAGCAACTCTTAAAGAAGTGCGATCTCAGCTGTTACCAGGTGAAACGGCAGTTGTTTACCTGCCTGAAATAATAAAAGACGTCCCGCTATATGGTGTTTTTAATCCTGATTACAACACTGATATACACGAGTGGCAGCAGGTTTTAGAGGAGCAAGGAGTAACAGAGAAACTTCCTGCCTCATTACTTGATGGTGTTTATCAATTTGAAGGAGGTGCATTAAACAATCTGTTTTATCCCTTGATTGGTTGGGATCAAGATGAACTGTTAGCAGAGATGGAAGCTGAGAAAAAGACAAGTAACAACGAACAGCCAATATGGCGATTAACTGATCTTACGACTAATCTCAGCATGTCTTCCTACAGTTCAATATATAAAGCTGAAAATGGAAAAGCTATTTATCTTTCTTGTCAAATTTTTGATCAATCCGTCTTTAAAATCGATGCTTATACCTTGCCTACCAACGATGTTGAAGAGCTTAATCTAAATGGTAAAAAAGCTCACTACACTAAAAACAACCAATCTCTGTTAGCTGAGAGTGGTGTGCTGCAGAGTGTAATGTGGTTGGCAGAAAAGGACGGAAAGTCAATTATGTATACCATAGAATCTGATTCGCCAGACATATCGAAGGAAACGCTAATTGAGGCTGCAAAGAGCTTACCTTAAATGGATTCAGAGGAGTTTAGAGTTTAAGTGTAATCTGCCCAGTTAACTAAGTCCAGTTTAAATGAATCTTACAACAGATAAGAGTTAATGATTTATATAGAAAGGCGGAGCATTTTTGCTCCGCCTTTTTATACTTAATTCCATATCAAGCAAGGATTGAGCGTACATTACGAAGAATACGAATAAAAAATTCAGACTCAGTAGAAATATGATCAACAATTTTGATTTTACGACGTCGTACATCTAGACTCTTAAATTGATCGGTAAGTACAACACCTGAAAAAGCATGTCCATCAGGAATAATGACTTCAAAAGCATAGTCTTTCGATTGGTTAGTAATAGGGCAGACCACGGCGAAACCAGTTATTTCATTAAAATCGTATTCTGAAAGTACAATAGCTGGACGTCGACCAGCCTGTTCTCGTCCAGCTTGTGGATCGAAGTACAACCAAATTAAATCGCCTCGTGAAGGAACGTTCAAATTAACTCGTCTCCTTCGATATCCAAATCTATTTCATCATGCCTTTGTGAATTTGTTTGGACCTTAGACAGAAGTTGTTTAAGATGTGAGCGTAACTCCTCAGATGTTTCTTGCACAGCAATGGGTCTAAGTAAAATATGATTTTCTGGTGTGAGTATGGCCTCGAGCTCTGATCCTTCGGTTAGATTCAGGCGCTTAATAAATTGATTAGGAATACGAACGCCGTTACTGTTTCCCCACTTACTAAGTGTTACTGTAGTCACAATCATCACGTCCTTTCTGTTATCTTTAGTCAATTATATCGCACCCCTCCACATTTGTATATCTACAGGATATACAAAACGATTGATTTTGATGCAAATTATGTAAAATAGTAAAGCTTATAATTATGACATCCATGCTGTCATGATTGGTTTGTTATTCTTGGATGACAAACTAATCGAAGGGAGCTTTATGATGTCTATATTGAAGGATCTGAAAGAAAACAATAGTCATGCAGAAGAAATTCGTCCATTTCGTATTCACGTTACCGACGAAGAGATTGCAGATTTGCGTGAGCGTCTTGGTCGCACTCGTTTATCTGAGCTACCGGATACAGGGTGGGAGCGAGGTGTACCACTATCGTATGTCACAGAACTAAAGAATGATTGGCAGAATCATTTCGATTGGCGCAAATACGAAAGTCGATTGAATCAATGGCCACAGTTCATCACGGAGGTTGATGGGCAACCTATTCACTTCTTACACATCCGATCGTCTGAAGCGGATGCCAAGCCATTAATGCTTATTCACGGCTGGCCAGGATCCTTTGTAGAATTTCTTGACGCCATTGGCCCGCTAACGAATCCTCGAGCGCACGGTGGGGAGCCTAAGCAAGCTTATCATCTCGTTATTCCATCGATACCAGGATTTGGCTACTCTATTCCTTTACGTGCTACTGGCTGGACACCTGCTCGAATAGCTTCAGCATTTATCCAGCTTATGGATCGACTTGGCTATACTCACTACGGTGTACAAGGAGGAGACACAGGAGCCTTCATCGCCCCAGAAATGGCACGACAGGCGCCTGATCGTTTACTTGGAATCCACCTCAATGCACTATTAACCTTTCCTTCTGGAGAGGAAGGTGAGTTGAATGGCTTGACGGAAGAAGAGCAGCAGCGGCTGGCGCGAATGGAGAGCTTTAACGATGGCTATCTGCAAATTCAATCGAAAAGCCCGAATACGCTCGCATATGCGCTGCATGATTCACCAGTGGGCCAATTGGCGTGGATTGCAGAAATATTCAAAAAGTGGAGCTATCCAGTCGATGCGCTTGCAGAACAGTCTATTGATCGAGACCTACTATTGACCAATATCAGCTTGTATTGGTTCAGCTGCACATCGGGTTCATCCGCGCAGGTTTATTATGAATCAATGAATGATCCGATGGCATGGATTCCAAAAGACCCAGTATCTGTTCCAACAGGAGTACTCGTATCTCGTTCGCATGATACCTCCATTAGAAGCTTCGCAGCAAGGGATTTTAACATCGTACACTGGGTGGAATACTCCGAAGGAGGACATTTCTTCGCGCTGGAGCAGCCGCAGCTTTTTGTAGAGGATGTGCGACAATTTTTCACTCGCGTATGTAAGTAAACAAGTGCTTGCTTTCATCATTGTATGATGAAGTTGAAGCTCCCGAGCGGTCACGCAACGGGAGCTTCGATATTTGATGCGGCAAATTAGCGAAGAGTTTAGTATGCTAGTAATAGATGATAAAACTGTATGGTGGTGAGGACAATGAGACTAGACCGTATGCTTGCGATTACGCTAGAGCTAATGACAAAGAAACGGATTAGAGCATCTGAGATCGCATCGAGATTCGAGGTTTCGACTCGTACGATATACCGTGACATAGAATTAATTAACCAGGCGGGAATTCCTGTTACTTCATTTACAGGTGCGGACGGAGGCTTTGAGCTTATGGACGGTTTTTTCATGTCCAAGCAGCACTTTACAGTTGAGGATTTCTCCGTCATTTATCAGCTACTACAAAGCCTAGAGGAAGCAATGGGCAATCAATATACGCAAGTAAAGCATAAGCTTGCCAGCTTGCACCCGAACGTGGCAATGCCTAACCAGCTGAATGATAATCTCATTCGTATCACTTCAACGAAGGAAGAAGCCGAGCTTGTGCGCAAGATCAATCAGGCTGTAAAGCGGAGCTTAGTAATAACTTTCACCTATGTCAATGCAACGGGAGACGAGACAGAGAGAAGGGTCGAACCTAACCATCTCTTCTGGGAAGGTGGAGCATGGTATGTGGAAGGCTATTGCTTAAACAGAAATGCTAACCGTATGTTTCGGGTTTCACGAATGTCCAATCTGTGGCTGACGGAGGAAAGCTTTCGTGTAAGAGAGGAGCAAGCTATAGGACATATCTTTCCAAGCAAGGGCTATCAAGCGCATTTACGCTTTGAGCTTACCGCTCAGCCTCGGGTGTATGAACAATTTCGAGACGAATGCCAAAGATTTGACGATCGAATTGAGGTAAGAACAACCTTTTATCATTTAAATTATGCCTTATCTGTTATCCTTAGCTACGGATCAAAGGTAATGGTACTGTCGCCTCCTGAACTAAAGGACGCACTACTAGAAGAGATCGAACATATTAAAAAGCGTTATACTGACTAGAAAACATACAATAATATTACATGATAATCCCCCCTCAATTCGTACCCTTATATGGTAATACTACAATTCTCAAATATCTCCAGTTTCATTTCAAATACATTCATAGTATGGTATAAATGGTATCAGAATATGTCGATCTTTGTCGATTCATAGTAAGAGCTTCTGAGAAAGGAGCGATTGGATTTGCGTCTAACCATAAATATTATTCTTTGTTCTATTCTGGTCCTCAGCGTCTTACTGCTTGCTGCATGTGGAAGTAATGTGTCGGTGAAGCAAGCTGCACTGCCTCCATATCAATATAGTGTTAACAGCGATAGCCAGCGCGACGATAGAAAGCAGCTGCTGCAGCAATTTGTTGCCAATAAGCTTACTGGTAGTCATGGCATCTATACCAATTACATAGATACAGCGCAAAATGAGCTTGCCGCAACCGGGCATGAGGTGCTAAGTGAATCGATGGGGTTATTAATGAGGGTTTATGCACTGACTCGCGACCAGATTCAGTTTGATAAAGCATGGGAGCTTGCCGAGCAGACCTTTGCGATGGAGAGCGGATTTAGCTATCGCTTCAGTCCTAAGCTGAATAAATTGTACTCCGTCAATGCGGCGGTCGATGACCTCAGAATGATAAGAGCACTTTATGAGGCCGAGGAAGCCTTTGCCAATAAACGTTACGGAGAATTAGCTGATAAGCTTAGCGCTCGCTTTATGAAGCACAATGTTCGCGATGGCAAGCTGTTTGACTTTTACGACAACGAGCATAACATGACGAACGCATTCATTACGCTGTGCTATATCGATCTGCGTACACTACAGCTGACGCCAGAAGGAGACAAGAAGGATGTGCTCGCACAATCGATGCATTCCATCATACAGGGCGGATATTTATCTGATGATTTCCCGTTCTATGAAACGAGATACGATTATAGCTCTGAGCAATATGAATCGGATGAAATTCGTACGGTCGAGTCACTGCTTACGATTCTATCATTAGTAGAGGTAGGACAGCATCATCCGAAAAGCATCGACTTCATCAAGAAGCAGGTGCAGCAAGGAACGCTGTATGGCCGATATACCCGCGATGGGCAGCCTTTAACGACGATTCAATCCACTGCGATCTATGCGATTACTGCTATGATCGGATCAATGCTTGGTGATCAAAGCCTCTATGAGGATAGCATGAGCAGAATGGAGCAGTTTCAGGTGCTTCAGCAGCAAAGCGAGCTATATGGGGCTTATGGTGATATCGAATCGCTGCAAGCATTTTCCTTCGATAATTTAATGGCCTTACTGGCATATGCATATTAACTACTAAGAAAAGGCTGGATAATTATGAAGCTGAAGCAGCATCTTCTGAATATAGAGCAAAGCCGTTATGTAACGCCTGCCACGGTAAGCGCGATGGGTGTGTTCCTTATTACGTTTTTTGCGTTATTTGTTCCGCCCTATATCGGGATGGCAGACAATGGTGACTATTTTCGGATACTGTACAGTAATGGATTGTATTTTCATGATCCGAGCTATGAGAGTCAGTACCTCGGCTACTTCGTGAAGCAATATGGCATATTGCAATATTTTAACGAAAACGGAGCAACGATATTTTCATCACAATCGCTATTTATTAAGCTTGCTCTTCATATCAATACATGGCTATTCAGCACTGAAATCTTCGATATACGGTTTCAGGCTGCCATTTACTTAATGCTATATGTTATAGGGATTTATTTACTAGTAGAAGCATTGACGTGGAAGATTGAGAAGACCCGTGCTTATATCGTTAGCCTCGTTACGATATTTTTGTTCGCAGATACCGCTTATACCGCATACTTCAATTCGTTTTTTAGCGAAAGCGTCGTATTTATCGCATTGATCTATGCTGTAGCAGCAGGCCTGCTGATTTATCGGAGCAGGTATAACGATTACGTCATGCTCGCCATATTTACCGCTGCGAGTATACTGCTGACGACAAGCAAGCAGCAAAATGCACCCGTTGGTGTCATTATAGCGGTAATGGGCATTCTATTAATTTTTATAAAGCGCAACAAGCTTCATAAAGTGTTAACGGTAGCATCACTTGTCATCATCCTAGGTGCTGGCGTAGGCTCCTATGTACTCATAAGCGATGAATTTAAAAACATTAACAAGTACCATGCGATGAATCGTGGCGTTCTGCTGCATTCATCAGATCCAGAGGCTGCACTAGAATCGTTTGCCATTGATAAGCAATTCGCTGTCCTTAACGGTGATATCTATTATTTGCCGTATACGACGATAGATGTAAACTCTGGCTTTTTGGTAGACAACTTTTACGATAAATATGGTTATTTTTCGATTCTATTCTATTATGTAAAGCACCCCGACCAAGCGGTAGAGATGCTGAATATGGCAGCGAAAAATGGCTTTGCTATTCGTCCGCAAGCGATGGGGAATTATGAGCAGTCCGTTGGCAAGCCCTTCGGTGCTCAGACATCTTTTTTCTCGCTATATAGCGATCTAAAGCAGGCGATCGCGCCTAAAACATTCGGTTTCATTGTACTATGGATCATTGTCATCGTTGGATTATTCTCGCCATCCTTTATTGCAGCGTTAAAAACGAAGGACCGCAAGGCGATGATCCGTCTGCCGTTAATCGTGACACTTATCTTTATCGGATTATCAGCTATACTCGTATCCATTATTGGAGCGGGAGATGCGGATCTAGCGAAGCACCAGTTTTTGTTTACGGCATGCTTTGATGTCGTTACCTATATCGCAGTAACTAGCTGGATAGGGCGTCAATTGTGGTAGCAGAGAAGAGGTGATGTACAGCATGAGCCACAAAAATTTTTGGTTTCTCATAATATTCAGCATCATCGTCCTTTGGCACGGCAGCGCGCTAGTTTCCTATGCGGCAGAGCTTCAGACAATCGTTAACGAAGCTACAGAGCAAAATGAGCAAGTATTCTATGCAGCAGATTCTAGGACGCAAGTAACCGAAGCTATGGAGCAGCAAGCACCGAATGTGCTGCTTGTATATGACAGTCTTGCAGTTGGCAGTGCGAAGGAAGGCAATGTTGATGCGCTTAAGCGCCTGCTCGGTGGCATGGGAGCAGCGGTGAAGATCGTTGACGCAGAGCGATACGTGTCAGGCACGATGGAGTCATACTCGCATGTCATCCTCCTGCGCAATCATGCAGCTTGGAGCTATGACACAGAAGAACTCATGCAGGAGCTGGCGCAGTATGAGGGGGGCTACCTGCATATCGGCCCAGGCCCAACCGAGCAGCTGGCTACGGCGCTCAATCTTGAGCTGAAGGCGCAGCTGCCTATTACAATCAGGATGAAGATGGATGCCTTTAGCGACACGATTACACTAGACAACGATAAGCTATTCGTAGCTTCAAGTGCTACCAAGGCGCACACCTATGGTAGCCTACAGTACGGCGATGAAAGTACGGACACTTCATATGGAGCAAGACAAGGTAGATTTGCCTATATCCCCTTCTACTATAAAGGAGATATGAGCGAGTGGGCGGCGGGTTATGTACTTAACGATTGGCTTAATATAGAGCAGCAAGGACATGTATATGTGCTGCTAACAGAGGTGTACCCTTTCTCCGACTTGGACATGCTTAGGGAGCTTAGTGATCGACTGTATGAAGCGGGTATTCCATTTATCGTTAGCACGAAGCCGCTGTTCAGTAACTTTGATTACCCTGCAGCCAAGCGATATGTCGAAACGCTGAGATACCTGCAAGCTCGCAATGGCAGCATCCTCATTGATGCACCTGCGGTTGCGGATACGATTAGTGCGGATCTGTCCGTGCTAACAGATAATATAACATCCTATATTCACTTTTTAGCTGAGCATGACGTTGCACCGCTTGGAGCAACGGCGGAAATGTACTGGTTTCAGGATCAATACTACACGGCTGAAGGGCTCGACTTCTACGATTCGGTCATTATGCTGCCTAATGTAAAAGTGATGAGCAATATGCCGACCGATACACTATCAGCCTATTCCTCCTCGCTCTATAGCATCAACGTAGACGAATGGCAAACCTATGCGAGGAGTCAACAGGTCATATCTACTATGCCGTTCAATATTGCACTAACCTTGGACATGCAGGAGGAGCTTGATGTGCTGGAGCAGCAGCTCACATGGCTAACGAAGTCATGGACTGCCTATAGCGACTATAAGGCAGGCAACCATCGTGTAATAACGGACAAGGACGAGATTGTTGCCAAGCAGGGCCGGTTGAGAATCAATGGAGAGGCGGTTGTACTGCAGGAGGCATACGATTCGATTAGCTCTGAGCATGTTTACATCGAGAAGCAGGAGGAAAGCCTTAAGCAGCTATTCACCGTTCAGAACAGAATTTTTATCGTATTGATTGCTGTGGTGCTCGTCATCTTTTTCGTATTTATTATGATTGGCTATCGCATGTACAAAAAAAATATATGAGATAGGAGGGTGCAAATGACCACAGCAGACATCATGATGCTCTTTTCAGTATTTAGTATTTGGTCATTGCTGCTCGTCAATGTCGTTCTTATTATCGCGGGCTACGGCTATTACATGAAAAATGATAAGCGAGACATACCAGACATTGAAGGAGAAGCACCGTTCGTATCCATTATGGTGCCTGCGCATAATGAAGGGAAGGTAATTGTGCAGACGGTTCGATCACTGCTGGCTCTAGATTATCCGCATGATCGCTATGAGATTATCGTCATTAATGACAACTCCTCGGACAACAGCAAGGAGCTGCTTGAGCAGCTGCAACAGCAGCATGCAGACAGGCAATTGATCATTATCAATACGGATGCAGTGACGGGAGGAAAAGGAAAGTCGAATGCGCTCAATATTGGCTTCCAGCGAAGCAAAGGGGAGCTAATCGCGATCTATGATGCAGATAACACACCAGAGAAGACAGCGCTGCGTTATCTTGTCGCAGAAATCGTTCATGATTCCTCGTTAGGGGCGGTAATTGGCAAATTCAGAACACGCAATCGCGACGTTAATTTGCTTACACGTTTTATTAATATTGAGACGCTGTCGTTTCAATGGATGGCCCAGGCAGGAAGATGGAATCTGTTTAAGCTATGTACGATACCAGGCACGAATTTTATATTAAGACGAAGCATTATTGAGGCGATCGGCGGCTGGGATACGAAAGCAATTGCCGAGGATACAGAGATTAGCTTTCAAATCTATCGACTCGGCTATCGTATCAAGTTTCAACCAAAATCAGTAACGTGGGAGCAAGAGCCGCAGTCATTGAGGGTTTGGTTCAAGCAGCGTACAAGATGGGCCAAAGGAAATATTTACGTCATTATTAAAAACATTCCGCTATTGTTTGACCGATCAGCGAAACGTGTGCGTTTTGACATTATATATTTTCTATCGATCTATTTTCTACTGCTTACCTCTCTACTATTATCCGATACGATATTAATTATGAATGCACTTGGGTATGTAGAGACGACCATAGCAGGCTTTAGCTCATTTTTATGGCTATTAGCCATCGTGCTGTTCATTGTCGGGACATTCGTTTCTCTCGTTACAGAAAAAGGGGAAATGCGACTCTCTAATGTATGGATCATTATGCTCATGTACGTCACGTACTGTCAGATGTGGATGGTCGTAGCGGCATACGGTCTATATCAGTACGTAAAGGATACGATATTCAAGCGCGAAGTGAAATGGTATAAAACTGAACGATTTTAGCATTGTTTTAGCATAACAACAAGAATGACTTACTAAAAGGAAGCGTGCTTATGATGATAACAAAATTGCGTTGGACCCGACTTTTGTTTTTCGTTTTATTGTTCTGTTGCGCGGTACAAGCCGCGTCAGCTGAAGAGGCAGAACAGAAGATTGTGCATAGCCTTTCCACGCAGTCGATGTCAGGCTATCAATCTATGAATGACCAATATTTTGAGCTGGAAAGCTATTGGGAGATTACTAAGGTGCTATTGCAGCTGCAGTATGATGCATCGCCATTAGTGGACGAGCAGCTGTCCAGCATGACACTTTACGTGAACGGGACGCCCTTTCACTCCTTTCGGCCTGCTGCCGAGAACCATCAAGAGCTGACTGTTGCGATCCCAAGTAAATTGCTCGTTGAAGGTGTTAATACGTTGTCGCTGCAGGGGAATCGTACAACGAGTACAGATGAGCAGCTGTATAATGTGTGCACCGTCAATGATGAGCGTGATAATTGGATGACGGTTAAGGATAGCTCGACGATATCCATTCACTATGTGAGCAAGCCATCTCAGCAGCATATTAGTGATGGCTATGAGCGCTTTATCGGCCTCGACACATCGAAAGCCTCATCCCATGCAGTAGTCGTTAGCGATGAGCAATCAGCCGCTGAGCTGGAGGCTGCACTTTATAGCATTGCTGGATTGTCTAAAGCAAAATCTAGCGGCGATAAGCAGATTCCATTGCTTATAGAGGGAGATCAAGAGATTGCAAGCAAGCAAGTAGTGCTCTATATTAGCAAATTAGTGCATTTGCCAGCTTCTATCAAAGCTCAGCTAGGAGATACAGAGCTTGCAGATCGCGCCATCATTAAGCATGTACAGCTCGGTGGTCAAACGATGCTGCTCGTAGCCTCTAATAACGATGAGCTGCTTGTAAAAGCTGGACGATATGTTGCTAACCAAGAGCTCATGGAGCAAACGACGTTAGCTGAGAAATATATTGATGAGGATACGGATGTGTTGACACCAGCTGTCCAGGTTAGCCAATTTATTAAGCTAACAGAAACGGGGGACAAGCTTACCGGTCCGATGCATCAAGAAAAAGAATATTATATCGCCTTGCCAGCGAATCAATCGATTGCTGAAGCGAGCAAGATTCGTCTAGATTTGCGATATGCTCAAAATCTTAATTTTGATCGTTCGTTAGTGACGGTATTAATCAATAATAAGCCGATTGGCAGCAAGAAGCTGTCAGAGGTAATGGCGAATCAGGATATGCTTGAGCTTCCTATCCCGAAAAATCTCGATGTGAACGGAAATTTCACCGTTAAGGCTGCTTTTGATTTAGAGATTGATCATACGCCATGCACTGTAACTCAGGATCAAATGCCATGGGCATACATTGATTCTACATCAATGCTGCAATTGAATACGGTAGATCGCAGTGATCTGCTGTTCAATTACTATCCGGCAAACTTTATGCGGGGCGGAGGCTTTAATGCGATTGCCATCGTAATGCCCGAACAGCTGACTGAGGCTGATTATCGCTCTGTCGCGAACATCTTCCATTTGCTCGGACGCTACGCACAGACAAACCATGGCGAAATCCATGTATATCAAGACTCTGTAGATGAAACTGCGCTGGACAATAAGCATATTATCGCGATTGGCTCGTACCAGAATAATGCACTCATTCGTAAGAATAATGAACAGCTTTACTTCAAATTCGATGAGCGTGGAGCGGGCTTTATCTCGAACGAGAAGAAAAGCATCGAAACCGAATATGGCAAACGCATCGGATCGCTTCAGCTGCTTCCATCTCCATACAGTGATGGCTACGGCATGATGCTTGTTACAGGGGCAGAGCCGCAATATTATGAGCTCGCATCTCAAGCGATTGCTTCGGAAAGCACGCTGTGGAAGCTATATGGAGACAGCATTGTCGTAGATAAGGATGGTCATCTGTCTGCGTATCGCTTTAAGGAAGAGCTGCAGCAATCGGGAGGAATGCTCCCTATATTTGAGCGGGATGATGTACAGAGCTTTGTGCTTTCTGCGATGCTTACGATCATCATAGCCATCGTAGCCCTGCTGTTATTAACTCGTAAACATTGGCGTAGACGGAGGAAAAACGATGAAACGAATTCAAAACAGCTTAGTATCTGATGTCGCGTTTTTATTGTTTATCGGTGCTTGTATTGTAACGATGATTTTTATTGCGAGTGATCCTAGCTCCTATGTAACGAACATGTTTTTCTTGAACACGACGTTTCTAATTGCAATCATCACCTATTTTACGACAATAATGACCGGCTTAATTCTTAATCTGCTTTTTATATTCGGGTATGGTTCGTTTACGCTATATCAAGCGGCCACGACAGGTGAGCTCGTAAGTGCTGCCAATTACTACTGGCTAATCATTACACCTATTTTCACGATATTCATATGGCTGTATACACAGACGAATCGTATGCTACAGGAGGAGAATTTGCGGCTGCGCAATCAAAACTCCTCGCTTGCGATGATAGATGAAGCGACACAATTAAAAAATACATTGTCCTATCAGCAGGACGTGACGACGTTTATGGCACTGTCAGAACGCTATGATATTCCTTTGACGCTGCTCGTTATAAAGGTGAAATATTGGGATGAGATTAAGCGGATTATGAACACTGAGCAATTTTCTAGTGTGCTGATGGAGGTCTCCGATATGAGCCAATCACTTGTACGCAGCAATGATTCGATGTATTTGCTTAATAAGGAAAACCCAACCTGGGGGCTAGTGCTGTTTACTGACCTTGAAGGCTCATCCATCGTTATTAAGCGCTTGAAGGATCAGATCGACACACTAAACGATGAAGAATTTAAGCAAAAGTTTACTGTCGAGCTTCAGCTGAAAATTGGTGCTGCGCAGTATGATAAGCTGCAGCCTGTATCACCGCTCGAGCTGATTGCTCAGGCAAAGCGGACGATGGAGTATGATGTGTAGAAGATGGACGTATTCATAATAAGCACCGCGTAATAAAAGCATGATTAACAGTTATAGCTTAGTGAGTACAAATTATAAAGATGCAGTCGGCTGTTGAGATTATTCGATAGCCGGCTGTAAAATTTATACTTAAATCTAACGTAATTAGGATTAATTTTATTGTTAGAAAAAATTTTTTATACATTATTGAAACGTTTCCAATCCAGTGCTATAATGAGTACATTGTTAAGCTTAAGCAGGAGGAACCGATGCCAAGTATCAGAGATGTTGCTAATCTGGCTGGTGTAGCTGTCGGGACTGTTTCACGCGTTATAAATAATTCAGGCTCTGTAAAGCCTGCGACACGTAGAAAAGTAGAGGAAGCTATACAGCAGCTAAATTACATTCCCAATGAAATTGCTAGAAACTTTAAAATGCGTAAGTCCAAGATGGTTGCCTTGCTGCTCCCAAGCATTTGGAATCCTTTTTTCTCTGAACTTGCTTACTACATTGAAGATGAGCTGGATCGTGAAGGGTTTAAGCTAATGCTGTGTAACAGCGGGGGCAAGCCTGAAAAAGAATTGTATTATCTGGATATGCTTCAGCAAAACAAGGTAGCCGGTATTGTTGGCATCACGTACAACGATATCGAAAATAATATTAGCAATAATATCCCGATTGTCAGTATCGACAGGCATTTTACTAAAAATATCACATGCGTCACGTCTGATAACTATGAAGGTGGACGATTAGCTTTAAGGGAACTTGTTAAAGCTGGGTCGCGTAAACCTGCTTTTTTAGGAAGTGTGACCTCAGTCTTTAGTGAAACGATGAAGCGGAAAGAAGGCTTCATTGATGAAGCGAAATCACTGGGGATAAATTATACGATATTCGAAAAGCCTGATCCTGTATTAGACGAAGAAGCTTATTTTACGGAGTTTCTAAATGACTATCGTGATATTGATGGTGTTTTCGCTATTACTGATATGTTTGCCGCTCAGTTTATTGAGAGAGCAAGCAAATTAGGAATACGAGTACCGCAAGATGTGAAGGTTATCGGATACGACGGCATTCAGAATCATTCATTTTTTCATCCAATCCTATCTACAATCAGGCAACCTGTCGAGGATATGGCACGGATGACGATTAAATTGCTTTTCAAAAAGATTGAAGGTGAGACATTAGAGAAGGATGTATATCGGCTTCCAGTCATATTCAGGCAAGGTGAAACGACTTGATGTAGCTTTCTTTGTTGCAAGAAAAACACGAATATCCACTTACATAGTGGCGTTTTTCTTGCAATGGATTGGAAACGTTTCAATTAATTTGGAAACGTTTCAAACATGACATTCAAATGATAAAGGGGAGTATAAATGTGAAATCAAAAGATTCCGGGATAGACCCACTGATGATGAAATCAAAGAGAAAAGCTTGGAGTCGAGTTAAACGAGATTATGAGTTATATCTGTTTCTATTACCTATCGTTTTGATTTACGTACTGTTTAGGTACTATCCGATGTACGGTGTGCAAATTGCCTTTAAAGATTTCTCACCTAGTCAAGGTATTTGGGGCAGTAGCTGGGTAGGGTTTCAGCATTTTATTGACTTTTTTAACGCTTATAATTTTTGGACGATTATAAAGAATACACTTTCACTCAGTTTTCTTTCACTCGTATTTAGTTTTCCTGCACCAATCATTATTGCCATTATGCTGAACCAAATGATGAGCAAAAGATTCAAAAAGTTTATCCAAACCGTCATTTATGCCCCGCACTTTATATCGATTGTTGTATTAGTTGGTATGATGAATGTCTTTTTATCACCGAACAGCGGGATCATCAACCATATAATTACTTGGTTTGGAGGCGAACCGATACTATTTATGGCAGATGAGGATTGGTTCCGTCCGCTGTATATATTATCAGGAGTTTGGCAAGAAACTGGCTTTGCAACGATTATTTATTTGGCAGCTCTTGCGGGGGTTAATCCCGAGCTACATGAAGCGGCAACGATGGACGGTGCCAACAAGTGGAAACGAATATGGCATGTAGAGATCCCTGGTATATTACCTACAATCGTCATTTTGTTAATTCTAGCTCTTGGAAACATCATGAGCATCGGTTTTGAAAAAGCGTTTTTGATGCAAAATGATCTGAACTATGCAACGTCCAACATTATTCCGACCTATGTCTATGAACTAGGGATACAAAAAGCACAGTACAGCTTCTCAACAGCAGTCGGACTGTTTAATTCGGTTATTAACATTATTCTCATTGTAACTGTTAACAGAATTGCCAAAAAAATGACGGAAACTAGCTTGTGGTAGGGGGAAACCATCATGAATCATTTATTGAAAAGAAAAAGCAGAGGAGACATGTGGTTTGATGTAATCAATTATTTTCTGCTGACTGTTATTATGCTCATTGTGTTGCTTCCGCTTTACTTCGTTTTCATTGCTTCCTTCAGTGATCCTAATCTTATTTATTCAGGTGAAGTTTGGTTTTATCCGAAAGGCTTTACACTTGATGGCTATGAGCGGATTTTCAATGACTCTTCTATTTGGCTTGGTTACCTTAATTCGATTCTATATGCGGGTGTAGGAACGTTCATCGGTGTAGCCGTAACTGTATTTGCGGCTTATCCATTAGCTCGCAAAAATCTAGTTGGGAAATCGGTCATCATGTGGTTCTTGCTGATTACGATGTTTTTTAGTGGCGGGCTGATCCCTACTTATCTATTAATTAAAGATTTGAACATGCTGAATACGATGTGGGCACTTGTTATTCCAGGAGCTGGAGCCGTATTCAATGTCATTATTGTGAGAACGTTTTTTCAATCCTCAATTCCTGATGAGATGTGGGAGGCTGCTTCAATGGACGGTTGCTCCAACACCAGATTTTTCTGGAGCATTGTACTTCCTTTATCTAAACCAATTATTGCTGTAATGGTGCTTTATCATGTCGTAGGGTTTTGGAATGGATTTTTTGATGCTTTGATTTATCTAAATGACGGGAACAAGTATCCACTTCAATTGGTGCTGCGCAATATTCTTGTTCAAAACCAGGTAAACGCTGGCATGATGGTGGATGTTGAATCTTATGCTGCGAAAATGCGTGTAACCGAATTAATCAAGTATGGAGTCATTATCGTATCGAGCTTACCGTTGTTGATCTTATATCCTTTCTTGCAGAAGTATTTTGTCAAAGGTGTGCTCATCGGCTCGATTAAAGGTTAAATGCGACAAGTGACAATGCTTTGAGAGGGGGGATGTCTAAGGGTTGCATAGGCTCTGCTTATTAATATAGAAAAGGGATAACGAGTCATTCAGAAGTATGGAACGAATTAAAGGGAGGTTCTATAAGTATGAAATCTATTATTAAAGGCGCAACGACTCTCGTATTGGTAGGATCATTAATTTTAAGCGGTTGTGGAGACAACAATGCTAAAAATGGTGAAAAAAACTCAAACCAAGCAAATCAGGAGGCTAATTTCAACGTAACGGGCTTGCCAATTGTTAATGAAGCAGTAACGTTAAAAATGCTGTCCCCCAAATCCGCACTATCACCAGAGTTTTCAGAAATGGAAATTTTCAAACGGCTTGAAGAGCAAACCAATGTGAAAATAGAGTGGGAAAATATCCCTGATACAGATTTTGCAGAAAAGAAAAACTTATTGCTCGCTAGTTCAACGCTGCCAGATGCATTTTACGCTGCTGGCTTCTCGGATTATGAGCTTATTACGTATGGAAAAGACGGTACAATTATTCCCCTTGAAGATTTGATCGATCAATATGCCCCTAATCTTAAGGCACTATTGGAACGTAGACCTGATATCAAATCATCAATTACAGCGCCAGATGGACATATTTACGGCTTGCCATCTTGGGAAGAAAATAATCTTGGAAGTAATCCATTCTTCCACGTCATCAACAAAAAGTGGTTGGATGAGCTTGGACTGAGTATGCCTCAAACATTGGATGAATACACAGAAGCTTTGGTTGCCTTTAAAACACAGGATCCTAATGGCAACGGCAAGCCAGACGAAATTCCATTAAGCTTTATGCACATGCAGTGGTGTATGGACATTGCTGGCCTGTTTGGCGCTTTCGGGATGCCTGATAACTTAGAGCATCGAATCGTACGTGACGGTAAAGTGATCTTTACTGCGATACAGCCCGAATATAAAGAAGCATTGAACTATTTTCATGAGAAATGGTATAAGCAAGGGCTAATTGATCCTGAATCATTTACACAGGACGCTGCTCAGTACCTTGCTAAGGGTAAGACACAGGATGTTACACTCGGATCCTACATTTGGTGGGAGGTTGAGGAAGTGGTAGGTACAGACCGCAGCCAAGACTATGCATTACTTTCTCCACTTAAAGGACCGAATGGAGATCAAACCATCGGACGTGCCAATGGTGGTGGTCCAGGACGCGGCGCATTCATTATTACAAAAGCGAATAAAAATCCTGAAATTACGATGCGTTGGATTGATCAACAATACGAGCCGTATATGGCAGCACAAATTCATTGGGGACCAATAGATGTCGTATATGAGAAGGATGAGAATGGAAAATTAGTGAATCTACCTCTACCTGAAGGCGTCTCTGCGGGCGAGTTCCGTCAACAAGTTTCACCTGGGGCAGGTGCGCCTGGTGTCATTACAATCGAAGACTTAGGAAAAGTGGTAGATTTGGAGCCTCGAGCACAACAGCGTGCTAAAGATCTAGAGCAGTACTATGAAGCTTATATGGAGAAGGAAAACTATCCAAGTATTTTCTTCGAGCCTGAAGAGCTCAACAGAATCAACAAGATCGAACCAGAATTGATTAAGTATGTAAATACGCAAAGAGGTAAGTTCATCGTTGATGGCGGTGTAGAAGAGCAATGGGACAGCTATGTTTCAACGCTGGAGAAGATGGGGCTGAACGAATTGATGGAAATCTATCAAACAGCTCTTGACCGTTACAACGCAAACTTGAACAGCTAATAGATAAATAAGAATGTTATAGGTGGGGAGAAACTGTGCTTGATGTAATCGCGATTGGAGAAGTACTAATAGATTTTACTCCGGCAGACCGATCGAAGGAGGAAAACGAGCAGTTTATATGCAACCCTGGGGGAGCTCCAGCTAATGTAGCAGCTATACTAGCACGATTAGGCAGCAGGGCAGCATTGGTTAGCAAGGTTGGCAATGATCATTTTGGTTCATTGCTGCATCAAGCTTTACTTAAATGTGGGGTTGATGGCTCGATGCTTTCGTTTACGGATGAAGCGGGTACAACTCTGGCGTTTGTTCATTTGAATGATGATGGAGATCGATCGTTCAGCTTTTATAGAAAGCCGGGAGCAGATACCTTCTTGCAATCAAAGGATATCCCGTTTGATAGAATTGAAAGCTGCCGAATACTGCATTTTGGCTCGGTATCGATGACCCATGAGCCGGCACGTACGGCAACGAAAGAGACAGTGGAAAGAGCAAAAGCAGCAGGAGTTTTAATTTCGTTCGATCCGAACATTCGCATTGATTTGTGGGAGAACCAAGAGGACGCAAAGCAATGCATACGTTGGGGCTTGAACTATGCTGATATTGTGAAAATTTCAGAAGAAGAGCTTTTCTTTGTAACAGGGACCACGGATATACAAGAAGGAGCTTTGACATTACAAAAACAATTCAACACTACATTAATCGTAGTCACATTAGGTGCAAAAGGCTGCTATTATCGGTTGTCAGATGATGATGGCTATGTACCAGGGTTCACTGTTCAAGCCATAGATACGACAGGTGCCGGTGATGCTTTTATGGGTAGCTTGTTATATAAAATACTACAACTTGAAAGTTCTTTGCAGCAGCTGGAAAAAGAGCAAATGATCAGCATGCTGACATTCGCCAACGCCAGCGGTGCGTTAGTAACAACAAGGAAGGGAGCTCTTCAATCTATGCCTACAGCAAGCGAGATTAACAAGCTGATTGAATCAACTCAAGTACGTAATATAAACTACAGGCCGGAGTTTCATTTTTCACCGCCTTCTAACTGGCTGAATGATCCTAATGGATTAGTATATTATGAAGGCGCGTATCATCTCTTTTATCAGCATCATCCACATGGTAACAAATGGGGACCGATGCATTGGGGGCATGCGGTAAGTCAAGATTTAATCCATTGGCAGCATAAACCGATCGCATTGTTTCCAGACGAGCACGGAGCTATATTTTCCGGCTGCTGTGTCGTCGATTGGAATAATAGCAGCGGTCTGTTCGATGGTACTCATGGGCTAGTTGCGCTATTTACTCATGCGGATACATGCCCAGAAACCGGAAATCCAAGACAGCGACAAAGCTTAGCATACAGCAGCGATAAAGGAAATACGTGGAACAAGTACGAGGGTAATCCTATGCTGGCTGAGAGTGAGCTAATTGACTTTAGAGATCCAAAAGTATTTTGGCATGAACAGAGCCAAAAGTGGGTAATGGTAATCGTTGCTGGTGATCGAGTGAGATTTTATGGTTCAAATAATTTGCGTGAATGGTCGTTTACCGGTGAATTTGGCGTTGGGCAAGGATCGCATGATGGAGTGTGGGAATGTCCAGATCTTTTTGAGTTGCCGATTGATGGTAACGGACAGTCAAAGTGGGTGTTAATTATAAGCATTGGGGATAATCCTAACTGCCCAGAAGGATCACGCACGCAGTATTTTATAGGCAAGTTCGATGGTTCTACATTCATCAACGATTATCCAGCTGACCACGTGAAATGGGTTGATTATGGACGCGATAATTACGCAGGGGTAACCTGGTCGGATATTCCTAAGCAGGATGGACGAAGAGTCATGATCGGGTGGATGAGCAACTGGAAATATGCGAATGAAACACCTACGGGAGAATGGAGAGGCGCCATGACTTTACCACGAGCGCTCTCATTGAAAAGCTGGAACGATGACTTAGTTTTAGTACAGATGCCAGTTAAAGAAGTAGAGCAGCTACGTAAATCCTCCATGAGCTGGAACGCATTGACTGTGACGCCAACGGCTCCGTTTAAGATAAAAACAAACGGTGAGCTTTTGGAGATTGAGATGGAGATTGATACCACCTCAGGAGAAGAAGTCAGCATCAGATTAAAAGCCTCAGAGCAGAGTGAAGCAGTTATTGGATATAACCCAGAGCAGCAATGGCTATATATTGACCGTTCGAAATGCAGCGCAACGGATTTCCATCCAGCTTTTCCAGCTAAACACGGTGTGAAAGTTATTGCGCAAAGTGGCATCGTTAAGCTGAATATTTGGCTCGATCGTAGTTCTGTTGAAGTGTTTGCCAATGATGGGGTAACTGTAATAACGGATCAAATTTTCCCTGATGCTCCAATTGAAGAAGTTGTCATCGATGCAGCTGCGGGACAAAGTGAATTGAATTCGCTTAACATTCATTATCTTAACTCCATTCATCATTCTAATCATCAGTAATCATAAGGAGCGATCACACATGAACCACATACCCGAAAATAAGGGGCTAGTATTGTATTGGCCCTTCGATGAAGGTGCAGGTAAAGCTGCATTGGAGCATGTATCCCAAGTTCGGAATGAGATTCATTACGTGTTCAATCAAGCGGAGTTTACCGAATCTTGTGATCCGCAGTGGAGACAAGGAGTAAGCGGAAGCGGACTTCTATTCGATGGATATTCTACGTATATCACACACTCCTACCAGAAGGACAGTGCAGGCGATCAGCAGGTTGTATCAGCGCTCAGTGTTGGCGTATGGGTAGCCCCGCGCTCCTATGAGTGGGGACATGAAGGCAAATTAGCAGCTATTGTGAACCAGTATGATCAGGAGCGTAAACAGGGCTTTTTGCTTGGTATGTTCCGCCACGGTTCATGGTCCTTTCAGGTTGGACTTGAGGGAGGAAGCTGGGAAGAAATCTGGTCTCCAGATGGATGTGAATTGCCTAAAAATGAATGGTCTTATATCAATGCGGTGTTTGATGGGGATCAAGGGGAGATCAAGCTGTATTTAAATGGTGTTGAGATCGCCTCATCCTCTTTACCACAAGGCTCACGTATCTCTGTAGCAAGAGATACGGATCTGCTAATCGCCAAAAACAATCACAGCAGCCTGCTGGCTGATGTGTTCAGCCTTCATATGTTTAGCGGCATTATGGATGAGCTTAAAATCTATAATCGTGCATTAAGTACAGAAGAGGTGGCCGATTCATATCGCCGGATTGTAGAAGCGACAAGCGGAGGCGTTCACCCACGTTTAAATATAGAGGAGATTAAGCTGGATCGTACACCTCTACTACTGGATCGCCATAGACCACAATATCATGTCAGTCCGCCAGCACATTGGATGAATGAACCGCATGCGCCGATCTACTTCGGCGGAAAATATCATTTGTTCTATCAGCATAATCCGCTTGGGCCATATTTTCACCATATCCACTGGGGACATTGGGTAAGCGAGGATTTGGTGCATTGGCGCGATCTTCCTATAGCTTTAGCACCTGAAAAGGATCAGCTTGCACCAGATGGGATGTGGTCAGGAAGCGCGACCTACGATGCGGTTGGGCTGCCTGTCCTGTTTTTTACAGCGGGCAATGATAGTGCTTCACCTAATCAAAGTGTGGCGCTTGCAAGAAGCACTTATGCTAAGGATCAAGACCTTAATCTAGTAACATGGGTTAAACATCCCCAGCCGTTAATTGTGCAGAAGAAGGGAATGGGGGCATTCGGTGATTTCCGTGATCCGTTCGTATGGAAGGATGAAGATCGCTGGTTTGCTTTGGTTGGCTCGGGAATCGAAGGTGAAGGTGGAGCAGCGCTTGCATTTGAGTCACAGGATATGCTCAACTGGCACTATAAGGGTTCATTTTTTGAGGCCGATATTCAAAAATACCCATATCTTGGACCGATATGGGAGCTTCCGGTGTTTCTACGGCTAGGTACTGACCAGCACGGGGTAGAGAAGCATCTTCTGCTAGTTAGTCCTGTTGGGAAGGGGGCGGATGTTGAGGTGTTCTATTGGATTGGTCAGTTCGACAAGAACAATGTAACCTTCATCCCTGATCAAGAAGAACCGCAATTGATCGACGTTGGTGATTTCCATTTTACAGGTCCGAGCGGCATGGTCGATCCAAAAACAGGCAGAAGGATCGTATTTACAATTGCACAGGGAGATCGAACATCCGAATTGGAATTTAAATCAGGCTGGGCTCATAATGGCGGTTTGCCACTAAGCGTATACTTGCGTCAGGATGGAAGGCTTGGAATTGAACCGATTGAAGAGCTTCAATCGCTCCGTGGAGAGAAGAGGCTTTCCATTCGTGATAAATCTTTGTCCGAGGCAAATCAATTGCTTCAAGATGTACGAGGAGATATGCTTGAAATTCAATTGGAAATTGAATCTAAAGCTGCCATGGAATATGGGATCAAGGTTCGCTGCACACCAGATGGAGAGGAAGAAACGTTGCTCTATTATGATGCTAAGCAAGATAAGCTGCTAGTTGACCGTACAAAAACGACACTTCATCCCGGTGAAAAATGCAGAGGAGTCCAAGGCGGCAAGCTGGGGCTATCGGGAGAAAACTTAAAGCTGCACTTATACTTGGATCGTTCGATGGTCGAGGCTTATGCAAACGGCTTGAAGAGCCTGACAACACGCGTATATCCGAGCCGTCTAGATGCCCTAGGGCTTGAAATCTGGGGAGATAAAAAGCTGACGGTAAAAGCTCTGGATATATGGGAGATGAAGGGAATCTAGCAATAAAGCTAATAGCTGAACGCGTAAGCTACTTCAATCTGTAAGGGGGATTCAGTGGATGGGGGAGTTTTTTTATCGGCCAGAGAATGCCTATGTAGGAGACGTTATTCCCTATTTTGAAGACGGTGTATTTAAACTGTTTTATCTGCATGGCTGGAGGGAGAATGATCGGGAGGGTCTTGACCATGGCTGGTATCTGATTGAAACGAAGGATTTCGTTGCTTATCAGGAAAGAGGGGCCTGTAAAATTGAAGGCGGTACTGGCCATATCCTGAGGGTGGATGGTATTTATCATATGTTTTATTGCATATTTCCACCAGGCGAGCAGCTTGTCTGCCATGCGATCAGCAACGACTTGAAAGTCTGGGAATCCACTCCCGAGGATACCTTTGCCGCTGACGATCGCATCTATGAGCTGTCCGATTGGCGTGATCCTTACGTTTTCTGGAATGAGGAGGAAGGACAATACTGGATGCTGCTTGCCGCACTGGCGAAAGGTCCGACCAACCGAAAAGGATGTACCGCGCTTCTCTCATCTAAAGACCTTAAAACGTGGGAGTACCGAGAGCCGTTGTATGCGCCAAATCTACACGTAGGAGCACATGAATGTCCTGATTTATTTCGAATCGGGGATTGGTGGTATCTAATCTACTCCTCCTACACCGGACGATTTGCGACCTTTTACCGAATGAGTCGTTCCTTGGATGGTCCATGGTTGACTCCTGGGGAGGATACCTTCGACGGGCGAGCATTCTATGCAGCAAAATCAGTGTCTGACGGTCAAAGTCGCTATCTATTCGGTTGGAACCCAACAAAAAACGATGATTTATTCGGCTGGAATCCACCTAACTCTAGAGGTAAGGACTATAACTCATGGGATTGGGGAGGAAACCTAATCGTCCATGAAATCGTTCAGCGTGCTGACGGCACTCTTGGTGTTAAAGTACCGGATACGGTTGATCAGGCGTTTTCGCATCCGTTATCGGTACATTATGAGAGCATTACAGGGGATTGGCATATTACTGATCGAAAGCTTTCCTGTATGTCACCGTATAGCTTCGCTGGTTGCCTGAGCCTAGAGGAACTGCCTAATCAATGTAAGATTTCGGCTAGTGTTTCATTCTCCGAATATACGCAAGGTGTAGGGTTTATGCTGCGCATGCAAGATACGCTGGATGAGGCCTATTACGTTACCCTAGAGCCGCAACGGAATCGCCTTACCTTTCGAGGAAAGATTATGCAGTCGGAAGAGGGAGGAAAGACATTCCCTTACGAGGTCGAGCTTGAGCGTCCGATTGAGCTTATTCCAGATCGTTCTTACGAAATCAAAGTGTTGATTGACGGCTCGATTTGTGAAATTTACATCAATAATGACATTGCGATGAGTGCTAGAATGTACGATATTCCACGAGGGAAGCTTGGTATGTTCGTCAGCCAAGGCCACGGCCAATTTAGCGATGTGAGAATCGAGGAGCGGACTTGAGCTCTGGGGTGATGGGAAAATCACCGTTAACGCTCGATATGGAAGTACAAAGGTTTTGGTATAGGGAGCGTTAATACGCTCCTTGCCAGTTGTATCGGGAGTAAATGTCCAAAAAAACTTAACGCTAAATTAAATAGTCAGAAATTTTGGAAACGTTTCACTTTTGAGTTCTTCTGTTGTTGAATGAAGAAATATGAAGGAGGAGCATGGATGAGTAGAGTGAGTAAAGCAAGAAATTTGCTTACAGTGGCGGTAATTGGGGCCTTAGTATTTCAGCTGTTTATTCCCACAGCTTCAATTGCAGCGTATTCTGAAACAGATCTATCCGTATCCACAGAATTAACGGAAGAAGTGCTGGAAGAGACGGCAGAAAGTGTTTATCACATCATCAATCCCGGATTTGAAAGCGGGGACTTGACGGGCTGGACAGTTGTGCAAGGCAGTGCGTTCGGTGAGAACAGTGTATCCGATGAAACAACCTGGTGGGCGGAGCAGATCCCTTATAGCCAGGAGGGCACTTATCATTTAAACGGCTGGAGATATGATGAATCCGCAACAGGTATACTCCGCTCCAGTACTTTTGAGCTTGGTGGAAGCGGCTGGATCAGCTTTAAGCTTGGCGGAGCTAAAAATTCGGATAAAGTATACATCAATATTTTGGAAGCGGATACAGGGCGAGTGGTTGCTAGATACAGCAATCAAGCTTTTAGCGATTCTGGCTTCCCAGATCCCGCTAACGGAATGCGGCTGGCCAATTTGACACAGTATAAGGCCGATTTATCTGAGCATTTGGGGAAGAAGCTCTACTTAGAAATCATCGACAATGCTACCTCAGACTGGGGCTTGATTTTTGCGGATGCGCTCTATATGTATCATGAGGCGGAGCCGCCTGAGGGCATTATTGCTATCGATATTAAGCCGGATTTTGCACGCCATCAGCTGATCAATCCGGGCTTTGAAACAGGAGATTTGACGGGCTGGTCGGTTGTTGAAGGCAGTGCATTTGGTGAGAACAGCGTTTCTGATGAGACGACATGGTGGGCCGAGGAAATCCCGTACAATCAGGAAGGCAACTATCACCTAAACGGTTGGAGGTATGACGAATCCGCGACAGGGATATTACGCTCCAGCAGCTTCGAGCTAGGCGGAACAGGCTGGATTACGTTCAGGCTGGGTGGTGGTAAGCAAAAGGATCAAGTGTATGTACGTATCGTTGAAGCAGACAGCGGGAAAGTAATCGCACGCTATGGCAATGATGAATTTAGCGAGCAAGGGTTTCCAGATCCAGCACAAGGCATGAAGCTAGCCAATATGGTGCAGTATAAGGCGGATCTGTCAGAGCATCTAGGCAAAACGCTTTATGTGGAAATCGTAGACCATGCTACCTCGGATTGGGGCTTGGTTTTCTCTGATGATTTCCAAACTTACTATGAAATTGCTCCTGAAGATGGAATAATTGCGCGCAATATTAATCCAACGGAAATGGTTAATGGAAGCTTTGAAAGCGGAGATTTTCAAGGCTGGATAGTAACGGGCGACGCTTTTCATGTTACAGATGAAGATCATGCTCTCAAAGCAGGAACTTATTTCGCTCAATCAGACTTAGAACAGCGGGGTTCGATTGCTTCAAGTATCTTCACGCTTCAAGGTAGTGGAATGATTCAGTTCACAATTTTGGATATAGTAAATCCACAGGATGCCTATGTGGCACTTTATGATGCGAGCAGTGATACTATGCTGATGAAGACGGAAAACGTAAGCGCTAATGAGCATATCTCCTGGAATGTGCAGAAGTATTACAATGACAATCTTTACATAAAAGTTGTCGATCAATCTGCAGTTGCAAGCATTGCAGTTGATGGTTTTCAAGCGAATCATCTAGGTGTTGTATCCTATCTTAACCTTGATGAAGG
This sequence comes from Paenibacillus camelliae, assembly GCF_023715345.1. GTDB lineage: Bacteria > Bacillota > Bacilli > Paenibacillales > Paenibacillaceae > Pristimantibacillus > Pristimantibacillus camelliae. The sequence goes on from NZ_JAMBNY010000005.1 coordinate 63,209, forward strand.
ATCTGGAATGCTAGCAATGGAGCAAGTGAGCAACCTGCAGCATGATGTTAACTATGTATTCAATGAAGCAAGATATATGGCAGCCAAAGATCCGCGCTGGACTTCATACGGCGTAAAGGGTGGCGCTCTTCTGTTCGATGGATATTCGAATTATATCGAGATCAATGCAGACGAGGTAGTGCCTGTAAGGGATGCATTAACCATTGAAGCGTGGGTTTCACCGCGCAGCTATGAGTGGGGAGACGGCGGCAAGCTGTCGGCAATTGTCAACCAATCCAATCAAGATAAAGCAGAAGGCTTTGCGTTAGGCATGTATCGGCACGGAGCATGGTCCATGCAGGTTGGCATTGGCGGACAATGGATTCAAGTATGGGTGAATGATCATCCACTGGAAAAGTATAAGTGGAACTATGTAGTAGCTACATTCGATAAAGATGACGGACGTATTACATTATATCTTAATGGTGAGGAGGTAGCCTCACAAGTGACGCCTGTCGGCATGTCGCTAACACCTTCAACTGAAAGCCTAATTATCGGTAAAAATAATAAGCCGGTTGAACTGGCAGGAGTATTCTCGTTTAATATGTTCAGTGGGCTTATAGACGAAGTGAAGCTGCACAATACTGCGCTTGCACCAGAAATGATAAGGAATGAATACGCCGCTATGAAAGCGCTTCATAACGGGACGATCCCAGATATACCCAATTATGCTATCGATGAGGATCCAAGTGTATTTGACGGAGATCAGCATCGTCCGCAATATCATGCTATTCCTCCGCAAAACTGGATGAATGAAGCACATGCACCAATTTACTACAATGGGAAGTATCATTTGTTTTATCAGCATAATCCACAAGGGCCTTTCTGGCATCAAATCCACTGGGGACATTGGGTCAGTGATGATATGGTTCATTGGGAGAATGTAAGACCTGCGCTTGCACCTGAAGCTGGTACGCTTGTTCCAGATGGCGTATGGTCAGGAAGCGCCGCATATGATCGAAACAGCAATCCGGTCTTGTTCTATACTGCTGGCAATGATGCAGAATCACCGAATCAGAGAACAGCAGTCGCCACTCCTGCTGATTTATCTGATCCGTATTTGCAGCAATGGGTAAAGCATCCAGTACCCGTAACGGAGCAGAATGGAATCGGCATCCATAACGAGTTCCGTGATCCATTCGTTTGGTACGATGAGGAGGTTGACAAGTGGTATCAGCTTGTCACTTCAGGACTACCCGATATGAGCAGTGGTACAGCTCTCGTGTATGTATCGGATGATATGTACAATTGGGAGTATAAGGGGCCGCTCTATGTAAGTGACAGAAGCGTATATCCAGAGCTTGGCACTGTATGGGAACTGCCGGTATTATTGCCGCTCGGCACGGACAGTAAGGGAAATAGCAAGCATATTTTTATGATCAATCCTCACGAAAAGCCCGAGCATGTGCCTTCAGCCAATGATGTGCTAAGAGAGGTAGAGGTTTTTTATTGGATCGGGACATGGGATCGTGACAACTTTAGATTTATTCCTGATCAGGAAGCTCCAACAACATTGGATGTAGGCAAAGGATATTTAACTGCAGAAAGCGGGCTTGTTACACCAGATGGAAGAACGGTTGTATTCTCAATGGTGCAAAATGTAAGAACACCACAGGCTGAATACGAAGCGGGTTGGGCGCACAACTTGGCTTTGCCAGTTAGCCTAAGCTTGGATGAACAGGATGAGCTGCGAATTGAGCCAATTGAGGAGCTTAGCGGACTTCGTGGCAGCAAGCTCATAGATTTTACGGATCAAAGTCTTAATTCTGCTAATAGCTTAATCGAGAATGTTCAGGGAGACATGCTAGAGATTATTGCTGAAATTGATCCTGGCGATGCACAACAATTTGGCTTGAAAGTTCGTCGTTCCGCAAATGGGCAAGAAGAGACATTCATCTATTATGATAAAGCAGATCAAAGCTTTAATGTAGATCGTACGAAGAGCAGCATTGATCCGGATGTTCGAGTCGACGGTATACAAGGCGGTTATGTAGAGCTAGACGGAGAGAATTTAAAGCTGCACATTTATTTGGATCGCTCCGTTATTGAAGCTTTTGCCAACTACAAGAAAAAGTTGACCACACGTGTCTATGTAGGACGTTATGATTCTTTAGGCTTGCAGTTCTGGGCCGATGATGATATTACGGTGAAGTCAATGGAAGTATGGGAGATGAACGCTTTAACGGGAGAGCCAGCCGCACCTGTTTATATCCCGGAAAACTGGGATAACACACAATTCACTAATATTACAGAGCTGCCTAACCATGATTTTGCAAGTGGAGATTTGACAGGGTGGATTGCAGAGGGTGAAGCATTCCAGGATATACATGTAACGAATCAACAGTTTTTCTGGGATACGATTTATTTTAATCCTTCTCACAAAATTCCGGGGGGCTATCATTTATGGGGCTTTAACGAGTCAGCAGGTGGCGATAGCTTAACAGGAACGCTAAGATCACAAAACTTTGTTCTTGGCGGCAACGGAAAAATAGACTTTCTAATCAGTGGAGGACGCGATATCGAGCGCTTGTATGTTGCGCTGGTTCGAGCAGCAGACGACAAGGAGCTGTTTAAAGCGACTGCAACCAATTATGAGGAATATCAGAGGAAAATATGGGATGCATCGCCTTATATCGGTGAGGAGCTTTATATTAAAGTAGTTGATCAGGCTACTGGGGGCTTTGGCCATATTAATGTCGATGATTTCAATGTACCTGTTCAAGTGAAGGCAGATTCAACGACTCCTAATAATCCAAGCAATCCATCCATTCCAGAGAACTCCAGCCAATCGACTGATCCAATTAGTCTGTCCTTTGAGATGGCTGAGGGCGAGCAGAAACTGGCGTTTCCAGTAAATATGAAAGCGAATGATGGCAAGAATGCTTTGAAGGTTAAACATTCGGATGTAGAGGTTGAAGTTCCTGCAGAAGTGTTGAAGCAACTACAGCTGCTCGTGGCGGATGATGAGCTCGATCAAGCACAGATTTCGTTAGAAATCATTACGCTAACTCCAGATCAAAAACAAGAGTTGATTAAACGTGCTGAACGAATGCATCAAGCGGATATCTCTGTCTTCGGGGAAATATATGATTTTAAACTGTCTATTGTAAAGGCAGATGAAACAGCATTGCAGCTTGAGAACTTCGCACAACTTGTTACAATTAAGCTAACTGGTGCAAGTGATGCTGATTATGCTTATCAGGACCTGATCGGCATTTACTCTATTACAGATAACGGAAGTTTGGAGTATATGGGAGCATATGAGCGTGATAAGGCGACTACAAAAGTAAACCATCTCGGCAAATTCGCTGTTATGATATATGACAAATCGTTCGAAGACGTTAGTGAGTCTCATTGGGCTTATCAAGTCATTAAAAAGATGTCAGCTAGGCAAATCATTCACGGTGTGAACGCAACATCATTTGCACCGGAGCAAAGCATAACTAGAGCAGAATTTGTCTCTTTGCTTGAGCGGTCATTGTCATGGAAAGCAACAAAGCCGATGACCTTCGAGGATGTTGAGCAGACGAAATGGTATGCATCTGCTATTGCTGCAGCCTTTGATGCTGGCATAGTAAGTGGAAAAAGCAGTAGCACATTTGCTCCCGATGAAGGCTTGTGTCGTCAAGAAATGGCGGTTATGCTCTACAGAGCATATGAACATGAAACGGGATTAAGCGTTGCAACAGAAGAGGTTAATGTTTTTAGTGATGCGGAAACGATCAGCGACTGGGCCAAGCACGAGGTTGCTGCTTTAAAGCAGCTTGGCTTAGTCCAGGGGCGTGACAAGCAATTGTTTATGCCGAACGCCAATGTAACTCGCGCTGAAAGTGCACAAGTAATCTCGTTGCTCATGCAAAAAGTGAATGCACAGTGAACACATAAGAGCCAGGTGGTCTGTATATATACAGACCACCTGGCTCTTAAGCTTTATTGAGTATTTTTCAATACAGAGGACTATCTTAACATTGACGACTTTTGTTACAGATTCAATTCAATCATCGATTGTGCGCGTCCAGGATAATCGGTAATCATGCCGTCGATACGGAATTTCAATACTTCCTTCATATTTTTAGAGCTGTTGACAGTCCACACCCAAACCTCACGGCCTGCCGCATGAGCCTCCTCGACTAATTGTTTAGTTAGCATCGTTTGTTCAATCGTATAAAAATCAACATCCAAAGTGTTTAATGAACCTAATGCAAAATAGAGCACTTGTCCGATTTTAATATTTGGCTCAAGCATGCGAATTTGTAGCAGCGCGCTTTGATCGAACGACTGAATATAAACCTCCTGGCCCATGTCAAAGGCTTGAATCTGCCGAACGATTTCATTGACTAAAGCATCGCTTGGACCATATGGCTTTAAATCAATCAACAGCTTCGTACGCCCTTGAGCTACCGCTAATGCTTCTGTAAATGTAGGAATATAGACAGGCTCCATATTGGCATCATAGCCAATAACAAAATTGCTTAATTCCTCAAATGTAAGATCAGCGATTCGTACCGGTGTCCCCGTCATGCGTAGCAAAGTTTGATCATGATGAAGCACAGCAATTCCATCCTTTGTCATTTGCACATCAATCTCAACGGACTGATAGCCTTTTTCGATCGCATCGATAATGGAAGGCAACGAATTTTCTGGCGCATGTTCAGTATCTCCTCGGTGTGCTGAAATCACCACAGTCCATTTAGCATAAACGAGATTGTCATTCGCTCTGAAACCGATATAAAGAGCTAAGCTTAGGTACACAATGGCTATTACTACAAACCATAAGTGTGGACGATTTATCCTTTTCAAGGAAGCGAAGAATCGTTTTTCCAAACGACCTAACTTGCTGCGATAAACATAGGCGATATCTTGCGGCTTCTTTCCTTGGCTGTAGCCGAAATAATAAAATAAACGGGTCAACACGATGATATTAATAGGAATGACTAGCAACGTGAACATATACGTCAAAATTGTCGATAGCGTTAAGGAGTAATGATTGGAGAAGGCTTTAAATATATCAATATTTAACCACACCGGCAAATAAGAGAGTGTAGTAATAACGAAAAAGCTGCCCCCAACTACAGCTCCGTTCAGCAAGGCCAGAGCGACAAACAGCCGCAAGCGTCTTCCCCGCGTCAACGCCTGACTGCTGCGAATGGCTTCCGTAATGGTCTTACCCTCCAACATAATAAAATGCAGCACAAACACCCAGCGCAGTACAATATACAACAATATTAAAACGAGTGCGACGTATATAAAAGTCATCGTAGTTGAAGCATCGATCACTTGATTTTGGAAGAAGATAGGTAGATTAAATAATGCATAAAATGATTCTGAAAATGGAGAATCAATAAACGGTATCAGTAAAAGAAGAAAAAACAATAACTGTACAAAACCAAATCCAAGCAGCCGCGGTGTTCTGCGCAGCGTCGTCAACAAAGCATCAGTAATCGTAATTTCTTTGCTAAAGTATGCTTGCTGGACGATGATAACAATTACACATAGCTCAATAAATAAGGCAAAGGAAGAGACTAGACCAATCAAAACTAACCCGGCCACACCCTCATAACTCATGCCAATTCGGTATACTTCCCCATTGAGCAAGGAGCCTGATCCTACTACCATCAATATTCTATTAAAGAGTAAGGTGATGACTGGAATAATGACAAAGCTTGTAAGCAGCATAAAAAAGTATTCAAATACAAGTAGTTTCTTATAAGAGGATCGAAAGTCTTGCAGACTTCTCCCTAGTAGTTTCAGCATGTCGAATCATCCTATCTGCTCAATAGATTCTCTAGTCTATGTTATTTTGCTATGCAAATTTTTTTCCTGTCAAGAACTTTTACTAATTTAGTATAAAGAACTAGTCTTTTAGCACCTTTTAGCACCAAATTCTATTTCATCAGGATAGGGATTTGTCATAATCAACAATTAGGGAGTTCCCTAATATACGAACGCAAAAAGGAATGCTATCATTAAAACATGAAATGTGAAAAGATTCACAATAAGTAAGTGATATTTTTCACTAATAGGAGGTACGCAATGATGAAAGAGAGACTATTACTTATTGGCAATGGGATGGCTGGTGTAAGAACGATTGAGGAAATATTGGAGCGAGACTCCTCAAAATATGAAATCACCATTATCGGTGAAGAAAAATATACGAACTACAATCGGATTATGCTGTCCAACGTGCTGCAAAACAAAATGACGGTAGATGAAATCATTACGAATCCGATGCAATGGTATGAAGAGAACAATATTAAGCTTGTCAATCATGATCCAGCAGTAGCGATGGATACTGAACGGAAAGAAGTAACGACAGAAAGCGGCTTAAAGCTCGCTTATGATAAATGTATTATTGCAACAGGCTCACGTGCCTTTATATTACCGATTGAAGGCTCACAGCTCGAAGGGGTTATCGGCTTCAGAACGATCGATGATACACTTCTCATGCTTGAGCAAGCGAAAAAGTATAAGCGTGCTGCTGTTATTGGCGGTGGCTTGCTTGGTCTTGAGGCTGCGAAAGGTCTCGTTGATCAAGGCATGGAGGTTACCGTTATTCATTTGGAAAAATGGCTAATGGAAACACAATTGAATGAGCCTGCGGGTAACCTGCTGAAAAAGGATCTAGAGAAGCAAGGCATTCAGTTTCTAATGGAGAAGAAAACAACGCGCATTATCGGCACAACGAGAGTAGAAGGACTTGAATTTAGTGATGGGACGACGCTGGAAGCAGATGTCGTCATTATGTCAGTTGGTATTCGCCCTGTGACGCAGCTTGCGAAGGATGCAGGCTTAACGGTCGAGCGCGGGATCGTTGTGAATGATTTTATGGAAACAAGTGCAGCTGATGTTTATGCGGTTGGGGAATGTGCACAGCATAACAATATGGTGTATGGACTCGTTGCTCCATTGTATGAGCAAGGGAAAGTGCTTGCGGATCTACTAACGGATCGACCTGTCGAGGGCTACAAAGGAAGCACCGTATCGACCTCTCTGAAGGTATCGGGCTGTGATCTGTTCTCTGCAGGAATCATTCGTGAGAGTGATGAGGTAAAGAGCATCGAGGCTTTCAATGGGCTTGCAAACAGCTACAAAAAGCTATTCATTAAAGATAATCATATCGTCGGTATTGTGTTGTACGGGGATGTTTCTGAAGAGAATCGCTATCATAAAATGCTGCGCGATAAGAAGGATATTTCTGAGCTGAATCCTGTTACGTTGCTCGCTTCTGCAGAGGATGGAGGCGTAAGCGATAGTGTAGTGAACTGGGACGATGCGGATACAGTGTGCGGCTGTAATGGCGTAACCAAAGGAACGATTGTGGGTGCCATTCAGACGCAAGGACTTACATCTGTTGCAGAGGTTTCTCGCTGCACGAAGGCTGGTAACTCTTGTGGTAAATGTAAGGGAGATATTGGTGAGCTGCTTGCTCATGTCCTTGGCGATAAAGTGGCTCAAGCACCAACAGGAATTTGCGGCTGTACTGATCTGACTAGAGATGAGATCGTATTGCAAATTCATGAGAAAGGCCTAATGACCTCGAAAGAGGTATTTAAGGAGCTGCAATTTCGGAACGAGGAAGGCTGCTCGAAGTGCCGCCCAGCTATAAACTTCTACCTTAATGTCGCGTTCCCTAAAGAACATGAGGATGAAAAAGAATCTCGCTTCGTCAATGAGCGGATGCACGGCAACATTCAGAAGAGCGGTCAATTCTCAGTTATACCAAGAATGCGTGGAGGTCAGACAACACCACAACAGCTGCTGAAAATTGCACAGGTGGCAGAGAAATATAATGTACCGCTTGTAAAAGTAACAGGCAGCCAGCGAATCGGCTTGTATGGTGTCAATAAAGAAGACTTGCCTGATATCTGGGAAGAGCTAGATATGACATCAGCTTCGGCTTATGCGAAAGCTGTTCGTTCCGTAAAAACATGCGTCGGTGCAGCCTTCTGTAGATTTGGAACGCAAGATTCTATGGGCCTCGGCATCAAGCTCGAGGAGCGTTTCGAGTATATCGATACTCCGCATAAATTCAAAATGGGTGTATCTGCTTGTCCACGTAGCTGTGCAGAGAGTGGAGTGAAGGACTTTGGTGTCATCGGCGTAGAGAATGGCTTCCAAATCTATATTGGCGGTAATGGTGGTACAGAGGTGAAGGAAGCACAGCTGCTGACAACAGTTGAAACTGAGCAAGAGGTTATCGATATTTGCGGTGCTATGCTCCAATATTACCGTAAAACAGGGGAATATGCAGAGCGTACAGCGCCTTGGATCGAGCGTTTAGGCTTTGATCATGTGAAAGCAATATTGCTAGATCCGGCTCAACGTCAAGCATTAAACGCTGAGCTAGATGAAGCGGTAGCTGGTAAACGCAAGGATCCATGGACTGAGGTTCGCAACAACGAAAACAATGAAAAAGAGCTTTATACGGTAGGGAGAGTGTAAGGATGATCGAGCAAAAACAAAAGGTATTCGTAGCTAAGCTGCAAGAGCTGCCGATGCGCATCGGCCGAGAAGTCATTGTCGATGAGAATAAAATTGCCGTATTCCGTCTATCTGATGATCGTGTAAGGGCAATTGGCGGCGTATGCCCGCACAGTCACGGGCCATTAGCCGAAGGCATCGTATCTGGAGATTATGTATATTGTCCACTGCGTGATTATAAGGTTTCTCTGATTGATGGCAAGGTCCAGGAGCCAGACGATGGCAGCGTCGCAACCTATGAGGTAGTGATCGAGGACGACAGTGTATATATCTTGTTATAAACTCACTATTCGACATTGAATAAACAATCAGTGATACATCTTGCGTTTGTTCGAAAATATGACCCGCGAATCGTTTTTGATTGACGACCTTGTTCCAAAGGAACACCGAAGGAAATCAAAAATCAATGAGCGAACTGAGAAGCACAGCGTACGTATTTGGTACGTGAGCACCGGAAATCCCGGCTGAGTTCAAGATTCGATGTCGAATAAGCGTTCAGTTCTAAAAATTACGTTTGCTTGAAATTATGACCCGCGAAACGTTTTTGATTGACGACCTTGTTCCAAAGGAACACCGAAGGAAATCAAAAATCGATGAGCGAACTGAGGAGCGCAGCGTACGTAATGGGTACGTGAGCACCGGAAAGCCCGGCTGAGTACAAGATTCGATGTCGAATAAACATTCAGTGATACATCGTGATCATTTCGACCTTTTTTTAGCTACTACTAAAATCAAAGTTTAAAAAGTTCGGCTTTCAGCACCGAGAAGGTTGGATGAAGCTAAGGACTGAGAAGCACAGCGTACGTAATGGGTACGTGAGCATTCGAAGGCCTGGCTGAATTCAAGATTCGATGTCGATTAACATTCAGTGACACATCGTGATCAAAGTCGGACTTTTTAAACAACATCTCGAACGTTGGAAGGAGGCTTAGCATGTATAGACCAACAGTCCAAACCCTCGCCGAAGCCGGAGCCGCGAAGCGCGATTATATGAAGCAGCATAAATTGGGCTATTTCATCTCCACGCTGCTGGCAGGCGCTTATGTGGGGCTTGGGATTATACTCATATTTTCTATAGGAGCACCGCTTGCACAAGCGGGCTCCCCTTACCAGTCATTAGTGATGGGAGCGAGCTTTGGTATTGCATTGACCTTAGTCATTATAGCGGGTGCAGAGCTGTTTACAGGCAATAACATGGTGTTTACCATCAGTACGCTCTCCCGCAAAACTACGCTTAAGGATACAGGGACGAATTGGCTTATCGTATTTATTGGCAATCTGCTAGGCGCAATCATGTTAGCGTATTTAATTAGACAAACAGGGCTGTTCAACTCGATCACTGCTGATCATTTGATCTTTACAGCCGCAGCTAAAAAGATGACCTTGCCATTCTCTGATTTATTTTTCCGAGGTATTCTATGTAACTGGTTAGTCTGCCTTGCAGTTTGGATGAGTATGAGGCTGAAGAGCGAGGGAGCGAAGATGTTCGCTATTTGGTGGTGCTTATTCGCCTTTATTGGAAGCGGCTATGAGCATAGCGTAGCGAACATGACCTTGCTAAGTGTCGCGATGTTTTTACCGAATCATCCAGAGGTTATTGATCTTGCAGGCTGGCTGCACAATATGATACCCGTTACGCTTGGCAATATGGTAGGTGGCATATTGTTTGTAGGTATGGCTTACTGGAGAATATCTCCTGTGAAGCAGGTTGAAGAATTAAACCGGCATTAGCTCTATATGAATTAGTGAAGCCTCATTGACAACTTCAATGAGGCTTCTTGCTATGTTTGGAACGCTAGCTGACTAAATATTGCTGTAATGCGTTGCATACTTCTGTCTTATGGCTGTTGTTAATGCAACCTTTTGTAAGGTAGATAAGTCTAATAGATGAAGATATTGACAATTAAGGGGTTGATAAGGTGAGGAAAAGAATTGGTAAGGCATCAGCGATTCTCATAACGGCAGCGATGTTAACAGCTATGCTTTCTTCAGCTGCATATGCTGAAACTGCAGGAGAAGGAGTGAAAAGCTTAATGAGTCAAGCGTCATCCGGACAAGCAAGTCAAAGCACATCATCGTCTGCTCAAGACTCACAATCCAATGAAGCAAAGTCAGCATCCATAACGAAGGCGAAAGCCGAGGAGCTGGCACGTAAGTATGTCAATATACCAGAGGAATACGTGCTGCAAGGGGCGAATTTATCCTCGGACCGACTGATCAAAGGAATTCGCAATATTTGGGGATTGAGCTTTGTTAAGCGTGTCAATAACAAGCAGACAGGGAGTATTTACGTTGGCATTCATGCTGACAATGGTCAGCTCATCAACTACAGCTTCCATATTGCAGTCGATACAAAGCCGAGCTATCCGCTTAAAGTAGAGCGTGATGCAGCCGAAACTGTGGCCGAAGCGTTTATCTCCGAGGTTGCAGCTGATTATGCGGGGAAAGTTAAGCTGAATGAAAGCTATGGCGCCGCTGTGCTGCCAGCACTAACCGGCGATGTACGACATCATTTCAGATTTGACCGCTATGTAAATGAACTTCCATTTCTAGATAATTATATTGATGTCGTTGTCGACAGCGAAGGCTATGTTGTGGAGTACAACTTCGTCTGGGATGATACCATTGTTTTTCCACGAGTCGAGAGCTATTTAACGCTAGAGCAAGCGACGAAGAAGCTTCATGATACCGCTACCCCAGAATTAAAATATATAATGACGGCTGGAGAGAATGGTAAGCGTATTCCCGCGCTAACCTATGAGCTAGCTCCTTTTTCTATTCATGCAGTTACCGGTAGTAAGTGGGATGAGGCGATCTATAGACACTATAGATACGCAGGCGAAGTGTCTGACAAGCCGGTCACTGACAAGCCATTATCCTCCAAGCCTCAGCTGACTAATATTAAAGAAGAGCAAGCGATCGAATTCGTTACATCTGCATTTGGGCTGCCTGAGGGTGCTGAGCTGAATCATTCCAGCTATAACGAATATACAGATGATGTAACGGAACAATTAAGCTCAAGCTGGAATTTTAGCTGGAACGTTAAGAAGGATGGGAAGGAAGCAGGATCGATCTGGGCGGCAGTGGATGGACAGACCGGAGCGGTGCAAAGCTATAATCTATATTGGCGTAACAGTGATGCCCCTGAAGGCAAGGAGCTATTCGCATTAGCTGATGCGACCAAGGCTGCTGAAGAAACCATTAAAAAGCAGCTGCCGTGGCTGTCACATGAGCTGCATCTCATTAAGCCCGATCCGAAGCAATATGAGAATCTGAGCGCCTCTGATCTATCTAGCTACTATATTCGCTTCGTTCATAAAGTGCATGGAGCCAGCATTGAATATGATCATGTTAATGTAACGATTGATGCAAAAACAGGAGAAATTACTGGATTTGAATCCAATATTCATCCGTTCGACTATTCGAAGCAAGCGCCTAAAACGATTGCAACATCTGAGGCCATAGCTCGCTTTATGGATTATTATCAGGTACAGCTAACGTATAAGGTTGCGAGTGAATACTCCTTAGATGGTCAGCCGATTCCAATTGAGAAGTATAATGTCATGCTTGCATCTGGCGATAGTGACTCTATTGAGAAAGTAACGATTGAATCCACGGTTAACCTCGTCTATCGTCTTGAAGCGAAGCCACTTGATGAGCGAGTGTTTCTCGATGCTGTGTCAGGACAATGGCGGAATATGGAGACGGGAGAAGTGACTCAGCTGGAGCGTCCTCAGGTGCTAGACATCGAGGGGCACTGGGCTCAGCGTCAGTTAGAGCTTATGGTTGCTTACAAAGCGCTTGACGTAGTGGATGGAAAGGTAAGGCCGAATGAGCTCATTAAGCGTGGAGAGTTAATTAAAATGCTCGTCATCGCAAGAAACGGCGGAAATCGATACTATGCTACCGCTAATGATTCTTCTGCACAGAATTCGAGCTCCTTTAAGGATATCAGTGTCGGTTCAGAATATTTCGCTTATGTTGAAGATGCGCTCCAGCAAAATTTGATAGATATAGGGGATGGGTCTTTTAACCCGGAAGGAACCGTCACACGAGAAGAAATGGCAGAGCTCATTGTACGTGCATTAGGCTACAATACGCTTGCACAGCACGAGCATATCTTTGCGGATAAATTCAACGATTCACAGCATATAAAGAACAAAGGTCAAGCAGCAATCGTTGTTGGTCTCAACATTATGAGTGCTAACGCAGACGGGAAATTCCAGCCGAGTAAAAAGGTGCAGCGTGCAGAAGCAGCAACTGCATTCTTCCGATATTTACAGTCTCGAGCTGATCTACAGGAAGCTCCATTACGATATTAGAAGATTCAAGCCTCTCCCACTACTAAGTGAGGAGAGGTTTTGCTGTATATATAATAACTAAACGCTCATATTAAGTGGGAGCACAAATAAAAAAGAGGGTGTACATAGAAAAAAAGCAGGCAAGCCGCATGAAACGCATCCGTCGTGAATATGCTTTAAAATAGACTTGACATATATATGGTATAATATATATAGGTAGTAACAAATGTAGCTAATGGCAGTGAATGATGAGCAAATTGTGATGCAATAAAAGACCGTTTCAATCTGTTGGTAGTATACTACATGGTGAAAAAAATCACATTTATTTTTAAGCTCTGGTTCCTTACCTAACCTCATTCTGCTAAATATGTTTTTCATAATCAGGAGGAGATTGTAATGTTTGAACATGGAGATTATGTTGTATATGGTAGTAGTGGCGTCTGTCAGGTTGATGCGATAGGCAAGCCAGATATACCTGTTGCTGATGAAAGCAAGAGCTACTACAAATTGTTGCCTGTGCACGGGACAGAAGTGATATATTGCCCTGTAGATACGAAAGTATTTATGCGGCCTATTATTCCTCGTGAAGAGGCTGTTCAGTTAATACAGGCAATCGGTCAAGACGATATGCCTAGCCTAGATACGAAAAAGGTACACGCCCATCAGTTTTATGAATCACTGCTTAATACCCATGACTGTCGTGATCTCGTTCAACTCATTAAAGTGATTTATTCAAAAAATAATGTGACGAGCGAGCTTCGAAAAATGGGTGGCACAGATCAGAAATATCTTAAAACAGCCGAAGATTTATTGTTTACAGAGCTTTCGGTTGCACTCGGTGCTTCCAAGGATGATGTGAAGAAAGAAGTGGAGGCTGCGCTTTATACAATGATTGCATAATGGCAGCATCGTTAATAACAAGAAGCAGGCCTCTCAGCCAGGTATGTGGCAGGGAGGCCATTTTGTGCTTATTAGCTATAGATTACCGTCAAATTAACGATAAACTAGGAAAGGACATATTAGATCTTATCTGGCTTGATCGGCAGACCCTGCTCCAGTCGTTCATTTAATCGTTCAGCTAGCTCAACGAGCTCCATTGGAGTTTCGATTGTGTAGTCTGGAGTCTCAAGCACGTCGGCAGGCGTTTTTGGATATCGCGGCGTCCAGCTAAGATGTACACTCGTAATACCAAGCTGATTGGCGCCTTTAACGTCACGACTTAGGTTGTTCCCAACCATAATAATTCGCTTTACATCCTCTGGCTCCAGGTCAAGAGAACCCATTGCTGCTTTAAACATACGTGGACTAGGCTTGTAAATTCTAACCTGCTCAGAGTAGGTTAACGTTGTGAAGCAATCGTATACGCCGTTTTGCGTTAATATGTTTTTGAACGATTGTGCCAATCCATCTGCTACGATAGCTAACGTAAACCCGCGAGCATGAAGCTCCTGAACCATTTTGTCGGCACCAGGAATAACATCCGCTGTAAGCACGACTTCGTTCTCATCACGTATCTCCGTACTCTCATCAATAATGGTATCGCCACTATCTAGAAAAATAATAAGTTGCTTTTTCATCCTTTCATCCTCCATCTGCATCGTATTGATAAGGCTAATGATACTTAACCATTGTGCTGCTTAGGTATAGCATCACGGTACATGCGCTTATATTCAAGCTGCTGCTCACGACCTTCAACCCATTCGCCAAGCTTTAAGAACAACGTTGTGACAAGCAAGGCAAATATGACGATTGTATAGAACCCTGCACCGATTCCAATCCCTGCTCCACCAGCAAAAAAAATCATGGCAGCTGAGGTAAGACCGCTAATTTTCACACCGTCCTTAAGGATGACACCAGCACCGATAAAGCCAAGACCCGTCACGATCTGAGCGGCGAGACGCATCGGATCCATCATCGTTTGCTGACGCAATCCAGCATATAGCGTTACACTTTGAATTGAAACGATTGTAATTAAAGTAGAGGCGGCAGCTACATACATGTATGTTTTAACGCCAGCTGGTTTTTGCTTATGTGTACGGTTTAGACCAATGATAAAGCCAAGTATACAGCTGACTAATATTCGAAACAGCCACTCAAACTCACCCAGCCAAGCTACAATGAGCTCATCCGTATACAACACATGCAATCACCCTCCTTATTAAATGATCAAGCACGCAGTAGCTCGACCTCGACGCCGGCTAGCATCATAATGCCAATCCCGTGATTGTCATTCACTACGGTTCGGAGATCGTACATGTAGTAATCAGGTGCGAAGGAATATCTGGAGCCGCTGCACACGCCATGCACATGCCCCTGCCGGGTAATCGCATATTTCGTTAATGCATTCCAGCCGTGCGATACGACCGTTTTATAGTCTACAGCATCATCTAACCAGCCAAAGCGAAGACCTCTTGCAATGCCATATACGAACATCGCCGTACAGGAAGCCTCCTTGTAGCTAGTAGGCTCATTAACGACCTGATGCCATAGGCCGTTGTCACTTTGATAGGAGACAATTCCTTGTACAAACTCTCGATAGAATGATAGAAGCTCCTCGTATAACGCATGCTCTGTAGGGAGTCGCTCTAGCAGTTCAGACAGTGAGAACAGCACCCAGCCGTTGCCACGTCCCCAAGGTACACGAGTCGCACGGTTATATTTGAAGTCATATACATGGCTCATCAATCGCTGATCTTCCATGAACAGATAAGATTTATATAGTATAAATTGCTTGGCAGCCTCATCTAATGCAGCTTGTTTATGAAATAACGCAGCGTAGCGAATGAGAAATGGGGTGCTCATATATAAGTCGTCGGCCCACATCGTGTCTGCTGAGTATTCACCCTCGCATAAGCGATAAAATGCACCATCTGCTCGTCTTTCGAGCTTATGAAGTATAAAATCAGCAATTACGTCTGCGATTCGCGCATAGCCTGCGTCTCCTGTAATACTGTAAGCTTCAAGCATAGCTGAACCGAATGAACCGCAGTTATCGAGCATTTTGATTAGGACAAGCTGATGGTTAATAGACGGGAAGCCATATTGCTCATAGTCCCAAAGCGAATACTCATACCAGTCTGTACATGTAGAAATATGCTGCAATGCGTATTGCACCATATCCTCGCGTCCAAGCAGCTTACCGCTGCGCAGCAGACCGTACATCGTTACGCCAAGCGGATAATCCCATCGAGCATAATTGCTCATCGTACCAACGGTCCATTTATTGCTTAGCATGGCGTTCTCATAGAAAGGTCGAACAACATAGTTAGGTGCATCGAGCTGCCAATAAAGCAGTTTACCGTTCATCCCTTGTATGAGTGCACTGGGATTGAATGATTCATTGCTTAGAGCTGACATAGCGTCGGCAGCTAACGGTCCAGCATAGATCCATGCTCCGCTATATCCATGAATAAGCATCGGAGGCGTATAGATTAGCTCTTTGCCGTTCATATGAAAGGTAAGCTCAAAGCCCCAATGCTGCTCACCACTAGCTGTCCATACCTGAACATGCTGTAGCTGCTTGCTCGATGCAAGCTGCAGCTGCTCCGTATACGAGCCAGCTGTAGTCGAGCTGAATACCAGCTGCTCCTCAATCCATATCGTTGTCGCCCCATCTGTGTGAAGGCTCATCGTTACAGCAGTGCTGTTGCTAGGGACATCTAACATTGTTCTGGCAATGGCTGATGCATTGGGCTGATACCCGAATAGTCGCTCCATATGATGTTGAAGCAGCTCCTGCTCTGACCATTCACAACGTGGATGCCAAGTGAGCTCCGTTTGCTTTTCATGCTCCGTGTAAGCTGGGAAGTGCTGCTGAGCTTCACCGTAGATGGACTGTGAGCAAGGCTCGGAATAGAGCCAACCAGCCTGGCCAAAGCGGTTAGAGAAGGGGGACAGCACCTGAAGGATACGGACCTTTCCTTCCTCAGCACCGAAGCGGCAGCCAAAGCCCGCAACTGTTTTTCGAGCTTCGATTAAGAGGCTGTTCCAGCCCTTTCGGAAGAGCAGTGGAATCGAAGCGCTTCCATTCGGCTTTAACTCTTCGATGACAGTAGAGCGATACAGCCTCTGTTCGTTTAGATATAGTGAGATCGGGCCAAGCGGCTCCATTACGGCATCAATCGAGCGCTCCTCATCACTCCACACTAGCGCCATCGCATAAACATATGAGCCGTTCGGACTTGCTGCATATCGTTCCGTAAAATCTAGAAGGTACAAGCCCTCACTGTTTTGCATAATACCCGAAGTGGAGAAAGCGCGATGGATAAAGGGAAGAGGTGGGTTAGCCCCAATATAACGATTAGCGACAACCTCAACGACGCGGCTGTCCTCTGAACCAAAGCTATAATAAGCACTTTCTTTCACATCAAATTCCAATGCGGTCACGCACCTTTCCTCTCTAGTTACAGGCACAAAAACATGGTACTATATAGTAAAGGGTAAGCGTTTTCCCTTCTATTGTAAAAGTTAACCTGAAGTTATGCAATACATAATTTCAATATTTTACTAGGATGAGGTAATATAAGAGTAAGAGAGCTACCTGTTCGTGATAGAAATAATTAAATTTTACTTATGCATTCTATTTATCTTTTAGATTGTGGGGAGTAACGGAATGAAGATAACGATCTATGATGTGGCGGAGAAAGCAGGCGTGTCCATTGCCACGGTTTCAAAGGTCATAAACAACACAGGAAGAATTAGCGATAAAACAAGAAAAAAAGTTTGGAGCATCATGGAGGAGCTTGATTATCAGCCAAGTGCAGTTGCATCAGCATTATCAGGTAAAAGCACCTTTACGATTGGTCTCACCTTACCGGATCTAGCCAATCCGTACTTTGCTGAGATCGCCAGAGCGATAGAGGATCAGGGAAGGAAGCATGGCTTCAATGTGTTTATGTGCAGCACCGATAATGATGCAAGCAAGGAAGAGGAGTATTATCAGCTCTTTATGAAAAAGCGCGTCGATGGCATTATTATGGTTTCCCGTGATAAGGAAAATGTGATTGTAAAGAAGATATTAAATGAAAAGGTGCCGCTCGTGATGATTGCTCGTGAGTTCTTCGCCGTACCCGTCACATCTGTAATGGTGGATGATTATTATGGCGGGATGCAGGCAGGTCAGCATTTGCTGGAGCAAGGACATCAGCGTATAGCCGTTATCGTTGAAAACTTAACGGAGCTAGGAAGCAAGGAAAGGCTTCGTGGGGCTAGCGATGCTGCGAAGGAGGCCGATATTGCTATTCCAGAGAGCTATGTAATTGAAGGTGGGTATACTCTTGATAGTGGCAAAGCAGCAATGAAGCAGCTGCTTATGCTTGAACAGCGACCAACAGCAGTATTTGCCTGCAATGATATATTGGCGATCGGTGCGATACAAGCGGTAAGAGAAAGTGGACTGCGTGTGCCTGAAGACATCTCTATCGTAGGCTATGACAATACGATATTAGCAACCATTGTTGACCCGCCGCTAACGACTGTCGCGCAGCCGATCAAGGAGATTGGAGAGCGAGCTGTGGCACTGCTAGTCGAGCAAATCCAAAGCAAGGAATCGCTTAGACAGCGTGTCGTGCTTATGCCGGATTTAGTCGTACGGCAATCGACTTGTGCAATCGACTTGTGAGATTTCAGAATAGGTTGTTGCCTCTAAAAATGTAAAAAACGGAATTTTACATGATCTATAATTATAATAATTATGAAATGGTACTCACTTCATACATTCAGACAAATGGATGTATTTTCATGAGAAAAAATTAGAAAGGCTTCGCATAACAGATGCGAGGCCTTTTTCGCTTGGACATTGAAGCTCAGCCTTATAATCATTCGTTGGAATTCATGTTGGTGGCTATATAATGGTCAAAGTTCTTAGCGAAGATTGTGTTCAGATTGATATTGACATTTATTACAATACGAGTATAATTCGCATTAAAGGTAAGCGCTTAACCTTGTTTACCCTTTAACCACTTTACCCTTAAATAAGAATGTGAGGTGCTACGATTGGAAACGGTACGATTGACGATGGCACAGGCATTAATCCAGTTTTTAGATCAGCAATATGTTGAGCTTGACGGAGTCGAACACAAGTTTTTTCAGGGCATTATCGGTATTTTTGGGCATGGAAACGTAACAGGAATTGGTCAAGCGCTTGAGCAGAATCGTGAAGGACTACCATTTATTCAGGGGAAGAACGAGCAAGGCATGGCTCATGCAGCGATTGCCTTCGCCAAGCAGAAGAACCGATTGGCAACCTACGCTTGCACGTCGTCTATTGGTCCCGGGGCATTAAATATGGTTACCGCAGCAGGTGTTGCTACGGTGAATCGGATTCCGCTCCTCCTGCTACCTGGCGATATATTTGCTAGTCGTTTGCCGGACCCTGTACTTCAGCAGATTGAATACCCGATGGATTATACGATATCCGCGAATGATGCCTTTAAACCGGTGAGTAAGTTTTGGGATCGAATCAGCAGACCTGAGCAGCTCATACCATCGGCTCTGCATGCAATGCGCGTGCTAGTTGATCCAGCAGAAACGGGTGCTGTCACACTTAGTCTCCCTCAGGATGTGCAATGTGAAGCCTACGATTACCCTGCTTCATTCTTCGAAAAGCGAGTTCACCGCATTGAGAGGCAAATGCCATCACCAGCAGCGATCAAGGATGCAGTAGAGCTTATAGCAGAAGCAAAGCATCCGCTCATTATTGCTGGCGGCGGCGTTCATTACTCGGGTGCACTTGCCGAACTACAACAGCTAGCTGAGCAATGTCACATTCCAGTCACTGAGACACAGGCTGGTAAGAGCGCAATCTCTTGGCTACATCCCATGTCCTTTGGCGGTGTTGGAGTAACAGGGACGGAGCCAGCTAACCTCCTCGCAGCAGAAGCAGATCTCATCATTGCAGTCGGAACAAGATTGTCTGATTTTTCTACAGCATCTAAAACAGCCTTCAAGAATCCCAATGTAAAATTTCTAAATGTGAATGTATCAAGTCTCGATGCGTACAAAACAAGCGGTGATCGAATTATCGCGGATGCAAAGCTTGCTCTAGATCAGCTGCTAACCGAATTGAAAGCGATTTCCTATCGTTCCTCTCATGCACCAGAGAGGCTGCAGCATTTAAAGCAGGCCTGGGATGCAGAGGTTAATCGATTATACGATGCTGAATCGGAAGCGGGACTTGTGCAGACGAGTGTGCTGGGCGAGATTAATCGTTTTATTGACGAAGATGCGATTGTTGTCTGTGCAGCGGGTAGCATGCCTGGTGATCTGCACCGAATGTGGAGAACGACATTGCCTAAAACGTACCACATGGAGTATGGCTTTTCCTGTATGGGCTATGAGGTTAGCGGTGCCTTCGGTGTGAAGCTCGCTCAGCCAGATCAGGAGGTTTATGCACTCGTAGGGGATGGGAGCTACTTAATGCTGCATTCTGAGCTGCTGACCAGCTTGCAGGAACAGAAGAAAATTACAATTCTACTGCTCGATAATCACGGTTATCAATGCATTCATAACTTGCAGAGAGAGCAGGGGAGCGGTAGCTTCGGTAATGAATTTAGAGCAAGAGCAGATAATGGTCAGCTTGATGGAGCGTATCTAGCCATAGACTTTGCAGCACACGCAAGAAGCATGGGAGCGCATGCCTACACGGCAACGACGAAGGAAGAGCTGAGAGAAGCATTAGCTCAGGCGAAACAGCATACGAAGACAACACTTATTTCGATACCAGTATTGCCAGGCACGAATACATCAGGCTATCAATCGTGGTGGCAGGTTGGCGTTGCAGAGGTGTCCACACAGCCGTCCGTCCAATCCGCATATAAAAGCTATACCGACAATGTGAAGCGCATCAAGCAACTTTGAGAGCACATCTAGTCTTAGCAAGGAGCACAGGAGTACATTAAACCATTGTAATGGGAGGTTCATATGACGATATCATTGGGAATTTCAGCAATTAACTGGGTCAATGAAGATATTTTATCGTTAGGCGATCATTATACCGCGGAGCAGGTGCTGTCAGACATGAGTCAGCTAGGCTTTGCTGGTACGGAGTTTTGTCGCAAATTTCCGAGAGATGCGGCCTCGCTTAAGGCGCTGTTGGCACAGTACAACATGGTAATGAGCTCGCAATGGAATTCGGTACATTTTAGCGACCCAGCGAGAAAAGACGATGAGCTTGAGAAGTATAAGCAGCGTGTTGATTTTTTAGCGGAGATGGGCTGCAAGCATGTCGTAACCTGTGAGAGCGGCAACACGTTCGAGGACTTAACGAAAAACAAAGTTAGCATCGAGGAGTTGTCTGAGGAGCAGTGGGCTTCACTTATCGATGGGCTGCATCAGGCTGGACAATATTGCAAGGATAAGGGAATGAAGCTCATCTATCACTACCACGGGGAAACGGTTATTGAAAAGCCAGAGCAGATCGATCGACTTATGGCATCGACCAATCCCGAGCTTGTTCATCTGTTGTACGACACTGGGCATGCCTATTACGGCGGCTACGATCCGCTCGAGCTGCTTAACCGTTATTACGATCGGATTGCTTATATCCATCTGAAGGATATTCGCCAAGCCCAGCTGACGGAGCTAATCCAGTCAGGTTTGCGCTTTAGAACTGGTGTACAGAATGGTGTATTCACCGTACCGGGTGACGGCTGCATCGATTTTGCTCCTATCATTCAGCAATTGCTTGATCGTGGCTATGAAGGCTGGATCATTATTGAAGCAGAGCAGGACCCCGGGATAGCCGATCCGGTTATATACGCACGTCAAGCGCTGACGTATTTGAAAGCAATCGGACTAACGACAGCATAGAAGATACCCAGTTAACAATCAAAGCAATTGACACTGAGGCAAAGTGAGGTCGTTGTATGACAACGAAGATTGGAATTGGAATTGTTGGCGTAGGAAGAATTGGAAGGCTGCATGCCGAGCATATGAAAAAGCACAGCAACATTGAATTAATTGGTGTGTCGGATGTGCAGGTTACAAAGGAGCTTTTAAAGTGGAGCGAACCGTTTAACCTATCGATCGTTACGGACAATTATATGGAGCTCATTCAGGACGAGCGAGTTAAAGCGATTTTTATATGCTCGCCAACGAATACACATATCGACATTATTAAGGCAGCCGTTGCACATAACAAGCATATTTTTTGCGAGAAGCCAATCAGCTTTCACTATCAAGATACGAAGCAGCTGCTAGAGCTTGTACAGCAGTCTGGCATCATCTTTCAGGTAGGCTTCAATCGTCGCTTTGATCATAATTTCTATAAAGTAAGACAGCTCATGGATAATAACAAAATTGGACAGCCGCACATCATTAAAATTACTTCACGCGATCCAGCACCTCCCCCTGCGAGCTATATTGAGGCATCTGGCGGTATGTTTATGGATATGAGCATTCATGATTTTGATATGGCACGTTATATAAGCGGCAGTGAGGTAGAGACGGTATTTGCTGAAGGTGCAGTGCTCGTAGATCCGAGCATTGGAGAGCTTGGTGATATTGATACAGCCATTATTACACTGCGCTTTGCCAATGGTGCGCTTGGTGTTATCGACAATAGCCGCAAAGCAGCCTACGGGTACGATCAGCGTGTCGAGGTATTAGGGGAAAAGGGAAGCATCAGTGTAGAGAACGATGTGCCCACAACGGTGAAAATTAGTACGGAGCAATCAATCGAAACGGATCATCCGAAATACTTTTTCCTTGATCGATACATTGAATCCTACGAGGTCGAGGTAGAACAATTTATACAAAGCATAATGAACGGAGCTCCATCTCCTGTCACCGTTGTTGACGGCTATGAGGCGGAGCGTATCGCTTATGCGGCGAGGGAGTCATTGCTACAGGGAAAAGTCATACACATGAACGAAATCAATTAGAGGTAAGTTCAATATTCCGACTTTGATGACGACGCTCTGCGCTGTAGCATAGTCGACGTCGAATCTGAAACGCTAGCGAAAACTGCGTTGCTCACGTACCAATAGCGTACGCTGCGCTACTTGTTTTCTACTAGCGGTCCAGCTTCTTGGTCCTGAAAGCCGAAATATTGAACCTTTATTGGAAGGGTAAGTTCAAAAAAAAGCAAAGGGGGTATATCAGAATGAGTAAGTTAAGAGTTCCATCTCAGCTTAACGAAGAGACGGGTCTAAGCGTTCAGGTTACGCCTGAATCGGCAGGCTGGAAGTACGTGGGCTTTGAGGTTATTAAGCTGCGTGCAGCTCAGAAGCTGGAGCAGCTTACTGAGAGCAATGAGGTTGCTGTTGTTGTACTGTCAGGGATCGTTTCCGTAAAAACGAATGATGCAGCTTGGAGCAGCATTGGCAAGCGTATGAGCGTATTCGAGAAGATCCCGCCCTATACCGTATATGTACCTGCGCAAGATCACATAGAGGTCATTGCTGAAACAGAGGCCGAGCTTGCTTTTTGCAAAGCGCCCGGCCGTGGCAGCTATGAAGCTCGATTGATTACACCAGAGGACGTCGGTGTTGAGCTGCGTGGGCAAGGCAATACCGAGCGACTGATTCACAATATATTGCCTGAATCTAAGGAAGCAGACAGCTTGCTCGTAGTTGAAGTATTTACGCCAGATGGGCATTGGTCGAGCTACCCGCCGCATCGTCATGATGAGCTTGATCTTCCTAATCAATCATTGCTGGAAGAGACCTACTATCACAAGCTATTACCTGAGCACGGCTTTGCCATCCAACGAGTATATACCGATGACCGCTCACTTGATGAGACGATTGTCGTGCAGAACAACGATGTAGTGCTCGTTCCGAAGGGCTATCATCCGGTCGGAGCGCCTCCCGGCTATGAGAGCTATTACTTGAATGTCATGGCTGGACCTGTCCGGACGTGGAAGTTCTATAACGATAAGGACCATGAATGGATCTTTGAATCGTGGCAAGCAACAAAACAAAAGGAGGATCAATAGATGCTTCAGTTTAATGCTTCGAAACCACTGGATTTTATTGCGTTAGGACGGCTATGTATAGATTTGAATGCGAATGAGATTCATCGTCCGATGGAGGATACCGTTACCTTTACCAAATACGTTGGCGGTTCTCCAGCGAATATTACGATCGCTGCTGCCAAGCTAGGCTTAAAGTCAGGCTTTATCGGTCGAATCTCGGATGATCAGCATGGAAGATTTATTAAGCATTATCTCGAGCAGCATGCCATCGATACGTCAAATGTAATCGTTGACCGCTCTGGCTCTGTAACGGGGCTCGCCTTTACAGAAATTAAATCGCCAACCGATTGCAGCATCCTTATGTATCGCGATAACGTTGCCGATCTTAAGCTGGAGCCAGGTGATATTAACGAGGCGTATATCTCATCAGCGAAGGCACTGCTTATCTCGGGAACAGCGCTAGCGAAAAGCCCTTCTCGCGAGGCTGCGCTTAAAGCTGTCGAGCTTGCAAAGCAGAACGGCGTTGTCGTGATGTTTGATATTGATTACCGCGGCTATACATGGAGCTCGAAGGAAGAAGCGGGGATCTACGCGAGTTTAATTGCTGAAAAAAGCGATGTGATCTTCGGTGGTCGTGACGAATTTATGCTTATGGAGCTCATGCTTGGTCGTGAAGCGTCCGACGAGCAAATTGCCCATCGTTGGCTGGATAAAGGCGCAGCACTTGTCGTTATTAAGCACGGCGGGGATGGCTCGGTCGTCTATACGTCACAGGGCGAGCAATATACGGGACGCATCTATCCTGCTAACGTCGTAAAGACGTTCGGTGCGGGAGATTCGTACGCGGGGGCATTTATATATGGATTAATGAATGGAGTGTCTATCCCGACCTGTCAGCAATGGGGGGCAGCTGCAGCATCCATCGTCGTAGCGAGCCATAGCTGCTCTGATGCGATGCCTACCTTTGACCAAATTACAGAGCTGATCAAGCAGCATGGGGATCAAGGAGAAGTACTAAAGTAAACGGAAGAGAAACGAAAGCCAGCGGAGAGCATTAGTTAAGTAAGCAGAGGTCTCTAATTGATTCAATCGGAGAGGAGCAAAAGTGATGTCAGTAAAGCAAATCGAGAACTATATCGGAGGCAAATGGATAGCATCAAGCAGTGAAAACAGAGAAGACGTGCCCAATCCCGCAACAGGTGCTGTGATCGCATCCGTGCCGCACTCGACAAGAGTGGAGGTAAAGCAGGCGATACAAGCAGCTAAGGCAGCATTTCCATCGTGGAAAAATACAGCGGTTCCGAAAAGGGTAAAAATATTATTTAAGTACCAGCAGCTGCTCGTTGAGCATTGGGAGGAGCTGGCGAAGCTCATTACGATTGAAAACGGTAAAAGCTACAGTGAGGCATATGGTGAAGTACAGCGTGGGATTGAATGTGTAGAATTTGCGACTGGAGCTCCAACGCTGATGATGGGCAGCGTGCTGCCTGACATAGCAACAGGTCTGGAGTCAGGGATGTATCGCTATCCAATCGGTGTTGTTGGCGGGATAGCGCCATTTAACTTCCCAATGATGGTACCATGCTGGATGTTCCCTCTTGCGATTGCCTGTGGCAACACATTTGTACTGAAGCCGTCAGAGAGAACACCGATCTTGGCATGCAGACTTGCTGAGCTGCTAGAGCAGGCAGGACTTCCAGCTGGCGTATTCAATGTCGTGCATGGCTCACATGATGTCGTTAATGAATTGCTGGAGCATGAAGATGTTAGTGCGATATCCTTTGTAGGCTCACAGCCAGTTGCGGAATATGTGTATAAAACAGCAGCAGCCCATGGCAAGAGAGTACAGGCACTAGCTGGTGCTAAAAACCATTCCATCGTGCTGCCTGATGCGGATCTTGAGCTGACGGTGAAGGAAATTATCAATGCCTCCTTCGGCTCGGCAGGTGAGCGCTGCATGGCGACCTCGGTTGTCGTTGCAGTTGGGGAAGTCGCCGAGTCATTAATTGATAGGCTCGTAGCAACGGCGAAGGAGCTATCAATTGGAGATGGTAGCGAGGGAGATTATTTCTTAGGTCCTGTCATCCGACAAAGCCATAAGGAGCGCACCATTAGCTACATCGATGGGGCAGTGGAGGAAGGAGCGTCATTGCTGCTGGACGGAAGAGAAGGAGCTAAAAGCTTGGATAAAGGCTATTTTGTTGGTCCAACCATCTTTGATCATGTAACGAGCGAAATGAAGATATGGCGTGATGAGGTTTTCGCACCGGTGCTGTCAATCGTGAGAGTAGACACGCTGGATGAAGCAATCGCACTAGCTAATCAATCTGAATTCGCAAATGGTGGTGTACTGTATACGAATAGCGCAAAAGCGATTCGTCATTACCGTGACCATATCGATGCGGGCATGCTAGGCATTAATGTCGGCGTACCTGCGCCCATGGCATTCTTCCCATTCTCAGGCTACAAGAAATCCTTCTACGGTGATCTGCATGCAAACGGAAAAGACGGCGTAGAGTTCTATACAAGAAAGAAAATGATCGTCGCTAGGTACTAACTAATAGTGAGGATGTCAGAATTGAACTGAGACCTTGAAAGAGATTGTACCTCTTACACGGATTAATAGCTTTCATCTAAATAACAAAAACCGCTTATCCCAGGTCTATTACAGCCATGGCATAAGCGGTTTTTTCTGCTCCCTCTATACATCGAAAGCAAATGCTATGTCCTCTAATTTCTCCCCTGTAGCATACTTTTTTGAAAGGACAACAGCAATGGGAACATCACTTTGTTTGTAGCAGCTACTTAGATGTTACTTCTTCCTATAAATTCGCTCACTTTTCAATCGTTTATCATTTGTTTTAGGCTCGATTCCATTTAAGAGATTCCTAATGTTCGATCTATGCAAAAACAGAAGAAAAGGAAATAAACAGCCTGTAATCACCATAAGGGTGACATCGTCAGTGAATAAAGAATAAATAAAAATAGATAAACCTCCGCCTAATGAACCGAAGACGACGTATTTGGTAATAAAGATAAGTCCAAAAAAAGAAACGATGCCAACTAAGCACATTAACGGATTAATAACGATAAAAACTCCCGCAGTAGTCGCCATCGCCTTCCCGCCTCTAAATCCAGCAAATATTGGGAAGCAATGACCAACAATAGCAAATATACCGATGTAGATGGGGTGAATGTCATATCCGAATACATAGACTAATGAGGTTGCTAAAGCACCTTTTGCAATATCTCCGATCATAACGGCGATTCCTGCTCGTTTACCCAAAATTCGTAATGTATTGGTTGCTCCCAAATTCCCACTGCCGTATTGACGCACATCAATATTAAACAGTTTCTTACCGACAATCAGGGCAAATGGAATAGAACCGATTAAATAACTCAAAAGCATAAGGACTAGGATCATAAAGGTCTCCTTAAAGTTATTTTTCACTTGTAGGATAAGGTTAGTCTAATCATATTTCGTGTTGGAGTGGATGTCTATTCATTTTTTGAATGAGGCATTAGACAGGATAAAATTATCTGCTATGCTATAATATAATTTGTTATATGCAGCAAAAAGTACACTAAGGTTAAAAAATGGGGTTAAATAATGAATAATACAAGATTTCGAATTACAAGAAAGCTACACGAAAATCATGTGGAAAATGCGATATCTCTTGAAGAATGCAAAGCTTTTTTTGCAGAGCAACATGATTTCTTATATACGCAGCAATATTCTGTTCGGCAAAATGGCACAGTGATGACCATCGAAGGCGAGTTTTTTATGTGGCAGGTTGGAGAAACACAAATTCCATTTCGATATTATGATGGAGACATCTACGTGTTTGTTTCGCATGAAATCATTTACGCTAAAATGCTGAGCATAGCTGAAGAGCTGCACGCCCAGTATATCGAGGGATAGGAAGAGATAAAATGAGATGCGGTGAACAATGCTTCCTCGTAACATATGAAGTTAAAGGTGAACAAAAGGTTGCAACAATATTAGCAAGAACACCGGTAGAAGCAAGAAAGAAGCTTCGCGGTGATATCGGCGCAGATGCCGATATATTGGCCGTTAAACGAGAAACGAGATAATTATGTAAGGCAATGAAAGAATCTTTGCTAGGAAGGAGTTGTATAACATGAATGAACATAAAGCTACAACAATAGAACGCTCTTCAAAAGCGGAAAACATCCTGTCTCAGATCGATAGTAAAACGAAGCTAGGCGACATACGAAAAATCGCAAAGGACATTAAAAAAGATCATGAGCTAGCGATGGAGCTTTGGTCCACCGAACAGTTTATGCCAAGACTATTAGCAATCCTAATTATGGATAAGAAACTTCTTTCACAAGATGTGCTCGATAAGCTTGATCAGGATATGCAAATTCACACCTTTGATGAGCGAAATAACTTAATGGATTGGTTGATGGCTAATCAGCTTACCAAAGACAAAAAGACAATTGCATTGATGGAATCATGGGAGAATAGCCCGTCAGCACTTCAAAGAAGAATTTTCTGGTATTATCAAGCGCGCTTGAGATGGACTGGACAAACACCGCCAGATAATACCAAAGAATTACTATCAGCAATTGAAGCTAATATTGCGCAGGAAGAACCGGAAGTTCAATGGGCAATGAATTTTGTTGCAGGCTGGATAGGCATCTATGATGAAGAGCATCGTGCACGTTGTATTGAGCTTGGTGAGAAAACAGGACTTTACAAAAATGAAATGGTATCAAAAGGCTGCACCCCTAACTACTTACCGGAGTTCATTACAATTGAAGTGAACAAACGACAAAAGAAATAGTTGCCCCTGAAGAGCAACTAGATAAGCGAAGGTAGCGGCGTAAGCAACCAACAATGGACATCACTCGCATATAAATAAGTAAGAGATAAGAGCAAATTCCACGGCTAACTCAGTCAGGCATTTGCTCTTTTTATTGTCCACCCCCAACCAATCTGTTGCAAACATAGTGTTGAAAGACAGCCAAACCAAAGTGCACCCATGACTAAGCGAAAAACATAGTGTTGAACTACAGACATGCAGGGTACATCCATGACCGAGCGGAGAACATAGTGATTGTGTAAAAGCGCCAGCGGTTGCCTTTGTTCACGGATTTCTACCTTAGAAGTATATTAAGAAATCCGTGAACAACAGCAATTGAAACAACACTATGTTTGTAGCGTGCTTACAATAGCTCCTTTGCCAACACTATGTTTGTAGCGGGCCAACAAGAGCTCCTTTGCCCAACACTATGTTTGCAGCCGAACTATAACCTAAGTAAACTTATCATGCTTCAAGCCAATCTCTTCACTACTAAACCACAGTTCATACCTACAAACACCCCGCCAACCAAGCTGCTGAAAACATCGTGTTGAAAGACAACCAAGCCAAAGTGCATCCATGCAGAGCGGAAAACATAGTGTTGAAAGTACACCTTGCCACAGAGCACCCATGACTAAGCGGAAAACTTAGTGTTGAATTACAACTTTGCCAGATTGCATCCATGCTTGAGCGGAGAACATAGTGATTGTGTAAAAGCGCAGCGGTTGCCTTTGTCCTCTGATTTCGACATTGATACTAATTCAAGAAATCAGAGGACAACAGCAATTGAAACAACACTATGTTTGTAGCGGGCTTACAATAGCTCCTTTGCCAACACTATGTTTGTAGCGGGCCAACAATAGCACCTTTGCCAGCACTATGTTTGCAGCGACCTTCAAAGAGCGACTCTACCTTCAACACTATGTTTGTAGCGGGCTTACAATAGCTCCTTTGCCCAACACCATGTTTGCAGCAAACAAATCAAAGAAAATTCCCCCGTAACCTAAAAAATATCGTTCTTATATCATTCTATATTCGTTGCTATAATCTAGCTGTAAGAAGGGATTAGTAATGATCATGATACAATCCATTATTATGAGGGGGTCAAGTTATGAAGAAAACGTTAATGACAGTCGTAATGCTAGTTCTTGTATTAACTACCGTGCTAACAGCATGTAGTGGAAACAACGGAAGCAATGGGAACAATGGTAGCAATGGAAACTCAGCAACCGAGGGAACGAACAGCACGAGTACACCTTCACCAACGCCCACAGCTGAAAACACAGAGCAACCAGCAGAACCATTCTCCGTCTCACTTCGTCACATCCAGATCGGAGAAGCACAAAAATTCCGTAAAGCGATACTGGATGATGTCGTTGCTATGACGGAAGCAGAAGTACCAGGCTTAACCTTTGAGCTTGAAGGCGTAGAGGATAGCGTCAACCGCTTTACGAAGCTACCAGCAGAGATGGCTGCAGGCAACCCGCCGAAAATTTTTGATTTGTTTGGCGGTGAAGGCGATGCACTAAAATATGGTGCAGCGGGTCGTTTGCTTGATTTGACTCCAATCATTGAAGAGCTTGGGCTCAGTGATAAGTTTTTGAATCTGGATCAATTTATTTTAGATGGTAAGGTTTACGGTCTTCCGATCGGTGGTAATACAGAAGGCTTCTACTATAACGAAGAGCTGTTCGCTTCACTTGGCTTAACTGAACCAAAAACTTGGGATGAACTTGAGCATGCTGCGCAAACGCTTACAGACAATGGCTACACAGCCTTTGCAATGGGCTCTAAAGGAGCATGGGTGCCGTTAATGCTCGTCAATACACTAATTGGTCGCTATGCAGGACCTGACTCCATCGCTGGGCTAGCCTCAGGTGATGCGACATGGAATTCCCCTGAAGTAGTGGCTGCCTTCGAAAAGTACGGGGAATGGGTAGAAAAAGGCTATTTCACCAAGGGTGAGCTTGGCTTCGAATATGCGGATATGCTAAATGAGTTTGTCACAGGCAAAGCAGGGATGATGTTCGATGGAAGCTGGAGATCCTCAGTATTTAGTGATGAGGCTCAAGCAGGCGCATTAACAAATAAGGTCGGCTTCTTCACGATGCCAGCGGTTGATGGCGGCATTGGCGATCAAACCTTCGTTAATGGTAACTACAGTAATGGCTACGGCTTTTCTTCAGATCTAACGGAGCAGGAGCTTGTTGCGATTAAAGCCTTTATCAAAAATCTGTACAGTGATGAAATGCAGCTAAGAGGCTTGCTGGAGGATGGAATTCTGCCTTCCATTAAGCTGTCTAGTGATGCCATGAATCAAGTGGAGGATAAAATCGTTAAGAAGGTCATTACGATTATGAGTGAATCTGGCGGCGCATTCTCTCACTTTGACTCCACCGTACCATCCTCTGTCTACAAGGAATCCGAGGATCTAATTTTGAAGCTGATTGCTGGCAGAGAAACACCACAGTCAGTCGGCGACAAGATGCAGGCAGTGCAGGATAAAGCGAGCGAGGAATAATAGCTTTTGAATGGGGGAGAGTCGCCGATGCTAGGCAGCCTCCCCTATTTTAATAAGAAATGAGGGAAGACAGATGAAGCAAACGCTGCGCAATCCTTGGATTTATCTAATTATGGTTGTACCGACATTAGTACTGTATTGCTTGTTTTTTATTTATCCGATGGTTACCTCATCCTTTTATGCATTTACGGATTGGAACGGCTTATCGCAATACAAGTTTATTGGCTTTGATAATTTTATCGCGATATTCCGCGATTCTGATTTTATACACGCGATTGGCAACAATATGCTGTTCATTGCCTTTGCGGTGGTGGTTCAAGTACCACTCATTATATTCTTTGCGATATTAATAGCTAATGTTCGGAGGCTGCAGCGTCTATACAAAACAATGGTGTTCATCCCTTCGATATTATCGACCTCAGTTATCGGGATATTGTGGGGCTTTGTCCTTCATCCGAACATCGGTCCTGTAAATAAGCTGCTCTCCCTTTTTGGAGTAGATACGATTTATTGGCTGGCTGATTCTGCTTGGGCGCTGCCTGCTGTACTTGTCGTCAATGCGTGGCAGTGGATGGGCTTTTATATCGTGCTTGTGCTTGCTGCCATATTAGCGCTGCCTAAGGAAATGAATGAAGCTGCGGAGATTGATGGCGCTTCAGGCATACAGCGTGCATGGTACTTAACCGTACCGCTTATAAAGCCCATTATCTCTGTCGTTGTGATGCTATCGATTGCAGGAGCGATGCGTGTGGTCGATATCGTACTCGTTATGACGCAAGGCGGGCCGGTTGGAGCAACCGAGGTTATGGCTTCCTATTTGGTCAATGAAGCGATGGGTGTCAATCCGAACTATGGGCTGGGCACTTCAATCTCACTAGTCATCTTTGCCTTTGCGTTACTGCTAACTGCAATCTATCAAGGAACATTTGGAAGAACGAAGGAGTGAGACGGCCATGACAATATTAAAACGAATATCACCACATATGATCCTACTTATCTACGTGGCGGTCGTTATGTTTCCGTTTGTGTTTGTATTGTTTTCTTCATTAAAGGAAAGCAATATCGAGATTGCGGAGCGCCCCTTTGCTTTTCCTACTAGTTTTTATTTTCAAAACTACATCGATGCTTGGGTGAAGGCGAAAATTAATGTATACTTTTTTAATAGTATATATTTGGCAACGACGTCAGCGTTTACAGGTGTTCTGCTATCAGCGGCTACAGCGTATGCATTAACACGGATGAGGTTTATGAAGGTCAGTAAAGTGATCTATCAATTCGTACTGATCGGCATGCTTATTCCGGGAAATGTGCTGTTTATTGCACAGTATATTCTCGTGATGAATATGGGAATTCTGAACACGCACTGGGCGCTGTTTCTCCCGTATACAGCAGGCGCCTTGCCTGTAAGTGTATTGCTTATCGCAGCATTTATGAAATCTATTCCAGGCGAGCTGGAAGAAGCGGCAATCGTCGACGGTATGGGTGCGTTTCGATTATTCTATAAAATTATACTGCCGTTAACTTTGCCGGCGCTCGTTACCGTATTTATTGTCAATTTTCTCGGCTCCTGGAATGAGTATTTGCTAGCGAATTTCTTTATTAGCAAGGATGAGTTGAAAACGCTACCAACGGGGATGGTTGGCTTCCGTGATGCGTTCCAGACGAACTATGCGCTCATTAGCACAGGTATTGTATACAGCGTGACACCGGTGCTTATTCTATATGCTTTCCTGCAGGAAAAAATTATAGAGGGTGTTACAGCTGGCAGCGTGAAGGGCTAAGGGAAGGGATTGTGAAGCTGTATGTCTCTGCAAAAAAAGCTGGTCATGGCTTTTGTAGGCTTAATTATATTGCCGCTGCTCGTGCTAGGTACGATCTCCTATGAGTATATCTCGAATCGCACTGCACTTGGCTATTCCGAAGCTACGGAGCTGACGCTGCGCGCCTTGCTGCTCAGCGTCGATCAAGTGTTTAACGATATGAATAACGTAACGGACAGCACCATCGCGAGCCGTGCTATTCAGGAGGCGTTGAACAATTTGCAGAGCACTGAGCTCGATCAAATCAATTACTTAGAGCTGAATGCGATTCAGCGCAATTTTAGAGAGCTGCTTGTCAATCATCCTTCTGTAAGCTATGCCTTTATGTATACGCTGCAGCAGCAGAACGTGCATAAGCTGTTCTCTAAGGCTAGCTTTGCCCCGCTCACATTTGAGCAATTTATCGAGCTGCCGATCTATCAAGAGGTCATCAAGCGGGATGGCCTTCCGCTATGGATAGGGCCTTATGAGCATACAGAGCTAACAGGCAACGATCAGGTCTTTACGCTTGCAAGAGTTGTAAAGGATATTGATACCTTAGACAACAAAGGGATATTACTCGTACAAATTCGCAATTCAGATTTAGAGGCGATCTTTAGATACTTCCGCTATAAGCAAGAGTTTACGAAGTATATGATCGTAAATGCGGATGGGCTCATTATGTACGACAGCAACGGTCTGCTGGAGCAGAGACAGCTAGGCGAGCTAATGTCTGAGCTAGAAGTGAATGCGGGTGAGCGTAATGCAAGCCTGCGCACAGATTTTCAAGGTGTAGACTCGATTGTATCTGTTACAGCATTTGATAATTATGAAGGCTGGCGTTTAATTGCCGTCACACCTTGGAGTGTCATTGCTGGAGAAATTAGATGGATAGCTGTTGCTGTGTCATCTCTTATTGGCTTGTGCATGCTGCTTGCCTGCGTCTTTATTATATATTTTGCCCGTCGGATTACGATGGCAATTATAGATTCTGTTAAGGTGATGCGTGAGGTGGAGCTGGGTAATTTGCAAGCACGGGTTGAGGTTCGCGGCAACGATGAAATCGGTCTGCTCACGCGAGGAACGAATCGTCTTATCTATCGACTGGAGCAGCTAATTACCGAGCTGCAGGAGCAGCATGAGCGGAAGCGGGCTGCCGAGATGACAGCACTACAGGCGCAGATTAAGCCACACTTTTTGTTTAATACGCTGGAGTCCATCAATATACTCGCCATTCAGAACCAAGGAAAGAAAGTAAGTCAGATGGTCTCGAAGCTAGGCAATATTTTGCGAATCAGCATTCAGCAGCAGGAGGAAATCACGATTGAGCAGGAGCTTGCTCACGTTCGCAGCTATCTCGATATACAAAAATATCGGTTCGAGGAGCTGTTCGATTACGAGATTGTCGTGTCTGATGCCCTGCAGCATGAGCTAACGTTGAAGCTGTCGCTTCAGCCGCTTGTAGAAAATTGTATACAGCATGGCTTCGAAGGGATTGAATATTTAGGCTTGATTCGCATTGCTGTTACGGCTGACGAGCAGCATATATATTTTAGAATAGAGGATAACGGATTAGGTATACCGCAAGCTCAATTGGAGAAGTTCACGTATTTGTCAGAGCATCAAGTCAGCTTTGATAATTCGCCTGAGCGAGGCGAGCGTAGAGGTATCGGCGTCAGAAATGTGGCCGATCGTATACGATTGCGTTATGGCAAGCCCTACGGACTCATGATTTGCAGCGCGCCAAACTCTGGCACCATTATTCAGATGACAATACCAAGAAGAAAGGATGGGGATGCTCGTGAAACTAAAGGCGATATTGATTGATGATGAGATCAATATTATACGCAATTTGCAGCAGGTGCTGCCATGGGATGAACAACGGGTGGAAGTTGTCGGAACGGCCAAAAATGGAGTGCAGGCGTTGGAGCTTATTTACGCTCATCATCCCCAGCTCATTTTCTGTGATATAAGAATGCCTGTAATGGATGGTATTGAGTTTCTGCAGGAGCTGCGACAGATTGACCAAGAGGCAGAGGTTATTATGCTCACTGGCTATCAGGAATTTGAATATGCGCGTTCTGTACTGCGGTATCAGGTAATGGATTATGTGCTAAAGCCAATTGATTATGACGCACTTATACAGCTGTTTGAGAAAACAGCGCAGCACATTCGTGACAAGCTGCAGCAAAATCAATTTGCCGAAGAGACGCAGCATCGCATGAAGCATATAGCCTATGAGAAAGCATTGCTTGAATATATCCGTGGCTTTCATAGAGATGGACAATCCGGGGCAACTGATAGACTTGTGCTGTCGGATAACAGGCTAGCGCTGTTTGTGCTAGAGCTTCCACAAGCCGAGCAATCGCACAGTCTATTAAGCGATCAGCTTGCCAGTGTGAAGGAAGGCATGGCAGCGTATGCTGCTGATTCTCAAGTGCACCTGCTGCATGTAGCAGATCGGTTTTGGGCTTTAGTGCTAGCAGGGAAGCTGCCGCATATGAATGGTAGTCAGCTAGAGCAGATGATGAAGCAAATTGTCCGTTCGCTGGATGGCAGAGAGGAGCTTGCGATCGCAGCCTATGAACGAGCAATGACGGCGGAGGAGCTATATCTTGTATGGAATACGATGTGCAAGGAGCTTTCGTTTGCACATCAACCATATGTGATCGTGAGGGAACTAGAGGACACCCGCCAAAGCAATGAGCAGCACATATGGCACTGTGCCGATCAATGCATTGCAGCCATTAAGCATCTGGATCAGGCTGCTGCTAGAAGCTCATTGAAGCGTATGAATGAGCTGCTGCGTGTACGCACCATGCAATCGCTGCAGCAGCTGGAGATGCTCATTCATTCGATTATCGTCTATATGCTCAGAGAGCTTCGCCGCTATGAGGCGATTCAATCTGCAACGGAAAAGCAGGTATGGCGACAATTAAACGCGACAAGTAAGCTGAGAGAGCTGACGCTATTGATCACTCATATGGTCGAGAAGGCCTTTTCTGAGCATTCCAATAAGCGTCCGCAGGTATCGATTCATGTTGCCAAGGACTTTATCGAATCGCATTTGTCAGAGGATATTGCTGCTGAGGAGGTTGCGCAATATTTAAACATTAGTGTGAGCTACTTTAGCACCATATTTAAGCAGCAATATGGCATGACGTTCATTGAATTTGTAACTCAGGCTCGCATTGAACGAGCGAAATCGCTGCTTTCTATCACGAAGAAGAGCATCTCCGATGTAGCGAAGTCTGTTGGTTATACGGAGCGAAGATATTTTAATAAAGTGTTCCAGAAGAGAGTGGGGATGCTCCCTTCGGAATATCGCGAGCAGAATGGGAGTGTGGGATGATTGATGTATGGTGAGCTGAGTGAATTAACGCTAAGGCAGAAGCTAGGCCAAATCTTTATGTTTGGCTTTGACGGACATCATGTGCCGCCGCATGTACAGGACTTGCTGCGGGATTATAGGCTGGGCAATATCATTTATTTCAGGCGTAATGTATCACATAGCGAGCAGATTATTGCGTTGTCTCAGGAGCTGCAGCAGCAGTCTGCACGATGGAACAGTATACCTTTGTCTATTGCGATCGATCAAGAGGGCGGAATGGTCGCTCGGATTGACCGTGACGTTACCGTTATGCCCGGTCAGATGACGCTAGGTGCAGCGGGGAGTGCGAAGTATACCTATGATGCAGGAAAGATATCCGGCATGGAGCTTGCCCAGCTCGGCATAACGATCAATTTTGCACCTGTGCTCGATGTGAACAATAATCCGCTTAACCCTGTCATCGGCATACGATCCTTTGGCGAGCAGCCAGAGCAGGTTGCCGAGCTCGGTGTGTCGATGATAGACGGCTATCAGGAGATGGGTGTAGCAGCCTGTGCCAAGCATTTTCCTGGTCATGGTGACACGACGGCTGATTCTCATGAGGAGCTGCCTGCTGTCATGCACTCGCTTGATCGGCTCCATCGAATCGAGCTTGTCCCTTTCAAAGCTGCCGTTGCAGCTGGAGTCGAGCTAATTATGACTGCACATGTTCAATTTCCAGCTTTAGAGCCTGGTGGTAAGCCAGCTACGCTATCGCATCGTGTATTAACAGAGCTGCTGCGTGAGGAACTTGGATTTGAAGGCGTTATTGTAACAGATTGCTTAGAGATGAAGGCAATATCTGAAGGTGTAGGCGTAGGAGAGGGAGCAGTCGAAGCATTCAAGGCAGGAGCAGACCTCATATTAGTAAGCCATCGATTGGATCGACAGCTTGAGGCTTATGCTGCGCTGGAGCAAGCAGTGCTTGCAGGTGAGATTAGCGAGGAGCGTCTAAATGAATCCGTTAAGCGTATGCTGAGCATGAAGCAGAGGCAGCAGCATAAGCTGCAGCAGGCTAAGGCTAGTAGCGATTTCCTCCCGATCGGTGCAGCAGAGTCGATCGAGCGCTGCCAGCGTATGATGGAACAGGCTGTAACACTTGTTCAGGATCAAGCGGAGTATTTGCCGCTTGATAGAACGGAGCAGACGCTTGTTCTATGGCCTGAGGTGCGAGAGTCTACTCAGGTTGACGAGGTAATCGAGCAGGAGCTAACGCTAGGCAAGCAGCTTAATCAGCTCGGGCTGTCTACTGTCGAGCTCGTTATCGGTACAGAACCGACACAAGAGGAGCTCGAACAGGTAGAGCATATGCTGAAGCAAGAGCGCTTTGGTCAGATCGTGATGGGCATGTATAATGCCTCATCCTCATCAGGTCAAGTTCATATTGTACAGCTGCTGTCTAAGCTGTCTGAGCAGCAGAAGGCGAAAGTCATTTTTATATCGCTGCGCAATCCTTATGATCGCTCACTATTAAGTAGCAGCGATACCTATATATGTGCCTATGAAAATAGACCTCAGATGCTGCAAGCATTAAGCCTTGCTTTAGTTGGCAGCATCCCGTTTCAAGGAAAGCTGCCAGTACAGCTGTGAGGAGAGTTTCAGGCCTGGCATTGCGCTATGAGGCTGCTAGTGATGTAAAGTCAAGTAATGTAAAGTAATGTAAGTAACATTTCGAGCAACAGCATTCCGATTGGTCAATATAGCTTCAATATCACTAGGTAAGCATTCATGAACAAGGAGGCATCTCCTCATCTTTTATTCGTGATGAGGAGATGCCTCCTTAAAGTTGAAACAAGGCTCAGGGTTGAAAGCTTGCAGCCTGAAGTATGAGAATAACAAAGTTAAGTTTAGTGCAAGGAGGTAGATAAGCCTTGTTAATATTTTTGCGGGTTCTATTTTCAATAGTTACAATAGCAATAGCCGGATATTCATTAATAACAGGTGATTATGAATATCAAGCATACATGACTCTATCTTTAGGCTTAACGATGTTGGTAACGGGAATACATGAATACCAAAATAATAAAAAGGTAAGCGGTTGGTTATTTATCTTACTGTTTGCATTGTTTCTATATTTGTCTATCCACAGATTAATATTATTTTGACAGCTAAGCTTCATTATACAAGCTTATGCCGATACCACTTATCTCCTCTGAAGCGCATGTAGAACACAGCCCCACGAATTCCCCATTCAGCGACCATCGCTATCCATACACCAACGAGACCAAACTGCAATGTAATGCCAAGAATATAACCAAGAATGACGCGGAACAGCCACATCGTAAGCAATGAAACGATGGAGATAAAGGTTGAATCACCAGCTGCACGCATAGCCGAAGGCAGAATGAAGCTGAGCGACCAGAAGAGCGGCTGTGCAACCGAAATTATAATAATGAGCTGGAATATATCAGGCACAATCTCACTAGGTGGATTATATAGTCCGACTAGCGAAGGGAATATCGCGAGCAAGACAGCTGTAATCACAACGAAGAAAGCACACGACATCCATAAGAAGGAACGAATAAATTTACGAGCGTCATCAATCTCTCGACGTCCTATGCACTGCCCAACAACAGTGACGATAGCTACGCTTAACGTACTGCCGCCAACCTGAAACAGTAGAGAAAGAGAATTACTGATCGCATTGACTGTAATAGACAGTGTACCAAGCTGGACAATAAACGTTTGTGTAAGCAGCTTCCCACCATTAAAGAACAGCTGCTCCGCCGCAAAGGGCAAACCAATAAACATAATCTTTTTTAGCAAAGCTAATTGGGGCTTGAATACATCCTTGAGCTTAACGTTTAAGGTGTGGCACATTTTGAATAGGTAAAAGACTGCAATCGAGGCACCAAGAACACGGGAGACTATATATGAGATAGCAAGGCCCAGCACGCCGAGATCCATCACCGTAATGAATAAGATATTCAAGACAAAGTATGTTAAATTCAATATGACAGATAGAAATAGACAAGCCTTCGTCTCAGACACACCACGCAAAACACCAACGATCGATTGATAAATTGCAAAAAACGGATAAGAAATACTGCTGCCAATTAAAAACAGCTTCGCGTTTGCAAGCACGTCAGCATCAGCGCTGCCGAACAGCAGCTGCAGCAGCTGAGAATGAAACAAAATAATAAGTATACATAAGGAAATAGATATGACAGCAATGGCCGAGATAGCTTGTGATGCGGCTCTTGATGCCTGCTCCGGATTTCTGCCGCCAAAATATTGCGCAACAATGACAGTACCGCCTGTTGCAATCGCAATAAATACACTGACAATAAAAATATTCAGCGAGTCAACGACACTAACCGCACTGACAGCCGCCACACCAGAAGAGCTGATCATGGCAGTGTTTAATATGCTGATTAGAACGATGAACGCTGAATCTATAAAAATAGGGATAATCAATGAAAAAATTTGCTTCGCATTCATTGTTTTCCCTGTAAATTGCTTTTGAAAATAGGACATAGCCATAGTGAACATATTGTTTTGTCATCTCGATTCTTTTATAGATCTTTATCTATTATAGCATGCAAATGTAGAAAATATGGAATGATAATAGTCGGAGTTGAAAATAATTATCTAAATTGGTAAACTAATTATGAAAATAATTTTCCTATAGAGGAGGTTGCAGCCCGTGATATCTACACAAAGTACGAATTCATGTGCAGTCGGTATTGATATTGGAGGTACGAAAACGCTTGTAGCACTTATCGATTCCAAAGGCAGCATACTCGATAAAATCGAATTTCCCTCCATGCCCGAGACTGGCTCTGATCATATGATGAAACGGATTCGCGAATCCGTTTCATCCTTATTAAAAAGTCTGCCGAGTGATGGACAGCTGATTGGGATAGGCATTGCGACAGCAGGTGTTATTGACTCCGCTCGCAAGGTGATTGTATATGCATCCAATTTGGGATGGGATCATGTTGATGTTGGCACAGAGCTTGAGCAAAGCTTCCAGGTGCCTGTTAAGCTAGGCAATGATGCTAATTTGGCTGCAGTTGCCGAATATGTATGGGGAACAGAAAAAGAAATCAATGATTTAATCTATGTTACTGTCAGCACAGGTATTGGCGCAGGAATTGTGAGCGAGGGCCGACTGGTGAAGGGTGCTTCAGACAGTGCAGGAGAATTCGGACATATATCCATAGATCTCAAGGGTGAGCCATGCTCCTGCGGTAACGTAGGATGTTTAGAAAATTATTGCTCTGGTACTGCAATTGCGCGTATTGCGAATGAGCGGTTAGCTCTAACAGAGCAAGGCGATGCTTGGACAAGTAAAGCCGTGCTGGATGCCGCACATCGGGGTGACGAAGCGGCATGTGCTATTATAGACGAGGCTGCCTTTTATCTCGGCAACGGAATAGTTTCATTAATACATTTATTTAACCCATCACAAATTATTTTTGGTGGTGGAGTGATGAGCGCCGAGCATCGATTATATGAAGAGACGAAGCGCATAGTCGAGGAGCGCTGCTTGCCAAGCATGTATAAAGAGGTTACGATTCGAAGAACGGAGCTTGGTAAAGAGATTGGAGTTTTAGGAGCAGCAGGACAATTCTTTATGGATGACGCTGCAACTCGCTAAGGAGGATGCCTACTTGAGTTTAATGCAAGCGATGAAAGATAGTGTTGGTAGCTTAACACCTCAAGAGAGAAAGCTCGCAGAATATATTCTTCAGCATC
The DNA here is from genome assembly GCF_023715345.1 of Paenibacillus camelliae. Classification (GTDB taxonomy): domain Bacteria; phylum Bacillota; class Bacilli; order Paenibacillales; family Paenibacillaceae; genus Pristimantibacillus; species Pristimantibacillus camelliae. The sequence continues at coordinate 104,165 of NZ_JAMBNY010000005.1, forward strand.
CAAGAGAAGCGGTACATTTAACAATTACGGAGCTGGCAAGGCTCTCAGGGAGCAGCACAGCTACGATTTCAAGATTTTGTAGAGCATTTCAGGTGGACAATTTTAGTGAGTTTAAGATGAGGCTGGCGATGGAGCTTGTCGAGGAGCCTGCTGGCAGTACCTATCAGGATATTGTAGCGGGTCAATCTCTTGATCATATTGTCGCTGCGATTACGGCAAATCACCTTCGATCTGTATCTGATACTACAAAGCTTCTAGATTATGGTAAGCTAAGAGAGACGATAGATGTACTTCATCATGCGAACCGCATCGATTTATATGGAACTGCAACCTCTGGTGTGGTCGCGAATGACTTCTATCAGAAGCTAATTCGTATCGGTAAATCAACAGCTGTATTTTCTGATCCGCATATGCAGCAAACCTCTGCTGCATCTCTTATGCCAGGTGACGTAGCGATCGGCTTCTCTTATTCGGGAGAAACGATTGAAACGATCAGCGCTCTTAGCAGTGCAGCCGAGCAAGGAGCGACAACCATATCGGTCACGAAGCATGGTGCAAGCACATTAGCGAGTATAGCGGACATCAGTCTATTTATATCATCCTCAGAAGCAGGGATGAGACGCGGGGATATGGCTTCAAGAATGGCACAACTGCATTTAGTAGACATCTTATTTGTTGGATTAGTAAGTGAGTACTTCGATACGTATGTTCCACGTCTAGAACGCTCGTATCAAAACGTAAAACGATTTGTGAAACAAAAGAGAGGAGATTGACATGAATATTTTAAAGTTTAACTCTGAAGCAAAGCTTAATGAGGCTGCTGCTCGTATTATTACTTCTACAGTACAGGTAAACCCTTCCGCGGTGCTTGGATTAGCAACAGGTGGAACGCCGATAGGCATTTATAAAGAGCTTGTGAAGGATTATAATGAAGGGCTTGTTAGCTTTAGCCGCGTAACGACGTTTAATCTGGATGAATATGTTGGTCTTTCACCAGATCACCACCAAAGCTACAGCCATTATATGAAAGAGAATTTGTTCAATCATGTCGATATCGCGGCTGAGCGTACAAATATTCCTTTTGGCTTAGCTGATCAGCTTGAAGAAGAATGCCGTCAATATGACGAGCGCATCGAAGCAGCAGGGCGAATTGATATTCAACTGCTTGGTCTAGGGCATAACGGTCACATTGGATTCAATGAGCCAGAAGATGAGCTGTCCAGCAGCACACATGTCGTTAACCTTGCTGAAGAAACGAAGCAAGCCAATGCACGCTTCTTCACGGAAACAGAAGAGGTTCCTAGCCAAGCGATTACAATGGGCGTAGGTACGATTCTAAAAGCTAAGATGCTTATGCTCGTCGTAAAGGGCGCAGACAAAGCAGAAATCGTGAAACGTGCGCTTACAGGACCAGTTACGACACAATGCCCAGCTTCGCTGCTGCAAACTCACCCAAATCTTGTTGTACTCGTTGATGAAGCAGCAGGTAGCTTACTCCCATGACACATACCATCATACACAATGTACGAGTCGTTCAAGAGCAATCAGTGCTAGAGCTTGGGTGGGTAGTTGTACAGAACGATTGTATTATTGCGATAGGCTCAGCTGAGGATCAACTCCCAGAGCTGCCGGAGGATACAGTTAAACTTGATGGAGCCGGAGCGTATCTCGTTCCTGGCTTTATCGACATACATGTTCACGGTGGAGCGGGCGAGGACTTCATGACTGCTAAGCAGGAAGAGCTTGATACGATAACACGCTTCCATATGGAAAACGGAACGACGGCGATGCTGGCTACTACGGTAACTGGTGCTAATGAGCATCTAACAGCTGTGATTGACGCGGTTCAGCAGTATCAGCAACGACCTATGCCGTATGCTCAGTTAGTCGGCGTTCATCTGGAAGGGCCTTTCGTCAATCCGAAATGGAAGGGCGCACAGAACGAAAGCTACATGATCGAGCCTCAGCTGCCATGGCTGGAAGCATGGGTTAAGGATTATCCAGGTATCATAAAAATGCAAACATTGGCACCAGAGATCAATGGTGCACCTGCCTATATTAAAGCGTTGACGGAAGCAGGTATCGTTGCTGCACTAGGTCACACGGATGCGCACTATGCGGATGTACAAGAAGCAGTGAAGAGTGGTTTAACTCATGCTGTTCACACGTTTAATGCGATGCGTGGCCTGCATCACCGTGAGCCTGGAACAGTAGGTGCGGTATTAACGACACCGGGCATTACCGCTGAAATTATTGCCGATGGTGAGCATGTGCATCCTGTTGCGGTTCAACTTATGCTGTTAGCAAAGGGTGTTGACGGGATCGTGCTCGTAACGGATGCGATGTCCGCAGCTGGCATGCCGGACGGTGAGTATATGCTTGGAGAGCTGCCTGTTGTCGTAACAGACAATATTGCTCGGTTAAAGGAGGGCGGCAGCTTAGCTGGCAGCACGTTAACGATGATCCGAGGCTTTCAATTCTTAATTCGTGAATTAGGAATCTCAGTCGTTGAAGCGAGCCGAATCGCGAGCCTGAATCCAGCAAAGGTGATTGGGCTGGATCAGCAGTATGGAAGCATTGCTGTAGGCAAACGTGCGGACCTATTGCTGCTTGATGGGGAGTTTGCAATACAGTCAGTAATCATAGGCGGCGAAGTCCGCATTTAGAGGTAGGTTAAAAAGTCCGACTTTGATGACGAAGAATTGCGTTGTAGCTTATTCAACGTCGAATATGGGGTTCAACCGAAAACTGCGGTGCGCACGTACCAATACCGTACGCTGCGCTCCTTGCTTTCTATAAGAACACCAGCGGAGCTTACCATCTCTAAAGCGACCTCCTGACGAAGGAAGGTTCGAGCGTAGAGAAGGTAAGCGGAGCGCTGAAAGCCGAACTTTTGAACTTACAATTAAAATGGGATGTTCAAAAGTCTTGCTTCGATGACGAAGAATTGCGTTGTAGCGTATTCGGCGTCGAATCTGGGGTTCAACCGAAAACTGCGGTGCACACGTACCCATACTGTACGCTGCGCTCCTTGCTTTCTATAAAGACACCAGCGGAGCTTACCATCTCTAAAGCGACCTCCTGACGAAGGAAGGTTCAAGCGTAGAGAAGGTAAGCGGAGCGCTGAAAGCCAAACTTTTGAACTTACAATTAAAATGGGATGTTCAAAAGTCTTGCTTCGATGACGAAGAATGGCGTTGTAGCGTATTCGACGTCGAATCATGAGCGCTAGCGAAGAGTTAATCTTTCGATGCATGTTTTCTACGAAAACATTATAGGTGCGCACGTACCAATAAACGAACGTGCGAACTTGCTTATAAAGACTCCAGCGGAGCATACCATCTCTAAAGCGACCTCCTGACGAAGGAAGGTTCGAGCGTAGAGAAGGTAAGCGGAGCGCTGAAAGTCGAACTTTTGAACTAATATTTAAAGACTCGGTATAGGCGCGAGACTTGCTCAAAATGAACGTATTAAACCTAATTAGATAAGTGGGCAGACTTGCCCCTTGTTGTATAAAGAGAAGGACACCACTCCAACCAAAGAGTAGGTGTCTTTTGTCGTCTTGAGGCTAATATATAATAAACTAATTCAAAATAGTTTAATAGATAAGAGTTTACACCTCTTACGAGAAGCTTGTATCCCTTTCTAAGCCTTTCTACAAAACGGTTAGATAAATAGGTGACAAGGTGAGAATAGTAATAACCCTTTCGTAAAGTCTTCCGTTTTTTTGTTATTATGTATATAATTGTATTATTGTATGTATTATATGCATTTCAACAATTAAATTACTGAGGACGGAAAACTATGAAAAAAATATTGTCTATTATGATTCTACTAGTATTTGTACTTTCTGCTTGTTCTGGAAGTGACCCTGTAAAAGCTACTATGCAAGATTACTTAAATGCAGTAAAAAATCTTGAGGGTGAAAAAGCCTTTAATTATATTTATTATGTAGATCCAAACAAAGCGGATACGCTTGAATCTTTTTCTGAAAACATTGCATTAGAGGTCTTGGAAGATTATAAAATTAGAAGAATTGAAGAGATAGTTAAAGATCAAACTTATGTAGTGTATGTTGATTTTTACATAGAAGATCGTACTCCACTTGAAAGCCTTCCCTTTAAAGTGCAACTACTAGATGAAAAATGGAAAATTGTATTTGGTGAATCTATATAGAAGTGTTCCATACTAAATAGAAGGAAGAAAACATATATTATATTTCATTTATAATATGTGTTATTTCTTCCTTTTTTTGTGTTAATAATTATTATTTTAATGATTACTAACTACTAATTAAAATAATTCCTATAAAAATAATAGATTTCCTGTATAATTATATAGGCGTAGGTAAAATGTCATCATAGATGGAAGGGAAGGGATAGCTTGGCTAAAGTTTTAGAAGGATATAGCGGCATACATAAGGACTACGACCGATTTATGAATAAGGCGAAAGTTGCAATATTTGCTGCTATAGTGTCATTTCTATTAATTGATTGGAAGGGCTTTTTCTTTTTTATTATGGCTATTTGTATTGCTTTTGCCATGCATCAAATTTCAAAGGCGAAAAACTTCAAGATTGGGGTTCAAGGCGAGCGCACGATGAAGCGCATATGTCGTAAACTGCCAGACGCTTATTCTGTTGTAACGAATGTCGAACTGCACGTTGATGGCAGAGCGATCCATTATGATGCGATTATCGTTGGACCTGCTGGAATATTTGTTGTTGAAGCAAAAAATATGAACGGTACGATCATTGGCAGCGGCACTTCATTAGAGCTCGTTCAGCATAAGATCGGCCGACGAGGCGGTCGCTACAGCAATCGCGTGCGCAATCCTATCCGTCAGCTCGATGGGCAAATCTTTCAATTGTCCAATCTGCTAAAGCAGCATCAGCTCGGAGTTTGGATTAAAGGAATTGTGTTTTTTACGAATAAAGAAGCAGAAGTAAAAATAACAAATGCTAATGTGCCGGTATTCTCAACCTCTCAAAAAGGAGCGAAGCTACTAAAGAAGATGCTGCTTGAAATCGAAGCAAACCAGCAGCATGTTAGTCAGCAGGCTCAAGACAAGGCGATTGCGGTGCTAACAGGTCAAACTCCTTAATATCGTATTACGTTATTCATAAGAAAAGGAGAGTAATAGTTGATGGAGCTCAAAGCATTACTAGACAAATATATTGTGTTTATCGACACGTCCACGTGGTTATATCCTGAAGCTAATGATTGGATAACTGAACAGTTGCCGCAAGCATTGAAGGAAAGTGAAAAAAGAGTTCGTATCTCAGGAAAAGTAGTAGAGGAAGTTACTAAGCATATTAAAAATGGCGATGAAGCCCTATCGAAGCAGGCTAAACAGACTGCCCAACTTTTAAACCAATATCATAAAGATGAAATTATTGAAGTATATCAGGATCCGGATGATCCGTTTCAGGATCAAGCCATACTCGCGATGTTCATGAAGTACAGAACAAAGTTTCCGCTAGCGATGGTTACGCAGGATCGTAACTTTGCGCTAGACGTTGAAAACTTAAATAAGCAAGGCTCAGTACAATCTACCAATACAATTTTAGTATTTTACATAGATATTTTCGGCAAGCTGATGCGTTGGGACTATGGTGTGAAGGAGCACGAAAAACGCATGCAGAGCTCACACAGCTCACACCAAGGACAAGCAGGCGACAGGAACGAAAGAAGCGACAGAAACGATAAAAGTGAACGTAGCGAAAAAAGCAGTAAGCCTAAGGAGAAAATCGTTGCGCTGCCGCTTGGCACGAAGGTAGAAACAGGTCTTGATACAGAGCTGCCTGTATCCCATTTCCCAAGTGAGGGCGAGTCTGTGCGAACGGATGCTTTCGGCGAGCTGCAGCTGATGAAGGAGCTCGGCAAGGGAGGAGAAGGCAGCGTTTTCCTCACCAGCAACGGTATGGTATGTAAGATCTATACCAAAATGACGAAGGCTCGCTATGAAAAGCTGAAGCTGATGCTCGATATACCTTTCAATAAGGAAGGGATATGCTGGCCGCAATCACTAGCCTACAACAGCAAGGGTGAATGCATCGGCTATATGATGAGCGCAGCAAGCGGCAAAGTTATGCAGCTAAGCATGTTCCATAAAAAGCTGCTTGAGAAAAACTTTCCGCATTGGAATCGTGGGCATCTCGTTGAGCTAGCACTAACGATTCTCGATAAAATTAAATACTTGCATGATCGCAACATTATTATCGGTGACATTAACCCGTTCAACATCATGATTAAGGATTATAACGAAGTATATTTCGTTGATACCGACAGCTACCAAATTGTCAATTATCCTTGTCCGGTTGGAACGATCAACTTTACGCCTCCTGAAGCACAAGGCATGCGATATCATGAATATTTACGAACGTTCGAGCATGAGCAATTTGCCGTTGCCACGCTTGTGTTTATGACGCTTATGCCGGGTAAACCACCCTACGCGCAGCAAGGCGGTGGAACCCCAGGGGAAAATATTAAGAATATGGAATTCCCGTATCCGTTTGGCGATTCTAAGGGGAATGCCCCAGATGGCGTATGGCGTTATATATGGAGCCATTTCACGTACAAGCTGAAGGAAAAGTTCTATCAGGCCTTTGCAGAGAACAAACGCTTCTCAACGGATGATTGGATTCAAATGCTCGAGAGCTATTTGTATGCCATTAAGCGCGGGCATTCCAATGATGAGATTTGGCCGATGTCCAACAAAGTCAGTGAGGAAAATGCGGTAGAGGTAACTTGTAACCAGTGCTCTTCTCAATTCGTGATGCACGAGGAGAAGAAAAACGATCTGGATGCACAGGGCAAATTTTATATTTGCAATGCTTGTCTCATGAAAAACAAGCTGACAAGAGTACAGCGCGATGAAGCTGCGGCAACAAGCAGCGCCGCAACTGGGAAATCTCAAGCGACCACTCGTCGTACCAGCTCATTTGGCACGAATACCGCTGCGAAAACAACCACACGATCCGCTACAAGTGCTGCAATGCAAGCGCGGGCGCGAGCCAACAGTAGATCAAGTACAGCATCGTCAAGCTCAGCTCGTATGGGGGCATCGGGCAATGCTGCACATACATCTTCATCTACGCCGGTCGTTGTATTCACACCTAAGCCACCGGGCTTATTGATGCAAGGTATTAAATTTATTGCAAGCAAAATTAAGAAATAAGGAGTCGATTGATAATGGCAAACTTAGAACTTTTTGATCAGGATCTTATTGATAACCCTTCTGCACGTGTCCCTGTATGTCTAGTATTGGATACAAGCGGATCGATGTCTGGTGATAAAATTGATGAGTTGAACCGCGGTGTTCAGCTGTTCTTTAATGAAGTACGTGAAGATGAGATGGCATCTTTATCTGCGGAAATCTCGATTATTACATTTGGTGGAACGGTACAGCAGGTTGTTGAATTTGCCAATATCGAAAATCAAACCGTACCAAACTTAACACCAACGGGCCGTACACCGATGGGCGAGGCAGTAAACCTTGCGCTCGACGTGCTCGAGGCACGCAAAAAGACATACGCTTCCCTGGGCGTTGACTACTATCAGCCTTGGCTAGTGCTAATGACAGACGGCGCACCAACCGATGATATTACGGGTGCGGCACGTCGCACATCTGAGCTGATTCAAAACAATAAGCTAACGATTTTCCCAATCGGAATTGGTGCAGAGGCGCATATGCCAACCCTTCAGCAATTTTCACCAAAGCTGCCGCCAGTTAAATTGAAGGGGCTTAACTTTAACGAATTCTTCTTATGGCTTAGCCAAAGTATTACGATGAAATCTCAATCCACACCTGGTGAGGATGTAAAGGCATTGCCAATTAACCCGTGGGCAGATCTTACCCTTTAGATAGATCGGAGTGATTACAGATTGCAAACTTTTGAATGGAAGGCTGCTTCGGCGTATGTGATTGGACGCTCTCATGAAAAGGAGCAAACGTTATGCCAGGATCGGACGTATACGTTGCAGGAGAATGGGATTCAAGTGATTGCGCTGGCAGATGGAGCGGGATCTGCAAAGCTTTCACATCTCGGTGCTGAAGCTGTCGTACGTACCGTTAGTCATCATGTGCTGAAGCAGTTTAGCTCTTACAAGGAGATGGATTCCACAGCTGCTGCTGAGCAGCTGCTAGACGTCATAATGCAAGAGCTGCAGCAGCTTGCAGAGCAATTAGACTGCGAGAAGCAAGAGCTTGCATCGACTCTATTATTTGTAGCCTCAGACGGAAAAAGCTACGTTTCAGGTCATCTTGGAGATGGCTTGATCGCTGAGCTAAACGAGGGATTATCGATTCATAGTCACCCTGACAACGGTGAATATGCTAACTCGACCTACTTTACAACGAGCAAGGATGCACTCGTTCGTCTTCGTATTCGATCAGGAGAGTGTGAGCAGGTAGGTGCATACTTTCTAATGTCAGATGGCACAAGCTCGTCTATGTATCGTAAGGCGGATGATTTTCTATCACCAGCACTTGCAACGGTTGCGAGCTGGCTAGAGGAGCATGACGAGGAAACGGTAAATGATGCATTGCTGCAAAATTTGAATAAATCAATACGGATGAAAACCTTCGATGATTGCAGCTTAGCGGTTATGACGAAGGTTGTATGCAGTAATCAGAGTGATGACTAGCTAAAGCTGCTATTGTGCAGCATAATATAGGGGATATGTGGTGTTAAACGCATATCCCCTATTGTTATGTATAACAATAATAAGCATAAAGGACGGATATGAGGTGAGAGTTGAAGGGATGAATAAGGATGAGATCAGGAAGCATTTACATAGCAATCATGTGTCCAACTTTATTATAGAGCATCACAATAAGATTGTGTTCCAATATGAACAACAGGAGCAAGCCTCTGAGCAGCTGCTTCCTATTAATTCTTGTACAAAGAGTATCGTCTCATCGCTTTACTGTATCGGATTATCTGAAGGCTGGCTGCCTAGCATACATACCCCTATCGTAGAGTGGTTTCCTGAGCTAAAGCATAGCAGTGATGAGCGCAAGCTTCGCATTACCGCAGAGCATGTCTTAACGCTAACGGCTGGCTTCAGCTGGAATGAGTTTGGAGGAAGCAATAACTTCCCGCGTATGACGCGAACGGATAAGTGGCTTAAGTATACACTCGATCAGCCGCTTACCGCTGAGCCAGGGACAAGCTGGAGCTATAATTCTGGCATCTCTCAGCTTTTATCCGCGATCATTACACGAGCGAGCGGAAGGAGCTTGGCTGAGCTTGCTGAGGAGAAGCTGTTTCAGCCGTTAGGCATAGAGGAATACCGCTGGAAGCAGGATCCTGAAGGATACTATACAGGTGGTTATGGCATGGAGCTGACAGCCATGGACATGTTGAAATTCGGACGCTTATTTCTCCAGCAAGGCAGCTGGGAAGATAAGCAGATCATTCCTGCAGAGCTTTGCAAGCAAGCGACATCTCCCTATATTCAAGTCGAAGCACCTGAGCACGGATATTATGGCTGGCATTGGTGGTGCGATGAGCAGGATGGTCTGCCATTCTTCTATGCTCGCGGCTATGGCGGTCAATTTATTATTGTCGTTCCGAGCAGCGAGGCTGTCATTGTATCTACACGAAACCAAAAATACAAAGCCCGTTCACCGCTTGAGCTTTTCCGTGAGCTGGTATGCCCGTATCTTAAGCGTTCGCTTAATAATAACTAGAGCAGCGGCATCATATAATGGGTAGAAAACCGATAGAATCCAACGTATCATCGTAAACATATGTAGTATCAGCAATAGGATCTGAAGCATATTTGCCGTATGAATCGAAGCAATAGATAACTTTCGAGATGAGTAGAAGGAGGCTGGAGAATTGAGCCAGCAGCAACGTTCGTATCGATTGATGACGGCAAATTTGTTTAGTGGTGCGCTGCTCGTGCTATCGGCACTATATTTTACTGTACCAATCATCCAAGTATTAAGTCAGGAGTTTAGTGTGTCGACTAGTTCTGCAGCGTGGGCAGGAACAGCCTTCTCCGCCTTTTTTGCGATAGGCTGCTTAATTTACGGTCCATTATCGACTCGTCTCGGTCGAAAACGTGTTATGGTGGCGGGCTTAATCGGCTTGGCCCTAGCTACGGGGCTAACCTTTTTCACAGATTCCTTTGCTATGCTGCTGCTTCTTCGCTGCCTACAGGGTGCTACTGCCTCGACGTTTTCTCCTGTTGCTTTAACGTATGCGGGTGAGATGTTTCCACCTTCTAAGAGAGTAACGGTGATTGGATTTATAAGTACTGGATTTTTAATGTCCGGTATCTTTGGGCAAGTGTCTGCTAGTGTATTAACCTATTGGAGTGGCTGGGAAAGCTTATTTTTAGTGTTTGGTTGCTTATATGCATTACTGGCTCTATGCTTTGTCATGTTTTTACCTGAGGCACCCAAGGCATCCGTTCGAGCACAGCAGAAAGCAACTGGTTCACTATTGAGCAATCGAAGCTTATTGCTTTGCTACGTCGTAACGATTACCGTGCTGTTATGCTTTGTCGGAACATATAGCGCGCTCGAGTTTCATCTCAGCGAGCCGCCGTTTTCTCTCCAGTTTTCTGAAATTGTTACGATAAGAGCGGTAGGGATTGTTGGGATGCTGCTCTGTCCTTTTGCAGGAAGGCTATGCAGACGCTTCGGAATGCCAGCCATTCTGCGGACAGGACTCGCAACTAGTGTGCTGAGCTTAATACTGCTAGGCTCTGTGAAGCAGGAGCTTGCATATGCGGTTGTAAGTGTATTTTTTGTTTCAGGCATTGCACTCATCGTTCCATCATTAATCGCTCTAATTGGTGAGCTAGGCGGCAGTAAACGAGCACTCGCAACATCGCTGTATACCTTTATCTTGTTTATTGGCGCATCCCTTGGCCCCATTACAGCAATCGCTGTAATTGAACAAGAGTGGAGCCTATCGGTGTACCATATATTTGCCGGCTTATTTCTCATTAGTTTACTTTGCTCCTTATTCGTCAGACAGCCAGAAGCGGCAACGAGTGGTCAACGATAATCGGCGAGAGTTGTTACTCAATGAGACGATACAACTGACACGATAACAACAAAAGGGATATTCTTGGGGCGTTACGTACGCTCAAGAATATCCCTTTATTTTTGCTGCACGTGATCAAAGTGGACTTTTTGAATTACCGATTCCAATAAGGGATCAAAAAGTCCAGCTTTCAGCACCAAGAAGGTTGAATAAAGCTAGGGATCTGAGGAGCGGAACGTACGTAGTTGGTACGTGAGCACCGTAAGGCCCGGCTGAATTCAAGATTCGAAGCCGAATAAGCTTACATTATTACCTCGTGATCAAAGTTGGATCTTTTTTGATTTACCTTACTTTGCAGAACTGATGACTCCGCATGCAATGCGCGCCCCAGCATTCCCCGCAGGATTACTCACATAATCATCGGCATCTGCATGAATAACTAGTGCAGAGCCTTGCTTATTACGAAGTGAGTTTTTCTTACCCTTCTTGAGCGTTACCTCGCCAGTACTTATCGTAACATCAACCGATCCATCCTCAGAAACAACGATGTTCGGCAGATCTCCATTATGAAAGCCCTTCGGATTGTTGAAGCCATGCTGCTTGCCCTTCGGGTTAAAATGCTCACCAGCAGTTTTGAAATCAGGTGGCTCGCATAGGCCCTTCTCATGAATATGAATCGCATGCTCGCCTGGCGGCAGCTGCTTTGCTTGAACGTGAATATTAACCTCTTTGCCTTCTTGGATAAATGTAGCCTGACCAATCGTATTGCCACTTGCGTCAATGATTGGAATAGACAGAGGTTTTTCTGCTGCATAGCTCATTGGTGCCAGTAGAAATACCATCAGCACACAGCTAATGATTACTTTTTTCATTGTGTCCTCCTAGATGGGTTCATTGATATGAAAATAGCTTGCTCACCTTACCCTATAAATATACTAATGATGAACAAGTGAAGAATAAGATAAGCAGGGTTAACACATACTTATTGCTGGTACAAGTCAGGTAAAAATAGTTAAAAGCTAAAATGTGCTTAGATATAATGTCCAGGCTCTCAAATCGAATTTGTAAACACTAATATTGCAGGAGGTGGGTCAACATAGCAACAGCCAAGAAAACAAAGGCATCATTTCTATACGATAGCAGGTCTTTTTATGATGAGATGTTCGATCCAAGTGGAAGTATTCGCCCACAATATGCATCGATCCATGCTCAATTCGCAACGATGAGTCCTGCACTTCAATCCATTCGTCAGCAAGCCTTGAAGCAGCGTATGATCGAGGAAGGGATTACATTTACCCTTTATCAATCGGATCAAGCAGAGAAAGCTTTAGAGAGAACGATCCCATTTGACTATATACCACGTGCGATTGCAGCAGAGGAATGGGAAATTGTTGACAGAGGCCTACGTCAACGTGTACAAGCACTTAATGCATTTTTACATGACATCTACCACCAACAGCAAATTATTCAGGATGGCATTATTCCGAGAAGAATGATCGTATCCAATATTTATTTTCGCCCTGAAATGATGTCCCTCGATGTCCCGGGAGGGGTATACATTACAACCTCAGGCATTGATCTTATACGTGACGAACACGGACAATATTTTGTGCTGGAGGATAATTTACGATCGCCTTCAGGATTTTCGTACTTATTTAGAGGCAGAGCATTAATGAGAGAGCTGTTCCACGATCTATATCTTCAAAGCTCTGTGATGGATGTTGAGCGCAGCATCAATGCTTTTTTAAGCTCACTGCGAAGCATTGCACCCAATGGCAAGAAGGATCCCGTTATCGCGCTGCTTACGCCCGGGGCATATAATTCGGCATATTTTGAACATACGTTTTTAGCGCAGCAGATGGGGATATACCTCGTAGAAGGAAGAGACTTGCTGTACAAGGATCACAAGATCTATATTCGTGAACTGAACGGTCTCCGCCAGGTTGATGTCATATACCGCAGAATAGATGATGAATTTCTAGACCCGCTTGCCTTTAATCCGCAATCATTGCTTGGAATACCGGGTGTAATGAACGCCTATCGAGCAGGTAATATCGCAATAGCGAATGCGCCTGGTACTGGAGTTGCTGATGATAAGGCGATCTACGCTTATGTGCCTGATATGATTCGTTATTACTTGCACGAGGAGCCGATACTAAGTAATGTTCCAACCTACATCCTTGATAGAAAGGATGACTATGAGTATGTAATGGAGCATTTGCGAGAATTAGTAGTGAAGGAAACATCACTGTCGGGTGGCTATGGGATGCTAATTGGGCCGTCGGCGACAGAACGGGAGCTGGCTGAATTTGCTAAAGCTATTCAAGCAAATCCAACCCGTTATATTGCACAGAAAACGATGAAGCTATCAACTGCGCCTATAATGCACGAAGGAACCATGACACCTCGTCATATTGATCTGCGAGGCTTTGTCCTTAAAGGCACTGATAACCATGTTATACCTGGTGGATTAACGAGAGTCGCATTAGTTGAAGGCTCGCTTGTTGTCAATTCCTCACAGGGAGGCGGGGTAAAGGATACGTGGGTGCTAAAAAAATAAGCAATAATGAAATGGGGGATGCGAATGCTTAATCGTACCGCTGAAGCTTTATTTTGGATTGGGAGATATATGGAGCGTGCAGAAAACCATGCCCGATTGATTGATGTCTACTACCATATACAGCAGGATGAATTCATTAATCATTATGATTATGAAGAGAATCAGCAGGATGATAAGTGGAAACGTATTGTAGAAGCAATAGGAAGCAGAGCAGCCTTCGAGCAAAGGTATACAAATTATACTGAGCAAACGGTACTGCGTTATATTACGCTTGACCAGGATAATACAAACTCACTTGTGTCCTGTGTTAGCCATGCGCGCAATAATTTGCGTATGCTGCGTGATCAAGCACCAGCCGAGCTGTGGGAGGTACTAAACAGCTTCTATCTTTGGTTAATGGAGCAAAGCGAAGAAGGTTTTTATAAGGAAACACCGCATCAATTTTTATCTCAAATTAAGCAATGGTGTCATATGTTTTACGGATGCGCTACTTCAGTGATGACTAGACAGAATGAGTGGTATTTTATGGAGTGCGGCAGATATTTGGAGCGTGCAGAGAACACGCTGCGCATTCTTCGTACGGTACAGCCGATGAAAGCAGCAAGCTCAAGTCAATCCTATCCCTATCTGCAAGGTATTCTTCAGTCGATGAGTGGACATCAGGTTTACAGGCGTATTTATGCTGATCGAGTGTCCGCTGAACCGATATGGGAATTTGTTATATTTAATCCGATTTTTCCGCGATCTGTACACTATGCCTTTCGTCAGCTTATTCAGCAAATTCGAAGTCTAGAATTGACGGATCAGCCGTTAAAGCTCGCTCATGATCGAATTGTAAAGCAGATTAGCAAGCTAATTGCTGAGCTTGATTGTATTGAGAGCTCCGAGCTTGATCATGAGAGTAAGGATGAATTAACGTTGCGACTACTTAATTCGTGCTCATGGATTGGTGGCGAGATCGGAAAAAGCTTTTTTCTTGCCGGAGTGGTTAGCGTATGAAGCTAAAGATCAGCCACAGCACTACCTATCACTACGCGCAGGAAGTCATGGACAGTGTCAATGAAATAAGGCTTACGCCTGTTACGAATGAACGGCAGTCCTGCTATAATCATAGTCTTTCCATCGAGCCCAATGTTCCGATGTTTACCTATGACGATAGCTTCGGCAATCGTGTTCATGCTTTCTCCATCAATCAACCACATCAAATGCTTACAATCAAATCAACCATGCTTGTCGTGACGACGGAGTCATTCACTATGGACGATAAGAAAAAGCTCAGTACGCTTAAACCAAGTGTAGCGTGGGAATATCTTGCCTCGGAGGAGCTTATTAATCGCTTTATTGAATTTCTATTGCCAACCGCCTATACGGAAATTACTGAAGAGATTAAGCAGCTGGTGGATAATATTCCGCAACTAACCTTGTGGGAAGCCAAACAAGGAAGTGTTGGGGTGCCTGCTTCCTCAGTGTACGCTTGGCTTGATGCGCTGAGCAGCTATATCCGTACTCACTATATCTATGATCCTGAGGCAACGACCGTAAGAACGAAGGCGTATGAGCTTATCTCGAAGCAACGCGGAGTATGTCAGGATTTTGCACATTTAATGATTGCTGTTTGCAGAGCGAAGGGGATACCTGCGCGTTATGTAAGTGGTTATCATTTTGTAGGTGATCTTCACGGCGGTGCCGCAGATTTTGAGCAGGCTTCTCACGCATGGGTTGAAGCGTATGTGCCAGATCTAGGCTGGTGCTCGTTCGATCCGACGAATGAGGCAGAGTTCGATGATCGCTACGTAAAGCTAGGGCATGGACGGGATTATCAGGATGTTGTGCCAGTGAAGGGCGTATATCGCGGAACTAGTGAGCAGCAGCTCATCGTGTCGGTAGATGTGCAAAGGCTGACAGGTGAAGCATGAGCATGAACCAAGCTGATCATGAGCCGAGATGAGCTTTGAGTAGAGGTTGAGGCAAGGTACAAATTGAGCTTAGAGGCTTCGTGCTTCTAAGCTCTTAATTTTTCAGATCAGGTGAAAACATGTATAGAAAAAAAGTGGACACGTAGTATAGTAGTAGTAGAGAAATGGGTTAAGGAGGAAGAAGGTTGAAGCAAATATTAGATATGGATGCAACGGAGCTTTCTACTCGAATTAAAAATGGGGAAATTACATCACTTCAAGCAACACTTACATACATAGAGCATTTGAAGGCTGCGAATGAACGGATTAATTGCGTCACCGTTGATCGATATGAGGCTGCAAGGCAGGAGGCGATACGTGCAGATCTTCAGCTGCAAAACGGTGAACCAACAGGGAGGCTTCATGGTGTCCCCATTAGTATGAAGGATTGCTTCAATGTCGCGGGAATGGCTACGACCTCAGGCTTAATTCATCGTGCACAAATGATTGAGACAGAGGATGCTGCAGTCGTTAAGCGTTTGAAGCAGGAAGGGGCAATCATTGTAGCTAAAACGAATACCCCAGCGCTTTGCTTCTGTGAGGAAACGGACAATAAGCTGCATGGACGCACGAATAATCCATGGGATCTGAATCGTTCCGCAGGCGGCTCTAGCGGTGGAGAAGGAGCGTTGATGGCAGTGGGCGGCGCTGCTGTTGGTCTTGGCGCGGATATCGGAGGCTCGATCCGTTTTCCAAGCCATTACAATGGCATCGTAGGCTTTAAGTCAGCGAATAGTCAGGTTGATGATACAGGAAACTTTCCACCGGTCACCATTCCTGAACAGCGGAGAATGCTTGGGATCGGTGCAATGGGCAAATCCGTAAGAGATGCTCAGTTCATCCATGAAATCTTAACTGATGGTAAGCGTAAATTTGTTGATTTGGATCGTTACGAGATCGTCATACCAGGCAAGCAGCCTGATATTCCACTTGGTCCTGATACAGAAGAGCTGCTCGAGCAAATACGCGGCAAAATTGGGGAAGACTATCGTGTAGTAGATGAGCTCCCACCGCATTTTCATGAATCCGCGTTGTATTGGCAGGAGCTAATGAGTATTAATGGAGCCAAGCATGTTCAGCAGCTTATGAGCGAAGGCGGTACAAAAAGTCCGCTTACTGAGTATGTGAAGGAGAAGTTAACTGGCCGCTCTGACTTTCATTCCTACCTGTCCTGGGCTTTACTTGGCGCAGGCTTATTCAAGCCCTCTGAGGAACGACTACAGCAAATTCGTGTCGCACTACAGCAAGGTGATCAGGAGCTTGAACAATATTTTGAGGGTAAAATACTGATTTTGCCTATCTATCATGAAGCGGCACAGAAGCATGGGAAGCAATACAGCGAGATTTTCTCTATCCGTAAAACCTTCAAAAAGTACATGCCCTACATTGCCTATGCCAATGTTTGGGGATTACCTGCATTAACACTTCCGATCGGGACGGATAAACAGGGAATGCCGATTGGTGTTCAGCTTATATCCGCAGCAGGCCACGAGGACGCACTGTTTCAATTCGGTGAGTGGGTGGAGGATGTGATATACAGCTACAAGCGTTGCAAAACCTACGACATTTAGAGGTAGCTCAAAAGTCCAGCTTTGATGACGATGTATCGCGCTGTAGCTTATTCGACGTCGAATATGGGATCGCTAGCGAAAACTGTGGTGCTCGCGTACCAACTAACGTACGCTGCGCTCCTCGTTTTCTACTATCGTCCCATCTTCTTGGTCCTGAAAGCCGAACTTTTGAGCTTTCATTGGAAGGGTTATTTAAAATATTCGACTTTGATGACGATGTAGCTTCATGGAAGTTGATTCGACGTCGAATCTGGGGTTCAACCGAAAACTGCGGTGCTCACGTACCAATACCGTACGCTGTGCTCCTTATTTTCTAGTTTCTCCCCATCTTCTTGGTCCTGAAAGCCGAGCATTTTAAATTTCAAATTGAAGAGAGGTAGCTCAAAAGTACGACTTTGATTACGAAGTAACGCGCTGTAGCTTATTCGGCTTCGAATATGGGATCGCTAGCGAAAACTGTGGTGCTCGCGTACCAACTAACGTACGCTGCGCTCCTCGTTTTCTACTATCGTCCCATCTTCTTGGTCCTGAAAGCCGAACTTTTAAGCTCTCATTGAAAAAGGGGATGCTCAAAAGTCCAGCTTTGATGACGATGCATCGCGCTGTAGTTGATTCGACGTCGAATATGAGGTTCAACCGAAAGGCTTTGCTTTCGAAGCGTGTTTTCTATGAAAACACTGTAGGTGCTCACGTACCAACTAACGTTCAATCCCCTTGGTACACTAACAACAACTGCAGCGAAGCTTACCATCTCTAAAGCGACCTCCTGACGAAGGAAGGTCCGAGCGTAGAGAAGGTTAAGCGTAGCGCTGAGAAGGTAAGCTGAGCGCTGAGGTTCGATAACTATCGAAGAAACGCCCCAAAGGTTTGATCAAGTAAAAGGCTACAGCGAAGCTTACCATCTCTAAAGCGACCTCCTGACGAAGGAAGGTTCGAGCGTAGAGATGGTTAAGCGTAGCGCTGAGCGTGGATAACAATCGAAGGAACGCCCCAAAGGTTTGATCTAGTAAAAGAGCTACAGCGAAGCTAACCATCTCTAAAGCGACCTCCTGACGAAGGAAGGTTCGAGCGTAGAGAAGGTAAGCGTAGCGCTGAGGTTAGATAACTATTGATGAAACGCCCCAAAGGTTTGATCTAATAAAAGACTACAGCGAAGCTAACCATCTCTAAAGCGACCTCCTGACGAAGGAAGGTTCGAGCGTATAGAAGGTTAAGCGTAGCGCTGAGGTTAGATAACTATCGAAGGAACGCCCCAAAGGTTTGATCTAATAAAAGGCTACAGCGAAGCTAACCATCTCTAAAGCGACCTCCTGACGAAGGAAGGTCCGAGCGTAGAGAAGGTTAAGCGGAGCGATGAGCGTGGATAACACTCGAAGGAACGCCCCAAAGGCTTGATCAAGTAAAAGGCTACAGCGAAGCTTACCATCTCTAAAGCGACCTCCTGACGAAGGAAGGTTCGAGCGTAGAGATGGTTAAGCGTAGCGCTGAATATGGAGAATTATCGAAGAAACGCCCCAAAGGTTTGATCAAGTAAAAGAGCTACAGCGAAGCTAACCATCTCTAAAGCGATCTCCTGACGAAGGAAGGTTCGAGCGTAGAGATGGTTAAGCTGAGCGCTGAAAAATGTGTAAAGGATAAGGTATAGTCGATGGATGTCTTTTTGGAGAGTGGATACCGAGAGCAATATAACATGCATTATGACGAGAGCTTAGCTTTGTTTCAATGTCCTTATATCGATCAGTACCTGCATACTTCCTTTGGCAAAACCTATGTGCTGCAATTTGGCAATAGCAATAACCCTCCACTAGTGCTGCTGCACGGCATGACGATGAGCTCCGTTATGTGGTATCCAAACGTTAAAGCATGGAGTGAGCATTACTGCGTCTATGCTATCGATATTATCGGCGATATTGGAAAAAGCGAAGCCAACGAGATCATTATGCAAAAGGAAGAAGCTGTAGCATGGCTGAAGGAAACGGTTGATGCACTTGGTTTGGATCAATTTTACCTAGCAGGACATTCCATCGGAGGCTACATCGCACTGCGATTCACGATGGCTTACGAGGAACGTGTCAAAAAGCTTGCATTATTTGCGCCTGCTGCTGCCTTTCACCGCTTGCATTGGAGGTTTTTCTATTATTCCTTTCCGGGCTTGCTCTTTCAAACGGAGAAGTGGGTGGATCGAGCATTTCGCGGATTGTCAGCAGAAGGTCTGCCTTTTGCACCGGGCTATAGAGAGTTTATGCTAGCAGGCTATCATCATGCGCTCCCCCGATTAAGATTGTATCCGCTGAAAATCGAGCCAGAGGAGCTAGCCACGCTCAAGCTGCCCATCCTACTTATGATCGGTGAACACGAGGTGCTTTATCCCGCTCATAAAGCAATGGAGTATGCTCAGACCAATGTTCCGAATATCACCTGCATCCTTGTACACGATGCCAATCATACACTAACGATTGAGCAGCCACAGATCATTAATGAGCAAGTATTAAGCTTCTTACATTCGGAAATAAGCAGGAATTCGGAAAGAAGCGGAGCTGAGGATGAATCCTCCGATAAATAAGATTGAGTTGATATAGCAAGTGACAGATAAGTACGTACGAAAAGGTTATTAATATTACCGTAAAATAAGGGAGAATCTCTAGGCAAGACATCCATCGCGAGATCATCTCCCTTTTTAATTTATTCAAATTGCGATTGACAATAAATGTACGGTCTACTATTATATTTTATGAAAACGATTGCACAAACTTCCGTGTGATACATATGAAACTCCTTAGAACATGCCGCTAAACGCCATAGTTTCCGGCGAATATTAAGCGGCACTCGTCATCAATTAATGCAATCGTTTGCGCAAATTATCGAAAAATGAAGAACGGAGGAGTGCTATATGTTTAACGTACAGAAGAAATGGGTGGCTGTGCTTTCGATTGTTGCATTATTATTATCATTGTTTCCAACATCAGCTGCCTACGCCGAAGCTGAAGTGGCTGCAGAAGATGAAACGTGCGGCTACATTACAGTGGATGGCTTAAAGGACGATCTGTGGAATAGTGTGCCGACCCTAGGCACGTCAGCATCAAAGGGCTGGAATGATTTCCACATCGATAACCTGAAGCTGACGAATGATTGCACCTATTTATATTATTGGATCGACGGTGTGAAGCTGGATAATTGGGGAGAAAACGGACTCTATCTTAATCTGGCAATATCAATCAATGGTGGACCTGCAGCTGATGTTGATGTGAATGCTCCATGGGGCACAGGCTTTAACTTTAGCGCTGCAGAGGAACTGCCAAGCTATCAGGTCGTGAGCCGCATTAAGAACAATAATGAGCTTAACGGCGCAGCGATATACAAGACAGACAATTTAAATGAACCGATTGCTTCAAGCTGGGGAGAAAGTAAAGGTACCCAGTTCGCCAACGCCATTGATACGGGCTTCGAGGGTCGTATTCCTTTGTCACTGCTAGGTCTAGCAGAAGGGGACTCGATTAAAGCGATCGCTGTGCTAAGCGGAAATAACGACATCGAGCATGGCGCATTCGATGTCATTCCTGAAAGCGCAAACAATAATATTGCGCAATCCTGGAACGTATCAGCAGAACCAAACACACAAGCTGAATATACTACATCATACAGCATTAGCTTTCAAGCACCGGAGCTTGTACTGGCAAGCTCTGTACCAGCAGCAGGTGAACACAATGTAAGCACTGAGCTATCAGAAATACGATTGAATTTCATAGGAGAGCTAATCTGGGATGATGCAAGCCAGCTGCCAGTATTGCAGTCTGCCGACACAAGCGTTGCTGTTGAAGCGGGCATAGATGAAGGAGCTGTCATCGTCAAGCTTCTTGAAAAGCTTAGCTATCATACAACGTATATGATGACATTGCCTGCTGGATCGATAAAAAATCTAGCGGAGGATAAGACCATTACATTTACAACAGAGAAGGACCCGAGCACAATGAACACTTACAATATTCACTATTACAGGTTGGATGGACAACAAAGTCAGTGGGATATTTGGACGTGGGATGATGTTAATGATGGTAGAGAGATAGATTTTACGGGTACGGACGAATCGGGATTTGCAACAGTAAGCATTACAAGTGATGCTCGTATAATTAATGTGATTACACGTCCTGGTGATTGGAGTACACAGGAGGAAACACGCATCATTACCATGCCGCAGGGGCAGCAGAGTGTTGATGTCTGGCTTATTCAAGGGGATGAAACAGTTTATTACAATGCAGAGGACGTAGATCTATCTGCAAAGGTTCAAGCGGCATTTATGGATTCACTAACGTCGATTAATGTTACGACAACTGAAGAGCTGCAGCCTGAACAACTGAATGGATTTTATGTCATGGAGCAGGCAGAGCAGGTGAGCGTTGCGGTGAAGCCTGAGAAGCTTGGCAAGCTTCTCTATCGTCTAACGGTTGACGAGGATGCGATTGACGTTACGAAGTTATACCGAGTGGGACACTCCTCACTCAATAGCACAGAGCTAGTGTTTCGTAACGTGCTGAACGACCAGAAATTTTATTACGGCGGTTCAGACCTCGGGCTTACCTACCATACGACTGGCAGCACATTTAAGCTATGGGCACCAACTGCTTCTGCAGTATCCGTTGCCATCTACGACGAAGCAGGTCAGTATAATGCGGCTGGCAAAGTAGAGGATCATACAGGTGGCACCGAGACGATGCTTTCTCGAAGCGAACAAGGCGTATGGTCAGGCACGGTCAATGGAGACTTGGCAGGACAATATTATATGTACCATGTGCAATTTGCAGACGGCAGCAGTCACTATGTCGTTGATCCTTACGCGCGTGCGGTAGCAGCTAATGGGGCAAGAACGGCTATCGTCAGCTTGGAAGCGACTGATCCGACAGGCTGGAGCAACGATCAGAAGCCAGCGTTTATGCAGCCAACGGATGCGATTATCTATGAGCTGCATATTCGAGACTTTTCCATTTCTGAGGATTCAGGAGTAAGTGAAGCGAGTCGGGGCAAATATGCCGCATTTACAGAGTCTGGTCTCGTCGATGAGTTTGGACATTCGCTCGGTATTGATCATTTGGTGGAGCTGGGCATTACACATTTGCATCTGCTGCCAGCCTACGATTACCAGACGGTCAATGAGCTGACGGTGAATGATCCTGCATCCACGAATCCGAAATTCAATTGGGGCTATGACCCGCAAAACTATAACGTACCTGAAGGCTCATATTCGTCAGACCCAGCTAATCCAACAGCAAGAATTACTGAATTTAAGCAAATGGTTCAGGCGCTTCACGAGCGAGGCATTCGCGTCGTCATGGATGTTGTATACAATCATACGTATTCGATCGAGGATGGACCATTCAATAAAATTGTGCCTGGCTATTTCTATCGTACGAACAGCAATGGCTCCTATTCCAACGGCTCTGGTGTAGGCAATGAAATTGCGACCGAGCGTCCAATGGTGAGGAAATATATTAAGGACTCCGTAAATTACTGGGCACAGGAATATCATATCGATGGCTTCCGCTTCGACCTCATGGGGATTATCGATACGACAACGATGGCTGAAATTACGCAGGAGCTTCATCAGGAGGTTGATCCATCGATTCTAATCTACGGGGAGCCGTGGATGGGTGGCTCTACACCGCTTCCAGGTACGGATCAAACGCTGAAGGGTTCACAGAAGGATTTGAATTTTGCTGTATTTAACGATCATTTCCGATCTGCCATTAAAGGTGATAGCGATGGAGCTGGCAAAGGCTTTGCAACAGGGGACTTAGAAGCAGGCAACATCGATGGAATTCTGAAGGGGCTTATCGGTGCAACGACTGATTTTACGAACGCACCAACGGAGACGATCAACTATGTGACCGCTCACGACAATCTAAATTTATGGGATAAGGTGTTACGAACTCAGAATTTGTTTGAAGAGCTCAATATGCTGTCCATTACAAACGGTGAGCTGAATAACGGCGGTAATGTAGACGATGCAGTAGCAGCTGCTAATCCGTATCGATATGTTGATCAGGAGGACGTATTTGCTAATGAAACGGTAAAACGCTCACTTCTTGCAAATGGTATTGTGCTGACTGCGCAGGGCATTCCGTTTATTCATGCGGGTGATGAGCTGCTTCGCAGCAAGTATGGCGATCATAACAGCTATCGCAGCCCGGATTCAGTGAACAAGATTAATTGGGGCAATAAAGCAAGCTTTGCGGATATCAATGAATATTACAAAGGATTGATTAAGCTTCGCACCTCCCATCCAGCCTTCCGTATGACGACGAAGGCAGAGGTCGATGCGCATCTAAATGTACTGGAAAGTGCCAATGGTGTTGTTGCCTATACATTAGGCGAGTATGCCAATGGAGATGAATGGAAAAACATCGTTGTTATCTACAATGGAGCAAGTGAAGCACGCAACATTAAGCTTCCTGCTGCAGGAGAATGGAATGTAGTCGTTAACGCAACCTCTGCAGGCACAGCTGTTTTGTCAAAGGCAACGGATAGTGTAACGGTTGACCCGATCTCAATGATGGTGCTTTACGATGAAGCGACGGAGGATACGTCCATTCCAACAACGCTAGAGGTAAAGCTTGCGAAGAAAGCGATGGAAGCAGGTAAGGATATGATCGCTACTGCTGTCGTGAAGGATCAGCGGGGCCGCATCATGACAGGAGAGGAGATTACATGGAGCTCCTCGAATGAAGGCGTTGCGACGATAACAGATAGCGGCAGAATTAGAACGTTGAAGGAAGGCACTACGACGATTACAGCGTCAGCCGGTGAGCTAACAGCTTCTGCTCAGTTAATTGTCGCTTCATTAGTACCAACTGAGCTTGTTATTCAAGGGGAAGACATGGTCTATGCTGATTTTACGTCGAAGCTTACGGCGACAGTTAGAGACCAATTTGGCCAAGTGATGAGCAGCCAGCCACTGAAGTGGACGTCGAGTGATCAACAGGTTGCAACTGTCGATAGTACTGGAATCGTTACTGGTGTGTCACCTGGTCATGCAGTTATAAACGCTGCGATAGGAGACATCAAGGCTAACTTCACGGTTGAGGTCAAGTCGTACGTGAAACGCTATATCCAATTCGAATATGAGCGAGAGGATAAAGACTATACAGATTGGGACCTATGGGTATGGAATACAGGCGTGATAAATGATGCGATTCCATTCACGATCGAAGCTGGAAAAGCGATTGCTTTAGTTGAGGTTGCACCTAATGTCACTCAGGTTGGCTTTATTGTACGAAAAGGAAACTGGTTAGAGAAGGATACGGAGGCTGACCGATTTGTAAATATTAGACTGGATGAAAGCTATGTCGTCGTTAAAATTACGAGTGGGCAGGCAGAATTCCTTCAAACACCGTATATAGCCGGTCCAATAATCGAAGGAAATGATGTTACCTTCTACTATCGCAATGAAGAGCTATATCGTAGTAATGAGCACCATCGTATTTCAGAAGTGAAGGTGAAGCTTGGTGATAGCGAATATTCGATGGCGTACGATACAGCAGGTGAATACTACAGCTATACGTGGCAGGATATGGAGGAAGGAGAGTACCCGTACACATTCCTCGTTACGATTGATGGTGAAACGATCGAAATCGTAGATCCGAAAAATAATGTGGATGGTGTATCGAAAATTATTTATCAGCTGATCAAAATTGACTTGAGTGCTTCGATTGCGCCAGACAGCTTCAATTACAATACACACAGCCTGCTGACGATTGAAACGGACACGCCGAAGGAGTTAATTAGCAGTATTTATGCTGATTTGACTGCGCTGGGCGGCCATGAGCAGGTGCAGATTGATAAGGAGCTGATGGCACTAACGATCTCAGTCACTGATGATGTCACTGCAGGTGTCAAATCGATTCCAGTAACGATCATTGATAGGAATCAAGTGGAGCATCAAACCTCTGCTGAAGTAACGGTGAACGCTCGACAAGTTAGTGGAAAGCATGACTTCGATTGGGATGAAGCACGCATTTACTTCATGCTGACTGACCGTTTCTACGACGGAGATGAGAGCAATAATGATCCGAATGGCGAGAGCTATGATACAACACACGCTCAGACGTATCATGGCGGGGACTTCCAAGGTATTATCGATAAGCTGGATTATTTAGAAAAGCTAGGGATTAATACGATATGGATTACGCCAATCGTTGACAATGTGGACTGGAATGTAGGTCATGGTCAGCCGTGGCAATATCAATATGGCTACCATGGCTACTGGGCAAAGGATTTCACGAAGCTCGATGAGCATCTTGGAGATTTGGATACCTTCAAGGAGCTCATCGACAAAGCGCATGATCGTGGCATTAAGCTGATGGTAGACGTTGTGCTTAACCATACAGGCTACGGAATGGATGCTGAGGATGTGAGGCTGAATGTCCCGAACTATCCAACAGAGGAAGAGCAAGCGGTGTTCAGTGGTATGATTCGCAATCCAGCAGGAGCGGGAGATCTACATGGTGAGTTAGCCGGACTGCCAGATCTTCGCACAGAGGATGCGGCCGTTCGTGAGCAGATTATCGCGTGGCAGGTTGATTGGCTAGAGCGTGCACGTACTGAGCGGGGGGACACGATTGACTACTTCCGGGTAGACACTGTAAAGCATGTCGAGCCGACGACGTGGACACAGTTCAAAAATGAGCTAACGAAAATTGAGCCTCAGTTTAAGCTAATTGGTGAAGTATTCGGCGCATATGTCGATGACCAAAGAGGCTACCTAGGCTCTGGGATGATGGATTCGTTGCTTGATTTTAACTTCAAGTACATTGCGCGTGATTTCGTGAACGGCAGCGTTGATTCTGTAGAGGAAACGTTACAGGCTAGAAATGAAAAGCTGAATAATGCTGCAACGTTGGGTCAATTTTTAAGCAGTCATGACGAGGATGGATTCCTGGCCACCTATGCGAACAATGATGAAAGCAAGCAAAAAATTGCTGCATCATTGATGATGACAGCTAAGGGTCAGCCAGTTATTTATTACGGCGAGGAGCTTGGCATGTCTGGTAAAAATGCGAACTTTGATGAGGGCAATTATGGCGATAACCGATACGATATGCCATGGGATGAGCTAGAGGAACGCAGCGATATGCTAACGCATTATCAAAAGCTATTAGCTGCACGCAGCCAGTACTCTAAAGTATTTGCCAAGGGCACTCGTACAAAGCTCGCTGGTGGCGACACTGATCAATACATCGTGTTCGAGCGTGCCTACAACAACGATGAAGTGTATGTAGCGATCAATGTTAGTGATGAGCCGCGTAATGTAACGTTTGAGGTGGATGCGAAGGCTGGTGCTATATTGACAGAGCTGTACAGCGGCAATCATATCGTTGTAAGACAGGATAGCACCGTTACACTCGAGCTTCCTTCTCGCATCAATGGCGGAACAATCATACTTGCGAATCCAGCTGTTGTAACGCCAACTCCGACACCAATTCCAGCACCAACTACAGGTGAACCTACTGGGAATGATGGTCATGTGACAATTAGTGAAGAGCATTTGAATGGGGATTACTATGACGTTCGTTTGAGCTTGTCAACGTCAACGAACACGATAACGCTTGTTCCATCGAAGCTTCATAAGCCAATGCGCTTGCTAGGAGATGGTTTCTCGGTTGTGATCTCTGTCGAGCAGCTCGAAGCATGGGCTTCACAGACTGGTAAAATGACCGTTACACTAACTGCAGCGGAAGTGAAGCAGCAGCTTGATTCAGCAGCCAATGCAAAGAAGGCACAGCTGAGTGCACAATCGCCAATCCTTGAGCTTACTTTTGCCAATGAGCAAGCAGACAAAGCGCTTACAGCCATTAAAGCTGGCATTACGCTAAGCTTTACAGCAGGTAGTGGTGATGGTCTGTTGACGAACGTGTATCAGCTGCTTAAGAATGGAACACTGCAATACGTACCTGCGAAGAAGGCAGATGGACAGTTCACAGTGTCTGCAGCTGAAGCGGGAAGATATGTGCTAATCCGCTATGAGAAGGTGTTTGCTGATGTTACAGCAGAGCATTGGGCATCCAGCCTTATTCAGCAGGCTGCTGCTAAGCAGTTCATAGAAGGAAAGAGCGAGAATACCTTCGCTCCGAACGATACGATAACGAGAGCAGAGTTTACAGCAATATTAGCTCGCATCTTAGGATTATCCCCTGATGGCGCGGCTCCGTTCACTGATGTTGCAGCTAATGCATGGTATGCGCCAGCGATTGCAGCCGCATATGAGGCAGGTCTAGTAAATGGAGTCAATGACCACAGATTTGCGCCACAGGCAGGCATCACCCGCGAGGAAATGGCCGTGCTGCTTGTACGCGCATTGGACTACAAGAAGCAAGGGGCATTGGGAACAGCTTCGCAAGATGCAGTTGGTCAAGGAACCACAGACGGCACATCATCCGTAGTGAATCCACAACACAACAGTGTATTGAACTACGAGGATGCAGATCAGATATCATCATGGGCGATGGAAGCTATCCGTAAAGCAACAGAAGCTGGCATCATGCAAGGTAAAGGCAATCATCATTTCGACCCAAGAGGACAGTCAACAAGAGCGGAAGCTGTCAAAGTGTTACTAGCCCTAGAAGCGCAGCAATAAAGAGCGACAAAGCTAAGCACAATAAAGTATTAAGCGTAACAAAGCAATAATCATGTCGACTAAAACAACCAGCACAATAGCATCTGCTTATTCTAAGTAAATGGAGCAGCATTGAAGGGTGTATTCACCCCAATGCTGCTCCTTTATTATGTATGAAGATGGCCTACGAAGTGACGCCTACAAACCACCCCAGCGGAGTAAACGGTGAAGATTCACAACGAAGTGAAGCCCACGAACAGCCCCAGCAAGTAATCGAAGAGGTTCACAACGAAGTGACACCCGCGAAGAACTCCAGCGGAGTAATGGTGTTAGTGTAGAAGCGAAGCGTTTGCCTTTGTCCTCTGATTTCTACCATTATAATACTTCAAGAAATCAGAGAGACAACAGCAATCGGAACAACACCATTTACGGAGCGCTGAAACCTCACCATCTACGGAGCACTGTAACTTCACCGATTACGGAGCCATCAAACAGGACACGGCTCATGCACCATCACTGACGTTTCAATTTGAAACGTGCTATGCGAGATCCCGAATTGCTCCTCCACAAGCTTAATCGCATTCCGTAGTACCGCTTGCTGGTCGGCCTCATCCTCTATGACAAGATGACAGCTAAGCGAATCCATATTCGACGTTATCGTCCAGATATGCAGATCATGCACGTCAATAACATGAGGCAAATTAGACAGCTTTTCAAGTACAGCCTGCTGATCGATTGACGATGGTGTTCCTTCCATTAAGATATGCAAGCTTTGCTTCAATACGCCCCAAGCACTGCGCAGAATGAGAAGGGCTACGATAACGCTAATAATAGGATCAGCGTAATACCACTCAAAGCTAAGCATAATGATCCCTGCAACAATTGCTCCGATTGAGCCAAGCGCATCGCCAATTACGTGCAGGTAAGCGGAGCGCATATTCAGATTATGCTCGACATCCCCTTTTTTCATAAGAAAATATGCAGATAGTAGATTAGCCGACAAACCGATGCAAGCAATCCAAATCATCGTTCCACTAGCAACAGTAGGGGGAGCGCTAAACCGCTCGATCGCCTCCATAATAATGAATGCAGCGACAATAAATAACGTAACAGCATTCAGCAAAGCAGCCAGTATCTCAAAACGATGATTGCCGAAGGTGCGCTTAGGTGTAGCTGCCTTTGCTGCTAAGCTAAATGCAATGAGGCTAAATAACAGTGAGCTGCTATCACTAAGCATATGACCGCTATCCGATAGCAAGGCTAGACTATTTGTCAGCAATCCTCCTACAAACTCTAGCACCATAATACCTGCTGTAATAACTAGTGCAATAATGAGTCCAGTACGGTTGCCGTCCACAGGTCCATGATGATGATGCAATCCATGATGGCTGTGATTATGGTGATTGTGAGAGCTATGGCTGTGACTATGATTATCGTGACATTGATTGCTGTGATGTCGATGTTCTTCTGACATATCATTTCCTCCTCAATCAATCGATCATTGTAATAGTGTTGGTTAGTCTTGTTTGTATCATGTATGATATGAGACCCAATAGATCGATTAATTACTTATAAATTTATTAGTTGTTGTTACTATTAACTATATATGAACACATGTTCATATATAGTTAATCATAAGAGAGAAATATTGTCAATACGTTCTTACTTGTCTAGCTAGCCCATTTTAACAAGAGTCGTATATAGAGAAAAAGAGCGCCCAATCAATTGATTGAGACGCTCCCGCTACAGCTTACTATTACACGCGAATATCAAGCTTGTTCCCCAGATTAGGATCAAGACTACCTTCTAGCACTTTAGTGATCAGCTGGGAAGCCATGTCCTTATTCTGATCCAATGATTTTTTCAACAAGCTAACTGAAACTTCCTGCTTAACAGAAGCTAGGCTGTTGGAGACTGATGCTGCTGCGATATCCATCCATTTCACCTCTTTGCATTGTTATTTGTGCTACAAAAAAGCAGCTAGGTCTATAGGAAGACCTAGCTACTATATCGACTTGTATCCTTGAGTTCATTATAGAAAAAGCCTGTTCAATGTAGTCCGCTATATATAAGGTTAATGTAAAGTATCACCTTGAAGTGTAAACCCACGTAGACACCCCAGCGGAGTAGATGGTGCGAGTTACTACGCACAACGTACCACACCCCACTAACACACCCCAGCGAAGTTTATAGAGAGGTAATACAACGAAGCAACACCCACAAAGAGCTACAGCGGAGTAATGGTGAGAGTGGAAAAGCGAAGCGGTTGCCTTTGTCCTCTGATTTCTACATTTGATTCACTTCTAGAAATCAGAGGACAACAGCAATTGTAACCTCACCATCTACGGAGCGCTGACAACAGCAACTGTAACCTCGCCATCTACGGAGCGCTGCTTACAAGAGAGAGAAGCATGAACTTACCCTTTAACGGCGCCTGCTACAACGCCCTTAACGATATACTTTTGCAGGAACATAAACACGACAATCGAAGGAAGCACCGCCATAACCATAGCTGTCATCGCATACTGCCAGTCAGAAGTATATTGACCCACGAAGGTATAGGCAGCTAGCGTTAACGTCTTAGTATCCGGAGAGCCGTTTACGAGCAACAATGGAAGCAGGAAGTCGTTCCAGATCCACATGACGTCAATAATAACAATTGTCGTTGTTACGGACTTAAGCAACGGGAAGATAACGGAGAAATACAATCTAAAGCCTGATGCACCGTCAATCGTTGCACTTTCATCAATTTCTTTTGGAATCCCCTTCACGAAGCCATGGTAGATAAACACCGCAAGTGGAGCACCAAAGCCCCAATACAGCAATCCAAGACCAACCGTGCTTTCAGACAAATTCAACTGATTCGCCAGCTGCACAACGCTAAGCATGATGGACTGGAATGGAATGAGCATTGGCATAATACACAGCATGTAGATTAGAATGCTCCAACGAGATTTCGTACGTGCGAGCTTATAGGCTGCAATCGATGACACGAACACAATACCTGCTAGGCCAAGCACGGTAATCACAAGGTTGTTCGTGAACAGTTTTGGGTAATCGATAAACTTCCATACATAGGAGTAGTTCTCGAGCATTAATTTCTCCGGCAGCGCAATAACATCGCGCATCACTTCACCGAATGATTTGAAAGAGTTGTTGATTGCCAAGAATAATGGGTATAGAAACAGCAGTGATGCAAGAAACATAACGATTTCTAGTATGATTCTGCCAATCGTTTTCCGGTTTTTCATTATGCTTCAACCTCCCTGCGTTTGAACAATGTAAGCTGAATAATGGTAATGACCAAGACGACAACGAACAGAACAATTGCCTTTGCTGTACCATAGCCGAATAGGTTGTTCTGGAACGTATCGCGATAAATATCATACGCAACACTGTAAGTCGTTCCACCAGGACCACCAGCAGTAAGGGATAGAATGACATCAAATACTTTAATCGAGTTTGTTAGTGCCATAAATACACTTATCGTAATCGAGGGTGCGAGCAATGGTAATGTAATGTTGAAGAAGCGACGGATCGGTCCAGCTCCATCAACTACAGCAGCTTCCTTCAGATCGTCCGGCACGGATTGCAAGCCAGCGATATAGATAACAAGATAGAAGCCGACGGATTGCCATATCGATACAAGCAGTATGGAGATAAAGGCGAGCTTTGGATCACCTAGCCAGCTTAGCTCGAAAATGCCCCAGCCTGTACTTTTACCTAGAGACTCGAAGCCTTGCATGAAGATAAATTTCCAGATGAAACCAACGATAACTAGACTTAAAATATACGGTATAAAAAATGCAGCGCGCAGCCATGTCGTTGTTTTTAGCTTCATATTAAGTAATAGTGCAAGCAGGATGGCGATCACATTGATCAGAACAATGTAAAGCACCGTATATTTAATCGTAAACCATGATGCTTGAGCAAAGTTCGCATCGCCCATAAAAATCTGCTTATAGTTTTCTAGTCCAACAAATTTTGGAGAGCTAGATATCCCGTTCCATTCCATTAAGGAGTAACGAATCGTCATAAAAAATGGAATATAGAAGGCGACAGCAATACAGATGATGACTGGTATAGTGAACAGTCCAAATTCTAGCTTGTCATTCCCTTTTCTACCTAAAAACTTGAACATAAGGCACCTTCTTTCTTGTAGTTCGTTGCATGATAACGTTATATTACTTATTATAGAGAGCAGTCTTGAGCGGCTAAATGGATTTTAATTATCAGTTAAGGGTAAAAAAGTGAACCAACGTTAAAGTATGAAAACAGGAGGTCATGACGTATGAGAAGCATCAAGAGATTGCATGAATGGGCAACTGGCCGACTTGTGAACAAGCTCAACCTATTGTTTTCAGCAATTATTATTTTAGTGGTAGGCAGCTTAACGCTAATCTCCTATCAGATGCTGCAAAAAGAAGCGATCGGTCATAGTATTTCCAGTACCTCGAACAACTTAAAGCTTGTTAATCAGAATCTGGAGGACTACGTGAAGGAGATGGAAAAGAGATCGCTGCCTCAAAGTAATTTTGACGAGCTAAGCTATGCATTCGTGCATGAAGCGGAAAGCTACTCCTCGAAAATGCTTATAGAGGAATACTTGCGAAGCATTTTCTATAACGAGATGGATCTGGAGGGCATTTATTTATATCTTTTTAACTCTGGGAAATATTACGAGGTGAAGCGTCTACGCAACGACATTACGATATCGACACATGAGGACACAAGTCCAATCGAGCAGCCGTGGTATGAAGAAGCATTGCAGAGCCAGTTCAATCGTTCCTATCAATCACTTGAATTTACAACGATTGAGGACAGCTATCAAGCACGTGCGGAGGAAGGCTACTTCGCTTA
Organism: Paenibacillus camelliae; assembly: GCF_023715345.1. Classification (GTDB taxonomy): domain Bacteria; phylum Bacillota; class Bacilli; order Paenibacillales; family Paenibacillaceae; genus Pristimantibacillus; species Pristimantibacillus camelliae. The sequence goes on from NZ_JAMBNY010000005.1 coordinate 136,719, forward strand.
CCATCGTGTGATGCGCTCTATAGCGACCAGAACGCCACAGGCCGTCATTTCTTTCTACTATAATCGCAACGTTTTTGATGATATTGTAAAGGATATTCCGATTGAAGGAGATGAGCAGCTGTTCTGGCTGAGTCCGACGAATGAGCTGTTTATGGCAAGCAATCAGGACACATATATGCAATTGGTTGATCATCAAGTGATCGATGCACTGACCGATGAGCACGATGGACAATACTCATATACGATAGACGATCATAAGTATTTGGTGATTTACAACATTGGGGATAAGGAAGGCTGGAAGCTCATTAAGCAAATCCCCTATACTCAGATCAATGCGAGCGCGAAGCAAAGTTTGCAATTCAGCTTACTGATCGGGATTGGCTTTCTCGTGTTGGCTGTCCTACTAGTGTTCATATTTGCTAGTCATATTACAAAGCCGCTCATTCGACTGTCCACGCAAATGAAAAGGTTTAGTGCAGGGGACTTTGATGCAACACTAGAGGTAGTCGGCACGGACGAGCTGGCATATATCTCGCACCGTTTCAATTCGATGGTTCGTCGGACAAATGAGCTTATTAATGAACGGTACAAGCTGAAGCTCGCTGAAAAAAACGCAGTGCTGAAAGCGTTAGAGGCGGAGATCAACCCTCACTTCCTGTACAATGCGCTGCAGGCTATTTCCACTAAAGCTCTGAAGAATGGACAGCTGGAAATCGTCGACATGGTCGATTCACTCGCCATGTCACTTCGATATTGTATAAGCGGAAGTGATATTGTTACAGCACAAGAGGAGCTGAAGCATATCGGTCATTATTTAGCGATACAAAAGGCTCGATTCGGCGAGCGCTTAATCGTTAATATGGATGTGCCAGAAGCGTTAACGACAATCGATGTACCGAAGCTTTCTATTCAAACACTGGTGGAAAATGCGGTCAAGCATGGACTGGAGAAGGTATCAACTCCTGTTACCATAAACATTTCCGTACGTTCAGAGGAGCATCACGTGACGATAACGGTAGAAAATAACGGTCCTGCTATCGAGCAGGAGAAGCTAGCGGAAATTAGACACTGGCTTGCACAGGACTGGGAGGAAGCGCTATATAAGCAGGAAAGCATTGGCTTAGTTAACTTAAATGCTCGTCTTAAGCTGCTTTACGGCAATGAGTCAAGGCTAGAGATAGAAAGTGATGAGAACAGCACGAGAATGATCATTATACTGACAAGAGGAGGAAACAGGGGAAATGATTAACGTTATCATTATTGATGATGAAGAGCCGCTTCGTGAAGCCATTAAAATTTTGGGACAATGGGAGGAGCTTGGAGTCTCCCATATATATGAAGCGAATAACGGCAAGGCAGCATTAGAGCTTCTTGCCCAGCACTCAATCGACATAGCACTCATCGATATGAAAATGCCTGAAATGAATGGCAAGCAGCTGCTGCAGGAGCTAGAGCGAAAGTACCCAAGGCTGCTTACGATTGTAATAAGCGGCTACGATGATTTTGAATACACGAAGCAAGCGATACGATCGCGAGTTGTTGACTATCTGCTAAAACCGATCAATCGTCAGGAGCTCAATCAATCACTGCGCAAAGCAGTCGATCTAATGGAAGCGAGACGGAAAGAGGAAGAAGAAAGCATTCATCAAAACATTACGCTGAACATGTCATTGCCGAAGCTGAAGGAGAAGCTGTATTTATCGCTTATTGATCGCAGCTATACGAGGTACTACAATGAGGACCTAGTAAAGCTTATCGGTGCTGATCAACCCAATCAGCTACTGGCAGCAGTTTCGATCTATATGCTTAACATGAAGCAGCTGGCGAAGCGACGCTTTAAGGAGGATATTGATCTGCTTCATTTTGCAGTGACGAATATTGTCCACGATATTACATCAAGCTATTTTCAAAGCTTCAGCTTCGCTAATCCGAAGCGAGAGCGGGATATTATTACGATCCTAACATTTGAGGGCAGCTATCGTGAGGATATGCTCTACAAGCTCTATCATCAAATGAATAAGCTCAGTACAACGCTCAGAGAGCTATTCCAGCTAGAGGTTGTTATTGGCATAGGCTCTCCAGTTCACAATATTCAAGAGCTAACCGTTAGCTTTGATCAAGCAAAGCGTGCAGTGATGAAGTATGATCTAAAGCGTGAATACAATAGTGGAGCTGTGATGAAAAGTGACGATGCGCTGGAAGGGAATACGTCAGATTATCAGTCTGTGCTTACACGTCTCAACCAGCTAAAGCAGGCATCGGAAGCGGGCAGAGCGATGCAATCCTTCTATCAATACCTCGCTGGGCAGCTAGAGAAAGCAGAGCAGTTTACACTCGGACAGTCAGAGAAGCTGCTTGAAGAGATGATCATTATGTTTAATGACGTAGCGATGGAATTCGGTGTAGCGTCTTCGAAGCTGCCTATTGGAGCAGATGAACCGCTTCGTGTGCTTGGCATCGATGGAGATTATTCCAATACCGAGCAGCTGGGCTCTATTCTGCAGCAGCTTGTGCAGGGGTATAAGGAAATGATCGACCAGGAGCAGCAGCAGGATACTAGCTTTAAGATTCAAGATATTAAGAAGTATATTGATCAGTATTATTACGAGGATATTAAAGTCACGATGTTTGCAGAGAAGTATTACTTAAGCCGAGAGTATTTGATGAAGCTTTTCAAGCAGCAATATGGAAGAGGAATTCATGAGTATGTGCAGCATGTGCGCATGGAGAAGGCGAAGGAGCTGCTGGCAGATGAGCAGCTCAAGGTGCAGGAAATATCCGATATGCTAGGCTATAAGGATAATAATTACTTCAGCAAGGCCTTTCGCAATCGGTTCAATATGACGCCCTCTGAGTATCGTCAGTCACTAGAGCCGAAACTGTGAAAAAGTGAAATGTATCCTGATCGAACACTTTTTTACCCTTTTTTCTTCACTTATATACATTTTTTGCTGAATGAAATTTCATTAGAATGAAGGTGTAAAGAACATAACATTTTTGATTGGGGGCATTCAAATGTTTAAGAAATTTTCCTCGCTGGCCTTAAGCTTGGTGCTAGCTGTAGGTCTGCTATCCGCATGTGGAAGCAGCAACAATGACAATTCCGCAGCGAACACTAACAACCCAGACGGAGCTGGAGATGCAAAGGTAACGATCAACATGTTTACCGCTTCACCAGAGTATACCGAAGCATTTAACGCTTATATCGAAGAATACAAAAAGGTTAAGCCGAACGTAACGATTAACCTTGAAATTATGCAAGCCGACTACAACACTGTACTAAAATCTAAAATTTCTTCTGGACAAACGCCAGATGTGTTCCAAACAACAGCAGGCGGTGACATCGATACATTTGCTGAATATAGCGCTGATTTGACAAATGAGCCGCTAGCGGCAGCGATGACAGATGCTGTTCGTACAAGCATGACATCAACTGACGGCCGTGTGCTTGGATTGCCTGTAAAAGGGAATCTAATGAGCTTGGTTGCTAATATGGATCTGCTTAATCAAGCGGGCGTAACTGAAATTCCACAGACGATTGCTGAGATGGACGATGCTATTGCTAAGCTAGAAGCTGCTGGTATTACACCGTTCGCGAATGCTTATAAGGAATGGTGGGTATGGAAGCATATCTTCCAACACTATGTAAATGCAGCTGCTGAGGATGCTGGAATTTCTGCACAGGAGCTAGTTAACCAATTTATCGCTGGTACAACAACGTTCCAAGAGCATTCAGTACTTTACAACAACTTCTTTGAGTTTATCGACAAAACCGTTACACATGGTACGAACAAGCCGCTTGAGCGTGACAGCAATGCACAAGTGAGTGACTTCGCTACAGGTGAAGCTGCATTCCTAACAGGTAAAGGTGCTTGGGATGAGGAAGCAATCAAAAAGATTACTCCAGATATGAACATTCAAATCGCAGGCTATCCTGTAAGCGACAAACCAGAGCAAGCAACAATTGCAACAGGTGCTGACCAAGCGCTTCGCATTAACAAGGATTCTAAAGTAGTAAACGAAACAATCGAGTTCTTTAACTGGCTGTACACTTCTGACTACGGTAAGAGCTGGTTCTCTGAAGTAGCGCGTGTAATTCCACCAATTAAAGATGCTCCGCTTCCAGATCTTGATATGCCGAAGCAAATGGATGAGATTCTGAAAGCAGGTAAATCTGGTGAATTGTCCGTTAACTACTCTTTGGATACATTCCATCAAAAATTCGGTGAGCTAATGCAGGCGTATATCGGTCAAAGCAAATCTAAAGATCAAGCGATCGATGAAATTCAAAAAGCTTGGATTCAATTCGGCTCATCCGCACAATAATAGCTAGCTAAATGAGTAGGCTGCGCCAGCAGCTCTAAAAAACAATGACTCAGTACGATTGTGCTGAGTCATTGTTGTATCTAGGCGTGGTAAAAATGAAGTAAATGACGTGTATCTAGGTATCGTAAAGAGTGAAGTAAGTAACGTGTATCTAGGTATGATAAAAAGTGAAGTAAGTAGCGTGTATCTAACTTGTTAAGTGCGTAATAATTGGCGAGTAGTTACGCCTGGTGGTAATTAGTGTAGTTTATCGAGACAAGTATCCTGTAAACATAGTGGCTTCTTGTGCCATCACTTAGTAAAACATTATTAGTAGTGGAGGGGAATTATATAATGAAGGAACAAATGATTACGGTAGAAGAGCAGGGCTTGCACCTTGTCTTTCGTGTATCTGAAGAAGGAGATGTTACGCTTCTTCATATCGGCACCTCTCAACTGGACATGGAGCTGATCCCTAAGGATAAGATTGCGGGCTATCGCATGCTAGAGCTGCAGCTGACAGGAGAGGATCGTGCAGAGTATCATGGTCGCTCACATCGCGCTTCGTTTCCTGGGCTAAGACTCATCTACCGTTCACATGAGGATAGCCGTAATGCACAAGGAAGAAAGCTAGTAATTACGCTATATGATCCTGTAACAGCCATTACTGTAGAGCAGCATTATCAATTCTATGGAAAGACTATACGCTGCTGGTCTACTGTACTCAACTCGGGCAGTGAAGGGGTTGCTCTAGAATATATTTCATCCCTCGCATTTACAGGATTCGGCAAGGAAGGCAGCCTCGATCGGAGCGATAAGCTTAAGCTGTATATTGCGCATAGCGGCTGGCAAAGTGAGCTGCAATGGCAAAGCTATACATTGCCTGAGCTAGGCTTGAACCATCTGGCAGATCGCGGCTCCAAGCGATTAGCGTTCAGCAACACAGGTTCATGGTCCTGTGCAGAAACGGTGCCAATGGCGGTGCTGGAGAATAAAGAGAACAACACAGCTCTATACTGGCAGATCGAGCATAACGGCTCGTGGCATTGGGAGCTCACCGATCAAGTGGATCAGCTGTCATTGCTAGTCGGAGGGCCGAACGAGCATGACAATCATTGGTGGGAGAAGCTAGAGCCTGGCGAAAGCTTTACGTCAGTGCCTGTATCCTTTGGTATAGTCGAAGGCGGTTTCGAGGAAAGTGTAGCGGAGCTTACGCAATACCGCAGAAGCATACGTCGCCCTAACGAGGATAATGAGCTGCTACGTATCATATTTAACGACTATATGAACTGTTTATGGGGAGCGCCGACTACAGAGAAGCTGCTGCCGCTCATTGATGCTGCGGCAGAGGTTGGCTGTGAGTATTTCTGTATCGATGCAGGCTGGTACGCCCCTGGCGAATGGTGGGATGGAGTTGGTCAGTGGCTGCCTTCTATTGAACGTTTCCCTGAAGGAATAAAGTACGTGCTGGATTACATCCGCGATAAAGGTATGATTCCCGGACTGTGGCTTGAGATCGAGGTCATGGGCATTCATAGTCCGAAGCTTGAAGAGACGGATGATAGCTGGTTCTTTATGCGTCACGGTAAGATAGTGAAGGATCGAAGCCGTTATCAGCTTGATTTCCGCAATCCAAAAGTGATCGAGCATGCGAATGAAGTGATTACTAGACTCGTAGAACAATATGGAGTCGGCTACATTAAAATGGACTACAACATTAATGCGGGCATAGGGACAGAAACCGGTGCCGATAGTGTAGGTGCTGGCTTACTGGAGCATAATCGCGCCTATCTGAACTGGCTAGATCAAACCTTCGAAAAGTACCCTGAACTCGTTATTGAAAACTGTTCGTCGGGCGGTATGCGAATGGATTATGCAATGCTTAGCCGCTACAGCATTCAATCGACTAGTGATCAAGAGGATTATGTTAACTATGCAACGATTGCGGCAGGCGCATCTGCTGTGCTGACGCCAGAGCAGGCGGCAGTTTGGTCCTACCCTTTACGTGAAGGAGATGATGAAGAAGTCATCTTCAATATGGTCAATGCATTGCTGCTGCGTGTTCATCAAAGTGGACATTTAGCGGAGCTCAGCAAGCCTAGACTTGCTCTCGTGAAGGAAGCGCTAGATTACTATAAAGAGATCCGTCCGCTTATTAAGGAAGCTATTCCATTCTGGCCACTTGGATTGCCTGATCATCAATCGGAATGGGTGAGTGTTGGGCTCAGACATCAGGAGCGCAGCTTCATCGCTGTTTGGCGAGTGAGAGGGGAGGCACAGTCTGTCGTTCTTCCGTTAGCTGGAAGAGGCTTCGAGTCCAGTGATATTCGCATTGCTTATCCAGAGCAACACGGCAGCGAGCTTAGCTGGAATGCTGAAAAGCAGGAGCTGACAGTAACGATGCCCCAAGGTAAAGTAGCTCGGCTAATTGAGTTGACATAGCATGGTGAGATATTGTAAAAAGCACCGCCGAACATGAACTTTGGCGGTGCTTTTCTACGTGAGTTAGAGCGTACGAATGCAGTGCGGTACGAGGACATATGTTGATGTGTGCGTATTGTTGTAGCGTGTAGCCGGGGCGTATTTGTGTGAAAAAACATATAAAAAGCTCGTAGAAGCACTGGATTGACGCGATTTGTGTGAAAAACCACCCAACACACTCGAAGTAGCGAGTAACCAGCGCGATTTGTGTGAAAAACCACCTAAAACGCTCGAAAAAGCGAGTAACCAGCACGCTTTGTATGAAAAACCACCTAAAACGCTCGAAAAAGCGAGTAACCAGCGCGCTTTATATGAAAAACCACCCAAAAACCATCGAGTATCGCACAACCACCGCATTTTATATGAAAAACCACCCAAAACGCTCGAAAAAGCGAGTAACCAGCGCGTATTATATGAAAAACCACCCAAAAACCATTGAGTATCGCTCAACCACCGCATTTTATATGAAAAACCACCCAAAACGCTCGAAATAGCGAGTAACCACCGCATTTTATATGAAAAACCACCCAAAACACACGAAATAGCGTACAACCGCCACTTTTTGTGTGAAAAACCACCCAAAACCCATCGAAGTATCGCACAACCACTACGTTTTGTATGAAAAACCACCCAAAGCACACGAAATAGCGCCCAACTACTACGTTTTGTATGAAAAATCACCCAAAAACCATCGAAGTATCGTACAACCACCGCATTTTATATGAAAAACCACCCAAAAACCATCAAAGTAGCACACAACCACTACGTTTTGTATGAAAAACCAGCCAAAAACCATCGAGTATCGCACAACCACCGCATTTTATATGAAAAACCACCCAAACCCGTCTGCAGCAGTATCAATCTAGCTCTAGCAGTTTTTGTAGCCGAATTTCGAGCAGTCATATAACATACCATTTGCGTTAACCTCACCTTATTCGTTATGATGGGATTAGCATATACGTCTAAGAGGAGATGAATAGATGTTTTCGAGAGCAAAGCTAGGTAAGATTAGCTCTAAGGTTAAAGGGCAATCGTTGTTTTTAGAGCAAGTATTTCCAGCTTCACGGGAGGAAGTGTTCCAAGCTTTTATTGATCCTGAGCAGCTTAAAGAATGGTGGGGCCCGAACGGTTGGGAGCTAACCTTTTGTGAGATTGATGCAAAGCCAGACGGATATTGGCATTTCTGCATGACGTGCACGGACAAAAGCAAGGAGTACGTAGGGCAACAATCCTGGGGGAAAGCGATCTATGTCGAGATGGACAAGCCGAATCGCATCGTGTACCGAGATTGCTTCTCGAATGAGGCTGGCGAGATCGATCCAAGTCTTCCAGAATCGATCGTTGTGTTAGAGTTTGAGGATCAAGCGAAATTTACACGTGTAAAAAGCGAGGCTCGTTATCCTTCTCAGGAAGAGCTAGACTCCGTGCTAAAAATGGGGCTCGTTACAGGCATAACAGAAACATGGATGAAGCTAGATCAATTTTTGAGGAAGAAATAATTACATAGAATACACTTACAAAACGCCTACCTAGATCAAACATCTGAGGTAGGTGTTTTTTGGTCTAGGGGACACACATTACAACATATGTCTTCAAATGTAACTATACAATCGATGACTTCAATATAGGGTTAGTTTATGGATATATAGAGAAACAGACATGGATATGCTTAAGTTTTCATCTACAAGGAGGGGTGCTCGTTGGTGTGGAGAAGAAAGGCATGGATTTATAGTATGTTGCTATTCATTTCGTTGTTATTTCTTATGGTTGACCATCGTGGACTGAATTTTGGGGATCATATCTTTCGATGGTTTGGACTTCCAGCGTGGAGTAGAGGAGATCAGGGCTTACATTATTCAGTCGTATTAGGGTTGATCTTAACCTTATTATGCGGCAATCTTGTAATTCGTCACTTTAGAAAAAAATATAATAAAGTGGCAAGAAAAGTCGTAGTCGCTTGTATATTATTGTTTATACTTTTTCCTCTCGTGACAAAGTGGGCGCTAATGCTTGTACATGTAAACGACACTGGATTAGCCGTACTTGATTATTCGAAAAAAGATTATCGCTGCAGCTATACGACAAATGAAGGGATTGTATCGTATCGTTGTACGATTCAGTTATTTAATTACGGAAAGGAAAAGGTAGTGGTAAACATAAAACCAATATTGGAGAGAGTGTATGAACGAACAAGTGATTACCCCGCTATTGAAATTCAGTATAGGCAAGTGACTCTAGAGCCTAGATCGGGCGCTACATACTCGATGACCTTTGAGAGTAAGCCTACAGAACAAGCTTCTTTCGGGAGTAATCGCAATGGCGGTGTAAGCTTTCTATTAGATGGTCAAGAGAAGCATGTGCAGTGGTAGGGATAGATGGTCAAGAGAAGCGTGTGCAGTGGTAGGGATAGATGGTCAAGAAAAAAGTATGTGAAGTGGTATGAATAGATGAGCAAGAAAATCGTGTGCTGTAGTTGGTAAATAGGCACCAAGTGAAGTGCCTACAATGGTAATGAAATAGAAGAACAACAATAGCTTTATATTGGTGTTAACAAAGTAACGAATTAGAAGGAGGAGCTAGAATGAGAAAGGATCACAATCACTACAATATGTTTGTTGAAGTTGCAGAGGATTGTCCAGTGACGGCTGGACAAATTCCAGTAGCAAAAGATGAAACTACGAAAACCATTGCAGTGCTTCAATATGAAATGATAGCTGAACAGCCTTACACGTATACACAAGAGGACGTATTATTCGAGGTATATGCCCATCGCAACAACATTCCCGTTGAGCGTAGAGAGGAAGAACGGGAAAAGTTCTTTTCTAAAGGTCAACCGTGCCTTCGAACCTCAGCCCTAGGTAAGCGTTATGGCTGGGGAATACATCACAATGCCGAAGGAAAGCTGGCATTATATGCGGTTGATTCCGCTGAGTATCACGCATTAAAGAATGATGAAAGGATGAAGCATGTGAGAGCAATGCGCTCCAGTCACAAGTAAGTTAACGAGAATTGAGGACTATGCGTTCAGTCGCAAGTAAGTTGTCGAGAAGAGAGCTGAGGACTATGTGCTCCAATCGCAAGTAAGTTAACGAGAATTGAGAGCTATGCGTTCGGTCGCAAGTAAGTTGTCAAGAAGAGAGCTGAGAACTATGCGCTCCAGTCGCAAGTAAGTTAACGAGAATTGAGATCAATTGGCTCCAGTAGTCCCAAATAAGTAATCAATTAGTAAGACTGTGCTTAACATATCCACTTTTTAGGAGGTTAATATGATAGCAGCATGGATTGGAAGCATATTGTTTTTCGCAGTTGCTATATTGTACATACTGTTAGCTTTAGGTTTACCATATGGGGAGCTAGCAATGGGCGGGAAGCACAAAGTCATGCCGAAAAATATGAGATTTGCTATTGTAATTTCGGTATTTGTTCAGTTGTTTGCCATCCTCTGTATACTCCAAGCAGGTCACGTGATTTCTATTGAAGCAATAGCTTCATTTGCTAAAGGCGCATGTTACTTCTTTGCGTTTTATCTCATTATTAATACCGCTATGAATGCTATTTCTAAAAGTAAAAAAGAAAAGCTTGTAATGACACCTTTATCGTTTATTACGGCGATCTGTTTCTTTATTACAGCATTATATAGTTAAATTGATTTACATAGTAGCGAAGGATGACAGACAGAATAGAAAAATATAGTCTGTTGTTTGTTTTAACCTGCTGATACATAACAAATTGGACATATGCTCAAAAAGAACTACAAAGAAATGATTTATGTTATACTTAATTATGTTATTATTGTTAATAAGTATATTAATAGGGTGGTTAATATGAAAATAGACATTTCACAGCATTCCTTGCCCGTGTATGAGGCGTTGGCAAGTAATGTGCGTATCGAGATGATTCGTTTGTTGGCAGTGAAATCCATGAATATAAAAGAGCTTGCTGATGCTATGGGATTAAGTAGTGCGATTATGACGATGCATGTGAAAAAGCTTGAGCGTGCAGGCATTATTAAGTCTTCCATGCAACCAGGTAAGGGTGGCGCTAAGAAGGTATGTACACTAGTTACCGATTCTATCGAAATTATTTTTCCGCCGAAGGTTGAAAGCGTATATCGTGACTGCCACGTGACGGAAGTTTCGGTCGGTCACTACACTGATTTTGAGGTTACACCAACTTGCGGATTAGCAACTACAGTAAAGGTGATTGGAATGTTCGATGAACCTCGTGCATTTCTTGAGCCAGAGCGAGTAAATGCGAAAATTCTTTGGTTCGGTCAAGGCTATGTTGAGTATCGATTAGCCAACTATTTGAATAAAAATGAGATCCCTGTTGAGCTGGAAATCTCAATGGAAATCTCGTCTGAGGCACCCTTTGCTAACGAAAACTGGCCGTCGGATATTACGTTTAATTTGAATGGAATCGATCTTGGAATGTGGACGAGTCCTGGTGACTTTGGTGGCGACAAGCAGCGTGGACGTTATACACCTGATTGGTGGTGGGACGAAATTAACCAATACGGACTACTCAAGGTGCTAAAAATTAACCAAGAGGGTACTTTTATAGATGGAACGAAAATTTCCGAGGTCAAGCTATCTGATCTTGATCTGGAAATAACGCAGTGGAAGTTTAGAATCTCTGTTCTCGAGGATGCAGAGAATGTTGGGGGCGTTACCTTGTTTGGCAGCGGGTTCGGTAATTATAACCAAGACATCGTGTTCAAGCTGTATTATGATCGCAAGCTAACAGATATGGAAGTACAGGAATTGCAGGCTTCCTCTAAAACGAATAAATAAATCAATCTCATGAATCTCTTGCATTGTTTAAGCAATGGCACAACGACAACTAAGCATGAGCATAGGCCATAAATTGAGCGATATTCGCTTCAATGGCCCTTGCGCATGCTTTTTTGCTTTCCATGATATACGCTTATGAATAAAAAAGCCCGGACCACTGCTTTTACAATAAGCAGAGGACCGAGCTAATGTGTTAACGAGAGGTACTAGATAGCTAGACCTATCATTAAATAATGCTAGCCTAAACGATCAAGCTAGTCTCAACGTAAACACTATAATTTAACAATCAATAGAAGACTGTTCAATGCTATAAGCTACTATCTAATCATATACCTATGCAACTAATGTTGATAGAGCTGTAACTTTTAGATCATAGCGAGCGGTATGTCGATATTCGCTAGGCTTTTACACCTGCTGCTAATGGAATTGATGACTTAGCTAACGGCTTGCCAAAGTCAGGGAAGCCTGATGGCGTCCATTTTATAGGCTGCACGCAAGTATGGCGGTTTGGTACATACAGCGGATCTCCAATCATTTCCTTACAGTCGCGGGCATGATAAACAAGTATATCTGTTTCTCCATCCTCGGCAACAGTAAAGCTGTTATGTCCAGGACCAAACATGGAATGCTCTTCATGTGTAGTGAAGACTGGAGCAGGTGATTTGTGCCAAGAAGCAGGATCAAGCAAGTTGCTGTTCTCATCTGCCCACAGCAAGCCCATACAATAATTATGATCTGTAGCGCTTGCAGAATAAGTAATGAAGATTCTTCCGTTTCGTTTAATGACAGCAGCCCCTTCATTTACGAGGAAGCCGATTTTCTCCCAATCATATTCTGGGGTAGAGATGCACGCTTGTTGATCTGAGATTGTCCATGGGTTAGCCATCGGTGCGATATATAGATTAGAATTTCCTTTAATGCTCGGGTCCTTTTGTGCCCATACATAATAACGAACACCATGATGCTCGAACGTTGTAGCATCTAAAGAGAAAGACTCCCATTTTGTTTTAACTTGACCTTTCTCAACCCAAGGACCATCAAGTGGATTGCTTGCCTCGCACTCAAGTGCAAACATACGGTGATCGAATAAGCCATCGTTAGTTTCTGTTGTGCGTGCAGCGGCAAAGTAGATGTACCACTTTTGATCAATATAATGAATTTCAGGGGCCCAAATGTTCGCGCTCATTAGACCAGAATCATGCTTTTTCCAGCATACAACAGGCTCAGCATCTGCAAGACCATTGATCGTCGTTGCTCTACGCAGCTCTATACAATCATAGGCTGGCACCGATCCAGTGAAGTAATAGTAACCATCTGTGTGTTTATAAATCCAAGGATCAGCTCGCTGAGGAATAATCGGGTTTACGTACTCAGTGGTAGACATAGGGTAAAATCAATCCTCCTCATAGTAATTTAGTTAATATAAACATTAAATATTTACAATAATATTAATATCACACAAACCTACTGCTTTGTCTAGTGTTTAATTTAAAAACAGATAGAAAACAGGCAAAAACCTATATATAAAGGTGTTTTTCTTCATTCAACTATTGAAAAATGGGAAGGTGTAGGTTAAACTGATTCGCATAAAGGTTAATATTTAATTAATTTATTAATAATAATGAGGATTGGCGGTGGTCTTGTGACAGATGTACATAAACAGCAACGATTGATATTACATTATGCGAAGACAACGGATGAACGAGTTGGTTTGTCAGCCGAAGCTGCGAATAAAGCAACAACGGATGCAGCGCAAAAAGCGGAGGTGTTGGCAAGTGAAAGAACCGATGCTTCGCAAGGAGCTGCGGCACAAACACAATCACAGGCTCAAGCGCAAGCTGGCTTCGATTGTTCTGGTTTGGACAATCATGCAACCGTTTACGGAAAGGTTGCGGCTAAACAGTTGAAGGGCAGACCAGCGATCGTATTCGATGGTGGCGTGCATGGAAGTGGCTACTTTCAGCTTCCAGCGGGGATCCTGGCTGAGGTTAATGACTATACAGGACTAACGGTTGCGAGCTGGATTTATTTAGAACCGGGACAAAGTGTATGGGAACGAATTTTCGACTTTGGTGAAGGACCGCAGGGACCGTATATGTTCCTGACGCGGAATTTGCGAGGTGTATGCTTTAACGGCTCCGATCTTGCGGTAGACTACAATAAGCAGCTTCCAGTTGGTGAGTGGATTCACGTTGCGTTAGTTGTAAGCGGTACAAAAGGCGCGACGGAAAGCAAGGCTGGTCCAAAGCTTTACTTGAACGGGCAGCTTGTCGTCGATGGTACGATTAGTCAAACCTCGAGTGGCACATATCTTGCTTATCGGCAGTGGCTTGCTACGCTTGAAGGCGATGGGTATCGCCAAAATTATATTGGTCATTCCCAATTCGCAGCCGATCATGATTTTAGAGGGGCGATTTCTGACTTCAGATTGTATGCAGCGACTTTGTCTGATGAGCAGGTCATCGAGCTAATGTGCGAAACATTAAGCGATGAGCAAATTATCGAGCTTGCAAGACAAATCGACATTACGCTGCCAACCTCTATCGTGACTGAATCGCTAGAGCTACCTGAGGAATTATTGAAAGGACTCGTTACGGTAGAGTGGACTTCCTCTAACCCAGAGGTTCTATCTCATCGAGGCATCATTAATACACAACTAGAAAAGCCGCAGGCCGTTACGCTTACAGCAACATTAACTAGAGGAGCAGCAAGCTATCAGACCTCGATGGAGCTAACAGTGCTTCCAGCGTCTACTGTTCCGTATGAAATCGTCCTTAAGCCTAATGGCAAATCAGAACAGGTCAGTCCTGTTATGTATGGTTTGTTCTACGAGGATATTAACAACGCTGCCGATGGCGGTATCTATGCAGAGCTTGTCCGCAATCGCAGCTTTGAGGCGTTTAGCTTCGATAGCTTCTCTCACGTATGCGGTGAGCACGGTCACTCCACTGGCCGCAGACGTAATCCTCTAGAGGGCTGGTACGGCGATGTTGATCAAGTGAGAGTTTGCAGCGAAGGCGGACTTAATGAGTACTTTAAGCTGACGGACGCTGAAGTGAATAATACCTATATTACCGCACCTGCGGGTGCTACGCTTATTAATAAGGGCTTCAATGACAGCAATCATCATTGCGCGATGTCCTTTATCGCTGGAGACAGCTACCACTTTACCATATGGGCTCGCTCAGTTAATTCCTCCAATCTGCATATTGTACTGCAGGACGCAGAGGGCAAAGCGATCAGTGAAGAGCTGGACCTGCAGATCGATTCTGATGGAAATTGGCGCAAGTACGGCGTCGAGCTGCCACTAACACTGACAGCGACAGAAACGGTGCTTGGTCAGCTGGCAATTACGTTCAGTGATGAGACGTCGATTGATATGGTTTCGCTATTCCCAGAAAAGGTATGGGGAGCACAGGAAGAGGAAGGCTCGCCATCGGCGCATCGCAACTATAGCGGTAACAGCAACTATCGCTTACGCAAGGATATGGTTGTCGCACTGCAAAATATGAAGCCGAAGTTTCTACGCTTCCCTGGCGGCTGTATCTCAGAGGGCTCGCATGTATGGGAGAACGTATATGATTGGAAGCAGTCAGTTGGCGAGATTGAAGTTCGCAAGGAGAACTTTAACGTTTGGGGCTATATGATGACGCTTGGGCTCGGCTACATGGAATACTTCCAGCTGGCAGAGGATCTTAATGCTACACCATTGCCGGTTATGGCATGCGGTGTGCTCTGTCAGGCGCGCAGTGATTATGCGAATCCTGCTGGCGGTGCATTAAGAGATTACTATATTAAAAACTTTACAGATTTAATAGATTTCGCAATTAGCGAGGACTTTGAAGGAAATGAATGGGCAAAGCTGCGGGCAACGATGGGTCATCCAGAGCCGTTCGATCTACGTTATCTCGGAGTCGGCAACGAAAACTGGGGAACAGAGTTTTTTGCAAATTTTGAAGTGTTCAAAACGGCAATCGACCGCTACATGGAGAAGCATTATCCAGGTCGTGAGCTGATCATTATATCTACAGTCGGAGCACAGGCAGACGATGATGCTTATCAGCAGGGTTGGAAGTTTTTGCGCGGACAATACAAGGGCTCTGAGACGATCGCATTTACTGATGGAAGCGAACGAATCGTGGAAACAGTAGAGTGGTACAGCGAGCAGTCGAATTATATGGATACAATTGTTGACGAGCACTATTATCGCTCGAACGATTATTTGCTGCGCAACGCTGATCGCTACAATTATTATTTCCGTGCGTACGATGAGCAGGGGCAGCTGGATGAACGATTAACCTCTAAGGTATTTGTAGGTGAATATGCATCGAACGATAAAAACACATTGGCAGGAGCGATTGCTGAAGCAGCGATTATGACTGGCTTCGAAAACAATGCCGATGTTGTGCGATTAGCTGCTTATGCACCGTTGTTCAATAAGGTGCTGACCGACGGCTCATACCGCTGGACGCCGGACTGCATTTGGTTTGATGATACAGATATATGGTTTACACCTAACTACTATGTGCAGACGATGTTTGCTTCGAATATCGGTACAGAAACTGTTCCAAGTGACTACTATACGTATCGTCGCGGTAAAAAGGTTCGCTTGAAGCCAGAGGGAGGCATTTCTCTATCGACAGCAGCTGGACATGTTGTGCTGAAGTCAATCGCGATTAGATCACATAACGGAGAGCTGCTTTTTGAACAGGACTTTACGCAGCAGCTTGCAAAGCAGTGGTGCTGGCTTACTGGCAGCGATTCGTCTATGTGGGAGGAAGGTGTCGGTGTAACGCTTAAGCCGAACGGACATAAACGTACTGGGCTGTATCTCGATGTGAATTGGAGCGGGGTGCAGGTCGATGTTATTGCACATCATGTCACGAGTGATGATGGACTGTATGTCGGCGTTGGCTTGCAGAATCCGAACAGCTCTAAGCACGATGTCATTGAATATGTAGCTGGACAGGACGGAAAAGCGACTGGAATCAAGGTGTTCAAGCAAGGAATTGAGGCATATACGCTTGGAGATTTTGCGTCAAGCACGATGGCGGGCAATATGCGAGCTGCCTATGATGAGCAGCTAGAGTCTGATACTACGTACAGCTATAGCGTGGTGTATGGCGGAGAGCACGGCGATCAGCTGAGCTGCCGTCACCGCAAGCTGGATGAACAGAGCTATCGATTTGATAGCACGTACAAGCTGGAGGCTTATAATGATGAGGTGTTCTACTCCGTGACACGCGATGAAACTCATCTATATATGAAGCTTGTGAATGCTGATCAGACTGCCAAATCGGTCACCATCGACCTAACTGAGCTGGATGTAAAAGAACAATTTGCATTGACGACTTTGACGGGCGATAAAGAGCTGCTTCACACTCCTAATGTGAATAAGAAAAATGCAGAGCTTATCGTACCCGTTAATGCAAAGGGTAATATTAAAGACGGAAAGGCACTACTTAAGCTGCCGCCGCATGCTGTTCAGACCGTCGTGTGGGAGCTGGAACGCTAGTAGTGGAATACTAGATAGATTAATGAAGAGATGACTTGACTTATGAGGTAGTATAAATAGGCAAATTAACATCATAAAATGCGAGACAAAAGTTGCAATCGTAAAGGATGCAGGCTGATTGCTGAGGGTTAGAGGTAGAGGAGTATGCCGCTTAAGAATAAGCAGCAGAAGAATGATTACTGGCTTGGCTGATGCCGAGCCAGTAATCCTATACTTGCGTATGCCTATGCCAGGACAAGCATAGCCATTGCGATAATTAAAGCTGCCTCAGAGCTACATGAGGGGTGATCTAATAAGGTAACATCTGCTCACAAAAGCAGGCTTGTATCTAATAAGGTATCATCTGCTTACAAAAGCGGGCTTGTATCTACTAAGGTAGCAATTGCTCACTAAAGCGGGCTTGTATCTACTAAGGTAGCATCCGCACTACTAATGCAGGCATGGGTCTATTACGGTAGCATCTGCTCTACTATTCGACTAGGAGCATCTACTATTGCGTGGTTGATCTACTACAACAGCCTACTATAATAGGGACAGGAGCCACCTCTCTAATATGAAATAAAAAAAAGTAGAAAGTTTATTGTTTATGTATTGACTAATCATTAATAAATAAGTAATCTATTAACATAGACATAAACGATAACCGCTTTCGTCTATGGTGACGCTTTCTTTCCAGTCTACATAAATTGAAACTTTCTTTTTTTAACGCATGTGTAAGCGATTGCAAACACATGGAGAAAAACTAAAGATTTCGTTAACAAAAATGCTTGGAAAGTAACGTGAAAAAGATGGTTTCGTTAATGTTTATATTAATTAGTATACATCAGGGGTCATACATTAAAGCTTCTCCAACAAATACAAATTAGGAGGTAAAGACATGAGATTTGCAAAATTCAGTAAAATGACATTCGCATTGCTAGCATTGATTCTTGTATTAGCTGCTTGTTCTGGTGGCAACTCCGGTACAACGACAAACAACGGTAATAATGAAGGATCAACGCCTACGAATGTTGAGCAGACAAATGATGGTGGTACGGATGCTGAAACACCGGCAGCTGTCGAAGAGGATTTTGGCAAAGATGTTTCTGGTGAAGTTTCTATTTGGGTGTTTAACGAGAATGTATTCGAGGAAGTAGCAGAAGCATTTATGGCTGAATATCCAAATATTAAAGTAAACACTGTGTTCGTTCCGTTTGCAGAGCTGCACGACAACCTGCAAACAGCACTAGCGAGCGGCACGGGTGCACCTGACATTGCAGAGGTTGAAGTAGGTAACTTCACTCGTTATGTAACAGGTGGCGTGTTGGAGGATCTTCTTGCAGAGCCTTATAACGCTGGTAAATATAAAGATCTAGTTCCTGCATACAACTGGGAGCGCTGGATGAGCCCAGACGGATCACAGCTGTTAGGTATGCCGTGGGATTCTACGCCTGGAGTTTGGTATTACCGCGCTGATATCGTAGAGGAGCTAGGCTTCCCAGCTGATCCAGAAGAGCTTGGTGAGTTCATTAAAGACGGTGAGAACTTCCTTCAGCTTGCACAAGCTGCAGCAGCACAAGGAAAGCAGGTTATGGAATGGCGTGATGGTCCGATCCACTGGGCTGGTGACGAGATCGGATACTTCGATGATAATTTAGGCTGGGTTCGTGAAAATGACAAGCTAGTTCAAGTCCTTGACTACACAAAACGCGGCAATCAGCTCGGCTGGGCACCGCATCTAGCATACGGTACAGATGAAGGTAAGCCGCTTGTACAATCTGGTCAATTGATGGGTATGGCTCTAGGCTCTTGGGGTGCACGTGACCTAGAGGTTAACTTCCCAGAGCAAGCAGGTAAATGGAGAGTTACGAACCTACCGTTCGACATTAACTTCCCAATCGGTGGTTCAAGCTTCGTTATTCCTTCTCAATCTGAGAATAAAGAAGCTGCATGGGTATATCTACAATGGGCAATGCGTTCACAAACAGCTTGGGAGATTTGGACAAAGTACTCCATCCAGCCTGGTTATACGGACATTGCTCAACAAGATTGGTATGCAAGCCATAAGAGCGAATTCCTCGGCGGTCAAGAGGATTACAAGCTATATGAGAAGATCGCATCCAACATCCCTACAAAACGTCTAAATCCGCTAGATGGTGCGGCTTGGAACATTTGGGTGCCTCGTATTCTTGATGCGCTTGATAACAACGTAGACTCTCGTACAACGCTTCAGTTAGCGAAGGAAGATGTTGAATCGATGCTTGCTGAGGATCTTGCTAAGCTTAAGGCTGATCTAGGTAAGTAACACGAAAGCAATGATACTGACAATCCGAATCAAGTCGCCCCGACTTGATTCGGATTATTTATCCGTGCAATTAGCTAACAAATTAAGATTGGGGGGAGCAGCTTGGTCAGATTTTTGAAAAAGTATACAGGAACCATACTGATATTAATCGTGCTGGCATCATTGCTAGTATGGTGGAATAACAATCGCAGCTTCGACCAAAACGTAATGGCCGATGTGCCGCGCCATGATAATTTGGATGAAGCGTCACTATTAGATGGAGAAAATACAAGTGCGTTACTAGAGCAATCCTATTACAAATACTATTACGGTTATGTAGGTCAAGGTGCCACAGATGTTCAGGGTATACATCTTACGATCCCTTCCATGGATTACAGCGCAATTAGCGACAGTGGTACAACGGTAGAGCGTCAGCTGGATGGTAAGTTCGGTGATGTTATCGCATTACGCGATGAAAAAAGCTGGGTAGAGTATGAGGTAGACATTCCTCAAGACGGCTTCTATATGATCGGTATGGACTATTATGCGCTTGAAGGCAAGCGTTCAGGTCTAGTTAGAAGTATTCAAGTGGATGGAGAATATCCATTCTATCAAGCAAAGCAAGTGGAATTCCAGCGTATGTGGCAGGAATATGGAGAGCCGTGGTATGACAACCAGGGCAACGAGTACAATCCGAAGCGCCAAGAGGTATTCGGATGGCAGTATCGTGACTTTATCGATTCAGAGGCTAAAGTAGCACAAGGATTCCATTTTTTCTTTAGCAAGGGCAAGCATACGATTCGTATCGAGGCGATTCGTGAGCCTGGTGCAATTGGTGAGCTTCATGTCTATGCACCGCCAGTAATTCCTACATACGAGGAAGTGTCAGCGCAGTATGCACAAGACAACCTCAAAGCAACGACAGGTCATTATTTAACGTTCCAAACAGAGCTTGCTACGTTAAGATCTGATCCAACATTAAAACGAATAGAAGACCGCGAGCCTGATACTGTTCCTTTCAATAGTGAAGCGATCGTGCTTAATAGCTTTGGAGGCTTAAGCTGGCGAGAAGGTGGTCAATGGGCTGAATGGGAGATCGATGTTCCCGAAAGTGGTTTATACAATATAGGAGCTAGATTCGGACAATGGTTTCTGAATGGCTTCCCTGTGCAGCGCAAAGTTTTTATTAACGGTGAGCTGCCATTTATCGAGATGAATTCAGTGCCGTTCCCTTATAAGCAAGAATGGCAAATTAGCAACTTCAGCCAATCGAATGAAGAGGATTACTTGTTCTATCTGAATGAAGGTAAGAACACGATTCGAATGGAGGTTCAAGTTGGAGATCTTGGCGAGGTGCTAGAGCTCGTTACTGATACATCACAAAAAATGTCTGAGCTGACACGTGAAGTAATTCGAGTGACAGGAACGAACCCTGACCCGAATGCGGACTGGAAGCTAGATCGTAATATTCCGAATATCGTAGAGCGTCTGCAAAGCATGGCGTGGAATATCGAGGATGCGATTACGATGCTGTCTTTGTTCGGTGTTGATGAAGGCAGCTCGGAGATTAGTACGCTTTACGAGGCAAGAGGCGTGCTTGTTGATATGTCTGAGAATACACGCTCTATTCCGGCTCGTTTGAATCAGTTTAGAGAATTACAATCCTCACTTGGGATCTGGGTTAACGGCTTAAGCAAACAAAGCTTGCTTATGGATTACTTAATCGTGAAATCTCCGGATCAGGATTGGCCAAGACCTGCTGCACCGATCTATATACGTATTGGCACAAGCATTAGTGATCTACTGCTAACCTTTAGGAAAAATTATGGCGGCGTAGGTACCGTTTATAGCGATGATGAAGAAGTACTTGATGTATGGGTTGCGCGTGGTCGTGACTGGGTCGACATTATTAAGCAAATGATCGATGAAGACTTTACACCGGAAACTGGCATTAAGGTTAATGTAAACGTTATCCCTGCCAACCAGTCACAGGTGCTAATGCTCGCTAACACCTCAGGTCTGGCGCCAGACGTTGCACTTGGTGTAGATGGCGAGGTGCCGATTGACTTTGCGGTACGTAATGCACTTATCGATCTAGGCAGCTTCGATGATTATGAAGAGGTAGCTGCACGCTTCCGTCCAGGAGCACTTATTCCTTATAAGTACAACGGTGGAAACTTTGCACTGCCAGAGAATCAAAACTTCTATATGCTATTCTATCGCAAAGACATTATGGCGGAGCTTGGCTATGGGGAAGAGGATATGCCGGAAACATGGGAAGACGTTATGGAGCTCATTCCTATATTGCAGCAAAACGGTATGGATTTCTTCTATCCGCATGCGATCAATGATACGAAGCAGGCAATTAATGAATTTGCACCGTTCCTATTCCAGCATGGCGGAGAGTTCTATTCCGAGAACGGCAGCAAGTCCGCACTAGATTCGCCAGAGGCTATTGAAGCGATGCGGATGTGGACGGGATTGTTTACGAACTACAAGATCGAGAAGCAGGCTGATTTCTATAACCGCTTCCGCTCGGGCGAGATGCCAATTGGTGTAGCTGACTACTCTACGTACATTCTATTATCTACTGCAGCACCTGAGCTGACAGGCTGGTGGGGCATGAAGCCAATGCCTGGTATGCGTCAAGAGGATGGTAAGATCAATCGTTCAACGGGTGGTCTTGCTCAAACAGGTATGATCTTCAAGGATACCGAGTTTCCAGAGCAGTCGTGGGAATTCCTGAAGTGGTGGACTAGCGCAGATGCACAGGAGCGCTTTGGATCTGAACTCGAAGCATTGCTTGGTGTTGAGGCTCGCTGGAATACAGCCAATGTTGAAGCATTGCAGCGTTTGCCATGGCAAGCAGAGGATATTGAAGCGATTCTTGAGCAATGGGAATGGTTCCGTGAGCGCGAGGTCGTGCTTGGTGGTTACTATACGACACGTTATATCGCTAATATGTGGAACGAGATCGTACTAAATGGTCGAATTGTCCGCGAATCGGTTGAGGATGGCGTTAAGGAAATTGATAAAGAGCTAGCCAAAAAACGAGAAGAGTTTGGTCTAGATGATGTTGAACAAGGAGGGACGACAGAATGATAGCTGAAAAAACAGAGACACAGGCAGGAGCAGTAATGGCCCGTTCTGAGTCCCGCTTTAAGAAAAAAATGCAGCTCTTCTGGGCTGATGTGAAACGCAGTAAGGTGTCGCTACTTTTTGTAGCGCCCTTCCTGCTCCTGTTTACGCTTTTTATCGTCGTACCGATTATTATCTCGGTATCGCTAAGCTTCTCGTACTATAACATTTTAGAATCACCGCGCTTTATTGGGTTTTCCAACTATAAGCTGCTTTTTATTGAAGATGATATTTTTATGCAGGCTGTTGGGATCACACTCAAGTTTGCGATAATTACTGGTCCAATCGGCTATATTATGGCGTTTTTACTTGCATGGTTAATTAGTCAAATTCCAACGAAATATCGGTTTTTCTACACGCTATGCTTCTACACGCCATCGATTGCCAGTGGAACCGCGATGTCCGTTGTTTGGCTTTATATGTTTGCAGGGGACCGGAAGGGTTTGCTCAATCACTGGCTCATTCAGCTTGGGATTTTTGATGAGCCGTTCTTATTCCTACAGGATATTCGCTCCATCGTGCCGGTTATCGTTATCGTTTCGCTATGGATGAGCATGGGTGTAGGCTTCCTTGCCTTCCTTGCCGGCTTGCAGAACGTACCGACTGATTTATATGAAGCGGGTGATATTGACGGTATTCGCAACCGCTGGCAGCGCCTATGGTATATTACCGTTCCATCGGTTAAGCCGCAGCTGCTGTTCGGCGCCGTTATGCAGGTCGTCGCCTCGCTGCAAGTATTCGATATTAGTGTGCAGCTCGTTGGTTTGCCGAGTCCGCTTTATGCAGGTCACACGATATTGACGCATCTGTTCGACTACGCATTTATTCGATTCGAGATGGGCTATGCATCTGCCATTGCAGTGGTGCTGTTCTTGCTGATGATGGGCTTGAACCGCCTAATCTTTAATCTGTTGGGGAGGGATTAATGATGTCTCGATTACGATCCATAAGAAGAAGAATTGACTGGGGCGGCATTGGTCTCTATACCTTTCTAACAGCGTTTGGGTTGTTAATGCTTATGCCGCTCGTATATCTTGCGTCGACAGCGCTCAAGCCAATAAGTGAGCTGTTTCTGTTCCCGCCAAGATTTTTCGTAATGAATCCAACGATGGTTAACTTTCGTGACCTGTTGCTCGTTACAGGAACATCTGCGGTACCATTTATTCGTTATATCGTGAACAGCATTATCGTCACGGCAGGTATTGTCGGTGGTGGTGTCATTATTTCAGCGCTGGCAGCTTATCCGCTTGCTAAGCACAATATGGTGTTCAAAAAGTTTTTCTTCGATCTCATCGTCGCGTCTCTGATGTTCTCTCCACTTGTACTGCAAATTCCACAGTACTTGATCATGAGTAAATCAGGTCTGATGAATACGTACTTTGCCTTGATCCTGCCATACTTGGCAGCTCCAGTAGGAATGTTCCTAATGGTACAGTTTTTGCGTCAGATTCCAGATGCATTATTGGAAGCAGCGCGGATCGATGGGGCGTCAGAATGGAAAATATTTTGGTCAATCGTTATGCCTATGCTGAAGCCGGCCATTGCTACGTTCGCATTGTTCAGCTTCATTAGCGCATGGAATGATCCTTACCCAGCGATGGTGTATACAACGAGTGAAAATATGAAGTCTCTGCCGCTTGCTATTCAGACGATTCAAGGGGGAGCCGGAGTGATCGCGCGTGTGGGTACATTCGCTGCAGCCAGCTTTTTGATGATTATTCCTACGCTGCTCGTCTTTATCGGAACGCAGCGCATGGTGCTTCAGACGATGGCTCACTCGGGCTTGAAGGAATAGGAGGGCAGCTATGAAACCATTAAAAAAAGTGCGAATCCTCGTGCTGATGACGTTTATTATGTCCTTGCTAGCTTCCACCGCTCATGCGGCAACGCCCTATGAAAGCTATACGATCAATTCGCAAGGCAATGATATACGCTCTATTGCAGGGTTCGTGTATGACAGCTCGATAACAGGGCTTGATCTGGAATCAGGAGCATTTGTCCGACCAGAATCTCTGTTTATTACGAGTGATGGCATGATTTATATTGCGGATGCGGGCAATAACCGCATCGTTCAGCTCGATAAACAGCATCGATTTGTACGTTTGATTGGAGACGCGGATGGCAAAGGCAAGCTTAGCGAGCCGAAGGGTGTCTACGTGAAGGAAGACGGTACGATTTACGTAGCGGATACGAAAAATGGTCGTATCGTTATCTTCAATG
This sequence comes from Paenibacillus camelliae, assembly GCF_023715345.1. Taxonomy (GTDB): domain Bacteria; phylum Bacillota; class Bacilli; order Paenibacillales; family Paenibacillaceae; genus Pristimantibacillus; species Pristimantibacillus camelliae. Next base: position 161,434 of record NZ_JAMBNY010000005.1, read on the forward strand.
CAGACGGGACGTTTCAGCAAGAGTTTTTGAAGCCGGAAAGTCCGCTCATTGGTGCGACGTTTTCCTACTCGCCCTCCAAAATCATTCTTGATAAGCGCGACTATATGTATGTCGTTAGTGACGGAAATACGCAAGGCTTGATTCAGCTTGACCCGACCGGACAGTTCAAGGGCTTCTATGGCGCCAACCATGTTGGCTTCAGCTGGTCGAGATTGTTCATTCGGCTCATCGCCACTGAATCACAGCAGCAAAAAATTGCAACCGTTCGTCCAGCAGAGTTTTCCAATCTGGACATCGATAAGGAAGGCTTTATGTATACAACGACGATCGGTGAAGACTTCAACCAGATCAAACGTCTGTCACCTGTCGGTGTCGATACGTTAAACATGGGCTTCCAGCGACAATACGGTGATTTTTATAGTGCAGGTCCATTCTCCATGCCTTCATTCATTGGAGTGTCTGTCGATCAGAATGGGATCATTACTGCACTGGATCTACAGGCAAGTAAAGTGTTCCAGTATGACAAGCTGGGCAACTTCCTATTCGCCTTCGGCGGTGTAGGAGAGCAGCGCGGAATGTTTACAACGCCAGCTGATTTGGCGCAATCTGCCGATGGCAATATTTACGTTGTAGACCGTGGACGCAACTCCATCGAGGTGTTCCGTAAAACGCCTTTCGCCACCCTCGTACAAGAGGCGTCAACCTTGTATGTAGATGGACGCTATGAAGAGGCACAAGCGATGTGGCAGGAGGTTATTCGTCAGAACAGTAACTACGAGATGGCCTACCAAGCAATCGGTAAAGCCCTTTATAAGGAAGAGAAATATAAAGAAGCGATGGAATACTTCAAGCTAGCAAGCGCACGCGGCGACTATTCAATGGCGTTTAAGGAATATCGCAAGGAGCTCGTGAAGGAAAACTTTGCAGTTATTGCGATCAGCGTAATTGTTCTGTTCATCCTGCTTCGTATCTACATTCCGAAGCTGTCACGTTGGCTTGCACGCAAGGTGAAGGAGAAGTCACAGCTGAAGCCAAGTGTACCAGTGAAGAAAAGCGTATTAGTAAAGGAGAGTGAGACGGTATGAGTCCATTTGTAATGATCCATAAAATCATGTTCCGTCCATTCGACTTTTTTGAGGATATTCAGAACCCTGGCATGGTGCGAATTAGGCAAGCGATAACGTTAATTATCTGTGCCTATCTAGCCCGAGTTGTCTCAATCTATCTCGTAGGATTTGCCTTCGAATCGCGTGAGGCGTATCAGATCTCGATTCTACAGGAAGCGATCTGGATCTTCGTGCCTTGGTTTACATGGTGTGTGGCACATTGGGCCGTTTCAGCCATTCTAGATGGTGAGGGAAAATTTGTAGAAATTGTATATGGCAGTGCGTATGCGCTCGTCCCGTACATCGTGTTCATTATCCCCATTACGCTGCTTACTCAGTTTTTGGCGCTTGATGAATCCGGTATCGTCAATCTACTGACGAGTGCGATCTATCTATGGGTTATCTGGCTCTATCTACTTAAGGTTAAGGTGCTTCATAACTTTGATCTTCCGAAAACGCTATTTATTACATTTTTAAGTATTATTGCTGTACTTATTTTATGGTTTATATGCATTCTGTTGTTCGGCTTGGCGAATCAGTTCGTAAACTTCTTGTTCGATATCGTTAAAGAATTAAGGCTAAGAGGATAGGGGGACTGCAAGATGAAGCGAAAAAACATAGGCTGGAAAAAACTAATCTTAGTTATGCTGCTTGCTGTCGTCCTCGTAAGCCAATCCTCTGCACTTTCTTCGATTGGAGATATTTATGCAGAGCAAGCAGGCGACACTGCAGCTTCAGCAGTGGAGAACGAGCAAGCTGAAACCGCTGTAGAAGGTGATGCTGGAGATCAAGCAGCGGCAGATGATGCAGCATCAGAGCAAGCGGATGCGGGGGCAACAAACAGTACTGAGCAAGTGGACGCAGCTGCATCGGATGCAGCTGGTGGCACAGAGCAAGCTGACGCTGCGGCGTCGGATGCAGCTGGTAGTACGGAGCAAGCTCCAGCAACGGATGGGTCCGTTGCAACTGGTGGAGCAGCAGTACCTGTCGGTGGCGAAGTGACGCTCTCGAAGGTAACGGCGACGACTGAGGTGCTGAGCAATGATAAGTTCAAGCTGTTCATTGATGAGGCAACGGGCAATGTTCGTGTCGTCAGCAAGCAGTCAGGAACGGAGTGGCTAGGTGCACCGCAGGTGCCGTCTACACTGCCGCCGAACAATAAAAAGTTCGTCGATTCTCCGCTCCATCTTCGTTATACAGAGGGCTCTGATATTACGACGACCTATTCACTGAAGGATAGTACAACGACAACGAGCTATAAGGTAGAAGGCGATCAAGTGGTGCTCGATATTAACTTCGGTGCCGAAGGCATTGCTGTTCAGATGATCTATACACTTACTGATCGCGGCTTGCAGCTCGATATTCCGTTCGAAAGTATTGTAGAGAGTGGGTCGGCAAGACTGACGAGCTTGGAGCCGCTACCGTTTTTCAATGGCGCGCTTGAAACAGATGAAGGGGCAATGCTCATTCCTGATGGTTCGGGTGCATTGCTTAACTTCCGTACGAATCACGAGCAGTACTTGAAGGGCTACTCGGAATACATCTATGGCAACGATACGACGTTTATCTCTCATACACACGATATGCTGTCAGCAGAGGGGAAACGCGGTAATACAATCCGCGAAAGCATTGCGCTTCCTGTGTTCGGTATATATCGCAATGGCGTCGGGTCGATGACCATCGTTCAGGACGGTCAATATGAAGCGAAAATTAACGCTAACCCGGCGGGCATTCGCGCAATTCCTGTTTACCGCAGCGCCGTAGAGTTTATGTATCGCAAAAACGATATTATTTTCATTGGTAATTCAGGCATGATTCCTTATTTCCAAGGTACGATGATCGCTGGTGATCGCAGTGCACAGTATGTGCTGCTTGAGAAGGAAGAGGCCAACTATGTCGGCATGGCAAAGGCTTATCGCAGCTATTTGCAAGAGGAGCAAGGTGTTACGCCAGTAGCCGATCAGGCGCCAAATCTATCGCTTAAGCTGTTCGGTGGCATATTGCGAGAGGAGATTATTGGAGACACCTTTATTAAGCTGACAACGTTCAAGCAGGCTGAGGAGATCATTGAAAGCTTAAAGGGGCTTGGTGTTGGCAATATCGTTGCCACCTATGAAGGCTGGACAAAGGATGGTGTGTACGGCGCACAGCCACAGCATAAGGTTGCAAGGCAGCTTGGCGGTAAGAGCGGATTGAAGAAGCTTACTGCATTTGCAGAGGAGCAGGGTGTACCGCTTTACTTGCGGGCTAACTATGTGAAGCCCTTTGAAGCAACGGGCAAATACAGTGAGCGCAAGGACGCTGTTCGCGGAATGGATCGTGAGCTGCTTGTTGCTACGATGTATTGGCCTAGTGACCGCTGGACGAAGAATTATCTAACCTTCCATTACTTGAAGCCGGAGCAAGCTTTAAACAAGTACTTGAAGAAGCAGGTTGATGATCTTGCAGCACTTGGGATAGATGGCGTGCAGCTTCAATATATGGGAGAGCTTATCTACTCAGATGAGGATAAAGCATCGATAACGGATCGTTCGGTCGCGGCAAATGCTTGGATCGAAAGCATGAGGCTAGTGAAGGAAGAGGTCGGCTCGGTAGCCGTTGAATACGGTAACGCATATGCGCTAGGTCTAGTTGATCGGATCGAGGAAGTGCCGTTATTCCACAGCAATTACATTTATACAGATGAAGCGGTGCCTTTCTATCAGCTTGTCGTTCACGGACTTGTGCCTTACTATGCGGGTCCTATCAACCTGCGTGAGGATGCCGAAGTAGAATACTTGAAAGCAATCGAGTATGGTGCACTGCCAAGTGCAGAGCTGACTGGCGAGCTTAGCAGCAAGCTGCACCGTACAGCAGAAACGAGACTGTTCAGCTCTTATGCTGGAGACTGGACTGCGCAGATTGCAGAAGAATATGCAGAGCTGCTGCCGCTGTACGATGCTATCGCTGGCCAGCAGATGACGAATCATGAACGTCTAGCACCGAAGGTGTTCCGCACAAGCTATGCGAATGGAACTGCGGTTATCGTCAACTACAGCAATGAGGCAGTTACGGTTGATGGTGTAACGGTCGATAGCATGAATTATACATGGAGTAAGGGGTGAAGGAAGCAGCATGAAATTTAAAATGAATATGAGAAAACGTCACATCATGGAAGGCTATTCCTTCATCATGCTTTGGATTGTAGGATTTATGGCGTTCATGGCGATACCGCTTGGACGCTCCATCTACTATTCCTTTCAAAATCTATCACCGAGTAAGGCAGGGCTAGTTGCTGAGTATGTGGGGACGCAGCATTATCGAGCAGCGTTTACAGTAGATGTGCAGTTTCTGCCGCTGCTGCAAAGCACATTTACGAATATGCTGACGCATGTTCCGCTCGTGCTGATCTTCGCAATGACCAGTGCCTTGCTATTGAATCGACATTTTAGAGGGCGTATGCTGTTCCGTGGAATTTTCTTCTTGCCTGTTATTATCGCTTCGGGTACGACGTTGAAGAAGCTGATGGAGCAAGGTGCGACGAATCTTCCGATCTTCCTGGATTATGATCTATACAATATGCTGCGCCTATTCATTCCAGGTGATCTGCTCATTAATCTGCTGACGTATGCAGATGCACTAACGATGGTTATGTGGGATGCGGGCGTACAGACGCTTATCTTCTTAGCGGGCCTGCAGACGATCTCACCTGCGTTATATGAAGCTGCAAAATGTGACGGGGCTACGAAATGGGAAAGCTTCTGGAAGATTACCTTTCCTATGATTATGCCAATGATTTTGGTCAACACCCTGTTTACGATGGTTAGCTCCTTCACGCGTGCAGATAATGGCGTCATGGACTACATTAACCAGAGAGTGTTTGCAGAAAATAACTACGGATATGCTTCTGCTTTAGGCTGGATTTACTTCGTATTGATCTTCATTATGATCGGTATTGTATTCCTTCTATTTAGAAGAAGCTTATCGTCGATGGAAGGCAGGTAATCGTATGGCGAATCCGCAGCAATTTATAAATAACCTCAAGGTGAGCGATAAAATTAACCCTGCTGTGAAGTTTTACACGATTAAGAAAAGTAAAAGCTTTGTCGGCAATTTATTCTATTATTTCGTATTGCTAAGCTTATCCTTTGTGTTCTTGTACCCGCTCTTGTACATGGTATCCAAATCGTTAATGCAGACCTGGGATGTAGCAGATGCAACCGTTCGCTGGGTTCCGCATCAGCTTAACTTTCATAACTACGGCGTAGCATTTACGGAGATGAAGTATTGGCAAGGTCTAACGAACAGTACCATCATCTCGCTCGGAAGTGCGCTGCTGCAGATCGTGTCTTGCTCGCTGATCGGCTACGGCTTTGCACGCTATCGCTTCCCGCTGTATGGGCTATGGTTCGTGCTATTGATCTTTACATTCTTAGTTCCGCCACAGACGATCGTTGTACCGCTATACATGTTTTTTAGCGATCTAGGCTGGATCAATACGCATTTACCGTTCATTGTACCGGCAGCCTTCGGTCATGGCTTGCAGGGTGCACTGTTTATATTAATCTTTATCCAGTTCTACCGCCGCTTGCCGGCAGTGCTTGAGGAGGCAGCACGGATCGATGGAGCGGGCGCCTTCCGTACGTACTGGCAGATTATGTTCCCGCTTGGACGTCCTGCGATGATTACGGTGTTCCTGTTCTCGATCGTATGGCACTGGAACGACAACTTCCAGCCAAGTCTGTACTTGCGGCTTCCGCCATTCTACAATCTGGCACAGCGCATGAACGGCTTTTATGGTAAAGCTTCAATGACCGCCGATCAAATGAGTACAAGTGTTTCGTCGGGGGCAATAGGTATGGCTCCGACGGTTATGAATCAGATGATGGCCGGGGTTGTGCTGTCGGTAATTCCGATTCTTATCCTGTATTTGTTTGTGCAGAGGTACTTTGTTGAGAGCATCGAGAGAGCAGGTATAGCAGGCGAATAGTAGAGGAAGTTCAAAAAGCACAGGCTTGATGACGATGCTCTGCGTTGTAGTTTAGTCGACGTCGAATATGAAGCCCTACCGAAAGCTCCGTTGCTCACGTACCAAGAACGTACGCTGCGCTACTCGCTTTCTAGTATTGCTTCATCTACTTGGTCCTGAAGCCCGAGCTTTTTGAACCTTATTGGAAGGGTAGTTCAAAAAGCACAGGCTTGATGACGATGCTCTGCGCTGTAGCTTAGTCGGCGTCGAATATTGAACGCTAGCGAAAACTTCTGTGCTCACGTACTAAAAGCGTACGCTGCGCTCCTCGTTTTCTACTAGCGTGCAATCTTCTTGGTCCTGAAGCCCGAACTTTTTGAACCTTTATTGGAAGATGATGCTCAAAAAGTTCAACTTTGATCACGAAGTAACGCGTTGTAGCTTATTCGGCATCGAATCTTGAATTCAGCCGGGCCTTCTGGTGCTCACGTACCCACTACGTACGCTGCGCTCCTCAGTCCCTAGCTTTATTCAACCTTCTCGGTGCTGAAAGTAGAACTTTTTGAGCCTTTATTGGAAGGGTAGCTCAAAAAGTCCAACTTTGATCACGAAGTAACGCGTTGTAGCTTAGTCGACGTCGAATATGAAGCCCTACCGAAAGCTCCGTTGCTCACGTTCCAATACCGTACGCTGCGCTACTCGCTTTCTAGTATTACTTCATCTTCTCGGTGCTGAAAGCTGAACTTTTTGAGCCTCTATTGGAAGGGTAGCTCAAAAAGTCCAACTTTGATCACGAAGTAACGCGTTGTAGCTTAGTCGACGTCGAATATTGAATTCAGCATCAAGGACGATACAAAAAGTCTGAGTTAATGCTTCCGATGTAACTTTCGTTGCAAAGAGGCACATCAACGAACGTACGAAAGTTTGTAGGAGGATTCAATGAATAAAAAATGGATGATTGCAATGAGCTGTGCTGCCGCACTTCTGCTCGTATCAGCTTGCAGCAAGGAGCAGCCTGCTCCTTCTGCGACGCCTGAGCAGACTGTCAATCAAGAGGATGGCGACGAGCAGCAAAGCAATGAGCAAGTGAAGGAGCAGGAAGAGACTCCTGCCGCCACTGAACAAATGACGATAGAAGAAGGTACTCCAGTGTTTACGAATGCATCTGTACATGATCCCTCCGTTATTTATGCGGACGGTATGTTTTATGTTTATGGTTCACATCTAGCTGCAGCGAAAAGTCCTGACCTCATGAATTGGACACTTATCGGCACTGGTGTTGTCGATGGCAACCCTCTTATTCCTAACGTAAAGGAAGAGATGGCTGAAGCGCTGGAGTGGGGTCAGACGGAGACTTTCTGGGCTGGTGATGTGATTCAGCTCGCGGACGGAAAATATTACTTCTATTATAGTGTGTGTAAAGGAGACTCTCCGCGAGCTGCGATCGGTCTTGCGGTATCCGATTCTCCTGAAGGTCCGTTCGAGGATCTTGGCATGTTCCTGAAGTCAGGCATGTGGGGGCAGCCGAGTGAGGATGGCACGATCTATGATGCGACTGTTCATCCTAATGCGATTGACCCACATGTGTTCTTTGATAAAGAAGGGCTGCTATGGATGGTATACGGCTCTTACTCAGGTGGAATTTTTATTATGGAGCTAGACCCTTCGACAGGTTTGCCGCTGCCTGATCAAGGCTACGGGAAAAAACTGCTAGGCAAAAACCACGTTCGTATTGAGGGGCCATATATTCAGTACAGCCCTGAAACGGATTATTACTACTTATTCCTATCATACGGTGGCTTGGATGCCAATGGCGGCTACAATATGCGTATCGCGCGCTCGAAGCAGCCGGACGGTCCTTATCTCGATTCGATGGGTAACGATCTCATTGATGCGCAAGGTCCACCAGGGTCGTTCTTCGATGATCGTGCGATTGAGCCGTATGGCGTAAAGCTGGTCGGCAACTTCATGTTCCGACGTCAGCCGGGTGAAAGCGGCGGCGGTGTTGGTGCTGGATATGTGTCGCCTGGACATAACTCCACGTTCCACGACGAGGAGAGTGGTAAGTACTTCAACATCTTCCATACACGCTTCCCATTCCGAGGCGAAGGTCATGAAATTCGTGTGCATCAAATGTTCTTGAATGAGGATGATTGGTTCGTCATGGCGCCTCATCGTTATGCAGGAGAAACGATTGGTACGTATACGAAGGAAGAGGCTGCTGGTGCATACAAGCTAGTGAATCATGGTAGAGACATATCGGCAGAGGTGAAAAACTCGATCGTTGTAGAGCTTCAAGCTGATGGCAAGATTACTGGCGAGCTATCAGGCAGCTGGGAGCTAAGCGGTGAGCACAATGCTACGCTTAAGATTGACGATGTTATATATCGCGGAGTATTCCTGCGTCAGTATGACGAGCTAACGACACAGGAAGTTATGACATTCTCCGTTCTCTCAGAGGAAGGTATCTCCCTGTGGGGTAGTGCTGTCGCATTGAAGGAGTAATAAGGGGCAGTACGGTCACATGGAAAGATTAATATCAAGGACAGCGTTGCTGTAACGAATCAGCAGTAACATGGGCACAGTAACATGAGTATATGCGTGCATGAACACAGTAACAGTAAGTTGATAACGTAGCTTCAGCACGCTATTGATGCTTATATCTAATATTGAAGCCAAGCAATAGCGTGTCTGAACTTCGTTGATCATAAGATGATAGAAGCAAGCAAGAAAGAAAGAAAGCAAGCAAGCAAGAAAGCAAGCAAGCAAGAAAGAAAGAAAGAAAGAAAGAAAGAAAGAAAGAAAGAAAGAAAGAAAGAAAGAAAGAAAGAAAGAAAGAAAGAAAGAAAGAAAGAAAGAAAGAAAGAGCAGCAAGATCGTACATTAGTAGCATTACAAATTATCACAATATTTTGAATTTTCAGTCACAAGGAAAGACACCTTGGTGCCCCAAATTGATGTCCTCTTTACAGATTAGCATTTCACACAAGTATCCCTTTACCTCCGCAGATTCCACTCCAATCTACAGATCTAAAATCAACATTCTAGAAAACTCACAAATCTTACAACGACAACCATTAGAACTTCCTGACTAGGCTCTCAAACTATGAATAGTATTAGGAGGAATAGACAGTTATGACAAAGAAACTGTATTTTCGCGTAATGGCTATCGTCCTTGCATTTGCAATGGCTTTGCCGATCACTTTACAGACGGGCTATGCAGCGTCTGTTGTATCCGCTTCAGATATTGAAGGACATTGGGCGGAAGAGGATTTTACAGCGTGGACAGACAAAGGGTTGATTTCAAGTGAAAAGGATGGCAGCTATCAGCCGAATAAGCCGGTTACACGCGCTGAATTTGCTGCTTTGATCAATGCAGTGTTTAATTTGCAAGAGGAAGCAGAGATTGCATTCAAGGATGTTCAACAGTCAGCACCCTACTATAGCGACATTATGAAAGCGGTTGCATCTGGCTATATGAACGGATATGGAGACGGCACAATGAGACCGTTTGCTCCTGTTAGCAGACAGGAAGCCGCAGTTATCCTGCATCGAGTGTTTCAGCTAGCCCTTAATGGCAACGATGGCTCCGGTACCAATAAGCTTTCTGATGTTGTCAGTCTACCGGAATGGAGTCGTGCTGCTGTTGCTGCGCTAGTGAATGAAGGCTATGTTCATGGTTATTCGGACGGTACCTTTAAGCCGCAGCTGACGATTAGTACAGCCGAGGCTATTCGATTAATTGGGGCAATCGGTGGCGAGCTGCTCGTTAAGTCAGGCACTTATAAAGCTCTCACTGATCGCAACGCTGTTGTGAATACAGCTGGTGTAATCATTGAACAGTCAACATTTACAGGCAATGTATATGTGACGGAAGGTGCGGCAGATGGCGAGTTTGGGCTTGATCGCACAAGCATTGATGGCACCCTGTATGTGGCAGGAGCATCTAAAGCGGTAACTGTAGACAGCTCCAGCGTTGGGACGATTGTACTTAACGATGACAATTATAATGAAGCTTTCCGTCTCGTCTTAGCTGGAACGACTTCTGTAGGAGAGCTTGTACTGCAATCCTCGGTTAGAGTTGTAGCGGAAGAAGGCGTTACGATAGATAAGCTCGTAATCGATGGACTGCCAGAAGGTGCTGTGATCGAATTGATCGGAAGCTTCGGCTCTGTCGAGGTTCGTTCAACGAACAAGCCGACGATTAAGCTAGATGGTACGATTGGCAGCTTAAGTGGGGAAGCAGCGAACGTTGTGGAGGGTAAGCTTGAAGACCCAACCGTGACACCAACACCGACTCCGACACCTGTGACTAATCCTGGCCCAGTAACAACGCCAAGCCCAACCGGAACACCTGCACCATCTCCCGTGCCAGACTTAACTGAGCCGCCTGTGTTCCGCAACGATTCTGTACATGATCCATCTATTATCGTTGTAGATGACATGTACTATGTATTTGGTTCGCACCTTGCAGCAGCCAAGTCACCAGACCTCCTGCAATGGGAAACCTTTGCAAGTGGAGTGAATTCGGATAATCCGTTATTTGACGATGTACTTGTAGATTTGAAGGAAGCGTTCGAATGGGCGGAGCTTGAAGGGCTTTGGGCAGCTGATGTGATCGAACTGAATGGCAAATACTATATGTATTATAACGCGTGTAGGGGAGATGCACCGATCTCTGCGCTTGGTATTGCTGTTGCTGATGACATTGAAGGTCCATATGTGAATCAGGGGATTATACTGAAATCTGGCAAAGGCAAAGCACCGCTTAACGATGCCAACTATAATGCGAATATTCATCCAAATGCGATTGATCCAAATCTGTTCTTTGACGAGCAAGGCAAGCTGTGGATGGTCTATGGTTCATACTCAGGTGGCATATTTATGATGGAGATGGATGCTGAGACTGGACTGCCGATTGCTTACGAGAACAGTGAGCTCAACTCAGAGAATGATGGCTATGGCCGTAAGCTAATGGGCGGCAATCATGCGAGAATTGAAGCGCCTTACATTCAATATGTACCAGAGTCTGGATACTATTATTTATATGTGACGTTTGGCGGACTTGATGCCGTTGGTGGCTATAATATGCGTGTTTCACGTTCATTGACGCCAGAAGGCCCATATTATGATGCGGAAGGCAATGATATGCTGAAAGCAGCAGGTAAACCAGGCGGTGGTCTGGTAGGCAACGACGTTAATATTGCTCCTTATGGTGTGAAGCAGCTGGGCAATTATGTATACGACAACTTATATAATGAAGCGAACTATCCAGCCTATGGTTATGTGTCCGCAGGACATAACTCTACTTACTATGACGAGGATAGCAAAAAGCTGTTCAATATATTCCACAGCAGGTTCCCGAATAGAGGCGAACAGCATGAAATTCGTGTACATCAAATGTGGATCAATGAAGATGGCTGGCCAGTGATGGCTCCTCATCGCTACTCCGGTGAAACGATCCGTGCGGTGACCGACGAGGAAATCGTTGGACCATATCATTTCATCAATCATGGTAAAGAGATTACGAGTGAAATCTTCGAAACTAGCTATATTGAATTGCTGCCGAATGGTCAAATTACGGGAAGCGTTACAGGTACATGGGAGCTAAGCGGAGAGCGTAGCTACGATGTGAAGCTGAGCCTGCTGGAAAATGAGCAGGAGGTACAATATAGCGGTGTGTTCGCAAGACTGTGGGACGCAACAAACGAGCGATATACGATGACCTTCACGGCATCGTCTCAAGCTGGTGTAACGGTATGGGGAAGTCAACTGCCTGAGATTAGCGATCAGCAGCTCGTGGACAATGTGAGTGAGTCACTTCATATTGGAGATGCAACGCGAGTATATAAAAACTTGCCGCTAATAACTGTAGGAGCGTTAGGTAGTGCTATAGAATGGGAGTCTTCCGATGAGAACATCGTGCAAGTCGACGGAACGATTCATCGTCCTGCATACGGCAGCGGTGATGCCGAGGTGACGCTAACAGCGAAGATTACACGTGGAGATGCTAGCACCGAGAGAGTATTTGAGCTAATCGTAAAAGAGCAGCCTGAGCAACCACTCTATGATGGTATGATTGCGCATTATGGGTTCGAAGGAGCTCTTGTTGATCGGATCGATAATAGTCGAGCGGGAGAGATGACAGGAAATCGCATCGATAACGGTGCAGGAACCATCACCTATAGCGATGGTGTAGATGGTCAAGCCGCAGTGTTTAACGGCGAATCCGGCATTCGTCTTCCAGAAGGATTAATTAACAATACATCGACTTATTCGGTATCGCTGTGGCTGAAGCCAGAGCAGCTGACAGATTTCACAACAACATTTTTCGGGGCTGTTCCAGTAGATGGCGGCTACGAATATATCAGCATTGTGCCGAAGCATGGCTTCTGGAACAACATGGTGGCTTGGGGCTATCAAAACGGTGCGCATTATGATGCTCATTCCCACACGGTGCTGCCGCTGAATGAGTGGACGCAAGTTGTTGTTACCGTAGAAAGCAATGCTGTTAATGTGTATGTGAACGGCAGCTTGAAATTTACGGGTACTGGCTTCCCTAATTTGTTCGGCTCAGATAATGGTCAGTTTGCACTTGGTGTAAACTATTGGGATCTGCCATACAAAGGGAAAATGGATGAGCTGCGCATCTATGACGTTGCTATTCCTGCTGAGCAGGTTGCTGCGCAATACGAGCAGGATCGCTCCAATGTGTGGGCGTTAAAGCTAAGTGCTTCGCAGCTTAATCTTGTAGCTGGCGGAACGGCTTCATTGTCAGCAGCTATCACTCCAGCATCTGCAAGCGATCAACCATTGCAGTGGCACAGCTCAGATGAGGCGGTAGCAACGGTTGCTAACGGTGTGGTGACAGCAGTTGCGGCGGGTGAAGCAGTCATTACCGTTAGCTCTGTGAATGATTCGAGCAAGCGTGCCGAAGCACGTGTAACGGTAACAGAGCAAATGATTGCAGTTGAAGCGATAGATCTGGAGCGTGAAGAAGTCGTGCTTCGCGGAGGTGCATATATTCCGAGCAATATTGTCATATTGCCAGACCATGCATCGATAAAAGAGCTAAGCTGGTCGATCGACGATGCTGCTATCGCGGACATTCATCCGCACACTGGAAAAGTCATTGCCAAGTCTGAGGGAAGCACTACGGTTACAGCAACTGCAGTAGATGGAAGTGGCGTAAGTGCATCGTATACATTAGTGGTTAGCAATGAAGGGCTCCTTGCACACTATGCCTTCGAGGACAATCTTAATAACGGAGCGGGTACGGCCTTCGCTTCTGGGGCAGTTATAGGCGGCAAGGTTCATGAGACTGGAGGCAGCATCACATACGGAGAAGGTGTTACTGGCCAAGCGGCAAGCTTTGATGGTCAATCCGGCGTGCGACTGCCAGACGGCTTAATTGCCGATGACACATACACAGTAGCATTCTGGTTAAAGCCGGAGCAGTTCACACCATTCACCACAACATTTTTTGGGGCACGTACGGGAGATGATTGGATCAGCTTTGTGCCTCAGGGACATGATGGTGTAGCCGGCAATACGATGCTGTGGTCGACGTTGAAGCTAGAGGATGGAGCGAGCTGGATCGATGCTCATGTTGGCTCTAGAATCGCAGCTGGTCAATGGGTGCATATTGCTTTTACCGTCGCTCAGAACAACGTGACGATCTACATTGACGGTGTTAACAAGTATGAAGGAAGCTTCAATAACGTATTCACCGATGCGAGTGGCGTATTTACGCTTGGTGTAAACTATTGGGATATACCATACAAAGGTCTGTTTGATGAGCTGCGTATTTATGACGATGCGTTGAGTGCGGAGCATATTACGTACTTAGCAGCTGAATAATTATAATGAATTAAACAACAAAACAAAGAATCGCCCAGTCGTTGCTTCTGCAATGGCTGGGCGATTATATTTCCTAATTTCTAATTACCTAGGTTGGCAGCTCATTAGTGCCTATCATTCACTCACTTACGCAATTATGAAAATGGGCGTAAAGCCTCTCTATATTGCTCGTACAAGCCTTTCCATTCGCTTTTATGATCGACGAGCTCCTTGCCATTAAGTAAAGTCGAGATCGCATCAAGGCAAATATGCCAGCCTGCCAGATCACGCGGAGTGTGATCCGTAATGGTTGAAAGCTTTTCAACAAATACAACTCGGCAGCCTTCCGCTGTTTGCTCCAGTTCAAATGCTACAACGTCACGATCCCATGTAAACTCAAGCAAGCGCTGCGGCTCCAGTGCGAGGATCTTCATGTCTTCGAAGCTGCCATCACCCATATCGAAGGTAATGCGGCCATCCACCTGTAAGCTCTCCACTGCAAGCTCGGGGAACCATTGCTGGAGCTTATCATTCTCCGTTAAGTATGCCCATACCTTTTCTACTGCATGCGGGTACATTCTTTCCATCGTTACAGTAAAATGTTGATCGTTCTTCGTAATCTTACCTAGCATCGTAAATTACTGCTGCGGGTATGTTATGTAAACAGCAGCTTCCTCCTTTATTCGAATTCCTTCTATATAATATTGGCTTTAACTGCTCAGAAATTCAATGCACAAACACTCAGTTCAAAAATTTGTAACTATATTTTTTTAAGTTGCTATTTATTTTTTGATTCGTACAGGTTATAATAGACTCACATCTTAAAATTAAGATAAATAAATGTAGTCAGTCATAAAGGAGATAGAGAAATGAAAGTACTTTTAGTTAAAGCTAATAACCGCCCAGCTTCTGATGCGGTATCTTCCAAAATGTTTGAAGCATTCCAAGCAAACCTGAAAGGTGCTGAAGTTTCAACTTTCGACGTATTTGCAGAGGACATGCCTTATTTCGGTCAAGATTTCTTTGATGCATTCGGCAGAGCGCAAGCTGGCACATTGACAGACAATGATCAACGTCTTCTTGCTGCTAAGCAAAAAGCTATGGATGCACTAAGTGCAGCTGATGTTGTTGTATTTGCATTCCCACTGTGGAACCTAACGATTCCTGCAGCACTACAAACATTCATTGACTACACGTACCAAGCAGGATATTCCTTCAAATATAATGAGCAAGGTCAAATGGTTTCACTTCTAACTGATAAAAAAGCTATTTTCCTAAATGCACGTGGCGGAATCTACTCTAGCCCAGAAGCTGCACCAATGGAAATGTCTCTGAACTACATGCGTAACGTAATCGGTGGTGTTTACGGTATGGAAATCATCGATGAAGTTGTAATCGAAGGCCATGCAGCTAACCCAGCGCAAGCTGAGACAATTATTGCTGAAGGTATCGAAAAAGTTAAAGCAGCTGCTGAAAAGCTTTCTCTTGTTGCTGCAAAGTAATATTGCCCTAACTTGAATCAACGGCTAGCCAAAGTCAGCATGATAAACAACAATAAGTACTAGACCGTTGTGCTATAGATTATACAAATGAGCAAGATTGAAAGGATGATGCATTCATCCCCAATCTTGCTCATTTTATCTTAGAAAGTATGATTAACTTATGTCATTGGCATTCATAATATACAGCGTTACTTGTAAATCATGACATTACGATTTATTTTTTTTCCACAACCAATACACTCACTTGAATAGTAGGTGTAACGATGCTTTTTGAAAAGCTTGCAATCTAGCCAATACTTAAAACTTCTTATATTCCCTAACATATTAATTATAGCCTCCCTTTGTATAAGTATCTTAAAGAGATAAATTTAGCCTTCGTTAAGCAGGACAGTTACAGCGTAACTTATTACCTCTAGGCGGCCCTTCCATATATTTACTACTAGTATACAGAAATATCCAAATGATATCTATGTGGCTTACCGACCAAAATTTTATGGGTGCTGTTCCTAATGTGTACATCATTATTCAGGACTATGAACCTAATGTGTGTGAGACGCTGTCATATTCATGTCAATAACTAGAACATCTTTCCTCCTTTTCTAACAAAAAACCATCCGCTGCTTGTATTAACAATTACTGCTCATTGCAATTTATGAACAAAGTTCGATATAATCATGGAATGAGATTCTACAATTAGAGGTAGTTGAACAGCAACATATAGTGCATTTGCCCTAATGAGAATCACTCTATCAGGTTATTTCCTGGAAAAATACATGATAGGTGGTAAAGAAATGGATTATCGAATTTTATTGTATTATCATTACACAAGCATTGAGGATCCCGCAGAATTTGCTAAGGAGCATCTAGCATTCTGCAAATCACTTGAGCTAAAAGGACGTATACTTGTTGCTAATGAAGGCATCAACGGTACAGTTTCTGGTACAGTCGAGCAAACAAACGCCTATATGGAAGCGATGAAGGCTGATCCGCGTTTTGAAGGCATGGTGTTCAAAATCGATGAGTCAGAGTCCCACGCATTTAAGAAAATGCATGTGCGCCCTAGACCGGAGCTTGTTAACTTGAGTCTTGAGGACGATATTAACCCGCTTGAGATTACAGGACGCTATGTTGAGCCTGCGGAGTTTTATGAGCAGATGCAGCAGGACGATACGATTGTCATTGATGCTCGTAATACGTACGAGTATGATGTTGGTCATTTTGAAGGTGCGATCCGTCCTGATGTTGAATCATTCCGTGAGCTGCCAGATTGGATTCGTGAAAACCGCGACATGCTTGAGGGTAAACGAATCTTGACGTACTGCACAGGTGGAATTCGCTGTGAGAAGTTTTCTGGCTGGTTAGTTCGTGAAGGCTTTGAGGATGTAGGTCAGCTGCATGGCGGTATCGTAACCTATGGCAAGGACCCTGTGGCTAAGGGGCAGCTATGGAACGGACAATGCTATGTTTTTGACGAGCGTCTTGTCGTGCCGATTAATCAAGTGAGCCCAACCGTTGTTGGTAAGGATCATTTTACAGGTGAGCCTTGTGAACGATATATTAACTGTGCGAACCCAGAATGCAATAAGCAAATTCTAAGCTCAGAGGAGAACGAGCATAAGCATCTTGGCGGATGTACACCGGAGTGCAGCGAGCACCCACGCAATATGTATGTTGCGCGTCACGGTGTTAGTGCAGAGGAAGTTGCTGAGCGTGTGAAGGCGATCCGAGCAGAAGTAATGATGTAATGAACGATATAATGTAATTGTGAATCGATGGTAGACAAGAATGGGGTTTGCAAGGTATATTTGGAAAGAGGAAAATATACCCAGAAACCCTTCTGTATGCCATTGATTTTTTATTTACAAAAATGGCGCAACTTTACTATATCAATTTGCGTTAAATTAGATGATAATAAATTTTAGCAATAAATAACTTAATAATTGACACAGTATTGTAACAATTATTTTTTAGGAATTGTAATTTTTAGCCACTGTCTACAAATCTATTATTGAGTATGGTAGAATAATTTAGGCAGACTCCTGAAAAGCTGTAGATATTTGGAAATGAGAGGGAAGACCAGTGATCGACATACATACGCATATACTACCTGGATTAGATGATGGTGCTGGCTCACTTGATGAGTCGATTGCTTTGGCAGAACAAGCAGTACAAAACGGTATTCACACCGTTATTGCTACACCGCATCATCATGCTAGAGGATATTATACAAGCTATGAACAGATCGAGCTTGAAGCGGCAAAGCTGAACGATGAGCTAGACAAGCGAGGAATAGCACTAGAGGTTCTCGTTGGTCAAGAGGTTCGCGTCTATGATGAGCTGCTGCAAGATCTGGAGGGTGGATTGCTTACAACACTAGCATCTACTCAATATATGTTGATAGAATTCCCATCTTCAAATGTGCCGAAAGGGGCAGATGAGCTGTTTCATGAGCTCAGACTGCTTGATATAACCCCGATCATTGCTCATCCAGAACGCAATCGCGAGCTGGCGGGCAATCTTCGTCTGCTTTCAGAGCTAGTTGAAGCGGGGGCATTAGCGCAGCTAACCAGTTCTTCGGTTTCCGGGAATATGGGACGCAAGCTGCAGAAGCTATCGCTTGAGATGTGCAAGAAGGGACTCGTGCATTTTATTGCATCGGATGCCCATCATGCAGTGAAACGACCATTTGATCTTGCTCAAGGCTATGATGCTGTTGGCAAGCAATTGGGACAAGCGTTCGTAGATTACTATCAGCTCAATGCTCAGCGGCTTGTACGGAGTGGATCGATTAGTAGAGAAACTCCTGCCGCAAAGCGGAGATTAATATTCTGGTAGAATACAAGAAAAGGAGGAGTACAGTGAAAGCAAACAAATTAGGCATCAGGGCGATTCTCTTAGCTATTGCATGTGTGCTTATGGTCTCGATTGGAACGACACCAGTCAATGCCGTGACGAAGCAGAAGAATGTCGTTGTGTACAAGGCAAATTTCCACTTTGTTGTGAATGGTCAAGTTTATCACGCGCCAAAAGACACGCAAGGCTTTCTGTATAACAATCGTACATATGTGCCGATTCGCTTCGCTAGTTACTTGCTAGAAAAGTCGGTTGAGTGGAATCAGATGACATCGACGGTTTCTGTGAAACAACCTAGTGAGAGTCAACTGAAACAGTTGCAAAACTACAAGAAACAATATTTGGTGCCCAATGTCGATGTGAAAAAGCCAGCTTCTTCTTTGAAAAAAGAAACCATCTACACTTTGGTTGATGCTGCAGGTTACAACTTCTTCGGGAAAGAGCAATCCATTCCGAAGGATGTTACGACATTCTTGCATAAAGGAACACTATATGTTCCACTTCGTTACTTTGCAGAATTGATTCAACATGATATCTCATATAGCTCTGCAACACATACCATTACGATGAACACACGCAGCCAGAATGGCGACGGTGGTAATGGCACTGGTAATGGTAATGGTAATGGCAACACAGGCGGTACAGTTACTGATCCTGGTACAGGAGATATCGAGAACCCAGGTAGTGGCGCAGGTGAAGTTGTACCACCAACTCGTGAAGAGCTGGTAAGTGCAGTAGATTCTCAGCTGAGACGCATGGAACAAAGAGTTACTACAATAGGCTACACGATGTATGAGAAATACTCTAATGCGACAACGCCAGAGGAGATACAAAGTATTAAGGATGAGTTTTATGCATTAATAGCTAAAACTGATGGTGAAGTTCAAGCAATCCTTAGTCAATTAGACAAGGACTTGACTACATACAACTATGAGGTTGGCAGTGACTCTGCTGATTTCAGAGCTGCTTATGAGGCTAAAAAAGAAGTAGCTCTAGCATTAGTTTTTTCTTAAATTCTTTAATTAAAAGGGAGAGAGTAGAATGAAGAAAAAAGCATTATTAGCAAGTGCAGTTGCTCTAGTAACTGCAAGCGCAATGACTTTCGCGCCGGTATCGTATAAGGTGATTGATAAGGCTTCTGCAGCTACAGCTGATGTAGAAAAAGCAGCTAACAAGCTAGCGAAAATCTTTGCTGTATTGAACAGCGAAGATAACACTGCACTAGCAGCTGCATATGATGCAATGCTTGCTGAAGTAGAAGCAGATGCAGCGCAACTAGCTAACCTTAATGGAACTAAGCTTGAAGCTGGTTTGAATGACAAAGGAATTGTATTCTCTGATGTTCAAACAGCGCTCGTAGATCTAGTAGCAACACTAGCAGTAGAATACAATACTGACAATGCTCAGTTTGGTGATCTATCTGCTACAGTTGAAGGTAAACTTGATGCACTAAAAGCAGCTCTTGGTCCGATTGCTGATGAAGTTACACGCGACGACCTAGCTAAGCTTCTTGAAAGCATTCAAACTGCAGCTCTAGCTGAAATCGCTGGATTCGAGTACACAGCAGGTCTTGATTATGCTGATCTAGTGTACAACAGCGTTCAAGCTGCTGTTGAAGCAGAGTGGAACAAAGCTGACAACAACAATATTGTTGCAGTACTGAAAGATGTATACGGCGCAGCTAACTTCGCTGACTTCGAAAGCGACGTTGAAGCTGCTAAAGAAAGCTTCAAACAATATGTTGAAGCAGAAGGCAATGCAAGTGTATACAAAAAAGGTGCGGCTGCAGTAGCGATTAGCTATGCTAACTACTATCTATCAGAGGTTCAACAACCGTTGCTTCCTAACTACACAGGCAGCAGCATCGTACTAAACCCAGATCTATTCGGTGTTAGTGCATTGCCATTGTCTGCTCTAGCGTGGGAAACAAGCGATAATGCTACAATTGCTGTTAACGACGAAGGCGATCTAGTGCTTAGCGTATTGAACTATGGTGCAACGACTGTAACAGCAAAACTAAAAGCTAATCCAAAATTGCCTCAGGAGTTTGTTGGTACTGTACTATTCAGCCAAACAGTTAACGTAAGCCCAATTGGCGGTGGTATTACTGGTCCAATCTTCTCAGGTAACCTAGAGCTAGTTGCTGACTACGAAGCAAAAGCAAAAGCAATTGCTGGTGCAGTTGATGCATTCCTAGCTGAAAATCCTGAGCTTTACAACAACACGCTTACATTTGACTTGAAGCGTCAAATTGAAAAGTTTGTTCGTGAAGCATTGCTAGTACAAGCTGCTGGTGCAGTAACTGTACAAAACGGTGTTTCTACACTAGGTGTATCTCCTGCTTCTATGGAAAACATCTACAATACACAACTTAAAACTGTTCTAGACGCTGTTACAGCCGCTCTTGAAGCTAAAGGCATCAAGCTAGATATCAATACAGTGTTGACTTACAATATCGGTATCTCCTCTAACGCACTAGTAAGTGTGAGCAAAGAGCTTAAAGATTCCCTAGCATCTAAAGGCATCGATACTGTAGGTGTTAAAACTGGTGATGCAGCTGTTGAGATCGCACTTGATCAACTGGAATCTTCCAGCACAGTAAGCATCAAGAAATCGGAATCAAAAGTTGCAGGCGCGAAATCTGATCTATACAGCATTGCTGTAAAAGATGCAGATGGCAAAGCTTTAACAGCCTTCGAAAAACAATACCGTGTGACACTTCCAGTGAACGGTAACGGTTCGAATGTAACAGTTGCACATGTAACTGGCGGCAGCCAAACGCTAGTAGGCGGTCAATACGATCCAGCAACGAAAACAATTACATTCTATACTAACCAACTAGGTGACTTCGTTGTTGTTGAGAACAATGCTTCCTTCAACGATACAGCGAACATCGCATGGGCTAAGGATCAAATCCAAGAGCTTGCGAACAAAGGTCTTCTACTTGGTAAAGGTAATGGCAAATTCGATCCAAACGGTGATGTAACTCGTGCAGAGTTCACTGCAATGCTAGTTCGTGCATTCAACCTGAATGCATCAGCTGACATCACATTCTCTGATGTAAGTGAAAATGCATGGTACTATGATGCAGTATCTGCTGCTAGAGCATATGGCATCATTAACGGTCGTAGTGCATCTACGTTCGATCCAAACGCTAAAATTTCACGTGAAGAAATGGCTTCAATTGCAGCTAACGCATTGAAGGCAGTTCTAGGCTACCAACCAGCTGCGAAAGAAGATGAAATTCTTGATCAATTCGTAGATGGTGATAAAGTTGTAGCTGTTCACCGTGCAAACGTTGCTTTGGTTAAGAACGAAGGCATCATTCAAGGTAAAGGTAAAGACAATTACGATCCAAAAGGCGATGCAACAAGAGCTGAAGCATCTGTAATTCTTGCGAAAATCCTTGACCGTAGATAATTAAATATGCATAACATGCTAGAGTAAAGTGTGAGAGTTTTTACCCCGTGAGCAGTTGGGGTAAAGACTCTTACTTCTTGAAGAGACCGAAGATCATGTATATGGGGGTACTTATAGTCCATGGAGCTAGAATTAAGAGACTACGTCAGGATCATATTAAAAAGAATTAAACTAATAATAGGATTAGTTGTTGTATTAGCAATAATAGCAGCTGTATTCAGCTATGGATTTATGAAACCAGTGTATCAATCTTCTACAAAGCTAATCGTAAATAACTCTCAAGACATGTCAGGAGTAATTGACATTAATAGTGTAAACCTAGATTTAAGATTAGTAGATACGTATAAACAAATTATTAAAACAGCAGCAATTACCGATAAAGTAGCGGAACGTAATCCAGAGCTTGGCCTAACTGGGGAGCAAATTAATGCGATGATCTCCGTATCATCTGTAAGTGGTACACAGGTGCTGACGATATCTGCACAGCACAATGATTATTCAACAACAGTAACCGTAGTGAATGAAGTAGCAAATGTGTTCGTGGAGCAAATTCCAACGATCATGACCGTTAACAATGTAAGCATATTGAATGAGGCGAAGCTGGTTGACAACCCATCGCCGGTAGCGCCGAATCCAATTTTGAATATAGCATTAAGTATTATCGTAGCATTATTACTAGGCGTAGGACTTGCTCTACTGCTTGAATACTTTGATGATTCCATTAAGGATGAACATGATGTACTCCAATACGTAGAACTTCCTGTACTGATGAGTATTCCTCGTGTTACACAAGAGGATTTAGAGATCGGTAAACAAAAGTCCAGTAATGTAAGAGCGGAGGTGGGTTCGAATGTCACAATCTCAAAGTAACAGTCAAGCTAGACATCTCATCTCCGTAACGAATCCGAAGTCTCCGATTAGTGAAGCCTACCGTACACTGCGTACGAACATTAGCTTCTCTGCGGTTGATGAAGATCTTAGAGTTATTATGGTAACCTCTGCAGGACCGGGAGAGGGAAAATCAACAACAGTCGCTAACCTAGCAGCAACGTATGCACAAAGCGATAAGCGCACGGTGCTGATTGAGCTTGATCTGCGCAAGCCTACTGTGCACAAGACGTTCACGCTATCGAATCGACTTGGCATTAGTCATGTATTAACGAAGCAGGCATCACTTGAAGAAGTGATTCAAGATACGAAAATTCCTAATCTAAGTGCGATTACAGCTGGCTTGATACCGCCTAATCCTTCAGAGCTTGTTGGCTCTAAGGCACTTGGCTCTATACTAGAGCAGCTGAAGGAGCAGTTCGATCAGATTATTATTGATACACCGCCAGTACTTGCTCTTACGGATGCACAGCTTATATCTACCCATTGTGATGGTGTGGTGCTTGTTGCAGAGGCTGGTAAGGTGAAACGGAGTGCACTGCTTGATGCGAAGGAACGTCTGCAAATAGTTAAGGCTAAAATTGTCGGCGTCGTTCTTAACAACGCAAAACGCAAAATAAAGGATGACTACTATTACTATTATTACGGACATGATGAAAAATAGTTATCAATAGTGGGGGACTAGCATGAGTAAAGTAAGGAAAAATATGGTATTGCTCATGGTCGTAGACTGCATAATTATAGCTGCATGTACAGCGTTGTCGTTCGTGCTGTATGCCAACGGCGATCTTAGTAAGATTGGAACATCAAGCGCAATATTATTCGGCCTGTTCAGTATTGCACTAAGTGTAATCTCCTTCTACTTTGGATCGATGTATAAGCGAGTATGGCAGTTCGCAAGTATTGGGGAAATGATGCTTATCTTCAGATCAGCAACTGTCGGGATGGGCTTAGCGTATGTTGTTACGCTTATTATGAAAGAAGTTTTATATGTTCCGTTGTCTGTAGCGATAAATAGTTATCTGCTCGTTATGCTTGGTGTCGGTGCATCACGCTTTGCTATTCGCTTGCTGAAGGATCGTTACGTGAAGCAGGATCTTAGCGGATTTAAGAAAACACTAATTATTGGGGCTGGGAGCTGTGGTGTTGTTGTCGCACGGGAGTTAATGTCGAATGTAAACTCTAATTTATTAGCTGTTGGCTTTATCGATGATGATCCGGTCAAGCTGCATCAATCTGTTGTAGGACTACCTGTACTTGGGAATCGCGAGCATATACAGGATGTTGTAGCAAAGCATGAGATAACAGAAATTATTATTGCGCTGCCTTCAGCAACACGCAAAGAAATTTCAGACGTTATATCGACCTGTAAGCAGACGAATGCCAATATGAAAATCATTCCTCGAATTAATGACTTGCTAGAAGGTAAGATATCGATGAAGTCATTGCGCAATGTCGAGGTAGAGGACCTGCTAGGACGTGATCCGGTCATTCTTGAAAGTGATGGTATTAAGGATTATATCGAAGGGAAGGTAGTACTCGTGACTGGAGCCGGAGGTTCTATTGGTTCAGAGCTTTGTCGCCAGATCATAAGCTTCAACCCAGGTCAGCTGCTGCTGCTCGGTCATGGTGAGAATAGCATCTATCAGATTCACCGCGAGCTATCATATAAAGGAATAAAGCTTATACCAATCATCGCAGATGTACAGGATCGGGCAAGAATGGAGGATGTGTTCCGTAAGCATCGTCCACAGGTTGTATTCCATGCTGCGGCGCATAAACACGTCCCTCTAATGGAAGAAAACCCCTCAGAAGCCATAAAAAACAATGTATTCGGTACACGTAATGTAGCGGATCTTGCCGATCAATACGGTTCACATAAGTTTGTACTTGTCTCTACGGATAAAGCGGTTAATCCGACAAGTATTATGGGAACAACAAAACGCATCGCAGAGATGTATATTCAGTGTCTTGCGAAGCAATCGAAGACAAGCTTTAGTGCAGTACGCTTCGGTAACGTACTCGGAAGTCGCGGCAGTGTTATCCCATTGTTCAAGGAGCAGATCGCGAAGGGTGGGCCTGTAACGGTAACCCATCCTGAGATGATACGTTACTTTATGACAATACCTGAAGCATCTCGTCTCGTTCTGCAAGCAGGAGCGTATGCAATGGGCGGGGAGATTTTCATTCTGGATATGGGTGAACCAGTGAAAATCGCTGATCTCGCTCGTGATCTAATTAAACTATCTGGCCTTGAGCCTAATGTAGATATTATGATCGAATATACGGGTATCCGTACAGGTGAGAAGCTGTATGAAGAGCTTCTGCTTAATGAGGAAGGCATGACAGATACTAAGCATGATCGAATATTTATTGGGAGACCTGTGAATTTTGATCGAGAGAATATAGAGCTGGAGCTTCGCCGATTAGAACGTATACTTGGTCAAGACAAGGAAATGATACAAGAGCTATTGTCTCGAATCGTGCCTACATATAGTGGAGGAAAGCGCGACACGAATAAAGTGCTTGTACCAAGTAGCTAATTATCTTAAGGAGGAGTGGAGCGAGTCTCTGCTTCTCCTATTCTTATTTTTGGAGGGAATACAACTTGAAACAAATTGCTTTTTCACCACCAGATATTACAGAAGAAGAAATTGCTGAAGTAATTGATACATTAAGATCTGGATGGATTACGACTGGACCAAAAACAAAGAAGTTCGAACAACAAATAGCAAACTATTGTGGTACGAATAAAGCAGTAGCTTTAAACTCAGCAACTGCTTGTATGGAAATGACACTAAGAATGCTTGGTGTTGGGCCTGGTGATGAAGTTATTACATCTGCATATACGTACACTGCTTCTGCAAGTGTAATCCATCATGTTGGGGCAACTATTGTGCTGGTTGACACTGAACCAGATAGTTATCATCTGAGTTTAGAAGAACTTGAAAAAGCGATAACTGATAAGACTAAAGTAATTATACCAGTAGATATAGCCGGAGTAATGTGTGATTATGACAAAATATTAGATATTGTTGAAAGTAAGAAACATTTATTTAAGGGAAAGAATAAATTACAAGAAGCATTTGGAAGAATCGTTATTATGGCAGATGCCGCACATTCGTTTGGGGCTTCTTATAAAGGAAGAAAAAGTGGTGAAGTTGCTGATTTCACTTCATTTTCTTTTCATGCCGTTAAAAACCTGACTACCGCTGAAGGTGGTGCTGTAACTTGGAGAGAAATTTCAGGGATCTCAGACGAAGAGATATATAAACAATATATGTTATTAACTTTACATGGTCAAACAAAAGATGCACTTGCAAAAACTCAAATGGGAGCTTGGGAATACGATATCGTTTCACCTAACTATAAGTGCAATATGACAGATATTATGGCATCTATAGGAATAATACAGCTAAGTAGATATGAAGAATTGCTGAGAGCAAGGAAAAAACTTATAAACCAATACGTAACAATGTTGGAAGGTACAGGTATTGACGTGCTAAAACATTACACTAATGAATATGAGTCTAGCGGTCACTTACTGTTAACAAGAATTAATATGATTGATGAGATAAGACGTAATGAGATTATTACTAAATTGGCAAGTAAGGGGATTTCTTCAAATGTTCATTATAAGCCATTGCCAATGTTAACTGCATATAAAAATTTAGGGTTCAACATCAATAATTTTCCTAACTCTTATTCTGTATTTAAAAATGAATTAACATTACCTTTGCATACATTTCTTACATCTGAAGATGTAAGTTATATATGTGAGGAGTATATAAATGCGTTGAAAAATTCCAATCTTACAGTAGGTGTCACAAATGGAAGCTAATATTTATAATTCATTCATTCATGAATCATCCCAAATTGGTTTTTTTAGTAATATCGAGAATTCTTCAATAGGAAAAATGTCAACTGTATACAAGTCAAATATTATTAAAGATTCTAAATTTAATGGTTATAATTTTAGTGGTGATGATAGTAAAGTTGATAATTCTTTCCTAGACATATATTCCCGTGTGGGAAAAAGTAACCATATTTATTTTGCGAAATTAGGCAAACACACATACACAGGACAAAACACTGTTATTATGCACACTCAAATTGGATCGTTTACATCAATATCTTGGGGGGTATCGGTTGGAGCAGCAGAACATGATTTTACAAGAGTTACTTCACATACTTTTTTATACAATACTTACGACGGATTGAACAACGATAAAGTATATTACGATAGATTTTTAGAGGAGACTAAAATAGGGAATGATGTTTGGATAGGTTGTAATTCTACTGTATTACGAGGTGTAACTATTGGGGATGGTGCAGTAATAGGTGCTAATACTATAGTTACAAAAGATGTACCACCCTATGCAGTAGTCGTGGGCAATCCAGGTAAAATCATTAAGTATAGATTCGATGAAGAAACAATATCAAGACTATTGAATTTACAGTGGTGGTTAATGGATGACTCTATCATCAAAGAAAATTGTAATTTATTCGCTGAAAGGCCGACAAGCGAGACATTAAATCAACTTGAAGAGTTGAAATTTAAAGAATAATAGGAGGAACAAATCATGAGAAAGAAAGTACTGATTTTAGGTGTATCTGCAGTACAGATGGATGCAATATTATTATTGAAAGAAATGGATCTAGAAGTTCACGCTTGTGCAATGGCAGCAGATGGACCAGGGGCTAAAGTGGCTGATTACTTTGTGGAGATAAATATACTAAATGAAACAGAGATTATTAAGTATATACTAAATAACTCTATCGATTACGTTTATTCTGTAGGATCTGACATTGCTATGCCTGTTGTTATGAGGATATGTGAAAAACTAAAACTGCCACATTTTATACCTTCGGAGAGTGCAATTACCTGTAATACAAAAACATTAATGAGAGAAAAATTAGGTGCTGAATGTTACGGGAATCTGCCTTTTGAAGTGAGAAATAACTCTTCACAAATGCCTAGCATTCCATTGCCATTTATATTAAAACCATCTGATTCTCAAGGACAAAGAGGAGTATTTTTAATTGAAACTCTCGAAGAATATCAAGAAAAATTTGATGAAGCAATTAGTCACTCTCGCAGAAAAGAAGTAATTGTTGAGAAGTTTGTTGATGGACCAGAATTGTCAGTTAATGCTTACCTAGTTAATGGTGAGGTTAAGTTTCTTTTAGCATCGGACAGAATTACTTGGGAAGGTTACACTGGACTAATACATAAACATATAGCGCCATCACAATATTTAAACAAACAGCTATTAGATAATATTCATAGACTGGTTATTAGTTCATGCGAACGATTGGGGATATCGGATGGTCCAGTATATTTACAAATTAAAATAGAAAACAATAGTCCAAGTATAATAGAGATAACTCCGAGACTAGATGGTTGTCATATGTGGAAGTTAATTGAGCACCATGTTGGTATAAATATTCTGAAATTAACTTTTGAGCATTTAATTTATCAAGATACTAAAGAACTTGATAAATTATTAGATGTTACCACTCCTGTTGAATTGGAGTTTTTTTGTGAAAAGCCAGATAGCCGTTTTATAAAAAATACTTTTGATATAAGCAACTGTAAAGAGTATTTCTTTTATTACAATAACAACGAAATTATTCGTAGTATTAATGGGAAATTCGAAAAAGTAGGCTATAAAATTACTGAAAAGAGTTGATTCAAATAAAAGTAGCAATTTCCGGCGGTAATGGGTCTCTTGGAAAAGAACTAGTTAAAAAGTTTTTGGAAAATAAGAAATTCACTCCAATAATACTCAGTAGAATTGAATCAGATACCATTGAATATGAAACTAGAAAAACAGATTATTCGCTAGATAATTTGATAAAAAGTATATCTGATGTGGAAGCATTTGTCCACTTAGCCTCAGTAAGAGGTAATTCCAAAAGCGTAATTGATTATATTGAAAATTTAAGAATCACTGAAAACATTTATAAAGCATGTTATGAGAATAACATATTTAATGTGATATATAGTTCATCAATTGCTGTATATTCGAATGAGAAACAATTACCTTGGGACGAAGAAAATGAAAAATCTCCAATAAGTGCTTATGGTGTTAGCAAATTATGTTGTGAACATATTGGAGATTTTTATAACAAACAATATAATATGTCAATTAAAAACTTGAGATTCCCTCCTATCTATGGTGTTGTTTCTGATACTGATCAATTAAAAGGAAGAATGATAAATATATTCATTCAACAAGCTTATAAAAAGGAAAAATTAATATTAAACACCGATACGAATAATTACAGAGATTTCTTATACATTAAGGATGCTGTAAATGCAATAGTTACTGCATTGAATCACGATGAAAAAAAAGGTGCTTTTAATATAGGGAGTAATGAACTATTTACAAATAAACAAATCGCAGAACTGATAAATGAAGTGTTTAACAATTCAAATAATTTATTTATTAGTAAAAAAAGAGCAGATACCAAATCATATTCAGCATATTTTAATTGTGAAAAAGCAGAAAGTGAACTGGGATATACCCCCCAATATAGCATGAAAAAAGCTATGTATGAAATATATGGAGAGATGAAAAATGTATGCAAAATATATTAAGAGGTTAATTGACATTATAATAAGTTTGATATTATTTCCTTTATTACTTTTATTAGTGGTAGTTGTGGGGATCTTAATTAAACTTGAGGATAGAGGACCAGTTTTTTATAAAGGAACGCGATTAGGACAATACCAAAAAGAATACAAAATGTATAAGTTCAGATCAATGATTGTCGATGCACCAGATATTCGAAATACAGATGGTAGTACCTTTAATAGTATTCAAGATCCTAGACAAACAAAGATAGGAAGAATTTTACGGAAAACAAGTTTAGATGAAGTCCCACAAATAATTAACGTAATAAAAGGTGATATGTCATTAGTAGGTCCTAGACCAAGTCCATTAGGTAATGAGCACACGTATGATGATGAATATAAATTAAAATTTAATGTTAAACCAGGGATTACTGGTTTTTCACAGGCATACTACAGGAATTCAATAGATTCCCAAGAGAAAAAAAAATATGATGTATATTATTCTGAAAATCTTAGTTTTAAGTTAGATATCAGGATAATACTTAAAACAATTGGAACTGTTTTTAATAGAAAAGGAATTTATACGAATAATGATAATAGTACTAATGTCTCCAGAAAGGGTATAAATAAATAAAGTGTGAGGAAAATCATGAAAAAAATGTTGTTTATAAGTAACATCACAAAAAGAATAACAAACTTTACACTACCTTCAATCGAAGCTTGCAAGGAATTAGGTTATGAGTTTCACTTAGCTTCAAATTTAAGCGAGTTTAAAGATGATGTACAGAAATATAATATAAAGCTTCATCATTTAGATCTTGAAAGAAATCCATTTAGAAAACAAAATATAATCGCTTTCAAGCAACTTTTGAAACTTATCAAAAAAGAAAAATTTGATATTATACATTGTAATACACCTATAGGTGGAATGTTAGGGAGAATTTGTGGAAGATTGTCAAAAACACCGAAAATAATATACACAGCTCATGGTTTTCATTTTTATAAGGGATCATCATTGTTGAATTCTACCTTGTTCAAGTGGGCTGAAATGGCTATGGCTAGATATACAAATATCCTTATTACAATAAACACAGAAGATTATAAGGCAGCTAGTAAATTTAAGTTAAAAGATGGAGGGGAAGTTTACCATGTCCCCGGAGTGGGAATCAATACCTCAGCTATTAAAAATGAAATAACAAAAAGGGATACTTTATTGAATTCCATCAAAGCAGATGATGATTCCATCGTCTTAATGTCTGTTGGAGAATTAAATAAAAATAAAAATAATGAAATCATTGTACGTGCTCTTGGGGAAATTAAAAATCAAAAAATCCATTATATTTTATGTGGAGTTGGTGATAAAAAAGAACATCTTATTGATTTATCTAAAAATTATAATATAGAAAAAAATGTGCACTTTCTAGGATACAGAGATGATATAGCAAAACTATTGAAATCATGTGACATATTTGTTATGCCTTCTTATAGAGAAGGTTTATCTAGAGCAATTATGGAGGCTATGAGTGCAGGATTACCATGTATTGTATCTAACATTAGGGGAAATGTTGATTTAATAAGAGACGGTAAAGGTGGATTTTTATGTGACCCTAACAATGTTCAAGATTTTAAAGTTGCAATAGAGAAATTGTGTAATAATTCAACTTTAAGAAGTGATATGGGGAACTATAATTTATTTGAGGTCGAAAAGTATGATTTTGAAAATATAAGGAAGGAAATAAAAAAAATTTATTTATCACTAAACAAGTAGCATTCGGATAATCCATATTAAGACGATGCAATTAATATAGTTACCTACATTATGTTGAGTTAATTGATTTTTATTTATTATTCACCAATATTCAATATGAAATGAGGTGTTAACATTATGAATATATTAGTTACAGGTGGAGCAGGGTATATTGGTTCTCATACTTGTGTTGCACTGTTGAATGAAGGACACTCCGTAATAATAGCTGATAATTTTGTAAACAGTAATCAAAGTGTTATTAATAATATTACTAAAATCACAAAAAAACCTATTAAATTTTACAATGTTGATGTAACAAATGAAACATTAATCAATAATATATTTAGGGAGAATAAAATCGATGGTGTGATACATTTCGCTGGATTAAAGGCAGTAGGTGAATCAATTGAAAAACCAATAAGCTATTACTTTAATAACATTGTAAGTACTATATTAATAGCTAAAATGTGTCAAATGTATAACGTTAATCGTATTGTTTTTAGTTCATCCGCAACAGTTTATGGCAATAACAGTTCGCCATTCACAGAGTCAATGAAGTTGTTACCTACAACCAATCCATATGGTGAGACCAAGGTCATATGTGAAAGAATATTGTTGGATGTTGTAAAGATAAACCCAAGACTTTCAGTATCTATATTACGTTATTTCAATCCTATTGGAGCTCATGAGAGTGGTCTAATAGGGGAATCACCAAATACAATTCCAAATAATATTATGCCATTTATAACGCAAGTTGCAAAAAGATTAAGAGAGAAGCTCTACATCTTTGGAAATGATTATCCTACAAAAGATGGAACAGGAATAAGAGATTACATTCATGTAATGGACCTAGCGGAAGGACATGTTGCATCTCTAAATAATACACCAGTAGGATATCACATTTATAATTTAGGTACAGGGATAGGGACCTCGGTATTAGAACTAGTAAAAACTTTTGAAGAAACTAATAAAATAAAAATACCATATGAAATTGTAGGGCGTAGACCAGGTGATATTGCATTATGCTACGCTGATGTTACAAAAGCACAAGTTGAGCTTGGATGGACTGCAAAATGCGATCTAACAACTATGTGTCGTGATGCTTGGCGATTTGAGAAAAATCAGTCATTAATAAACTATTAGTTTATATAAATAATCTCTAAATTTATATCAATATATTCTTATAATTTGCGGTAGATGTTTAAGAAAGTTGGTGTAGTGTGAAGAAAGTTCTGTTTATTCGTTCAAATCCAGTAGACCCAGATTCAAGGCTGGAAAAAGAAGCAAATTCACTAATTAAATATGGCTACCATGTAGAAATTTTAGCTTGGGATAGAAATGATAAATATAAAATTAGTGAGTCAGTTATTGAATTAGAGGATGGAAATGCAAAAATATATAGATTTGGGATTCCAGCAACTTATGGTGGCGGAATGAAAAAAAACTTTCGTCCACTACTTTATTTTCAATATTGCATTTACAATTGGCTTTTAAAGAATATTCATAGATTCGATATCATACATGCATGTGATTTTGATACAGCCTTTACTGCTCAAATGCTTGCAAAAAAGTATAAGAAGAAGTTTGTATATGATATTTTTGATTATTATGTTCATTCTTTTAAAGTCCCTAAGTTAATCAAGAACTTTATTGAATTTTTAGATCATAGAGTAATAAATAATTCAGATGCCACTCTTATTTGTTCTGAGAAACGTAAAGAACAAATAGCTGGATCTAACCCTAAAAGACTTATTGTTATTCATAATACTCCGAAGTGTATTATCGATAAGAAAGTAAAGTTAAATTTGAATAAATCAAAAATTAAAATAGTTTATGTAGGTATCCTTGCAGATGGAAGATTTGTGAGAGAAATTGCAGACTTCGTAAAAAGAAATTCAGAATATGAATTTCATATTGGTGGTTTTGGACAATTAGAGGAGCATTTCAAATTACTTAGTGAAGACTATGAGAATATATATTATTACGGTAAACTTCGATATGATGAAACTCTAACATTGGAGAATAGCTGTGATATTATTACAGCAATATATAATCCTGAAGTACCTAATCATTATTATGCTGCACCGAATAAATTTTATGAAGCTCTAATGTTAGGAAAGCCATTAATAATGGCTAAAAACACAGGTATGGATGATATTGTTGTGGTAAATGATATCGGAGAAGTTATAGAATATAACATCCAAAGCTTTGAAAAAGGAATTGCGAATCTAGTCAGAAAATCCAATGAGTGGGTAAATATAGGGAATAGAATGAATGAATTATATGATCGTGAATATAGTTGGTCTGAAATGGAAAACAGATTAATAAGTATTTACGATGAGATCTAAGCAAAGAAGGTTATTATCAATGAGAATATTATTTGTAGTCTCGAGACCATTAGAAATTAATACGTCAGCTTCAATAAGAAACAGAGCAACTATCGAGGGGTTGTTAGAGCAGGGGCACATTGTAGAGTTATTAACGACTGAGCCTGATACTAGACACTCCAATCATGATGTGAGCTTAGCTAACAAGAACTTAAAAACTACATATCTAAAATTAAATGGGATACAGAATGTCGCAAGGATAGGTAGGAAATATGGTTTTTTAAAACCAGTTAAAAAAATAGTTTATACATTATTGTCGAAGTTTGAAATATACGACAATCTCAAGAATATTGTTAACCATGTTGATAAAATTAAAATAGATGAAAAGGCCTATGATTTAATTATCTCATCATCTGATCCAAAATCTTCTCATTTATTTGTAAAAAAACTGCGCGAAAGAAAACAAATAGATGAGATACCTTGGATTCAAATATGGGGAGATCCTTTTTTGTCTGATATTGCTCGTTCTAGTAAAGTTTTGAATTCTAAGATAAAGAGTGAAGAATATAAATTGATAGAACATTCGACTAAGGTAGTGTATGTCTCCCCGTTGACTTTACTCGAACAAAAAAAAACTTATCCAGAATTCTCTAATAAAATGGTTTACGTGCCTATACCTTATTTTGAAAGAATAATGTATCCAAAAATTAGTCTAGAAAAAAAGTCATTAAAATTTTTATATTGTGGAGATTATTCAACAAAAATAAGAAATATAATTCCACTATATGAGGCTATTAAAGGTACTGAACATAAATTAGTCATTTGTGGAAACAGCGACTTGAAGATAGAAGGGAATGAAAACATAGAAGTTCATCCTAGAGTTAGCTATGAAAAAGTAAAACAGTTTGAAAAGGAATGCGATGTACTTGTACATCTTAGTAATATTAGTGGAACCCAAATACCCGGCAAAATATATCATTACTCTGGAACTAATAAACCAATATTATTTTTACTAGATGGTGAAAAAGAATTACTTAAAGATACATTTGAAAAATATAAAAGATATATTTTTTCCGATAATAATAAAGAGTCTATTATTGATACGATACAATTGATAAATAAAGATGTATATAAAGATTACAATCATATAGTAAGTGAATTTAATGCAGAGAACGTTGCAAAACAAATTATTGAAAATCAATAGAAAGATAGTTAGATATATATATAAATCTATATTATGGAGGTAAAGGAGAATATACTGATCTAATAGAAATAGAAAGATCAGATGAAGAGATAAGCGCATCTTCGATTGCCTGCTTATTTCAGAAAGAAAGGAATAATATAATGACACAGTCAATAACGCTTATTGCATATTCTATATTGTTGTGTGTTGCTGTTGTAAGTTTAATAAAAACATACAAGAAGAGTGGTATTTTAAATTCATTTGTTTTCTTTCAATCAGCATTTCTTGTGTATTATGTAATTATACCCATAATTACAATTTTAATCATTAGTTTTACGCCAGATAATTTAAATCGGAGTTTACTAAGGGCATCGCAAGTTGAATCTATCTCATATTATTATGCTTGTCTGTACACATATATTTCTTACTTTGCTTTTGCATTGTTCTACAAGATTACATCATCAAAAGTAAATAAAAATACATTATATGATAAAACGAATAATTGTGAAAAAACAGAAAAGAATGGTGATGTTGAAAACGAATACTATAAAATTAGTAAATATAAAAAATCACTAAAATGGGGAATAATAACGCTATCTTTTGGATTGTTTGCAGAGATATTAGTTAGTATTAGTCTAGGTGGAATATTCAGTGCAATTGCAATGGGAGAGAAGTTAAGGGCTTATGGAATTGATATGGGTACATACATTCCTCAAAACAGATTGTTCTCCGTTGTTCTAATGGTCAGTTCCCTAGCTTCAACTTATTTCTTTGTTTATTCTTACAGATTGAAAAAAGGTTTTATTGTAAGTATCTTGTTGATTATCTCAATATTAGCTAGTACTTTCTATTTATTTATTAATGCTGGGAGACTGGGGATTTTATTATTCCTAATGACATTTTTTATAGATTTTTCATTCAGAAAGTTTAAACGACCATTTATCATTATTTTTTTTAGTATGGTATTATTTGTTCTCTTATTGGGAACGTTAGATGATTTATTTTTTTATTTAAGCTACGGTTATGTTAAAGAAAGTTCAACGAGTATCTACTCCATCGTAAACGAGTTTGCTTTTCCATATGTTAACTTACTTAATGTTCAAAGTATTAATGATATATATGGGTTAAGATGGGGAACTGATTACTTTACATGGATTATAAATATTGTACCAACAAGTATTTTAAGCTTATTTGGGTTAAGTAAAGTAACTACTGGATACCATTTTATCACCGATTATTTTATAGGTAATAGTGCGTCTGGTGGAATACCGACTGATATTTTAACACTTGGTCTAAGGCAGTTTGGTGTATTGAGTCTAGTTCTTCAAAGTGCTATATTAGGAATTCTATGTAAATACTTTGACAAAGTAATAGAAAAAATTCATTCAAAAGAATATTATTTTATGACTTTACGGATTAGTAGCATAATGTTCATTATTGTGCCTTATGCTGATTTGGATTCCTTTATAAGAAATAGATATGATATGATCCTTGTACTAATATTTGCAATAATTATAAGCAAACAAGTTAACAAACGAAAAAAGATATTAATAAAAAAGTAGGTGTGATACTAAAATGCTACGAAATTTATTTATAAATTTTTCTAGGTTCATAATGCCCATGTTCTTTGAGAAAAAATACTTGCAAGGAAGATGGTTTGCTAATAACGTGACCGGGTGGAAGTGGTGTTGGCGTAGCTTATTATATCAAAAAATACTTGGCTCTAATCGCCATATACCTTTCCCTGTTTCTCACCAAAGCGTTTTTGGAAAAGCAAATCGTATTAGTTTCAATATGGATGATTTAAATAACTTTCAACATTTTGGATGTTATTTTCAAACATGGGGTGAGGGGCAAATAATTATTGGCGATGGATCATATATTGCTCCTAATGTTGGATTTATTACACAAAATCATAATATGTATGATTTAAATAAACATGAAAAATCAGAGGATATTATTGTAGGAAAAAACTGTTGGATTGGTATGAATTCAGTTATATTGCCTGGCACTACACTAGGGGATAACACTATTGTTGGAGCAGGCGCAGTAGTAACAAAAAGTTTCCCTGATGGAAATTGTGTAATTGCAGGTGTGCCTGCTCAAAAGATCAAAAATCTATAGAAACATAAACTAAGTTGAAAAGAGTATCCCAATGATTAAAAAAATATTATCCACACAATATATTAGATCAATTTTGAAATTGACGACTGGATCTATTCTTGCACAGGCAATAATAATTATCGTTTCTCCACTCTCTACACGACTTTATACACCTGAAGAGTTAGGAGTATATACATTAATTCTAACTTTTTCTGCAATGTTTGGTCCTGTTATTACTGGAAAGTATGATGTGGCTATTGTGTCTGCTAAAGATTCAAAAGAAACAGTAGATTTGATAATTGGAAGTATAGCAATTACTATTGCATTTACTATTTTGATTACATTTGGATATTCAATTTATCTCAGAGAACAACCAGAAATAATTAAAGAAGTTGGCGGATGGGCGTATATTTTAATACCAATACTTATATTGCAAGGTTTTGTAAATACTTTAACAAGTTATAATAACCGTAAGAAGCAATACAGTTTAATCTCTCAGTTATATGTCTTGAGAACAGTAATTCAAAATATTGGATTAGTCATATTTGGTTTTCTAAAACTAGGTGCAGTAGGACTACTAATATCACAACTCATTAGTCTGATTTTTGGTATAAGAAAGCAAGGAACGCATCTTTTGAAAGAAAATATCTTTACTGGTAATATTGAATTAAAGAGGATAAAAACAACATTAATTAAATACAAAAATCAATTTCTGTATTCTATGCCAGCAAACTTCTTGAATTCAGCATCTTACTCACTAATGAATATATTTATTAGTGGTTTATACGGTTTAGCGGTTTTTGGTTACTACTCAATAGCATATAGAATTCTTGGATTACCACTTAGTTTAGTAAGTATGAATATATCGAAAGTATTCCTTCAAAAAGCATCAGAAGAAAAAAATAAATATGATAATTACACTAAATCATTCAATCAAATGATAATACTATTAACAATAATGGCTATTCCAATGGTTCTATTGTTTATATTATTCGCGCCTAACGTTTTTAGAATAATATTCGGTGATGGTTGGGAAGTTTCTGGGGAGTACGTTCGGATTCTAGCACCGATGTTTGGAATTAGATTTATTGTTACCGCATTATCACCAGCATTGGTTGTTTCAGGCAAACAAAAGTTGGAATTAATACTTCAAAGCCTATTTGTTTTATTCTCATTACTATCTTACTTTATAACCAAACAGTTAGATTTTAATTTTGAGTTTTTTTTAATTTGTATCTCTACAACTTACTCTTTAGTGTACTTATCATTTTTAGTTATTATATATCGATTAAGTAAATAATATTTTATACAGAGGTGTATTTTATGATTAATGTTATTGGACTAGGTTACATTGGTCTTCCAACTGCTTTAATGTTTGCAAAAAATGGTGTTGAAGTTGTAGGTACTGACTATAATAAGGATTTAATAGAGTCCTTATCTAATGGAAAGTTACCTTTTGAAGAGGAAGGGATTAGTGAATTATTTAATATTGGATTAAAAAATGGAATAACATTCTCTACTGAATATCAGGTGACAGATAAATATATTATTGCAGTGCCTACCCCGTATGTAAATATTAATAAAAAATTAGATCCAACTTATGTTTTATCTGCAGTAAATACTGTTTTAAATGTGTGTAAAAAGGGAACAATTATTATAATAGAGTCAACTATTTCACCAGGGACAATTGATAAATATGTTAGACCAGAAATTGAAAAGAGGGGAATGAAAATTGGAGAAGATATACATCTTGCCCATGCCCCTGAACGCATAATTCCTGGTAATATGGTATTTGAATTAGAGAATAATTCAAGAACAATTGGGGTTGACGATTTTACTATAGGTGAAGAAATAAAAAAGTTATATTCTGAATTTTGTAAATCTGAAATTGTTATTACTGATATACGATCAGCAGAAATGTCTAAAGTTGTAGAAAACACGTACAGAGATATTAATATTGCTTTTGCAAATGAACTTGCTAAGATATGTAGAGAAGATAATATGGATGTATATGAGATTATTCGTATCGCTAATAAACATCCTAGAGTAAACATATTACAACCAGGACCTGGAGTTGGTGGGCATTGTATTTCGGTTGATCCATGGTTTTTAGTGGGAGATTACCCTGACTTAACTAATCTCATACTTACAGCACGTAAAATAAATGATTCTATGCCATCACATGTTTTAACTAGAATAAGAGATATTATGAAAGAACATAATATAAAAGATATATCAAGAATCGGTCTTTATGGACTTGCCTATAAAGAAAATGTTGATGATACTAGAGAAAGTCCAACCCTGCAATTATTAAAAAAAATGTCCGATCATTTGGCATTTGGTGTGAAGATTTTTGATCCTTTAATAAATGAAAACATCGTTGAAAATCAATACTTTGATTTTTATAACTTTATTGATGATATTGATATTGTAGTTATAATGACAGCTCATAATCATATTAAAGAGAATATGGAGACTATCAGAAATAAATTAATACTGGATACCAAAAATATTTGTAATTATGAACATGTATACAAACTGTAATTAGTTGTGTTTATATTCTACAAAAGATAACTGTGGTATTGATTTTTGGGAGGTGTAAGGTTGTCTATAAGAAAAGCAATAATACCAGCAGCTGGATTAGGTACGCGTTTCTTGCCTGCAACGAAAGCGCAACCTAAGGAAATGTTGCCGATCGTTGATAAACCTACGCTACAACACATTATCGAAGAAGCAGTGGAATCGGGCATTGAAGAGATATTAATCATTACGGGTCGTAATAAAAAGTCTATTGAGGATCATTTTGATAAGTCAGTGGAGTTAGAGTTGGAACTTGAAGCGAAAGGGAAATTCGACCTTCTTAAAGAGGTTCGTATGATTTCAAATATGGTTAATATTCATTATATTCGACAGAAAGAGCCGAAAGGTCTTGGACATGCGATTTATTGCGCAAAAAGCTTTATCGGCAATGAACCGTTCGCGGTATTACTTGGTGACGACATTGTGCACTCTGACAAACCTTGCTTAAAACAACTAATCGATGTATATGAATATTATAATAGCTCTGTACTTGGTGTTCAGCAGGTAGAAATAAAAGATGTACACAAGTACGGAATTGTTGATGGGCAAAAGGTAGAACCAACTGTATCTCGTGTCAATCAGCTAGTGGAAAAGCCGCTTACAGAGGAAGCTCCATCTAATATAGCGATTCTTGGACGCTATATTATTACACCTGAGATCTTTAATATTCTCGAGAGCACCCCCCCTGGCGCTAATGGAGAAATTCAATTGACGGATGCATTGAATCAGCTATCTCGCTCAGAAGCGATCTACGCCTACGAGTTTAGTGGGCGTCGCTATGATGTAGGGGACAAGCTTGGATTTCTAGAAGCTACTGTGGAGTATGCCCTTCGTCGCGATGAATTGCGCGGGCCTTTTCTAGAGTATTTGAACAACATAACAAAGGAATTCAACAATTAATGCAACAAAAGCCTAGATTACTGCGTCTAATGCTAGTAGTGATTACACTACTTGTCATCATAGGGATATTCCTTCTGTCGAATCAGCCTGCTAGTAAATCTGGTGCGCTAAGTTTGACAATTGCGACGCATTCCTTACCCTATGTTGAAAAGTGGACAGGCCAAGAGATGACTATAACTCAGTGGAATCATACATTGCGTAAGCTTGCACATTTCTCACTATATTTCTTTCTCGCTTCTATCATCATGGTACTATCTCGCGTTCATGGCTGGAGCTGGAGAAAATCTTTATTCGTTTCTCTCTTTATTTCAATGAGCTATGCCATTATCGACGAAACCCATCAATGGTTTGTAGATGGAAGAGGTGCTAGTGTTAGAGATGTGGCGATTGATAGTGCAGGTGCAATGCTAGGAATTGTCGCAGTATATTTAGTTGGACGGAGATGGTTATAATGAAAAAGTGGCAAAAGGTAACGATCTGGGTAGCAAGTATTTTAATTGTGCTTGTCGCGGGTGGCTTATTCGCAGCCAATTATGCAGTTGATAAAGTGCTTGATTCCATGGTAGGAATGAGTGTAGATGACTTGATTGAAGAGGACACTGAAGTGTCAACGACTCCTGATGAAGTAGAGACTACATTACCAGATGATAATGTAGTTCAGTCTGAAGGAAATAGTAGTGCCACAGATCAACCGGATGGTACAGAGCCGCAAGGAAGCTCAATTGAGGGTGAGCAGGATACTGATCCTATTTCCTCTGATAGCAATGAGAAGCCAAATGCCACTACAAAACCAGAAGCATCAAAATCACCAGAGGCAACTAAAAAGCCAGAAGGCGATAAGTCTGATACAGGCTATAGCGCAGAAATTTCTACAGACAAAGCCAAGGAAGTAGAAGAGAATATTACTGTAAGTGAGAAAGCGAAAGTTGTTACAACGCTAATGAGCAGCTTGTCTGCTTCAGATATCTCTACACTTCAAAAGCTAGCAAGCGGCGGTATGAGTCAAGAAGAGAAAAAGCAAGCGCGTGATATCATGCTTGAGAAGTTATCTGAGGATCAATATAATGAGCTGATTTCTATTGCTGCAAAGCATGGGCTAAGCCAGGGTAAATCTTATTCTGAAGTTAAAGATGAATAATAGTCTTACAAACACCAAGAAGGAAAGCGGTCTGAGTACCGCTTTCCTTTTTTTGCGTGTTGTCTACGTTCTGTTGGTATTTTGGGATTTTATTAATAGTTGAAGCAACTAATCAAAATAACTAAGAGAACAAACAACACCAGAATAAAAGCTGCGTTAGAGTGATTTCCGTAACCTCCAGCGAAACCTTTCATAGCAACATGCACCTCCTCAAATAAGCGACTACACCAATAGTATATGCTCACTGGCATTCGTGGAATGGACGGATGTCTATGCGCTAATGAAGATAGGCAAGCGTGGAATTGTTGGATAATGCCTATTGATTTAGGCCGTTGCCCAAACCATTCGTCCAAAAAAACATATGATATGGTGTACCTTATCGAAAAGGAGTTGACAGTATGAATTACGCAGCTAAAGTATCTGGAGCTGGAAATCAAGCATACGGAAAATTTAATGGTGGCTACGGCGGAACAACTGCTGCTTGGTTTCTAGTATTGTTCATCTTGTTAGTTATTATCATTGCTTGTGTACTGTAAGTAGGGGAACTTACGAAGTCCTTGGGCGAAGGAGCGCCCAAGGACTTTCTCTTCGTTGTTTGACTACGTTATAATGGAAGCAATACATAGAAGAAGGAAGGCTAGTCACTTAAGATGGTACCTATCTATTTGTTATCAGGATTTTTAGGAAGCGGTAAAACAACATTGCTTCAGCATATGATCGCACAAGCTCAGGCTGCAGGGCTAACACCCGCGGTACTGATGAATGAGCTGGGCGAGGTGAATTTGGATGGCCAGCTCGTCAGCCGAGAGGTTGCGATGGCAGAGGTGCTGGGAGGCTGCATATGCTGCAGCATGCGAGGAGATCTATCTCTTGAGCTGAATCAGCTGCTGCAGAAGTACAAGCCTGATCTCGTCATTGTGGAATCAACAGGCGCGGCACACCCGATGGAAAGCATTGATGCAATTACGGAAACCTCAATGTACAAGCATGCGACGCTGCAGGAGGTTGTTACGGTTGTTGATAGTGAGCATCTGCTTGCTCGTGCCAAGTCCGCTAAAGATAAGACGTTTCGTCTAATGCAGGAGCAGATCCGGTGTGCATCCCTGCTTATATTGAATAAAAGCGATCGACTATTCCCAGAGCAGATTGTCGAGCTTGAGCAGCTTGTTCGGGAATGGAATGCGCATGCTAAGCTTGTAACTGCAGCACATTGTCAGCTGAATGATTGGAGCTGGATGCTGCAGCCGACATCAACGAGCAACGTGCCAGATCATCTTGTTAACGTAGTAGAAGATGCTCAAGAGGACTTTGCCCACGCCGTTAATGATGCAACTGATGAGGAAGCTTACGAAGTGGATCATGCCACTAGCGATGCTCAGGAGGACTTTGCTCATGCAGTTAATGAGGCATACGATGATATCGCGCATGCAGATGAACATATAGACAAGCACGGCTCTCACGGAGGAGCGGATGTAGCTAAGCATACTCACGCTCATTCTGATCATGCTTCACATGAGCATCATGCTCACGTTATGGCCTATACACATTATTGGAAGCAGTCTCCACATAGCGAGCAGTTTGAGGCATGGCTGAAGCAGCTTCCAGAAAACATTTATCGGGCGAAGGGCATTGTCACATTTCGCGATGTTCCGAGTAGATTCCTCTTCCAATATGCCTATCGAGAGTCAGATTTCATGCGCATTGAGCCGCAAGGCGAGGTTCATAATGTAGCTGTATTTATCGGTGAGCATTTTGATGCGCAGTGGCTAAAGCAAGAGCTAGAGAAGCTTGAACAGCAATAACTGGAATACGCTCCCATTGCATGGGTAATACTAGACGTGTAGCAACAAGTACATGCATAGTGGAGGAATAAGATGAAAAAGATTGGATTATGGCTAACAAGCGCAATGCTCGCATATAGTCTCTACGTACCGGTAGCGTTCGGAGCTACTGCGCAGCAAGAAGAGGAAAGCTCAGCTGCCAAGCAGGAACAGCAGGCCGAGCAAGAGCAACATGGTAAGCATAAGCACTCGCACGCACACCCTGGCAAGAAGATGACGAGCGAAGAGATTCAAAAGATGCGCATGAAAAAGCTTCAGCGTCTTGCGACTTACTTTGAGATCGATACAGAAGGTAAATCCCTCGAACAGCTAAAAAAGGAAGTCGATCAAGCGAAGCGTGATCAGCCTGAAAAGTGGGAAGCGTTCAAGCAGGAGTTCCGCGCTAAGAAGCTCGAGAAAATCCGCGAGTATGCAAAGCAAAAAGGAATTGATGTGGAAGGCAAGACGATGGAGCAGCTGCACGATGAACTGCACGAGCTAGAAGAACGCCACGATCATTCTTAAATATAGCGGTGTGAAAGAGCATTACGGGAATACTCGTAATGCTTTTTCTATAAGGGAAGATTACGATAAACCTAGTTCGTAATAACTTGTCGAAAATAAAAAGATGTTATTGCAGGAAGTTCCTCTTATGGTGTCGAAATAGAGCGCTATAGGAGGAGTTAATATATGTCAAATTCATATCTTAAACATCTTAGAAAAAACAAATGGTTTCACGGAACTACTTTAGCTGCATGGCATGATATATGCAAACAAGGTATAGTATCTAATTATAATAAAGGAAATGAGCTTGATTTTGGTTATGGATTTTATCTAACACCTATAAAAGAACAAGCTGAGCACTTTATAAGTACAATGTTGGAGTATCGTAAGCAAGAGAGTTTTTTGTCTGAGTTGGATGGAATAATTACTGATACTACATATGAAAGATTGAGTAGAATTGCAATTGTCATTGAGTTCACATTCTCACCAATGGAATGGATGATGTCAGACAGGTACAAGTATTTAATCCTAAACAATTATGATGATAACTTCGCTGAATTTGTTTTTCACAATAGAATTAATAATGCTAACGGTGAAAATCAACATAATTATGACTTTATATTTGGCGTGATGAGCGATAGTAATCCAATCATCGATGTTGCAAGGTATAAAAATAATGATATTGGAGAAAGTGAACTTAAAGAGAGTTTTAAGGTTAGCACAAGTAGAAAACAATTATCTATACATAATCAGTCTCTTTGTGATATCATAGAACCAACAAATGCATATATTATTGAAACCGGAGAGGAGTTGAGAGTTGATGACTACTTTAACAAAAGAAAATCAGACATTGCTAGTAAAAGAGTTGAGTAATGCGTTAATTAAATTTTCTCAAGAAAAGCTTTCTCCCGTTTTAGCTAATAAAGTAGCTACCCTTGCAGTAGAAAATGTCGATTTTACAAATTCAGCCCTTGCTCACAAAGGGATCAATTGG
This sequence comes from Paenibacillus camelliae, assembly GCF_023715345.1. Classification (GTDB taxonomy): domain Bacteria; phylum Bacillota; class Bacilli; order Paenibacillales; family Paenibacillaceae; genus Pristimantibacillus; species Pristimantibacillus camelliae. The sequence continues at coordinate 205,866 of NZ_JAMBNY010000005.1, forward strand.
TACGCTAAAGATTTGTTAAAACGGATCAATTATTAAGTCATAAGTGAGTTAGAATTCTATGGTCACAATTCCAAAGAGGATTGTGGCTTTTTTATTTCCATCTCCTTCTCCCCCCCTCCCCCCACCAACACTAGCTTCTCCACTGATATGTACTTTTGAACTAGGACCTAAGAGGGTGTTGACCTGAGGGTGAGATATGGTATAATTTCCCGTATTGTTGTAAAATGCCCAGTTATTTACTGAGCTAGTGCAACACTGTGAGCGTCTCAATGATCATGACACTTATATACGCTTGCAGATAGAGACTAGGTGAGGGGAGAAACACGAAATGAAAAAAACGTTATTAGCAATGCTGCTTGTTATGGCACTAACGCTGCTTGCAGCATGTGGTGAGGGGAATAAGGAGCCAGCGAACAGTAATTCGCAAACAACAGGTTCACAAGTTGAGCAAATTACTGAAGAAGAAACTGATCCAGTTGCAGAGGAAACTCCAGATGCTGAAGTAAATGAGGAAGCTAATTCAGATGCAGATAAGGAACTATTCGTTGCTGTCGTAGGTGAAGCTAACAATCTGAACAGCTTTACGGTTAAGATGACTGCTGACCAAACGATCGATATGGATGGCGAGGTTATGGAAACAAAGACAGTTAGCGATATGGACGTAACAATGAAGCCAGCGTTAGCGTTCAAACAGTTAACTACGGTTGAAGCTGCAGGTGAAACGCAAGTCATCGATTCATACTTTACAGAGGATGGTTTCTTCGTTAAAGAACCAACTGCTGGCGTATGGATGAAGCTTCCTGCAGAGATGATGGACCAAGTACTGCAAGGGGTAAATCAAGAATCGCTTGATCCTTCTGCACAGCTTGCACAGCTTGTAGACTACTCTGAAAGCTTTGCTGTAGAAGAGAAGGATGGTAATTACATCTTCACGCTGAATGCAAAGGGCGAGGAGTTCAATAATTTGCTTGCTGAACAGCTTGGTGATCAGGCTGCAATGCTTGGAGACTTCGAGGTTAATGCGGCTGAATATGTTATCGTCGTTGAAAAAAGCAGCAATAAGCTAATCAGCATGGATGTGTTCACAGATATGAAATTCCAGGCTGAAGGTCAAAATCTAGCAATCGTATCTACGGTTACAACGGATTATTCAAACCATAACGGAATTGAAGCAATTGAGCTGCCAGAAGAGGCGCTTAACGCACAAGAAATCGAAATGTAATCTTATAGGCTTAGGAATAGGAAGAATGGAAGCAGAGTGCACCGCACCCTGAGCTTCCATTCTTTTTTTTGTAGCCATGACACTTGCATAGATGGTGTAATCTAATGTATGATGTACTTGTTAAGTAAATTTATTAACTAAATATTCAATGATAAGTGACGAATGTTAACTAAACGTAACCAAACATCATGACTGATCATATGTCGTGTTCAACTAAAGATAAGGAGGGATGTCTGTTGGCAACGATTCGTGAAATAGCTGAGCTGGCTCAAGTATCTACTGCAACGGTGTCTCGAGTGCTTAATAATGATCCAACCTTAAGCACAAGTGCTGAGACGAAGGAACGAGTTTTTGCCATTGCGGAGCAGCTAGGCTATAAGCCGCAACGATTAAGAAGGCAGAAGCAGGAGATGCAGCGGGCAGCTGCTGATATCGGGCTTTTGTTCTGGGCCACAGCGGATGAAGAGAACAATGATCCTTACTTTAAGGCGGTACGTCGAGGAATTGAAGTGCAATGTGAAGCACTTGGACTTACGATTGGCAAAGTCATTCGCGGTGATCATTTTGCTGCGATTGCTGAGGCAGCTTCTCTGGATGGTTTGCTTGTCGTTGGCTCGATTGAGGCATCTGATGTGTTAGAGGCGTACCCTCATCCCGATCGAGTGGTTTTTGTTAACAACGGCGAGGATATGCATGACTATGACACTGTTCATTTGAATTTTGAAGGTGCGATTCAGTCTGCTTATGAGCATCTCGTACAGCTGGGACATGAGAGAATTGCGTTTATTGGCGGTATTGATCGGATTCGTTCCTTGCGTCAGCCACAGCAGCTGCGTCAAATTGAGGAGTATCGCTATCGCGCTTATGAACGCATGCGAAGTAAACACGGTCACAGCTTCGAGGGAGTAGAGTGGGTCGACGATTGGTCCTCACAAGGGGGCTATGAGGCAATGAAGCGTTTGCTTGCAAGGTCGATTCAGCCTACAGCCTGCATCGTTGCTAGCGATCATATGGCGGTTGGTGCATTACGCGCGCTTCATGAAGCTGACATCTCTGTGCCTGCACAGATGTCGATCATTGGCTTTAACGATATCGAGCTGGCTGCCTTCGTTATGCCGCCGCTTACGACCATTCACGCGTACACCGAGCTGCTTGGCAAAACCGCCGTCGACATGCTGGTGGAGAGACTCGAAGGTCGAGAGGCACCGAAGCAGGTGAAGATCGGGACAACCTTCGTTGAGAGAGAAAGCTGTCACGCTATAAGCAAGGAGTAAATTAATTTATCATTCGGGAGGAATTGCAATGATTACTTATAATGAAGAAACACGAATTTTTCATTTGAAATCCGTCGATACAAGCTATGTTTTGAAGGTTACGGAGCAGGGCCATCTTGAGCATTTATATTGGGGACGTGCGATTCAAGGAGTGAATTTAGGAAAGCTGCATCAGCACTATGTTCGTCCGTCGTTTACACCGAGCACGGATCTAGATCATTTGGAGTATTCCTTAGATACGCTGCAGCAGGAGCTTCCTGCCTATGGAGATTCGGATTTCCGTTCACCTGCTTATCAATTTCAGCTGCCTAATGGTAGCACAGTGACGAATTTCCTCTATGAATCTCACGAGATTGTAGCGGGTAAGCCGCAGCTTGATGGTCTGCCAGCGGTATATGCCGAGGAGGATGCGGAAGCGGAGACGCTGCTTATTACGTTGCGTGATGAGCTGACGAATGCTGCGATTGTTCTGTCCTATAGTGTATTCCGTGATTATGCTGCCATTACTCGTTCGGTGCAATATCGCAATGAAGGTACGGATGTGCTTACACTGAACCGTGCGCTTAGCATGAGTGTAGATATGCCTGGCTATGATTATGAGATGCTGCATTTGTCTGGTAGCTGGGCGCGTGAGCGTTATGTTCATCGCCGCAAGCTTGAGCCTGGTATGCAGTCCATTGAAAGCCGCCGCGGGGCGAGCAGTCATGCACAGAATCCATTCCTCGCTTTAATCAGTGAAGGTGCTACGGAGCAGCATGGAGATGTATACGGCATTAACCTAGTGTACAGCGGAAACTTTGTCGCTGGTGTTGAGGTAGACCCTTACCTGCATGCTCGTTTGTTTATCGGTATTAACCCTTTCGACTTTAGCTGGAAGCTTGAAGCGGGAGAGGTGTTCCAAGCGCCAGAGGTTGTGCTTGTCCATTCCTATGAAGGGATCGGCGGCATGTCTCGTCGTTATCATGATCTATATCGCAATCGACTAACGCGTGGTCAGTTCCGCAATAAGGTGCGCCCGATTCTAGTGAACAACTGGGAAGCAACATACTTTGACTTTAATGAAGAGAAAATTACGAGCATTGCCCAAGCAGGCAAGGAGCTTGGCATTGAGCTGTTCGTGCTAGATGATGGCTGGTTCGGCAAGCGTAATGACGACACAACATCACTTGGCGATTGGTTTGTCGATCGCAACAAGCTGCCTAATGGACTTGAAGCACTCGTGGATAAGGTACGTGAGCAAGGCATGCAGTTCGGGCTATGGTTCGAGCCGGAGATGATCTCTCCTGACAGTGAGCTATATCGCCAGCATCCAGATTGGTGCCTGCATGTCGAAGGACGTCGCCGCACGCAAGCGAGACAGCAGCTAATTCTCGACCTTTCTCGCGAAGATGTGCAGCAGTACATTATTTCGACAATTTCAGATGTGCTGTCGAGTGCACCAATTACGTATGTCAAATGGGATATGAACCGCAACATGACGGAGATCGGCTCTGCTCTGCTGCCAGCTGATCGCCAGCGTGAAACGGCGCATCGCTATATGCTCGGGCTATATCATGTACTAGAGAAGATTACGACGAGCTTCCCGCACATTCTATTCGAATCATGCTCTGGAGGCGGCGGTCGCTTCGATGCTGGGATGCTGTATTATATGCCGCAGACATGGACGAGCGATAACAGCGATGCGATCTCTCGCCTTAAAATTCAATACGGAACAAGCATTGTATATCCGATCAGCTCGATGGGTGCGCATGTGTCTGCTGTTCCCAACCATCAAGTGAATCGTATGACCTCACTGCTTACGCGTGGGTATGTCGCTTTGTCAGGTAATTTTGGCTACGAGCTTGATCTGTCTAAGTTCACCGAGGAAGAGAAGGAGCTTGTACGCTATCAGATCGAGCTGTACAAGGAGATCCGTCATATCGTTCAATTCGGTGATTTCTATCGTTTGCGTAGTCCGTTCGAAGGCAATGATACGGCTTGGATGTTTGTGTCTAAAGATAAAACAGAAGCATTTGTCGTATATGTGAAGGTGCTTCAGGAGCCGAATGCTGCGATTGGTCGCTTCCGTCTTCAAGGACTTGACCCGAACAAAACCTACCGTGTGTTCGATAGTCCAGACTCAGGCGTATATAGTGGCGATCACCTGATGTATGCAGGACTTACCATTCCTCCATTCTATGGTGATTTCCAAAGCTGTGCATATCGCTTGAAGGTGGAAGAATAATCGCTTAGCAGGAATGGAAAGGCATCAATCAGATGTAGAGCGGGGAACGCTAGTCTGTAGACGAGTAGAGGATGACAGGCTTGTGACCTGATGAAGCAGTAACATAAAAAGCAGGTGGAGAAATGTGACGTACATTTTCTCCACCTGCTTTGTTGTTCTATACGGTTCGTAAGCGCTTGCGAGAAGCGATTCGATCAAGTGTACGCAAGGACGAATAGGTCGCTACCGTCGCAATGACGCTGCGGTCATATTAAGACTACCTCTGTAATGACGCTACCGTCGTAATGTTACTATGCCTGTAACGCCCAACGCCGTTACTAGGTGATTGGAGGGACATTGGACGTGCATTTTGTGTGAAAAATCATCTAAATGCCGTTACTGTTGCGTCCAAACGTGTGTTTTGTTTGAAAAATCATCTAAAATGCCGTCACTGTCGCGTCCAAACGTGCGTTTTGTATGAAAAATCATCTAAAATGCCGTCACTGTTGCGTCCAAACGTGCATTTTGTATGAAAAATCATCTAAAATGCTGCCGTGCCGGCGTTAGTATGGCTACAATTTAAGCTGCGGCTTGCTCGATCGTAACGATGCGGATTTTCATTATGCCTGCAGGTGTCTCTAGCTCTAGCTCGCTGTGTATTGGCGCGAGCAGAAGCTGGCGTCCAACAGGTGATAGCAGAGAGATCTTCCCTTCCTCAGGATTCGTTTCGTGCGGAAGTACGATGCAATATTTATCAATAAAGCCGTCCTCTAAATATTCTATCTCAATGTCATGATGCAGCAGGACGAGCTGCTGCGCGGGAGGCTCGGAAAGTGTCAATAGATTTTTAATGTATTGTATATATTGATCAAGCAGCTGTTCGAGACGTTTGTGTTCCACATTGTGCTGCAATACATATTGCTCCATCTGGTGGCTGCGAATTTCCTCAAGCTGAAGCAGCTGCTCATGCATGACATTCTTCTGCACATTCCAAGATTCACTATGGCTCATAGTAGATATCACCCCCGATCCATCCATGTAAGATCAAGTGTTCAGTGCTAAGTTTCATCGAAAAACCTCCTTACGGTAATAGACCCAAGCCAAATGACTGGGTCTCTCTTTATCTTACCACGGAAAAAAAATAAGTCCATCTCACCCAGCATTATCCAGAAAACTTCTCATTTTTTCTCATAATTGCATGTTAGCTGGTCGATTTTTTATGAAAATGCAGATTTTTTTCATCTTTTTTTCGTGATGAGAGACAAGTTGGTCGGGAGGGGGGACTTTATAGATTACAAGATTAAAAAGACTAGATTTATCAAGGGATTTTGAGCAACTTCAACAAATTTCCATTGACAGAAAATGAATTGGAAACGCTATTGCAAAATTCATGAAAACTTCATCTATGAGATAAACCTAATGAAATATTGAGATTTTGCTATGCTATAATGCTTAACAGACCAGGACCTCGAGCAATTCTAAACAGAGAATCGGGAGGATTTATGTTAAAACTGACAATGAAAGTAAGTAGAATTTGTGTGCTAGCGATGCTAGTGATCTCTCTTCTTACTGTAGTTCCATTTTCAGCATCTGCTGCAGTAAAAGACTCGCGAGAGGTTGAGAACACGCGAGTAATCTTAGATGGCAGCCCTATTGAGCTAGGCTCTCCCCTACATATGGTGAATGGCAGAATGTTTATGCCTGCAGGTTTAGTGGCCAAAGCATTGAGTGCTTCTGTAACTTGGGATGCAGATGCACAAGAAGCGATTTTTATTACAAAGAGCGACGATGAAGTAATTTTAGGGGACGGAGTGCCTACCGTTTATTTCAACGATCAACGATATGTATTAGATGCTGTACCTTATCTGATTGATGGTAGATTGTATGTTCCAGTACGCTATGTCGCTGAGTTTCTTCATGCAGACATTCATTGGAACGATGAAGAGCAGACGCTGATGATTACAAGCGTACCGCTAGAAACAGTAAGTGATGACAATACGTTAGCAGACATTAGCGCAAGACATGGATTGTCCCAAGCGCAGGTTGTTAAACGCAACGGGTTCTCATCGAAGGAATCCATTAAAAATGGGATGAAGCTAGCTGTAATTATTCCATCCGTGCTCGAGAACAAGGCTAAGCCTTTTACAGAATCGGAATATCAGCTGCTTGCAAAGCTCGTTCAGGTCGAATCGGGCTATGAATCCTATGAGGGCCAGCTTGCTGTGGCCAATGTTATTCTCAATCGTGTGGAGCATCCAAGCTTCCCTAGCACGATTAAAGATGTGATCTATTCGGGTAAGCAATTCCCGCCTGCTCACAATGGCTTGCTTGATCGCAGTAAGCCGAATGCAAGTGTATTGAAAGCGACGAAGGATGCGCTTAATGGCAAAAACAATGTTGAAGGTGCATTGTACTTCTTCAATCCGAGATATTCCAAAGGGTCGTTCTGGGACAGTCTTAGCGTTGTTGCAACGATTGGAAATCATCGTTTTGCGAAATAATTGATGTCGATTATAGTTAGCAGTATCGCGTATTGTAAAGTGCGCGGTGCTGCTTTTTTAATTGAAAAAGGCCAGAGACGTTATACGCCAATCTGGCGGTTTATTATAGGGGAATGTGAGAGAGATTCGTAAATTGGGAGATAAGCCCCTTAAATCGTCTTATAGCGTCTCTAGCTTCAAGGTAAAGCGTATGATACTTGCCTTAAGGGTGGTATAGGCGATAAAATGGATGACCTCGCAGCGTTAAAAACCATAATAAATCAAAAAATAGCAAGGGGTGGATAGCAGCAGCTGGGCTGCGCTCTCACTCCTTGCTATTTGTCACGCTCCTTACTCTTTCTAGCGGTCGGTCGTTACTATTTCTCTTGCTTTCGCGTGCGGTGGAGCAGTGCTCCGAACAATAGCGCGAAGTATGCGATCAGGATGAGCAGCGTATACACATACATCTCAGGCTTGTTCTCACGGTAGCCGATTACCGGAATGTTGAGCACGAGCAGCATCGGGAAGCCAAACAGTATCGCACTCGCGCTTCCGACGACGAGATTATCTGCGGTATTGGAACGGAATTTCGGATCGACACCCTTCACAAGCGCGAGCCCTGTCGATATCGTTCCAGTCAGCATGCCATAGAATCCGAGCACATTTGGCAGCTTTTCCTTCGGAAATGCCCGTGGTACGATCCAGAGCATATACCAGATGGTCACTGCTCCTCCCAGCGTTGTAAGCAGGAGGATCGGGATGGCGTATTCCTTTAGTGCATGGATCGATATCGCAGCAATAGATGCAGTGATCATATAATCAAATGCGAAGCCTGACACTCGCTGCATCATGTAATGATCAATCGTATGCTCCGTACGAAAGCCGCGTTTTTCCAGCTTCGTAAGAATGCTGCGCACAAGCATGGCATACAGGCTGCCAATAATAAAGTGAAAGCCAATAAGCAGCTGCGCAAAGGTCTCACCGAACGAGCCGAGCGGTGTGAGCAGCCTTTCCGCTGCAACGAGCGTTAAGTACGTCATGAGGTAGACGATGCCAATTAGCACAACCTGATAGGTTAGCCGATCAATGGCGTCTGCGAGCGGAGCTTCCTTATGCTGAGCAATAGCTGCACTGCGTTGTTCCTCCTCGTCTTGCTCGTTATAGCTGCGCTGCTGGTATGACCTGCGGCGGCTTAGTACGTTCATGAGCACGACACCGATGATCGTTGCCCATAAGAAGCCGATGCCAGCTACAGCAAGTCCAAGATTGCCGCCTTCCTTAACACCTAGCGCCTCCCAAGAAGAGCCAATCGAGTACGCTTGTCCTGGTCCTTGACCAAAGCCAAGTGGAAGCAATAGTCCAAGCCCTTGAAACATATCGGGATAGAACAGGGCAACTAATACGATAAAGAGGCCAAGACCGACAATCCCTTGGATGAGATAGGTCGACACGATAATTAGGCCGGAATTCACAATGCCAGGGCTGTTTGTAACCTCTCGTGATTTCAAGGACAAGGCGATAAAGCCTATGCCCATCAGATGGTATACGATGTTGCCAAGTCGATCATAATCGAAGGGCAGGAAGCCAAGCAGATCTGGACCAAGCAGAATACCGAGAAAGCCTGCCAGCATCGCTGTCGGCACGATCCATTTACGTAAAAATGACAGCCGTGATTTCAGTACGGCAGCGACAAATATAAGTAAAGAGATGAATACAAAATCGAGCATATATTGCCAAGAGTCATTCATATGCTATCCCTCCTCCTGCGCGCTGGAGAGCTTCAATATCTGATACCACATGTAGGCAGACGTTCGTGGATGAAAGAAGTCCATACGAATCATTCGCTCGTCATAGTGAAAATCCAGCTTGCTATTCATATGAACATTAACACCATCGAGCTTGTCGATGGAGAAACGGATCGGGTCGCTGTTATTGCTCGGTGTAAAGAGGATGTGGTCCTTATGCCAAGTTAGGTTTCCAGTCGATAGAAGCATAAGCGGACGTTCATGCTCTGAAACGAACAGCTTCACCTCCGTTTTCAGCACATCTCGCCAAGCGCTCTCATGGCCCGCTGCGAACAGATGCTTCTTCGTATATTGCAGCTGCCAATCGTTCCATTCGTGTACATAGCGATAGAAAAGCGGCTTGTTTTTCGGCTCAAAGCTGCCATATTCATTGTATCTAACGCTATAGTCACAGGAGCGGCAGCTGAAAAGGTCATCCTCAGAATGAAGGCTGCCAATCGTGTTACAGGACGGACATACATATAGCAAACGTTCTAAATAGTTTGCAAGACGCTCACCCTTATAGGCAATCCCTTGCTCCTGCTGCCATGCGAGCTCGTCAAAGCTTAGCGCCTCGGTTAGCTTGTTATGGATCGTCTCAATATCCGCATCCTTAAATTCATCAACATCCCATTTTTTCTCTAATGATAGTGAGATTTTTCCGGTACGATCAGAATCAGCCCAGCGTGGATGGGTGAGATATCCACCTTGTATCGTTCCAATAACAACCGGTATGTTCAGCAGCTTCACGAGCTTAGCTGTAGATTGTACGATCGATTCCGTTTGCCCATCCCAGCAGCGGTTCCCCTCTGGGAAGATGCCGATGACGCGGTTATGCTTCTTGGCAGCAAGCATATTGCGAATGGTGCTTGTGTCGAATCTTGCCTTCGTTTTTGGAATCGCACCGGTGTAGTCCAACACTTTCTTAAGCAGCGGATGTCGAAATAAAGGAGCTGCTGCAACAAAGCAAATTGGCTCCTCAACAAAGCAGTTAATAATGAGAGGGTCCCAATTATTTGTATGGTTCGACAATATAATGTAGGGAGGCTTCAAATCTATCGTATCGTTACGAATGATCTCGATTCGAAATTTCCGCGTAAGATATGCCTTTAACGGCGATATAATCATTTTCCGCTCAATGGTGCTCGGCTTTCGTTTAATACTCAAGAAATCACCCACTTACTTTTTGTAATCAACCAGATAAATGATATCAAACTATGGAGGAAAATGTCGAGGATTATCGAATAATAATAAGGGAATAAGCAAAATAATAGATAATTACCACTTTTAATATGCTCGATCTATAATAAACCTAGTACTTTTTAACAAATTTTATGGTGAGCAGTGATACGAATTGATTGTAGGAGGACGAGCAGTATTATGAAATGGGAGATTGTGACAACGGAAGCTCAGCTGCAGCAAGCTAAAGCGATTCGTCATCGCGTATTTGTAATGGAGCAGGGCGTGAGTGAAGAGCTTGAGCATGATGAATATGATAAGCTCTCAGAGCAGTGTACACATATACTACTATATGAAGGCAATGAAGCGGTTGGTACAGGTAGAATTCGCAAGGTAAATGAGGAAGTCGGCAAGCTGGAAAGAATTTGCGTGCTGCATGAGGTTCGAGGAAAGGGCGCTGGAGCGGTAATCATGCAGGCTCTTGAGTCAATCGCAAGTGAGCAAGGATTACATGAGACGAAGCTAGGAGCACAGCTTCAAGCTAAAGGCTTTTATGAAAAGCTAGGCTATGAGACTTGCTCTGATCTGTTTATGGATGCAGGTATCGAGCATGTGTTGATGCGTAAGAAGCTGTAATGAGTAAATGAGCGAGTTGCTGCGTGATCAGAATACGCAGTATGCGCAGTATGCACGTAATATTGGAAGCAAGCAAGGAAGCTTCAATGATGATCCTGATCCATACGCGACGCAAAGCGATCAAACAAACACTTTAAGTAAGTAGTCTAAGTAAGTAGTCTAAGTAAGTAGTCTAAGTAAGTAGTCTAAGTAAGCAGTCTAAGTAAGTAGTCTAGGTAAGCACTTAAGTAAGCACGTAAGTGAGCAGTCTAAGTAAGCAATCTAAGTAAGCACTTAATTAAGCACGTAAGTAAGCACCTAAGTGAGCAGTCTAAGTAAGCAGTCTAGGTAAGCACTTAAGTAAGCACGTAAGTGAGCAGTCTAAGTAAGCAATCTAAGTAAGCACTTAATTAAGCACGTAAGTAAGCACCTAAGTGAGCATTCTAAGTAAGCAGTCTAAGTAAGCAGTCTAAGTAAGCACCTAATTAAGTACTCTAAGTAAGCCGTTAGCAAGTAAGCTATGTGCATGTATTACATACGTGGTACATCTCTGTCTTCATACAGCTGTTCAAGCAGCCATATAGCCTGGGATTAGAGAGGGTAAAGCCTCCTCATCCCAGGCTATTTTCTTTATACGCCTACTGCTGGTCTATATAAAATGACAAATGTAACTACTATTAGATTAGTGATCTTGCCATAATGAAAGCAAAAAAAGAGAGAGGTGCATGTCATGACGATTGCTTCGATGCGAGGTGTCGTTAAGCGTTACGGCTCATATGTAGCGCTTGATAGCATTGATCTAGACATCCATGCAGGTGAGATCATCGGTCTGCTTGGTCCGAATGGAGCAGGGAAAACAACGCTTATTGGAACGCTAACGGGGATGAGGCCCTTTGATCATGGAACCGTAGAGCTTTTCGGTCAGTCCAAACATCCTTTCTCCCATGAGAACAAGGAGAAAATCGGGCTTGTCACTCAGGAGATTACGATATTTGAAGAGCTGACGGCTAAAGAAAACCTACAATTTTTCGCGGGGGTTTATGGTCTAAAGGGAGAAGTGAGAAAGCAAAAAGTACGCGAGGTGCTGGAATTTGTCGGTCTATCGGATCAGGCTAACAAGCTGCCAACTAAATTTTCAGGTGGCATGAAGCGAAGGCTTAACATCGCATGTGCGCTGACGCATAGTCCTTCGTTTCTTATTATGGATGAGCCAACGGTTGGGATTGATCCACAATCAAGAAATTATATATTAGAGGGCGTTAAGCGATTAAGGGACCGCGGCACGACGATTTTGTATACGACACATTATATAGAAGAGATTGAAGCGATTGCCTCGCGCGTGATCATTATGGACCAGGGTCAGATTATAAAGGAAGGCACGCCAGCAGATCTCATTCAAACGATCCAGCACGAGGAAAAAGTGAGCTTTGAGGTGACAGATCCAGAGCGTATTCCTGAAGGCAGCCTGGAGAAAATCGCTGGCGTTAGAAGAGTCCTTACAGCAGGTAACGATATTACGGTTATCTCCGATGCCGGGTCTGGTAATTTAGATCGAATGCTTTCTATTATAAAGGAGCATACCGGTGTGCTCGGCATTCAGACTGAGCGACCTAATTTGGAGGATGTGTTCTTTACGCTAACGGGGAGACAATTGAGAGATAAGGGGGAAGAGCAGTGAGAGTACTTTCTACGGTAAAATTTACTTTACTAAGAATGCTAAGAAACTTTATTGTTTTACTGCTGCTGCTTATCGTCCCCATCGTTTTAATCTCTTTGTTTTCGCTCATACTGTCTGGGGCAGTTACGGATACAGGGGAGCCTTATCTGAAGCAACCTGCCGTTAGTCTAGTTTTATGCTTTCAGCTTTTTGGCGGTTCAACCGTGATGTATATGATCCATTCTGAATTGTTTACCGAGCATCGAGCGAGAATGCAGATGCTGCCTATTAGCCTGACGATGTATGCTTTCTCCATTATGCTGTGCGGAGTAGTGTATTCGGTGATGCTAGGTGTGATCTTGATGACCTTCACTCAATTTGTTCTTGGCTTGATCTGGGAGCATTGGCTATGGACGATCTACCTCATCACCCTAATGGCTATATTATCGAGCGTCGTTTATCTCGTCTTCATGTTTGCAGTCAAAGTCTACAAAACTGCTGAACGTTTAAGCGAAGTATACGGGATTGGCTTTATTTTATTGGCGGGCTTATTTTTCCCGATGCCGGATCACGCATTTTTTAGATTCATGGGTTCTTACGGAAATCCGCTAACGCTATCGACCATCGCCATACACGAGATGAGCATGAATAACACTTCGAAAGCATGGTTCGCGGCAAATATTCTCTTGGCAGCAACGATCATCTTATTTCTCGTTATGATGGTTGTGGGAAGGAGGAGATTCATGCGTGACCGTGTTTAAGTTTTCACTTAAGAGAAGCTTCAGCAACAAAACGAACCTTCTTCTTCTCACCTTATTCCCCATCGCATTTATATTTTTCCCGGAGGGTGAATACTGGCCTGTCCTTCCTTACGGCTATCAGTATTTCGGAATTGTGCTGCTGTTTATCAGTATCCGGCTCACCACCATCATCCTCGTTGATCGAGCAAAAGGCGTTGTGAAGCGCTTGGCCGTTGCACCGATTAGCTACGGGTCGTATCTATGTCAAAATTTATTGGCATTTTCTGTTATACTTGTTATGCAATGTGCGATCGTAGTGTATGGAGGTGTCCTGCTAGGCGTTGAGCTGTATCAGCCCCATTGGCTTATGCTGTTATATGTGTCTTTCAGCTTTACTTCCTTAGCTATTGCGCTCGCATGGATCTCGATATTTCGGAGCAAGGAGTCTGCATTTCTCATCTATATGTCGCTCGTTACGCTGTTGGCGATATTAGGCGGGCTGCTTATGCCGCTGCAGATATTCCCGGAGGCTCTTATTCGAATTGCTGTACTGTTTCCAACCTACTGGCTGAATCAAGGGATGAGCTGGATTGCCTCTGAGGGGTCAGTTGGTGATTTTATACTCATTAATGGGGTCTTGTGGCTGTATACGATCATATTTATGATATTAGGTAGTACTCGGAAAATTCATTAAGCTCGAAGCGGGGAGGAGGAAGGATGAAGGCAATCAAGGAACCAACGTTATATATCCATGGATGGCGATTTCTGCAAATAGGACTGCTTATGCATGTATGGATCGTTGGTGATCTAGGCTTTCGTGCTTTTATCCTTATTCTGCTCTTGCTTATCTTGACCAGCCTGCGATGGCGTTTTCGTCTGCCGGTCTGGTCGGTGCTGCTAGATGTACTGCTTTGTTTATTGTTATTTCCTTATACAGACATTCACTATGTTGCTTTAGCGATTCCGATGTTCGAGCTTGCGTTAAGGGGGAAATGGATGCTGTCCTTGCTGCTCGTTGCTGGATTCTCGCTGCTGCATGCATTACATGTGATTGACTCAACGATAGATCTGATATTCTGGTATCATCTTCATGCTTTCTTGTTTGGGTGCTTCTCATGGCTGACGATCAAGTCTCAGCAAAGCTATAAACGAGAAGCAGATGAGCAGCGCAAAGCTCGAGCTGAGCTTGAACGGATTAAAATGGATTTGCTCGAAGCGAATCATTCTGCTATTCATCATGCGGAGCTGATGGAACGATACCGGATATCTAGGCAGCTTCATGATCATTTGGGACATGATCTGACCGGTGCATTGCTCGCGACACAAGCATATGAGTATGTGAAGGATTCAGAGGAAGGTGACAAGCTGCTTGCGGAAGTAAGGCAGCGCTTGGAACGCAGCACCGTAAGCTTGAGAGAGGCTGTGCATAATGTGACACCAACAGCAATGATTGGAGTAGAAAGACTAGACTATATCATCAGCAGCTTTCAGCACAAAGACATCGCCTTCTACAAATCAGGCGATATGCTGCTCGTGTCCGCCTATATGTGGGGGCTGCTGGAGGCCTGTCTGAAGGAAGCATTGACTAATGTAGCTAGACATAGCGATGCGACGAAGGTAAAGGTAGATCTTCAGGTAACGGAATCCATTGTACGACTTTCGATACATGATAATGGCTCTGTTACAGCAGGCAGCCATGAGGGGAGCGGACTAAGAGGTCTTAAGCTAAGAGCGCGCTCAATAGGAGGCAGCCTATCCGTTAATCGGCAGGATGGGTTTCTCGTTGTATGTGTGATCCCGCTGGAGAAGGTAGGAGGAGCAGATGAAGCTACTAATCGTCGATGATGATCCGCTTGTATGCCAAAGCCTGCAGCTATTGCTCGGGAAGGAAGAGGGATTTCAAATAATCGGCACAGCATCCAATGGACAAGAGGCTGTAGCGCTTAGTAGAAGCGAGCAGCCGGACGTTATACTGATGGATATTCAAATGCCTGTCATGGATGGCATTGAGAGTACGAAGATCATTAAGCAAGAAGCCCCTTCGATTCATATTATGATGCTAACGACCTTTAAGGATGAGAAGAACATTAGACTAGCATTGACGGCGGGGGCAGAGGGATATCTGCTAAAATCCTCCCCGATTGATAAAATGGCCGCGCAAATTAGAGCCCTAGTAGCCGGCACGACTGTTCTAGATCCAGATGTTCTAAGAATCATCATCGAGCCAACCAATGAGCCCGATAAAGGGATGGTGAGTCGAAGTAACGTGGGTCTGGCGAGTCGGGGTAACGATGTGATGACGAGTCAGACTAACGAAGGTCTGGCAGGTCAGTCTAATGAAGAGTTGGCGAGTCGGACGAATGACGTGATGACGAGTCGGGCTAATGAGGGTCTGGCGAGTCAGGTTAATGATGTGATGACGAGTCTGTCCAACCAAGGGCTGACGAAGCGGGAGATGGATATTGTTGAGCTCGTTGCTCAGGGCTTGTCTAACAAAGAAATCGGAGAACAGCTATTTATCGGCGATGGAACGGTGCGAAATACGCTAAGCATTATTCTAGATAAATTAGAGCTGCGCGATCGGACGCAGCTTGCGATCAAATACTGGCAGGGTAAGCAATGACGGTGATAAAAGCAAAGCATGAAGCAGCTTGGCTTGAGGCACATTGAAAGCGAAAGTTTCGGTGAACACAATGACTGATGAATAATAGTGGTCAAGGGACAAGGATGAAGTGACATCGAGGAGAAATCGATGGTCGAGGGACTATGATGAAATGCCACCGGGGGCGGAATCGATGGTCGAGGGACAATGATGAAGTGACATTGGGGGCGGAATCGATGGTCGAGGGACAATGATGAAGTGACATTGAGGGCGGAATCGATGGTCAATGGACTATTGATGAGGTCGCAAAGAAGATGAAAATGATGATCTAGGAACAATGTGACATCAAGGATGAAAACGAAGTTCGAGGTACTGATGATAGATAAACTAAGACTGAGGTTTAAGTGACGGCGAAAATAATGGTGGGGCACATATTGAAAGTAAAATTGTCAGAGATCACAATGATCGAGGGACTGATGAGGTCGCAATGCTCAATGAATGCTCAATGAATACTCAATGAATACTCAATGAATGCTCAATGAAGGCGAGAACGATGGAACAGGACTAATATTAGCTATTGTTAGATAAAGTGTTGTTATAGGTAACTATGGCAGAAGTAACTATACGGAAAGACAGAAAGTACTACAACAGATCGCATGTATCGCATCATGTGCATGTAGCCTACCTTAAGCTGCATAATAATGAAATTGAGGTGATGAGGGATGGAGCAGGGCTTTGTTGCTTTTGACCAAGTGCATTGGAGCTGGCTTGCTGGTATAGCCGTAGCTATTATTATGCTTACGTGGCTATATGTGCGTTCCCCTGAACATAGGAGAACCGTCATAAAGCGTGTGCTGGCATATTCGTTATTAATTGGCGAGCTCGTTAAGCTGATTGTTGTATGGCAGCTAGGCAAGCCGTTGCTGTTCTATATACCGATTCATCTATGCGGTATGGCGATTGTGCTGCTTATGCTGCATGTATATCGTCCATTTGCGGTCGTTAACGAGATACTATTCAGCTTAACGCTATCTGGCGCGATCATAGCGCTTTTGTTTCCAGGCTGGACTGATGAAACAACGATGGGCTTCCTGCATATTCATTCCTTTGTCTTTCATGCCATCATCACTGCGTATCCGATCATGCTGCTAGCTTCGGGTGAGCTAAAGCCGCAAGCGAAGCAGCTATGGAAGGTTGGAATATTTCTCATCATTGTTATCCCGCTCATTTATCAGTTTAATGCAGCAGTTGGGACGAATTATATGTTCCTCAATCGCCCGATAGCCAATTCACCATTAATGCTCATTTATGATACGTTCGGTAAGCACGGTTATATATGGGGACTAGTACTCGTTACGATGCTGATCTGGGTCATTCAATATAGTGTGTATGGTGTAGTGCGTTGGTATCGAGGCAGAAAAGTAGCACGGGTTTAGTGTAGATGTTGCTATTGGCGTTGCTAGATTGTAAGAGGACTAGTGATGGATCAACTCATGGGCATGCTGCATGGTCGTCGATATAATAGGTAAGCGACCTCGGTATTGAGTGCATGACGAACGAACGTAACAAGGGAATGTATCATGGTCATGCAACCTCGACAGTGACCGTGCGACGAGCGAACGTTAAGGGAACGCTACATGGTCTAGCGAACTCGATAGAGACTCTGCGACGAGCAAACGAGTTAAGGGAACGCATCATGGTAGAGCAACTCGATAGAGACTCTGCGACGAGCAAACGAGTTAAGGGAATGCAACATGATTAAGCGACCTCGATAGTGAGGGCGCACGTCTAACGAACGCCTCAAGATAATGCAACATGATCGAGCGTTCTCGCCAGTAAGTGCTTAATGAGCTAATGGATGCAAAAACACCTCTTGAGTGAGCTTTGCTACTGCAAAACTCTACTGCAAGAGGTGTTTTTGTCTCATAGGCTTACTATGATTTGTAGTCAATAAGAGTAGCAGCGCACCATCTCATTATTGTCAACAACGCTAAGTGGGTAGCGGTAAGCGTATGATTGCTGATGATAAGCTAGAATTGATATGCTAGAATAGCTTCACTTCAAGGCTTCAACTATGATATTGAGAATCATTATCATAATAATAGCATAGCCTAGTTCATTATGCAAGTGTGAGGTAAAACATTTTAATAATACAGGAATGGGGGACTTTGCTGCGGAGCTAGAATTAGCTTGGCAGCGCCTAATTCGCGAACAGTGCCAGCCATTCGGCGCATAAGTACGCAGTTTGTGTGAAAAACCATACAAAACGTCGCCAATCGGTGCGCAAATCCGCAATTTGTGTGAAAAACCATACAAATCCCTGCCAATCGGCGAGCAAATCGGCAATTTGTGTGAAAAACCATACAAAAGCACGCCAATAGGCGAGCAAATGCGCAGTTTGTGTGAAAAACCATACAAATCCCTGCCACTCGGCGCCTAAATCCGCAGTTTGTATGAAAAACCATACAAACCGCCGCTAAGCGACTCCCATTTTCACCAGTAATGGATAAGCTCTAAAGTTTAGTATAATGAAAACACGCTATGAACTCATGGCGTGTTTTTGCTTTTTGAATGTAACATTTTTCCTTACGCTACGTAGAAACTGTAAAAAGCTAGAGAGTGGAGGCGAACGGAATGGAACTGGAGCAAAGGAAGCAGCTTGACGTACATATAGAGGAAGCGGGCTATAAAGAGAATGAAGCTTCCATACGAAACATATTTTTCAGTGTAGAAAAAGGAAAGCTAGTAGGATTGATAGGGCCCAATGGTGCAGGGAAAAGTACAACGATTAAGTCAATTATGTCGCTTACGCCATATCGCAAAGGAAATGTTCAGCTTGGTGATGGCAACAGCGGAACGTATGCGTATGTGCCCGAGCAGCCGATCTATTATGATTACTTTACATTATGGGAGCATCTGTGGCTCGCAGCCTCGGTGAATAATATTGATAAGCAGCTATTCGAGCAGCGAGCAGAACGACTACTGGAGAAGTTTAAGCTTACAGAGCAGAAGCACCATTATCCGGGCAGCTTCTCGAAAGGAATGCAGCAAAAGCTGATGCTTATGATCGCATTTATGCTAGAGCCGGATCTTTATATTGTTGATGAACCATTCATTGGGCTTGATCCTCAGGCAACGCTTGATTTTATCTCGTTGTTGAATGATGCAAGGCAGCAGGGGGCGGCTGTGTTGATGAGCACGCACGTACTGGATAGTGCAGAGCGTTTATGTGATACCTTCATCTGTCTGCATCATGGCGAGATTGTCGCTAAAGGGGATATGGAACAGCTTCGAGCTCAGGCAGGCTTAACGAATGAGCATACATTATTCGATTGCTTCCATGCATTCACGAGCGATGCTACGGATGTGATAGAATGCTGACTCCTGCAAAGCTTTTTTGGATTCGATTGAAGCAGCATTATCGGTATATGGGGAAGTCATTACATACGATTGCAGACTGGACCGTGTGGCTATATATCATCGTACCTGCGCTGTTTATATTCTCAGGCTTATATATTGAGCTATGGACGAAGCTACCAGAATGGTCGTACGTCATGCGCTGGGAGCTAATTATCGTAGCAGTATCCAGTATGATGCTGTACTTTCAGGTTCATATCGGGGTAGAAGAAGCCGACCGCCTTGTCTTGCTTCAGCATCGAGATTGGCATATGAAGCTCAAGCGGTATGGTTATGCTTATAGTGTCATCCTGCTGCTCGTGCGTTTACTGCTGGTGATGGGGCTGCTGCTCCCATTTATTAAAGGTACGACAGATCTATCGAACGAGCAGCTGTTGCTGCTGCTCGGCTACAGTGTTATAGCTGGAATGACGATGCTAACAATCAATCATTATTTCAATAAATCTGGAGCATGGTGGCGCAAGATGTTAAGGACGATGCAGCGCACGTTTATCGTAGGTATTATCTATGTACTCCCAGCTGCTTTATATATGCTTGGATTTTTAACCTTGCCTTATATGCTTGTTGCCACTGGTGTACTGTTCTTTGTACTCATCGTGCTAATATATCACTTTATGACAAAGTCCTTTAACTATGGTCAGCAGCTAGAGCAGGAGCAAGAAAAACGTGCAAGATTTACTGGGATGCTGTTAAGTCAAGTGGAGGAACAAACTCAATCAACGAAGCGACTAAAAAAGCCGTGGATCTTCCGCTCCTCACAGCGATTGTTCAAATCAACGGATCAGCGTTTCGTCGTGACTGAGCTTCGGATAAAGGCAATGCTCCGTTCTAAGCAGCTGCTTCAAGCCTGGATTATTCTCATCGCAGTCGGCAGCTATGCCATCTTTCTTGTTGGAGGCTCCGGGGGATGGGCAGTCGTTGTAGGTATATACTACTTGCAGCGTTTCGCGCTCAAGCTGCAATGGGATGAATGGGTAAAAAGAGACTATTTATCACTTTATATTAAGGAGCAGCTTGCCGGCTATAAGCTGTCGCAGAATATACTATCGATACCTGCTCTTATCATATGGATTGTGATTGCTATTCTGTGCAGCATATAAGCATATAAGCATATAAGCGGGCTAACCGTTGAATAATGTAATAGAGTGATTTGTTCATGTATAGAGGGGACAAATCAAAAGGCCAGAAGAGAAGGCCTCAAAGCAGGAAAGATAAAGAGTCAAGAATGAAGGCAAGAAAATACGCTGAAAATGAAGCTAGCAAAGAGGCCAAAAAGTAAGCATGAAAGAAGGTAGACGAGCGTGGATACAAAGATGAATCATGATTCAATACTAGAGTTAGATGAGTCGTACGTTGTACAGTGGCTTGAGAAACTGTTGAAGACGCCGAGTCCAAGCGGCTATTGCAGGCAAATCATGGCGATGCTGCAGGAAGAGGTTGAGCGATTAGGCTATGCTGTTGAGCTGACACCAAAGGGCAACGCGATCATTACTGTTCCGGGCGAGGATACGGAGCATGTGCTTGCTTTGTCGGCGCATGTGGATACATTAGGCGCAATGGTACGCTCCATTAAAGCTAATGGTATGATACGTTTTACACCAATTGGCGGATATGCGATGCATACAGTCGAGGGTGAATATTGTCTCATTCATACGAGAGATGGACGGGAGTTTGAGGGGACCGTGTTGTCGACCAAGCCATCTGTCCACGTATATAGTGATGCCAAAGAGTGGAAGCGTGAAGAGGCGAATATGGAAATCCGCATCGATGACATTGCGAGCAGTAAACAGGAAACGGAAGCGCTGGGTATTGCGGTTGGCGACTTTATCTCGTGGGATGCACGCACGCGCATCTTATCTAATGGCTGGGTGAAATCTAGACATTTGGATGACAAGGCTAGTGTAGCAGCATTGATGGGACTGCTGAAAGCATGGAAGGATAAAGGGATTCAGCCAAAACGGACAACTAAGATGATCATCTCTACCTATGAAGAGGTAGGACATGGAACAGCATATATTCCGTCAGATATCGTTGAAATGATTGCTGTTGATATGGGCGCCATCGGTGATGACCTATCGGCAACGGAGAAGGATGTATCGATCTGTGCTAAAGACTCCTCTGGGCCGTACGATTATGAGATGACCTCGACGCTGATCGAGCTAGCTAAGCGCTTGAAAATTCCTTATGCGGTAGATATTTATCCGCATTATGGCTCAGACGCATCTGCAGCACTGCGAGGGGGCAGCAACATTCGAGCTGCGCTTATCGGTCCAGGCGTACATGCTTCCCATGGCATGGAGCGGACACATGTCCAAGCAATTGTTGGTACCGCTGCTTTGCTTCATGCCTATACAATGGAGCCATATCGCAAGTAGCTGGCTAGAAATCATTGAAAAAACGCAAAATTTATGAGTTGTCAAGCCGAAAATGACAAAATATATGATTTATAAAATGTTTTTAGTACTAACATCTAATATCTTTATGGTGTTTATAGCCCCTTGTATATTGCGGTTCATTTCCAATCTATGGTACATATGTAGGAGATAGAAATCTACTGAAATGATCGGGGGGCTATGGATGGAAAGAGAACTCGCTTTGGAAATTGTTCGTGTAACAGAAATGGCTGCACTGGCTTCTGCTCCATGGATGGGGCGCGGTGATAAAAACAACGCGGATGGTGCTGCAACTTCTGCGATGCGGAAAATGTTCGACTCAGTATCAATACACGGTACAGTCGTAATAGGTGAAGGGGAAATGGATGAGGCACCTATGCTGTTCATTGGCGAGGAGGTCGGAAGCTTCCAAGGTCCTGAAGTTGATGTTGCGGTAGATCCGCTTGAAGGTACTGAGATTGTTGCCAAAGGGCTGAACAACGCCTTATCGGTTATTGCGGTAGCCGATCGTGGTCAGCTGCTTCACGCACCTGATATGTACATGGAGAAGCTAGCCTATGGACCGCAGCTCGTTGGTAAGGTTAGCATTACAGATCCAATGGAGGTAACGCTGCACAAAGCAGCGGCAGCTTTGAACAAAAAGGTGTCAGATCTTACGGTCATGATTCTCGATCGTGCGCGACATGAATCCTTGAATAAAATTCTTCGTAAAACAGGCGTGCGTATTAAGTTTCTACCGGATGGTGACGTTGTTGGCGCGATGGCACCAGCCTTCCCGGAAACAGGGATAGACCTTTATGTCGGCTCGGGCGGTGCTCCAGAGGGCGTGCTTGCAGCGGCCGCTCTCAAATGTCTAGGCGGCGAAATTCAAGGACGTTTAATGCCAGCAGATGCGACAGAATATACGCGCTGTATTGCAATGGGTATATCCGATCCTTATCGTGTACTAACGATGGATGACATGGTTGGAACGAAGGATGTCATCTTTGCAGCAACGGGTGTAACACCTGGGGAGTTTTTAGGCGGGGTTCGCTACTTGAGCGATCAACGCGCTGAGACAGATTCCATTGTGATGCGTGCAAAGACCAAAACAATTCGCTACATCAAAACTTCACATTACTTACCGAATAAGCCGCTAATCTTTGAAAACCCTGAACAGGAACAGGATCAGTCGTCACTAGAAACGTCTGCGGCTGAGAAGTAAAGAAAGGGCTGTTGCACAATAGATGTGATCTATAGCTTGAAGCTGTTGCACAATAGATGTGCTCTGATAGTCTGATAGCTTGAAGAACCTGTGGGCTTGAAGCTGGTGCAATAGAAGGAAGAATAGAAGGAAGAACAAGTATAAACTTACCGAGGGATTGCCTTCTTTTTAATCTACTAATTAATCTTCTGAATGAGCATCTAGCTAAAGACGTTCGGTTAAAGAGCTTCAGCGAAAGATCGTCCGGCTAAACAGCGTTCGGTTAAAGAGTGTTCGGCTAAAGAGCGTTCAGCTAAGAGCGTTCAACTAAACAGCGTTCAGCTAAACAGCGTTCAACTAAACAGCGTCAACTAAACAGTAGTTATAACGCTAGAGCAACAGTAACTATTGGGCTACAGTAACGATAGAGCAATAGTACAATAGACAGTTGTATCAAAAAGCAGCAGCGACGGATCGAGCAAACTCAATCCATCGCTGCTGCTATTTTTGTTCACGAAGACGTATGTTAATGAGATGGGACAGCTAAGCGCTATTGGATGCGATGCAGCGGCTTATCTGCCGGACCATCGAGCACCTCGCCTTGATAGGAGAAGCGGGAGCCATGGCACGGGCAATCCCATGATAGATCTCCGCTATTCCATTCTACCTCACAGCCCATATGAGTACATGTCGTATCGACAATAAATAGCTTTCCTTCTTGATCACGATATGCACCTGCTCGTTTGCCATGCAGCGAGACGACAGAGCCCTCCCCGTTTTCGAGATCCTCAGCATGTCGATTGCTTGCAAACAGCTTACCCTTCACCATATGCTTAGCCATATTGCCTGCATAGGTTAGGAAGGTTTTGATCGTCGGATCAGCATAGAAGCGTTTAGGTGCGAACAGATCGACATAAGGGGAGCGTTCACCAGTAATGACCTTTTCTAATAGAAGCGCTGCAGCTGTTCCTGTCGTCATCCCCCACTTTTTATAGCCAGCGGCAACATATAGCTCTGGCTTATTATCAGTCGCCCCGATGAACGGGAGCTTGTCCAGCGTCGTTAAATCCTGCGCGGACCAACGATACAGCAGCTTTTCTATGCCGAAGGTTTCCTCAGCAAATTGCTCCAAAGTCTCATAATGCCTAATCGTGCATATGCCTTGCCCCGTAGGATGATTCTCACCACCTACAATAATATGCTGTTCTCCATCGATCATTACGGAGCGTAGTGATCGCTTCGACTGGTCGATGCTAAGAAACATCCCTTCTGGATACTCCTGCTTTGGCTTAAAGCATAGCGCGTAGGAGCGTTCAGCATACATTCTCGCGAAGAAAAACTGTTGGTCATCGTAGAATGGAAAGTGGGAGCAGCTTACGATTTGCTTGCTTTCGATTTTGTGCCCTTCCTTCGTAATGACATAGGAAGGCTTGTCGACAGCGGTAGCCGTCGTATGCTCGAAAACCTGCACTCCTTGCTGCACGGCTAGTTCCAATAGCTTGTTTAAGTACTTGACTGGATTAAATTGAGCCTGCTTAGGCATCCGAAGACCAGCACGAGTCTTAAATGGTAGTGGGGTAGAATCCGTTAGTTCACCCTCAATTCCTAATGCCTGATAGGCTTGCAGCTCCTTCTTAAGATCAGGGACGAGATCTACACTCGTTGTATAAAGCCAAGCATCCTGCTCCTTAAAGTCACAATCGATGGACTGCTCGGTTACAGTCTGCTTAATCCAAGAGAGAGCTTCATTATTAGCCTGATAATATTGCTTCGCATACTTCTCTCCAAAATGAGACAAAAACTCATCATAGATTACATCATGCTGGCAGGTGATTTTCGCTGTCGTATGTCCAGTCGTTCCGCTTAATACTTCCCCAGCTTCGAGCAGGACGACTGATTTACCCTTTTTCGACAGCAGATAAGCTAAAGTAACACCGCTTATTCCTCCACCGACAATGACAACATCGGTTTTTAGATCCTCCTTTAAAGATGGAAACTGAGGGAGCTTGGTTGAATTAAGCCAATAGGATTGCGGATACTGAGGTAGCTTCATTGTGCTTTTGCACCTTCCTTAACTTTTTTGTTAGCATCTACATCATTCATCTTTTACATCGTTCATCACATCATGCTTATGATCGTTATTGTTAGCATTATCCTAATCAGCTAAATTTATGTGTACTGCTAGAGCGATTCATTGGGATAAAAGGCACCCACAATGTACAATCTAAGCGCATAATAGCTTAAAAGGTGGCTGATTAAGGTGAAAAAAGTTAAGGATCTAATGACAGAGGGCTGTATGACGGTAACCCCAAAAGATAATGTATATGAAATTGCTGTGCTGATGGCAGAACATGATATTGGTTTCGTTCCAGTGGTGGAGGATCAAGATCATACAAAGCTGATCGGAGTGGTAACCGATCGCGACCTCGTGAGACGTGGTATTGCGATGAAGAAGCCGGGTTCTACTGCTGTTACCGAAGTGATGACGGAACAACCGATTACCGTATCTCCTGAGGAATTGGCTGATGAGGCAACCGATATTATGGCTCATTATCAAGTACGTAGATTGCCGGTCGTCGACCAAGGAAAGCTAGTAGGGGTCGTTACACTAGGGGATATGGCGTTAAAGAATACTTCCAATGCATCGCATGCGCTGCATGATATATCGAAGCACGAACAGCTTGATACGCATTATTTGCAGTAAGGCTTACATCTCGTTAACATATAAAAAAGCCGGCCCATGGCCGGCTTTTTGTATGTTTTATTTAAAGTAGGAAGTTGTAAGTGGAACAAATACTTGCCCGTTTCTATCTGCACTGCCGTGAACATATAAAGTATCTACGCCACCGATATCTACTTCAATAGTAATCAAGCCTTCGCTCGGATCAATGACTTCGATTTCTTTTAGAATAATGTCATTATCTGAGTCTTTAATCTGAATTTTTTCAAACGGCTCGCCGAGGGCAGCTATTTGTAGATATAAGGTTTGATATCTACCCTTTGGATATAGCATAAAGCTAACTCCGCGGTTAGCATTATTATCGTTATAGAAGGCCTCTTTGTAGTCCTTGCCTTTGTACGTAGTTTGAGCTGGATCTTTGGTGTGATTGTCGCTTCTGAAATCTTTGGATAGGGCAATACCATCGACGACTTCCCCTAAATTAATCGTTTCTGTTTTGCCGTCGTAATTAACCGCCACGCCAAGCGCATCAGAAACTGCGCGAACCGGAAGATAAGTCGTGTTTTTGTAGCTGATAGGAACTACTGCAAGACCACTGCTGTCTTTTAGCTGTGTAGGAACGCCGTCCACTTTAAAGGAAATACCAGGATTTAGATATGCCTTAATTTCTTGCAGCTTCGTTGCTCCATATGCTCCCGTTGCCATACTTGCAATTACAGTCGTTGCCATAATCGTTGCAAATACCTTTTTTTTCACAATTTTCCTCTCCTAACTATTATTGATACGTCTATAATAGCATTGAAGGCACATTTGTCATGAGAAAAATTTCCTGTTTTTATCAAAACATATAGGAAAATTGCAGAAAAACACTACAAAAGCCCCTCGTCTGTGTGACTAAAGTTAGTAAGGCTTGTTAACCTTAGTGCCAATTATAGGACAAGGGGCTGCTTGCTAGTGCAGTTATTTTGACTGTCTTATTGGACTGTCTTATTATATGTGGAAATTTTGTCAGTGATCTGCTGTGCTCCGCTAGTCAGCGCATCCTGCGGTGATTTTACGTCGTTTAGTGCTTCCTCAATCGCGCTTTCTACGATCTGACGAGCCTCCGGGAACACACCCATTACAGCACCTGTTGAGGCCGTGCTTGGTTTAGATGCATGGAGCTGGTCGACTGCCGTTTGAAATTGAGGGTATTTTGCTAAATTGTCAGAAACAAGCGTTTCTTCATAGGCAGCCTTCGTTATTGGAAAGTAGCCAGTGTTAACATGCCAGTAAGCTTGAGTTTCCGGCTTAGCTAAGAACTTAATAAACTCCCAGGCTGCTTGCTGCTCTTCCTGTGATTTGTTATTCATGATCCACAGGCTTGCACCACCAACAACGACACCGCCCTCAGCTGCATTTGCTGCTTTTGGCAGGAAGCCAGTGCCAACTTCGAATTGTCCTTCCGCAGCATCAACAATACCGCGCAGCGAAGCAGTTGAATCAAGTGTCATAGCAACTTGCCCTGCAAGGAATGCTTTTTTCGTATCGGCTGTTGCACGTCCTAGATTGAGTGCATGTCCTTGATCGACAAGCTCCTTCCACCAAGTAAGTGTCTCAACGCCGACTTCATTATTCAAATTAGACTCCGTAGCAGCTGAAGTACGACCGTTGCCATTGTTTAAATAGTCACTACCTTGATTTGCGAAAAATTGCTCCATAAACCATCCGTATATCGCAAAGGAAGCTCCAGCCTGTCCACCCTGTGTCAGCTTTTCAGCATACTCTGCAACCTCCTCGAAAGTAGCTGGAGCTTTATCTGGATCTAGACCTGCTGCTGCGAACATGTCTTTGTTGTAGTAGAG
Source organism: Paenibacillus camelliae (assembly GCF_023715345.1). GTDB lineage: Bacteria > Bacillota > Bacilli > Paenibacillales > Paenibacillaceae > Pristimantibacillus > Pristimantibacillus camelliae. Next base: position 233,139 of record NZ_JAMBNY010000005.1, read on the forward strand.
GATTGGGTTAGAAGTATTAAAGGGCATAGAATGCAGCTGACCATCAAAGGAATAGTAATTAGTAATGTTCTCTTCAAGCAGAGAGAGGTCATATTGCTCTGCATCGATGAACGTTTGAATAGGAGTTGTAGCTCCAGAATCGATCATAAAGCGAGAGCCGATCTCGTAAACCTGGATCAAAGCTGGACCTGACTTGGAATCCATCGAAGCCTTCATCTTGTTCAGGCTCTCATCATACGAGCCTTGGTAGACTTCTTCAACGATAATGTCTGATTGCGAGCTGTTGAATTGAGCTACAAGCTCAGTTACTGCAGCACCTAGCTCTCCACCCATGGAATGCCACCATAATACATTAACTGGCTCACTGCTTTTCGTAGATGAGCTTGATGCTTGACTCGCACTGGACGTAGTGCTCGTCGACTTGTTAGCTCCGCCAGTTTCTGTGTTAACGTTGTTACTCGTGTTATTACCTCCAGAACCATTGCCACATGCTGATGCAAACATAAGGATGAAGGTTAAACTTGCTGCCAGACTCCATTTCAATCTTGATTTGATCATTGTTTCTCTCCCTTTTCTCTTAAAGTTTCCGTTCAAAAAGTTTGCTTGAACTCAAGCTTCGATGCCGACTAAGCACAGAGAAGATCGAATGAAGCTAGGGCTGAGGAGCGCAGCGTACGTTGTGGGTACGTGAGCACCAGAAGACCAGGCTGAATTCAAGCTTCGATGCCGATTAAGCATACAGAGTGCAGCTCCGTGATCAAAGGTGGACTTTTTGAACTACCATCAAATGACGTTCAAAAAATTCAACTTTCAGCACCGAGAAGATCGAATGAAGCTAGGGCTGAGGAGCGCAGCGTACGTTGTGGGTACGTGAGCACCAGAAGACCAAGCTGAATTCAAGCTTCGATGCCGATTAAGCATACAGAGTGCAGCTCCGTGATCAAAGGTGGACTTTTTGAACTACCATCAAATGACGTTCAAAAAATTCAACTTTCAGCACCGAGAAGATCGAATGAAGCTAGGGCTGAGGAGCGCAGCGTACGTTGTGGGTACGTGAGCACCGGAAGACCAAGCTGAATTCAAGCTTCGATGCCGATTAAGCATACAGAGTGCAGCTCCGTGATCAAAGGTGGACTTTTTGAACTACCTCTAAAAAATATATGGTTACACTCTAGCACGAGTGGTTACCACCAATCCCATAACAACGCAGCAATGGAATAATACTGGAACAACGCCAGTACTATCCCTTCACGGCACCAGCCGTAATTCCGCGAACGAGCTGCTTCAGTCCAACTATTAACAGAATGAAGGAGGGAATTAGAACGACGAGCACGCCTGCAAGCAGATGATTCCATGAGCTCATTTCCTCAAATTGAAGCATACTGACACCGATCTGTACGGTGCGCATCTGATCGCTGTTCGTTACAAGCAGCGGCCATAAGTACATATTCCACGAATTCAGAAATACATAGACAGAAAGTGAAGCCAGTGCTGGACGAGAGAGTGGGAGCACGATGGTAAGGTAGTGTCGAATATGTCCAGCGCCGTCGATTCGAGCAGCCTCGAACAGCTCTCTTGGCAGCTGCAGGAAAAACTGACGCAGTAAGAACACCCCGAAGGCTGATGCGAAGAATGGCAGTGTCAGCCCTTGATAGGAGTCGAGCCAATCCCAGGATCGAATCGTGAGATAATTTGGAATAATAGTCACTTCCCAAGGGATCATCATTGTCGATAAAAATAGAATGAACCAGAATTGTTTCCCGGGAAATAAGATGTAGACAAATGCATAAGCAGCCATTGAAGCGATACAAACCTGACCAATCATAATGACTGTTGCCATAATAAAGCTATTGCTAATAAAGGTTGAGACAGGAATTAGCTTAAATACAAGCAAGATGTTCCCGAAATATAGCTGCTCCGGGATTAACTTAGGCGGATAAAGTGACGATTGTGCTGGATCCATAATCGCCTGCAGCAGTGTATATAGTAGCGGGAATATCATCAGCAGTGCAAGGATGGTCAGTATGAAATATACAGTAAAGGTCGGTAAGGCTGCGCTCCGAATGTTCATTGATAATGCACCTTCTTTTCAACAACTGCGAATTGGATAATCGTTAATAAAAGAACGATGACAAATAAGACGAGTGCCAAGGCACTTCCTGTACCATACTGATAATTGACGAAGGCTTCCTTATAGATTGAATAGACAAATACCTCGGTCGCTCCAGCTGGACCACCCTTTGTAAGCAGATGAATTTGTCCAAAGGCTTGAAAAGCACTAATAATTGAAATGACCGTCAAGAAAAACAGTGTTGGCGACAAAAGTGGCAGTACAATTTGCATAAATGCGCGAATTGGTCCAGCGCCGTCGATTTTTGCGCTTTCTACTAAATCATCTGGAATGCCCTGCAAGCCGCTTAATACGATAATGTAATTGAAGCCAAAGTTCATCCAAACCGTCATTAGTGAGATGGACACTAGTGCAGTTGAAGGACTTGTCAGCCATTGAACAGGGGCAATGCCTCCCAGTGAAAGTAAATAATTGAGAATACCTAGTGTTGGATGAAATAGAATCGTCCATATGACGGCTGATGTGCTAACAGACATAGCCAGTGGCATCGAAAATAAAAATTGGTATAGCTTCATTCCAGGCCAGCGAATATGGGTCAATGCGGCAGAGATGACTCCTAGAATAATGCCTGTAGGCACGGTGAACAACGTAAACAGTGCAGTTACCTTTAGACTGTTCCATAGCATATCGGAAGAAAGCAATGCCGTGAAATTATCTAAGCCTACGTACGCTGCTACTCGGCCCCTCGGATCTGTAATATGAAAGCTGAGATAGACAGATTGGATCAGAGGATAAAACAAAAATAATCCGAAAAGCACGAGCGAAGGAGCCAAGAAACTATAGCCGAGCATACTTTCCTTCCATGTACGCCACTTGGCTGCTTGGATGTGCAATCTAGTAGAACGCTTCGCTTGCGCAGCTGGCAAGGCAACTTCACCAACTCTCGATTTCATGAATGATACCACCTTTGTACAATCTTTTAGGACTTCCCATCCATCATAGGAAGCATTTGTTAACTAGTTGTCATCCAGAAGTTAAAGTATTTTGAAGAAAATTGTTGATCATGTAGAATACTCACAACAACGATGCTGTCATAGTGATTAAACCTACATTACAGATCGTTCGTATTGAGGTATACTATGAGAAAATGAACGAACTCTACGAAAACGATGTAAAGAGGCGAGGATATAGTGAGAAGATACGTAGCATTAGCAGCAAGCATAGTTATAGCTGGAGGCGTGCTAGCAGCCTGTGGGAATGCAGCTGGCAGTAATGAAACTAATCATAACGATGCTCATGGCGAGCATCAGCATGTAGTAGCAAGTGGTGACCTGCAGGAAGTAACGTCATCTAAAGAGACACTTCCTTCTTTCTTGAATGGTGCATCGGAGAAAACTACCTTAGCGTATCAAGCAGCTGTACTGCTGCCAGAGGCGCTTCAGCAAATTCCTTGCTACTGTGGCTGCGGGGAGAGCGCTGGTCATAAGAGCAACTTCAATTGCTTTGTCGCTGAGATTCGAGAGGATGAGGTCGTATGGGACGATCATGGTACTCGCTGCGGCATATGTGTAGATATTGCACTTAAGACTGCGAGCTTGCTTAAGGAAGGACAATCTCCAGCCGATATTCGCAGCCTGATCGATGAGCTGTACGGTGAAGGCTTCGGGGAGCCAACGCCACTATCTTAGGCATTTACCTTGAAATCATATGAAAACTGTGTATAATAAAAACTAATTGTATAGTAAAAGTTTTCTAGGGTTCCGTAGCTTCGTGCTGGTCTGGTCCGAGAGAAAACTCACAGCATTGCTGTGTCACGGAAGGATAAAAGCCTGGGAGAAACTGTTGTTACAGTTTTCACTCAGGCTTCTTTGTTTTTGCCGTTCATTACATTAGGAGGTGTCGACTACATGAATAAAAATTGGGTTAAAGTATTTATTGCAGCATTTTTGGAGATTTTTTGGGTCATCGGATTGACTCATGCCTATGATTTTTGGACATGGACCTTTACAGTTATTGCAATTATCGTTAGTAACTATCTCATGATTACTGCAGCGCAGGTACTGCCCGCTGGCACGGTCTATGCTATCTTTGTCGGATTAGGAACTGCAGGTACCGTCATGTCTGAAATTCTATTCTTTGATGAGCCCTTTCATTGGGTGAAAGTGATTCTAATAGGAGTACTGTTAACTGGGGTCATTGGACTAAAGCTAGTTACTGACGAGAAAAGCGAGAAAGGGGCTGAGGCATAATGGCTTGGGTAGCATTAATTTTAGCAGGCTTATTGGAAACGTTTGGTGTCGCTATGATCAATCAGCTATCTATAAAGCGAAATTGGCAAACAGTCGCTTTACTGATTCTAGGATTTGGCTTAAGTCTTGGATTACTTAGCTATGCCTTACGCTATATTCCGATGGGAACAGGATATGCGATCTGGACTGGAATCGGTGTTGTTGGCGGTGCTTTAGTAGGGATGATCTTCTATGGAGAGTCAAAGGATTGGAAGCGTATGGTATTCATCGCTATGGTTTTAGGAGCAGCTGTTGGACTTAAATTATTTTCATAATGATTATTGCTAGAAAGATATAGCTATAAGAAGGAATAAGCCTAATTTCAACAAAGAAATTAGGCTTATTTTTAATTTGTTTTATCCCGTTAGAGCCTCGCGAACGTAATGTAGTCGACTTGGATGGGTTCAGCCGATTCGATACGAAGTGCTCGATTGATCTGTCCACGGTGATATTGCCCATGCAACAGAACCTGAGAAAGGATGTCCCGAACGGAATTTTGGAATGGAGTCCCGCTCTGATTCGTATAGTCGACCATCTCATCCAGCTTGGATTCCTCGAGCGCTTCGATATATAGGCGGTACTGCTTGGCATTCTCTTCGAACATCGATTGGATCTCGCTTAGACTCTCCGCTTGCTCCCACAGCGAAAATTGTGCGCTGCCCTTGCCCTGCAATCGGGACAACCACACTTGTTCTGCAACCGCGACATGTCGAGCGAGCTCCAGAAGCTCCATGTTCTGCATATTACTCATCTCTAGAGCCTCTAAGATACGTTTGTCCGCCCAGTACATATGGTCCATCATACGCTTTATCGTCTTCATCACGTTGTTCCCCCTCTTGAATAACATCATTCGTTATATTTCATGAAGTTTAACTATAATGACACATGAAGTTTAACTATAATGACAGCAGTCTATATAACGAAAACGAAACGCAATAGCATAATGTTGCGATTCATTGCTTGATCGCAGCAAAGTTTCTGTAGCTGTAAAAAAATGCTTGATAAGCGTTTGAAAGGTGTGTATATTGTATATAGTGTATATATACAATTAACCTGTGTGAGTGAGGTCGTTGCATGCAAATTATTATATCGAACTCTTCAAACGAACCGATATATGAACAAATTTACAGTCAGATTAAGAGACATATATTGACGAATGAGTTGAAATCAGGGCAAGCTCTGCCTTCTATGCGCCAGCTGGCGAAGGAGCTAGACATCAGTGTCATCACCACGAAGCGAGCCTATGAAGAGCTGGAGCGGAATGGCTTTATCTATTCGGTTGTTGGCAAGGGCTCCTTTGTCTCGGAGCAAAATAATGAAATGATTAAGGAAAGAAAGATGAAGGTCGTCGAAGAGCAATTACTGTCTGCTGTTCAGAACAGTAAGGAGATTGGTCTTAGTTTAAATGAGCTATTAGATTTGTTAACGATGCTATATAGGGAGGAATTATGATGGAAAACGTCATTGAGCTTAAGCAAGTCCATAAATCATTCCCAAACTTTCAGGTAAAGGATCTTTCGTTTTCTGTAAAAAAGGGCTTTGTAACGGGATTTATTGGTGGCAATGGTGTAGGTAAATCAACCACGATTAAAATGCTTATGAATTTATTACAGCCGGATGCAGGAACGATATCGATCTTTGGAATGAATTATAATAAGCACGAAAAGGAAATTAAGCAGCGTATCGGCTTTGTCTATGATGAGAACGTATTTTACGAGCAGTCGACGATGCTAGATATGAGAAGCATTATGAAATCTGCATATGCCAAATGGGATGATGAGCTCTTTCATTATTATGTTAAAGAATTTGAGCTGCCAATAAAACAAAAAATTAAGTCCTTCTCGAAGGGGATGATGATGAAGGCGTCCTTAGCTTTAGCTTTGTCACATCATGCTGAGTTGATCATTATGGATGAGCCAACGTCAGGACTCGATCCTATCTTCCGCAGAGAGCTGCTCGATATTTTGCACAGCTTCATGCAGGATGGGGAGAAAACAATTTTCTTTTCTACTCATATTACGACGGATCTCGATCGCATCGCCGATTACATTACGTTTATTCATAATGGTGAGCTTATGTTCAGCAAGGAATATTATCAGATCGAAGAAGAGTACGCCATTATCAAGGGAGCTACTGAGCTGCTAGATCGAGACACAGAGAAGGAATTTATAGCAATACGGAGATCTAATCATGGCTTTGAAGCATTGACGAGTAATAAGGCTCAAGCCTCTCATCTTTTTGGTGACTCAGTTTTGCTGGAAAAGCCATCATTAGAAGACATTATGTACTACACGAAGAAGGGGGCTGAAGGCGGTGCTGCAATTAATACGTAAAGACCTCATGCTACAAAAGAACACGTTGCTCATCATGCTACCGCTTTTAGTCGTTTATATCGCATTAAATGCCTCTGCGACAATTTTATCTGGAGTCTTATTTACGATAGCCATTACGATGCAAGCCTTTATGCTAGACGAAAAGCGGCAAATCCACATACTGTTCAATTCTTTGCCGTATACACGTAAAGAAATCGTAACCTCTAAATATATTGGTGTTTTTTGTTTTACAGGTCTAGTACTGCTTACTATCCTTATTGCTAATCTTGTGATTCATGGTGAGTCGCCAACCTGGAAGGAGCTTCTGTTCATTCTGTGCCTTACAACGCTGTTTTTCTCATTTAGCTTGCCTTTTTCGTATCGTTTCAAAAGTCAGTATCTATTGTTTGCCAGTATTGGAACATTTGCAGCGTATCTCGTCGTTATTAATGTGTTTATACCTAATTTGCATGATCTGATAAGAGAAGTCGTAGCGTTTCTGTTAGCGATGGAGCAAGTTCAGCTCTATGTTCTTGTCGGCTGTGCGTTGGTAATCGTATATATTCTGTCATGGCTGCTGTCTATCCGGATTTATGAGAAGAAAATGTTCTAGTTCGATATTCAACATTCAACATGGTGAGATGGGGAGGTTATGATGTTGGAGACTACAACTCGTAAACGTACCATTTTCAAATGGGGTTGGCTTAAATACATTGGTATTTTTGCTGCTATTCAGTTCTTTTTTATGATCTTTGATCGCTTTCCTCCTAGGTTTAGAGAGGGAACAGTGCTTTCTCGACTGTCTGAATCTACATGGTTTACTGAGAAGTTTACATTTTATGAAACACCTGAATTTAATATTCTCACTGTGTTTTTTGCGCTAATATTTCTGCCATCGGCCATGATCAGCGCAATAAAAAGTATACGGCAATAAACCATCATAAAAAATAGAGCCGGCACGGATCGCAGCTTTAGCTGATCATCCATGTCGGCTTTTTCGTATCTGTTCAGTTTTATCGTCTTAGATCGTGATCGACTGTCCTGGAGTAAGTGCGTGACCTTGCTGGCTTTGTTGCTCAAGCTTAGCGACAAACGTCTCACCGCTTTGTTGAATTGGAGGGAACGTATTGAAATGAATCGGAAGGATGTGCTTAGCACCTGTCCACTTCGCTGCAAGCAAGGCTTCTTCTGGTCCCATCGTAAAATGATCACCGATTGGTACCGCTGCAATATCGATGTCATGCAGATCGCCGATGAGCTTAATATCGGAGAACAGTGCCGTATCACCCATATGATATAATACTTTATCTTCCATCGTAACTATGACGCCTTGTGCTTGACCCGCATAATGAGCGACTCCATCAACTTCATAGGATGAGCTATGAAAGGCTTGCACAAACTTTATCGATACCTGCTCATCTAGCTGAAACTTGCCTCCCGTATTCATACCTAATGTGCTTGCACCTGTTGGACTAATAAGGTTCGCTAGCTCCACGACTGCATAGATTGGACAATCATTCGCTAGGGCGATCGAAGCAGCGTCGGCAGAGTGATCGTGATGACCATGTGTAAGAACGACAGCATCTACATTTACTTGCTCCGGCTGCAATGGTGCAGTGGGATTGTCACGCAGGAACGGATCAATAATTAATCTTTTTCCTGCCCCTTCTACGAGCAGACAAGCATGACCTAAAAAAGTAATCTTCATATGTAATGACTCCTTTCTTATCAATCGTTCTGTCCCAGTATACCATGATCCATACGTGAATTAGAAACCACCAATAGCTATATTCCAAGCACGGTGTAAAAATATTTTTTGTGAAAAGTTCAACATGAAGGTGTATAAAAGAATTTATGAAAACGCTTTAATGACAATGCTTTGAGGGTCTTCACAAATATTTTAATTCGATTGTGGCAACAATACGACTGACAAAATGTCATTTTCCTTTTGTTGCTTGGGATTTGGGGATTGGGTAGGATGAAAACAGATAGATTACTAAAAAACATATCTTAGGAGGTTTTGGTATGGAGCAGCAGAATGGCGTACGCGTTGCCGTTCAAAAGTTTGGGCGTTTCTTAAGTGGTATGGTTATGCCCAATATTGGAGCATTTATTGCTTGGGGACTGCTAACCGCTTTATTTATTCCAACAGGCTGGCTGCCAAATGAAAAGCTGTCAGCACTCGTAGATCCAACCCTTAAATATCTTTTACCACTTCTAATTGGTTATACTGGTGGTACGATGGTTCACAAGCAACGAGGCGGGGTTATCGGTGCGTTAATGACAATGGGTGTCATCGTCGGCTCTAACATTCCGATGCTGCTTGGAGCAATGATCTGTGGTCCACTTGCAGCTTGGATACTTAAGAAATTTGACGGACTGATTGAAGGTAAGATTAAGTCCGGCTTTGAAATGCTAGTTAATAACTTCTCACTTGGTATCATCGGTGGAGCGTTAACAATCGTTTCTTACATTGGTATTGGTCCGATTATTGAGAAAGTGACGGCAATACTTACGACAGGCGTGGAATTCCTCGTTAATCATAACCTAATTCCATTAGCCAATCTTATCATTGAGCCAGCAAAAATATTGTTCCTGAACAATGCGATCAACCATGGTGTATTAGGACCAATTGGTTTGAATGAAGCGGCTCAGGTTGGTCAATCGATTCTGTTCTTACTAGAATCTAACCCAGGTCCAGGTCTTGGTATTCTGCTTGCTTACATGATTGCAGGCCGTGGTTCTGCACGAAGCACAGCGCCTGGTGCGGTTCTTATTCATGCAGTTGGTGGTATTCATGAAATCTACTTCCCGTATGTATTAATGAACCCTAAGCTAATCATTGCTGTTATTGCAGGTGGTATTTCAGGTACATTTACATTCTCTATTCTTGGAGCAGGTCTTGTTGCTACACCTTCACCGGGTAGTATTATCGCGCTAGCTGCGATGGCGCCAAAAGGTGGATTGCTGCCAGTGCTAGCAGGCTTTATCGTCGCAACCGTTGTAACATTCGTTATCGCATTCTTTATGCTTAAGACGACTAAGAACAAAGGTGAAGAGGAAGATTTGGAAGCAGCGGCTCAAAAGATGAAGGATATGAAAGCTGCGGGCAAAACAGCAGCAACGGATTCAGTATCTAATCCAAATCAAGCTGCAAATGAAGCAGCATTGAATGAAGTCGTTGGCAGTGATGAAGTGGATGATAAGAAAGCCGCAGAGGATGTTCGCAAAATTGTATTCTCCTGCGATGCAGGTATGGGGTCTAGTGCGATGGGCGCTTCTATTCTACGTAAGAAGATGAAAGCAGCCGGCTCTGACATCACTGTAATTAATACAGCAATTAGCGATATTCCAGATGATGCGGACATTGTCATCACACATAAAACGTTAACGGATCGAGCAAAGCAAAAGGCACCACAATCGGAGCATATCTCCATTGATAACTTCCTTAAGAGCCCAGAGTATGAATTGCTTGTTGAGCGTTTAACGAAATAAAAAAGTTTAGGCCACAATTGCTGGAGCGTATGCTCTGGCAATGTGGTCATTCTAAGCATATAGGCGGGTAATAAGATGAATATATCAATTCGAACTCGTCAGATCATTGAAATTCTTCTGCATGCAGATCAAGGACTAACCATAAGTGAAATTGCGAATCATTTGGAGGTAAGTCCGCGTACTGTTCATCGAGAGCTAACAAGCGTAGAGGAAACAGTGACAGTCTATCACATCGAGCTGATTCGCAAATCAGGACTAGGCATTAAGCTCAGCGGAGATCAGGAATCGATGCATGCGTTAGAGGAAGCATTGTCATCGTTATCGAAGATAGAGTTTACATCGGAGGATCGGCAGCTGTTGATCCTATGCATGCTTCTCGCAGCTGATGAGCCCATTAAGCTTTTTGCTATCGCACACGAGCTGAAGGCCGCTGTATCCACGATAACGAATGATCTTAACACGCTTGAAAAATGGGTTAGAAAGTGGCGTGTAGCGCTTGTTCGCAAAAGAGGTCTCGGTGTCATATTGTCTGCACCAGAAACTCAGCTTAGAGAATTAATTCGACAAGTAGTCAAGCTGCGCTTAGACCCAACAGAGCTTATAACGAGCTCTAAACAGCTATCTGGGCATCCTATCTATGAACGGCTGTTCCAGCTTGCTGGTAAGTCGGTAATGTCGGATGTCGAAAGTGTGCTGTGGTTATGGGAAGAGCAATGGGAAAGTCAGCTTAGTGAGGATGGCTATACGGATCTGCTGCTGCGCTTGTCGATCGGCATTAGCCGCATTCGGGCAGCGCGTTTGATCCAGCCGGGTGAATGGCGAAGACTTAAATACGAGGAATCTGAAAGTGAAGCAGGGGTTGAGCGTTTAACGGAGCTGTTGTCAGAGCATTTTGAGCTAAGCTTCACAGCGGATGAGAAGAAGTATATCTACTACATCATTCATCACGTTCGCGAGGAGCATGTACTGGCGCTGCTCGGTGATGATCTATCGTTAACGCAAGCGATCGCTCAAATTACAATGCATGTCGAGAAAAAATTCCAGGTAGACCTTAGAGAGGATCGATCACTTAGAGACGGGTTGTTCCATCATATGAAGCTTACGCTGCATCAGCTGAATGCTGGACAGACGATACGCAATCCTTTGCTTGAGCACATTATGAAGGACTATGAGGAGCTTTTCGAGACCGTTCGCGACGCAGCTCAAGCTTATCTACCTAATCTACACATACCAGATGAGGAAATCGGATATATCGTTACGCATTATGGCGCTGCGCTTGAAAGATTAAAGCATCTGCAGCCAGATGTACATGCGATATTGGTTTGCAGTACGGGGATTGGCTCATCTAAGCTGCTTCAGGTACGCCTGCAAAAGGAATTTCCACAAATCCGAATTATCGATCGTGTTTCGTGGTATGAGGCTTCTAGGCTCTCAAGCGACCGATACGATATTATCATCTCAACGATTGATTTACCGATCAATCCAGCTGCTTATTTAAAGGTCACGCCTTTAATCACGCAGGAGGATGCAGATCGGCTGCTTGCTTTTATCCGTGATACAGCGATTGTGAAGAAGCCATATCCAGTCGACATGTACTCGGACGATGATATTCGCTCTAAGCCTGATCTAGATCAGCTTCTAAGTAAAAAGATAACGCTCGATCATATTATATGGATTATCGAGCAGTTTGAGATCGTTGAGCTTCGGGAAGAATACAACGATCTATCGTCGATTTTAGAGGTTGCTTGTGTGCACGAGCAGCATAAGGAAGTTCTCACGGAAGCTGATCTTGTTAAGCATCGCTTGCTCGATCGAGAAAAAAACGGCAGTCAAATGATTCCTGACACAACGCTGGCGTTGTTTCACACGAGAAGCTCGGCTATTCACACTTCTTCCTTAACGCTGTTTAAGTTAAATAATCCAATCTTTATGGATAAACAGCGAAAAATTCTACTAGAGCATTTCCTGTTAATGCTGGCGCCGCAAAGCTTACCTTGGGAAGCGCTTGAGGTGCTTAGTGAGATCAGTGCCTTGCTGCTTGAGGAGGAAATGATTGAGCTGTTAGGCCGCGGCGATGAGCAGGATATTCGTCAATACTTAACGAAAAAGCTACATGAATTTTTTAACACTAAATAAAAAGGTGAGTGACATCAGATGAGCATACTATCTACTAATAAAGTAAAGCTAAACGCAAAGGTAAATGACAAATTTGAAGCGATTCGCATCGCAGGTGAGCTGCTTGTTCAAGCAGGGCACGCTGAAGCAAGCTATGTGGACAGCATGATTGAGCGTGAAAATACATTGTCTACTTATATGGGCGGTGGACTTGCGATTCCTCACGGAACGAATGAGGCGAAGGGCAAAATTAAGAGCACGGGCTTATCCATCGTACAAATTCCAGACGGCGTTGACTTTGGTGATGGAGAAATCGCACATGTTGTGATCGGTATCGCTGCAATTGGTGATGATCATATGGATATTTTAACGAGTGTAGCGATGGTTTGCTCAGACGATGAGAATTTGGAACGGATCATTAAAGCTGAGACAGCAGAGCAATTGATCGAAATCTTCGAAAGCGAGATGGAGTAATATGATTGCTTTACATTTTGGAGCTGGTAATATCGGGCGCGGCTTTATTGGCTTGTTGCTTTCGCAATCTGGCTATGAGGTCGTATTCTCCGATGTTAATCAGGATATTGTGCAAGAGCTGCAGAAGCGCGGACAATATACGGTAACGCTAGCGAATGAGACGCATGATCAGCTGCAGGTGACAGGTGTGACTGCGATAGATGGCACTGATCTGGAGAAGGTTGCGGAGACAGTAGCCAAAGCGGATCTCGTGACAACAGCGGTTGGCGTCAACATACTGAAGCATATTGCGAAGGGCATTGCGGTTGGCATTGAGCGCCGTGTTGCACAAGGAGCAGCACCACTGCATGTCATTGCGTGTGAAAATGCGATTGGTGGCAGCACACAGTTGAAGGAGCATGTATTCAGTCATTTGCCGGAGGAAGTAAAAGCTAAGGCTGAGCAAGTCGTAGCATTTCCTGATGCAGCGGTGGATCGCATCGTTCCGATTCAGCATCACGAGGATCGCTTGGCCGTAACGGTTGAGCCGTTCCATGAATGGGTGATTGATGAGTCGGCAATGTTCGACGGCTATAAGGTCATTGATGGAGTGCATTATGTAACGAATTTGCAGCCTTACATTGAACGCAAGCTGTTTACAGTGAACACAGGGCATGCTACAGCTGCTTATATTGGCAATCTTCATCGCTACGAAACGATTCAACAGGCGATGGCGGATGAGCAGGTTGTAAGCGAGGTAAAAGCGACGCTAGCAGAATCTGGCGGAGCCTTAATTGCACACTATCAGTTTGATCAAGCTGAGCATCAGCAATATATAGATACGATTATTGAGCGTTTCCGCAATACGGAGCTGACGGATGAGATCTCACGGGTTGGTCGTTCGCCGATTCGTAAGCTGTCTCCGAATGATCGCCTTGTGCGGCCAGCAATGCTTGCCCTAGAAGTTGGGATAGAGCCTAAGCATCTAGCAAACGCTATGGCAGCAGCGCTTCGCTTCGATGTTGCAGACGACCCGGAATCTGTAGAGCTGCAGCAATTGCTGAAGGCTATCGGTATTAATGAAACGTTAACGAAGGTAACATCTCTTAGTAAGGATCATCCTATTCATCGCATGGTGGTTGCAAGCTATGAGGCCTCGTCTGCAAAATAATCATTAGGATGGAGGATGAGTAATGAAATCTGAACATATTACAGGTGTGGCGGCATCTCCAGGAATTGCGATTGCGAAAGCATTCAAATTCACCAACACAGAGATCCGCCCAACGAAAACAACGATTACGGATACAGAAAAAGAGACAGATCGTTTTCGTGCAGCAGTAGAACAAGCGAAGCAAGACATTGAACAAATTCGTCAATTAACGGAGCAGCGTCTAGGAGCACAAAAGGCTGAAATATTCGAGGCGCATATTTTCCTGTTAATGGACCCTGATCTTATAGATAATACAATCGATAAAATCTCCGATGAGAAAATTAATGCAGAATATGCATTGCATGAGGTAGCTAGCCTTGTCATTGGCATGCTGCAGGAGATGGATAATGAGATGCTGCGTGAACGTGCAGCAGATGTTAAGGATGTTACGGGGCGAGTGATTGCTTATCTGACAGGCAAGCCTTACGCCACACTAACGGGAATATCTGAGGAAACGATCATTGTTGCCAATGATCTGACACCGTCAGATACAGCACAGCTTGATCTGAATTACATCCGTGGGTTTATTACGGAGATTGGCAGCCGTACGTCACATTCCGCAATTATGGCTCGCTCGCTAGAGCTGCCAGCAGTTGTAGGCACAGAGTCATTGCTTAATCGCGTCGAAAATGGTGCAACGATCATTATGGACGCAACGGAAGGTCGAATCATCATCGATCCAACGAATGAAGAGCTTTCTGAGTATGAAGAGAAAAAGCGCCAGTATGAGGAGCGCAGAGCACAATTAAAGCTGCTTGCCGAGCAGCCTTCAGTGTCTGCTGATGGCGTGCACGTAGAGCTTGCAGCTAATATTGGTAGTGTTGAGGATGTAGCGAAGGTGCTCGAGAATGGAGCCGACGGTATCGGTCTGTTCCGCACAGAGTTCATCTATATGGGACGAAAAAACTTCCCAACTGAGGAAGAGCAGGTTCAAATCTACAAGCATGTGTTAAGCAAATTAGAAGGCAAACGAGTCGTTATTCGTACGCTCGATATCGGCGGAGACAAGGAGCTTGACTACCTTGAGCTGCCGAAGGAAAGCAATCCGTTTCTAGGCTTGCGTGCGCTGCGGCTGTGCTTGTCACGCGAGGATATCTTCCGTACACAGCTTCGCGCCTTGCTGCGTGCTAGTACTGAAGGCAAGCTGAACATTATGTTTCCTATGATTGCAGTGCTAAGCGAGCTTCGTGAAGCGAAGCGGATTCTTGCTGAGGAAAAAGCGAAGCTATTAGCAGAGGGAGTAGCGGTGTCTGAGGACATCGAGGTTGGAATGATGATCGAAATTCCAGCAGCAGCACTGAATGCAGATGCCTTTGCGAAGGAAGTAGACTTCTTCAGTATCGGTACGAACGACTTGATTCAATATACAATGGCAGCAGACCGCATGAATGAAGCGGTAGCTTATCTGTACCAGCCATATCATCCAAGCATTCTTCGTCTTGTGCAGATGGTCATTAAGGCAGCAGAGCGTGCTGGCAAATGGTCTGGTATGTGCGGCGAGATGGCAGGAGATCAGATTGCGATTCCATTGCTGCTTGGTCTAGGCTTGAATGAATTTAGCATGAGCGCAAGCTCAATTCTCCCTGCACGCGAGCAGATCGGTCAGCTGTCACAGCAGGACTGGAAGGCGATCGCCGAGGAAGCATTAACACTAGGTACGCAGGAAGAAGTAAAACAATTAGTGGAACAAAAGCTGGCTCGATAAAGCTGAGTTGATTAGTCACATAGATTGAGCTGATAGAGGTTAATCAATAAGGCTGGTTTGCCGTGGTAAGTTAATAAGTAAGAGTTAAACCGAGGTCCAGTCAGACAAGATCGAGTTAGAGTTAGACTACATGTAGTCAATAAAGATGTTATATAAAGGAGTGTTTTAAATGATCTCAGAGACATTTACAATTATTCACCCGCAGGGCTTTCACGCACGTCCAACGAAAATCTTCGTTCAAGCAGCATCGCAATACCCGTGCAAGGTTAACCTAATTAAAGGAGAGAAGAAAATCAACGGCAAAAGCTCATTGAGCATGCTAACTCTAGGTCTTTCCGCTGGTGATGAGGTAACGCTAGAGGTAGACGGCGAGCGCGAGGAAGAAGCACTAAAAGAACTAGGCGGCCTTCTAACTCAAATTTTTGAAGAGTAGTCCGCAACGATAGCTTAAGAAGCAAAAGGAACAAGAAGTGATGATGACATCATCTCAGGCTTGTTCCTTTTTGTTTGCTTACTTCCCGTATTGACAGTTGTTATTCAACAGAATGTATTCTCTTTTGTTTTACATTTTCGTCGTATTGCGACACACTCTTTTCCTATCATTCACCTTATTATTATGTTAAAATTATCCATAATGTTTTGCAGTTTAATTGATTATTTCTTTATGTATTGATGCGAAGCATTAGTTATGATGCACTATGAAGGGTGAGAACTACCTAATGGAATTAGAATTTGGGAACTTTGCAATTGTTCTTCCACCATTGCACATTACAATTATCGCAATAATTATTACTTTCTTTTTAGTTAGGTGGAGCAAGCAGTTAGAAACAAGACGGTTTACAGTTTTTTTTTACTTTTTGATTAGCACTCTGATTACTCCGATTTTTTCCATTGGTACAAAAGATGGAGTCTTTCAGCTATGGATTCCCGTGGGATTTATAGTGATTTTCTTTTACTTGTTTCCCAGCAAAAGAAATCATCCAGCTAAAATGAAAGCGAGTATTTTAGGACTTTCCATAGCAATATGTCAGATAATTTTTAAATATGTTGGGTAGATTTTGATACTCCACTATTGCAAAACCAGAGTAATCTTGAGCTCACAAAATGGGCTTTTTTTCATTTCACCTATTGCACAATATGAATCAACGGCGCACCTTTGCGTGCATTAATTTGTGTTAACATTAGTAAAAAGGAGTGTGATTATAAAATGAAATTGTCGTTTAAGGATAGAGTGACATCCCCTTACTTTATTGCCTACGCTTTAATAGGAATATTTTTAGCTCTATTGTTTTGGCTAACAGATTCCCCTGGTGGAGAAGGGTGGAAGTTTTTAATCATACTGTTTTACATCCCATTGGGTTCAGGGATTGCCCACATGTTAACCTTGAAAAGAGTTCAGAATAAAGGAAAAGAATAACTATATTATTTACCTTGTTCTCTTACTACATAGTTTGAGTCAACCAGCATTCGCCTTGCTGTGCAGTTTTATTCTAGACTCATCGCCTAAGGAGCAATAATCGTTTCTTCCTCCCCAAAATCCTTCACTTCTTCAAGTATGCGAGCTACACGTGTAATGGTTGCTTCAAAGCTTCATTTATTGTTAAGGCACGGTTGTCTGAATTGCCTATCCGAGCGTAACGCAAAAATAGGCAGCCCGAAGGCTGCCTAGGTACGATCAATTTTCTCTTTTTGACGCTATTTTTTTGCTCCGAATCTCACATTTACTGAAACAATGCTCGGATGTGATCGATCTTCTCCTCAGCTAGCTGGTATCCGTGCTCGCAGCTTTGCTTCAGCTTGCTATAGTCCTTCTCAAAGCTCTCTAGCTTATATTGAGGCCTTATGATGACTGCTTTGCCTTCCTCCTCAAGCTGCTCACAGAAAGCGACCGTTTCATTATAGATTGTATGGCGAGTAAGCAGCAGCTCAGCAAGCTTTGGATACTTGCGGTTCAGCAGCTTAGCAGCTACACCATTAGCCCTGCTGTATGTTTTGGTATAGCCCTTGGGCTGTGTAAGCACGATAAGATGCTTGTCATGACCGTCCTCTATTGCTTTACGAATCGGAATTGGATCACTAATTCCACCATCGTAGTAACTGCTGCCGTTGATCTCAATGGCGGGAAAGTAAAGCGGGATCGCACAGGAGGCGCGCAGCATCGTCCAAGCTCGATCAGCCTTCATTCCATCCATATATTCGGTTAAGCCAGTATGTGCATTCGTTACACCGACTAGCACTTGTCCGTCATAGCTTTGGTACGTATCTATATCGAATGGAATATGCTTATTCGGTATCTCATCAAATACGAAGTCAAGACCGAATAAGCTGCGATTACGTAAATAATTGCGAAATCCTAAATAGCGCGGATCATTACGGAACTGCTCCATAATTTGCAGATTACGCTGCTTCTGCTTAGATATATAAGAAACACCATTGCTAATTCCAGCTGAAACACCAATAACATACGGGAACATGATGTCGTGATCAAGTAAAGCATCCATTACTCCTGAGCTGAAGATTGGGCGTAACGTACCGCCCTCTAAAATTAAACTAGGCATGTTGCATAAACCCCTTTCCTACTTCAAGCATAACATGTTTTGGGACGAGCAAGTAAGAGGCTCAAATCTATTTGTACGCAAGGGAATCCACAATGTAATTAACATTCTTTATTAGGAAAAGGATAAAATTGATAGAAATATTTAGCTCTAAGATTTTATGGTAGTTATTGACAAAATAGTTGTATTAGTAGCATAATACAGTTATGACAGGAGGCAGGTGAGCGTTTTTGCTTAATTTTTATGAGCTACAACTAAACAACAAAGAACCGGTATACGTGCAGCTAGCTTTATATGTAAAACGTCAAATCCTGCTCGGGCAAGCATCTACGGGTGATCGACTGCCATCAAGAAGAGAAATTGCCGCTCAGCTGCATATCAATCCCAATACGGTACAAAAGGCGTTCAGGCTAATGGAGGATGAGGGCTATGTGCGCACGAGCAGTACGCAAGGGAGCATCCTATATGTAGATGAAGCAATCCGTACCTCTATTGAGGATGAGATGATGCGCGGGATGGTCAGTGAGTTTATTGGATCAGCGAAGGAAGTGAATTTATCCTTCAAGAAGGTCGTTGATCTAATTAGTGAGCTATGGGATGAGTCGTGAATGAACAATGGGGAGTCATGCATACATTGTACTATGCCTATAATACAATCGAGGTGATAAGGTGAGGCAGTTTTATCGATTAATGAATGCACAGTTCAGTGAGCTCGTCATCAGTGTATTGTCGCTATGCGTAACGCTGATCGCCGCTTCGTGGCTGCTCGTGCTTTATAAGATTAAAGACTATAACCAATATGCTGTACATGAACGATTCGAGGATATATACGCAACTTCTGGATTGCCTATCGTATTTCTAATCTGTGTACTAGCGGTCATTGCTTTATTTGTTAAGTCATTTTATTCGTCCTACTGGGGCAGTAAGAGCATTTACACATTGATGACGCTGCCTGTGAAGCGAGAACTTGTTTACTTAAGCAAGCTATGCTCGTTTGCAATTAGTATGCTCATGCTTTTATGTGCTCAGCTTCTTGGTTTTATATTAGCGTACAATTACATGGCATTCAAAATTGCGAGCTACAGCAATGGAGAATTTGAAGTAACGAACGGGCTGTTTCTTGCCTTTATTCGGTCTGATTTTATGCGTCTGCTGTGGCCTTATGGCTTCGCTAATGTGCTCTCGACAGTAAGTATCTTTATTGTCATCATTACTTGGGTATATCACTTAGTGCTATGTGAAAGAAGTCAGCGCAGATTGGGAGCGATCTTAATAACAGCTGTGTTCTGGCCAATATATCTCGTAGTAACGATGAGGCTAGATGCTTTTAATAGTTACGGTGCTTTTAATAGCTACGATTCATCCAAAGTAATATTGTACAGCGCCATTCTGCTCGTCATAAGTGTAATTTGTGTATGGCATAGTATCGTGCTGCTACGAAAGGGTGCAACGACGTAAGGAGGGAAGCGTGATGAAAAGGTTAAGATGGTCAACGTTAAAGCGTCATATCGCGCTCACGCTTACAATTGTAGCTGCCGTATTAATAATTGCAGCACTCGTTCTAGTTCGAGGAGCGAAGGAGCATGGAACGTATGAGATTGCCCATCTGTATGGAGATCCATCGGTTATGGAAGGGATCACGGTAAGCGGTGCTACTCAAGATGAGAATCATAGAACAAGCTTTGCGTGGCTAGATGATCATGTAGAGACTAAGACAGAAGTGTTTGCTAAACCTCAGCAAAATTGGACTTATCATTATCGGGGGATGTATGAGCGCATTAATGACTACTATTACACTGTACATCTCAACTCTTATAAGGGATTAAAGATAGAACGCAATAGTCTCCATCACAATAGGTGGGAGCACTCAGAATATATAGAAATGGAGCTGCCCATAGCGAGGCTTTTTTATAAAGAAAGCTATTCTTCTGATGACATGAGAAGGTTAAGTTATGGCTTAGCAGAGGTAGAGGGCGAATTATATATTACCCTCGTAACCACGACAGGATATGAAGGGGTAAATTGGATATTCAAGCTTAATTCTGATCAATGGTCTAAATCAATGTTTCCGTTTGAATCAGTTAAACCTACTCCGATTATGAGCTATAGATCCGATAGTAATGATATTGAGGATACTACGCAAACGGCTGTACTTGGTTTAGAAGCGGTTGGCGACATTCTTGCCTTAATTTTAGTGCGAGACGATAAACTCGTCATTGAAGGCTATCATACTGATGGTAAGAAGCTGGGTGAGACAGCGATAGTCCCATTTATATTCGAAGAATTTAATGATGAGCTTGCAGATGGTGACAATTATGCTCGTTATGGGGTTGGATATGAGGCTTATCATGATGCTGAGAATGGGATGCTTACCTTAAGTTTTCTTAACCAGCAATCGCAACGTACTGCTGTTACCGTACAATGCACGGAGGATGGAATTAAGCTTATAGACGTAACAGAATTAAAAAAAGTAGATAAATTGCTGCGAGGTTATAGTGAATCTCTGTATGATGAGCGATTTATAGCCTTTAAGGCAGGGAAGCTTTATGAGGCGGGAGTATATCGTGAAATCAATCAGTCAGATAACAATGTTTGGTATAGGTTATTACCGATTCGTCTTCTTGTTCATGTATATGAGCGAGGCGAGCTGGTGTACGCCGGCGAGTTGATGACTGATGTCAATGATGATCTCGTTCGTATGAAGAATCAAAGCACACAAAATCTCAACTATAGTGATGCGGAGTATCGCAACTTATTTGACCTTCATATTGATTGACTGTTTGGCTTTAATTATTTGAATGTGTCTGGTTGATTATAGATAATGTTTGATCTAATTGACTAGAGTAAGCCCAAAGCAAGCTCAAAGCAAGATACTTATAAGTAAAAGGTATCTTAGTAAAAGGTATTCTGAGTAAAACATATGTCGAGATAAAGCGCATCGTGAACGATGCAAGTGAGGGGGAAGCGTGATGAAAAGATTAAGATGGTCAGCATTAAAGCGTCATATCGCGCTCCCGCTTGCCATCGTAGCTGCGGTTTTAGTAATTGCAGCACTCGTCCAAGTTCGAGGAATGAAGGATCAAGGAACCTATGAGATTGCCCACCTTTACGGAGATCCATCGGTTATGAAAGGGATCAATATAAGCGGTGCGATTCAAGATGCTAATCATAGAACAAGCTTTATGTGGCGCCATGATCAGAATCAGGTAGATACTAAAACTGAAGTCTTTGATAATCAACAGAAGGATCGGGTTTATCGGTATTTTCGAGGAATGTTCCATCCTATTAACGATTACTATTATTATGTTAATGAATTCAAAGATTTAGGTTTTTTTGTAGATCGAGGTACGATTATTGACGGCAATTGGAAAGGGCTTGACTCGATAAACCTTGATATTACTGTTAAACCTTTAGTTAAGAAAGATAATAATGTCGTAAGGCTTTATGTCGATAGAAACAATGGGTTGACGGAGACTAAGGGGGATATTTATTTTACGCTAGCATCAACCTCGGAATATAAAGGGATAAACGGCATTTATAAACTGAACTTTGATCAACGGGAAGAAGAAACAGCCCCCATAATGACGTTTAGCCTCGACAATACTACGGAAGAGGATGGAGCACGAACAGCAGTGCTTGGATTGGAGTCCGTTAATGATGCACTCGCACTCCTATTAGTCAAGGATGATAAGTTAGTCATTGAAGGGTATCGGACGGACGGTGCTAAGCTTGGGGAGGTTGTAGTGGCTCCTTTTCTATTTCAGCATATTAATGCTGAGCTTGCAGATGATGCTAGTCTAGCACGCTATGAAGTGACCTATGAAGCGTATAGCCAAGAAGAAACTGGAGTGCTTAGCTTAAGCTTTAACAGTAACCAATCTCATCGAACCATCGTGACTTTACAGCGCTCTGAAGAAGGTCTCCAGCTTGTAGACATCACGGAAATTGATAAAGAAGATGAGCTTCTTCGTGAGCGTAGTTATAACGAATTTGGTGAGCGTTTTATAACGTATAGAGACGGAAGGCTATACTACGTCGGAGTTTTCCATGAATTTCTCGATAAAGAAGGCAATGCTTTAGATCCAATGTCACCGATTCGAATACTCCTACATGTGTATGAGCAAGGGAACATCGTGTATACAGGCGAGCTTATAACCGACATAAACGATGATTTGCTTCGAGTTAGTCCGTATGATTTATCTAATTACAATTATGATCGAGCGGAATATCGCAACGTGTATGATCTGTATATTCATTAAAATACCCTATATGAGCGTGCGAGGTGTTCTATGGAGTGAAGCTAAGGCTGTACAGTAAGATAGGTGACCGTCCGTTGCTTGTTAGGAGGTAGAAATAATGATTGAACTAAAGTTTTTAGAGAGAGCTGCGCTGAAAATTCAAGACCTTACGCTGCGCCCAGGTGAAGTAACAGCAATTGTAGGTGCGAATGGAAGCGGGAAGACATCGCTGCTTAAGATGATTATGGGCCTTAGTGAGATAGGGAGCTATGGTCAAGTTCTTATCGATGGAAAGCCAGTGCAGCAGCAATACGAGCTGCTTTCATTCATTACGGAGGAAGGCAGCTATATCCCCTATATGACTGTCGAGCAGTACGGTGCATTTCTTGCAGATTATTTTCCGAAATTCAATCGTGCGCGCTATGAGCAGCTGCTTCATTATTTCGATCTATATCCAAGTGATCGAATAAAGATAATGTCCACCGGTCAAAAGGCGAAGCTCGAAATATGCGCAGGCTTTTCTAAAGGTGCAAAGTATATATTGATGGACGAACCGTTTAATGGCAAGGATATGTTCACGCGTCGCGACTTCTTGAAGCTGATGATCTCCAGCATGAAGGAGGATGAAGCGATTATCGTGACGACGCATATGATCGATGAGATTGAAAATGTTATCGATCGCGCAATTGTGATGCATAATGGACGAATTAAGGCCGATGTGATGATTGACGAGCTGCGCGAGGAAGGGCTGACACTGCCACAGCTCATGGCGGAAAAGGCAAGGTACAATCCGAAGGAGCATAGTAAGTTAATTGATTAAAACTGACACAATGATGAAGAGAAGCAGCATGCAGCTGCTTCTCTTTTTGTTCTTGGCAAGTCATAGAATTTATTACGTTTGAGAATAATTCTCAAAAAAAGTGTTGCCAAAATTTACACTTTGTACTACAATCCTAATTGAAAATGAATATCATTATTGATTGGGAGAGAAGAGAATGAAGAACAAGCTTTGGTCTACTATAGTAGTCGTTGCGGCAGTTGTAGCGGCTCTTACTGCTTGCAGCAAATCCAGTAACGAAGGGGCTCAAGTAGTCACATCCAATACAACCAGTGAGAATTCCACAAAGGTTGAAATTTCTCATGTATTAGGCACGACGACGATTGAAGGAAAGCCTCAACGAATCGTAACCCTCTTTCAAGGGGCAACAGATACATTACTCCAATTCGGTGTCACTCCAGTAGGTGTGGTCGAATCTTGGGCACAGCAGCCAATGTATGATTATCTAAAGGATGACTTGCAAGACGTGACCTATGTTGGGCTGGAGACTCAACCGAATCTCGAAGAAATATCTGCACTGAAGCCAGATCTTATTATTGCGACCCAGGTTCGTCATGAGGAAATCTATGATCAGCTGTCCCAAATCGCGCCAACGGTTGTAAGCACCATTCTTTACGATATTCGTGAGACGACGTCGTTGATTGGTCAGGCTATTGGTGAAGAAGATAAAGCAAAAGCATTAATAACGGATTGGGAAGGGCGAGTTAGCGACTTTAATTCCAAAATATCTAAAGTAGAAGGCTGGCCAATGAGCGTTTCGGTGATTAACTTTCGTGAAGATCACGCAAGAATTTACGTGACAGGCTTTGCTGGCTCAATATTAAATGAGCTAGGCTTTAGAGGACCGAAGAACTTAGAGGGTGATGATCTGGAGATCGTAAGACTAACCGATAAGGAAAGCATTCCAAATATGAATGCCGACGTTTCGTTCCAATTTTTCGAGGATAATGAAGCGGTTAACAAAACCTACGAGGAATGGACATCACATCCGCTTTTCCAAAATCTAGACTCGACCAAATCGAACCAACAGTTCAGAGTCGACGAGATTACATGGAACTTTGCAGGTGGCTTGAAGTCTGCACATTTGATGCTTGATGATCTATATGAGCATTTCAAAATCGAACAGTAGGGTGGATAAGGGGAATCATTAAGCTTCCCCTTTTTCTATGGAAGAAGAGGGTAGGTTATGCTGCAAACAACATTTGTTAAATCCATCGGTTTATGTGTGCTCTTTGTTCTCGTAGCGTGTCTAATCT
The DNA here is from genome assembly GCF_023715345.1 of Paenibacillus camelliae. Taxonomy (GTDB): domain Bacteria; phylum Bacillota; class Bacilli; order Paenibacillales; family Paenibacillaceae; genus Pristimantibacillus; species Pristimantibacillus camelliae. The sequence continues at coordinate 257,675 of NZ_JAMBNY010000005.1, forward strand.
ATTGTAGTTTAGCGATGGGGCAGCTATCGATATCATTTAGAGCGGTATGGGACGTTATGAATCATTACAACGCAGAGGACACGGAGCATTTAGTTATTGCAACGAGTCGTTTCGCAAGAGCCATGATCGCGTTAGTGCTTGGCATGACCTTGGCCGTTGCAGGAGTGCTTGTGCAGGCATTGACTAGAAATCCAATTGCTGCGCCTGATTTGGTGGGAGTAAATGCAGGAGCTATTTTCTTTATTGTGCTCGCGATCACTTGGCTGAATATACAATCGTTAGCTGGTTATATGTGGTTTGGTTTTCTTGGTGCTGCACTGTCGGGGACGGCTGTTTTTTTGCTAAGCAGCTGGGGAAGAGATGGTCTTACGCCAATCAAAATTATATTAGCAGGTACCGCACTTTCAGCTCTTTTTATTTCATTCACACAAGGGTTATTAGTCATTGATGAACAGTCCATTCAGACCGTACTGTTCTGGATAGCGGGCTCGATTGCTGGGCGAGATCTAGAGATGCTGCTATCTGTGCTGCCGATCTTATGTGCTGCTCTTTTTATAAGCTTATTGCTTGGCAAATCCATGAATGTATTCAGCTCAGGCGATGATATCGCTAAAGGACTCGGTCAGCGAGTCGGGCTGTTAAAAATATTGATGGGCATATTGATCGTCATTCTAGCAGGCGGATCGATAGCCATCGCAGGATCAATCGGCTTTATCGGGCTAATTATCCCACACGTATCGAAAAAGCTGGTGGGCACCGACTATCGTTGGGTTATTCCTTATGCAGCTTTATTAGGTTCCCTACTATTATTATGTGCTGATATTGCAGCTAGGTTTATCATTATGCCACAGGAGGTACCTATTGGAGTGATGACGGCCATTATAGGTGGACCTTTCTTCGTATATCTTGTGAAGAGAGGGGTGTCTAAACGATGAAAGCTTGGACGATCCGACTTTTTCAAGGAAAGGTATCCCTTCAGCTATCGATGAGATGGCTTGTTGCTCTATTCATCCTAAGCCTCGTGCTCATTGGGCTTTTTATTATTGCGCTGGCAGCCGGCAGCAATTGGATTCCATTGCATGAAGTTATTCTTCAATTGACAGGTTACATAGATACTCATAGCTTTGTAATCGGAACGCTTCGCTTGCCTCGTATTCTATTAGCTATCCTAGTTGGATCAAGTCTAGGAGTCGCCGGACTTATATTACAAGCGATCGTTCGGAATCCGCTTGCATCTCCCGACATTATAGGGATTACAAGTGGAGCATCCTTTGGTGCAGTAACGTTTATTACGTTAGGGACAGGTATCATAAGCATGCAGCTTCTTCCTGTTGCTGCGATTGCTGGAGGACTGTGCACCGCATTGCTTATTTATATTATTTCTTGGAATAAAGGCGTAACTCCAATACGTCTCGTGTTAATAGGTATTGGCATCGCAGCGATATTAAAGGCCGGAATCTCATTTATGATTGTGTTTAGTAATGCCGTAGTTACGACAAAGGCGTACATATGGTTAACGGGAAGCTTATATGCTGCAAGCTGGAGCGATGTATCCGCTATGCTGCTATGGATGCTGATCCCAGTTCCGATATTGCTTGTTCTAGGCAGAAGCATGAATGTAACAGAGCTAGGGGATGATGCTGCAGTGAATGCAGGTATTCGTGTGCAGAGTCAGCGCTTCGTATTTCTGATGTGCAGCGTCATACTTGCGGGAACTGCAGCTGCCTATGCCGGCGGAATTGAATTTGTAGGGCTAATGGCTCCGCATATCGCCAAGCGTCTTACCGTTAGAGCGTTTAATCGTTTAATTCCTTTAACCGCTCTAATCGGAGCAATCTTAGTGTTGGTTGCAGACATTATCGCCAGAACGATGTTTTTGCCGAGGGATATTCCAGCTGGTGTATTTACTGCCGCAATCGGAGCACCGTTTTTCATATATTTACTGTTTCACAATAGAAATCGCTAGGAGAGATCACGATGATTGGATTACAATTACAAACTGAGCAATTAACGCTTAACTATGGCGAACAGCACATTATTGACAATTTAAGCTTCGAAATCCCTCTCCACAAAATTACGGTGCTCGTTGGTGCGAATGGAAGTGGAAAGTCTACATTGCTCCGATCGATGGCGCGGCTTTTAAAGCCGAGCTCCGGTCATGTATTGCTTGACGATCAATCTCTTCAAAGCATCTCTACCAAAGAAATAGCGAAAAAATTAGCGATTTTGCCGCAGGGACCTATTGCTCCAGAAGGATTGACCGTACAGCAGCTGGTCAAGCAAGGGCGTTATCCTCATCAACGTTGGTATCAGCAATGGTCGGGGGAGGATGAGCACATCGTAGAGCAGGCGATGTCAGCAACTCAGCTGCTTCTATTTAAAAACAGACCATTGGAGCAATTATCTGGAGGACAAAGACAGCGAGCATGGATTGCGATGACGTTAGCTCAAGAGACACCAATTCTGCTATTAGATGAACCGACTACGTATCTGGATATGGCACATCAAATTGAATTGCTTGATTTTTTGTTTGAGTTAAATCGTACGAAAAATCGTACCATCGTCATGGTGCTGCACGATTTGAATTTAGCTTGCCGTTACGCGGACCATCTTGTCGCCATCCATAATAAAACGATTGCAACGCAAGGGAAGCCCGAGCATATCGTGACATCGGAAATGGTGCAGGAGGTATTCGGAATGGCTGCCATTATCCATGAAGATCCCTTTTTTGGAACACCGTTATGTATACCTAAAGGGAAGGGAAGACGTATTAAATGAGCCTAGAGCATTATGGGATAAGGGTGCGACAAGCCGAAGCGGGAATTCCATTAGACCAGCTGCTGGATAAGGAACGTTTAACATCTATTATCCGCCATTATGCCCAGCGTATACATACCGACGATATGACGATTGCGGGCTCTTTATTTATGAAGCGATACGCTGTACTCACAGCAGCAGCAGCGGTTTACTATTACGATCTTCAAGAAGAAAAGATGGATTGGTGGACGTCTGCACAGTTTGATGCGGAACATTTCACTTTGCTTATCGATGAGTCAATCAGTGAGCTTGTAGACGATAGCTGGCGCGCGAGGATATTCAGGGAGCATTTAACGCCAATGCTTGAATTGATAGCCAAAGAATGTAAAATCAATGAGCGGATTCTATGGGAGAACATCGCTGTTCGAATAAATTCTGTTTTTCGGGAATACGAGCATACGATGCCAAGCGAGCTATTGGATCAAACCTACAGCGTATTAACAAGTAAGCCGTGTAATTGGCTTGGAAGAGAACAGAATCCTTTTGCTGCTAGAATTCACCGAACATTTAATGATAAAGCGAATCCGAAACGGAAAACATGCTGCCGTTATTATCAGATAAGCACCTCCACGGAAACTCCATATTGCTTTGTATGCCCACTCTGGAAGTGAAATAGCATCGAAGCAAACATACAAAAAAGGGAAGCCTTCGCGGCTTCCCTTTTTTCTTATAAATCTTCTTCCTTCGGGATGAATTTAAAGATTTCACCAGATTCCAGCGAATCAATCAGACGTTCCAGCCATTTGTAGTAGCTTACGGCTTCACGTATCTTCTGCTCATCCTCCGACAGTATAGCTTGAAACTCTGCATCTTCAGGATATTGCTGCTTAAGCTCCTCGATTTCCTTCAAGGTGCGCTTCATCGCACTTTTATTCTGCTCAACAGCCTTCATCCATTTGATTGCAAAGTAATCTGCGAAATTTTGATGAAAATCAGGCTCGACCATATAAAGATCTTTCCGTGATCCTTTGCTCCAAACCTTGCTTATCATTTTTAGATCGTGTAATGTGCGCATCCCCGTACTCATGGAGGTTTTACTCATCCCCATCGTCTGACTCATCTCATCTAAAGTAACAGGATGCTGATTAAAAAACATATGACCATATAAATGACCAATCGATAAAGTAACACCGTATAAGTCCATGTTCTTACCAATTGACTCTATTACCCGTTTACGCGTACTTTGCAATTTTCCGATTTGCTCCTCGGACAATGCTGCAAGTCTGTTCATGTCCTTCCTCCTAGGAGAAATATCTCCTTCACATTCTATATTAAGTATTGTAAACAATAGTGCGTAAAGATGTAAAGAAACTGATTGGATTGAAAAAGGGAGGAATACAGAGCATACTGGATGTAAAGTACGTAAAGTTAAAACTGTACAAACTATACAACTTCTCACGCCTTTTGACCTTCTTTGATGAATGTCGGTACACTATTAAGGTCGAAAAGATTCAAAAAGGAGGCATCGTATGGCGATCTTAGAAGCCAAAAGGCTAACTAAAATATTTGGATCCGATCCGAAAAAAGTCATTCCATTATTGGATAAGGGATTGTCAAAAGAAAAAATACTGGCAGAAACAAATATGACTGTCGGTGTAAATCAAGCTGATTTCGCTATAGAAGAAGGACAAATATTCGTCATTATGGGTTTATCAGGTAGTGGTAAATCAACACTTGTTAGACTTCTTAATCGGTTGATTGAACCAACATTAGGTGAGGTTCTGTTTAGAGGAAAAGATATTCTAAGTATGTCTGCAGAAGAACTGCGTCAATTTAGAAGAAAAAATGTTGGCATGGTGTTTCAGAAATTCGCACTATTCCCACATCGTACCGTTATTCAAAATATTGAATTTGGTCTTGAGGTCCAAGGAATTAACAAAAAAGAGCGTCGCGAAATGGCGATGCAGGCATTAGAGCTCGTTGGACTTAAGGGCTGGGAAAACAGCTACCCTGAGCAACTAAGTGGCGGTATGCAGCAGCGTGTCGGACTAGCAAGAGGTCTTGCGAATGATCCGGACGTATTGCTTATGGACGAAGCCTTCAGTGCGCTAGATCCGCTTATTCGAAAGGATATGCAGGATGAGTTAGTTGAGCTTCAAGCGAAAATGAAGAAAACGATCGTATTTATTACGCATGATCTGAATGAAGCACTGCGTATCGGCGACAAAATCGCACTGATGCGTGACGGTAGTATCGTACAGATCGGTACGCCAGAAGAAATTTTAATGCAGCCTGCCAATAAATATGTAGAACGATTTGTTGAGGATGTAGATTTATCTAAAGTACTGACAGCTTCTCACGTGATGATTAAGCCGGAGACCATTACACTAGAGCGTGGTCCGCGTGTTGCACTTCAGCTAATGAGAAGCCGCGGTATTTCGAACCTGTATGTTGTTGATAAAAGCATGAAGCTGCTCGGTGTTATTACGGCAGAGGATGCGGCTGAAGCAATTAAAACAGGTCAAAGTCTTGAAGAGGTAATGCTTAAAGATGTTCCTACACTTTCTCCGGATACCGTCATTAATGAAATCTTCGATACGATTAGTAATACGAAGGTTCCCATTTCTATTATTGATGACAACGGAAGATTGAAGGGGATTGTTGTTAGAGGTGCGGTGCTTGCTGCCTTGTCAGGAAACAACGATTTAGAGGCAGGTGATAGCGTATGAATTTACCCAAAATCCCGCTAGCAGAATGGATTGAATGGATTGAGGATTGGTTAAAGCTGAATTTTGATCCAGTTTTCAAATTTATTAAAAGTACAATTGAAGGCATGGTCAACGGCTTAGAGTTTGTATTATTAGGCGTTCCTGCATTAGCGCTCATCGTTATATTCGCGGCGATCGCATGGTATCTAGGTAAATGGAGAATGGGTGTCTTCACGCTTGTAGGACTATTCATTATTCAGAACTTAGGTTTATGGGACAAAACCATGCTTACGCTAGCATTGGTATTAACGGCTACGATTATTTCCGTTGTTTTCGGTGTACCAATCGGAATATTGTCTGCGCGTAGTGACCGCTTGCAAAAAGTTATACAACCTATACTAGATTTCATGCAGACGATGCCAGCATTCGTATACCTTCTCCCGACGGTAACGTTCTTCTCACTAGGGGTTGTACCTGGTGTCATATCGTCGATCATATTCGCAATTCCACCTACGATAAGGCTTACGAATCTTGGTATCCGCCAGGTTCCGTCAGAGTTGATTGAGGCTGCGGACGCATTTGGCTCAACGCCAGGTCAGAAATTGATTAAATTACAGCTCCCACTAGCTGTACCGACGATTATGGCAGGTATTAACCAGACGATTATGCTTGCATTATCTATGGTCGTTATCTCGTCCATGATCGGAGCTCAAGGTGTTGGTGCCGATGTATATCGTGCGGTAACGCAAAACAAAACAGGGGTTGGCTTTGAGGCTGGTCTTGCCATCGTTATACTAGCGATTATCTTGGACAGACTGGCTCAAAATATAGTAAAAAAATCTAAATAAATCAGGAGAGTGATTAAGAATGAAGAAGAAATGGTTAAAACTGATCACGGCAGCACTAGCTGTTATGGTGATTGCAGCTGGATGTTCTAATTCATCAAATGGTGGCAATAGCTCTACAAACGAGAAGAAGGAAATCACGCTTGCATACGTAGCGTGGGATTCTGAGATTGCAAGTACGAATGTAGTGAAAGAAGTATTTGAAGAGCGTCTTGGCTATAAAGTAAATATGCTTCAAGTTGATGCAGGCCCGATGTTCGCAGGCTTGGCAGATGGCAGTGCTGATGCTATTCTTGCGGCTTGGCTACCAGGAACTCATGCTTCTTATATGACTGAATATGGTGACAGATTCGAGGATCTAGGTCCTAACCTTGATGGAGCGAAAATTGGTATGGTTGTACCAACGTATATGGACATTAACAGCATTGAGGATTTAAACTCAGTTGGTGAGTCTTTAAACTATACAATTACTGGTATTGAGCCAGGTGCTGGTATAATGGAAGCAACGAATAATGCGCTAGACGAGTACGAATTGCGTGATCAATGGACATTGCTTGAGAGCTCATCTGCAGCTATGACACAAGAGCTATCGAATGCTTATGACAAGCAAGAGCCGATTGTTGTAACAGGCTGGACTCCTCACTGGAAGTTCGCTAAGATGGACCTGAAATATCTAGAGGATCCGAAGGGTGTATATGGTGCTGAAGAACAGATCCACACGATGGTACGTGATGGTCTAAGTGAAGATCAGCCTGAAGCTTATGCATTCCTTGATAAATTCTACTGGTCCCCAGACGATATGGCTGAAGTTATGATTCAAATTCAGGACGGTAAATCTCCTGAAGAAGCAGCTAAAGCTTGGGTTGAAGCTAATGCAGATAAAGTAGATGCTTGGTTGGCTGAATAATAGAAAATTATATAATATTACTTGGTTAGTTCACGGAGTAATATTGCTTAAAAGCAGAGTCGTATAATACGGCTCTGCTTTTTTTGTAGTGTGCCCAGCATGGGCGCTATCTCTAGGGTTCAAGTCCCGAATGGTGAAGGCAGTAGTAGCCATAGCTTAAGGCAAGGGTGTCCATCGCGAGGTGGAATCTGAAGGAAGCCAGCGGCAAATCTCCG
>NZ_JAMBNY010000060.1 GCF_023715345.1 Paenibacillus camelliae
ACGTTTTCACATAGATGTTGCAGTCGTCGGCATATCTCACGAAACGAAGGTTCCTCTTTTCCAGTTCCTTATCTAACTCGTCTAGGACGATGTTCGATAATAGCGGACTAAGTGGACCTCCTTGCGGGGCTCCTTCCGTTGTCGCTTGAACGAGACCTCCTTCCATTACTCCCGCTTGCAGATAGCCGCGAATAAGTTTCAGCACCATTTTGTCTGTCACTCGTTCCGCCAGCTTTGCCATTAAGCGGTCGTGATGGATTCGGTCGAAGAATTTCTCCATGTCAATGTCTACCACAATGCGGTTTCCCTCTTCCATGTAGCTTCGTGCTTTCCTTACCGCATCATGCCCTCGCCGTTGTGGGCGAAATCCATAACTTTGCTCGGAAAACGTTGGGTCAAATACAGGCGTTA
>NZ_JAMBNY010000062.1 GCF_023715345.1 Paenibacillus camelliae
GGCATCCTCCGTGCGCTCTTATTAGCTTAACCAATGGCTCGTATTTTCGTTAACGCTCGAACATCCTTGCGGATGAAGGTCGCTTTTACCGAAAACACTCGCTGCTAATTTTAATTTCAAACAAACTAAGTTTGTTGAACTCGATTCGCTTTGGATGTTTCATATACTTTCTTATCCAGTTTTCAAGGTACAAGATGTTGCTTTTTTCTTGACAGGAAATGATTTTATCATCATCCGACAATTTTTGCAACAGGTATTTTTTTAATACCGCTTGGCGACGTCCTACTCTCCCAGGACCCTGCGGTCCAAGTACCATCGGCGCTGGAGGGCTTAACGGTCGTGTTCGAGATGGGAACGTGTGGTTCCCCTCCGCCATCGCCACCAAACGATAAC
>NZ_JAMBNY010000063.1 GCF_023715345.1 Paenibacillus camelliae
CTCTTGTGGATACTGCCCAGCTTCTGTACCAACCTCTGCATGATCCAGTAGTTCCTCGGCTGCTTCTATTTCACTTTCCAATGCCGTTGTATCAACTGTCTCTGATGGTGCACTTACCGTTACAACAGAGGCTGCCGTTTTATTGCCATCCTCAGTTGTCACTGTAATCACAGCTGTACCTTCTGCAATTGCTGTTACCTTACCGGTGTGATCAACTTCTGCAATTCCATCATCGCTTGATGTCCATGTTACATTTTTATTAGCTGCTTCTGATGGAGTAATCGTCGCTGTTAATTGGAATTCAGCGCCAACGTCTAATTGAAGCGTTTCTCTATCAAGGCTTACTTCCTCGACTTTAACATTCGGATCCACTATTTGTGCAGCCTTAAAGC
>NZ_JAMBNY010000064.1 GCF_023715345.1 Paenibacillus camelliae
GATCACCCTTAGCGCCTACCGCACGCTGACGCCCCTCGTCGACCCGAGCACCATCCGCTTCGGCTGGGCCAATAAGCACGTCATCAAGAATCTGACCCGCGACCAGGTGTTGATGATGCTGGAGAAAAGCCTGCAAGCGCCGCGGGCGGTGCCGCCGTGGACCCGTGAGCAGTGGCAGAGCAAACTGGAAAGGGAGTATCAGGATATCGCCGCCCTGCCGCAGCGGGCGCGGCTGAAAATAAAACGACCGGTGAAAGTCCAGCCGATCGCCCGCGTCTGGTACGCCGGCGAGCAGAAACAGGTACAGTACGCCTGCCCCAGCCCGCTGATCGCCCTGATGTCCGGCAGCCGGGGGGTCAGCGTACCGGATATTGGCGAGCTGCTTAACT
>NZ_JAMBNY010000065.1 GCF_023715345.1 Paenibacillus camelliae
AATGAGCAATCAAACACTTTAATGGAGAGTTTGATCCTGGCTCAGGACGAACGCTGGCGGCGTGCCTAATACATGCAAGTCGAGCGGACTTGATGGAGTGCTTGCACTCCTGAGAGTTAGCGGCGGACGGGTGAGTAACACGTAGGTAACCTGCCCATAAGACCGGGATAACATTCGGAAACGAATGCTAATACCGGATACGCACTAGAATTGCATGATTCTAGCGGGAAAGGCGGTCTTGAATTTATTCAGGGCTGTCACTTATGGATGGACCTGCGGTGCATTAGCTAGTTGGTGAGGTAACGGCTCACCAAGGCGACGATGCATAGCCGACCTGAGAGGGTGATCGGCCACACTGGGACTGAGACACGGCCCAGACTC
>NZ_JAMBNY010000066.1 GCF_023715345.1 Paenibacillus camelliae
TTCGTGCTTGGCAACGTCCTACTCTCCCAGGACCCTGCGGTCCAAGTACCATCGGCGCTGAAAGGCTTAACGGTCGTGTTCGAGATGGGTACGCGTGGTTCCCTTTCGCCATCGTCACCAAACGTTGCAGATGCTTCCAAAGTGGCTTGCACCCTCAAAACTGGATATGAAAGTTGTGAATCTCCAAAGTGAATCAAGCAGAAGCATATGCTTCCGATGTGACTTATGAATCTTCGCTTGCGCTCCGTATTCAAAGTCTGTAGGATAAGCCCTCGACCGATTAGTACTGGTCAGCTCCATGCATTGCTGCACTTCCACCCCCAGCCTATCAACCTCGTCGTCTTCAAGGGGTCTTACT
>NZ_JAMBNY010000067.1 GCF_023715345.1 Paenibacillus camelliae
AAGGTGGGGTAGATGATTGGGGTGAAGTCGTAACAAGGTAGCCGTATCGGAAGGTGCGGCTGGATCACCTCCTTTCTAAGAGAACAAGATCTTCCGAGTAGAAGATCATGAGATCCCTTGAGGGTCACCAGAGAGCATATGCTTTCGAAGTGTGTTTCTAACGAAACACTTTAGGCAGTTGTTCGCTCACTCGTTGTCAGTTTTGAAGGATCAATGATTCTTCAACTTGTACCTTGAAAACTGGATAAGAAAGTATATGAAACATCCAAAGCGAATCGAGTTCAACAAACATACGTTTGTTTGAAATTAAAATTAGCAGCGAGTGTTTTCGGTAAAAGCGACCTTCATCCGC
>NZ_JAMBNY010000068.1 GCF_023715345.1 Paenibacillus camelliae
GAAATCCCCGGATCAAAGCTTGCTTACAGCTCCCCGAGGCAGTATCGTTGTTCGCCACGTCCTTCTTCGGCTCCTAGTGCCTAGGCATCCTCCGTGCGCTCTTATTAGCTTAACCATGTTGCTCATCAATTTTTGATTTCCTCGAACATCCTTGCGGATGAGGGTCGTCAATCAAAAACGATTCGCGGTTAAATATTTCAAACGTATGTTTGAACTCGATTCGCTTTGGATGTTTCATATACTTTCTTATCCAGTTTTCAAGGTACAATAGTGTTTTCCGTTAGGAAGAACACGTTAAAGTTGTAAATCTTCTTTGGTGGAGCCAAGCGGGATCGA
>NZ_JAMBNY010000006.1 GCF_023715345.1 Paenibacillus camelliae
AAACCATTCGTGAAAGCATAAAGAAAGGAGCGTATGAACCGAGTCCAGTCCGTCGGGTCGAAATCCCGAAACCGAACGGTGGAACTCGGCTCTTAGGCATACCTACGGTGACAGATCGCCTCATTCAACAAGCAATCATCCAAGTATTAACGCCTGTATTTGACCCAACGTTTTCCGAGCAAAGTTATGGATTTCGCCCACAACGGCGAGGGCATGATGCGGTAAGGAAAGCACGAAGCTACATGGAAGAGGGATACCGCATTGTGGTAGACATTGACATGGAGAAATTCTTCGACCGAATCCATCACGACCGCTTAATGGCAAAACTAGCGGAACGAGTGACAGACAAAATGGTGCTGAAACTTATTCGCGGCTATCTGCAAGCGGGAGTAATGGAAGGAGGTCTCGTTCAAGCGACAACGGAAGGGGCTCCGCAAGGAGGTCCACTTAGTCCGCTATTATCGAACATCGTCCTAGACGAGTTAGATAAGGAACTGGAAAAGAGAAACCTTCGTTTCGTGAGATATGCCGACGACTGCAACATCTATGTGAAAACGTGGAAGGCAGGACAACGAGTGATGAGCTCCATTACTGCATTCATCGAAGGAAAACTGAAGTTGAAAGTTAACCGAGAGAAAAGCGCGGTTGACCGTCCATGGAGGCGTAAATTTCTAGGTTTCACGTTCAGCTGGGAGAAGAAAAATCCGCGAATAAAGATCGCAAAGCTATCACTGGATCGAGTGAAAACAAAGATTAAAGCGATCACCTCTCGGAGTAAGCCAATCCCGATCGAACTACGAATAAAGGAACTTAATCAATATCTCACAGGCTGGTGCGGTTATTATGCATTAGCCGATACGAAAAGTGTGTTCCAAGCGTTGGACGAATGGATAAGAAGAAGGCTTCGAATGTGTATATGGAAAGAATGGAAGCAGCCGAAGACAAAGGTCAGAAAACTGCTGTCGTTAGGCGTTTCGAAACAAAAGGCACATGAATGGGGAAATTCGAGGAAGAAACACTGGCGAATTGCATGTAGTCCGATTCTTCATCGGTCAATGAACAACCAATATTGGTCATCTCTTGGACTGAGAAGTTTAACGGACAGATATAATCACTTGCGGAATATGACATGAACCGCCGTGTACCGAACGGTATGCACGGTGGTGTGAGAGGACGGGGGCTAGCCGCCCCCTCCTACTCGATTTCTCGTAGGTTTAGAACGATCTCTATTGCTGACCGATTAAGACATATTTAGCAGCTTTCGCAGCTCGGTAAATGTAGCTACAAGCTCATCATGAATAACAAGATCGAACAGATCATCCTTAGGAGTGGCCGTCATGTTGATGATCGCTGTAGTCGGACGCTCGGCACGAGAAGCATAATAAGGGAGCTCCTTGATTGGATATACCTCTAGTGAGGAGCCTAGCGTGAGAAACAGGTCACAATGCTGAGTAACCTCATATGCTTCTTCTAGGTGCTGCACACCGCCACCAAACAACACAACATCCGGCTTTAGAATGAAGTTATCGCTGAAGCAGCGCGGTACTTCCTGCTGCAGCACATGGGCTAGCGAATAGCTCGCTTTGCACTTTGGACAATGTGCACTTGCAATCGTTCCATGCACCTCGAGGATATGTGTGCTGCCAGCCTTACGATGTAGTCCATCGACGTTTTGCGTGACAATCGTTACTTTCTTGTCCAGCTTCTCAAGCTCAGCGAGCAGTGTGTGTGCGGCATTCGGCTCGTAGCTATCCATATGCTGGAGCTGAAAAATATTCTTGAAATTGATCCAGAACTCTTTTGGATGCTGGTGATAGTACGATTCAGATAATAAATGCTCCACACGCTCAAACTTCGAATAAACACCATTCTCCGATCGGAAATCAGGAATACCACTAGCCGTACTAATGCCTGCTCCGGATAACACGACGATATGCTTTGCAGCGGTTATCGCTTCTGCCAGCTTGGATATTTTCGTTTCTGTTTCCAAGGTTCATCCCTCCTCGTAACAAGATTAATGATCAATGGATAGTTGCTGTCTTCTACACCGCTTACGGTTAACCTTCCGCTTGCTCAGCAGATGTAGGTCGATGCTCCTTAAGCAGGAAAGCGATGATCGTACCGATTAGTAATGACCAAAGCGCAGCTGAAATACCAAGCATCGTTACACCAGATACGGAGATAATAAATGCAAAAAGTACAGAATACCGATACTGCTTATTACCAAACGATGATTGCATACTATTTAAGAAAATATTGAGCAGCGAATAGCCAATAAGGCTGGCAATAAAGTAGTCAGGTAACAGTGTAATGTACGGGATAATAAGCCAAGCGAACAACCCGAAAAGAATACATAAAACGCTAGATAAGAGGGCAGCTCGATAACGTTCATCCTTTGCCCCTGTCTCATCACTGCTGCACATCGTCGTCATCATTCCACCAATATTGATAGAATGCCCAAGTCCGAGGCCTCCAATGCCTGTAGCGATACCTGAATAAGAGATAATTCGATTAACAGGAGTGTTATACCCTTGCTTGTTTAATGATGCTACAGCAACAGCGATATCGTTACTAATAATAAGAATGCTGATCGGCAGGGCGACTGATATAAACCCTTGCCATGTAAATTCGGGTGCGATCCATACAGGCCATTCATATGGCAGTCGCTCCACAGCCGGGAAGGAGTAAGTAAACAGCAAACCGATTAACCCGAATACAATAACGCCTACGATAGCAGGCAGCGATTTTACCAGCTTCGGCATTACAAAGAATCCTACAGCTGCACACAGTCCAACGATCGGATTGCTTTGAAAGGCTGGAATTAATGAAACAATATAATGAGCAATAACGCCTGCCAGCATCGCATCGATTACCGGTCTAGGAATATGCTTGAAGACCACTGAGAAGATGCCGGTAAAGCCCAGTAAGGCAATAATGACCCCGATTAATATAAAGCTTCCTGCAAGCTGTGGTAAGGTTAGATGAACGGCTGCAGTGCTTAAGAAGGCAATGCCCGTTACAGAATGGGCCCCTGCAATAGGTAGACGATAACGCCAAGCTACGAAGAAATTGAAAAGTCCACCTAAAACATAGCAAACAAAAAGCCATGATAGTAGCTGTCTTTCATTAAGTCCAAGATGATTGGCACTATGTACAACAAGAATTGCTCCGCCCGTGCATGCCATTAATGCGGACATCAGACCAGATGACCATTGATTTTGATTCATGAAGTTAAGCTCCTTAATGCTGCCACGTAATAAAAAGCAGCCATCATGTCAGTGGACAGGATGGCTGCGGGAAATGCTCAGGCTAATACGTAGCCATTACGCTTTAAGCTACTATAGCTTTGTATGAAGCGCAGTTCGCATAGAATGAATATGAGACAAATAACGGATGTTACTTGCTTCCTTCATCAACGTTGCAGAGATACCTTTAAGCGCAGTGTTGCTTGCACCAACGGTAGCAACCGCATCTTTACGGCCAAGAGAAGCAAGCGTACCAGAGTTAACTGGGCTGAATTTCTCCATTTCTTTGCCATTGAAGTAAGCATACAGGTTGTAGCCTGCAAGCTCACCCATTTGCCAAGCGTTTTGTGCTGTTGGCGCGTATGGGCGTCCGCCTTCTTCTGGGAAAGCAAGTGCAGCGTCACCAACAACGAATACATCGTTGTGGGATTTAGATTGAAGGAAATCGTTAACTGCTGCTTTACCACGGTCGCATTCAAGACCAGATTCCGCAACGATTGGAAGTGCAGCTACGCCGCCTGTCCATACGAATGTATTAGCTTCAATCGATTCGCCTGTTTTAAGCTCGATTTTGTTGCCAACAACGCCTGTAACAGGAACGCCAGTAATAAATTCAACACCGCGTTTAGCCAAGCTTTCTGTTGCGCGCTCGATCAAATGATCGGGAAGTACTGGAAGAATTTTCGGACCAGCTTCGATCAGCTTGATTTTTAGGTTATGGAATGGCACACCATATTTTTTAGCGATTTTCGGGAAGTTATCCACGATTTCACCAACAAGCTCAACGCCTGTTAGACCACCGCCACCGATAACGATCGTTGCATCAGCTTCATTGCCACTTTGAGCATAAGCTTTAATACGATCCTCGATGTGCTTGTTGATTTGATTCGCATCATCAACAGATTTAAGCACCATACTGTTTTCTTCAAGGCCTGGGATACCGAAGTAGCCTGTTTGGCTTCCAAGAGAAACAACGAGCGCATCATAAGAAAGTGTAGAACCATCAGAAAGCTTAACTTCTTTGTTGTCTACAGAGAAGGAAGACACTTTAGCGATTTTGAGATTAACATCATAGCCTTTAAGAAGCGTTTTTAAAGGAATCGCAACGGCTTCTTCATTAATTGTACCGCCAGCAAGGCGATGAAGCTCAGTAATGATTTGGTGAGTAGGGTATTGGTTAACAACTGTAACTTTTGCTTGGTTTTTGTCCATGTAATTGCGAACAGATTGCGCAGCAAGAATACCGCCATAACCTGCACCCAAAATAACAATATGTTTAGACATAGCTAGTCCTCCGTCCATACGATAAATTGTTTCTACTATTTTTGATTACGCTCACGCTCGTTAGCAACTTGTAAGTAAGCGTTAATGAAGCGGAAAAGCTTTTGCGCTTGAGGATCCTTTAGCATTTTCATTAGTCCAAAAACACCGATGACCTCATTGCTTTGCTCAGCACGGTCACTCGCTTCAACAGCGTTAAGTGCGATCGTTCTTGCACCTTCAATGACTGGTCCAACAATTTCAGTTGTTGCGTTCACGATATCGCTTTTGAACACTTCATCTGTTGCAAGCTGTTTCGTAAATGCATAGGACTTTGTTAAAGTATTCACTAATTCAGTTAGCTGCGGAAGCTGATCCACTAACGTGTTCAGTGATGCCTGTACTTCCGGGTTAGCTAGCTTTTCAAGAAGAGCTTGCTGATCCGGAGCTACTGCAGATTGCGTTTGAGTGTTTGTTTCTGACATATCCAGGTCTCCTTTAAATAAACTACTTTAAGCCGATTTTTAATCGTCAAAGCCAATGATGAATTCCTTGCTATTTATCCAACATCATGTATTGTGATAAATTTCACCTAAAGTGAAAGGGAATAGTCTTGATATCTAGACATAGATAAACAATCTAAACGATCCTAGCTGCTCATAGCAAATACAGCACATGAGTATCATATGCCTCGAGACAGATTCAGATCCAATTCAAGATCGGCCTAAGCTGTTACTTTCCATTATAGCCTAAGTTGTTGAAATCGTCTCTAGCCTTGTGAACATTTTCTCGAGATTATGGCAAATAAATGATTATAAATTCGCAAAATGCTCAAAATTTGACGAAAATGTGCGAATAGAATATTCATGTGCACGTTTGGTTTGACTATAGCTTATGTCAATCGTCCAAAACTTATTAATGTAAAATAAGCAATTTGTACGAATGCAAAGTTGAACTTTCAGCACCGAATTAGACGTATATACAAGGAGAGGGTATAATTTTACATAACTATCCAGCAGGACCTAGAGATACATAATAAAGACTACGTTAGGAGAGAGTGGATTTGAGTAAGCTGATCGTTATCGGAAGTTTGAACATGGATATCGTAAGCCGAATTCAGCATTTTGCTAAAGCTGGTGAGACGATCCACAGTAGCCATTTGGCTTACTACCCAGGCGGTAAAGGAGCGAATCAGGCTGTCGCCGCTGCAAGATTTGGTGCGGAGTGTGTCATGGTCGGTGCTGTCGGCAGTGATGGCTTTGCTGATCAGCTCATTGATCAACTTCAATTAAGCGGAGTGAATACCGAGCATGTGCTAAGAACGGAGGGAGCCTCCGGTACTGCATATATTATGGTCAATGAATCGGGCGAGAACATTATCGTTGTGTCGGAAGGAAGCAACGGAAAGCTGTCGCCACAGGCTGTGGACAAGCATACACCATGGGAGCAGGCTAGTGCCATACTGCTGCAGAATGAAATTCCTTGGGAGACGACCTGTCATATCATCGCTAAAGCGAAGCAGGCTAATGTTCCAGTATGGTTCAATCCGGCGCCAGCCCGTTCAATTCCAGCTGAGCTGTGGGAAGATATTGATACCTTTATTATGAATGAGACGGAAACAGCACTTATTACGGGTAAGCCTGTTTATAATATGGAATCGGCCAAGGCTGCTGCTGAGCTGCTTACCCGTCAAGGCGCTAAGCAAGTCATTGTTACACTCGGTGAGCAAGGGTGTATCTATACCAATGCTGAGGGAATGTATGTATCGGTAGCTGCTTATGAGGTTAAGGCAGTGGACACGACAGCGGCTGGCGATACATTTATCGGCGTGTATGCTGCAGCTAGACTAAACGGGGCAACGATTGAAGCAGCACTGTCCAACGCAGTTGCAGCTTCAGCGCTTGCAGTCACGAAGGATGGAGCACAGGCCTCTATACCGCAGAAGCAGCAGGTGGCTGAGTTCATCGCAACTAACGGAATGCCATTAATTTCACGGTAATTTAATATACGGTTTATGGCCTTTCTCGCGCCATTATAAGCTATAATGGTGTAGTGGAGAGGAGGCATACTGTATGAAATTGATAGCATCAGATATGGATGGAACACTGCTGAATAAATATTGGAGAATTAGCGATGAGAATCGCTCAGCAGTGCTAGAGGCTCAGAAGAGAGGCATTGAATTCATCATTGCAACAGGAAGGCCTTATACGAATGTTAATGTCCTATTAGACGAAGCGGGGATTTCATGTCCGGTTATAAGTCTTAACGGTGCACAGACACATGATGCAAGCGGCAAGCTCATTGCGAGTCAACCGCTGACTAAGGAGCAGGCTCGACTAGTGCATGACATCTTGATGGAAGAGGGCATGTACTTTGAGCTGATGACACCAGATGGAGCAATCAGCCTAAGCTATGATCAGTATGTTGATATATCGCATTATTATGGGAAGATCGAGCTTGCACATTTGAGTGAAGCGGAGCGTCATGCAACCGTGCTGCGCATGTGTGAGGAGCGTATTCGTAATGAACGCTGCCAATTTGTTGAATCGTTCGAGTCGTATTTGAATGATGATCAGGTTGAAGTGTTAAAAATATTCGCATTAACAACAGATGAGGCATGCTTTAAGCGCTCCGATGAAAGAGTTCGTCAGCTAACTGGACTTGCCATTTCATCTTCTGCTCATGGCAACCTGGAAGTAAACTCAGCGAAAGGCAATAAAGGCTATGCCGTGCAGCAATATGCAGCATCTCTGGGCATTCAGCCAGCTGAAATTATGGCGATGGGAGACGGCTTTAACGATCTGTCCATGCTGCAAATGGCAGGCAAAGGTGTAGTGATGGACAATGCTCCTGAAGCGTTGAAGGCACTGATCCCGCATCGAACGAAGCGAAACACAGAGCACGGTGTCGCTCATGCGATCCGGGAGCTTCTCGATCAGCTTTCTTTATCAGCATCAGCCAAATAGGTAGTCGAATCTTTAAACTTGTACTATATAAAGAGAAAAGTAAATAGAAAAGCCGAGACGCTTTACTCTACTGCAGGCTGTAGCCTATGCAGATAGAGGGAAGCTCTCGGCTTTTTCTTATATAGAGGTTAGGAAAACATTCTTACCAATGCCATAGCGACCACACCAACGATGACGGTCACTGCCAGACTGCGTGTCCATAGCGCAGCAATTACGGTAGGGATGAGTGCAAGCATATAATGCCAGCTGATAATGAGCTTGCCCTGCTCAGCTGTCCACATGCCTTGTACGATTAATGCAGTTAGAATGCAGATCGGTATATAGCTTAACCAATCGGTCATCCATTTTGGCAGGCTGACCTTTTTTAAGAGAATAAACGGAGCAATTCTAGGGATTAAGGTAACTAAGCAGCAGCCTATAATAATAAGCAGCATCGTGGTTGAGATGGTCATCGCTTCGTAAGCACCCCAATCGTTGCAGCGCTCATCGTTGATAGCAGCACGGCCAAATGTGATGGTACGACAAAGCTGAACACAACCATAAATATAATCGTATAGCCGACAACAGCAAGCAAGTGCATGAGCTTGCCTGCAGCTTGCTGCTGAAGCTGAATAATGAGCAAGGCTACAAACATCGCTGGCAGTGCAAAATCAAGCCCGAAAACTGTTGGCTCCTCGATCCATTGTCCGAGCATGGCACCCGCTAGACTTGAAAGCAGCCAGCATAGATAGGCGGTAATATTCAATCCATGCATCCAGCTGGCATTGAGCTTAGTCTGCTTCGTTAGCTTCGAGGCAGCAACACCAAAGGTTTCATCGGTCAGCAGTGTGCCTAGCAGCACGTTTTGCTTCATTGAATATTGCGAGAAGGCTGGTGCAATTGCGAGTCCCATGAGGAAATGCCTTAAGTTCACGATAAAGGTCGTGGCAACAATGACGGGTATTGGCGTATGTACTACGAATAACGCACAAATGATGAATTGAGCTGATCCTGCATATACAAGCAAGGAGAGCAACGCAATTTCAAGCAGGCTGACATTAGAAGAGGCACCGACAATGCCGAAAGCAGCGCCGATACCGATATAGCCAAGGAGAGTAGGAAGACAATCTCGTACTCCTTGAATGAACTGTTGTCGATCCTCATGCATCTGTTCTATTTTCATTCCTTTCAAGCGATACCAAGCTGCCAGGTGTACCCAGGGCATACTCCCGGCAGCTTCTAAACTATAATACTTGTACCTGAAATCAATCTATGCAGCTTGCTTCTGATGATGGCTTGAAACCTTGCGAGTAATGGAGAACAAGGCGAAACCTAAGGAGATAGCCATCATGATCGCAGCAGCCCACGAAGTAACCGCAACATCGTTCGTTGTTTTAATAAGATAGCCGCCTAAGCCAGAGCCAGCAGCAATCCCAAGCTGGAGTGCAGAGTTATGAAGGCTCTGCTGAATATCCGCAGTCTCCGGTTCTGTTTCAATGAGATAAGCTTGCTCGGGAGGGGACACTGCCCACGACATCATGCCCCACAAAACTAGCATAATGATAAACATTGCAAAGCTGTCTCTCGTTACTGATATTGTAATGAGGGTGAGTAGAAACGTAAAGACAATCGCTACTATCGCTTTGCGTGGATTCAATCGATCCGACAGCAGGCCCCCAACATATCCGCCTGCAATTGCGGAGAATCCAAAAATAAAGTAAATGACACTAATCATTTGCGCACTTAATTGATAATATTGCGTCAGATACGGGGATAGATAGGCATAGAAAACATAGTGCCCCCCGATCGCGAACATGAGCATGCAATGTGCCGACCATATCTTCACGCGTTTAATGGCACGGAATTGATCGCGTAATGAAATGGTTTTGCCAGGTGCAACAGGATCGATGAAAGCGACAATAATGATAAAGGCAAACAGTGTTAATAGGGCTGCAAATAAAAATACAATTCGCCAATTCCAGTAGTCACTAATTAGGACACCAACTGGTATGCCGATAACGATCGATGAGCTGATTCCCATCGAGACAAATCCGATTGCACGTGCAATGAAGCGTTCAGGCACGACCTTTACAGACATGGTGAGTGCAAGGACTACAATTAACGAGCCGGATGCGGCATTAATAACACGCGCAGCAACGAGCATCATATAGCTTGATCCCCAGAAAGCGAGTAGCGTTCCGATAAAGAAGATAACGAGGGAGCCAAGCATAAGCTTTTTACGCTCAATTCTAGATGTCAGCGTAAGCAATAATGGTCCTGTCACCGCATATACAAGGCTGAATATTGTAATCAGCATGCCTGCCTTCGCAATCGTAATGTTAAGATCATCTGCGATTTGCGGAAGAATACCTCCAATAATTAATTCGACTAATCCAACGACGAACGCTGAAATGGTAAGTGCAATAACTTTGATGTTCATTAGATATACATTCTTCCTTTATGGTGTATGAATTTAAGGTTGTTCTCATGTATCTGCTCTATTATAGTGAAGAATAGTCGCATAACATAGGACATATGTCCTTTTCAGCTAGGAGGTACATTTATGGATCAGCATCAGGAGATCAAGAATTGGCTCGAGAAATATGAGCTGGGGCAATTGTTTCATCCGAGTACGATACAGCAGATGTCAATGATGAAGCTTAAACCAAGAGATACACTGGTTAATAGCGGAGATCTTCTTCAGTCTCTATATATTCAGGTCACCGGAAAATTAAAAGTGGTCAATGTTATGCCGAATGGACGAACTTTGCTGCTGCGTTTCTGTCAACCTATCTCCTTAATTGGGGATGTTGAGCTAGTCAATAAAGAGGCTGCCGTCGTTCAGGTTGAGGCAGTGAGCGAAACAAAGCTTATCGTTGTTCCACATCGCATACTGCAGGAGAACGATATGAAGCATGCACCGTTCCTACAGTACCTGCTAGAGCAGGTCTGTCATAAGCTAAACACGATCTCGTTGTCAGCTAGCATGAATGTGCTAACCTCTGTGGATCGTCGCTTTGCCAGCTATCTTCTATCCATTACCAATCATAGTGAGCAATTGAGGTTTAAGCGTGGAGAGCTGGAAACGACCAGTCTTACGGAAATTGCCGAGCTGCTAGGTACAAGCTATCGGCATCTGAATCGAGTCATTAAAAGCTTTATTGAACGTGGAATTATTGAAAAGCAACATAGTGAAATTGTGATAAGAGATGTCGACGCGCTGAAGCAGCTCAGCGATGGGCATCTGTATCAATAGCTTGAACTATGTATTTAATAAATACTGATAAAGAAACAGACTGAGTCCGTAGTAAAGGACTCAGTCTGTTTTATGTTCATCCACACTGCTAACAGCTTACGCACATAAACACATGCGGATAGCTAACGAAAAACATTATGCACATGTGGATAGTGTTTTTTATTCAAAGCGCTGTGGATACAAGTGAAAAATAAGAAAAAACGCTGTGGATAGCTACGCAGAGCCACACATATTCACTAAAGTTATTCAGTCTGTTCACATTCTAATGTGCATAGCAGAAAATATAAAAAGAGACAGATGACTATTATATCGGAATTGTTATGGAAAGTCATTATCGAATTCAAAAAAAGCTAGCGATAGCTTATGAATGTAAGTGCCATTGATTTTTATACTCCGTTGGCGTGTAGCCCGTATATTCCTTGAATACACGTGAAAAATAATGCTGATCACTGAATGCAAGAGCATCTGATAGCTCTCTAATCAACAAGCTTGGCTTACTTTGCATTAGACGACAGGACTCATCTATTTTTAATTTCATATAGTATTGGACAAAGGTTTGTCCAGTAAATCGTTTAATAATTCGGCTCACATAGGAAGGACTCACGTGAAATTTTAGCGCCAATTCACCAATGGACAGCTGGGAATAAACGTGACGCTGAATATGCTGATCCATCTGCTCGAACAACTCTTCACTGCTCTTGCGATTATAGGATTGTAGTCGTTGAAATTGGTCCTCGCACCAAGCTATGAATTGTACGCAAAAGCTATCGTAATCTTCTAAGTTTAGCTTTTTCAGAAGGGGAGTAGGATCAGCATTATATTCATCTGGAGCAGATTCCTGCCATGCCTCGTTAAAGGCACCTTCAAGGGCAGCGACGAGCTGCACTAGTTCGGACCATAAAGCCACAGTTAGCTTCATATGCTTTAAGTGCTCTGCTAGCTTCAACGAAAATTGTTCCTTTTGCCGATGTACGATATATTCCTGAAGAACTCGTAATGTATCATTGACAGCTCGTGAATAAGTAGGTATATGGCTTTGCTCATACTCTAAGAGAATAGGACTAAATAATGTAAGCTCTTGATCTAACATAGCTTCTAACGATAGATAGGTCGCGTAGATGCGATCTGGCTCGACGGGTTCGAGATGACAAACAGCAGATATGTTAATATCTTGGCGTCTCAGCTGCTCTTGGATGTCTTTTAGCCAAGCAGTACCAGTAGTAACCTTATCTCGTAGAGCTACCGAGCTAAGCAGCAGTAGTTTGTTATTCTGTTTAAGTGGGAGGAGCCAGCTTGGATAGGGCTCACAGCAATTAGACAATAGAGGACGAATCAGCTCATGCCTCCAGTTTCTCTGTGAGGTGAACGGCTGACTGCACAGCAGCATCATAAGCTTGGGCTGGTCGAAGAAGTCTTGCCTGTTATGAGGCTCAAGCACCCAATCTTCTGCAACGATATCTCCTAACATAGCTTGGCGAGCTTTACGCAGCTCATCAAGCTTGCGGAGGACACGACTCATGACATCATCCAGCTGCTGCTGCTCGACCGGCTTTAATAAATAATCAAATACCTGTAAGTTAATCGCTTTTCTCGTATATTCAAAATCACTATAGCTGCTTATTAGCACGACCTTAAGCTCAGGAAGATAGGATTTAGCTTCTTCTATAAGGCTTAAACCGTCCAGCTTAGGCATGCGAATATCGGTTAATAATATATCGATTGAATGCGTCTTAATATACTCTAGTGCTTCCTCTCCATTGTATGCGGTGTGCACAACGTTAAGCGGAAGCTCTGATCGCTCGATAAGTTGTTTAATATTACGTAAGATAGGCTTACTGTCCTCAGCAATCAACACGTTGTACATCATATGACACACTCCTTTAATCCTTAATAAAAATCATCCGTTAAGGAAGCGATAATAAGCACAGTAACCCCTTTTTCATGACCAGGATGATTGAAAATATTAAAAAATAGCCGGTTTCGATACATTAACTGAAGGCGATGGACGGTATTGACGATCCCCATATTTCCCCATTGTTGATCTGGTTGCAGACCAATGTCAGATGTATTGCCGCGATGAATATTATCCATAATGCTTTGAATTTTTTCTGGAGCAATGCCACTTCCATTGTCGCTAATTTCGATTGCCCACAGCCCGTTAAACAGCTTGTACTCGATACGAATTCGCCATGGAGGATCAGCCTTCGAGAAGGCATGCTCAATACAGTTTTCAACAAAGGGCTGAATCGTCAATCTTGGAATTTGGATGCTATCAGCACTTTCATCTGCAATGATTTCCCACTCTAGATCATCCTCATAATGCGCATGAACTAAGGAAAGATAGTGTCGTGTATATTGAAGTTCCTCTGTCAGACTAACATGATGGGTTGCATTACTTACAATATAACGAAGATTTTCAGACAAGTGCTTACACATCTCGGTAACGGCCTTATAATTCTGTTCCTGTGCGGCGATGCTAATCAAATAAAGGACGTTATGAATGAAGTGTGGCGCTATCTGTGCCTGCAGGGCGGAATTGCGCGCTTTAGCTTCTTCATGCACGGCCGCTTTTTCTCGCTCGATCGACTGCTGCAGTCGTAATAATAAATCCTGAAACGCTTCATGTAGAGATATGAGTTCATTATTATGCGTATGATGATTCACTTGAACATTCAGGTTATTATACTGAATGCGTGAAATTTGATTGCGAAGCTTTCGTATCGGAAGCAGCAAGTTTTTCGTTGAAAAATAGATGTACACAAATAACACCAGCAGCAAACCACTAATAATAAGGATAGAAAGCCTGATTACTGAATTTACAGGTCCAAGTACCGAATCACGCGGTGTTACGACGAAGGTGCTCCAGCCTGTCATCTCGGACTGAACATAGGTGATGTAATCTCCTGCTTTATTCACATACATTCCATTTCGCTCGCTTTGTTGCTGCAATTGCTGAGAGAGCTGGCTATCATCGTATTCTTCACTTGGCATGCCAGCTATAAGCTGGTAATGCTCATCAAATATTAACGCAAATCCGTCTGCCACGTTTTCCGTTGGACTATTCAGCCTTGCTTGATCGAGCTGAATCGTTAAATAGCCGTAAACGCTTCCGTTTTGATCGACGATTGCTCGGTTAAACGTGACGATGCCATTGTTCTCACGATGTAGAACATAACTAGTCTCATGTACCTTTCTCGAATCAAGACGCTCTTTTAGCTCAGAATTAAGTGAATCAGGTGTATCATTGAAGCCTAGAAAGGCGGCGATTCTCGATCCCTGTACATCGTAAATGATCATATCGCGAATATTCATCGTAGGTCCGATCGCTTGAAACATCGAATCCTTTAAGATCCGACTGTGGCGCAAGCCTTCCTCTGTCGTGGTTGAGATATGGCCTGCTGCTAGTATATTAAACACTTGCTTATTTGATAGAATACGTTGAGAAAGCTGGTTCTGAGCAATCATATAGTCATCGATCTGATTATTAATGCTGACAGCAAGCATGCGTTTCTCATCTTGCATATCGTCCTTCAGCGGTATAATGACGATCCAGTTTATATAAACCAAGAAGAAACAAAGAACGATGACAAGCAATACGATGTACCGTAGGAAAAATTTAGTTTGCATACTTGTTCGTTTATACCAGCTGTTCATGTCACGGCCCTTCTTTCTATTAAGAAGTACATTATTAACCTACTTTATCATTAGTATAATAAATTGAACAAGGGTGAGGCTCACCGTACAGAACTTCGTACAGGGCTTAGTTCAGAATTTTACACATGAACAGTAAATAGCAAACATGTACCACCTAAATCATGAACTTTATAATAAATGTAAGCGGTAACATACAAAGATACAACTAAGGGGGAATTTGTAATGAAACCAAAAATGAGAACGATTGCGTTAAGTGTAATTGCTAGTACGATGGCACTTTCGCTTGCAGCCTGCGGGTCGGATAATAAGGGCGAGACAGCAGGTGAAAGCAGTAATAAAAACAATAGCGGCAGCAAATCAAATGTAACACTTGAGCTGGCAATTTCAAAAAGCTCTCAGGATTCACCGTTTATCGCCGATTGGTTGCTTAAGGAGTTTGAGACTGAGACAGGTATTAAAATTAATTTACAGCTGATTCCTGCAGAGCAATCTACAACGGTGCTACAGACTAAGCTAGCAGTTAATGAAGTGCCTGATCTGATCCAATACAACTTAGCAAGTGCTGTAACCGATCTAAACCTAGAGCGTAACTTTGAAATACTAGATAATGAGCCGTGGGTAGATCGTATTCTTAACGCTGATGTTTTGTCGGCGTATGGAAATATTTATAGCTTTCATGTGAGCCAAGATACAGGCATGCAAGGGGTTGTATATAACAAGGATATTTTCGAGGAGCTTAACCTTGAGATTCCAACGAGCTATGAGGAGTTTCTAGCTGTTTGTGAAGCGATTAAGGCAAGTGGTGTTACTCCAGTGTTTATGCCTTATAAAGACGCTTGGGCAGCTAACATATGGCCAGCAGCAGCTTTTGCTGACTACGCAGCAAAAAATGATCCAACCTTGTTTGATGATATTAATGCAAACAAGAAAAATTGGACAGATATTCCGGAATTAGAAGGCATTCTGGATCAGCAATATCAGATCTTTAAGCTTGGCTACACGAATGCAGATGTACTAAGCGACAGCTATGATATGGCAGTAGGTAAGTTCTTGAATAAGGAAGTAGCGATGATGTTTATGGGGGATTGGCTCATTCAGAACATTGAGAGTCAAGATCCAGAGATGAACCTTGGATTATTCGCGATTCCTTACGGTGAGGATCCTACGATTGGGGCAAGCCCGCTTGGCGGTCAATTGTTTATTCCGAAAAACTCTAAGCATATTGCCGAAGCGAAGCAATACCTTGCGTTTATTGCATCGCCTGAAATCGCTCAAAAAATCGTTGATGAGGAGCGTTATGTTTCTAATTTAAGCGATGTAACGACACCTGAGCAACCAGCATACAAGCAAGAAATCATTGATAACTATATTACACCTAAAAAAGTAACGTTAACGATGGATGCACATACCGTGGTGGATCAGAACGAATGGTACCGTAACCTGCAGGATCATTTCACTGGATCAATCACTCCGAAGGAAGTATTAGAAAATTGGGATGTAAAGTTTAAGGATCTAATGAAGGCAAAAGGTGTAGAAGGCTTCTAAGCTCGCTTGTGTAGACCTGATTGGCCGCCGATGTTATCGGCGGCTGATTGCTATAAAGAGTGCTCAAAAAAGTCTCGACTTATTGAGCAAGCTCTAAAAGGAGTGACATCATGCATAAATCGAAGAGTATGTATCCATATTATCTGGTTTGGCCTGCATTAATCATTTACTTTATATTTTTTGCATTTCCAGCACTCATTGGTTTTTATTATTCGTTCACAGATTGGCGACTGGATCGCGACACCATTCAATTTGTAGGCTGGGATAATTTTAAGGCTATTTTTTCTGATAAGGTGTTAATCTTAGCACTAAAAAACACACTGATTTTCGCAGTCGTTACTGTAATCGGCAAAAATATATTCGGACTTTTGCTGGCTATAGGTTTAAATATGAAGCTAAAAACACGCAATGTGCTGCGTGCTGTTTATTTTTCTCCTTCTATATTAAGTATTCTAGTTATTAGCATAATTTTTACACCAATTCTCCGGACAGAGGGAATGATTAACTCATTGCTAGGCAAGCTGGGACTTGAGTCATTAGCACAGGCTTGGCTAACTAATCCTTCCATCGTAGTCTGGACGATCGCTGCCGTATCGATCTGGCAAAGTGTAGGCTTTCAGATGGCTATCTATCTAGCCGGTTTACAGTCTATCTCCAAGGAATATTATGAAGCTGCAAAAATTGATGGTGCAAGCGCATGGAGAAGCTTTACGAATATTACGCTCCCGCTGTTGTTACCGGCGATCAATATTAACATTATGCTGACTTTAATCGGAGGCTTAAAAGTATTCTCAGAGGTGTATGTATTAACTGGCGGGGGACCTGGTAACGCGTCTCAGGTTGTCGGTACAATTATTTTGCGTGCCTTTGGTGAAGGAAACTGGGGACTTGGTACAGCTGTGAATACGCTGTTGTTCATTAGTGTATCTGTCATCGCCGTACCACTGATTATGTTCATGAGACGTAAGGAGGTTGCAGAATAATGAGGGTACGACAAAAAGTTCAAACGATCATTGTTGAATTGATGCTGATCCTGCTATCATTGACAATCATTGTTCCGCTGCTGCTTATGATATTAGGTTCATTCATGAACAATATCGAAGTGATGCAATTCAAAATTCAGCTGCCTGAGAAGTGGCTGTTCGAAAATTATGTGACGGTATTCAAGGAAGGCGGGTTGGCAAGAGCATTTGTAAACGGTGTTGTTATTACTGTTATATCGTGTAGCGTAAATATCGTCACATCATCGGCAGCAGCCTTTATTCTCGCACGACGTGAAACGAAGCTTTCAAGTTTCCTGTATCTTTTCTTCTTTATGGGATTGATTGCTCCGATGTCTACGATTACGACCATTCGAGTAGTACAATGGCTGGGCTTTTACGGCTCCATCTCTAGTGTTGTTTTCATCTATGCGGCATTGAATATGGCGTTTAGTATTTTCCTTTATAGTGGATTCGTCAAATCACTTAACAAATCGTTAGATGAGGCAGCCTTTATCGAGGGAGCCAATGCGCTGCAGGTGTTTCTGAAAATTATTACGCCGCTTTTGTTGCCCGTTAATGCAACAGTAGCGATTATGGTCTTCATGGGAGTGTGGAATGATATTTCGATTCCGCTTTATTTCTTACCAGATAGCTCGAACTGGACGATGCCGCTATCTGTATATAACTTTTATGGGATGTATAGCCGAGATTGGAATCTTATCTTCGCTGTCTTAGTGCTGACCTCATTACCGGTCATTATTCTATACGTATTTGCACAGAAATTTATCGTTAGCGGAATGACTGCAGGGGCTATGAAGGGCTAGTAGTTTGTTAACAAAAAGCGATAAAGGAAAGGCTCGACCAGAGCTAGCTAGCTAGGTTATAGCATGCCTCTGGTCGAGCCTTTTTGAGCTTATATATACACGAGGAATGTTACTTTTGCAGCTGCAATTGTCCCCAGTGGCCCATCGCCTCGCACATATATTGCGCAAGACCTTTTCCGTAGTGATCGATATTTTTAGTAAAGCGCTCATCCTGCACGTACATTTGGCCTAAGCCGATGAAAGCTTCGTAGCTGTAGTTGCCCATCTTATTAAGCAGCTCAAACCAGCGCTTCGTGAGTGCCATCGTTTCCTCACTATCAACAGGCGTACCGATACGCTCAGCAAGTCCATAATAAATGTTATTCCACTCACGTTCTAGCTCTGCTTTCTCTGAATCTGAAAGCTTGCCTACACGCTTGTTGCTTTCATCAACAGCTTTATCACCCCATCTTTCACGTGCTTCCTGCTCGTACGGATTGTTATCCCACTGTAATCCTTCAAATTTATCTTTTGCACTCATTTCAAATTCTCCTTTAACATGTGATATCGTTCGATCAATCGTTGCGATCATCTTCTCCAGCTGCTCTCGTTTCGCGATTAGCGAGCGCCGCTGAAGCTGAAGAGCCTCGAAGGTGTTGAAGCTCGGATTGTGAATGATGCGATGAATTTCCTTGAGGCTAAAGCCAAGCTCCTTGAAAAATAAAATATGCTGCAAGGTTTGTAGATTGTGCTCAGAGTATTGCCTGTATCCAGCTTCAGTCACATGATCTGGTATAAGCAAACCAATCTCGTCATAATGATGAAGGGTGCGCACACTTACTTTGGCGAGCTGAGCGACTTCTTTTACATTCATAATTCCACCTCCGATAGCTAAAGCATAAAGGATAACGTTACGTGAGGGTCAATAGCAAATTTGTCATTATATTTTTTGAGAAATGACAGTAAGTTGGTTGCAGCTTGCTGATTATGATAAGCTTATGTAATTCATATAAGAAATAGCTCGGCTAACAATCTCCTCTACAATCATTCGTAGCTATAGTATAGATGGAAGTGCAGAAGCAAAATTAGTCGATTATGTGGCAACTATGGATAAATTTGTCATATCATTGTATACTTATTTTATTCAATACTCTATGTAATTTATCATCAAAGGAGCAAAAAAATATGAAGGTGCTCATTGTTGAAGATGATCGAACGATTGCAGCTGGTCTTGAATACTCACTGCAGCAAGAACAATACCAGGTAACGATCGCGCATCATATGAAGGAAGCTGAAGTGATCATACGTGAGCACTATACTGAATTCAGTCTATATATTTTTGATCTTAATTTGCCGGATGGCACTGGATACGAGCTGTGTAAGCTTGTCAAATCATTACATGAGGCCCCGGTTATTTTTCTGTCCGCTGTAGACGAGGAAGTCAACATTGTCATGGGCCTTGATATGGGAGCCGATGATTATATTACGAAGCCGTTTCGCGTGCGCGAGCTGCTATCCCGTATGAAATCGGTGCTGCGCCGATATCAGCGATCACCAGCAAGCCGATCAACGATTACGATTGGGGACCTACATATTCATACAGTAGAAGCAAAGGTATATAAGGGTAATCAGGAGATTATTCTTACTGCTCTTGAATATCGTTTACTGCTAATTTTCGCTAATCATCCCGGACAAGTATTGTCGCGTAGTCAGCTGTTGGAGCGGATCTGGGACGTAGCTGGAGACTTCGTCAATGATAACACGTTAACGGTGTATATCAAGCGTCTCCGCGAGAAATTAGAGGATGACCCTGCTCAGCCTAAGTTTATTCTGACGGTAAGAGGCTTAGGCTACAAGATGGGGGAATAGCATATGCTTCGTAATTATGAGTTTCGTCGATACTTGTGGCTGCAGCTGCTCATCTCAGCTATCGCACTAGTCGTAGCAGCATTATGGCTAGGCTGGGCAGCTGCCGGGTTAGTGCTTACAGCTCTTATTATTACCTATATTAATTTTTATCTATTTACACGCTGGAGATACCGTGAGCTGGAGGAGCTTTCTCGCTACTTGCGGCAAATCGCTAGCGGCGAATACAGCTTCGTTATTCGTGATAATCGCGAGGGCGAATTAAGCATACTGAAGAATGAAATTTTTAAGGTTACGGTACGTCTTTCTGAGCAAAGCGAATATTTGCTTCGAGACAAGGAGCGTATGAGCGAAGCGATCTCGGACATCTCACATCAATTGAAAACACCGTTGACGTCGATGGGCGTTATGCTTGATCTGCTTAAGCAGCCGAATCTGCCACATGATAAGCAGAAAGAATTTCTAAAGTATATGCAGCAGCAGCTCGAGCGTCTAGAGTGGCTCATTACATCACTCTTAAAGCTATCGAAGCTGGAAGCGGGAACCGTCCTTTTCCAGTCAGAGCGGGTAAAGCTAGCTGAGCTTGTGCAGAGGGCATTGTCGCCGATAGAGATCCCGATTGAGATTAAGAACATTAATATAGTACTTGAAGGTGATACCGACCTGACGCTTGACGTAGATAAAAAGTGGACGATTGAAGCGATCCTTAATGTCGTAAAAAATGCAGTGGAGCATACCCCCCATGGAGGGACCATTACGCTCACGCTGTCACGCAATGAGCTCTATACCGCATTAATTGTAGCGGATACGGGATCAGGAATAGCGAAGGAGGATATCCCGCATCTATTCAAACGTTTTTATCGTGGAAAGCAAGCCAGTGAGTCCAGTGTAGGCATTGGACTTGCGATGTCGTATCACATTCTACAGGCTCAAAAAGGTGTGATCGAGGTTCATAATGGATTGCAGCTAGGAGCAGTCTTTACCTTGAAGTGGTATCATTAGTGACAAAATTGTCACTTTGGAGTCACTGGGAAGTCATATGCCATCACTATACTGTGCTTTAAGAGGAAGTTCAAAAAAACCAACTTTGATTACAGCTTCTCGGTACTGAAAGCTGGGATTTTTGAACAGTATTTTGAACAGTTATTAAGGAAAAGTGATGGAGGACGTATGATGGATATATTGAAGGTAGAGAACCTGTCGAAGATTTATGGTAAAGGTGAAAACCAAGTGCACGCATTGAAGGATATTTCCTTTAGTGTGAAGAAGGGCGAATTTGTAGCGATCATTGGACCGTCTGGTTCAGGTAAGTCCACACTGCTGCATCTACTTGGTGGAGTCGATACACCAAGCACTGGTAAGGTACTAGTCGATCAGACAGATATGTATGCGCTAGGAGAGACGCAGTTGGCTGTGTTTCGTCGCAGACAAATTGGACTGATCTATCAATTTTACAATTTGATTCCGGTATTAACGGTTGAAGAAAATATAACGCTGCCCCTTCTGCTTGATGGTCATAAAGTAAACAAGCAGGAGCTGCATGATCTTGTAAGCACATTGAATCTTGAGCAGCGACTAAATCATTTACCTAATCAGCTGTCTGGCGGACAACAGCAGCGTGTTTCGATTGGACGCGCGCTCATTAATCATCCGGCAATTATATTAGCGGATGAGCCGACGGGCAATCTCGATAGTAAGAACAGCAAAGATATTATGGATATGCTCGTCATGTTCAACAAAAGATTCAATCAAACGCTTATCGTCATTACGCATGATGAGCGTATTGCTTTGCAGGCTGATCGCATCATTACGATCGAGGATGGCAAGCTAGCCAAGGTCGAGGTGATCAGACCGTGAATATCATTAACAAATTAACGCTGCGTCATATGAAGGAAAACAAGCGTCGCACCCTTGTTACGATTCTTGGAGTCATTATTTCTGTAGCGATGATTACTGCGGTTACAACCATTGGATTGTCGTTTATCGATGTACTAAAGCGTGAGTCGATTGCTAGTAACGGAAATTGGCATATCCAATATAATGAGGTGCCTGTCAGTAAGCTGCCCGTGCTGGAGGATAGCTTATATGCGGATGAGCTCATCCTGGAACATGAAGAAGGGTATGCTCTGTTATCTGAGCAAGGTCTTGAAGGTAAAGACAATAAGCCGTATATTCATGTATTAGCCTATAATGAAGCAGCTTTAAATAGGCTTCCACTGCAGCTGCTTGAGGGACGCTTGCCAGTAAGTCCTAATGAAATTGTAGTGCCGGAGCATTTTTTGAAGCATTTTAATAAGGATTCACACATCATCGGTGAGACGATGACGATGACATTAGGTGAGCGCTACAATCCAGACCTGGTTGAGGAAGATTATGTTGATCGATTAGACCAGAACTATTCCATTCTGTTTGATGATGAGCGACATACGAAAGAGACCGTTATTGGAGAGCGTGAAGCAGAGTTTACGGTGGTCGGCATCATAGAACGATTAGGGGATGAGTACGGCATCTCCCCGGGTTATAGCTTCCTGACTGGATTAGATCCATCGAAGCTTCCGAAGGATGCAACGGTTACAGCAAAACTGTATACAGCTAAGCCAGACCAAGAGATCTTTAAGGAAGGCGAACGCTTGAAACATGCATTGTCGATTGATGAGTATTACATTAATACGACGCTGCTGCGCTATTCCTTTGTTAGCTCACATGATGGCTTTGTAACAACGGTATTTTCTCTATTGTCCATCGTTATGGGCGTCATCATGATTGGCTCCATCTCACTTATCTATAATGCGTTCGGTATATCGGTCGCGGATCGTTCACGTTATCTCGGCATGCTAGCAAGTGTAGGTGCAACGAAACGGCAAAAACGAAATTCTGTATTTTTCGAAGGGATGATTATTAGTGTCATCAGTATTCCGCTTGGGATATTAGGTGGGCTAGCAGGAATTGCGATAACATTTGCTGTCGTTAATCCTACGTTTCGTGGAGTGCTTGGGCTCGATGTTTCGTTCGAAGTGAAGATGAATATATGGACGCTGCTGCTGACAATTGGTATTAGCTTGATTACGGTGCTGTTATCCGTATGGTGGCCAGCGAAGCGTGCTGCCAAGGTGTCAGCGATTGATGCGATTCGTCAGACTCAGGACGTGAAGCTTTCTAGAAAGCAAGTGAAAACATCCAAGCTTGTACGTAAGCTATTTGGCATTGAAGCAGAAATCGCTTTGAAGAACATTAAGCGCAACAAGCGCAGATATCAGATTACGGTGTTCTCGCTCGTTATTAGTATTATATTATTTATGACGGTTTCTTATCTGACAGAATCGATGAAGCAAGCATTATTCAGTACGAATAGCGGTGTGAACTATGATTTGCAAGTTAATTATGGTATGAAAGATGACCCGAATCTTGAACTGCTGCTCGAGTTTGATGGAATAACTGATTATAGCATCATTCAATCTACGCAGAGCAGTGCGCGCGTGCCATATCAGTATGTGCCAGCAACGAACGCTAGCGCAATGGTAGCTCAGCAGGAAGAGATTTCAGATGATCTATATTATGATGTATTCATTCAAGCGCTAGATGATGAGGAGCTTAAGGAGGTTGCTGAATACGCAGGAGTAGATGCTTCATTGCTCTTCGACACATCTCATCCGCAAGCGATTCTGTATAACGAGATTAGCTACTATCACAAGGGAGAAAAACGATACGTTGCTGGAAAAGTGTTGAGCCAAGTGACTGACATTATGGTTCAGCTTACGAACTGGACCTACGAGACTTCTACAGACGAGAGTGGAGAAACGATCTATATGTCGCACGAGGTTGAAGGTGAAGCCATCGAACTTGTTGGCGGAACAGATTTTGCTCCGATGGGGATTGTACGAACGACTCACGGTCCGAATGGTATGACGCTATATGTGAGTCAGGCCGTTATGGATAAGCTTAACAGCAATATCGAGCCTCGTGTTCAATACAACGTATATATTAAAAGTGACAACCCACTAGCTTTAGAGGAGCAAATTCGAGAGTCACAGCATTTTGATAATTACTATATTAGCAATGTATTCAAGCATAAGCAGGAAGAAGAGGCGACGATGTTTATACTGTCGGTCTTCTCATACGGGTTCATTGTGCTGATCACGTTGATTTCCGTTGCGAATATATTGAATACGATCTCGACAAGCATTCAGCTCCGCAGGAGAGAGTTTGCGATGCTGCGCTCGATCGGCATGACGGAGAAGGGCTTCTACCGAATGATTAATTATGAAAGCATACTGTATGGAGTAAAGGCACTGCTGTATGGTCTTCCAATCAGCTTCGGGATTATGGTGCTTATCTATTGGTCCATACTGAAAACCTCATATTATCCGTTCCAATTGCCATGGGTCCATCTCGGGATATTGTTCGTCGTATTATTTATGATTGTTGGACTTTCTATGATGTACTCTGGCTCTAAGGTGAAGAAGGGGAGCATCGTTGATGCAATTAAGCAAGAAAATATGTAGCTCAATGAGCGTTCGATGAAGGGGGAATGCAGCTTGGCAACTGCTCGATGCAAGGAAAGGTTAGTACAATATGAGCTTATCGTGTATCAGATGGCGATGCTGCTGCATCAACGCGATTCGATTGCGATTGAGATTACGAAGCAGGTGCTTTGTCAGATATGGCGAGACTATGACTTCTTCGATCTCGAGCCGAGCAAGCAGCGAAGTCGATTAATCTGGTTAGTCAGTCAAGCTACACCTGCTCCTGTAATGGCGTAGTCTAACGACTTGTCATCATGGTACAAATGATATAAGCAATGAAGGGTACAGGCACGCTAGGAGAATTCAATCTCCTAGCGGTGCTTGTACCCTTTTTTGATTGAGCCTTGCTTTACAGACATGCCTTTCGCCAATTGATTTTATCAAATAATCCGCTTTGCTTAGATAGATGAGTCCAGCATTGCTGCTTAAATTCAGGATGTATGTATTCCGGAGTCAGATACTTCCAAGACGATCCAAGCAATCCGAGCGCCTCAGGGAAGCTGTGGACGACGCTCTCTCCGATCGTTGAGGTCGAGGAAGTGGATGAAGTCGACGAACAGCAAAATTCCCATTCCTGCTGTTGTTTTCTCGCAAATAAGGTCATTTTTCCTGCTGCACCTTTAACGACTAAAATCGTTTGCCAATGCTCCATATTGAAATTCCTCCTTATTACGTGCATCACATAGCTCTAATATACATCATTTACCAGCAGGTACGCATCATTTTCTTATAAATATGGTACGATAAGAAAGATATTTGATAAGAATGAGGGCTGATGATGAAGGAAAAACAACAGATCGAGCAGTATTTTGCAGAGCATAAGGATGCATTTATAGAGCATATTCGCCGTTTAGTTCGTATTCGCAGTGTAAAGGGAGAGGCGCAAGCAGGAATTCCGTTTGGCGAAGGACCTGCAGAAGCATTGAAGGAGACTTTAATCATTGCGGAAGAGCTCGGCCTGCTAACCAATAATATCGACAATTATGTCGGTACAATCAGTATCAATGAAGAGGATACAAAGCTAGGCATTCTCGGACATGTTGATGTTGTTGGCGAAGGTAAGAACTGGAGCTACGACCCTTACGAAGGAACGATTGTAGATGGGAAGATGTACGGACGCGGAACAAGTGATGACAAGGGGCCTGTCATCGCAGCAATGTATGCACTGGCTGCGGTTAAGGATCTCGGATTCCCGCTTGCTTATAATACGAAGCTGATCGTCGGGACCGATGAGGAGTCCGGTATGGAGGATCTTGATTATTATTTAACGAAGGAAAAAACACCGCCATATCTGTTTACGCCTGATGCAGAATTCCCAGTCATCAATATAGAAAAGGGTGCAATTCGTACATCGTTTGATGCAAGCTTTGCTAAGACAGATAAGCTGCCACGCGTGCTTTCTGTTAGCGGCGGCTATAAAGTAAACGTTGTGCCGCCTGAGGCAATCGCTGAGATTGAAGGTATGCTGCTCCCCGATATAAGTGAAATTGCACTTCGAGTGACCGAGAAAACTGGCGTGAACTTTGAATTGCAGGATCTAGGCAAGGAGAGAGTTCATATTAAGGCAGTCGGAGTCGGCGGTCATGCTTCGACCCCGGAAACAGCAATTAATGCTATTACAGGCTTGCTAACGCTTATTAGCAAGCTGCCGTTAAGTGAAGAGGAAGGACATCGCATGCTGCGTGGTGTAGCAGATATTTTCCCGCATCAGGATTATTACGGGAAAGCAGCGGGACTTGCGATGGAGGATAAAGAATCTGGTAAGCTGACGATGAACTTCTCGATTTTTGAATATAGCAGCGATGGACAGCTTAAGGGGATGTTCGACAGCCGAGTACCGCTATGTGCGACCGAGGCGAATACATTCGATGTATTGGAGCCGAAGCTTGCTGACTATGGGATTCGACTGGAGCGAGGCGGGTTCGAGAAGCCACATCATACACCAGCGGATTCACCGTTTGTCCAAACGCTGCTCCAAGTCTATGAGCAGTATACTGGTCTAAAGGGTGAATGCATCGCCATTGGCGGAGGAACGTACGTTCATGATATTGAAGGTGGTGTGGCGTTCGGACCAACGATGCCAGGCATTGATACACGGATGCATAGCAACGATGAGTTTATTATTATCGATGATATGCTAAAAGCAGCCCAGATCTATGCACAGGTGATCGTAGAGCTGTGTGGAGCAGATAAGCAGCAATAATAGGCTCATATGACGAAAGCAAAGCTGCTTATCTACACGATAGATAAAGACAGATGTGATGTAAGAAAAGGTGGAGCAATAGCCAAGCTCCACCTTTTTTGTATGGTTCGCTGCTATGGCGATACATGTTTACTCTTAACTGTTTACGATATAGCTTTTTACGATACTACTGTTTGCATTACTTTTTAGAAATGTTACTTTTATTGCTACGTTGCGAAGTTTATCTTAAAGGTATATAATTGTCATGACAACTAATTTGGAAAGCGGTGAAACGATGAGCGATGGTCAATTGTTAATGTCTACAGGATTTTTGCTTGGTGTTACCCATCGAAGAGTTGTAGCTTTGCTTCAACATCGATTAAAGGAATATGATATAACACCTGAGCAGTGGTCGGTATTATTTCATATTGTGAGCGAGGAAGGTATGATTCAGAAGCACATTGCGGAGCAAACGTTCAAGGACAAGCCTACGGTCACTCGTATATTACATCAGCTTGAAGGTAAAGAATTCATCGTTAGAGAAGCCGATCCATCTGACCGCCGCTCTTATCGCATCTTCAGTACGGAGCATGGACGGAAAATTATAGCTGAGACGCATTCAATCGAGCAGAGCATTGATGAAGAGATGAAGCGCTGCTTAGGTGAAGAGGGGCATGATCAGCTTAACTATATTTTAATAAAGGTTAACGATCATTTTAGAGCGAAAAGATCTGATGATTAGAGAATCGGCTGCTTTAGCTGAGATACTAGGCATTCTTTAACAAAAGTCATACAAACATACAACAGGAGTGAACGAACAACATGAATGGAGAAACACAAGAAATGGCTCAGCAGAAGCCAGCCTTATGGACGAAGCAGTTTGTTACTTTAACACTTGCTTCGTTCCTTTTATTTTTGAACCTGCAAATGCTATTATCTACCTTTTCTATGCATATAAAAGGGAACCTATCTGGTGAAGATATACATGTAAGCTTGGCAACAAGCATGTTTGCTGTTACGGCTATCATCGCACGTCTAATGACTGGAAGATGGATAAAGCGATGGTCCAAGGATCAAGTATTGACGGTCGGTTTATTGATAGCAGCTGCTTCCACTGAGCTGGCCTCTCTGCCTAGCACGATAATGCCGTTACTGCTTATTCGGGCTTTATATGGCATTGGCTTTGGTATAGGAAGTACGGTTATTCCAACACTCGTATCGCAAATTATTCCGCCAAAACGGATGGGGGAAGGAATCGGCTATTTCGGATTGTCGACGAGCTTAGCGATGTCCATTGGGCCTGCTACAGGAATGCTCGTCATGAAGGAATTTGGCTTTACAACACTGGCAACGCTTGGTGCAGGTGCAGTTATCTGCATGTTTCCGATGCTATATATATCAGGTACTTATCTTCGGTCACGAAAATACAAAGGAACACAGCAAATGCCTGAAGCTCTGGCTAAAGTCGAAGTCAAAACCGCAAACCAGCAGGAGCAAAGCTCCAAACGATCAATCTGGCGTTTTTCTAATTACTTTCCTGCGATGCTTAACGCCCTGCTTTCTATTACGTATAGCGGCCTATTGAGCTTTATCGCTGTCTATGGGGAAGAGCTGCGATTGCCACAGGTTGGCTTATTCTTTCTATTTAATGCGTTAACCATTCTTCTCGTTAGACCTATAGCCGGCAAAATTTTCGATCGCAGAGGACCTATTCTCGTTCTTATTCCATCCGCTATATTTGTTACGGCCAGTATGCTGGTACTATCGTATACGACAAACATGGGAATGTTAATTGTATCTGCACTGCTATATGGAATAGGCTTTGGATCGATCCAGCCAACTCTGCAAGCATGGATGCTTCGCTCAGCAAGCAAGGAAGAGTATGGAGATGTGAATGGAATGTTCTACAACTCTACAGATGTCGGTGTTTCAATCGGTGCTATACTGCTTGGCGTAATTGTCACCTTCACTTCCTATGACATGATGTATCGTCTATCGTCGATTTTTATGATTATTTTTCTGCTCGCTATCGTCTGGTTTGTATGGAAGCGTAAGAAAAGCTAAACGCTTTGGATTGCTCATCCGTTTGTAGGCTCTGAGGACAGAATAAGCTATAATCAATATTATGACGTTTTATTATAGAGTACGGATGAAAGAGGAATCGAGATGAAACAGCAATCAGGCCCAATGAATAAGAAGCCGCGAAGTGCTAACCGTCATGAGCATCGTCGTGACAACCATACTAGCGCGAATACACATAGAGGTGATCGTCCTTCTCATGCAAGCTCGCAGAGCAGTGAGAATCGTATGAAGTCACGCAGCATCGGGAACGGTAGTGGCAGTCACAAAAATCGTCAGAGCGAGGATAAAGGTAGAAGATACGAGGGGCAGATGGATGCTGAGCATAAGCGCCCCATGAACGATGAGAAGCGCAGCAGTCTAGGCAAGCAGGATCGAAACTCGAACCGTAAGCCGGGAGCATCCAGCCATTATAAGAACAAGCAGCATGTGAGCAAAGCATCAGCAGAAGATGTATTAGTAGGTGACCGTATCGTCGTTACGATTAAGCGAATCGGCATTAATGGAGAAGGTGTCGGCTACTATAAGCGAAAAGCAGTCTTTATCGAAGGTGCAATAACGGATGAAGTCGTAAAGGCAGAAGTTACGAAGGTCGAACGCTCCTATTTACAGGCAAAGCTGACGGGCATTGAGAAGGCATCGCCATCTCGTCAGGAGCCGCCATGTCCAGTGTATGAGCAATGCGGCGGCTGTCAGCTGCAGCATATGACGCATGAGGCACAGCTTCGCGCCAAGGAAGAGATTGTACGCGAGGCATTTCAACGATATACAGGAATAACCGTGCTGCCGCTTCGTCCGATATACGGGATGGAGGATCCTTGGCATTACCGCAACAAGGCGCAGCTGCAGCTAGGCTGGCAAAGAGGCGAGCTTGTAGCGGGACTGTATGCACAAGGGACACATAAGCTGTTTGATATTAGTGAATGTACTGTACAGGAGCAATCTATTAACGACGTATATAAATCAATCAAGCATATCATTAAGGAGCTTAATATCTCACCCTATGAAGAACGTACACGCGAGGGTGTAATCAAAACAATCGTTGTACGCGTAGCTAAAGCGAGTGGAAAGCTTCAAGTTACCTTTGTTACGGCGACTGACCGTATTCCTGACCAGCGTAGACTGGTAGATCGAATGCGTTCAGAGCTGCCACAAGTGATCTCGATTGCGCACAATGTTCATAAAGAGCGAAGCTCGATTATTTTTGGACCGAAGACAACGATCCTGTGGGGAGAGGAACGACTACCAGAGAAGCTTGGTACGATTCAATTTGCCCTGTCTCCACGCGCATTCTTCCAGCTGAATCCAGAGCAAACGATTAAGCTGTATGGGGCAGTGAAGGAAGCAGCAGAGCTTAGTGGCAATGAGCTTGTGATCGACGCTTATTGCGGAACGGGTACGATTAGCCTATGGCTAGCTTCAGAGGCACGCGAGGTGCGCGGTATCGAGGTGATTGCTGAGGCAGTACAGGATGCAAGAGCGAATGCACAGTATAGCGGCATCGACAATGCGCTGTTCTATGAGGGGCAAGCGGAACGCCTCCTGCCGGAGTGGGTAGCGCAAGGTATTAAGCCTGAGGTCATCGTTGTCGACCCACCACGGACAGGCCTTGATGCTGAGCTCATTCAAGCTGTGCTTAAAGCAAAGCCTGAGCGCTTTGTTTATGTGTCGTGCAATCCGTCCACGCTTGCGAAGGACTGCAAGGAGCTGCTCGCTGGCGGCTACGAGCTTAAATGGGCACAGCCTGTCGATATGTTCCCACAGACGGCGCATGTTGAAGTGGTAATATTGATGGAAAGAAAAAGAAGTGACAGATTCGCTTGAGAAAATAAGTGGACAGGTAGACCTCATATGTGGAGTGCTATTCGTTGATAGTAAGTAGTAAAGAACAAGCAGAAGGAGCCTAGAGTCTATAAAAGATTATTGGGCTTCTGTCTGCCTTAATTTCAATTTGATCGATAAGTCGATTCTACAATTGAAGCATGAATTCCCAACTCCTTGACCTTATTCTCTCATTGCTTATTTCGTCATTCTATTTTAACCGATGGTTAATCATAGCCACGGCTTCTAATGTCCTGTTTCTTATGGACAATGATATTATAATATATGAAACTGCTATCACCACAATAGTTGTGACCAAAGAGGATAACATATTACTTTCCGTCGTTATACTTTCGCCTAGAGCGTTCCAGATTGAGTGGAACAGAATGCAAAGCCAGATACTCCCACTAATTTTGTAGATAGCTGCCAGTATAAAAGATAAACCAATTACTGTTATGGCAAACGCAAAAAAATTCCATGTATATTGATTAGTTCCTTTCATGAAAAACAAGGGTAAATGCCATATAGCCCAAACAACTCCCGTTAGCAGTGTTGCAAAGGTAAAGTTCATCTTTTTTTCAAGATTGGGCTGCAAAATCAGTCTCCAACCAACTTCCTCCAATCCACCGCCTACAATCATTATTGGAAGCGATAGCAGGGCAATATATAGAGGGGCTGTAATTGTTGAAGTATCCATCACAATAGGTATTACGTAGGATATAACAGCTGCTAGTATAATAAAAATATAGAAACGTATAGGTTGTTTAAATCCAAAAATTTTGTGGATCAGTTCTTTTCCTGTCATCTTCTTTAATTTGAGCAATAATATAATGGCGATAATCGGTATTGTATTTCCACCAATCATATAGAGAACCAGCATCAAAGGTGTTCCATAAGTTAAGAATCCATACTGATTTGCTATTACAATTCCCCACCAAAGTATCCAAGTGATTCCTATCGTTAGGACCACAAAAGATATTGCGATATTTTTCGACTTCATTCTATTTCCCCTCGCTTTCTTCTATATAGTCCACGATTGCTATAATAAGTCTATCAATTGCTTCGGTTTTTCCCTGTATCGAAATAGATGTATTGTTATTTAGATTACCAACACAATCCAATAATGCACCCAATACCTCCATTTGAACGATATTAATATTGAACATTTTCATGGTTTCTTCCATATTTTTTTTCGATTTTTCATTTTCTGCTTCACTAAATTCAGAGGGAAGTTTTCGTAAAAGGATGTCCATATCTGTTGGACTAACGTATCTACTAATACTGTCCTCAGAAAGATACCTTTCCCTAATGAACATTGTGATTTTTTCACGTTGCATCATTTCCGTCTTCATTATTGTTTCAAACTGCTCAAACAAAGCTGTTTCCCATTTCTTGATTACATCGTATAAACACTCCTCTTTAGAATTATAGTAAGAGTAAAATGAACCTTTCCCCATACCCACAGATTTAGCGATATCATCGACTGTAATATTTTTAATTCCATTATTCGTGCAAATAAGTTTCTTTGTGTTTTCAAAAATTGCGTTTTTTGTTTTGGCTCGTTCATGTTCGCTGATGATTTTTGGCATTGAAATTGCTCCTTTTTTATTTTATTGACTATAAGTATATTTTTGGTCAGCAAAAATAATGTAGACTATTTACTAAATTTTGTAAATATTAAAATACTCATCTACCCTTTCAGAATGATCAAAAAAATCCGATATCTAACTATTTATTCGCAATGGATGCCCAAAAAAGAGCTAAGAAG
The DNA here is from genome assembly GCF_023715345.1 of Paenibacillus camelliae. Lineage (GTDB taxonomy): Bacteria > Bacillota > Bacilli > Paenibacillales > Paenibacillaceae > Pristimantibacillus > Pristimantibacillus camelliae. Next base: position 31,931 of record NZ_JAMBNY010000006.1, read on the forward strand.
GACCTGAGTATGAAATAAAGGAGCGGCTTTATCTTAGTCGCTTTTTTAGTGAGCAAATGCCATTCACATAATTAACGCCGTCTGTACTCCCTATCAACTCAACACATGTGGAGTGCGTAGTGTCGCTTATAAAGAAATAATATCTCTGCCACATTTACCTATATCAAAAAGCCCAATCCTTTGTGAGAGGGCTTTTGATATGCAATACGGATAGGGAGGGATTTGTCTATAATTCCCCTTATATAAGCGAGATTAAAGCCAATAGCGTCAATATACTTTATATACCATTGTTTACCTTCTTACTGTTCGCTATAATGTTGTTGTAAAAATAAATTGAATACAGCCCTCATCATATCAAACGGTGAGGTAGAGGTCGCGGTTTTTAGAAGTAAATTAGTGGAGACGCAGAGAACGTCATTGAAGCTTGTTGAAAGGAACTACCGCCGAAGTTTGATTGCTGCTCTGGGCAATTGGGCTGGGACTGTTGCCGGAAGGCGCAGAACTGTCACAAATCTGATTTGTGATGAGCTATCTTCAAAGAAGATAAGATGGGAATGATATAAAACGTTCACCTCTGTGATCGTTTTTTTTATTTTTGACCGTAAGAAATGTATGTTCTGAAGGAAGTGTAAAAGTTTCTTCTTGGTTTCACACTCCAGAACAATGGGTCGACATCATGATTAAGGAGTGTTTTAATGTCATCAAACCATTCAACTGAGCCAAAGCAGCTGAGACGTGGGCTCAAGGCTCGTCATCTCACCATGATTGCACTTGGAGGCTCCATTGGCACAGGCTTGTTTCTTGCTAGTGGCAGTGCAATAGCAGAAGCTGGTCCGGGGGGAGCTCTCCTCGCTTATTTAACGGTAGGTATTATGGTATATTTTCTAATGACGAGTTTGGGAGAGCTTGCAACCTATATGCCAGAAGCGGGATCTTTTAACACGTATGCGAGCCGCTTCGTTGATCCTTCTTTGGGATTTGCCTTAGGTTGGAATTTCTGGTTTAACTGGGCGATTACAATAGCTTCGGAGCTTGCAGCAGCAACGCTTATTATTAAATATTGGTTTCCTGATAGTCCTTCTTATCTATGGAGCTTACTGTTCCTTGCCATTATTTTTGGTTTGAATTTACTGTCCGTTAAAGGATATGGTGAATCGGAATATTGGTTTGCATTGATCAAGATTGCTGTTGTCATCATCTTCTTGGCTGTTGGGGTGCTGATGATATTTGGAATAATGGGCGGCTCGAAGCCAGCTGGCTTCAGTAATTTCACACTAGACGGTGGACCGTTCCATGGTGGTTTCCTAGCCTTTCTTGGTATCTTTATGGCAGCCGGTTATTCTTTCCAAGGGACTGAGCTTGTCGGCGTTGCAGCGGGTGAAAGTGAGAACCCGAGGGAGAATGTACCGAAAGCAATAAAACAAATATTTTGGCGTATTCTCATTTTTTATATTTTCACCATATTCGTGATAGGTATGATCATTCCATATACCAATCCGAGCTTGATGCAAACTGGCATTGAAAATATTGCAGTTAGTCCGTTTACCCTTGTCTTTGAAAAGGCAGGATTCGCATTTGCAGCTGCAATTATGAATACTGTCATATTGACTTCGGTGCTGTCTGCTGGAAACTCGGGGATGTATGCATCTACACGTGTACTGTGGGAGCTTGCCAAAGAAGGAAAGGCCCCTAAGTTTCTGAAGAAATTAAATAAACGCGGTATTCCTATTAATGCGCTGCTAGTTACTACTTCAATCGGCATGCTTGCGTTTCTAGCTTCCTTCTTCGGTGATGGGGTAGTATATTTGTGGTTGCTAAATGCTTCAGGTATGTGCGGATTTATTACTTGGCTTGGCATCTCAATTAGTCATTATCGCTTCCGTAGGGCATATGTTGCACAAGGCCGGGATATAAATGACTTTCCTTATAAAGCCAGATGGTTCCCGTTTGGTCCACTATTTGCCTTTGCATTATGTATGGTCGTTATTATAGGCCAAAATTTTAAAGCTTTCACTGGAGAAACGATCGATTGGTATGGCGTGCTTGTTTCCTATATCGGAATTCCGTTATTCCTGGCTATATGGCTGGGCTATAAATTTGTGTACAAGACCAAAGTCATTCCTCTTCAAGAATGTAAATTTGACTAGAACGAAGTGGAGACATGCGATGATTAAAGCCAAAGCGGTTTAACGCTTTGGCTTTTCTTATACCTCTCAGCTGGATTGCCGAGCAAGTGAATTGGTTACAATGAGTACTACGAAAAGGAGGCACGTGATGAAGAAAAAATACTTATCCCGTAAACGAGTAACTTCAAACTTTTATGAAAAAAACCTACTACGAGACATATGGGGAGAAGCATGGGGCGTATCCGACGCAATTAGTAAAGTTAGAAAGGTAGTCATGCATAGGCCAGGACAAGAAATTATGCAGCTGCATGGTTCAGCGCAGAATATTGAATCGGGACCTGTATTGATTGAATCGATTATTGGGACAACACCGCAGAGTGATCAAAAGAATGAAAAGCCTAATCTTGAAGTGCTGCAGGCTCAGTTTGATGGTCTACAAGAAGCACTCATAAAGGAAGGTATTGAGATTATTCCTTTGGAGGGAGACTCTGAAGGTTGGCCAGAGAGGCTTTTTACACGGGATTTAGGAATTGTTATCCCTTCTGGAATCATACTTACCCGGCTAGCGCTTTATATCCGTTATGGGGAGACACCTATGATGGCCCAAACGATAACTCGCCAAGGTATGCCCATTCTTGGCACGATACAAGGTAATGGGTATATGGAGGGAGGAAGCTTCACAATGCTGAACTCCACCACTGCCATTGTTGGCTTATCCGAACGTATTAATGCGGAGGGCGTTGAACAACTTCGTTATATTCTATCGCTTCAAAATATCGAACTAATTTCAATCGATTTGCCATCAACAATAATCCATCTGGACGAGGCTTTTCTTATGGTGGACCACAATAAAGCGCTTGTTCAAACAGCATTACTGCCTTTTAGATTTTTGGAGGAGCTTCATAAACGCGACATACAATTGATTCATGTAGATCCGCAGGACCCAGAGCTGACGATCAACGCACTAACGGTTGCCCCTGGTCGCGTCGTGATCAGCAGCAGTGGAGTTCGTACGATAAAACTTTTAGAGCAACAAGGTATAACGACGATACCCGTACAAGTGGATGAGATATACAAGCTAGGCGGAGGCATCCATTGCGTAACGCTGACTTTGCTCCGAGACTACGAATAGTCATTTTCTATGAATTTAAACCCACCATTGCTGGTGGGTTTTTGTTTTAGTTATTCTGTAGCAAATCATCACTGCCCCAGTGTAACCAAAGTTAGATGCTTATTCTAATGGTTTTGCCCATATCCGATTTCCGTAGTGGTGGACACTGGGAACAGAGAATGCGACAATACATTTAGTAATAACAAAATATTACAAGAAGAGTAAAAAGTTTGATCAAATATTTCGCAATCAAGCCGTTGTGGTTTAGCTCGATTAGAATGAGGAAAAGGGAGAAAAATGAACGATAAAGTAAACGAAATAACAAGATACTTTAGAAGTGCTGTGGCTGCGCAAGCCAACATGGGCATTGATTTCAAGGCCGACTATTTTTCCATCCTTAGCCCAAATGAAGTAATGCGCGGTAGGATTAATCAATCAGCGTGCAAGGACATTTTTGCAGAAGCCAATAAACATGCTTTTGACGATGAGAATTTAGCTAAGAAAAAGTCCGCAGTTAATGTAATAATCTGTGCTAAAACGATAAAAACGATTTTTGAAGCAAACGAGAGAATACAGCATGAGTTGGATGAGTTGACTGGCATATATTATATTCCGGCCGTTCTTAATGAAGAAGGCTTACTTTTGTTTAGTGAAGGTGAGAACAAACTTCCCTGGTTCCCCAGAGATTATTTGATTCCTATGGTTGATCCAAAACTAGCAATCGGGGATTCAGATAATGTTGATCGCTTTATGAGTAATCATATAGATCAAATGAAAAGGATTAAATCGTGGCTCGATTATACTGCCTTTTTTACAAAATTATATGAAGCCGTTACAGGTTCTCCGTTTGATCAATCTACGATTCGAAATAAGGATGAGTCAGGAGAGTTTTTTGAATTAGAGAATAATATGTTTCTGTTCCTGGACAAAACCGTTAATTCTACCTTTCATATTATGAATTTGTATAACCATTTGCAGAAAGATGATCAGCCAAAAGCACTTTATGCTAATTTTCTATCTAATCAAATGCCAGCTGTAATGCCGCTTATAGAGAATGATTTCGTGACCATGCGGACTCATTTGGGTCAGATGAATGGAGAGTATCCGCTGTCTCCATCTCAAAGAGAGTCCGTCAATCATTTTAATGCTATGGGTGATGGAGAAATCCTTGCGGTTAATGGTCCTCCTGGTACAGGGAAAACGACATTGCTTCAAACGATAGTAGCAGATATGTATGTTAAAAGAGCAATAAATAAGGAAAAGGCTCCGCTTATTGTGGCTTCTTCAACGAATAATCAAGCGGTAACCAATATCATTGCCTCTTTCGGAAATATCAAGAGAGTAGGCATGTCTAATTTGGAAGAGAGATGGATTGAGGGAGTAAACAGCTTTGCTACATATTTTCCTTCTGCTTCGAAGATAAAAGAAGCTCGGAGCAGAGGATATCAGTACACAAATCAAAAAGGAGAATTTTTTGTCTCTGACATAGAAGATAAAGATAATATTGAAAATTCGAAGATCAAGTTGATCGCCTCATGTAATGAATATTTTGGTAGCAGGTTTAATAGTATACTTGCTTGTCAGGACAAACTGCATGAGGAGTTGATGTTCATTGAAAGAAGCAAGGACACACTGCTTTCAATTGCTGATGAAGCATCTCAATATAATCTGGGTGGTCAAACACTCGATAAGAGCCTTGCGCAATTATTAGTTGAAATCGATCGAGAGCAAGCATTAATCACGAAAATTAGCCAAAGAATTAACGATTGGCAAAACTGCTATAAGAAGATACCCTTCTATGTCAAATTACTCAGGTTTATTAAAAAATTCGAAAGAAAGATACAAACTGAGTTTCGTTTGTGTATGAACGACGAAGAGCAGAGCTTTCTGAATGAATATATGACTTATGATGAAATAATAGAAAAATACAGCCAGCTACATGCTGAGTCCAACAAAGCAATTACTGAATTTAAACAGAAGAAATCCGCGATTGAGAACCTCAAAAGTCGATATGATAGTGAATTGGAAACGCTAGAGCAACATAAGATTTATTTACATGGAGAAAAGGATGAAAGGTATCAGATTGAACTGAACTACCTAAACAATTTGCTAGATAAGAAGCATAGATATATCTCCTTTTGGCTTGCCGTTCATTATTACGAGTGCAGATGGGTTAATGGAGAGGATGAGCTGTCGGAGAAGCAGAAGGGCAAGAACTTTGTAAATGTGTTGGAAAAGTTTTATAACAGGCTCAGCATGATAACCCCTTGTTTGGTTATGACATTCTATATGCTGCCTAAGCAGTTTCTCGCTTACGGAGATCAAAAAAACTTTTTTCTCTATAATTATATTGATTTACTCATTGTAGACGAAGCTGGGCAAGTATCACCCGAAATTGCTGCAGGAGCGTTTGCTCTCGCCAAAAAATCTGTCGTCGTTGGTGATGTCTATCAGATAGAGCCGGTATGGAGTATAAACAAAGCATTGGACAAGGCATTGGCTTATTCTAATAGAGCCATACCATCCTTAGATCAATTTGAATTGCTGGAGCAGAGTGGATTAAACACCTCCAACTCCAGCGTAATGAAGGCAGCTGCCAAGAGCTGTAAATATACTAAATATGGCGAGAAGGGTCTCTTTCTTAGCGAGCACCGTCGTTGCTATGATGAGATCATTGAATATTGCAATCAATTGGTGTATAAGGGGAATCTCCGACCAATGAGGGGAATGGGGAGAGATGATGAAAAGCGTGCTATAAAGCATTGGCCACAAATGGGTTTCAAGCAAATTGATACGCAATATTCCAGTAGAATAGGCAGTAGTAGAATGAATCGCTTAGAAGCGGAAAAAATTGCTGAGTGGTTGAATAATAATTTCCAACTTATCTCAAATGCCTACCCGGATGACCCACAAGATAATCTAGTTGGAATTATCACACCGTTTAAGGCACAGGTGGAATGCATAAAGTCAGAGCTGAGAAAACAGAGGTCAATCAATTATTCAAAGATCAGCGTTGGTACTGTACATACGTTTCAAGGGGCAGAAAGAAATATTATCATACTCTCGACAGTGTATGGAAATCAAGAAGGATGTTTCTTCATAGATGCTAATAAAAGTCTAATGAATGTTGCAGTATCCAGAGCAAAGGACCATTTCTTCGTCTTTGGAGATCTCGCTTGTTTGAAAGATACAAAAAGCAGCGCCAGTGGATTGCTTAAAGATATTGTTAGTAAATCTCAATTATAGTGATGTAAATTATTTTTATTTTTTCGGATAATGTTAAGCCAGGATGTGTTGGATAGCAACAATGGTTAAGAGCCTATCAACCCGCTAGTTGGGTTGATAGGCTCTTTTATTATGTGATGAATCGACCATGTTAGGTATTTAGACAAAAAGCAGGTAGATAATTTTCGCAACTAATATTTTTTTGCATAAATAATCGACTATACTCGCAATTACTCTCTACCTTGGGGCGATTTTTACAGTGGTATATTTAGATAGGATATCTTCACTGTATAAAGTGGGTGAGCGAGCATTGGTCATCACGCGGGTAATCGAATGAGCTAATTTGAATGCGATTACATCCAGTTGATTACGAAGGCGGTGATATACAAAGTTATTAAGGAAAAGTCTAGTGAGAAAGTGATTGTAAAGCTGGAATAATCATTTTATGAGAAGGAGATTGAGACTATTATATGAAACAAACCATTCTACCAAATCGAAAGCGCTTTCTAAGTTTATTGCTCGCTTTGGTGCTGTTGAGCTCGGTCTTTATGATGCCGACGGCCCGGGCTGAATCCTTATCGGAAGCCTCAGTAACGGCAGCGTCGTCCACTCCAGAAAAAATTCGTGATGGGGTTATACTGCACGCCTTTGACTGGAACTTAAATGTTATAGAGGAGAACCTGCAGGCTATCGCTGACGCTGGGTACACTGCGATACAGACTTCTCCGATCATGGGCGTTGGTTCTGGGGCCGAATGGTATGCTGCGTATCAACCTAGAAATATGATCGTTGGAGGCGAAGACAATAGATACGGCGACAGGGATGCCTTTGTCAGCCTGACGTCAGCCGCAGAAAAATTAGGTATCAAAATTATAGTAGACGTTGTGCCTAACCATATGGGCAGTAAAAGCAACGCTCATGACCCTTGGAATGATGACACACACTTCCATAATGTGAGCGGCAGCGTAGGGTATAATGACCGTTTTCTTTTAACTCAGCCTGAGATGATCGGTGGGCTGCGAGATCTGGACACACACAGCTCTTTTGTCCAAGAATCCTTTATCTCTTACTTAAAGGACCTGATCGACGCTGGCGCGAGTGGCTTTCGTTATGATGCCATTAAGCATATTGAGCTAGACGATGACATACCTTCTCCAGCGAGCATAACTGCTGGTGAAAGCAATGATAAGTATCCTGGAGGACAGTTCAGCAGTGATTATGTGAAAAATGTAACTGGTGCCGCTAAGGCTTATTTTGAGGAGAAGGGCAAGGAAAACTTCCAGTATGGAGAAGTCCTGCAAGGAGGAGATCCAAGCAACGACAGAATGGCGGGCTATGCTAAGTACATTGACATGACCGCTTCCATGTACGGGCATCACGTACGTGGCGTCCTAGAGGTAGGAGATGTCGGCCGTCTCGACAAATGGGCGGATTACTCAGCGGAAGGTCTAACAGCTGACCGCTTAGTACCTTGGGTTGAATCCCACGATACCTACAACAACGAAGGGGAGTCTATGGGCTTCAGTCCGAAGCAGATCAGACAGGGCTGGGCAATGATTGCTGCTCGCAAGGACGCTTCCCCACTATTCTTTGCCCGTAATATTAATGAAGATGGGAGCCGAAGCATCAGCGTACGGACTGCAGATCACGTAGCCAATAGCAAGCCGCAGTGGAGTCATCCCGAAGTCGTGGCAATCAATAAGTTCCATAATGCTATGGCCGGTCTTGATGAGAATCTGGTAAGCCTCGGTAGCAATGCCGTTATGATCGAGCGTGGTACATTCGAGGACGGTGGTGGTGCGGTTCTTCTCAACACGAGTACAACCGATCGCGTTCTAGGCAGTATACCTGTGAAATTCTTAAAGGATGGACATTATGTTAACGCATTGGATCAAACCAATGTCTTTACCGTATCAAATGGCAGAATCAGTGGAGTAATACCTGGTAATCCCGCAAAAGTTTCTAACACAGACACCAGTACAAACCCAGGCCTTGTAGTTCTAATGGACAGAGAGAATGCTAACCCAGCCATTCTGGCTGCCTTTCCGAGCAATGACGATGTAATCGCTGGGAACAAATATACTGGCAATGAGCTGCAGCTCAGAATGTCGGCCGTCAATGTGACCAATGCTATGTATGCCATTAATAACGGCGATGCTAAGGAATTTGAGAATGACGAGATCATTAGCGCGGAAGCCAACTACAACGAGCCTATTACCGTCACGCTGATAGGTCAAATCGCTTCAGGAGATTGGATTACTAGGGAATTTACTTATATGTGGTACGAATCTGAAGGCGTAATTGCCCCTCCAGTTGAAGAGCCAACACACGTCAATGTTTATTTCTCTATCAATGGCAATCAGGATTTCCAAGCATGGAGTGAACATCCTCTCGGAGTTAGGGTTTACACTTTTAATCCAGAGCTGTTTGGTGGATGGCCTGGAGGTACGATGACGAGAATGAAATACAATGGCGAGGACACTCACTGGTACAAGATTAACATGCCACGGGCTGCCGTTGGTGGAATCATATTTAATAACGCAAATGGGCAACAAACTGGTCAACCAGCAATCAGTGCTTCTATGCTCAACAATGAGCAATTATACTTTTATGGCAATGGAGCCTCAGGCTTTGGTATCAACAATGGGGTTGATTGGGATACTGCCTTTACTGCAGGCGACAATATTGGCTTCGAAGCTAGTGGTATATTCCCACCTGGACGCAACGGCGTCATTTTCAACACATCGGGTGGTAGCCTAATTGACAATCAATATGTTCGCGATGGAGAACAAGCAACTCGACCGGCAACTAACCCGACTCGAAGCGGTTATCTCTTTGATGGCAAATGGTATACGGATTCGAATTTTGAAAATGAGTATAATTTCGATACTCCTGTAATCAACAATCTCGGCGGTGACACTATTTATGTGCTGACTCTCTATGCCGGGTGGATCGAGTTAGAGGCTGACAAATTCCTAGTCGAGTTTGATCCTAAGGGCGGCAGTCCAGTCATGTCGATCGCCAATGTGGTGGATGGAGGTAGCATCACCGAACCAGAACAGCCAGTTAGAAATGGCTATGCTTTCGCTGGATGGTATAAAGATTCTAACTACGAGCATGAGTGGAACTTTGAATCTGACACCGTAACGGCACCGACGAAGCTTTTCGCTAAGTGGGAAATCGTAACTTACGGCATCAACTATATAGACAATGGAGCACCTGCAGACATGCCAGACAGCGCGCCAGACAACTATAACGTTGAAACAGCGACGTTTAGCCTGAGCGCACCGAGCCCTAAGGAAGGCTATATTTTTAACGGATGGTACATCGATTCGAAATTCATACCGAGCTCAAGTCTCAACAGTATTGCTGTTAACTCTGTTGGCGATCTAACTCTTTATGCCCTTTTTACACCGAATACTTACAATATTACACTTGATTCCCAAGATGGGTCAGGCGGAACAGAATTCATATCGGTTAACTATGGCGGCAAATTACCACTTGGCATTAGCCGTCCTGAAAAGCCAGGCTATTCCTTCCAAGGCTATTACGCAGACACGAACGGAGAGGGACAACAGTATTACAACAGTAATGGAGTTAGAGAATTTATGGGCGAGTGGTCAATTGCCTCAGGGGGCACCTTCTATGCACATTGGATACCAGTAAGCAATCCGGGGCCAACTAATCCTCCGAGCAATCCAGGACCATCAATACCGTCAACACCATCGACACCAGCTCAGCCTGATGTTGTTAAGGATGGAGACAAAGCGATTGTGGAGCTGGGCAGCGGTGTCTCATCGAAGTCGATTGCTGTACAGGATATCGGTGGACTATCTCTGCAGGTGAAAGCCGCAAATGCAGTTGTAACGGTACAAGCGGATGCACTAAAGCAATGGCTGACTGCAGCGGGTAATCCGCCTGGAGCGAGCATTGAAGTCACTGTTGCACCAGTAACTGCTGCTGATATTGCGAATGCTCCAGCTAAAGGTGGTCAAGCGCGTGTGGAAGTTGCAGGCGTAATCTATGACATTACGCTTAAGCTGAAGCACAATGATCAAGTCATCGACATCAATAATGCTGACGGTGGTGTTGAAATCACTTTGCCTTATAACGAAAAGGCTGATGAAGACCTGTTAGGCATTTATTATTACAATGAAGATAGCAAAGAGTGGGAGTACGTAGGAGGTAGCGTAGATACCACTAACCATACCGTGACGGTTACGCTTGAGCATCTGAGCAACTATGCAGTGCTGGAGTATTCGAAGTCATTCACAGATGTTCCTTCGAACCATTGGGCTGCTCGGACGCTGGAGGTGCTAGCAGCGAAGCATATCATTAACGGCACAAGCGATACACACTTCACACCTAATGGGCCTACCACTCGAGCGGAGTTTACCTCCTTGCTAGTGCGTGCATTAGGCTTGACGAATGCTGCGAGCTCTGTTCCGTTTGAAGATGTGCAAGCGGGCCAATGGTATGCGGACGAAGTAGCCATCGCTTATGAAGCGGGGCTTATTACGGGAGTATCAGAAACTACATTCGATCCAAACGCGAAAATCACCCGTGAACAAATGGCGGTGCTGCTCGTTCGCGCTTATGAATACAAGAACAGCTTGATTACAGAGACTGTTTCAGCCGATTTCAAGGATGGCTCAAGCATCTCTTCATGGGCAGTAGAAGAAGTGAATAAAGCTATCGCAGCAGGACTTCTGCAAGGTAAAGGAAACGGAATCTTCGATCCTGCTTCCGACGCTAACCGCGCCGAAACGGCGCAAGCCATCTTGAACTTGTTCAATAAGCTATAAGGTAGAATAGAATGTAGTTAAGAGCCTATCAACCGGCTAGTTGGGTTGATGGGCTCTTTTTTATATAGAACGCCCTTCAAACACTATCCTCCTTTGACACAGTTATTTGTGTTGGGTTATAGCAGCTTTATCATAATGAGCTTATCTTTTGTGCAATCATTTCTGTCATGGCATGCTTGTGAGGAATGCCTGATGAATTGCAATCGAAAACAATTTCTGAGCTATCCTTAATGAGCCAGTCGTTGTAATATGTCAGTAATTCGCCTGAGTGCCACTTAAAAGCATTGGGTTCATTTTCAGGTGGTGGAGCAATAAAGGGCTTATTTACAAACACATTGAGGACATGCATGCCATTTTCATTTGTAAACTGCTTATAATTATTAAATATTTCTTTACGATAATCAGGCTTAATGTAGTGCAGTACACCACTAGAAAAGATAATGTCATAATACGTATCAAGCCGATAATCTAAAATATCTGCCTTAAAGACATTAACGTGAACACCGACCTTTTCTGCAAGACTTCTTGTTTTTTCGATGCCTGCGTCCGAAACATCAAACGCGCTAACATCATATCCATTTCGTGCAAAGAATACTGCGTCCTTTCCTTCACCGCAACCAATATCTAGTAGCTTTAAGTGTTTTGTTGGCGGCATAAGTTGTAAGACTTGATAACACGCTTTATTAGGCTCCATCCCCCAGTAATATTCTTGTGTTTTATATTCTTCCTCATAAATCGTAATCTGTCTGTCTTGCGCTACGTACCCAAGAAGCTTGTCAATGCTTACTCCTAATGTTTTTGACAGCTGAGGTAGTAGTGAAATATCAGGCATTGTCTGTGCATTTTCCCACTTGGATATGGCTTGAAAAGAAAGTCCGAGTATTTGAGCAAGTCCTTCTTGCGTAAGTCCTCTTTCCTTGCGGTATATGCTTATGTTTCTTGCTAATTTATCCCTCATCAAATCTTACACGCTCCTTTATATAATTTAATATTAATGAAAACACTACGAACGAAACAATAACTTCTTATTTTATATTTAATAATATTCAACCCCCGGTTGAAAAAGAGACCTACCGCTTTCATGTCACGAACGGTCGTCCCTGTTGGACGATGAAGGTCAACGAGATTTCGACAATAGATTCAATTTGCACTTTTCTACAGTATGAAAACCTACAAAAGTATAGTCTTGCATATAAGAGATACTTTGTTTTACAAGTCTCTTTAAATAAATGGAATTTGTATTTACTTGAATATATTTGTGAAATGTGTAACAATGTTAGGTAGAATGTTTATAAACTACATGCTGTAATTTACACATTCTGTTCCTCTTAGTATAGGGATTTAATCTAGAAAAGGGGGTGTGAATGTGACGTTGCAACTAAGGGAAGGGCAGAATGTGGGGCATTAAGAGAGGAAGATTGCATGAGTGTAGTCCAAACTACTGTTCCCACAGAACAAGAACAAGTAAAAGACGATTATTCATTTGATCAAGTTCCAAAGGATAAACGCAATATGGGTTGGTTCAGCGTAACCAACATAACGTTTGGTATTGCCACCGCTATTTTTTATTTTCAAACAGGCAGCGTGATGGCTCTTCAATACGGCGCGATGAACGCTATTATTTCAGCCATTTATGCCATCGTGATTGCCGGAGTATTAGGTACAGTAATTGCCTATTTATCTGCGAAATCAGGGATGAACGTCAACCTTATGTCCAGACAAGGCTTTGGATATATCGGTGCTTCGTTAACTTCATTTATATACGCATCGAATTTTATTATGTACTGTGCATTCGAAGGCATGATCCTTGTAGCCGCAGTACACGCATATTTCCCCGCAATACCTTTATGGCTTCTGATTATCGTATTTGGATCAATAGTCATCCCGCTTAATTGGTTCGGCATTAAACAACTAGATAAATTACAAAAATGGTCGTTACCTATCTTCGGTATCTTTTTAGTGATTACAATTATTGTCGCGTTCAACACACCATCGCAAGTCGAAGGACATTTCTGGGCGTATCTACCAGAAGGTGTGCAGATAGGTGGTACAGCATTACTGCTATGTATTGGAATGCAGCACGGAATTATGGGATTAACAGCTTTAATCGCATCCGACTACGCACGATTCCTAAAACCAAAAGACATCAAACTAGGATCCATCATGATTGGATTTATTCCTCAAATTTTCTGTTTTGGGGTTATGGGTCTACTTGGGGTATGGTTTGGCGTAAAATTAGGTGAATCTAACCCGGGAATTTACATTGTCACACTGCTTGGATTAGGTGGAGTAGTGTTTACCATGCTAACACAGCTGCGTATAAACGTAACCAATATTTATAGCGCATCGTTATCGTTATCTAATTTCTTTGAAAATATGTTTGGCTTCAAGCCCGATCGTCGTTTTTGGGTTGTTGTATCCGGCGTCGCAGCGATAGCGCTCATGCTCGGCGGCATTTTGGATCATCTAGGAAGTGCAATGACCTTCCAAGGGGTCCTTCTAATGGCATGGGCTGCTATATTAGTTACAGAAGCATTAGTAGTGAAGAAGCTGCTTAAGATCGCTCCGATAGAATATGAAGCGAGACAAGAAAAATTATATAAATGGAACCCAGTTGGCGTTGTACCATTAGTCATTTCAAGTGTTCTCGGTACGATTGCTGCATTAGGCTATATGGGAACCTTCCTGCAAAACACCGCGACCTTCTTTGCTGCGGTATTAGCGTCCATACTAACGATTTTGATTGCTTTGTTTACGAAAGGGAAATACTACAGTAAGCAGGAATCGATAAATAAGGTCGTACAGCTGCATATGGACAAGAGCAACACAAAGGTCAACATCAACAAAAAAGCAACAAAAGCAACCACCACCAATTGAATAAAGTATAATGGCTCTAATTAGCGGCTTTGTTCGCGGTTAGAGCCATTTTAATATGATATAGATTGATGAGGTGTCGCCAATGAATGACGAGATGATACTAAGAGGGCTTAAGGAAAATAATCTAAAAAATATAGATCTTAACATACCGAAACAAAAAATAATCGTATTTACCGGTCTCTCAGGATCAGGAAAGAGCTCCGTTGTTTTTGATACATTAGCAGCAGAGAGTAGAAGGCAGATGACATTAAATTATCCGCTCTATGTAAGAAATCAAATGCCAAGGTATGAAAGGCCGCACGCTGATCTGATGAAGAATCTAAGCCCAGTCGTTGTCGTTGAACAACGAGCGATTGGAAGCAATACCCGCTCTAGCGTAGGTACATATATGGATATCGATCCACTGATTCGATTGCTATTTTCAAGGATAGGAACGCCGCCGATAGGCTCGGCTACCGATTTTTCTAGTCATAGCACCTTCGGCCGATGTCCGGCATGTGGTGGCTTTGGCGAAGTTGTTGCCCCGGATCTTAATAAGCTGGTTGATTTCGAAAAGTCATTGCGTGATTATGCAGTTAAGTTTAAGCCGCTATCGCCATCTGGCTGGCAAGGCAGATGGATGATAACGGGCGGATTATTTGATCCAGATCTGCCTATTAAGGACTATTCCGAGGAAAAACTCAAACTGCTATTATATGGTCCTCCGAAGGGGGAGAAGGTATATGCGCCGTTTCATACGAAGAACGGGCCTCAGCCTCACGAGTGGGATGGGCTATTGCCTAGATTTACGCGTTTATATATTCATAGAGATGTGACCAAGCTAAAGGAAGTGTCTCAGGAGGATGTGTTAGCCGTTTCTGCACACGCTTTATGTCCGACCTGTCAAGGCTCCGGTCTCAATCCTAAAGTATTAGAATGTACGATACGTGGCTTAAACATAGCAGAATACGATCAACTAGAGCTGACAGAATTGCTAGTCGAACTAAGAAGCATACAAGATCCAATGGGAGAAGCGATTGCATGGCAAGCGATTCCACATATCCAGCAGCTTATCGATATGGGGCTTGGTTATTTAAGCCTTTCAAGAAAAGTAGGAACGCTGTCTGGCGGGGAAGCCCAAAGAGTAAAGATTGCACGTCATCTAGGAAGCAGCTTAAACAATATTACATATATATTCGATGAACCAAGTGCGGGCCTTCATCCAGAAGAAGTGGAACGATTGATACAGATGTTAAAAAGCATAAAGGAACAACATAATACGGTCATCGTCATCGAACACGATCTATCCGTTATTAAAGCAGCGGACGAGATCATAGAGATGGGCCCTGGAGCAGGTGTTTACGGGGGAAAGGTGATCTATCAAGGAAAGCTGGAAGGTCTACATCAGACGCCAACTGCAGCCATCCTACACCAAGCGCTATCTGTAAATAACAATCCAAGGCGAAGGTACAGTTATTTTTCCATACATGCGGCAAGCAACAATAACTTAAAGAGCATAAGCTTAAATATTCCTAAAAATGTTCTCGTCGCTGTGTGTGGTGTCTCGGGTTCAGGTAAAAGCTCCTTAATGACAGAAGCATTCCCAGATCGCTACCAAGATACAATCATGGTGGGGCAAGGTAGCATAGGCATCTCTACTCGTTCGACTCTCGCTACCTATATGGGAATTATGGACGATATTCGCAACATATTTTCAAAGGAAACTGGAAAACCTGCCGGCTTGTTCAGCTTTAACTCTCTAGGAGCATGCCCAGTCTGTGAAGGAAAAGGAGAGATCTTGCCTGATGTAGCCTTTGCAGATCCAGTGACGGTTCGCTGTGAAGCTTGTGGTGGCTCGAGATATTCAGACGAAGCACTGTCATATCGTTACCAACATAAAAATATAGTAGAAATTTTGGCTTTAACGGTAGATGAGGCGATGAGCTACTTTACAGTCCCGAAGATAATAAAAAGAGTGAATACGCTGAGGGACGTAGGATTGGGGTATCTTACCTTAGGGCAAACGACAAGCTCGCTGAGCGGAGGAGAGGTTCAGCGGCTAAAGCTCGCAAGCCACCTACAAAAGGAAGGACAAACCTACGTATTAGACGAGCCCTCATTAGGCCTGCATGCAGAGGATAACGGAAAGCTACTAGACGTATTTCAAACGCTTGTAAATAGAGGGAATTCCGTCATCATGATCGAGCACAATCTAGACTTTATCGCCGCGAGTGATTGGATCATTGAGCTTGGGCCAGGTGGAGGTAAGCAAGGCGGGCATGTCATATTTGAAGGTACACCAGAAGAAATGCTCCAAGCAGAGACACCTACTGCAAAGTGGTTAAAGGCTGGAGTTAATACATTATAATAGAGCGACAAGAACAGCTTCCTCCATTGATAACCGAGATATTATCCATGGAGGAAGCTGAATGAAAAATAAGCGATTAGTGGAAATTTATTTCGGAATATGGAAGGTAACCGTCGTACCTAACTCAGGTGTACTAGTTACGGTTAGTCCTTGGCCATATAGCTGTTTTAATCGTCGATCAGTATTCTTTAATCCGACTCCAGTTCTTTTATTAGAGTGTCTTGCTTGGCTGAATAATCGGCTTCGTTCTTCCTCCGTCATTCCTGCTCCATCATTTTGAATCGACACCTCGTAATGCTCATCTTTGCTTGTTATCCGTATCCAGATGGTACCACCACTTACTCTCTTCATCACACCATGTATGACCGCATTTTCTATGAGTGGTTGAATGGAGAGAGGAGGCAAGCAAAAGTCGAGCGCAGGATCGACATCCCACTGCACATTCAAACGATCACCAAACCGCTGTTTCTCTATATATAGATATGAACGAACAAGTGCTAGCTCCCGCTCTAGAGGAACGATTGGATCAGAGTTATGGAAATCAAAGCTTAAGCGTAAATAATGACTAAACTCCTCTAGCAGCACTTGCATTTTGTTGAAGTCTACTATCCCTAAGGCAGCAATCGAATTTAATGTATTAAATATAAAATGAGGTTGGATTTGAGATTGCAGCCAAGCCCCTTCCAGACGAAGGCGTTCCTTAAGTGAAAGCTTTAGATTCGTTAATGATTGCACTCTAGCTCGTAATTCCCATGCATCAACAGGCTTCGCGATATAGTCATTTGCTCCAGATTGGAAGCCGGTAACAATATCTTGCGTACGGCTTCGTGCTGTTAGGAGTAGAACAGGTAGTTCCACAATCGAAAAGTGTTCACGAATCTTTCGTGTTAATTCATACCCTGACACGTGTGGCATCATGACGTCTGAGATCACGAGATCAACTTGTTCGTTTTGTAGTACGTCCAAAGCCTCTTGAGCACTGGTCGCTGTAATGACATCATATTGCTCAGCTGCAAGCATATTGCGAAGGATGCTTAAGTTGATCGTGTCATCATCAACAGCTAATATCAATGGTTTTATATCTTGAGCTTCCAAGCTTATCTCAGCACGATCAATCTGTTTCGTCACGATGTCATCTGCATCAGAAATGGCTGCAGCGGTAAACTGTTCAGCAGACTCTAAAGCTTCGGAAGAATCGGTTGCCAAAGGAATCGTAAACGTAAACACAGAACCCTTACCCGGCGTTGATTGAACGGTTAACGTCCCGCCGTGTAGTTCAACGAGCTGCTTGGATATGCTTAGACCTAGGCCGAATCCCCCGCCTGCTCGGATTTCATTACGCTCTGCCTGCTCATAGGGAAGAAATATACTTTGAAGTGCCTTCTCTTCGATGCCAATACCGGTATCCTCTACTTGAATGTGAGCCATATGTTTAATGGTAGCCGCACGAATAATAATCGAGCCTTCATCGGTGTATTTTATAGCATTGTGCACGAGATTGAAAAGGATTTGAATGATTCGATTATGATCTCCTTGAACAGGAGGAAATGAATCGTCAATGTCTACAATGAGCTTGATCGGTTTTTCTGACAACATGATTTTCGCCATATCGAACACACCAGAGACGACGGACTGTAATTGAAAAGCAGTCGATTGTATGCGAATGGTGTTTTCCTTTAGCCTTGTTACATCAAGCAAATCGTCTACCATCAACGACAGACGTTTACTGACATGGATGAGCAGATTGAGACGTTGTTGCTGCTCTTGATGCAATGGTCGTTGGTTATCTTCCAGAATCGATTGTGTAATATTAATAATTCCATGCAAAGGATTTCTTAGTTCATGTGAAGTATTCACTAAAAATTCATCCTTGCGCTTATGTTCAGCCTGCAGCTGCTTCGTCAATAGCTTCGTTGCTTCTGTTGCATGGAAAAAACGTCTAAACCAAAATGCCGAGAAAGCAATGAGGGCAAAGATAATATCAAAAGGATAATGGATAAATTCGATTCCATAATAAAAATTTGCTACCGCCCAGACTACATTCGTTCCGAGAAACAAGCAGGCAAGCAATAAGAAAATAATATCCTCTTTGTCTCGCAGTGCTTTCCATAAAATATAAGCTGAGATTATGACAGATAAGATTAATATGATCGCAAGAATTCTTCCCCATGCAGTGATCAGATCAGTAGGAGCGAGTAGAATAAACACGGCATATGCACCGCATAAACTACCAAAGGCTCGCAATATTTTTATATTTAAATAAGCAGGGAGTATATGGTGAAACAGGGGTGGGATAAAGGCAACCGCACCGACATAGGAAAGATAAAAAAGTCTAATGATCCAGTAATTATTCGCATCAAACCAGAAAAATAGCAGCTTATCATCTACGACTAGTACACTGAACAGTGCACAGATCATAATTAATGAAAAATAAAATAAACCTTTGTTCTTCGATCCCATGAAGTACAGGATTAAAGCATATAAGCTATGAATCAATATAACGATACATAATAGTAACTGTAGGGCGGCTGAGATTGAGATGCGCAGCTGAAGAGCCTCCGCCGTACCAAACCGGATGGGATTTGTAATGCCCCCTGTTGCAGCATCACTAGATAGCTGTATAACAAGATCAATTTGACCATTTTTCGGTGTAAATGTTGCGGTATAAGGGATGTTCTGAGCTTGATAATCAGAAATAGTTGTTGCTGGTTGTCCCATCTGAGCAACTAAAATCCCATTGGCATAAACCGCAGATGTATTTTTTAGTCTAATACTAAAGGATTGATTCTGGTCTGCATCTAATAAGATTGTCAATCGGTACGTGCCGTAACGGAAGGAGTGCTCGTCCCCCTCACGCACGCTACTAGCAAATGCATCTTTCCATTCACTGGGAACTTGAAGGTGTTGAGGTTTCTCACTATCGTCCATAATGAATTGTGAAGGGTAGAACTCCCACTCACCATCTAGGCGAAGTGTGTGTCGATCTGTAAACTGCCAGCCTCGTAAATCAAGCACACCCTGCACAGCGACTGGTTTATCGATATAATTAAATGAGTTTAAATATTGCAGCCAGATGAGGCGCAGCCCAGTAATGGCTAACATTGAAATGATCATATATATAATCCACTTGCTAACTCTTCGTTTTGACATATTTATGTTCAACCCTTTTTATGGTATACGTGTCTTAAGTTCCATTAAACCACAATTATTGCAGCTTATACTACTCTATAACATGATTACATTTAGAATGGAGGATGTTTATGTCATTCAAAAATAAAGTTGTCGTTGTAACAGGTGGAGCACAGGGCATTGGGAAATGTATCTGTGATGAGTTTGAGAAACAAGGTGCAAAGGTAGGTGTTATCGATATAAAAGAAAATCCATACTTCCAAGGAGATATTAGCGAAGAGGAGACGTTAGTACGTTTTTCGAAAAAGATCATAACTGATTATGGTCATGTGGATTATCTTATCAATAATGCCTTGCCATTGTCCAAAGGATTAGATAGCTGTTCCTACGAAGAGTTTAATTACGCTCTCCGTGTAGGGGTGACAGCGCCATTTATGCTGACAAAGCTATTTAGAGAGCATTTTGCAGAAGGGGCAAGCATTGTTAATATCTCTTCCAGTAGAGATCGGATGAGCCAGCCTAACACCGAAAGCTATACTGCAGCTAAGGGTGGTATAGCAGCTTTAACGCATTCGCTTGCAGTAAGTCTTGCGGGGAAGGTCAGAGTGAATTCCATCTCTCCAGGCTGGATTGACACCGATTATGTAGAGTACGAAGGGGTAAATGCCCGTCAGCACCCGGCAGGTCGAGTAGGGAATCCACTGGACATTGCTAACATGGTGTTGTTTTTATGCTCTGATAAGGCAGGATTTATTACTGGAGAAAATATATGTATTGATGGTGGAATGACGAAGCAGATGATTTATCATGATGACTTTGGCTGGAAGCTGTCATAGGGATAAATATGACAATAGAGCACTCATCCTTCAGATGAATGCTCTTCTTTTTATTTGATTTTTGCTATAGCTTTTAGCTATAACTAGATATGACTTTTAGGTGTTACCTATACAATAATCTTCCATGCTACAATCAATGCAATACAACAGAAATGTACGAGCTGAGGAGGTTTTTTCTATGTGTAATAATCATAAATTTCAATTGGTTGGTAGCCTTTTGCGTCCAGCAGATTTGTTAGAATATAAGGCTCAAATTGAGCATCGTGACGATATCTGCTACCCATTCTATAATGAGCTTGAAGGATATGAGCAATGCGAAGCAAGCTCCATTCGTGCTGTAGTTAATAAGCAAATCGAGCATGGTATCACCCCGCTTACAGATGGAGAGCATTCAAAGTCAATGTGGCATTTGGACTTTGTGTGGGGCTTCCAAGGAATTAAACGCTATATTGCAGACCATGGTTACTTCTTCAGAGATATAGACGGCACCTCGAAATATGAGACGCGTAAAGATATCGGCCTTCGCATTACAGGTGAGCTAAGCGGAAAAAATCATCATTTTATTCATATCTATAAAAAGCTTCAAGCACTTGCAGGAGATCAAGAAACGAAGCTATGCGTGCCTTCTCCATCCCATATTTATGGAGAGCTGTCATGGTCAGATAATATTGGTGGAGCAGAAGCCGTTTATAAGGATCGTCAGGAGCTAAAGAGCGGTCTAGTTAAAGCCTACAAGGAGTTTGTTGAGGATTATGCTGCAGCTGGAGGAAAGATTCTACAGTTTGATGACTGCTTATGGGAGCTCTTTGCTGATGACAACCCGAATTCTCCATATACGGGCGAGCAAATTAATCAAGAGGAAGTACAAGCACTTGCTGCAGAATTCATTGACATAAACAACACATTAATCGACTACGGACATAGCTTAGGCTTGAAAATGTGGACCCATAACTGCCGCGGTAACTACGACTCTCGCAATATGGGTGGCGGCTCCTATGTTAAGATTGCTAACCTGTTCTTAAAGCAGCTGAACTATGATCGCTTCTTCCTTGAATGGGATGATGAGCGTGCTGGTTCACTTGAAGCATTGGCTGTATTTAAAGACAAGCCTAATACGGAGATTGTACTTGGCCTGCTATCGTCTAAGACGAATACGCTAGATGATGAAGCACGTGTACTAAGAATGCTAGATGAAGCAGCGAGCATTATTGATAAGGATAGATTGTTGCTTTCACACCAATGTGGATTTGCTTCCTGCGATGGTGGTAATGAGCTGACAGAAGCGGAGCAGTGGTTGAAGATCAATCAAGGACAAAAAATTGCCCAGCAATATTGGGGGAAGTAAGCTTGAGATAATTAAGCTTTGCAGCGTGTGAATTGCTGTAAAGTGTTCGTAAGAGGATGATTCTGAAGGTCGCACTTGACCGAGGAGTCATCCTCTTTGCTTAGAAAATGAACATGTATATTAAAAGTTTGCTATAGAGTCCCCTACTTAATCACTCTAGAATTAAGGTGAAATCATTAATGGAGGTGTAAGATGAAGAAGAAAACTTGGATTACTTTAGTTGCAACGAGTGTTATCTCACTATTTTTTGCGGTTAATGTATTTGCAGGGTTTGTGTTTTGGGAACCACTAACGTACCATAACGCTCAGACATGGGAAAAAGCAAATGGCTACTCCAATGGCGGCATGTTCAATTGTACTTGGCGTAGTAATAACGCCAGCTTTACCCACGATGGCAAGCTAAGACTCGGGCTAACAAGCTCGGCCTACAATCAATTTGATTGTGGAGAGTATCGTTCGACGAACACCTATGGGTATGGCTTGTATGAGGTAAGTATGAAGCCTGCTAAAAACACAGGAATTGTTTCCTCTTTTTTCACCTACACAGGGCCAGCTCATGGTACACAATGGGATGAGATTGATATTGAATTTCTAGGCAAGGATACGACCAAGGTGCAGTTCAATTATTTCACGAATGGAATTGGCGGCAATGAGAGAATAGTTGATCTTGGCTTTGATGCATCACAGGGCTTTCACACGTATGCCTTTGATTGGCAGCCGGGATATATTAAGTGGTATGTTGATGGGGTATTAAAGCATACAGCAACGAATAATATACCGAGTACACCAGGTAAAATTATGATGAATATATGGAATGGTACAGGTGTTGATGATTGGCTAGGTCCTTATAACGGAGCTAATCCATTGTACGCTGAATATGATTGGGTAAAATATACGAGCAACTAACATAACACAAAAGCAGCCCTAGCAGGCTGCTTTTGTGTTATGTTAGTCTAGCATTCATTGAGCAATCATCTTACTATTCATTAATAGAAATAGCATTATTTAAACAACGCATATTCAATTTTTAATATCCTAAATTAGTGCAATAAATGTTGCAATGTTAGTATGGGCAGCTATCAGGACATTCATTATGATTGGTTTTGTATATAACATTATATGACTGGGGGAATGAAAGTTGAACAGAGTGAAATCTAGTAAATGGAGCAGTATGTTATTGGTAGGCGCATTAACGATGACGACCATACTAGCTGGTTGTGGCGGGAATGGTGCGAATAATACGCCGAGCAACAACACGACAAGCCCATCTAATTCAACATCAACAAATACAACGAGTGTTGAGTTAAAGGATGGCAAATATGATCCGCCAATTACAATTAGTTATTTGCGTCCTTGGGGACCTGATGTAAAATTTAAGTCTGGCGAAGATCAAGACAATAACGTTCATACGCAGTGGGCAAAAGAAAAGCTAGGTATCGAACTAAAAAATCAATGGATATCACCTTCAACGAATAATGCATTTGAGACTAAGCTACGTTTGTCACTTGCATCGAATGCTGAAATGCCAGATATTATCTCCTACCGTGGTGAATTTAATCTAGTAAGAGAGCTTATCGAATCTGGAAAGTTTGTCGATGCTGGCGAACTATTCGATCAGTATGCAAGTGATGTTTGGAAAGCAGCGGTTAATGAAGATCCAACGGTTTGGTATCCGTATATGGAGGATGGCAAACGAATCGGTATTCCAATTCTTGACTTCGCTTATAACGGCGACCCTGTAATGTGGATTCGAGAGGACTGGATGAAGAAGTTTGGCTTTGAAGAACCGAAGACTCTAGCAGATCTAGAGCCAATCTTGGAAGCGTTCACTAATCAAGATCCAGATGGTAATGGTCAAAAGGATACGTACGGTTTGTCGATTGGATTCAAGAATGCGATCAATACATGGATGTCTGACGCTGGTTGGATATTCGGTGCATTTGGTTCCATGCCGAATCAATGGAACATGAAGGAAGACGGAACATTGGAATACGGTTCAGTGGGCGAAGGAACCAAGGAAGCATTGGCATTGCTGCAGGATTGGATGGGCAAAGGGTATATGTCAGAGGAAGCTGGCCTTTATGATGAGACCAAAGCTGCTGAAGAGTTCACTGCAGGTAAAGCAGGTATCGTTGTTGGTCCTCACTGGATGCCGTCATGGCCGCTTGAGGATGTGAAAAGAAACAATCCTGACGCTGAATACAAAGCGTATCCTATTCCTTCAGGACCTGATGGAAAAGCAGGCAGACGTGGAACATCTAATGGTAATGGTGTAATTCTTATTAATAAAGATATGGAAAATCCAGAAGCGTTCTTTACGTACCAAAACTACCTATTCGATCACTACGCTAATCCTGAGGTTGGCGGTGAGTTCGAATACGGCTTGGCAGAGGGTTATGACTGGGTAGTGGTTGATGGCGTGCCAACAACGGATTCAGCACTAACGGGCGGATATGCACCTGAGAAATATACACTTACGTTCGATGGAGCGCGTATTCCAAGCTTAAACATGGCGACATTAGCAAAGCTTGCAAGCGGGGAAGAACCATCAACACCATTTGAGAAAAAAATTAAAACGGGTGTGCCGCAACCGATGCTGGATGCAGCAACAATTGTAATGGCTCAGAAGGACATCGTTATGCCGCAAATGTTTACAGGTGCACCAACGAAAACGATGCAGATGAACAACGACATTCTATCTAAGATGGAAAATGACACATTCTCACAAATCATCTATGGAAAAACTTCAATCGATGCATACGATGCTTTTGTTGAGAAATGGTATTCCTCAGGTGGAAAACAGATTACAGAGGAAGTTAATGAATGGTATCAATCGGTTAGTGGTCAATAATCATTAACAGCAACTAAAACAAGCATTCTATACACGGTCAACGTGTGTAGAATGCTTGTTTTTAGGTTTTATTAGATGATGTGACTATAACGGTAGATTATCTCGATACTCTTGCGGTGTAACATCATAATATTTTTTGAATACGCGAATGAAATAAGCGGTATTGTTATATCCAACCCACTCAGCAATCTCAAACACTTTTGCTGTAGAGGTTCTTAAGTAATACGCTGCTTTTTCCATTCGCAATCGGTATACATAGGCCGTTAAGGCTTCACCCGTTTCTAGCTTGTAGATTTTAGATAAATATACGGGATGCAGATGAACATGGTCAGCAATGGCAGGTAGAGACACATCTGCTGCCAGGTTTCGGTCTACGAAGCTTTTTACACTGCGTACAATCGAGCTGTGATTATCCTTAAGCTCTTGCTCCGTATCCTCGCGAATATAGTATAGCGTTCGTTTGGACCAATCTAGCAGCTGCTGAGCGGTCGTATAGTGGGGGGCTTGGAAATAGCGATAGGACTCACTAGGTAGCACCTCAGAAAGCTGCTTGCCGTTTTTATGAATGATGAAGGCAAATGAGCCCGCTAAAATGTGATACACTTCGACCATCTGTTCAGCAATATCATGATTGCTGCTATGGAGCAATTCCTCAAAAATGTGATTTATCTTTTTCTCAACATCGTCAAATCTTCCAGCCTCGAGCAAATTATTTAAGGTTGGTGGCTCATACAGCGTTCGAATAGCTTGCATCGGGTCACGATTAGGCTCATCCAATGCGGTAACAAATAATCCTTGACCTTGCCCCATCCTTTTTCGCATAGATCTAACCGCGCGCTCGTAGATTTCATTGATCTGATTAGGAAACCGTCCCCAGCTGCCCACTAATATGGAGACAGCCCCTTTTAGGTACAGCTGAACATTCGTTTGAATTTGCTCCGCATATAGCTCAAGCTTCGCTTTCAAATGACCATCCTTACTTGAGGACACATCTTGCCGAGGGCTGACAAGAATAACGATATAATCATGAGCATCTCTTGTATGCCATATATGAAAGTCCTTTTGCATGACCTCGCTAACAATATTGCATATAGCATACTCTATGAGGGCAACATCTTGGTCTACCATCTCAGATAAATGCTCTTCCATCCGTATAACAAGCATACCGATCTGTTGGTCTACATGATAAGGGAGCTCGAGCAGCTGTAGCTTGTCCGTTAATGCAGCTTCTGTAAAGCTTTTTCCCGTAAGCAAGTCGTTAAGCAGCGTTGAACGGAGCAAGGGTAGATTCTCCTGCAAGGTATACAGAGCTTTGTGATAGGAGGCTGCTTCTTCCCATTTCTCTTTAATTCGATTGACGAGCCGCGTGACGGAATCGATCAGATCTTCATCACTTATCGGTTTTAATAAATAATCAAAGCTCTGCTGGGTGATGGCTTGCTTTGCATATTCAAAATCCGCATAACCCGTTAACAGTATGGAATGGACGTGCGGCCACCGCTCGTGGATGGTAGCAATTAATTCTATTCCAGACATACCGGGCATTTTTATATCTGTAATAATGATATCAATCGCGTTATTTTCCATAATTTCTAACGCCTTTGCACCTGACAATGCTTCATGGATGGTGCCAATTCCTAACGACTCCCACGGTATCGTCTCTGCTAATGTTTCTACAACTGAACGTTCATCGTCGACTAATAATAATTGCAGCATGTCTGTTCACCTACTCATTCGAATTGTTGTTGTTATGCCATGTAATGACGACCTTTACACCACCGAGCGGGGAATGGTAGTAAGTTAGACCTGCACATTCACCGTACATAAAGGATAACCGCTGGTGAACATTCCATGTTCCGCAGCCCATATTCTCATCTAGCGGTCGTTGAAGATTAGTTGTCATCTGTTCAAGCTGTTCCTCAGACATACCAACTCCGCTGTCCTCTACTGTAATGGTGTACACATTGTCGTTAAAATCTCCATAAATCCTTATCTCGCCATTCTCAGGCTTGGGCTCTATGCCATGAATTATAGCGTTTTCAATAATCGGCTGTAACGTTAGTCTTGGGACAGTTTTATTCAATACTTCATCGGGTACATCAATCGTATAGTTCACTCGTTCCAATCGAAGTGATTGGATTTCTAAGTAATTTGTAACCATTTTCAGCTCTTCACCAATCGTTGCTAGATCAGTTTCTGACCTCGTAATATATCGATAATAATCCCCTAGATTCAATGACATCGCTACGACAGCCTCTTCGTTTTTCATGCGAGCCATGTTTTTTATAAAAAACAAACAGTTGTATAGAAAGTGAGGATTAATCTGCGATTGTAATTGTTTTAACGTAGCCTCACGACGACGCAGCTTCTCCTCATACACGTTCTCAATTAGCTCTTGAATACGCTGAGCCATAATGTTGAACCTTGCAAACAGCAAGCTAAATTCATTGCGTGCTGAATAGTTTAGCCGCACAGAAAAATCCCCTGATGATAATCGATTCGTACCTCTTACAAGCTGCAGCAGAGGCAGCTGAATACTGCGATAAAGTGCAAATAAAATAATGACACTTACAACGATTAAAACTGCAACGGATGCATAGAACAAATTCCTGCTGCTCGTGATCGGACTTAATATTTGCTGGAGCGGTACGTAGTCGACATAATACCAATCTAAGCTGCTGGATTTAATATAGGACACATAATATACGGTTTCATTAAGCTTCGTACGAAAACCGCCATCATTCTGGAGCTCAGCGGATTTAAGCTGATCAGCCAGCAACGTCATTAAATCCTCTTGCTTTGAGCTATTGCTAATTAAGCCAAGCTCTGGATGAAACAGAAAGGGATCGCCATTGTTATTTAACTTGTTCTGGTCTAGAAGCGCTGCAAGATGATTAGCTGGGAAGCTGATTTTCGTAATTAATCTCGCTGTACTTGGATCATTCATTGCAGTAATAGGGTCGGTCGTATGCCAGATAAAGCTGTTGTCAGCATAGATCCATGACTGCGGAAAAGGCTCTATAAATTCGCTTTCCAGGTATGGAATCGATGAATAGTAATCGGTTGAAATTACCTGCTTCATACGCGGGAAATAGAGTGTAATCGTTGAGTGCCATTTGCTTGCCGCATTGTATAAATTGATCTTTTCGAGAATTGCTCTGTTCAGCTTAACTTGCTCATATGGACTATCTTTAAAGTCGGGTCTTTGGTACTCCTGAATGCTGGAATCTTGCCCAATTGATATGCCATATAGTGCAAGCTGATAAATGTTGGATTCGACAGATTCTGCAAAAGTCGTTAAACGATTCATCGTATTCGTTTCAATTTCATGCTCGATGACACGAATACTTTGCTGATTGGAATAGGTGTAAAGTGACAGCATGAGTATGAGCAGTAACACGATAAGCAGCGTTACCTTTGTAAAAACATTTAATCGAGCAATCAAAGTCATCCCCCCTAATCTAGTTAAAATATCAATATCGTTCTTGCAATATTAGGATATAGATCATAAATCGTCGTTGCTATAATCGTAACTATACAAGGTCTGGACGACCTAGAAAAGACAAAATTTTCAAAAGACTTGGAGGATGTTGGGGTGAAGGATCTTAATTTAGTTGCGGAGAAAGGGCCTAACGAGGCTCTTACTACCAAGAAACGTTGGAACATGAAACGAAACTGGCCACTGCATGTCATGCTCATACCTGCTGTGCTGTTAGCGATCGTGTTTCAGTATGTTCCAATGGCAGGTATTATTATTGCCTTTCAGGATTTTAAGCCGTGG
The DNA here is from genome assembly GCF_023715345.1 of Paenibacillus camelliae. Classification (GTDB taxonomy): domain Bacteria; phylum Bacillota; class Bacilli; order Paenibacillales; family Paenibacillaceae; genus Pristimantibacillus; species Pristimantibacillus camelliae. The sequence continues at coordinate 60,364 of NZ_JAMBNY010000006.1, forward strand.
CTTGGATTTTTTGAATCAGAATGGGTGGGGCTTGAAAACTTTCGTTATTTATTTCTATATCCCGATGTAGATCAGGTTATATGGAACACGCTCATTATTGCGGTGTTTAAGATAGTGGCTGGATTAATAGCCCCTTTAACGTTTGCCGTATTGCTCAATGAAGTGCGTTTAATGGCTTTTAAGAGAGTGACTCAGACGCTCGTTTATTTACCGCACTTCTTATCATGGGTTATTCTTGGCGGGATCTTACTTGATATTCTTTCTCCACAAGGTGGAATGGTGAATAAGCTTGTCGTTGCCCTTGGCGGGGAACCGATATTTTTCCTTGGTGATGGCAACTGGTTCAGATTTACGTTGATCGTCAGTGATGTCTGGAAGGAGTTTGGTTTCGGAACGATTGTATTTCTTGCATCTCTAGCAGGGATTAATCCTGCCTTGTATGAAGCAGCGGAAGTCGATGGAGCTAATCGCTTTAAGCAGACGCTGCATATTACGCTGCCAGCTTTGATGCCAATCACGATCGTCGTCATGACGCTTTCACTAGGTAATATCCTGAATGCTGGCTTCGATCAGGTGTTTAACTTATACAATCCGCTTGTATATGACAAGGGCGATATTATAGATACCTTTGTTTATCGACTAGGGATTCTGAATGGGAAGATGAGCTTTGCTACAACGGTAGGATTGTTCAAATCAGCAGTAGGTACTGTTCTAATTATTGTTTCGTACAGATTGGCTTATAAACTAGCTAATTACCGTGTGTTCTAGAAGGAGGAGAGACGAGCTTGTATTACAAAACTAGAGGATACAAAGTATTCAGCATTGCTAACTATATTTTCCTGGGGATCTTATCTCTGCTATGTATATTGCCAATTGTCCATATCTTGGCTGTTTCATTCAGTAGCATGGCACCAGCTTCATCAAATTTGGTTGGATTCTGGCCAATCGGCTTTACAACGGATGCGTACGTAAAAACATTTGGCAACTCAAACTTTATTAACTCACTTTTAGTTTCAGCACAGCGAACGATTTTAGCTACAGTGATCGGAATGGTGCTTGTGCTAGTAACCGCGTTTCCATTATCAAAGGAGGATGCGAGCTTCCGAGGTCGTTCGCTCTACACTTGGTTCCTTGTCTTCACGATTCTATTTAGCGGCGGATTGATTCCGAGCTATATTCTAGTCCAGAAGCTTGGAATTATGGATACGATCTGGGCGCTTATCTTACCGGGGGCGTTGTCCGTATGGAATGTGATCCTCATGATGAACTTCTTTCGCGGTCTTCCGAAGGAGCTTGAGGAAGCTGCCTATCTGGACGGTGCAGGGCAATTCAAAACGTTAATGCTTGTCTATATTCCTTTGTCCATGCCGGCTGTTGCGACCCTATCATTATTCACGATGGTTTATCACTGGAATGCTTGGTTTGATGGGATGATTTATATGTCGGATATTAAAAATTATCCGCTCGCTTCACTGCTGCAGACCATTATCGTGCAGCAGGATTTTAGTAAGATCAATGTTGATGCGTCGATGCTGGAGAATGTATCACAGCGAACTGTGCGTGCAGCACAAATATTTATTGGAGCACTACCAATTTTAATGGTTTACCCTTTCTTACAGCGATTCTTCGTTAAAGGATTAGTCCTTGGAGCGGTTAAGGAATAAGAAAGCTGCGATGAAAGGATTTGAGCCAACAGGAACAGTCAACAGGGTGAACAATCATATCAGGAGGATCAACGATGAAAAAGTGGTTAGCGTTGTGTATGGCAATTTGTTTAGTCGTAATGCTTGTCTCTGCAGCGAACGAAAACGTGCATGCAGCGGGAAATGTTGAGCAAGGACAAAGTCAGCACGATCTGGATGTAAGTGGGCAAGAAGAAGAGCCGGAAGTTAACACATCAGAGAACGTACAACCATGGAAGGATCTTACCGAGCATTGGGCTGAACCTGCAATAAAGCACATGAGTGCGTTAGCATTAATGAACGGCTATAGGGACGGTTATTTTAGACCGGAGCTTCACATTAGCCGAGCAGAATTTGTTGCTGTTCTAGATCGAATCTTTGGATTTACAGGTAGTCATGTAACCACATTTGAAGATGTGCAGGCTAGCGCATGGTATTACGATGCGATGATGCGCGCGAATGGTTCGGGTATCCTGTTAGGAACCTCTGACACAACACTTTCACCAGCAGCTCCCGTAACAAGAGAGGATGCTGCAGTGATGATCGATCGCGCTTTTCAGCTGTCGACCGAGATGAAAGACGACGCTGTGCTAGAAAAGTACGATGACTATAGCGAGGTATCTGAATACTCCAAGCAAGCTCTTTCCTATATGGTAAGTGAGAGCATAATGAAGGGGTATAGTGGAAAGCTGCAGCCGAAAGTACCTATTACGCGTGCAGAAACAGCGCAGCTGCTCTCAGCAATGATCGGTGATGTGATCAGTTCGCCTGATACGTATTCACCATCAACGGTAGAGGGAAATGTCATTATCCGCGCTGCAGATGTCTCAGTAAAGAACACCATGATTAATGGTAATCTATTGCTTGCTGAAGGTATTGGTGAAGGGGATATTACGCTAGAGGGCGTTAAGGTTACAGGAAGCGTAATTATAAAAGGCGGCGGAAGCCACTCGGTGAATATCAATCATTCAGATATTGATCGAATCGTGATTGATAAGAACGATAAGCCAGTAAGGGTTACCATTAACAACACTAGTCGAATTCAGCAGCTACTGCTGCTGCAACAAGCAATCATTGAGCTGTCCAACGATAGCTCGATCGGTACATTACATGTAGACGCTGAAGCTCATCATGCTGTTATTCAAGCTGAGGGTTCGATTCAGGAGCTACTCGTTCAAGCTAGCCATGTCATCGTTAATAATGAGGAGGTTCGAGCGGGATTGCGTACAACGATTAAAGGCAAAGCGGAAGATAATGATAATGACCAGGTCGGTACAGGAACTCCATATCAGCCAAGTAACCCAACTGGTGAGAAGCCAGTTCCGGCAACGACAATCCCTGATCATCAATGGCAGCTAGTTTGGAATGATGAATTTAACGGACCAGCTATTGATGCTTCGAAATGGACGGTAATGGATACGGGACTCGTATACAACAATGAGCTGCAATATTACAGTCCCAACAATACAAGAATTATCAAGGATAACGACCGCAGTGTACTCCAGATCGAAGCGAAAAGGGGCGGGGATGGCGGCAAGGATTATAGCTCAGGCAAGCTTATTACAATGGGCAAAGGAGACTGGACATACGGTAAAGTTGTCGTACGTGCTAAGCTACCTGTACAGCAAGGCATATGGCCAGCGATTTGGATGATGCCAACAGATGAAGCTCATTATGGCGGTTGGCCAGCCTCCGGTGAGATCGACATCATGGAGTTAATCGGCGGAGAGCAGAACAAAAATCGTGTATACAGTACACTGCATTTTGACAGTAAGCAGCCCGATGGAACACATGGTCACGTGCAGGGCAGCTTGACTCTGCCTGAAGGACAGTCGTTCTCAGATGACTATCATGATTTCCAAGTGGAATGGTTACCAGGCTTAATACGTTTCTATGTCGATGGCGTCATGCATCATGAGGTGAAGGATTGGCAAACAAAAGCAGCGGGTCAGCCAGAGTATTATACGTTTCCAGCCCCATTTGATCGACCGTTTTATTTAATTCTTAATGTAGCGGTAGGTGGAGATTGGCCGGGGTCGCCGAATGATGATTTCCAATCCGACACAATGGAATTGGATTTCGTTCGTGTTTACTCGTATCAGGATTTAGATCGTTGGCCAGATGTTACAGGAAATCCTCCAAAGCCGGAAAAGCTGCGTGAACCGCAAGAGGATGGCAATCTGATTTACAATTCTAATTTTACTGAAGCGGTTAATACAGACGGTGTCCCTCATCAATGGGAATTTCTAACGAACGCCAACGGAGCAGGTGCCGTAGAGGTTGTTAATGATGAGCTAAAGGGCAAGGTGGCACAAGTCACGATAGACGATGCAGGCACTGAGAGCTATTCGATTCAGCTTACACAGAAGCCGATCTATGTGGAGAAGCATAAGAGATACAAGGTTCAATTTGATGCGAAAGCATCAGCTGAGCGCAGCCTGATGTCAAAGGTCACACAGTTCGAGAATAGCTGGACGAATTACTCAGGAGATCGATCCTTTGAGCTTACTACAGCATGGCAGTCCTATGAATACGAATTTAATATGAATGCAAGCTCTGATAACAATGCTAGATTTGAATTTAATCTTGGACTGAATGATGGAACCGTTATGCTGACGAATGTTCGACTGATTGAGCTCGGTGATGCAGAACCACTTCCAGAGGTTCCTGGTGATCGCCCAGCCTTGTTCGATGGCAACTTAATCTATAACGGCACGTTTGATCAAGGAAAAGATCGACTAGCGTTTTGGAAGAGCAGCATCGCTTCAGAGGCAGCAGCGAAGGTAAGTGTTAACAATTTTCTTCAGTTTCCGATTATGGAACGTCAGTTAACCGTTGATGTTACTGATACGAACGGTGACCCAGAAGCAGTTGTTGTTGCACAGCCGGATCTTAGCCTTAAGGCGAATACAACGTACGGTTTATATTATGATGCGAAGGCTGATTCTCCAAGAGCTTTAACGATTGATGCTGTAAGTACAGGCAACCATACGATCCAAATTGCACAAGGGAGAACGGTACAGCTTGGAACGGATATGCAGACCTATGCAGGGGAGATCGTTGTAGGTGATGGTGAATCAGATATACGAGCTGCGCTCGAGTTTTTATTTGGCGAATCTACTGGAAAGGTCTATATCGATAATGTCCGTCTAGTGAAGCGTGGACACCCAATATTTGTTGATGGCTATGCCCATGTGCCAGCCACGCAGGCATGGCTAATGCAAGGCTTGCAGCTTGAGGATTCAAGCGAAGGCGGAAAAAATATAGGCTATATGGACGAAGGTGATCTGCTGCAATATAAGGTTCAGGTCGCGCGTAATGCTAATTATGTATTATCTGCTCGTTTAGCTAGTGAGGAAAGCAATTCGACTGTCGGATTCACAATTAAAGATGAAACAGGCAGCATCGTTACGCAATCAGCATTTAACCTTGGCAGCACTGGCGGATGGCAAACCTATAAGACGATACCTTTGGCACCCGTTAATCTAGAAGCCGGACGCAATTACTATGTTGAATTTACAGGGTTCGATTACAACACACTATGGATTGATTTCTCAGAGAATAAAGTGAGAGATGGACAGTTTTCAGATGAATTAAGCTACTGGGACTTAATTCCGTCCGATTTAACGGCATCTATCTCTGAGGCAGGAGATCTAACGATAGGTCTGTCAGGAACAACGGCAAACTGGTGGGATGCCTTATTGCAGCAGGATCAAATCGCACTTGAAGCAAACAAATATTATAGATTAGAATTTGACGCATATACTTCCGAAGAGCTTAAAGCGCTGCAGGTCGTTCTATCCCATAATGGTGGCGAGTTTAACAAGTATTTTGAGGAAGAAGTGCAGCTAAGCAGTAGTAAGCAGAGCTACGCATTTACCATCGCGATGGGTGCACAATTTGATGAGAATGCCGTGCTTGCCTTTGGATTAGGAAATAGTGTTTCTTCTAATGGAGCACATACTGTTTCGATTAATGAAGTAAGGCTATATGAGATCAATCCGAACGCCGATCAGGGCGGTCAGCCTATCAACGTTAATTTGATTGCGAATGGCGATTTCTCTAACGGGTCTGAGGGATGGATCACCTATGCAGCAGGCGATCAGAGCCAACTGACCATAGATACCATCGATGGTAAGCTTCTAGCGAGTATTGGCGATGCAGGAGAAAACTCATGGGATCGACAAGTGATCTACGAAGGACTTGCGATACAGCAAGGGTCACGATATACGATTTCCTTTAAAGCCAAAGCAGTGGATGCAAGAAAGCTAGGCATTGGCATCGGATGGGTAGATGCAGAAAACAACTACGCATGGCATGGTTACTTTGAGCATCAGGTGGACTTAACAGCGGAAGAGCAGCTTTATACCTTTACATTTGAGGCTAATAAAGAAAGCTATGCCAATGCTAGAGTTTCATTTGATATGGGGAATATGTTAGGCCAGCGTGACAGTGATACTACAATTACAATATCCGATGTAAGCTTAGTTAATATCGGACCAGCGAATTAATCTAGGCTAAGCTGCTTAAAGCCGTTGAAGTTTTACGAAAGTAAAATGTTCAACGGCTTTTTAGTTATAAATGATGGAGACAGCTTCGATGATGTATTCTACAATCTACAATGATCAAGCCTTAAACTGTTAATTTAACCCTAATTTGAGTAAACTATGAAGCATAACGTATTGGGGAGGCCGAATAGAATGGAGCTTTGGTTTTTAGGGACAAGTGCGGGTATGCCGATTCGTGGAAGAAACGTAACCTCGATCGCGTTAAAAATATCCCGTAACAGCGGACAGTTTTGGATGTTCGACTGCGGCGAGGGCACCCAGCATCAGCTGCTGAATACCCCCTTGAAGCTTAGCCGCTTGAGTAAGCTATTCATTACTCATTTGCATGGAGATCATGTCTATGGCTTGCCGGGCTTGCTAAGCTCTCGTTCATCATTAGGTGGTATAGAGCCACTACATATTTATGGACCGCCCGGCTTGCGTGAGCTCGTGGAAACCAACCTGCGGATCGCGGAGACGCACTTGAATTATGCAATAAGCATTGTGGAGATTGCAGAAGGGGTTATTCTCGAGGATGAAGATATGACGATCGAAGCAGCAAAGCTGGATCATCGAATCGATAGCTATGGCTATCGCTTGATGGAGCGTGAGCGTCCAGGGGTATTAAATGCTGGGTGGCTGGCAGAGATGGGGATTCCACCTGGGCCGTTATATGGACAGCTCAAGGCAGGGAAGGACGTAAGCTTGGAGGATGGCCGGATGATTCGATCTGCAGATGCCGTTGGCGAGCCATTGCCAGGTCGCATTATTACGATATTAGGTGATACAAGGCCGTGTGAAAATGCAGTGTACCTAGGCAAAGGAGCTGATGTGCTTGTTCATGAAGCAACATTTGCACATGACTTGGCAGACAAGGCTCATGAATACGGTCATGCTACGACGATACAAGCAGCACAGATTGCACGTGCTGCAGGTGCTGAAAGGCTGTTTTTAACTCACTTTAGCTCCCGATATTTGGATGAGCAATTAGCTGAGCTTGAAGCGGAGGCTAAAACTGTGTTCGATAATACGGTAGCGGCTGTAGAGCTTAAACCATATATTGTGCCTATGAAAACAAAGAAGGTCTCGGGCTAACAGACCTTCTTTGTTTTTTAATTAATGTTGCTTACCGCTTGTTCATTGAGTCATAGCTATACGCTAGCTTTAATAGATTAGTATGTGGAATTACTAATTGAAAAGGAGGCTGAAACGATTGTCACAAGCGAGTATTTTGGAATGGACCTTTGTCACAGAGTGTCCAATTCCACAGGATGTAAACCAATTGCTGGTGGAAGGTGAGGTAGCGGTTGCTGCGTATCAAACTTACCGGGATTCCGCGATCTTTACAAACAAAAGACTGATTGTGAGAGATGCACAAGGCTTCACAGGTAAAAAGGTGGAAATATATTCGTTGCCTTATTCTTCAATTAACATGTGGTCGACAGAGAATGCGGGAAGCTTTCTTGATTTCAATGCTGAGGTAGAATTGTGGACACGAGCAGGTCATATCAAAGTAAAGCTGCAAAAAGGAGTGGATATTCGAGCATTCGATAGGTTGATCGCTAACGCTATCTTAAAAGATTAATACATAACAAATACACCATTTGTAAGGCTAATGGTGTATTTGTTGTACATATTTAGTGTGGGGAATAACCTATACCCCTCAAGCTTAAGCAAATTTACGCACGGAGATTTTACGGAAATCCTTAGTCTTAGCAATAGGCTGGCCGCCTTCGAGAAACTTTTGATCGCCAACCTGCCACGTATGAGAATATTTATCTTTTCGACGGATATAGACGTAGTTAAAGGGTGAGGTCGCGTATATCGTGTAGCCCTTTTCGGCGCAATCTCTTAAAAATTTGACATCTTCACCAAGCGTGATGTCAGAGAAACGTACATCTTTTAGTATGCTTCTTCGGAACAAGAGTGTTCCTCCTTGAATAAAGCTTACTGGTTTGTTCATTTCAAGAGGAGAGCGAACGAGAAGCTGCTGACTTGCGGCGAGATAGACAAAGCAAGCGTGCTTGCCCACTACCGCGCTTCCTGTACGTAGGAGCGTGTGGACCTGCTCCTTTAGATAATATGGTGAATAATAATCATCATGGTCAAACTTAGTAATGAGTGGATACTTGGCTTTGCTAATCCCGCAATTTAAGCATTGACCAAGCGAGACTCGCTCTGCAACCCTATATATGGTTATATCGGGATACATAGCGACCTTCTTCTTCCATTCTCTTACATCAATGCTGTCTTTATTAATGATGATAATGAGCTCTTTTCGTTGATAGCGCTGAGACCGATAATTGCGCAATATATTTTTGAAAAAACCAGGGTGATTCGTACACGTAATAATGGACACACCAGGTTCGTACAAAAGCTTTCCCTCCATTTCGTATTAGTACAATGTCACTACTATATGGTATTAGTATCCATAGCAGTTTGCTTAGACTTATCCGAAAAGAGAGGGAAGAATATGATAATGAAGAAAGATTAGCGGAACAGATATCTGTCGGTTATTTACATGAAGGAATGTAAGTGAAGCGTGTATCTATCGTATTGAGCTTCTTACCTGTACCCGTTAACGTCTGCAGGCTTTTCTGCGTCCACGACCTCGTCAAGGTACCGCATAGCATCAGGCTGTGAGCCATCGATATCGGTAAAGCCATAGATTCTTGCCAGCTCTCCGCTAGAAAGCGATTGTCCGCTGAACCGAACCACTTGGGCATCTCCAGCTAAAGCAGCAACAGCACGCCCTACATAGCGAGTTGATTCTGATATAACAAAGTGTGGCTCCTCTACTGTCGCATCACGCCAGTTCTCTTCGGTTACCTTATAATGCTCAAGCATAATCTCGGAGCGCATCCAACCCGGAGTCAATGACACGGCAGTACATTGATATGGCTTAAGCTCCTCGGCAAGTGCCCACGCCATTCGATTAATAGCTGTTTTTGCTTGATCGTAGAACATTGACAATCTGTAATGCGTCTTGTTATATTCTGCTGTTCCATCTGTCATCTCTACGACTAGTCCATGCTTGTTCTTAATTAGAAGAGGCAGGGCATAGTGGTTTGTGATGAGATGTGAATCGATGGCAAGTCTCAGTATACGCAGTCCTTTCTCCAGCGAATGCTCCCATATAGGCACATTCCATTCCACCAAATATTCAGCGCCCCAAATATCATTGACAAGTATGTCGAGCCTTCCTTGCTCGTCCTCAATCTGTTTCACTAGTGCTTGTACCTGCTCAGGAATTAAATGGTCGACTTGCACCGCAATTCCTCGTCCGCCTGCCTTCGTAACGAGCTCGGCTGTTTCCTCAATGGTCTCTGGCCTGTTGTATTCTGAGCGTGCTGCTCTTGTCGTTCTTCCTGTGACGTAAACCGTTGCACCAGCCGCTCCTAGCTCCATTGCGATCCCACGACCAGCCCCTCGTGTTGCGCCAGCGACTAATGCTATTTTTCCATGTAAAGACTTCATCGCATATCCTCCTTTTGTTGCTTCATTCATCATTGTAACCTATAATGACGACATCTATTGTCATATATAACATGCTTCAAATAACTATATTGCAGGTGAGAATATGAGGGCGGATCGATTATTAAGTATTATGGTTTTGCTGCAAAATTATAAAAAAATGACGACAAAGGAGCTTGCTACTCGTCTTGAAGTGTCTGAACGAACGATTTTACGTGATATGGATGCGCTAAGCACAGCGGGCGTGCCCGTTGTAGCGGAGCGGGGACCAGCAGGGGGATGGCGACTAATGGAGCATTTTCAATCGCAGCTAAGCGGGTTGAAGCTAGAGGAGATGAAGGCATTATTCATTCTTCCTTCTGAGCAAGTATTGGAGGATCTCGGTGTGCAGGCATACGGAGTAGACATTCGTGAGAAGCTGCTTGCTGCTACGCCGCCTACAACCAAATCAGCTGGTCGAAATTTTTTAGAAAAGCTCTATATAGACACTAGTACCTGGAAACAATCTAAGCTAAATAACAAAAACTTGCTTATTGTGCAGCAGGCGCTATGGGAGGACATGAAGCTTCATATTGTCTATCAAAAAGCTGACGGGGAACGTACTAAGCGTGTCGTATCTCCCTTAGGCTTGGTAGCGAAGGGGAGTGCTTGGTATCTCGTCGCATTAAATGAGGAACATCAATATCGCAGCTTTAGATTATCTAGAATCGTTCAAGCGGAGCAAGTAGAAGAAGGGTTTACAAGACCAGAGCAATTCCAGCTCAGTGAGTATTGGAAGCAAAGTAAGCTCAGCTTTGTCGAAGCCTTGCCCTCCTTTCAGGTAGAGGTTGAGGTGGATCCAGCGATTATGGGCAGACTCACCTTTACAGACAAATTTGTAGATATAACGACTATAGGTGATTCGCACAATGGTCAACCAACTCCCGTCACGTTAACCTTTAACACAGAACAGGAGGCCATCAGCTATATACTCGGCTTCGGTGCAGCCATGACAATTACACAGCCGGAATATTTGAGGGAGAAGGTCGTTCAGCAAGCGCAGCTTATGATTAAGATGTATGAGTGAGGAAGGGATGGAGTGCGTGCTTCCTATAGGTTGAGCTTATTGATGTATCATCAAGAAACTCTCTATCACTTTTATCTATGTTGGCATGGCTCGGGTCTACCGAGCTCATGCTTTTTTTATGCCAATGCTTGATGGTGTGACCTTCAATCTCGAAAAAAATTTCAAATTAATAAAAAATTTACAAATATATGCAATAATTTATGTTATGATATTACCGACAGACTGTCGGTCGGTGAAGGGGGATGCACTCATGAGAATAGTTAAGACGGCTGAAGATCGAAGAAACGAAATACTTGACGCAGTAGATGAGCTCATCGGGCAAAAGGGCTTAGACGGTACGAGTACCAATGATATTTTGAAAAAAGTCGGGATTGCAAGAGGTACATTGTATCATCATTTTAAATCCAAGGAAGAGATGGTTAACGCTTTAATTGAAAGGTATAGTGTCCGTCTACTGGCTGCTGCTGAGGAGGTTGCAGCAGACAAAAGCATACCTATCGTTGAGCGAATCGTTCGCGTAGTTATGTCGATGAACCTGAGTGGTGAAAGCAGCAATGAAATTATGGAGCATATTCATAAGCCGCAGAACGCTCTTATGCATCAGAAGATTCTGAAGATGCTAATAAACGGCTTAACCCCAATTCTCACGGAAATTATACGCGAAGGCATCGAGGAAGGGCTGTTCGACACAGCATTCCCTTATGAGAGCATGGAGATGGTGATTATCTATGCAAACACTATTTTTGATGAAGATATCGTTCTAATGACGGATGAGGAGCGTATTTCGCGTATTCAGGCATTTATTTATAACGTTGAAAGGCTGCTCGGTGCTGAGGATGGTAGTCTAGCAATCGTGATGCAAATGTTTAGTAACGAAGAAAACGAGCATTGAGGATAGAGGGGAATTATGTATAAGAAAATAATTCGTAATGATATTCTACAGAGCAAATTGATTACGATCACAACGGTGATCTTTGTCACTGCAGCAGCTATGCTAGTTTCACTCGCTGCAATCGTCGCAGTTAATCTGTACGGTGCGCTGGATACATTGATGACTAAAGCGCAAACACCGCATTTTATGCAGATGCATGCTGGTGAGATCGATATTGAGCGGCTAACGAGCTTTGCTCAGCAGCATAGCAATGTCGAGGAGTTTCAGGTCGTCGAATTTCTGAACCTAGATGGCTCGCAGTTTACGTTTGGTGAGCGCTCGCTCGCTAGCAGCGTTCAGGATAATGGACTAAGCGTTCAGAGTCGTTCATTCGACTATCTATTAGATCTTGATGGTCAGGTTATTCAAGCAGCAGATGGTGAGGTTTATGTTCCAGTAGGCTATATGAAGGATAACGTGGTGAAGGTGGGGGATCGGGCTGTAATTAGCGGAAAGGAGTTTACTGTTGCTGGTTTTCTTCGCGATTCGACGATGAATTCATCACTATCTGCTTCAAAGAGATTTCTAGTAAGCAGCAACGATTACGCACATATAAAGTCGCAAGGTCATCCTGAGTATTTGATAGAGTTTAGATTGAAGGATTTAGCTGAGCTAGGCGCTTTCGAAACCGCTTATGCCAATGCAGGGCTTGAGATGAACGGGCCGACTGTCACCTACGCGCTATTCCGCATGATGAATGCTATTTCCGATGGGATGATGGTTGGAGTTATTCTACTTGTAAGCTTTCTTGTCGTTGCGATCGCCTTTCTGTGCATACGCTTTACACTGCTTGCGAAAATAGAAGAGGATTATCGCGAGATTGGGGTAATGAAGGCCATCGGGCTGCGTATTTCAGATATTAAAAAAATCTATCTTGCTAAATATGCAGCGATTGCTGCAGCAGGCTCCATTCTAGGCTTCGCTCTTTCGTTCGTATTTAAAGGCTTACTGCTAGAAAATATTCGTCTTTTTATGGGTGAAAGCGATCATACGGCGTTAGCCTATGTATTAGCTATCATTGGTATCCTGCTTGTGTTTATAGCTATCGTCATCTATGTAAACGGAGTGCTCAAACGCTTTAGGCATATCTCCGCGGCAGAGGCTATACGCTTTGGCAGTTTGCAAGAAAAGCACACAGGCGCAAGGCGTATCACCTTAAGTGGAAGCAGATTGCTAAATACGAATGTTTTTCTTGGCATGAAGGATGTGCTATCTAGAAAAAAACTATATGCTACGATGCTTGCTGTACTTGTGCTCTCATCATTTATTATGATCGTTCCACAAAACCTGTATAACACGATTTCCTCGAAAAGCTTCATTGGCTACATGGGGATTGGAAGCTACGATCTTCGCATGCAGCTGTCCGGCAATGTCGACAATTTCTCGGAGAAAGTGGCTGACATTACTAGGGCGGTGCAAAGCGATCAAGCGATATCGCAATTTGCGGTCCTTACGACCAAAACATTTAGAGTGAAGCTGCGGGATGGCACGGAAGAAAATATTAAAATCGAGCTAGGTGATCATTCGATATTCCCTATTGCCTATACGAAAGGGAAAGCTCCTGCTGCAGAGAATGATATCGCTCTTTCCACGCTGTATGCTGATGATATGGGCTACGAGGTGGGGGATTCGATGACATTGGTGATGGGGGATGTAGAGAAGAAGCTTATCGTAAGCGGAATCTATTCCGATATTACCAACGGTGGTAAAACAGCGAAGGCTGTATTCTCAGACCAATCCGCTGGAACAATGTGGAGTATCGTTAGCGCTAAACTATACGATCCCGCTCTCGTCGCTGTGAAGGTCAAGGAATATAGCGAAACGTTTGATTACACTAAAACATCAGATATTGATGAGTATGTTAAACAGACCTTTGGCTCGACGATCAGCGCGGTTAAGACAGCCTCTTACGTTGCAATTGTTGTAGCTATTGCTATAACGTTGCTAATCAGCATGCTCTTTATAAGAATGCTGGTTGCTAAGGATAGATATTCGATTGCCGTCATGAATGCGTTCGGCTATACCAGCACGGATGTGAAGGTACAATTTATTTCCCGTTCAATATTCATCCTAATCATCGGAGTGCTTCTAGGTACGATTCTCGCTAATACGCTCGGAGAGCTGCTTGCCGGCTTAGTTATCTCCTCATTCGGAGCATCGACGTTCGAATTTACAATTGATCCGATCTCAGCTTACCTGCTTAGCCCTCTGCTGATGGCGATCACAGTTATAATAGCGACGTTAATTGGTGTAGCGCATGTGGGACACATAAAAATCTCTAACCATATAAAGGAGTAGCGGTATGAAAAAGATAATTGTCGGTGACAGCCTCGTGAAATGCTTTGGGGAGGGTATTGAAAAACGAAATGTTCTTGACGGCGTGTCAGTAGAGGTGAACGAGGGAGAATTTGTGGCGGTCATGGGACCATCGGGCTCGGGAAAGTCAACGCTTATGTTCGCACTTAGCGGAATGGATACGATTGATGGAGGAAAGACTGTATTTGACGGTAAAGATATATCTAAAATTTCTGCTGATGAGCTTTCAGAGATTCGTAGAACAGCGATGGGTTTTGTATTTCAGCAGCCGACGATGCTTAAACATTTGAATATCCTTGATAACATCATTCTTCCCTCAATGCGTGATCAGCGTAAACATACGGCATCTATTGTGAAGAAGGCAAGAGCACTTATGAACAGAGTAGGTATTGCGGAGCTGGAGCAGCGCGACATTACGCAGGTATCAGGAGGGCAGCTCCAAAGAGCAGGGATATGCCGAGCATTAATGAACAGCCCGAAAATTATTTTCGGTGATGAGCCTACAGGTGCACTTAATTCGAAGTCAGCGCAGGAGATTATGGACATTTTTACGGAGATTAATAATGACGGTACCGCGGTTATGCTCGTTACGCACGATGCGTTGGTTGCTGCACGGACGGAGAGAGTGATGTTTATGCGCGATGGAAAAGTGGTGAGTGTGCTAAAGCTTCCTAGGTTTACTGGATTGAATATGGATGATCGGGTTGAGAGCATCACCCAAAGAATGCGAGAAGTAGGTATATGATTAAGCGCCTATGAAGAGATAGCCTCGTATTCTAGCAGAGTTATCTTTTATTGAATGATTGAATACTGTAACATAATTGCCCAAAGTGCAACATTGCACTTTGGGCAATTATGTTGTAAACTACTGTAAGAATTTTGTATGAAAGGAGTAGAAGAACCATCAAGCCTAATCTACGCGTTGCAAAAAAAGAAGCAACGGTTAAAGCACTTGCTGATGCGGCTTTCGAGCTTACGATGGAGCGCGGTCTAGAGGGCTTTGTCGTTGATGAACTTGTCCAAAGAGCGGGCTATTCCAGAAGAACCTTTGCCAATCACTTCACGTGTAAAGAGGAAGCAGTCGTTGCTGGAGCTTTTATGATTAATGACACGATTGAAGCAGAGAACTTGTTGGCGAATTTGTCAGAGGACATGTTACTTATTGATGTGCTCTTTAAGTTAATCAACATGCAGATCACCTTAGAGCTTCTTCGCAAAATGAATAAGATTGTCAATCTATGCACGGAGTACCCATCTCTTAAGCCTTACTTACTAGACAAAATGAGTCAGATGCAGACCGAAGCTAATAGCATTTTACTGGAAATTTCTAATGGGAAATATGATGACGTATATGTTCATCTTCTCGTAGGAGCAGTTTACGGAGCCATCTTGCCTGTAGTAAACGGAAGCCTTAATGTACTGCCAGAGCAAACGATGTCAGACAGCTCTTTTCATCAATACTTAGATAAAATCTATCAATATTTGAAAAATGGATTTAATCTCTAAAATCTAACCTAAAGGGGAACTTTCGACAGATGTCAATTTTTTTGTATAAAATCGGTAATTTTGCGTACAGAAAATCATGGTACGTTATTACAGCTTGGCTAGTTATATTAGCGGTTGTCGGTACATTAATTGGAGTTAATGGGATTCAAGTAAGCAGTAATATGAAAATCGAAGGCACAGAATCACAACGAATCCTTGATCAGCTTGCTCAAGAGCTTCCGATGGCATCAGGCGGACAAGGAAGCATCGTGTTTAAGGCCCCTGCCGAGGAGCGGATGGATACACCTGAACGTATTGCCGCCATTAGTAAAGTAATTAATGACGTATATCAATTAGAAGACGTATTGAATACAGCTGAATTAGCTACAGAAGCTAATGCTTTAAGCTTACTTATGATGCAGTATGCGACACCTGACCAGCTGCCGCCATATGGATACATGATGACAGAGGCTGGCCCACTTCCAGGGGTACTGCTTTCAAGCGATGGGAATATCGCATTGTTCCAATTTCAATTCTTAAAAGATGTAAACTCTGTTCCACAGGATGTTAAGGATGCAATTATAGATGCGGCAAAGGTAGCTGAGACAGAAGCGAATATTACGGTGCTGCCTAGCGAATCGTTATTGCCGCTTCACCTTGGCATCGGAGCTGGGGAAATTATTGGTGTAGTCGTTGCAGCGCTCGTCCTATTAATGACCTTAGGATCTATGGTAGCTGCGGGATTGCCTCTACTCACAGCTCTTTTAGGTGTTGCACTTGGTGTTGGGGGCGCATTCTCACTTTCAAGCATGATTGAGATGACAAGCGTCTCTGCTATGCTGGGACTTATGGTTGGCTTGGCGGTAGGAATAGATTACTGCTTGTTCATCGTCAATCGTCAGCGCCACTTAATATTTGAGCAAGGCATTAGTGCGCAGGAGGCTACAAGCAGAGCGATCGGAACCTCCGGAAGCGCGGTGTTCTTTGCAGGCTTAACCGTTATTATCGCTTTGTGCGGTATGCTCGTTATTGATATTTCCTTCCTATCCATTATGGCGCTAGTTGCTGCAGCAACCGTGTTTATTAACGTTCTGCTTGCCTTAACGCTATTGCCAGCTTTGCTTGGTCTAGTAGGAGAACGAATCTGCTCCGAAAAAGCTCGTCAAAAGTATAATAGCAAGTCAGCGACATCAGCAAAAAGTGGATTTTCTGATCGATGGGTTAGAGGTGTCATTAAGTTCCGCTGGCCAGTCATTCTAATCATTATCGTTGTTCTTGGTATTGCCGCAACACCAATTTCGAAAATGGATATGGGGATTCCAGGTGCGGCTACAGCGAATTTAGATACAGCAGCAAGACAGAGCTATGATGCAATAACGGAGGGCTTTGGCGAAGGGTTTAATGGACCATTCGTTATTGTAGCAGAGCAAAATAATTCTTCGGCTGCATTCACTCCTGAATCTCTCATACAGCTCGTCATGGAGCTCAATAGTCAGGATAATGTTGCTCAGGTCTCTCCGCTAGGTATGAACGAAAACGGCAGCTTGGCGATATTAAGCTTAATTCCTGAGACGGGGCCTTCCGATAAGGAAACGAAAGATTTGGTAACACATTTGCGTGATCCTAATCTTAATATTGTACAGTCTCATGATATTAAGCTTGGTGTAACTGGATTTACAGCGGTAAATATCGATATGTCAGCTAAGCTGGCAGATGTTTTTCCACTATATGTTGGAATTATCGTCATTCTATCCATTATTATTCTTCTGCTCGTATTTCGTTCGATTGTTGTACCTATTAAAGCAACCGTTGGATTTCTGCTTAGTATTCTAGCAACATTCGGCTGTACGACAGCGGTATTCCAATGGGGCTGGTTAAGTGGGCTGTTCGGATTTGACACGGGTGGACCGCTGCTTAGCTTTATGCCAATTATCATCACAGGTATACTATACGGCTTAGCGATGGACTATCAAGTATTCCTAGTAAGCTCCATGCGTGAATCCTACGTGCATGGACATCGCGGCACGGAATCCATCGTTCATGGATACAACCAAGCAAGTCGCGTCGTGCTAGCAGCTGCAGTCATTATGGTATCTGTATTTGCAGGCTTCATCTTTACAGAAGATATTATTATTAAGCAAATAGGATTTGCCTTAACGATTGGTATCTTTATTGATGCGTTTATTGTAAGAATGACGCTAGTACCTGCAGTTATGGCAATATTCGATAGCAAGGCTTGGTGGATACCGAAGTGGTTGGATCGGATGCTTCCTAACCTGGATGTTGAAGGAGATAAGCTCATTTCGAAGCTTAATGAAAAGAACGAGCAATAATCGTTTCCGTCATATCAGTGCAAAAATATCTAACGAAGCACAATATAGGCAACATAGATATATTGAAAGCATCGACGAGGTCCGCTTTAGAAGCGGGCCTATCTTTTATTATGATTACGCTGAATTATTGTTGTAATATTCAGAAATTATTGATATAAGAGTAATAGGAAGTAATTGGTATGTGCAACTGGCGTAAACGTGGAGTACCACGAGGGAGCACATATGATCATATGCCGTACGCCTGGGCAAAGTATTTGATCTCATGATCAGATACTTTTTTTATTTTTATGTAAGGTAGGTGTTAGTTTATGAAGATTGCATTTATTTTATTTGACAACATGACGACACTCGATTTTGTAGGCTTTTATGAAGCAATAACGTGGATAGGCATTCTTAACACTAAAGAAAATGTACAATGGGATTTTTGTTCGAATCAACAAGAAGTTAAAGATGATCGAGGATTAATTATGAAAGTAGGCAAGGTTTATCCTGACTTATCTGGCTATGACATGATCTTTATCCCTGGTGGTCTAGCTACTAGGCAGCTGCGGTACGATGATGATTTTATAGGCTGGATTCAGACTGCACAGGATGTAAAGTACAAGGTGTCCGTTTGCACAGGAGCTTTACTGTTAGGTGCGGCAGGTTTTTTACAAGGTAAGAAAGCAACAACGAATCCATCCGCGTACGAGCTTTTGGCACCTTATTGTGCTGAGGTTGTGAAAGAACGCTATGTAAGAGACGGTAATGTTTTTACTGGCGGTGGGGTATCAGCTTCTATTGATCTGGGCTTGTATGTTATTGAATCGTTGACTAGTGAAGAAGTGGCCAGACAAGTTAAAGAAAAGATGGATTATCCATACTATGTAACGGGAAGAAGAAACTTTAACGGTTAATTGCGCAGTTTGGAACCATTCGATCGGTTAGCTGTCACTATCGGTATGAAGGGAGGGCTGCAAGGTGCATATAAGGCCTTTTGAATATCAAGATGAAGAACATGTTGTAGCAATGATGAGGGAACATCCTTTACAGTTCCCTACGTTTATTATTGAGAAATACCCGTTGCGTTGGTCACAGTTTCTAGAATCGCAGGAACAAATGAATGCTGATAGCTGCTATTTCGTAGTCATTGGCGATGACCATAAAGTATTAGGTCATGCCGGCTATATATTTAATCATGAAGTAGGTCTTTATGAAATCGTCGGGGTAGCAGTTAACAAGGAACATCAACGACTAGGTATCGGGAGGCAGCTAATTGAGACAATATGCGATAAGCTTAAAGATAGGGGCAGTAATGAAGTCATTCTCTACACACTAGGTCATACTAACAATGAATCAACGATAATTTTTTATCGTAATCTAGGATTTGAAATCTCAGACTACGAATACGATTTCTTTACTACGGATTACCATAGGATTACATTTGTAAAGAAGCTGGTTCGTTAACTCCAATTGATCGAATAGTTCTCCTGTTTATATGTCGTGGTACTTAATCCGTTAAGCCGATAGCTATTTCGACTTAACGGATTTTTCTATTGCTTATTACGCTAGTGAATATGATGGGTCCATCGCTGAGGTTAAGTAATTTGCATATTCCTCGGCCTTGAGGGTAAGCTCCTCATCATTCAGCCCCATTGCATTATAGACGACAAACAAAGGCAGGAACGTTGCACCTACAACACTGGCTGTTACTTCAAATGGACGCAGCAATTGCTCCAGAGGATAAAGATTATAGCCTTGCTGGCTGTAGGTCATATCGGAGCCCCCAGCAGTAACTGCCAAACCCCATTCCTTGCCATGCAGCTTATTTCCTCCTTCACCATGAGCAAATCCATACGTCATTACATCATCTAACCATTGCTTTAACAAGCTTGGGCAGCTATACCACCAGATTGGAAACTGAAAGATTATTCGATCATGCTCAAGCAGCAATTTCTGCTCACGCTCTATATCAATGGGTGCGTTGCTATATTGGGCATATAAATCTTGTACAGTTGTAGCATGCTCGGCAGCAGCTTTAGCTAGCCTTTGGTTAGCGTGTGAACCCTTGTGTAGAGTAGGGTGAGCAATAATAACTAATGTTTTTTTCTGTTCTTCATGCTTTGGGGAAATCATCATTACTCGTCAGCTCCTTTATGGATATGAGTTTTTAGATAGCCTTGATTCCTCACTCTTCATACTGCATTTATTCGGTGCATCCTAGCATAGATTGAGTTTCATTAAATATATCAAATGTCGTTACCAAATCTTGTGATAATAATCACATACTTTAATGCTGCTGATGCTTAAAATACAAGTAAGCTAATTAAGTGAAAAGATTCACATTAAAAATTTCGCAAAAAACTAGGAGGAATTAGAGATGAAGAAAGTAGGAATGATGCTGTTGATGTTAATGCTTGTAGCTGCTATAGCTGCTGGCTGTGGAGGAGAGAAATCGACTAATGATAAACAACCTGCAAATACGGCAACCAATGCACCGGCAGAAACTAAGGCACCAGAGCCTACAGCATCAGCTGAAGCAACTGAAGGATATGCAGACGGCTCCTATTATGCAGAAGCTGTTCCTAAAGAGGATTCTGATTGGCAGGAAGTCATTGCTTTACAAGTTGAGGGTGGCAAGATTGTAGACGTAAACTGGAATGCCATTAATAAAAACGGTGGGCTTGATAAAAAGGCTTTGTCCGAGGCCGGCCAATATGGCATGAAGGAAAAGGGGAAAGCTGCAGCAGAATGGCATGAGCAAGCAGCGGCGCTTGAACAGTTTTTAATCGAGAAGCAAGAACCAGCAGCGATTGTTGTAGATGATAATGGGAAAACAGATGCCGTTTCTGGTGTATCGATTACAGCTAGCGGCTTTGCACAATTGGCGGATTCAGCACTAAAAGCAGGTCCGGTAGAACGTGGAGCTTACAAAGATGGCAGCTACTATGCAGAAGCGGACAGTTTTGACGAGAAGTCTGGTTGGAAGGAAACGGTTAACATTACGGTTATGAATGGCAAGATCGTCGCTGCGAGCTGGAATGGTGTGCATAAGGATGGAGGTACAGACAAAGTAACACGCTCCATATCAGGCGAATATGGGATGAAGGAAAAAGGCAATGCAGCTGCTGAATGGCACGAGCAAGCGTTCAATGCCGAGCAATATCTAATTGAAAAGCAAGATCCTGCAGCCATCACATATGGAGATGACGGCAGCACAGATGCAATCTCTGGCGTATCTATTCATGTGAATGGGTTTGTTGAGTTGGCAGCGAAAGCACTAGCAAACGCTAAGTAACTTTAGAGGAAGTTCAAAAAGTACAGCCTTGATCACGAAGCGGCACTGAGGGCATATTCGACATCGAAACTTGAATTCAGCCGAGCTTTCCGATGCTCACGTACCAACTACGTACGCTGCGCTTCTCAATCTCTAGCTTCTTTCAATTTTCTCGGTGCTGAAGGCCGAACTTTTTGAACACTCATTGAAAGAGGAAGTTCAAAAAGTCCAGCCTTAATCACGAAGCAGTACTGAATGTTTATTCGGCATCGAAACATGAATTCAGCCGAGCTTTCCGATGCTCACGTACCAACTACGTACGCTGCGCTCCTCTGGCCCTAGCTTCTTTCAATTACAGCGTTTTGGAAAAACGCACATCGGAAGCGTAAGCCCCGGTGCTGAAGGCTGAACTTTTTGAACACTATTGTTACATGAAATTCACGGACGTCTAGATCATGCAAAAAGGAGAGACCGTTATGAAGCAAATTATTGTTTTAGGCGGCGGTTATGGTGGAGTGTTAACAGCCAAGAAGCTTGCCAACAAGCTTCGTAAAAACAAAGATGTTCACATCACGTTAATTGATCGCAAGCCGTATCATACGTTATTGACCGAGCTTCATGAAGTAGCAGCAAATCGGGTAGAGGAGGACTCTATTCGCGTTGATTTGAAAAAGATATTTTCAGGCTTTCGCAATGTCGACGTTGTGCTTGATCATATTGATCAAATTGACTTTGAAGCTCAGAGGCTGACAGGTCAATGCGACAGCTATAGCTACGATTATTTAGTGATCGGTACAGGCAGTAAGCCTACATTCTTCGGTATTCAAGGAGCACAGGAGCATGCTTTCTCGCTTTGGTCCTATGAGGATGCAATAAAACTCAAGGAGCACACGCTCAAAATGTTTCGTGAGGCTGTGAAGCAGACCGACTCGCAAGTTCGCAAGCAAATGCTCACATTTGTCGTCGTTGGTGGTGGATTTACTGGTGTCGAGATGATTGGCGAGTTGGCAGAGTTTACGCAGGAGCTCTGCAAGGAGTTTTATGTAAACCCTAACGAGGTTTCATTGTACGTAGCAGATATGGTAGATACGATTCTGCCGATCCTCCCTAAAAAGCTAATCGTAAAATCAGAGAAGCATCTGGGCAAGCTTGGCGTTAACATCATAACTGGTGCGAAAATAACGAAAGTATCCGAGCAAGGTGTAATGGTAGGAGAGAAGTTTATTCCCTCAAAGACAGTGATATGGACAGCAGGTGTTCAAGGCTCAGATCTAGTCGGCGAGCTTGATGTCGAGAAGCAAGGACGCGAACGGATTCTTACGAACGATAAGCTTCAAGTGCCAGAGCACTCAAATGTGTATGTAGTCGGCGATAACATTTTCTTTATTCCGGAGGGCAGTGAGCGCCCTGTGCCGCAAATGGTCGAGAATGCAGAGCTTGCAGCTCCTATTATTGCACATAACATCGCAACAGAGTTTAATAGCCAGCAGAAAAAAGCTTACAAGCCAACCTTCCACGGTACGATGGTATGTATAGGCAGTAAGTATGGTGTAGCGAGTGTTGGCGTACCGAAGAAGATGTTTTCATTAAGCGGCTTTGCAGCTATGGGTGTGAAGCATCTCATTAATATGGTCTATCTATTCCAGGTATGTGGTTTTAATAAGGTTTATCACTATATTTTGCATGAATTTATGAACGT
Organism: Paenibacillus camelliae; assembly: GCF_023715345.1. Lineage (GTDB taxonomy): Bacteria > Bacillota > Bacilli > Paenibacillales > Paenibacillaceae > Pristimantibacillus > Pristimantibacillus camelliae. The sequence goes on from NZ_JAMBNY010000006.1 coordinate 83,153, forward strand.
AAAAAATAATCGAAGCTTTGTCGGCGGTCATTTGGCTAAACGCTCCCCCAATTTCTGGCTTGTGCCGCTAAGAATTTTTGCAGGGTGGATGTGGTTCAAGCAGGGGTTTGATAAGGTTGGCAAGATTTTAGATGATCCAGGAGCTATGTTTCTTATTCCAGCAAAAGCAGTGGACGGCACCTCAGGTGCCTCGGTGGCAGAAGCTGCCGATGCAGTCTCAGCAGCATCAAGTTATACCTCAGAGGCACTTACTGCTTTACCTGTTCCAGACTTTATAAAAAATATTGTGGACTGGTCGATGGGACTTATGTTTTACACGGCGGATGGCGGGTATACGTCACTAGCTTATATCTTCCAAACTGGTATGGTTGCTGCAGAGATGCTCGTAGGCTTGCTGCTCATTGTAGGCTTGTTCACCGCACCGGCTGCTGTTGTTACCTTCTGTATGGGTGCCATGGTCTGGGTGTCGGGAATGGCTCCAAGCGAAATGCTTTGGTATATGGCTGCAAGTATTGCATTGATTGGCGGCTCAGGCAGCACATTAGGACTTGATTATTATGTTTATCCACGTCTCAAAAAAGTATGGAAGAGGCTTCCGATTGTTAAACGTTGGTATCTGTACACGGACTAATCTGAGGAAGTTCACGGATATTGAAAGAGGAAGTTCACGGATATTGAAAGAGGAATAACAGAGCAGAAGCGCAATGTGAACAAGTAGCCATTGCGCTTCCTCTGTACCTGAATGGTTGTGAGGTGCTTATTATGGATAAGAAATTACTGCTTGATACACTGGACCTAGTGAACGAGCTTATTCATAAACAGACGAATATAGAGCTGGATGCAGATGATCGTTCCCTGCAGGAGCTTGCCGAGATGATAGGCTCTTATTGTATGACACGTTCGCGCAAGATGACGGTATTATCGTGTTGTATGCTTATATCTGTCGGCATACGTAAGCATAATCATTTGCTGCCTGATGACAAAGAAAGCTTAGCAAGATCAATTTTAGATGGTGATTATTTAATCGGATTAATTTATCGGGTAGCCATAAGCCGTAAGGAGCAGAAGATATTAAAAAAAATCAATCCGATCTACAAAAGAATGCAGCTCCAATCGTTAGAAGGCCGGAAAAGCGAAGGATTTATGACGGAGCTGAAGCGGGAAATTAAAGATTACCTGGATCAGCAAAGCGCATAGGGAGTGAAAGGTTATGAAGAAGCCATTGCATGAGCAGCTTCAAATATCGCTTCATGAAATCAACGAGATGCTTCTGCACATTATCCAGTCTGATCATGAGCTGCAGCGGTCAACTGTGCTTTACGCTAGTGTTGAACGGCTGATTATGGCAGGAGGTAAGCGGCTGCGTCCTATCATGGCGCTTGTTGGTGGTAGATTTGGCACATCAGAGCGGTCTCATCTAGCTTGGAAAGCAGCCGGGTTGCTTGAATATATGCACATGGCATCGCTCATTCATGATGACATTATTGATGATTCGCCTTTGCGCCGCGGTGAACAGTCCCTGCATGCTGCAACGGATATTGGTACAGCAGTCCATGCCGGTAATTATATGATTGCTAGAGCCTTGGAATGGTCAAGCGAGGACGAATTAATCGATGAGAACTTTTATATGGGTGCCGAGCTTGCTGCGCTTATAACAGAGCTTTGTGTAGGCGAATACGATCAATTGCAGCATCGTTTCGACTTTAGCATGACACTCGATCAATATTTAGAAAAAACAAAGCGGAAGACAGCACTGTTAATGGGAGCATGTATGTCAGCAGGTGCTAGAGCAGCTGGGGCAGATGAAGCTGTAGCGAACCAGCTATATGAATTTGGTGAAGCGCTAGGTATTGCGTTTCAAATCCACGATGATTTGCTAGATTTTACAAGCACAAGTGAACAGCTTGGTAAGCCTACCGGATCGGACTTACGAAACGGAAATATTACGCTTCCTATTATATATGCGTTAGAGGATGAAGACTTGAGAAGACAGCTGCTCCTGCTTCATTGTGATACTAGTAAAGCACAGTTCGATGAGGCAATAGTAGCGGTGAAGCAAAGTGATGCATTAGATCGCAGCAGACAGCTCGCTGAGCAATACACGCTAAAGGCGAAGAGTATTTTGGAGAATTTTGAAGGTCATTCTAGTATAAAAGATTTACAGGTACTCGTATCCTATTTCATAAAAGCTGTATGATGTACACCTGCATTACAAATAAGAGTCAAACGAATAATAACCTTCTGAGACGGAAATAATCGTTATCTACTTATTGGAAGAGAATATCCCAAGTGCTCGAACGTATACGTTATCCCAGTATACGTTCGAGCACTTTTAATTTACAGTAGGATTCTATTGTGCGCATTCTCCCGACGTCTAAACATTTACGATTTAAGCTCTTCGTTTTATATGAAAAAACATATAAAAAGGAAACACGAGTATAATCGTTGAGTTATTTTGTATGATATTTTATACAAAATTGGTAACGCAAGTTCGCTATCTGGTTAATATGTATGATAATTCATACAAAACCCTCTCGTGTTATCGATTTGCACCTTTCTTTATATGAAAAAACATATAAAAAAATGAATAGCAAGTGCGCTCGCGCTTAAATCGTATCACAGTATACGCGTGAGTACCTTTTTATGAGGTTTACCGTTTAATTTGTTAGTATGAGTGATTCGGTTAAATCTATAAGAGCTGGCACTGGCAAATATACTCACTATCAATAGTGATTAAATTATATAGTACGATCGAGATCTAATATCAAGTAGAGAAAAGCTGCACAGAAGTAAGTTTTCACCCACTTCTGTGCAGCTTTCTTAATTAATATGCAATGAGAGTATTAGAAACATATAGGCTATGCCAGCAGAGCAGCAGCGATCATGGCGGCTCCTGTCAGCTGGTAAATCATAACCGTGCGTGCATTTGCAGTTAAAAACTGTGGTAGATTGTCCAGGTTCAGTGCTGCGATACGCACAGCTTGCACAGCAATAGGTATCGTCAATAGTCCGAGCAGCCAATAGTAATTACCGCTTGCTAGGGCAACAGCAGCAATACTAACATAAGCACCGGCGTAAAGCCACGCATAAACCTTAATCCCTCTAGCCTTACCGATTCGCACGAGCCAGTTCCGTTTACCACCCTTCATATCCGCTTCATAATCGGGATACTGATTAATCCAGAGCACCGCCGTAATGAGAAAGGCTAGCGGTAAACCTATAAATGCGGCATTGGCATCAAGCTCTCCAGTAAGCATTGCATACATACCGAGTACAATGAGCGGTCCGAAGGAAAGGCCAACGGCAGCTTCACCTAGCCCATTATAGTTGAATTTAAATGGAGGAAGACTGTAGAATACGGCGAGGAAGCCACCAATCATACCGATCCAGAATACATTCGGCTCACGTACAAGAGCGATATATAAGCCAATAAAAAATGCTAGTGCTAGCGTAATGACTGCAATGATCGCTGTTTCGAGCATTGAGAGCTTGCCGTCAATGATCGTCTTCTTCCCGCCACTGAAGGGATTGCGTTTATCTGTAGCGATATAGCGATCAACGCCAGTCCAGTAGTCGATAAACTCATTTACCGCGTTTTTTCCTATTTCAATTAAATAAATACCAACGAGTGCAAGCAGTACCCAGCCCCAATCTAGTGACTTTTCCTTGTTGTATGCCAGAGCAGTCGCTATGAGCATAGGTACAGTTGAAGCAATCCATATCTTTGGATCGGCTAGCTGCCAAAATCCACTCCATAATCTAGCATTCATACGGTTCATCGTTACCATCCTTTCAATTGAATAATGTGATCAAACAGATCGGCAGGGTGAATGATAGGACAAAAAGTGTATCGCTTCGCTTCCAGAGCATTTGCCTGTATTGCGAACGAGAAGCCCCAAGTCGATAGCTGCGTGCCTCCATTGCATCAGCTAGGCTTTCTGCACGGCGAAACGCACTTGAAGTGACAGGGACGAGTAAGGCGATCGTTCGTTTAGCTTTTTCTTTTAAAGGCTGATCTGCAAGTGAAAAACCACGCGAAACTTGAGCCTTCCATATTCGCTCTGCCTCCTCAAATATGGTTGGAATAAATCTAAGCGATAACGAAAGCATGAGCGTTAATCGTTCAACAGGCACGCCGAGCCTTTTCAGTGGTCGCAGGAAGCTGCCTAACGCGTTGGCGATTCGATCAGGCTGAGTCGTAAAGCTGAGCACCGACGCGAAGGCGATGAACAGCGTCATCCGTCCCGCCGCTACTAGCCCTTTCTCCAAGCCGCCGGAATAGATGGAAAACACCCCTACCTTAAGCATGCGAGCTCCTTCGGTATGGAAGAAGATATGGAATAAGGTGATAAAGGCAATAAGAAATATTAGCGGCTTTATTGCTCTGATATAGTACGAGAGCGGTATTTTGGTCAGCACAATGATGATGAGTGTAAATACTAGCCCGATGAACAGCGTAACGTAGGAGTTAATGAGAAACACAGCCGCAATAAAACATAGCATGCCAGCTAGCTTGGAGCGGGGGTCAAGTCGATGCAGCAGTGACTGTCCTTCAATATAGCGGCCAAGCATTAATTTGTGCTTCATGGCGGGACTCCTTTCTTATGAAATAGCTGCCTTAATCACTGCAGCCAGCTCGGCAGCACTTGGATAGTGATCAAGCTTGCTTAACCTTAACGGCTTCTGCAGCGCGGCATATAACTCATAAGCGGCTGGAATTTGCAGCCCTGCTTTGTCGATAAGATCTGTACGATTCACAAGCTCATGCGGTTTTCCTACAAAAGCGATAGTACCCTCATCCATAACAATGATCTGATCGGTAAAGGGGGCAACCTCCTCTAAAGCGTGAGTGACGACAATAACCGTTCGGCCCTGCTCTTGACATTGACGGTGCAGCAGCGTCATAAGCTCTAATCTACTTGAAGCATCCAGTGATGCGGTAGGCTCATCGAGTACAATGATTTCCGGCCCGGCCGCTAATACTGCTGCAATAGCGGCTTTACGAATTTGTCCAGAGCTCAATTGATAAGGACATTTGGCGAGAATAAGGTCATCTAGCCCCATGAATTCAGCTGCCGTCTTGGCGGCAAGCTCTGCTTCTGTCTTGCTCATATCAAAGTTGAGTGGCCCATACAACAAATCCTCCCATATCGTTTCCTTGAAAAGCTGCTGCTCTGGGTATTGAAACACAAGACCGATCCGCTGGTTAAGCCCCTTCGGCAGCTTAGCAGGGGATGGTGAGATGACCATATCAAGTACATGAATCGTTCCATGATCTGCTCGAAGCAGACCATTCAGATGCTGCAGCAAGGTGGATTTTCCTGATCCTGGAGCTCCGACGATCGTAATGAACTGATTAGTTTTTAACGATAAATCAATATGATCGAGCGCCAAATGCTGCTTTAGCGCGCGCTCTTTATAGCGATAGGAGACCTGCTCGAAAGTAATGCCCATAGCTTGTTCAGCACCTCCTGTTCATTAATCGATTCGCCGATATCAATACCTTGAAGCCTAAGCTCCTTGCACAGCTCGAGTACATAAGGAGCTTCGAGACGACATGCCTTTAGCAGCTGCTGTTGTATAAGTAAGTCTTCTGGCTTGCCATCAGCTAATATGACGCCATCATGAAGCATAATGAGACGATCAGCAGCTGAGAGCTCCTTAATGTCGTGGGAGATCGTAATCAATGTCAGCTGCTGCTCCACGTGTAATGCTTGTAAGCATTGAAGAAGCTGATCTCGAAAATGACTATCGAGCATCGAGGTTGCTTCATCGAGAATAAGAACGGAAGGCTGCATCGCTAATACCGCAGCTAATGCTGCACGTTGCTTTTGACCGCCTGACAAGGTAGCAGGATGTCGATCTAGCAGCTCGGTCAAGTGAAGAAGCTTAGCATAGGTTTGGATTCGTTGCTCGATCTGCTCGCGCGGCAGGCATAGATTTTCTAAACCAAAGGCAATATCATCTCGAACGGTGAGCCCGATAAATTGGTCATCTGGTGATGCGAAAATATAGCCGATCTGTGAACGAACGTCATAGATATGCTCTTGCTGAAGCGGCTGGCCGTGAATAATAATCTTGCCGCTTGATGCTTGCAGCAAGCCGTTTATTAAGCGTGCTAACGTAGATTTACCCGAACCGTTGCAGCCTGCGATTGCAACCCATTGTCCTGCAGGTATGCTGATGGATAGCTGCTTTAGCACGGTGTGACTACCGCGCTGAAAACGAATATTATTCAGTTGTATAGCAGGAGGCTTATGTTTGTCGTCTTGGTTATACATTAAAGGCATATTGCAGCTCCTTTCCCTTGTTTGTTTTCAGCTGCGTGAGTTGCTCGCCTCAAACATTTGCAAGCGGTGAAGTGAACCAATAAGATACTTGGAGGCTGCACCGACAAACAAGCCGGTTGCTATGCCTGCGAGTAGTAAAAATGGCAAGTAATAAAATATTTTCGTAGTGCCGAGAACGATGGAGGCTGCCAGCAGCTGCCCCAAATTATGAACGATGCCGCCCATCACACTGGTCATCATTAAGCTGAATAGCTTGGAGCCGAATCGTACCATCATGTACATGATGATAAAGCTGCTTACAGCACCAAACACACTAAATATAAAGGTGGAAAAGCTGCCGAGAATAAAGGATGTAATGAGCGTTTTTATGAAGATTAGCAGAAAAGCGTCCCGACCGCCTAAGCAAATGAGGCAGGTCAATACAACGATATTTCCTAGCCCCAGCTTTGCACCTGGTATCGTCACAGTAAACGGAATAAGCGCCTCTATGATGCCAAGCACAACAGCCAAGGAAGCAAGGATAGCAACAATCATTAGCTTTCGTAATTGATATTGATCAGGAGACAATGACATCGACTCCCTTCGAATCGTCGCCTCCATCTATTTCTACAAAAATTCGATTAGGCAAGCAGACGATATTTTCATCCTTGGAATGAATGTGGCCGAAGCCGATACAAATTTGATCAGGGCAATTGGATTCCAGCATTTCAATACCCATATTCGAAACCTTCAACAGGTTGTATCCTTTTCCTGAGCTAATCTCGATTTCGTAGCCTTCCTCAGTAAGTGCGACTTTATCATAAAGCTCTCCATCTACATAAATGGAGGCAAATGCCGCTTCCTCGTGATGATGGTTATCTCCAAGCGTTGAATATGTGAACCAAGAAAGTGCAATAACTATCAGTGCCGCAATCGCCATGTCGCCTCGCTTCATAGCACTTCACTCCTATCTCATGTACGTACTTTAAGGTTAACACCTTCTAAAATGTGCGAGAATGATATTTGTCACAGGATTAACCCCAAAAGTTTGATACGCTCTATGCAGACACGGGGTGGAGGCGATCGCATGCGCTATAGAAATATCGGCACGATGATTTTAGTTACTTGTTTTCTAATCCTTTCAGGCTGTGGCAATACGGTTACTAGCAGCACTTCTACCGTTACGAAGCCGATTAGTAAAAATTATTTCATATTTGACACCGTAGTTAGCATAAGGGTGTACGATGAGCGGATTAGCGATACTCATTTCAAAGAGATAGAACAACTGCTGGAGCATATTAACGAGACGATGAATCGCTTTGAGGAAGAAAGCGAGGTCTCGAGTATTAATCAGTTCGCTGGTGAATCTGCTGTACAGGTATCTGAGGAAACCTTCCGTATCATTCAGACAGCTAAGGAGTATGCTGAGCGTTCCGGTGGTAAATTTGATCCTACAATCGGACCCCTAGTTGATTTGTGGGCCATTGGCAATGGAGGCAGCAAGGTCCCACCACAAGCAGCAATTGAAGAAGCAAAGCAGCTCGTTGATTATGAGAAGCTACTGCTTGATGAAAGCCAGCTAGCAGTGCAGCTTGATGATATTGATATGACTCTTGATCTAGGCGCGATTGCTAAGGGCTATGCTGCAGACGTCGTCGCAAATTATTTGCAGAAGCAAGGCTTCTCAAGCGCGATTATTGACCTTGGTGGCAATATTGTTGCGATGGGCAATAAGCCGGATGGTTCGGCATGGTCGATTGGCATTCAGAGCCCAGAGGAGAATCGAGGGGAATACTTAGGCACCCTTGAAGTGCGCGATCAAACGATTGTTACCTCTGGTGTGTATGAGAGGTATTTTATCGATCAAGATCAGCTATACCATCATGTTTTAGATCCTTTCACAGGCTATCCTGACAATAATGAGCTCGTCAGCACAACAATTATTACCGATCAATCCATGCACGCAGACGCCATGTCAACATCGGTGTTTTTGCTGGGCTTGGAGAAAGGAATGGCATTTGTTGAGGCCACGGAGCATACAGAGGCGATATTTGTAACCGGTGAGCATAAGGTGTATGTAACATCAGGGCTCAAGGATAGGTTTAAGCTAACCAGTGAAGCATATGAATTTGCTGAGTAGAGCTGAGTGTACTTCAAAGCAACGATAATAAAGACATTAAAAAAGCTACCCTGCACTGACACTTACTAAGGTGTTGTGCAGAGGTAGCTTTTAATATAGACTTACAATCATTGATCGCTAGTAGTTAATCTATTGGTTAGCAGCTATTAGCTCTTCGATTGCATTCTCGATCTCTAGGATTGAATCGCATGGCTCGAAGCGTTTGATGACCTGACCCTGTGCATCGACTAAAAACTTTGTAAAGTTCCAGCGGATATTGTTCCCAATTAAATAATCAGGATAGATTTCCTTAACTGTATTCGTAAGAATCACTTCCTGAATATTACTAGTATCAACTGGGCGAGGCTCGACCTCATGCTTCAGATAGTTGTAGAGTGGGTGTGTCGTTTCTCCATTTACATCGATGACATCGTACATAGGGAATTGAACCCCGTAGCTCGTTCTGCATGCACGAGCTGTTTCTGCTCCATCCTCAGGGTTTTGATTGGCGAATTGATTGCTCGGAAAGCCAAGCACTGTAAAGTCTTTATTGTTATACTTTTCATAAATGCGCTGAAGATCCTCGAATTGATACGTGAAATCACATTTATTCGCCGTGTTCACAATGAGCATAGCTTGCCCTTTGTACGTTTGCATGGAGACAATGTCCCCATTGGATTTTTTAGCTAGATAGTTATAAATACTCATCGTTGTTACTCCTTTTTATGTAATGTTCTCTGCTGCCTTTCTATCATCATATTCTATTAATCTATAAAATTCCACAAAAAAGGACTGTACAGAAGAGTGTGGATATCCATCATCTGAACAGTCCCTTATACGGTTTATTTTATTTTCAAGCGGTAGGAGAATTGCTCGTGATATTTTTGGAGTCTTTCATCACTTGTCAAACTGCTGCCAAGCTGATGGCTAAACTGGCGAGATTTCAACTCGACGATCGACCTACCCAGTGTTTGTTCTAGCTGGGCGGTTTGTGAATCAATAACGACCCCGTTCTTCAAAACCTCAAATATTAACGTTGGTTCAAAGTCAAGCTCCTTCGTTTGATTGACAATGACATTTACACGTTGAATAGCGGTACTCGACATTAAATCAAGCGAGGTTGATGAATCGATAATTTCAATGCCGTCCATTGAAACGACCGGATACGCTTCTTCTGGCATCGATACATTAACAGTATTGGAGCTGCTAAACCATTCAATCTCATAGCCTAATGCTTCACTGACGGCACGAACAGGCAGATAGGTTCTATTGTTATAGGTCAGTGGAACGTCTTTGCCGATATCAATCTCTCGGCCATCGTTCGTAATTTTAATGTGTTGTGCAAGTGTTGCAATCACTTCATTCTTTCCAATGGCATAACCAGCTACTCCCGAAAAAGCTACACTAAGGATCAATACAGTGAAAAACACGACAATTGCTTTCTTTTTCATATGCATCTCCTTTACATTAAAAAGTAATACAATAATTTCCATGGAGATTTTAACATCAATACATTTATTTGTCTATGATCATAACGTTATTATCGATATTTACAATAATTCTTATATACACAAGGAGTGAGAGAGATGTTAAAGTAGTAGAAGTGTAGAATTATAGAAAAGGAGCTTACGAGAAACAAATGCTGCAGCGAATAAAACAAGATTGGTTTTCTAATATACGAGCGGATGTTTTAGCGGGGATAACAACGGTTCTAGCTTTAATCCCAGATTCTCTTGCCTTTGCATTTATAGCAGGAGTTAATCCGATGATCAGTATTATTTCCTCGATATCGATTTTAGTATTAATCTCAATATTTGGCGGCAGACCTGCAATGGTATCAACGACCGCCGGATCGATGGCCGTGCTTATGACGGCATTAGTAGCAACGCATGGTGTGGAGTATTTATTTGCAGCTACGATTTTGACAGGCATTATTCAATATCTAATGGGCAGGTTTAAGATGGGGCGCTGGATGAGCTTTGTTCCTCATTCCGTCATAACAGGCTTTATTAATTCATTAGCAATCCTTATCTTTATATCGCAATTAAGATATTTTGAGAATCAGTCGTGGGGCATGTATGCGATGGTTATAGGAACGCTCGTTATGATTTACGTGATTCCTAAGTTTTTCAAAGCAATCCCTTCGCCCTTGCTCGCAGTTGTTGCCATGACGCTTTTAGTCGTCTTTGTTCCGGGCTCATTGCAAACCGTTGGCGATATCGCAGCGATCGATACATCATCCGTTAATTGGTTCCATATTCCGATGGTTCCATTTACGTTCGAAACGTTAATAATTATTCTGCCTGTTGCATTGTCACTTGCAGTGGTTGGATATTCAGAAACGCTGTTAACACAAACGATTATTGATGAGATGACCGATACGAAGTCGGACAAGGATAAAGAAATGCGTGGACAAGGTATTGCCAATACGGTTACTGGCTTTGTAGGTGGGATGGCAGGCTGTGCCCTTATCGCGGAATCAGCCATCAACGTAAAGGTTGGTGGACGAGGAAGGCTGTCTACGTTAGTTGCGGCTGTTATGCTGCTGCTAATGGTGTTTGTACTCGATGATCTGCTGAACATTATTCCGATTGCGGCACTTGTCGGGGTTATGATGATGGTATGTATTGAAGTGTTCGATTGGAGTTATATACGCCATATTAGAAGCAAACCATTTGCACATACCTTTATTATGGTTGTCACCGTCATTGTGATGGTTACGACTCATAACCTAGCACTTGGTGTAATTGTCGGTGTGCTGATGAGTGTTATCGTGTATGCCTACCGTTCAGCATCGCACCTAGATATTGAGAAAGAGACGAATGATAATCTCTCGGTTTATCGGGTGAAGGGTCAACTGTTTTTCGTATCCAGTAACGCATTGCTGGATAGCATTGATTTTACAGATGAAGCTAACAAGGTACAGCTTGATTTAAGCTCTGCTCATGTCTGGGATCACACTGCTAAGCAGACGCTTGATAAAATTGTAACGCGATTATCTGAAAAAGGTAAAGAAGTAGAGGTAGTTAGTCCAAGAAAACAAAGTGCTTAGCTATAAAAAAATATGTTTATTGTTGTTTTATTTATAATTTAATTAATAATTATTTATGGAAGCGGAGAAAAACCGCTTCTCTTTTTACATAGTTAATACCATTAATTTCTATATATGTTTAATTATTGAAGTTAATCCTAAAGTTTTTGCAGTGTACTGTATACGCTTACATTCTATAATTTTAAATGAAAGGAGGGACAAGCTTTAGCCAACAACAAGATTCACAGCCAAAGGCAAATCGACTAACAGAATGGGAAGTAGACAGAATGTGTCAAAAACTATTTTTTAGGAGGTTGGTTAGTATGATTAAGTTTAATAAGAGAAGTGTGAAATTGTTAATTGCAGCTACGATGTGCTTCTGTATGCTTGCAACAACAGCAAGTGCAAACACCTATTGGCAAAATTGGACGGATGGCGGCGGTACTGTAAATGCGGTTAATGGATCTGGTGGTAATTACAGCGTTAACTGGTACAATACCGGTAACTTTGTTGTTGGTAAAGGCTGGGCTACTGGCTCTCCTAACAGAACGATTAACTACAATGCTGGAGTATGGGCACCATCTGGCAATGGATATTTAACACTATATGGTTGGACGAGAAATTCACTTATTGAATATTATGTCGTTGACAGCTGGGGCACATACAGACCTACTGGTCAATATAAAGGCACGGTACACAGTGATGGTGGCACATATGACATCTATACAACAATGCGTTACAACGCACCATCCATCGATGGCACACAAACATTCCAACAATTCTGGAGTGTTCGTCAATCTAAAAGACCGACAGGCAGCAACGTCTCTATTACGTTCAGCAACCATGTGAACGCATGGAGAAATGCTGGTATGCATCTAGGCAATAACTGGTCATATCAAGTATTGGCAACAGAAGGCTACCAAAGCAGCGGTAGCTCGAATGTAACGGTTTGGTAATAAGCTGCCTGTAAGCTCTGGATGGGGTCTGCTGAAGCTAACTTCAGCGGCCCTGTCTGCTAAGGTAGGCCAAGTATCCGGATTCACTAAAATTATTTATTGTTACCACTCCACATAAAGGAGATCGATACGAATGAGAGCCATATTAATGTGTTTTATAGTAATACTATCCATCATAGCTAGTGGTTGCTCGCAGGAAGCTGCTCAGACGAAAGCACAGCAAACAACTCAGCAGTCTTCTCAGTTGAATAATAACAAACCTGAAGACCATCGTGAAAAAATAGTCGTAAGTGGTGAATTTATATTCGTAGAAGGCGGTAGTATCATAAGTGAACACTCAAATTTTAAGGGTGAAACGATACCTAGCTTTTATATTGGACAATATGAAGTTACTCAAAAAGAGTGGATGGACGTCATGGGAGACAATCCTTCAGCATTTGTAGGCGAGCAGCGACCTGTCGAAATGATTAGCTGGTATGATGTTATCGAGTTTTGTAATCTAAAGAGTGAAAAGGAAGGGCTAGAGCCTTATTACAATATAGATAAAAGTAATCTTGATCCAGATAATAAAAGTGAGTTCGATCCGATCAAATGGACGGTAACAATCAATAAGGATGCAAACGGCTATCGTCTTCCAACGGAAGCGGAGTGGGAATATGCTGCAAGCGGTGGTCAATTAAGCAAAGGATACCTGTATAGTGGCGGTGACGATGTTAACGAGGTGGCATGGAACTGGCGAAACGCTGGTAACAACTACTTAGAAGGAGATTGGAACTGGCCAGCAATAGAAAACAATCGGAATCAAACTCAATTAGTTGGCTCTAAGGAGCCTAATGAGCTGCAGTTATACGATATGTCTGGAAACGTAAGAGAATGGATATGGGATTGGTATGAAGATGAAGATAGCGAAAGTGGCTTACAGCGAGTTGTAAAGGGAGGCGGCTGGATGGGAGGCGAGAACAACAATGAGGTTGCATTCCGCGGTAGGTTCGAGGCAAGCGGATATGGGCCAGATCAAGGCTTTCGTCTAGCACGCAATGACTCTTGAAAGTAAAGATATAGAGTAAGTTTGTTATTGACAGTTATATTTGGAAGAATTATACTGGTTGAAATATTTCAACTTGCACATGACCTATCGCCCTTTTAGCGGCAATAGGTTTTTATTTTTTATATTACTTTTACAAAGGCAGGTGTTATGAACAGATGGAAAACATAATAAGTTATTATTCACAATTCGATGAATGGGGTAGATTAGATCGTGAGCCCTTAGAGTTTTATATTAACTGGCATTACATCAAGAAGTATGTATCACCACACGATCAGGTTTTAGATAATGGAGCAGGACCAGGAAAATATTCAATGGAGTTAGCGAAGCTGGGATGTAACGTGACATTATCTGATCTAACACCTCGACTGGTTAACATGGCAGAGGAAAAAGCACATGAGCTTGGCTTACATGAACAGTTCAACGGCTTTCATGTACTGAACGCGATCGACTTGGAAGGAATTGCGTCCGAAAAGTTCGATGCTGCACTGATGCTAGGTCCGCTTTATCATTTGCAAAGAGAGGAAGAGCGAATAAAAGCAGTAAACGAATTGTTTCGCGTTACAAAAAAGGGAGGCTTAGTATTCGTCGCATTTCAAAGCAGAATGAGAATGACCTTAACTTCCTTGCAATATCCACAGTACTGGAAGCCTAACGACACATTGGATTCTATTCATGAGTTTCGATCGACTGGAATCTTTAATCATACCGATAAGGGGAGGTTTACAGGAGCGTATTACTTTAACATCAATGAAATTAAACCTTTTATGGAGAAGCATGGTTTTGAAACGATTGATGTGGTAGCTTCTTCTAGTATTGGTGGACTATTAAGCAGTGATCAAATAAAGGTATGGGAAGATAAAGGAGAGTTGCAGATGCTAATGAGCTTACTTGTTGAGCTTGCTAATGACCCTTCGGTGCTTGGCATATCCTCTCACCTTCTATATATCGGTAGAAGAAAGTAGTTGTGAATGCACGACACAACTGTTGATCGGTATAATTCAACCATTGGTTGAGCCCCCCCCGTTCACCTCTATACACAAACAATCAGAGGCACGCTACGATAGTGGTAATTCTTTAAGGGAGGTTATCTAAATGGATAAGTTAAATGGTTTTGGCGAAAAAATTGCGAAGCTGCGGCGTTCCCACGGTATCACTCAAGAAGAGCTTGGAAAACAATTATCCGTTTCCGCACAAGCAGTTTCCAAATGGGAGAATGGTGACTCTTTACCCGATCTTCCGCTTATTGTTGAGCTCGCGCAAATATTTGATTGCTCGACCGACTACTTGTTGGGGAGGTCAGGAGGACTTTCAACGCTGTTACCACAGATTCATCAAGCCTTCGCTACGATGGCAATGGATGATAAAATTGCATTTCTTAGCGGTGTTATTACAGCCACAGCACCGTCAATCCTTACTCCCTCGGTAGGGTCGTATCGGCATCCAGCGCTTGTAGATATTTATCTAGGGCAACCGGAATAGGTCTATGGGCGAAGGATCGAATATCCTGTATAGTAACACCGCAGTTTCTAGAGGAAGCACTAGAAACATTAGAACAGGAAGCTGAGTTCCCGCTCACACTTCTGCCCGATGAAATTCGTCTAATCTTAATCGCCCTATTACGAGATATGGATGATTTGAAGCCAGATTATGCGATGGATGAAATAACGTTGAAGTCTTACTTGCCGGATTCTACTAATTTTGATCGCGTCATTACAGAGTCTATTGAGCTCGGATTCGTAGATCGAGTACGCGGTGGCTATCGACTAAATTTTAATGCGGATCTTGCTGTTCGATTACTAGTTATTATTCATCAAGCTATCAATAAAAGGGCGACGATGAATGTGACGGTAGGCAAGCCAGATTGACTATCAAGTAACGGTTGTGCACGAATATAAATCTAAGCAAAGAGCATTCCCGTAAGATGGAACGCTCTTTGCTTAGACCCTTATCAAGATTGTAAATCAGGACAGTATAGCACTTATAAAAGCGTGTCATCGTTTTATGAAGTATTCTATTAATAGGAGTGTGTGGAAGCATGAAACAGAAAAGAATAATACTTATTGCAATCGCCATTATATTATTTCTATGTTCATCAACAATGCTGGCTGCATCGGATAAGATAAGTGCTTATCTATTCAAAGGAAAGCTAGTCGTTAACAATCAAATGGTCGACTTAAAGCAGGATGTGTTTAATATTAATGGCAGTGTTTACGTTCCGTTACGAGCTTTTACGGATCAGCTGAGAGGACATGTTAGCTATAACAAAGACGAGCAAACGATCTACGTGGAACAGTCAACAACAACGACAAAGAAGTCTACTGTGAATGCTAAGGATTCAGATAATATATTTACGCTGCATGCTTTCGCCAGTAAATCGGAATATGAATACGGAGAGCCTATCGAGATCTGGGCCAGATTATCTAACGATACGGATCGCGTAGTGAATATATGGCATGGCCCATTACTCATCAATTATTACATCACCGACGAGGACGGCTTCACGAGCCATGTGTTAGCTGGATTAGCTTTGGAGTCCAGCACATTCCAAGCTGGTGATGAGCTGAATAAGAGCTTAGGTCGTAATGATTTCTTAGTGTATCATCTCAATAAAATTGGGTTCGACAATATTGACGATGTGAATGCTTACTTGAATAATGCAGATCGTCCGTCTATGCTTCCACCAGGTGAATATACGATCACCGTAAAAGCTGAGTATAAACTTGATGATGAAGTTGAAGCAGGAGCACAATGGCATACGTTAGAGGCATCTATTCCACTGACAATCCAATAGACGAAGTAAACTAGCTGGAAATATATTCGGCAATAAGAACAAAAAGCTGTAAGGCATCTCAACATGTCCTTACAGCTTTTATTCGTTATAGCTAGGCTAAGGTTAGCTGCTTTTCTTTACGGCGAACCATAGCGTCCATACATCCTTCTCGATAATTGGAAACTGCTTATGGCTAAGCTTTTCCTTTAAAAAATCGATCATATCAAGCAGCTCTGCATCATTCAATTCATGTAGAATAGACCGCCCTGTTCGCTGCATCAAGTCATTTGCTAACTGCTCGAAGCTATCATAAATATATCTAGTCTCCCAAAGTGTCTCGACTTTAACGACTTGAAAACCACTTGATTCTAATGCCTGTTGTACTTGCTCCGATTCATATCTCCTAGCAATTTCTTTAGGTTTTAGCTGGGGAAATCTTTCGAAGAAATAACCTCTAATGTGATGTTCATCTCCCGGTAGCAGACAGTTTTCAGGGGTTCTATCCTGGATAATCAAAGCCCCGCCTTCCTTAAGAATGCGAGAAGCCTCGACAAAACAAGCATCTATATTATCCAGATGGTGGATTAGAGCTCTCTCTAGTACAATATCCAAGCTTTTTGAGGGGAGAGCTGTGTGGTATGCGTCACCTTGATGAAACGTAGCATTGCCTATATGCTGACAGTTCGCAGCGGCTCCTTTTAACATCACTTCTGAGAAATCAACACCAATGACATGACCTGCACCCATCTCTAGCAGCGCTTTTGTATAAATGCCGCCCCCACAACCAATGTCAGCAATTTGCTTATTCGAGACATCAATGGTATTGAGTATGAGTGATTTCCAAGTGTCATCAGCGCTTCTCATCGCATAGGTATGTCTGTTATGCTCATCGTGAAAGTTTATTGGCAACGGGATCGACTCCTTCCAATAATAAGTTTCGTACAATGAAACATAGTTTCATATATATATTATACCATATTGTTCCACAACTCGCTTATTCAATAAAAAAACAGCACTCAAACCGTTAGACGTGGGTCTAATCGTATGGGTGCTGTATCCGCTTGCGTGTCTCCATTCACATCATTAAGAGTTTTTCGGTTGTGTCTAACAGTGAGCGCTCCATTTATTGCGTAGAGGAGGAGCATAATCAGCTTGCGTAGTTATCCTTTCGTGATACTACTCATACAGCCATATGCCTTCAATGGTCATATGTGCTGGAAAGGCTGTCTCGTCCACTTCCACACGATCGTACCAGCCGCCTACGGCAAGATTGAGAACAACATAAAAGGGCTGATCAAACGGGATTAGGTAGGGTGTATTATCTTTTTTCAATAAATGCTCAGCATAGCAATGCCCGTCAACAAGCCAGCGGATCGAATGCTCATCCCACTCCAAGCCATAATCATGAAATTCATTAATCGTACTGTTTGGCAGCTGATAAGCATACTCATCGGTTGCCTTGTCATCCCAAGCCTTGCCGTAGTGGAGAGTTCCCGACACTTGCTGTGGCAAGCGACCCTTCGCCTCCATAATGTCGATCTCACCGGAAGCAGGCCAAGGTCCATATGTTTGGTGCTGCGGCAGTAGCCATATCGCAGGCCATAAGCCTTGACCTACCGGCAGCTTGGCACGAATAACTAGCTTACCGTATTGATAAGAAAAATGATCCTTCGTGTCCAGACGAGCGGAAGTGTAGGCGAAGCTTCGACCATCCTCTGTTTCAACGTCCTCACGACATGCGCACAGATGAAGGCCCGATTCATCGATATATAGGTTGTTCGATTTCCCAGTGTAATACTGCTGCTCTCCATTGCCCCAGCCCGCAACGATGACATTTCCCTCGTCATCGAGTAAGTCATTGCCGATCCGAATATTCCAATCCTTCAAATTCGCGCCTTCCTTCAAGAAATCTTGATGCCATATAAGCTTACTCATCACATTTACACCCCTTTCGTATAGTTTCAGCATACTGATTTTCAGCTCTTGGTCAAACAAATCTAAAAAAATGGGATAGGGTCAAAAATGATGGCCTTTTTTTTATGTTTGCGTTTTCATACGATGAAATAGAAGGGGGCAGGGAATATGCATCAACACAAAACAGGACTTATGAAGTCATTTCTCAGACAGTGGCAATTGCAAAGTATGGTTATCCCTGGCATTGTCTGGATGTTCATCTTTTGTTATATCCCCATGTTTTGGCTCATTATTGCATTTATGGATTACAGTATAGCGAAACCGATGCTGGAATCACCCTTTGTCGGCTTGAAACACTTCGAAAGCTTTTTGTCGGATGATCGTTTCTGGCGTTCCATCCGCAATACATTGGGGATGAGTACGATTAAGCTTGTTCTTGGTTTTCCAATCCCGATTCTCTTTGCGTTAATGCTTAATGAGATTCGGAGCATCCGGTTTAAGCGCTCGGTACAAACGATCTCATATCTACCGCACTTTATCGCATGGACGATATTCGGTGGTATTACGCTCAATTGGCTGGGCGAAGGTGGGGTTGTCAATCAGCTGATGATGGGACTGGGACTTCAAGAGCGCGAAATTCTATACAATAGCGATCCGAAATATTTCTGGTGGATTACGTACTTTACCGATACGCTGAAGGAGACCGGTTGGAGCGCCATTATCTATATTGCTGCGATCGCGGGAATTGATCCTGGACTGTACGAAGCCGCAGAGCTCGATGGTGCCAATCGCTGGCAGCGAATGTGGCATATTACGGTTCAAAGTATTCGCCCAACGATTGCGATCTTGTTTATTCTTGCAGTCGCAGGCATACTGGGAAGCAACTTTGAGCAGATCTTCATGCTGAAGAACAACATGAATATGAAGATGGCGGAAAGCTTAGACCTGTACATTTATAACATGGGTCTCGTATCTGGACGTCATTCGTTCTCGACAGCCGTCCTCTTTGTTCGCTCGATTGTAGCACTTGGGCTGTTGTTCTTAGCCAATTACACCTCCAAAAAGCTGACGGGCGACGGAATTTTCTAAGAAGGGAGACGGAACGATGGACATACGTAGAAGGTTTCGAAGAATCGGAGTATTCGAGGTCTGCAATACGCTGCTTATGCTGGCCGTTTGCTTTATTACACTGTACCCGATGTGGTTTGTATTCATTAACTCGCTTAATGCACCTGAACAAGCGTTGCTTGGTACAGTTAATTGGTTTCCGACGGAATTTTCTTTGGCAAGCTACAGCGTCGTGTTTAACGATAAAAGTCTGATGAATGGCTTTTATATAACGACAATGCGTACCGTCATAGGGACGGTGGTGCATGTGTTGTTTACGGCGATTGTGGCCTACGGACTGAGCAAGACGAATTTGATCGGTCGAAAAATTTATATGAAGATCGCCTTAATTACGATGCTGTTTTCAGGTGGACTAATTCCTACCTTTATACTAATGACGAAGCTTGGCTTGTACGATAATTTCTTAGTATTCATCATTCCTGCGATGTACACCTTTTTCAATATGGTTATATTTATGAGCTTCTTCCGAACCATTCCCGAAAGCTTAGAGGAATCTGCTAAGGTTGATGGTGCTTCGGACTACGGTGTACTATTCAAAATCGTGCTGCCGAACAGTATGGCCGTTATCGCTACGATCGCACTGTTTTCAGCGGTCTATCACTGGAATGACTACTACCAAGGGGTTATCTACATTCACTCGCAGGATAAGCTGCCACTGCAAACGATGCTCTACAAAATTATTGCGGAGAACTCCATGTCGTTTATGCAGCAGCAAGCGATGGCGCAATTCGGTGCAAGGCTGCCGGGCAACTCGATCAAATTTGCTTCCATGATGGTAGCTACACTGCCAATTCTATTGTTCTATCCCTTCATTCAGCGCTATCTCGTCAAGGGCGTCATGATTGGTGCGATTAAAGGGTAATATCAATACAACTAAAGCGGAGAAAGGATGATTTAGTAATGAAGATCAAGCTCAACAAATTAAGCATGACGATAGCTCTAGCGGCAATTTTAATACTAACGATGGCCGCATGCAGCAAATCTAACAACAGTGACAATAATACACCGACGACATCACCAACTAATCAGTCACAGGAGCAGCAGCCAGAAGTAACATTGAACCCTGATGAGCCAGCATGGAAGCTAGATACTAGCCCAGTAGATTTAACGTGGTTCGTAGGAGCAAACTGGTACCCTCATAGCTGGGGAGAAAGCTTAGCATCTCAGTATGTAACAGAAAAAACAGGTGTTAACGTAACGATCGAGGTGCCATCTGGTGAAGCCAATGAGCACATTACACTAATGATGACCTCTGGCAAGCTGCCGGACATCATATCGATGGGATCTTGGGAAACCGCTGTTAAAAAGCTTTGGGAAGGCGATCATGTCTATGCACTGAATGAGCTGGCAGATCAGTATGACCCGTACTTCTTCAAGGTAGCTGGTGATGGTACATTGAAGTGGTACCGCCAGGAGAACGGCAACACGTATGGTGTGCCTAATGATTCCTATAGCCCTAACCTTATGCATGAAACAGGGATGACTGCTGCTAACCAAACATTCCTCGTACGTAAAGATCTATATGAGGAAATGGGTAGTCCAGATCTAACAACACCAGAGGGCTTCCTTGGTGCATTGCAGCTGCTGAAGGACCAATACGGTCAGTACAAAGGTCAGCCAATCAGTCCTTTCTTTGCACAGGGTAATGTTCCTTATGGTATGACAGAGTATCTGCAAAACCTACTTGCTGTTCCGTATGAGCAGGACGGTAAGGTGTATGATCGCATAACAGATCCAGATTATGTTACATGGCTAAAAACATTCCGTACAGCCTACGAACGCGGACTTATTAATGTAGATTTTCTAGTGGATTCTGATTCACAGGTAGAGGAAAAAACAAACAATGGTCGTTACTTTATGATGGTTCGCGAATGGACGGGAATGGCAGCTGTTAATCCAATGCTTGCTGCAAGTGAAAACCCTGACTCCTATTACATCGCAGTTGATGGACCTCAGAACAGCAAAGGAGAAAGCGCGAAGCTGTTCCCTGGTAATATGGACGGCTGGATGGTTACGATGATTAGCAAATCTACGAAAAACCCTGAACGCGCGATTCGCTTCTTAACGTACCTAGCGAGTGAGGAAGGCCAAAGAGATTTATTCCTTGGTAAAGAAGGCGAAACGTGGGATATGGTAGATGGCAAGCCACAGCTTAAGCCTGAAATGGTCCAGCTACTTGATAATGATATTGAGAAGCTAGAGAAGGAATACGGCATTATGGATACGTACTGGATGATGCGTAACCCAGTTATTATTAACCAATGGAGACCAGAGAAGGCTCCAGTGATTAAGCAAATGGAGGACTTTGCTAACAGTCAAGCTGATATTGATAGCGGTATCTATAAAGGCTTAGATCCACTAGGTGATTCTGATGTAGCGGTAGCATGGTCTCGCATCTCTCAAAACTGGGAGGAAGTGCTGCCTGAGCTCATTATGGCAAAGGATGAAGCAGCCTTCGATAAAATTTTCAATAGCTTCCTTGATCGCCGTGTAGAATATGGCTTTGACCAAGTAATGGAATACCGCCAAGCAGAGCTTGATGCACGAAAAGCGAAAATGGCAGAATAGTAAATGCTAGAGCAGTAAATGCAAGAGTAGCAAGTGAGAGAGCATTAAGGCTCATAGCTTATACCAGCCGCCGTATTGGCGGCTGGTATTCTCTGCTTTTATCGCAATCACGCTCTCCCTGCAGTACAAGCGTGATATGACATACCAGCATAATTGTAATATATGGTATATTACAGAGGTGGGGAGGGGCAATGATATGGAATATTTGCTGTCTAAAATGAGGAAGCTTTACCGCAATGCCCGTATATCTCAAAAGCTGTTTTTAGCGTTCAGTATGACCATTGCTATTCCTGTATTTATCGTTTCTTTCTTATTTATTCGCACGCAGGAAACACAGCTGTACAATGAGGCAATGGCCAATGGCAGCAGCCATGTCGCACGGCTTAA
The DNA here is from genome assembly GCF_023715345.1 of Paenibacillus camelliae. Classification (GTDB taxonomy): domain Bacteria; phylum Bacillota; class Bacilli; order Paenibacillales; family Paenibacillaceae; genus Pristimantibacillus; species Pristimantibacillus camelliae. The sequence continues at coordinate 105,343 of NZ_JAMBNY010000006.1, forward strand.
CGAGCAGCTGCGGAGCAGGATGGATATGCTGGAGAATGTGTCCTCTACCGTGCTGACTCAAAAGACATTTATCGACTTTATTCACTCGAACATGCGAGAAGATGGATTGCGGCTAGTGAAATTCAGACAAAACCACTTTGAGCAGATGCACAATATTATTCAAAGCAATGAAATGATTAGTGAGCTTAGCTTTTATGTCGATAACCCGAATCTCTATGAGATCTGGCCTGAAATTTATCATTATGATAGGTTTTGGCCGCAGGATTATTGGTTAACCCTGCGCGATGAAGGGGGAGCGGCTTACCGACTGTTTGCCTATAAAGATGGCGAGCATACACTCTCCTATTATCGACTCGTACGCCTTCAGGAGCAGCAGCAAAAGCATCCTAGCATTATGGAAATTCGTATGGATCACAGTGTGTTTTTTAGTGAGCTGCTAGATGATACGGGTGGAGATTTTTTCTCTGTCATCATGGATGGAGCAGATCCTTCTAAGCATGTATACAATGCCCAGCATCAATTTTCGCTACACGCAGGCGATCAACTTGAAGTAATTTTAGGCAGCATACACCAGCAGCTGGATATGCTGCAGCAGAACAGTCCGATTAAGGTGAAGGTAGGCGACAATACCTACTATGCGTTGTATCGCTACATCGCTCCGCTCGAGGCATATGTCGTCGATATTGCATCACATCACGCCTTAATGAAAGAGCCACGCTACTGGTACGGACTTGTGGTAGCGGTTACATGCCTTGCGCTGTTGTTAATGCTGCTCATTGTGTCACAGACAACGAAACGTATGCTGCGCCGCTTAGATCTTGTGTTGTCTTCGATGCGCAAGGTACGCAAGGGTCAGTTAAACGAGAAGATCGATACGGGTCTTGAAGGGAACGAAACAGGTGATGAGATCGACGAGGTAGCGATTAGCTATAACAAAATGCTGGATGAGCTTCAACGTCTTATGACGCAGGTGGTTGATAAGCAGCTTGTTGCTAAAAACGCCCAGCTGCACTCGCTTCATTCGCAGATCAATTCTCATTTCTTATACAACGCACTGGAGTCGATTCGAATGCTGGCAGAGGTTGAGCGTCAGCCGGCTATCGCAGATGCGCTCGTGTCGCTCGGTTCGCTGCTGCGCTACAGCATGCAATGGCGCAGTGATACCGTTGCACTTCGAGAAGAGCTGGCGAACATACAGAGCTATATTCAGTTTATTAACTTTATGGAAGGAAGAGGCTTAGAGCTATCCACTGATATTCCTCAGGAGGTGCTTAGCTACGCGATTCCTAAAATGTGTATGCAGCCAATCGTGGAGAATGCTGTTCATCATGCAGCTCCATCGCACGGCACTATCCGTATTCACATTACCGTTGAGGTGGAAAGTGACAGTGTGCTGCTCATTAAGATACGAGATGACGGTGTCGGTGTAGAGCCTCAAGTGCTGGCTCAGCTACAGGCGGTGCTGCATGAAGATTTGGATACACCTATCGTTGCAAGCAAAAATGGACTTGGTCTAGAAAACGTACATAAGCGGCTGCAGCTTCACTACGGAAAAGACAGCGGCTTATGGATCGACAGTGTGAAGGGCAACTATACATGTGTAACGATACATTTACCTTGGGAAAATGTGAATCTTGGGGGGTGGTAGAATGATCAACATTTTGATTGTGGACGACCAGAAGCAAATCCGTGAAGGTCTGCAGGCAATGCTGAGCCAGTTTCCGCTGCATATTGACCATATATATTGTGCTGCAAGTGGAGTTGAGGCACTTGAGCTATTGCGTCAAATCAGCTTTCAGCTTGTTATTACCGATATTAAGATGCCGGATATGGATGGATTAACGCTGATGGCGCATGCCAAAGAGGAGCAGATTAAGGTAGAGTTCTTAATTATAAGCGGCTATAGTGATTTTGCTTATGCACAAAAAGCGATTGGATTAGGTGCCAAGGGCTATCTGCTTAAGCCTGTAAAGCGTGCGGATCTGCAAACTGCAGTAGAGCATGTGTTACAAGAAGTAAAGACAAGTGAGGCACTGTCACGCAATATGGAGGATCTTTCTCGCCGGGCCGAAGAAACAGATCGAAGAGAGCTGTGTATGTTTATGCAGGGCTCAGCAATCGATGAGGTATGGCTGCGTGAGACCGAGCAGAAGCATTCTAAGCTGTGGAGTAATTATCGGCTATGTTTGCTGCGTGAGGAGCTATGGATTAACCAGCCGAGTGCAAGCAGCTCACATAGCATAGAGTCGATTGCTTATCGCGTCTTCGGTAAAAATGGATGCATCTGCTTGCAGCATCGTCCTCATCTTATTATTGCGATTGATGCAGCTATAGATACTGGGGCATTGCCTGCTGCGCTTAAGGACGCGCAGATCGGTGTAATCACCGCTATGACCAATCCGCAGCAGGGCTTGCTGTCACTGCCAACCGCCTATACACAAGTGATGGAGCTCTATCGCCATAGCTACCTGTTTCCTGATAAGCAGCTCATCCAACCTGCGCATATCGAGGGGCTTGTTCAGCAGTGGCAGCTCCCATATGAGGAGCTGTATGAGCTGTTTCATCTCATTGGTACGAAAAATAGTGGGAAAATTGCTGATGGAATTTCTGCCGTGTATCGAAAAGATATATTGCAGCGCTATCATATCGGCTATACTCAGCAGCTATGCCGTGCGGTTGTTCAGCTGCTGGAGGAGTATGAGCGGGTCATCAGGCCTTATATGGGGGAGGAAGCGCTAGATATAGAGTGTCTACGTAATCTTTTCGATCACCGAGGTATTCGTGAATATATTCAAGCGCTGCAGCAGCAGTTGCTTCGATTGAACCAGTTTTATTACGAGTTTAAATGCAGCTATCGCAATACGCAGGACTTAAACGAAGCGATACGCTTTATTCATGAAAATTATTACAAGCCGCTGGATCTTGCGATGGTATCCAACCATGTCTCGTTGAACTATGCTTATTTCTCCAATCTGTTCAAGAAGAATATCGGCAAGGGCTTTGCAGAGTATTTACGCGATGTGCGGTTAGATAAGGCAAGACGCCTGCTGGCAGAGACTGAGCATAAAATCGTAGAGATTGCTGCAATGGTCGGATATGAAAGCTACAAAAGCTTCACTAGAGCCTTCCGCGATGTGATGGGCATGCAGCCAACAGAGTATCGAGAGCTGATGCGACGGAAATATGAACAAGAAGGGAAGCTGAAGGACCCAGCGCTATAAATGGGCAAAAGCCAAAAAAATGGGTCATGATAAAAACAAATGTACCTTTTATGACCTACTAATGTTCGATAGAATATAGGTGTCCTCCTGTGAAAGCGATTTCCTAAGCGCGTCCACAGAATGATTACTACCCAATTGATAAAGAGCCGCATTACGAAATTGGCGGAAATGCTCGCAAAAGAAGGCCCGAATGTTCGCTTTCCCACAGTGTAGGTTTTATAGCGATTAGACATGAGCTAGCCATGTATCGAAAGCTGTAGCTGCGCTATGTGATCACGGATGTTCGGGCATCACTGTTCATGACCGCCTTTCGTTCGTTTTTCGTTTTCGAACACAGGGGAGAAGATGATGCGTCAACTAAAGTTCGAGGAGGGTAAATAATGAAGCAAATCCACATTCCGATGTTCATGCAAAAGGTTTTGTGTTTGTTCTTGGTAGTAGTGATGGCAATGAGTGTCGTCCTATTGCCATCTTCGAAGGTTCAGACTGCAGCAGCGGCAGGAACTACCGTTACCTCTATGACTTACTTTTCACCATCAGATGGACCTGTAATCTCAAAATCAGGAGTTGGGCAAGCGAGCTACGGCTTTGTCATGCCAATATTCAACGGAGGCTCTGCTACTTGGAATGATGTTTCCGATGATGTAGGCGTAAATGTGAAGGTCGGCGGCAGCTGGGTTGACATTGATCAAACAGGCAGTTTTGTTTATAACCAAAACTGGGGGCATTGGAGCGACAGCGGTATTTATGGCTTCTGGTTCACGCTTTCTGAAACGACAGAAATTCAGCTGTATTCCAAAACAAGTGCAGCTACACTCGACTATACACTCGTCTTTCAAAATGTTAACAAGCAAACGATTACTTCAATGACACCGACACAAGGACCGGACATTACAGCAGGATTTACAGGAGGAGCGGGCTTTACGTACCCGACCTTTAACAATGATCCGCTAATCACCTATGAAGCAGTAGCTGATGATTTGAAGGTGTATGTAAAGCCAGTAAACAGCAGCACATGGATAGATATTGACAACAATGCGGCAAGCGGCTGGGTTTATGACAGCAACTTCGGACAGTTTACTGAAGGCGGCGGTGGCTATTGGTTTACGGTAACGGAATCGATCAATGTTAAGCTCGAATCGAAAACCTCTTCCGCTAATGTCATCTATACGATTATTTTTAATGAACCGGTCAGAAACTCATATACCCTTACGGCTTATGATGGAACGACCTATTCAGCAGATGAAAGCGGCGTAATTGGCATCCCGCTTCCGAAAATTGACGGAAGTGCAGCAATCGGCTCTGAACTTGGCAATTTTGTCTATGAGATTAACGTCAATGGTCAATGGGTAGACATGAGCAATTCTAGCCAGAGCGGCTTCGTATACTCAGGCAGCGGCTACAATAATATGTCAGATGCCAATCAGTGGGGATATTGGGCTGATTACATTTATGGATTGTGGTTCCAGCCGATACAGGTTGATATGCAGATCCGCATTGGGTACCCGTTGAATGGTCAGGCAGGCGGAAGCATCGGCAACAATTACGTTACCTACACGTTTATTGGAAACCCAAATGCGCCGCGTCCAGATGTTTCTGATCATGACGATATCGAGATTGGTACGCCGAGCGATCCAACGATCGCGGGGATGAATCTTATATGGCAGGATGAATTCGAAGGCAGCACGCTCGATTTGAACAAGTGGAGCTATGAGCAAGGCTACTACATTAATGATGATCCGAATAGCTGGGGCTGGGGCAATGCGGAGCTGCAGCACTATACGGACAGCCCGCAAAACATATTCCTTCAGGACGGGAAGCTGAACATTAGAGCGCTGAACGATTATAAATCATTCCCACAGGATCCGAATCGTTATGCGCAATACTCCTCTGGCAAAGTTAATACAAAGGATCATTTTACCTTCCAGTACGGTAGAGTAGACATCCGAGCTAAGCTTCCTACAGGCAATGGCATCTGGCCAGCGTTATGGATGCTTCCAGAGGATTCTGTGTACGGAGCATGGGCCGCATCAGGCGAGATCGATATTATGGAAGCGAAAGGGCGCTTACCAGGTACGACTAGCGGTGCTGTTCACTTCGGCGGCCAGTGGCCAGTGAATCGCTACATTGCTGGCGAGTATCATTTCCCAGAAGGGCAAACGTTCGCGAATGACTATCATGTCTATTCGATGGTATGGGAAGAGGATAATATTAAATGGTACGTCGATGGAAACTTCTTCTTTAAAGTATCGAGAGATCAATGGTACTCAGTCGCTGCACCTAACAATCCGAATGCACCGTTCGATCAGCCGTTCTATCTCATTATGAACTTGGCAATTGGCGGTCATTTTGACGGCGGACTGACGCCAGACCCATCGGATATTCCTGCGACGATGCAGATTGATTATGTACGTGTGTATAAAGAAGGCAGCGGTAACGGCGGTAATCCTGGCAACGGCAACGAGAATCCTCCGTCGAATGTCATTGTTATCGGTGACGAAGAAAAGGGGCTGAAGAAGACTGGCGATGATCTATTGTTCTATGTGAACGGTGCGACCTTTGCTGATCTGCATTATAAAGTGAACAACGGCCCGCAGCTGAATGTGGCAATGACTTCGACAGGCAACGGGAATTATACGTACCCTGTCAATAATCTGCAGGCTGGAGATACGGTCGAATATTCCTTCACGTATAATCCGGGACAAGGAGCACTAGATACGCCTTGGTTCACTTATATTCATGGGGTAACGCAAGGCACGCCTGAGTAAGTGGATAGAACATAGCAGAATATAGAACACAGCAAGCAAACAGGCTAGGGCTACCCTAGCCTGTTTGCGTTATATTTAGCAGTGAAACTTTTAATGAGGCGCGGCTATTCAGCGGTGAATTCTCTGTTGATCTGTGGCTATTCATATCATTGTGCGATACACTATAAATATAACAATTAACATTTTCTGTATATTGGTAATATATTTGCAGAGGGAGTGTGGAGCAAGTTGGATAAGACGAGACAGGTTCGTTTGTTTAACAAGCAAGCTGTTCAATATAAGACAAGAAAAGAAGGGGCTGCCCTAAGAAGCTGGCGCCAGAAGCTTTTGCGTCATGCAACAGGAGAAGTGCTCGAGCTTGCAGTAGGAGCAGGAGCTAATTTTCCTTATTATCCAGATGGTATAAAGCTGACAGCAACTGATTTTAGTCCGGACATGCTTAAACATGCACGGGAAGCTGCGGCCGGATATTCACTCGATGCTACGTTTATATTAGCTGATATAGAGGAGCTAGACTTTCCAGACCATTCCTTCGATACGATTGTCTCATCATTATCCTTCTGCAGCTACGAGCACCCGCTGCATGTCATGCAAAAGATTAAACGTTGGTGCAAGCCGGATGGGCACATATTGCTGATGGAGCACGGGATTAGCTCGAATAGAGTTGTGTCCATAGGACAGCGTGTGCTTAATCCGTTACTGCTGCGTACGATTGGATGTCACCATACGAGAAATATTCCTGATATTGTACGGCAATCAGGAATGTTCATCGAGCGTTCGGAGAGTCATATGCTCAATATGGTTCACCTCCTATGGGTAAAGCCAGAGAAATGAACAGGCGGGCGGATCGAGAGTTATCATCTTTCAAAGCTGATACAATTGAAGAGATGCTCCGCTATTCCATATTTAGATATAGAGGTGTTTTATGTTAAAGAGTAAAAGGAGCAAAATAGCTGCTCTTCTATTTATCTTTTTATTTTTAATGTGGCTCCTAAGCTTTTTCATACCGCAGCTTACCATTCGCACGTATATGGTTACTAGACTCCAGCTTGTGAGTGCATTTACATCAAATATTACAGATATGGAGCAGTATGATCGTCAATATGGCCATTATTATCAAGTAGAAGGATTGATTGATCATGCCACTGGTGAAGAGATAGGTGTATTCTACCTTCAAAAGAAGGGACCTTTCTGGACGGTATCCAGTGTAGGAGGAGCACCTTAGACTAAGAGAGGAATAGAAAAGCAGGACGAAATAACATAGTAAAAGCACCATGCAATGCCGCGCACGGTGCTTAGGGATATATATGAACAGCCTGAAGATTATACTTTCTGCATGAGACGTTGTAGGTGCTCTTCTACTAATAGATTGCGCTGCTCCTGCTTTGGATCGACCGCAGCGGAGTTATAGCTAACGTGGCGGTATGGATCAGGATACATTCCACCTAATTCAGACTGAGCCTCCCACTCCATAACCTTTCTTTCGATGCGCTCGAAGCCCTCTACGGAAGAGCTGCCTTGTAGATGATATTCTGCTTTGCTTTGCGAACGATTTAAGCGAGACATGAGCTCGGTACGCTTTGCTTGCAGCTTGCTTTTTTCTTCCTGCAGCGCTTCAATACGCAATTCCAAATCTATCGATGTTTCTCTAGAAAGCTCAATAAAGCGTGCAGTTTCATCTGCTTCTTCCTTGTATCTAAGCATCGCTTCAATTGCTGTACGAGCTTCAACTTCACGTGCTTCTGAAGCAGCCTGCTCTGCTTGCTTTTCGTATAAAGCAGCTTGACTGTTTAGCTCCTCATGCTTGCGCATTAGCATTCTTTCTTGCGCTTGCTGCTCCACAATTGCACGCTCCGCATCTGCAAGCTTTTCATCCAGATCTCTCAAGTAATGATTCATCATCGTAACTGGATTTTCTAATTTATCCAGCATGTCATTCGTTACAGCCTTTGTCATTTCAAATACACGTTGTAAAATTCCCATCGTTCATTTCTCCTTTAATATAGAATAATATGTTATGTTCAGTCTTTTTTGATTAGTCATAGTTTGTAATAGCTAAGCTAGTATTGATTAATAGTGATAGTTCGAAAATGGATTATTACCATAAGGCGCTTTTGGTACAATGATGGAGGCTACAATGTAGCAAAGTGCTACTGCTCCAAAGCTACACAATGCACTGATCACGACAATTAAGCGAACAATCGTTGCATCAATACCAAACCATTCTGCAATACCTCCACATAGCCCTGTCACCTTAGAATCTGTCATCGACCGATATAGTTTTTTCACGTTCAATCATCCTCTCGTCTTGTTCTTATGATGTAATTGTATAGGGAATCACAAAGTATTTTAACGTTCTAGAGTCTACTCTTTTTACTGGTCTTTAGGTTGAGTCTAACCTCGACGTAAGGCGGGGGAGCAGAGGGATGAAGGAGAAATCAAGTTATAATGACATGCAAAAAAACCGGTGCAGAAACTGCCCGGTTTTTATAGGATGTCTACTTATATAATGTTAGCTGTATTCTGGACTATCGCGTTAGATCGAGGCAGCACCTTTAGTAACAGCGAACCATAGCTCTATATATTCCTGCCCATCCTTGCTGCCATAAATCTCTAGCTGAGCTCCATGGACTTGCTCATATCCACTAGTCGGCAGCCATTCTGAGTATACACGTCGATATAATTCTGTAATGACTTCATCGAATTGTCCCCATTGAAATGGCTCTGAAGGGAAAATCGCCCAAGTATGCGCTGGGATAGATATGACGTCATAGCCTGCTGTTTGACTATTAGTGCTTTCGAAGGCACAGATTGCATAAGGGAAGGTATCCTTTTCCGTATCGCGATAACCGCACACCGCATGAACCTTGTACAGGTCCTTACTAACAAAGGGGGGTAAATCGCCAGCATGCTCCTCTAGCTTCGCTATCGTACCGTTTTCATGATATTTCTGCCAAACCTGTGCTGGTGTTTCACCGCTACCATCTGTGCGAAATATCCCCTCATGTCCAAATAGATGAAATGCTTCCTTTGCTTCAATTCGATAGTTCATTGCTTCCGCTCCTTTAATCGTAATAAGGAAGGAAAGACGAGGAAAGGCCTTTAGCTCAACGCCATTTGATCGTGCCATGGCAGGTGTAACCCCATGAATCGATTGAAAGGCACGCGCGAAAGATGTAGGTGAATCATAGCCGTACTTTAGTGCAATATCGATAACCTTTATTGTATGATTATTTTGTAATTCTAGCGCGGCCAATGTTAATCGTCGACGTCTAATATATTCGGCTAGTGTCACATCTGTAATGAATGAAAACATTCTTTGAAAATGATGAGAAGAGCAGCATGCCTTACGTGCGATCTCAGCTAAGTCTAGCTCCTCTGTTAGGTTTGCTTCAATATAGTCTAGTGCCGAGTTGATTCGATCAAGCCATTCCATTACGTCACCCTCCTTTCAATATGAAGTATAGAGTAGAAGCAGAATTGTTTAGCAACTTTTTGTGCACAAATAAGTTGCAAGCGTAATAGAATTAACTACCAATTTTAACTAGATTCTATTCATTATACGGAGGATAACGATTCACTGCAATCCTCGTGTCTGTTACGTCCGTATGTTACTCATGTAACCGCACCATTCGTAACACGCCAATTGTTATTCACCGACGCCTCGATATGTTGCTGTGCTTGAATATAGCTCGCGATCAGCTCAACCATCGTGACAGAGATGTCCTTTACGATCGGCTTGTCTTGAAGCATCTCATAGTTGCCACCGCCGCCAGCACGATAGTTGTTCATGACGACCTCATAGAGCTGATCGTCTGCAAGCGGCTCACCATGTCGTTCAAGTTGAACTACTCTTCGACCGATCGCCCTTGATATGTCTAAGGTGTAGTCAATGCCCTCCCACATATCATAGTTATAATGCTGTGGCTTTGGGTGTAGGAAGGCTTCACTTACGACCACGTTTCCTCGCTCATCTAACCGAAAATACTCTGCTGTTTTCTCTAGCGCAGCACGAATATCACGACCTGCTAGCTGAATCACTCTTAACGTGTTCGGATAGATATAATTGGTCACGATATGACGCATTGTTACTTGGGAGGGGAAGCCCGGCGTTTCATTATCGAATAGCGCCGTACAGGAGATATCAGCCCCTGAAACGTGCATTTGCAGCTTGTTCACAAATTCAATGAAAGGATGCTCTGTAAGACGAGCGTCTGCTGGTGAAGTGATTAGCATATCTCCATCTACATAGCCAAGCGGCAGGTCAAGCCAAGCCTGTGTTAACGCCTCATCCTCTGCAACGAGCCGCTCAATGTCGGAATCAGGCTCGTATATAGCTGCTTCAATCAGCTCGGATTGACATTGGATCAATTGCCAGCGTTTATCCGATTTCTCGAGCTGTAGCGTTACTTTTCCTAGAAAGCGGCCCTCCGCTGCTGGCTGCACAATACATACGCCATTAATGAAGCAATCCGCAATCGCGCGATGCTGATGGCCCGTTATTAATACATCGATACCTCCCACCTGCTCACAGAGTGCATAGCCAATATTTTCTCCGGTTAATGGCTCGGTAGCATTCCCATGTTCGATATCTCGTTCGAAGCCGCCATGGTAAGAGACGATAACGATATCACAAGCTCCTACCTCTCTTAAATGAGCTACCCAGTGCTTAGCTGTTTCGATTGGGTCTTCAAATTGAATGCCAGCGATATGCTGAGGCAGCTCCCAATGCGGAACATATGAGGTGGTCAAGCCTAGTATGCCGACGCGTAGTCCGTTGTCTAGCTGCTTTATGATATACGGCTCCCTAAATAATGGCTGACCAGTTGTCTCATCCAGCGTGTTAGCCGACAGCCAAGGAAATGCAGAGGCATCGACTGCCTGCTGTAAGTATGGCAAGCCATAGTTAAATTCATGGTTACCTAGTACGGCTGCATCATAACGCAGTTTATTCATACAGGCGATTACTGGGTTAGGTCGCTTGCTATTAACTTTGGCATGATAATAGGTGAGCGGTGTCCCTTGCAAGCAATCTCCATTATCTATTAATAGTGTATAAGGATGGTCTTGACGCAGTTGCTTAATGATACTAGATACTCGTGCTAGCCCGTAGCCAACTTCACGTTGATCGGCATAGCTTCGAGGCAGGATGAAGCCATGAAGGTCACTTGTTGCAAGTAGAATAAGCTCGCATGTAGATTTGCTCATTTTCATCTTCCTTTACGAACTAGATTATAAGACACGCACATTCTATCACATGCTGCCAAGTAAATTACCTTTCCAACGTAAATTTACCAAAAATTAACTTAATCTTTATATAGAATTAACTAAACTCCCCTATACTTCAAGCATGCGAATGAGCATAAAAAAGAGAAAGTAGTGGAGGAATTTTAGATGAAAATGAGGCTCATGGTTTTAATCGTAGGAATGCTCACTATTGGATTACTAGCGGGCTGCGGTGCTAACAATACACCGAAGAATACAAACACAGGCGCTAGTAACCAACCATCACCACAGGTATCAACACAGCCTTCGGCTAATGAGAGTGAAAAGCCGGCTGAAGATCCAACTATAAACATTGACAAGCTAAAGGTAAGCTTTGTTCCATCTAAGGATCCAGATGAAATTATTACGACGACTGAGCCTCTAAAGCAATTATTGATTAGTCAGCTTGCTACGCAGGGCTATGAGGTTGGCGATGTTCAGATCGATGTAGGTACGACTTATGAGGCTGTTGGTGAAGCACTTAGTGCGGGTACGACAGATGTTGGCTTAATTCCAGGGGGGACGTATACGCTGTACGATGACGGAGCGGAGGTTATCCTGACGTCAACACGTAAGGCATTGTCTAATGACTCAGATAATGCTAAGGATTGGAACGATAATAAGCCGACTACAGGCTTAGATGATAAACAAGCTTCCTACTACCGTTCATTAATTATTGCAGGCCCTTCTCCTAAAGGCCAAGAGCTAGCAGCGAAGGTTAACAACGGTGAGGAGCTGACTTGGGACGATCTGAACAGTGCAAACTGGTCGGTTATGTCTACGTCATCCTCTGCTGGCTATATCTATCCTACGCTATGGCTGCAGGATAAGTATGGTAAGAAGATTACCGATCTTCAGAAGGTTACACCAGCGGATTCCTATGGTACATCCTTCGCACGACTAGCTGTAGGGCAGGTAGATATTGTCGTAGCTTTTGCTGATGCGCGCCGTGATAACGAAGAGAAGTGGACGACGGACTATAACGGAACTGCTTCCATCTGGGATCAAACCAACGTTATCGGTGTAACAGATCCGATCTACAACGATACGGTAAGTGTAAGTAAAAACTCACCAATTATGAATGACGAGCTGAAGAAAGCACTTCAAGAAGCGTTCATAGCGATTTCTGAGACGGAAGAAGGAAAGCAAGTCATTGCCATCTACTCACATGAAGGATATCAGATTGCAAAAGATTCCGACTATGACAGTGAGCGTAAAGCACAGGAATTCATACGCAGCTTGAACTAGCTATATAGAACGATCAGCTTGTCTAATTCGAATGAATGAAACAAGCGAATGAATCAAAAGTACATCTCACCAAAAATGAGAACATCGTCATGTCATGATGTTCTCATTTTATTATTCAAAATTTATAGCTAAAGGGATGAAGCGCTCCGATGATTGAATTTATCGATGTAGAGAAGACGTATAAAAATGGCACCCATGCATTAACTCAGGTGAATCTTAAAATAAAGCAGGGCGAATTTGTCGCCATTATTGGACGCTCAGGTGCTGGTAAATCAACGCTAATACGATGTATTAACCGAATACACGATATTACAAAAGGAAAGTTAATAGTAGATAACGTAGATGTATCTCGGCTTAAGGGAAAGTCTATTCGTCAATTTCGCCGTCGAGTAGGGATGATCTTTCAGTCCTTTAATCTCGTTACTCGCACGACCGTACTTAATAATGTGCTCGTTTCGTTTGTGCCGGAGCTTCCAATGTGGAGGAAGGTTACAGGTATATTTACGAAGCAGCATAAAATAAAAGCGCTGGAGGCTTTAGATAAGGTTGGCATTTTAGACAAAAGCTTTGTACGTGTTGATCAATTATCTGGAGGTCAGCAGCAGCGTGTTGCACTGGCAAGAACATTGGCACAGCAACCAGATATAATTCTCGCCGATGAGCCGATTGCTTCGCTAGACCCAGTCACTGCGCGAGTGGTGATGGATGATTTTAAGCGAATTAATCAAGAGATGAACATTTCGGTCATTATGAATATTCACCATGTCGAGATGGCGCTGGAATATGCGGATCGCATTATCGGAATTCGCAAGGGTAAGGTTGTATTCGACGGCGAAGCATCGATGGTGACGCAAGCCGTACTGCAGGAAATATACGGTGGGAAGTGGGAGTCGAATCAAGAAGCAGAGGAGCAGGCGATATATGCTTAATAAACTTTTTCCTCCTAAAAAAATTACGCTGCCTAACGGGAAAATCGTGCTGCAGAATCGTTCATTCATACCATACATCGTATTATTTCTCGTACTATGTACGCTGCTATCTGCAAACTTTACTGGCTTCAGCTTCAAAGTATTGATCGATAGAATAGACGAGTTTTTCATTATCGTTAAAGCGATGATCCCGCCGAATTGGGGCTATATTTCTAAGGTTTGGAAGCCGCTGCTCGATACGATCAAAATGTCCTTGCTAGGCTCGCTGCTTGGAGCACTTCTTGCCTTGCCTATCGCTGTAGCCGCAGCTTCAAACATCACGAAGTCAAAGGTTATTACTGTTGTTAGCAAAACGCTGCTCAGCATTCTTCGTACTTTGCCAACGCTTGTTACGGCTCTTATTGCGACCTTTATTTTTGGACTTGGTCCGACGGCAGGGGCGGTTGCTATTTTGCTGTTTACTGTCTCCTACGTAGGCAAGCTGCTATATGAGCAGATCGAGACGGTAGATATGGGTGCTTTTGAGGCGATGCAGTCGATAGGAATGACTCGAATCCAAGCGTTTCGCTATGCGGTTATTCCGCAGGTGCTTCCAAGCTATATCTCTACCTCTCTCTATTGCTTTGAAGGGAATGTGAGATATGCCGCGATACTCGGATATGTTGGAGCGGGAGGGATTGGACTGCTTATTCAGGAAGGGCTCGGCTGGCGAGACTACCAGGCTGTAGGCTTGCTCATCCTCGTACTGATCATTACCGTATACATCATCGAAAGAGTAAGTGAGCATTTTAGGAAAAAACTAATCTAGGGGAGAGGTAAGGAATGAATCATATCGAGAAGCAATTGTCAGCTGCGCCTCGTAACCTACTATATGTCGCTGTTATATCTATGATGGTTGCAGCTTTATTTGTATGGTCACTTACAGCAGTTAACGTTCAGAATATCGGGCAGGGCGGACTTTCCATTGCTAAAAATATACTTTACGGATTAACGCATCCGAATATGGATATGCTTTTAAATTTTTCAAAGCAAAGTATTTTATATTTATTGCTTGAGACAATAGCAATTGCATTTTTGGGCACGATTGTAGGTGCGATATTAGCGATCCCTCTCGCATTTTTAGCAGCCTCTAACATTATGCCTAAGCCTGTTTCATGGCTAACAAGGCTGCTGCTGATCGTTATTCGTACCGTGCCTGCCCTAGTGTATGGCTTAATGTTTATTCGTGTGACGGGAACTGGAGCCTTTGCTGGTGTACTAACCGTTGGTCTTACTTCAATCGGAATGCTAGCTAAGCTGTATGTAGATGCGATTGAAGAGCTCGATACTCGCGTGCTGGAGTCGATGACCTCAGTCGGGTGCACCACATTTGAAAAAATTCGCTTTGGTATCGTTCCGCAGCTATTTTCGATCTTTTTATCGGTCATCATTTATCGCTTTGATATGAATATGAGAGAAGCATCTATATTAGGGCTTGTCGGTGCTGGTGGAATTGGAGCACCGTTAATCTTCGCTATGAGAGGCTACAAATGGGACGAAGTTGGTGCGATTCTTATCGGTCTAGTTATATTAATTCTACTGATTGAATTCATGTCAAACTATTTGCGTGCAAAGCTAGTGAGAGGTGAATAATGAAGGCTATAATAATCGTTCAAACTTATGCTAGATGACAGGTTGATGATCGCTGCTTGATCTGCTACGCTTTCTTTATTATGAAGGGTGTGTAAAGGTCTTCTAACATATGCTTCATACCATTGGAGAATAGGAGGCAGTACAAGTGAGCAGATCTCAACCCTACCGCATGGGTAACGGTAGTCGATCATTAGTCTGGATAAACAGTGGCTATAAGCCTCCTAATCTTCATAAATGGGGACCGGGTGTACGAGATGTTTTTGCGCTGCATTATATTGTGAGTGGAAAAGGGACACTAGAGACACAGAACGGCTCATTTTCACTGCAAGCTGGAGACAGCTTTATTATTTTTCCGGGCTCTGAAATATTCTACTATCCTCATTCACATGATCCTTGGGAATATGTATGGATTGAATTTAAAGGCGAAGAAGCTGGCGATCTACTATCTATGACAGAGCTCACCGCAGAGCAGCCTATTGTCACCAATGCAGGCTTCGATTTCGAGCCGTGGTACCGTATTGGAGACGAAGGTGATGTGCGTTATTTTCAAAGCTTGCGGGCAGAAGCGAAGCTGCGTCTGCTTCTGTCGTATTATATGGAGTATTATCCTAAGGAAGCAGAACAGGAACAGACAGATCACGTACGTCTAGCGAAGCAATACATTCATCATAATTATTGGAATTCGGCAATAAATGTTTCAGATATCGTCTACAACGTTAAGATTGACCGAAGCCATCTGTTTCGCTTGTTTAAAGCAGCAACTGGGATGTCGGTGCTAAGCTATTTGACAGCCTATCGCATTCAAAGAGCTAGTGAATTGTTAAAGTCATCTAGCTTATCTATCAAGTCGATCGCTTATTCTGTCGGCTATAAGGACCAGCTTTACTTTTCAAAGGCATTTAAAAAAGCAACATCATATACGCCTTCGGAGTATATGATGCTGCATTCCAGCTCTGCTGACAGGTTAACGGAACAGTGAGCATTTGCCGGATTCTTTATAATATTGAATTAGCTTCTCGATTGGCTCGCGGCCGCAGTTAAGCTTCACGCCCAGACAATCGATGCATAGAAAGTTCTGCGAGGTTCTAGAGATTAGCTTTAGGAAAATTGCAACGTCGTCAGTCATAAGCGGGACACTGCACTTTGTACAGATTCGCTTACTGCTCATTTCGTAACTAGCTTCGCTCGTACAACTAAGCAATCATGCGCTGGTACGGTAGGAGCGAATCTTTCCTTGAATACGCCAAGCTCCTTATGCTCCCAGCAATCGTATAGAGAAAGTGAGATGCCCGATGCATACGGGAGACCGATATCCCAAAATTGCAGTGATATTTCCCGCTGACTGTCACTTAAATTGAAAAAGCCAATCGCAAGATCGCCATCTGTTAGCACCTTAACTAGCATAAAAACTTCATCGGTATGGAACCATTGAGGTTCTGGCTTAATACGGTAAGCGCCTCTACCTTCAAGGTCCTGGTTAATCGCGATAAGATCGGGGTTCAACAGTATTCTTTTCGTTATCTCATTAGCGTTGCGAATATCACAGCCCATCATTAGTGGAGAGCCCATCATACTCCATAACGCAAAATGAGTTTTATATTCGTTATCTGTACAGCCCCCGATTCTGCCTATGTAATCATTGTTGCTGCCACCATACATCCCAACGATTAGCATATCCATATCGTTATGACAGAATGAGCCAGTATAGCTAGCCTTGTCTAGCTGCGATAGAGCCAGCTCTTTAATCGAATCCCAGTTGTCGCGAATATCTCCTGTCGAACGATACATATGAGCTCCTGACTCACGAATCCAATCATATACATTGTCTGCGCCCCAATTACAAGCAGAGAACAATATGTCTCGACCACAATTTTTAAGCGCCAAGCTCATACGCTTGTAGAGCAGCTCACCAGAAATATGTCTTGGTTTAAAGCAATAATCGTATTTCAGAAAGTCTACGCCCCACTCGGCAAACAGCTTAGCATCTTGAAATTCATGCTCGAAGCTTCCAGGATAACCAGCACAAGTATGCGTTCCTACACATGAGTAGATGCCGAACTTTAACCCTTTCTCATGCACGTAGTCTGCTAACGCTTTCATTCCACTAGGGAATTTCTCCGGGTCAGCGACTAGATTCCCTTCTGCGTCTCTTTCCTTCAAGCTCCAGCAATCATCGATAACGATATATTCATAGCCCGCATCCTTATAGCCCTCGGATATAAAGCGGTCTGCAACGTCACGAATAAGCTGTTCATTAATGTCCCAAGTAAAGGTGTTCCAGGAATTCCAGCCCATAGCGGGCTTAAGTCCAAGCTGCTGAGTCGTAATATTCACATTCATTCATCCTTTCCATTTTATCATTTATGAAGTCGAAGTAGATAAGCTTTGATACTCAGATTAAAACATAAGCCAATATTCTAGTCCTATAGCTTGACGTTGCTTTCATATGGAGAGATGTTGCTTCGAATCATGAGGGGGAATGGGTAGATTTCGTAGAAGTGGCTCGATCGTAAAGGATAGTGAGCATTGCATGACGAACTATGAAAGGAAATGAATGACTGCATAAGAAAGCGAGGAAGACATGAGTAAAACAGTAAAACTATACGTCGTCAGACATGGAGAGACGTATTTGAATCGATATCATAAGCTGCAGGGCTGGGCAGACAGTCCATTAACTGAAGAAGGAAAAGCAGTTGCAATACGTACAGGAGAGCGCTTGTCTCACATCGCCTTTGACCGTGTATATACAAGTGATTTGGGTAGAACGATTGAGACGGCAGAGTTGATCCTTAAGCAGAACAAGCACCGTGACCCGCTGGAGCTATGCCGACTGCCTCAGTTTAGAGAAGTGTTTTTCGGAAGCTTTGAGGGTGATCATGTTGACCGAATCGTTAAGGAGGTTGCTGCTCAGCATGGCTATCAATACGAGACGAGTCGAGAGGTATTCGAGCATCATTCGATGAGTGAGGTGCTCGCCTTTATGAAGCAAGCAGATCCTGCAGCAGATGCGGAAGATGCAGATCAGCTGCAAGCACGTATTAACCAAGGCATTGAGCAATTGCTGTCGGATGTGAACGATCAAGCCGCAGCTGTGCTGCTTGTTACGCATGGCGTCGTCATTCGACAATTGCTCGATCGGTATACTGATCATCCAGAGCATCAGGGCGAGGTGAAAAATGCAAGCGTTAGTGTGCTTGAGTTTACTGGTGATCGGGCGAATGTGCTCGTATTCAACAGCTTGTCTGGTTCATTGGATTAAGTAGAACTGGCAGTAGATCAATACTGATAACGTAGACCTCGAGCAGGGGTCTTTTCGTGTTTATCAGAGTTCATGCAGCAAAAGCTACAGGTTATACCGCAAATGCTGCAGGTTAAACGATTCATATAGCCGAAATATCGATGCTACTACATAATTTTACTAAATAGGAGGGATAAGACGTTGAAGGTGCGTATCGAGGTAGATGCCAAGCATGAGGAGACAATCATTACGATTCAAGCAAAGGAATGGACGGAGGAACTCGCCGCTATCGTCAGCAAGCTTCAGCAGCAGTCAGCTACAACCGGACGTCTTATGGGAGTGGAGAATGAGCGAACCGTGCTGCTTGAGCCTGCGGAGATTGATTTCGTCTATGCTGAAAATAGGCGAGTGCTCGCAGCACAGGGCAGCAACAGAATAGAGCTGCGCATGAAGCTATACGAGGCGGAGGAACTGCTGGCTCCCTATCGTTTTATGCGCTTTTCAAAGTCCGTCATCGGCAATATTGAGCGTATTGCGCGCTTTGAGCTAATGTTCAATGGCAATCTATGCGTGCACTATCATTCAGGCAACAAGGAATATGTATCTCGCGCCTATGTTGCAGAATTGAAGAAGCGTCTCGTATTGGGAGGTGACAAGGATGAGCATTAAATTCAGTGATGTGCTTGCACGTATAATGAACGGGCTCGGCTTTTCCGCAATTTTTACATTCATAGCTTTAACCGCGCTGCTAGCTAAGGACATAAACCCGCCTGTAGATGAAATATGGAAAAATATGCTCGGCAGTATGCTGATAGGAGCATATTATGGTGCTGCTTCATTCCTATTTCAATTTGTAAACTGGAGCCCGCTAAAGATGGTTATTACTCATTTTAGCTTATCGTTTCTTGTTTTCTTGCCAATTGCTCTTTGGACGGGATGGCTTTCACTAGAATGGAAGTCCTTACTTATTGGATTCGTTATCTTTATAGTTGTGTACGGTATATTCTGGTGTGGCTATGCGTACTATTACTGGCGACTTACGAAGGAAATGAATGAATCGATCGATAGGAAATAGAATAAGCTCCACTAGATCATGGAGGTGTTGAAGAGGATGAATGCAGTACTCAAAGTTGACCAAATCGTTAAAACGTATGGTACGGGAAGGCTTGCGGTAGATCGTATTGGGTTTCAGGTAAAGGAAGGGATCTGCTTCGGATTGCTAGGACCGAATGGTGCTGGGAAATCGACGCTAATGAAGATCATCTCCGGCATTATTCAAGCCGATCAAGGCAGTATTACACTACTGGATCAGCCATTAGCTACTAATCGTGAGCTGATCGGGAAGCATGTTGGTTATGTGCCGCAGGATGTGACGCTGTATGAGCAGCTGACTGGGCGCCAAAACCTTCATTTCTTTGGCAAAATGTATGGACTGAATGGCAGCCAGCTTAAGGAACGAATTTCTGAGGTGCTCGAAAAGGTCGGTCTGACTGATCGCGCGAATGAGCCGGTGATGTCGTATTCTGGGGGGATGAAGCGTAGAATAAACATCGCTGCTGCGTTACTGCATAAGCCTAAGCTTGTTGTACTGGATGAGCCAACAGTAGGAATCGACCCTCAGTCCCGCAACCATATATTCGAGATGATCCGACAGATGAAGCGGGAAGGAACAACGATTATCTATTCTACGCATTATATGGAAGAAGCAGAAGCGCTCTGTGATGAACTGGCAATTATCGATCATGGAAAAATTGTTGCTGAAGGTCCACTATATGAGGTGCTTGAGCAGCATGCCTTGCCTGCTGTCTATGTCGAAGCAGATGGCTGGAATCCACCAAGCGAGTTAGCTGCCGTAAGCCGCATCCAAGCACAGAATAAAGGCTGGCTGATCGAAGGTGAAAATGCCTTGCAGCTGCTGCATGATGTATCGAATGACCTTTTGCAAAGCGGGCATCGTGTGCGTGCACTTCAGCTACAGCAGCCATCGCTCGACAGTGTATTTATGAAGCTAACTGGCGCAGCATTAAGAGATGAATAGGGGGTGTTTACGGTGATCATTTCTATCTTTGCTAAGGAAGTACGTTTAATATTTAAAGATAAAAGCACTTATTTTTGGCTGTTCGCACTTCCGATATTATTTATCGTGATTTTTGCCGCAATCTTTAGTAATCTATCTGACAATCAAGGCGAAGCAATTGCACAGATTATACCCGGCTATACCGTAATGTTTGTCTTTTTCATTATGATCTCGATGGTGCAGTCCTTTTTACGAGACCGTGAGTCTGGTATGCTGGCAAGGCTGCGTTCAACCTTAATGCCTCCGTATCATTTCTTGCTCGGTATGTGGCTGCCACATGTGCTGGTGCTCATAATTCAGTCAACCGTTCTGTTAGGCTTCGGGTATTTGGTATACGGCTTGCAGCTCGGGAATGTTCTAGCGGTTATTGCCCTTGTCTTAGCACTTGCGATTTGTGCGACGGGTCTTGGGCTGGCATTATCTATGATCGCTAGTAGCTTGAATGCTGCGATTGGTGTTGTACAGCTCATTGCGATGGGGGGCGCGATACTGGGCGGACTATGGTTCCCATTTGAGATGCTGCCAGATGCAGTGCAGGCCATTGGCCGTTTTACTCCACAGTATTGGGGACTACAAGGATTGCAGTCTGCGATGATAAATGGCTCTGGCTTGAATGTAGCTACGGTATGGCAAGCGGTGTTTTTGCTGCTTGGTATTGGCGTAGTTGGGTTAGCAGGAGCAATCGCATTGTTTAAGCGTTATTCCTCGAAGGGATTATAGAAGAAATAGGTCTTTATCGAGTTAGGCTACTATGAACAGCCGGCAGACATATTCTGCCGGCTGTTCTGCATGCTGAGAAGATAAGATATTGAGGTCTAAGCAAGAATACTGAACGTCATAATAAGACAACCTATTAATTGTTAAGGAAAAGAAAGTAAGCGATGTGTTTCATAGGGTTCTCGATCTGTTATATCCAGTGAAATGAATGAATTATGTACTAATTTAAAAAATTTGTCGCACTATAGCGTAAAAGTGAATTTAACTTCCTCGATAAATATGCTAAATTATTAAGGATGTGTAAATACAAAAAAATCGAGGAGGATTTATATATTGGACTGGCAGGATTTGTTGTTCAAATTTGTAGGGGGTCTCGGGATATTTCTGTTCGGTATTAAGTACATGTCGGACGGGCTTCAAAAATCAGCCGGTGACAAAATGCGAGGTATACTTGAAAAGTATACGTCCAACCCAATTCTAGGTGTTCTTGTCGGTATAGCCGTTACTGTGTTGATCCAATCATCAACAGGTACGACCGTTATGGCAATTGGACTTGTTAATGCGGGTCTTATGACATTAAGACAAGCAATCGGAGTTGTCATGGGTGCTAATATAGGGACAACGATGACTGCATTTATTGTCGGGATCAAAATTGAAAATTATGCGCTCCCTATTATCGCAGTAGGTGCATTTTTCTTGTTTTTCATTAACAAAAAACGTTTCCAGTATATTGGGCAAATTATATTTGGATTTGGTACGTTGTTTCTAGGACTTGGCACGATGAGTGGTGGATTGAAGCCACTTCGTGAGCTGCAGGCTTTTACTGATTTTATGGTGGAACTATCCCATATGCCGGTTCTTGGACTAGTTGTAGGTACTGTTTTTACGATGATCGTACAGAGCTCAAGCGCAACGATTGGTATTTTGCAGACGATTGCGGACGAAGGTATGGTTAGCTTAAGAGGTGCCCTGCCAATTCTATTCGGAGATAACATTGGAACGACGATTACTGCTGTATTAGCATCTATCGGGGCATCGGTAGCTGCAAAACGAACAGCGCTTGTCCACGTTATATTTAATGTTGTTGGTGCAACTATATTTACGATTCTTCTAAACCCAGTACATAGCCTTGTACTATGGCTTGGAGAAGGTGTGAATATCCGGATGCAGATTGCATATGCTCATGGATTGTTCAATACAGTGAATACACTTATCTTCCTGCCGCTTATTCCGGTATTAGCATGGATTGTAACGAAAGCGATACGAGGCAAGTCGGACGAGCTTGAATTTAAAGCCATTTATCTTGATGATCGCCTTCTTGCGACACCGGCAATGGCACTTGGCCAAGCACAGCATGAAATTATACGGATGGGTCAATATGCTCAGCAGGCTCTTCAGGATGCAACAGGATTCTTCTTTAACAAGGATACCAAATCCGCAGAGAAGGCACTTCAGAAGGAAGATCTGGTCAATGAATTAAATCGCAAAATTACCGATTATATTATGAAAATCCATCAAAAAGGATTATCACCAGGCGAGTCTGAAAGTGCTACAGGATGGTTTCAAACGATTAGTGATCTTGAACGAATCGGCGACCATGCTGAGAATATTGTTGAATTAGCAGAGTTCAGATTGACGAATAAGCTTGAGCTGTCCGCAGATGCGGAAGGCGAGCTTAGAACTATGATGGAGGTTGCAGACGAAGCAGTAACAAAAGCTCTGATTGCACTTGAACATCATGATACAGCGGTTGCAGAGGAAGTGCTGAGTTTGGAATCTAAGCTGGATGATTTAGAGGCAGAGTACCGTAAAAATCACATTTATCGCTTGAACCAGAACTTATGCTCAGGCGGTACAGGAACGATTTATCTCGACCTGTTAACTAATTTAGAACGAATCGGTGACCATAGTAAAAATATTGCTCAGTTTGTATTGTCTAAATAGACGTATTGGAGAAGCTGTTGCAGCAGAATGGCGATCTAAGATCAAGCTATGCTGCTACAGCTTCTTACTTTATATGCAAATATATAGAGCTAGTTACAAGCCGAAGGGATGCATCCTTTCGGCTTTTTTCTATCGCTGTGTTGAGCATGAGCTTAGCGTACTGTCTATTTTAATAGCTTAATTTCTTAAGTAAGATCATTAGTTTATTTACATAAAAGTGCAAGCGTATCATGTATAATGAGGTGACCGTTTTCTTAGGTCTCTGAACAGCATGACGTGACGAATCAATCCTTTACTTATGGGGTGAGCATGATGGGCAAACGAAGCACGAAGAAGAAGTGGCTGTGGCTAGTCATTGTGTTAATATTGCTCGTAGCGTTCGCTAGCATCCTTACTTACAAGTCGCTAGAGAAAGAGCACGATATGCTGCCACCTGAACGAGTTGCTCTGCTGCGCTTAGAATATCCTGCCTACAATTCATTTCCAGAGCTAGTAGAAGTGATGCCAAGCAGCTTTCTTGAGCTTGCCCAGGAAGCAGAATCCATCGTTATTGTGAAGGTCATCAAGCAGCTGCCGCAGTATGAGATCAATCTTATTTCTCATCGGCCGAGCTTTGTCCAATATGAAGTGGCGGTTGAGAAGGTCATCAGTGGCAAGCCAACAGAGGATATTATTCATCTATCACATAATGCGATGTTTATTGGATTTGAGCCTGAGCTGAAAAACGGGATGAGGTTCATACTAGCGACAGGAGCAGGTAAAGACGCTCACGAGGGTAAATATTACTTCTCGCGCTACGGTACGTATTATATTGTCGATGACTACTATGTGCTCTCAACGGTAGATGATGAATATGCGGAAGTTATGAACGGTAAGACGTTACGCTCTCTTATTAAGGAAATACATAAGGTAAGAAAATAATCGACATAGCAGCACAACGATGAAGAAGCTATGGCCGCAGGCTGGTGATCCAAGGATCAAGCTTGCTGCTATTGCTTCTTTCTTTATATTAAATTGCAGTGAAAGCACATAGTTTTTTACAGTTCTGACATCGTTTTAGATGTGAAATATCGCAGCTGTCTATTATACTTTAAAGTATAATAGCAAACTTATAGAAATCTCTACTATACCTAAAGGAGTGTGATGCGAACGTGTATATCTTTATAGCGATACTCGCCATCATCGTCATTGCTATGATTGTACTCATAAGTAAGAAAAGGGTGAAAAAGGTGACTGCCAGCTACAGGGAGGCTAATGGTCGCACATTTAAGATAAAAGGCGACGAGGATACCTTTATTATTAGCAAAAACAAGCAATACGACTTTTTAGTAAAGCAGGGTCGGATTGTAGCGAGTCGAGATCGCAGCAGATCAAGGAAATTTGTTTATTACGAAGGAGAATAAGCATGGGATTTTTTGATAAATTTATGGGACGAACTAGGAATGAATCCTTGATCTCTGAGCTTGAGGATTTACGTGAAAGCTATAACGAAGAGGTAGCCGAGCTTGTACAGCTAATTAATCGGCTGTACGAGGAGTATAACCTGCGCATAGAAGAGGTCAATGATCTGCGGATGAACTCATGGCAGGCTCAAATTGAGCCGATGCAACTCTTTTTGAGCAGCTTCGGCAATGTAAAATCCTCAGGCGAGTATGCCGAGGAAGAAATGAAGCTAATGATGAAACGGCCAAAGTCAGAGTTTGAGCAGCTGGATCAATATATCGTTGATAAGGACTTTAGTGATAAAGGGATGTTCCTCGAATCTCTTGTAAAAACACCATTTTACGTTGCATGGCGCAATAAAAAAGCTAATGATAAGCTTGAACTCGAAATTCCGAAAATACAGCTACAGTTCGAGGAGCTGCTACATCGGCTGCGTATGAAGAAGGAAGTAACGGAGCTGGAGCTGGAGCTGTGCAGCCTGTACATGGATACGGTACGGTTTATTTTAACGTTTATTCGTGAACGAATTATTCCAGAGCTGACGTTAATTATAGCCTTCTTTGAAGCAGAGTCATTAAAGCATATGGTCATTGCTGGTCAAGCGCTTGGCGAGGTGCAGTATGACTATGATATACAGCTGCTTCAGGATACGATGTACCACAAGCATTATCAGTTTGTGCGAAATGCCTTCTTCTTCTATGTCATTTCCTGCAAATTTTACAATACGCCAGTACTGACACGACTACTAGAGCATACCAGTGATGAAGAGGATCTTCAGGAGCTAGAGGATTACCAAACGCTGCTAGAGGAACAATCGAAGCAGCTGGAGCAGCATATGCTGCTAAAATCAAGCTAAGGAGAAAGATGATGAGCCAATTGAGTGTAACCGAACTGATCGAACGAAGAGATCAGTATGTGAAGGATTACGAGCATACAGTGATGACTGCCGTAAAGCAGATCAATATGAAGCATCATGCCATATTGAACCAGAGCTTAGGAATCCGGCTCGGTGAATCGATCGCCAAGGATCTATCAGGCGAAATTGTAAGACATTATTTTGATACAAGTGATTATTATATAACAGCTGACCAGATGTACCACCGCATTAAGCACTTCACCTATGAGCAGGATCATGATGTGCTAAAGGATAGTCACGTTAAGGAGCTATATAACATTAATGATTCAGAGCTGCACAGTGCGACTCAGCATGAGCTGAAACGACTCAATGATAAGTCACAGCGGAAGCTCTTTACACAGGATCGTGAAAAGGACCAGCTGGATAAACGCGGTAAGCAGCAATACCGTGACAGCAAGCAAGCTGCTGAAGGCAAGCTCGTTGATGAGTTAACGGGCTATGAAGGCTCACACACGACCGTCGTACGTAACGGCAAGGAAATACTAGTTAGCGACCTGCATGCAGATCATATCCAGTCTCGTGAGGCTGCTACATATAACGCACGTTATTTGTCAGAGCCAGGTGCTGAAAGCATGCGTCAATTCTATAACTCAAGCGATAACTTCCAGATGCTGCACGCTTCAGCGAATACATCAAAGGGAGATGTACGTGTATACGACAATCGCGGACAAGATATTACGCATCGCGCAACACCGAAGCAGCTATCCGATGCGATCATCTCACAGTGGGAGAAGGAAACAGCTTCCGGTGATAAGCAGCAAACTCTAAAAGATAAAGGCTATCTGGATGAGTCAGGGAAAGTGAAGGACAGTGTTCGTAAGGAGCTGGAGCATAATATACGACACTCCCAGAATAAAGAAAGCGTGACAATGCTGAAGCATACGCAATATGGTAATGTAGCGAAGGATGCGCTATCAACGACAGCACGCTCCATTCCTAAAATGCTTGCCGGTCAGCTGCTATACTATGCGGTACCACCGATTACCTATGAGGTAAAGCAGCTTGCCCAGAAAAAGCAGATGACGCTGGATCGATTTTTATCTAAGCTGAAGGCAGCTGCAGGAAGAGTTACCGCCTATGTAATGAAAAATATGCGCTCAATTTTCCAGCATATACGTAGCAGCATGATTGGGAAATTTCTAAAGTCGTTCTTCGATATCCTTATTGGACTTGTAAAGGCGACGGTGAAGCGACTGCTGAAGCTTGTAAAAAGCCTTGTTATGTCACTTGTCTCCTGTGTTAAAGTACTCGGCGATAAGCACGCTACAGCTGCACAGAAGGCTGACTCTATCGTGAAAATACTAGGCGCAACGATTACGACAATTGTCATTGAGCTGCTTATGGAATACGCAGAGAAGCAATTTGGCCTGCCGAACTGGTTAATGGAGCCGTTGCAAATTATATTGACGATCATTGCTGCGAATGTGGTGATGCTAGTATTGGAGAAGGCGGATCTATTTAACGTGAAGCATGGCTTACTCGTTGCCAATATACGTCGTATGTTTGAGGAAGAGCGTGAAAAGCTGCAAGCAGCAACCCAGCAGCTTAACCAGCAGTTTCGTGCTGATACACAGCAGCTGCTGCAAGTGCTGCGTGCAGATATCGATGGAATTAAGGATCGCATGAATGCTATGGATCTCTATACGGAGGATGCACTGCCTGAGCTTGAACGGTTGAACCATATATACAAGCTCGATATCGATTTTCATCAAGAATGGCGAAACTACGTTATCCGTTCCGTGTAGCACCAATAGTAAGGTAAAAAGCTATGACTGTATGAAGCGCCTCTCACATAAGGTTACATGTATTATTGTAACCTTATGTGAGAACAGCTCAGTGACGGTCATAGCTTTTTTTTAATAGAGTGTGGCGGCCACCACACTCCGATCAAGTTTATAACTTATATATGAAATGTACTTACGCTAACCATTATGCGTCGTTTGCAGTGGCTTAGTCATTAAGTCTTGGAAGTCCAGCTCGGCCAAGCTATTTACTCGTTGATGCGGAATATCGAATATTAGCGTTTTAGTAATTGGATTTGGCACAACGATGCAGTGAATGCCTGCAGCTACAGCTGCCCGCGCACCATTAGGTGAATCTTCGATCGCTACAGCCTCTTCTGGACGAACGCCCAGCTTCTGTAACGCAAGCTCATATAGCTCAGGATCAGGCTTCACTTGTTTTACTTCACTGGCTGTGCAGATCACATCAAAATAATGAAGCAATCCAAGCTGATTGAGATAACGCTCTACCCATTCTCTAGGCGAGCTGGACGCAACAGCGAGCTTTAAGCCTGCTGCCTTGGCTTGCTCGAGATATTCAGGAACGCCAGGGCGAACCTGCTCCTTAAGCATATGCTCATCATAGCGCTGCTTAACCTTGTCTTTGACGATATCAAGCGTGACATCCAGCTCTCCTTGCTTAATGAGATGCTCATAAGGATCGAAAGCATCTAGGCTAGTACCGATACAGGTGGAATATTGCTCAAGCGTTAACGTAGCTCCGTACTCACCGTAAATATCGACCAATGCTGTATACCAAGACGATTCGGTATCTATAATCGTGCCATCCAAATCAAAAACAATCGCTTTTATCATCTCTCTCTCCTCCATATCCTTCAGTAATATCGTTCCTTTCATCATATATTTAAACGGTAACATAGCTTGATGACTCCGGCAACTGCTGTGACAAGTATTGCCTTTTTATAACTGCAGTGAGATTGTCGATGCTTGGCTGCAAGATGGTATAATGATCATGCTGCATCGATAAAAGAGAAATCTATATAAGGTGGGTTATATATGAATTTACAAGAGGTTATGCAGGAGCTTGAAGCACTTGGCAAGGAGCGTACCAAGAAAATTTATGTATCTAATGGAGCGCAGGAGCCTCTTTTTGGAGTCGCGACGGGTGCAATGAAGCCTATGTCGAGAATAATAAAAAAAGACCAGGAATTAGCCGAGCAGCTCTATGCTACAGGAAACTATGACGCGATGTATTTTGCAGGTGTTATTGCTGATCCTAAAGCAATGACAGCAGCAGACTTCGAGCGCTGGATCGATAGAGCTTATTTCTACATGTTATCTGATTACGTCGTTGCAGTTACTCTTTCAGAGACAGACATTGCGCAGGACGTTGCAGATGAGTGGATTGCAAGTGGAGAAGAGCTCAAAATGTCTGCAGGCTGGAGCTGTTACTGCTGGCTGTTAGGCAATCGTCCAGACCATGAATTTTCTGAACAAAAGCTTGCGAGCATGCTAGAGGCAGTAGAAGCTACGATTCATAGCTCACCTGAACGTGCCAAATATGCGATGAATCAATTTATTTATACTGTAGGTATATCCTTCTCTCAGCTCCACGAACTGGCTGTGGAGACAGCAAAAAGAGTAGGGCCGGTAGAAGTGAAGCGTGATAAGAAAAAAACGAGTGTCCTTCAAGCTTCGGAAACGATAAAAAAAGCTGTTGAAAAGGGGCAGATAGGCTTCAAACGCAAATATGTAAGATGCTAGAAAAAAACAGATCATTTGTTCGTAAAAATGCTTTACATTGGACGTTATTGGTATATAATGGATAAAGCAAGACCAATCCTTCGAAAGAGGTGTTCAATGATGACGATTCGATTAAACCCGTATTTTGTTTTTGAAGGCAAGTCAAGAGAAGCTATTTATTTTTATGAGAAGGTACTCGTTGGGCGTATTGAAAGCCTAATGACATTCGGTGAGCTTCCACCAGACCCGAATCATCCATTAACGGATGACGTGAAGGAGCTTGTTATGCATGCTCACTTAAAGGTTGGAGATGTTGATCTTATGTTCTCTGATACTTTCCCTGGCATGCCTCATCAACAAGGCGATAATGTTCAGATCTCGATCCAAAGTCCGGATGAAGAGAAAACGAAGGAAATCTTTGCAGCTTTAGAAGACGGCGGAGATGTTGTCATGCCTCTACAGGCGACCGAGTGGAGTCCATTGTACGGGATTGTAAGGGACAAGTTCGGTGTTACCTTCCAATTGAATGTCTCTGCAGAACAGTCATAATAACGCAGTTATCTCATCATTGCTAACATAAATAATTAATGAAAGAGAGGATCGCCATGAATGGGCATCCTCTCTAGTTTTTGCTTTAACAACATGATATAGTTTTGGTATAATAATGAAATAGTAAGTGTGGGGTCATAGTTTAGGGGGAAAACAGATCGCTGGCAGCGATCAGTCCGCGGTTCGATTCCGCGTGGCTCCACCAAACCCCATTGTAGCAGGCATTACTGCTCAATATTAACGAATTTACCGAAGTCCTTTATTCGAACATTAACGTTGCATGTTACTTCGATATTGGGGTAAATCCTTCTCCAATCCAGATTCTTCCACTCTTCATAGCTAAGCTTATTCCTTACATATTTCCCTAATCCGATGCTATCCACATTGTTTTTTTGCATCATAGCAACCATTTCCTCAGTCTTTAGCTTTATATATTCAGCAATAAGCTTCTCGATTTGTTTTTGGTGCTCGACATTATCAAGACTAAGCTTCCCTGTATACTCCAACACGGAACCTCTAACATTTATGCTAATATCCGCATGATAATGTTGACCTTCAGAGGTCGTTTTAATCTTGATCTTTCGTTTACTGATCATAGAGCTGAACATAATATGCTCATTAATTCTACCGACTTCAGACATGTCTACGCTCATCTCACCATTTTTAAATCTCCCTCGTAGGAAGGCGAAAATTAACGTATCATCAGGCTCTACTTTTGTAACATAGCGATCACCCTGAAACAAGGCAATCCCATCTATTGAAACATGTTCGTCAAGCTGCTTAATAATTGGTGCTACAGCATCAATCCCATCATCCAGAAAGTCTCTAGTAAATCGATAAAGAGTAATTTCTGGAACCGTCTGTGAGATTGCTTCCTTTTCTAGCATACGATCAAGGTACTTTCCTGTTCGATTATGCTGTGAATAATCTTTAGATAGTAACTCATGTGCGCTGCCGTTGACGATCGTAACTTTAACCCGCGGGGAGATCGAAGAATCTCTAACTAACGTATCAATATGCTCCCATATGCCTTGTTTAGCTAAGCTAAGCCCGAAAAGCGTATTACGCAGCTGACCGCTTACTATTGTAAGCTCGGTTTGACTTGAAAGTTTTATCTTTGCTTCCTTGCTAGTATAAGCTGTAGCAGTAATCAATTCTCTGCTATTCTCAGTTCTAGTTCTCGGTATCGTTACGCTTATTAATAATTTTTGTTGCCCTTGTTTCTCGTCATCTGAAGATTCCTCCGTATTAGGATCAAGATCATAGCTGGTTGTTTGTGTAAACCCCAGCTTCTCCAGTACTCGCTGGTCCCCGCATCCTATTAGCAGAAGCATGACAAGCAGCATCATGATGGCTCGTTGTAATCGATATATGGCTCATCCCTCCTCTTTTGGAGTAGCAGAAATAAGAGCAACATCAATGGTAGTCCGAAGGCTACTCCGATCTCGATCTGCCCAAGATATTGAAGCCAAGCATCAACTTCAACCAGTACAGTTGGTACCCAGGAGACCACGTATGCTACGGCCATAATAATAGCTGCTAGCCACTTTACGTTAGCTTTCGGAAGTATTCGTTGCGCCGCTTCGAGGGCAGACCAGCAATACATGACAATTCCGATTAAGGAGGTAAACAAATAAAGGCTGAAAATCAAATTCTCTATACGTTCGACAAAGGGAAACTCGATATAAGCTAACAGATCGAGCATCGGAAATTTCATTCGTTTTAGCTGATCGAAGCTGTAGAAACCATAACATACGAGACATACCAATATGTAGGTTAGAAAAGTGAGCAGGTTACCGATATGTACTGCCTTCATAACTCCTTTTCTCTTTTCAGCGTAAGGAAAGAGCAACAGTATTAGCTCATATCCCAAAAAGGCTGTAAATATTCTAAAGCTGCCTGTTACGATATCAGACGATTCATGGAAATAAAATGATGTTAAATTGATCCATTGAAAATCATGAAGAAAGAAAAGCAGCAGCAATATGGTCCAAATGACAAGCCAGAAAAACACCGTTGCAGCTTTAGATATATTGTAGATTCCCTTTATTATTAGGAGAAAAGCAAGCGTATCTACCAATATTTTAATAAGCATCGGATGAGTGGTTGGAAAGACGAAAATCTGATAAATGATAATATATCTTTTGGCAGATATACAACCAATCATCATCCATAGCGTAAGTAAAAAAATATAAAGGGGAATCACCGCTATTTTTGGAAAGAAATGTTCGATAATTTGAAAGATCGATTTACCATCAGCAAGACGATAAGCAAGTGAGATTAACGATATATTTAACGCCACAATGACATAGAAGACAGTTAAAGCAATCCACCCGTTATATCCCATATGCTGTGCAAGCACACGCGGCAATGAGAAAATAACGACCCCAGATTGTGTCATATAAATGAGTATTGCAATATGGAATGGATGCAATTTTTCCCTCATGTTGATCCTCCAATTATTTCTTCTGCTTCATTTTTACTTTGTTTGGTGTATTGGATTGCGATGGTCGATCACGCATTGCCCATAAGGGTGCTCTAATAAATACGTCACGCCAATCGTTGAAGTACGAGGGAGCGACGGGAGTGATATAAGATGTATTTAAACTCGTTAGTCCACATAGATGGATAACGATATAAGCAATTCCCATTGCAATACCAAGATCTCCTAGTGTGCCAGCTAATATGATTAAGCCAAAACGAACTAGTCGAATGGAGGCACTCATCACGTAGCTAGGGATAACAAAGGATGCAATTGCTGAAGATGCAACTGCAATGATAAGCACGTTACTCGTTAGGCCTGCTTGGACTGCAGCTTGACCGATGACGATACCTCCGACAATCCCGATCGTTTGTCCGATTTTAGTAGGGAGCCTTGCTCCAGCTTCTCTCAGTAATTCAATCGTTAGCTCCATTAACAGCGCCTCGTAAATCGGGGGGAATGGTACTCTGCTTCGAGATTCCGTTAACGTTAGTAGCAATGCTTCAGGAATCATCTCATAATGAAAGGTTGTAACTGAAACGTATAAGGCTGTAAATGTCAGCGTAATAACTAATGCTGCAAACCGCAGTAAACGTGTTGCAGTACCTAGAATCCATCGTTGGTAGTAGTCGTCGGGTGATGCAAAAAATTCAAAGAAAGAGGAAGGTGCTGTAAATACAGAAGGACTGCCATCTAGGATACCAATGATTTTTCCAGCAACGAGCTTGGATATTGCGGTATCTGGTCGCTCTGACGTTGAGAACAAAGGGAAAATGGAGTTAGGAAAATCATCGATGTATTGGATGAGCATATTTCCATCGTGAACCGCATCCACTTCAATCAACTCAATACGTTCAACCAGTTCTTTAACATAGTCCATGTTAGCTAATCCATCGATATACAGTATATATAGATCCGTTTTGGAAATCTCACCTACCTCTAGCTTTATAACCTTCAAATGTGAGCTTTTTATTTTACTTCTAATGAGTGACAAATTTGATAAAGCAGGCTCAGTAAAGGAATCGTGTGGACCTGTAATAACGGTTTCTGTTTGAGATGCATCAATCGAACGTGCTTCTGGTTTATAGGCATCGACTAAATAAGTATCGTCCTTATGAAAAATAGCTATCTTTCCATATAATATCCCTTTAATTACCGTATCAGAATCCAAAGCGAGTTGATATTGGCTTCTTATAAGCAGGTTCTGAATTTCATATTCTCTAGCTTCGGTCAGTGGGGTAATATATCGATATAATTCATCACTATTAATTAAATGATCAAAGTACACTAGATGCACATTGATCTCTGGAAATGTACGATGAGTAAGATCGATGCAATCTTTAAAATTGTCGAGCGTGTGCTGAAGACTAGGAGCAATTATGTGATTAGAATCTGTCATTTGCAAGTTCCGCCTTATCCAATCTGTTCTAGTTATGTTTTACCACTGTTTAGAAAGTTATACTTAAACAGGAAGCTGAAAGTAATCGAGAGAAAGTGGATAGGAATGAAAAGGTGGGCATCGACTAACGCAATTAAGCGTAATCGATGCCCACCTTTTTGGGATATCAGGAAAAACAAATATGTCCAAGCAGCAGGCATGATATCATGCTTGCTGTTTTATATAAGCTACAGATTCTTTTGGAGCATTGTGTGCGGGAGTAGGTATGCAGGAGTTTTGCAATAGCTCGACCTTTTCTCTTTCACGCAAATCGTTTGTTCGAATGTATTCGGCTGCAGTCATATATTTGCTCCACTGCAGCATTTCACCTGCTTCATGCCACACCGTTAAGTATTCGTTTTCCACTAAGGTGTACAATCTGCTCTTTTTTATTAGATCATAGGTAAAGAAATCATTTGCTGTTATACGTTGATGCTCCTCGTCTTGATTATGCATATAAGGCCCGGTGATGAGATTCATATCGACTTTATACGTATCATTGAACAGTGGCTTATGTGTAAAGCGAACCTCGCATATTTTATCTACATCGGTACCCATCTCAGCACATGCCTTTGCAATCGCACTGAACACCTTGCAGTAATTATCAATAACACGATCGTTATCCCCATATACGAGCTTGAAGCTGTCATTCCAAGGTGGTGACACAAGAATTTTAACGACTGCACCTTGTTTAATAGCCTGTGCGATGCTTGTTGTAATTTTACTAGTTAGGATTAACCGGTAGCCTGAGATCCACACTTCCTTATCTGACGATTGCAGTAGGTTTTCGAGCAGCAGCTTTTTATTAAAATGCAAATTACTTATACCAAATTCGTGAATCCCCTCAAGCAGCTGATCGTTTTCAAACGTTTTATACTTTACATAAACATCAGATACTAGTCCAAAGATCGTCGCTAATAAGGAGGTAGCGATGGCAAGCGTAAGCTCAGGTACAAACCTTACTTCCTGCAGCGGCGATATATATACGATAATTGCGGCGAATATGCTGCCAAGCAGCATAACAATAACATAAATATTATTTTGCAGCTTATAGGCCTTTAGCTTTTGCCATAGAGAAAATTTACGATGCATTCAGCTCTCCCTTTCATTCGGTAACTTTACGGTAATATACCGTGTCAATATTCGGACCGCGTCCATCTTGAATACGTTTCACCTCGTGAAAGCCGAACTTTTCTAATATATGAATATGGCTAGCGTTGGTTGACCATGTTCTCGTTGTTACGGGCATAGCTTGGCTTGCCGCCAATGCAAGGATTTCCTTATAGAAGCTGGACGTGATGCCCTTACCTCGTTGTGCTTCATCTACAATAATTGTCGTGACATAGATCGTATTGATGTGATCATTTAAATCCTCACACTGATAATGAGGACGATAGGACATAAAGCCAACGACTTCATGATGATCCAGCGCAACTAAGAAGGCCTGCTGCTTTAATATTTCAAAATATTGTCTAGGCTCTGTTTTTTTAATCAGCGATCCCGTTAGTTCAGCTTGAAATGTGTTTTCGCGAGCGGACAATGGGGGGATAAACGAATGGTCATACTTGCATAGCAGCTGCCATACTCCATCCAGTATATGTTCTTCAGTTAACTGCTCAAAATCGATGATTCTCATAAGATATTCCTCGCATTCGTTAGGTACAATGGCCTGAGAAGTTTATATTCAGTTCTTAACTATTATACATGATCTCTAGGAGAACAGGCATGTAAGTTCTTTCTATAAAGCGATCTAGCAAGAAGTTCATATATCCAATTTATGGGCTAGATTTATATCAAAGGTCCTATAGTATAATGAACCTACATCAAATGGTAGGGGTGGAGTGATTGGACGGACAAATTTTGGCTAGCGGGTTAATGTCACTGCACGGAACAGATTTACGTATGGTGTATGCGTTACTGTGCCGAACGAATATCGGACATTTATTAGCGTCGAAAACGAAGGACTTGTTTTTCGATGAAGAAAAGGATCATTTCACACTGCATCTAACCAATGAGGTTAGCAAGCTAGAAGCGATAGACGATGAAGTACTAAAGGTTGACTTATTTCTAGAGATAACGAAGCTGTTAAAGCTGAGAGGCACCAAGTATGCAGTAAGGAAAGAAATTGAGGATCAGTGCCAGCTGATCATTCAAGATGTCTATGAGCAGCTGCTGAAGCAGGATAAGCAGTTTCGAGCATTTGTAGAGGCATCGAGCTCTGCAACGAAGCTGCAGCAGATGATTACATATCAAATGAGCAAAGTATTTAGTGAGCTCGATCAAAGCTTTCAAGATTTTACAATTGAGGATCAGACGAAATTTGCTGCTCAAGTGAATGAATATATTCATAGCTTGCCAGAAGACAAGCAAGCCAAAATAAAAGATAAACTAGGCATTAATGATCTTACCGATGATATGGTACGAAAAGCGATTGCGACAAGTGGGACAAGCATCGTATTCGCCATCATTGTAGAGGTAAGCGGCTTTGCCTTCTACACTACGGCAACCTCGCTCGTAGCTGCATTTGCAGGCCTATTCGGACTTACACTGCCGTTTGGGTTTTATACCGGTTTAACATCGACGATTGCTGTATTAGCTAATCCTCTGTTTATTATTCCGCTGCTGCTAGGGGGAGGGATGCTGCTTGTTAGACATCAGAATAAGGCGCTGAAGAAGAAGCTTCTGCCGATTATTGTAATGCAAATCGCCTTGCCTTATATGAGCTCTAGTGGTCAGGAGCCAAGCTACGAAGAATTTATTCGTGAATGGCAAAGCCGCTATCAAGAATATGTACAGCTGCAAGCTGAAAAAGCGGTGCTTAGTCGAGAGAAGGCTGCTGTTGAAGCGGTCGTTGAAGAGCATAATGAACAAATTGGCAAGCTAAAAGCGAGTATAAGAGTGCGTCTAGCCGAGATGTCGAGCATTAAGCACAGCATCATCGAAACGCTTAAAGAGAGTGATGTCACTAAGCTTTCCATATCATCTGCCTTTTCCGGCTATGTGCTTAAGTATATTAGCGTGCTGCAAACGATTGTCGAGCTTCGTGAAGCAAAGCAGAATCGTCCTGAAGCGACAGGTTTTTTTGATAAGCTTGGCAGTCAGTTTAAGAAGATGACCTTGTCACTCGACATTTATGATGAACAGAAAAAGCTTGAGCCCATTGTATCGAATATGGCAGAGGAAGTATTACGAGCAACAGGAGCTGTCTTTATGCAGGCTGAACGCGAGCAATACCGGGCTTTACAGGCTGAGATTGACGAATTGTCACAGACAACAGCTAGTGTAGAAACCGTTCGAGACGAGCAGCAAGCCATCGCTAAACAGCTGAATCAACAGCTGCGCCAGATTGAGCAGCTTATCTATGAGCAGGAACAAGCAAACTATGGATTGGCTGATCTTGGGTGGGATGAGCCGAAGCTATTGGAGGAAGCTTATGGGGATTAGTAATCAGCGTTTCTGGGAGCATTGGAAAAAAGGTCAGTACGAAGCAGCGTTGCGCTGTGCTGCTCATGAAGAGCCTAAGCAAACCAATCGGCTGCAAACGATGCTGTTTGGTACCCCAGATCAGATGAAGCAGACAGCAGCAGTTACGATGATTAGTGTCGGTGAATTTATTTATGATGTTGTCATGCTGCAGCCGGAGGTTGTAAGCGGGCTTGATTTTGCAAGAACAGAGGATTTATCCTCGTTGTTTACGTTAAGTCAATTTGCAAGTCATATTGACACGTCGACACTTACTGGAGATATGGCTCAGCTGCAAGGCTATGTTGCTGAGCAGATGCTTGCTGCTGAGCTGCAAGCAAAGGGGCATGAGGTGGAATTTCCTGAAACGTCTAACCAAGCAGGCTGGGATATTCTCGTCGATGGACAGCCGTTCCAAGTGAAGAATTTGGCTAACCCAGATGGCGTGAGAGAGCATCTGACGACCTATCCCGATATTCCCGTCTATGTTAATGAGGAGCTGGCTCCTTACTTTGAAGGTAATCCAATGGTGTATGTATCGAGCTTATCAAGAGACGATGTGCTGGAAGCAACA
This sequence comes from Paenibacillus camelliae, assembly GCF_023715345.1. Classification (GTDB taxonomy): domain Bacteria; phylum Bacillota; class Bacilli; order Paenibacillales; family Paenibacillaceae; genus Pristimantibacillus; species Pristimantibacillus camelliae. Next base: position 142,731 of record NZ_JAMBNY010000006.1, read on the forward strand.
ACCTTGACGCTTCAGCATGCTGAGGATTTGCTAGATTTTGAGCTTCCTTGGATTGCAGCAGGAGTAAGCTCTATTAACAATATTAAGAGAGTATGGCAGGATGATGTCTCTATGAATCAAGCGGTGTTCAATGTCATTAGTGATACCTCTTCACGTGTCGTGCTTGGTGCACTTGGACAAAAAGCAGGGATTATTGTCGGTACGATGCTGTTCGGCCCGGCTGGTGGAATGACTGGGGCAATGGTTGGAGCCTATGCGGGAGCAAGTGGTGGCGGACGATTATCAAGCAGCATCAAGCGTCTGTTCTCACAAAAGCAAGAGGATGAGCTTGTAGATGCGCTTCACCAATTGGCAAGAAAGGTGATGGAGCAGCTTAATCATAAGCTGATTATTAAGCAGCGCAAGCACCAACGAATATATGACTCGCTGCAGGATATAGAAGAAGCGGGTCAAGCGATAAAGAATGGAATTAAGCAACGAGCAGAGCAAGACATTACCTATGTGAAGAATAAGCATGATGAGCTGCAAGCCTTTATGCATGCTCTTCAGAAGCGAACCAGCCCCGTCATCGAGCAGCTGCCTTCTGTGATGAGACTAATCTCTCGAAGCAGCGTTCATCCGTTTCACTATCAGCAGGAGCTGAAGCAGGTGCAGCAGGCATCGCTAGCCTATAAGAAAAAGAATTAATTGCTTAAACATATACAAACGAGCAAGTACAGGATGTCGAAATACATCTTGTACTTGCTCGTTTTACGAAATTACGAATGCTTTAATATACACAGTAGCTATTTCTTTCAGCTTCAGGTGCTTGTTAGCTACGCTGAAGATCTGGGTCAATGCCCTTTGTCTCTTTTCCCCAGAATAATACGGCGATGACACCGATTAGTATAGATATAAAGAAGATCGTGAATATGATCTCTATCGGTATGCCTTCAGATACAAACATACCTACTAAAAATGGACCCAGAATGCCACCGATTCGTCCGAATGATGTCGCAAGCCCTACACCCGTTGCTCTAGCTTCTGTAGGGTACAGCTCTGGGGTGTAGGCATACATTCCACCCCAAGCGCCTAGATTGAAAAAGGACAACAATGCGCCTGCAAGGAGCAGAGAACCTTCCGTCTGTGCCAAGCCAAACCATAGAGCGCAAATGGCAGTTAATAATAAGTAAACAACGAGTACAAACTTTCGCCCAAGCTTTTCAATAAAGTATGCAGCTGTAAAGTAGCCTGGCAGCTGAGCGAGTGTCATAATGAGCACATATTGAAAGCTTTTTACAAGTGTAAAGCCTTTAAGTACCATGACAGATGGAAGCCACAAAAACATTCCGTAATAGGAAAATACGACGGTAAACCACAAAATCCAAAGCACAACCGTAGACTTTCGATAAGGCTGTGACCAGATAAAGGAAATACGCTGCTTAAGTCCAAGCTTTTTTGTACGCTGCTGGTTTAAGTAACGAGGTGAATCTTCAATATTTCTCCGCAAGTAGATTGCGTAAAACACCGGAACCGCACCAATAACAAAGGCGATCCGCCATCCGTACTCAGGAATTACGAAATACGAGATAATTGCTGCAACAAGCCATCCTGCAGCCCAAAAGCTTTCTAATATGACAATGACTCTGCCACGTTCCTTAATAGGCACCGATTCCGATACAAGCGTTGAAGCGACTGGAAGCTCTCCTCCTAAGCCTACTCCTGCGATAAAACGCAGCACACATAACAAGGCGAAGCTTGTCGCTAGTGCTGAGAAGCCCGTAGCAAGCGAAAATAACACTAATGTACCTAGCAAGATAACCTTCCGTCCGTACCGGTCGGCCATCGCTCCTGCCAACGCTGCACCTACTGCCATACCGATCGAATTAATAGCAGTTAGCCAGCCAACCTGACCCGGATCTAAGTTCCATGAAACTGCTAAGGCCGCGACGATAAAGGACAGCATACCAATATCCATTGCATCAAACAGCCAACTAATTCCCGCATTAATCAGAAGCTTGCGCTGCTTAGAATCTTTCCAAAAGTTGCTCATCATTTACTCCTCTGTTTTCTATAGCTCATCTTCATTATGAACGAAATTATTACTAATTATGACGATTTGCCTTAGAAATCGCAATACTGCAGCTAAGGAAATATCGAGCTAATAAGAGTGGATACTGTAACGTAGCTCACATACAAATCAAATAAGTCGCAGTATAATGATGTATGATTTGTAACTTATGGGTAATTAAGGGTTTGATATTCGTAAGTGGAAGCAATATTTTTTTGTGCAATTGCTGTAAGCGCCCTTTAAGTTCAGTTTTTGTTGAGTGCTGGATAGTAATATCATTATGTTGTGCATTTTTACCAATCCGTTCTATGAAGTGGGCAATTAACTGATAAACAAACAACTATCTTTCTATTAAACTATGAAAAAAATGTAAAAATATATGGATGTCCACTAGATTTTTTTCTAAAAACATTTACAATTGAAATTACCATATAATAGAATAAATAGTTAAGTTGTACTAGTACTTGAGGCATATGTCAGTTGTAAATGGAGGGAACTGCACAATGATACTAGCAAGCACAAAGCATCAACGAGCTATGAAGCGCATTAAAATTAGCTTTGTCCTGTTATTAAGTGCAATGGTTCTCATAGTAAATCTACCAGCATTTGCGAATGCAAATGTTCAAACACCAGGAAAAGTCTACTACGTCGCACCAACAGGCTCAGATGAGAATGACGGCAGCCAGCAGGCACCATGGAAAACATTGCAGCATGCTGCCAATGTCGTTAAGGCGGGGGAAACAGTATTCGTGCGAGGAGGGACGTATAGAGAAAATATTACGATAAGAAGTTCAGGCTCAGAGACGTTTGGCTACATTACCTTTCAGGCGTATCCAGGTGAAACTCCAGTTATAAGCGGCTCCGCTAGTAAAAGCTCAAGTCTCGTTCAATTCTACAATGCTCATTATATTGTATTTGATGGGTTTGAACTCACTGATTTTGAAGTCAGTGATGCGTCCAAGTATATTTCAGCTATAAAAGTAACCGATGAATCCTCAAATATTGTCATACAAAACAATCATATTCATAAAATTAATCATCTAGCCAATAAAGGTAATGCAAATGGCATTATTGTGTACGGTAATAGTAAGAAAGCAATCTCAAATATTAAGATTGCCAACAATTATTTGCATGATTTAATACTCGGCTCTAGTGAAGCACTTACCGTTGTAGGCAACGTAGACGGATTTACGATCGAAGGCAACGTCATTGAACGGATTAACAATATCGGCATTGATGTAGCTGGCTTTTATGGAACATGTCCAGCGGGCTGTACGGATCAAGCACGTAATGGAACGATTTCTGGTAACCAGGTTTCCTATGTTGATACCATTGATAATCCTGCCTACCGGGGCTATCGAGCGGCAGCGGGGATTTATGTCGATGGCGGAACAAAAATTGTTATCGAGCGTAATTCGGTGTCCTATAGTAATTATGGAATCGAAGTGTCAAGTGAATGGGGAAAACAAGCAGCAACACAAATTATTGTTCGGAATAATTATATCCACCATAACCATATGTCAGGCTTAATTATGGGGGGCTCCTCTAGCAGTAACGGTGGAGCAATCGACAATTTTATTCTGAATAATACTTTTTTCAGCAACAACGAACTGCGCACTGGAGACGGAGAAATTACGTTTCAGAATTCAGTGAGAAACAATGTTTTTGCTAATAATTTATTTGTAACGAATCAACAGACTCCTTATTTCTACGACAGTAAAACGACAAATACGGGCAATACGATTAATTACAATCTTTATAGCGCAGTAGATGGAGCTCATTCGTATTGGCGCATAGGTGGTGTTCGCTACACTAGCCTTGATCAATATCAAAAAGCAACGAAGCATGATCAGCAATCGATTGTAGCTAATCCGAACTTAGTACAATTAAATGAAAGCTCTATCGAGCTAGCCTCAACCTCTCCAGCAATAGATGCAGGAACCGTAACGTATAAAGAGGTCGGAACTCTCGATCTTGTGGGAACTAGCCGAATTGTTGGTAAAACGATCGACCTTGGCGCGACAGAGTATGATGGTAATGCACAGCCACCTACAACTCAACCTCCATCTTCAACACCGCCGCCAGTAGGAAGTCCACCACCTACAACACCACCAGTAGATAATCAACCACCGTTCAAGATTGATGGATTGACAGATGATTGGAATAATACTCCTTCACTCGCTACGAGCAGCTCTAACGTGAGAAGCCTGAAGAGCACGATTCAAAATAATACGCTCTACTTGCTCATTACCGGTCAGCTGCTTCAGGAAAAAGGTCAGCTATATATTTACAGTAATCAAACAGGCCAGGCTTATTTCTCCATTCCGTTCTGGTCGAATCAGAAGGCTGATTATTTAGTAGAGAATGGAGTGCTCTATCAGTATACAGGCAGCGGAAAGGACTGGAGCTGGAAGAAGGTAAAAGATTACCGTAACAATGAGGTAGTCATTCACAGCACAGCAGTTGAGATGGGAATTCCATTAGCAGATATCGGTCAAACGAACGAGCTGCTTGTAGGTTATATATGGAAGGATAACAAAAGTAATCAGCTACCAGCAGGAGGCGATATGATTGCTATCCAACAAGCTGATACAGAGGAGCCATTGCCTTCACCAAGCTTTAATATAGATGGGAAAAAGGATGAATGGGCGAATGAGCATTTGCGTGCTCAATCAAGCGATGGCACATTGGCACTATATGCAGCCAACGATCAGACGCACATCTACTTCGCACTTTCATCATCTGTGACAACGAAAAAACTGCAGCTGTACTTGGATACGGACAATAACCATGCTACAGGATATCAAACCTCCAGATGGAAAGCGTCCGGCGCTGAGTATTTAGTTGAAAATGGTGTGCTGTATAAGTACGCCGGAGATAACAAAACGTGGGTTTTCAATAAGCTAGTTACGCTCGATTCAACGAGCTATATGGCAAGCTCTTCCTTCACCGAGCTAAAGCTATCACTAGAGCAGCTAAGCATAAAAGCCGGAGATACGATCTCGTATGGTGTGCTGCTCGATGATAAGGCAGCGTTAAGACTGCCACAGACCGATAGCCTACTGAAGCTTCAAGTGAAGAATTAACTTATGAAAAGACACCTAATGACTTACATCAATCTCCTTGACTGTCATTAGGTGTTTTTAGTTAGAAGAATTAACAAATGTAAGAAAAGAGGAGAGGCAATGAAAGTATTAATTACAGGCGGTTATGGTTTTATTGGCTCGCATGTAGCAGATCGATTTTCCAAAGAGGGCTATGAGGTATTCATTATTGATAATCTAGCTACTGGAAAAAAAGCCAATGTTCAGGTCAAGCATCGTGGCTATGTTCTTGATGTGCAGGATCCAAAATGCGAGGAAGTGTTCAGAGCATATCGATTTGACGTAGTTGTGCATCTTGCGGCACAGGTTAGTGTCAGCAAATCGGTCGTAAACCCTCAGCTCGATGCGGAGGCGAATGTGGTAGGTCTAGTCAACATGCTCGATCTGTCTGTGAAGTACGGAGTCAAACGCTTTTTATACGCTTCTTCCGCAGCTGTGTATGGACTTGAAGGCAATATTCCTCACCCGGAGGATGATCCTGCTGAACCAATTGCTCCTTATGGGATCAGTAAATACGTTAACGAAATTTATGCAAATAAATGGAGTGAGCTTTACAAGCTATCTACCATTGGTTTTCGTTTCTCCAATGTATATGGTCCAAGACAGAACCATCAAGGTGAAGGCGGAGTCGTATCGATCTTTATTAACGATTCATTGAACAATAGACCGTTGAAGCTTTATGGTGATGGGAAGCAAACAAGAGATTTTATTTACGTAGAGGATGTTGTTGATGCAATGTATCGCAGTGTCCATTCCACTATAGAAGGCGTGTACAATCTCTCAACGAATGAAGCACAATCTGTCAATGATCTAATAGAGGTGCTATCCAAGCTGCAGCCTAATATTAAGGTACAGCAGAAGCCACCGCGAGATAAAGATATTTTACATTCTAGGCTTGATAATCGCGCGATTATGCATGACCTAGACTGGTCACCGCTTTACAGCTTTGAGGAAGGCATAGAGCGTACATATGCTTATTTTGCTGGAAAGCAAGGAGAGAAAGAGGTAGCTATATCAGTTGCTGCTGAGGCAGCTCCAGTAAAACTGCGGCCTAAACGATCAAAATGGCTATTGCCGACTGCAGAGAACCTGATAGCTTTCTGTTTAACTGCTTGGCTCAGCTTAAGTCTTGTTAACAATATTATGAACGTTATCGACATCAAATTGTTCTATATAACGATCATTGGAATTTTATACGGTAATCGACAAGCATTGTTATCAGTCGTACTATCTATAGGCTTGCTTACGTATGAGCAGCTAGAGGCTGGCCGCGACTTTTTATCGCTCACCTATGACACGAACTACTTCTTCCATATCGCGATCTACTTGTTCATAGGTCTTGTCGTTGGTTATGCCATCGAGCGCAAAAATGTTCGCATCGCGCAGCAGGAGCAGAAGGTATCCGACGTAAGTGAACGCTATGAGTTTTTGGAAAATATCTATCAAGAAGTTAGAGATGTAAAGGATGAGCTGCAGCTCAGAATTCTGAATTCAGATGACAGCTACGGCAAAATCTACTACGCAACGAAGGAGCTAGAAAGTCTCGAGCCAGAGCTCGTATTCAACTCCGCTGTTAATGTTGTTAAGTCAATTATGCGCGTAGAGAAGGTTACGATCTACCGCGTCAACAAGCATCAAAGCTATCTAAGGCTGCTAGCTAGCTCTGGCTATGGAAATGAGGAGCTTAAAAAATCATTGCGAGTTGATGATTACGCGTATTTGCAGCAGGTACTGCAAACGGGTCAGATCTACTTGAACAAGGAGCTCGAGCCGACCATTCCTCTCATGGTTGCTCCGATCTATTACAAAGAGCAGGTTACAGCGATTATAGCGATTGACGGAATGAAATTCGAGAGCTTTTCCTTGTATCACCAGAATTTGTTCCAGATAACAGCGAACTTGATCGCTTCAGCATTAACTAAAGCCTTTTCTTTTATTGATGCAACAGAACGCAACCGCTATATCGATGGCACGATGATATTACAGCCAGAGATTTTCAATGAAATCCTGCACTCGAAGAACGATATTAAGCATCAGCATCAGGTGCCTTACTTGCTGCTGCAAAGTGAGTTAGGCGATGTATCGATAGAGGAAGCATCCCAATTTATTGTGCCATTGCTGCGCGAGACGGATTATTTGGGATTAAATGGTGAGAAGCAGCTGCAAGTGCTGCTATCTAATACGAATGAGCTTGATATTTCATCGATTTTGGCGAGATTATCGCATCCTAAAATATCATTCTCAGTTATGAATGAGGGGTGAGGAAGCGATGCTGTGGTTAGCATATGGGATTTATCTAGTGGTTTCCTTCATCGTGCTGCTGCTTCTTAACTGGAAAAGCAAGCCTACAGCAATCATTAAGCTGGCCATCGTAGCTTGTTTACCGGTTGTAGGCTGGTTTATGCCGATTCTATGGATACGGAAGCCTCGTCGCAACTCCGAGCAAGAGTTCGCAAATTATGTAGACAGTCAGCAGCAGGAGCATAAGATCAGACGAATTGGCGTATTTCACCGCATCGAGAAGCAGCGTGAGCTTGATGTAGTGCCGATCGAGGATGCATTAGTCGTCAGCCAGCATAAGGATCGCAGACAGGTGTTAATCGATGTATTGAAGCAGGATACAATTCAATATATTGAGATTCTGCAGCAAGCCATTAGCAATGAGGATACAGAAACCTCTCATTATGCGGTAAGTGCGATTATGGAATTGAAGCGCAAGCTGCTCATCTCTTTGCAGGAGCTCGAGGTTCGCTACGAGCAGGAACAGCATAATCCAGAGGTTGCAAAAGCATATATAGAGGTGCTGGCCATTTACCTAAAAAGCGGCTTTCTTGATGAAAGGACGATGCGTAAATACCAGTACACCTATCTATCTGTATTAACGCACGCTTATCAGCAGGGGGAGCAGGAGGAGTGGTTATTCTCAGCTAAGCTGGATATTGAAATCGAGCTAGGTATTTATTCCGACGCAGAACAAACGGCACTGCAATACGTTGAGCATTATCCGTTAAGTGAGCAAGCATATTTATCATTGCTGCGTGTATACTTTGTCATTCGATCCTATCAAAAGCTGCAGCAAACACTTGAACGCTTGAAAAGCTCTCCAATTAGGCTAACTAATCAAGGGCTAATGATGGTTAGATTTTGGTCAAGAGGGGTAGTAGATGAAGAACAATATAAGATTTAGAAGAAACGTATACATCATTATGCTCAGCATCCTCATCTTTGGCATCATTTCTCAAATTGCGAGATCTGACCTAATGCTCAAATACGTGTCGAATGATAGTCAAACGTCTTTGGGGCAGTGGCAAACCTTTCAGGAAACGGTCACTACCGTCTCTATGAATATTGACGGCGGCGATATTGCTGGAGTTGATGCACACTGCATCATATATAACAGTGAGGATTCACTCAGCGTAAGCTACTATAACAACTTTGAGAAGGTGTACAGTTATTTAAAGCAGCCTTATACCGTATTGGATACAGCTAGCGATGAGCTCAGCTATGATGCATGCCAAGCGGTCATTATGACAGCAAGTATAGAGGTGCTTACCGACTCCATTACAGAGCTTGAGCAGTATATACATGATGGAGGCTACGTGTTTTTTTCTCGAATGGATCACCCAGGACCGGTGTTTACGAAGCTATATCGTAAGCTAGGTATCGTAAATTACTGGTATGTTGTTGGCAATGATGATATCCACTTCACCTCCAATCTATTGATTGGGCAGAAGGATGCATTGTTTACCGATGACTTCTTCTATAATGATTCGATCTCGGTTGAGCTGGATCATAATAGTGAACTGCTTGCTAAAGGTAAAAACCAGACACCAATTGCTTGGCGCTACGAGCACGGAGATGGTGCGGTTCTAGTCTATAACGGCAATAATCTGTTTACTAAATCCAATCGCGGCTTAGTCGTCGGTGCGATCAGCATGCTTATTCCGGATTATATTTATCCAATATTTAATGCCAAGCTCTTCTATATAGACGATTATCCTGCACCGATGAGTACAGAGGAAAGAAAAGAGATTAAAGAGGAATATAATCGCAACGTCGCAACCTTTTTCAAAGAGATTTGGTGGCCGGATATGATTAAGCTTGCCAAAAACTATGATCTGAAATATACAGCAGTAGCGATAGAGGATTATAACGAAGCGATCGAAGCTCCTCTGCCTAAGTACCGTCAGGAGGATTTAACGAATTTAATTGTTTTCGGCAGAGAGGTGCTTAAGACAGGTGGTGAGGTTGGTATTCACGGCTATAATCATCAGCCGCTGCAGTTTAGGCAAGATATTGCAGACGAATATGATTACGTCGTCTGGAATTCCTACGAGGATATGGAAGCTTCTATAAGAGAGGTCTTATCGTATACCCAAAGCGCGTTTCCGAATTATAACGTCGTTAGCTATGTACCGCCTTCTAACATACTAAGTGCAGAAGGGCGTCAAGCACTTGTAGACAACTGGGAGACGCTGCGTGTCATTTCAAGCCTGTATGAGGAAGATCCAAAGGATTTCTCCTATGTACAGGAGTTCGAGATTGCAGATGACGGGATCATTGAAATGCCTCGTATTACATCTGGTTATTCTGATTCGCCAGATATGATGTGGTTGGAGGCAAGTGTGATGACCGCTTATGGTTTCATCTCGCACTTTATTCATCCTGACGATATGTTTGACGATTACCGAAGTGGCAACAAGGGCTGGGGTGAGCTGTACAAAGATTTTGAATACATGCTAAATCGTATGGAAAGCACGTATCCATGGCTAAAGCCGCAAACATCTGGTGAGGCTGCTATTCATGTCGCACATGTGTTAAACAGTCAAATTACTAGAGAGCAAACGGATTCCGAGATCAAGGTTGATATTAACCATTTCAATAGCAATCAATACTTTATTCTTCGTTCTAAGAAAAAAATTGGTAGATTGACCAATTGTAATGTCAAGCTCATTGATGAGCACACCTATTTGGTGGAAGCGACAGATGAGCATTTTAATATTGAGTTAAAGTAGGTGAAGCAATGAAAATATGTATCATTGCTGAGGGCTCTTATCCTTATGTCACAGGAGGAGTTTCCAGTTGGATTCATGAGATTGCAACGCAGATGCAGGAGCATGAATTTATAATTTTTACGATTGCTGCATCGCGTTCGCAAAGAGGAAAGTTTAAGTATAAGCTGCCTTCCAACATCGTTGAGGTGAGAGAGACTTTTCTTGATTCTTATCTAACGGAAGAAGGCAAGTGGGGACAGCGCTTCAAGCTGTCTGACAATGATCGTCAGAATTTGTTGCGTTTGCTTGGTGACGAAGGCGCGATTCACTGGCAGGAGCTTTTTGAGCTGCTGCGTCGAAAGCAATATGATCATGTGGCTGACTTCCTACAGAGTAAGGATTTCTACGATTTACTTCAAGATTTGTGTCAGCGATGCTATCCGCTCGTTCCTTACACAGAGATGTTCTGGACTGTACGGTCGATGATTCTACCGTTGTTTCTTACGATACGCGAGCAAATCCCTGAGGCAGACTTGTATCATAGCGTCTCTACTGGCTATGCAGGTGTCGTCGGTGCGCTGGCGAAGGGCTTGTATAATAAGCCATTTTTGTTAACAGAGCACGGTATTTATTCTCGGGAAAGAGAAGAAGAAATTATTAAAGCAGATTGGGTTAAAGGCTATTTTAAAGATCTATGGATTCAATATTTCTATCGTTTGTCTGCCTGTGCCTATGAGCAAGCAGATCAAGTAACAACGCTCTTTAATCGTAATCGAGAAATTGAGATCGAGCTGGGCTGTGATGAGCAAAAAATAAAGATTATTCCAAATGGAGTTAATGTATCAAGATACGAGCAGCTAGATACTGAAAAGCCGGAGCATCAGCTTAATATCGGGGCAATCATTCGGGTCGTTCCTATTAAAGACATAAAGACGATGCTGCAAAGCTTTGCGATCGTCAAGGAAGAAATTCCGAACGCAGTGTTCTATGTTATGGGCTCCTATGAAGAGGATGAGGAGTATTACGAGGAATGTATTCGACTGATGAATGCTCTGCAGCTAAAGGATGTTATATTCACAGGCTCGGTCAATATTATGGAGTATATCGGTAAGATGGATTTGCTCGTACTGACAAGTATAAGCGAAGGCCAGCCACTGGCTATCTTGGAAGGTATGGCAGCAGGGAAGCCTTTTGTTGCAACGAATGTAGGAAGCTGCAAGGAGCTGCTGGAGGGTATGGAGGATGCGATTGGACCTGCTGGCATAATTGCACCGGTTATGCATGTGGAGCAGATAGCTCAGGCTATCATCAAGCTGGCGAAAAGCAAAAAGCTGCGTGAACAATATGGACATAACGCCTATCAGCGTGTAAGTAGGCATTATCGTCAAGAGGATGTCATTGCAGGCTATCGCAAACTATATGTTGAATTGGAGGACAAAGCAAATGGCAGGAATAGGGTTCGAGCTGCGAAAGCTCTTTCATAAGGAAGGGTTGCTTAACAATTTACGTGCCTACGCATATTCCTCGATGACTACGGTTGGACCTATGATTTTATGTATGTCATTGATTATTATCCTACAGCGGCTTATGTCTAGATATAACGGAAGCTATATGGATTGGGAGCTGTACATCGCTACAGTTTCGTATTGCTTTATCTTCTCAATCGTTATGACGTCGGGCATTTCACTAGTCATTACACGGTACGTATCGGATTGTCTATATACGAAGGATTATCGAAAGCTGATGTCTTCCTATTACGGGGTACTAACCCTCGTATTGCCCATCGCTTCACTAGCGGCCTTTTTGTTTCTAAGTCGGGTACAGGCTGATTTATCCTATAAAATTAGCGCGTACTTCTTCTTTATATTTCTCGTCATTATTTGGCTGCAGGGAGTATATTTATCCGCACTTAAAGACTATGTGAGGATTGCAAGAAGCTTTATTATCGGTGCAGTTGCAGCTGTGTTGGTCGCTTGGCTCGGTATGGAGTTCTTCTCCATTTCAACGCTGCTCTCTGCATTCATTGGCTTAGATGTTGGTTTCTTCATCATCTGCACGTTAACTGGCTTTCACTTTCAACAAAAGTTTCCTAAAGCAGATACGAAGTATTATTTTGAGTTTTTGACCTACTTCAAGAAGTATCCAAGCCTATTTTTCTCAGGCTGCCTGATTTATTCAGGTATCTATCTGCATAACTTTGTGTATTGGTTCAGCGGGCACGGCTATCATATTGCAGAAGCATACAGAGTGTATATGCCATACGATGTGCCGGTATTCTATGCATTCCTTACCGTGCTGCCAACACTCGTTACGTTTGTCGTTTCAGTAGAAACCTCATTCTTTGAAAAGTTTAGACATTATTATTTGAACATATTGACGGGCGGGACTGTGCAGGATATTCAAAATGCAAAGCGGCGCATGCAGAATACGTTAGTTCGTGAAATCAGCTTCCTAATGGAAATACAGCTTGTGTTTACCGTGCTGGCAATTGGTGCAGGTATTTTACTGCTACCGCGTGTAGGATTTACGATGCAGCAGCTTGACTTATTTATTATTTTGTCACTGGCCTATTATCTGTTTATTATGCTGTTCTCGCTTGTTCATATTTTAATGTACTTTGATGACCAGAAAGGTGTATTTATGATTGGGGCATTATTCTTCTTGCTTAACATTGGATGTACTATCGTGACGATGAATCTGGATTACGATGGTTTAGGTATGTTTATAGCTGCGTTTATAGCACTAGCTGCTGTAATTATTCGCCTGCTATATGTACTGCGTAATATCGATTACTACACGTTTTGTGCGCAGCCTATTCATACGAAGGAGAAGCAGACCAGTAAGAGAAGACGCTTTAGATCGGGTGCAGTCACGATGCTAATTGCTTGTTGTATGCTGATTTCAGCTTGCAGCTTGGGCGACGATACCATTGATGATCTCAAAGAAAGCGGAAGTGCTGCTTTAGCCGGAGAAGTTAGCTACGCGCTAATGGATGATAAAAGACTGTATGAACGAGACCAGGACGACACATTGAAGGCACTCTACCTAACGATTCTACCGAAAAAGGATGGAGATGTGTCGTTCGATTGGTATGAGTTAAACCGTCAGATCGATAAGGAGCTTGGTAAGGATCTGGAAGTTATTGTTCAAGAGGGACTGCCTAATGGCGAGGGTCCCAAAGCAGGTATGTTTCAGTATGGAGCTACGAAAGCGAATGCCTCGATAGCAGTACGAGGCAATTCTGCTTGGTCTCGTGTACAAAAGTCCTATAAGCTCAAGTTTTATGCTGACGCTGGTACATACATGGACCAGGAAAGACTGAATCTGAACAAGCATATTGATGATATGTCTCGCTTGCGTAATAAGCTCAGCTTTGATCTGATGGAGACAATACCGGATATGACGAGCCTACGAACACAGTTCATTCAAGTGTACGTTAAGGATCTATCCAACGGAGAGAAGGATGCTCCTTATGAGGACTACGGGCTTTATACGCACGTAGAGCAGCCGAATAAGAAGTTTCTAAAAGCACATATGCTTGATCCAAATGGCTACTTGTACAAGGTTAAGTTTTTTGAGTTTTTCCGCTACCCGGATCAAATTAGATCGAAAGATGATCCTGCCTACGATATTGCAACTTTTGAGCAAATCTTTGAGGTTAAAGGGCGGGAGGAGCATGACAAGCTCATTGAAATGCTCGATGCGGTGAATGATTATAGCATTCCAATTGAACAAACGATTGAGAAATACTTCGATCTCGATAATTTTTTAACATGGACCGCCATGAATATATTGATGGACAATATGGATACTGACGCGAACAATTTCTTCCTGTATTCGCCGTTAAACATTGATAAGTGGTATTTCCTACCGTGGGATTATGACGGTGCATGGGAGCTTCAAAGGAATATGGACTTTATTCGTCCGTACCAATCCGGTATTAGTAACTATTGGGGCGTTGTTCTGCATAATCGTTACTTTAGAAACGCGGAGAATGTTAATAAACTCACCGAGAAGATCGAGGAGCTGTATACGTACATCAATGAAGAAACGGTGCAGCAACAGCTGAACAAGTATAAGAGCATTGTAACGCCATTCGTCTCTCGTATGCCCGACGTTAAATACTTGCCAGATCATGTATCAACCTATGATAGCGATATTCAGCGGATCCTGAATACACCGAAAAGATCGCTGGAGCGCTACTATGATGACCTGGAGAAACCGAAGCCGTTCTACTTAAATGATGTACGTCAAGAAAACGGTAAACTGTTTTTTGATTGGGGCGTTTCCTTCGACTTGCAGGATGATGAGCTAACTTATGAGATCGTCATTGCGAAGGATAAGTATATGCAGGAAGTTGTTTATGAAAACAAAGAAATAAAAGAAATCACGCATTCGATACCAAGCCTAGAACCGGGACGCTACTTCTGGGGTGTTTCTGTCGTCGATAGTCAAGGAAATCGACAGGACAACTTTGAGATCTACATTGATGTCGAAGATGATTTATTTTATGGCATTAAAGATTTCGAGGTGAATTAATTGAAATTAAGAGGGAAAAGACTGCGAACAGAGCAAAAATATTATTTGCATATGCATGACTACCTTACACTTCGAATGAGAATTTCACAGCTGTTAACGCTTGATGAGCATTCGATTGATATTGATGGCTACAATATTCGAAGCTTGTATTTTGATGATCCAAGACGAACGGCGCTTGAAACAAAAAATGATGGCGTGTTTAAACGGCAAAAGTTTAGAATTCGTATCTACAACGGGTCAGACAATCATATTGCATTGGAGCGAAAAAGCAAGCTTGGAGACTATGTTGCCAAGGAATCAGTAACGATTACTAGAGCGCAATATGATCAAATCTTGCTTGGAAACTATGAAAGCTTATATGAAACAGAGGATCCACTAAGACTTGATTTCTATGCAGCATTAACAGCATCGGGTTATATTCCGACTACGATCGTAGATTATTGGCGTGAAGCCTATGTATTCCCGCAGGGAAATGTGAGGATTACGTTTGATAAACGACTTGCTGTAGGAAGTAATCAGCTTGATTTATTTCATCCGGAGCTCTCGTTAGCCGAGATTATGCCTCCAAGTGTTACGATTATGGAAGTGAAGTTTGACGATATGCTGCCTAGCGTTGTGAAGCCGCTCATTACGCCAGCTAATCATCTGCGATCCAGCATATCAAAATACGTTTTGTGCAAGGAACAACAAATGCTGCTGCATACTCAGTAGTGTAACGAACAATAGGTTGGGGGATATGGATGACTACCTTTGAGGATATTATTAAAAAGAGTGTATTAACATTAGAGAGCTTCCGCACGGTTTCTTATTACGACGTTGTCGTTGGACTAATTATTTCTTTTTTAATCGGAATGTTTATTTATGCGATCTACCGCAAAACATTCCGCGGAGTTGTGTACAGCTACAACTATAATGTTTCCTTCGTGCTTATGACGATGATTACAACACTCGTCATTATGACGATCAGCACCAATATCGTCTTATCTTTAGGTATGGTTGGTGCCCTAAGTATTGTCCGCTTTAGAACTGCAGTCAAAGATCCGCTTGATATCGTTTATATGTTCTGGGCGATATCGGCAGGTATAGCAACAGGTGCTAAAATCTATCCGCTTGCCATTGGTGGTTCACTTATTATTGGTTTAGTGATCTTCTGGCTAAGTAAACGTAAGGTTAGAGAAGAGGCTTATCTACTCATCATTCGACATACTGATGAAGCGATCAACGAGCTGAGAACTGAGCTAAGAAAGCTAAAAGGAAAGCTGAAATCGAAAAATGTACGTAAAAACTATACGGAAGTCACCTATGAAATTAAGCTAGTAGATGACAATACCGCCTTCCTTCAATCGATCATTGAAATAAAGGGAGTTAGTGATGCTTCGCTAGTTAATTACACAGGAGATTACGCACAATAGAAGAAAAAGCAGGGGATGTCCAAGGTCGCGTTCAATGAACGGACAGTTGGACATCCCCTGCTTTATTATGATTGAGCTGTTGTTATATAAACAGATCGAGGATGAGTACGACACCTAAACCAACAATCGAGGTGGTGAAGAGCAGCAATCCCCAAGATTTGAACGTATCCTTAATAGACAAGCCAAAGTATTCCTTGAACAACCAGAATGAAGCATCGTTAACATGCGTAATCGTGTTACTTCCGGCTGCAGTAGCGAGTACCATCAGTGCAGGGTGAACGTCAAACGTTGTCATTAACGGCCCGACAATACCAGCCGCAGTAATGGCTGATACTACACCAGTTCCCGTGGCGATACGAATAAGGGCTGTAATGAACCATGCCATAATGAGAGGTGAGATGCTAGTGTTTTGCATCATTTGCGCAATCGTGTCACCTACACCAGAGTCAAGAATGACCTGCTTGAAAGCACCGCCTGAACCGATAATGAATACAACCATCGCAATGCCTTCAATCGCTTTAGAGAACGATCCCATCACTTCATTGAGCTTAAAGCCGCGCTTAATGCCAAATACATAAATCGCGATTAGCACAGCGATAATCATACTTATTTCCGAGCTACCGAAGAAATTAACAAGCTGATACGTGTTCGATTCCTTATCAATGAACATATTGATAAGCGTTGCGCACGTAATGATGATTGCAGGAGTAAGTGGTACTAGTAAGCTCGCTGCAAAGCTAGGCATCTCTTCATTGGTGAATTCCTTCGTTTTTTTCAATAATGGAGGTACTGGACGCTCCAAATTTGAGATCTTAGATAGCACTCGTGGAAGGATAATTCCCGCTGCGATAACGGCAGGAATAACAACGATGATGCCCAACATATAAACCATACCCATATCAGCACCATAAGCGCTTACAAGCGCGACAGGTCCAGGCTGTGGTGGGAAGATACTATGTGCCATCGTTGCTGCAGCTACCATCGTAATTCCAAGTCTTAGGAAAGGGATTTTGGCCTCAACTGCAATACTAATAACAAGTGGTGCAAGAATAATGAAGGCAACCTCGTAGAAGACGGATATACCAAATATCATACCGACAATAATGATCGCCCATTCTACGTTTCTAACACCGAATTTTTGCAGCAGCGTATCTGCTACGCGTTGAGCTGCGCCTGAATCAACCATCAGCTTTCCTAATACTGCACCAAAACCAACAATGATCGCTAAACTTCCAAGAGTTCCACCAAATCCTGATTTAACTGATGCAACAACATCTAGCAATGACATGTTGTTCAGTATACCAACAAAAATGGCAGATATTAAGAGCGAGATGACACTGTTAAGCTTAAACTTAATATTGAGCACTAACAGTAAGGCAACACCTAGCGCTACCCATATAATGGGCAAATAATCTGTAAAACTCATGCTGTTTCCTCCTTGATGTATATGCGTCTAGTGTGCTTACCTATGATTAGGCCTATTCAGTTTGTAAATAATGCATTCAATACGTCTAAACATGATAAAAAACACGTACACATTTGATTTGTTTATTTAACAAACAAATTCAATATTATGATAATGAACCGTTTTCAGTACGTCAATAACAAAAACTGGTAAGCACCTATTAATTTTTATAAGGCAGCGAAATCGTTGGAACATCTAAAAATAGCTGTATCGCCTTGGCACAAGCACCTAATGTGCACGATTTTTTACCTAGCTTTGATATATATAGCCCCTGGTAGTGGCTAATTTTAGAATGCAAATTTGCTGTAATTTTCTCTAATGAATGGGGATAGATCCGGAGCAGTTCGCTGTCAAGTACAACAACATCAGGATTATAGATGTTGATGACGTTGTTTAATCCAATCGATAAATAATAGATAAATTGATCGATAATTGCGGTGAGCCGTTCATCCTTTTCGTAATATTTTTGCAAAATGAGATTATAGCTTAAGCTCTCCTCAGGATATAGCTGAGAAAGCTGGTCTAATACGGTGTTCTCCGAGGCATATTTCTCCCAACAGCCCTTATTACCACATTCACAAGGCTTTCCACCAGGCACAACAATCATATGCCCGATCTCACCGGCAAACCCGTCTTTCCCGCAGAAATATTTATTATTCACGATCATGCCCATACCAATACCACTGTAAAGTGTCGCTGATATTAGATTTTCTGTATCGTGGTGTACATAGACACGCTCAGCGAATGCTGTTAAGTTCGCATTGTTATCAATATGAACCTCTACACCAAGCGCAGCCTCTAAATCCTGCTTCAATGGAGCACGTGACCAATTCAAGCGTGGGATAAAATGGATCATTTCATCATTAGATACAAGTCCATGAACTGAGATTACGATGCCTACAATCCCATGGCGTCGATCACTATAGTTTTTCTTGTAGGCGGTAATTTGCTTAATGAGCAGCTCTACGGTACTCTCATAGCGAGTAGAATCATTTTGCACGACACTAGTAGAGATTGGATTACCTAGCAGATCGGTGATCATGAACGTAATATGATCTGTTTCTAGATCTATGCCAAGCGCGTAGCCTGCCTCAGCATTCAAAGAGAGCATAATAGGCTTACGGCCGACATGATTGTGCTCGATATGCTTTTCCGTAACAAGGCCATCCTCAATTAAATCGGCAACCTGAGCTGACACTGTTGCTCTTGTTAGAGCTGTCACCTTCGAGAGATTAGCTCGTGAGATCGTACCTACCTTGAGTATCTCTCTTATAATAATGGAGCGATTTATCTTTTTAATATAAGCTGCATCTCCAGTAACCATATGTACCTCCTACCTATCGTAGCGACTCATTGCAAAGTAAGCTGCTTTTGAATACATGAAATTGAAACAGTGTTTTAATTATAACATGCTATCTTCAACAGTTTTAGTCAATGTGCTAGCAATAAAATTGAATTTTAATTTGACAAAGAGATTAGGAATTGTTACGTTTATTATATAATTAATTCACCTACTAAACAAATTAAATTTTTAGTGGTGTTCCAAGGAGTGATTCATAATGTCAAAACAGCAAATTGGTGTTATTGGGCTGGCGGTTATGGGGAAAAATCTAGCTTTGAACATAGAGAGTCGAGGCTATTCTGTAGCAGTATTTAATCGTTCTTACGATAAGACAGAGGAGTTTTTACAGCAAGAAGCAAAAGGCAAGCAGTTTGTTGGTGCTCGCACAATTGAAGAGTTTGTTGCTTCACTGGAAAAACCGCGTAAAATATTAATTATGGTAAAGGCTGGTGCAGCTACGGATTCTACAATCGAACAGCTGAAGCCGCATTTGGATAAAGGCGACATTCTTATCGATGGCGGAAATACGTTCTTCCATGACACGATCCGTCGTAATAAGGAGCT
The DNA here is from genome assembly GCF_023715345.1 of Paenibacillus camelliae. Lineage (GTDB taxonomy): Bacteria > Bacillota > Bacilli > Paenibacillales > Paenibacillaceae > Pristimantibacillus > Pristimantibacillus camelliae. The sequence goes on from NZ_JAMBNY010000006.1 coordinate 162,201, forward strand.
TGAGGCAGAAGGCTTCAACTTTATCGGCACAGGCGTATCAGGCGGAGAAGAAGGCGCTTTGAAGGGGCCATCGATTATGCCGGGCGGTAAGAAGGAAGCGTATGAGCTAGTTAGACCCATTTTGGAAGCGATCTCAGCTAAAGTCAATGGAGATGCTTGCTGTACGTACATTGGACCAGACGGTGCTGGCCATTATGTGAAGATGGTTCACAACGGTATCGAGTACGGTGATATGCAGCTAATCTCTGAAGCGTACTTTATTTTGAAGCATGTGCTTAAGCTGGATGCAGAAGAGCTTCAAGGCGTATTCAAAGAGTGGAATAAAGGTGAGCTCGATAGCTATCTGATTGAGATTACTGCAGACATTTTTGGTAAAAAGGATGAGCTGACAGGCAAGCCACTCGTTGATGTGATCCTTGATGCTGCTGGCCAAAAGGGTACAGGCAAATGGACGAGTCAAGATGCTCTTGATCTAGGCGTTCCGCTATCCATTATTACAGAATCAGTATTCGCACGCTTTATATCTGCAATGAAGGACGAGCGTGTACAGGCAAGTAAGATATTACCTGGACCTGCTGCAGCAGCGTATACAGGCAGCAAGGAAGAACTAATTGAAGCGGTGCGACGTGCGCTTTACTTAAGCAAAATCGTTTCCTATGCTCAGGGCTTTGCTCAGCTTCGTGTTGCATCAGAAGAGAATAATTGGAATCTAAGCTATGGTGACATTGCGATGATTTTCCGCGGTGGTTGTATTATCCGCGCGCAATTCCTACAAAAAATTAAGGATGCATACGACCGTGATCCGAAGCTAGCTAATCTGTTGCTTGATCCTTACTTCAAGGATATCGCTGTTCAATATCAAAGTGCTTTGCGTGATGTTGTTGCACTAGCGATTCAGCATGGTATTCCTGTACCTTCATTTGCAGGTGCGATTGCTTATTATGACAGCTACCGTTCAGACGTGCTGCCTGCGAACTTAATTCAAGCACAGCGCGATTACTTCGGAGCGCATACGTATCAGCGTGTGGACAAAGAGGGCGTCTTCCATACGAATTGGATGGAATCGTAATCCTCACTAGCATGTTATAGCTATACCTCAAGAGCGGCAACATGACAATGTGTTTCATTGACTGTGCAGTATAAATCTAAATTCGTTAACAGAAGCTAGAATATCGACGTATGAGGAGTGAGTAGGTTGGGGATTCTTCAAGAGCTTGTGAAAAATATACCATTGCCTAAGATGGCAAAGGTAAAGGTTAATTTTGATAATCGACAGCTTGATGACTTAGGCAGTGAGCTTCGTGCAAAGCTGGAAAAGGACAGCATTAAGCAGTTGATTACACCTGGTATGGAAATTGCCATTGCTGTAGGGAGCCGAGGTCTTGATCGTCTAGTTGAGATTACTGCAGTAACGGTGCAATTCCTTAAAGATGCCGGCGCCAAGCCATTTATCGTGCCAAGCATGGGCAGCCACGGCGGTGCAACTGCAGAAGGCCAGCGAGAAGTACTTGCTCATTTGGGAGTAACAGAAGAAAGTGTCAATTGCGAGATTCGTTCTTCTATGGAGGTTATACAGCTAGGAACTTTGCCTAATGGACTTCCTGTGTATGTTGATAAATACGCTTCTGAAGCAGACGGCATCGTCGTCATTAACCGAATTAAACCGCATACTGCATTCCGTGGTCCAGTTGAGAGCGGCATTATGAAAATGATCAGCATCGGACTAGGTAAGCAAAAAGGCGCGGAAGCATGTCACCAGCTTGGCTTTAAGTATATGGCTGAAAATGTACCAGCAATGGCGAAAATGATTATGGAAAAAAAGCCGGTCTTGTTCGGTGTTGCCAGCATTGAGAATGCGTTTGATAAAGTCGCATATATTGAAGCTCTAACGACTGAGGAAATTATCTCTCAAGAGCCTGCACTGCAGGAAAAAGCAAAATCACTGCTGCCGAAGCTTTTCTTTGATCAAATTGATGTGCTCGTTATCGATCAGATCGGTAAAAATATTAGCGGTGATGGAATGGACCCTAACATAACAGGGCGCTATCCGACACCTTATGCCCACGGCGGGCCAGATGTGAACAAGATGGTTGTGCTTGATCTTACACCGCAGACAGAAGGTAATGCGAACGGTGTGGGGACTGCAGACTTTACGACGCAGCGTCTTGTTGACAAGATGGATCTAGAAGTAACATATGCTAACGGCTTAACATCGACCGTTGTTGCTCCTACTAAAATCGCGACGACGCTGCCGAATGATATGCAGTGCATCCAAGCAGCGATTAAAACGTGCAACATCCTCGATTTTGATCAGGTTAAGCTTGTACGCATTCATAATACGCTGGAAATTAGCGAAATTGAAGTTTCAGAAGCTTTATTTGAATATGTGAAACAGCATCCGCAGATGGAATTGATTAACGAACCATACGCACTCCCATTCAACGAGGAAGGCAATTTATTTTAGGGGGAATCAGCATGTCACAGCTATTTGATCTAACAGGAAAAACCGTTCTTGCGTTTGGTGGGAACAGTACATTAGGCTCTTCGATCTCAGAAGGTCTTGCTGAGCATGGCGCTCAAATTGCAATTATCGGAAGAAACTTAGAGAAGGCTAACGCTGTAGCAGAGGCTATCGTTGCAAAAGGTGGTAAAGCAAAAGCATTTGCAGCTGATGTCAGCTCTAGAGAATCACTAGAAAAAGCAGCGGAAGAGATTGAAGCTTGGTCTGGTGGCTGGGACGTTATTCTAAATGCTCCTGGTAAAAACAGCTCAACGCCATTTCTTGAGCTAGGTATGGACGAGTGGGACGACATTATGGACGTGAATTTGAAGGGTGTCGTTGTAACGACTCAAATCTTCGCTAAAAAAATGATCGAGCAAAAGCGTCAAGGCAGCATTATTAATATTTCATCTGTATCCTCTACGACACCATTGTCAAGAGTATTCACGTACTCTGTGTCTAAAGCAGGCATCAACAGCGTAACGCAATATTTGGCACGTGAATTCGCACCTCATGGCATCCGTGTAAATGCGATTATTCCTGGCTTCTTCCCAGCGGAGCAAAACCGTAAGATTTTAAGTGCTGATCGTGTGGAATCGATTCTAAAGCATACACCGCTGAATCGTTTTGGTACGCCGGATGAGCTAAAGGGAGCTGCTGTATTCCTTGCATCCGATCGGGCATCTAGCTTTGTAACTGGCGCTTTGCTTCGAGTAGATGGTGGATTTGGCAGCATGACGATATAATGTAGGTAAGCAGTATATAGCCTGCAATAATTTAATGGATAATGAAGTAAAGTGATGAATATATCAAAAGAGAGTGCGATAGCAATATAATTGAAGGGATGGGGATCAATAACATGCTGAAGCAGAAATACGAGGCATTGCAGCATATATTACGTGAGATGGGATCAGTTGTTGTAGCTTTTTCAGGAGGTGTAGACAGCACATTTCTGCTAAAAGCTGCAGTTGATACACTAGGGGTGCAGCACGTATTGGCAGTAACAGCAGACTCTGAGACCTATCCCTCCAGTGAGCTTGAGGAAGCAAAGCGACTTGCCGCACTAATTGGAGCTCCGCATCAAGTGATTGAAACGTCGGAGCTCAACATTCCTGGTTATGCAGAAAACACGAAGAATCGTTGTTACTTTTGCAAGAGCAGCTTGTTCGATCATCTGATACCTTTGCTTGAGCAGCGTGGCTTTTCTAACATCGTGTATGGGGTTATCGCTGATGATATGAACGAGCACCGTCCTGGTATGCAGGCTGCTAAGGAGCGCGGTATCCGCGGTCCGCTATTGGAGGCGGAGCTGTATAAGGAGGAAATCAGGGAGCTTTCTCAGCAATTTGATTTGCCGACTTGGGATAAACCATCGTTCGCATGCTTGTCCTCACGAATTGCCTACGGCGAGTATATAACGAACGAGAAGCTTAACAAGATTGAGAAGGCAGAAGCGTATTTGAAATCATTGCGTATTCGTCAGGTGCGTGTGCGCACGCATGACAATATTGCTAGAATAGAGGTGGAGCCGCAGGACTTGCAGACAGTCGTTGAGCATCATGAGGATATTGTGAATGCACTGCAGTCTTATGGCTACCAATATGTTACACTAGATTTGCTGGGCTACCAAAGCGGTAGCATGAACAAAATGCTGAATATATCATAAGTTCACATGCAAAAAACGATAATGAAAAGGAATCATGTCATATGGCTAAACAGTTTGTAATTGGACTAGACCTTGGGACAACAAGTGTAAAAGCGTGCTTGTTTAATCTAAAAGGGAACTTAATCGCCAGTGTTGAGGAAATGATTACTTCTCATTACCCACAGCAAGGCTGGGTGGAGCAAAACCCAGTAGATATTGAAAAGCTTGCTGTGAAGGCGATTAAAGCAACGCTAGATCAAGCTGGTGTTCATAAGGATGAGCTGATGGCCTTGTCGTTTTCTGCAGCTATGCATTCCCTGCTTATTGTAAATGAGCAGGGATTGCCTGTTTCACCTGCGATCATCTGGGCAGATGGAAGAGCTGCAGCTCAAGTGGATGAACTGGCTTCTACGATGAAGCAAGTTATCTACACACGTACAGGGACACCACTGCATCCGATGACGCCGCTTATGAAGCTGCTATGGATGAAGGAGAATGAGTACGAGCCTTACATGCAAGCCGCATATTTTATGTCGATCAAGGAATATTTAATCTATTGCTGGACGGGTGAGCGAGTCATTGATTATTCGATGGCATCTGCTACAGGCTTATTCAGCCCCTCAGAGCTTAACTGGGATGCTCAGGTGCTGGCATTAGCTGGTGTTGAAGAGGATCAGCTATCTCGCATTGTACCGCCTACAGAGGTGCTTCCTCCAGTCAAGCCAGAAGTCGCAGAGGCCATGGGCATACCTGTGGAGCTGCCATTTGTTATTGGTGCGGCGGACGGACAGCTTTCTAATTTGGGCATCGGTGCGATATTGCCTGGTGAGGTCGCGGTTTCTGTTGGTACGAGCGGCGCGATTAGACAGTTCTCTCATATTGTAAAAGTTAGTGAGCAGCAGGAGACATTCTGCTATGCGTTTACCGAGGATCAATTCATTGTAGGCGGTCCAACGAACAATGGTGGGATTGTCATGCAATGGCTGAAGGATCTGCTAGAGGATGAGCGCGAATTTGGTGAATTTTTAAGTGATGCTGAGAAGGTTGAACCAGGAGCAGATGGCTTGATCTTCCTGCCTTACATTAATGGCGAACGAGCACCGATCTGGAATCAGCATGCGAAGGGGAGCTTCTACGGCGTGACGGTCACACATAAGAAGCCACACTTTATTCGTGCTGTGCTCGAGGGGATCACGTTTAACCTTTATCAGATCAACCGTGCACTTGATACTTCTAATGAAGAAGCAGGCCGAAAAATCTACGTAAATGGTGGCTTGTCCCGATCCTCACTTTGGCTGCAAATGATGGCTGATATATTCAACGCTGAAATCTATGTATCAGAGAATCATCATGGCGCAGCTTGGGGCGCTGCGTGGACAGCACTTGTCGCTCTTGGACATGCTGCTTCCTTTAACGATATTAAAAACAATATTCCGATGGGCTCGGCAACGCTGCCGAATCCAGAGCGTTCGAAGCTGTATCAGCAGCTTTATGCGAACTACGAAAAGCTAGGTGCTGCTATGGCACCGTTCTATAAATAAACGAAATGGTTAGTATGCCATCACAGTTATGGGGGGGAAGCTTGTGCTAGACGAAATATTGCATGAGGTTCAACGCGGTACATTAAGTATTGCTGAAGCAAAACAGAAACTTGCTGCTTTTGAGGATCTTGGCTTCGCTAAGGTCGACCATCATCGCAAGCAGCGTCAAGGCTTTCCCGAGATCGTCTATGGTGAGGGCAAAACGGCTGACCAGATCATCTCGATCCTGACATCATTAAGTGCGCATACGAAGCAGCTGCTCGTAACGCGCCTTGATCAAGATAAAGCTAATATTGTACAGCAGGCTTGTGCTGCGCTGGAGCTCACTTATAGTGAGCCCGCGCAGCTGCTGTATAAAAAGTTTGAAGTGCCGCCAGAGGAGCGCTTAAAAGGATATATCGCAGTTATTGCTGCTGGAACGTCCGATATCCGAATTGCAGAAGAAGCAGCCATTACGGCAGAGGTGCTTGGCAGCGAAGTGCATCGCATTTACGATGTTGGTGTAGCGGGGATCCACCGCTTGCTATATCACGCTCAGGAAATCCAGCAGGCTGTTGTATCAGTTGTTGTAGCAGGTATGGAGGGGGCGCTTCCAAGTGTTGTTGGTGGCCTCGTTTCTCATCCTGTAATCGCTGTCCCGACGAGTGTTGGATACGGCGCGAACTTTAATGGACTATCTGCATTATTAACGATGCTCAATTCTTGTGCCTCGGGTATTAGTGTTGTAAACATTGACAATGGCTTTGGGGGCGGCTACAACGCAGCTCTCATTCATCAGCTTGCAGGAAAAGGAGTTAAAGAAGAAGCATGAGAACGTTATATTTGGATTGTATCTCGGGAATTAGCGGTGATATGTTTATCGGCGCACTTTTAGATGCAGGTGCTGATGCTAATAAGCTGATGGAAGAGCTTAAAAAGCTGAAGATCAATGATGAATATGAGCTTAAATGGACGAAGGTTATAAAAAACGGCATCACCGCAACAAAGTTTGATGTTGAGCTGAAGCATAGTCACGACCACGGGCACAGCCATGATCACGGACACATACATACGCACAGTCACGATCACGCACATAGTCACGATCATGGGCATAGCCATGACCACATACATAGCCATGGACATGCACATAGTCACGATCACGTACATAGTCATGAACACGATTCTGCACACAGCCATGACCATGCACACAGTCACGATCATGGACACAGCCATGACCATACGCACAGTCACGATCATGGACACAGCCATGACCATACGCACAGTCACAATCATGGACACAGCCATGACCATACGCATAGTCACGATCATGCTCATAGCCATGATCACGCACATAGTCACGACCATGTACATAGCCATGATCACGCACATAGTCACGACCATGTACATAGCCATGATCACGCACATAGCCACAACCACGGGCATAGTCACAACCATGCACATAGCCACGATCATCGCTCCTACCGTGATATTGTTAAGATGATCGAGGATGCTGGCTTTGATGCACCAGTTCGTGATCTTTCCTTGCGAATATTTAAAAAAATCGGAGAAGCTGAGGGTAAAATTCACGGATTGCCGCTAGAGAAAGTTCACTTTCACGAGGTAGGTGCGGTCGATTCCATTATCGATATTATTGGAGCAGCGATACTGCTTGATTCTATGAAGATTGATAAAGTAAAAGCGTCTCCCGTACCAGTAGGTTCAGGGAAGATCCGAATCGATCACGGAGTATATCCGGTGCCAGCACCAGCTACACTCGAGATTCTAAAGGGTGTTCGCATAGAGCATTCCCCGATCCGCTCAGAGCTTACAACACCGACAGGCGCAGCCATCGTTGCCGTGCTTTCCGAGCAATACGGTCCGATGCCTTCAATGACCGTGCAAAGCATAGGCTACGGAGCGGGCACCAAAAGCTTCGGCGAGCATCCCAACGTGCTAAGAGTTGTAGTAGGCGAAGAATAGCTTCGAAAGCCCACAAACCACCCCAACGGAGTAACTGATGTGGTGTCACATCGAAGTGACAACCCACAAACCGCTCCAGCGGAGTAAAGGTGTGGCGTCACCTCGAAGCGACAACCCACAAACCGCCCCAGCGGAGTAATGATGTGGTGTCACATCGAAGCGCCACCCTAAACACGCTCCAGCGGAGTAAATAGTGTGAGTGTAAAAGCAAAGCGGTTGCCTTTGTTCACCGATTTCTACAATTAAAATACTCCTAGAAATCGGTGAACAACAGCAATTGAAACCACACTATTTACGGAGCGCTGAAATCAGAGGGCAACAGCAATTGAAACCACACTATTTACGGAGCGCTGAAATCGGTGAACAACAGCAATTGAAACCACACTATTTACGGAACACCGAAATATAGCTGTAAAGGAGTACCCCGATGTCTACTAAGCCACCACTGCATGAGCATATAGATAACGAAATGATAAAGCTAGAGGTTAATCTAGATGATACTTCTGGTGAACTGCTCGGCTACGTCATGGATTTATTGCTTGAGCAGGGTGCGAACGATGTATACTACACGCCTATCTATATGAAGAAAAATCGTCCAGGGGTGATGCTGCAGCTACTGTGCTCAGCTTCATTGCTTGAACAAATGAAGGATACAATTTTTCGAGAGACGACAACGCTTGGCATTCGCTACTATCCGCTAAGTGTACATCGACTAGAGCGTGAATTCATAAAAGTAACGACAGCGCTTGGTGAGGTTACAGTAAAAGTAGGGATACATCAAGGCAAAGTCGTTCAATGGGCCCCTGAGTACGAGGAATGCAAGCGCCTTGCGCAGCAGCACCAGCTACCGTTAAAAGAAATATATGACACCGTGCGTAGAACATACGAAAACAGCACTATAAGATAACGGCGGAGTAACGATGTGGGTCACATCGATGCGATACCCAAACCGCCCAACGGAGTAACTGACGTGGTGAACACATCGAAGCACAGCATACAAACCGCCCCAGCGGAGTAATGATGAGTTGTCACCTCGTAGCGACAACCCACAAACCACTCCAGCGGAGCAAATGTTGAGAGTGTAAAAGCGAAGCGGTTGCCTTTGTCCTCTGATTTCTACAATTAATATCCTTCTAGAAATCAGAGGGCAACAGCAATTGAAACCTCAACATTCTGCGTAGCGCTGAAATCGGTGAACAACAGCAATTGAAACCACACTATTTACGGAGCGTTGAAATCAGAGGGCAACAGCAATTGAAACCTCAACATTCTGCGTAGCGCAACCATCTCGCCTAAACAACCAAATCATTTACGGAGCAAATGAAACGGGGGTGTCTCAAGGTCATTAATCATGACCCTGAGACACCCCCGTCTAGTTTATATTTATTAAGCTACATACTACTTGATTCCACTGGCTTCGATGCTGGCTTAACAAGTGCATGCTTCTCCCAGCCACGACTCTTCCAGCGATAGGACATAATGAAGGCACGTGCCCATTCGTCGGCCGCAATGGCAAGCCATATACCTGCAAGCCCCATATCCATCTTAAATACGAAGAGATAACCAAGCGGTAAGCTCATTCCAACCATCGTGAAAATACCAACATACAGCGGGAACGAAGCATCACCAGAAGCACGAAGTGAATTAACAATAATAATGTTAATCGTTCTACCCGACTCTAAGATAATGCTTAACAGTAGTACACTCGCACCGATGGCAATAACATTGGTGTCCTCCGTAAAGATCGACATAAGCGGTACACGGAATAAGGTAACGACACCAATCATAACAAGCGAGACGATCGATGCAGATTTGACACTGCTCCATACTCTTCTGTAGGCATCATCCGGTTTGCCAGCACCTACAAATCGACCAACTAGAATCGAAGTACCGATCCCCACTGCAAAGGCAAACATATAAATAAACATCGAAATGTTGTTGGCATATGTTCTCGCTGCTAGTGAAGCTTCACCAAGATACGTTGCGTAGAATAAGAATACGATCTGACATGATTGATACATGACCTGCTCTAAGGCAGATGGAACACCAATCTTTAATATTTTCAAAATATAGTTCTTCGAAAGACTGAAGTAATCCTTTATTTTGATTCTTACTTCCATCACATTGTATAGGAGCCAGAAGAAGACGACTACTGCGATTAAGCGACTTGCGACAGATGAAATCGCTGCACCCTGTGTGCCTAATGCCGGCAAACCTAAATGTCCGAAAATAAGGATGTAGTTCAAGATGATATGAATAACGTTCATTCCGAGTGACACAAACATGGCTTGCTTCGTATAGCCATGAACACGAATGATGGCGGCAAGCGAGTTAATGATAGCTTGGAGGAATATTGCTCCACCGACGATCATAAGGTATTTTTTCGCATGCATCAGAACTTCGCCCTGCAGATTAAGCATAACTAGCAGATGTTCACCCATAATAACGAACACAGTACTAATAATTAATCCAACAATTAGATTAAGTGATACGGCTAGCGCAGAGATTCTCGATGCTTCCATTAGCATCCTAGAGCCTAAGTATTGGGCTACGACGATTGATGCACCGTTACCAATGACCTCAAGGATAAGTATAGCGATATGAAGAAACTGGTTAGAAGCACCAACACCAGATACTGCGTTGTCGGAAATCTCACTTAACATTAAGGTATCAACGATACCCATTAGCATAAATAAAAATACTTCTAGAAAAATAGGCCAAGTTAGCTTGAATAAACTTAATTCAGCAGCATTTTTGCTAGGCGTTTGGTTAATAGTCTTGTTGTCTGTTGACATATGATCCCTTTCTTTCTACAGTCAAATGAGCCAAGAGGTATCGTAGCATATTTGTATTCGAATTGCATTAGTTTTTCATAGTTTTACAAAAAAATATTTTAGTTCTAAAATTATTATCTTTTAAGTTAATTTAATGACTTTATCCTCACTATATCTATTCGCATTCCTTTCGTTGAGATCTTCTTCATTATGATGGACTGTGACCTCGCCCTAAGTCTAGGGGCATTGCTAGCCGATAGACTGTTTTATAGCAACTAATCATCGACTATACTGAAGCTATCACATGGTAAATAAAGGAGCGGGAACATGAATAAACTCGTAATGCGTGCTGGAATACTTATAACCGGAGCAATGCTGCTGCTAGCAGGGTGCTCTTCGGCAATAAATGTCGCTAGTAATAGTGCAATTGGTAAAGGCTCAGGCAAGGGTGAAGTCGTAACGCATAGTGTGGAGAGCTTTGAAGCAGCTCAGTTTAGTAAAGTTAATATTCAAACAGAAGCTATGAACATTGTCATTACACAAAATGATCAGGACGAAGCATCGGTAGAGCTTCTCACGGATGAACTGATTAAAGACCAAATTACTTTCGATGCCTCGATACAGGGCGAGGTGCTGGAGGTTAATGTTAGCGAACGTGGGAAATCGATGAAGGATAATAGCGGTGAGCGAACATTACTTATTACTCTGCCGACTAATGAAGAACTGGCACTTAACGTGAGCAATGCATTTGGAAGTATTAAATTAGAGGATCTTGTGCTTGATGAAGCGACGCTCGAGCTGAATGCGGGCAATATCTACACAAACAAAGTGATAGGTCATATCGATGCTACAGTAAATGCTGGTGAGCTTGAAATTCTAAAAGCAAAAAGCGAGCATGGAATACTAGCACATGTAGACGCCGGAAATATTAAAGTTGAATATGATGGAGCTCCGCAGCAAGCAAGCTATGATCTTCGAGCAGAAGTGGGTACTGTAAAGCTTACAGTAGATGATGTGGACTACTCCCTAAATAAGAAAAATGAAATTCAAGGTAAACTCGGATCAAATGGTGCGGTAGTACAGGCACGGGTCAATGTTGGAAATATTAGCGTAACTGTTAAATAACTTAGGATAACACCTTCGAGCAATGTAGCTCATGTCGAAAGATATGGATACGGCTTGAAGGTGTTTTTCTATATTCGTTCATACTATTAATGAAGCTACAAGTAACAAACCCTACATAGGGGGCGTTTATATAAGCGAATGATCGCAAATAAATATTTTTTTCTACCTGCGAAAACTTTTTAAGCGTACGGCGGGTAATGTATATAGCTTAACGTTAAGAGAGGAGAAGAAGGCATTGAACGATAATGAACTCATGACTGCGATCAAGCAGGGAGACCAGAGTGCTTTTCGGGCACTGTATGACCGCTATTATGATTATGCAGTACGAGTAGCAACCATCGTGCTTCGTAATCAGTCATCACTGGCGCTTGATGCAGTGCAAGAAGCATTTATTCGCATATATCGTAGTGCTGATAGCTTTAGAGTAGAGCAGTCATTTAAGCCATGGTTTTATACCGTTTTATTGAATGAATGCAAACGCATCGCAACGAAGCATGGAAAGCTGATTGCGATAGGGGATGAAGCACTGCAAGCCTTTGAACGAGGCAGCTATGATCAGCATCAATTTGAGGAATATGCAGAGCTGTATGATGAGCTGCAGCGTCTGGAGGAGCATAACCGAGTACCGATTATTTTGAAATATATCCATGATCTTAAGGATCAAGAAATAGCAGATACGTTAGGCGAAAATTTGAATACGATCAAATCTAGAATCTTTAAGGCGAAGCAGAGGTTAAGACAGAGATTGCAAACAACGTTAGGAGGTGGAGAAGGATGAAGGAGGATCAATTTGATACAAAAATGAAACGTTCCCTTGAGCAGCATTCCGACTCCATGCTAAAGCATAAAGAGGACATCTGGAAAAATATTGAGGAGGAATTATTTATGACTGAGCCAAGCAGAAAGACGACGCATGCGAAGCGTAAAAGCAAGGTAGGGAAACGTATAGCATGGATTATTAGCGTAGCAGCAGCAGCGAGTATTATTGGGGTATTTACGACAACGAACACAGGGCAAGCATTAGTGAATCAAATCAAGCAATACTTTGAACCGAAAAAGCAAGTAGAGGAACATATCGAAGGAATGCCAGAAGAGAAAGAAATTGTGCTACAGGATACCATTAAATCAGGCTATGTCATTTATATTGATGAGGAGCGCTACAAGCTGGTAGAGGAAGCGGATAGAGATATTATCGTACCAGCAGAGCCGCTTGGTGACATCTACCCAGAGGTTTCAATGAGTATTGAGCAGGTTGAGGATGAAGCACCAGAGGCAGCGGTTGCGCGCTTACAGAAGGAACTAGCTGACAATTATGCCACGGTTAAGGAACCAGAAGCAGTCACCGAGCCACTTACTGCAACGATGTTGTCGGCGATCGATGGGAATGAGTGGAACAGTCCTGTATCTAAAATTTACGTGCTATCCAATGATCGAGGTGGCAGCTTTATCATTACAGAAAAATACTTCCTAGAAGCAGCGGAAGGGCATGGTGCACGCTTCTATTATATGCTACAGCAATTTAGCATCGTAGAGGAAGTTGTTACGAATGAGGGGTAATCAGCTTGAGCGATAAGTAAGGCAAAAAATTCAGCCCAGCGCTAACATGACAACAAAACCGAAGCGCATAAACAGAAACGGCATCAAGAGAGTAGAGACAAAGGTTAGAGCAAGAAAGTATAGCTAAATGTTTAGAGAGCTTCAGCAGTGCAGTAGGGTCGAGCAGCAAAGCAATTCATGACCTGATTTCTCCCTGCAGATAAATCTGCTAAGGAGGATTCAGGTCATTTTTTGCTATCGTGCACTATGTATTCGAGATATAAAGGCGTATAATAGAAAGGTAAACTGCTGAGGCAATAGAAAAAGGGAGGATAACAGGATGATCCCAATACAAAAAGATGCCATTCAGAAGCAATTAGATGCCTTTGCGAATGAGCCTTTATATATTCATTTGGAGCTAACGATGGGCGCTTATGCTGCGCATTTTGACAGCAGCAAGCATCCGGCAGCGAACTTTATACGTAATGCCGTCATTCAGTATTCACAAGGCTCCATTGAAGGACATGGTCCGTACCGTGTAGGACTGAAGCTAGAGCATGGATGGGTGTATGCGGAAGGTTTAACACATGCTGTGGAGGATGAGGATGGACGTATTATCCTTGCAGGGATTAATTCGGAGGGCAAGCTTGTTGTAGCTTTCCAGCTTAGCAAGCAGCCATTCTAGGAGGGAAGCTGAATGTCAGAAAAGATTTTAGTTGTATTTCCACATCCAGATGATGAAGCATTCGGATTGTCAGGCACATTAGCTAAGTTTGTAGCCGAAGGTGCGCAGGTAACTTATGCATGCTTGACGCTAGGGGAAATGGGACGTGCCTTAGGCAACCCACCTATTGCCAATCGAGAGTCATTGCCGCTTATCCGCAAGGAAGAGCTAATCGCATCCTGCCAAGCGATCGGTATTCAAGATCTTCGCATGCTTGGTTTTATGGATAAAACGGTTGAATTTGAGCCTAAGGAAGTGGTAGACGCAGCCATTCGCAGCATCTACGAGGAAGTAAAGCCGACGTTAGTATTTACATTCTTTCCAGGCTACAGCGTGCATCCGGATCATGATGCAACAGGCGCATCAGTCATTCGCGTGCTGCAGGAGCTTCCTGCTGAAGAGAGACCAAAGGTACTGTGCATCGGATTTTCTCACAATATGGTTCAAGACAACGGCGAGCCGGATGTATCGATTGATATAACAAATTATCTCGTCCAAAAAAGAAATGCCATAGCTGCGCATCAATCTCAATTTCAAATTAGTGAAATGTTCGGTAATGAAGACATTCATTCTGAAGAGGTTAAGCAACGCTTCGGAAAAGAAAAATTTTGGACGTATTCATTTCAATAGGTTTTAGTAAAGAGGAGCATGCTCAGGCTTGCTCCTCTTCTTTGAGGAGTGCTGCATTCATGAAACAAATTAATGGAGGGAAGTATGGGGACACCAGTAACGATTCGAGCTTATAAATATGGAGAACGCCTTCATTACGAATGGCCAGCTGAAGTGATCAAGCAAACGGATGATTACGTGATGGTATTATGCAGGGCAGGCCGAACATTTACGCATCATACAAAAGGAAAAACCTTTACGATGCCCTATCCATCGATTGAGATATTCTATTTCAACCAATGGTATACTGTAGCGATTACGTTTCAGAGTGCTGATCGTTTGATGTATTACTGTAACATCGCTCAGCCCTCGCTATTGGAAGATCAAGTGCTTTCCTTTGTAGATCTTGACTTGGACTATATTAAAGAGCCGGATGAGTCGTGGAAGGTCGTAGACGAGGAAGAGTTTATTGCTCATCAGCAGCAATTTGGCTATTCTCCACAATTAGTGGCTCGTGCAGAACAAGCGCTTGAAGAACTGAAGCAACTAATTGAAGAAGAGCGGTTTCCGTTTAATGGAGAGATCAATGCATCGCTTTTAGAAAGCGTGCTTAAGAACTGAGTAAAAAGGAGATGATCACTATGAAAACTGAGAAAGAAAAAATGTTAAGTCAAGAATATTACATATGTTGGGACGAGGAGCTAACCGAAGAAAGAGAAAGAGCGAAAGATTTATTATTTGAATTTAATAAGTTGAAACCATCGGAACGCAAAGAAAGAAACCAAATTATAAAAAAGTTGTTTCATACGGTAGGAGAAAATGCGTGGATTGAATCACCTTTTAACTGTGATTATGGCTATAACATTAAAGTTGGAGATAATTTCTATGCGAACACCAACTGTACTATTTTGGATTGTGCAAAGGTTACGATTGGAAACAATGTGTTGATTGGTCCTAATGTTAGTTTATATACACCCAACCATGCTATAGATGCAGATGAGCGTAAGGCTGGCTACGAGAGATCATTGCCTATTACTATAGGAGATAATGTATGGATTGGTGGTTCTGTTACGATTGTTCCAGGAGTGACAATTGGTGACAATGCTATTATTGGTGCAGGAAGTGTTGTAACTAAAGATATACCTGCAAAAGTGATTGCAGCAGGTGTACCATGCAGAGTGATGAGGCCTATAACTGAAAAGGATAATAAAGGACTGAGAATATAAAATAATAGATTGTTGATTAAGGATGAATTTGGAACCTCTTGAACCTAACGTAAAATGGCTCGACTTGTAAGTGAATATAGTCAAAGGTTAACGCGGACTGACCATTTGGAATAATGAAACCGCAATGAGATAACATAGAGATAGTGAGTATCGTAAAAGTCGATTGGATTTATCTTACCCTGCAAGTTACGATAGTACATAACAATAACTGTAATTACAAAGGATTACTAGAAAATAATCAATTTTTTTGTAAATAACCTCTAGAATAACACATCTATTCCTTCTACAGCTGCTAGCACGGATAATGTATTTGATTTATATAAAATTCGAAAACGCAAAACCGATCAGACTATTGTCTGATCGGTTTTGTTTATTTTTAGTTTAATTTTTAGTAATCAATAACCACTCAACAAACTTTACAACAGAAGTAATTATAAATAATAGAATTTACGAAGAACCTTAAATAAAAAATAAGCAACTACGATCACTATGAATATAAGAAAGACGGGATGATTTAAGAAAAACTCAATCATAATTTATCACCTCGTCTTCATAGAATCCATTTTCTTCACTACTTGTTATAAAGACAAAGTATAGTACATTCCCCTTATCTTAAAAAATATTTTGGTCATATAATCTACGATACACTTGTCTTCAAACTGCCTAGGGCCAGTCTACAACTTTGTTTTACAGTATAATACTTAAATTTCAATAAAACATGAATTACAGCAAAAGGTTACAAAAAATATAACTATAAGTGAATAATATAGGAATTTATACAAATAATTCTTGTGTTTGATTAATTTATATGATAATTTATAGAAGTATTTTCAAAAAAATGGAAGGAGTTAAATGTTTTATTAAATTTACAAAAAAATGGAGGAAATTTAATGAAAATGATAATCAGGAAAATATTGGTATCTAGCTTGATCGCAACAACACTTGTTTCAGGAAGTTCTCTTGTAAGCGCAGGTTCATTTTATTCTGAGGAAGAGAAGCAAGATTGGCGTGAATCTTATGAGCTATCTAAACGGAATAACTTTATTGAAAAAAATGATATAATTGACGAGGTTCATTCTAAGGGAATAATTAGACCTTATGCAGATTTGCCTGGGACAGGTTCTCTGGATGTGAAGACGGTTACATATGCTTGGTATGGTGCACCAATAGTTCAAGATGAAAAAACGGGAAAGTTTGATCTAATAAAAGATATTACAGTAACAATCTTGGGAACACTAACTACTTCTGTTAGAGCATTGATTTTATCGATTTTTGACATAACATTATCTAATATTGATGTTCAACAATCTGCAAAAGCAGAAACAAAGATTTCTTATAATTTCCCTACCAAACAAGGACTTGTGTATTACAATAACAAATGGAATCTTCATTTTGAGAGCACAAATCGAAATACTTACAAGCATTATTCTGGTTACTATCATGATACTAATAAGAATGTCCGCCAGGCACAAAAAGATTTCGTTCCTGCTACAGGATATTCTGCAATAAGAGTGGAGGCTGCACCTAATTATTACAACCACTCTTACATTATGAATCAAGCTTACTTGAACTATTTACAGGATAAGAAATACTCCGACGAAGATTGGATGGATTAGTTTTAAATAATAAGAGACCTGCTTAAATGCAGGTCTCAATATTAGAATGGAGAGTCAACGATGAAAAAACAAATAATTACCACGCTCATTTTAATATTACTTTTAATTCCTGTGGGATGTTCAAACGATGAACATTCAGATGCTAAAGCAACGTATGTTTCTGAAGCTAGCGATTTAATAAATTTTATGAAAAATGATCCTTATGAAAACAATCCGAATAATTACTCCTTAATAAATACTTCCAAACTATTAATTGAAGAAGATGCAGTACGGTTAGAGTATGAGATTTTTATACAAGATCCAAAAGTAATTATGAAGGAAGTAATAATGTCCTTCCATTTAGCAGATGATATGATGAATTATTTGAATGCAAATAACGTTTTTCACACAAACACAGATTATGACAATTCTTTTGACATTACTCCTGCTGGTGAAGTAGAAGGTGCAAGTTTATCTAGAGCCTTTGTATTAGAACCAACAAAAATTGACGATAAAATACTAAGTATATATGAGACAATATACATTAAAATTTCTTATACTGTAGATAGTGAACGGATTGAAGATTACTTTAAAATGAAAATATCGCCTTCTCCAGAACTTGAGGCATACTTAATAAATTGATAACTCTATTGTAACTGTATGAATATTAACAACAATGATTAGGATTTTCTTTTCTTAAAGCATATATTTTATAGTACTTGATAGTAACTGAGCCAATTCGAACTATTTGAATTGGTTCTCTTTTTGAAAAATATGCATAGCTACGTAATAAGGTATATTTACACTATACAGATATGAACAGGGGCAGAACGGAAGATCGTCTTCAGAGATATCGAACGGATGAAAGCCATTAAAAAAGAGTCTTTGATGTTGCTTCATGATTGAGAAAGGGACAAGCACCACTATCAACTTATCGTTACTGCCATCTCGATTCGACACTAATGTTATCGGCAATGATCTCTGTAACGAATACTTTTTTCAACTCGTTGTTCTCGTAGTTCCAAACTCGTATACGACCTTCAACTACAGTTAAATGACCTTTATATAAAAAAATTACACATGTCTCAGCTAACTGTCTCCATGTAACAACTGGAATAAAATCGATTCTCACTCTCCATCTAAAAAACGACCGATCTATAACTTTAGTGAACTGAGTCACTTCTAAACGGCTTGGAATAGGTGAACCTATGTTATCACCAGCCTTTCCCTCCTTAGTAAAGTGCGTGCGATTTACACCGCACACGGCACGCCATCGCAACAAATTCCAATGTATTACAGTTTCAACTCAAGAGTTATCAGCATCTGAGCGACAATTACAATTAACTACACTATTAAATCTCTAATTTCACCTGTTTATTGAGTTTCGCTCTGTAACTCTCGACTTACTTATTAACTTGTGTCTGTGTGCAACAAATCTTTTGATTTTATGAAATAATTAACATTCAATTAAATATTGCTAAGTCAAAAAAATAAGGGCTGACTCGGCGTTAGGTTCATTAACGACGGGTCAGCCCAATTTCATTGTGACATATTCTTAGAATTAGATTAACTTTCTGCTTCAACCGGCCTTACCATTTCTTCCTCCATCGCTTCCTTGCTGTGCAGCTTCTTCAGATCATCCTGGACACTGATCGGAGCTAGCGGCGAACCGTAGCGATGAGCAGAGCGTATAATCAAATGACCTGCAAGTGGCGCCGTGAAGAAAACGAACACGATACCAAGCAGTAGACGAATACTGGATACGCCGTGTGTAAATAAGAAGTAAATAAAGCCCCCAAGTAATATCGAAAGTATCCCTAGCGTGGCACTTTTCGTTGAAGCGTGCGCACGATTGTAAACGTCAGGCAGACGAAGGAGACCTAGAGAGCTGATTAAGCTCATTGCAGTGCCAACGAGAACAAGTAGAGCGACGATCCACTCAATCATTGCGTTTCCGTCCAATAACGACACCCCTTTCCATATAGCGGCTTAGGGCAATAGTGCTCAGAAATGCCAATATACCAATTAATAATATCGTTTCTAAATATGCGTGTGAATCCAGCTGTATTGATAATACAGCAACAATCCCAATGACAATATAACCAATAGAATCTAGTGCTAAGATACGGTCATGTACAGTAGGACCTTTAATAATTCGATACAATGTGAGGAGAAGTGAGACCGTAAGCAAAAACATAGCTATCAGCATAATTGTGTCAAACATTATCTCATCACCTCGATTATCGCTTTTTCAAATCTCTTTTTCGTTTTCATGATGTTGTTATTAAAATCGTCAGCATCCATAGCGTGAATAAAAAGTACTCGTGCCTTTTGGTCGATTTCCATAACGACAGAACCTGGCGTTAAAGTGATCAGCGTAACAAGCAGGGAAATTTCGAGATCGGACTCGAGCACCGTAGTTGTACGAAAGATCCCTGGCTTGATTTTAATTTTCGGTCTCATAATTTCTTTTATTACGGTAATGCTTGATTTGAATAGCTCTATGATGAACAAGAGCAGCAGCTTAATCACTGCAATCGCCTTTTTTCCGTAGAAAGGTACCGGGAAAAAACGCCTCATCGAGGATATAATGGCGAAGCCAATCACATAGCCCACAGTAAAGCTTACTACATCCCAGTTCTCATTGAGCAGCATCCAAGTAATCGCAATTAACAGGTTAATTAAAATCTGTGTTGTCATAGATTTACACTTCCCTTTTACTTAGGTTGAATCAAGGACTTATTGCTTGAGAACAGCCTCGATATATAGGTTTGGATTGACCATGACCTCGGTAGCTTGAGTAACGTATGTATTCACCCATTCGGCGCCAAGACCCATTGCAACAATACAAACAACTAATATCGTCCCTGGAAGCAGTGCGTGCTTACCTGTGGAGTATTCCTGCCCTTCGCTCATCAAGGTTTCACCCCAGAAGCTGTGAATAAATATTTTCAGAATAGAATAAAGCACCATTAAGCTAGTGATTAAGCCGATAATGGATACAGCCAGCTCGCCAGCAGCAATTGCACCTTGCAATATCATGACCTTGCCAATAAAGCCGCTTAACGGTGGAACGCCTGCAAGCGCGAGCATACCGATAAAGAAGAGCCATCCGAGCAGTGGACGAAATAAGATAAGTCCACTAAATTCCTTCAGCTTGTCTGTGCCGAATATATTGATGATTGCTCCACCTGTAATAAAGATCAGCGCTTTAGACAGCATATCATGAATTAAGTAGTAGAAAGAACCGCTTAAGGATTGCTCCGTACCAACCGCAACCCCGAATAAGATGAAGCCGACAGAGATAATGACATTATAGGATAGAATCTTTTTGATCTCCCAATGCGATACTGCCCCCAATGCCCCCAATATCATCGTGAGCGCCGCCATCCATAGCATTACCGTATGCGTAATTTCTGGCTTGTGATAGAACAGCAGCGTGAATGTACGGATGATGGTATACACTCCGACCTTCGTAAGCAATGCGGCAAACAATGCAGCAATAGGCGGAGGTGGTGCACTATATGAGCCTGGTAGCCAGAAGAACAGTAAGAGTCCTGATTTCAATCCGAATACCGTCAAATATAAAAAGCTGATGGCAGTCAGTAAACCATCTTGACCAGCTAAAGCGATTCGTTCGGACAGATGCGCCAGATTGAGCGTACCGGTCGCAGCATACAGATAAGCGGTAGCAATAACGAAAAGCGTTGAAGCTATGATATTAATGATGACATACTTCATGGACTCGCGCAGCTGAATTTTTCTACCGCCCAAGGCAATGAGTACATAGGATGAGATGAGCATTACCTCAAAAAATACAAAGAGGTTAAAAATATCTCCTGTTAAAAAGCTGCCGTTGACTCCAGTTAGCAAGACAAGAATCATCGGATATACAAAGTGCTTCTTATGGCCGGTATCTATCGATTGAAAGCCATAAAGCAAGCACATGAGTGTTACAAAGCTCGCTACAGCAACTAAGACGACAGCAAGCATATCCCCTACGAGAACGATACCGAATGGTGCAGACCAACCGCCTAATTCGAGTACTAGAATTTGTTCAGTCGATACATAGTAAACGGTAAAGAGTGAGACGCCAATCGTTGCGAGAAGACTGAGCACGGTAAGCCACTGCTGCAGCTTAATGCGATCGCGGAAAAATACGAGCACCATAGCCATCAGCAATGGGATAATGATCGGGTAAATTAGTAAATTACTCATGCGACTCTCCTCTCAGCTTTTTCATGTTGTCTGTTCCCAGCTCAATATACGTGCGGTAGCCGAGAACGAGCAGCAGTGCTGTAAGTGCAAAGCTGATAACAATGGATGTTAAGATTAGCGCTTGTGGAATGGGATCAGTATAAGCATCGGCATGCTCACCAAGCAGCGGAGCAGCTCCTCGCTTTAGACCGTTAATGGCCATAAGCATCATGTGCGTAGCGTGACTGAATAATGTAATACCAAGGACAATGCGCAAAAAGTTCTTATTCAATATGAGATAAGTAGCTATCGTAAAAAGGATGCCAGATAATATAATCATAAACGTTTCCATTAGATGTCATCCTCACTTATGCTTGTAATAATCGTCATCGTAGTACCTACAACACACATATATACCCCGAGGTCAAATATCATTGCGGTTGTAAGCTCAGTATTCCCTAGGAAAGGGAGCTCGACGTATTTGAATGTTTGTGAAAGAAAAGGCACACCTAACACAAGAGATCCCACACCAGTCAATACAGATACTAACACACCGGTTGCAGCAAGCTTCTTATAATCTACAGGGAAGACCTCCTGAACGGTCTGCAGATCGAAAGCAATATAAAGCAGAACTAGAGCAGAGGCCGTTATTAGACCTCCGATAAACCCTCCACCCGGATTATTGTGACCCGCAAACAGTACATATATGGAGAACGTCATGATGATAAAAACTAAAATTTTTGTAGCTGTTTGTAAATATACATCGGTGAACTTCATGTCTAATCATTCCTTCCTGCATAGCGTAGCTTAATATACGTATAGATTCCAATACCTGCAGAGAAGAGAACGACAATCTCCAGCATTGTATCAAAGGCACGGAAATCAACAAGAATTGCATTGACGATATTTTTAGCGCCAGCTAGTTCGTAGGAATTTGAAAAGTATTCAGCAATCGGCTCGAATACACGATAGCCGTAAGCAGATAATCCTAACAATGTAAGTGTTAAGCCCACACCAATTGCGATGATGGCATTCGTCAGCTTGAATCGGATCGACTCTACACTTGCCTTCATTTTTGGCAGGAAGTAGAAGCATAATAGGAACAATGCAGTCGAGATTGTTTCAACGACAAGCTGGGTTAGTGCCAGATCCGGTGCTCGGAAAATAACAAAGAATAGTGATATCGTAAAGCCAATTACGCCAATGCCCATAATAGACATTAAGCGCGAAGTTGAGAACAGAACAAAGACTGCTGCGATGACGGTTGCGATACCAAGCATAAGCTCATACCATTCAATCGGCGAATCCTGAGACGTATCTAGAACAAAGGAGCCGGTACCGATGAGCGTGGCTAACGCCGCAATAATAAGGAATGAAAAGATATAGCTTAAATAATGAGTAGTTGAACCAGTCATATATGATTTTGTAATGCGCGTTGCCGTCTTCTCCATTCCTTCAATCGCTTTATCGTAAAGTGTAAATAAGTTTAGGTGTCTTGGAATTAAGTCGAAAACCGGAGTTTTCCACTTTTCATACGTAAGGTAAAGCCATGTTCCAAGCAATATAATACCAATCGTCATCACAAGCTCGAGATTAAAACCATGCCAAGCACTAATATGGACATGCCAGTCAGGATTCTCTATAAATAAAGGTGCCACAGGCGCCATTTCCTTCACGGTTGGTTCGATAATTGACGTATCAACAAGCCCTGGGAAGAAAAATAATGCGATTGCAAGTATAGAAAGTACTGCAGGCGATATTAACATTCCAAAAGGCGGCTCATGTGGTTTCTTATCTAATAAATCTTCATGATAGGTGCCCGTGAACGATTTGAAAATAATGATCATACAGTAGATAAAGGTGAAAATACTAGCTATCCATGCAATGATCGGAATGATCGTAATCCACGCATTTGAATGCTCTGCAAGCGATAGTACGCCTGTAAAGAACATCTCCTTACTAATAAACCCACCAAACGGCGGTAGACCGGCCATCGAGAATGCACCAATCATCGTAAATGTAAACGATATCGGCATCAGATGCATAATGCCACCCAATTTACGAATATCTCGAGTACCTGTCTCATGGTCAAGGATACCTACCATCATGAATAAACTTCCCTTAAACACAGAGTGATTGATTAAGTGGAAAATGGCAGCAACGAAAGCAGCGATGAAATACTCGCTATAAGGAGCATAGTTGCTATTCATCGACAGCGATCCGACACCTAACAAGCTCATAATTAAGCCTAGCTGGCTAATTGTGGAATATGCAAGCAGTGCCTTTAAGTCATATTGCTTCAATGCGTTGAATGAGCCCATCGCTAGAGTAACGATACCGACGATAATTATCGTCCATGACCACTCTAAAAACGCGCCGAAGATCGGTGTAAGCCTAGCTACAAGATAAACTCCAGCCTTGACCATTGTTGCCGAATGCAGGTAAGCACTAATTGGTGTAGGTGCTTCCATCGCATCAGGCAGCCAAATATGAAACGGAAACTGGGCTGACTTCGTAAATGCTCCTAACAGAATGAAAAACATTGCTGGAATAAACAGAGCATGTGTTGTAACGGCATCACCCATAGCAATGATCTCGCGAATGCTAAACGTTCCAGATGCTGCGTATAGAATGATGAAGCCGAGCAGCATAGAAAAACCACCGGTCATCGTAATATATAATGATTTTTGAGCACCGTATCTAGATCTCTTACGCTGGTACCAATATGCAATAAGTAAGAAGGATGAAACGCTTGTCAATTCCCAGAAGCTGTATAGTAGCAAAAGATTATCAGATAACACCGAGCCGAGCATTGCTCCCATAAAGAGCATTAAGTAGGCATAGAAATGATTGAGTCGCTCACGATCCTTCGACAAATAAAAGATCGAATACAGTACGACAAGTGTGCCAATCCCCGTAATGAGTAATGCGAATAGCAAGGAAAGACTGTCTAAATAAAGGGTTAAACCTAACCCAATGGAAGGAATCCATGGGACAGTTACAGTGATCGGATCAATCGCCTTGTTAATTGAAAAATATTGCATAAAGTATACAAACAAGGTGACCGGCACTACTAGAGCTATCCAGCCAGTATGTATAGCTCGTGTATATTTGTATAATAATGGTATTATTACAACAAATATAAAGGGCAGTAAAATCGCAAGATGTAAGGTCGACAAATAACTTCCTCCTTCATTAATTTCTATTTATTATACAATAACTTCATTGACAAGAGCACCCTAGTTATGTAGGCTAAAACTAATATTAAGTTGAGGTGAATAAATACCATGAAGACTACAGGTGTGAATGAATGCATACTGGTCTGTGTTTATTATGGACCAAACGGCGAACGACTTATTCGAAGAGGCGGTAAGCTCGCAGCTATGTTAGAATGCCCGCTATATGTGCTTACGGTTGACTCTCAACCTGAGGATGAGTGGAACATCGAAAAGATTCATTATATTGCAGCCTGGAAAAAGCTAGCTCACGAGCATGGCGCCGAATTTATCATCAAGTATAATGAAAAACGTCCAGTTGCAAAGGTTATTGGCGAAGTAGCCGCAGATAAGAAAATCACTCAGGTCGTACTCGGGCAAACAGCACAAAATCGTTGGGAAGAGATTACGAAAGGCTCTTTCATTAATGTATTGCTAAATGAAATTCCATATGTAGATCTCCATATTATTTCTGTCTCACGTGATATTAAAAATGTTGATGGTTTTTACGAAAAAGGAATTCGTGCATATCTTCTTAAAGCTGATGAAGGCTACAAACTTTGCTTTAATCATACCCAGCATGCCATATATGAAGGTATTTTCTATAAGGAAGTAGGAACGGACTTCAACAACGGACTTTTCAAATTTTTGAAGGATGAAGATATGATTGAAGTAAAAATAAAGGATGATTACGTAAAAGACATCAATCAGCATGTCAATATATAAATGCATAGCTACAGCATCGACATACAAAAGTCGCATCGTATTGTAATACGTTTGCGGCTTTTTTTCGTTTCATTTTTTTAAGGAAGCATAGGATAGTGACGTCATGGATACGATATTAAATGACTACAGCACATTGACAAAATTAGAGTGAATTCGACAAAGTTTACAAAGGTCAGGCTAAATAAAAAGTTTTAAAAGGTAATTGTCATCAACTTGAAGCTATGATAGTATTGTGTCAATGGAATCGTTTTCGGTACCGTTTCCGATAACCTTTCCGGACAACGCTTTCACAATATTTATTCATTTTAGAGGGGGATTTTTTAGAATGAAAAAGTTTAACAGAGTACTAAGTCTGTTGCTTGTCGCTTCACTAGTTTTTATTGCAGCTTGCGGCAACAACAACGATAAGAATGGTGGCAGCACATCTTCAGGAGGCGCTGAGTCGATCTATTTCTTAAACTTTAAGCCTGAAATTGCAACAGTCTATGAGCAAATTGCCAAGGATTACGAAGCAGAAACAGGTGTTAAAGTTAAAGTGGTAACTGCAGCAGCAGGAACATATGAAACACGCTTGAAATCCGAAATGGCTAAATCTGAAGCTCCAACGATTTTCCAAATCAACGGTCCAATCGGCTACAATGCTTGGAAGGACTACACACTAGATCTTAAAGATACGAAGCTGTACAGCTATCTCTCTGACCCAAGCCTAGCGGTAACTGATGGTGATGGCGTTTATGGTATTCCTTACGTAGTTGAAGGCTACGGTATTATCTACAACAACGCGATAATGGAAAATTACTTCGCTCTTCCAAACAAAGCGACAGGCGTTAGTTCAATGGAGGAAGTTAATAATTTCGATACATTGAAAGCGGTTGTTGAAGATATGCAAGCAAATGCTGATGCGCTTGGCATTAAAGGTGTATTCGCTTCTACTTCTTTAAGTGCTGGCGAGCAATGGAGATGGCAAACGCATTTAGCGAACATTCCTTTATTCTATGAGTTCAACGATATCGGCGGCTATGACAGCACAGTGCTTGCTGGTCTAGAAGCAGATGAAATTAAGTTTACGTATGGCAACAACTTCAAAAACATTTTTGATCTATACATCAACAACTCTACAGTAAAACCAACACTATTAGGTTCAAAATCTGTTGCTGACTCCATGGCTGAGTTTGCACTTGGTCAAGCAGCGATGGTACAAAACGGTAACTGGGCTTGGAATCAAATCGCTGAAGTGGGCGGTAACGTAGTGAATCAAGAGGATATTAAATTCCTGCCAATTTACACAGGTGTAGCTGGCGAAGAAACGCAAGGTCTTGCTATTGGAACAGAGAACTACTTAGCAATCAATAGCAAAGCATCGGAAGCGAAACAACAAGCATCAGTTGCATTCCTAGAGTGGCTGTTCAGCAGTGACAAAGGTAAAGCATATGTAACGAATGATCTTGGCTTCATCGCACCATTCAATACGTTCACAGATGAAGAAAAACCAGCAGATCCACTTGCAGCAGAAGTTATGGAATGGATGAACAAGGACACAACAGCTGTAGTTTGGACATTTGCAGCATTCCCAAGTGAAGACTTTAAGAATGACTTTGGTGACGCATTGCTTGAATACGCTCAAGGTTCTAAAACTTGGGAAGAGGTATCAGCAGTTGTCGTAGAGTCGTGGAAAAACGAAAAAGCGAAGTAGTTTATGCGCGTAATGAAGCATATGTCACTATTCGGTTTACCGCATAGTGACATATGTCTTTACACGCCATAACAGAACAGGAGACAAAGCTATGCAGAAGATGATTAAAAAATATTTTGCCCTCTTTGCATTGCCGACATTAATTGCATTTACAGTAGCTTTCGTCGTGCCATTTGTTCTAGGCATATATTTATCCTTTACTGAATTTACAACAGTAACCGATGCAAGATGGGTAGGTCTAGACAACTATGTGAAGGCGTTCAAGGATCCAGATTTCTTGAAAGCATTATGGTTTACAGCGAAGTTTACCGTTGTTTCTGTCGTGTCAATTAACGTGCTTGCATTTTTACTAGCGTTATTATTAACGAAGAAAGTATTAGGGACGAATGTGTTCCGTACAATCTTTTTTATGCCTAACCTAATTGGTGGTATCGTACTAGGTTATATCTGGCAGTTGATTATTAACGGGATTCTTTATCAATTCGACGTTACCCTTACTTCCGATCCGAAGTATGGATTCTGGGGACTAGTTGTACTCATGAACTGGCAGCTGATTGGTTACATGATGATCATTTATATTGCAGGGATTCAAAACGTGCCGAAGGAGCAGCTTGAAGCAGCAAAAATTGATGGAGCGACGAGTGGAACGATTCTTCGTAAAATTATTTTGCCGCTTGTTATGCCATCGATTACGATTTGCTTGTTCTTAACGATATCTAATTCCTTTAAGCTATTTGACCAGAACCTTGCATTAACTGCAGGTGCCCCTTCAAAACAAACGACAATGCTTGCTCTAGATATATTTAACACATTCTACAGCAAGGCTGGATTTGAAGGTGTAGGTCAAGCAAAAGCGGTCATGTTCTTTATTATGGTAGCACTAATTGTTGTTATTCAGCTTGGCATTACAAGAAGAAGGGAGATTGAAAACTAATGGTGGATGATACACAAAAAAATAGACCGTTTCTATTTTTAGTCCTTTTAGTATTGGCAGTTGCCTTTCTATCTCCAATATTAATTGTTTTAATGAACTCCTTTAAAGGTAAGTTTTTTATTAACGATGCGCCGTTCAAGCTCCCAACAGGTGATATTTACGTTGGTCTAGAAAACTATACAAGCGGCATTCAAAAAATAGGGTTCTTCTCTGCCTTTGGGATGTCCTTGTTTATTACAGTGCTGTCCGTAGCAGCGATTGTATTTTTCACATCGATGACAGGCTGGTTTTTAACTCGAGTGAAAACGAAATGGTCGAGTGCGCTATTTTTCATGTTTGTGTTCTCAATGGTCGTACCGTTCCAAATGGTTATGTTTACGATGACAAAAACAGCGAATGTCCTTGGATTAGATAATCCAGTTGGCATTCTGCTTATATATCTCGGCTTCGGTTCAGGTCTATCTGTATTCTTGTTCAGTGGCTTCGTGAAGTCGATTCCGCTTGAGATTGAGGAAGCGGTTATGATTGATGGCGGCGGCCCAATCGAGATGTTCTTTAGAGTTATTTTACCGATTCTAAAGCCTATCGCTATAACGGTAGCTATTCTTAACGTAATGTGGGTTTGGAATGACTATCTACTGCCATATCTCGTAATTGGTACAGAGTATCAAACCATTCCAATCGCTGTTCAATATTTGAAGGGTGGATATGGTTCGATAGATATGGGGGCTATGATGGCGATGCTCGTGCTTGCGATTATCCCGATCATCATATTCTATCTCATTTGCCAAAAGTACATTATCGAAGGTGTTGTAGCAGGTGCTGTAAAAGGATAAGGCTTACCTATTGGCGAATAAAGTAGTAAGTGTTATGTTATACACTAAGTTGTGTATCTTAGCATCGAAAAAAGCTTAGAAGGAAGAGTGCATATGGCTTCTCTTACTATTATTGATATTGCCAAAATTTGTGGAGTAGGCGTTACGACTGTCTCGCGTGCCATTAATAATCATCCTGATATCAGTGAAGAGACGAAGGCAATGATTATGAAGGTTGTAAAGGAAAACAATTACGTTCCGAACAATAACGCGAGAAATTTAAAACGAACAGCCTCTAAGACGATTGCTGTACTAATCAAAGGGATAAACAACCCCTTCTTTATTCGAATGATTGATTTGTTCGAGAAAGGTATTCAACAAAAAAAATATTCTTTCATTCTACATCGTGTCTATGAGCACCAAGATGAGATTGATGTAGCGAATGAGCTCATAAAAGAAAAAAAGCTAAAGGGAATTATCTTTCTTGGCGGATACTTGTCTCACTCAAAGGAAAAGCTTGAAAAGCTCACGGTGCCTTATGTTCTATGTACGGTTGGGCTATCGTCAGAGTTCGATAACTACAATTATTCCTATGTTTCTATAGACGATTATGCTGAAAGCTATAAGATGGTCGATTATTTGTGCAAGCAAGGACATCAACGGATTGCAATTATCTCAGCATCTATGCGTGATCGCAGTATAGGTCAGCTTCGTTATTTGGGATATAAGCAGGCGCTAGAGGATCACGGCATTGCTTTAGATGAGCAGCTTATTCGTCCAATGAAGTCACATTTGGAAAGCTATTCGATGGAAAACGGCTATGCTGTAACGAAGGAAATGATTGATGAAGGTATTGATTTTTCAGCAATTTATGCAATTTCTGATTCCATGGCGATTGGCGCTAGCAAAGCGCTGCTTGAAGCAGGTATAAGTATACCTGAGCAATGTGCTGTAGCTGGCTTCGATGGTCTGGACATGGCATATTATTACCATCCCTCCATTACAACGATTGAACAACCTATTGCCGAAATGGCTGAAGAAGCAATAAAAATCATTTTTGATCTTATTCATAAAAAGGTTACTCATGTTCAAAAAAAGTTTCCAGCGGAGCTTAAAGAGCGGTCTTCAACAGCAATAAGAAAAAAATAAACTTAAATATAAAATAGGGCTGTCCCTAAGGTCATACTTCAATGATCAAGGGATAGCCTTTTTTTGTGTTCCTAGCAATATTTTTGTTTTATGGTCAATTTCCTAATATAAAAAAAACAATTTGACGATATAGTAAGAGGAAATTATTTTAGATATAAATAAAAGGAGCGGCATCAAGTGAAACTAAAGCTATCATTTAAGCTCATTGCCACATTAATTAGCATTTTTCTCATCACAAATGTTATATTAATGACCATTATGATGATGCAAATGGAAAAGGCAGGATATGAGAAAGCCAGTTTGGAAGCAGTCGAAGCCAGTAAAGGCTACACAGCATCATTTCAAAGCTTTATAGATCAACAAGCAGGTTCATTGACCACATTATCCAGTACAATTACTGAGCTGCAAAATATGGGTAATGTAACACGTGAGGATATCATTGCTCTCGTTGAAAATTATATGCAAGGAAACGAGTCTGTTTTCTATGTCAATATAGCATTTGAGCCGAATGCTTTTGATAACAAGGACGATGAATATCAATATACACAGCTCTATAAGAATGAACAGGACCCTGGACGATTTGCGATCAGCATTATCCAGTCTGGAAAAGGCTCAATACGTTCGCCTCTAACCAATTTGCAGGAAGGTGACTTGGCACAATTTTACGTGAAAACAAAAGAGCGTGGCGAGTTAACTAGACTTGATCCTGTTAACTATGGAACAAGCAGCAGCCCGTTACTTTATACTTCTATTAATGCGCCAGTCTATAATAAGAACAATGAGATCATTGGTGTCATTGGCTACATGATATCGCTTAGTGCATTACAGGAAAGTGCGATGGAATATACAACAGATAATAGCAGTGTCGCTTTGCTTTCACAGAATGGCTATTACGCTGCGAATGGTAGTAATCCAGAGCTACTGGGACAAAGAGTAGATACCGCTCAATTAGGCGATAATTTAGAAAAATTATTAAATGGCGAAACGATCGAAATTGAAAACAAAGACACCCTTCAACACTTTATTTCATTGCCGTTTATTAATGAAGAGGATACATGGTATGTTGAAATTGTCACATCTAAAGATTATGTTCTAGGTGATGTATTTCAAGCTCGAACAATATCGATGATTGTTTCTGGAATTACGGTTATCGTATTTATAGTAAGCAGCATATTACTTGTTCGTTTCTTAGTACTTAAACCACTAAATAAGCTGAATGGTAGTCTACAGCAAATGGCAAATGGTGATTTGACGCAACGTCTTGATATACGCTCTAAGGACGAATTCGGCGAGATGGCCAATAATTTTAATCATATGGGCAACCAATTGAGCGACATGTTCCGTCATGTCACTGACCTTAGTCTTAATGTCAGTGCAACGTCACAGCAAATGTCCGCTAGCTCACAGCAGACGGCAAAAGCCTCTGAAAACATTGCACAAGCAATCGAGCACGTAGCATCTGGCGCAGAAGCACAACATAATCAGTCGTTGACAACGTCAGCAGAGATGAAGGAAATGGCTACTGGAATTGAGCGTATTGCAGAGTCCTCCCAGGTGGCAGCACAATCATCACAAATTGCTGAGGAGAATACGGTCGTTGGGCAACAGAAAATGCAGCAAACGGTGGATCAAATGATCGAACTGCAGCAATCTGTCGAGAATTCCAATGAGGCGGTTACTGCGCTTACTGCAAAATCTAATGAGATCAAGCAAATTACAGATCTAATTGCAAAGGTTAGCCAGCAGACAAATCTATTAGCACTTAATGCGGCAATCGAGGCATCGCGTGTCGGTGAGCATGGCAAAGGCTTTGCCGTAGTAGCTTCTGAAATTCGTAATCTTGCTGATCAAACAAAGCAAGCAAACGAAGGAATTGCAGCGTTAATTGAAGAGGTATATAACGACACGCTAACAGCTTCTGCAGCAATGGAAAATGGTACGAAGCAAATGGCGCTAGGTATTGCTTCTGTGCATGAGGCAGGTCAAATATTCTCTGTCATCAATGCAGAGGTGCAGCGTGTGAATGAGCAAATCTCTGAAGTGTCCGCAGCAGCGGAGGAGCTGCATGCTGGCTCGATTGATGTAGCTGCAACCGTTGAGCAGTTTGCAGGTAATGCTAATGGCACGATGAATGTGGCAGCTGAGGTTGCTGCAGCATCAGAGGAACAGCTCGCTTCTATGCAGGAAGTAGCAACCTCCTCCGAATCACTGTCGGTAATGGTTCAAGAGCTGATGGAGCGCATCGCTCGCTTTAAAATCTAACAAGCACATACCTTATCATCAGGGACCAATAAAAAAGAAGCACTGCTAATGGCGCTTGCTATAGCTAGAGCGAGAGGCTCTGAAAGTCAATTAAGACGACTTTCAGAGTCTCTCTTTTTTAGTTATTGGCTATTAGGTTGAAGTATATATTAAGCGTTATAATGGGGCTTTATCCAATTTTTGCAACATTAATTAGTTTGAACTCGTTATATAGACGGCAAGGAATTTGAGCACACCTTTATCCAATAGTTAAATATATTTTTAAATTGGGTCTATTTGCTATGGCGGATACAATCAGCAAACTTCAGCATCCTATGTATGCTAGAAAAAAGGGGGCTTGGAATGAAACATAAAAAATCATTATGTGTTATTTTTCTATTGATTATTACTTTATTAGCGGCGTGTACTTCTGATACATCAATGGGTCAATCGGAGAAAAAACAGATGGTGGAACATGTGAAGACAGTTGAAGAGAATGAATATGATCTCATCTACTTTAACAAATCATATGAACAATATCATAATGATATAAACGAAATTGTAAGTGAGGAT
Organism: Paenibacillus camelliae; assembly: GCF_023715345.1. GTDB lineage: Bacteria > Bacillota > Bacilli > Paenibacillales > Paenibacillaceae > Pristimantibacillus > Pristimantibacillus camelliae. The sequence goes on from NZ_JAMBNY010000006.1 coordinate 194,978, forward strand.
TACATGGCATCAATCGGCGAAGAGACCGTATTCGGTTATGATAATGCAACTTACACTCGAGATGATATGGTGAATATGCCGCAAGAGGAGTACGACAAACACAAAGAACATATGCTTAATATTATTCGTGGATTGGGTATGGATAAGCTTATTACAACAATTCGTATATCGGATGTGTATGAAGGAAATCAGTCCAATCAAGTTAACATATACACATTTGAAAATAAAGAGTTGAATGATCAACCGTTCACCGCAATAGCTAAGAAGTATTCGTTGGAGAAGCGTAGTGGAACATGGCTTATTACCGAAGTGGAGTACGATAAATATACTTATGGAAGCGAGCAGACAGCAGAGGAAAAAGAAAAAGGAATTAAGGAGCTTCTTTATCAAACACATGATGGTAAGGTAGTTGAGTACCCGACAGTAATCGTGCTGTCTGGAGTAGGAAAATAACGAAGTCAATCGACCTGAACTGGAGCTATAATTGTTAGATATCTAACAATTATAGCTCCAGTTTGTTATGGTTATCAGTTATTTAAAACAAAAAAAAAAGAGCCCTCTTGGACTCTTAACGTTTTTAGATGGCGGAGCTGACGAGATTCGAACTCGCGGTCTCCTGCGTGACAGGCAGGCATGTTAGGCCTCTACACCACAGCTCCGTATTTCTTATCTTTGAAAGACAAGAAATAATATACCATGAATGAATAGATAATAGCAAGACATTTTCTAGTAATCTATTATTTTTTTATTAATCTATTGATGAAGTGCCTTCAGCTCTGCCGTTAAAAGCGGTACAACCTCGAACAAATCACCGACAATACCATAATCCGCAATCGAGAAGATTGGTGCATCTGGATCTTTATTAATGGCAACGATGGTACGTGACTGGCTCATGCCTGCCAAGTGCTGGATTGCTCCACTTATGCCGCAAGCGATGTAAAGCTGCGGAGTAACGACCTTACCCGTTTGCCCGATCTGTAAACTGTAATCGCAATACCCTGCATCACAAGCAGCACGTGAGGCACCTACAGCCCCCCCGAGCTCATCTGCAAGAGCTTGCAGCAGCTTGAAGCCGTCACTGCCCCTCACACCGCGACCACCTGCCACAACGATCTCTGCCTCTGTAAGATCAATGCTGCTGCTCATTCGCTGCACCACATTTTTGACGATGGAAGGCAGCGGAGTAGCCGCTTCCTCAGTAATAAATATTGGCTCGACATTTGCTTGCTCTACGTCATCAGCTACAGATGCAGGAGCAAAGTTGTTAGGGCGAATCGTTAATAGATGTGGTGATGTCCCATGAAACGTACGAGTTTCAAATGCCTTACCAGCATAGATCGGTCGAGTAAATTGCAGCTGACCCTCAAACTCCTCCATCGAAATAATATCAGCAATATAACCAGCTTTCAGCTCGGCTGCAAGACGTGGTGCAAGCTCGCGTCCATAGGCGGTATGTCCCGCAATAATATACTGCGGCTTCAGCTCCTTAATGATAGATAATATCGGTGGTAAAGAGGTAAGAGCCTGAATGGGCTGATGTGCTTCCCCAGACGCTACATAAACGTGATGAGCTCCGTGTCTTGCCAGCTCCTTGGAGGCTAGCTCCAGATCAGCCTTATTACTGCCTGCTAAGAAGCAAGCGATATCACCTGATCGTTCATGAAGTAAAGCGGCTGCGACTCCAAGAGCTTCTAGTGTTACGCGTCGCAGTGTACTGCCCTTTAATTCAGCGATGATGAGAATGGATGTGCCCATATTAGTTACCTCCTCGTTGAATAATATTAGCTTCAATCAAGGAATGCAGCAGCTGCTTCGTCTGCTGCGAGCCATCGCCAGATAACCGCTTGCCGGCACTGCGCGGCGAAGGAGGGAACAAAGCGGTTCGTACCGTAAGGCTTGAGCTTAAGTCGTCCTGATTAACCTCAGCTAACAGCTCTGATGGATAGCGTTCAATAATGGCTTTCTTTTTCGCCTTCATAATACCAGGAAGTGATGGATAGCGCGGGTCATTAAGCCCTTGCTGAGCGGTGACGACGGCAGGTAGAGGGATAACGACTGTCTCCACATCTCCTTCGACATCACGGTCAACGAGGGCCAGTGTACCGCTCCATGGTGCGTCCTCGATAAGAAGCTCTTCTGCGGTTCCCAAGCGAAGCTTAACTGCAGCTGAAGCATGAGGGAGCTGCAGCAGCTGAGCAACCTGAAGTGCAACGCTTCCGCTTCCAGAATCAACAGCAAACAGACCAGCTAGAATCAGATCTGGTTTCAGCGGTTTAATGACCTCAGCAAGCAGCGCTGCAATACGGTAGCTATGATCCCCATGCTCAGCATCACAGATCATAATGGCCTGATCAATGCCAAGGGCAAGCCCCGTACGCAGAGCAACGCTGCTGCGTTCTGGACCAACCGTAATGGCAATCACTTCTGCACCATTTTGCTCCTTGATGCGAAGTGCTTCCTCTAACGCATATTCATCATAAGGATTGATGACAAATTTGGCGCCATGCTCCTCAATCATGCCATTCGTAATTTCCACCTTCTCTTCCGTATCAAACGTTTGCTTCATAAGTACGATGATTTTCATACTAGAGCAGCTCCCTTCAATAAATGTACATTCAAAGAGCTCGGCCTTCACTGCCGAGACATCTATAGCAAGACGTACGATGGGCTAGTGCTACCATATGACAGCATGATTTAAATTAGACCGCTTTTCCTTACGCATGATCGCTCATATAAGCTCATATAAATGAAGCAGAGCTCGCACGATGAGTGGAAAGGAGGAGCATGATGGACGGAATAGCTTACATTAAGCTGATACTTGCTCTCATTGTAACTAGTGCTTCGGTCTGGATGTTTATCGAGGTGATAAGACGCAGGCTTGCCTACTTGTCCTTTGGAGTGCCAGTCAGCTGGTCAAGGATGAAGCGACCTCGGCTGGCTCGGGTAAGTAAAGAGGTGCTGCTGCACAAGCGTTTGTTAAATGACGTGAAAAGCGGTGTACTGCATCTCTTTTATTTTTATGGCTTTATTATGCTGCAGCTTGGTGCCATTGACATTATGCTTCAAGGCTTATTGGAAGTACCGCTAATTCCTTGGCCATCACTTTATGCTGTTTTTATTTGGTCACAGGAATGGATCGTTGTTCTAGTGCTGCTTGCAGTTCTGCTCGGCGCATTTCGCAGATATGGCGAAAGGCTGAAGCGGTTAAAGCGAGGAGCTAAGCCTTCAATCGTTTACTGGTTTATCGGATCACTGATGTTGAGCGTCCTGCTTACCTTGAGCTTTGAGCGCCTGCTACACGAGCAGCAGCTTGCTGAGCGATATTCACCATTCAGCTCCTTGCTTGCAAAAGGTTTGGAAGCTGCAGGTGTGGTAGTGGGAAGCACAGCTGCGACTGTTGGCTATGAGGTGTGCTGGTGGCTGCATCTAGTTATTTTGCTTAGCTTCCTTATCTACGTTCCACAATCGAAGCATTTTCATCTTATCGTTGCACCGATCAATCTTTGGCTTCGGCGTGACGAGCCAACCGGTAAACTCGCAACACTTGATCTCGAGGATGAGCAAGCGGAAAGCTTTGGAGTTGGGCATATTCATCAGTTCAATCAGAAGCAGCTGCTCGACCTGTATGCATGTGTAGAATGCGGTCGCTGTACCGAGGTTTGCCCAGCTGCCGCAACCGGAAAGTTATTGTCGCCCATGCATATGATTGTTAAGCTGCGTGATCATCTCACGGAACAAGGAGCTGCTCTCACCTCCAAATCTCCATGGCTGCCTAAAGGAATATGGGAGCATCCACCTCACGGTATCGGTGATTATCGCGTTGGAGCGCATGTAATGAAGACGGAAGACGTAAGGGTAGAGAACATGACGGATCTTCGAACGAGAGATGGAGCAGCTGGAGTGGATAGCGGTATAGCAACAGGAGGTGGAAACGCTTCCGATCACCAAAGTCCATATTGCACAGATATATCCTTAACGATGAAGCAGCAGGCAGCTGGATGGACATGGAACGCACAGCAACCGATTGACGACCTGAAGCTAATCGGTGATGTGATGACAGAGGAGGAGCTCTGGTCCTGTACAACGTGTCGCAATTGTGAAGAGCAATGTCCCGTTGGCAATGAGCATGTAGATAAGATTATAGACATGAGGAGACATCTTGTCCTTATGGAGGGCAGCCTGCCAAGTGATGCGCAGCGTGCACTTCAGAACATTGAACGACAAAGCAACCCATGGGGCATTAGCCGCAGCCAACGCGCAGATTGGATTGCGGATTGCTATGAGCGAACAGGAATTAAAGTGAAAACGATGAAGGAATGCGAGGCTGATCAGCAAGCTCCTGAGCTGTTGCTATGGGCTGGCTCCATGGCCTCGTTCGATAACCGCAGCCGTAAGCTGCTGTATGATTTGATACGGTTGCTGGATCACGCAGAGGTAACATTTGCTGTGCTTGGCCTAGAGGAGAAAAGCTCTGGAGATACTGCGCGTCGAATAGGCAATGAGATGCTGTTCCAGGAGTTGGCGCAGCAAAATATTGAGACCATCACACGCTACGACATAAAGCGTATCGTTACACCTTGTCCACATACGTACCACACATTCAAGAAGGAATATGCAGACCTAGGAATGCCTCAGCATATCGAGGTGCTGCATCATGCCGAGCTGCTCGATCAGCTTATAGCAGAAAAGAGGCTTATTCCGCAGTTCTCGCTGTCTGAGCAAATTACTCTCCATGATTCCTGCTACCTTGGGCGATATAACGATATTTACGATGCACCACGTAGAATACTTTCCAGCATTCCTGGCGTTCAGCTTGTTGAGATGAAGCGAAGCAGGGATAACGCGATGTGCTGCGGTGCTGGTGGAGGCATGATGTGGATGGAGGAGCATAGCGGCACAAGAGTCAACTATGCTCGTACGCAGCAAGCACTCGATACGAACGCATCAGTTATTAGTACGGCTTGCCCGTATTGTCTAACGATGATGGAGGATGGTGTCAAGGCACTCCTCGAGCATGAGAACATTGTTACGCGAGATTTTGCGGAGCTGCTTGCAGCGAGCGTGCTAGGAGATGGAACGATACCAAGTAGTGTCCATACGATTAAATCTGAGGAAAGGGGTGCTAATCGTGAAGGGGAGTAACGTAAAAATGACCGAAGTACGCAAGGTTGCGGTGATTGGCTCAGGTATTATGGGCTCAGGTATTGCTGCGCATATGGCCAATAGCGGCTTTGAGGTGTGGCTCTATGATATTGTACCGTCTACCTTAACAGAGCAAGAGCAAGCACAGGGTTTAACACTGAAGAGTGCTGAGGTTCGCAATCGCTTATCACTTTCCGCTATCGCGCAGCTGGTCAAGCAAAAACCCGCACCATTGTACGATGCTAGCTTCAGTTCACGTATTCATGCTGCGAATATGGAGGACGATGGTGAGCTGCTTCATGAGATGGATTGGATTGTAGAAGCAGTCGTTGAGCGGCTTGATATTAAGCAGCACGTATTTAGCTGGATCGATCAATATCGTAGGCAAGGCACCCTTGTAAGCACGAATACTTCCGGTTTATCTGCCGCAGTGATGATTCAGCATTGCTCCAAGGAGATGAGGCAGCACTTCGCAGTTACGCATTTCTTCAATCCGCCTCGTTATATGGCATTAGTAGAGCTTGTTGCAACGGAAGAAACGCTGCCTGCCGTAACGGAGGCGTTAACGTGGCTATGCCAGCAGCGTCTTGGCAAAGGCGTCGTGCAGGCAAAGGATACTCCGAATTTTATTGCTAATCGCATAGGCACCTACGGCATGCTCGTTACCCTACAGGAAACACTTCAGCATCGCTTAACAATTGATGAAGTCGATGCACTGACGGGTCCGGCTATGGGGAGACCTAAAACAGCGACCTATCGCATGCTAGATCTCGTCGGTCTCGATACGCTGCTGCATGTCGTCGATAATGTTCATTCAAGCAGTGAGGATGAGACAGAACGAGCGGTCTTCACTAGACCAGCTCTTCTGGAGCAGCTGGTGAAGCAGGGTGCATTAGGACAAAAAAGTGGTGCAGGCTTTTATCGGAAGCTCAAGGGCAGCGATGGCGGCAGCTATATTGAATCACTTCAGCTAGACACGATGACCTATGCGCCAAGCACAAAGCCAACATCACCAGTGATTGAGGCAGCAAAGCAAGCGAAGGGCGCTAAAGGCAAGGTCAAAGCACTAATCGGTGCAGTGCCTGAGCATCCTCATGCGCAATTTGCATGGAAGACGATTAAGGCAACACTGCTGTATGCGGCAGAGCGAGTCGGCGAGATTGCGGAACATATCGCAGATATTGATAAGGCAATGCGCTTAGGCTTTAACTGGGAGCTTGGTCCATTCGAGCTATGGGATGCGCTTGGACTCGCAGCAGTAGCAGAACGAATGAAGGCCGAAGGCGATCAGTTGCCTAATTGGGTAGAAGCATGGATTGCAGAAGGGAATGAGTCGTTCTACAAGCATGAGCTCGGAAGCACCTTCTATGTTCATCAGCAGCGCTACGTACTGCAGGAGCAAGAGGAAGGAATTATTGAGCTTGCCCGGATTAAGGAAGAGAAGGGGACCGTATGGAGCAATCGAGAAGCAAGCTTAATAGATCTAGGGGATGAGGTGCTGGCGCTAGAATTCCATTCCAAAAGCAATGCAATTGGCTCAGATATTTTATCAGCTATTCGATATGCCTGTCATGAGACAACGCGCAATTGGCGCGGTCTAGTTATCGCAAACGAAGGTAAAAATTTTTGCGTTGGAGCGAACCTCATGCTGCTGCTAATGGAGGCGATGAATGAGGAGTGGGATGAGGTCGAGGATATCATTATGCTTTTCCAGCAGAGCATGCTGCAGCTCAAGCGTTTGTCTAGGCCAGTTGTTGCAGCGCCTCATCGCATGACGCTTGGCGGAGGAGTAGAAGCGTGCTTGCCAGCAGATATCATTGTCGCTTCACCTGAAACCTACTTCGGTCTAGTAGAAACTGGAGTCGGCTTAATACCGGCAGGGGGCGGAAGCAAGGAAGCGGCGATACTAGCGATGCAACGAGCGGCGCACGGAGCAGGGCCGAATGGTCGTGTTGAGCGTAAGCTGCTAGCTGGTGATCTGCAGCCGCATTTGAATAGTTTGTTTGAAAGCATCGCCCTTGCAAAAACGTCCACAAGCGGATTCGAGATTGCAAGGCTCGGCTATGCAAGACCTCAGGATCGTGTACTGCTGCGCGGCGAGTCGAGAATATTCGAAGCTAAGCAGGAAGTGCTAAGACTAGATGCTGCAGGGTATGTACCGCCAGCAGAGGAGCTTGTTGCTGTAGCGGGTCGTGAAGGAAAGGCCGTTATGAAGCTGGCTATTCAGAATATGAAGCTTGGTGGCTATATTAGTGAGCATGATGAGAAGATCGCAACGAAGCTGGCACATGTACTAAGCGGAGGCGATGTGCCTTCGGGAGCACTTGTAACTGAACAGTATTTGCTGCAGCTGGAGTGCGAAGCATTTTTAAGCTTATGTGGGGAACCGAAAACACAGCAGCGAATGAGTCATATGCTTCGATACGGTAAACCTCTGCGAAATTAGTCTGAAGGGAGGGGAAAGGATGAGTAGTTACTTCGATGTTGGGGAGCGCGATGCTGTAATCGTTGCTGCCGTTAGAACAGCTGTTGGCAAGGCTAAGAAGGGGTGCTTGGCTGAGGTTAGAGCCGAAGATCTAGGCAAGACGGTTATTCAAGGTTTGCTAGCAAAGGCGCCCAGCCTGCAGCCTGATGAGATAGAGGACGTCATTATCGGCTGTGCAATGCCAGAAGGCGAACAAGGCTTGAATATGGCCCGAACGATCGCACTATACGCAGGGCTGCCTCAGGATGTTCCAGCCGTGACAATTAATCGCTTCTGCGCTTCGGGACTGCAATCTATTGCCTACGCTGCTGAGCGTATTCGCACAGGGGAAGCAGACGTCATCATTGCTGGTGGTGTTGAGAGCATGAGTCACGTGCCAATGTCGGGCTGGAGATTGTCGCCTCATCCAGATATCGTTGACACGATGCCAGAGGTGTATATGACGATGGGGCATACAGCTGAGGAGGTGGCTAGACGATATGACGTTACTCGTCAGGAGCAGGATGAGTTTGCAGTAGCCAGTCATCAGAAGGCGGCATGGGCTATCGCTTCTGGTGCCTTTGAAGATGAGATCGTCCCTGTCGTCGTTACGCGATCTACATTGAACGATCAAGGGCGTTATGTGGAACGCAGCTTTGAATTCAAACAGGATGAAGGTGTTCGGGCAACGACTTCCGTGCAAAAGCTCAGCAAGCTTAAGCCGTCCTTCGTCCTTAATGGTTCTGTTACCGCAGGCAATGCCTCGCAGATGAGTGACGGTGCTGCAGCAGTGCTTGTCATGAGCCGGGCGAAGGCGGAATCGCTTGGATTGAAGCCGATGGCTGCCTTTAGGCATTATGCGGTCGCAGGTGTTGCACCAGAGATTATGGGGGTTGGTCCAATAAGGGCTATACCTAAGCTGCTTCATAAGTCGGGATTAGATGTAGATCAAATTGATTTGTTCGAGCTCAATGAAGCCTTTGCAGCACAGTGTATCCCGATTATTAAAGAGCTGCAGCTCCCGCTGGAGCGTGTCAATGTGAATGGCGGGGCGATTGCATTAGGTCACCCATTAGGCTGCACAGGCTCAAAGCTGTCCGTTACGTTAATTCATGAGCTATCCCGTCGTGGCGGGGGCTTAGGTGTCGTATCGATGTGCATTGGTGGCGGAATGGGGGCAGCAGGGCTCATTGAGGTGTATTCAAGCTGAAGCACTACAAAATGAAGGAGTGAGTCACATGTCAGTAGAACCTGCAGTTGGAGGTCGCTTCATCATTGAACCTAGCGATCCGATGTCGACGTGTATCCCTGAAGACTTTACAAGTGAGCAACGCTTAATTGCAGAATCTGCAGAGCAATTTATTGACACCGAGCTAATACCAAGAGATGCAGAGATTGAGGCGCTGAACTATGAGTTGACGGTATCCTTAATGCGAACGGCAGGGCAGCAGGGCTTTTTAGCAGCAGACATACCGGAGGCTTACGGTGGGCTCGGTCTAGATAAAGTGAGCACAACGCTGCTCGCAGAAACTTTGGCGCGCACCTCCTCCTTTGCCCTGTCCGTAGGAGCACATACTGGAATTGGTACGCTGCCAATCGTATTTTTTGGTACGAAGGAGCAGAAGGAGAAGTACCTGCCAAAGCTGGCAACCGGGGAATGGATTGCTGCTTACTGTTTAACGGAGCCATCCTCGGGCTCGGATGCGCTAAGTGCCAAAAGCACAGCGCGCTTAAGTGAGGACGGTAAGCATTATATTTTGAATGGCTCTAAGATCTTTATTACGAACGCAGGCTTTGCTGACCTCTTTATCGTGTATGCCAAGATCGATGGTGACAAGTTTACAGCCTTTATCATCGAACGCGACATGGAAGGCTTTAGTGTTGGCCCAGAGGAGCATAAGATGGGAATAAAAGGCTCATCGACATGCCCGCTGTTCTTCGAGGATGTGCATGTGCCGGTGGAAAACGTACTCGGCGAGATCGGCAAAGGACACCTTATCGCATTTAATATATTGAACATAGGTCGTTTTAAGCTTGGCGCTGCATGCTTAGGCACATGCAAGGAGGCAATCGAGCTTGCAGCAGCGTACAGTAACGTCCGCAAACAATTTAATGAGCCGCTGTCCTCCTATCCGCTCATTGCAGGAAAGCTGGCAGATATGAACGTACTGACATATGTGACAGAAAGCATCGTTTATCGGACTGCAGGGTGGATGGATGATAAGCTTTCCTCGATTACGGACGGCAGTGATGTGGAAGCGGGGCGTCAGGCAGCTAAAGCGATCGGGGAGTATGCAATGGAATGCTCGATCGTCAAGGTTTTCGCCTCCGAGGCACTTGATGCGGTTAGTGATGAGGCTGTACAGATTCATGGCGGGTACGGGTTCATTAAGGAATATAAAGTCGAGCGCATTTATCGAGATTCTCGGATTAACCGTATCTTTGAAGGGACAAACGAAATTAATCGTCTGCTTATCCCTGGTACGTTAATTAAAAAGGCGATGAAGGGTGAGCTTCCACTTCTAGAGAAGATTGAAGGTCTGCAAGCATCGCTGCTAGAACCACAGCAGCCCCCTGAGCTTGACGCTCCTCTAGCGCTGGAGGGCTATCGCATAGAGCAAGCAAAAAAGCTATTTCTTATGCTAGGAGGCTCTGCTGTTCAGCGATATGGAACGAAGCTGGAGAAGGAGCAAGAAATATTAGAAGTGCTGGCTAATATGATGATTGTTATATATGCAATGGAGAGCGCTTATCTGAGAGCGAAAAAGCGTATGGCATTAAAGCTTGATCAGGACGATAAAAGCTTGGCAGCTCTTATGACAAAGGTTTATGTGCAGGAAGCAATGGAGCAGCTAGAAAGTGACGCCAGACAGGCAATTGTTCGCATGGAGGCTGGAGATATGCAGCGCATGCAACTGTCTATTGTAAAGAAATTAATGAAGGCAACACTCACAGATGTGATCACATTAAAACGACAAATCGCTGCAAAGGTTATTGGAAGTGAGCACTATACCGTGTGAAGGAGATGATTGGGTATGGATACACCTAATCAACAACCGTCGGATGTGCAAGAGACAGCGAGAAGCGAGAATGAGCAATTTGTAGATTTTTCAGAAAAGCGTTGGTTGAGATATTATCCAGAGGAAGTCAGGCATAAGCTGGATTATCCCGAGATTAATGTCGCACAGTTTCTAATTGATGCAGTGACGCAGTTTGCTAAAAAGCCAGCGTTAACCTTTATGGGGAAGACACTAACCTACGAGCAGCTCTACACTTCAGCAGATCACATGGCAAGAGGGCTTGGAAGGCTCGGCGTAAAGAAGGGTGACCGTGTCGCCATTATGCTGCCGAACTGTCCGCAGGCGGTCATATCATACTTTGGCGTATTGCTTGCAGGAGCAATCGTGGTGCAGACGAATCCACTTTATGTGGAGCGGGAGCTTACTCATCAGCTTAAGGATAGCGGTGCAGTTGCAATCATAACGCTAGATATGCTGTACCCAAGGATAGCTAGAGTCCGAGGTAAGAACCCAGAAGAAGGACCGATACCGAAGCTGCACACCGTCGTCATTACTTCGATTAAGGATGGCCTCCCATTTCCTAAAAATATGCTCTATCCCATTAAGCAGCGCAGAGATGGCTTTAAGGCTAAGATTCCTTACGGAACAGATGGCTATGTGCAGTGGAAGTCACTGCTAAGCCGCAGTGCGCTATCGTATGAAAGACCGACGTTAGCTGGTCATCACGACATTGCAGCACTGCAGTATACGGGAGGAACAACAGGTACTCCGAAAGGGGTCATGCTGACCCATCGAAATCTTGTGAGCAACACGCTGCAAAGCAAGGAATGGTGTGAGCGAATTCGGCTCGGAGAAGAACGCTATCTTGCAGCACTGCCGCTTTTTCACGTATTCGGCCTCACGGTGCTAATGAATTTGTCAGTGTGTACGGGGGGCTGTCTCGTTCTACTGCCGAAGTTCGAGGTAGAAGAAGTGCTGCGAACGATAGATAAGCAGAAGCCGACGATCTTTCCAGGCGCACCGACGATGTATATTGGACTCATTCAAGCCGCTTCAAAGCAAGAAAAACCGCTTGATCTTTCCTCCATCGAGATCTGTATAAGCGGATCTGCTGCACTGCCACTAGAGGTACAAGATCAATTTGAAAAAATGACAGGCGGCAAGCTAATCGAAGGCTTTGGCTTGACAGAAGCTTCACCAGTAACACATGCCAATCCGATATGGGGATATCGTAAAATTGGTACAATCGGCGTACCGTTTCCTGACACAGAAGCAGCTATTCTATCTTTGGAGACGGGACAGTTTCTGCCTCCGGGAGAAATCGGTGAGCTTGTCGTGCGTGGTCCGCAGGTGATGAGCGGATATTGGAACAACGAGGCGGCGACAGAGGCAGCTTTTCATAACGGTTGGCTGCGTACAGGAGATATGGCCTTAATGGATCACCAGGGATTCTTCGTCATTAAGGATCGAATAAAGGATATGATTATTGCTAGTGGCTTTAATATTTATCCTCGGGAAATCGAAGAGGTGCTGTATGAGCATCCGGCGATTACTGAAGCTGCGGTCATCGGGGTAAAGGATAGCTATCGTGGCGAAACTGTAAAGGCATTCGTTGTGTTGAAGGACAATGTAGCAGTGTCGGAGCAGCAGCTCAATCAATGGTGCAGGGAGCGTTTAGCCTCATATAAGGTTCCTCATATCTATGAATTCCGTAAGCAGCTGCCAAAAACAATGGTTGGCAAGGTGCTAAAACGCCAATTAATGGAGGAAGAGGAGCGGACGAATGAGTAGCTCATTTGATGAGCTTGCAAAGCAAGCTCAGTCAACCTTCTGGGGATATGTAGGCTTCGAGCTGGAGAAAGCAGAGCAGGATGAGGTAACGATTTCACTTGCTATTAAGCAGCACCATTTAAACCTGATGGGCATTGTTCATGGTGGTGTATTTATGACGATGCTAGATAATGCGATGGGGCTTGTCTTGATGCTCGATCCATCGGTTACAACTGTAACGGCGACGATGAATACACACTTTTTGTCTAATGTTGCTACTGGAACAATTTTTTGTAAAGCGGAACTTTTACACCGTACGAAACGTACTATAACAATGACAGCCTCTATTTATGATGAAAGCGGTAAATTGCTCGCATATGCAAGCGGTTCATATCGTTTATTATCTTAGTAGAATGCTAATCATTGTGATAGGGAGGGTTTCGGAGTGTGGCAGAGCGTAGCTGCGGCGGTTTTATTAGGATTCGGGATTATCGTTGCAGTAGTTGGAGTTGTCGTCTATTTGCGAATGTATCGAAAACAAGATCATAATGAATCGCGGTCACAAGATTCCGAATCAGAGCGTTAGCCCAATTTATACACAATGATGACGCTTTTTAGCCTCTGAATCGAACGTTGTGAAAGCTAAAATAAAATATTCTAATTTAACGGTTGTTTTATATTGATATCTGAAATGTTATAATAGTAAGAAAATTTGAAATAAATGATCTACCCTCGTAGAGCATCATTGCAGCAAAAGGAGCACAACGACAGCAATAGCTGTTTCGATAATCCAAGTTATCGATTGTGAAGACCGTCCAATGTGTAAGGGAGGAGATTTCATGGCAAAGCATAGCCAGAATGAAGTTAGGGAAAGTTTGAAGGAATTGACAAGAATTTTCCAGCCGAAGGATCCGAGGAAGTTTGTTAAGGATTATGTACGCAAGTATCGAATTACTGGCGGCTATGAGGATGAATTAACCTCTCTCGTAGAGGATGAGCTTAGCAGAATTAACTCCTCTGCGGTGTAGATCACATTTAGAGCCTAGTGAAATCTCGTATTTCATAGGCTCTTTTTCTGTTCCTATTGGTGTATTGGACAACGAAGCACGGAATACATTGAAAGTAAGGATGCAGGAGGTGTTGGAATGGAAGCGGTCTGTAGGAGCAGTGATGAGATTAAGAAGATTAGACGTGCGGGAAAAGTGGTGGCACAGTGCCACAAGGAATTACAAAAGCGTGTTAGAGCAGGAGTAAAAACGAATGATATCGAAAAGTTTATTGCTGGATTTTTCGCAAAGCATGGTGCTGTCGCTGCACAAAAAGGCTATAAGGGCTATCCATATGTGAGCTGTGTTTCTGTCAACGAAGTAGCATGTCATGGTTTTCCAAGCAGCTATGAGCTACAAAATGGCGATATTGTCACTGTTGATATGGTAGCAGATGTCGGCGGCTGGAAAGCAGATTCTGCATACACCTACATGATCGGTGAAGTATCACTGGAAGCTAGAAAGCTTGTAAGAGCGGCAAAAGCAGCGATGCGAGCTGGCATAGAAGCAATCGAGATTGGCAGAGATCTAGCAGATATCGGCTATGCGATTGAGCGGAGAGCTGAGCTGGATGGCTATAAGGTTGTTGCAAGCTTTGCAGGTCATGGTATTGGCAGGGAAATCCATGAGCAACCTCAAGTACTGCATGTAAGAACAGAGACAACAGGAATAAAGCTGCAGGAAGGTATGGTCATTACGATTGAACCGATTGTTACTGCAGGCTCGACGGAGTTGTACATCGCCCATGACGGCTGGACAGCGCGTACGATCGATCATTCACTAACCGCTCAGTTCGAGCATACGGTTGCCGTAAAAAAGCAAGGTCCTCAGCTGTTAACAGCATTGCATACGCCTCGGAAAACATCTCATGCAGCTAAACGAGCTTGAAGTAGAAATCCCGCAACAATTAAAATATAAGGGGAGAAGCAATGGTGCCTCTCTCCCTACATAGGAGGAGATATAGATGTCTTACATTGTTAATAATGAATGGTTGATTGATCGTCTGGAGCAGCAAAAAAACGGACAAGCCGAGCTAGTGATCGTCGATACAAGATATGATTTGTCAGATCCTGATGCAGGTGAGCTAGCCTATCGAGCTGGACATATTCCAGGAGCTCACTATGCGAGTTTAAGTCATGATCTATCCAGTGGTATGCGACCAGATGGAGCAGGAGGTCGTCATCCACTGCCAGAGCCTTCAACTGTCGCAGCGTTTTTCGCTTCAATCGGCATTAAGGACGGGGTATCGGTTGTCGCTTATGACGATCAAGGAGGTGCGATGGCATCGAGATTGCGCTGGCTGTTAGAATGGATTGGCTTTAATGGTGAGGTTGTTGTGCTTGAGAAGGGCTATAAGGGCTGGGTTGAAGCAGGCCAGCCGGTCGATACCGCTATACCTAAGCGTTACGATAACAATCGTCTGCCAGTACAGCTGAATGAAGCGATGGTATTAACACAGGAGCAAGTGAAAGAGAAGATCGGGAAGCCTGGCGTTATTATTATTGATTCACGTGATCGAGCGCGCTATCGTGGTGAGCATGAGCCCATTGATCGTGCGGCGGGTCATATTCCAACGGCGATTAACCATTTTTGGCAGGAAGGCAAGCGAGAGGATGGAACGTGGAAGTCTCCAGAGGAGCAAGCAAAGCGGTTTGAAGGTATCGATAAGAAGTCGAACATTATTGTATACTGCGGTTCTGGCGTAACAGCAACACCCAATGTGTTCGCGCTTAAGGAAGCGGGCTTCTGCAATGTCCAGCTTTATGCAGGTTCTTGGAGTGATTGGAGCAGCAATCCGGTGAATCCTGTTGCGATAGGCGAGGAGTAAAATAGAAGAATAAGTATAGAAGCCGATCATCCAGATATTTTGGATTGATCGGCTTTCATTATAGAAAAAAACTATAATCGGGCTAATTTCTGTGCTCAGGTATATATAGCAGATTAACTCGACCTATTCCGCTCGCATTGTAATAACGACGAGGATCATCATAGTGTAGAGATTCATCACGGATATCCCCCCAGTTGAGATGCGATATTAAGAATGGTATTTCATTGCTGCGTTCAATTGTAATAGCTGTATCGACCGTCTTGACATAGCCGTGTTTGCTATAGAAAAAGCTCTCTGCTATAAGGCTATCATTAAAACGTATACTGTATAGGTCGGTATCTTCATCCCCATATTGGGAATGCTCGCGATAAGAATCCGCTGGAAAGTCTCGTATTGCGCTGAACAGTTCGCTCAAAGTAAAAGCACCAACCGGAATAGGTCGATCAATTAATGACTTTACGTTTATCGTCTCCTGGCGGTCAATCAATACTAAATGATCTCTTTGCTGAGACAGCTGAAATTCATAGGATAGCATTTGTGTATTATCGTTAGTTTGTACTAGAATTCTGAATGAAGACGTCATGATATGGAACTCTACATCATCCTGCATTTGAGGGCGGCTGTATAATATAACGTTAAACCTATCCCCACTTGTTACAAATGGAATAGCATCTGGATAACCAATAGCTTGCATGATGTCAGTCGTTAATGCCTCGGGATTCAGATCTCCAGCAAGATTGTATGAAAAGGGGATTTGTAGTGGTTTAGGCTTTGCTTGTGAATGTATCTGTACACGCCAAATATACAAACCGACTGCTAAGATTAAGACGATAAGTGAAATGATCACAGTAGTGGCCATTATTATTTTTTTGTTCATCATTCTGCCCCTCCTTACACTAAATTCTTCCTTATTTTAACATCCTGACTACAATTTGTTTATAGTAAGTTCTGTGGACGGTTGATCATATATATTTCACCCGTTAGTCGTTAAATGTTACCCTCTTCCCCTCTGTAGCCTCATGCTATGATGGTTTCGAGATAGGGTAGTAAGACTAAATGAATGTATAAGAAGGTGATGAACAGAACGTACTTAGGATACAGCTATGCACCACGAAATCTAACCCAAACTAATACCCCAATAAATGAAAGCGTGTACAATACTATTTATTACAGTCTCAGCTTGTTGCAATGATATTAATCTCGTCAACTTGAGCTGTCCTCTGCTTTGATTCTTCCCATCTTAGATACAGCACAGCCCATCTTCATTAGAGCTCGTACATCAACGACTAAATGATTAGAGGTGATCGTGTGTATTCTATTTCACAAAAAAGAGTGTTTATGTTGATTTTATGCTTTGCATTGCTGTTTGGTACATGGATTAACACAGCTGTAATAAATGCTAATGAAGCGGAAGCTGAAGGTCAGCCACCGCAAAATCTTCGAGTAGTAGAGGGAACGATTACTCACAATAGTGCCGAAATTGAATGGGACTTGATCGGAGATGATGAACACCCTAATGACATTCAAGTTTTTCATGCTGATGACGACAAATATATTACTTGGGGTCATCGATGGAATAAAGTAATTGGCGGACTCCAGCCAGATACGACTTACCGAATATATATAACATGGGATAGTCAGAAGGAGAAAAGCAATGCTATTGAATTTACGACACTTCCAGATACATCGGAGTATAAGGAAGCACCATTGCCTGCTCCACTCAATTTTCAGGTGACTAGTGTAACAGCATCAACCGTCTCATTTAAGTGGATAGGAAGCCCCGATGCGAATGGTTATGATATTTACGTGAATGAAGCATGGATATCTGGAGTTTGGGATGGCTCTAATCAATATACGTATACATTGACGGAAGAGCAGGCGGTTGCAGGTACAGAATTAACTTTTCAAGTTGCCGCCCAGCTCGCAGCGGAAGGACAACCGACGATCGTTTCTGCTGGCAGCAATAAGATTTCAATAAAATGGGGAGAGCTTGCGGCTCCTCAGGATGTTCAGGCTACAACTGTAAATCGGACGACTGCAGTTTTGGGCTGGGCTCCAGTAGCAGGTGCAACCAGCTATAATATCTACCAGGATGATGTACTAATCGGATCATCCACTGAAAATCGCTTTACAGCAACAGGTCTAAACGAAGGCACCTCATACTCGTATACGGTTGAAGCGATTAATCCATTATGGACGTCTGAGGTAAGTGATGCTGTTGTAGTAGTGCCTGGTGCGAGCTACACGAACGTTACGTATTATGCCTCTTGGTCAGTTTATGATCGTCAGTTCTATCCTAGCGACGTAGATGTTTCTAAGATTACACATATTAATTACGCATTTGCAGATTTGTGCTGGAAAAAGTATGGAACAGGAACGACGGCATGTCAGTCAGAAGACATTCCTTTGCAAAATCGTTATGTGCATGACGGAGAAATCGTGTTAGGCGATCAAGTAAAGGATATTGAAAATTTCAACGCATTTACTAATCTGAAATCAGTCAATCCAGAGTATAAGCTACTCGTATCGGTTGGCGGTTGGTCTTGGTCTAAGCACTTTTCCAATATGGCAGCTAATGAGGTAACGCGTAGAACATTTGCACAGTCGGCTGTTGATTTTATTAGAGAATACAAGCTGGATGGCTTGGATATCGATTGGGAATATCCTGTAGAGGGTGGGGAAACACATAACTATCATTCACCAGAGGATAATTTGAATTTTACGCTACTCATGCAAACAGTAAGAGCTGCTTTGGATGCAGCGGGCTCCGAGGATCATAAATATTACTTATTGACAATTGCTTCTGGCCAAGGTGATAACTTTGTTGTAAACGCGGACTTGGCAAACTCAAGCAAATACTTGGATTTTATCAATATTATGACCTACGATTATGGTGGAAGCTGGGAAACTCTAGCTAATCATAATGCTCCGTTATATTATGATGCTAATCTGTTAAAGCCAAACTCAGCAAGAAATCATGTGCTCGGTGGAGTAGAGGGGCATCTTGCTGGAGGAGTTCCTGAGCATAAGCTAGTACTGGGCTTACCGTTCTACGGGAAAGCTTGGAGTGGCTGTGAAGCGCCAGGTCAATATGTGGAATGCACAAGCTTCCCTGATGGCTCTTGGGAAAAGGGGATTTATGATTATAGTGATATTATTACTTTTATAGGCGCAGACGGTTATGAACGCTATTGGAATGATGCCGCGAAGGTGGCGTATCTCTATAGTCCGGAGCAGCGTACGTTTATGACGT
This sequence comes from Paenibacillus camelliae, assembly GCF_023715345.1. Classification (GTDB taxonomy): domain Bacteria; phylum Bacillota; class Bacilli; order Paenibacillales; family Paenibacillaceae; genus Pristimantibacillus; species Pristimantibacillus camelliae. The sequence continues at coordinate 213,501 of NZ_JAMBNY010000006.1, forward strand.
ACAATGATCAAACATCAATGATGTATAGTGCATCACTTGTTAAATCAAAAAATTTAGCCGGTGTAATGAGCTGGGAGGTTAGTGGTGACCGTACAGGCGAATTACTTAGCCAATTGAACAAGGATTTACCGATTAATGGTGTCGTAAATGACGATGCTCTTGCAGCAACAGAAGGGCTTGCATTAACGATGGCTAGCTATAACGCGCTTACGATTAGCTGGGACCATGTTGATGGAGCAACTGGCTACGAGGCTTATATAGATGGACGTTATGCTGGCTACACGGAGAAAACGAATTTCACATTTGAGCAGCTTTCAGCTGTTAGCGATTACGATCTGCATGTGCTTGCTGTACAAAAGGAAGATGAACATATAACAGCCGTTTCTGCAAGCAGCAATGTGCTCAATGCTCGGACAGTGGCAATGAGCAGTGGTGGTTCTGTAGTGATTCCACCGTCCAGTCAGCGCGAGCTTTCCAACACTATCGTTAAGAATGAAGATCAGTGGATTGTCTCTGTAGATAAGGGCGGAGCAGTTGCAGTAATAAAAGGAAGCTCCAGCTCATCCTTTACATTAACGATTGATCCAGCAGCTCCTTCTGTTGAAGTGCACTTACCTAAGGAGGTAGCGGCTGCTTTGACCGCAGCAGGAGCGGAAGCAGAGCTTATCATCACTTGGAGCGATGTTACGTATCATATCCCTGCTCATGTATTGGATCAGGGCGCAGATACTCGAATTCTATTGAAGGAGCAAGGTAAGCCGTCTGTAGGATCTGTTCTTCAACCTGGCATAAGTGCACAATCAGGTGCGATAGCCTTAACAGTTGAAGCTATGAGCGAGGATGGAAAGTATGAAACGATTAATCAGCTAAAAGGAACAACAATTGAGGTGGTCCTGCCTGCAGGAAGTATGGAAGAGACGAAGGTGAGAGGAATTGTATATTTACCAGAGTCTAATACATTCCGCTCAGTAGTAACCACGGCTGTTAAACAAGCAGACGGCAGCATACAAGTAAAGCTAGAGGCTCTAGCAGGCGGAACGTATGTGGTTGTGAAAAGCTTCTTTAGTTTTAAGGATACAGAGCTGTTATGGGCTAATGATGCCATTAATCGTGCATCGAATCGATTGATCGTATTTGGTGAAAGCGAGGAGCATTTTGGAGCATCGACACAGATTTCACGCGCACAATTTGTTTCCATCATCGTCCGTGGGCTAGAATTGCTGCCACAAGCTGACGTTAAGCTCACTTTCGAGGATGTGGAGCATCAATCTCAATATGCAGAGGATATCGCGATTGCCTTCGCTCTAGGTCTAGTCAACGGTAAGCAGCCAGGAAAGTTTGATCCAAATGGCACAATTAGTCGTCAAGAAATGGCCGTCGTGCTGCATCGAGCAATGGCATTAACTCAAGATGTTAGTAGTCAAGCAGAAGTAGATGTGCTTAATCATTTTAATGATCAAGAGCTGTTCTCAGCCTATGCGAAAGATGCTATTGCGCACGTGTTCTCACAAAACATTATGAGGGGTGTATCCGCTTCTCGTTTTGATCCGTATGGAACCGTAACGAAGGCACAAGCTGTAGTAGCTATTATGCGTTTACTTGATCATATTGAATCTTAATACTCTATAATATCAATAAGCTTCTCTTATCGTTGTCAGGTTGCATAATAGAACCTGCAATGGTAAGGGAAGTTTTTGTATTCAATAAGAGATGGAATTGAGTATAATCTAAGTAAAGCAGCGAGTCAGACTAGCAACGTGTTGAGAGAAACTTAAACCAACGATGCGGAGGGGAAGTTTGATGAACAAAGCACTTGGAGAAACACAATGGGTTATTCCTGATGGCTATATTCCATCAGAAAGCTCTGGAGAATTAGTTAGTCATGAATCGATTTGCGTGCTCAATACTTCAGTAGAGGATGCAGAGCTTAGCATAACCATTTATTTTGAGGATCGTAATCCGATTAGCGATATTCGCTATGTCGTTCCAGCTAGACGTACAAAGCATATTAGAACGTCCTCGTTAGAGAAAAACAGTGAATTTATTCCGGTTGGGGTTCCTTATGCTATTCTTGTAGAGAGCAGCATTCCAATAGTAGTTCAATATAGTAGATTAGATTCAACTCAAGCAGAAAATGCATTAATGTCAACAATGGCATATCCATGTAAATGAGCGAGATAAAAGTTCTTTAAGACATGTAAAACAACCTGAAGGAGCAGCACCAAATGGCGTGCACTTTCAGGTTGTTTTTTGTATGCTTTACCCTTAACTGATGGCTAGACCTGCGCTCGCATAACCGTTAATAGATCTGGCAACAGCAGTACCTGTTTGTGTGGCATAGAAAACAAGAAGTAATCTCGTACCTTGAGTTACACCAACATTTATGCCCGTGACGCTGCCAGTACTTATTGATCCCACAGGAACAGCAGCGTTTAGCGTCGGTAGAAGATTTATTGTAGCACCAGGGACTGCTGAAAAAGTATTGTTAGGGGTCGTAGATTGATATAATCGGGCATGAACGGTTATATTTTCACCAGTCAGATTAAGCGCTGTTGCTAAACTAAAGTAGGCGGTCAAATTTGTAAGTGTGCCACTTCTCGGCATAGAAAATGCATAGTTAATAGCTATACCAGGTCCACCTGTTAAATCGATGGTAGCTCCTAAGTTGGCAGGTAATTGGGCAGAGCTTCCAAATCCAACTACAGCAGGAAGACCAGTTGAACCAGTTGCTAACGTTGTAATTGTGATAGGACTACCTGATGCATATGGGATAACGCTTGGGGTAGTCGAATTGCCCGTTGGCCCGATTGGCCCTGTTGAACCAGTAGCGCCAGTAGCACCAGAAGGTCCTGTTGGCCCTGTCGCCCCTGTTGGCCCTGTTGCTCCAGTAGGACCAACTCCTGTAGGGCCAGTCGGTCCAGTAGCACCAGTAGCACCAGTAGGACCAATCCCTGTAGGTCCTGTTGGTCCAGTTGCTCCAGTGGTACCAATCCCTGTAGGTCCTGTCGGTCCAGTTGTTCCAGTCGGTCCGGTTGCTCCGGTAGGTCCAGTATCACCGGTTGGTCCGGTATCCCCAGTAGGTCCAGTATCCCCAGTAGGTCCAGTTGTTCCAGTCGGTCCGGTTGCTCCGGTCGGTCCAGTATCCCCAGTCGGCCCAGTGTCACCAGTTGGTCCCGTGTCACCGGTCGGTCCGGTGTCACCGGTCGGTCCAGTGTCGCCAGTAGGTCCGGTGTCGCCTGTTGCGCCAGTATCCCCAGTCGCACCAGTAGCACCCGTGTCGCCTGTTGCGCCAGTATCACCAGTCGCACCAGTAGCACCCGTGTCACCTGTTGGTCCCGTGTCACCGGTCGGTCCGGTGTCACCGGTCGGTCCGGTGTCACCGGTCGGTCCGGTGTCACCGGTCGGTCCAGTATCGCCAGTAGGCCCAGTATCACCAGTAGCTCCAGTATCGCCAGTAGGTCCGGTATTACCGGTTGGCCCTGTGTCACCAGTTGGTCCAGTGTCGCCGGTTGGCCCCGTGTCACCAGTTGGTCCAGTGTCACCTGTTGGTCCAGTGTCACCAGTTGGTCCAGTGTCCCCAGTAGGCCCCGTATCACCTGTTGCACCAGTGTCGCCTGTTGCACCAGTCGCCCCCGTGTCGCCGGTAGGTCCAGTATCCCCAGTTGGTCCGGTATCACCAGTTGCACCAGTAGCAGCCGTGTCGCCCGTTGGTCCAGTATCGCCGGTTGGCCCCGTGTCGCCAGTTGGTCCGGTATCGCCAGTAGGTCCAGTATCGCCAGTAGGCCCAGTATCGCCTGTCGCACCAGTAGCACCGGTTTCACCAGTTGGTCCGGTATCGCCAGTCGGTCCGGTATTGCCGGTTGGTCCGGTAGCTCCTGTTGGTCCTGTGTCGCCAGTAGGTCCGGTATCACCCGTTGGCCCAGTGTCACCCGTCGGTCCCGTGTCGCCAGTAGCTCCAGTGTCTCCGGTCGGTCCCGTGTCGCCTGTTGGTCCGGTCGCACCCGTTGGTCCGGTATCGCCAGTAGCTCCAGTGTCTCCGGTCGGTCCCGTGTCGCCTGTTGGTCCGGTCGCACCCGTTGATCCGGTATCGCCCGTTGGTCCGGTATCGCCCGTTGGTCCGGTATCACCGGTGTCACCTGTTGGTCCCGTATCGCCGGTCGGTCCCGTGTCGCCTGTTGCACCAGTATCCCCAGTCGGTCCCGTGTCGCCAGTCGGTCCGGTATCGCCGGTTGGCCCCGTGTCACCCGTTGGTCCCGTGTCGCCTGTTGGTCCGGTGTCACCGGTCGGTCCAGTATCCCCAGTCGGCCCCGTGTCACCTGTAGCACCAGTATCACCCGTCGGTCCCGTGTCGCCAGTGTCGCCAGTCGCGCCCGTTGGTCCCGTGTCGCCAGTAGGTCCGGTGTTGCCAGTAGGTCCAGTATCACCGGTAGCTCCGGTGTCACCAGTTGCGCCGGTTGCTCCGGTCGGTCCGGTATCGCCAGTCGCGCCGGTAGCACCGGTGTCACCAGTAGGCCCAGTATCACCAGTAGCTCCAGTGTCGCCAGTCGGTCCGGTATTACCGGTTGGCCCTGTGTCACCAGTTGGTCCAGTGTCGCCGGTAGGCCCCGTATCACCTGTTGCACCAGTCGCCCCCGTGTCGCCGGTAGGTCCAGTATCCCCAGTTGGTCCGGTATCACCAGTTGCGCCAGTCGCCCCCGTGTCACCCGTCGCACCAGTAGCACCCGTTGGTCCAGTATCACCGGTAGGCCCAGTGTCGCCAGTTGGTCCAGTATCGCCAGTTGGTCCGGTATCGCCAGTAGGCCCAGTATCGCCTGTCGCACCAGTAGCACCGGTTTCACCAGTTGGTCCGGTATCGCCAGTAGGTCCGGTATTGCCGGTTGGTCCAGTATCGCCAGTCGGTCCGGTAGCTCCTGTTAGTCCCGTGTCGCCAGTCGGTCCGGTATCACCCGTTGGCCCAGTGTCACCAGTAGGTCCAGTATCGCCGGTTGGCCCAGTATCGCCGGTCGGCCCAGTGTCACCCGTCGGTCCCGTGTCGCCAGTAGCTCCAGTGTCTCCGGTCGGTCCCGTATCGCCAGTCGGTCCGGTCGCCCCCGTTGGTCCGGTATAGCCAGTGGCTCCAGTATCGCCAGTAGCTCCAGTCGCGCCGGTGGCACCGGTGTCACCAATTGGCCCAGTATCGCCAGTAGGTCCGGTATTTCCAGTCGCGCCAGTATCACCCGTTGGCCCAGTATCCCCGGTTGGTCCAGTGTCGCCAGTAGGTCCAGTATCACCGGTAGCTCCGGTGTCCCCAGTCGGCCCAGTAACGCCGGTCGGTCCAGTATTCCCAGTCGGACCCGTATCGCCCGTTGGTCCAGTGTCCCCCGTTGGTCCAGTATCACCGGTAGCTCCTGTTGGCCCCGTGTCGCCAATCGGTCCGGTATCACCCGTTGGCCCCGTGTCGCCAGTCGCGCCGGTGGCACCGGTGTCACCGGTTGGTCCAGTCACGCCGGTAGGTCCCGTGTCGCCAGTCGGTCCCGTGTCACCTGTTGGTCCCGTGTCACCTGTATCACCCGTATCGCCAGTCGGCCCAGTATCACCAGTAGCTCCAGTATTGCCCGAAGGTCCAGTCACGCCGGTCGGTCCAGTCGCGCCCGTTGGTCCCGTATCACCTGTTGGCCCAGTGTCTCCGGTCGGTCCCGTGTCACCCGTTGGCCCTGTGTCGCCAGTGGCACCCGTATCACCAGTCGGTCCAGTATCACCGGTTGGTCCCGTATCTCCAGTCGCGCCGGTAGCACCAGTGTCTCCAGTTGGTCCCGTATCTCCAGTCGGTCCCGTGTCCCCAGTTGGTCCCGTATCTCCAGTCGGTCCCGTGTCGCCCGTTGGCCCAGTGTCCCCAGTTGGTCCCGTGTCACCCGTTGGCCCAGTATCGCCGGTCGGTCCGGTATCCCCAGTTGGCCCCGTGTCGCCTGTTGCACCAGTATCACCGGATGGCCCAGTATCACCAGTAGGTCCAGTCGCGCCAGTCGGTCCAGTATCACCAGTAGGTCCAGTCGCACCAGTTGGTCCAGTGTCTCCGGTCGGCCCGGTATCGCCGGTCGTTCCGGTCGCACCAGTAGGTCCAGTCGCGCCAGTCGGTCCAGTATCACCCGTTGGCCCAGTGTTGCCAGTCGGCCCAGTCGCGCCCGTTGGTCCAGTGTCACCGGTAGGTCCGGTATCGCCAGTAAGTCCAGTGTCACCAGTCGGTCCAGTGTCACCAGTCGGTCCCGTATCGCCAGTATCTCCAGTCGCACCAGTCGGTCCAGTATCGCCGGTCGGTCCAGTATCGCCGGTTGGCCCCGTGTCACCCGTCGGTCCAGTGTCACCTGTCGGTCCCGTGTCGCCTGTTGCGCCAGTAGCACCCGTGTCACCAGTAGCTCCTGTATCGCCAGTCGGTCCAGTATCTCCAGTCGGTCCCGTGTTGCCAGTAGCCCCAGTCGCGCCCGTAGCACCAATTAAAGATTCGTCAACATCCAAAGTGACGATAGCAGATCCTTCTGAAACAGTGATATTAAGCGTTGATGAATCAAAAATTAACTGATCTGCTGCGTCCACAGATACAGAATTATTACTTGGATCTACAACACTGAATAAAGAAGTACCTGGTATGACTCCTCCAGGTGGTCCCGTTGGTCCGGTATTACCCGTTGGCCCGGTATCACCCGTAGGTCCAGTATCTCCGGTAGCTCCAGTATCTCCGGTAGCTCCAGTATCTCCGGTAGCTCCAGTCGCGCCAGTAGCTCCAGTATCACCAGTATCACCAGTCGGTCCAGAAGGTACGTCCCTAAGTTCAATATCTACGATTACAGAGCCTTGCCTGAGATTTATATCAAGAGTGTTTGAGTTGAAAACTACTGATTCACCGAACGTAACACTCATCTCATCTTCGTTATTATCCTTAATATAATAGAGAGGGGTGTCGCTTGATATACCCGTCGGCCCAGTAGCTCCCATTGGTCCGGTCGGACCCGTAGGCCCCGTCGGACCTCGACGACCGCGATTTGGTCGAATACCATGCAAATAGGCTTTTACTTCGGATCGATTTTGACCATTGTAGTTAACGTTACTTATTCCTATCACCCCCTAGCATTAGTATATGAAGGTGATAGAAATATCGATTGTACAAAACAACCTATTCATTGTGGTAATGCACAAGTTTTCAGTATGTGTGCAGAACATACTTAACTATTAAACTATTTCGTTCGCCCATAATGTTTTGCATACTTTATTATTTTGTTGTACACCGATTTATTCTTAAGTTCTTTCAATGGGTAAATCTGTGGACGAGTATTAACTTCAAGAATCCATATACGTTTATTTTGATCGAGAGCAACATCTAAGCCGAGTTCTTTAAACCCCTTATTATATCGAGAAAAAGTACGTGCTACACGTACGCCCAAATGCCTAAGCTTTTTCTTGTACTCCTTGGTCTTTTCATTATTGTAGCCTGCATTTTTAAGGGTAGAGTTAATTAATCGGGATTCTCCCCCTTGATGGTAGTTTGTAACGACCTTGCCTGGTTGACCAACCTTGCAAACAAGCGCAGTTGTTTTCCACTTACCTTTTTTCGTCTTTTGAACCATTACACGAATATCAAATGGTCTGCCATTTGTTTTAGCTAATGCAATACCCTTTTGCAATATAAATGAACGATTTCCCGCAAAAGCTTTCAACCAATAATATAAATCGTTCTGTGAGTGGAATACTTTGCGGTTTGTTTGATGCTGTGCGATAAATTGATGATCTGTTTTTTTTATTCTAACGATGTCAATTCCACCAGAGCCATTTGTTGGCTTGAAATATATAGTATTAAAACGATTGATCATTTTTCTTAAGTTATCTTTGGAAAATAACAATGTTTTAGGGACATGTGACTTGAGTTGAACATTGCTATTCAACCACTTTGTTTTTAACCATTTACTTTTATAAGATGTACTTTTATAACGAATCTAAAACACCTCCCAGAGAAGTATGATGCATAGTATGCTATGTATTAGCACATCGATAACGGTAGTAGCCTAGGTGGAGTAAGGTGTTATTGTTGTCATCCATGTATTAATTAGAAATTCCATAAGCTTCTGTATTATAATGTGGCTAGTATTGGTTGTATTTTGAGAATCTATCGATCTATTAATGTAGGAGGTAATGTGATGAGTTCATTTAAACATTTGGAAGAACTGCTTTCGGGTTTTGTTCAGAAGGACATCGCTGGATGTGGATGTGTCGTTACACATCATGGCAATATTGTATTTGAAGGGTACTATGGATATGCGGATCGTGAACGTAATCTATTAATGGATGAGAACAGTATCCATAGATTGTTCTCGACAACTAAGGTCATTATATGTACAGCGGCAATGCTATTGTTTGAACGTGGAAAATTTCTCCTTAACGACCCCTTATCTCAGTATTTGCCAGAGTTTAGTGAGATGGAAGTCGTTCACACCTCTACGAGCGGCTATGCGTGGACTAAGCCTGCTCAATCTCCTATTCTAGTAAAGGATCTTTTTGCTATGACATCAGGTATTCCTTACAGCGATGGACAATCACTGACAGCAATGCGGCTGCGTGAATTACAGGAGGAGCTAGGCGCAGAAGGTACATATACATTAGAGCAGCTTGTCCAAAAGATTGCTCAAGCTCCTTTACTGTTTGAACCTGGAAGCAACTGGGCATACGGCTTTAGCCACGATATTTTGGCACGGTTGATCGAGGTTGTGAGTGGAATGAGTATCGATGAGTTTTTGCGCAAAGAGTTATTTGAACCACTTGGTATGAAAGATACAGGCTATCAATTCTCTGGAGACCAGAAATCTCGCATGGTGACACTGTATGCTCCTGATGAGCAAGGTGGCATTAAACCGATCCCAGGTCGTAACGATGTAGCGTTTGAGCCAGAATCAAAGTTTTATGGTGGAGGCTCAGGACTGTTTTCTACACCAAAGGATTATACGCAATTTGCAAAAATGCTCGCTAATGGGGGCAAACACGAAGGTACACAGATTATCGGTCGTAAGACGATTGATCTCCTTCGAGCTAATCAATTAACCGAGCATCAGCTGGCTCAATTTCATAATCCTTACTCAGAGGGGTATGGCTATGGACTAGGAGTCCGTACCTTAATGAATATAGGTGCATCTAACGGCAACAGCTCACTTGGTGAATTTGGCTGGACAGGAATGACTGGAACGTATGTAGTTATAGATCCTGAAGAGCAGCTTTCAATCGTATATATGCACCAACGCTTGCCTAATATGGAGCGAGAGCATCATCTTCGCGTACGCAATACCGTTTATGGCTGCATAGAGTAGTTACAAAATTAGAAAGAATGTACTGGAACAAAAAGGGACGTTTCTTCGTTAGATAAGGTGCAGACACCTTAAATGAAGAATAACGTCCCTTTATTTTCTTGAAATGGTCAATCATTGCTATGTTGATCACGATATTGAGTTGGAGCAAGCTGCATTGTTTTTTTGAACATCTTAGAAAACAGAAGTGGATCCTCGTAGCCTACCGAACGTGCGATGTCACCAACGGTCAGCGTTGTAGTGCTTAATAGCTCACACGCTTTACGCATGCGATAAGAGATTAGATAATCCTGCAAGCTAATCCCCATTACATCCTTGAACAATGCGCTCAAATAACTGCGCTGTAACCCGACGAATTGAGCAATAGATTGAACGGAAATTTTGTTGGCATAGTTCACTTCGATAAAATGAACAACCTGGGATATATAGTGCTCTTTGTTATTTTCTCTTGCTTTCTGCTTCATTTCTGAGCCACGACAATCGATCATTGCGGATAGCCACAGATACAGCAGACCAGTCAGTCTTAGCTCGCGACCGGCATTCATCGTTTTAGAGTTCATCATTTGCTCGATGCTTTGTTCGAAGAACTCACTTTTTTCCCATGTATAGATTGGAGATTCGTCTGAAAGCTGGGCTTGACGGAGCAAGCCAGCAGCTTTAATGCCATTGAAGCCAATCCAGCAGTACGTCCACGGATCATGAGGGTCGGCTTCGTAGTAGCAGATTGTATCGGGTGTGACGAGAAAGCCTTGCCCTTTTTTTAGCTCATAGCGCTCGTTATTAATTTCGAAGATACCTTTGCCGTCAAGAATATAGTGAAACTTATAGTACTCCCGCATAGCAGGACCGAAGGAATGTCCTGGGTCACATTTTTCTCGACCGTATTGAATGAGATACAGATCAAGCTGATGAATATGCTGCGGAAGAAATTCAATGAATTTTTCCACTTTAGTAGTCCTTACGCTTTCTTTCCTAAGTATTTCTCGACAATGGAATCTATTGCTGTTAGTTCCTCGCTAGTAAAGTTTAAGTTTTCGAGAGCAGCTACATTTTCTTCGATCTGGCTAACGCGACTTGCGCCAATTAGAGCAGAAGTAACCTTTCCTTCGCGAAGCACCCATGCTAGAGCCATTTGTGCTAGGCTTTGTCCACGCTCGGCAGCCAGCTCGTTAAGCTCTTTCGCTACATGGACATGATTTTCTGTAATACTGTTCTCATTAAGAAACACAGAGTGACCTGCTGCGCGAGAATCTTGAGGGATGCCGTTAAAGTATTTATTAGTTAATATACCTTGCGCAAGCGGTAGGAAAGCAATGGTACCAATGCCTTCTTCTTTAAGGACGTCCTGTAGTCCATGCTCGATCCAGCGATCAATGATCGAGTAGCTTGGCTGATGAATAAGGCAAGGTGTACCAAGCTCTTTCAGTACTTTAGAGGCAGCAGCCGTTTGCTCAGCACTATAATTTGATAGACCGACGTACAGCGCTTTTCCTTGGCGCACAACATGGTCTAATGCAGCCATTGTTTCTTCGATTGGAGTATGTGGATCTGGGCGGTGATGATAGAAAATATCGACGTAATCTAGGCCAAGACGCTTTAAGCTTTGATCTAAGCTTGATACAAGATATTTACGAGAACCAAAGTCACCGTACGGGCCAGACCACATGCCATACCCAGCCTTTGTACTAATAATAAGTTCATCGCGATATGGAGCCATATCTAGCTTCATTATTTTCCCGAAATTCTCTTCAGCAGAACCAGGAGGCGGTCCATAATTGTTCGCAATATCAAAATGCGTAATACCAAGATCGAAAGAACGTCTTACCATGGCACGACCATTTTCGAATACGTCTTGTCCTCCAAAGTTATGCCATAAGCCTAGTGAGATGGCAGGGAGCAGTAGTCCGCTGTTGCCACAACGATTATATTTCATACTTTGATAGCGTTCAGTAGATGCAATATATGTCATTTTTACCTCTCCTAACATAGTTTGATAGTTTTCATTATGCGCATTGTCCGTTGATTTGCATATAGATAATCGTCACTTCCATATGTCATAATGTTTGATTTGCGAATATGAACTCTTTTATTTATAAGGTAATTTTAAGTAATTCAATATTGCAAGAAGCTAAATAGAATAGTAGCAAAATATTGAAGTAAATTGACAAACCTATGATTATATTTGATAATTGGAGAGTATTTTCGACACGATAAAAATGATAGAAAGAAGGAGTTAGCATGGCTCAAGGAGCTACGATCGCTAAGAGAGAGAATATTCCAGAACTGTCAATCGTTCGGGCGATCGCGATTATTGGCGTGCTGTCTGTTCACTCAACTTCTGTAGCAGTAAGTACAGGAATGATAGATTCCAATTGGTTCTTTCTCTATAATTTTGCCAACATCTTTTTGAAGTTTGGTACAACAACATTTATTTTCCTCAGCAGCTTTGTGTTGTTTTATAACTATTATGCTCGTCCGTTTACAGCGAAGTTAGTTACGAATTTCTATAAACGCAGAATGCTATACATCATTGTTCCCTATATCGTATTTTCGCTATTTTACTATTTTTTAAGATTGTATCAGAGTGGTGCGATTCCGCCGGTCGGAGATATGATTAGCGACATTGCCTCAAGATTGCTGCATGGCAATGCTTATACGCATTTATATTTTGTATTCATTAGCGTTCAGTTTTACTTGATGTTTCCTATATTTTTGTGGCTTTTTAAAAAGTTTCCGAGACTAACACCTTGGCTTATCGTATTCGGTATTGTCGCGCAATGGAGCTTTTTCCTTATCAATAAATATGTTCTAGAAACTCCAGTAAAAGCGCGCGGTAGCTGGTCATTAAGCTATTTCTCCTATTATTTCCTTGGAGCATACCTCGGTATACATTGGGATAAATGCAAAAACTGGCTCATCGTATGCAAGGACAACTTTACCAAGAGTAGACTTGTCGGCTGGTTAGTCTTAGCACTCGTCTGGTTAACTGCTGGTCTTACACATGTTTATATTTGGCATCAAATGAGATTGAAGCTTGATAGCTACAATACATCATTTATTGATGCAGTTTGGAATTTGCATGCTTTAACTACAGCATTAGTATTACTAATGCTCAGCTTTATTATTTATCGAATGGGTTCAGGAGTGTTAAATAAGCTGCTTATGCGCTTAGGGGAATTGAGCTTTGGTATTTATTTATTCCACCCGTTCGTACTGTTAATCTATCGCAAGTTTCCACCTGAAACAGGAAATGTCATTGCGCATCATGCATGGTATGTAGGTGGTTTTGCTTCAGCTCTTGTAATTTCGTGGATTGTTGTTAGTACGATCGCTCGGTTTGTGCCGCAGCACTGGATTTTATTCGGCAACATTCCTGGCAACAAGCGTAAAAAGACAGCGCCACAGCAGCCCGCTCGTGGCATTGATGCTAAATCATAGGTAAATTGTAAAGCTGAGAGGAGAATAGGTTTGAAGGCTCGCATATTTTTGTTAGGTCTTGTATTTTTACTTTGTTTTGCGCCAGTTAATGAGGTATCTGCTAAAACCAAAAATACAAAGGTGTATTATCGCGATAAGGTCATTGTGTTGATGTATCACCATATCGATGCTGTAGAAAGCGGAGCAACGATCTCACCCGCTCGTTTCGGAACACATATGAAGCTACTTCATGAACGTGGCTACAATGTGATATCGATGGATCAGTTTTATGATTTCATGCTAAAGGGTGGAGATGTTCCAAATAATGCTGTAGTCATTACGTTTGATGACGGATATGACAGCTACCGCACATATGGCGTGAAACTTATGGATAAATACAATATGGTTGGCACTCATTTTATTATTGGTCAAAGCTCTGATCTTCATAATGTAAAAACTGCCCATTTAACTTGGGATGATATGCGTGACTTAAAGGAAAAAGGCCACAACTTCTACAATCACACTTACAACATGCATAACTATGCTCCTCTTGATAAAAGTGGAAACAAGACAGGGCCTTTATTGACTAATCGAATTTATATTAAGGAAAAGGGCAGAGTCGAAACGCAAAAAGAATATGTGGAGCGAATTACTGATGATTTAGCTACGATGGAGATGCGTCTAAAGGAAGAGCTTAATAATGAACACGGAATTATTGCTTTTCCATACGGTGCATATAATGCGACAGCTAAACAAGTATTAAAAGACTTAGGTGTTAGCTTGTTCTTTACAATCAAGCCTGGCATTAATAAAGCAGGCTCAGATGAAGTATACAGACTTAATGCGGGTACACCGAAAATGACTGCAAATAAATTTGTAGAGCTACTAAAAAAATACCATGATTAAATGGTTAGTAAGAAGCACTTGTCCGTGCGGCAAGTGCTTTTTCTTTTGTCTGCTAAAATAAATGTGATATCTCGCTTCATTTGTTGGTAAACTATAACTATTGAATTGTAGATGATAAGGAAGGTGCTAAGTAATGAATAGTTCGTGGAAACGAACGACCGCTTTCTTTCTGACCGGGCAAAGTATTTCAATGATCGGCTCGATGATTGTACAATATGCGATGATGTGGCATATTACATTAACCTTACAGTCAGGTATAGCGATGACCATATTTATTATTTGTGGTTTTTTGCCTAGTTTTTTTATATCACCGTTTGCAGGGGTTTGGGCAGATCGATTTGATCGTAAAAAGCTTATTATCGCAGCAGATGCGATGATTGCGTTGGCGACATTAATACTGGCTGTTGTGTTTTTAATGGGGTATGAGGAAATATGGCTGCTGTTCTTGATGGCGGCTATTCGAGCAGTCGGTTCGGGTATACATATTCCTGCAGTAGGTGCTATTCTTCCGCAATTTGTACCTGAAGAGCATCTCATGCGTGTCAATGGGATTAATGGAACGATCCAAGCATTAATGATGTTTATCTCACCGATTATTAGTGCGGGGCTGATATCAGTTACGTCATTAAGCAATATTTTCTTTATTGATGTCGTCACAGCGATACTTGCTATCGTTACGTTACTCTTATTTGTTCCAATTGCAGCACACGAAAGAAGTAAGCAGCAAGAGAAGGTAAGTTATTTTGAAGATATGAAGCTGGGGATTGCTTACGTTCGTCAGCATCCCTTCCTTAAAACATTATTAGTGTTCTTTGTCCTGTTTTTTGTCTTATTGGCACCTGCGTCATTTTTAACACCGCTGCAAACAACCCGGTCATTTGGTGATGATGTATGGAGGTTAACGGCACTTGAAATTGTGTTCTCTGTAGGAATGATGCTTGGTGGGGCTGCCATATCTATGTGGGGAGGCTTCCGTAATCGTATTGTAACCATTTCTGCAGCCATTGCTTGGATGAGTATTTGTACGATTGCGCTTGGGATTGTACCTAACTTTATCGTGTATCTCGTATTTATGGGATTGTTTGGCGTAGCGATGCCATTTATGAATTCTCCGATGAACGTTATATTTCAAGAAAAGGTGGACCCGAATTATTTAGGTCGGGTATTCGGAATAGTAGGTATGATCTCGACATCCATGATGCCAATCGGAATGTTAATTTTTGGTCCACTGGCAGATGTTGTGTCGATTGAATCGTTACTCGTCATTACAGGTGGTATACTCGTTGTCCTGTGCTTATTATTTGGACGAAATCGAAAATTGCTGCAAGCTGGCGAGCCAGCTGTTTCATCTGCAGAAGCATCAAATGAGTAGTATAATAAGAACCTCTGCTTTTTAGGGAGGTTCTATTCTTGTTTCTCATTCCTTTATTAAGTGAATCAATTTCATAATGCACTTCTCTAAATAAAGTCAGACGAACAGAATTTCTGAAATCTCATTTTTGAAGCTTAAGCTGCTTGTTGGTTGAATTGTTTATTGATGCGATCTACTGCTAATTTCGT
>NZ_JAMBNY010000069.1 GCF_023715345.1 Paenibacillus camelliae
GCTGCTCGGCTTTGTTGGCCGGAAGATGATTATATCATCGTCTAACCTCGCCTTGCAACAGGTATTTACTACCATCTGAAGAATCATTGATCCTTCAAAACTGACAACGAGTGAGCGAACAACTGCCTAAAGTGTTTCGCAGAAACACACTTCGAAAGCATAATCTCTGCTGGAGAACTTACATCCGAAGATCTAAGCTCTCCTGATCCTCAAGGGATCTTATGATCTTCTACTCGGAAGATCGTGTTCTCTTAGAAAGGAGGTGATCCAGCCGCACCTTCCGATACGGCTACCTTGTTACGACTTCACCCCAATCATCTACCCCACCTTCGAC
>NZ_JAMBNY010000070.1 GCF_023715345.1 Paenibacillus camelliae
GTCGAAGGTGGGGTAGATGATTGGGGTGAAGTCGTAACAAGGTAGCCGTATCGGAAGGTGCGGCTGGATCACCTCCTTTCTAAGAGAACACGATCTTCCGAGTAGAAGATCATAAGATCCCTTGAGGGTCAGGAGAGCTTAGATCTTCGGATGTAAGCTCTCCAGCGGAAGCTTAGCTTTCGCAAATAAATCAGGCGGTTAGTTCGCTCACTCGTTGTCAGTTTTGAAGGATCAATGATTCTTCTATATAATAGTTATCGTTTGGTGGCGATGGCGGAGGGGAACCACACGTTCCCATCTCGAACACGACCGTTAAGCCCTCCAGCGC
>NZ_JAMBNY010000071.1 GCF_023715345.1 Paenibacillus camelliae
CCTAGGCATCCTCCGTGCGCTCTTATTAGCTTAACCAATGGCTCGTATTTTCGTTAACGCTCGAACATCCTAGCGGATGAAGGTCGCTTTTACCGAAAACACTCGCTGCTAATTTTAATTTCAAACAAACGGATGTTTGTTGAACTCGATTCGCTTTGGATGTTTCATATACTTTCTTATCCAGTTTTCAAGGTACAAAATGCTCTCTTAGAGAGAACAAATGCTGCTCGGCTTTGTTGGCCGGAAGATGATTATATCATCGTCTAACCTCGCCTTGCAACAGGTATTTACTACCATCTGAAGAATCATTGATCCTTCAAAACTGA
>NZ_JAMBNY010000072.1 GCF_023715345.1 Paenibacillus camelliae
GGTCCGGTATCACCCGTTGGCCCAGTGTCACCCGTCGGTCCCGTGTCGCCAGTAGCTCCAGTGTCTCCGGTCGGTCCCGTGTCGCCTGTTGGTCCGGTCGCACCCGTTGGTCCGGTATCGCCAGTGGCTCCAGTATTGCCAGTAGCTCCAGTCGCGCCGGTGGCACCGGTGTCACCAATTGGCCCAGTATCTCCAGTTGGTCCGGTATCACCCGTTGGCCCAGTGTCACCCGTCGGTCCCGTGTCGCCAGTAGCTCCAGTGTCTCCGGTCGGTCCCGTGTCGCCTGTTGGTCCGGTCGCACCCGTTGGTCCGGTATCGCCAGTGG
>NZ_JAMBNY010000073.1 GCF_023715345.1 Paenibacillus camelliae
TCCGCCGCTAAGTCTCAAGGAAGCAAGCTTCCTATCAACTCCGCTCGACTTGCATGTATTAGGCACGCCGCCAGCGTTCGTCCTGAGCCAGGATCAAACTCTCCATTAAAGTGTTTGATTGCTCATTACTGCAAGTTTTTTCAATGCGAGAATCGCTTGAAAAAAATCTTCTATTTCGCTTTTTATCAACAACTCAACGGGGTTGAATTGTTGATGGCAGTTCTTACTCGTTGTTCAGTTTTCAAGGAACAATGTCGTTCTCATCTCATCTTGCGAGTGTGACTCGAACGTTTTGTTTTTGTGTGTCTGTCGCGATCTCTC
>NZ_JAMBNY010000074.1 GCF_023715345.1 Paenibacillus camelliae
CATCGGCGCTGAAAGGCTTAACGGTCGTGTTCGAGATGGGTACGCGTGGTTCCCTTTCGCCATCGTCACCAAACGTTGTAGATGCTTCCGAAGTGGCTTGCACCCTCAAAACTGGATATGAAAGTTAGATACATCTTAGCGAGTTCGAGCAGAAGCGTTATGCTTCCGATGTGACTTGTGAATCTTCGCTTACGCTCCGTATTCAAAGTCTGTAGGATAAGCCCTCGACCGATTAGTACTGGTCAGCTCCATGCATTGCTGCACTTCCACCCCCAGCCTATCAACCTCGTCGTCTTCAAGGGGTC
>NZ_JAMBNY010000075.1 GCF_023715345.1 Paenibacillus camelliae
GCGCTGGAGGGCTTAACGGTCGTGTTCGAGATGGGAACGTGTGGTTCCCCTCCGCCATCGCCACCAAACGATAACTATTATATAGAAGAATCATTGATCCTTCAAAACTGACAACGAGTGAGCGAACAACTGCCAATTGTTCTACAGAAGCTAAGCTTCCGCTGGAGAACTTACATCCGAAGATCTAAGCTCTCCTGACCCTCAAGGGATCTCATGATCTTCTACTCGGAAGATCGTGTTCTCTTAGAAAGGAGGTGATCCAGCCGCACCTTCCGATACGGCTACCTTGTTACGAC
>NZ_JAMBNY010000076.1 GCF_023715345.1 Paenibacillus camelliae
GCTGCTCGGCTTTGTTGGCCGGAAGATGATTATATCATCGTCTAACCTCGCCTTGCAACAGGTATTTACTACCATCTGAAGAATCATTGATCCTTCAAAACTGACAACGAGTGAGCGAACAACTGCCAATTGTTCTACAGAAGCTAAGCTTCCGCTGGAGAACTTACACCCGAAGATCTAAGCTCTCCTGACCCTCAAGGGATCTCATGATCTTCTACTCGGAAGATCGTGTTCTCTTAGAAAGGAGGTGATCCAGCCGCACCTTCCGATACGGCTACCTTGTTACGACTTCACCC
>NZ_JAMBNY010000078.1 GCF_023715345.1 Paenibacillus camelliae
TTAATCGCCCGAGGGGGCCGCAGTGAAAAGGCCCAATCGACTGTTTAGCAAAAACACAGGTCTGTGCGAAGTCGTAAGACGAAGTATACGGGCTGACGCCTGCCCGGTGCTGGAAGGTTAAGGGGAGCGGTTAGGGATTTATCCCGAAGCTGTGAACCGAAGCCCCAGTAAACGGCGGCCGTAACTATAACGGTCCTAAGGTAGCGAAATTCCTTGTCAGGTAAATTCTGACCCGCACGAATGGCGTAACGAATTGGGCGCTGTCTCAACGAGAGATCC
>NZ_JAMBNY010000007.1 GCF_023715345.1 Paenibacillus camelliae
ATTCATTTCTACAATCACCATAGGTATCAAAAACGATTAAGCGGCCTGAGCCCATTAGAATTCAGGACTCGAGCCGCTTAATGTCTCTTTTACTATTTCCACTGTCTACTTGACAGGGGGCAGTTCAGTTTCGAGCCTCTCCTTTGGTTGCTCATTTTCATATACGTTGAAGGTTACTGATTAATATACTTCTCGAATACGAAGCCAAAGTCTTTGATTTTATATTCATCATGCTTAGCCTTCATCCAATCAAAGGCATACTCATTGATATTCGTGAATTGCTCTGCTGCTGACGCGCCCTGCGTAGAAAGTCGGCCAAGGCTTTCCTTCGCAATATGTACGCTAGACACCGCATAGTCATAAAGCTTCTCGTTGGTCGCGACGATTTCTGAGATTTTGTACAGCGTTTTGTAGAGATCCTTAATTTGTTCAAGCTGCTTTTTATCGACATCAATGGAGAAGCTTTCACTGCCGATGTGAAACTTAATCTCAACATCTAGATCGACCGTGCCTGCTGTCTCTAGCATCACTTTCGAAATTTCATGAGAAGAATAGCTGTAGCGCTTCAGTACTCGCTTGCTGCTAATTGCACTTTCACCATCTAAGTGGATTAACGCAAGATTGGTAAAGCAATATTCATCCTTTTTAGACTTAATAATGAAGTAGATTTTTTCTCCGTCTTCATGCATGACATAATCATCAGTATCTACCTTATCGAAGTCTTTACGATCAATAACCTTACCAATATCGCTTAAACCGAGTGCCTCTGATGCTAATTTCTTAAACATAATATCAACATCCTCTCCATCGAACATAATTAGAATGATTCCGTTGCCCGTTGTCATTGTAGCAGAGGGACCGTTAATACCACAATCATTCAATAAGACTAATTTATTCGATGGTGTGACGTTTATACCATTCATTTGCTTCGTGCAGCACTTGTTTACCGCCAGCCTCCATGAATTCAACGACGAAGGTATCGAAGTAGTCGACAGGCTGGTCGCCAGTGATGATCGAGATGTATGCTTTATCTCTCATCCGTATCAGCTCCGGAGTATATTGAATGAGGGAGGGCGTTGCCACCTCGAGACGATTATATATACCGTGCTGATCCAGCCTCAAGGTCGCAGCCCACTTTTCTCGGCGCTCTGAAAGCTGGCTAGGTACCGCCATGCCAATGCTGGAGCCAATCTTATTAGTGTAGTTATCCATACGATTAAACGGTGGAAGAATATGATATTCACCTGCAAATTCAGTACTCCAGCTCCAGTGCTTACCTGGGAGGCCGTGCAGCATTTTGATCTGCTCTACCGGATCGGTGTTGGCACTGACATAATCGAGTATCTCGAGAATTTTTTCGAGCTTCCCCGGCTCACTTACAGCATTAGCACCGATGGCGACAAAGCTCATCAGCATATTATAAGCCTGTGAACCGCTATGTCCATAAGGTCCAATAACAGGGGGACCGATTACGACATTGGCAGCTGGATTTTTCTGCTGCAGCTCATACACATTGAATGTGGCTTTGATCGGAACTTCTTCATCATGCTCATTGATCACGCTATAATCACCGTCCTCAATCCAGTGATAATAGTTGCCCTTCGAGGTCATTCCAATTCTGCCATTGATAAATGCGTGGGACAAATGCTTATAGCCGCCCTTGTTCTCACCGGTTATAAACTCAGGATCGATAATCCCGTCACGATACCATTTTTGGAGATAGGCTAGCGCTTCCTTCATCTCGGGCTCTAACGCGCCGATAATTAGCTCATTATCCTTCTTATTAAAGTACAGCTGCTCTGTAAATACAGCCTGTCCAAAGGCGCCGAACACAACATTTAAGCCTTCCTTGGATAGACCGTACGTATCCTTTCTACCATTCCCATCAGGATCATCGCTTGCAAATGAATACATAACGGTCTCAAATTCATCTAGTGTCTCGGGGACGTCTAGTCCTAGCTGCTGTAGCCAGTCCTCTCGATAAATGATAGGGATTCGGTATACGTTCGTCTGATTGATGACGGGTATGCCATATAGCGCGTCGTTTATCTTACCGTATTCCAAGTAACGGGGATCGAAGTCTTCGATACGCTGCACAATATTAGGCGCATGCTCTCTCAGAACATCCTCAGGAATGTCCGCAAGCACCCCTTGCATCTCATATTTCAGCAGATCATGCGACTGCCTAATCCGGAACAGGTCAGGGATTCTTTCTTGAGCAAGCTCCAAGTCGAGCAGCTCTTCATAGTGCTTGTTCTCAAGATTCCATATATCCAGATCGACATGAAAGAGCTCTTCGATATATGCGATCATCTCCGCATCCTCAGGGACAGCGATGTTTTGATGCATCGTCCAGCTAATCGTATAAGGTTCAGCTATATCTTCCTTGTCGCTGACGAGGGCGATTGGCTGCTGTACTCTATCCTCTAGTTCTCCTCCGATAACGTTCCAACCGCTTATGAATACAAGTAGCATAAGCGATGCAGCACATAGAATTATTGCTTTTGAAGGGGTGAGTTTCATAGACTATCCTTCCTAACATGCTTTAACTGATGAATCGTGTCATACGTGCAGGTTTGACCTACGTACGCATTCCATTCCATGGTGTTCATTGTATAGTCATATCTAGTGACTTATGGTCATCCGTAGTCGTACATGGTCATACGTGTTCATACAAAGTCATAGACTGACCATCATTAATTCATTAGGCCGCGCATGAAGCTCTTTGGTGTGCAGCCGTGAATTTCTTTAAATCTCTTTATGAAATAAGCAGACGTACTGTAGCCAACAGTGCTAGCAACCTGCTCGATCGTTAATTCACGCTCGGACATAAGCTCCCGTGCCCGTTCCATCCGCTGATTCGTTACATAATCTGAATACGATACTCCAGTTTCTTCCTTGAAGATCTTGCTTAGATATTTTGGACTAATGAACACCTGCTCTGAGACATGATCTAACGTGAGATCGCCGGATAGATTGTCGCGTATGTAGGCTTTCACCGCTGTGATCGTATCAACGCTTCTTACTTGGCTGCGTTTTTCCATATGGTGAATAAACTCGGTCACGAGATTAATCATCCACTCCGAGTATCGGTCAATATGGTAGATCGACCGATACTGCTTGTACAGATCTAATGAGCTTGCCTCAGCAGGCTGCCATCGCACTCCACTGATGCAGTCAGAGTAGATCGAGAGCATCTTTAATAATAGGATGTGACTGTACTCTGCTGAATACAACCCTTCCTTGAGCTCAAGCAACAAGTCCTCAATCGCTTGCACGGTGCCAGTAAGATCACGGGCTTGCAGCTTCTTCTCGAAGCTTGCCAGATACGAATCGGACAGCTCAAGGCTGCTGCTTTCTCTGCTTAGCAGCTTAAGATCGCAAAGGATAGGCTGTTCAGGGCAGAAGTAGCTGTAACGGATTAACGTTTTAGCTTCACGATAGCTCGTATGTATCTCTGTCGGCTGCTCTGCCCAGCTTCCTAATGATAGGCCGAATTCTAGGCCGAATTTGCTTTTCACCTCGGAGAGAATGAAATCGGCAATCTGCTTGGAGAAAGAGTTATCCGTTTTGTTCGTACACAGAATAACGACAATTTTATGATCCTGCAATTCCTCCGCAAGCAGCTGTGTTTCCTCGAAATCTAATGACTCCAGCTGCTGAATGATACTGTACGTCATATGCTGCAGCTGCTTGGGCTGTAGCTCCTTCCACCCTTCACTGACTGGGTCAATAAGCATACATTGGAAGCGGGAATAGTCCATCTCCACCTGAATAGAATGCAGCTGCTCTGTCAGCTCATCCGACGTATAACGGTTATTCAGCATATTGAGAATAATATTATGCTTAATGACCTTTTGATTAGCCTGTAAAGTTTCTTCAAGACTGTCCACTTGATTGGTTAGACTGTTAATTGCAGTATCGATGAATCGATATTCATTCTGCTTCAAGTTAACGGAGCTGCCGTGCCGGCTTTTGATTGTATTTAAAATTCGCTTAAGCGGGCTGTAGCCAGCAGCCGAAAAAGCGAAAGACATCGCAATGCCAACTGCGACAGCGAGCAAGCAGAGGATAATTACGCCATCCTTTAACCCATCTAATTTGTAATAGAAGCTATGAGTGGGAGTTGTCGTGTAGATACTCCACCCGTTTCCAGCTATCTGATTATGGGAAACAACGTATTCGTCATAGTCAAATGTATTCGTGAGACTCCCATCTGACGAAGTGTGGGAGTGCAACGATTGGATTAGTGAAGGATCCTGCGCCGGCTTACCGAGCAAGGACTTGTCCGCAGCAGAAATTACGATCGCATGCTGATCGACTATAAAGGTATGATTGTAACTCGCAGGGATCATTGTCTCGATGATCTCGCTAATAGCCGCTTCTTTAACATCAATGGCTAGCAGCAGCTCAGAGTCTCGCCCTGCAGCTTGAAACGGATAGCTGCGGACGTAGGTCATTAACGGCATCATACTGCTTTGCTTCGTTAATTGTAGATAAGGATCCTGAGGTACCAAACGAGTTTGTAGCCATAAGGAGCTTTCCTCGCGATCCTGCATCGCCGTTATCCAAGCATGCATGCTGTCAGCATCAGAGGTGACTAGATCTGTAACACCCGTACCAGAAACATCTACCCTAGAAGCATCTATATTAGAAGCATCTACACTAGAAGCACCCACAACCGAAGCGACCGAAGTTCCTGCAGCAGAAGAGATACGATCCTCGAGCAGCAGGCCATGTGCAGATGAGATGATGAAACGTTTCTCCGCATCATACAGATGAATCGCGTGGATTAAATCAGAATAATTATGCACCTGGTTATTAAGCAGCTGCTGTATGTCTACAACCTTGCTGTGATTCCCATTTAGGGTATCCATATGAATATTAACGGGGCTTCCGAGTGCCAGAGATAGATAGATTTGATGGACTCTCTGAATGACGGAGCTCTCGATCTGATTGACCGTATTGTTAAGCATCATCTCGTTGTTAATTCTAATTTCTTCACTATATTGGCGAGCGAAGAATAGATAGAAGAATGAACTGAGAAGAAGCGCAATGACAAGCACGACAGCAAGATAGGACAGGACCATTTTGGACAATACAGATTGAAATGGCTTGCGCATCGATTTCTCCTCCTTCACATCTAGCTTCAGAACAACATCATTATACAATAGCACCGGAACTGGTGATCGTCTTAATCATAATTTAACATTTGAAGGCTTTAATACGCTGCGCGTTAATCATTTCTTAATAATAGGCAGGCGTGTATATTTCTCGCACAGGAGAAAAAATGATATGTTGTCTATGCGATAAGCCAGAGCGTACGATTGTGATATAAAGCGGAAATTGTTCTATAGATGCCCAAGCTGCCTTGATGCTACAGTAACGGTGCAAACCAAAAACAAGTTATCGAGGAGAGGATCATGTTGTTGCAGAGTACAAAGAGACAACTAAAAAAGGCATTACTATTACTACTCATGCTAGCTATTGCAATCCCAACGTTTTCTGGTGAGAGCTACGCTGCGAAGCAGGAGGAGAAGTTCTCTGACATTAAGGGACACTGGGCAGAAGAACAGATTCTAGCATGGAGTAATGAAGGCTTGATCAATGGATATTCGGACGGTACCTTTAGACCTGACCAGATCATTACACGAGCAGAATTTATGCATATGGTCAATCAAGCCTTTGGCTATTCAGGACAAGCACCTGTAAGCTTTAAGGACGTGTCTAAGGATGCGTGGTATTACGATGCCGTAGCAATTGCTAGTGAAGCGGGATATATTGATGGCTATTTGGATCAAACGGTGAAGCCGGAAGCTCCGATTACGCGTCAGGAAGCAGCCATCATGATCACGAAGATTAAAGATATGGTGAGTAATATAGATGCTTCTAATGCTTTTACTGATTCATCCTCTATTGCAGATTGGAGCAAGGGTGCAATCGGTGCTGTAGCCATAGAAGAAATTATGGCTGGGTATACCGATGGAAGCTTCAAGCCTCTGAATCCAATTACTCGTGCAGAAGCGGTTGCTGCACTTGACAATGCGTTTAACTTTGTTAAGTCTCCTCTATCCGCGGTGAAGTATGGTGGTAATGCGGATGATGCGACATTGAAAAATATCGCGGCAACGAATCCATTTATACAAATTTTAGACGGGTTTGATCAGGTGTGGTCGCTAAACCAACCAGCCTGGAGAGAAGGAACAGCGTTAACTAAGCCTGGCGTAAATGGAGAGACTGCCAAATATGGAGATGGACCGACACCATATTACGATGGCTTTAAAAATGATAAAACCGCAGTAGTTGCACATAAAAACACATATGCAAATGAGGAAATTAGAAATGCAGCGACTTGGGTTGCTAATATCAGATATGTAGAAGAGGTTACTCAAAATCGTACAGATGAAGAGGCTTTAGCAGCATATTATGACGACCAAAGAGATAAGATCTACAGTATGATGGAGGCGTTCGGACCTTTAGCGAATGCTTATGTAGATATCGTAAAACCAACGACAAATGTTGTAAGAACGTTGGATGAGATGAATATCGTATTAGAAGAAGAAACAGCAGAAGACCAAAGCCAAGGCATGGGGGCAAATTGGGAGGAATCTGAGCTTGCTGATATGCTGGATCTCGTTGCATTAATTAGATTCAGAACACCGGCTTCTTCTAATCCAGCTAAATACTTCTACTCTTCTCCTAGACCTTGGAGAATGAATTCGAACGGTGAAGTAGTTGAGATCGTCGATCGGAATGGACTACCTGTATGGGAAACGCTAGGCAGTGGTGAAAAGAAAGAAGAGCCATTAGCTTCAGGAGGAAAGAAAACAACAGGAGAGAAGCACTACCAGCAATATGAAACAAAAGTAGAGATCATTCCTGCATTAAAATATGTAAGAAGAATCGCTGAGGATGGTCGAGGCAAAGATGGAGCATTCCCAAGCGGGCATACAAGTGCAGCGTATCTATCAACCTTTGGTTTTGCATATGCAACGCCTGAACGTTATTCTGAATTTTTAACGAGAGCGGCCGTAATGGGTGAGAATAGAATTGTAACGGGAATGCACTCACCACTAGATGTAATCGGTGCAAGAATTCAAGCTACAGCTATGACTGCCTATGCGCTCAATAAGGAAGAAAATAGAGAAGTATTAGATAAAGCCTATAAAAATTCCGGAGATGTATTCGGTGCATTAGCAGAAGCTAACAACATGAGTCTGTATGAGTATGCGCATACGGTAACAGAGGATTATACGTTCGAAAGTGCCTATGATGAGACGGCATGGGAGGATCACGAGGCGAATAAAAAGTTCTATAGAGAGAAGCTTACTTATGGTTTGCCACAAACGGGAATTAAAGGCTTAGCGCCTGTCGTGCCAGAGGGTGCAGAGGCTCTATTAGAAACTCGTCAACCGTATCTTACAGACGAGCAGCGTAGAGATGTATTATATACGACCTCCATTGATTCAGGTTATCCTGTAATCGACGAGTCACAGGGCTGGGGTAGACTTGACCTTGTAACGGCAGCCGATGGATACGGTGCATTCTTAAAGGATGTAACGGTTGATATGGATGCTTCCAAAGGTCGCTTCAATGCACAGGACTGGTGGAGAAATGATATTACAGGCCAAGGTAAGCTTACGAAAAAAGGTACAGGAGTACTTACGTTGACAGGTGATAATAGCTATACTGGCGGTACATTACTGCAAGCCGGTACGCTAGAAGCCGCATCAACAACTGCCTTTGGTACAGGTGAGCTTCGTGTAGAGAATGGAACAATTGTAGTAAATGCTGATGGAGCATTGGCGCTTGGTGGTGACTTCACGATGAAAGCTGGTAAGCTGAACATGGTGATGGATGACGATAGTAGTCAAATAACAGCAGCGGGAGCAGTAAACATTGACGGTGGAGACTTAAAGCTAGATTTCTCAAATTATAAGCTTGAGGGTGCTAAAGCTATTACTTTGATCACTGCAGATGCGATTAATGGTAAATTCAGTAGCATAACAGCAGATGGCTATGATGTAAATGTTACGTATGAAGATGATCGTGTCATTGCACAGGTTGTAGCAAAGTAAGAGATAGCTAAATCAACAAAAAAACTGGCGACAATTCATTTGTCGTCAGTTTTTTTGTGCTGACGGGGAAGAAGTTACTACAACATTAACATTATCTGTTATCCCTGCTTCAATCACTACAACACACATAACTAGAAAATTTATGAACACTATCAATTAAAATATCGTTCTTTTCACGAAGGTCTGGTGATATAGATAAAGATAGAAAACGATAGGATTGTCTATTAGATATCTTTAAGATAGACACCATAATTTGGATTTGCTATCATTTATCTAGCAAGCAAGAAAGCGGTTTCAAATCTTAGTCATCTGTGGAAGTACCCCTAAGTAATCGTATCTCAAAGATCATGATTGTATTGTCTTTCTCTACTCTTAACTTCCATTGAACGGAATGAGAGTGGAGATAATTTGTACGATACTTTGAGAACGTAGTTTTATAATATAAAACAAAAAGTTCCCATCATTCATTTATGATCAGAAGGCAAGTGTTCTCCGATCAAAGAATAATGGGAAAGAAAGGGTGAAGGATCATGAACAACACATTCAGATTCTTAATTCGTTTCTTAGCGGGGAAAACCATCATTCGAACGATTATGTTTTCCTATCTCGTATTGAACATCCTTCTATTATTGCTTCTTGGAATGTTATCCGTTCGCGATTCAACGACAAGTCTAACGAAGGAAGTAACTCAATCCAGCTACAAAGTGATGGAGCAAGCAGCGCGAGGGCTGAGCTTCAGTCTCGAAGAAGCGACTCGCCCACTCGTTCTATTAGCAGGTCATTACTCAGTTGGCAGTATGATGAATCCGGGAAGGGAAATGGATATTGCGGGGCGGATCCAGCATGAGAGGAATATCGCAGAGGTAGCTTTTGGCGTATCATCCTTGCAATCGATAGTTAGTGACGTATTAATATTGGGCAAAAATGGGTACGTAAACAATCTTGATGGCAGAATATCACTGCTGTGGGATTATCCTTTCACCGAACAGACTTGGTTTAAGCAGGCAATTTCGGATCGTCCAAGCAAAGGCTTCATTACACTTGGACTTCATAAACAGGATTACTACTTAGAAAAAAATATTTCAAAATATAACAAGCCGACATTATCGATTGCCCTTCCGGTTAGGGATTACAACTATAAAACGTTAGGCGCTGTCGTTGCCAATGTCGATCTGGCCAAGGTCAACACAATGTTTGAATTAAGCTCCTATCAGAACGATGAAAGCATATTTATGATCGATGATCAGCAGACCATCATCGCTCATAAAGAGGGCACTGCAATTGGCACAAAAATTAACTTTACTGGTATCGAGCAAATTTATGAAGGTGATTCAGGAAGCTTCGTTACCATGCTTGATGAAAGGGAGACGCTTGTCATCTTCCACCCTACTGCTGTTCAAGGCTGGAGAATGATCTCTACCGTTCCCATGTCCGTCATCAAAGGTCAAGCAGATTCGCTGAAATCAAATTTGATTGGTTTTATTTATCTCTGTTTGATTCTAAATATTTTTATATCCATCTTGATTACTGCCCGAATATCCCGCCCATTTGGACGATTGCTATCTACATTGGACAAGATTGGGGGAGACAGCATTTATATCATTAAAAATAAATACAAGTATCGCGAATTGAATTTGATTAGCCAAAAATTTAGGGAATTGGTCATTCGTATCGAATCGTTGATCAAACAAAATTATCAATCGGAAATTGCACTGAAGGAGGTAGAACTCAAAACACTGCAGTCCCAAATTAATCCACACTTTCTATTTAACACACTACAGCTACTGCAAACTGAAATTGTATGTGGCAGTACCGAGGACTCCAACCATTTGGTGTTGTCACTCAGCAGTCTATTAAGATATTCCATGAAGCAATCAGAGGAGATGGTAGAGCTCGAGCAGGAAATTCAGAACGTCAGGGATTACCTTTATATCGTGAACAAAAAATACGATGATCGAATAGATATCGAGTTTTTTATTGAAGACGAATCGATTCTAAAAAACAGAACAATTAAGTTGATTCTTCAGCCACTGGTAGAAAACGTAATTTTTCACGGATTTGTTGAAAACCCACAATCGGCAAAAATGACGATTAAGGTTGTAAGAGTCAAGAAAGGAATATTGATCGTTATCAAAGATAATGGCAAAGGGATATCGAGAAGCAGAATTCGTCAATTGAGTAGACAATTGGAACAACCTGACTTTAAGGCTGAGAGTATAGGTTTATTCAATGTTAATCAGCGTATCCGTTTGAAGTTTGGACCTGATTACGGCTTGAAGATTAGAAGCATGGAGGGGGTATTTACAACAGTTTATATCGTGTTACCCATGATATGAATAGGGAGGTAAGTTGCATGAAGCTACTTATTGTAGATGATCAATTATCTTTGCATCGGTATCTAGATAAAGTGATGGACTGGACAGATCTAGGAATTGCAGATGTGAAACATGCATATGACGGGGAAGAAGCTATCGACATGATTGAAACCCTCCGACCTAATTTGATGATTATGGATATTCATATGCCGCTGCTTGATGGGATCGAATCATTAAAACGAATCCAGCACTTGGATGAAATTCCACGCACAATCATTTTAAGCGCCTACGATCAATTCAGTTATGCCAGAGAAGCGCTTAGGCTTCAAGTTTCCCAGTACCTGTTAAAGCCAGTCGACGCCGGACTGCTTAGGGATGCTTTAAGCGAGCTCATTCACCAATCGAAAACTGAAGCTAAGCAATGGGTACAAGCTGAATTAGAACGAACGCTATACTCTGAACAGCTCGAAGGGGATTCGTTGATTAAATTCCAAAACGGTCTAGCACTACTCTCCATCCAACGATTTGCTATTGTGACCTTTGAGGGCATCAGCGCTTTGGAGAATAAATACTTCGCCCTGCTGCAAGAGCATTTGGCTATGAGAATCGACTGTGTGATGTGCTGTAACAACCATAAGGAGCAGCAAGTGGTGCTAGTCGGTGGTGGAGAGGAGCTAACTAGCCGTCATCTACGTGAGCTTAGTGAAGCTGTAATAGAAAAGGTAACCGTAACAACAGCGCCTTGTACATTGACTGTTGGAATCAGCTCAATTGCTCAAGCGCAAGATGCGGCATCCTTGCCACAGCTCATTGCTGAGAGCGCACGGGCGGTACGGGCATCCGCTACAGAAACAATATCCAAGCTTCAGGATGCTGTGTGGCGCATTAAACGGTATGTAGAATGTGAAATTCATGAGGATTTAACTTTGCAATCCGTGGCTGATCGCTTTGAGATTGACAAATATCAATTAAGTCGTGCATTCAAGCAGGAATTCGGAATAAATTATTGGGCTTATGTGACGCAGGTGCGGATGAAAAAAGCAGCAGAACTGCTCGTTGCAACCAATTGGAAGAACATTAATATCGCAGAGCATACTGGTTTTCTAGATGAGAGTCACTTTTGTCGAGCTTTTAAGAAGTATTTCGGGGTTACACCCAAAGAGTACCGCACATCACCAATTCGACCGAACTAAGCTGAACTTGCTGCAAGTGCAACAATTGGCAACAAATGATGCAACAATATGAATTCAAATAAAAGTGAGCTCATACTACACTTTAATTGTAAGTGCTTACAACAAGTGCTTATTATAAAAAATGATGACATGGGGGTAAGCCAAGCATGAAGAAATCGTCCTTTTTGCTATTAATCACTGTCCTTTGTTTGTCAGTAGTACTTGCCGCATGCAGCAATAACAGCGGTAACAGCAACAGCAATAGTAGTAATAAAAGCAACTCTGAGAACACCAGCAATGAAAGTTCATTGAGCAATGCAGCAAAGGAAGATAATGAAGCTAAACCAGTTAAGCTTAGTATTCTGGCATGGAATAATGAAAAAGAAATGAAACCTGTGATCGACGGCTTTACTGAAAAATATCCGCATATTACATTCGATTTTCAATTTGCGCCTCCTGTAACAGATTACATTGCTAAGCTTCAGACGATGTTGTTGTCAGATACGGCGCCTGATATATTCATCATCGCCGCAGAAAACCGCAATGAGATCATAGACGGCGGCTACGCTCTTGATCTGACGGACGAACCATTTATGAAAGTGATGCTAGACAGCAATAAGCCGATGCTTAGTAAAGATGGACGCACCTATGCCTTTACACAAACTGGATGGGCAGGCGGCTTGTTTTATAACAAGGAATTGTTTCAACAGGCAGGCATTACTCAATTGCCAGAAACATGGGATGAGTTCATTGAGGCATGCTTGAAGCTAAAAGAAGCGGGTATCATACCGCTTTATGACAGAATGCATGATATTACAATCATTCATTCTGCTATGTTCGGTAGTAATGTGCTATCGAAAGACCCAACGTTCGATGAGAAGCTATTTAAGGGCGAGACAACTTTCGCAGAAGGCTGGACTGAAGTGTTAACGATGTGGAAGGAAGGACTGATCGACAATAAAATTTTGACGCCAGATATGATCGGATTGACCAGTGACCAGGTGCTCAACGAATTCTCCCTTGGTAACGTCGCTATGTTCCCTGGCGGCCCTTGGAATATCCCTACAATCGAGCAAACGAATCCAGATCTTCAGTTCGAAATTATGCCGATTCCAGGCAAAGAACCTGGCAACAAATATTATAATGGTGCGCCTGGTGTTGGTTTTGCGATTAACAGTAAAACAAAAAACAAGGATGAAGCGATGTTATTCCTTGAGTACATGACAACACATGAAGGGCTGAAGCAATTCGAGGAAGGCACAGGCGGAATCATTACGGTTCATGGCTATGATAGTACAGTGCATCCGGCATATGAGCCAGCATACAGAGATGGGCTAATTGCAGGTAAAATTTACTTGCCAATGGTTTCATGGGATAGGCATCAAGAAGCGCTGCGTAACCAATTCCTTGTATCCATTCAAGATATAGCCGTTAACAAAATAACACCGGAGGAAGCTACAGCCTCTCTGGACAACAAACTGAAAGAAATGGAAAATAAATAATCCTCGATTAGGTAAGGAGAGGGTACAGGGAAACCTACTCCCTCTCCTCACTTTTTAAGGGAGGCAAATTATGGTCAAATTTGTTCGTCAGCTGCAGTTTCAATTGTTTTTGCTTCCGATTCTAGCGATCTACTCATTGTTTACGATCTATCCGCTTATCAAATCGTTTTTCTTGAGTTTTACTAATTTTGACGGATATACGAAGATATATGATTTTGTTGGCTTGAAAAACTATGCGCGAATATTTGTGGATGATGCGATCACATCCGCCATTACCTATACGATATTTTTTACTTTTGGCAAAGCAATACTTGTTACGATTTTAGCGATCCCGCTTGCTTTAATATTGGATCAAAAGTTTTTAACTAGAAACATTCAACGCGCAATTTTTTTCTTCCCAACTATTCCAAGCGGCCTGCTGCTTGCCTATATTTGGGGATTTATCCTGGCGCCGATCGGTTCAGGCATACTGAACACCGTACTTAGAGAAGTGTTTAACATGGGGCCGCAGCCTTGGTTGTCCGACCCATTACTAGCGAAGCTATCTACGATCGTCGTGGCAACATGGGCGGTAACGGGGTGGCATGCAGTGTTGTATCTAGCATTTTTGCAATCCATTCCGAAAGATTATTACGAAGCAGCCTCAATAGATGGGGCGAACCGTTTGCAGCAAATTCGTTTTATTACGATTCCACTTCTCGCACCTGCAATGACGGTCAGCGTCATGCTGCTGCTTACCGGCGGGCTCAAAGTTTTTGAGATTCCATTCGCCTTAACAAAGGGCGGACCTGGCTATGAAACCTACTCGATAACCCAGGTAATCGTGCAAAGGGGAATATCTGAAACACAGTACGGCCTAGCATCGGCCATGTCATTCGTCTTTTTCTTAATCGTACTAACCATTGCAATCTTCCAAGTTACAGTAATGCAACGAAGGGAGCGGGACTTACAATGAAGAAAACCTCTGAAAAACGGTTGTGGATTCTGGACATATTGATGCTCCCGGCCGGAATAATCGCGTTTTTTCCGTTTTATATGATTATCGTCAACACGTTCAAAACGATGCAGGATGCTGCAAAGAACCCTATGGCTCTCCCTTCGAAATGGATCTTCACAAACTACATTCAGGTTTTTGAGGACACCTCGGTTATACGCAGCTTCTGGAACACGCTAACCATTACCGTCTGTTCCGTCGCATTAATTGTTTTGATTGGTGCGATGGCGGCATACCCGGTTGTGTTCAATGCGAATCGAATAACAAGGTTTGCGATGCTGTATTTGCTTGCCGGTTTTATGATTCCTTTCCAAGCGACACTCATTCCTTTATTTCAGCTGATGAGTGATTTGCACCTGATTGATAAACTATACGGCTTGATTACTCTGTATACGAGTGGATCTGTCTTTGTCTTCTTCCTAATGATGGGATATATGAGGACGATTCCTCGGGAGCTAACTGAAGCAGCCGTCATTGATGGCTGCAGCGTATGGGGGATCTTCTGGCGAATCATCTTTCCATTGCTGAAGCCGATTACAATTACGAGCACCATCTTTCAGACGATGTGGATATGGAACGATTTCTTGGCACCTATGCTGTTCTTGAATTCAGCGTCCAAATCGACGCTTGTTCTGCAAATCTATAAAGCGAAAGGCGAATTTACCGTTAATTGGCCGATGTTCATGACACTTACGGTCATCACATTGGTGCCGATATTCATCTTTTTTATTGTTATGCAAAAGCATATTGTCAAGGGGATCGCCGCCGGCGCTGTCAAGGGTTAGATAATATACTAACAAGCGTCGAATAACCGAAACGCATGCCAAAGCCTATGCAACGATACTCTACGAGCTAATCATTACCGTTATGATATTCAACTGTCTTAGGGACATTCTAGAACGGTTAAACATCTTAAGATTCCCTAACGACTCTTATCAAATTTGGGGGGTGATTAAGATGTTTTCTTGATGTAGACGATCTTATAGTCATGTCGTCTGAAAGGCAAAGAGACAAAGAATAAGAGAGAGGTGTTGTAGGTAATGCGTAAAACAAGATTCGTGATGTCTTTCTTGGTTTGCTTCCTTATGGTATCCGTTCTAATGGTATCTAACTTACCCGAGGCCAAGGCAGATACAGCTGCGGAACCGAACGAAACGTGGAGACAGGTCGACCCAGCTGATGTCCAGATTGGCAGAAGTTATCTTATTGTCTCCGAGCACGGAGCACTTACTAACGCTCAAGCGACAATCAGCACACCAGGCGATGTGACCGGCGATACTCAGGTTGGTATGGCATCCAAGGCCGTAACGATTGAAGAGGGCTTAATCACATCCGAAGTGACGGACGACATGATCTGGCAGTTTGGCCTTGGTGCAAATACTGCCGCGGCATCCGGCGGTCTTGGTGACGGCCCAGGCTATTATGTATTGAATGACGCACCCGGCGCAGGCGGAGGCACGGAGCCTTTGAGAAGGGAATCCAGCTTCAACGCGCAGCATGCACCCCTCAACACGACTGGCGCAGCGATCAATGGCAACCAGCAAAGCATGTTGCTGCATGTACTGGATGAACAGGAAGGCACCGTGTCTCTGTACATTTGGGGCGGGAACAACCAGTGGAACTTTGCCTTGACGAGTACGGAAGACGGCTTCACCGCGAAGAGCCAGGCGGCGAACACGACGAGCGCTGCTCAACTGCTTCAGCAGATGCAGGAATCACCGGCTTTACGACTGTATGAACCAAACGTTAGCGTTGGCGTTCAGCACTACGTTATGACATCATCTGGCGAGAACGGCAGTATAAGTCCATCCTCCCTAGCAGGGCATGTTTGGGTAAATGATGGCGAAGACGTAACCTTCACGTTAAACCCTGCATTCGGGTTTGAAGTGGATACAGTTACAGTTAATAATGAAGAAGTAGCTGTTACAGACAACACATATACAATAAGGAATGTCACCGAAAGCGGCATCAGCATCCACGTAACATTCAAGCCTCTTACAAACGCAGCAGATTTACCGTTCACCGTGTATAACGATATATTCTCTGTCGGTAACGTCACGACAGCGGTCATCATCGACCTTGGCGAAGGCAATGAGGCCAACCTTGCTGACCTTAGCTCCGATATGTTCACGGCGGCTGCTAGAAATACAAGACTTGACGGCTCAACCGTGATTTTCGACGGCTTGCGCAATATCACTAGGGTGTATGTAAACAGTGCTCCGGAGCCGCTTGGCTATATATCCCCCGCACCGGGCTCCGAAGACCTCGTAACGGATACTCCGGAGAGTGGTCGCTACATCATCATTGAATTCGAGTTCTGGAATACCAATGGCTATACATCCGGCGCAATGGTATCAGGCAACTTGCAAAACGCCTTCTCTGCACTTCTCAATTACCGCGTCAACGTAGATCGTGAGATCAAACTGACAGACGGCACCACGATAACCCCGAGATTCACTCAATCAGCTGTAGTCAACCCGGCGCTCGACAAGTTTGTCCCTGACAAAACGAACCCGAGCGGCACAGGCAGCATGGACATCCTGATCTCGATCGACGAGTCATGGGAAGAACTCGGTCCTCTCCCACTGTTTATTTACAACCATGGCGGCGGCCGTGGAGGCCCTTCTGGGGACTTCTTCGCTCCAGTGCAAACCGCGAACGGAGCAGCCGTACTATCCAAGCGTCAGCTGGAGAACCCTGGCAAGTACAACGCGCACATTATAGCAACGCAAAACCACGCAAACAATCAGGCCAATAATGAGGCACTTATGGCATATATCGAGAAACTGGCCGATGAGGGCAAGGTGGATCTGAACCGTATCTATATGTCCGGCTTCTCGATGGGCAGCATGTATACGCTCGGCTTCTATAGTCGCAATCCTGAGTTTCTCGCAGCAATTGTTCCGCTTGCAGGAGGCAGCTTGCCAACTGAGGAACAGCTTACGGCGAACCCTGAGTTAACAGTAACCTCCATATGGGCGCATACACATAAGAATGACGGCGCTGGTAATTCATGGACACAGTATTTCAGTACAGGCGCTGGCGCTAGCGGATTGTATTCAAATGCTAACGTAAACGTTCTGGAAACTAACCAGGCCTTTAATTTCCCTTACTACGGCTTTGACTGGACGCCGCACGAAACCGAAGCCCAAGTGTACAGCAACCTTCTTGGTCAATCAAATGCCAGCTTCAGATATGGTGCAAGCCAAGAAGCGTATGCAGATAAGAACATCTTTGATTGGATGTTTGCACAGAGCAGAGGCAGTATAACTAGCTCAGCAACGTTGTCAGGTCCAGCGGTAGTGCAGTTCGGTGAAACATTCGATGTGACCTACGGTCTTGAAAGCTTGAATCAGGAAGTATATGCACAAGACATTACAATCGCATACGACGCTGATAAGCTAGAGCTTGTTGGTCAGCCAGTGTCCGTTGATTCTGAGCAGTTTGTAATTGTAGGCTCAGATAGCCAAGAAGGAAGTATTCGAATTTTAGGCACTCACTTAAATGAAGGCGTAAATAATCCTAATCAACCTCTTTTTAAGCTTAGCTTCAAAGCAAAGCAGACAGCTGGTATTGCGGATATCGCAGTTACGCTAGTTGGGCTTGCAGACGGTGAAGGAGTAGAGGCGGAAATTGATGGAGATACGCATTCAGTTGAGATTCGTAAGCCTGTACTACCAGGTGACGTCAACGATGATGATAGAGTAAGCGTTGGTGACCTGGCTCTAGTTGCGAAAGCTTATGGCAAATCTTCAGATAGCCCAGATTGGGATCAAGTGAAGAAATACGACATCAATAATGATGGAACAATCGACATTGAAGACCTTGTCGCATTGGCGCGTCTCATTCTGACTAATTAATAACTGAAAAACAGCCAAGGGTATCAAAGCTTAGTGCAGTCGATACCCTTGGACCTGTTTCTCTCCTAACCATTATATGAACAAGGGAGACGATTCAATTGAAAATAAAAAAATTGCCGTTGCTGCTGTCCAAGCTTCTACTGTCCGTGCTACTGCTATTTACCTTGATACCGATTATGGCACATGCTGAGAATAACTCCTCATTTACATTAAATAGCTCCGCCAGCAATGCAATAGTTGGCGAAGAAGTAGTAGTATCGGTCGAAGGCGATAGCACGAAAAACGTTTTTGGATATGAGCTTCGTCTATCCTACGACCCTAACATATTGAAATTTAGTCAAGCGTCCACGACTTGGGATGGCTTTACGGTCCCTCCGATTGTTGAGGACGGGATAATAATATTCGCTCATACTAAGGTTGGCGATACCTTAGGCGAAAATGGAAAAATGCATTTTGCCTCGTTAAAATTCAAAGCTATTGGACAAGGCGAAGCTCTCGTTCAATTAACGCGAGTGAAACTGGTTGACCGAGATGGTAGCAGCATCACATCTGAGCCAGCTTTAATAGCGAAGCTTAGTATATCGACGAACTATATAGATACGGAAGGTCACTGGGCCGAGGAAAGCATTAACAGAGCAACCGCGAAGGGATGGGTGAAGGGCTACCCAGATGGGAGATTCGCTCCAGACAAAGAGGTTACTCGTGCAGAATTTATTACTATGCTTTCTCGTGCACTGGCATTGCCAGCTTCCTCTGAAGGAGCACAAACGTTCAAGGATGATGCACAAATTCCACCGTTTGCAAAAGCTCACGTATCGCAAGCAGTTGCTGCTGGATTGGTGAAAGGATATGATGACGCAACGTTCAGACCTTCTCAATGGATCAACCGCGCTGAGATGACGGTCGTGCTCATGCGTGCAATAGGCTATGAAGACACGAAGGATTCGATTTCTGCGCTTACGTATGATGATGTGGACCAAATTCCAGATTGGGCATACCCGGCCATTGCAGCAGCTACAGATATAGGTATAGCTAAGGGAAGGGGCAACAACAAATTTGCACCAGGCGGATACTCAACTAGAGCTGAAGCTGTTACCTTGCTTTTGAGAATAGTGGACCACATTGCTTCAACATCCAAGGTTAATTAGAATACTGAAAACAAAAAGCTCAAGCTTATCTTGAGCTTTTTGCATATCTTTATGACAAAATATTAATTTGACTACCATTCAAAACCTCCTCATTATAATAGAATGTCTACAGCTCAGACAGTGTGTTATTGCAATGGGAGGCAGCTATGAATAAACATAGAAAAGATCATTTACATAAAAAAGAGGGAAGACGCCGCGGACCATCCGGCATCTTTAGGCTGATGAAGCGATTCCGAATATTGATCATCGCGATGGTGCTCTTATTTTTGTCACTAGTAGCAATCGGGGCTAATTGGATTCATTCGCTTGATATCGCTAAGCTAGCTGTACCAATAGCGGCTCCGACACAGTTCATCGATCGATACGGTGAGGTCAGCTCCGAGGTCACCACTGCTAAGATCGATTATGTGTCTATCGATCAAGTTCCGCAACATCTTCAGCAGGCCATCGTCGCAGTAGAAGATAAAAGATATTATGATCATACCGGAGTGGACGTCTTCGGCATTATTCGCGCAGCCTTTCGTAACGTGAAGGAAGGCGGTGCGGTACAAGGCGGAAGCACGATTACCCAGCAGCTTGCTAAGAATGTCTTTTTAACAGGTGAAAAAACGTTTTCCCGTAAGATGACAGAAGCTGCCTATGCAATTAAGATCGAGACACTTTATGATAAGGACCAAATTCTCGAAATGTACCTGAATCAAATTTATTTCGGTGAGGGTCAGTGGGGAGTGCAAAGAGCAGCCAAGCGGTACTTCGGCAAGCAAACGGAGAACTTGACGTTGGCAGAGAGCGCACTGCTTGCAGCATTACCAAAAGCTCCAACCCGATATTCTCCGCTTAGGAATAAGGAGCTCGCTTTGGAGCGACGCAATCTCGTGCTTGGTCTAATGAAGGCTGAAGGCTTTATCACTGAAACCGAATATCAGCACGCCAAGGCAGAACCGATTCAAGTGCTCGAGGAAATTCCACAGGAGCAGCTTAACCATTTGCTCGGTCAATATGCATCCTATATGGATGAAGTGATTGATGAGGCCATTCGTTTGTATGGATTTACCGAGCGTCAGCTGTTAGCTGGAGATCTGCTTATCTACACGGAGCTGGATCCAGTCGTTCAGAACGCCATGGAAGCAACGTACCGCAATGATGCGCTGTTCCCAGAAAGTGCATCCGATCAGCTGCTGCAGAGCGGAGCCGTCATCTTGGATCCATCGACTGGGGGGATACGCGGAATCGTCGGACAGCGAGGAGAGCATACCTTCCGCGGCTTCAATCATGCTACTCAGCTGGTGAGGCAGCCTGGGTCAGTATTTAAGCCGTTAAGTGTGTACGCACCCGCCTTGGAATTAGGCTACGATAAGCATTCACGGCTGTATGATGGCCCATTAGATATTCAAGGCTACCGTCCCAAAAATGTAGATAACCGTACGTTAGGGGAAGTATCGCTTCAAGAGGCGGTTACTTATTCCAGAAATATTCCGGCCGTATGGCTGTTGAACGAAATTGGACTTCAAAGCGGGATAGAGTTTGTGGAGAAGCTCGGTATCCCGCTAGTCGAGGAAGATCGTAATTTAAGCTTGGCGCTTGGCGGGTTATCGCAAGGGGTGTCTCCACTTCACATGGCACAGGGCTATAGCGTGTTCCCTAATCTTGGCGAACAGATTCAAGCGCATACGATTACGAAAATTACAACGGTGGACGGACAGGTTTTAGCTGAGGCTGAGCACCAACCGGTTGCGGTTATGTCTCCAGAAAACGCTTATGCGATGACGGAGATGCTGCAAGATGTAATAAGAGAAGGTACAGGAAAGAATGCCGCACTCAATCGTCCGATGGCTGGGAAAACAGGAACGACGCAGCTTCCGCGAATCGAACAGTTCGAAGGCATAGTTGGCGGTGCTAAGGATGCATGGTTTGTCGGCTATACGCCTGAGCTTGTAGGGGCGGTTTGGCTAGGCTATGATCAGACGGATCGCGAGCATTATTTAACAACATCCGGCGGGCAGTACCCGGCTTTAATTTTCCGAGAAATGATGTCCCTTGCGTTACAGGACGTACCTATATCTGAGTTTACACGGCCTACAATCGAGAAAGCGAAAGACAATGCAGGTCCTATATTTGGGGAAAAGGGAAACAAAAAAGGGGAAGAGAAGAAGAAAAAAGAGGAGGAGAAAAAGAAGAAAGAGAAAGAGAAAGAAAAAGAGAAAGAGAAGAAGAAGCGGGAAGAGGAAAGAAAGAAGAAGAAGGAAGAGAACAAGAAGCGTGAAGAAGAGAGAAAGAAAAGGCATGATGATGATTAAGCACACTGTCGGTGTAAAGTCATCTGCGGCATTACCCTCTATAAGCGAATGTCTACGAGCATGTACCTTGCTCACAGGGATAAGCTGAGGGTTACAGTGGTCGAGATAAGGCTTACAATAGGTTGTGCTGAAGGTTTACATTAGCTTGGACGATTGGTATATTAAACGTTAATCGGTAAAACTAATATAGAAATGAGGTCTGAAAATGGATGTGAAATTCCCAATTGGAAAGCTGCAGGTTCCTGACAAGGTGACGCAACAAAATGTTCAGGAGTGGCTCCAGCAAATCGGTTCCTATACCCATCGATTGAGAGAGGCTGTAGATTCATTAGATGCAGAACAATTGAACAAAACCTATCGCGAGGGTGCATGGACCGTTCGTCAGCTTGTGCATCACATTGCAGATTCTCAGTTAAATATGTATCAGCGCTTGAAATTAGCTCTAACGGATGATAACCCAACCGTACCTGCATTTGATGAAGAGAAGTGGGTGTTGTTACCGGATAACGAGCTTCCTGTTGAAAGCTCTATCCGAATGCTTGAGGGGATTAACGAGCGTGTCGTT
The DNA here is from genome assembly GCF_023715345.1 of Paenibacillus camelliae. Taxonomy (GTDB): domain Bacteria; phylum Bacillota; class Bacilli; order Paenibacillales; family Paenibacillaceae; genus Pristimantibacillus; species Pristimantibacillus camelliae. Next base: position 21,932 of record NZ_JAMBNY010000007.1, read on the forward strand.
GCGCTAGGGAAAACGTTGACTGAGGAGCATCTGGAGCGTGTGTTTACGCACCAAACGAACGGTCAGATCAAAGTAGCTACAAAGGTTGCAAAGCTAGCTTGGCATGAGGAGCATCACTTAGCTCATATAAACCTTGCTTTGTCAAAATAATCAGTCCTTGTATATAGAAGTAGCTTGCCCGATTCCATTAGCCATACGTTTGTAAAACTAGTGCGGTTTAGCAGATGTGGTACAGGTAGTAAAAGGCTGGGAAGCTCTTGAAAGTGCAAAGTCATGCGTGTTATCATATTTGTAATTACAAGCAGACTAAATAGACCGATTCCTTTGCCGGGGCGGTCTATTTGTATTTAATATAATCAAATCGAGAGGATATGAGCTAAGGGTGATAGAGATAGATAAGAAAGATAATTTTTGGCGTAATTTACCGAAACCATTTTTCGTCCTTGCACCGATGGAGGATGTGACGGACGTAGTGTTTCGTCATGTCGTAAGTCAGGCGGGTAGACCGGATGTGTTCTTTACGGAATTTACGAATACGGAGAGCTACTGTCACCCAGATGGGATCAAAAGTGTGCGTGGGCGTCTGACATTTACAGAGGATGAACAGCCAATTGTTGCGCATATATGGGGAGATAAGCCCGAATATTTCAGTCAAATGAGCATCGGAATGGCAGAGATGGGCTTTAAAGGAATAGATATTAATATGGGCTGCCCAGTTCCAAATGTCGCGTCAAGAGGGAAGGGTAGTGGCCTGATTCTTCGTCCAGACATTGCAGCAGATATTATTCAAGCAGCAAAAGCGGGTGGACTGCCTGTTAGCGTGAAAACTAGACTTGGATTCTCCGAGGTAGATGAGTGGCGAGAGTGGTTAACTCATATATTCAAGCAAGATATTGTGAACCTTTCTATTCATTTGCGTACAACGAAGGAAATGAGTAAAGTGGAAGCGCATTGGGAGCTGATTCCGGAAATTAAAAAACTGCGTGATGAAGTTGCACCACATACGCTGCTAACTATTAATGGGGATATTCCTGATCGCGAAACCGGGCTAAAGCTTGCAGAGCAGTATGGTGTAGACGGCATAATGATTGGACGCGGAATATTTAGTAATCCGTTCGCTTTTGAGAAGGAGCCAAAGCAGCACAGTCCGAAGGAGCATCTGGAGCTTCTAAAGCTGCATCTTGATCTTCATGATCAATATATCGAGGAGCTGCCACGTGCAATGTCAGGGCTTCAGCGCTTTTTCAAAATTTATGTGAAAGGCTTCCGCGGCGCTAGTGAGCTAAGACATCAAATGATGAGCACAAAGTCTACGGATGAAGTTCGCGCATTGATTAAAAGCGCTGAAGATCATATGGATGATCTCACATAGCAGAAGGACAAGCCTAATGAAGCTGAGAAGGTTTGTTGTGAAGAGAAAGTAGAGGGGCGATGGCCTCTCTACTTTTTTTTTCTGAGTGCTGCCAAGGGGGATGCACTATTGCAAGGTAACCGTCCTGCTAGTTACTATTTACAACTATAATAGGTAATGGTAATATATTACATAATTTGGCTATTTAAATGTAAGCTGACGAATCTAAAGAAGAAGGTAATGGCATGGAGCTCATATCTGTAAAATTAATATTTTTATTTTTGTTTATTTTTATTATCCATTCGGTAGAAACACTTGCTTACGCTGCAAGGTTGTCAGGTGCAAGAGTTAAAATGATCGCTTCTGCTTTATCTCTCTTCAACATTATGGTTGTCGTTTCGCGTCTTGCGAATATGATGCAACAGCCTTTCACTGGCAGTCTGATCGATAAGGCCCCCCAAGAAAATACCCTAGAGTTTGTAGAAGCACAATTTAGAGTGCTTATCAGTGCATCAACGGTTGGAACATTATTTGGAATGCTTCTATTTCCTACTTTTATCGCTTTGTTTTCAAGAGCAATCATACATTTATCCGAGGAAAAAGGCTCTGTTCATTCATTAATGAAAAAGATATTTTCTCTACAGTACGTAAAACGTGCCATCACTCATTTCAGTTTGCCTAAGTTTTCATATTTACAGGATACGAAAATGAAGGATATACCGATCAAGCTGTTTTGCGTAAATATGGTCATCACATCCATATATACAATCGGTGTATTATCCGCATTATATGCATCATTATTAGCCCCTGAGAGAGCTTCTACAGCAACAATGGCATCCGGTTTAATTAACGGTATCGCAACGATACTATTAGTGATATTAATTGACCCCAAAATATCTGTATTAGCAGACGATGTTGCTAATGAAAGAGGGAGCTATAATAAACTCAAAAGCATGTCACTGATGATGGTAACGTCACGGTTATTAGGTACTTTACTTGCTCAATTGTTGTTCATATGGGGTGCGAAATACATAGCCTGGTTAACGAAGTTTATTGTTTTGCTTTAATTCTATTGAACAGGGTTTTATGAATGATTACTGTATATGGAATATGCTAATAATGATGAACAGCAGAGGATAGTTACGGTGGAGGGAACAATTTGCAGATTAGAAAAGCAGCATTAGGTGATATTGACATCATCATGTCCATATACGACTACGCGAGAAGTTTTATGAAGGAGCAGGGCAATCCGGATCAATGGGGCGATGACTACCCTGAACGAGTGCTTATTGAGGACGACATTAGTCAGGAGAAGCTCTATGTCTGCATCGATGAGGAGAAGGTTGTTGGCGTGTTCTATTATGCTCAAGAGGAAGACCCGACCTATGAGGTCATTAAAGGCGGTGCATGGCTGAACAATGAGCCTTATGGAGTCATCCATCGCATTGCTTCAGCAGAAGGCTCGCGAGGGGTTGCAACGTTTTGCTTAGATTGGGCATTTGAGCATACGGGCAATATTAGAATTGATACACATGTTCAAAACATACCGATGCAAAGTTTACTAAAGAAATTAGGTTATGTGTATTGTGGAGAAATCGTGCTTGATGATGGGACATCGAGAATTGCATTCCAGAAGGTACGCTGAACTGACCTAAGTCCATATAATGCAGCCATAGTGATGGATAATCAGAGTGAGCGCAAGAGCTCACTCTTTTTTGTGTCCAATGTGAATTGCTTGTACAGGTTACTCATCATATGTCGATCAGCAATATGTACACGAAAATTTAATTCGTAATATTTACGATTAGTATTGACATTTAAATAGTCACTGCTTATTATATAAAACGTAATCATTACGATTAATGGAGAGGAGCTTATTATGAAAAAGACAATGATGTGGGCAAGTATCGTAGCGTTAAGTGTCCTGCTAATGGCGTGCCAGTCTAAGGATGTAGAACAGGAGGGTACGAACAACCTGGTGACGGCACAGCAAAGTTCTGATAGTCACAACCATACGCACAACGAAGATGACGGTCATGATCATAAGCACGATGAGGAAGGTGGACATAGCCATAACCACACTCACGATGAGGAAGATGGACATAGCCATGCGCATGACCACAACGATGACGGGCACAGTCATGCTCATGACGAAGAACTAGATCAAATTTATGCAGGTTATTTTGAAGATAGCCAGATTAAGGATCGTGAGCTATCAGACTGGGCGGGAGACTGGCAATCTGTCTACCCTTATCTCTTAGACGGCACTTTAGATGAAGTGTTTGAACACAAGGCAGCACACAGCGATTCGATGTCTGCTGAGGAATATAAGGAGTATTATGACACTGGCTATAAAACAACGGTTGATCGGATTGTCATAGACGGTAATCAAGTGACCTTTTATGACGGAGAGCAAGCTAGCACTGGTGAATATGTTAGTGACGGGTATGAAATCTTGACCTATGAAAAAGGAAATGGTGGCGTTCGCTTTATTTTCAAATTAGCTGAGCCTGCAGAAGGTGTGCCGACCTATATTCAATTCAGTGACCATAGCATTTACCCGACGAAAGCGGGACACTATCACCTGTACTGGGGAGATAACCGCGCTGCTTTGCTAGAGGAATTGGTAAACTGGCCGACGTATTATCCTACAGCAATGGACGGTCATACGATTGCTCAAGAGATGATGGCACATTAATTTAAATTAAGGCGTCTTGCAGCTACATAAGAATGGCATTCAAGGCATGCCTGATACTAAAAACGAGATAGAGAAAAAAGAGATATAGCTTCGAAATAGAATTGAAACCGTATCGTATACTGAGTATTTAACTAAGACCCACCCAGCATGATGCAAGGTGGGTCTTAGTAGCTTTGGATTTAGTTAGAATTAAATTGATGACAATAACTATTCATACATAAAACTTGTCTTAACAGAATACTGTTGTACTATATCTACTGTCATACAATTTTCAACTTATGTCATCGTTTTCAGAAGAGGTGATCATGTATAGCGAATGAAGAAAATGAACGCGCGAACAATCACTCATGAAGCGAATGAAAAGGAGGCGTAGCTAGCCAGATGTGAAAGCACATGCAGTATTATGGAAAAGTAAAAATTGAAGGAGACGAAAGCATGAAATCTTGTAAACGCTTTATTTCATTGTTTTTGGTTGCCATCATGTCACTTACTCTATTCGATATGGGTGCTGTGTTTGCCGAGGAAAACGAGCCTAATGATAGCCCAATCGTGAAAACGAGCTACACTGCAACGGCGAACGGTGAAGCAAATGTGACAACATCGGATGCGATTACACTCGTATTTGAGGAACCGGTACCTGGATTAGAGGAAAGCAACATTGTGCTCTCAGCTGGAACGGCGAGTGCAACAATGGGCTCACTGACTGTGGTAGAAGGTTCAAGCGACACCGAGTACACGCTTGGAATTAGCGATGTGCTGAATGAAGGCACCGTCACGCTCAAGATTACGAAGGACGGTGTGGACGATCAAGAAAAGGCTATTATGATTTATCGTGAAGCAGCTTTAGTTACCTATAGCGTCGCCAACGTCGGAGGTACAGCGTTCGTGGCGGATAGCTCTGCCTTAAGGCTAACGTTCAACAGTGCCGTATCAGAATTGTCGTCGGATGACATCATTCTTAGCGCCGGTACCCCTGCTGCAGTAACCAACTATGCATCCGCAACAGCAGAGAAGGGCGCCTTGACGCAGGTAAGTGACACGGTATTCGAGCTTGCGCTTGTTAACATTACACGAACAGGGACGCTTGGTGTCCAGATCGACAAAGAGGGGATAGAAACGGATAAGAAAAATGTGCTCGTTAACGCCCAGGTCGATAAAACAGCTCTGCAGCCTACACCGCCGCGCGCTAGCTTCCCCCAAAATATTACCTCTTTACCACATTCACCGGGCCTTAATGATCTGTTCCAGTTTATAGATTCTGAGGCAGGTTCGAACGGCCGAGTCACAACGGAGGCTGATTGGCTAGAGCGCAGAGATGAGCTTAGAGATCTCATTCAGTACTACTATTATGGAAGAAAATATCCGACGCCTAAGAGCGCGATCATCGTAAATGAGCCGACAAACCAGATCAATGTCACGATTAATGATAATGACAGAACCGTGACTGGAAGTCTTGGTAATGTTATCGTTCCAACGGGCACACCGCCTGAAGGTGGTTGGCCAGTCATTATTGCCTTTGGTTTCGGTCAGACAGCCATGGCGACAGAAAACGGCTACGCCGTAATTAATGTCTCGAACTGGGGTGGATTTAACAGAAGCGGAAACTACTACAATTTATATCCTTTTAACCCTTATGAATATGATTTCAATACTGGCTCGATCATGACGGCAGCTTGGACCGTTTCCCGCATTATTGATGCGATGGAGATTAGTGCTGAAGCTAACGGCGGCATGAACCAATGGAATATTAACCCTTATAAATCAATGACAACAGGTGTATCGATCAATGGTAAATACGCGCTAATGTCAGCAGCGATGGATGATCGCGTCGGTGCAGCAGCGCCGGTAGACAGCGGACAGTCCGGTGTATCTAGCTTCCGTTACACAGCTGAGGGCAAGCTGTTTTACTATAATACACCGTTAGATCGCATTTATCGTAGAAACCAGAAGGGGCTTAACAGCATTCAGTATTTTGGCGAATCATTCTGGCTGGGTCTTGGTACAGCTGCTGCGTTCCAGCAACAGAAGGATATGGATTATATGCCATTCGATTCGCATGCCGTTGAGGCATTGATGGCACCAAGACCACTCATCGCATTTGTCGCAGATAACAACTTCGATTGGACGACACCGCCATCCTCCGTAATGGCGATGACAGCGGCACAGGAGGTCTATGAGTTTTTAGGCAGTGACAATGCTGCGGTACGAGTTCGCGATGGAGCTCACGCCATTCAAGATCGAGATGTGCCATTCATGCTGGCAATTATGGAAAAGGAGTTTAACGGTAAGTCGCTCCAGGTAAACAATCTTTTTCCGCATAGCGACCCGCCAAGCTATGGAATAGGCAAATACGATAGCATCGCTGATATGTCCATTTCTCCGTATGATATCGACAGCTCCTATATCCGCTGGTCTCGCCCTGGCAAGTACACACTATGGACAGAAAATGAGATCGTCACGGAAGGGGTGCCTGTCTCCATTAAGGTTCACTCTGATGATACGAAGGTTAAGCTCACCCGACTAGATGAGGATAACGAGCCAACAGAGAACACATGGACAGCTGATGTAGTTGACGGCATCGCGGTGTTTAATCTGACAGAGGATGAGGTTAAGATCGGACGCTATGAGATTACGACCGTTGGTTCGGCTAAGGACAGCAAGACCGTATATTTCCAAGGCGTTGATGGCGCAACTGCTCTTCGCCATGGTACCGCTCGCAATGATAACGGAGCAGCAGTCATGTATGGCTTTACGAGCAAGATCAATAAGGATCTGGTAGAAGTGTATGCTGACGGTCGCCTGTTGTCTCAATCGCCACAGGAGGATACGGAGCAAGCATGGATTCTAAACTACGGTGTAACGACTAACCCGAACAGCAACAATCTTATACCGAACGATGCTTTTGAGGTCATTACACTGAAGAAGCTGCAGATGGAGGCGATGCCTGGCAGTACGTTCGAGCTTTCCATTGACAAGTCTAAGCTGGAGAACAATCAGGAAACTGTTAGCTGGAATGCATCGGAATCGGTGCAGAGAATCGGTCCTGAGCCGAACTGGCCACCATATCCGAATAGCGCGACAGACGACGGAAATCGTCCATTACGTCCGGAGACAACGAGCAACTTTAGCGCTGATATTGATTTTAGCCTTAATGACGAGGTTGAACTCGAAGCTGGCGATAAGCTAGAGATTACATTCGATGAGCCTATGCATAGAGGAGACTTTGGCATTGGCTTTGATTTCTCTAATGATTTTGTGATCGCGTGGGCAGAGGACGACCAAACCGCCCTCGTGACCTTTAATCATGTGACGAAGAATAACGGCGAGGTTGGCAATATCTACATCATGCGTTTGAGAGATGCAGCTGGTAATTTGATTGCAGCTCCAATTCATCATTCGTTCACGTTCAAGTCAGTAGAGACAGAGGTACCAGCAGCTCCTACGAATGTAACAGCAATAGCAAAAGGAACGAGCACAATTGATGTAAGCTGGACAGCATCAGAGGATGCAAGCGGCTATAACGTCTATCGTTCTACCTCCGCAGAGGGCAACTACGTAAAAGTAAATACGCAGCTGATTACTGCAACGAAGCTAGAGGATAGCGGGTTAACACCGAAAACGGCTTATTACTATAAGGTCACAGCTGTCAATGATGGTGGTGAATCAGAGCGTTCAACAGCAGCGTACGCAGTAACAGATAGCATATATACCGGACCTGGTATTCCGCCGGCAACACCGCCAGCACCAATTGCATCTGATGAATTAAAGGCAAATGTGGATTCTAACGGTCATGCAACTGCTACGGTTCAAGCTGCACATTTGAAAAAAGCGTTGTCTGATGCAAAGGCAGGTACGATGAAGCTTGTCGTTACTGGTGTTGAGCAGGCTAAGCAGGTTACAATCTCCATGCTTGCTGAACAAGTGAAGGAAGCGAAAGAAGAGGGCATAAAGCGTATCGAGGTTTCATTAGGATTCGGAGTTGTACAGCTGCCAGTTTCGTTGTTTGAGGGAACAGCTGGTAATGCCAATATTCAATTGAATGTCGCTGTCGTTGACAACAGCACGCTATCAGAAAAAGTCCGCGAGTTCGTAGGCTCGAACAAGGTGTATGACTTCAATTTAAGCATTGGCGGTAAGAAAATTACTAGCTTCGGTCCAGGACAGCAGGTGAGAGTCGAAATTCCTTACACGCTGAAGACAGGGGAAAAACCACATCAAATCGTGCTCTACTACTTATCGGATGAGGGGAACATCGAAGTCATTAAACATGCTCATTACGATAAGCATACTGGTATGGTAGTATTCAAAGCGAAGCATTTCAGTAAATACGCAGCAATCGCTAATGCTGTACGATTCAATGATGCGAAGGCAATCGCATGGGCGAGCGACAGCATAGAAGGTCTAGCAGCACGTGGAATTGTAAATGGGGTAACGAAGGATTCGTTTGCACCGGGCAAATCCGTGACAAGAGCTGAATTTGTTCATATGTTAATGCAGACGTTAGACTTGAGCGTAGCAAATGCATCAAGCAGCTTCTTAGATGTTAAGCAAGATGCATGGTATTACAGCTCCGTTGCAACAGCGCAGCAGCTCGGTATCGTAAATGGACGGACGGATGGATCGTTCGGCATATACGACGAGATTACTCGCCAAGAGATGGCAGCTATGGCTTATCGCGCTATCCAGGTGGCAGGCATTGCGCTGAATGCAGATAAAGCGGCAGCGGCCTTCCAAGACGAGCAAGACATTGCAGCTTACGCTAAGAAAGCAGTGAATGCTATGCATGAAGCGGGTATTATCAGTGGCGTTGGTAATAACAGGTTCGCTCCGCATGGAACGGCAACCCGCGCTCAAGCAGCAGTTATTTTGTATCAGTTGTTAATAGAGTCACTGTAATAGCTACTCTAAGATAACTACAAGAAAAAGTAAGAACCCACCCCAAGGTTACCGCCAAAGGTGGGTTCTATTTTCTTCCAACTTAGAAGGGATAAGCCCATCCAAGCCAATATTCAGCCGAGTGTTAGCAGCACTCGGCTTCTTTTGAATATATGATAACATAACTGGAAATTTAAGTTAGTAGCTGATTGTGGAAAGCTAACAAAAGGACATATATTAGTGTCTCTAAGATTTATATACATCGCCACGAGATCCAACCTTTACAATAACAATAATTAATTGATCATTGAAAATAGAATAAACCACCCTGAATGATCCGACTCTGAGACGATAATGATTATTGAATCCTTGCATTTTTTTGATATCTAATTCAGGATGTTTCGGATTATCAGAAAGAATATTTATATGATCAAGAATTCGGTTTCGAGTGGGTTTATCAAGCCTTTGTAAGCTTTTAATGGCATCTTTATGAAATTTAACTGCGTAATTCATGTTCAATGTCCTCTAAATCGATGAGCTCACCGTTGTTTAAAGCCTTGTGAGCTGCTTGGATAGCTTTAATATCATCTTCCGTAGTAGGTTCATCATCGATAGGTACATCAGTAGATGTACTATTTTGAACAAGTCTTTCCATTAAATCTGTTACAAGTTCAAGATCTTTATCATTAAGATGATTGATAAGATATTCTATTCGCTCTTTACTGATCGCCATGGAATACAGCTCCTTTCAACTAATTATAACCATTATAACATTCATAAAACCATATCTAAACAATGCAGAGTCAATTGTTGGAATTTAAGATTGATTATTTATCGTCTGATGTAGGAACTCCTTCACCTCTATTCCACTAACTACCCGAGCTGCAACCACTGCTACAGTTCAACTCAGCAATTACAATTAGCAAATAGATAAATTGTGGTAGAAAAAGGTTGAATTATGTCATGGTTAATTGTAAAATTTTAATAATGATATTAATGATTAATGGTTTTGTTAACGAATTGTCAGCGAAGAATCATCACAGGTTTATACTCCAGTGCTACTAGACTATGCTTTGAATGACAGTTATTCCACACATATTTGCAACCGTTTACACCAGGTGTTATACCGATATCAATAAAAATATAGGGGGCTTTATAAATTATGAGAGTTGGCAAGAGGTTAAGTAGGAATCATATACTTATCATTTCTACCGTAGCAATTTTGTTAATGATAGGATTGCTTTTCTGGGCTTTTAGCTCGAAGGAGAGTCAGACGGTTGATAAGCAGTTTGCGACTAACGGTGAATCGAGCAACGGTGCTACGACAGCTGCTAGCACTCAGCTTACGGAAGTGAGCTTCCGAGAGGATTTGCTGCTTCACTACACCTTCAATCAGCCAGACGGTACGACGGTCGTAGATGAAAGTGGTCATGGCAATGATGGCGTCATCGTTGGTGCAGCAAGCTTTAAAGAGGGGAGAGAAGGAGAGGCGATTGAGCTTAACGGCGGCTATATTAAAATGCCTAATGGCATCTTAGCCAAGCAGCAAGCGATGACGATATCGACCTGGATCAACCCTGCTTCACTGCCCGCTTGGTCAAGAATTTTCGATATTGGTTCATCAACGACTAATTATATCTTCTTTACACTGAACAATGGCTCGTCTATTCAGTTAGGCTTGCATCTAGAAAGCGCCGTTCAATCTCTTACAGGTGTTCCTTTCACCTCAACGAATCAATGGCAGCACATCGCCGTAACGATAGAGGATAAAACTGCGATCATTTATATTAATGGAATCGAGGTATTGAAAAATACGAACCTAACGATTACGCCAGATCAATTAGGTGTAACGACAGCGAATTACATAGGCAAATCACAATACGCTACAGATCCCAATTATGCGGGAAAGCTTGAAGAATTTAGAGTATATAATAGAGCGCTTAATGAGCAAGAGATTATGCAGGTGATAGGCGAGGGCTTGAAGGCTGCAGAAGCGATTGCCCTCGACAAGGAATGGCTGAATCTTGGTGTAAATGCGCAAGAGGTTACGAATGATCTTATGCTTCCCGCGCAAGGACCACTCGGAACAACGATAAGCTGGCAATCCTCCGACCAGACATATGTTAGTGATGATGGTAAAGTGACGCGTCCAGCGAAGGATGCTGAGGACGCTAAAGTAACGTTAACAGCAACGCTAACCAAGGACAACGAGCAGGCGATGAAGGAATTCGACCTTACCATATGGGCTGAAGGCGCAGTAGCATATGAGATCAATGTGGACGCTGATCGACCACAGCATGAGATTAGCCCGACGATGTTCGGCTTGTTCTATGAAGATATTAACTATGCGGCAGATGGCGGGCTGTACGGTGAGCTCATCCATAATCGTTCGTTTGAATTTAATACGCCGTTTTATGGATGGGTGCTGGAAGAGTTCGGTGGCGGCAAAGGGACCATTCAAGCCTCTTCAGATATGCCACTGAACGATAAAAACCACAAATATATCGAAGTCACAGCGACCGAAGCTGGTGACGGAGTAGGGATTTCCAATGCTGGCTACTCAGGAATAGCTGTGGAAGCTGGAGAAAGCTACGAGTTCTCGTTCTATGCGAAAAGCAACGATAAGCTTCAGCATCCGATCACTGCTGAGCTAAGAGGTAGAGATAATAGTGTGTACGGAGCATGCAGCATCGACGGGTTAACGACGCAGTGGCAGAAGCTGCAATGTGTCATTACCGCTGATCAGACGGATTACGAAGCCAAATTCGTGCTGCTGCTCCACGATCAAGCGACAGTTTCACTAGATATGGTCTCGTTATTCCCGCAGAAGGTGTGGAACAACCGCAGCAATGGACTGCGCTATGATCTAGCAGAGCTGCTTGACGATATGGAGCCCGGCTTTTTACGCTTCCCAGGCGGCTGTATTGTCGAAGGTGGCTCCCTAGACAATCACTATCGCTGGGAGAACACGATTGGTGATGTAGCAGAGCGAGAAACACAGCGCAATCAATGGGCGAATAACTATTATCAATCGTTCGGCTTAGGCTATCAGGAATACTTCCAGTTTGCTGAGGATATTGGTGCAGAGCCGTTGCCCGTTATATTTGTAGGGATCGAATCGTGTACCGCGAATCCGGATACGGTGCCGCTTAACGAGCTTCAGCCATATATTGATAGCGCATTTAACCTGATTGAATACGCCAATGGGGATGTGAACACGAAGTGGGGAGCGCTGCGCGCCGCTCATGGACATCCTGAACCATTTGATATGAAATACTTAGGAGTCGGCAATGAGCTATGGGGTGCGAAATACTATGAGCGATATAAGATGTTCTATGATGCCATTAAGGAGAAGCATCCGGAGATTAAGCTAATCTTCAGCTCGGGCGCCTTCCCGAACGATGGTGCATATAGTGATGCCTATCATTGGCTAGCTCAGAATAATAACCCAGCAGATCTTGTTGATGAGCATATGTATCAATCGCCGTCCTGGATGCTGGAAAATGTAGATCGCTACGATGATTTCAGTCGTACAGGTCCAAAGGTATTCGTGGGTGAATATGCATCACACGGAGTTGGTAAAAGAAACAATATGGAGTCGGCGATAACCGAAGCGGCATTTATGACAGGGCTGGAACGCAATGCGGATATTGTAGAGATGGCTGCTTATGCGCCATTGTTCAGTCGTCAGCCGGCCAAATTTACGCAGTGGACACCAGACATGATATGGTTCGATCAGTATCGTACTGCTAAGACGCCGAATTATTATGTGCAGAAGCTATTTATGAATCATCAAGGGGATAAGACGCTGCCGATCCAAGCGAAGAAGCGCAGTGAGAGCGTCAATGATATTACTGGCTCGATATTTCTCGCGACATGGGCAACGCAGGTGGAATACGACAATGTGAAAGTAACGTCGCAGGACGGCAGTGTGTTATACAGCAATGATTTCTCTGACAGCTCTACGAGCTCAGACTTTACAGCATATAACGATGCAGCAGCGAGCTGGAAGATCGAGGACGGCGTATTAAAGCAGACAAGTAATGGTCAGGATACGAGATTCATGCTTGGAAGCGGGCAGAGCTGGAGCAACTACGCGCTCGAGCTAGAGGCGACGAAGAAGAGTGGGAATGAAGGCTTCCTGATCGGCTTTGCAGCTAACGATGCCAACAATTATTACTGGCTGAATATAGGTGGTTGGGGCAATACTCGCACCGTTATTGAGAAGTCATCCAATGGCTCAAGAGGCATCATTACGCCGGTTTTAGATCAAGGAATTGCAAGCAATAAAACGTATAAGGTGAAAATTATCGTCGATGGCTCTCGTATTCAGGCATATTTGGATGATCAGCTGTTATTCGATCTGAACGAAGGAACGACAGAAGGTCCATTATATAGCTCAGCTTCAGTAGATGAGAGCACTGGAGATATTATATTGAAGGTTGTGAACAGCTCATCGACTATGCAAAATGCGAAGGTAAATGTAAATGGGGCCGCATTTATCGCTCCGGAAGCAACAGTGTTTGAGCTATCTTCCCCTGCATTTACAGATGAAAATTCACTTGATAATCCAAATAATATCGAGCCGATCCAGAAGCAGGTGTCTAATCTAGGCGAGTCCTTCGAGTATGAGTTTCCTGCTCATTCGGTGACGATCCTGCGACTAAGAACAGAAGCAGGCCCAGCCATAACGGCTGTAGAAGATGTACAGCTAACGACGACTGTAGGTAAAGCTCCTTCATTACCAGCTACGGTAGTCGTAACGAAAAGTGATGGCTCGACAGAACAGGCTGCGGTCAAGTGGAAGAACGTCGATAAAGCTCAATACAGTAAGCGCGGCGTGTTCAGAGTGAATGGTGAGCTAGCGCATACGTACTTAAAGGGGTATGCAGAGGTAACGGTAGAGTAATAAATAGGTTGATTAATGAGAATCAATAGTCATAAGAACAGTAAGCATAGTTAAAGGGCAATAGGGTGTCAACATCGTGTTGAGATCCTATTGCTTATTTTGTTTTTACAGCAGAACAAAACGGTTTAGTCTAACCTATTGCAGAGCCTCTCATATACTAATGGATGGTGATCACATAACGAGTAGGTGAGAGGTGTGGGTGGTTCTAGCGGTAAGGATAAGCGACATCGCAGCAGGCAGCAGAAGAAACCATGGCAGAAGCATAAAACTACATATCTAACGAGCGTCAATAGCTCAGTTGCCTCTACCAACTCCACTCGTACAAATGGCTTGAATGACTCGACTAATCTCAGTAGCACCACTAGCTCAAACAGCTCAGACAGACCGAGCAGGTCCAGTAGTTCCAACAGGTCCAACAGGTCCAACAGACCCAACATGTCCAACATGTCCAACATATCCAACAGACTCAACATGTCCAACAGGCTCAACATGTCCAACAGACTCAACATGTCCAACAGACTCAACATGTCCAACAAACTCAACATGTCCAACAGACTCAATATGTCCAACAGCCCCAACAGCCCTAGCAGTACCAATGCATTTACGCAAGCAAGCAATTCGAGCACTATTGCGGTTATTGGCGGCTGGGTTGAAGCAGCTGGCAACATTGTCGCGGCCATTGGGTCTACACCGACAAATAGGCTTTCAGACTCGATGCAGACAGATTTGAATATCATTGGTAATGCATTGCAGGCAGTAGGAAGTGTGTTATCGATTAATAATGGGGCGATAACACTGGATGAATTAGGAGATATTTTGCAGTCCGTCGGGAACGTAACGGTTATTGCTGGCATTTTGAATCAGAATGAGACAGCTAGTGAGCGGTTAGAGATGGTCGGTAATGAGCTGCAGCTGGTCGGCTCGGGCCTATCGTTAGATTTGCAAGACAATCTCACCTTTAGCCAGTCATTAGACAATATAGGAAATATCATTCAAATCATTGGCGTCACCATGCAGATCTACGCTAATCCGAATACCGAAGAGGGGGTTCAGGCGAATGCCATTGGCAGCTGGACACAGGCAGTTGGCTCAGTTATCTCAGCGCTTGCATCAGACAATAACAATTAGATGATTCCTTCGGAGAGTACAGTAAATCTGTCAGGCAAGAAGAAATACGGATATTGATTAGTATTAATAAGTTGAGTGAATATAGGTTTAAATTTCACCAGAAATAGCCGATTGCCATTCTGAGGTTTGTCCAGGATCAAACACATGTTCAAATCTAGCTATGCCAAAGTTAGATAAATTACCATTAAAGTAGAAAATAACGCTGTAATTGCTACTCTTTCCGTTCTCCATTATTGATAAGGTTACTTTACCAACCGCCTCACCATCGTCATGGAATACCTTCAAATCCTGATAATTCTGTATATATGTTCCTCTGTTCTTCAAATCTTGAACTCTATTCACCCATAGTTCATTCGCATTCCTCATATCACTGCCGAGGTTAAATTGACTTGAATAATACACATCGTTTGATGCGTTTTGAAAGTGACCATTTTTGAGATTACTGAAGAAGGAAGCAGCCATTATGCGACCATATACCACATCCCAATAATGAAGAAAAACAGCAAGTAATAAAGTTAATATAATTAGAGCTAAAAAGGATTTTTTCAGTCTGCTCATTCGATAACCTCACTTAACAAGATAAACAAGCTCATTCCTCGTTCGAATCTGTCTATCCTGCTTCAAATGTTTATTTTAATGACTAATAACTTTATCTCCTACGTTCTATTAACAAATCTCATTTTCCCATAATGTTCATAAAGAATCATGATGCTTGCTTACTATTTTACAACAGTTTCCAGAAATGTAGATATCCCAATTCCAATGAAGTCGCATCAGTGGTCGTTTCGAGCTGGAAAGCCGAATACTGCCCCATGTATTGGAAACAATACAGGTTATACGTACAAGAAACCGACAAGGAAACGATGTGAAATTATAAATGTGTGCAAAGAAGCTTACTGAATATAACGAAAAAAGGGACTTTGGTATAACGCTGGAGCCAGAGGGAAAGCCAGAAGCAGCCTCGGGACAAGCGCTGAGATTTGTCGTCCAGCACCATATGGCTCGAAGAGAGCATTATGATTTCCGTCTCGAATGGGAAGGTGTTCTGCTCAGCTGGGCTGTGCCTAAGGGCCCCTCCTACAATACAAAGGATAAGCGACTTTCTGTCATGGTCGAGGACCATCCGCTGGAATATCGCAACTTCGAAGGGACGATTCCAAAGGGGCAATATGGCGGTGGAGTCGTTATGCTATGGGACGAGGGCTACTGGGAGCCATATATCGATGTCGAGCAAGGGCTTCGCAAGGGTGAGCTAAAATTCACGCTAAGCGGCAGACGACTCAAAGGCAAATGGGCATTAATCCGCTTGAAGCCTAAGGAAGGCGATGACAAGGACAACTGGCTATTGCTGAAGGAAAGAGATGAGTACGTTCAAGCGACTAGTGGAATAGAGGAATTTAATACGAGTATTCGGACCGGACGCACGATGGATGAAATCGAAAGGGGCGAGGAAGAAAAGGTAGCGAGCAATCCCTTCAACAGAGTTGACGTACAGCTCGCCAAGCTGGCACGAGCCATTCCTAAGGGGGAGGACTGGCTTTATGAGCTGAAGTATGACGGCTACAGAATTGTCGCGTTCGTGGAGGCCAACACCGTCAGGCTTATTACGAGGAACGGGCATGATTTCACCAACCGTTTTCCAACGATCGCTTCTTCGCTTACAGAGCTTGCCGCTGGCAGGGCGATGATTATAGACGGTGAGGTTGTTATAACGGATGAAGCGGGCAAGACGGATTTTCAGGCGTTGCAAAATTATATAAAAAATCCGCGGGGGCAGAATCTGACCTATATCGTGTTTGATCTGCTAGCGCTGGATGGCGAGGATCTTAGAGATCGCCCCTTGATTGACAGAAAAGCTGCACTTGAGCAGCTGATGGAGAATGCGCCTGTCAACCTACACTACAGCCGACATATTCAAGGCAATGGAAAGGAAAGCTTTGCTGTAGCCTGCCAGACCGGAATGGAGGGCATCATTGGGAAGAAGCCCGAGTCCAAGTACAATGGAACCAAAAATGGTGATTGGATTAAGCTGAAATGCGATAGACGGCAGGAGTTCGTGATTGCAGGCTATGCGCTGACCGACAAAAAAACGAGCGGAATAAGCTCTCTTCTATTAGGAGTCTACGAAGGCAAGGACCTCGTATATGTTGGGCGTGCGGGTACTGGCATGAGTGAGGCGGACGTTAGAATGCTAGAGGAGAAGTTCGAGAAGCTAAAGCGGAAGGATTGCCCATTCAAGCATGTGCCTAAGCCTAGAGCAAGCGATACGTACATATGGCTGGAGCCCGAGCTAGTAGCCGAGATCAAATTTGCTGAATGGACGAAGGACAACCTGCTAAGGCAGCCGAGCTTCAAGGGACTACGGGTAGATAAAGATCCACGAGATATTAAGCGGGAGGAAGTGGAAGAGGAGGCACAAGCTCCAGCGTCCACACCAAGGACGGGGAAACCGAGGAGAAGTATCGTCATCGAGGGGGTTAAAATTACGAATCCAGATAAGGTCGTATTCGAAGAGCCTCTCGTCACGAAGGAGGATGTCGTTCGCTACTATGCCAAGGTTTCGGAGCCTATGCTGCGCTATGTGCGCCATCGAATACTCACGTCTGTTCGCTGTCCTAGAGGCGTTGCACAAAACTGCTTTTATAAGAAGCACCCAGGTACGGATAGCAAGGGCAAGGGAGTGATCACCGTTCCGATTACGACTGGCAGTGGCAGCACGGAGGATTATTTCTGTATTGAGAGCCTGTCCGGGCTCATATACGAAGCGCAAATGGGTACGCTGGAATTTCATACTTGGGGAAGCCGAGTGGACACACTTGAAACGCCAGACATTATGGTGTTTGATCTAGACCCAGATGAAGGAATGGAGCTAAGCAGAGTTCGTCAAGGTGCGAGAGATGTAAGAAGCGTGCTTGAAGAGCTTTCTCTTAAGTCCTATCTTAAGACGAGTGGTGGCAAAGGCTATCATGTCGTGGTTCCGTTCCCAGCGAGCATGAACTGGGATAAATTCCATGACTTTGCCAAAAGTGTTGCGCAGGTTATGGAGCAGAAATGGCCAGATCGTTACACCAGCAATGTTAGAAAGGCCAGTCGTGCCGACAAAATATTTATTGATTGGATTCGTAATGGCAGAGGTGCAACGAGTGTCGCTCCTTATTCCTTAAGAGCAAGAGCAGGGGCAAGGGTGTCGATGCCGATCACATGGGATGAGCTTGATAGTATTGAGCCAGATGGCATTACGATGGAAGAAGCAGTTAGAAGGATTGCTAGTAAGGATCCTTGGGAAGGTTTTTTTAGTTAGGAAAGTGTGGAGATAGAGTGGAGTACTATTTCTAGCTGGTTCATCTAGCGGCAAACCTAAAAAAGATCGTCAGATGAAATTTTCCTGACGGTCTTTTCTTTCTGTTGATTGGATTATTATTGAATGCCCCTTTTTTTTCTTCCTAAGTCCTGACTGTTGACTAACTTCTGTCGTATAGATAAATACACATAGGCACAAATTACTATCAATATTGTCAGAATCTCAGTGAAAAACAACCATTTCGACAAATCAACAAAAATATTCTAGGTATAATGTCACAATGTGAAGGAATTTGTTATATTATGTAGAATTTATTTACATTAGGCATATATACCTAATCACAGAAACGGCGAGGAGATTCAAAATGAGAACCAAAATAAAAGCAACACTAACTAGCCATTTAATTCAGAGAACAATCAAATGGACGATCGGAAAGAAAATGGCGTTAGTGATCATTGGTGCTTCTGTCTTAAGTCTAATTTTAGGAACACCGATTGCTCTACTTAAATCGTTTGTATTTAATCTAGAGATTATGGAATCATTGGGAATACGATTAATGAACTATTGAATACCTATTTTACCTTGATCATAAACTTGGCAATTATTTTATATTTTATAAACTTGTCTATAAAGTGGTATATTAAGAAACCAATTAATCAATTCATTAAGGGCATTGAGGATGTTTTATCTGAAGGTCAAATTGATTTGACAAAAAGGATTGAATTGAAGACAAATGACGAGACCAAACTCATTGCTGATTATTTTAATAAGTTCCTTGATGAGTTGAGTTCTCTTACAAAATCATCAAACAATATAGCAGGTAATATCAATACCTCTTCCTCGAACTTAAATATCCAGGCCCATGAGACAGGGGAAGCTTCAAAGCATGTTGCATTAGCGACGGGAGAGTTATCAAAAGGCGTTACCTATCAAAGTGTACGAACGAACGAGATTGTCGGAATGATGCAGGAAACTAAGCAATTGGCTTTAGAAGCGAATAGGCAAATTAATGAAACAGTTGTTTATGCCGATACAGCTACCCACTCAGCGATTCATTCTAATGAGATAATGAAAAAAGCTTCTGAACAACTGAAAGCTTTAACGGAATCTGTTCGTAAATCAACTGTTAATATACATAAATTAGGCGAAAAATCTGATGAAGTCGGTAGTATTATAGGGGTTATTGCAGATATCGCAAGCCAAACAAACCTGCTTGCGCTCAATGCAGCTATTGAATCCGCTAGAGCAGGTGAACATGGTCGAGGTTTTGCGGTTGTGGCAAGTGAGGTGCGAAAATTATCAGAACAAACGAGTCAAGCTTCAGCTCAGGTGGCTACCCTAATCGAAAACATCCAAAATGAGACTAGAGTAACTGTAGAGACAATGAGTGTTAACCTTGAGATGGTAATTAAGCAATCAGATTTAATTCAGAACAGTAACACTTCTATCGAGAAAGTTGTAGAAGAAACTTCAAAAACCGACCAAGCGGTAAAGGAGCTGTACAACATTGTAACTGTTGTTGATCAGCACTCTAGCGGGGTATTATCTTCAATTGAAGAGATCTCTAGCGTAATTGAGGAAGCATCGGCTTCTTTGCAGGAAGTATCCGCATCCACGAAACAGCAATCTACGATAGTAGAACAAATGGCTTCGCATATCGGTCAATTAGAAAGTCTATCGAAGGCTCTAGGTCAAGAAATCAGCAAATTTAAGGTTGCTTAGCAGCAGACAACAATACATAAATGGTTAGGGGAGAATCATCTTGTCAGACGCAATAGATATGCTCCTTAATGGGATCATTAAGGAGCAAAAATTTTATCATGCTTGCCAACCACTCTTCGATTTGAACAGTTGGAATGTAGTTGGATATGAGGCTCTAATACGAAGTGAGCTTTTTGAAAATCCGGAACATTTGTTTAAATATGCTTTGGAGAAAGATCGACTATATGAGCTTGATACGTGCTCTATATTTAACGCAATATTGATGCACAAAGATTTATTGAAGCATACGAAATTGTTGTTAAATGTTTACCCATCTACATTAGTACATCCGTCTTTTCATGATTTTTTGAATAGAATAAATGACATCTCGTTCCCTAGAAAGAATCTGATATTCGAAGTGAATGAGTTTGGAATAGTAACTGCATTGGATTCGCTCAAAAAGGTCGTGACTTTTTTAAGGACTAGATATTCAATTGCCATAGATGATGTTGGTAAAGGAGAGTCAACATTAAGAGCGATAATTGAACTTCAGCCAGACTATGTAAAGCTGGATAGATATTTCTCTATTGATCTATCTGTTTCAAAAGCAAAGCAGGATATGGTTAGATTACTTGTAGGTTATTGCCAAGAAAATAATATACGATTAGTGTTAGAGGGGATAGAGGAATCGAAGGATTTAGATATGGCTAAGGTATTAGGCGTTCATTTGGGACAAGGGTTTTTGTTAGGTAAACCTTCCCCGATAAAGCCGATATTTGCCGAAGGTTCAAGTCAGTCTATGCAAATGATTAGAAGTTAAAGCGATGAATTGGAAGGCTGTGACGAGAGAGACAATACTCTCAGTCACAGCCTTCAAGTTAGTTACGACTAGCTCCCGCCACAATATCAGGTAAGCAGTAAATACTAATCTTCCTCCACGATATAAGGCAGGGAGATCGTAACCGTCGTGCCTTTATGCTTCTCGCTGTCGATCGTAATCCCGTACGGCTCCCCATAGTAATAACGGATCCGGTCATGCACGTTTTTGATGCCGATATGCTCCTCCTCGATAAGATCAACAGGCTTATCCAGCCTTGAACGTAGCAGCTCAAGCTGCGCCTCATCCATACCAATTCCGCTATCCTCAACATATATGTATAGATGCTTTTGAGTAATAAGCGTCCGTATGGTCACTTGACCAGGCTCAAGCTGCGGCTCTAATCCGTGAACAATCGCATTTTCTACAATTGGCTGCAGAATAAAGTGCAATATCACCGCCTGCTCACTGCCAACTGCCAAGTCTTCCTCATAGCTAATTTTATCGGCAAAGCGAAACTGCTGAATTTGAATGTACAATCGCAGCTGCTTAAGCTCGTCCAGCAGTGTCTGTGTATCCTTGCCAGATGGAATGAAGGTGCGGAATAGCTGTCCCAGCTTACCAACCATCTCGCTCGTTTGCCGATCACCGTTAATGATGACCTTCATCTGGATCGTTTCCAGCGTATTAGCTAAAAAGTGAGGATTGATCTGGCTCTTTAATGCACCGTATTGCGTCATACGCTGCTGAACCTTAGCATCCGACAGTCGTTCAATATGCTGCTTCAGATCAGTAATCATCTTACTAATCCCTCGATGCAATACACCGAATTCATCGTTTCTCGAGCTATCGAGCTTAATATTGAAGTTACCTAGTCCGACCTGCTTCACCTGCTGACTCAGCCGTATAATCGGCTTTGTGACACGCTTATGTAGAATGATAAAGAACAGCAGCGCCGTAATGAACGACATTAACGCGAGAGCAAAGATCGTCCCTTGGATATTACGCGCGTACTTAATCATCTCATTCACAGGAATATATTGAATGACCTTCCAGCCTGAATAGGATGAATCCACATAGTTTACGTAGGACTTCACCTGATCAATATTCACATAGAAGTGACCCGTATCATTAGCCTTTAGCTGCTGCTGGGCAAGCTTGGCGGTGATTGCTTGTATGCTTTGCTCATCCATGGCTGCATCTGACGCATAAATTAATTCATGCTGCTCATCCAAGATGATGAAGCTGCGATTCGTCGTTTCAGACTTACTTAATATTTCTCGCAGCGAATCTAATCGAATATCGATCAGAATGACACTGAGCGCCTTTTTCGTTCCAGCCTTATTAATGACCCGAGCGATGGAGATGACAGAATCCAGCGCATTGACACGGTGAAACGGCTTATGGGTCCCGAACAGCACGACTCTCCCGCCTGCTTCAATCGTCCTGCGATACCACTCCTCCTGCGTAAAATCCCCAATATTGTAATCTGAACGATTGAAGCTAGCAGAATAGAAGACACGATCTCCAACATAGATCTGCACGCTATCCACATTTTTGATAGAGACCTCAATCGTACCGACAAAGCTCTCTATCTCCGTCTCGTACCTTAAGCGCAGCTCCTCCTCGTTCTCGAGTGACGTATTGGGCCAGCGCTCTAATGCAAGCTGAAGCTCATCATCCATTAACGCGGTGATCGTCCCTTTTTCAATGCTTTGCAGGTATTGGTCAATGTTGAAGGAAAGGTTGGTAAGAATCAATTGGGAGCTACTTTCGTACTCTGTTTTTAGCGCATGGACGGAGTTAAAGTAGAGCACAGCCGAAATAATTAAAAGTGGGAAGGTTACTGTAATGATCATAATGAGGAATATTTGCCGATTTAATCTGCTCATTTTGTTATGTAGACCTAATCTCCAGCTTTTGATCATACTAGGCGAGCCCCAATCGCTTCCGATATTCAGTAGGTGTCATATCGGTGATTTGCTTAAACGTTTTTACAAAATGCTTATAGCTGCGATAGCCGCACATCGTACATACATCGACGACAAGATTGCTAGGCTGTGCTAGACATTGCTTCGCATAATTTATTCTGACCTCTGCCTGGAACAAGGAGTAATTTTTGTTTAGCCGCTGCTTAAAGAGTCGGCTGAGATAGGATGGGTTATAGAAGAAGCGCTCAGCTACGATTGGGAGCGAGATCTCCTGATCGATATGCTCCAGAATAAACTGCTCAATTTTTTGAAATAGCTGATCTTCTCCATCGGATTCAGATTCAGATTCGGAGGTGTCTTCGCTAGGGATGCTTTTAATCTGGAGGAGCTGCGACGTGCATCGTTCAATTGCACATAAGCTTTCATCATACTGCAGCGGCTTAAGGAGAAATTCAGTTACGCCGCCTATTTTAATCGCGCGCTTCGCATATTCAAATTCATTGTAGCCCGTAAGAATAACGAACAAGCTGCTCGGCAGCTCCACGCGAAGCTGCTCAATCATATCGAGTCCACTCATGAGCGGCATACGAATATCGGTAATAATGAGGTCAGGCCTTTCCTGTAATGCGAGGTTAAGACCTTCTAAGCCATTGCTGGCCTCAAGGATATGATGATATTGCAAAGCCTTCCAGTCAAAGTAATGCTTTAGCCCTTCTCGAATCGTCGGTTCATCCTCTACGAGCATAACCTTCAACATCATTCATTCCTCCTTTGCTGTCGATAAAACTATTATTAATGTACGATGTAATCGCTTTAACTTGATTATAAGCAATATTACATATGAAAAATATACCGGATTTACAAAAAACGAGTAGGAATAACAAATAGGTAAACATAGCACCCCAGATGTAAAATTAGCGGGATTTTATCTAGTGGCAGAAAAGCTTACGATGTTATCAAGGCTGAGACGAGAGCAAAGCATTGCAAGCTTTCGATCATCACCTTACCAATGAATAGGGGGTACAGTCATGCACAAATCAAAACAAAAGTCATTATTGTTAGCAATTACCGCACTACTATTAACATTCATGACAGCATGCTCAGGCTCAAGCACAAGTAACTCCGACAACAATGTTCAACCGACAACTCAGGCGAAGGCTTCCGAGAAACCAGTAGCAGAGGAAACGGTGAAGCCAGCGGATCCAGTCGAAATTACGTGGTGGAACTTCCCGAACTTCACAGCTTTAGATGGTGAGGTTGGTAAATTTGAAAAGCAGCTGATTGCAGCCTTTAACGAAAAGCATCCAAACATTACGGTCAATCTTGAAATGCTTACCTTTGACGGTGGACCTGAAAAGCTGAATGTGGCAATCGCAACAGATACTGCACCAGATGTAATCTATGATGCACCTGGTCGGATCATCGATTGGGCGAAGAACGGCTTACTAGCACCGATTGACGATATGTTCACTCCTGAGGTGCGCGGCGATATCGAGCAGGCCATTATCGAGCAATCCTCGGTCGACGGCACGATGTATATGTACCCATTCAATACTGGCCCATTTACGATGGCCGTTAATAAAACGTTATTCGAGGACATTGGTGCGTTAGATTTGTTACCGCTTGCATCTGAGGATCGCACGTGGTTCGTTGAACAGTTCGAGGCGGCTCTACAGGCCGTGAAGGAAAAGGCGCCAGATGTTATTCCAGTCGGCTTCTTCGCGAAGTCGCAGGCCGGTGACCAAGGGACTCGGGGCTTCATTACGAATCTTGCAGGCTCGACCTTCCTTAATGATACGAACGATGCGATTGCCCTTAATAATGAAGGGGGAGTAGCAGCGCTTGAGTGGATTCTTAATGCATCTGAGCAGGGCTGGCTAGCAGAGGGAGCTTCCTCAATGGCAGCCTCTGACCATAATGATTTATTCCTGCAAGGGAAGATGGCATTTGCCATTAACTACTCTGCCGTACTAAAAACACAATTTGCACCGAACAAAACATCTGACTTTGAGGATGTACTGCTGCCATATCCAACCGTGGATGGTAAAGCTCCAATATTAGAGCCGTTTCTAGGTGGCTTGTCTATCTTTGACAATGGCAATGCAGAGAAGATCGAAGCATCAAAGGCATTTATTGATTTTCTAGTAAATGATCCAGAGTGGAGCATTACAGCCTTAAAGCAAACAGGAGGCTTATCTGCACGCAACTCTGTTACTGGTATCTATGATGGCTCCGAGTACGCATACTCCGAGCTTGCTCGTAAGTTCATCACTACCCCGCCAACGATTGCAGATGGCTATGCGGAAATTCGTACCTATTGGTTCCCAGCATTACAGCAGGTGCTGCTGAAGGCAGCAACTCCAGCAGATGCACTGGCTGAGTTTGAAAGACTAGGTAACGAAGCGATTGCGAAGGGTAAGCAGAACAGAGAAAGCAACTAAAGCTGGAAGCATATAAGGAGTAGCGCTGCTGCTACTCCTTTCCCTTTCAGAAAGAGAAAATGAAGCGCAGAATGGAGCGAACGCTATGGCAGCAACATCCCTTAAGCTGAAGTCTCGAAGGAGATTTAAGAAGGAATGGATTACGAGCTACTTGTTTTTACTACCTGCACTTGCCTTTTTTATTATGTTTGTTGTCTACCCGATGATTCACGGGATCTATATTAGCTTTTTCGATTACTCCTTAACGAATTTCAAATTCGTAGGCTTGCAGAACTTTAAGGAGCTTTTGCAAAGCTCGAATTTTCATCAGTCGGTCATTAATACAGTTGTGCTAGTACTTGTTGCAGTTCCCGTCGTCATCGCCTTTTCGATCTTTGTCGCAATGACCATTTATAAGAAGAAGGAATGGCTTCGCTCACTGTTCCGCGGGATCTTTTATTTACCGGCGGTAACATCCGTTGTATCGGTAACGGTCGTGTGGAACTGGATCTATCATCCGAACTTTGGGATATTGAATTATTTAACGGGGTTAGTCGGTATGAAGCCTATGTTCTGGCTTGGAGATCCGAAAACAGCGCTAATGGCGATCACCGTAATCCTCATTACGACGTCGGTTGGCCAGCCGATCATCCTATATGTGGCAGCGTTAGGGAACATACCTATTTCATATATTGAAGCGGCACAGCTAGACCGTGCGAGCTCTGGACAAATATTTACGAAAATCATCTGGCCGATGCTGATGCCTACGAACCTATACGTCATCGTTATTACGACCATTAACACGTTCCAATGCTTTAGCTTAATTCAGCTATTAACGTCAGGTGGACCGCTGTATAAAACCTCGACCGTGATGTATAGCGTTTACGAGCAAGCCTTCACGTTTGGTAACTTTGGAATGGCGTCCGCTATGGGCGTTATGCTAGCTGTCATTATTGGAGCGATCTCCATTATTCAATTCAAATTTTTCGGCAGCGATGTTGAATACTAAGGGGTGATCAAGATGAGTCATGAACATACAATCAAGCTTAAAGCAGATAACGTTCCTTCGAAAAAGCACAAGCCATTCATTGAACGCTTGAACCCTTATAACATCATATCGATGATACTACTCTGCATGTTTTCTATCGTATTTGTTTTCCCGTTCTATTGGATCATTACCGGCGCATTTAAGATTCAGGTCGTTGCAACACAGCTGCCGCCGCAATGGTTCCCGCTCGAGCCCGTGCTGGACAACTGGGTCACGCTGTTCAAGAATTCGGTTGGCCGCTGGACGTTCAATTCCTTTTTTGTCGCGGTTTCTGAGATGGTGCTGATCTGTCTAGTGTCCTCAACTGCTGGCTTTGTGCTTGCCAAAAAGCAGTTTCCAGGTCGCAGAGTTATATTTTCAGTGCTCGTTGCCGCGATGGCACTGCCGAAGCAGGTCATATTAGTGCCGCTGTTTACGCTGCTTGCGAAGCTGGGCTGGATCAATACGTACAAGGGGCTTATCTTCCCAGCAATAGGCTGGCCATTCGGTGTGTTTCTAATGAAGCAATTCTCTCAGACGATCCCGTCAGAGATACTAGAGGCTGCGAAAATCGATGGCTGCTCAGAGCTGCGTTCATTTATTACGATCGCCTTGCCGCTGCTTAAGCCAGCGATCGGTGCATTAGCGATCTTCACCTTTATGACGAGCTGGAACGATTACTTTAGCCAGCTCATCATTACACGCTCCACGAATATGATGACGCTGCCGCTTGGCATAGCAACGATGCAGGGTGAATATCGGACCGATTATGGCGTGATGATGGCTGGTGCAGCACTAGCGTCACTGCCGATGCTGACGATCTTTATCTTGTTCCAAAAGGCATTTACACAGGGGATTACGCTTGGAGCTGTGAAGTAATATGATCTCGTGAATGGATGGGTTGCGATGAAGGGCTATCTAGCAATAGATATTGGTGGAACCGAGATGAAGTATGCTGTCATCAGCAGCAGTCTAGAGCTGATGCTGCATGACCGGATGCCGACTGCGCAAGACGACCTGCAGCTTCAGATTCCAGCTCAGATCGATACGATTGTGTCGCAATGCCTTCAGCTTCATTATGACATTGTCGGTGTAGGCATTAGTACCGCAGGGGTCGTTCATATGGAGAACGGAGAGATTCTGTATGCAGGGCCTACGATGCCAACGTATGGTGGTACGAAGCTGAAGGCTCATATTGAACATAAGTATGGCTTGCCGACGCGAGTGATCAATGATGTGAATGCGGCTGCTCTAGGAGAGCAGTGGCTCGGTGCAGCTCGGCGCTTCCGCAGCTTCTTTATGGTAACGCTCGGTACAGGTGTTGGGGGAGCCGTTGTGCTGAACGATGAGCTTTACGTCGGGACGAACTTTCGTGCAGGAGAGGTCGGTCATATGCCAATCAAGGGCCTCGTTGAGCTTAGCTATGAGAGCCGCGCCTCGATGAAGGCACTGCTAAATGACGCCAAGCAGCGCTTTGGCTTTACTGGGGATGGTGCAGCGTTGTTCGAGCTGGCAAGAGCAGGTGATACGCGTGTCGATGAGGTTATCGATGAATGGATAAATGAGCTCGCACGAGGGCTAATTCCGATCATCTATGTGCTTGATCCTGAAGCAATCATTATCGGTGGTGGGGTATCGGCACAAGGAGCTTATCTTATCGATAAGCTGACCAGCAGGCTGAGGGAGATTGCGAAGAAGTCACTCGTGCTGCCTGCAATCGTTGCAGCGGAGCTCGGGAATAAAGCAGCGCTTTATGGCGCAGTTCGAGGCTTAATAACAGACAAATCAATAGTGAGGAGCATGAAGGATGAGCAAGCATGAGAGCTTCAAGGGAATCTATGTGGCGATGTACTCTGCTTATAATGAAGCGGGAGAGGTAGACGTAGAGCGAGTAAGGCTACTGGCACAGTACTATGTCGATACAGGCATTACCGGACTATATGTCGGCGGCAGCTCGGGCGAAGGCTTGCTGCAGACGGTTGAGGAAAGAAAGGCTGTGCTTGAAGCGGTGATGGACGCCGTAAAGGGAAGACTAACCGTCATCGTTCATGTCGGAGCAAATGCGACAAGAGATGCGGTTGAGCTCGCTAAGCATGCGGAGCATTGCGGTGCCGATGCGATCTCAGCCGTGCCCTCGATCTATTATCGATTATCGGAGCAGGCGGTAGAGCAGCACTGGCAGGCGATGATCGATAGCAGCTCACTTCCATTCATTATCTATAATATCCCGCAAACGACAGGCTTCCAGCTAAGTGCGAGCCTATGTGCGAAGCTTGCGCAGCAGGAGAAGGTGATCGGCGTGAAGATGTCTGGGGAAAGCACGTATGAGCTGCAGCAGCTAAAGGCGGCTGGAGGCGAGGACTTTATCGTATTCAACGGCCCAGATGAGCAGTTTCTTGCAGGCAGAATTATGGGCGCAGCTGGTGGGATCGGCGGGACGTATGGCGTAATGCCACAGCTGTTCTGTGCACTAGATGCCTTGTATGAGCAAGGAAGAATACGTGAAGCGAAGGAGCTGCAGTACAGGATTAACGCGATTATTAATAGACTGCTAGCCTATCCGTCACTATACGGAGCATGCAAAGCTATACTCCAGCTTCGCGGAATCGCAACCGGACAGCCTCGTTCTCCTCTGCTGCCCGTCTCCGTTGAGCATCATGCAAGTTTGTCGGCGCTTAATGATGAAATTCTGCAGCTTATCGCTGAGGTGTAGGAGGGAATGGCTATGCTACAGCAGATTCATAAGGGCTTAGTCGTATCCTGTCAAGCGCTGCCTCATGAGCCGCTGCATAGCTCCTTCATTATGTCTCGTCTTGCGGTAGCTGCGGAGCAAGGCGGGGCTGCAGGGATACGAGCGAACACGAAGGAGGATATTCTCGCGATTAAGCAGGCTTGCTCGCTAGGCGTCATCGGCATCGTAAAGCGAGATTACGAGGATAGCGACGTATTCATCACCGCAACAACGCGAGAGATTGATGAGCTGCTAGACAGCGGGTGCGAGATGATCGCCTTAGATGCGACCAACCGCGCAAGACCTCACGGACAAATGCTCAAGCAGCTTGTCCAGTATGCTCGAGCTCGTAACGCACAAGTGCAGCTGATGGCAGATATAGCTACGGTAGAGGAAGCTGTGTATGCGCAGCAGCTAGGCTTCGACTGTATTTCTACGACGTTGTATGGCTATACAGCAGCTACGGAAGGGAAGAAGCTGTATGAGCAAGACTTTCAGTTTTTGAAGGATGTGCTTGAGGCGGTCTCGATTCCTGTTATAGCGGAGGGTAATGTGATTACACCGGAGATGAGCCAGCGGTGTTTGGAGCTAGGAGCATACAGTGTTGTTGTTGGTGGAGCGATTACTCGACCGCATGAGATTACGAGGAGGTTTGTTGGGGTTATGCAGGGTAATGCGTAAGTGTGTGGGGGAATGATATGGGAGCTAGTAGGGGCGATTGCTCTTCTGTCTGTGAGGAACAGGAGGGTGGTCGCTTTGTTTTTTATATGAGTTGCCCAGGTGATGGACCAGAAAAGGCTTGATCATCGTAAAATAATATGTAGCTGAGCTTAAAGGAATATAATCGTAACTACTTTAGATGTTCTATCATCGATAAATTCCATCTAACACATGTTTTTATTTTCTCAGATGAGTAACTTGAGCTAATTATATAAACAGATGGTAAAATATGATAAATTAATAATAGAGTTTCTATTAAAACCTAAGGATTGTATTAATATTACTAAAATGAGGTAGAGCATATGAGTGATTCACTTGAAGTTTTACTTAAAATGTTTTCGGTAATAACAGTGCTGTTGCCTATAATAAGGTTATTTATTATTATGCAAAATAGGAGCATAGTTGAATATGTTATTTTACCCCACAAAACTAGAGAATGGGAAAGTTTTTTAGAGTTAGTCTTTTTAAGTGCAGTTATTGTCATAGCATGTACTGTGCCAGTACTGACATTAACATTTAATATTTCGATAGAATTAATTACTATTCTTATACTAACAAATAGTTTTTTTATACTATGCGCTCACGGATGCGCCTTTGTTTTTTGGATAATCTCGTTATTTACTAGTAAAATAAAAAAGTATTCGAATATAATAAATAATATATTATTTACTGATTTTATATTACATCTAATTTTATTAACTCTAATTACTATTTTGTATAAAGAAGAGATTTTAAATAAAGTTATAAAAGAAAACTTTAATTATATATACTTACTGGGGCTAGTAACGATAGTGATTGTAATACTATTATTTTGTGTGTTTAGAGATATTGCAAGATATTTCAAGGAAAAGAACATCGAAGGTTATAAAATGGAAATTATGGATGTGGAGAACATAAACGAGTTATATTTTGTTTACTCAATTGATAATGACATTCAAGTATTTCATTCTTATGCACTTAGTAAAAAGCAACTAAAGTTACCTGCATACATTTTTTATCCAAAAGAGAAATTATTATATAAAATAGATACACATAAAGAAAAAAATCTAGGTATAGATCCAGATTCAAGCAATAGGTATACGCCTTTGGATAGAAGAAGTAAGACAACAAAGAAGTAGCTATACACGTTTAACATACCTAGATGAGGGCTAACTAAGGTGGT
Source organism: Paenibacillus camelliae (assembly GCF_023715345.1). Lineage (GTDB taxonomy): Bacteria > Bacillota > Bacilli > Paenibacillales > Paenibacillaceae > Pristimantibacillus > Pristimantibacillus camelliae. The sequence continues at coordinate 52,703 of NZ_JAMBNY010000007.1, forward strand.
TTCAAGTCATGAATTAAAGAAAAGATTATAGGAATAAATGTATACTGTTTTAATAAATGAACTTATGGAAAGAAGAATCGACTCCGTTATAATGTTAATTACGGTGCAGTTTCCTAAAAAAAAAGCACGACTAGGCGATTATTAACTGTGAAGAACAGAGAGTAATCGCCTAGTTTTTTATTGAGATTATGGGTATGTATGCTAATCTACTATTATAAGAGCAATATCAAAACTGAGGAGGTATAGTACATGGAAAAAATAAATTTAAACTGGACTGAATTTTACATAGAATTTGCAACAAAGCTACTTACTTATAAGAATGATCGACCACTACTAATAGAAAAAATAAAAAGAGTTTATGAAGTTATTAATCTACCATTGCCTAAACTAGAGCAGGATCATAACGTTAAAGATATTGACCCTTTTTCAATATTTGCTTTATTTAATAAAGGAATAACAGATAAGAACCGTATTACAATAATAAAACAATTAGCAAAAGAGTTTGAAATAGGTGCTCCAATACCAAAAAGTTTTGATGGAATTCCGGTAGTTAACAATCAATCAGCAACTTTTTATCGTTTTGGGGATGCACGTGGAGAACATGACATTGATAATCTGTGGAATCTATTTGAAGCAGCAATTGCGTTTACTGACCAGTCGACAAATGCTCACAAAAGTGCTTTTGTGAATCTCTTTGATATTGCTGTTCAGCAAAAACAAGTAAAATGGAATATTACAATGGGACTATATTGGATTCGCCCTTATCATTACGTAAATTTGGATAAGAGAAACCGTGAATTTATTAATGATCCAGAACATATGCCAAAAGAAGTGATATCTGAGATTGGAAAATGGAAACAACTTCCTACAGGTGAAGAATATATACAAGTGTGCGAATTAATATTGTCTGCCATGAATAGCGGTAAATATTCGTATAAAAGTTTTCCAGAATTATCATTTGAAGCATGGGTATTAACGAGTGAACAACAAGACAAAAATTCAGAAGCTTATAATAAAAAAATGCTTACCAGAAATCATGGATTAGCTGATGAAGAGGTACGTCCTGTTCATTTTTGGATATATGCTCCTGGAGATAATGCATCTAAATGGGATGAATTTTATGAAGCGGGCATAATGGCTATAGGATGGGGAGATCTAGGCGATCTATCAGAGTATTCCTCGAAAAGTGAAATGCAGATAAAGATGAAGGAATTATATGGACAGCAATCTTCACATAAGAACTCCGTTCATGCTACGTGGCAATTTGCGAATGAAATAAAAAAAGGTGATATCATCTTTGTGAAAAAAGGTATTTCATTAGTAATCGGTAGAGGTATTGTAACATCAGATTATGACTATGACGTTGACATGGAGGATTATTACAATCATGTACGATCTGTTGAATGGACTCATAAAGGACAATGGCAACATCCCGGGAATGCAAATATAAAAACTTTAACCGATGTTACTGTATATATGGAATATGTCGAAAAATTAAATTCATTATTTGTAGATACCTATAGAGAAGATGAAGAGGAACAAGAAATTGATTTCCCTCTATATACTGAACAAGACTTTTTAAGTGAGGTTTATATTGATCAACATCAATACAGAACAGTAGTAAATACTCTGAAAAAGAAAAAGAATATTATCTTACAGGGTGCGCCTGGAGTTGGTAAAACCTTTGCTGCAAAAAGATTAGCTTATTCTATGATGGGGGTCGTAGACATAAATCGTGTGATGATGGTTCAATTTCATCAAAGTTATTCTTATGAAGATTTTATAATGGGTTTTAGACCAACAGGTTCCGGTTTCGAATTGAAAAGTGGTGTTTTTTACGAGTTTTGTAAAAAGGCTGAAGAAGATAATGAACAGCGATATTTTTTCATAATTGATGAAATTAATCGTGGAAATTTAAGTAAAATATTTGGTGAATTATTTATGCTTATTGAAAGTGACAAGCGAGGAGTTGAGTTAGGATTAGTATATAGAGACGAGAAATTCTCAGTTCCTAAAAATCTGTACCTTATCGGAATGATGAATACAGCTGATCGAAGCTTAGCTATGCTAGATTATGCACTTCGTAGAAGATTTGCTTTTATAGAGTTTGAACCTGCCTTTCAATCTGAAGGCTTTAAAACGTATCAGGCAGATTTGAACCATTCAAAATTTGATCGTTTAATTCAATGTGTTGAACAATTAAATCAAGCAATTGCGAGTGATGAAGCACTAGGTGATAGTTTTCGTATTGGACATAGCTATTTCTGCGCTCAAGACTCAATTGACGATTCATGGTTAGCTTCGACCGTTGAATATGAACTAATTCCGTTGCTTAAAGAATATTGGTTTGATGAGCCATTTAAGGTGAGTAACTGGAGTAATCAGTTAAGGAGCGCTATTCGATGATAGCAATTCATAACATTTACTATATGCTTTCTTATGCCTTTCAAGTGTTAAGTGAACAGGGATATAAGAGCATTGCGACTGAACAATTTGATAATACTGCAGAGTTATGTACGGCGATATTAATCAAGGGCGTTAGTAATCAATTGAGAAGAGGACTAGGGAAAGAGTATGTTCCTCAACAAGAAGCACTTTCAACATTACGTGGTAAAGTTGATATGGCGACTTCGATAAAAACACAAAGTATATTGAAAAGACAGTTAGTTTGTGAATACGATGAGTTTTCTATTAATTCGTATATGAACCAGGTAATTAAATCTACGATGGAGTTGCTTTTACGTTCTGACGTCTCAAAACATAGGAAGAAAGAGCTTAGAAAACTGCTTTTATACTTTGCGGAAGTGTCTTCGATTGAATTGCATTCTGTAAACTGGAATATTCACTATAACCGCAATAATCACAGCTATCGTATGCTTGTTTCTATATGTTACTTAATCGTGAAGGGATTACTTCAAAGTAAGACAGATGGAAGTATTAAGTTAATGGACTTCTTGGATGAGCAGCGAATGAGTCGTTTATATGAAAAGTTTATACTAGAGTTTTACAAAAAAGAATTTCCTATGTTAAAGGTAAGTGCATCACAGATTCAATGGCAGTTAGATTATGGACATAGTACATTATTACCTATTATGCAGTCTGATATTATGTTGTCTTGCGATAACAAAGTATTAATTATTGATGCAAAATATTATGAGGCGAATACACAAAGTCATTATGATGCGGTAAAACTGCACTCAAGTCACTTATATCAAATGTTCACCTATGTAAAAAATAAAGAAGCTGAACTATCAGGACAACCTCATGAAGTAGCAGGAATGTTGTTGTATGCTAAAACGAATGCACATGTGCAGCCTAATCAAGAGTATCGAATGAGTGGAAATTTAATTAGTGTAAAGACGTTAGATCTCAATTGTGAGTTTTCGGAGGTATCAGCTCAGCTTAAGGGGATTGTGAATGAGTATTTACATAAACCTTTAATCAATTGATATTTTCCGAATATACTTAAATTTTTGATAGCGGACATGCTAATCCCAAGTTGTATAAAGCTGTATATTGTCTGGAGTGTTAGTATGAGTAAATGAAATTTTATTGTAAAACATATTATAAAATTGTTAATATTTTGTTATAATTGTAGGATGATTTATTCATAATAAGGAGGAAGATTATGCCACGGGTATTTTTATCACATAGTAGTCAGGATAAAGAAAGTTATGTAAGATATGTTGCCGAAAAGTTAATTAAGGAGTTCGGTATTCACAGCGTGGTTTATGATGAAGTTACTTTTGAAGAAGGTATGAAATCTATTGAAGAAATTGAACTAGGATTAGAGTCTACAGATGTATTTGTGATTTTCTTATCAAACCATGCATTAAACTCTAGATGGGTAAAGCTAGAGTTAACTAAAGCATATGAATTGTTATCAAATAAATTCATAAGTAGGATTTATCCAATCATTATTGACCAAGGGGTGACTTATCAGGATGTAAGAATTCCTGAGTGGATGAGAAATGAATATAATATTAAATATATTAGTAGACCAAGTAAGTCATTTAATATGATTAAGCAAAGACTAATTGAAATTAGTTGGAATTTACATCCTAGAATTAAGGAGAAAGATAGAATTTTTGTGGGTAGAAATGATTTAATTACAGTTTTTGAAGAAAGGTTTTACGACTATAGTAAGGAAAAACCACTATGTTTCATAGCTTCTGGTATAGAGTCTATTGGAAGAAACTCGGTCTTAAAGCATTGCTTTATTAAAGCAAATGTGTTTACTAAGGAGTCATATCAGCCAAATGTCATTAGTCTAAATGCTCACCAAAGCATCGAAGATTTTATTTATTTATTATATGGCTTAGGGTATTCTGAAAGTGTAAATATTGAAAATTTATTAATAACTACATTAGAAGAAAAGGTAGAGATAGCATTAAAGTTAGTAAGTGACATACAGTCGTTTGATGAGAAAGTATTTATACGTGATAATGGTTGTATAGTAGCTTTTGATGGTACATTAACTAAATGGTTCTTAGATATTATTAATGGCATAAAAAATACGGACAGGGTAATCTTTGGTATCATTTCTTCATTTGTAGTTAGATTTAAGGAAGTTTTACATAATGAAAGAATATTTTCTATTGAAGTATCTGAATTGCAAAAAAAGGAACGAGATGGTCTTTTAAATAGGTATCTAAATTTTGAAGATATTTCCCTATCAATGGATGATTTTAAGTATTTCTCTAATTTACAAAAAGGATATCCAGAACAGGTATATTACACAGTGTCTCTATTGAAAAGAGAGGGTGTAAATAACGCCAAACGATCAGCAGACGAAATTATCAACTATAGTAATGATAAAGTTAGTAAACTAATATCAAAGTATGAAGATGATTCGAAGTGTATGGAGTTTTTATACTTTTTATCATTATTTGATGCAATTAGCTACTCTTTTATATTTAATATTATCGGTAGTGATGACTACTATGAAGATAAATTACGTGAGTTTTCAATAATGTCTATTTGTTCATTTATTGGGACAAATAAAGAATATATTAAATTAAATGATGCAATTAAAGATTATGTTTTAAGATCTGGTTATTCCTTAAATAAAGAATTTGAAGAAAGACTTATGAAAAACCTTGATGAATTCTTGGGAAATTACTCTTTTGAAGATTTTGAGATACCTGACTTTTTATTTACAATTAAAGAATCTATAAAACGAAATAAATCTATAGACACGAAATATCTAATACCTTCTCATTTTTTAAAAACAATGACTGAATTGTACGATATTCATAAAAATTATGGGGATGTAATTAGACTTGCTGATAAAGCACTAGAAAATATAGAGTTTATGGATGAAAAAATAGTATTTGAGATTAGATATTTTTTATGCCTTTCATTGGCAAGATTAAGAAATAAAAGGTTTTTGGAAGAAGTTCAAAATATAAATGGAGCGGAGCATAATTTTCTTTTAGGATACTATTATAGATTAGTAAATAATAATGAACGAGCACTTGAAGAACTTCAACGGAGTTTAGGTGTAAGACAAAATTTCTCAAGAGCTAAGCGGGAATTAGTTCAAGTATATATACAATTAGAAGAATATGAAAAAGCCAAACAATTAGCTAAGGAACATTACGAAAACGATAAGACTAATCCATATCATATTCAAGCTTATTTCACATGTATAATTAAATCAGATAGGCATTATTCAAATAAAGTGATTGTAGAAGAACTGTTGGAAAACCTAGTCAAAGTGAAATCTACCGTCGCTAAAGAGATGTTATTAAGATGTCAGGCATTGTTCAAAGCTTACTATAATAATGATAGAATAACTGCTTTATTTCTTATTGAGAAGGCGATTTCTGAATATCCTAATTTAACCTATGCTATTTATAATAAATTTGAAATTTGTGAAAGATTTAATATGGTTGACGAGATGGGGGAAATAGTTCGACATTTAGAAGATGAGAAAAAAATAAAAAAAGGTGACTATAATTTTCCTATGTATGTTAAGTCTAAAACCATATTCATATCAATGAAATATAGTTCTAATGAAGCTATGAAATTTTTAGAGTCTAACAAAAAATATCTGTCTGATTCGGTGTTTGCAAAGTTAATAAGAAGATTAGAAGATTCTGAGGATGTGACAGCCTAAAAATAATAGGTAAATAAACTAACGGCTTAAACACAACTAATCAATAGTTGTAAAAGGATATATGATTTAAAAGATGGCTTTTGAATTCATCAGAAGTCATCTTTTTATTATTCATTGTACCAACCTATTTTAACGTTAATTAAAGAGACTTGATGACACACTCATATTGTTGGCTAATTCCTCATTGAGGAATTCTACACCCGACTAGTAGTAGTATATCTCGCCAATCACAGTAAAGAATGGCACAGTTGTTGAGGCTTCTTCACTTTTTCTATCCTATGAGTATTATATAAGAAAAAGAAGACATGCTACTTAACCAAATTTGAAGCTGGTACATTTTTGATAGTTGACATGAATGAAACTAGCCTGGCTTTCGAAGAACTGTAGCGTTATTGCAGGGTTGAATTATGTGATACAATTGGAACTATCAACGATAATAAAAACAGAGAACGAACAATTTATAGATTTTAGATATAGAAATAATCATGCTTGAAGTAGTTGAATTATTTTCAAATTTTGAACAGATTGCTGCGCAGAAGATTGGTTAGGACATATGTATATTTACTGATTATGTTTTTTTCGTACTGCCTGAACTCAACTAATTAACACATGCCTAATGGAAGTGGCTTTCAACTTCACTTCTTACAGTAGCGTCATAGAACAGCTTGTTCGTCCCTGGACATGGCTAACGCCAATAAGATAATCAACTAGACCAACACTTGCACATTATTTGATAAGTTCCATGGTGTGTTGACGTACATTTTCCAGACAAAAAAGATATTAGTCATTGAGTTGCGTAATTATAAACGATTGAAAGTATTATAATTTATCGTGTTTTAATGGGGCACTAATGTTCAAATAAGTGATCGATCATTAGAAATTGATCACATAATGACGAACTTTTGGATACACTAATTAGACAGGACTGGTATATTGTTGTAAAATTTGTTGAAGGAGAGTTGTAATATGAGTGGAGCAGTAGTTTCTTTAGAGAAACATCAGCTGTGGTACAATAATATTAGAGAAAATCTTAGTGGTTTACAAATTATTAATTACTGGACCAATAACTGGATCCCAGATAAATCTAGACTCAGTGAGGGTGATACAATTTATTTTAGATTAGGCGGTGTTGAAGTAGCTCGAGGAAGTTATATGTTCTCAAAAAAACAAACCGTTGAAAAAGCGTTTTATGATTATGGGATATCAAATGGTATAAAGCAGAACCAAACTCACAGTCCGGAAGAGTTTTTATATTTGATAAATAAATCAATTGGAAAAAAAGAATTAAATTCAATAATAGGTTGTATATTAATTAAGGATCTAATTGTGTTTAAGAAGCCAGTTAGTATGAATTTGAAAAATAAAACGGTCACTAGAATTATGTATATTTAGAATTATTATTTTACGGGGGATACATATGAGTAATTACTTAACTGCTCAGCAAATTTATGAAAAGTTGATTAAAGATAATATCTATGAACATAAAGGCAGTATAACAATGTCTTTAGCTGGAATTGATGTAATAATAAAATCAACTGATACAGTAGGAAATAACATTCAAGAATGGTTAAATGACTGGTTATATGTTAACAACGTATACCACAGAACACCTGATAACAGCCAAAACTTCCCAGACTTTTACTTGTCTGAATCTCAAAATTCCAATTTATTAGAAGTTAAATCTTTTTATGCACCTAGAAGACCCGCATTCGATGTAGCAAACTTCGATTCTTATTGGAAATCGTTAGTCACTGATCCATATAGACTTGATGTAGATTATTTAATCTTTGCTTATGATCTTGTAGATGGCCAATTAAGTATTAGAAAAGTTTATTTGAAAAAAGTATGGGAAATAACAGGAAAGTCTACTGACTATGCTTTAAATTGCCAAAGGAAAAATGGACAAATATATAATATAAGACCAGTATCGTTTAACAGCACTAGGTCTAATATAATCCCTCCTTTTAATTCAAAAGAAAGATTTATTGCTGCAATTTATCGTGAACTATTATCCCATTTAAATCAAGCTGCAGTGGTTAAAAAATGGCTATCGGATGTGATTGAAGGGTATTACAACTATTCGAATCAAAACATTGAAGATGAGGTTAAGCAAATATTAAAGGATTATTAATAATAGGTAATTAGAGAGCGTTTACTAATTGATTTTTTCTGTAGATTAGACATTTATAAAAAGTATGTTCAACCTAGAGTTTTTTACATACTTGAATTTCAGAAAAGGGGATTTGGGGACACTGTGATAAGACAACTATTTTACCTAAAGAAAATAAACACACTTAGAAAATAAAAGCTTACTCATTTTACTGACCTTGACCTTATGACAGGTGAGAATATAAAAATGGTTATATTTATTTATATATGACTTATATGTCCGATTTTGTCTACCAAAGAAAAGAAATCCATACTTATAATGTCATCTGATAGAATCACATTGACATCGAAACTCACACAATGAAGAACAGTATAAATGTTATATTTCATAAAGATTCATTAAAAAATCGGACTTCAATAGCCATTAAAACGATAGCAGAGTTTTTGAAAAACTACACGGCTTGAATCAGTCCATGTAGCTGAGGGGCAAATGATGAGATAATGCCCCTCAGGTATTCTTCTTTGGTTAATTTAAAGGCTGAACTGGCTGACAAACAAATCAGTAAAAACTTTTACTGAGGTGTGAGTTTAAAGTCAAATAACTCATACATGACTCAATTACACACAGAGGAATCGCATAAAACGGCCGCTGTTCAGTTTGAATCAACTTTCAGCTGTTTTCTTTTCAGTGCTCTTGGCATAGATATTGAGATTATTATATATTTAGCCGCTCTATTCTATCTAACTGCTAAGGCTAAATTGTTCTTTATTATTAGTTTTAATATAACTCGAGCATAATCTTTCGGCAATATTAAAAATTACTGGCACAGTAACGGTATTCCCAAGTAAGTCAAAGCCTAATTGCATCTTCTTTGGATTATTATCTAAAAACTTAAGTGTGTAAGTCTCAGGATACCCGAACAAACGTAGTCCTTCTCTAAGAGTTAATTGTCTAATACCACTATTGTCAATAACCCCCAAAGTTGATACATCCATTGCAACCAATGTAGGAGCTATATCTCTGGGGTCTAATATTCGACTGAATTCAAAACTTAGCTTTCCAGAAACAATATTATAACCTTTAGGTTTTGTGATATCAGGAATTCGTTCAATCTTATATTGGTTATCAATGACAGGGATCTTCACTTGTTCTTTGGGATGCTCGTAAGCAAGATAACCTTTAGCAACTAGATCATCGAGCAACTCTAATAAATTTTTATGAGGAAAAAATGTCTCGATTTGTTCAATTGTTAGAGGCATACCATCCATCCAAGTAATACCTATTTTATCAGCCCAATGCTTTTTTCTTCTTTCTTTCAGAAGTGCGTTAAGTAATTCTTTCTGTTCAACAGTAACAGGTCCTTTTATTTCTAAATCCCAACTGTGTATGTTGTTTTTTCCGCCTCGTTTATCTTTTATTGATTTTCCATACAATTGATGAGGAGAATAGTGTTTGAACAGTGAATTTGTAAAGGGTGTATCAAGAGTAGGAAGGCCTTCTTCTAGAATATCACTTAATACAGTTTTAGATTGCTTAAAGTTATCAAGAGTAATTGATTCATGCTCGTTTAAGCTTCCTACAATATATATTCTTTTTCTTGACTGAGGTACTCCAAAATCCTTTGAATCCATAATTTTCCAGCAGACTGTATAATTTAAACTTTCTAACGATGTAACTATTGTTTTTAATGTTCGTCCGATTGGATCATGTTTGTTTTCTCTGTCATGAGTTACTAAACCTTCAACATTTTCAAGTATAAAGCCATAGGGTCTTTTAGATTGAAGTATTCTCTCGATTTCAAAAAACAAGGTACCTCTAGTATCTAAAAAACCGTGTCCTTTACCAGCTGAACTAAAGGCCTGGCAAGGGAATCCTGCTAATAGGAAATCAAAATCGGGGATTTCATCATTTTGAACTTTTGTTATGTCACCAACAAAGTTATGCTGAGGAAAATTCTCTTTTAGCGCATTAACTGCATGAGGTTTAATTTCAGATGTTAACACACACTCTGTTTTAAGACCGAACTTATTAAAAGCTTGTTCAAATCCTAATCTTAAACCTCCCATACCAGCAAATAAATCGATAAACTTTACTTTCTCATTTTGCATTAATTTTCTTTTCTCCATTTCACTGCTAATTAATCCATATACTTTTTCTGAAAAAGAATTGCCTTCACCATATTTTAATATATCTTCATAAACTGCCTGAGGAAAGTACACCTTAAAACCCTTTTTTCTTTCTTCTTCACTAAGAGGTGATCTTCCAGCTCCCACACGGGCTCCGCCTCTTTTGTAGTAAACCATCTAGAATACCTCCATAATTTTTAGTACTAGTCTATCATAATTCTTTTGAATTAGAAACCCTTAAATTCAAATGGGATGCTAAGGAAAGAAAGCTAATGTTAAATTTAATCACATAACTATAGTGATGATGCAGCATGTATTCGTTTAGCTTTGGATTATTTGGAGTAATGCTGAAAATATTCTGGAAGTAGAATTCTGGTTAAGGTAGTAACGAGGATACGGTTTGAAAAACACTTTTTAGGAAACCTATTGCATAAAAACCAAAGGTAAATCAAGGCGGAGTGGGGTAATCGCTCCGTTGATTATTTTCGTATTTTGTTTATATAAAGGGATAAAAAGAATAATTCCATGATTATAAGAACCAACACCAACTTTCATAGTCCTAAACAAGCAGTACGAATATCGGTTTATTTCATTTTAATCCGATATTCGCATTAAAACAATGGCACGAGCACGTATAATTAGGATGATTGGAGATTAAGTGTGTGAGACATTGAACTGAAGCACAGGTACAAGCAGGAACAGTATTACTAGAAAGTAAGTGAAATAGTAGCGAGGGAAACAATCATGAACGATTTGCTTAGTGAACTAGAAAGAGAAAGGCGGAAGCTCAATGAGCTTGGACAAGCCTTAATAGAACAATCCATCCCATTATGTAGTAGCAAAGAGCTCCAGCTGCAAAGCAGGCGAGTAGACGAGCTACTAATAAAGCTACATCACCTTATATCGATGGAGCATAACACATAACCTACATATTATTATTTCTTAACAACCACCATGTTAAACTCACCTCCTGCTTTCCCATCACGATCCCTTTAAACGAACAAAAACCCGACATAGCCGGGCCTAACACTCTTTTAACTCTAGAAAAATTTACACCACGATGATTTTACTGGAAGCTTCCTATGATATAATGACCGCAAACCATTATAGATGAGGGTGTGACTATGAAGCTGACGAAAGAAGAGAAATCCTGGATTCTATACGATTGTGGGAATTCAGCCTATTCGATGGCAGTGGCTACGGCTTTGCTTCCGATTGTGTTTGGCATGTTTGATAACGTTGGCACCAGTATGGATCTTGGTTATTTTAATTCATTAGCAAGCATTGTGATCGCAGTATTAAGTCCGATCCTTGGGACGATCGCAGATTATAAGAACAAGAAGAAGCGCTTCTTTATGTTTTTCGCTTTTCTAGGTATTCTATCAACGCTATCACTTGCATTTATCTCACCTGATAGTGGACAGTGGCATTTATTGATTGTCTTCTATGTGCTATCGGCCATTGGGTTCTCAGGGGCTAATATCTTCTATGATTCGTTCCTAGTAGACGTTACGAAGGATGATCGCATGGATAAGGTGTCGTCGCGAGGCTTTGCCTATGGCTACATATCTAGTGTAATTCCGTTCGGTATCAGTCTACTGCTGATCTTCTTCCTAGGCATGGATAAGGCGATTGGCTACCAGCTTGGCTTCATTATTACAGCGCTTTGGTGGGGCTTGCTGACGATACCAATGATAAGAGATGTGCAGCAGCGCTACTATGTACAGCCTGAGCCTCGACCTATTATGAACAGCTTCAAGCGATTAGGCTCAACGATTAAGCATATTCGCAGCTATCGTACGGTTGTTATCTTCCTTATTGCTTACTTCTTATATATTGATGGGGTAGACACCATTATTAAGATGGTCGTTCCTTATGCGACGTCTGTTCTTGGAGCCGATGCGCTAGATACGTTCTCGTTGCTCGGTATTCTGCTGGTCATTCAGATCATCGCTTTTCCTTGTGCGATCCTGTATGGCAACTTAGCTAAGAAATACTCGACTCGCGCATTAATTACTGTCGGGATCGTCACGTATATCATCTCTTGTATTGCAGCATTTTTTATTTCCTCGGTATGGCATATCTTTATACTTGGTGCGATGATCGGTTCCGCACAAGGCGGGATTCAAGCGCTAAGCCGGTCGTATTATGCAAGAATTATTCCAAAGGAAAACTCCAACGAGTTTTTCGGATTTTACAACATATTCGGCAAATTCGCAGCAATCATTGGCCCGCTGTTAATGTCCTTAACAACAACCTTAACAGGTAACGCTAGAGTAAGTATTTTCTCGATTATCCCATTGTTTATTATTGGCTTACTCGTATTTCTAGCTTTACCTAAGGAAAAGAGAATTGATAGTGACCCGATAGGTAGCTAAGAGGGGGAATAGGAGCCAGCGCACCGTGTAAAGTATTCGGTGCCGAAGCTCTCAAAGCTCCTGCGGGGGAGAAAACATTCCGGTAAACGGAGTGAGTCGCCTCCAAGTACTAATGCACCAAATCGTATTAACATAAGTGCATTGTCCTAAAAAATAGCACAGAAAGAAGCTTAACGAGCACCAGCGCCAGGAGCTTACAATCGAGAGCACCATCACGAAGAGCTTACAGTCAAAAGCTCCAGTGGTGGAAAAAGCAATTCCTGAAAACAGAGTGAGTCTTCTTCAAGTACTATTGCATCCAATCGCAATCACATAAGTGCAGTATCGACTGAAGCTTAGCGATCACCAGCGCAATGAGCTTACAATCGAGAGCACCAGCGCCAGATACATACAATCAAAAGCTCCAGCGTAGGAAAAAGCAATTCCGGAAAACGAAGTGTGTCGCCTTTAAGTCCTAATGCTACCTAATACATAATAATCGTAGCATTAGGATTTAAAAAGCGACTGCAGGAATGCTTTTCTCCGAAGCGCAAAAAAAGGGCGTCTCAGAGAATCCGTAAACACTGATCCTCTGAGACGCCCTTTGCATAAATATGTAGCTATAAATGCTATTGCATATAACTTATGATATCTCTTTAATCCCGCGTTGCTCAAATACGTTCATCACCTGCACCATCGCGCTGCACGCTTTAGGAAAGCCAACATATGCGGCACAGTGAATGACAAGCTCAACAATTTCCTTTGGCTTCATCCCTACATTAAGTGCGGCATTGAGGTGCAAGCCCATTTGCTCGAATGCGCCCTGTGAGATCAATGCTGTTAGTGTAATCGTTTCTCTTTGCTTCAGATCTAATGCTTCTCTAGAATATATTTCACCGAAGCCGAATGATATGAGAAAATCTGCAAAGTCAGGGTAGAAGTTTTTGAACGCCTCGATCGGCTTTGTTCCGTCTGCTCCTACCATCTCATGTAGAATGTCCATTCCCTTATTATAGCTATCAATATTTCTACTCATTGTTATCCCCTTTTCGTCGTTGGTGGAAGCTCGTATGGATCAACCATAACCTCGATCACAGCCGTTGTATTGGCCTGCTTAGCTGCTTCAATGGCCGCTCGCAGCTCTTTCGCATCGAAGCACTTGAAGGAGAGAGCCCCCATAGATTCTCCAAACCTTTGACCATCTAGCATCGTTCGATACACCGTTCCCACTGCTTTGCCTAGGTTCAGCGTCATTCCTGTATCGACCATATCGATCTTACCATTGTTGAAGATGACAAATATGACATTAGCTCCGTAATTTACAGCTGTAGAGATCTCCGTACCATGCATAAATGTGCAACCATCCCCAGTTAAGCAGACAACATGGGCTTCAGGCTTAGCAAGCTGGGCACCAACTGCATACCCAATCGCATGTCCCATCGTGCCGAATACATCGTCAAAATAAAACGTACCAGGTCTCTTAATCTCGTAATGCTTAATACCATAGAAGGTATGACTGCCATCATCACCAAAGATAATTGTCTCATCATCTAGCGTTTCGCTTAATACTTTAACCGCTTCAACGGCAGAGATTGGTGCTTTACTCTCCACAGCGGGCTCCGTCAGCTGGTAATCGCTAAGCTCGAACGGCATTTTAGTGATGTCCTTATCCTTAAGCCTTGCAAGCAGCGCTTGGAGATTCGTCTTAATATCTCCGATGACCGGCAAGGTTTCTACCTCAATCGATTTACCGATAAAGGTTGGGTCATAATCAAAATGAACCACCTGCTTCGGATACATCGAAGGCTTCAAGCCTGGGATAGACATGTCTGAAAGCTTAGAGCCGATAACAATCATCACATCTAAGCCTGACTCTACGTAGTTGCTTGCTTCCTCGGTACCCCCAAGTCCGAACGCGCCTAATGATAGATGGTGATTACTCTCAAATGCACCCTTGCCACCCGGTGTAGTCATAACTGGAATGTTGAAGATCTCCGCTAGCAGCTTCACCTCTCGATACGCTCTGCTAGAATGAACGCCCTTGCCTACAATAATCACCTTCTTACCAGGTGCATGGAGAGCATCGATGCATGAATCTAGGTTTGAAGCTACTGGATACATAACCTCTGGTAAATCAAGCTCGAATTCCTCGATGCTTTCAGCTAGCACATCTGCGGCGATCGACAGATGAACAGGGCCTTTAACGCCTGAGTAGGCTTTTTCAATCGCATGCTGAAAGTATGACTTAAACGTGTCGGCTCTCTCGACTCTGGCACTAAACTTCGTTACAGGCTCGAACATTTTAACGAGATCAGTTCCAAATATCGTGGAGTCCTGACCTAGCGCTTTACCAGTATCCTTGATCGAAGGATGGCCGGTAATGAATAATACAGGAAGATGTGACGCTTTGGCTTGTCCGGCAGAGGTTAATAGATTCGTACCACCAGGACCTGATGTTCCAATCGCAACCGCCAAGCTGTTATTCATTAAGGCGTATCCAGCGGCCTGAAAGCCAGCTCCTGACTCGTGCTTAGACAGCACAAACTCGATCCCATTGCTATGACAATCGACAATGAGTGGGGTGACGGGTTTACCTGGAATACCGAAGATGTGATGGATCCCCCATTTTTTGAAATGAATTGCTAATATCTCGGAAATTTTTTTCATTATAACTAACCTTCCATTTGATATGAGTAATTGGTCTTTATTACTTCGTTCAATTCATAAAACGTTTTTTCAAAATCATGAACAGAAAGTGGTTTACTAAAATAATATCCTTGAACAGCATCGCATTTTTTCAATTGCAAGAAATTGAGTTGATCCTTTGTTTCTACACCCTCTGCAACAACATCTAAATTCAAATTGTGTGCCATCGAAATGATCGTGCTGACGATATTGGAATCATTAACATCAATCATGATGTCTCGAACGAACGACTTGTCTATCTTTAAGGTGTGAATAGGGAACTTCTTCAAGTAATTTAAGGAGCTATAGCCAGTACCGAAGTCATCCATGCTAATCCTGACACCTAGAGCGTTTAATTGACTTAGCACATGAATGGCACGCTCAACATCCATCGTCATCGTTTCGGTAATTTCTAGCTCTAAATAGTTCGGATCCATTCCTGTTTTAATGAGTGTATTGGAGACGACGTCAACGAGCGTATCCTTTAAGAATTGCTGTGAAGACAGATTAACGGCCATTCGAAGCTTAGGAAGGCCCATATCAATCCAGCGCTTGCTTTGGCTGCACACCTCATGAAGGACCCATTCACCGACCTGCGTAATTAATCCGTTTTCCTCAAGAATCGGGATGAATACATCAGGAGAAACCATACCATGCTCGCGACTATTCCATCGTAAGAGAGCCTCAGCTCCAATGATACTCATATGCTTTAAGTCAACCTGTGGCTGATAATGCACGAAGAATTCGTTGTTTTCTAAAGCTTTCTTTAAGGATACCTCCAAAGAAAGCTTGGCCTTCTCGTCGCAGGTTGATTTCATATTTGCATCGAATAAGGTGTAATTGTTTCTACCCTTAGATTTCGATTTATACATGGCGTTATCTGCATAGACCATGAAGGCTTCTGCGTCCGTGCCGTCATTCGGATAGATCGCAATCCCAATACTAGCCGATACATGGAATCTAGAGCCGTTAATGGTGAAGGGTGTTTCGAATAAGTC
The DNA here is from genome assembly GCF_023715345.1 of Paenibacillus camelliae. Lineage (GTDB taxonomy): Bacteria > Bacillota > Bacilli > Paenibacillales > Paenibacillaceae > Pristimantibacillus > Pristimantibacillus camelliae. The sequence continues at coordinate 69,100 of NZ_JAMBNY010000007.1, forward strand.
GATAATTTGCTTTGCTCTATTCGTAGCTTCATGTGGCCCATGCAGTCTATGTAAGTCATGGAATAGGAAGATGAACTCATCTCCGCCCATCCGGAATACTTTGCCTGTATCACCTTGTACCTTTATAAGTCTACTAGATACCTGTTTTAGTAAAATGTCACCATTGGAATGTCCAAAGGCATCATTAATCGTCTTAAAGTGATCTAGATCCAAAAACATAAGCGTCAAGTCAATCTTGCTGCCAGATGCGATAGATGCAGAGATGTGATTAAACAATGTTTCTCGAAGTGATCGTCGATTAGGTAGTGACGTTAATTCATCGTGATAGGCCATGTAATTATGCTGCTTTTCAATAAGATAACGCTCCGTAATATCTCTAAGCTGAGCATATGAGCCGATAAAGTTGTTCGTTTCATCATAGATAGGCTGAGCGTCGAATAAGCATACAAGCTTTTCATTATCTACCGTTTGCAGCATCATCTGCACATTATCGAAGGAAACCTTGTCTTCTATAACCGTCTTCATATGCCGACTAATAAGACACTCTGTATCTCGCTCACTTCTTACGATAATATTGGTATCCTTGCGAAAGTTGAAATTCTCTTCTACAAAATCGTTCATGGAATCGATATTGCCATCAGCATTGGTTATGATAATACCATTTCTGTTTCTATTAACCATGATCTGATTTAACATATTTAGCTTTCGATTTTGCTTCCGAAGTAAAAGCTCTCTCTCGATGGAATCAACAACGGTAGATAGCATCGTTAGGAAGAATGGATTATGCATTTCTATCGCGGTCATAATACATATACTTCCGAGTAAATTGTTGATATCCGTGTAACGAAAGGCGACGCCATAGCACGCTGTGCCATGAAGAACCTTATGGTAATGATCGGAGCCTACAATCTGAACAGGATGGCTTTGCTGCAGCGATAAGCTCACGACATTCGTGCCCATATCCTCTTCTGTAAACTGCGCCCCTACCTGTATACCAAGCTGCTGCACCGTTTTTCGTATCGTTTCATCACCAATCATATGTAGCAGATAACCATTTTCATCGGACATGACAATTAATACCGGTGTTCCGCCTAAGGAGTTTAATATCTTTTTAGAAAAAAAGTTAACAACGGATAAAATTTCGCTGTAAATGCTTCGTTTATGTGCTAATTGCTGCTCTGACATATAACGTTTTGGTTGTCGAATCTCATCTGGATCCATTCCTGCCTCGAAGCATTTACGCTTGGACTCCACGATATAGTCCTCTTCATGTTTATGGTTGATATTAATCACCGCCCATCGACTTTAGCAATGTAAATAGTAATATAAAAATTATAAATAATATAGCTCTGTTTAACTGAAAATTAATAGGGAAATTATTAGTAATTATATCATTACTTAGATCAATATTTATATCATTCCAATATATGATATCACACTTTAGTCGTACATCTATATTTCAAGTGAACTAGTTATAGAAGTTTTATAGAGTTTATTCATTAATGCAAAAATAGAGCTCCGGAGAAGGCAATTCCTGAACGGAATGCTTACTCCGAAGCCTTATTTTTCTTTCATTCTCTTTCCTAGCTTAAATAAAAAATCAACCAAAATAATTGCTGCTATAGTGATAAAGACGATTCCCACCCAAAAATGAAAGCCTTCCTGTTGTGTAGCCTTGTACAAGCCAATACCAAGCCCAGCAACTATATAAAGTACTGAGCTCATAACTTCACGTCTTTCTATATCAAACAACACCCTTCTTATACTCATTCGGGCTAAGCCCAACATCCTGCTTGAATAGCTTCGAGAAGTACGAATAATTCGCATAGCCCACCTTCTTAGCAACAGCATACACCGAAAGTGTTGTCGTTTCTAGCAAATGCTTAGCTGCCGCAATACGAGCCTGCGTAATATAGCTCCCTAGGGAGATGCCCGTTTCCTTTTTAAATACTCTCGCTAAGTAATCGGGATTAAGATAAATAATTTCTGCTAGGCTGTTCCTCGATAAATCATCGCCGATATGGGAATGGATGTATTGCTTAACTTCCTCCACGACGGACTTCGATTGCTTGGTGAATTCCCGATATTCTGTAGCTGTTTCAACGAGATAGGCGATGTATTCCTCCATATTTTCAATCGAGTGGAGGGCATGCGCGAATAGCCGCTCATAGCTTTTACCGGAGTATAGCCTATGTGTCAGTATTTCCTTAGACTTCAGGAACGAATAGACAAGCTGCGTGATGTCTAGGCGGAACAGGCTTAGGATCGATTTATCGAGTACCTGATGCTCGACATAGCCTCGAAGATAGCTCGACGCTTCCTCAACAAACTCAGCGGGCTTGTTCTGATAGAGCAGCTCCTCTAACCGCTGCAGATTAGGCGGCTCATAATCTCTCTTCAGCTGACGCTCATATTGCTCCACGAAAAAGATCTGATTGCGAGACTTTGCCAGCTCTTCATTAATGCTTACTAGCTGCTTTATCGATTGACTGATTCGGCCCAGAGCAACAGCTATGCCAATGCTGCAGCTGGCATCTGCCTTCAAATACTGATTCGCCTTCACAATGAATGAAGTGCATAGCTCTTCCATGGTCTGATGATCCGGCGAGTCGCTCCACCTCACAATCGCGATCCAGTTATATTCCTTATATTCCATAATTGCCTCGACTGAAAAAGTGGAGCTCTGAAACGTCTCGTTCCACACATTGATGATTGCATAGTCGAACAAGCCCTTATCGGTAATGCCCATACTGTTGTTGTACGGAAACAGATGAATCAATAGCGAATGGAACGTATCCTCCATCCGGTATGGCAGCTGCTGCTCATCAATCGCAAGCGCAATATCGGCTGGCTTCATCGGGAACGATTGACTGCTGTTAATGAGCTGCCGCCAGAAATGCTCAAATATTTTCACTTGATTCTTCTTCCAGAAGTAGCCTTCCTGCTTGGCGAGCTCATTGCTTTGATGCTCCTTCGCTCGTGCTACCGCCTTCTGAATAATAAGCATCAGCTTGTCGAATTCGATCGGCTTAAGGAAGTATTCAAAGCTTTGCAGCTCAATCGCCTTCTGCGCATAGTTGAAATCAGCATAATTTGTTAGAATGATCGCTTGTATATCGTAGCCTTGATCGCGAATCCACGCGAGCAGCTCTAGACCGCTGCCTTGAGGCATATCAATATCTGAGATCAGGATATGAATCGGGTGATGGGTAATAATGTCCCGCGCTTGGGCGATATTGTCGGCCGTATACACCTGCTCAATCTGCAGTGTTCGCCAATCCATTCTCGTCTCCAGCGCCTTAATCACAAAGTAATCGTCATCCACAATCAATGCGTTCATGCTCCAAATCCCCTTTCTCTGTAGCTGGTAAGTAAAGCACAACACATGCACCACCACCGGTTGAATTTGAAAAGTGCACCTTAGCTCTATTGTCATACAGATACGCTAGCCGCTGCAGCGTATTCATAATGCCGATATGCTGTCCCTCCGACTGATCGAGCGGCAGACCTTTTCTCAGCTTCTCTAGTACATCCGGTGGAAAGCCAGGTCCCGTATCGGCAATGCGGATCATGGTTAGCTCTTCTCCTTCGATGAACTGCTGACTGACCTCAAGGCTGATCTCGACCTTTTTATCGCGAGAGACCGCATATTTCATCGCATTCTCAATGAACGTCTGTAGGATAAGAGGTGGGATGCACACATTAGCTGTTAATTCTGTAGAGACAATCAGATAGGTAAATGCGTTCTGATAGCGCTGTCGCTGAATATCAAAGTACACCCTTATATGCTCCAGCTCATCCTCTAAACGAACGAACTCCTGATCATTTTGGAAAATATATCTGAAGTAATTGGAGATCGACATCGTCATCCGCTGAATTTCCTCATGCATATGCATCTGCGACATACTGTAAATCGTCGTTAGGCAATTCAAGAAGAAGTGAGGCTTAATTTGCAGCTTCATGTAGCGCAGCTGCATACTTTGCTTTTCTAGCTCGCGCTCATACATCTCAATCTTAATATCCTTCAGCTGCTTTACGAGATCGATGAATTGCTTATTGGCCTTCTCTAGCTCTATAATTCTACTGTTTTCAAAGTCGATTGGCTCTCCCGTGCTCGTCAGTACGGTTAAATTTTTAGAGAAATTCTTAATCGGGATGAGCACCTTCTTCAGGAAGTACAGCATGATGAAGCATAGGTAGCAGGCAATCGTCACCGCAAGCAGTACGACGAGCAGCTGGGCGATCATAATTTTCTCAAAGGTACCGAATTGAATGACCAGCTTCACATGGAAGGTCGCATTCGAGAACGGCTGGTTCACCGTTTTGCCGAACTGGAATAGCTTGAGCAGCTTAGATTGCTCAGGGATCGGATCAGTTATACTTTCGCCATCACTTCCGATTAACGTCGCATAGCCTTCTCCGCCAAGGTCTAGCTCGCGCAGCGGAGAGATCAGCTTGTCTGCGGATATGAGACTGATCAAGTAGCTATCGTAGAATGGCACGATATTAATAATGTAGTAGCTTCCGTTAATCTCGATTGTTGTCCACTCGGAGTAATATTGCTCATATAGCATTTTGTCCTCCACAAGCTCGATAACCTGCTTCTTGAAGGCTTGATAATCGGGATAGGTTAGGTCCATCGGTGCGAAGTTGGAGAAGAATTGCTTCTCCTTGAGATAGACGAAGAAGTTGTACTCTGCACCAAGACTCTTTTGCAGCTCGGCATAGCGCCTAAACAGATTACGATTGGATTTAATAAACGCAGCATCGCTAGTCGTTTCATCATTCATGAGCTCCAGATCCTCATCGTTTGCAAGCGTCCAACCCATAAAATGATTCAGATAGGAGAAGTTATTGTTAATCCGATCGATATACAGCTCAGCCGTATTGCGCAGGTACTGAGCAGATTGCTGCTGGACGAGAGAGATCGATACGAGGCTAATGATTAGATCGAGAATTAATATAATGAAAGAAATAAAGAGCAGTCTCTTGACGTAATGCTTAATCGAAAAATTTCGGCCAGCTTCCTTCGTCTCCATTCACGAGCCCCCTATACATGTCTTCATCTATAAAGCCTTTCTAGCTACCCCCATTATAAATCGAAATCCAATGGAATAGATCACAGCTGAAGCGTTTCAAGCAAATATGTCCGAAAAGTGCTACATAAAGTCCGGATTCAAGAGGGCGGCAGAGTGCAGCGCCCGAGCCTTCAAGCGATGAAGTCCGAATCTTGAGCTTATAATGTCCAGATCTTTAATAGCGATGGTTCTATAATGAAGCTGTAGCTAGCTGTTAGATATTCACTCTAAGAAGGGAGGCGACTTGGTCTTGAGTCCATATACGCTGCGCATAAAACGTACCGCTGCGAGAATCAGTAAAAACTGGGGCTTATACCTACTGCTGCTGCCAGCTGTCGTGCTGCTCCTGCTATTTACGTATAAGCCGATGTACGGCGTGATCATTGCCTTCAAGGATTACAATCCTTCCCTAGGTATTACCGGAAGTCCGTGGGCCGGCTTCAAGTACTTTGAGAAGTTTTTTAACTCCTATCAATTCGAGGTCACGCTCAAAAACACGCTATACATTAGCCTGTACAGCTTTGCAACGTTCCCGATTCCGATTATCTTCGCGCTGCTGGTCAATCAGCTGCGGCACAATATGTACCGAAGGTTCTTCCAGACGGTAACGTACATGCCACACTTTATATCTACCGTTGTACTCGTCGGCATCATGATGATTCTACTGTCTCCAGGCAACGGACTAATTGGCAATATTTATCGCTTGTTCGGAGCTGAAGCGCCGAATTTGATGGGATCGTCCGGCCTGTTCAGCAGCCTGTATGTATGGTCCGATGTGTGGCAGCAGACGGGCTGGAACAGCATTATCTATCTTGCAGCTCTGTCAGCAATTAGCCCGAGTCTGTATGAGGCAGCGAAGGTAGACGGTGCGAGCAGATGGCAAATGGTACGGATGATCGATTTGCCGATGCTTATGCCGACGGCGATCACCTTGCTTATTCTGCGTATTGGCGGACTGCTCGGTGTTGGCTTCGAGAAGGTATATCTCATGCAGAACAATCTCAATATCTCGGGCAGCGAGGTGCTGTCGACCTACGTGTACAAAATCGGTCTATTAAGCGCCCAGTACAGCTTCTCCTCTGCCATCAACTTGTTTAATACGATCATCAATTTAATTCTATTAGTTACGGTGAATCAGATCTCAAGAAAATATAGCGAGAATAGCATTTGGTAGAAAGGGGGCCCTAAGCATGTCAGGCACTGCACAGCTAAACGTAGGCAGCAAGCGAAAACGGTGGTCCTCCGATAACATAAGCGAAATCATGCTATATGTGTGGACGGTCCTTGTACTGATCGTTACGCTGTATCCACTTTACTTTATTGTAATCGCTTCCTTTAGCGATCCGTATGCGGTGGGCAATGGACAGGTATGGCTATTGCCAAGCGGGTTTACGTTTGACGGCTATAAGGAGCTGCTGAATCATCCCCGTATATGGATCGGCTATCGCAATACGATTGCCTATACAATCGTCGGAACGCTTATCGGGCTGGCGGTTAATCTTTCAGCGGCCTATGCGCTGTCGAGAAAGGATCTATTCGGGCGAAAAACGATTACGTTATTCTTTATATTCACGATGTTCTTTAATGGCGGATTGATCCCAACATTTCTGACGATTCGCGACTTCGGATTATATGACACCTTTTTAGTGCTGGTGCTTCCATTCGCGGTTGGCGTGTTCGATATTATCGTGGCGCGCACATTTTTCCAGAATAGTATCCCTGCCGATCTGTGGGAAGCAGCTCAGGTGGATGGCTGTGGCAATCTGCGCTACTACTTCATGATTGTTCTGCCGCTGTCGAAGGCGATCATCTCGGTATTGGCACTATGGATTGCGGTCGGTCATTGGAACTCATACTTTAACGCCTTGATCTACATTAAGGATGATGCGCTGTATCCGCTGCAGCTCGTGCTTCGCAATATCTTAATTACGAACCAAATGCAGTCGGATATGGGAACGGGTGAAGCGGCACAGGTTGCACTGCGTCTGGCCAATATGCTGCGCTACTCTGTGATCATTGTCGCTACGATCCCGATTATGTGTATCTATCCCTTTGTTCAAAAGTACTTTAACCAGGGGGTGATGATCGGAGCCGTGAAGTCATAGACAAGGGTTTTTCGCCTAATTGAACGAATTTGTAATTAACCATTGAAGGGGGATTGCTTCCGATGAAAAGAGCATTGCTGTATCTTACTTTGCTATCGATGCTGGGCACTGTGCTATGGGGCTGCAGCAGCGATAACAAGAAGGAAAATACGGGAGGAACAAGTGCTACAGAAAACTTCAACAAGGAGGGCCTTCCGATTGTCAACGAGCCGATTACGCTTGATGTGCTGACGGTTCGCTGGGGCAATATGGGCGATAGCTTCACGACCAACACCTGGCTGCAGGAGCTAGAGAAGAACACTAACGTAAAAATTAACTGGCAGGTCATGTCCTCTAATGACTGGGGCGAGCAGAGATCGGTTATGCTGGCGAGCGGCAAGCTTCCAGATGTCATTATTGGCGACCAGGCATTCGGAGCCTCTGACATTATTAATAACGTAAGCTATTTCCGACCGCTGGATGACTTAATTGACGAGCATATGCCGAACCTGAAGGCCGCGATGGAGGAAACACCGCTGCTGAAGAAAATTAGTACCTTCCCTGACGATAAGATCTACTCCTTGCCTGCAAGGCTGCCAGCTCGTCCGAAATCTGGCGCTCAGCCGGTCATTAATAAAGCATGGCTTGATCAATTAGGACTGAAGGTGCCGACGAACATCGATGAGCTGTATACCGTGCTGAAGGCGTTCAAGGAGCAGGACCCGAATAATAACGGCAAGCAGGATGAGATTCCGGTCAGTAACTCGGGTGATATCGATGTCAATATGCTAAGCATCTTCGGCATTACCGATCTGCGAGGCAACAACATGATGGTTAAGGATGATAAGCTTGTCTACTATCCGACCTCCGAGGAATATAAAGAGGCGCTGAAATGGATGCATAAGCTGTACGACGAGGGCATCATTGACCGTGAGTCGTTCACACAGGATGAGACGATGCTTAGTGCTAAGCGTCAAAACCCAGATGCACCGCTTATCGGCTTCTCCTACCAATGGATTCCTGATGCTGTCTTCGGTCAATGGAGCGATCAATATATTACGATTGCGCCAATCAAAGGGCCAGATGGCAAAGGCTATCAGCTAGGTGAGCCGGATGGCTTAAGCTTTAGACGCAACGAGGTATTAATTACAACCTTCAATAAATATCCTGAGGTGACGGCTCGTTGGATTGACCAGTTCTATACGGGTGAAGCAAGTATCCAAAACTTCTGGGGCGCGATTGGCACCTCTATCGAGAAAAGTGAGGATGGTACGTACTCGTTAATGGCACCGCCTGAGGGTACGAGTGCAGACGCATGGTACTGGGAGAAGTCGCTGCGCGATTTCGGTCCGAAATACGTAAGCCCAAGCTTTGAGGAAAAGATCAAGCTAGATCCTACAACGGGTGACGGCTTAAAGCAGGAGCTCGATAAGCTAGGCGCAGATTATGTCACTGTTCCATATCCAGATGTACTGTACACAGCTGAGGAATACCAGGAGCTGCCGACTTTGACGACCGACATTAATAGCTACATTGCCAGCACACGCGCCCAATGGGTGTCGAAGGGCGAAATTGATGAAAACTGGGATGCTTATGTCAAGCAGCTAAATGATATGGGACTTCCGAAATTGATCAAAATCTACGAGGATGCGTACAACCGCTACATGAGCGTGGAGTAGGCATTGAGTAAGTGCTGAGAGTTGAATGTTTGGTGATAAGCTATGAATTTTAGAGGAAGAAGAGAGCAACAAGAAGCAAAAAAGCACAGGCAAACAACAAGTACTGGCTGATTATGTTCGCAACAAGCCTGGTAAATTGTTGCTGATAAAGAGTTGATTAAGCAGCGAGCGAATATTGATGAGTGTGAATAAGCCTGAAGTAAGCACTAGCGAAAGTGGATTAACGTTGCATATGCGATTAACAAGCATTGAATGAATGTTGATTATCGTTGAATAACCGTTAAATGAGTATTACATGAGCGCTGAATGAGTGCTGAATAAGTGTGGAGTAAGCTTACACGCAGCGCACAATCAACAAGGGTTGTCTAATAAGTAAGCTTCATAAGCCGCTTGCTCAACGCTCACCCTGAGCGAAGGAGCAAAGAGATTCTGGAAAACGATAGTGGCTCGCCTTTAAGGCCTGATTCTACCTTATTAACTCTAAGAGAATCAGGCTTTAAACGCGAGTGCAAGAACTCTTTGCTCCGTAGCGGCTTCATACGTGTCCACAGAACTTTATAGGCAACCCAATCTAAGACAGGAAACGAACAAGGAGTGTTGAGCCAACATGTTAAAGGTGACAGTATGGAATGAAAACCGTCATGAGCATCACAATCCAGCCGTAAGAGAGATATACCCAGAAGGCATTCATGGTGCGATTGCATCCTTTCTTAAGCAGGCAGGCTTTGAAGCAGGAACTGCGACGTTAGACGAGCCGGAGCACGGCTTAACTGATGACGTGTTAAGCAATACCGATGTTCTAATCTGGTGGGGACATCTAGCCCACGGTGAAGTGCAGGATGACATTGTTCGTAAGGTACAGCAGCGTGTGCTTAGCGGCATGGGACTAATCGTGCTGCATTCCGGACATTTCGCTAAAATCTTCAAAGCATTAATGGGTACGTCCTGCGAGCTAAAGTGGCGCGAGGCGGATGAGCGCGAGCGGCTCTGGGTCGTAGCACCAAGTCATCCGATTGTTGAAGGCATTGGCGAGTATATCGAGCTGGAGCAGGAAGAAATGTATGGCGAGCATTTTGATATACCAGCGCCTGATGAGCTGATCTTTACGAGCTGGTTCGAGGGCGGCGAGGTGTTTCGTAGTGGCTGTACCTATACACGAGGCAGTGGAAGGGTGTTTTATTTCCGGCCGGGGCATGAAACGTATCCAACCTATCACAACGAGCAAATTCAGCGAGTCATCATCAATGCTGTCCGTTGGGCTGCACCAGTAGATAGCGAGCGCCCGACTTATGGCAACGCAAAGCCACTAGAGCATATTTCCGCGAAATAAGGAGGAAGACAATATGAAGATCTATCGAATTGGATTAATAGGCTTAGGCGGAATGGCGCATGCTCACCGGCAATGGATGAAGGAAACAGGACGCTTTGACATTGTTGCTGTCAGTGATGTGAACGAAGAGGCACTGCAGCGATTCGGTAATCAGCTGGGGATTAATGAGGAGAAGCGCTACACTGACTTCCAGCAGCTTATACAGGATGCTGATGTTGAAGCGGTCGTATCGGTTACGCCGAACAACATTCATGCGAATATCATGCGAGCTTGTATCGAAGCGGGCAAGCCGTTTCTTGGAGAAAAGCCGTTTACGCGAACCCTCGAGGAGGCCGCTCAGCTGCTGGAGCTGTATGAGCGACAGCCCGTTGCTGCGATGATTGGCTTCAGCTATCGCTACACGCCTGCTTTCCGTTATGTACGGGAGCTGATACAGGAGGCGAGCATCGGCACAGTAAGGAGCTTCTCCCTGCAATATCTGCAAGGCTGGGGCAAGGCCGATCACCCTTATATATGGCGATACGACAAAGCGATTACCGGTACAGGCACGCTCGGTGACCTCGGCTCTCATATGATTGATCTGGCACGCTTTCTGTTTGGCGAATTCGAGGAGCTGTCGGCACAGCTGAAGACGATAATTCCTGAGCGGTTAGACGCTAAAAGCGGAGCGAAGGTCAAGATAGAGGTGGATGATTATGCAAGCTTCCAAGCTCGAATGTCTGGTGATGTGATGGGCATATTCCACACCTCACGCAATGCTGTTGGCTCGGGAAATCAGCACGAGGTATCGATCTATGGAGATACTGGCACGCTTCACGCCTCGACCTTGAATCCAGATCAGATCGTATGGATTCGAGAGGAAGCCTCCGGCCAGCTGTCGAGGATTACACTTGATGTGCCTAGCCATTGTAAGGTGAAGCAGTATAACGACTTCCTAGCCATGCTGGATGGAAAGTCCGGGGAATTGCTGCCGGGCTTCATGGATGGCTACCGTAATCAGCAGGTGCTCGATGCAATTGTAACGTCGAGCGAGAATAAGTCTGTTGTCTCGTTATAAAGTAATAACTTGAAAGGGATCTGAGCAAGGGATCTAAGCTCTGGATCTAAGAACGTGCTTTAAGCCTAAAGACTTTTAAGATTATTCACTGCGAATAATCTTAAAAGTCTTTTTTGCGTTTAAGCATCTACGCTCCTACCTGAGCTGCTCTATTTTAATTTAGATAACCAACGGTATCTTAATAATTGACAACGCTTTCTTAATATCGTTGGCTTATAGTGCCTGATCGTGGCAGATATAATGATTACAAAGGAGGGACGCTATTATGGAGGTTGAAACGAAAGTCAGTCACAGTGTCCAATGGAGTCATCGCCGAGCACAGTTTTTCAAGCAATTAAAGAAGCAAAGGGTGCTTCATCTGTTTGTTGGATTGGGAATGATATTTTTACTTATATTCTCCTACACTCCGATGTTCGGGATATTGATGGCCTTTAAGGAGTACTCCATTTCGAGTGGAATTAAAGGAATCTTTACGAGCGAATGGGTAGGACTTAAGCATTTTAATGAGTTTGTTAGCGATTATCGTTTTGGCGAGATTGTTCGTAATACACTCGTTCTAAGCTTTCTAAAGGTACTATTCACTTTTCCTGCTCCAATACTACTTGCGATTCTATTGAACGAAGCAAGAAATCTACGCTTCAAGAAAATCGTGCAAACCGTTAGCTACTTGCCACATTTCATATCGTGGGTTGTCGTGGCAGGAATCGCGTTCTCCTTTCTGTCTGCAGATATTGGCATGATTAACAAAGCTTTAATGAGCTTGGGGCTCATAGACAAGCCAATGGATATTCTGACGAACGCAGATCACTTCTGGGGGCTAGCCGTGGGAAGCGCGGTGTGGAAAGAGGTCGGCTGGTGGACGATTATTTTCTTAGCAGCTATAGCTGGAATAGATCCGACGCTGTATGAAGCCGCGCAAATTGACGGAGCAGGGAGACTGGCGCGAATTCGTCATATTACGTTTCAAGGGATGAAGGGTACCATCGTCGTAGTTCTTATTCTTACGATCGGAAGCATCCTAGGTGGAGGCTTGGTCGGTTCTAACTTCGAACAAGCATTTCTATTCGGCAACAGCATTAACAATTCCACCTCAGAAATTGTACAGACGTATGCCTTTAAGGTCGGACTAAGGGATGGTCGTTTCTCCTATGCCGCAGCGATAGATTTGATTCAGTCCATCATTGCTGTAATTTTGATCTTTTCTAGTAATTTTATTGCGAAGCGTGCATCAGGATCTAGCTTATTTTAGAGGGGAGGCATGGAGATGGGTCAAAAACAAAAGGACAAAATTATGGATAGCTTCATTACGATCATTCTGTTTCTTATTTTTATCGTCATGTTTTATCCATTCTACTATGTTTTGATTCTCTCATTTAATAAGGGAACGGACTCGCTCACGGGAGCCATTTACTTCTGGCCGAGATCCTTTACATTTGAAAACTATGAACGATTTTTGAGTGATCCTCATTGGTATAAAGCCTTTTTGGTGACGATTATGAGAACGCTTTCTGGCACTGTGCTGGGAGTGCTCCTTACGAGCATTGTCGCCTACGGGCTATCGCATCAACAGTTGTTGTTCCGCAAAACCTACTTCACCATTATTATCTTTGCAATGTACTTCTCAGGCGGCTTGATTCCATATTACGTCGTGCTACGTTCAATCGGATTACTTAACACCTTTGGCGTTTATATTATCCCTTCGATGCTCAGCACGTTTTTCCTATTGATCGCGATCTCCTTCTTTCGCGATATTCCAGGAGAGCTGAAGGAATCTGCACATATGGATGGAGCGAGCGAGCTGGTTATCTTTTATAAGGTGATTCTTCCTGTATCGATGCCGCTTATCGCCACGATGTCATTATTTACAGGTGTAGGTCAATGGAATTCCTGGCTGGACTCCGCTTACTTTGTCCAGTCGGATAACTTAAGAACACTTGCCTTCCGCATGATGGAGGTCATCAACAAAAGTAATATTCCAATGGATTCGCTTGCTATTGCAAACAGCTCTTCAGCAGGAGTTACAAGCTATTCGCTTCAGCTTGCTGCGATGGTCATATCAGTAGCTCCGATCGTATGCGTGTATCCATTTCTACAGAAATACTTTGTTCAAGGCGTCATGTTAGGCTCGGTGAAGGGTTAATGCTGATCTAAGTGCGGTATTAGAGCAGAAATGTGCTTTAATATATATTAGTTTGATGGAGGGGTGTTTAAGGATGAAGATACAGGGAACAAAAGGACTATTGCTAGCCTTGGTAACGGTATTGATGGTGTCCTTATTATCGGCTTGTGGGGGAAAAGATGCGAGCCCGAAGGGTAATAACGGCACGAATTCTAGTAATAACGGAGAAGCGGCAACAACGAAGGATGAAATTACGGAGCTGTCACTTTTTATCGATGCATCATGGTATCCAGTGAATGAATGGAAGGGACCTATTGCTGAGAAAATCACTGAAAAAACAGGCGTGAAATTAAAGGTAACGGTCGCTGCTGATGATAAGCAGCTTCCACTGATGATCTCCTCTGGAGATTTACCGGATCTTATTTTTACTTCCTCCCAGGTCACTCGACTATCTGACTCTAAGCTGTCCTATCCATGGAATGAGCTAATTGAGCAATATGCCCCTAACTTCATCATAGATGATACGAGAAAAGCTATTCATACGATGGAGGATGGGAACTTCTATACGGTAAGAAACTCCTTCGCTACACAAGAGGAGATGGCCGAGCATAAATATGCGATTGGCAGCGATGGTAACCCAGGAATTGCTGTACGTGAGGATATATTGGCTGAGCTTGGCAATCCATCGTTGAACTCGGTGGAGGATTTCGTCAATGTATTAGGCATGGTGAAGGAGAAATATCCTGATATGGTGCCGCTCACGATGGATAAGGACTGGATGGAGCAATATTTCATACAGCAATTCGGCGTTGAGGCGCTGCTCGACGGATGGTACGAGCGCGATGGGAAAATAGACTATGCAATCAAGCAGCCAGAAATACTAGAGTTCTTCAAGTTTATGAATCTATTGTATCGAAACGGCTATATTCTTGCTGAAAACTTCGCCTATACGAATGACCAAATCGATGATGAATATGCGGTTGGCGGGAAAGCATTTGCTCATAGTCATACGGTCAGCGTTGCCGATTCAGACAATGCCAAAATTAAAAACAATGGTGCTGATTATAGCTTTAAGATGCTGCCAAGTGCATTGTCCAAGGATGCTAAAATCGTAAGCTCAGGGCTAGGCTTTGCAGGAACTTTCATTACGAAGAACAACAAGAACCCAGAGGCTTCCATTAAATTTATTGAGTTTTTGGCGAGTGATGAGGGCAAGAAGCTAACGATGTTTGGTATTGAAGGAGAGCATTGGACGTGGAATGAAGAAGGATACCCGAACTTAAACTACGATCCATCGGATGCTGATTTTGTAAATGGTAATGGAATCAAATGGTGGTACCTGTACAATGATGGCGTAACGGAAGGGCTGCAGGGCTATGTGCCTGGTACGCAAAAGACGCAAGCATTGCTTGAACGAAAGGCAATCACCGTCTATAAACCAGAAATCGGATTGATTCAAACTGAGCCAGATTCTGAGGAAAGAACGATCAAAACAAAGATCGATGAAATGATTAAAAATGAGAAGGTAAAGATCTATCTAGCAAGCTCAGAGGAAGAAGCAATTGCAAACTATGAGAGCATGCTGAAAACGGCTGAGCAGATCGGTCTACAAAAGCTAGTGGACTGGGCAAACGAAACCTATCAAAAGAAAAAAGATTTATTTAAATAATTTATCAAAATCCGGTAGAGAAAGAAGGAACTCTGCCGGATTTTTCGAACTTACTGTAGTGATACATAAAATATAAGACGGAGGTTATTTAGTGATGAGTAAAAAGCAAGGCCTTAATCCTTACCTCCCATCGTGGGAGTACATTCCAGATGGTGAACCATACGTTTTCAACGGTCGAGTATATATTTACGGCTCACATGATCGTTTCAATGGACATGTCTTTTGTTTGAATGATTACGCATGCTGGTCTGCACCTGTAGATGATCTAGCCGATTGGCGCTATGAGGGAGAAATCTATGCGAAGACCGATGACCCTCTCAATCCGGATGGCAGTATGTGCCTGTATGCGCCAGATGTCACAGTAGGTCCCGATGGACGTTATTATTTATATTATGTTTTGGATAAGGTACCGGTTGTATCTGTTGCGGTATGCGATACGCCGGCTGGAAAGTATCAATTTTATGGTTATGTAAAGTATGCGGACGGTACTCGTCTAGGAGAAAGAGAAGGAGATCAGCCTCAATTCGACCCTGGCGTACTGACAGAAGGGGATGTAACGTACCTGTATACCGGATTTTGCTCCGTTGGTGATAAATCGAGAAAGGGTGCGATGGCGACTGTCCTCGGTCCAGACATGCTAACGATTGTCGAGGAGCCTGTATTTGTACTGCCAAGTGAGCCTTATAGTAAAGGCAGTGGCTTCGAAGGACATGAGTTTTTTGAAGCGCCTTCCATTAGAAAAAAGGGAGATACCTATTACCTTATCTACTCTTCTGTAGCGATGCATGAGCTGTGCTACGCGACAAGCTCATCCCCTACAGGTGGATTTCAGTATCAGGGAGTTATTATAAGCAACAGTGATCTTCATATTGATTCCTATAAGCCAGCGACTCAACCGATGTACTATGGCGGTAATAATCATGGAAGCATCGTTGAAATTAATGACAAGTGGTATATCTTCTACCATAGACATACGAACGGAACGGCGTTTTGTCGTCAGGGATGCTTAGAGCCGATTACTTTTCAAGAGGATGGCACCATTCCTCAGGTTGAGATGACCTCTTGTGGTCCTAACGGCGGGCCTCTTGTTGGCTTTGGTGAGTATCCTGCGTATTTGGCTTGTAACCTGTTCTATAAGGATCAAGCGATCTATACTGGAGGCTTTGGAGCTGGAGTATGGATGGACAGTAGATTCCCTAAAGTAACACAGGATGGAAAGGACGGAGACGAAGAGGTTGGATACATTGCGAATTTAACGGATTCGGCTACCGCTGGCTTTAAGTATTTTGATTGCAAGGGCGTTAAAAAAATAAGCATTAATGTACGCGGGTACAGTCAAGGCAGCTTCCAGGTGAAAACGACGTGGGATGGACCGGTGTTGGCCGAAATTCCAGTTGGATTTACGAATGTTTGGAAGGAATATTCTGCGGAGCTTGACCTTCCTGACGGCGTGCATGCGATATATTTAACCTTTACAGGAATGGGCAGTGCTAGCTTAGCATCATTCACCTTAGCTTAATATCATATCGTTAGAAAGCTGATTCATCGTCAGCGTACATCCGTGGATACTGAGGTAGCTTATTAGAGTAGCTAGGAGGGAAAGTATGAATATTACTCGGAAACTTACGCTAGGTTATATTATTCTCATACTAATACCTGTTATCGCATTTGGTTACCATTATTATTCTCAGATCCACGGAAGCCTGACGAAGCAGTTTGCCGAAAGCAGACAGAAGATTTTAGAGCAAGCCTATGCGAATATGAAGATGGATTTTACTCGTATTCAGTCCGTGCACCGGGTGCTGCAATACAATTCGTACGTTACTGACTATCTCGACGGTGTATATGACAGGGAGCTGGAGAGTGTATATTCATTCATTCGCTACATTAGTCCGTTATATGCTCAGTCGTATTTCGCCAATTCCGAGATTCATTCGATCGTCATCTACAAGCTGAAGGAAGATGTATTTACGATAACAGAGCATTTTGTTGATTCGACAAATCTTGATCCGCAGATAGAAGAAGCTACTCGTCATTTAAAGCCTGGATCTGGCATGTGGGTTCGGGTTAATCCAGATTCCCTTCACTCGGAGCTCATATATTACCAGCATATCTATAATACGCAATTTACCGAGAAAATCGGATTGCTAGAAATTAAAATCAACGATACGTTAATTGATAAGTTTTATGATGCTGCCGGCGTAGAAGAGCCGTGGCATGTTGTTTTATTAACCGAGCAGGATGAGCTTATAGGAGAATTTCCTAATGAAGCAGCCATTGATGAACAGACACTAGCAGACTTAAAGCAGGAGCATAACAAATTTGTCATTCATCATAAAAATATTATGAATCAATTAGAGCTAGAGGAGCTTGGGCTTCGTGTCATTGTAACAGGTAAGGTAAGCGATGTGTTCCATTCCCTTACACGTTCAGAGGTCGTAGTCATTATTATTATCGTCTTCTTATTAGTTGGTCTATCCTTCGTATATTATATGTTTGCTTCTACCATTACCAAGCGCATTTTAAGATTAGCTAGACATATGCGTACATTGGATAATGATAATTTACGACAGAACATCATCAAGCAAGATAAGCTCAAAGAGAACGATGAGATTGGATTTCTCATCGAAACGTATAATTCGATGCTTCAACGAATGGATGAACTGATCAATAATGTTCATCGTGTTGAAATGCTTAACAAAGAGGCTGCATATAAGGTTTTACAAGCGCAAATTAAGCCGCATTTTCTGTACAATACGCTGGAGACAATTAGGATGCTTGCAGAAACGAACAACGATCATGAGGTTGCGGATATATCGTTATGGTTCGGTAAATTAATGCGGTACAGCTTGTCCTCTGAGCATGAGGAGATTACGCTTGCTCAGGAAATTGAGATGGCTAAGTTTTATTTACAAATTCATAAGATGCGGCTTCAGCATAGATTAACGTATGAATTTGATGTATCCATTGATGATGCGGCGAAAGTGGTATGTCCGCGGTTTATGATACAGCCGCTAGTAGAAAACAGCATTATTCATGGAGCGTCAAAGGTTATACGTCCCGTACACATTCGCCTTGTTGCTGAGGAGAATGAGCAGGAGCTTCGCATATCGGTCATTGATAACGGTGACGGGATCGCGAAGGAAAAGCTAATCCAGCTTCAATCCACATTATCGGGAGGAACGAAGCAAGATAAATCAACATTAGTAACAGGTGTAGGCTTAATCAATGTTCATGATCGTATTAAGGCTTACTTCGGTGGAGCGTCCCGATTAGAGCTTAAGAGTGAGCCGGGGCTTCAAACCTGTCTATGCATCGTAATTGATAAAAGAGGAGCTGGTTGAGTATGAGATTATTGATTGTAGACGATGAACCATTGATTCTAAATGGACTGGTCAAGGTTGTCAGAAAAGTAGCTCCTGAAGGAACGGAGATTCGTGAAGCTCTTAATGCATACGAAGGGCTTAAGGTCATGCAGCAGTATATGCCAGATGTGACGATCACGGACATCAATATGCCTGAAATGAGCGGCTTTGAAATGATGGAAGAGGCTAAAGCACAGGAGTTATGTAACCGCTTTATCGTATTGACGGGATACGATGAATTTGAATATGTTCGTACCGCTCTGCGAGCAGGTGTCGTTGACTATATATTGAAGCCGATCGATCAAGCTGAAATTGGCATACTGCTCGAGCGTATTAAGCAGGAGCTCCCTGCTTCGACTGATGCTGATTATACTTCGCATGCCAATCGAATTCTTACCTATATGCAGGTTCACTTTAGAAAGGATCTCTCGCTTGATCACTTATCCGAGATGATGGACCTCCATCCTAATTATATTTGCAGCTTGTTTAAGAAAGAAACAGGAGAAACCTTCATCAATTATTTAAATGCGATGCGCATTCGTGAGGCGAAAAATTTACTGGAAAATGAGCATGATGCCTCTGTGAGCGCCATCGGAAAAATGGTTGGCTATGACAATAAGCACTACTTTACGAAAGTATTCAAGCGTTATACCGGTACTACACCTGGGGCATACCGGAAAAGTGTGCTTGAAGAGGAGTGTAACAGCTGATGATACCTTTTCGTTTGAAGGATGAAACTATGGGTTTAATTCTGTTATAATTAGCTAACTGCACAGCAGTCATACGAAATTACCTATTGAAGATAACATTGAGCGAGAACGAACAAACACATTAAGTGAATTTTCAGTAAGGGAGCTGCTTCTATGTCTAACATTTATCGTATTGGAATCATTGGCTGTGGAGGAATCGCGACGGGTAAGCATATGCCCGCACTGCAAAAGCAGCCAAACGCTGCAATGGTCGCTTTCTGCGATATCGATGAAGAGCGTGCCATTAAGGCTCGCGAAGCATTTGGTGCACCAGATGCGAAAGTATATACCGACTATCATGAGCTGCTAGCCGACCCAACGATTGATATCGTACATGTATGTACGCCTAATGACTCTCATGCTGAGATTTCGATTGCAGGGCTTGAAGCTAATAAGCATGTCATGTGTGAAAAGCCGATGGCCAAGACGGCAGCAGATGCGCGTCGTATGGTCGAAGCAGCAAAGCGCTCAGGGAAAAAGCTGACGATTGGCTACCAGAATCGTTTTCGCTCAGACTCTCAATATTTGAAGCAGCTTTGCGAGGATGGCGAGCTTGGTGATATCTACTACGCGAAGGCTCATGCGATTCGTCGTCGTGCAGTGCCGACCTGGGGCGTGTTCCTTGATGAGGAAAAGCAAGGCGGAGGTCCGTTAATCGATATCGGTACTCATGCACTCGATCTAACGCTATGGATGATGAATAACTATAAGCCTAAGGCTGTGCTTGGCACAGCATTTCATAAGCTTTCACAGCGAGCAAATGCCGCTAACGCTTGGGGCTCCTGGGACCCTGAAAAGTTCACCGTAGAGGATGCGGCGATGGGAATGATCACAATGCAGAACGGTGCTACGATTATGCTTGAATCGAGCTGGGCGATTAATATGCTTCAGACAGGAGAAGCGAAGACGACGCTATGCGGCACCGAAGGTGGTGCGGATATGGAGGATGGCTTGCGTATTAATGGTGAGAAGCATAGCAAGCTCTTCACAAACCGCATTGAGCTTGATGCAAGCGGCGTTGATTTCTATGAGGGCAGTAAGGATGACCCTGCGGAGGTCGAAGCTCGACTATGGCTTCAGTCGATTGAGAATGACACTGAGCCGCTTGTCACTCCTGAGCAAGCCTGCGTCGTATCTGAGATTCTCGAAGCGATCTATGAGTCCTCTAGAACTGGAAAGGCGATTTATTTCGAAGAATAGTAAAATGCAGAAAAGCCTGAGAGATCAGGCTTTTTTTATGTTTTTTGCATATAATGAGCAATAACTGTGATTAGAGGGGTTTACAGTTACAGTAGGGGCTTGTAAAATGATATTGACTTAATGTAAGCGTATACACACCAAGAGGGGATTAACCTAGTATTCTAGCTTCAACCATTTCAAAGGATGGGAGGAATGCGAAAGTAGTGTGATATAAGCTTAATTAAAGCAATAATTGATACCTCGATTTTTTCACCTCTACGTAGTAAGTGCTCATTATCCTCAACAAGAGATGCATGTTTGCCAATTCGATAAGTACTGGCGGTGCTCAGCTTGAAATACATAAATGTCATCAACTCCGATAGTGCTTGTATGCTAGTATGTATTTTACTTATGCTAATATGTTTTGTGTCTATACTTGTATGCTAGTATGGTTTTACCTATGCAACTAGCAGCATAGGGTATGGTGAATGTGCCTCCGGTCAGTCCAGAAATGTAAAGTGCCTAAAATATCTGGTATAAGGAGACTAAATCGAACATGCGAAATATGAAAAGGTACCTTTCTATCTTGCTTTCAGTTGTGTTGGTTTTTTCATTCTCCATCTCTGCAACGGCTAACGAGGCTGCTCCAAATCCATCAGAGCTACCTTCAACGGAGTCGCAGCTTCCTTCATCTGGTCTTAATTATGATCAATACCCTTCACTAAAAGACGTATATAAGGATTACTTTTTGGTCGGTACGGTCGGATCATTGAGTGGACCTAGATCTGGACTGATCGCACATCACTTCAATTCATACACACCTGAGAACGAAATGAAGCCGCAAAGTGTGCAGAACGTCAAGGGCGTGTTTACCTTTGACAACTTGAACAGCTTACTCGGTAATGTTACTGCATTATCTAACGATATACAGCTGATCGGGCACACATTAGCATGGCATTCGCAGTCGCCCAATTGGATGTGGGACTCCCCTAATTTCGATCGAGAGACTGCTTTAGACAATCTTAATACGCATATTCAAAGCGTTCTGGGCGAATATGGCGAGCAGCTTCATAGCATGGATGTGGTTAACGAAGCGATCGGTAATGCCAATCCGAATGATTGGAGAGCCTCCTTGAATAAAGGAGAAGGCTGGGTATTAGCGCTTGGCTCCGATTGGGTTGAGCTTGCATTTTTAGAGGCAGCTAGAATCGTTGACGAAAACGGCTGGGACATGAAGCTGTACTACAATGACTTCGGTCTTAACTCGGCTGCAAAAGCTCAGACGGTTTATGAGATGGTCAAGGAAATCAACGAAAAGTATGCTGACACTCGTCCAAATGGCAAGCCATTAATCGAAGGCATCGGCATGCAGGGGCATTATAATGGCAGCACGAATGCCGAGGACGTAGAGGCATCGATTAAACTGTTCGCGACTCTGCCTGGAGTTAGCGTAAGTATTACGGAGCTGGATCTGGAGTGGCCTAATCTTGGTTCGCTTACTCCAGAGCAGGAAGTAGAGCAAGCGCAAAAGTATGCTCAGCTGTTCCAAATCTTCAAAAATTATGCTGCAGGATCAGGGAATGCGTCGTCCAATCCGAAGGTAATTGAGCGCGTAACACTCTGGGGCACCAATGACGGCAACAGCTGGAAAGGCGAAGGTCGTCCGCTGCTTTTCAACGCAGTAAGCGGAGATGAGATAACGGCTAAGGAAGCATTCGTAGCCGTGCTTGATCCGGAAACGTATCTAGCAGAAAATCCAATCGTAGAAGATCCAGGATCAGAGCAGCCAATAGCTCCCATAGACGGAGTGTATGTCTATGATACAAGCAAAGGTGATGCTTATTCTGGAGCGAACATCATACTAGGCAATGACGCTAATGAGTGGCCTTGGTCAACAGCAGGCGAAGACGGTAAAGTAGCGTTTACTCCTGAGAAGGATGCAACGTATCGTATTACGGTCAACTATACGTCACTAGGTACGAGTGCATTACGTGTCCGCTGGATCAAGGATGAGTCCAATGGTGGCTATACGGCACAGGACGGTCAGGTTGTCGGTACTGCACCTCATAGCAACTCACTTACTCCAGATCAAGTGGCAACCATGATTCCTGCTTATTTTAATAGCGGCATGTCGGCTGGCAACAGCTACACGCTCGTTACAGAAATTAAGCTGGACGGAGCTCAGCAAGCTGATGGATTAATCGGTAACATTGCGATCCGCGGCGGAGCTGGAGGCAACAGCTTCTCGATTAATGAGCTGATCGTCGAGAAGGTCGGCGCTGAAGGCGAGGAGGATACGCTGCTGGTTAACTGGCCAGAAGGACTACCGAAAGCTGGAACGGAAGGGGTTCATGTCTATTCCGTAACTGACGGAGACAGCTGGTCTGGTGCCAACATTATTACAGGCAATAATGCAAGCAAGTGGCCATGGTCAACAGCAGGCGAGGACGGTAAAGTAGCATTCATCCCTGAGAAGGATGCAACGTATAGAATCGCCGTTAACTACACATCCATGGGCACAAGTGCGATCCGTGTGCGCTGGCTAAAGGATGACTCCAATGGCGGCTACACGGCACAAGATGGTCAATCGGTCAATGATAACCAGTATTCGGCCAGCGAAGTAGCTACTAAGATCCCTGCATACTTCAATAACGGCATGGTCAATGCAGGAACCTACACGTTAAATACTGAGATTAAGTTTGACGGCTCACAGCCTGCAGATGGCCTAATTGGCAACATCGCGATCCGTGGTGGAGCAGGGGGCAATAGCTTCTTAATTAACTGGATTAAGGTGGAGAAGCTCAGCATTGACGGTACACCTGATACGCTGCTCGTCAATTGGCCGGAAGGGATCGATGAGCCAATACCACAGCCTGAGCCTGAAGAGCCTGGATCGGATATTCCACCTGCAGGACAGACCTATGAAAACTACCCTGCGCTGAAGGATGTCTACAAGGATTATTTCTCAGTGGGGATATTCGGAGCGGGTGAAAACAATGCACTAATTCACAATTACGCCTCGTACGCGCCTGGCAATGAGATGAAGCCGGAAAGCACGCAACGAGAAAAAGGAAACTTCACCTATACTAGCGCAGACAATGCGTTCAACAATCTTGCTAGCAAGAACCCAGATATGCTGTTCTATGGACATACACTAGCATGGCATTCACAGTCACCTACTTGGATGTGGGATGCACCGCCAGCGAGATATGACCAGCCGGGTACGTTCGATAGAGATACCGCGCTGGAAAATCTTAATCATCATATCGAAAATGTGCTTGGATACTATGGCGAACGTCTTGTAGGCGTCGATGTGGTCAATGAAGCCGTCGGTACGGCGAATCCGAACGATTGGAAGGCGTCGCTTGCCAAAGGCGAAGGCTGGTATATGGCACTTGGCTGGGAATGGGTTGAGCTTGCTTTCCTGAAGGCAGCTGAAGTGGTCGACAGTAATGGATGGGATACGAAATTAATCTATAACGACTTCGGTTTAGACTCACCGAATAAGGCTCGCGTCGTGTACGAGATGGTCAAGGACATTAATGAGCGTTATGCGGACGTAAGGCCGAACGGCAAACCACTCATCGAAGTTATTGGGATGCAGGCACACTATAATCTAACGACGAATCCTGAAAACGTTGAGAATAATATTAAGCTATTTGCTACACTTCCAGGTGTAACACTTAACATTACTGAAATGGATATCGGTACGCCGCCAATCGGTACCCTTACACCTGAAAATGAGAACAATCAAGCGATGAAATATGCTGAGCTGTTCCATATCTATAAGAAGTACGCTGCTGGTCCAGCGAACGTGACGGATAATCCAAAGGTCATTGAGCGTATAGCCATTAGTGGTGTTAGAGACGCGGTCACTGGCTGGAGAGCTGGGGAATTCGCCCTGCTGTTCGATTCGAACGGATTGGCGAAGGAAGCGTTAGTGGCTGTACTTGATCCTGAAGCGTATCTTGAGACACATCAATACATTGAACCTGAGCCTGAGCCTGAGCTCACTCCTGTTGATGGTGTATATGTGTATGACGCAGGCAAAGGCGATGCATGGACTGGTGCCAACATTATATTAGGCGATAGCGCTGACGAATGGCCATGGTCGACCGCAGGAGGAGACGGCAAAGTAGCGTTTACTCCAGAGAAGGATGCAACGTATCGACTCTCCTTTAACTACACGGCAAAAGGAACAACAGCGATCCGTGTCCGCTGGATTAAGGATGATTCCAATGGTGGCTATACCGATGCAGATGGAGCTCTCGTTAATGAGTATCAATATGCAGCGGGCGATGTAGCTACTAAGATTCCTGCATATTTCAACAGCGGAATGGTCAATAGTGGAAGCTACACGTTAGTTACGGAGATCAAGCTGGATGGCTCAGAGCCGGCAAATGGTCTTATCGGTAACATTGCCATTCGTGGCGGTGGCGGCGGGAATGCCTACTCCATCAACTGGCTCAAGATTGAGAAGCTGGACAGTGAGGGAGAAGTCGAAGAGCTTCTCGTTAATTGGCCAAATACAGATGGATTAGCACCTGCAGTACCGGCTGATGTTTCTGCGCAAGCGAAAGGCGCAAGCGAAATTGAGCTTAGCTGGAAAGCATCGGATCGTGCAACTGGATATAACGTTTATCGTTCAGATGCAGCGGATGGAGCTTACAATAAGATCAACACTGAGACGGTAACTGAAACGACATACGTGGATACAGGTCTAGAGGCTAACTCAACATACTACTATAAAGTAACTGCTGTGAGCGGGGAAAAGGAATCTGAAAAGTCCGATCATGTAGCGGCAACAACAAGTGGTGCAAGTAGTGTGATGTACTATGAGGGCTTCGAAAACGGAAACACGCTTCAACAGAACGGCGATGCAACAATCAATCGTACAGAGGAACACGCTGCTGCAGGCACTAGCAGTTTGAGTGTAGCACCGACTGCTGCAAACAATTATAGCGGTGTTGCTCTTCGCAATAGTGCGCTTACAGAGCCAATGCTTCCAGGCGGTACGTATAAGCTAACAGCTAAAGCATTGAGTGCGAAGGATGCAACGTTGGGTGTCCGTGTAGAAACGAAGGATGCTGCGGGCGGTGATACCTACGGCACCGTTGGGCGAGCAACCGTTAATCTGACTGCTGGTGAGTGGGCAGATGTATCGCTAGAATTCACTGTACCGACAGAGCATCAGTCGGTTAGTGCCATCGTGTTCCACAATGATGCACAGATCAGTGATTTCACATTCTATCTAGATGAGGTCACGCTGCAGCTTATCAGCCCGCCTGTACCAGAAGAGCCAGGTGAGCCAGAGCTAAAAGAAGTACTGCGTATTGCATTCGATAACAAAGCTGAGCATGAAGCTCTCTTTACGTCGGAGATTTCCTCCGCTATTGAGTGGATCGATGAAGCTGGTGTTGGAAAGAACGACAGCACTGCTTTGAAGGTTAAGCATATTGCGGACACAAGCTACACGAGTGCCGATAACGCTGTGCGGCTAACGCTTGCTAATTCACTGCCTGAGGGCGGGGTTTATAACATCTCCGTATCCTTCTTTGCTCCTGCTGAAGGTAACGAGGGCAAGGGTGTTCTGACCGGACCTGGTATCGTACTCAATCAGGATTATGCGAACAGCGCAAGCAAGCTTCCAAGCAATCCTGGCACTTTGCCAATCGGTGAGTGGAAAGAGGTTAACGTTCAAACACCTCTAATGGATCGAGCGTTAGAAACGATTGATTTCCGTTTGGTGACGAACGATGCTGCTAATCATGCGGATGTATGGTACATCGACCAAATCGTCATCCATCAGGTTGGTGACCTTAAGGAGATCCCTAAGTGGGATCTATCACTTACTTCCATCGCCGATACGTATAAGGATTATTTCCTAATCGGTAACGTAATGAGTCCGAGTCAGACAATGGATGACGAGAATACGGCGATGTATAAGCATCATTACAATAGCATGACACCAGAGAATGAGATGAAGCCGCAATATTTGAGCTCGGCTAAAGGTGTGTACAACTATCGCAATGCCGATACACTCATTGAATGGGCTGAGGCGAACGATATCAACGTCCATGGTCATACGCTCGTGTGGCATTCTCAGTCGGCACCTTGGCTGACGAATGGCGAGGACAATGAGCCGCTAACTCGTGCAGAGGCTAAGGCGAATATGGAAGAGTATATTAGCAATGTTGCTGGGCATTACAAGGGTAAGCTTGCATCATGGGATGTTGTAAACGAGGCATTTGACGGTGGAAGAAGTATTCCTACGGACTGGAAAACAGTTCTCCGTAAAAATTCACCTTGGTACAGAGCCTATGAAAATGGTGCTGATGAAAGCAAGGGAGAAAGCGGCGCTGACTATATTTACGATGCGTTCGTGTATGCACGACTAGCAGACCCTGATGCGACGCTTTATTACAACGACTACAACGAGAATGAGCCTTGGAAGCGCGAAGCGATGGCGCTGATGGCTGAAGAGCTTAATGAAAAGTGGAAGACTGACGAACGTAATACAGATCCTGAGCGCTTATTAGTAGAAGGCATCGGTATGCAGGCGCATTATTGGATCCAAAGCTTGGACCCAGCTACGGTCGAAGCAAGTATTGCTCGTTTTGTTGAAGCAGGGGTGAAGGTTAGTATCACAGAGCTGGATATTCCATCATCAACAGGCACACTGACGGAGGAAGATGAGGCTAAGCAGGCAGAGCTATATGCGAAGCTATTCGTCATCTTCAAAAAATACGCAAGCGACATTGAACGTGTTACGATCTGGGGCAAGGCAGATTCTCAAAGCTGGCGTGCTTCCGGAAGTCCGTTACTGTTTGATCGAGCGTTGGCTGCAAAGCCTGCCTACTATGCAGTGATCGATCCAGAGGGCTACTTGAATATGGAGCCGGTCATTGAAGCACCGACTGGTGTTACGGCGCTATCAAAAAGCAGCAGCGAGATTGAAGTAAGCTGGACAGCAATTGAGGGTGCAAGCGGCTATAACGTTTATCGTTCTACTACCGCAGATGGCAGCTACGTCAAAGTAAACACGCAGCTAATTAATGATACGAAGTTCCTTGATCGTGGCTTATTGGCATCAACAACCTATTACTACAAGGTAAAAGCTGTTAATGACGCAGGTGAATCACTGCTATCTTCGGCAGCGCATGCAGTGACAGATATCATCTACACAGGTCCAGGTACTCCGCCAACAACACCGCCAGCACCAGTTGAATCTGACGAACTTAAAGCAGAAGTCGATTCGAACGGTCTTGCAAAAGCTACTGTTAAAGCTGAGCACTTGAAAAAAGCGTTGTCTGAAGCAAAGGCGGGCACGTTGAAGCTTGCAGTTGCTGGTGTCGACAGTGCTAAGCAGGTTACTGTCTCTATGCTTGCTGAGCAAGTGAAGGAAGCAAAAGAGGCGGGTATTAAGCGGATTGAGCTATCCTTAGGACTTGCGACTGTAGAGCTGCCTATCGCATTGCTTGAAGGAATGGCAGACACTGACAATATCCAATTAAGTGTTGCGATCGTAGATAACAGTACGCTGTCAGAAAATGCAAGAGAGCTTGTAGGGGAGAACACGGTATATGACTTCACGCTAAGTGTGAACGATAAAAATATTAGTGACTTCGGTCCAGGACAGCAAGTAAAAGTCGAGATCCCATACACGCTGAAGACAGGAGAAAATCCACATCAGATCGTGCTTTATTACTTATCTGATGAGGGCAGCATCGAAGTGATTAAAAATGCTCGTTACAACAAGGATACAGGTAAGGTTGTATTCAAAACGAAGCATTTCAGTAAATATGCACCGATCGCTAACCCTGTACAATTCCAAGATGCGAAAGCAGTAGCATGGGCAAGTGACAGCATTGAAGGTCTAGCAGCGCGCGGAATCGTAAATGGAGTAACGAAGGACTCGTTTGCACCTAACGATTCAGTGACAAGAGCAGAGTTCATTCACATGCTAATGCTTGCACTTGAACTAGATGCAGCGAATGCGACAAGCTCCTTCTCCGATGTGCAGCAGGATGCTTGGTATTACCGCTCAGTTGCAGCTGCACAGCAGCTAGGCATCGTGAACGGCCACAAGGATGGTTCGTTCGGTGTGAGCGATAAGATTACACGTCAAGAGATGGCTGCAATGGCTTACCGTGCTATCCAAACAGCAGGGCTTACGCTGAATGAGCAGACGTTAACAGCCTTCAGCGACGAGCAAGACATTGCAGATTACGCTAAGGAAGCAGTAAGTGCTATGCAGAAAGCTGGCATCATTAATGGCGTTGGCAACGGTAAGTTCGCTCCACAAGACACGGCAACTCGTGCTCAGGCAGCGGTTATGCTATACCAATTGCTAATGGAGACACTATAATATTGATCTAGCTAGGGGTTGAACAAAGCACCCTGTAAACCATTTGGTTTGCAGGGTGCTATTTTTGCATCCAATTTGTAGCCAATAGAATAAAGGCACTAAGCTGCCGGGTGTTATTCAATCTATCTAATAGTTCAAAATAACTATTAAATATTTTTATGTTAGGACTTCTATGGTAATATAAGGAATGATATTGTCGAATAAAGTATATATACCATGTAATAACGTTATACATATATTATAAGGGGGGCTGACCATGAATTATCTTATTATTCCTAGGTTTGTAAAACGAGATCAATTTGTAATAATCGGTAATTCAAGTGCCAGCTTCTTAGAACAATCAGAGGAACTCCTCTATTATCATTTGTATCAAAAATTTATTATCCATTATCAATATTTTCAGCAATGTTCAACGTTTATGCTGAAAGGTCAGTTTAGTAACTTTAGATTAAATGAGCTATTGGAGTCTAATGATTCATTTACAGTGACCAATCAAGATGATCTAGAATTTTTATATTTATCCAATGAATCCTACCAAGCTAATCTAGCAGCGAGAACAAAAAAGTTTAGTGATCAATTGGCTACTCGTTTTTCTCCAGCTTATCATAGCAATCACGCATTAAATGTCATGGACAAACCAATAAAAGCAGAGATATCAATTCCAGTCGATATTATGAAAAATGTACTAGATTTTAACTCGTGGCAAGCAAAGCAAATAAAGAGCGATACAGCGGCACCTCTCATGCTTCTGACAGTAGACAAGGAAAACAGTTGCTTATTTCATGAGCTTGCATATGAAACGTTCAAAAGCTTGCATTGGCTGCAGGACTTAATTCAATTTTTCATCGATTGCACCAACCACGACATTATGGTAGGGGTACCGTTAAGATTAAGTGATTTTTTGTATAGTGCTGAGAGTGGAATAAAAGGCTTCTGCCAATACCATCTTTTGTATCCTGCTCGTCGAACAAGCCGTGAGCTCGTTGAACAGCATAATATCCAGATGCTCATTGCCTCGCTATCTCAGATGATTAACAATGAAATTCAATTGTCCTCACAAGGCGGTCAATATATAGACGTAGGCTGGATTAATTCGCCATTTATGAAGCAATTGCTAGGTCAGCTGCCAACTGGCAAGTATCAGTATTTGCGAACTATCTTACAGGATGTTCAACAGCAGAAGGTTACTGGAGATGAACAGAGCAGGGATAGAATGAAAATTGGCGTGTTTTTAGATGCGGCTAACTTTTCCACATATTATGATATGTTTTCGATTGATTTCAATTCGATTTTAGTAGAGCTGTTCGGCAATTATATCGAGTCCAAAGTATTAAAGCGATACGGAGTAATGTTTGAACCTACGTGGGATGATGAGCAAAAAATGAAAACAGCGATGCAAAGGATGCAAGAGCACAAACAACGACTTGAAGCACAAGGCTTTCACATTGATATTGTAGGGAACGACACATCAAAGGCTAAGCAATGGCTGAACGAGGTCGAACGAGATGTGGATGATGAGCGGCTAATTGAGGAAATGGAAAAGCTGCTTCATCATCAATTTACACATGTTGTGCTGTTTACAGGAGATAAGCACTTTATTCCGATTATGCAAAGGTATAAAGAAAACGGTGTGAAGTGCGTGGTGATCGGATTTGGCGAAAAGAGTATGTCGAGTCGTTGGAAGGAGCTTTTCGAAACCTATACGTTAAGTGACTTTTATCAAACAGTTAAAATCTAACATGAACGGAAGTGCATAGTACGATGAGCCAGTTTATATCGGATATTGTCAATAATAATACGGCATCGATTATATTTATTGTTTTATTTGGCATTGTTTTTGTGAGCATTATGATTAATCAAGGCATTTACAAGCATCTGTCAAACCTAGTACAACGTTACCGCCATAAAATGACTCGAGATAAGGACACCAGTGAGTTAGAAATTGTAACCGAGTATTTATCTGTTAATAAGGATGCGGATCGAATGATGTCGCCTGCTACTTTTGTAGAGCAATATTATTCTCAATACGCACCTAAACGCGGAATGAACATAGTATCATGGTCCAAAATTATTAATCAGATGATTTCTATCTGTATATTGATTGGTGTACTAGGGACATTTATCGGCTTAACGATCTCCTTTCAATCCATCAATATTGATGACAGCTCTAGCTTGGCTAATGCATTGGCAGGAGCTAAAACCTCCTTTTATACGAGTATATTTGGTATTTGTTTTTCCTTACTGCTAACGATCGTCGTTAAGTTCTGGTATAACATCGAGCATAAGCTTACTGACCTTATGTATATTTCAGAGAATATATTAGAGTCATATTGCGAGAATCAGCTGGAGAATGAAAATCAAAAGCTATTAAAAAAACAAGTAGACCTATTAACGGAAATGGTTGCCGCTGAACGCAAGAAGCTCCCGATCATGAATAAGCAAGAGGTGTTTATGAAAAAAACGGAGGATTACTTGGCAAGTATGTCTGAGCAAGCCGTTGAGCAGTCCGATCAATTAGAGCAACTGAATGACAAATTCATGAGTCTTGATGATTTCTCAAGTAAGATGGCGCAATCAACGGAAAATCTGTCCGATGTTAATACTGTGTTCAAGACATATATCGAGGATATGCTGAGTCTAAGCAATAAGATGGAAGAAGCTCAGGACGCAAGCACTCAGCAGATCGAAGTGCTGTCCGAGAAATTTGAACAGCTTAATGAACTACTGTTGAATAAGGATGAGGAAATTTTACGTCAACGGGAGCAGCTAGAAGCTGCAATCGATCGCATGGATGAGGTTGCCAAGTCAGCGAAACAAACACAGGAAACGATAGGGACATCACAGCACTTTATTAAGCAATATTTTCAAACAGGTACGAGTCAGCTAGCTGAATTACAAGCTCAATTTATTCAATCGGTGAAGGATATTGAAGCGGAACGAGCACAGGTAAGTGCTAGCTTCGCAACGATGCTGAAGGTGCAGGAGGTTAACTATCAATCTCTAAATGGAATAACTAATGCTTTAGCTTCTATAGACAGCAGTATGAATACAGTATCTGAATCGCTCAATGTGGACGAGCTTAATGCAAACATGGATCGATTAGGAAGCAATATGGAGCAATTCAATGAACATCAGAAGCTGCTATTATCAAAACAAGATGCTCAAGTGGAAACGATAAATCGATTTACCGATTCCGTTGCGCTGAAGGATCACACGATAAAAGAAGCCGTGCAAGCCTTACACACCGTACATCATCAGCTTGAAGAGGAGCAGCAACGAGTTATGAATTCAATTCATGCTGCGATAACTTCTCTAGATCGAAGAGTAGAGCACGATACTAGATATATTGAAGACTCCGTGTCTAAGATTGAAAGCATGATGAGTGATATTGCGCTTAAGTTTAGTAAGGATAATAGTGAGCAGGTTCAGCGTATGCTTTCGCAATTTACCGATACGATCAATATATTAACGATGAAAATTGATCATAACCTTCAATCGATGGCTTCGACGAACGAATTTGTAGCTGTAGGAGGCGTATCGCAAATTACTAGCGTTATATACGAATTAAGAGAAGCAATTGATCAATTATCGCGGAAGGTAAGCTAATGGCGAAGCAAGGTGACAATTAGATGCGGAATAAATATAGACGTACGTTCGGATTAGATAAGGAAGAAGGGAACTTTTGGCCAACCTTTACGGATTTATTTGCATCCATTATTTTGTTTCTATTAATCATTATGGCGATTTATAATGGCATTCATAGTAAGAAATTAAATAGTATTGAAGAGAAGTACAATGAAACACATACGATGATTGAGAATTCATTTGGTATAAATACTAAAATTGTGGAAGCGTTGAAGGTCGCATTTGAAAAAGAAGATATTGCTGTCATGCTTGACGAAAAAACTGGTCAGCTTACGTTTACGGAAAAAATACTGTTTGAGACAGACAGTGCGACATTGACGAGTGAGTTTAAGAAGGAACTCGATCGGATTGTACCGGTATATTTTTCGGTATTGTTTAATGAAGAGTATAGAAGCATGATCGGCAGCATAGTAGTTGAAGGTCATACAGATGATGTAGGTAATTATTTCTCTAACTTGGATTTATCTCAGCGCAGAGCATTCAGTGTCGTCCGTTACATATTAAGTGAGGAATCCGTAGACTTTCCTGAAAAGCTAGAGTTAAGAACGATATTGTCTGCTAATGGTCGATCGTTCATGGACTTAAAATATGAAGAGGACGGAGTAACAGTGGATCGAGCTGCCTCCAGAAGGGTAGAAATTAAGTTTCAAATTAACGATGAAGAAACGTTGAAGGAAATTCAACGATATTTGCAGCAATCGAAGGATCAATGATATCAATTTACTGTCGAAGGGTGATTTCATGTCTGCCTTTAAGGAGCTTGGCGATGAGCTTGGTAAATTAACCGGTCAGCTATTAGGCGGTACTGTACGGGTTGCCGGTGAGTTAGTGAATAGTGAATATATTAAGGAAATCGGTGACAGCGTTGAAGCAGTGACACAAAAGACCGGAAGAATTGTTGGACAAACTGCGAGTGGAATTTTTGATGTAGGGGCAGGAGTATTACAAGGAGACGTTGAGCGAATTGACAGAGGCTTCGGTGATGTCGGTAATGCGGTAGTAACAACAGGTAAAGATCTAGTAAATGGTATAAAGTTTACTGGAGAGAGCTTAGGTCATACGGCGAATGGTTTGTTTAATGACGACCCGACACAAGTGAAAGAAGGCTTGAAAAACCTGGGGAAAGCTGCAGCGATCTCTCTAATCGGCTACGGTGTTATTGATGCGGTCGTTGATTCCAACGATGTTCTGCAGCACGAAGAGATCGCAGTGGCAGCAGAAGTGGAATATGAAGTGAATGCTTCGCCACAGCTCGCCTCGCTAACAGTCGATCCATATACGGGAACTCCTGATGTGTCGTACTCTACTGAGTTAACGTTGCCGTCAGCTGAACAGGTCTCCATTCACGAGCAAGATGTCGTGAGCATAACGACGATTAACGACTCACTTGATGGAGAGCTCCACCCTGTTACAGGCGTTCCGTATGAATCGCATAGCTTCATTCTGCCAGATGGCAGCGCAATAGAAGGTGTATTTCCTAGCTTTGATTCAGTTGCTAGCTATCAGCTGCCGAATGATATGTACTTCTCCTCGGATGCTGTCCATAATGCATACATGAACAGCCTATTATCAAATGAGGTGGCTACCAACGCCCAATTCGCAGAGCAATTCACTACAGAACAGCTGGAGGACATCTATCTCGGGCATACGCCGAGTGGTTATACTTGGCATCATTCGCAATATCCAGGCTTAATGGAGTTAGTGGATCAAGAGGATCATAGTATGTCCGCGCATACTGGAGGTAGAGAGCTTTGGGGCGGGGGCGAGGAATATCGTTAACGTTTGTCAAAAGATTATGAAAGCTGATAATATAGGGTAATATGGAAACTATACAGATTCCGATGAGTCGGTTTTAGGAGGTAATCATATGTCAAACGAAACAAGAGTGCTGGCGCCTGATCTAAGTGATGAGATATTTACATTATTGAAGGCACGCTTTGAGAAAAATATGGACCGTCACCAAGGGTTGGAATGGACAAGCGTTCAAGCCAAGCTTGAAGCTAACCCTGCAAAGCTGTGGTCGCTTTACGAGATGGAGAGAACCGAGGGTGAGCCGGATGTCGTAGGCTATGATGAAGCGACGGGCGAATACATATTTGTCGACTGCTCACCGGAGAGCCCGAAGGGCCGCAGAAGCGTATGCTATGATCGTGCTGCACTTGAAGCAAGAAAACAGCATAAGCCAGCGAACAGCGCCATGGATATGGCAGCTGAGATGGGGATCGAGATGCTGAATGAAGAGCAATATCGAGAGCTGCAGAAGCTTGGAAAGTTTGATACGAAAACGTCGAGCTGGCTAACGACTCCTCCAGAAATTCGTAAGCTCGGTGGCGCGATCTTCGGAGATTATCGCTATGGTCAAGTGTTTGTGTATCATAACGGTGCAGATTCCTACTATGGTGCTAGAGGTTTCCGTGGAACGCTGCGCGTCTGATGACTTAAAACGTTCTAAGCGAGACCGTTAACACACGGCATAGCTTACGAACAAGAGTGTTCTCTAACTATAATTTACTAAGCAAGCTGTACTGCACGTCCTAGTATCCATGCTGTCATGGAGGCTAGGACTTTTTTGGTTTGCTTTTTCTAGAGTTCAATAGGATAAAAGTTGATGTGAAAACAATAGAACGGTGAGGACAAGGATAATACTACTATTTCAATACATTACGCCATACACCCTACAGCACTCGTGATAGCTTGCGATATTCCACGGGTGGAATACCTTCGTGTTTGCGAAAGGATCGACTAAAATAATGAGCATCTTGATAGCCCACTTTCTCGCTAATGGCTTCGATAGACATACTCGTTTCACTTAATAACTGTCTTGCTAAGTGATGTCTCGTTAATTGAATGAATATTTTTGGGGAAGAACCTGTTACCTTCTTAAACAGCTTCGACATATAGTCCTCATGTACGTTCATTCTTTTCGCTAGAAGCTTATTATTCCAATCCTTCTCTGGATGAGCTTGAATCTCTTGAATGATTGCCTTTATTTGCATCGTATGTGGGGACAGATCCTCAAAGCGCTTTGTAATTTGTGTTCGAAGCAGAGCGGTTAATATTTGCAGTATAAGTGCTCTGCACATTAATTCATAGCCAGGCGGTCGTTTGCTAAATTCTTGAACGAGCGTTTTCATCAATTGAACACAGTTTGAGGATGGTTGATATAGTGGTTCCTTTGATAAAGCATGAAAGGGAGGCGTCACTGCCTCCTTTGCAATGCTTTTTTTGAGGACATGATCATCACTAATGATCATGTCCTCTTCAGTCATAATTTCAATCTCGTCAAAAAAATCAAAGTGAATGCCAATAAAGCTTGCAGTGGAGGAGATGACTTCATTCTGATGGTAAACATCAGCACTTAGAAATATTAAATCTCCTTCATGCAATACATATTGATGACCATTCATCTCGGTCGCAGCCACTCCTTTACTTACATAAAGAAGCTCAAAATCATATAGTCTTCTCCGCTCTAATTTACCTTTAGGCAACGTTTGAAATTGAGCGTAATGTATGCTTGGCGTCCAACTGCTAAATGGAGCAACAACCATCAAGATTCCCCCTCTACTCTAATTTTATCGGAAAAGTCCACCTATTATCTATTTTATCTAACGAATGTATCATTTCTTTTCTCTATAATCGTATTATATCAGAATTGATAGGGCTATATCAGATGGTGCTCGAAAGTGTGAGTTTTGGAGTAATGTCGGAAAAATACATTTGTTAAGGAGAATGATGTATGAAAAAAGGGATTAATATTTGGTCTTTTCCAGCAGATATGTCGATTGCACAGTGTATTACGACGGCTAAGGCTGCGGGCTTTGATGGAATAGAGCTCGCATTGAATGAGCAAGGGGAGCTGGGGCTTAGTGCCACAGAAAAGAATATTCGAGAAATTTCCAGCCGTTTGGAAGATGCACAATTGGAAATTGCCGGGCTAGCTACCGGACTTTACTGGGATTATTCGATGACCAGTGATTCTGCTGAAACACGCAATAAGGCGAAGGATATATGCAAAAAACAGCTGGAGGTCGCAGCACAATTAAAGGTTGATGCCATACTTGTCATTCCTGGAGCCGTTGGCGTAGATTTTATACCGAGCTGTGAAGTGATCAATTACGAGGTGGCCTATGACCGTGCATTAAGTGCAATCGATGAGCTGTCCGTAGTTGCGGAGCAATATGGTGTAAGCATCGCAATTGAAAATGTTTGGAATAAATTTCTATTATCTCCGCTGGAATTGAAGCAATTTATCGACCAGATCGGCTCTGAATATGTAGGCTCGTATTTTGATGTGGGCAATGTTGTGCATAGTGGATATCCTGAGCACTGGATTGAAGTGCTAGGAGCTCGAATAAAAAAAGTGCACTTTAAAGATTATCGTCGTCAAGCAGGTGGATTGCATGGCTTCGTTGACTTATTAGCAGGTGATGTGGATTATCCAGCAGTAGTGGGGGCGTTACAGAGGATCAACTACAACAATTACGTAACAGCAGAAATGATACCAGGCTATAACCATTACGGTGAGACGTTAATTTATAACACATCCCGCGCGATGGACGCTATTTTGGGGAGAAACTAATCCGATAAGGGGAGAGAAGAAAATGCTACGAGTTGGATTGATCGGCTTTGGCTTTATGGGGCGCATGCACTTTGATAATTATGAAAGGCTGATGCAGGAGATGCATAATGTCCAGTTAGTCGCTATTTGTGATTTGAAGATTGAGCAATTAAAAAATGAAAAAGCGAATGGAAATATGGCTACGGATAAAGAAATTTATGATTTAAGCGGCTATCGATTATATGAGCGAATAGAGGATATGCTTGCTTCGGAGCAATTGGATATGATCGATATTACGTTGCCGACACCGCTGCATGCTGACTTAGCGAGCTCTTTG
Source organism: Paenibacillus camelliae (assembly GCF_023715345.1). Classification (GTDB taxonomy): domain Bacteria; phylum Bacillota; class Bacilli; order Paenibacillales; family Paenibacillaceae; genus Pristimantibacillus; species Pristimantibacillus camelliae. Next base: position 106,317 of record NZ_JAMBNY010000007.1, read on the forward strand.
CTTCAAGCTGGCTATCATGTTTTATGCGAGAAGCCAGCGGCAAGAACAGCTGCTGAAGCGCAGAAAATGTCTGATGCAGCGTTAAGCTCTGGGAAAAAATTAATGATTGGACAATGCTTAAGATTTTGGCCAGCATATGAGTACTTAAAGGAAGCGGTAAGCAGCAGACGCTTCGGCAATGTAACAGGTGCTCATTTCTTCAGGGGCTCTGGTGCGCCAGGTGGCTGGTTTATGAATGGAGCACTAAGTGGTGGCTGCTTACTGGATATGCATATACATGATACCGATATGATTCAATGGTTGTTTGGCAAGCCTGAAAGGGTATCAACGATAGGTAATAATGTTGTGTCGGAACAAGGCTATGATATTGTGTCTACTCATTACGATTATGGCGATGGAAAGCTGATTAATGCTCAAGCAGATTGGACACTCGAAGGTGATCATGGCTTCGAAATGAGCTACCGTGTCAACTTCGAAAAAGGTAACATCTTGTTCAAAAACAATGAGGTAAAGGTAAATCCTAACAATGAAGCAGGATTTACTGCTCAATTGGAGCCGGATACAGGCTATTACCGTGAACTACTCTACTTCATTAATGCTATTACCAATGATCAAACAATTGATATTAGCTCGCCTGAAAGTTCTGTAGTTACATTGAAAATTATTGAGGCTGAGGAGCAATCAGCTAATTTGAAGGGGCAATGGGTCAGCTTAACAAGCTGAACAGATACGCTGAACAAAAACGCTGAACAAAGTCCCTCTACATGTTAGCATTCAAGTCATAACGATTGACGCGAAGGAACCATTACTGCCTATGCAGTGATGGTTCTTTTTTATAGGCATAGTTAGCTGGCAGCCCATTATTTTTCGTAAAGCACGAAAAACGTTATAATATAGCTAATCAGAGAGACAGAGAGCTAATGGAGAAAGGAATGCATCATGAAAAAAGTAATTGTTATCGGTGGGGGAATACTTGGAGCTTCGGCAGCCTATCAGCTGAGTATGCTAGGTGCTGAGGTAACTATTATAGATCGTAAGGACACAGGGCAGGCAACGGATGCTGCTGCTGGAATCATCTGTCCGTGGTTATCACAGCGCAGAAATAAACGCTGGTATCGTCTCGCTAAAGCGGGAGCAAGGTTTTATCCATCGCTAATCGAAGAGCTGGAGAAGGCAGGGGAAGGAAATACAGGCTATGCAAAGGTCGGTGCAATCTGTCTTCATCACGATATGCAAAAGCTAGAAGCAATAAGGGAGAGGGCAGAGCAGCGCAAGGCTGATGCACCTGAGATTGGTGAGCTTACGATGCTAACAGAAGCAGAAGCGAACAAGCTGTTTCCTTTATTGTCGGAAGGCTACTATGCACTTCATGTATCGGGGGCAGCAAGGGTTGATGGCCGCGAGCTGAGAGACGCTTTGCTGCGAGCAGCAAAGCGTAACGGTGTGTGCTACATAGAGGGAGATGCAGAGCTGCAGCAGGAGCAATCTGAGATTACGGGTGTAAGGGTTGGAAGCGAGACCTATACAGCGGATGAGGTCATCGTATGTGCTGGCGCTTGGTCTAACGCTTTGCTGCATCCACTCGGAATCATGATGCAGGTTACGTATCAGAAGGCACAAATTATGCACTTGCAGCATGAGGAAGGCAGGGCTAATACCACTCAATGGCCAGTCGTTATGCCCCCTACTGATCAATATTTGCTTGCCTTTGCTGATGGGCGTCTCGTCATCGGTGCTACGCATGAAAATGATGTCGTAGGCTATGATACCTCTGTAACTGCAGGCGGCATGCATGAGGTTCTTAGCAAAGGTCTCCAGACAGCAGCTGGTCTTGCGACCGCAAGCCTCAAGGAGATTAGAGTAGGCTTTCGTCCGTTTACGGCAGATTTTCTACCTGTGCTGGGGAGAGTAGCGTGCTGGAACAAGTTAATTGTCGCTAATGGTTTAGGAGCATCGGGGCTGACGATGGGGCCATATCTAGGCCAGCAGCTAGCGAAGCTCGCAATGGAGCAACAGGTTGATATTCCGCTTGAAGATTATGCCGTTGAGTTAGCAACATGAGCATGATGTTGATGCTATGGGCTGCGCTAACACGGTCCCTATTAATGAAGGTTGCCTTTTTACGCGAACAGTCATTGAATCATAAAAGATAAAAATGGTTAGTATGGTATGTGAAAGGAGCTACCACTGCAAATGGATTGCGCAGGGATAGCTCCTTTATCGTGTCGTGTTATATGAACGTGATAGCATCTTCTCCTTATTCTGTCGCTTATCCTAGCTGAGGCTGATCGACAAATTCAAGCTGCAGGCGGTCCGTACCATCAGTTTCAAACACGATTATCTCATTGCTGCCTTGGCGTAGCAGTGGTGCAGGAATATAGAGCGTCTGTTGCGGACCGGCTTTCCAGTAGCGTCCGATGTTAAAGCCGTTAACGTAGACAATTCCCTTCGTCCAGCCTTCCAGCTTCAAAAACGTATCTGCAGGCGCTTCTTGAATCGTAAGCTCTGCGCGGTAAAATGCAGGTAAAGATTGCTGCCCAGATGTAGCATTAGGTACAGAATCAGACGCATCTAAAGCTGTGGCTGTGGAAGCTGCTGACCTTTCTGATAGAAGGGCATCATCGAGCACAGTCCAAGTTAAAGCTTGAAGGTCATCTAGTGGTAGCGTCCACACGGTCCAGTCATACAAGTATTGATTGCCGTGGCGTACGCCCTCGGTAATACCCTTCCGATCTGCAAGATAAGGTCCATAGTTGATTCGTCCCATATTTTCAACAAGTATACGCAGACGTACACCGCCTAATGGCACTGAAAACTGAACTTTCTTGCTTGCATCCCATCTCTCGACAACACCGTGAAATTCATCATTGACAAAGACGAGCGCCCGATCGTGGCAATCTTGGATAATAAGTTGCTGCTCTTCACGCGGACCTGTAATAAACGTGTCATAGACGATAAATCCGTTGCTTTGACCGTAGCGCTCCATCGGCTCTGGATACACAGCTTCTATCGGTGTAGTCAACGCAGGAAGCTGCTCGAACAAACTAGCCTTGCTTGTGATCTGTACTAAGCCATACGCTTGCTTTGGCAACGCTGGTGGAATGTCCAGCTCAGGCAGCTTCGTATAGCATGATAAAATATTGCGTACTGCATAGTACTTTTCTGTAGGATCTCCGGCTTCATTCAGCGGTGCATTGTAATCATAGCTCGTAACCGTAGGCTCATATTGTTCACGAGTTAAGCCATTGGCACCACTCGTAAAGCCAAAATTCGTGCCACCATGGAACATATAGAAGTTAACCGAGCCTCCTGCAGCTAGCATTTCCTCCAGCACCTCTGCAACCTCGTTACCGTCACGAACATGATGCTCCTCGCCCCAATGATCAAACCAACCATTCCAATATTCCATACACATGACTGGACCTTCTGGCTGATACAGTCTTAGCATTTGAAAGGCTTCTTCAGCTCTAGAGCCGAAGTTAACTGTCTCGAGTACACCGGGAACCATACCGCCTTGCAGCATATGATGCTCTGGTCCATCTGAGGTGAAAAGCAGCACATCAATACCACGGTTGATCATCGCTTGTTCAATGTATTGCAGGTAAGCCGTATCATTACCATAGCTGCCATATTCATTTTCAATCTGCATCGCAATGATAGGACCACCATTGGTACAAAGCAAAGGCTTCAGTCTTGGCATCAGTTCATCGTAATACGCGTCGACTTTATCGAGATATGGACGGTTCATACAGCGTAGCTGTACCTCGCGATCAGCAAGTAGCCAAGCAGGCAACCCTCCAAAATCCCATTCTGCACATATGTAGGGACTAGGTCGTACGATGACATATAAGCCAAGCTCTCCTGCTAACTGAACGAAGGCTTCAACATCTGCCATTCCATCAAAGTTAAATTTACCAGGTGCCGGTTCATGAAAATTCCAAGGAATATAGGTCTCTACGGTATTAAAGCCGCAAGCCTTTAGCTTTAATAGACGATCATGCCAATATTGAGGAACAACTCTGAAGTAGTGGATAGCACCGCAAAGTAAACGAATAGGCTGATCGTCGATAGTGAATTGATTCCCTTTAGTACTAAATGTCGTCAACTATAATCTCCTCTTTCTCCCTATGGATGTTTTATAGCTTTCATTCTATATGGAATGAAAATGCAAACAAATGGACAAAAGAAGATAATAATTGACCTTTTGTATTCAGTGCGATACGCTGTGTTTAAAGTTAAACATAAGCTAGCAAGTGTCTACAAAAAAGCATGGAACAATCGTTTGAGAACGAGTAAGCAGCAAGCCACTATGAGCAGCCTGGAGGTTTATGAACGATGGAAATTCAATATACACTGCCTAACCTAACGAGTACGCTGCAAATAATCGGGTGTCATATCGGAGAATTCCCTCCCCAATGGTCCTTCCCACGTCATCATCATTATCTGTTTGAGCTATTGTACTGTAAAGAAGGAGAGATTAAGCAAACGATCGGGGAGCATAGCTTTCCCTTTCGTAGTGGAGATTGGCTATTAATTAAGTCGGGTATTACTCACGCATCAGAAAATAGTCATGCCGCCAACTATAGCTTTCTTAATTTGCATTTTGATCTGGACGATCCAATCATTCGTGCACGGCTATGTAACGATGATTATATTCTAATTAACAAGGAGGAGGCTGCCGCCCTTTCTTTATCGACACATATCAGTGCGATGGAGGGCGCGATTTTGAGCAATAATCGTGAGGAAACGCTCGAGGGAGACAAGGCGCTGAACCGACTGATTATTCAATCACATACGTTAGCCATTATTAGTGAGTTTATCAAGTTTCGTGATAGGACAATTGATGTCGTTCCTGCATGGGGCGAGAGCACAAGTAACTCATCGGTCGCTGAAACGGAGCTAGCGCATGCGATTGAACAAAAGCTGCGTGAAGGCAATCATATGAAAATTGCAGAGGTGGCAGACGCTCTTGGCATTAGCCGCGGACATTGCACGCATCTTTTTACAAAGGTGTACGGTCAATCGCCGCGGCAGTATATGAGTAATCTTGTTCTTAACCAAGCGAAGCATTTGCTTGTACATTCGACCTATACGATGGAGGAGCTGGCTGAGCAGCTTGGTTTTCAATCAGCGAGCCACTTTTCTAGACAATTTCGTCGCTGGACGGGCATGCCGCCTAGTGCGTTTCGACCGAAATATGTCCGCTCTGCACGACGTAAGGAAGAGTAATTACTGTGCAGCCATCTTCGCCTGAATATCTACAAATGCAGCTTCCACTTGTTCCATCCATTCTTCGGTCGTCATAGCTCCAGTCATAACAGGAGTGATTGCATTCTTGAATAATGGAACTCTAATATCATCCTTAGCGTGCTTAGGGACAACCCTCCATTCCTGCATGATGGCTGTCGCCCCTTCATAAGCGCTGAACATTTCATATACACCTGGTGTTAAATAGTTCCTCGCAAGCTCCTGAGCGCCCTTCAAGGCCAATAAGCCGTTGGATTTTTCAGCAAATAAGATGACAGATTCATCCGTATATAGAAATTTCAAAAACTCCTTAGCAAGCTCTGGGTTTTTAGCCTTGAGCGGAATGGAGAACTGCTCATAGCTTGAGAGAATAAAGCGCTCATCTCCTTGCTTAAACACAGGGACCGGAATCATACCGAATTGAAAGCCCTCCTCTCTAGGAGAATCCTTCATCTCATTCTCCATCCAAGAACCGTTCACTATAAATAGTGCTTTACCAAGCATCATATCAGTTTGAGCTTGTGTATGATTTAGCCCGACCGTGCCCTCCAGTAAATAGCCCTCCGTCCCAAGCCTCGCTATTGTATCCAGAACTTTCTCTACAGGCTCCGTACTAAAAGAGCCTGGCTCATAGGAGAACATTCGTTTTAATTGTGCGATGCCGGCAGCGTTTGCAATAGCCGGGTAAACTATTTCCTCCAAATACTCTGGATAGATCCCCTGATACGTAAACAACGCTCGCTTTACTTTATTGCCGTGCTCGTCTATGACGAAATTTTCCTTCTTTTTAAGCTCCTCATCTAATGCGAAAAACTCATCCCATGTGACCGGCAGCTTCCAGCCCTTTTCTTCAAATAGATTTTTGTTATAGATTAGCCCCATAGGACCTGCATTAAATGGAGCCATATAAATTCGATCATCCTCATATGGTGAGAATCTCGTGCTTTCAAGAATACCGGGAAGAATCATGTCCTTTAATTGTTGATCCTTATCAAGGGCCTTCTCTTCAAATACGTCCGTTATATCCATTAAACCTCTTTCCTTCACTAATGAGGTCATAATTCCGCTTTGATCCGTATCAGTAATCGCCAAAAAGTCAGGAGGATTTCCTGCTACAATTTGAGACCTGATTACGTCTCCTATGCGCGGGCTTATCGTCAAATTAACCTGCACGCCAGGATAAGCTGCTTCGAATTTCTCAATAATTTCTTTCCAATATTCAGGACCATAGCCGCCTTGAAATACAGCGATGTTTAGCTGCTTATTTTTAAAGCGATTAGACACCTCTTCTGATTGATCTATTACATTTGCTTGATGACCGGGTGAATATCGTTCGTATACGAAATTGATGACTAAAATAGTTACAATCGTTAGCAATGCTGCTGCGACCAAGAGGACACTCATCGATCTTTTCATTTTGTTCACTCCAAATTTTTAGTCAGAAATAGATCCTTAACAGATCTATTATGAACAAGTTATCTTTAAGCGTACATGAACATTTTTATACAGTCTATGTACAAAATTATCTGAAAACATTGAAAATGCTTTCATTTGATGTTAATCCAGCTTTAACGTCGTAAAAGTTCAAGCTTGTGAATGAGTACTTATAGATAATATTTGCATACCAATGAGCGATATTATCCACTTGGGCAAATGCTATTGAACAGCACACGATGGACGATTAAGCTGAGCATGTAGAAAAAAACAAACAGTGTATGAGGAGGTCAATGAAATGAGAAAGAACGTAAGCTTAGCGCTTGCTGCTGTATTAATATTGGTGCTTGCAGCCTGCGGTTCAACGAGCAACAATACGGAGCAGAACCAATCAACGACGAATGCTAGCAACAGCTCAACCAATTCAACTAACTCCACCGCTACAGACACACCACCGGTAGAAGAGCGCACATTAAAGATTGCAGCCCTGGAAACAGCTTATGGTGCAGCGGTATGGGAAGAGGTAGCTGCAGCATTTGAGCAACAGGTTCCAGGGGTTAAGGTTGACCTGACAATCGACAAAAACCTTGAGGATGTCATTGGACCAAGCATGAAATCAGGCGAGTTTCCAGATATCATTCATCTTGCAGTTGGTCAACCGAAAGGGCTTACAGAAACATTTATTAAAGATAACAATATGACGGAGCTTACTGATGTGCTAAGCATGGTCATTCCAGGCGAAACAGAGACCGTTAGTAACAAGCTGATTCCTGGCTTTACAGAAACTACTATTACGAATCCTTATAACGATGGTAAAACGTTTCTAATGCCAATGTTTTACAGCCCTACAGGATTATTTTATAATGCGGGCTTGTTCGAGCAAAAGGGCTGGGAGGTTCCAACAACTTGGGATGAGATGTGGGCACTAGGTGATACAGCGAAGGCTGAAGGTATTGCTCTGTTCGCTTACCCTACAACGGGATACTTCGATTCTTTATTTTATGCTTTGCTTAACGAGGTAGGCGGAGCAGAGTTTTTCACAAAAGCGATGAACTATACGGAAGGAATCTGGCAAACACCTGAAGCATCACAAGCGTTTGATATTATAACAAAGCTGGCTTCCTACACAGAAAAAACTGTTCCAGCTAATGCGAATAAAGATAACTTTACGAAAAACCAGCAGCTTATTCTAGACAATAAAGCATTATTTATGCCGAATGGAACATGGGTTGTCGGTGAGATGGGTGAAGCACCGCGTGCAGAAGGCTTCAAATGGGGCTTTACTGCATTACCGGCGGTAACAGAGGGTGGAGATCGTTACTCCTACACCTTCTTCGAGCAAATCTGGGTTCCAGCTAAAGCGGAAAATGCTGATTTGGCAAAGCAATTTATCGCATATCTCTATTCAGATGAGGCTGGAGAGATCTTTGCTAAGGTTGGAGCAATTCAACCGATTAAAACAATGTCAAGTAAGCTGGATGGAGATAACAAATTGTTCTACAGCATTTATGATAGCGGAGCAAAAGCCGCGATGGGTGCATTTGCAACAACGGATCCAGTTGAGGGAGTTAATATCTCTGATACGGTATTTGGCGCGATTGACTCATTAGTAACAGGTGCAAAAACACAGCAAGATTGGGTAGAGTCTATTACAAAAGCAAGTGATGCACTTCGCCCAGCTCTAAAATAATGATGGACCAAGCAAAAGCATATCAGGCATAAAATAAACGTTGTTGCTACTAATTCGTTATATGTTTACTGCTCTATTAGTTTACAAACGTTTAATGGTGCTGTGGTCAGTGCAACGCTGACCACAGTTACTTTACATTGGAAGGAGCTCGGGGAATGCCATTCAACAGCGGAAGATCCCGTTTCATATTTTTTTGTCTGGCGCCAGCCGTAACGCTTTTTATTATCTTTTTATGTATTCCTACCTTTGATGTGTTTCGGATGTCGTTATACAAATGGGGAGGCTACACAGATACAAAAACATTTATCGGGCTTGATAATTTCGTTAAGCTGTTTCAGAGTGATAAGTTTTACCAAGTATTTCAGAACAGTATACTACTCATCGTCGTGGTCACCATCGTCACTTTCGCTTTTGCTCTAGTTTTCGCAGCTATTCTTTCACGGAGTAAGCTTAAGGGACGTGACTTCTTCCGAGTCGTATTCTACATTCCAAACATATTGTCTGTCGTCGTCATTAGTGCGATTTTTTCAGCGATCTATGATCCGAATAATGGACTGTTAAATTCTATCGTAAATTTATTTCGTAATGAAGACGTCCCTGTATTATGGCTAGGGGATCAGAAAATTGTTATCTTCAGCCTTGCGGGGGCAATGATCTGGCAAGCTGTTGGTTACTACATGGTCATGTATATGGCGAGTATGGCTAACATACCAGAAAGCTTATATGAATCCGCTGATCTGGAGGGAGCAACACCGATCCATCAATTTTTCGCGATTACCATTCCGCTTATATGGACGAATATTCGTACCACATTAACCTTCTTTATAATTAGTACGATTAATATGAGCTTCCTGTTCGTTACGGCAATGACGAGTGGCGGACCTGACGGAGCAACTGAGGTGTTCTTGAGCTATATGTATAAGGAAGCCTATACGAACTCTTCCTACGGCTATGGAATGGCGATCGGTGTCGTTGTGTTCGTGTTCTCGTTTGCTCTTGCAGGTATCCTTAACGCCGTTACGAAGCGTGAACATTTAGAGTACTAAGGAGGGAAGACATGAATACAAGCAACGGTGCTTTTATAAAGAGCAGCGGAAAACTATATAAGGCGCTGTCATATCTCATACTAATTTTACTAGCAGTTGTCATCCTTGTCCCAGTCATGTGGGCGTTCATGGCTTCTATCAAACAAAATGTAGAATTTTATGGCAGTCCGTGGGCATTACCAGAAGGATTTTATGTTCAGAACTTTGCTGATGCGTGGCTCAAGGCTAATATGGGGAACTTTATGCTTAACTCCATATTGCTCACGGCGATGTCCATCGTGCTATTGCTGATCATTGCACTTCCAGCTGCTTATGTGCTTGCACGTTATCAGTTCAGAGGAAATGCACTATGGAGTACGATGTTTATGGCGGGCTTATTTATTAATATCAACTATATTGTTGTGCCGATTTTTCTTATGTTGAATAATGGAGATAAGCTGGCACGTAATGTTCTTGGTCAGCCGATCTTCTTAAACAATCTATTTATATTAGCACTTGTATATACCGCTATGGCGTTACCCTTTACGATCTACTTGCTGTCAGGCTATTTCAAAACATTGTCTAAGGAATATGAGGAGGCTGCTTCTGTTGACGGAGCTGGACACTTCCGAACAATGGTGCAAGTGATTATGCCGATGGCAAAGCCTTCAATTATTACCATCATATTATTTAATTTTCTATCGTTCTGGAATGAGTATATTATATCGATGACCTTACTGACGAAGCCAGAGTTTAAGACATTGCCAGTAGGATTAATGAATCTATTAGCCGCACAAAAATCAGCGGTGGAGTACGGACAGCTTTATGCAGGACTTGTGATCGTTATGCTGCCGACGCTGCTACTATATATTCTAGTACAAAAGAAATTGACCCAAGGTATGACTATGGGCGGGTTGAAAGGGTGAGGTGCTAAGATGAGAATATTGCTCTACTTAATCCTGTTCGTCATAGGAATATCACTTACTATCTTTGGACATCGTTCGATTGGTCCAACGGGACTTGCTATTATGCTGGCTGGGCTTGGGGTGTTGGTGACATTTTTATGGATATACAATAGAAAGCACAGATAGAGGAAGTTCAATACCTACACCCTTAATCACGAAGCTCAACTGAAGGCTTAATCGGCGTCGAATCTTGAACTTAGCCGGGTCTTCCGGTGCTCACGTACAAGCACGTACGCTGCGCTCCTCAGCCCCTAGCTTCGTCCAACCTTCTTGGTGCTGAAAGGTGAACGTATTGAACATTAATTAGAAGAGGAAGTTCAATACCTACACCCTTGATCACGAAGCATTGCCTATGAAAAGAAGATGATGTCTGATCATCTTCTTTTTAATGTATTTTGTGTTACTATTAGCTTAACAAGATCAAGGAGCTATGCTATGCTGCGCAAATTTAAGATACAGCATCGATTAATTGGAACGTTTTTAGTCGTGTCGGTTATTCCTATTTTATTTCTAGGTTATTACGCTTATAAGCTTTATTCGGAATCGATAAGCGATAAGCTTAGCGCATCTACTTATCAGGCGATCACTTTAGTGAATAAAAATTTACTAGCAGAGCTGCAAAACTACCAGTATCTTAACGGATCGATCTCTACGAATGAGTTTGTCCAAGCAAACCTATCTAATCAGCTACCGCAACAAGTGACCGAAACATCAAAAGAAGCTGCAATGGATGCGATATTCCGAACTATATTTCCGGCACATGTTGTAACCGTTAGCATTTATGATACAGAGCACCGACCTTTCTATGAGCTTGGCTTTGAAACGATTAGCAATGCATCGCTAGAAAGGGCGATTTCAGATGTCGATAATAACTCTCCTTATGACGGACTTACTTACGTTAGAACGGCAAGATCCTACGATACGATTGCTGTAGGGAGAAAAATACATGCAGAGCATGATAGCTCTGAGCAGATTGGCTATGCATTTGTCTTTGTTAGTGCTGATATGTTTTCAAAAAACATTCTTTCAAGTGTTGACTTAGGAGCTGGCTCTAAGCTGGTTATTTTGGGCCGCGACGGGACAGTGCTTTCTGCAAGTGATAAAAGCGTTGTACTAGGAGAACAGTATGCGGATCAATCGTTATTCAAAAGCATCAATGAACAGCGAGCACGCGGAGTAGCTTCATTTTCAGGAGTTATTGATGCTGAAGATCAGCAAGTATCCTATATATATAATGAGCAGATTGGGCTTTATCTCGTATCGCTCATGCCCTATTCCTACATCAACTCTGAAATTAGTCATATAACGACCAGTATTATACTAATTAGCTTGGTCATTATCATCGTTTGTATTATCATAATATATTTTATGAACAATAGTATTGTAAGACCTATTAAAGGTATTATTGCTTTCAGTAATCAGATCTCGAGTGGAGAGCTGTCTAATCGGATTCATGATGATAACGATGATGAAATGAGCGTATTATCCCGTAAAATTAATAGCATGGTAAGCGAGATTGAGCGGCTTATCGATAATCAAAAGCTCGATGAAAGAAGGAAGCGTGAGCTGGAGTTGCAAATGCTGCAGTCTCAAATCAATCCCCATTTTTTATTCAATACATTAAATACGCTTCGCTGGCTTGCAGTCATTAATCAGGTGCCTGTCCTTAATAACGGAATTAGCTCCTTGTCTGAGCTATTACGCAGTACGATTTTGGATCATAATGAGGAAATTACGATTGAGCAGGAGCTTGAAAATCTAGCTCACTATTTTGAAATTCAAAAAATACGATATGCGGATCGCTTCCAAGTGCATTACGAGATTGATAAAGAGCTGCTTCATTGTTTCATTCCAAAATTAATTCTACAGCCAGTTGCAGAAAATGCCATCATCCATGGGATCTCGGAGCATGGAAAATCTATCGATATTTTAATAAGGGTTCAACAGGTCGATCAGCAGCTTCATATAGAAATTAAAGACAACGGCAAAGGCTTCGATACCAATCGCTTCCTCCAATCGGATAATGCAAATAAGTTGTCCGGCATAGGGATTACCAACGTTAATGAACGTATTAAGCTCCATTATGGCGAAGGCTTCGGTCTATATATTTCTAGTGCTGTAGGAGAAGGAACGAGCTGTAAAATCATTCTTCCCATACATCAACCAGAGGGAGGTTAATAGTGATATATGATCAATATTTTACTTGTAGATGATGAGCCTATTGTGAAAATTGCGCTACGAACCATGATCGATTGGGAGAGTCTTGGATTTCATATATGCGGCACTGCCTCTGACGGAGTAGAAGCTTTAGCATTAGTAAAGGAGCTGCAGCCCCACATTATCGTGACAGATTTGAAGATGCCCAATATGGATGGGTTAGAGCTTATAAGAGAGCTGAATCGGCTAGAGTACAATGGGAAGATTATTGTGGCAAGTAACTTTGGTGAATATGAGCTCGTTCGTGAAGCACTTCTGCTTGGTGCAGTCGATTATTTACTGAAAATTAGTATTAAGACCGAGGGGTTGATTGAGCAGCTACAGAAGACAGTAAAGCTTCTAGAGGAGGAACAGCAAACATTACAAGAGCAGGTCCAAAGGGAACAGGTGCTGCGTAGCAATATGAAAAGCGTGAAAAATGCTACGTTAAAGGATTACTTCACGAATAGCTATTACGACGCTGCTCAACTGCTACAACGAAGAGATATCCAATTATATTTAGAAAAAAAATCAAGCTATCTTTTTTACATTGATGCAGCTGTCGATCGGGCGAGTGAAAACGACAACTCTAACGTATCCATATCATTTATCGAAAATATGATTCTTGATGAAGTTGAATCAGAGCATGATGTAGAAATATTTCAAGTTGATGCTCATGTGATCGTCGTTTTGATTGCTAAGGAACGATTGCAGCAATGTGGCTTTGAGCCATTAACCTTCGTTCAAAGAATACAGAATTTACTGAAAATGTATATGACGCTTGAGCCTGTTATCGTTTATTCTGATGAAGTGTCTGGATATGTCGAAGCTAAAGAAACATACAATGCTTGTACAGATGCGATCAATATCAATTTTTATGAACGTCATTCTGTATTGTTCAACAAGGAAGTTCAAATGAAGCAAGATATTGAGTTTGTTAATTATGTCGATTTTTCTAGCGCTTTATTACAGCACGTTTACGAGGATGACACAGCTGCCGTCTCATCTATGTTGAAAGCCTTTACAAACCAGTGCCAGCAAAATAAAATCCATCCGCTGGCACTTAAAACATTTTTGCATAAATGTCTGGATTACATCCCTTTATGCGCCAGTAGATTAATTGTGCTTGATACTGAGCTTTACGAGGACTGTATAAGTAAAATCAAGGCTTGTAAGAGCTCAGATTCGTTATTAACCTATGCTATTAAGGCGTTAGATGAACTGCGAGTAGAGGCTGATCGTTCAAGCTCCCCTCATACACTTGCCGTAAAAAAGGAAATCGGGGAAGTTATAAAATATGTTAACTTGCATTATAAAGATAAAATTACGTTGGAAATGATCGCAGATTATGTTAATTTTAGTGAAAACTATTTATGTCGCGTATTTCGTGAGCAAATGGGCACAAGTCTTATTCACTATATTAATAGTGTACGTATGAACAAGGCGGCAGATTTAATTATGAAGGGCCATACGTATATGAAGGAAGTTGCAGCTTTGGTAGGAATCAGTGATCAATTTTATTTTAGTCGAATGTTTAAGAAACACTTCGGCGTTTCTCCAACTGATTATCGGGCACATATTTCGGAATCATATAGTAGAACTAACTAATCTAACAATATACGACAAATAAGACTGTGACCATCGCATGGAGCAGTCTATTTGTCAATCTACTTAAATAGTGGCTGTGATGCGCTGTTAGCCTTTAGATCTATCGTTATGCCGCTTGAAGCTGCTAGGCGTTGTCCCCATCCATTTGCGAAATTGCCGAATAAAATGATTATAGTTATGAAACCCAACCTCGAATGAAATCTCCGAGGCACTGCGATTCGTATGCTCTAACAGCAGTGCAGCTTGACGTATTCGCATCTGGTTTAATGCATCGATGATGGATTGACCTGTTTGCTCTTTGAACAGATGAGACATACGTGAGGCTGATAGTCCGATCGTTCTAGCAAGCTCCTCAATCTCCACGGAGTGCCTCATATGATTAGATAGATAATGAAGCACCTCCTCGACTCGGGGGTCGAGCGTATGATTCTTCTGCTGGGCAAGTACAAGTAAGATTTCGCGCAGCGAATTCAGACAAAGGTCTTGCCAATATTCATGACGTTCTCTTGAATCTGACAGAATTCTGCGGAAAGCACGATGAACACGCTTATAGATTGAGAATGGCTCGATTGTGTGAACGTACAAAGGCTCTGCTGGCAGCAGGCTGTCACCAACGGATAGTGGAGAAAAGTGCGCCCATATAAAATTCCACACCTCTCCCTTTACCGTGCCATACTTATGTGGCACACCGGGTCTCATTAGTACAATATCTCCCCGCGAGCATCTTGTTTCACCTTCAGGCGTAATGAAATAGCCCTCTCCACTTAAAGTAAACGTAATTAGCCAGTCATCCATCCCACCCGGCCGATGTGTACTATACGAGTCGTTAACGTGAAAGTGACCACTAATAAACAGACCATGCGACTGTCCGTCATAGCTAGAAGGCTCATCAAACTGTGTCACGGTGCTCACCATCCTTGCCATTATATGTTGCTTTATTATATCGAAATGCAATGCAGCATTCCATACAATAGCAGAATTGTGTGAGAAAAAAGCAGATTTGTTACTACATTATGATTAGTGAAGAAGTTACACTTTAAGTAATGAAACGAGGGGGGATGTATCGTGTATACACTTAAATTTTTGAGTGAAGAACAGAAAAAGCAATTCGAGAACGAAGGCTACCTAATTGTTAAGGGCTTGTTCAAGGCAGAGCAGCTAAAGGAGATTGAGGAAACCTTTGAAGCCATTAGTCATACAACGGTACCAGGCTTTTTTGAGCCAGACTTATCGGAATCGGTAACCGATCCATTAAAGCGCTATCCGAGAGTCATGCATCCACATCGCTTTAATGAAATAGCCAAAAAATATATGCTTCATCAGCCTGTGCTCCGCGTGCTCGAGGATTTGTATGAGGAGCAGGCACTCGCTGCGCAAAGCATGTATTACTATAAGCCACCTGGAGCTAGAGGTCAGGCACTTCATCAGGATAACTTCTATCTTAAGGTCGAGCCAGGTAATTGCATTGCTGCGTGGACCGCGGTTGATGCCGCAGATGAAGAGAATGGCAGCTTGCTCGTCGTTCCTAAGACGCAGGAATACGAGATCGTATGTCCTGAATACTCGGATGCGAAGGAATCGTTCACGACACATTATGTTAAGCCGCCTAAGGATCAGAAGGCAATGCCTGTTGTGATGGATGCGGGTGATGTGTTGTTCTTCAACGGAAATCTAATTCATGGCTCCTACCGCAATAAAACGAAGGATCGCTTCCGTAGATCATTTATTTGCCATTATGCAAATGAATCTGCTACGCATATTAGTGAATACTATCGCCCACTTTACAGAGCTGACGGCTCCGAGGTAGAGCTGGTTACGAATCCAGATGGAGGACCATGCGGCGTTGAATTCGAACCATTCTACCCACACTAATACGTTCAACGATCCGAGGCTCGAGGTTCATATGTCCTGGTGGGGGATGAACGGCCTAGAGCGCAGCGCAGAGTATTCTCTAGAACAGAAGATAGAGATGATAGCGGAAGCTGGATTTGATGGAATCAATGGATTTATACCTAGTCCTAAGGATGCGGAACGATGGAGCAAGCTGCTTGAGCGCTATCGTTTAAGCTTAAGTGTTAACGCATACCCGAAAACCTGTAATGACATGGCTATACTGCTTAAGCAAGCCAAGCAATACGGAGCCATCCAGCACATTAATGTTCAAGTAATGACACCGTTTCTAATTGATAATGGAGCAATTGAACTGCTGAGAGGAATCCATGAGTTATCAGAGAAAGCTGGCATACCTGCATATATCGAGACGCATCGCGGTACCATTACGCAGGATTTACTCCGAACGGTCTCATATGTTGAAGCGCTGGAGCAGCTTCGATTAACGATTGATATGTCACATTACGTCGTTGCAGGAGAGATGCACACCATATCTAATGAGGCGGAGGCCTTGATGCAAAAGCTGCTTGAACGCACCTCTGCTATTCATGCAAGGGTTTCAAATGGTGAGCAGGTGCAGGTTGATGTTGGTCCGTCAGGTGAGCACCCTATGCTGCAGCATTTTGAACGCTGGTGGAGCAGCGGTATGAAGCATTGGCGCAAAGTAGCACGCAATGGCGATGTACTTCCGTTCATTGTTGAGCTCGGCCCACCACCATATGCGATAACGGTTGATGATTACGGGCAGCGGAGGCAGGAGATAAGTGATCGTTGGGAGCAGTCATTGCTCTTCCTGCGTACAGCGCGTCGCATCTGGTCAGAGACAGCAAGGGTGTAATATGTTCTTTTCATATAGTCATAGGCTCAATTAATAATCATCCGTTAAGCCAGCAGTATAGGCTTAACGGATTTTTTTACTATAAATTAGAGCTAGCATGTATCGTATGGTTATATATTGTTCGAGCTAGCTCATAGCGCGCCCTATATCTATAAAAATATTAAGCCCTGTCTGTAGGAATAGAGACTAACCGTAAGCAATACATGTATAGTAATGAGGTTACTCTAGGAGGCGAATAAGTGTCCAATGGGTTTGTTGTGCGGTCATTAGATGAGATAAAGTTTTGGTCACGCATCATGAAGGAGCATTCATTATTCCTTCGGCTTGGGTTTAGAAGTGAAGACACTCAATTGATTAATGAAGCCAATCATTATTACTCAACTTTTGAAGCTATTGAACATCGAGCACAGGCTTTCGATGTTGGTACCGATCCGCAAGTTATTCAACGATTTAATGTTGAGGTTCATACTGCCGCATCACACATTTGGGCATTTAAAAGAAAAATATTAGGTCTCATTTTAAGCTGCCAGCTTCCCGGAGCAAATAATTTTCTTTTGCTTGTTGATCATACGAGCAGAGAAGCGTTTTATTTTAGAAATAGATTGGAGGAGCTTAATGCTGGTAATTTAGACCCTCTGCCAGACGCTATTATTAATGAAAATGTATTCTTCCTAAGAATAATGGCAGATCATGCGAAATTCATTGGACATCTTCTTGATCCTTCCGAACGAAAGCTAGTGGAACAAGCTCGAGAATTTAGTGAGGACTTCGATAAGCTGCTTTATCAGGCGCGAGACCTTGATTCGATGCGCCCTGAATCTCAAACCGCACCTTTACTTGACCAGTTTCTTGATCAGAATAGAGTTTCAGTGCAATCGCTCAGAGACTTTAAGAAAACAGCCCGAGACTTGATTGAAGAATGCCGAATTAAAAGTATTATCCATCCACTACTAGCAGATCACGTATTCCGTGAGGCAGAACGGTTTCTCTTCATTATCGACATGTTCGAGCACACCCTTACCGGAAAGCCTGTTCAGAATATGCAGTTTGATTGATAGTAATTCTATTAAACAATCAAACAAAGCCTGCAGATCAATGTCTGATTTGCAGGCTTTTTTCGTGCTATAACGACGTAACAGCTATGCGAATGCGAAACTAATCGCCCCATTTATACGTCTAATAAACATAGGAGAAATAAGCACGAGCTGTATCTATATTCAATTACTAGAAAGGATGTGAGAAGCGATTATTATGATGAAACGGGTAAGCATTATCGTCATTATACTATCGTTATTTATTGCGAGCAGCGCCTTTGCGTACGAAGCTCAGCTTCAGCCATTTAAGGATGTGGGGGAAGATTATTCAACGGAGTCGATCTATTCCTTGTCCGCATTAGGCATTATTAATGGATATACAGACGGTACTTACCGTCCGAATGATGCGTTGTCCAGAGAAGCGTTCATTAAGCTGCTTGTTATGGCAAATCAGATGGAGGAAGATGCAGTGGGACGCCTCCCTGCTGGATTAGATAAGGGACGTTGGTCTGCTTCTTATATTTCTACTGCATATGAGAATCAATGGATTGATAGCTTGCTAGATTCAGATGGCAGCTTTAATCCGTCGCAAACGATTACTAGACAAGAGGTTGCTATGCTGGTAGGAAAGGCATTGCTAGAATCGGAGAAGGAAGAGGTGCAGCAGCAATGGCTGAGCACAGAGTGGACAAAGGAGCGGGATGCGCGCGCATTTAAAGATCACGCTTCTATAGATGCAGAGCTGCAGCCATATGTGTACTACGCGGCGAAGCGTGGCATTATGGAAGGGGATCGCGTAGGCTTTAAGCCTAAGGAAGCATTAATTCGCAAGCAGGCAGCAGCCGTCATTTATCGATTCATTGATATGCGAGTTTCCGATGAAAAGCTAGATTTTACAGGCTATTATGCGATTCAATCCTATTCAGCAATCAATCAGATGAAAAAGCTGTCACATGTAATATTCGGATGGTCTCACCTGGAATACAGCGAGGCTGGTTCTGCTTCGTTAAACACATCAGTGACTGTTAATCGAATACCTAGCGGCTATGAAGAGGCACTGGCTGCAGCTGATTCAGCACATATTACGAAGGAGCTGATGGTGTTTTACGACAATAGCAATTTGAAGGAATTCCTAAGAGATAAAGCAGCGCAGCAATCCTTTATCGAATCGTTGTTGAATCTATTAAATGATCCCTCTTACTCCTTTACAGGCGTAAGTATAGACTTTGAAGGGCTGAAAGAGGAGGAGTATGCTGCCGATTATGTTGCATTTCTTAAGGAGCTGAAGGAGCAGCTCGGCACTTATTCGCTGTCTGTTGCTGTCCCGCCGATCTATTACTACAAGGGCTATGATCTAGAGGCGATTGGCAAGCTTGCGGATACGGTCATTCTGATGGCGTATGACTTTACCCATCATGAAAGTAAGCTGCCGTCAGCACCGCTACCACTGGTGAATGACGTCGTTACAACAGCATTACAAGTCATCCCTAAAGACAAATTAGTGCTCGGTATTTCCAAGCAAGCGAACCAATGGATTACCACTAATGGAGTAACAGCTGCGCCGCTTAGTCCGGCCATTGCTGATGTGGAGAAGAGACTAGTAATGCCCGGCGTTGTGAATGAGTGGGCAATGCCATATTTTCTTGCGAAAGCTGAATTTTCAGATGAACGTGGCAGTCATCTTCTATATTACGAGGATACGCAAAGCATAGAAAAGAAAATTTGGCTTGCGAAGTTTTATGAGCTTAAAGGCGTCTCACTGTGGTTTATGGGCAGCTACACCTCCTCAGACTGGGAGCTGATCGGTGATCATTCTAATAAGTTGTAGGAGCGATACGAAAATGAATCGGAATATATATGATGATAACGTGTTTTTCGAGAAGTATAGTCAGATGGAGCGCTCTACAAAAGGACTTTCTGGTGCTGGAGAATGGGAAACACTGCAGCAGCTGCTGCCTGATTTTAATGGCAAGCGGGTATTGGACTTAGGCTGCGGCTTCGGCTGGCATTGCCAATATGCTATAGAGCACGGTGCTAAAGCTGTCACAGGAGTCGATGTCTCTGAGAAGATGCTAACGGTAGCGAAGGAAAAAACGAGCTCTACAATACGTTATATTCACATGCCGATTGAAGAGGCTGCTTTCGACGAACAATCCTACGACGTCGTTATTAGTTCACTTGCCTTGCACTATATTGAATCCTTTGAACAGGTTGCGCGAAAGGTTGCTCGATGTCTTGTAGCAAATGGAGATTTCGTATTCTCAGTAGAGCACCCGGTCTTTACTGCATACGGAAGCCAGGATTGGTATTATGCTGAAGATGGAAGCATTGCACATTTTCCAGTTGATCGATACTTTTATGAGGGAGAACGAACCACAAACTTTCTAGGGGAAAACGTCGTTAAGTATCATAAAACACTTACAACCTATCTACAAGCGCTGATTGGAGAAGGCTTCGAGATAACAGCAGTTGTGGAGCCACAGCCTTCTCAGCATCTCCTTGATACGGTGACTGGTATGAAGGATGAGCTTCGCAGGCCAATGATGCTGATCATCGCTGCTAAGAAAAAGTAAATGCTTATAAAACGATGAAAACAGCGTAATATTGAGTATTGCCAATGAGCCGGCTGAAGCAGCATAAGCCAGACCAAGCATTGAAGTTCAAAGCTTGGTCTGGCTTATATGTTTTTATCTACTACTATACAACGATACTGTTTTAGGTACGTTTGTGATCTATGGCTCGAATGATGAGCTCCGCAGTTATGAGCAATATGGCGATAGCTCCATAGATGCCGATCGTATAGCTAGAAGGATAGCTGAAATGAAATACCTGATGCAAAAGTGCTGTAATCAGATGAATGATCATATTCGTAAAGCAAAAGGCATAGCTGCGAATCATCCAGTTGCGATGACTTATTATACGTTTCCTCTTAATTTGAACAAAGGCGACTGCCGTAATAAGCATCCATACTATATTAAGGATATTGAAGCCTATGCTGCTTATTTTCCCACCTGTAGCATATGGCGCCATATAACCTGATGTTAGTATGACGAGCAGTACAGACAGCAAGTAAATGTAACCACTCCAGCGATGAAGCTTGCGGCTCTTTTCAAATAAGCGATTAGAGAAATTAAGCAACCCTGCAGCCATAGCAATACATGCGAATGCAACATGAACATACATCACATTCAACCACAATGGCAGCTTAAGCTCGCGTTTTAAATCAGTTTTGAAGCTTAGAAAATGGACAGCTTCAGGATCGACCACGTAGATTTTAATTAAGGCGTATACAATAAATACGCTGCTGACACAAGCTAATGCCCGATAAAAAGAAATTTGAAGCTTCATCTGCTAACAATCCTCTCTGTTTAAATCAATGTTATCTGGCGGCTCAGCCTATTCGCTTGCCTGTTAATTTCGAAGCAGGTAGAACGCCAGCTTTAGCGGTTCCGCTCATAACATCACCATGTACAGCCACTTCAAATTTTAGATTTAATCGCATGGGCTTCGTAATTGGAAGTAACCAGACAAGCTTATTGCTGTGCAGCATTGGATCTATAAAGCTCACCGTCTCATCACCTTGGGTAGCTGTACCTTGAATCACTCCATTATTTATTGCAATGGCGAGCTTGACCTGCAGCTTTCCTACTGGTGTTGCAATGGTTGTATCCCATTGACCATCGAATCTTGCTGCATCATCATGTAGGTGTGTATGTTGGTTACCCATGGTAAATAACTGCTGATCGTCTACTGGAGGAATGTCAGTGCTCGTCTGATTCTCACGTTGTGTATCAGAATGTGTAAAATGAGTTGGCGTAAGGCCCTGCGCCCGCCATACCGTCCCTCTTCGTTCATAGTCGAACAATTGCTCCACCGAGTGTGCAATTTGAGGACCAAGCTCACGCTCTAGCATATACAAGGCGACATCAAGTCCTGAGGTAACAGCTCCTCCAGTAATAAGATTGCCATCTTCAACTACTCTGGCAGAAATAGGTATCGCTCCAGTCGCCTCAAGTAAGCCCATCCCTTGATGATGTGTTACTGCTGGTCGACCTTCAAGCATGCCAGCCATAGCTAGCACAAGAGAACCGCCGCACACCGTCGCAACAATGCAGTCTTCTCGATCTAGTGCCTCTCTAATGAGCTCTGCTAGTTCAGTCTGCGACGCTCGACTTAGAATCATTGGAACAGAATCAGGACCATCCCCGTCAACGTCCCCAGATGCACCCGGCACAACGATCATATCGGCAAGCTCTGGATCGAGCTTGCCAACGGCTTCAAGCTTTACTCCATTCGTACCACTGCTAACTAATCTAGCTCCTTCAGCGGTAACGAATTGAACATTTAACTTCTTATCAGTCTTCATCGCAGCAACGCAAAAAACCTCATACGGTGCAATTGCATCGAGTAGATCGAATCCATCAAAAAGAACAACATGAACAGTTAACATCATAAAACCCCCTAATTGAATTGATATTGTATAAGCCGACGTATAAGCCGAACGTAGTCATAATTGAATGATAGTCATTGAATATCTCAAATAAAGCGATAAAAAAGTCACAAAATAATAAACAAATCATCACAAAGCGCAAGGAGGTAATGGTAGCTGCACAAAAAGTGCTAAAATAATGGGTAAAGGTGGGATAGTAATGAGTGAGTTAAGGACAATTCTCGTTGTAGATGACGATAAAAGCATCGTTGAATTATTAAGAGACTTTTTGGAAAATGATCATTTTCATGTTTTAACAGCCAATGATGCCACTGAGGCCTGGACTGCATGTCAGCAGTATACAGTTCATTGCATCATTCTTGATATTATGATGCCGGGGCAGAATGGGTTTGAATTAGCTCGTCGAATTCGCACGATGAGCGATGTACCTATTCTTTTTCTGAGCGCTCGCAGCGATGATGTGGACAAGATTAGGGGGTTGACGCTTGGCGGTGATGATTACATCGTTAAAACTGCTTCACCGGGGGAAATTGTTGCCAGAGTAAAAGCGGTGCTGCGGAGATCCACATCTTCTCGTCAGTCGAGTAATGAGAAAATACTGGATTACGGACGCTTAAAGCTTAATCTGTCGACGCGAGAAGTAATAGTGGAAGGGAAGGAAGTATTGCTCACGCCAAGAGAATATGAATTGCTTCGATTGTTCGCTGAGCATCCAAGACAGGTGTTTTCGTATGAGCAATTGCTCAATAGGTTTTGGGAAGGTGTAGGCGATAAACATACGATTCGGGTTCATCTCAGTCGACTGCGTGAGAAGCTTGAAGCTGATCCGAACGAGCCTCAATATTTGATCAATGTATGGGGAATAGGTTACCGCTTTGAAGGTGTTCGCGTATGATGAACGTTAGAATTCGCACATTTACTTTGCTTTGTTTCGTGCTAATCCTTCTCATGCCTTGGGTATTCTTTGTGATCGCACATTTCATCGATACGAGATCCTTTAGCCTTTCACAAGCTAATGGCTATACCGTTCAAATGATCGGGGCAATAGCTGGATTGCTGCTTTCGTTTTTTATTATTGGGGTACAGATGAGGAGACTTCTTCTAAAGCCGCTTGAAGGAATGAGCTTGGCGTCTAGGCAAATTGCAGAGGGTGATCTAGACGTGTACATTCCTCTATCAAGGATTTCAGAAATTGCTGAAGTACGTGAAGGCTTTGAGGCTATGGTGACAGGACTTCAAAAGTCACATCGAAAACAGATGGAGCTAGAGAATAATCGGAGATTTGTGATCGCTGCTGTTGCGCACGATTTGCGTACTCCATTATTCGCCCTAAGAGGATATTTGGATGGATTGGAGCAAGGCATTGCCCGGTCTCCTGAGCAAGCAGCAAAGTATGTTTCCGTCTGCAAGGAAAAGTCCGCACAATTGGATCGGCTCGTTGAGGATTTATTCACATTTACAAAGATGGAATATGTAGAGGGGAATCTAAGCAGCGAGACAGTGGATCTTCACGGAGTACTACAGAGGTCAGTCGATAGCTTACGGCCGTTAGCGCAGAAAAAAAATATTACTATAGTAAGTGAGGATGCAGGCACAGAGCATTGCATCATTCATGGTGACGCTCACCTATTGGAGCGGGCAATGAACAACCTAATGGACAATGCGGTAAGGCATACTCCGGATGGAAAAATTATTGTTCGATGCTATAGGGATGAACAAAAACTGATATTTTCCGTTACAGATTCCGGAGTAGGCTTTTCAGAAGAAGATTTGCCGCATGTATTTGAGCCGCTTTACCGTGGTGAGCAGTCTAGAAATCGAGCAACAGGAGGCAGCGGCTTAGGGCTGACTATATCGCAGACGATTGTAAGAAGACATGGAGGTGAGCTTGAAGCGAGCAATCATCCACGAGGTGGTGCGCTGCTCGAAGGCTGGCTCCCTATTCATTCATTCAATCATGAAGCCCGTGTTGACAGATGATTGAGTCATCTAGCCTTTCATCATCATACGGATGGAAACGATAATTAGAAAAACAGCCAGCAGCTTTAACAACAGCTTTGCAGGGACACGTTTAGCTAAACGAGCGCCTATTTGTCCGCCTAATATAGCTCCTGGTGCTAGAAACAGCAGCATTAGCCAGTCAACATTCATGGAGAAGGCATGAGTAGTCGTGCTTACTATGGATGATAGAAAAATCTGCAGCATAGAGGTAGCTACGGCAATATGAGCTGGAAAGTTCAACAGCAGCGTCATCGTAGGAACCATTAGACTGCCACCGCCTATGCCAAATAAGCTTGCTGCAAAGCCAACGATAAAGCTAATAACAATGCCTGTACTAAGATGATAGCTATAGCTAAATTGCACACCGTTGTGATCAACGAAGCTGCGCTGCACAGTCGCTTTGAATGGCCATGCTATTGGGGAGCTAGGTTTGAATAGCAGGAGCAAGGAAACGAGTATTAAAAAAATACCGAAGCTAATGAAGAAAAAGCTCCCTTTGATGTGACTTACGTAAAGTGCTCCTGCTATTGATCCTGGAATCGAGGCAGCAAAAAACTTCAAAGCAGCTTCATAATCAATTCTTTTTTGCTTGGCGTACACATAAGTGCTTGAGATAGAATTGCACAGAAGCATTGCCATGGATGTCCCAGCTAAATGAGCCGGGGACATGTCTGGAAATAAAAACGCAAGTGCAGGGACAACGATAAACCCCCCGCCTAGGCCGACTAGAGAACCGCATAAGCCCGCTGCAAGACCGATTCCTATGAGTATGAAGTACATTAGCATCGTTATGTCTCCCTTAAAATTGAGGTGTTATTCAGCTATTAGTTTTTATTTATATGATCAGTCTTTCCTAAAAAAGCGTCCTTTAAGTAGTACGTCTTCTAACCATTTACGCTGATGAGGCTGCAGTCGTTCATCGATGCTCATACGGTAATTAATTTCTTGTTGCTCGAGCTTTGAACTCCTATGTACAATGACTTCCTCCAAGCCTGCATCAAGGGTAAGAATGTCAGGTGAATCATCGTTACCGCTCCAGTGCTGCCACTTGGGTAACGAGCTGTGGTTTGGATTTCCCGTGTGTAAGAAGTTTTTCATGTAGCTGTGAAGCAATGACGAGAGCTCTTCACGTCCGGGCCTATTAGCTTCCGTAATGATGCCATGAGTAAACATGCTGGTCATCCCTGCATAATCACCAGTTAAAAATGGAATATCAACACCATGTGGTGCTCCGAGCAGTAAGCGGATCGTAGGATCAATGACGCCGTCCTGCATTCCCCAACAGAAGCGATAGGCGAAAATGGGTGCGCTAGGCACAGTCTCAGCAATTGCCTGAGCCGTCTGCTCTACATTAAAGGCTGCATTCAGCTCGCTTCCATATTGAATGGCTGCCTCGTACAAGTCCTTTTGTTCTATCACTTTCCTACGCAGTTCGTCCATCGTTGGAGCAGAAAAATAAGGATCAAATAGTGTGAAGATAGAAAACTCTGTATAAGTGCTGCCGAGTATCATTGGCAGTGTAGGGAAGCTCCTATGCTGAAGCTGCTCAAATCCCCCTATAGGCAATACCGTTCCGTCTTCAAATAAATGAGGAAATCCTTCCATTCGTAAGCCAGTGTCATAAGTCATAAGTACTTTGGAGAATGAGTCGGCTGGCTGAGCGTAAAGAAATTGTGCAATCGTATCTGTTGATTGCTGTGAGCTCCATGCTAGTGCTTCGTCTGGTTCGCTGGCTATACCGCTACTGATCACTAATGCTGTTAGAAGCTCATTAGCCTTAATGTCCCCTTGCTGAGCAGAAGACGTAGTCATGCCGCCACTCATCACGAATAGCTTATGGAATAGACCTTCACCTAGCGGCGAAAGGTAGGCAGCCAGTGAATTTCTTGCTCCTGCAGATTGCCCTGCGAGTGTTACGTTGTCTGGGTTTCCTCCGAAGGAGACGATATTGCTCTGTACCCACTTTAAAGCATGAAGGATGTCCAGCAAACCGTAGTTTCCGGAATCATCTAACGGATCACCGCTTCGAAGTGCTGGGTGACGAAAAAATCCCATTGCCCCTAAACGGTAATTCATCGAAATAATGATGCTATTGGTTGCGCTCGCCAATTGCTCGCCTGAGAAATCCTGACCGGAGCCACCTAGATTTCCACCTCCATGTGCAAACACAAAAACAGGCAGGTTATGTTCAGAATGATCTGGGCGCCATATATTTATATATAAGCAATCTTCACTGCCGATTGTATTGCCCTCGAATAATTGAACGCTACGGTTGCCATACGATTGTGCACGTAATATCCCCTCCCATGGCTCAAGCTTGCGCGGAGCCTTCCAGCGAAGCTTCCCTATTGGAGGCTGCGCATAAGGGACCCCGAGCCAAGCAATAACTTGCGACTGTGAAGGCCGAATACCTTGCAGGCGACCATCAGCAATAATAACCGATTCATTTCCAGTCCATTGTCTGCTCATTCACTCTATATTCCTCTCCGTTTAGTTTTACTTTAAGTATAGTTGCTTGTTCGTATAATAAATAATATATTGTTTTATATATATTGATAACCCAGCGGTTATAAATTGGAGGGAAGTCAATGGACTTGCTATCCTTACGTTATTTTCAAGTTGTCGCTAATGTACAAAGCATGACGAAGGCAGCAGAAATACTGCATATATCTCAGCCGGCTCTAAGTAAGATGATTAAACATCTGGAAAATGAGCTGACGGTCGAGTTGTTCGACCGGACAGGAAAGTATATTCGATTAAACGAATATGGGCGACGTTTTCTAGAAAAAGTAAACCTTTCCCTGCAAACGTTGGAGGATGGGAAGCAGGAGCTTCTTGATCTGGCTGAACGCTCAGTTGGCACGATCGTTATTTTAGTTCAGGTAGGCTCATATTTATTGCCTGATATGATTACTAAATTCCGTGAGCTGCATCCAGGCGTTCAATTTAAACTATTACTACATGATCAAGACGCTGCGACGTATCCTTTATTTGATCTATGCATCTCATCAGCTCCCTTTCGAATACCGGGCACATCTGCAGAGCAGCTGCTGACGGAGGATATTATGCTCGCCTTACCAAGCGATCACAGATATGCTGAACGAAAAAGCATTCGGTTGGATGAGCTTGCGAAGGATGGATTTATTAGTTTGAAGTCAGGGAAGAGGCTGCGTGAGACAACGGATCTACTCTGTAGAACAGCAGGCTTTACCCCGCAAATTGTTTATGAATGCGATGATCCTGCGATGGTACGGAGTCTTGTACAGGCTGGGCTAGGGATTTGCTTTTATCCAGCAATAACATGGGGGAAATCTGGTGGCACCTCTGTCATATTGCTTCCAATTGAAGATGTGTCAAGCAAACGAACAATTGAGATTTCATGGTATTCTAAGCGTTATATGTCCAACATAGCCAGAGCATTTAAAAGCTTTGTACAAGAGTACTATAAGCAGTTAAACTGAGAATATAGTCAAGAGCAAATTGAACGGATTGAATGAGAGGTGGGAACTGAAAAATATGGGGAATATTATGGATTATTTGGACTGGAGAGGTGATCTTCTACTTGAGCACTCACCGTTCAATGAAGTAGACAACCTTATATTATCTCAGCTCGTATATGTAAATTTTGATTATATTGTACCTGCTAGATGGAGTGCGATGAAGATAACGGTGCGAGAGGCAGCAGATCGTTATTTCGAGCGATATAGCGAGGAGGAGATTGAACAGTTCAGCTATATTGTACGCATCTCAGTGCCTTTACTGCGCAAGCTGGCACAATGCCCGCGATTTGCAGAGGCAAAGCTGTGCAAGTTTGAGAAGTCAATCGATCTTGATCAAATTAAGCAGTTTGCAGCTATGCATATCGAGCTAAGCGATGGCTCTACCTTTATTGCGTACAGAGGAACAGATAATACGATTGTCGGCTGGAAAGAGAATTTTAATATGAGCATTAATACGCCGGTTGCCGCACAATATGAAGCGGTTCGCTACTTGGAGGATACGACCGAGGAAGGAACGGAAGCACTTCGCCTTGGTGGTCATTCCAAGGGCGGTAATTTGGCAGTGTATGCTGCAGTCATGTGCGATGCTGACATAAAGCCGCGCATTATAGAGGTCTATAACAACGATGGTCCTGGATTCGATACTAAAATGCTCAAAAGCGAAGCCTATCAACAAATGCGAGAGCGAATTCGCACCATTGTTCCGCAATCGTCCGTTGTTGGCATGCTGCTGGAGCATGAGGAAGAATATATTATTGTGCAAAGCCATGTATCGCTTTTAATGCAGCATGAGGCATTTTCTTGGGAGGTATTAGGAGGCAGCTTTGTCAGAGGCGAGAACCTAGAGAAAAAGAGCGAGCTGCTTGATATCACCTTGAAGTCCTGGCTCAGCCAGCTTGATAAAACAGAGCGCAAGCAGTTTGTCTCAGCGCTATTCCACGTATTTGAAGTAGGGGATATAAGAACATTTGAAGATCTAGGACGTGCCAAATGGCAGAAAATCAATGAGATGATCCGCGCTTTGAATCAGTCTAAGGAGTACAAGGTCGTTCTTATTAAAACGTTGAAGCTACTGTTGAAGGAAGGGAGAAAGGTATTTCTATCTGCAGGCAAGAAAAAATCTCAGCAGCAAGCGCAGGATGTAAGAATGCTGGAATAACATATGTATAAAGCTTGATCTTGCTCTATGCATTAGAGCAGTCAAGCTTTATACACGGGAATCTATATTATTGATAAAGCTGATCGCTATTACCAACGATAGGGTTTTGATAATTCGCCGTATACTGCTGCATCTGTGCAGAGTTTTCAGGGACAATCTGATACATTGCTCCTATTTTAGCGGTTTGTTCCTGTGATGCGATCTCAACAGGGTAATACCCTTTCTTAGCCATATACTGCCACATGTCATACGCATGGGAACAGCTCATCATAAAGGCTGTTTGACAGAAGGAACGAATCTCTGGATTACACATTTCCATAGCTGCCCACGCATACTCACGCCCCGCTCTTTTCAACGTCAACAGATAAGCTGTAGCCATTTCTCGATCATTCATATTTTCTACCATCGTTCTTGGCTGTACAGCTGGAGCGGGTGGAATCGTCTGCAGTAGCTCGTCACTCACATGCTGCTGCTCACTAATTAAAGGAAGTTCTTTTTTAGCACCTTCCATTTTAGTTAGAAACTCGACCTTCATATTATAATCTCGAATATGAAGAGGAAGATGTCGTTCAAGAATCATTTTAAATTCGGGATCTTGAACATGATGAAGCATATAACCCATGTTCGTAATGGAGTTAACGCAGCTCATCGTTAGCTCGTTCAAGTCATATAATTCGTGTGCACCTAATTTCAAAGCATAAACCTCCAAGCATGTATTGGTTGAATCCGTTATATGATGCTCACTAGTCAGTGAAATAATGCGTTAATGTTTATCAGCATGGATATCACAAGTTTTACACCCGTTTTACATCCTTTTTACTATAACCGACATTTCAGATGGTACAATAGTCTCACATAAAGCAATACACTATGATCTGATAGGATGATACAACGTGGGAGTCTACGCTATGCAAAAAATACAACGGTCTAATGAGTTAGAGCATGAGTTGTCATCGATATTACATGCTCGCAGAATACATACTTTATATCAGCCGCTAGTTAATTTGAGCTCTGGAAAAGTGATGGGCTATGAAGCATTAACTAGAGGGCCGAGCTATAGTGCACTACACTCTCCACTGAAGCTGTTTTCTGCAGCGGAGCAGTTTAAGAAGCTTGATGCATTAGAGCGTTTAGCACAGGAAACGGCGATTGTGAATGCAAAATTTGATTCCGATGAGCAGCTATTATTTATTAACTTCTCCTCGCAGCTCATCAACAGCAGTAACTTAGTTTCCTTGGATCATCTAGAGCTATTGCAGCGTTGTGGATTCTCACCCTCTAATATTGTGTTCGAAATAACGGAACGCAGCTCGATTGAGGATTTTGAGCAAGCGAAGAGATTTTTGGATAAGTACCGCAAGCAAGGCTATCGAATAGCGATTGACGATGCTGGTATTGGCTACTCATCACTACATGCCATCGCACAAATTCATCCGGATTACATAAAGATCGATCGATCACTCATTCAAAACGTTCATCAAGACGTCATGAAAAAGTACTTGCTTGAAGCATTCGTTACATTTACACAGAGAATGAACATTGGTTTAGTCGCAGAAGGAATAGAGCAGGAAGAAGAGCTTGCTTTACTTACAAGTATGGGAGTCCAATTTGCGCAGGGCTATCTACTTGCAAGGCCACATCAAACACCTCCGGTTATTCCTTCTCACATCGTGCAATTTATTCATCAGCATCAAAAGCATGGTCAACATGAGATGTACGAATAGATTAAAAATATAACATTGGAGTGTGTTCAAAGGTGCTTAACTGGAATGTCGTTCCGTGTTTGAAAGAGCTTCATATACAACCTGGTCATACTGTGGATGAGGATGAGAAGTTAGGCGATTTAGTTAATCATATCAAAGTACAAAAATCAATCAGGCGTACATATGTAGTATTAAGAGATCTTGTCCCCGTCGGTATTATACGCAGTGTAGATATGTATGAATTGTTAGGTACAAAGTACGGCATGGAATTAAACTATAAGAAGAAGCTCAAAGATGTTATGTACGAGAATATACTAATTGCAGACAGCTCGATGCAGGTAGACGAGCTCTCGAGGATTGCGATGGCGAGACCTTATGAGGATATTTACGATGATATTATCGTAACTAACAATGGAAGGTTTATAGGCGTTATACCTGTGTACGAGCTGTTAACCTTTATGACGGAATATAAGCTGAAAAATGCGATGCAACAAAGTCCGTTAACCGGATTGCCTGGCAATGAAAGCATCGAGCAATATATTAGTCACAAGCTAGAGATGAAGCAGCCATTCTCAATTATCTATTCGGATATCGATCACTTTAAAGCCTACAACGACGTTTACGGGTTTAAATTCGGTGATGATGTCATCAAATGGGTCGGTAAAATCCTTACCTCGTTCTCCATACCTGATCTGTTTGTCGGTCATATTGGTGGAGATGACTTTGTAACGATTATTCCGGAGGCCTATGTCCATGATTATTGTGATCTAGCAATTGAAAGATTTGAGGTTGAGAAAAAACAGTTTTATGCCCATGAGGATTATATGAAGCAGTATATTGTATCCTTAGATCGAGAGCATCGACTGAAGAAATTCCCTTTTATCAGCATATCCATGGCGGTTATTAATGTTGGTATTAACCAATATACGGATTTATCTGCAATATCGATCACGGCTGCACAGCTCAAAAAGAAGGCTAAAAATGCATCAGGTAGTATCTACGTGACGGCCTAAAGCAATTAACAATGACTCATATAGAAAAGCCCACAGACGTAAGCTCTAACGTAAGGTCCTAGTCTAATGGGCTTTTTTTGCGTTTTTAATGCTTTATCCCTGTATAAATGATTCTTATAACCCTCGATAGTACATACATTTTAAGGATATAATGGTTCTGTTTGTAACAAAAAAGGAGGTAGATGAATGAATAGTCAGCCTTTGTCGCTGAAGCAGTGCTTGCGAATCGCTATATGCTTTGCCGCTGTCATCATGATCGTGCTAAGCGTACAGCAGCTAAAAGCAAGTGCACAGTCCACTAAATCTGACATAAAGGTGTCCTTGGATACAGAGGAATTAACGTTCGAAGTACCGCCAATGATTAAAAAAGGGACCACGCTTGTTCCGTTTCGAGCGTTATTCGAAGCACTTGATATGGAGGTCCGATGGGATCAGGCTAACAATAGAGTAACGGGCAGCAATAGCAGCTTAACGATATCACTTACTATTGGTGAGAAAACAGCCATTGTAAATGGTAAAGCCATTACACTGTTAGAGCCTGCTCAGGTTGTACAAGGGAGAACGCTTGTCCCGTTGCGGTTTATTAGTGAATCCACGGGAGCTTTAGTCTTCTGGGATCCTTATAATTATGAAGTAACGGTCATCACACAAGCTTATCTAGCTGCCAATCAGTTAACGAAGGAGCAGGTTGAAAACGCAGTAAAGGAATATTTAGAAGAGCGGGCGAAGGAAGAGGAAAAGAAGAAGAAGGAAGAAGCAAAAAAGAAAAAAGATGAACAAAATGCTAAGCCACAGGAGCCGAGCAAGCCTGTCGATCTAAACAAGCTAGACGGGATGTATTACGGCTTCAGAATGGATATGGATGGCTATGAATGCGGCGGTATATGCTGGGATATGTACACCTTCTTAGCTGGTAACAAGATCTTTCTCGGCGTGCCGGAAAATGGTGGACCAGAAACAATTGATTGTAAAACAGATGAATGCTATAGCTATACAATCAGTAAAGGGAAGCTAAACTTAAGCAATGGCGACTCATACGATATAGAGAAGAATAGTAAGGGCTTCCTTGTCATTAATGGTGTGCAGCTAGATTCCGTTCTCCCCGTTAAGAAAGGCATAAAGATCGACAATGATTTTGTCTATATGGGCTTTAGAGGCTTAGTTGGCATAAGTCCTGCCTCGCAATCATGGACCTATTATTTAACGCTTAATGCCGATGGTACCTTTGAGCAAAGTGGATTCTCGCTGGCTTCGCTAGGCGTTGACCCGAAAACAAATGTAGCTACGAGTAATGAAGAAGAATCAGGCACCTATACGATCGAGAACAATACGATCACGCTGCGATCAGATACAGGTAATGTATATAAAGGACTTTTCTTTATTCATAACACGAGTCTAAAAGACAACCCAGATGATATCCAAATCGGCAGTCGCAATTATTATGTGTCCTACGATTAGTCAGTTCATGAGTGCTGTTTAATACGATGATATAGATGCAGCACAATATAGCTCGGACAGCTGGTGCTTACAGTTTAATGCTGTGAGCATCAGCTTTTTTATTGAATGATCCCTGTAGAGCTATATTAGAGCTGCATTGGATTCTGTAGTAAGATAGAGCTATAACGAACGATAGGTGATGATAGATTCATGCATAACGAACAGCATAGCATTGACGAGAGGATAACGGCTGACAATTATCAAATATTTGCTTATGTAAGTAGATATCTCAATGATGCACCTGATCTGATTCAGAAGGAAGAAATTGAGGAGATCGTACAATTAGGTGTTACAGAGGAATACGCATTTGCCGTTATATTAGCGTCAGCATTCGGCCTAGATATCGTAGATAACGAGGATGATAAGCAGTTGTTCAACGATTACTTTGAACCGATGATCCATAAGCTGGATACGCAGCAGTATAGAAATAATCCCTATTACCAAAACATCACGTTCCCTTCAGTGATGCATGGGAGCAGTGAATTGAAGGTTGAGAGCTACGAGCCCTATGAGGGCTTTGTTTGTAATGATATTATACGGACCAACAATGGAAGGCAGATTCCACAGATCGGATTTTTCGATACAGCATTTCAATACCCGGCAGTATTAGAGCATGATCGAATATGGATGACCGTAACTCCTAATGAGATTGAAACAATGAAGGAACCGATTGAGCAAGCCTTTGGCAATGTACTGACCTATGGGCTTGGCCTTGGTTATTATGCCTATATGGTGTCAGAGAAGGAGAATGTTGACCGTGTAACGATCGTGGAGATGAATGAAGACGTCATTTCGCTGTTCAAGACACATATATTGCCACAGTTTCAGCATGCGCATAAGATCACCATTGTTCAAGCAGATGCTTTTGAATACGCAGAGCAGGAGATGGCTAAAGGCAAGTACGATGTTGTATTCGCAGATATATGGCATGATGTTTCGGACGGCTTAGATATGTATTTAAAAATGAAGACGTATGAGAAGCTCAGTCCAAGCACGATCTATACATACTGGATAGAACAATCGATTTTATGCTACCTTTAATATAAAATAGGAAATTAAAAGGAATATTAAGCTATGGAGGGGATATAAGATGGATGTTATGTCAGCAATTGAACAACGGAGGGAGATTACTTCGTTCAAGGATCAAGCAATTGCTCCGGAAACGCTGGAGCAGCTAGTACGAGCAATGTATTTATCTCCAAGCGGCAACAACCTGCCTTCTCGTGAATGGATTGTCATTACAGATCGAGACATGCTGAATAAGCTTAGTTCAACGACACCTTATATGAAATGGCTTGAGCAAGCTGCTGCAGGCTTTGTCATCGTAGGCGATTCTGCGCTAAGCAAGTATTGGCTACAGGATGCGACCATTGCAGGCTCCTTTCTATGGCTTGCAGCAACCTCCTTTAAGCTAGGAGCAGCATGGGGAGCTGTATATCACTCGGAGGATACAGAAGAATCGAAGCAGAGAGAAAGCTATGTGCGTGAGCAGCTTAACATACCAGAGTCGCTGCGTGTGGTAGCTATAATAGGTGTAGGGCATCCAGCACACGAGCCAGCTCCTAAGCAAATGTATCCGCCACAGCGCGTCGTGTCCTATGAGCAATACGAGATGAAAGAAGAGTAAGCATAACGACAGGGTCATGTCCAATCTTTATGCAAATAATAACCGCTGTATAGTCATCCGATGGGTGCGATGCAGCGGTTAAGTATCGTTGGTTTAATACAAGAGGTTGCATTGATATATAGCGAAAAAATATTAAAGGTCAATGAATTAAGAAAGGCTAATCAAGATGAATCTACTGTCAGCGGATGAAAGGGTATATTCCAGATGATAAATGTAGCAGCTGCGATTATAGAAAATGATGAGGGCCAGCTATTAATTGCTAGACGTAAAGAAGGAAAATCACAAGCCGGGCTTTGGGAATTTCCAGGTGGGAAAATAGAGAAGGAAGAGACAGCTGAGGCATGTCTCATACGCGAGCTGCTCGAGGAAATGAACATTTTGATCGAGCCATATCAATTTCTCGGCGAGCACACGCATGATTATGGAACTGTCCACATATCATTAATCGCCTACCTAGCCAGATATGTGAGTGGTGATATACAGCTTTATGATCATGACCAATATGCTTGGGTAGCTCGACAGGAGCTTAGCAGGTTTGAGCTGGCACCAGCGGATCTTCCATTTGTTAAGAAGCTTATTCATGGTGAGTGTGAAGAAAAATGATTGTGCATCACAAAAAAGTTTGGAATAATGAATCCATACCTAGCAATTACCTAAGAATGGAAGTGCGAGTGTGGAAAAATTAATTCTTCTTGTTGAAGATGATCGAGAGATTAATCAGTTAGTGAAGAGTCAACTGGAGCAGGAAGCATTTAAGGTTGTAACAGCATATAACGGTGAGGATGCCTTACACCTGCTGCAGCAGCATGAGATAGATTTAGTATTGCTTGATCTAATGCTTCCCAAGCTTAATGGATTAGAAGTACTGAAGCAGATACGTTCCACTAAGCATATACCTGTGCTTATCATCTCTGCGAAGGATAGTGAACTGGATAAAGCGCTAGGACTGGGCTTTGGGGCTGATGATTACATAAGCAAGCCGTTTTCATTGATCGAGCTTGTTGCAAGAGTTCATGCAGCTATTCGCAGAGCTACGCAATATGCGGTACCAGCTGAACCAATGCAGCGTGAGTCAGTAGCAGTTGATAGCCTGCAGTATAAAGACCTTACATTGGATATGGCAACATTTACCGCACAGGTAGAGGCACGAACGGTTCAGCTTACCTCAAAGGAGTTTCAAATTCTAAAGCTATTTATGACGAATCCGCGAAGAGTTTTCACGAAGGAGCAAATCTTTCATTTCATATGGGAAGAAGATTATTACGGTAGTGAGAATGTTATTAATGTTCATATTCGCAGACTTCGGGAAAAAATCGAGCAGGACCCATCTAACCCTCAATATATTCGTACGATCTGGGGCATTGGCTATAAGCTAGGTGATGCATAATGACGACAGTATTCATCATCATTATTGCTGCACTACTTGTCGTTGTTGGCTTGCAGTATGCAGCTCACATGACGTTAAAAAAGAAGCTTACACAGATGTCGATGGAGCTTGCACGTATTGTTGAGAATGAAAGTGCGGAAAAGCTGCTAATCCATACTGATCAATCAGTGGTAAAGAAGCTATTGATTGGAATCAATCGATTGCTTGATCATAATCAGCGGGTAATTGCAGACTATAACCGAACGAAAGACAGCTTAAAGAAGATGACATCGAATATGTCGCATGATATGAGAACCCCGCTAACTGTTATATTAGGCTACGTAGAGAGGTTAAAGCATGATCAAGTGATGACCGATGAGCAAAGGGAAGAGATTATCGGGCGGTTACATAGCAAGATCGAAAATATTATTGTTCTACTTAATCAGTTTTTTGAGCTCGTTAAGCTAGAATCAGAGGATTATACGATGCCCTTAAGCAGACTATGCATGAACGAAGTCTGCAGGAAGAGCGTGCTTGAGCATTATGAGCTGCTGCAGTCGAAGCA
The DNA here is from genome assembly GCF_023715345.1 of Paenibacillus camelliae. Taxonomy (GTDB): domain Bacteria; phylum Bacillota; class Bacilli; order Paenibacillales; family Paenibacillaceae; genus Pristimantibacillus; species Pristimantibacillus camelliae. The sequence continues at coordinate 143,125 of NZ_JAMBNY010000007.1, forward strand.
GCTTAAAGTAGAAATCGACATACCTGAGGAGAATTTGTACATGCTCGGTAATGAGACGGCCGTTCAACGCATCTTAAGTAACTTGATATCGAATGCCATCCGTTATGGAAGTGACGGCGGTGTATTTGGCTTAACATTAAGGGAAGCGGGAGATCAAGTAGAGATCGAAGTGTGGGATCGAGGCAAAGGTATAGATGAGATTCATCAAAGCCGTGTGTTTGATCGTCTCTACACGCTGGACGATGCTAGAAATCCCAACTTTCAAGGGAGCGGGATCGGTCTGAGCATTACGAAGCAATTAACCGAAGCAATGAAGGGAACGATTCGTCTCTCGAGCAAGCCATATGAAAAAACAGCGTTCACATGCACATTTCAGCGCATGATGTACTAATGGTTATAGGAGAGGTTGTTCATAGGAGCAGCCTCTCTTTTTGTAATTTCAGCTGAGCTTAAGAAATTTGTAAGGAATGCGAAAGAAATATGTTGAAAGTGAGCTGTAATATGAAGGAAAAGGAGGAGGGTTCGCATGGATCAAATCATTAAAACGACAGGACTTACTAAGCGTGCAAAGGACAGAGTACTGGCTGAAAATATTCAGCTTGATGTATACAAGGGTGAAATATACGGCTTGCTAGGAAAGAATGGGGCAGGAAAAACGACCATCATGAAGATGCTTGTTGGTATGACTACGCCTTCGAGCGGTGAAATTGCACTGTTTGGAAAAAGTTTTAATGAGCATTCGAAGTCACTGTTAAGAAGAGTAGGCAGCTTAATTGAATATCCTACCTTTTATGAGCATTTGACGGCAATGGAAAACTTGCAGCTGCACTGTGAGTATTTAGGATATTACGATGAGCAAGGGATAAAGCATGTATTAGATTTAGTTCAGCTTAAGGGCATAGAGAATAAGAAGGTTAAGGAGTTTTCGCTTGGGATGAAGCAGCGTCTCGGGCTAGCGCGTGCAATGGTTGCTAAGCCGGAGCTTATTATATTAGATGAGCCGACCAATGGACTCGACCCTATTGGCATTAAAGATATTCGTGATCTTATTCTAGTGCTGAATAAGGAATATGGCATTACGTTCCTGCTATCTAGTCACATATTAGGTGAGATGGAACAGGTCGTTGATCGAATTGGTGTGATTGAGCAAGGTCGACTTATTAAGCAGGTTGCATTGGAGGAAATACGCAAGCAGCATACCGATTATATTGAGCTGCTTACCACCGATGCCAAGCGAACGGTGTACTTGCTTGAGGATCAGCTCGGCATTTCGAATATGAAGCTTGTTCAAGGGGATCGTATTCGTATCTATGATCTGACCTATACACAGCAGCAAATTTCAAGGATGCTCATTGAGCATAATATAGGGCTTGAAGAAATACAAAAGCGGAATAGCTCGCTCGAGGATTATTTCTATAAGCTTATTCATGGGGGTGGAAGTCATGATTAAATATATGCGTTTAGAATGGCGAAAGCTTGATCGATTAAATGTATGGATTGAATTATCGATTTACTTTATCATTATGATGTTTTTACCGACTTTTTTTATTAACGTGGTTCTTCCAGAATACGGTCAAAGCTTTACACAAGCGATTGAGCTAAACAGCTATATACAGATGGGGATTGTTTTATTTGGCGGATCATTAATTAATCATGTTTTCATCGAGCAATATAAAAACAAAACGATGGCCTTATCATTCGGTTACCCCATAAGTCGTAAAACATTGTTTACCGCTAAAATTTTGTTTATAGCAGCAGCTGTATTCGCCGCTTCGATTATTTCCTTCATATTATCTGGTCTTTCAACTTATGTCATTAACTTGTTCGCTCCATTTATTGAAGGCCCACTAAGCGCAGCAGATGTTATCCAGTATGCTGGTACAATGCTCACCCGTTCACTGCTTATTACGGTGATTAGCTTTGTTCCTTTATTTTTATTTGGAATTTGGAAAAGAGCAGTGGTTCCTACCATCGTATGCTCAATTGGTTCGATGCAGTTACCTAATTTCTCTTCCTTCCTTCATGTTCATCCAGAGACTGTTGTTGCCGTGCTTGCCGTATTAGGTGCAGTTAGCTTGACAGCTTCCATACTAACAGCGGAGAAGCTTGGAGAGGTGTAATGTTTCAGTTGGAATTATGAGGTAAGTAATAAATATCGATAACCTTATCCTTTGACGGTATGAAATTGTTCCAGTTGGAAATATTATAAATAATTCTAATGAGGAGCTGATAAGGATGAGAACTCTAGATGCTATCGCGTTAACTTTACTGATCGTAGGAGGACTTAACTGGTTGTTAGTTGGTCTGTTCCAGTTTGATTTGGTAGCTGCGATCTTTGGTGGCCAAGATTCTGTTCTATCTAGAATTATTTATGTCCTTGTAGGACTGTGTGCGATTTACTCGTTCAAGTTTTATGGACATCAAAGAGCAGAAGAACACGCAAGATAATTCAATATTTATTAATAGGGATGTCCTGATCGGTTCAAGTGCGATTAGGATTTCCCTTATTTTTTGGAGGTTAGAAGATGACAAGCTTAATTATTAAATTATTTTCCGTACCTATTGGAATAATAATAGCTTCATGGATCTTTCCAAACGTAGAATATACCAGATTATATCAGCCCATAATCGTTGGTCTAATTTCTGCAGGCGTAGGGTTGATTATGGAGTTTATCATATTAAGAAGAAAGACATTATGGCTAAGCACATTTTCAGATTTAATTGTGAGCTGGGTTATCGTATTTGGGATTTCGTTAATGTTTAATACTGCGTATGTCAGCATTTGGGGCGCATTCTGGACAGCTGTACTGCTAACTGTTATGGAATATTTCCTGCACCGTTTCTTAATCGAAAAGGGCTTAACAAAAAAACATGCGTAATATATGACTGAAATTATTAAAACAGTCATAACATAATCGGTGATCAACGCCATATCACCTATTTGGAGGAGAATAATGGATACAGAAACGTCTATGTCATATGGAAGTGATTATCACCCTCTTCCAATGGTTTCACTCAAAAATGGCACTGAGCAGGAGGTTGCACACCATGTGTGGTGCAAAACGATACAAATCGTCAATATTTGCGGAATTAAGGATGAGAACAGTGGGGACTGGGTGCTAGTTGATGCCGGTATGCCAGGCTCTTCTCAGCAAATCATTGCTGCCTGTGAAGAACAATTTGGAGCTGGCAATAAGCCGAAATGTATTATATTAACCCATGGGCATTTTGACCATGTCGGCGCGATTATTGAGCTCATCGAGCATTGGCAGGTGCCTGTCTATGCTCATGAGCTGGAGCTTCCGTTCTTAACGGGGAAAAGCAGCTACCCTGCACCAGATACGTCCGTCGAAGGCGGGCTGGTAGCGAAGCTAAGCTTTACCTTTCCAATCGAGCCAATTCAACTAGGGAAGCAGGTTCAAGTTCTCCCTACTGATGGCAGCGTTCCATTCCTAACAGAGTGGAGATGGCTGCATACCCCTGGCCATGCTCCGGGTCATATCTCACTGTTTAGGGAGAAGGATCGCGTCCTAGTTGCAGGAGATGCCTTTGTCACGGTAAAGCAGGATGAGCTGTATAAAGTGCTTACTCAAGAACTAGAGGTACAAGGTCCTCCGCGATACTTGACTACAGATTGGAAGCAAGCGAAGCAATCAGTCATCCTGCTGGAGCAGCTACAGCCATCCGCTGTTGTAACAGGTCATGGCATGCCGATTAACGGTCAGGAACTAAAAGAAGGACTCAGTCGCCTAGTAGCAAACTTCGATAATCTAGCCGTGCCCGATTATGGGAAGTATGTTCAGTAGAAAATAACAACCCACAAGACACCCCAGAGGAGTAATGGTGAGGTGTAAACATCGTGGTACACCTAAGAAGCCGCTACAGCGGAGTAATGGTGAGAGTGACTACGTTGCAACAACTCACGAAAGACCCCAGCGGAGTAAATAGTGAGAGTGGAAAAGCGAAGCGGTTGCCTTTGTCCTCTGATTTCTACATTAAATATACTTCAAGAATTCAGAGAACAACAGCAATTGAAACCTCACTATTTACGGAGCGCCAAAACCAAGCAGGGCACTCAAAGTTTTCATCGACTTTGAGTGCCCTGCTTCTTATCGTTCATGAACATCGTACAACACACGCGTAAGTAAATTCTGACTGTAGTTGCCAAAGCTTTTTCCGAAGATCGTTAAGCCTCCTTTATTTTGAGAGTGCTCAGGGATCGCTATTCGGAAGGTAAGGTCGCTTTTATAATCAAGCTTAATATGTGAAAGTGTAATGTTCGAGATACGACAGCCATCAATAAAGCTGCCATCATTCGTAATTCGAATAAGCTTTAGCATACCGTATTGATTCAAATGTGGCGGCCACCAATCTGGAGTGAAATTTCCACGCATATCCCCGAAATCCCCTGGGCTGGTCCACGAGCCTATCTCAACATTATTTAAGTAAAAATATATATCTGACGGAAAATGATTGTTGTAGCCAGGTGCCTCGGAGCTTAGCTCCATAGAGAATTGAATCTCCTTGAAGGTCTGATTTGGCTTTAAGTAATTTGGGATGCGATATTCAAGATAGCCTTCAGTAAGCCAAATAATTTCTGCATGAATTCTTTGCGGATCTGCAAAAAATCTAGGGTCATCAAAATCACCGATAATGCTATCCTTCGTTGCCAAGCCACAGGTAGGCGTTGCAAAGTAGTTGCTAAAATGCCCTACCTCAATATCTACCTCATACAAATTTTCTTTCTCACTACTACGCATATCAACAAGAAGCTTATCTTCGTTCAAATAACACATTTTTTGAATGCCGTGCTTGCCAACGGTGGAGTTGATCTGAATGATACCGCTTTCTTCAAGCTTTTTAATATGCATCGTAATTGCACCATTAGAAAGCTTAAGCTCGCTAGCAAGCTCGTTAAGATTCATGGAAGAATTGCGGATTAGCAGCTCAATGATTTGAATGCGAACCTCTGAGCTGAGCGCCTTAAAGATTGGCAAGCCACTCATTAAATCTTTAATATAGATCATCTCGATAGCTCCTTATCGTTATTTGTTTTCATCATATACGAAGCAGTAGCTGAAAGAAAGGGTAAAAGCTAAGGGAAATGATATTTACTTTATACTTCATTAAAACAAACATAGTACTTTCGGTAGAAGTTTGTTGAAATATTAGTGTCGAAGATTAACACTTTAGGTTCTTTTGAATTATTTCACATTTATGTGTTTACAAAAGATTTTTCATATGCTATTTTATTCCTGCAAACGCATTCAAAACTAATACAGGCGTAAAGAGAGGGATAGTACATGACAGCGTCACAACTAAAAGCGAAAATGATCGTTGATAAGGATTTCAAAATAGCTCAAGTTGACTCTCGTATTTTTGGCTCCTTCATTGAGCATCTTGGTCGTGCAGTATATGGGGGGATCTATGAGCCAAACCACCCAACAGCCGATGAAGCAGGCTTTCGTAGTGATGTGAAGGAGTTAATTAAGGAGCTGCAGGTGCCTATCATTCGTTATCCAGGAGGGAACTTTGTATCTGGATACAATTGGGAGGATGGAGTCGGACCAGTTGAGGAACGACCAAAACGTCTGGAGCTTGCATGGCGTGTATTAGAGCCCAATTACGTTGGAACGAATGAATTTATCAATTGGGCGAAGCAAATTGGCACTGAGGTCATGATGGCTGTTAATCTTGGTACACGTGGCGTCGATGCTGCACGCAATTTGCTTGAATATTGCAATCATCCGGGAGGAACCTATTGGAGTGACTTGCGAATTAAGCATGGTTACAAGGAGCCTCATAAAATTAAGACGTGGTGTCTTGGTAATGAAATGGACGGACCTTGGCAAATTGGTCAAAAAACTGCAGATGAGTATGGAAGATTAGCCAATGAAACAGCAAAAGCGATGCGTCTAGTTGATCCTGATATCCAGCTTGTATCCTGCGGAAGCTCAGGCAGTGGAATGCCAACCTTCCCAGAGTGGGAAGCAACAACACTTAACCATACGTACGAGGTGACTGATTTTATATCGTTACATCAGTACTACGGCAACCGAGATGGTAATTCAGCGAATTACTTAGCAAGAACGATGGATATGGACCACTTTATTCAAACGGTCATTTCTACATGCGATTATATAAAAGCGAAAAAACGCAGCAAGAAAACGATGTATCTAAGCTTTGATGAGTGGAACGTCTGGTATCACTCTAACGATCAGGATAGAAAAATTGAACCGTGGACGATTGGCCCGCCTCAGCTCGAGGACATTTATAATTTTGAGGATGCCTTGCTTGTAGGTAGCATGCTTATTACGCTGCTTCGTCATGCGGATCGAGTGAAGATGGCATGTCTTGCCCAGCTCGTCAACGTCATTGCACCGATTATGACGGAGGAAGGCGGAAAGGCATGGAAGCAGACAATCTTTTATCCATACTTACATGCATCAGTGTTCGGTCGTGGCATATCGTTGCTGCCGATTACTGATTCACCTAAATACGATGCAACGGATTATACGGATGTTCCTTATTTGGATAGCGCTGCTGTCTACAACGAGGAGCAAGACGAAGTAACGATCTTTGCATTAAATCGTCATCTCACAGAAAATATGCTGCTTACTTGCGATGTTCGCAGCTTTGACAATTACACCATTGTAGAGCACATCGTACTTGAACACGATGACTTAAAGGCGGTAAACACTGCTCACGATGAGAAGGTTAAGCCTCATTCCAATGGTGCGTCTGAGCTGAAGGACGGCTATGTAACTGCAAACTTGAATAAAGCATCATGGAATGTGATTCGTTTGAAAAAATTAAGCGATTAATTTTAGGGGGTCATTCATGATGAAAAAATGGTTAAGTCTAAGTCTGGCATTAATGCTTGTGGTGATGACAGCAGCAGCTTGCTCTGGTGGTTCAAAAGGCTCTGGAGGCAGTACGGGGGAAGCACAGGAGTCAATTATTGACGGGGGTGCTGGTGAATCCGCGACAGAGCTATCTTACTGGACGTTTGTCGAGCTTCATGGACAGCATTTTGAAAAGATGCTAACGAAGTGGAATGCAGAAAACACGGATCGTCAGATTAAGCTGAATGTATCCGTTATGCCCTATGATGATATGCATAACAAGCTTAGCATCGCACTGCAAACAGGTGTAGGTGCACCAGATCTAGCTGATATTGAGCTTGGAAAATTTCCCGATTTCTTATCAGGAACTCCACAGCTAGAGCCACTTAACGATGTCATTGATCCATACCGTGATACGTTAGTACAATCACGTGTAGATCTTTACAGTAAGGACGGTCAAAACTACGGTGCTCCTACTCACGTCGGCGCATCCGTTGCGTTCTACAACGTAGAGGTGCTAGAGGAAGCTGGCGTCAATTACGAGGATATCGTGACTTGGGCAGATTATAAAGCTGCTGGTCTTAAAGTATATGAGGCTACTGGTAAAACGATGGGCACTGCTGATACAAGCGCACTTTGGCAGCTATCTCAACTACTTGCACAGCAAGGCACAGACTTAACCGATTCTAATGGAACCCCTCAAGTGAACACACCTGAAGCGATTCGTGCTTTAGAGATGATTCAGGATTTACAGCAGAATAATATTGTTTCAACGATTGCAGGCGGTCAGCCAGATACAGAGGAAGCCTATGGTGAATATAACTCAGGCAACTATGTATCTGCGTTTATGCCGCTATGGTTTATGTCCCGTTACGTCAACTATATGGGTGATTTGTCTGGCAAAATAGCGATTGCGCCTATCCCAGTGCTTGAAGCGGGAATGCCGGCATCCGTTGGTGGCGGCGGTACGGGAACGGTCGTAACGAAGACAGCCAAGGACGTGCAGCTTGCGAAAGAGTTCCTAGCTTTTGCTAAGCTGACGGAGGATGCCAATATTGAAATATGGAATACGCTTGGCTTTGATCCAGTTAATATGGGCGTGTGGGATATGAATGATGTAACACATAATCCAGATAACACGTTCGTGCAATATTTTGTGAACAATCCATTCGACGTATTGAATGAGATTAGAGATGAGATTCAATTGATTAAGTCTACATCCGCTTCCCCAACAATTAATAACGTGCTTGGAACCATCACCTTGAATGAGATTTTCGAGGATGGACGTGATGTAACAGAGGCGCTGAACGATGCACAGGAGCAAATTGAACAAGAGCTTCAATAATTGCTCGTCATCATAAAGCCGCGAGATGAATGCAGAGAGCTTACTACTTCTTAGTTTGCGCTTTAGCTGCCAGCTCGCGGCTTTTTCTTTAGATGAAGTTCAAAAAGTTCACCTTTGATCACGAAGCAATTATTGAACGTTTATTCGGCATCGAATATGAAACGCTACCGAAAACTCTGGTGCTCACGTACCAATTACGTACGCTGCGCTCCTCGCTTTCTAGTATCGTTCCATCTTCTCGGTGCTGAAAGCTGAACTTTTTGAACGCTTATTTTAAATGGAAGTTCAAAAAGTTCACCTTTGATCACGAAGCAATTATTGAACGTTTATTCGGCATCGAATATGAAACGCTACCGAAAACTCTGGTGCTCACGTCCAATTACGTACGCTGCGCTCCTCGCTTTCTAGTATCGTTCCATCTTCTCGGTGCTGAAAGCTGAACTTTTTGAACGCTTATTTTAAGTGGAAGTTCAAAAAGTTCGGGCTTGATGATGAAGCAGTGCTGAACGTTTATTCGGTATCGAATATGAAACGCTACCGAAAACTTTGGTGCTCACGTACCAATTACGTACGCTGCGCTCCTCGCTTTCTAGTATCGTTTCATCTTCTCGGTGCTGAAAGCTGAACTTTTTGAACGCTTATTTTAAGTGGAAGTTCAAAAAGTTCACCTTTGATCACGAAGCAATTATTGAACGTTTATTCGGCATCGAATCTTGAATTAAACTTGAAGGGGGAAATGACTGTGATCAAACGATTTATTTATTCGCAAAAGGTCGCACCTTATGTTTTCGTACTGCCCTTCATTCTAGTTTTTACAATATTTTGGGCCTATCCTTTGCTTGATTCGTTTGAGATGAGCTTTCAGAAGGTCGCACTTGGGCAGGAGTCTAACTGGGTAGGCTTCGCCAACTATGAAAAGCTCCTCGGTGATAAAATATTTCTGAAAGCACTAGCAAACAGCGCTATTTATATGATTCTGACGCTAGTTATACTTATTCCATTTCCGATGATGTTCGCTGTTTTGATTAATAGCAAGCTGATGTGGGGGAGAGAGTTTTTTAAGGCGTCCTTCTTTTTCCCTGCATTAACCTCTGTTGTCGTTGCCGGCACCATATTTCGCTTAATGTTCGGTGAGATGGAAGGCTCGTTAATTAACAGCTTTCTTAGCCTCTTCGGCATTGAGCCGATTAAGTTTTTAAAAGGTCAGGTAACAGGCTTTGTTGCTTTACTGGCTCTTGCGACTTGGCGCTGGACAGGTGTCAATATGCTTTATTTTTTATCAGGACTGAAAAACATCCCTGACGATTATTATGAAGCTGCAGCTATTGATGGAGCATCTAAATGGCAGCAATTCACTAGAATAACGATTCCTCTATTAAAACCAACATCGATCTACGTGCTCACGATTAGTATTTACGCAGGGCTGGCGATGTTTATTGAAAGCATGATGCTATGGAACGGAAACAATTCACCGAAGAACATCGGCTTAACGATTGTAGGCTACCTATATCGACAAGGCATCGAGAAAAATAATTTAGGCTACGCGGCTGCGGTTGGTATCGTCCTTCTTGCAATAACGATGATTATTAATGTGACGCAGCTATCGATATCTGGACTGTTCAAGAAGGAGGATCAATCATGAGACATGAGAAAATGACGAAGATTGGTCTTTTTTTCATTTTTGCGATCGTCTGCTTCTTTATTTTAATTCCATTTTATGCGATTGCGCTCGCATCCTTTAAGCCGGGCGGTGATCTTGTTCGTTATGGCTTGAATCTGAGCTTTGATCTTTCAGTGATGAGCTTAAACAACTTTGTGTACTTATTTACTGGCTCTCATAGCTATTTTAATTGGTTTTTCAATTCGGTGTTTTTAACGATTGTGCAGGTCGTTCTGACGCTGCTTATTAGTGCCACCGTTGCTTATGGCTTTGCAGCTTATAACTTTGTCGGTAAAAACTTCTTATTCATTTGCGTGCTTATGATTATGATGGTGCCGTTTGAGATATTGCTGCTGCCATTGTATAAGCTCACTAATGATCTTGGCTTGATGAATACATATTCTGCGATCGTGCTTCCAGGCATAGCCAGTGCGGCAACGATCTTTTTCTTCAGACAATATATTAGCGGTATACCGAAGGAGATTATTGCAGCTGGGCGGGTGGATGGAGCATCTGAGTATGGGATCTATGTGCGATTAATAATACCGGTGATGAAGCCTTCCTTTGCAGCGATGGCGATATTGAACGGAATGAACAGCTGGAACAATTTTATATGGCCGTTTATGGTACTCTCTGAAACAGTGAAATACACCTTGCCGATCGGGTTAAAGACGCTGCTAACGCCATACGGTAACAACTATGATCTGCTGATTGTTGGCTCATTTTTCTCCATTGTGCCGATTCTTATCTTATTCCTCGCCTTTCAAAAATACTTTATTGACGGTATGACAGCTGGTGCAGTAAAGGGTTAATAGCTTGAAGGGTTAAGAGAGGGCGTCACAGTATCTAAAGATATCTTTGATATAGGGAGTTCATCTCGTCTTATTATAGTATCGTTAGATCATTGCTTAATGAGAATCTGAAAGGTGCTCCTTTGTGCCTTTTATCGCACTAAGATGCGATCTTATTCCGAATCATTCATGAGCGAATTCTAGCTTCATACGATAGAAATGAGTCATAGAAAGACTCTAAAGAAATAAAAAAACACCTTCATGTATGTCTTCTCTAAGAGAAGGGACATATCATTGAAGGTGTTTTCCATTATGATAAGAAGTGTGCACGCATCTGTTAGCAAAAGGCTATCTGTTCATCCAGCCGCCATCTACGCAAAGAACGTGACCATTTACATAGTCGGAAGCATTAGAGGAAAGGAATACAGCCGCTCCTTTTAAATCCTCGTTCGTGCCCCAGCGTGCCGCTGGAATACGCTCTAAAATCTGCTTACTGCGAACCTCGTCAGCACGCAGCGCAGCGGTGTTATCCGTTGCCATGTACCCTGGAGCAATCGCATTGACCTGGACGCCTTTTGATGCCCATTCATTAGCAAGTGCTTTGGTTAGCCCAGCTACCGCATGCTTACTAGCTGTATAAGCTGGGACATTAATGCCACCCTGGAAAGAAAGCATGGAGGCAATATTAATAATTTTACCGGAGCCTTGCTCAATCATTTCCTTGCCGGCAAGCTGACTCAATGTGAAGACGGAATCAAGGTTCGTAGATAACACGGCTTGCCAATCAGCAAAGGAATAATCAACAGCAGGCGTACGGCGAATAATTCCTGCATTGTTGACAAGGATATCGATGCGGCCAAAAGCTTGCTTAGCCTGCTCGATAATTACTGGCAGCTGTGCTTGATCACTAACATCGGCCTTTACGATAATGGCCTTCTGACCAAGCTTCTCGATGTGCGCCTGTGTTTCCTCAGCAGGAGATTGATTCGTAACAAGTACGAGATCTGCGCCAGCTTCAGCAAGGCCAATCGCAATCGCTTGTCCAAGACCTCTAGCCGCACCGGTAACAATCGCAGACTTTCCTTTCAAATTGAAAAGATTCATAGCTCGATGCATCCTTTCTATTAAAATAGTTCCTAAATTAACTAGGAGTTCGCAACGCAGACCTGCGCTCCTGCTTGCTGCATCAGCTCGATATCAGAAGCGGCAATGCCTGCATCCGTAACAAATTGCTGGATTTGATCAATCGTTGCAAAGGTATGTAATGCACCTCTGCCAAATTTGCTATGATCCGCTACACATATTACTTCTTGAGCGGCTTGTATTAGTGCTTTTTTCATTGCTAGCTGCTCATTGGAGAAGATGGACAAGCCGTAGTTAGGATGAATGCCTGACGTTGATAAAAACAGCTTGTAGATATTAATCTCCTGCAGCCATTCTAGCGGATGCGAAGGAATGAGAAGATTATGCTTACTATAGCCACCAGGCACGATTAGCTTAATATGCTCCTTCATCATAACCTCGCGCATAATGAGCAAGTCATTCGTAAGAATCGTTAGTGGTATATTGTCTAGCTGTCTTGCGATTTCTAATGTGGTGCTGCCGCTATCTAATGCAATAATATCGTGCTCTTGAATCATGTGGCTCACGACATAGCTTGCAATTAATTCCTTTTCGCTAGGGTTAACTGTATTAGGCAGTTTTAATGCAAAGTCAGGCTGCTCAGAGGATTCAACGTAAACCGCGCCTCCGTGTATGCGCTTGAGCCATTGCTGCTTTTCAAGCTTCATCAAATCTTCACGTATCGTTTTTTCGGTTACGTCAAATTGCTGGCTAAGCTCCGATACCTTCACGAAGCCGTTACTTTGCAATTGCTCAAGAATTTTTTTATGTCTCGTTGCTGCTAACACAGTAAAACCCCCATCTTATCTATCTAAGTTGATCCATTTTTACAGGTTCCATATCGGTAAATGTATAGTTTTCTCCTGCCATTGCCCATATGAAGGAATAGTTGCTCGTGCCAGCACCGGAATGAATAGACCAGTTTGGAGAAATAACGCCCTGCTCATTGGATACAACAAGATGACGTGTTTCAGATGGTTCACCCATGAAGTGGAAGACGCGTGCATCTTCATTTAGATCAAAGTATAAGTAAGCTTCCATACGACGATCATGAATATGAGCAGGCATAGTATTCCAGATGCTGCCTTCTTTCAGAATCGTAACACCGAGCATTAGCTGACAGCTTTGCACTGCACCAGCATGAATGTATTGATAAATCGTACGCTCATTACATGCTTCCTTAGAACCGAGATGGTTCGGTGTTGCTTTTGCAAGCTCGATTTTTGTTGTAGGAAGAACAGCATGTGCTAGGCTGGAGCAGAAGTAAATTTTAGCAGGATTGGATGGATCCTTACTTGATAATAGTACTTTTTGCGTACCTTTACCAACATAAAGTGCATCAAGCTTCGTTAGCTCATAGCTTTGTCCATCAGCTTCGATGACTGCTGGTCCACCAATATTAATGAAGCCAACCTCTCTACGCTCAAGGAAGTAATCTGTTTTTAAAGTTTCTGCATCAGCAAGCTCTAAGCCTTCTTGCAATGGTACTGCACCACCAATAATCATACGATCATGATGACTGTACACCATTTGCAGCTTACCAGACTCAAATAAGTTCTCAATTAAGAAGCGCTCGCGCAGCTCAGGTGTAGTAAGTCTTTTAACATCAACAGGGTTTGTAGCGTGACGAATTTCCATAAATCAATCATCCACCTCTCACCAAAATGTTCGTTTTCGTTCGTTTCAAACCTAGTATAGTACGGTTTGTTCTGTTTGTAAACAGTAAAAAACACACATAAACGAACATTGAGAGTGAAATGAGATAAGCTTACACAAGCCCAGCGGAGCAAATGTTGAGGTGTTACGGCGAAGCAACCCGAAGCACCGCTGACGACAACAACCAGTGGAGTAATGATGAGGTGTACAACAAAGCACCACCCACGATGAACCTCAGCGGAGTAACGGTGTGGGGTACACCGAAGCGCCGCCCACGATAACAACCAGCGGAGAAGAGGTGAGGTGTACTTCGAAGCATCACCCCCGTTGACATCCCAGCGAGATAAAAGGTGAGGTGTACTCCGAAGCGCCGCCCACGAGATACCCCAGCGGAGTAACGGTGAGGTGTATTCCGAAGAGACACCCACGATGATACCCAACGGAGTAAAAGGTGAGGTGTTACGGCGAAGCAATGTCCACGATGACGCTCCAGCGGAGTAACGGTGAGGTGTACTCCGAAGTGACGACCCACAAATCCGCTCCAGCGGAGTAAAGGTGTTAGTGGAAAAGCGAAGCGGTTGCCTTTGTCCTCTGATTTCTACATCGATTATTATTCTAGAAATCAGAGGGCAACAGCAATTGAAACAACACCTTTGCGGAGCGCTGAAATCAGAGGGCAACAGCAATTGAAACAACACCTTTGCGGAGCGCTGAAATCAGAGGGCAACAGCAATTGAAACAACACCTTTGCGGAGCGCTGCAATCAGGGCGCATCAGCAATTCAACCTCACCTTTACGGAGCGCTGCAATCAAGGCGCATCAGCGGTTTAAACTCACCATTTACGGAGCGCTGCAAACACGACGCATCAGCGAATCAACCTCACCATTTACGGAGCGCCTTAAATTTGTTACAGTTATCCATGGTCGTCGACATAGCTGAAAAGACCCACGGAGTATGGCGGCTCGCGGTTCGGAACCATCCCGCGATACCAAAACTAAGGAGGAAGACATAACAGATGTTTAACATTGGCTGGGGAATATTATTTATAGCAGTGAATTTTGCATTATTTTTGATCTGCTATCGAATGTTTGGAAGAGTAGGCCTATATGCTTGGATCGGATTTGCAACGGTTATCGCCAATATCCAAGTAACGAAGACGATTGAGCTATCTGTGCTATCATTTGGGATTATTATGACGCTCGGCAATACGATATACACGACAATCTCAATGAGCACCGATATGCTGAACGAGAAATATGGACCTAAGGAAGCGCGCAAGGCGGTATGGTTTGGTTTTTTCACGTTAATTGCCTCTACCATTATGATGCAGATGGTGCTTAAGTTTGAGCCGCAGGCTACGGACTTCGCACAGGAATCAATGCAAACCTTGTTTGGATTAATGCCGAGACTTGCAGCGGGCAGCTTACTCGCTTATCTTATTAGCCAATTTCTTGATGTGCAGGTCTACGGATATTTGCGACGCCGATTCGGAGCGAGTAATCAGTTTTGGATTCGTACCAATGTAAGTACAGGGTTCAGCCAGCTCGTTGATTCCATTGTTTTTTGTACGGTTGCTTTCGCTGGAACAGGACTGTATACGTTGAACGAATGGCTGCAAATCGCATTTACGACATATATATTCAAATTCATCATCTCAGTCGTTTCCACGCCGGTGCTATACTGGGCGCGCAGCTTTAAGCCGAAGGAAGATTAGTGTATGAGCAGT
Organism: Paenibacillus camelliae; assembly: GCF_023715345.1. GTDB lineage: Bacteria > Bacillota > Bacilli > Paenibacillales > Paenibacillaceae > Pristimantibacillus > Pristimantibacillus camelliae. Next base: position 158,271 of record NZ_JAMBNY010000007.1, read on the forward strand.
ACACATTAAAATCAAAATAGACAAGCTTCAGCCGACCATTAGTTTAGACACATGAAGTGTCGAACGTAGCAATGGTTTTAAGCAGAGCTTGTCTTTCTTTTTTAAATGAGTAAAAATAATTGCCATAATTAGATAACAGCATGTGAATGCTGTTGGATGGAACCACATTAACTTATGCTTATGCTTCATTACGCTTATCGAAACGCTCGACAAATTTCCGAGCAACTGTGGAGAGTGGTACGTTACGCATATTCATAATACCTACCTGTGAAGGAGGTAGCTTAACGTCAAGCTTAATTTCGAACAAAGAGCCATCCTCCAGCTCATTAGATACAAATTCCCGTGTTACGTAAGAGATGCCAAGTCCTTTGCGTGCGAACTCAATGAGCAAATCGACACTGCCCACCTCAATGGATGGCTTCAGTTCATAACCATAGCCGTGGACAAGCTCATTTATCGCCATACGCGCGCGGCTATTGCGAGAGAACAGTACGAGCGGGTACTGCATGAGTTCTTCAAGTGATAACTCCACACCATTTAATTCCGAATAATGAGCTCCTGCAACGAAGCAATCCTGCAGCTCAATCCCTTCTCGAAACTCCAGCTGTGGATCGGATATAGGCATACGCACGACACCAAGATCAATTTTACCTTCCTTCAAGTAGTTAATGATCTCTGGGGTCGTTCCATGGATAAGCTGAAGCTTAATCGCTGGGTGCTCGTGATGAAACGCCTCTAAGTGAGATAGCATAAAGTGCTTGAACAATGAGTCACTGCCACCGATTCTCAGCTCACCACTCGTTAAATTTTTTAAAGCTTCCATCTTCTCCTCAGCAATCGTAATTAATACCTGTGACTGCTCTATGTATGAAAATAAGACAGAGCCTTCCTCCGTTAAGGCGACACCCTTCGCCGTTCGATAGAACAGCTTCATCTTGAATCGATCCTCTAGCTGTTTAACGGCATAGCTGACGCTAGGTTGTGTTAAATATAGCGACTTTGCTGCTTTTGTCAGGCTTCCTGTTTTCGCAGCCCAGTAGAACACTTTGTATAGCTCATAGTTAGTCATAGACATCATCTATACCCCCTGTCAAATATATTGATTACTTGTATACCTGCTATAAGTATTATAGTAGATGTATGTAGCTTAAGCCAGTACGTAATTATTGGTACGCGATAACCTTAACATATAGCTGCTAGAAGGGAAGAGTGAAATGGAGGCAACAACATTTGTATTGTTTGGAGCGACAGGAGATTTAGCAAAGCGCAAAATTTATCCTGCTCTATATAATCTTTTTATTGATGGAAAGCTGCCGCAAGCATTTCGCGTCATCGGCCTAGGCAGACGATCATTCTCAGATGACATCTATCAAGCGAGTGTACAGCAATCAGTACACACTTTTTCCAGACGGCAAGGAAGCGATGCGGAGCTTGAACGTTTTCTGCAAAGCTTTTCCTATTGCGCCTTGAATATCGATCATCAGGATGACTACAAAAAGCTGCTTCAGCACGTTGAGCAGAATGAAGCAGAGATGCCAGGCACACCGAACCGAATGTTCTATCTATCTGTTGGTCCTGAGTTTTTTGAGACGATCGCTCACAATATTAAAGCAAGCGGACTAGGCGATACGAAGGGCTGGAAGCGACTAGTCATCGAGAAGCCTTTCGGTCATGACCTATTGTCAGCACAGCAATTGAATGCGAAGCTTAGCGAATCATTTGAGGAGCATGAAATTTATCGTATTGACCATTATCTCGGCAAGCCAATGGTGCAGAAGCTTGAAATTCTGCAGCAAAGCAACCCGATCCTACAAGCGTTATGGTCAAATCGCTATATATCCAATGTGCAAATTACAGCAAGTGAAACGGTTGGCGTTGAAGAACGCGCTGGCTATTACGATCATGTTGGGGCGATTCGCGACATGTTCCAAAACCATATGCTGCAAATTTTAATGATGCTAACGCTGCATTTGCCAGAAAACAGTACACCTGACGTTGTTCGGTTCAAGAAAAAGAAAATTCTTGAAGCGCTTGAGCCGCTGCATAAAGACAACGTGGGCGAGCATGTCGTACGCGCTCAATATCAGACGGGTACAATGAATGGGCAGCTCGTTGCAGGTTACACCGATGAGCCAGGCATTCCAGCAGGCTCAATGAATGATACGTACATTGCAGCGAAGCTGGAAATTGACGATCCGTTCTGGCGCGGTGTTCCGTTCTACATCCGTACAGGCAAGCGAATGAGTGAGAAATCCACTCGTATTGTGATTGAGTTTAAAGAAGCGTTAAAGTCAAGCACGAAAGCACAAGACGACAGCAAGCATGCAAACTTACTCATTTATGAAATTAGTCCGAATGAAGGGATCACCTTCCAGCTTAATACGAGAGATCCGCAAAACAAGGAGCAGTTCAAGCCGATTCATATCGATTTCCACTCCAATGGTGATGAAGCACCTGAGGCGTATGAAAGCTTGATTTTCGATGCATTTAACGGAGATCCGACCTTCTTTGCGCATTGGGATGAGGTTGAGTTGTCTTGGAAATGGGTGCAGCCAATACTTAACGCCTTCGCAGAACAAGCAGTACCACTACATTATTACCCAGCTGGCTCCAACGGTCCGGAAGCAGCAGAAGCGCTGTTAGCGAAAAATGGTCATCATTGGTGGCTGGATCGTAAGCCAGAACAAAATACAGAAACAACAAAAGGAGAACAGCAATATGTCTACACAAACCATTGATCAATTGTCTATTACGACACTTCGCACATTATCTATTGATGCGATTAATGCAGCAAATTCAGGTCATCCAGGTCTTCCTATGGGAGCAGCGCCGATGGCGTACACACTTTGGGCTAAGCAAATGAACCACAACCCAGGTCATTCTAAATGGTTTAACCGCGACCGCTTCGTATTGTCTGCTGGTCACGGCTCTGCGCTTTTGTACAGCCTGCTTCACACATTTGGTTATGAAGTAACGATTGATGATGTTAAACAATTCCGTAAGCTGAACAGCAGAACACCAGGACATCCAGAATTCGGTCATACAGATGGCGTAGATGCAACAACAGGTCCGCTTGGTCAAGGGATCGCAATGGCTGTTGGTATGGCTATGGCTGAGGCTCATCTTGCAGCTACGTTCAACAAGGAGCAATTCCCTGTCGTTGATCATTACACGTATGCACTTGCAGGTGATGGCTGCTTGATGGAAGGTGTCGCGTACGAAGCGATGTCTATGGCAGGTCATATGAAGCTAGGCAAGCTAGTGGTTCTATATGATTCCAACGATATTTCACTAGATGGTGAATTGAATCTATCCTTTAGCGAAGATATTAAAAAACGTACTGAATCTGTGAACTGGCAGTATCTACGTGTTGAAGATGGTAACGATATTGATGCGATCGAGAAAGCTATTGCAGAAGCAAAAGCAAATACAGATCAGCCAACTCTTATCGAAATTCGCACAATTATCGGCTACGGCAGCAAAAAGGTTCAAGGAACAAGCAAAGCTCACGGTAATCCGCTTGGTAAAGAAGAAGCGATTGCTACTAAGGCTGAATATGGCTGGGAGCATGAAGAATTTACAGTTCCTGCTGAAGTGAAGGCACATATGGAGCAGCTAAAAGAGCAAGGTGCTGAGAAGGAAAAAGCATGGGTTGAGTTAGTAAAAGGCTACACTGCTCAATATCCTGAGCTAGCAGCTCAATTCAATCAAGTTATCGATGGTAAAGTAACGATTGATGCTTCTGATATTCTTACATTCGACGCTTCAAAAGCGATGTCTACGCGTGTAGCGAGCGGTCAAGCGATCAATCATTTTGTTAAATCCGTACCTGCTATCTTCGGTGGAAGCGCGGATCTATCTGGTTCTACAATGACAGATATCGCAGGTGAGCCTGTGTTCGCTGTTCAGTCCTATGCAGGCCGCAACGTATACTTTGGTGTGCGTGAGCATGCGATGGGAGCAGCAGGAAACGGTATGGCATTGCACGGCGGCGTGAAGCCTTTCGTGAGCACATTCTTCGTGTTCAGTGACTACTTGCGTCCATCCATTCGTCTTGCTGCATTGCAAAAGCTTCCTGTAACGTATGTATTCACGCACGATTCCATTGCAGTTGGTGAAGACGGCCCAACGCATGAGCCAGTCGAGCAGCTAGCTGCACTTCGTACGATTCCAGGTCTTACGGTTTTCCGTCCAAGTGATGCGAATGAAACAGCAAGCGCATGGGCTTATGCTTTGCAAAAAACAGATGGTCCAGTTGCTCTAATTCTAAGTCGTCAAAACTTGCCGATCTTCGAAGAGACGAAAGCAAATATTGATAATGTAGCAAAAGGCGGATACGTGCTTACTGAGACGAACGCATCTCCTGATGTTATTCTTGTTGCGACAGGTTCTGAGGTTTGGTTAGCAGTTGATGCGAAAGCGAAGCTTGAAGCGGAGCAAGTGTCTGTTCGCGTCGTAGCAATGCCTTCTCGTGAGCTGTTCAATGCACAGGATGCAGCATATCGTGAGTCAGTACTACCTGCAAGCGTGAAAAACCGCGTTGTTATTGAAGCGGGAATTTCTCTAGGCTGGGATCGTATTGCTGGCCCTGAAGGCAGCATTATTTCAATCGAAACATTCGGTGCTTCTGGTCCTGGTACTGAAGTGCTTGAATACTTCGGCTTCTCTGTAAGCAATGTTGTAGAGCAAGCGAAAAACTTGTTGAAATAACATAGGGTTAATATGAAAAGCCCAAGAATGCTTATTAACGGCATTCTTGGGCTTTATTTTTGTTTGTTTTGAAAGTGCTACACTCTTTAGCTATCTAACTGCTCTAAATCCTCAATGTGGTATGGCTCAGTTGGATTATGAATAGCCCATTCGAGCATTTCAATTTGAGCCTTCAAGGTAGCTAGCCGCAGTGGATCCTGACTATTTTGGATCAATTGATTCAGCTCATACACTTTACTTTTGATTTGGTCTTCACTTCTCATGACGATGCTCCTATCACATTTATTATCTACGCGATATAGCATGCCCGATATAGGGAAGAAAATAACAAAATACAATGATGTTTGCTTAGTATGAGCCGCGAATATGCTCATGCACCTCTTGATCGTAGAAGCTTTCTAATTTTTTTAGCTCTTCCTCGGTAAACGATGGAACGTTGAGCGCACCCAAATTGTCCAGCACCTGCTCGCTGTTTTTGAAGCCAGGAATAACCGTGCTAACTGCTTCATGCTCAAGAATCCAGCGCAGCGCTGCACGTGTCATATTTCCTTTCCCATCAGCAATCCAGCCTAGTTCACGGCTAAGCTCCTGTCCTTTTTCAAATGGAAGACCTGCAAAGGTTTCACCAACGTTGAACGCATCACCATTACGATTATAGTTACGATGATCGCTGGAATCAAAGCTTGCCCCTTGATTGAATTTGCCAGTAAGAAGTCCACTTGCTAACGGAACACGAGCAAGAATGCCGACCTGCTTTTCAAGTGCGACTGGAAGCAGCTCTCTAGCTACCTTCTGTCTGAAAATGTTAAAAATTACTTGCAGTGCAGCTACGTTTGGCTGCTCCATGCAGAATAGGCCTTCCTCCACACTTTCTACACTAACACCATAGCTGCGAATTTTACCTTCAGCCTGCAGCTTGTCTAATACTTGGAATACTTCACCTTGCTTAAGAATGTCAAAAGCCGGACAGTGAATTTGATATAGATCGATTCGCTCACGCTTCAATCGCTTTAAGCTGGCTTCACAATAAGCGCGAACCGTTGCTTCAGAATAGTTGTTAGGGTCATGAATATCTCCTTGACGACAAAATTTCGTCGCAATATAAATCTCATCCTCTTTACCCTTTGTTGCTTCGGCAAGCAGCTCTTCGCTGCGTCCGCCGCCATATACGTCAGCGGTATCAAAGAAGTTGACCCCTTGCTCCATTGCAGTATGTAAAGCCTTTAAAGAAGTTGCATCATCGGTCTTGCCCCAGTCTCCACCGATGCCCCATGTTCCAAAGCTGATTTCACTAATGTTTAAACCTGTTTTGCCTAGTGCTCTATATTTCATAACGTTACTGCTCCTTTAATACAAAGTTATATCATTATTTTAACATAACACAGCTGTCTAACCTATGGCACACTGTATGGTGATATTGTCTAACGTGATGAATAAATTGCTTGGTTATGATAGCGATATATACGTATGCTGCTTAGTGACCTGCTATAATAGGGTTAATCGTAATTTTACATAGGGAGCGGCTTTATAGATGAATAAAACGATAGGAATTCTCGCACATGTGGATGCTGGGAAAACAACCTTTTCCGAGCAATTGTTATTTTATACGAAGAGCATTAAGCAAAGAGGACGAGTGGATCATCAAAATTCATTTTTAGATAATCACGATATCGAGAAGCAGCGTGGTATAACCGTATTTGCAGAACAGGCAAATTTTCAATATAACGATAACCGCTATACATTGATCGATACACCTGGACACATCGATTTTTCACCCGAAATGGAACGGGCAATCGCTGTCCTTGACGCAGCCATTATCGTTGTTAGCGCGGTTGAAGGTGTAGAGGCTCACACGGAAACAGTTTGGCAGCTGCTGCGTAAGCATCGCATACCGACGTTCTTTTTCATTAATAAGATCGACCGCACAGGAGCTAGTGTTGATCGTGTTGTGAAGCAATTACAGCAGGAGCTGTCGAACGATATTGTGTACATAGAGGCAGCAGATAGCGGCTTGCAGTGGTCGGAGACATTAATTGAACAGATTGCTGAACGTGATGAGGGGCTGCTTGACACCTATATGGAGCATGGCTTTGAGCAGCAACGTTGGCTCGAGGTTATGCAGCAGCTCGTTATGACAGGTGACCTATATCCAAGCTTTGCAGGCTCTGCGCTACACGATATCGGAGTGGAGTCGTTTCTGAAAGCGTTTGATCGATTGACTGTTACAGCATATGATGCGGATCTGCCGCTTACAGGGCGAGTCTACAGGCTTCGCTATGATCAAAACAGTACACGCATTACCTTTGTTAAACTGCTAAGTGGCAAGCTTTCGGTTCGTGATGAGCTAAGCTATGGAGATCACTTCAAGGATAAAGTGACGCAAATTCGTCGTTACAACGGTATGCAGTTCGAGGCAGTGTCGACAGCCTATGCTGGCGAGCTTGTTGCTGTGATCGGATTAGCCGAGGCTCGTATCGGGGACGGGATCGGCGAATTAACTGAGCGTTTTGAATACGAGCTGCAGCCGACACTGCGCTCTAAAATCGTGTTCGAGCAGCAAATTAATCCAAAGGAAGCACTAAAGTATTTTCGCATGCTCGAGGCAGAGGACCCATCTCTTCACGTTGAATGGGAGGAGAAGCATGGCGATATACAGCTGCATGTGATGGGGAAGATTCAGCTAGAAGTGCTGAAGCAGATCGCGGATGATCGTTTTGGACTGCTAGTACATTTTGCTCCACCGGAAATTTTATATAAGGAAACGATTGCGGAAGAGGTTATTGGCTACGGTCACTTTGAGCCGCTGCGCCATTATGCCGAGGTGCATTTGCGATTAGAGCCAGCGAAGCGAGGCGAAGGAGTCAGCTATGCTTCGATTTGCCATGTTGATGAGCTTTCTGATTCTCTGCAGCGATTAGTCGGCCAGCATGTGCTGGAGCGTGAACATCATGGCTTGCTTACAGGCTCGCCATTGACCGATGTAAAGGTGACGCTGCTTCGTGGGCGCGATCATAACAAGCATACACATGGCGGGGATTTCCGAGAGGCTACGCTTCGTGCGATTCGTCAAGGACTAGAAAAGGCTCAAAATGTGCTCCTAGAGCCATATTACCAATTCAAAATTATCGTGCAATCTGAGCAAATTGGTCGGGTGATCTCAGATATACAACGTGCCAATGGCGAGCTAGATCCACTTATTACTGAAGGGGAGAGAGCAGTCGTTACAGGAAGAGCCCCTGTCGCCACCATATTAGATTATCCAAGTGAGCTAGCATCCTTCACGCAAGGGAAGGGGAAGATCCATCTCAGCTTCGGTGGCTATGCTCCATGCCATAATACTAGTGAGGTCATTGAGCGGATTGGCTACAACAAGGATGCCGACCCTGAATATACATCCTCCTCGATCTTCTGCGCTAAGGGGGCGGGGTATTCGATGCAATGGCAGGAAGCAGAACAAATGATGCATATAGAAATTCAAAAAGCACGACTTTGATGACGATGCTGGGCGTTGAGGCTTAATCGGCGGCGAATCTTGAACGCTACCGAAAACTCCGTTGCTCACGTACCAAGTACGTACACTGTGCTACTCGTTTTCTAGTTTTACCCCATCTTCTTGGTCCTGAAAGCCAAGCTTTTTAAGCTTTTATTGGAAAGGTAGTTCAAAACATCCAACTTTGATGACGATGGGCGTTGGGGATTAATCAGGATTAGGATTATACACTTTATTTGCAATATATTATTTCATATAATAAGGGGCAAGCCCGGCGACGACGAGTATTGAAACCTATAGGGGGCAGCTAAGATGACAAAAAATAAGGAATTTCAATATGTACGAGTTGTTAATTTTATCGTTGTAATCGTAAGTTGGGTAATGGTCGTTATCCTGTCTGCTGGGTTTTTTATTGAATTTGAAAAAGGGACGCGATCATTAGGCTACTTGCTCTTTATATTGTTGATGGGCTTCGGATCAGTTATAGCGGGTACGTTATTTTACGTTAAAGATCAATTATCTCGATATGTACGCTATGTCACTTTTGGTGGATTTTACATTATGTACGTTGCTTCCTTGCTAACAGCAACTACTGATATTACTTTCACGTTTGTTTTTCCTTGCGTGACGCTATTCTGCATGTATATTGATCGTTGGTTTATGTCCATTGTATGTTCCCTCGTTTTAATCCTAAACGGGGTTTATATTGTACATAAGTTCAATACAGTGAGTAAAGAAGACTTAGGTGAAGTAGCTTATAACCAATTTACTACGGTGATGTTAATACACGGCTTCGTTTTACTGTTATTTATGGCTAGTCTTCTAGCTATCGTGTATGTATTTTACCGATTAATGAGGGCTATGGATCATAAAGTTAAGGAAGCGGAAGAAGCTAAGATTACGGAGGAAAGGCTATACTTTCGTGCTACAATAGATGGTTTGACCGGAGTATTTAATCGGAGGCATTTTCACGAAATTGTACAAGAACAGCTAGATGACACGAGCGAGGAATCCACCCTGTTGCTTCTGGACATCGATGATTTTAAACAAGTGAATGATCAGTATGGTCACTTAGCAGGGGATCAGGTATTGATTGAATTCTCTAGCATACTGAGGAATACAATCCAAAATCAAGGTGTGATCGGGAGAGTTGGTGGAGAAGAGTTCGCGGTATTCATTAAAGGAAGAAGCGAGTTAGAAGTTCAGGAAGTGGCCGAACGCTTGCGGAATACGATCAAGAATTATTGGATACGCCTTAATGAATCGAAGCAAATTACGATCACGATCAGTGGAGGCATCGCTTACTCTAAGAAATCCGACACTACCTTCGAGGAGCTATATCAACAAGCAGATAAGGCGTTATACCAATCTAAAGAAAGTGGAAAAAACAAGATAACACTGGCACATTTCATTTAATAAATATGTATAAAAAACGCTCTTTAGCCTTTAAAGCCTCAGCGAAGCTAACCATCTCTAAAGCGACCTCCTGACGAAGGAAGGCCGGAGCGTAGAGAAGGTTAAGCAGAGCGCTGACCCATCCCAATCAACGGAGATTAAACTTCAAGATAGGCTTTTTAGGGTTTAGAACCCCAGCGAAGCTAACCATCTCTAAAGCGACCTCCTGACGAAGAAAGGTTCGAGCGTAGAGAAGGTTAAGCGAAGCGCTGAAGGTTCGAGCGTAGAGAAGGTAAGCGAAGCGCTGATCCATCCCAATCAACGAAGGTTAAACTTCAAGATAGCTTTTTAGCATTTAAAGCCTCAGCGAAGCTAACCATCTCTAAAGCGACCTCCTGACGAAGGAAGGCCGGAGCGTAGAGAAGGTTAAGCGAAGCGCTGAAGGTTCGAGCGTAGAGAAGGTAAGCGAAGCGCTGATCCATCCCAATCAACGAAGGTTAAACTTCAAGATAGCTCTTTAGCCTTTAGAACCCCAGCGAAGCTAACCATCTCTAAAGCGACCTCCTGACGAAGGAAGGCCGGAGCGTAGAGATCGTTAGCGTAGCGCTGAAGGCCGGAGCGTAGAGATGGTTAGCGTAGCGCTGATCCAATACCAGTGAAAAGCAGCACCGCAAATATCAAGTTGTTCCTACCTCAACGATGTATGATGTTTATTGAAAGGAGGCGGTTAGCGATGAATATGCTTCGGCAATTCAATGATGCGATAGCCTATATTGAGAGCAACCTACTGCATGACATTGATTACAGACAGATGGCACGCATTGCAGGCTGCTCGGAATATCATTTTCGCAGAATGTTTTCATTTTTAGCGGGTATGTCGTTGGCGGAATATATCAGGCGTAGAAAGCTGTCGCGTGCAGCTGAGCTATTGCAGGCAAGCGACATTAAAATCATTGATTTAGCGCTACAGCTTGGCTACGAATCACCAGAAGCCTTTAGCAAAGCGTTTCAAGCGTTGCACGGTGTGCTGCCGTCCCATGCTAAAAAGCATAATACGATGCTAAAAATGGTCTCGCCGTTATCCTTTCAATTAACGATAAGAGGTGGTAAAGAGATGAATTATCGTCTTGTTGAGAAAGAGCCGTTTTATGTAGTTGGCTACAAAAAAACTATTACGCTGCAGTTCGAAGGGGTCAACCCTCAATTGAATGAACTATATAGCCGATTAACGCCAGAGGTAATCGCCGAATTAAAAGCGCTTAGTAATATTGAGCCTAACGGAATAGTTAATGTTTCAACGAATTTTACAGATCGGACGATAGAAGGCTCTGAGCTTGATCAATATATCGGAGTAGCCACGACAACGGAGCGTTCTGATCGATTCGATGTTTTGCCCGTTGCCGCATCACTATGGGCAGTTTTTGAGGTGATTGGTCCATTTCCGCAGGCTCTTCAGGACACATGGGCGAATATCTATGCGCAGTGGTTTCCTTCCTCTGGCTATGAATTAACAGGTGGACCTGAGATGCTATGGAACGAAAGTCCAGATACGTCAAAACCCAACTATCGCAGTGAAATATGGATTCCAGTACGCTCTATCGAGTCGTAATAACCTATAAACCGAATAAGCTCTCCTGACGGCGAACCGTCACAAAAATACCCTACTGCATGGCTTGCGGTAGGGTATTTTTGTAATTCTAATAAAGCTGGGTGAGGATGTCTTACACCCAATCAAAGTGCTATTTTACCTAATGACAGTTCCATCACAAGCAATGAAAACGCTGTTATCATAATGAAAGCGAATAACAAAAAGCGGTTACATTACAGAGATTAGACAGTCAGGAGAGGATACACGCATGCACGAAAAGGGATTAAAGCGGTTCGCGGGCGGAATGTTTTTTATGGGTCCAGCACTGCTTATTTTTATCGGTATTATTATCATTCCGATCCTTATGAGTATGTATTACAGCTTATTTCAATGGGACGGTATATCACAAAAAATATTTACATCAATGGATAATTACTCACGCTTGCTGAAGGACCCAGTATTATGGATCTCTCTCAAAAACTCAGTATGGCTAACCATTGGAGCATTAATTATCCAGCTTCCTGTAGGGCTTATGTTCGCCATTATCTTAGGATATAAGCTAAGAGGCTCAAATTTTTTCAAGTCAATCTATTTTACTCCAGTTATGCTGTCCACTGCCGTACTCGGCATCCTATGGAGTCAGATCTACGATCCAAACTTCGGTCTGCTGAATGAAATGCTAAATTCACTTGGCTTACAAAGCTGGACTAGAGCTTGGCTAGGGGAAGAATCTACCGCATTACTGTCCGTCATTGCTGTCGTTGCATGGCAGTATATCGGATTCTATATTATTGTGTATGTCGGCGCGCTGCAGGGAATATCTGACGAGGTGCTGGAGGCTGCACGGGTTGAAGGAGCAAGTGAGTGGCGGATTATTTTCAACATCCAAATCCCTCTGATTTGGCCAACGATTACCTTTACGGTGCTGAACTGTGTCATTAACTCACTGAAGTATTTTGACTTAATTTATATTATGACTGGCGGTGGTCCGAACAATTCCAGCGAGGTCATCGCGAGCTATATGATGAAAAATGCGTTCCGACTGATGGACTTCGGATATGGCAGCACGATATCAACCTTCTTATTGCTGTTTGGACTAGCACTTGCTTTTATCATTTCTACTGTGCTTGGACAAGGCAACAAGAAATTTAGTTAATAGGAGGTCATCACGAATGAAAGGCATAGGACGCATTGTTTTATATGTGCTATTGTTTGTACAGCTAGTTATTACAGGCTATCCCTTTGTATGGATGACGATATCAGCATTTAAGGATAACAAGGAGTACTTCGCTAATCCCTGGGGATTGCCTTCTGTCTGGAAGTTTAGCAACTTCGCTGATGCATGGAATCAAGGCATTAGCAGTTATCTGTTCAACAGCTTATATATTACGTTTTTCTCTGTCGTAGGCTTATTGCTAGTTGCAACGCTGATCGGTTACTACTTGTCAGTCCGCCCGTTTAGAGGATCAAAGCTGCTGCTCGGAGCATTTTTTCTAGGAATGCTTATCCCGATTCATAGTACACTAATTCCACTGTTTACCATTGCTAATGCAACGGGTACCTACGATACATTTTGGTCATTGTTCTTCCCGTATATCGCGTTCAATTTACCGATCGCTGTATTTTTATCGTATAACTTTTTTACTGCAATTCCTAAGGATCTGGAAGAGGCTGCTGTCATGGACGGCTGTGGAATCTATCAAACCTTCTTCCGCGTGTATTTTCCGCTAGCGAAGCCTATTCTCGCTACGGTTACGATTCTATCCTTCTTTAACATTATGAATGATTTTGTATTCCCACTCGTTATGGTTTCGAAGGAATCGTTGAAAACACTACCGCTTGGGCTAATGATGTTCAAGGGCAATTTTAGTGCCAACTATTCGCTTATTAGCGCTGCGCTAGTGATAACTACAGCACCAATCATCATTTTATATACGTTTCTGCAAAAATACATCCAAAAAGGAGTGACGGCAGGGGCGGTAAAAGGTTAAATGCTTGATTGGGTCATCAATATAAACAACAAGATTAAAAAGGAGAGGTTATTATGAAAAAAGGATTGATCTCATTACTAGCTTTGGTCATTGTTCTAATGACGGCTTGCTCGAATAACAGTAATCAGCCAGCTGCTAGTGGTACAAGCTCAGAGGGAAGTGCTTCATCAGAGGTAACACAGCTGACGATGTGGAGTATGGAAACACGCAATAAAGATATTATTGAAGCATCGATTGATGAATTTAATGCTCAAAACCCAGACATCGTTTTGAAAGCGGAGTTTTTCGAGGATGAAGCATTAAAAACGAAGATGAAGGTTGCTATTGCAGGTAATCAGGTTCCAGATATTATTACGTACTGGAGCGGTGAAACATTCGATACACTCGTGCAACAAGGCATGCTTGGCGAAATTACAGAATACTTGAACGAAGATCCAGCATTCCGTGACGATGTGCTTAATGGTGGTCTGGAGACCTTCACTTATGATGAGCGCAACTACGGCATTCCAGTTTTATTCAGTGGCGTTTCACTATGGTATAATAAGCAAATTTTCGCTGAGCAGGGATTAACGCCACCGACAACCTATGATGAACTGCTTGCAGTCGTTGATGCATTGAATGCAAATAATATTATTCCGATAACCGTAGCGGGTAAAGAACGTTGGCCTCTGCTTCACTGGTACTCCTATCTAGCACAGCGCATCGGTGGTACGGAGCCATTTGAAAAAGCAAAAAGCGGTGAGACAGACTTCACTGAAGAAAGCTTTGTCCAAGCTGCTGAGCTTCTGCGTGAGCTAGCTATAGATCATAAGGGCTTTGTGAATGGCTTCCTAGGTCTTGATTATGCTTCTGCAGAATCCCTATTTACAACAGGACGTGCTGCTATGTATCTACAAGGTGAATGGGCAATGGATTCCTTCCTTGAGGATGAGATTTCTGAGCAGCTTGACTTCGTACCTTTCCCAACAGTAGAAGGTGGTAAAGGAGACATTAACGTCTATCATGGTGGCTTTGGTGCGGGAATGGCGATTTCAGCTAAGACGAATCAAGAGGCTGCTTACAAAGCAATTCGTTTCCTAACAGATCCTGTACAGCGTAAAGCGATTAATGAGGGAGCGAATATTAGTCCGATGAAAAATGCAGGACTTGAGGAAGCGAATATGCATCCACTTGCTTACAAATATGACAGCTATATCGGTGAGAATCTAGCAGGCTTCTTCAGCTACTATGACCAATCTCTAGATGCGAAGCGTGCGGATCAATTCTTGAATTCTATCGGCGCTATTGTAGGTGTAGCTGATGCGAATATTGTAGAAGAGCTTGCAAAAGTAAAATAATATAATATAACCAATGGATTGATATATATTAAGTGAAGCGTTTTCGTTATAAGTGAAGGAAAACGTGCAAGAGTGAAGAACAACTAAGTGAAATGAAAAATTAAGGAGGGGCCTGCAATGGCAAATATTACAAATCCAATTTTGCGCGGCTTTAATCCCGACCCATCCATTATTCGTGTAGGTGACGATTATTATATCGCAACCTCAACCTTTGAATGGTTTCCTGGTGTACAAATTCATCATTCCAAGGATCTAGTTCATTGGGAGCTAATTAATCACCCGCTTACACGTACCAGTCAGCTTGATATGGTCGGTAACCCAGACTCCGGTGGAGTCTGGGCTCCTTGTCTTAGTTATGACAAGGGGACGTTCTATCTCGTTTATACAGATGTTAAAACACATATGGGGCCATACAAGGATACACACAACTACGTCGTAACGGCAACGAGCATTCATGGTCCTTGGTCCGAGCCTATTTATCTTAACAGTAGCGGCTTCGATCCTTCAATGTATCATGAAGAAGACGGTACGAAATGGGTCGTTAATCTAAAATGGGATCATCGTAAAGGAAAAAATTCTTTCGGCGGTATTATTATTCAGCAATTTGACGAGCAGCAGGGCAAGCTGGTTGGAGACATCCACCATATTTACGATGGAACAGAGCTTGGATTAACCGAAGGCCCTCATATCTATAAGCACGGAGATTACTATTACTTGTTCGTAGCCGAAGGCGGTACGAGACTTGGCCATGCTGAGACGATCGCGCGCAGTCGCACGCTGCTTGGCAAGTATGAAACCTCACCTCATGGTCCGCTGATTACGTCTCGTAATCATCCAGAGCATCCAATTCAACGTGCAGGCCATGCTTCGCTTGTGGAGACACAGAATAACGAATGGTATATCGTACATCTATGTGGAAGACCGGTAACGGAGCGAGGTCATTGTATATTAGGACGAGAAACTGCCATTCAGCGAGTGGAGTGGACGGAGGATCATTGGCTGCGTATGAGTCATCAAGAGGTTACTCCTGCCATTGAAATCCCTGCACCAAATCTAGCACCACATCCGTTTGATGCAGCTACTAGCTTCCGTGACGATTTTGACGGTGAGGATTGGAGCGTGCATTGGAACTCGTTGCGGGAGCCGATTACTGAAGGCTGGGCAAGTCGTTCACAGAGAAAAGGCTGGCTGCGCTTATATGGAAGAGAATCGCTAGCTTCTATGCATCGCCAAAGTTTAATTGCTAGAAGACAGCAAGCCTTTCATATTGTAGCAGAAACAAAATTGGAATATTCACCTACTTCCTATCAGCAGATGTCTGGCTTAGTATATTATTATAATACGAAAAACTATTACTATCTTTTTGTTAGCTGGGATGATGAGAAAGGGAAATGTCTAGGTATTATTTCAAGTGATCGTGGTGCATATGATGAGCCTTTAGCAGAGTCTATCGCACTTACAGGTGAGCATACGTACCTCAGAGCTGTAGTCAATCGTGACAAGCTTCAATTCTACTATTCTGAGGACGGAACTCAGTGGCTGGAGGTAGGTCCAGTATTAGATGCAAGCATTATATCCGATGAGCACGCTGAGCTTAAAAAAGACGGCATTATGCTCGATCAAGGCTTCACAGGAGCTTTTATAGGGGTATGTGCACAGGATTTAGGTGGAACAAGACAGCATGCTGATTTTGATTACTTTAACTACGAGGAGATGGAAGACTAATGTCTAATCAAACGATGCTAGCTGCAGTACTGAACAAGCCGCTCGATATGGAGATGAAGCAAGTGCCGATTCCTACACCTGGTAAGGATGAAGCACTCGTTAAAGTCTATTGTATCGGGGTGTGCGGCTCAGATGTGCATTATTACGAGCATGGCAGAATCGGTCGTTATGTTGTAGAGCAGCCAATTATATTGGGACATGAGCTAGCTGGAGAGGTTGTTGCGATCGGTGAGGACGTGAACCATCTACAAGTTGGCGATCGAGTTGCGGTTGAGCCTGGGGTAACGTGCGGCAGATGCGAATATTGTAAATCAGGCCGTTACAATCTCTGTCCGGATGTTGTATTCATGGCAACACCGCCTGTAGATGGGGCATGGGCGGAATATGTTTCGGTTAGAGCAGACTTTTTGTTTAAGCTGCCAGATACGATGAGCTACGAGCAGGGTGCACTGCTTGAGCCGCTTTCTGTGGGCATCCATGCGATGAATCGAGCAGGAGTCACACCGGCTGATCGCTTATTAGTTACGGGGCTAGGTCCTATCGGTCTATTAGCGATCCAAGCGGCTAAGCTTTACGGCGTGAAGGAGATCTATGCGACAGACATGGTTCCATTCCGTCAAGAGCTGGCGATGGAGATGGGCGCTACTGCGGTGCTTGATCCGTCGAAGGAAAACGTGAAGGAACGTCTAGAGGAGCTTACTGCAGGACACGGAATTTCGGTAGTGGTTGAATCTTCTGGGAATGGCCGAGCAATCGGAGATGCTATTCGTACGGTGAAGCGTGGTGGACGCATCGTTCTAGTCGGCATGCCGGCTGTAGATGAGATTCCAGTAGAGATCAATACCATTATTGATTCAGAATTAGACATCTTTGGCTTGTTCCGTTACGCCAATACGTACCCGGCCGCTATTGCAGCCTTGTCGAGCAGTGAGCTTGATATCGAAAAAGTCATTACGCACAAGTTCTCATTGCAGGATACACAGCAGGCCGTAGAGATGGCTCGCACACAAAAGGATACGAGCATTAAGGTTATGATTTATCCTGGTATGTAATCGATCGTCGTAATAGGATTACATCGTTATTATGAAGTCTACTCTCCTAGGGAGTAGACTTCTGCTTATATGTAATGACTTGAGGGGAAGAGGAAGATGAAGCAGCTCGGTAAGAGATTAGGTCTAGACACAACAAGAGGACAAATATTAATTGGTTTTGTTGCTACAATGATGCTGATTCTCACCGTTATGTTCTCCTTTATTTATACGTTCTTATCAAAAGAGACGAAGGATAGCGCGATGCTATATATTGAGGAAATTGCCGAGCAAGCAGGCGGACGATTAGAATCACTAATGAATGAAATTAATGTATTAACCTTGCAAATGGCAATGGATGAACGAATGCAGAGCATTCTTATGAGTGAGTATCAAGGGGAATTAGCTACTTATGAGGAACGAATGAAGCTGAGGAAGCTGTTGCTTGATATGACAGCGTATTCAGATACGATAGAGGAAATTGAACTTTACAGTGGTCAGAGAGCTATTTATCCACTGATTGATGAAACGATACAAACTAGAGTAGATCAGCACGTCATCCGGGAAGCTGATCGAATCGATCAAGCAGGCGCATTAATCTGGGCTGGTAAGGATCGAGAGCAAGAACAATTTTTGCTCGCAGTTAGACAAATTAAGCTAGAGAAGCTGAACTATGCTAATGGTGGATATCTTGTTATTAAAGTGAAGCCATCCTTTATTCAACTGGCAACGTCCAACAGAGAGCAGGATCAAGGGGCGGTCATGCGACTTCTTCAACAGGATGAAGTATTGCAATCGACAGGTGAGCTGGAAGGGAAGCTGTCAGAGTATTATAGCTTTGAGCGCTCAATAAAAGGGACAAGCTGGGTGCTGCAAATGATGGTTCAAAAGAAGCTGGTATTGTCCGATGTATACTGGCTGCGTAACCTATTGCTGTTGCTTCTGCTTATAAGTATCGGACTCGTGGCAATTATGTCTTACTATTTGGCTCATGTGATCTCTTCTCCAGTAAAGAGCTTGATTCGCGTAATGCAGGGCAGCAAGCATGGTGCGCCAAGGGACAATCCTATTGATTACTACAACAAGGAAGTTAATCAGTTAAACATTACCTACAATCAGATGGTGAAGCAGATTGATTACTTAATTAAATCAGTCTATGAAAAGGAGCTTCTCAAAAGCCGCAGTGAAATTCGAGCGCTGCATTCACAAATTAATCCGCATTTTTTGTTTAACACGCTTGATGCGATTTATTGGGATCATATCGAAAAAGGAGAGAAGGAGCTGGCGCATATCGTCGTTCAGCTTGCAGATTTGTTCCGCTATAGCATACAGCAACATCATGGAGATGGCTTTGTTTCAATTAAGCAGGAGCTGGAGCAAGTGGAGCGCTATACCAATCTAATGAAGCTCAGATGGCAGGAACGACTAACGATGCATATCGATCGAGAAGAAGAACTGCTTACTGTAAAGATACCGAAGCTATTAATACAGCCGCTCGTTGAAAATGCAATTGTACATGGCATCGAGCCGATGCCAGATGGCGGCGTAGTTCGCGTTCATCTTTACAGACATAGAGATCGCTGTGTTATTCAGGTGAAGGACAATGGGATTGGCATGACGGCCAAGCAGCTTGAGATGCTGCGGCAGAAGCTTCAGCAAAGCAATGAAGCAACCGTGCAGCATTCCAATCGAGGGATCGGTTTATATACGATTCATCGCTTATTAAAGCTGCATTATGGTGAGAGCTTCGGCCTGCATATCGAGAGCAAGGAACAGTTTGGGACAAGCATTACATTAGAAATTCCGCTTACGCTGAGTACAACACAGGAGGCTGCGCGATGACCTTTCGAATATTAGTAACGGACGATGAAAAGCATTCTAGAGTTGGGGTATCAACTACACTAAGGCAGCAATATAAGGAGAAGCTTCATATCGATACTGCTAATCATGGTGAGGAAGCGTTTGAGCTTATTGGCAGACATGCCTATGATTTGCTTATTACAGACATTCGTATGCCTAAGATGGATGGTTTACAGCTACTTGAAGCACTGCGCAACGATAACAACCGAATTGATACGATTCTGCTGACTGGCTTTGCAGAATTTGAATATGCACAGCAAGGAATTAAGCTCGGAGCAATAGATTACTTAGTGAAGCCAATCCATCAAGAACAGCTAATTGCTTCTGTTGAACGGGTGCTACACTCAGTAAAAAAGGCTGACCATCGATATATAAGCAGCAACTCCTACATTCAGGAGGCTATAGACTTTATGGAGCAGCATATCGCGGAGGCCTTTACGATTAAAGAGGTTTCGAGCCATGTGCATCTGAATGCAAGCTACTTTAGTGTGCTGTTTAAAGAAGAGACAGGCAACTCCTTTACAGATTTTTTAAGCACGCTGCGTATTGAAAAAGCGAAAATGCTATTGCGGGACACTGAGCTTAGCCTGGATGACATCTGTGAGCAGATAGGAATTCAATCGACGAGCTATTTTATTAAAATGTTCAAGAAGTTTGAGGGAGTTACTCCAAACCAATTTCGTATTAAAGAATAGATATGTTCTATGCCCTTTGCCATAGTGTTACGACATGAGGGTGCATGAACAATAAAATAATCCACCACGATATCGTTGTCGTGGTGGATTTAACAACTTTTTAAGTATGCCGAACGAATGAGAGAAGTTTCGTTGAGATTTCGCTCATTCGTTCGGTATTTTTACGCATGCTCTAAACCATTTTTTACCAGTAGCCTCTTTTTTTATATAATTTCTTCGTTCTACTCTATAATTCCTAACGCATAAAGTCGATATATTATATAATTCGACCTTTTACACTAACAGTCGACAAAATAATCGTTGACTATGCGAAACTCGATGCTATATAATGTGAAATTGGTTGGAAAAACTTCCTATAAAGTCATTAAATTGGCAATCAGCAAGCTGCAAAAAATAAAATACAGGAGTGGAAAAACAGCATGAAAAAACATCTAAGGCAAATTTTTAAGAAGGACCTGTCTTTAAAAGTAAAACTTCCGCTTTACATCTCAGTGTTAGTTGCAGTGATGTTTGCCGTAACGACAATTGTCATCTATGAGATGAATTCTAAGCTTTTAACGAACCAAAGCAAGGAAACGTTGGTTACCAGTGGTAGCTTAATCGGAGAAAGCTTATTCTCAGCCGTACTATCAGAAAAACAAGGTGTCGCATTGGCATCTAATCATGATTCTTTTAAAGATCTGCTAATCCTTAGAAACTCTGGGGACATGTCTGATGAAGAATTTTTCTCTAAAGATCATCAAGCGATACAAGTATCCAATCGTCTGCTAAAAACAAGCTTGGCTAAAGTAGTTGGTGTCCAAGCGTACCAGGTTATAGATAAGAATGGAGTTATTGTTGCTTCCTCTAACGAGGGAGACTTGCAGGGAGATCGATCCGATAGAGAGTACTTTCAAGAAGCGTTAAAAGGGAAGCCATTTGTTAGTGATGCGCTACTTTCGAGAAGCACTGGAGAGCTCGTTATTCCGTTTACTGAACCTATTCTAAATGATAATGCCCAAGTATTAGGTGTGTTCAGTGCGACCATCAATGCATCGTTTTTTGTAGATAAATTAGACAGTTTAGACATTCAAGGTGACGTAACGGTGTTCAGTCGTTCAGGCATTGTTATGTATAGTAATGTCGATCCATCTGTTGTCGGCACTACACTTGAGTTGGATGGAATGGACGAGTTCCTTAGCGAGCGGGCACAAGGAACATCAATCACAGGTGAGATTGATCTAGGAGATAGCTATATCAGCTTTACCAAAATTCCTGATGCAGATTTCTTAGTAAGTGTCTCGAAAACATATAGTGACATTAATAAGCCCGTGCAACAAATGTCTCAGCAGCTTATTATCATTTCTATCGTTGCGATGATTTTAGCCATCTTATTTGGAATTTTAATCTCTGTAGGCATTACTAATCCGATTATTAGCTTAACGAAGCTATTTAGAAAAATGGCTGATGGCGACCTCACCGTAAGTGCTGAAGGTAAGTACAGAAGTGAGATGAAGGATCTTGCTGATAGCTTCAATATTATGTCCGCCAATAATAAGCTGCTCATAACGAGCATCAACCAATCGATCGACGTGCTCAAAAAAAGTACAGGTGAGCTAGATAGCTCATCAAAGCAAACGGCAGTTTCGATCTCAGAAACAACGGCCTCAGGCTCTGAAATCGCAAGAGCGATGGAATCACAAGCTGACGATACCGAGCAAATTGTAGACAAATTCCATGGATTTGGTGACAGCTTCGATTCATTACGTGAACAAACGAATTTGATCAAAGTAGAGGCTGAAAAAATAGTTGAGGTTTTCCACAACAGCCAATCGGTCATTAATAATCTCATTGCGATCAAGGAACAAAATGAGCAAGAGGTACAAAAAATCTCGGATATTACGAAAAAATTGCAGGAAAGCTCGAGCAGCATTGGTCAAATTACAGGTGCAATAGCTGAAATTTCCGATCAAACGAATCTTCTAGCATTAAATGCTTCTATTGAAGCGGCAAGAGCGGGAGAGCATGGTAGTGGCTTTGCTGTTGTTGCCCAAGAAATCCGTAAGCTAGCTGAACAAAGTGCGAAGCAATCGAAAGAGATTAACGAGATTATTCAGCAGAACTTGACTTACGTAGCAGAGAACAATACAAGCGTGATGGAAATTCGTTCCGTTACTCAACAGCAGGAGCAATATGTAGAAGATACGAAAAACGCTTTTATGCAAATTTTCAACAATGTTTCACATATCTCCGATGAGATTCTAGCGATTGCTAGTCGAGTTGTGAATATGAATAAAGATAAAGATGAGGTTATGGACTCTGCTCAGAGCCTATCAGCGACTGGGGAAGAGGTATCTGCTTCGGTAGAGGAGCTGAATGCTACGATGCAGGAACAGTCTGCAATGGTCCAACAGCTCGCAGGAATGGTCGAAACGATTAATTCGTTGACAATAAAGCTTGATGAAGCTGCGTCCAAGTTTAAAGTAGAATAGACCGTCACGTCATAGCAAAGGGTGTTTCAAACGGAAGAGTATCTTGCCGTTTGAAACACCCTTTTTAATCGTCAAATACTTAGTCATTCATGATGCTATGCTTTCTTCCATAGATGATATAGATCGCTAACCCGAACAATAGCCAAATAACACATGCGATCCACGTATAGTAAGCAAGCTGGCTCATTAAAAATACGCAAAGCAGGAATGAAACGATAGGCAGCACAGGATAGAACGGAACCTTGAAGCCACCTGGCTGTATACTTTTATTGTTCCTTAAAAATATAACACCGATTGAAACGATGGAAAAAGCGATTAGTGTCCCCATATTAACCAGCTCTGCAAGCTTGGCAAGAGGAACGAAGCCTGCACAGAGTGAAACAGCTACAGCGAATATCAATGTGTTTTTTATTGGTGTTTTATACTTTGGATGAATGCTGCTCATGCTTTTAGGTAGCAATCCGTCACGACTAAGAGCATATAGCAATCTTGATCCACCATAGGACATAACGAGTATGACAGTCATCATACCGACAACCGCACCAAGTGCAATTAGTCCAGAGATCCAATCCTGACCAACAAGTGCAATAACAAAGCTAACTGGATCACTTACGTTAAGCTGAGTGTACGGTGCAATGCCAGTAAGTACAAGTGATACCGAAACATACAGCAATGTGCAAATAAACAATGAGCCAATAATACCAATCGGCAAATTTCGCTTCGGATTCTTCACTTCCTCCGCTGCATTAGAGACACTATCAAAGCCGAGAAATGCGAAAAAGACAAGTGCCGCACCGCTTAGCACCCCACTTACTCCATAAGGCATAAATGGCTGCCAGTTGTCTGGCTTTACATAAAAAATGCCTACGACTAGAAATAATACAATGACTCCTACCTTGATAAATACCATGATGGTGTTTATTCTAGTGGATTCTCTAACACCCAAGGTTAGCAAAAATGCTACAGCCATAATAATCGCGATGGCTGGTAGATTAATATATGTTCCTTCAGCGGGATTGAACGGTCCTGATAACGCCGTAGGTATATGCAGCTGAAAACCTTCAAGCAATGACATTAAGTACGATGACCAACCTGTCGCGACAGAAGCGACTGCCAAGCCGTATTCAAGGATGAGCACCCAGCCAACTAGCCAAGCAAATACTTCACCGAATATAACATAGCTGTAGGAGTAGGCGCTCCCAGTAACTGGAACGGCGCTCGCAAACTCTGAGTAGCATAATCCAGCAAAAGCACATACGATTGCAGCGATTATAAATGAAAAAACGATAGCAGGGCCTGCATGCACAGCTGCTACCGTTCCCGGTAATATGAAAATACCAGTACCTACGATTGCACCAACACCAAGTAGAATTAAATCAAATCCGCTTAACGTGCGTTCAAGCTGTACACTCCCTTTTTGTTGAAAGAAATCGTGTACCTTCTTTTTTCTTAACCATTCGTTCATCTGTCAAACACCCATTCATTTTATGATTAGTTCTATGATGCACATTTTCCTATTTTACTGGTTTAGTTATAGTATGACAAGTTAACGCATATCGATTCGTACAATCTAGCTAGTCGCTGTAACAGAGTATGCTAGCGCGTCAATGCTTTTGCTGTGAGAGTAAGCATTTTTATCCAAAAAATTGGTGTTGAAACATTGTGCAAGATGTTGTAGGATAACACAATGTAAACTCATATAATTTTGGGAATATGGCCCATAAGTCTCTACTGGCGACCACTGTAATCGACCAACTATGAGTGAATGATGATCAAATAGGTTTATTTAGTGCAGGCAATGATAGAACGATGATATCGCTATGCAACGTAGATTACCAAGATGACAGACTTCACTTATGAGCAAAAACTCTTAAGTGAAGTCTGTTTTATTTTAAAGGAGAGGTAGAGGACAACCATGAAGCTGCTTGAGGACAAAATTCGTACAGAAGGCAATATATTATCAGACACAGTATTGAAGGTAGATTCCTTCCTTAATCACCAAGTTGATACATCACTAGCTTTAGAAATCGGCAAGCAATTCCATCGTATATTTGAGCAAAAAAAAATTACAAAGGTTTTGACAATTGAAGCGAGTGGTATTCAGTTTGCCATGGCAACAGCAATGGCGTTTAATGTACCGTTTGTATATGCCAAAAAGAAAAAGGCTGTGACGCTGCAGGAAAGTGTATATACAGCAGCTGTGCATTCATTCACTAAGCAAGAAACGTACCAAGTGAGTGTATCACAGGCGTATCTTGGAGCAGATGATCATGTGCTAATTGTTGATGACTTTTTAGCAACGGGTGCTGCATTAATCGGACTTGTTGATATTGTAAAGGAAGCGGGAGCAACACTTGCAGGTGTGGGCTGTGTTATTGAAAAATGCTTCCAGGAAGGGCGCGAGCTGCTAGAACAAAAAGGCGTTAACGTATACTCATTAGCAAAAATTTCAGCGATGGCGCCCGGAGAAATTCACTTCGTTCCTGGTGATGACGAGACCGTGCTAGGAGAAGTGAACGATCATGCGGAGTAAACAGTTTGCACTTGGGTTTCAGCACGTTCTTGCTATGTATGCTGGAGCGGTTATTGTTCCGCTAATTGTCGGAGGAGCGCTTAATCTTACGCCGGCCCAGATGGCATATCTTATTGCAGCTGATCTGTTTACCTGTGGAATTGCGACAATTTTACAGGTCATGAATACGAAATACTTTGGCAGTCGCTTGCCGGTCATCTTAGGCTGTACCTTTACTGCGGTAGGGCCAATTATAGCGATTGCATCGACCTCAAACCTGGCTACAGCTTATGGAGCGATTATTATTTCGGGGATATTCGTCGTACTTGCAGCTCCGTTATATGGTAAGCTCCTTAAGTTTTTCCCTAAGCTTGTAACGGGAACGGTTGTTACGATTATTGGATTATCGTTAATCCCAGTTGGCATGAAAAATGTCGGCGGAGGTGACGGCAGCGCGGACTTTGGAGCACCTCACCATTTATTACTGGCTCTTATTACATTCGTTATTATATTGATCATTAATCGCTTTGCGAAAGGCTTTATTCGCTCGGTTTCTGTATTGATTGGCCTTGCTGCAGGTACAATCATTGCTTACTTTTTCGGCATGGTTGATTTCTCATCGGTTGCTGATGCCAAATGGGTGAACGTCGTACAGCCTTTCTACTTCGGTATGCCACAGCTTAGCATTACCGCGATATTAACGATGGTTATCGTAAATATCGTCAGCATGGTTGAATCAACGGGCGTATACTTGGCGGTAGGCAAAACGATTGATCAGAAGGTAGAACAGAAGCAAATTGTAAATGGATTGCGTTCCGAGGGGATTGCAATTACACTTGGCGGCATCTTCAATGCATTCCCCTACACTGCCTTTTCGCAAAATGTTGGATTGCTTGCGATTTCACGTGTGAAATCAAGAGATGTTATTTTTGCAGCGGGGATCATTATGGTGGTGTTAGGGCTATTGCCAAAGCTAGCAGCCATTACAACGGTTATTCCTAACGCTGTGCTAGGCGGTGCAATGATCGTAATGTTTGGCTCGGTTGCCGTATCAGGTATTTCCATTCTGTCCGAAACGAATTTGCAAAAAGGAAACAATCTAATGATTGTTGCATGCAGTATTGCGATAGGACTAGGATCAGCAGTACTTCCTGAGATGTTTAGCCAGCTTCCAAGCTTTGCTAGAATGCTGCTAGAGAACGGAATTGTGACAGGGTCGATTACAGCGGTTGTATTGAATGTGCTGTTCTCAAGTAAGGATGAAAAGCAACATGAGCAAACAGTGGATCACGAAGCAACCGTAGCATGAGATGCGCAAGTGGAAAATTAAACAAGATCTTTAGAAAATGTCGCATTAAGTGTGAGATTTGTAGCGTACATGTATGAACTAATCTGGCGATGTTTGAAAGCAACAGGATACGGGGAACAAGTGGGCAAGCATTGGAGCGCAACATCCAATGCTTGCCCTTTTAAGTTAATGCTTTGGTTGATGCTTAAAGTAAGGCTTAAATAATCATTGCTCACAACAATTAAACGTTTAATTCAGTGTGTTGTCTATTCATGCTACACTTACGATAGCAACAAGTATTAAGGAGTGTACGACGATGATTTATATAAAAAGCTTTAAGCTGTCCCCCTTTATAGACCGTAATCCTAATGCCTATCCTGATCATGTATTTAAGCATATGGCGGGCGAGGTGCTGCTTTTTGATCGGATTACAGTGCTGTATGGCAACAATGGCTCTGGCAAGTCAACGCTATTAAATGTTATTGCCAGTAAGCTGGGCGTGAAGGGGAATGAAAGCATGCTTAGCAATGGATACAATCAATATGCAGAGCCATTTCTAAGCTTTTGCTCATATAGCCTAGGCGAGGATGAACAAGACCGAGCACTTACGCAGCTGCCACACAGCAGTCAATATATTAAATCAGAGGATATTCTGTATGAGATTAAAAAAATCCAGCAATCGTCTGTCCTGCGTGAGAGCATGCTGCACGAGCAAGCGATGCGGGGACTCGATAAGGAGCAATTAGCACAGCATGAGCAATCAGCAGCGTTCTATAAGCAGATGGAGATCACAAAGTTTGCACAGGAAAAATACTCTAATGGCGAAACCTCAATGCAGCTTTTTGAGCAGCTGCTAGTGCCGAACAGCTTGTACCTGCTCGATGAGCCTGAGACTTCCTTGTCGCCTCATAATCAGCTGCTGCTTGCGGAGGAAATTAATGAGCTTGCTCGCTACTGTAACTGTCAATTTATTATTGCAACACATTCTCCGTTTATGCTTGGAACGCTGCAGGCGAAAATTTATAATCTTGATCTCCCTGCATTAAAAACATCGGAATGGACTGAGCTTGAAAATGTGCAGTTTTTTTATCAGTTTTTTCAAAAGCGCAAAGCTGAATTCGAGAGATAGGACTAATCATAAGGACTATTAAAAATGAAAGACGATACATTGGAAATCACCTTTATTTTGCTTGTACAGCTTAATAAAGGTGTTTTTTATATCTATTATTTACAATAAATTCAATTGAAGTTAACAATTAGATGATTTTGTCCCCGCATAATGGTGCTGCAAGGAAAGAGAAAAAGAGCATGGAGGGATAAAATTTGAAAAAGCAAAGTTTGAAAATGGCTTTAGCAGGATGTTTAGTTTTTTCTATGCTATCTTTGCAGTCAGTATCCGCAGCTGACCAACCAACGAGCTCAACATCTACCTCAAAAAACTTGATTGTGCTTATCGGGGATGGAATGGGTCCTGCACAAGTGACAGCAGCACGTAATTACTTAATGTACAACAAAGGGATTGATCAGCTGACATTAGACAGTATTTACACAGGGCAAGCCACAACTTATGCGGATCGCGGTGAGGATGGCGGAACGATTGTATCAGGTGTTGTCACAGATTCTGCCTCTGCAGGTACTGCGTTTGCAACAGGCAACAAAACATACAACGCAGGCATTAGTGTTTCGAATGAGGAAGTATCCAAGCCGTTCGCTTCAGTGATCGAAGCGGCAGAAGCGGCTGGCAAAGCGACCGGTCTTGTATCAACGGCTAGAATTACGCATGCAACTCCAGCCGTATATGCTTCGCACGTACGGAGTCGCGATAATGAGCTGGCGATTGCATCACAATATTTAGAAAGTGGCGTTGATGTTTTACTTGGCGGCGGAAGCTCCTTCTTTACAAGCAAGGACGAAGGGGGCAGACGCAGCGATGGCTCGCTTATTCCACAATTCGAAGCAAAAGGCTACACATACATAACCAATGCATCGCAATTAAACCGTCTTAACCAAAATGATGAGCAAGTGCTTGGTCTGTTCAGCAGCTCACATATTCCTTATGTGCTGGACCGAACTAACGAGATTCCATCTTTGGCTCAAATGACGAAAAAGGCTATCGAATTATTGGAAAAGGATGAGGATGGCTTCGTTGTCATGATCGAAGGCGGTCGTATTGACCATGCCGCTCATGCGAATGACTTCCCTTCTACTGTGCAAGAGGTGCTTGATTTTGATGCTGCGGTGAAGGTAGCGCTTGATTATGCGAAGAAGGATGGCAACACGTCAATTGTTATAACTGCTGACCATGAGACAGGTGGTCTATCGCTATCTCGCGATAACATTTACGAGCTGAATTTAGACCTATGGGATAAGCAAGTTCATTCCTCTGAGTTTATTGCAAGCAAGCTGAATGAAGCGAAAACGTTAAGTGATATTAAAAAGATTGTGACTGCCAATACATGGATTACTGATTTAACAGATGAAGAGGCTCAGCAGATATTGGATGGCGATGGTTCATCCTACGGCAGAGAAGGCGGCTATAACGCAGTCATTAGCAAGCGACTTTTAGTAGGCTGGAGTGGTCATGGACACTCCGCTGTAGATGTTGGCGTATGGGCTTACGGTCCAATTATTCCGTTTGTAAAGGGGCAAGTCGACAACACTCAAATTGCTAAAGCGTCTGCTCAGGTTATTGGCGTAAGTCTTACGGATGCAACGGCTGAGCTGCAAGCCAAGTATCTATATCCGAAGTTCAAAATCACTCGCAGCAATGAAGTGCTATATCCTGCGAAGCCACTAGCTGAAGCATTAGGAGCAACGGTTCGTTACGATGCTAAGGCCGGCACTGTTACGCTGCAAAAGGCGGCAACGACGCTTGTCATCGCTACAGAATCAGCTGAAGTATCGATCAACGGAGCGAAAACGAGCATTGTTGGTCAAATGGATAAAGGCACATTATATCTGCCACTAGAAGCATTTAATAGACTTACGAACACGACGATGAGCTGGGATACGCTATCTGAGCGCATTATTAAGAAGTAACGACATGATGTTAATAGGCAGGGGAGCAAAAGCTTTCCTGTCTATTTTTCCATGAAAGGAGCACGACGGTATGATCACGATACAGCAGCTGAAGAAAAGCTATGGTCAGCAGCCCATTCTATATCTTCCACAATGGACAGTACAGCAAGGCGAGCAGGTTGCTTTGCTTGGGCCTAGCGGCTGCGGTAAAAGCACGCTGCTCCATCTATTAGGCGGCGTGCTAGCAGCCGATGCCGGCAGTATAACGATTAACGGTCAAACGTTAAGTACGATGTCAGAGGCAGCACGCGATGAGTTTAGAAGCAAGCACATCGGCTATGTGTTTCAAGATTTTTATCTAATTCCTTCGTTAACCGCAAAAGAAAACATTGAATGGGCGCTGACTTCGCAGGAAAGAGGGAGCGCGATGAAGCGCAAGCAGCTAATCGAGCAGTGGTTCGAGCGAGTGGGTTTAAGCGATCATATGAATCGCTATCCTTCTCAGCTGTCACGTGGCCAGCAGCAGCGTGTCGCGATGATACGGGCATTAATCCATACTCCACCGTTGGTGCTTGCAGATGAGCCGACAGGAAGTCTCGACTGGGAGACTGCCTCGCATATAATGCAGCTATTGCTGGAGCTGTCCAAGGAGCATAGCATGACGCTAGTAACCGTCACGCATGATCTTCATCTCGCTGAACTGTATCCGACTACGGTTCAGATGAAGGAGATTAACGAGCTAATTAAGCAGCCAGCTCAGAAAGGAGTTCTTGTATGACTGCCTGGGGATATATATGGCGTAATATCAAGCATCGAGCGATGCTGTCTACATTAACAATTGTAGCCGTGACCGTTACCGTTGCTATCTTTTCTTTACTTTTAATGAGCAAGGAAAGTATAGAGCATGGCGCGCAGAAGGGCTATGGACCTTTTGAGGTGGTTATTGGAGCTGAAGGCAGCGAGGCACAGCTCGTGCTTCATACGTTTTATCGAATGGGGGCACCATTAGGCAATATTCCATATGAATTGCTTCAGCAGGTGAAGGGTAGCGAGCATGTTGATCAAGCTTTCGGTATTACGACAGGAGATCAGTATAATGGCTATTCCATCGTCGGAATAGAGGCTGCTTATTTTGGCACTCGTTATAATAATCGTGCTTTGCAGCAAGGTAGATTATATCAAGCAACAGGCGAGGTAACGCTTGGTTACACAGCAGCTAAGGAGCTAGGGTTAGAGGTTGGTGATCAATTTACAGGAGCTCATGGCACAGTAGCGGGCTTTGATCATGAGGAACACCACAGTGATGAATCGGCACACGAGCCGCATGATACTCACCATTCCTTTATATACACTGTAGTAGGTATTTTACCGCAGTTAAGCAATAGCGATGATCGAGCAATATTTACAACGATGGACTATGCATGGGCTGTGCATGATAGCACGGAGGAAGAACGTGAAGTGACGACGATTATCGTGAAGCCGAGCTCGCTATTAGGCTTGCAAATGATAAAGCAGCAGATGGACGCCCAATCAGGTGTTCAAGCTGCCTATTCTAGTAAAGCTATTGCTGACGTGCTCAATATGGTAGATACAGGCTCTCAGCTTATGATGATCATGCTGGGGATATGTACGTTGCTAGCTGCAACATCACTGGTGCTATCTCTTGTTGCATCGATTCAGGAGCGCAAGCGTGATGTTGGGCTGATGCGGTTGGTTGGTAAATCTAAACGCTATATTTTAATGGTGACGATTGGCGAAGGCGTGCTATTAACTGCGATTGGGGCGTTCATAGGCTTACTGGCCGGTCATATTACAGGAGCAATCATTAGCCAGCAGCTGTTTGTCTATGCGGGAATACAGCTGCAGCCGTGGTCATTGGCAGAGTATGAGCTGCTTATGCTTATTGGAGCTTTGATGCTAGGGATGCTAGCATCATTAGGACCTGCACTTAAAGTGTATCGTACGGATCCAATTACGTTATTTAAAGCTTAGGAGGGCGAGTAGTATGAATATACGGAAACCTATGCTATATTGTGCAGCATTCATCGTTTGCATCACGTTATTAGTAGGCTGTGGGGAGGAAGAACAAGCTGCTTCAAGTACATTTTTTGATGCTATCGAGGCTTCAGCTAGTGAGTCTAAGAAAAGGACTGCTTCAGCTCAATTCGACGATGAAGCGGGAGAACGTCAACAAACAATGCAGCTAGGGCTAGAAACAGAAAAAGAAGAAGCAGTGAATCTGGAATTAGAGAAACGAGATGAAGGTCAGCAGCAAGACGCATCTATGCACGATGCTGCAAAGGAACAACTTAATGCATCTACCACTGATGCTGTAGACCATAGTCGTATCGAGAATAAAAATCAAACCGTCGAGATGAGCTTAAAGGAAATTCAAGCAAGAAAGATGTCAGCAGCTGCAGCGGAACAGGCAGAAGGCGATCAGATCGAGGCAGGAAGTGAAGCAGTAAGCGACACAACAAAGGGCACATTAAGTGGTAAATCAAGCAATATATCAAGTGGTAAAGCAAGTAGCCCACGAAACGATGAAAAAACTAGCGCTGTAAATGAAGAATTTAACAGCACACCAGTCAACACGCCAAGTGGTAAAACAAGCAACAATTCACCAAGCAGCGCAGCAAACGATGAATCTATCAATGCACCAAGCGATGTATTAAGCAGTAACGCCACAAGTAGTAAATCAAGTGACACCTCAAGCACTGTCTCCACAAAAGGGAAAAATGAGATCTATTGGAGCGAATTTTTCGATAACGAGGATCAAACAACGCCATCGAACACGTTTTGGGATTTATCTGAAAAATCGGCAACAGTGCAAATCAAAGGCTTTATGGGCGAGGTACTGTCATTAGACAAAAACTGGTTCCTGCTAATACCCGAGCCAGGAGCAGAATGCCCATTCGATAACGGGGATGAAACCTATTGGAACAAAATTATGATCGTATTTGTCGATGAAGACGTAAAGCTTCGCTACACCTCTAAGCCACTACAATTAACAGGTAAGCTAGATGTCGGCATAAAAGTCGATGAGTCCGGCTACAAAACAATGTTCCGACTATACGACGCAACCTTTACAGAAATTTAGAAGTAGCGGAATAATGGTGAGGGCACAACGAAGCAACCGCACGACACCGCTCCAGCGAGGCAAATGGAGAGCCCACGAAGCGATACCCAAAACCGCTCCAGCGGAGAACATGGATATGGTGGAAAAGCGAAGCGGTTGCCTTTGCCCTCTGATTTCTACAAATGATATCCTTCTAGAAATCAGAGGGGAACAGCAATTGTAACCAATCCATGTTCGGAGCGCTGTGAAATCAGAGGGGAACAGCAATTGCAGCCGCACCATTTGCGGAGCGCTGAATATCACTTCCGTGAAAGCGACACAAGCGATGATTCACGTACGATCAAACGATGCGGGATAATAATTCGGTTTTGGTGAACGGATGGCTGGTCCGTAATTCTTCTAATCAGCATCTGTGAAGCTGTATAGCCGAGCTGATAGGTGCCAATATCAATCGAGCTAATTGGCGGAGACGCAAGCTCAGATAGAGCGATATTGTTAAAGCTCACGACGCACATATCATCAGGTACTTTGAAGCCAAGCTCCGTTAGACCATGAACGACACCAAAGGCAACCGCATCATCGATGACAACCAGTGCACTTGGACGCTCCTGCAAATTCATTAAAAAGGTCATCGCACGATACCCGCCATGCTGCAAATATTCTCCTTCCACGATCCACTCTGGTCGAAGCTCCAAGCCTTGCTCCTGCATGGCACGGCGATACCCTGCCATGCGATCAAGTGATACGGTTAGGTTCGGAGGACCACTTACGAATCCAATACGGTCATGCCCCTGCAATATTAAATGTCGAGTAGCCTCGTAAGCAGCCTGCTCGTTATCGTTATCAACGGATAGAATATCTGGATGCTCATCTGTTCGACCTATAAGAACGGTAGGGAATTTTGCCTTATCGAGCATGGAGATGAGAGGATCATTAGGGCGCGAGGACAATAGAATAACTCCATCTACACGTCTGCCAAAAACAAGACGAGAAACGGTTTCCTTTTCATCATGCGGTGATGTAGCAGCAGCTAGCAGCATATCATAACCAGCTAGCGTCGATTGTGTCAGAATCCCTCGTAGCAGCTCTCCAAAGAAGAAATCCTTGAATAGCTCCTCGGCTGGACGAGGCAGCATAATCGCAAGTGTTTTGGTTGTTTTTGAGACGAGACTCTTCGCCATAATATTTGGATGATAGCCCATCTCCTCCATAATACGTTTCACTTTACTGCTAGTGGCACTGCTTATTCGATCATGGTTAGAGATCACTCTCGATACCGTAGAGGGTGAGACACCTGCAGCCTTTGCAATATCCTTTATCGTTACCATAGGAAATGCTCCTTTTTATTTACGAATGTAAAACTAATAAGTCTATGAACATCTACGGATGTTAATATATAACAAATGTAAGCGGTTAACAAATGTGAAAAACTGTCTAATTTAGAGAAAACGAAAGAAAACAGCAGGTAAATTGGCTATATTTCCAAATATTGAGCTATGCAAACGTTTTAACAAATTGCACAGCGTGTTGTATGATAATGACACAAATAGAACGCTTACATTTTCAGCTTGTATCGTGAGAGGTCGAATCGACAGGAAAAATTCACGATGAGTAGGATATTTTGTTGAATTTTGAACAAACGTTTGCGCTAGATTGCACAATATGTGATTACACCGTGAATCGCACACCTAATTTATCACGTACCTTGCATCACGTAACCGTCCTACTACGATACATAACCGGTCATATAAAAAAGTCGATACAAGGCTGATTTAAGCGATCTATCAGTTAGTTAAGTTTTTAAGTATACAATTTTGAGAGGGGAATACTTAGAATGAAAAAGCTACTGACTTTAACGATGATTGTTGCTCTGTTTTTTGTGGCTGCTTGCGGCTCTAACAACAACGGAGGAAGCACAGGAGGAAACACGCAGACAAATACTCCTGAAACAACGAATACGGCAAATAATTCAAACAACAGCAGTAATAATGCAGCGGATGAAGCTATCGAGGAGCTTGTACCAGAGGAAGGCGCAACTTTGCTTATATGGGAAAGTAAAGAAGAGCGTCCATTCGTAGAAGCGATCGCTAAAGAGTTTACTGAAAAATATGGTGTTGAAATTAAGTTTGAAGAAGTTGGCGCAGGTGACCAGGTTAATAAGCTAATGACAGACGGTCCTGCAGGTCTTGGTGCAGACGTTGTGCTTTTCCCTCACGACAATCTAGGTAAAGCGGTAACGGCAGGTCTTGTTCTACCTAATGATTTCTACGAAGAAGAAACGAAAACAGCAAACTCTGAAATCGCGGTGAATGCGGTAACGTATGATGGCGTGCTATACGGCTATCCTCGTTCTGTTGAAACCTATGCGTTGTTCTACAACAAGGATATTATTACAGAGGTCCCTAAAACCTTTGATGAGGTTGTAGAGTTTGCGAGCACATATAATGATGTTGCCAACAATAAATTTGCAATTATGTGGGAAGTAGGTAACTTCTACTTCAACTATCCGTTTGTTTCCACTGGCGGTTATGTGTATGGCAATAACGGTCAGGATAAAGACGATATCGGTCTAAATACACCGGGTGCAGTAGAAGGCTTAGCGTACTACGGCTCATTAAAAGAGAAGCTGCTTCCGATGAACTCTGGTGATATTAGCTACGATATTAAGAAGGGCTTTTTCACGAGCGGTACGTTAGCAATGGATATTAACGGACCTTGGACAATTGGTGATTACAGAAATGAAGGCATTAACTTCGGTGTAGCAAAGCTTCCTGATATTAACGGACAGCCAGCTTCTTCCTTCTCAGGAATTAAAGCTTGGTACGTAAACTACTTTACGAAATATCCAATCGCAGCTCGTCTATTTGCACACTTTGCTTCTACGAAGGAAGCACAATTGAAAAACTTTGAAATTACTGGTGCGCTACCAGCAAATATTGAAGCGGCCAATGACCCTTCAGTAACAAGCGATGAAATCGTGAAAGGCTTCCTAGATCAATTCGAGCAATCGACTCCAATGCCTGCAATTCCTGAAATGGGTAATGTGTGGGATCCAATTGCATCAGCGTTCTCTGAGGTATGGAACAACGGTGCAGATGCGAAAACAGCACTTGATAACGCAGTTCAGCAAATTAAAGATGCGAACAACGGAGCTCAGTAAACATGCAGTGACGCTCGGTCATCACCCGTCGATAGCTATCGACGGGTGAACCGATGTTTACGAATCGATGAGAACTGATGCTTGATGGTACGTTTCGTACGGAAAGGAGCCGGGCGCAATGAATGGACACCGCAATGCCGCAACGATTTTGTCTGTTCTCTGTATGGGGCTAGGGCAGCTATATAACAGACAGTGGATCAAAGGTTTATTGCTGCTAGTGTTTAACGCAGCAGCACTAAGCTACTTTATATCTAATTTAGGCACGGCGATCTGGGGCATCGTCACTTTAGGAGAAAAAACTCAAGGGCTAGAAAAGGTTGGAAGGCTGATGGTCCCTGTAGAAGGGGATCATTCCATCTATTTATTAATTGGTGGCCTCATTACGATATTTGCTTTAGCGATTTATTTAACTGTATATGGCATGAGCATCAAGGATGCTTACCGTACAGGCGGCGAGCGAGATGCTGGGAAAACACCAGCTAACTTTAAGCAAACCTGGGCATATATTACCGATAAAAAGTTTCCGATTCTGTTGTTAGCATTGCCGGTATCTGGTGTGCTGCTGCTAACGATTATGCCGATCATTTTCATGATTCTATTAGCCTTTACCAACTACTCTTCACCTGATCACATACCACCAGCCTCACTTGTGGATTGGGTAGGCTTCCAGACGTTTAAAGATTTATTAACGCTTAAAACATGGAGTCGTACATTTGTTGGTGTATTTACTTGGACAATAATCTGGGCAGTTCTGGCGACAGTTACGACATACTTTGGCGGTATACTCGTAGCCTTGCTCATTGAATCAAAGGGAATTCGCTTTAAGAAGCTATGGAGAACGATTTTCATTATTCCGTATGCAATCCCCCAGCTGATTTCACTGCTAGTTATGCGTAACTTGTTCAATGGTCAATTCGGTCCAATTAATCAATATTTAAGCTACTTTGGCTTAGGGAAGCTGCCTTGGCTTACCGATCCACTATGGGCAAAGGTAACCGTTATTATCGTTAATATGTGGGTAGGTATTCCAGTGTCGATGGTACTGATTCTCGGTATATTGACAGCGATTCCAAAGGATTTATATGAAGCTGCTGATGTAGATGGGGCATCAGGCTTTCAGAAATTCAAAATTATTACAATGCCGTTTATTCTATTCTCGACGGCTCCAATTCTCATCATGCAATTTGCAGGTAATATCAACAACTTTAACGTCATCTTCCTATTGACGAACGGTGATCCGGTCAACGGTAATTATCAATATGCCGGCAGTACTGATTTGCTTGTTACTTGGCTATATAAGCTGACGCTTAACAATAGTAAATTCAATATGTCATCGGCAATTGGTATCATTATTTTCTTACTCGTTGCTTCACTTTCGATCTGGAGCTATCGTCGCTCACGCTCATATAAAGAGGAGGATATGGTACAATGACAAACCGAAAATCAAACTATATCCTGACTGCACTAAAATATGTGATTTTAATTGCCATCGCGGTGTGCTGTATCTATCCAGCTTTATGGGTCGTTCTGTCCTCGTTAAGGCCGGGTACTTCATTATACAGTCCAACGCTC
This sequence comes from Paenibacillus camelliae, assembly GCF_023715345.1. Taxonomy (GTDB): domain Bacteria; phylum Bacillota; class Bacilli; order Paenibacillales; family Paenibacillaceae; genus Pristimantibacillus; species Pristimantibacillus camelliae. The sequence goes on from NZ_JAMBNY010000007.1 coordinate 195,190, forward strand.
ATCCCAGAGACGTTCACGCTTGCTCATTATCGTGAGCTGTTTAATAATCCAAGCTTTCAATACGGTAAATGGTATCTCAATACACTAAAAATCGCGACGCTTACGATGCTATTCTCCACCATATTGGTAACGCTTAGTATGTATGCTTTGTCACGGTTTCGCTTTAAGTCACGCAAATCGATGCTTACATCGATGCTAATACTAGGGATGTTCCCTGGCTTTATGAGCATGATCGCGATCTTCATCTTAATGCTGCAATTGAATCTACTGGATACACATGCTGCACTCATTCTTGTTTATTCTGCTGGCTCTGTGCTTGGCGGCTTTGTCGTAAAGGGCTACTATGATACGATTCCGAGAAGCCTAGATGAAGCAGCACGTATTGATGGTGCTAGTCATATGCAGGTTTTTCTGAAAATTATGCTGCCACTGTCAAAGCCAATTCTTACGTATGTTGCCTTAACGCAATTTACTGGGGTATGGGGAGACTTTATCTTTGCAAGACTCGTGCTGCGCAGTAAAGAAAATTGGACGCTAGCTGTTGGTATGTGGGACTTAGTCGCATCATATCAAAACAGTAACTTTACGTTGTTTGCTGCAGGGGCTGTGTTAATTGCCATTCCGATTACACTGCTGTTCATCTTCCTGCAACGCTTCCTCGTACAAGGCTTAACGTCTGGGGCGTCAAAAGGATAATATGATGCAAAATAATAATATGAATCATTGGAGAACATGGTTGCAGCGTGTCATCGTATTATTGCTGCTTCTAACGCTCATTGCATGTTCGTCGAATAAGGTGACGATCAATGAGCAGGGAGCAGTTCAAGCTCAAGCTCATGCCGATGAGCAGCAGAGTAATGAGCTTGATAAGGAGCAGGCTGAGGGAGCATCTGTGAAGGAACAAGGCACAACCAAGCAATCAGCTAGCAAAAACGGGCCGTATGCTGTCGTTGAGCAGCCTGGTACAGTATATTATGAAATCTTTGTTCGTTCCTTCTATGATAGTGATGGTGACGGTGTTGGTGACCTGAATGGGGTAACCGCTAAGCTTGATTATTTGGAGGAGCTCGGGGTTGGCGGTATCTGGCTTATGCCCATAAATAGCTCACCTAGCTATCATGGGTACGATACAACGGATTACTATTCGATCAATCCAGAATACGGGACGATGGACGATCTTACGACGCTTCTTGATGAAGCGCATAAGCGTAATATTAAAGTCATTATGGACCTTGTCGTGAATCATTCGAGCAGTGAGCATCCTTGGTTCAAGGATGCAGCTGAGGACCCGAGCAGTCCGTATCGTTCATGGTATCACTTTGTTCCTGGAGATGAACCAACAAGCTCAGATAGCGCGGCTGGCAGTGGAAGCGCATGGCACAGCTATGGTGATTCCAAATACCTTGGTATCTTTTGGGGCGGCATGCCAGATTTTAATTTTGATGAGCCTAAGGTAAGAGAAGAGCTAATTGCCATCGGTCAATTTTGGTTAGAGAAGGGACTGGACGGCTTTAGGCTGGATGCAGCTAAGCATATTTATGGTGACTTCAAATCAACCGTGCATAAGCCAGAGGTTCAAGCGGCCAATCATGCATGGTGGCAGGAGTTCCGGCAAGGTATGAATGAGGTAAAGCCAGATGCATTCTTAATCGGTGAAGTATGGGATTCGATGTCCGTGATCGGCCCTTACTTCGATGAGGCGCTTGATTCGGCATTTAATTTCGATCTGGCTGATCGCCTGCTAGGCGCAGCAGCTGGTGAAACAGACCCGGATCTCGCTTATTCACTAGGCCGTACGCATGCTTTTTACGCGCAAGCCTCTAATGGTAAATTTGTCGATGCGCCTTTTCTTAGCAATCACGATCAGAATCGCATAATGACGGTGTTAGGTGGTCATGCCGATCATGCGAAGATGGCGGCAAGTCTGCTGCTTACACTGCCAGGTACACCATTCTTATATTATGGTGAGGAAATCGGCATGCAGGGAGCAAAGCCGGATGAATACATTCGTGAGCCAATGCTCTGGTATGCAGATTCAGCGGGAGGAGAAGGACAGACGACCTGGCAGGTGACGCGTCATAATCCTGATCCAGCAGTGATCTCAGTTGAAGCGCAGGAGCAGGACGAGGCATCGCTGCTGCAGCATTACAAAAAGCTAATCGAGTGGCGCAATAACGAGCCAGCTCTGCAGAACGGAGCGATTGCAGAATATAAGCTCGCTGAAGCAAACAGTAAGCTGAGCCTGTATCTACGCATAACAGAGAACGATCGTGTGCTGGTTGTGCACAATTTATCTGGCGAGCAGCAGCAGGCAGAGTTGAACCAAGCTTCAGAGTATGGTGCTTTCGATGAGCTGCTACACACAACAGCTGCATCAGCTGAGCTGAACGGTGCTGAACTGCAGCTGCCGCCATATAGCACCGTTATCTTACGTTAATAGATCAGATAGTGTACTGCTAGCTATTGCTAACCTAAATGAAAAAGTATGGAATCTCCTGTAGTTATAGAAGATTCCATACTTTTTTGTAGTTACTTAATCTATGCTAATGATTGTTATGCTTTCAGTACGATAAAGCTGTATGCTGGTAAGGCAACGGTGAGCTGATCTGCTCGCTTGCTGCCTGCTGGAAGCAGCTTAGCTTCACCGCTCTGAAACAGAACGGACCACGCTTCAACTGGAATATCAAGCTTTGCTTCAGCAGCACGAGCATTCAGCACGATGAGTAAGCGCTCGTCTTCTGCTAGACGTTCATAGGCTAGCGTACCGTCTTCGTCTTTACCAGCATGAATAAAGCGGATATCACTTGAGCGCAGAGCTGGATGCTGATGACGCAGAGCAATTAGCTGCTTGTAGAAATCTAGCAGCTCAGCATTTTGCTTTTCTGGCTCCCACACCATACATTTACGGCAATCAGGATCACCTTCGCCATCTAATCCAATCTCATCTCCATAATATATGCAAGGCGTACCAGGATACGTAAGCTGGAATAAAGCTGCCAGCTTCATCGCAGCTTCATTATGATCGCAGATCGTTAGCAGACGAGGTGTATCATGGCTGTCGAGCAGGTTGAACGCTGTCTCCGTCACTTGCTGAGAATAGGCAGCCAGCTGATGACCGATCGCATGTGTAAAGCTCTTCGCGTCGAGACTTTGATGACCGAAGAAATCCAGTACAGCGTTAGTGAAAGGGTAGTTCATCACTGCATCAAACTGATCACCCTGCAGCCACATTAATGAATCATGCCAGATTTCTCCCAATATATATGCCTCTGGATTGACATCCTTAACAATCTTTCGGAATTCACGCCAAAATTGATGATCGACTTCATTGGCTACATCTAATCTCCAGCCATCGACCCCGATCTCCTCAATCCAATAGCGCGCTACCTCAAACAGATATTGCTTAACCTCTGGATGCTCCGTATTAAGCTTCGGCATGAGCGGCTCGAACGCGAAGGTATCATAGGTAGGTATGCCATCAATAACCTGAAGAGGCCACTGCCGTACATGGAACCAATCTGCGTATTTGGATTGCTTGCCATTCTTTTGTGCATCGACAAACGGTGCAAAGGTACGTCCCGAATGATTGAAAACAGCATCCAGCAGTACTCGAATTCCGCGAGCATGACATGCGTCAACGAGCTCTTTAAGCTGTTCATTCGTACCAAAGTGCGGGTCTACCTTTAAATAGTCCTGTGTGTCGTACTTATGATTCGTCGTTGCTTCAAATAATGGAGTAAAGTAAATCGCATTGATCCCAAGCTCTGCAATATGATCAAGATGGTCGAGCACCCCTTGAAGATCACCACCGAAGAAATTCGTCGGCGTAGGCTTACCGCCCCAAGGCTCAACATCTGCTGGGCTGATCGAAGGATCACCGCATGCAAAGCGCTCAGGAAAAATTTGATAGAACACAGCATCCTTAACCCAAGCCGGTGGCTCGAACACATCGATTGGATTAATAAATGGGAAGTCAAAAAAAGTATTCGGATTGTCTGGGAGCTCATCTACGAAACCGCGCTCGGTATATATGAGCTGCTCTTCATTACTTGCATCTGTTAGTCGGAAAGCATAGCGCAGCCGGCGATATGGCGGCTTAACCGTTGTTTCCCAATAATCGAAATGCTCATCCTGTGCAAATATACGCATGGACACGATATCCATCGTTGAGTCCCAGGTATACTTGTCACCTACAATCGCTTCAACAATAGCGCAATCATTCTTCTTGGTGCGGATTCGCAGATGTATTGTACGTTGGTCATAAGCATATGACCAGTTTTGTTTTGGACGATGATATACAGCTTCACGCAGCATTCCATTCACTCTCCTTGTCATATTATGGGTAGAGCAGTAAACTCTCTGATAAAACAAGAAGAAGGCACAACCTGGGCATATAAGTCCGAGGTTGTACCTTCTCCAATCAATGTTCTCGCAAAGCATAGGAACATATGGTTTACGGTAGCATTGCCTTTCTATTGTATCTCTCAACATTTTAATTATACTATATATTGGTTATTTGGAATAGTGCAAATTTGCAAATAATGCTAAAAAATTAACGGGTTTCGTAACGTGCTCTAAGCCGCCCAGCCATCTCAATTACTTGCTCATCGTCAGGTAGAATGAGGCTAGACGTTGTTAGCTCTGAGGAATAGGCTCTTATACACTCTTTAATTGATGTAATGAACGCTTGTGTACCCATGCCAAGCAGCTCCTCTAAGCTGGCAGTGCTGGCTTCAGCTACTAACGGGTAGCTTTGCTCAGGTGCTCCTATCGCTGCACGATCATAAAATTGACGAACGAGTGAGGCTCTGTCACTGCCTTTTTTATCTGCTACAACAAAGGCGTGAACACAAAAAGCATGGAGCTGTCTGCGCTGTGCTATGCCACAAAATTTTAGCCCATTAATACTCATATCGTAATCCCCTGGACAATAGGCTCCTGAGAATTCCCCAACGTCGACAGCTGTATTAACAGGAGCAAGTGCTTCGCGAATAAGCTGTGTCATACGTGAAAAATCATGATGAAAGCTCGTGGACGGGCTAACAATTGGGAAGATAAGTGAAAGATTTATGACGCCAAGATCCAAAGGCACTGCTGCTCCACCTGAATTTCGTACCATTGGCATATACCCAATGGAGCTTAGCCAATCCATTGCCTCTTTGGCGTAAGGCAGACGATAATCGCGCTGTCCAAGTACAAAGGCTTGAGGATGACGCCATATATGGCATATGCTCAGCTTGCTGCGTGCAGCATCCTTACAGAGCAGTTCGTCAAGGGCAAAGGATCGCATTGGATCGATGGGTTCAATCTGATCGCTGCGATCAAGTATGATCATATCGCTTGCCCAAGTGGCGATGCTTGGTTGAGTCATGCAATCCCTCCAAAGTTGAAGCTACTATAATTATGTTACCAGAGCTGGACGAATGTAGCTATATAAGTTTAGCAAGCATAGAAAACAAAAGCAGAACTAAACGATATAGGGTCGTAAAAAAATACTTAATTAAATTTGAGTAATAGCTAATAAAAATAATAAATAAAAAAATTAAACTATACGTTATTTGCAATTAATTTATGTGGTGCCCTCACTTACGAGGGCATTTTTTATTATGAATAATTATATTTTAGTCATAAATTTTTGTAATTCGTTCAAACTATCTTTATCATCTTGGAAACGGCGGTGAACAAAGTGAAGCAAGAGGAGAAAGAGAAGAGAGAGAAGCTAGTTCAGCTAGAGCAGCAGAATGAACAAATGCAACAACAGAGTCAGCTAGAGCAGCTAACTCAACGAGAGCAGCAAGATCAACAAATGAAGCAAGATGCAATGGAGCAGCAGGAGTCTATTGCTTCTAGCCCAGAACTAGCTCCTCGTCTAGAGTGGTTTAAGCTTCGTCTGGAGCGAGTCGCTGAAGTCGTTTTTCATGAATTTACAGTAGATTATGGGCATTCTTGTGTCCTTATCTATATGAGCGGAATGTTTGATATTAAGCAAGCAGAACGGAACTTGCTAGAGCCCTTGCTTGGCAAAGTCTTTTATATGAAGGATGAGCTAACACAGTATTTGTTTTCTCGTAATCAGCTGCCTGTAACAGAGCTGCATTGGGTTGATCGTGCAGCTGATGCGCTTCAAGCCATCCTTCAAGGCTATGGAATCTTACTTTTCCAGGGTGAGCCGCGAATGCTCGTTCTCCCCTATGCGAATTATGAAACTAGATCAATTGTAGAGGCACCTAATGAAACGGTACTAAGAGGACCGCGAGAAGCTTTTATTGAGGACATCGGTGTCAATATCAGCTTACTAAGGCGCAGAATTAAAAGTCCCTTGCTTAAAACAGAGGAGTACACATTTGGCAGACATACGTCAACGCGAGTTGTACTCGCTTATATGGAAGGAATTTGTAAGGATTCATTAATTCATGAGGTAAGAAGGAGGATCAGCTATCTAGATATTGATGGTGTATTAAGCTCAAGTCAGATTGAGGAAACGATCACAGATCGATCCTCCTCGCCATTTACGCAAATTCAATATACAGAGCGACCGGATGTCGTTAGCTCGTCAATTCTAGAGGGAAGAGTCGCAATCCTGGTTGATAATACTCCAATCGCACTATTGGCACCTACAACGATATTTTCAAAGATGCAATCCTCCGAGGACTATTATCAAAACTTTGTTGCGGCTACAGCCATACGATATATCCGATATTTATTTTTGTTTATCTCGTTTTTACTGCCATCGTTTTATATTGCGATATCGACCTTTCATGCTGAAATGATACCGTTCAGGCTATTAGTAACCGTTGCTTCTGCACGTGAGGTTGTGCCTTTTCCCGCTTTACTCGAGGCATTTATAATGGAGATTTCATTTGAAGCGCTGCGCGAGGCTTCGGTACGCATTCCAAAATCGATAGGACAAACGGTTTCTATTATTGGGGCGCTTATTATCGGAACAGCCGCTGTGCAAGCAGGGATTGTATCTGCAGCCATGGTTATTATTGTTTCTGTTACTGGCATTGCATCGTTTATTATACCTAGCTTTGATCTAGGCCTATCCTTTCGTTTAATGAGGTTTCCGCTCATGCTGCTGGCCGGAACATTTGGAATTTTTGGCATAGCATGCGGAATGTTTCTCATCTATACACATGCCCTAAATCTAGAATCCTTCGGTGTGCCGTATCTAACACCTATGGCTCCTTCTAATCGTGATTCAGCGAAGGATGTTTGGATGCGTGCACCTTGGTGGCGAATGAATGAACGGCCGTCCTTTGCCGCGCCAAATAATAGAAATCGCCAAAAGAAACAAGCTAGAGGCTGGAAACTCGAACAGGAGGATTTGGAATGAGAAAGCTCATAATCTCCTTACTGCTTCTTATGATGCTTACAGGTTGCTGGTCATCGGAAGAGCTCAATGATCAAGCCTTCATTGGCGTATTAATTATAGATCGTAATGATGACGGAATTGAAGTGACGTTCGGTGTTCCTCTTACAACGAATTTAGCAAGCGGGGAAACGAGTGGATCGGCCTCTGGTGGAGAAGTTTTTGGCTATTTCAGTCGGACGGCCCCAACTTTGGAGGAAGCCATGCAGAAGGTGCAAGGTGATTTGTCCAGACGGGCTAATATTGGGCAGAATCGCAATATTGTTGTTGGAAGAAGATTTGCTGAAGAGGGAATAACACCTGTTCTGGAGCTCGCTGCAAGAAATCCTAACATCAGAATGAATACGAACATGTTTTTAGTTGATGGCTATGCAAAGGATGAAGTAGCAAAAGCGACTGTTACGTCTGAACGCTTTTTTATCTCCATATTAAATAAATATGTTGAGCATCGTACCGCGCTGCAAACGACGATTAAAGACTTTATGCTGTCAAAGGCATCTGGCGGAGATGGTCTGCTGCCGATAATAAACTTTTCTAATACTACCGAAGGTGCGATGGTTGGTAAGTCTTCTACTGTTGGGACAGGTGGAGCTGCCATTATAAAAAAGGGGAAGCTGGTTGAGCCAATTTTAACGCCGGATCAGACCTCAGCTGCCCAAAGTATACGGAATCAACTAGGGAACTATTTCTTTAGTATTAAGTCACCAACGGAAAATGGATGGATCGGGCTTTACAGCACATCAGTTGATGTGAAAACGAAAATTGTGAAGAAGGAAAAAAAATATCATATCCTGATTAAGCCAACCTCTGAGGTTGAAGCGATCAGCAACAATTCGACAATGAACTTCGCAATTTATGAGGAAGTCAAAAAGCTTGAAGATAGAATCGATCAGTTTTCTGATCAATTACATGCTGACACGATGCTCATCATACAGCAAACCGGTGCTGATGTTTTCCACTTTGATCGGTATATGATGGTGAAATATCCACAGGAGTGGAGAAAAATTAAAGATCATTGGCGCGAATACTATCGCGATCAACTCGCGATCGACATCGATTCCGATATCCGTATTCGACGCAAAGGCTCCACCGTTAGATCGTTTAAGTCTCAATTTATTGAACATAATGAGGGAGATTAACAATCATGACGACCAAGGTTGTAACACAAAAACAGATGTACAAATATTTTACCATTCATATTATTACGACCATTATTATGTTTATGATCGGGATCGTACTACAGCAAAGCGGGTATAGTGCTCCACTTGGTGTGCTCATCGGGGCCTGTATAGGTATAGTGATTACTTTCTTTTCTATTGCATTTGCCAAGCGCAGACCTGATGCTTTCTTTGTTCATTATGGTGCTGACATTGTGACCCGCTGGCTGCATTACCCGCTGATGGCTTTTATTATTATGACTAATTTTCTACTCGTAGCGATTAATTTATGGGAAATTCAAGACTTACTCTTACAGTTTTATTTAACTGGGACTCCCTCATGGATTATTCTCGGATTATGTGGGCTATGTATATCCTATATGGCACGCTACGGTATTAAATCAATGTTCAGAGCAGCAGAAGGCATGTTCTATTTAAGCATGATTACCTTTATTATTATTCCGTACCTCGTCCATTCGAATATGGAATGGTTTCTGGCACGAGGCTTTGCTACGATTGCTTCAGTTAAAGAAGCCTGGCCGACGGCTTACCACCTGGGTTCGATATTTGGTGAAGCATCACTCATCTTATATATATATCCCTATATCAGTCAGGCGTCCTATACACGAAAGACTACCATTCGTTTTACGATGCTAGCTGCATTGATGGTAATCTGTCATCTCATACCGATTCTCATCGTGCTTGGTCCTGATCTAGCCCAAAACTTAAACTATCCGGAGCTGGACATTATTCGTTTAATAAAAAGTGGGTCGTATCTAGAAACGCTTGATCCGATCATTATTGCGCTTTGGCTCGTTAGTATCTTTATTAAGCTCAGCTTTATCTTGTTCGTTATTAGTCACATGCTGTCACGAATACTAAAGCTGAAATACAGTAAACCTCTCATTTATCCGATCTGTGCTTTTATTATCGTTAGTACGATATGTTTAGCTCAATCTCACACGCAGTTTTTTAGTATGCATAATGGCGGGGTTAGCACATGCGTCTATATCTCTCAGCTCATACCGCTTCTATATTATGTTATCGATGTGATGAGAAACAGGAGACAACAAATGGAGGAAGAAAGTCTATGATAATTATCGCTATCGCCTATATTGTGATCATTACTTATGAGGTCTATTATATGAAGCGGCACAGTGTTCCGATCAAGCCTTATGTAGTGCTATATGGTTTCATGCTTATTGCCAGTGAAATACTGTATTACTTTAAGGATGAGTTTCAGCTAATTACAATAATTAAGGTTTTATTTGCCCCAATAGAAAGCATCTTATTATTCAAGTAAGTGCTCAGGCGACTTAGAAAACAATTTAATAAAGGTTGATATTCATAAATATGGTGGTGTTACGTAATACTAGATGTAAGTAAATGAAGTGAATATTATACGAGTACATAGTAGGAGGAATAGCTTGAATATGATGAGCTTGTTAAGGAGAGGGAATAAATCAGCAGGGATTGCTGCAATCGTAAACTTGATTATTTCCCTTATTAAGGGAGCTGCATTCATGTTTACAGGCAATGTGGCTATGTTTGCTGAGACAATGCATTCGTTGGGTGATGCTGCCAATCAATTATTTGTGTTTGTTGGTAGTGCTCTATCTAAGAAGCGTCCCAATGATCGCTACCCGAATGGCTTTGGACGAGTTGTTAACTTAGTGCTTTTATTCGCGGTCATCATCGTTGGCATTATGAGCTATGAGGCGATCAAGGAAGGCATTCATCATATTTTTCAGCCAACGGAGTCGAAAGGAATATGGATTAGCATTTCTGTACTTACCGCAGCAGTTATATTAGAAGCCTTCGTTATGTTTAAAGCGATGAAGGAGGTTATTCATGAAACGAATGCTGAGGCAAAGGGATTGTCTATCATTCCTAAAAGCTTCGCCAACCTTTCCAAAGCAAAGCCTGCTACCAAGCTTGTATTTATGGAGGATTTGGTCGCTACATTAGGTGGTGTTATTGCGATTATAGGCATTCTGCTGTCATTTTACGTAGGATTTCATGCGGCAGAGGGAATTGCATCGGTCATTATTGGTGTCATGATGTTTTATGTAGTGGGCAGAGTATTTTTAGATAATGCCAAGGGTGTTCTGGGAGAAGCAGATGATGAGCTGGAGGCCAAGATCGCTGCGTTTATTTTTACAAATGAGGATATCAAAGATATTAAGACTTTATTCGCTATGAAGGAAGGAGAGGATTATCATATTGAAATGAAGCTAGAAATTGATCCCTCTATTTCAGTAAGCAGAGCGATTAATATCAAGAAGAGCATCGAACAGCATATACAAAATATGCCAGGCGTCACAGATGTAATCATTGAGTTTGAGGAAGATGATCAGATTGCAACTTGGGAAAAAGTGAATTCAACGCCAATTGGATAATGCAAGGAATACTTCAGGCTGCCAATCAACGAATCAGATGCGTTGGTCGGCGGTCTTTTCAATTATAGGGGTGACTAAGCAGATAACAAATACTACAATACATAGTAGTGGTGCATAAAAAAAAGCGAGCATAAGGTGTGCTCGCTTACGGATGTTCAGAATAGGTAATGGTGACTCCAAGATGATAGTTAGATTCTTCTTCATAATGTCCGTCAGGGCAAAATTTGATATAGCCTAAATCTGTTCGCTCATCCTTCAATGGCTGATTACAATGCGGACAATTATTAGCAAAAATATCTTTTAGAAGGCTCCACAATTCATATCACCTTTTTCCAACTTGTTTACTTGGTTTTATTATAAAGGCAGTTATCGTTTAAGTCTAGAGTTAATTTTACATTAATTGTTTTTGTTTTTAAGGAGGAGGCTAATGGACGTCATATTATATGTAGTTTTGCTCGCGCTAGGTTTAATTGCTTCCTTTCTATCGGGATTATTAGGAATAGGCGGAGCAATAATTAATTATCCCTTATTATTATATGTTCCACCCATGATTGGAGCTGCTGAGTTTACAGCACAGGAGGTATCCTCCATCAGTATGTTTCAAGTGTTTTTTGGTTCACTAGCTGGAGTCATCGCCTATCGCCAAAGTCAGAAAAAAACTGGGAAATCACTCATTCATCGGGGACTTGTACTTTATATGGGCAGCAGTATATTAATGGGGAGCTTTATTGGCGGGTTAAGCTCACAATATCTATCCAGCTATACGATCCATATCATTTATGGCATCTTAGCCATAGTTGCAGTCTTACTAATGCTCATACCGAATAAAGGGAAAAAAGAAGGTGTGGATGGTGAGGTTCGATTTCATAAGGGTGTAGCCATAGCATCAGCATTTACAGTAGGTATTGTATCAGGGATTGTTGGAGCTGGAGGAGCATTTATTCTAATCCCGTTAATGCTGAATGTGATGAAGATACCGATTAGAGTAACGATTGCTTCATCCTTAGCCATTGTCTTTATTTCTGCAATAGGTGGAGTTATTGGCAAACTATCCGCTGGACATCTGCTCTTTATGCCTACGCTTTTCGTTATTATCGGAAGTTTAATTGGCGCACCACTAGGCTCAAGAATCAGTTCAAAGATTAATGCTAGGGTGCTTCGCTATATTTTAGTCGTTCTTATTTCCGCAACAGCTGTAAAGATTTGGTCATCTGTATTCGCTTGAATAAAAATTTGCTATCGTATATGTACCTCTGTTATAGTTTACGGAATAATAACATTAATCTATTTACTAACTACAGACCTAGAGAAGTCAGACGATAGAAATGAGGCGAGCGACATAATTAAATTTTCAATGATTGTTGATTCTTGCTGTGATGCAACACAGGCACTTATAAAGGAACTTAACTTAATTAAAATACCATTAAACCTAATGCTGGGCGACCGTGAAATTGTGGATAATGAACAATTGGATCTTACGCAATTTATGGCAGACATGAAAGCATGCACTGGAAAGGTCGGCTCCTCAGCTCCCGCTCCAGCGTTATATCAGGAAGCCTTTGATCAAGCGGAGAATTCATTTGCAGTAACGTTGTCTAGTAGACTCTCCAGCTCATATTCAAGTGCGATGCTTGGAAAAGAAATGATGGAATCAACCTCAAATGATGTTTATGTATTTGATTCAAAAAGTGCATCGGCTGGTCAACTGCTCATCGTATTGAAAATTTATGAGCTCGCTCAGCTTGGCTTAGCTAAGTCTGATATTATCTCTCGCACAGAGGATTTTATTAAGCATATGAAAACATATTTTGTACTCGATAATATCGATAATTTAATGAAAAATGGTCGCTTAAGCAAGGTTAAGGGAAAGCTTATCAATATGTTAAATATTAAGCCTTTGCTTGGCTCAGATGGAGATGGCAATATTGTGAGCTATTCCAATGTTAAAGGGCAAACGAAAATTGTTAAAAAGCTTGTTGATACCATTAGCGATAGCGGAAAAAATACGGTCGGAGAGAATGCTGTAATCTCGCATTGCAACAATGAGGATTTGGCTAACCGATTAAAGCAAGCGATAGCTGAACGGTTCCAGTTTAAGGATATCGTCGTTGTGCCAACAGGCGGAGTAAGCTCATTGTATGCCAATGATAAAGGGATTATTTTAGCCTTTTAAGGTGTATTAGTACTAGATAGCATAGCTATATAACAGCAAATGGGGTATCCAATGGTTAGAGACTAACCTTGGATACCCCATTTGTTACTTCCGTGTCCAATATATCATATGCAGCAGCTACTGATATTATGTGTTACTTATGCTTTACTTAGCAGCTGCAGCATCTTCTGCTTCCATACGAGCAACAGCGGATTCACTCACATCGACTCGCTTAATGAAGAATGTGAGGATTAATGCAACAGCGGTTGTTAAAGTTGCGATTAGGAATGAGTATTGAATACCTTCCAGCATACCTAGCTGAGTAATTTGAGCTTTTTCAATATCTGTAATAGTTGTAAGGTCAATCTTGCTAAATTGATCTGTAATGCTGCTTTCAGCACGAGAGTTCATAATGGATACGAAAATAGCTGTACCTAATGCACCAGCTACCTGAGTTAACGTATTGTTAACTGCAGTACCATGTGGGTTTAGTCGAGTTGGTAATTGGTTTAAGCCGTTTGTCATAATCGGCATCATGACCATCGAGATACCAAGCATGCGCACACAATAAATCGTGATGATGTATGAAATCGACGTGTCAAGATCAAAGTACGTCATAAAGTACGTCGTAACGCACGTAATGGCAAGGCCGAGAATCCCGAGCACCTTCGGTCCAAATTTATCAAAAAGCTTACCGGTAATTGGTGACATAATCCCCATCACGATCGCACCTGGGAGCATCATAAGACCAGAATCTAATGCTGATATTCCGCGCACGCTTTGTACATATGCAGGAGTAAGAATCATACCAGAGAATAAAGCTGCTGAGTTAACGACAGAGATTAACGATGCGAGCGCGAACATTGGATGCTTGTATACCGATAAATTCAGCAGCGGCTGCTCCATCTTAAATTGTCGTAGAGTGAATAGAATGACCATAATTGCACCGACGGCAATCGTCGTAATAACTACTGGATCTCCCCAACCGTCTGTGCTTGCGGAGCTGAAGCCGTAAAGTAAACCACCAAAACCAAGCGTAGACATGACGACAGATAAGTAATCGAGTGTTGCTTTACGTGTCGGCATAATGTTTTGGAATTTGAATATTGCAAGGATTAGACTGATGATGGCAAATGGCAAGATCATTTCGAACAATAGACGCCAGTCATAATATTGGACGATATACCCAGATAATGTTGGTCCAAGTGCTGGAGCAACGATCATAACGAGACCGAATACCCCCATAGCAGCTCCACGCTTTTCACGAGGGAAGCTAATGAGCATTGTATTCATAAGCAGTGGCGACATTACTGATGAACCTGCTGCTTGAATCATGCGGCCTGCAAGTAGAAAACTAAAGTTAGGTGCAAAGGCTGCAAGTGCTGTTCCCAAAGTGAATAGGAGCATCGACGTAATAAACAGCTGTCGATTCGTAAATCTGGTAAGTAGAAAAGCGGATACCGGAATTAGAATACCGCTAACTAGCATATAGCCTGTAGAAAGCCATTGACCCGTGGCATAGGACTCGATATTCAAATCCGCCATAATGGTCGGTAAGGCAACGTTCATTAATGAGTTATTAAGAAATGAAACGAATGCCCCGAAAAAGAGTATCCCTAACATAAAATAGGGTGGCTTCTTTAACTGTTGTAAAGTATCACTCATTATATTTTACGCTCCTATCAAAAATTTATTTTAGCTTTAAAATTTGTGTCACTTGATGATTTTATATCATTGGTTCATTAATTTCAACTTTTTTATACTACCAGTCCAAAAAATATTGTAAAATGTTTTGTGACATGGGTATACTTAATGAAAAGTAGGAAAAGGGGGCACGATGTGAATAAGCGTAAAAAGATGGTTGTTGATCATGCAAAAGCACTTTTCCTAGAGAAAGGCATACAGCAAACCTCAATTCAGGATATTATCGAGCGCTCTGGAATATCTAAGGGCACCTTCTATAATTATTTTTCCTCTAAAAATGAATGTGTTGCTGCGATCTTACAGCAAGCAAGATCCGAAACGGATCTTAAAAGACATGAGATACAACTAGGGAAAGATGAACAAGACATCAATGTCCTTATTAAGCAAATCACGATGCTATCTCGAACAAACGAGCAGCAAGGCATTAGTGGTATGTTCGAGGAGATTATGCACTCAGGTGACGTTGAGCTAAAAAAAGTTGTATTGAATTATCGTCTGCTTGAGATCGAGTGGTTAGCTGGGCGATTCGTCGAAGTGTTTGGACATGAGCTGAAACCACATGCAATAGAGGCAGCAGTTTTATATTACGCTATGCATCAGCATTTATTGCTCACTGCCAAAACAATGAATCAGCGAAATACGAATGCTGAACAGGTTGCACAATCAGTATTCCTCCATTTGCGCCATATTATCAACAATTTGGTGAATGAAGGAGCTGCTATACTCGATCCTGAAAAAATCGAGCTATACAAAAACAATATGAAGCAGGAGCAGCTTAATCGAGAGGAAATTGTTATTCTGTATCGTGATTTAATAGCGAATACCAAGCTTACTAAGTCTCAGCTTGAGCTCACTGAGGGCTTAATCGAGGAGTTGGAGCGGGAACAGCTTAGGGAAAGTATTATCAATGCACTGCTTTCACCGTTTATGGATGCTTTCCGCAACACAACGCTTTATAATCAAGCGAAAGAGATTATGGGGCTAACCTGGAGCTATCTTAAGCAAAGACAATAGAAAAGAGTAGGTCGTTGGGTTTACATCAACGCCTACTCTTTTTTCGTACGAACACGTTATACCTTTACGCGATACCAATACGTATATGCTTCCTGATACCCCAGCTTCGCATAGACACGCTTCGCTGGCTCATTATTAGCAACGACTGCTAGATAGCTTTTGGACGCGTGCGGCTTGCATTGCTGCAGCAATTGCCAAAGCATATAGCTGCATAAGCCCTTATTACGATAGGCTTCAGCCGTAATAACATCATAAATGCCTACATAGTCCTGGTCGATAATAGCCATGGCAAGAGCGGCTGGCTCACCGTCAACGTAGCAGCTAGCTAGCATTAGCTTGCCTGGCATAGCAGCCATCATATCAATCATCGTTGGGATATACCCATCATTCACTCCGCTTAGCTTGCAATATTGCTCGAGCCAAGGCAATGAAATATGCTCTTGAATTATGAACTCAAGCTGACCTTCTAGGCTTGCATGAATTGAAGGCTGATCCTTTAGCTGATCGAGCGAAAGGGTCAGCATAAGTGACGGATCATATAAAGCATAGTCAAGACTATTCAAGGTCTCATCTAATTCAGGCTCTGAAAATGGAGTCAGCTTAAAAATAGTAGGCTGCTTCATTAACTTATATCTTTGCTCACAGGCAGCAATATTCGCATGTAGCTGCTTGCTGGAGCTTTGAATGGTGCTGATGCAATTGGCACGCTTGGTATAGCCATTAGACATGCGCAGCTTCCAGCCATCCATATATTCTGTATTTAACGCTGGCCAATGAGTAAGGCTCAGCTCTTCAATATGCTTTAATGGTAATGACATCTTCATTCCCTCCTCTTGAACATGTATAATGATACATTATAATGAATAAATATTCAATGGGGCGGAAAAAAATACATAATTGACCTGCCTAGCAGTAAATTATGTATTTTGGTTTAAGTTAAGCGTATTGCGCGATTTGTCTACGAACTTCTGGAATGACCTTCGTTGCTAGCAGCTCTAGACTATTGGCAGCGAGCTCGAATGGCATACCGCCAATATCCAGCTGTGCGAGAAAACGCTGATGACCGAACAGCTTGTATTGCAGCAATATTTTACTTGCGACCTCTGAAGGGCTGCCCACAAATAGCGCGTGCTGCAGCTCTGTCATTTGATCGAATTGCTCCCTTGTAAACTGTTGCTGCTTTCCTAATTGTGCATTGACATAGTTTTTATAATTTTCGTAATAAGGATAATATATTTCACGAGCATCCTTAGCACTCTCAGAGATAAAAGTGTGGCCTGTTACTGCGACCTGACGATGTTCAGATGGTCGATCTAACTTGGTTGCCATACGATGGTAAGCTTCCACTAATGGCTGATAAGATGTAACATTACCGCCTAAAATTGCAATGGCCATGCCATGCCCGTATCGAGCTGCACGTTCAGCACTTGAGATGCTTCCACCTACACCAATCCATAAAGGAATTTCGGATTGATAGGGGCGAGGTGCGATTTCAACATTATGTAATGCTGGACGAAATTGACCTGTCCACGTTAGTTTTTCATGCTTGTTAAGCTGCAAGAAGAGCTCCGTGTTTTCCTCAAACAGCGCGTCATAATCCTCGGGATCGAAGCCGAAAAGCGGGAAGGATTCGAAAAACGCACCCCTGCCTGCAATAATTTCAGCACGACCATTGGATAGCAGATCAAGTGTAGCATAATCTTCATACAATCTGACGGGATCAACAGTACTTATAATCGTTGTTGCACTTGTTAATCGGATATTGCTTGTACTTTGCGCAATGGCTCCCAATGTAACTGCGGTAGATGACACTGCGTAGTCCAAACGATGATGCTCTCCAAGACCAAAAACATCGAGGCCAAGCTGATCAGCCATTTTCGCAAGCTCAACAATTTGTCGTGCGCGCTCATGGGGAGTAATCTGTACTCCAGTATGAGGATCCTTCCCCAAATCAGCTAGTGTGTAAATGCCGAATTGGAATGGTTGTTTACGCATAGTTGTTATTCCTCCAAATTCAGATAGATATTTATTCTAGTACATAACCAAATTCAAGCCCATCTACCTCACCGGATGCTTCCTCGAAGAGATCAGTAATACTCGAATAGTCTGTTTGATCCTGACAATCATTATTCCATAAGATTGTTATAGGAAGCTCAATATGACCAGTGAGACAATCCCATAAGGCATCTAGATTATGACCATAATGCGTTGGTAGCTCGAGCTGTGCTGCAAGCCAATGATGCACCGAATCATACTGTTTAATATGAGAGAGCTTAAGCTCAATTGTTTTATTCATTCTGTTGCCACCTCATCTGTAATATCTGTAAAGCTTTTATAATGGTCTGTCGTCATATAGATTAGTCCATCATTAGAGAAGACGATTCGGTCCGCATTGCGATGACCGCCTTCATAATTAATATCCGCCTCATACCATATTCTTCCTTCCTTTTTAGGAAGTAAACCTTCACGATTGCCAAAGCGGTCGCCGCCAATGCTCTTTCCTGGAGCAACGTCATGCAGATTTCCATCCGCTGCAATCCAGCCTAGTTTCTTTGCTTCATTCTTCGTAATAAAATTACTTGGCAGCTGTCCGTTTGCACGTATGTAAGCAGCAACCTCGTCAAACGAGGTTAAACGTTCATTATTTGATTGCTCAATCTCAATAGCAGGGCTATTGCTGCTGCGAGGCTCGTCTAGGAAAACACTACAGCCCGTAACTAGTAATATCAGCAAAGCTATCGAACTGATAACGGCAAGCTGAGCTAGGCGGCTGAGTTTTTCTTTCAATAATGACTTCATCGTCCCACTCCTTATGTAGTAGCTTTCCATAGTATACGTGATTAAATTTTTTAAGGCAAAACAGAAAAAACATACACATTACAATATGAATTTTCGCATAACCAGTGTATGATGATGGTGATGATAATTTACAACTGTAATTGAATGTAAAAAGGAGTCTAGCAGCATGGAATGGAGCATTAAGCATTTTAATGAATTAAGCAACATCGAAGTATATGAGATCATAAAGCTTCGTACAGATGTGTTTGTCGTGGAGCAGGAAAGTATATATGCTGACTGCGACAATAAGGATTTAGACGCCTATCATCTACAGCTGAGAAATGAGCACAATCAACTCGTCGGATATTGCAGGCTATTGAATTATGGCGTGAGCTATGAACACAGCTATTCGATAGGTAGAGTCATTATTGCACCTGTGCTCAGAGGAACTGGCAATGGTGAAGAGCTAGTAAGGAAAGGGATTGCTTTTATTAAGGAGCATTGGGGCGGTAAAGCGATCACGATCTCTGCACAGCAACGCTTGCAGCATTTTTATGAAAAGGTTGGATTTACTGTACAGTCGGAGCCTTATATGGAGGATGGAATACCTCATATTCGTATGACCGCTCATATTAACTAATGATCTACAGCTTAGGGAGGCTATATTGTGCGATTTCAATTTCTAGTAAAAGATAAACCCAAATCATCGTATCGGAAAGGCATGCAAGTGGCCGTTGTCGAAGGCATGTGGGCAATGCTGCTGCTCACCATGCTTACTGGCCCATTTCTAACCGCATACTTATTATATCTTGGAGCAAATTCGAAGCAGATAGGAATCGTACTGGCGATTCCAGCGTTAGCGAATTTGCTGCAGGTTGTAGCAGCGATGTATATGCAAAGGTTGGTCAATCGTAAACGCGCGTTTATAATTTTTACATCGGCTCATCGTCTAATTGGACTATCAACAGGACTTATTCCATTCATATTTCCCAAGGATTTATGGCTTGTTACGTTTATCATTATTTTTCTAATTTATGCTGTTGTAAACGCGTTTGCAGGAGTCATCTGGCCCTCGCTAATTTCTGATATGGTTCCTAATCAAGTGCGAGGTAAATATTTCGGTATTCGAAACGTGCTAACAAGTGCTGTAAATAGCACGGGCTTATATATTACGGGAGTAATTATTGATGCTTACCCCGGTGCATGGGGCTTCAACATCATGTATGCCATTGCTGCTGTGACGGTCGTTATGAACATTATATATATGACGAAATATCCGAATCCTCATTTTGAAAAAAGTGAGGGGATGAAGCTAGGTACATTTGTGCTGCGCCCATTTCGCGATCGTACCTTCTTTAAAGGGCTTGTGTTTTTAACGATGTGGACGCTTGTCGTGACGATGACGCATCCGTTTTTTTCGTATGTCATGCTTGACGTACTGCGCGTGCCTTATGCAACTGTTGCGAATCTAGTTATTCTGCAGACGATTACGTCAATGGCTGGTTTTTATGTGTGCGGGCTGTTATCTCGCAGATTAAGTGAAAGAGCGCTTCTCATTGGCTCGCTGCCGTTTTTAGCTGCCGCTGCCTTGCTTTGGAGTACGATGAACGTTCTACCTCAGCTGCTCGTACTTATTATGATTTATGCATTTCTTGGCTTCGGCTTAGGAAGCTATAACCAACAAATCTTTATTTTTATGATTGGCTCTTCCACAAAAGCAGAGCGTCCTATATATATCGCTGTGTTCTCCGCGATAACTGGTATTGCCGGTTTTATTGGTCCCACAGTTGGAGGCATAGTATTTGAAGAGCTGAAGGCATACCCGTTATGGCTACAGGAATACGGTTTATTTTTAATGCTGGGCATCATTCTACTCATTTTAGCTGTCATCGTAGCACCTATTATTTTCCGCAAGCCGAAAAATAAGCTATAATGTTGTAGTCAGAAAAAAGTAGAATGAAATTAAGTTTTGTATAGAAAGGTCGTGCAATTATGAAAAAAGCAGTGCATACAGATCTAGCACCGCAAGCGATTGGACCTTATTCTCAAGCGGTCCAGGTTGGTCAATTGCTATTCACGTCAGGGCAATTAGGAATGGACCCTGCTACGAATCAGTTTCCAGAAACAGCTGCTGAGCAGGCGAAGCAATCACTTAACAATGTGAAGGCAATCGTTGAAGCAGCAGGTGCGTCGATGAACCAAATTGTTAAGACGACAGTGTTTTTGAAGAATATGAATGATTTTGCAGCAGTCAATGAAGTATATGCAAGCTTTTTTGAACAGCCGTACCCAGCTCGTAGCGCTGTAGAGGTTGCACGTTTGCCTAAGGATGCGCTAGTTGAAATCGAGGTCATCGTGCAGCTGTAAGAATAGTAAAATAGCTTAAGCGAGATCTATTGTTATTGTTTTATTATAACAAGGGGTCTCGCTTTTATTTATTCAAGGAAAATAGTGCAAATATACTAAGCTTTTTATTGACGTTAGGTGTCCGAGGTTTAATAATAGAATAGTAGTGTTCTGCAAAAAAATGTATAGAAAGTGGCGGTATATTGAAAGCACCTATACGCAATACGTTTATTATTGTTAATCTGTTACTTCTAATTACAATTCTACTAAATTATTCTTTACATACCTTCCAGAAGCTTGAATCTATGATGTTTGATCATAATATGAAGCAAACAGCCACTCATGATCCTGATCCACACATCGTAGTTATTGCCATCGATGATCGATCCATACAAGAGCTTGGGATGTTCCCTTGGGATCGTTCGATATATGCCTCTCTGCTAGCTACGATCAATGAGCCTGACTTTGAGCCTAATGCGATCGCTTTTGATATTGTGTTCAGCGATCCAAGTCAAGAAGATAGCGATGCAATCTTCGCCGAGGCACTGGCTACATACCCTAATGTTATACTTCCCGCTGTTGCTAGTACGACAGGGGATGTTTTCCGCACTACGACAGTGAGCTCAGATCAATATCTGCAAACCTATGCTGTCGATTACGCTTATCCTTTATTTTCTGAGCATACCGAAAATGCGCATATTAACCGTGTCGTAAGTCACGACGGGATTATTCGGCAAACGTGGCTGAAGCTGCAGTCTCCAGAAGGAGACGTTATCCCCTCTTTAGCCTATAAGGCTGCCGAGATGGCAGGTGCAAACCTATCGCGATATGAGGATTGGACAGATCGTAAAAAAACAAGTGATCCTATTGCGAAGAATACGATGACCATCGATTACAACCTCGTGACCGAGGATTTTCTAACCGTATCGTTTGTTGATGTGATCTACGGTGAAATCCCTCCAGAAACGTTCCAGGATGCGATTGTATTTGTTGGTATGACCGCGACAGGACTATCTGGTGACAGTGGTCAAGATTCTGGACCGACACCACTAGCGCGTGACATGAAGCTGGTGTATGTCCATGCCAACATTACGAATCAGCTCCTTCAAGGCTCAGCGATCGTATTTGCACCGAACTCATTAGAGCTAGTCGCCATAATCATTGCATTCTTATTATTTACGTGGCTGCCATGGCGCTTCAGAAACCAATATACGTTTATCGTTGCTGTTAGCTCGATTATTGGCATCTACATGCTTCAGCTCTATCTTTTCAAGCAGTTTAACTATCAAATGAGCATGGTCTATCTAATCGCATCAATTGTTATAGCTTATATCTTTAACGTATCTTTGAAATCGTACAAGGAGCAGCAGCAGAAAAACTTTGTTACGCGACAATTCGGCCGTTATATATCGCCAGATCTCGTGAAAAGCATCATTGACCAGGGCATGGATATACAGCTAGGGGGCATCTCTAAGCGAATCACGATACTATTTCTAGATATTCGCGGTTTTACAGCTTTATCTGAGAAGCTTACACCTACTGAAGTGGTCGACATTCTGAATACGAAGTTTACGATGATCACGAATACTGCACTACAGTTTCACGGCACGATTGATAAATTTATCGGTGACGCTGCAATGATCCTGTTTAATGCACCGCTCGATGTAGAAGAGCATGAGAAGATGGCTGTCTATACGGCGTATCATATTCAGCAAAATATGAAGCCAATCCGTGAGGAGCTGCTGCAGAAGTACGGTGTGGAAGTGGCGATTGGTATCGGCATCCATACGGGGAATGTCGTCATTGGCAATATTGGCTCTTACTTAAGAATGGACTATACAGCGATTGGTGATAGCGTCAATATCGCCTCAAGAATTGAGTCAGGAACAACTGCTGGGCAAATTCTCGTATCCGAGGAGGTCTATAAGCAAACCTCAGAGCATGCTATCTATGGCGAAGGAGAGCAAAAACTATTTAAGGGGAAATCACAGCCAATCCAAATATATGAGCTGCTCGCTCTAAAGAAAGATTCAGAAAAATGAGAGCCAGGTTACTGAAACGACCTTGATTCGAGCGTAAGCTATGTATAGCCTTGCAAGTCTCGAGTAAAGAAGCGCGAAATAAATTAAATAAGGGAGATGATAAATGAATGAAGAACAAATTATTGAAAGGGATCGTATGGGCAGCCTGCGGTGCTTGCTTCTTGATGCCGATGACTGCAGCGGCGAATCAAGCGGTGTTAAAGGAAAAAAACCTCTATGAAATCCGAACGCTAACCGGACAGAATCAACCAGGCTATAGTGACGGAGCAGCCCAAGCTGCTAGCTTGTACACACCAGCTTCTATTATTGAGCTGAATAATGGAGGGATATTAATAAGCGATAGTGACAACCATCTGCTTAGGTTGCTATCTAGTAATCAAGTGACAAGCTATAGTGGACTTATTCTAGATTTCGATGAACAAGGCTTCCCTATTGGAGCCTACAATGACGGTAACAATGATAGCGCTTTTTACAATAAGCCAGCTGGCTTAGCCCAAGATGTACAAGGCAATATATATGTTGCTGATAGCGGGAATCATAGCATTCGTATGATTACTACTGATGGCATAGTGAAGACGATTGCTGGTAATGGTGAGATCGGCTTTCAGGATGGGACAGGTGAGCGAGCAAAGCTATACAGCCCTTCAGATGTAGCAGTAGATCACAAAGGAAACGTATATGTCGCTGATACACTAAATCATGTGATACGAAAAATCGATGCAAATGGCGCAGTTACGACATTAAATAAACGTTCAGAGCGCGTCGTGGAATATTTTCCAGGGGTAGTAACCGAGGCTGGTGATTTCAAGGATGGTCGACTTTCCGAGGCATTATTCAATGAACCAACTGGGCTTGCCATCGATGAGCTTGGAAATCTCTATGTAAGCGATTCTGGCAATCAACGGATTCGGTACATTGATTTTGAACAAGGCATCGTGAAGACAGTGGCAGGTGGTGGTGAGTACGAACGTAACGCACTTTATGCTCCTGGCGCATATGCCAATGGAGAGGCAGAACAGGCAAGATTCTCATCTCCGACAGGGATATCTGTTGCTAGTGATGGTTCATTGCTCATCGCTGATCGTAACAATCATGTGATAAGACTTCTTGCTGATGGAATAGTTTATACGCTTGCAGGGCAGGAGGAAGAGAGTGGTAAGTCAGATGGCGTTATAGGTGCAGCTGAGCTGAATGAGCCTACCGACGTCATTGAGCGTTCAGACGGTACGTTACTTGTAACGGATTCTAGCAACAACAGACTTCGCGTTATTCAGCGCTATGAGCAGCAAGCGCACGACGAGGACGGTAATATTCACGTTATGGTTGAAGGAAAGCTGCTTGTTTCAGATGTCGCGGCTAAGCTTCAGGGAGGCCGTACCTATGTCCCATTACGCGCACTTGCGGAACATTTCGGCTATCGTATCCACGTTGATAAGCAAAGCAGTCAAGTAAGAGTGACGATTAACTCTAGTCTCTCCTATCTCTTCTCTGAAGATGGTCAGTCTATCGTTAAGCAGACGAGCGAAGGAACTGAAACGTTGGACGCATCAGGCATTGTTGTAGATCATCGTTTGCTAGTACCAGTTCGCTTTATTGCTGAGCAGCTTGGCTATGATGTGCAGTGGGATCGTCAGCAACAGCATGTTGTTGTTCGTTCGGCATTATTTCAAAGCTAGTTTTATAGAATGATAGGGAGGTTCGTCGATGAGAAGAGGCTTAATTATAGCTTTAACGTTTATCTTTGCTGTGGTGACACTCACAACGGGAGTAGGCTTTGCTGATGCAGCTACTTCACGCGTTGCCATTATTTCTAAGATAGAAGGAACGGTAGAGGTTCAAAAGTCCGGAGGTAAGAAAACGCTAAAGGGCTTTAAGAACATGAGCTTAAATGAAGGGGATGTCGTTACAACCGGAAGCAAGAGCAGTGTTGAATTGAAGTTTTCTAACGGTACTTCAACAGATGATACGTTAGTTCTTGAAAGCAACTCAACGGTAACCTTTAGTAAGCTATCCACGAAGAATGGAACAACAACGAAAGTAAAGATGAAAAAAGGTAAAGCTTGGGTGGATGTGAAATCCATTGCTACGAAGGATGATGAATTTCAGCTGGAAACACCGACAGCGATTATGGGCGTTCGTGGAACTAACTTCTTTGTTGGAATAGATCCCAATACGGGCGAATCCGTAATCGGCTTACTATCTGGTATTATTCAAATGCAATCGAAGGACGATGGCGATCAACAGCCGCAGCAAATCTATCCTGCACAAATATTCTTTCACAATCCAGACTCCGGGAATATGATCGGCAATATGTCTAATCAATCATTAGAGCAGTTATTGCAACAAACATCACCTGATACGATGCGAAGCATATTGGACAATCTTGCAAAGATACAGCGGGAAAATGAAGAGATGCTTAAAAGATTGCAACAATCTCAAGGCTCCGATTCTCAACTGCCGTTATCAGATGAGGTGATTCAAAACAATATTCGAAATTTGACTAGCGCAATTCTATTAGCCGCGTTGAATAAAAATTTGATATCACAAAATGATAAGGAAGCAATGGAGGATGAGCTTGAAAAGATTATACAATCTGTAAACGGTCAAATAGAAAGGGAATTAGATGGAAATCTAGATACTAGATTACCTAATAATCGATACGATTTTGAGCTACAGAGAAAAACTGAGGAAATGCAAGAGCAGTTGGAACGAGCGAAAAAAAACAATGGAGATTTATTAAAAGAAATAGAGAGGAAGATGGAAGAACAGCGACTAAAGAATGAACAAGAGAGACAACGACGAGTTGATGAGGCTATGCAGAAATTACTTGAATCCTTAAATGAAGACGAAAAAAATAGATTTAATTCAGACAAGGAGCGTCGACTAGAAGAAGAAAGAAATCAACAGCGAAGCACTCCAGTGCCGGTGCCGCCGAGACCGACATCAACGCCGACGCCAACGCCAACGCCAACACCGACACCGACACCGAGCTGGGAGGACGAAGCAGCACCATTCGCTGTGGAGTATGTACAGAATGGTCAGAGTACGGCGCTAAGCTACAGTGCTGGTCAGGAAGCATTAAGTTATATGCTTGACGAGATGCTCGTCTCCCAAGGCAATGCACAGCTAATTCTTACTCCGAATGTAGCGGGTGCTGATCTTACAGCGGTAACGATTAACGGTGAAGAGCTAGATAACGTAAATGGCAGCTATGTATGGGATTTACCTGAATCGTCATCAGATCTTTACGCGTTGATTAACGTGTATCATCCAGATTATAATCCAGCGGAAACAGAGCTGACGCTTCGCGGTATCGTATCGTATCAGCCAACGCCGAGCTGGGAGGACGAAGCGACACCATTTGCAGTGGAGTATGTGCTATACAGCGGCAGAGAAGCGTTAAGCTACACGTTTGAAGAGACGCTAAGCTATCGACTAGATGAGACTATAGTTTCAGTTGGGGATGATCAGCTCGTCTTTGCGCCGAGCGTAGCCGATTCTGAAATTACCTCGGTAATGATTAACGATGAAGAGCTAGAGGAAGTGAACGGCAGCTATGTATGGAACCTGCCGACGATGTCCACAGAATTCGTGGCAACGATTAGGGTAGATCACGTAAACTATGGCCCCGCAGAGCTGACGCTTCGCGGCATTGTGTCGTATGAACCACCGCCAAGCTGGGAAGACGAAGCAGCACCATTTGCACTCGAGTATGTACAGGATGGTCAAAGAACTTCACTAAGCTACAGTGCTGGTCAGGAAGCATTGAGCTATATGCTAGACGAGATGCTCGTCACCCAAGGCAATGCTCAATTAATTCT
>NZ_JAMBNY010000079.1 GCF_023715345.1 Paenibacillus camelliae
TTAATCGCCCGAGGGGGCCGCAGTGAAAAGGCCCAATCGACTGTTTAGCAAAAACACAGGTCTGTGCGAAGTCGTAAGACGAAGTATACGGGCTGACGCCTGCCCGGTGCTGGAAGGTTAAGGGGAGTGGTTAGGGGTAACCCGAAGCTATGAACCGAAGCCCCAGTAAACGGCGGCCGTAACTATAACGGTCCTAAGGTAGCGAAATTCCTTGTCAGGTAAATTCTGACCCGCACGAATGGCGTAACGAATTGGGCGCTGTCTCAACGAGAGATCC
>NZ_JAMBNY010000080.1 GCF_023715345.1 Paenibacillus camelliae
GAGAGATCGCGACAGACACACAAAAACAAAACGTTCGAGTCACACTCGCAAGATGAGATGAGAACGACATTGTTCCTTGAAAACTGAACAACGAGTAAGAACTGCCATCAACAATTCAACCCCGTTGGGTTGTTGATAAAAAGCGAAATAAATGAGCAATCAAACACTTTAATGGAGAGTTTGATCCTGGCTCAGGACGAACGCTGGCGGCGTGCCTAATACATGCAAGTCGAGCGGAGTTGATAGGAAGCTTGCTTCCTTGAGACTTAGCGGCGGA
>NZ_JAMBNY010000081.1 GCF_023715345.1 Paenibacillus camelliae
CCCTTAGCAGAGGGTCCCCTTGAGCCACTTGGGTACTTCTCCATGAATGGCTCCCCGAACAGGACTCGAACCTGTGACAACTCGATTAACAGTCGAGTGCTCTACCAACTGAGCTATCAGGGAACAAATGCTCAAAATATATTTGAACTTTCAAGGTTTGAACCTTGAAAACTGGATATGAAAGTTGTGAATCTCCAAAGTAATCATTTAGGATAAGCCCTCGACCGATTAGTACTGGTCAGCTCCATGCATTGCTGCACTTCCACCCCCAGCCT
>NZ_JAMBNY010000082.1 GCF_023715345.1 Paenibacillus camelliae
GGGTGGAAGTGCAGCAATGCATGGAGCTGACCAGTACTAATCGGTCGAGGGCTTATCCTACAGACTTTGAATACGGAGCGCAAGCGAAGGTTCACAAGTCACATCGGAAGCATATGCTTCTGCTTGAAACGCTAAGGAGATTCATAACTTTCATATCCAGTTTTGAGGGTGCAAGCCACTTCGGAAGCATCTACAACGTTTGGTGACGATGGCGAAAGGGAACCACGCGTACCCATCTCGAACACGACCGTTAAGCCTTTCAGCGCCGATG
>NZ_JAMBNY010000083.1 GCF_023715345.1 Paenibacillus camelliae
TGGGTGGGCACTCTAACGTGACTGCCGGTGACAAACCGGAGGAAGGTGGGGATGACGTCAAATCATCATGCCCCTTATGACCTGGGCTACACACGTACTACAATGGCCAGTACAACGGGAAGCGAAACCGCGAGGTGGAGCCAATCCTATCAAAGCTGGTCTCAGTTCGGATTGCAGGCTGCAACTCGCCTGCATGAAGTCGGAATTGCTAGTAATCGCGGATCAGCATGCCGCGGTGAATACGTTCCCGGGTCTTGTACAC
>NZ_JAMBNY010000084.1 GCF_023715345.1 Paenibacillus camelliae
GGCATCCTCCGTGCGCTCTTATTAGCTTAACCAATGGCTCGTATTTTCGTTAACGCTCGAACATCCTTGCGGATGAAGGTCGCTTTTACCGAAAACACTCGCTGCTAATTTTAATTTCAAACAAACTTAGTTTGTTGAACTCGATTCGCTTTGGATGTTTCATATACTTTCTTATCCAGTTTTCAAGGTACAATAGTGTTTTCCGTTAGGAAGAACACGTTAAAGTTGTAAATCTTCTTTGGTGGAGCCAAGCGGGATCGA
>NZ_JAMBNY010000085.1 GCF_023715345.1 Paenibacillus camelliae
CCTAGGCATCCTCCGTGCGCTCTTATTAGCTTAACCAATGGCTCGTATTTTCGTTAACGCTCGAACATCCTAGCGGATGAAGGTCGCTTTTACCGAAAACACTCGCTGCTAATTTTAATTTCAAACATAAGTTTGAACTCGATTCGCTTTGGATGTTTCATATACTTTCTTATCCAGTTTTCAAGGTACAAGATGCTCTCTTAGAGAGAACAAATGCTGCTCGGCTTTGTTGGCCGGAAGATGATTATATCATCGTCTA
>NZ_JAMBNY010000086.1 GCF_023715345.1 Paenibacillus camelliae
CCTGGCTCAGGACGAACGCTGGCGGCGTGCCTAATACATGCAAGTCGAGCGGACTTGATGGAGTGCTTGCACTCCTGAGAGTTAGCGGCGGACGGGTGAGTAACACGTAGGTAACCTGCCCATAAGACCGGGATAACATTCGGAAACGAATGCTAATACCGGATACGCAAATCTCTCGCATGAGAGAGTTGGGAAAGGCGGAGCAATCTGTCACTTATGGATGGACCTGCGGTGCATTAGCTAGTTGGTGAGGTAA
>NZ_JAMBNY010000087.1 GCF_023715345.1 Paenibacillus camelliae
GAAAACTGAAGTTGAAAGTTAACCGAGAGAAAAGCGCGGTTGACCGTCCATGGAGGCGTAAATTTCTAGGTTTCACGTTCAGCTGGGAGAAGAAAAATCCGCGAATAAAGATCGCAAAGCTATCACTGGATCGAGTGAAAACAAAGATTAAAGCGATCACCTCTCGGAGTAAGCCAATCCCGATCGAACTACGAATAAAGGAACTTAATCAATATCTCACAGGCTGGTGCGGTTATTATGCATTAGCCGATACGA
>NZ_JAMBNY010000088.1 GCF_023715345.1 Paenibacillus camelliae
GATCCGGTGAAATTTTAATACCTGTGAAGATGCAGGTTACCCGCGACAAGACGGAAAGACCCCATGGAGCTTTACTGTAGCTTGATATTGGACTTTGGTACGATCTGTACAGGATAGGTGGGAGCCTTTGAAGCATGTGCGCCAGCATGTGTGGAGGCGCCGTTGGGATACCACCCTGATCGTATCGGAGTTCTAACCTGTCACCATGAATCTGGTGAAGGGACCGTGTCAGGCGGGCAGTTTGACTGGGGCGGT
>NZ_JAMBNY010000008.1 GCF_023715345.1 Paenibacillus camelliae
CTTCATGTAAAGCTTCAACAGCAAGTAATTTGATTTCAACTGGATGCTTACTTTTAGCCATAAAAATACTCCCCATCGGATAAACAGATTTTTTATTTAATCTGTCTACCTAATGGGGAGCATATCAGTTTCCTCTGGAGACCTACATGCTTGCTCAATTTGCTTTAAAGCGAAAGAGGAGGTTAGCTACAAGGCAATTTCTCGGTGCTGAAAGCACGACAACTTCAGATTTGAAGCTGACGAGCTCATAGCTTTAACAGTGCAGAAAAGTCAACCTTTAAGGAAAAAAAGTTGCAGTGACGCAACAAAGTCAGCAGCATATACTATATTATCACTTGATGGAGGTGATCGTATGAAAATAGTTGAACAGCAGGTGATCCCAATGAACAGTGCCGTTCGCCGCTTTTTACTTGTCATTAAAATTCTTACCATCGTTTGTATTGCTGCTACAGGAGGACTATTTAAGTGAAGTGGTTAACAGGTATACAACAGGATAACAGCGCGTATCCTAAACATTTAGAGTAGAGAGCTTCATCTTGACGCGGGATGAAGCTTTTTATTGCATAGGTATGATAAGATATTAGAGAGACATGGAGGGGATAAATATGACAGCATATAAACTATTAGCCTTAGATATGGATGGTACATTGCTGAATGACGATTTACATATCACGGATCTGAACTTGAAGTGGATAAGGAAGGCAGTGGAAGCGGGAGTCACTGTTATATTTTCTACTGGTCGCGGTTTTATTAATGCTATCGACTACGCAGTGGATATGGGACTAGATTCACCTATGATTACGGTGAACGGCGGAGAGATCTGGTCGAAACCGCATGTATTGCTGCAACGTAAAACTTTAGATGCGGACTGGATTAGTAAGCTGCACGGTGTTTCGACTCAGTACCCGAATACTTGGTTCTGGGCATATACGACAAAGCGCATTTACAATAAAGACAGCTGGCATGAGCTGCAAGGGGAGCTAACTGCGCATGAATGGCTAAAATTCGGCTATTATGACGAGGATATTGAGATCATTCAAGCGATACGCAGTGAGATAGAAGCTTGGCAGGGGCTGGAAATATCTAATTCTTCCATTTATAATTTGGAGATAAACCCACTTGGGGTGTCAAAAGCAAGTGCGTTAGAAGCCTTATGCGAGCACATGGGGATTCATATGGATGAAGTGATCGCTGTCGGTGATAGCTTGAATGATATTAAAGCAATCGAGGCAGTTGGGCTTGGAGTCGCGATGGAAAACGCCCAAGAGGAAGTGAAGGCTGCAGCGGATGCAGTTACGTTTTCCAACAATGAACATGGCGTAGCCGAGGTCATTCGGCGCTACATATTTAACGAGGCTGAAGCGGAGCTTTAGCGATAGTTGTAGGTTTTTTGCCGATTAAAGGGGGAAGGCAATGGATATTTTAGGTATTATAATTGTAGTCTTACTATTTATCGTTGGGATGATTGGAACGATATATCCGGTATTGCCTGGAGTATTCGCTATCTATGCAGCATTTTTTGTGTACGGATGGTTTTTTAGCTTTAGCGATTTTAATGTTTGGTTTTGGATTCTACAAACCTTTATCCTTATCGTATTAGTCGTCGCGGATTATATCGTTGGCGCATGGGGAGTAAAAAAGTATGGTGGGACGAAGGCATCGGTCATTGGATCGACGATTGGCATTATTGTGGGGCCATTCGTTATTCCGGCCTTCGGACTTGTGCTTGGACCATTTCTAGGCGCGGTTATCGGAGAATTAATTGTTGGTACGAAGCTAAAGCAGGCATTGCTCGCAGGCTGGGGCTCATTAATTGGATTGTTAAGCAGTGTTATTGTTAAAATAGTATTACAGCTCATTATGATTGTGCTGTTTATCATTTGGATATTGTAATTTAGGAGGAAAATACCTTGATTAATGTAACGATTTGGAATGAGTTTTTGCATGAGAAGCAGCACGAAGAGGTAACGCGTGTATATCCAGAGGGTATCCATATTGCTTTACAAAAAGGCCTTGCAAGTGAGCAATTCAATATACGTACAGCAACGCTAGAGGATCCGGAGCATGGACTTACTGAGGAAGTATTGAATAATACAGACGTGCTAGTATGGTGGGGACATATGGGACATGATCGTGTTGAGGATGCGATCGTTGAACGTGTGCATGCCCGCGTCATGGCGGGTATGGGGTTAATTGTACTGCATTCCGCACATTTCTCTAAAATATTCAAAAAGCTTATGGGCACTGGCTGCGATTTGAAGTGGCGTGAAGCCAATGAGAAGGAGCGTCTGTGGGTTGTCAATCCAGGGCATCCGATTGCAGAAGGTCTGCCTGAGTACATTACGCTTGATCATGAAGAAATGTACGGCGAGCATTTTGATATTCCGGCACCAGACGAGCTAATTTTCCTTAGCTGGTTCCAAGGCGGCGAGGTGTTCCGCAGCGGCTGCACATTTACACGCGGTCAAGGTAAAATCTTCTATTTCCGTCCGGGGCATGAAACATTCCCGACTTATTATAATGAGCATATTCTTAAAGTTATATCTAATGGTATCAAATGGGCGAAGCCTACAATGACTGCAACGCCGGTACGCGGCAACGCTCAGCCTTTAGAGCAGCTGTAGGTGAAAAGGAAGAAGAATAACTTATGACAACGTTAAAAAAAGATTCGCTGCTGAAAGGCACATTAATACTAGCACTGGCTGCGCTTGTAGCCAGAATGCTAGGTATGTTTCAAAAAATTCCGCTTGAATATATGCTTAATTCAGAAGGCCAATATGCTTTCTTCGTTGCGAACCAAATTTATTTAATACTACTAGCTGTAGCGACTGCTGGTTTTCCAAGTGCAATAAGCAAGATGGTATCTGAACGAATGGAACGCGGTAACTATGAGGAAGCTCGCCGCGTTTATAAGGCTGCACTCATATTTGGTGCAGTAGCAGGAGTCTTGTTAACTCTTATATTATTTTTTGGAGCTTCTTATTATGCAACTACGATCGTTAAGGAGCCGTCTGTTTCATTAGCAGTACAAGCGATTGCCCCTGCATTAATCGTATTTCCTATTGTTGCTATGATGAGGGGATATTTTCAAGGTCGTCAAATGATGGCCGCTGGAGGTATCTCGCAAATTGTAGAGCAATTTGCTCGCGTAATATTAGGACTTGCGCTAGGATATATATTCCTATCACTAGGCTATAGTGATACAACTGCTTCGGCAGCTGTTACGTTTGGTAGTGTTTTTGGAAGCATCGCAGCATTTGTCATTATGATCTATTATTCTCGTAAGCTTAAGAAACAGGATGCTCGTTTATCCAATACATCAGCAGAGGCCCGTGCGGCATTGCTGCCTAATCAACCGTATTCAGTAAATAAGGGGCCTAAGCTGAAATTTCGCACAATATATGGCGAGATCCTTCGTATGTCCATTCCAGCATTATTGACTGCGATGACGATTAATCTCGTTTATACCTTTGATTCTTCCTTCTTCAAACGCATAACGGAAAAGGTGTACACTTCAGTCCAAGCAACAGATGTTGCAGCCATTCTAGGAATTAAAGCACAATCGCTTGCAGGCATACCGCCTATTCTAGCGATTGCTTTAGGCTCCTCGATTGTTCCGATTATTGCTGCAGCTTTTGCTCGGAAGGATCAATCCGAGGTAAACAAGCAGACATCGATGGTTATGAAGATCGTCTGCATCTCTGGTGTGCCGATTGCCATGTACTTAACAGTAGCCGCATACTCAGTTACTGGTTTGTTGTTTTCAAGCAATGAAGGCTATGATATTGTCGCATTGCTTTGTGCTGGGACGATATTGCAAATTACGATGATGACAACAAACTCAATATTGTATGGTATGGGTAAGCAGAAGCAGACGATGTACAATACGATTATAGGATTAATGATGAAGGTCGTATTTAGTACTTTGTTTGGTTATTATTTTGGGGTCTATGGTTTTATCATTGGGACGACGATTTGCTTCTTAAGCATTACGCTGTTAAATATTCGTCTCATAAAGCGCGACGTGTCGCTTCATGTTATGGGTAGAAAATGGATTCCTTATATTGCAGCAGTAGTCATATCCACTGCTGCCTGCTGGGGTGCTGAACGTGCGATGCTTTCGTTAACAGGTGAGCTAGCACCTAAGCTTTCTTATTTAATCGCCGTGCTTATATCTGGCAGTATATTGTGTGTTATTTACGGCATATTATTGCTGAAGCTAAAAGTGATCACTGCACAGGATGTCGAGGCATTGCCCGGGAAATTAAGAGGCCCGATGAGAAAGGTAATGCGCGTACTTCGTACTGGTTAATCCATTAGTTCTAGAATAACTGCAGAAATGCTTCTGAATGAACAATGTTTAAAGCTCAAGGAGGATAAAGCAATGATTAGAATTACTAATGATGCACAGTTCCATGATCTCGTTGGGAGAGATAAGCTCACAATCGTTGTATTTAAAACAACATGGTGCGGTGATTGCCATTATATCAATCCGTTTATGCCAGACGTTGTGCAGCAATATGAAGGTAAGGCTACATTCTATGAAGTCGATCGTGATGAGCTTCCTGATCTTTGCATTGAGCTTAACATATTAGGTATACCAAGCTTTATCGCTTACAAAGACGGCAAGGAAATCGCACGTTTTGTGAGTAAGCTGCGCAAAACACGTGAAGAGATTGAACAGTTTGTGAATCGAACAATTGAGATGGCTGAACTGTTATAATATTGTTACAAAATTCACATTTTGAACATGGCTTTTACCTAATGTGCTCGATATAATGAAAAGACAGAACAATAAGAATTAGGTGAGTACATGAAGGTTACAAAACGATTTCGAACTTTAGCGAATCTGTCCTGTATTGGAATGCTGCTCGTACTTCTTGCGGGAGCATTAGTTACCAATACGGATTCTGGTCGCGGTTGTGGAGATGATTGGCCACTCTGTAACGGAAAATTCGTACCAGCCTATACGGTTGAGTCGATGATCGAATACTCTCACCGTGTCGTGAGCGGTGTAGAAGGAATTTTAGTGGCGATCGTGTTTTTCTCTATCTATCGTATGTACAAGCGTGAAGGCAATGCGTACCGTGAACCAATGCAATATGCTTGGTATGCGCTGTTATTTACAATCGTGCAAGCGTTAATGGGAGCTGCTGCCGTTATGTGGCCGCAATCTCCGCCGATTATGGCTATTCATTTTGGTATATCTCTTGTAGCCTTTGCCGCAACAGCCCTTCTCGTAATATGGTGTTATCGAGATAAGAAGGGTGTTGTAGAAAAAACACTGTACCCTCGCAAGCTGATGCCTTGGGCACTGGCAGCATCGGTGTATTGCTACGTTGTTGTCTATCTTGGTGCATTTATCCGTCATACTGAAAGTGCGGGTGGATGTCTCGGCTGGCCGTTATGTAATGGGGAAGTTATTCCAGAGATGACAGGAGCTACGGGTATTGCATTTATTCACCGTGTCGCTGCAGCGATATTAGGTATCGTACTTATTGCATTATATCTTTACATTAAGCGTACAACCGGAAATTCATCTTTAACCCAATCATCTCTTGCTATTGTTGTGTTAGTCATAGCACAAATTTTTAGCGGTGCTTGGCTCGTTAGTACGATCGGTAATGATAATTGGTTCTTGTTCACAAGCTTATTGCACAATTTAATTATTGTAGCGTTATTTGCATTAATCGTTGACTTAGTTATTCGATCTTGGATATATCGAGAACGTCAATAAATTAAGCTGCCATTCGATAACCGAGTGGCAGTTTTTTTGTGCATTAAGGGGGTAGATGCGAGCACAGAACAGAATATGGTATGATTATAGCTAGCTAATAAAATGAGGTGAAATGATGCTGCAATTTTTATATCTGGAAGATTCTATTACGCCAGATCCACTCTTTATTGAAGCAGATCAACTATTGCAGCGCTATGCGGCAGCTGCCTCTGCAAAACGGAATGAAAGTGAAGAAGCGAATAAACGCTGGTCAAAGTTTGAAATATGGAGCCTTGGCTTGCGCAGTTCTCTTCACGAGCTATATTCAAGTCACTATGCTGCGAAAAAATACAAAGAGATGATTACAAGTTCGACCTTAGCAGAAATGGATGAAACTCAGAAGTTAAATTACACACGATACGTTTACTTTGATAAGAATGGATTTATTCGAGTTTTCTCTTTACTGGATAAGCTGGGCACTTTCTTAAATGAATTACTGGAAATGCGCACCGAGCGTGTAAAGCCGCATTTCTCTTACTTTACCGTTCTGAGAAGAATGCGTGAATCTGGTGTTCATCCAGACTTAACAAAGCCATTGAATGACTTAAAGGAAAGCAGTAAAGAGCCTACACATCGTTTAAGAAGAAGACGTAATACAGAAATTCACTATATGAATTCAGAAATGCACGATGATCTTGTTCAGCAAACACGAATGTACGGTCAAGAAACGGAAATAAAGCTAGAAAATTTAGATCTGCAATTACAGGATTTAACTGCTGGTTTACATATGGTTACACAATCCATTCTACTTACCTTTCAATATGCCGAGCGAATCATGAAACAAAAATAAGGGCTTATAGCTAGAGAAGGGGGATAGAATTGAAACTTATGGGGAAAAAGGCGCTAATAACTGGTAGCGCCAAAGGTCTAGGAAAACGAACAGCGATTGAATTAGCACAGCAAGGTTGTAACCTAATGCTGCATTATTATACTAGCAAGTCTGAAGCAGAACAATTAAGGCAAGAGCTTCTAAAGTACAAGGTCGAAGTGAGACTAGCTCAAGCGAATCTATCCTCATCTCATGGTGTTAATGAGTTAGCGGAAGCCGTGAAAAGCTGGGACGGTGGCGTCGATATCCTTATTAACAATGCAGGACCTTTCGTTCGGGAACGGAAGCTTTTTCAACAATATGATCCTGAGCTTATTACGTCACTGATCCAAGGCAATTTAATCTCGGCTATGTTGTTAGATCATCAGGTGTTGCCTTATATGCGCAACAAACGATGGGGTAGAATTATACATTTTGGATTTGGTCATGCCAATGAAGCTAGAGCATGGCCGCAGCGTGCCGTATACGCAGCAGCAAAAACCGCGTTAGTCTCTTTTACAAAATCTCTCGCAGTCGAGGAAGCACCCTACGGTATAACCGTCAATATGATCGGTCCTGGGGATATTAAAGGTGTCTATAAGGAAAAGTCTATTGCAGAGGTGCAGCACGATTATGACGAGGAGCAGCCAACCGGTAGGCCTGGAACAGGCGAAGATGTGGCTAGAGTCATTACGTTTTTATGTGAGGAGAAATCGAGCTTTTTAACTGGCAACATTATTGATGTAACGGGTGGCTTCGATCCGATACGCGCTAATATTCTAAATCAAAAATAAGGCGATCTCGTTTATGCGAGATCGCCTTATGATCAAAACTGATCGTTTATTTAGAATACTTGTACAACCTCTACGATGCCGTCAACTTCCTCAAGAAGAGCACGCTCGATACCTGCTTTAAGCGTAATTGTGGAAGATGGGCAGCTACCGCATGCACCCATTAGGCGAAGCTTTACAATGCCGTCTTCTACGTCTACTAGCTCCACATCACCGCCGTCGCGTTGTAAAAACGGACGAAGCTTGTCAAGGACGTCCAATACTTCATCATACTTAGTATCTTGTAGTTGTTCACTCATTGCATTCATCTCCTTTCTATTCTATTATAGTACAAAGTAATGCAAATGAATACAGTTCTCAGCAAAGTTGTTGAACCAATAAGTTTTTTGAAAGTTAAGGTGTGTTTATGTTAAAACCAACCATTGAATTTTGCACAAGCAATATGCATCACGGTACAGAGGTGCTGCTCGATAAATACGAGCTTGATGATACGTACGAAACAACGGAATATGGATGTCTTGGCAATTGTGGTGAATGCTATCTTAAGCCTTTCGCTTTAGTAAACGGCACAATTGTTGCAGCTGATTCGGTCGCCGAGCTTGATGAAGCAATTCAAAAGTTTCTCGTTGAGGATGCTGAGAATCAAGCTGCTCTAGATCGATTACTCGATGATCTGTAGTTTAAGGCTTAAATAGTGATGATTAGTGAATAATATCGTTGTGTGCACCTTATGATGTGTAAAGAATGAGTTATTATACCTTCCAATGATTCGTGACATCATCACTGTGCCATGACTTTATGAATGCTTTGATCGCCACAATATACCACTTTTGATTAGGCGAGGAATGCGTCCTTTTATGGACATCGATCCCATAACGCCAAAGCCGCTATGCTTGCCAAGTGCACCTAGTGTTCCTCTAAGTTTAATTGGTTCGACAGGAATAGTTTTGTCTTTCCAGATCGCTAGTAAGATATGTGCGATATGCTCGCCTTGAATACCAGCAACTTGAGCGCTAGGTGCATACGGTAAAGAAGCGCAATCCCCAACAACAAATATCGAAGGATCACTTTGCAGCTGGTATTGCTTATTAAGCTTCAGACGTCCTCCCTTATCCTTATCCGCATCCAAACGTTGAACGAGCTCAACAGGCTGGATACCAGCAGTCCAAAGCGTTATATCTGTTTCTAGACTCGAATCTGAGCCTTCAACGAATAAATGATTATGCTCAATACGCTCCAGCTGAGTATTCAATAACAATTCAACATCATGTTCTCTTAGCCACTGTGCAGCATAGTTTTGTATTCCGTCCGGGAATCCACCAAGCAGCTTTGGCCCGCGGTTGATCAAGGATATTTTAAGATCGCCTCTGCTTTCCCGCAGCTCGGATGCCATCTCAACTCCGCTTAGACCGCCTCCTACAATTGTAACTGTGCCATATGGCGCAATATTATTGAGTGCGGTGTATGCTTTGCGCGCAGCTTGGAATGTTTGAATACTGTTGCTGTATTGCGCAGCACCTACAATTCCATGATAATGATCAGTACAACCTAGACCAATGACCAAATAATCGTAAGCAATGGGATCATGACCGGTCACATGCACAAGTTTTTTAGTTCGGTCAAGCGAAGTGATTTCACCTAAAGCTAACGTAACATCAGGTGATTGAGGAAATGCGACTCTTAGCTCTGAATCTGCCGCGGTGCCAGCGGCTAATGCGTAATATTCAGTCTTTAAGCCTTGGAAGGGCTGCTTATCTATGAGTGTAATGGCAATGTCATTCGGTAAACCTTTATTTAATAGCTCATTAATAAGTGCTAATCCCCCATAGCCACCGCCTAGAACTACAAGTTTTTTTTTCATAACGTCATCTCCAGTTGTGTATACACATGTTGTAAAAGTCACTTGTACTATATTACCACAAGAGAAGAGGACAATGTACGGAAAATGGTTCATCTTGAGGTTCACTGTGGAGTGGAGTATACTATAACTATACAAAAGTAAGTTGAAATCTCATTGCTGGGATTGGAATAGAATAGAATGGAGGGAATACAATGATTACAATTACTGAACTAGCTGCTGAAAAAATTAATGAGATGCTTGCTGAGGAAAACAATCCAGATCTGTTTTTACGCGTTGGCGTAAAAGAGGGAGGTTGCAGCGGATTTTCTTATGGAATGGGCTTCGATGATGAGCAGAATGAAACTGACACGATTCTTGAGGTTCAGGGCTTAAAGGTTGCTGTAGACGAGGATAGCGCGAAATACTTACGCGGCCTTATTATTGACTTTAAAGAATCTGCGATGCAAGGCGGCTTCACGATTGATAATCCGAATGCTACCGTTACATGCGGCTGTGGCTCAAGCTTCCGCACGGCGACTGCTGCGGGCAATCCTGCTGCAGATCCTTGCTAAGCCGAGTCAATATTTATCAGCTGCTTAGCTTAATCAGTAAACACTTATCAACAACCAGTCACTCGGCTATGAGTGACTGGTTGTTTTGTTATGCCATGAAAATTTAAATAACTAACGAGTAATAAACAAATATTTTGCAAAAAAACTTTTCTTTACTATCTACTCATCGCTTTATGACTAATGTATGATAGTACCATATTACTATTTTTTGTAACTGTAATTTTTGGAAGCGTGAGGTGCAGCATGCAGGTTGAAGTGATGAGAGTTTCTGCTTTTATGTATGAGCAGCGTTATATGGAGTATGTGCTGGACCGCTATATACAGCTGAATATGCCATATCCCTTTACAGTTTCGTTTAACTATCTCGCAAGCCCAGTACTGATGGATGAGGAAATATTTCTCGCCTTAGATGACGAACATCAGATAGTTGGCTGCTTAAGCTTTATACGTGGAACGGCAGAGCACAATTACGAGAACCGTGAGGTTATTCAGCTGCAAGTGTTCTATATTGAGCCGCCATACCGATCAACCAAGCTATTTCTAGAGCTGCTGCAGCTTTTGGTGCAGTGCCTGCAATACTTGGAGGAACCGGTTAAGGAGCTTCAATTTTGGACGAAGGAAGACTCCATCATTCGCTCGCTCGTAACGAAGAGGCTAGCGATAGAAGCTCAACAGCATCAATCTGTATATGGTTCTTTAGTTTCGTATGTTATTCCATATGAAATGCTGGAGAAGTATGTCTCTTCATTTCCGCAAATAGATTATTTTTAAGGGAGAGCATTCAACATGTGGAAGGTGTTGCAATTAATCGGCACTTACTTAAAAGCCTATAAGCTGCTAACCGTACTATTTTTA
Organism: Paenibacillus camelliae; assembly: GCF_023715345.1. GTDB lineage: Bacteria > Bacillota > Bacilli > Paenibacillales > Paenibacillaceae > Pristimantibacillus > Pristimantibacillus camelliae. Next base: position 10,643 of record NZ_JAMBNY010000008.1, read on the forward strand.
ATCTTGTTTGGTTTAGATTTAATATTTATATCGATCGCTCCATTAAGCTTTAACTACATCATTGATTATGCGGTCACTCCTAAAGATCAGAGCATGTTTGTAAGGATTGTTGGGATTCTTCTCGTGCTCGGCGTGCTATGTACGATAGCTGGTGTTCTGGCTGATCGTCTGCTTGCTCGCCTTAATGCACTTTTTGAACAGGACCTGAGACAAGGTATCTTTTCTAAGCTGCAGCAGCTAACGATTCGATATTTTCAAGCGAAGCGTTCAGGTGATCATGTTGCTTTGTTTTCAAGCGATATTCCAACGGTTAGCTCAACGATGACTTCATTATTGTCGACCGGCATTCAGTCCGTTGTTGTCGTTATTGTAAGCATGAGTGTGCTGCTCTATTTGGAGTGGAGTATGGCACTCATTATTATTGCTGGTGCTGCACTAATATTTGTAGGACCTCTTCTAATAAGCAAGCGAGCAAAGCAAAGCTACGAGGAGTACAAGAAACAAGCGGCGCAGCTTAATAGTGAAATTACTGAAAATGTAAAGGCGCAAAAGCTTATTAAAAGCTATAATCTACAGCAAATGATGCAGAAGCGTTTCGTAGAACGTACAAAGCTGCTTTTCGTAAGCAGCTATAGGATGAATCTGATTAATGCAGCATTAGGTCGCATACCGATGATTAGCTTGCTCGTGGTGAATCTATCAATTATGGTGTTTGGCTCGTATCTAGCAATCGTCGACCGTATAACGATTGGAGAGCTGATCGCTTTTTATACGATGTACATGTCCATGGGCAACTCTGTGTACAGCTTGACCTTTATCATTCCCGCAATTACCGATGCGAAGGTTAGTGTCGAGCGGCTTCAAGAGGTTCTTCATGCAACAGATGAGTTAGAGGCTGACCATATACAGGATGAGGCTAGTGAGCATGCTCAGTCGAGGCGATTTAGAGCTGCAGCATCGCTTGAGCAATCGGTTGCGATTGAGGCGTTAGCAGATAGAGGAGTTGTGCAGCCACTTCAGGTTAAGTTTAATGATGTCTCGTTTGGCTACGATCGCGAAAGTCGCGTGCTTCACCATGTACAATTACGTATATTAAGTGGAGCAACGGTTGCTTTTGTTGGCAGCAGCGGCTCAGGTAAAAGCTCCATGGTACAGCTTCTGCTAGGGCTTTATGAGCCAGATGAGGGAGAGCTGCTCATTAACGGAGTGCGTCTCGATAAGCACAATCTGTCTATCTTCAGAGATAAGCTTGCAGTCGTTTTTCAAGATAATTTTATGTTTCGAGGAACCATTAAAGAAAACATAGCGATAAGCAAGCAGAATGCATCCGAGGAAGATATTATACATGCTGCCAGGCTTGCAGAAATCCATGATTATATTATGACATTGCCGAAAGGTTACGACACGATAGTCGAGGATGAAGGAACCAATTTCTCTGGTGGGCAGCGTCAGCGTCTAGCAATTGCACGTGCACTTGTGAGAGATCCGCAGCTGCTAATTCTTGACGAGGCGACCTCAGCGCTTGATCCTGCAACAGAGGCCGCGATGAACGAGACGATAAAAAAACTCGGCAAGCAGCGTACAGTTGTATCCGTAACCCATCGCTTATCTACCGTTGCGGATGCTGATCTTATTTGCGTATTTAATAAAGGACAGCTGGTTGAGCAAGGGCGCCATGAGGAGCTGCTCGCTTTACAGGGGCAATATCAATACTTATGGGAAAAGCAGGCCGGCTTTACGTTATCAGAGGAAGGTGACGATGTGCAAATCGATGCCGCTCGACTATCAAGGCTCAACTTTTTCAAGCCTATTGCCTTCGAGCTGCTTGAGGATATCGCCATGCTGTTCAACACTGAGCGCTTTGAGCCAGGTGCAACGATTATTCATGAAGGCGAAAGAGGCGAAAAGTTCTATATTGTCATTCGGGGCAAGGTCGAGGTCCAGAAGCAGTTTAAGAGTGAAGCAGGGCAGCTGGAGGATAGAACCGTTGCTGTTCTAGAGGATGGAGACCATTTCGGCGAAATTGCCCTACTGAGAAATGTCCCACGTACTGCTACCATTAAAGCGCAGACCTTATGCGTCGTCATTTCCTTACAGCGTAAGCATTTGCAGCATATACTATCGAGACATCCAGAGGTTAATCAATATGTTCAGAGCATGTTAGAGGAAAGACTAGGCTGAGAAGCTTAAGAAAGGATAAGCGATATGTACCAATATTCTATTTTTGGCAACTCAGATGAGCTAGGAGCGCAATTTTCATCATTTTTTATTCGTCATCGTGAGCAGTTCTCCAAGGATATGGTGCTGGATGAGGCACTTATTCATTTGTTGTATTGTATGCAGTATATGTCATTGATATTGAGCTACAATGAGAACGATGAGCTAATCGCTGCCATGAACTATTGGACTGTAGCGGATAGAGATGATTCAACGTACGATCCGAACGGACAAATCGTACGAATAAGCTCTGCACTTATTGCTCCACATGAACGAAGCTCCAGAGTATTTATGCATGGCTTTCGAGATTGGTCGAATTACATATATGAACAGAATCCCTCGATTCATACAGTCGTCTTTACTGCCCGAGCGGATAATGAATACTTGAACAGGTTATATCCCAAATTTGCAACCTTTACTAAGATGGTTGATGGACTGCATGGATTAGAACGCCAGTATAAGGTGAGTCTTTTAGACCTGCGGACGTTTCTTAATCGATTAAAGCCCAAGAATTAAAAAATACAAAAAAATGTAAGTAAGGTTACAGATTTTTGAAGGTTTTTGCTATATAATTCTAATTAATAAGTGAGAACGTAAAGGAGGTGCTACAATGTACCCAGCTAGACCAGATTTGAAGAGTAAAGAAGGAACGAAATTAACTAAGCTTTCCATGCTTCCAGTTGAGCTGCTGAAACAGCAAGAAACTTTACGTGCAGTACCAACGAAATAATATTGTCTATATAAAGGAGATGTTACAATGTATCCAGCAAAACCAGATGTTAAAGAAGTTAAAAAGGGCTCTGGCTTCGGAAGAATCTCTATGCTTCCAGTTGAGCTGCTGAAACAGCAAGAAGCTCTTCGTGCAGTACCAGCTAAATAATCTGTAACAACTCAAATCGTTCAAGGCTGATCAACAGCTATGAGCGATTTTTTGTTTTACTAGTGCTACGAAAAAATGCCGAGCATCCGGGATGCTCGGCCAGTCCGCAATGAACAAGGGAGTTATTCGAACGTTGCGGTTATATGATAACAGGGATATCTAATCGGGCTTGCAGCTGATTCTGAACCGCTGCAAGCTGCTCATTCGTTGGAGGCTTCATATGCTCAAGCTCATAACGTAAGCCGAGCTGCTTCCACTTGAATTTCCCCATTTCATGATAGGGTAAAAGCTCCAGTCTTTCGACAGTTGATAGCTTTTGAATCTCTACAGCTAGCCGTTCAACATCTGTCGGATCGGTCGTAACTTCAGGAATGACGACATGTCTGATCCAAAGTCTCGTACCATAATCATTAACAAACTGTGCCATCCTTAGTATTCGATCATTCGATTGCGTTGTCAGCTCCATATGCTTCTGCTCATCAATCATTTTCAGATCAAGCAGAATAAGATCAACAACTTCAAGCAATGAAGTAGAACGTAGATGGGCGGGCTCACAGAAGCCTGATGAATCCATCGCAATATGAAGCTGATGTCTGCGTTTTAGCTCTCTGCCTAAGGCTGCCAAAAAAGGTGCTTGCAGTGAAGGCTCGCCTCCTGAGAAGGTGACTCCTCCACCAGAGGCTTTATAATAAGGAATATAGGGTTCAATCTCAGCAATCACTTCATCGACGGTCATCACCTTGCCCGTAGTCATATCCCATGTATCTGGGTTATGACAGAACTTGCAGCGCAGTGCACAGCCTTGCATAAATAATACGAAGCGAATACCAGGCCCATCAACAGTGCCGAACGATTCGAAGGAGTGAATACGTCCTTTTACACGTCGATCATGATCAACTTGCGCCTGATGCTCAGTAGCGGTATTCATTAGAGTGCCCCATGGAACGTACGACTAATGACCTCAAGCTGCTGCTCCTTCGTCAGCTTAATAAAGTTGACCGCGTATCCAGAAACGCGTACCGTTAGTTGTGGATATAGCTCTGGGTGCTCCATTGCATCCTTCAATGTTTCACGATCAAACACATTGACATTAAGATGGTGTGCTTTTTGACCCATATACGTATCAAGCAATGCGGTTAGGTTTTGACGCTGAGTATCGGAGTCCTTGCCTAACGCCTTGCCGACAATGGAGAATGTATTGCTAATACCGTCAAGGGCATGCTCATATGGAAGCTTAGCAACACTTGTTAATGAAGCAAGCGCACCTTTACGATCACGTCCATGCATCGGGTTTGCTCCAGGAGCGAATGGCTCGCCTGCTTTTCTGCCATCAGGCGTGGAGCCAGTTTTCTTACCGTATACGACATTGGAGGTAATCGTCAGCACGGATTGTGTTGCAATCGAGTTGCGATAGGTTTTATGCTGCTTAAGCATCTTCATAAAACGTTCAACAAGTGCAATTGCGATATCATCTACACGTTGATCGTTATTGCCATACTGTGGATAGTCACCCTCGATTCTAAAGTCAATGGCAATACCTTGCTCATTGCGAATAGGGTAGACCTTCGCATATTTGATCGCACTTAAGCTGTCTGCAACGACCGATAAGCCAGCAATTCCGCAAGCCATTGTACGAAGAATTTCTCGGTCATGTAGAGCAAATTCAAGGCGTTCATAGCAATATTTATCGTGCATGTAATGAATGACGTTAAGTGTATTAATATATAAGCCAGATAGCCATTCCATCACTTGCTCATAATTCGCCATCACTTTATCGTAGTCGAGCACCTCATCGGTTACGGCAGGCAGGTCATGAGGATACACCTTAACGTTCATCTTCTCATCGACACCGCCATTAATCGCGTATAGCAAGGCCTTGGCAAGATTAGCGCGTGCGCCGAAGAATTGCATTTGTTTGCCGATTCTCATCGCAGAAACGCAGCATGCAATGCCATAGTCATCACCATAGATCGGACGCATCAGGTCATCATTTTCATATTGAATCGAGCTCGTCTCTATCGAAACCTTGGCACAATATTTTTTGAATGCTTCTGGCAATTGATTAGACCATAGCACCGTTAGGTTCGGTTCTGGAGAAGGACCAAGCGTATATAACGTGTGCAGAATACGGAACGATGATTTTGTTACCATCGGCGTGCCGTCCAATGCTACACCAGCAATCGATTCGGTTACCCATGTTGGGTCGCCAGAGAACAGCTCGTTGTAGTCAGGTGTGCGTAGAAACTTCACGATACGCAGCTTCATAACGAAATGATCCATCAGCTCTTGCGCTTGTTCCTCTGTCATTGTACCTTCAGCCAAATCACGCTCAATATAAATGTCCAGGAAGCTGGATATACGACCGATACTCATGGCAGCACCGTTTTGCTCCTTCACTGCTCCAAGGTAAGCGAAGTATAGCCATTGAATCGCTTCCTGCGCATTTTCAGCTGGTCGGCTAATATCGTAGCCATAGGATGCAGCCATCGCTTTAAGCTCCTGAAGCGAACGAATTTGCTCAGAGTGCTCCTCGCGTTCACGAATGACATCATCAGACATCGGAGCATGATCTGTGAGTGCTTTATCAGCAAGCTTTGCTTCGATGAGACGATCGACACCATACAGGGCAACACGGCGATAATCCCCGATAATTCTGCCGCGTCCGTAGGCATCCGGCAGGCCAGTGATGATGCCCGTTTTGCGAGCTAATCTCATTTCAGGCGTATAGGCGTCAAACACGCCTTGATTATGCGTCTTGCGAATTTCTGTGAAGGTATCGATGAGCTCCTGGGGAATATCGTAGCCATAAGCTTTGCAGGCATCGACAACCATTTTAATACCTCCGAAAGGCTGAACGGAGCGTTTGAATGGGGCATCCGTTTGGACGCCTACAATTTTCTCGAGCTCCTTATCGATATACCCTGGTCCATGAGCGGTAATGGTTGATGGTGTAGTCGTATCGACATCCCATACGCCGCCGCGTTCTCTCTCCTCACGGGATAGGCGACTAATATGCTCCCAAAGCTTATTCGTAGCTGGAGTAGCTGGTGCTAGAAAGCTTTCATCACCGGTATAAGATGTCATGTTCTGTATAATAAAGTCACGTACATCAATGCTTTCATTCCATACCCCTTGCTTAAATTGACGATAGGCAGCTTTTACGGATTGAACAGTACTCATTTTCATATTCCTCCCTAATCCAATTCATCTGTTATTGTGTTATAGAAACTCACCATAGTAGGCTTGACGGTAAAGCTCAGCTAGCTCGGAAACAAGTGGCATACGCGGATTGTAGTTAGTATATTGATCCTCAAACGCACGCTCCGCCAAATACTCGACCTTTGATTCAAAGGAAGCAACAGGTATACCTGCTTCTTGAAAGCTTTCAGGGATGCTTAAGGTTCGATTGATATGCCGAACGGATGCAATTAGACTGTTTACGCCTTCACTTGTTGAATTAGCAGGTAGACCGGCCATTCTTGCGATTTCGGCGTAGCGTACATCCGCTTGAAAGTGCTTATAGTTCGGAAAATTCTGAAACTTTGTAGGTCTCGATGCATTGTAGCGAATGACATGCGGAAGCAGAATTCCATTGGCGCGACCATGCGGTAGTCCGAACTCAGCGCTGAATTTATGCGATAGGCTATGGCATATGCCGAGAAATGCATTGGAAAAAGCCATGCCTGCTATCGTTGATGCATTATGCATTTTTTCGCGAGCGATGGGATCTCCGGAAGCATAGGACTTTTCAAGGTTTTCCATGACGAGCTGGATTGCCTTTATCGCTAAGCCATCGCTGAAATCATTGGCCATAATGGACACATAAGACTCGATCGCATGGGTTAATACATCTATGCCCGTATCTGCTATAACTGCAGGTGATAGTGTTGCGGTATATTCAGCATCGATGATTGCCACATCAGGTGTGAGCTCATAATCTGCTAATGGGTACTTCGATTGTCCCTTGCTCGTATCGGTTATCGTTGCGAAGGAGGTCACCTCTGAACCGGTTCCAGAAGTGGTCGGGATCGCAACAAGCTTAGCTCTCTTGCCAAGATGCGGGTATTTATAGACGCGATTGCGAATATTCATAAATTTCATCTTAATGGTATTAAAGTTTGTCTCCGGACTTTCATAAAACAGCCACATCGCCTTAGCGGCATCAATAGCCGAGCCGCCACCTAGTGCGATGATGCAATCTGGCTGGAAGGCATTCATACGTGAGGTGCCTTGCATAATGAGATCTATTGTTGGCTCCTGAGCGACTTCAGCGAACACCTCGACTTGAATCGGCTCTGTTCGTTTGCGTAAATAATATTGAACCTTGTCCACGTAGCCAAGCTGCTCCATTTGGTGATCGGTTACAATCATCACTCTGCTGATATCCGGCATCTTGCTCAAATATTGCGTCGAGCCCGCAGCGAAATATAGCTTGGGCGGAATTTTGAACCATTGCATATCGACGTTACGATTCGATATCTTTTTTAGTTGAAGAAGCTCCTTACTGAGCTTGTCACGCATCATCGTACCTTCAATTGACGGTGTGTTCACGATAATCCGACTAGCTCTAAGCTTATCGCTAAATCGACTGCTAACCTCTTCATTGTGACAATGCAGCACGACGGAATGCTTAGCTGTGCCCAGCTGAAGCAGCTGATCAGCAAGCTGAAGCGCATCTTCAACATCCGCTGCTTTATATAGGGAAAGAATCGGGCAAGGCTTTACTGCTGAGAGCGGGATATGTCGTCCTGCTTCCTTCAATGGTGCAATTAGAAGCTTCGTATCGGAAGGTACCTCCAAACCAGCAGCAGCAGCAAGCTCTACCGCTGGCTTGCCAATATAGCTATTGCGAAGAACGCCGTATTCTGTAAATAGATGCTTGTGGATAGCATCACATTGTTTCTCATCAAGCACGTGACAGCCAAGCACAGAAAGCATCCGAACGGCATGTTCATAAAGCTCCTCGTGTATAATCAAAGCTTGCTCTGATGCAAATAGCATACCGTTGTCGAAATTTTTAGATAATATAACGTCTGTAATGGCTTGCTTCAAATCCGCAGATCGATCAATATAGCAAGGGGTATTGCTATACGCTGTGCTAATTGCGGCTTTACCTAGCTGCTTTGCTGTATTGGTGGCGCTATCCTCGCCGTTTGACATAACGAGGGCAACATCAGCATGCGAAATCATCGTCGTTAGCTCGGAGTAAGTAAGATGGTTGAACCACTGCAGACAGTAGGGTGGAGCTCCAGCTAAAATAGCGGCATCATGTACCGTTTGTACGGCCTCAATACTGCTGCGAGCGGCTTCCTTCTGAAAAACAAATACGATCGGATTGCGTGTTTTCACAGCGATCAAGGCTTGCGATAATATCGTTGCAACAGGTGAAATATCTGAAACGACAGATACGATAATACCTGCTGGCTCTGCGATAATTTTATAGCCTTCATAATGATTATTTTCTACTTCACCAACCGTTTTCATATACTTGATGGAGTGGTACAAGCTTTCTGTTGCATGCATATTCATAACAATTTTATCTTCATATATGCCGCGCTTTGTTTCTTCTAATTCTAGCTTGGCAAGCTCCATATGGCGCTGAATACCTGCAAGCGTCATATGCTGCACAATGGAATCAATGCTTGCCTGATCCAGCTGGTTGTAATGCTCAGCTGCAACACGTGCGCGTTCAATAGATGACTTAGTTAGTGAGTCGTCGCTATTAAAATGATGAAGCTTGGATTCCTTTAATGCCATAAATATCACTCCTAACTTCAAAGCACTTTTCAATATACTTTTGAATATATGTCTATTGTAAAGCAGAGCCTCAATGAAGGATGTGCGAAAAATCACAAAGTATAAAATAATAAAATAATCAATAGTTCTGAATACGGTTGGCTGATCAATAGCAAAAAAATGTGCTCACGATTATGATTACAATCGTTTGAGCACATTTTTTTGCTATAGTCTGCATATTTCGTTCGGGCAAGTAGGACATAATGGACAGCCTGCCATATCTTTGAGCGCTTGAATATTTGTCACTACGATATAGCCTGCATGATTGTTTGTAACAATACCGTCCTTTTTCATGCTGGCAAGCAGTCGGTTGACTCCTTCTCTTGTCGTTCCAACGAGCTCTGCAAGCTCATTGTTCGTAAGTTTAATATTGATACGGATATGATGATCTTCAACACGTTCACCAAAGCTATTGCACAGACGAATAAGTGTCGAGGCAAGCGCACCGTTCTTCCCGCCCATTAATAGGTCACGAAGCTTCGATTCGGTTTTACGCTGTAATAAGCCCATCCACATTGCATAGCGATAAGCGAAATCTCCGTGCTTGCACATCAGCATTTCTAGTTGAAGTCGAGGAATAATACCAACCTCGACCTCATCAATTGTCTCAGCTGTATAACGATGAGAAGTATCCCAGGTATCAATATCAGCAATCATATCATCAGGCTGCAGTATGGAAAGCAGAAGATCTTTTCCATCCGAGGTTGATTTTCTAAGCTTAACGCGGCCTTTCAGTATCCAGTATACCGCAATGGCTTCGTCACCCTCCCAGAATATATGAGTATCTGCGGAGTATTTTTTTATATGCATCACAGAAGCAAGCAGATCAAGCTGTTCATCAGTAAAAACGGTGCTTAATGATCCTGGTCTACGATTACTGTCCGGGCGCTTTATTTTTGTTGAATTGTTCTCGTAATATATACTCATCGCAGTATCATCCTTTCTGTTACGGATTGCCATATCTATACTATACGTGTACTTTGTATATTTGAAAATCGGGATAATCCCTACATCGCTGCTAATGCTTTTAAGGATATTCCCTAACATACATTAGGAACTGTCCATTTTATAATTAGGATATTAATCGATTGAACGGTACGATCTCGTCAGAAAGGAGCACAGCGCTATGACTCCAACAACTGTTCACATAGAGAACATATTGCAGCGGCTAACTGAAATAACGTTAAGTGATTTCACAGCGATAGGTACTGCTAATACACATACTAGAAAAATACAATGGCGACCGTATTTCGGAAGCATTAGCAGTCGAACCGTAAAGATTAAACAGCAAATTTATTCTGGCCTGACTGGAGATGCGCTTCGAACAGGAAGGTTTTTGCAGTCCAATGCTGCAAGCAGTCATGCTTCTGATTACAGTGAAGCGATTATGCTGATCGAGAAGTTGAAGCATATCGCTGTATGGCCAATATATCATAAGGGCCAGCAATGCCGAGTGGTCATATTAATCGGTAAACGTGAGCAAGTTTCCTATGAGCCACATCAGATTACTGCGGCGTCAAAGCTTATTGAGGAGCTTGAACAGAACGGCGACTTCCCGATGCTGTGCTTTAACGAAAGTGTGCCCTGTAAATAAATCGAATATTGAACGACAATAAGCCTAGTTTTCGAATCGAACTTCATCCTCGAAGATGATTATAGCTGATTTTCATACGGTGAAACGCTATAATGATAACAGGATTAAAGGTGAAGGGATTGTTTCGATGATTAGGCTTCTTATATGTGATGATCATGCAGTAGTTCGCTCGGGGCTTTCGATGCTGTTACACGGAAAAAATCAGATAGAAGTGGTAGGAGAAGCATCGGAGGGTGATGAGGCAATCGCACTATCTCAGCAAGTGAAGCCACATGTTGTGCTGATGGACTTAAGCATGCCGCATGGTAAAGATGGAATGACAGCGTCAGCTGAATTAAAAAAGCTCATGCCAGAGGTCAATATATTAATATTGACGATGCATGATGACGAGCAGTATTTGTTCCAGGCGATTAAAGCAGGGGCATCAGGATATATTCTAAAAAATGCTCCTCATGAAGAGCTACTTGGCGCGATTCAAGCTGTATCTGCGGGAGAGGCATATCTGTATCCTTCTGCAACGAAGAAGCTGATGAGTCAGTTTATTAATCAGCGTAACGTTATAGCGGAAGACGATGAAATCTATAATATGCTCTCAGAGCGTGAGAAGGAAGTACTGAGCTGGCTTGCAAAGGGATATGCGAATAAGGAAATTGCGCAGCAGCTATTCATAAGTGTTAAGACAGTCGAGGCACATAAAAGTAATTTGATGGAGAAGCTAGGTTTGAAATCACGACCTGAGTTAATCAAATTTGCATTGCAAAAGGGGCTGCTGCATTTTGAAGATGAATAAAGCAATTAATCGTAATCAACGCAATCAATTTGAGCAAATGGATCTCTTTCTTTCTAATTTGGAGAAAAGCATGGAAGATAAACAGCTATTTGAGCTTACGAAGCAGCGTCTCATGCATCTCATTGATGTGCAGTATGCACTTAATGTTAGTTCAATTGTCGCGATTACTGACGTACGAGGGAAGATTACATACGTTAATGATAAATTTGTTGAAATATCAAAATACAGCGAGGAAGAGCTGATAGGGCAGGATCATCGCATTATCAATTCCGGCTATCATCCCAAGCAGTTTTTTAACGAACTATGGCGTACGATTTCATCTGGCAAGGTATGGACAGGTGAGATCAAAAATCGTGCGAAGGATGGCAGCTATTATTGGGTAAATACAACCATCGTGCCGTTTTTAGATGATCATGATCGCCCATATCAATATTTAGCCATTCGTAATGAAGTAACAAGTCTAAAGCAGGCTGAGAAGGACTTGAAGAAGATGATGGTTAAAGTGATGGAGGTTCAAGAAGAAGAACGAAAGCGCATTTCACGAGAGCTTCACGATGGTCTCGGTCAAAGTCTATTCTCCTTTATGATTCAGATCGATCATTTGATTGCGCAGCATAATGAGCTTGAGGCGCTGCAGCAGCTTCGAAACGAAGTATCTGGAATGATGCAGGATGTACGAAGTATGGCTTGGAATCTGCGGCCTTCAGTGTTGGATGATCTCGGTGTCGGACCTGCTATTCGAACGTATATTGAAAACTATACGGACCACTTCGGAATCACCGTTACGTTGGAAGGCTCCTTGAAGCAAAGGCTGAGCTCTGTTAAAGAAACAGTGATCTATCGTGTCATTCAGGAATCTCTGACGAATATCGCGAAGTATGCAGATGTAGATGAGGCACAGATCAATATCGAGGATAAAGGGCATGAAGTCGTTATTACGATTAAGGATCATGGAGCAGGCTTTAAGCGGGGCGAGCTCGAACAAACAGGTGTAGGTCTGTTCAGTATGGAGGAGCGGGCGCAAGGTGTAGGCGGAATATTATCGATTACTTCTGAGCCAGGTCATGGGACTAGTGTAGTTCTTACTATACCAAAGTAAAAACTAAAAGAGAGTGATATAGCGAGACTACTTCGTAGCCCCTTGGCGCAATGAAAAGTAGGTAAAAAGCTTACGGTTAAATAATATAACGTAGGCAATTGAACAAAAGCTATCATCAAAAAGAAAGCAACAGTGATCGAAGCAATTAAGGCACTCTATGGCTAAGCCAGACAGAGTGCCTTTTTGGTGTTCATAATATGAAATAAATATTGACAATTTTAGTTAACTGTACAAATATAAGCTATAATAAGTAAATTTACATAGGATGGTGTAACGTGAAAAGAAAAGCAATAATATTAATTGTTTTAGCTATGTTTTTATTAATGATCGTAAATACAAGTGCATTGGCACATTCAGGGAGGACAGATAGCAATGGAGGCCATAATTGCTCTAACAAATCAATTCAAAAAGGCCTTTGCACTGGTTACCACTATCATAACTCAGGAAAATCCAGTTCAAGCACTAATAGCACTAGTACGAAATCGAAAGCGACAAGTTCAAGCAAAAATAAGTCTACTTCAAAATCCAGCAAAGCAAAGGAAATACAAACCTCTAGCGTTAAATTATCAGTAGATGGATCAATCGTAGCCTTAAGCAATAAGCCGTTGGTAAAAAACAATTCGACGTATTTCCCGATTCGCGAGGTAGCCAATGAGATTGGAGCTTCCATCAGCTTTAATGATAACAAAACTGAAGTAACTTTATCAAAAGAAGATAATAAAGTGACATTTAAGCTATCTAGTAATGATATCATAACGCAAAACAGCACAACCTATGCACCTATTCGTTCTATCGTGGAGCAGCTCGGTGGAAAAGTCTCCTTTGATCAAAAGAAAAATACGATCTTTGTGGAATTTGAGTAAATGATAAATCCTCCGCTTTTAGTGTGGCAATATCAATCTGAAGGCAGGAGGATTCATTTAAAATGAATAAGTGAAAAAATTCACGTAATATGTGATAAAAATCACATTCGCTGAACAGCGAGCATTGTATACTTAAGCCATAAAGAACACAGGGAGTGATTCAAATGTTAAAGTTTTGGAGAGACAATAAATACGCAGCAATCATTGTAGCGGTAGTTCGGATCGTACTTGGATATAAGTGGATAACGAGCGCATGGGGAAAGGTGACTACGGGAGGGTTTGATGCTACAGGATATTTAACAAATGCGATTAACAATCCTGTTGCTAAAGGCGATGAAGTACTCTATCCAGTCTACAATGCATTCATTGAGCACATTGCGCTACCGATGGTAGATGTCATTAACGTCATTATCCCTTGGGGCGAGCTGTTAGTCGGAATTGGACTAATAACCGGTATACTCACATTACCAGCTGTATTCTTCGGATTACTAATGAACTTTATGTTCCTGTTCGCTGGAACGATCAGCACGAACCCACTGATGGTGCTGCTTGGCTTTATCATCATGCTGGCTGCAGGCAACGCGGGTAAATTCGGAGGAGACTACTTTGTAACACCTTGGCTTAAAGAAAAAGTAGGCAACAAAATTGCTGCTAGGTTCAAAAAAGCATAGCTAAACTGAACGCATGGAATAGAAAGTGAAAAAGTTCACAAATTAAGTGAAAAAGTTCACAACTTATGTGATAAAAATCACAAAGTATCAGTTATAATCAAAATATAATTAAGTTATAAAAAACAGGGAGTGATTCAAATGTTAAAATTTTGGAGAGAAAATAAATACGCAGCAATCATTGTAGCCGTTGTTAGAATTATACTGGGATATCAATGGATCAAAGGTGGATGGGGTAAAGTAACTGGAGGAGGCTTTGATGCTACAGGCTTTATGACCAATGCCATTAATAATCCAGTTGCAAAAGGCGATGAAGTGCTTTATCCGCTATACAATGGTTTCATCGAAAATGTCGCTTTACCAATGGTAGATGTCATTAACGTAATTGTTCCTTGGGGCGAGCTGCTAGTCGGAATTGGATTAATTACAGGTATTCTTACTTTACCAGCTGCCTTCTTCGGACTATTAATGAACTTCATGTTTATGTTCGCTGGAACAGTAAGCACGAACCCGCTATTAGTACTACTTGGCTTCATCGTTATGCTGGCAGCAGGCAATGCAGGTAGATTCGGTGGAGACTACTTCGTAGCACCTTGGCTTAAAAAGAATATCGGTGCAAAGCTAACAAAAAGAGACAAAACAAAAACGGATGCTGCTGAATTAAAAACAGCGTAATGTATATAATGATTATGTTGAATATATGTAAGCTAAGCAGCTCTGGCACCAATGCTCGAGCTGCTTTTTTTACAGATAAGGTATGGAAACTGAGCTTGAAAAACGGTAAGCTGTTATTAAATAATGGAAAGGGGCTATTGTACATATGGCACTTAGAGAATGTATCTTTCACTTCAAATTTATCGATGGTCCTGAGACGAAAATGCTTCGTGCTCTTATCTTTTTACCGGACGATCGTCAGCCAAGTATTAAAGACTTTATCGCTGCTTTTGCTCAGCTTGGCTATAATGTTCAGTTAATCGATGAACGGGATTTGATCTTCGCACCAACGAACAGTAAAGAAACCTATAAGCTAGATATTACAAAGATCGAGATGAAGGGTGGCGACGAGCTGCCACAGCATGACGGCGAGCTTCGTTCTATTATTGAGCATTTGCGCGGGGGCAAGTGGTAGAAGGCAATAGTTACTTTAACAAAGCATCTAGTCTGTTGACTAGATGCTTCTTTCTGTTGATTTCGAATAAATATCATCCTATTTCTAAAACATTCTCTATCTCGCACCCACATAAGCCATGATATAGTATTAGGATAGACTGAATGGAGGTATAGCATCATGTATCATTCGCTCCTGAAACGGTATCGAAAAACAACATTTAAATATAGAACCGTAACGATCATTATGCTCAGTGTTATTATACCGTTTACATGTTTAAGCCTCGCATCCTTTATTACGATAAACTCAATATTATCAAATAAAGTAGAAGGATCCATACAAAGTAATTTAAGACAAGAAATATTGAATCTTGAAAATAATTTGAATAACTTGAATCATATCTCGCAGCAAATGGCTTTTGGAGTGAATAACAATAAGCTATTAGAGCTACTGCACGTAGAAGAAGACCCATTCACGAGATCTCGCTATCGAAACGACTTAAAGAGTGACCTGAATGTATTAACGTTCTCTAATCCAAATGTTGGGTTAACCTTTTATTACTTTATGGATCGTTCGATGGTCGATTTTGAAAATTTCTCGGTCAGAGAAGACTTTAGTGTTGAAGCACTTCCACTAATGGAAAGCTATCCCGAGATCACATACTATGGTCCGCATCGAAGCTATAACCGATCCAATAATCATCTAGTGTTCAGTACCATGCGTAAGGTAAATGTCACGCATGAGGACGTATATGTGTACATAGAAACCGGATTTAATACAACAACTGCATTATTCGAGCCAGAAGATGAGATCAAGAAGTCGCGGCAAATGCTTATTCTAAACAATGAGGGAAAAATCACCTATAGCCAGAATGAAGAGATTTTTCCCGTGAATAGCAGCTTTCCCTTTATTAATGAAGAGACGAGCTCAGGAAAATTCGACAGATACATATGGCATCGTGAAGTAAGTAATCAAGGCTGGAGTATTGTGTCCATCTTCCCTAAAAACGAATTTAATCAAGAAAAAAACCAGTGGTTCATGCAGCTTATTATTCTTATTTTCGTGTTTGGCATTGCAGCAATCATTATCGGTACACTACTATCAAGAATGGTGTACAGACCACTTGAAAAATTCAACACGGAATTGAAATCTCTAGTTAATTCTAATGTAAAAGATAATACTGATATGATTCACATACCTGAATTCGATTACTTGCTATTCAAAACGAGAGAAATGAAGAAAAAAATATGGGAGCTTTACGGTGAAATCGAAGTAAAGGAGAAAAGAAGAGCTGATCTGGAAGTGGAGAAGCTGCTTTATCAAATTAATCCACACTTCCTTATGAATACACTCGATACTGTTCATTGGATTGCAATGATGAATGGGCAAAAGGAAATAGACAAGCTTGTCCTTTCGCTTAATAAGCTGCTACAGTACAATTTGGGCAAGATGGGTGATGCAACAACGATTGGCGGGGAAATCGAAGCTTTAAAGGAATATATGCAGCTGCAACGCATTCGCTATAATTTTCAGTTCGACGTTGATATTGATGTAGATGAGGATGCGATGTCACTTACAATTCCTCGATTTATACTGCAGCCGGTAGTAGAAAACGCTCTCTATCATGGGGTAAGTGATGATGGCTATATACATGTAAATATTTCGCTAGATAAGAGATTAGATATAACGATTCAAGACAATGGTACAGGCATGTCACAGGAACAAATGAATAAGCTGCTCCATCAAGATACTGCAGATAGCAAGAAGGTTGGAATGGGTATCGGGATGAAATATGTGATTCGAATATTAGAAGCGAATTACGGGCAAGAAGCAACGTTCCACATTAAAAGTGATGTGGGCAAAGGAACAATCGTTAAAATGAGTCTGCCAGTCAGTCGAGGAGAACGATAACTATGATATCTGTATTAATTGTAGATGATGAAAAAATCGTTAGAAAGGGTCTCGCTAGCTTTATGCCATGGGAAGAGTTTGGCATGAAGGTCATTGGCGAGGCCAATAACGGTGAGAATGCACTTAAATTTTTGGAATCCAATACGGTAGACCTTATGTTTACAGATCTTGCAATGCCAGTAATGTCTGGCATTGAGCTAATGAGGATCATTACGACAACATATCCTCATATACAGATTGTCGTACTGACGCTGCATCAAGATTTTGATTATATTCAGGAAGCATTGCGCTTAGGGGCTATTGATTATATCGCAAAAACAGAGCTAGAAAAGGAGCAATTCGAGGATATATTAAGTCGAATAGCCTCATTGCTTGATATGAAGAAGATACGACAGCTTTCACAGCCGTCAATGGAAGATCAAGTGGCTTCAAGCATTTATGTAGCGTATCCGTTACACCCAAGCATTGAACTGGGTCAGGATGTACCAGGAGGGGCTGATGGGGGAGTAGAGGTTGAGGCAGGCGTATGGTATTGGAGCTATTGTCCTGAACCTATAATAGAGTCGTTCGCATACTTTTGCATTGAAGGAATCCACGGCATGGAGCGTAAAGAGCTGCTTAGACTGATTCGCAATTATAATCGTAACGGTCTTTTTTACGATTATAATCCTGATGTTCCTTTGCAAACGATTTCAATAGAGGATTTGCATGAACGACTAGATTATGAAGTCGAAGTCGATATATCTGCTATTAAGCAAAGCTGGCTCGAATCAGACTGGATATTCGATGATAAGCTGTTCGAGAAGCGAATAGCAGAGCTTAGTGCGATTCAATTGCCTGCCATTCGCTTAATGCGATTATTTTTCTCTCTTACTGATGAATGGAACCGAATGTATAACAACGTATTGGATGAAGAGCTCGTCATGGAGGATCATTTCCTTACGTTTGTCCAATTCTCCCATTGGCTAAAGCTTACTAGACAGCAGCTTAGAGATTCTAGCGAGAAGCCACAATTCTCAATAGAAATACAAAGCAGCATTACAAGGGCAAAAACTTTAGCTCTGCAAAACTATAAAAACGCAGTGACCGCTGCAGAGATGGCTAAGCATGTCAATATGAGCTTGAGCTACTTTAGTCAGTGCTTTAAGCAAATTGTCGGCAAAACCTATACCGATTATATTAGAGATGTACGAATGGAGCATGCCAAAAACTATTTAGTGCATACGAGCAAAACGATACAATGGATTGCTGAGGAAGTTGGCTATAACGATGAGAAATATTTTAGTCGATTATTTAAGGAATTTGTAGGTGTATTGCCTAGTGATTATAGACTAGGTCATCGACCTGATCGATTGCGTAAAAAATGATTAAGGAGGAGCATGTTCGAAAATAGGGTAGACGATTTTCGTACATGCTCCTTTCTTACATAACATTATCCCCCTATTTAACACGTTTTCTCTAACGCAAAATAGGGCTTTGAGACATTAGAATAAAACATGTAAACAAACAAGCACAAGAAAAAAACTAGGGGGAATTGTAATGAAAAAAGGCTTGAAAATTGTCGCATTGAGCCTGGTCGCAGCTTTGAGTGTTACTGCATGTTCAGGTAATACGAACAATGGTGCTAGCAATGGTAACACTAGTCAAAAAGAAAGCGGAAGCGGGCAGACGGCTGTATCTACGGATACATTTGCTAAGTATGAGGAGCCTGTTGTTGTATCGATTGGTAGATCCATCGATCCATCTTATACCTATGAAGGTAATGATACAGCAGAGAACAACTTGTATACACGTTGGTTATTAGATGCATACAACATCGAGATTAAACATGAATGGGAAGCAGCAAGCTCAGACTACGGTCAAAAGGTTAGCTTAGCAATAGGAAGTAATGATTTGCCAGATGCAATGATCGTAGATGAATCACAGCTTAGACAAATGGTGAAGGCAGATCAGCTAGCGGACTTAACAGAAGTGTACGAGCAGTACGGTTCAGAGCGTTTGAAGCAGATCTATGATTCCAATGAAGGTCTTTTAGAGGGTGTAACCTTTGATGGGAAGCTGTACGCATTACCTGAAACAACACTTCCGTCGGCACCACTAACATGGATTCGTAAGGACTGGCTAGATGAGCTTAGTCTGAATGAACCGAAAACGATTGCAGATCTAGAGGAAGTTGCTAAAGCATTTATAGATAATAAAATGGGCGGGGACAACACGATTGGTGTTGTAGGTACGCAGCAGGGCGGCTCATTGTACTCAACCTTCCTATCTTCTAGTGATCATTTCTTAAACTTCTCTTCTGTATTTTTCGCTAAAGATGCATATCCTGGCATTTGGGTAAAAGATGATGAAGGCAAAGCAGTGTATGGTTCTACAACAGAGGAAACGAAGGAAGCTTTAGCTGTATTAAGAGATTGGTATGCAAGTGGCGTACTGGACAAAGAAGTTGGGATTAGAAAAAGTACACAGGAAGTAATCGCAAGTGGACAAACAGGTATTTTCTTTGGTCCATGGTGGTCAGCTTATAATATCATGGATTCAATCAAGAACGACGACAAAGCGAACTGGAGACCTTATGCTATCCCTGTAAATGAGGAAGGCAAGTTTAATTCCAATCAAGCAACAGGCAGCAGCTTTATTGTTGTAAAGAAATCATATAAAAACCCTGAGGCAGTCATCAAGCTTCTTAATATCCATGTAAATGAGAAGGAAGAAAGCTATAAAACGGCTGTTGGTAAAGAGCTTACTTCTCAGGAAATTCCATTATTCCTTATTATGGGACACGGAGATCAGCTTAATTATGCTGTAAACACAACACAGAAGGTGCTTAGAGACGAGATTACGCTTGAAGAGGTAGATAAGCTGAACTATGGCTTCACATATGAAATCGCATCACACGTAAAAAATGTTAAGCTTGAGCCATTTGACAACTTCGATATTCAGTACTGGGATCAAGAATCTGATCCGGACTATTTCTCTCATCTTTATGCGCATTTGAACGGGGGCTCGACCTTCGTTAATGCAGATATCAATTGGGTAAAAAGTCTTGTAACGTCTCAAACTAAGACGATGCAAACAAGATGGTCGAATCTGAAAAAGCTTGAGGATGAAACATTCCTTAAAATCATTATGGGCAGTGCACCGATCGAAGAATTCGATACCTTTGTAGAAAAATGGTATCAGCAGGGCGGAGATCAAATTACACAAGAAGTTAACGATTTACAGTAAAGTGAAGAATAATGTTAGACGAGCGCAATGTCGCTCGTCTAGCATTATCCATTAAGGAGAAATAGATATGCAGAATCGTAGTGCTTACAAACATTACTACTTAATGCTCCTGCCAGGTTTATTGTGGCTATGCTTTTTTAATTTACTACCGATGTATGGCATTGTCATGGCCTTCAAAGATTTTAATCCCGGACTCGGAATATTTCGTTCAGACTGGATAGGCTTTGAGCATTTCAAATATATGTTCGAGCTTGATGACAGTAAGCAGGTGTTTAAAAATACGATTATTATCGCAGTAATGAAGATGATTGGTAACCTCATCGTACCGATGCTTTTTGCACTAATGCTCAATGAAGTGAAAAATCGTTTATTTACACGCTCGGTACAAACGATTGTATATTTACCGCATTTCTTATCCTGGGTCATTATTGCCGGAATCCTGCTTGATATTTTCTCTTACACAGGACCAGTCAATCAACTACTCCAAACTTGGTTTGGAAAGGACCCGATTTTATTTTTTGCTAATGCAGAGCTTTTCCCATGGTTAGTCGTAATCAGTGATGTATGGAAGGAATTTGGCTTCGGAGCCATAATCTATTTTGCGGCCCTTACATCGATAAATCCTGAAATGTACGAAGCAGCTGCTATTGATGGGGCATCCCAATGGAAACGATTAACAAGCATTACGTTACCTAGTATCTTACCTGTTGCGATATTGCTAGGTACATTAAGTCTTGGAAATATTCTAAATGCTGGCTTCGATCAAATATTCAACCTATATAACCCATCGGTATATTCTACCGGAGATATTATTGATACGTGGGTTTATCGTGCTGGATTGATAGATATGCAATACGGTTTAGCGACCGCAGTAGGCTTGCTTAAATCAGTGGTCGGCCTTATCTTAATATCGATCTCATACACACTAGCATATCGTTTTGCGAACTATAGAATCTTTTAGCAGAGGATGAACGAAGATGATAGAAGAACGCTCTCTTATATCCAAGTTTTACAATGGATTTAATGTGATTTTAATTATTGCGATCACATTATTATGTATTCTGCCAGTTTGGTATACATTGGTGGTCTCTCTGAGCGATCGAGCAGCTGTAGCAGCAGGGAATGTATTTCTGTTTCCAAAAGGATTTACGTTTTCTTCCTATGAAACAATTATTAGCGATAGCCAGTTTCTACGATCGTTTTTAATTTCTGTTCAGCGCGTGATCTATGGAACGATCATCACCTTTATCGTCGTATTGCTTATGGCATATCCTCTCTCGAAAACAAGTAAAGAATTCAAGCATCGTAATATTATTATGTGGTTGCTTATCTTCTGTATGTTGTTTAATGGCGGAATTGTACCTTGGTTTATGACGATGAAGTCGCTAGGACTGATTAACTCCATATGGGGATTAGTTCTTGGTGGTGGCTTACCTGTATTTAATGTCATCTTGGTTATGAATTTCTTCCGGAACCTACCCAAGGAAATGGAGGAATCGGCATTAATCGATGGAGCGGGTCCATGGCGTATTCTTTTCGGAATATTTTTACCGTTATCAACACCAGTTATCGCAACGATATTAGTGTTCACGATTGTCGGTCATTGGAATGAGTTTTTCCAAGCACTTATGATCATGACGAAAAATGAAAACTATCCACTGCAATCCTACATTAGACAGGTTACCGTAACACTGGATCCTTCAAAGGTAGATGCTGAAACGGCGAAACGGTTAACGAGCCTATCTAATCAGACATTAAATGCAGCTAAAATCTTTATCTCTATGCTGCCACTGCTAGTTATTTATCCATTTTTTCAAAAGTATTTTGTTAAGGGGATTACGCTTGGTTCAGTAAAAGGATAATAAGTTGAAGGAGAATCATGATGAAAACAAGTGAAAATATACACCCAGATAAACAGCAAGGGCTGGATATCGAAGAGAAGCTATGGACACCTGGAGCTATAACTGCTGCAAAAGCATTAGAGGAAGGTGGCTATCTGTTTGAAACAGAGAGGGCAGCCATTCTGCTGCAGCCTGTAACAGAGCAGATCATTCGCGTAAAGCTAATGACTGACCAAGAGTTAAGCTATAAAACTACGATTGCAGTACAGCAAGATGTGTTTTGCAGCGTAGAAGGCGAATTAGTAGAAACGGAGGAGGCTTATCACGTAAAGCTTCCAGCTGCAAGTGCTGTAATTCATAAGCACAATGCTTGCATCGATCTATATAATCAAGATGGTGAGCTCGTATCTAGCGATGTAGGGCTATATTCTTCGGCAAGAGGCAAATATGGCTGCAGAAAACAGAACGAGAAGGATTCGCATATTTACGGTTTAGGAGAGAAAACAAGCTTTTTGGATAAAGCAGGAGAGAAATATGATATGTGGAATTCAGATGTTTTTGATCCACATGTCCCTGAAATCGAATGCTTGTATGTATCTATTCCTTTTTTCATTCATTTTAACTATGATAAAGCGCCATATGGTATTTTCCTTGATAATCCAGGGAGAACGTCCTTTGACTTTAGATCATCGGAAGAATCCTATAGCTTTGAGGTGCAATCAGGAGAACTAGATTATTATTTCATTCTTGGTAATACGGTAAAGGACATCGTTTCCCGCTATAGCTCACTGACTGGACGTATGGATCTGCCACCAGCTTGGGCGATCGGTTATCATCAATCAAGATACAGCTATATGAGTCAGGATGAGGTAATCGCACTAGCTCATACCTTTAAGGAAAAGCAAATACCTGTTGATGCGATTCATTTAGATATTCATTATATGGATGAATACAGAGTATTTACATTTGATCCGATCCGTTTTCCACATCCGCGTAAGATGATTGAGGAATTAAACGAATTAGGTATTCGTATTGTAACAATTGTTGATCCGGGAGTTAAAAAGGACCCTGATTATAAACAATATCAAGCTGGGATATTGAATGATTATTTCTGTAAAAAGCTTGAAGGCGATCTGTTTTTTGGAGATGTATGGCCTGGAACAAGCGCATTTCCGGATTTTACAGAAGAAGAGATTCGTCAATGGTGGGGAGAGCAGCATCAATATTATACAGAGCTTGGAATCCACGGCATATGGAATGATATGAATGAACCAGCTGTGTTTAATACAACGAAAACGATGGATCTTGATGTTGTCCATCGTAATGACGGTGATCCTAAAACACATGGGGAATTGCATAATTTGTACGGCATGCTTATGTCCATGGCAACTCAGCAAGGATTGAAGCAACAGCTGTCTGGCAGCCGACCATTTGTACTGACTCGTGCGGGCTACGCGGGAGTTCAAAAATATGCGGCCACTTGGACGGGAGATAATCGCAGCTTCTGGGAGCATCTAGCAATGTCTATTCCGATGGTTCTTAATCTAGGCTTATCCGGACAACCGTTCGCAGGACCAGATATTGGTGGATTTGCTCATCATGCATCACCAGAGCTGCTAGCACGCTGGACGCAAGCTGGTGTATTCTTCCCTTATTGCCGTAATCATAGCGTAATTGATTCGATTCGCCAGGAGCCATGGGCATTCGGTGAGGAGATTGAAGCGATCTGCCAAAGCTACATACGAATGCGATATCAGTTTTTACCATATATCTACACAAAATTCTATGAGGCGCATAAAACGGGTCTACCGATCATGAGACCATTGCTCCTAGAGTATGCTGACGATCGCAACGTATATAATCTATGTGATCAATTTTTAGTAGGCACAGATTTGCTTGTTGCTCCTATCTTACGACCAAGCACAACAGCTCGTGCCGTATATCTTCCGGAAGGAGAATGGGTCGATTATTGGAGTGGTGAGCGCTATGAGGGCGGAAAAAATATATTAGCAGATGCGCCGCTTGATCGACTTCCACTATATATTAGAGCAGGTGCGGTCGTTCCAAATTTGATCAGCGATGCTTGGAAGCCGCAATTGAACGAAGAAGCAGCAATTAAACATATCGTATATGCCGCAACAAAAGGCAGTCAGATAAAAAGTCAATGGTATGAGGATGACGCGAATACGTATGACTATGAACAGGGGAGCTATAACCTGCTGCAATTTTCAACGAGCTTTGAACAAAAGTCGATGAGTATCGATGTATCGTATGTGGCGAAGAACTTAACGAAGCAGCGTGAATCCATTAAAGTTGAAATCAAGGAGCTGCTCTTCACCCCAAGTCAGGTTATGGTGTACGAACATGATGTAGCTGGAAAGTGTGAATGCAGCTATAATGCCGAGACTCGCTCGATAGAGCTCGTGTTACCCAA
This sequence comes from Paenibacillus camelliae, assembly GCF_023715345.1. Taxonomy (GTDB): domain Bacteria; phylum Bacillota; class Bacilli; order Paenibacillales; family Paenibacillaceae; genus Pristimantibacillus; species Pristimantibacillus camelliae. The sequence continues at coordinate 35,072 of NZ_JAMBNY010000008.1, forward strand.
TCATTTTGATCATGCACGTATCACTATTTCATAGAAATTAACTATAATTAAAAGCCCTTCAATACGGCCAGCTGCGGATCATCGCAGCTGGCTGTTTTGCATTGAACGAATAGCATTCATCAATTATTGACGGTGTATGTTATATGATGAGTAATGCATGTTAAAATAAAGCGTAGTTCAGGTTGAACTATGTTTTTTCTTTTTACTGTGAATTGGATAGATAAGGGTGATGATTAATGAGTATAAACCGGATATTCATCGTAGAGGATGATGTGAAGATCGCTCAGCTGTTGAAAGTGAAGCTTGAGCAATATTCCTATCATGTTACACTTGCAAGTAATTTTCGGAACATTAGTGAAGAAATTGAGCAGGCTGATCCTCACTTAATGCTGCTGGATATTAATTTGCCCTATTATGACGGATACTATTGGTGTAGGCAGGTAAGGAAAACATCGAATTTGCCAATCATATTTATCTCTGCACGAGAGGGCGAGATGGACCAAGTCATGGCCATCGAAAATGGCGGAGATGATTACATAACGAAGCCTGTACAATTGGAGCTGCTTGTTGCCAAAGTCCGTGGTCAGCTTAGACGCGCATATGGCGAGTATGCTATGCCTTCTGTGCAAGAGACTGGAACAGCCGAGCGAACAGAGGGATCAAGCGGTGAGCAAGGTCAAGAGCAGGATCACGGTAAGCTTGAGGTTAATGGTCTTGTACTATGGCTTAATCGCAACGAGCTTCATTATGAAGAGCAACGCATTGACCTTACACGTAATGAGCTGCTGTTAATGGAGATGCTGCTTATTCAATGTGGCGAGGTCGTTGCACGTGATAAGCTGCTGGAGGCGCTGTGGGATGATGTGCAATTTGTAGATGATAATACGTTAACCGTAAACATGACAAGGCTCAGAAAAAAGCTAAGTGAGCTCGGTTTGCCCAGTGCAATCGAAACGATACGTGGCCAAGGCTATAAGCTAAAGCTAAGTGAAGGAGAATAGGATGAAGAAGCTGCAAATTTATTTGCGTGATCGGCTGCTCGTCATCATTGGTCAGCTCGCCATAGTTCTGTTAGGAGCGGGTCTGTTCCTAATTGAGCGTTACCGGCACGCAGCACTGATCGATCTCTCAAGCATGTACTATTACATAGTTCTTGCATGCGTAGCTATTGCGGTCGGGCATATGATTAACTACATACGTATTCGTCCTTATTACGAATCCTTGCTTGAAGCAATACATAGTAAAGAGCCGCTCGAAGCGATTTATATATTGCATGGGGAGGTAAGTAAAGAGCAAGAGCTGATGCAGCAGCTGCTCGTTAATCAACAGAGAATGTATAAAACCCAGCTTGATGCGATGGAGAGAAAACGCGAAATCCAGCATCATTTCACACTGCAGTGGGTCCATCAGATGAAAACACCACTTTCAGTGCTCGATATGCAGCTGCAGCAAACAGCTGACCGATTAAAGCAGGGGAAGAGCTTGTCGACGAATGAGCAAGCTGATCTGAGTCGCAGCATGAGTGAGGAAACAGAAAAGCTAAACAATGGACTTGATCTGATGCTTAGCTCAGCGAGATTAGACAAGCTAGAGCTTGATCTGCATATTAAACCAGTAGAGCTGCATACGGTCATTCGGGAGTATATTAATCGCTATAAAAAGCTGCTTATTCAATATTCAATTTTTCCTAAACTAACTGGTGAGGCGATTGCAGCAACCGATCAAAAATGGTTTGGATTTATTATGAATCAGCTTATAACCAATGCAATTAAATACAGTAAACTCAAGCCTGGCAGTAAAAGTCTATACATTGTAATTGACCAGCAGTCCGATGTAACGAGTGTAACAATAAAGGATGAAGGGATCGGTATAGCTGCTACAGATATTAAGCGTATCTTTGATCCTTTCTTTACTGGTCAGAACGGACGAATGACTGGGGAATCGACAGGAATGGGGCTTTACCTTGCCAAGGAGGTTTGCCAGCGCTTAGGACATATGTTGAAGGTAAGCTCTTCACAAGGTGAAGGAGCAGAATTTACTTTAATCATCAAGGAATCTGGTATTCACCGTTTGTAGCATGGGTTAGATGAAGGTGACAACATTGTAAGGTTCTCTGAAAGGTACATCGATGTCTAAGCGCCATAGGCTTCGCTATAATAAAAGCATCAAAGAAAGCGATAAGGAGAATTTTACAATGAGTGTACTAAAAACGATAGCCCTTGGGAAAGTATATGGTTCCAATAAAAATGTATTATATACTGCCTTGAAGGATGTTGATATAGAGATTGAAAAAGGAGAATTTGTTGGGGTGATGGGACCATCAGGAAGCGGTAAAACAACGCTGCTTAACCTGCTGGCAACGATTGATAAGCCGACGAGTGGTACGCTCGAGATCAACGGCATTGACCCGACAAAGCTTAATGATCACAAGCTTGCGCTGTTTCGCCGACGCGAGCTAGGCTTTGTGTTCCAAGATTTTAACTTGCTGGATGCGTTAAGTGTGAAGGAGAATATAATTCTTCCATTAGTCATGGAAGGCTTAAAGCCAAAACTAATCGAACAGAAGCTGAAGCCTATTGTACAGCTGCTGCAGATCGAGGATTTGCTTAACAAGCGCACCTATGAGATCTCTGGTGGACAGAAGCAGCGTACGGCAATCGCACGCGCCATTATTCACGAGCCATCATTGCTGCTTGCTGATGAGCTTACAGGCAATTTGGATTCGAAGGCCGCGAAAGATGTGATGGACACCTTGAAAAAAATGAATGAAGAGCTCAGTGCGACAATTCTAATGGTAACGCATGATCCATTCTCGGCAAGCTATTGCCAGCGCATTATCTTCATTAAAGATGGTCGTCCCTTTACGCAAATTAATCGCGGTTCAAGCAGACAAGTATTTTTCCAGCAAATTTTAGATGTACAGAGCATGCTAGGAGGGGATTTTGATGACCTTTCGTTCCCTCGCTCTTAAAAATGTAAAAGAAAATTGGCGTTCCTATAGTGCCTTTTTCTTAAGCAGCTTGTTTTCCGTGGCGATCTTTTACATTTACTATGCATTTCTTGTACATCCAGATGTCGTGAACGGTAAGCTGTTTGCTGCCAATCAGGTTCGAACTGGAATGAGTTTTTGCTTATACCTTATTGCGATCTTCAGCTTTATTTTCATTCTATATTCTAGTGGTTCCTTTTTGAAATCTCGTAAAAAGGAATTTGGATTGTTTTCTTTATTCGGCATGACACGAGTTCAGCTTCGTAAGCTTGTATTTATTGAAAATATGGTGATTGGGCTGTTGTCGACATTAGCGGGAATAGCAGCCGGTATTCTGTTTAGTAAGCTGTTCTTTATGGGATTAGGAGCAATACTGGAGCTAGAAGAACAAATTCGTTTTGCTGTGCCGATCAAAGCCGTCGTAATGACGATCATAATTTTTGTTGGAATATTTTTCGTTATTACGCTGTATACGACGATCCGTATGGGAAAAGGGCAAATTATCGAAATGCTTCAAGCTCATAAACAGCCGAAGGGTGAGTTGAAATATTCAAAGTGGCAGGTTGTTGTTGGATTAATTAGTATCGTATGCGGCTACGGCTTAGCAGTTACGATGACTCCAATGACCTTTATTATTACTGCATTGCCAGTACTTGCCTTCGTCGTTATTGGTACGTATTTACTGTATTCTCAGCTTAGTATTGTGTTTTTGAATGTACTCAAGCGAAGAAAAAAATTGTTTTATAACAAAACAAATATGCTAATTATTGGACAGCTTGGCTATAAAATTAAAGATAATGCACGAATCCTGTTTACGATCACTATACTAAGTGCGGTTGTCATGACGGCAATGGGTACGATCTATGTGCTGCATACATCAGGTAAAAATCAATCCTTTGCCGAAAGTCCATATGCGGTTGCATGGGTCGAGACAGCTGATCCTAATGTAGAGCAGCTGGACAGAAAAGTGCTAGACGAGCTTATCGCTAAGCATAAGCTAAACGTGAGCAAGGAGCAGCAGATTAACGGGTTAAAGCTTGAACAATATAAATTAAATATTAATGAAATTACTTATTCCTTCGGCAACGATGAGCTATCGACGATGATCATTCCGCAATCTGAATTTAACGATAAAGTTAAAAGCAGTAAGCAGCTTAAGCTGTCGAATGAAGAAGCAGTAGTTTCGAAGAGTTATTTCAATAATTTGGTCGATTATACTGGAACAATCAAGGGGAATGTTGGCGATCAAGCGATAGAGCTACCTGTTAATGAGATTCGTACAGATACGGTCATGAACACGATTTTTTATTGGAGTTACTTTCTCGTCATCGTATCCGATGAATATTATGAGCAGCTGTTAACACATGAGAATGTACAGACTTTTTCTATACATGGCATTGAACTTTCCGATTTGAATAAAAGCTTGCCGATGCTAGAGGAGCTAAGAAGTCATATCTCCGAAGCTGCAGATGAAAACGTTCATTACACACGTAATATCGTATATCAAAACTTTGTACAATCTACTTCCTTAACGATTTTTATCGGGATGTTTATCTGCTTGCTATTCTTTATTGCTGCAGGTTCATTGATTTACTTTAAGCTATTTACCGAGCGCGATGAGGATGTGGCGATGTTCAAAGGTTTAAGCCGAATCGGTATGACCTATAAGGAAATGAGAAAAATTATTACGACGCAAATCGGCATTATCTTTTTCCTTCCATGCATCGTTGGCATCATTCATGCGTTGTTCGCGATGCTGGCACTTGATAGTTTGCTGGGGGAAACATATTGGATGTACGCGATGATTGTGTTTGGGATCTATGTAGTGATGCAGATCATTTACTTTATTATTGCAAGTAATAGTTATTTACACAGCATTGGTAAAGGCTCCAATCCTGTAACATAATTTACGAAACAACGCAGTAGGAGAAACAAGCAATAGGGCTGTTATGATCTGAGAGAGATCATAAGCAGCCCTATTATGCTATTCTCGAAGGAAAGATAGGACTTGTCACCATTTGAGGAGGAGATGTAATGAAAGTGACCAATCAGAACGGATCGGCATTGAGTTTTATTAGCGATTGCGAATACCTGGAGCATGATATACGTAAACATCGCCTGCACGATATTCAGCATCCGTTGAGCAGGAATAGCATAGTCCATTAGTAAAGTCGACCAGTGATAAGCGGTAGCCATGCTTCGCTCCGGTATCAATGCCTATTCTGCATTCATCGACAAACAGTGAGCCAGGATTGACTCCAAGCTTGAATGTTGGTGTATGGCCGAACACGATGCGTTGACCAGCCGTTCCCCCCGCATCTGAGTCTAGCTTAGTTCGCAATGTAGAAAGCGGATGCCTTGTAAAGGACTCCCGAATCTCTGTCAATTCTCGCAAAGGATGCAGATTAAGCTGTAGACCTGGTCTAACTCCAGCGTGTACGAAAAGATATCCATTTTCTTTATAGTAGGATGGCAGCTTACGGATAAAGCGTAAATATCTAAGACGTTGTGCCGCACTTCCGCGTCTTAGGGTTGCCAATTTAAGCTCATGATTGCCTGGTAGAGCAACGGCTCCCTTATCCACTAGCTGGTGCACAGTATCGACGAGACGCCAAGTAATCGGTTCCCCAGCTTCAATAAAGTCCCCCAAAATGACAAGCTGATCCTTGCTCGCGTCGTACTTTGCGGCTTCAAGCAGTGAAAGAAAGCCTTGCCGATGTCCGTGAATGTCTGATATAGCCAGCAGCCGTCGTTTTGAGCGTCTAGCTGATCCATGCTGCACTGCATTCACTACCTTCTTTTTTAGTTGAAGTCCTACACTTAATATATACGCGAAGTGCCCTAAATGTCTCGGACAGCAGTCTAGTTTACATTATATTAGCCTGTCTTTTTCATAAGTGTGTCGCACCTAAGCGTTTGCCAGACCAGCGCGTCATATGGTATGTTGAAGCATATGCGATAGATTGGAGTTATCTATATGAAGTCATTAGTTTTAGCTGAAAAACCAAGTGTAGCAAAGGAAATTGCACGTGTGCTAGGCTGCACCAATAAATCAAAAAGCTATATTGAAGGCCCAAAGTATGTCGTAACATGGGCGCTAGGGCATCTTGTTGAGCTAGCGGAGCCAGAGGCTTATGATAAAAAATATAAAACGTGGGCGCTAGAGGATTTGCCATTGCTTCCTCAGCGTATGAATATCCGAGTAATGAAGGAAACCTCGCATCAGTTCAAAGCGATTGCTGCACTCAGTAAGCGTTCGGACATTAAAGAGCTAATTATTGCAACCGATGCTGGAAGAGAAGGAGAGCTCGTTGCGCGCTGGATTATGGAGCTCATCCATTGGAAGAAGCCGTTTTATCGGCTATGGATTTCTTCACAGACGGATCAAGCGATTCGTGACGGCTTTAGCAAGCTAAAGCCAGGAGCGGAATATAATAACTTATATCGCTCAGCTGTATGTCGCGCTGAAGCCGATTGGCTGATTGGGCTTAATATGACGCGCGCACTCACATGTAAATACAATGCACAGCTTGCAGCAGGACGTGTTCAGACGCCGACGCTTTCTATCATTATGGAACGCGAGCAGGAGATTGCTCAGTTTCAGGGCAAGCCTTATTGGCAGCTGCAAGCACAGCTTGGCGGCTTTACCGCAATGTGGAAGCAGCAATCGTCACATGACGGTAGACTATGGCAGCAAGAGCAGGCTGAGCAGATTAAAGAGAGCATAAAGGATGTAAAGCAAGCAACAGTAGCGTCGCTTAAAGTTAGTGAGAAGCAAGAGCAGCATCCACTTGCCTATGATTTGACAGAGCTGCAGCGGGATGCGAATAAAAAGCTCGGCTTTTCTGCTAAGATGACGTCAAATGTGCTGCAGAAGCTGTACGAGCAGCACAAGCTCGTTACGTATCCCCGGACAGATTCACGTTATTTAACGAGCGATATGGCAGCGACACTTAAGGTGCGTTTAGAGCGAATTGCGATAGGTCCTTATCGCGATTCTGCGAAGGCTATTCTGAAGAAGCCACTTAATATTACAAAGCGAATCGTTGATGACAGCAAGGTCAGTGATCATCATGCGATTATCCCGACAGACGAGCCTGTTCAGCTCAATGTGCTCACTAACGATGAACGTCGTCTATACGATCTAATTGTCCGGAGATTTCTAGCTTTATTTAGCGGCCCATATCGTTACGATGAGACGAGCGTCGAGCTAGCAGTGAAGGATCAACGATTTTATGCGAAGGGCCGAGTCGAAAAGGACAAGGGCTGGCGTGAGGTTTATACCGTATCAAGGGAGCCTGAGGAGCAGGAGGAGGAGCTGGCGCTGCTGCCAACTCTAAAGAAGGGAGATCAGGTTGCGCTGCGCGGCATGATTGTTAAATCAGGCATGACAACGCCACCCCCACGTTATACTGAGGCATCGTTGCTCTCCATCATGGAAAAGCATGGTCTTGGTACTCCGGCTACCCGTGCTGATATTATAGAGAAGCTCCTATCCACGGAAACGATTGAACGTCGTGGACACTCGCTGCACCCAACAGCGAAGGGCAAGCAGCTTATCGAGCTTGTTGTAGAGGAGCTAAAAAGTCCGCAGCTGACTGCAAAATGGGAGAAACAGCTGGAGGATATCGCGCGCGGACGAGGCGATGCGAAGCAGTTTATGACTCATATAAGAACGCAGGCCGAGCAATGGGTCGGTCAAGTGAAGCGTGAGAACAAAGAGTATAAGCCGCACAATATAACCAACTCTCGCTGTCCACAGTGTAACGAGCCGTTGCTTGAAGTGAAAGGTAAGCAAGGCAAGCGATATGTGTGCGCGAGCAGAGAATGTAATTATAAGCGGATGGCAGAGCCAATCAAAATTAATAAGCGTTGTCCGCAATGTCGTAAAAAAATGGAGCTACACGACGGGAAGGCCGGAAAATACGCACAATGCCGTCCTTGTAATGTCATCGAGAAGCTGGATGATAAAGGAAATGCTAAAGTAAATCGTAAAGAAACAGCGAAGCTTCTTAAGCAGTATAGTAATGATGGCGGCGGCCTAGGTAACAGCCTTGCTGAAAAGCTAAAAGCGGCACTAGAACAAAATGAGTAAGCAATGATATAGGGATAATAAAAAGCCCGCATGTTTTTCGATCGAATCGGAAAACATGCGGGCTTTTGTATTTCATCTATGAAACTTAAAGTCTAGTAGACGGCTGCACAAGAGTTATAGACTATCTTTCATATACTGTTAGAGGTAGTTCAAAAAGACCGCCTTTGATCACGAAGTTTTACTGATCGTTTATTCGGCATCGAATTTTGAATTCAGCCGAGCTTTCCGATGCTCACGTACCAAAAACGTACGCTGCGCTTCTCAAGCTCTAGCTTTATTCAAACTTCTCGTTGCTGAAAGGCGATCTTTTTGAACATCGATTTGAAGTGGTAGTTCAAAAAGTCCGCCTTTGATCACGAAGTTTTACTGAATGTATATTCGGCATCGAATTTTTGAATTGGAACGTTAGATAGAACTGAAAGGAGAGACTTATATGTCTTGGCATACTGGTCGCAAAATCGCAAGCAAGACCGTTAAGCAAGCTGCACTGCTGTCTCATCCTGAAATAGCATCGCATATACCTCCAACTAGAAGCTTTAGCTATGAGAATTTAAGAGATATGCTCTATCAGCATAGTATGGTTTATATTAAACCAGTCGTAGGAACTGGAGGCAATGGGGTCATTCAGGTTAAGAAAACTACGGAAGGCTTTGCCTTTCATGCTAAAAGCAGTATTCAGCGTTTTCAAAGCTTTGACGCTATGTTTCAACAATTAAAAAGAAAAATGAGAAATCGTAAGTATATGATACAGAAAGGAATAGATCTGCTGACGATAGATGGTTGCCCAGTAGATTATCGTGTAAAGTATGTGTACGAATCCGGAAAGTGGCATTATCGCGCCATTGTAGGCCGTAAAGCTAAACGAGGTCTTGCCGTTACAAACTTGACACAGGGTGGTAAGCTGCTGCAAGGCTCCGTAGCTATTCGTAAAACGCTGGGAAGCGGTGCGGTACAAAGTAAGAAAGGGCAGATGCTCCGATTAACCGAGCTTAGCACCAATGTCCTTACTAGACAGTATCCTGGACTGACTCATCTCGGCTACGATTATGGCATTGATAAGTACGGTAAGGTATGGATGCTGGAAGTGAATACGAATCCTCACTAAGGACGAGAGGCATAGTATAATAGTCTTATAGATTGATAGTGTAAATTAATAGAAAAATAGTTTCTATTAATTATTTTTATAGGACTGTTGGATTAACGGACTGTGGATAACTGTATCCACATTATACCATTAGTTAAACGTGGAAATTTGACAAATATACACATCAAATACACAACATATCCACAATAGTTTGTTAATAATGGCAAGTCTTGTCGTATTTCGAAATAGATGCTAGTATTGGGTTAATCCAATAATTAGGAGGTGGTTGTAGTGAGGACTTTGAGTGATGAGCAGATGAAAGAGCTATATATTGAGGCTGTATCGAAGGATGTTGATAGCGATTTTATTCAGCTGATCGTGATAGAGCTACAACGACGTGGACTCGGAGTTCACATGGCCCCATCCAAATTGACGGAGCACCAATATACGGCATAACACAATGAAAACGGATTAGATGATGCAATTGATCTACTTATTCGTATTGGTAAGGTTAGAAAGTCGATATAGATAAAGAAAGGGAGGCTATTGTGCAACACGCTAATTGCAGTGTTGCACAATAGCCTCCCTTATATTTATTGCGCCGAAACTACAGCTTCATATTACTGCTATGTCCTGGAGACAGCTTAGCCGTTGGATCAACATATACCTTTGCGTTATTGATCGCTGTTGGAGCTTCACCGAATCCTACAGCAATGAGCTTCAATTTACCTGGGTATGTTGTAATATCGCCAGCTGCGAAAATACCAGCAATATTGGTTTCCATTCGAGTATCCACGACGATAGAACCACGTTCGATCTCAATTCCCCATTCTGCTATAGGGCCAAGAGAAGATACGAATCCAAAGTTAACGATCACAGCATCAACGTCAATCGTTTGTTCTTCTTTGCTCTTAACATCCGTAAGCGTTACGCTAGTAATTGTATCATCACCATGCAATGCTGTTATTTCAGTTGGCGTAATAATGTTAACAGAAGAATTCATAAGCTGCTCAACACTATGCTCATGAGCTCTGAATTTATCACGACGATGTACAAGCGTTACGCTTTTAGCAATTGGTTCAAGCATAAGTGCCCAGTCTACGGCAGAGTCACCGCCGCCGCTAAGTAGAACGCGTTGATCTTTAAACCGATTCAAATCACCAACGAAATAGTGTAAGTTCGTTTTTTCAAATTTTTCAGCCTCTGGCAATTCAAGACGTCGAGGAGAGAAGGCTCCTACTCCAGCTGTAATAATAACCGATTTTGCATAATGAACCGCTTTGTCCGTCGTTACCTCGAAAAGGCGCTCATCAAGCTTTTTAACGTTGGTTACTTTTTCTTCTAAGCAAATCTCTTGCTCGAATAAGGACATTTGTTGCTTCAAACGATCGACTACCTCTTGAGCAGTTACTTTAGGGAAGCCGGCAATATCATAAATATATTTCTCAGGATATAAGGCAGCAAGCTGACCGCCTAGCTGAGGCATGCTTTCAACAATTTTAACAGAAGCGTGGCGCATACCACCATAAAATGCTGCAAACATGCCAGCAGGGCCGCCACCGATAATTAAAATATCTACTGCTTCTGTTTGACTTACGGGATTAGTCATGATTTACCTCCAACATTCTATTTATAAATACCCTATTATTATAGACAATTATTTGCCAGAAAGGAATGCGCGTTTTGTAATTTTCACTATGATTAATTGTGCAGTATGCTAAATATTTTCGTATAAAATAACCTTGAAAATATGTTTGAAAGTCTGTATCATTTCTGATGTATATATGCAAGCTGTAAAATTAACTCCTGTTAGCGTTTGTCTTAACGACATTTTTCATGCACTAGAGTTACCTCACTTCATATATGAACATCAATAACACAACGTTGATGCTTGTGTTATTTTTTTACATATGAAGTCGAGAATAGCTTATAATGAGACAATGTTTCATTACGAATACATTTTATATATAATGAATGTTCAAAGGACATACTGGAATTTTTGAACATTTATCTAAAGAGAGAGAAACTTTATACCGTAATATGGGGTCCAAATATACAGAACAGATAAATGAATGGATGGGATTCTACGATGAGCAACATACCGAAAATAGTTATTCTCGGTGCAGGATATGGTGGCATTCTAACTGCACTAAGGTTGCAAAAAGAATTAAATTATAATGAAGCAGACGTCACGCTCGTTAATAAGCATGATTACCATTATTTCACGACGCATCTGCATATGCCAGCAGCTGGTACAGATAAGCCTGAAAATGCGCGAGTTAATATTTCGAAATTAATTGATGAATTTAAAATTGATTTTGTAAAGTCGACAGTGGTGCAAATTCGTCCACAAGACAAAAAAATAATATTAGAGGATGGCACGCTCTCTTATGATTACCTTGTGATCAGCTTAGGCGGAGAGCCTGAAACGTTTGGCATTCCTGGACTTGCTGAGCACTCCATGAACATAAGAAGCATCAATTCCGTGCGCCTTATCCGCGAGCATATTGAATATCAATTCGCACGCTATAAGCGCGAGCCACATCGCCTGGACTATCTTACGTTTATCGTGGGTGGCGCTGGCTTTACTGGGATTGAATTCGTCGGTGAGCTGTCTGATCGAATTCCAGAGCTGTGCAAGTTCTATGATGTAGACCCTGCACTTGTAAAAATCTATAATATTGAAGCTGCTCCAACCGCTTTACCAGGCTTCGATCCTGAGCTAGTTGAGTATGCAATGGACGTTCTAACGAAGAAGGGTGTAACCTTCCGACTAGGAACACCAATAAAGGAATGCACATCGGAAGGTGTCGTTATTGGTGAAGGAGAAGAGATTAAGTCTGCGACAGTTATATGGACTGGAGGCATACGTGGTAATCGTCTAATCGAAGAGGCAGGCTTTGATACGATGCGTGGTCGCGTTAAGGTCGATGAATATTTGCGTTGTCCTGGAACTGAGAATATTTATGTGCTCGGTGACAATTCTTTAGTATTTAACGATGAAGGACGTCCATACCCGCCAACAGCTCAAATCGCGATGCAGCAAGGTGTTGCATGCGCTCATAACTTAACTGCTTCGATTCGCAATCAAAGCCTGACGAAGTTTGAATTTAGTAATAAAGGTACGGTCGCATCTCTAGGTAAAGGTGAAGCGATAGGTCTTGCATTCGGCAAAAAGTATACAGGTCGCAAGGCAGCTTGGATTAAAAAGCTTATCGACATCCGCTATCTATTTATTATCGGTGGTATTCCACTCGTGTTGAAAAAGGGTAAATTTTTATAATGAGACATTGCAGCGTACAGGTTAGAGGATTGCTGACGCGAGATGAGCTTGATCGATATAATGCATTGATGGAAGTAGGCTCATACTTGGAATCGCAGAAGAGATATGATCTATCTGCTACTGTGCAGAAGGAAGTAGATATTCTTATCTTACCTGCGATTGAACGTCTTAAGGAAAAAAGCCGTGCAAGGGATGCTGCAACGGCAGAATATTTAGAGCAAAAGCGTAAAGCAGAAATCGAAGCTCAGCTTGCTGCATTAGCAGCTGAAGAGGATGAAGATTAACGGATAGCTTAACTGCTAAGAAGTAAATAGGGGTGATCTTTTCGACAATGTCGATAAGATCACCCCTATTCGTGCTGTAGCTTATACAGCTAGAAGCATAGCTTATACGCTAAGCAGCTTTGTCCACTTTTGTTCGTCTAAAGCATTTCCTACATAGAAATCGCCGAACTCGCCATAACGTGCACTCACTTCATCGAAGCGCATCTCGTAGACAAGCTTCTTGAACTGCAACGCATCATCAGCGAACAGTGTTACGCCCCACTCCCAGTTATCAAAACCGACAGAGCCAGTAATGATTTGCTTAACTTTTCCAGCGTAGGAACGCCCGATCATGCCATGACTGCGCATAAGTGCCTTACGATCATCCATGCTAAGCATGTACCAATTATCATTTCCTTCACGACGTTTGTTCATCGGATAGAAGCAAATGTGCTTAGCATTAGGCAGTGCAGGCTTCAGTCTTGCAACCACCTCTGGGTTTTGCATAGGATCCCCACCACTGCCGCCTGCCAAGTAATTGCTCAGCTCAACGACGCTAACGTAGCTGTAAACATTGTATGTATACGAGGCGAAGCTTGTTTTGTTAAATGCAACCTCGAGCTCATTGAGCTCCTCCAGAGATTCGCGCAGATGCATGAATACTAGATCTGCTTTCTGACCTACAATAGAATATACAACGGTGCTGCCTGTGCGAGCCTCGCTTACTGAACCCCATTCCTTTAAGAACTGTTGAAGCTCCTCGGTTGCTTTTTGACGCTCAGCTTCATCAGCCAACCTCCATGCTGTCCAATCAATCGCACGGAAATCATGCAGAGCATACCAGCCTTCTAATGTTTGTGCTGCTTCACTCATTATATTTAAAACTCCTTTCAATAGCAGATGATATAGATATGTAACCATTGTAGCTTAATGAAATGAGGGTAGCAAATGGCGGGAATGTGACAAAAGCGAAGATGTGAATTGACTTTGACTTAGGGATTCATTACACTGAAAAAAGCTAGTTACATAGAGGAAATGGTAGATAGGAGGCTGCAAGCAGTGCTACAAATTATTTTTGCGACGATGCTTTTTATGGTTATTACGTTTGGCATCGGATTTATCGTAAATATGCTAATAAAAACAACTTGGTTTCCGACATATTTCTTTATCGTTTTAATTATCGTATTGGCATTCTGGGCACCTTGGAATGGAAATGATGAAAAGCTTATCGATGTCATTACGCAGTATACATTTATTGACTTTATTCCAGTTATCGGCGCAATCGCTGGAGCAATCATTAGCGGATATGCGATTCAAGCGCTACGCAAGGGCGGTTACAAAATGTTCTAGTATATGGGCGTTGCTTAATACTAATAGACTGATGTACAATAGATTTCTCATGAGTGGTAGTTCAAAAACTCGAAGTTGATTACGAAGCGACATGTTCTAGTATGGTCGACATCGAATATGACCGGCTACCGAAAACTCCGTTGCTCACGTACCAATTACGTACGCTGCGCTACTCGTTTTCTAGTATCCAGCCATCTTCTCGGTACTGAACTCCGAGCTTTTGAACCTTTATTGAAGTGGTAGTTCAAAAACTCAAAGTTGATTACGAAGCGACATGTTCTAGTATGGTCGACATCGAATATGACCGGCTACCGAAAGATTATGCTTCCGATGTATGTTTTCTACGAAAACATTTAAGCTCACGTACCAATTACGTACGCTGCGCTACTCGTTTTCTAGTATCCAGCCATCTTCTCGGTACTGAACTCCGAGCTTTTGAACCTTTATTGAAGTGGTAGTTCAAAAACTCGAAGTTGATTACGAAGACTCCGTACCGAACTTAGAAACGAATATTGAATGTATACAATAAAAAAGAACTTCAGCTACTGGGGTTCTTTTTTATGTTTAACGACACGAAGCATACGAACTCAAGTAGATTTATGTTAAAATAGAAGGAAGATTGTCAAAAGGATGGAGAGTCGATTTAATGCGGATTCAACAGTTATTCGAATATACTGAGCATCATCGTTTTTATTGTGTCCGTGATTTTTCATTAAGTACAGTAGATTATCGAATGCTCGCTTTAATCTATAAGCCGCTCGTTGGTGCATTTGCGATATCACTGTACGAGCAGCTCTGCGCAATGGTGCCTGAAGGCAAGACGGGCTATTCGCCGCTTGAGCCGCATCGACGCTTGCTGCTAGGTCTTGGACTTGCTTTGAATGAGCAAAGCCGGAGCTATTTGCTAGAGCAGCTGTCTCGCCTAGAGGCAATTGGCCTTTTGCAAAGTGCGCGCTTCATTCAAGCGGAGGATGATGATTATATCTATGAATATGAGCTTGCTAGTCCGCTTCCACCAAATGAGTTTTTTCAAAATATACATTTTACGATGCTGCTAAGAGATAAGCTTGGCAAGTATGCGGTTATCGATATACGTGAACAGCTACACGCGCCACTACCAGAGGAGCTTAGTGAGCTGGATCATGAAAAAGAGAATTTATCAGTGCCATTTTACGAGTTATTCAAGCTGAACGCTTCTATAGTGGATGACGAGCTTGAGCAAGCGTTAAAGGAAGTAGCTCCAACGCGTGCAAAACCAACGGTACATATGACTGCATCAGCAGGTTATACGTACAGCGAAATTATTATGCGTTTCCCGCGTAACTCGAGTAATCGATATTTTGTTGAGCAGCTGCGAACAAAAACAGAGCAACTCGCGCAAATTAACTATGTTGCTTACAAATACGAGCTATCACTCATTCAGATCTCGAGATTGCTTGATGAGGATGGAGTATTCGATGTAAGTGGTGAGCTTGATACGGATTATATGCAGCGAATTGCAGTACAGCTGTTTCGTCAGGACAAAAAGCATGATGAGGATCGTGCTCGTCTGTTAGCTCGAACGGAGAAGTTCCAAGAGGATATTCAAGAGGAGGCCTCTACTGAGCACGTTGAAGAGCCAGAGCATGATGTGGACGAGCAATATTACTTACCAGTTCCAAAGCTGCTTGCAGGCTACTGCGACATTCAACAATACAATGCGCTTATGCGCAATGAGCCGCATATTCAATTTCTTAAGCGATACTTTCCAGGTCAGGTGCCTGATTGGGTGTTAAATGTGTTTGAGCGTATGGATTTACATTACAAGCTTGTTCCGCCAGTGATTAATGTGTTAATCCATTATGGTATTGGTATGAATGAGACTGGACGCGTAACGAAGGCTTATCTGGACTCTATCGCATCCAATATGCTGATGAAGGGGATAGACAGCTATGAGAAGGCTGTTCAATATGTACGTGATCAGGAACAGCTTGAGCAGCAGATAGAGCGACGTCGAGAGGATGCTAATAGTCCTGCCATTCGACCAGCTGCAAATGCAAGCAATGGCGGTTATGCACCTCGTAGCAGCAATCGCAATCGTGGCTTTAGACAAAAACCAGTTATTCCAATCATTAATAACGAACAAGTGGCTGCTGCACAGATCTCAGCTGAGGAGCTAGAAGAGCTGCGTCAGCTAGCTAAAAAGTTTGATCAACAGAAATAAAATATTAGAGGTGAACAGGGATGGAATCGTTAGGAAAATTGCTTAAGTCGATGCCTAATGGAGCGCAGATGATGCGCATGGTAGAGCAAAAACAGGCTGAGTTGCTTGATGACCCTCTGATTGTCGCATTGCGTGAGAAGCATCCAGACCTCACCGATGAAGCTATTCGAATGAATTTGAACAGGCTGCACCAATATGTGACCGAATATCGCAGCTGCAGTAATTGTCCTGGGCTAGAACGATGTCCTAACGATTTTGCAGGGCATTATACGATGCTTCAGGTTGAAGAGTTGAACGGACAGACGCAAATTATCGATAAGAAGGTTTCCTGCAAAAAGCTGCGTGCTAAACAGCATGAAAATCAACTTCGCAGCCGCATTCGCAGCTTCTTTATCGATGACAAATTGCTTAAGCGTCAATATTCGGCTGATGATATTATTGCTAGTGATCTAGAGCGTGCTAAGATCGTTGGCGAGTTGTTAAAATACATTGATCGTACCAATGAAGAAGGCTTGTCTGCGAAGGGGCTTTATTTGGCTGGTGATTTTGGAGTAGGTAAGACGTACTTAATGTGCTACGCGCTACAGGAACTCGCTAAGTCAGGTTATTCTGGCGTAATCGTCTATATGCCTGATTTTGTAGAGGACTTGAAGGTGCTCATGCACGAGCCCGCTAAGCTAAAGGAAACGGTAGACTTAATGAAGGAAACAGATCTGCTCGTATTCGATGATATCGGTGCCGAGAATCTTAACCCTTGGGTGCGCGATCATGTGCTTGGGGCAATATTAAACTATCGTATGGATCGCAAGCCGACATTCTATACATCCAATTATCGACTTGCTGATCTAGAGAGTCATTTTAGCTTTACGAACAAGGATGGGGAAGAGCATCATAAAGGTAGACGTCTTATGAATCGTGTCGCGCCTTATGTGGATGAGCTCGTTGTAACTGGAAAAAACAAACGAGGTCACTTCTAGGCTCCGCTCAAATGTCCCATCGCTCGAACATTCCTACGGAATGAGGGTCGCGGATGGATACATTGAGCTGCGCGGGGGCTTCTCTTTATTTATGTTTGGCTACGATGAAAAGATTCATCTGCATAGACTAACGTAGCAAAGTTAGAGGGGTTCATCGCTTTGCTCAAATATCTCGTTCGCTCGAACATTCCTACGGAATGAGGGTCGCTCACGAGACATTTGAGCTCCGCTGATGCTTCTCTTTTTTTATGTTTGGCTACGATGAAAAAGATTCGATGGCATAATCTAACGTAGCAAAGTGAGTGTCTCAGCGCTCCGCTCAAATGTCCCATCGCTCGTACATTCCTTTGGAATGAGGGTCGCGGATGGATACATTGAGCTGCGCTGGGGCTTCTTTTTTGCTGTTTGTCAGCGATGAAAAGATTCGTTGGCATAGTCTATCGTAGCAAAGTATGAGTGTCTCAGCGCTCCGCTCAAATGTCCCATCGCTCGAACATTCCTACGGTATGAGGGTCGCGGATGGATACATTGAGCTGCGCTGGGGCTTCTTTTTTGCTGTTTGTCAGCGATGGAAAGATTCATCGGCGTAGACTATCGCAGCAAAGTGAGAGGGGTTCATCGCTTTGCTCAAATATCTCGTTCGCTCGAACATTCCTACGGAATGAGGGTCGCTCACGAGACATTTGGGCTCCGCTGATGCTTCTCTTTTTTTATGTTTGGCTACGATGAAAAGATTCGATGGCATAGTCTAACGTAGCAAAGTAAGTGTCTCAGCGCTCCGCTCAAGTTTCCCATCGCTCGAACATTCCTACGGAATGAGGGTCGCAGATGGAGACATCGAGCTTCGCTGGGGCTTTTTTTATTGAATTTCTTAGAAGGAAGAGGCGCTATCATCTAGATTAGTCGTTGCAGCTTGAGCTCACAGTCCTTTGTATTAGCAGTATAGTATTCCAAATAGTTTACGGAGCCATTGTAGTTCAAGTAAGCCTCATACCGCATGCGAATTGCGGGTAAAGCAATGAAGTCAAGCACCTTATCCTTCGGTACCCACTTACAATCGCTCGTTTCATCAGAAGTTGTTAATTCTCCGCCAACAGCTTGGCATACGAAATCGAACATGACCTTAGTCGGTACGTCGGTCACACCGTCATGCCATTTATGTATCGCGGTATTTGATACCACATTAACGAGATGACTAACAGATGCGTCTATGCCACTTTCTTCCTTGATTTCACGCAGTAGGCCATCAATAAGGTTCTCACCTATTTCTGTTATCCCTCCAGGATACACCCATCCATCGTCATGTGCTTTTACTAATAGTATATTTCCTTCGCCATCTTCTACAATTCCGCCAGCCGATACAATATGTGTAGGGAATGCCATATTTCAAAACCTCCAATTATTATGAGTTACATACAGATTCCACATAATACCGTATTTCCCTGCTGTTACATATTTTCTGTTGCAATCGGAATGAGGATTCGAAGATGGGGAGACATTGAGCCATGCAAGGGTTTATACTAGAAAGCAAGGAGCGCATCGTACGCTCTTGGTACGTGAGCACGCAGTTTTCGGTAGCGTTCAAGATTCGCCGTCGAATAATCATCATAAGCATACGCATCGTCATCAAAGTCGAGTATTTTGAACTACATCTCTAGAAGAATCTGGACTTTAGTCTAGTATTCTCCCTCCCCCTCCGCACGATGTGCAGCGTTTTTTTCTATGTTACACTTCATATTGTTAGTACATAAAAGGTTGATCGGGCATTTAGCTCAAATATCGAAAGGGTGGAACGTATGTTAAGAAAGGCAATTGTAGGACCTGTCCTATTGCTTCTAGGGGTATACTTTTTGTTAAATCCAGCTGGAGAAATGAGTACAGGCTACATATTTGCTCATTTTTGGCCAACGCTGTTTGTAATACCGCTTGGTTTGTTTTTTCATTGGCTGTACTTCGGAGTACTTAATAAAAAAGGAATAGGTCTGCTTATTCCGGGGGGGACCTTGCTCGTAGCAGGAATTGTCTGCCAGATATCGATGCTGCTGGATAACTGGGGAAATATGTGGCCTGGTTTTATATTGGCAGCTGCAGCAGGGCTGTTTGAATTTTACTGGTTTGGCACTCGTAATAAATGGCTGTTAATACCAATCTGTGTGTTAACGATCTTGTCACTGCTATTCTTTGCCGTATTTGCGTTAGGCAGCTTGATGAATGAACAACTCTTCGGTCAACCGATTCTAGCCATTGTGCTTGTGCTTGCAGGTCTGTTCTTTATGGCTAACAAAAATAAATCTACATAGTACCACTCAAAAATTTTATACGAGCAACAAATTTGGAAAGGGGCTATCACAAGATAGCCCCTTCAATTTATAGCGCAACTACTCTGATAAATTAATAGCATCATGTGTCACTCTGTAAACTACGTAATGACGACTCCACATTTGTTTTACTGTAATGATTGTTTCTTGACCGTTCTTTTCAAAAAAATAACCAGCGCCTTCCTGATCTATGAAATTCCATCCTTCTTTCATCATTTTTTTGATAAGTCTTTCGTTTTGAGCATTGGCTTTCGTCAAATAGTCGCCTTCCTTTTCCATTTTGAGAATTTGATTTGAATTTTTATTGAGTTCAGTGATCAGCTTAATATTGTGATATCCGATGTTATTGATGAAAATTGCTGCAGCAATTATACTAACCAGAAAGAATGCTATAACGCTTGCTATAACGATTTTCCAAGTTTTTTTCATATAAGAAGCTCCCTTGAGAAATACTATTTTAATAGATATTTATAGTAGGCTGGGAATTCTCTTATAATTGAGTAAAGATCTCTAAACTCAAAGATGTCGGCATGAGCGGAGTAGATTTCCTCAATTCCCATTTTACTAAACGCTGATTTTGTCCTAGATATATGAAAATACTGCGTAATAATCATTACCGAGTCCAATTGTTGCTCATTCATAATATGGCTAGTATTTTGAGCCGTCATATATGAGTTGTACCCGTTATTATCCTCTATTATTTTATCTTCCGTTATCCCTTTTTCTATTAAGTATTCCTTCATAACCTTAGCCTCATCAAAGCCTTCTTTGCCAATACCGCCACTTACAACGATATAGGTGAAGTAGCCTTCTCTGTATAGCTCTGCTGATTTGTCTAGCCTTGCTTGTAATCGCTTAGAGGGCTGTCCTGTAGTCTCAACTTTATTGCCTAATACTACAGCTATATCAACTGGTTTTAATTCATCGTTCAGCCCGTCCATTACAATGACTATCGTGTGAATGATAAACCAAAGCAATAGAGCTGCTGCGGCTGCTAAGAAAAAACGTTTAATAAAATGAACAGTGTTCAACTTCACACCTTCAATCATTATTTTTTGGTATAACGCATTGTATGTTTATGCCTCTTCTTGCTACCTAGTTAACGAAGCTAAGCAACGTAATGTTGCAATTGCAAATCCAATAGTAAAGCAGATTACGTGAATCAGCTAAGTGAGTATTAGGTGAAGCATTATAATGTGGGAGCCAGCAATAGACTTAAAGCTACATGAAGTGTAATAAGTCATTTATAAGTAAATCTAATCATTCGCATAAAAAAAACTATTGACAACGCATGGCAGTAATTGTTAATATCACGACATAACCAACTAAACAGATAGGAATAATAATTAATGACCGGACCACCGGAATGAACGTTAGCCTATCCCGAATAATAAGGGGGAAGTGTCTATGTATATCCGGTCTATTCGTCAATTTTTATTATTGTTCTCAGCAGTAATTCTTATGGTGGGTCTGCTTGTTGCTTGCGGTCAAGGAAACGGCAACAACAGCAATGAATTGAGCTCATCGAATAAGGTTAATAGCAATGGGAAAGAGGAGTCAAAAAGCAAAGAGTCTAACGAGCAAGCTAAAGCGAAGGACGCTGTGAAATTATTAAATGTATCCTATGATCCAACGAGGGAGCTATATGTTGAATTCAACGAAGCCTTTGCCAAGCATTGGAAAGAAACGGCCAATCAAGAGGTAACGATCGAGCAGTCTCACGGTGGATCGGGTAAGCAAGGTCGTGCTGTTATCGATGGTCTTGAAGCAGATGTTGTTACGCTGGCACTTGGCTACGATATTGATGCAATTGTAGATGCAGGGCTTATCGAGCCTGACTGGCAATCGCAATATGAGCTGAACAGCTCGCCTTACACCTCAACAATTGTGTTTCTTGTTAGAAAAGGAAATCCAAAAAATATAATCGATTGGGATGACCTGATTAAGGAAGATGTAGAAGTTATTACGCCAAATCCAAAAACGTCAGGTGGAGCAAGATGGAATTACCTTGCCGCATGGGGCTATGCATTAAAGCAAAACAACAACGATGAAGAGGCTGCGAAGCAATATGTCGCTGAGCTGTTCAAGCATGTTCCAGTTCTAGATACAGGGGCGCGCGGCTCTACGACAACGTTTGTCGAGCGAGAGATAGGAGATGTACTGCTAGCATGGGAGAACGAAGCGTACTTATCGATTAATGAGCTAGGTCCTGATAAATTCGACATTGTCTATCCGTCATTAAGCATACTAGCTGAGCCGCCTGTAGCGATCGTAGATAAGGTTGTTGATAAACGCGGAACAAGAGAGGTTGCAGAGGCTTATTTGCAGTTTCTATACACAGATGAAGGTCAGAAGATAGCCGGGAAAAATTACTATCGACCAACGAACCAAGCGATAGCAGAGCAATTCAATGATCAATTTCCAAAGCTTGAGCTGCTGCAAATCGATGAGGACTTTGGTGGCTGGAAAGCAGCACAGGAAAAGCACTTTGCAGAGGGTGGATTATTCGATCAAATCTACACACCTGGGAGCTAATTCATCGATTCTTCAGTACAATTTAAAGGAGAAAGATTGCCATGTCAAAACGTTCCATCATTCCAGGCTTTCGACTCAGCATCGGTATATCTGTGTTTTATTTAAGCATACTCGTACTCATTCCGCTTTCGATCATCTTTATCAAATCATTTGAGCTTAGCCTAGCGCAATTTTGGGATACGATCATTAATCCACGGGTATTGGCTTCCTATCGCATCAGCTTTGTTACAGCATTTTGCGCAGCCATAATCAACACCGTTTTTGGGCTAATTGTAGCTTGGGTGCTCGTACGCTATCAATTTCCAGGTAAGAAGATAATTGATGCGCTTGTCGATATTCCATTTGCACTGCCTACTGCTGTTGCTGGTATTGCGTTAACTGCACTATATGCGAAAAATGGCTGGATTGGTTCGTTGCTAGAGCCTCTTGGCATTAAGGTTGCCTATTCACCGCTTGGCATCATTGTTGCCCTGACTTTTATCGGTATCCCTTTCGTAGTAAGGACGGTACAGCCTGTAATTGAGGACTTAGAGAAGGAGATGGAGGAAGCAGCCGTCATGCTTGGCGCATACCGTCTTAGAACATTTCTTCGAGTGGTACTGCCAACGCTGTATCCCGCGCTGCTTACAGGCTTTACGTTAGCCTTTGCCCGTGGAATAGGCGAGTACGGATCTGTCGTTTTCATTAGCGGTAATATGCCGCTTGTTACAGAAATATCACCGCTTTTAATTATGACGAAGCTGGAGCAGTATGATTATGCAGGCGCAACGGCCATTGCAGCTGTGATGCTTATTGTATCCTTCCTACTTCTATTGCTCATTAATTTGCTGCAGTGGTCGATGAATCGCCGCATGACGGCTAATTCTTAGGGAGGGGAGCATATGGCTGGAGTCGTTAGATATCATGCTACCACGAAGAAGCAGACCCGAGAAAAGCATATCGATGAATCGCTCGTCGTACGGTGGACGCTGATCTCTATAGCAGTTCTGTTTATTACAATTATGATCATATTACCGTTGACGGTCGTTATGACAGAAGCTTTAAAGAAGGGAGCATCCGTTTATTTTGCGGCAATTGCTCATGAGGATGCGATGTCTGCGCTGAGGCTCACATTAATCACTGCCTTTATCGCCGTACCGCTTAATACCGTATTTGGCGTACTCGTTGCTTGGGCGATTTCAAAGTTTAAGTTTCGCAGAAAACAGCTGCTGCTAACGCTTATTGATTTACCTTTTGCAGTATCACCTGTTATCGCTGGCTTAGTGTTTGTGCTCATGTTTGGCGCGCAGAGCTACCTCGGTCCTTGGCTTTCCGAGCACGACATTAAAATAATATTTGCAGTGCCTGGTATTATCATTGCGACGTTGTTTATTACTGTTCCATTTGTAGCCAGAGAAATTATTCCGCTTATGCAACAGCAAGGAATTACCGAGGAAGAGGCGGCTGTAAGCTTAGGCGCAAAGGGCTTTCAGGTGTTCTGGCGGGTAACCCTTCCCAATATTAAATGGGGCCTGCTATATGGAATTATTCTGTGTAATGCCCGCGCAATGGGCGAGTTTGGGGCTGTATCGGTCGTCTCGGGTCACATACGTGGACGCACCAATACACTGCCGCTGCACGTAGAGATTTTATACAATGAGTATCAATTCTCAGCGGCATTTGCGATTGCTTCCTTGCTTATGGTGCTTGCGATTATTACGTTGATTGTTAAAGCGATTGTGGAGTGGAGAGAGGAAGTTCAAAACATTCACCTTTGATCACGAAGTATTCTGCTGTAGATTATTCGACATCGAATCTTGAATTCAGCCGAGCTTTCCGATGCTCACGTACCAATTGCGTACGCTGCGCTTCTCAATCTCTAGCTTCTTTCAACCTTCTCGGTGCTGAAAGGTGAACATTTTGAACACATATTGGAAGAGGAAGTTCAAAAAGTACACCTTTGATCACGAAGTAACTCGCTGTAGCTTATTCGGCATCGAATCTGAAGTGCTAGCGAAAATTCTGTTGCTCACGTACCAACACCGTACGCTGCGCTACTCATTATCTACTAGCCCATCAGCTTCTCGGTGCTGAAAGCTGAACTTTTTGAACTCATATTGGAAGAGAGGAAGTTCAAAAAGTAAATCTTTGATCACGAAGTAGCCCGCTGTAGCTTATTCGGCATCGAATCCTGAATTCAGCCGAGCTTTCCGATGCTCACGTACCAACACCGTACGCTGCGCTACTCATTATCTACTAGCCCATCACCTTCTCGGTGCTGAAAGCTGAATTTTTGAACACATATTGGAGAGAGGAAGTTCAAAAAGTACATCTTTGATCACGAAGTAGCCCGCTGTAGCTTATTCGGCATTGAATCTTGAATTCAGCGGGGCAATCAGGCGCTGGAAGCTGTACGTTTAACTGCATAATGTATATTTAAGGAGGTATATAAAATGACACAAGAAATGGATAATATTTGGCAGCAGCGCATAACGGAGCAGCTTGCAGGTATGCAATACGGTCAAGTCATTGTAACGGTGCATGATGGTCAAATCGTGCAAATTGATCGCATGGAGCGCACCCGATATCCATTAGCCTCCGCCAAGGAAAGTGAAGGGCCACTATCAGCTTCTAAGAAGAAGTCAGCCAGCCCTAGACTTGCCTCAAGCTAGCTCACGTGGATAACGATGAAAAAGCCCGCAACCATTCTCATGACGAGAAAAGGTTGCGGGCTTTCATGTTGATACCGCCGCATTACATCATTGCTTTCGCAATAACAGCAGCAGCGAACACAACGGTCATAAAGCCAAGCATTACAGCAAAGCCTACAATAACGTCTTTAAGATCGTCACGTGGTTCTTCGTTGATATGTTGACGTGGATCGCGTACATTTTCCATCCTGCAGTCCTCCTTGACAGACCAATTGCTTTTCCTAGTATACCCAATAATTTGCTGTATTGTAAAGCTGCAAGTCAATTATAGATAAAAAGCTAGATAGCCTCAAATTATGCTACAATAATGAGAGGATTGTTTCAAGCAAGAAAAGGGGGAAGAATGGTGACACAACATGATCAAGAGGCTGCTGTTAAAGAGCATATTCGCAATAAGCTGGCACTTCTTCCTGATCGGCCAGGCTGTTACTTAATGAAGAACAGTGAAGATGTGATCATCTATGTTGGAAAAGCGAAGGTGCTTAAAAATCGCGTTCGCTCGTACTTTACAGGAAGTCACAATGCTAAAACTCAAAAGCTCGTCAGTGAAATCGTGGACTTCGAGTTTTTTATAACCGATAGCAATATGGAGGCGCTCATTCTTGAGTGTAATCTGATAAAGCTTCATAATCCTAGATACAATGTATTGCTAAAGGATGATAAAACGTTCCCATACATCAAAATTACGAATGAAAAGCATCCGAAGCTGGAGATCACTCGTCGTGTAACTAAGGATAAAGCGAAGTATTTTGGCCCGTATCCGAATGCATATGCGGCGCAGCAGACGAAAAAGCTGCTGGATCGGCTCTATCCGCTTCGCAAATGCGGCAAGCTGCCGGACAAGGTTTGCTTATATTATCATATCGGGCAATGCTTGGCTCCTTGTGAGTATCCGGTTGAGCAATCACAGTATGAGCAGATGATTCATGAGATTACTAGATTTCTTAACGGTGGTGAGGATTCCGTAAGACAGGAGCTTCAGCGCAAGATGGAAGAAGCAGCAGAAAAGCTGGAGTTTGAGAAAGCGACGGAATATCGTGATCAAATTACGGCGATCGATACGATTATGCAGAAGCAAAAAATAACGCTGAACGATGCAATGGATCGAGATATATTTGGCTATGCAGTCGACAAGGGCTGGATGAGTGTTCAAATTCTATATATGCGCAAAGGGAAGCTCATTGAGCGTCATGGGACGGCCTTTCCGTACTATGGCGAGGAATACGATGATTTCATAAGCTTCGTTACGCAGTATTATAGCGACAATCCAGCGCTGCCACGTCAAATCCTGCTGCCGATTCCTAGCAATGACAGCAGCATGAGTGCTGAAGAGGTTACATCATGGCTGCATGAATGGCTAAAGGTGAAGGTCGTTATTCCGCAGCGCGGACAAAAAAGTGAAATTGTATCGATGGCGACCCAAAATGCGCAAAATGTACTGGATGAGAAGTTCAGGCTTATTGAGCGTGAGCAGGAACGCAGTGTCGTTGCTGCTAGGCAGCTTGGCGCAGCATTAGGGCTTGAGCATTTGCATCGCATTGAAGCGTTTGATAACTCGAATATCCAAGGCAGTAACCCAGTATCTGCGATGGTTGTGTTTACAGATGGGAAGCCGGATCGAAGAGAGTATCGTAAATACAAAGTTAAAGGGATCGAAGGCCCAGACGATTATGGTACGATGCGCGAGGTCGTAAGAAGACGTTACGAGCGTGTATTGAAGGAAGGCTTGCCGCTTCCAGATCTTATCATCGTCGATGGAGGAAAAGGCCAGATCTCAGCGGCAACAGAAATTTTGCAGGATGAGCTTAATTTATATATCCCTGTATGTGGACTTGTTAAAGATGAAAAGCATCGTACGGCAGAGCTGATGGGGGGAGATCCGCCACAAATTGTGCCGCTCATGCGTGATAGTCAGGAGTTTTATTTGCTGCAGCGTATTCAGGATGAGGTGCATCGCTTCGCAATAACGTTCCATCGTCAGCAGAGAGCAAAGTCGATGGTCGAATCGAAGCTGGACAGCATACCTGGCATTGGGGAAAAACGGCGTAATCAGCTGCTTAAACATTTTGGCTCGCTGAAAAAAATAAAAGAGGCTAAAGTCGAAGACTTTAAGCCTCTGTCAATCGGAGAAAAGCTTGCAAGTACTATTCTTGCGGCGCTACAGGAGGATACGGAGGAGCATTAGTCTCCTTCGTGTCCTTTTTTCGTCCATGCAGCCATCTAATAATACCAGCGATAATGACTGGAAGTACAAGGAAGAAGCTAGCTGAGATCATATCTGCAGCTGTGCCGCTCACATACATGGAGATACTAATTAAGATCGTATTGAATACAGCATGCATGAACATGCCTGTAATAAATCCGAATCGAATCATTACCCATGTAAACATATACCCGATGATGAGCAATTCAATGACTCTTGTTGATGCCGGGTATAGCGGATAGAGCGTATGCCCTGCTGCCCAAACCAGAGTAGGAATAAACGCTGCAATCCAAGTGTTTTTGAACCAGCGTCGGAATAAGCCGACACCGAATAGTCGGAAAATAACCTCTTCAGTAATCGCTGCAAACCAAGCGATTAATGGGAACAGCCAGCTATACTCGAAATTAAGCAATGACTGGGAAGTATCGTTAGCTGACCAAGTGCCAAGAAGATTCGTAAGCAACAAGAAGATGATGGTTTGCACGCCAAGTGCAATGATGGCCGTCAAATAGCCCATCTTCATTGAATCCCACACATGCTTGCCATAATTCGCCTCCCTGAATCGAGGCCACAGATTAAAGCCCTGTGCTCGCCATAGACCATCACCAGCTACAAATGAGAAGTAGTAGCTGACTGCACCTAAAATAATCGTTATGATTGTAACAATGATCGTAAAGAATAGTAAGAATCCTGAATCAGACAACATTTGTCCTTCTAGACCCAACTGAGAATTCATCAAGCCGGCATTAACGATGATGCCAATGATTGATGCAATAATCGTCAGTACAATACCATATTTGAATGATGTATGCTGGCGATAGATGATCGCATAGATGATAGCAAGGATGCCGAGTACGAACGACATAAAGGTATAGACCGCGAAGGTCCATATGTTAGCGTACAGATCCTGCTTGTCGATGAGCTCGGTATAATCCCCCGGCAGCATAAACTCAGTTACCATACGGTTAACGATAATAGAACCATTATATTCGATAACGCTGGCATCGAGCTGCATCACCGCATCTTTAATAACAAACTGATCATTAGATACATAATAACCTATCGTCGTTCGATTACCTGCATCGAACAAATCTAGACTTTCAACTTGCTCATAAGTATCAATGTAGGTTTCCTCAGTCAACGGGAAATTTCTCTGCTCAAGCTCAGCATAGATTGCCTGATGGGCTGTCTGCTCATCGACAAGCTGTTGATTAGCGTATGTAAAATCCCAACCGACAACCTCGCCGGTATATAGGTTTAAGAAAACAGAACCTAAGAGCAGCTCATCGCCAACGGTTCTTACATTGACTCGATATTGATCGATCGGTAAAAATTCCTCAAACGTTTTTTTATGCGATTCTTCTAGCTTATATTTCGCTAGATAACCGGTATAGTCCTTATCAGAGTCATGGTAGGCTTCAGCTTTATCAACTAAAAAGCCGGTGCGATCATTTACAAATGCAGTTGCAGTTTCGATTGCTTTCTCTTTGCTAATCGGTCGTTGTGATGTCGTCTCATATGAAAGAGTAGGTAGAAATTGCATAAGTACGAAAACGACCGCAGAGATTAGGGCAGCAATACATGCGACCCGCCAAGCCTTCGAAGAAATTGGATTAATCATACTTCACCTCTTCAATTGATGTCCTTCCTAGTATACCGCACAGACAAAGCCTAAACAACGCTCGCAGATTATGCTAAAGCCGTGCACAAGAGATATGACAGCTCGATGCTGTTCTATATATTGTAATATTAGGAAGCTTTAGTATATATTACGATTGTTTTTGGTAATGGGTTGCAATTTCATATATACAGCTGCGAACGGCAGCATCTAAGCTTTTCGGATCAGCATGAATTAATGATGTCGAGCGCTTTGTTGCTTCCAGCTCTGGTATATGATACGTTACGAGATCATTCACAGTAACAAGCTGAGGACGAAGATAGGATTTGGGTAATAAAGCACCTGCCCGGAATGTATGGAGCAGACGCAGAATGGCTTCAAATGAATCGATCTCCATCCGTATTTCTGGAGACAAATGATATTGCTCGAACAGCTCATCGGTAAGCAGACGATACCAAGTCCCCTTAGAAAACAAGATCATTGGAATATGATTGAGATCACTCAAACTAATATGATGAGCTTCATCCTCTGCAAGCGTACGAGGCAGCGCAAGGATAAGGTGATCATCAAACAATGGCGTACAGTGAACCGAAGGATCGTGTAGCCGAGAGGCGATCACGGCAATATCGACCTTATGCTCCCTTACATAATTAACAATTTCATGTGTCTTTCCTGTGACGGCATTGATATCAATTTCAGGATGTGACTCTCGGAGCAGTGTAATTAAATCAGGAAGTGTCGATTGCAGCGTCGTTAAGCTCGCTCCAATCGTAACCGAGCTCCTGCCTGTTTCCTTGAACTCTGCAACGGTATTCATGAATTGCCGGTGAAGCCGCTCACCTTCAGCCGCGTAATCATAGGTAAGCTGCCCAATGCGGGTAAGCTCCAGGCGTTTACCGACACGCCTGAACAGCGGTGCGCCTATATCCTGCTCAAGCTTAGCAATTTTGCGAGAGAGCGCAGGCTGTGATAAATTTAATAGCTGCGCTGCCTTATTCATGCTTGATTGCTCTACAATACATTTAAAAATGAGGTATGCTTCGTTCATGGCTTCTCCTTATGTTAAAAAGTTATAAGTATTAATAATAAATATGCAGTTCCATTATAAGCGAAAGTGGAGTAGGATTAAAGTATGGTAGAAATGTGTCGACAGTAGTCTGCTCAGCAGAATACAAGTTGACGAGATGTGGTGCGTGGAGTACAATTTGAATGGTTTTATGGAGTTGGATAAGTAAGCACTTACAGTTTGAAAGGAGAAAACAAAAAGATGAAGGGAAATAGCTATTTCTCTCGCAAGCTGCACTCTTTAGTGGGGATTATTCCACTAGGCGGTTTTTTCATCGTGCATGCATTGACGAATTTCCAAGCTTTCGAGCGCGGACCTGAAGGGTTTCAAAATGGGGTTAAATTAATCAATAGCTTGCCGCTATTGCCAGTCCTGGAATTCATCTTGATCTACATCCCATTGCTGTTCCATGGCATATATGGTTTATATGTAGCGTTTCAATCGAATTCTAATCTAGGACGCTTTAAGTATGGACGAAATTGGGCATTTACCGCTCAGCGTATTACCGGTGTCATTACGTTCGTCTTTGTATTCTGGCATGTGTATCAAACTCGATTCCAAGTGTACATCGGCAATATTTCACATGAAGAGCTTGGCTCTACGATGCATAAGATTGCTACCGATCCACTGATTTTTGTGCTTTATCTGATCGGTGTCCTTGCTGCAACCTTCCACTTTGCTAACGGCCTATGGGCATTCCTCATTAGCTGGGGCATTACAGTAGGAGAAAGAGCGCAGCGTATTTCTTCTAAAATTTGTATGGGTGTATTTGTTGTAGTAGCAGTGTTGTTTATTTTGTCCCTTGTTGGGTTTAGAGGCAATGAGTTCAAAGAAGTGGCAGATGCCGTCATGGCAGTGCGCTCAATTCTTTAGTATAGAACAAGGAGCGATTTCTAATGGCTAAAAATAAAATTATTGTTGTCGGAGGCGGACTGGCAGGTCTTATGGCTACTGTTAAAGCTGCCGAAGCCGGTACGCACGTCGACTTGTTTTCACTCGTTCCCGTTAAGCGCTCTCACTCCGTTTGTGCTCAAGGCGGTATTAACGGTGCTGTAAATACGAAGGGTGAAGGCGACTCTCCGTGGGAGCATTTTGATGATACAGTTTATGGAGGCGATTTCCTTGCGAACCAGCCGCCAGTTAAAGCAATGTGTGAAGCAGCACCTGGTATTATCCATCTGATGGACCGTATGGGTGTAATGTTCAGCCGTACATCTGAGGGCTTACTAGACTTCCGCCGCTTTGGAGGAACGAAGCATCACCGTACAGCTTTCGCAGGTGCAACAACAGGGCAACAGCTGCTTTATGCACTAGATGAGCAGGTTCGTCGCTGGGAAGCAGCAGGACTTGTTACAAAGTATGAGCATTGGGAGTTTCTAGGTGCGGTCATCGATGATGAT
Source organism: Paenibacillus camelliae (assembly GCF_023715345.1). GTDB lineage: Bacteria > Bacillota > Bacilli > Paenibacillales > Paenibacillaceae > Pristimantibacillus > Pristimantibacillus camelliae. The sequence continues at coordinate 66,146 of NZ_JAMBNY010000008.1, forward strand.
GGCGTATGCCGCGGAATTGCTGCTCAAGATCTACGTTCGATGGAAGTTCAGACGATGCGTGGTGACGCAGTTATTCTAGCTTCCGGTGGTCCTGGTATTATTTTCGGTAAAACAACAAACTCCGTTATTAATACAGGTACGGCAGCAAGTGCTGTGTACCAGCAAGGTGTTAAGTACGCGAATGGTGAATTCATTCAGATCCATCCAACAGCGATCCCAGGGGATGACAAGCTTCGCTTAATGAGTGAGTCAGCACGTGGTGAGGGCGGACGTATCTGGACATATAAAGATGGTAAGCCATGGTACTTCCTAGAGGAAAAATATCCAGCTTACGGAAACCTTGTACCACGCGATATTGCAACGCGTGAAATTTTCAGCGTCTGCGTCGATCAGAAGCTTGGAATTAATGGCGAGAACATGGTCTACCTTGATCTATCTCATAAAGACCCGAAAGAGCTTGATGTTAAGCTTGGCGGTATCATTGAAATCTATGAGAAGTTCATGGGCGATGACCCTCGCAAAATTCCGATGAAAATATTCCCTGCTGTTCATTACTCTATGGGCGGAATGTGGGTTGACTATAATCAGATGACGAACATCCCTGGTCTTTTCGCTGCAGGGGAATGTGATTATCAATATCATGGTGCAAACCGTCTTGGCGCAAACTCCTTGCTATCAGCTATCTATGGAGGAATGGTAGCCGGACCAAAAGCAGTCGAGTACATTAAAGGCTTGAGTAAATCTGCTGAAGATGTTTCATCCTCTGTATTTGAGCGTGCGACTAAAGAGCACCAAGCAAAATACGATCGTATTCTTGGCATGAACGGCACAGAAAATGCGTATGTGCTTCATAAAGAGCTTGGAGAATGGATGACGAACAATATGACGGTTGTTCGCTTTAATGACAAGCTGCAAGAGACGATTCATAAAATTAAAGAGCTGAAGCAGCGTTATAACAATATTAACATTAACGATACAGCGCAATGGAACAACGCAGGTGTTGCGTTCACTCGTCAGCTATGGAATATGCTTGAGCTGTCCGAGGCAATGACGCTTGGCGCGTTAATGCGTGATGAGTCACGCGGTGCGCACTACAAGCCTGACTTCCCTGAGCGTAATGATGAGCAATTCCTAAAAACAACGATTGCAGACTGGACTGCAGAAGGTCCAAAAATTTCTTATGAGGATGTTGACGTTAGCTTAATTCCTCCTCGAAAACGCGATTATACATCGGACAAAAAGAAAGGAGAATAACGATGGCTGAAAGTACAGTAGCAAGCAAAACGGTTACATTTATTATTACCCGTCAAGATAAGCCGGACTCAGAAGCCTATACCGAAACGTTTTCTATTCCGTATCGTCCGAATATGAACGTCATAAGTGCACTGATGGAAATACAGCGAAACCCGGTTACAGCTGAAGGCAAAAAGACAACACCAGTTGTTTGGGATTCTAACTGCCTGGAAGAGGTTTGTGGTGCTTGCTCGATGGTCATTAACGGTAAACCACGCCAAGCGTGTAGCGCGTTGGTCGATCAGCTGGAGCAGCCGATTAGACTTCAACCTATGCGCACTTTCCCAGTCGTTCGCGACCTTGTTATTAATCGTGAGCGTATGTTCGCTGCATTGAAAAAAGTAAAGGCATGGATTCCAATTGACGGAACCTACGATCTTGGCCCTGGACCACGTATGGCAGAATCCAAGCGTCAATGGGCATATGAGTTATCGAAATGCATGACCTGCGGTGTATGCTTAGAAGCATGCCCGAATGTTAATGATCGTAACAGCTTTATCGGTCCGGCAGCAATCTCCCAAGTTCGCTTGTTCAATGCTCATCCAACAGGTGAGATGAATCAGGATGAGCGCTTGGCTGCATTGATGGAGGATGGCGGGATTGAAGGCTGCGGTAACTCACAAAACTGCGTACGCTCTTGCCCGAAAGGCATTCCTCTTACGACTTCGATCGCTGCGATGAATCGCGATACGACGAAGCTATTATTCAAAAAATGGCTTGGTGTCTAAATACGAAATAAGCTATTAGTCAAGATTTTGTTATTGTTAGCGTCAGAGTAGTTACCTATTCTGACGCTTTTTTTATGGACCAGCTCATGATTTTATCAGTTTGTTAATAGTGATAATCATTATCAATTACTTTACAATCAATATTATCGAAAGCTGATGGTTCTGTCAATGGCTTCGAATAAATTTGATTATTCGAGTGTAATGAAAATCACATGCAAAGCTGTAGTGCTATGGTAAGCTAAGCTTTGAATGATGCCAGTTTTAATGAACATACTACAACAATTATATGTCGATGCTTGAGGTGATGCTTGTGAGTTTAGATATGGTGTTAACGCTAGCTATACTAGCGATTGCATCATTACTGTTTGTAAGTGGGCGAGTAAGATCGGATCTAGTTGCAGTCGGTGCCTTAACGCTGCTAGTTATGCTTGGAATATTAACGACCAATGAAGCATTATCAGGCTTCTCAAACTCTGTCGTTATTATGATGATCGGCTTATTTGTCGTGGGAGGAGCTATTTTTCAAACGGGTCTTGCTAAAGTAGTTAGTGGCAAGCTCCTTAGGCTGTCGGGCAATCATGAAACGAGACTGCTGTTAACTGTCATGCTGTCAGCATCGTTCATTGGTGCATTTGTCAGTAACACGGGTACAGTCGCTGTCATGCTGCCTATTGTAGTAAGCTTAGCGGCTAGCACAGGTGTGCATCCTGGCCGATTACTCATGCCACTAGCTTTTGCAAGCAGCCTGGGAGGCATGCTTACACTGATCGGGACACCGCCTAATATGGTCATTAGTGAGACACTAGAGCAGGCGGGCTATGGTGCGCTTACTTTCTTCTCCTTTACTCCCATTGGATTGATTTGTTTAGCTGCGGGCACGATCCTTATCGCATTGTTCAGCAAGCTGCTAAACAGAAAAGATAAGCGCAACAGCTCTAAACGTCCACACCAGCGCTCTCTGGAGGAGCTGGCGAAGCAATATAGTCTAGGTAATAATTTATATCGATTGAAGGTTAATGAGGGTTCTACAATTGTAAATATGACCCTTAAGCAATTATCCGTAGCAAGCCAATTCCATGTACATATCCACGAAGTGAGACGCCGACAATCGAATAAAAATCCTTTCTTGAAGACGATTAATACAGAGCTCGCAGGTCCTAACACTACTTTTCATACAGAGGATGTCATATATGCAGCTGGAGATTACGAGCATATCGTTGAATTCTGTGAAGCTTATCAATTAGCGTTAATGAGTGAGGAGGCAGTAGAGAAGAAGGAAGGTGCGAAGCTGGAGGATCTGGCAAATTCGCAGATCGGCATTGCAGAGGTGCTTATTCCTTCAAACTCTAAGCATATTAACCAGCTCGTTAAGCATTCCGGCTTCCGTGAAAATTATAGCGTGAATATTTTAGGTATTCAGCGTAAAGGCGTTTATTTACTGCGTGAGCTAAAGGAAGAGAGAATGAGGGCAGGTGATGCACTGCTTATTCAAGGGGAATGGAAGCATATATCAAGACTTGCGTTAGAGCATGAGGATGTTGTTGTCGTAGGTCAGCCAGCTGATGCCGCTGCTACGATGCCATTGCGTCATAAAGCACCAATAGCAGCCGCTATTATGGTATTGATGATTGCTGCTATGATTATTAATGTCGTGCCTGCAGTCGTCTGCGTCATGGTTGCAGCGATTCTGATGGTTGCAACAGGCTGCTTGCCTAATATGGAGGCTGCCTATAAAACGGTAAATTGGGAAAGCATCGTTCTCATAGGTGCGATGATCCCCATGTCTACAGCAATCGAAAAAACAGGTGCAGCAGCGATGATCTCTGAGGGACTTGTTCAAAGCATAGGAGGGTTTGGGCCGCTCGCGCTATTGGCTGGGATCTATTTTGCAACCTCGTTTATGACGTTATTCATTAGCAATACGGCATGCGCCGTTTTATTTGCACCTATTGCGTTAGCTGCTGCTATATCTATGGACGTTAGCCCTATTCCATATTTATTTGCGGTATCGATTGGCGCAAGCATGTGCTTTGCAGTGCCATTCTCAACCCCACCTAACGCACTTGTTATGGCAGCAGGGCGCTATAAATTTCTCGATTATGTTAAAGTAGGACTTCCTGTGCAGGTGCTGCTAGGTATTGTAATGGTTATTGCTCTACCCTTTGTATTTCCACTCTAAACAAGTAGAGCGATAGACGGATGCTAAGCATTCATCTATCGCTCTATTGATTTAATCTATCCATTTTTCAGCCCATTCTTGAATTGAGCAGATGACTGGCTCGAGCGCGAGGCCCTTTTCAGTTAGTTCATACTCAATACGCACTGGCATTTCAGGATACACATTACGCTTAACAATTCCTACACATTCCAGCTCTTTCATACGATCAGTGAGCATTTTATCGCTCATTTCTGGAATTTGCTCCTTAATGTCCTTGAAGCGTTTCGATCCACCGAGTAGTACGTGAATGATTTTTCCTGTCCACTTTTTCCCAAGAATATCTGTGGCTGATTCAAATCTTGGACACATAATGGAATAGTCCATTCGAATCACCTTCCTTTGCTTTATTGTACCATAACTACTTAAAAAAAGTAAGTACACATAAAGTTGCAATTTTAATGAATAATCATTCAAGTTCGATAGATCTCAATTTCTAGGAGATAAAAAACATACGTACAGCATCATGTGAATGTATGGAAGCGATTGGTGTTAGACGAACTGGGATACAGCGATTATACTAATACCAAGTACATAGTGCATAAGACCTTCATTCTGTATTAAGCACTTAGTATGGAGTGAAACAGCAGAGCGAAGAGGTGGAAAGTTTGCATGATGCATTAATAAAAAGACATCTTGCTCCACTATTGTTAATGTGTGGGGTGTTTGTTGTCGGGATTTCTGTTCTTATTATGAACTGGATCGAGCCGAAAGATACTTACCCCATCGCAATTAAAGGGGAGCTGGATGCAACAGGCTGGGATTTTTCGCAGCAAGGAGTTATTCCGTTAGCTGGGGAATGGGAATTCTACCCTGATGTCCTGCTCGAGCCTAATCATTTTACTCAATCAAAGACTGGACCAATGCAATGGGTAAAGGTTCCCAGTAATTTTTCTGAGCTGTCGAATAATGGACAGACAGCGGCTGGCACGTATCGACTGTTTATTCAAATCGAAGAAGAGGCCTCTTACAGTCTTCGAATGAAGAAGGTCAGACTCTCTAGTCATATCTTTATCAATGGTGAGGATAAGGGAGGCCACGGTACACCCGCAACTCAAGCAGATTCCTTCCAAGCAAGCAATCAGCCTATCATTGCGATGACTGAAGCTCAACCGGGCTCCATTGAGCTCATTATTCAAGTTGCTAGCTTTAATAATGTAGAGGGCGGAATTGTTCAATCCCCCGAGTTCGGGCTAACAGAGGATGTACTTGTACGACAGGATATTTCTCGCTTGCTAGATATGTCGTTAATTACAGCATTATTTATGTTTGGTTTATATTATGTTGGAATGTTCAGACATTGGCGGAGAGAACCGCACTTAAAATATTTCAGCTATTTTTGTATTACACTAGGACTATTTTTTTGCTTTGATAATGAAATATTGATTCTTAGTTTATTCCCTTCTTTATCGTTTTATTGGCTCCAGAAGATTCTATTTATTGGTCCAGCACTTACGATCTTTTTCTATGGTCAATATGTTCTAAGCTACTTGCACAAAACAAACTTAAAGTTTTCCAAAGTAACGCCATGGATTATTACGGTCTATCTTTTCATTGAACTTCTCATACCTAATCATATGCTAGTTGATTATTTGATCGTACACGTACTGCTCGCTTCAATATATTTATGCACGCTATTAATCGTCATATTTAGAAATCGAGAACGAGGTGTTCAAGGCAAGGGCTTTTTGCTGCTTGGCTTTCTCGCTCTGATTGCGATGTGGGTATTCGCTCAGTTCCGCTATCAAATGGCGCTCGATACTCCGTATTATATGATCTTCTCTCCGCTCATGCTTGTATTGTCTCAAGCGCTTCTAATGGCGGACAGGCTCCATGAATCCTATCTTCATAATGAAAGAATGAATCAACAGCTGGTCGCATTTGATCGTCAAAAGGATGAGTTTTTAGCGAAAACCTCCCACGAGCTCAGAACACCACTGCACGGAATAATTAATTTAACGCAAATTATGCTAGATGACGAGAGTTCTCAGCACATATTGCCACCCAAGCATTTGGAGAATATTCGATTCGTTCATGCGATTGGTAATAGACTTGCCGGATTAGTGCATGATGTGCTTGATCTAAATAAAATTAGATATGGACAATTGAAGCTCAATGTAAAGCCAGTAGATCTGGCAATGACCGTCGATTTCGTTGTTCAGACCTTATCTGTTGTTATTGATAAGCCAGGTGTCACGATTGTTAACGATATGCCTGAGGGAATCCCGTATGTAAGAGCCGATGAGGATCGATTACAGCAGATTCTTTATAATCTAATCGAGAACGGGCTGAAGTTTACAGAGAAAGGGATTATCCGGATTCAAGCAGAAGTGGTCGGTGAAAAGATCAAGGTTTCAGTCTCCGATACCGGAATTGGTATTTCGGAGGAACGACTAATGCATCTGTTCGAACCATTTACAACTTATGATGAGCATGATGGTTGGATTAGTGGACTAGGGTTAGGGTTAACAATTGTCAAGGAGCTCATTGATCAGCAGCAAGGCAGACTAGAGGTAACGTCAACAGCTGGATTAGGCACTACGTTTACATTTACTCTACCACTAGCAACAGCTAATGATAAGCCGCAGATAGATTCAAGTGATAAGCAGCCAGTATTCGTTGATCATGTTGCAGCTGGAGCTGAAGATGCAGTACTTGAGCAAGCTTCCGATATACATGTCTATATCGTTGATGACGAGCCAGTAAATCGCAAAATACTCATACATGTCGTTAGCTCGCTACAATTTCGATATACTGCGCTCAGCAGTGGTGACGAAGTGCTTACATTGTTAAAGGAAGGACCAGTTCCCGATCTAATTTTATTAGATCTAATGATGCCGGGTATATCAGGGCTTGAAGTGTGCAAGGAGATTCGTAAAACACATGGTATGGCTGAGCTGCCAGTATTAATGCTTACGGCATTTGGTCAGAAAAGAGACCTTTCGGCGGCATTTGCAGCAGGAGCTAACGATATTCTTCTGAAGCCGTTTGAAATGACCGAGTTGAAAGCTAGAATGCAATCTCTGCTTGCGATGAAGCAATCCTTTCAATTATCAATTCGCAAGGAAATTGATTTTTTACAGGCACAGATTACGCCGCATTTTTTATACAACAGCTTAAATGCTGTTGTGGGCTTGAGCTATACAGATACAGAGAAGCTGCGTGAATTAATCGTTAACCTAAGCACCTATCTACGTGCAAAATTCATGTTCTTATCGGAGAACGGGGTTATACCGTTTGAGCGTGAATTAGAGCTGATCGAAGCGTACTTAGCGATAGAGGTGGTTCGCTTTAGCGGCCAATTCCGTGTCGACTATGAGATTGAAGAAGGGTTTCATTGCATGCTCCCTCCATTAATATTGCAGCCTATAGTGGAAAACGCAGTGCGCCATGGCTTGGCGACGATAGCGACAGGAGGTCGAATCCTCATAAGTGCTTCTATGACGGAGCAGGGAGCTAAAATTGTCGTAGATGATAATGGAGCTGGGATGGAGACAGATCGCCTACGAGCTTTACAAGAAGGGCGAACGGGAAGAGTTGGCATGCAAAACGTTAATCGTAGACTGTTTATGATATATGGTCAAAAGCTCCAGATTGAGAGTGAGCTGGGAGTAGGAACTCGAGTAACTTTGTTAATAAGGAGGGTGGTACATGAAAGCAATAATCATTGATGATGAACAGATTGCACTTGATGTTATTGAGATTTTTTTAGGTGAAATCGGCGGAGTTGCGGTTGTGGGAAAATATAAACGTGTTCGAGATGCACTAAATGATGCTGTCTCGCTACAGCCAGATCTCATCATTCTAGATATTGAAATGCCTGAGCAGAATGGCTTATCAGCTGCTGAGCGGCTCAAACAGAGCTGCCCAAGTGCGGAAATTATATTTGCAACTGCACATGCTAATTATGCAGTTGAGGCCTTTGACCGTGAAGCGTTGGCTTATCTTCTAAAGCCAGTGGACAAGCAGCGACTGGCAAAAGCGGTTGCGCGTGCTTCCATGCTGCTTACAGGTAAATCAACGGCCCTCGTTCAAGGCACGGAAGCTGCCCAACCTGAACAGCTGAAACATGAAGACTCCACTGTTACCCCATTAAAACTAAAAACATTAGGTAGTCTGGAGCTCTATACAACGGATGGTAAGCTAATAAAGTGGAGAACGAAAAAAACGAAAGAACTATTTGCTTATCTATGGCATCATCAAGGAAATCCAGTATATAAATATGCGATCTTGGATGATTTGTGGCAAGAATACTCGGCTCAACAAGCACAGCGTCTGTTTCATACAACGGTATACTATTTACGCAGTATGTTTAAAGCAGAGGGCTATCCAGAGATTCTATCATACGGAGATGAACGATATTGGCTGAATGTATCCGTGTTATCTAGTGATATTGATCAGCTAGCCACTTTAACCAATGATCACAGCTTAGAGAGCAGAATCACTGATCTAAAATCTATCTTATCGTTGTATGGCGGAGATTACTTTGAAAAAGAGCATTACACCTGGGCTGTCTCTCGAAAAATGACGCTGCATACTGATTATGTGAATGTGTTGCTGCGTCTGAAGAAAATTGCCAGCAAAGAAGATCAAATCATGCTCCTCTATAAATTAATTGAGCTAGATTCGGATAATGAACGTTACTACGATGAGCTTACAAGCTGTCTGGAGGAACAAGGGGAGACGACAGGAGCAAAGCAAGTTCAGCGCATGAAGGAAGAGCTGCAATTAAGTTGAACTAAAAAGTTGATAATCCTCGCATGATGTTCAGAAATTGTTGAGTGGCTACATGCTATGATGTAATATGACAAAACGCAGTATCGTGCAGTGACTGACGTGGAAATATCAATTACTCGGCAGCACTTGATGTTTCTTAGAAGTTAGTAGATCTTATATAAAAACTTTGGATTTATGCTTAAATATGCTTGCAACAGTGGTTTTTATAGAAGTTTAGATGTGGTCTGTCGGAACGATTATCCGGCAGACCTGTTTTTTAAATTTCGTTGAATTGATATGAAATGGCTATTGGAGTGATGAGATGATTTACGGTAAATCAATTGAAGAAGCGGGACAGTACGCAATTGACATGATTAAAGAGTTTATATCTTCTGATCGTATATTCATTATGTCTCATCTTAGAGATACATTCTCTATAATTAACGCGTACCCTCATGATAAAGGTACATCTGAATTTGAACAAATGAACGCGATAGACTCGCTTTGCCGCATAGTCATTGAAAGTAAAAAAGCAGTAAATCTTTCAAGCTTAGATAAAAATAAAGATGCTACACTTACAGGTTTAATGGGAGATAAAGCCATCTATTCATTCGTTGGTGTTCCGATCTTTAGCAAACGAGATATATATGGAGTAATATGCATTATTAGCACCACACCGGTTCAATATAATTATAGAGTTATAAAGCTATTAGAAGGAATGGCATTAATGTTAGGGTATATTGTCGAATTAAAATATGAGACATTGAAGGACGGGTTAACGGGCTTATATCAACGCAGCTATATCGATCATATCAGTCAACAATGGAACCTACGTGAAAAGAAACCACATTTATCGTTGATGTATATTGATATTGATAACTTCAAGCAAATAAATGACAGGTATGGTCATATTACTGGAGATGCAGTGCTTCAGTGCATTGCGAAGCGATTTAAGCAAGTACTAGGCAGCGAGGCTGTTATTATCCGTATGGGTGGAGATGAATTCGTTGTCATGCTTGAAGCAACCGAGAGTGGAGCCGAAAAGCGAGCAGAGGATTTGGCAGAATCGCTGCTGGATGTAATGCGTAAGCCAATTCAGTCCGAGCGAGGCGTGGTTATAGCATCTATTAGCATAGGGATTTGCTGTGGATCTCTAGAGCAACTAACAATCGATGAGCTTATCCAAGAAGCAGATCTTGCTATGTATGGTGTAAAGCATAACGGAAAAGGAGCCTACAAGCTAACTGCCTGTAAGTGACAGGATAGCTTGTAGGCTCCTATAATATTTGTGGATTTAATTAACTATAGAGGTACTACAACTTCTTGACGGTTTTTATAGTACACCCAGCTCTTGTAACCGATGTCACGTAGTGTTTGGGCAACCTTATCAAAATCTTCACCGAATCGACGTGGAGTATGTGCATCAGAGCCAAATGAAATCTTAACACCAAAATGATAAGCACGTGCCAAAATATCATGAGATGGGTACCAACCGCCTGCATCCTTTGTTCCGCCTGACGTATTTACCTCGATCGCCACATTGCAGTCAGCGATAACCTTCAGTGTTTCATCAATTTTACTATGGGCAGGAATGTCAGAAAATTCAGGATAATAGCCTTTCATCGCATCGATATGCCCTAGTATATGGAATAACCCAGTTCGAGCTGACTGTGCAATGAGATCATAATACAGTTCCTTAATTTCGATTTTCTCGGCGTCAGTCTTGCCCTTCCAGCGGTTTTTATTAAATATGCTTACCCCGGAAACCTGATGAACGGAACCGATAATATAATCGAACGGTACGCTATCTAGCGCTTTTTTATAGGTCTCAAAATGCTGTGGAAAGTAATCAGATTCAACGCCAAGCAATACATCAATCTTTCCCTCATATTTTTTCTTTAGCGCAAGAACCTCTTGTACATAATTAGGAAATTCACTCGTTGCCATAGCGATCCCAGGAAATGGCTGGTCCTCCTCATGCGCAAAGTATGGCGTATGATCGGAGATTCCAATAACCTGAAAACCTCTATCTATCGCTTCTTGAATGTATTGCTCAATGACGCCATCTGCATGCCCACAGCGAATATGATGGGTATGTAAATCGAATTTAACTGCGGTTTGGTTAGTCATATTCACTCACTCCTTATTTATTCTGCACTCATAAATTGATACTCGGGCATACCCTTTAGATCGTTTAGAAATTGCTGCATGGCAGAGCTTAAATAACGGCCAGATTTATATACTACACCAACGGGGTGTGTCGCCTGCAGCTCATCAACACGAATGGCCTTCAGCGTTCCTAGCTTTAATTCCTGCTCGATGGACAGCTTAGAAACGAATGCAGCTCCAAGATTGATCTCTACCATACGTTTTACCTCTTCACTGCTTGAGAGCTCCATCACGATATTCGGCTGTATGCGGTGATCTCGAAAGATTTGATCGACGAAGCGTCGACCAAGCGTATCAGGTGCTAGCATAATGATTGGAATATGCTGCAGCTGTTCTATCGTAATAAAATCATATCGACTTAAAGGATTTTCTGGAGCTACGATAAGCTGGAACGTATCATAATATAGGATAGAGGAGCTGATCGTTGTTGATTTTTCATATAGATAGGTTATCCCAATATCAACGTTTCCATGTTCGACGGCAGTCATTACTTGTGCCGATGGCATCGTATGAATTGTTGTCTTAATTAATGGATATTGATTTTGAAAATACGAGAGTACACGAGGCAGGATTTGAACTGCGATAGAGGCAGTTGTTCCTAATACAATATGGCCCTGAGGATTATCGTTGAGATCAGATAGCTTCTGTCTGAGCTCCTCGACGATGGCTAGCATACGTTCCGCATGCTCAAGAAAGACCTTTCCGTGGTCTGTCAGGGTAACAGGTTGATTTCGATCGATCAGAATCGTATTAAACTCTTCTTCCAAGCTTTTGATTTGTGCTGAGACGGCTGGTTGTGTTAAATTAAGCAGCTCGCCAGCTTTACGAAAGCTCATCGTTTTCGAAATTGTAAGTAAGGTTTCTAGCTGACTTATATTCAATTTCGTCAAACCTCCTTTTCGAATGGATTCATCCGATGAAGCTATTATTTATTATAACGAACTTAAAGGATTTGGGCAAAGTACACGCAAAAAGGCAGCGGAGGAGTTTGCATTCCTCTCGCTGCCCATATAGCTATAGCCAGTCTTTTTTTCTGAAAATAAAATAAAGACCTATGCCGATAATTAGCATAATGCCAATCATCAGATCTCCACCATGCTCATAACTTAGTAACGGCAGATCATTAAAGTTCATTCCATAAATACCAGTAATAAAAGTTAGTGGCATGAATATGGTTGTTATGGCTGTAAATATACGCATAATTTCATTGGAACGAGCCGTCAATCCAGATTGATACGCCTCTCTAAGGTTCCCCATCAAATCTCGATACGTATCAAATGATTCTGAGATTTTAATTGCATTTTCGTATACGTCACTAAAATATTTTTGTAGCTGGTCATCTATTAATTTTAATTCTTTTTTAATTAATGTAGCGATGAGCTCCCTTTGAGGACCTAGCACCTTTTTTACCCACATTATTTCACTGCGCAGACCAATTATTTCACTTAAATGAGCTTTCTTTAGATGAACGAGCAATTCCTCTTCAAGCTCATCAATACGCTGTTCGATTCGATCGCCTACAGAAGCATAATTGTCTATAACAAGGTCAATTAAATGGTACAAAAACTGATCAGGTCGACTAGCCTCTTGCTCCCATAAAATAGGCTTGAGCGTTCTTAGCTCATTAATTTTTTGCTTTGTTATGGTAATAATGAAATGGGCGCCTAAAAACATATTTAATGCGCGTAAAAAGAATTCTTCGTCATCAAAACGAATACTGTTAATTACGATAAAATAATGATTTTCATAAATTTCTATTTTAGGACGTTGCTCTTCCTCATTTAAACAATCCTCAACTGCAAGATCATGCATATTGAATAAAGGCTGCAACGTAACAAGGTCATCGATACTGGCATCAATCCAATAGAAGCCTTCTTCAGGTGGAATCAAAGTTTTGTGTACGTCATCAATAATTGTAAAATTTCCAGAAATTACATGTCTAATTTTCATTGCGCTGTCTCCTCTCTCATCTCAGGAGCTGTTGAACAACTTACCTATTGGATGGAAGGCACATAAACAACATAGGAGTGTGTATGTGCAATGAAGAAATTTCCCCAATAAGTGCGCTTAGCTAGCAGCATCCATATGTCTACATCATCGGGGCACGGTCGGTCATCTCCCATTACGCCACACACTCCTTCACAAAAATTTCAATAATTAATTGGTTAGAACAATTAGTACTTGTCTAGTATACGCCCTGTGTACTTTATCATTCAACATCAAAATGCAATTGTCAATGATCCTCATCTGAGGGATGGTATATAGCATCGGATCACTATGTATTAACAGCATATGTTGGCACGTGCACTTCGTTCGTGCCATGGAAGGTAATATTCATATGCAAGTACAATGAAATGTAAAAGTAGCGAACATGTCATGTTAATGTGCTGATTCATAAACACGAAAGTAGGATGGAGGCAATAAGGTGGTAAGCTATCTTGACGATTGACGAAATATGGATTAAAGTAATGATACGAAGACCTACAATTAAATAAACTACTTTCTTATCAAGAGCAGGCGGAGGGACTGGCCCGATGAAGCCCGGCAACCGGCATGTAATGTACGGTGCTAATTCTTGCGGAAACTTTAGTTTCTGAGAGATGAGAGAGAGGTTCCGATAGATAGACCTTTTCTCACATCAGGAAGGTCTTTTTTTGTATTTATTTTGACATAAGGAGTGAACAATATGCCAATTAAAATTCCGGATCATTTGCCAGCTAAGGAAGTATTGATGAGCGAGAATATCTTCGTGATGGATGAGAGCATTGCTTACAAACAGGATATTCGGCCGCTGCGAATTGTGATTCTAAATTTAATGCCAACAAAGGAGACAACGGAGACTCAGCTGCTCAGATTAATTGGTAATACGCCGCTACAGGTAGAGGCAGTTCTATTACATCCCAAAACACATACATCAAAAAACACTTCTGCTGAGCATCTATCTAGCTTCTATAAAACATTCGATGAGATCGAATCTCAATATTTCGATGGTATGATTATTACCGGAGCACCCGTTGAGATGATGGAATTCGAGGAAGTCAATTATTGGGATGAGCTAACGCAAATTATGGATTGGAGCAAATCCCACGTTACTTCGACTTTCCATATCTGTTGGGCGGCACAGGCTGGCTTGTACCATCATTATGGAATTAAAAAGTATACACTGGAAGAAAAAATGTTTGGCGTGTTTCCACATACTTTGAGTCGGCGCAATGTTCCGCTTTTGCGAGGCTTTGATGAGCAGTTTTATGTTCCACAATCCAGACATACAGAAGTACGTCGTGAGGATATAGAAAAGGTTGAAGAGCTAGAGATTTGGTCAGAATCTGAACAAGCTGGAGTGTATATCGTAGCCTCAAAGGGCGGCAAGCAAATTTTTGTAACGGGTCATTCCGAATATGATGCGACAACATTAAAATTCGAATATGATCGTGATCAAGTAAAAGGCCTGCGCGTCAATGTTCCTGTTAATTATTTTCCTAATAATGATCCATCGAAAATTCCTTTATCTACATGGAGAGCACACGGTAATTTATTGTACTCGAACTGGTTGAATTACTACGTATATCAAATTACGCCTTATGAGCTTGGAGCAGGTATATAGCAGTTGGATAGATTAGAATAGGAGTGAGCATGAGATGAAAATTGAAAGTCGTTTAGCACAAATTGGTTCACAGAAGGATCATGTTACTGGAGCGGTTAGCTTTCCGATATATCAAGCAACTGCGTTCCGTCACCCAGCCTTAGGCGAAAGCACAGGCTTTGATTACTCCCGGACGAAAAGCCCGACTCGCTCGGTGCTAGAAGAAGCTGCTGCTGAATTAGAGAGTGGAGATGCGGCGTTTGCCTGTAGCTCTGGAATGGCAGCACTTCAGACGATTTTCGCGTTGTTTAGCTCTGGAGACCATCTAATCGTTTCTCTTGATTTATATGGTGGAACGTACCGCTTATTAGAAAGAATTATGTCTCGTTTCGGTGTGACGGCAACCTATGTTGACACGAATGATCTGGATCAGCTAGGTGCAAGCATTACGCCTAGCACGAAGGCTGTTCTTATCGAAACCCCAACGAATCCACTGATGATGATTACAGATGTTAAGAAGGTAACGACATGGGCGAAAAGCCATGGGCTATTGACAATTGTTGACAATACGCTGCTAACGCCTTATTTTCAACGTCCGATCGAGCTAGGTGCGGATATCGTTATTCATAGTGCGTCGAAATATCTTGGCGGACATAATGACGTGTTAGCCGGTCTTATTGTTACAAAGGGTGAAGAGCTATCTGCGCAAATGGCCGTGCTGCACAACTCCATCGGAGCAGTTTTAGGCCCTCAGGATTCCTTCTTGCTTGCTCGCGGCATGAAAACTTTAGCACTGCGTATGGAGCGTCATCAAAGTAATGCTACCGCAATCGCAAAACACTTGCAGAAGCATCCGGCGATTACTGAGGTTTTTTATCCTGCGCTGCCTGAACATCCTGGTCATGAGATTCAAAACAGACAGTCTTCGGGAAATACAGGAATTTTTTCATTTAAGGTTAAGGATGCCCGATATGTTGCGCCTATCTTAAGAAACGTAAAGCTGATTGCATTCGCTGAAAGTCTTGGCGGTGTTGAATCGTTGATGACTTACCCTGCCGTTCAAACTCATGCTGATATTCCTGAACATATACGCCAAGCAGTAGGGGTAGATGATCGCTTGCTTCGCTTCTCTGTTGGTATTGAGCATGTTGATGATTTAATTGCTGATTTGGATCAGGCATTAGAGAAAGCAATGCAAGAATTTAAATAGTTAATGGTAAATAATATTATTTAATAAAATTAATAATAAAAGAACGAGCTGCACAATCGATTTTAATGAAATTAATCGATTGTACAGCTATTTTTTTGTTTTATTCGTACAAGTTGGGATAATTTATAGCATGTATTCCAATCTCTTCATTGTATATACAGTGTCCATGAACCATATACTTTAGGGGAGAAGGGAGTGAGATCAATGACTATTTTAACGATTAATTTCAATGGGATTGACAATCAAGCCTATATGCAAATAATCGAGCGCTTTGACCAGGCAATCGACGAATTACATAATCAAGATCGTCTGAATCAACAGCAGCTCAGTAAAAACTTAAACACTTCTCTTTGCCCAATTTCGCTGGAGAAGGTAGCTGAGGAGTACAAAGTAAAATTTGTTCCCTTGCTACCACATTTTCAATTGGTTCAGCATGGTCCAATTCTGTTTACGACGGTAGCTCAAGTCATTGCTCAATATATTGTTGAGGAGTGGGAAAGCAGAGTTATTGCAGAGCTGTTGAACCGTAGATGTAAGCATACGAATCTTGATACTAAACGAATTGAGAAGTATTGTCATAACCTGCTAAACAATGATCCATGGGAGCCCTTAGGCAAAAAGTTTTCGGATGAGGATCGCCTGAGACGTAGAAACAAAATTGTCGATGAGCTAGTTGAGTTTCTTGAGGAACAATCGGAGCTGCAGTTAGCAGGGTATATGTCCTTTAGAATGCACAGCTATAAGAAAGAACTAAAAGAAGTCATTGAATATGCGATTGATGAGTACATCCTCGATCAGCAATATGAGGAGTTCATGACACTCTTAAAGTATTTTGTACAGCTGCAGGAGACGAGAACAGAGCTGGTACACCTAGTCCAACAGGAAGGCAGTAGCTTTATAGTCTGCGATCATCAGATGCAGCCTTTAGAGCATAAACATGAGCATGATCGGATCGTAGCAGAAATGCTGGAAACGGAAATTAATATTGAGGACATTGTCATTAGCTCCCTGATCTCGGCATCACCTCAGAAAATCATCGTGCATACAAAGCATGAGGACTATCAGGTCGTTCGTTCCGTAAAATCCATCTTTGGAGATCGCGCTCAAATCTGCAAAACATGCCCGATGTGCAGAACAAAGCATAATGAGCTGCTACCGTTTCAATAGCTAGTTTTTAATTAATATTGAAAATAATAAGAGCTATGCTCTTATCACTATATGAAGTTCAAAAAATCCAACTTTGATGACGATGTAAAATCACTGAAGCTAGTTCGGCGTCGAAGCTTGGACGCTAGCGAAAACTCCGTTGCTCACGTAGTAAGTACCTACGCTGCGCTACTCGTTATCTACTAGCGTCCGATCTTCTTGGTCCTGAAAGCCGAACTTTTTGAACCCTTATTGGAAGAGGAAGTTCAAAAAATCCGACTTTGATGACGATGTAATTTACCAGCGTAGCTTCCAGCTCTAAGCGACCCTCCTTCCGTAGGAAGGTTCGAGCGCAGAGATGGTAAGCGGAGAGCTGAGTGTTCTTAAGCAGCGAAGGATATGCAAACTAAATCATTAGCATGTAACTAGCATCAGCGGAGCTTACCATCTCAATAGCGACCTCCTGACGGAGGAAGGTTCGAGCGTTGAGATGGTTAAGCGGAGCGCTGAGTGTTCATAAACCGCGAAGGATATGCAAACTAAATCATTAGCATGTAATCAGCATCAGCGGAGCTTACCATCTCAATAGCGACCTCCTGACGGAGGAAGGTTCGAGCGTTGAGATGGTTAAGCGGAGCACTGAGTGTTCATAAACCCCGAAGAATAAGCAAACTATGCATTAGCATGTAACTAGCATCAGCGGAGCTTACCATCTCAATAGCGACCTCCTGACGCAGGAAGGTTCGAGCGTTGAGATGGTTAAGCGAAGCGCTGAAGGTTCGAGCGTTGAGATGGTTAAGCGGAGCGCTGAAGGTTCGAGCGTTGAGATGGTTAAGCGGAGCGCTGAAGGTTCGAGCGCTGAGATGGTTAAGCGGAGCTAAGATTGTGATTGCTGAAAATACACTTCCTCATAAGGCTGGATAATAACGAAGCCGGAGCCTTCGAAGCGCATTTGAATTGATTCTCCACTCGCTCTGCCGATAAAGGTCTTAAAAGATATATCGGTTTGAAATTCTGGAGTTAAATTGCCTGACCAAGCAATCGTAGCGTTAGGATCTGTGAATACTGGGTTTCCTGGTGTAACATGCAGCGTCAGTGGTTCATAATGACTCGTAATCGCGACCAGACCGTAGCCCGAGCAACGAATATTAAACAGACCGCCTGCCATCATGCCAGCAACTTTACGCATGAATTTGATTTCATGTTTAACGGTTGGTTCAAACGCTAGCAAGTCGTTGCCATTAACAAAAATGGTTTCATTATTGAGCTCGAGGACAATAATTTTTTTCCCCCGATCTGCCAAGTAAAGTGAACCTGCACCTGTCGCCTTCATCAAGGATGCGCCTTCTCCAGTAAAAGCTTTCTTAAACAGTGTGCCTAGCCCATGCTCTAAAATTCCTTCACGTTCAAATTTAATATTGCCATTGTAGGCAACCATTGAACCTGCTTTTGCCCATACGAAATTTCTTAAGTTCACTTCAAGCATGCGCGGTGTTTCTAATTCAAAGAATTCTTTTTGCTGATCATTTTGTTCCGTTTGCCTAATGAACTCAGTAATTGAATATTTACTCATTTACATCACCCCTTTAGATTAGATTCTAACAAGTTTTACTGGGAATAGCTTCTAATTTCTATTAATCATTCAACTCAGTTATGACAACGGTTGATACAATTGGAGTTAACTACACTTGACTCACATGCATGATGGTTTTATAATGTTGAATATATTAAGAGTTGATCTCTTATCGATATGCTTTAATAGCAATGAGGAAGACACGCAACTATGAACGCACGGGCTCAGAGAGAGGAATCAAGGCTGAAAATTCCTTCCACGCTGCACATAGATGTACCACTTCTAAGCTGTACCGCAGAACTGCGCATGCATAGTAAGCTGTACCGGGTATCTCCGTTAACAGATCGTACGAGGACTGCAATATTGTAGTTGAAGTAGGGTGGAACCACGAGATGACAAGCACTCGTCCCTTTTTTGGGATGCGTGCTTTTTTTGTGTCTCAAGCTTTTGCTTGTCGAATCGCAATCGCTTGTTGATTAGCATAATTCATTGCAGGAGGTAAAAAACATGAGTATTAATATTAAGTTTCCAGATGGCGCAGTTCGTGAATATCCGTCTGGTGTAACAACTGAGGAAATCGCAGCTTCCATTAGCCCAGGTCTTAAAAAGAATGCTATAGCGGGTAAGGTAAATGGAAAAGTAGTTGACGTTTATGCACCTATTGAAGCGGATGCGAGCGTTGAAATCGTAACAGTAGATAGCGAGGATGGACTTGAGGTTTATCGTCATAGCACAGCGCATCTAATGGCACAAGCAATTAAACGCCTGTATAAGGATGCTAACGTGAAGCTTGGCATCGGTCCTGTTATCGAGGATGGCTTCTATTATGATATCGACATGGAACAATCGCTAACTCCAGAGGATCTAGTGAAGATCGAGAAAGAAATGAACCGCATTGTTGGCGAGAATCTTTCTATTCGTCGTCGCGAGGTTTCTCGTGAGGAAGCATTGGCAATTTATACAGAGATCGATGACAATCTGAAGCTTGAGTTGATCAATGATCTGCCAGCAGATTCTGTGATTACGATGTATGATCAGGGAGAGTTTTTTGACCTATGTCGTGGGCCTCACTTGCCTAGCACTGGCCGCATTAAAGCATTCAAGCTGCTTAGCGTAGCGGGCGCTTACTGGCGTGGTGATTCAAAAAATAAAATGCTGCAGCGTATTTATGGAACAGCTTTCCCTAAAAAAGCACAGCTCGATGAGCATCTTCACTTGCTTGAGGAAGCGAAGAAGCGTGACCATCGTAAGCTAGGTAAAGAGCTTAAAATGTTTACGTTCAGCAAAGAGGTTGGCCAAGGATTACCGCTATGGCTGCCAAACGGCTCTAAAGTGCGCCGTACGATGGAGCGTTACATCGTTGATCTAGAGGAGCGTTTAGGCTACCAGCATGTATATACACCTGTACTAGCGAACGTTGAGCTATACAAAATTTCTGGTCACTATGCCCATTACAATGAAGATATGTTCCCGCTTATGCAGATGGACAACGAGGAGCTAGTGCTTCGTCCGATGAACTGTCCGCACCATATGATGGTATATAAGAGTGAAATGCATTCCTATAGAGATCTACCATTTCGTATTGCGGAGATGGGTACAATGCACCGCTATGAAATGTCTGGCGCATTAACAGGCTTGCATCGCGTTCGTGCAATGACATTGAACGATGCACATATATTCTGTCGCCCAGACCAAATTAAGGAAGAGTTCTCTCGTGTAATTAATCTCATCCGTAAGGTTTATGAAGACTTCGGAATTAAAGACTATCGCTTCCGTTTGTCATATCGTGACCCTCAAGATACAGAGAAGTATTTCCAAAACGACGAGATGTGGGAAATGTCTCAACGTATGCTTCGTGAAGTAGTTGAAGAGCTAGGTTTGCCGTTCTTCGAGGCAGAAGGCGAAGCTGCTTTCTATGGTCCGAAGCTCGATGTACAAATTAAAACTGCACTAGGTAAAGAAGAAACGCTGTCGACAGCTCAACTAGACTTCCTGTTGCCTGAGCGTTTTGAGCTTGAATATACTGGTGAAGACGGTAAGAAGCATCGTCCGGTAGTTATTCATCGCGGTATTATTAGTACAATGGAGCGTATGACTGCTTATTTGATCGAAAACTTTGCAGGTGCTTTGCCACTATGGCTGTCACCAGTACACGCTAAAGTCATTCCTGTTTCAACAGCTTTTGATGAATATGCATCTAAAGTTACTGAGCAGCTGCTTGACGCAGGTATTCGCGCAGAAGTTGATCTACGTAATGAAAAGCTTGGCTACAAAATTCGTGAAGCTCAGCTTGAAAAATCACCATATATGCTTGTAGTGGGTGAAAATGAACAAACTGCTGGCTCCGTATCCGTTCGTAAGCGCGGAGAAGGAGATATTGGCTCCATGCCGCTTGCAGAATTTATTGCTTTAGTTCAGAAGGATATTGCAACTAAAGTCCAATAACATTAATTACTTGCAAATTATTAAAGAGACTAACGATTCCAATCAGCGCTGCTGAGTATGGTAATCGTTAGTCTTTTTTTATCTTATACATACTTCCATTTTTAGGTTATTTGGATAATTTGAATAGGAAGCGTGAAATTAACCATACTATCTCTTGGAGGTGATAAACATGGCTAAACGAAACAGAAACCAGCTTAATAACAATAACAATCAAAACCAAAATGCTGAATTTGCACAAGAGCTTAACAACCAGAACAATCAAGAAAACAATCAGCAACAAGTTAACAACCAGCAACAGCAACAAAACAATAAGCTTCACAACAATAATCAACAACGTTAATTAGATCTACTTAGATCTGCCCAGCACTACTTAGCATAGAGGCGACCAATCTTTGTTACACAGAGGCTGGTCGCCTCTTAATCGTTTGATGAACTTATTCATATTCTATGGTACGATAAGAAGATTAACACAAGGGGAAGAGTTATAAGGTCATGTTGTTCTAGCATGTGACTAAGAATAGGGAGAGAGAGAAAACTCATGAATCAAAGTAGCAACAAAGTAACATTCTTTGCATCGATTCAATGGATGTTTTTTATTTTTGTTAATGTTGTTGTCGTGCCCATTTCCATAGGGGCAGCATTTGAATTATCAACTGGTGAGATTGTGTCCATCTTACGAACCTCCTTAGTCGTTACTGGAGCCGCTTGTATATTACAAGGCTGGATTGGTCACCGTTATCCACTGCTGGAGGGTCCATCGGGCATTATTTGGGGGGTCATGCTTACACTGGGAGCTTCTGCACCGAGTCTTGGGTTAAGCTTAAAGGAGGTAGGTGGCGGGATAGCGACTGGTATGCTGCTAGCTGGTGCAGTAACGATATTGCTAGCACTTTTTGGTGCGGTGTCATTTATTAATAAAATATTCAAACCGATGGTCATGAATGTTTTTCTTATGCTGCTATCTATCCAGCTCGCTATCATATTCTTTGACGGAATGATAAGTGTAGCTGAGGATGGATCAATGAACGTCACGATTACATTGTTTTCCCTCGTTATCGTCATATTTGTAGCCTTTCTGAAAATTAAAGGAAATAGGCTAATAAGTAACTTTTCTTTGTTGATAGGGATCGTCGTTGGCTGGCCCATATTTAAGCTATTGTTTCCTGACGCGGGTTCCATTGCATCGATGTCTGAGGGTAGTGGAGGGTTGATACTTTTTCCACTTGGACCGCCTAATCTGCAGCTTAGCATCGTCATCATGACATTTATTGCATGCTTACTTAATATGAGCAATACATTTGCGTCAATACAGGCGGCAGCGGTCATATATAAGGAATCGCCAGAACGTAATCGATATCGCAATTCCATGCTGCTCACAGGCGGATATAGTATGATAGGCTCCCTGTTTGGATTAGTTGCCTATGCGCCATTTGCGTCATCGATCGGTTTCTTAGAAAGCACTCAAATTTATGAGAAGAAGCCGTATTATTGGGGGGGAGTGATGATCATTGCGCTTGGTGTTGTTCCTGGCCTGGCGGTGATGCTTGCACAGCTACCAATTACGGTCGGCAATGCAGTGTTATTTGTTGCTTACTTGCAGCTGTTTGGTACGGCACTGAAAAGTGTACGAAATTATGCTTTTAACTCGGTTACTGTGCATCGCTTCGCTGCACCAGTTTTGTTAGGCGTCAGCATTATGATGGCTGATCCTAAGCTGTTTACTAGCTTGCCCTCAGTCATTCAGCCTTTAGTGAGCAACGGATTTATTATAGGTGTACTTTTGTCCATTGTCCTGGAGCATACGATAAGATGGCAGGAGGATTCAGGGACAGCTGAAAAAACTGAACAACTGAACAGTAAATAATGTAGAAATTTTCGGATGTCTGTAGACATATCAACGAAACGAAATACGAAATAAACGAACTTCGATCTGCACGGTAGGTGCCAGCGTAAGTTCGTTTTTTTCATATAATTATGTGAAAAAAATCACATAATTATATGAATCTACAGTATATACTTAAGACATAACAAAGATATCTGAGGTGAGAAAGATGAAAGCAGATCAAGTAACAACAAATTTACTAATGTATTGCTACCATTGTGAAAACGCCTATCGCTGTGAAACAGAAGAAAAGTGTAAAGATTGCTGGGCTAATGACCAATTTGTAACGAAGCAAGAAACGAGAGAGCTTACGACTGAGGAGCTATTACGAGAATATGCACTCTAGCAGCTTAAAAGAAAAAAATAGCCGGTGGCGGTGTTGGTCGATCTTACAGCAAGAGAAAAATCCACCTTGGTACATGGAACTTGTACAACAGGGGTGGATTTTTTGCGTTATGAAAGCTTTTACGTATTTTACTGCAAAAATTACGTCATATAATATAACATAAATATGACTTACCCTTCTTGTGCACCACTATTATACGGCGTAAAATTGTAGTATAAGACTTATACATAACGCAGGGTGTGGGAGTGAGTGACATATGATTAACGTATTTTCATTGTCAAAAAAGCGTGATACTGAGCAGGATAGCTACATTCACCAGATGAAAGGCTTATATAATGAATCGATCGTGATCTCCGACCAGCTTGTGGCGGCAGTAGATGAAGTGGATCAAGCAATGATACATTTAAGCTCGATCACTGATAAGAGCCAGCAGCAGGAGCGTTTATTAACAAATTGCAGTAAGCAGGCTAATAGTAAAATTACGGAGGTTTTCTCTTCCTTACAGCAGGTATCTGCCGCTGCGGATCAGATCAGCTATGGCGCGATGCATCTAACGAATCAAAGCTCAGAAACTAAGCAAGTAACACTTGATCTGCAGAAGTCTTTAACTGAAATGGAAAGTAGAATGCAGCAGCTGCAAAAGAGTAATCTCGACATGACGCTGCAAATTAATTCGCTTATTGAACATACATCAAAAATATATGAGCTGAACAAGCTAATTCAGCAAATTGTGTCACAAACTTCATTGCTTGCTCTAAATGCTTCGATTGAAGCAGCCCATGCTGGTGAATATGGGAAAGGCTTTGCCGTCGTAGCACAAGAAATTCGTAGACTAGCGGATCAAAGCAATGCAACGGTTAAGCAGTCATCAGAGTTTGTTGCCCATATCGAACAAGGCGTTAAGCTTGTGACAAGTGCAGTCGCACAGGAGCGCACCTTCGTAGAGCAAAGCGTACAGGAAATGGGGATGAGCTGCGAACGAATGGATATGATTGCTGAACGTATCGTTGAGGTCGATCAGCTTGTTTCCGATATGAAGGCATCGAGTGATAGCCAGAAGATTCAAACCGCGTATGTGACAACTCGTTTACAGGAGGCGGTAGAGTACGTCAATGAAACGTTGATTGCAGTAAAGGATACGGTAAGTATGAATGAAGCCCAGCGTAGCCAAATTCATAAGCTCGATCGTATACGTAGTAATATGGGGAAAGCCTCTAACGAATTGAAGCAAGCAATCGAATGTGTAGAGATAGATGTCGTTAAGAAGGCGACTAACGCGAATACAGACGCAATGATCAAGTGGTTGACTGAGGCAGCGAGTCGCAGTTCAATTACATCGCTCGACCCAATAGAGCATTATGAGCAATTGAGCGCTCTGCTAAGCAGTGAACCAGAGGTCGAAGCGATCTGGTCTAATCATGCGGACGGCTCGTTTATCGTATCGATCCCCGATGCAGGCTTGCTAAATGCGAAGGGAAGAGAGTGGTGGAAGCAAGCGATGAGGGGGGAAAGCTATCAATCCACCTATTATGTATCAGCCATTACGAAGCGCTTGTGTCAGACATTGTCAGTCCCTATCTATAAAGACGATAGCATTGTCGGTGTATTAGGTATTGATTTAACGATTGGCAGCTAACTGCAATCGTTTCAACAAATTAGCGATTACAATAGTAGCAATATTTACAAGCTTCCATTAAAATAAAATGAGTCATTGGTTTCACTCCTGCTGGTTTGCTTAACACATACCAATACGGAGGTACCGATGACTTTTTTGTTGAGAATTTGTATCTGATACGAGATTTATTTGGTTTAGCCTTGCACTTGGATGATTAAATTGATCTACAGGTTAGGAGGGAAGCAATGAGAATATTAGGATATATGATTTTGGGCATGGTTATTGTATATATGTCATTATTCCTTGGAGAAATGGGATTGATATTGATGGGAGGAGCAGTCTTTGGCTTGCTTTTATACATTGCCATAATGCTTTCGGATAATAGCAAGAAGGAGTAATATGCTGGGCCAAGCTTGATAGAATTGCGAAAGGATCTCCTTATTTCTCTAGATGCTCCAGATACTCCAGCTGAGCCTTAAAATCTTAACATCTCGGTCTACAGACCGAGACAACTTCAATCCTACGTCGCTTATAGAGAATCGTAAGCTGCGCTATACTTTGAATATAGAAAAGGCTCACTGAATCTAACACTGGTCATGCAGCTAACAGCTAGCTATGGAGCAGTAACGATAAGAATGTAAAGGAGAATTCCGATGAAAAGATCTTTTTTTGATAAGTATGGGGTTGCGGTAATAATTATCGCTGTTGGCGGCTGGTTTATTACGAAACAGCTAGGCATTGTTTCATTTAGCCTTGGCAAGCTAATTCTAGTCTTAGTTGGCGCAGCGATCATTATGCATGGCTTGCAGATGATTCGAAGCTCTAAGAAGCAGGATGAAAAGCAGCAAGAACAGCAATGGGATTATTATAATCCGAATGTAGCTCCGCCTCCACCGCCACCGATGGATGAACCATTTTCGTCTGTTAACGTTGATCAGCAAGCGAAGGCTGAATCGAAGCAAAGCTATACCTACGGCTCATCTACAGCTTCAAGCCATACCGGTCAAAGCTACAGCTACGGTCAAGAAGCGAATACAAGTAAAAAAAGCTATGGCAGTGACTATGATACGATAAATCGTTCAGTTTTTATTGGGGACATTCACTATGGCAGGCAGCACTGGGAGCTTAGACCGATGAATCTGTCTGCATTCATTGGAGATATGACCATCGACTTATCGAAAGCGCATATCCCTTACGGCGAGACTCGTATTCAAATTTCAGCATTTATAGGGGATGTGAAAATCTTCGTCCCGAACGATGTGACATTAGGGGTATCGGTTCAGATGAGTGCATTTTTAGGCGATACGAAGCTTATTGATCAGAAGGAATCAGGCATTCTACGCTCTTCCGAAATGAGCACGCCTCAATATCATGAATGTGAACGCAGAATTCTAATTACAGTATCTACTTTTATTGGCGATGCAAAAGTGAAAAAGGTAGGGTAACAATGAGTAAAAACAGCAGGCTGATTATAGGCAATCTAGGATTAAACCTTCATTCTATTATGGTCGGAGTGCTGACCGCAGTATTCGCTGTTGTATGCTTTGTACTGCTGCAGCCACTAGTGAATTGGCTCACACTTATTATGATTGTATTGTTCCTTTCCGTCATTGTAAGTGCGATTCTTGCAAAGCTACTTATACGTAATGAGCGTGCAGCACTAGAAAAACTAGAGTATACACTTAAAAATGCATATAACGGTGACTATTCTGCGAGAGTACAGTATGATGAAGGCGACCCTTATGAGGCATGGTATCGACAATTCAATGACTTTCTAGAGCAAACCGAGCAGAAGCTTGCCTACATTCAGGTGCTTGGAGAAGCCAAGGTTTTACAGGAGGCCGCGAGTGTAGAGGCTGCAGTGTTCGAAGAGAGAAAAAGGCTGGCGCGTGATCTGCATGACAGCGTCAGTCAGCAGCTGTTTGCTATTCATATGAGCGCCTCCTCGCTGCAAAAGCTACAGGAAGTTAATCCTGAGCATGCGAATGAAGTGATGAAACAGCTCGTAACGATGTCGAGTAATGCACAGCAGCAAATGCGTAAGTTTATTGCGCATCTTCGTCCCATGGAGCTGGAAAATCGAAGCTTGTCCGAAGCGCTGCATTACTGGTATCCTGATTATTGTAGACAGAATAATATACAAGGTAGACTGGACTACCGAATACAGTCGGAGCTGACAGACGCGAAGGAGCACCAGCTGTTTTTAATTATTCAAGAAGCGATGGCCAACGTTGTAAAGCATGCGCAGTGCAAAAGCTGTCAGCTAACGCTTTATGAGACGGAGCATCGAGTAATTGTTACATTAGAGGACGATGGAATCGGCTTTAAGCAAGAAGCACTTACTAGAAAATCATATGGGTTATCAACGATGCAGGAGCGCGCACAGAAGCTGAGCGGTGATACGGATATTATTAGCAAGGAAGGCCGAGGCACGATCGTAAAGGTAACGATTCCGAAATTAATAGAGAAGGAGCCGAAGCTATAGCATGGATCAGGTTGTTAACATAATGATCGTCGATGATCATGATATGGTACGTTTAGGTTTGAAAACTTATTTAATGCTGGAGCAGTCATTCCGCGTCGTAGCAGAAGCGGGCAACGGTGAAGAGGCATTAGCTTATTTAAGCAGCAGTGAGCAGCTGCCAGATCTCATCTTAATGGACTTAATGATGCCGATTATGAATGGAATTGAAGCGACGAAAGCAATTAGTGAGAAGTACCCGAATATAAAAATTGTCATGCTTACTAGCTTTCTGGAAGATGATAAGGTGTATTCCTCAATTGAAGCAGGTGCAATCAGCTATGTGCTGAAAACCGTATCAGCTGAAGAGCTTATCTTTGCTATTAAGGGCGCATTGAAGGGGATGCCCGTTATGTCTGCAGAGGTCTCCCAGTCCTTAACACGTGGGCTTCGCGTACAGCGTAGTCAACAAGGCGACGAAGGCTTTACGGAGCGAGAACGCGAGGTGCTGCTGCTTGTCGCTGACGGCTTGTCCAATAAAGAAATTGCTGATGAGCTCCATATTAGTATTAAGACAGTAAAGACACACGTCAGCAATCTGTTAATGAAATGCGAGCTAGAGGATCGAACACAGCTAGCAGTGCTTGCACATCGTAAAGGATGGGCGAATAAATAATCTAACTAAAATGAGAATCAATCCGTAATTCGCTGAAGGCGCGAAATGCGGATTTTTATTTATATTATTTTTAGATTTTTTTAAGTTTGTTTTAAGGTACATTGTGCAAGATAGAGATATCAAAAACGCGATGATTGCTTGATATAGACAGGAGGAGTTATGCTATGAGCAACGAAAATGATCAATACTATAAAGACGGCCAGTCCTTTAGCAAAGAGCCATTCGAGCATACGGATAGCTCTCATAAAGAGCGTGAATATCGCGCAGGTGACAATAGAACTTCCACAGAGGATGCGCAATTTACACCTATTGTCGATCATAGCAGTGATCAACAAAGACCGAGTGGACCAACCTACTACTCGTATGGGAATACACGGCCGATGGAAGCGGTGCAGCAACCGACTAATCATCAACAGGCTGCAGCTTATCCTCGTAGTAGTGAAACATATGAAGGCAGCGGGATTTACGGCGCTACATCTCCGCAGCCTAACCAATCAGCCTATCGTCCATTTACAACAAGTGGCGGAGGTGATCCATTATCTGCCAAGAAGGAGAAACGAAGCTCTAGTGGATTCGGCAAGATGTTTTTATCCTTTATGGCAGGCGTAGTTGCGGTGGGCTTGCTTATGTATACCGCTGATGTGCAGAACTGGTTCTCGAAGGATGTGATCTCAACGCAGAATAGCTACAAAAGCGATGTAACTAATACTGGTGGAAGCTCAAGCAGTAGTGGTACAACGAATACAGCGACTTCGTTGATGATGGATCGACCAGACAATATCGCAGAACTATTCAACACAGCAAGTCCTGCAGTAGTTAAAATAGAAACGTTCTCCAAACGATCAAGAAGCAGCTCCAATTCGTTATTCAATGATCCTTTCTTCAGACAGTTTTTTGGCAATAATATTCCAGGTACAGAGGATCAAAATTCTAATGAGCTAGAGCAGTCCGGCATGGGAACAGGCTTCTTCTTCGAGGCAGACGGCTATATCTTAACGAATCAGCACGTTATTGCAGATTCTGATGAGATACGAGTTATCGTTGAAGGCTATGATGAGCCGCTTGTTGCAACATTGCTTGGCGAAAGCTATGAGCTTGATCTCGCTGTCTTAAAGGTAGAAAGTGATAAGCCGTTCCCAGTATTGCCGCTTGGTAACTCTGAAAATACGAAAATTGGAGACTGGGTAATTGCAATCGGTAATCCATATGGCTTCGATCATACATTAACAGTCGGTGTCATTAGCGCGAAGGAGCGCCCAATCGATATTCCTGATTCGAACGGAGTGCGAAACTATGAACATCTGCTGCAAACAGATGCTTCAATTAATCCAGGTAACTCTGGCGGCCCGCTGCTTAATATGAATGGTGAAGTTATCGGCATTAATACAGCGGTAAGCTCAACAGCGCAGGGCATTGGCTTTGCCATTCCGACCTCTACCATTACTGAGGTATTGGATGCGCTGAAAAACAATGAGCCGATTCCTGAGAAGCCAGCACCATTTATCGGTGTGGACCTGCAGGATTTAACGGATGGCTTGATCGAGCAGCTCCAGTTGAGCAGCAAGGAAGGTACCATCGTCCGGAGTGTAGCTTACAACTCTCCAGCATATAAGGGTGACTTGAAGCAATATGATGTTATTACCGAAGTAGATGGCAAAAAAATTAGAAATACAGACGAGCTGAAACAAATTATTGTGTCACAAGAGATCGGTGACGTTATAGAGCTAACGGTCATTCGCAATGGTCAGACCTTGCAGCTTCCAATTGAAATTGGCGATAAGAACGAGTTTGGCTTAGAATAGTTTGATAGATATGTAACGAACCGAGAAACGCAGGGAGTGAATCTCTGCGTTTCTTGTTCTAACTAGAGTATGACCGAATAGAGGAGGAACTATGATGAGACAATCGATATTGGTTGTTGATGATGATGATCGGATTACATCAATGCTTCGTCGCTCGTTGGCATTTGAAGGATATGAGGTAACCATTGCTAATAATGGAGCAGATGGCTTGAAGAGCTTTATGCAGAAGGAGCCAGACCTCGTTATTCTTGACGTCATGATGCCTTACATAGATGGGATGGAGGTCTGTCGTCGCATTCGAGAAAGCGGCAGTCAGGTTCCTATTCTGATGCTAACGGCGAAGGACGAAATCTCAGATCGAGTGAAGGGTCTCGATCTTGGAGCGGATGATTATGTTGTAAAGCCCTTTGCGCTGGAGGAGCTGCTTGCTCGAGCAAGAGCACTGTTTAGGCGTAAGGTGGAACGCACGGATAAAGAGGAGAGCGTGTTAGCATTCGAGGATTTGGTGCTGGATCTAGATGCAAGGGAAGCGATTCGCGCAGGCCGACGCATTGAGCTGACCTCGAAGGAATATGAGCTGCTGCTGCTGTTTATGCAAAACCCGAAGCGGGTGTTGACTCGTGATACGATTATGGAAAAGATATGGGGCTTTGATTTTAGCGGTGAATCGAACGTACTTGAGGTATACATTGCGATGCTGCGTCAAAAGCTTGAGGAAGGCGGATTACGACGTATTATTGTAACGGTGCGCGGCACAGGCTATGTGCTTAAAGGAGAGGCAGGTTAGAGCATTGTCACTGCGATTAAGACTAACGCTATGGTATTCTGCAATGCTTGCAGGAGCTTTGTTGATTTTTGGTGGTATTGTTTACTTTTTTATAAGCTGGAATACGTATTCCGAGCTAAAGGATCAGGTTCGTGCGCAAAATGAAAAGCTGAATATTGTTGGGACATCCTTCTTTAATTCGCTTGATCTTAATCTTGATCGGCAGTCACGGATAGAGGGCAAGGATATGTATGTGCAGCTCGTAAATTACAGCAACGGATTGATACGTCGATCAAGTAACCTTATTGAGCAGGATATGCATATTCCCTATCAAGATGCAGCATCATCACCTCAGATTGGTTTTGTTGAGACACAGGTCGTTATCGGATCTAAAAAATACAATATGATTACGTATCAGAGACCACTGCACATTCAAGATGAGCTAGTCGGGCTGCTACAGGTCGGAGCCATTCCATACAATGAGGAGCAATTTCTAAAAGGGCTGTTGAATAGCTTACTGCTTGCTTCGATTGTCACCGTGCTCGTAGCCTTTTCAATCGGAATGATTATTGCGCGCCAAGCACTGCGCCCGATTGAGAAAGTAATCGATGCGACAAGAAGCATCGAGCGCGGCTCCGACCTCAGTGTGCGTATTGCTGACCCGCCTGTAAAGGATGAGATCGGCACCTTGGTCGATACTCTTAATCTGATGCTATCAAGACTAGAGAAGGCCTACAATGAGCTGGATGAAGCATATAAAGCACAACGCCGCTTCGTCTCGGATGCTTCGCACGAGCTGCGTACGCCATTAACTACGATAAGAGGCAATATTGATTTGCTAGAAAAGATGTGGTCGCAAACGAAGGATCAAGCTCAGTTAGATAACGCTGTGAACAGCATCATTCCAATATCGGAGAATCATTTTGCGCTGTCACAGGAAGCGATGACAGACATATCAGCAGAAGCTAAACGCATGTCAACGCTTGTGAATGATTTGCTGGCACTAGCACGTGCTGACGCGGGCTATGTTATGGAAAAGGAGAGAGTTGACGTCTATTCCTTAACGGAAGCGGTTGTCCGACGTGCGCAGCTGTTGCCACGACAAGCAAGCTGGGAGGTTGGCGATCTTAGTCCACTTAAGGATGTAGCGGTACACGGTAATGAGGATTATCTACAGCAGCTGCTGTTCATCTTCATTGAGAATGGATTCAAGTATACGCCAGAGGGTACCGTTACATTGAACGCTGTACGCAAGGATGATTTTATGGCCTGGATAATAAGCGATACGGGTCTAGGTATGAATCCAGAGCAGGTGCCGCATATATTTGACCGCTTCTACCGGGCGGATGAATCACGCGGTGTAACAGCTGGCACAGGGCTCGGTCTTGCCATTGCAAAGTGGATTTTAGATGAGCATCAAGGCAGCATTGAGGTAACGACTGAGGAAGGAAAAGGCTCGACATTCACCATCTGGCTGCCGATAGACTTTTCCTAAGCGATACAATGGGCTATAATGGTTAGAACAGACTGCTTAAGAGGAAGTTCAAAAAGTACAGCTTTGATCACGAAGCAGTAACTGGATGCGTTTTCGACATCGAATATTGAATTCAGCCGAGCCATCCGGTGCTCACGTACCTTTATGTACGCTGCGCTCCTCTGTCTCTAGCTTCTTTCAATCTTCTCGGTGCTGAAAGCTGAATTTTTGAACATCTATTTAAAGAGGAAGTTCAAAATCCAACTTTGATCACAAGTAGCACTGAAAGATTATTCTCGGTGCTGAAAGCTGAACTTTTTGAACACTTATTTTACGTTTTAAGCAGAATGTTGCAAGACAAGCATTGTATAGAGAGTAGGTGCAAAGATTGGAAATCGTTAAAATATCTCCGCGCGGCTATTGCTATGGTGTTGTTGATGCTATGGTACTTGCTCTGCAAACGGCAAAAAATCAAAATTTGCCAAGACCGATTTATATTCTTGGAATGATTGTTCATAATGCTCATGTCACTGAGGCATTCGAGACGGAAGGTGTAATTACACTGGATGGACCGAATCGTCTTGAAATATTAGATCAAATCGAAACAGGTACCGTTATTTTTACAGCTCACGGTGTATCGCCTGAGGTTCGTAAAAAAGCACGTGAAAAGGGCCTGACGGTTATCGATGCAACATGCCCAGACGTCACAAAAACTCATGATATCATTAGAGAGAAAAGTGAAGAGGGCTTCCATACCATTTATATCGGTAAGAAAGGTCATCCCGAGCCAGAGGGCGCAATTGGTGTGGCGCCGGACATGGTTCACTTGATTGAAAAAGAGGATGAAATTGCGAGCTTAAGCTTTAGCTCCGATGTTCCGCTTCTTATTACGAATCAAACGACGATGTCGCAATGGGATATCCGTCATATTATTGAAAAGCTAAAGGAAAAGTTCCCGCATGCTGAAGTGCATAATGAGATATGCTTAGCAACACAGGTGCGTCAGGAAGCAGTTGCTAACCAAGCTGGAGAGGCACAGCTATGTATCGTAGTCGGTGATCCTCGTAGCAACAACTCTAATCGTCTAGCTCAAGTATCAGAGGAGATTGCTGGTGTTAAAGCTTACCGCATTGCTGATCTGTCGGAGCTGAAGCAGGAATGGTTGAAGGGCATTGATCGGGTCGCTGTTACGTCCGGTGCATCGACGCCTACTGCATTAACGAAGGAAGTTATCGATTATTTAGCACAGTATGAGCATGACGATCCATCTACCTGGCCGATTACACGTACGGTTAATATGGAGAAGATTTTACCAAAAATTAAAACGAAATAATATTATTTCCTAAGATTAAGGCATAAGTCTAGAATACAACTAGGCTTATGCTTTTTTTATTGCAGGCCTTTTTATGGTTGACATTTGCAAGGGAAGCGATTATGATTACTTTATTAGATAAAAGCATAAAAGCGTCGAAGCACATAAGCATTAAAGCATATAAGCGTGAAAGTGTTATGTGTTATACACATAGGCTGATATAAGTAAGTACAGTTGCCGAAGTAAAGGAGAGAAATAATATGATCGTTATTACAAAAAATAATGTACCAGAAGAAAGATTGCAGGAAATTGTACAGTTTATCGAGCGTAGAGATGGGATGAAGGCCCATATCTCTAAAGGAACTGATCGGACAGTTATTGGTATTATTGGGCAAGCAGATCCTCAGCTCGGAGAACAATTAAAATCGATGCGCGGCGTTGAGAATGTCATTAAAATCTCAAAATCCTACAAGCTGGCAAGTCGCGATTTTCATCCAAATGATACCGTTATTGAGATTAACGGTGTAAAAATAGGCGGTAGTCATGTCGTAGTGATGGGCGGACCTTGTGCGGTTGAAAGCCCTGAGCAAATCGATGAGATTGCTAGACTAGTAAAAGCTGCTGGTGGCCAAGTGCTGCGTGGTGGTGCTTTCAAGCCAAGAACAGGACCTTACAGCTTCCAAGGAATTGGTGTTGAAGGTTTAGAGATGATGGCAGAAGCAGGGAAAAAGCACGGGCTGCTTACGATCACTGAGGTAATGACGCCAGAATATGTGGATGTATGTGCACAGTATGCTGATATATTGCAGGTTGGTACGCGCAATATGCAAAACTTCGATCTGTTGCGCAAGCTAGGTACGATTCAAACGCCTGTGCTGCTGAAGCGCGGATTTAGTGCTACTTATGATGAGTTTTTGAACGCAGCAGAGTATATTCTAGCTGGTGGCAATCCAAACGTCATGCTGTGTGAGCGTGGTATTCGCACATTCGAAACGTATACTCGAAATACGCTAGATCTATCTGCCATTCCAGTGCTTCAATCATTAAGTCATCTGCCAGTTATCTCTGACCCGAGCCATGGAACAGGTCGACGCGAGCTTGTAGAGCCGATGAGTAAGGCATCACTTGCTGCTGGTGCGAACGGCTTAATTATTGAGATGCATACGGATCCAGACAATTCAATGACTGGGGATGGTGTTCAATCGTTGTTCCCAGATCAATTCGCTGCATTGCTTAAGGATCTGGAGAAGCTAGCACCTATTGTAGGCAAGGAGTTCAATACAGAGAAAGCACCCGCTGAAGCATTTAAAGAATGGATTAAATAGTACTACACAGCTACAGCTGCTTACCTCAAGCTTTGAGGCTAGCAGCTGTATTTTTACATAATTTTGCTATTATGGCTTGAGTTTTGACAATTTGCGATTCATCAGCTACGATAGGGACTTATATCGTCCACTATGCTTTGGACCAATATTGATAGAAATGGAGAATCGCTATGTCAACGAATTTACCAAATTGTCCGAAATGTAATTCCATCTACACGTATGAGGATGGCACACTGTTTATCTGTCCTGAATGTGCACATGAATGGTCGCCTGCTAACGATCAGCAAGCTGGTGATGAGCTAGTCGTGCACGATGCGAATGGCAATCTACTTCAGGATGGAGATACGATCACGATAATAAAAGACTTAAAGGTGAAGGGCAGTTCTTCTACCTTGAAAATTGGTACGAAGGTTAAAAATATTAGATTGATCGACGGTGATCATAATATTGATTGTAAAATCGACGGCTTTGGAGCAATGAAGCTGAAAAGTGAGTTTGTGAAAAAGGCATAACCCAGAAAGATTTTTTAGGACAGCATATTGAAGCTGTCCTTTTTATTTTTACGCAAGCAAGACAACCAAGCGATTGAACCATGCGATACAACCAAGCGTTCTATTCTTACACACGATAAAAAAATGAGCTAGACAGAATAGAAGGATTTACATATAATTTCTAAGTAATTCCAATTTTTATTTTATTATCTTATTTTTAGGGGGGATCATATGCTTCAAGCAATGTATGATGGAAATTTGAATGCTAAGCCTGAGGATGTAGGATATGACAGAAAAAAGCTAGAAGCACTGAATGAGCACTACGAGAAGCTGATTGAACGCGGAACATTGCAAGGAGCGAGCTATCTGATCTCCAAAAACGGACATATCTTCGCCCGCTCTGCGATGGGCAAGCTTCGGTATGCTTCGGACAGCCAAGACCTGCTTCCTCAGTCCATCCGCAAGGTTTATTCCATCACGAAAGCGTTTACGGCAGTGGCTATCGGACAACTCATTGACCGTGGTTTATTGTACCTTCATCAGTCGGCTAGCAGTATATTACCCGAGATGGATAACGATAAGCATCGACAGATTACCATATTTCATTTGCTAACCCATACCTCTGGTTTAAATGGAGACCCAGGGTTTTACAACGAGCCATATGGACTACCTTGGTTCGAGTGGACGGCAGAAGAGATTCGCAAGCAAGATCCATCAATCAACTGGAAGAAAGTGATCTTGGCGGGACCACTACAACGAATGCCTGGTAAGGAGTGGATATATTCAACGAGCGCTTACGCGTTGCTTGGTGCAATTATTGCAGCCGTATCGGGTAAATCCTATGAGCAGTACATTTATGATGAAATTTTGCAGCCGCTTGGCATGAGTCGCACCTTCTTTACGGTGCCAGAGGCAATGCACGATGAAGTGTGTGTAACGAGCAGCTGGCAGGAGGAAGAGCTTTCTCGTTCAAATCTAGCAAGTGACGACGATCCACCGAAAGCTGGTAATGGCTTATACTCAACGCTGGATGATCTGTGGATTTTCGGCCAGATGATGCTGAATGGCGGACAGTATAATGGTAAGCGCATTCTATCTCCCCGTGCAATCCAGCTGCAAACCACCAATCACCTACACAATGTTCCTCATCAAGGCTGGGGCAGCAATCATAAAAACTATCCCTATGGGCTCGGTTGGTCGCTAGAACACTATGATCTTTGCTCGAAAGGCACCTATTCTCACGAAGGCTTTGGACATAGCGGGCTATATATTGATCCTGTTGAACAGCTTGTATTCGTATTTTTCGTTCCTTCTCAGCAAGGCTACACGCATGAATCCGTTTTGCTTCCTCGCTCCATCGTGTGGTCAGGCATCCTCTAGTATCTGGTATCATATGCCGCAAGCTTCATGTCTACTAAATCTATTGAAATCATATGATTGCTTGTATAGATAAACCTATAATCCTATGAAATGGAGGAAAGATGATGTCCTTAACGACAGAACCATCAAGAATGGACTGCAAGGAGGCAGGGTTTTCGGAGGAAGTGTTAGAACGGTTAAACGATCACTTTGCCCAATTAATAAAAGCAGACAAAATTCAGTGCGTATCTTATGTGCTAGCTCGACATGGAAAGGTTTTTGCGGATGGTGCGATGGGGCGTCTGCGCTTTGATCGTCCAGAATCCATCATGAATAAGGATTCTATTCGGCGGATCGCCTCGGTTACGAAGCTGTTTACTGCCGTAGCTATATTTCAGCTCATTGAGGAGGGTAAGCTGTTTCTACGTCAATCTGTAGCGGATTGGATCGAGGAATTTAAGCATCCATTATATGAGTCAATCAATATTATGCATCTGCTTACCCATACATCTGGCCTACGTGCAGACCCGTTTTATTACTTGGAGCCATATCCCGCAGGCTGGGGATCAGTACTGTTCGCTTACCAGCCGGAAACAGAGGGTCCGCATGCGATTACGGATTCTGAGGAGCTTGCAAAGCAGCAGCGTACAGCATGGATTCGTGCACTGCTGTCAGGCAAGCCGCTATCCAAGCCCGGTGAGGAGTGGAATTATTCATCGGCAGGCTATACAGTGCTAGGAGAAGTAATTGCAAGGGTGAGCGGCATGAGGTATGAGGAGTACGTTATGGAACGTATTGTTAAGCCGCTAGGCCTCGAGCGTACATTTTTCGTAGTACCTGAAGAGCTTCAAGATGAAGTGTGCATCATCAATGAGTGGGAAAGCTCCCGTCTAAGCAGTAAGCTTGGTCCGAATGATGCACCAAGAGCAGGCGGCGGCTTGTATTCGACGCTATCGGATCTCAATCGATTTGGTCAAATGCTGTTAAATGGTGGTGCCGTTGATGGCGTAAGAATCTTGTCTCGCAAGTCCGTCGAAAAAATGATCAGCAACTGCTTAGATAAAGGGATCGATGCCTTTAGCTGGGGAGGAAGGCTGAAGGATAAAGCATATGGTCTCGGGCCGCTTCTAATCGCGCCTGGTGAATGGATAGAAGAGGACACTTACGGTCACGAAGGAGCAGGACGCTGTATTCTGCTGCTCGATCAAAAACGACAAGCAGTCATTCTGTTTTTCGTGCCGTCTAACAGTGATTGGTGTCCTGAATCGATGATTGGTACTCAAAATGTGATCGGAGCGGGATGGCTTTGAACAAGCAATGGGCGATCATTCGAGCGATCGGCTTCGTAACCTATAAGGAATGGGCGGCCTTCCGTTCCCATATGCTCGCCTCTCTTTTTGTAGGACCTGTATTGTTCCTCGTACAAGTATTTATATGGCAGGCGATGTTCGTGGGGAAGGAAACGATTAACGGATTAACCTTCGAACAGATGCTGACGTATTACGGAGTCGTAACGTTGATCCACTATATTACATTTGATTTTGCTGATTGGAATTTGCAGATGCTCGTACGCAGTGGCAAATTCGTTACATTCGCCTTGCGTCCTTTGCCGCACTGGGTATTTGCTTTAGCACAAAAGCTAGGTCATCGCACGCTCGCGTTAGGGTTTGAGGTGCTGCCGGTGCTGCTGCTGTTTGTCTTATTGTTTCAGGTGCAGCTTGTCCCAGTTGCCCCGGGCTGGGCAGTGGTATCGATATTACTAAGCTTTCTAATGAGCTTTATGATCAATTATTGTGTTGGCCTCACTGCATTTTGGCTAGTCCGAGCGGAAGGCGTTAGACGCGTATTTCTACTGCTGAAGGATGTAAGTGCAGGGGTGTTTCTGCCCCTGTCCTTCTTCCCAGAAGTGGTGCAGAAAATACTGTTTTTTCTGCCCTTTCAATTTATTACGTATTTGCCGACGCGCGTGTTTATTGGCGACTATGAGCTGGCTGGCATACGCTTGTCCATTGCAGAAGCAGTTGGCTTGCAGGCATTGGCCGTCGCAGTGACCGCGGCCCTGATGCTTCTTATGTATCGCGCGGCACTTAAACGGTTTACGGGGGTTGGCGTATGAAGGGAATACTAGCATGCTGGAGTTCCATGATGAGAGTAAAGCTTGCAGAGATGATGGCATATCGCAGCCACTTTATATTAAGTGTGCTGCTGCTCATCGTAGGTGATCTTGTTGTTCCTCTCGTGACGCTGCTCGTCTATCGTTCTGGAGCATCGTTTCCGGGATGGACATTGCATGAAGCGCTCCTTGTACAGGCAGTATTTGTACTAGCCAAGGGAATTGCCTTCCCATTTTTCTTCGGCATGGTCGGAACGACACTTTCTCAGGTTCGTGAAGGCACCTTCGATCTGCTTCTGTTAAGGCCGAGACCTGTTATGTTTATGTCGATGCTTTCTGGGTTTGATCCTGATGATTTTGGCAGGCTCGTTAGCGGCTCGGTGTTGTTTGCCTTTGCAATGCAAGGCATCGTTATTCCTGGAGGAGCGGCATGGGTTCAATTTAGCTTGTTGTTTATTGCCTCGATTGCGATTTTATTTTCAATGTCATTGTTTTTGTCGGGGATATTGTTTCGCTGGGTAGGCAGCAGTCGAGTATTTGATATTTTTGATGCGGTGTCAGGCTTTGGTATGTATCCGGGTACCATTTTCTCTAAAGCGCTGCAAAATGTGTTTACGTATATATTGCCGATTGGATTAATTGCATT
The DNA here is from genome assembly GCF_023715345.1 of Paenibacillus camelliae. Lineage (GTDB taxonomy): Bacteria > Bacillota > Bacilli > Paenibacillales > Paenibacillaceae > Pristimantibacillus > Pristimantibacillus camelliae. The sequence continues at coordinate 105,492 of NZ_JAMBNY010000008.1, forward strand.
TGTGCCAGCCTCCGCATTGCTTGGCAGAGAGGGCTGGGGCTCGCTATGGACACTAGCTTCAGCCGCAGCGCTGGTGCTGCTCGGAATAGTATATTGGAATCGAATGCTGAAAAATTACACGAGTGCAGGCGGCTAATGATGTGCATAGGAACGGAAAGCGCGGTGTTAATCGATGATAGAAGTAAATGAGCTAAGCAAGAAGTATTATACCTTTGAGCGCGGCCATACGATGCGAGAGGTGATCAAAACACTTGTGCATCGGCCGATGAAGGAAATATGTGCGGTGAATCGCATCTCATTTAAGATAGAGCAGGGTGAGATGGTGGCCTTTCTCGGGCCAAACGGCGCTGGAAAGTCAACAACGCTGAAAATGCTGACCGGGGTTTTACATCCTACCTCCGGTGAAGTTAGAAGCCTTGGTCTTGTGCCATGGAAGCAGCGTAGGGAATATGTACGCCGTATTGGAGCTGTATTTGGCCAGAAGTCGCAGCTCATATGGGATATTCCACCCTCGGATGCATTCTATATGAATAAAGCGATTTATAGTATTTCAGATAAGGATTACGCTGAAACGCTAGATGAATTGGTTGAGCTGCTTCAGGTTGGTGATGTGATGAGAAAGCCGACTCGACAGCTATCTCTTGGTGAACGAATGAAGTGCGAGTTTATTATGGCGATGCTTCATCGCCCTGAGCTTGTGTTTTTGGATGAGCCAACAATTGGTCTAGATATGATCGCCAAGGAGAATATACGAAGCTTTATACGAAGCATGAACAAGCGTAAGGTGACTTTTATTCTTACGACACATGATCTTGAGGATGTCGAGCTTCTGGCGGAGCGAGTAATGGTCATCAATCACGGCCAGATCGTTGTTGATGACAGCTTAAACGGTTTAAGAAACAGACTTGGCAATAAAAAGTCAGTTCGACTAACTACCGAGCAGCCTGTGCCTGATTCGCTGCCTGCTGGCCTGAAGCTGCTAGAGCGTATCGGACCGCTTGAGGTGGAGCTGGAGATAGATACGTCAGCTCTAGCGCTAAAACCGTTTATATCTCAGTTTAACGAGTCCTATGGCATCATAGATATGGCAATTGAGGCTCTACCTATCGAAGCCGTAATGAAGCAATTATACGAGCAATCTCATACTCCCGTTCACAGCGTATAACGGATGTATAATGCAGACCTATGCCCAAGAGGTGTAGGTCTTTTTACAATGGTGCTGTTTTCAGATTCATATAGCTTGATGTAACATTTGTTTTGATTAATAGGAACGTATGTTCTATAATGAATAATAGTGAAACTACATAATAATTGAGGTGTTGTTGTTGAGACCTGCTTTAACGAAAGATATTCATATTCAAAGCTTTAAAGATTACTACTGGCTTAAGGAAGAGCTGCAAGCCTTCTGCAGAGAACACGGACTAAGTGCTAGCGGCTCAAAAACGGAGATTTCTGAAAGGATCGAGTTTTTTCTTCAAACTGGGGAAATAAAAAAGCCTACACGAGCATCGAGCTCCATGAAGAAGGCTGTATCTTCAGCGGAGCTTACACTGGATACGGTCATTACTGAAAATCATCGCTGCAGTCAAGAGGTGAGAGCATTTTTCAAGTCAGTGATCCCGAAGTTTCACTTTTCTACCTATATTCAAAATTATTTTAAAGAAAATGTAGGCAAGACATACCGTGATGCAGTGGATGCGTGGGTTGAGGAAGAAAAACGAAAGAAGGAGCCTACATATAAGAAAAAGATCGCTCCTCAATTTGAATACAATCAATTCATACGTGATTACTTTGCAGATCCGAGTAATCAAGGGAAAAACCGTGAAGCAGCCATTGAAGCTTGGAATGCGATAAAGAAGCTTCCTGGCAGCAACAAATATATTCCAAATCAGCATGGATGATTGAGGGAATAAATGGGTGATCTCATTTATGAGGAATAATCTGCTGAACATTTTAGTATACATGTGCAGGATTGGATAGTTATAGAAGCGAAGGAATATATATGGCAATGAATCGAGCGAAGCGTTGCATAAGGTTTAGAGTGATCTGAGCCTTGTGCAATGCTTCTGTCTGTACTAAGCGCTGTTGAGCCGGAGAGGGGGGACATGAAGGGGAAGATAGATTTCACCGGCGTAAACCTTAAATAGATAATAAGTAAAACGTATAGAGGATGGGACTGGTTGAGACATGGCTGCTCAAAAACAACTAGGAAGTGATGATTAATTGGATTCCCCGAAAATACTATCGCAGTTCTTCAAAAAGACCTGGATTGCTTATGTTATTTCAGTTACCTTGCATGCGATTGCCAACATTATTCAAGTCCAATTTCCTCGCGTTCTTGGTGATTTTACGGACGCGCTGCAGCTGGGACAATTAACTTGGGATGGTGTATTACAATCAGGCTGGGAGCTGTTAGCAATCGGTATTAGCTTTACGGTGCTTGGGGGCATTGCACAGTACCTTGTGATGTATACGGGAAGATACTTTGAATATATGAATCGCTCGCGGCTATATCAGCAATTTTTACAGCTAAGCGAACGATTTTATGCGAGCAATGGCGTTGGCAAGCTGTTAAGCTACTTTATGAACGATGTGACTGCGGTAAGAGAATCGATCTCGATGGGTGTAAATCAGACGGCAGGTGCATCAATGCTGCTGATCTCTACCATTGTTATGCTGCTGCTCTCTAATGTTCCGCTTTATCTTGTTATCGCATGTATTATTCCGCTGTTATTCATTCCTGTTATCGTCGTGTGGATTGGTCCGAAGATTAAGCGTCGATCACTTAAGGTGCAGGAAGCTCTCAGCGCGATGACTGCATCTGCAGAGGAGCAGTTTGCCGGTATCCGCGTAACAAAGAAATTTGCTGTTGAGTCAATTATGATCGAACGATTTGGTGCAACAGTTGATGAGATACGCAAGCGACAGCTGCGATTAGTACGTATTTCCTCATTGTTCCAAGCTACGATTCCATTTCTCGGCGCACTATCGCTTATCGTTGCTATGGTGTATGGAGGATATTTAACGGTACAAGGGACGATTACGCTTGGAACCTTTGTTGCATTGACGCTATATGTACGTATGCTGATGAATCCGTTGCAGCAGCTCGGCAACGTTATCAATGTCGTGCAGCGAGCACGGGCTTCACTCGAGCGATTGAATGATCTGATGAGGCAGAAGCGAGAAATCGTTGAGCTGGAGGATGCTAAGCCACTGGATCCAAACGATGCAGCTATCGAGCTGCGCAACCTTTCATTTAGCTATGAGGCAGCTCACAATGGAGAGTTGGATAAGCAAGGACGTTTGGCGCTGAATAATTTGTCGCTAACTATTCCGCAAGGAACGACCTTAGGCATTATCGGGCGTACAGGCAGCGGGAAAACGACGCTGATGAAGCTGCTATTGCGACTCTATGATGCTCCTGTTAATTGCATTCGATATGGTCGACATGATATACGTTCAATAAAGCTGTCGAGCTTAAGAGAAAGCATCGGCTACGTGCCTCAGGACGGATTTTTATTTAGCACGACCATTCGTGATAATATTGCTTTCTCAGATCGCAGTATGGACGATAAGAAGGTATATGAAGCAGCTCAGCATGCTAGAATTTATGACAACATCATGGATTTTCCTGAGCAGTTTGACACAAAGCTCGGAGAGCGTGGGGTGACGTTGTCTGGTGGACAGCGGCAGCGCACAAGTCTAGCAAGAGGTATGATTAAGGATGCACCTATCTTAATTCTGGATGATAGTGTTAGTGCGGTTGATGCGATTACAGAAACAGAAATATTAAGCAATATTGCAAAGCTTCGCTCCGGTCGAACAACGATTATTATCGCGAATCGAGTAAGTGCGTTGAAGCACGCAGACCATATCATCGTTCTTGAGCAAGGCAGCATTATTCAGCAAGGCAAGCATGAACAATTGCTTAGCGAGGATGGATTATATCGCAGGCTGTATGAGCTGCAGGAGGAGGGGACGCGCGCATAATGGCACAGGCGATACGTAATTGGGAGATGGATCAAAAGTCAGAATCGAATGATCCCAATACTCCAAAGCAAAAGCAAAAATTCAGTTCAAGCTTTCGTGTATTATCTGTTTATATGCTAGAGCATAAAAAAACATTTATTGCATTTATCATTTGTACATTGATTGCAATAAGCGGAGAGTTGCTGCAGCCTTATTTGCTAAAGCTGGCTATTGATGATCATCTAATGATTGGTAATACTGAATATCGAAGTCTACTGCTAATCGGCTGCATGTATTTCGGCTTGTCTGTCACAAGCTTAGTATTTTCATTCTTTCAACATAATCTGCTGCAAAAAGCGGGACAGAGTATTATTGCGAGCATTCGTAAGCGGCTGTTTGAGCATATTTCGAAGCTATCAATGTCCTACTTTGATCGAGTGCCAAGTGGCAGCCTGATCACCCATGTCTCGAGTGACACTGAAGCGGTCAATCAATTTTTTCATCAGGTTGTGCTGAGCATCGTTAGAGATGGCTTTACGCTCATTTTTATACTGGTCATGATGTTTCAGCTTGACGTGACGCTGACGTTGTACAGTTTAATATTGCTTCCGATTATTGCGGCCATTGCCATTGCGTTTCGCACGTATATGAGAAAGACATACCAACTGGCAAGAACACGTCTATCAAGGCTGGTAGCTTTTACAGCGGAGAATCTATCAGGAATGCCTTTAATTCAAGTATTTTACCAGCAAAGGGAACAAAGCAGACAGTTCAATGAAAAGAATGAATCATATTTCCGTGCTAATCTGCGAGAGATCCGGACGAATGTTATTTTCAACCGCACCTTTGAGGTATTAAATAATTTGGCGATCGCTTGTGTCGTTTGGTTTGGAGGCAGAGCGGTGCTAGGTGATACACTTGCATTTGGTGTACTGTACGCCTTTATTACGTATATTCGATTGTTTTTCCAGCCGATCAATACGATTACACAGCAATGGAACACGCTGCAGGCAGCTAATGTCGCGATTCAGCGCATTTGGGGCATTCTATCGATTGAGCCAGAGGTGCAGGATGCGAAGCAGCCTACGAAGCTACCTACTCCTATTCGAGGTGAGATTGAGTTTCGAGATGTAACCTTTGCATATGTAGACAATGAGCCAGTTATTAAAAACTTGAATTTGAACATTCAATCGGGGCAAATGATCGGTGTTGTAGGAACGACGGGAGCTGGCAAAAGCTCTCTCATTAGCCTGCTATGCCGTTTTTATGATATTCAGCAGGGTAATATTACGATCGATGGCATATCCATTAAGGAGCTCCCTCAGCATGATCTGCATCGAACGGTTGGACTTGTGCAGCAGGAGCCGTATTTGTACACAGGCAGTGTGCTTGATAATGTTCGTTTATTCGAACCTTCGATCTCACGTGAAACGGTCATTGAGGCATGCCGATTTATCGGTGCAGACCTTATTATTGAACGCATGCCTGAAGGGTATGATACACGCTTATCAGAGAAGGGAAGCGGGCTTTCGGCAGGTGAACGTCAGCTCATTTCATTTGCTCGCATATTAGTCTTCCAGCCGCGTATCCTCATATTGGATGAAGCGACGGCTAATCTTGATTCTCAGACAGAGCAGCTCATTAATCGTGCACTAGATTATGTTTCGAAGGGAAGAACAACGATTGTTATCGCGCACCGACTGTCAACGATCATCGGAGCTGATCGAATCATAGTGATGAGAAAAGGGGAAATTGTCGAGCAAGGCACGCATCAGGAACTGATTCAGATCAATGGGATTTACAAGGAAATGATTGACTATACACAAGGTAAAGGCCAACCAATCGTATCGTATTGATTCGTAACAGAGTAGAGAATGTAATATAGAAACAGTAAAAGCTCAGGACCTGTTGGTCCTGAGCTTTTGTCGATCATACATCGTTCCATTGCAATTAATCTTTGAACATATCGAATAAAATATCGTAAATGTACTGATTCTGCCAGTTCCATGCATGTGTTCCGCCCTCAGCGTCAATGAAGTAAAAATTCCCCTTCTTCGTATCCGAGGAATAGATAAAGACATCATCGAATTGCTTCATAGCATCGATTTGAGGCTTTAAGTTCGGATAAGCGATGTCTAAGTTGCCAGTTGCACTGAAGATGTAATAGTCGTGAGGGGCATACCCTGAATCTCTAGCTACCTTAGCCAAGTATTCCGCTGTTTGCTTCGGCTGCAGGCCGCCGCCTCTTTGCTCTATGATCCAGCTATCACCGCTTAACGGCATATAGTATTTGAAATAGTCTAACGCATGGATAAACGTATACCAGGTTGTCACTGATCCCATGGAGAAGCCGCCGAATGCTCGATGTGCACGGGATTCCTTCAGGTCTTCTAAGCTTCCTGATTTAGCATAGGTATGATACTTCGTTTCGACGAGTGGAACAATTTGATTGACCAGCTCCTCGTGGAAAAGAGCCACATCATTTTTACCACCGTTGAACGTAGGTGTCACCACGATAAGCGGTTCAATATCGCCGTTTGCTATCATATTGTCTAAGATTTTCTTAAGTTCCTTGCTTTGATCTGGTCCTCCGAAGATGAGATCCTCATTCTCTCCACCGCCATGCATAAGATAGAGAACGTTATACTTCTTACTTTTATCGGCGGAGTCATAGCCATATGGCAGGTAGACATTTAGCTTCTTGTTGTCTTTGCCATTTTCTAAATTCGGAGCGTCATAATGCAAGCTCTCGATTTTCCCAGGTTGATCGCTTTCCACACGATACTCATCGGGAACAGGTGTAAAGTATTTCTCGTTTGCGGCTTCCTCGGTCATCTCTAATTTGCCTACCGCGGCTTTTATGGCAGCATATTGCTCATCAATTTGCTTTTGAGTTACTTGATCGCGGTTGAAGATGCTTTCGGATATGACACTGGTTATCGCGTCCGTAACGACATCTGAATTTTTATAAAGCTTGAAATCAAGCTTCAACGTTTTTTTGATCAAATTCATAAGATCATATGGATTTAGTCCGCTGGTATCATTTTTCTTTTTCCCAGCTAGCAATATTTCACCGAAGGTAGAAGGGTTATTCCAAGCGTTACCCGTTGTATCAAACACATTAATGGTTCCCGCTCGTTCAGTTCCCTTGGCATCATTAATTTGTAATTCGATGCCAAGCACTGACCCATTCTTTGGTTGTGATTTGATAGCTATTCTTGCTTCGACAACATAGCCATCCTTTACTTTTTTTGCTGCTGTATAATACATGTCTGCATTTCCATTGTCTACGGACAATGCATTTTCATAATTGATGCGAATATGTAAATCATCTACGCCGTATTCGCTCGCTTTGTCGTTGTTCTCATCTAAGAAGATTTCAATAGAATCCTGCATGTATGGTGTTCCTGATTCGACAGAGAGATCACGATCCTTCACTTCAGCAAGAATATAAAGTGCTTGATCGTCCCACAGCGCCTTAAATGTGGCGGTTGTATCAAGTTCACCAGTTACATGCTTTTGTAATACGGCCTCTGCCTTATTCCAAACAGGATCAACAGTACCGTCGATTGTTGGAGAACCGAAATAGGCTACCATTCGTCCTTGAGCGTCTAAGCCATTCTTATCGACGGAGATCTTTGATGGTTCTGTATTCATAGGTGCCTCCTTAACGGTAACTTTAGAAGTAATCACGATTGTCTTCTTATTGAATGTAATGCTACAGTAAATTTTTGCTGTACCTGCTCCAATGGCTTGAAGCTGTCCCTTTGCATCGACAGTAACGACCGCCTTTTTGTTGCTGCTCCATTGATACGTAGCATCTGAAGGCTTATTCAGGATATCAAGCATGTAAGAATCACCGACCGTAAGGGTGATTGTATCTTTATGTTTAATTGCCGGCTTAGAAGAAGCTGCAGAAACGTTGGTGACTGGATTGAGAAAGTTTGTCAAAACTAAGGATGTGATGACTAGCATAAGTGAAAGGGTTTTCAAAAAACTTCTTGGTCTTTTTTTCAAATTGCTTTCCTCCTTTTCTCAATGACAACCATGAAATAAACTACAGATTTTAGCTACCACATCCTTCCGATATTTATTTGCTATTTCGTTTTAGCATTCTCTTGCATTTTAATTCCAGTGTTTGACAATGTCAATATATTATTGACGCTTATTATTGTATTAATCTGTATCTAAAATGGGATAAGATGGGGAGAGGGTTAATAGAGCTATTACGTATTAGCAATTTTATAATAATTGATTCGTATTAATGGAATTATTATACTTAGGCATTCATCATTCGCTTATGTCTACATTGCTCTCGCAGCATAGTTGAAACGCTATTCTTTATTGGATGGTAGGGAAGATATGAGAAGTGATGTTTGCGCTTTCTTGACATTACTAATTTGATCTAGTATTAATAGAGTATTATAAGAGGAATGGGCGGATAAGTATGTCTACGATTAGAGAAATAGCCGAACGAACGAAGCTATCAGTAGGGACGGTTTCCATTGTGCTCAATGGGCGTGGTGATGAAATGCGGATTTCAAAAAAAACTCAACAACGAATTTTGGAAGCTGCTCAGGGACTCGGTTATTTGCCTAATCTTTCTGCAAGGCGGCTTAGACAATCGAATGCTCGGAACATACCATCAATTGTTATTTTTTGGCCGTCTGACCTTTCTTCGGATTTGTTAGGTCGATTTTTCGTAGGTGCTCAAAGCTCCATTCTCGAGCAAGAGTTTGAATTCGAAATGACAATTCAGCCTTATAAGAGGAAGCATATTCAGAAAATTAAAGATATTTGCGACCAAGGCGCCTATCATGGTGCGATATTGACGGGCATATCTGCAGAGGATCAGTGTTATCTGGAAGAGCATCCGCTAAATGTGCCTACTGTTTTATTTAACCGTACGAGCAGCATCTATAGCTGTATCTATGTGGATGCGTATGAGATTGGACGAAAGGTTGCAGAGCTTTTCATGCTACGGGGGCATAAGAAGGTAGGTGCAATTGTATCGGACTATCTGATGAAGGCTGATAACAATTTTCGATTCCGTGGTTTTGTTGAGTCATGTGCTAAGTATGGCCTTGAGCTGGAGGATAGACATATTCAGGTTGCTCCTACGACGATGGAGGGGGGCAATATAGCGGCTTCGAAGATCGTAAAAAGCGGCAGAGAGCTGCCAACAGCTATGTTCTTCCCGTTAGGCATTATGGCTGTCGCAGCACTTCCAGTGTTTCATCGCGCAGGCATTCGGATTCCTGACGATATGGAAATATTGACCTATGGTGATCATGATATAGAAAAATATAGTGTCCCTTCGTTATCTACAGTGAAGCTACCTGTTGAAGAAATGGCTGCTGCATGTATACGACTCGTGATGGGTCGAATACTTGATGCGACAGGTGAGCCTAAATCTATCGTGTATGAAACACCGTTTATCTTTCGTGAGTCTTGTGGTGGTTTTAGGCATGAAATATAAGTGAATAAGTTCATTAGGTAACAGATCTTCCGTTAGGAAGGTCTGTTTTTATATATGTGTGAGATGAATTGAATAATAAGTAAAAGCACATAGCTAATAGCAAACCTAAGCAAATAGCTAACATATCCATTGTATTAACTTAAGTTAATGCAAAACAAAATACCCGATTATTGACTGGTTATGAAAATTGTACTAGTATATCCTGTTTTGTTTGTACTATTCAACATAATTTTTGTGGTAAATGGAAGCGAATATAACGCTTACATGGAGGAAAAATCGCTGAAAAGCGTTGATTTTATGCGGTTTTTCATATGTGATAGAACTTGTGAATAAACCTAACATGGTTGCAAGAAATACCTTACATGAGTATTGACGCTAGATTTCCTGAGTTTTATAATTACAACATAAGTTAAATGAGAGTTGAACATTATCAATCAAATTACATCTTATTGTTCGGAAACGGAGGATTTTTTATGTCAGTTGATCAAATTTTCAAAACAATTGAAGAAAAAAACATTATGTTTGTCGATTTTCGTTTTATCGGTCTTAACGGAGGGGTACATCACATTACACTCCCTGTAAGCGAAGTAAGTGAAGAAACTTTTGAATTGGGTGTAGCTTTTGACGGTTCCTCCATTCCTGGTTTCCGCGGTATCGAAGAATCAGATATGGTTATGATGCCAGATCCAGCATCTGCATTCGTAGATCCATTTACATTACATCCAACACTTAACATTATGTGTAATATATATCTTCCGAGTGGTGAGCGTTATGATCGTGACCCTCGTAGTATTGCTCAGAAAGCAGAAGAATATCTACAACAATCCGGTGTAGGCACGGCAGCATTTTTCGCTCCAGAATCCGAGTTCTTCATATTTGACGATGTTCGATTCGAAAACAATATGCATTCTTCCTATTACTCCGTCGATTCCGAAGAAGCAGCATGGAATACTGGCCGTAAAGAAGAAGGCGGTAACCTTGGCTTCAAAATCGGTGTAAAAGGCGGTTATGTACCTGTTGCACCAACAGACGCTCAACAAGATATTCGTTCCGAGATGGTTCGTATTATGGAAGAAACAGGACTAAAAGTAGAACGTCATCACCATGAGGTTGCTACTGCTGGCCAAGCCGAGATCAACTTCCGTTTCGATACATTAACTAAAACAGCTGACAACCTATTAAAATATAAATACATCGTTCAAAACGTAGCTAGACAATGGGGCAAGGTTGCAACCTTTATGCCTAAACCGCTATTCGGAGATAACGGAAGCGGGATGCACGTACACAGCTCAATTTTCAATGGAGACACTCCATTGTTCTACGAAAAAGGTGCATACGGCAACCTAAGCAAGCTAGCTATGAGCTATATCGCAGGTATTCTATACCATGCACCAGCACTTATTGCATTGACTAATCCAAGTACTAACTCCTTCAAGCGTCTTGTACCAGGCTACGAAGCACCGGTAAACCTTGTATTCTCTAAAGGTAACCGTTCTGCAGCAGTAAGAATTCCAATTGCAGCAGTATCTCCAAAAGGCTGCCGCATCGAATTCCGTACGCCGGATACAACAGCTAACCCATATCTTGCGTTTGCAGCTATGCTGCTTGCAGGTCTTGATGGTATTAAAAAAGGACTTGACCCAGTTGCACTTGGCTATGGACCTTTTGACAAAAACATCTACGATCTGTCTGACGAAGATAAAAAAGAAATCCGCAGCGTACCTGGATCTCTTGAAGAGGCACTTGATGCTCTTGAGTCTGATACTGCGTTCTTGACAGAAAGCGGCGTATTCTCTGACGACTTCATTGCTAACTACATTGCGCTAAAACGCAATGAAGCGAAACAAGTAGCTATTCGCATTCATCCACATGAATTTAACCTATACTTCAATGCTTAATTAGCATGTACGTATGGAGCGCTCAACATCATTGAAAAATGAGATTGAGCGCTCTTTTTTATTATATAGACATACTTACAATGTTTATTATATTCTACAATTTAGTGAAAGTTTTCACAATTAACCTGTAGATGAGATTAGTAATGATTTTGATAACGAATACATTTCGGTAGAATCCGAATGATTTTATGAATCTTGTGAATTTCGTTCGATTTTATGCAAAGAACCGAACGATTCCACTTGATGTAGTCTATCAAAATTGATATAGTTTAAGATATTGATGATGGGTAACAGAAAGGATGAAGGTTAATGACACGTGCGTATAATTTTAATGCTGGTCCTGCCGCAATACCATTAGAAGTGTTGGAGCAGGCACAGGCTCAATTCGTTGATTACGAGGGTGCGGGTATGGCACTTATGGAGATGTCACATCGCAGCGCAACGTATGAAAAGGTAAATCAGGAAGCACAGGATTTACTTCGTGAGCTGATGAACATTCCAGACAACTATAAAATCTTGTTTTTACAAGGTGGAGCAAGTACACAATTTGCGATGATCCCAATGAACCTACTAGCTGAAGGTAAAGTAGGCGCATATGTCGATACAGGCGCATGGGCTGGTAAAGCTCTAAAGGAAGCAAAAATCGTTGGTGAGGCCGTTGTAGCTGGATCTTCAAAAGAGGATCAGTACATGCGTGTGCCACAGGCTTCTGAGATCGTTGTTCCAGACCAAGCAGCGTATGTGCATATTACGTCCAATGAAACAATTGGCGGCGTGCAATATAAGAGCTTTCCACAGTTTGGCAATGTTCCGCTAATTGCCGATATGTCCAGTGATATCTTAAGCCGACCTGTTGATGTTAGCAAATTCGGGATGATCTATGCTGGTGCACAAAAGAACCTTGGTCCTTCTGGTGTTACTGTCGTTATCGTACGTGAAGATTTAATTGCAGAAAGCCCGAAACATATTCCTGCTATGCTGCGCTATGATACGCATGCAAAAGCAAATTCCTTATACAATACACCACCTTCCTTCTCTGTTTACATGGTTGGTCTAGTATTAAAATGGATTAAAGGTAAAGGCGGACTTGCTGCACTTGAGCAATTCAATCTTGATAAAACTAAACTGATTTATGATGTAATCGATGAAAGCAATGGCTTCTATCAAGGCTGTGCTAACAAAGAGGACCGTTCTACAATGAATATTACGTTCCGCATTAAAGATCAGAATGAAGAGCTTGAGAAAAAATTCATTAAAGAATCGGAAGCTGCTGGCTTTGTAGGCTTGAAAGGACACCGTGATGTAGGTGGACTACGTGCTTCTACTTACAACGCTGTACCGATGGAAAGCTGCGCAGCTCTTGCTCAGTTTATGAAGGAATTCCAACAACGTAACGCATAAATAACTAGACCGCTCTCTCTTAATCTAAGAGAAGCGGTCTTTTATTGGCTTAACTGATCGAATTCGCGTTGATACGTGGCTGCTGCATTTTGTAACCGACGTTACGGATGGTCGTAATATACTCTGGATTGCGAGCGTTACGTTCGATTTTGTCACGAAGATGGCTAATATGAACGTCAACAATTCTGGTATCACCTAAGAAATGATAGTCCCAAACTCCATGCAATAGCTGTTGACGGCTAAGTACTTTTCCTTCATGCTTACTTAGGAACAAAAGCAGCTCGAATTCCTTTGGGGTTAATTCGATTAATTCACCGTTTAGAAAAACTTGCCGCTGATCAGCTAATATATGCAGCTTACCAATTGTATATTGCTCTTCCTTCGTTGCACCAGGCAGTGCATCAAGTCTGCGAAAGATCGCCGTTATACGAGAGATAAGCTCCTGCGGGCTAAATGGCTTTGTCATATAATCGTCTGCCCCGTTGTCTAAACCGTTAATTTTGTCCGCCACATCGTGAAGTGCAGTAAGCATAATGATTGGAACAGCGTTATTCTGATTGCGTAAAATGCGACAGACCTCAATCCCATTCATTTTGGGCAACATTAAGTCTAAAATAATTAAGTCAGGGCGAAAGCTTCTTAAGGAATGAAAAACAGCCTCTCCATCTTCTACACACATCACTTCAAAGCCAGCAAGCTTTAAGTTGAACTCAATTAATTTGGAGATTGAAGGCTCGTCATCCACGATTAATATTTTTTTCTGCATGGTAGCACTCCTTTACAACCAATCGTTAAAACTATTATGAAGGAGAACATTTTGCTAAGAATTAACGTTCTGTAAAGTCCATGTAAAAACATTCTAAATTGTAAAGACAATATGAACACGTAAGGAGTAGAAAAATGGCTTTTCACATTGTACTAGTAGAACCTGAAATTCCAGCCAATACGGGCAATATCGCACGGACGTGTGCGGCGACCGGTGCTCATCTGCATCTAGTTCGCCCACTGGGCTTCAGTACGGACGATAAGCAGCTGAAGCGAGCAGGTCTTGACTATTGGCAAGCAGTCCATATTGAATATCATGATTCCTTCGCTGAGCTCCAGCAAAAATATTCGGATGCAACCTTTTATTATGCCAGCACGAAGGGGAAAAAATATTATTCTGAATTCACCTATAAGGATGGGGATTTTCTCGTTTTCGGCAAAGAAACAAAAGGACTTCCTGAGGAGCTAATCCAAGAAAATTTGGATACTTGCATTAAGATGCCAATGACAGATGCTGTGCGATCTTTGAATTTATCAAATACGGTATGTGCTATTCTGTATGAAGCTTTAAGACAAAACAGCTTTCCTAACTTATATTGAAAATTTTTAAAGGGAATGTTAAAGGTTCTGAAGGAATTTGTATGTTTTTGTCGAATAGATTATAGTGCAATGTTTTCTCTCAGCAGTAATACTTGCAAAAACAGACATATAAGAGAGGTGACATGATGAAACCAGCTGGTGTTGTTCGAAAAGTAGATCAACTAGGACGTATTGTACTACCTAAATCACTCCGTAAGCGTTATTTAATGAATGAAGGAGATCCAGTAGAAATATTCGTTCAAGGGGATCATATTATTCTGGAGCGCTACCGTCCGAAATGTGTCTTCTGTGGTTCAATGGAAGAAGTGGCGGAATTCAAGGAAAGATATATATGCAATGTTTGCATGACCGAAATGGATCAATTAAAACAAGCATAATATTCTTTGCAATAAAAGCAGCGATTTCTCACAAGTAGTGAAAAATCGCTGCTTTTATCGTTTTAAATATATTAACCTTACTCGTCATTTAATGCACATATACATTGAGAGCCAGGGACGTAAAGCCCTGGCTCTCGATTTGAAGGCTTACAGGCCGCTTGTTTTATCCTCATTATAAGAGCTAGTTAAAATAGCAGTTAGGAATAAAACAAGTACGGTCATCACAATCCAAAATGTCATTGTATTCACACCTCCATAACCTATCCCTATTATAACCAACGAATACCAAAAAGAAAACTTCAAAAAATAAGAACATAATTGATGAAGTTCGGATATGAGTATAGTATAGGAAGGATGGTGGAAAAATGGCTAATAAAAGAATAAATATGAAACGAGCGAAAAAGAAGCGTGCGGCAAAAGGAGAGCTAGCTTTACGTAATAAACGTAAAGCAGGAGCATCTGCAATCTCCGTCGATGAAAAGGTGCAGAACATTAACCCTCACATAGAAGTTGCTGAAGGGCATGAGGAGAAGGCTTCGAGCAAGACGGAAGAGCACAAGCAAGGCACATATCGCAAGCTACTTGATGCGTGCACGAGCAGCAAGCATTTAACGGGACAGCTAACAAGCCAACGTACAGCGTTGCTCATCCAGCTGCCTGCAGCGTTACCAAGCGCCCTTGTTATTCGAGCGTTAAACAAGGATGCGCAGCGATATAAGGTGCTTAGCGTGAACCATATTGCTGCTGTGGACAGCGCTCCTAATCAGCTCGAGCTGATGGTTAACGGGATGAGAGAGGAACAGCTGCCCACGTTGATCGAGGAGCTTGATGAGCTCATCGGAGAATTTACTGCAAGAAGCTAGAGGTTAGAAGCTATAAGCTATAATCTAAATGCTAAAAGCTAAGTCCAGCCAGCGATAACAGCCTCATACTCCTTCAATGCTTGATGGCCTTCTTCAGACAACGCATAGACACCTCGATTCAGCTTCACAAACCATTGATAATGGTTATCACGAATTATGTTTCCTGCTTGGCGTACACCAGTATGTTTTACTAGCTGTGAAGGAGACGCCTGCTCGAGCTGCTGCAAGGCGTTCGCAATACGAAGTGCACGCTCCCGGTAAGCAGTAACCAGCTTACGAGCATGACTGCCGCCTACATTATAATCACCACTGCGTTCCTTGAATTCATAGAGCAGTCTTTTCCCTTTGCTTGGTCGATTGCTCCGTTGTGGCGCTTCGTCCGGCGAGCAGAGCAGTTCAACGACAGGCGCCTTCGTCACATAAAACGTTACCGTAAGTAAGCCGACTCCAAGTCTTCGGCAAAGCTCTGCAAGATCACCGAAGCGTTGATTAATCGCACCTGATTTTTTGCGATTCCGCTCCACAGCCAAATATACTGATGCTCCTAATCTTAGACGTTCCACTCCTTGCAGCAGCAGGGCGAGGTTGAACGTCTTTTTCATTTCCACGATAATGACCTCATTGGTTTCCACATGAACGCCTACGAGATCACAGTGATTAACTTCACCTTTTATTTCATAGCCTTTCGCGGTAAAAAAAGCTTTAATTGGCTCGTATAGCTGTTCTTCCTTATGGACTGCCATAAATTATCACCTACATTGCTATCATATGTATTGATTATAGCAAAGCTTGTCTAGTTACAGAGAAATGAAGCATGATTTCACGAAAAAAAAGGGCAATATCCTACAGCAACAAGCATACACTTTAAACATAGTCAGGAACCAGACACTTTAAAGCTTAGCGGTCTCTCAAGCGGAGATAATAGTATGAATCGCGTCTAATGTGATTGGGAGGAGGCAAACAATGGATATCTTCAAACGCATATCGGAGTATCAGGCGGAAAGTGATCGACTAGCCTGGTCAGGTACTTTTAGAGATTATGTTGAGCTGCTAAAAAGTGATGTCTCTCCAGCCATGACAGCACATGCAAGAGTGTATGAAATGATCGAGTCGCATGGGGTTGAGGTTGAAAACGGAGTTAAGAAGTATAAATTTTTCGAGCAAGAGATTTTTGGCCTTGATCGAGCAATTGAGAAGCTGGTGGAGGAGTATTTTCACTCTGCTGCAAGACGATTGGATGTACGGAAGCGTATATTATTGCTAATGGGGCCAGTCAGCGGTGGTAAATCTACGCTTGTAACGATGCTTAAGCGTGGACTAGAGGGCTACTCGCGCACAAGAAAAGGTGCTGTCTATGCGATAGAGGGCTGCCCAATGCATGAAGAGCCGCTGCATCTCATTCCACAAGAGCTGAGGCGTGAAGTAGAAGAAAGCCTAGGGGTTCGCATTGAAGGCAATCTATGCCCGAGCTGTCAAATGCGCTTGAAGGAGGAGTATGACGGTAATATTGAAGAGGTTCGTGTAGAGAGAGTGTTTATATCTGAGGATAATCGCGTCGGAATTGGTACGTTCAGCCCGTCTGACCCCAAATCACAGGATATTGCCGATCTTACGGGAAGCATCGACTTCTCAACGATCACCGAATATGGCTCAGAGTCCGATCCCCGTGCCTATCGATTTGATGGCGAGCTGAATAAAGCAAACCGCGGTATTATGGAATTTCAAGAAATGCTAAAATGTGATGAAAAGTTTCTATGGAATTTACTGTCGTTAACACAAGAGGGGAATTTTAAGGCAGGAAGATTTGCTTTAATTTCTGCTGATGAGATGATTATCGCCCATACGAATGAGACGGAGTATAAGGCCTTTATTAGTAATAAGAAAAATGAGGCGCTGCAATCGCGGATGATCGTCATGCCGATCCCATATAATCTCAATGTAACGGAAGAGGAAAAAATATACGGTAAACTTATAGCACAAAGCGATATGAAGCATATCCATATTGCACCGCATGCACTGCGGGCAGCCGCGATATTCTCGATACTTACTCGCTTGAAGGAAACGAAAAAGCAAGGCATGGATTTAGTTAAGAAAATGCGCATGTATGATGGGCAAGAGGTTGAGGGCTTTAAGGCTGCCGACTTGAAGGAAATGCAAAACGAGTACGTCGAGGAAGGCATGTCGGGCATCGATCCGAGGTACGTCATTAACCGTATTTCAAGTGCACTTATTAAAGGAGATATGGATTGTATCAATGCACTCGATGTGCTGCGTGCGTTAAAGGATGGCCTAGATCAGCATCCATCGATTACGAAGGAGGAGCGCGAGCGTTACCTCAACTTTATATCGGTGGCACGTAAGGAATATGATGATTTGGCGAAGAAGGAAGTGCAGAAGGCGTTTGTTTATTCATTCGAAGAGTCGGCGAAAACGCTGTTCGAGAACTATTTAGACAATATTGAAGCCTACTGTAATTGGGCGAAAATTAAAGATCCACTTACTGGTGAGGAAATGGATCCAGATGAGCGTCTAATGCGCTCGATTGAAGAGCAAATTGGCATTAGTGAAAATGCGAAAAAGGCTTTCCGTGAGGAAATTCTTATTCGTATCTCCTCCTATTCACGAAAAGGGAAGAAATTTGATTTTACAAGTCATGAACGACTCCGTGAGGCTGTTGAGAAAAAGCTATTTGCTGATTTGAAGGATATTGTAAAAATTACAACCTCAACAAAAACACCTGATGAAAATCAATTAAAGAGAATAAATGAGGTTTCGGCACGTCTCATTGATGAGCACGGCTATTGCTCTACCTGTGCCAATGAGCTGCTGCGTTACGTCGGCAGCTTACTTAATCGGTAGTGAGAACAATTTATAATCGGCTTCATATTGCAATCATCTTATGGTAGTTAGAGTTTAGTGCTGCGGCATGTGTTCTACATAGTGTAGAGCACATGCCTTGTTGTGGTGTAATTGGTTAGCTTGTTAACTTTCATATCTTTTCTCATAGCATCAAAACAGGGTATCTCATCAGTCAGTCGACTGTGGATACCCTGTTTTGCTGTGTATTGAGATTGAGATTGAAATTACCTTACGGAAATGAAGCTCGTAATCTCTTGCTCATTACGTATAGACTACGTTAATTTGTATAAAGCAGCACCGTGAGCAGCGACCTGCCCACTTACAAGCTCATCGCTGATGTCTAGCGACTCGCCACTCCATACATTATAGGCTTTTTGGTAGCTCCATTGATAATGGCCGAGATCGATAGTTGATTCTGAAGTTTGTTCACCAACGTTGAAAAAAGCAACGTAACGAGAGCCATCCTCACCATCAGCTGTCCATATGATCTCATGGCCGCTGCGGCGAAGTAATCTAGCGTTAGATGATGTTTGATGCATATGAATAAGCTCACGATTCGTAATTAGGTTTAATGTCCATTCATCGTTATCACGCAGCTCTCCTCCGAAAAACAGCGGTGAACGGAAAATACTCCATAGCGTCATCATCGTAACTTGCTCATCCTTCGTAAAGCGAGTCCAACGATCAGCTCCTCCGCCATCTACAGATCGGATGCCGATATGTCCAAGCGGAAGCATGTCACAGTCCGGCCAGCAGCCGTTGCCTGATTTGCCCTGCCATTTCTCGCAGCGATCGAACATATCAAGCAATAGATGCCAATGATCCCAGAAATCATCGGTCATGCGCCACATATTGGCATGATTGGTGAAAAACCCGGCATGCTCTAGCGGAGCAGGTCCTGGAGATAAACTAAGCACCATCGGTCTACCACAGTTTTGTATGGCCTGCTGAATGAGTGCGATTTCTGGCAAATGAGCATCGTACAGTCTCGAAGCTGCAATATCGTCTACCTTTACAAAATCTACACCCCATGATGCATAAAGCTCAAACAAGGAGTTGTAATAGGCTGCAGCACCTTCTTTGCTTGCATCGATCCCGTACATATCAGTATTCCATGGGCAGATAGAATTCGTTGAAGCGATATCACGAGCACGCTGCGACGTTCCAAGCAGTGCTGTATTTTGATGAACGGCTTGACGTGGGATACCGCGCATAATATGTATGCCGAATTTTAATCCAAGGCTGTGTACATAGTCAGCAAGCGGCTTGAAGCCTTGACCGTTCGCAGCTGAAGGAAAACGGTTTTCAGCAGGCATTAAGCGAGAGTATTCGTCCATAACTAGCGGCACGAATGGGCGATAATGTGAGGAAACCGCACCAGGCTCACTCCACTGAATATCAACAACGATCGTATCCCAGCCGAAAGCGAGCAGATGCTCAGCCATGTACGCTGCATTGCCTCGAATCTCTTCCTCTCTAACTGCTGCTCCATAGCAGTCCCAGCTATTCCAGCCCATAGGTGGAGTAGGCGCAAATAAACGATGATCCATCATAATCCCTCCAAATTCAATATTCCAATATGATATGAAATAGTTCAAAGCTAATACCATCATCATACTGAAAAGATAACGGGGCTGACTATAATAATTATACGTACGCAATAGTACAAAATTGCTATCTGTTCTAATCAAAGAACAAGCGTTTATAGGCGAGCTGGTGCTTATTAGATCGAAAGGTTGCAGGCGTTTGCCCGATTAGCTTTCGGAATTTTCGGATGTAATAGCTTGCGTTAGAGAAGCCTACAGAACGCGCAATGTGCTCAAGCGACTGATCCGTTGAAAGCAAAAGCTCAAGTGATTGCTCGATACGTTTTCGATTTACATACTCATTTGGCGTCAGACCGACGTATTTGGAAAAGCTGCGCAAAAAATGATACTTTGACAGCCCAACCAGCTCTGCTAGCTGCTCTTGGCCAATCATATTAGCATAGTTCAGATCAATCCATTGTACAGCTTTAGCTATTGCAGCAGGCATCGCCGCTGGAACAGAATGGCTATCAGCAAATTGCCTTAGTGACATAAAAAATGAATAGACATAACTGGAAGCAGTAAACGGGTCGGTAATCTGTCCTTGCTGAGCAGCTACGAAGAGTTGAGTAAGCTTAACAATCGGAGCACTGTCGGGCGGAAGCTTTGGCAATCGCCCCATTAGCTCGGTTATTTCATTCCATAGTGGCATTATGGTATGGGGTCTGACTAGCAGGAACATAAACTGCCAGCCTTGCTGATCCTGCTCCGGTACGTAGTAGTAGCAATGATCACTTGGAATTTCAACCAGAAATGCGTGCTGAGCGGTAGCGAGTAACGTTTCTCCATTAAGCTCAAGCACGCCTTGTCCAGCCAAAGTATATTGAAAAAGCAGCAGTGGTCCGTCGCCTCGCTCCTGCCCATGCCAGCGATAATCGTTATGTGTAATTCGATCATGTCCTACCGCGAACAGATGGCATATCGGTAAATGCAGCTCCTTAGAGCTGTGAAAGCGAAAGCCGTAGGTTTCATTAGGAAGCTTGTTATTCATCTATCGACACCCCATGAGCCAGCAAAACTAGCTGGTTAATTATCGTGAAAGACAGCTTGTATGAAGCCTATCTATAATCTATCAAAATTGCTATCATCCGATTGGAGATGAATCTATCATTAAATCTATCACAATATATAGCTTCGATGCAGCAATAAGCAATTTTTGCATCTATACTTTTAATCTAAATTCTGTAACAATTGCTATATGAGAATCGTCTAATATTAAAGTAACATAATTATTAGAATAATAGATTAAAAGGAAATGGGAGTGGAAGGTTTGTTTCGGAAATCATTTGCTATCGCGATTGGGTTTATTGCAGTTATCGCAATCAGCATAGTAGCTATTTTTGGTATGAATACGCATAAGCCTAGAGGAGTCGTTGTTCTTATGTACCATGACTTCGGGTATAAAGGCAATCCGTCAGTTATTAATGCAGAGGTTTTTGATGATCAGATGAATGCTCTTTATGAAAACGATTTTAATATTATTTCCATTGAACAATACGTTGATTACATGGAAGGAAGAATTGATCTCCCTGAGAAGTCAGTGCTCATCACTTTTGATGACGGATACTTAGATTTTTATGAAATTGCTTATCCAATATTGCAGACGTATCAGTTCCCAGCGACTAACTTTATAATCGTCAAATCATCGGATGAACCGAACCCAGATCACTTGCCGCATTTAACCTGGGACCAAATGCGTGAGATGAAAGCGAATGGAATGAGCTTTTACAACCATACGTACGATTCTCACAAAATGCTGAACATTGATGATAATAAAAGCCCGATGCTAGCTAACCATATGGAAGGCGAAACAACTGAGCAATATAAGGCGCGTGTAAAAGAAGATCTTCTAAAAGCGCATGAAATACTCGTTAGAGAGCTAGGAGAGCAGGACAATATTTTAGCTTTCCCTTACGGCGCATTTAGTGATGAATTGCTAGAAGTGATGGAGGAGATCGGGATCGATCATGCGTTCACGATCCGTCCAGGCTTGAATGAGCGTGGCAAACAAAAGCTATATTACCGCGTTAATGCTGGTTTATCCGCACTAGATGGAGATGCACTCGTTAAGAAAATTACTGAGCAGTATTAATTAGTCATAACTGCGATAATGAGAAAAATAATGGGGTTTGTAGTGAGATCGTTGTAATATATGTATGCCTCAACGAATAGATTGAATTTGTGTCTGAATTGTTTGTTGTTCGAACGCTCAACAATCAAGAAAGGTCGTGATTATTCGTTGGAAACTAACACTCCTCAGGCCCCTCAAGAGCAATATGCATACCAGCAATATCAAAGCAATCAAGCTGTAGCGCCTATTGTTACAGTAAAGGAATGGCTAATTACGATGCTAATTATGATCATTCCGATCGTTAATCTTGTTATGATTTTTGTTTATGCATTCAGCAGTGGTCACAATCCATCGAAATCCAACTTTTTCAAGGCGTATTTGATTATGGCCTGTATCATCATAGGCTTATACCTATTGTTGTTACTGTTATTTGTTGTCATATTTGGCAGCGCATTGGCTTCGTTAAATAGTTAGTTTAGTTCTCTCAATCGGAGGACGCTGCGGAGCAAAGCGTTCTTACACTCGCGATTAAAGCCTGATTCCTTAAGTAATGTATAAGGTGGAATCAGGCTTTAAACGCATTCGAATGCCTTTTTTACTTTGCTTTTTTCCGTTGGTTTAAGTCAGACAACACCAAGGAATGGTATATAATAAATTGGACAAGCTACAATAAATATAAATTTTTTTGAATTGCTACTTGATTACCTGTTACGTTTGTATTAAGATACTAACTAATATTACAATACGTTGAGAAGGAATAGTAAGTGGTTTGAAACACTCAGAGAGCTGCTGGTTGGTGCAAAGCAGCTGTGAAAAACTGCTGAACTCGCCTTGGAGTTGCTCACTGAACATGAATTAGTAGGTGGAGCCGGAGCCTAACCGTTATCAATAGGAGGATCATGATGGCCACATGATCCATTAAGGGCATGCTATATTAGCGTGAACTGGAGTGGTACCGCGTAAGATTACAAGTCTTTCGTCTCTAGAATAGGAGATGAAGGGCTTTTTTTTGTTATCTATAACGTCAAAATTGTTAAATGAAGGATGGTCATGAGCATGAAGAATGTAGAGAAGTACGCAAAAGGTTATTTTATGCCTCCTGTAAGCAGCTTGAAGTGGACACAGAAGGAAAATATTACGGAAGCACCGATCTGGTGCAGTGTTGATTTGCGCGATGGCAATCAAGCACTAGTTGTTCCGATGAACTTAGAGGAAAAAATTGAGTTTTTCCAACTGCTTGTTAAGCTTGGCTTTAAAGAAATTGAGGTTGGATTTCCTGCAGCATCAGAGACAGAGTTTACGTTTTTGCGCACCTTGATTGAGCAGGACATGATTCCTGACGACGTGACAATTCAAGTACTTACTCAATCTCGTGAGCATATTATTCGTAAAACATTCGAATCCTTAAAGGGTGCTAAAAAAGCAGTCGTTCATCTGTATAATTCAACTTCTGTTGCACAGCGTGAGCAAGTATTCAGAAAATCTAAAGAGGAAATCGTTGAGATCGCTGTTAGCGGTGCGAAGCTGTTAAAAGAGTGCGCTGCTGAAACAGAAGGAAACTTCCAGTTCCAATATTCACCAGAATCATTTACGGGCACAGAGGTAGATTTTTCTTTAGAAATTTGTAATGCTGTACTCGATGTATGGCAGCCAACAGAGGATAATAAAGTAATTATCAATCTACCATCAACGGTTCAAATGTCGATGCCGCATGTATACGCTAGTCAGATCGAATATATGAGTGATAATCTAAAGTATCGCGACAGCGTTATTGTATCCCTACATCCGCATAACGACCGCGGTACTGGTGTAGCGGATGCTGAGCTTGGTATGCTGGCTGGTGGACAGCGTGTAGAAGGAACACTTCTAGGAAACGGTGAGCGCACAGGTAATGTTGATATTATTACGCTTGCATTGAATATGTACTCTCATGGTGTAGATCCTGGTCTTAACTTCGAGAACTTGCCTGAGATTGTAGCGGCTTATGAAAAGCTAACGA
Organism: Paenibacillus camelliae; assembly: GCF_023715345.1. Taxonomy (GTDB): domain Bacteria; phylum Bacillota; class Bacilli; order Paenibacillales; family Paenibacillaceae; genus Pristimantibacillus; species Pristimantibacillus camelliae. The sequence goes on from NZ_JAMBNY010000008.1 coordinate 129,359, forward strand.
AAATGAAGGTAAGTGAGCGTCACCCGTATGCGGGCGAGCTTGTATTTACAGCATTTTCTGGCTCCCATCAAGATGCGATTGCAAAAGGTATGAAATGGCGCGAGGAGCAGCAGCGTCAATATTGGACCGTTCCTTACTTGCCGATCGATCCGCTTGATATTGGCAGACAGTATGAGGGCGATATTATCCGGATTAACAGTCAATCTGGTAAAGGTGGGGTTGCCTATCTATTGCAGCAGCGTTATGGCTTGGATCTTCCACAAAAAATGCGCGAGCATTTAGGCTATGCAGTTAAAAATGTATCGGATCGGTTAAATAAAGAAATTTCAACTGAAGAAATTCATCAAATCTTCATGGAAGAGTATGTAAATATTAAATCGCCGATTCAATTTGTATCCTATAGCTTTACACACAACGATGATTATCAAACGATCGTTAAGGTTCGCATGAATGAGGTAGAAAAAGAAATTATTGGCAACGGAAACGGACGCTTAGATGCGATTATCGATGCACTGCAAACGAACCTTGAGGTTAGTTTTTCGAACTTGACCTATTCAGAGCATGCGCTAGAGGTAGGCTCGAAGTCACAGGCCGTTTCGTATATTGGCATCCAATCACCAGATGGCACTAATTTTTGGGGCGTCGGGATCGATCCAGACATTATGACGTCTTCAGTAAAGGGATTATTCAGTGCTATCAACAAAATGATTACAGCAAAATAATCCAATATCACTGTTGAAAGTTAAATAAAAATCACGAAGAACAGGCTTAGATAAACGCACGATAAGTTGCATATTTAAGCCTGTTTTTTTGTTTGGTATCAAGGATTAACACGAGAAAATGAAAGCCTAGAGTACTGTTGAAATCGTTGGTCAGTGCGAGAAAATTATTATATGGAGGTATGTGATGCGATGGTTAAAACGCTAGTAGAACGAAGCCGACAACGTCACAGAATGATTGTGCATGGACTATGTACGCTGCTCGTCATACTTGGAACGATAATCGCGATGATGATATACTCCAACCATTGGCACCAGCAGCAGTATTTTATCAGTCATATTCAGGGGCCTCTTGTCGAGCTGCAAGGTATTCTAGAGTATCAGCAAACCAGTAGCTGGAATGAGCCGCAGCTAGTATCCAATCAGCTATATGTATTGATTGCTTCATTAGACTATGGATTACAGAAGAATAGCTACCCTTCTAAGCTGCTTTCTCGCTCAGAATATGATCAATTTCAACGTTTAGAAGCTTATTTAAGAGCACTGCCTAATCATAAAACATACAGCAGTGCACAATGGGATGAGTTATCCATTCGGCGCGCAGAGCACCTTAAAGATGCATTAAAAGAAGCTGGATTAATGATGAATACGACGATTAGTCCCGCTTGGTCTTCATTTATTGATCAGATTATGATACTTACGAAAGAATTAGATAACGCTGCTAGTCTCCGCTAGCAGCAGCATCTGTGCAACAAACATATGAAAAACTGTAACGCATTTCATAATTTTCTATTGTAAACGCATACATTATATAGATATACTGTATTATGAATGCGATCCAACATTAGAAAGAGGTCGACTGACATGATTTCAAGCATGAAGGTAATGTGGTCTAAGCTGGAAAGTCAACCCAAAGGGGTATTTTACCGTAACAGCCTAGTATATATATTACTGGCCGCAAGCATACCTGGTTTTATGATTGGATTACTCGTCTATCATTTCGCTACTAATCAATTACAGGATGACATTAGTGATTTGCACTATCAACAGATCAATGAGCGGGTGCAAAATATCGATGATCAGTTCAGCTATCTGGAGATGGGACTGTCGAATTGGGCGTTTAATCCGACGTTTGGTTATCGACTACAAACTCTTGACTTCGTTTATTATTTTCAGGAAACATGGGATGTCACTAAGTCGCTTGTTGTAATGGAGGGCTCGCACTCCTTAATTAATAATGTAGAGCTGTATATTGAGCGAGAACAGCAGCCGATCCTATTCAAAACTGAATTTTACCATCTCTATGATAAAAATACGATAGATTACTATAAACAAATTTTACAGCAAGAAAAACGAATGTTTTGGATGCAAGATCAACAGATGGGCGATAGCAAGAACGGTTTGACATTGCTGCATAAAATTCCCGGAGAAAGTCCCATTCCCTTTGGCGTTCTAATTGTAAAGCTGGACAAGGAAAAGCTTATGAATTTGCTAAAAACGATGACGCCATATAATGAAGGAACGACGTTTTTATTGGATAAAAATTATGAGTTAATGCTTTCAGATTCCAGTGAGCTGGACCCGCTGCAGGAGAAGCTCATCGAGCACATTAAGACGAGTGAGCAAACGACGGGTCAATTTGTCACTGACTACGGAAAAGAAAGCTATTCTGTATCCTACGGCGTTTTTAAGAGGTTAGCTGATGAGTGGATCTATGTGTCTGCGTCACCGATGACGCTTATTACAACACCTGTTGTTACGTTTTCCAAGTCATTGCTGTGGATTAGCGCATTTAGTTTAATTACAGCGCTTTTGCTTGCTTTTGTTGTGTCGAATACGATGTATTCACCGATTCAAAAGCTGCTTAACCAAATCGATCCTGAGCGGAGACAAGCTGATCGCAAAAGAAAAAATGAGTTTCAAACGATCCGAGAGCATTGGACGAATATTTCTACGAAAAGTGCGGAGCTGGAGCAAAAAATCGAAACGACGCTGCCTATTCTGCGAAACACCTTTCTTATGCAGCTGCTGCAGGGACATATCGGTAATTTATCCGAGCAGGATCTGGAGCGAAGAATGCGCTCACTTTATTGGGAGGTAGGGACGCACCACTATACGTTTGTGCACATCTACTTAACGGGGCTGCATCGCATTGATCAGCCGATGACGCCGAATGATGAGCGACTAATGACCTTTGCAGCATACAATATGGCGCAGGAGATGGTCTCTGCACAATTTAATCAGGGCTATGCTTTAAATTTCCATGATCTGTCGCTTGGTATTTTTATTATTGAAGCCAATGATAAAATCGTGCAAAATGAACAGCTCCAGCAATTCTGTGAACGGTACACGCATACGATTAATGAGCTGCTCAGGCTTCAGGTGAGTATTACAATTAGCCGTAAAACTGAAGAGCTGCGCAAGGTCCGCAATCTGTATATGGAGGTAGAGCGTGCAGCGAGCTACCGCCAGTTTCTGAATCAGAATCAGCTAATTTGGATGGAGGATTTACCGAAGGAGTTTACGTTTGATGATATCGACTATCCCTTTGACGTGGAGCTGGAAATTTTACAAGCGATGCGCAGCGGGAACCGAGAGCAGGTGCTGGAGCTGCTGAGAAGGTTTATTGAAGCAGGAAGTATGCAGAAGGAGCATGTGGCCCAGCAAAATATGCTGCAGCTGCTGGGAAGCATACAGCATATGATGCTGCAATCCGGTATTAACCCGATTAAGCTGTTTCACGGAGAGAATCTGTACAGACAGCTGTCACATATCCGTGATCCGAAAAAGCTGCTACGCTGGATGCGAGATATCGTCATTCGGCCTTACTTTGACGAGCTGGAAAATCGCGTGAATGCACAGCAAAAAGGGATGATGACCCAGATTATCGCGTATATACATGAGCATTACAAGCAGGATATATCGTTAGATCAGTGTGCAGACCTCGTCGGTGTCAACTCCTATACGTTAAGCAAATGGTTTAAACAAGCAAGCGGAGTTAATTTTATCGATTATTTAACCGAGCTGCGCATAAAAAAGGCACAGGAGCTGCTTCGAAGTACAGATATGCTCATTAACGATATTGCGCAAGAGGTTGGATATCAGCAGCGGTATTTCAATCGGATCTTCAAGAAGCATGTTGGTGTTACACCAAGCGAATATCGCAGCAGTACAGGGTAAAACCAAAAAAGTGATACTCCTTCAAAAAAGTGAAACAGGACGTGAAAAGCCTTGCTAGTCAAGGCTTTTTCTTTTGCAAAAATGTGCAATTGAACTGCTGGCGTATTTCAATAATACTGAGATTGCAACTGGTGAGCAGATACATGATCTGCACCGCCGATCGCACCAACAGACGAGCATATAGACAAGACAATAAACCTGATAACCATTGTGATCGAGAGATGAGAGAAGGAGGAACGCTATGAATGCTGCATGGATTGCCAAGCTGAAAAAGGATCGATTTTTGTATTTGCTGCTGCTACCTGGATTATTGTATTTTCTTGTTTTCAAATACGCCCCAATGTGGGGAGTACTCATATCGTTTCAGAATTTCCAGCCTTTTTTAGGGTTTTGGAAGAGTGAATGGATAGGCTTTACTCATTTTGAAAATTTCTTTGCACATCCAGATTTCTTTCGATTGCTGCGCAACACGTTAATACTGGGCTTCTATGATTTGATATTTTTCTTCCCCGCACCGATTATTATTGCACTTCTACTTAATGAAATTAGACTAGCTTATTTCAAACGATGGATTCAAACGTTAATATACGTGCCGCATTTTATATCGATGGTTATCGTAGCGAGTATGACCTACGTATTTTTAACGACGCAGGACGGGCTTGTTAATGAAATCATATTCAATCTAACCGGTAAGAAGATAAATTTTCTGGCTGATCCTAGCTGGTTCAGGCCAATGATCATTTTGCAAATTATGTGGAAGGAAACGGGCTGGGGGACCATTATATTCCTCGCAGCACTCGCATCAGTTGATGTCGAGCAATATGAGGCAGCTATTGTAGACGGCGCTTCTCGTTTCCAACGACTCATTCATATTACGCTGCCAGCGATAAGCTCAGTGATTGTTATTTTGCTTATTCTGCGTTTGGGTAATTTCTTAGACACTGGCTTTGAGCAAATCTTCCTCATGACCAACTCCTTGAACCGAACGGTTGCCGACGTGTTCGATACGTATGTGTATTTTGTCGGTATTACCCAAGGGGCATTCAGCTACAGTACAGCGATTGGCTTATTCAAATCCTTGGTCGGCATCGTGCTAATATACGGCAGTAACTGGCTTGCCAAACGGTTTGGTCAAGAAGGCATCTACTAAAGGAGGGTGAAAATATGTTAAGTAAACACGACAGCTGGCATGAGCGATTTTTCGATATATTCAATTACTTGTTTCTCATATTGTTCGCTCTCGCTACAGTGCTACCGTTTGTCTACATTATTGCTGGCTCCTTCGCTACGGAGGCTGAGCTTGCTGAGCGCTCATTCTTTATATTCCCAAGAGATATCTCGCTTTCTGCCTACGAATACATCTTTTCATCTTCAACACTGTTTCGTAGCATGGGAGTCTCAATCTATATTACGATCGTTGGAACGATCACGAATCTGTTCTTTACATTGACGATGGCATACGCCTTATCGCGAAAAGATCTGATGGGACGCAACATCGTTATGAATATGGTCATATTCTCGATGCTGTTTAGCGGGGGGATGATTCCAGGCTATCTCGTTGTAAAGGAGTTAGGACTAGTTAACACGTATGCGGCGGTCATTTTGCCGGGGGCCATTAGTGCCTTTAACCTGATCGTTATTCGCAACTTCTTCCAGAACCTCCCTGCTGGTTTAGAGGAGTCAGCACGCATTGATGGCTGTAATGATATAGGCGTACTTTGGAGAATTGTTATTCCGTTGTCTATGCCAATCATCGCGACATTTGGTTTGTTTTACGCCGTTGGTCACTGGAACAATTTCTTCTCGGCCCTGCTTTACTTGAACGATCATAATAAATGGCCGCTGCAGGTTATGCTCCGTGAAATTGTTATGCTGTCACAGCTCGCCATTGGAGACTTGAACAATGTTGACCCTGAGTTTGTTGAGCCACCGGATCAATCGGTCAAAATGGCAGTCATTATTGTAGGTACGATTCCTATTTTGCTTGTGTACCCATTCTTACAAAAGCATTTTGCAAAAGGAGCCTTGCTAGGCTCGATCAAGGGCTAGTGTCATCGACTAGCAATCTCGTTAGAACTCGCTATGAGCGATTCTATATAATGATTGAAACAAAAAAAGGAGGATCAAGTATGAACAAAAAGACAAACAAAGGCAAGCTAAAAGCAGGTTGGCTGCTCGTACTCGCTGTAGCCATGTTATTAACCGCTTGTTCATCAAACAATGGGGGGAACACGCAACCTAGCAATTCCCCAACAACAAATCCACCGACAGAAAATGCGAATGCTAACACGGATGACGTTGAAGTAAAGGAAGATCCGCTTAAGCTAGATATCATGATTGCAGCGTTCAGCACAGATCTGCCCGATGACAATTCTCCTATTATTAAAGCATTAGAAGAGTATACGAATACGGATGTGAACGTTCAATTTGTACCAAACAGTTCTTATCCAGATAAAGTGAATATTACGCTTGTGTCCGGAGAAATTCCTCATATTATGGTCGTTGACCGCAACTCAGCAAGCTTTATTAATGCGGCAAGAGCAGGCGCATTCTGGGATGTAGGACCTTACTTGAAGGATTATCCGAATCTTGCTCAGGCACATGAAGTAACACTAAACAACACGTCAATAGACGGTAAAAATTATGGTATTTATCGTTCACGTGTGCTCGGACGTATGGGGGTAACGCTGAACGTAGACTGGATGAACAATCTTGGTCTTTCTGCTCCAACAACGATTGATGAGTTCTACAACATATTGAAAGCGTTTAAAGAAGATGATCCAGATCAAAACGGTAAAGATGACACCTATGGTATTGTCGTTTCGAAGTATAGCGGCCCGTGGGATATTATGCAGGTTTGGTTCGGCGCACCGAATAAGTGGGGTGAGGATGAAAACGGACAGCTGCTACCTACTCATATGTTCCCTGAGTATCGCGAAGCACTGAAGTTTTTCCGTCAATTATACGAGGAAGGCTTAGTAAATGAAGACTTTGCAGTTATGGACTCCGCTGCATGGAATGATCCGTTCGTAAATGGAAAAGCAGGTGCATTTGTCGATGTAGCAGATAATGCTAGACGACTTGATAACGCTATGCAAGAAAAGGCACCTCGTGACACGCCTTACACCGATGTATTCCAGGCACCAGTAGGACCGAAGGGGCATCGTGATATGCCGACTTCAGGCTATAACGGTATGCTGGCTATCTCAAAAAGCTCAGTGAAAACAGAAGAAGAATTGAAACGAGTGCTTAAGTTTCTTGATCAGTTAAATGATGTAGAGATGAAGCTGCTTCTTGAGCGTGGTGTAGAAGGAAGACATTATGAGATGGTAGATGGTCATATTAAATCTCTCATCAATGACGACCCTGCTCTGCTTAAAGAAATTGAAAGCTTGAACCAAATGCTAATGTATATTGGGCCGGAAGCTCCTAGCATCGAGCAAACGCCGCTAAATGAAAAGATCAATGCTGTTCAAAAAGCGAATGAAGAAATCGTTGTGGGTAACCCAGCTGAGCCGCTTATCTCCGAAGTGTATGCACAGCTTGGTCAACAGATGGACAATATTATCGCTGATGCTCGTATTCAATATATCGTTGGTCAAATCGACGATGCTGGACTTGATGCAGCAATTGAGCTATGGAAGAAAAACGGCGGAGATGATTATATCGCTGAAATCAATGAATTGTATCAACAAATTAAATAGTTTATGAAGTAGTAACAGGAAGGGCTCGCACCTTTGTCCGAACGGGCAAGCTGTGCGGCCTATTCCTGCCTATGGAGCTAATCGGATACGAAGGAGAGATAGGGATGGGAGAGCAAGCTTATGTGGAATGGTCGAGGATCGATGTAAGTGCTGCGGGGCCACGGTGCAAGGTGCTGCTAGGCGATCTTAACAATGACGGGCGAATGGAGCTGTTGTTCGTGCAGGCAGATGGTGGAATTGATGATCGTTATGTTCCTCATCAGGTCATTGCATTAACAGCATTCACGATAGATGGCCAGCTGCTGTGGCAGGTAGGTGAGCCGCGAATGGACGCAGGAGGTCCAGGTTCAGATTATCCAGCACAGATCTATGATTGGGATCAAGATGGCTCCAATGAGGTGCTATGTGTCATGGATAAGGAGCTGCTCGTGCTTAATGGTCATGATGGGAGCGTCAAACGACGCTTGCCGCTGCCGGCTGAGTATGCGCATGACTGTATTATTATTTGTAATCTTAGAGGTACACCAGAAGCGCAGGATATTATACTAAAGGACCGTTATCGCCAGCTGTGGGCCATGGATCAAGACTGGAATTTGCTTTGGTCGTTTAAAGGGAACCCTGGACATTTTCCATATCCCTATGATCTAAATGGCGATGGACGAGATGAGATTATTGCTGGCTATGATGTGCTAGATGCAGATGGCAAGCTGATGTGGTCTACGCAGCCGCTTGAAGATCATGCAGACTGTATATGGGTAGGGGATGTATTAGGTCGTGGCGACAAGCAAATTGTTATTGGAGGCAGTGTGACGGTGATGTATGACCGTGATGGTAACGAGCTGTGGCGCTATGAAGGCTCAATTGAGTCTCAGCATATTGCGTTAGGGCGATTCATGAGCACGGAGCCAGGCCTGCAGATTGCTGGACTTGACCGAATCAAGCGCGGCGATACGGGGGATAAGCTGAAGCTGTCAGGACGTGACGGCATGTTTATGCTCAGTCAGCATGGTGAGGAGCTATGGAAGGAAGACCGCAAAACGAGTGGCTGGTTAACGATCATTCATACGATTCGTCATTGGGATTCGAGCGAATATGATTATATACTGGCTTACCGCCGAGGTGGAGGAGTAAATCCAACGATATATGACGGTCAAATGAATATTGTCGCTCAGTTTACATTAGATGGTTATGCTGTGTTTGGTGATTTGGTACAGAGCGGACTTGAGCAAGTTGTTATCTATAGCGATCAGGAAGCTGCTATCTACGGCAAGCTTGCTCCGCCACCAGAAGCCTTCGAGGCAGGACAGCAAATGGATCGCCGTGCCATTGCTCAAACGAAGAGACTATATAGCTCAACCTTGTATCCGGGAGGGGAGTATTAATGCATTGTGGTGAATTTGTAAAAAGCAGCTGGGATCGCTTTGGAGGTCAGGATAACGATGTACTGAAAACGATGGCGCAACGTTATATGTCCGCTCAGCCTGCTGAATCGTATACGTATCGTGTCTCATCGATGGATGGATTGAAGCGAGGTTTGGATTATCGCTATGACATGGAGATGACTAGCCGCTTTCCTCAGATTCACAATGGACAGTATGTATATGCCTGGGCGAAGCTGTGGAGTGAGGAGGATACGGAGCTGCCGTTTAGCTTGAGCTGCTATGGCCCTGTGACCGTATATGTGAATGGAGCATTAGCTCATCATGCCAATATTGAGCAGGAGGTTTTTCCGCAGCAAAGAAGCTGGTTTCGCTTAAAGCTGAAGGCAGGCTGGAATCAGTTCGTATGGCAGTTTATGAAGACTGGGACGGGCTGCGGTGCGCAGTTTGGCTCAGGCTCGATTAAAGGCTTTCCTCTTCATTTTGTTGTTCCGTTCGGAGCAGCAGAAGGTGCAGAGGGAGTAATCTACACAGCCCCTATTGATGAAAGAAGAGCTGACTTTGCTCATTGCGATATACTTGCGAGCGATAAGCAGTTAATATGGCATCCGCGCATGACATGGCAGAAGGAGGAGCTGCAGCAGACAGCTGCTGAGCGGATCTTCGGGGCTTCCAAGGGGCAAGCGGTGCTGGCATGGACGTCGGTATATGCTAACGAAGATGGAGTATATGAGCTGAGTGGTACGTATAAGGGCAAGCTCATCATTATGTGCAACAATGAGCAGGTCGAGGTAGCTGAAGAGGAACAGCGAGGTGAACCCTCTGACTTGAATTTGTTAGATACAACCGTAGAACCGAGTAGAGCTGCTGTACTAAATTCGCAAAGGGCAGCAAATAAACTTGGTAGTACTGCAGATTTAAGCTCGCTAGAGGGAACGAGTGAATTGTCGTCGCACTTCGCTGTGAAGCTTTCTCTGCAAAAAGGACGCAACGACGTATGGATCTGGATGATTGAGCAAGACGGTATTGGTGTAAATTGGGAACGACTAGTTAGCTTGGAGCAAGGTGCAGCCGTTGATTTAACCGATGAGCTAAGCGCTGATGTGACCCCTGTCGCTCCATTGCAGGTGGAAGGGAATTCGCATGCATTTTTATACAGCGGACCATATGAGCAGCCACTATCCCTGCAGGATACGATAGCCCTGCAATCGATGTCGACCCTTCATACGACAATCGAAGGTCCATCCTATTGGCGGACCGATATGCCTGGTGGCTATGTTCGTCCATTCGCAGAAACCTCTCATTATGGCAGATGGAATTATCCACTCGGCGTGACGCTATACGGCCTGCTAAGACTTGAGGATGAAGAGGCTCTGCAGTATGCTGTCAGTCATATTGAGAGCTGTACCGCATTCCATGATTACTCGTTCTGGGATGCGCAGATGTTCGGAGCGCCGGGCATTAATCATCAGCTCGTTGGTATGGATAGCTTGGATGACTGCGGCTCGTTCGGGGCAACGATGCTGTATGCACATGCGAGACAGCCGCTTGCTGGAGCAGACAGCCTCGCAGCTCGGATCGCTCACTATATTACAAGCGAGCAGAGCCGTCTCTCTGACGGAACGCTCTATCGCATTAAAGGCAGCACGAATTTTATGAAGGATACGATGTGGTGCGATGATCTCTATATGAGTGTGCCGTTTCTCGTTCGCTATAGCCTGCATACGGGCGAGCAGCGCTATATCGATGATGCGATTCATCAGCTGCTGCAGTACAAGGAATATTTATTTGAGCCTTCACTTAACATCATGCATCATGTGTACGACATGAAATTTAATGCTCAGAACGGAGCGTTCTGGGGAAGAGGCAATGGATGGGTGCTTTTTTCGCTTGCTGAGCTGCTGTGTCACATTAAGGCTGATCATCCAAAGCGAGACGAGCTGCTACTCATGTTCCACGAGCTAAGCCGCGGCTATGCTGCGCTTCAAGGGGAGAACGGCCTGTGGCATCAGGTGCTGGATGATCACGAGTCCTATGAGGAAAGCTCCTGCACGTCGATGTTTGCTTACGCATTTGCAATTGGTGTTCAAGAGGGCTGGTATGATGAACCTTCCTCCTATATTGAATGCGTGCGTAAAGCATGGGAAGGATTGAAGAAGCGAGCTATTGATGAGGAAGGGAATGTGTATGGCGTATGTCGCGGCTCAGGCTTTGCACATCATTCTTACTATTATAAGCACGAGCTAATGCCAAGGCTGAATGATACGCATGGCATAGGCATCATTATGCTGGCTGGGATTGAAGCGGGGAAAATGAACAGCTGGCTTGAAGCGCAGACGAGGCTGGAGGTACGGCCATGAATCAAACTACTGGACGACAGCAAGCAGACGAGCAGCAAGTTTCATTAAAATGGCTTGATTCAGCTTCAGCGACTGGTCTAATCACCGGTGTTACTTGGGGTGTTCCATGGCATCGTGGTCAGCTAGCTAGACATGAGCAGCTCGAGCTTCGTAATGAGCAAGGAGAATTACTGCATGTTCAATCCTGGCCTACCGCATACTGGCCCGATGGCAGCGTCAAATGGACCGCACATGCAGCTGAGCTTGCCAATACAGGGAGAGAGCGCTATGTACTGAGCAAGGTGAATCAGCCTCCGTTAGTCATTAAACAACCGAAGCTGCAGCAACAGCTGGAATATCAACAATCAACACAGCCACATCAGGAGGTAGCAGCAATTCAGGGCACACGTTCGAACGATCTCTTTGTCACCGATGAAGGTGATCTCATCAAAGTGAACGGTGATGCGGTCGTATGTCATATCCGCAAGAGTGGCAGCATCTTAATCGATTCCTTGTCACTACGTGATCAGGAGGATGCGCCGATAGCCGAGCAAGGTAAGCTAAAGCTGATCCTATCTGATGCTCCGGGGAGACATGATGGAAAGCGTCAGTCATATGTGAGCGAGATCGAGCAGGTCTCAATAGAAAGTGATGGTCCGCTGCGTGCAGTGATTGCAATTAAGGGATGTCACAGACTGGAAGCATCCGTAGCTGAAAGGACGGCTAATGGTACATATGAGCAGCTTATCCCTTTTACGGTTCGGCTTACATTCTATCGGCATCAAGCTACGATCGGATTAAAGCATACGCTGCTTTATGACGGAGATCCGGCCTTGCATGCCATTGCAGGCATCGGAATCAGCTTTAATGTGCCGATGAAAGGGGCACTGGAGAATCGTCATATTCGGTTTGCTGGAGATACGGGCTGGTTCAGCGAGGCAGCTAGAGGGTTAATGACGGCTAGGTTTCCTGCCTTTATGGAGCAAAAATATCGTGATCAGCTGAGGGGCAAGTTCGTAAGCTGGGATCCGGCGAACGAACGGGAGCAGCAGTATGCGTCACTGCTAGAGGATGCAGCAGTATGGAATGATTTCAAGCTTGTCCAGCTGAGCCCAGATAGCTACAGCATAAGTAAACGCACCTCTGAAGGCTGTGCATGGGTACGTTCGCTGTATGGAGGAAGAGCGCGTGGACTGCTATATGTCGGCTCAGAAGCTGGAGGAATGGCGCTTGCGATGAAGCATTTCTGGCAGCTATGTCCTAGTGGTATGGAGGTAAGTGGATTAGGCAGGGATCAAGCAGAAGCTACATTGTGGCTATGGAGTCCCGAGGCTGCTGCGATGGATTTACGGCATTATGATACGACAACGCATGTTCGCTCCTCCTATGAAGGAGCCGATGAGCTTCGAAGTACCCCGTACGGCATTGGGCATACGACAGAATGTCAGCTTCATCTTGCAGCGACTACGCCTCAGCAAGAGGAGCTGGAACAGCTTGCTCGTGGCAGTGAATATACGCCACTGCTCGTGTGTGAGGAGGAGCGCTATGTCGCAACGCGTGTATTCGGTCGATACAGCTTGCCGCAATACGATACGGAGCGTCATCGGCAGACAGAGGAAGCGCTGGAAAGCATATGACGCTTTTATCTTCAAGAAATTGAGCAGCGCCGTTGGTATGGCTTTTGGGATTATGGTGATGTAATGCATAGCTACGATCCTCTTCGCCACACTTGGAAATATGATATTGGTGGCTGTGCATGGCAGAACACAGAGCTTGTTCCGAACAAATGGCTCTGGTATTCCTTCCTGCGCACAGGCGAGCCGCAGCTGTTCTACATGGCAGAAGCGATGACACGACATACAAGTGAAACCGATCTGTATCATCTCGGACAATACCAAGGGCTTGGCTCGCGCCATAATGTGCTGCATTATGGCTGTGGCTGCAAGGAAGCGAGAATCGGGATGGCAACGCTGCATCGCTTCTATTATTATATGACTGCGGATGAACGGATTGGCGAGATTATGGATGAAGTGAAGGATGCCGACTTTTCGACGGTTACGCTTGATCCGATGCGTGCATATTTTCCGAAGGATGAGCATGCAACTCATGCGAGAAGCGGGCCAGATTGGTCAGCGTTTTGTGCGAACTGGCTCGTACAATGGGAGCGCCATGAAAGTGAGCATTACTTGCATAAGATTAAGACAGGCATCGAGTCGCTAAAACAGTCTCCGCATCGACTGCTTGATGGTCCGACCTTTGGCTATGATCCAGAGACTGGCAAGCTGAGCTATATGGGGCATGAAAACTATGACTACCATCTCATGATCTGCATGGGTGGCACTCAGGTCTGGACTGAGCTGGCTGATTTGCTAGAGGATGAAACATGGCGCGAGATGCTCGCTGAGCTAGGTGAGTTTTATAATTTGCCTCCAGCGGAAAAAAGCAAACGAACGAAAGAAGCGTTTGTCGGCAAACGCTGGGATATTCCAATGCTGTCCACACTTATTATGGCGTATGCCGCTGAATATTATAGAGATGATGCGCTGGGTAAGCAGTCGTGGGATTATTTGCTTACGATCACGAATCACTGGCAGCTGAGTCAGCTGCAGCCACAGCAGGTGGAGCGACTGTACTATCCTTATCCAGTGAGTGAGGTTCAAGGCTTATCAACGAATACGGCAAGCCAGTGGTCGTTGAATGTTATCATGTGCAAGGCATACATCGGACACCTTTTGTAAGGTAGTTCACTAAGCAGAGGCTTGATGACGATGTAACGCTTTGTAGCTTAGTCAACGGCGAATATGGCACGCTACCGAAACTTCCGATGCTCACGTACCAATAACGTACGCTGCGCTTCTCAGTTTCTAGTATCGTGCCATCTTCTTGGTCCTGAAGCCTCAGCTTATTGAACCTTTATTTGAATTGGTAGTTCACTAAGCAGAGGCTTGATGACGATGTGTTTGCGCTGTAGCTTAGTCGACGGCGAATATTGACCGCTAGCGAAAAATCCGGTGCTCACGTACCAATAACGTACGCTGCGCTCCTCTTTTTCTACTAGCGGTCAATCTTCTTGGTCCTGAAGCCCCAGCTTATTGAACCTTATTTAAATTGGTAATTCACGAAGCACAGGCTTGATGACAATGGTCTTCGAAGTATATTCATCGTCCTGAGGTCTCTGCTTGTTGAAGCTTTATTTGAATTGGTAATTCACGAAGCATAGGCTTGATGACAATGGTCTTCGAAGTATATTCATCGTCCTGAGGTCTCTGCTTGTTGAAGCTTTATTTGAATTGGTAGTACACTAAGCTGAGGCTTGATGACAATGGTCTTCGAAGTATATTCATCGTCCTGAGGTCTCTGCTTGTTGAAGCTTTATTTGAATTGGTAGTTCACTAAGCTGAGGCTTGATGACAATGGTCTCCGAAGTATATTCATCGTCCTGAGGTCTCTGCTTGTTGAAGCTTTATTTGAATTGGTAGTTCATTAAGCTGAGGCTTGATGACGATGTAGCGCTCTGCAGCTTAGTCGGCGGCGAATAGAATATGGCACGCTACCGAAACTTTCTATGCTCACGTACCAATAACGTACGCTGCGCTTCTTAGTTTCTAGTAACGTGCCAATCTTCTTGTTTATCTGCTAATGAGCTTGTAAAACACTCCTATTATTAGTCTTGCGAATGGCGTAGTAAGTGGAAGTAATATAAAAGCATAAATTGTACCCCATACTAATGTGCCCTCAATATTTATCGTTTCCATGCCGCCTCTAACAATCGTTTCACCGAAAATTGCACCAATTGTTCCACTATATAACGTTATAAGAAAGGCGCAAATAAGGCTAATAAGCCAAAGTTTTTTATTGGTTGCATTTCTATTGTGAAAGTATCCGCCTAATACTGTAAAAGTGATGACAAAAGGAATAACTACTGAGAAATACAACCAACTTTCACCCCACATAGAGGTTACTCCACCAGCCCACATTTGTCCGATTAACATAAACAGCATTGCAGTAATAAATGAAAATAAAGCGCCGAAGATAAAGCCTTTTAACCGAGAAAGATTGATCATAATCTATTCGCCACCTAATCGTTATGACTTGAAGATAAATTGATCCAGATTCAACATTTATTTGCACTACTATTTTAACAGAGAAGATAACTACCGCGTTAATTAGAATTTCTATTAAAAATAGTAAACCTTAATGACGATGCTAGCTGAAGCGTGCCCTCCGTCAAATTGCCCGCTAGCTGGATATACTTTTATGCTAACTGTCGGTTTAGTGCAACAAATACAATATTCAAAACGTTTACATTGTATGTAATAAGTGGAACGAACAAGAAAGGAGATCGACAATGAAACGGGCATTTAAGCTTATTGCAGTAATATTAGGACTGTATCTTATATATGAAGCTTACACAATTTATACTTTTCCAGCTAGAAGTCCAGACGGCGGTTTGGGACTACGTAAGTTTTTTGATAACCTCTTCATTCCAGCGACAGATTTTCACTTACATACGTATGGAATTTCTTTTTTCATAGCTGGCCTTTTAATCTCATTGGCCCCGTTTATTCGTATTAGACGAATAGCTAATTGGCTGCGATAGCTCAATGAACCGCCAATAAAATAGAATAGATGGATCATCTCAAAAGCATGAGCTCGGTATTCTTTACTGAGTTTATGCTTTTTTACGTTACACATCGATGATGCAAGGCTGCATGACACATCACGAAATGAACCTCTTACCATTAAAATTTAACCACTTACAGAAAAATTACGCTCCGTTAATTTTATCTATGCTACATTATTAGTAACTGATCAGTACTCTCCGCTATAGGAGATAAGGTAGTATTCATTACCGAGGAGGCTTCCACCTTGAAAATTCAACTAACGATTAACCATGCTTTAGAAGAAACAGAGGTCCATATCCTCGCCAAGGAATATAACGAACAAATTGAAAAACTGATGAAGCAGCTACAAGCTTCACAAACGACGCAAGCGACAGTACTTGATGGCTACTTGCAGCAAGAGATTCATCTGCTCAAAATTACCGACATTTATTCCATCTATGCAGAGGAGTCACGCGTATTTTTGCAGACGGATGAGCAGGAATATGAATCGAAGCGCAAATTATATGAGCTGGAAGAGATGCTGTCGAAGGACTTCGTCAGAGTAAATAAATCAACTCTAGTAAATGTACATAAAATCTCATCTATTCAAATGGGTAAAATCGGAACAACGCAATTGCTGCTAGAAAACGATGTTGCTATTCATGTCAGTCGTAAATATTTGAAGGAATTAAAACTACACTTAGGTATTGGGAGGGAGTAGAGCTATGAAAAAAATTATTCAGCTGATCGTTACAAGTATACTCGTCTCACTTAGCTGCTCCTATATTCTAGTAACGGTTAGTGTTGTGTCTGACCCGGCGGCAATCATGACAGGTAAAGAATTATTAGAGCAGGTAGTGATTGCTGCAATACTTGGTGCAGTTATCGGACCGTTGTCCTTAATATTTGAATGGGAACGGATACCGTTTATTGCTCAACTCGGTCTGCATTTAACAGCAGTGACGATAAGCGTTTTAACTGCAGGCTATTTCGGTGGCTGGTTTGTCCACTTCGGTATTAAAAATGTGCTCATTTCAGAGGCCATTATTTATCTATTGATATGGTGTATGATGTTCATCCTGCAGAAAAAGGATATCGCTCAAATTAACGATGCTATTAAAAAACGAAAGGAGTAGTTGTGATGAAGACTGCTATACAGGTAGAGGGGCTTAGTAAGCGATACGGGCAGCACGAGGCAGTAAAAGGGATTTCATTTACAGTGGAACAAGGGACGCTGTTTGCATTTCTTGGTGCAAACGGGGCAGGGAAATCTACGACCATTGAAATACTGTGTACCTTGCTTAAAAAAACAAGCGGTACAGTAAGCATTAACGGGTATACGCTCGATGCAAGCCGTGACAATGCTGAAATTCGCAAATCAATTGGTGTGGTGTTTCAGGAAAGCTTACTTGATGAACGGTTGACGGTACGTGAAAACATATGGCATCGGGGTAAAATGTACGGCTTATCGAAGAAGGAGCTTATGGATAACTATCAATTTGTTTCCTCGTATTTACACTTGGGTGATATTGAGGACAAAAAATACGGTAAATGCTCTGGCGGACAAAAAAGACGCGCAGATATTGCTAGAGCATTGATTCATCGCCCGCAGATTTTATTTTTAGATGAGCCGACGACGGGGCTTGATCCGCAAACACGACAGTTTGTATGGAAGACGATTAAGCAGCTGCAAGCGGAAACGAATATGACGGTGTTTCTAACGACGCATTATATGGAGGAAGCAGCGATGGCGCATCAAATTGTCATCCTAAGACAAGGTGAGATCGTTGCTAAAGGTACGCCAGATATGCTGAAAACTGCCTATGCCTATGATCAGATGGAGCTTGTATTCCATAACGCGCAAGAAGGAGAACAGTGGCTTATGGAGCAAAATATATCTTACACCGAGAAGCAAGGGATATACACGATACGTGTAGAGTCGACGCTGGCTGCACTGTCGATATTAAAGCAAGTTGAACCGTTAATTGCATCCTTTGAAGTGATGAAAGGCACGATGGATGATGTATTTATTCATATTATGGAACAAGGCGGTGCAGCATAATGGAAGCAATCGTTAGCTTAGTTGGACGTAATAGCAAAGTGTTCAGACGAGATAAAACTAGTGTGTTCTTCTCACTGTTGTCCGTCATTATTGTCATTGTGCTGTACGCACTCTTTCTGCAAAAGATGCAGGTTGATTCCATTAAGCAGGTAACCGAAGCAACACCGCAAATGATTACAATGGTAAACGAATGGCTTATAGCTGGACTATTGTCAATGATCGCTGTGACGACAACACTTGCTTCATTCGGTCTTGCGATTAAAGATATCGAAACAAAAGCGAGTGCAGACTTTTTAACGGCACCGGTTTCCCGAGCTGCTATTCAGATGGGGTATGTGCTTAATGCATTTATTATCGGCAGCGTGTTCTCCTTTATAGCATTAATTGGCTGCGAAATATATATTGTAGCAACTGGTGGTGCATGGCTTAGCTTTACATCGTTACTTAAAGTGGTCGGCATATTGTTATTATCTGTGCTGCTTGCTAGCTTATTCAACGTCGTTATCGTTATGATGGTGCACACACTCAATGCATTCTCAACCTTAAGTACGATTGTTGGCACATTGCTCGGATTTTTATGCGGGGTATATGTTCCGATCGGGGCACTGCCAAGCTTTGCGCAAAATATCATTATGTACTTTCCGATTAGTCACACGACGCTGCTGCTGCGTAATGCGTTTATGGAGAGCTCGCTTGCTGACGTTTTTGCAGGTGCTCCTGCTGAGGCTGAGGAGCAATATAAGCTCATGTATGGTGTCACCTACAAGCTACATGACAACGTATTAAGCCTTTCTACTAGCTATATTATTATTGCAGTAACAATTGCTGTGCTTGCTGTTCTATCCATTACTCTTTTTCATAGAAGGGAAAAGCGTTTAGGGTAAGAAAAGAACGAGCTAATTGTATAAGTGGAATGATAGCTTTATAAGGTCTATGTGCATAATCGCGCATAGGCTTTTTTTATATAAAAATATTAAAAAAACTGTATATTTAATTTTACAGTTATGATATTATCGTAATGGATTTGACATTGTTAAAAAAGTAGTTGATTTTTTAATAGACTTACATATAATTAAAGTATACTAATCAGATAGGATTAATTAAAACATACAGGAGTGGAGCAAATGAAACGTCAACTAAAACAGTTATCGATTGGACTTATTGCAATATTATTGATTGGGATTCTAGGCGCATGCTCGAATAACAGCGGCTCTTCAAATAGCGATACGATTCGTATTGGACTAGCAGCACCGATCTCTGGAACTCAGGCTCAATATGGTACAGCATTCAAAAATGGTGCAGAGCTTGCAGCTGCACAAATTAATGAAGCTGGCGGTATTGATGGCAAGCAAGTTGAAATTGTTATCGAGGATGACAAAGGTGATTCTAACGAAGCGGTAAACGTTGCAAATAAATTTGTATCGGATAAAAGCATTCTAGGCGTAGTAGGTCACTTTAACAGCTCTGCAACACTAGCTACTGCACCGGTATACAACAAAAATAAAATTGTTCAAATCTCACCATCTTCTAGTGCTCCAGCTGTTACTAACGCTGGTGAATATACGTATCGCGTTATTACAACAGATGCGTTCCAAGCGGATTATTTGGCAACATGGTCTCAGGAGCTTGGCTATAAAAAGGTAGCACTTATCTATGAGCAATCTGATTTTGGTATTGGCTTACTAGATGTGTATAAACAATCTGCACCAGGCAACAACATTGAAGTTACAGCAACTGAGGCATACAACCCAGGTGAGAAAGACTTCAGCACTGTATTAACAAAGATTAAAACAACTGAACCAGATGCGATTTTCATCGGTGGTTTCTATAACGAAGCAGCATTGATTGCACAACAAGCACAGAAGCTTGGTATGGACGTTGAATTTATCGGTGTAGACAGCCTATACTCTGAAGCATTGCTTGAGCTTGGTCAACAGTCTGTAGAAGACTTTAAGATTATCGGTTTCTTCTATCCAGGCGGCAGCAATGAAAAAGCTACTGAGTTTGCTGAGCAATACCAAACAAAATACAACAGCAAGCCTGATACGTATGCAGCATACTCTTACGTTGCAACGTCTCTAATTATCGATGCAATCAAAGAAAATGGCACAGACCGTGAAGGCATTAAAACCTTCCTTGACCAAGTGAAGGATTACGAAGGTGCTACGGGTGTACTAAGTTTTGACGAGAATGGGGATGTTATTACCGTTCCAACGAAACTGAAAGTTGCAAACGGAGAGTTTGTCAATTTCGAATAACTTGAGATCGAAATATAACATTAAGCGGGATGAATATACTCATCCTGCTTCTTGCTTATTGATTTTGGAAAGGAGTTACTATGCTATTTCAGCAAATCACGAACGGCCTAACGATCGGCATGATCTATGCCTTAATTGCCCTAGGCTACACAATGGTTTACGGCATTCTCAAGATCGTTAACTTTGCGCATGGTGATATCTATATGATAGGCAGCTTTCTAGGGCTGTTCTTTCTTAAGGAGCTGCAAGTACCATTATTTGTGGCCTTTATATTTTCTGCTGTTGTGACGGCTTTGCTTGGGATTACGATCGAACGAGCAGCTTATCGGCCACTGCGCAAGGCGGACCGAATCGTGCCTCTCATAAGCGCATTAGGAGTATCGACATTTTTGATTAGCGTTGCTCAGCTTATATGGGGAACGGAAATGCGTCCATTTCCGACAAGCTTCGGTTCCAAGACGTATGTTGTAGGCAGTGTTACAATCTCGGAAATTCAAATTCTCATATTAGTATTATCTTGCTTACTTATGGTCGGTCTTCATCTTTTTGTGAAGAAGACAAAGATCGGGACAGCGATGCGTGCGACATCCATAAACTTAACGAATGCAGCACTGCTCGGCATTAACACGAACCGAATGATTAGCTTAGCCTTCGCAATTGGCTCTGCTTTAGCAGCATGTGCGGGTATTATGGTAGGTATTTATTACAATGCCGTTTATCCAACGATGGGCTATATGGCAGGGATTAATGCATTTACGGCGGCAGTTCTTGGCGGTATCGGAAGCATTCCTGGTGCGATGCTTGGCGGCGTATTGCTCGGCCTTGTAGAAGCACTTGCTGGTGCATATATTTCCACTCAATATAAAAGTGTTATCTCGTTCGCTATTCTAATTATTGTGCTGCTCATTCGCCCGTCAGGTATTTTAGGTAAGAAAGAAATCAATAAGGTGTAGGTGATAAGCATGAATCGTAAATTATTTGTTCTCATAATCGCTGCACTCTTATTGGCTTTACCTTTATTGCTTGGACAGGTTAGCGAATTTTGGTTGCACGTTATGATTATGATCGGGATTTTCTCGATTTTGTCGATGGGACTAAACGTCATTATCGGCTATGCAGGTCAATTTGCTCTTGGGCATGCAGCTTTTTATGGTATCGGTGCTTACACCGCTGCCCTTCTATTAATTAACTACGATCTTTCATTCTGGCTCGTATTGCCAATATCAGCGATCGTAACAGGCTTTTTTGGATTTTTGCTAGGTACACCCGTCATTAGACTTCGTGGTGATTACCTTGGGATTGTTACCCTTGGCTTTGGAGAAATTGTACGATTAATATTTGTCAATTGGGTCGATGTTACTCGCGGTCCGATGGGACTTCCAGGAATACCTGCCCCTGAGCTGTTTGGCTATTCGTTCAGTGGTAAAATTGAATTCTACTATTTAATCTTAGTGCTTGTTGTGATTACTTATTTCGTCATCAATAGAATTGTACATTCCGGGATCGGGCTCAACATGCTAACGATTCGTGAGGATGAGCGATTAGCGGCCTCGATCGGGATTAGACCGAATAAATACAAAATTATGGCGTTTACGATTGGTGCATTTTTTGCAGGGATTGCAGGAGCATTTTGGGCAGCGTACATCTCGTATGTAAGTCCGGATGCATTTAGATATTTGGATTCCGTTAACATTCTAGCAATGGTCATTCTAGGAGGCTCAGGGAATTTGGCAGGCTCCATTCTTGGTGCTTCGATTCTAGTCGTTACACCGGAGCTGCTGCGCTATGTTAGTGAATACCGTATGTTGCTGCTAGGTCTTGCCATCGTTCTTATGATGATCTTTAAACCGACTGGATTTTGGGGCGAAAAGCATCGCAAGCTCAATTTCTATGGAAAGGTTCAGAAGGGTGAAGGTAAATGATGGAGAATGTATTGGAGCTTGAGCGGGTATCTGTTAAATTCGGTGGGCTTGTTGCGTTGAATGAAGTAGATCTTACGGTCCGCCGTGGTGAGATTTTATCAATAATTGGCCCTAATGGTGCTGGCAAAACGACCTTGTTTAACATTATGACAGGTATTTATACGCCGACCTCAGGACAAATTCGATATAAAAATCAATTAATTAATAAATTGAAGCCGTACAAGCGTGTCGGTCTCGGCATTGCACGTACGTTTCAAAACACAAGATTGCTGAAAAATATGACCGTGCTTGAAAATGTGCTCGTTGCGCATAAGGAAGTTAACACGGAAGGCGTGTTCGCTTCAATTCTAGCACGCTCGTCTCTGAAGCAGAAGCGTCAAGCAATCGTTCAGGAATGTATGGAAAAGCTCGAGATCGTTGGCCTCGCTGACAAGGCGGACCAGCTGGCAGGAAGCTTGCCTTATGGAGAACAACGCTTGCTGGAAATCGCACGTGCACTTGCGACTGGCTGTGAGCTGCTGCTGCTTGATGAGCCTGCAGCGGGAATGAACCAGACGGAAAAGCGCGAGCTTATTAAAAAGATCTTGCAATTATCAAAGCAATATCATATTGAAGTGCTGCTTATCGAGCATGATATTCAAATGATTATGGAAATCTCTGATCGCATTGTCGTTCTAAACTATGGTCAAAAAATAGCTGAAGGCACGCCAAGCGAAATTCAAAACGATCCGCTAGTCATTCAAGCGTATTTGGGCGGGGAGGTTGAAGCATGATGTCGAATCAACAAGCTATATTGGAAATCGAGCAATTGTCGGTATCCTACGATGCAATCAAAGCGGTTAAAGGAATCTCGCTTCATGTAAAGCAAGGTGAAATCGTCGCCCTAATTGGCACGAACGGCTCTGGCAAAACGTCTACGCTGCAAAGTATTTCAGGCTTGCATAAAAATAATCAGGGCACAATCCGCTTCGAAGGCAAGGACATTACGAAGCTTGAGCCGCACAAAATCGTAGCTGCTGGCATCTCGCAAGTACCGGAAGGCCGTGGCGTGCTAGCTGATCTGACGGTGCTTGAAAATTTGTCGCTAGGTGCTTATGTACGTAAAGACAAGAAAAATATCGCACTTGATTTGCAGAGCATGTTTGAGCTATTCCCTCGGCTAGCTGAGCGTAAAAAACAGCTGGCAGGTACGATGAGTGGAGGCGAGCAGCAAATGCTTGCCATCGCTAGAGCACTGATGGCAAGACCGAAGCTATTGCTGCTTGATGAGCCATCCATGGGGCTTGCCCCGATTATCGTTAAAGAGATCTTTCAAGCGATTAAGAAGATCAACAAGGATGGAGTTTCGATTCTGCTTGTCGAGCAAAATGCCAATATGGCACTATCGGCTGCGGATCGTGGCTACGTGATGGAGACAGGCTCGATTGTCGTAGAGGATGTTGCTGAGAACCTGCGCAGCAATGATATTGTCAAGTCAGTTTATCTGGGGATTAGCAATTAACTTATGCGAGAAGCTGAGAGGCTTTTTGCTTTCATAGATGATAGATCTATAAACCATCCAAAGGGAGAGATTACAATGGCTAAACAAGAAGAACAAAAAATTAAACATGATGAAAGCTTGGAACCAGCATCTCCGTATACCATTATGGCAAAGCTATTTGCACATTTGAGTAAATCAGTCGTTGATAAATTTGGTGAAGAAGGTGCTGACGCCATTCGTGAAGGTGTACGCACATTTGGTGAGGAGCGTGGCCGTGATATTGCACGTCGCGCTGCTGCTAACGGACAACCGAATGATATTATGAACTATTTGCCAAACTATGATATGGGTCGTAGTGACTTGTTCGAATATGAGACAGAATATGTGCCTAATGAAATCGAGCAAACATTTACACGCTGCCCTTTCGGCGATACATGGAAAGAAGATGGCATGGAGGAATACGGAATTCTTTACTGCCAAATGATCGACCCATCAATAGCACGTGGCTACAATCCAAACTTCGAGGTTGTGCATGATCAATATTTGGTGAAGGATGGACAATGCCATTTTAGATTCCAAATGAAACAAAAAGAAGAGCAAGCAAACGAGTCTACAGACGAAGCAAAAGCAAAAGGTGAATAAGCTGGTGAATAACACGATGATCGGTACAGTGAATGGTGATCGCCTATGGGCAAGGCTCATGGAGCTTGGCAGAATCGGTGAGGATGAACAGGGAGGAGTAACCCGCTTTTCCTTCACCGAGCTTGAGCGCCAAGCGAAGGAGCAAGTGGCGAGCTATATGTCAGAGGCAGGTATGCAAGTGAGAGAGGATGCTGTTGGCAACTTAATCGGTACTTACGTAGGAACGGACCCAGATGCTGCAGTCGTTATATCGGGCTCTCATATTGATACGGTATTGCATGGCGGTAAATTCGATGGCGCACTTGGTGTGCTAGCAGCGATTGAGGCCATTCATACGATGCATGAAAACAGCATTCAACCAAAGCATACGATCGAGGTCGTTGCATTCACAGATGAAGAAGGCTCTCGGTTTGGCTTCGGTATGATCGGAAGTCGTGCATTAGCCGGCACGTTGAAGCAAGACAATTTGACACAGCGCGATGAGCAAGGTGTTACGATTGCTGAGGCGATGGAAGCTGCCGGATACGTTCCATCACAGCTTGCTTCTGCTGCGAGGAAGTCCGAGGAGATTAAAGGCTATGTCGAGCTGCATATTGAGCAAGGTAGAGTGCTTGAGCAGCTCAATCAGCCGGTAGGCCTCGTTACCGGAATAGCAGGTCCATTATGGCTGCAATTTACTTTAAATGGCCAGGCTGGTCATGCAGGTGCGACACCGATGAACATGAGGCGTGATCCTTTGGAAGCAGCAACGGCTATCTTTGATTATATTTATCGTGAAACTCGTCAATTTAAGCATGCTGTGGCAACGGTAGGCAAGCTCAGGGTGCTGCCTGGAGGAGTAAACGTCATTCCTGGTGAGGTGCAGTTTTCACTGGACCTGCGAGATATTGATGAAGCACAGCGTAACGAGCTTGAGCAGCGCATTCGTAACTTTACTGATCAAGTATGCAAGCAGCAGAGCATCGAGTATTCTATCGAGCTGCTGCAGCGTGTTCCACCTGCACCTAGCTCGCCTGAGATTATGGCAGCGATTGAGGAAGCTGCAAGGCTCAACGGCATGGAGCTGCCGACACTAGTAAGCGGAGCAGGACATGATGGTATGCAATTTCACAGCTTATGTCCGCTCGGCATGATCTTTGTTCGCTCTAAGGATGGCATTAGCCATAACCCTCAGGAATATAGCAGCAAAGAGGATTGTGCAGCTGGCACGCAGGTATTGTATAGCACACTGCTTCAGCTAGCGGCTGTTGAACGTTCATAATGTACAAAAGCTAGACGATTACTTGGATATGGGACTGAGCCCATCCTCCAAGTAGCGTCTAGCTTTTCTCATTTAAAGAGCGGATGTTTGCTTTTGTTTATAGCCTAGCTGTGATGAAATCTCATATGCAGCTTCTATTAGATCCTCCAATATATAGGCTTCTTTTTCCTTCATTCGATTGAGAGAGCCGATTAAACTAATGGTAGCAACAACCTTGCCGTGTGCATCCTTAATAGGCGCTGCAAGACTATACGCATTCTCTTCGATTTCTTCATCCTCAATCCCATAGCCAATTCGTGCGATATGCTGCAGATGCGTCATTAATTCCTCTATCGACGTAATCGTTCGACTTGTTAAAGCTTGAAAGCTGTAGTCCTGTAGAAAATAATCCAGCTCGCTAGTAGACATATGTGCTAAAAATACTTTGCCGGATGCAGAGGCATGCATCGGGAGCTTACTGCCTGCTCTTGAGCTAATAATAAAATAGTTGTTCGGTGATTCTACCTTATCAACACAGAAGATTTGCTCCTGCTGATATACATATAGATGTGATGTTTCACTGTAGGTTGTCGTTAGTTTCTTAAGATAGTTATGTCCAATTTCCTTCAGATCAAGGCTTTGAGTAACGAGGTTGGCCTTCAATATAAACTCAAGACCAAGGCGATATTTCCCATTGTTAGGATTTTTAACGATGTAAGAGTATGCACTCATCGTATTTATTAAGCCGTGTACGGTGCTTATATTCAATTGTAGTTTTTCACTAATTTCCGTAAGTGTCAGCTGTGTGTGCAAAGAATCAAAGCAGTTAATAATATCTAGCGCTCTTTGAACGGATTGAATCATACGAGGATTTTTGTTGTTCAATACATTAACCTCCATTATGACTATCTTAATACTCGTTTATAATATATAACTTATCCCATCATTAATAGGCATCTATCTTCTATTATAGCGAATAAATTCCTTTAATACATGAATTTGTAGAGTATATGCTTTATTTTTATAACATATATCGGGACACATATCACGGTAGCTGCATATCATAATTCGTAACTGAACATAGAAACACATGATATGGAGGAGATGTAATGTTTTATCATATCAAGGAGCTGCAGTACGAGGCTAAACCAGAGCGTCCAGATCCGATCTTTGCGCGTAAGCTGCAAGAGGTGCTAGGTGGTCAATTCGGGGAAATATCTGTAGCAATGCAATATTTGTTCCAAGGCTGGAACATGAGAGGTCCTGAAAACAAATATAAGGATCTACTGATGGATACAGCAACAGAGGAAATTGGTCATGTTGAAATGCTTGCAACGATGATTGCTAGATTGCTTGATGATGCACCCATTGGTGATGTGGAAAATGCTGCGAAGGATCCGGTCGTTGGTGCGATTCTTGGTGGAATGAATCCACAGCATGTCATTGTATCAGGCTTAGGTGCGATGCCTGCAGATAGCAATGGATATCCGTGGAATGGTAAATATATTATTGCGAGCGGTAACCTGCTGGCAGACTTAAGAATGAATGTAACGGCAGAGTCTCAAGGTCGTCTTCAAGTTGCTCGTCTATATAATGAGACCAATGACCGCGGCGTAAGAGATATGCTTGCGTTCCTATTGGCTCGTGATACGATGCATCAGAATCAATGGATTGCAGCGATTAGAGAACTTGAAGAAAAAGAAGGCATTGTCGTACCAAGCACATTCCCAAGAAAGCTAGAGAAACAAGAGGTTTCCCATACGCTGTTTAATTTCTCCAGAGGAGAAGAAAGCGCAACAGGGCCTTGGGCAAGTGGACCGAGCGTGGATGGCTGCGGAACGTTTAACTACGTAAATGCACCTCAGCCTGCAGCACCTGCACCAGTGCTGAAACCAGCTCCGCCATATACGTATGACACGCTGCCTCAGGTGCTTACTGGCAAAGGACCATTTATCGATCCTTGTCAATAAGTCTTGGCATTAGGGTTTGCTTATGCTTGCCCTAATCCAGCTGGACAAGCCTAGTAAACTTAATCCATGAATGAATAATGAAATAGATTAGGCGCAACGAAACGTAACATTGATGTTATACTCAGTTGATAGACGTATTACTACATAACATGAATAATGAAATAGGAGGTATGAAAAATATGATTAGTGAGAACTTAAAAAATTTGCGATTAAGGAATAAGCTTACGCAGGAGCAGGTTGCAGAACAAATACAGGTGTCGAGACAGGCGGTAGCCAAATGGGAAAAGGGAGAATCTGTCCCTGACTTAACAAGTAGCATTGCACTAGCAAATTTATTTCAAGTGACGTTAGATAATTTAGTTCATTATGAGGATGAGGGACTAGGATTGGATCTTCCACCGAAAGGAAAGCATTTCTTCGGAACAGTGAAGCTCGGAGAACGTGGACAGATCGTTATTCCTAAAAAAGCACGCGAGCTGTTTCACCTGCAGCAGGGAGATCGATTGATTATTGTAGGTGATGAAGAAAGAGGATTAGCCATCGTTCCTGAGGAACAAATGTCGCAATTTTTCTCACTTGTAAAAACTCCACTAGATCCACCATCCGATTCATAGCATAGTTCAGATAGGGGAGAATCAACAATGAATTCATCAATTGAAATCAAGCAATTAACGAAGCAATATGGTGCGAAGGTGGCTGTAGATCGTATAACGATCAATATTGCTGACGGAGAGTTATTTGCTTTACTTGGTATGAATGGCGCAGGTAAAACAACGTTAATAAATATGCTGTCCACGATAACACAGCCTACGAGTGGTGATGCTCTGTTGAATGGAAAAAGCATTGTCACCGAAGCTGATCAAGTAAAAAAATTCATCGCTGTATCTCCACAGGAAACAGCCATTGCACCGAATTTGACGGTACGTGAAAATTTAGAGCTAATGGCAGGCTTATATGGCTTTGATAAGCAGACGGTTAAGCAAAAGACCGATCAAATGATTCAGCGATTCTCATTGCAACCATATGAAAAATCAAAAAGCAAGACATTGTCAGGTGGCTGGAAACGGAAGCTCAGTATCGCTATGGCATTGATTAGTGATCCAAAGATCCTTTTTCTAGATGAGCCAACCTTAGGCTTGGATGTGCTTGCTAGAAGAGAGCTGTGGGCAGTAATTGAAAAGCTAAAGGAAAAAACGACGATCATCCTAACGACGCATTATTTAGAGGAAGCAGAGAGCTTGTCTGATCGGATTTGCATTATGCAAGATGGTCGCATTAAAGCAATTGGCACCGTCTCCCAGCTAAATGAGCAGGCAGGCACATCTAAGTTCGAGGATACCTTTATTAAGCTAGTTGAGGATGGTGGACAACAATGAAGATGACGATATTTGCTAAACGTACAACAAAAGAGATTATACGCGACCCATTAGCAGTATTATTTGGAATAGGCTTTCCAGTTGTTTTGCTGCTGCTGCTATCAGCGATCAATCGGAATATACCCAATGATTTGTTTAATATCGAGCGATTAACGCCTGGTGTCGCTGTTTTCGGATTATCGTTCATGTCGCTGTTTTCTGCACAGCTTATTGCTAAGGACAGAGCAAGTTCCTTCTTAACAAGATTATTTACGACACCGATGATAGCAGCAGATTATATATTAGGCTATGCTCTTCCACTTGTACCAATTGCGCTGGCGCAAGGGATAGTGTGCTATGCTGTCGCTTTCTTGCTTGGCATGAAGTTTTCGTTGTCGATTGTGGTTGCCCTTATCATGCTCATTCCCATATCCTTCATCTTTATTGGAATCGGTCTGTTGTGCGGGACTGTGTTTAGTGAGAAGGCGGCTACAGCGATATGTGGTGCATTGCTGACGAATTTAACTGCTTGGCTATCAGGTACATGGTTCGATCTTAATTTGGTTGGCGGCGCATTCAAGGCGGTTGCTTATGTTTTACCTTTCGTGCATGCGGTAGATATGGGCAAAGCTGCTGCGATAGGTGCTTATGCTGACATGCTTCCTCATCTGTGGTGGGTGCTTGCGTATGGCGCTGCCCTAGTAGTGATCGCTGTCGCAACATTTAGACGAGGTATGAAGATTAGTTAATGGGACATCATGAATATATGTTAATACATGTAACTGTAGAGTGTTTTGTAAGTATTCAACTTAAAATTATTGATTGTAGCTGCAACAATTTTAACTGTTATGTCGTAAGTAACAGTGAAGTTAGACATAACAGGAGGCATACATATGAAACAACAGCTTAAGAAACAAGCCGTATCCATCATTGCAGCATCAATGATTTTATCAGGGGGAGCCGTTTACGCTGAATCAGGTACACAAGCAGTCGTGACATCAGCACAGGTCATCAGCACTGAGGCTTCAGAACATTCATTCCGTGTAATTGCTAATGATCAAAACATTGCTACAGCAGGGTTTATGAATAAGGACAAGCATATTATGGTTCCGTTACGTGAGATATCCGAAGCGTTAGGATTCAATGTGACATGGCATCAAGATAAGCAGTCAGCAGAAGTGTCCTTGGCTAACTCACCGATATGGACAATGGTTACGACTGATGTGGATCAATATGCATATAATAAAATGAACGTGCAGTTGGGCGCTAAGCCTACTAAAATAGCAGGAAAGCTATATGTTCCAGCTACATTTTTCTCAGAGATTATGCGAAGTCAAGTCGTTACTGAGGGAAATCAAGTGAATGTTTCTTTTCAAAATGAGGATGTAAAGATGGTAACGGCACAAGGAGTTATAACGAGCGTTAACGATGATGAGAAATATAAATCCATCCAGATTAATGGAACAGGTGTAGAAGGCACGATTCTAAACATTGATGAGGAAACGATTATTCGTAATCGTGCAGGTGAGCAAGTAGACTTTAGTGCGCTGTCCTTAGGCATGAGCATTGAAGTCAAGCATAGCTTAGCGATGACGATGAGCTTGCCAGGTCAAACCTATGCTTACGAAATTACAATCGTGGAAGCTGCTGACGATGCGAATATGCTTGGTACATCTGGCGCGATCGAAGAGGTTCGCCAGGATGATGAAGGCAATTTGAGCATTGTAGTCAAGGGCATGGGGATGAGTGATGTTTCTCCAGAACAAGTCGTGCTTCGTATAGACAGTGAGACGACAATTGTAGATGTAGAAGGTAATGTGATTGATTCAGACCAATTGACAAAAGATGCTAAGGTGCTAGCATACTATGGGCCAATGCTTACTAAAAGCTTGCCTCCAATCGGTCACGCATGGAAAATTGTTTATCTAGGAAGCTAATATAATATGTAAGTAGGGAACAGACGTTGGCAGAGAGAGCTGACGTCTGTTTTTTATTTTATTCGATGTTATACCAACATTTTTTCAATTGTGGTAATCTTACAATTAAAGCAACCTATGATTAATATGGAGATGAGTTCAGCATGTGGATTGATCTAGCGAATTTACTTACAAGCTCTGAAGTCGAATCGAAGCTTCAACAAGCATATCAAGGCGGAGACTTTATCCTTGCAGCTCGAATCAAGAAAACGAATTATATAAGGTCTAATATTTATAATGCTCGTATTAAGCCGCAATATTGGAGAGATTATTCCAATGGGGGAAACATTAGTCTAGTGACAACCGCTTACGATTACAAAGACGGTATACATGAGGAAGTATATCTTAATCAGAAGGACTTCTATCTGTCCTCTACCATTCATCCAGACAGAAATATGGCACCTGGCCAGCGCAAAGCACTATTTATTCAAGCATTCGATGAGCTAGAATGGTATATGGATCATGAAGGGGTATACCTAAGTACAGATGAAAAATATCATAATGGTTTTCATGGCATCATTATAGAACAGGAAAGGCTACCATTGTTGTCCTTCTTAAAGGAGAAAACAAATGTGAAAGCCTATGCAGGGTTGCGTCAATTGGAAGAAGAGACAAATGAGCCGGATGATGTAACCGATGAATTATTAGAGCTTTTTACACGCTGGGATTGTGTGGAGAGTGAAAAAATTCAGGCTTGGTACTATGCGAATAATAGTGAGTATCGAAAACAGTACGATGCAATAAGCGTGAAGTCAGAAGTATATTATGATACATATGACGATGTTTATTTTACGAACATGCCTATAGATAAAGTGAAAGAAGTCGTTAAGGAATACCATTCCACTTTTATGGTTCCACAAGATTACTTCGGCCATAGACAAGTGGATGTGCAATTTTTGCATGGGTATGATTATCTTGACCATGATTCATATTACGAGGATGACAAGGATAGTGATGAGTCAGACCACATCCAGCAAGACCAAGCGCCGATATTCTATGAGCCAACGGATGAGATGAAAGAAAGAATGCATCAGGAGAGCATGGCTCGCTGGGAATATGATAATAAAAGAAAGGCCTTTGAAGCTGACTCCTATGAAGATTATGATGATTACCAGTACTTTGAGCGGCTTCGCAATGGTGAGGAATAACTAAACGCTAGGTAAAATCAAGTGTTTTAAGTAGGATGACGTAAATAGTAGAGAGTAAAGCGATAAGTTACATAGGTACTAAGTAAAATGCCCGCAGCGTTAACATATTCAACGCTGCGGGCATTTATATATTTATATACGATGATCATTCTGTATGTTGTGCGCCACGTGGTTTGAATTCAGGTAATTAGCCAAGATATGATTCAACTACAAAAACTTCCGCGTCGTCTTCGTTCCATTGGAGGTGAATAGAATCTTCTTACCCTCTACAACGGTTTGCAGATGCACGCTTCTTCCCCAGAGGCTCTGCACATGCGGCAGTGTACGCTCCACGTATTTGAGATCGAGCTCATCGCCTTCAAATTGATGCTGGATATATAGCTCACCATTGCCTAGGAAGTCTCCATCGACTACTTGAAGTGTTGGGAAGCCGCCATTAACCTTCGAGTAAACAAGCTGGTCACGAATGTTTTCCCACGATTTATCGGTTATTTTCCACTCTGGCCCTTTTTTCTCGAAAACATATAGATCGAGCTCATCAACGAGCTGCTTCGTTAAGTAGTTGCGCAGGAAGGATTGGTCAGAATCGAGCTCACGTACCTCGAAAATTTTCTCTCGGCCCTTGCCAGGCTTGCGACCAAAGCGTCGCTGCTCTTCCTCCGTTGGATTATCCCATCGCTTTTCGATGTCTTCAAAAATTTTTAAGCCTAAGTAGTATGGGTTTAAGCTGTGGCGTGAAGGGACAACGACCGAGCTGTTCAGCTTGGCGAACTCAATCGTCTCCTCGCTGGTCAGATTCATCTCACGAATAATGCGCTGATGCCAATAGGAAGCCCAGCCTTCGTTCATGATCTTCGTCTCGATCTGTGGCCAGAAGTAAAGCATCTCGTCACGCAGCATCGTAAGGATGTCACGCTGCCAATCCTCTAGAATTGGGGAGTATTCTTCAATAAACCAGACTAGATCCTTCTCGGGGCGAGGTGGGAAGCGCTTGGCATCCTGCAGCGCAGCTTCTCGCTTTGCTCGCTCCGCTTGCTTTGTCTCTTCATCAAGAGACCACAGCTCCTCATAGGGAGAAGGCGTTTCGCTCTTCTGTGGCGCGCGCTCATTTTCTCTCATCGCCATTTCAATATACCGTTTCTTATCCAATTGATACGGCTTAATAACGGTAGGATCAACATGCTCCTGGATAGCTAGAATGGCATCAATAAACTTCTCTACCGTATCGGTTCCATGTATGAGCTCGTATTGATGAATGCGATCTGCAGTAGCCGACATGCTTTCGACCATATCACGATTCGTTAAGCTAAAGCGAACGTTGTTTTTGAAAAAGTCACAGTGTGCGAGTACATGGGCGACAATTAGCTTATTTTGAATCAAGGAGTTGCCCTCAAGCAAGAAGGCATAGCACGGGTTAGAATTGATAACAAGCTCGTAAATCTTACTTAAGCCAAAATCGTATTGCATCTTCATCTTGTGGAAGGACTTCCCGAAGCTCCAATGACTAAACCGCGTCGGCATACCATAGGCACCGAATGTATAAATGATATCCGCAGGGCAAATCTCATAGCGCATATCGTAAAAATCCAACCCAAAGCCTTGCGCAACCTCTGTAATTTCCGCAATTGCTCGTTCCAGCTGCTTGATATCGTCTGATGTCATAGCGAAGCCTCCTTATCCGAACTGTACTACTCTTAATGTATGAGTGGATAAGGTGAGATATGAGATGGGGGAGGCGAGAGTTACTTATCTTCTAGCTGATGAAGCAGGTACTCACACAGCTTTCCATAGTGCTGACTCTGTAAACTCAATAGCAAGTGCTTCGCATTAATGTCATTGTGAGCAAATATACGATGTATGTAATGCTTAAACTCTGTAATGCTAGGGAGCTCATCTTTGTAGATCTCATGGATTTCGATGCCAAACCTATGTAATAGAGATTTAAGCTGATCGTCGTTTTTGTTAAATTCATGATATTCGCGTAGGCTCTCGTCAGCATTTTGGTTCAATCGATAATTCATTGCGAGTAGAACCTTCATCAAAGCATTAACTTGATTCTCCGAAAAATTATGATCCAATGCATACATATAGAAAGGAAAATCATCTGCATTCACCATAAATTTTAGCAGCTTAATCTGATATTTTAATTGCTCGATTTCTTTTTCAACGTTCAACTTCTCACCTCATTGGTATATTAAATCAATACTGATCGTTTGTAGCAACGATAAGTGTAATTGCATTCGTGTATATGCTAATTCTATTGAAATTTCTGACAGTATTCAAATCTCATAAACAACGCTTTGAATTTTAGAAAAAGTCTAGTATGATGATACTTTATGAAAGAAGATAAACTTGAGCGTAAGCTAAGGGAGACTATTACATTATGCTGGACAATATAAAGCGACTAACAGAACTATTAATGGATAAAAATCCGAATCTACCTGAGGAGAAGGCCATGCTATGGGTAGAACTATTATGGAGTGATTATGAAGCAACCTCCGCCAAAGCGGGCTATAAGTTTCAAGGTGCAGATTATACTGAGAATCTTGTGCGACAATTGATTATAAGCTACGGAGATAAGCTGCATCTATTCATTGCGAAAAATTCAAAGTACGCTGATTTGCTAAGTGACCCTGAGCCACAGTAAATGAATAGGTTGGAGTATTATAAAAAAACAGCTTAATAGCTGTTTTTTTATTTTCATTATATTAATAACCAATAGATCTAATCTCATTATGATAAGATTAATATAGCAGAAAGGAGAGAACAGTTTGAATATTACAGTATATTGTGGCGCAAGCGTAGGTAACAATCCCGCTTACGCTGATGCAGCACGATTGATCGGGAATTGGATAGCTAACAACAATCACAAGCTAGTGTATGGTGGTGGTAAAGCGGGTCTTATGGGAATTGTGGCTGACGAAGTATTGAAGCACAATGGTGAAGCTATTGGTATTATTCCTACTTTTTTAGTGGAACGCGAACTAAGTCACCCAAATCTAACTCAGTTAGAAATAGTAGATTCGATGTCTCAACGAAAAAATAGAATGATTGAACTTGGTGAATGTTATGTTGCACTTCCAGGTGGACCAGGTACACTAGAAGAAATTTCAGAAGTTATCTCTTGGGCGAGAATAGGTCAACATAAAAATCCTTGTATACTATTTAATGTGAATGGTTATTACAATAAGCTAAAAGAACTGTTTGATGACATGGCGGATAATGGATTTTTGAGTGAAGCGGATAAATCGATGATGCTATTCACTGATTCGCTTCAAGAGTTAGAGCAGTTTATAGAGAATTTTAAGCCTGTTGCGGTTCGTACGTACTAATTCCTACTTAAATATCGATTCTGTAATACATCGGATCGATATTAATACAATGTAGTATCCCTACATATGATGTACTAACAGCTAAGCTTCTTAGAGGCTTAGCTTATTTATTTTAAGTATAAAGCGATATACAGTCATCGTCTTTTTTCGAAAAGCTAAAGACGAAATGGGAAATTTATCGTATGATAGTAGTAAATACACCTTTATAGGAGGAAAATATGGGATTTTTTGACAAATTAAAGGAAAGCGCGTCGAAGGCTGCGGACAAAGCAAAGGATTCTGTCGAAGTCGTGAGACTTAACTCACAAGTTGCTGCAAAACGAAAAGAAATTGAGAAAATGTATCTTCAAATTGGCGAAGCTGTCTTTGAAGCTTACACCTCCAATGCAGAATCAGCTGCAGAAGAGCTCATTAAAGCGAATAGCGCAACGATTATTACATTAAAGCAGGAAATCGAACAACTAGAAATTAAAATTCGAACACTTAAGGACGAAAAGGATTGTGTTTGCGGGCAAGTATTGCCGCTTGATGCTAAATTCTGTTCTTCTTGCGGTCATAGATTTGAGGAACCAAGCGAAGTGGTGGTTCAAGCGAATGAGCCAGTAGCAATCGAGGCTCCACATGAAGCAGCTGCAACTACAGAACGCATTTCTGTTAAAAGCTGCTCTAATTGTCAGGCTACGCTTCAAGCAGATGATCGTTTCTGTGAGAACTGTGGAACAGCAGTAGAAGGTCAATAATAATATCAAGGAGGATCAGAATGCAGCAGTTTTCTAATGTTTTGAAAGAATTGAATAAATGGTATCAATCATTTAAGTGGTATCCATTGCTTCATTCATTAGAGCTAAAGCTCTTATTCGGTGGTCTTGGTATTGTATTTATTCGTGAGCTGCTTTATACCATTCTTCCTTATCAGGCTTATCGTGCGATGAATGTAATCTTTTATACGATTCCATTAAATTCACTAGGCTATCACGCCTTTTTGCTAGGGGCATGGCTAACGCTAGCTTCTAAGAATGTAAGATACTTGCCCTATGCGTTATGGGGCTATGCATTTTACATCATGTTTCCTTTTACAAGTATTTCATTATCGACGATTATCTCGACAGCCGTTTATGCACTGCTAGGCTACGGGGTGTTCCGTTACTCTGCTTCACCATATGTTGATGAAAACAGATAATTGAACAATGAATCTAGTAAAAGTGTCTTCTTATGGAGGACACTTTTTACTTGTGCTTTAGAAAAGTATCGGAGGACATAGAATACATGAGATGCGGAGCTTGTGGTAACGAAGGAAAAGGAAAGTTTTGTAGACATTGCGGTGCTCCACTTCAGCAAGAACTAGAGCAGGAACCGAGGATTCAACCGAGTGATGGTAGCTCTGCTTTGGAAGAAGACTTAGCAGTACCGATACATAATGATGCTTTGCAAGTAGAACAGCCGGTAGAAGCGGGGCAAGCCGAGCATGAAGTACCGCTAGAACAGGTCGAGCAGGTAGACAGCGAGCAAGAAGATTCATTAGTAGAAGCGGAACAAGTAGAAGTAGAGCATATTGAGGATGATGCCCCTGCTGTAGTTATAGCTCAAGCAGATCAAGCTGAGCAAGAGAAAACGCAAGCAGAGGCTGATCAAGTAGAGGAACAGAGCCAAGCAAGCGATCAACAGACAAGCCCACAGAAAGCCATGATATTAAGCAGCGCCATCGCTGGGATCATGGCAGCCATCGTAGTCATTGGATTAGCCTTTGGGCTAGACTGGGCTGCAAAGCAGGGTGAATTTCAAGAGGATGTACAATATCATCTTCTAAGTCATGTGATCGAAATTCCTCCTGAACAAGCGGCTTATTTTATACATTCCGTTAAGCCAGGCGCTTGGCTGCAGCTTATGCTGATGCATGGCGCAGAAATTAAAGGTCAGTACGGTATAAGCACTGGCAATGATATGAATGAACCATTAATGTTCAGCTTTCAAATGACGTTGCTATTAAGCGCTGCTTGTGCATTTGTATTGATTGCATTAGCAAGCAGATTCATATATTCGATCGTTGCTAAGCGATTGAACCAGCTGTGGAAGCTATGCTGGGTTATCCTATGCAGCTTGTGCTATGCGCTTATTATGGGAATGACGCTATGGCTGTTATCGCCCAAGGTAGAGCTTTTATACGGTAACAGTATTTATAACTTTGAGCTCAATGCCGAGCTGTGGAAGGTTTTTGTGCTAGCGCTGTTGTTGAGCTTTGTAGCTTCCATTGTTGGCGTTGGACGCTGGAGCGTCCCGCAAAAATTGGATCTATCGCAATGGCTTAAAAGCCTCGCAGCATTCGCTCGTACAATGCTTATATTTTTTATCGTTATTATTGCTTTAATGACGCTGAGCTGGTCAACAACGAAGCCTAGTCAGCTTCATAGCACCCATATGACGACAATGGGCGCAGTATGGGACGCATATAAGGACGATGCATCGATGTACGGGATCATTCCGAATGTGCTGATGCAGCAATTTATATATTCATTAGGAGCGACCTGGCATGTCGATGGATATGCGGCAGCCAATCTGCTAAGTATGGATCGGCCAATGCAGCTCAACCTTGTTACAGGTGCGTCAGCAGATGATGCGGATCGAGCATCGCTTAAGACGATTGAGCAGGACTTAAGGCTACATTGGTTTCATGCTGCATTTTTGCTTGCTTTTTTATATGCATTGAGCCGAATCCAGATGAATAAGCTATGGAGCTACGGATGCACCGTACTCATCATCATTATCGGTGTTGCTGCTTTATCTGCATATGCCAATGTATCCCTCACAGCGAGCAATATGGATGAGGCATTGATTGGGTTTCGTTTTACGCAATCGCTGCTTTCTGTAGGGATCATTACAGCTATATATTTGATTGCTTCCTATATTATTCAGCGTTGGTTGGCTAGAAGGGGGGATAAGTCTTGATTACCGGAAACCCTATGCTTCTAGGCATAGTTATTACTTACATCGTATTAGTGTGCTGTTTGCTATCGGTAGTTATCGCAATTAAGCTGTATCGGCCAGCTGTAAAGCTGTCTGGACTTGCTTCATTTACCATTGTACTGCTTGTGATTATTGGCTTGTTTTCTTTTGATTTGCTAAGGAATGATAAGGTAGCCGAGCTACAGGAGCAATCTCAGCTTACTAAGGTGTACAAGCAATTATATGTACAGCAGCATGAGCCGGCCGAGTTACAGCTCTCTGGCGCGATTGAGCTTTGGAATGAAGCGCCGTCTGACAATAGCAAGCTATTGCTAGGCCTAGCATATCTGCAAGCCGGTCAGCCTGAGAAGGGGAGACATGTGCTTCATGAGGTGCTGAGTGAGCCATCGAGTGAGCTTTATCTAAGTAAAGATGATAGAAACGAGCTAGCTGAAGCGATAGGGCTTAGTGGCGCTGAATCAGCAAGCGATGAACAAACGTCCAGTGTTACAGTTGAAACTTATGCAGCGATTGCAGAAAATGCTGTCAAGCAAATACATCAGCATGTAGCAAGCAAGCTAAGTGCTGAAGATGAGCTAATGCTTCAAAGCTATGCTAAGCTGGATCATCAACGATTAGATTATTTAGTTCACGTTGGGATTCCGAATGGACAGATGGAAGCAGCTGCCTTAAATGAGGCTGAAGCTCTCTATGAGCGTTTGACGGAGCAAATGCTGGAGCAGGACATTCAAAGCAAGGAGCAAGCTGAGCTTGCTATGGAGCTTGCCAAAACAGCGTTATATATGAACGATACAGCTATAGCAGAACAATTGCTTATTCAGCTGATTGAGCAATTTCCAGACGCAGAGGAGCCAGCGATTATGTTCAGCGAGCTGCTGCTGAATAACAAGGTAAGCCTAAGCGAGGAGGAGTTGTCTGTTATTCCTTTCTATGCTGATGCCAAGCTGCAGCAGCAAAAGGATGAGAAGCAGCTATTAGAAGCATGGGCTGCTCAGGTTAACCCAAGCGATGAGGAGTCCATGAAAATCGTCGATGACCAGCTGGCTTATATACAAGCCGAGGTCGATATTCATCCGCAGCTAGCCTTTTCATTGCTGCGTGCTCACGAGCATAAGGATATTCCGCAGGTAAAATTTCTGTTAGCCTCCTATTATTATCAGGTACAGCAATTGGAGGAAGCCTCACAGCAAATTGAGGAGCTAACATTAGATCCAGCTCAGCTTACAGTTCCCCAGCAATATTATGTTCAATCACTGCAAAGTCTGCCTGAGCCTGAGCAAATGTCGACTGAGGATTTTCAGCTTCGCAATGAATTAACGAATCAGCTATACACAAGCTTTCAGTCATTAGACGGTAAGCGAGTGCAGGAACTTCAGCCAAGCGATACAGAGAAAAGCTTTGCTGTATATGTAAGTAATGAGTTAATCGCCTTGAATAAATCCTATCTTCGTATTGCATCCATTCAAGCTGACGAATCTGGAGAGGTTGACCTATATGTGACAGCCGGCAATATGAAGGAGCTAACGGCGGAGTCGATCCAGCTGTTCGATAATGCGACAGAAATTACCGACTTTCAATTAGAGAAGATTGGACAATCCGTAAGCTACGAGCGTAACCTGCTTCTGCTTGTTGATCGCAGCGGCTCAATGGGCGGTGAGCGAATCGAAGGAGCTAAGCTAGCCCTTCATAATTTCATTCAATCGATGAAACACAACGAACGCGTTGGTTTGCTCGCCTTTGATGATGGTGCAGAGCTACTTGCGCCGCTGAGCAATCAATTAGGTGACGTTAAGCACATGATTGATGTGCTTGATGGTAATGGCGGAACGAATATTTCAGGTGCATTTGATCAGGGCTTGTCGGTTATGGAGAGTCAGCCAGGCGAACGAATATTATTTATGCTGTCCGATGGAGAGGATGATCATTTTTCTCGTCCTGAAAATCGAGCAGCGATCATTAACCGTGCCAATGCAGCAGGGATTACGATCTTCGCGATAGGCTTTGCATCTGGCTACGAGACACTTCGAGATGTTGCTGAAGCGACTGGAGGCAAATACATTGCGGCTACGGGACTGGATGCTTTACTGGGAAGCTTTGAGGATATTAAAGCTTCACTTGAGCATTCATACAAGATCACCTATACACTTCAGCCGATGGAGAAGGGCTTGCACCGTGTTCGAGCGATTGGACCTGATCAGCGCTCGACAACTAAAACCTACACGATTGGTGAGGATGGAGCAGTGCCAACGTTTGGTGAGCTGGAGGAAGATAACGGTGTTGAGGTGGGCATTTTCGATACGATGCCGAATCGAATTACAGTATCTAAGCTAGGCGTGACACAGCTTCAGATTAATGGTTTTGGCTTTGATCATGTGACCAAGGCGCTGCTTGATGGCAAGGAGCTAGATATTAAAAAATCTAGTGATGATCATATAACGACCGAAGTTAGCAACAATATTGCCATCGGTCTTCATGAGCTGAAGTTAATTACGAAGGATCAGCAGGAGGTCAGCTACCAGCTGTCTGCCTCCAACTCTAGCGAACAAAAGTACCGTGAGTTTGGAGATGCTAGAGTCTACGGTGATTTTATCGAGGATTCTGATGGAGTCTCTGTGCTTAAAGGCAATACATCCGTCGATCGCTTTATGTACGACACGAGAGGGAGTATGACGCTGAAGGGTGGTAAGGAGCTTACATTTAACGGTTTACTTGTCCAAGTAGATCATACAAAGCTAGGCTTGCTGTCAAAAGCTACAGCGTCGTTGGATAACTGGGAGGAGCGGCATTTTCCGGATCATATAACGATGACCGTTAATAACGATCAGAAAACGTTCGATGTTGTGCGCAGCAATGCATACTTCGATGTGATGGATAAGTTTGCACTCGGTAAATTTGGACTTGAAGTACGACTAGTGCCAAAGTTCACCTATACTGCAAAGTATGGTAGTGATGATGGAACCTTGTCAGCGAAGGGCGGAATTGCTGGATTTTCAAATGTGCTAGCATTGAATAATCCGTTGCTTGATAAATGGAAGCGTATGGTGAAATTCCTGCCAACGGACGCAACGCTCGAGATGGGCTACGAAAAAGACAACATCATCGTTCGCGGGGAGATCGGTGCAGAGCTTAATTTCTCTAATATTATTGAAACGGGAGGCGTTCAGCTTAAGGCTGCTTACGAGCATGGACCAGCGAAGTTCGATCTTGGCCTGGAGGCGGCCGATCTCAATATAAGCTATAAAGCCTTTTCCTTTAATTCTACTAACCTGCCTATTAATCGTTACGGTATAGGACTTGGCTGGCAGAAAAGCTTAATGCCAAAAGCAGCAGAGGTGCTAATCGGAAGCAATAAAGGAGTCAACCTCGGAACAACAGGGCTGACCGCAAGAATGCTGAAGGTGGGCATTGATGGAAGAGAAGGCTTTGGCGGGTTGCTTGGGCTCGAGATAGGGACAGCAATCGATGGTCCGGCGCAAAAGGTCATTACATGGGTCAATAAAATTCCAGGTATCGAAATTGATGACTCGGCATGCGTCTTATGTGTAAATGGTGAGATTGGACTAGAAAAAATCGGTACAACAAATTGGGCTGCAAACGGCGCGATTGGATGGCAGCTTATCGGATTTGAGCTTGGGAAGGTTACAAGCTATATCGATAAGCATGAGATTCAAGCGGCTACAGCGATTGATCTCATTAATTTAGATGGGAATACAAGACTGCTATGGAGAGATTCCAAGTATAACAAGGACTTAACGATAACCGTTCGAGGTAATCTAGACGTTATGGGAGCGGAAGGTGACCTGATTATCTTCGTCAATACGAGCCGCTTTTCTCAATCGTATGTTTACCTGTATGCAAAAGCATGGAAATTTGAACCTCATATTCATTTTGGAGCAGATGTTAAAGTGTATCGTTAAAGGAGGAGCAGGATGAAGAAAAGCTTTGTATGTGAAGCGTACGAATGGGAGTTTGCAAGGATGTTTTCATCTGTGAGCGGCTCCTCCAAGGGATACCGCAATATGCCTTATGTTGGCTGTATTGTCGCTCCAATGATATGGCTTGTGCTATTTGGCTTGTACGTTCTGCTCACAGCACTGCTGCCTGAGCAAAAGCAACAGCTTGCTTGGTTGAAGGATTCAGCGATTGGAGTCGGAGTGCTTGTCGGAATCATTATCTTCATTCGTTCCGCGATCATATCCTCCAAAAGTGTACGCATTCCACAGCCAACGGATGACATTCCATGGGTGATGACGAATGAGCAAGGAATCTGGATTAATACGTTCAATCAAGAGGAGGCAGCACAATTACCCTTCTTCAGATGGGAGGATATCCAATCCGTTCATGTCGATATTACGAGGGAGCTGCGTCTCTATATTGGTGGCAGAGAATATCCTTCACGGAGAGAGCAGATGATCGCAGCCTATAATGCGAAATACACAGCCCATCAAGAGCAGGTGCTGACGTGCTATAACGACCGTTTAACACTTATATTGAATAAGGATAGACCACTGAAGCGCGCCATTATCCAAATGCCAAAAAGCTGGCTGCGACAAGGTCAGTTTGTAGAATTGCTTCAGAACATTCAGCAACAAACAAAAAAAACTGCTGCCGTGTATGATGCATCGGCTGAGCCATATGTTCGTCAATGGATCGCGAATAACAGGGAGTAGGGGAGAAGGATCAATACATTGCGAAAAATATTATTAATAGCGGTTGTATGCTCACTGCTCTTCACCGTTCAAGCTGCAACGGCTGCTCCATTGTCCATTACAGAGCAGATAACGATTAGCCAAGAGCAGTATAATGTTCAGATAGTCGTCGTCGGGGATGCGAATAAAGCGTTCGAAGCAGATCTAGAGCTGCCAGACGGAACGAAAATTGAGCATAATAACTATGATGGAAACAAGTATATGTATATTGAGATGGAGGAAGGAGAGCGTCGCTGGCTTATTAATTCCGCCGCACAAGGCACGTATAAGCTGCATATCGAGGGAGCGAATCAAAGCTATAGCATTAGCTTGAAGGAAGAGCTGCGCAGGCCGAATACAACGTGGCGCTCACCTCTCAATACGGAGGTCGTTGTACAAGCATCATCATCGCTTTCCTTAAAATGGGACGTGAATGGAGATGTTGAGCAAACCGATCGTATACGTTTTTACCTTCAATCACGAGCTGGAGGAGCAGCGATGCTCGTTGGCGAAGAGGCATTGGCCGCAGGACAGGCAGAGCTTACGCTGCCTGCTACGATCGAGGATGGACAATATAAGCTCTCCATCATCGCTGATAATAAAACAAGCGAAGGCCAGCAAATTGATCCTGAAGTAACGGTTAAGCTGCAAAGGGGTTATAGTGCTGCACCGTTCAAGTTATTGCGGGTTATTCCTGAAGGCAGCGCCGCCAGTATCCTGTTCGAAGTTCCTGCTTCGCTGCCTTTCAGCGGAGGCTATGCGTGGCTTACTTCAGACAGCGGTGAAGAAGTGGCCCTAGAGCTAATGTTCCAGCAGCTTGAGCAGCTTGAAGCAGATGAGAGTGGTGAAGTGAAGCGTTATGCTTGGAGTATCTCGCTTGAGGAAGGCACCTACACGGGGAAGCTGCAGCTTACTTATGATGATGGAATGGCGAGCTCCCTTATTGACATCCCATCCTTTACCCTTAAGCCAAGAGACTGGTCGAAGGATACGGTAGTTTGGATCCCTGAGGATGAAAAGATCCATTCAACACATATTCAAGTGCAGCTGACA
The DNA here is from genome assembly GCF_023715345.1 of Paenibacillus camelliae. Classification (GTDB taxonomy): domain Bacteria; phylum Bacillota; class Bacilli; order Paenibacillales; family Paenibacillaceae; genus Pristimantibacillus; species Pristimantibacillus camelliae. The sequence goes on from NZ_JAMBNY010000008.1 coordinate 173,371, forward strand.
TTAGCTAGTGAAACGTTAGTGCAGCTAGTCGATAGTGCGGATGGACTGCTCTATGAGCAACAGCTTGTGCCTGCGGGGGATGGAGTGATAGAAGAAACGATTACCGTTCCGATTAGCGAAGGTGACCATATAGTTGAGCTGCTGCTGAGCGATCCAGCGGGAGATGCAATCTCCTACAGCAAGCGTTATCTCGTTGACCGCACGCCGCCTACGCTGACGATGATTCAGCCGCAATCGACACATGCTAAGCTCGAAGGCAATAAAGCAAGCGGCTTTACCGATACGGATAGCATTGTCATTGCTAATGGTCAGCAGCTTGAACCAGACGAGTCAGGCTACTTCGTCATTGATGACGTTGGAGAAGAACTTACGATCACAGTACGTGATGCGCATGGCAATGAAACGTACTTTCATTGGAAGGAAGCCGATTCCGGCTCAAAGCTATGGATATGGTTTGTAATTATTAATTTATTACTAATAACAGCAGCAGTTGTCGTTATTTATAAGCTGCGGCAATCTTATCATAAATAAGCTAGCCAACAGTGTCACAAGAAAAGCAGTTATGCAACAAGGAGTTCATCCTATGCATGACTGTTTTTCTTTGTTATGCTAAAAAATGAATTTGTTTTCACATTTTTAAGTTTGCAAGCGCTTTACTGTATGGTACTTTAATATGTACAATACCTGATCGACTGGAGAGACAAGCTATGAAATCTCTTAAATTCAAACTTATGGTAACCTTTATATTGCTCATCGTCGCTTCCTTTAGTGTGATGGCGTTTATTTTATTTCATTCCTCTAAAACGATTATTAGTAGCTACATCGAAGAATCTGCACTTGAGAAGATGCAGGAATACGCGACCTACGTTGAAATGCTGCAAAATCAAGTGTATGACTCCGCCTCGCTCGTATACAACAGCGATGTTATCGATATATGGGATCGTGCCCATACGGCTGACAATGCGACAGATGGCTCAAAAATGCTAGCAAATCTTGAGCTAAGCGAGTATTTGACGCAAGTAACGAACAGCTATACACCACTTGCTAATATGACGATATACCGACATCCTAATTTGTGGATAAGCAGTGAGAATTATATAAGTCGCAGCGAGTCATTTAAAGGAGAGACCTGGTATGTCGACCTAACGAAGCGAGAGCGTTATTGGAGTCCTGCCGGCAGTGATATGGTAGAAATGTCGAGAGGTAACGAGAACGCGATGGTCAGTATGACGATGCCGCTCGATACGTACAAGCCGGAGCTAGCAAACTCCTTCTTAAAAATAAATGTTAGTGAGACGTATTTCCTAGAGCCGCTGGAACGGCTGCACCTTGGTGAAACAGGACAAATCTACTTAATAGATCGTCATGGTCAGATGCTGCTGCCAGGTCAGTCTCAATCGATGGATGAGCATCAGTATGCTTACTTCGACGAATTGAAAACGATTACTTCTAGTGAAGGTAGGCTATTCCGTACGAATACGGAGGGCGAGAAGGAGATGATTGTCTATAAGCGTCTATCGAAGACGAAGTGGATGCTTGTCGGTATTGTAAGTGAAAAAGACCTGTACTCCCAGCTGTATAATTTGCGCGATACGGTTATCGTCATCGTATCAATTCTATTAGTCGTTTCTATTATTTTAACTCTTGTCTTCTCACATAGTATATCAAGACCGCTCAATTCTCTCGTTGCGGCAATGCGGCATTTGAAGCGTGGCGACTTCGTGCAGGCGGAAAATCGGATGGCCAATGAAAGGTCCAGTACGATGGAAATTGCATTCGTTATAGAGGTATTCAAAAGCATGATCTCGCAGCTAAGACAGTACATATCGAAGGAATATCAGCTGACGCTATTGAAGCAAAAAGCTGATTATAAAGCGTTAGTCATGCAAATAAATCCGCATTTTTTATTTAATACATTAGAAATGATCAGCAGCCTAGCGCTGCAAAACCGTGGCAAGGAAACGTCTAAGATGATTTTGACGCTTGGTCATATGATGCGCTACTCGCTTAAGGTTAGCGACGATCTCGTATATTTGCGAGAGGAGTTAAAGTATATCCATCAATATTTAGATATTATACGGGTACGTTATCACGATCGCTCTAACATCGAGCTTACGACTCACGGTCCAACGGACGAGCTGTTGATCCTTAAATTCATGCTGCAGCCCATCATAGAGAATGCCGTCAAATTCAGCTCGCAGCATAATGATTATATTGAGACAGCGATTGATATTACGCGTCGTGAGCATCATCTTCATATTCGAATAAGTGATAATGGGCCAGGCTTTACCGCGGACGAAAAGTATCAGCTTATGCATCGGGTGATGAAGCAATGGCAATCGCAGCAATATGAGGACAAGGATCGGCATATTGGCTTGCATAATGTATTGCTAAGAAGCTATGCCGTATATGGTGATGCCTTTCATTATGAGATAGGAGTTAGTCGTTTTGGCGGAGCAGAGGTTAGCTTATACGTACCAATTAAGGAGGCAGAGCAGTATGATTAAAGTGTTAATTGTTGATGATGAGCTAGAGATTCGAAAAGGGCTATATCTGAAGGTTGATTGGCAGGAGCTTGGCTTTGACATCGTTGCAGAAGCGAGTAACGGTGCGGATGCAATCCAAAAGCTCGAAGATCAACCCATTGATGTGGTGTTTACGGATATGAATATGCCGGTTATGGACGGAGTCGGCTTGCTATCGCACCTGCAGCAGCATCACCCTGCAGTGAAAGCAGTTGTGCTAACGGGCTATGATGATTTTGAATATACGAAGGCTGCGATTCGTCATCGGGCTGTTGAGTATTTGCTAAAGCCGGTTATGCCCGATGAGCTTGAGCAAATAATGAAACAGCTGAAGAATGCTATTCAGCAGGAGCGGAATGATAAGCTTTCATCATTGGAGTCGAGCAGGAGGCATCAACGCTGGTTTCGCGAGATCAGGGAAAACTTTATGCTGCATATGCTGAAGGGCGACTTGTCTCCGATGATCATGAGCAAGGCGCCGCTCATTCAGGTCGAGGATTGGAACGACGTACCGATTCAAGTGGTCACATTTGGCTTGAAGCATACCGATGAGTCTCAACCTATACACCCAGGAGAACAGTTTCAGCTGCCCTTTGAGCTCATTGCTCGTGAGCTAGCAGAGCAGTACACGGAGCAGGTTTTCATATGTAGGGATAGTAATTATCCTCGGCTCATTTCCCTTGTTTGCAGAGATGGACAAGCCTTGCGCGCACAGATTATAGAAAGCTATGAGAACCAGCTAAAGCAGCATCTTGGCTTTGAGCTTGTTATCGGAACGAGCGGTGAAGTCGTCGGCTTTGCACATTGGTATCATGCCTATATGGATGCACTGCTGCAATGGAGCTTGCTTAATAGTAAGCAGCACCAAGCTACAGCGCTTCAAGGACATATTGGCAAGCTGGATGATGAGGTGCTGTCACGCTTGCTGCACAAGGATGATGTGAGCTCTGCCCTGCAATATATTCGTACTATACTAACCGATGCCATGCTTCGCTCGAATACAGAGTTTGTAAGATGCATCTTCGAGGTGCTTATAACGCTCGAGCGGTTGCTTCAGGAGCAAGCAAGCTTGACCTATGCGATCTGGCTTAATCCGGAGCAGGTGCTGAAGCTGACAACTGTAGACAAAGCATTAGCATACATTCAACGTTACCTTCAGGAAGGGCACCGCTCTATTAAGCAGGAGAGTGGCGATGAGCTATTTGATGAGGTACTGCAATATATCAATCAAAACTACATGTATGAGATTACACTTCCCTCTCTAGCAGAAAAATTCAATTATAACACGAGTTATTTCTCTGAGCTGTTTAAGGCGAAGGTAGGCAAAACCTTCGTGCAGTATGTGTCCGAGGTAAGGATGAAGCAGGCGTGTCATTTGCTAGATACGACGGATCTTGGATTAAGCGATATTGCAGAGCTGACAGGCTTCTCTAACGCAAGCTATTTCAGCTCTCGCTTCAAAAAGTGCTACAGCATCTCGCCTTCAGAATATCGGACACAAAAATCGTAAGCGAACTGAAAAATAGATGATGACCTAAAAAAATTATAAGAGAATGACCGAAAAAATAGAATTCAGCTTTACAGCGTTCACTCTTACTATAGAAGTATGGTTAATCGTACTTCGACAGGAGGAACGCAGATGAAGATAAAAAGTGCAAGAAATAGCTTGGCCAGTGACCACAATCGTACAGCGTATTTATTTTTGACACCTTGGCTCATTGGCTTTTTCTGTTTAACGTTAGGTCCGATGATGGCATCGTTATACTTTTCTTTAACGAAGTATAATTTGCTTAATTCGCCAAGCTGGATCGGCCTAGGCAACTATGTAAAAATTTTAAGTGATGATGAGACTTTCCGTAATTCCTTATTTCTTACCTTTAAGTATGTTCTATTTTCGGTGCCACTGAAGCTTATCTTTGCTCTAATTGTCGCGATGATTCTTAATAAAGGCTTGCGTGGACTAGGCATATACCGAACAGTCTATTATTTGCCTTCGCTGCTTGGAGGTAGCATCGCGATTGCGATCGTATGGCGACAGATCTTTGCGGGCGACGGTGTTGTGAATGATTTTCTAGGATGGTTTGGTATTAAGGGGCCATCTTGGATTTCCCATCCTGACTATGTTATTTACACGATTATTATGCTGACGATCTGGCAATTTGGTTCCGCGATGGTTATTTTCTTGGCAGGCTTGAAGCAGGTGCCTACAGAGCTCTATGAAGCATCCTCTATTGATGGAGCGGGCAAAGGGCGACAATTTTTCAATATTACCCTGCCGCTGTTAACACCCGTTATTTTCTTCAACCTAGTTATGGGGATTATTAATTCCTTTCAGGCATTCACTCCAGCCTTTGTCATCGGTGACGGTAGAGGCGGACCACTAGATGCAACGATGTTCTATACGTTGTACTTATACTTGAAAGGGTTCTCATTCTTTGATATGGGCTATGCTTCTGCATTGGCATGGATCATGCTGTTAATAATCGGCTTCCTAACAGCCATCGTCTTTACAACTCAGAAGTACTGGGTATTCTACAGCGATGATCAAGGAGGGAAATAATATGGTGAAAGCGATAGCCAATTCCAATCTATTACGCCATCTTTTCATTATCGTTCTCGGTATCCTTATGCTGTATCCTGTACTGTGGCTCGTTAGCAGCTCTTTCAAGCCGAATCAGCTTATCTTTAGTGAACCGGGGTTATGGCCCAAGGAATGGACATTTAACAACTATGTTAAGGGCTGGGCAGGCTTCCAGGGCATTAGCTTTGGTCAATTCTTCCTCAATTCTGCGATGATATCCATATTGTGCGTGCTGGGGAACATTATTACATGCTCCTTGGCGGCATTCGCATTTGCTAGATTGAAGTTTAAGCTCAGCAAGCTTTGGTTTGCGCTTATGATTGTAACGATCATGCTGCCGTATCATGTCACGTTAATCCCGCAATACATTATCTTTAGTGAACTCAACTGGCTCAATACGTATTATCCGTTAATTGTTCCAAAGTGGCTGGCAACAGATTCGTTCTTCATTCTGCTAATGGTTCAGTTTATACGCGGTATACCTCGTGAGCTCGATGAAAGTGCAATTATTGATGGCTGTAATCTGCGCTCGATTTACGTCCGGATTATGCTGCCATTGCTGTTACCGGCATTAATTACTACCGCTATCTTTACATTTATATGGACATGGGATGATTTCTTCAGTCAAATGATCTACATTAGCAAAATTGATTTGTTTACTGTTCAGTTAGGTGTACGAGCGTTGTTTGATCCATCCGGCTCCTCCGATTGGGGTGCGCTGCTAGCGATGTCTGCACTGTCTCTTATACCGATCTCACTCATTTTTATGTTCTTCCAGAAGTATTTTTTGGAAGGTATAGCAACTACTGGATTTAAATAATGTGGTGATGAGCCAAAAAAATGATATATGATCACCCGAAATAATAGAATTCAAAACCGAATATGAAGACGTTATTCTTTATTCAAGCAAGAAAACAATATTTGGTCAAAGGGGAGCTTTATCATGAAAAAATGGAGTTTGCTAGTAAGTATCATTGTAACGATATGTCTAGTAACGGCATGCTCAAGCAATGGAGGCAATACGAATACACCAGCAGCATCACCTGCTAACAACAACACAGCGACGAATTCAGGCGATAACAGCAGTGATACTCCTGAGGAAATTGAGCTACGAATTATGTGGTGGGGAGATCAGGAGCGTGCTGACAAAACGAATCAGGTGATCGAGCTGTTTGAAGCAAAATATCCACATATTGATGTTGTAGGAGAGTTTGCTCCATCCTCTGGTTATTTCGATAAACTCAATACACAGCTAGCATCTGGTACTGCACCTGATATATTTTTCCTTGGCGGTAACGTGATTGACTACGCATTGAAGGAAGTGCTTCTGCCGTTAGATGGATATGTTGGCAACGCACTTGATCTATCGGATATGGATGCGGCGATGATTCAGTACGGAACGGTAAATGGTCAGCTGCTGCACATATCAGCTGGTGCTAATGCACGTGGAATCGTAATCAATAAAACGATGTTCGAAAAAGCTGGCATGCCCGTTCCACAGGATGGCTGGAGCTGGGATGACTACGCAGCGATCGCCACAGAAATTAGTGAAAAGCTTGGAGATGGAGTATTTGGCTCTTATGACTTTACCTATGACGGACTGGACATCTATTTCAAGCAGCATGGTCAGCAATTGTACAACATGGATGAACAAAAGGTCGGCTTTGATGAAGCGATGGCGCTGCAGTGGTTTAGCTACTGGGCAGATCTAGCAGCGAAAGGCGGAGTTGTGACACCAGAATTGGCTGTGTCTAATCCTAATGAAGACATTGCTAAAAACCTAATGGTGACTAGCCAAGTAGCGATGACGCTATTGCCATCCAACCAATTGACTTCACTGCAAAGCCTTACTACCGATGAGCTCACGATGGTTCAGCTGCCTCGTGGTCCGAAAGGAACAGGTGTTGTATTCGAATCATCTCAAGGTCTATCTGGTTATGCAAAAACTGAGCACCCTGAAGAGGTAGCACAATTTATCTCCTTCTTCATTAATGATTCGGAAGCAGCATCAATCCTTGGCAACAACCGTGGTGTCCCAGTAACGGCTGCTAATCGCGATGTGCTTCAGGCTCAAGCAAGTGATGTAGAAAAGATTATCTACGACTATACATCACGTGTATCGGAAGCTACAAAAACAGAACCTTTCAATATCAGCTATAATCTACCTGGTAATGCAGAGTTTGAAAAAATGACGAAGACTGCTATTCAAGAAATTGGCTTCGGTCGTAAATCTGTAGAGGAAGCGGTAGCTAGCTTCTACAAGGATGCACAGGAAATTATCGCGAACAATGTGACACAATAATAGCTTTCATATTTCGCTAGAGAAGGAGTGAGCGCTAAACAAAGCATCGAACGTTGATGCTTTGTTTAGCGCCATATTAATATTGAGGAGTTGAACAGAGTGGACCAGCTAAGGAGGCGGCTTAACGATATTGATATTACTTCATATATAGAGCCGACCAATAAGCAGAAGGACTTGCCCTTATTGGAGCAATGGCAGCAGGCGGGCGATGTTTATTTTGCTGCAGAATCATCAGCCTTAAGCGATGTTTACAAGCAGGCAGTAACGAAGCTGCTCGATTGTATAAAGCCTACATTAACAGAAAGGCCAATTCTGCATGAGGGGGGCATTTATTATGGCTGCTGGCTTGAAAGCACAGGCACCATTAATACAGAGCTGCTTGCAAGATTCCTGCCGCAGGTTGCAGAAGAGACATATCTAGGCTTCGCTAAGTTTCAGCGTGAGGACGGAATGTTCCCATACAAAATTACTAAAGATGGCGCAAGCTATCGACAGATTCAGCTTGTCACTCCACTTGCAAGCTGTGTATGGCATTATTATCAATTGAATGGACAGTCCGCAGACTTTCTAAGCACAATGTATGCGGCGATGGTGAAATATGATGAATGGCTAATGACCTATCGCAACACGAGACAAACCGGCTGCATTGAAGCATTCAGCGCATTTGACACAGGGCATGACTTATCTCCACGCTTTTGGCATGTAGCCGATACACCGCATCTGAATGATGTGACGAAATGCAATCCACACTCTCCTCTTGTACCATTTCTCGCGCCTGATCTTACAGCAAATGTATACTGTCAGCGCAAATATTTGTCTAAGATAGCGGATGAGCTTGGTAAGCATGAAGAAGCGAAGATCTGGCAAGAAAAAGCAGAGCAGACGAGGCAGGCACTATTCAAGCATTGCTATGATGAGGTCGATGACTTTTTCTACGATGTGGACCGTCAAGGTCAGTTCGTTCGTGTGCAATCAGATGTGCTGCTGCGCGTGCTTGCTTGCGAGGCTGTCGATGACGATATGTTTGCACGCATGCTAAGCAAGTACTTGCTGAATAGTCGTAAATTTTTTGCAAAATACCCGTTCCCATCGATTGCACTGGATGATCCGCGCTTCGATCCGAATACAAGCTACAACAGCTGGGCAGGACCAACGAATTTTTTAGCGATTATACGTGCAGCGCATGCATTTGAGCATCATAAGCGTTATGTTGAGCAGCTGTGGACGATGCAGCCTATCGTAGCAGCGATGACTCGCTTTAAGCGGTTTTCGCAAACGATTAGTCCGTGGACGGGGGCGGAAGGCTTTACTGAGGTGTATTCGCCGGCCATCCTTTGTGTGCTCGATTTTATTGAACGACTATCCGGGATATTACCGACGAAGGAGCATACGATTTGGTTTACAGGTGTTCTGCCTTATGATTCAGATCATGGCGAATCGATTACTGGTAATCTCGTATATCGCCGCCAAGCCTTCGGGCATCGCTATGAATTTGTTAATGAGCAAGATCGCTGCGAGATATGGCGTAATGACGAGCTTCATGCAGTATTTCCTGCGGGACTGCGTGCCGTCTTGAATGAACAGGGTGAGCTACTAAGCTTGATCGGGATGCAATACGGCACGATTAGCGGTGAGGTTCAATATGATGGAAAAACGGTTGAGGTCGCAATAAATGGCAATGAGGAATGGATATGGGAGGATGGCAGTCTAGTGTGCCATCGACAGCCAGGCGTCGTGCATCCAACCTATTAATTTGAATAATCTATCTATTGATTTTGTTAAACTTGATCGATATAGATATAACCTAAGCTTATCTAGAGTAAAGGAGAGCTGAGCGCGTGAAGAAGCTATCACAGATTCAAATTCGTGACCCATTTATCGTACCTCGTTCTGACGAAGGAAAGTATTATATGTATGGCTCTACCGATAAAAACATATGGCAAGAAGGAACAAGCTTTGAGATGTACGTGAGCTCGAATTTGGAGGATTGGGAAGGACCGTTTGAAGTATTTCGCAATTATGAAGGGTTTTTCTCGGATAAAAACTTTTGGGCGCCGGAAGTGTACGAGTATAAAGGCTCCTTCTATATGTTTGCTACGTTCCGCAGAAGAGAGAATGATCTGCTAGGGACAGCCGTATTAAAAAGTGATTCCTTATACGGTCCGTTTAAGCTCCACAGTGACGGAGTAGTGACGCCGAAGGAGTGGTGCTGCTTGGATGGCTCCCTTTATGTGGATGATGAAGGTAAGCCTTGGATGGTATTTTGTCATGAGTGGCAGTAGGTAGGAGACGGAGAGGTGTGCATCGTCCAGCTAAGCGAAGATTTAAGCGAGGCAGTAACTGAGCCACAGCTGTTGTTTCGTGCATCAGAGGCACCTTGGCCTACCTCATTTAAGCATGCACGCTTCGATTATGAGAAGATCTATGTGACAGACGGATCGTTTATGTTTAAGAACAAATCAGGCGAGCTATGCTTGCTGTGGGCCAGCTTCATTGATAACCGATACGCGCAAGGACTGGCGGTTTCGTCTAGCGGGAAGGTGACGGGGCCTTGGGAGCATCAGAAGGAGCCTGTATATACAGATGACGGCGGACATGCGATGGTATTTTATACCTTTGATGGTCAGCGCATGCTTGCCCTGCATGGACCTAATCAAACCCCAAACGAACGAGCACGATTTATTCCAGTTGATTTTTAGCTTAAAGTTAGCTAGCTTGGGGTAATATTCCTTTATCGTCAGAATAGCAACTAATGGAGCCATACGTTCGTTTAGTAGATATGGCGACATGAAGGGGCGAGAGCAATGAAAAAGCTTATAATAGTGTTATTAGCGACGCTGCTGCTTGCAGCATGTGGAGATGAGGCTGTTAATAGCAACAATGGTACGACAAATGGAGGAAATAAGCAGCAAGGAAGCGAGCAAGGGGAAGTTATAGATCAAGTAGGCTTCTCGGATGAAGAGCTCGTATTAAGCACGAAAGCCGTACAGGGTGATTATGAGCTCAGTATTACGACAGATAAGCTGAAATATGCGGTAGATGAGCCGATTAAGGTATATGCAGAGCTAGTATATAAAGGGGAGCAGGAGATTGAGATCGGCCATGCGATGTACCCAGTTGGCTTCAGCATTAAGGAGCATACTAGAAATATCGAGATAGACGGTGCAATGCCACAGCCATATATCGTTACTCTGCTGAAGAAGGATCAACCTGTAACAATTGACTACACCTTTACAGGCGGTTTCTCGGAGCAGGATGATCCGGACTATATCGCCTTTGTAAAAGAGCTGACGGATGATCAATTGCCCGAAGGAAGATATACGATAACCGCACACGCAAGCTTTCTCATTCATGGCTCTGAGCCAAGCGAGGCTTATGACTTTAACACGTCTATTCATTTTATCGTAGAGTAAATTTTCTTAAATGACACCAATAAGGAAGCCCCGCAGCCATGTAGTTAGCTGCGGGGCTTTTTGAGCATAAGCGATTGGTTCGCTTATGGGGAAAGAATGATAAGCTGTTGTCCTGGATAAATCAGATGAGGATTTTTTAGCTTATTCACTTGCTGAAGCCTTTGCCACGTTGTTTTGTGCTGCCTTGCAATTTTAGATAGCGTATCGCCTTTTTTCACGATGTACTTATTCACTTGCGCTGCAGGCTTACCTTGCGTGTTGTTGCTTCCAGTATTATTTGAGCTACTTGAGTTGTTAGCGTTGTTTGACGGTTTAGCTGGCTTCTCAGCAACCGTTTCATTCGTTACATTACCGTTTCCACCGGCAGCAGGCTTACTGCTGTCTTTCTGTTTCGCTTCTACTACAATACGCTGCTCAACCTGAGGTGAGATGGTGTCCTGCTTCTGAATGAATCGGATAAGCTCTTCATCAAGTGTTCCAGCGTTATTAATGATCGTATTGTCAGCCAGCATTGTATATTCGTCGCCACCTGCAGCTAAGAAATCATTCGTTGCAAGGGTGTACGTACGATTTAGCTCAAGCGCTTTGCCATTCACAGTGACGCTATGAACACGATCACCAGCTTCAGCTTCCGGATCGATTTTATAGGTAATGCCAGATACGTGCGTGAACGCGCCCTTAGCTGCAGGGTAACCGCCAGCACCTACCTCGAGTGCATCCTTCAGCTCTTGTCCCGTTACTTCAATTGTCACGATAAAGTTACCAAAAGGTAGAACTGTAATAACGTCACCTTTAGTAATTTCACCTGCCTCGATCGAGGCACGAATACCGCCGCCGTTCGTGATTGCAGCATCGGCGCCTGTTGAAGCAACCATTGCATCCGTAATCAGGTTGCCAAGATTCGATTCGCCTGTACGAACGACCTCACGTTCTCCAATGAGCTTCACATCGGTTTTGCCGATCACTTGATCAAGAATGACTTGCTGAGCTTCCGTCGTTTTCTTAACAAGCGCAGCTACCTCAGGGTGTGCAGGCAACGTTGACGCATCATCAGCAGTAATATAATGAGATTGCTTGTCGACAAGCTTGCCATCCTCCAGCACGAGGGTAATGATACCAACCTGCTCTCCATATTCGCCAAACTGAACGAGAAGTGCATCATTTACCGTTCGATTGATAAGCTCATGACTATGTCCATCAATAACTACGTCAATACCATCTACTTTTTCAGCTACAGCATCGGAACGATTAGCAGCGATCGTAGAGCCATCTGTTCCTAAATGTGCGAGATTAATAATGACGTCAGCCTTGTCCTTCAGCGTGTTGACCATTTCTTGCGCTGCAGTTGCAGGGTCTGTGAACGTAATTCCAGCTACGTTGTTCGGATGTGTTTTATAGACAGTTTCAGGTGTTGCAATTCCGAAAATACCTAGCTTAATTCCATCCATTTCTTTGACCACATATGGTTCATATGCGTAAGAGCCGTCTGTCTTCTTAACGTTTGCAGCTAGAATCGGGAATGCTGCTTGCTCGCCAAGCTCATGTAGGCGATCGGAGCCATAATTGTAGTCATGGTTCCCTGTAGTCATCGCTGCGTAGCCAATTTCATTCATAAGCTCAATAATACTTGAGCCCTCTACTAGTGTAGAGAAGGTTTGGCCGTGTAAAGTATCGCCTGCGTCAAGCACGATGGTATTGGGATTGATCGCACGAGCTTGTTCTACGATCGTTGCGATCTTCGCGTAGCCCATGCCACCGTCTTCATATACACGGGAGTGGATATCGTTTGTGGCAACGATTTGCAATCTAATTTGATCAGATTCCGTTAATTCATAGATCGCAATTGTGCCGCTAAGCTCGTTCGCAACAAGCAGCAGCGCTTCACCTGTTGGGCTGTTGCTTGCCTCGATAAACGTCAAGCCCTCAGGTGCAACATCACCGGATGGGATTTCTTCATCCGCATCATAGCTGCGAGAAGAAAAGTAAAGATCAAACACAGGAGCTGCAGGGTTAGACAGATCATATGCCATAATTCCACCTGCACGCTCTAAGCCTACGAATGCGTAGCTAGTGTCGCCTACCTTACCCACGGTTACGGCCTCTGGCTCCACACCTTTATCGTCAGAGCGGCTATCGACGCTGTTTTCAGCATTATCTGTATTGAAGCCAGCAGGGTTAGCTAGCTTGGTGATGCGTTCAAATTGATCACCACTGTCAAATACAAGCTCCATCGTATCAGCATCCCATATGGAGAAGGAGCGTGTGCCATAGGAATATATTGCTTCCTGCTTGCCGTCCTTGTTCAGTGCTACACTTGTCGTTGTTTTTAGTCGGCCAAGCTGCTCATCTGCAAACATCGTTTCTGCCATGGCATCCAGCTGCTCCTGAGTAAAGCCTTTATAATAGGAAGCATCAAGTGCGATGCGATCAGCTAGATCCTTAACACGAGCCTCTTCTGAGAAGCCATCATAATCCTTAGCATCGCCTTCGTTGGCAGTTAAGATATAGCTTTTACCATCTACCGTATACATGCTCATACCGTCTGGCATAAACATGCCTAGCACAGGCCAGTTTTTTAGACTTGCTACTCCGTCCTTATCTGAGGCATCGAGTGCGTATCCTGGCAACGAATGGTCGATCACTCCTAGATCATGTACGTCTGTAATTTGCTTTGTCTTCAGATCAAGCACCGCGATAGCATTGCTTTCCTGAAGCGCCACATAAGCCTTGCTGCTGTCATCTGCTACAACTATGTATTCCGGCTCAGCGTCCTCGCTGAAGCTTGCTCCTGGCTTCACGATACGAATGCCATCTGCCTCTACTTTATCGAAGCCTGCTGTCGTAACAGCACTTGCTGATATGCTTTGAACTCCTTGCTCAACGTTAATGATGCTGACAGAGCCAACGGGATCAATCGTGTAATCGTCGTTGGGCTGCCCTTCATTGGCTGCGAGCACATGCTTGCCGTCTGGTGTAAAGGTAACCATATCAGGCAGAACACCTACCTGAACATGATTAAGATATGTTCCATCATGACGAATGAAGATAATGTAGCCTGCATCTGTCACGGGATCGGCAGGCGCTGCTATGGCGACGTACTCGTTCGACGGATGGATAGCGACGCTAGTAATGTCGCTTAATGATAAGCTTTGCTTGCTTAATTGCTCGAGAGAGATTCTTTTTGTAAGCTTTATTTCATGAATAGCGTTGCTCTTGCTCTTTGCAGAGGATAAGGACGATATAGATATAATATCTAACGCTTTTTCGGCACCATTAACAGAATACATTTGTTGGTGCAGTGAATCATAGGCGACAATTTCAGTGCCTCCCTCCTCGAATGCAGCACCACTTGAATAACGTGCGATTAGTCTCGCTTCCAAGTCACCTTGTCCAGCAAAAGACAGCCAGGCTTCCGATGTAGGTGCGCCAGCTTCGGCTTGGATCGTTGGGACTTGAGCTGTTAACAATGAAACAGATAGACCGATCGCTAATAATCCACTTTTGAAGTTCATACATTTCCCTCCCAATGATATATATCGGACTAAATGTAACAAGTGATTGTCAGCCTATTGTTAACGATTTTTTAAGGAATTATAAAGTTTGCATACAGAGATAGATAAATCTGTTAATATTGAAATTAGGAAATTCACAAAGCAGAAGCTTGATGACGTACCATCTTCACGGTCCTGAAGTCTCTGCGTATTGAACCTTTATTAAGAATAGAAGCCGATAACAGTTGATCGATCGAAAATTGATATGTCGGTTAAAGAAGATGAACGGGAAGGGTCGAAAGCAATGATTGAGGCTAATACAGATAAAAAATGGTTACCTCTATATGAAGCGCTGGCAAGTGAAGTGCGCTTAGAAATGATTAAGCTATTGTCGCATGACTCGATGAATGTAAAACAGCTAGCCGCCGCACTAGAGCTAAGCAGTGCAATCGTGACGATGCATGTTAAGAAGCTTGAAAAGGCGGGACTTGTGTCTACGAGAATGGTTCGTAAGGATGGCGGTACACATAAAATGTGTTCACTTGCCGTACATGATATTCATATCGAGCTTCCTTTTCAAAGCGTCGGTCAATATAAATGTCATGAGGTTACGATACCGATCGGACATTATACGGAATTTGATATACATCCTACATGTGGCTTAGCGACCCCGGAGCGTGTAATCGGGCAGTTTGATGATCCGCGATACTTCTACACTCCGGAGCGGGTGAATGCAGGGATTTTATGGCTCGGTCATGGGTACTTGGAATATAAAATACCAAACTATTTGCTTACGAATCAAAAAATGATAGCAATCGAAATTTCACTTGAGCTTGGATCGGAAGCACCAGGCTATAATGAAAACTGGCCATCAGACATATTTTTTCAGATTAATGGCACGGAAGTAGGAGTGTGGACAAGTCCTGGTGACTTTGGTGAAGAGCGAGGCAGATTTTCACCATCCTGGTGGGGAGACCCGGTCAATCAATATGGCTTACTTAAAGTATTGCGCATAGATGACACTGGCAGCTGGATCGATGGTCAGCAAATTTCTGACGTAACACTTCACGATCTGAAGGCCGATCGTAATGTTTGGAGCTTTAAGCTAGGCGTCAAGGAAGATGCGCGTCATGTCGGTGGGTTAACCTTGTTCGGCAAAGGCTTTGGCAACTATAGTAGAGATATATCATTTCGTACCTATTATGAATAGAAGTACTACAACAAGAAGCATCGGAACAGGGAGACCGCAGCCGATGCTTTTTATGTGAGTCAATAATCTTTAACTTAAGATATTTAGAGTTATAAAAAAAGGTTCAAGTTTTCTACCGTTTTGACTTATAATAGCAATATAAGGAGGGAGTGCTGTTGCGAACGTTTTCACGATTTTTAGCAAGCTATAAGCTCTACGCGATATTTGCGGTTAGTTTAATGCTAATTGAGCTAGTTGTTGAGGTTGCACAGCCTTTCATGATGTCTAAGGTTATTGATGAAGGCATCGTCGCTGGGCGGACAGAAAGTATTTTTTTATGGGGGGGCATATTACTCGGAACTACCATTCTAGCCTTTGGTGTTGGAATTATAGGCTCCTTTTATTCAGCCTATGTAAGTCAAAATTTCGGCTATGATGTTAGGCAAAAGCTATATGAAAGCATTCAGCGCATGAGCAGCAGTGTATTCGGCAAGCATGAGGAGGCATCACTGCTTACTCGCATTAGCAATGACGTCAATCAGGTGCAAAACGCTGTTTTTATGGGGATGCGTATTATGCTTCGCGCGCCGCTCCTCGTCATATGCAGCTTAATTATGGCGATGGCATTAAACATGCAGCTGGCAATATATTTGCTTATTGCTTTTCCCATTCTAGCTGTATTCCTTGGCTGGCTAATGGTACGTAACAATAAACTTTTCCGTAAAGTACAGGAAAAGCTAGACCAAGTCAATAAGGTTATGCAGCAAAGCTTAATGAGTGTCCGTCTTATTCGAGTTTTTGGGCGAATGAGCTATGAAAGCAAGCAATTTCAACAGAAGAACAATGAGCTGCGTGCACGCACCGTTGCAACGATGATTCTTGCCGAGCTATCTAATCCTGTTGTGCTTGTATTAATTAACGGCTGTATCCTATTGATGCTGTGGGCAGCACGTGAGCAATTAAACAGTGGCTCCAATGTATCGGTTGGGGAAATCGTCGCGATTGTAAACTATGCAATGCGTATTACCGGTGCATTGTCGATGATTTCGATGATTGTTAATACAATTGCAAGGGCATCTGCTTCGATGCAAAGGATCGATGAGGTGTTCGAATCTGCTGATCAAGAGCAGGACCATGCAAAGAACCAGTCTGCAAGCTCGCAGTTTAATGGTGACATCAGCTTTACAGATGTCAGCTTCTCATATCCTGAATCCTCTCTGCAAACGCTGTCACATATCTCGTTCAAAGCGAGGGCAGGTAGTATGCTGGCCATTATGGGGGCAACCGGCTCTGGAAAGTCCAGCCTTCTGCAGCTCATCCCGAGGATGGTAGATCCCGATGCAGGAGTAATTACGATTGATCAGAAGCGGCTTGATCATTACTCACTTCACCAGCTCCGCAACAACATTGGCTATGTCCCGCAGGAGATATTGCTGTTTACAGGAACGGTTGCAGATAACATACGGTGGGGAAAGCTAGACGCTACAATGGAGGAAGTAGTGTGGGCAGCAAAGCAGGCACAAATTCATGAGGCAATTATGGATCTGCCGCAGGGGTATGAAACGATGATTGGTCAAAAAGGTGTGAATCTATCTGGCGGACAGAAGCAGCGTGTAAGTATTGCAAGAGCATTAGTCCGCAAGCCATCTATTCTTCTGCTAGATGATTGCACGAGTGCTCTCGATGTCGAAACAGAGCGTAAGCTTCTTGATGCAATTAGCAAGCTGTCCTGTACGGTGTTGATCATTA
Source organism: Paenibacillus camelliae (assembly GCF_023715345.1). Taxonomy (GTDB): domain Bacteria; phylum Bacillota; class Bacilli; order Paenibacillales; family Paenibacillaceae; genus Pristimantibacillus; species Pristimantibacillus camelliae. Next base: position 190,621 of record NZ_JAMBNY010000008.1, read on the forward strand.
CGCAAAAAATGAGTACAACGGTTCGTGCTGATTCCATATTAATTCTGGATGAAGGACAAGTGATCATGCAAGGAACGCACGAGCAGCTTATGCTGCAATCTACGCTTTACCAAAAAATCGTTGAATCGCAATGGGGAAAGGAGCGTGAAGCACAGTGGACGAACAACAATATCAAACACGAGCTCACCGCACCTTAATCGGTAGAATAAAGCTGTTTTTTATCGCTCCATTCTCCTATGCAAAGCCAAGTGAGTTCCTTGCACAGGAAGGCTTTGGTGATGAGAGCTCGTCAAAGGGACTTGGGCTTGGTGGTGCTCCTGGTCGTGCACCAGAGCGTGTAAAGCGTCCCGATCAAATGTGGAATACACTCAAACGGATATGGGGGTATCTCGCAACGTATCGAGGTCGTTTAATTGCAGTGCTCCTAATGATCGTCGCAGCAACTGGATTGTCACTGCTAGGACCTTATATGGTCGGTCATATGATTGATCATTATATTATGGAAGCACGTGATGGATTACTTATGATGCTCATGCTTACAGCACTTATCTATGGTGGGCAGGCGCTGTCCGCTTGGCTGCAAAACATATGGATGATTCAGGTATCTCAGCAGACCGTCTACAAGCTGCGCACGGATTTATTTGCGCAATTCCATCGCTTGCCGATCTCATTCTTTACAAAACGGCAGCAAGGAGATTTAATGAGTCGAGCGAGTAATGATATTGAGAATATTAGCTCCTCGATGAACAGCTCCTTTATTCAAATCTGCTCCAGTACGTTAACACTAGCAGGAATAATCGTGGTGATGATCAGCCTTAGCCCAATACTAACATTGCTGACCTTTATCGTTATCCCATTGATGTTTTTCGGGATGAAATGGATCTCAAGCCGTACAAGTCGATTGTTCCGCATGCAGCAAAAGAGCTTGGGCTCTCTCAATGGCTTTGTTGAGGAATCTTTGTCTGGACAGAAAATTATAAAGGCGTTTGCTCAGGAAGAGGCTGTTATAGCTGGTTTTACGGAGCGCAATGAGAAAATTCGTTTATCTGGTTATTGGGCACAAGCGATTTCAGGATTTATTCCTAAGCTGATGAACGGGCTTAATTCTATGAACTTCGCGCTTATTGTTGGCGTTGGAGCGCTGCTTACACTTTGGACAGATTCTGTTACAGTCGGCATGATTATTATTTTTGCAGAGTATGCTCGACAGTTTACAAGACCGCTTAACGATCTAGCTAACCAGTGGAACACGTTGCTATCAGCGATTGCAGGAGCAGAGCGCGTCTTTCAAATCCTAGATGAGCCGATAGAAGTGAAGGATGAGCAAGCGGCTAAGCATTTGGCGACTGTAAATGGTGATGTTACCTTTGAAGGAGTAAACTTCCAGTACGAGGAAGGCAGACCAATTATTCAGCAAGCAAGCTTTGAAGTAAAAGCAGGTGAAATGGTTGCTTTTGTAGGACCAACCGGCGCGGGGAAAACAACATTAATTTCACTGCTATCTCGTTTTTATGAGCCTACAGGTGGGACGATTCGGATTGACGGCCATAACATAGCCAGCTATACGCGGGAAAGCCTTCGCAGCCATATGGCGTTTGTGCTGCAGGATCCTTTTCTGTTCGAGGGGACAATACTGGACAATATTCGTTATGGACGACTTGATGCCTCAGATGAGGAAGTATATGAAGCAGCAAGGCTTGCCAATGCACATTCCTTTATTATGCGACTTAAGGATGGCTATCAGACTGAGCTTAAATTAGGTGGTACGGGCATCAGTCAAGGTCAAAAGCAGCTGATCGCCATTGCAAGAGCATTAATTGCCAATCCGGCGATTCTCATATTAGATGAAGCGACAAGCAGCATTGATACCGTTACGGAAATCAAAATACAAGAAGCATTGCAGCGTCTAATGCAGGGCAGAACCTCATTTGTTATTGCACATCGACTTAATACCATTACACAAGCGGATAAAATTGTAGTGCTTGAAAAAGGTAAGATTTCTCAGATTGGCTCACATGAGGAATTGTCTAAGCAGGAAGGCTTATATCGCAAGCTTGTGCTTGGTCAGCAGTTGCTCGAGGCATAGACTAAAGGGTAGGCTTCGTAAATATAAGTAATTGATGATTGGAGAATGAATGATAAAAAGGTTAATTTTATTCTTAAGTATAGCTGCAATTGTAACGAGTGGAATAATATTTTACTGGCCACAATCATTTACAAAGGTCATTGATGAGAATGCAGGTGCGTATCTCATTCATACTGAGCGCCTCTTTAACGAAAGAGGCACACCTATATTGGATTCTATCAAAACTGAAATTTATATTGAACCTGGATCAGATCAATTTACAGATTTAAAGGAAATTTTAAGTAAATATTCATATCATCGTTCTCTGAAAACGTATTTCGGTGATCCAATAATTAATGGTAGGGGTAATGAAAAAGTAATGATTGACGCGTACCCTGACTCAATAAGTAATATTGGCTCCAAAGAAATTCTCATCGGATCAAGAGTTTATCATCTTGGCTATTGGGGCAATAAAAAAGCACAAGCGATGATAAGTGATATTAAAGCATATATACAAGGTAAAAACTTGTAAAAACGGACGATCAGCCCTGTAGGCTGATCGTCCGTTTTTGTTTTGTTAAAAAATGCTTAAATCATAATGCTGGGATAGCTTCTCTAGCAAATCGACACCAGCAATGCTGTTTCCTTTACTGTTTAACGCGGGTCCGATCACGCCAATTCCAACCGCACCAGGAATAAGGGTCAATATGCCACCAGACACACCACTCTTTGCAGGTATGCCAGCTTGGATCGCAAACTGCCCTGACGCATTATACATACCACATGTCACCATAAACGATTTTGCTATTTGCACATACCGTTTCGGAACGAGCTGCTTGCCACGAATCGGATCATAACCGTTGTAAGCTAGTAATAGGCCCATACGCGCTAAGTCCTTGCATGTCGCATCAATCGAGCAATGGTGAAAGTACACATCGAGCACGTCATCAACCGATTGCTCGATCACACCTTTATCCTTAAGGAAATACGCCATCGAACGGTTCAGATCAGCTGTCTGCAGCTCTGACTGGTACACCGCTTCATTGTAGTTAAGCTGCTCATTGCCTGATATTAATCTGAAAAAATCGAGCACGCGATCCAGCTTATGCTGCTGAGAAGCTCCAGTAATAAGAGAGGAAATAGCAATTGCGCCTGCGTTAATAAGTGGGTTGAACGGAATGCCGGGCTGGACAAGCTCCAGCTTCAGCATCGAGTTAAAGCTGTCACCTGTTGGCTCCATCCCGACCTTATCGAATACAAGCTGCTCACCATGGTCCATAAGAGCAAGCAGTAAGGAAAACACTTTGGATATGCTTTGCAGTGTGAACACAGTCGAAGCATCACCGGCCATTGCTTCATTGCCATATCCATCGATAAGGTGAATACCGAGTGCAGCTTGATTGCCTTTTGCAAGCTCTGGAATATAGGACGCCACTTTTCCGTGCTGACATAATGATTTGCTTTTCTCGATCCATCCATCTAGCTGTTCAACTAAATGAGGTAAACGCTCTTCCATTTTCGGCATAGTATTCATTGGAAGCATCCTTTCTTTTGCACGGTTGAATTTGAGTTTTTTTGTATTGTAACATGAACGGTTCGCCATGCAAAAATACATTTATGATCAAAAAAACACTATTCATGAGTAAATATATAATGCCGCAATTAATGCATTAATATTGAATTTGATTATTAGCGCTGAATACGCTAATCACATTCACTGTAGTGTTTGCCAAGGATGAGTACAATTTATTCGCTACTGAGATACAAATGTCTGAGTAATGCAATGTATGAGGCTTAAAGCAGCTTGCTCATCACGCAGAGAAGTGAGAACGAATTCTCCGCGGCCTCTATTACATTACAATGATGTCGAGTAAAACATTTACCGTATTAACAATAACTGTATGTTTCTGGTACACTTTAATGTAAGCGCTTTAACTCAAGGGGAGGCTAAGGAAGCAATGAGGAAATTCATCATAATTGTTTTGTCATGCGCTAGTGCAGTAATGTTCATTTTTACACTTTCCATCTTAATTCAAATTTTTAGGTACGATCTTCTTGCCCCAGATGAGCTTAGTCAGGAGCAAGCCTCCGCTTATCGTATCGTACTTATTACACAGCAAATGGACACCCCGTTTTGGAATGAGGTAGAAGCGGGGGCACAAGCAGCTGCGAACGATTATCAAGTAGAGCTTTCGGTGTGGGGCAGCTATGGAACGAATCAAGTAGATTTCTTACGCAAAATGGAAATCGCCATTGCCTCTAAAGTCGATGGCATTATCGTACAGGGGCTTGATCATGATGAATTTAATAAATTAACAACGGTCAAAGCGGCGGGTAACGGTATACCAGTATTTACGATTGCCAATGATGTCTCGATTGAAAAAAGCTTAAGGAGAACCTATATCGGCTCTGATCATAAGCGTGCCGGACAAATGATCGGACAGCAGCTGCTAGCTGACATTGGGCAAGAGGCTAAAGGTAAGGTTGTACTAATGCTTTCTGATCAAGAAGAGGATTACCAAAGTAAACGTCTCTCTGGCATATTAACCGAGCTGAATAAAGGAGCAGCAATAGAACCGTTTATCGTCATTGCCGGTGATTCACGCGAAGAAGTGATTGCCGCTACGAACGATATTATGAATCGAGAACCGAAGCTAGATGCTTTTGTTTCTATAACCTCTCATAATGCAAGTGCTATGGTCCAGGAAATTGCTAAGCGCGCAAGAATTGCTGATTTCTATCTTTACTCATTTGACGATAGTGCGGAAAGCCGTTCGCTGCTTAAGGAAGGGAAGCTGAGCGGACTTATCGAGCAATCACCAGAAACAATGGGCTATCAAAGCGTTGAGAAAATGGTGCAATGGCTGAACCGTGAGGTTTTTCCAGTGGATACGCAAGGCTACTATACCAATATACGTTTGCTGAAAGCTGAGGATATATAGGATGAATACGATACAAAAAAAGATCTATACACTCGTAGCTGTCGTTGTCTGCAGTATGGTCGTCATATGGGTCGCATTAACGTACTATAATCAAAAAATGCAAAATCAATATAATGATATTCTTCAGCGTTATCTTCAAATGAATGAGGTTAGTGCATTGAGCCGGGAGCTTGTCACCACACTAAACAATTACATACAAACTCCATCAAACGACAAGCTTTATGTGCTGGACAATGAGCGCAGAATGCTGACAGAAGCGAAGGAGCAAATTGCTCAGCTGAAAAATGATGCGAATCTATTTACTTTAACGAACTATTTGAATCTAATTGACAGCTTGATAAATTCTACGGATCGTTCTATACGCTCCTTACATGAAAACAAGAAGGAAGAATCAATAAATGATTTCACAGATGCGACGCGCCTATCTACCTATATATCTGAGATGACGTTAACTCTTTTCGATACAGAGCTGAAAACATATGATCAGTTTTATCGCGATATGATTAAGCAGTCTGAGCTGCTAAACAAGCTTGGCTTATCGATGATTGCAATGATTACGTGCATCCTGCTGCTATTCACTTATTTATTCTCATACAGCATAACAAGACCTATCTATAAGCTAACACAAGCTGCCAGAGAGCTGTCTCGCGGTAGATTCGATACGTCGGTAGAGATTGCAGGCAACGATGAAATATCCTTTCTAGCAAAAACCTTTGATAGAATGCGGGTTAATATAAACAATCTCTTCTCAGAGATACAGCATAAGGCTCAGCTGGAAAGGGAACTGCAATCGAATAAGCTTCTGCTGCAGGAAAGTCAGCTGCTTAGCCTCCAAAGTCAAATCCACCCACACTTTCTATTCAACACGCTTGATACACTATCGAAAAAAGTGTACCTCGAAGGCTTAGAGGAGACGAGCGATTTGATTGCAAGTGTAGCTAGGTTGCTTCGCTACAGCTTAAAAAGACTTGATCGTCCAGTTACGCTATATGAAGAAGTGATGATATTAAGAGAGTATATGCTTATCCAACAAACAAGATTTACGGAACGATTGCGCTATATTGAGCATATCGATGAGAGCTGTCTATACATCCAGCTACCAGGCTTAACCTTACAGCCCATTATAGAGAATGCAGTCATCCATGCCATAGAGCCACTAGAGCACGGAGGAACGATTACTTTACATATTACAGAAGCAAGCGATCGTATTCTTGTGGAGATTAAAGATGAAGGAATGGGCATGTCAGCCGAGCGGATTCAGCAAATACTTGAGGAAACCGAACCGAGAAGGGACGGACATTCAACAGGCATAGGGTTTAGTAATGTCGTAAAGCGATTGCGTCTATTCTATGGTCAAGAGAATGTGATTGAGATCGAGAGCAATGAAGGACAAGGCACAACCGTAAGGCTATTATTGCCAAAGTATAGAGGAGGGAACAGTGATGCTTAACATTCTTATTGTTGATGATGAACAGATTGAACGAGAGGGGATGCGCGCAATACTGCTGCGTGCCTATCCCGATGCTGTTATTGAGCTTGCAAAGCATGGGCAGGCTGCGGTAGAACTCGTCCCTCAGTTTAAGCCGGATCTCATCATTATGGATATTAAGATGCCAGTCATGAATGGTCTGGAAGCAATCGAATGTATATCAGCAAGCTACCCGCATATTCGCTATATTATGGTCACTGCCTATGATACGTTCGAGTATGCAAGACAAGCAATAAAGCTTGGTGTGAAGGACTATATCTTAAAGCCCAGCAAAATCGCTGAGATCCAAGCGGTTGTAGGTCGTGTGCTAGAGCAGATACAGCAGGAGCGGGCCGAACAGGAACGACATGCAGTGATGCATCAAAAGCTCGATAAAATGATACCGATTGTAGAAGCAGATATCGTGACACAATTGCTGTACGACCATGTTCATGAAGTGCATTTGGATGAAATGATTAATCTATTAGGAGAATCGATGAGATGGAATACTGACGTGTTCGTGCTAGTCATTCGATTGCGTTCATATGATTCGCCTGAAAAATTACTGCAAGCGGTTAAGCTGAAGTTTAGACAATTAGGCAATGGCTGGGTTGGTGCGATGTCAGGTGGCTGCTTGCCTATTATCGGCTTCCTTGAAGGAAATCGATCGTTTCGTTCACAAGCGGCTTCGATCGTTCATGAGCTTAACTCGATGACCGAACTTAGAATGCAGCAGCAGTCAATCTGCATTGGAATTGGTGAGCCGCGACAAGCACTTAATGAGGTACGGTATTCCTATCAGGAAGCATTGCTAGCCGCTGCAGCAAGCAATGAAACGGCGAAGTACAGCTATTATGCTGACATTCATCGAGATAACCAAGCCTCCGTAAAGCTATGGAGCAGAGAGAAGGAGAAGAGTATACAGGAGCAGCTAAGACTAGGGATGTGGGATGCACTGACTTCCTCTATACTTCAGGTCATTGATCAGCTAGAAGCAAGTGGTATGAAGCTTCATCATGCGCAACAGCATATGCTCGAGGGGATATGGTTTGTATTTTATGAAATAAGTGAATATGGAATAGAGACAGAGCTTCCATTCTATCCATTTCAGATACATACGTTCAAAGAGCTCAGATTGGAAACGGAACGACTGCTGCTGCGGTTGAGGGAGGATTGTGAGTGTAATCGAAAACAGCCCCATATCGATGTGATTCACAAAATGAAGCAATTTATTGTAGAGAACTCTCATCGTGAGCTTTCGCTTGAAATGATCTCAGGCGAAGTTGGGCTGAGTCCATTTTATATTAGCAAGCTGTTTAAGGAGCAGATCGGAATTGGCTATATCGACTTCTTAACGGAATGCAGAATAGAGAAAGCTAAAAAAATGATGAGTACAGCAGCCTACAGCTTAAAAGAGATCGCCTATGAGGTCGGCTATAACGATCCAAATTACTTTAGCAAAGTATTCAAAAAGGTTTGTGGAATGGCCCCTACGGAATATCGAAAAGCAATGAACAGTACATCGCAATAATTTACAGACGTTTGCAAGAGTTTACCGCTTTTCATCCCATCGCCACATAATTTTCCATGTTAATCTTATCCATGTAATCAATACATTTCCTTAATAATTTAGAGGAGAGATGAAGATGAGAAAGCGTAAAGTAAAGGGTGGCATGTTAGCGCTAATGCTCGCGGTGATTGTCTTGTTAGCCGCATGCAGCAGCGGAAGTAACGAGGAAGGCAGCTCAGACAAAGGCGCGAATTCCGCGAAGGATGGAAGCATTAAAATTGGTTTTTCTATGGATACTCTTCAGGAGGAGCGCTGGCAGAAGGATAGAGATTTGTTCAAGGCTGCAGCAGAAAAGCTAGGGGCTACCGTTGAGGTGCTGGCAGCTAACAGCGATGATGCGAAGCAAATCGCACAGGCTGAATCGTTAATCTCACAGGGGGTGGACGTACTCGTTGTTGTTCCCCACAATGCGGAAGCAACGGCAGCTATTGTAGAAAAGGCACATGAAGCGGGAATTAAGGTGCTTGCCTATGACCGATTAATTAAAAATTCCGATGTTGATTTGTATGTTTCATTCGATAATGAGCGTGTTGGAGAAATGCAGGCCGAAGCGATTGTAGCTCAGGTGCCAAAGGGTAAATACGTATATATTGGTGGTTCTGAAGCAGATAACAATGCACATTTATTCAAAAAAGGCGCAATGAATATTCTTCAGCCTTATATCGATAAAGGCGACATTCAGATCGTATATGATCAGTGGTCTAAGGATTGGAACCCTGCTGCTGCTTTGTCTAATATGGAGAACGCGCTTACAGCTAACAATAACGAAATTGATGCTGTTGTTGCAGCCAATGATGGTACAGCTGGTGGTGCAATTCAAGCATTAACTGCGCAAGGTTTAGCAGGACAAATTCCGGTATCTGGTCAAGATGCAGAGCTTGCTGCGGCTCAGCGTATTATTGAAGGCACACAAACGATGACCGTTTACAAGCCAATTAAGTCATTAGCTGAGAAAGCAGCAGAGCTTGCTATTAAATTAGCGAAAGATGAAGACCCAGGAGCGGATAAAACAGTCAATAACGGAAAGATTGATGTACCGTCTATATTGCTCGATCCGATTGCCGTAACGAAAGACAATATCGATGCCACGGTTATTGCTGACGGCTTCCATTCCAAAGAAGATGTTTACAAAAATGCGAATTAAGCTAACTAACATCTATCTCTGTGAAGATGAAGTGAGGTGACAGAGCATGACGACGGCATTAGAGATGCGAAATATTACGAAGCAATTTCCGGGAGTCAAAGCTCTTGACGATGTAACCTTCACGGTGAAAAAAGGGGAGATTCATGCGCTATGTGGTGAGAATGGTGCAGGGAAATCGACTTTAATGAAGGTGCTAAGCGGGTTATATCCAACCGGTTCCTATGATGGGGAAATCGTTATTCACGGTGATGTGAAGCGTTTCTCTACGATTAAGGATGCAGAGCAGGCGGGAATTGCGATCATCTATCAGGAGCTGGCTCTTGCAAAGGATTTATCGATCGCAGAGAACTTATTTCTAGGCAAGGAGTTCGCGCGATGGGGTGTCATTAATTGGGACCGAGCATTTAAGGAAAGTGAAAAATGGTTGAAGGAAGTGGGGCTTACAGATGTAAGCCCTGAAACAAGAACGGGAACGTTAGGGATCGGGAAGCAGCAGCAGGTTGAGATTGCCAAGGCGTTATCAAAAAATGCGAACCTATTAATTCTTGATGAGCCTACGGCTGCTTTAACAGAGCAGGAGGTCGATATCCTACTTTCAATTCTTCGTGAATTTAAGGCAAGAGGTGTAACCTGCATCTATATATCTCACAAGCTGAAGGAAGTGTTCAGCATAGCCGACTCTGTAACAGTTCTTCGAGATGGGAAAACCGTAGGCACCTATAGCATCGAAGATATTACAGAGGAAAAGGTAATTTCATTAATGGTGGGACGTGAGCTCAAGCAGCTATTTCCTAGAATTGAGCCGCAGACTGGCAGCATTGTGATGAAGGTGCAAAATTATTCAGTGATGCATCCTGATCTTCCTGGCCGTAAAGTGATTGATGATCTGTCGTTTGAGATACGCCAAGGTGAAATTTTCGGGATTGCAGGTTTAATGGGAGCTGGACGAACAGAGCTTGTAATGAGCTTGTTTGGCGGATATTCAGGAGCCGTGAGTGGAACGGTTGAGATCGAAGGGAAAAGCGTAAGAATTAAAAGCACGCAGCAGGCGATAAAGCATGGCTTAGCTCTTGTGTCAGAGGATAGGAAGAAATACGGACTTGTCCTCGGTATGGATGTTAAGAACAATATAACGCTTTCCAGCTTAAGGCACATCTCTAGCGGTGGAGTTATTGACCATCAGAAGGAGATATATCAAGGAAACGATTATATGAAGGCGCTGCGTATTAAAGCTAACTCAGTTGAGACGATTGTCGGTACATTAAGCGGAGGTAATCAGCAGAAGGTAGTCATTGGAAAATGGTTGATGACAAATCCGAAAATATTAATACTCGATGAACCGACACGTGGTATCGATGTTGGTGCAAAATTCGAAATCTATACCCTGATGAATGAGCTAATAAAGCAGGGAATGGCTATTATTATGGTTTCATCTGAGCTTCCAGAGCTGATGGGGATGAGTCATCGAATTATGGTCATCTCCGAAGGTAGGAAGACGGCTGAATTTATGGCGGAAGAGGCGTCACAGGAAGTCATAATGACTGCTGCAACGGGAGGTAGAACGGGATGAAAGGACAAACAGCAGCTGAGACTGAATATAATCAAGCGGCATTTGGATCGAGAAGCTGGAAGTCTTGGTTTAAGTTCGATGCACGTGCCTATACGATGATCGGTGCATTGTTAGCGATATGGGTGTTGTTCTCATTACTACATGAAAGGTTTCTATCGCCTACGAATTTATCAAATCTATTTTTACAAATGTCAGTCACATCGATACTAGCGATTGGTATGGTGCTCGTTATTGTTGCAGGTCATATTGATCTGTCTGTAGGATCACTTGTTGGCTTTATCGGCGGAATCGTCGCGATGCTGAACGTATGGTATGATTGGCCAGCTTTGCCTGTTATTATCGTAGCGATTGCGATTGGCGCGTTAATTGGTTGTATTCAAGGATGGATTATTGCATACAAGGCGGTCCCCGCATTTATAGTAACGCTAGGTGGAATGCTAGTTTTTCGCGGACTATTGTTTGGTACAACTGGCAGTGTAACTGTAGCACCGCTATCTCCTGGACTTAAAACGATCGGACAATCGTATATGACTGACTTGATTGGATGGGTAATAGGAGGTATTGGACTTCTGATTGCAGCTGTGCTTGTGTTAAGAAAGAGGTCGTCACGCAGTAAGTATGGATTTCCAGTAGAGCCACTCGCTTTAAGCGTGCTGAGAATTATTGCTGCGGGTACGCTAATACTCGGATTCGTAGCTGTCATGAATAGCTATAAGGGTATCCCAGTACCTTTCTTAATGGTTGTTGTGCTTGCTCTTATCTTTACATTTATAACACGCAATACGACTTTCGGTCGTCAAGTATATGCGATCGGGGGCAATCCTGAAGCTGCAAAGCTATCAGGGATTAACATTAAGCGCCGCGTTATGCTTGTATTTGTTCTGTGTAATACATTAGCCGCTATCGCCGCACTCGTTTTGACCGCTCGATTGAACGCTGCAACAATGACAGCAGGGCAAAACTATGAGCTTGATGCCATTGCAGCATGTGTCATCGGAGGTACAAGCTTAATTGGTGGTGCAGGTTCTATTATGGGAGCACTTATCGGTGCACTGGTCATGAGTAGTCTCGATAATGGAATGAGTTTAATGAATATGGAATCCTTCTGGCAGTATATCGTTAAAGGCGGCATACTTGTACTCGCTGTATATGTGGATATCCACACAAGAAATCGTAAAAATAATGCTGCCTAGCTTAGGCGGCATTATTTTTTTGAAAAAAGGGGTTGTCAAATGACATTCGTCTATGGTATATTCTAATTCCGGCCGAGAAAACGGGCTGCGATGAGGCAAGCGAAAGAGTTTCGAATGAATATGATTCATGAAATTGAATCATAAAATAATTTGAAAAAAAGCTTGCATCAAACGAATGAATATGATAAGATATTTTCTGTTGTCACTTTGAAAGGTGATGGCGGCGAAATAAATTAACTTCATTAATATGAAGTGTAATTGTTCCTTGAAAACTGAACAACGAGTAAGAACTGCCATCAACAATTCAACCCCGTTGAGTTGTTGATAAAAAGCGGAATAAATGAGCAATCAAACACTTTAATGGAGAGTTTGATCCTGGCTCAGGACGAACGCTGGCGGCGTGCCTAATACATGCAAGTCGAGCGGACTTGATGGAGTGCTTGCACTCCTGAGAGTTAGCGG
>NZ_JAMBNY010000089.1 GCF_023715345.1 Paenibacillus camelliae
TGCAAGCGGGAGTAATGGAAGGAGGTCTCGTTCAAGCGACAACGGAAGGGGCTCCGCAAGGAGGTCCACTTAGTCCGCTATTATCGAACATCGTCCTAGACGAGTTAGATAAGGAACTGGAAAAGAGAAACCTTCGTTTCGTGAGATATGCCGACGACTGCAACATCTATGTGAAAACGTGGAAGGCAGGACAACGAGTGATGAGCTCCATTACTGCATTCATCGAAGGAAAACTGAAGTTGAAAGTTAACCGAG
>NZ_JAMBNY010000090.1 GCF_023715345.1 Paenibacillus camelliae
GATCCGGTGAAATTTTAATACCTGTGAAGATGCAGGTTACCCGCGACAAGACGGAAAGACCCCATGGAGCTTTACTGTAGCTTGATATTGGACTTTGGTACGATCTGTACAGGATAGGTGGGAGCCTATGAAGCATGTGCGCCAGCATGTGTGGAGGCGCCGTTGGGATACCACCCTGATCGTATCGGAGTTCTAACCTGTCACCATGAATCTGGTGAAGGGACCGTGTCAGGCGGGCAGTTTGACTGGGGCGGT
>NZ_JAMBNY010000091.1 GCF_023715345.1 Paenibacillus camelliae
TGGACGAGCCTTCCTCAGGAACCCTTAGGCTTACGGCGGACAAGATTCTCACTTGTCTTTTCGTTACTCATACCGGCATTCTCACTTGAATACAGTCCACCAGTCCTTACGGTCTGACTTCAATCCGTATTCAACGCTCCCCTACCCAAGTACCAAATGGTACCTGCCATAGCTTCGGTGGTGTGTTTAGCCCCGTTACATTTTCGGCGCAGAGTCACTCGACCAGTGAGCTATTACGCACTCTTTAAATGGTGG
>NZ_JAMBNY010000092.1 GCF_023715345.1 Paenibacillus camelliae
GCTGTTCCGCGTTCGCTCGCCGCTACTGACGGAATCACTTTTGTTTTCTCTTCCTCAGGGTACTTAGATGTTTCAGTTCCCCTGGTATGCCTCACTCTAACCTATGTATTCAGTTAGAAGTAACCGTTCATTACAACGGCTGGGTTTCCCCATTCGGAAATCCCCGGATCAAAGCTTGCTTACAGCTCCCCGAGGCAGTATCGTTGTTCGCCACGTCCTTCTTCGGCTCCTAGTGCCTAGGCATCCTCCGTGCGC
>NZ_JAMBNY010000093.1 GCF_023715345.1 Paenibacillus camelliae
ACCTGAAACCGTGCGCTTACAAGAAGTCAGAGCCCGTTAAATGGGTGATGGCGTGCCTTTTGTAGAATGAACCGGCGAGTTACGTTTGCATGCAAGGTTAAGTTGGAGAGACGGAGCCGTAGCGAAAACGAGTCTGAATAGGGCGCATATAGTATGCAGACGTAGACCCGAAACCGTGTGATCTACCCCTGTCCAGGATGAAGGTGCGGTAACACGCACTGGAGGTCCGAACCCACGCACGTTGAAAAGTGCGGG
>NZ_JAMBNY010000094.1 GCF_023715345.1 Paenibacillus camelliae
TAGTGTTTTCCGTTAGGAAGAACACGTTAAAGTTGTAAATCTTCTTTGGTGGAGCCAAGCGGGATCGAACCGCTGACCTCCTGCTTGCAAGGCAGGCGCTCTCCCAGCTGAGCTATGGCCCCATAATTTAATATAAAGTTGTAGATGGTGGGCCTTAGTGGACTCGAACCACCGACCTCACCCTTATCAGGGGTGCGCTCTAACCAGCTGAGCTAAAGGCCCTTATTAGCCACCGCTTGGCGACGTCCTACTCTC
>NZ_JAMBNY010000095.1 GCF_023715345.1 Paenibacillus camelliae
GGCTTAACGGTCGTGTTCGAGATGGGTACGCGTGGTTCCCTTTCGCCATCGTCACCAAACGTTGTAGATGCTTCCGAAGTGGCTTGCACCCTCAAAACTGGATATGAAAGTTGTGAATCTCCAAAGTTAATCAAGCAGAAGCATATGCTTCCGATGTGACTTATGAATCTTCGCTTACGCTCCGTATTCAAAGTCTGTAGGATAAGCCCTCGACCGATTAGTACTGGTCAGCTCCATGCATTGCTGCACTTCCAC
>NZ_JAMBNY010000096.1 GCF_023715345.1 Paenibacillus camelliae
GAATATGGAGCACTACCGAAAGCTTCGGTGCTCACGTAGTAAGTACCTACGCTGCGCTCCTCGCTTTCTAGTAGCTCTCCATCTTCTTGGTCCTGAAAGCCGAATATTTGAACCTTTATTGAAGAGGCAGTTCAAATATCCGACTTTGATGACGACGTTTATTCGTTGTAGCTTAGTCGGCGTCGAATATGGAGCACTACCGAAAGCTTCGGTGCTCACGTAGTAAGTACCTACGCTGCGCTCCTCGCTTTCTAG
>NZ_JAMBNY010000097.1 GCF_023715345.1 Paenibacillus camelliae
TCCCTCTTCCATGTAGCTTCGTGCTTTCCTTACCGCATCATGCCCTCGCCGTTGTGGGCGAAATCCATAACTTTGCTCGGAAAACGTTGGGTCAAATACAGGCGTTAATACTTGGATGATTGCTTGTTGAATGAGGCGATCTGTCACCGTAGGTATGCCTAAGAGCCGAGTTCCACCGTTCGGTTTCGGGATTTCGACCCGACGGACTGGACTCGGTTCATACGCTCCTTTCTTTATGCTTTCACGAATGGTTT
>NZ_JAMBNY010000098.1 GCF_023715345.1 Paenibacillus camelliae
TGGGTGGGCACTCTAACGTGACTGCCGGTGACAAACCGGAGGAAGGTGGGGATGACGTCAAATCATCATGCCCCTTATGACCTGGGCTACACACGTACTACAATGGCCAGTACAACGGGAAGCGAAATCGCGAGATGGAGCCAATCCTATCAAAGTTGGTCTCAGTTCGGATTGCAGGCTGCAACTCGCCTGCATGAAGTCGGAATTGCTAGTAATCGCGGATCAGCATGCCGCGGTGAATACGTTCCCGGGTC
>NZ_JAMBNY010000009.1 GCF_023715345.1 Paenibacillus camelliae
TCAGGAGTGCAAGCACTCCATCAAGTCCGCTCGACTTGCATGTATTAGGCACGCCGCCAGCGTTCGTCCTGAGCCAGGATCAAACTCTCCATTAAAGTGTTTGATTGCTCATTACTGTAAGTTTTTTTCAATGCGAGAATCGCTTGAAAAAATCTTCTATTTCGCTTTTTATCAACAACCCAACGGGGTTGAATTGTTGATGGCAGTTCTTACTCGTTGTTCAGTTTTCAAGGAACAATGTCGTTCTCATCTCATCATTTTCTTACAAAATCACTGATGAAGTGCGAACATTTTGTTTTTGTATGTCTGTCGCAATCTCTTGCGGCGACAAAGAATAATATATCATATTTTAGCCGTTCATTGCAAGTGTTTTTTTCGAAGAAATTTATTTTGTTTCTTTCGTAAATCAGCACCGCTCGGAGCGACAAGTAGTAATTTATCATAGAACAGCTATAGAAGTCAATACTTTTTGCGAAAAAAGTCGAATGCATTAAAAATTCCGTAACACTCGTCGTTTTAGATGTAATAAAGTAATGCTGCAGAACCTAACTCTTCATGTTTTACTAGGTACGATGGCACAATTGTCTTAAATGAACAACAAGGCAGTACAGCATAATTTGCTATCTGCCTTGTTCGATGTATCAAAGGTAAAATAATAAGGCTCCTACAGCATAGCTATGGTAACATGTATCGAAGCTCAATTACCTCATCAACCTGATCGTTATTAAACGTTGCCACTTCCTTAAGAAGATGTCCCTGAACAAGCTTTTGAATAACTAATGTAATATCTTCTGCAATGTAACGCAATTTCGGGTGCATCTGTAATTCTGAAATACTCCAAGCTTCATTCTTTTCCTTCATTAACTCTAATAGATAAGAGCAGCAATCCTTCATTTTACTCATTACAGAGAATTCACACGCTAGCATTACCAGCTCTACTCTTTGATCGATCGATTCAGGACTCGCAATTAGCTCTTCATAAAGCTTATAAATTCCAGGATGAACCTTTCTCAACTGCTTCCATACTGTCAATTCTGGATGCAGTCCTTCTTCAATTAGCACAATATGCGCCCAGTGGTGAATGGCTACTAATATTTGAGAATAGGCATCGAGAGTATTGCTTTCTGTCATATTGCGCTTTGCATGAAATAAGCTTTCAATAAATCCACTGTAAGCTTTTAGCTTACGTTGATTGCGGAGCTCCTCAGGAAATTCAAGTATTTGCTCCTTTAGCTCCTCGAGAACACCTTGAGGGTCTGAGATAATTTCACCTGTAAGCAGCCAATCCATTAGATGATAGCGGCTAAAACTCACGGAAGGATTTTCAATATCCTTAATATGGACCGTTCGGATGAAGATTCGCTCATTCTCTATCTCTAAATGCTCAATCTTACGTGTAATTAATTCAAGTGAGGATACAACCAAAACATAGTATACATATTCATTCGTATGAAATGGATATCGCTCTGTATTATGCATCAGCACTAAACCTTGAACATCTGAGCTTGCATCATATCTTTCTAGTAAATGTTTTTTTATATCCTCCACTACTGCCTCCGTATAGCTTATCGCAATGTTATACGATATAATATGAAATTGCAGACAATAAAAATTTTCGACAGTAATAGGTTTATTCCTGCTTAAGTTTGAAATGTTTTATGTAATTAATTGTGACTTTTATTATCATAACGCTTTAGAAAGGAGTATTCTCATGAAAAACTTATTTTTCAAAACAGCAAAAATTAATGAGTTTCGACTATGGGGAATGATTTTCACCCTTGTTGGAATGGGTGTTATGATTCTTGGAACAGGCGGCATATTATTGTTTGGAGATGTTGGTAAAATTATCGCTGCTATTTTCCTAGTACTTGGAATGATTGCCTTGCTTGTTAGTGTCGCCATTTACTTTTGGGCAGGAATGATGTCAACCAGTGCGACGATGCTCCAATGCCCTGAATGTAATCGTCCAACGAAAATGCTTGGAAAAACAGATCGCTGCATGTACTGCAAAACCATATTAACGCTTGATCCTGATCAAGCGAATACAATACCTGCAGCAGATTAGAATTGCTCTAAATGTTACACAGCCACTTTCTGCTACCAAGTACATATTACGCAAAGAAAAAAGCTAGAGGCTGCCAGCCTCTAGCTTTTTTCATATCATTATAAGATTAAATAAGTGCATTATTGATTCAACTCTTCATCAATAACCTTCCATATATCGTCCTTAGCAAATGTGCGCGCCCATGTCGCAACACCAGCTAGCTTATACTTATGAACGAGGTCAATACGTCCAGCTATCGATCGCTCATCCTCTAGCCAAATACGCTGCTTGATCCCATCTTCCACATACTCTATATAGTGCTGACCGCTCGCTTCATCTAGCTCAGGTTTTAATTGATGTTCCGTGATAATCTCTTGAGCCTTGGTCATACCAATAGCTTTCGAGCTTACCTTCGTTGAGCCGTCCTCAAGTGTTTCTTCAGACCATACACGCGTATAAAGAGGCATCCCTAGTATTAGCTTTTCAGGTGCTACCTGATCTTCTTCGAGAATTCTCTTAATTGATTGCTCAACCCAAGGTAAAGATGCAACAGAGCCTGCCTTAGGGCTTGATGCCCAGTGCTCGTCATAGGCCATAACCATCATATAATCAACGAGCTTACCTAAAGCTGCACGATCCAAAAACACAGACCACATCTCGCTATTCGATTTCGGTGTAACATCAATCGAAACAACGAGTCCTTGCTCGTGCATAATCGGCATCATTTCTTTTACAAACTGTACTAAATTCTCTTTGTCTTCCGTATACACATTTTCAAAATCAATATTAATTCCATCAAGCTGGTACAACTCAGCAAATGCAACTAATTGCTGAATCATAGCGAAGCGCTTCTCAGTGCTTGCAAGCACTGCGGTTGTCCAATCTGGCTCAAAGCCATTGCTGAACAGCGCCCAGACCTGATAACCACGTTTATTCGCCCATTCCATATATTCATGGGTAGCTTTACCTTGAATCGTTCCTTCCGCATCCACAAGCTCGAACCAGGTTGGACTAACAACATTCAACCCTTCCATGCTTGGCATAGTCGATAATGTGGGCTGCCTGTTATAAATCGCTTCCCATGTCAAATTAATCTTTTTACCCGAAAGATCGTGCTTAAGACCCTCATATTGCTCTAGGCTAGGCGAATACACGATGGCATCCCCTTTTTGAATATGAGCTGATTTAACATAACCTTGAGTCCCGCTTTCAGTCTGCACCTTTGTCCAATCCTCGCCTGTCTCCCAGACTAAGAGCCTTTCGCCAAGTGCTAGCTCGCGATAATAGGCGCTTTTGATAGTCGGCTCAGAACGTAATGCCGTTCCGTTTTTACGAATAATCGACCCTGTATCTATAGTGAACTGCCCATCATATAATGCGATGACTTGATCCATCTGTTCAATATGCAGTCCATATAGCTGCTCGATTAATTCTGCAGGAATATATACTGTATCATTTTCTACCTGTGCGGTAATATTCAACTCATAGCTTTTTTCATTTAATAATGCAGTCAAAGATTCTGTCTTAAAACGCAGCACCTTATCCAAGGTTGTTAGTACTAAGGTGTTGGTCTCTGACTCATAATGAATAGGTGAATCCTCTAAAAGCTCATCTAGCAAGGGTAGTGGTAGCTTAATATGCCCGTCCTGAACAAGTGCACCATGCTGCTGCAGCTCTCCATTGTAATAAATAGGATGGTCGTGAGAATACACGACCTCTTGTTGCTCGAACGAAGGTACAAGCTTCATGTAACCTATTACACAGGTAATGACTAGGGCGATCGTAAATATCAACCAGTATACTCCACCACGTCGACGATGTCTTCGCCGTGGCGGGAATTGCTGTTGTGTCATATGGTTTCTCTCTCTCCTAATTAAAAACGTGCAAAATAGCGAGTTTCTCGCTGATCTGCACGTTCATAGATTCATGTTTCAATTGTTCATTTAACTATTCTGGGCTGCAAGATTGACATATCCCATAAATTTCCATGCGGTGACCTTGTACGACGAAGCCTGTGCTCTCTGATGCTGCGCGTTCAACCTCCACAAGCGGTGGATGAACAAAATCTACGATCGATCCACAATGTTTACAAATGGCATGATAGTGATCTGACAAATCCGCATCAAAACGGCTAGAATCATCTCCATATGTCAGCTCTCTTACTAAACCCGCTTCTACAAATAAACGCAAATTATTATAAATCGTTGCAACGCTCATACTTGGATACGTTGGTGATAATGCCTTGTAAATATCATCAGCAGTAGGATGCGTTTTTGTATCCATCAGAAAACTTAAAATAGCGTGTCGCTGCGGGGTCATACGCACGCCGTTCGTTTTCAATTGTTCTAAAGCCAATTGCACGTTGGCAATCATTCCCCTCACGCCTTTCTTTTAATAATAATTCTATTGTACGTTTAGTTCTAAAGTTTTGTCAATGAATCGACGGAATCTCGCCTTGTAGCAGAATGTAATCGGATGCGTACAATTCTATCTCATACTTCCCAGTACCATTGCGGATTGAAAGCTCTTTAATCTGTTCTTCATCTAGCGACCCTTTGACAATATTTCCAAAAGCTACCTTAGCATGTAAATTATAATTTGATCCATTGGGTAGTTTAACCTGCATATTTCCAACTGTAGCCGTTAAGCTCATATCTCCATTGAGTCTATTCAGCTTCACATAGACATCACCACTCAATGCAGTTACAGCAACCTCTCGTGTTGGATGAATGATAGTTATATCGCCTTTTTTACTTTGAGCAGATACATTGCCCATGATATCCTTCATATAAATCGACCCATGCTTGGTTTCAGCATTTACGCTGCCTATTAGATTTCGCATATGAATAGCAGCCCTATTGCTCTCGACCTTAATGGCACCAGATGCAACAAAGTCTTGGACGACAGCAGCACCGTGTTCCACACGAACTGACACATCCTTCACAAACCGTGCGGATCTTGGTACGATAACGGTCATATTTAATCTAGGGTATTGATTAAGGCTATATCGCGGCATTACCGTCTCTATCGTAATCCCTTGTTCATCATTAAACTTCACATCAACGCTTGTTTGAGCTCTTACATCCAAAGCTGGCTGCTCGTCTGGCGAATTAACATAAAGCACCGGAATAATCGTCAATTCCTGCACATCACCAGCCTGAACACGGACATGGCCGTTCAGGTGACGAAGCTGAAATGAAGTCAACTCATCGATTGGCACCTTAATTGGCGGAAGCTCATAGCGGAAACCATTAGCATCGTCCAACACCACTTGATCAATAACTGGAGCGTGGAAGCTTTCTAGCAATTGTGAAGGATAATCACTGTACTCGACCACAACATAAGAGCTAATAACAAAAACGATTGCTGTGCATAACCCCCTTAAGTCAGTGGAGTAGCCGGAGTGGACTAGTTTTCGAAGACGATACAAAAACAAAACAATGAGCTCGATCATAACGATGATCGGCAGCACATAGATCCAATTGCTCCATTGAATTGGTGCGATTTGCTTAAGTATAAGCAACACGACGATATTAAGGAGGATTAGCGCTGCACTTACACGAGCAATGTAAAGCTTTCCGTTTTTTATATGAGACGGGTGTAGCAGTAAATAGCAGGCAATGCTTACAAGCAGCGCTATTGGATATAGCTTGATGACCAGCTGCTTAAACGGATACATCATATCAAATGGTACCCATAGCGCTGATGCTAATATTAACAGAACGCTGGACATCCATAGCATCCAGACAGACGGATAGTGGTACTTATAATGGGCAGTTTGTAGGCTATTAAAGATTGCATAGAAGTAATGATACGGCACAATTATGATGATGTAAGCAATACTTAGCGGCTGCTCAATAACGACCATATGTAACAATGTATATGCAAGGGTTATATGGAATAGAAAGCTACTTGCAATAAATATGGCTTTATCTCGCTTACCAATGAGCCAATGACCAAGGCCCGGCAGCAAAACTGCCAGGCTAGCAATCAACCAGTATTTACGTGTTATTCGTACTCGATCCAACGAACGCCCTCCACTTGCTTTAACTCATGAATTAAAGAAATCATAGCATCATGCTGCTTTCGTTCAATATCTACGAAATATGTAATCATGATCAGTTTTTCATCGATATCACTTACGTGCCTCAACCTACTACCATCAGCATCCTCTAATGAAAGCTTGTGCAATGTAGCACGATGCTCCTTTAGCTTATCCTGAGTCGTTTTCATTAATGCGGTACGATCTTCACAGATCAAGTGAATGACATAGCTCTTTTTATTACGAATGAAGCGTTGCTCCAGTTTATTGAAGAGCCATAATGTTAGGATGACCATTAAGGTTACAGCCCCGGATGCAAAATAAAAGCCTGCACCGACAGCTAGACCAATCGCGGCCACAACCCAAAGCGAGGCCGCAGTCGTCAAGCCAGATATTTTCTTGCCGGTGAACAGGATCGTCCCAGCACCTAGAAAACCTACGCCGGTAATAACAGCGGCTGCTAAACGTGCAGGGTCTACACGTACATTCAACTCATTGACGAAATCGGAGAATCCGTATATGGACAATAGCATCATGAGGCATGCACCGACACATACTAAAATGTTCGTACGAAAACCAGCGGCATGATTATGCTGCTCACGTTCAAAGCCGATCATTCCTCCGAGGACAAGTGCAACGAGCAAGCGAATAAGAATCTCAACTTCACTAATATACCAAGGACTATCCATTGCTGCCTGCATGCAAGTACTCCTTTTAAATGAATGTAAATAATGACGAAGCGTCGACAATAGCGCTACTGCGCGATTTCACCATGAAATCGCGCAGTAGCAACTGTTCATACTCTATAGGTTATGCGTACAAAATGTTCAGTATAACTTCGTGATCAAAGCTGACCAGGTCAGCTTTCAGCACCGAGGCATACTCTTCCGAAGTGCGTTTTTTCAAAACGCAATATTCGGCGCCTAATAATCATTCAGTGATACTTCGTGATCAAAGCTGAACGGTCAGCTTTCAGCACCGAGAAGATTGGATAAAGCAAAGGTCTGAGGAGCGGAGCGTACGTTTCTGGTACGTGAGCACCGGAAGACCTTTAGCTGAATTCAATATTCGATGCCGAATAAGCATTCAGTGATACTTCGTGATCAAAGCTGACCAGGTCAGCTTTCAGCACCGAGAAGATTGGATAAAGCTAGAGATTGAGAAGCGCAGCGTACGTACTTGGTACGTGAGCATCGGAAGACCTTTAGCTGAATTCAATATTCGATGTCGAATAATCATTCAGTTCAGCTTCGTGATCAAAGCTGACCCCTATTGGGATTTTAAGCGGTCTACTAACAGCTTATTCACCATCGCCGGGTTCGCTTTACCTTTAGTTTCCTTCATTAGCTGACCAACAAGGAAGCCAATCGCTTTCTCCTTACCTGCACGGTAGTCTTCAACAGATTGAGGATTGCGTTCGATAACAGCATCAACGATTGCAAGTAGAGCTCCTTCATCGCTAATTTGAACAAGTCCTTGCTCTTCAACGATTTGTTGAGGAAGCTTACCTGTTTCAAGCATCGTTTTGAAGACAGTCTTCGCAATTTTACCGTTGATCGTACCTTTTGCAAGCAGCTCTAGCATTTCACCAAGTCCTTGCCCAGTTAATGCAACATCGGACAACTCCTTGTTGTTCTGATTCATGTAGCCGAGTAGATCACCCATGATCCAGTTGGCAGCGCCTTTCGCATCCTTCGTATATTGCAAGCTTTCCTCGAACAAATCAGCTAGCTGCTTAGAGGATGTAATGACCTCAGCGTCATAGCTGGAAAGCTCATATTCGGATGTGTAACGAGCCTTACGAGAATCAGGAAGCTCTGGAATCGACGCACGAATGGCATCCTTCCATTCCTGGCTAATATGAATTTTTACTAGGTCTGGGTCTGGGAAGTAACGATAATCGTGTGCTTCTTCCTTACCACGCATCGAGAATGTTTTGCCTGAAGCATCATCATAGCGTCGTGTTTCCTGAACTACCTCGCCGCCAGCATTCAATATTTCAGCTTGACGTATTTGCTCATATTCAAGACCACGCACGACGTTACGCATGGAGTTCATATTTTTCAATTCCGCGCGGATACCAAATTCCTTCTGGCCATAAGGACGCAAGCTGATGTTAGCATCACAACGCATGCTGCCCTCTTCCATCTTCACATCAGACACATCACAGTACAGCATAATGGAACGAAGCTTTTCAAGGTAAGCCTTCGCTTCCTCTGGTGTGCGAATATCTGGCTCAGATACAATCTCGATTAACGGTGTACCGACACGGTTAAAGTCTACTAACGACGCGTAACCGCCATCGATATGCGTCAGCTTACCCGCATCCTCTTCCAGATGCACGCGAGTAATCCCGATACGTTTCGTTTCGCCATTCACTTCAATATCAATATAGCCGTGCTCACCAATCGGCTGATCATATTGTGAAATCTGATACGCCTTTGGTGAATCCGGGTAGAAATAGTTTTTACGGTCGAATTTACTGATATCTGCCACTTGGCAATTCAATGCCATCGATGCCTTCATCGCATATTCTACTGCTTGGCGATTCAATACTGGAAGTACGCCTGGATGACCAAGGCATACCGGACATGTATGCGAGTTCGGAGGCGCGCCAAATTCAGTTGAGCAGCCACAGAAAATTTTACTGTTCGTATGCAGCTCAACGTGAACCTCTAGGCCTACGACCGTCTCATATTTGTTCGTAGTCATATTCATCTATCCTTTCGTCATCACGCAGAGCTTATAGCGTTGGGCGCTGCTTGTGAAATTCAGTATTCGCTTCAAATGCGTGTGCCGCACGCAATACAGTGGATTCATCAAAGGCTTTACCAATAATTTGCATACCGATAGGCAGCCCATCTGCTTGTCCACAAGGAATACTAATGGCTGGAACACCAGCTAATGAAACTGGAATCGTACAAATATCATTCAAATACATCGTTAGCGGGTCACCTACTTGCTCACCGATACGGAATGCAGTCGTTGGTGCAGTTGGTCCAATAACGAGGTCATATTTTTCGAATACCTGATCAAAGTCTTGCTTGATTAAAGTACGTACCTTTTGTGCCTTTAAGTAATAAGCATCGTAATAGCCGGAGCTTAGCGCATATGTACCTAGCATAATACGGCGCTTCACCTCTGGGCCAAAGCCTTGAGAGCGCGACTTGCGATACAGATCAATGAGGTTGTCAGGATTTTCAGCTCTAACTCCATAGCGTACACCATCAAAGCGCGCTAGGTTAGAGGATGCTTCAGAGGAAGCTAGCAAATAGTACGTAGCAATCGCGTACTCTGTATGCGGCAGCGATACCTCTTCCCATGTTGCGCCAAGAGATTCATATGTCTTCAGCGCATTCATTACAGCTTCCTTAACACGTGGATCAATACCTTCACCTAGATACTCCTTAGGTACGGCAATACGAAGACCCTTTACATCACCAGTCAATGCTTCACTATAGTTAGGAATCGCAACATTGGCAGAAGTGGAATCACTCGCATCATAGCCAGCAATCGCTTGAAGCACATGTGCTGCATCCTCAACATTTTTCGTAAGCGGCCCTATCTGATCAAGTGAAGACGCAAATGCCACTAGACCAAAGCGCGATACTAGGCCATATGTAGGCTTAAGACCAACAATACCGCAGTAAGCCGCCGGCTGACGGATGGAACCGCCTGTATCAGAGCCTAGTGAGAAATAAACTTGTCCAGCTGCAACAGCTGCTGCTGAACCGCCACTTGAACCACCTGGCACATGCTCAGTGTTCCATGGATTGCGTGTCGCAAAGTAGCTGGAGTTCTCATTCGATCCGCCCATCGCAAATTCATCCATGTTCAATTTACCGATCGTAACAGTACCCGCATCGCGCAGCTTACGAGTAACTGTAGCATCATAGATTGGGTTGTAGTTGCTTAAAAATTGGCTGGCACATGTTGTAAGCAGCCCTTCCGTAACGATATTGTCCTTAATACCCGCTGGCAGACCGAATAGCGCGCCTTGTGCCTCTGAACTAGCTAGCTTTTGATCCAGCTCGCCCGCTTGCTTGCGCGCTTCCTGCTCATTTAGTGTAATAAAAGCTTTAATGGTATCATCGGTTTGCGCGATGCGCTTATAGGAAGCATCAACAAGCTCAGTAACTGACAACTCCTTGCTTCTTAGCTTCGCTCCGACTTCTTGCAAACTTAATTCAAAAGGTGACAACAAAGGTTCCTCCCTTCAATTTCTCCAATTATTCAATGACCGCTGGTACCTTGATTTGATCATCTTCTTCGTCTGGTGCATTCAGTAGTACCTTGTCAATCGGTAAGGATTCCTTCTGCACATCATCACGCATTACGTTAACAAGCTGGAATACGTGACTTGTTGGTTCTACCTCATCTGTATTCAGCTCATTTAGCTTTTCAGCATATTTTAATATCGCATTTAGCTGATCTGTAAACTGAGACTTTTCCGCATCCGACAGCTCTAAGCGAGCAAGATTCGCTACATGTTCAACATCTTTCAATGTTATGCTCATTCCACTACTCTCCTTAGTTTTTCTATCCTTGCAATGCACGTATTCGTAATTATTACGGGAACTCTTATGTACATTCTGCCTTATATTATATCCTGCCAAAGACTATTATAGCAATGATCTAACAACAGCAAAAGAAGCAGCTCAGCTCAAATGGCCGAAACTGCTCCTTACCTTTGTTACATATTGTACTATATCCAAGCTTTCAAATTAATTTGGCGTATAAATTCCTCACCAGTCATTGGCGTCTCATCCGCTTCCTCTGGCGTATCTTCCTCTTCACCATTCATAATATAGTGAAACAACTTCTCATTATGTGTGGCAAGTGCATAATCAATAAGTGCTGCTTTCTCTACTTTCTCCGCTTCTTGCTTAATAATCTCGGATTCTAGTTCAATATCTTGCTTAGGAACAGCGAAATTACGATTAAGCCCAGGGACACGCACAACATAGTCAAATACATTATCAGCATTGCGATCATATGCTATGATGTACCCGTACTCGCCGATCGGAAGCTTCTGCTCAAACTGATCCTCAACAATAACGATCTTGGATCCTAGTGGCAACATCATCCTCATCCCCTATGCTTAGCACGTGTGATGCTAATATAATATGCATACTATCCTACTAAACATTCTAGCATCTGTCCATTGCTATTGGGTAATTTTCTCATTATCCTTTTGAATGTCCGTTAAGATTTTGACTAAGCTCCTGCTCGATAATAGGAGGCAATCTCAATTGTGATTGGCCCACCTGAGACAGAATCAGCTTCGTAAATTCATCACCTTCATCGTGATTTTGCTTTTCCTTAATAATCGTAATTTCTTTATGCAATCTTTCCATTTGCTGGTCAAGCACATTAGCTGCATCTGCAGCCTGCTTTAGCTCATGAGTGAGGTGTGATGGAATAGCCTCATCATACTTATAAAATATTTTATGCTCCAAGCTAGCCCAGAAGTCCATCGCAATCGTACGAATTTGTATTTCTACACAAACCAATTCACGGCCGGTCGTCATGACGACCGGTACCCCTGCAATAAGATGCAGGCTGCGATAGCCGTTGGGCTTAGGATTTTTAATATAGTCCTTTGCTTCGTAGATTTCTACGTCAAAATGCTTTTCCAGCATGTCTTGAATATGATAGATATCCGATATGAATGAGCAAGTAATCCGAATGCCTGCAATATCCTTAATTCCGTTACGGATACTATCAAGAGAAAACGGGAGACCTTTTCGTTGAATTTTTCCAATGATGCTATCAAACGTCTTTACACGGGATTTGGTATGTTCAATTGGATTATAGTCATGAAGCAGCTGAAATTCTTCCCTTAGAATTTCGATCTTCGTTTCGAGTTCATTTAGCGCGAACTGGTACATCATCATCACTCTAGTTACATCTTCACGCAGGCGTTTAAATTGCTCTACCTGATTCGAAATGATCTGATAATTTTCCATCCGTAATCTCCTCACTTGTCCTACTTCTTGTGCAGGTCACTTTACGTGTGTGTCATCCTAATTGTAAACGATGGCTAATAGCTTTCGCAAATTGTCCCAGCTGGGATACATTCTCTTCTACGAATAGAAATCATGTTCAGCTCATCTTTTTTTAAGAAATTGTGAACAATAAGTGAGAAAAGTCCTTGTCGAACAGTAAATGCTAATGTAGAATCATGTAGGATTAAAAACAATTAAATAAAAGGAGTTAATCATTCATGCGTAAAGCAATAGGGGTTAATGAACGACCTGCACTGCCAATGTCACTCATGCTCGGTCTTCAGCATCTTTTTGCAATGTTTGGTTCTACTGTGCTTGTACCGAACATTTTGGGTGTCGATCCAGCGATCTGCTTATTGATGAACGGGATCGGTACACTGCTGTACATATTAATTTGTAAAGGCAAGATTCCCGCTTACTTAGGCTCGAGCTTCGCCTTCCTCGCTCCAGCTACAGCAGTAATAACTAAGGAAGCTGGTGGCAGCTATTCTGATGCTCTCGGCGGCTTTATCGTAGTAGGTGTTATTTTTACAATAGTTGCACTTATCGTAGCTAAAGCAGGCACAAAGTGGATTGACGTTGTCTTCCCACCTGCAGCAATGGGAGCAATTATTGCGATCATTGGACTTGAGCTTGTGCCTGTAGCAGCAGGAATGGCTGGTTGGATACCGAGTGATCCAACTGATCTTGATTGGACGATGGACCCTAATACCGTTATCCTGTCTACTGCAACGTTAGCAGTCACTGTACTTGGCTCGGTCTTGTTCCGAGGCTTTATGCGTATCATTCCAATCCTTTTCGGGATTATATTCGGCTATGTACTGGCCATCTTCATGGGTATGGACTTTGAAGGCATTGGTGCAGTTTCATTCTTCAGTGCACCAGAACTTACGACGCCGACGTTCAATTGGATAGCGATTGCTACAATCGCACCAGCAGCACTTGTCGTCATTGCCGAGCATATTGGACATCTTGTTGTAACGAGCAATATTGTTGGAAAAGATCTGTCTAAGGATCCAGGGCTACATCGCTCTCTGCTTGGTAATGGTATCTCGACGATCCTATCTGGTTTTGTCGGCTCTACACCGAATACGACATATGGCGAAAACATCGGCGTACTAGCCATTACACGTGTGTTCTCAACGTTCGTTATTGGACTCGCAGCAGTGATCGCGATTCTATTGTCCTTCTTAGGTAAATTTTCTTGGCTAATTGCTAACATTCCGGCAGCGGTTATGGGGGGCGTATCTCTACTATTATTCGGTGTCATTGCAGCATCCGGCTTCCGTATGCTTATCGAATCAAAGGTTGACTACAGTAAGCCTTCTAACCTCTACCTTACAACAGTCGTGCTAGTAGTTGGTTTAAGCGGCGTTACGCTAAAAATCGGTGATTTCGCAATGTCCGGCATGTCACTAGCAACAGTAGTTGCTATCGTGCTTAGTCTTCTATTGAAGCTGTTCGACGTGTGGAAGGTTTCTAATGACTACGAGGAATCAAGTCATTAATTACATCGCTAAACTAATCGCT
Organism: Paenibacillus camelliae; assembly: GCF_023715345.1. GTDB lineage: Bacteria > Bacillota > Bacilli > Paenibacillales > Paenibacillaceae > Pristimantibacillus > Pristimantibacillus camelliae. The sequence continues at coordinate 13,625 of NZ_JAMBNY010000009.1, forward strand.
CAACGTTTTTTGAATTTTGTAACTGACATTACAGACCGGCATGGAATAGAGAGCTATAGTGTAACTATAAGATTGAATATGAAATGCGGAGGTCGAGTGTAATGAATAAAAAGATCATACTCTCTATGGTTGGCATGATGTTGTTCGGAATGATTATTGGAACAGGAATTATGATGAATGATGAAGCATATAAAGCTGTAAAAGGTGCAATTAACGGTGGCGGAACAGATAATATGATCGGCTACATGGGCGTAAATGGCATAAACCCACTTCAAATACAAAGCATGGACATCGAAACAGCTTTGCTCATGGTTCAGAGCAATCGTGCTAACTTGCTAGAAACACAATTAAGAGATCAAATTAATGAGGTTACTAAGCGCAACGAGCTCCTAGCCGAACTCAATAAGTTAATTAATTCTCTAGTAAGTGAAAAGCACCCAACTAAGGTTAGCTATACATTAGACCAGACAACAACCGACTCCCTTAAGGAGTATGGTATATTGTCAGAGTCAAAACAAAGCTATAGCTTGCATGAAATCGATACAATGATTACTACATTAAAGGCCAGAGTAGATAACGCCTCAAATTCTCAGCAGATGGATATGCTTCGTCTGCAAAGCCTTTCGAACAAACGTAATGAGGCATTTGATATAATGACGAACTTTGTTAAAAAAATGCAAGACTCAAGAAGCTCAATTATTGGAAATATGCGTTAACAACTTCATACGATCTGATATATAATAAATTAATCAGATGATTGGACGGAATCTCTCCTGCATAGGGGAGATTCCGTTCTGCTATGGAGAGATGAACATGGAAAGCTCAATCGAGTTGATACGTAATCACATACTTATGAAGGGTGTTCCCGAGCACGAGCTTGAAGCAGCTGTTTCTGCAATGGATTATATGCTGCTATCCGATCATGAAAAGCTTATCACTGAAGGGGAAATAGGGGATTGCTGCTATTTTATTGTAGGTGGAAAGGCTCTCGTCTCAAGTAGCAATTTAACTGCTCGACAGATAGCCCTTGATGTTCTTCTTCCAGGAGCTATAGTCGGTGAGATTGCTTTAATTATGCAGGACAAGCGTACTGCTGACGTAACAGCAATCGGGCAGCTGGAGGTACTCCGCTTAAAATCGGTTGACTTCTACCGTCTTGCCAAAGCAAGCCCGATGTTTCACGAGAGTCTCCTTTTCTCCTCGAGAATACGTTTGCTGCACGGATTACTGCGAAAAACAACGATATGGTCTACTATCCCAGACGCAGAGCTAAGAGGCTTAGCAGAAATTACCCGAATTTCGAAGGTTAAACGCGGTGACACGATTCTCACAGAAGGAGAATTGTCTACTCAGCTGTACATGATATCGAAGGGACGTTTTCAGATCAAGCGAAACGACCGTAAAGTCGGTACGCTAGCAAGTGGAGATTGCTTTGGAGAAATCGACCTGCTTCTTGATGGTCCATATAGCGGAACGATTACTGCTTTAGAGGATAGTGAGCTGCTAATCATCGGCAAAGAGGAATTTCATTTTATATTACAGCAATTCGAGCAAGTACATAGACAATTCATTGAGCTAGCCTGCATTCGTCATCCAGAGCTCATTAAGGTGCTTAAACCAAAGCTTAATTCGTTAGCTCATACAGCTTCTTCGTCAATCTCCAACAACAAGCACCAGCATATGGATCGATCATCAGCAGAGAACGAGCAGAGGGATAAGCAGCAGGACTACAAAAAAAGCGATCATTGGATCAGTATCGTGCTTTCTCTCGGTGGACTATTTATATTAACGACAATATGTGCAATCTGGTTGAGGCATCCAGCATGGATCGGAGCTGCCCTCTTTATTGGCGGTCTAGCTGGGCCTGTATCCTTTGTATCATTTATAAGAGGCACTCAATTACTTGGCTATCGTGTATCACGACTAGCATTGGTCTTTATCATAGCTGCTATTACCGCTGCACCAAGTGCTTTTATTCTAGAACGACTGTTCATATTTGGTGGATGGCAAGGCTCAGAAAGCAAGCTTGGCTCAATTGCGGAGCCCATCACTGTAAGCTTAATTGAAGAGTCATTGAAGCTGCTAGTCTGTATCCTATGGCTGCGAGGTCGGAAGCAACGCTTTTTAATGGATGCTATCGTATTTGGCGCGGCAATCGGTATGGGTTTTGCAGCAGTAGAAAGCATTCTATATGGCTGGACATATCTTCAACAAGGTACTGCTGCAGACATGCTCGCTGTGCTTTGGGTTCGTGCCCTGCTTTCTCCATTTGGACATGGGACATGGACTGCTATCGCAGCAGCAGGCTTATGGTACGGGTTGCACAACAAAAACTTAGAACGCTCTAAAGTTAATTCCTTAATAATGATTGGACTAATGGTTATTAGCATCAGTTTGCATGCGCTTTGGGACAATGAATATACCGGTCGATTACTCGGAATGATTATTATAGGACTCGTTGGTTTAGTATTGTTATACCTCTTGCTTAAAAAGGGAATGCGCGATGAAGTACATGCACTTAAGGTAATGAATCCTATTATTGAAGAGCCCTCAGCAAAATATGCTCAATATCGCTCGTTGTCTTTACAAGCCGATGACACAGCCTCCTTGTTATGCGACGGCTGCGGCACTGTTACTCCAGCCAGCGCAAGCTATTGTGCGCGATGCGGTCAAGCACTTCGAGTAACAAGGTGATTCGTTGACCACAAGTTGATAATTAGGACATACCAAAAAACCGAGGAATGGGAGACTAGTGGACTAAGAATGATGCTTCTTCATTCAAAACCCATTTATCCTTCCTCGGTTTAATTGAATTAATCCGATATCGATAGGTCATGCTATCCGCCGATATAAGACATTCCAATTTTATTGCGCAGCTTAGCTGTATTGGCAGTACGTTCATCCGAATAGCGATCGTCACGTCCTGTCCATATATGTGATATCGCTGCCTTCAGATCCTCATCGGTTGCATGATTGCGAGATAGTGAGCGCAGGTCAAAGCCCTTCGTGGCAAATAAGCAATTATACATTTTACCATCCGAAGACAATCTTGCACGAGTGCATGAAGAACAAAACGATTCCGATATCGAAGTTATAAAACCTATTTTTGAGGTGCTGTTACTATAGCGGTAATATTTCGCGACCTCTCCAAAATAAGCCTGCTCCACAGGCTTAAGCTCATATTCCTGCTGCAGCATTTGCAGCATCTCCTGCTTGGTCAGTACTTGCTTTAAGCTCCAGCCATTATCATTACCTACATCCATAAATTCAATATAACGAAGCGTCACATTACGATCCTTGAAATAAGCTGCCATCGGCACAATTTCACTATCGTTGACGCCTTTTTGTACGACCATATTTACTTTAACCTCGAACCCCATTGCTACTGCAGCATCTATATTTTTCAAGATGCTAGCGGGCTCAATTCCTCTTCCATTCATTTCGCCAAAAATACTAGGGTCCAGTGCGTCAAGACTAATATTTAATCGACGCAAGCCAGCCTCATATAATGATTCTGCATACTTATGAAGTAGAAGTCCATTGGTCGTTAAAGCAACGTCCTCAACACCATCAATCATGTTAATTTGCTTCACAAGCTTGTGCAAGTCTTTACGCAATAGCGGTTCTCCGCCAGTTAAACGAATTTTTTTTACTCCAAGCGATACAAAAATCTCTGCTAATCGAACAATCTCTTCGTAAGATAGCAGCTCATGCTTAGGTAGAAACGGAAAATCATCTCCAAATATATCTTTAGGCATGCAATACGTGCAACGAAAGTTGCAGCGATCTGTAACGGATATACGTAAGTCACGTAATGGCCTATGGTGTCTGTCTTCTACGAATGCTGTCATGCCTGTTCACTTCTTTCATCTGTTCTCTATTGTTTATATTTTGAAGAATAAGCGGCGCATTGTCAAAAAGAACTTCTCCATTAAGCCAAACCACGTCCATCCGTTGCAATAATTTCATTACACTAAATTGCTTTAGCTTTAGCGCCTGCCTAATGTACATCTGCACGGCTTGGGGCCAAATGCTAACTAACGGATGATAATCATCGTCCAGACGAATACTATAAACTGCCTCACTAATCGCAGCAGCAAGAAGCTTCTGTATCGCTGTGACAGTTAAAAAGGGCATATCACAAGGCAAGACTACGTATCGATCAGCAGCCTCCTCTTGCATGGCAGAATAGATCCCGGAAAGTGGACCGTTACCCTTCACCTCAGCGCAATCCGTTATTACCTTCTTACCAATAGGGAATTTCGGTAAAAGCTCCTCACGCGTAACAATAATTACATCATCACATTGCTCGGCGAGCAAGCGATAGCTTCGCTCATAAAAATACTCACCTTCTATCATTGCGAAAGCCTTAGGTGAACCGAAGCGCCTTGACTCTCCACCAGCCAGTACTACTCCGACGGTCCTCATTTTAGCCACCACTTACAGGCGGAATAAATGCTACCACGTCACCTGCAACAATTAAATCATTTGGCTTAGCGTATTCCTCGTTGATCGCAACATGAAGTGAGCTTGCATAGGCTGAAAATCCTTCATAAGTAAATGATGTGCAATCTATTAGCTCCTGAACAGTCATCGATTCAACTGCTAATTGCTCCTCGCTCTTGCCTACAATCTCCTTCAATCTAGCAAAATACTTAATAATAATCATAAGCTAATCTCACCTCACTATAACAATTTCTAACAATGATAAAGAATAATGTTATTTACTTAACCAATGTAGTAAAAATTCATTAATTTTCTCGCGATCATCGCGCTTTAACCCAATGATGGGACAACCTGAGCTGTTGTCATGGATAGGCTCATATTCATTATGAATTCCGAGCTCGTCGTAAATATCTTCTGGGTCATCAACAGCTTCATCTATTATGACTGCTACGATATTCTCTAGAGAGCGTAAGGACTTCCAGTCTTCTGCACTTCTTAACAATACAACCTTGGGATAGTGAGCCTGTTTTTCACCTTCAATCAAGATAATCTCAGGAGCTGCAAGCATTGCCATCTCAATCGCCATCGTTAAGGAAGGCGGCTGCTGCTTCATATGCAGCTGAATGAGTTGATCATCAAACACGATTGAGCTAGTGGAGCCTGCCTGCATATAACGCATACTATCCGTTTCTACATTAGGCTGCTCAAGTGCCCCGCCGTGACCATGGTGCTTAATAACGGCAACCTGCTTATTACACTCCGATAAAAGCTCTGTCCATCGTGAAATAAGCGTCGTCTTTCCGCAATTTTTATAGCCGACAACCTGTAGTATTTTCATAGGTTCCACTCGCGCTCACCTTCCTCCGTGCCTAACAACAGAACGTCAACAACATCTCCTTCTGAAAAACCACGGGAGCCGCCAGGTAAAGCGATGAGTGCATCCGCATGTGCTAGAGAAGTTACCGCGTTAGATTTATTGAAGCCTGCAGGAGCAACTCGTGCTCGTCCTTCTGCCAAGGTTATGCTTGCTCTAATAAAGCGCATAAATGGATTAGCCTTCGTAAAATTTTCACTTAGCTTTGCTTGTGTGTGGCGCAAATAAGGCTTATTGGCTCCCATCATCTTAAGAAGCGCAGGTCTTGTAAAAAGCTCAAAGCCTGTATAACAAGCAGACGGATTACCAGATAAGCCAAATAATAGCTTACCATCTAGCTCTGCAAGGGTCGTTACACTTCCAGGACGCATCGCTATTTTGTTAAACAACACTTTTGCTCCGAGCTTTTCATAGATGGCTGGCAAGTAATCATAATCACCAACACTTACACCACCTGTCGTAATTAAACAATCCGTTTCAGATAATGCTTGCTTTATTAGGTTATAGCAATCGTCTAGCTGGTCCTTCAGCTTGCCGTATGAGCGATACGGTACGCCTATTCTTTCTAGCTGAGCTTGAAGCATTGGTTCATTGCTGTTGCGAATTTTCCCATCTACTAAAGGCTCATCAATTTCGAGTAATTCAGAGCCTGTTGCGATAATGCCGACAACAGGTCGCCGCGCCACCTTTACCTTCGCATATCCAAGTGTAGCCAGCAATGCGATCGTACCTGGATGTATAAGCCCACCAGCCTCTAGCAGCACCTTGCCTGCAGCAGCATCCTCTCCTTTAAGCGAAACATTTTCTAGCTGCTGGAACGACTTTCGTATTGTAAAGCGATCTCCTGCTTCAGAAAGCTTCGCTTGCTCAAGCATAACAACCGCATCAGCCTGCTTTGGCATGGCCGCACCTGTCATAATACGTATAGCTTCTCCCTTGCCAAGCGTTCGACTAGATACGCTTCCTGCTCCAATATGATCTACAACTTGGAAAGTAACACGCTGCTGCTCACTAGCACCAGCAGAGTCCTCTGAACGGATCGCAAAGCCATCGTAAGGCGATCGATCAAAAGGAGGAATATTATGCTTTGCAATGATTGGCTCAGCTAATATGCGGTGGTAGCTATCGTGTAACGAAATCTCTTCCACTTCTAGAAGTGGAGTATGCTCCATCATTAGCTTAATTGCCGAGTGTAGGGGGATAGGTTTTCGGAACTCCACTTTTCTCTCCTCCTTTTTAGTTGTAGTTTTAATCGTTTTACTTTGATTACGAGGTTGTTCAATGCAGATTATTCGACGGCGAATATGTCATGCTAGCGTTCGCTTCTGTGCTCACGTAGCCGTTATCTACGCTGCGCTCCTTGCTCTCTACTAGCACGCCATCTTCTTTCAATTGAGTGCTGAGCATATCATCTCTAAAGCGACCTCCTGACGAAGGAAGGTCCGAGCGTAGAGATGATATGCGGAGTTGTTGTTTTTATCGCTCGACTTTGATTACGAAGCTCGAGCGTTGTTGCTTATTCTACGGCGAATATGTCATGCCAGCGATCGCTTCTGTGCTCACGTAGGCATTATCTACGCTGCGCTCCTCGCTCTCTACTAGCACGCCATCTTCTTGGTACTGAAAGCCCAACGATTAAAACCTTTATTGGATTGGTTGTTTTAATCGTTCGCCTTTGATTACGAAGCTGTTCATTTGACGAAGAAATGTCCGAGCGTAGAGATGATATGCAGAGTTGTTGTTTTTATCGCTCGACTTTGATTACGAAGCTCGAGCGTTGTTGCTTATTCTACGGCGAATATGTCATGCTAGCGTTCGCTTCTGTGCTCACGTAGCAATTATCTACGCTGCGCTCCTCGCTCTCTACTAGCACGCCATCTTCTTTCAATAGAGTGCGGAGCATATCATCTCTAAAGCGACCTCCTGACGAAGAAATGTCCGAGCGTAGAGATGATATGCGGAGTTGTTGTTTTTATCGCTCGACTTTGATTACGAAGCTCAAGCCTGTAGCTTATTCGACGGCGAATATGTCATGCCAGCGTTCGCTTCTGTGCTCACGTAGCCGTTATCTACGTTGCGCTCCTCGCTCTCTACTAGCCTGCCATCTTCTTGGTACTGAAAGCCAAACGATAAAAAACTACATAAATATCCAAGCCCTAGCCAAATAGCTGATGATACAACCTCCTTGCTTCATGCTTATCTTTAAGCCCATGGATGAGCAGCCGCCCATTGCTGAAAGCAATTAAGCGATAGGGCTCCAGTGCAAGTTCTACGAAGTAGGGTGTTCTACGAACCAACTTAGCTGAACATTTGCCTACACGCTCTACATCGTCCAACGTAATCGTTCGCTGATGATCTGGGATCACTTGAACGGTTTCTCTGCCGCATAATACAACGAATTTTGCTCGGTCAGAGGTAGTTAATGATGGATAGGTCGGCGCTAAGCCACAGGTAGGACAATGCTCTTGCTTAATTTTTGTTACCCCGATATTTAGTCGATCATTGCCCCACAGATCAAAATGATGCACCTTGGTCATCATGCTTTCTTTATTACCAGTAAGCCACTTTAATGCTTCTCCACATTGCAAGGCAGCCGTTACTTGAACTGCCGGCCCAATAATCCCTGTGCTATCGCAGGTTTCATTCAGTGCAGGAAGTACAGGAAGCAAGCAGCGAAAGCATGCCGACATACCGGGTATAAACGGAAATACAACACCACTGCTGCCTACGCAAGCTCCGTAAATCCATGGACGATTATATTTATGAGCAGCGTCATTAATCATTAATCTTGTTTCAAAATTGTCCGTCGCATCGATCACTAGATCACTCGTTCGAGCAAGCTGCTCTATTAATCTACCATCAGCATGATCAATCGTTGTTGAAAGCAGCACATCAGAGCGAATCTCACGAAGTCTTTGCTCAGCTGCTACGACCTTAGGTGTTTTTTCAAGAGCATGGGACTCCGTAAACAGATGTTGTCGTTGCAAGTTCGACAGCTCCACTACATCGCGATCAATGAGCTGCAACGTTCCGACTCCTGCACGTACTAATGTTTCAGCAGTTGCGGAGCCTAGTGCCCCGCAACCAATAATTGAAACAACCGCTTGCTCAAGCTTTCGCTGACCTTCGCTGCCAATCGGTCTAAATAGTGTCTGTCGTGCATAACGATTATCCATTTACCCTCACCTCTTCTAGCTGCATTGTTTATTCTTTATTCAGCACTGAGAACGTCCCTACATAGCGAATATCCTCACCCGTTTCATCCTTCACTGCACTAATATTCAATAGTTCTAAATATTCCTCGCCATTTTTTCGACGATTCCATATCTCGCCTTGCCACATGCCATGTTCTCTTATACTCTTCCATATTTCAGAATAAAATTCGCTAGATTGTCGACCTGACTTCAACACGTTTGGCTTCTTACCTATGACTTCCTCTTCTGTATAACCGGTAACTTTCGTAAAGGCAGGGTTAACACTTTCAATAACACCGTTGCTATTAGTTACAAGAATCCCTTGCGCGGTGCTCTTAAACACATCTGCCATCACCGTTAATTTGCCATGATAAAGCATCCATAGGATTAGGACTAGGCTTGCTAAACCAACCTGTGATAACAGCATAAATCCGATCGAATACTGACCAGTAAGTGAATGGATCGCTGATAGAAGCAAGGGAGGAAAAAATCCACCAAGTCCACCCATCATCGAAACAATTCCGTTTGCAATCCCCGCTTGATTGTTAAAGTATTGTGGAACAAGCTTGAAGATAATCCCGTTACCTGCACCTGCACAAAAAGCGATCGCTAAGCAGCCAATCGTATATAAAGCAATGCCAGGTGAGAATGCCAATAAAATTGCTGCAACCGTTAATGCAGCAAAGGCTGCAATTAGCATATACAACGAATTAAAGCGGTCCGCCAGCCAGCCACCAACGGGACGCATAAAGGTTGCTACCGCAATGAATATCGCAGTGCGAATGCCCGCATCCACCTTGCTCAGGTCAAAGTTGCTCACTAGGAAGTTCGGCAAATACACCGTAAACGCTACAAACGACCCGAACGTAATAAAGTACAGCAATGAAAACAACCAGAGCTTTTCATTTTTGTATATGCCTTTAATCTGTTCCATAATGGGAGTCTTCACCTTTGTTTCCTTACGATCACCTACAATAAAAGTAATCAATGCAAAGACTAGCAACACGATGAGATAAAATTTTACTGTGATACTCCAGCCAAATTGGTTAGCTATGATTGGTGCAGCAAAGGTCGAAACCGCAGTCCCAATATTACCAAGACCATAAATACCATTAACTAAACCATGTCTTTCTTTAGCGTAATACTTTGGCAATGAGGTTACTCCAACAGAGAACACTGCACCGCCTATACCAAGAAACAAACCGCCAATAATTAGATCCGTAGCAGAATTCGCTTCACTTATATAATAAACAGGGAATAATAACAAAATAAAACTAATAAAAAATACTAGTCGAGCACCAATCACGTTTGCATAGTAACCAAGCGGAATACGTAAAATTGAGCCTAACACTACAGGTATTGCGGTAATAAGAGCAATCTGGCTTTCTGGAATGCTGATATCCTCTCGCATATAAGGCATTAAAGAGGAAATAACGACCCATACTGCAAAGCCAACAATTAAGTTCATTGTTTGTAATGGTAACTGCAATTTTCTAATCAAATCCATCACCTTTCTTGGTTGAAGAATTTACAATTGATCCCCTACAAATATTGTAGCTTAGCTTGCCGATTTCGCTTACTAGGGAACTCCCTTTGTTTAAATGTAAATTCCCTATTCACCCTAAAAAAACTAAAAACCATGAGCAGTGGCAGGAACGAACCGGCCTTACTCATGGTTTTTATGTGAGCTTGTATATTATTCATCGATTAATGTATGCAGCTGCTGAGCTAAACGCTCTTGATCAAGCTTACTCATCACTTGAGCTGTCATCGAAAACAGCACGGATTCCTCCTTAACAAAGTGGACGGTCAATATTTCAAATGCCTCTGCTGCATCACCTACAATGCTGCGTATCTCTTCTAATGAATGCTCATCAACAGCGTGGTGAAGAAAATGATCAATATAGGATGTTACTTCCTCATGCTCCTGTTCAATAGACATAATCGGTCCCTGATCGTAGCCGATATATTGACCAAGCAGTGGGAAGAAGTAGCTTTCTTCTTTCTTGCAATGTTTTTCTAAAGGTTGCTTAAATGCGAGAATAAGCTGACGCAATCGTTCTAATTCTCCGCGTGCTTGAACAGTGCTATACCCACCTTTTTGCAGCGCCAACACAATTTGATGCCATTCATTCATCAAATGTGATAAGTAGCGATGCTCAAGTTCAAGGATGCGCATAGCTGGTATTGTGCTATTTAGCTGAAGTGCACTCATGGTGTAACCACCTTTCTGCTACTGTATCGTTAGCAGAGTTCGACGATATGGTCCACTTAAAAATCCAACAGCTTCTTCTTAAGCGCATATTCTACGAGCTCTGGTCTCGTCTTCAGATTAAGCTTTTCCATAATTTTCGCTTTTGTCGCTTCGACAGTCTTTACTGAAATAAATAACATCTCTGAAATCTCCTTATTGCCATAGCCTTTAGCAACGAGCGGTAAGATTTCAATTTCTCGAGTCGTTAAAATTTGAAATGGAGTATTGCTGTCCGCTTCTTGCTTTTGACCAACAAACTCACGTACTAATGACGTCGCCATCTTTGGATGAATATAAATTTCTCCTCGATGTACGACGCGTATGGCATTTATAAGCTCCTCGTCGGGAGAATTTTTCAGTACATATCCGCGTGCACCATTTTTCAACACATGGAACAAATATTCCTCATCATCATACATCGTCAAAATTAATATTTTCGTATCCGGAAAATTCTCGTTTATTTTGGCTGTTGCTATTAAGCCGCTTTCACCTGGTGGCATGCTTAAATCCATCAATAATATGTCTGGACGATGCTGGGCTACCATACTGTAGGCCTCAATTCCATCTGCTGCTGTTGCTATTACCTCCATATCCTCCTGAAAGTTAATAATCATAGCAAACCCGCTACGCACAACTGCATGATCATCTGCTATAACAATTTTCATTAGTTATTCCTCCCTTCTGGTAGGAATTTTTAGATGAATCGTTGTTCCTTGACCTAATTGTGATGTAATAAGCAATTCTCCACCTACGAGCTCGGCTCGTTCCTTCATGCCGTACAGTCCAAGTCCTGTTCCTTTAGAATCTCTTTTATTAAGATCAAAGCCCTGTCCTTTATCTGCAACGACCATTTCAAGAAAATGCTCTGTTTCAAATAGTCTCACGGAGATTTCATCTACTCCGGCGTATTTTAATGCGTTAAGCACGGACTCCTGACATACTCGATAAAAGACCGTTTCAACTTCACTATTGTATCGTGTGCCGTGTAGTTCAGCGATAAATTCCACAATAACACCATAGTTCTTTTCAATCCATTTGAAATGGGAACGGAATGCTGCTTCCAACCCCAAATCATCTAATGACGACGGCCTTAGCTCAACAGAGAGATTGCGTATCTGATCCAAAAGACGAGTAAGAGAAGCTTCCGTATGTTGAAGCTTCTGCAATACCTCATCTGGCACATTCAAATATTTCAATACTCGCAAATCAACAAGGGAGCTAAGTAACTCTTGCGCAACGCTATCATGCAGCTCTCTAGAAATTCGCTTTCTTTCATCCTCCTGTGCCTTAATCGTATTTTTCATCATTGTATTGCGGTACAGTGTCTCCTGCGTTGCAAGCTGTCTTGTTAGATCCCGCAGCATTAATAATCGAGTCCCGTTGCTATCAATTTCTTGAAAGCTTGCTGAAAATGGGATCACACCTTTATGTCTCGTTTTCAAATAAATTTGGAATGAACTAAAATTAGCGGAATCGTTCTTCATGTAGCAATTCAAGCAGGTGGTTAGTTCTTTTTCAGTCGTGTAGCCCCTGCATGTAAGGCAAAAATTGTCGTTACCTTGCGCGTTATATAGTTGTTGAACATCTAAGGGATCTAATATATTCTCAGCGGCAGGGTTCATCGCAATCATTGCTCCCCGCGCATCAAAAAAGAACATCGGCTCGATATTGTTGTTGAACATATGCTCCAACAATTGCTTGCTAACCTCACCAGATAATGTTTTCACACCGACAACCCCTTTATTTCAAAAGCTCCAATATGAGCTTCTGGGCACTGTTGATTAAGCTCATCGTACAGCTGCGGCTTTAGACGTTGCTCTTCACGATACCCAACAAGCAGCACACCAGCAACACGTGAATACTGATACAGTGGAAATGCAACTAAACTGCGTAATCGCTCCGACACAAGAATTGGATAATTAAACAACTCTTTGTCATGCATCTCTTTCTCGACATTGTCTACGACCATCTTCTTACCTGTCTTAAACACAATACCTGCAATTCCTTTACCGCTATGAAGAACAATACGCTTATAGCGATCATTCAAATTGCCAGAAGCGTATTGCCATGTAATTTCAGAGCCTTCAGAAGCTGATTTTGCTATAGCAAGTGAAATAAAGTCACACCCAAGTATTTCCCGTAATTCATCGATTTTTATTTGATAATCGAAGTTATCGCAAAACTGCTTCATTTTATTCAATTCTCCTAACAGAAACCTTAGTTCTTATGGCCAGTAGATCTATGCTTTCTATATAGAATAGAGCTTCTCTGTACATAATTCAAGGGAACGCTAAAGATATGAACAAGACGGGTAAATGGACATAAGGCAAAGATAAAAAAGCCAAGTAATATATGAATTTTAAAGGAAAGCGGCACATTCGTCATTAAGGATGCATCAGGTGTAAACATAAATAAACCTCTGATCCAGACTGAGATCGAATCACGATAATCGAATTCTGGTATAACATAATTCGTTACAAGCGTAGAATACATCCCCATAAACACAATCGCTAGCAGCATAACATTAACGAATAAATCGGATGCTGAGCTTAATTTGCGTACCGTCTTTATTGCGAAGCGGCGCGCCGTTAATATAAGCATCCCCGCTAATGTCATAAAGCCAAATAAGCTACCAATGTAGATCGCACCGATATGATATAAATGATCGCTAACGCCAAGCGCATTCATCCATGTCTTAGGAATGCCTAAGCCAGCAACATGCCCGAAAAACACGGGCACTATGCCAATATGGAAAAGCCAATTCCCGATCACAAGATGCTTCTTCTCAATAAACTCACTTGACTTGGCTGTCCAGCCAAACTGATCATAACGGTATCGATAGATGAGCCCGACAATAAATACAACTAAGCATAAGTAGGGCAGAATGACCCACGTGAACTGATTAAGCATGCTCATGAGTATCTACCTCCTGCTGAAGACATAGCTTGAAGGTTTCACGAAATGCTTTTATTAAATAGGCATAGGGACTCTCTTGCTTTTGCAGCGCTTGAAGCAGCGCATAGCTTCCATCCTCCATTACTGCGAGCATCGTTTGAAACCATTCATGCTCCTGGCTGTCTTCCCAGTTCGCGGCATAGATGAACTCGCACATCAATGGCAAATAATCAGGAAGCTCATTATCCGCAATCTCCATTCCGTTTAGCTCATAGCTAGATTTTAGCAGCTCTAGCATTTGCCCTCTTTCCTTAGCATCTTCGAATTTGACATAGGTCATATAAAGTGTGGAGTCCTTCTGAAAGTCAAAGGTCTCTACGTATCGCTCTTGAATCTCATCTAAGCTTAATTGCTTCATAGTCTCCCAATAGTCTGCGATCAGCTCGGATACTTGAGCTGGGAAGTCTCCTTCTTGGTCCATATTGGAAAAGGTTCGTTTATCAGGATAGGCAAGTTGCTCAGCAAAAAATCCAAATGAGCTTCTATGCTCTGCAAGCTTTTTTAGATCAATCACGCCAGATCCCTCCATAGAAGTTCTCTTTGTACAGGTCCTTACCACTTTTCATTTCCATGCTTGGTGATACAGGACCACACCCATTACAATCCATTCCGAAGCCTTCTGAGCCTTGCGCACGATACGTATCCATATAGCCTTCTTTATGCGATGTTGGAATTACGAAGCGATCCTCATACTTTGCAATCGCGAGCAATCGGTACATCTCTTCCATCTGATAAGCGTTTAGGCCAACTCTTGCAAGCTTAGAATCTTCGAATGGATGCTTTGTAAATTTGGCACGCATAAAGGAGCGCATCATTGCCATTCGTTGAAGTGCTTCCTTGACAGTCTTCGTGTCGCCTGCAGTGAGCATATTCGCTAAGTATTGAATTGGCGTTCTCATCTCTTCAATTGCCGGGAAGATCATATCCGGATTTTGAATCGAATCCTTACCTTCAAAATGACTCATAATCGGGCTAAGCGGTGGTACATACCATACCATCGGCAATGTACGATATTCAGGATGTAATGGGAATGCTAGCTTATACTCAATCGCTAGCTTGTATACTGGTGATTGCTGTGCTGCTTCAATCCATTCCTCACTAATGCCGTCTATGCGCGCTTGCTCGATCACTTTCGGATCATTGGGATCAAGAAATAAATCTAGCTGCGCTTGGTACAGCTCCTGTTCATTTAGCGTCGATGCAGCATCCATTACTTTATCTGCATCGTACAGCAGCACACCTAGATAGCGAATACGACCGGTGCATGTTTCTGAGCAAACCGTTGGCAAGCCCGCTTCAATTCTCGGGAAGCAGAATGTGCATTTTTCAGCTTTATTTGTTTTCCAGTTGAAATACACTTTCTTATACGGACAGCCTGTCATACAATAACGCCAGCCGCGACAAGCCTCCTGATCGACAAGCACGATGCCATCCTCGTCACGCTTGTAGATCGCGCCAGATGGGCACGATGCTACGCAGCTTGGGTTTAAGCAATGCTCGCATAAGCGTGGCAAATACATCATGAATGACTTCTCAAAGTTAAATTTGATCTCTTCCTCAATCTTTTCGATATTAGGGTCCTTCGGTCCGGTAATATGACCACCGGCAAGATCATCTTCCCAGTTTGGTCCCCAATTCAAGTCCATATGTTCACCTGAAATCGATGACTTCGCACGTGCGACGGGCTGATGCTTTTTCTCACCTGATGTTGTTAGCTTTTCATAGTCATAATTCCAAGGCTCATAGTAATCCTTCATTTCTGGCATATCTGGGTTGTTAAAGATTTTTCCGAGTGCGATTTTGGACAGCTTGCTGCCTGATTTAAGCTCTAGCTTACCTTTACGCAGCGTCCAGCCGCCCTTGTAATGCTCTTGATCCTCCCAGCGCTTAGGGTAGCCGATGCCTGGCTTGGTCTCGACATTGTTAAACCAGATATACTCTGCGCCTTCGCGATTGGTCCACGTGCTCTTACAAGTTACGCTGCACGTATGGCAGCCGATACATTTGTCAAGGTTCATCACCATTGCTATTTGCGCTTTAATCTTCAAGCCAGTTGACCTCCTTCATTTTACGAACGGCTACATATACGTCACGCTGGTTGCCGATCGGTCCGTAGTAGTTGAATCCATAGCTTAGCTGTGCATAACCGCCAACTAGCTGTGTCGGCTTCAAATGGATTCTCGTTGGTGCATTGTGGCTGCCGCCTCGTTCATTCGTAATCTCTGAACCAGGAACTTGAATATGCTTATCCTGAGCGTGGTACATAAACAGTGTCCCTTTAGGCATACGATGGCTGACAACCGCTCTTGCCGTTACAACACCATTGCGGTTGTAAACTTCAACCCAATCGTTGTCTTCAATCCCGTATGGAGCTGCATCCTCATTGCTCATCCATACAGTCGGTCCTCCGCGGAATAAAGTCAGCATGTGCAAGTTATCCTGATACGTGCTATGAATATTCCACTTCCCGTGCGGCGTCAAATAACGAAGTACAAGTGTATCGTTGCTGCCACCTGTTATCTTTTTGTCCCGTGTGCCGAACACCATTGGAGGCAAAGTCGGCTTATAGATTGGTAGTGACTCTCCGTACTGCAGGAAGATCTCATGATCGAGATAAAAATGCTGACGTCCTGTCAACGTTCTGAACGGTACAAGACGCTCAATATTGGTTGTAAATGGAGAGTACCGATTGCCAGATTTGTTCGAGCCACTAAATACAGGCGTAGGAATCACTTCTCTTGGCTGAGCCGTTATGCTTTGGAACGTAATTCGTTCCGCTGCACGATCAGCAGATATATCCTTTAACTCAACACCTGTGTGATGCTCCTCCGATTCCCAAGCACGCTGCGATACTTTACCGTTTGTTGCAGATGAAAGGTGCAAGATGGCATTAGCAGCATGTCTAGCAGTATGCAGCTTCGGTAAACCAGCTTTAATCGTATCGTCAACGTACTTACCGTTGATCTTCTTCAGCTCCTCATATTCTTCACTAACCGAGAAGCTTACGCCGTGTGCGCCTACCTTACCAGTTGAAAGGTTCGGGCCGAGCGTTACATATTTATTGTATATTTGAGTATAATCGCGCTCGACGATTGTAAAGTTAGGCATCGTCTTGCCGAGCTCTGCTTTAATCTCTCCTTTTTTCCAGTCCTTGACCTTCCCAAGCGGCTGAGCAATTTCACTTGGTGTATCATGTCCAAGCGGAGTTGCAACCAGGTCCTTGTATACACCGGGCATATAGTCCTTAGCCATTTCTGATAGCGTCTGTGCCAACGTGCGGTAAATGTCCCAATCTGATCTTGATTCCCATAGCGGATCAATTGCTGGATTGAATGGATGAACGAATGGATGCATATCTGTTGATGACAAGTCCGTCTTTTCATACCAGGTTGCTGCTGGAAGCACGACATCCGCGTACATCGGCGTCGCAGTCATACGGAAGTCAAGTGCAACAAGCAAATCAAGCTTCCCTTCTACATCATCACGCCATACGATTTCCTCTGGCTTCTCCTCTTCATTCGGCGTAGATAACAAACCATTGCTTGTGCCTAGCAAGTGCTTCATGAAATACTCCTGCCCTTTTGCTGAGCTGGATATTAAATTCGATCGCCATACAAATAAGCTTCTCGGATAGTTTTCTGGAGCATCTGGATCCTCGATCGCAAATTTTGTTTTGCCATTAACGACTTGCTCATATGCTTCTTGAATGATATCGCTATTGTCCTCTTTCCCTTTTTGCTTCGCTTCCTCAGCAAAGGAAAGACTGCTCTTATCGAACTGCGGATAAGAAGGAAGCCAGCCTAGGCGAGCTGCCAGCACATTATAGTCCGCTGGATGGCTATACGATATATCACCTGCAGTAGGTGATTTTAAAGATTCATTATTCATTTCTTCGTATTTCCATTGATCCGTTGCAAAATAGAAGAATGAGGTTGCATTTTGCTGTCGAGAAGTTGCTTGCCAGTCCTTGGCAAAGGCAACGGTACTCCAGCCTTCAATTGGACGGCATTTCTCCTGGCCGACATAGTGCGCCCAGCCGCCGCCGTTGACACCTTGTGATGCCGTTAAAATAACGAGATTCAAGATGGAGCGATAGATTGTGTCACTATTAAACCAGTGATTGATGCCAGCGCCCATAATAATCATTGATTTACCGCCAGTATCGATTGCATTTTGAGCAAACTCTCTAGCGATTTGTACGACTAGTGAGCCCTTCACGCCTGTAATTTTTTCTTGCCAAGCTGGTGTATAATGTGAGCTTGCATCATCATAGTCCTTCGCTGCATGCTTGCAGCCTGGGCGCTGTACGCCATATTGGCTAAGCATCAGATCGTATACGGTCGCTACACGCTGCACACTGCCATCAGCTAACGTAATGTTACGAACTGGGATTGATCGAACAAAGGTACCTTTCCCTGCTTGATCGAAGTAAGGGAACACGATATCAACCCATTCACTTTGCTGCGATTCCATAGTTAAAGCTGGTTCAATCCGTGAGCCATCCTCGCGCTCAAGCTTCAGATTCCACTTCGTATCCTTTTCCCAACGCTGCCCAAGGGTTCCGTTAGGTACAAGCAGCTCGCCGCTTAGCTCATCAACGATAACCGGCTTCCACTCCGCATGCTCAGTGGAGTGACCTAGGTCACTCGCTCGCAAAAATCTTCCTGCTTTTAATGAAGCCTCATGCTCATCGAGCATAATGAGAAAGGGCAGGTCAGTATACTGCTTCGCGTAGTTAAGGAACATCTCTTCCTCACGCTTCACATAAAATTCGTCCAAGATAACATGCGTCATTGCTTGTGCAAGCGCAGCATCTGTACCTGGATTCGGAGCCAGCCAATTGTCTGCAAACTTTACATTTTCAGCATGGTCAGGTGCAATGGAGACAACCTTCGTCCCTTTATAGCGAACCTCTGTCATAAAGTGCGCATCCGGTGTACGTGTAAGCGGAACGTTAGAGCCCCACATCATCAAGTAGCTTGCATTGTACCAATCGGATGACTCAGGTACGTCTGTTTGCTCGCCCCAAATTTGTGGAGAGGCTGGCGGTAAGTCTGCGTACCAATCGTAGAAGCTAAGCATTTCGCCACCTAATAATGAGATGAAACGTGCGCCAGAAGCATAGCTGATCATTGACATAGCTGGAATCGGTGTAAAGCCTGCGATTCGATCTGGCCCGTATGTTTTAATGGTATATAGGAGCTGCGCGGAAATAAGCTGCACGACCTCCTGCCAAGAAACACGGACATGTCCACCCTTACCACGAGCCTGCTTATAAAGCTTTGCTTTTTCTGGATCTTCAACGATGCTGCCCCAAGCCTCAAGCGGATTACTTGTTTTCGTCAAGGCTTCCTTCCACATACGCCACAAATGTCCGCGGACATAAGGATACTTCACACGCAGCGGACTATATTCATACCAAGAGAATGACGCACCGCGTGGACAGCCTCGTGGTTCAAACTCAGGCATATCCGGTCCGCACGATGGATAATCTATTTGCTGGTTTTCCCACGTAATAATGCCGTTCTTCACGAACACTTTCCAGCTGCATGAGCCGGTGCAATTCACACCATGTGTCGTGCGTACAACCTTATCGTGCGACCAACGATTACGGTACATATTTTCCCAATCTCTATTTTTTTCCTCAAGGGTAGACCAGTTATTAGAGTAGTTTTCTTTAGGCTTAAAGAACTTCAGGCCGAATTTTCTTTTCATGTGACGCCATCACTCCTTCGTTGAACGATCAACAATGTAATAAATTTGAGGGGATCAAATGTTATTCATGTGTTGTTTTTTATTATGAAGTGAAGAAGCGACACTTTATATTAGGGCATTCCCTTTTCTCTACGGAGATTTCCCTATTCGTGACGATGGCAATAAAAAAGTCCTTCCTAATAACATGCTTCTCGCATGAAAAGGAAGGACCGTTCTTACAAATATACGCTGATGAGTTCTAGATCTACAACGTTTATACCTAGCTCAGATCGTAGACTTCCTTGAGTAGGGGGTTGCATCATCTATTCATCTGAATGCCCCCTCAGCTATCAAGAGACTAATTTCTTTGCCTGATCATATAGACCACACATTCCACCATACAAAGCATAGAAAAAACCGTCTGGTGCATCTAAAGAAAAGGACAAATACTCCTTTGGGTCAATGCTCAGCATCTTTTCGAATAGCTTTGCGCTGTTATAGGCATAAAAGCAAAAATACGTATAGTCAAACTCTGGCATTTTATTATAAATCGTGATGATTTCAGAGGCATATTCATCAAGATGATGAGCTGCCTCCTTAACCATAGTAATGGCATCGTCGACCGTAACTTTGATCTTTATTGTTTTCTCATCAATAATTTCAACAGCAGCCATTATGCCACACTCCCATCCATATTATTGCTTACTAATTTTCACTTGGAACAAGGTAGGTCCTTGCTGTACATACTCCCAGTCATATTGCCCCTCATACATCGACTCAAATTGAAAGCGTAACGGCTTCGGATCATGGTCGTTAATAAGCAGCATCGCTTCACCAGCATTTAGCTTGTTGAAGGTTTCAAAAATAACTTTGTGCTTAAGGTGCGGCGGGTATTCCGTAGCATTAATTGTAGCTGTATAGTTTTCCAATGTATTTTCCTCCTAAAAAGTAATTTCTGCTTTTCAAAATAAATAGAATCGTATCCCTTGCTTAATACAATACGTCATATGCGATGGATTAAGAGTGACGAGGAGCACACTTTTTTAAATGTCACTAATTTGCAAATGATATGATGCCGACACAATTTAGACATATTCCACAAAAAAATCTCTCCAGTCCACGTTCTACGATTGAACGTGGACTGGAGAGATTCCATCCAGCCTTATATGTTGTTGTTACCTATCTATCCCTTAATGGCGTCAGCAAACTGCTTAAGCGCCTGTTCTAGTATTGAGCGTGGGCATGCCATATTCACACGCAGCCACCCAGCACCTTCCACTCCGAACATCGAGCCTTCATTGAAAGCGACCTTTGCTTTCTTATGCATTAATTCCTTCAGTACAGCTGGCTCCTCGCTAATCGCACGACAATCTAGCCACAGCAGATAAGTACCTTCAGATAGTAGAGGCTTAATGGCCGGTGCATGCTCTGCCAGATAAGCAACAGCATAATCCATATTCCCTTTCACATAGACAAGCATGTCCTCCAGCCACTGTTCACTTTCATTATAGGCTGCTTGAACGGCATCCTGAGCAAAGTGACTAGCCATATGAATGCTCAGCACCTTTACGCGTTGATCGAAAATGGCGCGCATACTTGGATTAGAGATAACTGCAAATGAAGTATGTAAACCTGGTAGGTTAAAGGTTTTCGTCGCAGCAAGTGCAGTCACCGTAATATTGGCTACTTCCTCAGATAATGATGCAAATGGTGTATACGGATGTTCTGGGAAAGTTAAATCACAATGAATTTCGTCAGATACGATGATGACATTGTATTGGAGTGCCAGCTGAGCCAAACGCTCCAGCGTTTCTCGCTCCCAGACGCGCCCCCCCGGGTTGTGTGGATTGCATAGCAGCATCATTTTCGCTCCTGCTGCGAACAGGGTTTCTAGGTGAGCAAAATCCATCTCATATCTTCCATTTATCATTTGAAGAGGATTACGCTCGATTTTACGTCCATTGCCTTTAATCACATCATAAAACGGATAGTATACAGGCGATTGGATGACAACGGAATCGCCCTTCTCGGTGAACAGATCAATCGATAAGCTCAACGTCGTTACTACGCTGGGCACATCTACAATCCAATCACTTTTAATGGTCCATTGATGACGTCGCTTAAACCAATTTGTGATGGATTCCAAATAGCTTGGTGTTCTAAAGCTGTAACCGAAAATACCGATCTCTGCTCTTTCTTGAATGACCTTTCTAACAGCTGGCGGGCTGTAAAAATCCATATCTGCTACCCATAGCGGAAGAATATCTTCATCGCCGAACAACGTTTTTACTTGATCCCATTTGTAGGAACGAGTATTACGTCGTTCTATTAATTCATCAAAGTTATATGCCAAGCTCCACACCTCACCTATTTTTCTATATCAATAACTACCTTATATACTTATGGTAGCACGAATACAGCTGCTCGCCAATGGGATTACCCTCGTGATACGTTCGGATGTCCGCTAACGTAAAATCTCCATGGATAATCCTTTGCTTCACCACTATTAGGAATACCGATTCTCGGGCCAGTAGTGATCTCTGTAAATGTTTTACCTTCACTTATCCATAGCGGACGTTCAGTGACACAATGCCCGTAATCATTCATTGTAATACCAAGCGCCTTGCACAGCTTCCCAGGACCGTTAGTCAGCTCTCGATCTGGTTTAGATTCACCTCTTCTGCGCCTCATAAGGTCAATTCCGATAAAAGGCTCTACTCCTCGGATTAATACAGCTTGTGGTATATCGACTGTAGCGGCAACGACATTGACCAAACAATGTGTATGCATTTGATAAGTATAAATATAGCCAGCCGGACCAAACATTACCTCGGTCCGTGGAGTACGTCGATTGTTGTAGCTATGCGCCGCTTGATCCTCAGGACCAGCATATGCTTCAGTCTCAACAATATATCCCGCAGCGATTCCTTCCTGCGTCTCTTTAATTAGAAGCTTTCCGATAAGCTGCTCAGCTACGTGTAGAGAGGACTGGCTATAAAACTCAAGCGGTAATGGATGATACTCCATCTTTTCTCCCTCCATACACAAATTAGAGACAGGTACCTAAGCAACTCTGCCTCTGTTTATTATGCTCCGAACGATAGGAGTTATAAATGCGATTGCGATTTCTCTTCTACGTTTACTTTCTAGCTTCGAACCATGCCACTTCGTCATACTGTTTAACGATGGCTAGCCATTGATCCGCGATAAGCTGATGGCCAGCAGCAGTAGGATGCACCCCATCATATATCCAGAAGCTTGCTTCTGCTCTTTCACATGCTTCATTAAATAACTGCTGCAACGGCACGAATATAGCTTGATATTTTTCGGCAAGCTCTCTAACAGTCTGCTGGTAGCGAGGCATGATCTCCTGCCACACGTCCCAATTCGGCTCTGTATCCTCTGTCTTATGTAAGTCTATATTCAATAATAATAATGCCTCTATTAAAATGACTGTAGCATACCGCGTAAATGAATAACAAGTGCAATGATACTAGAAACAAGTGCAATGCCGCTAGATTTCTCTTAACATAATTGGATGCGCAGCGGCAAGCTGTTTTAGACAACTCAAATCTCTGTCGTACATATAGCCTTCCACATTAGCCGCCCTACCTTTAAAGGTCACGAGCAGCCTTCTGCGCGCTGCACCTTCATGCGAAATATATATCGCGTAAATTCGATCCCAATCCGTCGTTTTCCCTGATTCCTCTAGACCTTTCTCCGTAATGAAATGAGTTATATTACGAGAAGGAAATACAATGTACAAAAGCAGTGCTATTCCTGCCTCCAGCACCGTCAGCTCCTGAATGCCGGGGTTTTCATGGATGCGAAGAACCATCCACCAGATATACAACAGAAGCGTTGCAGCAATAGCTGCCAATAACCAATAATCTAGGCGCTGGATACGTCGATTGGTATGGTGTCGAATAAGATGCAGCGTTGATGATTCCAGCATTATTCCTGATGCTTTTGCTCGAGCAATATAAAGGACGACACATTCTCTATAGATAAATAAAGCGATACAACAGGCAATACTGCAAAATACGACCCACTCCATAGAATACAGCGCCTCCTTCAATCATTTATTTAGTAGCTAGTATTCTCACAATCTAGCTTTAACATACCTATCCCTCATAGATTAATATAATTTTGCTGCGTACTATCATCGCTGCTTTACTATACTATATTGCTAGTTTCACTAATCTATGAATCGATTTCATAATAAATAAAAAAACCAACCAAGCTCGATAGCTTGATTGGTTTTCAGATTACGTATCATTCAATATTATGCCTTTAATTCATTAAGGTTCTCTCGTAATTTCAAGATAGCCAGAGTTGGACCAACTGATATCGGCACCTAAAGCATTGGCCATATCACGTGCTGGAATAAACGTTATTCCGTTGCGTGCTTGCACCGGTGCTGCCCATTGTGCTTCAACACCATTTACAATAACATCGCGGCTACCTGTTTGAATCTCGATCGTTGTGTTCGTCGCATCATCATAAAGCACGATGCTGTTCTTCACTTTATCGTATGAAACCTTACCGCCGAATTCCTCGATGATTTCGCGAGCAGGAATCATCGCCAGTTTATTATTAGTCAAGTACATACCGTAATCTGACTCTTCATCAACAAAGCTCCAGTATGTTTGCTCTGTAATATGAAGCTGATTACGCAATATATTTGAGATAAGTGCATCCTCTTCAAATAAACGAATAACTTCATAGCCTTGCAGATATGGCAGTGATTCTATACTTACGGTGCTGAGCGTCGTTACTGGCTCTAATGCTTTAACCTCGCCATTAACATTCCACATTTGAGAATTTGTCGTAATGGTAAATCCGTCAAAGCCATACAGCTCCTGTTCTTCCTTCAGGGCTGGATCCACTCGATACTCAATGGAGAAGCCTTGCTTGCGTACATCTAAGCTCATATCAATTCCGTAGTTGAATTTAATAGAAAGAGAATCATTCAGCACTTGTTTAAGCGTATCCCCGTCCTCTTGCTCCAGCTCATTCATTGAACGCTTCAGCTCTTGCAGTGCATTGATGAGCTCTTCAACAACTTGAGCTTGGATTTCTTCAGGTGTCATTTCTGGCTCTGTGCTCTCATCGCTGTCTGTGCCTGCTTCTTCATTCTCCATGCTAATAAATTCATCGATAATGTCCTCATTCTCAAAGTCTAGCTCTTCGTAATCTTCTTCAACATAGGCATAAGGACCAGCTGCAGTATATTCATAATTGCCTGTATAGAAGCCTTGCGAGATCATCGATAGGTCTAAATTAGCGAAGCTATCCTCATGCTCAGATACAATCGTAAATATTTCGTTGAACAGCTTCTCTAGACCTTCTCTATCATTAGCTAGTGCATTCACAAGCTTTTTGGCCCAGTTCCAAAGCTCCATGCCCTTAAGTTCGCCTTGTAGATTAAACAACGCAACTTGTTCTCCGCGAATCATCTCTGTAGTATGCTCGACCTTAAGACGCTCGATGTTAGGCAGATGACCAATGCTATAATCGGTTACCAGCTCAGAAATTTGCTGAATAGCTGCAATCATTTCTTCGCCATAAGCTGCATATTCAGCTTCTGCGTCACCATAAAGCTCTTCATCAATATAATATTCTTCATCTGCATAAAGCTCCTCGTAGCTGAAGCCTAGCTCTGTTTCATAGTAGTGATTAGTAAGCAGGCGCTGACGCTCGCCCGTCAGATCAATAGAGAATGGTTGCTTTGCTCCATCTAGCTTAATAACCATCAGCTTATCTGTCATACGTAGATCGAAGCCGATCGCATTATGCTCACCGAAGGTTAATGTCCCTTTCATGGATGCATGCGTTTCATCCTGTACCTTATAGTGGTCAACGGCAAGCTTAATTTGTGAAAAATTACGTAGCTGAGAAAGGAGCTCTTCAGCATCCTCACCTTCTAGTTCGACTTGCTCTGCAATCTCTTCCTCATTCAGCGCTAGCTTGAACTCAAACTCATATGTACCTTCGGCTGATTTTACCTTCGTCATATTTTTAATGACTTGATTCAAGTTCAGACCGTCTACTGCTTGACAGCCTGCTGCAATGATCATAGATAAGATCATAAATACAGATAATACCTTTTTCAACTTCAAATTCATCAATCAAGATACCTCCTTAAGATCTTAGATAACTAGATCGATTATACCAGTATGTTACATTTCTGTATATATTATTTCGTTATTTCGGCTAGTGATCTTATATGATTAAATGTAATAATTTGTAATTATTTCGAATATAATAAATGCCATTTGTCTTAACCTGATGCTTTTTGACTAAAATAAACGCCTGCCGTCATTACGGCAGGCGCATTCTACATTTCTTCTGGTGCAGCAAGACCGATGAGGTACAATGCATTGCGAAGGGTGATTTGCACAGCCTTCACTAAGGCCAGCCTTGCTTGACGAACCTCATCCTGTGCATTCAGTATCGGATTATGATGATAAAATTGATTGAAGCTTTGAGCAAGATCAATCGCATATCGACTAACGATCGAAGGTTCTAGCTTATGCATAGCCAGTTCAATCTTTTCAGTAAACTGAGCCAATTGCTTGATGACCTGAATCGATGCATCATCAGTTAATGTAGCTAATCCATCATCTGTAGCAACAACTTCTTGACCAAGCTTTTGTGCTGCCTTCTTTATTACGCTGCATGCCCGTGCATGTGCATATTGAACATACGGACCTGTTTCTCCTTCAAAATTAAGGGAGTCCTCCCAGGTGAATACAATATCTTTTATACAGCTTGAGCTTAAGTCATTAAATATGATCGCACCTACCCCCACCTCTTTAGCTACCTTATCTTTATCGTTCAGCGATGGGTTTCTTGCTTCAATAATGTCCTTCGTTTTCGCAATCGCCTGCATAAGGACATCCTCAAGCTTAATGACATTTCCTTTCCTAGTCGATAGACCCATTCCCTCTAAGCTGACGCGACCAAATGCTACATGAAGCAAATCCCTATGCCACTCATAGCCCATTAGCTCAATAACCTTAAACCATTGCTGGAAGTGCAGATTCTGAGCATAGTCCGTTACATAGATCGCTTTTTCAAAGTTGTAAGTTGATTTTCTATAAATCGCCGCTGCAATATCACGTGTATGGTACAGTGAACTACCGTCTTTTTTTAGGATTAGAGCAGGGGGCATATGATAAGCATCTAGTCGCACAAGTGAGGCGCCCTCGTCTTTTTCAAGCAGCTGTTTATGCTCCAGCTCAGATACGACCTGCTCCATCTTATCATTATAAAAGCTTTCACCCGCATAGGAATCAAACTCGACTCCTAGTAGGTCATAGATGCGCTGGAACTCAGTAATGGAAATGTTCACAAATTGGTGCCAGAGCTGCAAAGCCTCCTCATCTCCAGCCTCCATCCTTACAAACCATTGACGTGCTTCATCTTCAAGGGATACTTCTTGCTCAGCCTTTTCGTGGAATTTGACATACAGCTTCAATAGCTCATCTATTCCATGCTCTTCAAGGAGTTCATCATCGCCCCATAGCTTATAAGCAACGATCAGCTTGCCGAACTGAGTTCCCCAATCTCCAAGATGATTAATTCTGATACTGCTGTAGCCTAGAAATGAAAATATACGATGCAACGAATGTCCAATGACCGTTGAGCGCAGATGCGCAATGTGGAACGGTTTTGCAATATTAGGCGAGGAGAAATCAATAACCACTGTTTTACCTTGGCCGATATTGCGTG
This sequence comes from Paenibacillus camelliae, assembly GCF_023715345.1. Classification (GTDB taxonomy): domain Bacteria; phylum Bacillota; class Bacilli; order Paenibacillales; family Paenibacillaceae; genus Pristimantibacillus; species Pristimantibacillus camelliae. The sequence continues at coordinate 40,779 of NZ_JAMBNY010000009.1, forward strand.
AGCCGTAGCTGTCAGCTTGGCCGAGGATCTGCTCTATGATTTGCTTAGCCAGTTTGCCTTTATTAAGAAAAATGTTCACATAACCCGCGACCGCCTCTACACGCTCGATCATGTCTGATGAAAGCTGCTCGGTCAATTGCTCAGCGATATGCTGAGGAGATTTCCGATACAGCTTGCTTAGCTTAAAGCACGGCAAGCATATATCGCCCATTGCCGCATGCTGAGGGTAGTCGAGTAATGCCGTAATTTCCTCTTCCCCCACTTGATCTAATAATGCTGATATGTACCTTGCGATCATCCGTTTATACATTTCCATAGGTCGATGCTCCTTTTTATTTAAAATAGCGAAGGCTCTCGTCTCATTTTTTGAGACGAGAGCCTTTAGTTCCCGTGGTACCACTCAATATACGAATCAAAATGATTCGCCACTCTATTTGATAACGGTCCTTGACCGAATTTGCCTACTCAACTGTTCAGCAAATTATCTCCTGGGTGCGCTTCCTTGCAGTCTATTGTACTGGCTCCCACCTACCCAGCTCGCTTGAACCGTTCGACTGAAGTACTATCCCATTCATCGATATTTGATTTATTGTTTTTTACTATTTTACTCATAATTTGAAATATTGCAAACAAATAATAAGCAGCACCTACCGTGACGAGACAGGTGCTGCTTAGTGACACTATCTTATGTAAAATGCTGCAATGTTATTAACGCTTCCACTCAAAGCCAATGTTATCCAAGAAGGCGCGAGCAAGCACCATATGTCCAGCTGCAGTTGGATGAACACGATCCCAAGCTAATGTCGCGGAGTACAGCTCTTCCAGTACTACGTTAAACGCAGCTTGTGTATCAATAAAGATCACATCATTTTCTTCAGCGATCTTCCGTACAATCGAGCCATACTGATCCATCATAGCTCGCATGCCGTCCTGCTCATTGCTCTCAAGATAAAATGGTGTCATAAGGACAAGCCCTTTAACGGTAGGCTTCGTCTCACTTACTAATTTACGAAGTGTCGTTTCATACTCATCTGCATACACATGCCACTCTTTAATGAACGGAGTATCGAATTGGCGCCATACGTCGTTAATGCCGATCATAATAGCTAACCAGTCTGGCTGGTGATTCAGCACATCCTCTTGCCATCTTCCGTTCAAATCCCGAACGGTATTGCCGCCCAAGCCTTTATTCACAACACGTATGCCTAATTCCGGATAGACAGCCTGCAGCAGCGCGTCAACGAGTGAGACATAGCCTTTGCCTAATGCGCCAAACAGACCTTCGCCCTCTGGTCGTTTCCGTTCACAGTCTGTTATCGAATCCCCGATAAACAATAACTTATCGCCTTTGTTTAATAACATCGCATTCGTCTCCTTTGAACAATTAAAGTATAAAGCAGAGAAATTAGTTTCACACTTCATTTTACAGGAATGGAGATGAATCTAGCTACCGTATTTTCATTAGATGTTGACATTGAATAGTATTCAACCATAAAGAACCCCAATTATTAGACTTATCTGTCTAATAATTGGGAGCGAAATTCAATTGTTCTTTCATAGAGTAATTGTATGCTCAGCTTTTTCACCATGTAGCACCTTGATTAGCTGCTGTGCGGCAACAATGGCCATTTTCGTTCTTGTTTGTATCGACGCACTGCCAATATGAGGTAAAGCCACAACATTAGGCAATGACAGAAGTGGATGGTCTACAGGCACTGGTTCTTGTTCAAATACATCAAGTCCAGCCCCCCAAATCCCACCTTGACTCAACACTTCATACAATGCAGCCTCATCAACTATTCCGCCACGTGCTGTATTGATTAAAATTGCGCTTTTTTTCATCAGTTTTAGCTCATCCATTCCAATCATATGCTTCGTTTCTGGAGTCAGCGGCGTCATAATACAGACGAAATCGGATGTAGCTAGTAATGTATGTAGATCAGTGTAAGTCATACGATACTGATGCTCCAGCTCTGGCTTTCTCGTTCGATTATAATATTGAATGTTCATCTGAAAGCCCTGTGCTCTTTTAACCAAAGCCTCACCAATACGTCCCATCCCTATTATACCGATCGTTGCTCCAAATATATCTTGGCCAGTTAGCAGCATAGGTGACCAAGTTTTCCATTGCCCAGCCATAACAAGCTGCTGTGATTCAACAATTCTTCTTGCTGTCGCCATCAATAGAGCAAACGTTAAATCAGCTGTCGTTTCGGTTAATACCCCAGGAGTATTGGTCACAGTAATGCCTTTTTTATTGGCTGCGTTAATATCAATATTGTTATAGCCAACGGCCATATTGCTAATGACCTTTAGACGAGTTGTTTGCTGGAGCAGCGTAGCGTCGATCGTATCCGTGAGCATGGAATAGAGCCCATCCACTTGACGGATATGCGCTTCAAGTATGTCTCTTGGAACTGGCACATCCTCATTCTCCCACATTAGCACGTCAGTATGCTCTAATAGCAGCTGGAGAGCCTGATCGGGTATCTTCCTCGTTACATAAATTTGTGGCTTCATTAGCACCCTCATCCTTTCATAGCGTTCGAATGCATAAAGGTACGAATGATTTGTTGAATTTGCCAGCGCAACAGTTCTTCACTATGATTAACGGCATCCTCCAGAGTGCATGGCTGCCGTACAATAGAAAATGCAGATAGCAAACCGAGCTGCTTCAGCTCCTCCATCGTGAGCTGAATGCTGCCACAGAGCGCAATAACAGGCTTATTATACTTTTGAGCTCGTTCACTTACCCCTGCAATCACCTTACCGCCCAGCGTTTGCTGATCCAGTTTGCCCTCTCCCGTAATAATGAGGTCTGCATCACGAAAGGCGTTATCTGCTTGCAAGGCTTCTAATACAAATTCGATCCCTTTTTTTCGCTGCGCCTTCAAAACTGCAAGCATGGTAGCCCCAAGACCACCTGCTGCTCCTGTCCCTGCTTGCTGCGCAAGCTGCTCGTAGCGATATTTACTAGTCAGTAGCTTTCCAAAGCTTTGCAGCCACCGATCAAGCTGTTCGACCATTGCAGTATCTGCGCCTTTCTGTGGGCCAAAGATATAACTTGCTCCTTGAGGACCGCACAGTATATGGTCGACGTCACTTACCATGAAGAAAGTTGTCTCATCTAATAAGGGATGACGCTTACTATCATCAATTGTAGCTGCTTGTTGCAGCGATGTTACAAGTGCAGGCAGTCGTTCACCCTGCTCCGAGCGCAAATAGATGCCTAGCGCCTCCAGCATACCAACTCCACCATCGTTAGTAGCACTGCCGCCTAGTCCTACGTAGATGTTTCGATATCCACTTTCCATAGCATGAACAATCATCTCTCCTGTACCTCTTGTAGAGGCCTGCAACGGATTACGCTCATGAACTTCTAGTAATGGCAATCCAGATGCTTGAGCCATCTCGATAAATACCGATTGTTCATCGATCTCACCGTAGGACGCTTCGATCGTTCTGCCTAATGGATCGGATACGCTGCACGTTAGCTTCCGGCCTTTTGTTGAATGAAGCAGTACATCTAGCGTTCCATCACCTCCATCTGCTAATGGGAGCTTGATGCAATTCACTTGTGGATGATCCAGCTTAATTTCTGACTCAATCATTTCGCAAATGTCCATTGCGGACAATGACCCCTTAAAGGAGTCCGGAGCAATAACAATATTCATATAATCACCACCAAAGCACCAAGCGAGCAATCTCATTACTCGACGGATCTAATGTATATCTAATATTCAATGTACGTTACTTTTGGCTCCGTGTAAAACTGTTGATTGGTTGAACCTATAGAAAAAGCGCCAAAGCCTGACTGCTTCACACCGCCAAATGGCAGATGATGTGCGCTTGATGTACCATGATTAATATGAATCATCCCAGATTGAATCGCGTTAGAAACAGCGAAGGCTTCTTGGAGAATCGTCGAGAATATGGATGTCGCCAAGCCGTATTTCGTTGCATTCGCCACCTCGATCGCCTCTTCTACTGAGTCTACCTCTTGAATCGTTAATACGGGACCAAATACTTCTTCAGTGGCAATCTTCATCTGACTTTGTACATGATCGAAAATGGTTGGCTCAAGGTAGTTCCCTTTGTCATACAGCCCACCTGTCATCCGTCCACCACCTGTTAACAATCTTGCCCCTTCATCTAGAGCGCCCTTAATATGTGTGCAAACAGACTTCATATGCTGAGCATTGATAAGCGGCCCCATTTGTGAACTTTCTTTCCACGCCGGACCAATATTAAGCTTCTGAGCTTCTTCTACGATTGCACTAGTTAGCTCCTGCTTTATAGATGATCGCACAATCACTCTGCTGATTGCTGTACAGCGCTGTCCCGTACAACCGAAGGCAGCGCTGACAATTTGCTTAGCAATCTTGGCTACATGATCAGCAGATAACACAATGGCTGCATTCTTCCCACCTAATTCTAACTGTGTTTTCGCGAGTCGAGCTGCCGCGACTTGCTGAATGTTCATTCCTTGATCAGTAGATCCTGTAAAGCTTATTCCTCTAACCTTAGGATGAGCTACTAAAGCTTTACCAATTATTCGACCGCTGCCTACGATCATATTAATCGCGCCGCTGGGAACATTTGCTTCAGCAAATAGCTCCATCAGTTTAGCAGCAGCAAATGGAGTATACGAAGCAGGCTTAAATACGACCGAGCAGCCATATATAAATGCAGGTACAATTTTTCTTACAGGTGTCACAACTGGAAAATTCCAAGGCGCAATCGCAGCAACCACGCCTATCGGGACTTGTTGAACATAATTGTGCATTCCAGCCCGTTCCGCAGGGACATGCAAGCCCTGCACACGAAGTGCCTCGGTAGCAACAAATATCGCTTCATTTCTCGCTCGGTCCACTTCTCCTAACGCCTCAGACAGCACCTTTCCTTGCTCCGCCGCGATTCGATAAGCAAGCTCCTGACGATCTCTTAACAGAAGCTCAGCAAATCGCAGCATGATATGTGATCGATCTGTCATGGAGAGCTGGGCAATGCGAGATAAACCTCGTTCTGCTGCATCGACAGCTTCGTTAACTTCCTGCTCCGAGCTGTCTGGAAAATAACCTAGCAATTGCTCCGCATTGGCAGCATTGTAGATCGGTGTATACGAGGTACGACTCTCTACAAATGCTCCATCAATAAAGTTATGGTATGTTCCACCTTGGTTTTGTAGCCATTCCAGCATGCGGTTCCCCCCTCCTTGGTTACACCATTAATTGTCGGCAGATCGCTTTTAAATCCTCGACAGTTGCTCCTCGCGGATTTACTAGTACATTCCCAGAGGTCATCGCTGCATCCGCTATAAGTGTCAAGTGCTCCTCGCGTACGCCATAATCTGTCAGTGTCTGTGTAATCCCCACATCCACCTTCAGCCGTCTAATCGCATCTACCGATTTCATAGCTGCCTCACGCTGTGACAACCCCTCCGTTCGCTCACCAAAGATGGCTGCTATTTCAGCGTATTTAGGCAGATTGCCAATAAGGTTAAACTCCATAACCTCAGGCAGCAGCATCGCATTGACTGTACCATGAGGGATATGAAAGTGAGCGCCTAGCGGCAATGCTAATGCATGAGACAAGCCTAAGCGAGTGGAGTTAAATGCCATTGCTGCAAGCAAGCTTGCATATAGCATATCGGCTCGAGCCTCAATATGATCGCCCTGAGCGACTGCAGTACGCAAGCTTTTAGCAATGAGCTTCATCGCATGAATCGCGAGAGCTTCTGAGATCGGATGAGTTGCCTTATTGACATAGGATTCGAGCGCATGTGTGAGCGCGTCCATTCCTGTAGCTGCCGTAACACTGGCAGGAAGTGAATGTGTAAGCTCTGGATCGAGCAATGCGATGGCAGGGCAATTATACGTACTTCCTACACTTAGCTTGACTTTATGCTCTCGATCGGACAATACCGACCATATCGTGACCTCACTGCCTGTTCCCGCAGTCGTAGGAATAGCGATAACTGGAGCGCCTTGGTTAGGAACTTTATTGATGCCCACATAATCACGAATATGGCCTGAATTTGCTAGCATAATGCCTATCGCCTTAGAGATATCGAGCGCACTTCCTCCGCCGATCCCAATCACTAGATTGCAGCCTTCCTGCCTAGCGAGTGCAAGTCCGCCATCCACGGAAGTTAGATCAGGATCTGCTTTAATATCTGTAAATAATACATAGGGCAGCCTTGCTTGATCCAACAACTGACTCACTTGGTCTACAACGCCTGCCCGCTGCACGCCAGGATCACTAACAATGAGTACCTTTGAACCTTGCAATTGCTCTATCAAGCTCGGTAGCTTGCGAATGCTGCCAATCCCATATTCTATCCTTGTTGGAATCTCATAGGTTACCTGTTGTCTTAGCTTCATCACTTCATCCTCCTGCCTGAGCTTCTTCAAAGTGAATACCATAGCTCGTACCAATCTCACTTAATTCCTTTACTAAGGAATCTGATAAAACAATGCCTTCCTTCATCCTCTTCTGCTTCCGATAGAATTCAAGCTCTCCGGGAATGTAAATCTCTGAAACGCCTGGTGCTTTAGGCTCCCCTTTTATATCTTGAATGTATTGGTCCATTCGATCCTTGAATTGCTCAATTGGCATGAACCGATCAATATCGATCGCAATAAACATATGACCTACGTTTTGAGGTACATTCCAGTTCTCATACATGTTATTGACGGTTTTCCCAAAACCGGCTCCTGTCATCACCCCGCTAAAAATGTCTATGAACATAGAAATGCCATAGCCTTTTGGCCCGCCAAGCGGCAATACAGCCCCATCCAGTGCGGCGAACGGATCGGTCGTAGGATTTCCTTCTTTATCAACTGCCCACCCCTCAGGAATAGCTTCATTTTTTTGTGCTGCAACAATAATTTTCCCTCGTGCAACAACACTAGTCGCCATATCTAGCAAATAAGGCGGATCATGCTTCGTTGGTACACCGACAGCAATAGGATTCGTGCCTATAAATGGTCTGATTCCTCCAGTTGGAGGCATCGTTTGGGAAGCATTCGACATGACGATTAAGGCGAGATTTTCAGCTGTAGCTTGCTGAACATAAAATGCGCCAGTACCAAAATGATTGGAGTGCTTCACCCCAATTAAACTGATGCCATGCTTCTTAGCCCTCTCTACGCTTAGCTCCAAGGCCCGTTGTCCAATGACCGCACCGAAATGATTGCTCCCGTCCAGTAAGCACATATGGCCAAGATCCATGTCCAGCTTCATCTCCGCATGAGGATTGATCATCGCTTTTTCAACACGCTTTAGATAAATTGGCATACGTACAACACCATGTGAATCTACACCTCGTAGATCTGCCTCGACTAATGAGCCTGCAATAATATCAGCATCTTGTTTGGATATGCCTGCTCGAATAAACAGCTCGCTGCAAAACTGAAGCAGCATCCTCCAATTATACGTTCGGGGTGTAACCACAATAATCACATCCCTTTTGCTTCAATGTTTGATCGATCCAGCTACGATCAATGGTACCTTCCTCAATCGCCTGCATAATTTCCGCTTCCTTCATCTGTTGTGCCTTGACGAGCTGCAGGACATGATCAATCTCATCAAACGGGACAACGACGACACCGTCTTCATCACCAACGATTAAATCTCCAGGGTGCACGATAGCCCCTCCTACACTAATCGGAGTATTTATCTCACCAGGCCCATCCTTGTATGGACCTCTATGGGTAACGCCTCTAGCATAAACAGGGAACGTATCCTCTCGGAACGCCATAACATCACGTATGCTGCCATCAATTACAAATCCACTGAGGCCTTTTTTCTTCGCAAGACGCAGCATAATCTCTCCTGCTATAGCATTGGTCATATCTCCTGCTGCATCCACGACGATGACATCACCTTGCTTAGCCATGTCGATCGCCTTATGAACCATCAAATTATCACCGGGACGTGTTCGTACAGTAATCGCTGGGCCGACAAGCTTCCCTTGTTTATGGTAAGGCTGAAGATAAGCGTTCATCGCAAACATACGGTTCAAATTATCACTGATATGAGGTGTAACCACCGTTTTATATTCATTGATCAGATGCTGTGACGGTCGTCTTTTTAAAGGCAATACTCGAAATCCAAGATTCGTCAAGGCTCTACCTCCTAATCTCTCTCTTATCCTTTTAGTCCTCCCGTAGCGATTCCTTCGATCAAGTAGCGTTGAAAAAATATGAAAATAGCAAACAGCGGCACAAGTGATAATATGGACATCGCAAAAAGTGCGCCCCAAGAGTTTTGACCCATAGCATCTAAAAACATGCGTAATCCAAGTGCCACAGTGTACAGGTTAATTTCACTAATATAGAGCAGCTGGCCGAAGAAATCATTCCACGTCCAGATAAAGGTAAAGATCGTTGTCGTTACTAAAGCTGGCAGTGCTAATGGCATGATGAGATAGATGTATAGCTTAAACGGTCCGCAGCCATCGATTTTGACAGCTTCATCGAGCTCTCCAGGAATCGAGCGTATAAATTGAACAATTAAAAAGATAAAGAAGCTCTCTACAGCTAGAAACTTAGGCAGGATTAACGGTACATAGGTGTTCACCAGCTCTAAAGAATTGAAAATAATATATTGCGGTATGATCGTGACGTGGAAGGGCAGCATCATTGTGATCAGCATAATGGCAAACCACATTTTGCGAAGAGCAAACTTCAAGCGTGCAAATGCAAATGCCGCCATGGAGCAGGCGATGACATTTCCGATAATACACATCGCGACTATAAAAAAGCTGTTCGCAAAAAACTTGCCAAACGTGACGCCGGACAAACCACTCCAGCCCTGCTTATAGTTGTCTAATGTGAAGGTTTGAGGGAAGAAGGAATTGCTTTGAAATATTTCAGTATTAGGCTTGAATGAGGAGCTAAACAGCCAAAGCAATGGATAAAGCATACCTAATCCTATGGTCACAATAAGTACATGCTTTAGTAGCTTTTTGGAGAGCTTGCTGATGGAAGTGCTTGAATATGTTCTTACTTCGTATACGGTGTCTTTTTTCATAGAATCACCTCGTCTACTCTTGATAATAGACCCATTTCTTCGAGGTTATAAATAAGATTGCCGTCGCACAGGCGATGAACAGCAGCAGAAACCAAGCCATCGCAGATGCATAGCCCATTTGAAAATGAGTGAAGCCCTTTTGATATAAATATAACGTATAGAATAAAGTTGAATTAAGTGGCCCACCACTTCCGCCGCTAATAATATAGGCTGACGTAAATGCTTGAAATGCGCCGATGATCTGCATAACAAGATTAAAGAATACGACTGGAGTAATTAGTGGCAGCGTCACCCTACTAAACTGCTTCCACTTCGAAGCTCCATCAATTTTAGACGCCTCGTACAATTCTATCGGAACTTGCTTTAAGCCCGCGAGAAAGATAACCATCGGTGAGCCAAATTGCCAAATCATAAGCACAATAAGCGTATAAAGCGCAGTATCTGGCGAAGCAATCCAGTTTTTCGTCTCAAAACCGAGCGTAGTTAAAAAGCTGTTAACGAGACCCTTGCTGCCAAATAGCTGACGCCATAGCAAGGCGATCGCTACGCTGCCGCCAAATAAAGAAGGAACATAGTAGATTGCACGATAAAACTTCAACCCACTGATTCCGCGATTTAGAAATAACGCGATGGCAAGTGCGAAGATTAGCTGTAAAGGAACACCTAAAAACACATACATTGATGTCACACGAAGCGAGTCACGCCACTTTGCATCTTGAAACATCGTTGCATAGTTATCCAAGCCAATAAATTTAGGAGGGGTAAACATATCGTAGCTCGTAAAGGACAGGTATAAGGAAGCAAGCATGGGAATAGCACTTAAAGTCAGAACACCGATTAACCATGGGCTTAAAAACAAATAGCCTACCCAATTGTTCCTCCAGGCTTGTTTTAATTTGTTCATTCTGTTTCCTCCTTTAAGGGATAGCTGTATGCTGCTATCCCTTAGGATGAGTGTCGTCTATCGTTGAAGAATGGCTTGTGCTTCAGTCATAAATGCTTTTGCCGCTTCTTCTACCGACATTTGCCCAAATGCAATTTTACTAGCCTGATCACTGAACAGCTGCTGAATCTCTGCTGCGCCTAGTGGAGCATAAACCGCATCAGTCGCATATGGCAGCACTTCCTGAATGAAATCAACTGCACGCTGCTGAGCAGGTTCAAGCAGTGGTTTAACAAATTCACTCATCGTTGTTGAAGCAGGTGAGCCCTGCTCTACTTTAAACAACTCAAGCGAACGCTCTGAATTAATGAAGAAATCTATAAACAGCGCTGCTTCCTCAGGGTGCTTAGACTTTTCAGTAATACTTAAGTATGCGCCTTCAATATATTCACCATTTTGACCACCAGCAAGTGTTGGCATCCTTACCATCCGAATTTCACCCTCGGAAAACTGCTGCTGGTACAAATAAATCTGATTCGCAGGGATTTGAGTGATCGCTACTAGTCCTGTAACGAACATGTTTTGCTCGAGTGGAGCATTTTCATATTCTGTACCAGTTGCAGCATCTGGAATCGCACCCTTTTTACGCAGCTCATCCCACATGCTCCACCATTTAACGAGTGTTTCCTCGGTAAAGCCAATCTGTCCATCTGCTGTATACAGATCCTGACCATGCTGCCTTGTAAAGTAGCGGAAATTCGGCTGTGGTTGGCCACCACTTCCATCTACTGAGCCCCAAAGGCTACCGCCTGATTTCTCATAGATCTCCGTTACCTTTGCAGCATAGTCCTCCCATGTCCAGTTCATATCAGGGTAATCAATACCAAGCTCATCAAAAACGGCAGTATTGTAGGCCCAGCCTGGCATCGTTACCCCTTTTGGAACCATATACAGCGTGTCATTGATACGTCCGCTATTAATGGCAGACTCGGGGAAATTCGTTAGATCCAAGCTTCCGCTATCTACGACTTGTGATAAATCGAGCAGCGCGCCTCTTCGCGCATAATCAGAAACATAGAATTGATGCATACTCACTACATCAGGTGCATTGCCTCCGGCAACTTGGGTTGTTAACCGATCCCAGTAATCTCCCCAGCCACCGAATTCTCGTTTAACCTTAATATGGGGGTATTCTTCCTCAAAACGATCGACGATTGCATTATAGAGCTCATTGCGCGTCGTATCGCCCCACCAAGTAAACCGAATTTCGACTTCATCTTTTTTATCGTTTTGTTCATTTTGTTGATTAGGATCATTTTGATTTGTAGCTTTTGGGGTACTGGTTGTATTGGCTGCATCGTTTGGAGTATTGGAACTACAAGCGGCTACTGTAACAAGCATGATGATGCTTAGCGCATAAAGCATTAGCGATTTCATCATTTTTGACATCCTGTTTCCTCCCTTGATCAACATATACGATGCCTCAGGTACCTCTTTCTGATAGATAATGGGATATCGCAGCAAAATCTAAATTTCCGTATGTTGATTCTGCCTGTTGATATAACGCTAGCGCGAAGTTCGAAAGCGGCAAATCCAGTGCTTTTCCTTCACCTACTGCAATTTGAATATCCTTTCGCATAAGAGATAATTTGAAGCCCGGCATATAGTTTTCTTCGAGCAGTGCTTCCAGTTTGTTTTCAAGCATCCACGATGCCCCTGAACTGCTCATAATGACTTCTCTCAAAATATGCGGCTCAATATCCAACTGCTCGGCTAGCACTGTAGCCTCTGATACAGCGAGCATGTGTACTGCTGCCATCATCTGATTAATTGCCTTGATCCCTTTACCTGCACCGATGGAGCCTACGTAATGAATCGTTGCGGCAAAGCAGGACAACAAGGATTGACAATGGTCAAGCGTACTCGGATCACCAGCTGCCATTACGGTTAGCTTACCTTTCTCAGCACCCACTGTTCCCCCACTTACCGGTGCATCCAGCACCTGTATACCGGAAGCTAAGTAAGCTTCAGCAATTCGTTTCATTACCGATGGAGAACCCGAAGTCATTTCAATTAAGGTAGTTCCTGGTGTTAACGATTGAATAAAGGATGGAGCTAGTAGTACCTCCTCCATCTCTTTATCCGTAGGCAGTATCGTCACAATGAATGTGCTATGTTTAGCGACTTCCTCAGCAGAAGAATGCTCTGTAGCGCCTAAAGCGACAAGCGCATCAACAGGAGAACGGCTTCTATTGCACGTAATATGCAACGGGTAGCCATTCTGAATTAGATGCTTTGCCATAGGCAGCCCCATAGCGCCTAGACCAAGAAACCCAACAGATGGTTTAGTCATTCTTCTAACTCCTTTGTCGTTATGTTATTTCTAAATTGTGGAAAAACAAATCTTGTGCTACACTAAAGAGGATTCCGATCATACTCCAGTAAGGACCAGTTACTGGAGTTTTTATAATACCGTTTCATCGAGCTCCCAACCGAGCTTTTCATATAGTCTTTTTCTTCCTGCTTTATCTCCGTTAAGCTCTTGATGTGCGTACTTAGCAACGTCGAAGGCAAGTTTTCTTGGTACCACGATTACCCCATCACCATCAGCAACGACAACATCGCCTGGATAGATCGCTACGCCACCAATTGCAACTGGAGTATCTTTTTCGTAGAAACGAATACGTGCTTGATCCATCCCTTGAGAGATAAATTTAGACCAAACTGGAATCCCTTGCATAATAACCTCATCCGTATCACGAATTCCGCCGCCATTCGTCAGGTATCCTCTTGCCCCTTTTAATTTAAAATCAAGCGTATTGTTGGAGCCAAGAATCCCGACATCTACACCAGCAACATCCATGACGATAAAATCTCCTTCTTCAATATCCTGTCCCCACGGATCATTGCATACCTCTTTGTAGTACCATTTCACCCACTTCGTATATTCATCGCCCGTTAGCTTCGGCGCTGGACCTTCATATGGCAAATAACGTGCAGTACGTGCAATCCCAACAACACGGGTACGAAACAAAGGCTTAATGTCATGATGAACGGTACCATAGCCATGCATCCCGACCCAGTCCATTCCGTCACGTACATCTGTCACGCGAAGATCCTTATACAGCTCTAACAATTGTTCACGTTCCGTCATTGCTTGTTTTTGTTCACTCATTACTAACCCTCTCCTCATGTCATAATTTTATTTATTGCTCGCCTGCTTGGAGTCTCAATCCATTACAGAGGAACATCACCCCTTTCAAGTCTAATCCTGCGGTATTGCTCCACATGAAGCTCTTATAATTAATTCAGGTACAAGCACATTCATTTGCGGTTCTAGCATTTCTTTCGTCTCTATTTGATCAATTAAGCACTGCGCTGCTTGCTGACCCATCACATAACCTGGCTGCTTAATCGTTGTTAACGGTGGATCGATGTATTTCGACCAAATCGTTTCATCGTAGCTCACAATCGCAATTTCATGTGGAATTTGTTTCCCCATATCCTTCAATGCTCCGATAACCTCCAACGTCACCGTTGTGTTAGTCGAAAAGATGGCATCCACATCAGAATTTCTTTTGATCCATCGTTTAATCGGTTCGATTTGCGGCTTGCCTTCCTCCAGCTCTAAAATTTTGCATTGCTCCTCAGCATATCCGTTAGCAAGCATTGCTTTTTTGTAGCCCTCAACACGCTCTTTCCATGTGCTTACGTATGGATTTTGAAAAACTGCGACCGCCACTCCGGTTCTACCATATTTGAGCAAATGGTTGACGGCAATATAAGCTCCCTTTACATTATCCACCACAACACCTGTTGCCATTGGATTGTCGACCCTACGATTAATAATGACAAGCGGATGCTTCTCCTCAATTAACCTGTCATAGATCAGCTGATCCTTGCACGTCGGATGAATAATAATGCCATCTACTCTTCGTGTCTTAAATTCCTTAATGAGCTCTTTTTCTACAAGCTCGTTCTCATTAGAATTAAATATCATCAAATGATATCCCGATGCTCTGCACGTATCCTCTATGCCTTCAAGGACAGTCGACCAAAATGGATTTTTCAAATTCGATAAAATCATACCAATGACATTCGTTTTTGTTGCTTTTAATCCTTGGGCCAATGCGTTAGGACGATACTCAAGCTCTTCAATCGCTCTTAGAACCTTTTGCTTCGTTTCCTCCGTTGTATGTGCATAGTTTCCATTAATAATGCGGGAGACAGTTGTCTTAGAAACCTTCGCTTTTTGAGCTACATCTGCAATGGTGATTTTCATGACGCAACCTCCCAACCTTCTCATTTTAGAAATCGTTAAACAAAAAAACACCGCAATCAAACGCTTACAGCACGATAAAGTGGCAAATAAGTGAGTGATTCTCGGTGTCTTTGGGAATCGGTTTCCTAATGGTGATAATTAATCCTATGCACAGGTTTATTAGATTATCATCACAAGACAAATATTTTTTGTATTTTTCTTATAACTTCTGAGTACGATTCTCTGGAAAAAAGCTTCCTTCCTTCAACTGATTAACGAACTGCTGAAGCCAATCGTAGTAGCTAAACGCCTCCTTCAGCTTATGTAAGTCCTCAAGACAGAGCTTTCTTTCCTCTTCATCTGTCTCCCGGTCCACGATTACATCCGTATAGATGGGAATGGCTTGCGATATCGCTTCCTTCATTACATCAACTTCACGCTGGAGCTTATTAGCAAAGAACGTCTGGAAGGTATGAAAGAAATCCGTCTCCGCACGATATAGGTCTTTACGTTCATCCTTCTCCTTAAGCTTCGTTACCATCTGAGTATTCAATAATGAGCGAATCGCATAGCTCATATTGCTTTTACTCATGCCCATGCTCTCCTGCATCTCCTCCAGCGTCATCGGACGATCCTCAAAAAACATAACGCCGTACAATTCGCCGAACGTGTAATTTACTCCGTACAAGTCCATCGTTACAGCAATCGCATCAATAACTTTAGCTCTGAGCTGATCGACCTTCGTGGCATGCTGTTCCAGTTTATCCATTCTCGCTTTTCTCATAAGAACTCCTCCGCAAGTGATTTCTGATTTACAAAAGCTTAAATTCATGTTTACAGCTAGTTAACCTTTTATATCACAAATTAACGTACAATATTTTTTGAACAAAGAGAAAAAATACGGTATTGCATTACAATTATAACAAACATTCAATAAAATTTGAATTTTCAAACACCATCTAGGAGGAAAAATTGTGAGGAAAAGCTTGTTGAATGATGCAAAGGCTTTGGCATTTACCCTACCTGCCCTTGTTCCTTTAATGCTGTTTTGGTTTATCCCACTTGGGTACGTTATTTACTTAAGCTTTATGGAATGGGACTTTATGAATCCTGTTAAAACCTATGTAGGCCTGAACAATTATATCCGATTGTTCGATAACCCACAATTTTACCAGGCGTTGCGGGTCACGCTGCTGTTCTGCATCGGAAGTGTGCTGCCCATAATAATCATCGGATTCGCGCTTGCTCTATTGTTTGAACGCAAGATGAAAGGCACGGCTATCTATCAAACGCTGCTGTTTTCACCCTGGGTAACACCTACTGTTGCAGTATCCATAGTGTGGTCATGGATGTATGAGCCGAAAATCGGCCTCATTAATCTCATCTTGTCCTGGCTCGGACAAGACCCGATCCGCTGGCTAGAGGATCCAAGTTGGGCACTGGTCGCTGTTCTTATCGTAACGATATGGAAGTCAGCTGGCTGGGCAATGATTTTCTATATGGTAGCGATTCGCAACGTACCTCCCGAGCTGTCCCAAGCAGCAGAGCTCGATGGTGCTGGTTACTGGGGAAAGCTGGTTCACGTCACATTGCCGCTAATATCGCCAACTACGTTCTTTCTTATTATCGTACAGCTTATTCAAGCAATACAAGCCTACGATCAAATTAATGTACTAACTCAAGGCGGACCTGCTGGATCAACCAGAACCTTGCTGTACATGTATTATCAATCAGCCTTCACATCCTATCAAATCGGTGAAGCTTCCTCCATAGCGATCATTATCGTTTTGGGATGTCTGATTCTATCTGGTCTATCCTTTATCGTTGCTAGGAAAACGGTTCACTATAACTAATCGGGAAAGGGAAGGTCTCATGCTATCTAAACAATTGGTTACTCGATCATTCAGACAGCTTCTTATGGCTGCCCTATCTATAGCGATGGCATTTCCATTCTTCTGGATGGTTAGCAGCGCTGTAAAAACGAACGATGAAATATGGCAGTTCCCGCCAACCTTGTGGCCTAGCAATCCGCTATGGCACAACTTTAAGGAAGCCTGGCTGGCTGCACCATTCGCTCAATATGTGTTTAACAGTGTATTTGTTGCATCCATGATCGTGCTGCTGCAGGTTTTGAACTCCAGCATGCTTGCATACGCCATTACGCATATGAAATTTCGACTTAGCGGTTTCTTTACGACCACGATTTTGATTGGCTATATGATTCCCGCTACCGCAACGTATTTGCCGAGTTATCTGATCTTGAATGAGCTTGGGCTTTTGAATAGCTATGCTGGACTCATTTTCTCAAACTGTGTAAGTGTATTTTCGATCTTTTTAATCCGGCAAGCCTTTTTACAGGTATCACATGAGCTGGTTGAAGCAGGTCAGGTAGATGGTGCGTCTCATTTTCGTATATTGTGGACGATTATTGTTCCGATTACCCGATCATCCTTTGCTGTACTAGCACTCATTACTTTCATAGAGCAATACAACAACTACTTTTGGCCCATGTTGATTACCAATGACCCTAAGCTGCAATTAGTGTCTGCTGGTCTGCGGAGCTTCTTTGTGGAAGGAGGTGCATACGGGTTAAAGTGGCCACTCATTATGGCTGCCAGCGCAATGACGATCGCTCCACTGCTGTTACTGTTTATTTTTACGCAGAAAACAATTATTCATAGTGTCAACCTCTCAGCCGGAGCTACAAAAGGCTAGCAGGACAACACAGACAAGCAATCTAGCACTCACAAGTTCATTACGTTTTTAAGAGGATTAATCATACATGCTCTATCGACAAGGAGGACTCTTTATGTTGAATGTAAAAAGAAGTTTGTCAGGTCTACTCATACTTTCCTTTATGGTGCTTGCTGCATGTGGCAGCAATGCAGGCTCTAGCAGCAACACCGCTTCCAATGCAGGAACGAGCAGCTCGACTGCCGTTAGCAGTACCTCTACTAGCAGCAACCCCATAGAAATTGAATTCTGGTATGGACTAGGCGGCAAGCTTGGTGAGAATATGCAAACGCTCATAACCAAATTCAATGAATCACAATCAGAAGTCATTGTAAAGCCGGTCGTGCAGGGTGACTATTCTGAGACCGTTCAAAAGCTGCAAGCAGCTATTGCTACGAATACTGCGCCAGCTGCGGTTCTTGCATCTAATGTAGACTGGGCAAAGAAAGGCTACTTCGCTTCTTTAGACGAATTAATTGCAGGCGATCCAGACTTCAACACAGAGGATGTCATCCAAACCTTCCTCGAGCAAGGACAGGTTGATGGCAAGCAATATTTCCTTCCAATGTACGGCACAACACAAGTCATGTACTACCGCAAGGATGCATTGGAAAAGCATCAGATTGACCCTGCTAGCCTGACAACATGGGAAGCACTTGCTGAGGCTGCTGCAAAAATGACTGAAACAGACGGCAATCAAACAACATTTTATGGCTGGGAGCCAATGTGGGGCAGAGAAAATATGATGGATGCTGTATTCAGTAAAGGTGGATCCATCTTAAGCGAGGACGGCAAAACGGTAACGATTGATTCAGAGGAATGGGTTACAACATGGGAACTATTCCGCAAATGGATTCATGAGGATGGCATTATGCGCATCCACTCTGGCGGTCAAGGATGGGAATATTGGTATAAAACGATTGACGACGTAATGCAAGGCAGAGCTGCAGGCTATACTGGTTCTAGCGGCGATCAAGGCGATCTTGACTTTTCTATTATAGGCGCGATGGAGCAGCCTGGCTGGGAAGGCATGGGTGTAGGAGCTCCAGTAGCAGAAGCGATTATGGCAGGTATTCCTGCGAATGCGAGTCCTGAAGAGCAGAAGGCCGCTTACAAATGGTTCAGTTTCTTCATGAGCGCTGAAAACACAGCCTTCTGGTCCATGAACACAGGCTACATTGCAGTTCGTGAATCCGCACTGGATACAGAGGAATTTAAAGCCTATGCCGAGCAAAATCCGCAAAGCACTGTGCCATTGATGCAGGCGTCGCATGCTTCTTCTCCATTCCTTGATCCGACAGGCGGAAAAATTAACGATGCGTTATCCATCGCTGCAGACAAGGTGCAAATTGCCAATGTACCAGCTGCAGAAGCGTTGAAGGAAGCGAAGGAAACGGCACAACGTGAGCTTGATTTGATCAACAAAAAATAATTAATAATGTAGGTGAAGCAAATTGGCATTGCTGCATGTGGACAATCGGACAATCCCGATTAAAGGCATCGTTTTTGATAAGGATGGGACACTTGTGGATTTTCTTCATACATGGGGCTATTGGGTCGAGCTTATGCTCGACCGTTTTTCTAGCGAGCTAAAAAGGCTTAAGCTTGCCCCTTTATCAAGTGATTCGTATGTTTTACTTGGCGTTACTCATCGCTATGGGCAAGGCGTTGTCGACTATGACCGTCAAGGACCGCTATCTGTCGGTAGCTTGAACGACCTGCTTACCATCTTTGCACTGCAGGGCTATCATCGCGGGTTAACCTGGGCGCAAGCTCGACTGCTTGCTGTGCAATGTCAGCAGGCTGCAAGCAAGCAGCTGGAGGATGAACAGCGCATCAAGACAATTCCACATGTCGTGGAGCTGCTGCAGCAATGCAAGCAGCATCAGCTTAAGCTAGCCGTTGCAACAGCCGACGATACACTTCCCGCCAGACAGCAGCTTAACTGGTTAGGGATCGATTCAATGTTCGATACGATCATTGGACATGATAGTGTTGCCAGGGGCAAGCCCTACCCGGACATGATTGAGCTAGTGTGCAGGCAGCTGAGTCTAGCTCCTTCAGAGGTTGTCATGATTGGCGATACAAATGGCGATATGATGATGGCCCGATCCTCAGGCACAATAGCCTCCATCGCGTATTTATCCGATTCGTCACTGCATGCAAGCGATTATCCTGATGCGGATCATCTTATTTATAGCTATACAGACATTGCCTTCTCTTAAATGTAGGCGAAGGAAAGGTTGAGCAGCATGGGTTGGATATGGTTGTTTCTTGCCATTGTATTAGAGGTTTTAGGAACGATATCGATGAAGCTATCAGCTGGCTTTAAGCATATCGTCCCTTCTGTACTTATGTTTATGTTTTACGGTGCTAGCTTTACTTCACTTAACTTCGCTTTACAGTATATGAATGTCAGCACTGCGTACGCCATATGGTCAGGCGTTGGTATTGTGCTCATTACAATAATCGGCTACAGCGTATTTAAGGATCAGCTGAATGTAGCCTCTCTATTATGGATGGCTGTCATTATTATCGGCGTCATCGGATTGAATATGAGCAGCAAAGCACACTAGTAACACAAACGATCGATCACATTACAAATCGAAAAAGCGTTAAGCAGAAGGAATACTTGAGTGCACAATCTATTAAAAGGAGAAAGGAGCAGAAGCATTGATTAGCAATGAACGATTAATCTTTTCCTTTCAAGTCATTACAGACACGCATATTACGATTGATCCCGCGCATCAGTATAATAAGCATCTAGATCTAGCATTACGAGATATTATCGCTCAATGCCCGGAAAGCAAAGGAATTATGCATATAGGTGACGTAACCGATCATGGATTCCATGAAGAATACGATCAGTTTCAGCGCATATGGAACCAGCATAAGAAGAAGCTTCCTCCGCTTTATATAACGACAGGCAATCATGATGTCGGGCTTCCCGAAAGCGAAGAGCAGCTTCAGCAATTATGGGAGCAGTTTAAGAATAAGTTTCCGGCTCATAATCTATCCAATAGCAAACCGGAACTTGAGATTGGGAGCTGGGAGGATCGATCTGGAAGATTTCTTGAACGACTCGGCAATTCCGCACTCTATCATGACCATTGGATTAACGGCTATCATTTTATCTTCCTAAGCACGGAGCAGGGACTTCCAATATACTGCTCTCTGTCTTCGATACAACTAGAATGGCTTAAGCAGCGCCTTGCTGAGGAAGCCACTCCCGAAAAGCCCATCTTTCTCTTTCTGCATCAGCCTCTGAAAAATACGGTTGCTGGCTCGCTGGAGCATCAGAACTGGTATGGTGTTACCGAGGATGAAGAGCTTAAACTTATTCTAAGCGATTATCCCCAGGTCGTAATGTTTTCTGGGCACTCGCACTGGGAGCTTGGGGCACCTTACACCTATAACGATTCTGCTCCGGCGATGTTCAATGCAGCGTCGGTAGCCTATCTATGGACAGATGAGGATGAATTCAAATACGGCAGTCAAGGTTACTATGTTGATGTGTATAACAGCAAGGTTGTTGTTCGAGGTCGTAATTTTGTCAATCAGTCGTGGGTTAATGAAGCTCACTTCACAATCAAGTATAAATAATGCTCGAAGGGTGTATGCGATCTCCGCATGCACCCTTCTTATTCTACACTTACGAGGTAGCCAAAAATTTCTCATTCAAGCTGCTATTGCGCGCTGTATGCTTAAAGGACCCTATCGCATAGTCGATCGCCCGCTGCTGCCCAATCACACATACGAATTGCTTAGCACGCGTATAGCCTGTATAAAAAATGCTGTTGTCGAGCATATGATAATGCTCCTGCATGACGACCAAAAGTACGGCTGGCCACTGTGAGCCCTGCGATTTGTGTACGGTCATCGCATAGCAGTGATCCAGCTCATCTAGGCCATTCGTATACATGACATAGCCATCTTCATAGCGCACGATGACAACCGCTTCTTCATGCTCCTCATCGCTCTGAACTAGCTTTATTTCCTCAATGATGCCGCATTCTCCATTTGTTATGCCAAGCACATCAGCATTTTCAACATATTCACCCGTGTCGCTTCTGCTATACCACTTCATCGCATAGTTGTTGGCCGTATGAATAACCTTATCACCCGGCATAAAGTATAGGGTAAGCTGCTCTGCTTCGCCATCGGCATCGTTCACTTTACTAAACTTACAGTTTTCAACCTTCAGCCCTTCTCGTTGGTCATTGAAGGCTTGCTGAATAAGCCAGTTCATCACGTACGTGCCCGCTTCCCCTTTACGCTGCGGGCAAAGCACCTGTATATCCTCTAATGAATAGTCCTTCGTCTCCATTAATCGAGCGATGGAGCGTAGCATTGTCATCTGCATACGTGCTGCATCTGACTGAGCGATGACGAACGCATCGCCTTCTGCAGCTTGAGGCGCAATCGTTTTGCCTTGAATAATACGAGTCGCATTGGCAACAATTCCCGAATCCTTGCCTTGACGCTTTACCACATCTAGCGTGACAACTGGGATAACCTCACTAGCAATAAGATCATGCAGCACATTACCTGCACCGACGCTTGGCAGCTGCTTCGTATCGCCCATGAATATAACCTTGCAATGTGGCGGGATAGCACTGAACAGATGCTTAGCCAGCGCGATATCCAGCATCGAGCTTTCATCCAGCACCAAACAATCGATAGGCAGCGGCGACTGCTCATTATACTCAAAGCCTCGCTCTGGATTGTACTTGAGCCCTCGATGAATTGTCGTACATGGTCTCCCGGTTGCCTTGGCGGCAACCTTGGCAGCTTTACCTGTAGGCGCAAATACCTTTACCTCAAACGGCAAGCTCATCCGTTCATACTGGCGCTCCAGCAGATCAAGAATAATGTTCAGTGTAAATGTTTTTCCGCAGCCTGCACTTCCGTTTAAGATGTACATGCCTCCCGTTTGCTCTGTAAATTGAAGCGCCGCCTCAATCTGCTTCTGCTCAAGGTGCAGCCCCTTATCCTGCATATAAGCTTGCAGCTCAGTCTCAGCGTTAGGGAACGCTATCCCCTGATGCAGCAGTAGACGTAATATGGAGGCTGCTACCTTCAGTTCAGCGTAGTAAAGCTCAGACAAATACACTCTACCCGCATCCTCAATAAGCTTCCCACGTTCTAGTAGCGGCTCAAGCAAAGCCTCGATCGCCCGCTTCTCGAAGCTAATACCTCGGCTGTGCAGCTCACTAGGTGGCAGATCTAGCGTCTGCTTCACTTTATCTACAAGCTCTGGGCGTCTTAAAAAGCAGTGTCCCTCATACGAGGCTTCGCGCAGCACATAACGTATCGCAGCAACGATACGACTTCGCGAACGCATATCGAAGCCAAGCTCCTGAGCAATAGCATCACAGCGTCTAAAACCGAAGCCTCTTACTCTTTTTGCAAGCATATATGGGTTGCTTTCTATCTGTGCATCCACCTGCTGCCCTAGCTCGGCGATTAGCTTTTTCGCCTGATTCAAGCTAAGCCCCCACCCTTGCAGCTTAGCAAGCAAATCAAAGTTGCCGCCAAGCAGCTTTAGCTGCATACTCCATGCTTCGGCTTGCCTTTCACTAATGCCAGATACTTCTTCAGCTACGCGCTTTGGATTCTCCAGCATTATATCTAGCACCTGTTCACCGAAATGCTCCAGCAATGCATAGGCACGTTTATCCAGTCCGTCCAAGCTTTGCAGCAGCAAGATGATGCCATCGGCTGTGACTGGGCGTGCTAAGTAAACGGAATCCACCGCTATCTGCTTCGTATCTTTATAGTAAGCTACTCTACCTTCAATCCAGTAGCTTTGATCCTGTTTTAATGTAAATGGAAATACACCTGCGATACGGAAGCTCGTCCGTTTATCCTCTACGCAAGCATATGCAGCAAACCCTGAATCCTCATTCTCGAACAGCAGCTCCGCTACGGTTACCTGACGCTTCACACGCTGCTTCTCCTCTAGTGCATCAAGCCACTGGGGAAGCCGCTGCTTGCTTAATCCATTATTCCAGTTCATCCTATCACCTACTTTTATGCTTACATTATACGGCTTCATACATAGGAATGGAACAGCCGTTCGCAATTCAGCATTGTAGTATTCTTTTTAATCAAGCTCTTAGATAAAGCTAAAGATAGAGAAAGCAGCAGTCAGCTAGACTGCACGTTCTTGTGCCAATCTAACTGACTGCTGCTTCCTAAAAGGATGAATTTATGAAAGTTAAGCTAGCTACTAATTCTATTAAGCAGTATCTCTTATCCGTTACACTTCCTGCATCATTCGATTCGTTAAGGAGCCAAGCTTCTCGATCTCGATCGTGACGATATCGCCTTCCTTCAGCCATTCAAGATGCGGCTTGCTATGACATACCTTCCCGTCAAATCCATTAAAAACGACACCTTCCGGTGTTCCAGTCAGTATAAGGTCACCTGGTACGAGTGTCATATGCTCCGAAATATAGCTAATGATCTCACTGCAGTCGAAGATCATATCGGACGTATTGGAGTGCTGACGAACCTCTCCGTTAACGATGCAGCGAATCGTTAGATCATTCGGGTTGCCCACTTCATCTGCGCTAACAAGGTAAGGTCCAACAGGACTGAATTTATCGCAGCTCTTTCCTAGCAGCCATTGCTGAGTGCGGAATTGCAGCTCTCGTGCGGACAAATCATTCACATTGCAATAGCCAAGCACATAATCTAGTGCATCTTCCTTCGAAACCCGCTTCGCTTCCTTGCCGATGACGATACCAAGCTCTGCTTCATAATCGACCTGAGTCGAATTGAACGGTAGTGGGATAACCTCCTTATGTGCAGCAATCGTATTGGCGAATTTATTGAACAGAATAGGCACCGTTGGAATCGGCATATTGGATTCCTCAGCGTGCTTGCGATAATTCGTGCCTACACATATTATTTTGCTTGGCGCTGGCACGCATGGGCCAAATGCGAGCTCCTTCTCGTCAAGCCATAGCTCTTTATCCGCTGTAAGCTCATTATTATTCGCTTCGATAAAGTCTCCCAGCTGATTAAGCGCTGCTGTTCCACCATAAACGGCTTCCTCCATCGTTACGGCTAGCGATTGATCGGGTCCAGGAGCTAGCTTTTGAACTGCTTTATGTACATCGAGAACCCCTTGCTCTAACAAAACACCTAAATGGAGCTTATCATCGTTATAAAAGCTTAATAATTTCATCCTACTATTCTTCCTTTCTATGAATGGATTGTATATTCAGATGCTATGTTCTCACTATAATTTGATCCTTCTTCATTATCAACAACATTACGCATTTTTACCAAATACTACCCCGCCATCAATATATAGCGGCGACCCCATCATAAATTTCGATTCATCTGAGGCTAGAAACAATGCTGCACTCGCTACATCCTCTGGTGTGCCCAGGTCACCGCTTAGCTGTCTTGTTTTTAGCGTAGCCATCGCTTGCTCCGGATCATCGTAGGAGGTACGCAAATACTGCTCAACGAATGGGGTTAATATGGTGCCAGGCAGCAGTGCATTGACACGAATGTTATAAGGCGCATAGTCGACCTGCATGGATTTCGTTAATGCAAGGATCGCTCCTTTGGACGCTGCATAGCTTGCTCGATTCGCGAGTCCTATCTCTGCAATACACGAGGACATATTGATAATTGAACCACTTCGCTTTGCCATCATATAGGGCAGCACGTATTTGCTCGTAAGATACACCCCTTTAATATTCACGTCCATCACCGCTTGCCATGCATCTGGCTCTATTTCATGCAGCAGACCAATTCCACTAATGCCGGCATTGTTGAATAGAATATCGATATGACCATAGGCTGCAATTGCTTGCTCAATCATATACAGCACGGATTCTGCAGACGTTACATCCGCGCATAAGAAGGTCGCTGTGCCGCCCAGCTCTTTAATTTCCTGCACGACCGATTGCCCCTTCTCGGTATCTCGATCATTGACGATGACAATCGCGCCTTCCTTAGCGAAGCGAATGGCAGTCGTTTTGCCAATCCCTGAGCCTGCTCCAGTAATGAGTGCGATTTTGTGCTGAAGCTTCAAGAATGTCCCTCCTCACTTATTCTACTTAACTCTACTTAATGGATATGATCCTCTGGCTGAGCTGCCTTGACACTTAACCCGCCATCAACCATGAGCAAATGCCCGTTAATTTGCATGGCTTCTTCTGACGCTAGAAAAACAACAGCATCGCCAATTTGCCTAGATGTGCCAAGCCGTTTCATTGGATTAGCCTCTACTTCCTTGCGATAAATGTCTGGATCTGCTAAGTAATCCGTGCACATATCAGTATCTACTGTGCTTGGACCTACAGCATTTACATTGATACCATACTTGCCAAGCTCGATGGCCATCCCCTTGGTAAGCATATGTGCTGCTGCTTTTGAGGATTGATAGTGCGGGATTAATGGACTTGTAACAACGAGGCTTGCTGTCGACAACACATTAATGATTTTGCCGTAGCCTTTTGCTATCATCCGAGGCGCAGCAAGCTGAGAGCACAGGAAGATGGATTTTACATTGGTATCATAGGTACGATCCCACGTTTCCTCCGACACCTCTAGAAATGGCTCGAAGGGAGCGATGCCAGCATTGTTGACTAGAATATCTATCTCCCCAATCTCAGCTTCTACCTGTTGGAACATCTCTACCACCTGCTCCTTATTGCCAACATCAGCCCGTACGACACATGCTTTGCCGCCAAGCGCCTCAACCTTCAGCTGGACTTTCCGTGCCAGCTCCTCTGATCGTTCCGACGTATAGTTGATCGCCACGGTTGCGCCTTCTTCTGCCAGCCTAATAACAATTGCTTCACCAATTCCACGGCTGCCGCCAGTTACTAATGCCTTCTTCCCCTCTAGTCTCCTCATGGTGCCGCCCTCCCCGTTATCGTTATAAGCTCGGTCCAATCCGATTAATGCTAAATTCGGTATGTCCAAGCAGCTCTGCCTTCGTCAGCTTGCCGCCAGCTACTTCGACAATCCCCTGCCAGATCGCTTCCCCCGCTTGCTGCAGCGTCAGGCCGCCCTGCAGCACATCACTTACATCAACGTCCATATTGTCCTGCATTCGCTCATACATTTGCTTATTGCCAGTAATTTTAATGACGGGAACAACCGCTGAGCCTGTAGGTGTTCCGCGTCCCGTCGTAAAGCAAACAAGATGCACGCCCCCGGCTGCCATACCTGACACACACTCGATATCGTTGCCTGGCGAATCCATAAAGTACAGCCCGCCTTGCCCGTCTTGTGGCAATGCCTCGGCATATTCAATAACACCCTTTATAGGTGTTGTACCGCCCTTGCTAATACAGCCAAGAGATTTCTCCTCAATTGTCGTCAGCCCGCCAGCAATATTGCCGGGACTTGGATTGCCTCCTCGCATATCCTCGCCCATGCGAGTAACCTCGGCCTCGAAGGCTGCAACGATATCATATAACCGTTGCTTTGTTGGTTCATCCGCAGCTCGCTGTGCCAGCACATGCTCTGCACCGATAATCTCAGTCGTCTCTCCGATTACTGCGCTGCCGCCGCTTGCGATCAGCTGATCCACCGCTGCGCCCAGAGCAGGGTTGGAGCATAACCCGCTCGTAGCATCGGAGCCGCCGCATTTCACGCCTATCTTCAATGCAGCTAGCGGGGCTGCTACCTGCTCCATTCGATCAAGCTCTGCACGCATCTCCTTCGCAAGCTGTGTCCCGTGCTGGATCGCCTTAATCGAGCCTCCTACGGATTGAATATCGAACCATTCCACGCGCTTTCCAGTCCTGCTTATTTCTCTGGCTAGCTCCGCAGGATCGATCACCTCGCAGCCCAAGCTAATAATAAGCACTGCGCCAACGTTAGGATTTTTACCTGTTCCAGCCAGCACATCAAAGGTACGCTGTTTATCTGCTCCGATCTGGCTGCAGCCGTGCTGGTGAGGAATCGCAACAGAATCGGGGACAAGCTGCATGACACGATTCGCTACCTGATTCGCACATATGACGGTAGGAATA
Organism: Paenibacillus camelliae; assembly: GCF_023715345.1. Taxonomy (GTDB): domain Bacteria; phylum Bacillota; class Bacilli; order Paenibacillales; family Paenibacillaceae; genus Pristimantibacillus; species Pristimantibacillus camelliae. The sequence goes on from NZ_JAMBNY010000009.1 coordinate 67,702, forward strand.
ATAAGTAAATGATTACGAATGCCAAACTCTCCATTACTTCTCTTGTACATCTGAATGGTAGTCAACTTCTCACCCTCCCTTGCTCGCTTGGTCGCCACGACCACGAATTCCTTCTAGATTATGAACGTGAACATGCTCGCCTAGCGCAATAGCCTTAGACGCGCGCCCAATGACCTCTCCATACTTCCGTACCTCTGTACCCGCTGGCAGCGCACGAATAGCAAATTTATGACCAAACGGAATAGGTTGCTTTAGCTTCATTAGAATGGACGCCTCTCCAATCCTAACCACCACTTGCTGCTCTGCTTGTAAGGACTCAAGCGCTGTTGCAACATCATCACTTTCATGCATAACGATTGATGCAGCTCCCTGTTCCACACGCTCCTTCATCGTCGATCAGCCCCTTTTCTTCTTTTCGAAACGTTATCTTCTATCTCAGATTCATAAAGCTAGTTCGTCCACAATTTGTTGATAACGCTTTCAGTATGAGTTAAAATTTATGTTATCTTGCCTTCCATTATGCTGATGGTTTTCATGTAAAAATAACTTATTCTTCCAATCGACTTACCTTTATTATATCATCCGATTTAGCGATAAAAATTGCGTAAACGTGCAACGATATACTCTTTTATGATATTCCCCATATATAGTAAAGGAGGACATCTATTCATGCAGCCGATCAAAAAACACCTCAGTAAGCAAGATCTACTACCATTCATCATCGACTATAAGCAGCAAAGAGGGCCGGATAATGAGCTCCCTGATCATATACAGGATTGGTTTGAGCTCGTCTATGTTTATAAAGGAAAAGGCAGCTTCTTTATCGATCATAAATTTTACGATATGGAGCAAGGAAATGTGTTTGTGATTCCAGCGAATACGATTCACCGAGCGATCTTAGAGCAGCATTCCTCTATTACGGTGACAGCGATATTTTTTCATGGAGGGCTTTCATTAAAGGAGCTTCAGGATGATGCCTATCATGCGCTCCACCTCTTACATACCGCAAGGCAATCTTCTACTTACCGAATCGTACTTAATGAGGAGCAGCAGCGGACGATTGAACAACAGCTTGAAAGCATCCAAGAGGAGGTATCGTCTCGGCAAATCGGATACAAAAGTGCAGCACTATACACGCTTCAGCTTATTCTCATCATGCTTAGCCGTGTAGTACAACAGAGCAATCCAGCTATAGAGACAGTACCAACCTATACACTCGCTCCTCGCTGGATGGAGGAGATTCTTAAGCAGCTTGAGGGAACCGATTCACTGGGCTGGAATTTAGCACAGCTAGCTCGGAGCGCCAATGTAAGCTCCTCGCATTTTAGTCGAGTGTTCAAGCAGCTGACGGGGATGAATGTTACGCAGTACCTAATGATGAAGCGTATTATTGCTGCTAAGCAGCTGCTCACTGAAACCGATGATAAGCTTTCACTCATTGCCGAAAAGTGCGGCTTTGACAGCATTCCCCACTTTTACCGTTGCTTTAAAAGTATGACTTCCTACACACCTGCGACCTATCGTCATATGCACCATATTAAACGACCTAAACTTAACGAAATGGAGGGAATTATAGAATGAAGCAGCTTAATAACAGCGATCAACAGCTAAATGCTCGTCCAACGATCTATCTTGCTGGCGATTCTACTGTCCAAACCTTTGAGGAGTACTGGAAGCCGGAGGCTGGCTGGGGGCAAATGATAGGTCACTTCTTCACAGATGACGTTCGTATTAGCAATCATGCCATCGGTGGTCGAAGCAGTAAAACGTTTCTAACGGAAGGCAGACTGCAAAATATCATAGAAGAGATTCATCCAGGCGATTTTTTGTTGATACAGTTTGGTCACAACGATGCTACCATCAGCGTTCCAGAGCGCTATACGACCATCCCAGAGTATAAGGACTATTTAAAGGTTTATGTAAATGAGGCTCGCAAGGCAGGAGCAGAACCTATTCTCGTTACACCAGTTGGCCGTCGAATTTTTGATGAGGCTGCAGGTGTCTTTCAAATGAGCTTTCCAGAATATGTACGAGGGATGAAGGAAGTTGCCGATGAGCTTGAGGTTCTGCTCATTGATCTTAATGCGCTTAGCTTGAATTATTACAATGAGATTGGCTTAGAGGCTACTCGATCTGTATTTTTACATGTTGAACCAGGCATCTATGAAGCCTTTCCCGATGGTAAAGCAGATGATACGCACTTTCAGGAGCACGGTGCGATGCACATAGCACGTATTGTAGCTGGAGCTGTTCAGCAGTTACCCTTACCGATCTCGGAATATGTAATCAATTTAGATTAATCTATAGACAAAACAGCCGTATTTCTTTATAAAGGAGATGCGGCTGTTTTATTGGATAGGCTTCATTAGGAGGAAACAATGCATAACAAAGTCAAGAAAAAGCTACTCCATCTATATACAGGCGAGCTCACAGCAACGATTGTATTTATATTCGTATGGCTCGTTTATTTACAAAAGTATGAGTGGGCAAGCGTTACCGGATATACGGCGTATGCGTTTAGTTTACTAGAATTTATTCTGCTTCAGGGCACGTACTATTGGTATTTGAAATACAATCAGATAAAGCTTGGCGACCTAGGCGCGCTGCCTGATCGTTGGCTCCGTTTGTTCAAGGCATGCAAGTTAATTAATGTTGTTCTTATAGTTCTCGGCGTTCCATTAATCATTGTTCAGCTGAGCAGCTTCCCAGCGAACTTTTACTTTTTCTTGTTTTTGTACCTTTTTGCAATCGGAGAATACATCAATTATTATCATATACGACTATCCTATCAAACATCGGAAGAGATTAATGATTGGTTGCTCCATAAGAAGCTTCGCAGCTCTCGCCTTGCAAGAGAGCTTAAAAAGCTCAACTAAATTTAGATAAGCAAAAGCCTGCTCCACGACATTTTCGGTCATCTTGGAGCAGGCTTTACTCGTACAAGCAATATTTTAAGGTGATTGACTTAGCTTATGCCAAATCCATTAAATTTCCAGCCTTCACTTCTACAGCACGATCATTCACACTAATCCATACATCCATTGCGGTTGGATTGTGAATAACAGTTCCATCCATTGTGAATCGTAGAGCTTGAAGCGCATTCATATAAGCAACAATCTCAGCATTCGTAGCATACCAAATATCGTTACGGCCACTAATCTTCTCGCCGAACTGCTCAACGAGCTCCCAGTTCTGATCATTCTCGAACTCGTAGCTATGTCCCCATACGTACAGTAGGCTCATCCTTGAATGTCGATGCTGCAGTGTTAAAAATTGATCTGCCGCTTCTAGCATATTTTTATGATGACAGGTCGGATGCCAAGCAAGCCATTGTTCTGGCATATGGAAGGAGCCATGACTGCTCACCGTACGGGCATATTCAATCCCGATAGAACGAAGCTGCTCGATCACGCTCTCATTGTATGTACCGAACGGATAACTCATCCCACGAATAGGATAGCGAACTAGCGATTCCAGTGCATGGCGATCCTGCACAACCTGGAAGACAACCTGCTCCTGCGGAGATTGCTCTAGAAATGGGTGATGCGTCGTATGGATCGATACTTCATGTCCTTTAAAAAGCTCCGCAACCTCGCTTGCTTCAATATAGCTTTCTCTGCCAAAGAACGCGCTATTAAGATGAAACGTTCCTTTTAAGCCATATTGATTAAATAATTGTACGAGTCTGCGATCATATTCTCGTCCATCATCAAAGCTAAGTGTTACTGCCTTATTTACTCCATTCGGAAAACGATCAAAGCGAATATTCATATGAAAAATGCCTCCTGATCACTGGTAGAATTCTAGCTCACTAATGTGTTCTAGCATTACGGTGTAATCTCCTGCACCGAAATGATATGGCGTTCAATTTCAATTCGTTACGAGGAGGACATGCTGTTCATTACAATAATGTGAATATATCCTTAAACCATAGCCCTCCAAAGAAAATGACGCCGAATAAGCATACGAGGATAAAAATCGATATGATAACGACCGCACAAAGCTTTAATAATCTCTTCATAGATTGCTTAATGGTTCATCCGTCCCTTCTACCTTTATACCATATTCAATAGCTTGCTAATTCATCGATTGCTCGCTGTATCTTCTTATCCGTTTGCGTGTTAATATCTTCTCCGTACTTGAGGATGAGCAAAAATGAATCCAAATTGTAATTCTTAAATGCTCCTATATCCATAGTTTTCGATTTCTCGAGAAATTGTGCCCAGCCTTCAAGCTCTTCTTGCTCCGATGGAAATTGATACAACATTACTTCTTCACCATTTACAGAATAAACCTGTGGCTCAATACCTCCCAGGCTTATTTGAAAAGAGCTCTGGGGATCTCTAACACCTTCTATAACGTCTAGTCCTTGTTTTTCTAGCTCCTTAATAATGACCTCCTTTGAGGAGACTTGTTCACGAGTGAGCAGTATAACATCGTTGGCAACAAGCCCTAACGGTTTATCGCTTTCCATTCTTTTTCTAAGATCTACTGGTTCTGAAAGAGTAACTTTGACGGTTGAGCCTGAAATAACTTCATTGACAGTTAATGAGTTTCCATGCATATCGCGAAAAACCGTCTGATCTGTAAATTCCACAGAGCATCTATACCCAATACCATTGATCGGACCTTTCTTTCCGCGATTCACTTCATCTGAACAATTAATAACAAAGCTGCTATCCGAAATGTCCTCGATTGGTCCCTCGATGGAATCTGTCGGCTTCGTACATCCTGTTAAAAACATAAGAGCAATCAGTAAAGTAGCCATCACCCGATACATCCCAATTCCCCCTTTCTAGCAATAACGAAATAAATAGCATAATGTTGCGGTACTCTCACCTAACAAAGTAAATGCTCAGGTGCCCACATCGTAGCGCAGCCTACACAACCCGCTAAAGCGAAGGAAATGCTGAGGTGCCACATCGTAGCAATACCTACAAGCCACCACAGCGAAGTAAATGCTGAGGTTTCACTACGAAGCGAATGCCCTCGAAGAGCCCCAGCGGAGTAATGGTGAGAGCGTAGAAGCGAAGCGGGTGCTATAACCTCAAAGCATATCGAAGTTCTCACATCGAAGATCCACCCACAAACCACCCCAGCGAAGTAATTGCTGAAGTGCTCACATCGAAGCAACACCTACGAAGAGCTCCAGCGGAGAAAATGTTGAGAGTGGAAAAGCGAAGCGGTTGCCTTTGTCCACTGATTTCTACATTAAATATACTTCTAGAAATCAGTGGACAACAGCAATTGGAGCCTCAACATTTACGGAGCGCTGAAACCAGAGGACAACAGCAATCGGAGCCTCAACATGTACGGAGCAACACATAGTGCTACAAAAGTACGGGGCCGTTGCTACAAATTTCCTATTTATCATAGGTGCAAAGTTCCAATTTACGGTAATTGAGCAGGGGTTTTTAACTAAAAGACGAATGGTACAGGTTGGATCACGATATATCTACAATATGTTTAAAAAATGGAGGAATAACACAATGAGAGAAAAAGCGATCAGAATTAATATTCTAGCTTTGATTGCATTTATTTTAATTAGTTCATTCGCTTTACCAGTCGGTACGTCACATGCAGCAAGCACAACATTTATCAATGACATTGCAGAAAAGTACGAAGCATTAGAGGATGAGTTTACAAAGCAATACAAAGCTGATTTGAAGACGGAAACGAATCATTATGAGCTGTTTCTAGAAAAGACAGCTGATGAGCAGAAGAAGCTAGAGAAGTTGCTGGATGAAGATCTAGAATATCTAGATGATTTGCTTGATAAAGATTATAAAGCGCTCGTCAATCAGTATGGCGATGATCGATCCTACAATTCGAAGCTAACGCAATACAAGAATCAAATTAACCCTAGCTACTCAACAGGTGCACTATGGAAGTACAGCAAGGAAATCGATAAGAACTATTCAACTAGCTTGCATTGGAAGTTCAACAATCAAATTAATCCGAATTATAGCACGAGTATGATGTGGAAATATAAAAATGAGATCAACCCTAGCTATTCTACGAGCACGATGTGGAAATATGCGAATACGGTCAATTCAAGCTATTCTACAAGTATCATGTGGAAGCTGCGCAATGAAAGCAATCCTAACTACTCAACGAGTACAATGTGGAAATATAAGCAAGGAAATATTACTCAAGAACAAGCCAAGAAAAGCATGGATAGCATTCTAAAAACGGGTAAAGAGGATCTTCAAGCAGAACGCGACTCAGCTATGAACAGCATCAAGAAGCTGAGAGAGCGTACAATGAATGATATCGTTGATCTACGTAATGAGACAGTTCGCAAAATCCTTAAACAACGTAGCGATAGTTTAGAGGATATAAGCGATCTAAGAGAAAGATTGTTTGGTAGCGGAATTGAAGCGAAGGCACTTGTTATTAGCTTTGATTCGATTAAGGTCATCATTGACGGTGAGCTGCAGCAATTTGAACAGCCTCCATTTGTCGTAAATGGCACTACGCTTGTTCCGATGCGAGCGATTTTTGAGCGCTTAGGTGCCAACGTTGAGTGGAATCAAGCCCAACGATCTGTAAAAGCTACGAAAGGAAACACAACGATCCAATTAGCCATTGGAAGCAATATGGCAAGCAAAAATGGTGAGAATGTTAAGCTAGATGTAGCTGCTCAAACAAAAAACAACCACACCATGGTTCCTCTTCGTTTCATTAGTGAAGCGCTAGGAGCTAACGTAATGTGGGATGGCAAAACAAGCACCGTAACGATCACAACCAAATAAACAATAAGAACAGTATACTGCCCCTCGCTCATTAGAGCACCAGAGCAGTGTACTGTTCTTTTTAATTACTGACTTCTTCTAGAAATGTCCTTGCTCAATTAGACTATCCAAGCAGCCAGTGATATAAGCAGCCTGGAGCTGTCTAACCTCTTCTGTATAGTGCACATGATCGCAATATGCTTGAATGCCAAACCTTCGTGTAAAGGTGTATAGATCGATCATCGAAACGCTGTGGCTCCTCATAACCTCATCTGCTGTAGCATTGTAAGTCACAACATCGTCATGAAAGCGCAAAAAGGTCGAGTCCTCCCGATTATGTACCTGCTCGACAGCATCCGTCGTACAAATCCAAATTAAATTCTTCGCCATCTTCTTCGATATAGTTACGATCTCTTCAAGATTAGTGCGATATCTTTCCAGTGGAATTTGTTTCGCGCCTGTCTGCGGGTCCGTTTTAATATCATGCAAGCCGCAATTGACGAGTAAAACATCGTAGCGCACACCTTTTCTATGCTCACTTGTCAAATACGCTAGAACCATATCGCTATCGCCTCCGTTAGCGCCAACCGGCTTGTCCAAATCCTCTAGTGCTTCAGCTTCCCCTCTTTTCCGATCATACTGATAGCTGCCTACAACAAACCTTTTCAAGTACGGTCCATATTGAATCGAGATACTATCCCCAACAATAAATAGACTGCGCATCCGAGTCCCCCTTACACATTCATCGTTCCTTTAAGCTATATCTAATCAAACTAGCAAAAAAATATCAAGGCGACTGCTTACAGCAGTGCCTTGATATTATCTAGAAACGTGAATACGTAAGACTATAGCTCAGCTGTTTCAGCCTGCTTGTTTAAGCTTATGATTTTAGCTTAATGATCATAACATCGTGACTGGAGAGCTCATGCTTACCGCCATCCAATGAACGATCGGTTAACAGGTCAATTCCCGTTGTTTCACCTAGATCAATCTGAACCGTCTCATCATTGTGATTCAGCACGAACAAATACTGCTGATCATCCTTATAGCGAATCGTTGTTTCAACTCCTTCAGGAAGCGAGTGAATGAAAGGCTCAATGCCGTGGGAAACGCATAGCTGTGCCAACCAATCCTTTAGAAACGCTTGCTCTGGACTCGTTGCTAAGTACCACGCTTCACCTTCCCCAAATTTGTTGACGGTTAACGCAGGCATACCCTTGTAGAAGTCATCGCCGTATACCGCCTTCACCTCGGCACCCTCACTATGGATAAGGTCACATAGCAGTCCGCACTCGTACTCCTCCTTCATACCAGAAGCACCTTCAGATAATATCATGCGGTTACGCTGGCTTGGCAGCAGTGCATCAATTTCTTCAGCCCAGATGCCAAACAGCTTTCTTAGCTCGCCAGGGTATCCACCGACCTTTACAAGATCACTTTCATTAACGATACCGCTGAAGAAGGTAGAGATGAGTGAGCCGCCAGCCTGAACGTACTGCTCAAGCTTTTGTGCAACACCTTGCTTCACCATATACATCACTGGTGCAATAACAAGATCGTAGCCGCTAAGATCTGCCTCTACACTTACTACATCAACTGCAACGCCTAGCTCATATAGTGCCTTGTAGTATTTATGCGCCTCATCAACGTAACGAAGGTCTATCGTTGGACCGCTGGACATCTCAATCGCCCACCAGTTTTCCCAGTCGAAGACAATCGCGACCTTCGCCTTAAAACGAGAATCAATGAGTGAATCACCAAGCTTGTTCAGCTCAGCACCGAGCTGCGCACATTCGCGGAACACACGTGTATGCTCATGACCAACATGCTCAATGACAGCGCCGTGATACTTTTCACAGGCACCGATTGATCTGCGTAGCTGGAAGAACATAACCGTATCTGCACCACGCGCAACTGCTTGATAGCTCCACAGTCTCATTACACCTGGGCGCTTCAGTGAATTGTATGGCTGCCAGTTTTGCTGGCTTGGAGTTTGCTCCATCAGCATAAACGGCTGCCCATCCTTCAATCCGCGCATAAGATCGTGCATCATGCCCGTGTAGCTGTGAGGTGTATCGAATCTCGGGTAGCTGTCCCACGATATCACATCTATGAATTTTGCCCATTTATGATAGTCCAGCTTCTTAAATGCTCCCATCATATTCGTCGTAACTGGAATATCTGGCGTATGCTTTTTAACTGCTTCGTACTCGAGCTTATAGCATTCTAGTAAACTATCTGAATGGAAGCGCATGTAATCAAGTGATATCCCTTGGAAATTCGTTTCCGTACGTCCATTCGCCCCAGGCCACTCCTCACTTAGTCCACTAGGCAGCACAATATCCTCCCAGCTGTGGAAGATATGTCCCCAGAAGCCTGTGTTCCACGCACGGTTTAGCGCTTCTAGCGTACCGTAACGCTCTTTTAACCATTCACGAAAAGCTGCTTCACAGTTATCACAGTAGCAATTTCCCGCTCCGCCATACTCATTGTTAATATGCCAGATCAGTAATGCTGGATGATCCTTATAGCGTTCTGCCAGCTTCTCTGCCATAAGCACGGAATACTTGCGGAACGTCGGACTGTTCGGACAGGAATTGTGGCGACCTCCGAATTTACGCTTACGGCCATAAAAGTCAACCTGAAGCACATCCGGATATTTACGCGCCATCCAAGCAGGATGTGCCGCTGTGCTAGTTCCAAGACAAACACCAACTCCATCTGCATGCAGCTTATCCATCATCTCATCAAGCCAGCCAAAATCATAAGTATCTTCATCTGGCTGATTTTTCGACCAGCCGAATACGTTTAATGTCGCTACATCTATACCAGCAAGCTTGAACATGCGTAAATCTTCGTCCCAAACCTCTTTCTCCCATTGATCAGGATTGTAATCTCCGCCATACCATATTTTATTTTTCTTTGAGTTAATCATCTTGTCACTCCTTAACTTATATGATAAAACTGCAGTATACTCCTTCATTGTAAGCGCAATAATCATTAGTTCCTATATAAAATAAACGAGATACCATATAAGAATATGGAGGTTTTTTATGAACCGTCGCATCGTCCCTGCCACACTTGCAGAATTACTGCCCCTTCAGCTAGAAACGATCGGAATTAATACGGAACAGGAGTTAATCGAGCGGCCATCCGGCTATCCTTATTTCCACTGGCTTCAGACATTGAGAGGAGAAGGCGAGCTTGTTACAAAAAACAAAAGCTGGAAGTTGACCGAACGCTCTGGAATACTGCTCGCCCCAGATACGCCACATCGATATGAAGCGAAAAGCAGTCTCTGGCAAACGGGATACATTACCTTTCATGGCAGCCTTGCGGAGCATATCGTCCAAGCTTTAGGCTGGAATACGATTGAACGTTTTCAATGGGAAGCAGAAAATGATACAATATCTAAAATTTTCATTCAAATTATGGAGATCAATGATGCTGGAGGCGATCCTTCAGGGTGGCATTCCTCCTCACTGCTGTACCAATTCATCACATTGCTTCGAACGGAGGCTCGAACAGAAAGCCAACCATCCATATCCAAGCGCCTGCAGCGTGTTCAAATACTGCTTGATTGGCTAGAAAATGAGTACGCTAATCCAGAGGTCGGTTTAGCACAAATGGCAAAGCAGCTAGGGATAGGTGAACGACAGCTAAATGAAAAATTTCGTGAGCTATTCGGTCAAACGGCCTATCAATATTTAATACAGCTGCGTATTCGCAAAGCAAAGGAATTGCTACCCTCAAGGCCAGAATGGACCATTCGTAAAATTGGTGAAGCGGTCGGTTTCCGAGATGCGAGTCACTTTGTAGCAACATTTCGGTCAAAGGTCGGAATGACTCCTGAGACCTATCGCAGGTTATACGGAATGGTACCAGAGTAAAAGCTCTACGAAACCTTCAATAGTTGTTGTAATGATGTAGCGTAATAAAAGAGGGACCGCTCCTTATGGAACGGTCCCTCTTCTCTGCAATTGCTTATGCTAATATCCTCGTTACGACTGTTCCTCAGCAATCAACTGTGCAATTGCTGCAAGAGTTTGGATGTTAATTACTTTAGCTTCCAATACATCAGCCGTTTCAATCTCAGACCATGATTCATCATCAGCAGTGACACCATAATACTTCACTAACAGTGACAAATCAGCAATGGAGATCGGACCGGAGCCTGTTAATGTAACACGTTCATTGCTAAAGGCTTCGATCGCTTCCTGAAGGGCGGACAAGGCTGAAGCTGTATGACCGTTATTTTTTGCTGCATCAAGCGCTTGCTTTAGCTTAGCTATTGCTCCTGCTTTGTATTGTCCTACCTTTTCACCTTCTACTGCACGCTCTAATATCGTTGTTGCAGCAGTGATCTCTTGTTCAAGCTTCGTGCTGTCGTTATCTACAGCTGGAGGTGGTGTGATAACTGAGCTTGGTACTGCAAGGATAGTAAACGTGTGCTCAGCTTCCTCTAGCTTGATATAGCCGAGCTTGCCCTCTGCTGCCACTTCAAACTTTGTAATCTGAATACTTGTTTTACCACTTGGCTGGCCTGATTTGACGATACCATTCAAGGTGAACAAATCTGTAGCCGTTTCAATTATGCTATCTTCTTCTGTCACCAATATGATTACTCTTACCTTTCCGCTAGCTGGTTGTACTGTTGCACGAATAACCTGTAGCCGCTCATCTAGATTAGTAATTGCACCAGCATCTAATTCATAAGCTCCTTCATCATCTTGAACCATTCTAAAATCTACTTTTGACGGATCATATTCAAACTCAATATCAATCGCACTAAATGCGGTCTCAACTTCAGCTACATTAATATTTAGTGAAACAAAGTGACCTGAGCTAACCGTTGCTGGTCCACTCATCTCCCCAGCACCCCATGGAGTTGGCTCCGGTGTTGGCTCTGGTGTCGGTTCTGGTGTCGGTTCCGGTGTCGGAGTCGGTTCTGGTGTTGGTTCTGGTGTTGGCTCTGGTGTTGGTGTCGGTTCTGGCGTTGGCTCTGGTGTCGGCTCCGGTGTCGGAGTCGGTTCTGGTGTTGGTTCCGGCGTTGGTTCCGGTGTTGGTTCTGGCGTTGGTTCTGGTGTCGGTTCTGGCGTTGGCTCTGGTGTCGGCTCCGGTGTCGGAGTCGGTTCTGGTGTTGGCTCTGGTGTTGGTGTCGGTTCTGGCGTTGGCTCTGGTGTCGGCTCCGGTGTCGGAGTCGGCTCTGGTGTCGGTGTTGGCTCTGGTTCCGGTGTCGGTGTCGGCTCTGGTGTTGGCTCTGGTGTTGGCTCTGGTGTTGGTTCTGGTTCAGGCTCCGTCACAATAACTGCTGCAGCAATCGGTAGCTCTGACGCTTGTAACAACTGAGCGACCATGCCAGCTACCATATTGGCACCATTCATTTGCAAATGCGTATTATCCTCTGTTGCACCCACCCACATAAATACATCCTTCGTGCCTTCAGGTCCAAGCTCCTGGAACTTCTCCCAGCTCACGTGATTAAGATCAAGCAGCGTCGTTCCTGTTTCCACAGCAACTTCCTTCATCGCTGCTACATATTCAGGGAAACTCTTATTCAATACATCACCTGTAAAATCTCTTCTATTTACAGGAGATACTAGAACAGGAGTTGCTCCTCTTTGGTTAACGCCATCAATATATGTTTTTAAGTACACTTTGAACTCTTCAGGTGTTAGGTAACGTTCAGGTCTAGATGGTGTGGAATCGTTATGTGACCACTGCATGAACAAGTAGTCGCCCTGATGAATATCTAGCAGAATCTCATTCAGATGACCGCCTACTAAGAACGTTTTACTGCTTAATCCACCTATTGCTCGGTTATCGACGGTAACATCATCCACGTTGAGATAGTCCTGTAATCTTTCACCCCATCCTGCTTGTGGACGATAGCCCTCAGCGTAATTAGCTACAGTAGAATCACTTGCTAGATAGATCGTCGGCTTCTCAGCTACTCCATTGCTGTCCAGCTTCGTAATGGTCAGTGCATTAATTTTTGCAGAGGTTCCCGAAATATCAAAGTTAAACACACCATCAATTAAAGCAATATCGTACTCAATGACGCTATGTTCGTTAGCTGGAATTGTCGTCGATGCAACTTTACTCATTTGCTCTGTAACCACTGCTACATTCGTTGCTTCTGCGCTATCACCGATAACCATCTGTACGTGATAATTTGCAGGCTCCATCTCAACAAAGAAGGTATTCGCACCTGTACGTATGAAGTCCTCATTCAGTGCGTTGCCAGTTTCTCTGTTTTCCTCAACGAGCAGTGATGTATCTAAGAAGCCATAATGATTGCCTGGAATATAAGCTCTCGTTGCGTCGACCTTAATGTAGCCTTCTTCTGCATTACCTGATCCAAAGTCGAATTTAACCTCGGTAACAGGAGCAGCTGCTTCTGTCGTTAATGAATCCCGCGCTACCGTCAAAACATTCAATAAATGCTTAATCTGCTCCGCTGTCAAATTATCCTCGATCACAGCTCCGACTTCAGCGAGAGCATGAGCTAGCACTGCTTTCGATTGTTCAGTATAGCTAGAAGTATCCATTGTGCTTATCTCATTATAAAGCTCAACTAACAATGATTTATCCCCTTCAATCGGTGGTAAAAATTCACCCATAATCTTCACATTGTCCAAATACGTCGTCCAATCTAGATTTCTACCAGATGCTCTTGTTCCAAGGAAACGAATCGCACGAACATTTTCCTGATAGCTGATTCCAGAAGGAATCTCAATACCTGTAATCGTGCTCGTTTGATTGCTGTCTGCTCTGCTTGTTAGCGTCAGATCCATCGTTTTCGCTTGATAATTGATCGTAAGATCTACGTTCACCCACTGTTTATTCATTACAGTACTTGATGCGCGATCATCACCGTTTGGACCAATGGCATAGTCGATAGCCGTTGGGTTTGAATCTGATTTGGCATATAACGTTAGAAGAATATTTTCATTGCTGTCTTGTATCGAGATCGTACCTTCATTTGGTGTTATTCCAATCGTACCTGGATGCCAATCAAAATTCATCTTGATGAGGTTGCCGCCAATAGGGTCGAACAGACGGAATACTCTTGCACGCGGCCCGCTGCCTCCACCAGTAAATCTCAATACCGTTGACCCGTCATATTCCTCAATAAATGGTGCAAGTTGCCCGCCATACCCCGTTGCATTCACGATAGAATAGGCATCTACTGAACCATCCGGCTCAAAATCCTCTTCGAACACTTGTGCTTCAGGCTCCGGCTCTGGCATAACAAACTCAGGATCAATGACATATGGCGATATCGTGAGCTCCAATTCTTCAACTGCTTCTGCCACTATCTTGGCAATGGCTTGTGCTCCCAGCTGGCTAAAATGCGTATTATCACTTACACCATCCGGATAACGAGGATACTCTCCTGGATTGGTATGCAGGAAGATTTTCTCTGTTGCAGCAAGCCCTACTTCATCATAGAATGCAATGCTAAGACTGCTCAGATCAATAAGTTGAACATCGTTTTGCTCGGCAACCTCTCTCGCGGCATTTACATACTCAGGGAAGCTCACATTGAACTGCTGTGTAACAGTATTAAAGTCTCTGCGTCCAACCGGAGTTAACACAATAGGTGTTGCACCTCGTTGTTTTGCCCCATCTATATAGCGCTTGAGATACATTTTATAATCCTCTGGCGATGCATAACGATCTGGAATGCCTGCAGATGCATCGTTGTGGCCAAATGAGATAAAGAAGTAATCTCCTGGCTTAATCTCATGCAAGATGTTGTCTAATCGACCATCGAATAAAAACGACTTACTGCTTCTACCGCCAATCGCATGGTTTTTCACGACAACCTCGGAAGAGAAGTAACGCCCAAACTGCTCACCCCAGCCTTGCTGTGGGGCAAACATATCACTATAGGATTGCATCGTTGAATCCCCAGCCATATAGATGGTAACTGCTGAGCCGGCTGATTTAGCTGGATACTTCTCGATCACCATTTCTTTAATGCTGTTCGCTGTACCGGTAAATGTAAACTCTAGCTGATTATCTACTACCGCTATGTCAAATGTACGAGTGTAGCCTTCACCTGCTGCTATAGACGTATTTGCAAGCTTTTGAACGTACTCTGACTTCAGCCCTATATGACTTTCCTCAGTCGCGTGACCAAGCGTTACCGTTACTCGATAATTCGCATTAGGCACATTAACCTGGAACGCACTGCCCTCTGTAGCGGTAACCTGCTGTTCACCTACCGTTACTCCTGCAATATGATTAAAGCCATAGCCGGTGGCGTCACTGAACTCTGTGCTCTCCACTTGGGTAGCTCCTTCAATCTGCTGGGAGCCAAAGCTAAAACGGAACATTTCCTCTAAGCTTTGCGGTGAAGCTGGGAACGAGATATTGGCCTTAGGGAAATCTGTTGCTTCTGTTCCAAGATAAAAACCAGTATGTGGCGGCTGATTGTAGGCTACGTTTTGCCACGCAACGGCAAGACGATAGGTTGGGTCCTGCATTAATGTTGGAATGCGATAATCTGTAGGTATCATCGTGCTGTATAGTCGATATTCCGTACTATCCTCATTGCGCACTAAAAACTCTTCACGCCAATCGCCGATGATATCGGCCTGAATAGCTGGAGTCCCTTTTGTATGATTGTTAGTAAGTGCTCCTTCAGCTCTAAAAATTTCATTTAGCTTCTTATTCTCATAGTCCCATTTGTAAATGAGCGGGATTCCTTTCGCTGTGCTGTTATCCCATTGATGGTCGAATAGCTCTCGCTGAAGATCGCCATCCCACCATATCGCAAAGTTAGCCGTTTTCGGTACATCTTCATTAGATGCAACAATTGTGCCATCAGCGGCGTATAGATTAGCAATAGGTACTGCCGCTCCATCTGTAATGCCCGTCGCCCATGATTCATAGCCCGGATAGTTAGGATCGATATCTGCGGACATCCCTCGTCCTGTATCTACACCAGTATATTCTCCCCACAGTATCTCTCCTGTTGCTGCGTCACGCATCTCAATTCCATATTCTGCGCTGCGGTTTTCATGAACACTAAATACTTGGTAGCCTGCACGATTGGGATCTAGCTTGCCTGCATGCATGGCATCACCATGACCGAGGTCAGTGCTGTACATCACAGTACCATCATCATCAATCGCCAGTGCTCCAAACATAATCTCGTCTTTGCCGTCTCCGTCAGCATCGATAACGCTTAAGCCATGATTGCCCTGACCCATATACTGCTGACCATCAACATCTGTATCGAATACCCAACGTTGAGCTAACGAATGATCGATCACATCATAGGCGGCAATAACCGTTCGAGTGTAATAGCCTCTGCTGACGATGACGCTTGGTTTTTCACCATCTAAATATGCAATTGCTGCTAAGAAACGATCAACTCGGTTGCCGTATCCGTCTCCCCAATCCGCTACATTGCCTCTAGGTGGATGATAGTCAACGGTCGAAATGGCAGCACCCGTTGCACCGTCGAACAAGGTTAAATACTCTGGACCGGTTAAAATATAACCTCCATCATTGCGATGATCCGCAGATGCATCACCAATAACGACGCCTTGACCATCAATGGTTCCATCCGCAGTTTTCACGACGACTTCGGCTTTTCCATCGCTATTCAAGTCATACACCATGAGCTGGGTATAGTGCGCACCCGCCCTAATATTAACACCTAGATCCATTCTCCATAGCTTGCTTCCGTCTAGCTCAATCGCATCAATATATACGTTGCCAGTGTAGCCGCTTTGTGAATTATCCTTGGAGTTGCTCGGACTCCAGAGGAATACAATCTCGAGCTCACCATCCCCGTCAACGTCAGCTACCGTTGCATCACCAGCGTAGTAGCTGTAATGATCTCCGAGCTTCGTTCTGCCATCTGCTGGCTTATCTAGTCGAATAGGCAAATAGTTGTTATGCCATGTTGCCACACGATCAGGATCAATCGTTTCTACGCCATTAATGATGGTAGAAATCTGATAATGTGAGCTATCTGAGCCTGAGGTGTCCACATAGTTCGTTCCATTAATAATTGGCTCGTTATTAACCTTCATGCCATTTTTATATACGTTAAATGCAATATGCTCCGGATCCGTATTCAAATATCTCCAGCTCAGAAACACACCATGTTCAGTCAGAATCGCCACAAGTCCGCGCTTCAAGAATTCCATCTCTTTTACAGCAGCTGTTGATTCAGCTGTGCTCGCTTGTGTCACATTAGGAGCCAAAACGATTGGAAATGCCAGAATGATTGCTAGAAGCAACGCAACCATCGATTTTTTCGAAAAGGATTGTTTTCTTCCCACTTGCATGACGCCTCCTTCTATGCTCATTTACATAACATTAGCTACAACGTGCAATACGTGTTATTCTGCAGTTAAATTGATTAGCATTTGAGTCGCTTCTGCTCTAGTTGCATGCTTTAATGGTGCAAATGTATTGTTGCCTACCCCGTGAATCCAGCCTCTGTCTGCTGCAGCCGATACATAAGGAATTGCCCAGCTCGGTATAGCCTCTGCATCGGCAAATGTAACACTAGCCCCATCATCAATGGCAATGCTTTGTGATCGAACGATCATTGCAGCCATTTCAGCACGCGTCACTAATTTATCCGCTTGAAACGTTCCGTCGTTATAGCCTTCCACTAAACCTGCCTTTACAGCAGCAGCAATGGCACCTTTACTCCATGCTGGAATAGCATCCACATCCTTAAAGCTCAGCGATGCTGAAGCATCCGCTGTTAGACCGAGTGCCCTTACTAATATGGTGACAAACTCACCGCGGGTAATATTAGCCTGCGGACGGAACGTATCATCAGCATAGCCTGAAACCCAGCCTAGCTGACTAGCCTTGCTAATCGCTGCTTCGGCCCAGTGCCCAGCAATGTCAGTAAACAAAGCTCCAGATGCCATTACCGTTAATTCCTCCGAAACTGCAGTAAGCTCTAATGATGAATGGACTAGCTTAATCGAGGAGATGGTAAAGCTCACATGATCTGCTGGATGAAGCTTCTCGAATGTAAGGCTAGCTAGTATTGCTTCACCATCCATTCCTTTAGCCTGACCTGTTTTGGTATGAGCAAACAGCACACTGCCTTCGCTAACCATAGGGTCAGCTGTAAATCCTTCCTGAGGGCTTTTTCCACTGACAAACTTCACTTGCTCTGGATCAAATGCCACACGAAATTCATAGGCGTATACATCATCAAGCTGCTCACCCGTAAGCTCTAACACAATATTGCTTCCATCCTGCGTTGACTTAGCGCTAAACGTAGGCGATGATGCTGCCACTGCAGTGACAGGAATAACGAGCATCGCTAATAAAGCACTTGTTAAGAATAAACATAATTGCTTCTTCAGGTTAGTCATAACGTAGTCCATTCCTCCTTTTGATTTGTCCTCCAGTAACCTCTCCGATTACGCAATGGAAGCGCTATCTAGTTAGTCCTGGAGCATAGCACTTTAACAGTTAGTCCGCGCAAAATGTATGTTACCCGTTAAAGATTGACTTGAAAATCATCAGATTTGATACAGAAGGGCTGTTTTGATATGATTTCGTGCTTAACTGCTCCTCCTTAAGTAACGGATGATCAAAACCGTCCATAAATGAACAAAACATTCCAGCTCCTTAACCAATAAAAAACCTCTTAACGGAAGCATCCTTCCATTAAGAGGGGAGAGAAATATACGTATTCAATTCAACACATGCTTATTTCTATTCATTGTTTGATGCTGCTGAGATCGATATACGCTTGGTGTCATATGTTCGACCTTCTGGAAGAAGCGGTTAAAGCTTCTTATATTGTTATAGCCTACTTCCTCTGCTATTTGTTTAATCGTTAACTCGCTCGATCGCAGTAATTTCTTGGCCTGCTTAATGCGTTGTGCATGAACATAATCGCCCAAGGTCATGCCTGTCACTTGCGTAATAATTTTTCGCATATAGGAATAGCTAATACCAATTTCTTCAGCCATCTCTTCGAATACAATATCCTTACGATAATTATTGTCTAAGTAATGAATGATTTTATGTCCGTACTGAGTTCCTTCACCTGCGGTAAGCTCAAGCAAATGACTGATGATATCCTCATAAAAGCTTACAAGTGCAGCTTCTACGTCATCTAAGGTTTCAGATATTGCGAGCTGCGTATATATATTTCGATGACTTGAGAATAAATGCTGGACATTCACATTCTTCTCTCTCAAATGCGTAAGCGTCACGCCGACAAGCTGATGACAGATGTAGAGCACTTGATCTGGAGCAATATGCTGTTGGTTGCTAAAATCTTGCCATACGTTGGCAATCTCCTGCTTCGCACTATCAAAATCACATTGGTCGATATAGCTTAACATTTTCTTCTCACTTGCATTCGGATAGAAATGATTCTGCTCGTCGTCCGCTGCACTTGTACTCGAGCCATAATATATATGACCGTAGCCTTGCAGTAATCTTCTTTTCAAGCCCTCTAATGCAGATATATAATGAGATTGCACGTCATGAATCGAATAAAATAGATCACTTACACTTATCGTTATTGATTGATGAAATATCTCTACTGCCTTAAGCTGCAATGCTTTTATCAGCTCAGACAATTCCTCCTGATCCATTAATCGTGCTACGTTATCACTGTTGATGAATATCACATAATAGCCGTCTCCCTGATCTACACACTTCAGTTTTGTATGCTCCATACTTAACCGGTCAATCGCTGCAATCCATTTATAGCGATGATAGCTTCTAGCCTCGCTGCCATGCTTAATCATGTATTGGCGATAGGCATCAATCGATAGAATGGCAACTATAAAATTTCTCCGTTTTAATAGTGTACGAGCTTGCTCGGTTACTTCACCTCGTATTAACTGCTGCAAAGCGATATCATTGGTGGCCTGTTTACTTTCATTCAACAGCTGCTGCAGCTCTTCGGCCTCATCCTGCATTCTTTCAAATGCTTCTTCAAGGAAGTTAAGCTCATTTTTAGGTTGATCACCGTAATGTAGGCGATGGTTTACCATCATAACTAATTTTTTGATCGGAACAGATAATCTTTTCGTTACAATTAAGGAGAACAAGGAGCCGAATATAATCATAATAAACGCTAATATATAAATGCTTTTTTGCAGTCGGTAGATGGCAGCCATCTGCTTACTAACCTCGTATATATTAACATTCAACCAGCCAGTAGATACGGAACGACTCCACGTAACTAGCTGCCGTGCACGATCCTGCTCCCTATAGGTATACCCTGCCTCCTGACGCTCATTAAACAGATGATTGAAGAACGGCTCGTGGACAATGTTCTTAAAGAGCATCGCTTGATCGACATGAGATATAATAAACCCATTCTCATTTATCAATATATATTCATTAAAGCCTGTTTGGTTAGAGGATAAATATTGCGTAAACTCTGTTTCTAGAATATTCACCACTAAGCTGCCTTTTACTGTATTAGTCAAGCTACGTAATGGTAAAACGTAGGAGAGGATAGACTTTTCATCTGTCTGATCCCAGCGACTAAACCATACACCTTGCACGCCTTCGCTTTTCTCTAATGCTGTGTTCATCCAATGAATCGATTCGTAATTATGCAAGGCAGTAATACCTTTATCGGTAGAGATAATATAATCCGCATCCTCCATATAAATAAACGATGAATAGATGCTCGGATTGATTTTGTTTAGCTCATATAGTTCCTTTAGTATCGTAGCAGCACTGTTCACATTTGATGTATCATACGTCATACTCGCTATGGAACGAGTCTCCTGCATGCTATTCAATAACGCAGAAGATGCTATTCGCACACTATGGTCAACGATGTTCTCCATAACTTTGTCCGTTAGCTCTTGATTCGCTTTCGTCTCAGCTAAGGATGATTCTGCAATCTCACGCTCTGAATAGTTCATCATATGTGTCACACTGTACCAAACTAAGATAGCTACGGAAATTAACATTACTCCCATAAGGATCACCGTATGCTTGAGCAGCAATGGAAGGTTTTTCATCGTTACCTCTCCTTTCTACAACGATTAACGATACCAAAAGGAAGATAATATGTATGCGCTTACATTTTTATGTAATAAATATGCCTTAGAATACTTGATGGTCCATAAACTGTCAACGGTAAAGCTGTCGAACTTTCACGAACATAAAAAAAATAATGCGCTAATCCTATAAAAGAATTAGCGCATCTGCTTTACATATGAATATCGAACGATTACTCGACACCAAGCTTCGGTGTCAGCTCATACTTAACTCCTACTTCCGTTGCAAAGGAAATACAGCCAGCTTCAGCGGCATCAAGCAGCTTAACCTCTCGTCCATGCTGATCCTTCACCTCAAGCGGCACACTTGCAAAAACCGTGCATGTCTCCCCATTCAGTGATGTGATCTCCGCTTCACTCAGTGCACTATTGCTCCATTGCAAATTAACCTCAAATCCTCCACGTGCCCGCAGGCCAGTTATACTACCAGTAGGCCAAGCTTTCGGCAATGCTGGCAGAAGGCTGATTAAGCCTTGATGAGACTGAAGGAGCAACTCTGCAATACCTGCGGTTGCAGCAAAGTTTCCATCGATCTGGAAAGGAGGATGGGCATCGAAAAGATTTGCGTATACGCCGCCTCTCTCCCCTCTTGCATTCGCATCAACAAGATGAAGCAGGTTCGAGATCAAATTCATGGCACGTTCGCCATCCTGGAAGCGAGCCCATAGATTAATCTTCCAGCCAAGACTCCAGCCTGTACCACCATCCCCGCGGCGCTCCAACGACTTCCGAGCTGCAGTGAATAGCTCTGGTGCGCGCTCCTTCGTAAGCTCGCGTCCTGGATAAACGCCGAATAAATGCGATACATGGCGATGATAAACATCCTCGTCCTCGAAATCCTGACTCCATTCCTGCAGCTGACCGTGCTTACCGATTTGCAGCGGAAGCAAGGAGCTTCTCGCTTGTTCCAGCTCGGCTCTAAAGGCCTCATCCATGTCTAGTACTTCTGCAGCTTCGATACAGTTCGTAAACAAATCCCAAATCATTGACAAATCCATCGTTGAGGCAGCACTTACCGCTGCAAGACTGCCATCCTCTGTTCTGAACTTATGCTCAGGAGATGTTGATGGAGACGTAATCAGATGTCCATTCTGATCTTTAATTAGCCAGTCCAAGCAAAACAGCGCAGCTTCCTTCATAACCGGATAGGCCTGATTGCGTAGATAAGCTTCATCTCTGCCGAAGGCATAATGCTCCCATAGATGCTGACTAAGCCATGCGCCAGCCATTGGCCAGAAAGCCCATATCGGGTCACCTTGCCCAAAGTCCCCAACAGGCGAGCTTTGTGCCCATAGATCCGAATTATGATGAGCCGTCCAGCCGCGAGCACCGTAATTGATCTCCGCCGTCTTCTTGCCTGTCACGGCCAAGTTTCCAATAAACTCAAGCAGCGGCTCATGACATTCAGACAAGTTACAGATCTCAGCTGGCCAGTAGTTCATTTCTGCATTGATGTTAAGCGTATAATTACTGCTCCAAGGCGGACGTATCTCTTTATTCCAGATCCCCTGTAAATTAGCAGGCTGAGTGCCTGGGCGAGAGCTCGAGATCATCAAGTACCGACCGTACTGGAATAGCAGCTCAACCAAGCTCGGATCAGATGCTCCATACTTCTGAATTCTGTCATCCGTGGACATATGAGCTGGGCTAGTTCTTTCTCCAAGATGGATATTCACGCGATCGAATAAACTCTTATAGTCTTCGATATGCGCGCTGCGAAGTGATTCGTATGGAGAATCTAGCACCTTTGTTATATAGGCCTGAGCAAGCTTCCCTGGCTCCTTCCCCTCTCTGCCAGGTGAACGGTCGAATCCGTTAAAGCTTGTTGCTGCACTAATATATAAGGTCACCTCGGTAGCCTGCCGTACATGTAGCCCGTCCTGATCCACCGAGATGCTTCCATCACCTGTAACTGCCGCTAGTCTGCCCTCGAACGTCATCGCATTGCCTTGCCCCTCCTCTTCGAACACAATGGGCTGCTCTACACGATGATAGTTAGGTGCCACGTATACGGGCGCTTTACCTCGCACAATCCAATGTTCATCATCATGTAACGACTGAGCCTGCAAGCTGCTGTCGAGCCGAGCTGTAAAGCTCAGCATGCCTGCACTACTCGACTGTAGACGGATGACGATGACCTGATCCGGATGCGATGCAAAGATTTCTCGTGAATATTGAACATCGCCCACCTTGTATTGAACACGGGAGATGCCTTGCTGCAGATCCAGCTCTCTAGCGTACGAATCTGCTTGATCGCCATGCTCGAAAATAATAGAAAGATCACCAAACGGCAAATACGATTGTGTAAAGACGCCCTGCATCTCCTTGCACAGCTGGTCAGCCTTTACGTATTCTCCTTCCTCAATGAGCCTTCTCACCTCGGGTAGAACCTCTAGGGCGCGCGGATTATTCCAATCACGCGGTCCTCCTGACCAAAGCGTATCCTCATTTAGCTGAATGGTCTCTGTACCAACTCCGCCGAAAATCATTGCACCGAGTCTCCCGTTACCAATCGGCAGTGCCTCTGTCCATTCAATCGCTGGCTTCTGATATGTAAGCTTCATCCTATATCCTCCTTGAATTAAGATTAGTGCTAAACCTCTACAATCGCTTTTATGACTTTGCTTGTTGGATTAAGCCAAATCTCGAATTCGTCTATCATCTGATCAAAGGGCGAACGATGCGTAATATATTGGTTAATATCCAAGCTTCCACTGCGTAGCACCGCAGCTACATGACGGAAGTCAGCAGCTGTTGCATTACGACTGCCCATCAGTGTCAGCTCACGCTTATGGAATTCTGGGTCAGAGAATGAGATTTCTCCTTTTACAAGACCTACAAAGATCAGCTGTCCTCCATGTGCAACGAGCTCGAATGAATCCTTCATTGATGAGGCGTTACCTGTAGCATCGAACACGGCTGTCGGAAATTCTCCATTCGTTAGCTTGGCAAGTCGCTGCTTCACATCAATTTGCTCTCCATTATTCGTAAGCTCCATCGCTAATGCATTAATCGTCTCATCTGCTTTAGCCCATGCTCTGCAAAAAGCAAGTCGTTCCTCATTAATATCCATTGCAATAACCTTAGCTCCCGTATGCTTTGCAAAGGCCATTACAGCAAGGCCGATCGGACCTGAGCCAATAACAAGCACTGTGTCGTGCGGCCCAATATCTGCCCGTCTTACAGCATGTGCACCTATCGCAAGAGGCTCAATCATCGCGGCTTCATCCAGGGTTAGCCCATCCGCTTGAATAAGATGTGACACAGGCACTGCAATTCGCTCTCGCATTCCCCCATCTACATGAACACCAAGCACCTGCATATTCATGCAGCAGTTTGTTGTTCCTCTGCGGCAGGCAATACACTGCCCGCAATGCAGATAGGGAATAATAGCTACTTTATCTCCAGCTGCTAGACCAGCAGTATTCTCACCAATCTGCTCGATGACACCACTCAGCTCATGGCCCAAAATTCTTGGATATTGGAAGAACGGTTGATTGCCCTTGAACGCATGGTAATCGGTACCGCATATCCCAATTCTACGAATCGATACGATCGCATGCTCTTCTGTTAACTTGGGCTCAGGCATACTGTCCAGCATTCGGAATACACCAACCTCTTCACATACAATCCCCTTCATACGTCACCTCTTTTCTACAATTGCTTCGTTCCTTTATTTGTTATAAAGCGGTATTCCGCTTTCCCACGTAACGTTATGAATTGGCTGTAGAATTTGTAAGATCTCATTCAACAGCTCTTCATCAATCGGTTCTTCAATCCATGCAGCATTTCTTATGATGTTATCAGGATTGGCCGTACTGACGAGCGTAGTAGGTATGCTTGGGTGACTTGTTGAAAACTGAACCGCCAGCTTAGCAATGTCAGCTCCTCTTACCTCAGCTAGTTTTGCAGCACGCATGCATGCTTCCTTCACCATCTCTGGAGCTGGGTGCCAATCAGGCGCTCCTCGAGTGCTTAAGAGTCCCATTGAGAGCGGTGAAGCATTAATTAGACCAACCTGATGCTTCTCCAGGAGTGGTAGCAGCTTGAGCAAGGAATGATCATTCAGAGAATAATGACAATAAGAGATAATGGCATCCACTTGAACCTTCGGAAGCATATGCTCAAAAAGCGCAAGCGGCAAGCCGCAAATGCCGGAGAAGCGGATTTTGCCTTGTTCCTTTAGCGAGTTCAACGCAGGGATTGCTTCTTCTATAATGATATCGGGTTGAACAAATTCAATATCATGCAAAAATAAAAAGTCCACATAGTCAGTTTTAAGTCTGCGAAGACTCTCTTCTAGACTGGATATGATGGTAGCCCTCGAATAGTCGAACGTATCGATCCCGTATCTGCCCGCTTTGGTGCTTAAATAAAAGCGATCCCGTGAGGTCTGACTAATCGCTTCACCTAAAACGGTCTCTGCCTTCGTCGCCCCATAATATGGTGAGACATCGATGAGATTAATTCCCGCATCAAGCGCTGCATGCATGGTGCGAATTCCTTCTCTGTCATCCGTTTCTCGAAACACGGAACCGAGTGAGGACGCGCCAAAGCTAAGTGTTGAAACCTCTAGTCCTGTACTTCCTAATAGACGATACTTCATGCCCAACCTCCAATTAACCTTTGAATATTATCCTCTTCACTAACCATTACAGCTAATACCTTTATCACATGTGCTTTCCTGTGTAACCGGGGTGTTCATTATTATTGAGGCATTGAATTTAGCTCATTTAGCTTATAGAAAGCTCTAGCGTTTTCACCAAACAGCTTCGCTCGCTCATGCTCATTCCACATGTCCGGTAGGTTCCCTTCTAATACCCCTACCACCTCATCGTAGCTTGCCGCAAGGAGGCAAACGGGCCAATCTGTTCCGAACATGACGCGATCCGTGCCAAAAGCATGGAGTGCATGCTCGATATAACGTCTAAATTGCTCAGGCTTCCATGCTTGGTGATCAGCCTCAGTCACCATGCCAGAAAGCTTGCAGTATAGTTTCGGATGTTTTGCTGCCCGCTCCAGCTGTGCTGCCCAAGGCTCGAATGCTTGCTCCGCGATTCTCGGCTTGCCAATATGATCAATGACGCCTCTCAGGCCAGGTACTGCATCTAGCAGCTCATTCAGCACTTCCAGCTGATTCGATGTGACGAGAAGATCGACGGGAATATCCTCTCTTGCATACTCTTGAAGCGCTTCCACAAAGCTGCGTTCAAGTACACGGCTTGCATCTGACATCTCTTGTATCATGAGACGAAAGCCGACGAATTTCGGGTGCTTCCGAAACTGTTCGTAATGTGTTCGGTGAGCGGGATTGAATAAATCGAGATATCCAACGACACCAAGAATAGAATCGGAGCGATCAGCTAATGACAATAAATACTCTGTCTCTTCTATCGTAGGAGCTGCTTGCACAACAATCGTACCGTCGATATGGTGCTTCTGTAGATGGATGTCGAGATCTTCAGGCATAAAGTCTCTGTACAGCGCCAGCAAGTCCGGCGTAATCCAACCATAATCCGTTCGTGTCATCGACCAATAATGCTGATGAGCATCAATACGCATATAAATCCTCTCCCCTCTTGATGATTATGATTGTACACGTATAATAGGGAATATAAATATCATATTTTTACAAATTTATGTCCGATTATGATCTATTCATCCCATGGGACAAAAGAGGAGACAATCCGAATGGAACCGATTCGTAAACCTTTTTATGTTGATCCAATATTTCCGCTTGAGGTTGTCTATAAAGGGCTTAGAGATACGGGAAATGAGCTGCCTGATCATTTGCATGATCTATATGAAATCGTCTATATCCACGAAGGCAGTGGCACGTTTTTTATCGATCATTCCTTGTACGAAAAAAAGCCCGGTGATTTATATCTCATACCGGGCAATACGATTCATCGTTCATTTCCGTCTGCTGATGAACCGATCGTTTCTACTGCTATATTTTTTGCACCGTCACTCGTCCAAACCTTTGTTCTAGGCAATGAATATGACCCCTTTAAGGGCTTTGACATTGCTAGAAAGACGAGGAACTACAAGCTGACTTTACCTAAGTCCGTCCAACTAAGGATCGAAGCAACGATTGAACATATGGGTCATGAATTACAAGAGAAAAATGAGGGATATCGCCAAGCACTTTGGCTGCAATTGCAGCAGATACTGCTTGAATTATTCCGACATCCAATGATGAAAACGGACACGTTAGCTGCAGCAGGGCTCGTTCCTCAATGGATGCAAAGCGCTTTGCATGACATTAATCTCGATCCTGTGCAATGCGGTGGACTTGCGGAATTGTCAGAGAAAGCCTGCGTCAGTGCAGGACACTTCTCGCGTGTCTTTAAACAGCTAACAGGCATGAACGTTACCGACTACGTAAATGCAAAGCGGATCGCCAAAGCAAAGGAGTTGCTTCTGTCGTCAGATGATACGATCGAAACGATCGCCCAAGGCTGCGGCTTTCAAGGCATGAGGCATTTTTACGAAACGTTCAAGAAGCTGACTGGCGAAACCCCAAAAAGCTATCGCCGCAAGGACAAGTGAAATCATAAAAAGATTTTACGATTTCCAGATGACATTTTCTCCATAGTTTTTTCCCCAATCGTACATCGCGTGCAATAAAGGCATTAAGGTCTTCCCGTATTCACTGAGGGAATACTCCACACGAGGCGGTACTTCAGCGAACACCTTGCGTTCGACTAGTTGATCTTCCTCTAGCTCACGCAGCTGATTTGTGAGCATCTTTTGTGTGATATGTGGAATCTGACGCTTCAGCTCACTAAACCGCTTCGTGCCTTCGAGCCCAAGATTCCATAATATAATTAACTTCCACTTACCTCCAATAACGGCAAGTGTCAGCTCTTTTTCACAGTTAATTTCCTGCAAATTAATTCTATCTTTCACTTCAGTGGCCATGAGACGAGCCTCCCATCTTCCATTCATACTAGAAACAACATCATTATGTTTATTCTACTAGAGGGGCATTGCAGATGCAAAGCATGCTCTGGACTCAATGATAAGGAAAAAGGACCAGAATCTGCTCTTGCTAGCAGATTCCGATCCTTATGTCATTATTCTAGGTTAGCGTGTCTGCCGAACATATCCGCTCCCGTGATCTCTTGTTTATTCATTAGTAACAATACTAGAGCATCCATGACTAGCAATAACCCCTGCTCAAAGAGTGAGCCCATCGGCTGGCTGGTGACGGCAGCACCAGCTGAAGCTGTCTCCTCCTTCGCCGATGCAGGTATTCGTACAACGGATTCTGCGACTTGACCAATCGTGGATTCCGGCTTGATTGTAACGAGACCAATCGTTGCTCCTGCACCTGCCGCCTTCTGAGCCATTAGCTTTAGGCTTCCTGTCTCACCTGAACCTGAGCAGAGCAGCAGCATATCACCCTGTCCAATGCCTGGTGTAACGGTCTCTCCAACCACATATACCTGTAAGCCGAGATGCATTAAGCGCATCGCAAATGCTTTACCCATAAGGCCAGATCGACCAGCTCCTGCAACGAATATTTTATTCGATCGAAGGATATGCTCCGCCATGCTTTGCATTTCCGAATCGTCGATCTGGCTAAGCGTATGCTGCAGCTCATTCAGAATATCGTTTACGTATTGATTACTGCTCATGCTGCTTAACCTTGCTTAATCAAGCGCTGGATTTCAGATGCAACTGCAGCTTTGTCATTCACGCCAGTAATTCCGCCACCGACAATAACAAGATCCGGCTGAGCCTTAATAACTTCTGGTAGTGTCTCAAGCTTGATGCCACCTGCAACTGCTGTTTTCGCGTTAGTTACGACACGCTTGATTGTTAACAAATCCTCGAATGGATTCTCGCCAGCAGCTTGCTGATCATAGCCCGTATGCACACAAATATAATCTGCGCCAAGAGCATCGACTTCACGTGCACGCTGCTCAAGATCCGCCACGTTAATCATATCTACTAGCACTTGCTTATTAAGTTTTTTCGCTTCCTCTACAGCACCTTGAATCGTCTTGTCATTCGCTACGCCAAGCACTGTAACTAGGTCTGCTCCTGCTTCAGAAGCTTTCATAATTTCATAGCCGCCTGCATCCATAACCTTGAGGTCTGCGAGTACTTCCAGATGAGGGAATGCTTCCTTCATTGCTTTAACTGCATGAAGCCCCTCGTTAATAACGATCGGCGTACCGATCTCAACGATGTCTACGTATTGTTCTACCTCTTTAACAAGTGCGATTCCGTCAGGGATATTTACAAGGTCCAATGCCAATTGTAATTTCATTATACATACTCTCCTTCTTGTTCAATTCTGCTTCATCATTATAGAACTGAACATACAACAGCGGAAGTACGCACTTATAAGTGGGATAGTTACTTGCAGTATACTATTGGAGTGTTAGGAAGCTATTTCTTATGGGTGCCTATAGGCTATCTCCATAGGACATTCAGCTTGAGATTCATATTAAGCTATTAGCTTTGTAAGAAATAACATAGCTTTCACCTGCTTCAATCGTTAGTTCATAGCAATCACTACCGATCGAGCGAACAATGCCATTGGTGCATTCAGGTAATTCGCTGCTTTCAATAACAAAACTCCCTTTTCCGTGCGTGCTGTGAACACGAATAGTAGTGAGGTCTACCTCGACACTAATTAATCCCTTTCCTGTAGGCACCGTTCCCTTCATATGCTCTAACCCACCGAGATTCGGTCGAATTTGATAGGTTTCATAGCCCGGTGAAGTAGGAGTTACGCCTAGAAAATATTTACCAAAAAGATATACTGGCCCTGCACCCCATGCATGACATAAGCTTTTGCCGAAGGCGACCCCGTACATGCTGTAATGGGCATCATCCGTAAGCGATGGATCATACTCCTCCCAAAAAGTCGTTGCACCGAGCGAGATCATGCCACCCCAATAAGAAAGAATCTCTTGCAGCACTTGGCGATGCTGCCCCGCTTCGCACAGCACCCCCATCTCGTGGAAGCGCATATATGGCGTGCGAATTTTGGGTACATCTGGATTCAACAGAACTTGTCGGACGACGCTATCGCGCTGCTCGGGCGTGAGATAATTGTAGCTCATGGCGAACATGCTAGCGTGCTTCGTCAGCATAGGCTGCGTGACGCCGTCGATTCGGTGATGCAGCAGTCCTCCTTTCTCCTCGTCCCAGAACAGTTCGAACGTTTTTGCTTTGATCTCTTGGGCAAGTTTTTCATAGGAATCAGTGGCCGTCTGATCACCCAGCAGTCTGGCGAACGTTCTCATCGCCTCTAAGCTTCGTACGAGCAGCAATTGAATCGTACTTACCGCACCCGTATTGTTAAGATCCGCCCAATCCACAAACACCCAATCCTGTGGCCTTCCCTCCAGGAAGCCTTCCTCATTGCGCTGCTTTAGACAGAATTCCATCATGCTCACTGCTCGGTCGTAATATTGCTTAATAAATTCCAAATCACCCGTGTAAAGATAATAATCTTGAAGTGAAATAAACCAATATAAAGAATAATCTAGAATTGTATTCATATGTCTCACTAGCGGATCTTTGCCCCTAAGAGCGATAAGCGTCCTGCGCGTTACATCCAAATCGAAAAAGCTATAGTAATTCATCAGAAATGCCTGGTATGCATCACCTGACCATACCCAGAAGTCTCTTTTAATGCCATCGAGAAAAAATTCCCTCGTATTCAAATGCAGCGTATACAGCCCCATCTCATATATCTCATTCAGCTTAGGATCTGAGCATTCGAACGAGCCTTGATAGGTAAGCGGTACATATTCATACAGCATCGATATGCGATCCCAGCTCACACCAGCATCTGCATGAATCCATACATAACGAAATGCATTCGCGTCTTCTAGCGTATAGATACCATCCTTAGCACGCGAACCTGCTTCTGTAGCATCGAATTGATCCAAGCTGTAGCATTCCCCAGGCGATATGGCCTCTGCAATCGATTCACCGTAATAAATATTCACGGACCCAGCGCCCTTCAAATTATGAAATTGCAAATATCCGAATGTCTCACGACCAAAGTCAAGAAACGGATGGTCGTCCCTAAGCTCTTCCGAAGCAGGCTCCTTTGGCGTAACGTCTAAACGGAACTGTGATGGACGATTTTCTGGTGAGTCAAACGTCCAAGATGCTGCCGGCAGCCAATCGTTCTGATAGGAGCTTACTTCCCAGCTAGAGTCTGTCCGAATATGTGATCCTTCAATGAATAACGCAGGAGCCTCTACATCATTAAACACACAGACTAGAATTTCATGGTGTCCGGCTGGAAGCGTAACAACCGAATCATTAAAACGGGCATTGTCTTTCCCGTCAAGAATAAGTGAGAACGTCCCATCGGAAGTAATTTTGATTTGTTCCTCCTGTGGAAGGTCATACGTATATCTAAAGATTATGTTTGAATAGTGACGA
Source organism: Paenibacillus camelliae (assembly GCF_023715345.1). Taxonomy (GTDB): domain Bacteria; phylum Bacillota; class Bacilli; order Paenibacillales; family Paenibacillaceae; genus Pristimantibacillus; species Pristimantibacillus camelliae. The sequence goes on from NZ_JAMBNY010000009.1 coordinate 98,897, forward strand.
TCAAGCCGCCAAAAGGCAGGATACATGACCCCTCGTGACCTCCGTTTGACTGACAGCTTCTCGTGCAGCCTTATCTCAAAATCTCCGGGATACCAAATCCAGAACGCAGTTTGATTGCTTGAGCTTTGATCCATTACACTTTCCCCTTTTCCTTTTATGGGTATGATTGTATACTATTTGCAACTAAGCGGAGAAAGGGTATTGTGACAAATATGGTTGGTAGTCATGACATATCGATTAAAAAAGAGACGAACAAAGCAAAAAAGGCACAAATCCATCATTCATCGGTATCTGAGCTATTTCGAGGATCTTTTCCACTGTTTGTTAATCGTTATCATGAGGGTTTCGACCTACGTGAGCATGATCACGAATTCTTGGAACTGGTATATATTACGTCAGGAGAGGGCTACCATTATGTCGGTGAGAGCATGGAACGCACCGCTAAAGGATATATGTACCTATTGCCACTAGGCACCTCACATATATTACGTCCCAGTGATGCATCTGGAAAGCATAAACTAGTCGTCTACAATCTCTGTATCCGTCCTGAGTTTATCAGTGAGCTAAAGAGTTGGTTAGCTTCATACAGCACGAGTTCGAATCATATATTATGGTCAATTTTCGATGGCGTGCCAGGGAGCTACATTCGGATCGTAGATAAAGCAATGCGGCTCGGGAGTGCATTCGAACAGCTTCATCAAGAATATGAGGAGATGAAACCAGGATATGAGGCGAGCATGATGTCCATTCTGCTTCAGCTGATAGTACATATAGCCCGACAACTGGAGCAATTAGAAAATATCGATAACAACATGGTTGGCAATAGTGCAACGCCTACTGATATGTCGCTTGCAATAGATTATATCAATGAACATCTAACAGACCCTTTGACGCTTGAAAGTATAGCTGAGAAATCCGGCATGAGCCAACGGCATTTCATACGTTTATTCGGCAAGTGGACCGGAATGGGGTTTTCTGATTATGTACAGCATAAACGGATGGAGCTTGCATGCAGATTGCTAGTCGAGACCGATCATAAAATCGATCATATCGCAAATAACGTAGGCTATCGTGATATAGCACATTTCCGGCAGGTATTTCGTAAATGGTTGGGAACAAGTCCGAGCGAATATCGAAAAAAAGAAAAAGTGTACGATCAATAAAACATAGAGATAGTTAAGAGCGATTGGCTTTAATCATCTCTATGTTCTAATAAGTCACCAAAAATATGATATGTGTTTCAACATATTAATCTACTAAAAATTGTATCACTTCATGGTTAACTTCTTCACTGTTTTCTATATTTAATGCGTGTCCTGCACCAGTAATATGGCGGGTCTTAATATGGGGGATTAAGCGTATGGCTCTGTCAAAAGCACGCTGTGGCTTATAGATAACCTCCTTATCCCCAATCATTAACAGCGCGGGGACTTTCACCTTTTTAAGCTCATCATCACTGAATACGGAAGGCACTAATATCTTATACTTCCAGCCAAACCCTACAATTCCGTAATAAAATTGCTCCAACAGTTTATCGCTCACTCTATGATGGTTTTCTTTCGCGATGAACCAACGGGCACAGAAGTCGATAATAACGAGTCGCGTACGGATAATGTTTGCCGCTAATAAACGTATGCCAAATTGTTTTGAGAATGAAGTGAATGATGCAGCTGGAGCGAGCAGAACGATCTTCTTGACACGACTTTGCATATGTATCGTGAAGTTCAATGTGTGCCAGCCTCCATTAGAATGTCCAATAAAAATTGCCTGCTCGATATTCAGCCCATCTAACAGCTGATTCAGCCAATTCACATAATCTTTTTTCTCACGGAAATGAGCTTTAACCGTACTACGGTTAAATTCCCCCATTACATCTACAGCATATACCTGATAGTCAGCAGAGAGCGTTTTAATGTTTGGGTACCACATCGTAGCACTAAAGCCGAAACCATTCAGTAATATGATTGGCTCACCGTTTGCTGGACCAGACCTTATGACATGGGTCGTGCCGTAATCCGTTTCTACATATATTGATTCATAGGGTACAGGCCATAGGGATAGCGTACTCTCATAAGCATTCATATAGTTCTTTTCATGCTGCAAGCTCTTAAATAGGGTAGACTGATTATTCATGACGATTTCGTTCCCCTTTAATTAACGTTTGGTTCAGCTGTTTCTATTGTTATATTAAACTTATCTTGAACTGCGAGTAGGACATCTGACCTAATTTTAATAATACAACACAAGGCTCAGAATGTGTCATATATTTTCCTATGTTCCTACTTTTTTCTATTCTCGAAAACGTCTTTAGCTTACGTATTAAATTTCAAATAGGATGGTGTAAGAATGAAAAGGTATATACTCGCATTTTTCTTTTTACTTTCTATTAGCTTAATCGTGACTGCATATTGGAGTCCTTGGTTGAATGATTCAACGGCGCGATCATTAGCAGTTAACCATTTTATTGAGTTTAACAGCTCTATTCAAGATGGATGCGGGATTATTTGTAAAGATTGTGGTGCCAAAGAAAATGTACAATGGGTCCCATTTGGGAGAAAGGTAACGATTGAGTATAGCTGTGGTGGACCAATTGATCCTGCTACGCTTCCAAAAAAACAGTCTAGTAACTGCTGCTGTCTCATTTATCGGAACAGTAAGACTTGAAGAATTCGAGGAGTGAACATTAAGGAGCATTGTTTACTCAATTATCCTTTTATGAAGCTTAATGCATTTTCGGATTGATGCTTTATGATACTTTCGGCAAACTGTTGATTAGGAAACCCTCTATGAAGCAACTTCAAAAAACCAGCAGTTAACGAAATATGGTGATAATATTGATAAAATAACATTCTATAAGGATCTAGCTTATCGTTATCAAAAAAATGATAGTGATCTCCAAATCGAATGTGTAGAAAAGCATGCTCATACTCAATATCAAAAAATTCAGCACCTTCGATATCAATGACATAGGGGACTAATTTGTTATTAACAATGAAATGATCAGGACCTAATTCCCCATGAATAAAGCCATAACGATTTCTATATGTAATCCTTGATTCCAGTTCCTGCAATTTTTCCAGTAGCTTGTTATGATTAATCTTAAAATCTTCTAGAAATTTACTGATATAACGTAAATCTGTCTTGGACTTCTGCATTTGCAATTTGTGACACATTAGATACTGTAAAACCTGTACCGAAAACCATCTTCACATAACTTTGTAAATCGTTTCTCGTTATAAGTAAAGTATTATCCATTGTAATAAACTCCTTTTCAAAGTTTTACGATCAAATTAATAATAGTATAAATTTTACAAATTTTATAGACTTTTCATGAAAAGATTGTTAGGATGTTGTTTGAGGTGTTTACAAATAGACAATCGGGTCATAGCAAGCGTATTGTTTCTTTTACGAAGAGGTGAGATTGATGAATAAAAAAATATTATTAGGTATCACTGTTAGTCTAATAGTGGTTGCTTCTACGGTGTTCGCTACTTACGACCTTAATTCTTCATCGACGACTGAGAAAACAATAGACAGTAAGATTTCTATTAGTGAATTTGAAGAAATGCGTGATATTTTTGATAAAGTCAATTCAGGAGAGCTACCCATTTCTGCATTAAAAGATGCGGAAGCTTTATTAGAGAGAAATACCTATTATGTTATGCCTGAAACTTTGAAAGCCTATCAGGAGCTTACACAGTAATAATTTGTCTAATTAATTTAAAAGGGCAAATATCCGTCGTCTAGCGACCGATATTTGCCCTTTTTTCATTTGAATATTCTTTTTTAGAGACGATATTACTTTACAAGATTAATACCCAACAGCACTAAAATCCCCGTACCAACAGCCCATACTACAATAGCAATCGTTTGCCAAATAATTACGTATCTTTTCGATGCACCTGATGCAATACAAATTAAAGCAGCGATATGGTCACCGATCAACAACGGACCAAGGAGTGATACTCCGGGAACGCCATACTTATGGAATAGCTTCTGTCCTCGTTCTAGTCGTTTGTTTTGCTTTTCTTGTTTACGTTCAGATGTTTTTCTACTTTGTAGCCACTGCTTAACACGATCACTAGCCAGGATAACAACCATAACTGAGATCCAGTTTCCAACGATTGCAGCTAGTATTGTCATCACTGGAGAGAATCCAATCGCAATCCCAACAGGTACTGCAAAATAGCCTTCGATAAATGGGATCATTGCTACAATCATAACCCCAATGAATTGTAATATCGGATTTGAGTTTTGCAACTCTTGTAAAAATTGCTCTAGCATGTTGTACCATCCTTTTTTGATGTATGCAAGTCTTCTAGTCGTAATGTATGACAACATTACGTATTGCCCACAGTTGCCCTTTTATATAAAGATATTCTCTTTTAACTCCAATAATCACTTACATTTGGGTGAACTGAAAGCTGTAGAGCTGAATGCTAGACCTACTCCAACGCCAATCGCCATACCAACGGCAATGTTATCCAGTGCCACCCCGATAGCAATCCCTATTGCAATACCCATTATCATACCTGAAGCAGACTTTTTTTGATTCGGGCCTTTACATGGACGCATGACTAGCGCCTCCCCTCTTCAGATGAGTAATCCCCTCTTTCAATGACATTACGTATTGCCCACAGTTCCATCAATCCTTAGATTTTGTACGCCTTCATCGCCTTGCGAAGCTCTTTCATGCTTGGGCGCTTACCGTACATCAATACACCTGTGCGGTAAATCTTCGCGGAGAGTACAACCGCCAAGTAGATTGTAACGAGTAAAATTGCAAACGATACGAGTACTTCCCATAGCGCAATATCTGTTAATCCAAGTCTTAACACCATAACGAATGGTGAGAACAATGGAATATGACTGCAAATTTTTACGAGTAAGCTATCTGGTGTAGAGATACTGAAGATCGCAATGTAGAAGCCTGCTAATGAGATAAATGTCATTGGCATTACGGCATTACCCAGATCCTCTGTTCTGCTTACAATTGAGCCAAGCGCTGCGTATAGCGTTGCGAATAGGAAGAAGCCCGCCAAGAAATACAAGCCTGCGAATACGAGTAGCATTGGATCAACTACAGACAGATCAATATTAAGCTCCTTCAGCATTTCAGCATTATGTGGTAGGCTCAGGTTAATCGCACCAACTGCAAGATAAGATGCAAGCTGAATAATGACGATCAGGAACATACCTGTAATTTTACCGAACATGCTTGTTAGCGGAGATACGCTTGTAATTAATACTTCCATTACACGGCTGCTTTTTTCTGCTGTTACCTCGGAAGCGATCATTTGACCAGAGATCATTACCGCCATGAATAAGAAAATAATGATGAAGTAGATAATGCCCATATTAACGCCTTGCTCTTCAGCTGTTTTACCTTCACCTTCGCCGCCAGCAGACAATGATCCTTTAATTTGTACAGCATCGACAACAATTGGTGCTTGAAGCTCCTTCATTTGCTGTTCGGTTAGTCCTGCCTCTGACAAAATGTTATTGTGACGAATGACTTGTAATGCTGATTCAATCTGAGACGCTACGGAATAATCGAGCAGCTTCTCACTTTTCACGATAATTTCTGGGAAGCCACTATCTGTTGCTTCACCAAACTGCAAATAGCTGTATAGCTCACCTGCATCTAGCTCTGACTTCAGTGTTTCTTCGTCGCTAGCTGCATTGCCTGACGTTGCAAATCCTTTGAATGTTAGCTTACTGCCTTCAATATTAGCAAAATACTGCTCTAACTGCTGGCCAGTAACTGATCCAATGGATTGCCCATCTTGAATATAGCCAACCGTTTGCGTCTTATCTTCGCCGCCACCCTGGAATTGCATAATGATATAAGGAATGTTGACTACAACTGAAATAATAAGCAAAAATACGAGAGTAGAAATAATAAATGCTTTTGCTTTTAATTTATTCATTACGGTAAAACGTACAACTGTCCAGAAATTATTCATTACGATCACCAACCGTTCTAATAAAGATTTCGTTCAATGTAGGCTCTTTCACTTGGAAATGCTCGATTTCTGTTTGAGATAAAGCATGATTAAGAATTTGTGCAGCTACTTTTTCTTCTGCAATTTCAATCTCTAGTCCATTTTCATGGCGATGTACTGCTTTTACTCCTGAAAGCTGTTCTAAACCTGCAACCTCTTCCTTTGTTTGCAGCCATACTTTTTCTTTCGGGAATTTGCTTTTAATATCTTTAACGCTACCTTTAACAACTTCCTTCGAGCGATGAAGAATTGTAATATTACGGCATAGCTCCTCTACATGCTCCATGCGGTGAGTAGAGAATACGATGCTTGCACCGTTATCACGCAGCTCCTTCACCGTTGCCTTCAACAGCTCAACGTTTACCGGGTCAAGACCACTGAATGCTTCATCCATAATAATAAATTGCGGATTATGAATGACTGCAGAAATAAATTGAATTTTTTGCTGATTCCCTTTGGACAGCTCCTCGACACGTTTATTGTAATTTTCAGGTACCTCGAAGCGCTCAAGCCAATACTTTAGACTGCGATCTGCGTCTTTCGCTGACATGCCTTTAAGCTGAGCGAGATAGATTAATTGCTCACTTACGCGAATTTTAGGATACAGCCCGCGCTCCTCTGGCAGATAACCTACGTTTTTCAACAATTCGTTGCTGTACGGCTTCCCGTTATATTTTATCTCGCCTTGGTCTGGATAGATAAGTCCTAGAATCATACGCATCGTTGTCGTTTTACCTGCGCCGTTAGCTCCTAATAGACCATAAATTTCTCCTTTAGACACTTCAAACTGGACGCCGCTGACTGCTGTTTTGTCTGCATAGTGCTTTACTACATTATTCACTACTAATGGATTCACAGTATTCCCCACCTTATCATTATTTTGCGTATTGTCTTGCCTTTTTCATATGCTGAAATAATATTTCATCAAGCTCTAAAATCTGTTTGCTGCGCACGGTCAATTCCTGACCTTCCAGCCAGCGTTCAGCTTCAAAGCTATTCGAACAAACAATCTCGTAAAACCCACTGCTAACTACTTTATGCTCGCAATAGCCCGGCATTAGATGTGGATCAAATGTACCGCCAGATGGAGCCTCGATAAAGTACGTTGACCAGCTTTGCAGCAGCTCATCCTTTTCATAGGTTCCAAGCACCTGCCCATCTACAAGGAATACGATATAGTCAGCAAGCCGCTTCACTTCATCAACGATATGCGTTGCCATCAATATGGTATGATCCTCATTCTCCATATATTGATGTAGCACCTCAATCATCGTTTTCCACGCGATCGGATCGAGTCCAGAGGATGGCTCATCTAGTAAAAGCAGCTTCGGATGGTGAGCCATTGCGATCGACAGATCGAACTTACGCCTCATTCCTTTTGACATTTTTTTAAGCTGCAGATCGTCTCTTGTCGTAAGAATAGAAAGTAAACGCTGATACGTTTCATTGTTCCAATTTTGAAACCATTTGGCATGAAACTGTGCCTTCGCATAGCCTTTCAAGAAATCATCAAATGAAGTCGCCTCTTCTGGCAAATGACCGATCAACTGCTTTAGCTCATCATCGTTATGATGATTAAGCTGTTGATCGAGTACCGTAACGCTTCCCTGGTGAGGCTTAAGAATGTTCATGATCATTCGGAATAATGTGCTTTTGCCTGAGCCATTAGGTCCTACGATCGCAGTCACATAGCCCTTAGGGATCGAAAGTGTGACCGGCCCTAATGCGAAATGATCTCTAGTAAGCTTCACATCCTGCAGTTCAATCGCATATTCTCCCATATTCAATCTCCTTTACGGTTCATAATGCTGCAGCTTTTCTTTTAGCAGCATTTCAAGCTCCTGCTTGGTACACTGTACACGCTCAGCTGCTTCAAGCAACTGATCAATCGCTTCGTTCACAACACTGTGCTTCTGCTCCTCACGCGACTCCTTCTCCACATGGGATACATACGTACCAGTGCCTTGCTTTGTACGAAGCAGGCCTTCCGCCTCCAAATCGCTATAGACTCGCTTTATGGTGATAACACTGCATTTCAGCTGTGAGGCTAGCTCTCTGATCGAAGGCAGCAAGGTTCCTGCTTGAAGCGATCCACTAATGATAAGTGCTCGAAGCTGGACTTCTATCTGATAATACAATGGCTCCGCACTTTGCTCACTAATCGCGATCGGTAGCCTCATCACTTATCACCTTCTTATGCTGTTATATTTCTAGTTCTCACTCTTTCATTAATTATGCGAAATGCAAGGAAAAAGCTTGCAATAATAAGTATGATGCTTGCTGCGATCATCAAGACCGGTGATTTCTGTACAGCATCATATATTCCCTTTAATAAGTAGAAATCAAAGATAAATACATAAGCGATAACGACCGCGAGCTTGATAAAGGGAATGGTCCAGCAGTAAACCGTATACTTCTTGTAAGAAAAGCACATCTCCATATAGAGATAAAATAAATTGAATACGTAAATGATTGCAAATACTGTTAATCCATGCATGATATAAGGTCCAAGCTCAATTGAGACTCCACGACTGGCTATCATAATCCATCCAGTTAAGGCGTAATAAGCGACAACCGCTAAAAAGCTAAATAATGTAACTCCGGTAAGTCTAGACCATACAATTTGGTCAATTTTTATTGGTAGCGAGCGCCAATACGCTAACCGTTCTGCTAGCAAATCCTTTTTCCAGCCATACCCATAGAGATGAGTTGTAACTAGACCTACAACGGATAACACCATAATAATAAGATAGTCCATTAAAAACTGATCCTCATAACTATTCGTTGCAATAATTTCAACCATGCCATCACTTGTAAAAATGGATATATAAGTGATAAACACTAGTAAGACAAGGTTTTTCCACCGCGCATTACGGATATCATTCCATAGCAGATAGTGTACCCCTTCCCAATACTTCATCGAGTATCCTCCTTGCATGATTAACATCAGCGCTGTATATACTGTATATATCTATATACACAGTATATACACGCTATAATGTCGTGTCAACTATTTTCCAGGAAATATTTTCATTAATTTTTTGTATACGATTTTTGCATTCACTCTCCTAATAAAAAAGCGCAAGCTGCGGTTGCAGCTTGCGCTAGATGTACATATGTTACTGTCGGAATAAAGCATCAATGAATGGCTCTGTATGACCACCTGGGTAGAAGATATAAAGTAAAAAGTACACTGTGACGCCAGTAATCGCTGTAATGAACCAGATGACGGCTGTTACCCGTCCCAGCTTGCGATGCTTGTCATATTTTTTCTTATAGCCTAAAGTTAAGGTCGTGATACCGAATACCGCAGCTACGGTTGCCAGTACAATGTGGAAAAACAAAAAGATAAGATAAATCGTCTTCAGACTATCCGGTCCACCCCATGTCGTATTACCAATAAAGATGGTCCGAGAGGCATAAATAATAAAAAAGATAATTGCAGCAATCGCTGCCCAGAACATCGTTTTCTGATGCTGCTCTCGCTTCTTGTTTAGAATCTGCTTCCAGCCGATTGCTACTAGAATTGCACTAAGCGCAATAAAAAACGTACTGATTGCAGGAAAAATTTCAAACTCATGACCTTCCATGTCCTGCTTGTCCTCCCCATCAATAATTATTTCTGCTTAATTGCCATCGCATCGCGCATCAGCTGCTCGTCAACTGCCTCCTGCTTATGCTCTCTTGTAAACCACTCACGAAATACAAACGCGAGCAATACACCATAGGTTACTTCTTGGATCAGCTTCATAACGATACCACCTGCTTGTTGGTCCTCGAGCGTGGTAAACGTATTGAAGAACTGAGGCCCTCCAAACTGCGTAAGCAAATAGCTTGTATCACCTGGAATACAGAAGCCCATAGCATTCACCCATACTTGTGGATCGTTGTAGATAGCGTAAAGCGGCTCATTCGAGAAAATGATAAGCGCACAGGCAGGCGTAAGTAAAACACCATTCGCAAATATGTATGCCATGCGCTTAACGTGTGACATATGCGGAATTTCCTTTATTGGCGTATTCACATGCCACCACATCATAAATGCAGCAACTAGCATCACTAGATAGTATAAACGATGGATAGCAAAATTGGTCATGACGTAATCATGAACAACAGGTATATGGTAGACCGAGAACATCATATTAAACAAAATAAGCGTAACTATCGGATGCATAAGAAATTTAAACTTGCCCCAGAACGAAGCAGAGAAAGCTTTCTTCCATATAAAGCCCGGAACAGCCGCAAGCACCATCGGAGGTACAATTAAATAGGACAATGCCATATTTGTCATATGGAACGAGAACATAATATGTCCTAGTAAAGCTAGCGGCCCCTCATACGCTAAGTAATAGAGTACGGCTGCAGTAATAAATAGCAGCTTTCTTCCTAAAGAAACCGGTGCTTCCTGTGGAAAATGCTTCTCGCGCCACGGCCCAACGAGATATAAATATCCGATGATGATCCCGATCGTTGCAAACAAAAACATTGGACTCCATACCTCTTGAAAATTAAAATATTGCAAGCCAAACATGTTGAAGCTCCTTTCTCATGCATCCATAGTACAAGTCTATATCCATCATACAGGGTTACGCAGTATAAGTGAATAGAAGAAGGGGGTCACTAGGACCCCCTTGCTAAATTGATCATGTCTATATTACCAAGTCGTCCAGAATAATGCCATGATCACACAAGTGAAGACAACGATGACTCCACTTAATATTGCAATAATCGCAAATGTATGTCCGCGATCCTTCATATGCATCCAAAAAGCCATTTGCACAAATACTTGAACAATCGCTAATACGACTAACAGGATATATACGAAATCAATATTGATCTCGCCAGCCATAACTAGAGCGAATGCGATGAAAGTTAATAGGATGGAGAATATAAAAGCGATAATATGCTTTTTTGAACCTTCTTGCTTTGTCGTTTTGACATCGCTGCGTTGCGTTGTTTGTTCATGTCCTGCCATAGTATTAACCCACCTTTCCCATCAAGTAAACGACTGTAAAGATGAATACCCATACAACGTCGATAAAGTGCCAGTATAAGCTGAACAGATACACTTTAGGAGCCGTTGTCGTATTTAATCCGCGTTTCTTCAATTGGAACAGCAATAGAATTACCCAGAACAATCCAAAGGCTACGTGCGCACCATGGAATCCAACCAATGTATAGAACGAGGTTGAAAATGCACTAGCGGAGAACGTATGTCCCATATGCGCATAATGGTTAAACTCGTAGATCTCAACTCCGAGGAACGCCGCTCCTAGAACAAGCGTTACAAGAAGCCAGCCAATGAGTCCTTTAACATCATGACGATGCATCGCCTGCATTGAAAATACACTTGTTAAGCTTGATGTTAACAACAGTGCAGTTGCAACAGCAACCAGTGCAAAGTCGAATAACTCATTCGGAGCAGGTCCATCCATGATTTGTCCACGTAATGTTAAGTACGCTGCGAATAGCGTACCGAACAATACCGTTTCTCCACCAAGGAATAACCAAAAACCAGTGATTTTATTGCGACCCTCTAGGGTAGCACGTTCTGGTTCATGCGGCAGTTGCCCTTCTACATGTGAATGTGAACTCATGCCTTAACCCCCTGATCTTTAAGAATTTCTTCTTCTTCGATATGGAAGCCATGGTCATCAAACCAAGAACGAAGCGCCATACATCCAAATGTAATAAGCAAGCCGGCAGCTCCAATGATTAGACCAGTAGTACCCCAATCAGCTGGCTTCGAGTACATGAAGCCAAAGCCTGCGATAAATAGGCCAACCGCCATGAAGAACGGTAAAATACTCGGTGACGGCATATGAATAGGGCCGATTGGCTCTACTGGCGTCATTTTTGTATTGCCTTCCATCTTTTCGTGCCACCATGCATCATAACCACGTACAAGTGGTGTTTGAGCAAAGTTGTATTCTGGTGCAGGTGATGGAATCGTCCACTCTAAAGTACGTCCATCCTCCCACGGGTCATTAGAAAGATTTTTTGGTTTACGCATCGTAATGACAACATTGATAAGGAACATAATCGTACCAACACCCATCATCAGTGCACCAATCGTACTAATGAAGTTCAAGTTGTTCAAGCCCATACCATCTAGGTATTGCCATATACGACGAGGCATACCTAATAGTCCAAGGAAATGCTGTACGAAGAATGTTAGATGGAAGCCGATGTAGAACATCCAGAACGTCCATATACCAAGCTTTTCACTTAGCATGCGGCCGAACATTTTTGGCCACCAATAATGCATTCCAGCAAAGATACCCATGACTAGACCACCTACGATAACGTAGTGGAAATGCGCTACAACGAAGTACGTATCATGATATTGATAGTCAGCTGGTGCAACAGCAAGCATTACCCCGGTAACTCCACCCATTACGAAGGTTGGAACAAAACCGACCGCGAACATGTTCGCAACGGTAAAGCGTATTGAGCCGCCCCACATCGTAAATAGCCAGTTGAATATTTTAATCCCCGTTGGTACGGCGATTAGCATCGTAGCAATCGAGAACAATGCGTTGGCAATGGCCCCAAGTCCTGTCGTAAACATATGGTGAGCCCAAACCATGAAGCCTAGGAAACCGATCAACACCGTCGCGAAGACCATGGAGCTGTAACCAAACAGACGTTTACGTGAGAAGGTCGATACAACTTCTGAGATAATACCGAATGCCGGTAGGATCAAGATGTATACCTCAGGGTGTCCGAAGATCCAGAAAATATGCTCCCATAGTACGACGTTACCGCCGGCACTTGGGTTAAAGAAATTACCGTTAAATATCCGGTCAAACATTAGCGCTGCAAGTCCAACGGTTAACGCAGGGAATGCGAAAAGGATAAGCGCTGATGTAATGAACGATGCCCATGTAAACATCGGCATACGCATGAAGGTCATGCCTGGAGCACGCATGTTGATAATGGTAACTAGGAAGTTGATACCACCTATCAGCGTACCGATACCAGAGATCTGCAGACCGATGACATAGTAATCCGTACCATGATGTTCTGTGTATGTAGTTCCCGAAAGTGGCGCATACATCGTCCACCCTGCATCAGGTACCGTACCAGCGATAAAACTGATGTTAAGTAAAAGTCCACCAAAGAAGAATGTCCAGAAGCCCAATGCGTTGACAAACGGATACGCAACGTCACGTGCCCCGATCTGTAGTGGAATAATAGCATTCATAAACCCGAATATGATCGGCATGGCTGCAAGAAAAATCATCGTTGTACCATGCATCGTAATCAATTCATTGTAAAACTGTGCCGATACGACGTCGGACTGAGGGAACATTAACTGTAATCGAATTAAGATTGCTTCTAGGCCACCAATAAGGAAGAAAAATCCTCCTGCAAGCAAATACATAATCCCTATTTTTTTGTGGTCAACCGTCGTTAACCAGTCCATAATTCCTGTACGACGCTTAACCGCATGCGCATGTGCATGTGCCAAGATAGCTACCTCCTTTACACTGTTGATAGTGATTATTCAAAGTCAAGCGTTAGATTGGATAAGTACTCAGCAATGCCAGCAACCTCTTCATCTGTCAGTTGATACGCACCTGTCATATGGTTGCCTGGTTTTACAGCTTCAGGATCTTTAATCCATTTGTACAGATTGTTGTATACTGTATCCTCATGCTTATACTCAATCTCGCCTTCTTCAACGTTAATAAGTATGCCCGCTACGCTTTCACGAGATCCAATACCCGTTAAGTTAGGGAATGCACCACCGCCATAATCACCTACTGCATGGCAAGTTAGGCATTGGCTTTCAAAAGCGCTCGCGATTTCTGAATCGCTCGGTAGCTGAACCGTATCAAGCATCGCTATTTGCCAACGCTCGAAGGAGGATGGCTCGACCGCTTTAACCTTGAAATCCATCAAACCATGTGAAGGTCCACAAAGCTCAGCACATTTACCTTGATAAACACCTGCTTTTGGTGCAGAGAAATACATTTTGTTAACGTTGCCATCCGGGTTCGTATCCGTCTTACCAGCTAATGACGGAATCCAGAAAGAGTGAATGACGTCTGCTGTTTTTGCTTGGATAGAAATCGTTTTACCAGTAGGAATGACTAGCTCTTGCGCAGTTTTAATACCTAACTCAGGATATTCAAACTCCCACCAATATTGATGCGCAGTTACAATTACCTGCAAAGCTTCCGGGTCTTCCGTGTAATCCTTCGCTAAAGAGAATACTGATTTTAGTGTCGGAACTGCTAAAACAACTAGCAAAATAATCGGAATGACAGTCCAGATAACCTCTAGCTTATGACTTCCTTCCACTTGCTTAGGGATGCTATTGTCCCCTTTGCGTCTGCGGAATTTGATCAATACGTAAATTGAAATCGCAAACACACTAACAACAACGATCGACATGATAAGAATGGAAATAAGCATCAAGTCTCGTTGTTCTTGCGCTACAGGACCTTGTGGATTAAGCGCTGACAAATCTTCTCTTCCGCAAGCTGACAGCACAAGCACCAGAAGGGCCATTAAAGGCGCAAAGCGTTTCACAAATTGCCACCGTTTCATTAATAATCAACCCCACTTTTGACGTTTTCACAGCAGCCATCTCTGTGGCCAACAGCCTGCTGCGTGTAACAAAGATGATGATTTTACAAATCCTGCATCAAATCACTTTATTAAATATAAAGTTGTGACAACCTTTTGTCAATGTTCCACAGGAAGTTCACAAATTGTTCTCAAAGCTGTCAAAATCAAATGAATCTTGACGGTATTGCTTTACTTCTTCTCATAGTTTTTACTAACGTTGCTTCTTCATTCCAGAAATACTACTTTTCTTACCTTAGGATGCGCCTGTATCGTTTTACCATGCATATTTTGTCCACATTTTTCAGACGATGAATAGTAACAATTCCTTGAGGAGTGAAGTTATGATAAAGCCTAATGCAAAGTATGGTGCTTTCGTGCTGGCTATGCTGCTCTTAAGTTCAAGTATGCTGGCGTTAACAGGATGCAGCAAGGGAGCTCAAACCGAAATGGAGAGGTATACGAAGCCACTGCGTTCTACGGATTACGGTAGTTTACAGGCTAGAAATAATAAGCAGCAAGAGCTGAGGGCGCTGGAGCAAACGAATCGGGAACCTAGACAGTATGCTAAAGGTACGGTTTCGTACAGCCCGAGTCTAGCTGATGCTGTCAGCTCTATTGGTGGAGTAGCGGATGCGAGAGTGTTTATCTCGGATTATACCGCTTTTATTGGTGTAGTTCTCGACAATACTGCTCAAGGACTTATTCGTTCAAAGCCGAGTGGTGAGCGAGACTCATCCGTATTTAATGAACCGATTCAAGCGCCAATGTCCATACACAACAATCCTTTTCAAAGCTACTTGACGGTAAACGATAACTCGCAGCTCTCTCCAGTTTTTGTACAAACCGTTATCGATACGGTTAGAAATCAACAGCACGCCATTCGTGAGGTGCATCTCTCCGCAAACAAGGAGTTCATGTATTATCTCGATGAATTCGCACAGGTCGTATGGGGTGGAGAGTCCTTAGATCCGTATATGGATCAATTCAATATTCTTATTAACCACCAATTCTTTGATGGAAAAGTGATGCCCACATCCTTAAAATACTATCGCAATCGTTAATGATTGCGATAGTATTTCTACTATATAAATGTATACGACTATCCTGATGGTTTATTCGTTTGCTGCTCGATGATTGCGATCGCCTGCAATAAGCTTTTTTTGATCTGCTCCATCTCTGTCTTATTCAAAGCATTATTTTGCTGCTTTTCTAGGTTTACCTCGAGTGTGCGTTGATCCATCGTATGGATAGACAAGCTTTTGTCCTTCGTATACTGTGCGATAAATACTTGATTCGGAGCGACACTAACCTTTGCAAGCTGCTTTTCAACCCAGTTCTGGTCTAATCCGTTATTTTTCATGGCATCAAACTCATAGGAGCCATCAATGATAATAGTTATCGGTTCTTCTTCCTTTTCAATCGGATAGCCAATCATCGATGGAGTTAACGGATTGTGCTCAGCCTTCAGAAATATGCTGATCTCCCCGTTCGGCTCCATTGAAACCATTTCGACGTCTGCAATTCGAAATACATCCTTATCTCGCAGTTTCTCAAGTAATTCTTCTACCGTCATATTCTCTTTTCTCAATGCTTCCTTTATGACGTTTCCATTTGAGATTAGAATGCGTCGATCACCATCAACGACTTTACGCATCTTTTTACTTTTTAGCGTGAATTTCTCCAGAATAATAACGATAAGGACCCATATGCAGAGCGAAACGGATGCAAGCAGCCACATTTCATTCTTCTCAAGTGCAATATAAGCTGCGATATTCCCGACACTAATCCCCGATATGTAACCGAACAACGACATCTCAGATAATTGCCTTTTTCCTAGCAGCTTTGTCAAAAAAAACATAAGCGCAATAGCAATTATGGTCCTTCCACTAATCAATAATATGTCCATAAACATCATTTATCCCTCCAGTACTAGCTTAGCCATTTATCAAAAACTAATACGCCGTTTTTACTAGATAAGAAGAATAGGCGGTTTACGAGCTATGTAATCTATAAAATTGTAAACCCTTTCATTTTACGAAAATATAACTAGGAACATGGAAATTTGTATGATACGATCGAAGGTATAGGAACCATATTTTTCAAACAAGGAG
This sequence comes from Paenibacillus camelliae, assembly GCF_023715345.1. GTDB lineage: Bacteria > Bacillota > Bacilli > Paenibacillales > Paenibacillaceae > Pristimantibacillus > Pristimantibacillus camelliae. The sequence goes on from NZ_JAMBNY010000009.1 coordinate 115,593, forward strand.
ATAGAATTATGACGGTGAACTACGCACATCGCGGGGCTAGCGGATATTGCCCAGAAAATACTATGGCCGCTTTTACATATGCTGTGGAGCTAGGAGCTACTGGCATTGAAACAGATGTACAAATGACTGCAGACGGTGAACTCGTACTTATTCATGATGAAAGCCTTCTACGTACGACAGGTGTGAATAAACTAGTAAAGGATGTAACGCTAAGTGAGCTTAAAGCGTTAGATGCGGGCTCTTGGTACAGTGATCGGTTCACTGGAGAGAAAGTCCCTACGCTGGATGAGCTTCTGGAGCTAGCTAAGCTGCACGGGCTAATCCTTAATATTGAGATCAAAAGTGGCATCGTTCAGTATCCTGGTATTGAGCGCAAAATATTGAATTCGATTGAAAAGCATGGTCTTAAACAGCAATGCATCATATCTAGCTTCAACCATTATGCACTTGCTGCGTGCCAAGCTATTGATCCTAAGGTAGCAACTGGAATTCTGTATATGGAAGGCTTATATCAACCTTGGAATTATGCAAAAACGTTAGGTGCTACAGCTTTGCATGCTCCTAAATATGCTGTGAATAGTGAATGGGTATCAGAGGCAAAGCGTAACGGAGTGATCTACAATGTGTGGACGGTAAATGAAGTACATGAGATGGAGGCTTGTCTTAAAGCAGGTGTGGAGGGCATCATAACAGATTATCCAGATCGGCTTCATCAATTATTAGCAAAGGAGTAACGGGATGAAAAAAACTTGGCTGCTTGGGTTTGGTTTTTTTAGCATTAGCTTAGTGTGGGCACTGTACAATGCGTTCGTTCCTCTCTTTCTAAAAAAGTTCGTTGATAGTGCAGCAATTATTGGTTTTTTAATGACGCTGGACAATTATTTCGGTCTTTTTCTCCAGCCGTACATCGGTCGAAAAAGCGATAAAACGGACACTAAACTAGGTAAGCGCATGCCTTATTTACTTGTTGGCATGCCGCTTGCCGCTATATTCGGTGCACTTATCCCACTACATACCAGCTATGCGCTACTCATTACCTTTATGGTGCTGATGAACTTATCCATGAGCCTATATCGCTCGCCAACTGTAGCGCTCATGCCCGACCTCACCCCTGCACATAAGCGAACACAAGCCAATGGCATCATCAATCTAATGGGAGGGCTAGGCTCTATCCTTGCCTTTACAGTAGGCTCTAAGCTGTACGACCAGCACATTGCACTTCCCTTCTTCTCTTCATCTGTGTTGACGCTGCTCAGCTTGTGCATTCTACTAATTTTCATTCGAGAAAGACGTGACGCGCTCGAATATGTGCCTACGAGCAGCCAAATAGATACTATAGCAGATCAAGCAGCAGATCGGCCACGTGTCTGGGGACGTGCACATACCCTACTGGCACAGGCTAAGCGTGAGCTGAAGCCATATGCGTTGGAATGGACATTACCAACAGTTTTACTGCTCGCTGCTATATATTTTTGGTTTTTCTCCTATCAGGGCATCGAGGCATTATTCACGATATATGCAACCGATGAGCTGAAGCTTAGCGATTCTCAAGCCTCCATGTCTCTAGCTTACTTTAGTGTCGCCTTTGTCGTAACGGCGATACCAGCAGGCTATCTCGGCGCTAAATTTGGTAAGAAGCAGGTTATTACCTTAGGGATTATCGGTTTGATCATCTTGTTCGCGATGATCTCCTTCGTGCAAGATATGACGACGCTTCGCAGCTTATTGTTAGTTGGCGGAGTGTTCTGGGCATTCATTAACATTAATTCCTACCCTTATGTTATTTCGTTAGGCAAGGAAAGCAGCATTGGTACGAGAACTGGCATCTACTATATTGCATCTTCACTCGCCGCATTATCGTCGCCACCGCTCATGGGCTTGTTTATGGACATTCTAGGGTACTCTTCTCTGTTCTATGTCGCTTCGTTCGGCATGGTGCTTGCCCTTCTGTGCATCATCTCGATTCGAGAGCAGCGTCCGTCTAAGCCTGTAACGTTGGCACAATGATTGCTGTTGGTACGCTCCGTAGATGGTGAGGTTACAATTGCTGTTGCCCTCTGATTTCTTGAGGAATATTAATTGTAGAAATCAGAGGACAAAGGCAACCGCTTCACTTTTTCACTCTCAACATTTACTCCGCTGGAGCGGTTTGTAGGCGTCGCTGCGTCGGGTAACCTCAACTGCTACTCCGCTGGAGCCGTTTGGGGGCGTCGCTGCGTTGGATAGCATCACCATCACTCCGCTGGGGCGGTTTGGGGGCGTCGCTGCGTTGGGCTACCTCTCCACTTACTCCGCTGGTGCGGCTGCGTGTTTGGTCGCCGCGTTGCTTGCGGCTTTGAAAAAATCTCAAGCTCTTGGGTGAGGTTCACCCAGAACTTGAGATTTTTGTTTTTGCTAGGTTGCTACAGTGAAGCTATATTTAATGTGCACTTTGTCGGCTGAAGCTTCCGCCTACAACATCGGCCACCGATTCGACTGCAATAAAGGCTTGCGCGTCCTTTAGCTGCACAATTGATTTCAGCTTGGATAGCTCAATCCGAGATACGACACAATAGATGACCTTAACCTCTTGGCCTGAGAAGCCGCCAGTTGCGTGCATCAACGTCGTTGTTCTCCCTAGTCTTTCTACAATTTCTTGTGAGATCTCTTCGTATTTTTGTGAGATGATCGTTACAGACTTCGATTCGTTTAGGCCTTCCACAACGATATCAATCACTTTACTTGCCAAGTAATACGTAACGATCGAGTACATAGCGGAGCTCCATTCAAAAACAAAGCCAGCAATGATAAATATAATCACGTTAAATACCATAATGATGTTGCCTACAGATGCTTTCAACTTTTTAGAGATTAATATAGAGACGGTTTCTACACCATCGAGGCAGCCACCGTAACGGATAACTAAGCCAACTCCCATACCTAGCAGCATGCCGCCAAATAGTACAGCAAGCAGCTTATCATCAGGGAACGGTCCAGAATGGTGCAGCATAGCTGTTGTTAGCGACATCACCGCAATTGCATATAGCGTTGAAAAGGCAAAGCCTTTACCTAAATGCTTATAGCCGATAATAAGAAAAGGGACATTCAGTACAAATAGCAGCACGCTCAGAGGCACAGGCGTCAGATGGGATAGCATAATCGAGATCCCGGCAATTCCGCCGTCAATAATTTCATAGGGTACTAGAAATTTCTCTAGAGCAATCCCCATTAGAATAGCTCCAATTGTAATAAAGAAATAGCGTTTAATTATCTCTCCAACAGACATAGTGGTACTCCCCTTCGGTGAAAAGTTGGTCTTATCCATGCATATGCCACTTCTGTTTTGGAATTGTTATCAAACTTCACTAAGAAAAGTATAGACAAAAATACATAGCTAAAAACCTTTTAATGTAAACGAGCACTATTAATTTTACTCCTCATATCTATAAATTGCAAAAAAAAGTATAAATATATTCTCAAACTCTAACTTGTATGGTAGTATGTAAATATTAAATTATTTAGTGAGGTGGAGCTTATTCTATTATCAAATGTAAGCGCTCGCTCAATTCGAGATCAGGTGTATGATTCATTAAAGCAGCAAATTATTTCGTTGGAGATTTTACCTGGCACTGCACTATCTGAAAATGAAATGGCCGTGCAGTTCAAGGTTAGTCGAACCCCGATCAGAGAAAGCTTTGTGCGCTTGGCACAGGAAGGGCTAGTCCAAGTGCTGCCACAGCGCGGTACGCTCGTATCGCTTATCGACAGCTCGCTAGTTGAAGAAGCAAGATTTATGAGAAGTCAGCTTGAATGTGCCATCGTTGAGCTGGCGTGTCAATCGTTTCCCGAAGCTTCACTTAAACAGCTTGAGCAAAATGTTCTACTGCAGAAGGAATGCCTTTCTCGTGAGGACGTTGATCAGATTTTTACCCTCGACCAGCAATATCACGCATTGCTATTCACAGGCACAAGCAAAATTCATACGTGGAATACAATGAGCCTATTGACTGCTCATCTTGACCGCAGTCGAAAATTACGACTCCTTGATAACCACGATTGGAAGCTAATTGTCGAGCAGCACGAGCAGCTTATTGCAGCCATTAAAGCACAGGATAACGAAAAAGCTGTTGCGATTATGAAGCAGCATCTCAATCGCGGAATTGACGATTTAGCGATGCTAAATGAAAAGTATCCTCATTATTTTGCATAGATCTATTAATTTTACAAACCCATATCATATTAGGAGGAACAATCAAATGCGTATGACATTTCGCTGGTTTGGAGAAGGCAATGACCCGATTCCACTCTCGCATATTAAACAAATTCCAGGGACTGAAGGCATTGTATGGGCGCTACACGATATAGCTGCTGGTGAAGAATGGCCGCTTGAGCGTATTCAAGAGGTTAAGCGCCAAGCAGATGAAGCCGGCTTCCATATCGATGTAGTAGAAAGCGTTAATGTTCATGAGGATATTAAGCTAGGTCTGCCATCACGCGACCGTTACATTGAGAACTACAAAAAGACCATTGCTTCTTTGGCAACTGTTGGAGTAAAGGTAATATGCTATAACTTTATGCCTGTCTTTGACTGGCTACGAACGAATTTGTACGGGCCATTAGAGGATGGCTCTACCGCTATGTTTTATGAGAAGGCTAAGGTTGCAAGCCTAACACCGCATGAGGTTGTTGCTTTCTTCCAAAGCAATTCAGAATTTCAGCTGCCTGGGTGGGAGCCGGAGCGTCTTGCTCAGCTTTCCGTGACGCTTGAGGCATATCAGTCTGTTGACGAAGAAAAGCTATGGGATAATCTAGCATATTTCCTAGAACAGATCGTACCTGTTGCAGCGGAGCACGGAATTCGTATGGCTATTCATCCAGATGATCCTCCGTACCCATTGTTTGGATTGCCGCGAATTATTAACAGTCAGGAGAGCCTACGTCGTCTTATTAAGCTGGTTGATCATCCATCCAACGGCATTACACTGTGCAGCGGTTCACTTGGGGCTAGACCAGACAATGACATCATCGCAATGATCCATGAATTTGCTGATCGCATCCCTTTTGCACACATTCGTAATGTTCGCTTAGAAGAGAACGGAGATTTTATTGAAACATCCCATCGAACAGAGGATGGAACGGTAAATATCGCAGGTATTATGAAAGCGTATTATGATGTTGGCTTTACCGGATATGCACGCCCAGATCATGGACGTCATGTATGGGATGAGGTATGTCGTCCAGGCTATGGGTTGTATGACCGTGGTATGGGCATTATGCATCTGCTAGGACTGTGGGATGCTTACCGCTATGCCGATAAAGGAAAGCTATCTTAGGTTTACTATACTATACACGATTTAGAGGAGGCAATACGATGTCAAATACACAAGCAATTCATCCAGCACTAGCTGGCAAAGTCGCGGTCATTACAGGTGGTTCAGGTGTCCTATGCAGCGCTATGGCAGCTGAGCTAGCACGTCAAGGCGTAAAGGTAGCGATATTAGGAAGAACAGCAGCAAAGGTGGACGCTGTTGTTGAAAGCATTCAAGCAAGTGGCGGAACGGCGATTGGCATCTCATGTGACGTGACAGATACTGCCAGTGTTGAAGCTGCAGCAGAAGCAGTCAAGGAACAGCTTGGGCTGTGTAGCATCCTCATCAATGGTGCAGGCGGCAATCAGGCAAGTGCCAACACTACCAACGAAACATTTAGCATGGAGGATTGGAAAAACCCTGAGGTGCAGTCCTTCTTCGATCTTCAGCCTGAAGGTATTCGCCAAGTAATGGATCTGAATTTTGTAGGTACGTTAATTCCTTCTCAAGTATTCGCGAAGCAAATGCTTGAAGCAGAAAGTCCTGTTATTATAAACTTGTCCTCGATGAGTGCACCTTCTCCTATGACGAAGGTACCTGGCTACAGTGCTGCGAAGGCGGCAATTGATAACTTCACACAATGGCTAGCGGTTCATATGGCGAACGCTGGTATTCGCGTCAATGCCATCGCACCAGGGTTCTTCCTGACGGAGCAGAACCACCGTCTATTAGTTAACGAGGACGGATCACTCACGGAACGCTCCAATAAAATTATTACACATACACCGATGCGTCGATTCGGTAAGCCTGAGGATCTACTTGGTACACTGCTGTGGCTGTGTGACGATCAAGCTTCCGGCTTTGTCACAGGAATTACAGTTCCCGTGGATGGCGGCTTCATGTCCTACGCTGGCGTGTAAGTATAATAATATTACAAAAATAGCTAAGTATAGTTCATATCGTCGTATACGGTATATTGATTTGATATATTACAGTATTTATTAATTGGCAATACGATAATCAACAAAATGAAAAAAAGCCTGTTTCCTAGTTACAGTCGCCAAGGGGTATGCACCCCAGGTAACATGTCCAGTAGGAAACAGGCTTTCTTCTTACGGCTAACATCCACTTATTTAACTTCCATAATGATTTCTTCCTTCTCGGAATCGAAGGATATATGAAGGTCTTTTTGTTCCAAGTACCACATATTATCTTGTTCAATAAAAAAGTGTATGCCCTCTACTTGGTCCTCTACACCGATGTCGCGAGGCTCATCCTGCATGACACCAAGTGAAAGGCCAGGATGTACACTGCCGCAACCGCCAAGCCGTACATAAATACGAACATGATCGCCTTGCTTAAGCTCCATCTCTGATTTGTACCAGCTTGCTGCTGGCTTATCAACTATTAACGCCATCGTTCTGCACACCCCTTTGTATACGTTCATGTTGCTTGTGTTCAACGTTGATTAGAAACCTCAATTCTTGCTGTAACGATTGGTGTGCATTAATTGTACCAAATCCTCGACATACTGTTCAATCCTTTGCTCAATTCCTTCTGCCGTCAGCCCTTGAAAGCCCAGCATTAGCCAGCCTTCGTACACTACGACAGGTCCAAAGTACGTCATATCGAGCAAGCTGCATATGTCCCAATAAGGATCATAGCTAAACTCTGGATGATCTTCAATATAAGCTTCAAGAAAAGCGTTGGCTGCCTGCAAGCCATAGAGCTGGACAAGATTGCTCCGGCAATGTCCAACATCGACTCCAGCTGGCCCCATACAGCCATTTACCCAATCAACGATGCCGAGCACCTGCTGCTGGCTTTCATCCCAGAGAACATTGGTTGGGTGGTAATCTCTATGAATCAAGCAAGGGACGTAGCTTGGTTCCCGTTGTGATACATGGTCGATTATCGCTGCCCAACGGTCCGGATGCTTTGACCACTCGAATGCGGGATGGCGTTCTAAATGACTTGCAGCATATCGATAATAGTTCCACGGAACAACAGCACGATGGGCAGAAGCCCGATGCACTGGACTAATGGCGCGTGCAAGCTCCTGCAGCCAATGCTGTGATTGTTCAGGAGGCAAGCTAACCTTCCCATTGACATAGGTCATTAACAGCGCAGGTACACCTGCATATTCCCCAGTTGCATCATATGCTATACAACGAGGAATACAGCGTGGAAAGTTCTTGAGCAATGCAGCATCTTTTAATGAGGCAAGCTGCTTAAGAACAATAGCTTCCTTCCCAAGAATGCCGTTATCCTCATTCAAGCTATCGGTTGGTAGCACGGCACGAAGCACGAAGCTTTTCGCACTGTCCCAGGCCTGATTACGTATATCTATACGAAAAATAGAGGAGGATATCCCCCCTATAAGCTTTTCAACATGGATCAGCTCAACATTTTCCTTCCACGTTGATTGAATCCATTGCTCAAGCTCACGACTGATCATACTGCTCCATCCTCTCCATGCATCGCTTAATCTACCAAATCGGCTAAGGAACTACTGCTTCTTCCCGCTCCTTGAATACCATTGCCAGATCGGAAGGAGATGTTCATCAGCAATACTTTTCACACGATAAGGAAATACACTGCCTAATACCTGAACGTTAATGGTACGGAGCTGCCGCTTACGCTGCATCGGTGATGTTTTCATTCCCAGCGTTACAATATGCTTACGGCGAACGAAATACGTAACACGGTTGATGCTTCGCTTACGCAGCACCAGCTCACCATCTTCAAGCCACACACCAGCAGAACGCATGCATAGCCATGTCCAAGCAAGTACTACAGGTATAAGCAGCAGAAACCACAGAGCATTCCACTTCCACAGCCAAGCGGCAGCACCGCATATAGCTAGGACAAGCAATGTCGGAAGCATGGCATACATCCGATATGATGTAGTAGGCGGCGCATGAAGCTGTGTTCGCAAATTAAGCGGTCGATCAGGCATCAGCTCATTCATAATCGAAGGGATATCTTTCTTTCGAACAAACGGGTGGATGACAAGCTGCTCCATCGCATTAGACGTAATGACCTGAACCCGAAGCTCTGCAAAACCAAGCCATTGACGAAGCGGATTTTCATCCATGATGACAGCCTGAACCTTATTCATATCGAAGATGAAGCTCTTTTTCTCAAGTAATCCATAGGATACGGACAGCTGCTCTTGACTTCTACTAATCTGATAGTCTCCAAATTTGATCAGATAAAGTATGATCGAAAGCAGCCATACGAATCCAAGGACGACAGCTGTAATAGCCGCAATAACGAATATCGTTACGGCTGAAAACTGCTGAGAGACGTCCCCAACGACATTATCGTACAAGCTAGGGAATACATCTAACATTTGATCATAGAGATCCGGAAATACGAGCTCTAGCACATCATCCGCGAAGGAATAGATCCCGAGTAGAAAAATAATGGCGACATTCATATTCATCGAGGTTAAGGAAGCTTTAAGCAGCTGACCTGCGCTTATTTTGAAGCGATAGTCAGGCTCCTCGATGATCGGTTCACCCACATGTGATGACCGCTCAGTAAGCGCACCCTCTTCTATGTCAACCTCTGTCCGCTGCACCGGTTCAGTAGATTGCCCGGAAGCTAGATGCTGCTCACTAGGATCAGACGTCGTAGCCACGCCTTCTACTTGCGGCATTGCTGCAAGTGAGGACGCTTCGTTAACAGCTTCATTTTTCTTAGCAAGACTAGTCGTACGCAAATGCTTAAGCTGCTGCTGAAGCGTTAACGCATAGCTATGCTTAAGCACTCTCAGCTCAGCTTCAGGAACACCTGGTGTGCCACCTGGCGTTTCGATCTGCAGCTTAGCTAGACCAAATATCCGAAGCAAAAGCGGCTGTTGCACATTTACAGAGTGAATACGATTATAATAGATCGTTTTCTCCTCACGCTTTAATACTCCTCTGTGTATGATTAGACGATCCTGCTCCAATGAGAACAGGAACTTTTTCCAAGGCAAATAAGATAGAACGAAGTTAAGCACAGCCAGGGCAATGACTGCTGCGATTCCCCAGATGCTTTTCAAAAATTCTAGCTTTTCGATATTAATGATTACAATGACGATAAGTGCAATGAACGCACGGATGTTTTTAATAAAATTAATCAAAATATCGAGCTTCGATAAATGTCTTGGATTAGTCATGCTGCTCATCCACCTTAGCAAGCTCACCAATGCGCTGCTTCAATGCTTCAGCATCCTCTTTATGCAAGCCTTTAATTTCATGCTTCGTCGCAGCAGTAACGACACTCAAGCTTGCCAGCTCGTATTTCCTCATAATCGGTCCGCTGCCAACCTCTACATGCTGCACTCGAACCATCGGAACAAGCTTATTGGAATGAAATAAAATACCTGAGTAAATCTCTAGTTCTTCCTCAAATACATCGAACTTAAAGCTGCGATATTCATAGATCGGCACGATCCAAGTGAAAACGATAAATGATAGCAGCACTATTCCGTAAGCGATCCAAACGGGAATAAGCGTCCAATCCTTCCAAAGCGCGAAACCGAGCCAACCTGATACAAGCAGCAGTGTGACCACATGACTGATTATGCTGGACACCTTTGAAGCTTTAATGTAGTCAGGATGAAGTTTCTGACTAAGTTCTCGTTGCATTAAACCAATCCTCCTGCAGAAAATTATAGCGGCACAAGCTGTGCGCTGCCAATTATATTCCATTCTACAGGATTATTGATTGAAAATATACGGGGATATGAAATCTTAATAACAACGATTACAGCAGGACGTTCAAAGGTTGTCTGGAAGTCGTAGCTATCAAGCTTATAGTGATAGGGGTACGAAAGAGAAGCATCAAGCACGTCAAAGTGAACGATCTGAACAGGCTTACGAATAAAGGATTGCGCAGTTGGATTGCCTGCCTCATCAAGCAAAAGATTAAGATAAATCATTCGCTCAGCCTCTGCTCTTGCTTGAATGGGGTCAAGCTGAAATATCCCTTCTGCAAGAGCAAGTGAATCCAGCTGGAGCGCCGCTGCATGCGCCCCTCGATTAACCGCCTGCTTGCCCTTATAGTAGCTTTTCATCGCGAGCTCCTGATCAATTGCGCCAGCATATAACGACAACCATACAATGAGCATGAGTGGAATAATTAACAGCTTGTACATTCAGCATCTCTCCCTATGGTTGAACATACTCGCTCATTTGTACACCATAAGCGGTTATTCGCTGTTTATCAGGAGCTTGAACACCAATAAGCTCATCAATGGCGAATAACCCTTCCACAGGGTAGCTGATTGTCAGAGCTATCCCTTCACCACGTGGCACCCGCTCACTCGATGTAAGCACGGATTGGCCTAGCGTGCTCTTTGCTTCATAAACAAGCTGTGATGGCTCTAATCCGAAGCTCTTAAGCCGCTCACGAGACTGATCAATTAGCATCTGACTAATGTAGCCGTACTGCCCACTTGTGCCAACCTCTAGCAAATAGTCAACCTCCTGCTGGAGCAGCGCTTGTCGTAAAATATAGACATGCTTATACACAGGTGCAAACATCATCCAGCACAGCGTTGTTGCTAGCAATATGAAGATTAAAAGCTGCTTCATGCGTCAATATCCTTTACATACTCAATGACCTTCTGATGGGCACGCTGCTGTTCCTTCTTCATTCCTTGCTCACCGCTAATTGTCGTTATATATACGAGAAGCAGACAAATAACTAGTAGGCCCGTTATAAGCAGTTGCTGCATATATTCACCACCTTGCTCTCATTCTGAATCCCTCATCTGTTAAATATAACTATTCAGATGTGGATAGTGGATATTGTGGATAAATTTGTGAATAAAGATAACGTTTACAATATTCATTCAACAATGCAACATTACGGATTAATGGTGCCAATGCGGAGGTTGGCCGCATCACCTTGTGTTTGGATTTGCGCTTTTGTTCCGTTTCCCTCCTTGGCAACAATATTGTTGAAAAGTAGAACAACGACGACAAGCAGCATAACGGTCATTAGAATATTTTTCATCTCATCACCTCCTCTCAAATGAGCTAGCTAGTTCATTAGCGACATCAGCTTATTCACTTCCTGCACCCATGGATATAAAAACACTTGGAACGTGTATAGAATCGGAATCCCGGCGATGACAAAAAGAACGTAGGAGCCTGTCTCCTTCCGGCTTTCCTTAGCGAGCTCCAGCCTTTCCTTATAGTCACGAAGATGGGCTCGCAGCAGCTCATAAAAGCTGGCATTATGCTGCTGCCGAAGTGCATCGATGCACTCTACGAAGCTAATTCCCTCCGCTGTACCGATCCTTAGCTTAAGGCTATTCAGCGCTAATGCAGGATCGTGATACCATTCAGCAAGCAACGTCTCCATGTCTCTGCGCAGCAGCCTGCAATACGGTAAGCAGCGCCTGAGCTTATTGTGGATATGCAGTGACGAGTCTTCAAAATACAGCAGCTGATGACTAATTGCATAGATCTCTCGGGTAATTGCTACTGCTCTTAGCTCGCGGTATAGCTTTAGCCAATACTGATCCCATAGAAGCATACACAATGCTGCGATGATACAGGCAGCCACACTAACGACCGCCATAGAAGCATGCAATATACGATAATAAATGCCTGCTGTCAGCGCTAGCAGCAACAAGGTGCACCCGCCAAGCAATAAACGGCGACATGTATAATACGTTAAAACAGACAGCTCGAAGCCGCAGCCAGCCAGCAGTATCGCACGCTCGCTATTCTGCAGCTGCTCTCGATCGATTCGCAGAAGTCGCAGCAGCTTGGCAGATGGTTCGTGCTTTTGCCATCCCCATATTCGTTTGTACACCACGCTTGTTTTTGCTGCTGGAAGGAGTGAAAGCAGCATAAGCAGCGCTATGAAGCTCAAGCAAAACTGACCAAGTAAAACCGCGTAATCGATATATTGGTGCACGCCTGCTCCCTCCTTTAATCGTTCAATTTCTTGCGTGACAGATATAATCCCATTAGAAAGGATAAAAATATCATCACAAACATATGCAGCAGCATCTCTCGACCGTTCGGATCATGAACATAATATTGAATCGATTGCTCACGATTGTAGTACACATTAATACCAACAAATAACGCTAAAAACAACAGCGGTGTAAAGTTGGCAATACGAATCTCCAGCAATCGATGACGCTCCTGCTCGTTGGCACGACGAGCTGCTCTCATATCACTGATAAGCTCCTTAAGACTGCCACTTATGCTCACGCCTTCACTCATCGCAACCTTCAGCATTTGCACAAAATAATCCGCCCATAGATGGCCCAGCGCATGAGCGAACAGCTCTAAGCTCTCATCATCGTCCTCCAGTACCGATAAGTTACGATACAGCTGCTCGAATATGCGCTTCATTGCACCCGTCATCACCTTCTCCTCAATTAAGCGGGCAAGTGCCACCTTGATTTGCCGTTCACCTGTAATGAGATAGCATTGATAAAACGATTCAAGTGCAGGAAGGAAGTCGATCTGAGCCTCGAGCCTTCGATGGACAAGTATAAATCTCAGCACCAAATATGGAAGCGCAGCAACCATCGCACCGAGCAGCAACGCCCCTTTCCAGGTGCCGAGCAGCCAGCTGCCTAGCAGCATGCCGCCAATTAAAAGCCCAAGCAAAGTACTGAACAACTGATTGCCCTTTAGCGGGATTTGAAGGGAATGCAATAGCTGCTCGAGATGTTTCATAACTGAAAGCATAAGCTTAGTCGAGCTGCTTGGTCGCTGGACCGAAGGGGTATGCTTGTTACCACCCTTCAAGCGTGCACGCAGCGTTTTACGCTGCACAAGCCATTGCAAGGTCCATTCAATAGCAACAAACAACAGTAGAAAGATGATGCCAAGCAATGCAACAATCATTCCGCTAATTAGCAAAGCAATCAGCCTCCTGAAGCTGTGGAAAATGACGGTTTAGCTCCGACCAATGTATTACCCAGTCATCCTTCTGCTCGTCATAGCTCGCCCAATCCTTAACCGTTACCTTCTCATCGCTCCAGCTCAAATGTGCAATACGTGCGATTACTCGTCTTCCGTTTATGTACTTAAGCTGAATCCCAACCTCTGTTACATACTGTGCAATCCGTTTCACCAATCGATGAGGATCCATGGCTCTTCCATCCAGCATACACATATCAACGATCGCTTCAGGCACATCCTCAAGCTCGTTCGCGTGCACGGTCGTCATGCTCCCGCGATGTCCTCGCGTACAGGCACGCACATAGATATTGGCATCATCATCACGAATTTCTGCATGAATAATCCGCTGTGGTGATTGACGCAGTGCAAGCTTGAATGCTTGCCTAGAGCTATGTAAATAATCATCCTCATTGATCTCGTATTCAATAATGTTCCGATCGGGGTAATCACGGCTAATCATCATCTCGTAGCGACCTTCAATCGTAACTAACCGTTCGGACGATGGCAGCTCAGCAATTAGTGCTTTTAACAAATTCGTCTTTCCTGTATTCGTCTGTCCTATGAGAACAAGATTGTACCTTGACGCTAATATCGCTTGGAGAAGCTTTAGAATAAATGGAGACATCATGCGGTAAGGAGCGTTTGCTAGCTGCTGCAGTGGAATATTGCGAAGGGTATAGAAGCGTATCGTGAGGGTGGGCAAGGAAGTATAGCCATTTCCGGTGATGGTGACGCGTGATCCATCCCGAAGCATGACCTCTGCCCATCTTTTCTTCATATTGATTTGATCATTGTTGAAAAGCACAAGGTTTTGCTGGATCCGTTCGACTTCCTTGACATGCTCGAAGCGATAATTGGATAGTGTTACTTCGCCGCGAATGACCGTAAATATTTGCGTGCCGACGACCTGAATTTCCTCAAGTCCTTCCGTTTCGGCAATGATTGCTTCAAGGACATGCAGTCCAACAATTTCAGCAAAAATCGCTTCAGCTAGTGTTGTATAGGGATGTGTATAATTTGCTATATCCTGAACATGCAGCTGCAGCAGTCGATCTGATATAAGATGTAATATATAACGGCGTGCATCTGGATAGCCCAATACAGCACGATTGAGCTGTTCACTATATTGCCTTCGCTCCTCCTCGTTGTAGCCACGTGGCGTTGCCAGAAATCCCCGCAGCTCATGACATAGCTTCTGGAATTGTTCTATGCCAGCACGTTCATCCTCTAGCTCCTGCTCCTGCTGCTTGCGTCGACGCGACATATAATCAAGAGCTGAGAAGCGTTTAACATTATGTTGTTCATCCATTACGATTCATCACCTTCATTTCGTCTTCGTTAAGCCAGCTGTAAATGCGTGCAGCCAGCGCAGCTTATAGCCTTTCATTTTCGATTTTTCTATGTGCTTAAGCTCTGGTAGGAATACTTTGCAATAATGAGTTAGCCACTTACTTCCTTCACCAGTCTGCAGCCATTGCTTCAGTTCCCCTCTGTCAAGAGCTTCATACAGCGTCGGCGGGATCGTTACCTCAGGCAGTGCTTCACCAGGCAGCTGCTCGCGACAATCACGACTTTGATATAAACCACCACCACGATGCTTAATGACAGAATGATATAGCTTTTTACTGCTTAGCTGAATATGCTTACCCATCATGCCTGCCCAGGCAATATAATCATCCTGAAAATGGGATAGCGCTCCAGTTGTTGTGAGAATAACTGCTTCCGTCTCAAGCAAAGCACTGATTGTTCCAGCATTGTCCCAGTAAGCATTCACATCTAGAATGACGTAATCGTAGGCTTTTCTAGCCGTATCAATTAGGTGCGTCAATTCCTCGACGCCGTAATACTCCGCTGTTTCTCGATAACGGTTTCCGAATAAAATATATAGCTCCGATTGGTTGTGATAGCGATGCATTGCACGGTGAAGCTGCTCCTGAGATAGATCTTCATTCCGCAATGTAGGCAACAGCTCATCGAGGCTAGCATGCGGATCATCAACACCAACATAACGATGCAGCTTTGATGACTTTAGATTCAAGCATAGGTATGCAATTCGCTTCCCTGTCTGCTCTGCGATCCGAACGCTAGCGGCTAATGCTAACAGCGTTGTCCCGATGTTCGGAGTCGTACCGATAAAGGTTAACAGTCTGCTCTGCTGTTCAGTAGGCGTCGGCATTGTTCATCTGTCCCTTCACCGGAGCTGGCAGTGAATGATATGCGATAACAAGCTTGCTTTGCCCACCGCTGCAGCGACGATCAATCTCCAGCCATTGCGCTTCCGTAAGATTAACATTGATGTACTCAATCATGCCGTTTGCATCTCTGCGTGAAGCATACATCTGCTCTGCATTGCTTCGCACAATGGCATGCTTCTCTGCTTCATTCGGAACGTCCACTTCATTATTAGAGCCTGTCTTCACTGAGGACACAACGATTCCTTCCGTGAATAGCCTCTCTGCTTCGCCTTCATCTGAGGAAAGATAAAACCATACCTCGTCACCGGCTCGAATACCGTTAGAGATGGATTTAATATAATCCTTCGGAATCTGAAATGTTGCCTGCTGCGCATTCGGATGAAGTGAAAATTTATTCAGCTTCCACTTAAGGATCGGCTCTCCTGTGCCAAGTGGGATCACCGCCTCCTGCCCCACCACTTCGTCCAGCTCATACAACATATCATCAGTTGCCATTGAGCTCGGAATCGATTGCCATACCAGCTGCTGGAGCGTAATGGGCTGCCCCGCATCAATCCAGCTGCTAGGTGTAAGAATGTTAACCCTTTCTTCCTGCTGAACACGTTCGAGCTGAACATAATACAATCCGTATACCGCAAGGGCGGCAAGCAAGGCTGCACATACAGATAGCAGCATTCTTCGTTTACTTATCATTGCACTCACCTCAATCCCGTTCTTTCTTCAATCTGCAGCTGTAGTGCTTAAGCTGCTTGCTAATGCTCTTCCAGCATAGAAACAAAAAAAGAACGCAGTGCCCTCGTCACTTGGACGAAAACGCTGCGTTCTTCACACGTTCATATGCGGTTAGACATATTATAACAAACTTACCATCTATTGTCTATTGCTAAAAATCAATTAAACCAACACTAATTAATAAAGCATCGTCTACCTTGCGCATCGTTTCATCATCCAGATGCGTAATTTTGTCGGTCAGACGCTGCTTATCGATCGTGCGTATTTGCTCTAACAGAACGACAGAATCTCGATCAAAGCCATGTCTTTCTGCATCCATTTCAACATGCGTAGGTAGCTTTGCCTTTTGAATCTGTGCGGTAATTGCTGCGACGATAACTGTTGGACTGAATCGATTACCAATATCATTTTGAATGACGAGAACAGGCCTAACTCCACCTTGCTCAGAGCCGACTACCGGTGATAAATCCGCAAAAAATACATCTCCGCGTTTTACGATCAATCCCTACACCCCGCTAACAAGACGACCTAGAGTATGGTCTGCTTCTTCCTCCGCTTGAAAAGCTTCTGAGGCAATATTAAGATTAATTCTTGCCATTTCCATATAGCCTCTCTGCATTTTTTCTCGAATTTGACGTTTTTTACGTTCGAGAAGATACAGTTTCATTGCTTGGCGAATGAACTCACTGCGATTTGAATTTTCAGTTGCGACAATTCCATCTACTTCTTCTAACAGTTGATCTGGCAAGCTGATCATGATTCGCTTCGTATTATGAATATTGGCCACAGAATTCGCACCTCCAAAACTTTTCCAACACTATACTACACATTATGACATTTTTATATCTATTCTATACTTCAATATATATGAAGCATATATATCAAGTATGCTATACCCATTACATATTGGTTTCTAGATATAGCGTTTTAATCCTTTTTTGTTAAAACAAAAAACGATATGTAATTCCTGCCAACATACATATATTTGGGCCTAGCTTTCCACATTACTTCTATATTACACTACATCTTGTTGATTAGCCACATCTAATTAAAGAGAATATATTCCAGTATATCCCTTTATGCTGCCTATGTATGGTGAATGCAGATTGTAGCTGCATTCACCTGTTATTTATGCACCATTGCTCACCGCAATCAATTGATCCTTCTCTATATATCGACGAGGTACACGGCTGGCAAGCATACAAGTTAGCTCATAGTTGATTGTACCTAATTGGTCAGCAAGCTCGTTCGTCGTAATCACTTCGCTGCCTTGCTGTCCGATAAGAACAACCTCCTCATCAAGAAGGTCAGACAGCTCGTATTGCTTAAGCTTATTTAAGGAAACCATGCATTGATCCATACAGATCGCGCCAACTACTGGAACACGCTCGCCTCTAATCAACACCTCTGCCTTGCCCGTCAGCATGCGACTGAAGCCGTCCGCATAGCCGATTGGCAATGTGCCGATCCACTCATCTGCTTCCGAATAATAACGCGCACCATAGCTAATTCCCCACTCTGCCGGTACTTGCTTCACATGCACAAGCTTTGTCTTCAAACTTAGCACTGGCTTTAGCTTAATCTTCTTACTAACCTCCTCAGACGGATATAATCCATACATCGCAATTCCAAGTCGGATCATATCTCCTGACCACTCCGGCGTATCCATGCTCCCTGCACTATTCGCAGCATGAATAATCGGTATATCCCAGCCTTGCGTTCTCACGTGCTGCTCTACTGCATGAAAACGATCATATTGCAGCTTCGTGTATGTTTTGTCTGCTTCGTCCGCCTTCGAATAATGCGTAAAAATTCCTTCCACATCGAGCGTTTCGACCTGAAGGGAGCGTTCGATAAAATCTATCGCAGCATCGATGCCTAGCACACCAAGACGGCCCATACCGGTATCAAGCTTAATATGCACCTTCAGTGGTGCATGCTCATCAATGCTTAATGCACGCGCAGCCTGCAGCTGATCCTCGCGATACAGCGCGATTGTAACGTTATGCTGCTGCGCCAGCTCCAAATGCTCTGGAGCAACAAAGCCGAGCACGAGAATAGGCAGCTGAATACCTTCCTCACGCAATCTAAGCGCTTCATCAAGGAAGGCAACGCCTAAGTAATCCAAACCATAGCGCTCCACTGCACGAGCGATTTCTACTACGCCATGCCCGTACGCATTGGCTTTAACCGAAGCCATAATTCGCGTTCCAGGCTTTAAGCCCTTGCGCACTTCTTCTATATTATAATAAAGGGCATCCAATGAAATATCTGCCCATGTTGGTCGATAAAACGTACTCAAAATTGATCCACCTACTTCCTAATTGCTGCGCCAATAGTTGTAATGTTACCCCCTCCTCATATCGCGTGTCAATGCCGATCCGAGGTGAATTCAACACGTATAATTAGCAAAAGGCGATTGCTCCAGCGAATCGTCATTCGCCAGTGCAATCGCCTGCCATGTATAGGAAGCTTACTTACTTGGAAATCTCAGCTTGCACGGATTGAGCGATCTTAACTAGCTCTTGTTCAGGAAGATCCGCACTGCTTAGACGGTACATATTTCCATTGTAAGTCCAGCTTAACGTTTGAATATTATCTCCAGCTGTCAATTCACCATAGGTAAAGCCAAGATCTTTAAAGTCACCAGGTACTAGCGACGTTGCCATATCTTTAGCTGCCGTTTGGATAAGGGTATAATTGTACGTGCCCTCGTAGCGAATCATTAAGCCTGGGCTGCCTGCATATTCAATATCTGTCATGTCCTTCTCATTTACACCTGGAGGGAAATATGTTGGCTCCAATGCAACGAAGCCTGCTTGCTGCCCCGGTATTGCAGATGTTGGTTCCTCACTTGCTGCATCGGTTCCTGGCTCTACAGCACCATCTTCCTCATCACTAGACACGCCCTCTTCGGCAGGTGCTTGAGCATTATGCTCGTCATCTGCTTGCTGCTCATCGCTCTCCTCATCTGGATTCATGAGATCGCCTGTGCCTACACCGTCATCGCCCGGCGCAACACTTTCTTGCTCGGAAGCATTCGGATCGACCTCCTGCTCAGGCGCTATCGCAGCACCAGCGCTCATATTCGCATCTGTGGAGAAATAATTTTCTGCAAAGCTTGGATTGAATTGGAATGTGTCAAACTTCACATCAACCAGTACCATTGCGTTCGTGTCGCTGACCTCAACCTGAAGTGGATGATAATCATCCTGACTTAGCCAAATTTTTTGGCGAGCAAGTGAAGTGTTGTTGTATTGTGCCATGACATCAAAGACGTAAGCATCCTCGGTTGTCGTGAATTCGCGAGAGCCATCAAGAAGTATGCTTTGGACTAATGTTTGGTACAAGTACACTTGACCTTGCTTCTGAGGCCATTCGCTTTGGAAACGGAACATTTTCTTTTGCTTCGGTGTTAGAACAAACACCCCTTCGTCGTTGCGCAGCACGATTTGCGTAATATCCTTCTCAACATTCGTTAGCTGGATGCGATAAGATTCTGGCTTCTGATAAGCTACCTCAACTTGATATACCTGAGGCTGCTGCCCATTATGCAGCGTCATCGTGCCTGTTCCCGTATAGCCTTCCATACTATTCAAAAATTTGTCCAAATCCTTCACCACGGATTCGGCGTCCTTCGTACCGCAAGCAGATAACACTAGTGCAAAGCTTAGTATAATTGCCGCGATCCATGTCATGCGACGCATGAAATCATCCCCTCTACAACTTGGTTTTTACTGGCTGATACATACTATGAGGGGACTTGACCATTTATGCGGACAAAGTTGACGAGCTAGCCAGATTTTTTTGTTACATTACATGTGAATAATAGTTTGTTACTGTCTACAGGGAAGGTGCTCATCATAGTAGGCTTCTGCAATCGCCTTGCGAATCTATACATTAACAACTTTTCTCAATCGTGTTAACATAATGTAGACATATCCTATGAAAGAGGGTAAAACCATTGGAATCGAAGCTAGAGGCATTTGTAACATTAGTGTGTACTTCGGTTGTATTGAATTTGTCTATTCTAGTCTACACTTATTGGAAAAGACATCATTATACAAGCATCTCAAAATTGTTCATGTGGAATATATTATTTACAGTGATTTATTGTTTTGGTTATGCCTTTAGCTTAACATCCACTTCTATAGAACAACTTAGATTTTGGAATATTGTACAGTATGTAGGACTTCCATTTTTCCCTCCGTTAGGCTTATTGTTTGTCATGCAATATTTAGGTTATAGCGCAACAAGAAAAAGAATCATTGCTATACTTAGCATTCCTCTTCTTACCTTTCTAATCAATATAACAAACGAATTTCACCATCTTTTCTATAAACTTTACGTTATCCATCCGGTGCTTGGAGCTCCATTTAGTGAGATTCAATATGGGGCTTGGTTTGCAGCACATAATATTTACATTTTTAGCTGTATGCTTGCTGCGTTATTATTGCTTCTGTTTCGCTGGAAGGAAACGAGTAAAGTATATAAACCTCAAATATTTGCTCTCATCTGTGGTCAATTGCTTCCAATAGTAACTGCATTTTTATTATTCATAGGCGTGACACCCGATGGTATCGATCCTGTACCGATGGTCATTTGGGTTTCTTCTGTGTTGTACCTCTGGTCTATTACTTCTTCCCGGATGCTATCCATTATGCCTATTGCAAAGGAAACGATTTTTAATCATATGAATGATGGTGTTATCGTACTTAATGGCAGCTATCAATTAATTGAATATAATCAAGCATGTAAAAATATGTTTAGTATATTGGATCGGTCCATGCTTGGGACCCCTTTTGATCTAGTTTGGTATAAGCTAACGAATCAATCATTTCCTGTTCAGCTAGTTACGATAACAGATAAATTGAATACTACGATACATCATGCTGGTTACTTGTATCAACTACGTATCTCTATACTTCAGCAATCAAATAATAACTCCGGCATATTAATTATTTTTACAGATATAACAGAGCTACATACCTTACAACAAAAGTTAGAGAGACTAGCCTATTATGATGAGCTTACGCAAATATACAATCGTCATGCCTTTTTCCATCAAAGTGAGCATAGCCTAATAAAAGCAAAAGATAATAGGTCAGCTTTTACGATTATTCTATTTGATATTGATTTTTTCAAAAAAGTGAACGACACGTATGGCCATCATACCGGAGATCAAATGCTACTACATGTGGCTCAAATATGTAAGGCAGAGCTGGGAGAACATATGTTATTTGCGAGATATGGAGGTGAAGAATTTGTTCTCGCTTTAACTGGTTATACACTAGTGGAAGGGGAAAACTTCGCTAATCACCTTAGATTATGCATTGAACAGAAGCCTCTAGTTGAAAATGACCGATTTGTATCCGTTACCTCCAGTTTTGGAGTATCGGTAACGACAGGAGCTATGGAGGAAACAATCTATCAACTTCTTCAAAAAGCTGATGAAGCACTTTATGCTGCCAAAAGAGCTGGCCGAAATCAAGTGCAGGTTTTTAAGGAAGAGCATGAATTCGTGGGATAAAATGGAATTATTCATGAAGCAGGGGAACCTGTATCAGTGAAAGCTGATATGAGTTCCCCCTATCTTTCAACCGTATAACCTCTACATTTGCTGCGGTATCTAATCCTCTACCCGCGGTTTATCCGCTTCGCAATCGGGCTGAGAAACTAATCCTAGCTGAGCTAATTTCGTTAGGTAGTAACATTCCTCCCGCATCATATGATCAGGCATTAAAGGACTAATTCTGTCTAAAACTTCAGCTGAGAATTGCATTTCCTCTAATTCATTTAGAAATCCCACAAATAACTTCATCTCAATATCAACTTCATGATGAAGCTTGCGGAACGCTGGAAAATCCTTAAGATTCGTTCTCATGTATCCTGCCATTTCGATACTCTTCATATAAAGCTGCTCAAAATGCTTTTGGAATTCTTTGCTTTGCTTGATTAACCGTTTCTCTACGCTATCTAGATCACTTGCAATAGTAGCCGCGTGGCCCACTGCATCAGGAAGCCACAAAAAATCGTGATGCAACGCATCGAAGGTAGGTACAGGCCTTCCTTGCACGAGTTCATTTAAAATACGCAAATATTCCTCTAGCTCATTGACCATGTGATTAATAAAGGTTGGTGTTAAGCCGATCTTCACTTTACCAAGCAAGGCTCTGCTTAATAAATCAAGCTTAAATGCTCTAAACTGCTCTGTCAGCTTGTGCGCTTGTGTGGCTAGTGAATGTAGTTCTGACTCTAACTGAATTGTTCTGGCAGCGCCTAGCAGCTGATCAAATGCTTCGATATACGAAGCTGCTACTCGTATGTCTTCTTGCTCCACCGGTGATAATGTATTAAAAATGAATCGTGCATGGTCACCTAAAATCTGTAACCAAAATCGATGCTCAAATAATGCAGACTGTGAAGTATTCAATGCTTATCCCTCCAAGTAATTGCAAGATGAGTGAAATTCATCCTCTCCTTGCTGTTTTTTCACTATATGCAGCTGCGGCTTGACTAGGCGATAGCATAGAGAAAATATTCTCAATAAAAAAAGGACTCCATGTGCTAGGAGTCCTTCACAACTTGCTACGATTATCTCTCCATTCCTTGAATGGCTCGTAAAAAAACATGAGCACGATAAGGAATGTCGTAGTTATAACCTTGCTGCTTACCTCGATATCCTTACTGAGAAAATAGAATACCAGAACCAACAATATAGCCTGAATTATTCTGTTTTTTAAATCCTTATGGTAAATAAACATCGCAATTATACTTACAACGATAAAGTACTCAAACCATATTGTAACCAAGAGAGAGCCGTGGTAAAGCAGCTGTTTTTTGTTCATTTCCTCACCTATTAAATTTTATAGTCGAAGTAAACCGAGGATGCTACTTGGTTCATAAAACAATCGAAGTCAGCTTGTCAGGATTCAATACGGCGAATATGTTCGTGATCAGGTCGGTGTTATCAGCCCATTGAAAGCAAACAACAGCCTTTACGCCATGCTCATCCACAAATAAGATACCCGACTCTCCGTTAACAGTCACAACACGAGCAGATGCTTCTTTCCAGCCTCTTGAGTGTAAGGCGGACAAGAAGATTAGAACACGAGTACGTCCAAAAATCGGGTTGATGGCTGCACGAACCTTGCCTCCTCCATCTGTTTGAATAACTACATCTTCAGACAGGAGGTCAGTAAGCTGCTCAATGTTGCCTTTAGTAAAATGCTCTAGAAATCGTTGAACTCGCTCCTGCTCATGAGCGAAGAAGCTTGAGGGCTGCTGGCCTTCGTTCATCCTTACTTTCTTCCTAGCACGACTTAAAACTTTACGGCTGTAAGCTTCGGTAATTCCAAGCAAGTGAGCAATCTCTGCGTATTCATAATCTAGTGCCTCTCTTAGAATGAACACAACCCTTTCTACTGGCTTTAATTGTTCCAGCATCACCATGTATGCGTAGGAGAGGGATTCATCGAGTTCCAGCTCCGCTAACGGTGATCGTTCGGTCATGACCAACGTTTCTGGAAGCCATGGCCCAACATACATCTCTCTTTGTTTATGTGCAGACTTTAATAGGTTCAAGCTACGATTAATTACCAATCTACTCAAATAAGCTTTCATATTTTCAATAGATTCTATATCTACTGACTGCATTGCTATAAACACATCATGTACAAGATCTTCCGTATCCGATATCGTTCCCAACATCCGATACGCGATCCGGAACAGATAGGCACGATACGTCCGATACAGCTCATCCAGCCGATTGGTATCAGTATTCTGCACGTAACCCTCTCCCCATCCATCATTGTAATAAGGAGCCAATTATGGCTCCTTAGCTTATTTGCGAGTTCTAGTTCATACAACCATGAAACATTCCAGTGGATACTGCCAGCCGATTCCAGCAGTTAATGACATTGATCGCCATAATCAAACTGACATACTCTTTCTCGTCAACATGTCTACGTACATTCTCATAAACATGCTGAGGCACACCTTGCACCGATAACTGAGTCACACATTCGGTTAGATCTAGCACGGCTTTTTCTTTGTCACTATATAACGGAACTTCACGCCATACGCTCAGCATCAGTACTCGATCGAGCTCCTCCCCTGACTTCAATAAATCATTGGCATGCATGTTAATACAGAATGAACAGCCGTTAATCTGTGATGCACGAAGCTTTATCAATTCATACAAATTATAATCCAGTCCACTCTTTCGAACGTGCGACTCCAACGTTACCATCATTTGATACGCTTCAGGACTTGCCGTTCCATAATTCAATCTCAATGTCATCACTTATCTCCTCCTGATTATTATATCTTTCAATAAGGATGACAATTGAGAGCTGCATTTTGTGACAACATTTCCATATCCAATCAAAAATTTAATGTGCACAGTTTTCTGATTACATTATTCGAAGACAAAACTAACATCATTTAATACGTCTGGCATAAAGCAACACTTTAATAATAAGACTCACAAAAAATAACAGGGTTAAACCAACGATCATCCAAACTTTAACGTCCCACGAAATATCGAGAGCATTAATAATAATAAAAATTCCCACTAGAGCTGCAGGTATTAAATAATCCTTATCTTTCTTAATCCACGCATAAACACAAATACCGATAAACAATACCCAGAGGAAGTAATATTCTATCAAACCCATCACCTATTTCTTAAATAGCAGTATAAGCTTTATAAAATTTTTCGTTAGTTATGTAAATTGTTTCCAATATTAATATAAAGAATTAGATAGCCTCAATGCAATACTAATATCATAATTACAAGCGATATATGAGTAAATACTCTGTAAATAAAAAAGGAGCCTTACTGGCTCCCCTCGAAACTATATAACGTAGCTACTTATTCTAAATATTCAACATCTATGCTCCTTCCTACGCGCCCTGATACACCTTCGCCCAGCCTTCAAGATTGTTCGTGCAGATGAGCACATCTGGATAATTCGACTTCAAAGTCTGCAGCTGATTCTCGTCATCCGGCGTCCAAACCATAAGCTGAATACCATGTTTCTTAGCCTCCTCAGCATACTCTGGCGTAAGAAACACATATTTTAATGACAAATACTTTACTCCTAGCTGCTTCATAAACGGAAATACCGCTGGCGTCGCACCATAAATGACGAGGCCTAGCTCTATCTCGGCATCTAGCTCCCTGGCACGCATGATGGAGTAATGATCGAAGGAGGTGAGAAACACCTGCTCCTTCATATCCACAAGCTTGATCACCTCGATGACTGCTGCTTCAAGTCCAGCATGCATGCTGCCGGTTTGCTTCAGCTCGATATCAACGAGCATTCGATCCTTTACAAGCAGCAGCGCTTCCTCCAAGGTTGGAATCTGCTCTCCACCCCCGGCATCAAGCTTACGCAGCTCCTCCAACGTAAAATCCTTTACTGCGCCTGTTCCATTCGTCGTACGATCCACCGTAGGATCATGAATGACGACAGGTACACCGTCCTTTGTAAGATGAACATCGAATTCCAGATGCGTGAATTTCAGCTCAAGCGCTGCACGAAAGCCGCGCAGTGTATTTTCTGGATGCTTAAGTGGATACCCTCGATGGGCTAAGCCTCGTATTGTCATGTGATCATGCTCCTTCCATACACGAGATTGTTTATCGCCTCTACTACGCCTGCACCGTAGGATGCAGAGCAAATATAGTCGGCAGCAGCCTTTAGCTCAGCCGGACTATTCGCAACTGCGACACCAACGCCAGCTGCTTCCAGCATCGGCAGATCATTCATCTGATTGCCTATCGCCATCATGCTGGCTTTATCAATACCGAGCATATCCGACAGTCTCTCAAGTGCCTTTCCCTTGCTCGTCTGTGCCGATATAAGCTCCATATAATTAGGCTCCGATTGGAACTTTTCGACGATATGATTAAGCTCCTGTGACCATCGGCTCCATAATTCTTCAATCGCCTCAATCTCGCCTAGCAATATGACTTTCTCAAGCTCACCTGCTCTCCAGCTTGAATCATTAACGGCAACGAGATTACACTTGATTCGCTCCTTATGCTCGAATGCCTCAACCTCCTCGTTCTTAGCAAAGCATTCGATGTGGTCTTCACGGAACAGCAGCACCATCAGTCCATGCGCATGTGCATCGATCACCATCTCTGCCATGACTGCCGCCTCCAGACATATCCGTTCGATTTTCTTTCCTGATACCGCCAGCACTGCTCCGTTGCATAGAATGACAGGTATCTCAATTCCTATTTGATCAATAATAGATTGTGCTGTAAGCAAAGGACGGCCAGTTGCTATCGTGAACAGGCCGCCCTGCTTTTTATAGGCTTGAATAGCCGTAATTACCTCATTAGGCAGCGAATGATCCGGCCCGAGCAATGTGCCATCCAGATCGCTAACAATACTGCGAATATTGCTGTCCACTTTCCCTTCCTCCTCGGCCCGCCGCCAAGGAACATAGGCTTTCTCCAGTACTCAACCTGCTCCTTATTATAGCGTTACAACTAATATATTAGCGGTGTCTTATTTAAATGTTGAGTTCGCCATTGCTGCTACAATATGCTTTTGCATTAAGCTGTAAACGACAATGATCGGCAATATCGCCATAACACTTGCAGCCATAATAATGTGGAAATGCAATGATTCATCACCAGCAATCGAGTCGCGAAGGAACGCGATACCGATCGTCAGAACCCGCATATCACTCGAATTTGTCATGATAAGCGGCCAGAAATACGAGTTCCACGCTGCAATAAAGATCAATACGATAAAGGTGACGATCGTTGGCATCGCCATAGGCACAAGCATGCGATAAATGAGTGCAAAACGACCAGCACCGTCTACTCGCGCTGCCTCGAGCACATCATTGTTAAGTGATTTGAACGATTGTCGCAGCAGGAATATACCAAAAGCAGATGCGCCATTCGGTACGATTAACGCCCAGAACGTATCCAGCCAACCGAGCTTGGACATCATCACATAGACAGGTATGAACGTAACTTGATCCGGCACAATTAAGGCTGCCAGTACGAGCAGAAACAAAAACTCTTTCCCCCAGAAGCGTCCTTTGGCAAAGGCATATGCTGCCCATAGTGCAACATTAAGCTGCAAAATTATTAAGCCAATAGACATGATGAGGGTATTGGAGAAGTATTTAGCGTATGGAATAACGCGAAATGCCTCAGCATAGTTTCCCCAAGAAAAGGTTTCTGGCCATAGGGTCGGTACAGCTAATCGCATCTCCGCCTGTGTTTTTAGTGAGCTTACAACCATCCAATAGACAGGAAATAAGATGATAAGGGTGACCGCCACCGCTAACACGACTCGTATGAAGCTGACCACTTTACTGTTCTTTTGTCCAGCCATTCTGCTATCCCTCATAATGCACCTTCTTCCTGCTGATGAACCACTGCAATGCTGTAAGAAGCAATATGATCACAAAGAAAATCATAATAAGCGCCGATGCTCTGCCTGTTCTAAATTGCGAGAACGCCATCGTATAGATCCAATAGACAACCGCATTGGACGCATTCAAAGGTCCACCATTCGTCATAATATCAATCGATTGGAATACTTGCATCGATGATATAAAGGTCGTAATGACAAGGAATAGCGTCATCGGGGACAATAATGGAAGGGTAATATGACGGAATAGCATCCATCTATTCGCTCCATCAATGGCAGCTGCCTCATAGTAATCTGCAGGAATGCTGCGTAGACCCGCAATAAATAAGATCATTGCAAAGCCGACTCCCTTCCACACCGACACGACAACTAGCGCTGGCAGTACTGTACTCGGATTAATGAGCCATTCTACGGGATCGATGCCGAACATCGCCACAACACGGTTCAGCAAGCCGTATTTCCCGTTATAAATCCATACGAATACCATGGCAGCTATAACCATCGAAATATAGTATGGCATAAAGACAATGCCTCGCATAAAGGCATAGAACCGTGACGATACATTAAACAACAAAGCGAGCAACAAGCCAATCGCTAATGTTAATACGACATCCATAATCGTATACGTAAACGTAATTTTAAGTGATTGATAGAAATCCTCATGACCTAGCAAATACGTATAGTTATCTATACCAACAAACTTCTTGACCGGTCTCGTCATATTCCAGTTCGTTAAACTAATATAGAACGAGTTGACAAGAGGATAGTACAGAAAGACAGCCAATAATGCTATGGCCGGTAAAGCGAACATAAAATCCTTCCACTTCTCCAGCGCAGTTCTCCAGTTGCGTACAGAAACCGGCGTCCGTGTGGACGCCGCTAGCTTCAATTCTTGTTTATTGTTATTGTTCATAAGCTTATCACTCATAATCTGCCAATATCTCGTTAATTCTCTCTGCTGCCTGCGGCATTAACATAGCAGGGTCTACATTGTTCAGAGCAAGCTCACCAATCACTTCGATGTAATGTGTTCTGAATTCTGGATACGCAATATGCTGTAGACGTGGCGTTACATCGTCAAAATGCTCGAACACAGCTTCATATTGCGGCCATCTTTCAAAGTATTGCTTGCCTTCCTCTGAATCGATGGCAGATTTACGAGTTGGAAGATAGCCCACAGATTCTGCCCACTTGATGTTGTGTTCAGCCGACGTCATATGCTCAATAAACTTCCAAGCTGCTTCTTTTTCCTCATCGCTTGCTCCATCCATCATCGCAATCCCTGCACCACCGATGTTAGAGATACGTTTTACATCACCTGGAACAAAGGAAACACCAATTTCAAAGTCAGCGTTCTCTCTGTACATTTTAATGTTCGCAGATGTATGCTGAACCATAGCGATTTCGCCACCTAGGAACATTTGACGCATATTATCAGAAGCGCCCTTACCATAGCCGATATGCATGTAGCCATCCGTTTTCCATTTGTAGAAGTTTTCGATATAGCGCATCGATTCAGGTGTTTCTACTGCAGAAGCAGATTGATCGTCTGTTAAGATTTGACCACCGCCATTGATCATCCATGGATCAAAGTACCAAGCATCCCAGCCAGGCACAGAGAACGCATAGCGAGTCGTTTCACCGTTTTCCTTTAGCGTTACGGCTTCGTTAAACGCATCGATATCATCCCAAGTTTGCGGTGGCTGTACACCAAGCTCATCCAGCAACGTTTTGTTATATACGAATACACTAGTACTTACGATTAGCGGGAAACCATATTGCTTGCCATTGAAAGCATAGGCATTAATCATACCCTCTGAGAAATCATCCATTGCTGTGTTGTCGCGTAGTATCCATGGTGTCAAGTCTGTAAACACACCGCTATCACCGAACGTAGGCAGAGAAGATACCTCAACATTCGTTACAGCAGGAACATCATTCGCAGCTACAGCTGCTTGAAGCTTTTTGTGAAGATCAGGATAACCGCCTTGGAATACAGGCTCAACCGTGATGTGAGGATATTTCTTCGAGAACTCCTCAAGCATGTAGTTCAAGCCCTCCATCTGAGCTTCTGCGTGAGAGTGCCAGTATTGGATCGTGATAGGCTCTGTACTCTCTACAACCTTCGCCGCCTCCACTGGAGCTGGCGCATTGTTAGCATTGGCGCTAGATTGCCCTCCGTTATTCGCATCTCCACTGCCACATGCTGTTACGACAAGGGCTAGTCCACCAGCCATCATCGTAGTCATCCACTTCTTTTTCGTCTTCATTGCTTGTCATGCTCCTCTCGAGAAAATTGATTTGCTTGCTTCATCTTGATGTGTGGGTTTTCTCAGCATCTCCACCCGTATTAGAACATTCGTTACTCTATAGCCAGTACCGCTTATCGCCTATTGAGACGTAATCTGCACCGTATTCAAGCGCCTGACGAATTTCCTCTTCGTGCCGAATCAGTCCGCCTACAATTAATGGGCAGCTAATCTTCTGCTTCAAGTCTTTAATGACCCTTGGCATTAATCCCGGCATTAGCTCAACCTCATCAGGCTGAACCTGTCCGATCATTTTAATCGCCGTATCAATAGCTGCTGTGTCTATTCCAAATATGCGCTGAATCGAGCGAATTCCAACTTGTCGCGCAGCCGCAATCATATTCGATTTCGTCGAGACAATGCCATCTATTCCAAAGGTTTTACTAAGATATTGAACGGTGGAAAGATCTCTTCCAAGACCGCTCACCATCTCTAGATGCACATGCACCTGCTTACCAGCCTTATGTAAATCAGAGATGATCGAGGAAAGCGTCATGATATCTCCGGTCATCAAATTAACTCGCTTCACCTTGCTCTTCAATACCGCTTCAATCTGCTCTTGCTTCGTAATTGATGCGATAATAGGCAACTCTTCTAATTGTTGTTCGACCATGGTGCATCCCCCTTTCACTTTTTAAACTATATCCCCTCCATATTTTTTCGATGTTAACGTAGTGTGAAATATATGTAAAATAAAAACCCAATCTAGCATGTAACGTTAATGAGGAATTATCCTCGTTACATTAAGCTAGATTGGGCTTTCTCATAGGTTTTACCCTTATTTCATTGGTTTTCGACTTACTATTCAATCATTTACGCAGTATTATTGTGACGTAAAGCTTTTGTAAATATCGCCCATACGTACATAATGATAGACAAGTTAGATCGTAGAGAGGCTAGCAAATGATTAAGTATGGCTAGATGGCCTGTTCAACGCTCTTTATCGTATGTGGAAAAAAACAACTGTAATATTGGTTCTTTATATCGTTGTAACGTTAATTTTACAGGTGTATAATTACACCTTACAGCATGAAATTCTAAGGAGTCTATATTATGAAACGAGCATCTATTATAATCTTATTTTTACTAGGTATGATCATTTTACTAACCCTTCTGTATATGAATGATAAGGACTCCAACCCCAATAACAATATGAAAAATGATTCTACAGCTGTAGAAG
Organism: Paenibacillus camelliae; assembly: GCF_023715345.1. Classification (GTDB taxonomy): domain Bacteria; phylum Bacillota; class Bacilli; order Paenibacillales; family Paenibacillaceae; genus Pristimantibacillus; species Pristimantibacillus camelliae. The sequence continues at coordinate 146,633 of NZ_JAMBNY010000009.1, forward strand.
AGCATACCAGTACTGAACAATCCAATTATAGAGGAATTCATATCGTTACAGATATCCATGATGAAGCGCTATATAAACTAGCAATTCATTACCCTGAATTTGATAATACTTCACTGAACGAAGCGATTCGAGAATATATAACCGTTTCTAAACAACAGTTTTTGGAAGAGGTTGAGCTCAACAAACCATTTCTAAAAGAGAACATAGCAGAGCTAAACCTATCCTTCGATATCTACCCTGTCATTAACAATATTTACTCTATTGTTTTGTCAAACAACAGTTATGTTTCTGGAGCAAATGGTTCACAAAGCTCAAAGGTTTTAATTGTTGATGTTGATGAAGGCAGATATATCTCACAACTAGAGATCATAAAAGACACAATAGAAAATAGAGCTACGATATACAAGCTTCTATCTAAAGAGTTTGAGCAATCTGAGGAGTATAGTATTTTCTTTTTCCAAGACTACTTAAAACAATGGATTGATGATAACCATCCTTTCTCTAATTTATATCTCAATAACCATTCACTCGTGTTTAAGTTTGATAAATATCAAGTGACAGCCGGTGCTGCCGGTTCACCTGAAATCTCTATCCCGATTGATAAGGTTAAAACGCTCTTTACTGATGAATGGATAGAAAAGCTTAAAATTAATATTGATAACATGCCTGAAAAGCCAATCGTTCCAAGTCCTACTCCCTCTGAAGGTAAAGAACCTGCAACAGAAGTACCCTCTAACAAAAAACGAGTGGCACTCACTTTTGACGATGGGCCACACCCAGTCAACACCGTCAGCATTCTTAAACTTTTAGAGAAATACGAAGCAAAAGCAACCTTTTTTATGCTAGGAAATAGAGTTGATTTTTACCCTGAAACAGCTAAGAAGGTCGCAGATCAAGGACATGAAATTGGGAATCATACATGGGATCATAAAGATCTAACGACATTGGATCATGAGGAAATGATTGAAGAAATAAATCGGACGATAACTGTTATTAAGCAAGCAATCGGCCAAGAGCCTACTGCTTTTCGACCGCCCTACGGTGCGATGAATGATAAAGTAAAAGCAGCATCAACTGATCTACCTATCGTGTTATGGAGCATCGATACATTGGATTGGAAGTCCCATGATCCTGAGGCGGTGCTGAAAATCGTTAAAAGCAATGTTAAGGATGGTTCAATTATTCTTATGCATGATATTCATAAAACTACAGTAGAGGCCGTTGCATTAGTATTAAAGTATTTACAAGATGAAGGCTATGAGTTTGTTACTGTTTCTGACCTGAAAAGCAGTTAAGTGCGGCTACACATATAATTGAATATGAAAGCACAACAATAGTTATAAAAAACTCCTGCGCTTAACTCTATGAATATGAGTGCGCAGGAGTTTTCTATTTATTTTGCGAATACATGATTACCGATTTTAGTCGTTACTGGACGACTTCTCACCCAAGCATTGTCCGTTTTATCCGGATTGTAGAATACGACCGCGCCCATACTAGGGTCAAAACCATTAATCGCTTGCTGTACGGCACGTTTCGTTTCCTCACTTGGTTTCACCGTATGTATTCGTTTATCAAGCACCGGTGAATATTGATAATATGCTTTCCCATTATAATATTCTACTTGAAAGACCGTATCGATAATATTGCTTGGCCATGCTGGATCCTCTACTCGGTTCAGAATAGACGCAGCGACAGCTACTTTGCCATCGAAGCTCTCTCCACCTGCTTCAGCCTCTGTAATTTGGTTTAGCCAGTAAAGCTCTTCTTCTGTTGGTTGATTCGTATTCGTGTTCGATAAAGCAACGATACTGCTTTCTTGTGTTGAGAGGATTGCAGCTCTAAGCTTCGAGTCATATCTAACATGCAAACCCAGCTTTTTAGCCGTATAAGCTAGTGGAACATAGGATACACCGCCAACAAGTACGGTCTCCGTATCCAAATGATCTCTAGACCAGCTACCTTGCGCCACATGCTGGTAGTCAGTGTAGCGCTTACTTACAGGATATCCGATTTCAATTGAAGCATTTCTTAGTATAGCCGCTTGATAGCTTGGACTCCAGTTCACGGTTACACCTAATCTTTGGAAGAATCTCGCGGGTACAAGCTGATATCCATGTTGATTGATTACAGTTGTTTTAATTGGTTCATTGTCAATATATACGGTCGTGCTAGTAGGTGTTTGCGCCGAAACGCTTAATGCTGGCCAAGTTAATACCACCATGAGCATAAGCACTACTGGTAACTTCCAACGTTTACTTGCTATCACTTCCACCTCCTTCATCTCGCACCATTATACGACAAAATAGCTTGTCAACTAGGTTCCAAATAAAGGATAATGAGAGACGATATTCTATCAAATTACGCTGAATACCGACGTTATGCGGATTTCTACTCATTCAATTTTTTGACTCTTAAAATGATGAGAGCTTTCTAATGTTTACCGTAGCGTATTTATAGTATAAGAGTGTTAATTGAGCTGTTGCAATTTACTATAAAGTATAATTTTGGAATCATGGCTAGGAGGAGATTTTATGATTAATGAGATCGATATTAAGCATTTAACACGCTGTGTTGAGCTAGCTAAGACTGCACTTGAGCTAGGTGATGAGCCATTCGGTTCGATTCTCGTTTCTTCAGGTGGAGTTGTGCTGTTTGAGGATCACAACCATGTAGCAAGCGGTGATCATACACAGCATCCTGAATTCGCCATAGCACGCTGGGCAGCTGAGAATATGACACCTGATGAAAGAGCGAATGCTACCGTATATACGTCCGGCGAGCACTGTCCGATGTGTGCTGCCGCACATGGCTGGGTTGGGCTAGGACGGATCGTTTATGCCAGCTCGAGTGAGCAGCTATCTCAGTGGTTGAGCGAGCTGGGTGCTGCACCGTCCCGCGTTCGTAACCTGCCGATCCAAGAGGTTATTCGCGATACGATCATCGATGGACCCGTTCCTGAGCTTGCAGAGCAAGTGCATGAGCTACACCGTCAGTTTCATAGTAGTCGGCGTTAAGTATTAGCGGACAGCAGGCGCTCAGTGTGGTAGGCCCTGAGTAGCTGCGTGCTGTGTGATCAAACTAAGGGGCGATCATGTAGCTTGGTGCGGGTTGGCGAGATGGCGAGTTGAGCCTCGGAGTGAGCGGCGACCCGTAGGCTGAGGCGGAGTTGGCGAGAGCTGAGTATGCGAGTTGTACAGGCTGCGTACGGCGTCCCATAGGCTGAAGCGGAGTTGGCGAATTGAGCAGGCAGCGTGCAGCGACCCGTAGGCTGGGGCGGAGTCAGCGAGTTCTGAGTAGGTCGCAGTGTGCGGTGACCCGTAGGCTGGTACAAGTTGGCGAGTTGAGCCTCGCAGTGAGCGGTGACCCGTAGGCTGGGGCGGCGTTTTGTATGAAATTTCACATAAAACCTGCTCTTCGTGGGCTAATTTAAGGGATTTGTATGAAAAATCATACAAATCCCCCTCTTCTTCCCTTTTAGCTATTACAGTTATATGAAAAATCATATAAACTTGCAACAATAGTAGATATCTATTATGTTTTATATGATTTTTCACACAAATTCAAAAGGTTCCTCCATCTTTATCTCTTAATTGTCGGCTAGCTCAACCTTACCTGGATAATATTTCAAGTCCGTCATTACAATCAGCGCAAGTTGATTGCACAAAGCAAAAATCGGATACAACAAGCATAGAGTAACTAAAAAAGCTGCCGAGATAGTCAGCTTACTCTGACTCTCGACAGCTTTTTTTGATCTACATTCTACCTATTCATAGTTCAAGCCATGACCAAGCTTGTACTGATTGCCATCGCAATCCTTATAGATATAGCTCAATCCATTCGGCATATATTTATCCTTGTCGTAGCCAGGCACATCGTTTCTCGATACCGACTCACCATTTTGATAAACGGCGATAACCTCTTCATTGGCTGGCAAAGTAAGCGGCAGTACACCAGTTGGCTTGTGATTTCCTGCAATCACCTCAAGCTGCGCATTAAAGAATGTATCGTAGCCTGCAATTAACGCATCTGCCATCGGTTCAATATTGCCTAAGATCCATGGCAATATAATATTCACGCTCATCACTACTTTGCCTCCACGGCTATGAATGCTATCTGCTACTTCTTTAAGATGCTTCATGCCAGAAAGCGTTGTTTCCTGATACAACGTACCGTCAAGTCCAGATACCACTTTATCCTCACAAATTTCAAGCTCTAACAATCCAAGTGTAGCGTTGAAATATGAGCCTGATTTCGGATGTAGGAACAGAACAGCTACATCTGCTTCTTCATAGTTGTTGGTAAGGGTAAACAAGCCCAGCTCTTTCGCTTCATCTCTTGCTTTTTCTGTATAAGCAGCAGCTCTCTCTGCTTCCTTATGGAACACTTCAATATATACGCTTCTGCCTTCAAGCTTGTCCTTCGTTAACGGCAACGTTTGGTTAGAATTTTTCAATACGGTAACTGATTTTTTATGTGCTTCATACGCAGCTTCCCAGTGCTCCTTCGTGCTAACCACTTCAGTCGCTTTTTGTGGCTCATTGTACGTACGATCATCAAACAAGCCTAACGCGAACATTTCTGTCAACAGTCGTACATTGGCTTCATTAATGCGTTTCTCACTAATCCAGCCTTTGCTAACCGCTAGTTTTAGATTTTCAATATCGTTCGTATCTGCAATAATATCCGTACCTGCATTGATTGCCTTGGCAAAACGTTCTGCCTCACTATGCTTCTCCATGCCCCAGCTCATATTGTTAATAATACCGCTGTCGCTATTGATATAGCCTTTGAATCCAAGCTCCCCGCGAAGAATATGATTCAAGAAATAGTGATTGAAAGCAAAACCGACCTCTTCAAAAGGAATATCTTCGCCTTCAAATTGCTGAACAACACTTTTCTTGATGCTTGGTATAGAGTAGTACGGCATGATGGAGGATGCTCCATGCTTTGCTGCTGCTCTAAATGGTGGAAGATGATACTTTTCTAAGCTTCCCGGTGTCGGGTATAGGTTCCATTTCCCTTCCTCATAATGCGGGTCAAATCCATTTTCACGTGCGCCACCACCAGGAAAATGCTTAATCGTCATCGCGATGCTATGCTTTCCTATTGTTTCACCTTGAAATTCCTTAATAATACGACCAATAGCATCCGCAATAAATTCTGGATCCTCACCAAAGGTTCCATAAGTCCGCTGCCATCTTGGATCGGTCACAACGTCAGCCATATACATATAGCCTTTTCTTAATCCAGTCACATCCCATTCTTTACGTGCAATGCTGGCAAATTGGCTAATTAAAGAGCCATCGCCTCCATTTTTAATATCGCCTTTCGCCGCTGCAGCTAGCCCAAGTGTTCCTGGCCAAGTGGAAAAGATACCGATCGCATCATTCATGCCAAAAACAGCTTCCCCATTTTCATTACGTGAATTGGACGTCACAAGTACAGGTATACCTAGACGAGTACCCTCTGCAACCTCATTCATCGCATTAATCCACTCTGCCATATCAGCAGGACTAAAGTTATCTCTTAAAATAAAGTGTCTTAAATTTCTGTTTTCTATTGTATGGGTCGTTCCATATACTTTGCTTGTCGCAAAGATGGTTTCGCCTTTTTCGATAATGCCTTCATCTAATACTCCGTCATGACTCGTCTTGCTTTTATCTTCCTGTGCAAGCCCCATTTTTCGAGAGTTAATTAGCATCATGCCTATTTTTTCGTCCATATTCATTAAGGATACAAGGTTTTCTGCACGTTCTCTCGGCGTTAAGCGCCAATCTTCATAAGGGTCTAATCTCCCATTATTATTAAGATCTTTAAAGGTTAATCCCTCTTGTTCGATAAGCTGCTTTTTTCTTACAACTAATTCTGGTTGCTTCTGCAATGAAAATTCACTCCTTAGCTACTTAATAAATAGTGTCTATATAAAAAGCAATTACTGTAAACCAATTAAACATCTTGACACTCGTGCTTGAATGCTAAAACGATTGGAAAGCATTCTACTCAATCTAATCATCTTATTATGGTATTGGAATAAGAAGGGTATACACTTCAAAACTGAGCTCATTCGTTTCAATTCATGCCACGAATACATATCTCATATTAACCGTTTTCATTTGTTAAATTTGTCACATACCTCTATAGCATTCTTTATAGCTACATTACCGTTCATTATTATACAGCTAAGCGTAGATAATAGCTTACACTACAGTTGCACGTTTTTATAATATAATTGCCAAATTGCATTGCAAAAAAAAGCTGCTAGAAAGTCAATTATTACTGACTTTCTAACAGCTAATCATGTTAGTTAAAGCTTACTTTAGTGTTCTGATGGTGAGTGCTCTACTGAAGCTTCAAGAATATCACCATAAGCCCAGTGATCCATAGCTACATCAGAATATGGATTTTCGAGTCCTTTTAACGGTTGACGCTCAAACATTCTATTTAATGCACTAACCGCTTCTGCTCTTGTAAGTGCTGCATTGGGACGGAAGGTGCCGTCTGGATAGCCTTTCATTGCCCCTTTTTCCAGCATACTTCGCATGCTTCCATATGCCCAGTGACCCTCGATATCGTTCACAGTATAAGCATGCTCTCCTCGCTTGCCATCCAATAGTCGTACGACAGCATTAGCAAATTCTGCGCGAGTAACCGGCTGATCTGGTCTAAATGTGCCATCAGGATAACCATTCATTAGGCCAAGCTGCTGAACATTAGCCAAATACTGTGCCGACCAATGCGTAGCTGCTACATCCCGATATGATGTTGAAGGAGCATTGGACTTAAGCTCATCAGATAATAATCTTGAAAGCATAGCCGCCAGCTCTCCACGGGTCACTTTACGATTAGGAGCAAAGGTCCCGTCCGCATAGCCACTTACATATGATGTATGATTCCCTGCATCGAAGCTGAATATTGCAAATGTGGTGAAGCTGCTCATGTCAATCTCGATGCCTTCAGGCTTACCATTAACGTCGTATACTAGCTTTCCACGCTGTACGTTTACTGCTCCTTCACTACTTTCCATATATACAGCAAGGGAATTGAGCAGCTGCTGCAATTGTGTCTTGTCCTGTGGAAGCTCGATGCCTAGCAGCGGAATAGTAGCTTTTGCTTGAGTAATGGCATTAATATTCACCGGTGTACCAACATGTTTAATATCGCCTCCACCAGTAATAGCGTTCACTTGCTCACTAGCGGCAATGCGCTTTGCTATTTCTCGTCTTACCGACTCATTACGACTTGGAACGATACTGAAGCTCAAGCTTTTGCCTTGCTGCTCTACTTGCTGCAATGTTTGTTGCGATAATGTGATCGCAGCGTAGTCAGTAACAATGTTTACGGATAAACCACTTGTAGCTAGCTTCTTGATAAAATCACGCTCAATAGATAAATTAACCTCATCTACAGGTTCGTTCGGTATATCATCAATGAGTACATGTATAAGTTTGTTTTCTATTGTCAGTGCCTCTTCAACAATATCCATTGCATGATTACCATTCAGCACAACCATATCCTCGATTTTACCTGCTTGGTTTCTTACACGGACGATGTCGACCTGCACGACAATATCTTTACTATGCCCATCAAATATTATAGAGGCCTTGCGAGCATTTTCAGGTGTCACTGGTACTGGCTGAGTTGGTATACTCGGCTCGGATACATCTATCGGAAGAGATGAATCACTTGTCAAACCGTTAACGGTTTGCGTTACATAATAGCCTTGACCTGGTAATACTCCTTGGAAAACGAACATCCCATCAGGGTCAGCCGTGCCTTGCTCCCCAACCTGAGCCTGCTTATCATCGTACAACGTCAACGTCGCGCCAGGTATTGCATCACTAACCGCTATCGTGCGATCCCCTGTGCTTCCAGCTACGGTTACAGCTGGTGGTATGACGATGACTGTTCTCTCAACTGCAAGCGCTGCGTTGCCCGCTTCGTCCTCAACATAATAAGTAACGGTATGCTCACCAATGACATCGGTATCGACATTATTGGTGATGACAATACTAGAGGTCAAATCACCTTGTCGAGTATCCAGAGCTGTAGCTCCCTCATCAGCATAATTTGTACCGAGTACAATTCGAATGCTAGATTCTCCAATTAACGTAATGACTGGTGATGTCGTATCGACCACTAGTGTTATGACTGTGGAATCTGTGCTTGTATTACCCGCTGCATCCGTTGCTGTCGCGGTAATGCTGTGCGTTCCTTCCTCCCATGCAATGGTTGGTATAAACGTCCAATCACCGTTTTCATCTGCTGTGGTCGTCCCTTGTGACTGGCCATCTCTAAATACTTCCACTACACTGTCCGCTTCAGCCGTTCCACTAATTGTCGGTGTCGTGTCTGCACTTACGTTTCCATCACTTGGACTTACTATGCTTGGTGCACCTGCTGCTGTTGCATCAATCACTAGTTTAACGGCTGCTGATTCATCGCTTGTATTACCCGCTGCATCCGTTGCTTTAGCCGTAATACTGTACGTTCCATCTGACCATGCGCCGGTTACTGTAAACGTCCAATCACCGTTTTCATCTGCTGTGGTCGTTCCTTGGGAATCGCCGTCTCTGAATACTTCCACTATGCTGTCTGCTTCAGCCGTACCAATGATTATCGGTGTCCCTTCTGTGCTTACCGTTCCATCACTTGGACTCGTAATGCTTGGTGCAATTGGTGCGGTTGCATCAATCACTAACGTAACGGCTGCAGATTCATCGCTCGTATTACCAGCTGCATCCGTTGCTCTCGCGGTAATGCTATGTGCTCCATCCGACCATGCGCTGGACAGTGTAAATGTCCAATCGCCGTTTCCATCTGCTATGGTCGTCCCTTGTGAATCGCCATCTCTGAACACTTCCACTGTGCTGTTCGCTTCAGCCGTACCACTGATCGTTGGTGTGGCATCAGTGCTTACTGCTCCATCACTTGGACTCGTAATGATCGGTGCGGTTGGCGCTGTTGCATCAATCACTAGCTTAACGGCTGCAGATTCATCGCTCGTATTACCCGCTGCATCCGTTGCTTTAGCCGTAATACTGTACGTTCCATCTGACCATGCACTGGTTGGTGTATACGTCCAATCGCCGTTTTCATCTACGACTGTCGTTCCTTGTGAAGTGCCGTCTCTGAATACTTCCACTGTGCTATCTGCTTCAGCTGTTCCACTGATCGTTGGTGTCGCATCAGTGCTTACTGCTTCATCACTTGGACTTGTAATGCTTGGCGCACTTGGTGCTATTGTATCAATGATTATCGTTGTTGCAACTGATTCGGCGCTCGTATTACCCGCTGCATCCGTTGCTCTCGTGGTAATGCCGTGCGGTCCATCCGACCATGCGCTGGATGGTATAAACGTCCAATCGCCGCTTCCATCTGCTGTGGTCGTTCCTTGTGAGTCGCCATCTCTGAACACTTCTACTACGCTGTCTGCTTCAGCCGTACCACTGATCGTTGGTGTCGCTTCAGCATTTACTGTTCCTTCAATTGGACTCGTAATGATCGGTGCGGTTGGTGCTGTAGCATCAACGACTAGCGTTACCTCTGTGGAGTCCGTACTTGTATTGCCCGCTGCATCTGTTGCTTTTGCAGTAATACTATACGTTCCATCCGACCATGCACTGGTTGGAGTAAACGTCCAATCACCGCTTCCATCTGCTGTGGTCGTCCCTTGTGAAGCACCATCTTTAAACACTTCGACTGTGCTGTCTGCCTCAGCCGTACCACTAATCGTTGGTGTCGCATCAGTGCTTACTGCTCCATCACTTGGACTCGTAATGATCGGCGCACTTGGTGCTATCGTATCAATGACTAGCATGACTACTGCAGATTCATCGCTTGTATTATGCGCTGCATCCGTTGCTCTCGTGGTAATGCTGTGCGGTCCATCCGACCATGCGCTGGACGGTATAAACGTCCAATCGCCGTTTTCGTCTGCGATTGTCGTTCCTTGTGAGACACCTTCTCTAAACACTTCGACAGTGCTGTCTCCTTCAGCCGTACCACTAATTGTTGGTATAGCTTCATTGCTTACTGTACCATCACTTGGACTCGTAATGCTTGGTGCACTTGGTGCTGTTGTATCAATAACTAATGTTACTTCAGCAGATTCAACGCCTGTATTACCTGCTGCATCCGTTGCTTTAGCAGTAATGCTGTGTGTTCCATCCGGCCATGCACTGGTCGGTGTAAAGGTCCAATCACCGCTTCCATCTGCTGTGGTCGTCCCTTGTGAATCGCCGTCTCTGAACAGTTCCACTGTGCTGTCTTCTTCAGCCGTACCTCTAATTGTTGGTGTTGCTTCATTACTCACTTTTCCATCGCTTGGACTCGTAATACTTGGCGCACTTGGTGCTGTTGTATCAATACTAATTGTAGTTGCCAATGATTCGGCGCTCGTATTACCTGCTGCATCCGTTGCTCTAGCAGTTATGCTGTGCGTTCCATCTGACCATGCACTGGTCGGTGTAAAGGTCCACTCGCCGCTTCCATCTGCAATTGTCGTCCCTTGTGAATCGCCATCTCTGAACACTTCCACTATGCTGTCTTCTTCAGCCGCACCACTGATCGTTGGTGTTGCATCAATGGTTACCGTTCCATCACTTGGACTCGCAATGCTTGGCTCACTCGGTGCTATCGTATCAATGACTAGTATGACTGCTGCAGATTCGTCGCTTGTATTACCCACTGCATCGGTTGCTCTAGCAGTTAAGCTGTGCGTTCCATCTGACCATGCACTGGTCGGTGTAAACGTCCAGTCGCCGCTTTCATCTGCGATTGTCGTTCCTTGTGAAGTGCCATCTCTGAACACTTCCACTATGCTATCTGCTTCGGCATTACCAATGATTGTTGGTGTCGTATCATTACTTACTGCTCCATCCGTAGGACTCGTAATGCTTGGTGCATTGGGAGCTGTTGCATCAATGACTAGTATGACTGCTGCAGATTCGTCGCTTGTATTGCCCGCTGCATCGATTGCTCTTACGGTAATACTGTGCGTTCCATCCGACCATGCGCTTGTCGGTGTGTAGCTCCAGTTCCCGCTTCCATCTGCTATTGTCGTTCCTTGTGAAGTACCTTCTCTGAACACTTCAACTGTACTGTCTGCTTCGGCAGTACCGCTGATCGTAGGTGTCGCAATTGCGCTTACCGTTCCATCACTTGGACTCGCAATGCTTGGCGCACTTGGTGCTGTCGTATCAATGATTAGCATGACTGCTGCAGCTTCAACGCTTGTATTGTCTGCCGCATCTGTTGCTTTTGCAGTAATGCTGTACGTTCCATCCGACCATGCGCTTGTCGGTGTAAACGTCCAGTCGCCGCTCCCATCTGCTGTTGTCGTCCCTTGGGAGATACCATCGCTGAACACTTCTATCGTGCTGTCTGCTTCAGCCGTACCACTGATCGTTGGCGTCGCTTCTGCGATTACTGTTCCATCCATTGGACTTGTAATGATTGGCGCACTTGGTGCTATCGTATCAATCGTTAGCACGACTGCTTCTGAATCGACGCTCGTATTACCTGCTGTATCCGTTGCTTTTACAGTAATACTGTACGTTCCATCCGGCCATGCGCTTGTCGGTGTAAACGTCCAATCGCCGCTTCCATCTGCTATTGTCGTCCCTTGTGACACGCCTTCTCTGAACACTTCCACTGTGCTGTCTGATTCAGCGGTACCGCTGATTGTTGGCGTCGCTTCTAGACTTACTGTACCATCTATTGGACTGTCAATGATCGGTGCTGCCGGTGCAGTTGTGTCGATGATTACCGATATTGTTGCAGATTCGTCGCTTGTATTGCCCACCGCATCGGTTGCTTTAGCGGTAATGCTATACGTTCCATCCGACCATGCGCTGGACGCTGTAAACGTCCAATCGCCGCGTTCATCTGCAGTTGTCGTCCCTTGTGAATCACCATCTCTAAATATTTCTATTAAACTGTCTTCTTCTGCTGTACCATTAATGCTTAACATCGCGTCCGAAGTTACTGCTCCATGTAATGGACTCGTAATGATTGGTGCGATTGGTGCTGTCGTATCAATTGTAATGGCTACTGCTGTAGAGCTATCACTAGTATTGCCTGCCGCATCAACTGCTTTAACCGTAACAGTATGCGTTCCATCCGACCAGTTGCTTAGAGGCGTATAGGTCCAATTTCCACTTCCATCTGCTACTGTCGATCCGTCTTCCGTGCCACCTCTATAAACAATCACTGTGCTGTCCGCTTCTGCTGTCCCACTAATCGTTGGCTTCGCATCAGCGCTTACTATAGCTGAGCTTGGATTCGTGATGGTCGGTGCTTCCGGAATTGTTGCATCAATTGTCAGCAATATTGCTGCAGAGTCAACACTACTATTTCCTGCTGCATCAATTGCTCTAGCCATAATACTATACGTTCCATCCGACCATGCGCTCGTCGGAGAATACGTCCAGTCCTCACTTCCATCTGTTGTTGCCGTGTCTAATAGCACACCATCACGATAAACCTCTACCGTGCTGCCTGCTTCAGCTCTTCCGCTAATGCTCACCATCGCATCGGAGCTTAGTGTCCCAGTCAGCGGGCTAGTAATGGTCGGTGCGTCTGGCGCTATCGTATCGATTGTTATGGCTACTTCTATCGAATCATCACTTATATTGCCTACCTTATCCGTTGCTTTAGCGGTTATTCTATATGCTCCATCTAGCCATTCATCTGCCGGTGTAAGGGACCAATTCCCTTCTCCATCCACTAAAGCTGTACCTTGTGAATCGCCTTCTCTAAACACCTCTACCGTGCTGTCCGGCTCTGCAGTACCGTTAATTTCTGGCTGTGTATTGGCTGTTATTGCACCATCAATAGGGCTTATAATGATCGGTGCACTTGGTGCTGTTGTATCAATCGTCACTGTTACTGGCGCAGAGTCAACGCTTGTATTCCCTGCGGGATCTATTGTCATTACATAGATGGTATATGTCCCATCAGTCCAGTTGATTATATCTGTAAACGACCAGTCTTCACTTACCTCTGCTCTTGTCGTTCCTAAAAGAACACCATCTCTATACACATGCACCATGCTGCCCGATTCAGCTGAACCACTAATCGTTGGTAATGCAGCTGAGATAACTGTACCATCACTTGGGCTAGTAATGATCGGCGCCTCAGGTGCTGTCGTATCAATGGTTATGGATACTGAAGCAGAGTTAACGCTTGTATTCCCAGCGACATCCGTTGCATAGGCAGTTAAGTTATATGACCCTTCAGACCATTCAGTTGCCGATGTAAACGACCATACTCCGCTTCCTTCAGCTGTTGTCGTTCCTAGTGACTCACCATTCCTCATTACTGTTACTGTGCTGCTTGGTTCCGCTGTACCAATAATAGTTGGTGTTACGTCAGAGGTTGCCGTTCCTGCGCTCGGAGATGTAATGTTCGGTGAAGTCGGTGCTGTCGTGTCTATAGTTATGGATATCGCCGTAGAGCTCAGACTTGTATTGTTTGCAGCATCCGTTGCGGTAGCTGTTATGCTATACATTCCGTCCATCAAACCAACAGATGGATTGAACCCCCAGTCTCCACCAGAAGTAGCTGTTACTGTACCTACTGAGGTACCATTTATGAATATTGTTACTGTACTGCTTGCTTCTGCTGAGCCGCTAATATATGGCTTGGTATTGGTTGTAATTGTACCATCAGCTGGAGTATTAATAACCGGTGCAGCAGGTCGGATATCATCGACCACACTAATCGCAAATCGACCCTCGAACGTAGCACCTGCTTCGTCAGTCGTTCGTATACGAACGGAATACGTCCCAGGAGTTAGACTCTCGCTCGTACGAAGCAAATTACCGCTAATTTGAAATTTACTATTATCGTCATCACCTTCTCCGCTAACCAATGCATAAGTATGACTATCTCCTACATCTTGATCCGTCGTTGACAGCACCCCTACATCTGCACCACTTCCAGCACTTTCACCAATGGTCGTAGCGCTTAGTTGTAAATCTGTTGGTAGGCTATTCAACGTTTGTACGGCCAGCTTTGTAACTGTCAATTGTAAATTACCTAGTTCATCCTCTGCGACCACATATAAATCATAAGCGGTGTTTCCTATCAAGTCTGGTATGAGATAGTCCACATCGGTAGATGCAGTATCTACGTTAAAGCTTCCAGAAAGTGCTGGCTCACCAGTCTCTTGCTGTCCTGCCTTTACCTGTTCATTACTTGGAGCTTGAGACTCGCTAGCTACCAATACATAATAGACAGTACCTGGCTCATTCAACTGAGCCCTCAAGGTCGCACTATTTGAAGTAACATTAAATATATTAGGCGAGGCACCTGTAAAAACAGGTGGATCTTCATCAAGAGGCGCCCCATATTCGATGACAAGCTTAGGAGCATATTCAGGATGATCATTATTCGCAAAAAAGAATGATGAATCGTCTGAGGATAAAACGAAAGAAATGGTTCCACTTGGTGGCCCAATATTGCTCGGATCCATTAATAAAGGGCTAACATCTATACTGTACTTTGCATTCTCAGGGTAATACTCTATTGGACTGCCTAGAGACACGTTCACAGATGGACCTGTTAGCCCTGGTAGTAGTGGTGCTCCATTGGACCAGCTATTTTCAGCTACTGCCACATTCATTTGCTTCGCAATTCCACTTTCACCAGTCAACTGTAAATATGCCGAAGTTACGGATCGATCAGTATCAATACCTGAAAATTTCAATGCAGATAAAAACTCTAACGTATCATCTTTACCTACGAGGATATTAGGACCAGCCCCATCAGTAATGTCAGTTGCGGGCAATGCAATTGTTTCAGACGCTATTACTGGTTTTGTTAATGATGAAGTAATAATAAAAAACAACAAAAAGCTAATTGTAAGGCTTAAAATAACCTTAGTTTTCATATACCTTAAGCTCACCTCCTAGAATTTAAGTATGATGCACAGACGAAAGCCACCCTGCGTACCTATCGTGAGGGCGGCTTTCTATAGTTAACTTCTTGGTGGATAGATCCCTTCTAGTGCAATAATATAGGTTAATCCTACATATGGTTGCATGTTGTTATGTGGCTGACTAATACCCGCACTGCCAACGGCTTGTTGACTCATAGCTGAATTAGGCGTGGAATCATAAGGCTTGTATGGGGATATCGCATTTTCACTTCCCCATATCGCATTCGTTGGATCAGCCGTAGCTGTCGTTGATGACGATACACTAGTCCCGTTAGGGATATGTGTATGGCTTGGAATCTGATTTACGGTTAGTGTCTCTGTCGCCTGTCCTATACTAGCTCCAAGCTGTCTAGGGGTAAGACCTGGACCGCTACCTTGTCCAATCGCTGCTCTCCCTTGTAAATTTGGTAAAGCAAATGTTGTTTTTCCATCACCGCCATATATATTTCCTAATATAGAAAAAAGTGCGGTGTTCTGTTGAATGTTTAATATCTTACCGTCACACCGTGCCCAGCCTCTCGGCGCAAAGTTTCCAGCAAATAGTCTAATCTCTCCAATGAACGGTTCCATAATACACCTCCTATGGTCTTGACGGAAAAACGCCTTGTATTGCAATACAATATGTCAATGTTGTGTATGGCTGCATATTCGTATGGGGTTGACTTCCACCCGCGACACTAAGCGCTGAAGGATTCAACGAAGTGTTGACTGTAGCAGCATAAATGGGACGAGAATCAGGAGTTTTCCCCCATACGTTACCGGCAGGGCTAGGCAAGCTTGCTCCATTTGTACTTGCTTGAGCCTGATGACTATGCTGTGGCATTTCAGTGATTATTAACGTATGGTTCGTCTCACCACCCCTAGAACCCACTGGGTACTCATTATTCCAATCAATTGGAGTACTTCCTTGTAGATTAGGTAAGGCGAAGGTCGTTGTTCCATTGCCACCATAGGCTGTACCTAAAATAGCATATAAAGCTGAATTTGAAGCTATTTGCAAAAGCTGACCATCACATGGAAGCCACCCTTTAGGGATTAATCCAAAGGCAAACATTCTGATCTCACCTAAAAACGGTTCTGACATCCCCATTCCTCCTTTTTATAAAGTAATTTCATTCCTATTGAAACGAAATGATTCATTATACTCACATCACAAGCTGTGTTCCTTTTACGACTGCGACGGAAAGATCCCTTGGAGTGCAATAATATAACTAACCGCTAAGCTAGGCATCATATTGTTATGAGGTTGATTGCCTCCTACGCTCGAGAGCGAGTAAGGCGACATCGTTACATCTGGATTCGACGTCTGGTAATTCGTTATGCCTCCACTATAGCCCCAAACTTGACCGGCAGGAGAGCTGCTTGTTGTAGCTGCGGAAGAGTTATTAGCATAAGCAGGATGAGTATGCATAGGCAACTGAGATTCAACCAGTGTTACTTGTTCTACCCCACCCATTTGTCCGAGTGGATAGTTTGTAGCCCGATGAATTGGAAGACGTCCTCTCAGATCCGGAAGATTATAATACGTTTGACCGTCCCCTCCATACGTTGTGCCGATAAGCGCGAACAATAATTGGTTTTCAGCAATGCTGACCCTAGAGCCGTCACAAAAAGCCCAGCCTGCTGGTGCAAAGCTACCAGAAAACATTCTTATTTCCCCTACGTACTGATCACTCATAGATTAGCTCCTTTCATTTAAATATAATTTGGTGGCAGCCACGTCATAGATGCATACAGATCCATATTATCCGTCGTATTCGTGGCACCAATATATGAAAACCCCAGCCGTTCATATAAACGACTAGCAGGATTTCCTTTCATCACATTAAGATTAATGGGCTTCCTAAGTTGAGTGGATTCTTGTTGAAGGCTTTGTAATAAGGAGGTCCCTATTCCTTGGTTACGAAATAACGGTAGGATCGAAATATCGATAAGGTGAAGATGAACGGGAGTATAGTCCACAATAAATTGTCCGATGGGGTTCTGATCGAGTATAACGACGGTTTGTTTCGCATTGGGAACTTGAGCTTTGTAAGAGGATCGTTGTGCAAGCCACTGCATATGTAGAAATGATTGCTGTTGTTCAAGTGGCCATCCCCAGGATGCCACCTCTTCCTGTCTGTTAGAGGCATACAGCTCGTATAAAAAACTATCATCCTTAGGATCAGCAGGACGAAAATGAAAAGGCAACATTAAAAGTCTCCTTTAACTTTAATTTACATTTTCTTCTTTATTCTAACAGGAACATTTTTCGCTAACAACCTATTTTTTTCAGCATCATTTCTACTGAACTACTTGATAGCAACAAATAGAGTCTATGAGTAAGTCGTCTCGTGAGTAATATTTCTAATAGAGGGAAAGTGTTAACACAAATGGATGGCATTTTGTTAAGATAATTACTGAAGAGGAATTGCAATATTTATATGTCGTTAAGCAAAACTTAGGAGGTTTATGTAATGGATCAACAGCGAATGGATAACCTAAAGGCAATCGTTTACGAATTGAGTCATCAAGTTGATGAGCCAGTAGCTGCTAAGCTAGAGTTAGAGAGATGTCATCGCATCATCGAAAAACTGAGCTCCTTTGCTCCAGTTTGTGAAGTATGTGTTCAACAGCTCATTGAGTTGGAGAACCACTTCGTCCATCGCAGAGATCAGTTAGCGCAGCTCTCAAGTGCTGATGTTTCGGTCCATAAGCAGCTAATAGACTCGATTAAATCTCATTTAATGAAGCAGCATAAAATGGTGACAAGTGGACTTTATTTAAGTATTTATATGTCTCTTGGCACAAGTTTAGGTGTAGTTTTCGGACTTCTTGTTTTTGATAATATCGGTCTAGGATTGCCGCTTGGGATTGGGGTTGGCGTAGCTATTGGAGCAGCCTTAGATGCGGATGCTAAGAAAAAAGATTTAGTTATATAGCTCGGCTACCCAGCATTGCTGCATATTCTTATGTTGTAAATTCTCAACGTTAGAGCTCTGGTTCTGATTCTACTGCAGGGTTCTGGTTATAGTTCTAGCTGGTTATATTACAGGGTTTGGTTCTTCTGCGGAGTTTTGGTTCTACTACAGGGTTCTCGTTCTACTACAGGGTTCTCGTTCTACTACAGGATTCTCGTTCTTCTACAGGATTCTCGTTCTTCTGCGAAGTTCTGTCCGCTTATACCAGGTCTGGACTTTGAATCGATCCGATATATTCATATTGGTACACTCGACCCGACACTCCAGATGGCACCGCGCGAAGCTTGCCTTTCTCTACGAGAATACGACAATACTTGATGACGGTTGCCTTATAAAGCTCTAGCTCTCTTGCTGCATGAACTGGCTTTAGAATCCGATTATGGCGAATTGCAAAGCTCATTAATTGCCGTTCAATCTTCGTAAACTTACGTAGGATTTCACCATTCTGCTCGATCGTTACTACTAAATAAGATGATAGTATGCTTTGAAGCATATTTAGTATAAACATAGGATTTTCCTTCAGGTCATCTAGCGATAGCTCTATGTAATGAAAGCCTTGCGATTGTAGAAATAACCCTCGATTCAAATCCATGCGATATTTTGATCGTTCCTTGCCATGTGAACCATAATCCATGATTTCAAATACAAAGCGGTACCCTCCTAGCTTCCACATGAAGTCAACATAGTAAGCACGACCTCGCCAGTCCTTCACTTCATATTCCGGATGTAAGCCATTGAAATGCCCCATAAGCGGCCACCATATTTGCTCAATAAACAATTGATTTCCGTAGCCATGCCCTCTTTTCAATGCATCTCTTCGTTCCCCTTTTCGACTAGCCAAATGTTTTTGAAGCCACTTATCTTGTTCAATCGTTAAACTCATACTGTTCACCTCTACTATATTATTGAAGGGCAATAACCTCTGTTCAGCAAAAATTTTACTTCATTAAAGCTGCACTTCATATAATGGTCTAGCTAACCCTCTATCTAACTTCTTTTCTGTGTATGCAACGCACTCTTTCTCACTCCTTTTCTGTGTTTGTAATGTACTCTTTCTCACTCCTTTTCTGTGAATGTAACGCACTCTTTCTCACTCCTTTTCTGTGTATGTAACGCACTCTTTCTCACTCCTTTTCTGTGAATGTAACGCGTAGCGTTAATGTTTGTAATCATAAGAATTGCAGTATTTGCTAAGTAATCATGAGAAGCAATAAAAAAACGCCCGGTCATTCCTTTTTCACATAAAGGAATTCCGAGCGTGCTTCGCCATATTGTTTATACTAGTTGCTTCTAGTATGTCACAATGAGGTCAAATTTCAAGAGCTAGAATGAATTATTTTGGATTAGCATGTTTCTTTAATCGAGCTTGTGCAATCGAAATTAACGTAATCATGATAACGGGTGGGATAGCGGTAAGTAGAAACTTCCAGTTACCCGTTAAGACTGATATGATCGCAAAAATTAATAAGAAGGTAGCGCCAATAATAGCTGACAATATAACAACATTGTTAGGGGAATCTGGACTAATAAAATTTAATGAGAAAAAAGTGCCTGCTATCGCCCAACTAGCTAAGTGAACAAGTAGAAGGATAGAAAGCGCAGGAATAAGGTTTAGCTTCATCCCAGTCACCTCCAATGTCATTAACAGATAAATCGCTGCTGCTGTAAAGTACCATGAAGTAGAACGTGCCTTGCTCCAAATATGGGTGTTCATCTCATCCAAGCCTCTTTTTTTGCGTGCTGCTACTCTACCGAAATACCAGCCTAGCAAACCAATCAACAAGCCACCATAAATCCCTACGTATACCATCTATGTCCCTCCTATTCGAATATAAAAACATCTTCAATTGTTTTATGAAAAACTTTTGAGATTTTATAAGCCAGCTCCAGAGAGGGTTTATATCTCTGATTCTCAATCGCAATGATCGATTGTCGCGACACGCCGACCTGTTCTGCAAGCTGCTCCTGCGTCATATTGAATTGTAAACGCAGCTCACGAATAACATTATTCATGATGAACCTCCTCAATGTAAAGCTCACTTTACAATGAGAATAAATGATTCTACAATAAATGTCAAGCGTGCTTTACATACAATATATTGTGATTTGTTTAATGTGTCTGCAGCAGCCTCGCTTGCTGCATGAAATGGCTGTGTTGTGGCAATAGTGGTGCGGTTTGGGTGATTTTTCATACAACTGGGCCGACAAATGAGCATTTTGCGGCAGTTTAGGTGGTTTTTCATACAATTCGGCTGAGTCAGGGGCATTTGGGGCGCCGTTTGGGTGGTTTTTCATACAACTGGGCCGAATCACGAGCATTTTGCGGCAGTTTAGGTGGTTTTTCATACAATTCGGCCAAATCACGAGCATTTTGCGGCAGTTTAGGTGGTTTTTCATACAATTCGGCTGAATCACGAGCATTTTGCGGCAGTTTAGGTGGTTTTTCATACAATTCGGCTAAGTCACGAGCATTTTGCGGCAGTTTGGGTGGTTTTTCATACAATTCGGCTGAATAACGAGCATTTTGCGGTAGTTTGGGTGGTTTTTCATACAACTGGGCCGAATAACGAGCATTTTGCGGCGGTTTAGGTGATTTTTCATACAATTCGGCTGAGTCACGAGCATTTGGGAGCGGTTTAGGTGGTTTTTCATATAAAGTGGCTGAACACCGGGATGTGTGCAAACGTATCTTCACGCACTAGCACGAAGTAAAGTGGATCCAGACGTCAATTCTCAATGACTTCTGGATCCACTCATTCACCAAGTATAATATAAAAAAATGAGCTAATGATGTTCTAGCTTATTTTTAGGTTCTCATTCTAACTTTTGGGGTGCAGTACCTATAGCAGCTCCTTATTCAATGTTATGGATACATTAGTCCACGACTATTAAGCAAGTTTGTATTACTCCTATTAAACTAGCAGGTATTACTTTTATTAAGCAAACCTACATTACGCTTATTAAGCAAGTCTGCATTCGTTTAATCCAGAAGGATGGTGGACTTTTATTGTCATCCTGCCGCGCCGTACCTTATCTTGTTGCAATATAATCTGGTCTAGGCTTTTGACTTGCGAACGGATCCTCCAGCTTATTCTCGACACTGTTGTATACGAAAAATGCATTGCTGCGCGGATACGGTGAGATGTTGGCGCTCGATCCATGCATGACATTACAGTCGAACAGAAGCACAGATCCAGCTTTGCCAGTTGGCATATTAATTCCACCTTGTTGTACGAGCTTCGTTAGGCTCTCTTGATCAGGTACTCCATATTCTTGGCGGCGCAGTGAATCTTTGAAATGATCCTCAGGCGTTTCCCCTACACAGCTTACGAACCATTTATGAGAACCTGGGATAATCATAAGTGCGCCATTATACACGTTGTTATCTTCAAGCGCGATCGAGCAGCTTAGTGCGCGCATACGCGGCATCCCATCCTCCGCATGCCATGTTTCAAAATCAGAATGCCAATAAAACTCTTTACCTGTGAAGCCGGGTTTAAAGTTTATTCTTGATTGATGTATGTACACATCACTTCCGAGTATTTGCTTAACAATCGCTATCAAGCGTGGTGAGTTAGCTAATTTTTGAAAGAATACATCATCTTTATGAACGGCGAATACGCTTCGTACCTCTTCACCTTCAGGCTCTAATATAACCTCTGGACGGTCGGCCCCTCTAGACTCTGTAAGTAATCGTTTTGTCTCTTGCTTGAACTCCTCGACCTCTTCCTCTTGGAAGAAGGATTCTAGAAATAAGTAGCCGTTCTGCTCATAGAAGCTAAGCTCATCAGTTCCAATTTCACTTTGATTCAACGTCGATTGATAAACGACTGGGTCCTTTCGCTCCAATAGTGCTGGTTCACTTGACTTACGTGTAGGATACACATCAACTAATTGCTTCATATCGACATTACTCCTTTTAATTAAATTAATCGAATTAATCATGCGGGATTTATTTACACTTGATCTTTCGCGATTACAGTTGAAACGGAATGATTGGCAGACTTACTAGGTTCCTCACGAGCTTCATTCGAACTGTACAATATACAATCGGTCATGATTGAGTTTCGTTAGCCCTCACAAACTTCATAACGAAGCTTCATCCAGCACTCTGTAGATCGCATACTAACGATCTGCCTGCACCACAGACTGCATACAAGAGCAATTAATCTGTTGACTCGTAGATGTTCTGCAAAAGCGCATTATCCTGCAACTACGTAGACGATCTGCAAAAGCGCATTATTCTGCTGACTCGTAGACTTTTTGCAAAAGCGCATTATTCTGCTACTACGTAGATGTTCTGTAAAAACGCATTATTCTGCTACTACGTAGACGTTCTGCAAAAGCGCATTATCCTGCAACTACGTAGACGATCCGCAATAACGCATTATTCTGTGATTCGTAGACTTTCTGCAAAAGCGCATTATCCTGCAACTACGTAGATGTTCTGTAATAATGCATTAATCTGCTGACTCGTAGACTTTCCACAAGAACCAACTAATCTGCTGACACATACACTACGCAAAACCTACCAATCTGCTGCTACGTATACCGCTCGCAGGAGTCTATTATTCCGCTGCCACGTAGGCTCCTTCTTCATCATGAACCTCTTGCCCTGTGCATGGCGGATTGAATACACATATCATCCTCATATCTGTCGTTCCTCGCAGCCAGTGCTTTTCATGCCCATTCAGCACATATAACGTGCCTGGGCGAATGCTATAGGTTTCTCGCGTATCGATCAGCTCGATCTCGCCTTCCCCTTCAACGCAATAAACCGCTTCAATATGATGCTTATACCAAATCATCGTCTCTGTACCTGCTTTAATAATCGTATCGTGCAGAGAGAATCCGACATCATCCTTCTTAAGAATTAATCTTCGACTGTTCCACGTAGGTGTATCAATATCAAATTCTGTACCAATAACATCCTCTAAATGTTTTACGATCATGGCATTTTCCTCCATCCCAAGTTAGCTATTTACAACCTGTGCTTCATTGTTTGCTTCAACTAATACCTCTTGCATACATTCGTCTAAAATTTGCAGACCTGCTTCTAATGCTGACATGTCGATTGTTAATGGCGGCATAATTTTAATTACCTCACTGTCTGTTCCAGAGGTTTCCATGATCAATCCTCTTTCGAAAGCTAGCTTCGAGAGCTGATCAGCAATACCTGGCTCTAGCGCGATGCCCTGCATCAAGCCAAGACCTCTGTACTCGCCCTTAAGCTCGGGATACTTCTTGACCAACCTTGCTAAAGCTTGCGCTACCTTCTCTGCCTTTACAGCGATTTCTGTTGAAAATTTGTCTGTTTTCCAATATTGCAGTGCCTCTGTTGCCGTGATGAATGCAAGATTGTTGCCACGGAAGGTACCGTTATGCTCGCCAGGGGTCCACTTATCAAGCTCAGGCTTCAATAGCGTAATCGCCATCGGCAGACCATAGCCGCTTATGGATTTGGACATACATACAATATCCGGCTCGATGCCGCTGCGTTCAAAGCTAAAGAACGTTCCGGTTCTGCCGCAGCCCATCTGCACATCATCGACGATTAGCAGCATGCCATAGCTTCGGCATAAGCGCTCCAGCCCCTGCAGCCATTCCGTGCTCGCCACATTGATGCCGCCTTCGCCTTGAATCGTCTCCACGATCACAGCTGCTGGCAGTGACATGCCACTACCGCTATCCTGCAAATAATTTTCGATAAATTGCAACGAATCGATATCCTTCCCCATATAGCCGTCATATGGCATCGATACGGTATGATTTAGTGGAACACCCGCGCCATTACGCTTGAATTTGTTGCCAGTAACCGCTAATGCTCCAAGCGTCATCCCATGAAATGCGTTTGTGAAGCTCATGATTGTCTCTCGTCCAGTAATCTTTCTTGCAAGCTTCAATGCACTTTCTACAGAATTGGTACCCGTTGGTCCTGGAAACATCACCTTATACTTCAACTTTCTCGGCTTCAGAATAATATCGTGGAAGGCAGATAAGAACTTTTCTTTTGCCTCTGTTGCCATATCTAAGCTATGCGTTACGCCATCGCCAGTTAAATATTGAAGCAGCTGCTCCTTCATACGAGGCTCGTTGTGCCCGTAATTCAAAGCTCCGGCGCCAGCGAAAAAATCAGTATAGCATCGACCATTGGCATCCCATAATTGGTAGCCAGATGCTTTTTGAAACTTTGTTGGAAACGAGCGACAATAGCTTCTAACCTCTGATTCTAGTGATTCAAAAACGTGCAGGTCGTTGTTTTGAACGTTAAAATTTGTCATCTATCGTTTCTCTCCTTTTTGCTCTCTATATTTTTCAGGGGACCGATTATATATAAGTCCTCCTGTTCATGCGCTTGCTCGGGAAACAACTCTATACCAAAGCCATCACTTTCACTTTTTATCATGTCTGCCTTTATCATAGCTGACCACTTTTCAAATAAACGACGGGATGCTGCGTTAGATGGAGAAATCGTTGCCTCGACATACTCCGTACCAGACTGACTTGCCAGTTCATCCAATAGCTTTAACGCAATCCCTTGCCCTCTATAATCCTCGTGAACTGTTATTTGCCAAATAAAAAGTCGATTGCGATATTCAGGTTGTCTGAAGCCTATAACGGCTCCGATTATTCGATCATTGTTGATGTCCTCTACGATCATACAGCTGTTAGAGAACCAATGACTCATCGTTATATAAAAATATGGACTATTAACATCAAGCTTGCCGCTGTCTTTCACTAGCTTCCATAGTTTTGCACCATCACGTTTGCTAGGCGTTCGGTACCGAAGTAGACTGCTTATCATTTGCTTCATGATTCTACACCTGTAGCGACATGCTCTTCGGCCAGCTGATACTGCCGATCACTAAGAAAACGCGTTAAGAAGCTTTGCAGTCTTGGGCTTTGCGGATTCCCAAAAATTTGCTCAGGAGGACCTTCTTCAACGATGACTCCTCCATCTGTGAACAGGACGCGATCTGCAATATCTCTTGCGAAGTCCATCTCATGGGTAATCAACATCATCGCTGTATCTTTTTTCGCTGCAATTCCTTTTATTACATCAAGCACTTCACCAACAAGCTCAGGATCTAGTGCAGAGGTGACTTCATCAAACAGCAAAATTTGTGGCTGCATCACAAGCGCTCTTGCGATGGCTACCCTTTGTTTTTGGCCGCCAGACAGCTGAGCGGGATAATGCTTCGTATGATCTTGTAGACCAACTTGACTTAATAGCTCGAGCGCTCGCTCCTCTGCCTGTGCTTTGGGCATTTTACGCACTTGAACTAAGCCCTCCATTACGTTTTGCAATATGGTCATATGCGGAAATAGATTAAAGTGCTGGAATACCATCCCGATACTGCCCCGCATCCGATGCAGATGCTTTTCATTGGCTGCAACTAGCTTTCCTTTATGCTTCATATGCCACAGCATTTCGCCGTTAACCTCGATCGTTCCTGAGGTTGGTCGTTCCAGCGTCATCAATAAACGAGCAATGGTCGTTTTACCAGAACCACTCGGACCGATAAGAGCGATTTTTTCACCAGGCATAATGTCTAGGTTCAATTCCTTTAGTACAACATGATCGCCAAATGCTTTCGTAACGTTACGATAGCGGACAATAGGCTGCACTATTGATGTATCTGAAGAGTGGTTATTCATTTGATCTGGTGAAGCTTGAACAGGTGTAGCTTGGGGTGTACTTTCTGTTGTATTCATATTGGCTGCAGCTTGAGATGGACTTTCGGTTGTACTTCGAACGGCTGCAGCTTGAGATGTACCTTCGGTTGTATTCCGGATATCTGCAGCTTGAGCTGTATCTTCGGTTGTAATCTGAATGGCCGTAACCTGGGTTGTATCTTTAATGGGTGAACGATTATTTTCGGACACATGATCTGTTGCGGTATGATCCGTTGTTGCATGATCTGTTGTGGTAAGTTCATTTGCGTCGTGATCCGTTGTGATATGATCAGTTGTTGCATAATCCGTAGTTGCATGATCCGTTGCGGTATGTTCAGTTGTTGTATGGTCCGTTGAAGTTGTTGAATCTGTAGCTTCAGCATGGTTATTTGTCGAAATATTCTGACTCATTTTGTTGCTGCACTCCTTTCCCTTCCTTGCATTCGTTTCTCTAAAGCCCGCACGAGCAGCGCGGATGGATAGCTAAGTGCAAAGAATATGATCCCTACCAGCGTAAACTCTTCAAGGTATCTAAAGGAGGATGAACCTAATTCCTTAGCTGTCATAAGTAGTTCAACGAGTGTAATGGCTGATAACACGGGGGTTTCCTTGAACATGACGATGAGATAATTCCCCATCACCGGTATCGTTGGTGGTATAGATTGAGGAAGTATGATGCGAAACCATGTTTTTGCTTTGCTAAAGTTTAGCGCAGTTGAAGCCTCCCATTGTCCCTTGGGAACTGCCTCGATGCCAGAGCGATAAACCTCAGACATATACGTACTGTAATGAATACCTAATCCAATAACTCCTGCAATGAACGGTGACAAAGTTACTCCGATCATCTCGGGGAAAACAAATACGATGACATAGAGCTGAATAATGAGCGGAGTCTTTCTTATGAAATCAGCAATCGCTGTAATTGGCAATGAGATCCATCGACTTCTCGATCTTCTAGCTAGTGCCAGCGGCATCCCCAGTACACTTGCGATGATAAAGCCAGCCAATGTAACGGCTATCGTAATTGGAACGACGGTTAATAGCTTAGGGAGTATCTCCCACACATAATGCCAATCCCACATGTTTATCCCCTCCCTACTGCTGCTCTGCGTTCAGCTAGTCTAATTAGATACGTCAGAATTGAAGCAGCAACGTAGTATAGAATAAGGATCCATGCAAAGATCGCCGTCGTCTGTGAGATGCTAAACGAGCGTAGCATCATGCCTTGGTAGGTAAGATCGGCTAGCGTAATGAGTGAGACAAGTGAGGTCCCCTTCAGCAGCTCGATCTGCAGATTCCCGAAGCTTGGCAGCATCATCGACCAGGCTTGCGGAATAATAACTCTTGTCATGCGCTGGAATCTCGTTAAGTTAAGTGCGATACAGGCTTCTACTTGTCCTTTAGGTACCGCGAGTATCGTACTTCTCACAACCTCGGAGCCGTAGGCAGCATAATTTAAGCTTATCGCTATAACTGCTGTGGTCATTGCCGACAATCGTATATCAAGCAGCATCGGTAAAGCGAAGTACATCCAAAACAGCTGAACTAGCAAAGATGTTCCGCGAAACACCTCCACATATACCGTTGCAATACCTCGTACTAGCTTATTTTCTGATAATCGGGCAAAGCCAGCTAAAAATGCAACACATAAGGCTACGATCGTACTGTACAATGTTAGAAGCATCGTTACCTTCAGCCCTTTAAGCAGTGGAGGCAATAGCTCGAATGAGAACACATCCATTATTGCAACAGCTCTTCCGCTGTCATCTCACCTGGCAGCTCTTGTTCTGTAAATCCAAATGACATTAAAATTTCTAGCAGCTTTCCAGATTCCTTAAGCTTCTCTAGCTCTGCGTTAAAGGCTTCTCGGAACTCATCGTCGTCTTGTCTGAATACTGCCCCTCCATAACCTCGAACACTAACACCATCAATAACTGGCTGTTCAAAGTCCATCACACGTTCGATGTCGCTGTCCTGTGCAGAGTCAAGAACTGCTTGGAGTGAAGGTCCTGTCATTGTTATAGCATCTACACGACCGGACTGAAGCGCCGATATCGCAGACGGCTGATCAGGTACGGTAACGATTTGCGATTCCGCAACGCCTACGCCTTTCAGATAATCAACCTCGATCGCACCAACCATCACGGCTACTTTCGCTTCTGCATTGTTCTTGATGTCTTCGTAGCTATGAAGGTCAAGCGGATTCCCTATCTTTACCGCAATCGCTTCACCGATACTGTACTCCGGATTGGCAAAGTCAACTTGTTCTGCTCTTTCCTTCGTAATAAACATCCCAGCAGTAACTAAGTCGAATCGTTTCGCATTCAGGCCTGGAATGAGTGAACCGAATTCTGTAAGTACGCCATCCATTTGTTCAATGCCAAGCTCTGTTAATATCGCACGTGCAACCTCTACGGATGCGCCTGTCAATTTCCCATCGGGTGTTGCATATGCATACGGCATCTCATTGGCGAAGCCAACTGTAATGAACCCCTCCCGTTGCGCCTTAGCTAATGTCGTCTCTGATGCCTCTGCTTGCTTGCCATTGTTCGTATTGCTGTTGCTGCTGCAGCCAACTAATACGCAAATCAGCACCAAGCAAAGTCCAATGTGCTTTAAACTTTTCATTCATCAAGCTCCCTTCTAATTTTGAATACGGTTATTAGGTTAACATACCTCCCCATTTGCCTCACCCTCGGTAAAATCCCATATCCATGGTTAACCTACGCTTAGCTTGCAAGAGCCGAGATGACCTGAACGATCCAGTTAATTCCTGCCATATCCTCCCAAATGCTATAGGAAACGTTTTACAGAAAAATCTCTTCCTATATAGTGAGCGTTAGAGAATTTCAGATAAGATTAATTTATTATTATAAATCGAAGGAATTCGAAGGTTTTTAGCCCAAAAACAACGAAAATCGACAATTTAATCATCATGCCATGTATATGTCGAATTTCCGTTCTACTATATTGCTCAATCGAGTAGGAGGGGGCGGCTAGCCCCCGTCCTCTCACACCACCGTGCATACCGTTCGGTACACGGCGGTTCATGTCATATTCCGCAAGTGATTATATCTGTCCGTTAAACTTCTCAGTCCAAGAG